>NZ_LAIJ01000008.1 GCF_001449115.1 Occallatibacter gabretensis | reverse complement strand
GCCGGTCGACGAGTCCGCAATCAAGCCCATCAAGCGCGTTCCCCTCGCCGAAAAACACCATAAGAAAGCCAAAATGTAGTCAGAAGCACCTTCTCAGTAACCATCGAGGCTGGCCGGAATCTCCGGTCAGCCTCGACTTTTATAAGCCAAATGTTTTCCAATAGAAATGGCGGACTCTTTCTGCAGCCGCTTTTCACCCTGGACGAAACCATTGAAGACCTGCTTGAAGTTCTCTCGTTGCCGCAATAGCCAAATTAGTTCGACCCTGGTTCTCCTTCTTGCTCTTCTGGCACTGCCTGCGCATTTCAGCACAGCGCAGGGCCTCTGGCGCACCGTTGGGCCGGATGGGGGGGATGCGCGATCCCTGGCCTCGGTACCGGGTCATCCGGAACATCTCTACCTCGGCACAGCTCTCAGCACTATCTATGAATCTGGAAACGGTGGCGAATCCTGGAAGCGGCTCTCCCGCCTGGATCCGGCTGACGACCTGGTGATCGCGCATATCGTCATTGATCGCGCGAATTCCTCACGCATCCTCGTCGCCGCCTGGCGCTTCGACAAGCCGGAAGGCGGCCTTTACGTCAGCCATGACGCCGGCCGCACCTGGAGCGAAGACCCAGCCTTCAAAAATAAGTCCGTCTTCGCACTCGTGCAGTCGCTTTCCGATCCCAAAACCTTCGTTGCGGGCACGCTGGAAGGTGTCTTTCGTTCTACCGACACAGGGGCCACATGGACGCTCATCAGCCCGCCCGAAAGCAAGGAAATTCACGAGGTCGAATCGCTCGCCATTCATCCTCTGAATCCCGATATCATCTACGCCGGCACATGGCACCTGCCATGGAAGACAAGTGACGGCGGCAAGACCTGGGAAAACATCAAGCAGGGTGTCATTGACGACTCGGATGTTTTCTCCATCATTATCGATCCGGTCAGCCCCAGCATCGTCTACGCCAGCGCCTGTAGTGGTATCTACAAAAGCGAAACGGCGGGCGCGCTCTTCAAGAAGATTCAGGGCATTCCCGCTACGGCGCGGCGCACGCGCAAGCTGAAGCAGGATCCAGCGAACCGCGATACGGTATATGCCGGAACCACCGAGGGCCTTTACAAGACCACAGACGGCGGCAAGACCTTCCAGCGTATGACGGGGCCGGATGTCATCGTCAACGACGTGTGGATCGATCCAGAGAATCCCAACCGAATGCTGTTGGCTACGGATCGCAGTGGCGTGCTGGCCAGCAATGATGCTGCTGTCACCTTCACGGCCGCCAATCGCGGTTTCACCGCGCGAAAGGTGGAGGCCCTGCTGGTGGATTCCGGCAATCCCGCGAAGATCTATGCCGGCGTGGCGAATGATAAATCCTACGGCGGAGCCTTTGTTTCCACCGACGGCGGCGAGGAGTGGAAGCAGATTTCCGAAGGGCTCGCCGGACGCGATGTCTTCGCGTTCAGCCAGGCGCAGGATGGCACCGTCCTTGCCGGAACCAACAGCGGCATTTTCGCTCTGGATCAAGCTTCCAGCGCATGGACTCCGCGCAGCACCATCGTGAACACCGTCGCACAGGAAGTTAAGAAGGTTGTGCGCGGCAAGCACATAAGCACTGTGCAGGCTGTGGAGCAGAAGCAGGAGCTCTCCAGCCGCATCTACGCGCTCGATCTCTCTACCGATGTATGGGTTGCCGCTGCGGATGCCGGCATCTTCACCAGCCATGACCAGGGTGCAACCTGGCAGGGTGGTCCTGTAGCCGGGTCGGGCGATTATCGCGTCGTGGCTGCCCATGGCTCCACAATGGCTGCTGCGCAGCCCAACGCTTTGGCTGTCTCCACGGATGCCGGGCAGTCCTGGATGCCGGTGTCGATTCCCACTGCCATCACTCGTGTCTACCGCGTTGTCTTTTCCGCGGATGGCACCATCTGGCTGGGCACGCGCCAGGGAGTCTACTTCTCGCATGACCAGGGCCGGAACTGGCTGTGGCTGCAACGGCTGCCGATGGTGGATGTAAACGGTCTGGCCTACGATGCGCGGCAGGACAGGATTCTGGCCAGCTCGCGCGGCAGCGATTTCGTTTACTCCATCGATGCCAAGTCGCTCTCCTGGACCTGGCAGAAGACCGGCTTTCCACTCTACCTGGTGCGGTCTGCCGCCGGTCACCTCATCGCGGCCTCGCGCACGGACGGGGTTCTGCTCGAACCCTCAACCGAGCAGGCCCAGGGTGGAACAGCCATGTCCACCAAAACGGCACAATAAAAAATCAGCTCTACGAACCAATCCGCGCGGCCAGATCGAAGTCCTTCTTGGTAAGGCCGCCGGCGGAATGCGTTACCAGCGCAAACCTCACCTTGTTATAGCGGATGTCGATATCCGGATGGTGTTGCGCAGACTCAGCCAGCCCGCCCACCTTGTTTACAAAGGCGAGTGCGGCCCGGAAATCGGCGCACTCAAAATTGCGTGTAAGTTCGCCATTCACGATCTGCCACGACGGTGTTTTCGCAAGCTGCTGTTTGATCTCAGCTGGAGAGAGAAGGGAATCGGACATGATGCTGCTCCTGCCGTTCAGCATATCGAACTAACGGGATCTGAAACGGCATAGGAGGCAAAAAATCGGCGAGTCCAACGCTGCGGAGCAATTGGTCCTCGCCGTAGGGATGACCCTTCCCTGGTTTGGGAGGGGATCAATGAATTCGAACGTCGCCCGAGCCTGTCTGGATATGCACATCCGGGCCGCCGCCATTGACGCGGCCTACGATATGGTGATGATCGAAGTCGCCCTGCACGGTCATTTCGTGGTCGCTGTGCACAGAGCCTGAGCCCGTATGCGCATCCAGGTTGAATCCAGCGCTACCGGTCCAGAGCTCGATATTTCCAGATCCGGTCGTTAGTTTCCATTCACCGGCCGGCGTTCCTGTTACTTTCACGTCGCCGGAGCCGGTTCCAGCATGCAAAGCACCGTGCAGGTCTTTGAGCTCGATATTGCCGGAGCCCGTCCGGGCTGTGACTTCGCCAGGCCCGGACCCTTCAGCCACAATATCTCCCGAGCCAGTGTTCACCGCAAAACCGCCGTGCAGGCCGGAGGCGTGAATGTTTCCTGAGCCGGTGCCAAGTTTTGAGTTTTCTCCCACGCCATCGTCGGTAATGTCGCCGGAGCCGGAGTGCGCCTCAAGAAAGGCGTCTGCAGGAGCTTGAATTTCGTAGTCAATCGAAATGTTTTTAAGGTTCTCGTTGTGCGCGCCGATGCGGACAATGTTGCCGGTCTGGTCAATCGGCGGATGGTCGGCAATCTCCCGAACCTGATCGTCGCTACCACCCCAGCTTGATTTCACGTGGCCAACAATATGAATCTGGCTGCTGGAGCTGCGCGACAGGTGCACATTTCCGGAGCCGGTAAAGACCGCAAGGTCCACTCGGCCATTCACAGTCAAATTGCGTTCAAAGCTGGCCTGGGCGGCAAATGCGGGCAGAGCGGAGAGAGCAATCGCTACGGCAGCAAGTCTAAATTTCATGGTGTACCTCCAAATCGAGAACGGGGGAGGGTTAGCTCCGCTCTACCCTGTTGCATGGGAAGGGCCAAACCTGACTTTCTGCTAATTCCCGTAAAATCCGTGAAATAGCGCGCAAGCCATCATTGGTAAGCCAGAGCAGCTGTCCATAATTGAACAGCGCGTCCGACCCCGAACAACGGTCGCCTTTAAAACTGATCCCTGATCTCTGACACCTGATCCCTGCCGCTACTGCTGCAGCACTACTTCGTCGCCTTCCTTCACTCCGCTCAGGATCTCCGTCACGGAGCCATTGGAGAGACCAACCTTTACCGCGACTTTACGCTTGCCCTCGTTCTGCGTCTTGTCCGGAATCTCGACGGATGCATTGCGCTGGTTGTCGTAAATCACCGCGGATTCAGGAACCGTCAGCACGCCCTTGTGCTCATCGAGAAGGATCTCGGCATTTGCCGTCATGTTCGCCTTCAGCTCACCGCCTGAGTTGTCGATGGAAACCCGCACCTCAAAAGTCGTCACATTGTCTTTTTCCACGCCCAGAGGTGCAATCTTGGTGACCTTGCCGTTGAAAACCCGGTCGCGAAAGCTCTCCACCTTGATCCGTGCCGGCTGGTTCATATACACGTGCGCAATATCAGCCTCGTCCACCTTGCCTTGCACATATACCTGTGTCGTGTCGCCTTCGGTCATCACCAGTGTGGCCGTCGATCCCAGTACCAGGATCGAACTGACCGCGTCGCCGATTTCGACATCGCGAGAGAGAATCACGCCATCCATGGGCGCCACAATTGTCGTGTAAGAAAGCTGCTCTTCAAGCTGCTTCAGGTTCGCATTGGCCTGCTCTACCTGCGCACGCGCCTGCTTCAGCTTCGCTGTATCCACGCCAATCTGCGCCCTTGACGAGTCGCGCTTGGTCAAAGCCGCCAGGTAATCGCGATTCGCGTCATCCAGCGCCTGCCGGCTCACAATGCCGTCCTTCTGCATGGCGACGTTGCGGTCCAGCGTCTGCTTGTACATGGGCAGATCCGGCGCAGCGGCGTTCACTTTGTCCTGCTCTATATTTGCTTCAAAGGTGCCAACATTGGCTTCCGTCGCGGCAAGGGTCGCCTTCTGCGCCTCCACCTGGGCCAGAATCTCCTGCTGATCCAGCTCCGCCAGCGGCTGGCCCTTGTGGACACGATTATTGATGTCCACAAAGAGCTTCTCCACAATCCCCGACGCCTTTGACTTCACTTCGACCTTGGTAATCGGCTGAATTTTGCCCGTAGCCACCACGGAGCGCGCCACATCTCCGCGCGTCACCTTTGCCAGCCGGTTCGGGTCAATCTTTCCGCCGCTCGCCATCCGCGCCATCGCTACGCCGGTGACGGCAACTGCCAGCACGGCCAGCAAAACAATCCATATCCACAATCTTCTTTTCTTACGCGGAGCCAAGATGAATCCTCCAGCGGCATCTCTGGCCGCAAATTTCATGTATGAGATAAAAAAGCCGCCACGATTGCCACCGTTCAGACTGTTTCCATCCCGAGGTGTCAACCGCTTTCAGAAGACCACAAACTTTCTGTATGGCCTCGCAATCCCATACGCATTGCGATTCGCTTTAGTTCCCGGGCGCCGCGCCGTATTTCAATTGCAGAAGTGCTATCCTCACACCGAGATGCAAGGTCTCTTTCTCCTCCAATGCGTCGCGGTTGGCATGTTAATCCTGGCCAATGGTTTCTTCGTCGCCGCCGAGTTCGCACTGGTCTCCATCCGTGACACCCGTGTAGAGCAGATGCTCCACGCCCGCATGCCCGGCGCACGCGCCGTTCGCCGCCTCCAGCACGATCTCGACGACTTTCTCCCCGCTGTTCAACTTGGCGTCACGCTGTGCTCGCTGGCCCTAGGCTGGATCGGCGAGCCTCTTGCCGCGCAGGTCGTTCTTGCCATCTTTGATTGGTTCCCGCATCCGCCCGTACATCCGTTGTTTTACGCGCACGCTGTCGCTTTCACCGCTGTCGCCCTCGGCTTCTGCCTCATCACCTATTTTCACGTTGTCCTGGGTGAACTCGTTCCTAAATCACTCGCTCTGCGCCGCGCGGAGGCCCTTGCTGTCGCTGTTGCGCCGCCCATGCTCTTCTTCATGGCCATTGTGCGTCCCTGCGTACGCCTCCTCAGCCGCTCCGCCGGCATTGTTCTTCGCGGCTTCGATGTCGAGCTCACAGAGCGCGCCAGCGCTCACTCACCCGAAGAGCTCAAACTCATTGCCACCGCCGCCCGCCGCACAGGCGTCCTGCCGCGCTTTCAGGAAACCCTTGTTCATCGTGCCCTTGAACTCAACGACGTCACCGTCCGCGAGATCATGACGCCGCGCCAGAAGATTCTCTCCCTGCCCGCAAACATGTCCGTCGAAGAAGCTTCCGCCCGCGTCATCGATCTTCAGCACTCACGCGTTCCCGTTTACGATGAGACCCGCGGCCCAGAGCACATCATCGGGGTCGTGTACTCAAAAGACCTTGCCCGTCTCATATACTTCCGCCCCACTGCTCGTTTTTCCGATCCCGGCGCGCCCATGCCGCTTCTGAACCTCCGCCTCAGCCAGATCATGCGCGAGCTCCTTGTCGTTCCGGAAACCAAGACCGTTCTCGACCTTCTGCGCGATCTCCAACGCCGCCGCCGCCATATGGCGATCGTTGTCGATGAGTTCGGTTCCACTGTAGGGCTCGTCACATCGGAAGACGCCATCGAGCAGCTCACGGGAGAAATTGAAGACGAATTTGACGACCCCGCCCGCCCGCTGCTGGCAAACCCCGACGGCGATTTCCTTCTCGATGGCAGTGTCAACCTGCGCGACCTGGAAACCCAGATGCAGTGGAAACTGCCCCGCGACGGCGGCGTGGAAACCCTCGCCGGCTTTCTTCTCACACAGCTCGGCCACATACCGCGCGCCGGAGAAACCACCGATTACGGCTCCCGCCGCTTCATCATCCTGGAAATGGATGGCCGCCGCATCGGCAAGGTCCGCGTGGAGACCATTCACCCCATCGCAGAGGTCTCAGACCAGCCTCAAACCGAAGAATCCGGAAAAAACAGTTGAAGAATACAATTAGGTGACAAATCAGGTGATACAACCCATAGTCCCGGGGAGCATACTGTTGCGGGGGTTTTTATGCGGCTTTTTCTCGCTTCAACCATCCTTGCAGGTGCAGCTTTAGTTCCGCAGGCGCAGCAGCCCGGCGCGCAACCAGCCCAGAATCCTGCTTCGCCTGCAGCCGACCAGCAGCCTGGGCTCCGTGTGACGTCCCGCAACGTCGTCATCGACGTCATCGTCACCAACAACGGCAAGCCCGTCACCGGACTCTCAAAGGACACCTTCATGGTCACAGAGTCCGGCAAGCCGCAGTCTGTCTCCTTCTTTGAAGAGAACGCGCCAGCGCCGCAGCCCCAGTCCGTTCAGATCCCCAAAATGCCCCCGGACGTCTTCACCAACTTCTCTCCATTTCCCACTCCGCCAGCCGTCAACGTGCTCCTGCTCGATTCCCTCAACACGCTCACGGAAGATCAGAGCTGGGTCCATAAGGCTGCTCTGCAGTTCCTCAAGAGCGCCAAGCCTGGCAACCGTATGGCCATCTTCACCATGGGCCTCGGCCTGCACTTCATCCAGGGATTCAGCGACGATCCCAGCGTTCTCGCGGCCGCCCTCAGCAACAAAAAGAACAATGAGGTCGAAAACGTGGGCGCAATAACAAGCCAGGATGAAATTGTTAGTCAGCAGAACCTCATCGGCTTGATGAGCGCAAACACGCCTTTCAGCACCGCGGCGAATCCCGATATGATCGCCGCCCTTCAGAACTTCATGAATGAGAACAACTTCTCTCGGGATGTGGATCGCAACTACCTTACACTCGAAAATCTGCAGCGGCTCGCCACCTTCCTGCAGGGCTTTCCTGGCCGCAAGAACATCATCTGGTTTTCGGAAAAGGCGCCGGGAATATTCGTCATCAACTCCGGTGTGATAGGCGGCATCCAGACCGGCAATCCTTCCTTGAGTGTTACAGCTTCCCGAACTCTCGCAATGTTGGCCGCAGCCCGCGCCGCCCTGTATCCCGTCGATGCCCGCGGCACATCGGTCAACGCTGTCTATAAAGCGGAAAACGTGATCTCTTCGGCCAACAATTCGCCACAGCAGATGCTTGGGGCCAGCAACCCCACCCCTGGAAGCACCGCTGCAACCTCCCAGAGTGCTGGCTCTGCCGCCATGCTGCAACAGATAAGCCAGGAAGATCAGGATCGCAATACCGACCAGCTCAATGCGCAGCTCATCGCGGACCAATCCGGCGGGCGAGCCTTTGCCAACTCCAACGGCCTCGCCGAGATCATCGACAAGATCACCTCATCCAGCGACAACTTCTACACCATTGCTTACACGCCAACCAATCCAAATATGGATGGCGATTACCGCAAAATCGAAATCAAAGTATCGGGGGCGAAATATCAACTCTCCTATCGTCGCGGTTACTTTGCCGTAGACGATGCGCTTCCCGGCAGCTCGCTCGTCGTCCGCAGCAAAGAGATCCAGCAGCTCAATCAGAAGGCTCCGGGCGCTGTCGATCCGCTATTGCCCTTTATGGATCTCGGCATGCCGCAGAGCCAGCAACTGCTTTACAAGCTGCGAGTCTTTCCTGCTCCGGCAGGCACGGTTGCGGCCGCTCCAAGTCCTGCGCCAAGCACACCGCCAAATCCACAACAGGACAAGTCTCCAGGCAAGGACAAGACCGCTTACAAGATCGACTTTGCCGTCGACGCTTCGGATCTGACGCTCACCCCGGCCCCGGATGGCACTCGCAAAGGCAAGGTCAACATCTCTCTGGCTGTCTATGACCGCTACGCAAACGTCGTCACCCATGAGGAGCACCTCGTCGATCTCAATTTCCCTCCCGATGCCTGGGCCGCTATCCAGAACTCCGGCGTCCAGCTCCACGCACAGCTTTTCGTGCCGGCAAAAGGGCACTACTGGCTGCGCACCGGCATCCTGGATCGCAGTTCCCATAAGGTCGGCACCATGGAGATCCCGTTAAGCGCCGTAGTTCCGCTCCAACAAGCATCGAAATGATAACTGCGTTGTGCAGCTGACATTTCTAAGCGATCAGCCCAACAGAGAAATCTGGAAAAGGGCTGAACTATGCATCCTGATGACACAATCGTTCGTCTCAGGAAGCATACTGTTGCGGGGGTTGTCATGCGGCTTTTTCTCGCTTCTACCGTTCTCGCAGGCTCAAATCTGATATTCCAGGCGCAGCAGCCCATTGCGCAGCCGATCCAGGCGCCTGTTGCTTCTCAAGCGGATCAGCCAGCGCTCCGTGTCACCGCCCGATCCGTCGTCCTAGACGTGATCGTCACCAACAACGGCAAGCCCGTCACCGGTCTCAAAAAAGACGCCTTCACCGTCACAGAGTCCGGCAAGCCGCAGGCTGTCTCTTTCTTTGAAGAGAACACGCCTGCGCCGCCGCAGTCCGTGCAGATTCCTAAAATGCCCACGGACGTCTTCACCAACTTCTCTCCATTCCCTGAACCTCCTGTCGTCAACATCCTGCTTCTGGATGCTCTCAACACAAACACCGATAACCAGGGCTGGGCCCACAAGCAAGCTCTGCAATTCCTCAAGACAGCCAAGCCCGGCAACCGCATGGCCATCTTCTCCATGGACCTCGGCCTGCACTTCATTCAGGGTTTCAATGACGATCCGGCAATCCTCATGGCCGCGCTCAATAATAAAAAGAACAATGAGGTTGCAAACGTCGGCGCACTGACCAGTCACTCTGAGGTACTCAACCAGCAGAACATGGCCGGAATGATGAGCCAATCTGTGGGAAACGGGGGCACTGCCGCATCGGCGGGAATGATCTCCGCATTCAACCAATTCATGAATGAAAACAATCTCGCGCAGAATATCGATCGAATGCAGGTCACACTCGAAAATCTCCAACGGCTCGCAAGCTTTTTACAGGGCTTTCCCGGGCGAAAGAACATCATCTGGTTTGCGGAAAAGCCACCTGGCATATTTGTCGTCAACTCCGGCGGCATGGGCGGCGTACAGACCGGCAATCCTGCCCTGGGCGATCAGATGTCGCGTACTCTCGCCATGCTGGCTGCGGCACGCGCCGCCATCTACCCCGTCGAGCCTACCGGCACAAGTGTCAATGGCGTCTACACTGCGGAAAATATAGTCTCTCCGTCCAACTCCTCGCCCTCGCAGATGACCGGTCTCGGCAGCGCCGTGGTGCAACAGCTGAACAGCGAAGATATGTCGCGTAACGGTGATCAGGCGAATGCCCAGATCATGGCAGATCAGTCCGGCGGACGCGCTTTCGCTAACATCAACAGCCTCGCGGACATCATCAACAAGATCACCTCCACCAGCAGCAACTTCTACACCATCGCCTACACGCCAACGAACGCAAATATGGACGGCAGCTTTCGCAACATTGAAGTCAAAGTGGCTGGCGCGAAATATCAGCTCGCATATCGTCGCGGATACTTCGCCGTAGACGATGCACTCCCCGGCAGCTCGCTTGCAGTCCGCAGCCAGGAACTGCAAAAGCTCAACCAGAAAACTCCCGGAGCCGTCGATCCGCTGTTGCCTTTCATGGACCTCGGAATGCCGCAGAGCGAGCAGATCCTTTACAAGCTGCGTATTTATCCGGCGCAGGCAGGCACGCCCGCAGCCGCTTCAAATCCCGCTCCAAACGCACCGCCGGACATAACACCCGGTAAGGATAAGACCGCCTACAAGATCGATTTCGCCATCGATACATCAGATCTCACCCTTACACCTGCTCCCGACGGAAGTCACAAAGGCAAGGTCAACATAACGCTTGTCGTCTATGACCGCTACGGAAACATCACAAATCAGGAAAGCCATCTGGTGGATCTTAGCTTCCCGCCAGACGCCTGGGCCGCAGTGCAGAAAGCCGGCGTGCAGCTTCACGCGCAGCTAGCCGTACCCACAAAAGGGAACTACTGGCTGCGCACCGGCATCTTTGATCGCACCTCGCGCAAAGTCGGCACTATGGAGGTTCCGTTAAGCGCCGTCGTGCCACTTCAGCAAGCCTCCAAATAGCTTCTTAATCCTTCTGCCGTCGCCATCGGATACCATGCGTATAAGCCATGGCGACGGTAACTCCATCCTCCGTAGGCACATCGCTCAGCGGTTCAGTCTTTGTGCTCATCCAGTTTGATGTCTGCGAGGAGCTGCGCCTCGACGTGCTTCAGCAGGTTCTCAAACAAGAAGACGAGGCGCGCACTCTCCGTCAGCCGAATCTCAAGCACTCCGCACCCTCCTACGTCAGCTACCAGCGCCCGCCCGTCACCGGCCGCCTGGATCCGCTTGTTCTCGAATCCGGCGAGCGCCTGGAAGGCGAAATCAAGTATTACGATTACGGCGTCGTCAGCATTCTCTATCAGTTGCCATTTACAGGCGACTGGGAAAGCCTTGTGCATCTCTCCAGCCGGTGGGTCTGGGACGTGGATTTTGCCTCCCGCGTAGAGCCGATCGTTCGCCAAAAGCTTAGCCGCATTCCGCAGGCGATGGAGAATCCTTACACGCGCTGGCTTAGCGAGGACTACTTCATCTTCCATGTCCGCGAAGCTGCCGGTTCGCCCACAGCTACGGATTTAACTACGCGCTTCGGTTCGCAGATCGCACAGATTGTCCGCGGCGACCGCGTCACGCTCTCCGATCGGGAAATCGCCGAGGTTCTTCAGTCGCAGATTTCTTACTACGCGCAGGATCTGGCTGTGATCACGTGGAACGCTGCGTTTCTGTATGACTCAACTGCCGGCGCGGAGACTGCCATTCAGTTGCTGGAATATGCCAACTCGCAGTTGCTCGAATTTCGTCACTACGACGATCTTCTGACCAAGATCCTGGATCGCGTCTACGACGAGCTCGAAAAGAAGAACAGTTTCTTCAGCCGCTGGAGTATGGCGCGTAACGCCAACGGCCTCCATTCCGTGCTGCTGGAAGTCTCGGAGCTGACCGAACACGCTGATAATGCCATCAAGTTTCTCAGCGACATGTTCGCCGCCCGGCTCTACAAGGTGGCTGCGGCCAGGGTGGGCGTGCCGGATTACCGCGACCTGGTGGAACAGAAGCTCAAAACCGCTGAGGAGCTTTATAACTACATGGTTGAGCAGTTCAACCAGACCCGCACCTTCTTCCTTGAGGTGATGGTGGTGCTGATTCTGCTCATCGAGCTGGTGTATGTCTTCCGCGGCAGGCCGGTTTAGTCGTTGTTCCCTTCGCTTCCCAATAACTGGTCGTCCTTCATTACCAAAGTTCATTGTCCTTTCGTACCGTCTTGCCTCTTCAGAAACTTTGCGTGCAATTAACCCAATCTGTGCTTTACTCATAATCAGCAGAGAAAGCAACGGCCCGAATCCATACTGGATTCGGGCCGTTTAGTTTCTACAGACAGTACAGTACCCCCCTGCTTGCCGTCAGAATCTGCAATTCGATAAATCTGTATCAAGCAGTTTCATTGCACAGTTCCGGAATGAAGATCGCATAAAGATTTGCTCAAGAACTGTGCAGCAGTCCGCAACTCAAACGAAAGAAATTAGTTGGGAATCAACGCTGCACTGGATAACTCCCGCATTCAACTCTCTTTGCGATACAACATGTCACGCATGGTCTTGCGGCGGGCGGCGTTCAGTTCAGGGTCGGCACTAGAAAGCTCTCCTTTAGAGGATTCTTCCTCTTCGGGTTCGCTACAGGAAGGGCAGCGGTTGGCGAAGCCGGGCTTGTCCGGCTTCAGTTCGAACTCATCACCACAGACGGCACAGGTACGGATAGGAAATGGCATAACAGATTTATTTTAAAACCGAGATTCGAGGAATTACCGGCCAAAATCTCTTGCTCCTTTAGTTTGAAACAGATACTCTGCACCCACCCAGGTCAGTTCACACCGACTTCATCATAAAAATTGTCAGGACGACCATGCTGCAAGCCAGGGACAAGAGATCGGCTATCCCCGAGCAATTTCGCGAGATACTTTCGGAGTCATTTCTTCAAGGCTGGAGTACCGCCGAGGAACGTCTGCTTTATGCGATTACCGCCGGCGCTCGCGCTATCGCCGGCAGCAGCGATCAGGTGAATGATCCTACCAACAATCCGGACACGCCAAACCCATGGCCGGAAGACCGGAGGGTTCGTGCTGAGCTCATCCACTGGCTATGCACAGATAAGGCGGCCGTCGGCAGAATTGGCTCCCACGGCATTCGGCTCTTTGCAGCGCGAATCGCAGGGCCGCTGGATTTGGCGAACGTTAAGCTTTCGTTTCCGCTCTGGCTCCTGTGGTGCCAGATATCGGAGCCCGCGGATCTTTCTTACATCCAGCTTCCGTCGCTGGCTCTCTCCGGGTCTGCGCTTGGTTGGCTGGATCTTTCTTATGTGCGGATTCGCGGCGATCTGGCGCTCGACGCGGGCTTCTCAAGCACTACCGGCGTCACGATGTATTCCGCGAATATAGGAGGGGATCTTTATTGCGCTGGTGGTCGATTCCATGCGGATGACGGATATGCCCTCAACGCCGAACAGGTCACCATTGATGGGTCCGTATTTTTTTCGGAAGGCTTCCATGCCCAGGGCGGAGCTAGCTTGAGAGCGGCTCATATCAAGAATGACATGAGCTGCAAAGGTGGCAGTTTTGTGGCGAATAAGGATGACCCGAAAGTCGATATGAATTTCGCCGCATTCGACGCGGAATCCGCAGTGGTTGGCGGTCGGGTTTTCCTGGATGGCGGATTCTCCGCGACGGGGCAGGTCTTTCTCGGCAGCGCCCAGATAGGCACGGAACTGGTGTGTGATGGAGGCCACTTCAGCAATCCAGACGGTGAGGCGATTTCCGCCGCAGGCATCTTTGTCAAAGGCGGCGTTTTTCTTGGCAGCAAGTTCTCGGCGCAAGGCACGGTGAATTTGTTGGGTGCACAGATTGGAGGGAATCTTAATTGCGAAGCAGGGCAATTCAACAGTTCTTCAAGCTGGGCGATCAATGCCGAGGTGATCACCGTTGGTGGGTCCGCACTTCTGGATCACTGCACGGCGCGCGGCGGAGTGCTCCTGAAGGCGGCGCACATCCGGAATGAGTTAGATTGCAATAACTCGCATTTTACGGATCACCCGGGAAAGCAGGGCACCGCTGCTTTGCAAGCCAAGTCGGCGGTGATTGGCAGTGGTGTTTTTTTGAGCTACGGATTCACCGGGGAAGGATTGGTTTGTTTCGATCTGGCTCAAATCGGAGGAGATTTGAATTGTGAAGACGGCCACTTCAAAAATACTTCCGATGATTCGGTTTCGGCAGAAGGCGCTGTGATCAAGGGGAGTGTCATACTTCGTGCAAAATTCTCTGCGACCGGCAGGGTATCCCTTATGAACGCGCAGGTGGATGGGGATCTTGATTGTGAGAGCGGCACGTTCAGCGCTTCTGCTGGCGAATCTCTGAACGCGGAACGGGCCACGATCGGAGGCTCTGTCTATTTCAGGAAAGATTTCAGTGCCAAGGGTGAGGTAAATGTACGGTCGGCGCATATACGGAACGACCTGGATTGCAGCCAAGGTCATTTCGCGTGGAACGATGATGACGAATATGCCTTGAATGCCGCCTATGTGGTAATTGGCGGCAATATCTTTTTAAATATCAAATTCTCAGCAGAAGGAATGACCGCTCTTGATCTGGCTCAAATAGGCGGAGACTTGTATTGTGATGGCGGAAGCTTTAAAAACGCGGGCGGTGTTTCATTTAAAGCAGATAGCGTCGTGGTGAAAGGTGGAGTTTATCTCAACAAAAAGTTTTCATCGGTTGGCAGGGTAAGCATCGTGGGCGCGCAGATCTCCGGGGATTTCGACTGCCAGAACGGCCAGTTCAGCGCTTCCAGCGGCACAGCTCTCGATGCGGAGCGCGTCACCATTGGCGGTTCTGTCTTTCTTCATGGGCGCGACGGAGATTTCAGCGCGGATGCGACGGTGGACTTCAGCGAGGCCCAGATCAGCAGAGACATGAACTGTACGCGGGGCAGCTTTCAAGACGTGAGTCTTTATGGAGCGACCATCAAGCAGACTCTCTACTGGACGGAGATCCAATCTATTTCCAAACTCAAGCTGAGCGATCTGAAGGTGGATACGCTTGAGACGGACAATGCGAAGAGCTGGCCGCGAAAGGGGGATCTTTCGCTGGATGGCTTCACCTATCGATCGGTTTCCGGCGGCTTCCAGGATTCGGATTTTCGAAAGGGCTGGCTGCGGCTTTCGTCGCCTTTTTCTGAACAGCCCTACACACAGCTGGCAAAGTTTCTTCAGGAGACGGGGGATGGCGACGGCGCCAAAGAGGTACTGTCGCAGATGGAATCCGATTCACGCGAGAATACCCGCCAGAGATTCAGCCCGCTGCGCAAGTTTGAAAACTATGGTGGAGACCTGCTGCAGCAATCGACCACGGGTTACGGTATCTATCCATTGCGCGCGGTGTACGGGCTTGGCTTAATGGCTGGAGTGGCGTGGGTGATTCACCGGCGGGCCAAGGTTCGGAATGCTATGGCTCCATCCGAGAAGGAAGCCTATGAGGCTTACCATGCAAGCGGTCAGTTGCCGGATCACTATCCGCCGTTTCATCCGCTGATCTACTCACTTGAAAACTGCATACCACTGGTGAAGCTGGGACAGGACGACAAATGGCAGCCTGACTCGGCTCCGTTGCAGAATCCGCACGCGCTTGTGGCACCAGCGGGGAGGGCGAAGAGCTGGCTGGGCAGAACGCGGGAGCGGGCGAAGCAAGGGTGGGAGTGGGTGGCTCAGCGCACGATCGATCCGATATTCATTCGAGCTGACCGGCTACGCTGGGTGCGATGGATATTGATCATGCTGGGCTGGATACTGGCCACATTTTTTGCGGCCGGCATTGCGGGGATTGTCAAAGGTGGATAGGCTCGACGCCGCTGGCAACTTTGCCAGTGAACGCTGGTTGAAGCGTGACCTATAGCATGACGTCTCTGCTCGTTGGTAGACAGGCCATCACTATCGCGAAGTAATGGCGATGGCAGGGATTTCAATCCGATCGCGGCTGGCAGCGATCGGATTGTTGTTTGGAGTGTACCCGCTTAGATAGTTCTGCCCATCGCGGGATCGCTTTTGCTGGCGGCTCCCGTTTCTACGCGGCCAGCGAATCGGGCTGTCGAGTGTGTGCCATCCGACGTGACTGTGAAGTCATACCAGCCGTGGCTTTGCTCCAGCTGCATGACGACTGCAACTTCCTGACCGGGATTGACGAGCTTCGTCACAGGCTTTGCCTGATAAGCGTTATCCGTGATCTCGACCTTGGCAGCGTTGTGAGAACGGTTGCGCAGATGCACAAGAACATTTCCGGTGTATTTGCCGCCGCGCGATTCATACTCCGCTCGCGCCTCTATCGGCAGGGGACTGCCGCGGTCCATCAACATTCGATAGAAGCCATTGGGGCCGTGAATCTCGACTTCGTAACGTGAATCGGCAAAGAGCGATAGCGGATATGGAATCGTGAGAGTATCGCCAGCCTTGACGGTATACGTTGCCGCCCTCATGCCTTTCTGCTTGAGGTTGCGCAGATACACATTGAAAGGCGCTCCGGCAGAGTTTGTGCCGTGCACGTGATTAGCTGCGCTTAACCGCACTTCACATTGCGTGCCGTCGTCACCGAGACGGCAATCTGCATACAGCTCATAAGGAAGCGCGCATGCAGGACGAATGCCTTTCTCCTGTTGTGGCATCGATTCGGAGTCATGCGGGGTATGATTAATCTTCTCCACTTGGACCGCAGTCAGCTTTGCGTAGTTCGAGGGAACCTCCCGGTAGCGGGCCTTTGCGATGCTCAAAACATGCTTATCTCGATTGAGGTAATCGAGCTGCGGGTCCTGAGGATTGTAAGGGCGAAATACAGAGGTCAGATCTCCTGCTACCGTGCGCCGCCATGCGCTGATGTTCTCTTCGCGCACTGTTTTGCCGTACTTCTCCTGAATGAAGCGCTCGAGAAACATCAAAGTGGAGGTGTGATCGAAGAGCTGCGAATTGACCCATCCGCCGCGGCTCCACGGTGAAGCAACAAGCAATGGCACGCGAAAGCCCATGCCAATGGGGCCGGTTCTGGCTTCATGCTCTACAACACCCATACGCAGTTCATCCTGCTTATAGCAGTATTCGAGGCCTGTATCGATTCCCTCTGAGGCGTGGCCGGTTTCAGGACACCTAGGATCGGCCGCGACAAAGGATGGCGCATGATCGAAGTAACCATCGTTCTCGTCATAGGTGACGATGAAGATGGTCTTCTTCCACACTTCAGGATTCTTTGTGAGAATGTCCATGATCTCCGAGATGTACCACGCGCCATACCAGGGCGAGCTTGGGTGATCGGAAAATCTTTCAGATGCTGTGAGCCAGGAGATTGCGGGCAGTTTGCCTTCATTCACATCTTTGCGGAACTGGTGAAGCACATCGCCCTTGGGGACCTGTATGTTTCGCTGCTGCCCGTCGAGCTCGAAGGATAATGATTCCAGCGCATGATAATCAGGATCAGCGGCGTTAGTGACAAAGGCCGCATGATGCAGTGCTTTCTGGTCTTCAGAAAGCTGGTTATAACGGACTTCGCCACCTTGTGCGACTGCTGCCTTGACTGCTTCCATCTGCTTATGAATCTCGTCAAGCTGCTTATGAAGATCGCCTTTCGTGGCAGCATCGTGCGTCGCGGATATCTCTGATTCGAGCTTGTCTGCACGGATCACGAGCTCCGCACTCAACTGTTTTGCAGCGGCGACAAATCCGGGATATGCTTCAACGTTGTATGCAGCAAAGCACTCGAGAACGTTGTCCCCATAATTCGATAGCCACGCGTCTTCTTCACCGCTGAGCCCGGAGCGGGCCAGATCATTCTGGTACGACTTCCAACTGACGCCTGCCTCCTGGAGCCGTTCCGGAAAGGTCTTCCATGTCATGCCGCCGTCATCGATCTGTTCATTGCGGATATGAATCTTTGCGTCCGTGTTCTGCTGCTCACGAATGGTTCCCGTCCAGAAATAACTCCGATTCGGCGAAGTGCTTGTCATGACAGAGCAGTAGTTCTGATCGCAGATGGTGAAGGCATCCGCAAGCGCGTAGTAGAACGGCAGATCTTCCCGCGTGTAATGGCCCATGGTCAGCGGTAAATACGCATAATCTTTCTCTCCGGAGCGCTTTGCTTCAAGCCATCCATCATGAAGGCCTTCATTCCACGCATCTACTTGACTCTCGCGGGAGTGCGGCAGCGAACCCATCCAGGTAATGCGCGTGTCGTGAATGTTCAGCCGCCAAGGCGCGTAGGAGTTGCCCGCTGCATCCGTTTGCACAAAGACGGAGTTGCCGTTTGCCAGCCGCATCGCTCTTGGATCATTAAATCCGCGTACGCCCTGCAGCGTTCCGAATGTGTGATCGAAGGAGCGATTCTCCTGCATGAGGATGACGACGTATTCGGCGTCGAGATACGTGGAACCGTGCTCGGGTTCGATGGCGTACGCGCGCTGAATTGCCTCAGGAGTGAGTTCGGAGAGCCCGGCCGCGCCTGACATCATTGCTACATATTTAAGGAAGTTTCGCCTGGTGTGCATTCTCTATCTATTTCACAGCTATGTTGGTTTTTTGTGAAGAGGCTGCACTGAAATGAAATGTTGGTTATAAGTACGCCGTAAAACCCCAATCACTTTATAGCGGAACCTGGCATCCAGCTCAATCATGGCATGGGGCAAATATCCATGGATGCGGGAATCATGCCGTCAGGATCAGTGAAGCAAAATGGCGGCAGCCCGGTTGACTTGCCCAATACCGTCGTTCCGTTCATATTGCTCGCGGTTAGATCATCCACAGTTTGGCCGTTTGCGTCAGGCGTCCATCCTGCGAACCAGATGACGTTCGCTCCAAGCGAGTGGGGGCTCTGAACCATGTTGCCAAGAACACTGACATATGCGCCGGGCATAAGTGTGACGCTTCCCGCCATCGGACTCGCGGAACCGCCTGCGGCAGCCTTGCCCGCCTGTGTTCCGATGGTGGAACCAATCAATGCCGCGATGACAACAACAGCGACCACAATCAGGCAGACCACTGCCAGGACAATGATGCAAATCCAGGAAAAAATAGCAGTAAAAGAACAGCCCATGAGGCCAAAGAGCCAGATTGCGAGGATCACTCCGCCAACAGCACCGAGAGCCGCGCCGATAGCCGCGCCTGCCGATGCGCCTGCCGATGCCGAGCACACCTGATTGTTGTGGTAGTAGCAAGGCATCATGGGCGAACAGGTTGAATTCGGGTTAAGTATCTGCGCGGGCGCGGCAGCACTGGGAGGGCAGTTGGTGCATGCCGCGCACCATACCATGGGCGGATTATTCAAAGTGAGGATAGGCCAGTAAATGCTCTTGACAACAACGTCGATGCGGGGCTGATTATTCTGAAACCCCACGAGTTCGCTGTATCCGTAATGAAAGCCGGCCTCCACGGTGTTGATCACGCCGGTGACACATTCGAATTTTCCGACGACCGGCACGCCGCACAGAGCATCATGCGATGATTTCGCCCAGATGATGATGGAGAGCGCAGTGACTACGGCAGTGACAATGATGGCTGCCAGAGCCAAAACACCCCATCCGCTGAGGCCGAGGGAAGCGCCTAATTTGCCCAGGACAGAGGTAGATGCCGTCATACCGGCAACATCGATGGCGCCCAGTTTACCCGCGACGCCAAAGATAGCGGAGGCGACCGGGCCGAAAAATATTCCAAAGATACCAGCCAGGGTAGCCCAGAATGTTGGCGGTCCTGATACTGTCCCTGTTCCACCGCAAATGGTCGCGCCAGCCATTAACTATTACCTCGATTCTGATAAGCGGCGCACATCGCGCAAAAGGATTTACCGACAAGGAAGCCGATGAGCCATCCGAGCAGCGCGCCGAAGAAACCGATGTGCAGAACGTATATGCCCCAAACAGTGAGGATGCCGGTGACCAGGGATGTTCCCAATGCCCAGACTGCAATCCTGACTACGCCGTAATTGCCAAAGACGCCGACGATGACCAGAAGAACCAGCCACGCGAAGACCGACAGGCCGAGAGCCATCCACCAGAGCCATGAAACGGCGGGCACGTGCGGAGAGCCTGCCAGCGCATAGGGCAATCCAAAGAAATAGCCCACTATGGCGCCGGCGATGGCTCCGCTGACGGCACAGATACCGGAACGCGCAATCGTATTGGATAGCCAATTCATGGTTTGTCACCGTCCGGGTGAGTTCATACATACAAAAACTGTGTGAGGCCGCCTATGAGATCTCCCTGCTGGTCGCGGGCAAGTATCGTGACGCTGGTGCTGAACGGCCTTGTTGCCGGAAGCGTGTAAGAGAGATACGCTATGGCGGTGGCTCCCGGTGCAACTGTTACCTGAGCGGGAGCAATTCGGGCAGAGACGGTATTGGGCGCAAGCGATAGCGCGTAGTCCAGCGGCGCGGCTGTCACGTTTCCAAGAAGAATCGGAATTGGCGGTGCCTCGATGGTCAAAAACGCGAGGCTTGTCACGCTTTCTCCATGATTATTCGAGGCGTCTGAGTCGTATGGGTGGGAGATGTCCACAAAAATTGCGGCGCCGAGTTCTGTCCCCGCAATTTCCGTAGTCTCTTCTCCTGTCTGGAAATCAATGATGATGAAACCCGGAATTATGAGAGCCGCTATCAGCAATGGCACGCTGATCACGCGGGTTTCTCCCGCCGCTAATGAGAGCACTTGCGTGACGACGGGAGAGCGCGGCATTCCAATCCCGAGGGCACTGCGTGAGACAGAGACCGTTGTATTCACGGCGGCCGCCTTCGCAGACAGGTTGTGAATGGAAATCGACATGCCAGGTTGCATATTGAATTGCCACTTGCTATCTGCATAGACTTGGGGCTGGAACCACGTGATGTCGGGGTTATTCCAGGTGACGTCAAGGCCGGCGGCCAGCCGTTGCGACTGCGTGTAGATGGCAGGATCTGGCCGAAACGGCGGCGGATTGAGCTGAATGGAGCACCTGGAGGCAGGCAGCGAGACATCGCATGCGCACGATGCTTTGGCAGGAATACGAACAGCGCTTGCTCGAGTTGCCATGAGGGTCTCCGGGGTTCAAGGTCGTAGCAAAAAAATCTTCTGCTCTCTGAGTGACCGAAACGTTACAATGCAAAACATCACCATATCGTCGGAAGAGTGCTTGCCGCGCTTTTCCGCACTCCCCTTGGTGTACGCTGTGCGGTTCGGGTTCTCGAAAGATATTTCAATAGTTGCAGTGTAGTTATGCACTGTGACTGATGGATTGTGAAAACGGGCTGTTGTTTATCGAAAACTAGCGGAGTTGCTTATGACTGAACGGATTGTCATAAAGCACAAAGGTATTTTGCGTAATTTGTTTACGCCGCACGGGACCGCGAGGCTTGTGGGCGGGAGCAACGCGAATGACGGCCTGATTCTGGAAGAGCATATAAGCCCCCCGACCGAATTACCTGAGATCCAATTTCTGACTCACATGATTGCGGTGGGGAAGGTTACAGAGCCGTGCCGGGTTTTTTGTAAAGAGGGCGGCCTGGAAAAGGATTGCCTGCTCGTGCCGGGGGGAGTGTTTTTGAGTACGGCTACCTTACAGAAAGGCATCCGCTGGGAGGGCATTTTTCACTCGAGCGTCATGAGCATTGGCATACCGATGATGGAGTTGGCGATGCCGGAGCCATTCAGCCAAAGGCCTGTGGAACTGATCATGGTTCGGGGAGGAGCACGCGATGTTGTGCTGGGGCACCTGGTAGGAGCGCTTGAGGAGGTATTTGGAAGGGATTCATCACCCCAGCAACTGGTCGTAGAGAGCCTGTGCAATGCTACGGCTGTTTATCTGGCGCAACGCTATGGGGTGTTTCCACTAAAGATCAGCCAGTATAGGTCAGGGCTTACACCGGACCGGCTGTCTCGTGTGCTGGATTACATTGAGGAATATCTAGAGTATGACCTCTCAGTAATGGATTTGGCCGGGGTGGCGTGTCTCAGTCCGTATCACTTCGGGAAGATGTTCAAACGATCGACGGAGCAGAGCGTTCATCAGTATGTGATTGCACGGAGGGTGGAGCGGGCCAAAACGTTGTTGACCTCACAAGCACGGCCACTGGTCGAGATCGCGCTTGCGGTTGGCTTCGGAGACCAGAGCCAGTTTACGTCGGCCTTCAGGCATCAAACGGGCACTACGCCGGGAGCATATGCACGCATAAAACGTGGCCTGAAGAGAGTCTCCGAGGCCTGACTTCTTGAAAGAAGGGAAGTACGGAGAGTAAGGCTGTGTGTCATGGGCGAGCTATGCAGCTCGCCCATGGTTTTTGATGGCGGGCTACATGCCGGTCTTGGGTGCAGCTTCGGCGGCTTTGGGGTTGGAGAGGATTTTGGCAAGAGCCTTGAGACGGTCTGCATCGGCGGGAGTCTTTGCCGTTTCGGCAGCCTTTTCGGCGGTCTTGGCATCGCCCTTCAGCTTCTTTCCGTTCTTGGCATCGATGTTGGCTTTGATGGCCGCGATCTTATCTGCCGAGAGGCTGTCACCACGGGCGAGCTGATCGAGATAAGCCTTGGCCGTGACGAAGTTTTCCGGATACTCGATGTGCGGCTGATCCTGAACGTTGAGCTCAGGAAGGTAGACTTGGCCAGCGGCATCGATCTCAGCCTGCGTGATGTATTTCGTCGGGACAAGCTTGAAAACGTCTGTGCCGCGAGCGATCTCAGAGCCGTAGATGTAGCCGTTGTAGTAGTAGGTGGACCACTGGCCGCCCATGGCGGGACGGCTGTCATCGACCGGGCCGCGGTCAAAGTAGCCGATCTCGAAGGGGTGCGTGGGGTCGGTGTAATCCATGATGGAGATGCCACCCTGATACCACGACTGCACTTCGATATTGCGGCCGGGGATGGGAATCATGGAGCCGTTGTGCGCAACGCAGTTCTCTTTGTCGGTTTGCGGCGCGGGCATCTTGTAATACGAGTCGAGCTTCAGCTTCTTGTCCGGCGTGATAGTGAAGATGGCGTCCGCACCCCAGGCCATGGGATCGCTAGCGCGGCAACGTGGCTGGCCGCCGCCGCCCCACTCGTCGGTGAAGAGGACCGTCTTGCCATCGTTCGAGAAGTTAGCGGAGTGCCAGAAAGCGTAGTTGGGATCAGTAACGGCATCGAGACGCTTGGGATGCACAACGTCCGAGATGTCGAGCAGGATGCCATTGCCGGAGCATGCGCCGCCAGCAACGCCAAGCCAGGAGTAGACGGTGATGTCGTGGCAGCCGCGCGTGGCGGAGGTGTTCTGTGTGCCATCGCCGTGATTGCCGCCCTTCCAGAGGCCGTTCACATTGCCGCTTGCCGGATCGGCGAAGATGTAGGGGCTGTTGATGACCTTGGCCTGTTCAGGATGCGCGAGCGGCACCTGGATGACAACGATGGTGAAGAGCGCTGTTGAGGGGTCCTTGTCAGGATCGCCACCGGAGCAGCCTGCAAGCTCTTCTGCCGGGCGTACACCCGCAGAGCCTGCAACGTAGACGTAGACGTTGTCCTTATCCTTGGGATCGACGACAAGCGAGTGCGTGTGCGAACCGCGGCAGGTCTGTACGTCAACCAGTTGCTTCGGGTTCTTGATGTCAGAGATGTCGAAGATGCGGACGCCCTTTACGCGGTCTTTGCTGGGCGGCGGTTGCATGCGCATCATGAATTCGCGGCGGGCCGCAGCGTCCTTTTCAGCATCGCCGGTGGGTACGGGCGGCTGCGGAGCCGGGGTGGAGGTGGGGAAGCCCTGCGTGCCGCAGTCCATGCGGCCGTTGGCAGCTTCAACCGACATAAACAGAAGGTTCTTGTAAACGGAGACGTCTCCCTGGCCGCCGGGGCAGATGATCGACGTGACCAGCGTCATGTGCGAGGGGTTGGAGATGTCGTAGATGTTGATGCCGTTGTAATTGCCATTGAAGAGGTACTTCGAGTTGAAGGCGAGATCGGAGTTGGTGCCGCCGTAATTGGCGCGCGGGCCGCTGGGCGCAGTCATCATCATGCCGCGCTGGCGCGGGGCATCAGGATCGACGGGTGCCGGTGGCGGCGTGGCGTCAACGGCTTTGATGGTATCGATATCCGGCGCGAAGCCAGCGGGCTTGGGCGTGGTCAGCACGAGCTCCATGCCCTGGATGGCCGTGGCTGCGTCATAGAGGCCACCCTTCAGGCCGACGCGAGGATCGCTCGAATCGGAGCGGGGATTGACATAAACGGTCGGCGGAATGGGTGGGGTTTTTGCCGCTGGAGGCGCAGAGGGGGTTGGGCCTTGCGCAACTGCCAGGCTAGCGGCAGCAAGGGCTAACAGAGTGAGTTTGCGTGCGGCGAATTGGGAAGTGATGCAGCTCATTGTCTCTCCTTCAGCATGTGACGCATGATGTCGATTTCGGCTTGCTGGGTATTGTCGACGTCATTGGCGAAATCAAATAATTGGGGGTCCTGGCCTGCGCCAGGGTTGGCGAAAAGGTCTTTTACCATCTGCAGCGCGCCGGAGTGATGCTGGATCATGCCGGTGAGGAACAGGTGGTCGAATTCCGGGCCGGAGGCTTTACGAAGAGCCTCCATCTGCTTGGCGGTAAGCATGCCTGGCATCATGGGCATGTCCATCTTCATGTCTTTCATGTCCATGCCGGCCATAGGGTCGATGGGAAGGCTGCGGTCGGTGAGCCACTGCTTCATCCAGCGCATTTCATCAGTCTGGGAGACGTCGATTTTGTGGCCGAGCTCCTGGATGGCGGGATCCTTGGTGCGGGTCTTGAGCAGCTCCGTCATTTCCACGGCCTGATTGTGATGCATGATCATGCCCTGCATGAAATAGGCGTCGGGTTTGGATGGAGCTTTGAGCGCCTCGCCGGCGTTGGCGGCGCTGGGCGACAGGGGTTTGTTGGAGGCTCCGGGCGCTCCGGGCTGGACGATGGAGGGCGGGGGCGCAGATTGTTGCGCAAGTGCAGTGAGACAACAGAGCGCGAGAGCGGAAGCAGCGAAAACGGGACGAAGTGTGCGGGACAACTGCGATTCTCCAAACATAAGGCTGTGTATTTGGGGCCGTGCGGACGAGCTGCGGGCCGGGTCAGGTCGTTCTCAAAACGAAATTTGCAGCTGCGGGGAGCGGTCTTGCAGTCGTGCAAAGAGTATTTGGATGAATATATTACTGCGCGGCAGAGTATGGCAATGGATATCAGATAAGGAAACCCTAGGAAGGCTGAAGGAAAGAATTTTTATTTCCGGCTTGATCTTGAGAAGAAATTTGATCATCATACTGTGCAGGTAAGAACGACCGATCAGGAGGGAAGCGACTATGTCAGATATTCATGACGGGCAATGCGGACTCTGTACCCACTTCGGTGAAGGCCACAGCGATGACAAGCTGGTTTCAATCCGTTCTTCACACAAGGCTCCGGAGAGCCTGGTGGAAACATGCGGCCATCCCCAATTGGTGCCCCTGCATTTGCTGGTGACGCCGATTAGCGGCTGCAACGGATTCCAGGCAGCCGCGTAAAGACATTCGAACGAAATCCCCAACAGGGCGAAGGTGAAGCCCTGCTGGGGATTTTTGTTTGTAAAGACAATTCGGACCTATTCGGTCTTGTTTTTGCTGGCCAGCTTCTCTGTAGCTAGCTTTTCCGCGGTGGTCAACGCGTCTGCCGCACTCACCTTTACATCCGGTTCCACGCCAGTTCCTTCCCAGTCGCCTTTCGTAATCGGGTTAATGGGCCGCGCGAAGGGGACGCCGATGGTGAAATGGTCTCCTGCCGGCATGCCGCGTACAGGATGCGCACCGCCGCCTGTGGTTTCGCCGACGATGGTGGCTCGCTTCTGCGTCTTCAGATCGAAGGTAAATTCCTCACCGCCTGAGAACGTTTCGTGCGAGGTGAGCACGTACACAGGCTGATCGACGAAGCGCGGCCCAGGAACCCAAGGAAGCGTCCAATACTGGTGAGTGTCGTTATCGAGCCGGGTCGTGAGGTCGTTGATGTGGGTCGAATCGTGGAAGAGATACGAAACCATGAAATCGACCATCTGCGGATCGCCGCCATGGTTCTCGCGCAGGTCAAAGATGATGGCATCGGCGTGGGCCAGAAAGCTCATGGCAGCCGTTACTGTGGAAGCGCAGTACTCCGGCGGCGCGAATTCGCCAAATTTTACGTAGCCGATGTTGTGGCTCAGGATCTCCACTTTGGAGAAGCTGCAGTTGTCATGCTCAAGCTCGGCGCGGAAGCGTGCCTCATCGGCGGGGCTTGGCGCATGCGGTCCCGAAGAATCGCCGGGCATGATGTAGGGGTTGTACCCAACAAAGAGATGGCCGTCGTGGCTGACGGCGCGCAGGTCGCGCATCAGGATACCAGCAAATTCATTGCCATTGGTGATGGAGTTGTAGTCGCCATGCGCCTGATGGTCGCGCACAGCCTGAATCATCTTTGCCGCCACATCCGGATAGACATAATGGTCCGTAAGCTGCTTGCTGACGGCGTCAATTGTCTTCTGCCGGAGGGCGGCGTCGAGGTGAATGTCGTCGATTTTTGCGCCCGGGGGAAGCGCGCGGATGCCGAGCTGTTTGACCCGCGGCGGCGCGGTGCTTTCAAGCTGCAGAGTTCCGTAGGCGTCGATATTGTCTGCGCGGCCATGGACCATAAAGGTGAGCCGGTCCGGTGCGCTGCTCAGGATGGAGACAAGATTGAAGCCGCCTGTCTGGGCGGCAAAACCGGTGAGCCCATCGGCATTGTTCTTCGGGTCAAATTCCTTCACATAAGCCGCAATCTTGTCGTGGTCGCCGGAGTTCATTGCCGTAAGAAATGCCTGCAATGTGTGCCCCGCCGGCGTGTCAGGGATGGTGACGTCGGCACGCGCGCAAAGCGGCGCGGTTAGAAGAGCGATGAGAAGCACAACCTTGGCAACGGCGCGATTTCGCCTTCCAGCCCGAAAGAAATTATGGGACACGATGGCCTCCATGCAGGGACGCAATGAGTGTATATGGGTACGGAACTGGAATCTAGGACGCATGAGAGTGGAATGGGTTACCCATTGTTCGCTCTGTTATCTTCGCAAGATTCATCAAAGCGCGGCAGAGTTACTCAGCGATTCCGGTGACTACGCAACGAAGTGTTTTGTTTCCCTGTACCACTAACTCGTATGTATCGCCGATCTCACCTGCGCTTGATCTGGAAGCGGCTTTTACGATGCGCGCACGATAGTCTCCCAGCGAGATCGTCTGAGAAATGTAGGGGAGGTAGCTATTGCTCCTGAATTCGAGCCTTTTGCCATTCACGAGCGCATCCGAGTACACCACGTCCGTACACGGTGACTGCGTACACTCAGTACGAAGGTGTACGGCGTAGATATGCGCCTGGATTGGGTAATCTACGCCTGACTTAGCGTCGGGCAGTTGCTGTCCGTATCGTACCTTCTGGCCGTAGAGACTTACCGAAACAACAAAAATGGCAAAAACGACAATGATCCTACGCATGATTCTCCTCATTAGCAATGTAGCTTGAGATTTTCGTGTGACGACACCTTACCACATACATCCTGCATGCCGGAATCGTCCGAAACCGCAGCATTATTACTTCGATATATCGATTGCGCCCGTCAGACTTGCTACCCGCTCCACATGATGGCTGCGGCACCAGGATTCCATGCCCTTCGCAATGCGCTCAGTAGCGCGGGGATCAGCGTAGCTGGCGGTGCCGACCTGGACGGCTGTAGCTCCGGCGAGCATGAATTCCACTGCGTCTTCCGGCGTCATGATCCCACCCATGCCGATGACAGGGACGTTTACTGCGCGGGCAGTCTCATACACCATGCGGACAGCGATAGGCTTGATGGCTGGACCTGAGAGGCCGCCGGTGGTGTTGGTGAGGCGCGGCTTGCGGGTTTCAATATCAATCGACAGCGCGAGGAAGGTGTTGACGAGCGAGATGGCGTCTGCACCGGAGTTGGCCGCGACGCGGGCCATCTCTGCAATGGAAGTGACGTTCGGCGAGAGTTTGGCGATGAGCGGTCGCTTGGTAACCGAGCGCGCGGAAGAGACGAGGAATTCCAGAGAGCCGGGATCTGCGCCGAAGGTCATGCCGCCGGCGTGGACGTTGGGGCAGGAGACGTTGAGCTCGTAGGCGGCGATGTTTTCGGCCTCGTTGAGCTTTTGGATGACGCTGATGTACTCGCCGACGGTGTAGCCGAAGACGTTGACGAAGATTTTGCAGGCGGGATAGCGGGCGAGGGCGGGCAGTTTCTCTGCGATGAAGGCATCGACGCCGACATTCTGCAGGCCGATGGCGTTCATCATGCCGGCGGCGGTCTGGAGGATGCGCGGAGCGGCATGGCCCGTCAGGGGCTGAATCGAGATGCCCTTGGTGACAAAGCCGCCGAGGCGCTCGAGCGAGACCATCTCCTCAAACTCGATGCCATAACCAAAGGTGCCGCTGGCGGCGATGACGGGGTTGGCCAGCTCAATGCCGGCCAACTGAACTTTCATATCTGGCTTCATAACAGGGTTCAGAGATCAGGGGTCAGAGATCAGTTTTCGTATCACAGCGCGGCATTGTGCAGCGTATGGATGCGTTGCTGATCTCTGAGCTCTGACAACTGATCTCTGTATCAGTTTACTGGACTTGAATCGGCTTGATGGCCTCCGTCAGCACACGGCCCACGGCAGCCGATGGCCGATTGACTCCGGCGAGCGAGGAGAAGGTCACGGCAAGATCTACGGGAGCGACGAGGTTGTGGTACTCACCGGGCACAAACGGCGCGCCGTAAAACGCGAGCGGCACATGGCGGTCATACGACCAGGGCGCGAAGTGCGTGGTTCCGGAGTTCGAGCTATAGCCCTCAATCTGGTAGGCGTTGAATACTGCCATGACGAACCAGTTGCCGTGCTCTGCGTAGCTGTGCGAGAGCAGACGGCCCCACTCGGAGGGTGGAACCTCACCGTTGGCAAGCTGAAGGCGGGTGTAGACATATTGGAGGCGCGGCGTGGGAGCAAGCCGATGCTGCGCAGGAAGCGGGCCATCGTCCGGACGCGGCAGGCTGGCGACAGCCTCTCGCAGGGTCGCAGAGACAACTTCTTCCGCAGCCTTTTCGTCCACCTTGGCACTCTCAAATGCCTTGCGGTTAAG
Source organism: Occallatibacter gabretensis (assembly GCF_001449115.1). Classification (GTDB taxonomy): domain Bacteria; phylum Acidobacteriota; class Terriglobia; order Terriglobales; family Acidobacteriaceae; genus Telmatobacter; species Telmatobacter gabretensis. The sequence continues at coordinate 32,282 of NZ_LAIJ01000008.1, read as the reverse complement.
CACGATGTAAGGCAGGTCCGGGCCGGGCATCAGATACACCTGCTTTGCGCCCGGCGAATAGCGCGCATTCAGTTTTTCGTTGACGGTCTCGTATACCTTTTCCATGTCCACGTTCGTGGCGTTGATGCCGAGCTGCGCAGCCTCTCCGGGAACGGGCGCGACGCCGTGATCCGCCGTAAGCGCAAGCCAGACGTTATTGAGGCCGACGGTCTTGTCGAGCCAGGAGAAGAAGCCGTCGAGATCGCTATCGAGCGAGACAACCATCTGCTTTTCGAAGTCGGAATCGGGGCCGAACTGGTGGCCCTGAATGTCGTTGGCGGAGAGCGAGACTGTGACGAGATCAGTGACGCCGTTCTGGCCCAGTTTTTCGCCGGTAATGAGGGCCTTGGCGAAGTCAAGCTCATAGCGGTTGGCTGCCGGAGTGCGACCAACCAGCTCGTAGAACTGCGTGGTGTTCTCGACGAAGGCTTCCTTTTCAGCCTGCAGACGGCGGTCAGAGGCGTTGAAGGTCGTGGCCCAGGTGGGCAGATGTTCCATGTAATAAGTGGAGGTGGTGAAGATGCCGCTGGACTGATCGATCCAGTAAGCTCCGTTGGCGGACTGGCCGGCGGGCAGGATCGATGCGCGGTCCTTGAGCGAGATGCCAAAGACCTTCGATTTTCCCTGCGTCGCGAGCCGCAGCTCGTCGCCCAGCGTGGTGGCGCGGAGATTGCGCGGTGAGGAGCCGATGAGGAACTTCGCAGCCGTGGACGGTGCTCCGGGAGCATTGGCCGGGATGGAACTCGCTGGCAGATCGACGAGCTGGTAGCGCTCGTCTTCGACCGAGCTGACCTTGTGCGCGTCCGAGCGCGAGGCGTCCCACCAATCGTTGGTCTCGATGCCGTGACCGTCGGAGTAGGCTCCAGTACCGATGGTGGCGTGGCCAGGCGCGGTCTTGGTGTTGGCGTAATCGTAGTAGCAGTCGGTAAACCAGGCGCCTTCATTCATAAAGAGGCGAAAGCCGCGGCCCTTGAACTCGCTGCGCCAGCGGTTGAGATAGTCGCCGCGGAACTGGTCGATGACGACGATGACGATGAGTTTCGGCTTGCCGACATAGGCTTGGGCGCGCGCAGGAATGGGCGCAAATGCGATCAGGAGAGACAGCGACACACACCACAGAGCGCGAAGAAAGCGGGAACTGAATTGCATAACTCTGATGATAAAGAATCAGGCTGCGGCGCTGGATGACTTCCAGGCGGGGTTCATGGATTTTTCATGTAGGCCAGAAAAGGAAATGGGCAGCCAGAAGGCCGCCCATTTGTTTCGCGATGAGGATGTGCAGCTATGCCGTGACCGGCTCTTGTGCTGTCACCTTGACGTGCGTGAGCCAGCCAAAGCGGTCGGGCTTAAGGCCGTTGGCAATGCCGAAGAACTCATCGGCGATCTGCTTGGTGATCTCGCCGGGCTCGCCGTTGCCAATCACGATGCGGTCAATGGAGCGGATGGGCGAGACCTCCGCTGCCGTGCCGGTGAAGAAGACTTCGTCGGCGATGTAAAGCAGCTCGCGGGGAACTGACTGCTCCGTGACGGTAAGGCCCAGATGGCGCGCGATGGTGAGAACGGAGTCGCGCGTGATGCCTGAAAGCGCGGAGTTCGCGAGCGGTGGGGTGTAGAGAACGCCGTTGCGGACCAGGAAGATGTTCTCGCCGGAGCCCTCGCTGACAAGGCCGTTCACGTCCAGGCCAATGCCCTCGGCGTAGCCGTTGATATCGGCTTCCATGCGGATGAGCTGCGAGTTCATGTAGTTTGCGCCGGCTTTGGCGAGCGCGGGCATGGTGTTCGGGGCAAGGCGGTTCCAGCTGGAGACGCAGACATCCGCGCCGCCGTGGCCGGGCATGTATTTGCCCCACGGGAAGTTGGCGACGTAGACCTCAATAGGCGAACCCTTGGGGTTGACGCCCATTTCGCCATAGCCGCGCAGGACGATGGGCCGGATGTAGCATGGCGACACGTTATTGGCTTCGGTGACGTCCACGACCGCTGCACATAGCTCGTCGAGCGTGTATGGGATTTCCATGCGGTAGATCTTGGCGGAGTCAATGAGGCGCTGCATGTGCTCAGGCAGGCGGAAGATCGCTCCGCCCTGGGGCTGTCCATAGCAACGAATACCTTCAAAGACGCTGGAGCCATAGTGAACAACATGGCTCATGACGTGAAGTGTGGCCTGCTCCCATGGGATGAGGTGGCCGTTATGCCAGATTTTACTGGTGGCTTGGATAGGCATGGAGAGTTTCTGCTCCTCGCACCGCGCAGTTCACACGGATACCCAACAAGGGTATCGCGCCGAGGGCATAGATGTCACTCATTCCTCGTGACGAGGAACCGTTAAGACCTATGCACGCGACGGGATGCGGATTTTCCCATTTTCGGAACCGCTTTGCTAAACCAGCGGCTGTGTCGGTTGCACAGGTTCAGCGGGCGCGGCGATGACCTCGGTCGAGCCGCAGCTGGCATGACCGCAGGTGCACATGATTTCGACCTTTTCTGCCATGCCTTCGCAGTGTGCACTGCAATACTTGGACTTGTGATCTGGCAGGGTACAGGTACAGGCTGCATTCCCACACTTTTTTATCTGAGTTGACATAGCGCCCTCGCTTTCCATGTGATCGGCTAGATGCCGCAAGCGGGGTGGCTGGTTGTTTGCGTGTGCTGGACCAGTTTCCCCCGACGCACCAGCGGGAGCTTTCAGGCTGGATAGGGTGACTAGCTGTGAAACAGTTGTCAACATCCCTACGGCTAAAATGCAGGAAAGTTTTGTTGACAGAGAGGCTTGGCGGAAGTTGAATTCGATTGAAAAGCCGAAGCGCGGACCGCGACTGTACGGCCTGAATAAAAAAGATGGGTTTCTGCCGCATCCGTTCGACCTGGAATATGGGGTGCGGACGAGCGGGCTCGTGGCAGGAAGGCATCTGAAGACGGGCAGCCCGCATGATCGGCACACGACGGCGTATTACGGGATTGCGCCTTCAGTTTTTTACACGTTGGTGCGCCGGTGGCGCCGGATTCGGCCGGCATTTGCGCTGGAAGAGACCACTTTTATCGACATCGGTGCGGGAATGGGCCGCGCCATGCTGCTGGCCGCGGAGATTCCGTTTCACGCGGTCATTGGCGTAGAAACGCACCCGGCGCTGGTGCGCATCGCGCGGAAAAACCTGACGGTGTGGCGCAAGGCAGACCGCTTGCGGTCTCCGGTACATCTGGTTCAGGCGGATGCGACCGCATTTCCGTTTCCGCAGGGGCCATGCGTGGCGTTTCTGTTTAACCCGTTTGGTGCAGTGGTGATGCAGCGGTTTCTACGTCACTGCGCGCAGAGCTTTGAAAACAGGCCGGGCGAACTGGATCTGCTCTATGTCAACCATGAGCAGGAGCACATTCTGGAGCAGCAGAGGGGATTTGTACGCTACTTTCAGCGGCAGGTGAAGCGATCGCGAGCCGATGCAAAGGCCGATCACGCTATTCTGACGAATCAGCCGGATGGCGAATACGCCTCGACGGATTATGAAGATTGCTCAATCTGGCGGTGGCACAGCAGGGAATAGAGATAGGAAACTTGGAGTAGAAAACAAAAACATCTTGCCAATTGATACCTCCGCTATTCTTCCTTCATGACCATGTTTGACCTGCTATATGAAACTGCTGCTTCAGACACTGACCTTCTGCAGCGAAATGATGTTTTGGGTGACATTTTCAGCATTGTGCGAGAAGTTGATTTTGATTTCCTGAGCCCTACGCGAGAACAAGCGCAGGACTTTGTAGAATTTGTGAATGGGAAAAGCTACGGAAGAGCCGAAGTTCAGGAGATGCAGGATGGTAAATTTCGGGTACTTGTGTTTATTCATATGCCAATTACTCAGCACGTGATTCTCAGTGTCTCCGGATTCATGCTTTGCTTGAGCAGATTGTTCAGGATCGACTACAAGGGCTGGGGTTCGTTGGTACAGAAATCCGAGCCAGCCAAAGACAACTGATTCTTCCAGATGAAAAGCCGTGAGGATGTGAGAGCAAGTCTATGAAGCCGCATTTGATTCTCGGCATTGGCGAATTGCTATGGGACCTGCTGCCGGAGGGGCCGCGCTTGGGCGGCGCGCCGGCGAACTTTACCGTGATGGTCGGCAGGCTGGGGAATCATGCAGCGATTTTGAGCCGTATCGGGCGGGACGATCTGGGCCGCAGGGCTGTTGAGTCGCTCGACGGATTGCGCGCCGACACGGAGTTTCTACAAATTGATGCCTCCCATGAGACCGGTCGAGTAACGGTCGCGCTCAAGAACGGGCAGCCTGAGTACACCATCCATCAGCCGGCGGCATGGGACTTTTTATTGCTTTCGGATCAGTGGGTTCGATTGGCGGAGAGAGCGGACGCAGTTTGCTTCGGTTCGCTGGCACAACGGAATGTTACTTCGAAGCAGACCATTCAGGAACTGATCGCGCAGACCCGGCAAGATTGCATTCGCATCTTTGACGTGAACCTCCGCGCCCCGTTCCACACCGGCGAAGTGGTAGAGGAGTCGCTGGAGCTGGCGACAGTTTTAAAGATGAACGACACGGAGGTTCCTATTGTGATGGACCTGCTGGGCCTCGGAGCAGAATCCGGTCCGGAGGCTGATCTTCGCGGTATGTCGGAACGCTTATTGAGTGAGTTTCCCAGGCTGCGCATGGTGGCGATTACACGAGGCGGGCAGGGAAGTCTGCTTGTAGCGCGCGACGGCTGGCATGAGCATCCCGGGATTGCTGTGGATGTAGTCGATACGATTGGCGCTGGAGACGCATTTACCGCCGCAATGACGCATTATCTTCTGCGCGGAGCAAGCCTGGCTGTGCTGAATGAGGCTGGAAATCGCTGGGGTGCATGGGTCGCCTCGCAATCCGGCGCAATGCCTTTACTTCCGGATGCCGTTAAGCAGACCATCGACCAGGCAATTGCATCCAGCGGACGCTAAGCGCTGGGCCGAAGTTATGCATTCCACGCATGGCCAGTTTAGAATCTTGTTGGTTATAGATAGTTTTTCAATTGCGTGGCCGGATCAAGACTGGTCAGATAAGTAGCAACCGTATTTCTTCTGTTTTGCTGTATTACTTACCATTCTGTATGGAATCAATCCGTACCGCCAGGTTTCCTGGATCCGATATGACAGGGGATTTCTATGCGGCGTTGTTTCAGCGCGTTCCTTACATTGCTGTGTTTCTCCGTACTGGCGCATGCACAGGCTGCTCCTGCTGTCCACGAGTCCGGCGGACCTGAGCACTATCAGCTGTATGGGGGATACTCTTACCAGTCGAATACCTTTAACGGAGTTCCGGGACACCAGCAATCGCTGAACGGATGGGAGCTTTCGTTCGCTTTTCCGCAGATGTGGCACGAGCTCCGCTTCAAGATGGACACCACGCAGTACAGAGCAAATAATTATGGCGCGCCGCAGAACGCCTATTACATTCTCGGCGGCTTTCAATATAGCCACAAGTTTGGTCATGAGACGTTGTATGGCGAGGTGATGGGTGGCGACATGGGTATCAACCAGAATTGGGGACCCAACGCGCACGTGGGCATGACGGCATCTTTCGCCACCGTGATGGGCGGAGGAGTGGATACGCCCATCAGCCGCCGGTTTGCCGTTCGAGCGGGCGGCGACTTTGTTTATGAGAATTTAGCGCTAATTCAGAGCCTGAAGGTTGCGGTGCCGTACAGAGTTCCCGGATTGCCGAATTTTTTCGGGAAAGTAAATGCGGGAGTGGTCTGGAAGTTCTAACGGCCGCATCCGATCACAAACAAAAAGCCCCGGTTTGTGCCGGGGCTTTTGTTCGCCGTGTTTTCTTCATTGACGCGCGGAAATCACGCGACGCGGTCAATAGTGACGGATTCAAGCACAACGGTCTTGTGAGGCTTGTCCTGTGAATTGCGCGGCACAAGCGAGATCTTGCTGACGATATCCTGGCCTTCCACAACTTCTCCGAAGATGGTGTGGTTGCCGGTGAGCCAGGGCGTGGCCGCAACGGTGATGAAGATCTGGCAGCCGTTGGTGTTAGGGCCGCTGTTCGCCATGGCTAGCTTGCCGGGCTTGTCGAAGCTGTGCGGCGAACCTTTGGTTTCATCCTGGAAGCGATAGCCTGGGCCGCCCATGCCGGTGCCTGTCGGATCGCCGCCCTGAATCATGAAGTCGGGAATGACGCGATGAAAGACCGTCCCGTCGTAAAGCTTTTTATTGGACTTTTCGTGTGTCGTAGGATGTGTCCACTCTTTGACGCCTTCCGCCAGCTCAATGAAATTCTTGACGGTGATGGGCGCTTCGGACTCGAAGAGGCGGACAACAATCTTTCCTTCCGATGTGTTGAAGTTAGCGTAGGTGCCGGGGGGTAAAGACATGGAATTTTCCTCTCTGGAGAAAGCTGGTCTGTAGAAAGCTGATCTGTGATTGAATCCGCTTTTTATTGTTTGGCCGATGGTTGAGCCACCGGTTCAGGCTTAGGTGGTAATGGCGCGCCAGCAGGAACGATGGTGATCTTGTTCAGCATGACAGGTGCAAGAGGCTTGTCCTTGTCATCGCGCTCTACGCGGGCAATGGTTTTCACCACAAGAACGCTGGATTCATCGCACTGGCCAAAGATGGTGTAGTGCTGGTTGAGCGAGTCATAGGGCAGCTCGGTAATAAAGAACTGGCCGCCGTTGGTGTTGGGGCCGGAGTTGGCCATGGCCAGCCGTCCCGGCGCGTCGAAGTTCAGGTTCGGATCGAGTTCATCGTTGAAGGTGTAACCGGGGTCGCCCATGCCGGTCCCGGTCGGATCGCCGCCCTGAACCATGAACTCGGGAATGACCCGGTGGAAAATAGTGCCGTCGTAGTAGCGCTTGTGGTGCTGCTTCTTCTGCGTGCCGGGATCGACCCAGTCCTTGGTTCCGTTGGCGAGGGCGATAAAGTTGGCAACGGCGTTGGGCGCCTGTCGCTCATAGAACTGGCAGGTGATGCGGCCCATCGACGTATCCATGACCACAGTGGGACCGTTGGGGTGGGTGAGTGCAGCGGCTGTGGGCTGCGGACCGTCAGGCAGGTCGTCCGTGGCAGCCGGTTTGGACACCGGCGGCGTGGATGGCGTCTGCTGTGCGAATGCCGAGGTCGCAAAGACCGCGGCGAGGGCCGGTATAAAGAGGGCAAATCGAAGTTTCATGCCGTATTTCAGGGTAAATCATGGGACGCGCAGCCTGCCACTTCCGGGAAAGCATCAGACACACCATTGGCAATCAGTTTGCGGCGCGCAGCCTGTATTTGTCAGGCTGCAGCAGATAGCTCCCTGCAACAAAGCCCAGCACCAGTACAGGAGCCAGCGCAGTTGTAACCGGATCATGTGAGCAGATATGCGAAATGAAGGCTCCAATAAGCTCGAAAGTAAGCCCCGCATACGCCCACTCGCGCAGCAGCCGCGTTCCCGGATAGAAGATGGCCGCCATGGCCAGCAGTTTGGCTGCGCCCAGGATGTAGCCCATATATGCCGGATAGCCAAGGTGAGCCAGAATCTTAACGGCTACGGAAGCGCCAAGAGCATCGACTACACCGCTAGGCGTTAGCCACAGGGCCATAAGAATAGTGAAAATCCAGTACCAGATCTGCTTCGTCATCGCACCCCCTTGGCCGGCCGTTTAAACCAATCTTCCAGAAGAATAAGTTACCAAAAATGAGATGTCAGGTGCTGTATCGTAGTCGCATGAACATTTCAGAGTTGCGTGGAATAGGTGGACGCGCCGCGGTGCTCGCGTGTGTCTTGAGCTTTGGTTGTTGTTCTGCAATGCAGGCACAGGCGCCGGGAGAAAAGCCGGCAGACAAGCCTGCGGCCGATAAAACAGCCCTACCGCCGTTGCCTGCTGCGGCTCACACAGAGCAGACGATTCAGTTGAACGGCAAGCCACTGAAGTACACGGTAACCGTGGGCGCTCTGCCGGTTCGAGACAAGGATGGCAAGGTTGCAGGCCAGGTCGTCGTTACTGCATACACGGTGCCAGGCGAAAACCGTCCGGTAACCTTTGCGATGAATGGCGGCCCGGGCGCATCGACCGTATATTTGAATCTGGGCGCAATCGGACCAAAGCACATGAACGCCGGCAACGAGGGAGATAGCCCGTCGGACCCTGTGGCTCTGATGGACAACCCGGGAACTTGGCTGGATTTTACCGACCTGGTGTTCATTGATCCGATTGGGACGGGCTTCAGCCGTTCGGAGGTGTCGGAGGATCAGGCAAAGAAGCTGTTCTATTCGACGACACCGGACATTCAGTACCTTTCGCGGATTATCTACGACTGGTTGGTGGAGAACTCTCGGCTTGGCTCGCGCAAATATTTTGTGGGCGAGAGCTACGGCGGCTTCCGCGGTCCGCGCGTTACGCACTACCTGCAGTCGCAGCTTGGTGTGGCGCTGAATGGCGTCATTCTGGTTTCGCCGTATCTCAACCCGGGTCAGGACGACTATGAGGATATGTCGCCGCTGCCGTGGATGATGACACTGCCTTCTATTTCTGCGGCGCACCTGGAACGCGAGAAAAAACTGACCCCCGACGCAATGGCCGAAGTGATTGCGTACACGCGCGGCGAATACGCGACGGCACTGCTGAAAGGCCGCTCGGATGAAGCTGGGCAGCAGAAGATGATTCAGAAGGTAACAGAGATGACCGGGCTCGATCCCTCCTTCGTGAAGTACTCGGGCGGGCGAATTGACACGGGCGCGTACCTGCGCGAGGCACACAGGGAGCAGGGCAAACTGGCGTCTGTATACGACTCGAATGTGACCTCCTTCGATCCCTTTCCGTTTGCGCCCGAGCAGCGTGCAAACGATCCGATTCTCGCCAGCATTGTGGCTCCGCTGACTACGGCAATGGTGGATTTCGACACACGCATTGTCGGCTGGAAGATCGATGCACGCTACAACGCGCTCTCCTATGAAGTAGGCCGGCTGTGGGATCGCGGCGACGATCTACGCCGCGGCTCAGTGCCGGACCTGCGCGAAGCGGTTGCAGCTGATCCCAAGCTGCGCGTGCTGATTGTGCATGGATGGAACGATCTCTCCTGCCCCTTCATGGGATCGGTGCTGACGGTGGACGAGATGCCGGTGATGGGCGATCCGGCTCGGGTTATGGTGAAGGAGTATCCCGGAGGACACATGTTCTACACGCGAGAAGCAAGCCGCATGGCGCTGCGCAAAGATGTGATGGATATGATGGAAAAGCACTAAAACAGAGAACAAAGACAGAAAAGCCTTGGAGCAGAAATGCTTCGAGGCTTTTCTTGTCCCCGAGTATCGCCATTGACTTTCTATCCATAGATAATCTATATATAGCCGCATGGCGAAAAAATCCGACCTTCTTCCCGGCACTCTTGACTTGCTCATCCTCAAGACGCTGGCGCGCGGAACGCTGCACGGCTACGGCATTGCGCTTTCCATCAAGCGTTCTTCAGACGATGTGCTGACGGTGGAAGAAGGCTCGCTCTATCCCGCACTGCAGCGGCTGCTGCTGGCAGGTTGGCTGAAGGCCGAGTGGAAGATGAGCGAGACGAATCGCCGGGCGCGCTTCTACACGCTGACGCGAACCGGGCGTAAGCAGCTGGGTGTTGAAATCTCCGAGTTTGAGCAGATGATTGCGGCGATTGGCCGTGTACTGTCCGCGCCGGAGGAGGCGTGAGCCATGCTGACCAGGCTTTTGAAGAAACTTTCGTTGCTTGTACAGCGTAGACGCTTCCGTAGCGATCTGGATGAGGAGATGGCGTTCCATCGTGCGCAGTCCGAATCTGAATTTATAAGCGAAGGCATGTCGCCGAAAGAAGCTCATTACGCCGCAATGCGGCAGTTCGGCAATACAACGCGATTAAGAGAGCAGAGCGAAGAGGTCGTGGGGTTCCGTATGGAGACAGTGATACAGGATTTGGGTTTTGCACTGCGCCAGCTCAGAAAAAACCCAGGCTTCGGCGTGACGGCTGTGCTGATTCTTGCGCTTGGCATAGGCGTCAGCGTAGCAATCTTTGGCTTTGTGGATGCGGCGCTGATTCAGCCCCTCCCATTCGCTCATCCGGATCGGCTGGTGGATGTAACCGAGAGCGCGGCTGCGGTTCCACATGCCGATCTTTCACGCCCCGATTACGAAGACTGGAAGCGAATAAACTCATCTCTTAGTTCGCTTGAGGTCTACGCCTTTGAGGGGTATCTCCTGCACGTGGGCAGCGTAACGGAGCCGGCGCCGGGACTACGGGTGAGCGATGGATTCTTCCGCACGCTGGGCGTAAAGCCAATTCTTGGGAGAGATTTTCTTCCCGGCGAAGACAAGCCGGGCGGCGCAAAGATTGTGATGCTGCCTTACAGCACGTGGCAGAAGCGTTTTGGCGGACGGGCGGATGTGATCGGCCAATCAGCGAATTTGAGCGGAGAAAATTACACCATTGTGGGCGTGCTGCCGCGGGAGTTCATCTGGCAACCGCGCGCCAATGCAGAGTTCTTTACGACATTGCTGGATAAGAGCAGCTGCGAGCGTCGGCGAAGCTGCCACAATCTGGTTGGCGTAGGTAGGCTGCGCGATGGCGTGACCGTCAATGCGGCTCGTGCGGAGATGCAGCGCATTGCCAACCAGCTTGCTGCACTCTATCCGGGCTCGAACAGGGATCAGGGCGCGGTTGTGCAACCGTTGACGGAATTCATCATTGGCGATGTGCGGATAATTCTGCTCACGCTGCTCGGAGGAGCAGCACTGCTGCTGATGATTGCGTGCGTAAACGTGGCAAGCCTGCTTCTGGTGCGGTCTGAGAGTCGGCGACGGGAGATTGCCGTACGCGGCGCACTGGGCGCAACAAAGGCGCGGCTCGCGCGGCAGTTTGTGACGGAGGGATTGCTGCTGGCCGCATTTGGATGCACTGCAGGTGTGTTTGTAGCAGCGTGGACAATGGCGCTGCTGGGCAAGCTGGTGCCAAAGACCATGGCAGATGGAATGCCGTTCTTGCGCCAGGTAGGGCTGAACGCGCACACTGCGATCTTCGCCGTTGCAGTGGCCACGCTTGCGGCCTTCGTTCTGGCCGTTACTCCAGCGTTGCGTCTTGGGAGCACAGATTTGCAGGATGCTTTGAGCGAAGGCGGTCGCGGCGCCGCAGGCAGGTTCTGGCAACGGCTGGGTGCGAACCTCGTGGTTGTTGAGCTGACTGTTGCGGTGGTGCTGCTTGCGGGCGCAGGACTGCTGGGCAGAAGCTTCTATAGCTTGCTGCATGTGGAGACAGGTATCGATCCAACGCATCTGGCGACGGTGAACGTCATTGCGCCGGACAGCAAATACAAAACTACCGACGACACTCGGCAGCTCTATCTTGAAATCGAACGCAGGTTGATGGCGCTGCCCGGAGTACAGTCGGTGGGTATGACGACCGATCTTCCGGTGCAATGCAATTGCGATACGGACTGGATTCGCATTGCAGGTAAGCCCTATCATGGCGAGCACAACGAGACGGATCAGCGCGAGGTAAGCCCCAACTATCTCATCTCTACGCTAAAGGCGAAACTCATCCGGGGCCGCATGATCACAGCGCAGGATGATGCATCGCATCCGCAGGTAATGATCATTAACGAGACTCTGGCAAAGAATTATTTTCTGGGCGAAGACCCAATCGGTCAGAAGATAGGCAACACGGATCTTGCACCGGATTCCATGCGTGAGATTGTGGGCATCATTGCCGATGTGCGCGAAGGTGGCCTGCAGCAGGATCTGTGGCCCGCCGAGTATGAACCTATCTATCACTCCTCTGATACTTACTTTTCGATAGCAGTTCGAACCGCCGGTGATGAAAAAGCGCTCCTGCCGACGATGGTGAGCACGCTGCGGCAGGTCGAGCCGGGCCTTGGCATTTACGACGAACAGACGATGGAACAGCAGATTGACGGCTCACAGTCCGCGTTGCTGCATAAATTCGCCATGTGGCTTGTAGGCATCTTCGCGGGGCTGGCATTGGTGCTTGGCGTCATCGGTTTGTACGGTGTGATCGCGTACTCGGTGAGCCAGCGAACGCGGGAGATTGGCGTACGGATGGCTCTTGGCGCACAACGTAGCACGGTCTACAAGCTGGTGATGCGTCAGGCGGTCTGGCTTACGGCAATCGGATTGATGTTGGGGCTGGCCTGCTCCGTGGGAGTTTCAACATTGATGCACAAGCTGCTTTTCGGGGTGGAGGCCTGGGACGCGCCTACGTTGTTGGCTGTGGCTCTGATACTGGGCCTGGCAGCGCTGGCAGCGAGTTTCATTCCTGCGTGGCGCGCAGCTTCCGTGAATCCTACGGAGGCGCTGCGGGCAGAGTAGCGTTGGGACAAAAGACGCTTCCTGAAGATTGGGAGAGACGCAATGCAGCATTTGATTCGCAAGCTTTCGCTGTTGTTCGGACGCCATCGCTTCCGCAGTGATCTGGACGAGGAGATGGCGTTTCATCGCGAGCAGGCCGAGCAGGAATTTGTGAACGAAGGCATGGCTCCGAAAGAAGCGCATTACGCTGCAATGCGGCAATTCGGCAATCCGACACGATTGAGAGAGCGAAGCGAGGAGGTCGTGGGATTTCGTATGGAGACCATCATTCAGGATTTGCACTTTGCGCTGCGGCAGTGGAAGAAGAATCCCGGCTTTGCATTTACCGCAATTCTTATTCTCTCGCTGGGTATTGCTTCCAGCGTTGCCATCTTTGCATTTGTAGATGCGGCGCTCATCAAGCCTTTGCCGTATACCGATCCCAATCGCCTGGTCATGCTCTTTGAAAGCATTCCTCTGGGGCCGCGCTTCCATCTTTCGTATCCTGACTATCTTGATTGGAAGCGCGAGAATAAAGTCTTCAGCTCGCTGGATGTGTATGACGCCGGGCCGATGATGATGAAGACCGGCGAAGGATTGCGCCAAGTGAACGGCTCAATGATAAGCTCCGGCTTCTTGCGCACGCTCGGCGTCAAGCCCATGCTGGGCCGCGACTTCTTTGATGGGGAAGACAAGCCTGAGACTGCGCGAACCACACTGCTCAGTTACTCCACATGGCAGCAACGCTACGGCGGCAATCCAAATGTGCTTGGGCAGTCGTTAGTCCTCGACGGGAATAGCTCCACCATCATCGGTGTGTTGCCACGCGAGTTCAGTTTTGCTCCGGCTGAGCCCACTGAATTCTGGTCCATTGAAAAGTCAGGTAACACCTGCCGCGGCTGCCATTCTCTCTTCGGCGTCGCGCGACTGAAGGATGGCGTGACCTTCGCCGCAGCTTTCGCAGACATCAAAACCATCGCGGACAATCTTCAAAAGCTATATCCCGATTCAAACCGTGATCAAAACGCATTCATGCTGCCCCTCACGGAACGCATCGTAGGCGACATTCGTCCGATCCTGCTGACGGTATTGTGCGGCGCTGGAATCCTTCTGCTGATTGCAAGCGTTAACGTGTCCAGCTTGTTGCTGGTCCGTGCAGAAAGCCGCAAGCGTGAGATGGCGGTGCGTGGCGCACTCGGCGCTTCTCCGCGCAGACTTGTATTGCAGTTCATAACAGAGGGACTTCTGCTGGCACTCATCGGCGGAGCGTTTGGTCTTGTGCTGGCGCAGCAGGGAATGCAGCTGCTTGCGCTTTTGATACCGAAGGACATGCTGGCTTCCATGCCGTTTCTAAGCGGCCTGGGTCTGGATACACACGTGCTCGCATTTGCAGTAGCGCTGATAGCGTTCTCCGGCGTGCTTTTTGCTCTCACGCCGCTTGTCCTCTTCCGGTTCAGCGCAATTCGTGATGGACTCAGCGAAGGCGGCAGAACGGCTGCGGGGCTGATGTGGCGGCGATTTGGCGCAAACATGGTCATTGCGGAACTGGCCATGGCCATGGTTCTGCTTGCCGGAGCGGGATTGTTGGGTAAAAGTTTTTATCAGCTGCTGCATAGCAATATCGGCATGGAGCCGGATCACATTGCAACAGTTCATCTGAACGCGCCACCGGAAAAATATACGAAAGACGAGCAGAAGGCAGCTCTTGCGCGTGAAGTTCTTGCGCGCGTGGGAGCATTGCCCGGCGTGAAGTCCGTAGGCATTACCACGAAAATGCCTATCGAGGATGCGGACTGGACCTCGTCCTTTTATATTCTTGGTCGTAAGAGCAACGCAGCGCCTAGAGAAGTGGCGGTTCGCTACGTGAGTGCCGGTTATATGACGACGCTGCGTACGCGTCTGATCAGCGGACGCTACTTCACAGATGACGAGGACAATTCAAAGCCAAAGGTTGTCATCATCAACCGGACGATTGCCAAACAATATTTCCCTGGGGAAGATCCTATTGGTAAGCGAATTTCCTTTAACGAAGACAAGGATGCCATGCTGATTGTCGGCGTGATCAATGACATTCAGGAAGGGCAGCTTGACGCGGGTCCACGGGGCGCAACCTACGCCCCGTTTTACCAGCGTCCATTCGATTTCTTTGTAGTGCTTGCGCGCACATCGCAGGATGACAAGGCCATGTTGTCGTCGCTCACATCTACGCTTCACGATATCGACAAGGGCATGGCTATCTACAGTCCAATGACCATGGACCAGAAGATCCACGATGCACCGTCGACGTATCTCCGCCGCTCCTCGGCGTGGCTGGTGGCGGGTTTTGCTATAGTCGCGCTCGTACTCAGCGTGGTTGGATTGTACGGTGTGATCGCTTACTCGGTAAGCCAGCGCACGCGGGAGATTGGCGTTCGCATGGCGTTGGGAGCGCAGCGCGGCACAGTGTACAGAATGGTGATGCGGCAGGCTGCAGTGTTGACGACTGTTGGGCTTTCGTTGGGGCTGGTGTGCTCCGTAGGCGCGTCGATGTTGATGCGCAAACTTCTATTCGGAGTGAGGGCGTGGGATGTGCCAACGCTTGCAGGCGTGATGGTTGTGCTTGCAGTTGCAGCGCTGGCAGCAAGCTTTCTACCTGCGCGCAGAGCGGCTTCTGTGAATCCGACGGAAGCGCTGCGAGCCGAGTAATTACACCAGCTTCAGAAAGCCGTTCGGCTGCAGTCGCGCGCCCGGGAAGACGAGATCCATGTTGCTCGCGCCAAGCTTGCTCGTGACAACTTCGCCGAGAACCTGGCGGTAGTCCGTGGTCAAGGCAAGATCGCGGCCTTCGTTCAACTGCTCCGGCTCAAGGCCTGGCCATTTGCCATGAACCTTGCCGCCTTTGACATCCGCGCCAAGAACGAACATGACATTCGCGTGGCCGTGGTCGGTGCCTCCGGTGCCGTTCTCCTTGGCCGTGCGGCCAAACTCGGACATAGTGACGACGGTTACGTTTTCGGCCTGGTCGCCCATGTCCTTCCAGAAAGCAGCAATTGAATTCGAGAACTCGCGGAGGCGGTCGGAAAGCTGTCCGTTGACCGAGCCCTGGTTCTGATGCGTGTCCCAGCCGTTGATATCTGTGAATGCGGCTTCCACGCCAAGATTCGCTTTCAGAAGCTGCGCAATCTGCTTCATGCTGTTGCCGAATTCGGTGTTGGGATAATCAGCGGAAGGCTTGTAGGAGCCGGGATTCGCGGCGCGCAGCATCTTGACTGCGTCAAAGGTTTCTTCGCCCGTAGCGTGCAAAATCTGATCGCCGCTGGAACCGTACATCGCTTCAAAGGCTGAAGCAGCAGGCGAAGGCTTCTGCCCTGCAACAGAAAAATTGTTCACGTTGTTAAGCGCGATTGCGGGAACTTTGCCCGCAAGCGTACGCGGAACATCCGCGCTGAGTGCAAGCGCACGGAAAGCAGTGTGCTCGCAGGTCCCTGCGCACCGGCGGTTCAGGTCTTCGGCCTGCAGCGCGCGATTAAGCCAGCCATCATCCGTGTTCTTAACGCCAGGCGTGCCGGACTCCATAAAGTCCTGCGCGTCAAAGTGAGAGCGGCTCATATCCGGCGATCCAACAGCATGAACGATGGCGAGATGCCCTTGATCGTAAAGTGGCTTGAACGTATTCATCGAAGGATGCAGACCAAAGGTGCCATCGAGATCGATCACCTTATCCTGCGGGACGGCGATCGAAGGCCGCATGGCGTAGTAGTTGCGCTCGCGGTACGGAACGACAATGTTGAGGCCGTCTGCCGCGCCACGCTGAAATACGACGACGAGACGCTTCTTCGGCGCTGTTGCCGTCTGCGCCATAACAGTGCGGACAAGAAAATTCGGAATAGCAGTGGTTCCGGCAAGAGCGAGCGCGCCTTTATGGAGGAAGAATCGGCGATTGAACTGCATGAGGGAGAGCCTCCTTATCGGCGTTGGAACTCGGGTGATCCTAAGAGCAGTCCGGCGAGTATCTGATCCTGTTTCTCAATTGGCTGCGGAGGCGGCAGATGGTTGGGTTGCGCCCTGAAGACGGAAGGCACCACTACAACTTGTTTGCCACCCGTACGAAGCCTGTCAGCTTGCATGGGTGTGTCCGGCGCAGCGGGCTGCACTGTGGCGGCCTGCTCTGCAAACTGCTGCAGCACAGCAGAGCGCGTAGTTTCACTGACCCCGCCACCGACGAGCAACGATTCAAGGCGAGCCTCTTCGGATTCAGGCGACGGTCTTTGCGCATCCGGCTGCATGACAGCCGAAGGAACTGCATTCACAGGCTCCGGCCACTTGGTGGTGATGCCGTTGAGCCGGTTGGCTGTGAGTGAGAGCGCAAAGTTCATGCGGTTCACCAGCGCGCCAGTAGAGACCCAATCAGCGGCGTCCCACTTGTACCCCGTCGGCGGAATCGATCCATAAAGCGGCATGCCCATATCGCGCAGAGCATTCATGAGCGGCTGCATGCTCGCGATATTCGCGTTTGAAGCACGCGCTGCCGAAACCACGTACTCAAGCGGAGTCTTGATCTTCGCGCGATACGTATTCGCGGACCAGAACTCAGGCGAGTGATACAGAGTCTCAAGCACCGCGGCAATGTCACCATCTGAGTGAAGAAAAGTCTTGGCCATACGATCGACAAGCGATTGCGGTGGATCATCGGAGACAAAGCGAATCGCCAGCTTCCGCGAAATAAATTTCGCTGTGGCCGGGCGCGTAGAGAGGTAATGCAGCAGGTCGCGGCCTTCCTGCTCGCCCTTGTCCTTGAACTTCTTGCCCATCACCTTGTTTGTGCCCGGCTCATGACGGTTGGCGTCGAACTTAAACCCTCCGCCGCGTTGGGGGCGATCGACGGTCCAGCCGGTAAGGATGCGCGCAGCCTGAATCACGTCCGCCTGGCTGTAACCCCCGTTCACGCCGAGGGTATGCAACTCCATCAGCTCACGGGCGTAGTTCTCGTTCAGACCCTCCGCCTTGAACTTTTTGTTGCCTTTCTTGGCTGCAGTCTGCGCAGCTTTTTCGGCTGAGGTTGAGTCCGGGCCAGTGCTCGATGAGTTGTCGAGGTAAAGCAGCATGGCCGGGCTGTGGGCAACGGCTTCCAGCAGATCTTCAAACTTGCCCAGCGAGTTGGGGCGGATAACGTCCCGCTCATAGGAGACGAGGTAGTAAGGCGTCGCCTCATCTTTGCGGAGATAGACATTGAAGTGATTGAACCAGAAGTCGGTCATCACTTCCTGCAGCTGAGCCTCGGAGTAGATGTCGCGGGTCAGCCGCTGCGAAAGAAGCTCATCCACAACCACCTTCTCAGGATTTTCAAGCGCGCCGACGGTCTCTCTCAGGTCAGGCGAAAGACCGGCAAGAAGAGTGGCACGCTGAGGCCCTTTAAGCGCCTTGAGAAACGCGTCAAAACGAGGCTCAGGCAGCGCGGTAAGAGCCTGCACGCGCCGACTTGGCGGGAGAGCCAGAATGGAGTCGACGAAGCCAGGTTCTATGAGCGGTTCAGCAGGCTGTGCCACTGGCGCTGCCATGCCATTCACAGCAGCGGGTTGTGCGCTGCTGGCCTGCCCATTCATGGAGTTTGCGGCCATCTGCGGCTGCTGTACCGGGGCGGCAGACATTGCACTCGCCGCCGCCATCGCATTCGGCCCTGGTGCGGCACTCGTCGCAGCATTTTGCTGCTTCGCCTTATCCTGCTCGCGTTTGTAGCTCACGCGGGCCACCTGGTTGGCATAAACGGTGTGGACTGCTCCGGCAGACGGCATGGCAGCTTTGCCGTCAATAACCTGGCGGATGACAGCGCCGCTGGGCAGGCGCGCCAGAATGTCCTCGCTGCTCCACTGCATAGCCGGGTATTCGGCAAGCTTGATTTGAAGGGCAGAGTTGTCGATGGAGGCCGGGTGAAGCTGCTGCGCAAACCACCGGTCAAGGCCCGCGGAACCCGGGCCCATAGCCTTAACCGCTTCCAAATCGCCAGGGCGTACACCGAAAGTAAAGCGATTCAGCGCATGCAGAACGCGTTCATCTGAGTTCAACTCACCGGGTTTGGGCGCAGAGCGGTCAAACGCCGCAGAGGCGGCCAACGCGGGCTGCGGCA
The DNA here is from genome assembly GCF_001449115.1 of Occallatibacter gabretensis. Lineage (GTDB taxonomy): Bacteria > Acidobacteriota > Terriglobia > Terriglobales > Acidobacteriaceae > Telmatobacter > Telmatobacter gabretensis. The sequence goes on along the minus strand of NZ_LAIJ01000008.1, from coordinate 13,858 downwards.
GCGTAGATGCGCAGAAACAAAGGCACATAGCTGTGGCCAGCGAGCGGGTCAGAAAGCGATCAGGTGACTGCATTTCACTACTCCGCAAGGGATGGGCCGGATTATATCGCGGCTCGGCCTGCCACTTATTGATGACGCTACTATTGGCAGGAAGTTGCGCAAAGCCATGGAAAGAGGGGTATTTATTTGTAACCTTCGGCAATGTATGCTTTTGGGGCAATCTTTCCCAGGTAATTTTCGTTCTGATGAGGCCGAAAGCTTCTCAATTCGCCCATCGCGGTTCGCACTACAAGGAGATTCCAATGCGTCGATTGCTCTCAATTCCAGCGTTACTCTGCATAAGCCTGTTCGCCGCTTCCATCCCGGCGTTGGCTGCGCCTGAAGCAGCTCCCGAGATCAAGTACGAGCGCTACAAGCTGAACAACGGGCTTGAAGTCATTCTGCATGAGGACCACAAACTGCCCATTGTGGCGATTGATCTGTGGTATCACGTCGGCCCTGTTAAGGAGCGCGCCGGACGAACCGGCTTTGCTCATCTCTTTGAGCACATGATGTTTGAAGGCTCAAAGCACGTCGGCGAGAAGTCGCACTTCAAATACCTTGAGGCAGCCGGCGCAACGGACATCAACGGCACCACCTCGTTTGACCGCACGAATTACTTCGAGACCATGCCTGCAAATGAGCTGGAGCTGGCGTTGTGGCTTGAGAGCGATCGCATGGGATTTCTGCTTGATACGCTGGATCGCGCCAAGCTGACCAATCAGCGCGATGTGGTGCGCAATGAGCGGCGGCAGAGCGTCGAAGGCCGTCCATATGGCATCGTCGATGAGACGGTCTTTCATCTGCTCTACCCGTCCACGCATCCCTATTATGCGGACGTGATGGGCTCTCACGCAGACGTGGAAGCAGCGCGGCTGGCTGACATCCGTGAGTTCTTTGCGCAGTACTACACGCCGAACAATGCCACCATCGCCATCGCCGGAGACTATGATCCGGCCACCATCAAGTCGTTGCTTGAAAAGTACTTCGGGCCTATTCCCACCGGCCCAAAGGTGGACGTCACACCGGTGACAACGCCACCCATCACCTCAGAACGGCGCGCCACGGTCGCGGATGCGGTCCAGCTGCCGAAGGTGACGCTGGCGTGGCTTGCGCCGCCTGCATATAAACCGGGCGACGCGGACGCAAGCATCGCGTCGCTGATCCTGGGATCAGGCAAGGCGAGCAGGCTCTATCGCGAACTGGTTTTGAAGCAGCAGATTGCGCAATCTATCAATTGCTACGACGATGCGGAGGCGCTGGCCTCGAATTTTCAGTGCGAAATGATCGCCAAACAGAATGTCACGCCGGAAAAACTCGAGGCTGAAGCCGAGAAGGTCATCGACGACTTCGTGAAGAACGGCCCGACAGCTGAAGAGGTCCAGGCTGCACGCAATGTAACGGAGACGCAGATGATCTCCGGGCTGCAACGGCTGGGCGGTTTCGGTGGCATTGCTGACATGCTCAACCAGTACAACCAGTACACGGGCGACCCGGGCTACCTGCCCAAAGACCTGGCGCGCTATGACGCGGTAACGCCCGCAAGCGTGCGCGATCTCGCCGGTAAAACGCTCGGCAAAGATCAGCGCGTGGTGGTCTACGGCGTCCCGGGCAAAAAAGTGCTGACCGATGTGCCTCGCAGCCCGGACGATACCGATGCGAACGTGAAGATCACCCCGTCGCACACCGCGGAGTTCGAACAAGCTCAGGCGTGGCGCGCCAATGCTCCCAAGCCCGGCCCAGAACGCGCGCTCATTCTGCCCAAGCCGAATGTATTCAAGCTCGACAATGGCATGACCGTATACCTCGTGGAGCGGCATGAGCTTCCGATCGTCAGCACCCGTTTTGTCACGCTCGCTGGAGCAGCAGGCAATCCTGCGGACCAGCCGGGGCTCGCCGGCATGACCGCAGCCATGCTCACCGAAGGAACAGCCAAACGCTCGGCTGACGAAATAGCCATCCGCGCCGCAATGCTCGGCACGGATCTTTCTTCCGGAAGCGATTCCGATATCGCCCTGATGTATATCTCTGTACTCAAACGCAATCTGCCCGGCGGTCTTGAGTTAATTTCGGAATCAGCGGAGCGTCCAGCATTCTTGTCAAAGGATCTGGATCGGACCCGCACAGGGCGATTAACTTCCTTGCTTCAGCAGGAGGACAGTCCGGTGCAAATGGCGTTCCGCGCGGGCGCGCTGAATCTGTATGGAAAATCGAATCCATACGCGTACGACTCGCTCGGCACATCGGATTCACTCAAGGCCATGACGCGCGATCAGGTAGCCAGCTTCTACGCGAGCCACTATGGTCCGAAAAGTAGTCTTCTCGAAATCACGGGAGACGTAATGCCTGCAGAGGCGCGCAGTATGGCAGAAGCAGCCTTCGGAAAATGGACCTCCGCGGCCATGCTACCCAAGCTGCCGCCGGCACCGGCACTGCCGCAGCGCAAGATTCTTATCCTCGACAAGCCAGGGTCGCCGCAGACAGCATTGCTGGCCTTCGGCGTCGGCCTCGAGAAGAACTCTCCTGACTACCCGGCCACAACGGTTATGAACACCATGCTCGGCGGCCTCTTCTCCTCGCGCATCAATATGAATCTCCGCGAGGCGCACGGCTACACCTACGGAGCCTTCTCGTTTTACTCGTTCTATCGCGGAGTTGGTCCGTTTATCGCCGGGGCGGAGGTTCGCACAGACGTAACGGCGCTGGCTACAAATGAATTATTCAAGGAACTCGAAGGGATCCACACCACGCCGTTGACCGATACAGAGCTGCGGATGGCCAAGGACTCGATCATTCGCTCGATGCCGGGCAGCTTTGAAAGCGCCGACAGCGTCAACGGCCAGATTCAGGACCTGTGGACCTTCGGACTCCCGCTCGATTACTACGAGAAGCTGCCAGCCCGGCTTGAGGCAGTAACTTCAGCCGACGCGCAGCAGGTCGCGGCAAAGTACGTGAAACCCGCGAACATGCTGGTAATTGCCGTGGGAGATAAAGCGAAGATCGAAGGCAGCCTCAAGGACCTGAAACTGGCCCCCGTGGAAACATGGACTGAGAAGTAAGCGGCGCGACGAAAGGGAACTAAGCCAGCCCCAAGTAATTCACCGGAAAAGAAGAATCCTGGCTGCGGGTCTGCTATCGGGCAGACAGCACTTAGCCTGGTGGGCAATGCTTTTGACAAAGGACAGAAGAATGCAGGCAAAGAGTATTGAGAGAACAGGATCGCTTCTTGGATTGATAATTCTCGCCGCAGTTGTATGGTACAGTCGTTCGGCTCGCATAACGGTTGAAGGGTCTTTGTTTCTGGTCTTGGCAAGTTGTTTGTGCTTTTCTTCAATACTGCTGACTGCCAGTCTGCGGGTTAGGCGAGATCGGGATATAGCAATGCCTTCTAGTTGGGCGAAGCGAACTAGGGCATATGTATTGATTGTTACTGCTTGGCAGTTGACCACGGTAGGCCTCTTTAATATCTGGGCCGTGAATTATTCTCGCAATCTTGTTATCTTCGCGCTTAGCTACCTGTTCACCGTTGCCTTCGTTGTCTGCTGTTTTTTCGTGGTTCGATTTGCTGATAGTCAAGAACAGGAGGGAGGATCTATTCCGATCAACTACTTTGGACGCCCCAGAGCCAGAATCCTGTTCTTCTATGGTCTCTGTTATGTACTGCTTCCAATCTTTGTAGTCGGTCTCAGGGTATTCTTTTTGCCAAAGCCATCTCCAGCTCCATTTCAGCCTCCGCAGGTAGGCTTATGTCTGGCTTGCATATTCTCGCTGGCGTCAACTGGCATGGTGATTCAGCGATATCAAAGAGCATCGTCAAACAGCGCTTTAGCTAAAAGAGTTGTTTTACTGACAGTAGGTGTCTTGGCGTCGATGGGAGCCATCGAAATAATCTTCAGTTACGGGACGTATCTCTTCGTGCTGTCATCGATCATAGTAGTTTGTATGGCAACAACATTCTATCGATTATTACTGGCCAAGGAGGGGCCTGCCCATCGGTTGCACAGCATAAGCCAGGAAATATGACCAGCTTTGCTCCCTTGGGACCTCAGGTATGAAAAGAATTTTAATCCGTAGTTGCTCTAAATAAAGCTGAAGCATCCCTTCCAGGGTGCTTCAGCAACCCTTCTTACACCGCGCCATAATCGCCGCATGAAGCCGCTCGCGAAGGCCGGAAGGCATGTCATACAGCTCATGCGAGCGATAAATCTGGATGGTCTTGCGCGTCGTGGAGAGGGTTACCTCGCAGTGATCGCACCCGTGCAGATGCTCCTGTAGTTCGGCGCGCAGTTGTGGGGTCACTGCGTCATCGATCAAATCATCGAGCATTGCTAGAAACTCAGTGCACGTCACTTGCTGCCTCCACTAGTAGTTGATGCTTTGCGCCGCTTAAAGTAGCGGCTCAATCTCTCGCGCAGCTGCAGCCGGGCGCGCAAAAGTCTTGATTTGACCGCAGGAACGCTCAAACCCAGCGTTTCTGCCGTTTCTTCCGTGGAAAGTCCGTCTACGTCGCGCAGGGTAAAGACCACGCGAAACCCTGGCGGAAGCCCCTGGATGGTCTTGCGCAGTATCTCGGCCAGTTCGGTCTGCGAGTAGTTCTGTTCCGGATCGGGATCCCAGTCGGCCAGGTCGCGCGGAACGGAGCCCTCTTCGGTCTCCACGTCCTCGTCCAGCGAAACCATCCTGCCTGATCGCCGCTTCCGCAGCCGCATCAAGCTCTCGTTTACTGCAATTCGAACCAGCCATGTGTAGAACTTCGAGTTTCCCTGGAACTGTTCAAGCTTTTCGTACGCCTTCAGGAATGCGTCCTGCATTACGTCTTCGGCGTCTTCGCGGTTCTGCGTAATATGCTGAGCAATGCGAAAAAGCTGCCGCTCGTACTTGCGGACAAGTTCGTCGTAAGCCGAAACATCCCCCCCGCGTACCCTTTCAACAAGGGCAACGTCTGGGTGAGGCGGTTCGAGCTCTCCTGCAGTTGGTTGGATGGTCGCCATTCGAATCGGTTGCGGAAATCCTTATCAGGGGAATCAGAGGGGCCGCAATGTCCAGTGTAAAGGACCAGACCGGGGAATCAAAAGCCTGGTAGTGGGTGCGGTTAGAAACGCTTTAGTGAAGAGTACGGGCTTCAGCCGGTACATCAGCCCTTGAGCTTGGTCTTCTCACCCGCAGGTACTGTGGATAGGATCGCTCGCGTACTATGGCAGCCAAATCCAATTCTAGCTAGGACGTTATGGCCGTTTGGGGAATTAATCTATAGCTTCTAGAAAAGCCCTTCTTTTTAAGCTTTACTTTGCTTGACCGCGTACATCGATGCATCAGCGGCGCTCAAAAGTGAGTCTTTCGTTGTGTCGCCGTCGGCATAAATGGCGAAGCCAAAGCTTGCCGATCCACGAAGGGTAAGTCCCTCAATCTGAAATGGCTGCTCGAATGCCTGTTTAAGCCGGTGAATGACCTCACGCGCGCCGTCCTCTGTTTGCACGGTTGGAATCAGTACGGCAAACTCGTCTCCGCCCAGGCGCGCCAGCATATCATCCGTTCGTAGCTGGTGTTTCATACGCGCGGCAATCTCGCGCAAATAGAGATCGCCGACCATATGGCCGTAATAGTCATTCACAGGCTTAAAGTTGTCCAGGTCCACATAAATCAGGGTAAAAGCGTCGGCGCTTTGCCGGGTACGGTCAATCAGTTCCTGGAGGTATCTTTCAAGCGAAAAGCGGTTGGGAATGTCCGTGAGTAAATCGAACTCCGATCGATGACGGAGGTCCGAGTAAAGACGCCTGGTTTCGATCGCCAGAGTAATAAGAGAAACGGTCGTTGCAATCGTCCGGGATTGGTCGGTTGAGTTTTGTGCGCGTTCGGGCACTGCAATATACAAGATTCCGAGAGCCTGCCCTTGCTGTCCCGCAACTGGTTGCTCAACGATTCGTAAGGCCAAATTGGCGGGAGGACGGTTCCCGATTTCCACCCCCTCAGTCGTCTGCAGCCAGCAAGGCGCACCCTGGAGCTGGAACGATACCAGGGTAGTAATCTGTTCAAGAATTTCGCTCAGTGGTCGAGTGCCGTTGATATCTTCAAGGATTCTGGCTCGGCAACTTTCGAGATAGGCCGCCGCAGCATTCTGGCGTCGTATCTTGCGCTCCACGATCAGGGTTCGGACGACGGCGATAAACAGGAGAACGGTCAGAGAACCGGCTACCATGAGGAGATTTCTGACGTTCAAAAGAGAAGGGCCGGAGACAACTTCAATATCGTCCAAAGAACGCAAGAGGATGTCAAAGGGTACATCGTCTCCTAGTGGATCTACAGTATTCATGTAGGGAATAGTGCATACGCCAGTCACGCGAACTTCCGAGCCCAGAGGCACGTTTCGTATAGGAGGAGCGTGCTTGGCGTCAGCATGGCGATAGATGGCTGTGAAAAGTTGGCCTCCGGAACTCAGGACGTATTCATCTTGTGAGGCCTCTCGAACATGTGTTATTAAGTGGCCTTTGAGTGAAACCAGATCGCCTTGATGTCCGATGGGTTGGTTGGTCCAGGAGGCTAATTCCTGCCACGACGACACCTCATGAGCCTGGATCGGGGCCCAGATATGAGAATCTCTGATTTCTCCATCGGAGAGAGAGAGTTGACGATTGTGCTCCGTAGGAAACCCCGTAGCATCGGCCTGGTCGCCAACTCGCAATGGATCTCGCGTCTGGGTTGAGACCCACAAACTCTTAGACCCGTTCTGGAGCACCACCACCATGCTGGGCTCGTAATAGGTGATTGTGCCTGAAACGTGTACTCGTTCCGTCTGATCCTGAATTTGGGACTCGCCCATAATCTCTTCTATCGGCATGAGCGGAGCGGACCATGGGCTGCTGCTCGCGTGCCCCAGAGTTCGAATCTGGCTAAGCGTAGAAACATAGAGAGTATTTCCCGTTTGATCCATCTTGTCGTCAAATTTGGCCGCGACGACTCCGGTAATCTCAACATCGGCGTCGAGCAGGTTCTTGAGTGCCGTTCCATCATCACTGTCGACATAGGCCTCAAGATGCCCTCCATCCATTGACAATTGAATACGGCCGCTGCGAACGGATCCCCCCGGAATCCTCGTAAGATCGACAGCCCGTACCCTCGCTCGAACCAGTGCCAGGCGGCAGTCCAACTGGCCACGGATCATCTCGCTCCAGGACGCTTTAACCGGTTGCGGCAAGTCGCCGTGGTGGAGCAGTGTGATGTTCTCGGCCTGGACTATAGGCCGAAGACTTCCTTGGGTTTTGCCCTTGATGAAGACGCGATCACCGGCTTGCCAGGGATTGGTTGTGTCGGCGCTGACATAAAGTGCGTCATTGCCGTCCTGCACGAAGAGTATCCATGCATAGCCTCGCGAGTAGATGACGGTGGCTTCGAAGGCGACCGGCAGAGCATTGCCGGCTTCCTGGTTTGACAAGGCGTGGATGGCGGCAAGCGTAGTAAGAGGCTGAGGTTCAGCGGCTTCGATGGAAGCAGGCAAGAGGATGGTTGCGACTAAAACAAGAAGCGTACGCAGAGCCCGGTTCGACCCGGCGGTGCTCGTATTAGGTTGCTCCTTGCAATCAAAACAGGACATCCGCGCCGCCATTCCCTCGCTGCTCTGGGATTCAGATGACCTTCCTCTTACGAGGCCTCGTTCCATCTTCCTTCTTTCGACATTGCCAGTGCAAATTCTATGCAGCGCCGGTAGTATGGCACACTTTTTATGCCACTGGCACGATTAGCCCATACCTTTGATTCGGGTTGCTCACTCTATCACCTATTGAAGGCGGTTGAAGATTCTTCGCCGAACTATACGACTGCCAAAGCCGATTTCTGTAATCAATCATTCAGGACACATCCCGCTCCAATGCCATAAATTAGTAGCATCGTGATCGTCAACATTTCCCGCCGCGCGCACGACCATAACTGGGAGCTTGACCCAATCACGCGGTCGCTCCTCGATACCGACTTCTACAAGCTGCTCATGCTGCAGTTCATCTGGAAGCACTTTCCGCGCACACGCGCCTCGTTTGCACTGCAGAATCGCACCACTACAGTCAGGCTCGGCGACATCATCGTCCTCGACGAACTGCGTGAGCAGTTAGAAAACACGCGCAAGCTTCGCTTCCATAAATCGGAGCTGATCTGGCTCGCGGGAAACTCCTTTTACGGCAAGCGGGGAATCTTCGAATCGGAGTTTCTGGAGTGGCTCGACAAGGATTTCCGCCTCTCCGATTACGAGCTTTCCGTGCAGGATGGGCAAATTTCCCTCCGTTTCGACGGCCTGTGGACGGAGACAACGCTGTGGGAGATTTACGCCCTCTCCACCATCGATGAGCTCAAGACCCGCGCCGCGATGAAGAAGTTGAGTGAGTTCGATCTCGACATCCTCTACGCTCGCGCCAAGACCCGGCTCTGGGAAAAGATGGAGCGTCTCCGCGGCGTTCCTTCGCTTCGCCTAAGTGACTTCGGCACCCGACGCCGCCACAGCTATCTCTGGCACGAATATGTAGTGATCGCCATGCGCGATGTGCTCGGATCAAACTTCACCGGCAGCTCCAACACGTACCTCGCCTACAACCACGATCTTGAAGCCATCGGCACCAACGCGCATGAACTGCCAATGGCTCTGGCCGCATTGGCCGGCACAGACGACGACCTCCGCACCGCGCAGTATCGTCTGCTCGATCTCTGGCAGCGCACCTATCAGGGCGAGTTGATGATTCTCCTGCCGGACACCTTCGGCACCACGCAGTTCCTCCGGAACGCGCCCGACTGGGTAGCCGACTGGACCGGGCAGCGCATCGATAGCAAAGACCCGTTCGTTGCAGGCGATGAATACATCGCATGGCTGGAGCAGCGCAACCGCGACCCACGCCGTAAGCGGCTCATCGCCTCCGACGCACTCGATGTCGACAAAATCCTGGAGCTGCACGCCTACTTCTCTGGCAGGATTCGCTTCAGTGCCGGCTGGGGTACGCTCCTCACCAATGACTTCCGCAACTGCGATCCGCAGGGCGGCGATGGCTTCGATCCCATCAGCCTGGTATGCAAGCTGGTCGAAGTCGATGGCCGTCAGGCAGTCAAGCTCTCAGACAACTACCGCAAAGCAATGGGACCGCCGGAAGAAGTGGAACGCTACCGTCGCGTCTTCGGCCTCGAAGGCATCGCAGACATCCCCGTCGAAGCATAAATAGATCACCGTCCGGAGAATCTCGTGAAGTTAGCACTGCTCGCATCATCCCTGCTCATCGCCGGTTCAGCCGCAGCGCAAAATCCCAACGCGCATCTCGATTTACTGAACCACAACCAGCCAATCCTCGACGCGCATAACTGCTACCCATACGACGGCAAGTGGACCGACCGCGTCCCTCGCGCGCTCAACTCCGGCTATCCCGTATCCATCGAGCAGGACCTCGCCTGGTATGTCGATCCCGCCACAGGAGCAGGCCGCGTAGTGGTCTCGCACTCAGCAAAGCCCACCGGAGCTGAGCCCACTCTCAAGGAGTCATTCTTCGATCAAGCCCGTCCAGTCATTGAGAAGGCAATCCAGGAGAATCACAAAGACCGCTGGCCGGTAATCGTTCTGCATTTTGATTTCAAAGACAACCGGCCGGAAATCCTCGCCGCTGTCTGGAAGCTACTCGGCGAAAATGAGCCCTGGCTTTCAACAGCAATCAAGACGCAGGATGCAAATGCGCTCTCTCCGCTGGACCGCAAGCCCGTGCTGGTCGTGACAGAAGAATCCGACGCACAGCAGAAAGTCTTCTATGATGACGTGCCAGTCGGGGCAAAGCTACGCGTCTTCGGCTCCGCTCACACAAAGAACCCGCCCGCTGGCCTGGTCGGCAAAGAAATTCAGCACTGGGAGGCCACAGCCCCGGTGGAGGACCTCTTCAGCGAGCGCCCCACAAACTACCGTCGCTGGTGGAACAGCAGTTGGTACACAGTAGAAGAAGGCGGTCAGCACGGCTCCATCACGTGGACCGATGCCGATGACAAGCGCCTCCGCGCACTCGTCAATCACGCGCACGAGCTCGGCTACTGGATTCGCTTCTACACGCTCGATGGATTCTCACCCAGTGAAGATCGCGGCTGGGGCAACTACTATAACTACGGCAGCAGGGAAGCCGTCATTCCGCGCTGGAAGGCCGCCATCGCAGCAGGCGTGAACTTTGTCGCCAGCGATCAGTATGAAGACCTTGCCGAGTACATGAAGCAGAACTCGCAAAACCTGCGTCCGGGCAACACGAAATAACCGCTGCTCAAAGGAACTGAACAATGAGAACGAAAATCTTCTCCGTATGCCTTATCGCCACATGCATCACCGCAGCCGCTCACCCTCAATCCTTCCAGAGTCAATACAAAGGCACGCCCTATGGCGACAGCCGCTATCAGGATGGCCCACAGAAAATCCCGGGCCGCGTCTTTTGCGCCTACTACGATCTCGGCGGTGAAGGCATCGCATATCACGACATCGACGAGAAGAATCACGGCAGCGGAGAACTGAATCCCGCCGATGGCACCTACCTGCACGAATTCCGCATGCACGAAGGCGTCGATACCTCCTTCGTCAAATTCGACCGCAAGCCGGATCAGGTGGACGACAACCCGTATGACAGGGCTCTTCCTCCGCGCGACATGCTCTACGTCGGCTGGACCGAGCCCGGTGAATGGTTCAACATCACGGTCAACGCAGCCAAAACCGAAACCTACACCGCAGATTTCCTTTACACATCCAATCGCGGCGCAACCATCTCAATCGATGTCAATGGAAAGAGCGCCACAGCGCCCCTCGGCATCGCATCCACCTACGATTCCGCCGATCCGGTAGCCTGGCGTCAGTGGCACCATTGGAACCTCGCCCCAAATCTTTTCAAAGTCCATCTCGATAAGGGCAAAAACGTCCTAACCGTGCACATCCTCAGCAACGGCCAGATGAACCTCGGTTACTTCGATTTCAAACCGATACCGGACTAAGTTCAGGCTTCGAATCGCTAGTCATGGTGCAGATTGCCTGAGCAATAGCATTCGCGTGTCAGCGTTGCTCACGGTATGACATCCTCAGATTGAGGCCAGCAACCCTGCTGTAAGGCTGACGCCCCCCAAAAACTGCCGTGTTCTGTTTTCAAGAGCAGTGTCACAAACATCTCCGCAAAAAGTGCTTGACAGTTCATAGTCGTGCGGATCAGAATTTCCCTCGTTTATGGTAACGATACCATCCCATATGGAAACGTTACCATTGCGCTGTTCTCGTAGGGAATGCGCTGTGTCAGTGGTGAGTTGTTGCAAGAGATAAGGACCTTCTGGAGGTTGGCATGCGCCGGATCATCAAGTTTTGCCCGATGCAATTGAAGAAGACCTTGCTTCAAGGGCCATATTCGCAGCTCTTCCGTTTTCTGACGGCAATCTTTCTTCTGTCGAGTCTTTCGCTCCCCCAGCCGATCTGGGGTCAGGCAGCTACCACAACTCTGCCGCTCTCGCCCTCTGACTGGTCTTTGGCTTACAGCGGCCAGGATGCTTCGCTCTCTTCGGTCACGTATGCCGGTCAACCTTCCCTGCAATGGCAGGTAACTTCAGCTCTCGGCCATTCGGACTGGGTCAGTGACACGCTGTCGCTGCCCACGGATGAGCTGTATACGTTCACGGTCCAACTGGCCGGCACCGGCACCGCCACACTCAACATCTGGAACGGGGAGGCGAACGTTACGTCCGCGCCCATCCAGCTGTCATCCACATTCCAGACGGTCAGCGAGACCGTCGCTGTCCTTTCGCCGAACCCGCAGTTTCAAATCCTCGACCCGGATAGCACTACATCGGCCGTGAATGTTTATTTCACTAAGCCGAGCGTGTCTCCTGTGGGCCCGGCCAGCGGTCTCCCGCTGTGGCAAACGGCGTACGGGGGGCAGGACTCGACCCTGACTTCGACAACCTACAACGATGCGCCGGCATTGGAATGGCAGGTGGACTCAGCGCTAGGCCATTCCGACTGGATCTACACATACGCACCGCTTTTGCCGGGGAACACCTACCAGATCTCCGCGCAGGTAGCCGGCAGTGGGACCGTCGAGATCAATGCATGGGACGGGAACGAAAATGTCTCCGGGCCGCCAGTTACATTGACCCCGAATTTTCAGACGATCACTGAAACAGTGCTGGCTCTTGCACCGAACACTGTCGTCGTCTCGCCCAGCACCCCACAGTTCCAGTTGGTGGACCCCGCCATCAACGGTTCGTCTGCACTCACGCTGTACTTCCAGAACGTGACGTGGAAGCAGGTGCCACCGACTCCAATGCCACCCACCGGCGTATCGGCCCAGCAGCGGTCCGGCGACAACGTAAAAGTCGACTGGAGCGCTCCCGCTCAGTGCAGCGGTGCCGGCCTGCCCACCATCACCGGCTACGACGTCTATGTCACCGCTCAACCTTTTGCTGAGAACTATTCACGCCCGAGCGCAACGGTCTCTGGGTGCGGCAGCGGCGCTACCAGCGCCATAGTCCAGGTCCCCGGCGGCAGAGCCGTCGGCAATTGGATTCTCTACGCCACAGTTGTGGCCACGAGCGCCGAGGGTAACTCCTCCCCCAGCCCACAGGTCTCCACCGTTCAGCTCACCGGCGATGAGGGAGAAGCGCAGGCAGCCGTGCAGGAGCTGCAGACGTACTATGACCCTTCGACCGGGCTGTTCAACACCACCGGCTGGTGGAACTCCGCCAACGCTCTTGATGCGGTCATCGACTACATGGAGCGCACAGGTTCGCGGGCGTACATGAGCGATGTTTCCAACACGTTCACAAAGGCCGTCAACGAGGCGCCGCCGCCGACTCCGGGCAATTTCATCGACACCGCTTACGACGATACCCAATGGTGGGCGCTTACCTGGGTGAACGCTTACAAACTCACGCGCAACCCCGCCTACCTGCAGATGGCGGAAAAGATACACTCCTACGTGACCCAGGCCTGGACGCCTTCCCAGTGCGGCGGCGGGCTCATATGGCAAACCACAAACGCCTACCAAAACTCCGTCACAAACGAACTCTTCCTGGAGCTGTCCGCCCGCCTCTACCTCGAAACCCACCAGGTGTCGTACCTGCAGTGGGCGCAGAAAGAGTTGGCCTGGTTCAACGCCAGCGGCCTCATCAACTCGTCCAACCTCATCAACGACGGCCTCACCACGTCCTGCCAGAACAATGGCCAGACAACCTGGACCTATAACCAGGGCGTCATCCTCGGCGGTCTCACCGCCCTGTATCAGGCCACCAATGACCAGACGTATCTTACGGAGGCACGGCGAATCGCGAATGCCGCCATCAGCACCCTGGTCAGCTCAAACGGCATCCTGACAGAGCCCTGCGGATCGCCTTGCCCCAGCCAGAACCCCGACCAAACCCAGTTCAAAGGCATCTTCGTCCGTAACCTGGACGCTCTTTACCAGGTGACAGGCGACCAGACTTACCTGGAGTTCATAGACCGGAACGCGTCTTCCATCTGGGAGAACGACCGCAACATCTACGACCAGATCGGCTTCGACTGGGCCGGGCCGATCACTGCGCCGGACCAGTCGTTCAATGCCTCCACGTTAAGCTCGGGGCTCGACGCTCTAAACGCCGCCGCCCATGCTCGGGACCGCCAGCACCCGCACGAAAATTTATTCGAAGATCCTCAGTGAGCCGTTAAGTCAAGTACTTCATGATCTGCAAGTGGATGACAACCCGTACGACAAGGCTCTTCCTCCAGGGCCGACGCATCTTAATTGCCGAGTAGCTGCAGGAGGTAGTCATTGTCCCATCCGGCCTGGAGGCGTTTACCTTTGATGCCGAGCTTGCA
>NZ_LAIJ01000007.1:336935-385832 GCF_001449115.1 Occallatibacter gabretensis | reverse complement strand
CATATCCTGCATCGATCTGAACTCAGAAATCGATGCGCTACACTAACTCTTCACTGGTACAAAACGTCGGGCAATCCACATAAATAATCGAAACTAGAAAGTCTCGTTCCTTTTCTGTGAGTTCAATGGGCGGAAGTTGTTCGAGCGGAAAGTTGAGAAGTGCCGGCCTATTCGACGTCGATTCCAGAACTATTGCGGCAGCACATGGAGTGTCATTGTCGGGCTCTGAAAGGAAATCGAGGATCATTACTTTGAGTCCCCATTCGTCTTCAACCCCTTTCACGAGTTGAGAGACATGGCGTGCATTCCGCGAAATCCGAACTCGAGGAAGCCGATAACTGCCATTTGCTTGTAGGCCAAGAACATTTCTCGATTGGGACTTCGCAAGGGCTATCCGATATTCAACGGTCTCGAGGTCCAATCGGTGTTCTGTCATAACGCCTCGGTATCAGCGCGGCAAGAGTTGTTTTTCTTCTAAACAGTGGATGAACTCTTGAACATCCAGCTCGATGGTTTCGGGCCGTTCCCCCGTCTCCGTCGCTAGCCGTGAAACAATCAAACTCACCGTTTCGCCTCGCCGAAGAGCTTCCCATATGTATGCACCTGTGGAGTTGAGCGTAGAGATCTCACCCCTACAGGTATCGAGAATCACGGCACCGTCAGTGTTCACCACTGCGCGGAGAGTTTGTGGTGTTTGGTTCATCATGGCTGCTCCACTGTTCGCAATAGTTTTTGCCAACCGTGAACAGGAGCTTACATCGAAGTGTGGGCAGCCGGAGCAGGGAACTTAAAATTTGGCCAAAATTACTGCACGGATGCAAGACCGGCTCTCAGGCTCTGGGCAAAACTCGAACTAGTCGTCCTATTCGCGGTCAGCGTCCTACTCATGACGCAAGATGCGACAGCCAGTTCCGATAGGTCCGTCAATAGGACTGCTATTAAGACAGTCCAACTCGTTGGATGGCTACTGGAGGGGAACAGCGACGCCTACGACTCGATTCAGATTCTCAAGTTTACTCGTTGGGAAAATGGCAGAGGCTTTGCTTTGTTCGCGGTTGATGATCGCAAGTTGCTCTCCATCTCGCTCCAGATAGCCGCAGATCATCTCAAGCCCTCTTCGCAACAGGTAGATAGGTCGTGACCATCCGACTTTTCTGCGATCAGTCTCGACATCGGGCATCGATTCCAGGCTTTTGGTTAGTAACCATGAGCCCGGACCAATCGAAGGGTTGAGATAGCCACTCATCGCTCATTCAGCGAGTCTCACAAAACGTTCGTCCCACTGTCGCAATTCCGGGAAGGTGACCGATAGAAGCGGAGGCCATCCGCCAAATTCCTTCCTTCGTGCCTCCCAAACATCGATTGGTTGTGGCAGGCCAAGATGTGGTTGGAGTTCTGAAACATCGTCAAACTGTTTTGCGCGAAGCAATGCATCGAGCGAAAATCGCCCTCTGTCGGAAAACCAGGAACCGCCAGCTCTCAGCGCATCTGTATAGCGCGCCAGATTTGCCACGGAAAGATGGATAAGTGCGTTAACATGAGGGTCCGACGCGGTAGCGCGAAGGTAACGTCGTTCGCTCCGAGGACTGAGTTTTGCATTCAGTTCCTGCCTCAAGAACTCTCTTGCAAACTGTTCTTCCTCGCGGGTTCTCTTAAACCGCTTTCGTTTGGTTGCCAGAAGTCGGTCACGGCTTGTGTGTTCCCACGGTAGTATCAACACGGCGGGTTGGTCGGTGTCGGGAAGAGAATACAATCGCTGATATTCGGGAATGGGCAAGCTCATGGCGAACATCCGAATTCGCCCTGTAATTCGCACTGTGCCTGGGTGTGGATAGTCTTTGCGACCGCGATAGTTTCGCTCGGAATCCAGTAATAGAAGTCTTCCGCGGTTGACAAGGCACCGGCTGCACCGGTATCCGCTGCCGAATTGCAGCAGGTAAATCGACCTGGGGTTAGGAAGCGATCTCTCGGCCTCGGAAATTGGTTCTACCGAGGCCATGGCACCGGGCGGGATACTTGATCCGAGGCTGTCCTCAGTTCCGACATGGATGTAAAAGGTGCCCGGCCGTTCCCACTCATGCTCCTCTAAAGCTCGCAGTGGCACGCCCGTCCGCCACTCCTGAACGAGATCGCGGAGCGGGGCATTGCTGTCGAAGGCCGTGTGTGACGCGAAACGAACGGGGAGATCAATTTGCAGATCACGCTCAAAGGGGTATGACTCAAAAATATGAGTGCGATCCCCATTCAACTGAAAATCGTAATCGCGAAACGACCGAAGGTCATAACCGAAGAGCCGGTGTGCACCTTCGAGAGTTAGCAAACAGCTCTCGGCAACTTCGAACAGAGTCCTAAGGGTCGGATGTTCACTCGTGCGGGCTAAATTTGAGATTAAGTCTCGTATCACTGCCTCGCGCCGTTCGCCAGTGAGTATTTCGTGTTCAGATGTGCGTCTCTTCCGCCGGTATAAGCCGCGAATGTGAACAAGGGCTTCGGTAATTTCCGTGCGGGAGACAGGACTGTACACGGACGAGTCTCCTCCTCAAAAGAGTCTCGAAATGAATTGCCTATTGTAAGACCTGCGGGGAATTGCGAGAAGTTTCTCTATGAGACCAAAGGAAACGTCCACCCCGGTTCGACGAATGCCATCATAACTCAAAAAGTCACATAAGAAATGGATGGCGCTTATCGGGCGATGCATAGAAGTCTGATGTGGTGCTGTGTCTCTAGACAATCATCTGCAGTTCGATCCTATGCCCGGTCGGTCGCGCGACATTTCAACAGTTGAATATGTTTCCCGTCTTTACGGTCAAGTCGGTGATGACTCGACAAGCAAGAGAAGTAAGACTACAAAGTCTAGGAGATTTAGCAAGCACTCCCTGAAGGCCGTTGAGACGGAATGTGGCTCGAACCTTGCTCGACATGTTCTGAATAAAGCAACGCGCCTGATAGCTCTTTCACACCGTGATCTCATATTGCGGTCGCATAATTTTCACCGGGCAGCGATCTATCAATTCTTTACAGCACTCTAACTGTCCTACACTAGATAGTGCTGTGGCTCTTCGGTCCCTTTTCTCGGCGACCCGTGCTACATTATCCATCGCATCTGCATCGGCGGATTTGAGTTCCGTGTAGATTTCTCATCGACGACGGTCTGCGCGCGCGATGCGCCCTCTCACTGCGTGCCCATTTCCGTCAACAGTTTTGGGTTCGCCTCATCCACCGCAATAAGATTGTGGCATGCGGCGCAGTCGTTGGTGATGTTATCCGCGGATTTCGATTTATTGGTGTGATCGCCGTCGTGGCAGCGAAAGCAGCCCGGATAGCTGTTGTGACCGATGTTGTCGGGATGTGTGCCCCACTCGACCTCCATATCCGGGAAGACATTCTGACTATAGATGGTGGCCAGCGCCACGCCTGCTGACTTGATCTGAGCGCCCTGGCTCGACAACAGCTCAGGGTGTTGTGTGCGATAGAACTCAAGGAGCTGTGCGGGGATTTTGCTGCGCGCTTCATCCTGGCTTGCGTAATTTGCCTTGAGCAGTACGAGGCCTTCTTTATGCGCCCAGGGCAGGTCAGGGCTGATGGCGCCTGCGCTCATAGCGCGGTTCAACGCTTCTTCTGCAGTGGCAAATTGATGCGCGGGGCGGTTGTGGCAATCAATGCAGTCCATGGTACGGCGCTCGCCTTTGGGGATGCCGCTCGCCGCATCTTTGGTGGCGTAGAAGATGTTGGTGCCGTCGTCATTTCGACGTGTGACCCAGGGAATCGTGGTGCGTGATCTATCGGTGGCGATGTACTCAATGTGGCCCATGTGGACGCCGTGAATGCCACTGAGACGGCCGAGGCTGTCACGACCGCCGAGATGTAGCATGACAATGGACTGCGTCTTCGTATTGTGCTCATCATCGGCGAAGCTGGTCTTCACGATGAACTTGTCACCGACGAATTTTGCGGGAGCGTGGCAACTCTCACATATCTCATGCGCAGGACGCAGTCTGGCCACCGGTGATTCAATCGGGGTGGGATAACGATGGAAGATGACTTCAATGAGTTGCTTTGTTCCGTTGACCTTGGCACTCACGGCGGAGGTTACGCCACTGCCGATGTGACACTCTGTACACGCTACATTCGAGTGCGCCCCGAGCTGATATGCGGTGTGCTCGGGATACATCACGTGGCATGCCTGGCCGCAGAAGTTGGGCGAATCCATGTAGGCCACGCCGCGATAACTCGCGGTGCCAACGAGGATGAAGTTGACGAGCGTGGCGGCGCAGACGAATTCGATACCGCGGCGGAAGATGGGGTCGGAGAGATTGATCTGCGGATATTCGGAAGGCACATTGCCGGCAGCGCGCACGCGGCGGCGATGCAGGCCCATGCCGAGCGGAATGAGCAGCAGGCCAAATACAAAGACGCCGGGCAACAGCAGATCGACGAGGATGCCGAGATAAGGGTTTGTTGAACCGCTATGACCGAAGACATCGACGACCCAAAAGGCAACGAGCGTCATGCCCGCGGCGGTGGTGAGTGCACCGCCGATCAGGCTGATTGGATTGTTGCCAAAGAAGAGCGCCGGCCGGATCCAGTTTTTGCGAAATCCCTGAAAAAACGTCACATGGCCTCCCGTTTGCCGATGCGGTCAGAGCGAAAAGCCCGCACGGAGCGGGCCTTTCGCGCGAGACCAAACCAGACAGCTACTTGAGTGTGCGGAAATACGCAACGGCTTCCTTGATCTGCGCGTCCGTGAGTTTGCCCGCGAATGGTTTCATCTTTTCTTTGCCATTCTTCACGGAGTTGAACTGCTCTTCGGCAGTGGTCTTGTACTCCGCGGCGGGCTTGATGTTCATCATCTTGGCCATGCCGGCGCTGGGCGTTCCTGTTGCACCGTGGCAGCTCTTGCAATTGGCGCTATAGGTTGCCTCGCCAGGCGCTTCCGCAAAGGCGGCGGTGCTGCATGCAAGCATCACTGCGGCGAGGACCACTTTGGATGCTGTACAGGTTGGAAGTGCCTTTGTCATTGCGTTTCTCCTTGAAATGTGATTGTGAAACAGCTTTGTCAAAATTCGTAATGCATGCTGAGGGTTATGTTGTTTGCGTGGAAGACCCTTGGAGCAGTGAGCCCGGCGGTCGTCTCGGTGCGACCTGTCGGATACGGGAGCGATGCGCAGGGCACGATGGTCGATGTTGAGGTCGATGAAGTACTGCAATATTCCGCGCCCGATGGACTACCTTCTCCGTAACCGTAGAAATCATACCCTGCTTTCCATGTCCAACCGGGATGGAAGGTCCATGCGAGGTTCACATAGGGTGACTGGTAGGTGGAGTTGAGCGAGCCTGCGACATCGCGGGCATTGTCATAGAGGCGGCTTCCGCTGACGTCGCTGATGCGATAGCCGAGACCGGCACGCACGGTCTTGACGGGGACGAGGGTGATAGACGCCGATCCGAAGTTGGTGGGCGCGTTCTGAAAATCACGCGAATACCACTCATACTGAGTCGGGCTTGAGCCGCGCACACTTTGCGGACAGATATTCGGCGCGCCACTGCTGGTGGGTGTTGCAGCGCCGGGCAGCGTGGCTGTTGCGCCGCTGGTATAGCAACTATTGGTGGCAGTGTAGACGTCCGAGTAGGCGTAGTTGAGATCGAACTCATAATGCTCGTTCGGAGCAAGCACTGTTCCGATACCGAAGATACGGGTGTGGTCGACATGATTCAGCGGGCCGAAGTACTTGGAGCCGGATGTGGGGTTGTTGGTGTTGTTATGGCGCTCCAGATCGTTGTACGTGGCACTGATGCTTGCCCAGGTGCGCGGTTTATACATTGTACGGATTTTGTAATGCCATGTTTGGCGCGGCGCAATGGCTGTGAGAACGTCGTCAGCATAAGCGCCTTCGACGGATCCGTTCACGCTCCAGTTGCTGGCGGGACGAAGGGCTGCAATGAAGATGCCGGCGTTCTCGTTAATGGACACGGTGATGGGCGTATATGAGGTCGATGCCGAAGAGGTGTTGTAGGTGGTATCGTGAGCCCTGTGACGCCAGCCGAACGAGAAGGTCGTCCGCGGCGTTGCGTCCCAGGATGCAATCAGATTATTGGTAAAGAACTTCTGGCCGAAGTAGTTGGGTTCCGCTACGCCCGTGGTGTCTCCCGCGATGCTGCCGCCGTTGACCGCGGTCAGTGTGCCGGTGTAATTGATAGTCTGCTTGGTTGCCGGAGTGGTAAGTTCCTGCCCGCCGTTCCAGGTCAGCAAAGCCGGCTGATGGGCGAGGTTATAGTTCACCTGCTCGGCAAGCGAGAAGTTTTTGGCGACCTGCCAGACCATTCCATAGTCTACGGAGAAGACGTCGCGCTTAGCCGATGAAGAGCCGGTCAAGGTGAGATCGCGAACGCTGCCCGCGAGTCCCTGGAAATTTTCATAGTAGTTGGGCAGGTTCATATTCGCCTGCGTATAGCGAACGTCGCCGGTCATGGTCAGATGAGGAATACTGCTGCTCTGCAGACGCAGCATCTCCGTGGGATACAGAAAGCGTGTGGGCTGCGAGCGAAGGTAGCTGCTGGCCACGTTGCAGGCGGGATCGATGATGGGCAGACCGCCGGGCGTCTGTGCCGGATACAGAATCGTGTTCGGATTCTGCATGCTGCCGGTGTTGCAACTGATCGTCGGCTCCTCTTCGGTATAGTTGCCCACTGCCACCTTTGTGCCGTCAGCTTCCTGCAGAATCAGACTGCTGGGCGCAAGCGTGAAATAGGAATCCGACTTGATGTGATCCACTATCTCTTCAAAGGTGACATGCGTTTGCGAAAACGGCTTCCACTCGACGGAGCCGGTCCACGTGTCGCTGCTTTGACGCATATACTCCTGGAGCAGCGCAGTCTCCAGATATGTTTCGCCACCCGTGATTTCAAAGCTGGGGCTCAGGGTTGGTCCTTCCATGACGTTCTGCGAATAACCAAAGCGATACGTCACTTTGGAGAGAGGCAGAAGAGTAAGGTTCGTATCCGTCATGCGGCGAACGGTGTTGAACGTAAGCGGCGACTGCAACACCTGCGGCCATGCGAACTGCCCTACCGGCGCGGTGGAAGGTCCGATGGGAATCGTCCCTCCGCCGGGAATGTTCGGATTCGCGAGCAGATCGTAATCAAAGTACTGGCGGTCACGGCGGAAGAGGCCGGAGAACTCGTAGTCCTTGCCTTTGTAAAAGTTGAGCCTGGTGGTGAGGTACGGATCGCCGCCGAAACCGGTGCTGAAGAGTGACAGCGAATCGACCAGGGTATGCTTTGTGCCGGGCAGAGCCCGCAATTCAAAGGTTTCCCCCTGAACGCGCGGGCCGGATTGCAGATTGACGAGCGTGCTATACATTGCATCGCTGCCGGAGTTCGCAGCGATGCGTCCACCGAGATCAATCGAGTTGTGAACACTGTACCCCTTGGGCACGGACATTGTGGTTGACGGCGCGGGAATTGTTCCCGGCGCGGGCGTTTGCGCTATCGCCGTCACCGATGAGAGCGCGATTCCGAAGCAGACTGTGGCGACGCTTGCCCTCGTCAGAGGGGGCATTTGCGCGCGAAGTTGCGAAAATCTGAATACATGCGTCATAACATCAAGCCTCATTTGCCTTAAAGCTGTTCTGCCTTGCGTCAGCGAAGAAGCGCGGGGTTCACATTGGAACCATGAATGAAGGTGTGGCATGTTATGCATGGGTGCGACTCCTGCGAACCGGTGCCCGCGCCGTGAATGGTGCCAGCGGCGACAGGACTATGGCACTGATTGCAGAGCGTGTTGATGCTGGGCATGTTCAGCAGGCGCGCATTCTGCGAGCCGTGCGGAGTGTGGCAGCCTACACAACCCTCCGATTTGACGGGGGCATGCTCGAAGACGAACGGCCCGCGCGTCTCAGAGTGGCATTTGGTACAAACGGCGTTCTGGTCTGCGGTGGAGCGCAGATTCGTTTTGCCCATGGTGCCGTGCGTATCATGACAATCGCTGCACTTCACCAGGCCTTCGTTGACCTTGTGATGGAAGGGCATGTCGAAGAATGGCTTTACGTCCGTGTGGCACTGGAAGCAGAGCTTTGGCTGATCGACCTTGAGCAGCTTGTCACTGTTGTCCGTGCTGGCGTGCACGCTATGACATGTTGAGCAGCCGACGTTGGCCTTGGCGTGTGTGGAGCGGTCAAAGTTAGCATGCTCGCCGGCGTGGCAGCCAAGACACATTTCGTCCGTCTGTTTTGTTGTAGCTTTGGCCGGATTGAAGATCTTGGCTGCGTCACCATCCTCGGAATGCGCCTTGCCCGGTCCGTGGCAGCTTTCGCAGGAGACTCCCTTGCCCTGATGCGCCAGCGCAAGCTTTGAGTGTGGATTCGATTCGAATTTCTTCGCCTCTGCATCGTGGCAGTTTGCACACGTCTCTGAGCCGACATACTTCGCCGGATCGGGCTGTGGTTGCTGTGCCCGCGCGGCCCGGCCTGAAAGAACTGCAACTAAAAACGCGGACAAAATTAATATGCGCCGCATTATTTTCACCTCGCCAGAAAGCTGTGAAGCCACTTCCGTATTTCGTTCTCGAGCATTGCCAACCGCAGAGTAGTTCGATCTGAAAATCATTTACTATGCCGGCAGTCACAGACTGTGCAATATAGATCAACTTGTCGCGCAAGCTGCTTTTTTGCATTTCCCGCAGTTCGAACATGCGGAGCCGCTCGTCAGCGGCTGTGTTGCCTGAGGCTCATAGGCGCAGAGCGGATCGCTGGCGAGCGGATCGCCTGTTGCCGCAAAGCCTCGCGCCCGCGAGCCTCCGCACAGCGCGCGATACTCACACCGTCCGCACTTGCCTTTCAATGCTTCCGGCGAGTGCAGCGCGCGGAAGATCGGCGCGTTGCGGTAGATGTCGACAAGATGGTCATGGCGCACGTTACCCGTTATCAGCGGCAGGAATCCTGCCGGATAGACATTGCCCTGGCTGGAAACAAAGACAACGCCGTGGCCGTCTCGAATACCAAAGCCGCGATATACCCCTGTCTGGCGAATTCTGTCCTGTGGCCATCCTGCCTGGCGCATTCCCGTTAGCGCCACACGGCGGTAGGCGGGCGCTTCTGTGGTCTTAATGTCAAAGGGCGCGATCTGCGAGAGATCGAAGACCCACTCCATGCATCGCTCCGCCTGCTGCGGCGTAATCGGGCTCAGCATCTTGCCGCGCCCTACAGAAACGAGGAAGAAAAGACTCCAGCGCATGACGGAGCGGGTCTTGAGCAGTTCGTAGATCTGCGGCAGATCATCGAGCGTCTCTTCCGCCACGAGCGTGTTGACCTGTACGGGCAGGCCTAGCCGCCCGGTGTTTTCCAGTGCCTGCATCGTCCAGTCAAAGCATCCTGCGACGCCGCGCACCGCCTCATGCCGCTCCGCAGTTGAGCCGTCTAGGCTGATGCCTACGCTGCTGATGCGGTGCAGTTTCAGCTTTTCCAGCGTTTCGAATGTCAGTGCCGGTGTAACACTGGGTGTGATGGAGACGCTCAAACCAACGCGGTGCGCTTCCTCGATGAGTTCGTAGATGTCGGGGCGCATCAGCGGATCGCCTCCGGTTAAAACCAGGTGCGGTAG
The DNA here is from genome assembly GCF_001449115.1 of Occallatibacter gabretensis. Taxonomy (GTDB): domain Bacteria; phylum Acidobacteriota; class Terriglobia; order Terriglobales; family Acidobacteriaceae; genus Telmatobacter; species Telmatobacter gabretensis. The sequence goes on along the minus strand of NZ_LAIJ01000007.1, from coordinate 376,235 downwards.
CGGAGGCGTGAAGCCGGCAATCTGCCGCAGCAACGTCATGCCTTCAGCATGTGTGAGCTCGCCAGCATGCGGCGTCAGAGAGGCCTCAGCGCGACAATGTTTGCAGGCCAGCGCGCATGCCTGGGTGGTCTCCCAGTACACAAGCATCGGGTTACGCGAGAGTGCCTGCGCTCCTGCATGTACCGCCGTATGCGGCATGGGAATCATCGTCCGAATGTCAGTTACGAGCATGGATGCCTCCTGTCGAACACAGTGCGTCGAGTGGCTGCTCTCACTCTAAAGGCTTGTCGGCGCCGGTTTCGGTGACCTGAATCACTGCCTGGGAATGGGCGCACGGTTCACCGTGGGTGGAACAAGGAGCCTGGCCATGACCGCAGCCCCCAAGACCGCAGTCGAGGACTCGTCATTTAAAACCGTGCTGGTGGCCGCCGATCTCAGCCACCCTGCGTCGCAGGCGCTTCGCTATGCGCGCTCCATCGCGCAGGCTTATGAGGCGATGACGGTGATCGTTCACTGCATCGATCCGGTGGCCTATGCCTTTCCTGAGGGCGCGCCGGAGTCGGTACTGGCTGATCCACTGGCGCGCGAGGAATATGAACGCATTGAAGCAGAGACCCGCAAGCAGGCGTTTCCGCTGTATAACGCTCTTGAATCCGATGTGATCTATGACCGTCTATGCCAGGCTGCGCAGGATTGCAGCGCGGACCTTATGATCCTGGGTACGCGCGCCGTCACCGTGCTTGGGCGGCTGGCGCTGGGCTCTGTGGCCATGCACCTGCTGGCTCATGCACCGTGTTCAGTGCTGTGCGTGCCGGCGGACGCCGGAATGAGTGAAGACTTCTTCCTGCCTGAGATCGAGATAGTTGGATGAGAATGCGCTCGGCGCACCGCACACAAAGAGCGCAGGTGGACTCAATCCATTCGCTGCGAGACTGAGTCTGCCTGCAAAATATATCACTCTTCGCTGATGGCGGCCAGAGCTTCGCGGTCAGGAATCAGCATGGTTGTGCCTTTGAGCGTGACCAGATGCTTGTTCTTGAACTCGCTGAGGGTGCGCGTCACGGTTTCTCGCGAGGAGCCCACGCACTCCGCAATCTGCTCATGCGTGAGGGGCACGCACATTTTGTAGCCTTCGGGAGTCTGGCGACCTTCCGCGGACCAGTGCAGGAGCAGCCGCGCCAGCCTTTCGCGCGAGGAGCTAGTGAGAGCAATGGTGCGGATCTGCTCGCAGGCTGCGGCATATTGCTTGCTCGACTGACGGAGCAGCGATTGATAGACCTCAGGACGGCGAGCAATAAAACGAATGAAATCATCCTGACGGACAAAGACTGTGCGTGAGGGCTCAAGCGTCTCCGCTGTGGCCTCGTACTTGCCATCTGAGATGGCCGCAATGAGGCCGAGCATCTCACCGGGCTTGGAGAGCCGGAGGATGAGTGTTTTGCCGCCGCTGGAGCTCATGGTGAGCTTTACCTTGCCGGAGCAGAGAATGAAAACGCCGCGCGTCTGTTCTCCTTCCTGAAAGAGCGTGGCCCCGGTGGGATAGGAGGCTGAGAACCGGATTGCCTCAAAATCATTCTCGGCCTCCGTTGTCATGTGGCAAAAGTATCCCTGGGCCCGCTGCGGGCAGGACTCGCAATTCTGCTTTAACTCGACTCGTTCTCTTCTGTTCATCTCAGCTCTCCTCGGTCTTTCTCAAGGCCGTCTTACGAATCTTTCTGGCAAAGTCCTGCGTCAAGGGTGTGTCTGCGAGAATCTCCGCGCTGGTAGGCCCGCAGATCCTTCGCAATGCTTCTATTCCGTTTTTGTCCACAAAGGTCATGCCGCGCAGATCGAGACTGAGCTTCTTTCCGCGCGGAAAGGGCATGAAGCTATCCCACTCACGCGTGAGCTCGCCGATCCATGGGCCGATGAGCTTGCCCTCCAATTTGAGGGTCATGCCATCGTGTCCGTCCTGAACTGAAATCCGCAGCAAGCTACTGTGCCTCTGCCTCCTGTTATGCAAATGGCTTGCCAAACCTACGGAGACGGATGGTATGTGCGAAGTGCAGCAATGCTATGTGCTTAGCGTCATGGACAGATTTGTCGAAGCGCACGTGACGATGGTGTGACGAGACGACATATCGTCACGAGACGAGATTTCGTCAATGCGAGTGGGCAATGAGGCGTTGATTATGGCTTGAATTTGTGACGCAGATCACATGCTACTGTGGCGCGCGGCACGGAAATCACAGGCGGTGCCGTGCCAATGTAGTCACGTACCACCACGGAGGTGACTATGAAAGCCACATGGAAACCACAATGGACTAGGCCGGCGACCATTCTTTTTGCCGCTACGATTCCCGTGAATGAGAAGGCCTTCCGCTTTGCATTGGCGGAGGGGGCCGAACACAAAGCGTGCCTCATTCTGTTCAACGCATACGACACGATGATGGCCTCTACTGTGCAGGCCTCCGGCATTGTGTACTACGACTTTGACGGTGCGCGGCTGGAAGCCAAACGCAGCCTGGAGCCACTGGCCGAGCGCGCGCGCAGGGGTGGCGTTCCGTGCCGCGTGGAGGTCCGCTCCGGTTTGCCCGTGGATGAGATTCTTTCCTTCGCTCGCGAATTTGCGGTGGACCGCATTGTGATGGGAACCCGCTCGCCCGGAACTCTAGGCAAACTCTTTGTGGGCTCTGTGGCGGAGGAAGTGCTCCGCAAGTCGCCGGTTCCCGTGAGCGTGATTGGCCCGAATGCGGTGGATGGGGCGCATCGCCACTACGCGATCCGCAGGATTCTCTGCGGAGTGAGCCATCTGACACCTAGTTCGCCGGTGGTGACCTTTGCCGCGAAACTGGCACAACAGCATAAAGCGCGTCTGACGCTGATGCATGTGATTCCAGAGCAGACGCACACGACGGTTTCGATCGAGACAGAGGTGGAGACTGAGCACGAGTTGCTGACAATGATTCCGCCAGGCATGACTGATCTGGATGCGGAAGCGATGGCAACCTCGGGCGATCCGGCGAATGAGATTCTGTACCGCGCCCGCTCGCCATTGGTCGATCTGATCGTGCTCAGCGCTCATGATGCTTCCATGCTTGAATCCGTTTCACGCAACGGCGTAGTGTACAAAGTAATTGCCGGAGCCGAGTGCCCAGTGCTTACGCTTTCACCGGCCATACTGGCCCTCCCAGGTGTGTGTAAGGAGCAGCCCGAACCGACAGAAACCTACCTTGCTGGTGTCTTTTAACAGAACAATAGAGCGCAGGAGCCGCACATGATTGATCTTCTTGCCATGACAGGCGCCCCGGCGCAGGAACGGCAGACGCATTATCTGCTTGAGGAGGTGATTCGCGCCGCGCAGGGCCGACCTGCATTTCCGGTTGCCGTTGCGTGGCCGCTCAGCGCCGTTTCCTTTGCCGGAGCTGTCGAGGCCGCAGAGGCCGGTATCATCTACCCGCTTTTTATTGGACCGGAGCAAAAGCTGAAGGAGATTGCGGCGTCGCTGAATTTCGATATCGCCTCCTGCGAAGTGGTTGAGGCGCGCGACGAAGTGGACGCTGCGGCCAAAGCCGTGGATCTGTGCCGCGTCGGGCGCGCCAACGCACTGATGAAGGGCAGCCTGCATACAGATGTCTTTATGCATTCGGCACTGAAGAAGGACGCAGGACTGCGCACGTCGCGCCGCATCAGTCATGTTTTTGTGCTGGAGGCGCCGTTGTATGACCGCACTCTTTTTATCACCGATGCGGCTATCAATATTTATCCGGCGCTTGAAGACAAGGTGGATATTCTGCAGAATGCCATCGAACTGGCTCATGTGCTCGGCGTGGCTGAGCCCCGCACAGCCATCCTCTCTGCCGTGGAGACCGTTTCTCCGAAGATCATTTCGACGATTGATGCTGCGGCTCTGTGCAAGATGGCTGACCGCGGCCAGATTACCGGTGCGATTCTCGATGGGCCGCTCGCCTTTGATACCGCGGTGAATGCCGAGGCTGCGCGCGTGAAGCATCTGAAGTCACCGGTGGCCGGCGTGGCGGATATCTTCCTTGTTCCGGATCTCGAATCGGGCAATATGTTGGCCAAGCAGTTGGAGTATCTTGGTGGAGCGCGTCTGGCAGGCATCGTGCTTGGCGCGTCTGTGCCGATCATCCTCACCAGCCGTGCGGATTCCTCGGAGTCGCGCGTGGCCTCGTGCGCGATTGCCTCAGCGCTGATTGCAGACAAGCAGTGAAGCTCTAGTGATAGTCCTTGCGCTCAATGCCCAGCTTCTTCAGCTTTGAGTTGAGCGTCGTGCGCTTGATGTCGAGTTTTTCCGCCGCACCGCCGCGGCCTCCAATGACGCCATGGCACTCGCGCAGCACGCGAAGGATGTGTTCGCGCTCTGCCATCTCCAGGCTTTCGTCCTCTGACTGATCGGGCACGTCCGGCAAGGTCAGCTCTGAGAGCGGCACGCGCAGCGAGGAACCCTGCGTTAGAATCACCGCGCGCTCGATGAAGTTTTCGAGCTCGCGTATATTCCCCGGCCATCTCCAGCGCGTCAGCGCGGCCATCGCCTCGGGAGGGATCATCGTGATGTTTTTGTTCATGCGTCGCGCGTGCTTCGCCAGAAAGTAGTTCACCAACAGCGGAATATCGCCGGTGCGCTGACGGAGGGGCGGAATGCGGATGGGAAAGACATTCAGCCGGTAATACAAATCGCTGCGGAAAGTCCCTTCCTGAATCATCTTTTCGAGATTGCGGTTGGTGGCGGCGACTAGCCGCACATCCACCGAAATCGTTCTCGTGCCGCCCAGTCGCTCAATCTCCTTCTCCTGCAACGCGCGCAGAATCTTCGGCTGCAACTCCAGCGGAAGGTCGCCAATCTCATCGAGAAAGAGGGTTCCCTTGTGTGCCAGCTCCAGTCGGCCCACCCTCTGCGTAATTGCGCCGGTGAATGCGCCCTTCTCATGTCCGAAGAGCTCGCTTTCAAGGAGACCCAGAGGAATCGCCGAGCAGTTGAGCTTCACGAAGGTGCGGTCGCGGCGCTGGCTCAGTTGGTGAATAGCGCGTGCGATCAGCTCCTTGCCTGTGCCTGTCTCGCCGAGGATCAATACGGTTGCATCCGTGGGCGCCACCGTCTCCGCCTGCTTCAGCAAGCGCTTAAGGCCCGCGCTTTCACCGACAATTTCTTCAAACCCGTACTCGGTCCGCAACTCCTCTTCGAGGTAGCGCTTCTCCTCGGCCAGCTTGGTCGTCATCTCAGAGATCTGCCGGAAGGCCCGCACATTATCGACTGCGGCGGCGATCTGGCGCGCCATCTGCATCAGCATATTAGCGTCAATCGGATCAAAAGCCGACTCGCTTTTGCTGCCGATGAAGAGCGTCCCCACGGTGCGCTCTTTATTTGTAAGCGGAAGCCAGTAGCCAGAACGCACCCCGGCGCGCACGTATCGCTGCAAATCGGCAGAGAAAAAGCGATCCGTCTCGAGATTCTTCAAGAACACCGGCCGCTGGTGCAGAAACGTCCATCCCGTCGGTGTGCCTTCCATCGGCACAAGCGTTTCGCTGGAAAAGATCGCGTTCTCATTCGGCGGCAGGCCCTGCGCGCGCAATTCTTCGGTTTCGCTGTCCAGCAGTGTAATGACTGCAAAATCGTGCGGCGCAACATTCTGAATTCCAGCCGCGATGGCCGCAAGCGTCATGCGAATGTCCAGCCCGGAAAGCATGGCTCGGCTCAACTCCAACAGGAGAGCCTCTTCGGCGGCCTTGCGATTGGAGAAATCGCGCGTGACCTTGGAGAATCCGATCGGCTTGCCGTCCTTTCCGTACAGCGCTGTGATGATCGCATTGGCCCAGAAGAGCGAGCCATCTTTCCGCACACGCCAGCCTTCGTCTTCGTAGCGCCCCTCGCGTCCGGCAATTGCCAGCGCCTCCTCCGGCTTGCCGCGCTCCCTGTCAGTTTGGATGTAGAAGTCGGAGAAGTTGCGCCCGATAATCTCCGCTGCGCAATAGCCTTTGATGCGCTCCGCGCCAGGATTCCATGAAGCCACACAGCCCGCGATATCCAGCGCAAAGATGGCATAGTCGCGCGCCCCATCTACTAGCAGCCGGAAGCGTTCTTCGCTGGCACGCAGCGCGTCCTCCATCTTTTTGCGCTCGGTAATGTCTCGCACCACGGCCAGAGCCAGCGTTCCCTGCGCCGTCTCTACCGAGCTCAACAGAATGTCCACTGGAAACTCGCTGCCGTTTTTGCGGCGCCCCTGGAGTTCGAGCCCCGCGCCCATGGGCCGCATACGAGGCGCACTATGGTAGCCGGCGCGATGGCCGACATGGGCCACATGAAAGCGCTCCGGAATCAGCATCTCCACCGGCTGGCCGAGCAACTCACTGCGCGTGTAGCCAAAGATCTGCTCCGCCTGCGGATTCGCCTCGCATATTCGCCCGCCTCCGTCCGCTAAAAGAATCGCGTCCGGCAGGCATGCGAGCAATCGCTCGGCCAGCACCTGAATGCTCTCAGAGACATCGGTCTTGCAAGAGGGCGTTGACATGCGAGTATGAATACCGCCACTTTGTCGAAAATGAAGTATTTTCCATCCTACTTGAAAGCGACGGAACTGCGATCCGATCATGGAAATACATATTTGCGATTCAGCGCGAATCGACACTGATCGCAATGACGAAGTTGGGCACATCTGAGGCTGTTACTGTCTCTTAATTATGAACACGGTTTTGTCATCTATGCAATCAGGCGCGCCAGCCTGTCTCAGGCGCTCGTCCTTTTGCAGTGCATAATCTAGAACAGCATTGCAGATATCCCTGGCCGGTTTACGGTTGCATTCCCGGAAGATTTGTTCTGTCTCTCGTCTACCCTCTTCATCTTCTCCGTCATAGACTCCATCTGTGTACAGAAAGATGATGTCGCCCGGGCTCATCAAAGTGATCTCGTCCAAGTCAGAATTGGTGATCTGATTAGGGCGGAGCAGAAGAGACACATACCGACTTCGGTCAGGGTGATCCTCAGGAATCTCCAGGCCCAGGGAAGGGAATTGAACCATTCGATTCCACCCAATATCCATGAATTTCCCGTATTCTGCGGAGAAGACGAGCGGCGGCGGATGGCCGAAGTTCACAAAGCGAAATAAACCGTCGGGGCGTATCTCGCCGTAAACCATGGTCGCGATCTCTCGCGTGTTGTTCTCCGTGTCGAACCCCAATGCGTTTCTGGCGGAAACGGAATGGGCAAGTCTGAGGTTGATGATCTCGAAAACATCTGCCGTCGTTTTTCCATTGGAGTCGAGTTCGCACAGCATTGCGGTATGGAAGGTGTCGTGCACGGTGGAAGCGATCTTAGCCGCAATGCTTCCATGTCCCTGCGCATCGACCAACAGTACTCCGGCGGTGGTGTAGAGTTCCTGCAGGTTCTCGGCAATTCTCAGTTGTTCTGAACTTTTGGCCTTTCTATAGCGAGAAGCTTCTTCGGACGTGTAATCGGGCCTCGATTTCAGCCAATGCAAATGGGTATCAACTGAGCCTCGGGCTGCCGGGGCATCCGAAAGCGGTTCGAGATATTGCTTTGCCAATTTGTTCGCGCGTACGATACGCGCGTCGATGTTATAGCGTTGCTGAAAGTTGATGTACTCAAACAGATCCCCGTCTGCATTGGCCGCAGGAATTGAGTTACCGAACATTTCGATCCCAGTTAACTGGGGAATCGCTCCTTCCACTGGTTTTAACCTCTTACGGAGATACTCATCCAGAGTTGACGAGGCAGCGCCTCCGTTTTCATTCGTTTCCATGGCGAGTTTCTCCCATGGAAACGAGTATACGAGGGGATTTCGCGATCCGCGCCCAGGTTGAACACATGCGATCCCAAAATCCGATTTTCGCTCAGGCGATAAGATTCACTATCGAACTGGGAGTCTTGCGGAGCATGGCATCGCGGACAACGGTAAGCAACCGTCCGATCAGTGGATGCTCGCGCCAATACCCTCACGGTCGAGACCCTCGATAGCAATGAAGTCTCCTGCCCGCGCTGCGACCGCGTGTGCATCCTCCACTTCCCGCCTCTGCGGCCTGTTTCTGCCGCAACGCGACCCTGACAAATTCCGCGCGTTGACGCGCACGAACAACGAACCAAACCTTGGCTGGGGGCGGAGTGTACCTGTCCGTGCGTTACGCTTTGGACCTGAGACATCCGTTACAAGCCCCTTGCAGTGGCGATGGTTCGATTTGATGAGTGTACTTCGCACTTGCGTTACGAAACAGACCAAAGACCTGCGTTACAGCAAATCAGGGCGAAGGTTGGTGGGCTGGGCTTTTCCCTGAGAAAGTGATTTTGGACAATGTGTCTACATGGCTGCGGAGGATTCCTGGAGGTTCTCTAGGTCTTGGGTAATGTGATTCTTCGCCGACCATGAAGAAGTCCGTCAATTGAATACGCTCCGCCACCCATCAGAGCGACCGCAGCGCTTAGTGCGGCAAGAGTAGCCCCGAGCAGTGGTTCCGACTGGGACACGAGCGTGAGCGCAAGGATCAGGACTGCGGCAAGCGCGGAGACGAGAGATGTAAGAAGACCCAGACCGATGAGAATTGCCAACCCCATTACCAGAAATGAAAGCGCACCGAGCCAGCCGCTCACCAGGTGCGCGCTCTCGATGATCAGAATGACCGCTGCAATAGTCCCACGCAGTATCACGAGCCCCAGCCCGGATCGCCCGCGCGGAAAGCTTAGATTCATCTGATCAGAGTAAGCACGCACAGTGAAAGCTCGAAGCTCACTAAGTGGGGCTCGCGGGCAGCTCTTTAGGGTTAATCAGTTTCGGGATAAGGTGCTAGTGTATTCACAAGTCCAGTGCAGCATGCCGGGACGTTAGTGCCGTCCGACGCCTATTGCGGATAGGAGGCCCAACCGTGATTTACAACCCCATGCGAGTCCTGTGTGTTGATGACCATCCCCTGATGCGGGACGGCATCGCGTTCGCCTTGCAGTCTCAGAAGGATATGGAGCTTGTTGGCGAGGCAGTGGACGGTGAGGGAGCATTGAAACAGTTTCGCGAACTCCGCCCGGACGTAACATTGATGGATCTGGCGACCCGTATTCCCGCCGCCCGTGCTGGTTTCGCCCAAGGCAAGCAGGAAGCGGCCCGCGTGACGTTCTTCTGACAATTGCACTCTTTGCAACGCCGAAGCACGAGCGGCGCGGAGTTTGTGAGATCACACCCGTTAGTCAGGGCGGATCACTGCAATCCGAGGAAGTTACAAACGCTCTCTCGGGAAGCGAATCGAAGAGTGGAACCCGGCGAGATCTGCCATTTTCCGGAATTTGCAATCCCCAGTTAAATTAGTGACTTGGCGCGGGAGCAATAAGCTCCATTCTGGGAACAATCTGGGAGCAATAACCTGTTCCAGGGGAGTTTTGGGAGCCTTTGGAGCGACCAGGGCCTTTTAGAGTCAATGTTTTACGTACTCGCTTAAAAATGGCATGGAAGAGGTCATCGGTTCGATCCCGATCAGGTCCACCAAACAATCCCTTGCAAATCAAGCATATCCCGGGAGGCGTTCACTCCCTCCTCTCTGTCACTTTGTGTCATTTTGTGTCACACGTGCAGAAGGCTTGCGCCGACTTCTAACCAGTGCTCGGTTGAAGCCGACTCTTTCGAGTTTTTCCGCCTCCGCGCATCCGACTTTCTTAGCTCCGAATTGATGGAGTTGATGGTCGATTGAACGCTGGCTTGGATCTCCTGCATCTAGACATCCGTGGTCGTAGCAGCATGTGAGTGCCGCATTACACCTTGAACGTCTTTGATCGTCCCCTTCTTCTGTGCGAGAGTTGCGATCGTTCTGCGGATGACCTGGAACGTCAGCTTGGGCAACTGTAGTTCGCGAGCGAGCTTGTGGAGTACGCGCTTGCGGTAGTTATCCGTGCCGTCTAAGACTCTTCTTCGCGCATTCTCCATTATTCCGCGAAATAGCACGTTTTTGGATCTATAAACTTGAGCAGACTTGACAGCATTCATTCTTCAGAGTTACTTTGCTTTACGTTAGTGGTATCGTTACCACTGGCGTCTGTAGCTTGCTTTGCAAACCTCGGTTTTCCTGCTGTAATCGCAGAAAATCGACACCTCCCCCTAACGCAAAGGAAGAGCCATGTTTATTTCCCGAAGAGCATTTCTAGTTCTGCGCAGAGCAACTGCTAGTACGGGCGCAGTGAATCCCATAGATTTAGCAGAGAACAATCTGAGTCCAGGTTCTACGTTGTATTGCCTGCCGGATCGCTGTTTGCGCTCACGCGCCGGTTGTGTTCTTACGCGTGTAGCGGGTGGCAAATCCTGAAAATAGCAGAAGAGTAGAGCACCTTTGCGTGAGCCGATTCTTCCTATGAATAAATCGGCTTGCACTGCGGACGTGAATGTTTCTGGCTGCTTGTCTAGAGTGCATCCGCTAATCGTGCGGTCCGTACCTCGCGAGAGCTTGAATCAGTCGCCAAGATTCCAAGATTTCTTACAGTCAAACATCCGATATAACCCGTTGTTTACTCGGTTCCTGAATGAATCAGCGAAATGGAGATATCGACTATGCTTGGTTTCAGTTTTTCGAAAGATAGAATTCGGTTTGCGATTGGCACATTGGCGCTTGTTGCGATGTGCCTTTGCGTGCCAGTGAATGCGCAAGCACAGCGGGTGAGGCTGCCTAAAAGTTTTGTCGCACCCTCTGAAGCAAGAGCTATGGGACAACTACCAGCTTCACAGCAGGTTAGCCTGACGATTTCGCTGCCGATGCGTAATACACAGGCTCTCGAGGCATTCATCAAGCAGTTACATGATCCATCGAGCCCGCAATACGGAAAGTACCTGACCGCGCAGCAGTTTACCGAGCAGTTCGGCCCAACGCAGTCGGATTATGCAAAGGTGATTGCCTACGTGAAATCGCAAGGAATGGTGGTGACGCGTACACATACGACTCGCATGGTGCTGAATGTGAGTGCTTCCGCTGCAGCGATCAACAAGACCTTTGCGGTCACGATGAAGCAGTACAAACATCCGACAGAAAACCGCATGTTCTTTGCTCCGGATGCAGAGCCTACGGTGGAAGCGGGACTACCTATTCTGGACATTCATGGCTTAAGCACCTACGAGCAGCCGCATCCAATGCTGAAGAAGGCGACTGCCGATGAGGTGGCAAGCAGCTTTACGACGGGAGCTGGTCCTAGCGGGCAGTTTCTGGGTAGTGACATGCGCGCCGCTTATGCGCCCGGCGTGCCCCTGGATGGCACAGGACAGGCCGTGGGCCTTGTTGAGCTTGGCCCATACAATCTGAGCGACGTTCAAAACTATTTCAACACGATCAATCAACCGCTGAATGTGCCGGTTTATAACGTGCTGCTGGGCGTGGACGGCATCTGCTCCGGCACGCCGACAACGGGCGGCTGCGACGACGGCGAAGAAGTTATCGATATGGAGCAGGCCATATCGATGGCACCGCATCTCTCGGCTCTGATTGTGTATGAGACGAACGGACCCAATACCGATGCGCAGACTGCGTTTGCGCAAGCGGCGGAGGATGATGTGGCAAAGCAAATCAGCCTCTCCTTTGGATGGAGCGGAACACCTGCGACAGAACCAGGTTATGAGCAGGTATTTCTGGAGTTGCAAGCGCAGGGACAGAATGTCTTTGTTTCCTCCGGTGATAGCGGCGCGAATGTTGGCGGAGTTGGATATCCGGGCAACAGTTCGAACATTACAGCGGTGGGAGGCACGGACTTGACTACGACAGGACCGGGCGGCGCATGGTCATCCGAGTCAGGCTGGGTTGGTAGTGGCGGAGGTTGGAATACGCAATCGCCGATTCCGAGCTATCAGACAGCGGCAATCAACTCCACGAACCAGGGATCGACAAGCTATCGCAATATTCCCGATGTTTCGATGGAAGCAAATACCGATAACTATTACTGCGCGAACGGGGGATGCTACACCGGCATTGGCGGAACAAGCCTTTCAGCGCCGCGGTGGGCAGGTTTTCTATCGCTAGCGAACGAGCAAGCAAATGGCACTTCGATTGGCTTTCTGAATACGATGGTTTATAGCCTTGGGCAAACGTCGAGTTACAACAGCGTGTTCCACGACATTACGATGGGCAATGACTTCAACAGCGGAAGCCCGGATCTATTCACGGCCGTTACTGGATACGACCTGGTGACAGGGTGGGGCACTCCGAATGGACAGTCGATGCTGGATACTCTCGGGCCAGTATCAACGAGCGCGCCGAACTTTACTCTGTCAGCTTCTCCTGCGACGATCCCTTTGAGGCCGGGTGAGAGCGGACAAACGACGATTACGGCAACCCCAACGAATGGCTTTACCGGGACGGTGAACTTAACGGTGACGACGATTGGTGCGCCGGCTGGGGTGACAGCAACGCTTGATCAGTCATCGATTACTGCAAACGGTTCTGCGACCCTGAACGTTACGACTACAAGCAGTACGCCTGCGGGGAATCTGTTGATCATAGTGACGGGGGCCAGCCAGGGAATCTCGCAGGCTGTCTATGTTTCACTCGCTCTGCCGGATTTCGGGCTGACGCTTTCGCCAACGATGCTTTATCTCAACCAGAGCAATCGGGTATCTGCGACGTCGACGGCGTCTCCTGAAAATGGATTCAAGGGCAAGATCAATTTCTCTCTCACAAGCGGTGTGCCCGCTGGCGTGTTGCCCGAGATACTGCGGGGCCGAATGGCGGACACAGCTACGTTGGTCCTGGCTGCGGATAGAGATGCGCTTACGGGTGTGAACAATGCTGTTGCCATTACGGCGCAATCGAGCGATATAACGCAGAGCTTCTCATCGGCGATTCTTGCGGTGAGCGCGGCGACTGGGGAGGGTGGCGCAGGAGTTCCCGTCAATCTGTCATCGGCGTTTAACGTGAATGCGGCGTATAGCGATGGCACGAACTTCAGCACGCAGGGAGGGCTTGGTGGTTTTGCGTATTCATCGAACCTGCTGACGCCTTCTCGCATTCTGAATGGCGTTCAATTCCGCTTTGGCAAACCTAATACCGCAAATGCTGTGGCGGGAGCGGGACAGAGGATTGCGCTTCCTGCGGGCCGCTTCAAGACACTCCAGTTACTGGCGTCAGGAGTCAACGGCAACCAGAGCGGGCAGGTACTGACGGTGGCGTATACCGACGGCACGACAGCACAATTTACGCAAGGTTTCAGTGACTGGTTCACACCGTCGAGCAATCTTGGCGAAGCGGAAGCAGTTGCGATGCCGCATCGCAACACTGAAAACGGAACGGAAGATGACCGGCAATTTAACCTGTACGGCTATAGCTTCCCTCTGGATGAAACAAAGGAAGTGAAGAGCCTGGCGCTACCGAATAACTCAAATGTTCTTGTACTGGCTGCCACGCTTGTGAGCCCCTCGATGGGAGCATCGGCGAATCTTGCGAGCGCATATAACGCTACGGGCATTTATACGGATGGGAGTACGTTCCCGGGAAGCGCGGGTATCGATACCGGCGGTGAGGCTTACTCCGCGAATCTGCTGGGAGACCAGACCGGAACGCGTAGCGTGATTGTGAACGGCACGGAGTACGACATAGCGGCGGCTAACCAGCCCAACATTGTTTATGGAATCGGCATGCCGATCTCACTGCCTGAAGGCCGCTATGACCAGATTCGGATACTGGGAACGGGCTTGCAGGGAGCGCAGACAGATCAGCAGATTGTACTCAAGTACAAGGATGGCTCCAAACAGACGTTGACGCAAAGCTTCAGCGACTGGTTCACGCCGCAGGAGTTCCCGAACGAGTCAGAGGTTTTTGCGATGCCGTATCGCGATAACTTCGATGGCTCGCAGGATGATCGCACTTTCAACCTGTACCAGTACATTTTGTCGTTGGATGGACGTAAGGAAGTGGCGTCGATTGAACTGCCAAACAACCGGTTCGTGGTTGTGCTTGCAATTACGCTCACGAAGCATGACGAGCCTGATTGGCAAATGCAACCTAACCGGTAACCACCAGCCCTGGGGTCAGCGAACATGCTGGTCTCAGGGCATATAAGATCAGATTTCCCTGCCATTCGCCCATGACATGGTTGATACCGCAGACAAATACTATGATAGAAGTCCAAAATATCGCTTTATGGAATAGCGGAGGTGCAGCCGCCAAGAGTGTGGTGAATTTTGTACCGTATCCATCTCAAAATCAGCCTAAATTCGCATCACTTGATCATTGCAGAGGTGTATTGACGAGCATTACAAGTAATAGATAAAACAATTTATCCCAATGCATAATAGCAAGTCATACGAGAAGTTCGGCTGCTCTTAACCGAAGGATCCTCTATTATGTCGGACCCGCAGTAAGAGCCTAAGGCCGAAAATTCTTTGGTACTCCCTTTTTGAGCCGACATGTTGTACAAGGCATCGGCCGAAAGAGATGCCTGCGCGAGTTGGATGACTTTAGTGAGAAGGTCCCTCTCACGGTCGTATCGGTCACTGCCTACGGAGCCCCCTCTCCGACGTTAGGAAACCCTACTCGTGCGTCTTCTGAGAATTGTGGATGCGCATGGCTTGGAGTATGGCGTAACATAGTTCCATGAATGCGGTCGCTTCGATTCCTACGATGGAAGCGCCACATCGGGGCAGTTTGGCTGCTGCCTTCCTGGGTTCCGCAGGCAGGGGCAGGGAACTGAAGGAGAATCGCGAGGATTCGAAGTGAGTTTCTGGACTCCCAGGGACTGCTTCGGACCAGCGGAACCTTCGAACCCGTTGCACTTGGGGAACCGGGTGGGGAACCATCGGATGTGGCAAGTTGTAAACCATGTAGAAACAGAGGGGCCGGACGGAAATTCGGTAGCCGTTAGCGCTACCAGTTCATTCTTGGAAATTATTAGAACCTAACACACTGAAAAGTGAATGAGTTAGTGGTGTTCCAAGTCCCACTTTTGAGCAATTCAGGCAAGCAGGGAAAATCAGCTTCCCGAACACTCTCTTTGCAGCCGCACCCTTTTGAATCCAAAGGTAATTGGGATTCCCTACAGTACGGTTCTGCTGACGATTCGCGATCATGTAGTGCATTTCCCGTAGCGCGACCAAGGACTGAGATTCAACGGCAACAGACGACAGTTCTGGGTCAGGCTCAGACGCCTATTTTTCCCGAACTGGCAGCGCTTGTGGAGTCGGGAAAAGTTTTGGTTACCCTTTACCAGCGTCCCGAGGCTCAGGGGAAGACGGCATTCGAAACTCTCATCGCCCACCTCACCGATAAGGAAAAACCGGTCAGATCTCACCGCTTTGCGCCGCATATCATTCTACGCAGTAGTCTCCCGCTTTTCGCCGAAAGACTCAGAGGCTCGGCCGTAAGTTAAGCGGATCCTCTTTTCGGTCTTGAGAATGAGGCGGCTTGGTTCCTAAATTGGGCTCAATTAACCCAAACGGTGAGGCATTCAGTTCATGCATATGGTCGATACGAAAGTTTGCTTTCTGAAAAATTATGAATTGTCGGTTGAGGTTTTGCCAGCTGAGGGCGGCCGCATATCCTCAATCATGAGTTTGCATTCAGGAATGGAATTCCTCACGCAAACACGGCGATCCGGCCAGTATCCGAGGGCCGGACTTGCGACTCGTTTTCAAGATGGTCCGTGTGCTGGGATTGAAGAATGCCTACCGACTGTTGGTCCGTCCAGTCCGGATACGGAGGGTGGCCCGGCGCCCGACCATGGTGACTTTTGGCAATTACCTTGGGAGTTAGACAGCTCGTCGCCGACGACCGCCAGTCTGCATGCAGTTGGATTTAGCCGGAAGCTAAATTTCAGCAAAAACCTCAGTCTTGAGCACGACACTCTCCGGGTCGCGTATAGAGTAGAGAACTCTGGTTTGACTCCTCAGTCGTTTCTTTATGCCTGCCATCCCCTCTTCGCCGTTTCTGCTGGGGACCGAGTCATCTTGGCGGACGAAATTCGAGAACTGACGCTCGAATACTCCAAAGGAGATCGTCTTGGGCAACGTGGATCCGTCCTATCCTGGCCGACGACGGAGTTGGGTGCTCAATTAGACGTAACACTTGGACCGCAAGCTGGAACCGCAGAGATGTTCTACTCCAAGCGGATTGACAAAGGTTTCTGCGGTATCTATCGAGAAAGCTCTGCCCAGATGCTAGAGATTTCATTTGACAGCAAACGGCTTCCTTATTTAGGGGTGTGGCTCTGTTACGGGGGATGGCCGAGCGATGGTGGAGAGCCTCAACAATATGCTGTCGCACTTGAACCAACCACTTCGCCGTGTAACACACTTGCAGATGCGCAAAGAACGCATACATCCATTTCCCTCAAGCCTGGTCAGACCTACGACTGGGAAATTGCTTTCCGAGTGAGAAAGATGCGCAGCCTGTAACCTAACTTTGACGGCACGAATTCCGGATGTGGAAGTCCCTGACTCCCACGACAGGCTCCTATTCATTTCACGAACGGCTCGTCGAAGCGAACGACGCGTCAACGTACGAAAATTGTCCAGAAAGAGTTCGACGAGTTTAAGAGCTAGTTTATGTGGCCCATGTCAGAATGTTTTTCAAGGTACAGTCGGAGTTCGATTTTGTCGCTTTCGGAACCCCGGGCCCTATGGCTAAGGCTTCGTGGCCGTTCTCAAAACAAACGACAAAGCGCGATTTTTCAAATCCTGGGAGCCGTTGCAGGTTAATCCACGTGTAGTAGGCTCCCATGTCGGCGTCGACCAAAGAGCCCTGTGGATCAACACCCAAAGCGGTATGCTCTGTGAGCAACTCATCCATCGACCGCTCAGTTCGCCTGAGGCGGAATCTTAGAAAGAGGGATTGAGGACGAGCCCGCCGAAGAATTTCGCGGCCTACCCATTGTACGAATGTTGTGCTGAAGATTTGTGTTCCCGACCCTTCTGCGAATAGGCGCAACACGAACTCTCGCATCACTGGATCTTCGCTCCCAGCCTGGCTGCCATAATCAGGGCGCATCCGATCGAGTACTGTGCGCAGTTGCTCGGGCCCATTACCGGAAACTGTCCGCACCGCATTCATGGCTTGCACGATCCGCTTGCGTACTGGATCTAGTTCGGCATACGAAACCGAGCAAATATTCGGGTCCTTTCTTTCTCCGACGTGCTGATGCAAGTCAGATACGCCGCCATCAACATACCAGTGCTGGTACGGAGAAGAAGTAATGGTGGCTTCATCACGAATACAGGCGATGGCGTCTGCGACTCCCTGAGACAAATCGACACGCGAGAAATAAGTCCCGTTCGGTTGGAGTTTCTCAAATAATGGCTTTGTGCCTCGTTCGCTTCCCGACCCAATAAAAACGATACAAAGGCGCGACTTCGCACTGTCATTTTCACTTCGTATCTTCTGAAGAATGGCGCCATATTGTTTTCCAGCAGCATAGAAGGCATCAATGGAATGGGTAATCCACAGTTCGGCTGTGAGGCGCTCTATAAATAATCCAGGCTGTTCGGCCCACGGCATGTCCATGAGGCCTTTGGATATCTTGAGAGCGGCAAATGGCGCGAGTACTGAATCGATTGCTTGCGAATCCGCGCTCTCGATCCACTTGAGCTGCCGGTCCAAGTCGTTGCGCTCTGCCGGGAACTGCCAGTCATATTTACTAATCTCCTTGAGAAGGAGGGCACAAAAGACTGTCGGCAACGATCGCAGAGAGGCGATATGGTCTGAGGCAAATCGTCGTGCGAGTGGTGGGTATGATGAAAAATCTGTAGTGCTGAGACTGTGACTCATTGCTAAAGTACCTCGGCCAGAGGCTTTCCTGCAGCAAAAGAAGCGTTACAGCCAAGGATCGCTGCAAGCGTCGGAACAAGGTCGATCGATTCAACCATGCGATCCACCGAAATGTTTTCGTGTATTTCCGGGCCTAAAGCGAGCATCCACGTCGTACGCGAGAGCGGATCACCAGTACGATGATGCTGAAAACCGTTCCCGCCTGGCTCGAAGTCCCCGTCGCGGCCAAAATCGGGCATAACAAACATGTTTGTCTTATTCTTGTACTCCGGATTAAGTTGAATTGACTTCCAGAGCTCAGCGCATATCCGGTCTGTTCGCAAGATTGCATCGGTATAAAGTGAATATGCCCCGGCGTGCGCAACATCGATATCGTGGAGAGTAATCCATAGCAGGTTTGGGGCGAGGTGTTGCATCAAATGCTGTGCGATATATAGAGATAGTTCATCGGGACTGGAGATGCTCGATGCATATGCGAGAAATTGGCTAACCGGCAACTTCAGCTGATCTGCAAGCAACTGCAGACTAGTAGCATGATTGTCCGAGGCCGAAACTCGGGATGTGTCTTCATAGCTATCTCGTAGCAAGTGATCGAATGATTCAGAGGATCCAGTGGCGAAGCGCCCCAACAACTGTTTTGGCAGGACCATCGTCGCTCCGAACGAAGTTCCATAGCCTGGATGGTTGCTCGCACCGATCCGATCGAATCCGTTACTCGGAGCGATGACCCACACATCCTCAGCTCGGTGTGCGCTATCTCGACGATAGTATTCGAACAAAGTGGGATTCCGCGGCGAGGTGGGTGCAAAGTTGTCGAAACTTTCGTAGCATCCGGTTGCAAGAGTTGCATTCGCAACGTAGTGCCCCAGGATTCCGCGATTTACAACCTGAGTGAAAAACGTGGCACAGGGGATGAGCTCTCCAAGCATCCTTGGAATGAATCTTTGCCCTTCCGGTGCAAATGTTTCTTCGTCTCTTGCGCCTCCTCCAAACGTAACAACGATGAGCTTCTTCGCCGGTGAAGGTGCGCGCAATGTCTGTCCGAGAGCCTTGAAACTGCAGACGCTTGCGCCGGCAGTAGTTCGAGCCACATCCCAAAGAAATCTACGCCGGCTGATTGAGCGCTGAAGTGCTGCGTTGCGCAGGTTCATATCTGCCGAAACACCATTCACTGCACTCACCTCCGTAGAAAACTGATCAGTTTCGATTTCGCTAATTTCTGCCTGGCAAGTTTAGTTGCCTCGAAACACAGCGGCAGAAATTCGGTATTCCGCTCGTGCATCCAAATGGATCATCTTCTTATGGTCTCGATATCGGATCGTGATATCAGCCTTGCGGTCGGCTTTCATCACCGCAGAAGATAATTTATTGTCCTGCCAGAAGATCGAAACTGTGATACCCCCGCGCGCACGCAGTCCCCGTATGAAACCGCTAGACCACGCTGATGGCAGCGAGGGGAGCAGATGAATCACACCATTGTGCGACTGCAGCAGCATTTCCGCAATACCTGCCGCTCCTGCCATATTGCCGTCGATCGCGAAGATGTTGCTTTCTGCGCCCGCGACTCCGCCCCGGGAATACGTCAGTAGGGAATCATCAGTGGCATGAGCAATAAGGCCACGTAGATGGCGATGCGCTGCCTCCGCATCGAAGAGCCGTGCGTAGTAATTCACGAGGTTTGCACGGGTCCATTCGGTATCCTCCCAGTTTGGCTGTTGAATGCGCCTTTCGATGGTGACACGAGCAGCGGCTGCCAGAGCCGGGGTTCGGTCCGGGGTTATCTGATCTTCAGGGTAGAGCGCGATGAGATGAGAAGTGTGCCGATGATTGGGTTCGGCCTCATCGAAGTCTTCAAGCCATTCCTGCAGTTGGCCGTGCTTGCCAATCTGTAGAGGAGGCAGTCGATCACGAGCGCTCACAATCTGGTCACGAAATTTCCCATCGATGCCGAGCAATTCTGATGCCTGAGTGCAGGCCGAGAACAGGGCATAAACTAAGACACGATCGCAGGTCGGCCCCATCGAGTCCGAACATGGTTTTCCCGTATCAGGCGCGATGAACCAGTTTTCAGGAGAGTTGGACGGTCCGGTAACAAGCCACTTCTTAGTTGGATGCTCGACCATGTATGCGAGGAAGAACCTCGCCGCATCGCGCAGCACCGGATAAGCCCTCTCGCGAAGGAAGGCTTGATCTTCAGTGAAGCGATAGTGTTCCCAAAGTTGCAGGGCAATCCAGGTACCACCCGTCACAAACATTCCCCAGCCGAGGCCCCATCCCGGTGCGGAATAACCCCAGGCATTTGTCACAACATGAGCTACCCAGCCGTCCACTCCATACATTTCACGTGCCGTCTGGGCTCCGCTGACGTGCAGGCCCTCCACCAGTTTTGCAAGCGGTGCATGGCTTTCACTCAGATTGCCAACTTCAGATAGCCAGTAGTTCTGCTGTGTGTTGATGTCCAGATGAAAATCATCGGTCCATCCCATAGCTGCGGCGAGACCATCATTCCAAATGCCTTGCAATGCGAGTGGCAGAGGCGAATCTTCTCGCGATCCTGCGATCGTCAAATAGCGGCCGTATTGAAAAAACAGTGCACATAACTCGGGATCATCCTCTTCTGCCACTAGCCGCTTTCTGCGTTCGTCGATTGGTAGATTCGAGAGATCTCGTTCATGGCCCAGATCAATCGAGACGCGATGATACAGAGCGCTATAGTCGGCAATGTGAGCTTCGCGTAGTGATTGGTACGACCGCGTGTGAGCAGCGGTAAGGGACCTGGAGCATTCTTCCCCTGGATTTCCGCCTAGAAAATCGCTTGCTATTGCGATCAACAGAGTTACGGCATTGGCAGCATGAACCGAGATTTTTTCATTGGCGCTGTGAATCTCTCCAGACTCAGGGACAACTCGAACCTGGCACTGAAATTGCGTTCCGTGCTGCCCATCGCTATGCAAGTTCTCCCAGGAATGTCCATTGAGAGTCAGCGTGTCGGCTCCTGCTATAACTTTTCCCGCCAGATGTGGTTCTCCAAATGAGATGTTGCAGAAAATACTGCCCGGCTTGCTTGCCGTCATTCGAACGGCGATGAGTCCCGCTGGGTGTGATGCAAAGACTTCACGATGGAAGAGTATGTCGCCCGTCGCGAATTCGACATGAGCAATTGCTTTATCTAAATCGAGAGAACGCCGGTATCTGGAGACCTCTGCGGGTAGAGTCATGTCAATGTCCAAAAACGACATCGGCAGCGCGGTTCCGAATTGACTTCCTCGGCCGAGCAGGTTTTTGCGACACAATTCTTCCGCTTCCATGTAGCGTCCGGCAAAGAAGAGGTTACGGATGGCGGGTATAGATTCGTGCGCATCAGGATTTGCGTTATGAAGAGTGGGCGCGCCTGACCATAAGGTACTCTCTGTCAGATGCAACCGCTCTTGAGCCGCTCCTCCAAATACCATGGCTCCGAGCCTGCCATTTCCCACCGGGAGTGCCTGCAGCCAGCGATCAGCTGGGCGCGCAAACCATATCGGTGTCTCTCCGGCTCCTGACGCGGCGAAGACCCGGTTCAGCACCCCAGTGGCAATTGCACCGAGCATGAAGTCGCGTCGGTTTAGTTTCACGTGAGCATCCTTTCAACGGATTATAAGGGTAGCTTCTGTTCGGATTCTTCTCAGATTCGTGTACGTCAACGAAATTCGTGATTGCATATCGACTTTAGACCTTATCAAAACCCAATAACCATAAAACGCCGAAACAATCCAATAATATCCCGGCGAATTCGATACAGACAGGTTAAGGAAGTCCCCTCAAAATCACTCTTGACAACTCTTTCCCGGTGAGATTACCGTCTTTCGCGGTAACGTACACAGCTTTGTCTGCGTTGTGAACGTGAACGTACACGGTATGAGCGCATCCTACTGAATCGAAGTAGACGCCGACCCATGGAGAACAGAACGATGGCAAAACAATCTTTGAGGCCAGTTATTTCGGTACTAACGAATTCAACCTTCTTTGCCACAGGCATGACAGTGCTGTTGATGCTGCTTGCCATAGCCTTACCCTGTGCCGCCCAGACCGATCAGGGAGCCATTACGGGCATCATCCAGGATGCATCAGGGGCTTTGATTCCGAATGCCCATGTCACCGTTACAAATGTGGATACCGGGCTGGCTCTTGAAGCCAAATCGAACAACAGCGGAATCTTCGTCTTCTCTCCGCTGAAGATCGGTAATTACACCGTTACTGCCTCTTCCCCGGGATTTCAGACTGTGACCAGGCAGAACCTGCATCTGGACGCCCAGCAGCGGCTAAATGTAAATCTATCGCTGCCGGCAGGTGCCGTTTCACAAACAGTAGAGGTCATGTCCGATGCGCCCGTGCTGCAGACCCAGGACGCCGCCGTCGGGCAGGTGATCAGCACGAAGGAAATTAACGACACTCCATTAAACGGGCGGAACTGGGTATACATCGCTCAATTGACAGCCGGCGTGGCGCCTCCGTTTGGCAACACCCGCGGCTCAGGGAGTGGAGACTTTGTCGCAAACGGGCAGCGTGCTGAGCAGAATAACTTCATCCTCGATGGTGTGGACAACAACACAAATCTGGTGGACTTTCTCAACGGCGCCAGTTACGTCATGCGGCCTCCGCCGGACGCGCTCTCCGAGTTCAGTCTGCAAACCAGCAACTTCAGCGCAGAGTTTGGCCACTCTGCTGGCTCAGTTCTGCAGGCCAGCATCAAGTCTGGCACTAACCGGATTCATGGAGATCTCTGGGAGTATTTCCGCAATACAAAGCTGGACGCAATCAACTGGAATGCCGGGCCTGATGCGCAGATTCCCCCCTACCATCAGAATCAGTTTGGGGCAACGCTTGGTTTCCCTCTGTGGAGGAACAAGCTCTTTTATTTTGGCGACATGGAGGTCAACCGCATTTCCATCAGCAACCCTACGCCGATCAATGTTCCTTCAGCGCTTGAACGCCAGGGAAATTTCTCTGAGTTGTTGAATGGCGAACTGACGGGCGTGGGAGCGCCAACCATGCTGTATGAGCCGAATACGGCTGATCCTGCGCAGCCACTAATATGCAATGGACAGCAAAATGTATTCTGCGCCAGCCAAATCAATTCAGTCGCGCAGAATATTCTGAGTTTGTATCCTTCTCCAAATGCTAACAACGGCAAGCTCTATAACAACTATCTTGTGAATGTCGGCAACTCTGACGATATTGTTCAGTGGGATCAGCGCCTCGACTGGAACATCAACTCAAAAGACCAGAGCTACGTGCGCTACAGCTACAACCACGAAATCAAGACGAATGGTTTGCCTCTCGGACCGGTTCTTGATGGCAGCGGTTATGGCGGCCAGTATGACACCAATCTGGCAATGAACTTCATGGGCAGCGAGACCCACATCTTCGCGCCAACGCTAACCAATGAATTTCGCTTTGGCTATAACTGGGGCGTGTTCAATTTCCAACAGCCAAATGCCTACAATCCAACGCTGAACAGTTCTTTAGGGCTCGGCCCACAGCCATCCGACCTGAAACCGGGGCAGTATGGTCTTCCGTCGGGCTATGTCAACGGCACAATTCAACAATGGGGCTCGACGGGCATCAGCCGAGAATCACAGAATGTGTATCAAATCCTGGACAATGTAACGAAGATTTGGGGCAACCACTCCTTGAAATTCGGTGCGTCTTTTCAGGCCGTCCGCTTCTATTACATTTATGCTCCTGCTGACCTCGGCCAATATCACTGGGGTGGGCAGTTTACGGGGCTAGTAGGCGTAGCCAATACTGGTTCAGCCGTAGCAGACATGATTGTGGATCAGGAAAATTATGCATCGCTTTCGGTCTCTCCAAATGTGAACGATGCGCAGTGGTACAACGCAGGCTACGTGCAGGATGATTGGAGAATCAATAAACGGCTGACTCTGAATTTAGGTGTTCGCTATGACTACTTCCAGCCGTACAAAGAGAATTCCGGCCAGCAGGCCAACTTTGTAGTCACCGGACCGCTCGGCATTGGCACCGGCTCAGGTGTTGTTCAGTTCCCCAAGAGTCAGCAGAACATCACTCTCGGCACGCCGTTCCTGAGTGCGTTGGCCAAGGACAATGTTACTGTGCAGTTTGTCGACAATGATCGTCTGGTAACTGTGCAGAAGACAAATTTTGCCCCGCGCATCGGTCTCGCTTACTCGCCCCTGGATCGAACGGTTGTTCGTGCAGGTTTTGGAATTTTCTACGGCGGCTTGCAATCGGAGGGTAACGGCAACCTCGGTGCGAACTTCCCTTGGTCGAATTCAGCAAATTTCTATCCGGCTACATGCGTCCAGGACAATTGCCCGTCACTGGCCGCGCAAGGTGTTACGCTGCAGGCGGGTTTGCTACCTGCAACAGACAACGGCCAATTACAAACCTTTATCTCGCAGCCTGGGTTTCATTCAATCGATCCCAATATCAAGCCGCCATACACCATGACGTATAGTCTCGGTGTGCAGCAGCAGGTTTCGCCGAACACATCTTTCACCATTACGTATGTAGGAAACCTTACTCGTCACATGGAGCTGTATGGAGCACCCAATACCGCACCTGGTCTGTGGCGGCCCGGCACCAATACCAATCCGTTTAATCCCTTCCCAGATCTAGGAGGGATTGGACAGATACATTTTGCCGGAGTGAGTACATACAATTCGCTCCAGACGAAGTTCGAGAAACGGTACTCTCACGGACTGACCTTCCTGGCTACCTACACATGGGCTCATGCTCTTGATGATGCAAGCGACGCAGGAGGTCTGTTTTCGGCAATTGGAAACCGTCAACCGGCTTTGATTCCGTATATCGATGAACTGACCAACTCGGTCTTTGATATTCGGCATCGGTTTACGATCAATGCAAATTACGAGCTTCCGTTTGGCAGAAGCCGCGCTTTCCTGGGCAACGCTCCTCGATGGCTCGATGAGATCGTGGGCGGCTGGTCTTCAAGCCTGACCTACGCTGCACAAACAGGCACTCCATTTTCGGTGAGCCCCAACATCAGCACCGCGTCAGGTGGAGGAGCTAGAGCATATCCAGTGAGTAGCCCATTTGTCGGCGGTGGAAAGCCGGACCCGTCCAATCCAAGCCTCACATCATGCCCTGCACAAGTTAAGACGAAGGCAAACTATTTCAATCCATGCGCCTTCCGCAATCCACTGCCTGGTGAAATGATCTCCGATGCCACGCATCCGGTGGGATCTATAAATCCAGATGGAGTTCCTGTGGAGTTTCAGGCACCGGTTACAGATAAAGCAACGGCGATTGCTTTGCTCGGCACCGTGCAGAACAACATCTACGGACCAGGCTACTACCAGGTGAATAGTTCTTTGTTTAAGAACTTTTCTGTATGGCGCGAGCAGAATTTGCAGTTCAGAGCAGATGCGTTCAACTTGTTGAACCATCCGACACTCGGAACGCCGAATGGTTCCATGAACGCCAACGGTGGTCTGATCTCAGGGCCAAAGTTTTTCCAGAACAATACTCCGGATGCGCGCTTCTTTCAGCTCGCGTTGAAGTACGTGTTCTAGCATTGTTCTAGCCATGAATTGGAACGGCTCTCTGCGTGGGAGCCGTTTTTGTCTAATGTCAGCTTGCACGTGAATCTACTTTTTCCAGCGGAGCAAACGTATGCCGTGGTTGAGGTCTTCTGCAATCTATCTCCTTTCTGTCGTCTCCCTTTCGGGCTCAATGCTAGCTTCCGCTCAATCCGGTCCTCTCGAAGTAAGTTCACCAGATCACCAGATCTCGATGCACTTCAATATTCGAATTGATAAAGCGACTCAGGCCAATGCCCAGGACGGCCAGCTTGTGTATTCGGTCGCATTTCACGGGAAACAAGTATTTGAAGATTCAGCAATACGGCTCGAACTGGCCGACCAGAATCCATTAGGTGGAAATGTTCACGTCACCCATGCTGCAAGCGATTCAGGTGTGGACGACTATCAACTTCTCGCAGGCAAGGTTTCTGCTGTGCACGATCCCTACAACAGCATCACTGTAGAGGTTCAGGAAAGCGGATCCTCGGCGCGCACGTTCGAAATTCAGGCGAGAGTCTACAACAGCGGACTGGCGTTTCGTTATCACGTTCCCGAGCAATCGGCGCTTTCACGTTATCGGCTCACTCAGGAAGACACCGAGTTTCGGCCTGTCATGGATGCAGACGCCTGGGCGCTGCGCCTGCCAAATTATGAGAGCGGTTATGAGAGCGAATACGTGCCTCAGGTTCTGAGTGCGCTCAGTAACCAGGGCGGTGTTTCAAGCTACATTCTCAACGGCTCACCAATGTTGTTGCACATGCCGGGCGTGGCGTGGGCCGCAGTAGGCGAGGCCGATCTCGAAAGTAACGCTGCAATGTACCTGGAAAATCCGACGGGCAATTGGCAAGGCCACTACATCGTCAGCAAAATATCTCCGGCGCTGGATGGAAAAGGTCCGGCGGTTGATGCGGCTCTTCCGCATGACAGCGCATGGCGCGTGATTCTGCTTGGCGTCACTGCCGGAGAACTGATCGAATCCAATCTGATCACGAACCTCAATCCTCCCAATCGTGTGAAGGATACCAGCTGGATTCAACCGGGGAAGGCCTCATGGAATTGGTGGAACGGCGATATCGGACCAGACGGCCAGTCGGCATATACCACCAAAAATATGGAGTATTACGTTGATTTTGCGGCAGAGTCGGGCTTCC
Organism: Occallatibacter gabretensis; assembly: GCF_001449115.1. GTDB lineage: Bacteria > Acidobacteriota > Terriglobia > Terriglobales > Acidobacteriaceae > Telmatobacter > Telmatobacter gabretensis. The sequence goes on along the minus strand of NZ_LAIJ01000007.1, from coordinate 349,798 downwards.
CATACATGATGCTGGATGCCGGTTGGTCAGATCGCGATATTACCAAGATGCGCGGAAATGTCGATGTGCCGGAGTTGGTACAGTATGCTGCAAAGAAGCACGTCAAGGTCTGGATCTGGCTATATTCCAAGTCCGTTGCCGCACAAATGCAGGAAGCTTTCCCGCTCTATGAAAAATGGGGTGTCGCGGGCGTGAAAATCGACTTCATTCTTCGCAATGATCAACAGGGTATTCAGTGGTACTACGACGTTGCCAGGCTTGCAGCCGAGCATCATCTCATGGTGGATTTTCATGGAGCGACGCAGCCCTGGGGCATTCAGAGAACCTATCCCAACGTTCTCAATTACGAGGCGGTGCTTGGCCTCGAAAACAATAAGGCTGGGAGACGCGATGGGCCGGTAAATCGCACAACGTTCCCATTTACACGGATGTTAAGCGGCCCAATGGACTACACTCCAGGCGGTTTCGACAACGTGACGCCAGAGAACTTCGTCGTCCGGGATAAGCATCCGATGGTGATGGGCACGCGGGCTCAACAATTGGCCCTCTATGTTGTCTTCGATGAACCTCTGGCGATGGTTTCCGATGCGCCATCGGCGTATACCAACGAACCCAGCTTTCGCTTCATTCAAGATGTGCCAACATCGTGGGATGCAACGAAGGCCCTCAATGGAGAGCCGGGAGAGTTCGTCTCCATCGCACGGCGTCATGGCAATGAATGGTATTTGGGAAGTCTCACCAACTGGAGGCCGCGTGATCTGCGCGTCTCTCTCAGCTTTCTGGGAAATGGAGCGTACAAGGCGGAGCTCTATGAAGATGCTCCTGATGCTGCACAATTTCCCAAGCATATTTCCATACGTCAGCGCATTGTGCACAGCAGTGACGTTCTGTCCCTGCATCTGGCGAGCGGCGGCGGCTGCGCGATTCGATTCGTGCCCGTGAAATAAAGAGAGGCTATCTTTTCATGGTCTCCGCAGATCCAGCGATTCGGCTGACAAAGAGTGGAAGGTTGGTGCGCAAAATAATATGCGGAGCAAAGCGGTGTGTCTTGACAGGCCTCTCTCGATCCGCAAGGTGGGCGATGAGCGTTTCAAATGCAGTTTTGCCCTGTGCCTCAGGCCGTTGATAGAGAGTGGCCAGTACCTTTCCCGACTCTATTAGAGGCACGAGCTCCGGGAAGAGATCCGTCGCAATCACCTGCACACGCCCAAGTAATTTCAGTTCATCGAGAGCACGCAGTACCGGGAGACTATTTGCTGTGCTGATATATATCGCATCAGGGCGCGTCCTGGATTTCAAAAGCTCAATGGACTGGCGGTACGCATCTTCCGGGCTTTCATGGGATTCAACAACCGGAAGCAAGGTGAGTTGGGGAGCGAGCATTGCGAGAGTCGCCGCGAATCCCCGAAGTTTCTCTGCATGGTCGAAGGTGGCCAGGTCTCCGGTAATTGTTGCCACCCGTGACGGAGTCTGCAGCTTGTATGAGAGAAGCTCCGCTGCAAGCGCACCGCTGGTGTACGCATCAACGCTGACGGACGAGAGACGGCCGGTATCCGGAGCATCACTCGCGACGCAAAGCATTGGGATACCTTGTCCAACGATACGACGAATGACTCCGGCCAATTCTCGATGGCGGCCTGGCGTGAACAGGATTCCGTCAAACTTTTTCGAAGCCGCGCTCTCAAGCGCTGTTAAATCCCCTGATCCGAGGCGCGGAAAGTCGATGAAATCAAGCGTCAACTGCATGCCCACTGCCTCATCGGCCGCGGCCTGAATGCCTGCGCGTAAGGGATCGAAGAAGGCCGCAATTTCGCGGGGAAACACAGCGGCGATTCTAACTTTTCGATTGAGTTTCAGGGATCTGGCGGCAATATTGGGTTTATAGCCAAGCTGCTCAGCCATGCGCAATACTTTGGCCTTTGTACGAGCCTTTACCCCAGAGCGTCCGTGAAGGGCACGATCCACTGTCCCGATCGAGGTTCCCAGAGCCTCCGCTATGTCGCGGATGCCAGTGGCTTTGGTGTGTTTGTTACCGGTCTTGTCCGCAGATGTCATGTTTGACGTTGCTCACAGTTTCGCACACTATAGTGCTGATTGATCGAGGAAGAAGATTTTGACAGCCGGGGGAGGAAGTGTGTAATTTGGCTTTCGTGAACGTACACGTCGATTTTATAGACGTATCGCCATCCGCGTAAGCCAGAGTTGCGCTGACTAAGAATATGTCAGATCAGTCAGCTTAATCGCCCATGGGGCCATCCTAAAAGGATGCCGATGTACAACAAAAGATGGATGAGATTGATGCGAGTTGTTACACCCACATTCAGGCACGGCGCACGGATGTTGCTTACCTTGACTGCTTCGATGATCGTGTTGCTGCTTCAGCTTCACGGCCAGTCCGCCGGCGTCCATCCAGAAGCTATTCGCTATGACGAAGCTGCGCGAATCTTCCGTATCGATGCCGCGGATGTCTCGTATGTAATCGGCATAAACCAGAATCAGCAGTTACAGACGCTTTACTGGGGAAAACGTCTGCGACCTGGAGACACGTTGTCGCCCGCTCATGCAGATGGCGGTTCGTCGGGTTTTGACTTATCTGTGAGCGCAACCCCGCAAGAGTTCACCGGGTGGGGAGGGGGATTAGTCGTCGTTCCGAATCTGAAGATTACCTTTCCAGATGGCAATCGCGATCTCGTTTTGCATTACCTGTCGCATACGATTCGGAACAACACGCTGACGATTTCGCTCAAAGACATCGGCCGCGACGTGGTTGTTGATCTCCTTTATCAAGTCGATGAGGCAACCGGTGTGCTCGCCCGCTCGGCTCGTGTCGAAAACCGGACACAACAGCCGTTTACGATCGAACAGGTGCTTGCGGCGACATGGAATCTGGATGCGAGCCGCGACTACCAGTTGCGCTATCTCACCGGCCGCTGGGCCGGTGAGTGGAACCTGCAGCAGACTCAGCTCCGGCCGGGAAAGATTGTTCTTGAGAGCCGCCGAGGCTCAACGGGAGTCGAAGTGAATCCATGGTTCGCCATCGAAAGGTCTAAGCAGGCGGATCAGGATGTTGGCGATGTCTGGTTCGGCGCGCTCGGTTGGAGCGGTTCCTGGCAGATGAATCTCGAAACAGATTGGCAGAACCGAGTTCGGATAACAGGAGGATATTCTCCCTTTGACTTTGCGTATATCCTTTCGCCCGGTAAATCGCTCGAGACGCCCAAGTTTTATGGTGGATATACCAATCAGGGAATAGGAGGGGCATCAAGGCTCCTTCACCGATTCGAACTTGATTCTATTGTTCCCCAGGCGCCGCATCGCCGCCTCAGGCCTGTCCTGTACAACTCGTGGGAGGCGACGGGCTTCGACGTGAACGAGGCCGGCCAGGAAGCTTTGGCTGAGAAAGCGGCGAGCATTGGAGTCGAGCGCTTCGTCATGGATGACGGATGGTTCGGCGAACGCAAGGATGACCACGCGGGACTCGGCGATTGGTACATAAATCCGCAGAAGTTTCCACACGGCTTGAGGCCGATGATCGACAAAGTACACGCTCTCGGCATGGATTTCGGTCTGTGGGTCGAACCCGAGATGGTGAACCCAAACAGCGATCTGTATCGCAAGCATCCGGAGTGGGTTTTGAACTTCACAGGTAGGCCACGAACGGAAGGCCGTAACCAACTTGTGCTGAACCTCGCCCGTGAAGATGTCAGAGCCTATGTGTACGGCTTCCTCGACAAGCTGCTGAGCGAGAATGATATTGCTTTTCTGAAGTGGGATTATAACCGCAATTGGTCTGAGCCAGGATGGCCGGACGCACCGCTGCAAGAGCAAAAAGAGGTCTATGTGAAATATGTGCAGAACCTCTACAGCATTCTTATTGAGCTGCGGAAGAAACATCCAAACGTGGAAATTGAATCCTGCTCGGGCGGAGGCGCGCGCGTTGATCTCGGGATCATGCATTTGACTGATGAGATCTGGCCATCCGATAACACCGATCCTTTCGACCGGCTCAGCATTCAGAATGGCTTCTCTTACGCATATGCGCCCGGTGTGATGATGGCCTGGGTCACCGATTCCCCCAACTGGATGAATAACCGATCGACTTCGCTCGAGTATAGATTCCTCTCGTCGATGCAGGGAAGTCTCGGCATTGGTGCGAACCTGAACAAGTGGACACAGGAAGACTTCGCGACAGCAAAAAGACTTGTCGCCGAATATAAAGATGCGCGTGCAACCATTCAGGACGGATCTCTCTACCGCCTGATTTCACCTGACGGGGACAGTGCAGCCTCGGTGACCGAGTTCGTGGCGCGAGACGGCCATGAAGCAGTAGTCTTCGCATTTCTGCATTCAAGTCAAAAAGGCCAGCCGTATCCCCGGCTTTATTTGCACGGACTGCAGCCCGACGCTGTATACACCATACATGCGCGGGAAGGGAAGCTTGAGGACGATACCGTGCAGAGGGCAAGCGGGGACTATTGGATGCACCATGGCGTCAGCATTTCTCTCCGTGGTGATTTTCAGGCAGCATTCCTCACTCTGGAACGAGACAGCAGCCAATGAGTATGAGCGGGCAGCTTATACAACACTCTTATCCGCGTATTGTCTTCGCTTCGAGTTCCTCCAGCGTTCGTCCCTTGGTTTCCGGCACCAGAAAGAAAACGAAGACCGCCCCGGCGAGACAGATGACACCATATATAAAGAAGGTGCCGGAACTTCCCAGCGAGTGATTGATGAACGGGAACGAGTAGGTCAGTGCAAAGGAAGAAATCCAGAGCGCGCAAACTGCGGCAGATACACCAGACGAACGTACCCGGTTCGGAAAAATCTCTGCGATCAACACCCAGGTGAGTGGCGCAAGAGTCATTGCATAGCAAGCAATGGCGCAGAGCGTCAGGATGAGAACTAGCGCGCCTTTCTGTCCAGCTTGATAAGCAAGTCCGGCCAGTAAGTGCGATACACCAATCCCGATGCAGCCGGCCAGCATTAGTGGACGTCGGCCAAGCCTATCGACGAAGACCATTGCGATCAATGTGAAAATCAAATTGATCGCGCCGGTCACCATGATATCGATAAAGACCTGGTTGGCGCCCATTCCCGCCGCACGGAATACTTCCTCGGCATAGTTGAACAGGATATTGATACCGCTCCACTGCTGAAGGACCGCTAGTAAAACACCCACAAGAAGAATGGTGCGAACACCCGGCTGAAGCAGTCCAACCCAGCTGCTCTTTTGTGACTCTTCTTCTCGAAGGGCATTGGAGATAGCCTGAGACTCGGCAAGAGCATGCTCTTCACTTCCGCCAATCTTCTTCAAAACTTTGAGCGCTTGCTCGGTGCGCCCTCTAAGGAGCAGCCAGCGCGGGCTTTCGGGGATTGCAAAAGAAGCCACGAGAAAGACCATAGCCGGTAAAGCAACCGCGGTGAACATCCAGCGCCAGCCCAGCTGTACATTCCAGCTCGCCAATAGAACATCTGTGGAAGCGTGCTCAGGCACCGGCGCAGCAATTTGCCAATTCACAATTTGAGCCAGCAGAATGCCGATGACGATCGCGAACTGATTGAGGCTTACCAGCCGTCCGCGATGCGATGCAGGACTTATCTCGGCAATATAGAGAGGCGAGATGTTGGAGCTTAGTCCAATTGCAATCCCTCCGATGATTCGCCACACGATAAACATCGAAAAGGAAAATGCCCACCCAGTGAGGACAGAGGAAACAGCAAAGAGCACCGCAGAGATGAGCAGAACCGGTCTGCGCCCGTACTGGTTTCCAAGAGTTCCCGCAATCAGAGAACCTATAAAACATCCGACAAGCGCGCAACTGTTTGCCCATCCCACGGCCGCAGCGCTGCCAAGATGAAAGTAAATTTCGAAAAACTGACGCGCCCCCCCAATAACAACCCAGTCATATCCAAACAGAAGGCCGCCCAGTGCAGCCACGATTGCAATGCCACAAACATATCCGGTCACGCGTGTCGCATCGGTGGAAGTGGAAGTTTGGTGTAAAGCAGTCGGTCCATGCACAATTATCCGTCCACATGCTGCAACAGGTTTGCCGCGTCCAGATCGCGGGCCGCGGCATGAGCGCGGTCCAGTTTTTCAACTTCAGCCAGGGCGGCCAGCGCCTCTGCGTTTTTGCCGAGCCCAAGCAATGCCTGTGCCTTCAAGAATGTTGCCGTGATGTTCTGCCGGCTTTTGAGATCTTCATCGAATAGAAGCATCGTAGGCAGCGAGGTCGCAAAATAATCGATCTTCGGCACGCTTCTTTCAAGTGCCGTCGCGTACTCGAGAATCTCTCGGAACAAAGCTGCTGCTTCCTCTTCACGCCCCAGGCGGCGCATGGCCAGAGCGCTCCAATAGGTCATCTCGGATACAGTGCGAACCTGCATTTGCTGGAAATCGCCACGTTGCCGAACAGCTCGCTCCCAGTGCCGCTTTGCATTATCTAATTCGCCCTTCGCAGCCCATGCTTCTCCCAGCCAGAACTCAATATTGCTGCTGTTGGCCAATAGATGTCTTGCCTCATTCAGGCTCTGCGGAGGCCGATCAGCCGCTTCGAAGTAATTAATAGCTGCACACGCATTGCCCTTGGCAAGAGCTGCTTGGCCCAGCAACAGTTGGGCGCGTACATATTCGCCGAGTACCAATCCCTCTCCACCCTCCCAGGGCTGAAACTGCCGTGCGAGTAATAACGCCAAAGCGGCCGCGGGCCTGCCAACCTGGTTATAAATCGCAGCCAGCTCAACTGAAATATCGTCTCTCCGTGCCACAAGTCCGCGATGCTCTTCGAGGATTGTAAGGCGCTCAGCAGGATCATCTCCGAGACGCTTTCTGAGCTGATCTTCCTCATAAAGGATTCGAGCATCATCCGGATCAGCCTTACGCGCCTGCTCAAAGGCCTTGCGTGCTTTCGCCGGATTGTGTTCCACGTTGAAGTAGGCAATTCCCAGGTTTCGCCACGCAGTAGGAAAATTCGGATCAAGCTCAGCGGCTCTCTCCCAATGTTGGACCGCCTCGCGGTGGCGTTTACGGTCGTAGAGAAGATTGCCCAGGTAGTATGGCGCTCTGGCATCCTGCGGATATACAAGGATTGCCCTCTGCAATACCTTCATCTCTTCCAGCAGGCTCGGAAAAACATATGTAGGACTAGCGGCTGAGGCATGGACCGCGCATGTGAGAGCGGCCTCGCATTGTCCACGCAGATCCAGAACCAACGCTCGTGTGTAGAGTTCCATTGCAGTAGTACCGGCGTCTAAAACACAACCAGCCTCTTCAACAAGTCCGGAGCGAATCAGATCGAATACCAGATCAAGCCGCTTGCCAGCTTCCGATGGAATCACGCCGCTTTGAGAGAAGTTGGTCCAGATATCCAATGGATCCAGCTTTGCAGCGGCGTTCAATTCAGCGTCAGCTTCTTCAGTTAAGCCAAGGCGTCGCAGAATTGCAACTTTGAGATTGAGCGCATTGAGATTTTCTGACTCTGCTCGAAGGGATCGCGTAATGTGATCCATAGCCGCGGCAAGACGGCCTCTACGCAAATCGATCTCCGCCAGACGGTGGTAAGCCGGTCCCCGCCACGCCGCGGACCACGTCGCCTTGTAAAACGAATCGTAGGCGACGTCTGTACGATGCTGAAAAAGCAACGTCATTCCGAGGTTGTAATAAGCCTCGCTATCATAGGGGTTTGGATTGCGCATCGTGAGTCGAGCGATTGCCGTCCTGAAGCATTGCTCCGCATCCGCAAACTCACCGCGACGAAGATGAAACCTTCCCAACGCATTGTTGATTCTGCTGTCCTCAGGATCACGCCGGAGTCCTTCGTGCCAATATGGTACGGGCGAGCGAGTAGCATGACGGTATTGTTCCAGGTGAAGTCCGGTCAGATAGAGTTCATCATCGGTGGCAATCTCCTCCGGCGCTAGAGGCTCAGTCGCTGCCATCGGTGCAGCCGCAGGCTGAGTCTTCGATAGAGTGTAACGAAGAAGTATCTCGTCCTCTGATTCGAGTTCAAGAACCCAATCTTCAGCGGAATTTGTAAACGGCAGATGGATTACTTCTGGCTTCTCGGGTCGCAACGTACTAATTCGAACCGCCTCCTCGTTGCGTGGTGATTTGAGCCGCAACACGGCATCACGGATCTCGTGTGTCGATAGGAGATGAACCTCCAGGCCTTCCGGATACATCGCGACTCGCAACGCGGCATGCAGATTTGCTGTATCCGGTACTCCGATCTTCATCACCGGATACCAGAACTGGCTGAAGGTCTTCGTTTCTCCAGGGGCCAGGTACGAGAAATCAGGCTGGTTGTCTGTATAAACGCCGGCCATCAACTCGATATAAGGACCATCGTTGCCCGTGAGGCTTCGATCCCAGGCGTACCCGAACTCATGGTTTCCCCACGTCCACTGTTTCTTGCCGGGAGCAATGTGATGGTTTGCAACATGCACCACTCCCGCTCCAGCTTCATGATCGTAACCGCCAAAAAAATCTTCTTGCGAGTTCACAATCATGTAGCTTGTCGGAACTGGAATATTGGCATACCAGCCCAGATCGTTCCGCGGATAACTGCCGTCGGGCACAAAGTTCGCAGGTTGTTCCGAGGCAGGCACTCCGTGGCGTGCCCTCTCTCCATAGTCGATTCCGTAATATGTGCCAAGACTGCACGGGAATTCTGTAACGGCTCGCTTGGCATGATCAGCCACAAAGCGTACGTCGTTGGGAAAGAAAGACTGATAGCGTTCATGAACGCGAGTAGCAACGTTGGCCCACCACAAAAATGTCTGCGTGTCCCAGGTTCGGTTATATAAGCGAACCTTCAGTTCTACGTATGCGCACCCAGGCCTCAGGCAGACGCCATGCATACCCTTCATGCGGGAGATCGGATCGTGGTCGCTGCACCACGCTGTCACCGAGCCATCCTCATGACGTTCGATGCTGACCTCGACAGGAAGAAACGTCGCAGGGCGGTGATGCTGAGGCCAGTTAAACTCTACTCCGCCTGATATCCAGGGCCCGGCAAGCCCCACAAGCGCCGGCTTAATCAAGTTCTGCCGGTAGAAGAAGTCGTAACCGTTTCTCTTGTCACATCCAACATGAATTCGTCCGCCAATCTCCGGCAGGATCATGATGCGCAGATATTTGTTTTCGAGATGTACCGCCTGCCATGTGTGCTCGCAAGGCTCGGTTGCAATGCGATCGATGACCGGCAGTGGATAAACTTTTCCGCTGCTGCCCTGATAAACGCGCTTTTCAAGAAAGAGAGGATTGGGGTCCGGCGTAGCGGGAAGGTAAGTGGTCATCACCACCGATTCCTCCCACGCCTTTACCGGAGCAGTCTCGCTCGCCGGAGGGTCGGGGAGTACCAGGAGCGGTAATTCCGTCGTATGCAGTTTCATGGTCACTGAATAGATCGTGTGAATTAAAATACGTCACGTTTACGTTACCGCTATTTCCCAATTTATGGCAATAGATTTTTGAAACAGAACCGGCACGCTTCACAGATATCTTTCTGTCTGCAATCGACCCTCTATATCGAAATATCCCGATTTATCAAGCATAATTTAATATTCAAAGATAAATCTTGACAATCTTCTGAGCTCGGTCGTAAAGTTCCGGTGTTTTTCGTTTCGAATTATCGTTAACGTTCACGTTAATTCCGTGTTGATCTATCCTTCGCACTTTGGAGAGCCAGATGATTCCCGTCGGACTTCTGAAAAACACATTGGAGACACTTCGCTCCAACTCGCAGTCGACGCAAATTCACAAGACGCCCTGGCTTAACGCCATTTTTCCTGTGGGCGCCGCCCTGCTCCTGTCGGTTATCCCTGTCTGTGCGCAGGTGAATGGTGTTGGTCAGAGGCCCTATCTGGGCTGGAGCAGCTTCAGTGAGCAGACCATCAACGGCAGTTTCCTCACCCAGGCAAACATCCAGGCTCAGTCGGACGCTCTCAAGGCTTCCGGCCTTCAACAACACGGCTTTCAGTACATCAATATCGACTCCGGCTGGCAGGGCAGCTTCGACTCCAATGGCCGCCCCATTCCAAATTCCACTACCTTCCCTGACATGAAGGCGCTCGTCGACCATATCCATGCCAATGGCCAGAAGGCCGGCATCTATTGGATTCCCGGCATTGAGCAGCCCGCTGTCGATGGTAACTATCCCATCCTTGGAACGCCCTATACCACGCAGCAGATCGTCGCGATCCCTCTCGCGCAGGGCAATACCTTCGCGTCCGCGCCCCCCAACCCCTATCACGACAAAATTGATTTCACTAAGCCAGGCGCACAGGCGTACATCAACTCGGTCGTCGATCAATTCGCCTCCTGGGGCATCGACTTCATCAAGCTGGACGCTGTTGCTCCCGGCTCTGACGTAGACAGCACTGCAATCGACGACCGTCCGGATGTGCAGGCCTGGTCAACGGCCATTGCGCAGAGCGGCCGACCCATCTGGATGACAATCTCCTGGGATCTCGATCAGGACTATTTCAGCACCTGGCAGCAGTTTTCAAACGCGCGCCGTATCGATCAGGATGTTGAATGCGAAGGCGACTGCGCAACTCTCACGGACTGGCCGCGAATCGTTCTCCGCGAATACGAAGTTGTGGGCTGGGAACATGACACAAGCCCTGCACTCGGTTGGAACGACCTCGACACGCTCGACGTGGGCATGGGAACGGAAGACGGACTGAGCGATGAAGAAAAACAGACCGCCGTCACAATCTGGTCCATGGCGAATGCGCCGCTCTACTTAGGCGGCGATCTCACGCAGCTCGACGATTTCGCCAAATCTGCTTTCACCAACGACGAGCTTCTTGCCGTCGACCAATCCGTTCACCCCGGTATTCAAGTCAAAGGTGGAGCGCAGCCCGTGTGGGTAGCCGACGCCGGAGATGGCAGCGTCTACGTCGCTCTCTATAACCTGAACGGCCTCACCTCAGACGTCACCGTTCGTTGGAGCGACCTAGGTTTCGCCAGTGCCGCTAGCGTGCGCGATATCTGGAACCGTATCGACCTCGGTGCTTCTCCGATTGCCTTCAGGACAACCCTTCTCGGCCACGGTTCGCGCTTGCTCAAAGTGCGGCCAATCGGCCGCGTCCCCGCAACCAACGGCCAAAGCTACGGAGCCGATACCGCCGTACTTAGCGGTGCCGCAACTGTCTATCCGTGTCCCGCCTGCTCCGATGGGAACGAAGTTGGCTATATCGGAGCTTCCAACACGACGAACAACGTCACCTTCAACAATGTCATCGTCGAGAAATCTGGCATCTATCGCATGGAAGTCGATGCAAACACCGAAGGCCCGCGCGCCTTCGTCTACACCGTGAATGGAAACTCGCCAGCTACTCTGAACATGGGCGGTGGAAGCTTCAATCTTCCGCAGTCCACAACCGTTCCCGTTGCCCTCACTGCCGGAGTCAATACGATCACCTTCGGCAATCCTGGAACCTACGCTCCGAACCTTGACCGTATCGTCATCTCCGGTGACGGCAAAGAGCCCGCTCCCAACTTCACCACCTACGAGGCTGAAGCCGCTCAGCTCTCCGGAACGGCCAGCGTAGGCGGCTGCTCTTATTGCTCCGGAGGAGCTTACGTCGGAAACTTCGGTGCAGGCACACAGAACGCCGTTACCTTCAATAACGTCATCGCGCCGCAGGTCGGTACCTATCAGTTGGAGATAGACTACACCGAAGATGGTCCCCGTTCTTTCTACGTCTACGTGAGTGGCGGTACGCCCGTCGAGTTGGACGTCAACGGAAGTTCCTGGGACTCGCCCCAGTTCCTGGTGATTCCAGTGCAGCTCAACGCCGGCACAAACCAGATCGTCTTTACCAACCCTAACCAGTCTGGTTATGCTCCAGGGCTAGATAGCATCACCGTCGGCCCTGTCGTCAACAAGGCCAACCTCAGCGGAGCCATCACCGGCAAATCAGGTTCCGATCTCCTGCGCCTATGGAAGCTCACTCTCTCCAACAATGGCATAGCCACGGCGCACCGTACGCTCGTAAATAGCTTCACAATAACGTTGAACAATAGCAGTTCCAGTTGCAAAGCCGCTGTCGTACTCCCTTCTCCGTTACTCCTGGGCGACATCGCGGCCTCGGCATCGCGAAGCATTGAAGTCCCAATCGCTTTTAGCCCGGCTTGCGACAACAGCAGTACCTTCCTGTTGAATGCCGTCTTCTCTGCGGATAACGGAGCGGATGTTGGTACACTTATCAACGTTTCTGAGACGTATTGAGGGCATGAGGCATACTTCGTCCATACAGAGATGCTTCATGCTTTTGTTCTCCAATATTTGAAAAAGAGCAATGCATGTGTCGACGTGAATCTCACTGTTCTCGAAAACAAAACGGGACCACGAATTGCGCGATCGCTTTCGATTCATACGGAGGAAAACCCATCCGGCGCAAGAGTGCGGGCGTCCCAGCAGTCACGCGGGTTACATGTCAAACTGTCAATCGGAAGCAAACCTCATCGAGATTGCTCCCCTGGGCACGAATCAACGGAGCGCTGATGACAATAGTGTCATCAGCACTCCGTTGATTTGGCAGGCGGATAGTTCACTTCGTGTCTGGACGAGTGCGGTGGGTTGGGGAACATCAATGACGTCAATTTGTTTGAGGACATTACGTTGTTTTCCAATCGCACGCTGGAGGCAAAGGCGAAGAAGCGGCCGGATGGAAAGTATGACGTGACGGTGCAGGTGGAGACCCACAAGTACAAGGCCGATGAGAAAGGCGCGGAGACCGAAGTTCCGGTCGATGACTGGATTGAGGTTGGCGCGCTGGCCGCTCCTGAAAAGGGGAAGCATTACGGTAAGGTGCTGGCGCGGCAGATCCTGCATATGACGGGGAAGGGCGGG
>NZ_LAIJ01000007.1:261203-336925 GCF_001449115.1 Occallatibacter gabretensis | reverse complement strand
GGCCGATGAGAAAGGCGCGGAGACCGAAGTTCCGGTCGATGACTGGATTGAGGTTGGCGCGCTGGCCGCTCCTGAAAAAGGGAAGCATTACGGTAAGGTGCTGGCGCGGCAGATCCTGCATATGACGGGGAAGGGCGGAACCTACACGTTTGTAACGAATACTATGCCGGACAAAGCCGGGATCGATCCGCTGCTGCTATTGGTAGATCGTGTGCCGGACGATAATTTGAAAAAGGTGGATGTGGCGCAGTGATTCTTTCCTGCTGCGCTGCACGAGCTAACGGCTGCGATTGGACGGTCGTTATGGGCCTGGACGATTATCGCTCCCTGGTCCACATAAGGCCAGCTAACGGAATTCGCAATCGTCAGTTTTGAGCCGGTAGGGGTGATGGGCCCAGCGTTTCTTGCCCATTCCCTAGAGGCTTCCAAATGGCTTTGTCCTGCCTGAGGTAATTGTCGATCTCGAAGAGCAGAGGCTCGCAGGCGGCAAGGTCCTCCGCGACCATGTGAGCCCCGGCGGCCAGCATGATTTGTTCTGCCTGTCTCAGGCGATGGCTCTTCTCCTCTCCACGGAGCACGGACCATTCGGAGGCGTCGAGGCCAATCATATTTCCGGAGCGAGTAAGACCAATGGTCCACATCCCGGCATTGAGGCCCTCCTCAATGTCGGCTATAGTGTCACCAATTTTGACGCACGCCTGGGGTGGGTAGACATCGAGCATTTGTGCGTTACGCATCAACATCCAGGGGGCGGGTCGCCCGGCAGAAACTTCGTCCGCGCTCACAGAGGCATCGGGTGAGTAGCCTGCCGTCTTTGCCTGCTGCAGAACTGGATTGAGCATGGCACGTGTGTAGCCGGTGGTGGTTCCGATACGCAGGCCGCGCCTTTGCCATCTCTGAACGGTCTCGGCAACGCCATCAATTAACTGCGAATTTTCGGTGATGGATTGAAGCTGTAATGGACTGAATTCCTGAAAGAGTGTTTCCACGTCGGTGTGAGTTGGGCTGCCGCCGGTAACCTGCTGCCATTGTTTCTGTATCTCTGGCAGCATCAAGATGGATCGGATGTGGTCACTCTTGAGCAGTCCCATATCTCGGCGCGCCTGTTCTATGGAGAGCCGAATACCGTGTTGCACGAAAAGCGCTTGCAATGCAAGAACTGGGGCGCGGGAGCCGTGATCGACAGTGGTGCCGGCCCAGTCCAGCATGACGGCGCGAAGCTTCAGAAAAGTCTTTGTATCAGGCATAGTGAAAAGTAAAGGATGATGCGCAATTGATGGGACCGTTGCGATCTTTATCACTTTCGTTGAAGGTTATAGCGCAGGGCAGGGAAGCTCAAGCCCTGAACGGTTAGGGACTGGCCGTTCAGGGGGACAAAACGTGCTCCCACTGCGCAGATGGCACCGGAAATTAGCGTAAACAACACGAAAAGGTCAAAGAGCTTGGTCCAGCCAAAGTGTGCAACGAATAACGTAGCTAGCAGCGGTGAAATGGCCTGGCCGATGGAGCCGATGCCGTTTACGAAACCGACGGCGCGACCGTGTTGTTCGGCAGGCATGGTATCCAGGACGGCCATGCCCGAAATCAGCATGTCTGATCCGTGGATTAGAATGCCAAGCAGTGAGATGGAGACGACCATACCGAAGAAGCCTGAGGCCGCCAGAAGTGGGTGCATGAGGCACATGAAGGCGAGTCCATAGACTATGAACGCACAAAGGCGCATGCGGTTCCTGCCAAAGACGCGAGTCGTTGCGTAAGCAACGGCAATGGGCCCGAGCATGCCGAATATCTCAAAGTAGGATGCAGTCCGCGTGGCGGTGTACGTGCTGTAGCCAACGGCCGAAATGAGGTAATGCGGGAGCCAGAAGAGTAGAGTGTATCGCGTCATTTTAAGGAAAAAGTACATTCCAGAGGCATAGCGCATGCTCCGGTTTCTCAAGATGTTCTTCCAGTGTTCCCATTCTGAGAGTTGGAGTACAGATGCGTTTGCCTGGGCTGGCGCGCATGTTTGTGGCATTCTCCGGGTACAGAACGCGAAAACGATCGCGGTGACGAGCAGGATTGCCGGCGGTACGAGATGAAGAAGGTGGAACGGGTCAATATTCAGGTCGGTGGCGCTGATGGAAAGCCACTGGGTAAGCACGCTGGCGAGAAAACCGCCGAGGATGTAACTCGAACTCCACCACCCAAGCACCGTGTCACGGTCGCCAGGCCCAAACCAACCGCCGATAAGTTTGAGCAGAGAAGGCCAGCCGAGGCCTTGGCCAAATCCGTTAGCGAGCTGAAGAACAAGTGCAATGTCAGGCGAAGCCCAGCCTTGCAGTACGGTGCAAAATACCGAGATTAATGCACCTGCTAACGCGGTTCGGCTTGCGCTGGTGCGATCCGCCAGCGATCCGCCTACGAACTGCCCAATGGCATAGGTTGCGCCGAAACATGCGAGCTCCAGTGCAATATGCGAAGAACCAATTGCAGCCGGGGTGACGACGTCGTGACGACAGATGTAATAACCGGCATAGAGCGTCCAGGCAGCGAGAAATGCCTGATGACGCCAGTTTGCAGCATTCGGCTGCAGTGCTTTCTGGGATGTCATGGTAGATATTCCAGTTTTGCGACATTGCTGGCAAGGGGCTCGCGGTCAAGGATAGCCTTGGCGTGGTTTTCCGTCGGAAAGACTGCCTGAATCATGGTTCCTGGGCGAAAGCTGTCAGTCAGGCCGCGAGGAAAGGCGCTTTCGTCGCACAGCCGGGCCACGAGAGAACGGATGGCAGCATCGTCTGTGCCATCAATATAAATGCTGGGTTGCGTTCCGTTAACAATTGTCAGCAGAGCTGCGTGATAGGAGAGTGTATGGGATGGATCTTTCTGATCGATGATTACTCGAGTGCCTGCACGGTTCACCAGTGAGTAGCGCGTAGGGAGCTGCGAAACAGTCATACCAGCATCGAGTCCGGCATCAATGCCAATATGCAAAGCTGTGTGTCCAGGAGCTACAGTCGAACCCGGACCCATGACAGTAAACCGGCGATGAAATTGTCCGGCTAAATCTAGTAAAGGCGCAGCGTTACCCAGTTCTTTGAAGGCGACTAGTCCCTGTTTGCCTTCAACCCGCTGAGGCGCAAGATACAGCAGCGCAGGGTCTTCACGCAGAATTCCCTCCCAGAAGTTGCTGAAGTATTGCTCCTGTGCCATCTGCCACCGCATGCAGATGACGCAAAGGAAAATCGTTACCAGTGTAGGTATCGCAAGCTGGAAGAGCGAAAGGGGATACATAGACAATCTGGCGGACGTTTCTTCGGAAATCTCGACCTGAAGCACTTCTTCGGGCTTGTCTTGCGGAGTTGTCCCGGTGATGCGAAGGAAACGAGGGACGTAAGCGCCGGTGGGAAGCACAATGTTGAATACAGAGCTGGCGCCGTGGATCTCGTTGTATTTGATCAGCCGCTTGCGCACATCATTCGCGCGAACGCGTACACCGGAGTCGGTGCTGGTGTCATAGCTTGCATCCCTACCAAGCAGTGACATGCCGATCAACCGCTCCTTCAACTCGTCGGTTCGGCCTTCAAGGCTGAGATGGACTACATGACGAATGAACTCACAGCTCTTGGGGCTGTTCCGGAAGACGGGACTCTCGCAGAGCGCTTCCAAAGCTGCCCACAACTGTTTCCGATGAAGACGTAGACCGTCACCGGAGAGTTCGGTCCCGCTGAGATCTTGTATCGAAGAAGGCGGCATATCCCTGCCCGAAGCCATGAGGTGGAAGCGCCCATAGCGGGAAATTTCACATCCGGTGTCATCAGAATATCGCCATGCATGTTAAAGCTGTGTAACTGTATCCCTTCACGGCTTGAGATTCACAGTTCATTCTCGCGTTCTTCACTACTGAACGGTTTACTACGTGCTTGGAAACCGCCCTTAACCTGCCTAACGCTAGGCAGATGGCTATTTCAGTGGGATGGTGGCATAGATGCACGTCCTACGGCTTATTGCGCCGCCATGTTGAAAGAGAGATGAATGGACCGCGCCTTTTCGAAACCTGAAGCTACCGACATCGAGATCTTTCAGCTAAAATCTTCCGGTGATGGCGGCCCGACCGGTGGTGTTCTTCGCGGCGAGGGGCCAACACAGGCTGCGGAAAAACGACGCCTCTTTGCAATTACGTGGATTACGTATGCAGGCTTCTATTTTTGCCGCAAGAATCTGAGTATTGTTCTTCCATTGCTCGAAGGCTCAAAAGGGATGGGCCATCTTGCCCTGGCGAATATCGTCTTCGGCTACAGTCTCTTCTACGTTATTGGGCAGTTCGCCTGTGGGTTACTCTCGGATCGTTATGGTCCGCGGCGAGTGGTGGGTACGGGCCTGATCGTGGTTGTTATCAGCAATCTGATGATGTGCCTTCACGGCACTCCACTTTGGCTATTGTGCTTTGCGTGCCTTAACGGTCTCGGCCAATCGAGTGGCTGGTCCGGGCTGGTGAAGATGATGGGAAACTGGTTTGGCGGTAGCCGGCGTGGCACCGTAATGGCATGGTGGAGCACGAATTACGTACTCGGAGGATTTCTTGCCACCGCGTTCGCTACATGGACGATAACTCAACCTTTACTCCTGGCCGGGTGGGGATGGCGCCGCGGCTTTCTTTTTCCGGCTTTGATTGTCGCTGCGGCTACATTGGGATTCGTCTTGTTCGCGCAAGATTCTCCGGGAAGGTTTCAAGACAGGCCAATGGCAGAGTCATTGGCCGGTGCAAAGCAGACCGGGCACCAATGGAACTTCACTGACCTGATGTATCTGCTCAGCAATAAGCCGGTCTGGGCGATCGGCTCATCCTATTTTTTTCTCGAACTCTGCAGGTACGCGTTGATGTTCTGGCTGCCCTACTATCTGGTGAATCATCTGCACTTCGAGTTGGGAAGCTCCGGGTATGTTTCTTCACTTTACGAGTTGGCTGGGGTCGTCGGCGCCGTGCTCGCCGGATATATTTCTGATCGCTACATGCAGTCCCGGCGTGCGCCGGTCTCTGCCTTCATGATGTGTGGTTTTGGACTGATAGTGCTGCTCCCGGTCCTGTATCCACAACCTGGGTTAGTGTTAACCGCGATCGCTATTTCGCTCGCGGGTGTGTTTACTTATGGGCCGGATACGCTCCTTTCGGGTGCCGCGGCGCAGGATATTGGCGGCATCTCGACGGCAACTTCCTCCGGCCTCATCGACGGTTTGGGGCATCTTGGCTCTCTGCTATCGCCGTATCTGGTGATCTATGTAAGCGCACACTACGGCTGGAATCTACTGTTCCTGCTTTTCTTTGTGGCGGCACTCCTTTCGGCGGCATCGCTGATTCCCATTTGGCGTATGCGGCCTTCGGACGCCCAGGCACGATGAAGGAGACAGGAACAATGACAATCAGGATGGGTAGCAGGGAGGTTATTGATGGCAGACGACAAGACGCACCGTGAGGTTCCGCTCTCGGAAGGCGATATTAATTTCACCCCATTGCGTGAACGCTGGCTGCGCGAACACCTCAGCCAGCAGACGCGCGACCTGCTGGAAGAAGACGCGCGCTACTTTCTGCATCAATCTCTTTCTTCGCCCTGCCTGAATGTTCTGGACCGATGCGAAGGCAGCTTCATTATTGACGTGGAAGGCCGGCGTTACCTCGATTTCCACGGCAACAATGTGCATCAGGTCGGTTTTGGACATCCACAGGTAAAGGCAGCGATCCTTGAAGCACTGGAGCAGCTTCCTTTCTGTACCCGCCGCTACACGAACCGCTACGCTATTGATCTGGCCCGCAAACTCGCCGAAATCTCTCCTGGAAATTTGACCAAATGCTTGTTTGCTCCAGGAGGGGCTGAGGCTATCTCCATGGCCATCAAGCTTGCGCGCATGGCGACCGGTCGCTTCAAAACCATCTCCATGTGGGAATCGTTTCATGGCGCCACATTGGACACGATCTCACTCGGCGGCGAATCTCTATTTCGCAACAATATCGGACCATTACTTCCGGGCTGTGAACATGTTCCACCCCCGGAGCCGCAGGGATGCCCTTTCCGTTGTGGCAATACGTGCAGCCTGCAATGTGCCGACTATGTGGAATACGTATTGCGCAAGGAAGGGGATGTAGCCGCGGTCGTCGCCGAGACGGTGCGTAGCACAGGCACTGTTCCGCCCCCCGAATTCTGGCAGAAGATTCGTTCCGCGTGCACGAAACATGGTGCACTGCTGATTCTCGATGAAATTCCACATGGGCTGGGAAGGACAGGCTCCATGTTTACCTGCGAACAATACGGGATTGTTCCAGACATGCTCGTGATAGGAAAGGGACTTGGCGGTGGTGTGCTACCCCTTGCGGCGTTATTGGCTCGTGATGATCTCGATATTGCTGGTGACAGGGCGCTTGGCCACTTTACTCATGAAAAGAATCCGGTGCTCTGCGCCGCTGCTCTCGCAACCCTGTCTGTCATTGAGGCTGAAGAGCTACCGCAGCGCGCGGCTGTTCTGGGCGACAAATTCAGGACAGGTCTGCGGCAGCTCAAGACTTGTCATCCTCTCATTTCCGATGTTCGCGGACTTGGCCTACTGAATGCACTCATATTGCAACGAGCCGATGGATCACCGGCAAACATCGAAGCCGAAGAGATCATGTATGCGGCCCTGCGTCAGGGATTAAGCTTCAAGACCTCCATGGGTAACACGCTTGTGCTGACGCCGTCACTCGTCATCGAAGAAGAGAATCTCAATACCTGCCTGCAAATCCTCGATCAGTGTTTCACTTCGCTCGGTAAATGCTGACGCACGATTGCTTGGAATTGCTGTAAGTGTATTGACCGTCCTTTGATGATCTGTTCTCTCTTCGCATTACCGCTGATCCTTAACCCCGGCTCCCGACGCAGCCTAACGCATTGAACGTTGCTTCTGACAGGCTTTCATTCAAAACTCGGCTCACATGCTCGGGTGGTAGTAGGGGCCTAGGCTTCACCCGTTAATCATTCATTCATTTTGGGTACGACTTCCAGATGCGTTGTTGTGAACCATCCACTACCAACCACAGCCAGTCAGAGGGAATATATGTTTAGAGATAATCTCTGGAAATTCTTCGCTATCCTCACGTTTGCACTGATCCTTGGCCGGACTGGCTGGACGCAGAGCACTACAGGCACGATCACGGGAACAGTAACCGATTCAAGTAACGCTGTCGTGACGCACGCGCAGTTAACGCTCACAAATACTTTAACCGGTCTGGTCAAGGCCACTGCTACAAATGGAGCGGGCCAATACGTCTTTGACTTTGTTCCCATTGGACATTACTCCTTGCAGGCAATCGGGAATGGTTTTAATCCGGAACGACGGGACGACATCGATATCTCAGCTGCTCAAGGCATCCAGATCAATTTCACGTTTGATGTAGCATCAACAACCCAATCTGTCAGCGTTACCAGTGAAGATCCTTTGGTGTCAGTCGGTACCTCAGACATGCGGACCAATGTTTCCGCAACACAGATTAACGAGCTTCCGGTTGCCCATCAGGATTGGACTACCCTCCTGCAAACTGCATCGGGTGTTGCGCAGAGCAATAACGGCAGCGCCGGATCTGAAGCTGGTTCGGGAATCGTGATTAACGGTCTGCCTGCAACCGGCTACAACCTAACTGTTGACGGTACGAATGCTACACAGGATGCGGAACATCCTTCCTTCGGCTTTTCGGAGGCTCCTAACGTAATCAACACCATCAATAACGACGCTATCCAGGAAGTCAGCATGGTTCGCGGCATCGCTCCGGCCACGGTCAGCGGCACAATGGCCGGAAATATCAACATCATTACCAAAGGCGGATCGAATACTTTCCATGGCGACGTCTTTGAGCTGAATGAAGTAAGCATGTACGATGCCCGCAATCAATTTGAAGACTCTCGTCCTCGCACAACTTTCAATCAGTTCGGGGGTGCTATCTCCGGGCCGATTATGCGCAACAAGCTCTTTTTCTTCGGTAGCTATACTGCTGTCAAGCTGAATGCTTTCACCGACATCTCGGACGATGTGCCTACGCCCTATCTGATCAGTATCAGCCCCGCAGCATACCTCTCCACATTGGCTTTTTATCCTAAAATTGCACAGCCTGCGGATGATCTGACTGCCATAACGGACCGGGTGCACGCGAACGGCTCTACTATGCGGAATGACAGCAACGGCGTTGCTCGCATGGACTATAACCTCAGCGGCAACGATCAGTTCACTGCGCGTTATACTCGCGGGCGGCCTGATTACACCAATCCCACTATCATCTCGATTAACGATCGCACCTATATGGATCGCGGGGATACTTACAACGCAAGCTGGATTCACTCCGCTTCACACTGGACCTCGAATGCGCGCTTTGGTTACAACCGCATCCGGACCAGTCGTGTAGACAATGGATTCGGTTCGGACCTGGAAGGCCTCAAATTGTCTCCCTTTAATACCAATGGTGCGGAATTCTCATTGGGCATGGGGAGCGTCTGGACCGCTGAAGATGGCATTGCCTGGACGCGTGGCCGCCACACGCTGCAATTCGGCGGTATCCTCCAGCTGCTAAATGCCGGACGAGTAGATCTCAACACCACCGACTTTAAATATTCAAGCCTCAGTGATTACCAGAATAATCTCCCGAGCAGCGTGGAGATTACGTTTGACCTGCCTGCTTTCAACATCTATGAGTATCAATTCGGCGGCTATGCGCAGGACGATTACCGCATCCGTTCCAACCTCACCCTGAACCTGGGTATTCGTTACGACTTCTTCACAGTTCCCAGGGAAGATTCAGGTCGTTTCTTTAATCGCGGAATCGATCCGAACAATCCCCAGCTTGGTCCTGGATTCGGACCCTATCGTCCGGCCAATAGCCTCTACGATGCAAACTACTTCAACTTCCAGCCTCGTGTCGGCTTCAGTTGGGGCCCATTCCGGTCGGGGAAGACTGTGGTGCGCGGCGGATTTGGAATCTTTACCAACCCACACCAACTCTACGGCGAAGCCATTAACGAAGTGCAGGCGAATGCATATACTCCCTTTCGTATTACTCTTAACCGCCAGCAGGCCATCCAAGCTAACCTCCATTTTCCTCTACCTCGTACCGACTACAGCACAGTACTCCAGCAGCTCCAGGACACAGGTGTCGCCACTTCCAACTTCGCCAACTCCGCTGTTGCGGGACACTATCCCAACCCCTACAGCATGCAGTACACGCTGGGCATAAGCCAGGCTATGCCCTGGAAAACATCGCTTGATATTGCTTACGTTGGGAATCGCGGATTGCATGAGAACATCACTGCCGTTGAGAATCTTCCCGATCGAATCACCGGCATCGCTCCAGTACCAACATTTTCCGAGTTCAACTACTACTACGCCGGCGACAATAGCAAGTACAACGCGCTTCAGGTTGAGGTGAAGAAAAATCTGTCGCATGGCGTCACGCTCGGAGCGGCTTACACCTGGTCCAGAAACATGGCCCTAGAGTATGCTGGCCTTCTGAAAGAGTCCAGCCCACAGGACAACAATAATGTTCATGCTGACTGGGGACCGACCGATTACGACGTTCGCAACTTCTTTGTGCTGAATGGTGTCTGGGAGATGCACTGGATGCAGTTGGCTCACATGCATAGCCACTTTGCTCAGGAGTTACTGGGCGGATGGCAGGTTTCCGGTGTATTCAAGGGCTTTACTGGTTCACCGACCAACATTGGTGATGGCGACTCATCCTATCCCAATGACCGGGTCGATGCCGCTCCAGGCGTCAGTCGTTACACGGGGAGCTTTAACATAAGCAATCCGCAGTATCTTAATCCAGCAGCCTTCGTCGCTGTGCCGATCTCCGAGTTGAGTGGAGCTCAGATTCATGGCGGCGATCTCGGGAAAAATGTCGTTTATGAACCCGGCTCCGCCACCCTCGACGCATCTCTCACCAAGGCTTTTCACTTCACGGAACGTGTACAGATGAAGTTGCACATGGATGCTTTTAACACGCTCAACCACACTAACCTTGGCAGCCTTGACACCGACATTACTTCAGGCACCTTCGGGCAACTAACCTCGGCTACAGCAAGAACCATGCAGATCGGCGCGAAGGTGAACTTCTAAGCGGTAGACATAACTGCGGCTGCCGCGCTTTTGCCCGGCAGCTGCATACAAACCCGGCAATATGCAAACAGGAGTGCGCTTAAAAGTGAGTTCTAAGATCATTCATCTCGGATTTGTAATGGCCTTATGCTCCCTCGCTGGACTTTACGCTGTTCGTGCGGAGTCGGCCTACAAGCTATCGGATGGCATCGTCAGGCCCTCCGCGCAAAAGGGAGCTAAAGAAGCGTATCTTGAGATGATCGTCAACAGCAATCATGCCGCCAATCTTTTGGCGTTGCACAACGGCGATCTCTTACTCACCTACTACTCAGGCATTTATGAGCGTGGCGCCGATGAGTCCATCGTTGTTTCGCGCTTGTCTAAAGGCGCTTCCAAATGGACAACCCCAATAGTCGTCTCGCATCATGCTGACTGGGCCAATCAGAATCCACTGCTCTTTCTGGCGCCGGGTGGCACGGTATGGCTTTTCCATACCACGCAGCATGGAGACCAGCAAAAAGACATTGTCTATGCTCTGAAATCTACAGATCAGGGACATACCTGGAGCGAGCCCACTACGGTCTTTCCGCAGCTTGGACTGTATACGCGTCAGCCTCTTGTGGTTTTTCAAAAGCAATGGCTTTTTCCCGTGTACCACTCGGCGGGCGGCAGCATCACTTCTAATGCGCAGAAGGATCACTCCTACGTTGAAGTTTCGGCAGATTCAGGCGCAACGTGGAAAGAGTGCGATGTGCCGGGCTCGGGCGGCTTTGTGCAGATGAGCATTGTTCCCTTATCGCAGGATCACCTCATCGGTTTTTTCCGCAGCCGTTACGCCGACTGGATCTATAAAAGCGAATCGAGCGACGGGTGCACATGGACGACACCGCAGGCGACGCAACTGCCGAACAACAATGCATCGATTCAGGTAACACGCTTGAAAAACGGCCGCCTCGTCATGATCTTCAATAATACCCAGGCTGAGCTTAAGCCCGAACACGCAGACACAGGGTCTCGACGCATTCTCTCCATCGCCATCTCAGAAGACGGAGGCAAGACCTGGCCGTGGATTCGCGATCTCGAGAATCCATCGATTTCGCAACCGATTCTTCCTCTGGAAGATGCGGAATACTCCTATCCCTCTGTTGCGCAATCGGTAGATGGGATGATTCACGTGGCATACACCTTCCGCCGCCAAACCATCAAGTACATGACTTTCACAGAAGAGTGGATCAGGCACGGTTCTACGATGGGAGGCAAACCTGAGGACGCCCACCATGAAGGCGTGGCGCGACTCAATAACCCCACGCAGGTGAAGCCGGCTGCAGAACTCTGGGCCTTATCCCTGGGTAGCTTTTAAGTGAGAGCAAACCGCGAAATGCAACGAAGCAGCATGGGCAGGCTGACTGTGCTGCTGATATGCTGTGCGCTCTCTATCCGCCTGGCGAGCGCGAGCGAATCCTCGATGGAGAGTGAGGAAGTTACCATCGACGGAAGCGCGCACACTACCCCATTTCCGCATTTCTGGGAACAGATGTTTGGATCCGGGCGCGCGATCCTGAGCCTTCGCGAAAGCTACAGGCGCGATATACGCGATGTGAAGGCAGTAACTTCCTTCCGCTACGTACGTTTTCATGGCATTCTCAATGACGAAATTGGTATCTACAGCGAAGACGGTGATGGTAAGCCTGTCTACAACTTCTCCTACGTCGATCAGATTTACGATGGATTGCTCGAAGAGGGTGTACGTCCCGTAGTCGAACTCGATTTCATGCCGCGTCGGTTAGCGGCGAATCCAGATTCGCGGTATGAGGATTTCTGGGATGGGCCGAATGTCAGCCCGCCGAAAGATGAGGCGAAATGGGAGGATATGCTTCGTGCCCTTGCTGTCCATCTTATCGACAGGTATGGCATCGATGAAGTGTCGCAATGGTGGTTCGAGGTCTGGAACGAGCCAAACACTTCTTCATGGAAAGGATCGCCGAAACAGGCTTCTTATTTTGAACTGTATGACCACGCCGCGCGCGCGCTTAAATCGGTGAGTTCACGCTTAAGGGTAGGTGGTCCGGCAACCGCATACGGAGCATGGATTCCGGATCTGATTGCCCACACTGCCCAATACAACATACCGATTGATTTTGTCAGTGGACACGTCTATGGCGGCGACAATCCAGATAAAGTCCTTGGACCAAGTAGACGCAGCACTCCTTCCCAGGACGACATGGTATGCGCTGCGACTCGTACCATGAAGGATAAGATTACGCATTCAACCAATCCTCATCTTCCGCTGCTGGTGACAGAGTTCAACGCAGGCTTTGAGGACGAGCACAGTTACGATTCGCTCTACATGGGGCCATTTCTTGCACATACCATCAGCCAGTGCGATGGCCTTGCGATGGTGATGTCCTACTGGACCTTCAGCGATGTCTTCGATGAAAAGGGTCCTACGCGTGAGCCATTTCACGGCGGGTACGGGCTTATTGCTGCTGGAGGCATCTTTAAACCTGCCTATGTTGCCTTTGACCTCCTGCACAAGCTCGGTAATATCCGCCTTGAAAACACTGCTCCGGATTTACTTGTGACGCGCCGGGATGATGGCGCACTGGTGATAGCAGCATGGAACATTGTGGACCCAGGCACACACTGCACTGCGAAGGATATAGTCCTGCACCTCCGTAATATGCGATCACCTTCTACTGCTCAGATTTATTGGCTGGATGCGCTCCACTCCAATGTTCTTGCGGCCTACCAGAAAATGGGCAGTCCGCAGTACCCAACGAGCGCACAAGTAGAACTGCTACGTAAATCGGCTCGGCTTGGCGCTCCGGATGTAGTCAGAATCCGGGATGGAATCTTGCGACTTCACTTGCTTGAAAACGGGCTTGCTCTCCTCATCCTCAAATGAACGAAAGGAGATCGGCTCGGCAATATTATACTCATCTGCGAGGAAATCTCTAGGAATCGATTGTTGCAGAGAATGAAGAACCAGCTTGGGAGCTTTGCCAGGCTAACTAGGCTTTTCTGCGGAGTCCTGCTGGATATGTTCTGGTCACAGTGCGCATGGCAGCTGGCGCCGAAAGTCAGGCTCGAAGTTTTTCTGGTTGGGGGGCAAAAATGGGGGCAATTTTTCCAGACTACTGAATTTTATGCGCCGTTGACTAAATAACATAAGAACGGTTTTCAGTAGACGTTAGTGCAGACTGCCTCGCGGGAAGGTTTCCTTAGGCGCATCCAGCAAGAGTTACCGGGGAGGGTAGTTCTCGATGCCCATCACGCGGCGAATTACTCTTACAGAAGCCTGGCTGAGCGCAGCCAATACGACTCTGGAGGATGGGAAGGCAGCAATCGCCGCCCCTAGCTTATTAACAGCGCAGGTACCGGAAGCGTGTCCCATTTTGTAACTGATCGGCAACAAAGTCGGTGCTCCATGCTTGATTCAGTGCTGTGGTAACTCCACAGGTCGGTGAGTCGATGCAGCTAGCCATCATTGGAGGACAAGGCAGAATATCATGCGGTTCTTTCTAAAGTTGACCTGGCGGAACGCAAGCGTAGTCCGGTACCATTTCATGTGCTGATCAATCCTGTGTCACCGCCGGAAGTGGTCTTCTATGAAGGTTGTCTTAGTCTTCCTGGTTTCACGGGAATTGTGCCGCGCGCTCGTCGGGTGCGGCTTGAGGTGCTCGATCATCTTGGTCCGCCGGTGCGCATCGAGGCCATTGGCTGGTATGCGCGGATCCTGCAACACGAGATCGACCATCTGCGAGGAACGTTGTCCATCGATCTCATGTGGAGCTGCAGTTTTTCTTCGCTTGAGAATTACAGCCGGTATTGGAAATCGATGACTACGGTCGAACACAGACAGGCATTTGAAAACAGATCTTAGGATCGCAGGGGTTATCGATGAATCAGAACAGGAGGCTAATCTAAAATGAAGAAACTTGGCTTCCTTTCCTTCGGCCACCGGACACCTTCGCGGCAGTCAGAAACGCAGTCGGCGGTGCAACTCTGCTGAATTATGCAAAGGATACGTTTCGCATGAACCGTCTACCAATTGTTCTGTCCATTCATGCTCTGTTGATTTCTGCTCTAGTCGCACAACCAGCGCGTCATCAGGCAGATGTTGTTGTCTATGGCGGAACAGCCTCAGGCGTGATGGCGGCATACTCTGCGGCTCAAGATGGAATGCATGTCATTCTGCTTGAGCCTGGAAAACATCTTGGCGGTATGGTTACCGGCGGCCTTTCTGCGACGGATCTTGGCCATTTCCAAATTATCGGCGGCTACACTCGAGGCTTTTATATGGAAGCCGCCTCTCATTACGGTGTGCACGAGCTGACAACGCAGGATGCCTGGCTCTCCGAGCCGCATGTCGATGAAGCAATCTTTTGCGCATGGCTTAACAGCTCTCATGTGCAGGTGTTTTTCCAGCAGCGACTGCGAGAAAGAAACGGAGTCATGAAACGGGAAAAAAAGATCACGCAAATCACCACCGAAGACGGGCAGGCTTGGCATGCAAAAGTTTTTGTCGATTGCAGTTATGAAGGCGATCTGATGGCTCAAGCTGGCGTGAGTTATGTTGTGGGCCGTGAATCAACCAATGCTTTTCAGGAAAATCTGGCCGGAGTCCGCACGGACACACCTAAGCACCAGTTTCAGTGGCTCACCCCAGCGTATGACACCAGCCATCATCTATGGCCGTACGTTGATTCCGGGCCGCTCGAGCCTGAAGGGACCGGCGACAAAAAGGTTCAGTCGTATAACCTCCGTCTGATCCTCACCAATGATCCTGCGAATAAACTTCCGTGGGCAAAGCCCGAGGGGTACAACCCTGCGAATTTCACTCTGCTTGGATATTACCTTTCGCACTTTCAGGAGCATGCGGGCCGCGCCCCCAAGGTACAAGACATCATGAATCCTGTTCTGATTCCCAACCACAAGGCCGATTTTAATAACAACGGGGCATTTTCCACAGATTACATCGGCAAAAGCTGGACCTATCCTGATGCGAGTTATGCTGAGCGGCAGCGTATATGGAAGGAGCATCTGCTCTATGTACAATCGTTCGTTTACTTCATCGCTACAGACCCTCAGGTTCCCGCCAGCCTGCGCGCAGAAATGAACACCTGGGGTCTGTCTAAGGATGAATTTGCCGATACCGATCAGTGGCCTAATCAGCTCTACATTCGCGAAGGCCGAAGAATGATGGGCGAGTACGTCATAAAGCAATCCGACCTGCAGACAGAGCGCACCAAGCCGGACTCGATCGGCATGGGTTCGTTCAACAGCGACTCTCACAACATTCAACGTGTTGCGATGCCGGATGGTACCGTCCGCAATGAAGGGGATGTGCAAGTGCCGGTCGAGCCGTATGAGATTCCGTTCCGCACCATATTGCCGAAGCGGGACCAGGTAGAGAACCTGCTAGTGCCTGTCTGTCTTTCGGCGTCTCATGTCGCTTACTCTTCGGTGCGTATGGAACCGCAGTATATGATCATCGGCCAGGCCGCAGGCAGTGCGGCAGCAATTGCCATTCGCGCAAACGAGCCCGTCCAGAACGTAGACGTTCCGCAGTTGCAGGAGAAGCTTCGCCAGCACAAAGCAATTCTTCATCTAGATCAGCAGGCTTCGAGATAGCTTGATTTCACTACCTCTCTCACGAAGCAGCGCGATGATGGTCGCCAACTGCTTTGGCGGGCTTTAGTTTGTTAACGCCAATCGCGGTAGCAGGGATGCAACAGCTAGTTTTAAATCTTCCGACCAATGATATAAACGTGCCTGCCTGGCGATGACCCAAGTGAAAGATAGTTCTTCATATACTGAATCTTCAAATCCCTGAGCGGTAAAGACGTGTATGTCCAAAGGGCAAATCACGTCGAAGAGCAGGCGCCGAACATCCCAAGCTCGCAGGGCAGGGGATTGAGAACTTGCCATGATCACGAGCAGGTCAAGATCGCTCCGCTCGTGTGCGCAACCAATTGCATATGACCCGAATGTAGCCACAGCCAGAGGGCCATAGGCCGATACAATTCTCTGCGAGATTCGAACAATATCATTCTCAGTCAACATGGCTCAATCAATCGAATAGTTAATGACGAGCAAGATATCCTCAATTTTGCCCGGATCGAGCAAACCATTGACTGCTGAAGCTAGCTCCGGCGGCACATTTGCGAAAGCCACGGTCAAGTCAAAAGATTGCGGAGTTGTGAGTGGAGACGGTAGCAAGGCTGAACCGGCTAAAGCGGCAACACGGTTACCCGGATCGAGGGCCGCGGAGGCGCTGGCGGTGTCGATTGTGAGAGAGAGTCGCGCGGATGTTGCGCCTGTGACACCAAACGTTGTTGTCATGCTGATTTCGACGGAGGGGACAGCAGGCAGTACGAAATAGAAAGATACACTTGCCATACTTACGCCTCCGCTTCCTAGATTTGAATAGGGGAACAAGATATTTGTCATCGGCAGGGTGAGAGTCTGCGCAGATGCGGGAGTCGCTGATGGGTTGAAAAAAGAGTAAAAAGCGTTCCCAAAGGTGCTTCGCACGCTGACCAAAATGGAGCGGGAAGTCTCGATCTTGGACTTGATGGCTGCGCGAACGATATTGGCGGCATTTTGGTTACCTCCTCCGCGCGCTGTATAGCGAATGTGAAGGACAACGTCGGTGATCGTCGAGAAATCGAAATTATTGTCCCTCGGATCGAGGACTAGATTCCACATGCTGATAGCGCCCTGACCTTCAAACGGGAGCCATCTCTCATCTCGAAGATTAATCTCGAAAAGTCCGGCATCATTTTGTCCGCTGCTTGTGGCAATCGTCGTCGCAGAAGTCCCAATCACAGCGGGTGCCGACATGGCACTCTGTGGTTGATAGCTGGGCGCCGGAGGCTGAGTTCGGATCGTGGCATTGGTTAGAGTCAGCGTAGCGTTGACGCCAGTGTAAGGTCCAGTTACACACGGTATCGTGAGGCTGACGGATCGAAGCCTTCTAAAATACTGGCCGGGATAATCGCTGTCGAAGATAATTTCGTCCAAGGGAATCTGACATTGTCCGGTTTCGCGCAGCATCACCAGGGATATCGGAGACATCAGCGCAAGGGAGATATGCTTGGTCAGCTCGAGTTCGCGAATGTTTCCGGCCAGATATTGCGACTCCATGCGTCGTAGATCGAAGACGAGGCTTTCTCCCGCGGTTAATCCTTTGTGCTGACTGTCCCAATATCCCGATTGGATAAAGGTGTCAGTGCTACCGAGCTCGTATTGATATGCATTCTGCGCCTGTTGAGACAATGAGAGCGCCAACTGATACGCCTGCATGTACACCGTCGTAAGCTGTGTGAGCATCCAGTTGTAGAGTTGGGCGTTTGTATATTTATTCGTCAGGAAATTGCTGACTGTCTGAGCATTGGAGATTTGCGCCTGCTGGATGGAAAGCTCTTTGGTGGCAATGTTAAGGCGATCTGTTGCCGCCGCAATCTGGCTGCCAATCTGCGTCAATTCAGCGCTGGCGAGATTTGCCTGGAGGGTCCATTCATCCTGGCGCCTCTGGTAGTTTCCAAGGGTCGCTGCCATGTTGCCGCCTTCGCTCAGAATTCCTGCCAAACCCCTGCTGACGCTGGCGGATGAAGATGAGGCCCGTGCAACGTTTTCCCCGCCATAAGTCACCGTCACAGTCGGGGTGCCTCCCCAGCCCGAAACTCCCACCGTAGTCGTAGGAGTAAGGGATTCCAAGGCGGAGCTCGTATCCAGAATAATTGCTGCGCCGTTTGCAATCAGCGCTTCTGCTTGGAGTTCAAGCGCAGCAAGCTCCCACACATTCATATAAGCGATGTTTGAGTAGAAGTTGAATCGTAGCTGAACGATGGCCTGCTGATTGTTGAGCGCGGCTATCTGGTCTTGCGCCTCGGTTACCTGCAACGTCTTGACATCCAGCAAACGTGTCTGAATATCCAGCTCCTGGCTGGCTCGCAATACGGAAAGATTCTCCGCATCCTGCTTTTCAAGAGCCGATAGAATTTGCGATCCGTATGCGCGAACATCATTCGTCAATTCAATCGCTTTCTCCAGATAGACGGCAAAACGGTAGATTGGCGCAGTTTGCATAGCACTGGAGATATTGCCACCACTGGCTTGTGCTTCTATGAGTTGTAATGGATTTAACGACGGCGCGTATAGAGGCAGCGGCTGTACTATTCCTAGAATGTTCCGGCAGTTACGGATATTGTCGAGACGTTGAGAAACGGTGTCCCAGTAAGCGAGAAGCTGATCGTTTGGCGGAATGCAGAACAAAGGCGTTTCGGCTGAGCCGACAAGAAGAGGAAGCGATGGTGTGGTTGCGGTTCCGTCAATGAACGACTGCGGAGGTTCCGGGGCGACAATCAGATTCTCTATAGCCACAAGCGTATTTGAGAATAGATCGAGGCTTTGGACAGAAGACGCGTAGGTTGCCGCCGGAGCACCGCTTTGTGTCGAATTCGGAAGCCTCAGCATCTGCGGGGTTGGACCAAGAATAAGGTCGGCGAGGATATATAGCTGCTCTGCCTGATTGACCATCTCTGCTGTGTACTGGTTGTAATATGAATCGCCCCAGGCGATCAGTAGATCAAGAAACTTCATGACCGTGGCTTTTGCGTATGCTGATATGCGAAGGCTCGCTACGCTGTGTGGGTCGAAGGGATTCTGTATCCAATCGGCTATTGCCAAGCTGGTTGCGGTACTGTCAATACCCGTAGTGAGGATGTTTTGAATTTGCTGATTAAGCCAATCCGCAGATTGCATGACATTGAAGGGCGCGGTTTCCCAGAAGCGCTGAGGCGAAGGGAAAGACGCGGTTGAGTCGGTCGGATTGAATATATATTCGAGCCATGTCATCGCGTCCTGGTATTGCTGATTCTGCATCAGGAGTGATGCCACAAACATTGGAATGTGGTAAAACACCTCCCAGTTGTAGAGGGAGTATGCACCGTACGATCCCACCGAAAAGTCCAACGCGCTCTCGCCTGGATCGAGCGGATTCGCGATGCCAGGGAACGGTGGTGCAACCCAGGTGGAGGGAGCATAGGAACTGAAGTCGAATGGGGGCGTCCAGCCTGCCACGGTTTGCGGATTCAACTGCAGGTTGCGCGACATGAGTTGCGGAACGCCCCCGACCTCGAGCTCCCGTAGAAAGATTCGCGCGTAGGGATGATAAAAGGTTTCAAAAGTATAGCTGGTGTCAAGAACGGCATAGCCTCGGCTGCCCTCCGCGTCGCTGAATTCAAGTTGCTGGAAAAGGTAAGTACGCGACGGATCCACGAAGAACATTGGATCGGTGGTGTCGACGGTTCCTCCTTTCTGGTTAGCGACAATCCGATGGCTGGTTGCAGTTCCGAATAGAGGAACGCTGACCGGCTGGCCGTTGCCCCCGTTCCCGGCTGTGACTCTGAGCGGACCTACGAAACTTGTGCTGTTGTCGGAGCTATTGATTGTGTAAGGAATAAGATCCTGCCCTGACCAGATATAGGAAGTGGGTACGGTAAGCGTTCCCGGAGTAATTCCCCATGCTAGTAAGGAATAAGTGGGCTCCTGCACTGGATCGATGGGGTCCAATAAGATTTTGATCAGGACCATTTCCTCAATCGATAAGGGCGCTTCCGGTGTCGGAAGGGTACCCACGGCATAAATTTGTCCAGGGGCAGCAGTTGATATTGGAAAGTTTTCGTAAGCCTGAATGCTAAGACCAGCTCCGGTTGCATCTTGCCCAGCTCCAAACGTGAACGTGAGTGGAGATGTTTGAGTGGTAAGCCAACGGCCAGGAAGAAACGCTTTCTGTTCAAGGGTTCGCTTTACCTGCCATTGTCCAGCGCTCAATTCGCTCATCGCAAACTCGATCGTCCAGACCGGCAGCGGAACAGAGGCTGCTGCCACACCACCGGCCGCCGGCGGCGTGAGCTGAGAATCCTGGGTCTGTTGCGATATTTGTTTGAATACAGCCCATATCAGCCATAGGTGCCGGTCCCAGATCACCGGAATAACGTGCTGAGAAGCGATGTCGAGGTTGAGCGGCTGCCATGCGCTCCAGCTCTTTGACACCGGCATGGTCGTAGTACCGGGCCGCGTGGTGCGCGTTCGCCAGAACCAGTCCGGCGGAGTCTTGCTGGTGTGTGCGAAAACGTACAAGACGATTGTCCCGTCCGGCTGCGTTTCTTCAAAAGAGGCCGATACCTGCAGACGTGCAACGCTTACGAGCTTCCTCAAGTAGTTTTCAATCGCAGACTCAGCGGCGTCCGCATCGGCATTGCCTTGACGCAGATCATTTTCCAGATCAGAAAAGAATGGCGATGCATCGGTGCGCGTTTCAGGCAGGACATAGTTCTCCGGATATAGAAAGACCTCACGATTTGCCTGCCACAAACGGTATTGCTGCCTCCAGGGCCACTCTTTCCAGTGTGAGTTGGTCATGTCGATGCTGATGCCGGAAAAATTAAGATTGAGAAAGCACTGCTGCACAAACTGCTGGATTGCCAGCGAGGGCTCAAGAAGACGAGTTGTCAGCGCACATGGATTCATCTCCGGATCGATCAGGTAGTAGTCGAAGATATCGTCCGCGGTTTGCATTTGAGGCGCGGACTGTGTCGGCGCCTGACCAAGAAGATATGCAACAAGCGCATCGCGACGATTCTTGCGCAGCACATCTTCAACCGGCTGGATTGCACCAAACCAGGCGCTCTGTGAGTATTGCGCCTGCAAGGTTGTCATGGCCTTAGTAGCTGTATCCGCTGTCGCGGCGGTCGCCGAAAGTTGTGTGAGCGTTGCACCATCCATACGATAACGAGCGGCCAAATCGAGGGCATTCGCGATCGATGCGAGTGTTGCAATGTCGCCCAGCGAACCTGGCAGCATGGTTGAACTAGGGAGCAGCGGGGTTGTCAGTGCCGGTGGTGCGGCGTCAAGTTGCGTTGCTATTGTAAGAACATCCTGCGCATTGGCATTGAGACCCACAGCCAGGCCGGACGGCCCCATTATTGCATTCTGCCGATCAATTGGAAGTGAGTTGGGATAAAGCCATAACTTGAGAATGTCGAACAGACGCGGCGCGCGAGCCGGCTGGCGCTTATTCAGCTTTATGGCTTGTAAAAGTGATTCAAAACGACTGAATAGGCTTGTTGTGACCGGAGAAACCGGAATGTCGTTCAGATTAAAACAATTGAACGTTCCGCCGTTTTGCATCAAGAACGTGAAGTCTGTCGCGGATGTTCCGAGCAGGTTGAAAAGTGCCACACCGCTCGCTATCTCCGGCAAGAGATAACTGAGGGTGGGAAATTTCGTGAGATCAACCCCGGACGTCTGGGCTACCAAAGCGGCTATCACTTCCCGGTCGAGCGGAACCCAACCCATCGGAATAAGAGCATTGACAACATTTGCGGTCGTACCATGCGCTGTGGTCAATGTGTTGACAAAAATTGCCTGAGGTATTGTTGGATCCAGACCCCCGTCGAAGAATTGAGCTGTACCACCCTGGGTCCAATCGCCATTTCCTTTCGAGCCATTCAACGTGAAGGATGTCGAATCCACGACGGCAATCGTAAATTGGCCGTTTGCTGAGGTGTTTCCAAGCATCCCGGTGACGGTTACTAAGTCCAGGTTTTGCAGGCCGGTAGGCGACGCAGTGGTGATCGTGATGGGCGATGTGTTCGACGCTCCAGTGATGAGGACGGAGCCGTTCTCTGGAAGCTTGGCCAGCGCGTCACGCATCGTCTGTAGAACCGCTGTGTTTTGAGCAAATGTAAATGCCAGCGAACTTACGTCTGTGGATTGATTGCGAAGCAGATAGTCCAGGTCAACCGCAGTTGCACCGGTACCCTGGAGCACAGCGTAACGGCGGAGAAATTCGAGCGTATCTAAGGGTGTATAGTCGATCCCAAAAGGTTTGCAGTCAGTTAACTGAATCCACAGAATCAGGTCTGAAATTTGCAGCGAGAGTGACACCGCCAGCCGCTGATACTGCAAAAGTACATTGAGTGTAGTTAGCGAGAGGCTGTTTGTCGCACCGCTGAACGCCAATATTGCAGAGATATCGCTCCCACTCAGGGCGAGCGCAGCGCTGATGGCGATCTGCTCAGGCGTGGACGTACCGGGGGTCGATGGATTGATTGGATTGCCGGAGAGTAGTCCCGTTACAATCCCGCCGCCGATCCAGGTACCTGTCCCGGTAAAGCCGCTCAACGTGAAGGAAACAGGTCCAGTGACGGTGATGGTGAACGTACCATTAACAGATATGCCTCCGGATGTTCCGACAACGGACACCTGCATTCCGGATTGATATCCATGGGGCAACGCCGTGAGGATGTTCGTCCCGGCCGAGCTAGCGGTGATCGCGCTCTGATTGACTGATACAAATACCCCACTCCAATTCAATAGGACAGCGGCATTGCGAAACACTTCGGTGTAAGTGGACGGAACAACCGCGTCTTCATCACTGAGGTGACTGGTGACATCGCGTGTTTCCAGCGGTGTCCAGAAACTCAGCACTTCCTGAAAGGGAAGATTGAGCTTGCTTTGAACAGCTATCGCTCCGGACAGAAAACTCAAGAACGGATTGCACATCAGGGTGCCAGGTACAGCCTCTAAAGCCCAATCCAACTCCCACATCTGCAGGCCCGTCGCTGTCCATAACCGCAGAAAGCGGTTGGCACGGTCAAGCACGTCCGCTGTTAGACCGGTAAAAACCATCAGGTTAGTGTCTGCACTCAAAATCTGTATAGATCCAGATGCCGTAGTTCCGGCCTGCAGCGTAACGCCAGACTGGGTAACCCAGATCACCTCCAAGAGCTGATAAAGCTGCTGAAGAGTCAAGTTAGTCTGGTTGAGAAGCGCAGGAACATTCGATAGGGTTGCGACCCAGTCGGTAGTAGGCATCGGGTTCTGTGCCAGCCCCCAGCGATCCCACGCGTTGTGTGTATCTGTACCGGTAATCACCGCCTGCATCTCAGGGTTGATTCCAAGGCTAGCGCCCGCGATGATAGCCGCCTGGTCGGGCGCGGGAGGATTGGCCGCAAACAGAGTCAAGAGTGCGGTACGGGTTGTACCCAGAGCGGCCACATAAGCCGTGGTGCGTGCGAACGGAAGGTCAAATGGAAGACCAAGAGGAAACACAGCGGTTGCAGTCAGTGCATACGCAGCCTGCGAGGTCTGCTGAGGCAACGCGCGCCGTTCGTCGGACGTCCCAGTCGTATCGATGACTGTCACTGGAGTTGCTGGAGGCGCTATTGCGGCTTCCAGGACTTCATTGACTAAATCAATGTAGGGCAGAGTGATGTTCGTGTTATTACAACTCAGCGCGGTGTATTGAATATCAGGACGCCGCAGGAAAAGCGCATCGCGGGCGTTCGTAACTTCGTTACCGCCGGGCCCGAACTGGGCCAGGTATTGCAACAGGTCCACCAGATAGGCGGCCGGGCTTGAAACAGATTGGCAGTCTGAGCATTGAAAGGAATCCTGGGAACCGAAGAGCGCCTGCAGATCAGGAAGATTTGTAAGAAGCGCAGGATCCGGAGTCGCCATGGCAAGAGTTGCGATTGAGGTTCCATTCAGTGCCAGGTTGTAACGCCCGTATGTGGCCATCGCTGTGGCATAGATCATTTGCGCACGCGCATAGGCCATCTTGGCTGCTGATGCGCTGCCGAGAGCATTACTCATTTGGGCAATGAATGGGCCCCGGCCCATAAAATAAACTTTCTGTGCTGAGTCCAGACCTGCATTTCTTAATGCCTCAATCGATTCATAAGTTTTCGTAACTCTAGCCAGCCGATAGGCTGTTTTCAAATCAACCAGCGCGTCTGCAGAAATTGTGATCTTGTTAGCAGCAACAAAGTGATCCACATTCGTCTTCTCAAAGGAAAAAGCGGGATTCGACACGAAGAACGGAACCAGCTCGTCTTTAGTTTTTGCGAACGAAGACGTTTTCGCCTTGGACATGCGACCGCCAAATGCCGTGGTTGGATATTTGTTGGCGAAGCGGGTAGTAAGTTTCTTCGCATAGTACGAGATCTTCAGCTGAGGTGAATTGTTTGGAAACAGCTTCGGAATGGAGGTCGCCTGCGGATCGACTGCCGTGAGACGGGCCGTCCAGTCATCTTCATCGAGGAGAGCGAGGTGCTGCACACTGGTGAGAGTCTTCTGCGAGAGACGCGTAAGCGTATCCTTCACAAGTGGAAGATGCCCGGAGAGGAGTGCACCAACATTCAGCGTTGTTTCCAGTGTTGCGAGATCCTCTGCGACAAGATCTTTCTTCGTGCGAAGACTTGTCCAGGTCGACTTTATATGACGATTATTATCGGCGTAGGCTTGAACAAACGCGGTCTTCAGCGTGTCGGTTATACCTCCTGCAGCAAGCAAGTCATTCAAAGATGTCTTCCCGTGGCGGTAGGGAGAATTTCCCACGCTTTGCACTCGCAATGCATCCAGAAGATTGAGCTCAGAATCTTGCGAGGATGTGTATGACGCCGGAAGAAAATTTGAGCTTACTGCGGCAGTGAGCGCTCTGCTCAGTGCGTCTCTGGAGTGCGCTAGTACACCGCTGAGGACCTGCGCGGCAAACGCACTGTTGATGCCGGCGTCCGGAAGGCTCGTAAGGGCAGAGCCGAGGGCCGGCGGGAGGCTCTGCGAGAAAATGCCGAACAGGGTTTCCTCCTGGATGCCGCTCCTGGTGCTGAGGGCGGCAGCAATGAATCGATGGGAGATGTGATTGAAAGGGATGCCCGTGGCGTTTGCCAAAAACTGGAGTTCGTGCGTATCTTTGTTTTCCCTGAGGTCGGTGAGCGGCGTAGCTTGCAGATTCGCAGCGGTGGCTTTTGAGATACTTGTAAATGTGGACTGCGTCTTTATGACTCCGCTTGCAGCGGTAGTGATGTCGATATCGACTTCCGCTGCTGCCGTGAAGACGGTAGTGGACTGCGCGATGATATTCCCGGACGCACCGTAGGCCCGCACTACCAGGTTGAAGGCATTCGGCCGAAGGTAAGTGAACAAATAGTCGCCCTGATCTCCCGTTGTGGCTTCGCCAAGTTGCGTCTCATTCCGGACACTCTTTGCAAACAGTGCGACTTTCGCGCCGACGATGGGCTCGCCGTCTTGATCTACAAGCCTGCCTCGCACCATGGCATTGGGCTCGCTTTGATCCCCTGGCATGTAGATACGCGAAAGCAGCAAAGAGGGGGAATTGGTGAGAGTTGCCAACTTATTCGCAGTCTCAAAATCGACCACACCAGTTACCTGTAGACCATGCTGTAACTGAAGCTTTTGCACTGCCTCTTGTGTCGCCGGGCCGTATGTTTTTTGCTCTATGTCAGTGGCAGGGATATGGAAACCGAGCTGCTGCAATAGCGCGTGGAGGTGCGCTACGATATGGCCCATAGTGCCTGGTGTTAGTAACGGGTTAGTCATCAGCGTTTTCCTTCTTGATACTTAAGGTCACCGTTGCGAGCGAGTCGAGAGCGACAGTGATGATTCGCTACGAGATGTGATTGAAAGAAATGTTCGTAGCGCTCGCCACAAACCGTTGGTCGTATACATCTTTGCTTTGTCTGCGGTCGTAGCAATGGGCGACTCACAATTATCGATAGCTGCTCCTTGGTATTCCATAATGATCTAGAATTTGCCCTACTTCTTCATGGAATAAAGCGTCCGTTGCCACGTTATGATGGTCCGTCAGGCCACGTGACCACCAGAAGTGGTGAAGCGTTTCATGGACGATTGTGTCTGCTATTTGCCGCCGGCTAGCGAAAGCCAGTTTTCCGAGTTGACTTCCTAGACCCTCCTTGGCGACCCCCAAAGGTTTTAAAAACGGATTGTATTTGGGGATAAATGGCAGTTCAAAACCTGGCAGATCATTCGCTAGCACATGGCGTATCAAAGCGTTCCGAACGAATGCAGTCTGACCGCTTACATGGCTTAAATCCTCCACATACTCCGTGTTTTTTCCCAATGGTGTTCCTGAATACTCTTCGCGAATCTGCCCCGCTGCATTATTCCCCTCTCTGGCGCCTCCGCCTTCCGCTGGAGGCGGTTCGAGTGGCGCTCCCCAGGCGAATTCCACAGGACCCGTATCGCCACCCCCGCCCCCACCTCCTGCTGTGCCTTCACCTAAT
Source organism: Occallatibacter gabretensis (assembly GCF_001449115.1). Classification (GTDB taxonomy): domain Bacteria; phylum Acidobacteriota; class Terriglobia; order Terriglobales; family Acidobacteriaceae; genus Telmatobacter; species Telmatobacter gabretensis. Next base: position 310,718 of record NZ_LAIJ01000007.1, on the reverse strand, counting down.
AGGCCGGGCAAATCCAACGCTACCGGGATCGCGAAAAGTCTGTCGTTTTCTCGGATGACTTTGTTTTCCCGCGAATCCTTGCCAGTCCGATTCTTGCCGTCGTCGTCCTGGTAAATGTGGCTGTCGTTGGCATTCTCAAAAGCTTGGTTTCCACGCAGAGCGGCAAATAAAAATCTCTGATTCAGGTTGTAGCGCGTAGCATAGGCCGCTGCCCCTATGTCGAATATGTCAGCTAGATTGGCCTTTGCTGGGGTGTTATTGTCATGAGAGAAAATAGAATGATCCTTGGTATTCTGAGCGAATCCGAGATCTATAAGGGTCCGAATACTCTCTCTATCGGCGTAGCGCGAGTGTACCCCATAGCGGTGAACAACTTCGACATCTGACTCGAATTCGCCTGGAGAGATTGGCGGAAGCTTGCGCGAATCAGTCCCACCTAAATCAGTCAACAAGACAGGACAGTTTCGCGCATAGGCGTACATGTCAACGCCATCACCTATTCCTATCGGATCACTCGATGTCCACCTTCCCAACCACGAAGCGTAGTACCGTACCCCGTGATAGTTAAGTCCCGTTTCTTCATCTCGCTCCATTCCGGTGTAGCGGTAGCGTTTCAGGGCTACTTCTACTGCGCTGCGTCCTGCCTGATACGAAGTATTGCCGTAGGGGCAGTACTCTTCATACGTGATCACATTCGCATAGTCGTCCAGTTCAAGAGAAGCAGAACCGAGGTGATTGCCGAATTGATAGCGGACAAGCTGTTCTGCTAAGCCATCCGTCCCTTGCGTTCGTGTCTCCACCAGAGCGATGCGTTGTTTGTCATCCATGACATGCAAGGTTTCTCGTTCCAGGGTGACTGCACTTAGCGAGTACTCGCGATAGACCTCAAAACCGCCGAGGTAGAATCTTTCGTTCTTCTTGAGCTGCGCAGCCGACTCCGTCACCTTCCGAATACGCTGACCGCTACCCTCGTACACGTAGTATGTCCGCTCGCCCTGATGCGCGATGCCGTCGGCATCAGTCGAGTTCACAGCCTGCCGCTGCGACATGTATAGAGCGTCCTTGAAGTCCCATTGCATTAGCTGCAGTTGCGGCATGTCGATCATGTTTCCATGAAGGTCATACCCATAGGTCTCGCTCGGTGGCTGTTCACCAAAGCCGGTGGTGCTCAGCCGATTGCTCATGTTTGCAGGTTCGAGCAGGCTGGCTTCGTTGTAGCTATAAGAGCGCGTCCATCCGGGGCTACTCGCGCTGCTGCTCTTATGAATGAACTGAAGGAAGTTGCCAACCGGATCGTAGTTGTATTGCTCCGTATAAGTTCCCATCGCGTTGCCGTCACTCGGATTGAGCAAGCCGGCGCGAGGAATGTCATTGTAAGACCCAGGTGTCGCCGCCAGCTGCTTGCCATTGTTATCCAGCCCAAGCTGCTCGCGTCCACTAGCCTGTATTAGCCGATAGATGGCGTCATACGTATAGTCGCTGCTCGGCGCCACGCGCTGGTTGCTGAAGAAAACGGCATTCTGGATATCTGCGTCGTCCTGAATGTGCGTAATGTTTCCGGCGGGGTCATAAACATATTGAAGGTCCTGCACAACCTGCTGATTAATGGGAAATGTGGGGCGGGTAGTGGTGAGGCGAGTCAGATGGAAAGTCGTCTGATCATAGGCGTAGCTTGTCGCAGCACCGTTGCCATAATTGATCAGGGTTCGCTGTCCTTTGGCGTCGTAATCGATATTCGTAACGAAGGGTGTCGAGCTTGCTGCGCCCTGCAAATTGACGCTCACTGTTTCAAGCAGGTTCGCTTCGTTGTAGGTTGCGCGGACGACACTCCCGTCCGGCGTGGTGCCCGCCAGGGGGCGGTTGAGAGCGTCATATTGCGTGCCGCTGGCAAAAACTTTCTCCACCAGTACCGGTGCGGTCGTAGATGACCAATCAGGGAGGGCCCTGTAATCATCGACGAACTGGCGGCTGCAGCGCAGCATGTTTCCCTTGAAGTCGTAGGCCTCCTGCTCTCCAGTTGTTGGATTGATCGCGGCGCTGGTTACCACGCCGGCGGTATCGTAGACCTGATACACGCGGGTGTTGAGATTGAGCGCGGGCGAGAGTCCTTCACCGTACACGGTTTTCTGTATCTGAACTTCCGCTGCTGTTGTTCGCGCATCCGAGTTGACAGCGTCAATTCCAAGGACAAACGAACCCAACGGACGGCGCAAAGTATCATACGTTGTTCTGAAGTTGTGTCCACGCGTATCCCAGGCGTGGATCAGCTTGCCTGTAACGTCATTGAGGGTCCAACGCTCGCCAGCTTCCATGCTCGATTGATGAATTCGGTTGCCGAGCATGTCATAGTCGTATTCCATGACTTTGCGACCGAGCGCATCCGTCACTGACCGTTGAAGGTCCTGAACATCCAGTTTCACGCGGGTTGCGTATTTCTGCTCTCCGCCATTGTCCGCAATGGTCAGAAATGATCGCCTGAGAACGTCGAAATACGCAATAGAAGGAGTGCCTGCGTGTGCGGCGGCCTTTCCTGCGGCCTCTACCTCTTTAGCCAGAATGACTGGATCGGGCCAGAGTTGGGCGGACTGGCTTGCATATGCGGGATCGGTGCGCAGAGCATACCAAGTCGGCAGATAATCACTCTCTGGCAGCGTCTGGAAGAAGTCTCCAATATCGGCATCCTCAGCGGGGTTTGCCTGCAGGATTGTATCGTTCACATCCCAACTCTGCGAATGCCATGGATCGAAGACCACCTTCTCGTAGGTCTGGTTGGGATGAAGAGTTGCCACAACCCTTTCAACCGGGTCATAAAAGAGTGTGGAACTTACACCCACCTGCACACCAAATTCAAATTGATGCCCTTTCGCAAGTTGGCTGAAAAAAGGTTCGTACTGACGAACAGGCTTACCCTTGTTGTTGAAGATGACCCATCCGTTGCCTACCCAACGCGGGTCGACAACAGGACCTTGATCAACCACGGGACCTGGCTCCGCCTGGACTTTGTTCTGAATTTCGCGCCCTAAGCCATCGGAATAGCTGAAAGTGATCTGGATCTTGGTCGCCTCGTCCGTTGCCAGATCGCTGACGTGCGTCTCGCGAGCTAAAGTGGCCGCAAAGATGGGCTGCCATTGGGTTGGGTCTGTTGGTGCTGCAGCCTGCGAGTTCTGGAATCGGTTTAGATCGTAAAGGATGCGAGTAGTAGCCGTTCCCAGAAGATCGTTTGCGATGGAATGTGGATCGTCAGCTGCAAAAAAATCGTTAACTTGATCGTCGGTCAAATCCGGGATGAAGTTGTTGAGTGAATCCCCGAGCACAGGACTATTAGAGGCCTTGCTCATCACTGCGGTGCCGGCCACCATGCCAAGAATGTCAAAGCTGGCGGCTACGCAGTTCCCATTGGCGTCGGTGAGCAATAAAGGCTGCAGAACGCGGTAGTCATTGACGGCAATCGTGGTGTTGCCTATGGCATCGGCTGTCTGAATGGGCAGCAATCCGTAATTGTCGTATGCGACTGTAGCGGCGTTACCGAAGGGATCGTCAAAACGGCGCGGCAGAAAACCGCTGTTGCGAGCCTCCTGCAATTCATCCGGAATGCCTGGAGCGACTGAATAGTAAACACGTCCGGATTGTGTCCACCAATCACCGTTGCCGTCCATGTCCACATATCCGCCACCGTCAGCGCCAATTTCGCCTAACACAGTGACCGGCGTAGGCAGCAGAGGCGTTCCGCCGCGCTCATAGACCTGCGCGATGAGCGACTCTGTGAAAGCGAGTTCGTAGCTGCAGCCAGAAATGGCCATAGATTCGAGCTTGGCTAATGGCAACAAAGCTTGCGGGGAACCAGCAGATGCACCGAGGTCATCCGGCCGATACAAGATGCGTGCCTGCCCGAGAATTCGGCGGTAAGGTTCGCCGGGGTTCAATCCCATAGGGTTGAGATCTTCATAAGCAATGTCATGGTTTCCATCGCTTGCTGCCTGGATGAGGCCTTGCATTTTTGTAAATCCAAAAATGCTAGTCAAACCCTGGTGCGTGTTCTCCGGTTGGACCTGGAGGAGCTGATAAGTGTTTGCTTCGGCGGGCAGTGGAACGCGATAGCTGTCATCCGCAATGATTGCGTTGGTATATGAGTTGTCTAAATAAGTGGCCAAGAGAATGGATTGTTTTGAGCGATCCTCTGCAGTGAGAGCTGTGGACGGGTCGGAAAAACGACGCCCATAGGCCACGGTGACAGACTGCAAAACATTTCCGAATGGATCCACTTTCAGCGTCATTGCATGAGTGACTCTTGGATCAGCAGCAACGATTGCGTTGGACGGCGGCGGGATCTGAGTCGTTATGGTGTTGTCCACAACGCTGTAAAGTATTCTTTCGTATTGAAAATCAATAGCTTCACGCGGATGCGCGAAAAACGTGCCGAACTGGTTCGGGCCTCGAGGCTGGACAACCTCGATCATGTAGTTTCGTTCCGACGCGGTGTACGGCCGATCCGCCATCTCGGTGTCATCGAGTGCATAGACCTCCTGCCTTAAAATCGATCCGCGCAGCGCGCGGCATGCTTCCCGAAGCTCCTCTGGCGAAAGGGTGTAGGGCCGATGTGTGCCATCGGGAAGCAAGATAGTTGAGGGCAAAACTGTATCGTCAAGGAGCATGGCCTGGAGTTGCGAGTCAGGTAGACCCGCGATTGCACCGGAAACATCTCCTTCCGCGTAATACTCCTTTTCGAAGCAACTGGAGATCTTTGCCGATTGAAAATATGCACCCGTATGAAACCAGGTTTTCGTTAACACTGACGGCACATTAAAGGCAGTATCCAGGTTATTGGACTCAGGAAAATCAGCGGAATTTGCGAGGGCTGAGAATTCCTGGGTGTCCCATTGATCAACACGCCCAAAACCACGAAACTCGCGTTCGACTCCATCGAAGAAGCCGTGATGATAGGCATATCGTGTTACCAGCAGATTGCGCCCTACACAGTCATAGGTCTGCACGAGTTCGACAACATGCACTGGAAAGGGAAGGCGAGTTACCCATGGAGTGCCGGCTAGTTTGTCCTCAACATAGAATTTGGTGGACGGCGCATATTGAATCATCGTTTCGGCGCCGAGGTTATTTGTAATTTGCACCAATAGGTGCGGCTTCTGGCCGCCCATCAAATCGATGTAACGCATAGGCCTTTGAGCATTACCCGCAAGTGGAGATGACCACACCAGACATGCTGTTCCGTTGCCCAGAAGATCAAAAACTGCAGCAGACGAGAGACTATCCACAGTGGGGAAATGGCCTAGTATTCGCGCCGTTCCCCAGCCATTTCCAGACTGGTTAAAGTAAAGCTGGACTGAACCGCCGGCGAAGTAAAGAATGTCGACTGTCCCTGAACCATCGATGTCCGCGAGATGAATACGCTGCCCGTCGAACAGGTCCGGACGGTCGAAAAGTGGCGCATGATCCATGATGACTTTGGGACCGAAGTTCCCATAGCCAAGGTTGGGCCAGTAACACACATCTCCATTGCGAACACGAACAATGTCGGTTAGTCCATCGCCGGAAATGTCGGCAAGAAAGATGGATTCCGTGCCGTCCGAGAAGAGGATCCTTGGACCTTTCTCCTCGTCCAGGGCCTGTGGCGAACGCTGCCCGGTGGCAAACCCCAGTGTCGCCAGCGATTTGTACCACCAGAAACCGTCGCCTTCATTTACCAGCAAATCTGCGAAGCCGTCCCTGGTAAGATCGACAAATTTTAGTTCAGGGTTATGCCAGTCCAAAACCGGCAATGATTGAAAGCTGACGAATGGCGTCCAATCAGCATTTTCAGTTCGTTCGAAATAACCGGGCATCGGAGCTTGAAAGTCCACCAGATCCAACTGACCGTCACCAGAAAGGTTGAGCAGTTGTTGCCGCCCGCCATTGAGATTGGCCGCGGCGGGTTGTCTGGCAACCAACTCCAGAGGTCCGAACTGCGGAAGCGTGCACGCTTCGCCGTTAATGGTCTGCAAATTTGCAGGGCTCAGGTTTGGTTTGTAAAACCAGCTTCCAGCTTGCTCAGTAAGGATGCCCGCTGAACCTTCCCCATTCAGATCGACCCAGCGGTACTGGATGTTTTCAATTCCATACGGCGTGTTTTCCCGACTCCTGGGATCAATCTCCCGTACGGTCTCATCTACGGTTGCCTGCGTGTACTTAAGTTCCAGAAGAGGCAGTGATTTTGAAAAATATCCGTCGGCGCCGTTGCGGCTATAGCTGGTTAGGGTTGCAGACAGCAGGTAAGAATAGAATGGCTGGCTCGCATCCTGAAGATTCTGAGGGAGAGCATATGAAAGGTCGGTTGAACGCACCAAGCAGTTGGGTCCAACGTTCGTCTCAGCCGGGAAATGATGAAACATCAGCGTTCGCCGACAGAGCCGGTAAGTCCGAATTTCAAACGTCGATCTATAAGTCGAAAAAGGATCGGGCCGGAGGGTCCAAAGGGTGCCTGTCTCTTGTGGAACAGGATTCAGAAGATCGTGCTCGCCGTAGTCGAAGACAAGTTCGAAACACCAGTCGGTTGGCAGCGGCACTTCGGCGGCAGCTGTCAGGTCGGGAAAATAGGATGTGAGATTACCGTAGAAGACATGTTTCAGATAACGGTTTGCAGAACGGCCCATATCGGTGCGGTTGCGCTCGTTTACTTGCGTGAAATCAATGGCGCTCGAGTCTTCTGACTTGTACTCAAATACCATTGCATGCCCTTTATCGTCATAGGTCATGCAGGCAAGCCATTTGAAGACATGGGCCGGATTTGCCGGGTCTGCAATCCGGCTTTCAGGTGTTTTGCCGTACCAGGTCGTGACGTTGTCACGGGAAATAGAACGCCAGAACGTGTCTTGAGAATCTGTCAGATTGACCCAGCGTTCAATTCGCGCAAACAGCCCTTCTACGCGGGGACGATAACTATGAATTGAATATTGGCTGCCATAAAGCGTTCTGGTTGGTGCAATATCCCGCACCCATTGCCCGCCAACTTCCTCAAGGGAAGGTATAAGGTCCTCGGCTCCAGACAAAATGAATATGTCGGATTCCCCGGCGTCCTCGTATTGTGGCAGGCCTTTCTCGGTTTTGCGTGCCACAGCCGGCAACGCCAATGTCCATCCAAATCCGAAGGGACCATTTCCCGAGCCAGAATCATAAGAGAGCGAGAGTTGAGGCTGAAATCCAGAGCGACCCGGGCTGGTGTAGATCGGTATATTCAGAGATCCAGTGCCAGTAACCGGATTGGCGCTGAATTTTTCTCCCATCCCTCGGATCGCGCCACCGCCTTTGGGAAGACTCAGGGAGGGTGCCTGGACGGCATTCGACGACGAATCAAGCGAATTCGAAGGCCTCGAATGCACGGCCTCTGAGCCGAAGCCAGCTCTTTGCTTTGACGGTTCTTCGCTCAGTCCGACCAAAGTAGCAGCCGCCTACGCTATAGTTACGAACGGGAGAGCATCGTTTCACTTTTAACCGGGAAAGTCTAGTGGATTTTGCAAGTCAATTGATCAAAACTACGTCATGGCTCCCGAAAACGGTACCCGATATAGCTGTCGGTGAGAAGGTACGCTGGGTTGGCTGGATCATCTTCGATCTTCTTGCGCAGCTGGCCGATGAGAACGCGCACATACGCATGATCGTTGACAAACTCCGGCCACGCAACGCATGAAGCAGTCGCGCATGGGTAACCGGTCTGCGGCGTGTGTCATCAAAAGCTGAAGCGCATTGAACTCGCGCGCAGTCAGGTGCACCTCGGATCCATTTCGTTCAACACGCCTGCGAACCGGATCAAGCTCGATGGACCCAATGAAGATGGCCATTTCTGCAGGTATTTCCGGAGCTCTGAAGCGGCGAATGGCGGTGCGTATTCTGGCGGTCAATTCGCGGAATTGAAATGGCTTGGTCACGTAATCGTCGGCGCTGGCCTCCAACGCCTCAACCTTGTCATCTTCATCGTCGCGGACTGTCGGCATGAGGATCTGCTGCTTTGCAGAGACTCGACGGATACGGCGACAGGTTTTGATACCGCCGATTCCTGGCATATCGCAGTCAATGGTGGCCTCGCGAAGATTCTCGTCAGCCGAGAGCACTGGCATGTACGCTTCGAATCGACGTTTACCAACGTGCTGAACCATACCAACTTCGCGCATCCTGCAACGAACATTAGCAATCCCGGCTCGTTTGGCAACCTCACAGCAGCGCAGACTGCAAAGAATGCGGGCCACCGCACGGGACAATTCGCACTGCGGGTTGAGTTCTAAAGCCGAGGCGGAGGAAAGCCAACCGCCGCCGAAGATGGGCCGGAACTTCAAGGAGTTCCGGCCCGCACTTTTTGACTGCAAGGGCAAAGAACGGCACGAAACGACTATTGCAGCATTGAATGCACTACGGTCACCGTTTCGGCACGTTGAGATCGCTCAGCCCTTTGTATTTCTGGTATGCTTGCACCTTTTTCACATCCCCGGTGTCAATCGCAACCTTAAAAGACGCTGCTCCTGCGTCAATCTCCCCGGAAGTGATACTGCTGTCCATCGTCACAATGCCTTTACCGGCTGAATCTTTTGCATAGGTAAACTTGCCCGTCTCGAAAAGCTTCTCCTGGTTCATGCTCTGTAGAACCTTATCGAGATTCGTTGCCTGTTGATCGTCCAGATGCGTGATGATATTGCCGCTCTCCGCCTTGAAGTGCAGGGTCTTCGCGCCCATCTGCTCCTGCGCCGTCAGGTTGTCCATCGTGGCATTCGCCTTCTGGATCAGAGCCAAATTCGCCGGATCGCTCGTGCCAAGGTCGGCATCCGCAGCGCTCGAATGCAGAGAGGAAAAGAGCTTATTGGCTTCGTCAGGCTTGCCCTCCGCCAGCAGCTTAATGACAGGGGCATTCTGCTCAATCGTCCTCACATCGGATGGATAGAGATTGGTTCCCTTCAGGTAATGGTCTTTTCCTCCGCCTAGCCACTCATTTACTTTGCCAACCTTGTCCAACTCGTGTCCTACGCTTTTTTCTTCCCGGCTGCCTTTGTTTTCAGGATCGTAAGGTGCAAATTTTGGGCCGAGGATATCTGTTATCGTGAGGCCACTGGCTCCCTTTGCGCTCTCGTCCTTCTTCTTAAGCTTCCCCATAATTCCGCCACCGGTCTTATCCCCGGCCAGCGCCATATCCAGTCCCGAACCAGTCAGCTTGATCTGCACGCCCGCGCCATCGGTCGACACCTGGAACTTGATCGGATGTCCTTTCTTATCCACGCCCAGATCCAGTTGATCCAGCCCTGTCTGCACGCCCTGCGCCTTCAGCCAGTCTGCGCCCTTGATCGCATCGCTGGGCGAAACCAGTCTGTTTTGCTCTACAACGCTCGGTTTCTGCGCCTGTAGCGCAGACAATTTCTGGGTGCTGGCGCATAGTCCCGTCGCCAGCAGAATTAACGCCAGCCATCGTCGGCTCTCTGACAGCGCAAGGCTATAGGCAACAGAAGATTCGGTACTCGGACCGCGGAGGCAGGCTAAAAAAATAGGAAGATTTTTGGCGCGCACAATTTCTCCTGTAATGGATAAGCGTATTTAGTTGAGCTGCCGCCTTCGGGGACGGACGACATGAAGACGTTGTTGTATTGTTATGCGTATAAATCACAGTCAGGTGCCACGAGGTTTAAAAAATAGGCAACCAGTGGCTCACACGTATGACGACGAAAAAAAAACGATTCATACTGTGGTTTCTTAACGCTGTTTTAGCCCTGTCGCCTGCGTATATCTCGATGGCGCAGCAGCATCCTTTCGTGTCAATCGGCGGATCAAGTTCTCCAAAGGTGGGCTGCCTGTTCCCGTTTGAAGACAGCCGAGGAAGGCTTTGGCTGGCGGGGTGCCAGACCGGGTCTGAAGGCCTCTATGTATTCGACGGCTCGCGGTTTCTCTCTCCACAGGGGGTACAGAATGGCGGAGTTGTACGCGGAATAGTGGAGGATTCAGAAGGTGGAATCTGGCTCTCATCGAGCCAGGGCCTTTTTCGGATTTACCAGGGTAAGCTTACGAACGTCTTTGCCGGACTAGCGCTCGCAGGCATTGTGCGCGTCGCGCCCGACGTCTTTCTATTTACCATGCAATCGCAGGGACAAAAGTCGGCCACGACTGACGCGATCCGTGTTTCCAGAACAGGCAATGGATGGCGGTTCGATAGCGTTCTGACCAATGTACGGGAGATTCAGTTTCATCAGGATGCGGCAGGAAATCTTCTCTACGGATGCACAGGCGGTTTCTGTGAGCTTTCGGCTGACGATGTAGTCAGATGGAAGCCCGGACAAAAGCTCGTCGTCCGTCAATATGTGTTGGGATTGGGAGACGAGTACGCCACTGGTTCGTCGGCTGTGTTGCGCGACAGACAAAATTGCATCTGGTTCCGTAGCATCGCTCAAGCCTCTTATCAATGCCCACGTGATGCGAAGCCAATCCAGCTGGATCCCAGATATGTTGGTGCCGGATATCCCCAACTCTATGAACTTGACGATGGAGCCGTCTTAATCCCCAGCTTTGCCAAAATTGCCATCGGTAGGCCGGAAAAGATGGAGGTAACGAATATCTCAACCGGGATCGTAGTTCCTCTGCGGGACGGAGGACTGGTGGCCAATACTGCGGATGGCCTTATGTACCTGCCTAGGCGTCTCAAACTGGAATACTGGAGCAGATCGGAAGGGCTACAGGGAAACACGTGGTCGATCGCCCGGAGTCAACAAAACATGTATGTCCAGGATGATGAAACCACGAAAATTCTGGATGCTGACAGAAAAACCTGGCGCTCTTTGGAATCGCCGGCAGGGAGCATGATGCCTGAAGCCGACGGCAATATGCTTGTAGCGCAGGGGAACACCGTCTATCGAATGACGCCCGGCTGGCATGAGCTGGGGCGTTCCCAGATCGCTGATCTAAAAGGATTGACTCGCCGACGCGATAACAATATCTGGGCAGTCGGTGACGTTCTCTACCGAATTGACTCCGGCAACGGAAAACTGTCGTTTGAATCTGACAATGCCGTCAGAGTTGCGCCGGATACTCTCAACATCAAAGAAGACGCAAACGGAGTCCTGTGGGCATGCGGCCAATACGGACTGATGCGAAGAGTGACCTCGGCATGGGAGCCGGTGCCGACTGAAAATGCCGATTCAAATTCGGGATGCGAATCGCTGGCGGTTACGGCAGACGGCAGCGTCTGGTATTCGGCGCGCGTGAAAGGGGTTGTCTATTATGTTGAGCAGGCTGCAGGCAAAACACCCGTTGCGCGAGTGGCGCCTACAGTCGGCGAGACTGGCGGCGTAACCAATGTCATAACAGTCGACAAACGGGGCTGGATCTGGCGGGGTAATGCGGACGGCCTCTATGTTGCCGATCCCCAACAGGCGCGCCAGGGGAAATGGATTCATTTAGGTCTGACCGATGGCCTGCCTGCCCTCAACAGTAATCAAAATTCAATCTTTGAGGATAGGGACGGCTCTATATGGTTTGGCGCAGATTATGATGTTATCCACTTTTTCGTCCCTGACGATCTGGTTCATCCATCTCTCGCGCCCTCTGTTGCGATAACAGGATTTTCCTCCAGTGATCATCCTCTGCGCATCGACGAGGCGAGTGCACGATTTCCGAGCGGCTCAGTTGTAACAGCGCATCTTGGCTCTTTACAGTTCGACAGGCGTCAATCGCTGCATATGCGATACCGGCTTTTGCCGGGAGATGGCGCATGGAGAGAAGCAAACGATTTTGATTTGCCGCTTGGCAGACCGGGGTGGGGCAAACACACGCTGCAACTGCAGGGACAGGTTGGCAGCGGGCCATGGTCACAGCCGGTCGAGCAGGCAATGGCAGTAATGGTTCCGGTTGCGTTGACGTGGCCGGCCCTTGGTTCGTATGCCTTCGTGGGAATCGGTACCGGCCTCGCCGGCCTTCGATGGAGACAGAGACGCAAGGAGATAATGCGCCGCAGATTGCCGGATCTGGCGCCGTGGCGGCTGGCCGCGCTCTCCCCGGAATTTCAATCGCTGGAGGGTAAGCTACTCGACGACAGGTTTCGTGTAGGCGCAATCCTGGCGCGCGGAGGGTTTGCATTAGTTGCCGATGGGCACGATGAAAGTCAGGGAAACAAGCGCTGCGCCATCAAGGTCTTTTACCACGACGCAGTTGATCAGGAATGGATCGGACATCGCTTTCGCCACGAGGTGCGCGCCCTTGAACAGTTGAACCATCCAAATGTGGTGGGCATCTACGGCAGCGGAGTGGCGCCGAATGGCTCGTTTTACCTCGTCATGGAATTCATTGAAGGCATCACACTACGGACACTGCTGGATCAGGGACCGATTCCGCCGCGGCAAATTGCTCGTTCCCTGCGCCAGGTGGGCAGCGCGCTCGATGCTGTTCATCGCCACAATATCTACCACCGTGACGTGAAGCCTGAGAACCTGATGCTGCGTCATGACGCTGCGCCCGGCCAGGAGCTGGTACTGATTGATTTTTCCATTGCAATTGTTAAAGACCCGGACAAGACGGTTCACGGACTTTCTCGCGCAGCCGGGACAATCGGCTACATGGCTCCGGAACAGGCAATCGGTTTTGCGCACCCCGCCACAGACATTTACAGCCTTGCCAAGGTGCTCATTGAGATGATCACCGGTACGCGATTGGCGATGTTACTGCCGGACGCTTCAATGGATCTGCCCGACCGGATGCGCGATCTGATTCCGTCTCTGCCCGTCAGGCTATCGGCCGAGTCCATTCAACTTTTCAGCTCCGCGTTTGAGTTCGATCCTGCGCGCAGGCCGGCAAATGCTGGGGAATTTGCCGATTGCATTGCCTACGATCTGGAATCCGATTAATTCAGCTCGTGCTACATCTGCCGCTTCAGCCAATCGCGGCCTTTTTCCCAACGGTGGCGAACCTGACGAAACGTCATGCCTGTGTGAGAGGCAATCTCATCGAAGGTGAAGCCGACGAAGTAGTGCATATCGACTACTCGGGCAGCCTGAGGATCAACTGCCGTGAGCAGGTCCATAAGCTGTCCGATGCGGACAATGCTCTCGAGATCTGTATTCTCTGCATACTGATTGAACGCGGCTTTGTCGAAAGGCTCCGGCGAGATACCGTTCCCCCGCCGCTGCGCCAGCCGGGCCCGCGCAAAGTCGACAAGTATGTGACGCATGGCGAGTGAAGCCAGAGCATAGAAATGCCGTCGGCTGGTAATCTCCCAACCGCCTTTGCTCATGTTCTTCATCCACACTTCATGAATGAGTTCGGTGGGAGATAGATGCGACCCATGCCTTTCGCGCCTCAGTTCGCGCTCGGCAATATTGTGAAGCTGGGGCAGGACCGTCTGCAAGACAGACTCGGCCACTTCGATATCGCCTTCAAAATAGCGTTGCAACTGCTCAGTTAAAGAAGTCTGGGCTGCCACGTTCTTCCTCGGTCAGGTGAGGTTATGTGTTTTGCGCTGGTTGATTTCAGTCCTAGCGCATGAATTTTTTATATCGCTGTGGCAGAGAGAGCGGTTTTTTCCGCATAACCCTATAGCAGCCAATTCTACCTTCCTTCCCCCCGGAGCGGTAGCTTCATTCACCATGCTCGTCGAGCCCCGGAGGAATCGTGCGCGTTGTCTTATCGAATTCAGTCTCAGTGTGTGATCAGCCGATTCACGGCAAGGAACGTCCCCTTCTATCGCTTATCCCGAAACATATTGCGCGGCAGACTCAGGCAGCATTACTACTGGCGACGTCGTTAATCGCGACAATGCAGGGCCAGCCCACTGCACAAGCCACATCGTCTTCCGTAGCAACGGTCAATCGCACCTCTATTTCTGCAAACTACGGCAAGCTGCCGATGAGTTTCGAAGCAAACCAGGGGCAGACGAGCACACAGGTCCGGTTTCTCTCGCGCGGTAGCGGTTACTCGTTGTTTTTGACAGACAGAGAAGCCGTCCTTGCATTGCGCAAGCCTGATGCGCGCGTGCCGCATAAAGCGAGTGGTCTCCTCTATGACAAACCTGCTGAACCGGGCCGAAAAAAATTCAATACCGACGTAGTCCGGATGCATTTCGAAGGCACGGGCAGAGGCCTGCGTATCAGTGGAGAAGACAAACTGCCCGGCACGGCGAATTACTTCATCGGCAGCGATCCACAGAAGTGGCATAGCAATGTACCTACTTACGGCAAGGTGGAATATACCGGCGTATATCCGGGCGTTGACCTTGTTTATTATGGCAATCAGCAGCAACTGGAGTATGACTTCATCGTTGCACCGAACTCCAATCCGGGTTCAATCAAGGTACATTTCGACGGTGCGAAGCGACTCGAGATCGATAAAAACGGTAATCTCGATGTGATCGTGAAGAATGGCGAGATCACGTTCCACAAGCCTGTTGTTTATCAAAATAAAGATGGCCTGCGGCGACCGGTCGAAGGGCGATTTGTCCTCGAAGCTGGCCACGCCATCGGTTTTGTCGTGGGCCCCTATGATCACTCCGAGCCGCTGATCATTGATCCAACACTGGCTTATTCGACCTATCTTGGAGGCACGTCCGGTGGAAGCTATGGAACAGCAATCACGGTGGACTCAAGCGGCGATGCCTACGTCACTGGAATTGCGTATCCGACAAGCTTTCCCACGACAAGCAGTGCTTTTCAAACTGCAAACAATAGCAGCACACCGACAGTGTTCGATGTATTTGTCACCAAGTTAAATGCAACCGGTACCGCGCTTGTTTACTCGACCTATCTCGGCGGCAGCGGAAATATCAGTGTGGCCGGAACTTTGAATCACGGAGATTATCCAACCTCAATTCGTGTCGACGGCAGTGGCAATGCATACGTGGCGGGCATCGCCTTCTCGACTGATTTTCCCAAGACCAGCGGTGCCTATCAGACGGTCAATAATGGCGGCACGAATGGAGTTTCAAACTGCTTCGCCACGAAGTTGAATACTACCGGAACAGCGCTGGTCTATTCGACATATCTCGGCGGAAGTGGCATCTCCGGATATGCCGGGCAAGCTTCACTCGGTGTCGCCGGAGGCGATGGTTGCTCTGCGATCGCTATCGATAGTTCGGGGAGTGCCTATGCAGCTGGTGAAGCATATTCAAGCAATTTCCCTGTCACCAGTGGCGCCTATCAAACTACTAATAAGAGTGCAACGAACTCACGTCCCAACGCCTTTGTGAGCAAAATCAGCCCCGATGGAACAACCCTTGACTACTCTACGTATCTCGGCGGCAGCGATGGCGACAGTGGCATGGGAATTGCCGTGGATGCAAGCGAGAATGCTTACATTGCCGGAGGGACCTACTCAGGTGATTTTCCTGTGACAAGCGGAGCCTATCAAAGTTCAAACAATGATTCTGGAAATGGCAGTGAAGCATTTGTCGCTAAGCTGAACGCGACTGGATCATCCCTCATTTATTCCACGTACCTGGGAGGTTCTGGAAACCCGAATGGACCGTCTGGAAATAATAACGGAGACGGGGCTCTCAGCATTGCTCTCGATTCTTCAGACAATGCTTATATTTTTGGACTCACATCTTCGTCCGATTTTCCCACCTCATCGGGAGCCTACCAAATAGCAAACAATGCTTTTAGTTCGGCTTCAGGCCCAAATTACTTTGTAACAAAGTTAAATACATCCGGTGCATCTCTTGTGTATTCAACCTATCTTGGCGGCAGTGCTCTTGATGCGAATGCGGGATCGGCAGGCATGGCCGTGGACTCAAGCGGAGATGTGTATATAACCGGCTATGCAATGGGAACGGATTTTCCCGTTACAGCCAACGCTTATCAGGCTGCTCCTGCCTGCGCTTTGGCAATCTACGAATCAGTACCGTACGAATACGAAAGCCCTGTCTTTGCGGAGTTAAACCCCACCGGCACAGAGCTCGTTTATTCCACTTATTTTGGCGGTAGTGGCACGATTAACGTATCAGGCCCTCTCGTTAGCATCTATAACTGCGATGAGGGATATGGGCTTGCCCTGGATTCGAGCAACAATGTGTATCTGACCGGAAACGCACCTTCGTCAAATTTCCCGATCACGACTGGTGCATACCAGACGACGAATCCTGTAAATGGCAGTGCATTCATATCCAAATTTTCCATGAGCGCCACCAGTACAACGATTTCCACTACAACATCGCTTACTGGAGATCCCAATCCTGCGAACGTAGGTGCAGCAGTAACGTTTACCTCTACGGTGACCCCAGCGAGCATGTCCGGTGTTCCTACAGGAACGGTGACATTCAGCGTGGATGGTGGTGCCGGAACCGCGGAAGCAGTAAATGGGAGCGGCCAAGCCACCTATTCCACCAGCACATTGGTTGCTGGCGCACACACCATCAATGCAAGCTACTCAGGAGACTCGAACTACACGGCCAGTAATGCCACACCGTATACGGAAACTATCAATGGTCCTTCGCCGGGAGGCATTTCAGTAGTCTCAGGTTCAGGCCAGACAGCACCGTATGGCTCTGCGTTTGCAAATCCGCTCATAGTCATTGTTAAAGATACAAATGGAAATCCGGTTTCGGATGTGATTGTCACATTTACCGGCACAGGGCTCAAATTTTCGAGCATGACCGCAACGACAGGTTCGAATGGCGAAGCCTCCGTTACGGCTACGGCAGTTGCTTCGAAGAGTTTGATGGCCTCTGCAAGCGCGACCGGCGTATCAGGCTCAGCAGCATTTTCGTTGACTGCGACTCAGGTTCAACTCACTGTGACGGCAAACAATGTTAGCGTGCCATACGGCCAAGCCATTCCGCCACTCTTCGGCTTTACCGTCACAGGATTTGTCAACGGAGATACTGCCGCATCGGCGATAAGCGGCGGTCCGCAAGAACTAGTGTACGCAGCCCAGGGATCCCCGGTGGGAACCTATCCCATCACGCCCTCGCTTGGATCGCTCGTGGCGGCCAACTATACATTTACATATGTGGACGGAACGCTGACGATCACCGCGCTGAGTGCCGCCACCACGCCTACATTTTTACCCGCGGCCGGGACGTATACGTCAGCGCAAAGCGTGACGATCAGCGATGCAACAGCGGGCGCAACCATATACTGCACGAAAGACGGTACGACTCCAACAACTTCGTCATCGCAATGCATGTCTTCGGTCACCATCAACAGCAATGAGACTATTGAAGCCATTGCCTCTGCGCCCGGTTACGCAAACAGCAGCGTGGCGAGCGCGGCTTATGTCATCAACTTGCCGCCTCCTGGCTTTACACTTGCGCTTGCGTCATCTTCACTTACGGTTAGGTCTGCCAGTTCGGCTACAGACGCGGTCACCATCACGCCGCAGAACGGATTTTCAAGCGCAGTTCTTCTTACTTGTTCCGGTTTGCCGTCCAATACTACGTGCACGTTTGCTCCGAGTTCAGTGACGCTTTCAGGATCTGCAGCTACGTCTACACTTACCGTGGCAGAAACAGCCTCCGCTGCGGCAGTCAAACAGGGAATGCCTTTGCTGCCCGCAGTCCTCGTAGTGGCATTCTGCTTCATTGGCAAAGGAGCACGCAGTTGGATGCGATCGCTATGCGTCCTGCTTCTCAGTGTGATGGGCGCCGTGGCTATTAGCGGCTGCGGAGGCGGTACACCGAAACCCACTGTCTCCAAAGTAACTGTCACGGCTACGTCAGGAACGCTTACGCAAAGCACAACCTTCACGCTGACCGAGTAGCAAAGGACGGAAGTACGCGGATCGCATGCGATCACCAGGTGGAAGGGCTCCTGTCTTAAAAGTCCTTCCATCCGCAAATGCCTCGTCTACCGCTTATCCGCTCGGATCACGGTGACCGGTCCTAGAAGTCCCGAAGGCATCAGCGGTGAATCTGCCTTGTAGCTTTCGACGACAGTAAACGTGCATTTTGTCGCGCCCGGCTGAAGGTCGCCGATGATGCGGTTTACCCACGTATTCACCACTTTGATTTCCACTTGATTGGGGCCCGGTTTGAGTGCCCCTGTTACGTCCACCCGATATGGCGCGTGCCACACAACGCCAAGATATTTGCCGTTGATTTTCACTTCGGCAAGATTCTTGACGTCTCCGAGATCGAGATACAGATTCTCGCTTTTCGCAAACCAACTCGCGTCTGCCTGGATTGTCCTGGTGTACGTTCCAGCTCCGGAGAAATACTTTACACCGGCGTCGGAATTATCCGTCCATGAAGCCAACGCATTGAGCGTGATCGAAGGCGGTGCGCCGCGATCAGGCTGGAAGGCCACCATCCATGGACCATCCACCGCTGCTACCTGCGACTCCGATACGGCAGGAAGTGTGTGTGCAGTTTCCGAAGTAGGTTTGCGGAAGACCACAAAAACCGTTCCCCAGGGTTCAAGCGTGAGAGGAACCGTCGTGCGCCCATCGGCAATGGTGAAGGAAGCAGGTTTCATGCTTCCGTTCTCGGCGTACCACAACTCGGGCGCCTTGCCGGTTACGCGAAATTGCGCATTAAGAGTCTGCGGTTGGTCACTGCGGTTGTCCACAAAGTACAAATCGCCGCCAGAAACTTTGCGATGAACGAACTCCACATCCACGCCCGCACGGTTGGCATCAAAATCCGGTGCGAGATGCAAATCCGCTAAAACATCTGCAAGCTTCTGCCCTGCATATACCTTGCCTTTGCCCACCGTTTGCATGCCGGAGCCGTTGCCAAAAAGCTGATCACTGAGTTGCTTGAATTCGGTTTGATCATCAGCCAGGCTTGGATCGTCCAGAGGCTTGGGCCCGGCAACCACCGCGCCGTCCTCCACCAGCGTATGAATCGCCTTCAACACAGGAAGAGACATATACCGGCTGTTCGGATCGAGCGCCAGAACCTGGTAGTTCATGCCGCTCTTTGTGGTGATGAAATGGTCCTTCACGCTCAGCTCATGGATGAGCGCATCAGCATTGATGTAATCAAACCCATAGCCCGCAGGAATGTGTGGCGCACTGCCTCCGAAGATTTCCGTGAGGTTGGAATCTTCGCCGTAGAAGTAAACAATGTCCGCGCCAAAATGCCCCTGCTGCAGCAAATAGCTGGTGCGGGCAAGATAGTTGATCCATGTGCCGGCCTGCGCGGCCCACGTCTCATTGCGATTAAACCATTGGCCATAGGGTCCAAGCGTCAGGCCAGGCGCCTTCTTCGGATCAGCCAGCGGCTGGTGTGCAGACTCATGAATCACAAAGCGGTTGATGCCGTTCAAGAACTCCGCATCTGCTGTTGGTTTCAAAGTATAAGGAGACCACGCCCACGGATCGCTTCCGGCAGTCATGGACTCAGCCGCTGCAATGTTCTGCCCATAAAGATGCGCCACGGAAGCCGATTCGCGATCATCGGCATTGTAACCATACTGCTTCGGATTGACGCCGGGATGGGTCGTCCACATCGCGGACATCGGAATCTCATTCATCTTCTTTACTTCCATACCGTCGGCCGGCAGGGCGCGACCGCCTTCGTGCGATTCGCCGTAATGACCCATTCCGCGTTCGTGCAAAATCGTTTCGAGCTCGCCATAATGTTCCGTGGCGACCAGGTCGGCAATGGCCTTGCGAAAATCCCACAGGAAGCGATCACTGGCTTCGGAGCTCTCTACGACATGGCCGGTAAGCACAGGCAGCCATGGCGTGGCATCATAGCCGCGTAGCTTTTTGAACTGCTCCAGCATCTTGTCGGTCCAGTTCTGTGAGCCTGCTTCCCAACTGTCGTTGATGACAAATTGGATTCCCTTTTTGCCCATCTCATCGGCGCCCACTGTTTCCTTATAGCTATCCAGATACTTCTCGAAATAGCTACGCACATAGCGTCGGTCTAGCTTGTCGACTTCCAGGCCCGTTGCTTCCGCAGTCGCCGGATGATTCGCAATCCCGAGCAGCGAGTAGCCCAGCCGCAAAATCACCCAGTCACCCGCAGGAGGCGTCCAGTCCAGCGTTCCGTCGGCGCTCATCTTGCCGGTCAAATCCACCACGTCGGCCTTGGCAATCACATCCGAAGGTTCCGCAGGCGGAGTCGCGTATTGATAGAGATTGCCATCGAGCCGGAATGCTGCCTTGGTTTGCCAATTGTTTACACGCGCACCGGTATGCAGTACCAGCTCCGAAAGGTCAAATGTCGTTGGTGCTTTGGGCATATCCTGGGTGCGTGCCGCGTGGCGACCAGACTGCGGAGGCGGAGTTCTCTCGAAGGTTACGCGGAAGTATTTTGCCGTGACGGCAGGGAAGGCGATAGTGTCTTCCCAGAAATCCGGATTTCTGATTTCAACTACGCGTTTCCAGCTCTTGCCGTCGTCGCTCGCTTCCAGATTTTTCTTCGGCCGCGACGTCCCGGCGGCAGCAGCCAATCGTCTCCAATCTCTCGCCGGCTCCACGATTGTCAGAGCATGCATGGTTACCGGCTGCGGATACTCGTACTGAATCCAGGCGAGCTGCCCTTCCTGCTGTATTTTCACGCCCGTGCTGTTTTGCAGGTTCCCATCGGAGAGCATCGCCGGGTTCAAGTCTGCGCTGCTGCCGGTAATCTTTGCGTGTAACTGCTCAGCCGTGAGGTCGCTTGCGGGACGGCGAAAAGCTACGACAGCTGCATCCGCATAGTATTCAGGCGCGTTGAACTCATGCCGCACATAATCCTGAAATTCGCCCGTGCTCGTCGGCGGATGTACCAGCGTGCCGTGAAAGGGCTTGCCGCCGACTACTTCGGTCTCGCTCCACACATACTTTTTCATGCCTTCCTGCGGTTTTACCCACGGGCCACCGGACTCGCTCCAACCAGGTGAACCGGCAATGGCCATCTCGAAGCCATATTTGTCTCCCACTTGAATCGCATATTTGAAGGCATCCTTCCACTCCGGAGTCATGTAGGCAAGGCGCTGCTTCACTACCTGTGGCGTATCCAGCGCGGCATCAAAATTCTGGAACCCGGCCAGGCCGATCCGATGCATCCAGTCAAGGTCAAGCTGAATGCCTTCCTTTGTAATATTCCCATTCATCCAGTGCCACCACACACGCGGGCGAGCGCTTGCAGGCGGATTCTCAAATCCATTCCTGAGCGGATCCGTCGATTGCTGTGCGATTGCTGCGGAAGTTGCAAGAAGCATACTGAAACCTGCGGCGGCCAGTCCCAGTCTATGTACGATCTTTGTCATCTCTGGAGTTCTCCGAAAGCTGATCCTGAAGCATGCTTTTCGCGGCGCCTCTCGAGGAGTACAGAGAGGCGAGGTATGTTCTGCTTCAGGTTGATAAACAAGCAAAACTATAGGCGTGCATGAGTTGGTGTGTCAAAAGGTAAAATTATTTCTCTATTGGATTAATCGCGACCAGGGATGACCCAATAAACTGGCCCTCTGTTTAGGGAGATCCGGGCAAATTTGGATACGTTCACATATACTTCTTGACCGCTCATCTTGTTACTTGGCGACAGAAGTAAGAGAACGGCGGAAGCGATTTCGGCCGGACTGGTAAAACGGTGACCAAGCGGGATTCTCGAAGTAATTTTTCTTTCTGCTTCATTTGGATCTGGAAATTTATCCAGCCAGGTACGGTATTGCGGTGTTAATACTTCAGCAGGAATCACTACATTGACTCGAATCTCATATTTTGCCAATTCGTCCGCCCACGCAGTGGTGAGCCCAAGAATCGCTCCCTTGGAGGCAGCATACCCCAATGTTCCGCCTTGTCCGGTAATTGCCACCTTGGATCCGATGTTCACAATCGCACCCTTGGAAGCGATCAGGAACGGCAAAGCTGTCTTTGCCATCGCATAGCAATGTGCCAGATTAAGTTGTAGAGAGGCTGTGAATCTTTCGGGAGTACCATTTTCAAGGCCAACCCCATCGTTGACTCCGGCATTATTTATGAGTGCATCGATACGGCCAAGCTTCTTTGCGATCTCTGTCACAGCAAGATCGGTCGCACAGTGATCGGTTAGATCCATAGTGACGGCTTCACTTCTGTGATTTCTTCCCCGAAGTTTTTGTTGAATTGCCGTTACAGCGGCCTCATCACGATCAACAATGACTGGAATCGCTCCTTCACTTGAGCACAACTCTACAATGGCAGCGCCGACGCCTTTAGCGCCTCCGGTCACAACGATTACTGCATCTTTTAGCCCTAAGTCCACCGCATCCAAATATATCGAAAAAATGGCCTCCAGCTGCCACTTGAGTCACATGTTTCTCATCTTCCCAGTGTTCTGCCGCAAAGACTGCTGAAATCTGGTTCGCGTAACCGCCTTATTGTTCTTGCACTTTTGCCAAATTGCTGCCGGTCGTCCAGGGCCGCGAACGAAGTCCCCAGAGTCTGATCAGGTGGGGCATTGTCGGGCGCGTATCTCGCCAGCGAAACGTTACGAGAATGATGGAACTGTTTGCACGGAGTCGTCTGACCGTGGGCTGGGACCCGAAAGCGCGCTGCCGGTAATCAGTTCGTTTGCAACCCCAGAAGTGGAGTAGGGAAAGCCCAGGGAAGAAAGTCCCAACTTGCAATGGGATCGAACCTTCATCCTGAAGAAGCGATGCGGCCAAAGCAACAGAGCATATAAAAGAGAAATTCTATATAAGTGCGAGAAAATAAAGAACTATTTCCGAATTTTTCACGACGCGTACTGTGTATAAGATGACGACCTGTAAGCCTGCATAGTGCGGTTCTCTCATGGTGCCTGAGTTCGGTTTCCGGGATATGGGTATCGGAAAACGAATCGTTTATAGAACAACCGCATAATGCCCGCAAATACAGGGAAATAAAATATCGAAACGTTCCTATTGCAAATTACACTCTGAATCGAGTAGACTTCGTGCCGTTGAACTGAGGCCTATTCAAAATGTGCCAATCCATCCACCGAGTTGCGGGTAGCAGTCGTCTCCCATTTGCCAATCAAGTGCGCCTGCTGGCACGGCAAAAGGATTTCGACGCTGCCCTGCGACACCAGGCGTGCAAGGCCCGCAGAGTATGTCCTCTTGAGCGGGCAGAGTGGCACGAGGGCTTCAGTGAGAGTCGCGCATCGGCACGAATCATGAGTGCCGACCACTTCCATCTCCACTCTTCTTCCGATTACCGGCGTTCTAGTGACGGTAGTCGTAAACGTGCCCACAAATCGGGCCCAAATCAACCGTTTCCGAAATCGTCAAGATCTCGAAAACATCATCTCGTTGTTCCGCGGTCTTGCCGTCAATTCGTGAGATCTGATGCGAATTTCAGCTATCTGCAGAACTTCATCAACCTCAACGACGTTTCTTCATGGTCTGAAAATGAGCCTTCCCGAAGCCCTTTATCCGGCTTTTCACTCTTCTTGTTAATCGATTCAGCTACGGATCCCGTGGGCAATCTATCGATCAAAAGCAGCTTCGAGGATGACCTAACTTCAACCATGGCCTTTTTGAAACGGGCCGCGACCGCAACGTTGTAGAGCAACAAAATCTTTGGGAGGAATGCATGATGCGGAAAGTGACGCAATTTGTCCTAGTTACCGTATTGCTGTTCAGCTGTGCGGTCAGACAATTACATGCGCAGACGACAGCACAAATCACCGGCGCTATTGTTGATGCGCAGAACGCTGCGGTGGCAGGGGCCAGCGTAGTTGTCACAAGTGTGGATACCGGCATTACACAGACAGCAAAGACGAACACTCTTGGCGTCTACACTGTGACATTTCTGAAACCCGGATCTTACAAGGTCGACATAAGCGCTACGGGATTTACTTCCATTAGCCGAACCGGCGTGGTGCTGGAGGTAGGGCAGACCGCGACGTTGAACTTTGATTTGCACGTGGGCGGGAACGTTGAAACTGTCACCGTCTCAGATTCCACGCCCCTCCTCGACGTCTCAAGTGACGCGATTGGTGGCGTGGTCGAGCCGGCCCAAGTCGAAAATCTTCCCATGCTCGGTCGCAATTCAAACTCCCTCATGGTTCTGGAGCCTGGTGTTATTTCTACAAGGCAAACAACAGACAATCCTGTGCTGGAAAGTCACTATCAATTCTTTTCCATCAATGGCTCGCGTCCAGATCAAAGCAAATTCACCCTGGACGGAGGCAACGACACGAATCTTGCCTTTAACGGCCCCGAGTACACCCCCCAGGTGGAAGAGGTGCAGGAATATCGTGTTGAGACAAGTAATTTCGGCGCTGAAACTGGCAACAGCGCAGGCGGCATCGTGAATATTGCCACCAAGACAGGCACCAACCAATTTCACGGCAGCCTGTTTGAATATCTGCGGAACGATGATTTCTCCGCGAACGACTTCTTCTCCAACAGGGCAGGGTCTCCGCGTCCAGTGCTCCGCTATAACCAGTTTGGAGGAACCCTTGGCGGCCCTATCCTTAAGAAACGTCTGTTCTTCTTCTTTGCTTACGAAGGGCTGAGACAGAAAACTCCTGACGTGGTAACTACCAGCGTCCCGACAGATCTCGAACGGAGCGGCGATTTCTCCCAACTTACAAACGGCTCAGGGCAACCGATAACGATTTACAACCCGTGGTCCACCGTGGCGGATCCCAGTAATCCTGGTCAATACATGCGCACGGCGTTTCCCAACAACCAGATTCCTGCAGGACTGATCGACACGGTAGCGGCGAACCTGACTAAATTTTTCCCCGAGCCGAATCAACCAGGCAGTCCCGGCACTGATCTCAACAACTTCTTCTTCAGCGGGTCAAACCAGCAAAGTGTAAACAACTTTTCCGGCCGGGGAGACTACCAATTGGGTTCCAAGACCACGCTCATGGGCCGGTTCTCTCTTGAGAACCTCTCGCCCTGGGTTGTTCCCGCAACATTCGGCATGAGCAATATTGCAAGCCCAGGCTACGTTACCAAGCCTCAGCATCATCCGTATGCTCTGGCAAAAATTATTCAGACGTTCTCACCCACCTTCTTTGGAGAATTCCATTTTTCCTGGACACGCTGGTTCTACGCGTCACAAGGCTTGTCGAATGGGTTTGACCCAAGCCAACTTGGCTTTCCTAGCTACCTGGCAGCGAACAGTATTACTTTAGGTATTCCGTCGGTTTGTCCGGGAGAAATGTCCTGCCTGGGCAACTACTATAACGAGAACGATGTGACGGATCGCTACGAAAGCGAAGCCAATATGACGAAGATGTGGTCAAAGCACACGGTGAAATTTGGTGGAACCGTGGCCAAGGGAAGATACCACATGAACACCATCGACAATTCGACTGGAGCTTATTCGTCGAACCTCAGCTTTACGCAAGGTCCCAATCCACTTGAGGGGAGCGCCACATCGGGCTTCGGATTTGCTTCGTTCCTTCTTGGCACAATGAGCTCGGGCGAGCAAAACGTAACCGAAATCGTCGGCCATTACACCCAGCCGTACTTCGGCTTTTACGGGGAAGATGACATCAAACTTTCGCGCAATCTGACAGCAACCTTGGGCTTGCGCTGGGACCATGAAGATCCTCGAAGAGAGGCTCATAACGAGATGTCAAATTTTGACTTCACCGATACGTCAAACCTCCCGAACGGTACGGTCGTCACCGGAGGCCTGGAATTTCCCGGCGTGAATGGCATTCCAAGCGGTCAGTGGACCAGCACCAAAAAGGATTTTGCACCTCGTCTCGGATTGACTTATGCTCTCGGGACTCAGACGGTACTGCGCGCCGGCTATGGCATCTTCTATGGCAATAGCTGGGGGAACGGACGAAATGGTGGCTCGACCTCAAATAGCGCAATGCCCCAAAACGGGTTCTTCTGTTCGACAAATTCTCCTACTACTTTGGATAACGGCCTGACGCCGTACGCAACCTACTCGAATCCATTCCCGGGCGGCCAGTTCTGCCAGGCATCCGGCAGCTCAGCCGGTCTTTTGACTAACCTCGGCTCACCACTGACCTTTGTCGATCGCAATTACAAGCAGCCGTACCTGCAAGCATGGAACTTCAACGTCCAGCGAGTGTTGCCGGGTAAGACCGCCGTTGAGATCGCTTACTCGGGGTCCAGGGGTACACATCTTGTTGGAACCTGGGATTATGACCAGCTAAATCCCAAGTACCTCAGCATGGGGTCGGCGCTGAATAACCAGGTTCCGAATCCCTATTACGGAGTCATCACCTCAGGACCGTTGGCAACACCTACGATCACTCTGGGACAATCTTTGCGGCCCTATCCACAATTTACCGATGTCAACAGCGCCCTTGCCACCTATGGTGAGTCAAGTTACCATGCGCTGTTTTTGACGGTAACGCGGCGTCTGGCCAATGGTTTCTCAGTGTCGGGATCTTACACATGGAGCAAGTTGATCGATAACGTAATACCTTCTCCGAACTGGGGCGGGTTCTCGGGGTCTTCGTTCCAGATAGGGCTTCCGCAGAATTACTGGAACCCGAAATCAGAGCGGTCACTGGCTGGTTACAATGTTCCCCAAACTCTCGTAGTGTCCTACATCTATGAGCTTCCCCTGGGTAAGGGTAAGCCCCTCTTGAACAAGGGCGGAATTGTTAATGCTATCGTTGGTGGTTGGCAGACCAACGGCCTAACGACATTCCAAAGCGGAACTCCAATGGAAATGTATGGAGGAAATAGCAGCGGAACCTTTGAGGGTCAGCAGCGGCCTAATTGGAGCGGGAGGAATGCAACTCTTCATGGATCTGTGACGGGGCGCCTCGACAAATACTTTGACACCAGCCAGTTCTCCTACAACGCGCCTTTCACATTCGGAAATGCACCCCGGCTCATGCCAGACCTGTATCAGCCAGGAGTGGACGATTGGAATATGTCACTGTTCAAGAAATTTGACATTCATGACACGATAAAAATGGAGTTCCGCGCAGAGTCTTTCAACACCTTCAATCGCGTTCAATTCGCTCCGCCGGATACTACGATCAACGATTCAACCTTTGGGCAGATTAACGGCCAACAGAATAGTCCGAGAACTCTGCAACTTGGCTTGAGGCTCGTCTTCTGACACGGAGACGAAATCACGGGAAGGAAAAGCTCAGAGGGCGCCGCATACGCGGCGCCCTCTGAGCTTTACAATGTACCGGGCAGAGCTGCACTCGGGAAGGAGTTGTTCGTCGGTCTGATCCCCAGGAAGGAAAGCCATTTACATGACACGATGCGGTACGACATAGCGCAGCATCAGTTCGCATCTCAAGTTGAGGTGAATTATTAAGGCTTATTGTGGAGGGAGATCTAGGCGATCATCAGACTGTTCACGCAGCTGTTGTGAGACTCGAAAAGCTTCTGCAGCCTTTTCCTTATCACCCAGTTTCTGATAAACGCGACCGAGCTGGTAGTGAATACTGCCATCATCATCGGCGGACTGGGCCAACTTGAGCTCAGAGAGGGCTTGAGGAAGCCGATCTGTCCCGGCGTAAATTTCACCCAACAGGGTGTGCACGCGAGGCATGGACTTCTGTCCCGTGTCATGGATCTTTTTGAGATAGGTTTCAGCGTAAGTAAAGTGGCCGTTGCGCACCAATATTTCAGCGGCTAAAAGATTTTCTTCAGGATAATCTGGCGTTTCTGCCAGTAACGCTTTATCGATAGCCAGCGCTTCATCGTTCTTTCCTTCTGAAAACAGCGCCATGGCTAAACCCAGGCTCGCGCTCTGATTCTGTGCTTCCAGAGCGAGTGCTTTTCGATACTCATTCTCAGCATCGTCCCAGAGCTGTTTTTGACGATAGACATCGCCCAGGAGAACGTGCAGCTGCGGAGAATTCGAGCCGGTTTCGCCAGCGCGAGTTAACGCGGCAACGGCCAGTCTCTGATTCGCTTTGCTCTCCCAGTAAAGCCCATTCACACGTGTTGCAGGTGTCGATTTAAGCCTTCGTGCTGCTGATGAAGCGGTTTTGTAATCGCCTGTGTAGAAGGCGCATTGAGTCAAAAGCAAGAGAGAGG
This sequence comes from Occallatibacter gabretensis, assembly GCF_001449115.1. GTDB lineage: Bacteria > Acidobacteriota > Terriglobia > Terriglobales > Acidobacteriaceae > Telmatobacter > Telmatobacter gabretensis. Next base: position 282,873 of record NZ_LAIJ01000007.1, on the reverse strand, counting down.
GCGCGGGCAAAACGCTCAACCGGGGCCGCAGGCCCTCACTGCATTTCTGGTACTGGCCAGACAGGTAAAATGCCTCTGTTTCCTTCGAGAGCTGTGGAGTCGTCTCCGACTTCGACTCAGTATGAGGTGTATTCCCGGATTCGGTGGGGGGGACGACTTCATGCGCTTGCAGATCTTCAGCCATGCGCAAAAGCTGGTCGCGTTGGTTTTCTGTGAGCCCATCGCGCAGCAGCGGCAAATTTTCCTGCAGAAAACCTCGATCTGCATGCCAAAGAGCTACCAGGTCCTTCAATGCGCCGTCGGTATTCCCCTGCGCCACGCGTACGGCGACAAGGCCAAGTCTGGCCAGACTGCAACTCGGATTGAGCGTTAATTCCTTGTCGAATTCCGCATGAGCTTTATCAACCTCTTGTTGCCGCAACAGCACGATGCCGTAGCCGGCATGGACACAAGGAGGGAAGAGCGATTTGGCCGTCAACACAGATGTGTAGGCTCCAGCAGCTTGAGTAAGCTTGCCCTGTTCCGCAAATGTCTCTCCAGCGCGTAGTTTGGTGTAAACCGATTCCTTGTAAGTTTCAGCCATCAAGCGATCATCAGCGCTGGATTGCTGCAAGTCAGCCATACCAAGTCCGAGCCACGCGTTCCCGTCGTCTGGCGCCAGGTTCACGGCTCTTGAATATGCATCGCCTGCATGATCTCCCTTGCCGGCAATCGCTAACGCTCGGCCTAATGCCAGCGGAGCTTGCGGATCTTGTGGATTGAGTTGTTCTGCTTTTTGCAAAAAGGGAATTGCAGTTTCAGCACGATTCAGCTTCAGATACTCGATCCCCAGAAAAAGTTGAGGCACATACATGGATCCATTGAGATGAGCCGCCTGGGTAAAACTCGTGACTGCCTCGGCAGAATTTCCTGCCAGATCGTCCATGAGCCCAAGGTTGGCCCATAACTCCGCTATGTTGGGGCTTATTTTGACAGCTTGCCGATAATATCCAGCAGCCGCAGAGAAATCGCTTCTCGCCTGAGCGTCTTTTGCGGCGGTCAGGATCGATTCGAGATTTTGTGTTTGGTTAATCTGAGTAGCCCATATCGCCATACTTGAAATGGCAGCCATGAAGGCCACGCAGCCCATTCTCCTGACGCAACTCATACGATCACCCACTGTTACAACTTCAGAGCTTATTCCATCTGCTCATTTTTAGTGGGAGGCATCCGCATGGGCAGCGCCTGCCCTGATCAGGCAAAAAAGTTGGGGCAGACTTATTTAAGAGGCCCCACGAGCTGCCCATTCTTTAAGAGCTCACTCCCTGCTACTTTGTCGATTACATTCCCATTCCAGACGATTCGGTACTGGTGTATTGAATCAATGCCGCGGAACTTGACAAGGAATTGCCTCTCACGCGCGGAAGAGGCGATGCGGAATGAGATGCTGTCTCCTTTGACCTCGACATCGGTAACGGTGCACTGGTCAAAACCGACGCCACGTTTCGAATGCAGATCAATGAAGGCATCGCCAAATTTGGGCGAGAGGAGCTCCACTGAGGTCATTGCACTGCCGGTGCCCCAATGGAAGCTCGATATACCTCCGGGTTCATCAGGATAGCCAACATGCGCCCAATTCTCAGAGGGTGCGACGGCAAAGGTAGATCGCGCCGCGGTGATTGCGCGCTCGAGATATTCGAAATTACCCGTCACGTCGTAGTAGTCGGCCAATACGATGGCTGCATAACCCTGGCGCGCGTCACTCCATTCCTGGTCAGTGTTCTGTGTGGTAAAACCGCCCAGCAGCATGGGGGTATACAGGGGATTGTTCCACACTTGCTGGGTGAGCAGAAGATAATCGAGCATCTTTGTGCCGCTCTCGAGGTACTCCGGCTTGTGCGTCAAACGATAGAGGGTGAGCATTGTAACCGGGGCCTGAATTTCAGCCATGTTGTTCTGCGGATACTGCGCAGTCCATGCATCGAAGAAGCTGTAATCCTTGCGCGCGCACGAGAGATAGGTCTCATAGTCGAACCATCGCTGGCGCGGCAGCACTTCACGCTCGATGAAGCTCATGCCGTGCTCTGCGCCAACAATATAGCGCTGATCGCCTGTGATCTCTCCTAGAGTGGCAAGAAGCAGCGCCGATGCGGTTGTTTCCGCATTGAAATCGCGAAACTCCTTGCGGGGTACAAGGGTCGATGCGTAATACCAGGAAGGAATGACCCCGGATGGCTCCTGGTGTGTGAGCAGGAACTCTGCATAGGGCTTAACGAAGGCAAGAACTTCGGCTTTGCGTCCAGGGGTCAGGTCCTCGGCCCATCGCAACATCCAATAGGCCGTCCATGACATTGCAAATGCGTGATAGCTGTCGTCGTAACTCGCCCAACCATCGCTGGGTATCCATTTCTTGTCTGCGACCATATAGATGGTTGAGAAGGCTCCGCCATTGCGCGGTGAAGAGAGGGCGAGGTTCAAAACGCTCTCGGCCTTGGCCATCATTGCTGTGTCATTCGTGTCGCGTCCATGTATGTACCATCCATACGCGGTTCGCAGAGTCTGGAACCATGGATTGAACCAGGCATCGGTTTGCGGCTTGTCCCACTCGCCTTTTAAATTGCGATCGCTTGATAGCGTGCCACATTGTTTGCCGTCGCAGGTAAAGCCGGCATAGAGGCGGTCAGCATCGGTCTTCCATGCCCGGTCTCTCCAGCTTGCAAACGAGCTCAGTTCGTGGTGCACCGCGTTCTGCTGTTCGTCCGATGAAACCATTAGCGCGGGATGTCCCAGCCGCTCCCACAGCAAGCGCACAACTCTGCGGTATCCCAACCGCGGTGGTTGCTCCGAGATCACAAGCGAATAGTCGTAGTTCACGGTGTTATCGAGGCCGTTATCAATGCTGTGAACCGTCTCGTTGGACGCGCGACGAAAGTAGCTGTGACCATGCGGCTGGCTTGGAATTGCGCCATAAGACATCCAGGGCTTGTCGTTCGATGTCACGTCGAGATCCATAGCACGCGTTTCAGCGTGATGCACATTGACACGCGGCAACAGCGCGGCAAAGAGATCGCCTTGCTGCATGATCAGGACCGGAGACTTGAAGCTGTTGGTCGGTATCAAATCATCGGCTTCACTTTTGATGTCCTGGGACCACACAAAATCGAGAGGACCGGTGTGCTCGTCGATCGATGTATGCCGTGGAGGCAAAAAGTCGTAGCGATCTTCCATGGAGCGCACGGATGCGCCCTTATTGAGCTGGAGCCTCGTGGACACATCGACGACGTCGTGCTCAGCCGTCAGCGTGACATGCTGAACAAAGGAGCCTGCGCTGCATGTGCCGCTGAACACCAGAGTGCCATCAGTCAACTCAGCCTTGGAGATAGGGCAGGTTTCAGCACCGGCGCTAGTCACTATGTGTACCAGCGATGCGGCCGAAAGCACCGGTTGCCACTCGCCATTGATCTTGACGGACAAGACTTCTCGTGGCGCGCCCGTCGTGGCCGCCTCGATCTGAATCGCGGTACCAGTCAGTTTCTGGGCGTGTGTGAGCGATCCTGCTACTACTGCCAAGCAAATGAATGCAGTGGAGTTTCGAACTTTCACCGATGCACCTCCTGCATCTTTCGTATGTATTTGCGGTTAGCTATGCTGCGCGATGCTCATCCGTGCTGAACCGCTGTGGCAGTTACACCTTTGCGGCGCACAATCAGGCCGTACAGAAAAACAACCACGTATCCGAACAGCGGTATCACGTAACCGATTGCAATGCTGCCCGTCTGACGAGCGATATATCCCTGGATCGGCGGAAAAACAGCGCCGCCCGCTACGGCCATTACCAGGAATGATCCGGCGAGTTTGGTGTTGGGCCCAAGGCCCTTGAGGCCGAGGGCGAAGATGGTCGGAAACATAATCGAAAGGAAGAAGCTGCTTATCACAATGGCATAAGCGCCGTGCATTCCGGGAACGGCGGCTGCAAATCCCAGCAACGCAACATTGGTTATCGCGTAAATTGATAGCAGGTTCCTTGCATCCACATACTTCATCAGTTGTGTGCTGAAGAAGCGGCCCAAAGCCATAGCCACAAGAGTCGCAGTAAGGTAACCGGCGGCTGTACGCTCGCTCACTCCGGTGAACTGCTTCATATACGGAATCAGGCTGCTCCATGTCGCAACCTGTGCGCCAACATTGGCAAAGTTCGCAACCACAGCCAGCCACAACTGCGGATAATGCAGCAGCGCGCGGAACGAGCCGTGATCTTCCGTTGTGTTCTCATGCTCGCTTCGAATTGTGGGGAATTCCATGCGCGAGAGAATCAGCGCAAAGATGAGGACAGTGGCGCCAAGGGCAACGTAAGTCGGAACTACGCGCATCAATTCATGATGCAGATATCCGGAGTAAGTGCCCGCCTGGCGCATTGCATCAATCTGCGGCTGCTTTAGTTCAACGCCCGAGAAGATGAAGCTTGCGCCGAGAATGACGCCGGTGATGGTGCCGGGAGGGTTAAACGACTGCGCAAAGTTCAGTCTTCTCTCGGATGTTTCGGCGGGCCCGAATTGCGCCATGAAGGGATTGGCGGCAGTTTCAAGGATGGATGCGCCGCAGCCGACGACAAACAAGGCCAGTAGAAAAGGCAGATATTGCCCCATAACGGCTGCCGGAAAGAAGAGAATCATTCCCAGACCAAAAACGGACAAGCCCGCTACCATACCCGCCTTGTAACCCCGGGACCGCATGAACAGCGCGGCGGGAATAGCCATGCACAGGTAGCCGAGGAAATTTGCCGTCTGCACAAGCTGAGCAGTCAGCTGCGTCAGCTCAAAGGATTTCTTGAATTGCTGCACCAGAATGTCAGTAAGGTTGTTCGACATTCCCCAAAGAAAGAACAGCACAATGACCAGCGCGAACAGGAGCCGGTGATCGACAGGAAACATCCGCGGCTTATGATTCGGATCCGCGGATTGTGAGTCCGGTCGATTGCTTTGAAAAGTTTGCATGGCATCAGCACCTTTATAGGGCAGCGTTGTCCCGAAAGTCGTGTTCAGACGATACAACTCTCGGTTGTTCTTATACTGCCGGTACCTGCCGAACCAGCGGAAGGATGGCACGATCCAGATCGTCGTCGGTTATCGCATCCAATTTCACGTTGCGGAAAAGCCCCCAGTGCTCGACCAGCTCAACGGTCTTTCCTGGAGCCAGCTTCGTGAGCGGGCCTAGAGTTTCAATTTCGAGGAATTCATTGTTGGTGAAGGTCTCAAACGAGCATCCAAAATCGGGATACTGTTTTGAAGGATCGGCCGTGCCGCGCTTCACGAACACTTCGCCCTTACGCAGGTAAGCTGCCCAGGTGTCCTGGTTGAACATGCCCAGCTTCTGCGCCTCGTTGTTGTTTGGATCCTGACGCAGGGTGAGGTATTTGCGCGTAAATTTCCAGCGTGGGTCAGCGAGATTGGTATAAGCCCACATGGTCAAGGGGTTTGTTGCTTCGAGGTTTTGAGGATGGTGGCCGCGCGGCGGAAATCCGCTGATAACCATTCCGCCCTGCGCCATCATGGTCAGCGCCCAGGGCGAGAACTCAAGCGGAAATAGAGAGTGATTGGTGATGCGGTGATAGACGGTGACATTGCTTCCCGTTGGAGCGAGGCTGACAGCAATCTCCTTCTGGAGTCCGGTGAGTGGTTCTACAGGTTCGCGCGCAACAACACCATTCGGCGTGACCTCAATCGTGACTGGCACATTGTCTGGCGCCCAGGTTGCGATGGGATCTTCGGGCGCTTTCCAAACGCGGTCGCCGCCGCGGAGCTGGAAGGCAGCCTCTCCCGTTTTGCCCATCTGGTCGGGGTACTCTTTGAAGATGTTCTCGCCGCCGATGAATGCGAAGCGGATGATCCGCGGTCCCACGTCGCCGGTGACAATCAGTTCGACTTCACCATTACTGATCTTGTAGCAATTCGCCCAACCTTTGTACTCTACTTTTTCAACACTCACGGCTGCCCTCGTTAGAGTTGTCATAGTGAGAATTGCCACTAGAACGAATAGCTTCCTAACCATTACATTCCCTCATTTGCAAAAATCTGTTGTGCCGCATGTTGCGCCGGCGGAGCGAAGATGAGAAGTTCGTCAGTTCGGCTGCAGCAAATCTCTGGCGGGTAATTTCGGAAAAGGCTTGTGCGGCTCAGTCTGGTACCAGTACGCGACCGAAGAGATATCGTCCATGAGCGGCAGATAACGGCCGGCGCTCTGCCAGCCTAAATCCTGGATGGTCACGTGCAGGTCATGATCGAAGCGTATCGGATCAGGGATATGCCACCGGTACATTCCGAAACGCTGCTGGGACTCATATAAACCATCAGGCTTAATAACCTGAGCCAGGCCTGAGTAGGGCGACGTAAAAGTGTCGTACTGGTGCGTGACTGGGTTCTCGAAATCGTATGAGCCGTTGAAATAGTCTTCTGTGCCCGTACCGTTAATCGTGGGGAACTGGGTGTCACCATCCATGTAGAACTTGATCTCGCCTTCGCCCCACCAGCCGTTGTTGTGCGTGCCCAACGCAAGATACGTGCCCACGTACTGGCCTTTGCCCTCCACGCCGTCAAGAATCGTATAGACCTGTTTGTAGGGAACAGGATTTACGCGCCTGAACTGGGCATGGAAGTAAGCTGCATCCGCAGGTACGGCAGCCTTGGTGTAGTCAATCTGGTAGTAGATCACCATAGGCTTGTCGTCGAGGTTTTCGAGTGTAATGCGCGCCTTTTTCCGGAACGGCATCGGCCAATAGGAATTGAAGGAGCTCCCCGGGTTGACGCAGATGGCCAAAGACGAGATCGGCGCATATTTGTTCCATCCCATAGCGAAAAAGTCGCCGACCGGAACTTCAACCGATGGTTCGGTCTCGCCGTCCCAGTATATGCGGAAGATGGAAAGGCGCCAGTTGCCGGTGGGCGTCATCCAGATGTGCTGGACCTGTCCCGATCCATCAATATCAGCCAGTGTAATGGTCTGGCCTGCATTCACATTGATCGACGGGCTGATCTTCCAGCCCTGCCCCAGGTCACGAGCCGCGCTACGGCCGGTGCCCTCGGTCGCTATGCCGCCTTTACCTTTTTCCCCGGTGAGATTCTCAGGGCTGATGGAATAGGTATGCGCGTCCGACGTCCGGTAGATATTGCTGAGGCTGGTAGTGAGGCCATCATATTGCGTGGTCTGGGCCAAAGTCGAGGCTGGCAGTGCAAGCAATACCCCGAGTAATGCAAAATCGCGCATTCGTGTCATCGTTTCTCCATATGGCAGCCTTAGAAGAGGGAAAAGTCCTTACAGGTGCGCAATTTGACTCTGGCTGACCTCTCCTGAAACCTTTGGAAGTCCCTGCGAAAAGCCAGCCACCAAAATCAAATCTGATTTCCATAACGTCATGCCGGTCCTCATGATCCAAGCCTGTCTCAGAACTTCAGATTTCACGGTTAAACGTCGGGATTCTTTCTAAATCGGCCCGTACCCAGCTGTCAAGCGAAACGTTACGATAATATTGGGATTGCCTAGCGAACTCGCCCGACACTCCGCCCAAAAACGGCTTTTTCCGCCAGGATGATCGATAGTCCAGTGAATTTTGGAAGCAATGCTGGCAGGGAAGGAACTGAACAGTGAGTCACGCCCCGGTGATGGGGGCGCTTTGCAATTGGAACGTTATAGGTAATACTGGAATCGTTCACGATACTTGTTGAAATCGAAGGGGTTGGAAACCAGTCAGAATGGCCGAAAGGGCAAAATACACAATGCGAGACGTGGCGCGCCTCGCTGGTGTTTCCACTTCGACTGTCTCCGCCGTCATCAACGAGTCGGTTGTTGTCAGTCCGAAACGCAAAGAGCGAGTTTTGGCGGCGATGTCGGCGCTGGACTATCAGCCTGATGCCATTGCGCGCAGCCTTAAGACCGGTCGCTCCAACGCTATAGGGGTCATTGTTCCCGACATTACCAACGCCTTTTACCCCGAGGTCATTCGCGGAGTGGAAGTGGCGGCGCAAGCTGCCGGGTATTCCGTGTTGCTATGTGATTCGAGTGAAGATCGAGCCATCGAAGAGAGGCATCTTACAGCACTCTTTTCCCGCCGTGTTGACGGCGTCATCCTGGCCTGCTGTGTGAATTCAAGAGCGACCGAGCAGATTGCAAGGCGCAATATTCCGGTTATATTTATTGATCGTTTACCGCCTTCGAGGGCAGTCTATAGCGTTTGCACAGACAATGTAGCGGCAGGGCAATTGGCCGCGGAACACCTGCTAGGGCTTGGTCACAAACGCATTGGAATGCTGGCGGGCCACATGGGACTGTCGCCCCACCACGATCGTTTGGAGGGGTTTCGCAAGGCAATGCAGGAGGCACATCTACCCATCCTGGACGAGTACCTGATTGCAGGGAATGTACAGGTGGAAGATGGCGTTGAAGCCGGTCATCGCCTGCTCGGTTTGCCCACTCCCCCCACGGCAATCCTGGCCAGTAACAACAAGCTCCTGCTGGGAGTGCTTCAGGCTGTTGAAGAAAGAAACATCTCGATTCCAAAAGACTTAAGCGTGCTCGGCTTCGACGACTATTTGTGGAACATGCACTTCAGTCCCGGGCTGACCGCCGTTGCTCAACTTACAGGTGACATCGGCAGAAAATCCTTTGAACTGCTCCATCAGCTCATCCAGAATCCCCCCACTGATGACACCGCTCCAACGCATATGCTGATCCCGGCGGAACTGCGCATCAGGAATTCAACAGCCCGTCGATAAGCAGCGTCGAATAGCCGGATCCGCTCCCGTTCCGAGAGATCGACACCGAGCCAACGTGACAAAAATCGCCCTGAAATATGCGCTGAATCCAAAATCGTAACGTTTCTATTGCACAGTGCAAGAGCCTGCGGTACACTGACTTCGCTTTAGAGAGGGGCAGGCCCTAATGTCTTCGTCCATCTTCATGGTCGCCAGCGGTGATCTGCGGCCGTCGGCCAACCAAAAGTGCTGGCCCGCGCAACAGGCAGCTGAGGCCGCACTTACGCAGGCCATTCACCAGTTGGGTTTTAAGGTCGAGCGTGCACATCCGGTGATCCCCGAAAAAGGGCACGGGTTTATTGATAGCCAGCGGTATGGATTGGAGATTTTTCAGCAGATTCCTTCCGAAGCCCCGGTCATCGTGATCGAGGCGGTGTGGCAATACAGCCATCATGTACTTGGCGGCCTGATATACCATCGCGGCCCCATTCTCACCGCGGCTAACTGGAGTGGGCAATGGCCCGGCCTGGTTGGAATGCTGAACCTGAACGGCGGCCTGACGAAGGCTGGAGTGAAATATGACACCCTCTGGAGTGAGGATTTTACCGACGCGTACTTCCTCGACCGGCTGAAGGCCTGGCTCAATGGCGGTCGCGTCATTCACGATTCCTCCCATGTGAAGCCTCTGCATGCATCGCCGGTGCCGGACAGCGCAGAACGCGTTGGCCGTTCTGTAGCGGAAGATTTTGCTAAGAGGAAGGCAATCCTTGGCGTCTTTGACGAGGGATGCATGGGAATGTACAACGCCATCATTCCCGATGAACTGCTCCATGCGATCGGCTTCTTCAAAGAGCGCATGAGCCAGTCGGCGCTTTACGCCGGCATGCGCAAGGTGCCTGTTGAGCTTGCGCAGTCGGTTCGGTCGTGGCTGGATGCGCGCGGCATGAAGTTTTCTACCGGATCTGACTCCGCTACCGAACTGACAGATGCGCAGATTCTGGAACAATGCCAGATGTACATTGCGGCGCTGCGGATTGCAGACAACTTTGGGTGCGATGCGATCGGAATCCAGTATCAGCAGGGTTTGAAAGATCTGACTCCGGCCTCTGATCTTGTTGAGGGATTGCTGAACAACGTAGATCGGCCTCCGGTGACGGCGGAGGGAAATGGTCGCGTGTTGTATGAAGGCCAGGCGCTGCCCCACTTTAATGAAGTGGACGAGTGCGCCGGCGTTGACGCGCTTGTTACCAATCGCGTGTGGCGTCAGCTTGGGCTTGCACCGGAAACAACCCTGCATGACATTCGCTTTGGAGAAGAGTACGACGGGCAATTCGTGTGGGTGCTTGAGATTTCTGGCGCCGCGCCGCCGGAGCACTTCGTTGACGGCTACAAGGGCGCTACAAGCGAACGCCAGCCACCCATGTATTTCCCTCTGGGCGGCGGCACCTTGAAAGGAATCAGCAAGCCAGGCGAGATTGTATGGAGCCGTGTGTATGTTGAGGACAACAAAATCAAGGCCGACATGGGAAGAGCGACCGTCGTGGAATTGCCGAAAGAAGAAGTGGAGCGCAGATGGCAGATCACGACCCCGCAATGGCCAATGATGAACGCGGTTTTGCATGGCGTGACGCGCGACCAGTTGATGGGACGGCACAAGTCGAATCACATTCAAGTGGCATACGGCGACAATGCACAGTCCGCCGATGAGGCATTGATGGCAAAGGCAGTAGCCTTCCGCGAGCTTGGATTGGATGTCTATCTCTGCGGCGGCGCAACGAAATGAGCCTCGTGCTTGGTGTCGACTTCGGCACGCTCAACGTGCGCGTTTCAGTCTTCGATCATCAGGCGGGCAGACTGAGCTCGGGAACAGCGCCATATCCACTGAAGCGGAAGAAAGAAGATCCGGACTTCGCTACGCAGGCGCACGCGGATCATCTGCGAGCGCTGTGCGAAGCGACCGCTGCCGCACTCGCTGCAGGCGGCATCAACGGTCTGTCCATTGCTGCAATCGCCATCGACACAACCGGGTCGAGTGTCGTAATGGTCGACGAGCAGCTCCGGCCGCTCGACGACTATTACCTATGGTGCGATCATCGCTCCTGGCGTGAAGCCGCGGAGATTACTCAGGCTGCACACAGCTACGGCCTTGAAGCCATCGACTGGTGCGGCGGCGTCTATTCCTCGGAGTGGGGTTTCGCAAAAGTCCTTCATTGGCTGCGGCACAACCCTGATAAGCGCAGCCAGTTCGCAACTGCTCTGGAGCACTGCGACATGATTGCTGCCGAATTGTGCGGCATCAAGCGCCTGGACGAGCTGCCGCGCAGCGTTTGCGCAATGGGCCACAAGTGGATGTGGAACGCAGCGCTCGGCGGACTTCCGCCTGAGGAATTCTTTGTCTCCGTCGATCCCTTGTTCGAAGGCATTCGCGCCGCAATCACGCTGGGAAAATATCGCAAGGCAGGCGTGCCGGCGGGCACATTAAGCGCAGAGTGGGCCAGGCGACTGGGACTCTCGACGGGAATTCCTGTTGGTATGGGCGCTCTCGATGCGCACTGGGACGCTGTAGCCGCGGGAATCAGGCTGGGAGATGTTGTCAACGTGATCGGCACATCGACATGCATCATCGGAATGAGTGATGCAGCGACTTTGGTGCCAGGCGTTTGTGGAGTTGTGCCCGGCTCGGTACATCCTGCTTACACCGGAATTGAAGCCGGGCTTTCAGCTACAGGCGATATCTTTGACGCGATCGCCCGTCGCGCAGATAGGAGCGTGGAGCAGTTAAGTGAACAGGTGAAACACTACCGCGCGGGGCAGACCGGACTCCTTCGCCTTGCCTGGGACAATGGAGATAGGACAATCCTGGTAAATCCTTCCTTGGGTGGAGTCACCCTGGGATGGAATCTGACTCACGGGCCGGAGGATGAATTCTTCGCGGCGATTGAAGGAACTGCCTTCCACACGCGCATCATTCTTGAACACATGCAGAGCTATGGTGTACCGGTGGCACGCGTCATCAATGGCGGCGGCATTCCCCGCAAGAATGAACTTCTTAACCAGATCTATGCGAATGTCCTGAACACCCCGGTGGTCACCCCAGTTGGAGACGTGACCGGAACCGGCGCCGCGGCGTTCGCGTTCCTCACGGCTGGAATCTTTGCCTCACTCGAAGAGGCGCAGCAGGCGTTATGCCCTCCCTGCAGGATTTACGAGCCGCAGTCCGCGGCGCTGCCTGTATACGATGAACTCTTCGGCTGCTTCAAGAGCCTCTATTACGCATTGGGCAACAAAGAACCCTATTCGTGCCATCTCACTGAGGTCCTTCCCACCCTGCGAAGGTTAGCGGCGGTTTCGTAACCGCGAGTGGCCTACCGCTCCCGCTTATCTGTGGTCCGCCCCGCTTGAATTGTCCAACGGTCCAGGGAACTCAATCTTCAATCAGCATCCTCCCGAAACAAACCGAGATGGTCTCGGTATGGGCGTTTACGTCGACACTTGCATCGTTATGATTATGATCTGATATAGATTGAAAACAAGAGATTGGGAAGCTTACCTTGAAGCTTTCTAAATCCCCATTAATCCTCTGCATGGAGTGCCTAGTTTGCTCATTAAATGCATGAAAATAATGGAAGATAATTCAATCACTTCAGAATTATCCCCAGCGCGTTCTGAAAAACTCCTTGACAGGCGAATGGCCCCATGCTCAAATTTCTCTTCCGAAATAGAACGTTACGAAAATGATCGCAAACTAGGACTGATTGACAAGGCAAGCCGTAGATGAAGTTCAGGGGGATTTATGTGGAACAAAGAGAATATCAATCGTAGAAAGTTTCTCCTCGCATCGTCTGCGGCAGCCTTGGGCGCCGCCGCACTTCCAGGGGCGCAAGCCTCGGAGCCGGAGCGCCCTTCATCCTTTCAATCGAAGGCAGGATCGCTCGTTCCTTATTCACGTTCCGAGCTGCTTACCGGAAAATCGTCCGCCAAAGTTCTCTCTGGCGCACAGGCGGCGGAGGTCGCATTTCCGCTTGGAGGAATTGGCACCGGGACGATCTCCCTTGGAGGGCAGGGACAACTCCGCGACTTGGAGATCTTCAACCGTCCTGCAAAGGGACGAATCCTGCCGTTCAGCTTTGTAGCCCTGTGGGCCAAGTCCGAGGGTGGCAATAGCAGCATGAGAGTGGTGGAGGGGCCGCCGCTTCCTCCATTCCGCGGCTGGAATGGATATAAACGGGAGTCAGGACAAGGGCTACCGCACTTTCGTGGTGCCAGGTTCAGCGGAACCTATCCCATCGCTCACATCGATTTTGAAGATAGCTCGCTCCCGGTAACCGTTGAACTGGAAGCCTTCAATCCCTTCATTCCCCTCAACGTTGACGATTCCAGCCTGCCTGTGGTGATCTTCAAATATCGCGTGACGAATCGGACGCAAAAGCCGGTGAACTTCGCACTGGCATTCTCGCTGATGAACCCTGTGGGCTATGACGGCAAGGCATTTCTCGAAGACTCCAGTTTCCCCGGCTTCGGTAAAAATCTGACAACCCTGAAAGAGGATGCCGGCGCAGGCACGCGAGTTACCGGCCTCGAGATGACTTCAGGCAAGTATGCTGCAGGAGATCCCCGGTCTGGGTCGCTCGCGTTGCTGACCACCCATCCCTCAGTCACTGCGAGGACAACCTGGGGCAGCGGCGCATGGTGGGATACATATCAAAAGTGGGTCGACCAATTTTCAGCCGACGGCACATTGAAAGACCCCTCGCCGGCGAAACCAACCGACGACGGCAAATCGGACTATGCAACCCTTGCTCCTCACGCGCACCTGGCTCCCGGAGAGTCGACAACGATCACCTTCGTGCTGGCCTGGTATTTTCCCGTGCGTGAAAACTACTGGCACGACGACAACGCGAAGATGAAGGGCAAGAAGCTGACGAACTACTATGGCACTCGCTTCAAGAGTGCCTGGGAAGTTGCAAGCCACACCGCCAGCCGCCTGCAGGAATTGGAAAGCAAGACCCGATCCTTCGCGGAGTCCCTCACTTCCAGCACCCTTCCGCCGTACGTGATTGAAGCTGTCTCAAGTCAAGCCTCGATCATGCGCACCAATACATGCATCCTTCTCGAAGGCAAACAATTCTTCGGCTTCGAGGGATGTGGCGATGATCAACACAACGGATGGATGAACTGTTCGCACGTATGGAACTACGAGCAGGTAGTGGCCTTCCTCTTCCCCGAGTTGGAGCGTTTCATGCGCGTCACCGACTTTCAATACGAAATGCGCAGCGACGACAGCCTGGCCTTTCGCGCCATGGTGCCGCTGGGCATCGAGCAGTGGGATTTCCGTCCCGCCGCCGACGGTCAGATGGGCTGCATCATGAAGCTCTATCGCGAGTGGCAGCTCTCGGGTGACACCGAGTTCCTGAAGAAGATGTGGCCTAACGCGAAGCGTGCCCTGGAGTTTGCCTGGAAGTTTTGGGACGCGGACAAAGATGGCGTGATGGAAGGCGAACAGCACAACACCTATGACATTGAATTCTTCGGCGCCAACCCAATGATGACCACGCTCTATCTGGGCGCGCTCAGGGCTGGTGAAAAGATGGCGTCGGCGCTTGGCGAAAACGACGTTGCCGCCCGCTATCACAGCGTCTGGGCATCGGGCGTCAAGAACTTCGAAACCATGTGGAATGGCCGGTTCTATATCCAGAAGACGACTCCGGTCAGCGACATCAAGCCCATGCCGCCCTACGATCAGGCCAACTGGAAAGAGCGCGTAGTTGACAACGGCCAGTTGAAGTATCAGTTCGGCGCGGGATGCCTCTCAGATCAAATGCTGGGTCAGTATTTTGCGGACGTCCTCGGTTTGGATATAGGCCTGCCGAAGGATCATGTACGCTCAGCACTTCAGTCGGTATATCGCAATAACTTCATGCACACCTTCTGGACTCATGCCAATACTCAGCGCATCTACGCCATCAATGACGAAAATGGATTGGTGCTCTGTTCCTGGCCTGACGGCGGCCGTCCTGCACTTCCGTTTGTCTACTCCGATGAGGTCTGGACAGGAGTCGAATACCAGGTTGCCGCCGACCTGATCTATCGTGGACTGCTTGAAGAGGGGCTCGCCGTCGCCAAGGCGGTGAGCGATCGCTACGACGGCGTGCGGCGTAACCCGTGGAACCAGATCGAATGGGGTAACCACTACTCGCGTGCGATGGCCAGTTACGCTGTTCTGCTCGCTCTCTCCGGCTTCCGGTATTCAGCCATTGAGCAATCTCTCACCTTCACACCGCGGATCAATCAGGAGAGCTTCCGCTGCTTCTTTGCCGCCGGCTCGGGGTGGGGAACTTATACCCAATCAGTGAAGGGCTCCGTGCAGGAAATTCATCTCGAAGTTCTTCACGGAGAAATTCCGTTACGACAGATTCAGCTCAAGAATGCAACCGGCGTGGCGATTCTGTCGGCCTCTGTCGTTCCAGGTTCGGCCTCAAGCCGCTTGTCGAAGATTCAGAGCGAATTAAGCGGAGAAATACTGCAGATCAAATTTGAGCAGGAAATACGTCTCTCGCCCGGAAATTCGGTAGCCATACGCCTGTCGCATGTCGCCGAAGGGTCCAAAAGCTGATATGGAGAATCGAGCTTAAAAGCGCGACGCCTAAGTCAATGAACCTGATTTTCTCCGATAAGGTCCATCCTGACAAAGGCCGAAAGCCCGCTGAATCAGCGGGCTTTCGCTTTTCCTGCTCCTGCAGGGATTCAACTCCGCTCATCTGGCCGTTTCCGGAAACTATGATCTCGTTTGAAATGATCGAAGCGCGTCCGCTCCGCAGGCTATACTTGGCCCGCAGGCTCCTATCACTCGAATTTTCCTATTGAACCAGCAACCATAACAAGAAAATCCAGCCCCAACCGAGCCTCGCACATGCGTTCGGGAGGATTATATGAAGAGCGTATCCTTGCCCCAGAAAGACCATAAAGTTTCCAGCCGCTTGTTAACTTCCTTGCATAGAGCCGCGCAATGTCTGCTGCTCAGCTGCCTCGCTGCGACCATTCCGGCCGTCGCCCAGACAGCGACCACTACCACGCTAGCCATCACCAATGGCGGCACCGCCGTCACGTCGGTTGCGTCCAGCACGCCGGTCACGCTCACGGCCACAGTCATAGCCGGCTCAGCTCCCGTCATGCAGGGCGTGGTAAAGTTCTGCGACGCCACAGTAACTTATTGCGAAGACTTCCACATCGTCGGCACGGCGCAACTCACCTCCGCTGGCACAGCAAAGGTTGTTCTCCGCCCAACAGGGGGGAATCATAGCTACAAAGCCGTGTTCGTGGGCACCAAAACAAATGCCACAAGCAGCTCCTCGGCCTCGCCGCTCGGCGTCACCGGGCTTCCTCCCACTTCAACTACCCTTTCCTGGTCTGGATCGACAGCAAACCCAACGCTATCCAGCACAGTCATAGACACCGGCTTCAGCCAGGGACCAGGAGGGACAGTCTCCTTCCTGGACAAGAGCAATGGCAACGCCGTGCTCGGCACAGCACCGCTCAGTTCTTCCTCGGCGTCAATGTCATTTGTGACTTCCGCCAATCTTGGGCCTGCAACTCCCTATACGGTGTCCTATGAATCATCCTTTGCAATCGCTGACTTTAATCGAGATGGCATTCCGGACATCGCGATATCGGGAGTCGGCGCGATAACTGTCTATCTTGGAAATGGCGACGGCAGTTTTACGCAGCTCGCAGCCGCTTCAGGATTGTCTAACCCCGAGGAGATGGCCGCCGGTGATTTCAACGGCGATGGCGTTCCCGATCTGGCCGTCTATGTAAGTGGGCCCAATGGTACATCACAGATAATGATCCTGCTGGGGAATGGGGACGGAACATTCACGGCCGGCGCTACCCTCGATGCTCCGACAAGTGCTTATCAACCTTACCCAGGCGCTCCTGTCATAGCAGACTTTAACAACGACGGTATCCCCGATCTGGCGATTACGGTTAATAACGACTACTACGTAGATGGCGTTCTCAACCAGGCAGGTGGCGTTGCAGTTTTTCTTGGTAAAGGGGATGGAACCTTTTCGCAGGGGTCCTTAACTCTCAGTAGTTACGGTCCGGCTTCACGCACCGCGCTTGCTATCGGCGATTTCAATGGCGATGGCATTCCGGACCTTGTCTATTTACCTGCCACACCACCGGAAGAAGCAATTATCGATGCGCCAAATTTGGCGAATATTTTGCAGGGCAACGGAGACGGCACGTTCACGGCAGTCACCCCAATTACCCTCGGCGGCTATCCTTCCAATGTCGCTGTCGCCGATTTCAACGGCGATGGAATCTCCGATCTGGCAATCCTCACCGCGCCGTTCTCCGGTCCGGCCATATTTATATTCCAAGGTGTTGGGAATGGAACCTTTACGCAAGCAGCTGCTCCGAATCAGACTGTCCAATTTTCTGATATGGCCATCGGAGATTTCAATGGCGATGGAATTCCGGATCTGGTAGGAATAGCCGGGGAAAACGCCTCTTCCACAGCGGCAACCTTGTATACGGGCAAAGGGGACGGCACTTTTCCGGCTTCCTACACCACACAATGGCCAAATGCTGGTATCTCTTTTATGGCGGCTGCGGACTTCAACTTAGATGGGATGTCCGATTTGGCAATAACCAGTGACACACAGGTTCTTGATATTGTCGGGTTAACTGCATGGCAGCAAAGCACGGCTTCAATTTCGCCCACTCTCACCTACGGATCGCATGCCATAGTAGCCAGCTACTCCGGCGACAGTAACTTCGCTCCAAGTGTCAGTGGGCCGATTACCATTGACAACCGGGAACAGACGGTGCTTTCGTTGACTTTGACTCCCAGTTCTGGCCTTGTGGCCGGCCAGACACCCACACTGACCGCCACATTGAATCCTTATTCTTACCTGAGCTTCACCACAAACGGCGAGACAATTTCTTTCTATGACGGCGACATCATAAGTGGCACCACGCTAATAGGCACAAGTATGCTCTCCGGCGGAGTAGCCACGCTCGCATCTCCACCGCTGTCCCTCGGCCCACATAGTTTCACCGCTATCTATTCAGGTGACCTCGATTTCACATACGCCTCTAACCCATCGGTTTCAATCACCGCAACGCAGGCTCAACCCACTATCACTCTGAGCGCCAGCCCATTGGGAGCCACCCTACCCGGACAGACGGTTGCTCTGACGGCAACCCTCAGTGGCTACTACGGAACAACCAACGGCGAGTCCATCGGGTTTTACAGCGGAGGACAGATGATTGGTTCCGCAACCCTCTCCGGAGGCACGGCAATATTCCGCGCCTCCATGCTGCCGCTTGGTTCCAGCTCCCTCACGTCAACCTATCTGGGAGATGCGAACAATCTCAACGCAGCTTCAAATACCGTCTCCCACACGGTGGCTCAAACCGCTCAGGCAACCGCCGTATCGTTAGGAGTCACCAGCGCGGGCTCTCCGGCCACATCCGTTACATCCGGCACGCCGGTCACGCTCACCGCCACGGTCACTTCTGGCGGCGCTTCGGTTATGCACGGTACGGTGGTCTTCTGCGACGCATCTATATCGCCAACCGCAGCTTGCAATGGAACGCCTGAACTGGGCACAGCGCAGTTGACCAGTTCGGGAACCGCCTCTTTGATAGTTCGGCCGGGAATCGGGTCGCATTCGCTGCAAGCATATTTTGCAGGTACAAATAGTCTGGCGCCCGGTATTTCTGCCCCGTCCGTGCTCACGGCTACAGGGATGTATGCGTCTGCAGTCCAGGCCTCTTTCCCTAACCTGACAGATCCAGGCAATGTGTGGTTCACCATACAGGCAACCGCGTCGCCAGCTGCGGGTCCATTAACAGGCACTGTAACGGTGCAGGACCAGACCTACTCCAATTACACCTTGTATACCGGCCCGGTACCCACAACCTCGGCCGCGATTGGTCTTCCCTCGGTTTCTTCAGCACTGGGTTTCACTTTGGAAACACAATCGGCAACTGGCAGCAAGCCCTTCTCCATCGCCACTGCGGATTTCAATCACGACGGATTCCCCGACCTGGTAACGGCCAACTCCGGCGACAATAATGTGAGCGTATTGCTCGGTAACGGTGATGGAACCTTCAAGGCACAGGCAACTTACAGTACTGGGAATGGCGCGTTTGTCGTGACTGCGGGAGACTTCAACAACGACGGCAACCCGGACATTGCGATCGCCAACTTCTCCGACGGCACAGTATCGATTCTGCTGGGTAACGGCGATGGGACATTCCAGGCGCAGACGGTCTATACCGTAGGAACCGGGCCAGCCGCGATTGCCGTGGGTGATTTCAATGGAGACGGCATCCTGGACCTGGCAGTTACAAACGAAAAGGACAACACCGTCTCCATACTTATAGGCAACGGTGATGGGACCTTCCAGGCGCAGCAGACATTCGCTACTGGCAACAGCCCCGACGCGGTGGCCGTGGCGGACTTCAACGGCGACGGCTATACAGATCTCGCCATAGCCAACAATATTGATGGCACAGTGGGCGTTCTCCTCGGCAAAGGAGATGGAACCTTCCAGTCAATCGTCTCCTATACCGTAGGTGCCGGGCCGGTCTCCATTGCTGCAGCCGATTTGAATGCTGATAGCCGCATCGATCTCGCAGTCATCAACCTCTCCAGCAACAGCAGTCTCTCTGTCTTATTAGGGAATGGTGACGGAACTTTTCAGGCACAGGTCGTCACTCAGCTCGGCCAATCCTACCCGGAATCTGTAGTAGCCGGAAATCTGGTTGGCTTGGGCCATGCAGACCTGGCGATAGCAGCTTCGTCCTCAAACTCCGTTATCGTATTGCCCAACAACGGAAGTGGCGCATTTCCCATTGAAAGCGCCGCTTCCCTCGTTACAGTGAGCATAGGCAACGGCAACGCTCCCGTCTCGGTAGTAGTTGGAGATTGGAATGGCGATGGAATGATGGACGTAGCCAGTGCGAACAATTCATCGCATACGGTTACTGCACTTCTGAACGCCTACTCTTTTACAACAGCGTTCGAAACAAATCCAATTTTGCTGCCGGCGGGAGATCAATCACTGGTTGTCCAATACAGTGGTAACTCATTTTTCAGTAGCAGTACATCCGCTCCAGTACCGGTGGGTCTTCCAAAGCAGACAACAACACTTTCGCTCACGACAACCGGGACATCGAATCCAACAAATTACGGCCAATCCGTGACACTGACCGCAACACTGAGCCCTGTCGGCACCAATGGAGAGCCTGTCACGTTCTCAATGGGGGGCGTCACCCTCGGCACGGCAAAGCTTGCTTCGGGCGTGGCCTCGCTCACGCTGTCAACATTGCCGGCAGGCGTAGACGCAATTGTTGCAAACTATGCGGGGGACAATATGTTTACCGCGTCGTCTAGTGGCATGATCACTCAGACAGTCCGTCCCGTAATACTCACTGTCACCGCATCAAACACATCCCGCGCCTACGGCGCAGCCAATCCCGCATTCACCGGAACCGCGACCGGCGCAGTCAATGGAGATACGTTCACCGTTTCTGGTACCACAACCGCTGCCGCAACAAGCACGCCGGGTACGTATACGATCACGCCGTCCGCTACTGGCACGAACATCGCCAATTACACCGTGACGAAGGTAAATGGCACTTTGACCGTATCGCAGGCCGCACTCACCGTCACCGCTGCTAACGCATCTCGCGTCTACGGCGCAGCCAATCCCGCACTCACCGGGACCGCGACCGGTGCAGTCAATGGAGACACCTTCACCGTCTCCGGCACAACAACAGCCACGCCAGCAAGCACTCCAGGAAGCTACACGATCACGCCCTCGGTGACAGGCACAAACCTCGCCGACTACACCGTGGCTAAGGTCAACGGCGCTCTTGTCGTGTCGCAAGCTACGCCTGCGGTTGCGTTGAGCACATCGACAGCCGAGATCTACCCCGCAACTTCCGTCACCTTCACGGCCAAAGTCACCGCCTCCGGTTCGGGTGCATCCCCAACGGGCACTGTTTCGTTCTACGACGGCGCTACACTTCTCGGGACTGGTACCGTAAGCGCCGGCTCAGCAACCTATACCACCTCATCACTCTCCGTAGGATCACATTCCATCACCGCCGTCTACGCCGGCGATGCGAACTATACAACCCTCACCAGCACCGCGGTGAGCGAATCGGTCATCTCAAGCTTTACTCTCGCGCCACCCTCCGGCTCCAGTTCCTCGGCAACGGCCTCGCCCGGCGGAACTGCGACCTACACCCTCGCCGCAACTCCGCCTCCCGACGAGACATTTCCGCAGGCAGTTAGCTTCGCTGTCACAGGCTTGCCTGCAGGAGCTACAGCAACCTTCTCGCCGACTACAATTGCAGCGGGCTCCGGCGCTACCAATGTCACGCTCTCAATCAAGGTGCCATCCAGCTCGGCTGCCATCTCCCCACCACCCTTCAGGGGCATTCCCCTTCCCGTGGGGCTCGGACTGGTTCTGCTGCCGATGATGGGTCTGCGGCGCACATGGCGGCGCAACGGCACAGCCCGCATCATGATGTTCGCCATTGCGGCGGTTGCGCTCGCTGGAATACTGACAGGCTGCGGTGGCGGCGGCGACAACTCATCCACTCCGCCGCCGTCTTCGCAGAACTATACGCTGACTGTAACCGCAACCTCTGGCTCAGTCTCACAGACCTCCACGTTGCAATTGACGGTCAACTAACCAGCGCCAACGCATGAATCCGAAGCTCCGCAAAAACGAGAGCCCGCTCGTGTAGAGCGATGCGCCCAAATTAGAGGATGCAGGTGAATGCAAGTTCACCCTGCCTGCATGAGCAGCTGGTAATGAGAGAAGCATCTTCAGCTCTCAGCGCTTTCCCTTAGTGGCAAGCACGCTACAACTGCGTCCACTCGTCCTCCGTCTTTATCAATCGGAGACCCTCGCCCGCTGTTA
>NZ_LAIJ01000007.1:0-261193 GCF_001449115.1 Occallatibacter gabretensis | reverse complement strand
TTTCCTGCTGCGCTGCACGAGCTAACGGCTGCGATTGGACGGTCGTTATGGGCCTGGACGATTATCGCTCCCTGGTCCGCCGAACGCCAGCTAACGGAATTCGCAGTTGGGGAGTAGTTACACCCGATCGCGACCATGGTTTGTCCCTCTCCGCCGGTAGAATTCGGCGAGTCACTCATCAGGCGCAGGGTCTTGGCGGGAGTTGCCTTCTCACCATTGCAGTCCCGAGCACGCATGAGATCGCGGTTTTGACACGCGACGATCAATGACACCCTTCGCAGGCCCCGACTAAGACCTGATCTCCAAAGCACCCTGTGTGCCGGTTGTGTGCCGCATTGGAAGCTGGAGGTTCCGCTGTGATCGATGAATGAAAGGGCGTATGCGATTAGGTTTCTACTCAATCAACGTCAACCTCTGCCGTGGCAATCATGCTAAGTAATTGTAACTAAATGATTTCATTGGCGTTGATGGCTAACAACGGCCCCTCAGGCATTCAAAAATACTGGGAAAACCGCGAATTTCTAGGCATATCTGCCACTCTTCTGCACTGCGCTGCTTCATTCCCAGCAACTGCAGCGAAGATTTGACCATCGCCACGCCTGTCTTCAACTCATGAGTTGGGTCTCCTAAAAATCGCCTTTGCTGCTCGAAGGATCGTTTCAGACCTTCCAGAACTCGTTCCATCGCCCCCACAAGCGGTGCAAGTTCCCGAGTTGCTCGCGCATCTTTGGGTGGCAAAAAGATCCATGAGGTGACGGAAACCTTAGATGCGGAAGAAGCAAGTGAGCGCAGAGGTGCAAGGCCCCTGTTTAAGAGCCACAACATCACAATGGCAGTGCACGCAAGTACCAGCAGATTCGTGATAGCGTAAAAGCCCACGGTTTTCAGCACGGCTTCCCACACCCGTTTCACTGACGATCCGTAAAGATCGTCACATATCTGTGAACACCACCTCCTTTATCTCCAGGATCAATGATGCGTAGGCGTGCGATCTGTCGAAATTGTTGCGTGGACCAATGACTGGAAGGCACTCCAGTCGCATGATCCGTCCGCCCTACTACAACCGGGGACAAATACCGGGACTCTTTCGGGCGGGTTTTCCAAGGTCAATGGCGTGATATTTCGCATCTGATCAAGTGTCTGGGCGGTGTAGAAAAGCCGCACTGAGAATTTCGAAGTACCTCCATTTTGCCAAAGTTCAAACACCAGAGCGCCACCGGGCGGAGTGTCATCGCGTCTTCCATCGATGAGCCAAGACAGACCAAATGCTCCGCTGATGTTGGTGAGGTTGGTGTCGTGTCCTACTAGAATAAGCAAACGATCGGATTTTCTGCCAAGTGCGTCTGCTGTTGCTGTTTGGCTAACCGTCTGCTGCATCGACCCGAGAATTGCCCCGAGGATTGGTGCTGACTGAGCGCGGGCAATGTAGGGGGTCCAACGCTCTAAGTCTGCGCTTGCCGTGTGGAGTTGCATCAACGCTCGCAACTTGTTTTCATCGACTCGGCCCCATCCTACTTGGGGCATCCCGTCAGCATACTCCAACAAGAGATTCTCTACCATCGTCGCGGCTGTGCCCAATGGGCTGCGCAGATCCACCAGGTGATCAGCCTTTCCGGGAGCGACAGAAGAAGGGATATTAAATAACGACATCTTCGGAGCATCGATGCCCGCTAGCACTTCTTCGAGCTGTTGCAGTTGTAGTCGATACGCTTCTACTAATCCAGATGGGTTGTCCCCGATGCGCCCAGCCAATGCCGCGGTGGCAAGTTGTCTGTCAGGATGAACATCTCCCGCCGTAAGCGGATGAAATAGGGGATCCGGTGTGCCTTCAGCGAGCGCATGAATTATCAAATTACAACCCGGCATCAGGCCCGCAGCTATCGCTTTGCCGGTCTCTCGGGTGCGTTGATCTGAGTCCGTCAGGATCGTGATGCGTTCCGCATCCACGCATCCATCGTGCGAAAGCAAGCCCTGCTTCGCAAGCAATTCTCGATCATAAGCACCAAAGATGGCCATGAGTTTCGTGCCGCGTTCCGTGAGATAACCTGGCGGGACCGTCCAGACCGGCCAAGGTTGCGCGGAAAATTGATTCAATTGGTCAGCTTTGCCGGTTGGAGAACGCACGCCATGACGGGAGATGATAACGACAAACTTCAATTCGTCGGTAGGGTTAGCTTGAGCACTCGTCGGGCTCTGCCCGCGAAGTGCAGATGCGGCCGCAAGTACGAGAGCCGCAATGAGGAAGCGATTTAGGAGGCACGATTTCACTGGTTGCCTCGTGCGGATGCGATGGAATAGACCCGAATCTCCGCATCGTGACTGTCGATGCTGGGCACACCGACATAGAGCAGGGATTGCGATGGCGCAAAGAGCGCGGTCTTGGCGCCGGGTGCGGTGCGGACAACCCCCAGGAGCTGAAGTTTTTTAAGCGCATCAACCCGATATGCGTGTACCTCGCCCGCGCCACCGATGACATAGACGCGTCGCAACGCCGCATCGTAAAAGAGATCGTCTGCGCTGCCCACTGTGGCAACTCTGGAGGTTTCTTTTCCTGAATCGGCGTCGATGGCAAGGAGGACAGCTGGCTGGCGGCAGGCTACATAGATTGCATGGTGCTCGGCATCAAAGGCGAGAGGCACGTTGTCCGATGCGCCGGTCAGCTTCCAGTGGTTGCTGATCGCTTTGCCCGCACCATCGATTACTGCGACTTCACTGGAGGCCGCGATGTTGGCAAAGACGCGCTGCCCTTGAGGGTCGATCTCGAGCGCCTCAGGATGCGTGGCAACAGGAATGCTTGCAGCCAAGGTGAAGCCGGCTGTGTTCACAACGGCAATCTGCGCGGGGTTGGCGCTGTCACTGCCTCCGGTTCCAACGAAGAGCAGATGAGTGGCTTCGTTGTATACCATGTCGTCGGCGTCGTCGGAAAGTTTCAGCTTGCCGGCGAGTTCGAACTGCCCGCCGGGTTGGCTCTTATAAACGAAAAGCTGGGCCAGCGCTCCATCCGATATATACAGGCTGTTTGTGGAAGCGACCCACGCGAGGCCATGTGGCTTTCCCAGTCCTATGATGCTTTGCTGCACTTTTCCCGAAGTCAGATCGATTACTTCGACAGAGTGTTTGCCAGTTGCCGCAGCGAAGAGACGCTTGCCCTTAAGGTCGAGGGCGAAGTGATCAAACTTTCCCGTTACGCCAGGTAGGGTGATTGTTCGCTGCAACGTCAGCGGCTGTTGTGCGTTTGCAGGCCAGTTACTCAAAGTGGCGAGGGTAAGAGCAAGTGCGAATTTTTTCATAGGAGCTCCGGGGCTTTCGCACTCAAGTATGCACGGCTGCCCATCAGGGATTGGTTCTGCAGTTGATGGTTTACTTTCAGGATCTTCAGAGGCCGCAGAACAGGTGCGCTAAAAATTGCCTCCACGCACCTGTCTCTGTACTATTCGTGGTGTGGCGTCCAGCGCACTCCGCCTGAATAGGTTGGCTTATAGTACTCGCGCTGCACCATGTATTGCGGGCTGCCATTGTAGAAGCCGAAGGCCGCGTTGTTCATGTTCTCGCCAATGGCCATCACGGTGAATCCCTTACCAATGTAGTAAGTAATCTTCGAATCCACCTGCATATGCGGGTAGAAGTAGTTATCGCCGGCCGGCCCCTTGACGCCATAATCCACCGCGCCTGGTCCAGAGTTCTGGTATTGATATGCGTAGATATTGGCGCTGTTGTAGGACATACCCATACTCACCAATGCTCGTTTCGTTGCATACGAGGGACCGATGTTCCACGAGAACGGCGCCTGTCCAACAAGAGCGGGATTATCGGTGCGTCCGGTGAGGTTGTAGTTTCGTGAGCCGGTGTATGTGAAGTTGGCGTTGATGCGCGCTCCGCCGAGCACACCGGGAAGATAGTTCAGATGCTGCTGGTATGCGAGCTCGACTCCTTGCACATAGGCGTGGTCGCCGTTGACTTCCTGGAAGACGAGGTCGCCGGCGTAGGCCTGCGAGAGAGGTGAGCCAGTGGCAGGAATGATCGATTGCTGGCCATAGATAGGCTTCGTGATCTGCTTATAAAAGTAGCCTGCCTGAATCATTCCGATGGAGGGCAGATACCGCTCATAAAGGACGTCGTAGTCGTTGGCATGCTCGGCGACCAGCGCGGTATTGCCGATGTTGATCGTATAGGGCGTGGTGGACTGATCTTCCGTGATGTAAGGAACGAGCTGGTATGGATCGGGCCGCGAGATCCCGCGTCCGTAGACGGCACGAATGTCGGAGTCCCTGTCGATGGTGTAGCGGAGCTGCACGCTGGGCAGTGGATTGATGTAAGAGCCACTGCCGTATTGCGGCGTGGTGGAAATGTAGTTCCCGTTTGCGTCGTTCACAACGAGATAGCCGGTATTCGATGTGTTTGTGGCCTCTATGCGTAGCCCTGTCTGCAGATGAAAGCGTCCGAGCTGAATCGTGTTCATGATGTAACCGGCGGAAACGCGCTCCTGAAGGTTGTAGTTAGCGGCGTCGGACTGGAGGTGCGTTGTTCCTTCATCCAGCGTGAAATTGGCTGGGTTCTGCGCCAGATCGCCGGTAATCTTTGAGAACTCCGTAACGGGCCCCAGATGATAGCTTCCGCCATAGAAGTGATTGTTGGTGAACGTGCTCAGATACTGGCTCATCGCTGTGCCATTGTTGGAGTCGTACTCGGGGGAATACGCATCCTGGCCCTTGTGCTCGTTGCGGAACTGGCCGCCGAACTCGAAGGTGGAGAAGTGGCTGCCGAGGTGGTAGTTGATTCCTACGGCCGCGCTTGCCTGCAAGTTGAGCTGCGTGGCCTGCCCGAACGTCAAATCGATTGTGTCCAGGCCATATTGGGTTGGGTCAAAGATTGGATTTCCTGCTACATCACAGTCGTACTGAGGCCGGTACTGGCTGGGGCCCGGCACATACGAGCAATCCTTGCCAACACCGGTCTTGAATGCCGCGCCCGGATTGCCCGCAGCTCCGCCAAAACGCGAGTGCGCCGCGGCTATCTGGTACCTGAGATAGGAATGACTGAAGAGTTGATTGCCTCCAATGGCAAGATCGGCAATCTGCAGGTTCGGCCGGCGAATACTGGTGTGAAACGTGGTTTTGCCATTTGGTTTCTGCCCGACAGGATCGGAGTTTTCTGTCAACTGATAAGCATACTTCTGTCCGAAATCCCGGAAGTTTGAGAACAAGCCATGCATATATAGGTCGGAGTTTTCATTGAGCTTATAGTCCAGACTACCTGCCATTCCGTAGCGGGTGCGGTCGTATAGATATTGCTGAATATAAAGCTGATCAAAAGTGAAAGCGTTGTTTGGTCCGTCAAAGTTGGGCACAGGCTCCACATCGTCGATGGCGCGGCCGTTGTAGTCATAGCTGTAGCCAAGCATCAGTCCGAAACGCTTACCCTGCGCGGTTTTCTGGCCGAAGCGAAAGCCTGCCGATGAGTCGATCTGAAAGGCCTTGCGGCCATTTGCGATGGGCGTGTAGCCTTCCGTGCCCTCGACCATGAGTGTTGGCCGGTCCGACGTCGCCTGCTTGATGCGCAGGTCAACCGAGCCTCCGATGGCATCGCCATCCTGATTGGCCGAAAGTGTCTTGTTGATCGCAACCGAACCCACGAGGTCCGCCGGAATGGTATCGAGATCTACCTGCCTCACTTCTGGATCGGGGCCGGGCACAATCACGCCATCTATGGTGGTATTGCTCAGCCGAGGTTCGGTGCCACGAATCTGCACATACTGACCCTCGCCCTCATTGCGCTGCAGCGTTACGCCGGGCATGCGTCCTACCGCATCCGCGATGTTTGCATTGGGTAGGCTCTGAATCTGTGTGTCTGTCTGCACATTCAGAATGTTTTCCGACGTGCGCTGCTCGTTGACAGCTGCGGCATCGCCTTCAAGGGTAGCGGTTACCTCAATCTGTTGGTTGGCCGAGTTGACAGTCAGCGTTATATCGAGCGACGCCATCTGGCTAGCGGTCACCGTAACGGTTGTGATCGAAGTGGCAAAGCCTATATACGAGATGGTTACGGTGTAGGTTCCTGGTTTGACGTCGCGGATCAGGAAGCTTCCTTGCGCATCGGATGCCACGGTCAAGCCCGTCGGCTTTAACACAACCTGTGCGCCCTGCAGAACAGCTCCAGCTGAGTCCTTGACAGTGCCACTTACGCTGCCGTTGCTGCCAACGGGCCTTTTATCCACCTCCGTTGCTCCGGCGACGAAGGTGGCAAATAGTAAAACGAAAAGAATCAGTGGTACGCGTGTTCTAGCTGGCATAAACGCTCCTTGGAACTGCAGAGGGTTAATTGTGACAAAGGACAACACTTGCCTCTGTTCTGGTGATTACTGAGCGTTAGCATGTGCGGTAGCTATAAAGTGATGTTTACGGATCAATGAATTAGTTCTAAGGTTGCGACGGCGAAAAACCGCGGAGAGGGAATTGTGAATACTGCGTGAATCATTGAATGAAAAGCTCTAAGGTTGCCTACCATGCACTCGAATTCCTCTTCCTGATGTGTTGAAATTATTTCAACCGTGCCAGATGAATTTTGCAGCGTTCCTGAGATGCAGGAAGATCCGAAAAGCGTATGCGTATATTGGTCATCGAAGACGAACCCCGCATGTTGGAGCTATTACGCAAAGGACTCTACGAGCACGATTGCACCGTCATGACCGCCACCGATGGCGACACAGGCCTCGAAACCGCTGCTGCAGTGAAATTCGACGCCATCCTGCTTGACATCGGTCTGCCCCATCAAGATGGGTATGAGGTCATGCGCATACTCCGACAACGTGCCTGCACCGCGCGCGTTCTCATGCTTACCGCCCGCGACGCGGAAGACGATATCATCCGCGGCCTAGACCTCGGCGCGGACGATTATCTTACCAAGCCATTCTCATTCTCGGAGCTCATGGCCCGTCTTCAATCCATCACACGTCAAACGGGGTCCAATACAAATCCAAACGCAATTTCATCCATAAGCCAGGACCTTAACAGAAAAATCCACGCAGGGGATCTCGCGGTAGATCCCTACCGCCGAACTGCCACGCGCGGGGCTCGCCATATCGATCTCTCCCCGCTGGAATTCAAGCTCCTAGTCTCACTCATTCGCAGTGTTGGCCGTTGTGTCTCCAGACAAAATCTCATGAGGGATATCTGGGGCACAGACCCCGAAGTCGGCCCCGGAGCACTCGATGTGCTTGTAAACTCTCTGCGCGGCAAAGTTGACGCCCCCGATTCGCATAAGCTTATCCACACCGTTCGTCGCTCCGGCTACATCCTCGATTGTGCTCACCTCCAGCCAGCATCTGAGATTGGGAAAGTCATCCACCCATGAAATCACTCCCTATTCGCCTGCGCCTCTCGCTCTGGTACTTCACCCTTTTTGCCACGGCCGCGTGCCTGTTAAGCCTCGCCAGTTGGTGGATGCTCCGTCGCAGCGTAGATATCACTGAGTACAACGACCTCAAGGAGCGCGCTGAAGACATCGAGTTGCTGCTTGCACATGAAGACCCATCCCGCTCCCTCGATGAGCTCAGAAATGACTTCGCCGCCATTTACTCCATCAAAGACGACGGCAAATGGCTGCAAGTCATCGATCAGGATGGTAATTGGCTCTTCCGGTCCAAGCGCATGATTGCTGAGAATCCACCGCTGCCTATGCCGAGTCACCTTCCCGTCCAGGGAAGCACGTCGGAGTTTCATCAGGGCACGCGATATGTCCGCATTCTTGCCTATCCAATTTTCGTGCGAGGGAGAAAGTATTCGGTGCAGACGGGTATCGCGCTCAACAAGTCGATAGCTCTGTTAACAAGCTTTGGCGTCGACCTGTTAATGCTCACTCCGGCAGTTGTTTTACTGGCTGCGCTGGGTGGTTATTGGATGAGCAGGAAGGCGCTGAAGCCGGTGGCGATGCTTGCTGAGGAGGCTCGCCGAATCAATGACCGGAATCTCGATACGCGCCTGTTAGTACCAGATGCCAGGGATGAAATATCCGATCTTTCCGGGACGCTCAACCAGATGCTTGAGCGAATAGACAAAGCATTCGCAAGTGTACGCGCTTTTACCGGGAATGCTTCCCATGAGTTGCGTACTCCGATCAGTCTTTTGCGCACAGAAATTGAAGTCGCCCTCTTTCGCCCCCGCGAAGGAGAAGAATATCGCGCAACGCTGTCGCATTTGCATCAAGAGACCATCCGGATGACTAACCTGGTTGAGAACCTGTTGTCTTTGGCGCGCGCCGACGGAGGAACGGAGACATTGTCCCTCGTGCCAATCGAATTAAATGCTTTTTTTGAGAGGATTGAACAAACATGGAAGCAAGCCATGCAACTTGCGCAGATCAGGTTTCGTATTGAAATTCATGCCGACAACTTCTTCGTGCTGGGAGATCCGGCGAGTATTGCCCGGCTTTTGTCGATTCTTCTAGAGAATGCCGCTAAATTTACACCGCCTGGCGGATTAGTGGTGCTGAAGGCAGCTGTTCTTGGTGAAAAAGTGGTTCTCTCTGTCCATGACACTGGGATTGGCATCTCAGTCGGCGACATCCCTAAAATTTTTGACCGCTTCTATCGCGGCGCGCAAACAGATGTACAGATTTCGCGCGGTTCCGGATTAGGCCTTGCGTTAGGAAAATGGATCGCCGACCGGCACGGTACTGAACTGGCTGTGGAGAGCAACCTTGGCGAGGGAAGTTGCTTTTCATTTCTACTCGAGCGAACCACCGCAGTAGTTCCCGCGCTAGCTGACCTACGCCAAGTCCTCAACCTTTCATAACGAGAATTCTTCCTCTTTCGCTTCTGCCGGTCCCGAAATTCAAGCTTCGTCGCCGCCCTCCACCTTATCAACGGCAGCGCTCCGGATCGATCGCAGACCAAGTGCGACAGCGCTCCTCCAGAAACTTTGGCAAGAGAGTCCAGAACAGATGAGCAGCTCTTCAAGAGTGGGGAACATCAACGTAGCAATGTAGAAATGGGCAGGAATGAAATTTCGGCATCCTGTGAGCTCGCTTATGCATCCTTCAAAATATAATTCGGAAAGCAGCTCGTCTAGTTGCACCACCTCTGCCGGTTAATCCGTTCTCTGCACGAGAAAGATTGATCTGTAAGGCGAAAGCTGTGCTGAGTAGAAATCGTGCAGGCGAACTGCGTAGATTTCGGCCAGTTTCGATACCTCAGGTCCCGTAGGCAGAGGAAGCCAGGATGCATCGCCCCTTTCTTCCGAATGTGAATCTGCGCCTACCTAATTGGACACAAATGCTCGAATAGTTGCCCGCATCCGAAGAGCTTCGCTTCAGAGCCGCGCGAAGAGTGGCCTGAGTCTGCCGATGAGTGCATCGGCCTGTGGATCTTGAAAAAGTCGGTGCTGTTTTCGATTTCAGGGTTGAACTCTGCAGTTGATTTAGTCGGGATGGCCCTTACCCTATGAAGTGGCGGGAACCGGTGACATCGTTGGTCGGTTGAGGAATCGGACGAGCCGCTTGATGTTCTGGGCAGTGGCCGCCAGGAAGAACTGCTCTCGTATGAACTTCAACCTGCGGAGCCGGAGCCGATGGAGGCCGATGTTACTGTGGCTCTTCAGTTCTGCGAAGAGCGCCTCAACCTTCTTTCGCTGTCGCTGTGCCTGCGCGAACTCCGGTGTAGTTCGTAGATCTCGCGCTCGCTGTCGAGCTGTTTCGTTCATGTGGATTGCAAGATACCGGAACGGTCCAGTCGTGCACTGGGATCTCTGTTCGCATGGGCCGCACTTCTTACGGGTTCCGATGTAGCCGAAGGTGCGATTCCTCTCGTTGCGTCCACCGTAGTTCAGCAGCTTGCCTGCAGGGCAGATGTAGCTGTTGCTATCCGGCAGGTACGTGAAGGACTCCGGACCATACAAGAGACTTCTCGTTCGCCCGACAGCATCCCTGGTGGGCATGTATGGCTTGATCTCCCGGTCCATCAGCCACTGCAAAAATTGACCATTGCCATAGCTTGCATCGGCAGCGATGGACTGCGGCTTTCTTCCTTGCCATTGAGTGAAGCGAGCGATCATGTCCTCTGCGGCTCGGGACTCCTCACTCAAGCGAGCGCCTGTCGCTTGCACGCCCACCACGATACAGCTGTCGTTATCAATCAGATAATTGTTGTAATACCCCATACGAGCCGGTGTGTCGCCTTTGGTCGCATAGGTAGAGTCTGGATCAGTGGTGGACACCTTGTCCTGGTTATGCGTCGGCTCCTCGACTGGATTCAGGATCTCCAACTCAGCCAGGTACTCGCGCACCGTTCGGTTGACCTGCGCAGCTTCGGCCAACTGCTCTCGCGGAATACGGCTCTCCCTGGAAGCATTTGCCTCAACGAAGGTCCCATCGACCGATAGTTGATCTCGGCGCACCAGTCCGACTGAGAGGCATTGTGCTACAACCTCCTCGAACAACTGCTCGAACACCTTCGATTCCTGGAAACGCCCGTGCCGATTCTTCGAGAACGTGGAGTGATTTGGAATTTCTTGATCGAAACCGAGACCTGTGAACCAGCGCCAGGCAAGATGCATGCGCAGTTCCTCAACGAGCTTGCGTTCACTGCTGACGCCGTACAAATAACCGGTCAGTAAAATGCGCAACAAGAGCTCCGGATCGATGAATGGACGCCCAGTTTCGCTATAGCTGTCCTTAAGTCGATCGCGCACGAAACCGAAGTTGATGTGCTTATCCACTAACCGGAGCAGATGATTCTCCGGAACCTGATCTTCCAGCCGGAAGTAATAGAACAGCGATTCAGAGCGAGTATGCTGACCCATCATGAGCGTAAATCCTCCGACAAGGATGATCACCAAGAGCATGCTCGAACTATGCCGCCGATCACCTCACAATGCCATACGGATTTTATGAAATCAGCCGATTCGTACCGAGTTTTTCAACAGCCACGCCTGTTCGCACCAATTGAGCAGTGAACTTGCCGAAAACCCGACTTTCCGGGAACGAGAATCCCCGTTTAGCTCACTTGCTGTCTTCACACAAACCCTTTGGCGTCCAATCATGGATCATTGCGGTCGGAGGCCGCGATGATTGATGGAGGATGATCACGATCGAACTGCGCTTTTCGGTGCCAATAGCGGTAAGGTGCATCGATAATCCCATGGGAACGATTACGGCCGGGCCTCCTACTTGGCTGATCTGCATGCGACCATCCGAGGTCTCCAGGCATGTTCTGCCGCCCACCGCAAACCAGGCCTACGGGCCGGAGTGAGTGTGTGCGGGCGCCGTCATTTCGGGTGTGAAGTCCGCTTCCATAAACTGCGCCGAGTAGTTTTCTCCTGCGACGACCGGAAGAGGTCCAATTTCTGCAATGCGATCTCCGTGAGTCGATCTCCAGTTCTCGTCCTCGATAGTCATCAACCACACCCTGCCAAACGACTCGATAACCGTACCTCGCCGCCCCTTGTCTGCTTGCGCCGCGACGCGTGTAGGATACGCATCGAGATGCCAGAACATCTGTGGTTTTGTAAGTTGTTCCTCATAGCTGCCAGCCTCTCCGCGTAAGTCATTGAAAATACGTTGGACGTTGTTTTCTTAGCTGAAGGATTGATGAATCGAGCCCCATCTGATTAAGCCAATAGTCAATTCTTACTGCACATCCCAATTCAAGGCAATTAACGGGGAATCGATAAAGGCTTTCTCAATTGTCCAGTTCCTCGAGATGCCGTTGGCATTCTGTCGAGGAGGCCATTCCCAAGCAGTTCGGAGAGGTCACGGAGAGTGCGGAGCAAGCCCCGCGATGCTTTACGATGAACCGAAAAGATCCACTTCTTTTGAGGATATGAATGAGGATATTGCCTCGAATATGCGATATATCTCATTTATTTTCAACGATGGGACTCCCTGGGGGGCAACCAAATTAAATTCAGTAACTTACTAATCGTATCTCTCCTTCCCAAAAACAATGAAATTGTCTCGGATTCAGGAGCTGTTGGAGCATCTTCTAGGAACAAACGAGCGCAGCTTTATGGTCTATGTACAAAGGAAGAATGGAGCGGATCGCGCACGGTCGCCCCTTGCGGGCGGGATTCGCGGTGGTCCACATTTCATGTAGATTGGTCTGGTTTGCGGAGAGACGTCATCCCATGATGATGGCAATCAACGCCGTGACGCGGGGCGTTGATGTTGACGATGTTGCCCACGCGGTGAACTACGACGTGCCAAAGGAAGCAGGGGATTTTGCGCATCGCGTTGAGCAAGCAGGAGGGCCGCAATTCATGGCGCGACGTCAACCTTTTGCGGCTCCAGGCGAGCGCTTGCTCTTAAGAAGATGGAGCGCTCGCCATTTATACCCGGAAATATGCACCTAACTCAGCGTCAGTAGTAAGTGAGTGCCTTACTAGCGATGGGGCTCCTCACAAAATGGACCGGAGCCCGCGTTCGCGATATCGATAAACGATGGAGGTTGGAATCGTTAAGCTTCAAGCGCTTTTTTCGCTCAACGGCCCGATAGGGGTGCATCTATGGCCGTTAGGCGGCAGGCGAAATCAGCAGCACATCGATGGCCGGGGGCGGCGTAATCTCCGGCAGCTTTCCAAATACGCGCGTTCCGCTGGCGACTTCACTAAATACTCTATTGACAGTGTCTTCTGTTCGCGTCGAGCTGACATGTAACTTCCGCGCTGCCCGCATCGCTGTTGCGGCCAACAGAAAGCGATTCTCAATTTTCAGTCCGGCCTGATATACAAGTTCCGATCGCATTATTGCCTCAATTCCCGGTGATGGAGCGTTTGAAACAAAAGCCAGGCTGCCTCCGCAGCAGTCTGCGGCATGATCTCAAAATTCACTCTGTAGCAGGCAGATTCGGCGGATGTCGAGGAGGGCCGAGGATCGTTAGGGTATTGGAATTACCGATCTCTCCTTCGTTCAGCATACGCTACGGCAGCCGGTTTTCATAATTTGCCGCGGTTATCTACGGGCCGAGCCATGTATCTGGTAGTTAGGATTTGTTATCTCTCGCTTAAGAAAGGTGCTATGCTTACGGCTGGTCGTCGAATCCGACTTGGCGTTTTTGCCTGTTCTGCTTTTCGGCTTTACTCGCAAATGATTCCATCCTGAGTTCTGCGACACAGCAAGTAACAGAGGAACGGTCATGGAACACGGAACAGTGAAATGGTTTAACGACGCCAAGGGCTTCGGGTTCATCAGCCGCGCCAACGGCGAGGACGTATTCGTTCACCACACGGCCATCAAGAGCGAGGGATTCCGTACGCTCAAAGAGGGCCAGGCGGTCCAGTTCGATGTTGTAAAAGGACCTAAGGGTTGGCAGGCAGATAACGTCCAGATAGCCTAGCTTTAGCCAGTCACTGAAAAGGTGAGCTTGCCGCTGCACTGGTAAGCAAATCAGCCGATAGATGCGATCGCCATGGCGCACGCGCCCGATTAGTCTGGTATTTGCCCTAGGCTCAGATCAGGATCCTATCGTTGAGCTGTAGAGCTTGGTCTGCGGAAAACTATTCCCGTTCAGCGACATTGTGTGGCATTGCCATTGGATTCCCGGATGGGACATCGTCAACCCCCACCAGGTTATGTTCGTTAGCGAGCAATCCTGCGAAATGAAATACAGTACAGACCCAGTACGGACAAAGGGATTTTTTATGACTCAGGATACACAGCTAACTTGCTCCGATTGCGGGCAGGAGTTCACGTTTTCAAGCGAAGATCAGGCGTTTTTTCAGGAACGCGGTTACTCGGCCCCGAAGCGCTGTAAGACGTGCCGCCAGGCGAAGAAGAACGAACAGCAAGGCGGCAGCGCTGGTGGTGGCGGATACTACCGAAGTGAACCGCAGGGTACGACGGTTACGTGTTCCAGCTGCGGCAAGCAGACCACTGTGCCCTTTGAGCCGCGGGGCGACCGGCCGGTCTATTGCCAGGACTGCTATAAGTCCAAAAAGAAAGATAGCGGAAACCGGAGCGGTGGCGGTGGCGGACGCAGGTATAGCCGCTAACAGGTGAGGCATTCCATAGGAATGCCACCTGGGCCGGCTTTTCCGGCAGAAATATCGGAGCTGCCTCTCTGGCACTCTAAGTCGACTTATAGGGCGCTCTTCAACGCGAGAGCGCCCCACGTTTCTGGCAACTCTCCCGTGATATGGCCGGATTCGGAGTTGCTCAAAACATCCCTCAAATTACTGATTATGCATATCTTCTGCGGATGCAGAGCGCTTCCGGCTGTCAAATAAACATTCTCCCGCCGCTTTAAGGTTGCCTGGGGTGGTACACTGAGATAGATCGTGAATCCGATCTGGTCTTCGTTGCTTGTTCAGCTACTCTGCCTTACTCGCAATCAACTCCAAATTGAGTTCGGCGGTACATCTATTCAAAGGAACAAGTGCAATGGAACAGGGAACAGTTAAGTGGTTTAATGACGCGAAGGGATTCGGCTTTCTGAGCCGCCCCAACGGCGAAGATGTGTTTGTACACTTCTCGGCAATTCAGAGCGATGGCTTCAGGAGCTTGCAAGAAGGCCAGGCCGTGACGTTCACCGTCGTGAAGGGCCCCAAGGGCTTTCAGGCCGAAAACGTAAGAATCGCCTAAAATTTGAAACAGCGCATGCAAAGGGGCGGTCATTTAGACCGCCCCTTTGGTTCCGTGGAGGAAATCCATGAAGAAGCCTGCCCCGCAACGCGATAAATACTTTCTGCGAGATCTTCACCAGGAGATCGATCTGTATGATCGCAAACTCGCTTACCTCGACAACTACGGAGAGTTTGCCTCACCTGCAGATCGCAACGACGCTGCGGGAAAATTGCAGGCGAAAAGAGCTCCTCTTGAGAAGGCGGCCCTGGAACTCGCAGCATCGGGTATTGAATTCGAAGAAAAAGATCTCCCGCGATCTTTCCGCACAATGAATCTCGACCCCGGCAGCATGCGAAAGAATCTCACCTTGGTAAAGTGACCTGGCGCTTTCAGCTCTTCAGATGTTAGCGGATGTCCGGCTTTCCGGGGACAATCGCACCGCGACGAACAAGAGTCTTCCATACCTTCAGACAACAATTCTGCTCGCTGTGCGATTTGCATCCGGCTCCAGTCTCATGGGGTCGTCATCACCGCGCAACAGACGCTCGCGAAACCACCTTATGCGTGACGTAGTTGTATGGGGATACAGGCTGCCCCTTGAGCAGTTCCAGCGCCAGGTGCATCAAGCTCGGGCCATAAGTGGCTGGCTCATGTGAGACGGTCCCAATCATTGGGGAATCCGCGCGCGACATCTCGGTAACTGTATCTGCAATGCAATCCTGTCCAGCAATTGCCACATGCTGTGTGCGTCGCCTGTCGCGGACTGCTGCCACTGCTCCCAGTGCGCTGGTATCGGTGGCGGCAGCAATCAAAATGCATCTATCCTTCGGATGCGCGTCCAGAAATTCACCAATGGCTTTCCGGCTGGCTTCAAACTGTCCGCGTCCATCCATGCGGAGACACTGTTCCGGAGCAAGGGATGGAATCGCGGCGTGCACCGCTTCAAATGCGCCTGAAATGCGCCCCTGAACCAGGGTTCCGGCAGCCTGCAAATCTAGTCCCAGCATCCACGTCGCCGTATTCTTCCAGTACTCCGCAGCGTGTGCGCTCAGCAATTCACCCGCGTCCACTCCCGCGCGATAGTTGTCGACGCCGAAGAAGATCGCATTGGGATGTGGAATGTCGATGGCGATAAGAGGAATTCCGGCCGCCGCGACCCGATCGCCGATGACCGGAGCTACCTCATGCGCGACATTAAATTCAAATATCAGGTCTACGCCGCTGCGAATCAGCGCTTCAGCATTCTGCACCGCGGTGGGTCCATCGTAGTGGTTATCCAGAATAACTAGCTCTACCCCAACTGCCCGCGCCGCGTCGGAAAGGCTCAGCGTCACATCATTTGAAAAAGGCATTTCTACACTCTGGCCGGCAAAGCCAAAGCGCATCTTCCGTCGCCGCACCACGTGGCGATAGGTCCGATCCGGCGCCTGCACAATGTAGCCGCGATGCACCAGCGTTTTAAGCACGCGGAAGACAGTTGTCTTCGATACGCGAGTGCGCTGATGAATCGCCTCAAGCGATAACGGACGGTTTTCGTTCTGCAGGAGCTCCAGAATATCGAGCGCCTTGGACAATACGGGAATCAGGTACAGATTTTTCTTCTTCGGCAAAGCTGTAACTCCGGGAATGTTGCGTAGGATACAAAAGGCACCTGAATTTCCCTAATGAAAAATGAAATCACATCGCTTGTAGCGCAAGGAAGAGCATTCCGGCCACGTCATCAAGCCAATCTTGCGGCCCATTTTGCAATATTGTTCGCGGAGGTGTCGTCTTCTCCTGCGGCCAGTTGCACGGCAAAATTGCCAACCGTGGAACTCTCCATACTGCCGCGCTTCACCTCCAGCCCCGTTGCTTCCGCTGTGAGACGGTTTAGTAATTCATTCTGTGATCCACCTCCAACCATATAGATCTGCCGTAGCTTTTTGCCTGTAATATCTTCGAGAGCACGAAGTACCGAAGCATAGCGGCCGGCAAGCGAATCAAAAATCAATCTCGCCATCCCATGCATTTCATGTACAGGTCGCAGATGCCTTCGCTTGCGCTGTGCGTTAATTCGTGTCGGCATATCGCCAGGCAGCGTCAGGCTTGTATCTTCCACGTCGATCCACTCATCCGACCTAAATGATGAAGCTGAGTCGGCTTTCTGAATCATGTTTCCGACATCATCCGTGCCCCACGCAATCATGCACTGGCG
Source organism: Occallatibacter gabretensis (assembly GCF_001449115.1). GTDB lineage: Bacteria > Acidobacteriota > Terriglobia > Terriglobales > Acidobacteriaceae > Telmatobacter > Telmatobacter gabretensis. Next base: position 244,449 of record NZ_LAIJ01000007.1, on the reverse strand, counting down.
CAGCAGCCACATCCCTGCAATTCCTTTATGAAATAGAGCCCGGCCCCCACCCGCGCCAAGATTTGTAAAATTCGCAACCGAAGCTTTCGCGCTGTTGCAGGGCGCATTAAGCACCGCCCCAATCAGCGACCACGTTCCAGAGCTGATATAAGCCCAATCATCTTCTACAGCCGGAATCCCCGCCACGGCACTTGCCGTGTCATGACAACATGGCGCGATCAGATGTGCGCCGTGCAGCTCAGCCACTTTGCCGCGGTAGATGCCAACCTTTGTGCCCGCTTCCACGATGCGCGGTGCGAGCGTTATATTCAACTCTGCTGCCGCAAAAATCTCTTCGCACCAACCGCCGTTCAATCCAATTAGTCCAGTGTGAGTGGCATTGGTTCTTTCTGCTACCGGTTCACCGCCCCAAAGATAGAGAAGATACTCAGGAAGGTTGAGCCATCGTGTTTGTCCTGCACCGACAAGCCGGTCCGCATAAAGCTGATATACGGTGTTGAGTGCCTGGATCTGAATGCCGGTAAGCTCCCGCAAGCGCTCAGCGGAAATTCTCTTGTGCAGCGCCTGCTGCGCCATTTCGCATCGCGGGTCGCGATAGCAGAATGGATCTTGAAGCGCCACGCCGTCGTCTGACAGGTGGGCATAATCCACTGCCCAACCATCCACAGCGATGGAACGCACACCCTCTTTCGCAATCGCGGCGCATTGCCGCAAACCTTCATCAACGCCATCTACGATGCGGTTGAGATTCCATCGCAGGCCATCCACGCGCTGTTCCGGGCCATTTGCGAATCGATGCACAACTTCGATCTGTCCAACGCCTTGCTTCCAACGCAATAAAGAAACACGGCAACTCTCCGCGCCAAGATCCACGGCAATAAGGGCGCGATGATCCTCAATCTCCGGCGCACCACGGCCGCTCACCGCAGATAGGCCTCCACCAGCCCACCGTCCACTGGAATCATGTGCCCTGTTGTCACCGGCGCTTTGGGGCCGGCCAGGAAGAGGATTGCTTCGGCGCAATCCCTGGGGTCAATTGGAATATGCGTCAACGTGCGCTTTGCATAATACGCAGCCAGCTTGTTACGAAGTTCGTCGTCGCTCTCCGTGTCCGCAAATTCAATTCCATATTTCGTGAGTGAGGCTTTTACACGATCACGTGGAAACATCGTCGATCCCTTAACCACTGTTGCCGGCGCAATGCCATTCACGCGCACTGGAGCCATGCCCACAGCCAGTTCCCGCACAAGATGGCTCAGCGCGGCCTTTGATACGTCATACGCTTCACTGCCGTGCTTGGCAACAACGGCATTCGCGGAGCTTGTCAGCACGATTGAGCCGCCGATACCTTGCGCTTTGAAAATCTTTGCGGCCTCATCGCACAGCTTATAGTTCGCCGTGACATTGATCTCCAGTGTTGACGCCCACATCGCATCAGTAATCAGACCATCTGTGGCAGACGGAAAGATCGCTGCGGTATTGATCAAGAGATCGAGGCCGCCAAAGGAATGAACTGTCGCTTCCAGAGCTGCCTGAATCGTTTCTCGCTTTGTAATATCAATCGCAACTGCTAACGCCATCTCTTTGCCGGCGATTTTTTGGCACTCTGCTGTCACCGTCTGAGCGCTTGCAAAATCGCGATCCGCTACCACCACGGCAGCTCCGTGCTGAGAGGCCAGAAGTGCAACTTCACGGCCAATCCCGCTTCCTGACCCAACCACCAGCGCCACGCGACGGCTCAATTCTTTTTCTGCGGGCTGCCTGCGAAGCTTCGCTTCTTCCAGCGCCCAGTACTCAATCCGAAATGCTTCGCTTGGCGGCAGCGCAATGTAATTTTCGCACTTACCGAATTGATCAGTGCTTGCAGCCGGGCCCGCCTGTGGCAAATCAGAGATTGCCACTTCTCCCGCAAGCGAGCCTGCTCCCTGCATCACATGAATCGCATTGGTATAGAACTCGCCTACAAGTCTTGCTTCCGTCCTGTTTTTGCCAAAAGTAAACATTCCAAGTCCCGGAATCAGAACCACAGCAGGGCTGGCATCGCGCAGTGCGGGAGAATCAGGAAGAGCGTGAGCTTTGTAATATTCACCGTATTCTTTTCTGTATTGCTCAAGTGCCGCTTCAATCAGTTCATGCAGTTCCTTTTCATCCCCCTTCGGATCCCACGGCACAAACATGGGACGAATCTTGGTGCGGATGAAATGGTCCGGGCAGCTTGTACCGAGATGTGCCAGCTCGCGCGCCAGGGTACTGTTCACAAAGGTCAGCACATCTTCCTGGTCCACGTAATTGCCAATCAACCGTTGTTTGAGGCTCATCGCTCCGCGCAAAACGGGAAAGAGCCCGGAGGCAATTTTCTTCCTGTCCTCACGAGCCGCATCTCTCGGTCCGCCGAAGTGCGGTTTGCCGCGCCGGATGTGATGCTTCTCGATGAACTGCCCAATCTGGTCGATCACCGTAATCGTGTTCAGATAACATTCGCGCTGCGTATCACCCCACGTAAAGATCCCATGTCCGCCGAGAACAATGCCGTCGCAATCCGGTGTCTCCGCCACGATGCGCTTCATCATCATGCCCAGCTCAAATCCCGGACGCTGCCACGGGAGCCACACTAACTTGTGACCAAATTCAGCGTTGAACTCCTCCATCCGCGTCTTGCCGTTTGCAGAAGCCGCCAGCGCAATTCCCCAATCCGGATGAAGGTGATCTACATGAGGAAATGGAAGGAAGCCATGAAGAGGTGTATCAATTGAAGCTACTACCGGATTTGCGCCGAAGGTACAGAGCGCATACAGCGCAACCATCTCGTCCTCGCGCTCCACACCTGGATAGATGCGTTCAATCGCCAGCAACCTATCCTGATACAGCGTTGCAAAGCCTTCGCGTTTGATGGAACCCAGATCCCCACCGCTGCCTTTGACCCACAGCACGTTCTTCTTCGTTTCGTCGACCGGATCGATCATCTCGATTTTGGAGCTGGTGTTCCCACCGCCAAAATTCGTAATACGCAGATCCGATCCAAGCAGATTCGATCGATAGCGCAGCAACTCTGGCTCATCCAGCGTAGCGGCCAGCTTCTCATCCCACTTGTCTTCCAGAAAACGCAGCGTTCCCGCCATCTCACACATCCATTCTGATTTTTGCTTTATTCGAAATTGCAAGTTCATGTAGCAAATCTCTATGCGTAGGTCGTTACCAGACCGGCATTTCGCGCCCCACGCTCACTCGCCGCATCTTCCACATATCCGCTGCGTGCCAGTTCGGCCAGCGGATCAGGCGGAAGGCCTTTCGATTCGCGCCACTCTCGCACCATTGGGCGTACATCCGTCCAGAAGCAATTACGAAAAAGCTCTTCTGCATTTACCAAATCACATTGATCCTGCAAAGCTGCAAGTTGTTCGTGATCTACCAGCGCGGCCCGCGCATATATCTCCTGGGCTGTCGCCACGGTCTGGACCATCGCTTCCATTTTCCCCTTGAGATTGTGGCTCTGGTCAATCATGAACGCGACGTCTGCCGCGGCTTTGGTCTGATCGCTCAAAATCTCATGAAAGATGCGGAAGACCTGGTATGGGTCGATCGAGCCGATCGTAAGATCGTCATCCGCATACTTCCTGTCGTTAAAGTGGAAGCCTCCCAGCATCTCCAGATGCAGAAGCCACGCCACGATCTGTTCAATATTCTGCCCTTGATAGTGATGCCCGGTGTCCACCAGTACCTTTGCCTGAGGGCCAGCTTTATAAGCCAGCGAGAGAGCCATTCCCCAGTCGCCAATATCCATGTGATAGAAGTGCGGCTCAAAGGGCTTGTATTCAATCAGCATCCGCTGCTGCGGCCGCAGTGCCCCATGAACCTCAGCCATTGCTGCCTCTGTCCACTCAATTCTCCGGCGCATGCTCTGCGTGCCTGGATAGTTCGATCCATCCGCATCCCAAATAGAAATATCCTTCGATCCCAACGCGGCAGCAATCTCAACAGACTTCAGCAGGTGCTCCAATGCCTGCCTGCGAATCTCCGCGCTGGGATTCGCAATCGATCCGAACTTGTAAATCTGATCCTGAAAGAGGTTCGGATTGATGGAGCCAGCCCTTACTCCGTACTTCGCTTCCAGCTTCTTTATCTCCGCTGTTTCCTTCACGCCCCCAGGTACATCCCACAGCACGTGCAGAGCAACCGTTGGCGCCGCGCCCGTGAGTCTGTTCACCTCGCCTGCATCGGCAAACTTTTCTTCCAGGCATGTTGCCGCTGCAGCCTGGATGAACTTTCCGAACCGCGTTCCGGTATTCGCAAATCCCCACGACGGCACTTCCATACGGAACGTATCGAGCGCGGCAAAGACACGGTCGTGTTGGTTCATCAGAAGTTCACCTCTGAAATTTCCTATCTATTGAAACATTTTTCCATCACGCCCGCAATCGGTCCCGCGAAAGGAGGGATTATTGCGGAGAAATTGCTCGTCTCGAGCAGCTATGCGCCGAGAATCACAATGTCCACAAATCGGGGTCCGTGCACACCCTTGATTCGTGTCATTTCAATATCTGCGGTGGCAGAAGGCCCGCTGAAAAGAGTTGTGGGAAGGTGCCGAGTAGCTTCCAGCAGCCGCATTCCCTCGACTACCGTCTCGACAACATCCTGTTCGCGCACCACGCAAAGGTGATAGTCCGGAACCAGCGAGATAGCTCTGCGGCCCTGTGCGTGAGCATTTTGCAGCACAATTGTGCCCGTCTCTGCAATCGCCAGCGTCGCAGCAGTCATTACCCCATCGAAACGATCCAGCTCGCGAGCATCCAAGTCTTCATCTGCCACAAATTCCGCTCCAGATTGCCACGCGCCAGGCAAATCTCCCGGAACCACAATCCGCTTCGCGCCCCTTCGCGCAAAAAGCTCCCTGCACAGCGCAGCAATTTCCGTTTCGCGCGCCCGATACACATGCGCGTCATATTCGATCAAGCGTTCAGTAAGCAGGCCGAGAATTTCTTCTCTGCTTAGCTTGGCCGCCTGCTGATATTGCCGCGTGATCTCCGCATAGCTTGCCGCCGCACTCTCAGCATCCCCGGAGCAGGCCTGACGAATCCGTGCAAGAATCTCCTCTCTCGCTGAACTCATGTGAGCCTGCTTTCCCACCACTCGCGGAAACTCTCCCGCGGAATGGCGCGAAGGTCGCGCGTCTGGGTCCATCCTCCAAAGATGCCCGGAAGCCATTTCACCCAACCAGATCCCGAATCCTGTCCCGTCGGCGCATCCTGCCCCACAATCGGCAGATCCCTGCGCGCAAGCGGCAGCTGCGCCATCCGCGCCAATCGCTGCGCCGCCCGAAACCGCCGCTCCGACCGAAAAACTGAAGCCATCGCCTTCATCGCTAAGGCTTCCGGCGCATACCAGCCCTTCTGCGCAACTACTTTGTTCCGCAGATGAATCAGCACCTCCGGAATATTGATCTTGACCGGGCAAACTTCATAGCACGCGCCGCACAGCGACGACGCATACGGAAGCGACTCGCCATGCTGCATTTCCATCAACTGCGGGGTCAGAATCGCACCAATTGGTCCGGCATACACACTTCCATACGCGTGGCCGCCCGTCTGCCGGTACACCGGGCAGGCATTCAGGCAGGCCGCGCAGCGAATGCATTGCAGCGTCTGCCGACCTTCGCTATCCGCCAGCACCGCCGTGCGCGCATTGTCGAGTAGCACCACATGCATGTTGCGCGGCCCATCGCCTGGCGTCACGCCACTCCAGATTGAGTTGTACGGATTCATGCGCTCGCCAGTAGCTGACCGCGCCAGCACCTGCAGAAACACCTCAAGATCGGCGAATCGCGGAATTACTTTTTCGATGCCAACGACAGAGATCAGCGTCTCCGGCAGCGTCAGGCACATGCGCCCATTGCCTTCACTCTCGACGATGCAAACTCCGCCAGTCTCGGCGATGAGGAAATTTGCGCCACTCACCGCCGTCTGCACACGCAGAAACTTCTCTCGCAAAAACTTCCGCGCTGCTTCAGCCAGGTCTGCCGGATTCTCGCCAAGCTCTGTCAGATGCATCTCGCGGAGAAATATCTCCCGAATCTGTGCGCGATTTTTATGCAGCGCCGGAACGACGATGTGCGAAGGCCGGTCGTGCCCGAGCTGAATAATCAGCTCCGCCAGGTCCGTTTCGTATGCATGGATTCCCGCCGCTTCCAGCGCGTCATTCAGATGAATCTCTTCCGTGGTCATCGACTTGATTTTGATGACCTCGTCTGCGCCCGCCTCTTTTGCAATTGCGACAACAATCTCCTGCGCCTCGCGGTCATTTCGTGCCCAATGCACATGGCCGCCCGCACGCGTAAAGTTGCGCTCAAACTCTTCCAGGTACACACGCAGGTGCTCCAACACATGCGCACGAATCTGCCGCGCGCTTTCCCGCAGCTCCTGCCAGTCTTTCTTTTCTTCCACCAGCTTGTGCCGCTTCGCCTGGATCGTGTCCGTTGCACGCCGCACGTTGGCGCGCAGCTGCGCATCCCGCAGTGACGCCTTTGCCGCTTTCGGAAACGACGGCGCAACGCGTGGATCGAGTTCAGTCTCACTCATCGTGCGCCTCTCACTTTGCCCTCGTGTCTTCGCCGGCCAGTATCTCTGCAATATGAATCGTTCCAACTCCTGCGCGCATTCTGTGCAAACCCCCACCCATGTGCATCAGGCAGGAGTTGTCGCACGCTGTGCATTCCTCTGCGCCGGTCTTCAGCACAGCCTGCAGCTTCTCCTCCAGCATCGCGCCGGAGACATCGGCATTCTTCACCGCAAAGGTTCCGCCAAACCCGCAGCACTGCTCCTTGCGCTCAATCTCCACCAACTCCAGTCCGCTAACGGCCTTCAGTAACTTCTCCGGTCCATCGCCCAGGCCAAGGTTGCGCAGCCCATGGCAGCTCGCGTGGTATGTCACGCGATGCGGGTAATACGCGCCAACATCCGTCAGCTCCAGCTTCTTTGTCAGGAACTCTGTAAACTCCCAGACGCGCGGCAACAGCGCGGCCACGCGCTCCACCAGCGTCTGATCACCGCCTTCACGCGCAATTCGCGCCGCCGCCAGTGGGTAGTGATCGCGCATCATCGCTACGCAGGAGGAAGACGGAACTACCACCGCCTCAGCATGTTCAAACTGTTCCACAAAGCGCGCCACAAGCGGCAGAGCCTCTTCTTCGTATCCGGTGTTCCAGTGCATCTGCCCGCAGCAGGTTTGCCCCGCAGGAAACTCCACGGTATGTCCCAGCCGTTCCAGAACCTGCACCACCGCCTTGCCCGTCTCCGGAAACAATGTGTCGTTATAGCAGGTGATAAATAGAGCTACGCGCAAGCCGTCTCTCCTTCAATACGGATTCTATTTCCCAAATGTAATCTCGGCTGGCTAGAATTCTCTTCACTAGAGATTCTTGCAGAGCGGAGCCGCATGGGAGCCAACCCGTTTCTTGGAGTGATCTATCACTGGATCGGCGGGTTTGCCTCCGCCACAAACTTTATTCCCTTTCGCGGCATCAAGCGGTGGTCCTGGGAGATCTACTGGATCATCCAGGGTTTTGCCGCATGGATCGTCGCACCGCTCGTCCTTTGCTCCATCTTTGTTCCGCATCCCTTCGCCATTCTCGCGCAAACGCCGCACAACGTCATCGCATGGACGATCTTCTGGGGCGTTCTCTGGGGCATGGGCGGCATCACCTTCGGTCTTTCCATTCGTTATCTCGGCCTGGCGCTCGGTTATGCCATTGCACTCGGTTTCTGTACGGCCTTTGGCACGTTGCTGCCGCCCATCGTTCATGGGCAGCTCGGAGCCATCGCGCATGAGCGCTCCGGCATGGTTGTGCTCGCTGGCGTAGGCGTTTGTCTCCTTGCCATTGTGGTCAATGGCGTCGCCGGATACTTCAAGGAACATGAGGTTTCGCGCGTGGAGCTATCGCAGGTAGGCGAACGTGACTTCAATCTCTGGCGTGGGCTGGCCGTGGCTGTCTTTGCCGGCATCATGAGCAGCTTCTTTGCCGTTGGTCTCGACGCGGGCAAGCCTATCGCCGATCTTACTCGCGTGCAACTCGTCGCCGCCGGACGACTGGAGCTATGGCAGAATCTGCCCGTTCTCATCGTTGTGCTTTGGGGAGGCTTTGCTAGCAACTTCATCTGGTCGGCAATTCTGATTCTCCGCAACCGCACCGGCGCGCAGTTCTTCGGCCAGCCGGGGCGAAATCCTTTGCGTTCGGCTAAGGACAGCGGCTATACCGTGGCGAATCTTGACCCTACCCATCTTGACCAATCTGACCCGGCGCTGCAAAAGCTCTCCGGGTCTACGCTTGTGGCGAACTATTTCTTCGCCGCGCTTGCAGGCGTGATCTGGTACTTTCAGTTCTTCTTCTACTCCATGGGACAGACCAAGATGGGCAAGCTCGACTTCTCCTCCTGGTCGCTTCACATGGCTTCCATCATTCTCTTCGCCACGCTCTGGGGCCTGGTGCTCAAGGAGTGGAAGGGAACCAGCGTGCGGACTAAATTGCTGGTCACCGCAGGTATTCTGCTGCTCATCGGGTCCACTGTCGTCGTGGGGGCGGGGAATTATCTTAAGACGCTGGAAGGCGCGCCGGTGCAGGCAACGAATTAATCCAGCACGCGAAGGGTGATCATTTGATCCGGCTTGATGGAGTAGACGTGAGCTTTACCATGAGGCGGTTGAAGCTGAACTGCGGATGACGTGCTTGAAATGCCCTGAAGGTTGAGAAGTACACCTTCGTGAGTGGTGAGCAGGCGGACCGTTCCGGTGGTGCTGTAGACGAGGCGATTGTTGAGGCGAAGCTCCGCTGTATTGCCAACGTATTTGATCTCTGCCGTGAGATCGGGCGACAGGCGCAGGAGGAATGCTGCATTGCTAACGATTGAGCCTGGCCTGATATTCCACTCCATGTAGTCGTCATCTAGCTGCCGCACACCGGCAAGCCGCCAGGTGAAGTCGAGGAAGACGAGTGCAGCGGGTGAATAGCCGGGTGAGCCGCTCTCAGTGAATTCGCCGGTCATGGGGTCCATCTGCTGGCGGAAGTCTGGTGCGCGGAGCAGTGCGGCTATCCACTGCTGCATCAGGTGTGCCAGGTCAGCAGGCTTGTTATAGTGCTCCATCCAGCGCGGGGCGCGGAGGGCTGTCAGCGCCTGCGATGCGCCGCCCCAGGAGTTGCGTGGGATGGGGCGGACGAAGGTCGGATCGTCGAGGGCTATTGAGGGCAACGGATACGGCGCCCAGAAGCTCTTTGGGTTGTGAATCTGGCGATCGTAAATGGTCTGGAACAGGGCTTCATCGACTACATGCTCACCGAGGACGCGGGTGAGGAGGTCGCCGCGGACGCGGACGAATTTGTTCTGTGCGTCGAGATCATAGAAGCACGTGGTGGCGGAATCGTAGAGGCGAGCAAGGATTGCCTTGCGGATGGATTCGGCTTCCTCAAGCCAGCGGGCGGACTCTGCACCCTTGCCGAGAGTTTGAGCCATGCTGGCAAGCGCCATGCGGCCACCGTAAACGGTGGCCGAGAGGTCGGGGCAGAGGCGCGGCAGGCTGGGGTTGGGCGGGCATTTGCGGGCGTCGTGGTCGGGGCAGGCGTTGGGCATTCCGGCCCAGCGCGGCGAGTTGTCGTGGCCTATGTCCCAGGTGCAGAAGCCTTCGCAGAGGCCGGTCTTGCGGGTGTCGCGGTACTTGCGGAGCCATGCATCCCAGCGGCTGCAGGCTTCATAGGCTGTGGAGAGCAGCTCTTCGTCCTGAGTTTGCTGAGCGAGTTCGAGGGCGGTGGCGGCGATGGGCACAACCATCTGGATCTGGCTGAGGCTAATGGCACCCGAGCGCATATTGCAGGGAATCTGGCCGTCTTCGCGCTGGAGCTTGAAGAAGGCCATGTGGTTGTTGCGGGCAATATCCCTGCGGATGAGCGAATAAACCAGCCCCTCCTGCGGGGCGCATTCGAGCCAGATGCCGCGATACTCGCTGCCCTCAATGAGAACTGGGCCGGGAACGCCGGTTAGCTCAACGGTGTTGGCTGCCAGCGTGTCGAGGGCGCTTTGGTAGCGAGCCTGATAGTGTGCGTCGCTGGTGGTGAAGGAGATGTCGGAATCGACGGGCGGAGCTTCTGCATGGCTGCTGCGCGGCAACAGTGCTGCTGCTGCCAGCGAACCGGTGACGAATTCGCGACGGTTCATGGTGAGGCGATTGTAGCTTGACTGGAGGTTGGGATGAAAAGGCACTGGGAGCGGTGCGGGAGGGGCAAGGTTCTGAGGCTTGCCCCTCGAATTTGTATCGCTTTTACATCGATGTTTTCAGGGGGTTTTTCTCTTGCAAATAACTGATTTAAATGATTGTTACATGCGATTTTGAATTGAATTTCGAGAGGGTGGGGGTGGGGGGTGTCAGGCAACTGCCTGCTCGGCGCTGGAGGCGGATTCCGGCTGGATGGGCTTTTTTGTCCTGCTTTCGGGCTGGGATTTTGCCGGAGTGCCGCAGGCCTGACGGGCTACCTGGGCGGCGTAGAGGAGGCGAGAAGCGTCGGTGTCCTTGATGGCTCCGATGAGAATGCCGCGGCTGACACAGGCGATGAAGTCCCGGATCGTCTGGTCGCTGTCGGGGTTAGGCATGGCGAGGCGATAGGCCTTATGGGCGGAGCGGGCGGCGGAGTATTCATCCTTGCTACTGGCAACCTGCCGGTCAAAGACCTCCTGCCAGGCATCGAGGCAATGCTGTACAGCGGGGTTGATGTCGGGTTGGTAGGGTTGGGGGAGGGTGATGGACATATGTGTCTCCTTGTGATCGATGTGCCCGGCGGCCAAAAATAAAACCGCCACCCCGGTGAGGATGGCGGTTCTTTTCCTGCTTATTTCTAGTGTGGCATAAAGCTACTTAATTATGTGCAAAGTGGGCGAAAAATCTTGGCCTTTAGAATCAGTGGGTTAGAAAATAGTTTTGGTTTTGCCTCTTGACAGGTTTTGCTGCGGGCGTGGCGAAGCCGGTCAAAATGGGGGCGAGTGACGAGAAGCCGACATATGAGGCCTGACTTCACGAAATAGCGAGGTAGAAGCCGTAAGCTAGAATTCCGACAACGACCTTAACTTGTGAGCGTATCTACAAGAAGAGCATTTATGAGAGTTCCGCAGCAGCGACCGTTATCGATCTTCCTGTTCTTTCTGTGTCTATTTAGCGGATGCACCTACGCCCTCGACATTCACAGCCATCGCTTAACGGCGACACTCGCGCAGTTCATTGTGTGGTGTCCTGGCGCCGCGGCACTGTGCACCTGCCTGCTGCTCCACATCCCTCTCGGAACCCTGGGCTGGAGTTGGCCGGCACGACGCTTTCTCAGGCTCGCGTATTTTCTGCCGCTGCTCTACGCCACGCCGGTGTACCTGCTCACCTGGATGGTCGTTCGCGGCGCCTTCACCCTCAAGAGCTTCGAAGCCTCGATGGTAGAGCCTTATGGATTGGCCCGCTGGCCCGCCTTCGGGACGTTCGGCGTGGCGCTGCCGCTGTTGTTTACCGTCGGCGTTGTCTTCGAAGCGGTGTGGTCGCTCGGCGAGGAACTTGGATGGCGCGGGTTCCTATTTCCCCGGCTGCATGAGCGGTTCGGCTTTCACGGGGCTTGTTTGATTTCTGGATTGATCTGGGCCGTGTGGCACGTTCCGGAGCTTCTTTGGACCGACTTCAGGCCGGACACGAAACCCATCTTCTTCCTCACCTGCTTCACGGTCATGGTGACTGCGAACGCCTACCTTATGGGCTACCTTCGAGTACGCTCGGGCAGCCTATGGCCCTGCGTTCTTCTGCACGCCACCCACAATGGGTTTATTCAGGGCCTCTTCGATCCGCTGACGGCGAATGTCGGTTGGGCAAAGTACATCAGCACAGAATTTGGGGTTGGATTAGCGGTCGCCATGGTCGTAGCAGCTACAGCCATTGTTTCGACTGGTCGTCCACATGAAGGCTTCTCCCTTGCCTCGACAGATGAGCCTCGATAGTTAGAGGGAATCAGCCCTGATAAACGCGCTTTTGGGAAGTTGGGTGAAGTGCTGGCGTGTATCTTCAACTTCGATACATGTTGAGCGCCGTTGCCGTGGTTGTGCGGGTGAAAAACAAAAGCAGATCCTTCGACTCACCACCCCCGAGCTCTGCCCCAAAGAGCAAAGACCGCTCTTTGGGGACCCCTGAAAAACGCTCGGGGCCCCTTTCGCTCAGGATGACACGGCTTTGGCGATGAGGCGAGTGACGGATGGCGCGTTGTGAGGGGAACGAGTCGCAGGTTGGGGAGAGTGCTGTCCCAGGTCTCAGAATCGAGACCTAGGGCACCCCGGCAAAGCTGATCAAATGGGGCGAGTGACGAGAAGCGGACTTAGGCGGACTAATCCAAGCTTCAGCATTCCGCCGGTATGGAATGGTGTTCGTGGAGGATGAGCCATTGGCCGTATCTTTTTTGGAATCCCATGGTCAGTTGCGCCACAGAGCATGGGGCGTCAGTGATGGCCATAGCTTACGACACGAGTCAGCTTCCAGGCGCCGTCCTTGAGTTGCCAAATGTGCAGGAATTGAGCCTCCCCTGCCGGCCACTCTGCCGCGCCGGGATCGAGAAAGCGAGTCATCCCTAGTTGCCTGGCGGCGGGAAACTCTTTCTCGTGACCGGGGTGATGAAAGCGATGAACCCCCAACTCAATCGCTCCGTAACCCTTGATCGGATAGACCTGCAAAGTCCCTGGTATGAGTTCGCGAATCATTGTTCCGCACGTATTGTTCTTGATGGTTTCAAGAAAGGACTGCCTGCCCAACATAAGGCCGCCTTGATCGTGGTAGAACTCGAGGTTTTCGTCGACCATCGCGGTCAATTTTTCATAGTCGCAATGATTTGCAGCATCAAATAACTGCGTATCGAGCGACTGCACCGTCTCGAACAGCCTGGACTGTTCGTTCTGAGCGAACGCTGCCATAGAAGCAGGGAACAGGATGAGAAGCAGTAGCTTCGCGGTCAAAAATCGCACAGAGAAGACTCCCTATCGTAGATCTTGACGGGGAATACGCATGTACAGCAGTTGGAGTTCAAGACACCACTTTGGTGTCCTTTCGAAGACTCCAAATTCTCGGACGAAGAGAATTGAGGATACACTGCACGAGGAATATCTTCAGCCGATGAGCGCGAACCTCAGGTTAATCATTGCGGTAATTTGCGTCTCGTGGACGTCGATTTGTTTTGGGCAGATGCCTTTTTATACCGACGACCCCGGTGTGACCGAAAACCGCGTCCTGCATTTTGAGTTCTTCAACGAGTACGACGGCCTGCAGTCGTCACAGTATCCCAATCTCAACCAGAACACGGCGAACTTCAAGCTGAACTATGGCCTTCCTCATAACCTGGAGTTGGACTTGGACGTGCCTTACATCAGCATCTATCGCACACGCGGATCGCAACAATCGGCCGGAATTGGGGACACCAACCTGGGCGTGAAATGGCATTTTCTGGACAGCGCCAAAGGCTCTTACAAGCCGGCGCTTGCCGCGTCGTTCTACATGGAGTTCCCAACTGGCGACGTGAAGCAGCAGCTGGGATCGGGGCTTAGCGACTACTGGCTGAACATGATTGCGCAGGAACCTCTGGGCGCCAACACAAGAGTTACGGCAAACTTTGGCTTTCTCTTTGCCGGCAACACCAGTACGGGCGTGATCGGCGTAGATACTGTCCGGGGTCACGTCTTCACCGGCGGCCTCTCTGTGGTGCATGACTTCACGGAGCGTCTCACGCTGGGCTGCGAGGCTTATGGCGGAATTGCCGATACGGGCGGGCTTGGACGAGACCAGCTGCAGTTCCTGACCGGCGGATCGTACCGTCTGCGCAACGGCTTGAGCGCGACCTTCGCTGTGCTGGGGGGCAGATATGAAGCAAGCCCATCGGTCGGCGGTCAAGTAGGATTTGCTGTCGACTTTCCACCGTTCGGCCATAAACACTCGCAATCCAGTGCGGGGCGGTGATTTGGCGGGCCTGAGGGACAGGTGCGGGAGTGCTATCCCAAGTCTCAGAATCGAGACTGGGCACCCGCCTGGTGGACGAACGAAAGACAGAAGCAGGTCCTTCCCTCCGCCTGAAGAACGGCTATGGTCAGGATGACGGGCGTTGGTGGGAATTGTGCTGTGATGGCTTGGCTACCAGGGGTTTGGGGCGGTTTGGGTGTAGTGGGCCCAGTCGAAGTCAATTGTGCCTGCGGTGGCTTCCGTTGTGTAAGCGAAGAGGGATGGGCGGGAGCCTTTCCACCAGCTGAAGTGGATGGGGGTTGGTGGGCCGAGGGACTGGAAGGCTTTGCCGTTGTCGAGAGAGTAGAAGTAAGTGGCTGTGTCGGCTTCTACGTGGATGCGGAGCTGGAGTGTGGGCTGGGTCAGCGCGGGGCCGGGGATAGTTGAGGCGGTGGGGCCGGTTTGGTGGAAGTACTGGAGATGTTTTTGAGTGGCATCGGCGATGATCTCCAGGCCGGAGGCGGAGGCTTCAAACATGGCGAGGCCGGCGTGGGTGCCGGGTTTGAGGGCTGAGATGTCGATGCGGGTGGTGAAGTCGAAGGCGTTGTCCTGCATGCATTGGGTGAGGGTGTTGTGCGCGGTGAGAAGACCTTCGGCTTGTGCGGGGATCAGGCGGAGGTAGCCGGGGCGTGCTGTGAGAGACCAGTGTGCGTTGTCGGGGTTGTGGTTCCATTCCCATTGCTGGCCTAGAGTATGGGTTGAGAATTCGTCGGATGTTTGCGGGCGGAGTGCGCGTGATGCTTCGGCGGGTTTGGGAGCGGTGCCGGAGGGGACGGGTTCGCCTGCTGCGCCGATGATGGGCCAGTCGTTCTGCCATGTGACGGGTTCGAGATGGACGATGCGGCCGTGTGCGCCTGCTGACTGGAAGTGCAGGAAGAAGCCCTGGCCTGATGGGGTTTCAATATAAGCGCCCTGATGCGGGCCGTTGATCTTTGTGCTGCCCTGGGCGAGGACTACGCGCTGCTCGTATGGGCCGTAGATCGAGTGCGAGCGGAGGACAGCCTGCTTGCCGGTGGTGACGCCGCCGAAGGGCGCGAAGATGTAATACCAGCCGTTGCGCTTGTAGAGCTTGGGGCCTTCGAGGGTGGGAAGGTTCTGATGATCGTCCACGATGACTTTGCCTTCGTCGAGGACGTGCAGTCCGTCAGGCGAGAGGTGATGCAGGATGAGCGGGCCTGCGCCTTTGCGCGAGTGGACGAGATATGCCTGGCCGTCGTCATCCCAGAAGGGGCATGGGTCTTCGAGGCCGGGCTGAGCTATGACTGCAGTGGGTTCCGTCCATGGGCCGGTGATGTTGTGCGCCGTGGTGACGAAGATGCCTTCCGTTGGAGTGGGGAAGTAGATGTAGAAGAGGCCATTATGGCGGCGGATGGCGGGAGCCCAGATTCCCATACCGTAGCGGTTGCCGCTCGGACCTGATCCCGTCAGGTTGTAGCGCGGGTCCATGTTGAGGCGCTGGACGGCGTGGGCGGCGATGGTCCAGTGGACGAGATCCGTTGAAGAAAGGATGGGGATGCCGGGGACGAAGTGGAAGGTGGAGGCGATGAGGTAGTAATGGCTGCCGTAGCGGATGGCGTCGGGGTCGGAGTAATCGGCGTAGAGGATGGGGTTGTTGTAGGGGGTTTGGGTGTGGACGAGTGTGGTGAAGAGGAGGAAGAGACAAGGGACAAGGGACAAGGCTGGTGCTTTGCTGCGCTTGGGATGACGCGGGGTGGGGTGATGGTGTGTCATTCCGAGCGAATCCTCCAAGAGCTTGTAGGTTAATGAGTCAGCGGGTTGTAGTTATCCCAGGTCTCAAAATCGAGACCTGGGGCACCCATCATTGTGGTGGAACGAACGAGAAGCAAAAGCAGGTCCTTCACTCCGCCTGAAAAACGGCTACGTTCAGGATGACGGCCCCGTTTTTTTATCCCGTGTTGTGGTGGAACGGACGAAAAGCAAAAACGGGTGGTTTGCTTTTGTGCTATCCCACTCATGGCGCGATGAAACTGCGCCATGAATGGGGCACCCATGATCGTGCGGAGTGGAGTTTGTTGTTAGAAGACGAGCTTTAACGATAGCTGACCGGTGCGGTAGGTGCCCTGAGAGCCGCTGACAGCACTGACGGCGCTGGCGGTGATGCGGCCGAGAGAGCTGCTGGTGACGCTGTTGGCTGGGTCGCCGAAGTTTTCGTGATTCAGGACGTTAAAGAACTCGGCTTTGAATTCCAGGCGCGCGCGTTCGGTGAATGTGAAGTAGCGTGAGGCGCTGGTGTCCCAGTCAGTGTAGTTGGGTCCGGTGAAGGTGCCTTTTACGACGTTGCCGTAAGTGAGGTCGAGTGGGTTGGCAACGGTGTAGCTGGGATTGACGGAGAAGCTGGCGGGGTTGAGCCAGTTTTTGCAGACGGCGGTGGTGGCTGCGCAGGCTGCGCCGCCGTAGGGATTGCTTCCGTTCCAGATGGCGCGGTCGCGACCGAGGCCTGTGCCATCGACGTTGGAACCGGTGACGGTGAGCGGGTCGCCGGTGTGATACCAGATGACGCCGGTGGTTTGCCAGCCGTTGACGATGTAGCGCGAGATGGCGTTACCGCCTGTCCACTTGGGGAAGGTCCAGAGATAGGAGGCGGAGATGACGTTGCGGTGGTCGTAGTCGGAGCGGCCGTGATCGAGGCGCTTGAAGTTGGGTTCGTAGATAGGCAGAACGTATGACGATCCGGGGACAACAGCAGTGACGGATGATCCCCAGGTGTTGTCGTCGATGGCTTTGGACCATGTGTAGTTGAAGTTGGCGGAGAGGCCGTGGTGATAGGTCTGACGGAGCGAGGCCTGGAGGGAGTGGTAAGTGGCTATGCCGCCAGTGTCGACGGCTGCGAGTGCGGAGGTGAAGTTCTGTGCGGGGTTGGCGGAGGCGTAGATGCGATGGCCTACGTTGGGGCCCTGGTTCCAGATGGGGTTGATGTCCATCGGGTTCTCCTGATGCTCGCTTTGCAGGCCGGCGTAGGCGATGCGGCTGGAGAGGGTGTTGGTGTACTGCTGCTCGACGGAGAGGTTCCAGGCGTAGGTGACAGGAACGCGGAACTGATTGGGCAGGAAGGTGGAGAATCCCTGAGCCTGGTAGTTGGCGTTGGTGAAGTAGTTGGCTGGCGGCGGCTGCGGAGCGGGGAAGATATTGCCGCCGGGGACGTTGGCGTAGGGATCGGTGAAGACACCGAGGTTGGTGGGCGAGTACGAGTAGCCGACGGAGGCGACGAAGGGGACGGCGTTGGCGAAGATGTTGTCGAAGACGCCGGGTAGACGCGAATCATAGAACTGGCCTGCGCCGCCGCGAACGCTGGTGCGGCCGGTGCCGAAGACATCCCATGCGAACCCGAGGCGCGGCATGAAGTGGTTGTAGACGCCGTTGAGCATGTTGTGGACGAAGCCCTGATCGCCGGGAAAGAGCAGGCCGGCGGGTGCGGTCGGGTGCGTGGTGGAGACCTGAACGGCTGACCATGCGGCCTCACTGAACATACCCTGGCGGCCTTTGATTTCATCCATGGGCAGGAAGGGCTCATAGCGGACGCCGAGATCGAGGGTGAGGCGGCGGGAGATCTTCCAGGAGTCCTGCGCGTAGTAGCCGGTGACCTTGTAGCGATTGTTGAAGTACTGGCCGGAGGCCTGATTGATGTGGAGGAGGCCGCCGAGGAGGAAGTCGGCCATGGGGCTGGCGTCGGTGGTGCTGGTATCGAAGAAGAACTGGCCGGGCTGCTCGTATTGATTGTCGATGTCGACCTTGGCCATTTCTCCGTGGAAGCCGAAGCCGAAGGTGTGAGCGCCTTTGACCCAGCTCAGGTCTTCAGCGAGTGTGTAGTTGTTGCGGCGGAAGGTGGCGGCGGGGTTGTCCCCGATGTTGACGAGAGCGCCGCCGCCACAGGAGGTGGAACCGCCGCCGATGCAGATCTGGTTGATCTGCTTGAAGGCGGGCTGCCAGATGTTGACTCCGAGATCGTTCATGTCAGGCGCACCGGGGAGAGGTCCGCGGGAGGCATCTTCAATCTGATAGCTGACGTTGAGGTTGTTGAGGAGATTGGGCGAGAAGGTGTGAGTTTCGGCGAGCAGAGCGCTGTGATAGCGGATGGATGCCTCGTCTGAGTAGGTAAGAAGGTTTGTGGGATCGAGGACGCCCTGCGCGTCAAAGCGGTTGTAGTAGTAGTGGCCCCAGAGGTGATCTTTGCTGGTGAGCTGGTGATCGACGCGGCCGAAGTACTCGATGAAGTTCTGGCTGACTGGTTTGAAGTAAGTGAGCTGGCCGTCATCGCCGCTGATGGTGGGCAGATAGGTGAGCAGCTTGAGCGAGGCGGAGTTGTAATCGCTGGGATTGACCTGGCAGGTGTAAGTAGAACCATCCGGTGTGCAGGGATAAGGCGTGAGGGTCTGGGGATTCTTGATGGCTGTGGCAGTGGGCATGCCCGTGAAGGTTCCGGCGAGCTGCGCGGGCGTGGGAAGCGTTGCGGTGCCGCCGTTGGCCTTGTTGCGGAAGCGCGTGGCCTGGATGCCAAAGGCGAAGAAGGTGCGGTCATGCCAGATGGGGCCGTTGACGGTGCCGCCGAACTGGTTGCGCTTGAGGAAGTCCTGGGTTTTTACGCCGTTGACGTAGCTGAAGTAGTCGGCGGCGTTGAAGACGCGGTTGCGAACGTACTCGAAGGCATCGCCGTGGAACTTGTTTGTGCCGGATTTGGTGACGATGTTGACGACGCCTCCGGCGTTCTGGCCGTACTCGGCGGCGTAGTTGCTGGTCTGGACGGAGAACTCCTGAATGACGTCAGGGAATGGGAAGGGCGCGTTGACGTTGGTGTATTCGTCGACGTTGTTGCCGCCGTCGAGCATGTAGTTGGTCTGGTTGGCGCGTGAGCCGTTAATGGTGACGACGGCGAGAGCGGGGAAGGTCTTGGTCTGGCCCTGATCGATGTTGGCGCTGGGGGCGGTGACGACGCCGGGGACGAGCATGGTGAGGGCGGCGGCGTTGCGGGTAATCAGCGGAAGATCGTTGACCTGCTCGGTTCCGATGACCTGCGAGAGCGTGCCGGTGGTGGTATCCACCTGCGGAGGCGCGGTGGTGACGGTGATGGTGGTGGCGGAGCTGCCGATTTTGAGGGCGATGTTGACGGTAGCGGCCTGGTCGGCCTGCAGAACGACGTTGGTCTGCTGGAAGGATTCGAAGCCCTGGGCGGAGACGGAGATGGTGTAGGCGGCGGGCGGAACGGATGGGAACACGTACGTGCCGGCGCCGCCGGAGACGGTCTTGAGGGTGGTCCCGGTGCCGACCTGAACGGCGGTGATCTGCGCGTTGGGGATGACGGCTCCTGTGGAGTCGGTGACAGCGCCGCTGATGCTGCCATATCCCTGCGCGTGTATGGCTAAAGGGATGGAGAAGATGGCGCAGAGAGTGGCAAGAGTCCCGAGCCGGGCGAGAAATGTTCGCATAGTTGCCTCCGAAAATGGGTGGTTCGGTTGCGTCTGGTTGGTCAGGTCCTGCTTTTGTGAGGAGCGGGTGCAGGATTTCAGGAACACGGCGCTTATAGAGAAATAAATTCAAGGTTGAAAAGACAGGGACCGTCCCTGACGGTCAGGAATTGGGATTACATGGGCTTTTAGAGGGAGGTATAGATTGTGAAGAGGGTTATTCGGCGGAGAGGGCGAGGACGCGGGGTGGGCCGGGGATGCCGTCGGTGACGGTGGTGCCGAGGACGATCTGGAGATTTTTGGCGGAGGGGTTCAGTTGGGATTCGCGGGCAATGGATTGCATGAGCGCGGGGTCGGTAAGGAATTCGCCGGCGGCGAGGGTGCCATAGGTGTAGAGACCGCCGATGACGACGACGGTGTGGCCGGTTTCCGAGTCGCGGATGCGGGAGATGAGGGCATAGTCCTGGAGGCTCGGGCTGTTAGCTCCAGTAACGGGCGTGCGGGGCTGATTGGTGCCCCAGCTCCAGGTGCGTGAGGCGGAGTTTTGCGCGTCCCGGATGTAGATGAGGTGTTTGTCGGCGTCCATGGCGAGGGAGAAGCGGAGCTGGCGGGTGAGGCGAAGGCTCCACTCGTTGTTAAAGGCTCCTATGAGGACAGCCGCGCCCTGGCGAAGATCGGAAAAGGAACTGGCGGATTCGCGGCGGATGATGACCTGCTTGTTATGGGCGGCGAGAACGCTGGCGACTCGGGCGATGGTGACGGTGTCCGCGAAGGGGACGGTTTCTGAGGCGTCTGAGCTGGGGACGGGCGTTGGAAGCGTGCCGCTGGAATCGGCGTCAGGGATTGTGGGCGGTCCGTTGGGGTGGTCGCCTACGGCAAGAAGGATGGGGCCGGGGGTGCTGAGGATGGGATGCCAGAAGAGATTCTGCGCGTCATTGGCGCGGAAGCGCATATAACTGATGGCTGCGGCTGCGGCGATGAGTGCAATGGCGGCGAAAACCCAGACATAGCGGAAGGACCGGCGCGTTGACTCGGGTTCGGCGGGAGTATCGAGATGCCGTGAGGATTTCTCAACGGCGGGTTCGGTTTCTTCCGTCGCGGCAGGGTGCGGGAGAGTGAAGCGCGGGATGTAGGAGCCGGGGACGAGCGTCATCCGCAGCTCGGAGTGATGTTTGGGATCGACGTAATAGGTGGCGAGGCGCTTGCGGAGTTCGGTAGCGGCGGTGCGGACTACGTGGTCGATGTTGGTGTCGTAAGAGGGATCTTTTCCGAAGACTTCAACGCCGATGGAGCGTTCTTTGATCTGCTCGGATTGGCCGGAGAGAGTTTGCTCGACGACGTAACGGAGGAAGGCAACGGAGCGTTTGCTGGAGCGGAAGGCTTCATCGCGGACGAGCAGTTCGAGCTGTGTCCGGATCATGTCGGCGGTGATCTCGGGCGTTGTTCCGTGCTCGACTTCTACTGCTTCTAGCATCGCGGTTTGGGTGACGAGAGATGATAGCACGGCCTCGGTGTTGCGTGAGAGATGCGATGCCGTGTTCAGGGACGAGAATCCAGCGTGTAGTTTTCAGGACGTTCATCTACTTAAACTTGGGGCGCATTCGATAAGTGGCGGCACCCATCGTTGCGGTGAAACGAGCGAGAGGCAACAGCAAGAACAACCGCAGGTCCTTCGACTGCGCCAGCCACGCGCCGCGTGACCGGCTTCGCTCAGGATGACAACTTTTATTTGCTAATGGGTAATGCCGGTGCCGCGGGTGGCGATGCCGGGGAGGGTTACGGGGAGGTGGCCCTGAATGGGAATTTCGCCGAAGAGCGCGCGGACTAACGCGCGGGCTGAGGTGGGGACGTTCGAGAAGGTGCAGATGTACGTCTCGATGCCGGGGACGTTGACGCCGGTGTAGGGATTGCCGAAGGCGGTGAAGATGGTTTTGTTGCCGGCGGTTTTTGCGATGGTGGCGAGGAGTTGTGCGGGGGCTGTGTCGAGGCCCGCTGAGCCTGTGGCGTTGCCACCGCGGATGCGGCCTCCGCTGGGAACGGCTTCGGCGAGGATGATGACGCGGTCGGCTTCTTTGACAGCGTGAAGAACGCTCTCTGAGATGAATTTTGCGTTGACGTTGTCGACGGCAAGGATCGATGCTTCCGGCGCGCGCTGACGAAGTTCGGCGATGAAGGCGCGTGTGCCGTCGGAGCCTCGGGGTGAGTCAGTGAAAATTACGGCGGTGAGTTTTTCTTTTTGTGCGGGCTGGATTGGGACGAGGTTGGCGCCGTCTTTGGCTAAGGTGATGGCACGGTCGGCGACGGTCTGTGCGAGGGTGATGTTTTCGGGTGCGGCGATGGCTTTGGCGGCGTCATCGAGCGAGACTAGGCGGTTGGTGTTGAGGCCCACGGAGGCTTTCATGCGGAGAATTTTGAGCACGGATTCGTCGATGCGCTGCTGGCTGATTTTGCCCTGGTGCACGGCGTCGATGAGGCCGTGATACGCGCCGTCGAGATCGGGTGGGAGGATAAGCATGTCATCTCCGGCGAGGACGGCTGCGATGGATTCCTCCGCGGAGATTTGAGGACGCGTGCCGGAGAAGGTGCTGACGAGGCCGTTCATGTCCATGCCATCCGTGACGACCAAACCTTTGAAGCCGAGTTGATTCTTGAGCAGGCCGGTGATAACACTGCCGGAGACGCTGGCGGGTTTATTGGGATCGGACTCGACGGCGGGGACGACGAGGTGGCCGATCATAACGGAATCGACACCGGCGGCGATGGCGGCGCGGAAGGGAACAAGCTCGAGTGAGTTGAGGCGGGCGGTGTCGCCGGTGACGCGGGCGAGGGCTAGATGTGAGTCGGTGTCGGTGTCGCCGTGACCGGGGAAGTGCTTGGCTGTGGTGAGAAGGCCTGCGCCGCGCGCGCCATCAATGTAGGCCGTGACCATGGTACTGACCTGGGCGGGATTTTCTCCGAAAGAACGCGTATTGATGATGGGGTTGGCGGGGTTGGAGTTGACGTCGGCGTCAGGGAACCAGTTCCAGTGGATGCCGATGGCGCGGGCTTCAAGGGCCGAGACCTGGCCGAACTGGCGGGCGAGCGCGGGATCGTTGGTTGCGCCGAAGGCCATGGCGGCGGGGAAGTCCGTGGGGCCGATGAGGCGCATGGATGCGCCACGCTCGAAGTCTGCGGCCATGAGGAGCGGGTATTTGGATTGCTTCTGGAGCGAGTTGGTGAGGAAGGCGGCCTCGATGGGATCGCCTTTGAGGAGAAGCGGGCCGTCGACGGCGACGGAGACGCCGAATCCGCCGAGGTGATAGGTGTGGATGGCGTCGGTGAGTTTTTGATACTCGGGGCTCTGAGTATTCATGTACTGGACGTGGACCCAGATCATGAGCATCTGCCCGATCTTTTCTTCGAGCGACATGTGGCGGAGGGTGGATGCAGCCCAGCGTTCGCCCTTGTGGTCGAGATGGACGGGTTCGGCTGCGAAGGCCTGGAGGGTTAGGGCGGCGAGGATGAGGAGACTGCGGAGTTTTGGCTGATTCATTTGGTCTTTGTTGTTGCTATCCCAGGTCTCAAAATCGAGACCTGGGGCACCCATCTTTGTGGTGGAACAAACTGAAAATAAAAGCAGGTCCTTCACTCCGCCTGAAGTACGGCTACGTTCAGGATGACGACTTCTTTTTCAACTTGGGCTTTGTCGCTCATCCTTCGATGGCTTTGCGGACGTTGCCTTTGGATTTGCGGAGGCGCTGCTGAGCGTCTTGCTTGCCGGTTTTGGCGAGGAGCATGACGAGAGCCAGCGGAAGACTCATACCGGCTTTTTCGAGTGTGGTGACGGCGGTGGCGCGATCCACGTGCGCGAGAGTTTCAACGATGGCGATGCCGCGTTCGAGGAGCTTTTCGTTTTTGAGATGCAAGTTCACCATCAGGTTCGAGTAGACATAGCCGAGGCGAGCCATTGCGCCGGTGGTGAGCATGTTACAGATGAGTTTTTGCGCAGTGCCGGCCTTTAGGCGCGAGGATCCGGTGAGGACTTCGGGGCCTACATCGACTTCGATAGAGTGGTGGGCGATGTGGCCGAGCTCGGAGCCGCGATTGCAGGCGATGCCGATGGTGGTTGCGCCTTTGCGTGCGGCGTATTCCAGGGCCGAGATGGTGTAGGGCGTGCGGCCGGAAGCGGCGAGGCCAACGATGACATCGCGTTTGCCAGGTTTGCGTGCGGCGATGTCAGCGAGGCCGAGTTCGGAGGAGTCTTCTGAGGCTTCAACGGCGCGGGTGAGCGCGGCTTCTCCGCCGGCGACTACGAACTGAACCATTTCGGTGGGCGCGCCGAAGGTGGGATGGACCTCTGTGGCGTCAAGCGCGCCGATGCGGCCGCTGGTGCCAGTGCCGACGTAGATGAGGCGGCCTCCTTTGGCGAGTGAGGCGGCGATGACGTCAACGGCCTCTGCAATGTTGGGAAGAACTTTTTTGATGGCGCGAGGAACGATGGCATCTTCGCGATTCATGAGCGCAACCATTGCGAGCGCAGTCATGGAATCGAGATGCTCGGAGGCGCGATTGCGACGTTCCGTAGTCAGCTCTTTCAGTTGCGTCAATTGCTGCATTGGGAGACCTCTGCTGAAACAGGTGTTGGTTTTATAGGCATGATGTGGCTGGCGAGATAGCCGGTGATGAATGTGACGATGCTGCCGATGGCGACGTACCACGTGAATGCGATGGAGGTGCCAAAGCGGAGATAGAGATTAACGGCGAAGCCGACGATGAAGCCGAGGATGGCTCCGTTCTCTGATGCGCGGCGGGTGAGCACGCCGAGGAGAAAGACGCCGAGAAGACCGCCGTATGCAATGGACGCGATGGCGAGGCCGTTCTCGATGACTTTGCCGCCGTTGCGCGAGAGGATTGCGAGGGCGAAGAGGACGAGTGCCCAGAAGATGGTTGACGCACGCGAGAGACGAATGCGCTGAGCTTCAGAGGATTGCGGGCGGAGGCGTGAGTAGAAGTCGACGATGGTGGTGGACGAAAGCGAGTTGAGCGCGGCGGAGAGATTGGACATTGCGGCGGCAAGGATAGCGGCGATGAGAAGGCCGGCAATGAGGTGCGGCATGCGGGTGACGATGAAGGTGGGGAAGAGTGTGTCGGTTCTTGTGATGGGTGATGCTGGAGCGTTGATGCGATAGAAGACGAAGAGCATGGCTCCAATGAGGAGGAAGAGCGAGAACTGAATGAAGATGACGAGGCCGCTTGTGAGCAGCGCGGCTTGCGACTGACGCTGGGTGCGTGCGGCTAGAAGACGCTGGACGATGAGTTGGTCGGTGCCGTGGCTTGCGGCAGTGAGGAAGGCTCCGCCGATGAGGCCGGACCAGAGAGTGTAGGTGCTGGTGAGGTTGAAGGAGAGATCGAAGAGGCGAAATTTGTCGGCGCTGGCGGCGATGGAGTGAATGGCGGGCCATCCGCCAGGGACGAGATGAAGGATAGTGAAAACCGCAGTGATGGTTCCGGCGATGTAGATGCCGAGCTGTACGACATCAGTCCAGATGACTGCGGAGAGGCCGCCTTCAAAGGTGTAGGCGAGCGTGAGCAGGGTGACGATGCCGATGGCGCAGATGTCGCGTGAGAGATCGGAGAAGTTGCCGAGTAATGCGCCCATGGCGGCGCGGATGACGATGGCGACAGCGAAGACGCGAACGCCTTCCGCCGCGGCACGCGTGGCGAGGAAGATACCGGCGACGATGAAATGAAGGCGCTTGCCGAAGCGGCGATCGATGAGCTGATAGGCGGTGACGAGCTCGCCGCGAAAGTATTGCGGGATGAAGAGAAAGCTTACGATGATGCGCCCGAGGAGATAACCGAGGACGAGTTGAAGGAAGCGGAAGTCCTTGTCGTAGGCGAGGCCCGGGACGCTGATGATGGTGAGGGTGCTGGTTTCTGCGGCGACGATGGAAAGCGAGATTGCCCACCAGGGAATGGATTTGTCTGCGAGGAAGTAGCCCTTGAGAGTGCGGGATTGAGAGCGGAAGCGGAGTCCGAAGAGAGTGACGCCTGCGAGATAGAGGGCGATGACTCCCAGATCGAGCGTGTTCAATCCCATGAAGTGATCCTAGTAGATGGGGGAGAAAGGAAGCGAGGGACCAAAGGGCCAAGGGACCGAGGGAATAATCAATGCAAGAGCAAGTCCTTTGGCTTACTTATAGTTTGCCCCATTCCTGGCAGAGGAGGCTGAGCCGGGAATGGGGCGCTAGCAGGAGAGAGCAACCTTCGAGCGACCTGCTAGAAAGTGAACTTGCCCGCGAACTGCATGATGCGCGCGTCGCGGTAGCCTTCGACAGTGCCGAAGAGGCTGGAGGAGGAGCTTGTGCCGATGGTCTGCACATTGGTGTGGTTCGTTACGTTGAGAGCTTCAGCGCGGAACTGGAAATTTACGCGATCCCAGATGCGGAAGTTGCGGAAGATGCCGAGGTCGAGCTTGCCATAGCCGGGTCCGGCGATGGTGCCGCGCCGTGCGGTGCCGGGGATGGGGCTGTTCTGAGCCGGAGCCGCGAATGCGCCGGTGTAGAACCAGGGACTCGCTCCCGACTCATAGGACTTGTTGTGAATCTTGATGTTATGACCGGAGTTGGGGTCGCCGATCTGGTTGGGACGGAGACCCGCGTTGGTGTTGCCGAGTACGCTAAGGCCGGCGTTGTCGGTTTCGACGCCGCCGTTGATCTGCTTGTTGTAGACGCTGGTTACGCCTGTGGGAAGGTTGTACTGAACCGTGCTGCCGCCGCTGGCGGAGACGGTAAGCGGGAGGCCGGAGTTGGCGCTGTAGATGCCGGAGATCTCCCATCCGCCGAGCAGGCGGCCTGTGAGGCCATGCTGCTGGCGGAACCAGGGTTCTTCGAGAACACCGTCGAGAGTGAATGTGAACTTGCGATCGACAGCGGCGCGGCCGTAATCACCGTTGATGTTGTAGATGTTCTGAACGAAGCCGGAGTAGTCGGCCTGTGCGTTGGTGAGGTCGCGGGACCAGGTGAAGTTGGCGTCGATGTAGGTTTTGCCATAGAAGCGCTTGGTGGCTTTGGCCTGCAGCGAGTTGTAGTTGGAGCTGAAGATGGTTTTGAGCGAGTCAATCGCGAAATAGCCGATGTAGGGCTTGATCTGATTGAGCACGCGGTCGCATGTGGAGCTGATGAATGCGGGCTGTCCGCCGAGTGTGCATCCGCTGCTTGCGGAGGTCGGATTGACAACTCCCATCCATGAGCCGGGCAAGGGCTGGTTGGCCTGAAGCGCGCCGAGCAGATGTGTGCCGTGATCGCCGAAGTATCCGAGATCGAGGAAGAAGGTGGGGGAGAGCTGCTGTTGAACGTCCAGCGAGAACTGCTGCACGTAAGGCGTCTTGTAGTCGGTGGGCACAGCCTGCAGGCGGCCCGGCGTGGCGGAGAGTGCGGTGAGAGCGCCGCCAGCAGGGCTGTCCAGTGAGCCTTCGCTTACCGAGTAGGTGGCAACTGCGGGAGGATTATCGAAGACGGTGGTTTCGTAGTAGCTGACTTCAGCATCGTCAAAGGCCCAGCCGTAGCCGCCGCGGAGAGCGGTTTTGCCATCGCCGAAGACATCGAGCGCAAAGCCGAAGCGGGGCGCGAAGTTGAGCTTCTGTGCGCGGCCTACCTTGTTGCCCCAGGGCGAAGCCTGGTTGTTGTTGGCGGATGAGGGGCCGTTGAAGATCATGCCGTTGATGTAGTTGATGCCGGCGTAATCCGCATTGGGATTGGGCGTGGTGGGCTGGCCGGCGTTGCTGTTGGTTTGATTGCATGCCCCGGTGAAGCAGATGAGGCCATTGGCGTTGATGGTGGGAGCCTTGGTGGGATCGTACTTGGCCGGATCGAAGTTGCTCAGCAGGCCGTTGGCATCCCAGGGCTGCCCATAGTAGGAGTAGCGAACGCCGAGGTTGAAGGTGAGGCGCGGAGTAGCCTTCCAGTTGTCCTGCGCGAAGCCCTCCCAGAGCGCTTCCTTCTGGTCTGTGACGGGGTCTTTGGAAAGCTGGCTGAAGCCGGAGTTCGCGTTACCGGTGAGGAAGTTGGCGAAGGCCTGCGCTTCTCCCTCGCCGGAGTAACCGTTGTAGATAACGCAGCCAGGTGTGGGCGCTGCCGGTGCAGCCGGGCAGGCATAACCCACGTCCGTGTTGAAGCCGAAGGAGCCCTGCGTGCCGGTGGTGTTGTTTTCAAGCTTCTGGTAGTGGCTGTAAGAGAAGCCGCCGATGAGGGTGTGCGTATGGAGGGTCTTGGTGAGGTCGCCGAAGATCTGATGATTGGTGCCGTGGTCGGTGTAGGCAACGCTGCCGTTGAGCGTGGTCATACCGTTGACGGAGAGTGTAGGCACCAGGCCGACGGTGTTGGCATAGGGAAGCGTGGGCTTGATGTCCGGCGAGTTGGCCGAGGCAAGGAAGCCGGATGGCGTGCTGACGATGTTGCCGTTCGAGAAAGCGTAACCGGCATTGAGCACAAGAGTGGGGCTGATGGTAACAGTGCCGTGGGCAAGATGCTGCGTGCCCGGGTTGACCACGCTGGTGGTGTTGGCTCCGGCAATGTAGACGGTGGTGAACTGGCCCTGCGGAAGCAGCTCAGGGAAGGTGTCATGCATGTAGCGGTAGAAGACGCTGACCCTCTGGCCGAACTGCTGATCGATGCGGACGACGGAGTCGAGATTGTTGAAGGTGTCTTTGAAATTAGTGAGGATGGTATGCGGGTCAAGATTGTGCGCGAGATTGTAGGCGACATCGGGCACGGGAATATTGGCGTAGACATCCTTCATATAAGCCTGCGCGAGTGGCGAAAGGTTGGTGACCTGGTATCCCGCCGCAGTGCAGGTATTGACCTGGTTGGCTGTGCTGGTGGTGTAAGCGGTGCAGACGTTGACCGGAGCGGTGGTCCAGTTGCTGCCGATCTTCTGTCCGGACTGGCTGAAATCGCCGTTGCGCTCCGAGGCTTGCGGCACTGTGGCCTCGGCCGAGGAAAGAGTCTGGATGATGCGCTGCCACTCTTCGGAGACGAAGAAGAAGGTCTTGTTCCGGCCGTTGTAGAGCTTGGGGATATAGACGGGGCCGCCGGCTGAGAAGCCGAAGACGTTGTAGTGATAGGGGCCGATCTTGGTTCCGAGAAAGTTGTTGGCGTAGCCGTTGGCGTCGAGGTCGTTGTTGCGGAAGTACTCGTAGGCGCTGCCGTGAATGGAGTTGGTGCCGGACTTGGTGACGACATCCACCTGGCCGGAGGCGTTGCGGCCGAACTGCGCAGAGTACTGGCCGCGAAGTGTTTTGAACTCGGCGATGGCATCAGGGCTGGGGTACGTGTAGAGGGTGAGATTTGCGCCGCGGTCGAGGTTGTCGGCGCCGTCGATGGTCCAGTTGTTGGAGGTGGTGCGGCCGCCGTTGACGGAGAATGCGACGGTACTGGACGCGCCACTGAGACCGGAGGGGCCGCGGGTGAGGTCGTCCGTGGCTCCGCCGAAAGCAACGCCTGGCTGCAGGGTCATCAGGACTTCGTAGTTGCGCGTGAGCAGCGGCATTTCATTGATCTGCGTGCTGTTGATGAGGCCGGCGGAGGTCGCGTCCTCGAGGTTTACGCGAGCCTGTTCCGCTGTAACGGTGATGACCTCATTGACTGCGCCGGGAACAAGATTGCGGTTGACGGTGAGCGCGTCGGCAGCATGAAGGGCGAGTCCGGTGATGGTTTCAGTCTTAAATCCGCCGGAGGCAATGGTGACGGAATAGGTGCCGAGGGGGAGGGATTCCGCGGTGTAAAAGCCAGCAGAGTTTGTCTTACGGGTGGCGGCTATGGAGCCGCGATCCGTGTTGGTGAGCGTGACGGTGGCATTCTGCACCGCGGCTCCGCTTGCATCTGTGACGGTGCCGCTGATGCTGCCCGAAGTGCTGCTCTGTGCTTCAGCAAAGGGGATGTAGAGAGCCAGCCCCATGGCTATCCACAGGGCGAAAATACACTTTTTGAAAGTGTTGGACATGGTATTCACTTGCCTCCGAAATGCTGTGTGCTTCCGGTTTCTCTGATTCACGCCATCATGGGGTGGTGTTCGGGCCGGTAAAGCTGATTGTCCCTGCTGTTGAAAGGCCGTTCTCTGTTGATTCCCGGTAAAGAAACTGCTCTGCTTGGGAACTCATCTAGATGACCGAATGACGACAACTTATACCGACTGCAATTCGAAAGTCAATAAATATTTTGTGAGGATCGTATATTTCGTTGTCATGCTCCGGCTGATTTGCCAAAGAAGAGAGGAACGGAAAATTGAAAAGGCTGGAGCGTGAACTCCAGCCTCTTCGTCGTACGTGCTTCGTGGGCGCTTTAGAAGTCCAGCCTGAGGCCGAACTGCATTCGGCGGTACGTGGAGAGGGGAGTGTTGTAGGTGCCGAGGGTTGCGTTGCCGGTGCCTGCCGAGAGGCCGTTGGGACTGGGGTCGAAGCGGACGGAATTTGTGATGTTGTAGGCTTCGGCGACGAACTTGAGCTTTGCCCACTCGCCGAGGCCCCAGGTTTTAGCCAGCGAGGAGTCGATGTCGAAGTAGCCGTCTCCGCGGAAGTTGTTGCGGCTTCCTGCTTCTCCGGCGTAGGGCAGACGAATGGGGCCGCCGGTGTAAATGCCGTTGCCGATGGCGGTAGTGGTCGCGGCGTCAAAGGCGTGCGGAATTCCACTCTGGAAGTTTCTGTGGGTTCTGACGTTACCCACGTTGAAGGTCATTGCTGGGTTTTCGTAATTCGTGGGGAAGGCCGGAGATTCGAGGGTAAAAGGCAGTCCACTGGTCCAGCGGAAAAGGCCAGCCCATTGCCACCCGCCAAGGAATGCATCGCCCACGCGGTTGAGTCCGCTCAGCGCAGCCTTTCCGCGCCCAACGGGAAGCGCATATACCCAGTCGCCACTCACCAGGCTGCGCGTGTCAAAGTCCGAAACTCCTTTATTGAGCTTGGGATTCCAGGTGTTCTGAATGCCGAAGTTCGTATATGCGTTGTCAGAATTCGTAAAGACGCTGGCGCGCTCAGTTTCAGAGCCAAGATCCAGCGACTTTGAGAAGGTGTAGCTGAGATCGACGGTCAAACCGTGCGAGGCGGGATGACGAAGCGTGAACTGCAGTGCGTTGTAAGAGCTGTTGCCAATGGAAGACAACGCGTACAGGGAGGAGAACTGATTGCTCCAGAAGGTTGGTTGAGCTGCGCCGCCGACGGTACCGGGTGAGCCCGGAAATACGCCGAATGCGTCCATCAGGATGAGGGAAAAGGTTTCGCCATCGGTGTAGCGGAACGGTTCCCATGCGTTGTTGAAGACGGATTGAGTCGCGCTTTCTCCCTGGTAGTCAAGGTTCTTCATGTAAGGGAAGACATGCTCAAAGTAGGGGATGGGCTGGATATTGTTGTTGACCTTCTGGTTGGGATGGCCGGGAACAGAGGGCGACTCATCCACTTCTCTGGAGAGGATTGCGGCGTTGCTGAAGTAGTCACCGCCGCCCTGCGGATCAACAAAGTTGACTGGTTCGGCCTGATCGATTTGTTGCAGCAGATGCCGCCCAAGGCGTCCCACATACGCTTCTTCAAATGTGAAGCCGGCGGGAAACTGGTGCTGGAACGAAAGATTGAAGGCATACGCGTAAGGGGTTCTGAGGTGGTTGTCCATGCCCCAGTTGATCCCGTAGTCGTCCACATTTGGGGCGAAGGGGTAGGTCAGCGAAGTGGGAGTTGTGGGCAATGGAATCGCGGGTATGTCGTGGGGGCCGGTAAAGCGCGGCGCGTTCTCGAAGCCATACTGATCCGCTCCATTGGTGACTTCCGCCGCAAGACCAATTTCGCTCTCGCCACTGGTGTCCCATGTATTCACGATGGACTCGCCATAGTGGTCGTAATACATGCCGCCGCTGGCGCGGATGGAGGTTCTTGCGCTGGGCGCGAAGACAATGCCGAGACGCGGGGCGACAGCATCCTTCTGCATGGGCCAGAATCCTGGCGCGTGATTGACTTTGCCGGAAGGGGCCAGCTCAAGGGTTGGTTCGTAGATAATGCCCTGTTGCGCTTCTGACTCGCGTTTCTTGTACCAGGCGTCCATGTCAGTGGTGTAAGAAATCTGCTGGCCGTTGGTTTCATAGGGCGTCTGCAGCAGGGTGTAGCGCACGCCGTAGGTGATGGTCAGGTTACTGCGGAGATGCCAGGCGTCCTGAGCGAAGCCTTCCCATTCGTTGGAGCGGAAGTTGCGAGTGACGGGCGTGCCTTCCGTCTGGGCCGTTGCCGCGGTGGGGCTGGTAATGGAGTAGTTATAAGGCTGGCTTACCTGAGGGATGACGCCCATCAGATCGGCCCAGGCGAGCGACCAGGAATTTGTAAAGTTGGCGCTCATGTTTGCGGGCGTGGGCAGGTCTAGGGTGTTGGCATACTGATAGGTGGTGCTGGCACCCGCAAAAGAAGCTGTGTTGCCGGAGTGATGGTTGGTGATGCCGCGCCAGTTTCCGCCGAAGGCGAAGGTGTGCGATCCCTTGTTCCAGGTGAGTGTATCCGTAATGTTATTCACCGGCACGTGGAGCAGGGTGGTGCCGGTCTGAGCGGTGGGCTGCGTGAGGCCGTAGATGTCAACCCAGTTGCCGGGAGCGATTCCGCCACTCTGCCACCCCTGGCGGATAAAGGCATAACGCACATCGTTGACGATGTGCGTGGTAGGAGTCCAGGTGTAGCCGGCCGCGATGCCTTTGGTGTTGTCATCGTAAAAGGTGGAAGGGCCCTGTCCGGGAAGGTTCTCATCCCCTGTGGAGGTGTCTTTCTGCAGGTTTCCGCGAACGAAGAGGTGATGCTTGCTGCTGGGGAGGTAGTCAAACTTGAGAATGCTGGTGTTGAGGGTGGAAGGCGCAGGCGAGGCGAAGAACAGGGCGGCGCTATTCAAGCCACCGTCTCCACCGACCGGGTTGGTAGACGTTGTGATGGGCGCAAGATAGCTGAGTATGGCGGCATTGGCGCCTGGCGTGGTGCAAACCGGCTGACCGTTGAAGGTGTTACTGAGGCAAGGCGCGTCCATAGTGGCAACCTGCGATGGCGTGAGGAGCTGGTTCACGCCACCCGTGTCAGTGTATTGAAGGCTGCCCTGCATGAAGGTGGGCGTAGGGACGGTGGCCTCTACGACGTTGGAGATGGCCTGGCGCTGGCCCTCATAGTTGAAGAAGTAGAAGAGCTTATTCGTCTTGATTCGCCCGCCCACGGTGCCGCCAAACGTGTTGAGCACATATTTTTGAGGGACGTTCGGATCATTCGAGAGGATCTGTTGGTTCTTGTTGAAGAAGGAGTTGGCGACAGTGTTGGTGGGTCGATAGTACTCATAGAGCGAGCCATGCTCACGGTTGGTTCCGCTCTTGGTGACCAGGTTGACCTGAGCGCCTGAGGAACGGCCCGCGGCGGCAGTGCCGTTGGAGGTGGTTACGCGAAACTCCTCGGTAGAGTCGAGCGTGGAGCGCAGGATACCGGAGAAAGCGGTGCCGAAGATCTGATCATTGTCGTCCATGCCGTCGAGGGTGATGTTGCCCTGGTCGGACCTGCCTCCAGCAACAGCTCCCTGGCGGCTGTCTGAGACTTCATTGCCCATGTAAAGCACGCCGGGCTGCAGGCTGAGCAGGTTGATGGGATTGCGGCCATCCATGGGAAGCGCTTCGATGGTGGTGTTGCCGACGGCGTTGCCCATCGAGGCATCCGTAAAGTTAAGTGTCTCCGCCTCGGAGCTGACGTCGACGGTAACCGTGTTTGCCTGGACGCTGAGTGCGAAATTGATTGTGGCCGGCTGATCTACGAGCAGCTCGGCTGTGCGCTTCTGCGTGGCGAAACCGTTGGAACTGAGCGTGATCCCATAGCGCGCAGGAGGGACGATGGGGAAGATATAGTATCCGGCAGCGTCGGAGAGTGCATGATAGCTGTTGCCGTTGGCAGTATTGGAGAGCATGATGGATGCGCCCTGGACAAGAGCGCCACTGGAGTCTGTGATCACTCCGCGAAGCGAGGTGTTTGCGCTCTGGCTGAATGCAACGCTTGCGACAGACAGGATGCAACAAAGCATCCATCTCATTATGGATCGTTTCATGGTTTCTCCAGAAAGGTGTATTGGCTTGCGCTCTTTACTGCTTCGGCGTTTTGTTCTCTACGTTCGGAGAATTCATCTAGATGACCGAATGACGAAACGGTATACTGGGTGCGATTCCGAAGTCAATGAGGAATGCATGAGAACTTCTTGTTACTTATGCTTTCCTTATATATTGTTTTTCCGTTCGCCCGGAAGGCATTGACTTGGCTTTGAATCTGGTATATCAGGAAAGCAAATGACCGCTGTACGAACTCATCCGACACTTCCGCTGCATCGCGGAAATGGACTGCCGCTGTATCAGCAGATCCAGCAGCGGCTGGCGCACCAGATTCAATCGGGTGTGTACAAGCCATCGGAGCCGCTGCCTTCCATCCAGAAGATTGCGGCGCAGATGGGCGTGAGCCAGATGACGGTGCGGCAGGCGGTGAAGTCGCTGAGCGAGCTGGGGCTGATTTACAGCCGGCAGGGCAAGGGAACGTATATCTCGGGCGTGAAACTCGAGAAGGAGTTCCGGCATGTGCTGAGTTTCAGCGAAGAGGCGCGGGCGCATGGTGCGACGCCGCATTCGAGACTGATCTCGTTCAAAATGCAGAAGCCGACGCCGGAGACGCATGCCGCGCTGGGGCTGGGCGAGGATGAGAAGGTTTTCCGGCTGCATCGCGTGCGGTATGAGGATTCAATGCCGATTGGAATTGAGTGCAGCTGCCTGGCGGAAAGCATGTGTCCGGATCTGCTGGAAACATTTGACCCGGATACTTCACTGTATGAAAAATTGGCGAGCCGGTATGGGATTCAGCTGACGATCACCGAGGAAGTGATTGAAGTAGGCAAAGCGAATGCGGAAGAGGCGCGCTTGCTGAAGGTTCCGCGGCAGAGCCCCGTGTTTCTGTTTACGCGCCTTTCGTTTGGCGAGGATGGTAGACCGGTGGAGCATGTGAAATCGACGTACCGGGGAGATCGGTACAAGATTGTGAACCGGCTGATGCGGACGAAGCGTGCGGTGATGAGTTCGCCGAATGGGATGTAAGCCTGCTGAGGAGCAGGCTGGTAGTTGAAAGACAAATCCACTGACAGCTGATTTTTGCTGCAATTAATAGAGCAGGTATTTGGCGCGAGTGATTTGGAAGGCGCTGAGGGCGTCGTCCCAGTCCATTGCGATGCGGCGGGGATCTGCGCCGGAGGTGATGGCGTTGAGGGTAGACTTACTGCGCATGAGCGTGTCGAGAGCCGCGATTTTGTAGTCGTTGGGATAGAGATGCT
This sequence comes from Occallatibacter gabretensis, assembly GCF_001449115.1. Lineage (GTDB taxonomy): Bacteria > Acidobacteriota > Terriglobia > Terriglobales > Acidobacteriaceae > Telmatobacter > Telmatobacter gabretensis. The sequence continues at coordinate 209,660 of NZ_LAIJ01000007.1, read as the reverse complement.
GAAGAGCGGACGTGATCTCGACGCCTAGCTCGGGCGCGTCGAGAGAATTGCGGTCGGTGAGGAGAATGTTGACACCGCTGCAGAGCTGATTGGCATACTTCGAATCGTTGGGTGTGAACTGGATGGGGACGAAGCGTACGCCGGGAATCTCGCGGGCGTTCAGGTAGCGAGCGAGAACGGAGGCTTCAATCCACGGTGCACCGATGAGCTCGAACGGCGTGTCTGTGCCGCGGCCGACGGAGATATTGGTGCCTTCGATCATGCCGATGCCGGGGTAGAGCGAGGCTTCTGTGAGGCTGCGCATGTTGGGCGAGGGATTGATCCAGGTGCGGGCTGTCGAGTCGAACCAGTCGCCGCGCTGCCAGCCTTGCATGGGAATGACGGTGAGCTTTGCGTTGATCCCGCGCTCGGAGTTGAAGAGGCGCGCGAGCTCGCCGATGGTCATGCCGTGGCGGATGGGTGTTTGCGTATAGCCGACGAAAGATTCGTGCCCGGCATCTGCAACGGGGCCTTGCACATAAGCGCCGCCGATGGGGTTGGGGCGGTCGAGGACGTAGATGGGCTTGTTGGATTTGGCGGCGGCTTCAAGGAAGTAGCCGAGCGTGGACTCGTAGGTGTAGAAGGGCACGCCGATGTCCTGAATGTCGTAGACAAGCGCGTCGATGGTGGCGAGCTCTTCGGCGGTGGGACGGCGCTTTGCATCGCCTTCGCCGTAGACGGAGTAAATGACGGCGCCCGTCGCTTCATCGCGTGAGTTGCCGATCTGCGTGGTATCGAGCTTGCCCGCGATGCCGTGTTCGGGTGTGAAGAGAGCGGCGAGTTGCAGGCCGGGTGCGTGTGCGACGACGTCTGCGGTGCGCTGGCCGTGCGCGTCGATGCCGGTGTGGTTGGTGATGAGGCCGATGCGGACAGGGTGTGCCGTTTCGGGATGAAGATCGCTGAAGCTGTGATCTTCGAGGACGTCGATGCCAACCTTCACGTCGCCGTTGCGGGAGAAGAGGCGATGCGCGGCCATGAGGGATTCGTTGTAGCCGGTGTTGCGGGCGAGACGGTAGTTTTCGGCCTGAGCGACGGTGAGGTTGAGTGCGTCCACGACGGTGGTGGCGAGACGGCCGCGGAGATCGGTGACGGGATGGCCGCCGCGCGGATGGACGCCGTTGGCGAGAAGGATGACGTAGGTGTCTGTGATGGGATCGATCCAGAGCGAAGTGCCGGTAAAGCCGGTGTGGCCGTAGGAGCCGACGGGCAGAAGCTCGCCGCGATTGGTGGAGAAGGGCGAGTCGATATCCCAGCCGAGGCCGCGCAGCGCCGGGCCTGTGGCGGGCTGCTGGGGCGTGGACATTTTCTCGATGATGGCGCGGTTCAGGATGCGCGTGCCGTGGAGTAGTTCTTCGGCGAAGCGGGAGAGATCGTCTGCGGTGGAGAAGAGGCCGGCGTGACCGGCGACTCCACCCATGCGTCGTGCGGTGGGATCATGTGCCACGCCGCGGAGCATGTGGTTCTGCTCATCGTACTGCGTAGGCGCAATGCGCGGAATCCACGAGGATGGCGGCAGGAAGCGGGTTTCCTTCATGCCGAGCGGGGCGAAGACGTAGCGCGCGGTGTAGTCGTCGAGTGAGAGACCGGAGATTTTTTCGACGAGGAAGCCTAGGGTTTCGTAGTTGATATCGCTGTAGACGAAGCGTGTGCCGGGAGGGTTGGCGGGCCTGGATTGCATGACCATGGTGTAGGCGGTGTCGCGGCCTTGCCATGGGGCTTTGAGATCGAGGTCGGGCGCGAGGCCGGAGTAGTGCGTCATGAGCTCGCGGACGGTGATATCTTCCTTACCGTTCTGCGCGAACTCGGGAATGTAGCTGGCGACAGTGGCGTTGAGGCGGATGCGGCCCTGCTGCACCAGCTCCATGACGGCGGAGGTTGTGGCGATGCACTTGGTGAGTGAGGCGAGATCGAAGATGGTATCGACGGTCATGGGCTCGCGGGTGGGTTCAAGCGAGCGCGAGCCAAAGGCCTTGCGGTAGACGACGTGGCCGTTGTGGCCGATGAGGACGACTGCGCCGGGGACTGTGCCTTTGGCGACGGCGTCCTGCATGAGGGCGTCAATGGACGCAAAGCCACGCGTTGGTGGGGCGGACGTGGTTTGAGCGCAGAGATTGGGCAGAAGGATGGCGGCTAAGGCGAGGGCTCGGGGGATGTTGCGAAGGCAGCGGGTCATGGTCGTCGAGATTTAGAATATAAGCATAGGGAAGATTGGCTGCTTTGTGGCGGTTTTTCCGATAGAAGGAGTGAACTTCTGTGCCTCTGATGAGAACTTCCAACCCGGCCTTTGGCGGGAATGCGTTTCAGACTCGATATGGCGGCGCGATTGATGCCTCGGCGCGCATGACATTGAGCGGAACGGTGAATAAGACGGGGATTCTGCTGCTGTGCGTGATGGCCACGGCCTCGTGGACGTGGTATCTGTTTACGCAGTCACAGGATATGTCAGCGGTGGCGCCGTACATGATGCTGGGCGTCTTTGGCGGATTCATCCTGGCGATGGTGACGATCTTCAAGAAGCAGTGGGCGCCGGTGACCGCGCCGATGTATGCGCTGTGCGAGGGGCTATTCCTGGGCGGCATATCAGCCGTGTTTGACGCAAAGTATCACGGGATTGCGTTCCAGGCGATCTGCCTGACCTTTGGAACGCTTATTGCGCTGCTGCTGGCGTACAGCTCCGGTCTGATTCGCGCAACGCGCAAGTTTCAGATTGGCGTGATGGCGGCGACAGGCGGAATTGCGCTGTTCTACCTGTTCCAGATGGTCATGGGATTCTTCCACGTGCAGTTCATGACCATCAACGGATCGGGGCCGCTTAGCATCGGCATCAGCGTGGTGATTGTGATTGTTGCGGCGCTGAACCTGGTGCTGGATTTTGCTCTCATTGAGCAGGGCGTAAATGCCGGCGCGCCGAAGTACATGGAGTGGTATGGCGGGTTTGCGCTGCTGGTGACGCTGGTGTGGCTGTACCTGGAGATTCTGCGGCTGCTGACGAAGATAAACCAGCGGCAGTAGGCAAGAAGGGCGAATGACGAAGACCCCGGTGGTGACGCCGGGGTCTTCTTTTGCGCAATGAAACTTCTTCCGTTATGGCCGGAAATTACCTTCCCAGATCGGCGGAAAACAGGTTGACCTTACCTTGATCGATAGTGAAGGCCGTGACGGTCCCATCCTTTTCGCAACTGGAGCTGTAAAACATCCCGTCTGCCATCTCAATCCGCCGCTTCAAGCTGCCATCCGTCGAATCAACCTCATATAGTACATAATTCTTTGTCTTCGGATCGGAGTCAATTGCTCCCATTTCGCTTAACCCGTCCTTGCGGAAGCGAATCAGCCAGCGGTCGTTTGATGGAAGCACACTATCGATCCCGTAGCCTTTCGGATGCTCAATCGTGACCTCTCGCACAGCGCCTCCGGCTCCGACTTCCAGAATCGGCGCGCTGGAATGCGCCTGAAACAGCAGCACCTTCTGCCGTGCCCATGCAAACTGCCACGAGTTCAGGGCGCCCAATGCCTGATTCCGCTTCTTCCAATCACCAGACGACGCTTCTGAAAAGACAGTATTCTCATCCATCATGGCCGGAATCTGCAGGTCCCGCTTTCTCTCTCCGCCGGAGTCGAGAATCATCAGGTGTGGCCGGGCATTGATGAGGTCATATCCCAGCGCCAGCAGGGAGTCGTCCGGCAGCGCAGCCAGCCGCCAGATGTACAGCTCTTCCGGCAGTTCCACCGCCTTGATGAAATTGCCGCTCAGGTCGAATTCCGCAAGAAAGAAACGGCGCTTGCCGGAATAACCATTCATGGGCGGCGCTCCCTGTCCCGTGCCGATGGTTTGCGGAGACTTCGTGGGGTCTTTTGTCGCAGTGATGCGAAGACCCACCATCGAATCGGTCACAGAGACTCCGAGAATGGAGCTGATGCCATACAGGCCCTGAATCTGCTGAGTAGAAAAGACATGACCTCCCTTCGGATCAAGCGAGGTCACGGAGTCAATGCTAATGCTTTTTGCATCCATGAAGGACACATATGGAACGCCATCCGCGGAGCATACAACTGGGTTGACGAAAGCGGATGTGCCGCTGACCCCGGGAACAACTCCGGCGGGCTTGAACTCCAACCTCACCACAGGAATCTGCTCCTCTGGATCGTCGGGAGTGAGAGCAGCGTCAGCAGGCTTGGAGGACGGTTTCTGACGTGGCTGGCCGGTTTGGCTTGTCTCGCCGGGCTGACTCGCGCTTGGTGCCTGAGTGGCCGGCGTGCTTGTCTGTGCAAAGATTCGAGGATCGGACCCCGCAAGACACGCAAGCACTACCAATGCGTTGAATGGAATTCTCTTCATCCAAACCTTCTTTGCAGCTTTTTACAGTCTAGGGCCGCTCAGCGAAGCGCCGGGGTTTTCTTTTTCATCGAGCTTGTGGTTCAATGCAGACCTAAGCAAAACGGAGATTTCCCCATGCCAGAGCCGATTGTTGGTTTGCATCACGTTACCGCCATTGCTTCCGACCCGCAGCGCAATTTGGATTTCTACACCGAGCTGCTGGGATTGCGGCTGGTGAAGCGCACGGTGAATTTTGACGATCCGGGCACATACCACTTTTACTTTGGTGACGATGCTGGTTCGCCGGGGACGCTGCTCACGTTTTTTGCTTGGCCTCACGCCTCGCGCGGCAACTGCGGGATTGGAGAGACTTCCGCGACGGCTTTCAGTGTGGCGCACGAGTCGCTGGATTACTGGGAGAAGCGGCTGCTGAGTGCAGGGATTCCGGTCGAGAAGTCCGCGGAGCGATTTGGAAAGCGCGTGCTGGCGTTTGCAGATCCAGATGGGATGAAACTGGAAGTGATTGGCGATACGGTGGGGGATCCGGCGAAGCCGGTGCGGCAGAGCGAGGTTCCCGCGGAGCATGGGATTCATGGATTTTTCGGCGTGACGCTGTGCGAAGGGGGCTTTGATCTTACGGCGCAGGTGCTGGAAAAGATGGGCTACGCACAGTCAGAGAGCGATGGCAATCGTTATCGGTTTACTTCCACCGCAACGACCGCTGCAACGGGCGATGGGCTGGCGAGTTATATCGACGTGCTGGTGCAGACGCAACTGACGTATGGGCGAATGGGCTCGGGTAGCGTGCATCATATTGCGTTTCGCGTGACGGACGATGCGGAGCAGCTTGCGTGGCGCGAGGCGCTGAAAGAGTTGAAGCTGAACATCACGCCGGTACTGGACCGGACGTATTTCCACTCGATTTACTTTCGCGAGCCGGGCGGTGTGCTGTTTGAAATTGCAACAGACGTGCCGGGATTTGCGACCGACGAATCGGCTGACACGCTGGGCGAGGCGCTAAAGCTTCCCGCCTGGCTTGAGAGCCGGCGAAGTGTGATTGAAAACCTGGTGCCGCCGATTACGCTCCACTACCAGAAGGCGCTGTGATGGCTACTGGCACAGGGTTAAGTGGCCCGCATGCGGATGCGGAGGTCATTGAGGCCGGCGCGCCCTTGTACGAGGCGCGCGGCGCACTGATTCTGCTGCATGGGCGCGGGGCCTCCGCCACAGACATTCTGGGGCTGGGATATGAGATTGCGCCGGAGGGTGTGGCCTTGCTGGCTCCGCAGGCGGTGGGGCATACGTGGTATCCCAAGTCATTTCTTGCACCCATTCAGGAGAATGAGCCGTGGCTTTCTTCCGCGCTCAGGCTGGTGGAATGGCTGGTAGAACGGTGCCTGGCGGTGGGGATTAACCCGGAGCGAATTGCGGTGAGTGGATTTTCGCAGGGGGCATGTCTGTCCACGGAGTTTGTGGCGCGGCATCCGAGGCGGTACGCGGCAGTGGCGGCGTTTACTGGGGGGCTGATCGGGCCGCCGGGGATGAATCTGCATCACGAGGGATCGCTTGAGGGTACACCGGTGCTGTTCAGTTCGGGCGATCCAGATCCGCATGTGCCGTGGGTAAGGGTGCAGGAGTCTGCGCGTGAGCTGGAGGCAATGGGCGCGCGGGTAGAGGTGCGTCAACATGTGCTGCGGCCGCATACCATTCTGCCGGCAGAGGTCGAGATGGGGCGCGAGTTGCTGCGGACAGCATTCGATGGGATACAGCAATGACTGTGGTCAGTATCGCGGTGTAAAAATTCATCGCCTCTGGTAGCGCGGAATCGCTACAATGCCATACAAGCAAAAATCAGAGCCAGAACGCGTATTGGCCATTGCACACTGGTTGACGTGAGGGTACCGCTCTCTCTGCTCAGCAATTCCTGAATGATGACGACTGAGATGACAATGACGATTCGTGTAACTGGCCTTATTCCCGCGCGTTGCCTTGCAGCGCTTGTTCTTGCGATTGGTTCCCTGGCGATGGCGCAGGCTCCAGTCACGCAGCAGCCTCCTGTACAGAATCCACCCGCACCCGCGCCGGAAGCCGCGCCGACACCGACGTTCTCGACGACAGTGAATGAGGTCTCGCTGGACTTTGTTGCACACGACAAGAAGAACAATCCGGTGCTGGACATCAAGGCAGAGGACGTGACCGTTACGGATAACGGCGCGCCTGTGAAATTGAACGGCTTGCACCTGGTGAAAGGTGATTCGACACACGGCTACGCGATTACGTTTGTCTTTGACCGCTTTGGCGACACCATGGCGAAGACGGTGCAGGTGCTGGGCCAGAAGTTTCTGAAGGCGCTGCCGGAGAAGAACACCTCGGTTGCAGTGCTGGATCTCGGGAGCAGGCTGCGGCTGATCCAGGGATTTACGGACCATCGCAAGGCCGTGGAAGAGGCGATTACAGTAGCGACGAATAGCCGAGCGATTACGACACATTCCTCCGCACAGCTTTCCGTTGGCCTGGTGGTGGACCCGGCTGAGGATGCGCGAGTCAAGGCGGCCGCTGCTGGGGAGAAAAACCTGATTGCCATTGCGCGCACCGGCGCAGACACTACGGGCACGCACGTTTCAACGCAGGAGCGCGCTCTGGCAGAGACGCTGGTGAAGGCGCTGCAGGACACACATACCATTGCGCATGAGCAGCATACGCCGGTGGCTCTGGCGGCGATGCTGGCGATTGTGAAATCGCAGGAGAAGCTGAATGAGCGGAAGGCGCTGATCTACTTCACGACTAACCGGCAGATGGATACCGCGCAGAAGCAGTTTCTCAAGACGATTGAGGCTGCGGCGAGCCGGTCCGGCGTGACGATCTACACGATCGACATGGACGCGCTGGATGTAGGCGCGCAGTACCAGATGGCAACGGCAATAGGGCTCAATACCGCAACTTTTAATCCCAAGATGACCGTGATAGGAGCCGGGCCCGATCCAAGGATCTTGGTGCCGACAGAGCAGCAGGGATCGGGACCGATTGCGGGCGCGCCAGACCAGGGGTCGGGCGCGGCGAATTGGGGCGTGGCGCAGGACGTTGCTGTGATGACGGACTGGCACCGGCAGAGCCATGACTACGAGATGTTTGCGGCGAAGAGCCCGATGGCAGACCTGGCGGTGAGTACGGGCGGGATTTATATCGACGCGCAGGTAAATGTAAAGCGTCCTCTCGAGCAGATGGTGGAGGACTTGAACACCTATTACGAGGGAACGTATGCGCCGCCGACCAAGGAGTACGACGGAAGCTTTCACTCAATTGAAGTGAAGCCGGTGCGCGCGAACGTGCACGTGAAGTACAAGACAGGCTACTATGCGCTGGCTCCGGGCGCGGATGGAAGTATACGGCCATTCGAAGCGCCACTGCTGAAGACTCTGGGCGAATTGAAGCTGCCGAATGATGTGGACTTTCACGCAGCGCTGCTTCGCTTTGGTGATCTCGCCGGCGGGAATACCAATACCGTTGCGGTTGAGGTCCCGCTAAGTGGACTAGAGACGAAGCAGGACGCGAACACGAATCTATACATGGCCCATGTGATTGTGGCCGGGCGTATCGTGGACAAATCCGGCGTGATCGTGGAGCACTTTGGCGAGGACATTACAAAGCGCGGCGCACTGGAGCAGCTGGACCGCGATCACACCGGCACAATCGAGCTGCACCGGTACTTTTTGACCACGCCGGGCGAGTACACGCTGGAGGTGGCAGTCTCCGACGAGCAGCGCGGAAAGATCGGCGCGCAGCGGATACCGTTTACAGTTCCTCCGCCGGCGGTGCTGAGCGACATGGTGCTGGTACGCAAGATGGATCCAGTGCATGAAAATGACGATGACGATCCGCTGGAACCGCTGCGCTACGACAAGGGCCGGGTAACGCCGAATCTGACAGGCGAACTGCCGGAGAATGCGAAGGGCGTTTCGATCTTCTTCATAGCGCATCCAGACGCGACAGTGAAAGACGCGCCGAAGTTGGAACTAGAGGTTTGGCACAACGGTAAGGCCGGGCAACGTTCGACACTGCCGGTTCATATCGCCGCCGATGCGGATGGCGCGGCGATGCCGTATCTGTCGAGCTTTGGATCGCATGCGCTGACGCCGGGCGACTACAAGGTGAAGGCGTATTTTACGCAGGGCGGCAAAACAGCGGAGAGCGATATTGCATTCCACGTGGATGGAGAAGCGGCTACGATCATGGGTGGCGGAGCTCCTGCAAAGGTGGATGTATCGCTGACGGTTGGCGATACGGAGGCGCATGGGCCGGGCACGTTGGCAATCGGCGCGGCAACGAATCCGTTTCCGCCGCTGGCGACTGCCGAGGCGCATCAGCTTGTGGAAGACGCGCGGCATGCAGCGCTGGATTACAACGAGGGGCTTCCAAACTTCATGTGTATCGAGGTGACCAACCGCTCGGTGGATGGATCCGCGAGCGGGCGATGGAAGCTGCAGGACACGATCGTGGAGCTGCTGCGTTTCCGCGACAAGATAGAATCACGCAACACACTGGAAGTGAACGGCAAGACGAGTAAAGTGGATCGCGACGGCATGAAGGGTGCTGTTTCCACGGGCGAATTCGGCGGCGTATTGAAGTCGATCTTCGGAGAGAAATCGAAGGCGGAGCTTGTGTGGAAGGAGACCGACCAGCTGAACGATCAGCCTGTGCAGGTTTTCAACTACAAGGTTGCGAAGGAGAACTCAAGCTTCGGTGTGGTGGACACGGACAACCATGAGGTGATGGCGGCCTTTCATGGGCAGGTGTTCATCGACTCGGTGACGCGCCGCGTGCGGAGAGTGACGTTGATTGCCGACGAGATGCCGCCGACCTTCAAGACACGCGCAACAAGCATCGGCGTGGACTACGATTACGTTTCGATCAACAGCCATGACTATCTGCTGCCGGTGAGCGCGCAGATGCGGCTGGTGAAGGGCCATGCGGCGGTGATGAATACGATGGAGTTTCGCGATTACAAGCGGTTTGGATCGAGCATGAGAATCGTGGACTACAACGAAGCCGGGAGTGCGCCGATAGCCGCGCCGCAAGAGAAACCGGCAGAGGGCACCAAGCCGCAGTAGCGAGTATTTCGCGCCACGCGCCACTCGTTTTATCCTTGTCATTATGCGTTTTTTTCTTTTAGTGCTGGCAGCGCTGGCCCTCCCGGCTGGGGCGCAGCAACAGGGTTCTGCAGCAAGCGAGCAGGCGGACGACCTTCTGCGTCAGGGTATTACGGCGCAGCAGGCGGGGAATCTACAGAGTGCGATTGAGATTTACCGAAAGGCTTTGGCACTGCGCCCGAACTTCGGGGACGCGCACGCGAATCTTGGCGCGGCGCTCTCTGCCGCCGGTCAGTTTGACGCTGCAGTCGAAGAGGACAAGCGCGCGCTGGAGCTGGTGCCGGATAAAACCTCAGTGCGTCTGAACATGGCTCTGGCCTATTACAAAAAAGGCGATTGCGAGAATGCAGTGCCACAGTTCAAGTCTGTTCACGATGAACGTCCCGGGCAACTCACAGCGGCAATGCTGCTTGGCTACTGCAACGTGAAGCTGGGCCGGGCTGAAGAGGCTGCAGGGATGCTGATGCCGCTTGAGTCAGCGAATAGCGACAACATGGATTTTGAATATGTGCTGGCGTATGCGCTGATTGAAAGCGGCAGGGAAGTGGAGGGAATGCCGCGCATGGAGAAGGCTGCGGCCGCTACGAACTCGGTGGATGCGTGGGTGATTGCTGGATCGGCGAGGCTGCATCGGCGCGAGTTTGAAGCAGCGCGCAAGGATCTGGATACCGCAATGAAGCTGAATCCCGATTTTCCAGGGCTGGCGACGCTGGCAGGTCAGGCCCGGGATGCCATGGGCGATACGGAAGGAGCCCAGCCGGCATTTGAGGCGGCATTGCGGCAGAATCCGAAGGACTTTATGGCGAACCTCTACCTGGGCACGATGCACGTGAAGAAGCGTGAGTTCGATCAGGCACGGCCACTGCTGGAACAAGCCTTGGCGTTGCAGCCGGAGATGGCGCAGGCGCGCTTTCAGATGGCGAAGCTGAATGCGATGACAGGCAAAGAGGCCGAGGCTGCAAAGACGCTGGAAGATCTGGAAAAAGCAAACCCGAGCTGGCTCGATCCTCATGTCGAGCTTGCGGCGCTGTACTACAAGCTGCACCGTCCGGAAGATGGGCAGCGCGAGCGCGGCATTGTGCAGCAGCTTGACGCGAAGCAGCAGCAGACAGGGGCGCCGCGCACACAATAGCGCGGCCGATTAGTTCTTTGGTACTGCCTCTGTAACTTTTACGATGTGATCGGCGTTGATGTTTTCGAGCTTCTGAACAGTGCCACTGGGCCAGGTGATTTCCACGGTAAGCGCGCGGGTTTCTGCACCGAGGCCAAAGTGTACGGGGCCCAGGCTCGATGAGGCATAGCCCACACTGGATGTCTGATGGTTATACTGCGCGCCGGCTTTGGTCACAACCTTGATGCGCGCGCCGATGCCATCCCGGTTGGATTTGACGCCGGTAAGGGCGATGTCAAGCCAATGTCCGGCATGTGGACTGCGATTCATCCAGAGTTCGGCAGGGGCGTCAACGCTGGTGGCGACGATATCGATGCGTCCGTCACTGTCGAAGTCTCCAAAAGCGCAGCCGCGATGGCGCGCTATCGTTGCGTCCGTGAAGCCGGCTTCGGCCACGTAGGCTGTCCACTTGCCGCCGCCTGCGCCGGGATTGCGAAAGACCGCGTTAGGCTCGCCGAAGGCATAACCGAGCGGCCAGGAGCTGGTGACATTGCCGCGGGTGACAAAGAAATCCTTCCATCCGTCATTATCAAAGTCATAAAACCCGGCGCCAAAGCCGGACATTTTCATGCTGCCGGCGCGAATACCCGTCTGCGATGTGATCTCGACGAAATCCCCTTTGCCGGTGTTGCGGTAAACGGGGAAGGTCTGGCCTTTGAGAGCTACATATCCGATATCCGGGTAGCCATCGTTATCGATGTCCCGGAAATCGAGGCCCATGCCGGAGATGAATGCCGCATCCTCAGCGAGCGCGACATTCGTCTGGAAGGCGACCTCTTCAAACTTTTTGCCCAGGTTGTGAAAGAGAAAGTTGTATTCGGCGTCATTGGTGACGAAGATGTCGGGCTTCCCATCGAGGTCATAATCGGCTACGCCCGCGCCCATTCCTTTACCGACCTGCTCGCGAATACCCCATTCCTTCGAGGCATCTTTGAAAGTTCCATTGCCCTGGTTGATGAAGAGCTGGTTAGGTTGCCCTTTGAAATAGCGGGGATGGCAGTACTCAGCCGTGTTCTCGGTAACGCAGCGTGGCTGGTCGGAGTAGCTCCATTGCAGATAATTGACGACGAAAAGATCGAGTAGGCCGTCGTTGTTGACATCCACCCACACGGCGGCCACGGACCACAAAGGCCCGTACTCGGGATCGGTCCATTGATCCAGCCCCGCCTGCTTTGTAACGTCGGTGAAGGTGCCGTCGCCGTTGTTGTGATAGAGCGTGTTGCCATGGACACCAGCGACAAAGAGATCTGGATGGCCGTCGTTATCGTAATCGCCAACGGCGACGCCGATATCGAAGCCCTTACCGGCCAGGCCGGCATGCGCGGTGACATCCGTGAATTTGCCGTTGCCGTCATTGCGGAAGAGGCGGTTGGAATATTTGGCGGAGGTTTTCTTAAGCGTGGCGATATCCGCGCCATTGGTAAAGAAAATGTCGGGACGTCCATCGCCGTTGTAATCGAAGACAGCGACGCCACCGGCCATCGTTTCCGGCATGTTCTTGGCTTTGGTGGGGCTGCCATCCACCTGAAAGGGAAGTGTGGTGAGTTGGAATTGAATGGGCGCGTCAGACTGCTGCGCCAGGACCAAGGAAGTAAAACCGAGAGTCGCCAGCACCACGGACACACAATAGATGATTGCTCTGGATTGCATTGCCTCTATGGATTGTACGATTTGCCGCGTATGCCACAGTAGAATCAGAACTGCTATGCGATCCGTTTTGCCATTTGTACTGACGCCTGCGTTGTGTGCGGCCGCGGGAGTTCCTGCGCAGCAGAGCGTGCCTCAGGACGATCCCAAGGCGCAGATGGACAGGGCGATTGCGGACTACCGATCCGGCGATCTGGATCATGCACGACGGGAACTTTCAGAGATTCTTGCGAGCCATCCGCAGGATGTGCGCGCCGCAGCGCTGCTGGGCTATGCGGACATCAAGCTGCAAAGAGATGCGGAAGCATATGAAACCTTGGCTCCACTCGAGAAAGGTAACGAAAACAATCTGGATCTTGAGTATGTGCTTGGCTACGCGATGATCCGGACCGGAAAAACCGGTGAGGGCGTGCAGCGAATGGAAACGGTCGCGCGAGCGCGCGGTGCTGCCGATGCATGGATGATCGCCGGAACGATGCGTTTTGAGCGCAGGCAGTTTCATGAGGCGCAGGCGAATGCCGAAGAGGCAATTAAGATCAATCCGAATTATCCAGGAGCGCAGACGCTCAAGGGAAAATGCCTGTATGCATCCGGCAACAGGTATGCGGCAGCTGAGGCATTTCAGGCGGCTCTGCGCAGCGAACCGAATGATTTTGACGCCAATCTGTACCTCGGAGTTTTGTATTCCGAGCGGGGAGATCAGGCTTCTGCCCGGCCGCTGCTGGAACTGGCGCTGACGTTGCGGCCGGGCTGGCCTCTTGCGCGGCTGGAACTTGCCAGGGTTTATAAGTCCGAGGGGAATAATGCAGGAGCGATTCAATTACTGGAATCGCTGACGAAGTCAGATCCAGAATGGATGGAACCGCACATCATTCTGTCGACAATCTATTTCATTATGAATCGCCCCGAGGACGGCAAACGGGAGCGGGCCATTGTGCAGCAGCTGGAGGAAAAGCAGCGAGTGCGTTAGTCCGGAAGCGGAGAAGAGAGAGCGCGGCGGAAGTTGAAGCTAAGCGAAAGGGGCGGCCAATGGCCGCCCCTTTCTGGTTGTGCTCCTGATGCTAGATCAGAAGTAGTATTTACCGGCCAACTGAATCCAACGGAACCCGGTCTTGTCGAGCGGGGCGCCGGTGGTGGTTGCGTTCGAGTTGGTTACGGTTTGCGACCCGGTTGCCAATCCGTTGAAGATCAGCTGGTCGTCCGCGTTATTGCCACCACCGAAGTACTGGTTCGGGTGGTTGAGCCAGTTGGTAGCAGAGACGCGGATTTCAAAGCGCTGCGAGTCATTGACCCGGAATGCCTTGAAGAGCGCCAAGTCGCTGCCGAAGTAGTGAGGCGTGCGGACATACGGCCAGATGTATTGTCCCATCTCGCCGGCTTGCGTTGCTGTGGGAGCCATCGGCGCGCGGAAGCAGGTGGGGTTGAAGTACTGGCCCTTATGCAGTCCCGTACGGGGATCGCAGGTCAGTACAGGTTCCATCTGCGGGATTTCGCTCGACCCATAGAAGTTTGATTGATTGATTTGGGTCGTCGTATTCCCGCCCTGCGCTGAAGCCGGGATGGGAATGTTGAAGACCTGGTTGACGGTGCCACCAGCACCTGCAGCCGGGTTACCGTTAATACCGGTAATGCAACCAGGATGCGGATCGTCCTGGCCGCAAAGGTACTGGCGATAGTTCATGTTGAGGTTCGGGATGTTGGCCTGCAGCGGGCCGCCATCCTGGTAGGTGGTGTAGGTGGAGATCTGCCATCCGTTCACAGCCTGGCCGAGGAAGGCGTGGTTGTGGACTGGGCTGGGCAGCTTGTAGCTGGCCGAGAAGTTGAAGATCTTGGTGTGGTCAAAAGCCAGCGGGCCGTAGTTGTTCTTCAGCGTATACGGATCAAGATCGTTGCCGTTGCCGTTGCCGTTGCCGGTATTGGCATCGCGGACGCCCAGCGCCTTGCCGAAGGTGAAGTTGGAGAACATGAACAGATTGCCGGATTGCTTCTGGCCGGAAATCTGCAGCGAGTTGTATTGGGAGTACCCGACGTGTGAGTTTGCGTACAACGCCTGGTAATTGTTAAACGGTCTCCAGTCGTTCGAGTTTCCGACTGACGTACCGGTAACAGGGTAAAGGTTGACATAGGTGCCTTTGAGGGGATCCGGTGTGTAGAGGGCTGCCTGTTTGACAGCATTCACATCGGTATAGGCAAACGGCGAAGCTTCCAACTGATTGCGGCTCAAGCTGCCTACGTAGGAGATTTCAGCCACGGTATGAGCGGGCAATGCCTGCGCAAGACCAAAGCTGTAGGTGTCGGCGTAGGGTATCTTGTCGTCACCCTTCATGTCCGTCAACGGGCTGCTGCCATTCTGGTTCAGGCCTGACGGCACGTTGAGCGTCTTCGGCATGCCACCACCACTTGAGGCTGGGTTCTGGGTGTTTAGGGTGCCACCGTTGATCCCGTATCCGTAAAAGCCCGATACGCTCGGATAGGTGCTGTACGTGAAGGAGCCGAGCGGCCCGTTCATACCCTGACCGGCGTAGTTGTTGGAGATCTGGTATTTGTAGGTGCCAAAGCCGGCGCGCAGAACGGTTTTGCCGGTGCCGTACAGGTCATAGGCAACGCCCACGCGAGGCGCGTATTGGAACAGCACGCTGGGGAAGCCGGACTTCGGAATGGATGGATCGGTTGCATTCCATACCAGGCCGGTGTTTGCTGGAGCATCTGGCGAGTTGCTGTACTTGGAGGGATCCCATACCTGTGTGCCGCCAAGCTTGTCGTACCACTGACCCATATGGTCAGCGCGAAGGCCCAGGGTGAGGGTCAGCTTGCGCGTAACCTTCCACTGATCCTGACCCCAGATTGACCACTGGTGCCATAGCTCGTCCGGAACTGGATCGGTGCTGACTTCGTTGTAAGCAAAGTTGCGTCCCATCAGGCGGTCAAGCTGTGCGTTGTAGGTTGAGGAAGAACTCCAGGTAGCAACTTCGTAGTTACCCTGAACTCCGGCGCCATCCTGGCCGTCGGTGGACTGGACATTCTCCTGGGCATCCCAGTAGAAGCCGACCTTGATGGAGTGAGTGGCAATGATCTTGGTGAAGACGTCTGAAATGCTGGGCGCCTTGGAGGTCTTGCCGAAGCTGTTCGGGCCGTAGATGCCGCCGGTGAGAGCCGGGAAGGCGATCCACGGAATCGAGGTTACCCAGCCAGTGCTGTTGCTGGTATTGGGAATCTGCGAATTGCCCGTTTTGCCGGGGAAGATGCTTTGCGTTGCCAGGCTGTAGGTGGCACGAGCTTGAGCGGCAGGCTGAGACCCGCTCATGTCATTGACGAACTTGGCGTAGGCAAAAACGACTTCGTTCGTTGACGTGGCGCTGAAGACGTGAGTGTAGTTGGCCAGGTAGAGATTTGCCGTTTCCTTGCCGATTGGCTGGGAAGGATACTCAATGGTGTTGGCCGGGTTCCACCAGGGAGCTGCGTTGTGCAGGTCATTTTCCGACTGATACGCGTAGCTGCCCCAGAGCTTGTTGTTGTCGTTAAAGGCATACGTGAGCTTGCCCGTAGCTTCCCAGCGATTTCCGGTAATTGCGCCGGCTGACGTTGGATCGCCGTAGGTCTGGAGGTAGTTGGTCCAGCCATTGGAAGGGCTCGGAGTCTGATTCGGGCACGGCATAAGGCCTGCCGCACCACCGCTCACGCCGCATGCTCCGTTAACACTTCCGCCGAGAAGTGTTCCGGTCGGGTCGAAGTATTGCTGAAGATTCGGCGGTGTCGTCGGGTTGACCCATGGGCTAGCTGCGTTACCCCAGGGAGAATTGGCCGCTCCGCAGCCCTGATATCCGTTATCAAAGTTACAAGGGAGCGTATAGGCTGAGCCGTTTCCGGATGTGAGAAGGCCGGAGGGCAATGTGGTCGTGCTGAAGTCGCCACCCAACTGTGCGGCAGTGGGCACGTTCATCTGGTTGTGCGGAACGTAGGGATTCTGTTTCATGTACTCATAACCGCCCCAGAAGAAGAGCTTGTCGCGATTATGGTTGAAGTGCGGGAAGAAAACCGGACCGCCGATGTTGCCGCCAAAATAGTAGTAGCTCTGGGGCTGGAGGGTGTTTTGCCCTCCGTTTTCAATCTGCTGGTTCTTTTGCAGCCAGTCGTTCGCAAATCCTACATTGGAATTGCGGGCGTACACATAGCCTTCACCGTGGAACTTCTGTCCGCCACTCTTGGAGAAAGCCTGGAGAACAGCAGGACCCTTGGCATATTCAGCGCCGTAGGAAGCAGACAGGTACTTGACGCTATCCGTCATGTCCTGGTTAATGTTGGCCACCTGCGTACCCGCGTTGCCTGGGTCGAGGAGGTTGGCGCCATCGAGGTACACGTCCGTGGTGCCGTAGGGCTGGGTGCCGTTGGCGCTATAGCTGCCGGCTGGACCGCTGTTGGTGCTGGAGGCCAGCGACTGTGTTGGAGCGCCGGAGCTGGCAAAAGCCACGCCAGGCATCATCTTGATCAGTTCGGCAGCGTTACGTGTGGTCAGAATCGAGGAGTCAACGAGTTCGTTGTTCAGTGTGGCGCTGACCTCGGCCGTGTCGGTGGGTACTTCAGCGTCGGCGCCGGAGATAACTGTTACCGCCGTGCTGTCCGAGCTGATTTTGAGCCGTGCTGTGACTGATTTGGTGTCGCCCTGGCTCAGCATGACTCCCGTAATCTCAAAAGAGGCAAAGCCCTTTGAAGACACGGTGACTGTGTAAGAGCCTGGTACGAGTGCGGTGATCGAGAAGAAGCCTTCTTTGTCGGAGACGGTTGTGCGCTCGTCACCAGAGGCATCATTCTTCATGACGACTTTGGCGCCTGCAACACGCGCATCCGACTGATCGAGAGCGGTACCCGAGATGCTGCCCGTTAATTGCTGGGCACGAGCGGTACCGACTGCGAAAAGCAGTACGGGTAGCAGTAGCCAAGGTATTCTCCGCAGCCAGTTAGAGCGAGAGGATTTGGATAGTCCTCTAGCGTAATTTGCGTCCATTTGGTAAGCCTCCTGAATCATTCGTTGACGCGTTTTGTCATTAGTTCCTACACGCCACCTTTCTGCTGTTGAAGGTAAAGCGCGGACAGAACCTATTTATGAGTCTCGCTGTAGATAACACAGTCAAGATACGATGAGCAAGGAATTTTTTAAACGGTTTACCGCAGGAAAAGCGATTTTCTATTCCCAGGCCGAATAGGCTGGAAGCATGGCGCAAAAGTGCCAGCCGCAGTGACTTTTGGGTGACAATTGAGCAGGCAAAAGGTGTCAAAACTGGAACTTATTTCAATAGAGAATTGATCCCGCGTAACGGATTTTGGACCCATGGAATGCGGGCGATTTCGAGAGACTCAGCGCGGCGAAAATCGGCTGCCGGAAGAGGCTAAGCTTTGGCAAAAGGCCGGCCGGGGACGACGCCTTTGCCTTCACGGATGGTAATGAGGCGGTTTGCGGGCTGGGCGGGGTACTTTTCGACTCTGCCGGAGGGCCAGCGGACCTCAATGTCCGCCGAAGTAGCTCCACCCAGACCGAAATGCAGGCGCGGATCGTTGACGGAGACATAGCTGGTCTGGCTGAGCAGGGCCTGCGCCTGGGTTTTACCGTTGTAGCGGGCCAGCACGGTTGCGCCCAGGGCGCTGCGATTGCTTTTGGTGCCTTCCAGCCGAATTTTGATCCAGTTGTTGCCCTTTGGGGCGTCGTTGCGCAGCAGCGTAGGCGGCTCGTTCTGGTTCATGATGAGAATGTCGAGATCGCCGTCGTTGTCGAAATCACCAAAGGCGCAGCCGCGGCTGGGATGGTGCTCGTCGAGCGCGGTCCCAGCCTTGCCATCCAGGACGCGTGTAAACGTGCTGTTGCCGTTATTACGGTAAAGCAAACGTGGGCCAGCGTAAGGATACTGGGGATGGAGATGCTCCAGCTGCGGGTAGACATTGCCTGTAACCCAGAAGATGTCAGGGTAACCGTCATTGTCCAGGTCGACGATGCCAGCGCCCCAGCTGACATATCTTCTTTCCGTGGCAATGCCGGTGGTGGCTGCTGCGTCCTCAAATTGTCCATGGCCTGTGTTGTGATAAAGCCCGGCGGCCTGCTCCTGGAAATGGGTTTTGAGGATGTCGAGTCTGCCGTCGAGATCGTAGTCGCCGATGCCGATGCCCATGCCGGCCTCCTCAAGACCTTCAGGGCTCAGTGCTATGCCGCGCAGCATGCCCTCCTCGCGAAAGGTGCCATCGTGATTGTTGAGAAGTAGGAGGCTGGGCATCATGTCAGAGGCCACGAAGATGTCCGGCCAGCCATCGTCATCGACGTCATAGCCCACGGCGGTCATTCCATAGGAGCCAGGCATGGCTGCCACATGGGATTCCTTGGAGACATCGGTAAAGGTGCCGTCGCCATTGTTGCGATAGAGAAAGTGCTGGTAACTCTTCAGTCCGAGTGGCCCGCAGTTGACAGGCACGCCCTTGTAGTTGCAGTTGGGGATTTCAAGCGATGGCTTGGGACCGTGTTCCTTATCGATTTCGACATAGTTAGAGACGTAAAGATCGAGGTAGCCAACTCGGTTGTAATCCACAAAGGTGCAGCCGGCGCCGAAGTGAATTCCCTCGTGGATGAGCCCGGCTTTTTCTGTAACGTCGGTAAAGGTGCCGTCGCCGTTGTTGCGATACAGCTTGTTTTGCCCGTAGTAGGTGATGAAGAGGTCTTCGAAGCCGTCATTGTTGTAGTCGCCAACGCAGACACCTACGCCCCAGCCGCAATCCCACAGGCCGGCTTGTTTGGTGACATCCGTGAATGTTCCATCACGGTTGTTTTTGTAAAGGCGATTCGAGGCGTCGGGAGGATTGCCATGGAGCAAGGTGCCCCCTACAACAAAGACGTCCATCCAGCCGTCATTGTCGTAATCGAAGAACGCACACCCGCCGCCCATGACTTCAAAGATGAACGTGTTGTCTGCGGGATTGCCGTAGACCATCTTTGCCTTGAGCCCCGCGCTCTGCGAGACATCGACGAAGGTGGAAAAAGGCTTTTGGGCCGCAGTGGCGGGCTCTTCCAGTGCATTCGGCTCGGCGGCAGAGAGAATGCGCGGAAAGGCAGCGGAGGCGCACGCTACGGACGCAGCAGAGAGCAACTTTCGCCGGGTCCAATGCGGTAGAAGGAGCGGGTCTTTTGTCATGCGTTCAGATCACAGGCAGATCTC
Source organism: Occallatibacter gabretensis (assembly GCF_001449115.1). Classification (GTDB taxonomy): domain Bacteria; phylum Acidobacteriota; class Terriglobia; order Terriglobales; family Acidobacteriaceae; genus Telmatobacter; species Telmatobacter gabretensis. The sequence continues at coordinate 190,148 of NZ_LAIJ01000007.1, read as the reverse complement.
ACAACCAGGTCTCACAATCTCACAAACAGACCAATTCTGACATTGCCACGCTGAGGCAGGCAATCACGGATGCGCCTGCTGCGCATTCGGGTCGTGGGAAAGCTGGTCGTTCAGTTGGCGCGCGCGGTCATTCTTGGGGTCAAGCTGCAGCGCAGCGGCTATGGCCTGACGGGCCTCAGTGTATTGAGCGCTCATGGCCAGCTCAGCGGCCAGGTTGATCCATGCGTCGGTCCACTGGGGCGTAGTCTGAACGGCTACGCGGAAGTGCTCGATCGATCCATTTACATCGCCCTCACGAGACAGGAGAAAGCCAAGCGCTCCCTGCGCGCTGGCAAGTTTGGGATTGAGACGCACGGCCTCCTGCAGTTCCGTTTTTTCGTCTGCGAAATCGCTATGCTTATGAAGCGCTACGGAAAGCTTGTAGTGGTAATACGCGCTATCCGGCATGGCATGGACCGCCTGGCGATAGGAAGTAACAGCTTCCTCCAGATGCCCGGCATCCAAGGCCGCGTCAGCTTGCGCTACAGCCACATCGGCTTCGAGATGTTTTTCCGAGTCGATCTTGATCTTCTGATATTTGGCAAGCTCTTCCTGCGCGCGGTCGTGCTCGCCCAGAGCATTGAGCGCCTTGGCCAGCTCATAATGCACCTCCGACTGATCAATGCCGAGGGCAATGGCCTTTTCCAGATTGACTTTTGCTTCCTGCCACTCATGCAGAATCACCAGCACAGCGCCCAGGTTGTAGCGTGTGTAGAAGAACTCCGGATCAATGGCAACCGACTCTTCGAGGAGTTTTTTGGCCTGCTCGTAATGGCCTGCGGAGCGCTCGATGATGCCGCTCAGATAGAGCACGTCGCGGTCATGCGGGCGAGCGGCCAGTAGCCTGCTTTCCATGGTGGCGGCTTCCTGCAGATGGCCAATCAGGATATAGAGCCGATAAAGATCGACGGCCGCGACAATGTCTGACGGGTGTTCCTGGACTGCTTTCAGCATGACGGCGATAGCATCATCGGGTTTTTTCTGATGAACCAGAATCACAGAGAGAGCGCGCGCCAGCTGTACCGAATGGGGATTGGCCTCAAGCCCATCCTTGAGCACACCCTCGGCGTGACCGAAATCATTCATCAGCGCTAGGGCCTGCGAGAGGCGGATGGCCAGCTTTTCAGTGCGGTGATTAGGGCCTAGCAGTTTGACCACATCGGCATAATCGCCATGATCGATCATCATTCCGGTGATGCCATCGAGCGCCTGCTCATTTTTAGGATCGATGGCGAGCACCTTCTGCCATTCCTCGGCGGCCTCCACTTGTTTGTCCGCGCCTGCGTACAAGGAGGCCATCAGCAGGTGCGGATTGAGAGCATTCGGTTCGAGCTGAATCGACTTCTGCAGCTCGGGAACGGCTGCGGGAATCTGCTTTTGAGCCACCAGGGCAAGCGCATACAGATAGTGAAGCTGCGCGGAGCCGGCATCGCGCTTGATTCCGGCGCGGAAGGTCTCTGCGGCGCAAGAAAATTGCTCATGCTGGGCAAACCAGCTGCCCTGAGTAATGGTATTTTCCGTGGTGGGATGAGCCTTGAGAGCGGCTGCCAATGCTGGAGGGCCTGCGCACGCGGTATTCGTAGCCGCTGGGCCGGGCGCTGCATGTGTGATAAGTGTTGCAGCCAAAAACAGTGCCACCGCGCCTGCTACGCGCCCCAGGTACATCGTTGCTCTCTCCCGTAGGCCACAGGATACATCAGTGACTCGAAGAAGCTGTACATAGGAACCGCGCTCCCGGCGTAAAATTGCATAGCAACGCGCGCTGCCCCTGAGGGCTCGTCTTCTGCCCGCTCGTGGATGGCCGGCCGGAGAGCCAGTGGAGCGAATGCGCGGCAACCGATTGCAAGGCTTATCGGACCTTATCGGACTCGAGGGATCAATCCCATGCGCTCTTATCTTGTTGCTTCATTTGGAATGCTACTGCTTGGCACGGCCGCGCCGCTGGCCTCTTACAGCCAGTTTCAGCCGCCGCAGGCAGATGAGCTCTCCATGACATCCGACCCCAAGGCTCCCGGTGCGGCCGCGGTCTATCTCTATCGCGAAGAGATCACCGACGATGCGCATCACTTCCGCACGGTGTACGCGCGGCTCAAGATTCTTACGCCTGAGGGTCTGGCGGCAGCGACGGTGCATATCCCGCTTAACAAGAACTTTGTGTACTACGCGAAAGGGGAAAACTCAAGTCAGTTTGCGAGCGCGTATTCCAACAACTGGTCCACGCCGGATATCAATCATTCCGGCGAAGATGCGCCGATGGATTCAGATTCCTTCAATGTGCCGCTGGATATAGGCGCGCTGGAAGGCCGCACCATCCAGCCGGGCGGCGCGATTGTTCCGCTCTCGGGGCCGCAGTCGCAGATCTTGAAGATTGCGAAGAACCGCAGCAACGGGGTTGCAGACGTAAGCTTCACGCTGCCGGATGCCAAAGTCGGCAGCATTTTGGAGTACCGCTACCAGATTCGGTACGACCGCTATGAACAGGGGCCCGACTGGAAGATTCAGCAGGCGTATTTCGTGCGTCGCGCGCACTACTCCTTTACGATTGCCGAGCAGATGCAGCGCGCCGAATCAGCCGGCCAGACCGGAGGCGTATCAGACAGCGCATTGACCGATCGCCACGGCGCCTTTATGACCGACATCGTTTCTTCCGCCAACCTGCCTGCCGGCACTGCCGTGCACAAAGATGCAGTGGGACGTTACACGCTCGATGTAGCGGATGTGCCCGCCATTCCGAACGATCCCTTTGCACCTGCTCCTGCGGGACAGGCATACGAGGTGAACTTCTTCTATACGCCTTCGTCCGAGGAGCGGGATTTCTGGCAGAAGCAAATGGGCCTCTGGATGAAGCTTGTGAACGGCTACACGGCTTCCACGCCCCCACTGCAGCATGCGCTGCAGGAAATCGTTGCTCCCTCAGACGCGCCCGCGGAGAAGGCGAAGAAGATTTATGCCTATGTGCAGCGCTTTGAGAATACGGATTTCAATTCGAACGGCGTGCCGGACGTTGACAGCGACTGGGTTCCGCGCGGGCGCGTGGAACACCTGCTCGATACAAAGAAGGGGTCGAGCAATCAGCTGGCATTCATGTATCTGGCGCTGGCGCGCGCGGCGGGATTGAATGCGCGGCCTGTGCGCATTGCCAGCCGCAGCCACCGGCTCTTCTCAGTGGGCTACATGAGCGCAGATCAGCTGGACACGGTGCTGATTGGCCTGACGGTGGACAGCAAAGAGGCACTGGTCGATCCCGGAACCAAAATGGCGCCGTATGCAACGCTGCACTGGGCGCATGCCGGCGCAGGCGGCATCACCATGGCAGACGGCAAAGTGGAACTTCTCGTGACACCGCTCGAGAAGAACTCCGATAACCTGACTCTGCACGTCGGCACACTGAGCGTCGATGCGAAGGGCGCGTTGAGCGGCATGTTGAAGGTCGCATTTACAGGACAGAAGGCAATTGAGTTGCGCCAGCTTGCTCTCACGGCCAGCCCGGATGCTGTGAAAACCTCCGTCGATCAGCTTCTCGCATCCAGTGCGCCTGCGGGCGTAAGCGCAAAGGTGGATCATATTGCCTATCTGGATGATCCGAGCCGTCAGCTGCTGGCAGTGGTGAATGTCTCAGGTTCGCTCGCTGCGTCGAACGGGCACATTGAGCTTCCTCGCGCCTTCTTTGAAAGCAGTGAGGCGAACCCCTTCCCCGCAACATCGCGGGTCTCGCCCGTAGATGTGCGCTATCCCTCGCAGGACCAGGAACAGATCACCTACACACTCGCGTCCGGTCTCTCTCTGCAGGAGAAGCCGCAGGATGACGTGGCGAAGGACGAGCCGAACGCCATTTATCAGCTGAAAGCGAAGGCTGATGGCAGTACGGTGGTGAGTTCGCGCGTGCTGGTGCGTGGGTTTACGCTGCTGGACCCGAAGGACTATAGCGGGCTGAGCGACTTTTACCAGAAGGTCACCAAGTACGATCAGCAGCGAATTGTGTTGAGCGGCGCGGCATCAGGCAAGGGCGAGTAAGGCTCGTCCCCTAACGTATCGAAACGCGAGTGGACGATCGTTTGCGGTCGTCCCTCGGGCTCGACAAAACTTCATGAGCGCTTTGGCCTGTTCTCACCAATCGAGGACGATGCGCAGGGCGATTAAGTTACACTGACCAACTCATCTGGATCGGTCACACCCGTGGAAGAGCGCAATTCAAGCAACGAGGCGACCTCCGCGGCTGGTAGTGGCAGGCTGAAGTAATATCCCTGCGCACTGTCGCAGCGCATGGCCTCAAGTGTTGTTGCTTCCAGGTCGGACTCGACTCCTTCCGCAACAACGCGCATGCCCAGTTCTCGGCCCAACTGGATTATTGCCTTCACCATGCTGACCCCATCCGCGGTGCCGATCTGACGGACGAAGGACTGGTCAATTTTCAAGGTGTCGATTGGGAAACGATGGAGATAGCTCAAGCTGGAATAACCGGTGCCGAAATCATCGATTGCGACCCGGATTCCCTTTTGCCGCAGGCTCTGGAGCAGCGGCGCAGTGAGCTCGGGATTCTTCATGAGCAGACTTTCGGTCACTTCCAGTTCAAGATATTCCGGGTCGATACGGAATTCGTCCAGGATAGACAGCACCTTCTCTTCGAAGTCTTCACTCTGAAATTGCCTTCCGGAGACGTTCACGGCAATGTATATTTCAGGCAAGCCTGCATCGAGCCATGCACGAGCCTGGCGGCACGTTTCCTCCAACACCCACGTTCCGATCGGAAGAATGAGCCCGCAATCCTCGGCAACTGAAATGAAGGCAATGGGGGAAATCGGTCCTCGAATAGGATGGGTCCAGCGGAGAAGCGCCTCGACCCCCGTGATCGCTCGGCTCTTGAGATCGTATTTTGGCTGGTAGTGCACCGCCAGTTCATGCCTTTCCATGGCGCGACGCAGGTTCTGTTCAATGAATTGCCTCTCAATGGCCCGGCTATTCATGTCTGGGTGAAAGAATTGGAAATTTGAGCCACCGCTGCCCTTGGCATGGTACATAGCCGCGTCTGCGTTCTTGATAAGCGTCTCGCCATCCATTCCGTCGTCTGGATATACGCTGATACCAATGCTGGATGTAACTTGAAGTTCAAGCTCGTCGACGAAGTGAACTGCCCCAATGGCCTCGAGCATGCGGGCTGCCATGGATCCGGTTCCCTCCGGGTGTTCGACATCTGGAAGCAGCATGATGAACTCATCGCCGCCAAATCTACACACAGTGTCGGAAGCGCGTCCGGACTCTACTAACCGTTTCGCGACCGAAAGAAGTAGCTTGTCGCCGATGGGATGGCCCAGAGAGTCGTTTATGTATTTGAAGCCGTTCAGGTCCAGGAATAATATCGCGAACTTCTTCATATTACGGGCCGCAATTTTGATGGCCTGGTCAATTCGATCGCGCAGGACCCTCTGGTTGGGTAGGTCAGTCAGAAAGTCATGCTCGGCCAGATGAGTAATTATGGCCTGGTTGCTATGCAATTCCTCATCAGCTTTTTTGCGTTCGGTCACGTCAACATTGACGCCGATGAGTCGGATGACTTCTCCGCTTGCATCGAGAACCGCCCTGAAAGCCGCCGATATATTTCTTTGAGTGCCGTCCGCCAGGATGATCCGGAACTCGGCAGCTCCATCGCCCTTCGTATCGACCGCGTTGCGCAATGCCCCTTCGATTTCGGACAGGTCCTCGGGACGAACCGTGGAAGCCCACTTGCTGTAATTGATCAGTTCGCCTGCCTGGAAACGATAAATCGCAGACATCGTGGCATCCCATGCATGCACATCTGTTGCGAGTTCCCAGTCCCAGACACCAACTTTGGCAACTGCCGTCGCAAGCGCCAAACGTTCGGCAAACGATGCCAGATCCAACTGATCGCGCTTGCTGGTGCTGATATTGGCGTGAATGACGACAACGCCTTTGGGACGGTCGGTGGACAAAGGAGTGACTGTGAGTTGGAACCATCGTTCCTCAACTGACGAATTGGATTCGTAATCGAAGGAGAAACTCTTGCTGCTCCCGTTCAGAACTGACCGGATACCGGCGGCCGCTAAATGAATTTCACGCGAGCCAGGCCCGGTTGCACAATCGCAAACTCCCAGGTAATTGATGCCCAGCCCTTGTTCGGGGCCACCCCGCATTGAGTTCGTCCCGGCAAACTGTTTCCAACAGTTATTCACTGAAACGATAATGCCGTTGGAATCGAGTAAAGCGATGTGCGCCGGCAGGGCATTCAGGATCGCCGCCTGCCTGGCCGCCTCGTTGCGCTTCAACTGTTCCCGTGTGCCCCGCATGAGCAGTGTCCTGCCTTCGGGGTCCGTTGCGGTATCGATCTCGCCCGATGTCAGCGCCTCCAATCGCATCCCCGTTTCACGCAGAACATCCAGTAGCGTGGCGATTTCTTTCTCGTCTTTATCGCGGGCAGTATCTTTCTTCATGCTCATACGGTCAGCTCTTCAAGACCCAACACTTGCAGCACCAGCTTTGTCTGACTGAGAGTCCCGACAATTCTCGCGACTGGGCCGGGTGCGAGCTTTACCAGAGTCGGAGTCATGAAAACGCGATCTTCCAGAGCCAGATCTGGCTCCTTGAACACATCGACTAATTCGATATGATGTTTTCCTGAAAGGTGCGTATTGCAAAGGGCATGGAGGTTAACTAAAGCTTGCCCCGAGTTCAATGTGTCGTCTGCGACGTAGAGGCGGAACTTGAAAATTCCGGGATCGGTCATGGCTTCGCCAACTTCGCCGGCACTGCTATATCAGCGCCGCGCAGCTCCCGCATCCGTGCGCGACCTCCTGACATCTCCCGCTTGCGGACCGCTGTCGTTCGAATCAACAGATCCTTTTCCACCTTCTTGGCAATCAGTTCTGTCTTGAGCGACTTGGCGCGAACCTCTAGCACGGCCTGCTCCGCGTCGAGGCTCACGCGCTTCAGCTTCGCCGAAACCTCCGCGACCTCATTAGCGAGGCGTTCAGCGCTCTCCTTTTGCCAGCGCATCGTGCCCATCAGTACCTCGCCGCCAGCAGTGTAAATGTCGGCGACTGTTACCCCTTCCTTGCTCAGGATCAACTCCCGTACCTGATTAGAATGCGCTGTGCCTCGAGACTTGATAATCGATATCCCGCGATTCCGCTCGCCGGCCTGCACCAGATAATTCAGGTGTATCCAGGTGTCCGCCAGCGTAGAAATCTGCAAAGGAGTGCTGCTTAGCCCCTCGGTCGAAATCTCATCCAATAGGCTGGTACACACAAGTGTCATACCTTCGCCTTTGAACCAGTCGATCAGCCGCTCAGCTACGGCATGTGCCGTAAGCTCATTACCCGCCTTTGCAAGTGCGGACACAGGATCGATCACCACGCAGCGGGCTTCATGCTCTTTTGCCAGTGTCTTGATATGGACCAGCATAGTCTCCGCGCTGCCCGTGAATGTGCGCCCTGAGACCATGCGTAGGCAACCACTCTCAACAAAGCGGGCCAAACGAATTCCAACAGATGTCAGGTTGCGAACGACTTCCGTGCCATCGGAATCGAAACTGACGAACACTGTGCGTTCGCCTCTCAGGCAGCACGCCTCTGCAAAGGCGCCGCTCAACGTAGTCTTGGCAGTGCCGGGAAAGCCGGTCAACAGAACGCAGGCGCCGCGATAGTAGCCGCCATCCAGCATCGTGTCCAGCCGCTCCACCCCGCTCGAAACACGCTCGTTCGTCACTTTGGCATCGGCACGGCCAAGTGAGCGAGCCAACGCCACATCGAAGCCGCTCTTACCGATAACAAAGGGCGACTCATCCTCGTTAAAGCTTGAGCCGCGATACTTTTGTACCCGAAGGTTGCGCTGCGAGACTCCCTGGTCCACGCGGTGGTTCAGCACCACCGAACAGTCGACCATGAACTGCATAAACCCAAACTGCTGACCAGCGGAACTGGTGTCATCTCCGCCCGCCTTGGCGGTGATCAGAGCAGTCATATGATGGTCCAGCAGCCACTGATGGAGCCGGTTCATCTCCACATGTCTGGCCGGCGCGTCTGGTAGCAGCGCGAGGACAATGTCCAATGCATCGAACACAATACGGACCGCGCCCATTTGCTTGATTTTGGCGCTGAGCGCAGCCAACATCCCACCCAGGTCGAAAGCGCCCGCGTGGATCATATCGGGCATGGGCTGGGCGTCCAGAAAATACAGCTTCGCTCCTTGCATTTCAGCAAGCTTCCAGCCAAAACTTTTGAAGTTTTCCATCAGACGCTTAGGGGACTCTTCAAAGGCAACAAAAACTCCAGGCTCTTCATAGGCCTCTGCGCCGTGCTTGAGGAACTGAACTCCGAATATCGTCTTGCCAGACCCTGGACCGCCTACTAGAAGAGTCGTTCGGCCTTGAGGGAGACCACCATTTGTAATCTCGTCAAACCCGGCAATGCCAGTGGATGCCTTGCCTTGCGTTTCCTTTGGGGGCTTCAGTGAACGCCTGCTGTCTCGGTTGTGAGCTGGTTCCGCTGGTCCTGATACTACACCTTTGTGGGGATGATAGTGGCACCTTTGTGGGGGTGGTAGCGGCCATGATTGCAAGTTGCCAGTTCCCAAAATAGGAATTCCGCACACGCCCGCGCGCTGAATGCAACGATCTGAAACACCTGGAACGACAACCGTTGATTACACCTGGAAAGTACTGGCTTAACATGAAATCACCAACGCGCTCATCGAAGGTTAGGTCCGCACCGAAAGAGTTGGCTTTCCGCATGTGATCCGTTCCATGCCCGCACAAAACCAGCGAAGCTGCTCTAAGTATTCTGCGGATCGACGCTCTTGAAGCCGTAGGTCTCATACCGGGTAGAAAGTTTTCCGCCCTTGATGTCAACAACGGTAAAGCCTTCAGGCGTTCCCAGGCGGATGCCGCGCCACCAGTTTCCGCAGACCGCGCCGCTGGTGATGTAAGGCAAGCCATGCCACACGACCTGCTCATTGATATGCGTGTGACCCTGCAGCACGCCGAGAACATTGTGGCCTTCAAACAACGCGATCACTTCGCTTGAGTTGGCCACTGACAGTCCGTGATGCTTCGGCTGTTCCGCAGGCACCGGCACGTAGGAGTCAAAAGCTGTGACCAGCGGAATATGCACGGAGACAATGACAGGCGTCGCTGTGGGAAGCGTCTTAAGATCCATGGCCAGCCAGCTCAGTTGTTCGGCATCCACGCGTCCCTCATAAGCGCGGTCCGGCGTAAAGCCAATCGAGTCGAGCACGATAAAGTGAACGCCCTTGTGATCGAACGAGTAATAAGTTTTGCCAAAGCGCTCTTCAAACATCTTCTTGCCATAGAGCGGGTCGGCGCTGGTAGCTCCGCTGGCGGGATAGATCCCGAAGCAGTCATGATTGCCAATCGTGTGATGAATTTTCAGGCCAAGATCCTGTTCGGTTTTGCCGTAAAGATCGAAGAGGCTTGAAGCGCGGTCTTTGCTCACGCCGAGCGAGTCAAAGACGTGGTCCCCGCCCTGGATCACAAAGTCGCTCTTCAGGCCTCGAGCCTTTTTAAAAGCCATATCGCAACCGCCGGCGGCGTTGAGCTCCGGCTGCAGATGCGTATCTGTGATGAAGAGGAAGCTGAAGTCTTGCGACGCGGATTGAGCAGCAGCAGGAAGCGAAGGTGCAATAGCCACAAGACCGGCGGCTCCGGCAAGTGAGAGGAATTCTCTGCGGTTCACAAGGCTCATGTCCTCAGAATGAACCCGCCGGAACCTATTGATGTCAAAATTTCTGCAAATTGCCAAAGGGGTAGCTGGAAAATTACCGTCGCCCGTCGCGGCTGCCTATCGCACGCTGACGTCGCCATCTATATCGACGATCAGATCGTCCCCCGCAATCCGGATAGAGTGAATTTTGAGGTGGTCGAGGGTGACCTTATAGCCGGAGCTGGCTGTCGATCCTTCCAGCGCTTTGCGGAGCAGATCGGCGGCGTTTACAGTCATGCTGTCGGGAATCTGGTGGCTGAGAAATGGCATGAGCAGGAAATTCAGCTCCTTCTGGTCACTCACGCGCTCAACCCGAGCATCGCGGAAGCCGATCGTCTCGCCCTCACCCGACGGAGCAACAGAAACCACTGAGCTGGGCGAAAGGCTGATGCCCAGGCAGGCTCCGCGGACGGCTGTGCCCAGGCGAGCATGGGTCTTCACCTGCACCTGGATGCGATCTCCAGCAAAGGTCATCTGTGGGTTATCCACATAGATGGAACAGGGCGTAACGGGCGAGCCTTTCAGGTAATAACGGCCGTTCGGGCCGTTAAAAAGCTGGCTCTCCAGGGTGCGCTGCAGGGCTGCACGGCTCACTTTGAGCTGGCCGGCGCGAGCCGGCATCGCAGCCAGGCAAAGAAGTATAGCCCCAAGCAACGCTGTGCATTGAAACGGCCTCATAACTCGATAGTGCCATTTCCGGGCAGGGAAATGCCAGAAAGCGCAATAGTGCGGAGCGTAATTAGCCTGCAATGTGCAAATTAAAGGGGATTAGGCATAGTGCGGCAGGCCGCGCTTGCGTATCGTTTTCATAACAGATTTCTCTTGATTTTTGAATAAAACATCCCTAAAATAGAAACCAGTGTTGTTGCTTTAACGGACCAGTCACCCCCCCGCTGACACGCACACGTCCGAACGAGTTACATCTGAAAGAAAATCCTACCCAGTTAAGGACTAAATCATGGCAAAGCGTCGTGGAAATCCGAATTGGGGCAAGCCGGAGCCCATTGGGCCCGTTGTGCCTACCGTTACCTCTTTCGAGCAGATCGTGAAGGAATTCAAGCTCACCCCGGATCAGTACATTCGGTCAACCCGGCTCCGTGAATGGGCTCGCCGCAATAAGAATTCCAAGTACATTCCTGAGGCGCTTCTCGAGGCCTGGGGCTTCGAGATCGAATCGACGTTGTAGGCTTTAAGTCGTTTTGGATGTAGACGAAAGCGCCGCTATATGCGGTGCTTTTGCTTTGGGCTCAGACATTCTTTTTACATCGTAATGACACTCCCCATTGGTGCTCGTCGGCTGATTCGGAGACAATAATGTCAGAGCAGATGACAGCCGAACGAATGCATGACAATGCGGTGTTTACAGATGTGCCCGGAGCGCTCGATGAGATTCGCGCCGGGCGAATGGTCGTGGTAGTAGACGACGAGGATCGCGAGAACGAGGGCGATCTGACGCTGGCCGCCGAGCATACCACCCCGGAAGCGATTAATTTCATGGCGCGGTACGGCCGGGGCCTCATCTGCCTCACGCTCACTGAGGAGCGGGCCGACTATCTCCGGCTCTTTCCCATGACGCAGCATAATTCCTCGCGCTTTGGCACGGCATTCACTGAAACCATTGAAGCGCGCGAGGGCGTCACGACCGGAATCTCCGCGGCAGACCGCGCGCATACCATCCAAACAGCGATTGATCCCAAATCAACTGCGGCTGACCTCGCCCGGCCAGGACACATCTTTCCGCTCCGAGCCAGGCGCGGCGGCGTGCTGGTGCGCGCCGGGCAGACCGAGGCTTCCGTCGACCTCGCCCGCATGGCGGGGCTCAATCCCTCAGGCGTCATCTGCGAGATCATGCGCGACGACGGCGAGATGGCGCGGATTCCCGACCTCATTCCTTTCTGCAAAGAGCACGGCCTCAAGATCCTCACTGTGGCCGAGCTTATCCGCTACCGGCTGCGCAACGAGCGCTACATCGTGCGGGCCGGGGAAACGACTGTACAGACAAAGTTCGGCGAGTTCCGCATGATCGCCTACCAGAGCGAAGTGAATGGCGGCGAAAGCCACGTCGCGCTGGTAAAAGGCGATCTGGCCTGCGGCAATGCTCAGACCGGCAAGCCCGTTCTGGTGCGCGTCCATACGCGGTGTACGGCAGGAGATATTTTTAGCGCCGATTGCCGCTGCAGGGAGATTCTCGATGGCTCCATGCGGATGATTGCCGAGGAGGGCTGCGGAGCTCTGATCTACCTGCATAACACCGCGCCCGGCTTCGAGATTGATGCCACGCCTGCAGAAGCTGGAGAAAAGTCCGGCTCCAGGGAAGGCATGACGCACGACGCCGGCAGAATTGTCCTGCATAAAGAACTGCGATCGCGCGAGGCGGCGCAGGACAGATCAGGCAGGATCGTGCGCGCCATCGGCCTCGGCGGCCAGATTTTGACGGACCTGGGAATTCACCGCATCCGGCTGATCTCGAACACACCCATGCACATTCCAGCGTTGGAAGGATTCGGGCTGGAGATCGTGGAACAGGTCGGGATTCCGGTGGAAGAGTGCGCGCGGGCGTGAGGTAAGGTCAAGGGAACCCAGCTTCAGAAAATTGCGTAGTTCATTTACGACAGAACGAGACCCCTCATGCGCCGCTCCCGCGAAATTCAACTGACACTTCTTGCTTCCCTTGCCCTAACATCCTTAACTGCCTGCCGCGATGAGCCGCAGCACTGCGTGGATGGGCGGAACCGGCTGCTGCCTGACTCAAGCTGCCAGGTGAGCAACCGCCCTGTTGGCGCGCATTATGTTTATGGCGGATCAAGTGGTGGGCATGTTGGCGATGCGGTGGTGGGCTCCAGCGTTTCGCGGGGCGGCTTTGGCGGCAGCGCTGAAGGCGGTGAGGGGCACAGCGGCGGCGGTGAAGGCGGAGGCGAGTAAGTGAGACGGCTTACGGTGACTCCGCGAAATGACTGGCAGACGCGCGTGGAGCGCGTGGGACTTACGTTTCACACGCTGGCGGATGGCTCGCCCTACTGGGATGAAACGGCTTACTGGGAATTTACTTCGGCTGAGATTGACCGACTGGAGGCTGCGACGGCGGAGCTTCAGCGCCTGGCCCTGGCTGCGGGCGAAGTAATTCTGAACCAGAACCGGCTGACGCAGATGGGAGTTCCCACGGAGGCGGTGGAGGCGATTCGCGCATCGTGGAATGGCGAGCCGCCAGCGCTGTATGGCCGAATGGACCTGGCCTTTGATGGCAGAACGATCAAGCTGCTGGAATACAACGCGGATACGCCGACAGGACTGGTGGAAACGGCGATTGCGCAGTGGTACTGGCTGCAGGATTGCTTTCCAAATGCGGATCAGTTTAATTCGTTGCATGAAAAGCTGATTGCCAAGTGGAAGGACCTCAAGGATTTTGTGGAGAGTCCGGTGTACTTTGCCGATGCGGGCACGCCGGAAGATCGCATGACGACCGGGTACCTGGAAGACACGGCACACCAGGCGGGGCTGAAGACGCGGCATATTGCCATGCGTGAGATTGGGTGGGACTCGCGGAAGCTCGGCTTTGTGGATCTCGATAACAACCGCATGCAAACGCTGTTCAAGCTGTATCCGTGGGAGTGGATGCTGAAGGAGCCGTTTGGCGCGCACGCGCTGGAGACGCTGCCTCCTGCGTCAGCGCTGGTCGAGTATGGGCCGCACAAGGATCGGCGGTCGTGGGGCTCGATGCTGTGGATTGAGCCCATCTGGAAGATGATGTGGTCCAACAAGGCTCTACTGGCGATTCTGTGGGAGCTGAATCCAGGGCATGAATTGTTGCTACCGGCGTATCTCGATGGACCGCGTGAGATGCGGAGCTATGTTCGCAAGCCGCTGATGGGACGCGAAGGCGCGGGAATTGCGTACGTGCGCGATGGCTTGACCGTGGAAGGAACACTCGAAGGTTCGCCTGCGGAAGGCCAAGTCTATCAGGCACTGGCGCCAATGGCTACAGCAGCGGGAAAGACTGCGGTCTTTGGTTCATGGCTCGTGGATGGCGAACCCGCAGGGATGGGCGTGAGGGAATCGAAGGGACTGGTGACAAATAACACCAGCTCCTTTGTGCCGCATTTATTTCGGTAAACAAATTCACTGGACAATGCCGCGAAGAACGGAAAGACTGCCTCTATGCTTCGCAAAACTGTTCTCTTTCTTGCTCTATTGCCCGCAATCTCTGTATGTGCCCAGCAGGCGCCGTCCAAAACCGCTGATACACCAGCCGCTGCACAGGCACCGAGTTCGGCTGATGCAGAGAAGTTGGCGAAGGAAGTCTCTGACGCCTATTACCACCCTGAGGAACTGGCCGGTATCGATTGCAGCGTGCAAATGGATTGGGAGCCATTCATGACGGCCCTGAAGATCGACCTCGCCTCAGACGAAGGCAAAAAGGAATTGGCTGTCTTGCGCGGCCTCAAATTACACGCCCACGCGATGCGGGGTAAGCCAGCGGAGCTGACGTTTGACTGGAGCGCGGGATCTCCTTTTGCAAAAGACCAGGTTGAAGGCGGCCTGAAACAGACGGTTGCAGGGTTCTTCCAGTCTTACTGGGGCACATTTGAGATGGCGGAGCTCAAAGCCTCGGAGGTGACAAAGGTTGAGGCGCACACCGACTCGACCTCCACGATCTATACCGGCGGCGATAACTCGAAACTTGTCATCGATGTGGATAGCGAAGGCACGCCGACGCGCTACAAGCTCAGTACTCCGGCATTGAATGCGACTATTGATCTGTTGTTCGTTCCGACAGAGCCGCCAGCTCCCGGTGACCCAAGGCGCATCTCCGAGGCGCATATTGTGCAGTTTCTCGGAGAGTCAACGATCAAGGTGAACATGAAGATGGACTACCAGCCCGTGGACACATTCTTCGTTCCGCGCCACGTTGCCTTTGACATTCCCGGCTCGCTCTCCATGGCGTTTGAACTCAGCTCCTGCCAGGTAACAAAGAACTCGCCCGCAAAATGAAAATGGGCTGCATCGATCATCGATGCAGCCCATTGTTTTGCGGAAAGCATTTCTTCTACCAGCCGAGCACATACGCAAAGATCAGCGGAGCAACGATCGTTGCGTCTGATTCGACGATGAAGCTGGGCGTGTCGATGCCAAGCTTGCCCCAGGTAATTTTTTCGTTAGGCACGGCTCCGGAATAAGAACCGTAGCTGGTGGTGGAGTCCGAGATCTGGCAGAAGTAGCCCCAGAGTGGCACATGTTCGCGCTGCAGATCCTGATGAAGCATAGGCACAACGCAGATGGGGAAGTCTCCCGCAATGCCGCCGCCAATCTGGAAGAAGCCAAGTGAATGTTTTTCCGTGAGGCTTGTATACCACTCAGCCAGCTCCATCATGTACTCAATGCCTGTGCGAACGGTGTGTACTTTCTTCACGTCGCCGGAGATGCAGTGGCCTGCGTACATATTGCCGAGTGTGGCGTCTTCCCAGCCGGGGACGAACATGGGCAGGTTCTTCTCGGCAGCGGCAAGAAGCCACGAATTCTTCGGATCGATCTGATAGCTGCCCTTGAGCGCATCTGAAAGCAGAATCTTGTACATGAACTGATGCGGGAAGTAGCGCTCGCCGGCCTGGTCAGCCTTCACCCACTCGTCGAGCACCACCTTCTCGATGCGGCGCATGGCCTCCATCTCGGGGATGCAGGTATCAGTCACGCGGTTCATATGGCGATCAAGGAGCTTCTGCTCGTCAGCGGGCGTCAGGTCGCGGTAGCGGGGAACACGCTCATAGAAATCATGTGCAACAAGATTGAAGACATCCTCTTCAAGATTGGCTCCCGTGCAGCAGATGCCATGAACCTTGTCCTGGCGAATCATCTCGGCCAGCGAGAGGCCCAACTCTGCCGTGCTCATGGCGCCGGCAAGAGTCACAAACATCTTTCCGCCCTTTGCGAGGTGATCGACGTAGCCCTGCGCTGCATCAACAAGGGCGGCAGCGTTGAAATGGCGGTAGTGATGCTTGATGAATTCAGTAATTGCGGGCATGGCGATGCTTGACTCCTCGTTCAAATGAAAAATTGTTCGCCGGATCGGCCTTGCTGAGAGGGTCTCTCAAGCGTCACAGAAGAGACGCAGGCTGGGAGAACTGCTCTAGTAAAACTACCATAATTCACGGGAAAAATTGATGAATTGGTGCGGGTTTACGAGCCGCCGCCAACAGGCGTGCAGGACCAACACAGGAGTTATATGCGCCAGTCGTCGGCACGCCAGTTCTTGATGCGCTCCTTAATCTGCTTTCGATTCAGGTTATGCTCAAGCGCCTGCTTGGCGAGCTCCACAACTTCATCGTCCCCGGCAAAGCGCAGGCCGATGAGCTGGCCTTCCGTAAGCTTATAAAGCTGCGCGTGCCACTCCTGCGGCGCAAGCGACTGGAGGCGTAGTCGTTCCTCAAGGCGGATCACGCGATCCTGAACCTTGGCTGAATACATGCGCACGATAAGCGTGAGCACGAGGACCGCAAAGGAAAAGACAGCAAACCAGATGTGATGGAAGTTTGGTCTCTGCACTGCCCAGACGATAGAAATGATCAAATTGGCCAGCAGCAACGGCACCGCGATGAAATGATACAGCGGATCGCGCCTGGTGTGATTGGCAAGGTTCTGCGGTTCAGTCATGCGCTCCTGGGGTCGCCTTTGCGGCTACTGCTGTGGTAGTGGGTAACGTTTGCGTGTTTGAGACAACGACGATAGGGTGGCCGGCTGCCATCGTGGATGTTACGGAAGAAGGCACGGCTGGAGCGGAAGGAGCCTTCGGAAATGAGGCTAACACGGAAAGCTGGTCCGGCGTGAGCGCGGGCGGGTGGCCTTCGATGAGCGGATAGCGGCCGCGAACGAGGTAATCGACAAAGATGCCGCCGGCTAGATAGGGATTGAGCAGGACAATGGGGATGACATAGCCGGTTGTAATGATCGAGCCTGAGATGGATTTGTTGGAATGACTATGGTGGCGATAACCCGGCACCTGCGGAATTTCATAGACCACCAGATCCGTCTCCGGATGCTTCTTCGAGTACTTGACCAGCTTGTAGGCAATCTGACGTGGAGTGGTCATGCCTGCGTCCGGAAAGATAGCGCGCTTGAAGGTTCCAGGGAAGTACTGGTTCAACAGCCCGCGCGCGAAGTCAGCGCAGTTGTTGAAGGTGAGATTGAATTCGGATTTGTTTTTGCTGTCGTTCATGCGCTCGATAAGGGCGTCATCCTGTTCTGGGGTAGTGTCAAAACGGAAGGCGTAAATACGGCGCTCGTAAGCCGTGCCGATAAGCTGATTCCACCCGCCGTGGGTAAAGCCGCCCTCAAAGACATTCGCGCCAAGAGCGCCGAGGTGCTGCTCGTGATAGCGATCACGGAGTGTGGTCACGGTACGGCGGTCGACGTGTGTCGGGACATCCGCAATTTGCTCGACGGAGTAGAGGTATGGGATGAGCGGCATGGCCACCCAGTCATAACCGGCAATGCCCTGGTAGCGTGCAATAACGGAGCCGGGCTCGCCGGGGCCGCAGCGGCGCAGCTTAACGGGCGTTTCCGCGCAGATGCGCGCAAAGTAGATCGCATTATGGCCGGTGGGATTGACGGTGCCGAAGAAGCCATAAGGCTCTTCCATAAGCAGCGCTGCCTGGGAGTGAGCGCGTGGCGAAAGCCCTAAGAAAGCGCATAGACCGAAAGCCCCGATGAGAATACGGTGGCGCGGAATCGGCATCTGTCTCCTCCCTGATATGCAAGATAGGACGTTAGCTTTTCCCTGTGGGTTGTAGTTTTAGTAAACCGTGTTGGTTGAAGCCGTAATTCAGGCATATAGCGCTAAGCGAATTAACAGGGAACACTCTGCTGTACTTAGGTTTAAAACCGAATTTAAATAAAATGTCGCGCCGATTTAGCCAAATGTAACGGGACGCATAGGCGGCTCGTTTGATACCGTTTTCTTTCCGGAAAAAATCCTGCCCATGGGCTGGCTTCTGCTCCGGAGAAGCCTGAATATGAGGAAAACTGCCTTGAAGCTGCAATCGATTCTGTTGTTTGCGTTATTGCCTGCGGCCATGTCCGCGCAGGTGACGCTGCCGAAGATTCTCTCTGACCACATGGTGGTGCAGCGCGATCTGCCTGTGCATGTGTGGGGTTCAGCCGAGCCGAACGAAACAGTGAGCGTGGACTTTCGCGGCGAATCGCGCATGGTGACGACAGACCGAATCGGTCGTTGGAGCGTGTATCTCAAGCCCGGAACAGCAGGCGGCCCATTTGAGATAAAGGTCCAGGGCAGCAACGCGAACGAACTGACGATTACAATTCACGATGTCCTGGTGGGCGATGTGTGGGTAGCTTCAGGGCAATCGAACATGGAAATGCCATTGAAGGGGTGGCCTCCTGACTCCCCGCTGCAAAACTCAGCCGAAGAGATCGCTAACGCAAATCAGCCGCTCCTCCGCCTGCTGATCGTTAAGCAGAAGACCTCTGAATACCCGGTAGACGATATTGATGCATCCTGGACGGTGTGCACGCCGCAGACCGCGGGCGAATTTTCCGCTGTAGCCTACTTTTTCGGCCGCGAACTGGCCGCCAAAGAGCGGGTTCCGGTTGGTCTCATCCAGTCCGCCTGGGGCGGCACACCGGCCGAAGCCTGGGTGCGGCTGACCGCGCTGGGCGAGGACGCGGCGTTGAATCCGCTGTTTGCTTCGCGCGGAAAGATGGTTGAAGACGGCGCGGACACTGCGCGCCAGATTGCCAGCGAGCAGAAACAGATTGCGGAGGCAAAGGCGGCGGGCAAGCCCGCACCGCAGTTTCCCTGGCATCCGTCGCTCACCTCCTGGGGGCCGGGGAATCTCTGGAACGGGATGATTGCGCCTCTGACGCCGTTTCCGGTTCGCGGAGCGATCTGGTACCAGGGTGAGAGCAACGCATCGCTGGAACGCTTCCCTATCTACAACCGCATCATGCGCGCGCTGATTGAGGATTGGCGACGCGAGTGGGCGGTGGGAGATTTTCCGTTCCTGTATGTGCAGATTGCGAGTTTCAAGGCCGACTCGCATGATGAGTGGGCCAGCCTGCGCCAGCAGCAGGTAGAGACGCTGGGACTAAAGAACACCGCGATGGCGGTAACCATCGATATTGGCACGCCGGATACTGTGCATCCGCCCGACAAGGTGGATGTGGGGCGCAGGCTGGCGCTGGCGGCGCGCGCGTTGAGTTACGGCGAGATGCTTGAGTACTCGGGGCCGCTCTTTCGGCAGGCTGTGCCGGACGGCAGTGCTGTGCGCGTGTGGTTTGATCATGCGAAGGGCCTCAACGCGAAGGGCGGGGAATTGACCGGCGTGGAGGTTGCAGGCAAGGATGGCAAGTTTGTGCCTGCGAAAGCGATGATTGAAGGTGAGACGATCCTGGCTTCGAGCCCCGATGTGCCGCAGCCTGTTGCTGTTCGCTACGGCTGGGCGGGCAATCCGCAGTGCAATCTTTTTAACGGCGAGGGCCTTCCGGCTTCTCCGTTTACATCGATCAAAGATTTCTAGAATCGCTGAGCCAACGCAGAGCCTGCCCACGTGGCGGTGAGACCGAGGATTAAGCTGCCCACTGCATAGAGTGCGGCGATGGCGAATGCGCCGCTGCGCATAATAGAGAGCGTCTCCCACTCGTAGGTGGAGAAGGTGCTGTATGCGCCGATGAAGCCGATGGGAATAAAGAAGCGCCATGCCGGGTTGATGTCGGTGCGCTCAGCGAGAAAGCTGAGCGTGAAGCCGATGGCAATGCACGCTGTGAGATTCACCACCAGCGTGCCGTAAGGGAACTTGAGACCAGCCCGAGCGGCAATCGTTGTGCCCACCCAATAGCGGGCAATGGATCCGAGCGCGCCTCCCAGGGCAATGAGCAGATATTTCTGCAAGGCAGTTCTCCTCGTCTGGATTGTCACGCACACACGCGTGCAGCAGCGTTGCGCGGACTGAATTTTTCAGGGAGATCGCCGGGACAACTCTCCACGACAGGTATCCCTGCCAGGAGTCATCATCTGTCCGGCTCCGTTTTGGAAGGACAGCGGTTAAGGGGGAACTCCATCCCCGCTCGATTTATTAGAGCGGCGTAGCTGATTGGATGTCAAGGCAGATTACGCTGTTTACAACCTCGCGCGGGCGATAGCTTCTTCAAGCGCGGCTCTGCCGCCTCCGCGAACCCGTCCGTGGCCACAAGCGAAGCGCTGGATGGGATAGTCGAGCAGTTTGATGGCGCTCTCTCTTGCTTGGGCTAGGTTGGAATTCACTTTGAGTCGAAAATACCAGGGTGTCCAGCCTGGGATGGCCAGATACGAAAAGCAGAAAAACGTGTCGCCGGCATAGAGCGTGCCATCGCGTTCATCTAGAAAAGAGAGCTGACCGTGGATGTGTCCCGGAGTGTCGATGGCGAGAAGCGAACCAATGCAATCGCCTTCTTGTATGACGAGCGAAACCTCGCTTCGAATGCCCGGCGGATAACCGCGAATGGGACCAGTTTCGCCAGGGCGAAGTGAAAGGTTCGGCGGCTTTTTCAATATGGGGATGGATCGCTTGGAAGCCCCAAGAATTACATCGGGAATATGCGCGGCAAAAGCATCAACTGAGCCGACATGATCCATGTGCGCGTGAGTAAGGAGAATGCGCTTGATGGGAATATTGGCGGCGGCTTTAAGAATCTCGTTTTCTGAACCCTTGAGCCCGGCATCGATGAGCGTGTAGCCATCGTCCTCGCGGACGAGATAGCAATTCACAAAATTGAGACGAGTGAGTTGCAGGGCGTTCTGTGTGACGCGCGTAATCTTCATCCGGAGAACTCCAAATATAAGATGACACGCGCCACACTATGAATGCTGTTAAGCGTGCTTGCCCTTCCACTCCTGGTAGGGGCCGCTGTAATCCTCAATCTCATGGTCGCCCTTGAAGATCCAGAGCCGCGTGGCCACTTCGTCGATCAGGTCATGGTCGTGCGTGACCAGCAGTACGGTTCCCTCGAAGCGCTGCAGTGCAACGTTGAGCGCGTTGATCGATTCGAGATCCAGATGGTTGGTCGGTTCGTCGAGGATGAGGATATTCGGCTTGGTGAGAATCAGCTTGCAGAAGATGAGTCTCGCTGCTTCGCCGCCGGAGAGTGCCTTGGTGGGCTTCTGGCCTTCTTCGCCGCTGAAGAGCATCTGGCCAAGAATGCCGCGAATCTCTTCGGTGCTGGCCTTTGGGTCGAAGCGGTGCAACCACTCAGAGACGGTGAGGCCGTGCTCGATGGTCGAGCCTACGTCCTGCGGAAAGTAGCCCACCTGCGCTTCATGGCCCCAGAAAACGGTGCCGTTATCTAGCGTAAATTCGGGATCGGAGAGGCCGGGGTAGTTGGCCAGCAGGCTCTTGAGCACCGTAGTTTTGCCCGCGCCGTTGCGGCCCATGAGGCAGACCTTTTCACCGCGCAGAACGTTGGCGGTGAAATTATCAAGCACCTTGACGTCGCTGTAAAACTTGGTGAGGCTCTTGAACTCCAGCACATGTTTGCCGCTGGGCCTGATCTGGTCGAACTTGATAAATGGGCGCTGGATATTCGACCGCGCAAGGTCGCTGGTCTGCAGGCGCTCGACTTCCTTGCGGCGGCTTGTGACCTGCGAGGAGCGCGTACCGGCAGCAAAGCGCGCAATGAACTCATTGAGCTGCGCAATCTTCTTGTCACGCTGTGCGTTTTGTTGCTCCAGCGTGGAGCGGACCTGCGTCTTCGCCATCACCATGTCGTCGTAGCCGCCGGTGTAGACGATGATCGTCTGATAATCGATGTCAGCTGTGTGCGTGGTGACACTGTTGAGGAAATGGCGGTCGTGCGAGATGGCGATCAGTGTGCCGTCGTAGCTCTGCAGAAAATCCTGCAGCCAGTGGATTGAGTCGAGATCGAGATAGTTCGTCGGTTCGTCCAGCAGCAGCGCCTGCGGTTTGCCGAAGAGCGCCTGCGCCAGCAGGATGCGAACTTTCTGGCCGCCCTGTAGCTCGCCCATCTTGCGTTCATGCAAGTCATCAGGAATGTCCAGGCCGCTGAGCAGCACCGCAGCATCCGCCTCTGCGGTGTAGCCGTCTTCGTCGCCAATAATGCCTTCGAGCTCGCCAAGCCTCATGCCGTCTTCGTCGGTCATGTCGGTCTTTTCGTAGATACGGTCACGCTCTTCAAGCGCGGACCATAAAGGAGCGTTGCCCATGATCACCGTGTCCAGCGCTCGGTAGTTGTCAAAGGCGAACTGGTCCTGCCGTAGCACGCCCAGCTTCCGCGGGCGCACCACGTTGCCCTTCTGAGCGTCGATTTCGCCGGTGAGGACCTTCATGAAAGTAGACTTGCCCGCGCCATTGGGGCCGGTGAGACCGTAGCGGCGGCCCGGGGTAAAAGTGACGGAGACTTCATCGAAGAGTATCTTCGAGCCGTAACGCATGGAGACATTGCTGACGCTGATCATTCGTTTCCTGTTGTGTTTTGGCGCACCCACACGCGGAGCATGAAGCCGCCGGGCGGAAATCGCGCTTGAGTTGAGTCGAGGCGGCAGGCGCGCAGGGTAGCGCGCGGAGAACTCGGACTCTTCTAGTTTCTCACAGGACTGGCCGGGACTCGATATGGGGAAAGGTCAGTTTGAATTTACTTTGTAACAAGACACAGCTTTAGTCGCGCTGAATGAGCCGCCTAGAAGAGGCTTAGCCCCTGCCTTCAAATTGACCCACTGCCGGCTGTTTGGTTGCGTTTGCCTGCATAATGCGACGATCTTACCTCGATTCGAACAGAGCAGACAAGGGTACTGCAGTCGTATGACGTGGCGACTGCAGCAAAGGCAAAGGCACCGGTATCAGCCGAAAATCGCAGTGATTGATCACAGGCGCAGCGATGTTGGCGGCGGCCGAGCGGATGGATTCACTCAGATGAGGCGGCTGTATTAACTAGGAGGAGGAGTTTTGGGAACAGTAAATTGGCAGGTCTGGTCAGGATAGTAGCCCCCATTGCCAGAACACACGGTATTGGTGCAACTCAAGGCATTGCTGGCATTCGAACATACTTGGCCAGCACCAGTTGCACACGAATAATAGCCGTAGACCCCATCGGGCTTAGCTTGGCTAATAACTAAATGCGCGCAACTCAGGTTTGTTCGTGCAAGGACAGCACTGGGCTTATTGGAGCATTGCAACTCTGCATCACGAGTCATCAGCTTTTGATCGTAGATCGGGCTGGTACGTGTAATAGACCAATTGGTTCCGTCAGCAAAATCTACTCGAATTACTGCAAGTTGGCTGTGGACAAATTTGGCGGCGTGATCATTTTCAAATGTGGATATATCATTTGGCGCAACACCATAATCTCGCGTCTGCGCTTGTGCACCGGGTTGAATGGCTACTCTATCAATTGGAAGCTTCAGTTCATTGCTATATGTTTCCTCGGGCCCGCATTCCTGCGGAACAGCCATAATCATGCCAAGCTGAAAATCGACGATGGCCTTACCAGATGAATTTTGTGTAGTTACTACGCTCAGAAAATCTGCTCGGGTGCCTGTTATAGAGACAACTTGTAATGGGGCTCCTGTCGAATTGACCAAGCTTGGTAGGTGTTGAGCTGATGCAAGTTGGGTGAACAACAATACCGCGGTTGCAATGAACAGTTTCCAGACAATTGGACGTTTCATTTTGGAATCCCTCCTGATTGTGTTCGGATGGGGCCCGTTATTACGTCACAATCTCGCAAAGAGAACTATATGCGTGACTACAGCGTCAACAAGAATAACATGGCTTTTGTGAATTGCGAGTAATTTTTTACCCGAAGATTGCGGTGACAACGTGATTGACCACGAACGCCGCGGCATAGGCCAACACCAGCATGTAAACAAACTGCAGTGCAGGCCATTTCCAGCTATTGGTTTCGCGCTTGACTATGGCCATGGTGGACGTGCATTGCATTGCGAAGGCGAAGAAGATCATCAGCGCCAGCGCGCCGCCCAGCGTCATGTCATGGTGCATGGCGGACTGCAGGCTGAGGGCCTGTGTACCTGGGTCGGCACCATAGAGCGTGCCCATGGTGCTCACCATTACCTCGCGGGCCAGCACGCTCGAAAGCAATCCAATGCCAACCTTCCAGTTAAAGCCCAGCGGTGCAATGACCGGCTCAATAAAGTGGCCGAGCCGTCCGATGAGGCTGTCTGCCAGTTCCGGCGCGGTAAGCACGCCCGCAGCCGTCCGCATAGCCGGCAAATGCGCAAGAACCCAGACGCCAAGGGTGACAAGCAGAATCACGCGCCCAGCCTGGTTCAGAAAAATCTTTGAGCGGTCCAGCAGGCGAAGGCCAAGTGCGCGCAGGGTAGGCATGCGGTACTGTGGCAGCTCCAGAATGAATGGTGTCTCGCTCGATTTCAGGATTGAGCTCTTGAGCAGGCGAGCCGTAGCCAGCGCAGCCAGAAAACCCGCGAGATACAAGCCCAGCATCACAAGCGTACGCAGGCTCAGCAATCCATAGACAACATACGTGTTCGGAATGAAGGCCGCAATCAGCAGCAGATACACCGGCAGCCGTGCCGAGCAGGTCATGAACGGCGTCACGAGAATCGTCGCAAAGCGGTCGCGTTTGTTCTCGATCGTGCGCGTGGACATGATGGCCGGAACCGCGCAGGCGTAGCCGGAGAGTAGCGGAATAAACGCCTTGCCGTTCAGGCCGATGGCGCGCATGACGCGATCGGCGATGAGCGCAGCGCGAGCCAGATAGCCGGTGTCTTCGAGGATGCCGATAAAGAGAAAGAGCAGCAGAATCTGCGGCAGAAAGACCAGTACGGAGCCGATGCCCTTCCATGCGCCGTCCAGGACCAGGGACTGAATCCATCCGGCAGGCAGAAACGGACGAGCCAGATCGCCAATCTTAGCCAGCAGATCGCCGAAGCCGTCCGAGAGTGGCTGGCCGAGTGAAAAGACCACTTCAAAGACAGCGATTACGACGACAAGAAACAGCAGCGGTCCCCAGATGCGGTGCAGCAGAATGTCGTCTAACCGGCGCGTGCTCGCGGCGGAGAGTGGGGCCCGGTAGCCGGTGTTGCGGCTTACCTGTGCGGCCCAGGTGTGCGTGCTGGCCGCGTTGCCCAAAACGGGCAACGAGAGCGGCCGCTGCGGCGCTTCGGCCGGACGGTCGTGCTGATTCAGAAACAGCGGTACAGAATCGATGCCAGTCCCGTGGGATGCGGAAATCTGTGCAACAGGAGCGCCCAGCTCGCGGGCCAGTTGCAGCACATCCACCGCGCCGCCACGTGACTCCATGAGGTCGCTCATGTTCAACAACACCAGGGTGGGAAGCCGCAGGGCCAATACCGGAGCCGCGAGCATTAGCTGGCGTGTCAGATGCAGCGAATCAAGAACAAGGAGAACCGCGTCCGGCCTGGGCGTGCCATTCATCCGCCCTTTCAGCACATCGACGGCTACCCTCGCGTCCTCGGAATACGGTGTAAGCGAGTAAATACCCGGCAGGTCGATCAGCGTCAGATCGGGCCGGCCCACTCCGGCCATTGAGCCCATGCGCTGCTCCACGGTTACACCGGGATAATTTGCCACCTTCTGGCGCAGGCCGGTCAGGCGATTGAAGAGCGTGGATTTACCGGCATTCGGCGGGCCAATCAGTGCGATGGTCCGCAGCACTCCTCCCGGCGGAGGAGGCGGAGGCGGAACAAAGGCCGGAGTCTCGCAACAGCTGCTCATCGAATTGCCTCAACCGGGGCAGCCTCAAGCTGAGAAGAATCAGTCTGTACGGGATCGGCTTGTGCTGCCTGCCGCGCAGATTCGAGCAGCTCCTGCTCCTGCTGACGGCTCAGCGTGCGCGGAATCTTCACTCGAATCGACCTGGCGGTTTCACGCCGCAGTGCGATTTCAAGTCCGTCCACGAGATAGACCATGGGGTCGCCAGCCGGAGCGCGCCGCAGCGCCGTCACGAGAGCGCTGGGCACAAAACCCATGTGCATTAGATGGTTCTGGACAGATTCGGGCAGATCAAGCGCCATCACGACACCGTGTTGACCAACATTTAATTCGCTCAGCACGCTCACCCGGTAAACTCCGCGTAACCTGAATCTGCGACTAGAACAGTCGGACTTCAGTATACGACCGAAACAGTCTGAGTTACAAGGACTAGCGGTCCGGTCAACTGATCCTCCGTTGCGGAGATTGCGCCGATGCTGTTTTTGAGGAAAAGGGATGAGTTTCATTGCCGGCCTCGCTGTGCCACTTCAGTCGTATCGTGTATGCACAGCGCAGAATGCGACGGATCTCACATTATCTTTGATCGGAGGACGGAATGAAGGCAGCTGAATTCAAGAAAAGCCTGCAGGGTCACGAGCCTCCGGCTGAGTTGAGCGTCCCACTAGCTGCACTCTGGTGGGACGCCAAAGGGAATTGGTCACGCGCGCACAGCCTGGTAGACGAGCTGGATACGCCGGAGGGAATGGCCATCCATGCCTACCTGCATCGTAAAGAAGGCGAGGAATGGAATGCGGACTATTGGTACCGCCGCGCCGGTCGAGCATATCGGCGACCTTCTCTCGAAGAAGAGTGGCAAGCGCTGGTGGCGGGTCTAAGCGAGCAATAGCTGGTCCCGAATTGAAATATAAGTTCAAGGCTGGCATCTAGCGTTCTACATATTACCTGCGTGACCGGAAGCTCTTCGCTTTTGCAGCCGTTGAATCCGTTGTTATGAAGCTGCGATTCCAGGTTGCATCCTTTTCTGTACTTGCAGTTCTCGCTTGCCTATCCGGATGCGCTGACGTGGTGCTGAACTCTAATCCGCCGTACTTTGCGTTGGGAGACTTTATTACCGACGGTGTTACGCTGAGCAATCCGTCGCAGCAGGCGTACCCCGCGCTTGTTTCCCGGGAAAAGAACTCACCCCTGACCAATCTGGCTATCGCGGGCGATCAGGCTTGCGACGTGCCTGCGCGGCAGATCTTTCCCAATAACGTTTCGCCTACACTGGCCTCGCACACCACATACTCCGTACTGATCGGAGCCAATGACGTGGACAACCAGGGCCAGGGCGCCTATGAGCAGGTATTTGTTCAGTGCCATCAGGCTGCTCTCTCCTGGCTGGCGCTGCCCGCAGAGGGCAAAGTGCTGGCAGGGTCGGCTGGCTTTGTCGCCGACGGACCTGGCCAGGTAGACACCACAAACGGTTGGAATGCGTGGACCACGGCGGGGCAGGGATCGACGGTGAGCTTTACTATCACCATGGCAACGGGAGGGCCGATCTATGCATGGCCGTTGATTGACGATGCCTCAACGGCGGCCTATGGGTACGCACTCGATGGAGTAGAGACCGGAACCTCCGCAGTGCAGACTAGTCCGCAAATGGCTACGAAGAACGGGACCACGCGCTCGCTGGGTTTTCTGCGTTGGCCATGGGTTTCCGCAGGAAAGCATATCGTCACGTTCATTCAGACCAGCGCCGGCACAGCCGGAATTTCCGTTGTAGGCATCGGTGCGCCGTCAGCATTGCCGGCAGGACAGCTTCCCACCGTACTGGCAGGCACGGTTCCATATCAACTGCATACCGGCCTGAACGTGGGATGCCAGGCCACGGATGCGCCCTGCCTGGCCTACAACAGCGATACTCTGGCGGATGTAAATATGTTTGCCGGAGACGGGCTGAACGTATTGCTCTTTGATACGCGCCAGTATCTGCAAGGCACCAGCGCTGAGATGAGCGATGCCCTGCATCCCAATGCAGCGGGACAGGAAAAACTGAGCGAGGCTGTGCAGGCAGCATGGCCGCGGGAGAAGTGAGTCTTTAAGGCGAATCCTGAGCCGGTGTGTCTTTTTGAGATTCAGAGACGGTTGCTGCTACGGATTTCTGCCCCCGGGAGCAACAATCCCTCGATGGGGGGCCCCAACAGGCTGTTGACTTACAGATTTACAGAATCTGTGGGCAGGAACAGGTGCGCGATGGTGCTATCTAGTTCTTTTTCATGGGTTTAACCTGCGGAGGGGCTTGCAGATTTACAGAAATACAGATTCTGTACGGGAGAAAAATCTGTATTTCTTGGTTTTTGTACCTTCGTAAGTCGTTTATATTCAATCATTTATAGGCGATTTTTTACCTAAAAAATAGTGCGAAAATGCGGTCAAAACGCGGTGAAAATCGCACTTTTGGAATTCAAATCAGGCTGAAATGCTGTTGGAAGATGAAGGCTACCTCCTCGGGATTGATGAGAAGATTTGGCCTTTTTTTCACTTCAAGATCAGTGTGGCATAGATGACGGTAATTTTGTGCAAACTATCTGGAGGGAATTTCAGTACGAAAGGACAATGTACCAAGGTAACGTGGGCTTTGAGTCCTGAGACATGGCGTTGTTGATGAAAATGCTTTAACCGAGCGGCGGCAGCTTTTCCGACAGGCCGAAGAGGAAGATGGTGCCGATGACGCAGCTATATGCTGCGCCGGTCCACGCAATAATGCGATAAAAGCGCGCATGGACGGCGCCCGCCTGAAAGGCTCCGCCAATGGAGGCTGTCATCAGCGCATTCATAGCCACCAGACCCACGGCAAACGCCGCCAGCCCGAGCATCCCGCGCGATGTGCCGCCGAGATTCGCAGTGAGAAAAAAGAGTGCCAGCTGGCTGGGAGTTTCCGCGCCGACGCCATGCAGCATACCGATGAGAAAGACCGATTTACCGGTGTACATCCATTGGAAACGTTCTGGACGCGGAGCCTCTTGATTCCAGATCCGGCGCGTGCGCCAGCCCAGCCAGCGAATGCCATTGATGGCAATGGCCAGCCGGCTTTCGATGCGGCCGTGCGCGTGGCCATGCGCGTCTTTGCGAAGAATTCCTGCCACCACGCCAATGCCAAGCACGATGAGAGTGAGGCCGATCAACCGCTCCATCCAGTGATCCAACCCATCCGGCAGGCCCATATGCAGCTGCAATACCGCAATGCCGAGCGCCGCTACGGTAAAAGCATGACCCAACGCATAGGTCACGCCCAAGCGCAAGCCGCTGCGCCAGTTACGTTGAACAGCGGTAATGTCGGAGATGGCGGCGAGGTGGTCGTAATCAAAACCGTGGCGCAGCCCCAACAGCAGGCAGGAGCCAAGCGCAGCATCAAGTTTCCAGTCACCGGGAAAAAGCATCTCGTGTGCAGTATATTGCAGCGGCAAACAAAAATCCCCGATCCGCATGCGCAGCGAACCGGGGATTGAAGGAGGAAAATTGCTAAACCAGGGACAAACGCCGTTACTTGCTAGCGGCAGCCGCCTCACGAGCGTGGTGAATGGAGTGGAGGAAAGTCGTGCCCTCCGGCGTAGGTGGTACTGTGCCGGTGAGAATGGCCTTTTCGTCGTCTGTACCGTAAACATTTTTGTTCGTATCGCCGTCGCCGCTTATGCCATTACCCTTCAGCGTAAGCCCAGCAAAGACTCCCTTGGCGCGCGAATAGGTAAGGATTTCGGCATCCATCTTCCAGTCTGTGTCCGCCGACGCATGGCGGCCCACCGGGCCCGCGGCAGCCGAGGCGTCGCCGCCGATCTGGAATTTGCTGGAGAGCCAATGATCCATGCCCTGCTGGTTCTGCACGATCATGACCAGGTCCACGCCCTCAACGCCAATCTGCAGGCCCCAGCTGCCGCCCGCAATGGTAAAGAACGCCGGCGCACTCCATCCGGTGGCTGTGCGGCAGCTTGCTACGCCACGACCGCCCTCTCCGCCAAAAATGAATCCACCTTTCACCATGTGTGGAACCACTGCAATGCACTTGGCATGATCAAGGACTTCAAGCGGGATGCCTTTATCCGGCGCCGTTGTAATTGCCGTAAGCACTTGGGCAGCATTCGCCAGCCGCTTGGTTGCATCCTCGCGTGACTCGGACCATGCAAAGGAAGTGGCGCAAAGCACTGCACTCAAAACTATCAATTGCTTCTTCATTCCATCTTCTCCTATTAATTTATGCAGCAACGGGAAACTGTACGCGCCTTTCTCGACACCTGGAACGCGCGGAAAATTGCCGCGGCGCGAGATGCGTGCACGCGGCAAAGGATGACAACTACATAGGAATAAATGACTAATTTGAGAAATTGGTTGCCCGCGATGGGGCTTGACTAAGGGTCAACCGCCAATGCGGACCAGTTGTTCGGCTTCAATACGCGGACCCAGGATCGAGACGCGTGGAATCCTCCCACGCACCATCGCGACTTCATCGCAACGGTGTAGCCGGGGACAGGTCTGGCAGTCCTTGAAGATTTTATCCGGCAGCTCGGTCTTATCCTCAACCACGCGGAAGCCGTACTTGAAAAAGAAATCCGGAATACGTGTGAAGAGACACACGGACTGGATGCCATGTTCCTCGGCCTCATCAATGAGCGCGCCAAGGATGCGACCACCTGCACCTTGCGCACGCGCCTCAGGCTTAATAACGATGGAGCGCACCTCGGAAAGATGTGGGCCATATAAATGCAACGCGCCACAGCCCAGAAAGATGCCGGAGTCTGAGACGGCCACGGTAAAGTCGCGGATGTTCTCGCAGACTTCCGCGAAAGAACGCTTGAGCAGCGTGCCATCATGCGAGAGTGAGTTCACCAGGTCGTAGACGTTTGATGCGTCATGCAGCCGGGCCTTACGCACCAGCATGAACGGCCTCCTGAGGATGCGTCAGAGCCGCAATCCGAGACTCCGTTGCATGCAATGCCTCACGCACGCGCTCGCGGGCCGTGCCGCCGATGACATCGTGGCAATCAAGAGTCGCATTCAAATCAACGGCAGGGAAGAAGTCCGCTTCAAACTCTTCGCCGAACTCTTTCAACTCTGCAAGCGACAGCGCGTTCAATTCCACGCCCTTCTCAAGCGCATAGCGAACAGTGTTGCCGATCTTTTCATGTGCTATGCGGAAGGGAACTCCCTTGTAGACGAGGTACGTGGCCGCTGCCATCGCGTTCAGATAGCCGTTCTGCGCTGCGGTTCGCATCGCATCCTGATTGAATTTAAGCGCGGCGGTAAAACGCGCCACCAGGGACAGCATCTGCGGAACAAACTCGACGGCAAAGGCCTGTTCCTGCGTTTCTTGCAAATCCTTGTTGTAAGCCAGTGGTAGTCCTTTGATCTGTAGCGTTACGGCCTCCGCTGCGCCATGAATGCGGCCGACTTTCGCGCGCAGCAACTCGGTCAGATCCGGATTCTTCTTCTGAGGCATCGCGCTGGAGCCGGTTGAAAATGCTTCCGGCAGCAAGACAAAACCAAACTCCGCCGTGGCAAAGAGTGTGATCTCTTCGGCAAAGCGGCTGGCATGCAGGCCGACAAAGGTGAGCGCAGTTAGAAACTCCAGCACAAAGTCGCGGTCGCTCGTTGCGTCCATGGAATTCGCAGTCGGAGCGGTAAAGCCAAGCTCGCGCGCGGCGATCGTGCGATCCAATGCAAGCGTTGCGCCGGCAATGGGGCCGGAGCCGAGGGGGCAGTAGTTGAGTCGCGCAGCACAGTCATGCAGCCGCGATACGTCACGCAGCAGCATCTCTGCGTAAGCCAAAAGCCAGTGCGCGATAAGCACAGGCTCGGCGCGCTGCAGATGCGTATAGCTCGGCATCACGGCGTCGCCGGACTGCTTAGCCAACTCCACAAGCGCACTGGCCCATGCGGCAAGCGATGCAATGGTGAGCTGAATTTGCTCGCGGACATAGAGCCGCAGATCGGTTGCGATTTGTTCATTGCGGCTGCGGCCCGTATGCAGCTTGAGGCCGAGCGAGCCGACACGCTCCACCAGCGACAGCTCGACAAAATGATGAATGTCCTCGGCGGTTGCGTGATCACGCACTGCAGCTTTGCCTGCGTCTGACGAATGTTCCGAGGCAATTGCATCCAGCCCCGCGCGGAGCTCCGCTCTTTCACTCTCTGTAATAATTCCAGCCGCATAAAGCGCAGAGGCATGCGCCTTGCTGGCCGCGACCTCCTGCGGAAGCAGACGCCAATCAAAGACAATCGACCGCTGCCACTGCTCGAATTCAGTATCCAGGGGCTCGCGAAAGCGGCCCGACCACATCTTCACTTCAGTCTCTCCAGTGAATCGTGCAAAGCAGATAGGGAACAATAAGTATGCGACGTGGTGCAGTGCTTTTCGCTGCCCACAGTCACTTGTTCACTGTCCGCTAAATTTGGTTACGTTCGGCAGCCCGCCCAGCAGAAGAAGTAGCAAGGCCTTCTGCGCGTGCATGCGATTCTCCGCTTGATCGAAGACAATCGACTGTGGTCCGTCGAGCACCACATCCGAAACCTCCGCATTGCGGTGTGCCGGAAGGCAGTGCATAAAGACCGCGTGCGAAGGCGCCTCCGACATCAGCGTCTCGTTCACCTGGAAGGGCCGGAAGATGGGCGCTCGTTTCGTAGACTCGTGCTCCATCCCCATGCTCACGCAGACGTCTGTGTAAATTGCATCGGCGCCTTCGACAGCGGCATGCGGGTCTTGCAGCAATTTAATCTCACAGCCGTTGACCTCGGCCAATTCGCGCGCCTTGGTCACAATCTCAATGTCCGGCGAGTAACCGCGCGGCGTAGCTACGGTGACATTTGCGCCAAGCTGTGCGCCGGTGAGCATGAGCGAGTGGCAAACGTTGTTGCCATCGCCGACGTAGGTGAGATTCAGGCCGTTAACGGTGCCGAAGTGTTCCTGCAATGTCAGAAAATCGGCAAGCGCCTGACATGGATGCTCAAAGTCAGAGAGCGCGTTGATGACCGGCACGCGCGAGTTGGCGGCCATCTCTGTGATGGTGTCATGTGCGTACGTACGCAGCACAATCACATCCACCCAGCGCTCCACGTTCTTGGCCACATCGGCGATGGATTCGCGCTCGCCCAGCGGCGAGTTGGTCTGGTCAACAAAGATCGCGTTGCCGCCCATGGTGTTGATGCCGGTTTCAAAGCTGAGCCGAGTGCGCAGGCTGGCTTTCTCAAACATCAGCACCATCTGCTTGGCATCCAGTGCATGACGGTAATCGCGTGGATTGCGCTTTACGTCATGGCCGATCTTGAGAAGCGCGCGTACTTCAGAGCTCGAAAGATCCGAGATGGAGCACAGATCCTCGCCTGCCATACGCGTGGCAGCGGCCAAAATATCGGAATCCGATGCGACGTTAATTTCAAGTTGTAAACGTTCCATGGTTGCTTTACTAGCCACGGTTCCCTCCTGCGGCCTGCGAAGCCGCTGCGCCGCTGAATGCGGCTGCGTGTTCGGTAAAGATTTCATCTAGCGCGGCAATGGTTGTATCTACGTGTGCGCGCTCCAGAATATACGGCGGAAGGAAGCGCAGCGTCGTATCGCTGGTGCAGTTGATGACGATATGCTGCTTGAGCATCTCCGCTACAGTGAGCTTGGCCAGATCGGCGGAATCGAGCTCGACTCCGATCATCAGGCCCTTGCCGCGAACCTCAACAATGCTTTCGTGCTTATTGGCCAGCGCGCGCAGCTGCTCCTGGAAGTAGTTTCCTACCTCTGTTGCGTGCGCGAGCAGGCCTTCGCTCTCGATGGTTTCAAGGACGGCAAGTGCTACGGCGCAGGCCAGCGGACCACCACCGAAGGTGGTGCCGTGCATGCCAGCGTGAATGGCGCGCGCTGCCTCTTCCGTGCAGAGAATCGCTCCGAGCGGAATGCCACCCGCGAGCGGCTTGGCCAGTGTGGTAACGTCCGGCAGGATGCCGAAATGCTGATAGCCGAACCACTTGCCGGTGCGACCCAGGCCGGCTTGAATTTCATCCGCAATCAGCAAAGCGCCGGTGGACGACGCGAGCTTACGCGCCTCCGCAAAGAACTCCTGCGTGAGCGGACGGATGCCGCCTTCACCCTGGATCGACTCGACGAGAATTGCACAGACTTCGTCTGAAAACTTCGCGTGCAGATCGGCTACGTCATTGAACTTCACAAACTCAAAGCCGGGCACGACAGGCGCGAAGGGTTCGCGGTACTTGGCCTTGTGCGTTGCGGAGACAGCTCCGAAGGTACGCCCGTGAAAGCTGCCCTCAAGCGCCAGTACCTTGGTGCCAATTGTCTTGCCTTCGCTGCGCAGCAGGCCGGCGTGCGCGCGCGCCAGCTTCAGTGCGCCTTCAATCGCCTCTGTGCCGGTGTTGGCAAAGAAGGCGCGGTCAAGGCCCGAGCGCTCGGTGAGCCGCAGAGCCAACTCTGCCTGCCCCTCGTGGTAGAAGAGGTTCGAGGTGTGAATCAGTGCGCGGCTCTGATTGATGATCGCCCGCTCGATTGCCGGGTGACCGTATCCCAGTGAATTCACGCCGATGCCGCTCAGCAGATCGAGATAACGCTCGCCGTTCTCGTCGATAATGTGCACGCCTTCGCCGCGCACAAAGAGAATCGGATTGCGGTCGTAGGTATGCAGTAGTAGTTTTGCTTCCGCAGCTTTAATTTGCTCCAGCTTAGACATTTTCAATCTCCTCTAGGCCACCATTACTTCCGTGCCGTAAGCCACGCGCGTGCTTGTCAGATCGGGAAGGGAACTGGAAGCGTCTGCGGGCAGAATGCGTACGCGCTTCACTCCGTTCAACAGCGCTTCGCGGCAGGCGCTCAGCTTGGGCAGCATGCCACCGGAGATAACGGAGTTCTTCGCCATCTCGGCAATCTGGTCAATGCTGAGCCATCGCAGTGTTTCGCCGTTGCCACCGCGCACGCCCGGCACATCGGTCAAAAAGACCAACGCATCGGCATGGCAGGCAATCGCGCATGCTGAGGCCATCTCATCGGCATTGATGTTGTAGTATTCGCCGTCAAAGCCCAGCGCCATAGACGAAAATACAGGCACTCCGCCAATCTGCCATATCGCTTCAATCAGGCGCGGATCGCTCGCCGCAATTTCGCCCACATAGCCAAGATCCGGCGAAGTGCGCTTCTTGCGCGCGCGAAAGGTCAGTCCATCGCTGCCGCAAAGCCCCACTGCGGGCTGTCCAAGCGCGCCCAGTCCGGCTACAAGCTGCTTGTTCACGCGGCCCGCAAATACCATCAACGCCACATCGCGCGTTTCGGCATCGGTCACGCGCAGGCCATTGATAAATTCGCTTTGTTTGCCCAGCGCCTTGAGCATTTTGGTCAGCTGGACGCCGCCCCCATGCACTACGGCTACCTGGTTGCCATCGCGCACCAGGTCCGCAATCGCCTTCAGCGAGCCAGCCAACAACTCCGGCGTTTCGAGTCCCGCGCCGCCGAGTTTTACGACATACTTCATTCGAGACCCTCCTCTATTCGAGTCCTTCTTGCTCACCCCAGCCGTGCATCACATTGAAATTCTGCACCGCCTGTGAGGATGCCCCTTTCAACAGATTGTCGAGACAACTCACAATCACCGCGCGACGTCCATCTGCGGAAAGCTGGAAACCAAGGTCCGCATAGCCTGTCCGCACCACATGCAGAATCTGCGGCAGCCCTTTTTCATGCAGCCGAACCATCGGACTGCCGGTGAAAAACGTCTTGTAGGTTTGCAGCACCTTATCGCGCGTCTGGGGCTGTTTAAAACGCACATAGATGGTGGACAGAATCCCGCGCGGAATCGGAAGCAGATGCGGCGTAAAAACAATTGCATCCCCTGAAATTCCAATCTGCTCCAGTAACTCGCCCGTGTGCCGATGGCTAAAGACCCCATACGCGGAGAGGTTGTCAGCCGCGTACATAAAGTGCGTTTTGGCAGTGGGCGCCTTGCCTGCCCCGCTTACGCCGCTTTTGGAGTCAGCCACAATTCCCGCTTCGAGATCCACCAGGCCGGCTGCCACGAGCGGCCTCAGCGCCAGAATCACACTCGTCGCATAGCAACCAGGATTTGCTACCAGCCGCGCACCGGCAATTTCCGCGCGATGCAGCTCCGGCATCCCGTACACAGCCTCATTCTGAATCTTGATCGCCTGCACTGAGCCTTCATCCTCGAAGGCGTAGATTGCGCGATTGGCTGCTTCAGTCAGCCGCCACGCGCCGCTCAGATCGATAACGCGTATCCCACGCGAGAGCGCTTCAGGGGCCCATTCGCGCGACAGTTCATGCGGTGTGGCGAGAAAAAGCGTCTGAACGTCGTGGTCTGACAGCAACTCCCATGAAAAGGGCTGATGCCGCAAGTTGCCGCTGCCCTTTGAGTCCACAAGCTCCGGATGAATCTCGGCGAGAGGGACCCCACCACGCTCAGCCTCGCGCTGATCGAGCCTGCCCGCAAAGATCGGAGGCGTTCCTTTCAGCCGCGGATGCCTTAGAAGCAGCCGTGCAAGCTCCGCGCCTGCATACCCTGTTATGCCCACTACAGCAGTCTGTACCGTGTTGCTCATGACTCCAACATCACCCTAAGCCGTGCTTCCACCTCCGCGGCGCGGCGCGCGTCTTTGCAAATCACCAAAACCGTATCGTCTCCGGCAATCGTGCCGGCAATCTCTGGCCATTCCTCGTAATCGAGTGCGGCAGCCACTGGCTGCGCTCCGCCCATCATTGTACGGATAACCACCTGATTCATTGCCTGAAGCGCGCGCAGGCCAAAGCTGTCAATCACTTCCTGCGCGGAGGGAGGCGTGTCCTCGTCCTTTTCCGCTGCGGCTGCGCTGGCTCCATTGCCGTTGCCGTTCGGCAGCGAGTAGCCTGCAGGCCCCTTGTAAATATGCAGCTCGTGAATGTCACGCGAGAGCGTGGCCTGCGTAACGGCAAAGCCGCGGCGGCGCAGCTTGCGGCGCAGCTCATCCTGATTCGTCACCGGAGAGCTGGCAACAACTTCGCGTATCGCATTGTGCCGCCGCATCTTCAACTTCGCCGCCTCGCCCCCGTGTAATTGGGGGCAAAAGAAATGAGCGCGGCTCCAAATGGCGCCGCGCTTGCATAAATATACAACGAAATTGTATAACTATGCAAAGAAGATTTATTGAAAATTGTTGGCGCTTTTTGCCACGCAAGCTGCGCCGATTGGCTCTTTCATTTCAGTTCTGGGTTGCCTCTCCGATCGTCTTCGGAACGACACCGGCAAAATTTCTTCTTTTGCAGCCAAAAATGTATACCCAATCGAAAAATGCGGCAAAACTTTTGTCGCGGGCCTCGAAATTTAACAATTTGAGGGCTACAGTTAGACATGGAAGTTTCTGCTCGTACTGCTTCATACCCAGCGCCTGCGCCGGAAGGCTCTTACCCCGTTCATCCCGCTCGCCATCTTGAGGGCAGCCTGGTTGATCCGCGTTTCGATTCCGATTCCTGCGGTGTGGGTTTTGTGGCCCGGCTCTCGGGCGAGCCTTCGCATCAGATTCTGGATCACGCGCTTACGGCGCTCTCGCGCCTTGAGCATCGTGGCGCAGTTGCGGCAGACGGGAAGTCGAGCGATGGCGTAGGCGTCACCACCACGGTGCCGCGTGAATGGTTGCTGAAGCAGGTGGGCCTGACTCTGGTCGAGCATAAGCCGCTGGGCGTGGCTGTGTTCTTTTTGCCGCAGGATGATGCCGCGCAACGCGCCGAAATGAGCACGGCCCTTGCCGCACAAAACCTTGACGAGCTTTTCTGGCGCTCCGTGCCGGTGCGTCCTGAGGTGTTGGGCGAGATCGCCAACTCCTCGCGGCCGGCCATCTGGCAGCTACTCATCACCACGCGAAATGCGGAAGACTTTGACCGCCGGCTCTACCTGGCGCGCAAGCAGTTTGAGCGTTCAGCTCTACCGGGTTACATCTGCAGCATCTCTTCCCGCATCATGATCTACAAAGCTCTATGCGCGGGCCGCCTGCTGAAGGAGTTTTATCCCGATCTCGCAGACCGGGAGTTCAAGACACCGATCGCACTTTTCCATCAGCGATACGCTACGAATGTGCTGCCCTCATGGGATCGCGCACAGCCTTTCCGCACGATAGCGCATAACGGTGAAATCAACACCATCTGGGGCAATCGTGCGCGTATGGAAGCTCGCGCGGCCACTCTGCCGCTCGATCTGTATCCGGTGCTGAGCGAGGGTGGCTCGGATTCGACTTCGCTGGATGAGATCGTGGAGCTGCTGGCGAACAACGGCCGAACCGTGGGCGAAGCCGCGCGCATGCTGCTGCCTCCCGCAAACCCTGCCTACAACTCCGCGTTTTTGCAGTACAGCGGTGACTGTATTGAGCCGTGGGACGGCCCCGCCGCGCTGGCCTTTACGGATGGCCGCCAAGTGGGCGCCATTCTTGACCGCAACGGTCTGCGTCCTTGTCGATTTGCCGTGGATGACACCGGCCTCGTGGTCGCTGGCTCGGAGGTGGGCCTCGTCGACATGGACCCGGAGCATATTGTGCACAGTGGCCGTCTGGGCCCTGGCCAGATGATCGTGGCCGATCTCGACTTTAACCGTTTTTTTGAGAATGATGAGATTCTCAATATCTACGATCAGAAGCGGCAATACGAAGATTTAATTCAGCAGGATGTGCCGCTCACGGACGCCGTCGGTGCGCCTGCGCCGCTTGCTGCCGCGGAGCTGAACCGGCTGCAGCGCGGCTTTGGCTATACGCGTGAAGATGTGCGGATGGTTCTGGCTCCGATGGCGACAGAGGGCAAGGATGCCGTCTGGTCTATGGGCGACGACACCGCCATTGCGCCGCTTGCCAGGGCTCCGCGCCCGCTCTACGCCTTCTTCCGCCAACGCTTCGCGCAGGTCACCAATCCGCCCATCGATCCACTGCGTGAGGCAGTGGTGCTCAAAATGCACACGCGCCTCGGGCCGTGGCCGCACATCTTTGAGTTGCGGGAGCCGTTGCCTGGCCTCAGCCTCAATTCGCCGCTGCTTACGCTGGGCCAGATGCATGCGCTCATGGAGGGCGATCATGCGCAGGCCGGTAACATGCAGCATGCCATTCTGCACTGCACCTGGACGCCTGATACCTCACTTGAAGTTGCGGTAGACATCCTCGCAGCGCGCGCGGTTGAGTTAGTGGGCGCAGGAGCCGCTCTGCTCATGCTTACCGATCGCAATGCTTCACCGGATGCGCTGCCTATTCCTATGGCGTTAGCCACGGGTGCTGTGCATCATGCGCTCATTCGCGCCGGTGTGCGCGCTGAGGTTGGCCTGGCTGTCGAAGCCGGCGATTGCCGCGAGATTCATCATCTTGCTGTGTTGCTGGGCATGGGCGCGGGTGCGGTTTGTCCATGGCTGGCACTGGAAACAGCACGCGATCTTGACGCTGAAAAGGGCGAGACGAACCTGATTCACGCAATGGAGCTTGGCCTTGCCAAGGTCATGTCGAAGATGGGCATCAGCGTAGTGGACAGCTATCGCGGCGCTCATCTCTTTGATGCGATCGGTCTCGCGCAGCACATCGTCGATAAATGCTTCCCTGGCGTTCCCGCGCCTATTGGCGGCATCGGGTTTGAGCAGATCGAGTCTCATGTGCGCCAGTTCTGGTCCGCATCCGACAGCGCTGATGAGCCTTCTGAGGCCGATGCTGCTGTTGTGGCCGCGGCGCAGGTGACCACTCAAACCAAGGATCTGCCCGACTACGGCTTCATTCGCTTCCGCAAAGCTGAGGGCGCTGAGTTGCACCAGTGGCAGCCGCAGATTGTGCGCGCACTACAGACTGTTGTCGGTTCCACCAAGCAAGGCGCGGCCCTGGCGCTCACGCCGTTTGCATCCTTTGCTGCGCAAGCCACGGAGACCGAGCCGCAGAATCTTCGCGATCTGCTTGAAATCCGTCCCGCAGGCCCTGAGGTTGCCGTCGAGTCCGTCGAATCCGCGGGCAATATCACGCGCAAGTTCATCGCCTCGGCCATGTCTTTTGGCTCGCTCTCACCAGAGGCGCACCAGACCATTACGGAAGCGATGAACCTGCTCGGCGGGCGCTCCAATACCGGCGAAGGCGGAGAAGATCCCGCCGTTTATTCTCCGATCAACGGTGCGCCCTCACTGCTCAATAACAAGATCAAGCAAGTAGCCAGTGCGCGGTTCGGCGTTACGGCCGAATACCTGGCCCACGCCGAAGAGCTTGAGATTAAAGTCGCGCAGGGTGCAAAACCGGGCGAAGGCGGCCAGCTTCCCGGCCACAAGGTCACGGAGTTGATCGCACGCCTGCGTCACGCGCAGCCGGGAATGCAGCTCATCTCTCCACCGCCGCACCACGATATTTACTCGATCGAAGACCTCGCACAGCTCATCTGGGATTTGAAGCGGGTGAATCCGCGCGCTGCTGTGGGCGTCAAGCTCGTCTCCGGCTGCGGCGTGGGCACTATTGCTGCCGGCGTGGCCAAGGCATACGCCGATTACATTGTCATCGCCGGCAACTCCGGCGGAACCGGCGCTTCGCCGCTTTCAAGCATCAAGTATGCCGGCAATCCCTGGGAACTTGGCCTGGCCGAAGCACAGCAGGTGCTGGTGCACAATGGGCTGCGTGGCCGCGTCCGACTGCGGACGGACGGCGGTCTTCGCACGGCGCGCGATATTGTTATGGCTGCACTGCTCGGCGCGGATGAGTATGCCTTTGGCACCGCAGTTCTTGTCGCGCTTGGCTGCGATATGGCGCGCCAATGCCATCTCAATACGTGTCCCACGGGCATTGCCACACAGCGTCCCGAGCTGCGCGCCAAGTTCCGCGGCAAGCCGGAGCACGTGGTCCGTTTCTTCGACGAGCTGGCCGCGGAAGTCCGCCAACTTCTTGGCAAGCTGGGTCTTTCTTCCCTCTCTGAAGCCACGGGCCGCGCCGATCTCCTGGAACAGGTTCGGTGGGATTCAGATCTCGACCTCAAGCCGATGTTGAAGTCTGTGACTATCGCCGAGAAGACAGGCGGCGCCATCCGCTGGGAGGGCCGCCGTAACGACCGCCCCGAGCCGCACATCCCCATCGATAACGCATGGGTCGAGCCGGCACTCGAAGCCTTCAAGTTGAACAAGCCCTTCCGTCTTGTAACGCGCGTCACCAATGAAGACCGCACGCTGGGTGCGCGGCTTTCCGGTGAACTGGCGCTCTTTAAAACGCAGAATCCGGCAGCTACCGGCTCAAAGCTTGTTTTCAAGATGCACGGCGTTGCCGGCCAGTCTTTCGGGGCTTTTGCGGGCTCCGGCATGACGCTGGAACTCGACGGTCTTGCCAATGATTTCGTTGGCAAGGGCCTCAGCGGCGGCGAGCTGATTCTGCGTGCCGTGGGGCGTGCCGCGGAGGATTCCGCTGCTCATACGCTGCTGGGCAACGTGGCGCTCTATGGCGCCACCGGCGGATGGCTCTTTGCTGCAGGTCGTGCAGGCGAGCGCTTTGGTGTCCGCAACTCCGGCGCGCTGGCCATTGTGGAAGGCATAGGCGATCACGGGTGCGAGTACATGACCGGCGGCCTTGCTGTTGTCCTGGGCGAAACCGGCATCAACTTCGGTGCGGGCATGACCGGAGGTCTCGCCTGGATTTATGACGAGGAGGGCGACTTCCTCAACAAGGGCCGTTACCATAACTCTTTTCTGCAGCCGGAAACATGGGATGACCTCGATCACGCCGCGCGCAAATCCATATACGAACTGGTGGAACTGCACGCCGCTAAAACGCAGAGCCGCCGCGCACGGTGGCTGCTGGCCAACTGGGAAGTCGAGTCTCAGCGCTTTGTGCGCCTTACGCCTAAGCCGCAGGCGTGACACTGCTAGACGACAAACAGGCACGGGGCTGATACACTCACGGTGGTTCGGAGTGCATCAGCTTCCGCCGATCCAGTTTGCGCCCATGACATCAGCTCTTACCAGCACTATCAATGACCTCTTCTTTCGCGTCGCGAATGCCGCCAATCCGCGCGCCGTTCTCTGGCAGGATCACGCAGGCCAATGGCAGCCGCTTTCATCCGATCAGATTTATCAGCGGGTGCGCGCTGTCGGCTCCAGGTTGCTTGAATGGGGCGTGAAAAAAGGCGACCGCGTTGCGCTTATTTCGGAAAACCGCTGGGAGTGGGCAGTTACAGACTTCGCCATTCTCGCCGTCGGAGCGGCAGATGTGCCCGTCTATCCCACGCTTACCGGTGAGCAGATCGCCGTGCTGCTCACGGATGCAGACTGCCGCATTGCATTTGTCTCTACGCGCGCGCAGTTTGACAAGATTAATGCTGTAAGGAGTCAGACACCGCTTGAACGCATCGTGATGATGGATGCGGACGCACTCGAAGACGCGATTCCATACAGTGATCTCATCGAAGGTGCGGATGCGGTCGGCTCGAAACACGATCCGGTCTTTGATGCTCTCGCGCACTCTGCCGACCCGAAAGACCTGGCCACGCTCATCTATACGTCAGGAACCACCGGCGAGCCGAAGGGTGTGATGCTCACGCACGGTAACGTCGCATCCAACCAGTGCCATTGCGTTGGCGGTTACGAAATTTCTCCCAGCGACACCTGCATCTCCTTTCTGCCTCTCTCGCACATTACGGCGCGCGCACTGGATTACGCCATGTACAACGCCGGAGCGCAGGTGGCTTACTGCGCGCAGTTCGACAAGCTCCCCCAGGCCATGAAGGAGATTCGCCCAACCTTTTTCGTGGGCGTCCCGCGCGTGTATGAAAAGATCCGCCAGGCTGTAGAACATAAGTCCGCAGCCAGCCCCATACGCAAGCGTTTGCTCGCTCTCGCGCTCAAGATCGGCGCGGGGCAAAGCGATGAAGTCTACCGTGGCCACATGCCCTCTGCATTGGGTTGGAAGCTTGCCAATAAGCTCGTCTACAGCAAGGTGCAGGAGGCATTCGGCGGGCGCGTGCGCTACTTCGTCTCAGGCGGTGCACCGCTCGGCGTAGATACCGCTCGCTGGTTTGCATCGGCAGGCATCGCTGTATGGGAGGGTTACGGGCTCACGGAAACATCGCCTGTCATCGCGCTCAACAATCCCACCGCGCAGCGCATGGGCTCGGTTGGTCCGTTACAGCCCAACATTGAAATCCAGTTTGCATCGGACGGCGAGCTGCTCGTCCGCGGCCCCATCGTCTTTCAGGGCTACTGGAAGAAGCCGCAGGCCAACGCCGAGTGCTTCAGCGGCGAGGGTTGGTTTCATACAGGCGACATCGGCCACCGGGATGCCGACGGATTTCTCTACATTACCGACCGCAAGAAGGAATTGCTCAAAACCTCCGGCGGCAAGCTCGTGGCTCCCCAACCGATTGAGAACAAGCTCAAGACGAATGTCCTTATTGGGAATGCGGCACTGATCGGCG
Source organism: Occallatibacter gabretensis (assembly GCF_001449115.1). GTDB lineage: Bacteria > Acidobacteriota > Terriglobia > Terriglobales > Acidobacteriaceae > Telmatobacter > Telmatobacter gabretensis. The sequence continues at coordinate 147,270 of NZ_LAIJ01000007.1, read as the reverse complement.
ACAAGCACAAATTCATCTCCGTGCTTATTTCGCCTAACTTTACGGCGCTTGATGAGTGGGCGCGCCAGCAGGGAATCACCTTCGCAAGCCACGCCGAGCTGGTTGCCGACAGCCGTGTGCATGAGCTTTACCGCGGCATCGTTCATAACATTAACGCGGATCTTGCCAACTTCGAATCGCTGAAGCGCTTCCGGCTCGTACCCGAGGAGTGGACACAAGAGACCGGCGAGCTGACTCCATCGATGAAGCTGAAGCGCCGCGTAATTACGGAACGTTATGCCTCGATTGTCGCCGAGATCTACGCGGACGAAGCAACCTCGCGCGCCGAATAGGAGAAATCAAGCCGCGGCCAAAGGCTCCTCGCTTTGTCCACATGTGATGCAAGCCGCGAAAGAACGGCGCGCCCCACATGCTCACGGCCAGCAGTCCGCCAAACAGGATCACGGCGTCAATGCTGACGCGTCCCTGGCGCGTCCAATAGGTATTCGGATCCAGATTCAGCCATAGCGCAAACTCATCCAGCGTCAGCGCTGCGCCCGCTCCATAACTTACGCACATCAGCCTGCTCAGAAAAATAGAGGTCGGTGAGTGCGAGCGGCCTACATCGAGCAGCCATCCGTAACCGACCAGAAGCAAAATCAGGATTCCCCATACCAGATGATGGATGTGCACTCCGCGCACCATCACCCAGTCAAAGGGGCCGCGATCACGCACAACCATGTCTACAATGAAGCGAACGCCTACAAACGTAATCAGGAACGAGACCGAAGACAGGAACATCCGCCGCCGCGGACGGTCGGGAATCGTGGCGCGGATCAGATAGCCCAGCCGCGTCAATTGCAGCAGCACCAGAAGCACCGCAACGACGAAAGTGGCAAAGGCTAGTAAAAGCAGTGCTCCGGTTCCGGGCATGATTTATTGGAACATCTCAGTGTGTGAATTCCGAATGAAAAGCGAATTGTTCCTCATTGTAAAGGCGTGCCCGTCATGATTTTCTCTTGACTCTCCCGGAGTACACTGTACATGGCGTCGAGTTGGCCGCATGCTCTTACAGTGGCCCAGAAATCGAAGCGCCCTGCGGGCCCTGCGCCCCAAAAGATTCCTCACTAGGAGAGCTTTTCGATGCGTGTAGCTTTGTTGACCGGCGGCGGAGACTGCCCTGGCTTGAATGCCGTGATTTATGCAGCCGTGAAGAAGGGAATTAACCATTACGGCGACGAATTTATTGGCTTTCTCAACGGCTGGAAGGGCGTTCTTGAAAACCAATGGATTCCGCTGACGCTGGAAAGCACAGACGGCATTCAGCTCAAAGGCGGCACCATCCTTCACTCCTCGCGCACGAATGTGAAGAAGATCCCCGGCGGCATCGAAAAGGTCCAGGAAGTTCTTAAAGAAAACAAGATTGATGCGCTCATCGCGCTCGGCGGCGACGATACGCAGTCTGTCACGCTCTTCCTTGCCGAGAACGGGATCAGCGCGGTCGGCGTGCCCAAGACTATCGATAACGACATCAACGGCACTGACGCGACATTCGGCTACGATACCGCTGTTTCGATTGCCACAGAAGCCGTGGATCGCATTCACACCACGGCCGACTCACACAACCGCGTCATCGTGGTGGAAGTGATGGGGCGCGACGCAGGCTGGATCGCCATGGCCTCAGGCATTGCTGGTGGCGCGCATGTCGTTCTCGTGCCAGAGAAGCCCGTTGATCTCGATCACGTCTGCGCGCTGCTCAAGTACAACTACGACCACGGCAAGCATTACGGTGTCGTGGTTGTCGCTGAAGGCTGCCACCTGCCGGAAAGCGGCCAGATTCTCGGCTCCGGCAAGGTCGATTCCTTCGGCCACGCGCAGCTCTCCGGCGTGGGAGAGGCGCTCGCCAAGCTCATCGAAGAAAAGACCGGCTTTGAGACCCGCAGCGTGAACCTGGGCCATACCCAGCGCGGCGGTGTGCCAACGGCATACGATCGTCTGCTCGGCCAGCGTTATGGCCTGCACGCTATCGACATGGTGCATGAAGGCAAGTGGGGCCGCATCGCCGTTCTCAAAGGCACGGACATCACAGACATCACCATCAAGGAAGCTATCTCCACCAACCGTCGCCTTGACCAGCGTTTCTTCGATGTGATCGCCGGCCTCGAAGCCAAGGTCTAGCGTAGTACGCTCTGTCCGATACGAAAAGCCATCCCCTCCGGGATGGCTTTTTATTCGCATTCGCACCGTGAATTCATGTCAGGATGAATCCGTGCAATACCGCCTCTACCATCCCGCCGACTTCGAGCAACTTTACGCCATAGAAGAGGCGTGCTTCGACTCCGTCCTACGCTTTGACCGTCACTATATGAAGCAGCTCACCGAGCGAGCCTCAAGCGTCACCTGGACGGCGGAATGGGCCACTGAAGAAAGCACCCGGCTAGCCGGCTTCGCTATTGTCGAGTGGACACGGATGCTGCGCGGCATCGTGGCTTATATCCAAACCATCGAGGTCGATCCCGCCTTCCGCCGCCGCGGCGTGGCCAGCGAGCTTCTCCGTCTCACCGAAGATTCAGCCCGTCAGGCCCACGCCACCCACATCTGGCTGCACGTGGATGAAACCAACGCGGCCGCCATTGCCCTCTACTGTGCCTGCGGTTACCGACGTCACGGCCATCACCCGCACTACTATCAAAACGGCCATGGTGCAGAGATCTATGCCAAGCCGCTCGGTAAGGGATAGCGGGGCGGATGTAACCCGCAGCCCCGCTTCATCCCACATCTACGGCATTTTTTCCACAGAAACGAATTTGGGGTACTATAGCGTTCGTCCCTGCATATGCCGCAAATCGCGCTGCCAACTGGAATAGCCCGGTCACGAGAGTTGTCTCGTGCATGTATGCGCTCGTTCGCAGGAATCCTCCTTTTAGGTGTAGCAATACTGCTGCTGACTCAGTCAGGCAGATTCGCTTCGCATCGTACCCGCGTCTATGCGATTTCCACCGCCGCCTACTCCCGACCGCTTGTCGTTACGGACAGCTTCTCCGACGGCACGCCGGATTTTCTTCGTCTCGCCGATCCGGCAGATCAGGCCGCTTTCCGGCGCTGGTTCGTGCTCATTGCCGATGAGCAGGCCCTGCGGCCCAAGGCTGAAGTCCCCTCCGAAATCACGGATTGCGCAAGCCTGCTGCGCTACGCTTACCGTGAAGCCCTCAAGCGGCATGATGACTCCTGGTTTCTCTCAACAGGCATCGAAGTCGATGCGCTTCCCGGCGAAATTCGCGCCTGGCATTATCCCGATACGCCTCTCGGCGCGCAGCTTTTCCGCATCCAGCCCGGCAGCTTTGACTCCTCCGACCTCACAAATGGCAGCTTCGCGCAATTTGCCGACGCCAAAATCCTCGTCGAGCGCAACGCCTTCCTTGTCAGTCGCGACGTGCGCGCCGCGCAACCAGGCGATTTGCTCTTCTACCGCCAATTTGGCCAGTCGTCGCCCTGGCACTCCATGATTGTTGCCGAAGTCGGCGCGCAGGCCCGCGTCGTCTACGACACCGGTCCTGATCACGGACACCCTGGCGAACTTCGCCGCGTACTCATCGCCGAACTGCTCGATCATCCCCAGCCGCAATGGCGGCCCGTCGCGTCCAACCCTAACTTCCTTGGCGTCTACCGCTGGAACATCCTGCGAGGAGCGGAATGAAACCTCTACGGCTGCTCTTTGCTCTGGTTCTTGCTTTCGTTTTCGCCGGTTTCGCAGCCCGTGGCGCCGAGCCGCGCTCCTTTTCGCTTTCTACGCAGCGTAGTTTTGCTCCGGGCGAGCAGATGAAGATCCAGCTCTATGCGCGCAACGTGCCCGCATTCGAGTTCCGCGTCTACAAGGTGCGCGATACCGAAAAATTCTTTTCCGGTCTCAAGGACCTGCATAGTTTTGGCGCGCAGAGCTACTCGCCATCTGAGCAGATCGACAAGCGCACCTTCATCGAACGCCTGCACGATTTCAAAGCCGACATCTGGTGGGACATCCGCCACTTCTTCCGCAGCCAGCTCACATCAGAAGCCCGCGACAGCATCCGTGACCACCAAGCCAGCCTGGGCAAGCGCAGCCGCATCATCGGCGCTACGGAATTTGCCAACATTCTTCTGCTGAACGAAAGCCAGCTCGTTGCCCGATGGAAGCTCATTACGCCGCCTTCGCTGGTTAGCGAAACACAGGTTCTGCCCATCGACAATCCCGGGCCCGGCGTCTATCTCATTGAAGCCACCGACGGCACATACAAGGCTTACACCATCGCCATCGTCACCAGTATGGTTCTGGTGGAACGCTCACTGAATAACAACGTTGAAGTCTTTGTCGCCGATCGCAAAACCGGTGCGCCAGTCGCTGATGCCGACGTCGTTTTCTGGGCCAGCGCCAAACAGCAATCCACGGCAAAAACCAGTGCGGAAGGCTTCGCCTCGCTCACCATGGGCGAGCATGCCGGTCAGCCGGAAAACCTCTGGGTTCTCGCGCACAAAGGCAGCGAAGCAGCTATCGTTACGCCCTGGGGTTACGGCTTTAATGAGAACCCCTCAGCCAACACGCACGCATTCATTTATACCGACCGTCCCGTCTATCGTCCCGGCCACGATGTCCACATCAAAGCAGTCCTGCGCCAACAGAAAGACGACAATCTTCTTCTGCCCACAGACAAAACTGTGCAGCTCAGCGTGCAGGATGCTGACAGCAAAACTATCTTCAAGAAAGACCTGCCCGTCTCCGCACACGGTACAGTTTCGGCGGATCTCACACTCGCTTCCGACGCATCACTCGGTTACTACAACATCCAGATCGGCGGCCAGGTTCAGGGAGCGGGCAGCTTCTACGTTGAGGAGTACAAAAAGCCCGAATATCAGGTCACCGTCAAGCCTGCAGCCAAGCGCATCCTTCAGGGCAACACACTCCAGGCCGTTATTGAGGCGCGTTACTTCTTCGGCGAGCCTGTCGCCGGAGCCAAGGTTAAGTACGTCGTGCACACCTCCACGCACTGGTGGTGGGATGATGGCGAAGATGACTCAAGCGACCAGGCGAGCGGGGACAGTTCCGACAGTTCGGATAACTCCAATGATTCCGATGAGACCTGGGGCGCGGAGGAACAGCAGGAACACGAAGGCGTGCTTGACGCCGATGGCCGCCTCACCATCTCGCTCCCTGTTCGTCTCGATCCCAAACACAACGACGAGGACTTTCGCGTCGAGGCCCGCGTCACAGACGCCGCCAACCGCGAAGTCGCCGGCCACGCTACTGTTCTCGCCACCTACGGCTCCTTCCGCCTGAGCGTGGAACCCACCAGCTACATCATCTCGCCCGGCCAGACGCCGCGCGTCAAAGTCACCGCGCAGGATTACGATGGCAAGCCTGTGCAAACCCCCGTTCACCTTGAATCCAGCCAGACAAAGTGGGATCCCGCAACGCACACAGCCACCAAATCCGTTGTAGATAACCGCGACTCCTTGACCGGCGCGGACGGCACAGTGCTTGTTGATCTTCCTCTCAATAACGCGAGCGGCAGCTTCACCGTCGTAGCCTCCGCCTTCACACCCGAAAAACGCATCGTGGAAGGACGCACCTGGCTCTGGATATTCAGCGGCGCTGGCACAATGTACAACCAGAACGTCCAGGCTCAGCTCGTTCCGGATAAGAAGTCCTACAAGGTCGGCGAAACCGCCCACATGCTTCTCGTCACAGGCCTCGACGACAAGACCGATCAGGAGTTCTGGGCCATCGTCACCGCGGAAGGCGCCAGCATCCAATCGCGCCAGCTACTTCACGGCAAAGGCACCAGCATTGCGTTCGATCTACCAATTACTGATCGCGCCCAGCCCAATCTCATCATCAGCGCCATGCTGGTCCACGCGGACCAACTTATTACGGCACAAAAGAGTCTTTCCGTGCCGCTCACTGAGCGCCGCCTCACTATCACGGCCACGCCCAGCAAGGACAAATACCTGCCCGGCGAAAAGGGCTCCTTCGATGTCCTTGCGCAGGATGCATCCGGCAGGCCAGTGCAGGCCGACCTAAGCTTCGGCGCGGTCGATGAGGCGCTCTACTCCGTCCGTCCCGATACCACCAGCGACATTCTTTCCGTCTTCTATCCCAAGCGCTACTCGTGGCTTAATCCAGAAACTTCCTTCGAGTACTACTTTCACGGCGAAGCCGGCACAAAGAGTCTGCTACTAGCGCGCCTCGCCGGAGATGGCCTCTTCCATCCCCGCATGGCGCAGGTCAAGCCCGGCTCGGATCTGGTCGTGCCGAAGATCCGCAAGGCGTTTCCCGATACCGCCTACTGGAACCCTACCGTCCGTACCGGCCCCGACGGCCATGCGCGTGTCGACTTCAACTTCCCCGACGCTCTTACCACCTGGCGCGCTACCGTTCGCGGCATGACCGATGATGGCAAAGCGGGTAGCGTTATCACGCGCGTTCTAGTCCGCAAGAATCTCATTGTGCGCCTGGCCGCGCCGCGCTTCCTGCGGCAAGGCGATGAAGCTACGCTGAAAGTCATCGCGCACAACTATCTTGAATCTGCCAAAGACGTCACCTTCGCTCTCGATGTCGCAGGACTTGACCTTATCAGCGGCCAAACCACGAAGATCAACATACCTGCGCGCGGCGAAAGCGTCGCGGAGTGGCGTGTCCGCGCTCGCGCTACTGGTTCCGCTACACTCACCGCTAAAGCCCTTACCAATGAGGAGTCCGACGCGCTTGAAATTCCACTGCCCATTCTGCCTTACGGTGTGAAACAGCGAAGCGCGGGCTCTGGCGTAATCTTTTCCGGTGCAAGTCAGGCGCAGTGGAGCTACAGTTTCCCGGCAAATTCTGACGCAGGCACGCACGCTGTTGCTGTTACCGTCGTGCCCTCAGTCGCCGGAACCATCTTTGATGCTCTCGACTACCTCACGGGCTATCCCTGGGGCTGCACCGAGCAAACCATGTCCAGCTTCCTGCCGGACATCATCGTTGCGCAGGCAGTGGACAAGCTGCACCTCAAGTCTCCCATTGACCGTGTCACGCTTAACAAGATGGTCAGCGCCGGCCTCGAACGCCTTTACAACTACCAGCACGATGATGGCGGATGGGGTTGGTGGCCGGATGATCCAAGCCGCGTCTTCATGACCGCTTACGTTGTCAGCGGGTTGGGCCAGGCGCGTGACGCAGGCTACAAGATCGAAGGTAACCGCCTCAATCGCGGTCGTCAGTGGCTGCTCACCGCGCTCTCGCAGCACCCTGACATGGTTCCGGATCTCCGCGCATACACACTCTACGCGATGGCCACGACGGGCGGCGTTCCGAAGGAGCAATTTGACCCGCTCTGGAGCGATCGCGGCAAGCTCGGCACAGAAGCTCTTGCCTTCGCAGGCCTGGCCCTCGACGCCGCAGGCGACAGCCGTGCTCATGAAGCAACACGGATTCTCGAATTCAGGGCGAAAGTCAGCGGCAACGATGTCTGGTGGGAGTCGCAGTACGATAACCTTCTTGACGACTGGGGGGATAACTCGCCCGAAGCTACCTCCGTCGCGCTCAGACTGCTCATTCGCCAGGATCGCAACAGCAGTCTCGTACCCAAAGCCGCAGTCTGGCTTGGTCAGCATCGCAGCGGCGACTACTGGGAGACCACCAAGCAGACCGCCATGGTTATCGCTGGCCTTACGGACTATCTCTCTCTGAGCGGCGAGCTGGCTAACAGCTCTGACGTCGAAGTTCTCGTCAATGGCACAAGCGTCGGCAGCCATCATTTCGCTCCGGCAGATGCATTTGGCGTTCCATGGAAGATCAAGATCCCTGCTCAACAGGTCGGCTCAGGCGGTCAGCTCACGATCCGCAAAACCGGCAATGGCATCACCTACTGGTCCGCTGAGAGCCAGTGGTACAGCGCCGATAAAAAGCTCTACCAGAACGGTCAGCTTTCTCTTAACGCCACGCGCGACTACTATTTGCTGCAGAAGAAGCAGGACAAGCCCGACGATCCCATCACCTACGATCTTGTCCCACTCCACGGCCCCGTTCACGTCGGCGACATCATTGCCGTGCGCTTTGCCATTGCAGGCACGGACTGGAAATACATGCTCTCTGAAGATCCCATCCCCGCAGGCACTGAGTTCCTTGAGCGCAGCGATCTATATAAACTCAACAACAAGCCGGATTGGTGGGCGGACTGGTTTACGCGCAAGGAATTCCACGATGATCGCGCGGCTTTCTTCAATACCGAATTCAGCAAGCGCACTGAGTACGTTTACTTGCTCAAAGTGGTTACGCCCGGTCGCTTTATGATCAGCCCAGCACAATCCGGCCCTATGTACCAGCCTTCTGTAAATGCCACCACCGATCCCGCTACGCTGGAGGTGCAACCGTGATGGCCTCACGTGAGCTTATGCGCGATCTGGCACGCAACCTGCGCGTTGCACGCGGCTGGATTCTCGCGCAATTTATCGGCTTCCTGCTCATCATTTTTGCCGGCATTGGCTGGACGCGTCTGCCGGACAAGTACTGGTGGCAATTTGCGCTTTCCGTCCTGTTGCCACTACTGCTTCTCGCCGCAGCGCTTATGCTGAAGGCTGGAATTGTCCGCCGCATGATGGGTGAAAGCGAACCGCGTGTACCGTTCCTCTGGGGAGCGCTTTCGCTGCTCGTCTGGATCGCCATTGTCTGGCTCCTCTGGGCGTTGCTCGACCGCTGGGACGACAAGATCTATCTCTGGGCTGGGTATCTTAACTCCAAAGCCTCGGCCTGGTGGCGTGCGCGCATCTTTACCTATCAGCATCTCTCGCTCTGGCTTTCACGTATCGAGTGGTGCCTGCGCTGGATCGTCATTCCTGCACTTCTCATCCCGTTCGGCGCAGCCTCTGCCGTGCGCGCCTGGCGTCTTCGTTGGCTGAGCACGCTTCATGTCGTGCACAACTGGCGCTGGTTTTTCGCTGTCGCTTTCTTTGCGCTCGTTGGCGTAGCCCTGCCCAGCCATTTCTTCAACGGCTTGCCGCATGGCACATTCAGCGCACAAATCTGGGCCGTCGCGCTGAAGCTCATCGGCGCGTACCTGCTTATGTTCCTCGGCTGGACTCTGCTTCTCGCCTGGGTCTGCGCACTGCTCAAACAGCAGGAAGCAACGAGGCTTTAACGCTGCACGGCAGTCATCGCTTGCGCGGGCACGCCATTCCGCAGCCACGCAATTACCTGTGCTCGCCCATAGCTTCCCAGCAGCTTTTGTGTGTACCATCGTGCCGCGGCATGAGCTGCCTCGGACTCAGCTTCGCTCGCCGGATGTGCCAGCGTATGGTCCACATCCTCAAGTTTCACCTTCGGCGCAACTGTGGCTTGTTTCTCAGCATTCCACGCGGCTGTGCCAGGCGTCTCTACACTCCATGCTTCGACCAGTCCTTCGCGCAGCCATAGCGGCGCCTTGGTTCCCGCTGTGCTCTCCACCAGCGCATGCAGCATTTCGTGCCGCATCACAGGCTCAAGCATCTTACGTCCCTCCAGCGTTCGCAACGGCTGAATGCCAATCCAGCTATTTTCTGTAAACGCTGCTACCCATCCCGGGGCAAGCGTCGCTGCGCGAAATTCCGGAGTGGACCGAAATGCCCGGATAGTAATCATCCCTGCAGGCTCCAATCCAGAGCGGCTCCGCGCCTCGGTCAGTGCATGATCCAGTTCCGGCAAATATGCCTGGTCTTCATCTTCCAGAGTTTCCAGCATGTAACCCGCGCGTTCGAAACTCTGCCATTTCAAGCCGCTCGCTTCATCCCGCACTTCTGCGCCAGGAAAGTACTGCGCCAAAATCGTATCCCAAGCCATCCCCTGCGCTGCCATGGCCGCCGCACCTGCCTGGCAAAGCCCCACCCCATGTCCCGTGCCGCGCCCATGAAACAGGAGCCCATCGCCACTTCGTGATACCTCAAACCATGTGCTCGGAATCCTGTTCCATCCCAGCGTCCGTCCCACCGCCAGCCGGAAATCTTCTGCGGAAACCGATGTCCCGCCCACCATCAGCGTCATTGCTCGTCCTGACTTGTCTCTCTTCGCTACTGCCAGCGTTTTCCATCCCGGCGCAACCAGCCCTCCATCCGCCAGCGCCCGCGTCAGATCCTCCAACGTCAAGGTTGTGCTCCACTCCCGCACGCCATGTGCCGTGCAATAGGGGTCCGCTCGTCCCACCAGCCACGGAGCCACATCGCCCTTCGCGCCCCAAACCTCCGCAGGTGCAGACGTATGCCCGCCACAGTTCTGGTGAAACCATGCCGCCGCCCGTCGCCCATGGAACCACAGCGTTTCGCCTGCAGTCCTGAGCGCAGCCGCATGAGCAGCTGTCTCGCGTCCTGTTGGGCCCCAATGCAAAAGCTGACAGTGCGTCGCATCGCACACGTCGTATTCGGTGTGTCCATGCCGCACATGTAACGCAAAGCTTCGCACCACTACGGCCAGCGCCTTCAAGGATTCGTCGGAATCGCCCATTCCGCTCTCGCTCGCCACCACGCGCTCCACATAGCGCTCCACGGGCATCGTTACAGCCATCACTAGCACTCCGCCGCGCGCCGTGACATGCACGGGGTAGGGAAGCGCCACATGCTCGCCATGCGCTTCCAGGGTCAGCGACCCGCTCAGCCAGATCTCCGCAGCGTGCTTGTCACCAAAGGCAATTGCACTGCCCTCCGCGCGCAGTCTAGTTTCCTGCGTCAGCGGAACTGCACTGCATTGGTCGCACGTCCGAAGCCTTGCGGGGCCGCCTTGTACCTCTCGCACTGTGATCTCGCGGTCGTGCCATAGTGTCCACAGCCCCACGCGCAGCGTCGCAGCCTCTTGCGCAAATGCGCCAGCCGCGCTCAGTGCCAACGCGAACACCAGACACAATTTTTTCATCGCGCCCTCAGCGGGGATCGCTTCAGTACTTCTCCGGCGACCCCTGCCGCATCCGCGCCGCGCCCCACGGGTAGATACACCACCACTGCTACCTTAGGATTCTGCGCTGGCGCAAGCCCCACAAACCAGCCATGCGTTCGCCCGCCAGCTGTTGCGCTTGCTGTTCCGGTCTTGCCTTCTACCGTCACGCCACCTAAACCTGCCGCACCCGCCATTCCAAAGCTCGCTGAATCTCGAATTCCCGCGCTCACGATCTCTGTTGCCTTTGTCTCGGGATGCGCTGCAAACTTCAGCCCCAGCCACCGGTATGCCCGGACCAGTTCCAGCGGCGTCACCTCAATCCCCTCCACGCCCAGCAGTGCCAGCTTTGCCTCATCGGTCGTGCGTGGCTCGCGAAATTGCGCCACAGCCTCACTTCCCGCCAGCCCTGTCGCCCCCAGCAGTCCCGATCGCTCCAGTAGACCGCGCAGTTCCGCTGGCGACACACTTCCCGCAACAGCGGCAAAGTATGTATTGCAGCTCCATGTGAGCGCTTCACGCGCATCCAGCGCCGGTATCTCCGGATGCGAGCAGTTCAGCTCCTTACCCGCCACATGCAACTGTCTGCTGCACGCAATCCGCCGTTCCGGATTCCACTTTCCCTGCTCCAGCAGTTCGTACAGTGCGATCGGCTTCAGCGTCGAGCCGGGCTGAGCCAGCGTTCGCCCCGCCTCAATCAGCCTTCGTGACGCCGCTACGTGTCCCGACGCCAGATCAACCACTACAATCTCCGCGTCCGGCGCGCTCTTAGCCACATCCGTCACAGCCGCCTGCCAAGCAGCTGCCTGTGCCGCACACAGCGGACCGCCCGCCAGGAAAACCAAAGCGCTTATCAGCCATATCAATCGCCGCACACCACGAGTATCCACGACTACAGAGCTAAATGTCTCAGATAAAACGGATTGTCGATTCCGTTTGAGGTGTAACAGACAACCTGACATTGGATCTCGGCATCTGTATTAAAGTATTTTTGTGTCGGTGCATATCCCACGGTTCATGCTGGCCGGGGATATGCTTCCTGCATCAATGATTGCCTGACATTTCATATATAGTAGGAGTCCTTGCATGGGGACTTACGTACAGCCTCCTCAGAACGAGGGGGGAGCGACTTCTTCGTATCCGGCCAATGGGGCAGAACTGCCTTCGCACGAGTATTTGGCGGCCATCCTGCAAAGCCTGCAAACCATGAAGGACGGTGACTTCAGTACCCGCTTGCCGGGTACCTGGACCGGTCTGCCTGGGAAAATTGCGGATATCTTCAATGAAATTGTGACGGCCAATGAAGAGATGGCTCGCGAATTGAAGCGTGTCGGCCAGGCTGTGGGCAAAGAAGGCAAAACCCGTGAGCGTATCCGTGTTGAGCGGCACCGCGGGGCCTGGGACGACATGGAAGTCTCGGTCAATACGCTCGTTGAAGATCTGCTGCGGCCCACCACTGAAGTTACGCGTGCGATTGCTGCCGTGGCCCAGGGAAATCTGACGCAAACCGTACGTCTCGATGTAGATGGCCGTCCGCTTGAGGGCGATTTTCTGCGCTCCGCCAACATCGTCAATACGATGATTCAGCAGCTCGGCATTTTCACGGCCGAGGTGACGCGCGTGGCGCGCGAAGTCGGCACAGATGGCAAGCTCGGCGGCCAGGCTGTCGTTCCTGGCGTGGCCGGCACATGGAAAGACCTTACGGACTCGGTCAACTCCATGGCTTCAAACCTTACCGGTCAGGTTCGCAATATTGCAGAAGTGGCAACTGCCGTGGCCAGCGGAGATCTCTCCCGCAAAATCACCGTCGACGTGCGAGGAGAAATTCTTCAGCTCAAGGAAGCCATCAACACGATGGTCGATCAGCTTCGCTCCTTTGCGGCGGAAGTGACACGCGTGGCGCGCGAAGTCGGCACTGACGGTAAGCTCGGCGGTCAGGCCGTCGTTCCCGGCGTGGCCGGCACGTGGAAAGATCTTACGGACTCAGTGAACGCAATGGCCGGAAATCTCACCGCGCAGGTGAGAAACATCGCCGAGGTGACTACAGCCGTTGCACGCGGCGATCTTTCCCGCAAGATCACTGTAGACGTGAAGGGTGAAATTCTTGAGCTGAAGGACACCATTAACACTATGGTCGACCAGCTCAACGCCTTTGCCGGTGAAGTGACGCGCGTGGCGCGCGAAGTCGGCACGGAAGGCAAGCTCGGCGGCCAGGCCAGCGTTCCCGGTGTGGCGGGCACCTGGAAGGATCTTACCGACAACGTGAACTTCATGGCCGGCAATCTCACCGGTCAGGTACGTAATATCGCTGAAGTTGCAACAGCCATCGCGAATGGAGACCTTTCCCGCAAGATCACCGTAGATGTGCGCGGCGAGATCCTTCAGCTCAAAGAAACACTGAACACGATGGTGGATCAGCTCAATCGCTTCGCCGGTGAAGTGACGCGCGTCGCGCGCGAAGTCGGAACAGACGGCAAGCTCGGCGGTCAGGCGCAGGTGCCCGGTGTTGCCGGCACGTGGAAGGATCTTACCGACAACGTCAACTCGATGGCCGGCAACCTCACCGCGCAGGTAAGAAACATCGCTGAAGTAACAACAGCCGTTGCGCGTGGTGACTTGTCCCGCAAGATCACCGTGGACGTGAAGGGTGAAATCCTCGAGCTGAAAAACACTATCAATACGATGGTCGATCAGCTCAACGCCTTCGCAGGCGAAGTAACACGCGTGGCGCGCGAAGTGGGCACGGACGGCAAGCTCGGCGGTCAGGCGCAGGTATCCGGTGTTGCCGGCACTTGGAAGGATCTCACCGACAACGTTAACTTCATGGCCTCCAACCTTACCGGCCAGGTGCGTAACATCGCAGAAGTCGCAACAGCCGTCGCACGCGGCGACCTTTCCCGCAAAATCACCGTGGACGTGAAGGGAGAAATTCTTGAGCTGAAGGACACCATCAATACGATGGTGGACCAGCTCAACGCCTTCGCAGGCGAAGTGACGCGCGTGGCGCGCGAGGTGGGCACAGACGGCAAGCTCGGCGGCCAGGCGCAGGTATCCGGTGTAGCAGGAACGTGGAAAGATCTTACTGACTCGGTCAACTCCATGGCCTCCAACCTCACCGGCCAGGTGCGTAATATCGCAGATGTCGCGACGGCTATCGCGAACGGCGATCTTTCCAAGAAGATCACCGTAAACGTCAGCGGTGAAATTCTGCTGCTCAAAGAAACCATCAACACGATGGTCGATCAGCTCAACCGTTTTGCCGGTGAAGTCACGCGCGTAGCACGCGAAGTGGGCACAGACGGCAAGCTCGGCGGCCAAGCCAACGTCCCCGGTGTAGCCGGCACCTGGAAGGATCTTACTGACAACGTGAACTCGATGGCGGGTAACCTCACTGCACAGGTGAGAAACATCGCCGAGGTCACTACGGCCGTTGCTCGTGGCGACTTATCCCGCAAGATCACAGTGGATGTGAAGGGCGAAATCCTCGAGCTGAAAAACACGATCAACACGATGGTGGATCAGCTCAACGCCTTCGCTGCCGAAGTAACGCGCGTGGCCCGCGAGGTAGGCACGGACGGAAATCTTGGCGGCCAGGCTATGGTGCCCGGTGTGGCCGGAACCTGGAAGGATCTTACAGATAACGTCAACGTAATGGCGGCGAATCTTACGGAACAGGTCCGCGGCATTGTGAAAGTCGTTACGGCTGTGGCCAACGGCGCGCTCAACCAAAAACTCACGGTGAACGCGAAAGGTGAAGTTGCAGCGCTGGCCGAGACCATCAACAATATGACGGACACCCTTGCTACCTTTGCGGATCAGGTCACCACAGTGGCCCGCGAAGTCGGCGTGGAAGGCCGTCTCGGCGGTCAGGCCAATGTTCCCGGCGCTTCCGGAACCTGGAAAGACCTTACCGGCAACGTGAACCTGCTGGCCGACAACCTTACCAACCAGGTGCGCGCCATTGCTGAAGTGGCAACTGCGGTGACCAAGGGCGATCTCACTCGTTCCATTCAGGTGGAGGCCCGCGGTGAAGTGGCTGAGCTCAAAGACAACATCAACACGATGATCGACAACTTGCGGCTCACCACTGACCGCAACACAGAGCAGGACTGGCTAAAGACCAACCTTGCTCGATTCACCGGCATGCTGCAAGGCCAGCGGGATCTCAGTACTGTCGGTCGCATGTTGCTTTCCGAGCTGGCTCCACTCGTGAATGCGCAGCAGGGTGTCATCTACCAGATGGGCAGCGAGTCTTCAGTTGGCGACGGCACGTTAGTGTTGCTTTCCACGTACGCTGATACACCTGAGGGGAGCATCCGTGAAGTGCGCATCGGCGCAGGTCTGATCGGTCAGTGTGCTGCGGAAAAGCGCCGCATGCACATTACAGAGCTGCCCAGAGGCACTTCGCCTATACAGTCCGGTCTCTTTAAGGCTAAGCCAAAGAACGTCATTGTTCTGCCCGTGCTCTTCGAAGATCGTGTCAAGGCTGTGATCGAGCTTGCGAGCCTGAGCTCTTTTACTGCGTCTCACCTGGCATTCCTCGAACAGCTCACCTCTTCCATCGGCATTGTGCTCAACTCGATCGAAGCCACCATGCAGACAGAGGGCTTGCTGAAACAGTCGCAGCAACTTGCCGCTGAGCTGCAGACGCAGCAAAAGGAATTACAGCAGACCAATGAACAGCTCGCGCAAAAGGCCCAACAGCTTGCCGAGCAGAACTACGAAGTAGAGCGCAAAAACCAGGAGATCGAGCAGGCGCGGCGTGCCCTGGAAGAAAAAGCGCGCGAACTCGCACTCACCTCCAAGTACAAGTCTGAGTTCCTCGCCAACATGTCCCACGAGTTGCGCACGCCGCTCAACTCCATTCTTGTTCTCGGCCAGCAGCTTGCGGAAAACCCTGATGGCAGCCTCTCGGCTAAACAGGTTGAGTTTGCACGCACCATTCATGGTGCTGGAACCGACCTGCTCAACCTCATCAGCGATATTCTCGACCTTTCCAAGATCGAATCAGGCACCGTTTCCGTTGAAGCAGAGGAAGTCTTCTTCGGGGCATTACTAGAAACTGTTTCGCGGCCGTTCCGTCACGAGGCGGAAAATCGAAAGCTCGTCTTCGAGGTTGCCAGCGATCCAAGATTGGGCCGCAGCCTTGTCACTGACTCAAAACGTCTGCAACAAGTTCTCAAAAATCTGCTCTCGAATGCGTTCAAATTCACCGAGCAGGGCAACGTGCGACTGAACATCTCACGCCCAAAAAGTGGATGGAGCGCCGATCATCCTTTGCTGAGCGGAGCCGGCTCTGTGATTGCCTTCGAGGTTTCAGACACTGGCATCGGAATCCCGGCAGAGAAACAGCGCATCATCTTTGAGGCCTTTCAGCAGGCAGATGCGGGCACCAGCCGCAAATTTGGCGGCACAGGGCTTGGGTTGGCCATCAGCCGCGAACTCGCCAATCTCCTTGGCGGTGAAATCCAGCTGAAGAGCGCGCCCGGTCAGGGAAGCACCTTCACGTTATACCTCCCGCAGACCTATGTGGGACCAGCTGTGCCCAACATTCCCAAGGCGGAGAAGAGCGGTGCGCAGCTGCAGGTGCCGGCCTTTCTTTCCAAGGTTTCGGTTGTCGAGCAGGAATCTCGCGTGGAGGATGATCGCGGAAGCCTATCGGCCGGCGATGCAATTTTGTTGATCGTCGAGGACGATCCGCATTATGCACGCCTTTTGCGCGATCTCGCCCGTACAAAAGAATTCAAGACCCTCGTTGCTCAAACTGGAACTGAGGCATTATCTCTGGCGCGCGAATATAATCCCTCAGCGATCTCGCTAGACGTTTTTTTGCCCGATATGCTGGGATGGACGGTGCTCAACCATTTGAAGCAGAATCCCAAAACCCGCCACATTCCAGTTCAGATGCTTACTCTCGATGAAGACCGCCACCACGGCCTTTCACGCGGTGCGTTTGCATTTATCACCAAGCCGACTTCGGCAGAAGACCTGGATCATGCTTTAACGAACGTTCGGGAATTCTCCAATATGCGTCGTAGACACCTGCTCGTGGTGGAAGACAATCCTGCAGAGCAATTGAGTACAAGGGAATTGTTGTGGCATGACGATATCGATCTCGATATTGCGGATTCTGGATCAGCGGCATTACGGGCTCTTGACCAGCAAAAATATGATTGTGTCGTGCTCGATCTCCGGTTACCGGATATGACAGGCTTTGAAGTTCTCGAGCAGCTTCGTACCAGGCCAAATTTAAGGGACCTTCCCGTAATAGTGTTTACGGGCAGAGACCTTACACGAGAAGAAGATTTGCAATTGCGCACCTTGGCGCGCAGTGTAGTGCTTAAAGATGTTGAATCTCCGGAGCGTTTGCTGGATGAAACGGCGCTCTTCCTTCATCGTGTCGTTGGAGATCTGCCTCCGGCAAAACAGCGGATGCTCGAAAAGCTGCATCGTTCGGATGAAGCCCTGATTGGACGCAAGGTGCTCGTTGTTGACGATGATGTGCGCAATATCTTTGCTTTGAGCAGCGTTTTGGAACGTCGCGGCATGACCGTGCTTTCAGCAGGCACAGGCCGCGAGGCAATCCATATGATTGAATCGACCCCTGATCTTGCGATCGTGCTGATGGATATTATGATGCCAGAGATGGACGGCTACGAGACGATGCAGGTGATCCGTCAGAACGCGGCATTGCGGCGCCTTCCCATCATTGCGCTCACCGCCAAGGCAATGAAAGGCGATCGTGAACGCTGCCTTGAAGCAGGAGCTTCAGAATATCTCGCAAAGCCGGTAAATACTGAGCAATTGCTGTCGGCCTTGCGGTTGTGGCTTCACCGGTAAATGATGATAACTACGGTTTCACTATAGACGTTCAAGAAGGGACCAGGGGAATAGCGATGACTTGGGATCAAAAAGTCAATATCCTCATGGTGGATGATCAGCCTGCCAAGCTGCTCAGTTACGAGGTAATTCTCGAGCAGCTGGATGCGAATCTCATTAAGGCCACCACTGCATCTCAGGCATTGAATATCTTGTTGAAAAACGACATTGCTGTCGTACTAATGGATGTCAGCATGCCGGACGTGGATGGATTTGAGCTTGCGGATGTCATTCGCAAGCATCCCCGGTTTCAGAAAACCGCCATTATCTTCGTCTCCGGCGTTCATCTTGCGGACTCAGATAAGATTCAAGGCTATCGCAGCGGCGCCGTGGACTATATTGCAGTGCCGGTTATTCCCGAGGTGCTTCGCGCCAAGGTAAGCATCTTTGCTGAACTGCATCGCAAGACGCGAATGCTCGAAAAACTGAACCTGGATCTTGAGCGGCGCGTGGAAGAGCGAACTCGGGAACTGCGGGAACGTGAAGCCGCGTTTCGCACTCGTTCAGAGTTACTCGATCTGGCCACCGAGGCCATTATCGTGCGGGATTTGACCGGAGCAATCCAACTCTGGAGCGTTGGCGCTGAAAATCTCTACGGGTGGAGCAGGGAAGAAGCTATTGGCCGGGATCTGCATGCTCTATTGCATACGATCTTTCCTACTTCCAGGGAAGAAGTTGCTGCAACGCTTGAAATGCAAAGCTCCTGGCAGGGAAACCTGCTTCAGAAGACCAAAAGCGGATTTGAGATCATTGTTGCCTGCCGCAAGACGGTGAATCAGGAGAGCAACGCGATTCTGGAGGTCGGAAGAGATATTACTGCTCAGTTACGTGCGGAGGAGGCTCTGCGCGAGACAGAAAAGCTTGCGGCAATGGGGCGAGTAGCCGGCATTATTGCGCATGAGATTAACAACCCTCTTGCTGCAATTACGAACATCTTCTATCTGCTTCAGAATCATGCATCCTTAAATGATGAAGCGCGGCATTTTGCCTCACTTGCTGATCAGGAGTTGCGGCGGGTTTCTCACATCACGCGTCAAACGCTGAGTTTCTATCGCGAATCAAAGCAGCCAGTATCGGTTTCCATCGGAATGCTGCTCGACGAAGTCGTTGAGCTTCAGGACACCCGGATTCACAGTAGCAATATCGTGTTAGAGAAGAGGTATTCCGACTCTTCCAGTGTGTATGGTTTTCCATTCGAGCTGCGCCAGGTGTTTATGAACCTGATCGCGAATGCCATACAGGCAATGCCCAATGGAGGTATTTTGCGGCTCAGTGTGCAAGACACAATTGACTCGGTTACCCGTAAACACGGAGTGTCTATATCCATCATTGACACAGGAAAGGGTATTCAGCCTGAGCACAAGAGCAGGCTCTTCGAGCCGTTTTTCACCACAAAGTCAACCAAGGGAACAGGCCTTGGGCTTTGGATCAGCAAGGGAATTATCCAGAAATATAATGGCCGCATTGTGTGCCGGAGTTACTTCCACACAGCTGGCTGCGCTACTTCTTTTCGCATCTTTATTCCTGCTGAAGGCGTATTGGATGCGCCAACAACCTCTGGAGGCGGGGGATTACGGATAGAACACAATCCAATATCTGACGACCGGTCATCCTCGCGGGAGTTTTCAAAGATACCGGCACCCACCTGGCCGGCCGCTTGAGCGGGCTTTGTATTTAATTTGAAGACAGGACATTTAGAACTGTTCGTCTCCGTCGCGCTTAATTGAGCGTAGCAATATTGATATCGCTCTGATTCCGCTGGACCGTAGGAATCAGAAGCTTCGTGCGATCGGCATTCACTGAGCAGCCATATGTCATGCAGGGAGACGCGATTACATAAGCCATGCTTCCATGGATGCAAAGATTTGCCGGCGAAGAAACCCAGCCATGCGATTGAAAAACGATTCGTTGAGTGCCTGTAATCAGATCCCGGCGCAATCAAGTGGAGCGCTGCGTGCTCCACTTGATTGCGCTTTTGCCCTTGGGCAGCGATACAAGGATGTTAGAGCGCTAAATGCAATCATCAAACCGAGGATTGGCCGCTCACGCTCCATTCGCAAGAGATAACTCCTGGAAAGTTACGTAACTGCTCAATTACTCCTGGTACATCGCCCCGGCTGGTTCTATGCCAGTGCACTTCAAATCGAAACTTATTGCGGCATTCCGGGCCTTCATAAAGCGCAGAGGTCGATTGGATACGCATGTGCGTTGAACAGAGAAGGCGCGATAACATTTGAGCCGAAACATCTTCGCCATTACTCACTACGGTGACTACGGCTCGTTCGTGAGTTTCCAGGTGATTTTCACCAAAGCGAAGTGCCCATAGAACGAGTAAGCCAAGAACCGTTGCAATGATCCCCAGCGCGAGCTGTCCGCCACCGAGGCATAATCCCACAACTGTCGCAAACCACATCGTTGCGGCTGTTGTGATCCCTAGGACAAGCTCTCCCTTCCGCACAATTGCGCCCGCTCCAATAAAGCCAACTCCGGTCAAAATGCCCAGAGGAAGACGCATTAGATCCATCACCGCGTAAGAGTCCTGCGGTTTTCCGTTAGTCTGAATCAATAGATTCATCTGGATCATTGAGATAGAGGCCGCGAGCATGACGAGTAGCGTGGTACGCAGGCCTGCAGGATGGCCGTTTTTACTTCGCTCCACACCAAGAGCACTTCCGGCCACGACGGTGACTAATAATCGCAATGCAATTTCCGGCCAATGAAGATCTGTTGTCATGGAAAATCCTCCCGATGGAAAGTCAGAGCTTCAATCGTGCAGTCGTCTTCAACATCCCCTCCCAGGGATCATCATTCAACCGCTTTTGCCACTTTGAGAAATTCGTCACAAGAAAAACTGGTCGCTCCCTCGATTTCAATTCTGACCAATGCAACGGCAGAGCTACGTGCGCTTCATTCCGTGCGCGCGGAGAATACGGCGCAATGGCTGTAGCCCCTCGGTCGTTACGTAAATAATCGAGGAATATCTTGTTCTTGCGCGCCGCTTTTGTCATCCGTGTCAGGAAAAGCGATGCATTATCCGTCTCCATGGCAATGACCATACGATGAGCAAAATCCTTCACGGATGCCCAATCATGCTCAGGACGAATCGGAGCTACGACATGTAATCCTTTCCCGCCGGTAGTCTTAAGAAAAGACTCAAGACCTGCTGACTTCATTCGCTCATGGACTTCGACAGCGGCAGATGCCAGCGTTTTCCAGTCGATAGCTTCATCCGGATCAAGATCGATCACAATCAGATCCGGCCTTTCAATAGAATCATTTTTGGATCCCCAGGAATGAATCTCCAGTACGCTCAGCTGGGCAAGTTCAATCAGCGCCTGGGCAGTTGACAAGGTGATGTATGGCTCAGCTTTGCCTGTTTTCTTATCTGTAATGTCGACACTTTCAATGTCTTTCGGCAACGTCTCATTCGCATGTTTCTGGAAGAAGCAAGGCTTGCTGGTTCCACTCATACAGCGAACAAGAGATAGCGGACGGCCAGCGATGTGCGGCAGCATATGAGGGCCAACCGCGGCATAATAATGTGCAAGCTCGTCCTTGGTAAGACCGGACGCACTATCGAGCACTTTGTCAGGATGAGTCAGACGGATCGCCGAAAGATCTGATGAACCTCTGTTAGCAGATGCCTTGGAAGTGTTCGGCGCCTTGCTTCGAGCCGGTCGCGGCTTTGCCTTTGTATTAGCATCTTTTGGCAACACTTGCCCCTCCTCTTCTCGTTGAACCGACTTCGCGGGCTTGTCCTCGCGTAAACCCTTAAACGCAGCTTGCCGCACAAGGTTATCGGCGGTCCAGTTGGCAAAAGCGATCTGTGCTACAAGCTCTGGCCTGACCCAGTGCACTCCGCGGGTCATTCCTGCAGGCACCTCGACAAACGAAGATGCCTTGCTTCGGATGGATTCCAGGCGATCACGCATCATGCGGTGAGTCTTCTGAGTAAATCCAGTCCCAGTGCGACCCGCATAAATGAGCTTCT
Source organism: Occallatibacter gabretensis (assembly GCF_001449115.1). Lineage (GTDB taxonomy): Bacteria > Acidobacteriota > Terriglobia > Terriglobales > Acidobacteriaceae > Telmatobacter > Telmatobacter gabretensis. The sequence continues at coordinate 125,515 of NZ_LAIJ01000007.1, read as the reverse complement.
TGTCCTTGTAGTATCCCAGTAGAAGTGCGCCAATTCCATGGGTCCCGTTAGATGGAAGGGTGTATCCGCCAATGACAAGCTCTTGTTCTCGATAACATTTCAATTTCAGCCAGCTGTTGCTGAGGCCCGAGACATATTTACCTTTTGCCAGCTTCGAGATGATTCCCTCAGCACCCAGCCCACAGGCTTTATCAAATATGATCTTGCCGTCGCCAGAGATATGCTCACTGATGCGAATCGAGCTTTCCGGAGGTAGGCCGGAGATGATCTGCTCCAGAATCTCTTTTCGCTCTAGCAACGGCAGATTGCGCAAATTGCGGCCATCCACGTGTAGCAGGTCGAATATGAAATAAGTAAGCGAATACGGTGCCCCCTCCTGAAATGCGGCCTGCAGCTTAGCAAAGCTCGAGGTGCCGTTGTCATCCAGCACCACAACCTCTCCATCGAATAGAGCACTGTGGACAGGCAGTGCATCAACTGCCTCAGCAATTGGTCGCAACCGTGTTGTCCAGTTCAAAGCCGTCCGGGTAAGAAGCTGAACCGGTTTGCGCGCTCCATGATCAACTCGGGCCTGGATGCGATATCCATCAAGTTTGAGTTCATGCGCCCACTCTTCGCCGCCGGATGAAGATGTGGCCATCGAGGCGAGCTGCGGCGGCACAAAAGGTGGTAGTGATTCCTTTGGCAAATGTGCGATCTGCGCCTTCATCCCTGAAAACAATTTGGCGCTGGATGGCTTCCCCTGCTTAGCAACAGGCTTGGTTTCCAAGTGTGAATGATCTGCCGCCTTGGAATTCCACACCGCGTCCTTCGCTTTAGCGATGGCATCCATCTCACGCCCGCTCAGTACACTGTTCGGGGCCGCATCTGTGATGGAAACATCACTTTGCTCCAATTCATCCCCATCTCGTTCTTTAATTAGCAGCCAGCTCGGCTTCGGCTGATTCGCAAATTTACCAGCCATGCGAACAAGAACCCAGTGGCCACGCAGCTTCTCGCCGTGCAACACAAATTTTAGGTTCCCATAGCGAAACCCTGCGGCAGCATCGCCAAGCGGTTCCCACGTTCCACGGTCCCACACCATCACCGTGCCTCCGCCATATTGTCCCTTTGGAATGATCCCTTCGAAGCCACCGTATTCAAGCGGATGATCTTCTACCTGGATGGCCAGCCTCTTATCTTTCGGGTTGTAGCTTGGCCCCTTCGCCACAGCCCAGCTCTTCAAAACTCCCTTCCATTCCAGGCGGAAGTCATAATGCAGGCGGGTTGCCGTATGCTTCTGAATCACAAAAGCCAAGCCCTTGCGCTTGCGGTCAGATTCCTTTTTCTCGGGATTTCCAGTTGGCTCGGAAGTCAACTGGAAATCCCGTTTTGCACGGTACTTCGCAAGTTGACGTTTGACAGCAGGTTTCGCCGAATCGGAGAGGTCTTTCTTTCGGATGGCCATGATTGCAGACTCAGGCCGACTTGCGGCGCTTATCCACGCGCTGCGAGCGGGCGGGCATCAACCGTAAAGTCTGTTTGCCTGTTCGACTTTTTGAGGCGTTGCCGTCAGCCCTAACAATAGGCTTCTTTCCTTTGCCATGTTCGCCTACGCTGCGCCGTAGCGCGTCCATTAGGTTGATAACTTTTCCACGCGATTCGCGGGGCTCGTCTACCGGCACAGCCACATGCTTAAGCTTGGCGTCAATCAATTCACGCAGCGCAGCTTCGTAGTTGTCGGTGAATTTGTCTGGCTCAAACGAAGCCGACTTCCTTTGGATTAACTCTTTTGCCAGGGAGAGCTGATCACTATCAACTGCGTGCTTCGCCATGTCCTTAAAATAGTCCGCTGCATTTCGCAGTTCTGTTGAAAATCGCAGCGTATAAGCCATCAAGCCGCGTAGCTTAGGATCGTTTGGAACGCATACCGCAACAAGGCGTTCCCTGCCATTCAGCGCGATCTTTCCCAGGCCTGCTTCCTTCGTATCTTCAAGCGCCGCGCGTACTACGGCAAATGCTTCTTCTTGCGCTGCATTTTCAGGCAAAACAAAATAAGGCTTCTCATAATAGGCAGGATCAATCTCGCTCGTCTTCACAAACTGCTCAAGTTCAATCGTGTGACGGGATGCGATTCGCACCTGCGCAATCTCGGCCGGCTCCAGCTGTATATATTTCCCCTTACGATATTCGTAACCTTTAACTATGTCGTCCTTCTCAACCGCTTCTTCGTCTACGGCAGACACCTTTTGGTGCCGAATGCGCTCTCCGCTGCGACGATCGAGCTGATGAAACCGGATTTCGCTTTTGGATTCGGAGGCAGGAACCAAGTTGATTCCGAACGATACGAGTGAAATGCGTAGCTGACCAGACCAGAATGCACGAGCCATTGAGAAAACTCCCTAATAAGATTGAGATTCTCGATCGCGGTATCGGTTGCTTTCAGAGTCCGGAGACATTATTTCGAGCATTTGAAGCCTTTTTTCCGGCTAACAGCTACCAGGCTTGTTCTTGTATCGGTCAGCTTCAGGCTCATATCGTGCATCTAACTCATCGTGCCCGTAATGACTGAACCCGGCCGCCGCACGCGCACCGTTACTATTGCCGCCTTATCAGGGATCATCGGTGTGTTGGCAGGCATCTTACTTCTCGTCGTCTTCCTCCACACCGCCAGGGTCGGCATTTGGGATCGGCTCGCAACCGCCGTCTCCGCGCGCATGACGCGCATCGACACTTCACAGCCCACGGTGGTCATGCAAATCCGAAGGCTCGCTCGGCTCGAGTCCGTTTCCTACTCCATGGACAAGATGGTAAGCGGCGACCGGGAAGGCCGCATTCTTCCTCCAGTCCTCACGGGTGACCGCATCCTGCTTGAAGTACATGGTGAGGCCATTGCCGGGGTTGACCTCACTCAGCTCAATTCCCAGGATGTTCATGTTGACGCTCGCACCATCCACGTCCATCTGCCGCCGGCACAACTCTTCACTGTCGCCTTGGACAATGCTCGAACCCATGTTTACGAGCGCCAGACAGGCCTCCTTGTTCCTGTCGATCCGAGCCTAGAGGGCGAAGTTCGTGAGAAAGCTGCTGAAAACCTTCGCCAGTCCGCACTTGCAGGCGGCATCCTCGCCTCCGCTCACCAGAATGCATGCGTCACCGTCACCAAACTCCTGCTGGGCTTGAATTTCACTCAGGTAACATGCGATTAGCCAGATAACATGCGTGAATCGTCGTCCACGTTTCTTGCTCGAATGCTTTCAACTCTGAAAGGCTGACTAACTATGAGGCGTCTTGAGGGAAAAATCGCCATTATCACGGGCGCTGGAAGCGGCATCGGGCAGGCAATCGCAAAACGGCTCGGTAGCGAAGGTGCCCGCGTGGTCATCGACTACGTGGGTAGCGCAGAAGGAGCCCAAGAGACAAAACGCGCCATTTGCGAATCTGGCGGCGATGCAGAAATTGTCCAGGCCGATATTACTCAACGCGCTGATGTCGACAAGCTCATTGATACCGCATGGAGCAGGTTTGGTTCGGCCAACATTCTGGTCAACAACGCCGGCATGGAGCACAAATCGAACTTCTGGGAAACGGCTGAAGAGGAATACGACAAGGTGCTGGCCGTAAATCTCCGCGGCCCTTTTTTTCTGACTCAAAGATTCGTTCAAAGGTTGATTGATGTCCAATACCGGGGAGGCCGCATTATCAACATCAGCTCCGTGCATGAAGACATGGCGTTTCCTGGGTTCTCCACCTATTGCTGCAGTAAAGGCGGGCTCCGCATGCTCATGCGCAATCTTGCAGTCGAACTAGCACCCCTTGGATTCACCATTAATAACGTAGCTCCGGGCGCTATTGTTACCCCCATCAACAAGACGCTGCTGGAAGATAAGCCTAAGCTCGATGCGCTTCTGAAGAACATTCCGCTTGGCCGCCTCGGCACCACGGAAGATGTTGCCGCCGTGGTTGCTTTTCTTGCTTCGGATGAAGCTGCCTACGTCAATGGTGCAACTTACACCGTAGATGGCGGACTGATCCGTAACTATCACGAACAATGAATAGCGATCAGAACTTTCCGGAACATCCATCCATTGGAGATGCATGGCCTCAAAAATCGAAGACTACGCACTTATAGGCGACATGGAAGCGGCAGCTTTAGTGGACCGTAATGGTTCGATTGATTGGCTGTGCTGGCCCGATTTTTCCTCGAATGCCTGCTTCGCAGCACTCCTTGGTACGCCAGAGAATGGCAACTGGAAGATCGCTCCTTTGGAAGGGGAGTGGAGTTCTTCTCGTCGCTACCGCGAACACACGCTCATTCTTGAAACTACCTACAATCACGCATGCGGCGCAGTTCGGCTGATCGACTTCATGCCTCCTCGCGGTCATCATTCCGATGTTATCCGCATTATCGAAGGTGTTCGTGGCAGTGTGCCCATGCGCATGGGATTGGCCCTACGGTTCGAGTTCGGTCGCGTAGTCCCATGGGTTACAAGCATTCCCGATGGCATTCGTGCCGTGGCCGGCCCCAGTCTTGCTATGCTGCACGCCTCCGTTCCTGTACTTGGCGAAGGGCTCAAAACCGTCGCTGATTTCACAGTGCGAAAGGGAGAGCGCGTCTGGTTCACCCTTACCTATGGCAACTCGTGGGAGGATGACCCGGCGCAGGTTAATTGGGAAGGCGCATTCAACGATACCGTGCGCATCTGGCGCAATTGGACTCGCCGTCTCAAATATGAGGGAAAATACCGCACAGCAGTTGAACGGTCGCTAATCACGCTCAAAGCCCTTACCTTCCGCCCCACAGGCGGCATCGTGGCCGCACCCACGACCTCGCTGCCCGAGCAAATTGGGAGCGTACGCAATTGGGATTACCGTTACTGCTGGCTGCGTGACTCGACGTTCACGCTGCTTGCGCTCATGAATGGCGGGTTCTATCACGAAGCGGAAGCATGGAACGACTGGCTGTTTCGTGCACTTGCGGGAAGCCCTGACCAGGCACAGATTATGTATGGGCTGCGTGGCGAGCAGCAGCTCATCGAGAGTGAAATTCCCTGGCTTGCCGGTTATGAAAACTCCCGCCCCGTACGGGTTGGGAATGCTGCTTCCGGGCAGATGCAGCTTGATATTTATGGTGAGGTGCTGGACTCTTTCTTCCACGCTCATCACAGGATGCGCCGTCATGACCAGAGCGATTTCCGCGTGCTGAGTCTGCTGCTCAAGCGTCTGGAAGCGATCTGGCAGGAACCCGATGAGGGCATCTGGGAGACACGGGGCGGCCCTCAGCAGTTCACTCACTCAAAAATGATGGCGTGGGTCGCTTTCGACCGCGCAGTGATGTTAGCTGAGCAGTTCGGTTACGATGCGCCGATTGAAACATGGAAGACGATACGCGACGCCATTCATGCGGAAATTTGCAAACATGCATTCCATCATGGCAAGAACAGCTTCACACGGGCCTATGGTTCCGAAGACCTCGATGCTGCGCTTCTCCTCATGCCCGCCGTGGGCTTTTTACCCGGTCACGATCCGCGTGTGAAAGGCACGGTAACGGCCATCGAGCGTGAGTTGATGCCGCACGGTTTTGTTCTGCGCTACGACACCGCGAAGGTCCAGGACGGCTTGCCTCCGGGTGAAGGCGTTTTCTTTGCGTGTAGCTTCTGGATGGTCTCTGCTCTTAAGGCCATCGGACGAAAGCGCGATGCCAAAAAACTCTTCGAAAGGCTGCTTGCCCTATGTAATGACGTGGGACTGCTTAGCGAGGAATTTGACCTTGAGCAAAACCGCATGGTTGGAAATTTTCCTCAGGCCTTTAGCCATATAGCCCTGGTCAATGCCGCGTTCGACCTTGAATCCGATGGCGTCAAAATCCGCAAACGCGCCCATCGAAATGTTCACCACAAAACAGCGAAAAGATCGAACACGCGCACCTCGCGATAATCTGGCGTTCTAAAGCAGGGAATGTTCAATGCGTTCAGTGAGTTCGCTGATGGTTGTCATCGCGCCATCTACCGCTAGGCTTTGATGCTTTCCCAATTATCGAAGAGAGGCATGGAACTGTTCTTCGTGGCGGTTTTGCTCATCGGGATACGCCTGTATGCCTCGTCTATGATCTGTCGCGGGCGTTGCCGCCGGTTAAGCGGAGATTGCGTTTCTTCTGGTTCTCCCACGACTAAGCCATTTTGATATTGAGCTGATCGTCCGGGGATTGAGGCGACGCGATTTCCTGCCGACAGAATGCCGACGAGATTCATCGGATCAGCGGCGGCGAGTGTGATCACTTCGTCAGAGTGAATCTGCCGCGATGCTCGCAAACTTTCGAGAGCCTCCGGGAGGGCGAACTGCTCACCACTAAACCCGTTGACAAATCGTCCGCCTCGAACGACGCCACGGTCCTCAAGACGCCGTAACATGCCAACAAGATCACGCCATTTAGGCAAATTTGATTCGCGCACAAGAAGGTCGCGAAAAACGATGCCATATCGCGCAAGCAATGTGTGCGCAGCAGATTCGAGAGCCAGATCGCGATGCCGAACTTGTCCGATTTCGCTCGAACGGTCATGCAATTCCCGATGAAAAAGAGACCAGCGTCCCGCAGTGCTACGCATCTTGCGATATCCATGGCGCATTGCCGATTTACGCTCCGGATCAATCATCGCGCGAAGTTGATCGAACCCATCTGCGGCAGCGAGTCCCGCGGCCGCCAACTCCCACAGTCCTTCAAGCGTTACGATACGGCTTAAACCGAGCGAGCGTTCGATGTCTTCAGCGAAACATGCGCCCCTTTGCTGCAGATAGGACCTGATTTCGAGCGCAGCGGCGCTCAATGCTTTCTGCAATCTTGACTCTTCCACGCTTTGCTCTGCGAGAGCATAGGGCAGCCACTCCGCGGAGTCTCGAAGATAAAAGGTAATGGGTGCAGCATTGGACGGAATGACGCGCACGGGGGCAGATTCGCTGCCACCGGACCAGGCTGCGTGTGGCGAGACGCGGCCCCAGCCTACCGAACCGGAGAGACAAAGCTGGTCGAGCCACGCGGGATCGTAGTTGGCAATGCGCGCAGGCAGAATGGTGCGTTCCCATTCGATTGCCGGAGCTTCAAAGCCTTCAAGTTGAGAAAGGGCTTGAAAGAGACCTTGTTCGCCGGTGAGTGTGCTTTGCGGCGTAAGGTGGTGCCAGGCAAGCAGCCAACGCATGAACATTGGCGGTGTGACTGCTTCAATCTGTTTACGCAAAGTGTTACGGGTGAGCTGATGAATTCTTTGCAAGATGCGGCGTTCACACCATTCGATATCGTGGGTTTCCACGGCGACGGGGTATTTGAAAGCCCCTTGCATGAGCAAGCCCTGTGTTTCCATGGCAATGAAGACCTGTTGGATTGCCGAGGCTTCGATTCCAAATAGGCTCGCGAGCTCGTTGGCTGTTACTGGCCCCAAAATCTGGAGCCAACCACGGACGAGGGGATCCGTAGCTTGCAAAACGGCTTGGGAGGTGGGAGCACCTGAATGCAGAGCGGTAGCGGACTCCATGCGTTCGGTGGCAACCCAGCAAGCGTTATTACTGAGATTGACCGTAGAGGCTCGTCCAGTGTGCTCCAGCATTTCGTACCATTGCGTCCAGGCAGGTGCTGTCTGTGACCTAAGCTTAGTCAACGGGAAGGCTACAACATTCAGCAGAAGATCATGCAGCTCGTGCTCACTGCGCAGATCAGGCCAGCATTGTTCGCAGACAGTTGCAATGGCATTTGGGTCGAGCCTGCCGGCCTGCTCAAGGACGCTGGGAGGAATGGACCCGCGAAGTGACACAGCGCGCGCCCGACGCTCCTCCAGGCCTGCATCGTCAAGGAAGTGGTAAACATTGGCATTGATGAGCTCATGGGCAAATACCGATGGAACCGGTGTGTCGACGGCAACGCAGCGAATCGCACCAGACTGAATACCGCGGAGGACTTCCTGTAGACCTTCAAGATTCATGGCCTCTTGCAGGACATCTTGCATGACCTCGCGGACAAGAGGATGGTCTGGAATCTGGATGTCTCCGACGAGAGTTTCAAAGCAAGCCGCTGCCTGGGGAAAGACGCTCGCCATAAGGTCGTCTGAGCGGGTTCGCTGAATCTGGGGAGCAATGCGCTTGCCCTTTGCGAAGCGCAAAAGCTGCAGGCTGCGGCCAGCCGCCCAGCGCCAGCGCGCTTTAAAGATGGGGGAAGCAATGGAGGCCTGTTCGAGAAGCTCTTTTGCAGTGCGCTCTGTAAGGAATTGAAAGACATCGAGAAGCGGAAAGCTGTGCTGCTCCGCAAGAGAAATGTTAATGCCATTGTCCGTGGCTGCGGCTTGAAGCTCGAAGTTAAAGCCGCGACAGAAGCGCTTGCGCAGCGACAGACCCCATGCCTTGTTGATGCGGCCCCCAAAGGGCGCATGGAGAATGAGTTGCTGACCGCCGCCCTCATCGAAGAATCTCTCGGCGATGATTGTCTTTTTGGTGGGAACTGCTCCAAGTACGGCACGTCCCGAGACAATATATTGAATGAGCTGCAAAGCTGCGGATGCACAGATACTCGTCTCTTCCATTAACCACTGTGCCGTGTCGGTGACATGTGGCTGGGCAAGCGAAAGAGTTTCAGGAGTGATGCTGGTGGTGCGCTCAGAAATTTGTCCTCGAAGCTCGCTTACGCCATCAGACAAAATGTCACTGCGCTGCGGGGCTTCGCCATTCCAGAAGGGCACGGTGGGTGATGCGCCGTGCGCGTCTTCGACGAGGACTCGGCCTGCGGACTCAATCCTCTGGATACGCCAGCTTGTATTGCCGAGAAGAATGACATCGCCCGGTGAGGAGTCTACGGCAAAGTGTTCATCCAGAGTGGCGATCTGAATATCATCGGGTTGAAGGATGACCTGATAGAGCGCGCTATCGGGGATGGCTCCGCCGTTGGCAATGGCTACCATGCGCGCCCCGCGGCGGGCGTGGACGTGACCGTTGACTCCATCCTGCATGAGGTAAGCACCGTATCGGCCGCGGCTGGACTGAATACCGTTACTGAGGATTTCGATAAGTTGTTGGAATTCTTCGCGGGAGAGATTGCGATACGACCAGGAGCGGCGGAAGACGCGATAGAGGGCTCCGATCTCCCAGGATTCCGCACCGCATGCAGCGACGATTTGCTGCATGAGCACATCGATGGGCTGGGGTGGGATCTCAAGGACATCGAGCTGCCCGGCGCGCATTTTTTGCACCAGCGCGGCCTGCTCTAAAAGATCATCACGGGTGGTGGCAAAAAGGCGACCCTTGGGGATGGCGCCACGCCAGTGACCGGCTCGGCCGACGCGCTGCATCGCCACAGCGACGGCGCGAGCGCTGGAGATTTGGCATACAAGATCAACATTGCCAATGTCGATGCCGAGCTCCAGCGATGCAGTAGCAACAAGTATTTTGATTACGCCATTCTTCAATCGCTGCTCTGCATCGAGGCGCAACGCGCGCGAAAGGGAACCGTGATGCGCGGCAACATCATCTACCCCAAGCCGCTCGGCTAAAGCGTACGCAACTTTCTCCACCAGTTTGCGCGTGTTAACAAATACCAGTGTTGAGCGATGGTTTTGTGTATGAGCGGCGAGCTTATCGAAAATCTCTTCCCACATGGCTGTGGAGGCAACAGCGGTCAACGGATCAGAAGGTATCTCAATAGCGATGTCGAATTTTCTTCGTTGGCCCACTTGCACGATGGTTGCCGGCGTCCGATTTTCATCTGAGCCGCATAGATAATTGGCTATAAGTTGAATCGGGTTTTGTGTGGCGGACAAACCAATGCGTTGCGGCGGAGCGATCAGGCCATTCAAGCAAACATCGCCCGAAAGCCGGTTTTCTCCGCAGACAAGCGCATCGAGCCGCTCCAGCGATAGGGAGAGATGCGACCCACGTTTGTCGTCTGCGAGCGCGTGAATCTCATCGACGATTACTGTTTGTACGTAGCGGAGACGCTGCCGGCTTTTCGCGGCAGTGAGCAAAATGTAAAGAGATTCAGGGGTGGTGACAAGGATGTGCGGCGGATGGCGCAGCATTGCGGCACGCTCACGTGGCAGAGTGTCGCCGGTGCGCACGGCTGTGCGAATTTCAGCGGAGAGATAGCCCCGCTCAAGTGCCAGCTGCTGGATTTCAGCGAGCGGGCCGTCAAGGTTTTTTTGTATATCGTTCGAGAGTGCCTTGAGCGGAGAGATATAAACCACCTGCGTGACAGGCCGAAGAGATCCTTCAATGGACTGACGAAGCAAGCGGTCGATGCAGACCAGGAACGCGGTGAGAGTCTTCCCTGATCCTGTGGGCGCGGATATGAGTGTAGGGTTGCCCGCCAGGATGCTCGGCCAACCCTCAATCTGCGGCTCTGTAGGCGAGCCGAATTTGCGGATGAACCATTCGGCCGTGACCGGGTGAGCCCACGACAGTTCTGCCGAAATCTGCATAGCAAATTCTAGCGTATTCGCCGTTTCTTTGCTTATTGCATTCGGATGTGATCTGGACGGCTCAAGCTCTTCCACATGAGCACGGAGCGGAAGGGTGGGCTCGCCTCGCGGCGAAAATTCATTCTCTATCGTTAGGCATGGACCACGTTCGAATCACTCGATCGTGGTCCATGCGCCGTGTCATTGCGCCGATTCCGGTTGCAGATATTTGTTCAGGTACGCAAGTTCCTTTTCAAACGCATCGCGCCTGTGTTCGCGCTGCTGGAAGCCGTGGCCTTCGCCTGGATATGTGATGTAGGTATAGATTTTTCCCTTCTGTTTAAGCGCTGCGGCAAGCTCCTGCGACTCCTGCGGAGGCACCTGCGGATCTTCTTCACCGTGAAGAATCAGGAGCGGGGTTTTGATATCGGCGACATCTGGAAGAATGTTTGCCTTGCGATAGACAGCAGGTTTCTTCTCTGGAGGTCCGCCCATCTTGGTCTCCCAGCGAATCGCGGAGTTGCGATTGGTATAGCGCAGGAAGAGCGCGCGATCGACAACGCCGAACTTCTCAATGCCCACAGCAAAGGTGTCCGGCAGTTTTGCCACCGCGTTGGCTACTACAGTGCCTCCATGGCTGCCGCCGGAGATCCCGACACGCTTCGGATCTGCCAGGCCCGCATCCACCAGGTACTTTACGGATGCGGCAATGTCATCAATCTCGCCGCCGCCGGAGTCCTCGACATTCGCGTTGCGGAATCGCTCGCCATAGCCGGTGCCGCCGCGAAAATTCGGCTCAAGCACTACGTAACCCTGGTCCGCAAGAAAGATGGACCACGGTGCAATGCTCAAAGTTACCTGGCCTTCCGGGCCGCCGTGCGCAAGAATCACAGCCGGATAGTGTTTGCCCGCTTGATAGCCTATCGGCTTGTAGAGAATCCCGGCCAACGGGAGGCCATCCTTGCTGTTGTAGTGCACAACCTCAGGCACAATGCCGAGTTCTTCAAAGCGGGAAGGACGGACTGAGCCCTGCAGCTGCGGTTCGCCTTTGCCTGAGACGGCGGCAATGTACGTTGCCGATGCGCCGAGTGTGGATCGCCACTGGAAGTGAATTGAGTTGCTGTCAGCGGTCCAGCGCAGCCCGCTTTCAAAACCTTTCAGATTCGTGATCCGATGGGCTTCGCCGCCGGATGCTGGAACCGCCCAGATATGCCGCTCTTCCGCGATACCGCGGTTGGACTCGAATGCGATCCACTTGCCATCGGGCGAGTACACTGGCTCTTCATCCTCCCCGGTTCCGAAGGTCAGTTGCGTTGGCTTTCCGCCAGTCGCGGGGATGATCCAGATCTTGTCCCAATGCGTTTCCTGCAGAACGACGGCGAGCGTGCGGCTGTCCGGCGACCATGCAGCTGTGTTGATAGCCCACGCGCCGCCGGGATCATTCTTTGCCACATACACATCAATCGCTGGACCCGCTGCGCTTCCAGTGTTCTGATTGAATGGAAGCACCTTGAGCTTGCCTGAGAAAAACTCGCGCGAGCGCTCCGTATACGAGACACGTGTTCCATCCGGAGCCCAGAGCGGCCGCGGATCGAAGCGGTCGGAAGAGACCGCGTCGCCGCGATCCGGCGCGGAACTCGCAATCAAATCGGCGCCGTGATAAATCTCCGTCGCGGCCAGCAGGTTGAGTGTCTTGCCGTTTTCGCTCACGACATAGAGTTCATTGAACCCCTTCTGACCGGACTCATAGAGAATCCACTTCCCCTTGGGATTCCACTGCGGATGATGGTCCGTGGCGCCGCGCGGGTCGCCCGGGCCTGCCGGGTCGTGAGTCAGTTGAACAGGATCGCCTCCATCGAGGGCGACCGACCACACCTGGCCTTTGCTTATGTAGGCCGCATGCAGGCCATCCGGCGCGAGTACAAGCTCGGACTTGGGTTCAGGCGATGACGTCAGCAGCTTCTCTGCTCCGCCGTCTGCGGGCTTGAGTGCAATCTGTCCTTTGTCGAGCGTGACGGTGTACTTCCCATCCGGTGTTGTCACCTCGCCACCGCTACGTGCGTAGCCGCCGCCAGATCCTGCGCCCAGCAAATCATCGATCGTCAGCTTCTGCGCCTGTGCCGTGAGCAACACAGGCGAGGCCAGTAGAATCATCAACAGTATTTTTCGCATTGCGTATGCTCCAAATCGAAGCGCGTAGAGGCCGCAAGTGCGGCCTCGCGCGGTTAGAAGATGAACTTGCCGTAGACCACCAGAACGCGCCCGGAAACGATTGCCCCTTGCCCGGTTCCGTAAATGCTGGTCGGAACGCTCACATCCGTCGTGACCGTGCCCAGGGTCTGCCCCTTGTTCACATCCGAATTTGGCACGCCGAAATTCGGATGATTAAACAAGTTGTAGGCTGAGGCGCCAATTTCAAAGCGCGTGCTTTCGGTGACGCGAATCTCTTTGCCGAGCTGCGCAGAAAAGGACGCGAAGCCTGGTCCGCGGAAGCTGTCTGGCTTCGTGTTGCCCCAGTCCGACTGCGCTGGAGTCGATCCTGTGGCCGTTGCAGGAGCGAAGTCGCTGGTGCTCAGGCAGGGCGTGGTCACGGCTCCCTTGCCGCAATGAATTCCAATCACCGAATGATTCGTTGTGTCCGCGAGCACTGTGCCAGTGAAGGAGCTTGAAAACACATTGGCCGTGCTCACACCGCTGTTCGTCACCGCAAATGGCCGGCCGCTGTAGAGATATACTTTGCCGCCCAGTTTCCAGTTGCTCAGACCCCTGTTCAAATATGCGTTGCTTAGCCGCGGCGTGGAGTAGACAAGATCCGCTGTAAAGTTGTGCCGCGTGTCGAAAGCCGCCGGACCGTAATTCTGATCCGGTGTTCCGGTGGCAACCAGCCCATTCAGTGCGTAGACCGTCGGGTTGTAAATCGTGCCTAGCTGAAGCGCTTTGCTCCACGTGTAGCTGGCCTGTCCCTGCAGGTTGTGCGACAACGCGTGCCGTTCCACAAGGGTGACGCCGTTGTAACGCGAATAGCCCTCGTCAAAGACCTGCGTGACTGTAGCGAAGCGCGGATCAGGAATCGCAGTCGGTAGTCCGCCGAATCCATTTGCCGCCCAGCCATTTGGCGCGGTGTTGGAAATAGACTCGTTGTAGCCGTGATTGCCGGCATATGCAATGGAAAACACATCGCGATGCGTCAGCGGCTGCTCAACTTCAAAGCTCCACTCCAGCGTCTTGATGGTATGAAAGCGATTGGGATTTACGTAGAGCGTCGGCGTTGAGAATGTAACCCCGCTCGGTACCGCTGCCTTGAGTTCATTTAACGTATCACCCTGCGAGAAACCCGTCTGAAAGGCAGTGTTTGAGGCAACGGCGGCGGCTTGCGATGAGCCGCTGTCGCTCGTCAGGCCCACAATTCCGTTGGTCACTTTCGGCGAAAATTTGTTGGGCGCATTTCCGTAAATGTTGGCGGCAATGCTGGCGGCAATCGTATTGGCAAACAGCCCGATGCCGCCACGAACTACCGTCTTGCCTTCGCCGAATGGCGAGTACGCAACGGCCACGCGCGGCTCTGGAATCACACCTTCGAAGTGGGTGAAGTTAGTGTGGATTCCCGTCTGCAGTGTCGTGTTGTATGCCACATTGCTTCCCGCCTCATAGCCGTCCGCCAGAAACTCCGTGTTTGCACGCGAGTAGCACGCTTCCTTGCACCAGGGATTTCCCTGATACTCGAACCGTGCGCCATAGGTCAGCTTCAGATTCCTCAGAATCGCCCACTCATCCTGACCATAAAATCCCAGCGAGTCAACGCGAAGATGAACCGTGGGCAGCAGCGGGAACGACTGCGTGAAGCTGTTGTAATTCTTCGCATCGGCAATGTTACCCTCGGCAAAATCAGCTACGCTGCCGAACGCATAGGTTCCAATAATCGTTCCCGTCTGATTCGCCGTGCTCGTAATCCGGTTGTTGCGGTTGTTCACACCGAATTGCAGTGTGTGCTTTCCGTGCGCCCATGAGAGATCATCGATAATGCCGAGCTGCTGGCCCAGACGACCTTCCGGCGCTGCCGGTCCCAGAGCCTGGAACCCCGCGTCTCCCGCGCCGCCATCCGAGAAACTGAAGGCCAGCGGAAGCGCCGATTGCGCCTCCGGAAAGTTGCTCGATCCGTAGAATATAGCTGAGTAGTAGTTGCCATTCAGCACCAGGTTGTTCACCAGGTTCGGTGTGATGGCGTAGGTGTAGTTCAGTTGCGGAATCACCCACGGCTGCGGACTGAAGCCATTGAACAAAGGGCTGATGGGACTGGTGCTGCTGGCCTGCACTCCATAGTCGCGGCTGATGCGGAAGTAGAGTTTCTGCTTGGTATTGATGTTCCAGTCCACGCGGCCACTCGTCAGATATTCCGTGTTCACGCTTGATGCCGTGGAAACAAAAGCCACAGCGCACGAAACGCCATCTGCGCCGCCAAACGTGCCCCCGCCTGGCGCTGTAACTCCGGTCAATCCATTGTTCTTTCCGCAGCCTGAGTTGCCCGTACCATCCTGCAGTTGGCCCGTCCCATTCGTCACAGCAACAGCGCGATTAATTCCCGGCGCCGCGTTATACAACTTGAAGAGGTCCTGGTAGTACGGCACGGATGCACTCGGCAGGTTAGCCAGAACATAGCTCTGCAATGACGTCGACGGAAGCGAAACCACCTTGTTGGTCGGCAGCGCGTAGCGCAAACCCTCGTAGTTGAAGAAGAAGCTGATCTTGTCTTTCTTGATCGGCCCGCCAACTGATCCGGCATACTGATTGGCAACCGCGCGACCGCGCGGCGTGTTCGACGCGTTGCTGAAATAGTCATTCGCATTCAACACGTCGCCGTTGTAATTTTCTACCAGGTTGCCGTGGAACCTGTTGGTGCCGGACTTGCTGATGTAGTTCACCTGAGCGCCGGCCATGCGCCCATATTGCGCGCTATAAGCATTCGTAATCACCGATGCTTCCGCAACATCATTCTGCCCCAGTGTGTTGTTGCTCGATCCCGACTTGTTGTTCAGGTTGTACGGTTCGACAATGTCGGCGCCGTTGTAGGTAAAAAGCACCGAGCTGAAGGGAAGGCCGTTGACGTTGAAGTTTGTGTTGCCGCCCCCCACATTCACGCGCACGCCCGGCGTAGAAAACGCGACGTTGGTGATGTCGCCGCCATTGATCGGCGTATTTTCCACGTAGTGCAGGTTGTAGTCCGTCAGGTTATTTCCGTTTTCTGTTTGCAGCAGAGCATTCCCGCCTTCCACGTGAACCGTCTGGCTTACGGACGATACGGAAAGCGCCACATCGACAGACTGCTCCTGTCCCACCAGCAGATGGATAATCACTGGTGCTCCCGAAAGTCCGTTGGCCTCCGCTGAAATTTCGTAGTCGCCAGGCTTGAGAAACGGGAAGCGATATTGTCCGGTCGAGCCGCTGACGGTAGTACTGATAGCGTCCGTCTGCGGCTGTCGGATGCGAACCGTAGCGCCCGCCAGAACAGCGCCACTTGTGTCTCTCACCGTGCCAACAACGGTTGCGCTGGTGAGTGTTTGCCCAAAGATGGAGCGCACTGGCAATGCGAACAGGAAAAATGCAAATAGGAGCGTGGAAATCTTTTTTGAAATCATTTTTCATCTCTCGGCGCGTGAGAATGCGCTGGCTGCACGTGCAAATGCACGCAGGTCAAGGGCGAGCCGGGACGCACAAATTCACACTGCGGAACAACCAGGAGAATGCGCAGATTTCAGATACACGAAACCAAGCAATGCATCGTGACTTCGCGCGTCAGCTATAGCTCGATACGGATGAGAATGGAATTGAGTTGGATGCCGTTAGCGACATCGACAAGGAAGGAGGCACACCGCTGCGGCAACAGAACCATCAACGAATCTATAGCCGCGCTTGCGCATGTGTCTTGTATATCACATATCGCTACACTGTCAAATTGTTTCTTCCGCTGACAGCACGCACGCCCAATCGAGCATCGAGCCTGAGAAGAGCGTGCAGCGAAGCTGAGCAACGTGTTCAGGCTGCTGCCCTGAGCCCGCACTGCCGAAAAGTGTTAGACAGCGTGCGCGCATTACAAAGGCTCTGGAATTCAAATGCAATGCCGCGAGTATCTCAGCAAATCACATGCAATTCACGCCTTGCTGCTATCTAAATCCGGCGTCATCGGGCAGGCTTCGCTTTGTGGACGCTCAAACGAGATGTTCAGGAGCTCTTAAGAGGCGACCATATGAGCCTCTTCAGCGTATTCCCTATCGACTTAATGGTCACAGTGTTCAAAAATGTGAAGTCGCCCAAAGGATGAGCATGCTATCAACCGGACAGGAACTCATCCGTAGTCTGTTTGATTACGTCATCGCGTATACACAGATCAAGTCGCCCTGCATGCGGAACAGTGTGCAGCAGCCTTGGCTTCAGCATCCCAGTGAGCTTCCGCAACACTAAACTATCGAGTTCACTCCCCCCGTTTCGAGCGACGCCGCTTTAGGACTGCAACTACTCAAGGTAGGCGACTCAAGCTGGCTGAATCATCGCGTCTGCCGGAAGTTCTTCTCGAGTGGATGGGTTCTGATTGAAGGACGCAAGGCGACTTGTGTTCGTCGATCCTCGGTCCTGATCTGAAGGACGCCTGCCGATCATCAGCCTCTCGGTAAACTGTCAATTCTGCCAGTGTCGGCATAGTAGTCACCAGCGTAGGGTTGTTGCGAATCGGCGATGGTTCCCAAAGGACCTGGAGCGACCTCTACCTCCATCTCGGTCCAACGCAAACCGGTTGGGCAGCCTCGGATCTTTCTCCGATTTTCGGGCCATTGAATCGTAAAAAACGAGAAGATCGCATACGAGTGCACTAGGTTCACTCGATTCACTGCTGATGGAGGTTTTCTTGAAACCCCATGCGCGTGTATTGCTCATGATTTCCGTTGCTCTTTCGATCCCTGGCTTCCTGGTGGCGCCAAGGGTCTGCGCGCAACAGGCCGGCCACTACATCGGTGGGGCCACCGGCCTTGATAACGGATCGACCGCGCCGCCCGGATTTTACATCGGTAATATGCCGATTGTAGAGCGCGTGAATGCGTTGAAGGGGCCGGAGGGGGCCACGTTCGCCAGACCCGACATCAATATCTTCGCCGACATGATTGCGATCGCCGCAACCACGCCGAAGAAGATTCTCGGAGCAGAATACGGAATTAGCGTCATTGTCCCCTTGGTCAACACACGCTTCACCGCAAATCTCCTCAATGCTTCCGCTGAATCGGGTGGTTTGTCGGACATCTATTTCTCCCCCCTCGTGCTTGGCTGGGAAAAGGGGAACGCAAATTACACAGTCAACTATGGCTTCTACGCGCCCACCGGCAGCTTTGATCCATCCTCGCCGTTGAATCCCGGCCTGGGGTTCTGGGAGCAACAGATCCAGGGCGGCGCAGGCTATTCGCTCGACAAGAAGAAGCTGTGGAATACCTCTTTCCTGACAACCTGGGAGATCAACGACAGCCCGGCCAGCTCGACGTCAGGTCCAATCCCTTCACCTGCCTGCGTGCTCCCAGAATGTTCAATCTGCGGATGGACCCCCTCGAACACGCCGAGATTTCAGGTGCGGAATATGACGAATGGAGGAACGACAACGGATATGTAGCCTTCGAGGGGATCAGGAGGACTGCGGTATTCCTCCACACCTTTATCGAATATCCGCCAAGCCAATTGCCGGCAAGTTTTTCCGTCGATCAGATCACCGAGGGAATAAACAAGAAGATCAAGCAGATGCAAAAGGCGCAACAGCATGTGCAAGACGCAAATGACTGAGAACGTATAGGAACGCAAGAGCCGGGAAAGCAGGAAGTCATGAAGCGACTATGCCGAACATTGGCGATCTGTACCGCAATGTTTGCCGGATTTTCTGTGACCCTATGAAAGCCGGGCTCAGAGTCCAGAGACGCAGTTTCCAGCGCCAAGTAAAAAGCCAAACATCGTCTTCATCCTCGTAGACAATCTGGGCTATGGCGAGTTAGATGTTTATGGAGGCGGCATTCTTCGTGGCGCTTCCACTCCGCCATCGACAAACTCGTCATTGGAATCGTAGCGTGTGCCCCCAAAGAGCCGAAGATTGGTCGCCTGCGAGACTATTACTGCTCGTCGTGATCATCTGACGGACGAATCGATTTTGGCAAGCCTCGGCGATATTCACTAGCCGCCGGCCCGGGCGCAACATGACGCTGGACACCGCCTCCAACCCTAAAGACGCCGCCGCGTTATCACTGGGATGCAATAGTTGCTTCGGCAAAGCTCCTGACAATCCTTTGACCAACACATGACAATTTCTCCACCGGAGCTTGCTAATGTCGCATCACGGCCTGTTTCTTGAGGTCGGGCCGGCGCATACACTTCATTGCGCAGGAGAAAAAAGAACTGGAAAGAGGCATCTGCTTGACGCCGCTGCATGGTCCAGAAACTCCCTCTAAGACTGAAACCTGGGGTATGCTAAAGTCCGCTTCACTGCAACAGCGCATGCCGTATTTACAAAATAAGCCGGCCGTGTCGATCGACAGACCAAACATTGCCAGGGAAAGGAAGCCCCTGAGCAGAGTGCGGTTGATACGGCGAGCCGTGTTGCTCATCTTTCTCGATCCCATACCTGACGAGTGTCAGCGGCTATTTCGTCTCACCGGCAAAGAGTGGCATAGGTTATTTTATTGGCTGGATGTGAGTGGACTTGCGTTGTACTTGTTGGATCGACTTGTTGAACTCGGATTACACGATAGACTTCCTCCTGCCGTTGTTGATCGTCTCAGGAAAAATACCATCGACAACGAGAAACGCACTCAGAGCATGGTGAAGGAGTCTATTGCGATCCAGCGGGAGTTCCAACGGGCAGGTCATTCTTACGCTGTCCTGAAAGGTCTATCGCTCTGTCCTAATGCTGTCCCGCGGCCGGAATTGAGGCATCAGTTCGATCTCGATTTTCTCGTCTCGGAAAAGAGCATATTCGACGCCAGCAAAACTCTTCAGAGCAGGGGTTACCGTCTATATGCCATCAGTGGCAAGAGCTGGGAGTTCAGAGTCAACGAAGTACCACATGGCTCGCTTAAAGACATGTACAAGCCTTCGCCTGAGCAGGCCGTAGAGCTGCATGTAGAACCAGAGGATTCTGGAGACTCCTCCCGTCTAAGCCGAGTCATCTACCGTGAGGTATCCGGCATTCTGATGCCGGTGCTTTCGCCTGTCGATCTTTTCCTGGGGCATGCATTGCATGCCTTCAAGGACGTAAGCAGCCCATTCTCCCGCGCCTCGCATCTTCTCGAGTTCTATCGTCATATAGCCTCCCGGCGCGATGATCCTGCGTTCTGGTTAGAACTTCGTTGCAATCCAGCGGTCAACCGCAAGGCTTGCCTGGGAATAGGCGTCGTCACATATTTGCTTACCTCCATCATGGGTGACTTTGCTCCCAGAGAGCTCACAGACTGGACCGTCCAGATTCTCCCGCCTTCCGTGCGGCTCTGGGTAGACGTATATGGCCATCGCATCGTCTTCGGAAAGCCTCCGGGCACAAAGCTTCATCTGCTATTGAAAAAGGAGCTTGAGAATGCCGGCCTTCCCGGTAAACATTCTCTTAGAAAGATCTTGCTACCGTTGCGCCTGCCTCTACCGGTGATACGAGCCACCGCTAACGAGACTCTCTCGACCCGTATCGCCCGCTACCGCCTGCAGTGCCGCGTGATCTTATCCCGCCTGTTATTTCACTTACGAGAAGGAACCTGCTATTTCTGGGAGTCCTTCCGTTGGCGGCAATTGCTGGAGAGGCTTCCATGAGCAGCCCTATGCTCCGTCCTGCAGCCATCGCATTCGACGCGGTCGCACCCATCTTCGATAAGCGGTTCGGCGTTTGGGAAAGCGTTGCTGCGCAGCGTCGCGCCGTGCGCGCAGCATTGCTGCGACAGTTCCCGTCTCGAGGCCGCGTGCTTGAGATTGGTGGAGGCACCGGACTGGATGCTGCTTTTCTTGCAGAGCACGGCTTCGATGTCGTTCTTACGGACCCTTCACCGGCCATGGTGGCACTGGCGCAATCCAGGCTGACGCCGCTGAGCTCTTCAGCAGAGGTTGCCGCTGCAGAGGAAATGGAAGATTTTGCGGAACGCTACCTCGCTGATGAAAGACCGCTGTTTGACGGCGCCTTCTCCAATTTTGCTCCGCTTAACTGCGTTGACGACCTCGTGCCTGCGGCGCGTGGCCTCGCACGGCTACTCAAGCCAGGAGCTGTCGCAATGCTGGTTGTGTTTGGCACGTTTTGTCCCGCTGAAATGCTCATCGAGATCCTTCGTGGCCGTCCGAGAGAGGCGCTTCGCCGCTGCAAGCAAGGCAACGTTCGGGCAAAGATCGCAAAGCGTGAGTTTCATGTTGTCTACCATCGCTCTGCCTCGATCAGGCGCGCGTTTGCCCCGTGGTTTGTGCTTGAGAAGAGAATTGGTATTGGCATCACTGTGCCACCCAGCGCGGCTGAGCCGTGGATCACCAAGCAACCTCGGCTGCTTTCTGCAATGGAATCGCTAGACCGTGTTCTGTCGCATCGGATGGCGGCCTTCGGAGACCATGTGCTGTATCAACTTCGGCGCACGGAACAGTAGATCGCCGCTATTAACGGTACTCGAGGATGATTTGCGATCGTTGCTGCGGCCGCTACAGGGGGAAGAATTGAAGGTTTCTTATGATTTATGCACGCTTACAACGCTGCAACCAATCGCCGACATCGATTTCCCAACGCGCTGGGCTCACTTTCGCCTTCTGGCGTTTCAGAGAACCCTTCCATCGAAAGGAGTAATACAGGAGCACCAGGAAAGCGCCGTCGCGCTTGTACTGGGTGACATTCACAGCACTCCGCCCGTTGTTCGTATCCACTCACAATGTGCTACTGGAGATGTCTTCCATTCACTGCGATGCGATTGCCATGACCAGCTTCACCTGGCATTGCAAACGATAGCCGATCAAGGCGCAGGAGTATTGCTCTACGAACAGCAGGAAGGCCGAGGCATCGGTCTGATGGAGAAGTTACGTGCCTATGCGCTCCAAGATGATGGCCTCGATACCATTGAAGCCAACCGGATGCTAGGCCATGCAGTCGATCTGCGCGACTATCGGCTTGTCGTGGAGATCATCAGGTTTCTCAAAGTCACCTCACTGAGATTGATGACCAATAATCCAGACAAGATAGGGGCGGTACTGTCGTCGGGCATCGAAATCACTGAACGACTGAGCGCCAGCGTTCCTGCTAGCCCTTATTCCGCTCATTACATTGCTGTAAAGCGCGATCAGCTAGGACATTTATGAGACTTAATCCCTCTTATTAAAAGCTGACATTGACATGACATTGTCGAGACAAACGCCGTGCGAAGTGAGGCTAGTGTATCCGCAGGGTGCGTCAACATCCATTGCAAATGACTTGGATACGCGGGATTTCAAATCCACCGCCGACCGATTCTCGAGGTGATTCTTGACTGATGTCCTGCTAACGCATTCGTATCATCTTCCTTACGACGCGAAGCAACTACGTAAGATGCAGCCGTACACGCCGATTGGCACACTTTACGCGGCTACTGCGCTGCGCGAACAGGGTATTCGCGTTGCAGTCTTCGACGCGATGCTCGAAGAACCGTCCATCCAGTTTCAGGCTATGCTGCACAAGCACCAACCTAAAATCGTTGTTGTTTACGAAGACGACTTCAACTTTCTCTCGAAGATGTGTCTTACCCGCATGAGAGAAGTCGCCTGGGAGATTGCGAAAGCATCTCGAGAAGTTGGCGCAGTTGTGATTGTGCATGGTTCTGACGCTACAGACAATCCCGGCCTGTTTCTTCTGAATGGCTTTGACTACGTGTTGTGCGGAGAAGCCGAAAATGTTTTAAGAGAACTATGCGATTCGATCATTCGAGGCGTTCCGGTCCCCCAGGTAGATGGGCTCGTGAGTCTCGGTGATCAGGGCCAACTCGTGAGAAGCGAGCAGTATCTGGCTAAGAATCCATCCTGGACTCAACTCTCCTCGCCCGCGCGCGACCTCATCGACCTGGATCTTTATCGGACGGCGTGGCTCAATACTCACGGCTACTTTTCCACGAACATGGTCGCTAGCCGCGGTTGCCCTTTCCACTGCAACTGGTGCGCCAAGCCTATCTCGGGTAACCGCTTTCACTTGCGTTCTGCTAATAGCGTTGCGGAAGAGATGAGCTTGTTGAAGAGCGCGGGAGTGGAGCATGTCTGGTTTGGCGATGATATCTTTGCGCTGAATCATCACTGGGTCGAGGCACTTGCTGAAGAGGTGACGAAGCGGAACGCCGCCATACCATTCAAGGTGCAATCGCGCGCTGATCTTATGAGTGAACAAACAGCGGCGAACCTTCAGATCGCTGGATGCACCGAGGTGTGGATGGGAGTTGAGTCCGGCGCTCAGGCCATACTTGATGCTATGGATAAGGGACTCGATCTTTCAACAGTGATTACCGCACGGGAGCGGTTGAAACAAGTAGGCATTCGAGCCTGCTTTTTTCTTCAATTCGGATATCCCGGCGAGACCTGGGCTGAGTTGCAGGAGACAATCGCTTTCGTTCGAGAGGTGCGCCCCGACGATATAGGCATTTCGTTCTCATATCCTCTGCCTGGCACTGTGTTCTACGAGCGTGTACGAGCGGAACTTGGTCTGAAGCGCAATTGGACCGATAGCGACGATTTGTGCATCATGTTTCATGCAGCCTATAAGACCGATTTTTATAGAGCCGTACGCGAGGCTCTCCACGCCGAAGTTGACTCCTGGAGCATGGAGTCCATAACTACGGAAGTAGATGCAAGAGTGAAAGCGTTGTGGCAGACAGTTCTTGATCTTGAGCCAGTGAGCAGAGAGTCGGACGCCCTCACCCTTTCAGAAACAGTCAACTCTCGCTCTAAGTCGCCGTTTGTATCGATAGAGCAACTAGCCTCATCCTGGAAGGCATAGATGCTGAGATCTCCTTTAGTTCACGAACCTCAGCATTCAAAATTCAACAACGTCATTCCTACGGATCTGCTATTGCAGTGCACGCGCTGTAGGGCACACTTGAACGGTCCAGAGTGCTCAAAGTGTAATTTCATTTTTCTAATTGACAGGGGGGGAATTGTTCGCGCGTTGCCGCCGGAGCGTGTCCAGCACTTCTCGCAGTTCGTAGAGGATTACGAAGCGATCCGCTCAGCGGAAGGCCGGAGCAGCCCGAGCGACGAATATTACCTCGGACTTCCCTACGAGGACACAACCGGAAGAAACAGCAGTCAATGGAAAATCCGTTCAAAGAGTTTCGATTATCTGGCTCGGCACATCGTGCAACCGGTTGAAACATTTCGGACAATTCTTGATCTAGGAGCCGGCAACTGCTGGATGAGCTATCGCCTGGCACTCGCTGGACATCGAGCTGTCGCGGTGGATCTACTCACAAACAACCACGACGGCCTGGGAGCTGCCGCCCACTATAGTAAATATCTTTCAATTCCTATCGCGAGATTCCAAGCCGAGAATACGTATTTGCCTTTTCAAGACGAGCAGTTCGATGCTGCTGTCTTTAATGCTTCATTCCACTACTCCGAAGATTATGAGGCCACTCTGCGGGAAGCTTTGCGCTGCGTGCGGAGCAACGGTTGCGTTATCGTCAGCGATACTCCATGGTATTCCTGTGAAGAAAGTGGCAGACAGATGATCGCGGAGCGTCAGGCCGCATTTCGCAAACGTTTCGGAACAGCTTCGAATTCTGTCAGAAGTCTTGAGTATCTGACGGATGAACGTCTCCGTGATCTTGAGAAACAGTTGTCGATCTCCTGGACGACATACGCTCCATGGTACGGCGTGAAGTGGGCAATGCGTCCCTGGGGCGCAAAGTTGAGTCGTCGTCGCGAGCCTTCGCGATTTCGCATCTACGTGGCGAGAAAGCATGGTTGAGTCTGCACAACTTTTGGGCAGTGGCGCACCGGTGGTTCTTTTCGGGGCTCGCTGTTGCCTGGGTCCCCGTCACAGTATGGATGCTTCGCTAAGCATCCTCGATGGCCGGATAACTCAACTTCAAAGCGCCTCATATTTAAAGGACGATGTGTCCTCAGCGCGTTCCGTCATTGACCTTGATGGCTATATGGTGATGCCTGGTTTGGTCAACGCACACGATCATCTTCAGTTCGCTCTCTTTCCCAGGCTGGCAAATCCACCGTATCGAAATTACGTTGATTGGGGAGAAGACATCCATACGGAATTTGCAGACATTCTCGCAATTCACCGTAAGATCCCGAAGGATGTTCGTTTACGTTGGGGTGGCATACGGAATCTCCTTTGTGGTGCTACGACCGTATGCCATCACGACGTTCTTTGGCCCGAGCTGCAAAAAACAGACTTTCCGATTAAGGTGGTGCAAAAGTACGGCTGGGCACATTCCCTCGCGCTCGGTGGAGACATTGTGCAGGCATATGCTTCGACACCGAAGGGAGCCGTCTTTATTATGCATGCATGCGAAGGCATAGATGACCAGGCAAGGGAAGAGCTTTCCAGTCTCGATCGACTCGGCCTCTTACAGCCAGATACTGTCCTGGTCCATGGCCTGGCGATAGACGATCGTGGAGCCGCACTGATGCGAGAGCGAGGAGTCTCTCTCATTGTCTGTCCTTCTTCGAACGAGTTCCTGTTTGAAAGACTCCCAAACATCTTTGCTTTTGACAGGATCGAGAATCTCGTCCTCGGAAACGACTCTCCATTGACTGCAACGGGAGACCTGTTGGATGAGGTGCGGTTTGCCGCAAACATGTGCGGTGTCGCATTGGAGAAAGTCTATCGAATGGTGACAGAAGCGCCTGCTGCTGTGCTCCGGCTGAAAGACGGCGAAGGCGTCATCAGGTTGTCGGGGTCAGCTGACTTGATCGCCGTTCGAGATACCGGCCGCCAAGCCGCCGACACTTTACCCAGGCTTTCATTTAAAGACATTGAGTTAGTAATGATTTCAGGACAGGTACAGCTTGCCTCTGAGACGATATTCGAACGGCTGCCGCCAGCATCGAAAAAGGGACTTGAACCATTGTGGATTGACGGCATTTTGCGGTGGTTACGGGCACCGGTTAAAGATCTCCTGCAGAGAACGGAGGAGGTTCTAGGTAAGGGGCAAGTACGATTGGGTGGCAAGGGAGTTGTCCTCTCGTAACTCATCCATACGGATAATGACGAAGTATGACTCCTGGCAATGAATCGACGTTGCGCGGATCAAGACATGCCATTTACCGAGAGACTGAAGCAAGAGGGCTGTGGCGAGTTAAAGACCCAAGTCTTTCTTATAATCCCTCAACCCTATGCCAGCTGCATAGAAGCCGCGAATTGAAGGTCCAACTACTCTGTCTCGCTGTGCCTGGCATTGTGGACATGTCTTTTGATTGTCATCCTGTTGTCGATTACCTCGATCGCTGTATGCGTATGGATATGACTCGCGTAACTTGAATGAAGGTAAGGACGATTACTGTCTCCGTAGACCACAATCTCTCGCAAACGAAACCAATGTCACACTTCGGTGTACTGTCCATTCAGGGAACCGGCCATTTGAATCCGATGATCGCTCTGTCCCGGCAATTAGTTGCCAGAGGGCACAGGGTTACATTCTTTCTGCCGTTTGAGATGAAGGAAAGGATCCTCGAGGCCGGACTGGAGTTTTCGGAAGTCAGAGGCTTAGTAAAAGACAATCGCTCCAAGAGCCGGCAGAAGCGGCCCTTGGGACTGGCCGACCTGCGATTTCGCATTTCTCGCATCATTGGGGAAATGGAGAGTTCTCTGCGTGAGGCCCCTGAGGCCATGATTCGCGCAGGAGTTGAGGCACTCATCCTGGACGAGATTGTGCTGTCTGGTCCGACTCTCGCCGAGATATTGCGCGTGCCCTATTACATTATCTCTACCTCGATTCCACACAATTTTGGTTGGTCTGCTCCCCGTAGAATCACTCCACCGCAGTCGTGGTTCTCAATTGTGAAGAAAGCCTTCGTGGAGATTTCAATATTCCGGATGAGGGGTCCAGTACGTTGGAGACTGGACAGGTATAGGCGACGAGTTGGACTAGGCCCTGTTCGAGAGAGAAGCTCGGTCTATCCCGAGCTAGCGCACATAACTCAGTTGCCTCAGAGTCTCGACTTTTCACGAACGAAACTACCTCGCAACTTCTATTACACTGGGCCTTTCGTAGATGGCACTGGAAGATCATCCGTCGATTTCCCGTGGGATCGCCTTGATGGACGACCTCTTGTATACGCCTCCCTTGGGACGACTTTGAAGGGTGAATTGAGTACTTATCGGTTGATTGCTGAGGCTTGCAGCGGACCGGAAATACAGCTCGTCATTTCTCTCGGTGGCCGTCGTGATCCCGAAGTGTTCCAGGGTCTTCCGGGAAGACCACTGGTCGTGAGAAATGCTCCTCAACTTGAACTGTTAAGGCTCGCGCATATAGTGATTACGCACGCTGGCCCGAATACAGTGTTTGAAACTCTGCTACAAGGTAAACCGATGATCGCTCTGCCAAAGTGTTTCGACCAGCCAGCAATTGCAGCTCGATTGGAGTGGTTGGGTGTGGCAGAAGTGCTTCGTTTGAAGGACCTTACCGCGCTTCACCTTCGCAATGCAGTGATGAGAATATTGAACGATCCAAAGTATCGGTTCGCTGCCCAAAAGCTGCAAAAAGAGATACTGTCTGCCCACGGTCTCAAGCGCGCCACGGATATTATCGAAGAGACCCTGAAAAGTCGTGGCTAGCCGTGTTGTTGACTAGCAAGTCAGCCAACAACAAATCGGACAATAAGGGAATATGTTCGTTTGACAAATGAATGACAACTTAGCTTGGAGTGGGCCGTACCCTGAGGCGTGATCGTTCCACACAGCCAGGTTGTTTCAACATTTGAAAATGCCATACTTTGCCTGTGCACTCTATTCTTGTGCGTGCATACGTTACCGCGTGCATGGAAGACGCTGAACACCGACTTCCCGAATTACTATCTGGCCGCTCACTTGGCACAGGAGAGATTCGACACCTCGCGCATGTATGAGTGGCCCTGGGTCGAACGCGAGAAGGACCATCGCGCTATCGATGTCCGCGTCATCGGACTGCTTCCAATCACCCCATTTTCGACACTGGCTGTCTGGCCCCTTGTCGGTCTGTCACCGCTTACCGCCAAGCATTACTGGATTCTGATCAACCTTGCTCTACTCGTGCCCATTGGATGGATGTTGCGGGCAATGACAGGATTGAGCTACCGGCGCATAGCCTTGGTGATTACACTCAGTTACCCCTTGCATCGCAATCTGCTCTTCGGGCAGTTCTATATTGTTCTTCTCCTTCTGCTCACGGCAGCGTGCTGGAGCTATCTACGTGGACTCCGCATCTTGGCCGGAGCACTGATAGCGGTCGCCGCCGCATGCAAAATCTTTCCTCTTCTGCTGTTTGTATTTTTCTTTCAGAGGAGAGATTGGCGCGCATTAGTCTCTGGTGCAATTACAAGCCTAGTTGCAGTCAGTATTTCTATCGCCATCTTTGGATTGAATGCTCACCGTACGTGGTTGCAAGAGATATTTCCCTGGGTGATGCGAGGTGAGGGTTTAGGAACATATGGGGGGTCGTCATCGATCTCTGGCGTTCTACATGGTCTTCTGCTCTCAGAGCCGCAGTGGAATCCACATCCGTGGCACTACTCTCCGTTCTGGTATTCCCTCTTGGCCCCTGGGTTACAGATGCTGGCTTTGGCTCCAGCGATCCTGCTGATTCGTAGAGACGATAGGAGCAAAGAGCGGGTTCTCCTTGAGTGGTCCGCGCTCGTGATTGCAGCACTCACGATCTCTACTATTCCCGCGTCGTACAACTTCGTTCTCATGGTATTTCCCATATGCGTACTCGCATCTACATTGCTCGCGCGGAGACAATATTGGTGGCTTAGTGCCTTGATCGTGGCGTATCTCGGTATTGGGTTTTCCATCGCGTCGCCACCAAATGTTGAAGGACTCAGGGTTCTGCTCTACGTCCCGAGGCTTCCGTTGATGCTCGCGATACTCTTGGGGATTTATGTCTTGCTCTGGCGCGATTGCCGGAAAGACTCTACGCGAGATTGGACTCGTTACGCATGGGCTGTTGCGATGGTCACAGCGGTAGCCTTGAGTATGCGTTCCACGCTTTATACGGAACGAGCCGAGCGAGAAGAATATGCCTATCGGATACCTCTGCAGATGCAAGGATTTGCAAATAGCGGGCCGCAATTGACTGCGAGTGGCGTTCGCTTCTCAGCGTTCACGATGGCCGGATACCGCTTGATCACACAAGCTCAGGATAGAGTTCACCAAGAGCCCGATGTCGACGCTTCATACGATCTGCTGTCGTTTGCCAGCGGGGCCGGCCATACCTGGGCGGAACGGGCTTCGAGCACCGGTTCTCAAATCGTAGATCTCCAGCAGCCATCCCAAACACTCATAGAGAATGCCCGTGAACCAATGCTGTCAGCCGATCAACAAAGTCTTGCTTTCATCCGCGACGAGTATGGCCGCGGACGCTTGATGCTCCGCAAAAACGTTTTGTCCAATGCGGCAAGTGAAACTGAACTCACGCCGCTCGAAATGAACGTCTATGAAGCGTCACTGTTGTCGGAGAAGCACTATGCGTTCTCAGCTACCGATGGGGACGGCCTTCCGCAGATATATCTGACAGATGTGACCCACAACAACTCGTCTATCTCCATCCCGGGAACACGCTATCCTGCCCTGTCACCCGACGAGCGATGGATGGCGTATAGCCAACTGGATCACGGTGTCTGGAATCTTTGGCTCCGTAACCAAGTGGACGGAACTACGCGAAGAATCGCTGATGTTCCCTGTAACCAGATTCAACCGTTCTGGGAAAGCGACTCGAAAACATTGCTGTATGATACCGATTGCGGCCGAAGTATCTGGCTTACAGCAGTATCAAGAAGAAAGGTAGTACCTTGAAGGATAATCTCTTCCCGTGCCGGCGGCTTTATATGGCTTGTACTAATTCTTCCAGCTGCGCTATACCCTGATCCAGACTGCAATATTGAAGCTCATACGTTGGAGTATTGAAGAACACCTCAAGTAACCTCTCGTGCTTCGCGCGGATTTCTCCGGCGGAATAAAGTTCCGCGCACATACTCCTTGTTGCCGTACCGTCTGATAACCGGTCAAGTCGCCCCATTGCTGCTGGAAAACGATTGAGATAGACCACGGCATGGATTGTTGCATCGGTTGCGGTATTGAAGATCGGAAGTCTGGATACCGGTAGCTCGATTGACGGCTTTCCTTCCATGCGCGGCGTGATTTCGAAGTCTCTCAGCTCCGGAAATAAATCTCTCGCCGCTGGCCGGAAACGAACCCGATGCGCATGTCCAATCACGAATGGAACATCAGAAGAATTAACCAGATAGCTCGTGTCATCGGATGTATAGGTCCAACCCACGCGAGCGCAGGCGTAAGCCAGAGTTGATTTGCCTGCGCCGGAATTGCCACACAATAGGATACCTTTCCCATTTTTCCCGACACAGGCAGCATGAATATCGGTTACTAAGGAAGATCCGAGGAGAAGATAGACAATCTTCTCAAGGAAGTTGTAACGGAAGTAGAGTCTGTTATTGAGTGCCGAACGTGTCAGCCACGCAAAGTTCGTGTGAGTATTCAGATCGAGCAGCGATTGATTTGAGGCATCAGCGATCAAGGAATATAGATGGTTGTACTCCCGCCTGGTGGGCGTTGGCGGAGTTCCAGAATCGATTCCATCTGTTATACCGATTCTGATCTGCAAGTTAGTATTCGTCCTGCACGCGGCGACGTGGCCGAAGCTATCCTCTGCGGCTGCGAGAACATCTTGATCGTTCGTGAGAATTTCAACAGCGAAGCCCAAAGGATAGAAGGTCTCGCGCAGAGGCAAATCCATATCAAAGAGAAGGGAATCTGGACCGGCTGCAGGCCTATTCTTTTCATCCTCTTTTGACTGTGCCTGTTGAGAGAACGTGGCCATCCGCGTTTGCATTCCGTCTTTTCTGCGGAGCTGATTTAGGACAGGAAAGCGAAGTACGCATGTCCGCTCCGCCCTCGCTATCGTAAGCATAGGACCACACAGACAAAGTCTTTGTCACCAGCAGGTCATGGGATTGTCACAACGCCATTTCCATCACGACGTATATGCCGAAGAGGCGAGCATGACAACTTGTTGACAATCGACATACGATCTCCAGACAAGCTCCGCGATTCCACTGTGTATCGTGACTACCATGGTGTCGTCACAATCCAGTAATCGGCGGGGGCAGTTGATTGAAAGCTTTTCATGAAACTCGGGCAGAGAACATCACGTCGGAGCAACTGCAGGAAGAAATCAGCACTAGGGGATATGCGCTCATACGCGAGCTCTTGCCGTGTGAAGCTGTTGATCCAGTGCTTGCCGATATAACACGGGTGTTATCCGCAGCAGGATGGCTTCTCCATGACCGCGAACCACTGGAGCGCATCGCGGATTCTAATATGGCATGTGGGGATCCTGACCCCGCATTTAAACGGACCTATCAGGACGTATTTAACCTGGAATCATTTCATGCTCTGCCACATCATCCAGCGCTGAGAAAAATCATGGAGATGCTTATCGGCGATCAGGTTCTGATTCATCCAAAACCCATTGGGCGCCTTATCTTTCCAGACTGCGAGCGCCTGGTGGTCCATGCACACCAGGACTACGAATTCATGGGTGGAGATCCGGAGTTCTTCACTGTATGGATATCCTTGCATGACTGCCCGATTGAAGCAGGACCTTTGCAGATACTGGAGGGATCGCATCGCTTCGGAGTTCTGCACCACGAACGAGATAATCTGCACGTTCCAGAGATTCAGGATGGAGTACTCGCGGGAGAAGAATGGGTAGGCGGCCGTGTAAACGCAGGCGACGTGCTTATATTTCATAGCCTGACCGTTCATGCAGCCCTGCCCAATCGCTCCGAGTGTCTTCGTATTTCACTTGATTGCAGATTTCAAGATGCGCGACGCGCCGTCAACCCGTCTAATTTGGTTTTTGCTGGAGAGTCCGGCAAATCGTGGCACAAGACTTACGCATTCTGGCGCTCAGATGAGTTGAAGTTCTATTGGGAAAACCTTCCGCTTACGCTCAAACCCTCGAAGGCGGAACTGGAAGATCTAGCCCTCACAGCGGCGTCGCCGTCTGCAAGAACGCGTTATGCCAGGATTGCGAGTCAACTTAGTTAGCTGTCGTGTTCCGCCGATGCGGAGTGTGGTGAATCCGATGGCCACCCGCAGGACATTAAGTAATCATTACGATGTCGAAACCAACCCGCACTGCAGTGATCATCGGCGCAGGACCAGCGGGCTTGACGGCAGCTCTGGAGTTTTGTCGACACTCATCAATCCATCCCATCGTTCTTGAAGCGTCCGACCGAATTGGCGGAATATCGTGCACCATTCGCCACAATGGAAATTGCATCGACATTGGCGGCCACCGCTTTTTCTCCAAGTCCGATCGAGTGATGGACTGGTGGATGAGCATCATGCCCATCGAAGGGAGGGAAGAGAAGACAGATCTCTTGATTCAGTATCAAAACCAACAGCGTATTGTCACAAAAGCGCCCAGCTCTGCATCTTCACACCTGCTCAATCCCATTCCAAATGCAGATTGCGTCATGCTCGTCAGGCCGCGTAAGAGCCGAATTTACTTCATGCGCTCTTTACTGGACTATCCTCTTTCTTTCTCACGCGCGACATTCCGTCTTCTTGGCGGCCGTCGCACCGTTCTCATCTTGATAAGTTATCTCCGTTCGCAATTGCGCCAGCGCAGACCGGAGAAAAGCCTCGAAGATTTCTTTATCAATCGCTTTGGACAGGAGCTCTACCGCAGTTTTTTTAAAAGCTATACCGAGAAAGTGTGGGGTGTTTCTTGCGATAAGATTTCCGCCGCCTGGGGTGCACAACGTATCAAAGGCCTTTCTTTACGTACAGCTCTACTGCACTTCTTCAATCGGCTCTTGGCGGGTAAGAATTCCACGGATATTCGGCAGAAGAGCTCTGAGACCTCGCTCATCGAGGAGTTTCTTTATCCAAAATATGGTCCCGGTCAGTTATGGGAACACGTATCGAAACTTATCTGCCACTGCGGCGGTGAGATCCGCATGGGCTGGAAGGTAACAAAGCTGCACGTGGACATCGATTCGGATGGAACGGCGCGTATCGTTTCGCTGGGCGCCCTGACTCCCGATGGGGCGTTGGAAACCGTACACGGAGATTACTTTCTCTCTACGATGCCCGTGTGTGAACTGATTCGTGCTATCGATGTTCCAGCGCCGCCAGATGTGAAGGCCATCTCGGATGGCCTGGTTTACCGCGACTTCATTACCGTAGGCTTGCTGGTTGACCGCCTCCTGATCACTGAAAACGACGGCTCTGCCGTAAAAGACAATTGGATCTACATTCAAGAACCGGATGTAATGGTCGGCCGCATCCAAATCTTCAATAACTGGAGTCCGCACTTAGTTGCAGATCCAACCAAAATGTGGATTGGACTTGAATATTTTTGCTATGAAGCCGACCCCTTGTGGAAGAAATCCGACACTGATCTTATACGATTCGCTATTGATGAGGTAGCAAGCATCGGCATTCTGAAGAGCGACGAAGTGCGCGATTCATGCGTCTTGCGGGTCCCCAAAGCCTACCCGGCTTACTTTGGAACCTACGACCGTTTCGATGAGATCGTGCGCTATATGGAAAGGTATGAGAACCTTTTCCTGATCGGGCGCAATGGCATGCACAAGTACAACAATCAGGACCATTCCATGTTGACCGCCATGGTTGCTGTCGAGAATATTCTCACAGGCGTCAAAAGCAAACAAAATATCTGGGAAATCAATACCGAGCAGGATTTCAATCAACGGAAGAAAGTCTAATTGCGACTGTAAGGCTGCTTGATCTCGTTAAGATGCCGCGCAATAATATTAACAAAACAGTCTCTCCCAGCCTCTCTTCTCATTCACCACATGACGAACATGGTAAACGCCTCCTTGATGATGTTCTGGCTCGCCATTCACTAACGCGTAAAAGGGCCTGAGTCTTCCATTGCTGGTCTTAACCGCAGGGGCGAACGGGCAGCTCCCGTCCGCCCCTGCGGATGCGAATGTAAATACCAGCACTCACGAGAATACTCCCGTAGAGGAATACCGACGTCAGCACAGGTTTTTTGTGGATCAGACCAGAATTCGGTAACAGGAGTAGTAACAGCTCCCATAACCCTTATGTTTTCATAGGATGGCGGAGAGGGTGAGATTCGAACTCACGGTAGCCTTTCAGCTACGTCCGCTTTCGAGGCGGGTGCATTCAACCACTCTGCCACCTCTCCGTATCGATTGGACTCTCCTAGTCTACCGGGTCAGCATCTGCATGGCAATGCCGCGACAGCCCAGAATGCTTCCTGAGCATCACACACTCCCGGAATGATACTGTACCCTTGGATTGCGTTTCGCCGAAAAGATGCCGGACAGGAGCAAGCCCATCCCATGATGGAATTCCACATCGCGCGAGCCGTGCGCCAGCGCTACCACTTCGACGAAACCCTCTTCTCCTTCAACGGCAACGTCATCTTTGCCTCGCTTTCCGCCTGCCGCGACTTCGCGCACCGCATGAATCTCATCCGCGAAGTGGAAAAACACCCCGAGCGTACCATCCACGCCGGCCAGCTTTACGCCATGGGCCTCATTGATGAGGCCAGCCACGCCCTCATCGCCCGTTACCGTGAGCGCTTCGATCCCGAATTCCTCACCAGCGCGCTCGAATGGTTTGCCGGGCAAGTCGGCGGCTCTGAGGTCGACAAGCTTCTGCTCACCTTCGTCGAAAACTTCCCGGGTTCCACAGTCATCCGCAGCGAGCACACCCCGCAGCAGTGGCTCGCTGCCGCCACCTCGGGCCGCCCGCATCGGGAAGTCGCTCTGGAAGAGCTCCTGCTTCTCTGGGCCGCCAATCACAATCCCGCTTTCCAGCCCTTTAATGAGCTCTTCAACGACTCAGCTCTAGCGCAAACCACCGCCTACCGTGAAGTCGCAAAGCAGCTTCCTGATTACTTCGCCACGCGTCCGCTCATTCCCGTGGAAGGCGCTGAAGCGCTTGATCTTCTCTCGCTCCTTGTCGCCCCGGCGCAGGCCGCGCCCACATCGCTTCGAGCCCAGCTTGAGAGTCTCCGCCAGCTTTGGAAGCCTCTCCTCGGCGAATCCCTGGATCGCTTCCTCTTAGTCGCCGGTGAAGTACTCCACGAAGAAGAACTCGCCATCTGGATGCAGTTCAACCCACCCGCTGTTCAAGCTCAGGCAACCGCGGCACAAGCTGCGGAGCAGCGCGAACTCGCTCGCCAGCAAGGCCTCCACCACGACTGGGGCGGCTTGGAAAGCCGCGCAGAAGTCCCAACTTACGGCGATCCTGCGCAGGAATACGAAAAGTTCTCCCCAGACACAGCCTGGATGCCGGAAACGGTGATGATTGCCAAAAGCACCTACGTCTGGCTCGCCCAGCTCAGCAGGGCGCACGGCCGCGAAATCACTCGTCTCGATGAAATTCCTGACGAAGAGCTCGCCACTCTCGCCAAGCGCGGCATCAACACTCTCTGGCTCATCGGCGTCTGGGAGCGCAGCCGCGCCTCACGCACCATCAAGCTCCTCATGGGCAACACGGACGCCGTGGCCTCCGCCTACTCGCTCTTCGATTACCGCATCGCCGATGATCTCGGCGGCGATCCCGGCTACACTCGCCTCCGCGATCGCGCCTACCATCACGGCATCCGCCTCGCCAGTGACATGGTTCCGAACCACATGGGCATCGACTCCCCCTGGGTAGTCGAACATCCCGAGTGGTTTATGTCCCGCGGCGACTCGCCCTACCCGGCCTATAGCTTCAACGGTCCCGATCTCTCCGCCGATCCTCGCGTCGAAATCAAAATCGACGACAAATACTTTTCCCAGGAAGACGCCGCCGTAGTCTTCCGCCGTCGAGACAACTCCTCCGGCGACATCCGCTACGTCTATCACGGCAATGACGGCACCAGCTTTCCCTGGAATGACACCGCGCAGCTCGACTACATGAACCCCGACGTCCGCGAGCACGTCATCCAGACAATCCTTCACGTCGCGCGCCTCTTTCCGGTCATCCGCTTCGACGCCGCCATGACCCTTGCCAAGCGCCACTTTCATCGCCTCTGGTTTCCTGGTCCCGGCGCAAGCGGCGCCATTCCCTCACGCGCCGAATACGGCATGACTCAGGCTGAATTTGATCGCCACATGCCGCTGGAATTCTGGCGCGAAGTCGTCGATCGTGTCGCCGTCGAAGTCCCCGGCACGCTTCTCCTCGCGGAAGCCTTCTGGCTCATGGAAGGTTACTTTGTCCGCACCCTCGGCATGCACCGCGTCTATAACTCGGCCTTCATGGTCATGCTTCGCGATGAAGACAACGCCAATTACCGCACCGTCCTCAAAAACACCATCGAGTTCGATCCCGACATCCTCAAGCGCTACGTTAATTTCATGTCTAATCCAGACGAGCGCACCGCCATCGACCAGTTCGGTAAAGGCGACAAGTGCTTTGGCGTCGCAGTGCTCATGGCCACGCTCCCGGGCCTGCCCATGTTCGGTCACGGCCAGATTGAAGGCTTTACCGAAAAGTATGGCATGGAGTATCGCCGCCCGCGTTACAACGAAGACCCTGATCCCTCGCTCATCGCGCGCCATCAGCGCGAAGTCGCCCCGCTCCTCAAGCTCCGCCGTCTCTTCGCGGAATCTTCCAATTTCTTCCTCTACGATTTCATTCATCACAGCGGCGCTGTCGACGAAAACGTTTTCGCCTACTCGAACAGCTCCGGCAGCTCACATGCACTCGTCGTCTATAACAACGTCTACGGATCCACCCGCGGCACCATCCGCCAGTCGGTCCCTTACGCTGACAAGTCCGCCGGCACCATCCGCGAGAAATCCCTCTGGGACGCCCTCGGCTTCACACCCGCCGATACCGCCCCCAACGTCATCTTCGCCTGGACGGACTCTCTCACCGGTCTCGAATATCTCGTCCGGGCTACGGACTTCGCCACTCGCGGTCTCCCGCTCTCGCTCCACGCATACGAGTCCCGCGTCCTCCTTAACTGGCGCACCCTCCACGCCTCCGCACAAAAGCCCTGGGACAAACTCTGTGATCAATTAGTAGGCGCAGGCGTGCCTCATCTTGAAGATGCGTTGGCCAACTTCGAACTCCGTCCCGTGCACGCTGCTCTCGCCGCCGCTCTCGATCCGGTTCTCATCCGCCATCTCGCAGACAACGCCACTATCACCCCCACGCAAATCGCCGCCGCCACTGCGCCCACAGCATCCAGCCCTGTTTCTGCAAGCCCTGCTTCTACAATCAAGAGCAGGGAACTGACCGCTCTTCTCGATGATGCCTGGACCCGCCTCCAGTCCCTGCTCGCCCAGGCCTGCGTAGCCCAAACGCGCTCCGCTGCCCCCAAGCCCAGCCAGTCCGCTTCCTGTGAGGAAGAAGAATTCACCGGCGAATCCGCCGTCTTCCGCAAGCTCATCCGCGCGGCTCTTCATATTCCAGCGCTTGAAGCCGCATTCCCCGCTTCCTGGCCGGCAGCCGCACGCCGTGTCCTGCCCTCCGCCAGCCCCAGCGCTGTCTCAACAGCCCTCTGGGGCCCGGTCTTCGGCTGGTGTATCGTTCAAACGCTCACTGAAGCGCAGGAAACAAAAAATCCTGCTCAAACAGCACTCGCTCTTTTTGACGCGCTCCGCCTCCGCGAGCCGTTCGCCAAAGCCTTTAAAGCTCTCGGTATGGAGAGCGAAGAAGCCTGGCGCACCGCGGCCCGTATCAAGATCCTGTTGCTCGTCCAGACCCAGGCCGAAAACGTGGAAGCCGAGTCGCCGACAGTCCCGCACGATCTTTGGCACGATCCTGACTTCCACTGGCTCACTGGAGTCCACGAGGCCGAAGGTCACGAATACATCGTCCGCGAGCCCTACGAAGAACTTCTCTGGTTCCTTCAGCTTCCTGACCTGCTTTCGCTGGCCGCACAACCCGCGCCGAATCCGGCCTTGCTTGAATCACTCTCCCAAAAGGTAGAAAGGAATCTCATGGTTCTCGAAGACGCCGGCTATCGACTCGACAAAATCATCCCACCGGATCCAATCACCGAGCCTGAGACAACGCCAACGGAAGTGCCAATCGAAGAACCAACAACCGAGCCAACCGCCGAACCAATCGAAGAACCAGACCCTGAATCAATAGAGCCGCAATCAGAGCCGGGAACCATAGACACGTCTGAACTCGAACCCGATCCCTCTCCGAGCGAACCATCCAAACTCGCCGCCGAACCAGGAGACGACCCGGAAGATGAATCTGAAGTTGATTTGGAAAACACAACGGAAGCAGATCAAGAGAAAAAAGAATAATCTAAAACCTATGGAACGCTTCTGCGCCAACTGCCACGCTGTTCTCGCTGAAGAAACTCAGGCCGACTGGTGCCCAGCCTGCGGTGGCGCAATCCTCGAACGCGCATCGGATCCCGCGCTGCACCCTACAGCCGCAGGCAAGCCAGAAGTCGATCATCGCGGCATCGTCCTGCCCCGCCGTCACGCCCTCGGCGGCATCATCACGCCACAGTGAAATCGCTATTTCTTCTTTAACGCACTTGCAGTTGAAGGCGTGTTCGCAGCAGAATCCTTCTTCACCGATATCACTTTCATCCCCTGCCACTGCGTCGGAATCTGCTCCATCTTGAACTTCGGCCACTCCAGCGGAATCGCCTCTAATTTCGCAGTATCAGTGGGCAGCAGTTTCAAGCCGGGATAGAGTTTCTGGGCCTGCGCCGCTGGAGGCACCGGAGATTGCAACACAAAGCTCCCCGCAGGCGGGTGCACAATAATTCCCTCATCGAGCCGTGGAGTGAGAACAATATTAGGAAGTTGAATGGAGTTATGGTCCGGTGGTACTGCACCCTGTGGAAGCTGAAAAATCGTCCCACCGCGGCCAAGAGATTTTTCATTAGCAGATTGCCCCGCAGCCATCGCCGCAGCACAAAACACAGATCCCAGCACGATCAGCTTCATTGCACCCCCCTAACCACTGGACGTTCCAACGCGCCCCAGGATAGCAGAAACTATTCGTACCGCAGCGCCTCCGCCGGCAATATCCGAGCAGCCGCCTGCGAAGGATACAGTGTCGCCAGCAGTGAAACACCCAACGCCACTACAGCCACAACTACGCCATCCACCAGCCGCGGCGCAAACGGCAGCCGGTCAATCGCATACACCTCTGCTGACAAGTGAATCGGATAATGTCCGCCAACCCAAGCGCCTGCATACCCCAGCACCAGGCCAATCACCGTGCCAATCGCAGAAATCAGCAGCCCCTGCAGCAGAAAAATTCTTCGCACCTGCCCCGGAGCCACGCCAAAGCTCATCAGCACCGCAATGTCGCGCGTCTTCTCCATCACCATCATCGTCAGCGCAATCAGAATATTCAGCGCCGCAACAATCACAATCAGTGCAATCACAATAAACGTCACATACTGTTCCAGCTTCAGCGCGCGAAAGAGTTCCTTATTCTGTTCCATCCAGTTCGTCGTTAGAAAGCCCTTGCCCGCCACCTGCTCAATCGCCCGTCCCACCTCCGGCGCGCGATTCAGGTCATCGAGCTTAAAGCTCATCACGCTCAGCAGGTCCGGCTCGTCGTACAGCCGTTGCGCATCTGTCAGCCGTACGTAACCCCACCCCGAGTCGTACTGATAAAACCCTGAATGATACGTCCCCACCAGCTTGAACGGGACCGATTTAGGCACAATCCCCATCGGCGTCAAATCCCCCTGAGGGCTCACCAGCATCACGGAGTCGCCCACAGTCACGCCAATCGAATCCGCCAGGTCCTTCCCCAGCACAATCGGCGGCACAGGGTCCATTTCACTAGTTGGCTCCAGCGCACGCATCGCCTCCGGCCCAGCCTTCTCCAGCAGCCGGCTCACCGTCAGCTCATCCTTCGGCACAATTCCTTCCACCAGCGCAAATCCCGCTCGCGCCCCATGCGCTACCATCACCTGTTCATCCAGTTCGCCCGCTACGGCCTTCACACCCGGCACCGTGCGCAGCTTCTCCATCAGTGGCTGCCACGCGCGAATCCCTCCCGACACATGCATCAGCTGCACATGCGCGCTCGCATCCACCAGCCTGTCCTGCAGGTCGCGCCGCATCCCATTCGTAATCGCCAACGCAAGAATCAGCGCAGCCACACCTGCGGCCACGCCGGCCACGGAGATCGCCGTCACCACGCCCACCACGGCCTGCCGCCGCTTGGCCTTCAGGTACCGCGCCGCAATAAAAAGCTCAAACCGCATGAAGTGGGTGTCTCAGTTCGAATTTGCTTTGAAAGGGCACGGCTTTAGCCGTGCCAAAAATGCGAGAAAAATAATTCGGGGCTTTAGCCCCCAGAGAAACCTACTTTACAAACACCGTCTTCGCCACACCAACATTGTCATGCCGGTCGTAGGCTCGCACGGTCAACAAATGCTCTCCCGCCTTCAAACCCGCAGAAGCCGGAATCGTAATCTCATAATGTTCTTTCTTCGCATCCGACAAGTTACCCACCGGCTCAACGTACTGCCACGGCCCCGCATCCAGCGAATACTCTGCCTTCTCAATCGCGCTCACCGCATCCTCGACATCAAACCGGAAATTCATCCCACTCACCGCCAGCCCGTTCACCACCGGCGGAGCCGTATCCACCTCAAACCGATCGCTGACCTTCTCGCCCGTCAGCGCATCGCCCGGCGTGTGGGAAGGCGCATCGCTCGCCACCACCTTCAGCTCATACCCGCCATCCGGCAGCAGCGTCTGGTCAAAGCTATAAGCCTTCTCCGTAATTCCATCCTTCAGCAGACGCCACACAGTCTCACCATCCCCGCGCAGATACAGCGCAAAGGTCAGATCATCGCCATTGTCATCATGCGCCGCCCACCGCGCCGTCGCCGCCGTCTTGTCCTTCACCGCATTCAGCGTCGAGCTCGATCCGCTGTCGAATCCACCCGAGCCGCTGCTCGCGGAAGGAAACGTAATATTCACCGTCTGCTGCTGGCCTGATCCTTGCGGCTGCGGCGTCCACCGCGCTCCCGGAACAACCACCAGCTCATCCATCACCGGAGCCGAATTCACCGGCAGATAATTCACGCCCACTCCGCCCAGCACGCCGCCCGCACTCAGCTGAGCCTTCCACTGCATGTATCGCCCGGCGGGTGAAGCCACCGCGCCATTCTTCACCGCAGCCCACTCGCTCCACCCACGTACCGGCTGCTCCACATTCCCGCTGCGCGTCCAGACCGTATAGCCACTCGATCCCGGCTCAATCTCCACGCGTCCAAACCGCGCCAGCGCGCCCGCATCCAGCACATCGCTCTGGTACTCATGCTTGTCTGCGTTCGCTGTCAGCGCAACCACTTTGCCCGTATTGCCGGTGCCAATCAGCACGCCATCTTTCGCGCTCGCCAGCGCCAACCCCTGCTGCGCTTCCAGATGCGCAATATCCGCAAAGCTTCCATCCTCGCGAATCCGGAACACCCTTCCGCGATTTCCGCTCAGCGCCAGCAGCCCATCCTGGGCCGCCGCAATCGCGTACACCACCTCATCCTTGCCCGCCCACACCCGCCGCGGAGCCTGTCCGCCCGCATCCTGTTTCGGATCAATCGCATAAATCTCCGATCCCTCCGGCAAGGACGAGCTCGCATTCGCAGCCTGCACACTGCCCGGCTGCACCACTGTAATCGTCACCGTGCCTGTGCCCTGCACCGGCAGCGGAGGCAGCGGATTCCGCGTCTTGTCTCCCACATCCGCCACAAAAATCGTGCCGTTCGCGCCTACTGAAACCGCGGTAATCTCCCGCCGCGGCGCCTCAAACAGCACATACCCTTTTCCGCTCGCGTCAATCCGGTAGACCAGCCCCGAGCCATCCGACCCAGCAATCAGATTTCCCTTCGCATCCCACGCCAGTGCACGAATGTGCGCTTCATCGCTCTTGAAAAATAATTCCGGCTTAGTGTTCGACTTCGACACATCTACGCGCCACACCGCGCCCGGCCCACCCGTCGCAACATACAGCCGCCCAGCATTGTCAAAGCTCAGATCCCAGACATACCGCGACTTTGCCTCAGCCTTATCGTCGTTTTTGTCCGCGTCCTTCGCATCGGCGGGCATTCCAGCTTGAGCCAGATCAAACACCACCGTCGCATTCGACTCATCCTGCTTTGCCGTCGCCGCAGGATTCAGCTTGTACACCTTGCCGCTCGGAATTGTAGCCACATACAGCGCCCCATCCGGCCCCACACGCACCACTTGCACCGCCAGGTCCTTCGTCTCGAAAACGGTGAACGGCTTTCCGTCGCTCCCAATCCGCAACACTGTTCCCGGCGAGCCCGTTCCCACAAACGCCGTGCCGTTTTTATCCGCCGCCACGCTCCACACAAACGTTGAAGGCGTGGTCGCCAGCTCCTTAATTCCCGGAGCCTCCCGCAGCCTGCCGTTGCTCTCAATCGAGACGCCCAGCGGAGTGCCTTTTTCAAAATCCTCAGCCCGCGTTTGCGTCCACAGATGCGTCCCCTGTGCCATCACCGGAGCACACACTGCTGCTGCCGTCACACCGGCAAAAACCCAACGTTGTAAGTAGCTGTAATTCAAGAGAAATTCACGCCTCATGCTGCCGTTGAGTCTACTAGACGATATGGGGCAGGGAATAGTTATCCGCCAACCGTCCATTGCAGAGTTTCAAAATAGAAAAACCGATTTTTTGCTATGATGTCTGCCGCAGACACAGGTTGTGGTGGACGCGCGGCGAAATACCGCGCCTGAATCTTCGAACACCTGTAAGCCTCTTTCTGGAGGGACTATGCCGACGAGAGTGCGCTTTACCTTTTCCAACATGTCGCAGACGCTGATAGCACGGAGAGCCTACGGGACAAACGCGGCAGCATGGGTCACCGCGCCGCCCTCCAATCTCTATCCGGTCGCTTCGAACGTACCGCACAACAGCCCCTTGAACACGGTGCAGGGACATAGCGGTGAAGCCGATCTCAACGCCGGAGGCTCGGTGACGATGATTTACAACGTCGGAGCCGGAGGGACTTCCACTTTTACCGCCACTTTGCCTCCCGCGGCGGGTGCTGCCCCCCATATCAACGTGGTCAACACCGGCGTGATAGGAGCCACGCATCGAACCAGTGGCAACGAGCATCAGTGGGACATCGCCATCAACTTTCGGTGAGTTCGATCCCGGGAAAATGATCTCAATAACTCAATCAGGCGCAATCGCCCCCATAATGGCATCAATGTGTACGCGAGCCCCATCCACATGCGGAAAATCCGTATTGTCTGGGTTGAAGACAAACGAAAGATCGGTTCCGGCAAGAAGAATCGCGTCCAGCTGTTCACGCTCGATCAGCGTATGCGCCAATCCACGCAATGTTTCATACTCTTCTTGCGATGCCTGCTCCTTCGCCACAATGCGCACATAAATCTCATGGATCAGGTCGATCTCTCCTGCCTGCGGAGAAACAACCTCGGCGCGATTATTCAGCCTGCCGAACAGCCCGGTCTCCATCGTTACCCGTGCTCCAAAGATAGCAACGCGCTGAAGTCTGCGCCGTTCCATCTCATCCACGATCACATCCAGAATGTTGATCAGCGGCAAAGGAGACATGGCGGCTAACTCTTCAGCGCATACCTGCGGCGCAAATGCAGGAATCGTGGCAAGAGCGGCCCCGCCGTCTGCCAATCGCGCCAACAGTCCAGATAAATACTCCGCAAGTTCACGAGCTTCGCGCGCAGCTGCAAGACTCATCACCCGCCGTACATCCGCGTGAACCATCAGCAGATCAGGCGTGACACCGCGGGCCAGGTGAGCATTTACCAGAGATCTGTAATAGAAGATTCCTGCGCCCACTCCGAGTCCGGCAACCAGACCAAAAGCTCGACGCTGTGATGGAGGTGTCATGCTAAAGCCGATTCTAGAGCACAGATATGTGGTTCTATAGAGCCGCACGCGACAACCGCAATCTTCTTTACTCCATCCCTTGCCGGAACTTGTGTATCAGCCGTCTATCCTTCTTGCTCGGTCTGTGTTCCGGCATCGGCATCATCGCCTGCATCGCTCTGCGAGCCTCGGCCTCCTGCGCGCGCCGCTCCTTGCTCGCATCCGTCTCGCGAAACAGCCCTTGCGCCACGCTCGCCGGCCCGCGCACCTCGCTCACCGCCAGCACCTCAATCTCAAACTCGCCGCCCTCATTCCGTACCCACACCATGTCGCCCACGC
Organism: Occallatibacter gabretensis; assembly: GCF_001449115.1. Classification (GTDB taxonomy): domain Bacteria; phylum Acidobacteriota; class Terriglobia; order Terriglobales; family Acidobacteriaceae; genus Telmatobacter; species Telmatobacter gabretensis. The sequence continues at coordinate 81,727 of NZ_LAIJ01000007.1, read as the reverse complement.
GCACCTCGCGCGCCGGCTTCACCTCCAGGTGGTTGATGCGAATCCGCCCCAGATCGCAAGCCTTCACCGCCAGCGCCCGCGTCTTAAAAAAACGCGCCGCCCAAAGCCACTTATCAATCCGGATATGTGAACTTTGACTCATCTCTCACCCACTCAAGCCTCAGCAATCGCCGCAATTGAAACCTTCAATCCAGGAATCTTCGCCGGCAGCTTCGCCCCCTGTCGTGCCGGAGGATTAGAAGCAAACCACTTCAAATACTCTTCATTCATGCCCGCAAACTCATCCTCATCCGCCAGCACGATCGTCACGCTTGCAACCTTGTCCAGCGAGCTTCCCGCCGCTTCGAGAATAGCGGAGATATTCTTCAGACATTGCCGCGTCTGCTCCTGAATCGTCTCTCCAACAATCTTCCCAGTCGCAGGATCATGCGGAGCAGTCCCGGAAACAAAGATCAGGCCGCCTGCCCTGACCGCCTGGCTATATGTAGCGGGTGGTTTCGCCGCATCGGTTGTAAAGACGATCTGTCGAGACATGAACTCTCCTTGCGGCAGCGTGCCAGATATATCATCGCGCATTCTAAATACAAAGGGCCGCATGAAAGCGGCCCTTCTATTTAGATTTTCCTGATCTCTGATCTCTGATCTCTGACCACTGATCTCTCAGTTAGCCAGCACAGCCCGATACCGAACCTTATTCTTCTTCACCTTCTCAATTGCCTCATTCGCCTTCGCCATCGGGAAGGCCTCAGTCTGCGCCTTCACACCGTGCCGTGCCGCCACATCCAGCATCTCGCGAATCCGCGACGGGCTGCCGATCGGACTTCCAGCCACCGCCTTCTGCCCGGCAATCAGCGGAAACACCGGCCCCAGCGAAACCGGCCCCGGCGTCACTCCCAGGAAGCACAGAGTCCCGGTGGGCCGCAGCGCCTGCAACAACGCGCTCCAATCCATATCCGCACTCGCCGTATTCAAAATCAAATCGAAATTGCCCGCCAGGTCTTTCAATGACCGCGTTTCGCGAATATTCGCAAAATGATGCGCTCCCAGCGCACGCGCCTCTTTTTCCTTCGCCGCGGAAGTCGAAAACGCCGTCACCTCAGCGCCAAAAACCCGCGCAAACTGGATCGCTATATGTCCAAGCCCACCAATCCCGATAATTCCCACTCGCGACGACGGATTCACGTCATACTCGCGCAGCGGGTTATAGACCGTAATTCCTCCACACAGCAGCGGAGCCGCATGCTGGCTCTCCAGAGCTTCCGGAATCGGCGCCACAAACCGCGCATGCGCTCGCACGCGGTCCGCATAGCCGCCGTTTCGCTTCACGCATGTACCTTCAGACTGCGAGCACAGATTTTCTCTGCCTTGGATACACCAGTCGCACACGCCGCAGGAGTTCGATTGCCACCCCAGCCCCACGCGCTGGCCCACTTCCAGGCCCTTCACTAGCGAGCCCGCCTCCGCCACCGTGCCCACAATCTCGTGTCCGGGAATAAACGGATACTGGCTGATGCCCCAGTCGTTCGCAATCAGGTGCAGGTCGCTGTGGCAGATGCCGCAATGGGTAATGGCGATTTCAACTTCTTCAGGTCCCAACTCGCCGGGTTCATAGTGAAAGCGCGTAAGCTCTGCGCCCGCCGCATGGGCTGCCAATCCGTGTATCTGGGCCATGGTCGTGCCTGTCCTCGCAAGAAAGGGGGATGATCCGGAAAAATGCCGGTACCAGTGAAGGACTGTCTCGGAGTGACAATCCGATTTACTTCAACCGAATTCCCTCCTAGTGTACCCCGCCGCCCGGCTCAATGCTCACCGTCAACACCTGAAAACCGTTCAGCGTTCCACCCACCGCCGCATCCGCCGCCACAATCGCCGTCTCGCCGCTCAGGCTTGCCTCCTGGCCTGCCCGCAGCGTCTCCAGTGCATTCGCCATGCTCAGCGGCAGGCTCGTCAATGTCTGTCCCGCCACGCCCGCCTGCGTCTCCGGAGCCAGCAGGCTCACATAAATCCGGTCCGCCGCATGCTGGCTCCGCGCCTGCGCCAGCGCTGCTTCCATGCTGCTCGGCTTGGCTGAAAGCCGTGGTGGATCCATCGTGCGGTCCAGCGTTCCCGCATCGCTGATCAGCACCCGCAGCGATCCCGGCTGCAGCCGCGCCGGCAGCTTCACCGCAATCCGCACATTCCGCGCCGGCTGCTGCCACGGCCGCACCGTCGCTTCCACCTCAATCGTGTCGCCCGCATGCGCAATATTGCTCGAAATCACCCGCGCCGATTCCAGATCCACGCTCACCCGTCGCGGAATCACTTCCACATCCAGCTTCAACGCATGCATCGCGCCCTGCCGTCCGCTGTTCGCGTAGAACCGGTTAAACTCCTCCGCCGCGCCCAGCGCAGCCATCAGCGGCGCCGGCTGCATATCGCCGCCGCTCGCCCATGAGTCCACAGGAGCTGAAAACGGTGCAGCACCCGGAACCGTCTCCGCCCCATCCATCTCAATCCGTCCCGTCACGTGATAGCTCGTCTCAGCCGCGTTGTCGTTTGAGTCCAGCAGCGCGTTATACAGCGCAACCAGCACCGCCTGCGCCGTCAGCGAGGACTGATCCAGCACCTCAAACCGCACCATCCGCATTTTTCCCGTACCGGAATGAATCGCCACTTCCACCGGAATCATCTTCGCCTTCGCGCCAAAGACGCCCTTGATCGCCGCGTCCCGATCTTCCGTAAACGCCCCAATCTCCCGCCCCGTGTTCACAATCTTGAAGGCATTCAGCGGAGAAGCCAGCGTCGCCACCACCTCCGTCTCCGTCATCGGCAGGCTCACCGGCCCCAGCTGCTGCAGCGGATGCCCGCATGCCAGCAGGTTCTTTTCATCCACATACGTCACCGTGCATGTCGCGGCAATCTCCACATCGCCCCGCACCAGTTGCGCGCTCACCGCCTCACCCGGCAATACTCTTGTCCCCTCAGGAGCAATCTCTGTGGTGCCGCTCGATCCCATCCCACCCGCAGCCACCATATCCAGCCCGGTGCCCTTCATCCGCTCCTGCCACAGCCGCACCGCCTCGGGATGAAACCCGCTCATCACTAGCGGCGTCTCCATCGCCTGCATCATGCTGGTTCCTGCATCATCCGGGTGCCCCAGGTCTCTCGCATTTGGGGACCTGGGATCTAAGTCGGTCACAGAACTAGGGTGCCTCACCCTCGCGACGTCGTTGTTTTTGTCGCTAGGGTGGGATAGCGAAGAAGCAGGCAGATCCCTCACCTCCAGCATCTGCTCAATCGGCGTAATCCCCGCAATCGGGTCTTTACTGAACTGCCCAATCCGGTAACTCAGCGACCCCAGCAGCCGGTCGCCCACATACACCGGGCTGCCGCTCATTCCCGCCACCACGCCCGTGTACTCCGGCTTCGCGCCATGCAGTTGCGCCAGAATCATGTCGTGTCCCGGCCCACGCCCGCCGTGCAGCACACCCAGGATCTCCACCTGCATCGGCTCCGGCTTCGTCCCGGTAAACACCGTCCAGGCCGTCGCCATCATGCCGCGCTTCACCTCGCTCAGCGGAACAAACCCCTTGCTCACCGGCGGCCCATCCTGTGCTGCGACACACAACCCCACACCCGCAGCCAACCCCGCCACAAGCACCGCCGCCACCAATCTCCGCCGTACACCTATCGCCATTACTTGAATTCCCACGTCTATAACTGTAAATCCGCTCCGTCTGGATATTCAGTTAGACGGTTACATTTGTTATCTCGTGCGAAAAGCGGCGAACCGAATTGAAAGGTACAGGCTTTAGCCCGTACTTGAACCTCTGCGAAACTGACGGGCGTTAGCCCCCGAGGAAAGATCCCCCAACCGGATCAGCGTCCCACCGCGTATCCTGTTGGCACTGAGGCTGCAATGCATATCGGAATCACAAATCGAATTCTTCCACTCTTTGTCCTTCTCGCCCTCGCCGCGCCCTTCGCTATCGCGCAGAACACTCCCGCACCCGCGCCGGCCCCGCAACCTCAGCAGCCAGACCAGACCGCACCCGACTCCGGCGGCCCCGCAGGCGACAATGGAAACATCGCCCTGCCCAAAAAGAAGGACCAGCCCGCCGACACGGCCCCGGCGCCGCCCGCGCCCGCCGAGCCCAAGGTGAGGCCCCCCGAGGGCCTCACCAACATTCCCGCCCTCCGCATCACCGTGCCTGAAGTCACCGTCGACGTAGGCGTCGTCCTTGAAAAGACCCATCAGTTTGTCCCTAACCTCAAGCCCGCCAACTTTAAGGTCTATGAGGACGGCGTCGAGCAGAAGGTCATCGGCTTCAAGCGCGTCGAAGCCCCCATCACGGTCCTGCTCGTCTGCGAATTCGCCTCCACCAACTACAACTTCATCTACGACATGCGCAACGCCGCCTGGGCCTTCGCCCAGCAGCTCCACCCGCAGGACTACGTCGCCATGATGACCTTCGATATGCGCACGCAGATCATCACCGACTTCACCCAGGACAAGCGTCAGCTCCTTGAAGCCATCAACATGCTCCGCATCCCCGGCTTCTCTGAGCGCAATCTCTTTGACGCCGTCTATGAAGCCGAAGACCGCCTCTCCCGCATTGAAGGCCGCAAGTACATCGTCCTCATCGCCTCAGGTCGCGACACCTTCTCCAAAATCACCTACGACAAGATTCTTCAGAAGGTGAAGAACACTCCTGACATCTCCATCTTCACCGTCTCCACCGGCGGAGCCATGCGCGCCATGACAGAAGGCAGCGGCGGCCTGCGCGGCGGTATGCGCGACATCGACTACCTCCAGGCCGATAACGAGATGAAGACCTTCGCCAAATACACCGGCGGTAATTCCTACTTCCCCCGCTTTGTGGGCGAAATGCCGGATATCTTCGAAGACATCAACCACAACATCCGCTCCAAGTATGAGCTCGTGTACCACCCTCTCAACACCAAAACGGATGGCACCTACCGCAAGCTACGCGTCGAGTTGGTGGACGATGAAGGCCACGCCCTCCAGTTCCAGGACGAAAAGCACAAGCCGCTCAAGTACGACACCGTCTACCGCGACGGCTACCGCGCCAAACCGGAAGTCGAATAGCTCCTGTCTCGCTGCATATCGGCTATGCTCGGCCCGAGCTTAGCCGGTATGACTTCATCCAGATCTCGTCCTATCGTGAATGAAAAAATATCGCGATCTTCATGATCGCCGGCACTGGCATACCGTCATACGTCGCCGGCTTAAAGCGATAACGCAACACTGCTTCAATGGATTGTTCATCCATTCCGTAGCCTACCGGCCGCGCGATCTTTATATCCCCAGGTAATCCTTCCGCGCTCACCGTGATCTCCAGCATGATAGTGCTGTCGATATTTTTGTCCTTCGCCTGTTGGGTGTAAGACGGGTCCACGGTGAAGATTGCAACAGGCATTTTTAGCTTCGGATCTTTCAAACCCGGTCCAGCCGGATCGTGCCGCACCTGGGCTATAGAACCCAGCGCAAATACCGCTTTCTCCGGCACACCTTTCAATGCCTTCAAATGCTGTTCCGGCTGTGAGTGAAAGCGCAGGGAATGTACCTCCTGTCCTAGTGCATTCTTCTCCGTCGCCGTGCACCCCGTGAGCTTGATCGTGTCCGTCAGGTCCACTGCCACAACAGAGCCATTCAGCATCGCCGGCTTGAAACGATTGGCGCGCGCCAGCACGACGGCCAACCTATCCAGATCATTGCCAATCGCATGGATAAACATCACGTTCCGCGGGTGCCCGTCAGCGTCCACAATGAAGGTAAGCTCAACTTCCCCCGATGCAGACTTATCGCACTTGTCAGCCATGAGGCTCGACAAGTCAGCAGGCAGCAGCTCCGGAAACGATGCCACTTTACCCGCTTCGTACAGCGAAACCTCTACCCGCTGCGGATCGACAGCAGGTTGCTTCTCCTGCGCCGACGCATACGCCCAACCGCCCAACATCACTACAAACGCAATCCATTTCCGCGTCTTCAATCTTCCTCCAACCTGTGGGAAAGCCCCAACCTACCACAACGAAAATCATTCCCTTTAGCTGTCGCACCCTTTCGGCGTTCTGTGCGGCCAGGGTGGGAGGGCAATTTTAAACGGATTTCGGGACTTCAATCCCCAACCGGAGAGAGCCAGAGCCTTTAGGCTACGGAACATCTTCCGGAAAAACGGGGCCTTCAGGCCCGGAGATTACTGAAACGCCCCCGATCCACGGATCACTTCATATAGATCGCCGCCCCCGCTCGCGTCGCGATCAAGTTCCCCCGGAATCGGAGACTTCATGAGCAGCAACAGGCCGTTTGACTTCAGCGATTTGGTGCGGGAGCAAGCGCGGCTCCGTCAGTTTGGGCTCTGCGCCGTTTGTGGAATGTCCCTGAATGATCAGTGGGAAGAAGCGCACCACGTCATCCCCAATCAGTCCGGCGATCCCGAAGATGCAAACCACGCATGGCTCAGAACCGTCATCAACTGCGTGGCCCTCTGCGATAGCTGCCACGACCAGGTGCACGGCCACAACAAGACCACCGGAGCCGTCGCGCCGCCCGAGTACTACGAGTATTCGCACGGCCCAAACAGGGTCCAGCATCAGGCTTGGGTAAGCGACCTCAACCACAGAGCCATGCTTTTATGGGGAACTCTTCCATCCAGAATTCACTCATAACGGAGTCGCTCCGTCTGAATAACGGCGATCTTTAGGGTGATACCTTAGAACGGTAACTCATTCATTTCACGATCCAAACGTGGATCAGTCCCCCGTCCCTCCCGCACTTCTGTAAAATTCAATTAGGCAGTCCTGGTCTTATAAAAAATTCATAACTAATGGTGAATATGGTAGAGGCTCCGCTTTCCAAGCGAACGTTAGACTATCGTCCCGATATTGACGGCCTGCGCGCGGTTGCGGTTCTCAGCGTGATTGCCTTCCATGTTGGGATCCTGCATATATCCGGCGGCTTCATCGGAGTCGACGTCTTCTTTGTCATCTCCGGCTATCTCATCAGTTCTATCGTTTTTGCGGAGATTGCTCAGTCACGCTTCTCCGTCGTCTCGTTTTACGAGCGCCGCATTCGCCGGATCTTCCCGGCCCTCCTGGCACTCTTCTTCGGGCTCACCGTCTTCGCAGCCGTCTTCTTATTACCCAGTGAGATCGTTGATTTCAGCAAATCGCTGCTCGCTGCCACCTTATCTGTATCCAACTTCTATTTCTGGGGACAAGCCGGATACTTCGATCACCGTAACGCCAGCCTTCTCCTGCACACGTGGTCGCTCGCGGTTGAAGAGCAGTTCTACATCCTCTTTCCAATCTTTCTCGTCATAGTCCGGCGTCTCTTCCCGCGGCGACTCCGCCTCGCCGTCATCATTCTGTTTCTCGTCTCTCTTGCCAGCAGCGTTATTACCGTCTCGCTTAGCCGCGACACCGCGTTCTACATGCCCTATACCCGTGCCTGGGAGCTGCTCACCGGCACCCTGCTCTCCCTCGGAGTCTTCCCGAAACTCCAGTCCGTCTGGTCCAGGAACCTCGTAGCTTTCCTGGGCATCGGAATGATCTTCTTCGCCTGTCGCTTCTATTCGCCACTCATGCTTTTTCCCGGTCTCAGCGCTCTTCTGCCCTGCATCGGCTGTGCGTTGATCATCGGCGCCGGCGTAGAAGGCCGTTCAATTGTCTATTCCGTGCTCGCCTGGCGTCCCTTCGTCTTCCTTGGACTCATCTCTTACTCGCTCTATCTCTGGCACTGGCCCGTCATCATGGTGTATCGCATGGGCATCTTCGATTTCAGTGCGCAGTTTGAGCACGCTTATTCGGGCAAGTTCGCTCCGGACCGCTTCGATCATATTCTGGAAATCGGAGTCTCCCTCATACTCGCCATCCTCTCCTGGAGATTCGTCGAGCAGCCCTTTCGCAAAGGTCGCCTTCGCTTCGCTGGGTCAAAGCTTTTTGCGCTTGCGGCAGCTACCATGCTCTGCTTCGTCGCCTTTTCAGTAGCGATGATCGGGTCCAATGGCTGGCAGGTCCGCTTTTCGCAGGCCACGCTCCGTCCTGCTTCCTTCCTCGATAAATCCGAACTTCAGCGCGACGAGCAGGCGCAGCGCCTCGGCTCCTGCTTTCTTGAACCATCCTTCGGCGTTACTTCCTTCGATTACGAGCGTTGCCTCGCGCAGAACCCCTCGCAGAAGAATTACCTGCTTCTCGGCGATAGCCACGCCGCCGCCATCTGGCCTGCCCTCAAGTCGTCCTTCTCCGGCGTAAACGTCATGCAGGTCAATGTCGCCGCCTGTCCCCCCGTCCTTCATCATGACAAGCCAGGTCTGTGCAAGACCGTCATGGAGCACATTTTCCAGAGCTATCTGCCCTCGCACCGCATTGACGGACTGATCCTTGAGGCGGACTGGCTCATGAGTCTGCTTCCCGCGCTCGATGACACGCTCGCCTGGGCCAAACAGCACCAGATCCCTGTCATCGTCATCGGCTGCGTACCGGAGTACGACGCGCCACTCGCCCGTCTGGTGGCGTATTCGGTGGAATGGAACAAGCCTGAACTGCCCGGCCAACACCGCCTCGGAAAGGATGCGCAAGTCGAGCAGCGCCTGCGCGCTCTGGTTCAGGACAAGTGGCATCTCCCATTCATCTCGATCTATGATGCCCTGTGTGATCCTGCCGGAAAGTGCGTCGAGTTCGCCAACGAGCAGCAGGGAATCCCCCTTATGGACGACAGCCATCACCTGAACCGCTTCGGTGCGCATTTCGCAATCCAAAGGACCATAGATCTCGGGCAATGGAATCAAGTGAGCGCCATTCAGCCGGCAAAATAACCGGCTGAATGGTCCCGGCGTCCGTCAGTTTTTGCTGGGGCATCTCTTCTGTTACCCGTCACCAGCAGGTTACTTTCGTCCATTGTCCTTTCGTACCGTCTGGCCCCCTCAGATAGTTTGCGTAGAATTAGGCCCATTTGTGACACACTCATAATCAGCAGAGAAAAGCGACGGCCCGAATCCATACGGATTCGGGCCGTCGTCGTTAGGGAGGGGGAGGGGCCCCTCCCCCATCCCCTCTGCACCAAAAATTATGCAAACTGCCTTTTCATCTCAGTGTAAGTTGCACAGTCCAGGAATGAAGATCGCATAAAGATTCCGACAAGGAGTGTGGAATCACTCTTAACATAAACAAAATAAATTACTTATAATTCACCCCTGCACAGGATAACTCCCGAGGTTTACACTCACTCCTGGAATTACCCATGGCCAGCGAACAGGACATCTACTGGATGCGGCGCGCTCTCGAACTCGCCACTCGAGGCATCGCGGTTTCTTCTCCCAACCCCGCCGTCGGCTGCGTCATCCTTGATCGCGCCGGTCAGGTCGTCGGCGAGGGCTGGCACGAATACGATCTGCTCGACCACGCCGAAGTTGTCGCCCTGGAAGAAGCCAAAGAACACGCCCGTGAGCGCCTCCACGGCGGTACAGCTTACGTAACCCTCGAGCCCTGCAATCACATCGGCCGAACCGGCCCCTGCACGGAAGCCCTCATCTCCGCCGGCATCAAGCATGTAGTCGCCGCCACCGGCGATCCGAACCCTAACGTCGCCGGCCACGGCATGGAACGCCTTCGCACTGCCGGTATTGAAACCGTCCTCGGCGTCTGCGAAAAAGAGGCCCGTCGCCTCAATGAGGGCTTCGCCCACTGGATCCGATTCAAGCGCCCGCACGTGCTCATGAAAGTCGCCATGACCCTCGACGGCCGCATCGCCCCGCCACCCGGCAGGCACACCGCCCGGGAGCCATATTGGATTACGACCGAGGAATCCAGAAAAGCCGTCCAGCCCCTGCGCTGGCAGGCCGACGCCGCCCTCACCGGCGTCGACACCGTACTCTCCGACGACCCGCTTCTTACCGACCGCAGCGGCCTGCGCCGCCGTCGCCCGCTGCTTCGAGTAATACTTGATTCAACCCTGCGTATGCCATTGGATTCAAAGATAATTAAGACCGCACAAAAAGACGTCCTGATCTACACGATTTCCACAGATGAAAAGCGCATCTCTGAGCTCCGCAATCTTGGCATACGCGTAGAAGTTCTATCCGCTGAGGCGGGCCGCGTTTCCTTGCCAACCGTACTCGATCGCCTCGGCTCGGAAGGCATCCTGACGCTCCTGACGGAGACCGGCACGCGTCTGAACACCGCTCTTCTGGCTGGTGGTCTTGTCGACCGCGTCCACCTTTTCGTAAGCCCGCAGATCATGGGATCAGACGCCGTACCCGCCTTCAAAGGCATGACGAATCCGATCAAGATGGCAGCTGTCGAAGTCGAGCGCTACGGAAATGACCTCGGCCTCTGCTCCTTGCTTCGTGATCCCTGGCCCCAGAGCCAGGAACAGATCATCACGCAGTAAACTAAAACCATGTTCACCGGAATCATCGAGCAAACCGGCACACTCATCAGCATTCAGGACCGCGGCGGCATTCAGCGCATCACGGTAGAAGCTCCAGGAATCGCCTCGCGTCTCCATGAAGGTGATTCGCTCTCTGTCTCCGGCGTCTGCCTCACGGCCTTAGATGTAAATCCTGCTTATTTCTACGCAGACCTTGCTCAGGAGACTCTGGATAAAACGTCTCTCAGCAGGCTCGCTCCCGGCGCCAAAGTCAACCTTGAGTTGCCGGTAGCAGCAGGCTCCCCGCTGGGCGGTCACATAGTCCAGGGGCACGTGGACGGAACCGGTGTTCTCACGCTTTTGAAACCGGTCAACGATCCATCCAACCCTGATTTCCACAAGGAAACCACAGACTGGATCTTTGAAGCGCAAGTTCCGGAACCTATGCGTAAGTGGATGATTCCCAAGGGTTCTGTTGCCATCGAGGGAATCAGTTTGACAATTGCGGAAGTAGAAGTCGAGAGAATCCGCATCGCAATCCTGCCACTGACCTACTGGCGTACAAATCTGCACTCTCTCGCACCTGGCGCGCCCCTCAACATCGAGGCGGATGTACTGGTCAAGATGGCCTGGCAGCGCCAGTCCGAGCAGCAGAAACCGGAGTTTGATCTGTCCGAAAGCTGGCTCGTCGCCAACGGATATTGAGCTGCCTGATAGGACAGAATTGCGGCCGCGAACGCTCCTGCGCAGCCTTGCGTCAATCTATCAACAAGCGCTGTTACCCTTGAAAGTGGAGAAGGTTGCGAGCAAGCCGGAGGTGCCGGCGAGAACGTTATGGCAGAGTTCGTCATCAAGCTGGCCGATGAGCGCGGGCGCGTGCAGCAACAAGTACAGACGGCTGCCACCGCCGAAGAACTGCGTGTGCGCTTTACCCACGCCGGTTATCACGTCTTCAGCGTCAAGGAGCGGGGCGGATCCTCGCGCCGAAAGACAAAGCTCGAACCATTTCTAATCTTCAACCAGCAATTTCTAACACTGATCCGGGCAGGTCTGCCCATCCTCGGGTCGCTTCAAATGCTGGCTAAGGCGCAGAAGAATTCGAACTTTGCTGCGCAACTGGACGACATCGCCGCCCGTGTAAAGAACGGCGATTCCCTATCGGCGGCGTTTGAAGCGCAGGCCGGTTATCCGCCGATGTACACCACCACCCTGCTGGCCGGCGAGCGCTCGGGCAATCTGCAGGAGGTGCTGGAGCGCTATGTCGCCTTCCAGCGCGTCTCGCTTTCTTTTCGCAAAAAACTTGTCGCCTCGCTGATCTATCCGTGCGTGCTCATGGTTCTTGTCACCGCCGTCATGGTCTTTCTCTTTACGGTAGTGATTCCGGAGTTCGCCGACCTTTATAACCAGCTTGGCAATAAGCTTCCGCCGCTCACCACCTGGCTCCTGAACTTTGGCACATGGCTGCGGCATAACTTCCTATGGGTGGCGCTGGTAGTGCTGGCCATCGGCATAAGTTTTTGGAGATTTTCTGTAAGCGAACGCGGACGCGAAGCTGTGGATGGCCTGCGGATACGGCTTCCCCTCATCGGCAATATCTGGCTCAAATACCAGATTGCGCTCTTCTCGCGCACCCTTTCCACTTTGCTTGCAGGAGGCCTTCCGTTGGTGCCGGCGCTTGAGACCGCGGCCCGCTCCATTACTTCGCGCAAGATTGCCAAGGGAGTTGTTAGGTCGATCGAAACAGTACGGGAAGGCCAGGGACTGTCCGATTCGTTGACCGCAACGAAGGTCTTCCCCGGTCTCGCCACGGAAATGATCGCAGTGGGAGAGCAGACAGGTGCGCTCCCGGCAATGTTGAATTCTGTAGCAGAGTTCTTCGAGGAAGATGTTTCCACCGCCCTTACCGCCGCACTGTCTCTGATTGAGCCAGTGATCCTGATGTTCATGGCGGTAGTTGTGGCACTGATTCTCATTTCGCTGTATCTGCCCATCTTCTCGATGGGCGCCGGACAGACGGGGCAATAACGCTATGGCCGATTCCACCCTGCTTTCCATACCTTTGGCGGCTCCTCAAGACGAGCGCTCCGCAGCTGAACAAGCCGCCGCGCGTTATCATGCCGAGTTTGTCGATCTGAAGAACTTCAAGATTCAGCACGACCTTCTGCGGACTGTTCCCGTAGAACTCATGTTCCGGTACAACTTTGTGCCCATTGAGCAACAGGCTGACACGCTGGTCATTGCTGTCTCAGATCCCTCCCAGCTCATGGTGCTGGACGAGGTCGCAGGATTGCTGGGGCATCGGATTATTGCCCGCGTCGCCACGCTCTCGCAGATTACGGACCTGCTCAAAAAGACCGAGCAATCGCAGCGGGTGTTGGATGAGGCCAGCGAAGGCCTGACCTTCGATGTAATCAGCGGCGAGGATACAAGCGACGAAAATATTTCGATTGAGAAGCTCACACGCGATGAAGACATCAGCCCGATCATCAGGCTGGTGGACACCACCGTCTTTACGGCGCTGGAGCGGCGGGCCTCGGATATTCATATTGAAACGCAGGACGATTCAGTCATTGTGAAGTACCGCATCGACGGCGTGCTGCAGTTGGCGATGGCGCCGATTGCTCGCGAGCACCACTCCACGATTCTGAGCCGCATCAAGATCATGAGCGAGCTCGACATCGCCGAGCGCAGAGTGCCGCAGGATGGGCGCTTTCGTGTGCGCTACAAGGGACGATTGATCGACTTCCGCGTCTCCATCATGCCTACCGTGCATGGCGAAAACGCAGTGCTGCGCGTGCTCGATAAGGAGTCGATGAGCGAGAAGTTCCGCAACCTGACGCTGGATGTAGTGGGCTTTGCCGAGTCTGATTTGAAGCGATTCCGGCGCTATATCCGCGAGCCGTACGGAATGGTTCTGGTAACGGGGCCAACGGGTTCGGGCAAAACGACCACGCTCTATGCTGCGTTGAATGAGATCAAGAGCGACGAAGACAAGATCATTACCATCGAGGACCCGGTAGAGTACCAGATTCGCGGCATTACTCAGATTCCAGTCAATGAAAAGAAGGGACTGACCTTTGCGCGTGGACTGCGATCGATCCTGCGGCACGACCCGGACAAGATTCTCGTAGGTGAGATCCGCGACCAGGAAACTGCGCAGATTGCCATCAACTCAGCGCTTACTGGGCACTTGGTTTTCACGACCGTGCACGCAAACAACGTCGTGGATGTGCTGGGACGTTTTCTGAATATGGGTGTCGAAGCATACAACTTTGTTTCGGCGCTGAACTGCATTCTTGCTCAGCGGCTGGTACGTATGATCTGTGAGCACTGCGCCCGCACCGTGCGCTATGACGATGGGCTGCTTTTGTCTTCCGGGCTTGATCTTGGGGAATGGCGCGAATTCGATTTTCGTGAAGGCACAGGATGCATCGAATGCGGCGGCACTGGATACCGGGGAAGGACAGCTATCCACGAATTGCTGGATTTGACCGATCCAATCCGCGAAATGATTTTGGAAAAGAAGCCGAGCAGCGAGGTCCGGAAGCTGGCGCAAAAAGAAGGAATGACGTTTCTGCGTGAATCTGCGATTGATCGCGTACGGCGCGGGTTGACGACACTGAAAGAGATAAACAAGGTAACGTTTATCGAGGCATCGAGATAGTGGGCATTCTGGATATATTTACTCAGCGAGCCACGCCCTTTGGTCGGCGTCCTCCGGCTGCGGTGGAGATAGCGCCGGAGGGCGTGCTGGCCGCAGCGCTCTCCTCGCCTGGCGAAGCTCCAGCGGTCTCTTTTGTCGCACTGCCTCCTGGAACGCTCATACCGGGCATTGCCGAGACCAATCTGCTCGCTCCTGAAGCTGTTGCGGCGGCACTTCGTTCTGCACTCGATCAGGTTTCCCCGCGTTCTCGCAGCGTAACTCTAGTCATTCCGGATACGGCGGCACGTGTATTCGTGTTGGATTTCGATTCGCTGCCTGCGAGGCTCACGGAAGCGCTGCCGGTGTTGCGTTTCCGGCTGCGAAAAGTGGCGCCGTTTGATGTAGATCAATCGGCAGTGAGTTATCAAGTTCTTTCGCAGGAGAAGCACTCGGTGAAAGTGCTTGCCACCGTTATGCCATTGACGAACCTGCACGAGTATGAAAGCGCGGTGCGAGCAGCGGGTTACGAGCCAGGCGTCGTTCTGCCCTCCGCTTTGGCCGTCCTGGCAGCAGCAAATGTAGTCGAGCCGATACTGGCTGTCAATCTGACGGGTGTATCGCTCACAACCGCGATTGCCGCAGGCAACGATCTGCTGCTGTATCGCACGCTCGACCTGCCCACGGAGCCGAATTCTCGTCTTGTTGAGATACAGCGCGGCATAGCAGTCGCTGCGGCGTATTACGAGGATCGGCTGGGCGTGCGTCCAGCGCAACTCCATTTCGCAGGTAGCGTTGATGCCGAGGACCTTGCGCGCACGTTAACGGAGACGCATCTGCCGATGGTGGAGCTGGCGCCGGCTTCGATAGTAGGCGCGATGACAGCGAGGGGCCCGGTTGGTTTTGCCGGTGTTACCGGCGCATTGGCGGGGGCTGCCTGATGCGGATTTCCGTCAATCTTGCTACGCGGCCCTTTGCCGATCTGGGACCTGCGCTTAAACGGCTGAGAATCGGCATGGTGATTCTTGTTGTGCTCTCCGGTGCATTCTGGCTGGGGATCCACCTGCTGGGCAGCAAGGCTGAGGCCGCGCGACAACGAGAACGCGTTCTGGACGGAGCAGCAACGCAGCTTGCCCAAGAGCGTCAGAGTTACCAAAATCAGCTGCAACAACCTAACAATGCTGGAGTACTGGCGCAAGCAAATGCGCTTAACAGGCTATTTGATGAAAAGTCGTTTTCCTGGACGCTGGCAATGGAAGATCTGGAGACGGTTCTGCCTGCGGGCGTGCAAGTGGTGAGCCTGGAGCCGGTGCGGGACAAGAATGGTACGATCACGCTGCATCTGCGCGTTCAGGGACCGCGAGACCACGCGGTGACTCTGGTGCAGAATCTGGAACACTCGAGGCGCTTTGTACAGCCGCGCATTGTGAATGAGACCGCAGAGACTGGTAGCGGACCGGCTGAACGCATGGTTCCAGTAAGCGCTGAGAATCGCGTGAACTTCGATCTTCTGGCGGACTACAATCCAGCTACTCCGGAAGAGCGTAAAGCAGCAGCAAAGAAGGCGGCAGCGTCCGCAGGTTCGGAGCAGGGCGAGCCGAAGCATGCGCAATTCCACGCCCGACCAGGCGCTCTCAGGCCGCCATATGCCGGTGCTTCTCACCCGCACCCGGGAGGACTGCAATGAGCCAGACGACTCCTTCCGTATGGCGTGAACGGCTGGCTTCGCCACTGACCTGGCATTTTGCCGGATGCGGAGTGTTGGTCATTCTGGCCCTTGTGCTTGGCGCACGATTTGCGATGGATTGGAGTGCGACAAGCAGCAGCACAACTGATGCGTTGGCGAACAAACAGACCCAGTTGAAACTTCTGGAAATACAGACGGCTCCGATGCGCGGCATGGACAAGCGCATTGCAGCGACGCGAGACCAAGTCAAGGACTTTCACGCAAAACGAATTCCTGCAAGCTACTCGGCGATTGAGTCGCGGATGATTGAGCTCCAGGTAAAGCCGGGAGTGCGGCTCTCGCGACTGCAATATGCGCAGGGCAAGCCGGACAGCGGATTGACCGAGATTACGATGGATGCCGGCATCAGCGGTGACTATTCGCAGATCATGCACTTTGTGAACTCGCTGGAGCGAGATAAGAATTTCTTTCTCATTCGCGCGATGGCGCTGACTAGCCAGCAAGGCGGGCAGGTGAACCTGCGGCTTCGGGTTTCGACGTGGCTGCGGCCGGCGGATGTTCCGCGCGGACTGCCAAGCACGGAGAGCCTGGACTCGGGACTCGCTGCTGGTGGAAAGGAGAGTCAGCAGCCATGAAAGCAGGCGCGGAAGACAGACGCAAAGTGATGATCCTTGCTGGTCTAGGCGTGGTGATTGCGGTCCTTGCAGTGTGGGAGGTATCAGGCTTCTTCTCCTCGCCAACCTCCAAGCCCATACCGGTCGTTTCTACTCCATTGCGTAATACGGGTAATGCACACAATTCGACGTCAGCCCCTGAGGCACAGCATATTGCCTCGAATGCAAGCACGGATGTAACGCTTCATCTGGATATGCTGGCCGCCACCGAAGATGTGGAATACGCGGGAACGGGACGCAACATTTTCTCCGCGACAAGCGAGCCGGTAAACATTCCGAAGCCACTTACCACTGGTCGGGAGCAGGCGAAAGTAAATGCACCGCCTGTGCCTACGGGTCCGCCGCCTCCACCGCCGATTGACTTGAAATACTTTGGCTATTCGCAAGGAAAAGACAAGTCGATCCGGGCTTTTTTTGTGCATGGTGACGACATCTTCATCGCGCGGATGGGCGAGGTTGTGGATCACAGATATAAGGTGGGCACGATTTCACCGGGTGGCGTGCAGGTTACGGATTTGTCTTACAACAACACGCAGACGCTGCCACTGATTGCAAATTAAGGGACGATGACGAATCGGCTTTCAATCCGGCGAGCGAAGAGACCCAGTGAGGAGGGCTACGTCCTGCTGGGTGTGATCATTCTGCTGGCGCTGTTTGTGATTGCAATGGCGGTGGCTGCTCCAAAGGTCGCAAAGCAGATTCAGCGAGACCATGATCTTGAAACGATGCGCCGCGGCAGGCAGTACATTCGCGCGATCAAGCTTTATTACAAAAAGTTCAATGCTTATCCGCCCAATGTGGATGCGCTGGTGAAGACGCAGGAGATCCGTTTTTTGCGGAAACGGTATATTGATCCGATTACCGGCAAAGACGACTGGAAGCCAATCTATGTAGGACAAAATAAAACGCCCATGGCGATGGGATTCTTCGGGCAACCACTCGGCGGCACCGGAGGCAATGTGATAGCCGGAACCGGGCCTGGTGGCGTTGGCTCGACCATTGGGACGCAGATTGGATCAAGCTCAACTGTGCAACCGCAGACCACCTCCAACCAACCACAGACTATCGGTAATTCCAATGCAGGCAATACCGGTACAGGTAATTCAGGATCGGGCACTGGTACTTCAGGGTCGGGAGATGCCAGCAGTTCCTCCAGCGGTTTTGGAGACTCGGGCATGACAGTGGGTGGAGCGATGATCGGGGTCTCTCCGGCAAGCTCGAAGCAATCAATTTTTGTATACAAAACCAAGAATCACTACAACGAGTGGGAATTCCTTTACAGTCCGCTATCAGACATGCCTGGCATGGCAGGTGGAACCACCGGCCTGCCCACGACTGGAACGAATGGAAACGGGACGCAGACAAACATTGGTATCGGTAATAGTAATAACGGCAATGGCGGCAGCAACACCAATACCAACACCAATAACAATGGCGGGACTGGTAGCGGTAACAATGGATCTAACGGATCCGGCAGCCAGCCGCCGCAATAAATAGCGCAAACAAGTTTGCGTTCAAAGCAGAAGGCCCGCTCAATTGAGCGGGCCTTCTGCTTGAAGAGAGAGCAGCTTAGACGGAGAAGGAGGAGCCGCATCCGCAGGTGGACTTGACCTGGGGGTTCTCGAACTTGAAGCCTGCTGCTTCGAGCGTCTCGACGTAGTCGACGATGCAGCCATTGAGGTACATAAGCGAGGTGGCGTCGACGTAGACATT
The DNA here is from genome assembly GCF_001449115.1 of Occallatibacter gabretensis. GTDB lineage: Bacteria > Acidobacteriota > Terriglobia > Terriglobales > Acidobacteriaceae > Telmatobacter > Telmatobacter gabretensis. Next base: position 63,644 of record NZ_LAIJ01000007.1, on the reverse strand, counting down.
CAGATCGTCGAACTTGAAGACCTTATCCATCATGCCGCTCTGATTCTCGAAAGCCATCGAATACTGGAATCCCGAACAGCCGCCGCCCACGACACCAATACGCAGACCAGAAGGAAGGGGATCCTGGGTGGCCATGATTTCGCGCACTTTGGTGATTGCCTGCGGGGTCAGGTTTAGAGGCGCTTTCTTGACTTCAAGTTCGGGTGCAACTGCGATGGTGGCCATGACGTCTCCAGTTTTCGGAAATTCTGCTCTTCCTATGTTACCGAGCCTTGGCTGTAGAAACAAGACCAATTTGGTCGGGCTGCTTATTCGATGCAACAGAGGGCGCCGTGGTCGCAAGGGTAAATTCCACATATTGGCAAGATTTGTTCGCCTAAATGGTGTGCGGGGTGTCACTGTTGCGCGATATGGGAAAAGGAGTATTATTTTCAGCCGAAAGGCCCCTCTACCCACGAGCCCGCCGATCGTTTGACGTCCCGCCGGCATCTGGGACCTTCCAAACACTGGAGGTGGCGATTATGCACTTTGTGCCAACGATGTGGACTGTTTGGGCCGTCTTTGCTGTGGTTTTGGCCGGGCTGCATGCTTATAAATCCCGGCTCGAGCGCGACGAAGACGACCAGATCTTTCTGGATGACTCTTTTGACCATATGAAAAACGCGCAGGCGGCTCTTGTGGCTCGTGTGCACAAGATTGAGCCGGTTGAACGCGTGGCTCTATGGCTGACTGTGGCGGCGACGCTGTTTGTCGTCGGCTATTACGTAGTGGACTTCATGAATCAGTTCAAATAGACCGCGCAGGGCGGAAAACTGGAAATCTGAGCTGCGGGCTGAGTTATCCTGTGCAGCGCGCTTGCGGAGGTTATTTGTTTTCTGTGGGTTGCAGTGGGTCCCACAGTTCTTATGGAAATCTTTATGCGATCTTCATTCCGGAACTGTGCAGCTTCACCTGTGTTCGCAACCGCCTAACCTTATTTGAACTGGCCCGGTTTGCACTCATTCTGGTGCAGAGGGGGTGGGGGAGGGGTCCCGTCCCCTCCCCAAAACGGCCACGGCCCGAACCGGATAAAATCCGGTTCGGGCCGTGGCTATTTTTCAGTTCATTATGAGTGTTTCATAAAACCCCATAATTCTACGCAATGGTTTTCCACAGTTCGGGGAAATATTTTCGGGGCGAGAGAAGGGAATCTGACGAGCGGCGCGCGCCGTGGCCGAGAACTGAGAAATTCGGCAGCTTCTCCAGGCCTCGCGAATCGTGAACGATCTAGTTTCTGACGAAATTGTGTACCTTCACCGCTCGACGACTTCCAACTCGGCAGCATTTGCAGAGCCCGTGGCCGCTTGCAAGAGCAAGTCAAACAGCGCCTTGTGTGGTTCAGCAGAGAATCGATCATTCCATTCACGCTGCAACACAAGACCGTGAAAAACCGCGATAAGAAAACTTGCGAGCGCATCCGGATCGATGGAGCCAGCGATTGCCCCCTCTTTTTGCGCGGCCCAAAGCATTTCAGAGATGAGCTTCCGAGGCTGCTCAAAGCTCCGCCGAACCAGCCGCCGGATACTCGGGTTGCGCTGTGCTTCAGCCCAAAGTTGCACGCTGACCCTGCGTCGAAGCCGTTCCTTCGGATTGTTGAGTTCGCCCAAAAAAGCATCGCGAACACGTTGCAGTGCCGTACCTGCAGGCCCCGCTTCAACCGCATCTCTTAAAAGTTGGCCCTCTTTCGTCTGGCGTTGATTGGCAATGGCTTCGACAATTTCCTCCTTGCTCTTGAAGTAGTTGTAGATGGCGCCGGGGCTTAATCCGGATTCACGGACGATGTCCTGCATCGTCGTCCGATGAAAGCCGTCTCTTGAGAAGCACACCAGTGCAGCATCGAGAATTTCTTCGCGCCGCGAGGCGAGGTATTCTTTGCTTACTTTAGGCAATGAGAGCCTCCTGGGCTTTGTTCGGCTGGCAATACGCGGTTCGCATGGGGACATGCGCTAGAACCACGTGATAAAACTCATATCCTTTGATTTGCGCGGCATTTTTGTAGCACTGCTTCCGGTACTCGGCGGCGGAGAGATCGTAATTTAGCTCGAGTCCGCACTCCTCTAGAAAACCGGCTGCCCGGGTTGGCGGGATTCCGAAGGTCCACGGCTCCTTGAGGCGCACGATGGCCTTCTGTACTTCACTGCCGCCGATGAAATGCGCAGGATCATCGAGGACTGCACGATCCACATACGTGAATACCAGAGCAGTGCCTTGAGATAAGCTGCCGATGTAGGAGAGCGTGGACCTGACCGCGTCCTCGGTGAGATAGTTCGAAACTCCTTCCCACACAAACAGACTTCGCTCAAGCGGGTTGAAGCCTGCGCCCTGAAGCGAGTCTGGTAGTCGATCTCGTTGAAAATCAACTGCGACGTACTTCACGTGGTCAGGCAACGCACCCAGAACGCGTGCGATGTGGGCCTTTTTGACCCTGGATGTGTTGGGATGATCGACTTCAAAGAACCGCGTATGTTCAGCTCCAGCAATCCTATAGGCGCGGGAATCAAATCCCGCGCCCAGGAGCACAATCTGTTGAATTCCATTTGCGACAGCAGAGGCGACGTAGTTATCGATCAATCGAGTTCGGGCAATGAGTGAAGTTCGCGATCCAGGCCAGCGGAGGTCAATGTATTTGCATAGCAATGCCGAGCAAATCCGATTTCGCGAAAGCCCAGCGACAAACCGAAAGGGAGGAGTAAGAAATTCTTTGGCGATCCAGTCATTGACGACTCGCTCACCTGGCCGGCGGGCATATTCGATCGCTCGAAAGAGGGCATTGTGCTCTGCCGTCCGGCTGGGATCATGTGCTTTCATGAGGCGTTTCCTCTTCGCATTATAATAAAACGAATGACCGTTCTATTATAATCACAGCAACGACAACCATTGCAAGTGTCCCTTCAGTCAATTTCGTTGACCTTCTGCAAAACGCGATTTAACTACGGTCTCGCTCCCAGCCTGAGATCATCCAATGCCTCTATTACCGAGTGGAGATTGGCTGGTAATCGCAGACGATGATTGTCAGGTCGTCATTTTGGGTGGGGGACCAGGCGGTGACGGCCGACTCGATAAGCTGTGCTGTCTGTTCAGCGGTTTTGCCATCGCTTTCCAGAAGCAAATGGCCGAGGCGCTCCTGGCCGAACTCTTCTTCGTTGGCGTTAGCCGCTTCTATAATTCCGTCGGTGTAAAGCAGAATGCGGTCGCCAGGTTGAAGAGGCTGTGTTGTAGAGGTATAGGCCGCAGAGGGCAGCAGCGCCAAGACAAGCCCATTTTCTTCGATACGAACAATCTGCCGGGCGCGTTGCAGGATCATGGGCGGATGGCCGGCGGCTGCATAGCAGAATTGATCAGTGTTTGGATTCAGGTAGACATAGCCTGCGGTTACAAATTGACTCTGGGCATTTCCGCAGAGAGCTTCATTCACACCCACCAATAATGCCGCAGGATCGTTCTGCCGATGCCGCTGCGTTTTGATTGCGACCTTGACCATGGAGGCAATAAGGGCTGCCGGAACGCCGTGGCCGGACACGTCCGCAACCAGTAAACCGACCGCCCCGTTTTCATCTTCAAGGAAGTCATAGAAGTCGCCTGCTACGGAGGTCATGGGTTTGTATCGTGCGGCAATGGAGAAGTGTTTTGCGGCCGGGGCAGCAGCAGGGAGGATGGAGAGCTGAATTCGTCGCGCGATTTCAAGCTCCTGCCGAATGGAGCTGAGCTGTTGATCGCGGTCGAGCGCTCGCCGAGCCGCGATATAGGCCAGGCAGCCCATCAAAACAGCAAAACCGTAGAATTCATATGCGGCCCGGTATCCCAAAAGCCGCACGATGTTCGTCCACAGGACGAGAGTGATGAACACGGTCATCCCAGCACGAAAGACAATTGCATCTGCCGTGAGGGCGGGCTGACGGAAGGCGAGAGACACTAACAAAGCTGAGCCCACGATAACCAGCACGCTATTTGCGTTGTTGAGCCATGGCAAAGGAACACCCAGAAAGATGGCCGCGATCAGGCACAGTTCTAAGAGACACGCTGCATAGACAATCTGCCGGCCCCCGCGGCCAACGAGTCCGCTTGCCTCAAAAAAAAGGAATGCGGGAATCGCTACAAAAAAGTTGATAGCCATCTGGAGCCTATTGATGGCAACGGAGGGACCGGCCATGAGGCTGAAAATTCCTGACTGCATCCAGAGGCGGAAGCCGTACTGTGCCGCGAACCAGGCAAAGAAGGAAAGCAGACGATCGAATCGTCGACGGATGAGTGAGAATCCGATTGCGATCAGACCCACGGTGATCGATGCTGCTGCGACAAAGAGCTGCACTTCATCGCTACGGAAAATACTCAGAACTTCGCTGCCAGTTAACGGCGTTTCCAAGTGCGCACGACCTATGCCGGGGAGTGGGTGTGATGACGCCGGTTGCGGCTTCGCAGCGGCGGGCTCATGGTCGAAATTATAGATGCGTCGTGGCTTCTCGTCAGATGAATGTGCTCTGGATTGCTGCTGCTTACGTGCTAGGCGGGGACGGCGAGGCGGAAGGTTTGATCGAGCCAGTCGTACATGCGTCCGAAGGCAAGGCGTGCTGCTCCGACCTGGCAGTGAGCGCCGGCGCCTTCGCTGTCGGTGAATCGCATTAGCGTTTTTGGGCAGACGAGGTGATTGTAGAGTTCCTGTGGCTGGCCTTTGAAGAACATGTCGTCTTCTGCTTCGCAGACTAGTGTTGGGCAGGAGATGGATTCCGCGATTCCGTTGCGCAGGTTGTAGTCGAGAGAGGCCGCTACGTATGCGCGCGGAGTGGGAGCGCCGAAGGCGTGCATGCCGTGCGTCATGGCCCATGCGGCTGTGGGTGAGTTTTTCATTGCTTGCGCGATTGCGCGATCGATCTGGGGCGCATCTTTTGCTCGAACTGCTATCTCGGCGGCTGCCCGCTGTTCCGGCGGAAAAGCGCTCATGTTGGCCACGCCGTAGTCATAGACGCCGTCGTTGGCGATGACGGCGGAGATGCGTTTTTCAAAGGCAGCGGCGCGGGGCGCGAGATAGCCTCCGAGGCTGATGCCCATGAGCGCGATCTTTGCGGGATCGACCTCGGGCAGGGTGAGGGCGAAATTGATGACGGGAGTCAGGACGTTCTCCCAGTCGGGACGGAAGGTGAGGTGCTCGCGATGCAGGGGGCCGAATTGTCCGGGGCCATCGAAGGCGAGCACGTTGTAGCCGCGATCGACTGCGGCGCGAGCGCCATCCATGTGTACTTCCTCTGCTGCGCCGTCAAAACCGGAATGGATGATGAGAAGCGGGCGCTGGTGGTTTGAGTTATCGACGCGATGGAAGTATCCGGGCAGGGTGGTGTGTTCATAGGGGATTTCGACGGGCAGGATTGGCGGATCGAAGAGCGCGGCGCAGGTCTTGTATGCGTGGATTGATTTCTCGTATGCGCTTTTGATGCGGGGGTCGGCGGGATTGCCGTGCAGGAAGAACTCCGAGGTGCGGTAATAGGTGGAGGCGCGCAGGAAGCCGTCGCGGGCACTGATGCGATGGCCGCGGGCTAGCTGTTCTGTTGCTGCGCTAGCGACACGCTCGGCGGTTGCGTTCCAGGCGTCATACCAGCTATCGAAGTTGCCGGGGAGGATGTGGCTAACGGTGGCCATGACTTCACCGAATTCAGAGCCGCCATAGCTGGAGGAACCGAAGGCGCGCTTGGTTTCATACCAGAACTGGATGTCATCCGGGAAGAATGGTGGTTTGGGCGCTGAGTTTGCATCGTTTGTCATAGCAATCCTTCTCTCCTTGTGGAAATTTCAGAGTGGGCTTGGGATTGATGAGAATTTGTACAGAATCATATTCCATGTGCGGCGCGGGGAAAATTAATAAGGCAGTGTTTGGTCGAAGTACTTGTTCCGCTGAAGGGCATCGGGGTGCGCAGCCATGATGGTGCTTGCGCCCAGAGGGAACAATTCGGAGGTATGGCAGAGTAATTCAACCCAAGGGAAAAATTCCTTCAGCGAATTCAGGTGCAAAAACAAGCGGCGGCAGACGATCAGAAGCTGCGCAACAGAAATTTGCGCGCATTTGCGAGCACTTTTTTTCGCATTGCCAGATCTGGAAGCAGACGGACGATTGTGATTGCTCCGGTCATGGTTGAAAAGATCGCAAAGAAAGCACGCTCTTTATCGGAGATGCGTCGGCCCGGCATAAATGGGAGCATATGATTTTTGTATTTTGCCAACTCCTGGGCAATCTGTGGCTTCATCGCCTTATCGGCCCGCGCCAGTTCTGATCCTAAAGCCGCTAGCGGACAGCCACGCTCAGCGTGGTCGCAGTATTCCGGGCTCAAATAGGTTTTCACGATGGTCTTCCAGGCCGACCCCGGCCGGGACTGATTTGCAGCACGAGTCAAAACATCTGTGATTTGCCGAAAGGCTTCGCTCAAGGACTCCAAAAGCAGGTCATCCTTGCTGGCAAAATGCTTGTAAAAGCCTCCATGCGTGAGTCCGGCGTCCTGCATGACGGTTGAGACTGCGGCGCCTGCTAAACCCTCGGCACGGAGCCGGTGTGAGGTGTTATTTACGATCTTCTGGCGAATTTCGATTTTATGCTCGGGCTGATAACGCATGCTTCATTATAGGATGCCGGTCATCATCTAAAACCGCGCTTGCACGCAGCGATGCCGAGAAAATCTGAATCTATAGGATGATATATATAATCCCATAACCATACACGGAGGTCGTCATGGTTCAAGGGACACTTATTGCTTCTCAGCTTGCGTTTTTTGTGAGTATTGCATTCAGTCTTGCGGCGTGGGGATTGGTTGCGGCTCGATATATCTGGCCGGCAGTCCGGGGCAGACAGCGAGCCGAAGCGCTGCGGCCTCTACTGATGCTGCACAGTTTTCGCTTCATGGGCCTGGCATTTCTGGTGCCGGGTGTCGTGTCTCCTAATCTGCCTGCTGCTTTCGCGCATTCTGCGGCTTATGGAGATCTGATTGCGGCGGTACTCGCGTTGCTCTCACTGCTATTTCTGCAGAGCAGGGCGGGCGTTGTCCTGGTGTGGATTTTCAATCTCTGGGGGGCTGCAGATCTGATCGATGCTTTCTACCAGGCCAATCATGCCGGGATGCAGGCAGGGCAGTTGGGAGCAGCGTATTTTATTCCGACTTTGATTGTGCCGCTATTGCTGATTACGCATGGGCTCGTTTTTTGGATTCTTTTGAAGGATGCAAGCAGCCGGCCAGCCTGATTTCTGCTTAAGCCGCGCCGAGGTGTCGGATAGCGAGGATCGTCAGATCGTCTGTGTAGGGACTGGCGTTGGTGAAGGTGCGGACATCATTGAGGCAGGCTGAGATGAGCTCGATGGGCGGGAGAGCGGACTGCGTGTGCAGAAGCTGGGCGAGACGATCGACGCCGTATTCGTCGTCCTCGTCGAGTGCGTGGTTGCGGGCTTCTGAGAGGCCGTCGGTGAAGAGCAGGAGGGTTTCGCCTGCATTGAGCTGGACGCGGGTTGCGGTGAACTCGATCTCCTGGAACATGCCGAGTGGAAGGCCGGTGGAGTCGAGGCGCTGGACGGATTCGCCGGCTGCGATCATGACGGGCAAGTGACCGGCGTTGTGGATCTCGACTTCGCCGGATGGCTTGGCCAGGCCGAAGACGAGCGTTGCGTAGAGGCCGGCGAGGACGCTCTCACAGAAGACGCGATTGACCTGCTCGATGATCTGGCAGAGTGGGAGGCCGATGCCGATGAGGCTACGGAAGAGAGCGTGGAGCTGCGCCATGAGCATGGAGGCGGAGACGCCTTTGCCGGAGACATCGCCGAGGATGAAGAAGAGCTGGCCATCGGAGAGGACGAGGTCGCAGTAGTCACCGCTGACGGGGCCGGCGGGCGCGTAGTGATAGCTGGTTTCCCAATTGCCGGCGCGGAGGCTGGGTGGCGGCAGAAGGCGGCGCTGGAGTTGCGAGGCAAGATCGAGATCGCGCTGGAGGGCTACGCGTCCGGCTGGGGTGAGGTGGTCGAGACAGTAACGGATGAGCGGATCAGCGAGAAGGCGATCGGCTTCGATGGTGTCATGGCATTCATCGCAGATGCCGTAGCCGCCCCGGGTCATGCGATCGAGCGCTGAATCGACTTCACGCAGAAGACCGGCGAGCCCAGAGTTCGATGCGGAGTGCATAAGCGCTGCTTCGAGGCGCGACTTGCGCTTCATGAGCTGGGCGTGGAGAAAATCGACTTCCACTGTGGCCATAACGATCTCCGATTTGCTCCTGATGTTGATTGTGACCGCGGATATGGGTTTTTAACTGACGTATCCATAGTAGCGAATGAGGTGCTCGCGTTCCGCCTCTCTGGAAGATGCGAGGCGATGAGCGCAGGATGCGAATAAAAAGGGAACGGCGAAGATGGTTTGCAGGAAGTTCTTGCAGGTCAATTACTTTGTTACGCTGCTTAAGTCGAATGAATCATCAGAACACATCAAAGTTGTTGAAATTGGAGATTGGAAACTCAGGAGGATATCCGAAGGATGCGAAAGCTTAATCGGTTCTCTGTATTACAGGCAGTGTCATTGCTCTCGGCGTTGGTGTTGATTCATCCTTCTGCGCGTGTCCTGGCGCAATCTCGGGAGGCTCCCGGCTGCGAAAAGCTTACGGCTGCGCAATGTGTGGGTGAGGCGTTGACTGCGATGGGTGGGCGAGACCGCCTGGCTGCGCTCAAGAGTGTTCGGCTGGACGTGATTGGGCACACGGAGCTGATGGAGCAGTCTTACCGGCAAGATCCGTTTATCACTTCTTATGAGCGCGACAAGGTGGTGCTGGATCTGGTGCATCAGCGGATGCTTGAGAATCAGCATTCGGTGTGGCCGGAGTCAGACCCTGGCACTGCTGAGTCCGATCTGGCGCTGATTGCTACACCGAATGGCGGGGTGTATCACGTTGGCGACAAGTTTGCTCCGTGCTCGCTTGCCGATATTGACACGGCGCGGCAGGAACTTGCGCTGGGGCCTGAGCGCTTGTTGTTGAATGCATCGGCGGCGACGGATCTGCATTATGAGGCTCCGAAAGAGCTGCGGTCGACGATGCATACGACGGTGAGTTTTCGATGGAATTCTATACCGGTGCGGATTTTGATCAACAGATTGAGTCATCTTCCGGATGCTGTTGAGACGGTGCAGCAGTTTAACGACTTCTGGTACTACTGGGGCGACGTTCGGCAGGTTGTGTATTGGGAGAACTGGAACCTGAACCACGGGATTCGCTATCCGACCAACCAGGTGATTGAGCGCAATGGCAAAGTCTGGAACTCGATGCAGGCGTTGAATGTTGAATTCAATGTACCAATCGAGGAGAAAGACTTTGCGATGGATGCTAAGGCGGCGCAGCAGAGTGCACAGGCCAAGGGCTGGGATCGCGAATTTGATGCAGGGCATGGGACGGAGCTTGCTCCGGGTGTGGAGTTCTTTGAAGGATCGTGGAATGCGACGCTTGTGAAGCAGGATGATGGCGTGATCGTGCTTGAGTCGCCGATTTCGTCTTCGTTTACTGCGGGGCTGTTTGCGGAGGCTGGCAAGCGATATCCGGGCGTGCCGATCAAGGCTGTTTTATCTACATCGGATTCCTGGCCGCACGTGGGAGGAATTCGCTACGACGTGGCGCAGGGCGCGACTGTTTATATCCGCGACCTGAACCAGCCGCTTCTTGATCGCATGCTGGGGGCGCCGCATACGATTCATCCCGATGCGCTGGAGCAAGCGAAGCGCGCACCGCGCTGGCATGTTGTTTCCGGCAAGACTGAGATTGGCTCGGGGGATAATCGACTGGTGCTGTATCCGCTGGGCGGCCCTGCAACGGAGCGGCAGTATATGGTTTATTTCCCTGAGCACCGGCTACTGTATGCGAGCGATACGCTGGTGGTGAACCCGGATCACACTTTGTATGACCCGGAGATGATGCACGAAGTGAAGCTCGCCGTGGAGCGTGAACACTTAGTGGTTGACAAGGTGTACTCGATGCATCAGGGGCTTGTGGATTGGAAGGAAGTTGCCTTGATGCTTGAAAAAGCATCGACGTAATGGAGGTTAGAACCATGAGTGTGAGGGAGATGAGCTCTACACATAGGAATATCTCCCTGTTCAAGGTGCGTGATACGATTCGATTCCACGCACACTACTGAGCAAGATGGAGCGGTCTTTATTTGGTCTTGCAGGCAAAAGAGTTTGAACCAGAGAATAGATGATGCATTCCTTTGTGCAGAAGCGGCAAAAGGGCCAACAAGGCAAGTCGCAAGACGCTGACCGCGCAGGCGCGGCTACCGAGCAGAAGGCTGTCAGACGGCTGGATGTAGATGCGGCGGCGCGGGTGGCGGCAGGGGTGGGCCAGCCGCTACCGGGGGAAATTCGGAACTACTTCCAGCCGCGATTTCAATATGACTTCAGCAAGGTACGCGTGCATGCTGACTCAGATGCAGCCGGTGCAGCGCGTGCGATTGACGCTCGCGCATACACGATTGGACGCGATGTTGTTTTTGGCACAGGAGAGTATGCGCCCGAAACGGAGACGGGCAGGCGGCTACTGGCGCATGAGCTGGCCCATGTAGTGCAACAGGATGGCGGGCGCGCAGCCGATGGCCGTATTCGGCGGGACCCGCCGAAGGACAGTAAAAGTGCGCCGAAGAAGGGCAAGAAGCCCGAGAAAAAGAAGTTCAAAGGCCGGGGCCTCTCGATTGATGACGTAGTGAAAGAGATGAAGGGACTTGGAGGTCCCTATGCTGATGTGGAGGCCTGGGAAAAGACGATCAAGCCGGGCAAGTTTCTTGGGCATGCGATTGACGGGGGCTCGGAACCGGTAAAGGGGATTCGGCCGGAGTTTCAGGCTCTGCTTACCTCGGCTGAGTCAAAGGTGAATGATGAGTTCAAGAAATCGAGCACCATGCCTTCAGCCGGATTCGGGATCAAGTCTATCGGAGGTTACCGGAGACAGGTGAGCCCACATGGTGCGGGTGTGGCGATTGATATTGATGCCGGCGAAAATCCGTATATCTCCCATCAGGGAGATGAGGCCGGCGCACCACAGAAGCTGACTAAAGAACTGAACCAGGTTTACGAACACATTGCTCAGTTCATACTCAATATTCCGATTGATGGTGAACAATCGGTCATTCCCAAACAGATCACGTCTACGGAGACCTTGCCGAAGGGACAGAAGTTGTCTCCGCGAGACCGGACGGCACAGTATTATGACCGGCTCGCGCTGGAAAGCCAGGCCATGCAGAAATACTTCAAGCTGATGCAGGATGACAACGCGTTGAAGGATTTTCTGACGAAAGATTGGGTGACGCTGCATCCTAAGGAAACTGCGCCAGCGTTTGATGACATCAAGAAACAGATGTGGCAGGACTATGCACTGCTCGGCGGCGCGATTCCGAAGGGTGGCTTGCCGGGCTTCAAGCTGCGGCCTGATGTAAGCCGTCCATTTGATCCAAACGGGTCGCAGAGGGACCCGGCTGCGGGCTTCCTGACCATTCCACGCGAGGTGGTGCTGGGTCTTGCACAGGCTGTGCCACGATGGGGGGCCATTGATTTCGGCACACAAAGCGGTGATGTGATGCACTTTGACGACCGCTATGGTTTGGGCAAGCCGTTTTATGACGCCAAGGCGCCGGCGCAGGCCAATGTGGACGCTGAAAACGCGAAGGCCAAGGAAGACTTTGACAAGGCTGAGGCAGACGCGGAGGCAAAAGAGCAGCAGGGCAGTGGAGCTGCCGATCCACAGCAGGGGAGTAAGGCTGTTGAGCCCCAGCGCAAGGCGATTCTTGGAGCAGTGAATGATCCGCTGGAGCATGAGGCTGATGCGATGGCGGACCGGGTATTGCGGATGAAAGAGCCCGCACAGGGAAGTGCGCAGGCATTGATGGGGACGGGGCGCGGGCTGAGGAGTGTAGTTCAGCGGAAGATTCGCCCTGCGGATGTTGGCAAGGAGATGGTGGGGCAGCCGTTCAGCATTCGTGAAGCCTTCAGTGACGGTACTGTGAACATTCCTGCAGGTGAAGTGGTGACGGTGAAGAGCTGGGATAACGCGAGCAACACGGCTGAAGTGACCAGCGCTTCCGCAAAAGACTCCTACAATGTGCCAAAGTATCTGCTGGAGCCGGCGCAGACGAAGGTGGCCGGGGTTTCGCAATACGGTGCGGGACTGGGCAAGCTGGAATCGACGGTGGAGAAGGGCGCAGCGGATATTGAGGCGTTCAAGAAAACCGAACCCACATACAAAAGCGCAAAGTCCAAGGCATCTTTTGCCAGCGACCTGCATGACCGCGAGAAGCTGCAGTCAAGCCGGGAGTCTGTGTTGAATGAGCGGCTGATTCAGGGGGAGATGCTGAACCGTTTTGACGACAGTATTAAGAAGTGGGTGGATCATTACAACGGTGAGTTCGAGTTCAAAGGCGCGGATGCGCTGGATCCAAACCTGATCAAGGCAATGGTGTACCAGGAATCGCAGATGGGGACATTTGGGGATTTTATGGACGATCCGCCGACCAACAAAATTCTCAACCGGTTTAATCTGCTGCAGGCGATTGATTCGTGGCCGGAGGAGCAGCTTCCGGTGATCGAGGAAGAGGCGCCGGATTTGATCAAAAAGAATCACCTGGAAAATGTTCGGACGGATCTGATTGCGGCGGAGACGGAGCTGGATACGTTGGTGGCGAAAGAGAAGGCGGGCAAGATGAAGGCTGCGGATACGGCGCGGCTGACTGAGCTGAGGGCGAAATCGCAGAAGAACTGGCAGCCGTGGTTTTTGGATTATCCGGGATTTGTGGATGCGGTTAAGGAGTTTCTTGAGACCAAGGATGGCGGAAAGAAGCGCGAGGAGGATTATGACTTCTGGATTCGCGTGGGTATCCGGGCGGTGTTTGAGAAGCACAAGAGTGTGAAGAGCTGGGCCGAGGCGGCGCGGGCGTATAACGGCGGAGGCCCTCATGCGCGCAAGTACAGGGATGCGGTGGTGGATCGTGCGGAGCAGGCTGTGAAGGCTGGGAAAGATGGGAAGGAGTTTGTGCCGGATCGACTTTGATGTTCTGCTGTAGTTTCTGGCGGATAGAGATATTGTGTCCCCTTCTTGCGCCGAAAGAGGCTGCATGAAGGGGACACTTGTTTTGGTGGCTAGCGGTTGAAGGTGAGGACGGCGAGACCGTGGGCGGGGATGGTGAGGTCGAGCTTGCCGTTGACGAGATGGGTGTGCTCGGGTGGGGCCATGGCGCCGGCAGCCTGAAGTTGCTCGATCTGAGTGCGGGTGAGATCGGCGGGAGGGCGGCCCATGGCGTCGAAGGCTTTGAGGACGTTGCCGTGGTCTTCATCGACGCGCCAGATGGTGACCTCGGAGTTGGACGCATTTTTGATTTCGAGATGGAAGGTTTTGGATGGGCCGGCTGGGCTGGCGGGCTTGGTGTAGGTTGCGCCGGTGCCGTCGGGTGGAGCGTAGTTCCAGAGAGCCAGGGTGAGGCTGTGGGATGCGGTGGTTGTCGCGAGTGCGGAGTCGGAGTCGACGGCTATGCGGCGATCGCCGAGTTTATGCAGGGCACGGAAGGCGTTGAGGCTGGGCTTGGGGATGTTGTCCGCCGCAAGGAGGCCATAGCCGCCGTAGAAGGGTGTGCGGACGACGCCCTGCTCCTCGAAGACATCCGAGAAGGACCAGTAGGCCATGTTGCTTACGAGGCCGTCGCACTGCCGGATGGTGTTGGCGAGCCAGGAGCCGAGGTAGATGGAGTCGGTGATGTTGGGCTCGTTGGCGTAGCTGGCGTTGTACTCAGAGAAGATGAGCGGGAGATGCGGGAAGGCGCTGGCGGCGATCTGGTCGTGGACTTTGCGCACAGAGCGATAGACCATCTGGTCGCGGGGAATGGTCTCGGCCGGATTGGAACCCTCGGCGCCGAAGACGTCTTTTGCGAGGTCATTAGCGTAGACGTGGGTGGAGACGAAGTCGATGGGGACGTTGTTCTCGTGGACGTGGGCGAGGAATGGTGTGACCCAGGCGGCTTGCGCGGTGGAGGGTCCGCCGATCTGGAGGCGGGGCGAGACCGACTTGATGGCGCGGGCGGTGTGGTCATAGAGCTCGAAGTAAGTGGCTTGCTTTGGATTCCCGCCCCAGAAATCGAGATTGGGCTCGTTCCAGACTTCGAACTTCCAGGTGGAGACTTCTTCGATTCCGTAGCGCGAGATGAGGTGCTGGGCGAAGGCGCTGATCATGGCGTCCCATTTGGCGTAATCGGCGGGCGGGGAGACGTTGGGGTGATACCAGAAGGCGTGGAGGGCGTTGGGATCGGCAGCGAGCTTGCGGGGCATGAAGCTGAGCTCGACGAAGGGGCGGACGCCGTTGTCGAGGAGGCCGTCGTAGATCTGGTCGACATAGGAGAAGTTGTAGACGGAGGCGTCGTTGGCGGCCACGGCGGCAAGGCCGGGATTCTTGGTCTGGCGGTCGGGATCGTAGAGGCCGACTTCATCCATGAGGATGCCGTGGAAGCGGACGGACTGAAAGTTGGTGGCTTCCTTTACGGTGCGGAGGTCGCGGCGGTAGCTGTCGCGGAGGGCTAGGATGGCGCGGCCGGAGCCGAAGGTTTGTTCCCAGAAGTGCGGGAAGGGCGTGGTGGTTGCGTTGGCGTCAATGGTGAGGTTGACGGGCTGCTGGGCGGGTAAGAAGGAAGCAGCGAAAAGGAGAGCTGAGGCGAGGACGGGAAAGCGGAGGCGCATGAAGGGCTCCTTCAACGGTATAGATGCAAGATCAAGAGAATAAAGGCTAACCGAGGAGCGAGTCTACGAAGGCTTCCGGGGAGAATTCGAGCAGGTCGGTCATCTTTTCGCCAACACCTACGAAGCGGACGGGGAGGTTGAGCTCGCGGGCGATGGCTACGGCGATGCCGCCTTTGGCGGTGCCGTCCAGCTTGGTGAGAACGATGCCGGTGACACCTGCGGATTGGGTGAAAAGACGCGCCTGTTGAAGACCGTTTTGTCCTGTGGTTGCATCCATTACGAGTAAAACTTCATGTGGTGCTTCAGGTATTAGCCGGGAAGCGGTGCGGCGCATTTTCTCGAGCTCATCCATGAGGCCGGTCTTGGTATGGAGGCGGCCGGCGGTGTCAACGTAGAGGTCTGAGATGTTGCGGGCTTTGGCGGCGGTGACGGCGTCGTAGAGGACGGCGGCGGGATCGCCCCCCTGGCGGGTCTTGATGATTTCGACGCCGGAGCGGGTGGCCCAGACTTCAAGCTGCTCGATGGCGGCGGCGCGGAAGGTGTCGGCGGCGCAGAGGAGTACGGTGCGATTCTGGGCGCGGGACCAGGCGGCCAGCTTGCCGGATGTGGTGGTTTTGCCGGTGCCGTTGACGCCGACGAGGAAGATGACTCGGGGCGGCTGGGCGGGATCGACGACGGGCTTCTGCGGTGCTTCCAGGATGGAGCGAATCTGGGTTTTGAGGAGCGAGCGGAGTTCTTCGCCGCCTTCGATGGCCTGACGCTTGGCGCGGTCGCGGAGGGCATCAAGGATTTCGGTGGTGGTCTGGACGCCGATGTCGCTCGAAAGCAGCGCCATCTCGAGGTCTTCGAGGGAAGACTCGTCGACCGTGCGCGTGAGGGCGACGATGCCTTCGATTTTGGAGCCGAGGGATTCGCGGGTGCGGGTTACCGCCTCGCGCATGCGGCTAAAGAAACCGGATTTCTTCT
The DNA here is from genome assembly GCF_001449115.1 of Occallatibacter gabretensis. Classification (GTDB taxonomy): domain Bacteria; phylum Acidobacteriota; class Terriglobia; order Terriglobales; family Acidobacteriaceae; genus Telmatobacter; species Telmatobacter gabretensis. Next base: position 47,928 of record NZ_LAIJ01000007.1, on the reverse strand, counting down.
GCTCGGGTTCCTCTGGCTCGGGTTTTTCGGGTTCGGACTTGTTGCCAAAGAGGCTGATGAAGGACATAGCGGTCTGATTTCAGTGTAGTGGAATCAGCGGGACCGACATCATGGTTTGTCAAAGGCTCGGGATTTATGAAGAAGTATCATATTGCGATACGTGGAGAGCTGCAATTTATCCATTAACCTTAATAGGTTCAATTGTTTATAGCAATTATTTCGAGAGCATGCTGTGACTGTGGGGGAGGGGTGGCGGTATGTGTTTCCTCTTTCTTCGTCTGTCATTGGAGTCTCGTCCGCTTTTCTCCCTGCTTATTTTAAGTGTGGCATAAAACCTCGTAATTCTACGCAAACTTTCTGAAGGGACGTTTGGGTACGAAAGGGTGGTGGGCTTAGGTAATCGAAACGGGAACATGGGGATTCGTGCTATCCCACCCGTGGCGCAAAAGCGCTTCACCACCCCACCGACGAAGACCTGTCGGTGGGGCCCCGGGATGAATGGGGCACCCGTGTGTTGGGGTGTAACTGGCTAAAAAGCAAAAGCAGGTCCTTCGACTCACCACCCCCAGCCTGAAGAGAACGGCTGGGACGCCATTCGCTCAGGATGACATCGCATAGTCCAGAGATATTTAAGAAAAGGGCTTGACAGAGAGTTAGTGTTGTAGTTATGTATAGCAGTAAGCATGAGTGATCTTGATCATGTGTAAACGGGAAACGACCTCGACCGTTATGGATCTGGGAGGGGGAGATGGAATCGATGATGCGTAGTTTGCTTGCGGTGTTGTTGCTCATTTCGGCGGTATCGGCTGCTCAGTTCACGCTTGAGGAGTCATTTGAAAAGGTGAAGACGCTGGCCGGGATGAATGAAGAGACGATGGAACGGGCATCTGAATGTGCGTCGCGTGCAGTGGCGCGTGAGATGAGGCATTTGAGGCCGGCCGTTCGGGAACTGGGTCTAGCGGTGAGCTGTGTGGCGGCGCGGAGTGGCTGGGCCGAGTCTGCAAACGGGGTGACAAAAACGATGGAAGGTATCTGGAAGGCTTATGGACATTGAATTCAACAATAGTCAGCCGATTTATCGCCAGCTGCGCGACCGCGTGGTGGCGCTGATACTGGATGGCGCGCTGAAAGAGGGCGATCCATTGCCTTCTGTGCGGAACGTGGCGGCGGAGTATCGCGTAAATCCGCTAACGGTTCTGAAGGGTTACCAGGAGCTGTCAGGCGAAGGCCTGGTGGAGACGATGCGGGGGCGCGGAATGTATGTGAAAGATGGGGCAAAGGGATTGCTGCTTGAGGCCGAGCGGAAGAAGTTTCTGGAAGAGGAATGGCCGCGGGTGTACGCGACGATTGAGCGGCTGGGACTGAGCGCGAAGCAACTGCTGGCTGGCCAAAATGGAGCGAATGGCTCGGGTTCGATGAAGGAGGCGCGGTAAAGCTATGGCATTGATTGAGGCACATGGACTGCGCAAGAGGTATGGCACTACGGTAGCGCTGGACTCGATTGACTTGCGCGTGGAAGAAGGACGCATTCTGGGGTTGATTGGGCCGAACGGCGCGGGCAAGACTACGGCGCTGAATGCAATTTTGGGACTGGCTCCGTTTGAGGGTGAGCTGCGGGTGCTGGGGTTGAACCCGTGGACGGAACGCGATGCGCTGATGCGCGAGGTTTGCTTTATCTCCGATGTGGCGATTTTGCCGCGCTGGATGCGGGTGACGCAGGCTCTGGATTATGTCGCGGGCGTGCATCCGAGGTTTAATCGCGCGAAGGCAGAGGGTTTTCTGGCGAAGACGGCGATCAAGCCCAGGAGCCGGGTCAGGGAGCTGTCGAAGGGCATGGTGGCTCAGCTGCACCTGGCGCTGGTGATGGCGATTGACGCTCGGCTGCTGGTGCTGGATGAGCCGACGCTGGGACTGGATCTGCTGTACCGCAAGCAGTTTTATGACTCGCTGCTGAATGATTATTTTGACGGCAGCAGGACGATTATTGTGACCACGCACCAGGTGGAGGAGATACAGAACATTCTGACCGATGTGATGTTTTTGAATAGCGGCCGGATTGTGTTGAACCACAGCATGGACGAGTTCGAAACGCGGTACACGGAGGCGCTGGTGGGGCCGGAGTATATTGAGGCCGCGCGCGCACTGAAGCCGATGTATGAGCGTGCGGGGTTTGGGAAGAGCATGCTGTTGTTTAACGGCGTGGATCGCCAGCAGATTACAGCGCTTGGCGAGGTGAGAACGCCGAGCATTGCGGATGTATTTGTGGCCATGATTAGCGAGAGCGGCGCTGGGGCGCCGAGGTATACGACTTCGTATATGGGAGCAAGCCGATGAGCACGCAATCGAATGCAGTAAACGAACTACCGATGGCTGGGCGCACGATGGCGCAAACTTCTATTTCGCCCGGCAGGCGGCTGTACTGGAGCGTGCGGCGCGAGATATGGGAGAACCGGTCGATTTATATTGCGCCGGCGGCTGTGGCCGGGCTTCTGATTGTGGGGCTTCTGATTGCTGTGTTCCGCGGAGCGCTGCACATCAGCGCTGACATGAACATGAGCCAAGGGCAGCACAGTGGCGTGGTGGCGGCATATAACGTGGCGTCTGCTGCGATTATGGGCGTGGCGCTGATTGTCTCCGGGTTTTATTGCCTGAGCACGCTGCAGGGTGAGCGCAACAGCCGGAGCATCCTGTTCTGGAAATCGCTGCCGGTATCCGATACGACGGCGGTTCTGGGCAAGGCGGCGATCCCGTTTGTGGTGATTCCAGCGATCATGATGACGCTGGTGATTGTGACGCACCTGGTGATACTGCTGATTCTTTCCGCGACGTTTGCGGCACAGGGACAGGGCGCGTCATTGGCGTGGCCGAATCCCGGATTGCCGCAGGTATGGGGGATGACGCTCTACCACCTGGTGACGATTCATGTGCTGTGGTATGCACCGATTTTTGCCTATATGCTGATGGTTTCCGCGTGGGCGAAGCGCGCGCCGTTTTTGTGGGCCGTGGTGCCTCCGGTGCTGGCAGGCGTTGTGGAGAAGATTGCGTTCAACACAACGTATGTTTTCTCGATCCTGCGGGACAGGCTGACGGGAGAATCCTCAGGCGCTGTGGGGGCCGGCGGCGGAATGAAGCTCGATTCGATGGAGATGATCGATCCGCTGCATTTTCTGGCGAGTCCGGGATTATGGATTGGGCTGGCTGTTGCGGCGGCGTTTCTTGTGGCGACGATTAGGCTGAGACGGTGGGGGAGTGCGTTGTAGGGACGAAGGACGAGGTGCCTGGGGACGTTAAGGCAAAAGCAGGTCCTTCGACTCACCACCCCCAGCCTGAAGAGAACGGCCTGGGCCCCGTTCGCTCAGGATGACACATCATAAATTTGGCATAAAACAACAGCGGCCTGAGATTGCTCTCAGGCCGCTGGCGGTTAACTGTTGGGATTGGACTAAGGCCATCGCTACTCGCGAGAGCCAAGGCCCAGCGATGAAATGCCGGGGGCTTACATGGGGTCCAGAGCGCGATGCCCTAGGCCTCAGTCACCTCACGTACCGGACTACTTGGTAAATCAAATTTCATAGGCTGGATCAACCTCCTTTCCCGTGTAAGAAGAGATTAGTCCTGGATGGGAAAAGAGGTCAAGCTGGGGGGAGTCTCAAAGAGCATACCTCAGGGCCTGAAGGCCCTTTTTTGTTTGTGCGATTGTTGCCGGGGATAAATCCCCGGTCTACCAGTCCCGAACTACCGTTTCGGATTGCGAATACCAGCTTTCCTGTTTAAACGAGCGCGAGGTTCAGGTTGTCGATGGTTTCGTCGATTTCCTGGGTGGTTTTGCAGCCTACGGTGACGCAGTCTACGCCGGCGGTCTGGACGGCGAAGCGCATGGCGGCCTGGCGGTCGGCGCGGGAGTTTTCAAACTGGCCGCCGCCGATGAGCTTCATGCCGATGACGCCCATGTCTTCTTTTTTGATCTGCTGGATGTGGGAGACGACTTCGTCGCGGTGATCGGGGTTGTTGTTGTCCATGTAGGTGTCGCCGTCCATGCGCGAACCGTTGTGGTTGATGCGGACGAGCGAGACCTGCAGCCACTGGTTGCCGGGAACCTGGCGGAATGCGGGCAGGCCGTGGCAGCTTGCGCCGCGGGCGATGATCTTTTTCTGCGACTGGAACTCTTCGATGCCTTCCTGCCAGCGCTTGCTGCGGGTGGGCCAGTCGGCGGTGGTCTGCCAATGGAGGAGCATGATGTCGAAGTAATCAGTCTGCGATTTTTTGAGCATGGCGTCGAAACGCTGCTTGGGGTCGCCGTCGTTGTTCGTGGTGACCTTGTGCATGAGAACGTAGCTCTCGCGCGGGTAGGGCTTGAGGGCTTCGCCGAGCATAGCGGGGGTCATGTAGGATTCGGCGGTTTCATAGAAGCGGATGCCGCGGTCGTAGGCGTGAGCAACGAGGCGATTGACTTCCTGCTGGCCGAGTGCGGCGAGAACGTAGCCGTTGTTGGTTCCGCTGCCGAAGGCGAGGCGCGTGGCTTTGACGTTGGAGCGGCCCAGGGTGACTTTATCGAGAGCCGTGCGCGTGGTTGGGGATATGGCGGCGTGAAGCGCTGTGGGCGCGGCTGCGGCAACCGTTCCGGCTGCGATGCCGGTTTTAAGAAAATCGCGGCGAGAATAGGGATTCATTGGGGACCTCCGGCGGATGTGAGGTTTACGAGAGAGAGAGACGATCAATAGCCGAAATGGTAGCAGAAAGCATTGCATGCAGCCACTGCGCGCTTTGCGCGCCAGTCAGCTGTGGAACGCTCCCGATGGTCGCGGAGAAGTTTGTTTGTGAAGGAAATGAATACTTTTACCAGCTATGGAGCCATTCTTCATCTCGGCCGATGCGGATGGGGGCATTGAAGAGATCGGAGAGGTGGGATTCGGTGAGGAGCTTGGTGCGCGGGCCGTCGGCGAGGATGCGGCCCTGCTTCATGAGGATGACGCGGTCGATTTCGGGGAGGATGTCGCCGAGGTGATGGGTTACGAGGACGAGGCCTGTGCCTTCGTGCGCGAGGCGGCGCATGGTGTTGCGGAGTTCGCGCTGGGCGGCCAGGTCGAGGGCGTTTGAGGGCTCGTCGAGGAGGAGCTGGCGCGGACGGTGGACGAGAGCGCGGGCGATGAGGATGCGGCGCTTTTCGCCGGCGGACATTTCGCCGACTAATTGCGTGGCAAGGCGCGTGGCATCGATACGTTCGAGGGCTTCCATGGCGCGAGTGCGCATTTCTTCTGTGACGTGGAGGTTGGGCCAGAGGGTGAAGGCGGAAAAGAAGCCGGCAATTACGGCGTCGAGGCCGGTGGTGACGGCGGTGCGCTCGCCGGGGAGATCCATACCGACGACGCCGAAGTGCTTGCGGAGTTCGGTGAGGTCCCAGCGATCGCGACCGAAGATGCGCACTTTCATGCCCGGTTGGACGAGGGGGTAGATCTGGCAGTTGATGGTGAGGATGAGGGTGGATTTGCCGCAGCCGTTGGGGCCGAGGATGGCGACGTGCTCGCCTGCTTTGATGGTGAGGTTGATGTCGTGGAGGACGATGCGCTCGCCGCGGGCTACGTTGACGTTTTCGAGTTCGAGAAAATTGGTTTGCGATGCGGCGATTGCGTTCTCCGGCATGGGGTCCTCATTTGCTAGATTAAATTGTCGGCTTGATTTGACGCGGGTGCGGCGAGCCGGGCTTTGTACAGCGGCTAAAGCCCCAGATCTTCTTAATCTCATTCCGGCACGGCTAAAGCCGTGCCCTGTTACAAGACAGGATCATGAGCGATATTTCTTCATTTCTGATACCGAAGGGTTTTCGGTTTGGCGCAACGAAGGCCGGTTTGAAGGCGAGCGGGCGCGCGGATTTTTCGTTGATTGTGGCGGATGAGCCGGCGAACGCGGCGGCGGTATTCACGGCGAACAAGGTGAGCGCGGCTCCGCTGGCGATTGACAAGGAAAACCTGCGCGCGACGGGCGGTAAGGTGCGCGTGGTGGCGATTAACGCAGGCAATGCGAATTGCGCGGCTGGGCAGGCGGGGCTGGATGCTGCGCGCGAGACGTGCGCGGCGGCGGCGCTGGTGTTTGGCTGTAAGGCGGAAGAGGTGTTTCCTTCTTCGACGGGAGTTATTGGCGTGCCGCTGCCGGTGGAGAAGCTGATTGCGGTGATGCCGGGGCTGGCTCACCAGATTGGCGCTGACAGCGATCATTTTCACCAGGTGGCGCAGGCAATTCTGACGACGGACCTGGTGGAGAAGACGGCTTTTGCGCGGTTGGAGCGCGATGGCAAAGAGGTTCGGATTGCGGCGGTGGGCAAGGGATCGGGGATGATTCATCCGCAGCTGGTGCCGCACGCAACGATGCTGGTGTATGTGCTGACGGATGCGGAGATTGAGCCTGCGGCACTGGGTGGTTATCTGCGCGGCGCGATCGATGTGAGCTTTAACCGCATCTCTGTGGATGGGGATACTTCGACGAACGATACGGTGCTGCTGCTGGCGAGCGGCGCTGGCGGGGCGAAGATTGCGGCGGGGGATGCGGAGTTTGATGAGGCGCTGAGGCAGGTCTGCACGTCATTGGCGAAGCAGATTGTGGCTGATGGCGAGGGCGTGACGCATGTAGCGGAGCTGCGGATTGATGGCGCGGTGAGCGATGCGGATGCGCTGAAGGTGGCGAAGGCGATTGCTCACTCGCCGCTGATCAAGACGGCGTGGGCTGGGTGCGATCCGAACTGGGGAAGGTTGATGGCTGCGATTGGGTATTCCGGGGCGGAGATTGATCCGAACCAGATTGATATTTGGTTTGGGGATTTGCGGATTTGCCGGGATGGCGGGCGAGCGGAGGAGCTGGATGAGGCCGCTGCGCATGAGTATTTGAAGCAGAGCGAGTTTTCGATTTCGATTCAGTTGCATCAGGGTGAAGGGAAGTGCGTCTTCTGGACGACGGACCTGACGAAGGAATATGTGGCGATCAATGCGGATTATTCGACGTAGGTTTTTCCCCCAGAAGTAAGTTCCCGCAGGGGCTAAAGCCCGGTCAGTTTTTGGACTTTTTCGGCACGACTGAAGTCGTGCCCTGTTACAAAGCAAGCCGAAGTCGATTCGTCAGACACAGCCTAGCGCGGGTTACAATCGCAGCACCGGATTACATCTTTAGGAAAACTTCTGAATGGCTATCAAGAGCAGCAAGCCGAAGGCGGCAGTGTCCGCAAAGGCAGAGAAGAAAGAAGAGTTTTCGCTGATTTCGAATACGACGCTGAAGGCGCTGTACGCGGACTTGCGGAAGTGCGAGCGCGTGGCGAAGCGTGGCGGGTCGAGCGCGACCTTTGACGCGATGATTTCAGGCGTGTTGATGGACCTGGGCGAGGGCGATGCGGTGGCTTCGGCGGGTGCGAATGATGCGTTGCGGTTGAAGCGCGCGGGTAAGCCCTCCGTTGGAGCGGGCTTTGATGCTGTTGTGGGCGCGGCGCTGCTGGCGAAGACACATAATAGCCGAAAGGTGAGTGTGGTTTTTGGTGAGGCGGATGCGGTGGCATTTCAAGATGCGCTGGCGGCGGCGAGGCAGTACGCACTGCCGCTGATCCTGGTGAGCCGCGGGGATGCGGCGGATGAGATTGCGGAGAAGCGCGCTGTGCGCAGACCGGCTAAGAAGAGCAAGACCGCGAAACATGTGCCGGCGGAAGGGCATTTGCCGCGCATGTATGTGGATGCGAATGACGTGGTGGCGGTGTATCGCGTGGCGCATGAGGCGATTGATCGCGCGCGGCGCGGGCGCGGGGCGACGTGGATTGAGGGGATTCCGTTTAAGCCTGAGGGCAAGCGGCTGAAGGCGGATGCTGTGGCGGGGATGGAGTTGTATTTGCGGGGGAAGGGGCTGTTATAAGACAGCTTCTAGCCGCTAGCCTCTAGCTTGATTTTGAGAGTGCGGGCTAAATCGCGTTCGCGCAGCAAGAAACAGGGAACATGAGTGGATTTTTCAAGAAGCAGGTTTTACTGGGAGCACTCATCTGCTTGAGTTGCGCACTCCATGCGCAGGATAGCGCAGCCGCGCTCTTACATAGCGCGGCTTCTTGCCTGGCTACCAAGGGTTTTCTTCGATCAACCAAAACGTCGAGTATGGTGTTCGGCTACTTTCTTGATGAGAAGTCCTATCCGCGCGCGAGAGTGCTTTACGTTGTGAATTATCGAAGCCCCTCGCGATCAGATGGATTCGTATTTACTATCTTCCTGACAGAACATGATGACCGTCAGGATTTCAATGTCCAAAATAACGCTCGCTTTGTACTCTCCAAGGATGGAGATAAAGGGGTCTCTTTTGTGGATCCCCCGCTAGGCGGTACATGGACTCAAGAGCATCTTGTATCAGCCATCAGACACATCGAAAAACAGTCGAAGTTCACGATCTCGATTGAGAACCCGGCTAAAGTTGATTCCTCGATTAGCTGCGAGGCATATACAGATCCTCAACCTAAGCCAACTGCAAAGTAGCGTTGTTACTTTGCTCTTGGATGCGTGTCGTCGTAGACGCGGGCCAGCTGGGTTGCGGTTAGCTGTGTGTAGCGCTGGGTTGTCGATAGGCGCTCGTGGCCGAGCAGTTCCTGTATGGCGCGGAGGTCTGCGCCTTCTTCCAACAAGTGAGTTCCGAAGGCGTGGCGGAGGGTGTGCGGATGCACGTCTGACGAGAGGCCGCGCAGGATGGCGATGCGCTTGACGATGCGGCCCACGGAGCGCGTGGTGAGGCGCGCCTGGCCGCCGGGCGTGTTGAGGCCACGGAGCTTGAGATTAAGGAAGACGGCGGGTGTGGTGCGCGCGGTTTCACTGGCTTCGAGGCGGGCGGAGCGTTCGGTGAGGTAGGCGCGGAGGGCTTGGGAGGCTGCGTCGCCGAGGGGGACGTAACGCTGCTTCTGGCCCTTGCCGCGGACGAGAATGGCGTCGTTGGCCCAGTGGATGTCGTTGAGGTTGAGCGCGGTGAGCTCGGCGTTCCGTATGCCGCAGCCGTAGAGCAGCTCGAGAATGGCGCGGTCGCGGGCGGGCCAGGTTGCGGCGTCTTCGCTGATGGTATCTACGACGCGGTTCATCTGTTCGATGGAGGGCACGCGGGGTAGATGTTTGGGCAGCTTGGGCGTGGAGACGAGCGATGCGGTGTTCTTTTCAACGTGGCCGGTGCGGGCGAGCCACTTGAACCAGCTGCGTATTGCTGCGAGAGCGCGTGCGGCCGAGGCTTTGGAGAGCCCGCGCGTATAGAGCGTGCCGAGATACGAGCGGATGTGGACGTGCTCGATGCGGGCGGGGGCGCAATCCCCGCCGAAGATATCTGTAATGTAGGCGCAGAAGCCGGCGAGTTCGCGTTCGTAGGCGCGGAGGGTATGGGCGGAGGCGGCGCGCTCGTTGGTGAGCATGTGGAGATAGGCGGAGGCTAGGGAATGGAGGGGAGTTTGCGTGGGAGCTTGTACTTCGGCGGGCGAGCACATACCTCGGGGGCTAAAGCCCCACTCCTTTCATAACGGCCTTTTTGCCGGGGATAAATCCCCGGCCTACCTGTTTCTGCTGGAGCGTTGCTGTGGTGTTCATGCGGTTTCCTCGAGCATGCCTGGCCCCGGCTGCTCGACGGAGGCGCGTTTGGCGCGGGGATGATGCTGGCGGTGGACTTCTTTGAGGCGGCCCAACGCTAGATGCGTATATATCTGAGTGGTGGAGATGTCGGCGTGGCCGAGAAGCGTCTGCACGCTGCGGAGGTCTGCGCCGTGTTCGACCATGTGCGTGGCGCAGCTGTGGCGGAGCATGTGCGGGCTGGAGTCATTGTTGGCCATTTTGACCAGATGCCAGACCCACTGGCGGGTGAGGGGCATTCCGCGAAGCGAGAGAAATAGACAGGAGCCGCTGGACTGGGGTCTGCCATGTGCGCCGGGTTTGCGGCGCGAGGTGCCGATGCGGGCGAGATGAGGACGGCCCAGGGCCAGATAGGCTTCGATGGCTTCAACGGCGGTGCGGCCTATGGGGATGATGCGCTCCTTGTCGCCTTTGCCGCGCACGAGGACGCGACCGTGATCGAGAGCGAGGTCGCTGATGTTGAGCGCCGTGACTTCAGAGACGCGGAGGCCGCCGGCATAGAGCAGCTCGAGGATGGCGCGGTCACGCAGGGCGGTGGCGCGGGCCTGGGGATGGTTGGCGGCGAGGGCGGCGCGCTCGAGCATTTCGGAGACTTCCGGCTCGGCGAGCGACTTGGGCAGCACCTTCCAGGTTTTGGGGGATTCGATGTTGACGGTGGGGTCGTGGTCGATGCGGCGGTCAAGCAGAAGCCACTTGTAAAAACCGCGCAGGCAACTGAGTTTGCGGGCTGAGGAGCGGGAGTCAAGGCCGTGGGTGCGAAGGTTTTCGAGGAAGGCGGCGACGTCCTGCTGGGTGGCGTTGAGAAGCACGCCATGGCGGGTTTCGAGGAACTCGGCGTAGGTGCGCAGGTCGCCGAGATAGGCCTCGCAGGTGAGCGGCCGCAGCCCTTTTTCTACGCGGAGATAGGAGTGGTAGTCCTTCATGAGGGAGGAGTTACCGACTCCGGAATTGGCTGTGGGGTTCACAGGATGATTATCTGTGGGCGCGGGGATGAGTCGGGCGTTTTAGAGCGGAATGTGAACCTCGTTCATCACGGACTCAAGAGTGCAACGAAGGGGGATAGGAACAAGAGATTGAAGGGGATAGCAAAAAGGTGGCAGGTCGTAAACGAACGTTAACGTGCAAATTCACCCGATATCGAGGAGAATAGAGATGGAATTTATAGACAGGGCAAAGCGAGCTAAATGGAAACGCAGCTTGAGGCCGAGCGCTGGAGCGCCGGCGAGTTTGAGAAGAAGATTGAAGGCATAAAGCCTGCCGTTGCCGTATTTGATTGCGACGGGACGCTGTGGGCAATTGATTCCGGCGTGGGCTTTTTGGAGTGGTCGATTGAGCGGGGACTTGTTTCTCGCTCCACAAGCGACTGGGTTGACACGCGCTACCGCGGCTATCGTGTGGGCGACGTGAGCGAGCTGCAGATCTGCGGCGAAATGGTACAGATTTATGCCGGGCTGCGCGAGGATGAGCTTCGCAAGGCAGCGGCGGAATATGTAAGCGAGTTTGTGCGTCCGGTGGTTTTTCCGGAGATGGAGAGGCTGGTAGCCAGCCTGCGAGAGAGCGGCGTTGAGCTGTGGGCTGTGAGCTCCACGAACAAGTGGGTGGTGGCTGAGGGCGTGCGGGAGTTTGGGATTCCTGAAAACCGCGTGCTGGCTGCCGAGGCGGCTGTGAAGAGCGGCGTGATTACCAGTGAACTGGTGGATGTGCCGACCGGCGAGGGCAAGGCCGAGGCGCTGAAGCGCGTGGGCCTGGCGCATCCGGATGCGGTTTTCGGCAACTCGATCCATGACCTGGCGATGCTGGAGATTGCGGCGCACCCGTTTGCGGTGAACCCTTCGGCTGGACTGCTGGAAGTGATTACGAGCCGTGGGTGGGGTTATTTTCAGCCCCGGACGGCGTAATTGCTGAGCCTCCAAAGACTGGCAAGTAGCTGGCTTTTCGGCAGTTGTGCGCTGCGGAAAGGTGCTTAAGTCGTTACCTGTATCCGGGGCCGCGGAGTTATGCGCGGCGCGTGAGCGGGTACACTGAAGCCGTGGAGAACGCTCAGCAAGACCCCTCCAACGCCCGACCGTCTTCCCCGGCTTTGCGCTTTGTGGTTGCGGCGCTGATTATGCGGGGAGGCGAAGTTCTGATCTGCCAGAGGCGGCCGGATCAGCCGATGGCGCTCCAATGGGAGTTTCCAGGCGGCAAAATTGAGCCGGGCGAGAGCGCGGAAGAGGCGCTGGCGCGCGAACTGGATGAGGAGCTTGGCATTCAGGCTACAATTGGGGCGCCGGTGACGCACATCCGGCACAACTATCGCAATGGCGGCGCGGTGGATCTGCGGTTCTTTACGGTACGCGAGTTTGCGGGCGAGATTACGAATCGGATCTTTGCGCGGCTGGTGTGGGCGAAGCTGGAAGATTTACCGACGTATGATTTTCTTCCGGCGGACCGCGGGCTGGTAAGGGATCTGGCGCAGGGGAAGCTGTTGTGAGGCAGGGATTCGGGAATAGGGTTATAGATAAAGAGCAAGAGCTATAGATAAAAAGCAAAACCAAATCCATAAAAGGCCAAAGCAGGTCCTTCGCTTTCCACCCCAGCCCTCCGCCTGAAAAACGGCAATGGCCAGGATGACAATCCTATCTTTGTGAATTCGTTGCTGCCTTAGTGGCCGGGAATCATTCCCCAGAGCATGACTAGCGTCAGGCCGATGACGATGATGCTGGTTGCCCATGCGATGAGGTTCCAGAGGCGGGAGTTTTTGTAATTGCCCATGAGGTCTGACCGGTTGATGAGCATCAGCATGAGGATGATGATGACGGGGAGCAGGATGCCGTTGAGGACCTGAGAGGCGACGGAAAACTGGATCAGTGTGGCGTCCGGCAGCAGGAGCACGGTGATTGCGCCGCCGGCGATGAGCAGAGTATAGAGCCAATAGAAAAAGGGCGCCTGGCGGAAGGATTTGTCGACGCCGGATTCGAGGCCTAGGCCTTCGCAGACCGTGTAGGACGTGGAGAGCGGCAGGATGGACGCGGCGAAGAGCGAGGCGTTGAAGAGGCCGAAGGCGAAGAGGACGAAGGCGTAGTCGCCGGCGAGCGGACGCATGGCTTCTGCTGCGTCGGATGCGACCTTGATCTCTCCCATGCCGTGAACGAAGAGCGTGGCGGCGCAGGCCACGATGATGAACCAGGCGACGAGATCGGTGAAGAAGCTGCCGACGATGACATCCAGGCGCGAGGCCGCGTAATCCTTGACGCGGATGCCTTTTTCGACGACGGAGGATTGCAGGTAGAACTGCATCCACGGGGCGATGGTGGTGCCGACGATGCCGATGGCCATGTAGACGTAGTCTTTGTTGCGCCAGACAGATTCTTTGGGCATCTGCACGGTGGCGAGCAGGGCGTCATGCCAGCTGGGCTGCGAGAGTACGCCGGTGAAGATGTAGGCGATGTAGACGACGGAGGCGATGAGGAAGATTTTTTCCGTGCTTTTGTAGTCGCCGCGGACAACCATGAACCAGACGAGCAGGGCGCAAAGCGGCACGGAGATGAACTTGGTGACGTGGAAGAGGTGGAGCGAGCCGGCGATGCCGATGAACTCCGTGACCACGTTGGTGTAGTTCACGAAGACCAGCGCCACCATGAGGACAAAGGTGAGGCGTAGACCGAATTCCTCGCGAATGAGATCGCTGAGGCCCTTGCCGGTGACGACGCCCATCCGGGCGCACATCTCCTGCACGACGATCAGGGCTATGGTGATGGGGATGATGGTCCAGAGCAGGTTGTAGCCGTACTTTGCGCCTGCCTGGGAGTAGGTGAAGATGCCGCCGGAGTCGTTATCGACGTTTGCGGTGATGAACCCGGGACCGAGCACGGCGAGAAAGAGCAGAATTCGAGTTCGCCATCGCTTGAGCATCCGCGCGAGTTCCTAGGGGTGGGTTCATGTGTCTTACTGACCATAACAGAGAGCAGGGAATAGGGACTAGGGAACAGGGATTAGGAAACAAAGGCAGGTTTATCAGGAGCGGCGTGGCAAAAGACGATTGATATTCGGCGGTGAATTCAGGTTCGGATTTCAGGGAACTATCGTGGAACTCTCGCCGTATACCGTTGCCATGCAAGCCCGTCGCGTTCTCTTCCTTTTATTTGTCGGGGCGCTTTTTTCGAGCCTGCCCGGTTTGTGTTCTGACCTTGCCTTGATCCACGCCAAAGTCTATCCGTCTCCCGCTGAGACGCCCATTGAAAACGGGACGATACTCATGCGTAATGGCCGTATTGTCGAGGTTGGCCCGACCGGCAAGGTTAAAGTTCCGCGCGATGCGACGTTGATTGACTGCAAAGGCATGGCTGTGACTGCAGGCTTCTGGAACAGCCATGTGCATATCCTGATTGCTGCGCTTCTGCACAGCGAAAAAATCTCGGGTGACGAACTGACTGCGCAACTCCAGGAGATATTTACTCGCTGGGGCTTTACGACGGTGTTTGACATTGCGTCTATTCAACGCAATTCGATGCTGATCCGTCGCCGTATCGAAAGCGGCGAAGTGAAGGGGCCGAGGATTCTTACAGTCGGGGAACCTTTCTGGGTCAAGGGCGGAACACCCGTGTATGTGAAGGACTTTCTGGAGACAAATCACGTCAGCATCCCGGAAGTTGAGTCGGCTGCGCAAGCGACGGAGCGAGTCCGCCAGCAGGTCCGCGACGGCGCCGACGGCATCAAGATATTTGTAGATTCCATCGAGGAAAATGGCATTTTGACCATGCCTGTGGACCTGGCGAAGGCAATTGTGTCCGAAGCCCACCGCGCCGGCAAACCTGTTTTTGCCCACGTTTCCACTACTCGAGGAATTGAAGTTGCGCTTGAAAGCGGCGTCGACATTCTGGCTCACACCACTCCCTTTGATGACGCCTGGAGCCCATCCCTTGTCGGGCGCCTGGCTGCAGCGCACATGGCTCTTACCCCGACGCTGACTTTGTGGGATATCGAAGCCAAGAAGCAGCATGCCCCCTCCAATGAGATCGAAAAAGGTATGGCGAAGGCCGACCAGCAGCTACAGAGTTTTTCGCAGGCAGGAGGCCAAATCCTGTTCGGTACCGACGTTGGCTACATCTACCAGTTTGATACTTCCGAGGAATTTATGTGGATGTCGCGCGGAGGAATGAGCTTTCAGCGAATCCTGGCTTCTCTTACCACCAATCCGACAGCGCGCTTTGGATATTCAAGCCACAGCGGGCGCATTGCGAAAGGAATGGATGCCGATTTAGTGGTTCTGGATGGTGATCCCGGTAAAGACATTACTGCGTTTTCCAAAATCCACGAAGTAGTTCGCGGCGGGCACTCGATTTATTCCGCCCCGTGACGAGGCAACATGGTTTCCAGGGAGAGTGCTGGAAGATTGTGCTCGCATTGAATGCCTGGAAATACGTTTGGCGTTGCTGTGAATCCGAACAAAAAAGCCCAGCCGGTTGGCTGGGCTTTTTGAATGATGGCGCGAGTTACGGGACCGACCTACTGCGTAACAATCGCCGAGGAGCGGTTGCCGTGCGGGATGACGACGATCGCAGCGGGCTTCTCCTCGGATGGGTAAGGAGTGTCCTGAGTCTGGTTGATGACGCCGGTATTCGTGTTGAGCCTGAAGCCGGAGACGGAGTTGCCGAGCGTGTTGGCGGTGTAGACGTAGCGCGCTTCCGCAGGCTCGACGACAATGGCGTTGGGCTGCGTATCAGTGGAGGTGTTGGATGAGCCGGTGGTGCTGATTGCAGCGGAAGGAATGCCGGTGGTCAGATCGATGGCGTAGGCGGTAACGGTCGAGTCCAGCGCATTGGCGACGTAGATGAACTTGCCGCGCGGGTCGATGGTGATGGCCGAAGGCTGGTTGCCGGTCTTGTAGGGTCCGCTGATCAGATAGTTAAGAGTGGTTCCGGAGGAGATGCCGAAGCCGACCATCTGATTGGAGGCAAAATCCACGACATACAGGAAACGGTTGGCGGGGTCGGCCGCGAGTCCGGAGGGCTTGACGCCGGCGCGATACGGGCTGTTGGTGGTGGCAGTGAGCCCTCCGCCGGAGCTGATGGCGAAGCTGTAAACCCATCCGGGGTTGGCGGTGCTGGTGGTGGTTCCACCAGGATTGTAGGCCGACTTGTCATACAAGGTGGCGTAAACGCCTGCGCCATTTGCCATGACGGTGACTGCGGTAGGCACCACGGTGTCTCCCTCGTAGCCGGGAACGGTGAGGGTCTGTAGGGCGACAGCGGAGCCGATCGTGCCGGATGAGAGCGAGTACTCTGCCAGCGTGGCGGAGCTGCTTCCGTAGGCGACAAAGAGAGCCGAGCCGGAAGGAGCGACGGCCAGGGCGACGGGTGTGTCCGGGAGGGTGATGGAATCAGAGTTTTTGAGATTGCCCGAGCCATCAATGGTGAAGTGTACGACGGTGTTGTTGCCCTGATTGGCCACGTAGAGGTTGGCGTAGGTACCATCGACGGCCAAGGCCACCGGGGAGCTGCCGCCGGAGTCGACTGGCTTGGTGCCGGAATTGTTGGCATAGCGCAGAGCGCCTGACTGGGAGTCGACCGCGAAGGTCTGGATGGCGCCGCCGCTGGTGGTTGTTGCAGAGCCGGCGAGAAAGACATAGTCGACGGTCACGAGCTGGCAGGCGGTAAGAGCAGCGGCCACGGCCAGTCCGATTCCGGAGGCCAGTGCGAGCTGGCTGAGTTTGCGTAACTTCATGCGCTTCCTTTTATTCCGGGCGTCCATGAGAAATGCCCAGGCAATCTGTTTCAGTTGTTCCTTATGGATTGTAAAAGTCCATAAGGAGGAATTTCCAGAGCGCGCCTTACTGCTTGGACGTGGCTCCGTGTGGAATGGCGGCCACGGCTGTCGGGTTGGCGTTGGCAATAAAGGGCGTGCCCTTGGAATTGACGAGCGAACCGCTATCGGCCTGAATCTGGAAACCCGAGACCGAGTTACCGAGGAAGTTGGCCGTGTAGAGGAACTCGTTGAGCGAGGGATCAATACCGATGGCCACTGGCTGCGTACCGGTGGTATAGCTGCCGATGCGGGTGAGGACGCCACTGGCGAGGGTGTAGGCGGTTATGGTCGAGTCCTGACTGTTGGCCACATAGGCATATAGCCCCTTGGCGTCGACAACGACGGCCGAGGGCTGGTTGCCAGTGTTATATGGGCTGCCTGGGAGCGGCGCGAGGCTGCCGGAGCCTGCAGCAAAGCCGAAGACCCGATCGCTGCTTGAATCCGTAACGTAGACGTATGCCCCGGTGGGATCCGAAGCAATGCCGGAGGGATAAATGCCGGCTGCGACGGGGACGCCGTTGTTTACAGGCGAAAGGGTGCCATTGGCGACGGCGAAGGCGAAGACATAACCTACACCCGATGTAGTGTCGTAGGCGCTTACATAGACGTTGCTGCCGGAGGGCGGCGCGGCGACGGAAGTGGGCAGAATGATGTCGGTGGGCGACGAAGGCAGCGTGAGCGGCCAATAGTTTGTATTGAGCGCCGAGTTTACAGCCGGAGAGCCGAGCGTGCCATTTACAGGAGTGCTGCTAGTGCTTCCCGCGGTTGTATTCTTAGTGACCTGAATCGGATACATGGCGATGGAGCCGGTGCAGGGCGAGGCCGTTGAGCAGGTGGGCAGCGGCTGGTAGGTATCCACGACGAAGAGATTGGTACCGGAGACGGCGGTGGCAATGGGGAAGATACCGGGCGTGTTCACGGTGTTCTGCGGGTAAACCTTGCCGTCATTGCCGATGATGAACTGGACGATGGTGTTGTCGTCTCGGTTGACGACGTAAAGATTGGTCTCATCGGAAGAGACAGTCTCGGCAACGGGGTTACGGCCGCCGGAAGGGAAGGGCGAGGTGGGAATCTGGCGCATGACGCCGGATTCGGAGTTGACCTCATAGACATCAATTTCGCCGTAGTTGTTGGTCCCTGCCGCCTTGGCGCTGGAGACAAAAACAAAATCTGTCGTGAGCGTGGCGCAGGCAGAGAGGAAGCCGGCGGTTGCCAGGCTTACCGCAGAGGCCAGCAACAACTGGCTCGATTTGTTCAACTTCATGCGCATCTTTCGTCCGCCGGCCAGTTTTGGCCTGCAATACCTTGTTTGTGAATCGAAGCTCCGAAATGCGCCTCGCGGCGTGTAGGGAGCTTCCATTCTGAAATCGGATGGATTCCGCACCTTGCGGAATCCCGGAGCGGGAGGGACGTTGTGTCCATCCCGCTCTGGATGGAGCTAGCTGGTGCGACCGTTGACCAGGCAGTAGGTGGCCGGACCGTTCAGCGTGTAGGTCTTGTTGGCCGAGCCAGGCAGGCTGCTGAGCGTGCCGACGTTCGGATCAAGAACCAACCCGGTGACCGAGGAGTCGTTGAAGTTGGCCGTGTAAATGAACTGGTTCGACGGGTCTTCCACCAGGCATGAGGGGCCCGCACCGGAGCCGAAGGGGCTGCCGGACATGGTGGTCAGCTGGTGACTGCTGGTATCAATGACGTACCCCGCAATGCCGCTCTGCGTATTAGTGACGGTGGCATTGGTGTTGTCGCCCGCATTGGCCACATAGATCCACTTGCCTTTGGACTCAGCCAGCAGGAAGAGCGGATTGCTCTGGGCCGGCACGTCCGGTACCGCGCCACCGGTCTGCGCCTGAAGCGAGCCACCTGCGCCCACCGTAAAAGGCAGAATCTGCGAGGGCACAGTCACGGGAGTGGTGCTGTTGGTCGGAACGTAGGTGATGGGCTCGTTATCCAGGACGTAGACGAAGGAGTTGCCTGCCTGGAGGGCAGTTGCCTGCGTGGCGTTGATCGTCTGGAGGCTGTTCTGGCTCAGGGTGAGCTGGCCGGTGGTGTTGTAGGCGTAGGGGAACACGAAGTTGCCGGTGCCCGGGGTGCCCGAGAGAGTGAGAACGAAGTTGGAGCTGAGCAAGACATCGATGGGGTTGGACGGAACCGGGAAGTAAGTCAGCTGCGAACCATCTGCAGCGGCGACCTGCGCATTGAGCAGGAGGCTGAGTCGGCCGGTGCTGGGATCGACGTTGAAGACCGTGATATCACCGCAGGAGGTAACACCGGCTCCAAGCGCCCTGGCGCAGGAAGAGTTGTCCGGAGCGTCGTGATCGAGCACGTAGATGTGCCCGCCGGTAGCATCGGCGAACATGCGGAAGGGATTCTTGCCCTGCGTATAGAAGGTCTGCTGTGAAACGAGGGCTCCGTTACCGGCGACGGAAAACTGCACGATGTTGGCCTGTGCGCAGTCGGAGTCGGTGGTATTGGTAGTGCAGTCAGAGCCGCCCTGGTTGAGAACATAGAGAAAACGGCTGCCGAGGATGAGTACAGCGCGATTGGGGTAAGAACCGCCCGAGCTGAGCGGCATGCCGTGAATGGCGGTCAGTTTGCCGGTGTTGTGGTCGATTCTAAAGCCGCTGACAATGCCCTGGCCGGCGCTGCCGCTGGTGCCAGTTGTCTGCGTGCCGGTTACATACAAAAAGCCAACTGTATAACTCTGAACGCAAGACGTAATGCTGAGGATGGCGCTAAGCGAAACTGCGCCCATCAGAAGGGCCTTGCCGAATTTCCTAAACTTCATGCGATTCCTTCATCCTGCTCTGGCGTGCTCGTCAGGCGTGCTGCGCCAAGTGTGGTCGTTCCCTGCGGAGGCGCTGGGTTGGGATGGGTCCCTGCTGCATTGTAAAAGCCGAGGGTGCGTTGTGCCTAATTTACGGTTTCAGGAAAGAGAAACCGCTGCGAATTGGACGTGACGTGGCGAGGGAAGTTATCGAAGAACGAAGGAGATGAGCTCAATCGGTGAGTTTATTCCGAATGTTCCGGCACGGTCCAGGAAGCGGCTCCTGACGATTGAATGACATGGGGCTGACATCTGCCCGATGCGGCGCCGGTACAGTTGGTTCGCTGGGTGAGCATCGGGTTATCCGGGGGTGTGGTTATGGGTGAGAGTGCTGAGCGTGTGCGCGCAGGGCTTGTGAGCATGAAACGGGCTGATACCGGGGGGAATGGCGGGCGTTTGGCCGTGCTTGCCGCAGTTCTGGCGATCATTGGCGCAATATTGACGGGCTGCGGGGGATCTTCGAAGATGACCGGCGGTGGCAATACGCCCCCCGCTCCTGTGGTAACGGCGCCAAATACTCTGACCTATGCGACGGACGCCATATCTGGAATGGTTGGCATGCCAATTATTATGGACCCCGCTGCTGTATCGGGGACCAGCAGTGTCACGTTTTCCGCAACCCCCGCGTTGCCGGGCGGGCTGATGATGGACGTTAACACGGGAGCCGTGTCCGGAACGCCGACGACGGCAGCAGCTTCAGCGAACTACGTAATTACAGCAGCGAACTCGGCGGGATCCGTTACCGTGACGTTGACGATTGCCATTGCGGCTGCTCCCCCTGCTGTTCCTGCCAACCTGGCCTATGCCGTGCCGGTTGTCAATGATACCTTTCGTACGCCGATGCAGCCTGATGTACCCACCTTCACCGGAACTGTTGCGGGATTTTCAATCGCTCCTGCTCTGCCTGCCGGTCTGACGCTTGATCCTACCAGCGGCATTGTTTCCGGCACTCCGCTTTCGGCTTCTCCGGCGACTGTTTACACAGTTACAGCCGAGAATTCCAGTGGAAGCACGACGGCGCAACTGACCGTTGCGGTGAATGTGAACCAGACGGTTCTGCTGGAACAGGGGCATGGAAGCCCGATTCTCGCCATACGCGAGAACGCGAATAATGTGTTGAGTGAAGATACATCTGGTCACTGGGTGCTCTGGAATTATGGCTTGGGCTCCATTATTACGAGCGGAGATGGGGCTGTTACCTCACTTGGGGTTGGCACTCCGGCATTGAATCAGATTGATCTTGCCGGGCAGGTTGCGGTGGTTGGCACGGCACAGCAATTGCAGATGTATTCCGTGGTGGACGGTCATCAGATTTTGTCGGTTCCTTCGCCAACCTGGTGGAAGCTGGCTTCCGATGGGAGCTATCTGTGCGCGGGCACTGCGACTTCTCTTACTGCCTGGTCATCGACAGGGGAGCAAGTCTTCAGTTTGTCGGGAGACTACCATGCCGCTAATGCGTTTGCGGCTCCGGGGCAGATACAGCTTGCTGGCGGGCCTTCCGGCGCGAATGTGATTGAAACGGATTCGCTCCCAAGCGGAAAGTCCGTAGTCAGCGCGCAGTTTTCCGGCACTTTCAATTCATGGTTCCTGGATGGGCACAGATTCCTGACCAACCTGAGCAATACGGTCTGGGTTTATTCGAGCGGAGCGGTGCAGCAAGAGTTGGTCACGCTTCCCTCGACGACCAATCTAACGGGACAAGGGAACTGGTTCTGGACTGCGGGAGGCTATCCGCCTGGGGTGAGCGTCTACGCGGTAGGCGGCAGCGCCACTCCGATGCAGGTGTTCTCCTTCTCGCCGGACTTCTCTTACACATACGTCGCTTCAGGAAGCAGCATTGCGGTCCTTCCAATACAAGATTCGACGGTGCATGTTATTGATCTCTCCGGTTCGGCGCCTGTGAGTTCGGACTTTCCAATTCCGCCGATTGGCAATCTGAGTTCGTTTGGGGCTGCGTCGGCCTTGCAGTGGATCGCGGGAAACGGTAGTGGCGTTCTGGTGGATGGCGCGAGCTTAGCATCGACACGCCGTTACTTTGGATATGGCGCGGTCTCTGGCATTGCGGGCTCTTCGAACCTGGCGGCGGTGTCGACTGCAATCGGAAAAGTTCTTATCTTCAATCCGGCGACTGCTACGCAGATGGAGTCCATCGACTTCTTTGCCAACAATCTCAGTCTTTCAACTGACGGTAGTATGGTTCTGGCCGCGGCTGGCGAAGCTCTGGAGACTCCGTTTGCGGCTAATCAAATGCTGAATCTGTATTCGCTTCCATCGACTACGCCGAGCCAAAGCATCTCTTACACAAACCCGTATCTCATCAACTTCACCCTTTCCGGTTCGGGTACGGTCCTAGGTCAGGTATTGCAGAACACCAGCCCTGGGTTGACGACACAGATGGAGTACTCCCGCACGGTCACGAACCTTCAGAATGGCTCCACGGTTTTCTCCGATACAGGGAGCGGTTCGGCGATCGTGCTTTCTCCGGATGGGACGCTGATTGCAAGTTCAACTGTTAGCGATGCTAACGTGGCATCAGGCTACGCGACGAATATTTACCGTAATGGCGAGTTGATTTCAGCGGCAGTCGGCACCGGGCTGGGGTGGCTCGATAACGGGCATCTGTTTGTCGCAAATTATACGGATGATCAGTCGCAGGGGGAGGGGCCTTATGTTTCGGGGTTTTCGATTGTCGATCCCACCGGAGCAGTTCTGTCGACAGTGCCGATCACGATGGAGGGCGCTTTCCGGTGTCCAGCTTGCCTTCAGTTCCCCTCGCCTGGGCAGGCTTACGATCCATCCACCAACAGCATTTACTCGCTGCCGTCGGGCGAGCTTTTATGGCAGGTGCAGGTGCCGGTGTCCCAGAACATTGGATTTGGGGCGGTGGCTGGATCAACGGTCGTTTTTGCAGCGGGGCACCAAGTTGTGGCTGTACCCGGGCCGTGATGTTCCATTCGCTGATATAGAAAAGACCAAGGCAAGCCCCGGTGAATGATATATTCGCCGGGGCTTGCTTTTGCTGCTACCAGACGCGGCAGGAGTTTGTTGGGTACATGGGCTGGCCCTTGGTGCAGCTGAAGGCTTTGCCGAACTCGTCGAAGTTCTGCACGGCGCCGTTGACGCGCCACTTGCCGGTGGAGTGCGGGTCGGTGAGGGCACGCTGGCGGGCGGACTGGTCGGTCTGGTTTTCGCACCATACCTGCGCGAAGCCCAGGAAGTAGCGCTGCTTTTCGGTGTAGCCGTCGATCTTGTCGTCGATGGACTTATGTTCGGCGGCGAGGGTGTCGAGGAGCGCGAGATAGGCGATGCGGAGGCCGCCATTGTCGGCGGTGTTTTCGCCGAGGGTGAGCTTGCCGTTGAGGTTCTGCGCGGTCATGCCATCATGCGCGGGCGAGGTCTCAAAGCCGCTGTATTCGGCTACTTCGCAGTCGGTGCGTTCGACGAACTTCTTGCGGTCTTCGGCGGTCTGCCACTCGCGCAGGTTGCCCTTGCCATCGTACTTGGAGCCTTCGTCGTCAAAGCCGTGGGTCATCTCATGGCCGATGACGACGCCGATGCCGCCGAAGTTCACGGCTGGATCGATGGAGGCATCAAAGAATGGCGGCTGCAGAATGCCGGCAGGGAAGTTGATGTCATTCATGGACGGGCTGTAGTAGGCGTTGACGGTAGGCGGCGTCATGCCCCACTCCTTCTCGTTGACGGGCTTGCCGAGCTTGGAGAGGTTGTAGTTGCGCTGGAAGATGGCGTCGTGACGGACGTTGCCGATGAGATCGTCGCGCTTGACTTCGAGAGCGGCATAGCTGCGCCATTTTTCCGGGTAGCCGATCTTGTTGCGGATCAGCGAGAGCTTTTCCTGCGCGGCTTTCTTGGTCTCGTCGCTCATCCAGGGCAGGGTTTTGATGTCGTCGCCGAGGGATTTTTCGAGGGGGGCAACGAGCTGGTCCATCTTGGCTTTAGCCTGGGGTGGGAAGTTCTGCTTGACCCAGTCCTGGCCGACGGCTTCGCCGAGCGCCATGTCGGTCATCTGCGTGCACTGCTTCCAGCGCGGGGTGGGTTCTTTCTGGCCTGCGAGCACCTTGCCGAAGAAGGCGAAGTTTTCGTCGAAATACGCCTTGGGCAGGTTCGATGCAACGGCGTGGATGGTGTGCCAGCGCAGATAAGACTTCCAGGCATCGACCGGCTCGGAGGTGATGAGGCCGTTGAGCGACTTGAAGAAGTCCGGCGTGGTGACGTTGAGCGTGTCGAAGCTGCCTATCTTTACATCCTTGAAGTAGATGGAGAAGTCGAAGTCGGGCGTGAGTTTCTGGAAGTCGGCGACGGTGTAGATGTGGTAGCGGGCCTCGGGGTCGCGCATGGCGACGCGGCTCATGGAAGCCTTGGCCAGCGCGGTTTCAATGCGCAGCACGCTGTCGGCTTCTTTGGCGGCGGCGTCCGGCGTGTCGCCAGCCAGCGTAAACATTTTGGTCAGGTGATCTTTGTACTTATCGCGGATCTTTGCGAATCGGTCGACGAGATAGTAGTCGCGATCGGGGAGCGAAAGGCCGGACTGGCCGACGGTGGCGATTTGTTTGCTTGAGTCCTTCTCGTCCTGCGAGACGCCGAAGCGGAAGAAGGGCGCGGGTTCGCCGTGAGCCGCCAGTTCGCCGGCAAGGGTGGCGAGCTTATGCGGATCGTTCAAGGCGGCAATGCGGTCGAGCGCAGGCTTGAGCGGCTCGAGACCCTTCTGCTCCACGAGATCGGTGTTCATGCAGGCGGCATAGTAGTCGCCGAATTTTTTCTGCAGCGGAGTTTTGGGATCCTTCGACGCTGCGTCCAGCTCCTGCCAGAGGAGATAGCGATTGCGTTCCCCAAGCAGCGAGAAGCTGCGCGCCCAGCGGACCTGGTCGGCGGGAATGGGATTGGCCTTGTTCCAGTTGCCGCAGGAGTACTGGTAGAAGTCGGTGCAGGGGTCCGCGGTTTTGTCGATGGCGGAGAGATCGAAGCTTTTGGCCTCGGGTGGTGGCGCGGGCTTGTCAGGATTCGATTGGGCTCCGGTGGTTTGGGCACTGGCAGTGAAAATGATTCCGGCTGCAAGCAGCAGAGCGGATGCAATGCGAGAACAGTTCATCGGTTTTCCCTTTGGGAGTGGGTGTGCGTGCTTAGATGGATAGCAATGTAGCACGCCGCAGCGGGGGGCGTTGTCATTTGATTGCTGGTTCGCATCCCCGAACAGATTGATCTGCCATAAGAAAACTCAGCCACGAAAAATGGAGATTTTTCGTGGCTGAGTTGTTGGCGATCGATTGTGTTCGGACATTCGTCCTAATCGGCAATTCCAGGATTGGGCGGGTCAATGCCCAGGGCGGTGGCCAGAGAGACAAGATGATCCTGTTCCTGCACCAGAATAGTGCGCAGGCTTTCGGCAATTGCGTACTCATCCAGCTCTTCTGCCTGCTTGACGCGCCGCCGGTAATTACGAATCGTTTCCCTCTCATTGTCCAGATCGAACCTGAGCATCTCCTCCGCTTTTTCAGAGGTCTTGACAGGTTTCGGCGTGACTGAGGGCATGCCGCCCAGATAATCGATGTGGTTGGCGAGCTGCAAAGCATGAGCAAGCTCTTCCGTGGCATGAATGGCCAGCTCATCTGCAATGTTCATATAGGCTGCGCCCTTGAGGACCTGTGAGTAGTTTACATACGCAATGATTGCCTGATACTCGCGTGAGAGGTCTTCGTTTAATGCAGCCGTAAAAGACTCGCGCGTTATCTTTTTACCCGTACCGGGCGTGGTTCCTCGAACGTCAGCATCTTTCTTTGCCATAGTCACTCCTGGGTTATTTTCTTCCGGTTCAATAGTGAAATTTCTTTACGCTGTTCTTTATTGAGAGACTGCCACCCATTCTGAGTTTGAGCAAGCTGCGGTGTGGACGGTTGCCTGGCTCATCAACGCAGCTTGCAGATTTGGGACTGCTGTCTTTGTTTCAGTAGCCCTACGGATTCAATCCTTCTACCGCTGGATGCGTTAAAGATTCCTGGATCTATTCCCGGTAAGGAGGCGAAGCAGCAACGTCAGAACTACGGCGCCAGCGATTGCCACAATGATGGTATAGATCATGCCGCCCCGACCGGCATAGCCGAGGGAGCGCATGATGAAGCCACCCACAAGCGCTCCGACGATGCCAATCACGATGTCCATGATTGCGCCATAGCCGCTACCTTTCATCAGCTTCCCGGTAATGAAACCGGCGATGAGTCCAACGATGATCCACCAGAGAATGAACATGTACAACTCCTAACTTCTTCAGTACCGCGTTGCCAAGGGACGCTTAAGCATCCCCTGGCTGTGAGTTATTCCGGCATAGAAATCCAGAACACGCGCGGATTGTTACTTTCCAGCATGGGCTGCGTGGAAGTATTGCCCAACGGTCGCCACAAACGAGGCCGCTGCCGGCGGAACTGGAACTGCGCCGTGCAGAATGTGCTGGAAATTATCCTCGGTTCCGCCATAGAGAGTTTTGGTGTCGTCGGTGTTTTGCGAGACTACCGCGCCGTTCAGGTCGACACCGGCAAACAACCCTTTGGAGCGCGAATAGGTCAGCAGTTCCGCATTCATCGCTATGTCAGTTGATGCTGCCGCATTCCGTCCGACCGGGCCTGCTGATGCAGCAGCATCAGCGCCGATCTTGAACTTCGACTTGAGCAAGTCCTGAAATCCCTTGTCATTGACCGCTACGAGGACGAGATCGGTTGCCTGGCCGCCGATTTGAAAACCGACACTGCCTCCAGCCAGACGGATGAACACGGGTGCGCTCCAGCCTGTGCTGGTGCGGCAGGTAACAACACCCTGACCGTATGAGGCGCCCACAATGAACGCCGCTTTTTTCACGCTAGGGATGACGCCGACACAGGTGGCCTGACGCGCGATGCTGTTGGGAATGGCTTTGTCCGGCGTCATCATGATCTGCCGTATCACATCTCTGGCGTCTTTGATCCTCTGGTTGAGGTCTGCAGTATTATCCGCGGCGAATAGCTTGAGCGACGGCAGACATAACAGAAACAGGAAAAGAAAATGCTTTTTTGCTTTCATCGAGGTTCTCCTTGCGAGCTATAGAACTCCTGGCAGTCGCACACCAATTCATCGGTAGATGATTAGATGCGCTTTCCAATGCCACAAATACTGAATCGAAAGGAATAATTTGTCAAAGCCATTTTTCAGGCATTCAGGCCGCATCCTCATCTGTGATCGAAGCAAGAGATATCAGGCTGAATACAGATGAGCTTGATGTGTAAGGATTTCATGCCTGTTGCTGGTGAGGATTGCCAGCACATTCGAGCAGCAGCTGCTCGAAGTCTTCCGGCGGCAGCGGCGGCCCATAAAGATAGCCCTGGTGAAGGTAGCACCCGAGGGCCTGGAGGGCCTCGCGCTGTTCGCGGGTCTCGACTCCCTCGGCCAGGACGCGCAACCCCATCTCTTTACCGAGCGCAATGACAATACTCGCGATGGCGCCGCTGCTGGGGTCTTCGAGAAGATCGCGCACAAACGAGCGGTCGATCTTGATCTGCGAGAGCGGCAGCCGCTTGAGATACGCCAGAGATGAGTAGCCGGTGCCGAAGTCGTCGAGAGCAAATCGGATGCCATGCTCTTTGAGCGCGGCCATCTTGGCGATGGCGTCCTCAATGTTTTCGATAAGCATAGACTCCGTCAGCTCCAGCTTGAGGCAGCTGGGATTGGCTCCAGTGCGCGCGATGGCATCCAGCACGGACGCCACGAAATCATCTTTGCGCAACTGAAGCGCGCTGATATTGACGGCAATCGTGACGTTGAAGTCCGAGCATCGATCCGCCCAGGAGGCAATCTGGCGGCAGGCGCTCTCAAGCACCCAGGCTCCGAGCGGCAGAATGAGACGCGTTTCCTCGGCTAATGGGATGAACTCCCCTGGCATGACAAGGCCCTTATGCGGATGCCGCCAGCGCACCAGCACTTCGGCGCCGTAGAGCTTGCCATTCAGATATTGCGGCTGGAAATAGAGGACGAATTGCTTGTTCTCAAGGCCCTGACGCATCTCCTCCTCAAGCGTGGCGCGCGCGGTAACGGCAGCCTGCAGGCCCGGCGCAAAGAAGCGCATGGAATTGCGTCCCGCGGCCTTGGCCTGATACATGGCAATATCGGCCTGCTGCAACACGTGATGAAAATCGGCCTGGTTGTCGCCGAAGACCGTGATACCGATGCTGCAGCTGGTGCGGACCTCGGCCTGTTCCAGCAGATACGGCTGCGCAACCTGCAGGAGAATTTTTTCTGCCACGCTCATGGCCTGCGTGGCCGCAATCTCCGGATATCCGTGCAGCTCTTCGAGGATAAGCACGAATTCATCGCCGCCGAGCCGTGAGACGGTGTCGGCTGAGTTGACGCACTCCTGCAGACGGTTGGCTACTTCGCGTAGTAGCAGATCGCCGGTATGATGGCCGCGCGTATCGTTGAGGCTTTTGAAATTGTCCAGGTCCAGGAAGAGCATGGCGCGCTTGCGGTGTGTGCGCGAGCTGAGCGCGATGCTCTTGCGGAATTGCTCAAAGAGCAGACGGCGGTTGGCGAGCCCGGTGACCTGGTCATAAAAGGCCAGGGTGCGAATCTCTTCTTCGGCTCTTTTTTCATGCGAGACGTCGCGCACCTGGATCAGAAGGCAGGGTACGCCACTGACCTCGATGGTGGTGGCGAAGACTGCGCCCCAGAACAAGGAGCCGTTTTTCTTGCGGAACTGAACCTCGATGCCGCGGAAGCTCTCACCCTTTCTGATGATTTCGAGCATGGCATCACGGTTGCCGTAATCAGCCCAGACATCAAGCTCCAGCGAAGATTTGCCCATGATCTCTTCGCGCTGCCATCCGGTGACGGTAGTGAAGGCTGGATTCACATCTACGTACATGCCGTCGGCAATGCGTGAGATGACAATGATGTCCGGGCTGGTTTCAAAGGCCGCGCGATAGCGTGCTTCGCTGTAGCGAAGGGCACCTTCGGCCTGTCTTTCGCGCGTGACGTCGCGTACCGAGGAGAGCAGGCATTCCTCGCCGTCAACGATCAGCCGGGTAGCGGAAAGCATGCCCCAGAGCGCGGAGCCGTCCCGCCTGCGAAACTCCACCTGCACATCACGGCAGTCTTTGCCATCGCGGAAGACATTCAGCAGGAGCTCGTGGTCAGCCGGGTTGGCCCAGAGCCCCAATTCGGCCGAAGTTTTGCCAACTGCCTCTACCGGGGTATAGCCGAAGTATTCGGTGAATCTTCCGTTGATGTCGATACACCGGCAATCGGGGAAGCGGGTAATCACCATGGCATCGGCGCTGGTTTGAAAAGCAGTACGGTAGCGGGCTTCGCTGGCGCGCCGGGCATCCTCTGACAGCTTTTCTCCGGTGGCATCATGAATCGAGGCAAGCATGCAGGACTCGCCGCGAATGATGAGCGGCGCAGCGGAGACCAATCCCCAAAGCACAGAGCCATCGCTCTTGCGGAATTTGACCGGAACATCCCGAAATTCCTCTCCTTGCTTTATGGCCGAAAATACCGCTTCGCGATCTACGAGGTCGGTCCACATGCCCATGTCCACGGAAGTCTTGCCGATGGCTTCCTCGCAGGTAAATCCGAAGTACTCGGCAAACCGGCGGTTTATGTCAACGTATGTCCGGTCGGACAAGCGCGTAATCACCATGGCGTCTGTGCTGGTGTGAAAGACGCTGCGGTAGAGCTCTTCGCTACTTTTGAGAGCTTCTTCGGCTCGCTTGCGCTCTGTAATGTCAAGCGCGCTGACGACGCAGCCGACGATATCACCCGCGCGATCCCGAATGGGAGCGAAGTTGAAACTTCCGACCCACTCTTCTCCGGTGTCCTTGCGCCGCTGCCGGTATTCCACGCCTGTTGCCTGCTCGCCGCGCAGGGCCCGGGGCACTACCCATTGTTCCAGCGGGGCCGGCGTGCCATCGAAAAAATACACGTCCATGAAGCCGGGATAGTCGGCGTTCCTACGCGGACATTCGGACCTATCCTTAAATTTGTGAAAGGCGGCGAATGCCTGGTTGAAATCTACGAAATTGCCTTTCGCGTCGCAGATGAACATCGCTTCCGCGGAGCTTTCAAGAGCCGCCTGCAGCTTGGCGCTGAGTTCGTGCAGGATATTTTCGCTCTCGAGCTCTGCCAGCCTGCCCTGGCTCCTGCGCACATATTCGGCCATAAAGCAGAAGGCTGCGCAGGTCAGAATGGAAAATAAAAACGCGATCAGATGACCCGTCCGGACATTCTCTGACGAGTCCTTCGGCATGACGGTGGTGAGATTCACGACCAGAGCGGAAGCCGCGGTGGCTGCCAGCCCGGGCCACAGCCCCAGAAGCAGCGCAATGGCAATCACGGGCGGTAGATAGGTGAGGTAAAGCGAGAGATGGAAGCCAAATTGCCAAGCAAGGAAAGCGCGCAGCAGGTATGCCGCGGCCACGATAGCGAGCGCAAGCGCGATCTTCCAGAGTTGCAGAGCGACGGATCGCTTGCTACGCATTGAGGACGCTCTCTACTTCTCCGCGAATCTCAGCAAATGGCGCGGCTGACTGGAAAACCGATAAACCAAGGAATTTCTTCAGTTTCACTATTCCGATTCATTCCATGAAAGTCAATCGAAATTGAAGAGATAGGCGAAGGACTCCATGCCATTCGATGTCCGATATGGGAGGAAACGCTAGAACACGGAATTTGCAGCGTATTCAGGGGGATGCGTTTCTCGAAATGGACTCGATGCAGTTCTTTACAGGCCCTGCATCTCCCTGACACACTGAATAGTGGACACCCAAACCATCGTTATCCTTGATTTTGGCTCGCAGTATACGCAGCTGATCGCCCGGCGTATCCGCGAGCTGAACGTCTTTTGCGTTGTTCTGCCCTGTACGGCTCCCCTGAAGGAGATACAGAGTTATAAGCCGCTGGGCATCATCCTTTCAGGCGGCCCGTCGTCTGTATATGATCCAGATGCTCCGGCCGCCGATCCGAAGATTCTGGACGAGCAGACGCCGATTCTCGGCATCTGCTATGGGCTGCACTACATTGTGCATCATTTGGGCGGAGTGGTCAGACCCGGGCCGAAGCGCGAGTACGGCGATGCCGAAGTGACGGTGGAGAATGCCGCAACGCCCTTGTTTGCGGGGTTGCCGCCGCGGCTGCAGGTGTGGATGAGCCATGGCGATGAGGCGCTGGAGCTGCCAGCAGGGTTTTCAAGGACGGCGGTTAGTTCCAATGCGCTGGCCGGCATTGCGAATGAAGAGCGGCGCATCTGGGCGGTGCAATTTCATCCAGAGGTGCATCACACGCCACTGGGACCGCAGATATTGAAGAACTTTGTCTTTGGCATCTGCGGCGCCGATGGCGACTGGACACCGGCTCACTTTGTTGAGACGACGGTGGCTGCGATCCGTGCAAAGGTGGGCAAGGACCATGTCATCTGTGGGCTTTCGGGCGGCGTGGACTCTTCCGTGGCGGCAATGCTGGTGCATAGGGCCATTGGCAGCCAGCTGACGTGCGTTTTTGTAAACAATGGCGTGCTGCGCAAGAACGAATTTCAGAGCGTGCAGAAGAATTTGCGCGACAAGCTGGGGCTGAACCTGGTGGCCGTGGACGCGAGCGAGCGATTCCTGAGTAAGCTGGCCGGTGTGACGGACCCGGAAAAGAAGCGCAAGATCATTGGCAACGAATTTATTGCTGTCTTTGACGATGAGGCTACGCGGATTGCGCGTGAGACGGGCGGCGTGGATTGGCTGGTGCAGGGGACGCTGTATCCGGATGTGATTGAATCGAGCAGCGTTAAAGGGCCGAGCCAGACGATCAAGAGCCATCACAATGTGGGCGGCCTGCCTGAGCACATGAAGCTCAAGCTGATTGAGCCGCTGCGCGATCTGTTCAAGGACGAAGTGCGGCGCATTGGCCGCGATATGGGCATGCCGGAGGAGATTTTGAGCCGTCAGCCGTTCCCAGGGCCCGGGCTGGCTGTGCGCATTCTGGGCGAGGTCACAGCGGACCGCGTGGCGCTGCTGCAGGAAGCCGATGATGTTGTGGTGAGCGAGATCAAGGCTGCCGGGCTATACACCAAGATATGGCAGAGCTTTGCCGTGCTGTTGCCGGTGATGAGCGTGGGTGTGATGGGCGACCAGCGGACTTATGCCTACACGGCTGCGGTTCGGGCAGTTCATTCCGAGGATGGAATGACGGCGGACTGGACTCCGCTACCGTATGAGGTGCTGAAGCGGATTTCCAGCCGCATTGTGAATGAGGTACGTGGCATTAACCGCGTGGTGTACGACATTACATCGAAACCGCCGGGGACGATCGAGTGGGAGTGATTTGCTATCAAGGCGACTGCGGCTTCGCCGCGCTGAAACCTTTGTGGTCCCCCCGTTGGTCGAAAAATGATTTGATGCAGAGTTCTGAGAATGCCTGACAAAGTGAGTTTGTCAGGCAGATTGCTGACGCAGTGCTGCTATTTCCTTTGTCAGTGTGTCCAGGCGCGCCAGAATATCAGCGTGCTGCTTTTCGTAAGAGTTTGGCTCCAGGCCTTCCACATAAAATGTTCCACTTGGCTCTAGCTCACACAGGCCTACTTGATGAACCATTGTGAAGCCCTGTTTGTGGATGGCTTCCAACAGCTCCTCATGCGTGAGCGATTCGCGCTGCATGGCTTTTTGATCAATTTGTCCGTTACGCACCAGCACCGTGGAACGGCCCTGCACAAGCCGCGTAAGACGCGGCGAGTTGAACAGGAATCTGGCTACAAGCCAGTTGATGCCCAGCAGGCCGAGTGCGCCGATGATGCCGCCGGTGACTGAGTTGTCGTCGCCGATGATGGCGTTCTGCACGGTGTTGGAGAGCGAGAGCAGAACAACGAGATCGAAGGGATTGAGCTGTGCCAGCTCGCGCTTGCCGAAGATGCGCAGCAGAATTACGAGGACCAAATAGACGACGACTGGACGGAGCAGCTTCTCCAGAATCGGAAGCGGCAGGTGGAACATGTTGTTCAGAATGGTGTGCAGCATGGCATGAGGATAGCTTAAGAGGTACGTTTTTCCAGCCTCAGCACTACGTCCACGGTCTTGGTGTCGTCGTTTACGTTCAGCGTGTATTTGTAGTTGACCGATTGGAAGAGCTTGAAGAGCCGCGGGTCGGCGTGGGTGTTTGTGGCGTCGATGGCGAAGTAAGAAAGCAGCGCGCTTTCATTGAAGACGGCTCCGGCGGGCAGCTTCCATGCGGCCAGCATCATGGTGCGAATCTCATCCGATACATTTTCGACGCTGATTTTGCCCATGGTGTACATGGCTCCCGGCTCGGCTGTTACGGCATAGCTGACGGTGTGCTGTGCGTGGTCGAGCGTGGCTGCGGGCGTGATGCGCGCTCGCGCGTAACCGCGATTGTGATACTGCCGCTCGATGAAATGCCAGTTCTGCGAGATGTGCTCGGCGTCGGCAGGGTCGCCGGGATGAACGTGCGACTGCTTGTCGAAGTCCGCCTGGCTGACGAGCATGTCCGGCGCAAGCTGAATGGCCGTGACTTTATATAGCGCACCCGCATCGAGTGAATAACGGAAGGGAACTTTAACGATGTCGGGAGCAATGATCAGGGTGGGCTGCTTTGCGGCGTCTGCCTTGACGTCCAGGTAGCCCATGTCGCGGTAAATGCCGAGGAGGTCCCTGGCGATGCCGGAGGTTGAACCTTCAGTGCTGTACGGTAAACCGGTGAGAGATGCCAGAACCGCCTGGGCTTTCGGGGTGAGTTGCGGGGCGACGCCAGGTTGAATTTCGCCAATGAGAATTTGCGGTGTGGTGACATGGAAGGCGATGGCAGTGGCTTCACGAGCGCCCATGGCGCTATATGGCGCAGAGGTGATTGTTGCCTTGATTCCGATGGCGGCAAGCTGCTCTTCGAGCGCGGACTGTACGCCATCGAGCAGCGTGCCATCGGAGGGAACTTTGCCGTGATAGAGCGGGAGCTTTGCGCGGATCTTCGCGTCAAGATCGGGGCCGGGCGTGAGCGGCAGGTTGTCCAGCCGCACGGAGTAGAGCTGCGACGCGGGCTTGAGCTGGAAGACCAGATCCTGCCCGTTGAAGGTGAATTTGACGCTGTCAAAAAGGCCGCTCTGCGAGAGCGCGTTCATGCGCTGCTGCATATCGTCGGATGAGAGCGTCTGGCCGGCTTTGATACCGGCAGCGGCCAGCAAGTCATCGTTTGCGTAATCCGGCGCGCCTTGGAACTGGATGGTCTTGGGCGTGAATTTCTGCGCGGATAGGGGCAGGGCAAGGCAGGCAGCGGCGAGCGCTGCAAGGAAGGCAGGAATTGTGAGTCGCATGACGGGCTCAAGGCTAGCAAACCTGTGCGGCTTGCTCAAGTGAATCTTGTGCCTTTCGCGTGGCAGGCGTCGGAGTTGATATTCTCGGCTGGCTGGAGTGGAGGAATTGGGAATGCGGGAAGCGGTGATTGTTTCGGCGGTGCGTACGCCGGTGGGTAAGTTTCAGGGTTCGCTGTCGGGCTTTACTGCGCCCAAGCTGGGTGCGCTGGTAGTGCGCGAGGCGGTGCGGCGGTCGGATTTTGAGCCGGGGCAGATCGACGAGTGCATCATGGGTTGCGTGCTGCAGGCGGGGTTGGGGCAGAATCCGGCACGGCAGGCGGCGATTTATGGCGGGCTGGCTCCTGAGTCTGCCGCGCTGACGGTGAACCAGGTCTGCGGGTCGGGGCTGCGGGCTGCGTCGCTGGCGGCGCAGGCTATTGCGCTGGGCGATGCGGAGGTGATGGTTGCTGGCGGTATGGAGTCGATGACAAATGTGCCGTATCTTCTGCCGCAGGCGCGTGGTGGTTATCGCCTGGGGAACGGCACGCTGGTGGATGCAATGATCCATGATGGGCTGTGGGAGGCGTATCGCGGCTTTCACATGGGCGTTGGCGCGGAGATGATTGCGGAGAAGTACGGCATTACGCGCGAGGAGCAGGATGCTTTTGCGGCGGAGTCGCATCGCAAGGCGGCTGCGGCGACGCGGGCTGAGATTTTTGCCGAGGAGATGATGACGGTGGAGATTCCGGCGGCAAAGAAGGGTGAGGCTGCGCGGGTTTTTGCTGTTGATGAGGCGATTCGTCCGGATACGACCGTGGAAACACTGGCGAAGCTGAAGCCGGCCTTTAAGGAAGGCGGCACGGTGACGGCGGGCAATGCTCCCGGAGTAAGCGATGGCGCGGCGGCGGTGGTGATTACCAGCGCGCATGTGGCTCGGGAGCGGAATCTGAAACCGCTTGGCGTGATTCGTGCAAGCGCAACGGCGGGCAGGGAGCCGGAGTGGTTTGGGCTTGCGCCGATTGATGCAGTGCTCAAGGTGACGAAGCGTGCGGGGTGGGAGCTTGATTCGGTCGATCGCTTTGAGTTGAATGAGGCTTTTGCAGTGCAGGCGATTGCGGTGAATCGGGAGCTTGGTCTTGATGCTTCGAAGGTGAATGTCCACGGCGGTTCGGTGGCGGTGGGGCATCCGATTGGTTCAAGCGGCGCACGGTTGCTGGTGCGGCTGCTGGCGGACCTGAAGGAATGCGGCGGGAAGCGTGGGATTGTTGCGCTATGCCTGGGCGGCGGGAATGCTGTGGCGATGGCGGTGGAGCGGATTGACTAGCGGCTTCGCGGCGGAGGAATCATTACCGTGACTTTTGAGGAACTGGACTGCAAGTTTCCAAACGGATTTACTGATGCAGAGATAAATGCCTGTGCTATCAATTATGAAAAGCGCACGGCAGTTATACACATCAATCTTCGTGGTAACCCACCAGACAGCCTACTTCACGATGAGTATCGTAAAGCAGCAATCACTCTGTCAGGGATGTTTTATTTTGCGATTGATCCGCCCGATGCCGATCACTTGTTTTATCCACAGCGGCCTATACAGGTTGACGGTCATAGTGAGAACGCGCTTGAGTTTCCATCATTCGCTTATCTAAAACCAAAATTACCCGAGAATGCGTTTTGCTGTCGGTTCTATGTTCATGACTGGAATTCATTTATCCATATTGCCGCCAAGGACGCAGACTTTTCATGGTTTGAGGACGGAATGACTGAAGCGCTTCTCTAGGCGGCGGGGAACGAAGATCATTGCCCGCTGCCCGCCGTTTATTAGCTACTATTTTTAATCGCAGACCAGTGCGGCGTCAGAGAAATCCAGCGGCGCGTTGACTTCAGTGGACTCTTCGTTAGCTGTGCCGGCTATGGTCTGCGCTTCGAAGAAGGCATCTACCTGATCGAGAATGGCTCTGGATGTCTTGGCTTGGAAGATAGAGGCGCGTAGTTTGGCTCCGCCGGGTACGCCGTGCGTGAACCATGAGGCGAACTGCTTCATCTTGCCGGCGGCTTCGCGGACTGCATTCTCCGGGTTCTCAGCAATGCCGCCTATTTCTCCGCCAGCCATCAGCATCTGGAAGTAAGCGCGGATCATGTGGTGGCGGTCGGCAGACGTGGGCTTGTCGTACGCGCCTGTCGCGGTGAATTGTGCGATCTGGCGGAAGATCCATGGGTTGGCTGGTGCGCCGCGGCCGATCATCACGCCGTCGCAGCCGGTCTGAGCGACCATGGCGGCGGCGTCTTCCGGTGTGCGGATGTCGCCATTGCCGATGACGGGGATTTTGACGGCCTGCTTGACGGCGGCGATCCATTCCCAGCGGGCGTAGCCGGTGTAGGCCTGCTCGCGGGTGCGCGCGTGGAGCGAGAGGGCATTGAGCCCTTCGTTTTCGGCCATCTTCGCCAGTTCAACGCAGACTATATTCTCGTCATTCCAACCGAGGCGGAACTTGACGGTGAAGGGAATTGAGACGGCCTTGCGGACGGCGCGGAAGATTTCGCCGATCTTCGGCAGGTCGCGCAGAAGGCCCGAGCCGCCGTTGCAGCCGACGACGCGCTTGGCCGGGCAGCCGAGATTCAGGTCGACGATGTCGAAGCCGGTGTCCTGGACGATGCGGGCAGCCTCGGCGAGTGTTGCCGGGTTTGAGCCGAAGAGCTGCGCGGAGATAGGGTGCTCGTCATCGAAGAAGGTAAGGTAGCGCTTGCGCTTGGATTCGCGCATGCGGGAGAGGCCGTCCGCCGAGGTGAACTCGGTCATGAGCAGGCCGCAGCCGGACTGGGTGTTCGAGACGGAAGACTCGACGTTGGCGGCTTCGCTATCCCCGGTCTCCAAAACCGGGAGACCGGGGGCACCCAGAGTGGTGGTAAACGAACTGGCGTGGCGGATGAAGCGGCGGAAGATGGTGTCCGTGACGCCGACCATGGGAGCCAGAACCGTGGCGGGGCGCACCTGGACCGGGCCGATTTTCATCTCGGCCGGAACCGGCATGGAGCCGGTGCGCTCGGTGGGCTGCTCCCACTCCTTCTTCACGGTAAAACCTCGTCCTGCCATGGAATACTCCGATTCAGTTCGGCAGTTCTGGAACTTCAAACACAAACGGTTTGCCACGCGATTCCGGGTCCCATCCTGCTGTGATTGCTTGCCGGATGTGGGCTTCTACCTTTTTTGCCGAAATTTGCACCTGAACAAAATCCGCCCGCTCCCGGTTCTGCTTCTGCATTGGCACGAGCGGATACTCCAAGTGCAGGTCGCGGTGTGCATTCTTTTCATTCTGAACATGAATCGAGACACCTTGCCAACCATCGGTGAAATATTGCTGCTCGCGATGCAAGCGCCAGTTCAGGCGGGCGCCGTCGATTTCTACGCTTGTTCCGATTTGGCGTTTTGGTCGTGACATCGTAGTTTCAATTTTCCAGTCGACATCGTTGGCGGGACTCATAACGAGGCCCCCGCCGCGGCGGAGGCCTGTTTAGCACAAATCCTGCCGTTTCAGTGGCTTACTTAGCGGGCTCGGCTTTCGCGTACTTGCGGCGGAAGCGCTCCACACGGCCAGCTGTATCGACCAGGCGCTGCTTGCCGGTAAAGAACGGGTGGCAGGCCGAGCAGATTTCCACGTGAATGTCGCCCTTGTGGGTCGAACGGGTCTCAAAGTTGTTACCGCAGGCGCAGAGTACGCGCACAGCGTCATATTGGGGGTGAATCTTTTCCTTAGGCATCGCTGAAACAGACCTTTCCTGCAATCTACGTTATTATACGGCGATTTTTGTTTGAGGGCAATGACGATTACCCTTCCCAAAGCCGACTCCCGGGCCTAGAATTTCAGCCGAAAAATTCATGACAGTCTCTAAGCTGCCGAATGAATTGGAGAGGCATGGTATGTCTGCTAAAACCTTCTTAAGCTTTGGGCTATTGCTGTCCGGTGTGATTGCTGCATTCGGCGCTGCGCAGGCGTCATCTGCGCAGGAGATTACTCCGCGAGTCAAGCAAATCTACAAGCAAGACTGCGCGCTGTGCCACGGCGATACCGGTAACGGCAAATCTGAACTGGCCACCAGCATGAACCTGGTGCTGCTCGATTACACCGACGCCAAGTCGTTGTCCGGCAAATCCGATCAAGAGCTCTTTGACGCGATCCGCAAGGGCAGGGGAGACAAGATGCCGCCCGAAGAAGAGGGCCGGGCCAAGGATGCGGATATTCGCGGACTGGTCGCATATGTGCGCGGCCTGTCGAAGGGACATACTGGAACCCAGACGGCAGAGGCTCCCGCAACGCCGCCGCCGGGCAAGCACTGAGCGGCTCTATTTCGCCAATGCTTTGGCGATGCCTGCGTCGGCCAGAGGGGCCATGATGGCATAGCCTGCCGGGAGCGGATGAACGCCGTCTTTGCTCAGCTCCGGAGGAAGACCGTTTTGCGCATCCTTCATGGCTGAGTGGTAATCGACATATTGGTAGCCCTGGCCGGTGGCATAGTTTTTGATCCATGTGTTGATGGCGAGGATCTTGTCTCCGGAACCCTGCACGGCGGGCGCCCAGTTGAAGTGGCTGGCCGGCAGAACGGAGCAGAGGACTACGCGGATGCCGTTGGCTGCGGCGAGTTGAGCCATGGACTGGATGTTTCCTTCGGTCTGTTCCGGCGTCATTGGGCCGGTGTTGCCTGCCACGTCGTTGGTTCCGGCAAGGATGATTACGACCTTTGGTTTCAGCTCCAGCACGTCCTGGCGGAAGCGGATGAGCATCTGCGGTGTGGTCTGGCCGCTGATGCCGCGGTTGATATACGGCTTGCCAGAGAAGGACTGATCGAGGTGCCAGCCCTCGGTGATGGAGTCGCCCATGAAGACGACGCGCTTGTCGTCCGGCTGGGAGGGTGGCAGCTGCGCGTTGGCATCTTTGTAGCGCGCGAGCCAGCCGAAGTCGGTGAGAAGCTGCTTCTCGTGGACGTTTCTGTAGCCGTCCGCACTTTGAGCCTGGGTTGCAATTGCCTGCGCCAAACCCTGAGCGCCCACTCCGCATGCCACCGTTACAAGTACAAGCGCTGCTGCCATCTTTAACCCTGTGCGCAGTTTCACGTGAGTAAGTCTCCTCAATTTGGCTATACCTTTTGCGGGTTCGATTTTACGCTGTCCGGCGGCATTTCCACATTCTGCGTATTGCTTGCACATCTGTTTGCACGCGCCTTGTGCGTTAGGCTTGGTAGAGAGCTATGAGTAATGTATGCCCCATCTGCGGTGGTGTTGGTCTTGTACGCGTCGTTGCAGAAGACGGCCGCTGGGTGTCCCGGGAATGCCAGTGCCAGGAGCTTGAGCGCGAGGAGCGGCGGCTGACCGCTGCGCGCATTCCTGAGCGCTATCGTCATTGCACGCTGGACACCTTTGACTCCGGCTACCGTAACGCAGATCCCTCGTTTCGTGAGGCCCTGCTAACCTCGCGCAAATTTGCCGATTCCTATCCGGTTGATACTGCCGGACGGGGCCTGCTTTTTATTGGCGATATCGGCGTCGGTAAAACCCATCTGGCCACGGGAATCCTGCAGCGCCTCATTCGCGAGCGCGGTGTGCGCGGTCTCTTCTGTGATTATCGTGAGCTGCTCAAGAACATTCAACACAGCTACAATCCACAGATCGCTACCACAGAAATGGATCTGCTTCGACCAGTCTTCTCTGCCGAAGTCCTCGTCCTCGACGACCTTGGCGCCCAGAAGCTCAGCGAATGGGCCTCCGATATCGTGTCTCTCATCCTCAACACCCGTTACAACGAAAAGCTTTCGACGATTATTACGACTAATTATCGAGATTTGCCGGCAGGAGCTGGCTTTCAAGCCGATCACGAAGGTCGCAAACCCGCCAAATCGGAGGACACTCTTGGCGACCGGATAGGTGACCGCATGAGATCGCGGATCTCCGAAATGTGTATTTGCGTTGAGATGCGAGGTGCTGACTTCCGGCAGTCGGTGAAGCGGGCTAGGTTTGGCTAGGGTGTAGTCGTCCAGTTATAAAGCTTTAGGCTGGCCTTTGTGGTGCCCCAGGTCCCAGAAGAGGGACTGGGGCACCCAGCTCTTGTGGTGGCTGAGAAGGAGCAAAAGCAAGAACAACCGCAGGTCCTTCGACTGCGGCCGCTTTGCGGCCTTCGCTCAGGATGACAACCTTTTAGGTGGGATACCCGATTCTGTTGCAAAGCCTGTAGAGATCAATTCATTAGCTTCACAGTCAGGTAGGTGTACATTGCTGCGTCTGTGCGGGCGCGCTGCTTGTTGTCTGCGCCGGCGCCGTGGCCGCCTTCTGTGATTTCGAAGTAGTGGAAGGGTTTGCTGAACTCCTCCATGCGAGCGGCGAACTTGCGCGCATGCACTGGTCCCACGCGATCGTCCTTGGTGGTGGTGAAGATCAGCGGTTCGGGATAATTCACGTCTTTGCGGAGCTGGTTATAGGGCGAGATGGAGGCCAGGAATCGGCGTTCTTCCGGGATCGATACTGAGCCGTATTCGCCCACCCAGGAAGCGCCGGCAGAGAGATGCTCGAAGGCGAGCATATCGAGCAGCGGGACGGAAATAATGACGGCCTTCCACATCTCAGGGTGCTGCGTGAACTCGACGCCCATGAGCAGGCCGCCGTTGGAGCCGCCCTCGATGCCGAGCCGTGCAGGAGATGTGATTTTGCGCGTTGTCAGGTCCTGCGCCACGGCGTAAAAGTCATCGTAGATGCGTTGGCGATGGGTCTTGAGGCCGGCGTCATGCCACGCCGGGCCAAACTCGCCGCCGCCGCGGATGTTTGCCAGCACGTAGATGCCGCCGCGTTCGAGCCAGAGCTTGCCGGTGGTAGGGCTGTAGCCGGGCGTTTCCGATACCTGAAAGCCGCCGTAGGCCGTGAGTAGCGTGGGGTTCTGGCTGTCGAACTTCATATCTTTTGGTCCGACGACGAAGTAAGGAATTTTGGTGCCGTCTTTCGATGTGGCTTCATACTGATGAACGGCGAGGTTGGAGGCGTCAAATTGCGGCTTCTCGGATTTGATCTGCTTGAACGAGCCGTCAGCGGCATTGCCCAGCCAGAGCGATGGCGGATTGATAAAGCCATTGAGCGAAAGAAAGAAGCGCTCTTCTGTGGGACTGGCCCATACCACTGCCGCAGTCTGATTGTCAGGAATGGGAAGCGCTTTGTGGCTCCACTGGCCGCTTTTCCCGGGCGAATAGATATACGCGCGGGCCTGCACGTTGTTCAGCGTGGTCAGCAGCAGATGGTTCTTCGTAGTGCGGACCGCTTGCATGAATTCGCGCTCAGTGGGCGTGAAGATGACGGTTGGCTTGAGGTGCTCGGGATCGGTTTTGGCTGCGTCGAAATCGATGGAAAGAACAGAACCCTGGAGATAACGCGTGGTCTGGCCGGCGGGGGTCCAGTCTTCCTGCAGCGTGAGGATGAAGTGGTTGGCAAGGAATCCGACGATGCTGGATTTTAGTGGAATATCAAGCTTGCGGGGACCGGCTGGCGACTGAAGATAGGAGGTGTGTTCAAAGGTGGAGGCGCTTCGCTCAAGAAGCACTGCAACGTGGTCTTCGCCGTCGCGCAGGACGGTTGCGTGATCGCCGTAGCCGTTGTCTGTCACTTCGCCGCGAAAGATCTCTTTGGCGCTTTCGAGCGGCGTGCCGCGTTTCCACTCACGCACCGTGATGGGATAGCCAGCCTGGCTCATTGTTCCCGGACCCCAGTCGCGCGAGATGAGCAGCGTGTCTTTGTCGAGCCAGGCGACGGATTGCTTGCCGCGCGGGAGCACGAAGCCATTTTCAATAAAGCTATTGGTTTTGAGGCTAAACTCGCGGACTGTGACCGCGTCTTCGCCGCCGGCGGAGAGGCTAGCGAGACAGGTCTCTTCTTCCGGGCGGAGGCAATTCAATCCACGGCCCACCCAGCTCTGCTTTTCCGCTGCGCCAAGCGCGTCATAGTCCAGCACTGTCTGCCAGTGTGGTTCGGTGGTCAGGTAATCCGCGAGCGTGGTGCGGCGCACGATGCCGCGCACGTGGCTGGCATCGTTCCACGAGTTGTAAATTGTTCCATGCACAAAGGAAGGCCACGCGATGCGGTCGGGTGAGTCGAGAGCTGTCAGTGCCGTGGCTTCAAGCGCGCCGAAGTGCGGGTCGCTGTTGAGCCATGCCTCGGTTTTGGCGTTCTCCGCGTTCACCCAGGCCATCGGCTTTGCGCCGTGAATCTCTTCGAGCCATGTGTAGTTGTCCGGCTGCTCGGCAGATGCGGACTGGCAAGGGGCGCGGTGCGCTGCACCGGCGGTGAGCACAACGATCGAGGCTGTAAGCGCTGTGCGCATTGTCTTTGCGGCAATCTTCACGGCAGATTCTCCATCTCAGTTTTGCGCTCAGAATATGCCGCACGGGCGCTTGCGTTATGTGCGTCTTTTTATCCTGATTGCGAAGAGAATTCATTATTGCAGACGGATATTGCCGACCTTGGTACGGTGCTGCAAACAATGTCGAAAACGAAAACGGATACGCCAGAGCGTGCCCGTTTCCTCGAACTATGCTGCTGCGATCAGAACAACCAGATGCTGACCAGAGTGGCGGCCATGGCTGCTGCGGCCACTGCTTGGTAGATCAGGTCTTCAGACTTGCGGCCGCGCAGGACGCGTGCCGCGATACCGGAATTGGGGGAGGGCTGCATCACGCGTCCTGTCTTTCTTCGCCTTTGGGGGCGAGGGTGATCACTGACTCACAAATTAGAGCTTCCTTCAGATGGTGTTCCGAGTGGAGTTAGCGTTTCCGTCTGCTTACTTTCTTGGATGCAAAAACTTTCCCTGGGGACTAAGACACGGCAGAATGCAATCAGTTGCGGTGAACCTTTTGCTACACCTGGTGCTGTCGCCGGTTTCGTTATTTTGAATCGCGTTTCCTGGCTGCTCCCCTTATCGTCCCTGAGGGTCAATTCTTCTGTGAAAATTCTGATCTTCGTTGCCGAGAGGTTGTCTTTGGTAATGGGAGTAAAATGGAGTGCGTGAGCACGGGACCACAACTTATCCGAACCGCCGAACCGCGCGAGCGCAACTGGCTACCGTTGGCTATTGCTGCCGCAGTTGTCCTCGCCGTGGCCGCCATCGCTGTTTTCGTCGTGGAACATGGCCGCTCCAAGCCGACCGTCGCGCCGATTAATGCTGCTGCCGATCCCTACGCAGCGAACCTGCCTATCACGAATCTGGTCCTGAGCGAATCCGCCAATCTGGCCGGCGGCAAGGTCACCTATGTGGATGGTCACATTGCGAACAAGGGCAGTCAGACCGTGACGGGCATATCCGTTCAGGTTCTCTTTCGCGATCCGGCTCACGAGGTGGCGCAGAACGAGACTCAGCCGTTGAAGCTTATCCGTACCCGGGAGCCGTATGTCGACTTGCAGTCTGTGGCTGACGCGCCGCTCAAACCCGGCGACGAACGCGACTTCCGCCTGATCTTCGACCCTGTCACGCAGGATTGGGATGGAGCCTACCCTGAACTCCGCATCCTGCACGTCCAGACCCGCTAATTGCGCTCCAGGTCTGGCTCGTTAATTTCCTCAATTATGCCTCGTTCCAGGGCGCTTTTTGCAGCGTTTCGCGACTGTTTTGCGGCTATTGTCCTCAAAGTTACAAGGTAGAAGTTACCCTTAGTGGGTAAAAATTACCTTTC
Source organism: Occallatibacter gabretensis (assembly GCF_001449115.1). Classification (GTDB taxonomy): domain Bacteria; phylum Acidobacteriota; class Terriglobia; order Terriglobales; family Acidobacteriaceae; genus Telmatobacter; species Telmatobacter gabretensis. The sequence goes on along the minus strand of NZ_LAIJ01000007.1, from coordinate 4,697 downwards.
TTATTTCGGGTTTTTCGGTCAGATCCTTTAAATTTCAACAGTTTTCGTTGTCTAAACCCTGTCAATACAGCATTTTCCAAAAATATTTTGGCGACACCAGAGTTTGGCCCGGTTGTTGCTCTATACATCGACGTACTGTCAATAACTGTCCGTGTTGGTTATGCCGCAGGGACGGAAACATACAGAGGATAAAAGATGACAGGACTTATTCCTAAATATGATAGAAACGCCCTGCGCGGTGTAGTAGCACTCACCACGCTTGCCTCGGCGCTCGCTTTCCCCACGGGTGCCCGAGCGCAATCCTCCAGCACTTCTCAGGAGGCAGCTCCGGCCGCGGCTCAGCAGCAGCAACAGCCGGACATTAATCAACAGCGGCTCGACAACGCGGACAAGGAAGGCTTCTGGGGTCACATGAATCCCTTTGCCCGCAAGAAGTGGGTCAAGAAACGCCTCGACCCCGTTAACGACAGACTCACCGAACTCGATCAGCTGAATGCTAAGAACGCGGCGGACATTAAAGATGTAGATTCGCGCGCGCAAGCAGGCATTCATCAGGCCCAATCCACTGCGGACACAGCCAACCAGACGGCTACCGCAGCAGGACAGCAGGCGCAAACAGCTTCTACTACAGCTCAGGGCGCGTCTACGCATGTGGACACTCTGAACACGACTGTAAATGGTCTGGACCAATACAAGCCCGTTACCGAAACTGAGGTTAAGTTCAGGGGCGGCGTACCCACGCTTTCAGCTGATGCTAAAAGCAAGCTTGATGATGTGATCCAAAGCGTGAATGGACGCAAGGGCTACATCATCGACATTGAAGCTCAATCGCCAGTGCACGGCGCTGCAGGCATCCAGAACTCCCAGAAGTTCGCGCAGGCAGTGAACCGTTACTTGGTGGAACACAACATCCCCGTCTACCGTTTGCATGCCGTTGCGCTTGGCAATGCCAAGAATGAGGACAGTGATGAGCCTGTCCGTACGAGCATGGTACGCATCCGGTTGATGGAAAATAGTTTGGCGGCCCAGGATGCTGCATCACCCCAGGGTGCTGCGTCTTCGTCAGGTGCGGAGCGGCCCTAAACCGCTCAGCCACGCCCCCGAGGCTATTACCGCGCCTTCGGCTTACCCCGCCGACGGCCGCCAAAAAAGCTCTCGCAAGAGAGAACCAAGGCAACTTGGCCCCCGCCAAAAACGGGGGCCGTTTTTTTTTCTATTTCGAGACTTGTTCTATGCACTCGCCTTACGGTCTATCAAGTCTATCAATGCGTCAGTTCCAGTAAAAGGTCTCTTGGGGAGACGTGAGCTGCACAATGTGGCGCCGTTTTTTGCATACAGAAAATCAGAGTGTAAAGATCAAGGCACACGAATATGTCCTCCGCAGGGGGCATTTCTTAGACCTGTTTCTCAGATCGTGAACTGCATCGCAGAATGCTCGTCCCGTGGCTATACATCCGCCACCCCAATGCGCTATTCTGAGCCTTACGCAGATGATCTTTTCCCGGGAATACATTGGTTATCTAGGCCGCCGCGCGGTCAAACACCTCATCGATGCCAAGTTCATCACCACGAGCAACTTGCATATGACAGAGGAGCGCGTCACTGCGGCTCTCATTGATGAAATGTCGCTTGAAGACCGCATCAATGATGAAGTGCGCGTGATCCTTGATGCTTACTCTGACGAGATGCGGAAATCCGGAGCGCAGTACGCAGAGATGTTCAAGAAGGTCAAGAACGAGTTGGCGCGCAAATACAAGGCGGTGCTGTAATGCGCATCAGCCGAGACAAGCTCAATAAGCTGGCGCACACCGTCGCCGACACTCTTGCGGAGATGAATGAGGTGGGCTTCAACGAGGACCGTAACACTATCCGCCAGGAAGCCCGCAAGGCGCTCGAAGTTCTGCTGAGCGATGAGGCAAAGATTGACGCTGCTGCGCGCAACAAAATCTCCTCCCAGCGCAAGATCATCCTCGAAGGCACGCAGGAGTGGGAGATCCTCTACCGCAAGTATTACAACGATGAAGTAAAACGGCTTGGAATTTGAGGATGAGGCGCTGAAGCCGCGCATCTAAATCACATTCAGCTCGTTGGCTTAAAGCCCGATTTTTGTTACATTAAATGAGTGGCCGCAATGGCCGTCCCCCACCAATGTGGCGCTATCGTCTAGGGGTTAGGACGTGAGATTCTCAATCTTAAAACACGGGTTCGATTCCCGTTAGCGCTACCAACAGAATCTAAAGGATTTAAGGCCACCTGGAACATCTCCAGATGGCCTTTTTACTATCAGTTTGTGTCCAAGATCGCATACAACCGCTGCATAGTGCTGCATGTCGCTGGAAAAAATGATAGTTAAGGGTGATTTCGCTATCACAAAATGGCTCAAGTCGAACCTTTTGAAATCTACAAAACTGATAGTGAAAACTGATAGTAAAACCCACCATTCTTAGAGCAACCACGATATGAAAATCGCGCTCGCTGGCAGCGAGTTTGTTACACCTCAGCTGGGAACCCCTATTGACTCGGACCGAGGGCAGCGCTAAAGTCTGAAACAGAGGGAGTATTCCTTAACCAGGAAATGATCTCCGTGTTTTCAAGCCGCGTTATGCTCTTGCAGGGCATATTCGCGCTACATTAGCCAGGATTCGGAACGGCCTTCCAATCCTATCTAGTCAAGATCGCCAGTTTGGAATTGTTCGAACTAACCATCACAAACGCTTAATCCAGAGCACCTAAGGCCGGGGTGTATTTACGGAGGCGTATGTGTTGATTCTCGGACATTCAATCCTTCCCATTACCGCCCGCGACTATATTGTTTTTGCGCTTGGGTTAGCTCCCTACGCTCTCAGAAAGCTCAAAACATCGATTCGAAGCACCTTCAAAGGGTGTTTTGGACTGTTAGGTGACGTCTTAGAAGATTGGGACGACTTTCGCGTGAGACGTGCAATCTCGCGAAAGAAAGCGCGTGTTGCGATTGGTTAACGCGCCTCATGTAGAGGTCTGTGATGAGGCGTATCTATGTGCTGAAGCTTTCCACAGGCCGTCATTTACGTTTGCTTTTTATTCGCCTATGCTGAATTGCATGGCGTTCTTCATCTCCAACACCTGCGACTTCACCATCCGCTGTAAGGGCTGCAACGAGAACATCAACGCTCCGGTCGGGACGATGCCCTCATCATGGATCATTGCGGCCTGTCCCCTTTGCCAGGAGAAGCGCCGCTACCTGCCGACTGAGATATTCCGGGGCAGGCTCTCACAGAAACTTATCGAGAAGATGCAGGCAGCGGGGGGTGCAATGATAATCAAAAATGGGACGGACAATTAGGGTAGCATTGGTGGCACCGCAGATACAGCTATCGGAGGATACATGCCCGGCAAATGCGTCGTCGTCGTTGACAACTCCAACATCTTTATTGAGGGTCTAAAGTACTCCGCCAAGAGCAAAGGGCGCGAAGGCGACCAAGACCCGTCATGGAGAATTGACTTTGGGAGGCTCCTCAAACAACTTGCACGCGATCGTGAAATTCATGCTGCGATTCTCGTGGGCTCCACTCCCCCTAATAGTGACACCGTGTGGGAAGAGGCGAAACGAAACGGCTTCAAGGTTACTGTGCATGAAAGAGACGCGCAAAACAAGGAGAAGGCCGTCGATACGGAGCTAGTGGCGCAAGGAACTAGAACGATCGTTAAGGCATCGCAGCCTATGGTTCTCGTATTGCTTCTGGTGATAGAGACTTCATTCCGCTCGTTAATATCGCCCATGAGGAAGGATGGACTGTTGAAATGGCTGCTTTTACTTCGGCGTTCAATCCCTCAGGACTGATGGCGACCAATGTTGATGGTGTCGTTCAGCTGGACTCCATTTTTGCCGAAATCGGTTACCACGCTTTTACTTGGCCGATTAAGTAGGACATAGATCGTTCTTATGTGCAACAGGTACGAACGGGAGCAAGACAGAGACGACCGTGATTGAAGCCACGGCCCAAGGAACATTGTTTGATTGACAGGGGGATTGACGATGGCAGCAAAGGCGGCTGGGCACAAAAAGAAGCGTGATGAACGCATCGCGGACCTGTCTATTAATCTGATCCCTAAGGAGAGGCGTAGAGAAGTTCGCGCTGCCAATCAGGCGCTTCTCGCCTCTGAGTTACAGGAGGCAGTAAGAATCTGCTTAGAGAATGACCTGCTAATGCCAACTCCCACGCTTCTTCGGAGCCTAATTGATACATGTGTTCTGGGAGTCTGGATACTCAAGTATGCGAAAGACGGAGAGGTAACGGACAGCGTCGCCCACTTGAATACGCCTGCTCTGGTTAAAGAACAGTTCAAAGATCGGGATCAGCAAATGTTCGATTTCATGTTCGAAAAGGTAAAGGGAACAGAAAATGAACTATATCGGGACGTCCTGCATCCGTCCGTCCACGGCGACGCGCTACATGTTGCGATGAGGATGAGAGACAAGGAATCGGAAAAGGCATGGATTCATCGATGCATAGTACATACGAATGTGGTTTTCAGCTACTTTCTGCTGCAATTTAAGGGAAAGTTACCACCGGAGCTAAACGAAGCTCTAACTGGCTCTGGACTCGAATCAGTCAAGAAGATGAATGCCCTACTGCGCCTGGATTGCCCGACGTTTTGTACCAGTGAAGAGTTAGTGTAGCGCATCGATTTCTGAGTTCAGATCGATGCAGGATATG
>NZ_LAIJ01000006.1 GCF_001449115.1 Occallatibacter gabretensis | reverse complement strand
TACCTCGTGCCATCTTGCTCTCCTCATTCCAGTGTGTCTCTTAGTCACTGGTACAAAGCAAGCCGGGCAGACCAAGACCTTATGCACAAATTATTCATGAAACTGTCTTGATACCTCCTACGTCTCTGCCAGTAGGAATCCTCGACGGCTCGTTGTTCGCAGATTTTCGAGTTCCGGACGTATACGATTGCCGCATCACTCAGGGGTAATAGAGTCGGCTGAGATGAAATCGAGAGACCAGATTTCAGACAGCTTCCGAGTGAAGACCGGGAACAAGCTGCGCGCAGGCGGAGGCATTCTCCTGCTGGCATGTGTTGCGCTGGCGCCAATAGTGCTTTCGCAGGCGCTCGCAGCCCCTGTGTCGACTCACGATCAGCCAAAGCCCAGTGCCTACGCGGGAGACGTAGCCTGTGCCCAGTGTCATCGCAAGCAAGCTGTAACTTACGCGTTCACCCCGCACGCTCGCGACTCCGCTCCTGCATCGGCTGGGCACATCCTCGGCAGCTTTCTTCCTGGGCGCGATCTTCTGCATACCTCGGACCACAACCTTGTCATCAAGATGACCTCCAGCCCCGACGGTTTCTACCAGAACGCCGTGAATCTCTCGGATCCGCAGAACCATCTCAGTGAGCGTTTTGACATAGCCATCGGCTCAGGCCGTCACGGGCAGTCTTACCTTTATTGGAATGACGACCAGCTCTATGAACTGCCGGCCTCTTACTGGGCGCCGGATCATTCATGGATCATCAGTCCCGGTTTCCCGGATGGGCAGGTACATTTTGATCGTCCCGTGGAGCCTCGTTGCCTGGAGTGTCACACCAGCTACTTCAGCTGGATTGCTCCCGACCCCAATCGCTTCGCAAAGACCGGCATTGTCTACGGAATCAACTGCGAGCGCTGCCACGGTCCCGGCGCCGATCACGTCGCTCGCGAGCGCGCCGCCACATCGCGCCAGGGTCCTCGCCTGGCTCCGGCAGACCTTGCCATCGTCAATCCTGCGCATCTCTCCCGCGCGCGGCAGCTCGATCTCTGCTCTCTCTGCCATGCCGGCGCAGTGGATTCACGTCTCCCGCCATTGACTTTCCAGGTCGGGGACCACCTCGAAGACTATCTTGCCATTCAGCCGGCAGCTCCCGGCGATGCAGTGGACGTACATGGCAACCAGGTCGGCGCTTTGGAACTGAGCAAATGTTTCAACTCCAGCAATATGACCTGCTCCACCTGCCACGACGTGCATGAGCGCCCCGCATCGGCGGAATCCTATTCCCGCCGTTGCCTTACCTGCCATCAAATGCAAACTTGTGGAAAATACCCGGTCCTGGGGCAGGCCATTCGCACAAAATGCGTCAGTTGCCACATGCCGCTTGGCGAATCCGACAAAATTGTCTCCAACACCGGCGGGCACACCCTGCGCATGCTCGCCCGCTCACACCAGATCGCTATCTATCCCACCGTTTCCGCGCGCATTGAGCGGAGCCTGGCGGAAAAATAGCCGCAGACCCGGTATTCTTTTCTGCGCGCGTTATTCCGCCGTCGTCGGGTCGATCACCGTTCGCACCTGCGCCACCGAGTTAGCAGGGAAGCCGCCCTGGCTGGCATGTTCCCGCACCGTGGCCTCGTCCGGGGCGATGTAGATGCAGTAAATCTTGTTGTCGGTCACGTAGCTCTGCACCCATTGAATCTGCGGGCCCATGTTCTTCAGCACTCCGCATGATTTCTGAGAAACCGCCTGCAGTGTCTCCGGCGTCATCTGCCCAGCCCCGGGAATCTCCCTCTCGATCACGAACTTCGGCACAGTACTCTCCTCGCGGTCTCAAAACCGCCATGTAATTGGTTGTGCAGCGAGGATAGTCCTGCGTTTCATTCGCGGCAACAAAAATCCCTCTGCAATCACATCTGTTACTTTCTGCAACGCCGCTCCGGCATTCGCGTCTAATCAACCGAAGCCATGCAATCCCCGCACGCTATGCATTCCAGAATTGCTCTCCCGCTTCTTGTCCTGGCGCTTGTCTCCATCTCCAGTGGCGCGCTCTCGCCCTCACTCTGTTCAGCCCAGCAGAACACCCCTCCGGCTGGTTCTTCGGCCACACTCCACATCCAGTCACGCGAAGTCATTCTCCCTGTCACCGTCCGCGACAAGCACGGGGTGCTGGTGACGACACTGCAGAAGACCGACTTCACGCTCACCGAAGACAGCCGTCCACAGGTCATCAAGGGCTTCTCTCACGAGACCAATCTGCCCTTTCGCATCGGCCTGCTGGTAGATACAAGCCGCAGCATGAGCAACGTGATACAGCAGGTACGCACCTCCACGGGAAAGTTCATCGACCTGATGCTGCCCGCACCGCCTCCCGAGAGCAAGGATCAGGCATTCCTCCTCCACTTTGACCGCGAAGTCGAGTTGCTCCAGGACTTTACCAACTCCCGTGAGAAGCTGCACCGTGAACTGGATGACATGAGCGCATCGCGACAGGAGCGCTATGAAGGCACGGACTCCGGTACTAACAACGGTGGCGGCAATGGCAGCAGCAATGGCGGTAGCAACGAAGACCGCCCCCAGCGTAGCCGTGGCGGAACCCAGCTCTATGACGCAATTTACCTGGCATCAGACGAGCTGATGAAGTCCAAGGATGGCCGCAAAGCCCTGGTTGTCTTCTCAGACGGAGGTGACCGCGGCAGCAAAGTCACTTTGAATGAAGCCGTGGACGCCGCCGACAAGGCGAACCTCGCCATCTACACCATCTTTTTCAAAGGTGAGCAGCAGGGCAATTCGAACGGCTTTCCCGGTGGCCATCGCGGCGGCGGCGGCTACCCTGGCGGAGGTGGCGGCTATCCCGGCGGCGGAGGAGGGTATCCCGGCGGTAATGGTGGCGGCCGCCGCGGCTCTGAGCCAACCAGCGGAAACGGCGTGGACGGCAAAAAGATCATGCAGCAGATCGCCGACCGCACCGGCGGCCATGCCTTTGAGGCCAAAAAGAAAGACGACCTCGACAACATCTATAAGTTGATAGAAGAGGAGCTTCGCAACCAGTACCTGCTCACCTACACACCGGACAAAGTGGATACCGAAGGCGGCTTCCACAAAATTCTGCTCAAGGCGAATAAGGACGATCTGGTCGTTTCCACGCGCGAAGGCTACTTTGCGCCGGAAGGGAAGTAAAGTAGCCTGTTACGCGGCTGTTTGCGCCAGCGTGCCGCGGACTGGAGAGTTCCAGTCCGCCGTGCATTCCACAAGAATGTGCTCCAGTCCCACCAGCGCCAGCACTTCCGATACATGTTTCCGCACGTCGCATAAGCGGAAGCTGTGTCCCGTGCTGCGCGCAGTCCCGTACAGCGCAATCAGCGCCGCAATGCCCGCCGCGTCTACGCGCTCAATCGCTGAGAAGTCCAACATGACATCCTGTGAGCGAACCAGCGGTTCCACATACCCCACAAGACGCAGATCGCTGCCTCGCACCAACTCTGTTATCCCGCTCGGAACCGCTACAATCGTCTGATTTTTTCTTTCCATTACCGTATTCATCGCAAACTCCCCTCCAGCGCGTCGTCCAGCCGGGTCCATCCCGATGCCTGCGCGCGCCGTTGTACTTCTTATTTGCACATAGCCTGCCAAAGCCGAAAGTGCTGAAATATGCTCAAATCAAAAGGAATAGTGGTGTTTCGGCCCTGTCCGTTTCAGCTCTGTTCTGTTCGTCTGCGTTCAGGCCGTCCGCTATCGGACATATGTGAGCCTCTACGCAAAGGGAAGGGAGGCGGTTCCAATCAAGCTGCAAAACTCCGGCCCCAGAACCGGTCAGGAATCAAGTGTGGAACCCACTCCGCAGGCGGATCCGCCTCGTTTGAGCCGCGATGTCGCTCGTTCTCTGGCTCTTAAGGCTGGATTCACCGAGGCCGGCGTCGTTTCTCTGCCGCATGAGAAGGAAGAACGGGATGCCAGCCGTTTTCAGCAGTGGCTCAAAGAAGGTCGCGCCGGAACCATGAGTTATCTCGAGCGCACCGACGACGCTGGTGCGCCCGTTCGCTCCCGCCTCCGCATTCCATTTCCATGGGCCCAATCCGCCATTCTCTGCTCAGCCAGCTATAACGGCTCGCAGCCGCTTTCCACGGATCACGCCCCGTCCGATGCCGGATGGATTGCCCGTTACGCACAATCCGGCCGCACAGATCCTGATGGTCAGCGCCGTCCCAGCGACTATCACAAAATTTTGCTCAAGCGACTTCACGCGCTTGAGGCGCACCTGCACCAGGAATACGGTGCATTTGAATCACGCGCTTACGTCGATACCGGCCCGGTAGTCGAGCGCTCACTAGCCGTCGCGGCAGGCCTCGGCTGGCAGGCGAAAAACACCTGCCTCATCCATCCAAAGCATGGTTCGTTCACCTTTCTGGCCGTTTTACTCACATCACTGCCAGTCCAAAGAGTAGAAGCGCCCACGGCGCCGCCTGCCGCGCAGGCTCCCGCGCCCATTCCAGACCGCTGCGGAAGCTGCCGTCGCTGCATCGAAGCCTGCCCAACGAACGCGCTCATCGCGCCCTACAAAATGGACGCCCGGCTCTGCATCTCGTATCTCACCATCGAGCATCGTGGTCCCATAGAGCCCGCGCTGATGGAGCAGATGGGCCGCCAGGTCTTTGGCTGCGACATTTGCCAGGATGTCTGCCCTTGGAATCTCAAGCTGTCACATAGCCCGGCCCCCGCGCCAGACCCAGGCCTCACGCCGCGTCCGGAGCTGGTCAACCCAACGCTGGACTGGCTTTCTTCCTTGACGGAGCAGGAGTTTGAGCAGTCGTTCAACGGCTCGCCTGTCCGCCGCGCAGGCTTCCTCGGGCTGCGGCGCAACATTGCCATCGCCATGGGAAACAGCGGCCAGCGTCGTTTCATCGCACAACTCCGCGCCTGGCTCCGGGCTCCAGTTTCGGAAACAGGAGCTCATGAAACTGGCGCAGGACTCCATGCCGCCGCGGAGTGGGCGTTAAAAAAACTGGAAGATCGCTCGTCAGAAAATCAATCTGAGATTCGATCTGAAGAAGAAAAGTGAAACCCCGCTGAATTTCTAAACGGCCCGCAGTACGTTTGCCGCGCTCAGCCCCTTGGGGCCCTGCTGGCATTCGAACTCAACCGAGTCGCCTTCGTTCAGCGTTTTATAGCCTTTTTCCTGGATAGCAGAGAAGTGCACAAATACGTCTTCACCGGTGGAGCGTTGAATAAAGCCATAGCCCTTAGCGCCGTTGAACCATTTCACAACACCTTGTTCCTTCATTCGCTTCTCCTCGTAAGTAGGTACATCGCTGTGCCGCCTCATCCGCCACGCATGTACGCACGGTCGGTGAGAGGGCTACAAGGGGGAAAGAGACACGCCTGCTGACCATCGATAGATGCTTGATTGGAGGGTTTTACGGGTGCGCTCGTGCTCCAGTTATGGCAGGATTTTGCATCAGATGCAAGCAGAAAATGCGTCGGAGCGCTTCCATACCCGCGAATGACAGCATTCGCACCACTCCGAAGTATTCTGAAATCAGAGAGTCTTGCGCGTAAAAATTCATACTCACGCTGTCCTGATGTCCATCCCGCGGCTAAGCCTCAAAATAGAACCAGAAGCTTAAAGTCAGGAACCATAAATGCCCGATCTCTCAAATTCCGATGTATCTTCCACGTCAGAAAACGTAGCCGCCTGCGAAGCGCCTGCCATCGTCACCCAGTCCACTGTGACGGAAACGCCGCCACGGCTTTCGAAATGGTACCTGCTGCGCAAAAGCGGTGCGGAGTTGGCGCAGTACCTCCTCGACAGCGAGGTGCACACCTTCGCCTTTTCCGTGGCTGCCAACTCCATTCTCTCGTTCATCCCCTTTGTGGCGTTGCTCTACACGCTCTGCTTCACCGTCTTTCATTCGCACGCCATGGCCGACGTCGTTAACGATCTTGTGGGCGACTACTTCCCCTCAACAGCCTCGGCCGGTTTCTGGGCGCAACTGAGGCTGGTCGTTCCCAGGCACCTGCAGATCGTCTCACTGATCCTGATTCTGATCTCCTGCACCGGCATTTTTCTTCCGCTGGAAGTGGCGCTCAATCAGGCATGGGGCGTCCCCAAGAGCCGCAACTATCTCATGAACCAGCTCGTCGCCTTCGGCCTCGCCATCTGGATGGTCATTCTGGGCATGGCGACCATTGCCCTCGGAGCCGGACAAAAGGCCGTGCTCGCATTCCTCATGTTCCACAAGGCCGACAACTGGTTTTACAACGCCGTGAACAATGTGTGGCTGGCCGCATGCAGCGGCGCAGCCTGTATCCTCTTCTTCTTTTCCATTTATTGGGTGCTGCCCAACTGCAAGGTGCCGTGGAAGCCAGTACTTCGCACCTCCATCCTTACGGGCCTCATCTGGCTAGCGGCAAAGTACATTTTTGCGCTCGTCCTGCCGCACATGGACCTGCACTCGCTCTATGGCCCGTTCTTCGTCTCAGTGGGATTACTCTTCTGGGGTTACATCTCAGGACTGATTCTCTTCGCCGGCGCACAATACAGCGTCTCGCGGTGGGGCAACAGCAAAAAGTAACAATTAACTCACTGTTCGATGACAATTTTCTTCGCGGATTCAATGCACGCCGCCTGCATCGCTTCGGGCTTCTCAGGCTCCAGCGGGCAAACTTCAAAGTCCGCATAAATTGTATTAAGCCAGACCGGGCCAGCTTTAAGCCGCATGCTTTTTTCCACGTTTGTGGGTAACTGCGGCGCTTCATTATCCAGGCTGCGGTATCGATCTATAGATGGGCCACTATAAATGCCCAATACGCGATTTGTTCCAATCTTCCAAAGTCGAAAAGACGGAGTGCCATTGCCCATTCTTAAGCGCCCGTGCGTCCAATAGCAGGACGATGCGATTGCTGGAGTCTTGCATGGGATTATCCGTTTAGAATCGCTCTCGGTCGCGTTTCCTGCTGTCCAAAGCATGAGCATCAATAGAAGCGGCAGAAGACGTATGGTTGGTTTCATGCTCGAAAGAGTAGCGCGAATCAACTGCCGCTGCAATCATCGCATCTTTGTCGCGGGCAATGTCAGCCCCGCCGGAGTTGCCGAGATTGAAAATGCCAGAGACATCCGGCTTCCGTTTGGGGTTGGCCATATGCTGCCGATCGGTCAGGATTGCAGGATATCATCTGCTGAATTTACTTCACGTTGAATCCCTTCACCGCAATCGCATTCGGCCCACGCCCCGCCGGCAGCAGCGCAAACAATGACCGCGTAGAAGTCCGGATTACCGACACATCACCAGTGCCCGTATCGACCACAAACAGCAGATGGCCCGCCTTTGAAAACGCCATCGCGGAAGGTCCATCACCCACATGCACCGATCCCGCCCGTTTGCCGTCGTCAATCGAGTAAAGCGTCACATACTGCGAGTGCGCATTCGCCACATAGAGCATCGAATTGTCGCTCGTCACCGCGCCACTCGCGGGGCCATTGCCGATCAGGTACGTCGAGCCCACCTCGTCCGTCGTGTTGTAAACCTCTGATACTGAGTTCGAGAGCGAATTCAGCACAAACGTCTCGCCGCCGTCAGGTTTCAGCGCCATATGCTCCGGCGCGTGCCCCACATCCAGCATCGCTTCGAGCTTGTCCGGCAGCGCTGTGCGTCCCGGCTGATCCGGCAACGCGAGCGCAATCGCCATCACCTGGTGCCCGCCCGCACAGCTTACAAGCGCTTTGGAAGAGTCCGGCAGAATCACCACATCGCTCGCGCCCGGACAGCCACTAAAAGTCGTCCGCACCCGCTGCGATGCCGCATCCACCACAGTCACCGAGTCCCCGCCACTGTTGGCAACCACCAGCGTCTTGCCATCTGCGGAGATCCGCGCAGCCTTCGGCTTCTCCCCCACGCCAATCGTCACAATCTCCCGCCGTGCCGCCACGTCAATCACTGAAACCATGTTCGAGCCGTAATCAGCCACATACGCCAGCTTCCCGTCATGGTCAATATCGATGGAAACCGGCTGCCTGTGTACAGGAATCGTCGCGCTGATAGCATTCTTCGTGGCATCAATCACGGAAATTGAGCCCTGTCCGCCCATCGGTCCGGAGTTCACCACGTAAACTTCGTTCTTCGTCGGACTCGCCGCCACAGCCACCGGATTCTGTCCCACAGAAATCTCGCGGTCCAGCCCCACATTCACTACATCGAAGATCGAAACCGTGCCACTCGCGCCGTTGGTTACATACGCATACTCGCGATAGTTCGCTGGGAACTGCGGAAAATCATGCGGGCGGCAGCCGGCCAACGCTACGCACGCCATGCCAATCGCCGCAAAACGGCTCAACAGGTTGACGGCTCCAGAGTGCATCAAATCCTTACCGGCTCCGGTTCTCATGCGTTTTCGCCGCACGCTTCTCCGCACGCCACTTCAGCGCCAGCCGCAGCAGGTACGCAAGCTGAATGGTCCACGTCGCCACATAGGCCGCAACCAGAAACTGATGATCGAGAATCGCCCTTGCGTCCATTGTCTTCCTTATCGCGCTCTAAGCGCGGCCTTCCAGCGCATCCAGCGCTTCGTACTCAGCATTCTTCTGCCGCCGGCGCTCCACCGCATAGCGCAGCCCCAGAATCAGCACGCCCCACGCAAACCACGCCAGCATATTCCATAGAAACGGCCCAATCATCGACTTGTCCATGCCCGATCCCTCTGCGCCCCCAAAAACCGGAGCCGGATGCTGCGTCCTCCACCAACGGTTCGACATGTACACAATCGGCACGTCCATCGCGCCAAAGATGCCCAGCACCGCGGCCAGCGTCTGCACCTGCGGCCCGGCGGCAAAGCGCCTCAGCAGCAGGTAGCTCACATAAATCAGCCAAAGCACCAGCGTCGTCGTCAGCCGCGCATCCCATGTCCACCAGATGCCCCACGCACGCCGTCCCCAGATAGGCCCGGTCACCAGCACCACGGTGCAAAACACCACGCCAACCTCGGCTCCGGCCAGCGCCCAGGCATCGCCCATCTGCGCCAGGTCCGGCTTGCTGCGCCGCCACGTCAGGTAACCAATCGATCCCAGCAGGCTCACCGCAAAAAAGCAAAACGCCACCGAGGCCGATGGCACATGGTAATAAATGATGCGGAAGATCACGCCCTGCATCGCGTCATCCGGCGCAACATAGATGGCCTGATAAAAGCCCCAGATCATCAGCGCAATCACCGCGACCGCATAACCGCCAATGGCAATCTTTTTCATTCGTAACCCCAGTTTACTTTGCGGTTTTGCTTTCAGTCTCCATCTTGTGATCGATTGGTGATCGGCATCACGCGGCCTTCGCGCGAGGCTTTACCTTCTGCAGCGATCTGCTCTTCGACGCAATCCACAGATCATGACCGCTCTGCAGACCGATCCAGAACTGCGCGGAGTTGCCGAAGTACCGGCTTAGCCGCAACGCCGTATCCGCCGTGATTCCGCGTTTGCCGCGCACTAGGTCATTGACCCGCGGAATGGAGATATGCAGTTCCTTGGCCAGCCGGTAGGCCGTCAGACTCAGCGGCTCCATAAATTCGGTCAGAAGAATCTCGCCGGGATGAATAGAAAACGCAAAGGGAATGGTCTCCATGTTTTGCTCCTAGTGATAATCCACAATTTCTACATCGTGCGCATCTCCGCTACGCCACACAAAACAGAGTCTGTATTGATCGTTGATGCGAATGCTGTGCTGCCCCTTGCGGTCTCCCGTCAGCGCCTCCAGACGATTGCCGGGCGGCACGGACAGATCGATCAATTGCGTTGCCCAGTACAGAATCGCCAGCTTCTTGAGAGCCGATGTGCGAATACTTGCTGGAATACGCCGGCTCTTGCCTGTCTCCCAGAGCAATTGCGTGTCGGCGTCGCTGAAATTTTCAATCAATCTCGATAATAACGATGATCGTTATGAACGTCAATCGTTATGCTCCTTTATTCCGCGTGCAGCACCACATCAAACAGCAGCAAACACACCGTCGTAAAAATAATGTCATACCCAAACAGCAGCTTGATCCACAACCCAGGATCGCTCTCACCCGTCAAAATCGCGGTGATCGAAAGCACCATCGCCAGCAGCGCCGGAATAAAAATAGGAAACAGAATCAACGGCAGCAGCATCTCGCGGTTCCTGCTGCGAATCGACAGCGCCGCAAAGAACGTCCCATTCGCCACCAGCGCCCATGTCCCCAGCGGCAGCACCAGCAGCAGCTTCCACGCCTCGCCTTCCACGCGCAGGTTGTACATCACCAGGAACACCGGCGCCAGCAGCAGCTGCACAATTTCTACGAAGAGAAAATTAGCCAATGCCTTGGCCAGAAACAACGCCGCGCCCGAAGCAGGAGCCATCCTCTGCGCATCCAGCACCTGGTGGCGAATCTCCCGCGCCCACGCCTGGTTCAGCGCGCTTGCCGAAGCAAACAATGTCGCCACCGAAAGCACCCCGCCCGCAATCTCCCGCGCAAACGAGCCCCGAGGATCAAACGCCAGCGAGAACAGCACCACCACCAGCAGCGCAAAAAACAGCATCGAGTTGATGGCCTCTTTCGATCGCCACTCGATGCGCAGATCCTTCTTCAAATGAGTCCAAACGACGCTCATCATGCCGCCGGACCTCCAGCAGCAGCTTTCGTCAGGTCCACAGTCTCGACCGCTACCTCCAGCGCCGCCGCCGCCCGCAAATAATCCTCCGGCGAAAGAATCAACTGCGTCCCACGCGCCCCCGCAGAAACACTGATCTTGTCGAACAGCACCACAGTCTCATCCACATACACCGGAAACACCTTCTTCGCGCCAAAGATCGTCACGCCGCCGCGAATGTAACCCGTCAGCGGCTGCACATCTTTAAGCGTTACCATCTCCGCCTTGCGAATCCCCGCCGCCCTCGCCAGCTTCTTGAAGTCCAGCTCCGCATCGCCCGGAACCACGGCAAAAATATGCTGTCCCTCACCCACCGTCAGCAGCGTCTTGAACACCTGCTCCGGCGGCATCCCGATCTTCTTCGCCACCGTAATCGCGGAAAGGTCCTCAGGATCCACCTCGTACTCACGCAGCTCAAACGCAATCCCCAGGCTCTCGAGATACCGCGCGCCATTGGTCTTCATAGCGTCGGACTCCCCGGCGCCAAGCTCTCCACGCGCCCCGCCTTCAGCGTCAGCACATAATCGGCAATCGGCGCGGCGTGATCGCGCTGGTGCGTTGTAATCACAATCGTGCGGTTCGCCTGTCGAAACCGCGCCAGCAGATCCACCATCTGCCGCACACTCTCCACATCCATGTTTGAGAATGGCTCATCGAGAAGAAGTAATTCCGGTTGCGCCAGCAGCACTCGCGCCAGCGAAGCCCTCTGCCGCATCCCCTGCGAATACTGCCCCACTGGCCGCTTCAGCTCCGGGTCCAGCCCCACCTGCCGCAGCGCATCGGCAGGCGATAAGCACTCCCGCCCCGCATACAAGCTCGCAAAGTAACGCAAATTCTCTTCGCCCGTGAACTCGTCGTAAAGCATAGCCGCGTGGCTCATATAGCCAATGCGCTCGCGCACCTCGTGCGGCTCACCCTCGCCAAACACGCGCACGCTCCCATGCGAAGGCCTCAGCAGCCCCGCCAGAATTCGCAGCAATGTCGATTTACCCGCGCCGTTTTCGCCCACCAGCACGTAACACTTGCCCGGCTCCAGCTCTGCGCTCACCTGGCGCAGAGCCGCAAAAGACCCAAAAAGCTTCGAGACATTCTCAATCCGCGCGCAGCTCACCGAACTTGCCGCACTCGTCATGCGTTAGTTTGCCGACCCCGCCGTTGAAGGCACAGCCACAGCCGCTCGTGGACTTGCCTGTGCGGGCGCGGCGCTCGGCTGCGAACCCGGAGCAACCCCAGGCTGCGGTGCATACTTGCTCGCGCACTTCGCCTGCAGCATATTCGCGTGGAAAACCCCATCGCGACCAAACGTACCCGCCGCCAGCGCCTGCGAGTTGTCCTTGAAGGTATCCGGCGGAGGCTCTGATCCCTTGTAGTCCACTTTCAGCAGCTTGCCGCCCGCGGCCTTCGCCGAATGGCTCTCAAACTCATTCAGCAGAAAGACCACATGCGTTCCGCTCTGCTCAATCGAGCCCGGCTGCACAAAGCCCTCCACGCGCAGGTTGCTCGAATAGGCCTTATCGCCCATACCGCCCAGCTCCGCAATCGTCACGTAATAGCTTTTACTAGCCCCATAGCCGGACCACGCCAGCCAGCCGATGGTGCCCACAATGACGGCCACTGCTAGGCCGATTCGAACGCTGCTTGAGGAGAGTTTCATAGAATTCCGCCATCTCTAACGATACGGGCCGCAGCAGGCAGGGTCAACCATCCCAGAGTGACCCTCATCACAACGGTTGAGGGCTCGTTATGGATTAGATCTGCATATCTCAAGGATAGCCTCTCCAAACTTCTCCGCCTTTGCAGGCCCAATCCCGTCCACGTCAAGCAATTGCCGTAGATTAACCGGCCGCGCCGCCGCCACAGCATTCAGTGCGCGATCGTGGCAGACAATAAAGGGAGGAACGCGCAGACGTTTAGCTTCTGACGTGCGCCATTCCTTCAGTTTTGCGGCCAGCGCTACACTCACGCCGGACAATTCTACCGGCGCCGCTGTCCCGCCGCCGGAAGTTTTTCCGCTGGAAGTCCCAGCATTCGATCCCGTCTTGCGCTTGCGACTTCCCGATGAACTCGCCGGAGCAAATTCCTCCGCAATGCCATCCGAAAGCAGCAGCGCAATTGCCGTTGTCGCCCGTGTTTCAAGCCCCGCACCCGTGAGACTGATCTTGCGATACGGAATAACGCGTCCATCCTTCTCAAACACAGCCTCTTCGCTCGCCAGCAGCCCGGCACGCTGCATCGCAGCCAGCAGCTTCTCAAAATCATCCCGTCCCACGCGCTCAGCCCATGACAGATCACTCATCAATTGCTTGATCGTTTTATAGGTGGCAGTACGCAGCGATTCAATCACATCCTGCGCCTGCGTGCGCTCTACCGGCGTCGCCCTGCGGAAAAGACAAAGCACCGCACCAGCCGGATCGCAGGCATCGCACACGCCACAGGGCTGCGCCGCATCTTCTACGTCTCCAAAGTGCCGCACCAGCGCCGACATGCGGCATCCATGACCCTCCACATAACGCACCACAAGCTCAAGCTGCTCGCGCCGGTAATCGGCCTGCACCCCGTACGTCTTCTTCCACCCCGGACCACCCACAGTCGCATTACCGTTGAAGTCCACCCGCGCCCCACCGTGAATGTGCAGCTTTTCAATCGCCTTTTCGAAGGCCTCATCGCTCAGCTTGGATTCATACCGCAGCTCATCCAGCTCGCGCGGTTCCTCGCGCAGCAGGCGGTATACGCGATCCAGATCCGCAACCGGCGGATAATCCCGTCCAAGCAGAAAATCATGCGTCCGCCGGTCGGCATAGCTATGCATCAGGATCGTGCGGCTCGCCTGCCCATCGCGCCCCGCCCGCCCAATCTCCTGGTAATAGCCCTCCACAGTCGCAGGCAGCCCGGCGTGAATCACCGTGCGGATATCGGCCTTGTCAATGCCCATGCCAAATGCAATGGTCGCAACTACAACATCGATCTCGCTCTGCTGAAAACTGCGCTGCACGCTTTCGCGTATCGCCGAATCAAGCCCGGCATGGTACGCCGAAGCACGAACGACGTGCGATAGCTCCTCCGCCAGTAATTCGGCCTGCTTGCGCGACTGCGCATAGACAATCGCGGGCCGTCGCGAAGCATCTTTCAGAAATTTGCAAATAACGGCAGCCCGCATAGGCACGGGCACTTCCACAACTTCAATCGCAAGGTTGTCTCGTCGAAAGCCATGAATAAACTTCGCCGGCGCAGGCATCCCGAGCTGCGCCACAATGTCGGCTTGCACGGTAGGCGTAGCCGTTGCCGTCAGCGCCAGCACCGGAGCAGCCTGCCCCTCGCCATTGCCTCTCCGCAACTCCGGCAATCGCTCGCCCAGCATGCGGTAATCCGGCCGGAAATCATGGCCCCACTGCGAAATACAATGCGCCTCATCAATCGCAATCAGCGAAAGCGAGCGCTTCGCCAGCATCTCCGCAAAGCCGGGAACCCGCAGCCTCTCCGGCGCAATGAAAAAGAACTGAAGATCTCCATTGAGATAGTCCGCGCAGGCCTGGCGCGAAGCCGCGCGATCCATGCCGGAGTGAATGCGCGCCACTTTAAGTCCCAGCGCAATAAGCTTCGAGGCCTGGTCCTCCATCAATGCAATCAGCGGCGAAATCACCAGCGCTGTTCCCCCGCGAGCAAGCGCCGGAAGCTGATAGCAGAGGCTCTTGCCCGCCCCGGTCGGCATCACCAGCAGCAAATCGCGCCCTGCGACCGCAGCAACGCAAACTTCTTCCTGATTAGCGCGGAAAGCCGGAAACCCAAAAGTAGTGCGCAGTAGTTCTCGAAGGTCAGACGGATTGGCAGCAGCGCTCAAGGGGAAGGAAGAAAGCAATCTCTCTCCACATTACCGCATCCCACGCAAGCTAGCAGGTTGCGATGCGGATCGACACATCAGTTACCCATATCTGTGACAGAAAGCCGTAAGTATGACCATGGGGAAGAAAATATCAATTCGCATTTTGAAATGGATTACGAAGCAGCAGCTTCACCTGCAGCACGTTCGACTTTCGTTGCACCGTCAGTTCAACCGACCTTCCAGCTTCGCCGAAAATCTTCGCCATTTCCCAGAGAGGCAGCCCCTTCGTGCCATCGATCGCGATGATCTGGTCCCCAGGGGACAAGCCAGCCAATGCAGCAGGCGAGCCGGGAAGCACGCTGCCAACCACGCTTGTTTCATAGCTCGGACCGGAAGAAACTAGATGCAATCCACTTGAGTCCGTCTCAAAAGGGTCTTTGAGGGCATTGTTTGGCGCAAGAAACATCTGCTTGCGAGCATAATCCCACGTAATAGTGAAGCGTCTAAAAAAACCGGCCCCTATGGTCCCAGCAATCGAATCATTGGAGAGAATGCCGACACTCGCGTCAGGCACATTCGCAATCACTTTTGAGAATACAAATGGACCGACTCCAACCTCTTGTATCTGAATACGCTGGGCGTGGATTTCGCCACCGATTGCCGTAACGGTAGGAGCATTCGCAAAATGAGTCTTATCGATCAAGCGGGGATGAGCTTCCAGAAATTTCTTGCTTAAGATCATAGCTCCTGCGGTTCCGCTATCTGCGACAAATCGGCCAGAGACCTTTTCGCCATCATCACCCTGAATTGTCACCTCGACAAAGGGAACATTGCCAAATATCTCGATAGGAATTGCCGTACCGGAGGGTCTTGTTTCAGAATCGGTTGAAGTAAAGGTTGCACGCTGTTGTTGATAATCGACTGCGATCGTATAGTTCAGGAAAAGATTACTTCCAAAGATTGCATCCGTACGTTTGCCCACTTGTTCTGAGATGTAATGAATGGGCAACATCGCGCCCTTCTGGTGAAGAAGCTGAAGCGGATTCGTTGGATTACCCCATTGGAGCTCAGAATCCTCAAAAAGATGAACTGTCTGGCTCGCTCCTTTTCCCATCCCTGCAGCTTCTACAGACTGGGAAGAAGTCAGACCTGCCGTTTGTGCCAGCGAGGGATCAACGATACTGAATGACGAGCCTGTATCCAGAACCACGTTCAGCGGGCCAGATTGGTTGACCTGACCCTGCATATAGACAAGTCCC
The DNA here is from genome assembly GCF_001449115.1 of Occallatibacter gabretensis. GTDB lineage: Bacteria > Acidobacteriota > Terriglobia > Terriglobales > Acidobacteriaceae > Telmatobacter > Telmatobacter gabretensis. Next base: position 41,150 of record NZ_LAIJ01000006.1, on the reverse strand, counting down.
GAAGTAACTTCAACTGGGATTGTTACGGGTGCGCTTTGTTGAGCCTCGCAACGGCCGAACACAAGTATCAGCCCGCATGCAAGAATCGCAGGAAATCGATTAGCGATGATCACGCTTGAGATTATAGCCGTGTGATCGGATACAAAATTCGGATCAAGGCGCAAGCCAGCGTGGTGCAATATCCCAGGTCTGCAAAGCTGCCAGACCCGGAATATCTCGTCTCAGCCCTGCTTACTCCGCACCATTCAGCGCAGCCGTAGCCTTATCAAGCGCCTCAATCAGCACCTTGGCCTGTTCCTTCGCCAGAGGTGCATCCTTGGCCTCGATCGCCTCATTCACGCCGGGAATCACCACCGCCGCATAGCCCGTAAATTCCCCCGGCGCGTAAATCGTGTGCTTGAACCACGGCCGACGCGGTAATCCCGCCTGCGAAATAAACGCCGCCTCCGCCTCGCGCAGTCCGTGGTTGAGTTTGCCCAGCTTCGCCGCATCGCTGCCCGACGCACTCTGTGCGGCCCGCACCTTCTTCGCCGCCTCCGCAAACCGCTGCGCCGCAGCTGCCACCGGAGCCAGGTCCACGCCGCTCAACTTCTCGTCCGCCGCCTTGCGCTTCGCCCCATCCACATACGACACAATCTCCTTCGCATACGCCGGATAGTCATACGGCAGCACATCCACATCCGCCATCCGTATCGCTTCCAGCCCAAATACCCGCGCCATCTCCTGCAGATACACAAAGTGCGGATCGGCATTCATCGTGAACCATGCATAGTTATCAAACACAGAGTGGTACACGCCGTAAGGCCCGCCCGATCCCACATCCGTCGAAGGCACGCCAACATGCTGCAGAAACGGCGTAAAGTCCGACCCCGATCCCAGATCGCCCACATGTACATCGCCGTCGGAAGGCGCATTCGAAGCCCTGTGCTCATTCTCGCCCGTGTGCGAGTTCTTCCACACCTCGTACACCGTGCCGCCCGCAGGAGAAGGAACGACCTTCGTCACCTCGCGCACAAACTGTTTCAACGATGGCACCGCCGCCGCCGAAAAGTTCGGCCCCGATACGGCCACATCCATGTTGAAGTAAGCCACGGCATGTTCAAGCATCTTGTCGTGCTCTTCCACCCACTCGGTCGAGCCAATCAGCCCTTCTTCTTCTGCATCCCAGCTGCAAAAAATCATCGTGCGCTTCGGCTTCCAGCCCTGCTTCAGCAGCACGCCCACTCCATGCACCGCCTCCAGCATCGACGCCGTGCCGCTGTTCGGGTCCACCGCGCCATATACCCACGCATCGCGATGATTCCCAGCCACCACCAGCTCATCCGGCAGCTCCGATCCCTTTACCTTGCCAATCACGTCCCAGATAATCCGCCGCTGATAATCCTGGATCGCAACCATGTGAACCTTCACGCCGCTTCCGCCCACGTGATAGCGAAACGGCAGCGCGCCCTGCCATCCCTGCGACACACTCGCGCCCTTCAGCGCCTGCAGAATCGGTGCTGCATCGTGATAGCTGATCGGAATCGAAGGAATCTTCGGCTCATTGCCCTCCGGCGACTTGCGCGCCGAGTCCGGCAGGTCCAGCGTCGAAGCCACTCCCGGCGTCTCAGAATCACCCGGATACATCGAGAGGAACTGCACCGAGCCGCGCTGCACGCCGCTATCCGGCCGCCACGGACCATTCGGATAAGCATCGCCCTTGAAGTACCCATCATCCTGCGGATCGCTATAAATCAGCACGCCCGCCGCGCCTCTCCGCTGCGCAATCATCACCTTCACGCCGCGAAAGTTCGCGCCATACCGCGTAATCACAATCTTGCCGTGCAGGTCCACATGCTGCGCCGCAAGCTCGTCAAAGTCCTCCAGCCGCCCGTAGTTGGCATACACCACGTCGCCCGTCACATCGCCAGAGCCAGACGAGCCATTAAATGGCATCACCACGCGCGGATCGTTCTCAAACGGATCGCCGCCCACATGCTCTCGCTCCGGCCCCTTCATCAGCAGTTTGCCGTCAGGCCCAAAGGCCTCAATGCGAATCTCCTTCGGCTGATTCAGTCGCACCCGATAAGGAACAATCTCCGTCTCCAGACCAGCTGCCTTGAACTTCTCCGCCACATATTCCGCGGTCTTATGATCCTCAGGCGTCGATGCCAGGTGCGGCTCGGCAGTCAGGATCTTCAGCTCCTCGCCGGCCAGCTTGGCATCCGGAATAGCCAGAAACGAAGCCTCAGTCTTGGCTTCCTTGCTGAAGTCCACATAACCAAACGGCGTTGCCTGTTGGGGAGCTTGCGCCGGCATGGTGCCGGAAACGAAAGAACATGCGACTGCAAATGCAAATATCTTGCGAATCATCGTGAGAGGAGCCTTTATGGTGGGATTTCGGGAACCTTGCGCGTTGTCAACCAGTGTAATCCCACAAAATCACTCGGAGGAAGCAAGGGTCTTTAGACCTCTGAATTGCCAAATCGTGCGGGGGAACAGGGGTCTTCAGGCAGTGTTTGGGGAACCGGCTTCAGTCATGCCGAAAAAGAGCACAAATACCTCTGGGCTTTAGCCTCCGTGGGAATTTCACGTTGAACGCAACAAAAAGGCCGCCGCACTCCGCGCCGGCCTCATTCCAGAAAAATTGTGCCAGAAAACCTACACCACCGGCTGCGCACAATGCGCGCAACGCTTGGCAGCCAGCGGAATATCGCTCAGGCATTCCGGGCAGGGCTTCGTGGTGGGAGCCTCAACCAGCTCCGGCTTCTTGATCCTGGCCAGCAGCGTGTTCAGCGGAAGAACGATGAAGAAATACACCACCGTTGCAACAATGAGGAACGAGATGACCTCATTCAGGAAGTTTCCAACCTTGACCACGCCGGAACCGGCATGGATCACTACATAGCTGAAGTCCGGCTTGCCAATCACTGCCGCAATCAGCGGGTTCAATACATCGCCCACCAGGGACGAAACAATCTTGCTGAACGCTGCCCCGATAATGACCGCAACAGCCAGATCGACTACATTACCGCGAAGAATAAAATCCCGGAAACCCTTAAGCATCCTGCCTCCATACAAATGAAACTGTTTTTGGGATACGCTTTTGGCCGGGCGCAGATCGGGGAAAAAGCAGCCGGCAAAGATCAGACCTCGAAACTTGCGATGAATTGCTTGAGGTAAGATGCGAAAAATGGTCTTCGAGTGGTCAACCGCCGCCGGATAAAAATTTAAAGGAAACACACGGATAGGAAGCCAGAGGAAACTACGGATAAATCGCCAGGAAAATAATCATCGTCAGAATCAGCAGTTCTGCATAGAGCAGAATCAGCACACCGGCATGGTAAAGGCTCCACTTTCGCTTCAGGCATCGCGCCGTCTCCGCCAGCCCCAACAGTGCCGCGGCCAGCACCGCAATCTGCCAATTGGATCGATGCAGAAGCTCAATATGCGGAAAGCCCGCCAGCCGCAGGCTTACGGCAAAGGCCCCCAATGACAGCACGACTCCCCGCACCAGAGAAGGCCGCCGAAACCGCAGGACCGATACCACCCAACCTGCCATCCCACGATTATCGCAAGCTGTTTCCAAACCATCTGTTCAGACCTGGAATAACACAACACGCCACCCATGCCATGCCTATCATCCGAAACGGAGGGAGCCGAGGCCTTCAGGCTCCGGAACAGCACAGCCGGATACATAGGGCCTTCAGGCCCGGAGAAACAACGTTTTGAACGGTGCGACATGCAGCGCCCGGCAGGATTTTTTCTCCCTGTTGGTAGCGATTCCGATCCGCCGTGATACATACTTAGAAAACTCGCTTTGCATTCCAGCCACGGTCATATCGCCGCATCCCGCGCGAAAGGCAAAGCTTGATCGCTGTTCCAACATGGCCCGGCTTTTGAATCGCGAATGAACTCATGCATCTCCATCCACGGAGGCTGAATCGCTCATGTTTTGTCCACATTGCGGCGCCAATAATGACAACGCAGCGCGCCATTGCAACCAGTGCGGCGCAGGTCTCGTCGGGCCGGCACAACCTGTTTCGTCGCCGGTACAGCAGCCCTTTGTTCCGCTTCCACCGCCGCCTCCGGCCTATGGCGTTCCAGTCATAGCTCCAGGCGTGCCGCTGCCCGCCGGCACTGTTCCCAACTACATGGTGCAGTCCATCCTCGTCACGCTCTGCTGCTGCCTGCCCCTCGGCATCGTCGGCATCGTCAAAGCAGGTGAGGTCAATAACCGCCTGGCAGTGGGAGACCTTGAAGGCGCTCTGAGGGCATCTCGCACCGTCAAAACCTGCCTCTGGATCGGCGTCGCGCTCACCCTCGGCGGCTCCATCATCTATGTCATTCTCATTGCCATCGGCGCAGTCGCCAACAGCGGCGGATTCCGTTGATAAAGCTCCCTTCAGACAGAGTGTTGATCGCGGCTTCCACCGCCGCGCTCCTCTTTCTCATCATCGGAGTGTGCTTCTTTGAGCCCGGCTCCACGGCCTTGTTGCCGCCCTGTCCCTTCCACGCACTCACCGGCCTTTACTGTCCCGGCTGCGGCAGCACGCGCATGCTGTATTTCCTCGTACACGGCCAGTTCGCAGCCGCCTGGCGAGAAAACGCGCTCTCCATGCTCATCCTGCCCATCATCATTTATGGACTGGCTCGCCAGTGGACCCCTTCCGGCGCAGCCGTCTTCACCCGCATCCCAGCCCGTTGGATCACAACCTTCGCAGCCGTTCTGGTGCTCTTCACCGTCGCCCGCAATCTCCCCTGGGAACCCTTCCGTCATCTCGCGCCAGTCGAAATCACCAACGGCCAGCCCCAGCCCAACGCCACAATTCCACGCGAATCGCTCCCCCGCTCCCGCTGACCCCTAAGCAGCACCGCACCCATAACGGATGATTTATTAGCAAAGATTGGCAAACATTGCTAATCGGAATAAACTTGCATTCAGCAGGGAGGCATTCATGCCCACACGCAACGTCAACCTCACGCCGGAGCTAGACCGCTTCGTTCTCTCCCGCGTCGAATCCGGCCGCTACGAGAACGCCAGCGAAGTAGTTCGTGCCGCTCTCCGTTCCATGGAACGCGAAGAGCAAATCTACGAGCAAAAGTTAGCTGCCCTCCGCGCCGCCATCGACGAAGGCGATGCCAGTGGTATTGCGGAAGGCGACGTATTCGGGAGAGTTCTGACCAAGGTGCGCAAAGCAGCAAGAGAGCGTGAGAGGGCAAGCTGATCGTGAGTGTATTGCGCTACTCCCCTCAGGCGGAAAATGATCTACTCGAAATCTCGCTCTATACCTTGTTTACCTGGAGTGAGAATCAGGCAGAAAAATATCTAAGCGATATACACGAGTGCGTACGGATGCTCGCCGGCAATCCCAGGCTTGGCCGCTCGTGCGAAGACATACGCACGGGGCTTCGCCGTTTTGAAAAAGGCCGCCACGTAATCTTTTACCGGCGCAATCCAAGCGGCATTCTCGTTGTCCGTATCTTGCATCAGTCAATGCTGCCGGAGCCACATTTTTTTGAAGAGGCCGAAGAGAACTAACCCACCAGCTCCATCTCCCTCAACGACTCCGCATAAGGCGCCCTCAACACGCCCTTCTCCGTAATAATCGCCGTCACATACTTCGCCGGAGTCACATCAAACGCCGGATTGCAGATCCCCACTCCATGCGGCGTAAGCTGCTTGCCCCCATGGTGCGTCACTTCCTTCGCGCTGCGCTCCTCAATCGGAATCGCATCCCCATCCGGCGTCGCCGTATCAATCGTGCTCCACGGCGCGGCGCAGTAAAACGGAATCCCGTGCTCCTTCGCCAGGATCGCCACGTTATACGTGCCGATCTTGTTCGCAAAATCGCCATTCGCCGCAATGCGGTCCGCGCCCACCACCACGGCCTGGATCCTGCCCGCCTTCATCAGGCTCGCCGCCATGTTGTCGCAGATCACCGTCGTCGGAATCCCATCTTCCATCAGCTCCCACGCCGTCAGCCGCGCGCCCTGCAAAAACGGCCGCGTCTCATCCGCATACACATGAATCTTCTTGCCCATCTCCACCGCCGAGCGAATCACACCCAGCGCCGTCCCATACCCCGCCGTCGCCAGCGCGCCCGCATTGCAATGCGTCAACACGCCACCCTCATCCGGCAGCAACTCGCCGCCCAGCGCGCCCATTGCCTTGCACGAAGCAATGTCTTCGTCGTACATTGCATGAGCCTCAGCCAGAAATCTCTCTCGTACTTCGTCCATCGAAGCACCACCCGCCCGAAGCGAAGCAAACAGAACCTTCATCCGGTCAATCGCCCAGAAAAGATTCACCGCCGTAGGCCGAGTCCCCGCCAGCCGCGCACAAATCCGCTCAAACTCCGGCGCAAAGCTCTCAGAGCTCTCAGCGGTCGAGCGAATCGCCCCCAACGCCACGCCATAAGCAGCAGAAACACCAATCGCCGGCGCCCCGCGCACCACCATGGTCTCAATCACCACGGCCACATCTTCATACGTGGCCGCAATCACGTAGCTCTCATCCAGCGGCAACTTCGTCTGATCAATAAATCGAACACCCTCAGGGGTCCAAGCAAGCGTAGGAATCATACCCTTCTAGTTTACCCGCTACTCTCGTGGGAATCGTGTCTCGCTGTTCTGTTCGCTGATTTCAAGGATCTTCTTCGCGTCATGGCACCCGCGCAAAGAGGTGAAGCAGTCCAGGCGAAAGTTGAATGATTCCGCAAATTGTGCAGGCGACGCCCGCTCGTCAAGAGTCACATACGTACGGCTGATCCAGGATGAGCCAATCTGCTTTCCGTTCGCATCAATCATGGCTTCTTCGTAGGGAGAGACATGGAAGCCCGTGAAGTCGTCAGGCAGTTCTGGTGCGCCTTTCTCCGTATTCGTGGAAAACACCCTCACAATCGCAGCGTAAGGGTGAGGATCCCCCTTGTGGTCTTGCCACTCACGAAACTCAAGCAGAACAAGTTCACTATTCTCAAATCGAGGAGATACAGAAAAATTTGTGTACGGAAGAAACCAAATGTGTTCGTTTACCCAGAAAGGAAGATGGGACGCAGCCCAGCCCGTCCAATGTGGATAGCTGGAAATCTCATAGCTATCCCGCATAATACGCGTATGGCCTGACATCCACTGCTGCCCATGGGAAAGATACCTGTCAAACTGAGACAAGGCCTTACGGGTCTCAGCTTCTGTTGCGCCGGGGCGAAGAAATCTCGCGGAAGTCAGAAGCCGGGAAGCTTCCCAGCGGCTATACCAGCTAGTCACAAGGATGCTGAAGAGTGGAACAACTGTAAGAATTATGAGAATAGCTGCGAAAGTTCCAACTATCCAACGTACCTTGTGGCGCATGCGTGCAGAATAGAAAAAAAGCCGCATCGCTGCAACAGAGATATATGATCGACGATCAGAAATCGACGCATCCATTTTTGTAAACGTTTGCATTTTCCCCTTGCCCGCCCCACCCCGCCCTGCGTACAGTAATCTCCGATACAGGTCAGAAATTCCCGCCGCGTCGCGCTTTATTTCGATGTGGTTTCGTAACAGGGCACGGCTTCAGCCGTGCCGAAAGATGGCATAAAGACATCCGGGCTCTAGCCCCTGAGGTTTTTAAGCCGCCGCACCAAAGGAGCAACCGCACTTGGAACTCAAATCAGTCGACTGGCTCATCATGCTGTTGTACTTCGCCTTCGTGATAGGCATTGGTTTTGCCCTCAAGCGATACATGAAGACCAGCAAGGATTTCTTCCAGGCAGGCCGCGCCCTGCCCGCATGGATCTGCGGCCTCGCCTTCATCTCCGCCAACCTCGGCGCGCAGGAAGTCCTCGGCATGGGAGCCTCCGGAGCCAAGTATGGCCTTGAAACCGCGCACTTCTACGGCATCGGCGCCATCCCCGCCATGATCTTCGTCGGCATCTTCATGATGCCGTTTTACTATGGCTCCAAAGCCCGCTCAGTCCCCGAATTTCTCCGCCTGAGATTCGACGAAAAGACCCGCGCCTTCAACGCCTGCACCTTCGCCGTCATGACGGTCTTCTCCTCCGGAATCTCCATGTACGCCATGGCCCGGCTCATCCAGTTGCTGCACGTCTTTGACAGCATGTTCCGCTCCCTCAACTGGCCGCAGTCAGGCATCTTCACCTTCTCCATCGTCCTCTCAGCCATCATCGTTCTCGTCTATATCTTCCTCGGCGGCCTCACCAGCGCCATCTACAACGAAGTCTTGCAATTCGCCATCATCGTCGCCGGTTTCTTCCCGCTCGTCTTCCTCGGACTCAAAAACATCGGCGGCTGGCAGGGCCTCAAAGCCAGCCTGCCTGACGCCTACATGCACGCCTGGCACGGCCTCGGCCACGCCTCCACCAATCCCATGGGCGTCGACGCCATCGGCATGGGCGTGGGCCTCGGCTTCGTCCTCGGCGCGGGCTACTGGTGTACTGACTTCCTCGTCATCCAGCGCGCCATGGCCACGCCAGACATGGATTCCGCCCGCCGCGTCCCACTCATCGCAGCCATCCCCAAAATGTTCTTCCCATTTTTGGTGATTATCCCCGGCCTCATCGCCATCGCGCTGCCCACCCCGCACACCACGGAGACCGTCATCCACGGTGCTGACGGAGCCATCATCCACAACATCCAGGTCGTCCCGCAGCAGATCGAGCAGGGGAAGGGAATCGTCCCCGCTAAAATGAATCCCGTCACCGGCAAGCCTATGCTCACCGCCTCAGGCCAGCCGCTCCTCGATTACGACATGGCCACGCCCAACATGCTCCTGCACTATTTCCCCACCGGCCTGCTCGGCCTCGGCCTCACCGCGCTTCTGGCCAGCTTCATGTCCGGCATGGCCGGCAACGTCACCGCCTTCAACACCGTCTTCACCTACGACATCTACCAGTCCTACCTCAACAAGCGCGCCTCGGATCATCACTACCTCGTCATCGGCCGTTGGGCCACCGTCGTCGGCATCCTGCTCTCCATCGGAACCGCCTACGCCGCCATCGCCTTCAACAACATCATGGACACGCTGCAGCTCGTCTTCAGCTTCGTCAACGCCCCGCTCTTCGCCACCTTCCTCCTCGGAATGTTCTGGAAGCGCACCACCGGCCACGGAGCCTTCGCCGGCCTCATCGCCGGCACCAGCGCAGCCATGCTCCACCACGGCCTAACGCTACCCATTGAGGCCACTCCCGGCATCCACGGCGGCTGGCTTACGGTTGTCCATCACTACCCCAGTGACATGGCGCAAAACTTCTGGGGAGCTATCTTCGCCTTCTCCGCCAACTTCATCGTCACAGTCATCGTCAGCCTCATCACCAAACCCAAACCAGACTCAGAACTCGTAGGCCTCGTCCACTCCCTAACCCCCAAACCCGAAACCGGCCATCTAACCTGGTGGAAGCGCCCCGAAGCCCTGGCCGTAGCCATTCTCGTAGTCTTCGTAGCTTTAAGCATCTTCTTCGCCTGAGACTTTTTTCTGATCTCTAATCTCTGACCACTGATCTCTGAGGTAACTATGAATCTCGACCTCCGCATCCCCATGGGCCTCATGTTCTCTTTCGTCGGCATCATCCTCGCCGCCTTCGGCCTGGCCACCCGCTCCACGCCCGCACTCTACGAAAAAAGCCTGGGCATCAACGTCAACCTCTGGTGGGGAATCGTCCTGCTCATCTTCGGCCAGATCATGTTCCACATGGGCCGCCGCACCAGCAAGCAGCTCCAAAAGCTCCCACCAACATCTTTGGACTCTAATCCCCGGCGCAACCACTGAAGCTCGGTCTCCCCCCAACGACCGTCATCCTGAACGTAGTCGTTTTTCAGACAGAGTGAAGGACCTGCTTTTGTTTTTCCGCTAACTTGCTACGCGTAGCGCTAACTTGCTGCCTCCGCTCATTTCCATCACTTACGTCACTACCATTTCCACCGCCGTCATTTCCCCGGCGCAACTTTTGCGCGTCGTCCATCGCTTCTCCCTCATCCAAAACCCACCATGAGCAAAGTTCTCGTCACCGGCGGCTCCGGCTTCATCGCGGCCCACACCATCCTCCAGCTTCTTGAAGCTGGCCACGAGGTCCGCACCACAGTCCGCAACCTCAAGCGCGAGCCGGACGTCCGCGCCATGCTCAAGCAGGGCGGCCTCGACGTCAATGTAGCCGACAGCAAGCGCCTCACGTTCGCCGCCGCCGATCTGCTCGACGACATCGGCTGGCCGGAAGCCGTAGCCGGCTGCGAGTTCGTCCACCACATCGCCTCGCCCTTCCCATCCACCGTGCCCACGGACGAAAACGAGCTCATCAAGCCCGCGCGTGAAGGCGCAGTCCGCGTCCTCCGCGCCGCCCGCAACGCAGGAGTGAAACGCGTCGTCCTCACCTCGTCCTTCGCCGCCATTGGCTACGGCCACACCGAGGCCAAGGCAACCTACACGGAGGAAGACTGGTCAGACCCCAACGGCCCCGGCATCCAGGCATATCCGAAATCGAAGACCCTCGCCGAACGCGCCGCCTGGGACTTCATCGCCAAAGAAGGAAATGGTCTCGAGCTCGCCGTAGTCAACCCCGTAGGCGTCTTCGGTCCCGCCCTAGGGCCGGATTATTCAACCTCCATCCTCATCGTCAAGATGCTCATGGAGCGCGCACTTCCCGGCCTGCCGCGCATTCACTTCGGCGTCGTCGATGTCCGTGACGTAGCCGACATGCATCTCCGCGCCATGACTCACCCGGCAGCAGCGGGCCAGCGCTTCCTCGCTGTCTCCGGCAACTTTGCCTCCATGCAGCAGATCGCGCTCATGCTCAAGCAGGGCCTCGGCGAGCGCGCAGCAAAGGTGCCCACCATGCAGCTTCCTGATTGGCTCCTGCGCGTCTCATCCCTTATGGATCCCCGCGTCAAAGGCGTCCTGCCCGAGCTCGGCAAGCACAAGAACGCCACCAGCGCCAAGGCGCAGGGAATGCTCGGTTGGAAACCCCGCTCCCGCGAAGAAGCAGTAGTCACAACAGCCTTGAGCCTGATCGAACTGAATCTTCTAAAAAAGTAAGCAGAAACTGGGTGCCCCACTCTCGCGGCGTCTTTGTTCTTGCCGCTAGGGTGGGATATTTACAGCCTTTGTCTTTTATCTATAACCCTTGTCCCTAATCCCTAATCCCTATTCCCTGCATTTCACGCCGGATACCCGCCCGTCACATAGCCTTCCAGCTCCTGAATAGCGCGGTCCTGCTGCGAGATCACCCATTTCACCAGGTCGCCAATCGACACCACGCCCATGACACCGCCACGGCCCACCACCGGCAAATGCCGGAACCGGTGCCGCGTCATCATCTCCAGGCACTCATCCACCGTGTGCTCCGGACTTACAAACATCACCGGGCTGGACATCATCTGGCTCACCCGTGTCTCCCGCGAAGGATGCCCCAGCAGCACGCCCTTGCGCGCATAATCCCGCTCGGAAAGAATGCCGGAAAGCTCGCCATCGGACAGCACCAGCAGCGCTCCCACATCGTGCTCAGCCATCAGCTTCAGCGCATCGTAGACCGTGTCATCCGGCCCAATCGAAAGGACTGTATCTATGTTCTTATTCTTCAAAACCTGCGCAATCGTATCGTGTATCTTCATCGCTTTCTCCCATCTGTACTTCGATGGTCAGCGACTATAGCGCAAACGAAAGACAAAAGGGAAGGGGATAAAGCAGGGAGCAGGAACTGGGAAGAGGATGTTTTCGTCCCCCGTCCTTCGTCATTCATCCTTACTCCCTGTTTTTCACCCGAAACCGCATCGTCCGGTAATCGAAGGTATAGCTCCCAAGCTGGTCCAGCCAGTCCACACCCAGCACGCCATACACATCGTCAATCGCCGACTGCCCCAGCGGCACGGTGAGCACCTGCAGAAAATGCGCATCCACCCGCGTTCCGCCCACGGCCAGCGGAAGCGTCTCCGCCGTATACGCCGGCTGCGGAGGCAGCTTCTCAGCCCCCGGCACCGTAAACAGCTCCGGTTTGCCGCCAAAGCTCTTCGCGTGTTCGCTGTAATACCGCGAAGTCAGATAGCTCTGCTGTCCGCCCGCATCCACGGCAAACATACGCTCTCCGCCCGTTGGTCCCACCGCCACAATCACCCGGTCGCCATCCAGAAAGAATCGCGCCCCACCCGCATTCTTAGCCTCAGCATCAAGGTCCTTCCCCGGATGCACTTCAATGGTCGCGTTACCCGTAATCGTCAAACTCCCCAGCGCCGAAACCGCAGGAAAGCCCAGCACGCCCTGCGCATCAAAGTAGTCCTTGTCCTCAAAGACAAAAGCCGTCAGATTCCTCAGCGTCAGCCTGCCGCCAATCGTGATCCGCGGAATCAGCGTCGCATGAACCGTCATCGGTTTCCCCGTCAGCGTATGAACCGTCGCACTCGCGTCGCTGATCTTCAGCCCCACCTCGCGCGCCACCGAGCGCGAAATCAGATTGAACGGCGCTGTCGGGTCCAGCATCCACCGGTGCGGATGCGCGTCCACAAATACCGGCACGTCCGTCAGCCCCAGCGCATTCTTGCTCACCTGCATCGAGAACGGCTCGCAAGGCTCCACAGTCATCACGGGATTGTCAACCGCCAGCGGCAGCAGCCTCAGCGGCAGCTCCATCTCATCCTGTTCAGACTCCGTCAGCTTGCCCCAGAACCGACCACTGAAAACCTCATACGCCTTCGCCGCCTTCAGCAGATCGCCCTCACGCGCATAATCCTCAGCCAGCGTCTTGCGCAGCAGCTTTTCCTGCTCTCTATCGCCACTCGCAGAAACCTTCTCGATCAGCGGCTCCAGCAACTCAATCGACGTCTTCGGATCGTTGTCGCGATTGGCCAGTATCCCGCGGTAAAGCCGTGCCTGCTCCGGCGGAAGTTGATCCAGCTCGTCTGCAATCTTGAAATACTCATGATCCGCCAGCAAACTCCGCATCCGCGTACTCACATCGATGCCACTAGCATGCCCCGTATGCACCTGCGCACCCTGCCCGGGCAGCGCATTCGGATCTGTCTGCGGAACAGGCACCGTCTGCTGCGCCTGCAAGCAAACCGCAATCGCAAGCCCAGTAGCACTCAACGTCATTCGCCAAAAACAGCGCAAATCATTTGCCCAATTTGAAACAGCTATCATTTTCAGTTTTCACGTTACCAGATTTCCACCGCGCATCCCGCACTCTGCGTCACCACCGCATCCATGCGATTGCAGACCTTACACTTGAAGCAGGCCCACAAGGAAAAAACGGACACCATGAAGAAACGGACCATAGAACAGTACGAGATCGTCCGTCGCCTCGGCGCAGGCGGCAGTGGCGTCGTCTATCTGGCCAACGACTCGTTACTGCAGCGCCCCGTCGTCCTCAAAATTCTCCGCACCGGCCTGCTCACCGCCGAGCAGATGCGCAGCACCGTCCTCCGCGAAGCCCGCATGGCCTCCGCCATCGAACATCCCAATGTCTGCGCCATCTATGAAGTCGGCGAAAGCGGCGATGAAGCCTACATCGTCATGCAGTACGTGCCCGGCCAGTCGCTCGATCACCTCATCGCCCGCGGCCCCGCCAGCCTCCAGCTCATCCTCTCCGTCGGCATCCAGGTCGCAGACGGCCTCCAGGCCGCGCACTCCATTGGCATCTTCCATCGCGATCTCAAGCCGCAGAACGTCATGCTCACCGACGGCGGCCTCGCCAAAATCCTCGACTTCGGCCTCGCCCGCCGCCTGCGCCCGGAAGACACCGCATTCGACCCCGGCAAACCCGCCCTCGCCAGGGATGCATCGCTCGCCGCCACCTACACCGCGCGCGGCGGCACCATCCGTTACATGGCCCCGGAGCAGTTCGTCACCGGCCAGTCCAGCGTGCAGTCCGATGTATGGGCCCTCGGCGTCATCCTCTATGAGCTAGCCTCAGGCCGCCATCCCTTTTCGCGTCCAGACGCCGAAGACTTCCACGCCATCCGCGCCATTCAATTCTCCAATCCGCCGGACCTCAGCGAAATCGCCCCCGGCATCTTGCCTGAGCTCAAGTCCGTCATCACCTGCTGCCTTGAGAAGAATCCCGCCTCGCGCTACGCCTCCGCCGCGGAGGTCCGTGAAGCCCTCAAGACCATCATGAAGGCCGCGCAGATTGAAACCGGCAGCATCCCCGGAGAAGCCGCAGCCAATCTCCCCACCACCGGCATTGAAGCAGAAAAGCGCGCCACCGGCTTCCTCTCCATGCTCGCCGAGCGTTTCCGCGAGTCCTCAAACGACGGCCCGCAGCAAAACTCTCTCGTCGTTCTGCCGTTCACCAATCTCGGCGCCACAGAGGTCGCTCCGCTCTACGGCTATGCCCTTGCGGACGCCATCGCAGCCCGTCTCGCGCGCATTCCGGCTCTCATCGTGCGTCCCTCCAGCACGCTCATGACGCTGCCCATCTCCCAGATGGACCCACTTCAAGTAGGCCAGCGCCTGCTCGTCTCCTTCGTCCTCGCCGGCAGCTTCCTCCGCTCTGAGCAGGGCCCCGAGCACGGTTTCGATCTCAACTGGCAGCTCCTCGATATCGCCTCGCAATCTGTGCGCTCCGGCGGAGCCATTCGCGTCGCCTCTCTCGATCTCATTGCCGTGCAGACCGAAATCTCCAATGAAGTCTTCGCCTCGCTGCATGGCGTCGGCTCCGCCGATATGGAATCCGCTCCCGCTCTCGCATCCAGTGAAGCCTCGCTACCCGGTGCGGTCAGTGAAGAGTACCTGCAAGCCCGCGCCGTGCTAAGCTCCTTCATGGTGCGTACCGGCGCGCGCGCCGATCTCGATCGTGCCCACGCACTCTTCACCTCCGTCACATCTCGCGATCCCGAATTCGCTCAAGGCTGGAGCGGTCTCGGCATCGCGGAGCTGCAGTACGTTCGTCACGGCTTCGGCGGCCAGATTCACGTCATGCACTCCCGACGCGCCTTCGATGAAGCGCTCCGCCTCGATCCCTCCGCCGTCGAACCGAATCTCTATCGCATCTACATGCTGCTCTCGCGCGGTGAAAAAGAATCCGCCCGCCACGGAACCGCCAACCTGCTCACCACCGCACGCAATGACTGGAACGTCCACATGGTCGCGGGCCTCGCCCTGCGCGGCGACGGCATGTATGACGAAGCCCTCGCCGAGTTCAACCGCGCCCTCAAGCTCAACCCGGCCAACGCCGCCATCCTCTATAACCATCGCGCCCGCGTCTATCACTATCAGAACCAGCTTGAGCTGGCCGGCGACGAGCTCGAAAAGGGTCTCGCCCTTGAGCCGCGCCATCCGCTGCTCCGCACCTCCGCCGGCTATCAGCAGATGCGCCTCGGCAACGTCGACTCAGCCATCGAAATCCTCGAAAGCGTCGTCCGGGATGACGGCCTTCTCCGCATCGCCGTGCCCACGCTCGCCATGTGTTACGTCATGGCCGGCGAACGCACCCACGCCGCCGCTCTCCTTAAAGACGACACCCTCGCCGCCGCCGAAGCCGACAGCGAGATGGCCTATCGCCTCGCCAGCTACTTCGCAGTAGAAGGCGACTCCACCGAAGCCCTTCACTGGCTGCGCCGCGCCATCTATCTCGGCAATGAAAACTACCCGTGGTTCCAGAAAAACCCCGCCTGGAACAACCTCCGCACCAACTCCGACTTCGACCGCATCCTCGACGACCTGAAGAAAGCCTTCCGCCGCAACCAGAAAACCTGGAAGCGCCTCCTCGACCAGATCCCCCCCGACACCGACTAGTCCCCGCTTCTGCCTTTCGCCAGTCCCACCACAAAGAATGGGTGCCCCATTCATGCGCAGCCTTTTCGCGCATGAGTGGGATAGCAACCAGCTAACCTTGAGCTTCGTAACAGGGCACGGCTTCAGTCGTGCCGCAAAAGCCGTAAATAAACGACGGGGCTTTAGCCCCTGCGGGATGTTTTTTACGCCACCCGCTCCGCCAAGATACAGTGAATATGCTTCGCCATCCGCTGATAATCCGGAGTCTTCTTCATGCGCCTTGTATTCGCAGCAGCAATCCTCGCAACCTTCGCCTGCAACGCAATCAGCGCGCAACAAGCCACACCGCCTCCAACGTATCTCGGCGTAACAAACAGCGCCGCGCCCACCCAGCCCAGGCCAACCCCCGAGCAACAAGCCGCAGCAGCCCGCATGCCCTTCCGCAACCCATCCCTCCCCATCTCCACCCGCGTAGATGACCTCGTCTCCCGCCTCACCCTCGAAGAAAAAGTCAGTCAAACCATCGACCGCGCGGCAGCCATCCCACGCCTCGACATCCCCGCCTACAACTGGTGGAACGAGGGCCTCCACGGCATCGCCCGCTCCGGCTTCGCCACCATGTTCCCGCAGGCCATCGGCAACGCCGCCACATGGGACGCGCCTTTCGTCGAGCAGATCGGCACAGTCGTCTCCACTGAAGCCCGCGCCAAATACAACGACGCACTCGCCCACGACAACCACGACCGCTACTACGGCCTCACCATCTGGTCGCCCAACATCAACATCTTCCGCGATCCCCGCTGGGGCCGCGGCCAGGAGACCTACGGCGAAGACCCATTCCTCACCGCCCGTCTCGGCACCGCCTTCGTCAAAGGCATCCAGGGCGACGATCCCAAATACTTCCGAGCCATCGCCACGCCCAAGCACTATGCAGTCCACTCCGGTCCCGAGTCCACGCGCCACGAAGCCAACGTCGATCCCAGCGAGCACGATCTCTGGGACACCTACCTGCCCGCCTTCCGGGCAACAATCACTGAAGGCAAAGCCGACTCCATCATGTGCGCTTATAACCGCGTCGATAAAGACCCCGCCTGCGCCAGCAAAATGCTCCTTGGCGATATACTCCGCGGCGACTGGGGCTTTCAAGGCTACGTCACCTCCGACTGCGACGCCATCGACGACTTCAGCCAGCCCCACGGCCATCACTACTCCGCAGACAACGAAGCAGGCTCCGCCGCCGGCATCCTCGCCGGAACCGACCTCGACTGCGGCAGCGCCTACAAATCGCTCACCGCCGCCGTCCGTAACCACCGCATCACAGAAGCCCAGCTCGACATCACCCTCAAGCGCCTCTTCACCGCGCGCATAGAGCTAGGCATGTTCGATCCACCCGCACAAGTCCGGTTTTCATCCATCCCATTCTCCATCGTCAACTCACCGGAGAACGCAGCCCTCGCCCTCCGCGCGGCCCGCGAATCCATAGTCTTGCTCAAGAACGACGCGCACACTCTTCCACTCAAACCCGGCACAAAAACCATAGCCGTCATCGGTCCACTCGCCGCATCGCTCATCGGTCTTGAAGGCAACTACAACGCCATCCCCGTCCATCCCATCCTGCCCATTGACGGCATCGCATCCGAGTTCGGCGCGGACCACATCGTGTACGCCCAGGGCTCGCCCTATGTTGCAGGCGGCGAAATGCCCATCCCGCGCACCCTGCTCCGCACCACATCGAACGCCGAAGGCCTCACCGCCGAATACTTCGCCCACCCCGGCTTCGACGGTGCTCCCGCCTTCACCCGCCCTGTCTTTACCCGTATTGACAAGGAAATCGACTTCGACTGGAACTCCTCCAACCCCGTCGAACCCACCGACACCACCACCCAGGCCTTTGCCGTCCGCTGGACCGGAACCATCGCCATGCCGCAGCCCGGCACATACAATCTTCAGCTTCGCCTGCCACGCTGCGGAGCCTGCGACGGCAAACTCACCTACGCCTTCTATCTCGACGGAAAAAAGCTCGACCCCACCGCTCCGCCCACAGACGCCATGGGCAAGCTCCCACCCAGCGGCCGCAACTTCGGCGGCATCCAGCGCTTCGCCATTCCATTCGCCGACACCGCGCCCCACGCCATCAAAATCGAGTATTCGCAGACCGGCAAAATCCAGGGCAGCATGATCGCCTTCGAGTGGGAGCCCTCGCAGCAACTGCTCCAGAGCCAAGCCATTGCCGCCGCAAACAAAGCCGATGTAATAGTAGCCTTCGTCGGCCTAACCCCGCGCCTCGAAGGCGAAGAGATGCGCGTCAACGCCAAGGGCTTCTCCGGCGGCGACCGCACCGACCTCGAACTCCCCGACGTCCAGCAGCAGCTTCTGGAAGCCGTCGCCAAAACCGGCAAGCCTATCGTTGTCGTGCTACTCAACGGCAGCGCACTCGCCGTCAACTGGGCACAGCAGAACGCCCGCGCCATTGTTGACGCGTGGTATCCCGGTCAGTCCGGCGGCCAGGCCATCGCGGAAACCCTCAGCGGCAAAAACAACCCCTCAGGCCGCCTGCCCGTTACCTTCTACACCGGCGTCGATCAGCTCCCGCCCTTCGACAACTACTCCATGGCCAACCGCACCTACCGTTACTTCACCGGCAAGCCCCTCTATGCCTTCGGCGACGGCCTCAGCTACACCACCTTCACCTACACGCATCTTGGCCTGTCCAATGCATCCCTTCATGCAGCAGACACACTCACCGTCGAAGCCGACGTGACTAACTCGGGTGCATCCGCCGGCGATGAAGTAGCCGAGCTCTACCTCGCCCCACCCAAAACCGATCTCTCACCGCGTCACGCATTGGCAGGCTTCCAGCGCATCCATCTCACCCCCGGCGAAACAAGACACCTCACCTTCCACCTCGACCCCCGCACCCTCTCACAAGTCGATGCAACGGGCAATCGCGCCGTCTCACCCGGCGAATACAAAATCTACCTCGGCAGCAGCCAACCGGATGGCGACGCAGCGCAAAGCGTCCTCTTAAAAGAGTTCAAAATCACTGGAACACAAGCCGTCCCTCGCTAGACAGCTTCTGATGAATCGGAGATTGTTTTCCGGAGAGAGCCGGGGCCTTCAGGCCCCGGATTACGGGCTCAATTTTAAGAGGCTTTAGCCTCGGGTTCTTTCCCGGATTGCGAGCCCAAAAAATTCCATCAGAAAGTTTGCGTAGAATTAACCCCGTTTGTGCTTTACTCATAATCAGCAGAGAAAACGGCCCGATTCCGCCACAGGAATCGGGCCGTTTTCTTTCTGCACAGATCACGCGGGCGCAGAAAAGGCGAACACACCGGGGCACACCAAAAAATGCTCGTAAGGCAATACAAATAAATGCTTTATATGGCCAATGTGCATATTTTTTTTATTTATTTGGTAACCACGTTCCATTATTTAAATGGTAAATACCTTAAGCCGTTGGCAACTACAATAATCAATCACTTATATTCTTACTGAACCGCTTCCATCAAGTGCGCTTTCGCCCGCACGCCCCTATCCCGCAACCACAAAAACGGCCGCTCCACGCACAGGTGCAGCGCCCCCGCAGTAATCAGGCAGAAAGCCGCATACACCGCCAGTCGTCCCCACATGCTCGCCTCATGCAGGTGTGGAAAACACAAATCCACAACATGAATCAGCGCCTTGCTGGTCAGATAAACCGTGAAGGCCAGAGTAGCAATCAGCCGCGCGCCAGGAATCTTCCACCGGCCCAGCAGCCCGTTCTCACTGATCGATGAAGCAACAAGGCACGCAAGGCCAAGCGCAAGAATCGGAAATCCGACAATATCTCCAACCGCTGCCACTCCAGTCGCTGAAGCATAGCGGTCATGCGTCAACCACAAGGCAAGAGCCACAAGCCCCACAGCCGCCAATGTTAGTGCATGACCATGCCGCGCAATCCTCTGCCACCACTCAGGCCGAAAAATCTTTACCGCGGCCAGCACCACTCCCATCAGCAGCCCATCCAGCCGGCTGTAAGTCGGGTAATAGATGTGCGCCATGTACAGCCTGCCCCACGATTCGCCTACACGATCCGCCGGCTGCAGCACATGAAAGAGAAAGTAGCTTCGAACAGCAATGCCAAACAGCAGCACGCCCGCAGTCACCACCGCAGTCTTGCGCAAAGAAGGTTTCTTCATCAGCACCAGCACAATCAGTGGTAGCAGCAGGTAAAAATGCTCTTCAACACACAAGCTCCACACATGCGAGAAGACCCATGCTTTGGAATTAGGCAAAGATAGGTTGAAGGTAAAGGTCAGGTACCTCCACGGCGAAGCCATGCCATCGAACTCAGGCCACTTCGGCACCCAGTAATACGCCGCCAGCACCAGCAGATACGCCGGCAGAATCCTGAAGAGCCGATTGCGATAGAACTCCCACAATCCCGGCCGCTCGCCCTTCGCATAGGGCTTCAGCAACTGCGACCCAATCAGGTACCCGCTCAGCACAAAAAACAGGTCCACGCCAATCCAACCATACTGGGCAATCGGCTCAAGCCACGCAGGCAAGGTATTATCGCCACCGAAATCCAGCAGATGGAAAATAATGACAGCAAAAATCGCCATGCTTCGCAGCGTATCGAGGCCATGAAAGCGGGGACCTGAAAGACGTGCGCCAGGCACGTAGGAAGAAGCGGAGTTGTTCAAGGAAGTGCGCCTCAGAGGAGTGAAATCAAATTCAGCCTAGCGCATATCTGATCTTGAAATAATCTCATCCAAAACAAAGAAAAAAACCCGTACCTGCCAAGCCAACATCGCTCCGCAGATACGGGTTCTTTTCGTCCAGCAATCTACTGCAGGCTGACAGTCTTCTTCTCCGGCAGCTTATCGCTCGATCCACCCACCAGGAAGGTGTATTTCCCCGGAACCAGCGACCACGCATCCTTCGACTCATCCCAGATCGAAAGATACTTGCGATCAATCTCCACCGTGACAGTCTTCTTCTCCTTCGATCCCAGCTTCACCTTCGTAAAGCCCACCAGCCGCTTCGGAGGCTCCTGTGCGCTGTCCGGCAGCTCGGCATAAATCTCCGCAATCTCCGCGCCATCACGCTTTCCTTTGTTTTCCAGCTTGAAGGTCACCGTCACCGTATCGCCCGTCTTCACATCCAGATCGGAGTAGCCATAGGTCGTATACGAGAGCCCATAGCCAAACGGAAACAGCACCGGCTTCTTCTCTGCGTCATACCACTTGTAGCCCACCTTCAGCCCTTCGTCATAGTTGATGGGGAATGGCGGCAATCCCTTGGCCCACATCTCAGGAGTCGACGCGCCGTCAAAGTGTATCTTCTCTGGCTTTGAGATCGTCGGATGCGGCAGGTCCGCATCGCTCTTCGGGAAGGTATTCGGCAGCTTGCCGCTCGGGTTCACTGAGCCGAACAAGATATTGCCCAACGCACTCGCGCCATCGCTTCCGCTGTACCACGCCTCCACAATCGCTTCCGGCGCATCCACCCAGGGCATGGTCACCGGGCTGCCCGTCTCCAGCACCACCACAACATGGGAATTCGCCTTCGCCACCGCGTCAATGATCGCGTCCTGATCCACTTCCTTATCGCCGCTCTTGTACTTCGGCAGCGCCAGCGAAGGCAGATCCATTCCCTCGCTCTCCCACTGGTAAGCAAAGACCACCACCACATCCGCGCCCTTCGCAGCCGCCGCGGCAGCGGCCGGATCTACACCCGGATCAAACGTCACATTCGCATTCGGGGCACGGCTCTTGATCGCCTTCAGCGGCGAGCTCGGAAACCATATCTGCTGCTGCCAGTGCGTCGCGCCCTGTCCCGGAGGCAGAATCGCGCTGCCGCCAATCGGGTCCACCTGTGCAGATCCGCCGCCGGAGATCATGCCCACATCGGAGTGCGCGCCAATCACCGCAATCGACTTCACCTTCGCGCCTTCAATCGGCAATATGTCTTTGTTGTTCTTGAGCAGCACAATGCCGCCCTCTTCAATCTTCCGCGAAGTCTCAAAGCCCGCAAACGGGTCCACCACTGCGCGCTGCCGCGGATAATCAATCACGCCCGCCGCAAACATCGACCGCAGAATCCGGTGAATATGATCATCCAGCTCCGCCATCGGAATCCGGCCCGCGTCTACAGCCGCCTTGTACTTGTCGCTATAGAAGAACTTGCCCGGCTGCTCGTTATCGAGCCCAGCGGCAGAGGCCTTCTCAGTCGAATGCGTCCCACCCCAGTCCGACACCACAAAGCCCGGAAACTGCCAGTTCTTTTTCAGCACATCCTTCAGAAGCCACTCGTTCTCGCAAGCAAAGTCGCCGTTCACGCGGTTGTAGCTGCACATCACCGCCGCCGGATGGCCCTTAGTCACGCCAATCTCAAACGCCAGCAGGTCAGACTCATGTCCCGCACGCTTGTCAATCGATACATTCCCGGAATTGCGTCCGCTTTCCTGGTCGTTAAACGCATAGTGCTTTATGTCGCCAATCACATGCGCCGACTGTGTGCCCTCAATCAGCCTGGCAATCAATGTACCGGCCAGAATCGGATCCTCGCCCAGGTACTCAAACGTACGTCCGTTGCGCGGCTCGCGCGTAAGGTTGGTGCCGCCGCCCAGGGTCATGTTGTATCCCTGCGCGCGCAACTCGCGGCCAATCAGCGCGCCATACTCATACGCCGCATCCGCGTCCCAGCTTGCCGCCGCCGCCACGTTCGCCGGCAAGGCCGTTGCATACCGTCCATTCGCCTGGCTCGACCGCACGCCATACGCCGCATCGCTCATGTCAATGCCTGGAATCCCCAGCCTCGGCACGCCCACCGCATAGCCCACGCCGCGGTTCGATGGCGCATTCTCCGGCGTCACCGGATCGTCCGTCGGCATGCCCACCCCGTGCAGCAGCGCAATCTTCTCATCCAGCGTCATCTCCTTCAACACCATGTCGGCGCGCTCATCCGGAGAAAGGCTCGTATTCATCCACGGCCCCTTCGGCGGAGCCGGGCGCTGCGGACGCTGCGCGTATAGCAGGATCGAGCCTGCTGAGGCAAGGGCCACGGCAACTACAGCCAGCCGGGCAGGGAAGCGAGACGGTTTCATAAAATCCCCTTACTGAAACGTTTGTTTTGACCGCTCAATACTACCAATGCCCGCCGCTTACCCGGCAAGAACCATCTGACACCGTTTACAAAACTTAAGGCAGATTTGCCATTTACGATAGAGAAGAAGAATCATTCCTAGAGGGATAACAGAACCAATGGCAGCACTGATCGACGCAATCGACGTAAAGCGCAAAATGTACTTCGAGTTCGAAAACGCACCCTTCCTGTGCCTCGATTTCGAAATCTCTACGCCCACAGCCCGCGGCGGCCAGACGCTCGTGCGTCTCAAAATGCGTAACCTGCTCACCCGCGCCGTCTTCGACAAGACCTTCAAGGCCGGTGAAAAGTTCAAGGTGCCGGACCTCGAAACCGTCGAAGCCTCCTATCTCTACAGCGATACCGACGGCTCCTACTTCCTTGACCAGACCACCTTCGAGACCATTTCGCTCTCCGCAGACAAGCTCGGCGACGCGCTCGGCTTCCTTCTCGAAGGCGTCATCGTGCAGCTCGACAAGTTCAACGGCAATCCCATCGGCATTCAACTACCCCAGCAGGTCGAGCTCAAGGTGCAGTACACCGAGCCCGGAGTGCGCGGCAACACCGCCAGCGGAGCCGTTACCAAGTCGGCTAAGCTCGAAACCGGAATCGAGATTCAAGTGCCCTTCTTCGTCAAAGAAGGCGAATCCATCAAGGTCAACACCGAAACGCGCGAATTCGCGGGCCGCGCTTAAGCCACAGCCCGCTCAAACGTAATCAGAAGCACCTCCGGCGCAGTCCCAATCCGCATCGGAGGCCCCCACGTTCCCACCCCGACTGAAGTTAGTACCTGCAGGTCGCCAAACGCATGCAGCCCAAATGTGAATCGACCAAATGCCCGCTGCGTGATCCACGTAAACGGAAAAATCTGCCCCCCATGCGTATGCCCTGAGAGCTGCAGATGGAACCCCGCCTGCTCCACCAGCGGAAGCCGGTTTGGCACATGGTTCAGCAGAATCGCCGCGCGCCCGCGATCCACCTTCATCTTCTCCAGTATTCCGCGCAACCGCTGCGGATACGTCGTGTCCGCATAGCGCACGCCCGCCACCTGCACCCCATCCACATCCGTCAGCTCATTGTGCAGCACGTGAAAGCCGACCCCGCGAAGTGCCGTTTCGTACGCGGTCTCATCGCCAAACTCCTCGTGATTCCCGGCACAAAAATAAATCCCCAGACGCGGCTTCATCTCAGCGAGTGGCCCAGCCAGCTTTGCAGGATCTACCTTCGAGCCATCATAAAGATCGCCCGCAACAAAAATCACCTCTGGGTTCAGCCTCCGGGCAATACCGGCAATGCGCCGCGCAAAGCCCGCGCCATTCACATGCCCAAGATGCAGATCGCTTAGCATCAGCGCCTTCCGGCCGCGCCATGCATCGGGCAGATTCGGCAGCTCAATCGTCAGCTTCCGCTCGCGAATCCGTCGCGCATTCACAAAGCCATACAGACTAGCCGTCAGCGCCAGCGCCAAAAGCACATCTGCAATCCACGCGCGCGCCTGTGCCTCATTGACCGCATCCATCCAGTGAATCGGCAGCGCCATCAGCCAGCATAAGCACGCCGCCCAAACCAGAAAATTCAGCATACCCATCCAGCCGGAAGCCAGCGTATAGCAAACCTTCACCAACAAATTCGTCCAGCGAAAGCTTGGCAGCGTAGCCGCCACAAAGCTGAAGGAAAGCACCGCCAGCGCAAGGGCAAGCACATACCGCGTTTCAATTCCAAGTGGCCAGAAGCTTACCGCCGTCACATAAAGCAACCAGTGACCAAGGCAGAGAAGGGCCTGAATAAGAACAATGCCGAGTGCCGGCCAAACCTTCAATCCGATCTCCTTGAGGGGCTGCCGATGTCAAAAGGCCCTCTTTCCATGATGCCGGAAAGAAAATAGGTAAGCCATGAATTCTTGCATTCTGTTGACTCACCGGATTCCATGCGCCGCTTGCTCTCCATGAAACAATAACAACGTATGCCTCAACCGCCGCACAACGCGCTCGGCGTCTACATCTCGATCCCGTTCTGCCGCTCGAAATGCACCTACTGCAATTTCGCATCTGGCGTCTATCCAGCCAGCGAGCACACCCGCTACGTCGATCGCCTCATCGAAGACATGCGCCGATCGCATGCCTGGGCCGCGCAGATGGGTGTCGATCTTCCGCGCACCGTCGATACCGTCTACCTCGGCGGTGGCACGCCCTCGCTGCTTGAGCCACACCTCATCGAGCGCCTTTTCGCAGCTCTCCGCGTTGAATTCAACCTCACGGCCGATGCTGAAGTCACCGTAGAGTGTGCTCCCGCGCAGATAGCTGATGCCACACTGGTCGCGCTCGTTGAATCCGGCGTCAATCGCGTCAGCCTCGGCGTGCAATCCTTCATCGATCGCGAAGCGCATTCGAGCGGCCGCCTGCACAACCGCGCCGCAGTCCTCAGCGATCTTGAGCGTCTTCGTTCCGCTGGCATCACCAATCTCAACATCGACCTCATCGCCGGCCTCGCCGGCCAGACCTTCGCCTCATGGGATGAATCGCTCGCTGTTCTCCTCGACACCGGCATCCCCCACGCCAGCATCTACATGCTGGAAGTCGATGAAGATTCGCGACTGGGCCGCGAGATGCTTGCCGGAGGCGCGCGTTATCACGCGGAACTCGTCCCCTCCGACGACGCCATCGCCCGCATGTATGAAACCGCTCTCGATCGCCTAACCGCCTCCGGCCCAGGAGCGAGTCTGGCCCAATATGAAATCTCCAACTTCAGCCGCCCCGGCCTCGCCTCGCTCCACAATCTCCGCTACTGGCAGCGCCGCCCATATCTCGGCCTTGGCCTTGATGCCTCTTCCATGCTCCTCGATTCCGAGTCCGCCTATGCGTTGCGTTCCAAAACCGCAGACGATCTCAAGGCATACCTCGAAGACACCGAATCCCCTGAAACCGCCTGGCTCTCGCCAGACCGCCGCCATGAAGAAGCCTGGTTCCTCGGTCTCCGCATGAACTCCGGCGTTGATGCCGCGGCATTAGCAGCCGAATTCGGCCGCACTCGCGTAGCCCCGGCTCTTGAAGTCGCAAATCGCCTCGCGCACGATGGCCTACTCGTCAAAGACGAAGGCCACATCCGCCTCACGCCTCGCGGGCGGCTACTCTCCAACGATGTTTTTCAGGAATTTCTCTCGCTAGAGGCGGACGAAAGCGAAGCACGGCCCCCCGTTTTCGAATCAGCTCTCGAATCACGCAACTAACCACCCCAACCTACCAGGCCAGTAAGTCCTCGCCTGATGTAGGCGAAAGAAACGTCACTGGCCTCGCCAGCGCCTCCATGTCATTTCCAGCGCAGCGAATATTCTCCGGGCCCTCTTCTTTCGCCAGCCGCAAAGCCTCTTCCGCTTCGCGCAACACAATCACCGGAGACCGTCCCGCACTCGCCGCCACGCCAAAGCATGCCGAGAGCCGCACCACATGCCCCGCCGCATGAAATGGCGCAGAGAAGACCTCCGCGCGAATCCTCTCCGCCAGCAGCACCGCATTCACCGTACTGCACCCCGGAAGTCCGGCCAGAAACTCATCTTTCCCCGTTCTACCAAACAGATCGTACGTACGCAGCAGCCGCGTCGTGCGCTGCGCCACTTCCACCAGCAGCCGGTCGCAAGCCTCTAAGCCCAACCGTAGATTCCAGTGCCCAAAATCATCCACATCCAGCAGAATCAGGCTCAGCGGCGTATTCATGCGTTGTGCGCGATCCGTCTCGCGAAACAAAGAAGCCAACACCGCCGCGCGGTTCTGCGCGCCTGTCAGTGGGTCTATTTCCGCTGAAAGCGCAACCGTCTCGCGCAACTGCTCCAACTCCCGCTTCTGCTGGAACCATCGCAGTGCCCGTTCCACGCGCAGCCGCAGAAAATCCGGCCCGCAGCCAAAAGGAATCACATCGTCAATCACGCCGTCGGCAAGCCGTTCGGTCCAGGCGGGCGTAACGCTGTCCGTATACAGCACAATCGGAAACGGCATCCCCATCGTTCCCGTGTGCGCCGCAGCCAGCAATTGGTCCGTAGGTGCGCCAGGCAGCCGGGGGTCCAGCAGCAGCAGATCCAGAACGGGGCAGAGGGGTGCTGGGGCGGCCACGCGTGCCAGAACATCCTCGCTGCTTAGCGCAATCTCCACGCGTGCGCCGCCCACGCGCAACGCTGCTTCAGCCGTCTTCAGCAAATCCGGCTCTTGCGAAGCAAGAAGAAAGACAGGTTGGTGTTCTTCAGCCATCGTGCTCATCCTCAACAATGGCTGCATCGGCTGAGATTGGAAATGGTTGAGAATTTCAGGCCGGAAAAGCAGGTCAACAGCGGTAACGAACGGGGCATGATTCTCCCACATTAGTCACCTTTAATTTTTGGAGGGAGCAGCCTTCAGGCCTCTGAAAACAAGCGGAAAGGTAAATAGGGCTTTAGCCCTGGGCTTTTATGAAGCACGCAAGCCGTCTTACTTGCCGATGCCTCATCCCCACGTAAAGGAAATCGGCAGCGCCACATCCGGATGCAGGCTCTTATGCACCGGGCAGGCATGCGCAGCGCGCTCCAGCTTCAGCCGGTTCTCTTCGCTCACCCCGTGCGGCATATGAATCTTCACCGCCAGCTGCTGAATCTTTCTCGGCGGAGCGCTGGTCATTTCCTTTTCAACGATCGCGGTGGCTCCGGCAATATCGATCTTCAGCGTCCGCGCCAGAATGCCCATGGTGGTCAGTATGCAGGTTCCCAGCGCCGTCGCCACCAGGTCAGTCGGGGAGAAGCTCTCGCCGCGCCCCTGGTTGTCCTTCGGAGCATCGGTGTTCAACACGGTCTCTGACGGGCCATGCACTACGCTGCAATGCAAATCACCCTGGTACTCCATCTGGATCGAAACCATATCTGCCCTCTTAATCCACAAAGTCCACTTGCGGTTTCACCGTGATCACGCCGCGCTCGTATCCCAGCTCCAGAAGCTTTTTGATCGCCTCGCGTCCATCCGCTCCATAGTCCAGCGTGCGCTCATTCACATACATGCTCACAAAGCGGCTGGCCAGCGTTGTGTCCAGGTCGCGTGCAAACTGCATCGCATACTCCAGCGCCTGCTCTCTGTGGTCCAGCCCGTGCTGAATGCTATCGCGCAGCGCCTGCGAGCAGATTTTGTGGACATCCGCGCCCAGTGACCGGCGAATCGCATTGCCGCCCAGCGGCAGCACCAGCCCGGTCGTCTCGCGCCACCACACGCCCAGGTCAATCACCTTGGACAGGCCGCTCGTCGCATACGTAAGCTGCCCTTCGTGAATAATCAGCCCCGCATCATACTTGCCCGCTTGAATTGCAGGAATGATCTGATCGAACGGCACAACCTCGGTCTCAAGCTCAGGATTGAAAACCTTCAGCGCAAGAAACGCAGTCGTCAGCGTCCCCGGCACAGCAATCTTGATCTTGCCCAGGTCCTCCGTCGCAAGCTTGCGGCTTGCCACAATCATCGGCCCGTAGCCTTCGCCCACGCTGCCGCCGCAGCCCATCAGAGTGTAGTTTTCCTGCACGTAAGGATAGGCATGAAAGCTGATCGCGGAGATGTCGTAGAACGCCTCGTTCTGCGCCCGCTGGTTCAGCGTCTCAATGTCCGTCAGCGTGTGCGTAAAGCGGTAGCCCGGCACGCGAATCTTGTTCGTGGCCAGACCGTAGAACATGAATGCGTCATCGGAGTCAGGGCTGTGGGCAATCGAGATAGTGCGAATCTCAGGGGACGAAGCAACGGAATCAGACTGCGAAGAACTCACGAAACAATACTTCCTTTCAAAGGAAACTAAAGCGCAGGGAATAAACTCCCTGCGTTCAAGTCTGTGCTTAGTTTGCGCGGCGAATGCGGGATGCACCCGCTCCGATACCCGCGGCGGCAGCAATCTTCAGAGCCTCGCCCGGCAGAAACGGCAGCACTGCCTGCGTAAAGACAACAGATGCGGAGCCATGCGTCCACAGTGCCAGCCAAACAGCACCCGTAGCCAGAATCAGTGCGTCGCCAGCAGCAGCGGAAACCAACCCCCATCCAAAATTACGGTTGCTGCGCCGCCACATAACTGCAATCAATGCCGCAGCCGCGGGATACGCCATCAGGTAGCCGCCCGTTGGTCCAAAAAGGTGAGCCAGCCCGGAAAGTCCCGTCGGCCCGGGCGCAAAGACCGGCAATCCCATCGCGCCCTCGGCCAGGTAGGCCGTTAGCGTCGCAAAAGCCATCCGCGGCCCCAGCAGCAGGCCCAGCACCAGCACCGCAAAAGGCTGCAGTGTCAGTGGCACCGGAGTGAAGAACAGCGGAATCGAAACATGCGCGCACGCAGCCACAAAGAGCGTCCCGGCCAGCACAATTCCACCGGCACGAAGCGCCGCGATTCCGGGCGTTTCCTGCGCATTCAAAGCCCACTGCATCGGTGCGGGTTTGTTCATTTGCCTTCCTCCGTATGAATCTCTTCTTCTGCCGAATGTGGCTCCTGCGTCTGCTCTGCTTGCTTATGTCTGCGCCATACATGGCGTGCCACGCCCGCTGACGCAATGAGCAGCGCCGCTACCGAGGCGAAGAGTGCAATCATGAGCCATCGCATGAGGCAATACGCGGTCTTTCTTTTCTATTTGCCGTCCTGCGGCGCAGCTGCAAAAGCAAGCGCAATTGTAATAAACAAATCAGGTTCGGCAGCATTCCGCTGTTGCCAAGAATACCAGACCAAGCCGTCGAAATCCGGCCCTCCACAGGCTGCGATTACTCCGCCACGCGCCCGCTCAGCACGCTCTGCATCCAGTTCAGATACCCTGTGCTTCCAGCCTCCACCGGCAACACAAGAAACTCCGGAGTCTCGTAGCTGTGCAGTGTAATCAGCCGCGCTTCTAATGCAGGAATCCGCTCCGCATCCGTCTTCAGCAGCATCAGCGTCTCCGTGGCCAGCTCCGTCTTCCCCTCCCACTCGTAGATCGACTCCACGGAAGGAATCACCGTTGCGCACGCCACCAACCGCTCAGTCACCAGTATGCGTCCAATGCGAGACGCCTCGCCGGCACTCGCCACGGTGGTAAGGACAATCCGTGCAGTTGTTGGAGATTCAGCCATGCCTAGCCTCAGCGGGAGTATACGTCGTTACCATTGCTGGCGCGTTACTTGCCCTACCCCACCCCAGAAAGGCAGTATGTTCATGCAGGCCCCGCTGCGGCGGATGGAAAGGAAACGCATTCATGAGCGTCATTAAATTCGGCACTTCCGGCTGGCGTTCTATCGTTGCCGGCGACTTTACCTTCGCCAACATCCGCCTCGCCGTCGCTGGCATCGCATCCTACGTCAAATCGCAGCCCGCGCCGCACCGCGTGCTCGTCGGTCGCGACCCGCGCTTCCTGGGCGAAACCTTCGTCGATGAGGCCGCCCATGTTCTCGCCGGTGCCGGTGTCACGCCCATCGTCATCTCGGATGCCGCTCCCACGCCCGCCATCGCGTATGCCGTCCGCACGCTCAAGACCTCCGGCGCCATCAACTTCACCGCCTCGCACAATCCGCCGGAATACAACGGCATCAAGTTCAACACCCATGACGGCGCGCCCGCCCTGCCTGAAGTTACAAAGCAGATGGAAGCCGACATCGCCCAGCTCGAATCCACCGGCGCTTCCATCCCCAAGGCAGACCCACCATCCGGCGGCTTCGAAACCGTCGATATCAAGCCCGCTTTCGTAAAGCGCCTCACAGAACTCGTCGATCTCAAAGCCATCGCCAAATCCGGCATCAAGATCGTCTACGATCCCTTCTGGGGCGCAGGCCGCGGCTACACTTCCGACATCCTCCGCGACGCCGGAGTCGCCGTCGAAACCGTCCACGATTACCGCGACGTCCTCTTCGGCGGCCACGCGCCTGAACCCGACGATCATCTCCTCGGCGACGCCAAACAGAAAGCCAAAGAGATCGGCGCATCGCTCATCGTCGCCACCGACGGTGACGCAGACCGCTTCGGCATTGCGGATGGCGACGGCACTTTCATTCAGCCCAACTACATCATCGCCCTGCTCTTCGATTACCTCGTCGAGACCCGCGGCTGGCGCAACGGCGTTGCAAAATCTGTCGCTACTACCAATCTCATCAACGCCATCGCCGAGCACCACAAGGTTCAGCTCTACGAAACCCCGGTCGGCTTCAAGTACATCGGCGAACTCATCCTCCAGGACAAGATCGCCATTGGAGGCGAAGAGTCCGCCGGCCTCACCATCCGCGGCCACGTGCCGGAAAAAGACGGCATCATCGCCGATCTCCTCGTGGCTGAAATGGTCGCCACCCGCGGCAAGTCGCTCGGCGTCCAATTACGTGAGTTATTTGGCAAAGTTGGTTCCTTCTATCCGGTTCGGGAGAACTTCCACTTGACCGACGACCAGAAAGCCCGCTTCACTGAGAAGTTGAAGGCAGATCCAACCGAGCTCAGCGGGCGCAAGGTGGCCAGCGTGGTTCGCACAGATGGCCTCAAGTTGATTCTCGACGACGGCTCCTGGGTTTGCTACAGGCTTTCCGGCACAGAACCCGTCGTACGCGCATACACTGAGGCCCGCAGCGAGTCCGATATGGAAGCGCTCAAGTCCGCAGCCGAAAAATTCGTCTTGTCGTAAACGGAACCCGATGCCTCACATGCCTGAACAAGCCGATATGTACCCGCCCATCGCCGAGCCGCTCGCTCGCGCCTCGGAGCCGCTGCCGCGCCGTGTCCTCAATTGGGCCATGCGCGCATGGCGTCCGGCCGGCTCGGTGATGGCAGTATGTCTCGCGCTGCTCCTCGGCTGGCATGTGGTCAACGGCAAGCACGGCCTCACCACGTGGAATCAGAAGCGCGTCGAAGACAAGCAATTGCAGAAAGAGATCGACGATCTCCAGCAGGAGAACGCGCGCCTTCACACCCGCGTCGACCGCCTCAAGTCCAACCCGGACGAAATCGAGCACGAAGCCCGCGAAAAGCTCCACTACGCCAAGCCGGGCGAGGTGATCTACGCGCTACCGGAGGCATCCGCCTCGCAATCCCAGCCGGCAACTCAGAACCGCTAATGCATTTCAAGCGGTGCCGCATCCCGAAGCCGAAAGCCACGTTACTTTAGTCCACTGTACTTTTGTACCGAAATCCCATTCGAATAGTTTGCACAAAATTATCCTCATTTGTGCCATGCTTATCTTGAAGTCAAAAAAGGCCCGGTCTTCAGCGACCGGGCCTTCGCATTTCCTATCGCGAATGATCCTGCCGGAAGATTGCCTCCGCAGAAAAGGAGCACAAAAAGTGGGAATTAACCCAGCTTTGGCCGCTATTTCGCACCCTTTTTCAAGCGGAAATACGCCTTCATCTATTTGAAAATAAACGCCTTATTTAAGAAATAAATCAGAAAAAGCAGATTTTCACACCCCGCAGAATCTGTGATTTCAGTAAATCTGTGGGCCCGTAAAAATCTTATATCACTGAAAATAAACCGGATATGTTCATCGAACATCTATTTTCCCCCACAGATTCTGTGGGGTGTAGTTCACGGTTTCAAAAATCCACATGCGCCCGCGCCGATCCCACCCACGCCGGCCCGCGATCCCGGTTATATCCGGGATTGTTGATGTGCTGCACATCCACGGAATAGAACAGCCCTCTCCAGAGGTGCCACGTGTAGTAGCTTTCGACAATCGTCTCTCGCCCGTAATTCAGGCTTCCATCTCCCAGCAGAAATCCCAATCCGCCGTAATGCAGATAATTCTGATGGTCCTTTTTAATCGCATTGGAAACAAGTGCCACGCCTAGCTTGTCATTCGCTCGATGCCACTGTTTGCCCGCATAATCAGCGCCTGCTTCCACCGTCTGGTCCACTTCGGTGTAGGCATAAGACTCATGCTGGCCCTCGTTCCATCCGAAACGTCCGAAGAATCGCAGATTCTCCGTAATCTCCTGCAGCGTGTTGTATCCAAACCCGTACTTCAGCGCGCCAAAATGCTCATGCGCCGTAATCTTCGGCGTCGGGTCGATTCCGTCCAGATACGCCTGCACAGCCTCACGATACGTGCCCATACGCGCCCGGTTCGCAAAGAACAAAATCCGCGTCGTTCCTTTGCGTCCCTTCAAAAGGCTCTGCCGCAGCTCAAATTCGCTGTTCTGCCCATGCGCCCGGCTGAAGGCCCAGTCTAGATCAATGCCATTGGCCACCGTGGGCATCGCAAATATGCCATATCGCAAGCTCCAGTTCTTATCGTCGTACTCGGCCATACCGCCCACGGTGTATCCGCGCGTGTCCGCCGCATAGTCCCAGGCGCCGTTGTTGTCCACCGTCCAGTTCATAAACTGCAGATGGCTGTCCGACCCCGCATCGTTGATGTCAAAAAAATCCGGCAGCGTCATCTTGCCAATACGAAATTCAATTCGCCGCTCCGGAACCTCAGTAGCCAACGCAAAAAAATTCGCATCCTGGCTCGTGGTCTTGTCGGTCAGCCCAAACACCTGGTGAATCTCATACCGCGCGATATAAGGAGTGCTGCCCAGATTCGGATTTCGCACCACATCCAGGTTCGTAAATCCCGCCAGCCCCAGCGCCTCGCTCAGCCCGCGCCCGCCGGCCGACTCCATATCGAAGATCAGGTCGGTGTTGTATCGCACAGAGTGTGTCGGCCGTACCGCCCCATACAGTGTGC
The DNA here is from genome assembly GCF_001449115.1 of Occallatibacter gabretensis. Taxonomy (GTDB): domain Bacteria; phylum Acidobacteriota; class Terriglobia; order Terriglobales; family Acidobacteriaceae; genus Telmatobacter; species Telmatobacter gabretensis. Next base: position 7,697 of record NZ_LAIJ01000006.1, on the reverse strand, counting down.
CAACCATCGATGTCTTGTATTCCGCGGAATTGCGAAAGCTGTTCGGCCCCTCGTACAGCGAGTGAAACGGAAGTCTCCCCTGCAGAATGATGTTCGCCTGCCCGGAAAGCCACCACCGTGCCGCCTCCGGATGCGGAAACATCGTCACCACTGCATCATCTCCGCCAGCGGGCTCGCCTGCAGATTGCTTACCCTCTTCCGCTTGTTGCCACGGCAGCAGAAAGTTAAACAGCACCGTCGAATGGCCTGCAGCCACCTGGGACGCAACCTGCGGATCAGGCGCTGAAGGCAGCGCCGCATCCTGCTGCGCACACGCCGCCGCAGCCATCCCGGCTGCCAGGCACAGCGTCAATGTCGATCGGACGTACATCGAGGACATCCAGGAGCCTTTCAAGCCAATGAATTTGCTCTGCAATAGCAGACAGAAGGGGTAGGATGAGGACGAAGCAACTATACCCCCATCCCGTACATACTATACCCCGGGAGGGTATCGTCAAGAGGGAAATATTCATGTCTCAGGAACGGGAAACCATCAAGATGGTCCAGCGGGTGCGCAAGCTCCGCGGACAGATGGACGCCATCGAGCGCTCGCTCACCTCCGCCGGTGACTGTGGTGACCAGCTTATGCTTCTGGCCGCCGTCCGTGGCGGCGTAAACAGCCTCATGGGAGAAGTGCTCGAAAACCATATCCGCTTCCACCTCGCCGACGGCGCAAAGGAGCAAATTGCGCCCGAACTGGCTGAAGATCTCATTGACCTCGTCCGCGCTTATCTTAAATAAGCGTGTATCTGTCTCGGCAATCCAGCTGTGCCCTCATGGTAGATGCCGAGATGTTTTGGAATTGTTAAAGCCGTGTTGAATCGCGCAGGCGTGGCCCAGATGAACCCGGACGAGCCCAGTTTGGCACAGTCGCCTCAAGCCGTAGCGGGCGTGCGCATTGCTTCTAAAGCTTCCGTTAGTTCGGCTGCCAGGGTCTGCTGTGTCTCTTCGGCAAGCTTAGCGCCGTTCTGCGTCAGGTAGAAGACGTCAATTGCCGTCTCTCCTTCCGTATCGATCAGCGCGGCCTCAATATTGCACTGGTGCTTGCTCAGCGTAAGCGCAATCTGACGCAGCAGTCCCGGACCATCCTGAGCCACTACTTGAAGCAAAGTCGAGTGTGTGGAAGACACCGAGTCGAACTGCAGTCGTGTCGGCACCTCTACTTTGATACCCGCCGAGTGATTCTGACGCCGCCCGCGCAGCATCTGCTCCACTTCTACCTTCTGCGCCACCACGTCGTGAACATTCAGCAGAAAGCGGCTCTTCTCACTCGGGTTCAGCTCAAGTGTGCGAAACACATCCGAGAATTGAAAGCTGTCTACCACCACGCCTGCATCGTTTGAGAACGCGCCGGCCTTCACAATGTTCATGCCCCAGGCAGCCAGCGCTCCGGCTACATCCGCGAACAGCCTCGACCGGTCCCGCGAAACCACCGTCAGGTCAAACAACTGTCGCAGTGGCCGCAGATCCAATTGCACCGGATCCGTATTCAGGTTCAGAGATAGCTGGAAGTGGTTGCGAATATACTCCGGCAGCCTCGTCTGCAGGTACCGCTGCGGAAGCCCTTCGAGAAACTGTCCCAGTGCAGCGTACTGTGCCGGCTGAACCATCGATCGCAAGCGGTTCTGCAAGGTCGGGTCGACCGCCGCGTGGTATCGCGTCTCATCCACACTGCGGTCCATAAAGTTGGCCGTTGTCATGTAGAGCTGCCACAGGTTCTCAGCCTTCCATGGCGTTAGCGCCTCCGGATTCACAGCCTTGATGTCCGCGTATGTCAGCAGCGTCATCATCTTCAGCAGCGTGGGGCTGCCCATCTTCTCTGCGAATGCCCGTACATTCTCCGTGTCGAAAATATCGCGCCGCAGCGCGTTCGACATCTCCAGATGCTGTCCGATGAGCTTGAGTACGGTCTCGCGCTCTTCGTTATCAAAATCCAGCCTCGCGAGAAAGCTGTCCGCTAGTTCCACGCTCTGCATCGTGTGCTCGCCCGTACGCCGCCCCTTGCCGGTGTCATGTAGCAACAGCGCCAGCAGGAACAGATCAAGCCGGTCAATCTCAGGCAGCAGTTGACCCAGCCGCTGCTCGTAATCATGCGCCGGCTGCCGCAGTCCGTGAACATTATTGATTGTCAGGAAGGTATGTTCATCCACCGTGTAGCGGTGATAGCTGTCGCGGATCACCAGCGCATCAATGCCATGAAACTCCGGAATCAGCATCTCCAGGATGCCCAGCGCATGCATCGTTCGTAGCGTGTGTGCCGCGTGTGGTCCCAACAGCACCTCCCGCAGCGCATTCCACAGATATGGCCCCTCTGGAATGTGAATCGCCAGCGCCGGAAGTGAGTCCGTGATGCAGTCTTCTGACGCCTGCGAAAGCGTGTATCCATGTGTGGCCATCAGGGAGAAGATGCGGAGGATCGAAGCTGCGTCCTTGAACTGCGCGCCGGGAAGAATATCGATGCGTCCCTGGTCGAGAATGAACTCTGTTCCCGCAATCGGGCTGCGTCGCCTGCGGAACTGTTTGTAGAAGCTCACTGGCGCCGGCAGGTTTTCCATCAGCAGCGCCGCACGGCGGTAAATCACCCGCGCATGACGATAGTAAGTTCGCATCCAGTATGCCGGGTCGGCTGTTCCGCGAGTCTCCAGGCCAATCGATTGTGCTGCAGCCTCATCCTGCGATTGCCAGTCCAGCGCATTGTTGTCACGTCCATGACGGAAATGCAGAAAACATCGGGCAGCGGCCAGAAAATCAAACGCCGCCTCAGCATCGCCGCGCGCGCTCTGGAAGACTCCCCCGCGCTGCTTGGGCCACTCTCGCGTCTCTTTCAGGTGAAACAGCAGCGCAAACCAGACTGCCAGGTGATAATCCCGCAATCCGCCTGGACAATCCTTCACATTCGGCTCCAGGTGAAAGATCGTGTTCCCGAACTTGGCATGGCGCGCGCGCGCAATCTCACCCAGCTTCTGCGTAATCTGGTTCCACTCGCTCAGCACCAGTCCGGGCAGCACCGTCTGGTGCAACTGTTGGTAAAGAGGGAACTGCCCGGCCAGAAATCTCCGGTCCAGTGTCGCCAGCGTGAACTCCAGGTTGTCAGGATCGAACCGCCCGGCCTCTTTCAACGTCCGCGACGCGGGACTGGCGCGCAAACCAATGTCCCACATCCCCTGGATAATTGCCCGTACCGCATCCCTGGCCTGCTCCTCGGTCTTTTCGTCCGCATAGGCAAACAGCACATCGATGTCAGAGAAAGGAAACAGGTCCTTGCGCCCATATCCGCCCAGCGCCAGCAGAGAAACGTTGTACCCTGGATTGCCCGCAAAGGCCCTCCGCCACATCTCGATCAGAATGCGGTCCACAATCGCCGAACGCCGCCGGATCGCCGCAGTCCCGTCCCCGGTGCGCTCCCACGTCTGCCGCACCAGCGCCATCTCGCGCAGATACAACTCCCGTAGATCGTCCACCGTAAGTGCGACAGGGTCCATATGCTCTGAAAGTTGGTCTTCCGAAGGTTTTTGCCGAAGCAAAAGGTTGTCCTAACAGGATAAGCGAAAATGGAAGGCAACAGAGCAGGGAAGCAGGCCCTGAAAGCGAGAATGGATCAACAATCTCAAGAAATATAAAAAGGGCGCATTCCTGCCGCGCCCTCTCCTCAGCGATAAAACTACTTTCTGATAGCTACAGCGCCGACTCGCCCCGCTCATCATTGCGAATACGGATTGCGTCGTCGATCTTGCTGCAGAAAATCTTGCCGTCGCCGATGCGCCCTGTCCGAGCTGCGCCCACAATCGCCTCAATGGCCTTGTCCTTCAGGACATCCGCCACCACCATCTCGATCTTCACCTTCGGCAACAAATCAACCGTGTACTCGCGGCCGCGATAAAACTCCGTGTGACCCTTTTGCCGCCCATGCCCACGGGCTTCCAGAATCGTCATTCCCTCGATGCCTGCTTCCAGCAGCGCATCCTTTACTGCATCCAGCTTGGAAGGCTGGAGAATCGCTTCAATCTTCACCATGTGTGCAATGCCTCAGTTCTAGAACTGCTCCGGCTCCTTAGCCTATCAGGCCGGGCGGTGTACGCGTCCGCCCGGCGTACCTCTTCAGTGAACCCCGCTTCTATTTCACGAAGTGAAGTCATAACCCTCTTCACCGTGTTGCGAGAGATCCAGCCCCTCATTCTCATCGTCTGCGGAAACCCGCAGCCCGATTGTCTTATCGACAACAAACAGCAGAATCGGAGTTCCAATCAGCGAAATCAGCCACGCAATTCCTGCACCGGCTGCCTGGTTGCCCAGCTGAGACCAGTGCCCGTCAAGAACGCCGAGCGCCAGCGGCTTGCCTGAGGCATCGTTGCCAAACGCCGGGTTGATCACGGCCACTGCAAACACACCCGTCAGCAGCGCGCCCAGCGTTCCGCCCATGCCATGCACGCCAAAAGCGTCCAGCGAGTCGTCATATCCCAGCTTGCCCTTGATGATCAACACCATGAAGGAGCAGAAGAATCCCGCGATCAGGCCGATTGCCAGCGCAGACATCGGCTGTACATAGCCGGAGGCCGGCGTAATCGCCACCAACCCCGCCACCGCGCCTGAAATTGCGCCCAGGGCCGTCGGTTTGCCGTTGTGGAACCATTCGAAGACGCTCCAGCCCAGCGCCGCCGCCGCCGCCGCAAAATGCGTATTGATAAACGCGCTCGTCGCCAGCGAACCCGCATTCGTTGCCGAACCCGCGTTAAATCCAAACCAGCCCACCCACAGCAGGCACGCGCCAATAAAGCTCAGCACCAGCGAGTGTGGAGGCATCGCGGTCTTTGGATACCCGATGCGCTTGCCCAGGTACAGCGCCGTAATCAGAGCGGATACGCCCGAAGTAATATGCACCACCGTCCCGCCCGCAAAATCCAGGCTCGGAATCCTACCTCCGTTCGCATTCAGCAGCCCGCCCGCGCCCCAAACCATGTGCGCCATCGGGCAATACACCACCAGCGACCACAGCGAGAGAAACACCGCCATGCCGCTGAACTTCATCCTCTCCGCAAACGCGCCCGTAATCAGCGCCGGCGTGATAATGGCAAACATCAGCTGGTACACCATGTATGTCTGCTCTGGAATCGTCTGCGGATACACCTTCTCAAGCGAAGGCGTCAGCGGAACATTGTTCAGAAACAGGTGCTCAAAGCCGCCCACAAACCAGTTCCCATGCCCAAAGGCCAGCGAGTAGCCCACAACCGCCCACAGGATTGTCACCAGCCCCATCATGGCGAAGCTCTGCATCATCGTGCCGAGAATGTTCTTCTTCCGCACCAGCCCGCCGTAGAACAGCGCCAGTCCGGGCCCGGTCATCATCAGCACCAGTGCCGCTGAGGTGAGCATCCAGGCGTTATCACCCGCGCTCTGCGCGTTGGCAACCGCCGTATTCAGTGCGTTGATTTGAGCCTGTGTGGATTGCGCTCCGCCTGAGCCGGCCGCCTGAGCCAGACCAAGCGCAGGCAATCCCAGAAAGACAAGCAGTGCGAGAAATCTACGCCAACAATGCATGGTTATCTGTTTCCTGTATATGAGAATGAAGAAACTGAAAAGGTTTGGAACTGATCATAGCGCACAGCGAAAGGATGGCAGGCGCTCATCTTTGTGGAACTGATTCAAGCTTGCCGGATAAGGCATAAGAATAGAACAAGGATTTGTCAGATTGGGCGAAAGAAGGATTCACCAGGGAGCATGATCAACGCAATCCTACATGTACGGCGAATCGCGTCCATCGTCTCCGCCTGCCTATCTGCATTCCTGCTCTCCGGGCTGGCATCGCCTCCGGTTCAGGCGCTTCCCACAGCCTGCTCTAAAATCACCATCCAGGGCGAAGTTTCTTCCGGACAGGCGTGGTCCGCGCCGCTGGGTCAGGGCTGGGTCTTGCGTTTGGTTCCCGTTCAGCCCGGCGACAAATACTCCGGCTGGGACATCGTCCTGAATCGAACCCCAGGGGACCGCATCGAACCCGCCGGTTTTCCGGATGCGGTCTTCCTTGCCACGCCACCTTACGGCTCGCTCAACGAACGCGAAATCGCTACTACCTACGGCCTTCGCGCCCAGGACGCCATCGGCTGGAACCCCCGAACCTTCCGCTTCCTCCTGGATCCTCTGGCCTTTCATGCCGGGCAGCAGTTGTATCTTTCATCGCATGGCGCTGCTGATCCAAAGACCTCAGCAAGCCTGCTCGATCTCATCCATTCCGCCTCGCAGGGCGAGTTGCGCATCGTTGACGCTCGTGCGGTCCCCGGTATTGCTGACCCCGCCTCCTACGCGCAGAACTGGGCAATTGCCGCTGCGCGCACTCCGTATCAAGCGGTGGCTCCGATCGGTGGCCAGCCAACCCCGCGAGGCGCGCTTCTCTGGATGCGCTTCACTCTGGCACTATGGCCGCCGCCGGGCTGGCGCGCCCCCGCCGGGTGGACCGCAGTTTCCGCACCCTGCCCGCTCACTTCGCCGGCGCATTAAATTTACTGTCCGTATCCGGTCTCGAACTGCACGGATACATCCCCTTCCACTTCTCCAGCATCGTAGGATTTGGGGTTCTAACCGCTCGGCTTCGCTCAACTTAGCGCTGGCTCTGGGTAAATAACAAAGGTATATTGGAAGCATGACGGCATCTCTGGAGCGCGATCGCTACCTCTTCGGCAGTTTGGAAAGTAGCGCGCTAAACCGCGCCAAGCTTCGCGAAGTGAATTATGGCTTTGAGCAGCCCGAGGGCGTGTTTTTCACCACTCTCGATTTCGCCGTGAATTGGGTTCGCAAAAGTTCAGTCTGGCCCATGACCTTCGGTCTTGCCTGCTGCGCCATTGAAATGATGTCCATGGGCGCTTCACGCTTTGATATTGCGCGTTTCGGCGCAGAGGTATTTCGCCCGTCGCCTCGTCAGTCTGATCTCATGGTCATCGCCGGCCGCGTCTCGCAGAAGATGGCCCCGGTCATTCGGCGCCTGTACGACCAGATGCCCGAGCCCAAGTGGGTTATTTCCATGGGCGCTTGTGCCACTTCAGGGGGTGTATTCAATAATTACGCGCTTGTCCAGGGCGTGAATCAGATCATCCCCGTAGATGTTTATGTTCCCGGCTGTCCGCCCCGGCCTGAGCAGTTGATGTATGCCATCACCTTGCTGCAGGAGAAGATTCAGCGGGAGCCGCACAGTTTGCGCAAGACGCTTAACCTTCAGTGATTGTCTGGCGCTGGAGCAAAGTATTTCAACAGCAATCTCGGCAGAACCGAATCAAGTAACCGAAGTACCGTCCAGGGCATGATTCGGGGATGATCAGGATGATTCATAGCGGTGGGGCATGTGCCGCATCGTTGAAAAAATGTGCTTTAGCGGTGCAGTATTGTGATACCGTACGTGTGACGGTTTACTGGCCGTTTCAGGCGAATGATCGTGTGAGGGTAACTTCGGCGGTGTCGCATTACGAGTAGCTTGGGCACTTGACCCGGGTCTGAAACACAAATAAAAAAAGCAGTTGAGTTTGATTGCGGAGGAAAAACGGATGCACTCACAAATGAAGAGGACAGTAAGCCGAGTTTTGGCGCTGGCGGTGCTATCTCTAGCGCCGTATGCGTTGAACGGACAGGGAGCGGCGAAGGCGCCGTCGTATGGGGATTCGCCGTCGCGGTGGGAT
>NZ_LAIJ01000005.1 GCF_001449115.1 Occallatibacter gabretensis | reverse complement strand
CGAGACGCGCAAGACGGTAGTGACGGGCGTGGAAATGTTCAAGAAGCAGCTGGACGAAGGTCTTGCTGGGGACAACGCGGGTCTGTTGCTGCGCGGCATTCCGAAGGAAGACGTGGAGCGCGGGATGGTGCTGGCGAAGACCGGATCGATCACGCCGCACACGCGCTTCAAGGGCGAAGTTTACGTGTTGTCGAAGGAAGAAGGCGGCCGTCATACACCGTTCTTCAAGGGCTACCGCCCGCAGTTCTACTTCCGCACGACGGATGTGACGGGCACGGCAGAGCTTCCTGAGGGCGTGGAGATGGTGATGCCGGGCGACAACGTGCAGCTTGTGGTTGAGTTGCACACGCCGGTGGCCATGGAAAAGGGCCTCCGGTTTGCGATTCGTGAAGGCGGACGTACCGTCGGCGCAGGTACCATCAGCGAGATCATCAAGTAAGGGATGTGGGGTGGGACCGAAACAATATTCGGTCCCTAAACCCCGGAAGGTAGAGCAATGGTAGGTCAGAGAATTCGCATCCGGTTAAAGGCATACGACTATCGTGTGCTCGACACCTCGACCGGCGAGATTGTGGAAACGGCCAAGCGCACCGGAGCTTCGGTGGCCGGCCCGATTCCTTTGCCGACGGTGAAGAACAAGTATTGCGTGCTGCGTTCGCCGCACGTGGACAAGAAGTCGCGTGAAGCTTTTGAGATCCGCACGCATAAGCGCTTAATCGACATCCTTGAGCCGACGCAGCAAACAGTAGACGCGTTGATGAAGCTCGATCTGCCTGCTGGCGTGGACGTCGAGATCAAGGCGTTCGAGAAGTAAGTTGTATGAACCCCGGCAGTGCGATGCGTACAGCTTCGCATGATGAGGAGAGGACGATATGGCAATTACGGGAATTCTGGGTAAAAAGATCGGCATGACGCAGGTCTTCGACGAAAAGGGCGACGTGCATCCGATCACTGTGCTCCAGGCAGGACCCTGCGTGATTACGCAGTTGAAGTCTCTTGCCAAGGATGGCTATGAAGCTGCGCAGATCGGATTGGTTGAGTTCGTCAAAGCGAGCAAGCTAACCAAGCCCGAGGCGGGACATCTGGCCAAGACCGACGCGCCTCCGGTGAAGTACGTGAAGGAATTCCCGCTTGAGCTGGGCGCTGATGGTGCCGAAAGCACGAAGGCTGGCGATCGCGTTTTGGTTGATATTTTTTCCGATGCCAAGTTTGTCGATGTGGTAGGCACTTCTAAAGGTCGCGGTTTTGCGGGTGTCGTTCGCCGTCACAACTTCGCTGGCGGTCCTGCGGCACACGGTCACATGTTCCAGGTGCAGGGATCGATCGGTGCATCGAGCTTCCCTTCACGTGTATTCCCGGGTCAGCGTATGCCGGGACACTTCGGAACCGATCAGGTGACGGTACGCAATCTGCGGATTCGTGGCATTGATCTGGATGAGAACCTGCTGATGGTAGAAGGTGCGGTTCCTGGTCCTCGCGACGGTTACGTGATGATCACCAAGGCTAAGGCTCCGCCGCGTGAGCGTCGTGGATTTGCCGGCTCCGGTACGGTTGATCCGTTGAAGGCCTCGAAGAAGGCATCGCCCAAGAAGAAGTAAGGCGGCCTGTTAAGAAATATGCGCTCTAAGGGTGAATCCGGCCGGGTGCGACAAGATGACGAGCTGACGGGCAAGTAAGTCAGCGGAAGAAGAAGAAGATGGCAAACGTGGATGTAGTCAATCTGGATGGCAAAAAGGTGGGCTCGGTGGAGCTGGCCGACGCTGTTTTCGGCGCGGACCAGGTCAATGAGGCTCTGCTGTGGGAGGCCGTGAAGCATTACCGTGCCTCGCAGCGTCAGGGCACGCACGCCACCAAGAATCGCAAGCTTGTTGCCGGTTCTGGCAAGAAGCTTTGGAAGCAGAAGGGCACGGGCCGTGCTCGCGTTGGTTCGGTGCGCTCGCCTCTGTGGCGCCATGGCGGTACGGTGCACGGACCCCAGCCCCGCAGCTATGAATATGCCTTTCCGCGCAAGAAGCTTCTGGGCGCTCTGCGCTCGGCTCTTGCGGCAAAACTCGCCGACGGCAAGCTGACCGTGGTCGATACGCTTGAGATTAAAGAGTCGAAGACCAAGCTCTATCGCAAGGCTTTGGACACGCTCGGAGCAACTCGTACGACGCTGCTCGTGGAGAATGGCAAGACGCTGACGCAGGCTCTGGTATTAGGCGCTCGCAATCTGGATGGAGTTGAACTGGTGCTGAACAATGAGGTTCATCCCTACGATCTGCTGCGCTACGAGCGGGCTATCTTTTCGAAGGCCGCAATTGAGCAGCTGAGTGAGGCGCTGATCAAAACCGTGTCGAAGCGCAAGCTCGCACAGACGGAGGCTGCGTAATGCCGACACTGTATACCGTAATTCGCCGCCCGCTGATTACTGAGAAGGGCCTGAGCGTGAAGGAGACCGAGGGAACACTGGTCTTCGACGTGGCGCCCGAGGCCAGTAAGACTGAAGTGAAGCAGGCCGTTGAGGCTCTCTTTAAGGTGAAGGTAGCTGCGGTCCGCACTTCGAATGTGCTGGGCAAGGAACGCCGTCGTGGCAAGTTTGCCGGCTTCCGCCCGGATTGGAAGAAGGCATACGTCCGGCTGAAGGCTGGCGAAAAGATGCCGGAGTACGTGAGCAACCTGTAAGACGCGGTTGGCTCGGTACTAGATGGAATTATCGGAGCCTATGTGGCTTCCGGAGAAACGGGGAGAATGGCGCTTGAAGGATTGAGCGCGGATTTTCCAGGACAAAAGACGATGGCTATCAAGACATACAGACCGGTAACGCCGACCCTGCGCTTCAAGAGCACGCAGGTGAACGACGACATTACCTCGTCGACGCCGCACAAGCCGCTGCTGACAACGCGTAAGCGTACAGGTGGTCGCCGCAATTCGGGCGATCTGACCATCCGTCATCAAGGTGGTGGGCACAAGCAGAAGATCCGCCTGATCGACTTCAAGCGCGATAAGGCTGGTGTTCCAGGCACGGTTGCGACGATCGAATACGATCCGAATCGCTCATCGCGCATTGCGTTGGTGCACTATGCGGACGGTGAGAAGCGCTATATCTTACAGCCGGTTGGTCTGAAGGTTGGCGCCACAGTAACCTCGGGTCCAGATGCCGACATTTTGGTAGGCAATGCATTGCCGCTCAAGTTTATCCCTGCCGGCACCACGGTACACGCGATTGAGCTTCGCCCCGGCAAGGGTGCGCAGATGGCGCGTTCTGCCGGCACACAAGCGCAATTAGTAGCCAAGGAAGGCGACTACGCATTGTTGAAGCTTCCTTCGGGTGAAACCCGCAAGGTGCTGGTCGAGTGCATGGCCACGATTGGCCAGGTGGGCAACACGGACCATGAGAATGTTTCGATCGGTAAGGCCGGCCGCAACCGCTGGAAGGGTATTCGCCCGACCAACCGCGGCGTGTCCATGAATCCGGTTGATCACCCGCATGGTGGCGGCGAAGGCAAGACTTCGGGTGGACGTCACCCAGTGACGCCATGGGGCCAGCCGACACGCGGATACAAGACACGCAACAATAAGCGGACCGATGCATTCATCGTCAACCGCCGGACGAAGTAAGGAGCGACTGAAATATGGCACGTTCGACGAAGAAGGGTCCGTTTGTAGATACGCACCTGAGCGTGAAGATCGAGGCGCTCAACACGGCCAACGACAAGAAGGTTGTGAAGACCTGGTCGCGACGCTCGACGATCTTCCCTGAGTTTGTGGGGCACACCATTGCCGTGCACAATGGCAAGAAATTTGTTCCGGTGTACGTGACCGAGAACATGGTGGGACACAAGCTGGGTGAGTTTTCACCGACGCGTACCTTCAAGGGCCACACTGCAGGCAGGGCGGCTGAAGCCGGCGCGAAGGCGAAGTAACAAGTCAGGACATATGGACCGGCGATGAACGACGGATCGCTGGCCGAGAGATTGAGGAAGAGACGATGGCAGTCGAGATAAAAGAATACCGGGCCGAGGCCAAGTTTCAGCGCGTGTCGCCACAGAAGGCGCGTCTGGTGCTCGATTTGATCAAGGGCCGAGGAGTGCAGGAGGCGCTGGAGACAGCTGCCTTTACCAAGAAGCGCATTGCTCCGGTGATCCACAAGTTGCTGGTGTCGGCGGTGGATAATGCCAAGTACGTGGCAGGCGAGCGGGGAACAGACTTGGACGTGGATAACCTCTATGTCAGACAGGCCCTGGCAAATGACGGACCGCGCATGAAGCGTATCCGTCCTGCGCCAATGGGCCGCGCATACCGTTATCAACGCCGGCTTGCGCATATCGTGCTCACCGTTGCCGAACGCAACAATACGACGCTTGTCACCAAGGTGGAAGAGCCGGTCGGAACTACAAAACCTGCGAAGAAGGCTCCGGTCAAGAAGGCCACGGCAAAAAAGGCGCCGGCCAAGAAGGCAGCCGCAACAAAGAAGGCAGCTAAGTCAGCCTAACCAGATTTAGGAATTAGGGATTTGAGGTAAGAACTATGGGACAGAAAGTCCATCCTTACGGATTCCGGCTCGGAGTGAACAAGCCGTGGCGTTCGCGCTGGTACTCGGAGCGCGACTATGACAAGCTCCTTGTCGAAGATGTAAAGCTCAAGGCTGAGTTGCGCGAGAAGCTCAAGGCTGCTGGCGTCAGCTCAGTCGAGATCGAGCGTCCGGGTAACAAGTTGCGCTTCCTGATCCGTACCGCGCGTCCAGGCATTGTGATCGGCCGCAAGGGCGCCGAGATCGAGAAGCTCAAGACGGAGCTCGGCAAGCGTACCAACCGCGACGTGTTCATCGACATTATCGAGGTGAACAAGCCGGAGCTGGATGCTCAGTTGGTTTCTGAGAACATCGCGCTACAGCTTGAGAAGCGTGTCAGCTTCCGCCGCGCCATGCGTAAGAGCGTTGACTCGGCGCTGCGTTTTGGCTGCAAGGGCATCAAGGTTCGTGTTTCTGGCCGTCTGAACGGCAATGAAATCGCGCGCTCGGAGTGGTATCTGCAGGGCCGTCTGCCGCTGCACACACTCCGCGCTGACATTGACTACGGTTTCACCGAGGCCAACACAACCTATGGTGTGATCGGCGTCAAGGTGTGGATCTATCGCGGCGATATCTACGAGCAGAAGCGCCGCCAGCCGCAGCCGGTTGGCACGTCGGTGTTCTAAAGACAGCTACCCGTCTTCAGTACCTGATTGCCAGATTTGGCTTTCAGGGAGCGGGGCGGGAAGAGGCTGCAGTAGGCAGTAGAAGGAAATAAAGCTAAGCGCTGGTAGCTGGAGAGCTAGTAGCAGCTTTTGAGGGTTTCATTATGTTGATGCCAAAGAAGGTGAAGTATCGCAAGCAGCAGAAGGGCAAGCGCCGCGGTAAGGCGTGGCGCGGTTCCTCGCTTGCGTTCGGCGAGTACGGCTTGAAGGTGCTTGAAGCGGGTTACATTACTGACCGCCAGATCGAGGCCAGCCGTATTGCCATGACCAGGTTCATCAAGCGCGGTGGCAAGATCTGGCTGCGCCTATTCCCGGACAAGCCGATTACCAAGAAGCCGGCTGAAGTCCGAATGGGATCGGGTAAAGGTGCGCTCGACCATTGGGTTGCCGTAGTCAAGCCGGGCAAGATCCTCTTCGAGATGGAGGGTGTCGCGCCGGAGATTGCTCAAGAGGCAATGCGCCTTGCGTCGAACAAGCTGCCCTTGAAGACCAAGTTTGTGCAGCGTCCGGGCGTTATCAAAACTGCCGCAGAGAAGGAAACGGCTGCCTAAGCAGCTTGTGAAGGATTGAGTGGTGAGGAAGTCCCGCAAGGGAGACTCCCGCCGCTGGAGAAGAGAAGATGGAACTCGATAAGATTCGCAACTTGAGCGATGAAGAACTTGTAAGCACGGAGAAGACCTCGGCGGAACAGCTTTTCCGCCTACGCTTTCAGACCTCCATGGGCCAGAACGACGGAGTGAAGAAGCTTCGTGAACTGCGCAAGGATATCGCTCGCATCAAGACCGTGGCGCGTGAGCGCCAGCTCGGCATCGCCTCGGCGCAAGCCGGAACGAATCCAGTGGCGGCGAAGGCTGGAAAGAAGGGAGCACGCTAAATGGCGAACGAAGAAGCAGTGCAAACGCCGGCGGCTGGCTCGCGGCGCAATGAAAAAGTCGGCAACGTGGTCTCGACAAAGATGCAGAAGACTATCGTGGTCGAGGTGGAGATGCGTAAGGCGCATCCCAAGTACAAGCGCATCGTGAAGAGCTCGAAAAAGTTCTATGCGCACGACGAGCAGAACTCGGCGCGCCTCGGCGATGTGGTTCGCATTCGTGAGACGCGTCCGACAAGCAAACTGAAGCGTTGGGCATTGGAAGAGATCGTCCGCCGCTCTTCGCTCGGTCAGATCGAAGATTCAGCGCCGGCAGCGGTTTAACGCGCAGGGAAAGAGGGAAGAACCATGGCAGTGCAAATGAGAACCATGCTCGCGGTGGCCGATAACTCCGGCGCGCGCAAGCTGCAGGTGATCCTGCCCCTGGGCGGCGGATTGGGAAAGAAGGCGAGTCTCGGCGATGTGGTTACAGCCGCCGTGAAAGAAGCCTCGCCCGATGGCACCGTGAAGAAGGGCAAGGTTGTGAAGGCGGTCATAGTCCGCACCCGCAAAGAGTATCGCCGACGTGATGGAACCTACATTCGTTTTGACGAGAACGCTGCTGTGGTGATCGACGATGCGCATGAGCCGGTGGGAACGCGCGTATTCGGACCCGTCGCTCGTGAGCTCCGCGAGAAGAAGTTTTTGAAGATTGTTTCGTTGGCGCCTGAAGTTGTTTAACGCCAGCTAACCACTGAGAGAGATTAAGATGCCGAGTTTAAGTATTCATCGCAACGATACGGTTAAGGTCCTCGCGGGATCGGACCGTGGCAAGACGGGCCGTGTGCTGCGCGTCTTCCCGGATAAGGGTACAGTGCTCGTCGAGCACGTTCGCGTGGTCAAGAAGACGATTTCGAGCAAGACGGGCCAGCGCACCAAGGGTGGCATTGCCGAGCAGGAGTCGCCCATCAACGTCTCCAACGTGGCGCTCACGTGCTCGAATTGCGGCGTGGCACACGTCGGCTTCAAAACCGAAGGCGAATCCAGGGTTCGTTTTTGCAAGAAGTGCGGGCAGGACCTGCCCACCAAAAAGTAAGCCGGCAGCTGAAGAGCTGGCGGTGAAAAATTGAATACCTGCCGCAACGGTACACGGCGAGCGAAAGCTGATCCACCCCGACGACCGGCAGAAAGAGAGCAAAGAGAAATGGCAGCAAGGCTGAAAGAGAAATATCACAAGGAAATCAAGCAGGCTCTGCAGAAGGAGCTGAGTCTTGAGAATCCGATGGCAGTACCGCGGCTCGAGAAGATCGTGCTGAACATGGGTCTGGGTGAGGCAACGCAGAATAATAAGCTGCTCGATCCACTCGTAGGCGACCTGGGGTCAATCAGCGGCCAGAAGCCGGTAACCACGAAGGCGAAGAAGTCGATTGCGGCTTTCAAGGTTCGTGAAGGCATGGCAATTGGTGCGATGGTGACGCTGCGGAACGACAGGATGTACGAGTTTCTGGATCGCCTGGTTGCCACGGCTCTGCCGCGAGTACGTGATTTCCGCGGCGTCTCGACCAAGAGCTTCGACGGGCGCGGTAACTATACGCTCGGCCTGCGCGATCAGCTGATCTTCCCGGAGATCGATTACTCCAAGGTAGAAAAGCTGAAGGGCTTGAACATTACGATTGTGACCACGGCGAAGGACGACAACTCAGCGCGCGCGCTGCTCAAGGCCTTCGGCATGCCCTTTCGTCAGGGCGCGTAAGAGGAGTTTTAAGATTTATGGCAACTACTGCAAAACGAGTGAAGGACGCGCGGAAGCCGAAGTTCAGCTCCCGCAAGCACAACCGGTGCAAGCTTTGCGGACGCCCGCGCGGCTTTCTGCGTAAGTTTGGCGTATGCCGCCTGTGCTTCCGTGGACTGGCGCTAAAGGGCGAAATCCCCGGCGTTGTGAAGTCAAGCTGGTAAAGAGCTGTTGAACCGATTTTCTGTTTTGTTTAACCATTTCCGCTGGTTTCCGACCTTGTGCCGGACGAACGGGAAATGAAGGAGAAGGAATGAGTCTGACCGACCCAGTAGCAGATTTTCTGGCACGCATCCGCAACGCGATCCGTGCGCGCCATCAGAAGCTCGATGTCCCGGCTTCCAAGCTGAAGACCGAGATTGCCCGCATTCTTAAGGAAGAGGGTTACATCTCGAATTACAAGACCCAGGAAGAGGAAGGTAAGCTGGTGCTCCGCGTGTACTTGAAGTATGGCGGCAGCGAAGCAGCCATCCGCGATCTGGCTCGTATTTCCCGACCCGGCTGCCGCGTGTACATCGGACGCGATGAGATCAAGCGCGTGCAGGGTGGACTGGGCATCTCGATCATGACTACCCCAAAAGGCGTCATGACTGGCCGTCAGGCGCGTCGTGAAGGCGTGGGCGGCGAAGTGCTCTGCGAAGTCTGGTAGGGAATGGCCGTCCAGGCAGTTGCCTTCGGCGTTACCAAGCTGATTGTTTCGTAGGGTTCAAGCATGTTTTATGGGGAGGTTTGACCCTCCCGGCTGCAGTGGAACGATGACAACATCGGGACTCGCAAGCCAATGAAGGATTAAGTCGATGTCGCGTATTGGAAAGAAGCTGATCCCGCTGCCGGCGGGTGTGAAGTATAAGGTGGAAGGCAACACCGTGCTCGTCGAAGGCCCCAAAGGAAAGGTCTCAGCATTGGTTGCCGAGGGCATTACGCTCGAGACCAAGGATGGTCAGCTGCACGTAAACCGTGCCAGTGATAAGTTTGCTGCCTTTCATGGACTTACCCGCGCTCTGGTTTTCAACGCGGTTGAGGGTGTGACCAAGGGCTGGACGAAAGAACTGGACATCGTCGGCATCGGCTACCGTGCCGAGTTGAAGGGCAAAGGTACGGTGGTCTTCACGCTTGGCTACTCGCACCTGATTGAGTTCCCTTTGCCCACGGGCATTGAAGTGGCGATTGATCCCAAACAGACGCACCTGACCATTACCGGAATCGACCGGCAGAAGGTGGGCCAGGTGGCGGCCGACATGCGCTCGCTGCGTAAGCCGGACCCCTACAAGAACAAGGGTGTCCGTTACACCAACGAGAAGCTGAAGAAGAAGGCCGGCAAGACTGGCTCGAAGTAAGAACTGTTCACAGTGAAAAGGTGACAGGGCACAGAAAATAAACTGACCACTGTCACCTGTTCATTGAATTTACCGAACGGGGCCGCAGGGCGACTCCGCTGATAGGAAGAAGAAATATGATCACGCATACCAAAAGAAACGAGATTCGCCAGCGCATTCACTCGCGCATCCGCCGCAAACTTGCTGGCAGCACCGAACGCCCGCGGCTGAATGTGTATCGCTCGCTCAACCACATCTACGCGCAGGTGATCGACGATCAGACAGGCATCACACTGGTCGCGGCTTCGACCATCAAGTCGAAGACCGGCGGCAATGTAGCTGCTGCCAAGGAAATCGGCAAGGAGATTGCGCAGAAGGCAGTCGAGAAGGGCATCAAGAAGGTAGTCTTCGATCGCGGCGGCTATCTCTATCACGGGCGCATCAAGGCGCTTGCCGATGCAGCACGCGAGGCTGGCCTCGAGTTCTAACCGCCTTTAGTGGGTAGCGTTCGGTCGAGAGTGTCGGCCGATTGAGATGAGTTTTCCAGGGAGCGCTAGCGCGGCCCGGAAGGACAGACGAGAGCAATGACGATTTTGAAGAAGAAACTCGATGCCAACCAGTACAACCTGAAAGATCAGGTGGTGGCTATCAACCGTGTGACCAAGGTGGTCAAGGGCGGCAAGAATATGTCCTTTGCCGCGCTTGTGGTCGTGGGCGACGCAGCTTCGGGCGTGGTGGGCTACGGCTCCGGCAAGGCCAAGGAAGTGCCGCAGGCGATCCGCAAGGGAATTGAATCCGCTAAGAAGAATCTGGTTCGCGTGAACTTGACCCAAACCACGATCCCGCATCAGGTGCTTGGCCGCTTTGGCTCGGGCCAGGTGCTGCTGAAGCCCGCGCCTGAGGGCACCGGTGTAATCGCCGGAGGCGCAGTCCGCGCCGTGATGACCTCGGCCGGTGTGCAGAATGTGCTGACCAAGAGCCTCGGAACCGCGAATCCGCACAACGTGATCAAGGCGACATTTGATGCGCTGGTTCAACTGCGCGACAGGGCCGAAGTTGCCGCCATGCGCGGCAAGGCAGTGGAGGAGCTCTAAATCATGGCTGAAACCAATAAGATTCGCATTCAGTATTACCGCTCGGCCATCGCTACGCCTGTGAAGCACAAACTGGTGGTTAAGGGCCTGGGCTTTACGCGTCTCAATCAGATCGTCGAGCGCGAAGATTCCGGCGCGATCCGCGGAATGGTGAAGAAGATTCCGCATCTGGTTCGCATCCTAGAGCAGTAATCCAGCAGCGGGGTGGAGCAGATGTTCAGAAGAAGATGGGGTTTGTTTGGCAAGCTCATTTCTGATGAAGGTTTCACTCTGGCGTATGCTTTCAGAGGTATCACTTACGCAGATGCACGGGGCTCGTTCTGGTTTGAGTTGATGGATGGAATTTTATTTCCGACTCCACGTCAAACAACCGGTGATCCGGTGCAGTTGAAGCAGCCCGAATTGGACGAGATGTTGGATCGTGTTGTTCGGGGAATCAGATCAGATGGTCACGCTGTTGAGATATATCACAGCAGTGAAAAATAAACGCGAGTCGGCGGTCACGCTGGCGATATAGCGAGGAAAACATGGCAAAGAATCTCTCCAATCTACGCGCGCCCAAGAAGGCGAACACTGGGCGCAAGCGTGTCGGTCGTGGTATGGGCTCCGGCATGGGCAAGACTTCAACCCGCGGCCACAAGGGCCAGGGTTCGCGTTCCGGCTCCAGCCTGATGCGCGGCTTTGAAGGCGGCCAGATGCCGCTGCACCGTCGCCTGCCCAAGCGTGGCTTCACGAATATCTTCCGCACCGAGTATACGGTCATCAATCTTGACCGTATCGCTGAACTGGGCGTGACGGAAATCGCTCAGGACGACTACAAAAAGCTTGGTTTGGCTTCGAGCAAGAAGGCTCTCATCAAGATTCTTGGCTCGGGCGAGCTGACCTCAGCTATGACGATTTCGGCGCACAAGTTTTCTAAGTCGGCTGTTGAGAAGATTGAAAAGGCTGGCGGCAAGGCTGTTGTGCTTGGTGGCGAACCGGAAGCGGCGAAGGCCTAGTTAGTAGGTCTAGGCCTTAAAGTGAAACCTCAGGGGCCTCGTTTGGAGTTAGCCAGCGCGACAGCCCTGAGCCACGGCGGCTAAGATGAAAGCTAACGGACAATTCGGCGCCCGCAGGCGCGAAGGGTAAACCGAAACATGCTTGAGAAGTTCCTGAATATCTTCCGGATCCCCGATCTGCGCAAGCGTGTGTTGTTCACGCTTGGCATCCTAGCTGTCTACCGGCTTGGCGCGTTCATCCCCACTCCGGGAATCAATGCGCCTCTGTTGGAGCAGATGTTCCAGTCGCAGAGTGGCTCGGCGCTGGGCCTGATGGACCTGTTTGGCGGCGGCAACCTGCGTCGCATGACTATCTTTGCGCTCGGCATCATGCCCTACATTACGGCGTCCATCATCTTTCAGCTGTTGACAGTGGTCTACGAGCCGCTGGCGCGCATCCAGAAGGAAGGCGAACTGGGCAGGCGAAAGATCACGCAATGGACTCGTTATGTGACAGTGGTGCTAGGCGCGTTGCAATCCATCGGCATTGCCGCGATTCTGACCAAGCAAGGACTGGTATTGCATCCGGGTATCGGCTTTAGCCTGATGACAGTGCTGACGCTGACGACCGGCACAGCCTTCATCATGTGGCTCGGCGAACAAATTACCGATCGTGGCATCGGTAACGGCATGAGCCTGCTGATCTTTGCCGGTATCGTCGCCGGCCTTCCGCGAGGCATGGCAGATCTGGTGCAGAAGATTCAGTCGAATGCGTGGGGCGCGTTTACGCTCATCGGCATCCTGCTGGTGCTTGCCGGCATGATTGCTGTAGTCGCTTTCATCGTCTATGTTGAGCGCAGTGAACGGCGCATTCCTATCCAGAGTGCGCGGCGCATAGTAGGCCGCCGCATGATGGGAGGTGCTTCCAGCCACCTACCTCTCAAGGTAAACTCGGGCGGCGTAATGCCTGTAATCTTTGCCAGCTCAATCCTTTCTGCGCCGCTGCTCCTGGCACAGTTTGACTGGGTGCAAAATAACCGGCTTTTACAGCCGATTATGCGTGCCCTTGCGCCTGGTGAACCTTGGTATGAGCTCCTCTATATGCTGGGCATTATCTTCTTCGCTTACTTCTACGTGTCGATTGTGATGAAGCCGGACGATATAGCAGACAATTTCCGCAAGTCGGGTTCGTTCATTCCCGGCATCCGGCCCGGCAAGCGGACCTCGGACTACATTAACGACATCCTGACCCGGATCACACTAGTTGGCGCGCTGTACCTGATTATCATTTCGTTGGTTTCGACATTCATGATCTCAGGCATCCATCTGAACCATCTGTGGCTCGTGGGCCGCGCCTTTGATGCTTTACCTGCCTGGATGACTAATGGCCTCGGATTCAGCTTCGCCTTCGGTGGTACTTCACTGCTGATCGTGGTTGGCGTAGCTATGGATACTGTGAACCAGATTGAATCGCAGTTGATCATGCGGCACTACGATGGCTTTTCTCCTCGCTCGGGCCGTATTCGTGGAAGGAAGACCTGGTAATGTCGTCTTCCTTGCCTGAAATTGCAAGCGGCCGGGAAGCGGAGCAGGCAATCGCTCCCGGCCCTATCCTTTTGCTCGGTGCACCGGGTGTAGGCAAAGGCACACAGGCAAAGGAACTGGTCAAGATGTGGGGCATCCCGCAGATTTCAACCGGTGACCTGCTGCGCTTTCACAAGGATCACGGCACGGAACTGGGCCGAATTGCCAAGGGGCTCATGGAGCGGGGCGAGCTGGTTCCGGATGACCTCGTAAATGACATGGTCGCCGATCGCCTCGCCAGGCCAGATACACTGCGTGGCTATATTTTGGATGGGTTTCCGCGCACATTGAATCAGGCCAACTGGCTGGATGAGCGCCTTGCGAACGAAACAGGCAGTATTCCGGTGGTTGCTGTTAGCATCCAGGTAGATTATAATCAGTTATTGCGTCGCATCACTGGACGCAGGAATTGTCCTGTCTGCGGCACCATCTACAACATTTACGCAAAACCGCCTGGAGTTGAGGGCACTTGCGATGTAGAAGGCGCTGCTTTGGTACAGAGGGCTGACGATACGGAAGCAGTTTTCGCGCAGCGAATGAAGTCATACGCTGCGTTGACCGCACCGGTCGTTGACCACTACCACACCCAGGGACGTTTCGTGGAAGTGGACGGTGACCGGCCAATTGAGGCGGTTTCCGATGAAATTGTTGCCGCCGTCAAGCGGTTGCGGGCAAGTTGACGCAGCCTGACGGTGAGTTTTGCGTGTGTAAGTGCAAGTGAAGGCAGGGTTTTGAGTGGCTGTTGTCCTCAAGTCGTCGAAAGAGATCGAAAAGATGCGCCGCGCTGGGCATGTGGTCCGGCAGGTGTTGGAGCGGGTGTCGGCGACGGTGAAACCGGGTGCCACCACTGCTGATCTTGATCGTATAGCAGAGGAAACGCTGAAGGAATTTGGCGCGAAAGCGGCTTTCAAGGGATATCACGGTTACCCGGCGGTGCTTTGCACATCGGTGAATAGCGAAGTTGTTCACGGTATCCCTTCATCGAAGCGAATTTTGAAGGAAGGCGATATTGTTTCGCTGGATTTCGGTGCAATTGTGGACGGTTATTACGGCGATTCCGCTGTAACAGTAGCGGTGGGTGAGAAGATTGACCCGAAGACCGAAAAATTACTGAAGATAACGGAGGAATCGCTGAAAAAGGCGATCTCCGTGATTAAGCCCGGCGCAACCTTGGGTGACATCGGCGAGGCAGTTCAGACGATAGTCGAGGCCGAAGGGTTTTCCGTGGTGCGTGATTTCGTAGGCCACGGAATTGGTTCTTCCATGCATGAGGATCCTCAGGTGCCAAACTTTGGCACTGCTGGTCGCGGCATGAAGCTGAAAGCAGGCATGGTGCTTGCCATTGAGCCGATGGTGAATGCCGGCAAGCCAGAGGTTCGGGTTCTGAAGGATGGCTGGACGGCTGTGACAGACGATGGAAGCATGAGCGCTCATTTTGAGCATACGGTGGCGGTAACCGACACCGGAGCAACGATTCTGACGGCGTAAACAATACGCTCGTCCAAAACATAAGGGCGCGAGAGCGCAGCGGGATACAGTTTGTCGAAAGAAGACGCGATTGAGGTAATGGCAACTGTCGTTGAGACATTGCCGAATGCCATGTTTAAGGTCAAGCTCGAACAGGGGCATGAGGTTCTGGCTCACGTTTCGGGCAGAATGCGGAAGAACTTTATTCGTATTCTCCCGGGAGATCGAGTGGCAGTGGAACTGAGCCCTTACGACCTGAATCGCGGACGGATTGTGTACCGCTATAAGTAAGTTGTTAACCCCGCGTGGTCAGCAGGATACGTGGAGAAAAGGCAGTAGTCGAAATGAAAGTCCGTGCATCGGTAAAGAAGATTTGCGTCAAGTGCAAGGTGATCAACCGCAAGGGTGTGGTTCGAGTGATCTGCGAAAACGCAAAGCACAAGCAGCGTCAGGGCTAATAGAGCCTGGCAGAGCGGAACCTCCGTCTATGGGGCGAGTTAGCTTGAATCAAGGCTTGCGATGAACCCCGGAGAAATTCCGAATTAACCCGTGCGGACCGGCGCTATGCCGGAGGGCACATAACCTGAGTAGTAACGAAGGATTTTCGAATGGCACGTATTGCAGGCGTCGATCTGCCCCGCAACAAGCAGGCTCGGATTGCGCTGACCTACATTTACGGCATCGGTGATCCTCGCGCAGCCAAGATTCTGGAGAAGGCGAATGTGGATGCCTTCAAGAAGATCCAGGACCTGGGCGAGGACGAGGTGAACCGCATCCGCCAGGTGATTGAGGACGAGGGTGACGTCGAGGGCGATCTCCGCAAGGACGTCCAGATGCACATCAAGCGTCTCATCGATATTCAGAGCTTCCGTGGCAGCCGGCATCGTCGTGGTCTGCCCGTACGTGGACAGCGCACACATACCAATGCCCGTACACGGAAGGGCCCTCGTAAGGGCACAGTGGCAGGCAAGAAGAAAGCGACGGCGAAGACTTAATGGCGAAGGAGCAAAAGGGCGCCGGCAAGGCTGCCAAGAACAAGAAGTTCAAGAAGCGCGAGCGCAAAAATGTACCGTATGGTATCGCGCACATTCAAGCCACATTCAACAACACCATCGTGACCATTACGGACCAGGTGGGCAACACTCTGAGCTGGAAGACAGCAGGCTCCCTGGGCTTCAAGGGCTCACGCAAGGGAACTCCGTTTGCGGCACAGCAGGCAGCGTCGAACGCGGCCAGCATTGCTCGCGATCACGGTCTTCGCGCCGTCGATGTGCGCGTTGCAGGTCCGGGTTCGGGTCGCGAATCTGCGATTCGTGCGCTTGCCGCCGCAGGCATCGACGTTCGGTCGATCCGCGACGTTACGCCGGTTCCGCATAACGGCTGCCGTCCGCCGAAGCGCCGCCGCGTCTAAGACAAAGTAACCGGGCCGGGACGAAGCGCAAAGCGCGTAAACCGGCCGTCACTCGAAGTTGAGGAGAAGAAATGGCTCGTTATACCGGAGCAGTCTGCCGCCTTTGCCGCCGCGAAGGCACCAAGCTCTTTTTGAAGGGCACTAAATGCACCTCCGATCGCTGCCCGATCGAGAAGCGTAACTTTCCCCCGGGACAGCACGGCAAGGATCGCAAGGCCAAGATCGTTGGTTATGGTCTGCAACTGCACGAGAAGCAGAAGGCCAAGCGTATCTACTTCACGCTGGAAGGTCAGTTCCGCGCCTACTACGAGAAGGCTAACCGCGCGCAGGGCGTAACCGGCGAGCTGCTTATTCAGCAGCTTGAGCGCCGTCTCGATAACGTTGCGTATCGTTTTGGCTTTGCCATCTCGCGCCGCCAGGCACGGCAGGTTGTTCGTCATGGCCATGTGCAGGTGAACGGCAAGAAGGTGAACATTCCTTCCTACCAGGTGAACGTGGGCGATGTGATCGCAATCCGCGAAGAAGCCAAGAAGCACGTGATCATTGAGCAGTCGGCGCAGTACGCCGCACAGAACCCGGTGCCGGCATGGATCGATGTCGACTTTACGAATTTGTCCGGCCGTGTGCTTTCCCTACCCGGACGCAAGGATGTGAACCTGCCCGTCAACGAGCAGCTGATCGTCGAACTTTACAGCAAGTAAGCAGTGAACAGGTGGCAGTGGGCAGTGGTCGGTACGACCGGCTGTCCGCTGTTTCCGGTCTGCTGACAACTCACACTGAAGGAGAACTTGCGCGGCCGCCGCAAAATGCATCGCGACGTACTTGCCGCGCGGGAATCGAGAGATGAATATGCTTTGGAGAGGTTTTCAAAAACCTAAGCGCCTGGCGGTCGATGCCGAGACGCTCACAGAAACCTACGGTAAGTTCAGCGCCCAGCCGTTTGAGCGCGGCTTTGGCACCACGATCGGCAATGCGCTGCGCCGCACGCTGCTGAGCTCGATTGAAGGCGCCGCTGTCACAGCAGTCCGCATTGAAGGCGTGTTGCATGAGTTCCAGTCCATCCCCGGCGTCGTTGAGGACGCAACCGACATCATCCTGAATCTCAAACAGGTTCCCTTCAAGCTGGCGGGTGAAGGCCCGAAGGCGCTTTATCTGCGCGCCGACCAGCCCGGCGTCGTGACCTCCGGCATGATCGAAGCCGACGGCGACGTTGAGATCCTCGACAAGAACGTCTATATTGCTACGGTCTCCGAGGGCGGCAAGCTCGAGATGGAGATGCGCCTGAAGCGTGGCCGCGGTTATGTCTCCGCCGACAAGAACTTCGACGCAGACCTGGGTCTTGGCTTCATTCCGGTGGACTCGGTTCACTCGCCTGTGCGCCGCGTAAATTATGTCGTTGACGCTGCCCGTCTCGGACAGATCACCGACTACGACAAGCTGACGCTTGAAGTGTGGACCAACGGTGCTGTTCTGCCGGCCGATGCTGTGGGCCTGGCTGCCAAGCTGCTCAAGGACCACATGAACATCTTCATCAACTTCGAAGAGGAAATGGAAGCCGAGGCGCGCGGTGAGGAAGGCCGTGTTCTGCTGCGCAACGACAACCTAAACCGCTCTGTCGAAGAATTGGAGCTTTCGGTCCGCAGCTACAACTGCCTGAAGAACGCCAACATTCAGACGATTGGCGAACTGGTGCAGAAGACTGAAGCTGAGATGCTGAAGACGAAGAACTTCGGTCGCAAGAGCCTGAACGAGATCAAGGAAATTCTCGCGCAGATGGGCCTCTCGCTGGGCATGAAGATCGACGAGAACGGCAATGCGGTCCCCGGGCCGACGAGCATTCCACCCGCGGCTGCGTTGGCTGCCAGCTATGGCCGTTACGACGACGAGGACGAGCCACTGGACTCGGTCGATCTGCAGCTTCCGACCGAAACAGAGAACTTCTAGCAGGGATCAGTGGTTAGGGCCAGTGATCGGACGGTCACTGGCTGATTGATTGCCGAAAGACGGCAATCAGGACTAACGACTGAATACTGAAAACTGATCGCTGAGTTGAAAGAGAGTTTGTTATGCGCCATCGCAATGCAGGATTTAAGCTCGGACGCAACACCAGCCACCGCCGCGCGCTGCTGCGGAACCTGGTCACGTCCATTATTGTGGAAGATCGCGTGGAGACGACCGTGGCCAAGGCCAAGGCTGTTCGTCCGCACGTGGAAAAGATGATCACCCTCGGCAAAAAGGGCGATCTGCACTCGCGCCGTCAGGCGCTCAGCTTCCTCATGACCGACACGGCTGTCACGCGGCTCTTTGAGACCGTGGCGCCCCGTTATGGAGACCGCCAGGGCGGTTATCTGCGGATCGTTCGCACAGGCTTCCAGAAGGGCGATGGCGCCGAGAAGGCGTTCATTGAACTGCTGGGTGCTGAGAAGCAGCTCGACGAGAAGCGCCAGAAGCGCGCCGAAGTGAAGGCCAAGAAGCGCGAAGAGCTCGAAAAGCAGCTCGAAGAAGCTAAGAAAGAGCAGGGCGGCGAAGAAGCTGCTTAATCGCGGCTTCCTTCAGCTCTGCTTATAAGTTGTAGAAGGACGAGCGGGCGCATCCCTTATGGGTGCGTCCGCTTTTGTTTATACGGCGCGGTGTAGCTTCTTTGGGTTTGTAACGCGCATGTAGGTATAAACAATCAGTTGTAAAGTTAGTGCGCCGGTGCAGTCGATCAGCACGTCCCGTACAGAAGAGGTGCGGTTGGGCAGGAAGCTCTGGTGCCATTCATCGCAACTGGCTATAGCTGCGGTTCCAAGCATGGCGAGGAACATGTCTGTTCTAAAGCGCGAGTGGGGAAGTGTGAACCACCAGGCGCGCAGCCAAGCGAGGCCGATAAATCCGTAGCCGAGGAAGTGGCCGGTCTTGCGGAGCAAAAGATGTATGTGCTCCCACCGCTCATCGCCAATGGGACCGAAAAGCCACTGGAAGATGGGTCGCAGCCAACGGCTGGTGTGATTGCCGCCAAACGTTTCGGTGGACTCACACATAATCATGACGATGCCGAGGGCTACGGGCAGCCACGTCCAGACCCAAAAGCGCACGCTGCCACGCTTATTTGAGACCGGCGTGGAGGCAAGGCTACTCGACATGATAGTTCGGCGCCTCGCGTGTGATGATGACATCGTGCACGTGGCTTTCGCGCAGCCCCGCGCCGGAGATGCGCACGAATTGCGCTTTTTCCTGCAGCTCCTGAACGCTTCCGCAGCCGAGGTAACCCATGCCGGAGCGCAGGCCGCCGACGAGCTGATAGACCATGGACTCAAGCGGTCCGCGATACGGCACGCGGCCTTCAATACCTTCGGGGACGAACTTGGCGAGGCGGTTGTTGCTTTCGTTGCGCTCGCGCTGGACAACGCCTTCGGAGCCGCTGCCGGCCGAAGCGAGATCGTCTTTGCCCTGGAAGTAGCGCTCGCCTGAACCCTGGCTCATGGCAGTGAGCGAACCCATGCCGCGGTAGCTCTTGAAGCTGCGACCCTGGTAAAGGATCGTCTCGCCGGGGCTCTCGTCGACGCCCGCAAAGAGTGAGCCGATCATGATGGTGCTTGCACCGGCGGCGATGGCCTTCGTGATTTCACCCGAATACTTGATGCCACCGTCTGCAATGACGGGAATGTTGTGCTCGCGCGCGGCGCGATATGCCTCCGCGATGGCGGTGATCTGCGGCATGCCTGCGCCGGTGACCATGCGCGTGGTGCAGATGGAGCCGGGGCCGATGCCAACCTTGACGGCATCCGCACCTGCCTCAATCAAGGCCTTTGCGCCGTCGTAAGTGGCGACGTTGCCGGCGAGGAGACCGATGGAGGGGAAGCGCTTTTTGACTTCGCGGACGGCTTCGAGGACTCGGGAGGAATGGCCGTGCGCCGAGTCGATGGCGAGGACGTCTGCGCGGGCAGCGATGAGCTCCGCGGCGCGCTCGAGGAAGTCTCCGGTAGCTCCGATGGCTCCGCCGACGCGGAGGCGGCCTTTCTCGTCCTTGCTGGCGTTGGGATACTTCTGTTTTTTCTGAATGTCTTTGACGGTGATGAGGCCCTTGAGCTCGTACTGATCGTTGACGACCAGGAGCTTTTCCACGCGGTGCTCATGCAGGATGAGCTCGGCGTCTTCAAGAGTGGTGCCGACGGGAACCGTGATGAGGTTCTTCGAGGTCATCACGGAGCCGATGGGAACGTCTGTGCGCGTCTCGAAGCGCAGGTCGCGGTTGGTGAGGATGCCGACGAGCTTTTTGCCCTGCGTGACCGGGACGCCGGAGATCTTGTAGCGGCGCATGACTTCCAGAGCATCTGAGATGAGCTGATCGGGACCGATGGTGACGGGGTCGACGATCATGCCACTTTCCGAGCGCTTGACCTTGTCGATCTCTCCGGCCTGTGCCGAGATGGAGAGATTGCGATGGACGATGCCGATGCCGCCCTGCTGCGCCATGGCGATGGCCATCCTGGACTCGGTGACCGTGTCCATGGCCGAGGAGATCAGGGGCGTATTGAGGACGATCTGCTGCGTAAGCTGCGTTTGCGTGCTGACCTGCGCGGGTACGACGTCACTGAAGGCAGGCACGAGCAGAACGTCATCAAATGTAAGGGCTTCTGGAAGATTTGGGGCTAGCATAATGCTCTGATGCGCCTGGCGAACGGGGGATTCATGAGCGGTTCAGGAAATACAGTGCCACCTCTAAACTCATTCAAGGTCGTCGCTCCCTGATGGTCGCGCCAACTTCGCTCTTGAGGCTTGACTGGCTCTATTTCCTGAACCGCTGGATTCCCGTACGGCAGGCGCTTATGTGTATTGTAACTGCTCTGACGAGCGAGGCAGGTTACAGGTGACAGAGCACTGCGACCGGAGAGGTCTTCTTCTTTGCAGAGAAGGGGAAATATGCGCTATGGCTGCCAAATGACCGTACAGAGGTACAGAAGTACAGATTCTGTGAGCGGCAAAAATCTGTGATTTTTGCGGCAATGTCTTTCATAAGCTATTGATTTTGTTTTATTTATCTGCAAAATGTGCAAGAAAAAAGGCTGCGAATTTGCGGCCAAAATGCGGTGAAAATACGCATTTACTGCGATGTAAATTGCTCCTGCGCCGCCTTGTACATTCCCTGTTCGGTTACGGCGGGCGTTGTTTCGGGCTTTTTCGCTCTGTCTTTGTATTTGCTGAGGGCGAGGGTGGCGGTGCGGGCACCGTAGAGCATATTTCTGGCCTCTTCCGGCTTGAGGGCCTCAATGGCAAGTCCATGCATGATGCAGGCGATGTACTGCTTGATCTGCCGGCGTCCTGTGGGCTCGGGCATAGCGGAGCGGTAGGCGAGCGATGGATCGTTGTCACTAAGGTGGATGAGGGTTTTTGCCTGGAACTCGAAGTGCGCCCTGGGGTCATTGGATGTAGGCCTTTCGGGAAGGCCGTCTTTGTAGTTCGGGTCGAGGCCGCGCCGGTCGAGTTCGATCATGCGGTTGCGGGCGTCACAGCAGCGCTGGACGGCGGGAGAGAGAGGCTCGTGTGTACAGGGAGAGTTCATGGAGTTCCTTTCCGGATGACAAAAATGGGAAGGCCCCGCGGTGGCGGGGCCTTCGATTGGGGAGATTTTTCGCTGTTATTTCTATTAACGCACAAAGCCACCTAATTATGTGCAAAGTGGGCGAAGTTTTTTGGCTTTTAGAATGAGTGATTTAGAAAATAGTTTTAAGAAAAGGGCTTGACAAGATTTTTGCGTGGGGGAAATTTGCCCTCCGAAATGGCTGGGACGGGTGGTGGGAAGCCGACTTCACGGTACCAATTGGCCGATGGTGAGTGCATAGGAATTTGCCGGATGTATAGATTTGGCCTGGCAGCGTCGGACCGGCTTCAAGAAACCGTCCACCAAGGACTCGTTCTCAACTGTAGTCGTATCATATCTCGTGACCAACAAAGGCTCAGTTCTGGCTAGCAGTAAGGATTACGAGCTTCTCGTGCGCGAAATCTATCAGCAAATGCTTGACCAAGACCAAGCGCAGAACGTCATAGTGCAACATAACGTTCAAAAGCAGGGTCGTGCTACCAGTCATCAGATTGATGTCTACTGGGAGTTTTGCCTCGGCGGAGTTACCCACAAAGTAGCCATCCAAGCGAAAAGGTGGAAGAACCCAATTCGCAAGGGGGATGTTCTCACATTCAAAGGTGTCCTGGAGGATCTCCCTGGGACCATAGGAATCATGATTACGTCGTCCAGGTATCAGAAGGGTGCCGTTGATGTGGCTAAAGCATCAGGCATCATGATTTGCAACCTACAGGAGAATCTGGGGTCACCTGTCTGTGCTTACCCCGGCGCAACCCTCACTTTCAGGATGAAAGGGTTCTTAACGGCTCCGGATGGCAGTTTTCTCGGCGCGCTGGCCGACGTCGCGCAAAATATCCCCACAGTGTCCGACCTGTCACTAAAAGCAGATAGCAGCTGGCACCAAGCGAATGATCCCCTGCCTGAGCCAATGACATTGGTCAACCTTCCTCAACCGGTTCAGTTTTTCGACCAGGATGGAAAAGAGCTAATTACCCTAACGAGAATCCTCGGAGGGTTTTACGAAGAAATGCATCGAGAAGGTCAGATGAGCGCGCGGAAGACTCATAGGTTCGAGTATCCCACCTTCGTGAAACTGGTCGACCCTCCTTTCACAATCAAAGAGGAGAGCCTATCAGCAACCGTTGTATTTACGCGCAAGACAACGGAGATAGTGTTCAAAGCTCCGAATGTTGCTGTCTTTATCCTAAAGAATCTCAACAGCGGGGCGGAACATCACGTTGTCACCAGAATCCCTACACAATGAAAGAGGGGCAGAGCGCCCGTCCATGGATGATTCCGAACCACGCGCCGCGACTTGCCAACGCGCTACGTGGGGGCAATCGCGCTTCGATGGAAGATATTCCTGGATCAATAACGGTAAACGCGCTTGTGGGAAGCCGGAGGAGTGCTAACGTTCATCTTCAATTCCGGGCGATGTGAAGGACCTATCGTTGCGGTGTATCAACGAAACGCAAAAGCAGGTCCTTCGACTCACCACCCCCAGACTGAAGAAAACGTCTCCACCCCAGCGAGCAAAAATCGCTCGCCGGGGACCCCGGTCTGGGGCCCCGTTCGCTCAGGATGACATGGCGGTGGTGGGTAGGGAAGAAGGTATGGTGGGAGAGTGAGCGAAAAGCAAAAGCAGGTCGCTGCGTTGGCTCTCTTTCTTCGCCGGTTGACTTAGTTTTTCTCTGCGGCCATGTTACTTCGACTTCGTGTTATTGAAGAACAAAAGCAGGTCCTTCGCTTTCCACCCCAGCAAGCAAAGATCGCTTGCCGGGGACCCCGGCCCTCCGCCTGAAAAACGGCTACGGTCAGGATGACGAATTTCAGTGGTGAAGTGTGCGGGAGTGCTATCCCACCCATGGCGCAAAAACACGCGCATGGATGGGGCACCTGCCTCCGAAATGGCTGGGACGAACGGCGTGGGACCGATGGTGAGAAGGCGACTTATGAGGACTGATCTCCTATCGGACCTGCGCCCACTTCGTCATGCGTCGTTCCTGATGGGTGATTGCTGGAAGGAATGGCGCGAGTGGTTAAGTCAGCACTTTCTGTTCTTATCCAGATTCTTATCCAGGCTCTTCTCCAGGTTCTTCTCCGGGTCCTTCCGTAAA
The DNA here is from genome assembly GCF_001449115.1 of Occallatibacter gabretensis. Lineage (GTDB taxonomy): Bacteria > Acidobacteriota > Terriglobia > Terriglobales > Acidobacteriaceae > Telmatobacter > Telmatobacter gabretensis. Next base: position 85,647 of record NZ_LAIJ01000005.1, on the reverse strand, counting down.
TCGGGGAACGAGATGATGAACTGGTCGAGAGGAAGAGATTTTTCGACGTGTCGAGTGGTGGGCATCGTGTGATGAGGGATGGGCGTGCCATTGGCCTCGGCTTCGTCAAAGGCCTGGGTGCTGGGTATTTGTGCGGTGACTTCGAAGGAGTCGATGGCGTAAGGGAGCCCGTTTGAGGCCAGGGATAAGGGCTCGGCCATGAGCTGGAAATGGAGATGAGGCGCGAGGGAGTTGCCGGTGTTGCCGACGAGCCCGAGGACTTCGTCCGAGTGAACCTTGTCGCCAGAGTGGACGCGAATACTGCAGGGCTGCATATGAGCATACAAGGCGAAGACATGGCCGCCGAGGCGAGGATCGTCGAGACGGAGGATGACCGAGTTGCCGTCAGCCTGGTCGAGAGAGATGCCTTCCGGATATTTGCCCGGAGTTTGTTCCGGAAGATTGTCGATGACAGAAACGACGGTGGCGTCGGCGACGGCGAGGACGGGTTTGCCGAAGATAGTGTAGCTCTCGAGCTTCTCGCGTGGGCCGGAGTAGATCCGGTCATGGGAGTCTAACTGCTCCCAGTCGACGGCGTAGCGCTGCGCGAGCCAGGCGTGGTTGTTGACTCCGAGGACGGCGCGCATGTGGCGGGTGGAATCGCAACAGGAGTCGGCCGAGACATAGTTGTCGCCGGCGAGGGGAGGATGGATAACGGCCACGGTCTGACGGTCGGGCGCGGTCTCGCCTCCGGTGAGGATGAGGTGCTGGAAGGCGGGCGGTGCGGCGGCAATGAAAGTTGTGATTCGATGCGTGAGATGATGCGGGACAGCGGCTCCGCCGGGCAGGGTGATGTGAAGGAAGAGGAGCGCCTGCGTGCTTTTCGTTAGGGTGCCCGTTGAGTCGCGGAGCCCGACGGGTTGCAGGCGTGTAGCGATGGCTGTGGCGTCAAGCGTCTGGATGACTTTATCGTCGGCGAGAATGTCGAGCCTCTGAACAGCGATGTCCCCGCTGGAGAAGTTCAACATCCAAAGCTCGTAGACGAGGTGCGTGTTGCCGTCTGAGCCGATGAAGACTACCGGAGCGTCATGCACGGAGAGGATGAGAGGCGTGGGATTCTCTGCCGCACGGGTTGCGGTCGTTGCGAAGGAAAGAGTGAGTGCGGCACCCACGATGGTCCGGCGAAGCAACAGGTAGAGAGACATGCGGTAGTTCTCCAGGTGACTCGATTCGGTGTCCGAGGGAAAGCAGTTCAGGGCAAAAGCCAACTTGGATGGAGATTCAACAACTGGATGGAGATTCAACAACTGAGTGATGCGGCGCCTTCGCACAGGAAACACGAGCTCAACGCATCATCGTACGGACTATGTTACCTGAGGACCGATGACAGCTTTCGTTCCATTCGATCCTGGGTTGGGTCTCGGGGCGGTTGATGACTGGTGAAGTCGTTTTCCGATTTTCCAGGCTTGTCAGGATTTGTGGACCGGCTGACTCGAAAATGAGGAATGATAGACGTGCTTGCGTTTACCAATTCGGCCTAACGCCTTCGCGCATGACTAAAAGCTCATTGAATTTCTGATCAGCGAAGAAGATTCGATACTGCTCAAGGCAAGTGCCCAGGGTGGCTCATCCAAGCTCTACATCCTGCTCTACATTTTGGGAGCCAGTTGCCTGGCGGCAAAGTCTGCTAATTTTTCCTTCGCAACGAAGGCAAGCTTCTGATCGAGAGTGAGGGAAAGCACTAACACCGCACTCCCTTTGAGAATCGCCAGATTCTCAGTTTTATAGCGATTGGCGGGATTGGCATCCTGGTCGAAGACAGCTCTGTCTCCTACGCCGGATACCGGAGTCTCGTTGGGCGGTGGCGATTGATCGAGGCCATACATCGCGGGATTGGCGGAAGGCGCATAAAAAATGGTGATGTCGATGTGTTGGGGCGAGTCCGTTGTAAAACTGCACGAGCCTGCGCGCGGTCCGGGTGCTGAATCTTTGGCGAGCGTGACAGGAACGCCAAACCACGCCCTGGCGGCTGAAGCGACGGCAACTGGGTCGATCATTTTGCAAGCATCCACCGGCGAGGACGGCGGGGTTGCCATTGCTGGAACGAGTCCAGCCATCGATAGGCCGAGCAACAATGCAGCGGGACGAAAGATCATCGTGTTTCCTTTCGAGGGCCATTCTCGCACAACCAGCCGAGGGCGGATATTGTGATTGAATGGCTGAAAAGCCAAGGCATGTCCTTCGACTCACCACCTCGGGCTGAAGAAAACGTCTGGGGGCCTTTCGCTCAGGATGACACGGCTTGGTGATGGAGTGCAGTGGCGTTCTGAATGAGCGGTGTTGGAGCGGGCGGGCGAAGTATGCTGGATGCGAGATGAGAGAGCTGAAATGAAACGCCGCGAGTTTTTGGCAACATCCGGTGCTGCTGTGCTGGCTACTGCTGCCTCTTACGCGGCGGCGGGGGCGGGGAAACGGCCGCGCGCGATTACGATGTGGGAGTTCTCGTGGATTGAGCGGCGGTGGCCGGGGGCGGGGTTTGAGGATTGGGATGCAGTGCTGGATGGATTGCTGCTGCGCGGCTATGATGCCGTGCGCATTGATCCGTTTCCGCATCTGCTGGCCGCGGACCCACACAAGACATGGACGCTGCTGCCTCACTGGAATACGCAGGACTGGGGCTCGCCGGATGTGAACCGCGTTACGCTGCTGCCGGCGCTGATGGAGTTTCTTGGCAAGTGCCGGAAGCGGGGAATCAAGGTAGGACTCTCGACGTGGTATCGGGAAGATGAGGACAAGACGCGCGAGAAGATCTCGTCGCCGGAGATGCAGGCTCAGCAGTGGGTTCGCACGCTGGATCTGATTCGCGAGGCGGGGCTGCTGGATGTGATTCTCTATGTGGACTTATGCAATGAATGGCCGGGACAGGATTGGGCTCCATTTGCGCCGGATCATTTGACGTTTGGGCAGTGGAAGGAGCCAGCCTCATTGCGCTGGATGCATCGCGCGCTGGGCGTGGTACGGCAGAGTTATCCGCAACTGCCGCTGCTGTATTCGGTTGCCGGGGAGCCGGACGATGGCGATGGCGCGGAACTGGCTGACTTTGACCTTCTGGATCTACATGAGTGGATGGTGCAGCAGAATGGCGGCGAGTTCTACAAGCTGACCGGATACGAATATGAACGCTTTGATCCGAAGGGGTACACGAAGCTGAGCCTGAAGGCGGAGGAGATTTACCGTGCGAGGCCGCTGTTCTGGCAGAAGCTGCTGACGGACAAGATTGACCGGATGGCGGCGGTGTCGCGCGCCATTCATGTGCCGCTGATTACGACCGAGTGCTGGGCGATTGTGGATTACAAAGACTGGCCGCTGCTGAAGTGGGATTGGGTGAAGGAGCTGTGCGCGGTGGGTGTGAAGCGGGCTGCGTCCACGGGGCAGTGGCTGGCGATGGCTAGCAGTAATTTCTGCGAACCGCAGTTTGTGGGGATGTGGCGGGATGTGGGCTGGCATCAGCGGCTGACGAGGATTATCAAGTCTGCGCCGATTGCGCCGGCGATGCGGCGGGGACGATTGTACGAGCGGTTGTGAGAGGGTGAGACGCTGGCTGTGGTTATGCCACTCTTGATGCAAAAATCTACTAGCTGTTGAACTGTTCCTGAAGCAACTGCGTGACGACAGGTCGCCGGCATCCGCGCTGCCCTGGACATAGATTGCGGGAACGCTGATCTTCGCCCGGGGCTTTTCATTCAGCGTGGCTTGCAGGCTTTCATACGCGCTCAAGGATCCGAACTAGACGACGGGGAGTGATGAACGCGGTGGGCGAAGACAGCTTTCCGAGAAACATAAACCGCGATTGGCCGTATTTTTTGAGCATTAGAGGAAGCGCTCCGTTTCGGTGATCGCGAGATCGTTGATGCTGGCCTCGCGGCGCTGCATCAGGCCAGAGGGTGCGAATTCCCAGAGCTCGTTGCCATAGGAGCGGAACCATTGGCCATTGCTGTCATGCCACTCGTATTGAAATTTAACCGCCATTCGGTTGTTGCGAAAGCCCCAGAGTTCCTTTTTGAGTTTGTAGTCCAACTCCGTGGCCCACTTCCGCTTTAGAAATTCGACTACGGCGTGACGCCCGTTGAGAAACTCCGTTCGATTTCTCCATTGAGTGTCCTCGGTGTATGCCGCGGCGACGCGCTGTGGATCGCGAGTGTTCCAGAGATCTTCTGCAATCTGGACTTTTTGGACTGCCAATTCAGGATCGGTGAATGGCGGGGCTATAACGATGCTCATAAGAATCCTTTCCTTATCGAGATTAGGGTAAGCGGTGATGGGTTCCGACAGGCATACGGCAACATTAACGCCGGCGGAGCGTGGCGGTAGAAATCGTGACGCGAGCTTTCTTCATCTCCTTCGGAGTAGACAGCGTGACGCAAAGCTATGCGATCTGCTGAACCCATTGGGTGCGCCAGGCGGGCGCCTCGAAGGGATCGGCGAAGTACTGTGTCTCGTGCACGACCTTGCCGTCGCGGAACTCCATTACGCTGACCGTATAGGTCGGTTTTCCCTGGTAGGTGATGGTATATTCCGTGATCCAGAGATCACCGCTGCCTAGAATTCGCCGGACGTTGAAGCCTGATGGCTTGCCGGGATGATGGCCGCGCAGGGCCTGCAGATTGCTCCTGCCGAGGATTCGCTCGCCGGACTGAGGGTAATCGCAGATGGCATTGTCGTCGTAGATTTCATGCTCCGCATTGAGATCTCCGCTTGCGGATGCATGCCAATGTGTATTCAGGAGTTCCCGGATTTGTTCATCTTGCATGGTTGATCTCCTGCCGAGATTTCGGCTTCCATCACTTTCGCTTGAATTGTATGTCGCGCAGGATTCCGTAGATTACGACCTCGAGCCAAAAGATACTCATGGTGGTAATGACAGCTTCTGCGAGGAAGACTGCGAGCGGGTTGAAGTTAACGGCGCTGTTCATGCCGACCCATCCGCGAATGGCTCCCGCAATGATTGCGATTGCGGATGTAAACCAAAGGCCTGTTCGTTCGTTGTGTGTGTGAACGGGATTGTTTTGCTGGGGGACGGGAGCGGTGTTTCGATACCAGAGTACAAACCACAGGAGAAGCACAAGCGCGCCGAGGATGGTACTGGCCATTTGAAAGAACTTGAAGTACTGCATGGAGCCCAGGAGAGGCAACTGAACCGTGTTACTGAGAAGAGGCCAGTGACGGTATGGCCAATAGGAAGAGTGCGTGACAGAGTCCCAGAGGATATGCGTGATGACTCCGATGAGGATTGAAACGAGGACGAGTGCGATCTGGCGAATGCCTTTCAGCGGAAGTGTGCGTGGACCGAGTATGACTCTTTGACGAACGCGCTCCGGAAGCCAGGCCCAGAGTGGCTCCTTGGCGTAGCGGTGAAAGAGCCAGAGCATGATGAGGGACGCTGGAAGATCGAAGACGAAGATGCCTAACGTTGAATGGCCGAATTTTCCCCAGGGGCCGAAGCGGAGAAAGTACTCATAGTCCGGAGCGAAAGAGCCGAAGACTACGGCTGAGAAGACGAGGCGCGTACGGCGGAAGGGCAGTGCTGCCGCGGCATGGGATAAGGTGAAGGGCACTCTTACGATTATGAGGCGCGGAAGCTAGGGACGAGGAAAAGCAAAAGACATGGTTTGCTTTTGTGGTATCCCAGGTCCCAACACCAGGGACCTGGGGCACCCGAATGTTGTGGTAGAACTGACGAAAAACAAAAGTGAGGTCCTGGGAACTTTCGGGAAGCCGTAATCGTACCCCTTGACATTCGACAAGAAGGCACGATATTTTCTTGTCGAATGACCTAGGGAAGAGGAGCCGGGATGATTCGTGAACTGCTGACGCGGGTGAGGCTGGTTTTGGTGCGCAATTTGTTTCTGCGGAAGACGCGGCGGGAGATGGATGAGGAGCTGCGATTTCATGTGGAGCAGTCGATTACGGCTCGGGTTGCTGAAGGGATTCCGGTGGGCGAAGCGCGGAGGTTGGCGATGGTGGAATTTGGTGGGTTGGAAGCGGCGCGAGAAGATTGCGAGCGGCAGAGGCCGGGGTGGTGGATGCCGGGGCTGGCGGGTGATGTGCGCTATGCGATGCGCGGGATTTTGACGCATGGATGGTTTTCCGCGGCGATTGTGGCGACGCTGGCGCTGGGGATCGGGCTGAATACGATGGTCTTTACGCTGGTGAATGCGGCGCTGTTCAAGCCGGTTCCGGTACCGGGGGGCGGGCGGCTGGTTTCCGTGATGAGCAACGACGAGGCGCAGAACTCGCGGAACATCACGATGTCGTATCCGGACTATGCGGATATGAAGGTGCAGAGCAGGCAATTTGAGTGGTTTGAGGCGGTGGATAATTCGCGCGCGATTGTGAGCGAGGATGGAAGCGCGCCGCAGATGTATCACCTGGCGAAGGCTACGACGGGGATCTTCGAGATGGTGCAGGGCAAGGCGCTGCTGGGAAGGATGTTTGAGGCGCGTGATGCTATGCCGGGGGCTGCGCCGGTGATGGTGATTGGATATGGGATATGGAAGGATCGCTACGCGAGCGATGCGCGGGTGTTGGGCCGCGAAGTGCGCGTGAATGGGCTGCCGGCGACGATTGTGGGCGTGATGCCGGAGGGATTCAAGTTTCCGAATGGGTTTGATGTGTGGATGCCGCTGCAGCCGACTACGAAGCGTGATGACAGGCCGCTGTGGGTGTATGGAATTTTGAAGCCGGATACGCCGGTGCGGGCGGCGAACGCGGAATTGCAAGGGATTGCGGGCAGGCTTGCGGCGAAGTTTCCGGAAGACAAGCAGATTGGCGCGAGCGTGCTGAGTTTTCATGAGCGGTTTAATGGCGGGAATATCCGGCTGGTATTTCTGCTGATGCTGGCGGCGGTGGGATTTGTGCTGTTGATTGCGTGCGCGGATGTGGCGAACATGATGCTGAGCAGGACGCTGAGCCGGCAGAGGGAGATGTCGATACGGACGGCCCTGGGCGCTACGCGGTGGAGGATGATTCGGCAACTGCTGATTGAGAGCGTGATGCTGAGCACGGTGGGCGGAGTGATGGGGCTGGGGCTGGCCACGTTTGGCGTGCGGTGGTTTGATATGGCGACGAAGGAGATTCGGCCGTATTGGATTGAGTTCACGACGGACTATAGAGTGTTTGGCTACTTTGCGGGGCTGTGCGTTTTGAGCGGACTGCTGTTCGGGATTGCTCCGGCGTTGCGTTCCTCAAAGCCAGACCTGATGGGCGTGCTGAAGGATGGCGCGTATAACGTGGGGCGGCGGCGAGGGGGATGGCTTTCAGGCGGGCTGGTGGTGTTCCAGTTTGCGCTGACGCTGGCGCTGCTGACAGGCGCGGGGATTTTTGTGAAGAGCCTGATGAGCAACCTGGCGGTGAATCCGTTTATTCCGTCTGCGCGGATTATGACGGCGCGTGCTGTGCTGCCGGAGACGCGCTACAAGGATGGCGATGGCGATGCGCGGCAGCGGTTCTTTGACGGGGTGATGTTGAAGATGAAGGCGATTCCGGGAGCGAGGCATGCGGCGCTGGTTTCGGATGCTCCGGGATTGGGCTCGAACTGGCAGCCGATCGAACGGGAGCATGTGGATGCCAAGCCGGAACATCGGCCGGTGATTGGGGAGATTGTGGTATCGCCTGAGTATTTCGAGACGATTGGCCTGCCGATTTTGCGCGGGCGCGGACTGAATGAGACGGATGGATCGGCGCATCATGGTGCGGTGGTAGTGACGCGGGATACGGCGAACAAGCTGTGGCCGGGCGAGGATGCGCTGGGCAAGCGGGTGAGGCTGACGGGCGACGACAAGAAGCCGATGGATTGGATGACGGTGGTGGGGATTTCCGCGGATATGGTGCAGGAGCTGGTGGAGGATCAGCCGAAGCCGATCGTGTTTGTTCCATACAAATTTCTGCAGACGAACAATATGACGCTGATGTTGGATGCGGAGGGCGATCCGCTGCCGGAGATGCGGAAGGCGGTGGCGGCTGTCGATTCTGAGATGCCGCTGAGTGAGCCGTTCCGGCTGGATGCGGCGGTGGCGAAGCAGGTGTGGTTCCTGAAAGTGTTTGGGAAGATTTTTGGCGGGTTTGCGCTGATTGCGATGCTGATGGCTGCGGTGGGTTTGTACTCGGTGATTGCGTATGCGACGAGCAGCAGGACGCAGGAGATTGGTGTGCGGATTGCACTGGGCGCCCGGGTGAAGGACATTCTGCTGCTGGTGATGCGGCGTGGATTGCTGCAGGTGGGCGTGGGGCTGCTGGTGGGGCTGGGCGCGGCGCTGGCGCTGGCGAAGGTAATGGCCGGGCTTCCGCTGGGAGGAGCAGGGCCGGTGTGGATGATCTTTCCGGTGGTGGCGGGGATGCTTGCGCTGGTGGGTGTGTTTGCTTGCTGGCTGCCTGCGCGGAGGGCTGCTGGGCTTGATCCGGTTAAGGCGATTCGGTGCGAATAAAGGCAGGTTACAGGTTGCAGGTTACAGGTTACGGATGACAGTAAAAGCAACGACAGGTTCGTCCTAGAGCGGCGGGAGTGATGCCCCACATCTCAGAGTCCAGAGGTGGGGCATCCACAACCGCGGTGTTATCAGATCGCATTTCCAGGGCACTGCTCGTCGTCATCGCTGTCGTTGTTATCCATTCTTACCGCTCCGGTTGCCAGCGAGACAGCGGTCCATGCAAGGCTATCGCAGTTGCGGAGAGAGGAGGCAGTTCCCGCCGGCGATGAGCGCGGATCGGTCAATGGCGGCGGGTAGTTGGCATAAAAGCCGTAGACGTCGCCTCTGAAAGAGAGGTATTTATGACATGCCTCATGAATGATGGTGCACGCACAAGAGTTCAATGAGTAATCGAGGAACTCTGCAAAGCTGATGTGAATCTCGCCGTTTCGGAAACCGCAGATGCTTGAGGCTGCGGTGTGGGTTCTTCTTTGCACATAGCCGACCGTGCCGTCATTATCGATTTGATTCAGGGGCTTTCTTTGGCCGTTGTCTACGTCCCGGACACCGTCATCGATGTCGATGAGGTAGACACCAGTGTTGAGGTGAAAGCTGATTGAGAGCATGTCCTCTCGGATGCGATTGAGTACCCACCTTCTGTCTATGTCTGTGAGCGCTTTGAGAGAGAAGGGCTTGTCGACAATATTGTCTTTGAGGAAAGGGACTGCAAGAGTGCCGCCCAGGTTGCCAGCGGTGAGGCTGTAATGTCTGGCCATTGTTGCGGTGAATAATACGGACTCCGCGCCTCTGAGCATGACAACTCTTGCAAGCGCGTCGTTCGCTATCCGAACGATGTTCCGTGCCTGAACGGCGGCCCTGTTGATCTTGTCCTTCATCTGCGGCGTTGGATAACCGGCGCGCGCTTTGTAGGCAATCATAACGCCTGCGGACAAAACCGCATTGGTGTCAGTGTGTCTTTCGTTACCGGCGCCCATGCGCGGCAGGCCGAGCGCGACAGATGGTTTGGTGAAAGTAAGAGACATGATTGTTCTCCTTAAGTTTTGGAGAGGGCTTCTTCAGGGAAGAAGCGTGTTGCGCACGAGTTGCCGCTCGATCGTGAAATCAATGCAAGCAAGAGCAACCACAGAGTACATTCGGAGGATTTCTGCTGATGATGATGTGTCGGAGAAACTATACATCCCGACAGGCGGCGCGTCCATGTTTTTTGTGCGCCGGCTACCGATTTGATCAGGCTTTGAGGAGGTTTACGCTGGCCCAGGTTTTTACCAGTTCGCTTAGTTGACTTAGAGCTTCTGTGAATTTTTCTGGTGGGAGGGCGGCGAAGCCGAGACGGAAGTGCGAAGGTGCATTGAAGCAGTCGCCGGGGGCGAGAATGATGCCTTGTTCCGCTGCTGCCTTGCAGAATTCGCGGCTGTCTTCTCCGCTTACCAGCCAGGGAAAGGTAGTCATTCCGCCGCGAGGAGAAATCCAGCCGAGGGTGTCGCTGTGTTGAGACATGAAGCTAGTGAGGAGATGGAGATTTTCCGTTGCGACCTTCTGGGTTCTTCCGAGCACCTGCTCGCGATGACGGATGGCGAGTTCGGCGAGGAATTCGCCGGGAGCGTTGTTGGTGATGGAGAAGTAGGCGCGGGTGGTCCAATAGTCCCTGCGGCGTTTGGGGTCGTGGTCGATGATCCAGCCGGTGCGGATGCCGGAGAGTGGGAAGGCTTTGGAGAAGTCATGGATGACGGTGGCACCGGGAAGGCGTGATGCGGATTGCGTGGGCTCGCCGTGGAAGATGGGGTGGTAGACTTCGTCGCTGACCAGCTGGATTCCGCGAGATGAGGTGAACTCATGCAGGGCGTCCAGTTCAGCGTCGCTGATGGTTGCTCCGGTCGGGTTGTGCGGGCTGTTGATGAGGATGAGCTTTGTGTTGTGATCTGCCAGCTTCTGGATTTCTTCTATGTCGATGCGGAAGCTGTTTTCTTTGCGGAGGGTGTAGTAGCGGGTTTCAAGGTGAAGCGACTCCGGGAGGGCCGAGAATGTGGTGAAGCCGGGCTGGGGCAGGATGACGTTTGCTCCCGGTTCTGCGGCGAGCCAGAAGAGGATGAGCAGGGCTTCAGAGGCTCCGGTGACGACTTGGACCGCTTCTGCTTCGACGCCGTGCATTTGGGCGATTGCTGAACGCAGAGCGTCAGCGCCTGCGGGGCGGCTGTAGACCATTTTTTGATGGTGGAAGCGCTCGCGTTCTTCTTCGGTGGCGAGGCTTAGGAACTCGTTGAGGGTCCAGACGGGGCCGGTGCTGGAGGCCAGGTTGAATTCGGCGTGGTGTTCGTGGGCGTCGAGCCACTCGTCGAGCAGGAAGGGTTTTAACCGCATATTCGCACCTCACGAAGTTGGATCGAGGGGGCGTGAGGCGGGGTTCAAAAGAATATTGTGCGCTCTGCGTGGTGGGGCGTCAGGCTGCTGCTGCTTTTTTGGAAGTTTTGCGGGCGGCCTTGATTAGGACGCGAAGGGCTTCGTTGACGGATTCGGCGTCAGGGAAAGCAGCAGCAACGTCAGGCGCCAGAGTAACCATGACGGTATCGGGGCGGAAACGGTTGGTGTATTTTCCGCGAATGCCGTTAGAGAAGTCGTACTCGGGGCGCATCTCGTCATCGTCCTTGATTGCTTGCTTAGGTGCTTTGCTCATATTGCCTCCTTTCTTTGGGTTCTGCTTTGCGGGCGCTAATGATGCGGATAGTTTGGTCATCGTCAGTGTGTACTACCAGTAGCAAAAGTTGATTTACTGATTTTCCGAGGGCGATCCAGCGTTCCTCTTCTTGAGAATGCGCCATGTCGGGGATCACGATCAAGAGGGGATCGAGAAAAACTGTGGCTGCTTCTTCAAAATCTATACCGTGCTTGTCGCGATTGTTTTGTGCCTTTATAGGGTCCCAGACGATCTTCTGAGGCTGCACTTAAACCCCCACGGGGAAGGGTTTGGGGCTGGATTCGTCGGTGTTCGCGGTGCCGGTGCGCCAGCGGTCGAAGCGACCTTGTAACAGGCTCATCAGGCCGGTGTACCAGTAGCCGCCTACGAAGATGAGCAGGAAGGGCGGGGTGAAGAAGTTGCCGCGGACTAGGTTGTAATAGATCGCCCAGGCGAAGAAGCTTCCTAAGGCGAGCTCGATCCAGGGGATGACGTTGAGGCGCTTGCGGTATTTCTTGGCGGCGGCGGATGTCTCGCCCTTCTTCTGGATGCTGTACTTGGGCGTGCGGGCGAAGGCGGACTGGATGCCGAAGAGGGCTTCCATGACGGCCTTGGTGTTGGTAACGGTGAGGCCGATGCCGAGGGCCATGAGGCCGGGAAGATAGAGGAAGGTCTTCATCCAGGTTTTGGGGAAGAGGACGCGCTGGCTGACGAGATAGAACGTGGCGATGGAGAGCGTGGAGGCTGTGAAGAGCGGCAGGTCGATGATGAGCATCTGGAACCAGCCCTGCAGCGACTTGATGATGGTGACCGGAACGATGAGCGCCGTCATGACGACCATGAGCGGGTAGGAGAGATTGGCCGTGAGGTGGTAAATGGCCTCGATCTTCTGCTTGCGGGGGATGTGCGATTTCCAGATGAGGGGCAGGCACTTTTTGCTGCACTGGATGAGGCCTTTGGCCCAGCGCGCCTGCTGGGTTTTGAAGGCGGTCATTTCGATGGGCAGCTCGGCGGGGCACTCGATGTCAGGCAGGTATTTGAACTTCCAGCCAGCGAGTTGGGAGCGGTAGCTGAGGTCTGTGTCTTCCGTGAGGGTGTCGTGCTGCCAGCCGCCTGCGTCGGTGATGGCTTGACGACACCACATGCCGGCGGTGCCGTTGAAGTTGAAGAAGTCGCCTGCGCGCGAGCGAGCGCCATGCTCCAGGACAAAGTGGCCGTCGAGGAGGATGGCTTCGATCTGGGTGAGCATGGAGTAGTCGCGGTTGAGGTGCGTCCAGCGGGTCTGGACCATGCCGATGCCTGGCTCGGCGAAGTGGTGGATGACGCGCATAAGCCAGTCGGGCGGAGGGACGAAGTCGGCGTCGAAGATGGCGACGAATTCGCCTTTGGCGACGAGGAGGCCTTCATCGAGAGCGCCGGCCTTAAAGCCGTGACGGTTGGTGCGGTGGATGTAGACGATGGGGTGACCGAGGGCAGCGTAGCGAGCGACAATTTCGGTTGCGACCTGCTCGGTCTCGTCGGTGGAGTCGTCCAGAACCTGGATTTCGAGCCTGTCGCGCGGGTAGTCGATGGCGCAGACGGATTCAATGAGGCGGTCGATGACGAACTGCTCGTTGTACATGGGGAGCTGGATGGTGACGCGAGGCAACTCAGCGAAGTGCTGGGGCGGGTTGGGGTTGTAGTTCTTGCGGTACTTGAAATAGAGATAGACGAGGGTGTAGCGGTGCAGGCCGTAGATGGCGAGCAGGATCATGACGGCGAAGTAGGGGATGAGGAGCGCGGCGTCAAAGGCGTTCCAGCGATAGAGGTTGTTGAAGGTGGTGTCGGCCCACTGGTTGCGCCAATGGTGGAAGGTTTGCGAGAGGCTGTTCTGCGGCGCGAGAACGAGTTCTGCCAGCCGGGCGAGGTGCGGGAGGCCGGATTGGATGTGGCTGGCTATCGCGGCGAACAGGACGGAAACCTCCGGGCGGACTATGGGGTATTGTAAGCGACGGTGGGCTGATGGATTGCTCTTAAACCACGTATGGAATTCGCACGCTTGGGTCGGAGGGGTCGAAGTCGCGGCTGTTGCGCGTGACCAGCAGGGCCTGACGGACTTGGGCGGTGGCCCAGACGATGGCGTCCGGTAGCTTGATTCGATGTTTGCGGCGGAGGCTGACGGCTTGTTCCGCGGTGACTGCGTCGATTCCTAGAAGATCGAAGCCGGAGAGGAATGTGCGGGTGGCTTGCTCGGTTTGCGGAGTGGTCCCGGCCATGACCTCCATCCAGGTGATGACGCTGATGGCGGGGTGCGCGTAGCGAGCGAACTCCTGTTGGGCGGCGGGATGTCCGTTCAGATAATCGATGAGAATGTTTGTGTCGAGAACGGCTTTCACCACTCGCTCCGCAGGCGTTCCTGATACTTGAGGCCGTCTTTGGGGAGCTTATTGTGCGCGTTCTGCCAGAGGCCGAAGGCGGCTCCGCGGGCAGGGCGGTTGCGCTCGATGTAGGCCTCGACGGCCTGGCGGATGGCTTCGGCGCGGGATAGATTTCGGACAGAACAGATGTCAGCCAAGTCTGTGAGCTGTTCGTCGGGGATTTCGGTTAAGATACGCATGTGATCAGATATATATATCATATATCATTTAGTGAAAACATTGACGATGTTGCATAAAATTGCTGGTTTGAAGGTGCCGCGATGAGCCAGACGCATATCCATACTGAAAAGGCGCCGCCGAAGAGGAACAGGTTTGCTGAGTCTGCTGCAATCGTCGCGGCTCTCGTACTTTTTGGTGTTCTGCTGGCATTTGGAGTCCATTGGGAGGGATGTGGCTCTGAACGAGAATTTGCGGATGCGAAGATTCTCGATACGAGGATTGTAGTAACTCAGATTCAGGAAGGGCAACGCGGGACATCGGTTGGATACAGGATCGAAGCGCATGTGAATTATGACCTGTATGGGCAGATGCAGGATCGCTGGGTGCCTGTTCCTGAAATGTACAAGGACCGAGAATGGGTTGACGCACGGCTGGCTAGCCATCCGAAGACGTGCGAGGTTTCCTGGCCGAAATCGCATCCGGACAATGCGAGATGCCGGTTGCCATGGGACCGGTCACGCTATTGACCTTTGGCGCTTGTTAAGAAGTCGCTGAAGCGTTTGTCGCTGTAGGTGTTTGCGGGGCCTTCGAGGTCGTCGGTGTTTTTCGATGTAACGAGTTTGCCGTCGGCGTCGAGGATGAAGATCCAGGGATAGCCGGGAATTTTTGGGTATTGGCCGAGGAAGGTGGCGTTCTCGTTCTTGGCGCTCATGTTGACCTTGAGTAAAACGAAGTTGTCGTCACGTTGTTGGCGTACGGCTGGATGTTCGGCGTAGAAGCGGTCCATGAGGGTACACCAGGAGCACCAGGTTCCGCCTACCTCCACGAGGATGCGCTTGCGGGCCTTGGCGGCATCGGCTTTGGCTTTCTCAAGATCCTGGGCCGGGTCGCGTTTGTAGTCATAGACGCTGGAGTAGTCACCCGGGCCGGAACTGGTGGGTGGGGCCGGGCGGTTGTAGGAGGGGACAAAGGGTTTGCCGTCGATGGCGTAGATGACGGCGTATTCGGTTTCGACGGGTTGCCCGTCGACGATGTAGGGTTTGTACTTCCATTGGCTGACGGCGTTAGTGACGGCGTCCATGAGATTACGCCTGTCCGTGGATAGGAAATTGGTCAGTGCGGTATCTACTTTGACGCCGCCGTCTTTCTGGATAAAGATACGCACCGCAACGGACCCGTGAGCCTCAATTTGACCCGCGGTGATTGGAATGTGGGCTGCGACCTCGTAGGTGGAGACGGGCATGAGCATTCCGGGCTCGCGCTTGAAGGGCTCGAGGACCGCGTCCTGCGTGGGCTTCATGAGGTCGGAAGTTGCGCCGCCATCCCAAGGCTCGAGCAGTGTGACTTTCATTTCAGCGATGGTCGCGCCGCGTTCGGTGACTTTGACATGGTGCGCTACAGAGCGGTTCTGAAAGGGCTGAATGTCGTCGAACTGCACGGCTGTGTCGCCGGAGTTGACGATGCGCAGATGCATGTCTGAATCGAAGCACATGGTGGGGAAGAGCCAATCCGGATCGGTTTCCTCGACATACTGGTGCGCATTTACGACCGAGATGCAGGTGAGGACGAGAGGATCGAGCTTGACCCGCGATGCGTCCATTAGATAGTCCGGCTGAATGTTGACAGATTGATAGAGCGGGTCGATGACTGGCCGCGCGACGCGCAGCGTGATGAGACGGCGGCCTAAGTAGTGCTGCTCATTTTTTGTCTCGTAGCGCTCCAGCTTGGAGACGCTCCACTCAGAGCCGTTGGCGCCGGCCATTGAGCCGGTAAAATCACGCCGCCACTGATAAAGGCCTGTGTGCCACTCTTCTACGGTGCCGGCAACGGGCTTTGGGGAGCCGGTGGTTCCCGGCTGCATGGTGTAGTCGATCTTGATATGCCATGGCTTGAGGCCGTCGCCTCCGAGGGCATTTGCGTTGAGTCCGGCGGCGAGCAGGCGGTGAGCGAGCGAGCTGATTTTGGCGGAGACGGGAGGCAGGTGATCTGCGTCTGCAGATGACGGCTGGGGTGCAGTTGCCTGCGCGTTCAGAGATAAGGCGAAAGCCAGAGAGAAAAGAGCAGCAAATGAGAAACGCTTCTTCGGCGTTTCAAGGAAGAACAGGCCGTACATTTATGCCTCCGTGGGGGGACGGGGAGCATCATAGCAAGGCGTTTTGTTGGAGGCCACAGTTTTTTGGCGGCGTGAGGAGGATTGGATGGACGTGTCCGGCAGTTGTCGGGTGTGGTATGGGTGGCGTAGTGTTTGAGGCATTGAGGAGTGTGTTGCGCTTATGTCTACGTTGACCGGCCTTCCTGTTGCTGCTGCGGGCGGCAGTTTTTTGCTTGAGGACCGCAGGCCGGAGGAGGTGTTTACTCCGGAGGATTTTACGGAGGAGCATCGACAGATTGCGGCGACGGCGGCGAAGTTTGCCAAGGAAGAGATTATGCCGGCGACTGACGCTGTAGAGGCGAAGGAACCTGGCGCGGTGCGTGGGCTGTTGGAAAAGGCCGGCGAGCTTGGGTTTCTGGCGAGCGATATTCCTGAAGAGTACGGCGGCCTGGGGATGGATAAGACCAGCTCGGCGGTGATTGCGGATTACTTGAGCGTGCTGGGGAGCTTTTCAACGGCCTTTGGGGCGCATGTGGGGATTGGGACGCTGCCGATTGTCTGGTTCGGGACGGCGGAGCAGAAGGAGAAGTATCTGCCGAAGCTGGCGACGGCGGAGTGGGTGGCGGCGTATGCGCTGAGCGAGGCGACGTCTGGTTCGGATGCGATGAATGTGCGCACGAAGGCTGTGCTGAGCGCGGATGGGCAGCACTACATTCTGAATGGCGAGAAGATGTGGATTACCAACTGCGGGATTGCGGATTTGTATACGGTTTTCGCGAAGATTGATGGAGAGAAGTTTTCAGCGTTCCTGGTGGAGCGGACGTTTTCGGGTGTGACGGTGGGTGCAGAGGAGCACAAGCTGGGGATTCGCGGGTCTTCGACCTGCCCGCTGGTGCTGAGCGATTGCAAGGTTCCGGCGGGGAATCTGCTGGGCGAGGTGGGCAAGGGGCATCATATTGCGTTCAATGTGCTGAACGTGGGGCGGTTCAAGCTGGGCGTGGCGTGCGTGGGTGGAGCGCGGTCTGCGCTGGGCGAGATGATTCGCTATGCGAAGGAGCGGACGGCATTTGGGAAGGCGATTGCGGAGTTCGGACTGATCCAGAGGAAGATCTCGACTTCTGCGGCGAAGCTGTATGCGTCCGAGAGTATGGCGTACCGGACGATTGGGATGATTGATGCGGCATTGTCGGCTCTGACGGAGAGCGAGTCCAAAGAGTCAAAAAATATTCAGAAGAAGATTGAAGAGTACGCGGTGGAGTGCTCTGTGCTGAAGGTATATGCCAGCGAGGCGATGAGCTACGTGGCCGATGAACTTGTGGCGACGATGGGCGGGTACGGGTATGTGGAGGATTATCCGGCGGAGCGCGTTTACAGGGATGCGAGAATCAATCGGATCTTTGAAGGGACGAATGAGATTAACCGGCTGATTGTGACGGGTTGGCTGATGAAGCGTGCCCTTAAAGGACAGCTGCCGCTCTTGCCTGCGATCAAGAAGCTGATGGATGAGGTGATGCAGCCGCCGTCATTTGATGAAGGCGATGGAACGGGTGACGCGCTGGCGCATGAAGCGGAGATTCTTGCTGCGGTGAGAAAGATGGCGCTGTTTGCGGCGGGCGTGGCGAGCCAGAAATATATGGCTGGGCTTGAGGAGCAGCAGGAGATTATGGCGGACCTTGCCGATGCGATTGCGCAGGTGTTTGCGCTGGAAAGTGCGATTCTGCGGGCGCGGAAGATGGCGGGGAGAGCAGGAGCGAAAGCGGCCGCGAATATGACGGGGCTGATTGCGGAAGAAGCACTGTCAGTAACGAATGAGGCGGCAAAGCGCGTGCTGGCGGCTTGCGGCGAGGGCGATGAACTGCGGACGCAGCTTGCGATTCTGCGACGGCTGGGGAAGAGTATGCCTGCGGATACGGTGGCGCTGAGTCGCGCGGTGGCGAAGGAATGTATTGCCTTAGGGCGCTATGCACTCTAAGGCTGTGGATAGTGATTCATGGCTAGTTCGAGCAACGGCTTCAAGCTTTTTCGAGTACCAAGTGTGTTGCATAGTCCGAGGACTTGCGATCGGTGATGGAGAATCCCAGGGCGTGGAGATCGAGGCCTTGTAATAGAGACTCTCCCTGGCCAAGAAGAACCGGTACCGATGCCAAATGAAGAGAGTCAATGAGACCGGCTTGAAGATACTGCCGGACAGTTGATACTCCGCCACCGATTTTTATGTCTTTGCTGCCTGCGGCTTTCTTTGCCAGGTCCAGCGCTTCGACGATTCCGCCGGTGACAAAGTAGAAAGTCGTTCCACCTTCCATTTCCAGAGGCTCACGCTTGTGATGAGTGAGAACGAAGGTTGGCGTGTGATAAGGAGGGTTGGGTCCCCACCAGCCTTTCCATAAATCGTCTGGCCATGGACCGCGTACAGGGCCGAACATATTGCGGCCGAGAATGAAGGCGCCGAAGTTGTCCATGGCGCTGTGGGCGAATTGATCGTCGACGCCGCCGATGGTTCCACCTTGCTGCCCGTGCATGGAACGAAAGGTGTTTGTGTGAAAGAACCATTGAAAGATTTCGGTTCCGCGTTTGCCGAGCGGATCATTCAGGCTTTGCTCGATGCCGGCGCTGAAGCCGTCGAGTGAAACGCTAAATCCTGCGACACGAACTTTAGGCATAATTTCCTCTTCTATCAAATTTACTGCGGACACTTCAGGCAGGCAGGCGCTCGATGGTGGCGACGGTGATGTCGTCTTCCTGGCCGAAGTCTATGGCTGCTTTTGTAATGGCGGTTGCGGTGTGAGTGGAGATGGCCTGGGCGCGATCGAAGCCGAAGAGCTCGCCGGCCTGGTTGCGGGCTTCGACGACTCCGTCGGTATAGAAGGTGAGGCGGCCGCCGGGCGGGAGCGTGAAGGCGATGGATTGGTAGTCGCCGCCGGCTGAGACGCCGAGGGGCAGCGCTCCGGGGAGATCAATTTCCTCGCCGTTGAGATATGGCGAAAGGTGACCGGCGTTGGCAACGGTGACAAGGCCGTCGTTCGCGATGTGCGCGGCGAGCGCCGTGGAGAATCCCTCGCCGGCGCTGCCAAGAAGGCGACCGTGAAGCTTGCGCAGAATGCGTGCCGGGTCATGCGTCTCTTCTGCGGTGGCGCGGATGATGCCGACGAGCATGGAGACGAGCATGGCTGCGGAAAGGCCTTTACCTGCGACATCGCCGATGACGATAAGGATTCCGCCAGCGCCATCCGAAAGGATCTGGAAGAAGTCTCCGCCAACCTGCTGCGCGGGAGTGTAGACCGAATCGACATGAAAGCCTGCGAAGGTCTCATTACTCTCCGGCAGGATGAGATGCTGGACCGCTCGGGCAGCTTGCATTTCGCTGTCCAGCACGGCTTTTTCTGTAAGGATGCGAATGTGGCGCCGGCTCTCCTGAACGAAGACGTAGACGAATCCGGAGTAACCGAGGGAAACGGCGACGGCAATGGCGGCGACATCGAAGTTAAGGCGGGTTTGAAGGCGCTCGGTTTCGGCCGTGTTGAGTTGGCTGGGGCGCCTGGGCTCCGGAAACAGGTAGCCCAGCAGGGCCATTACGGCGAACTGGAGAATGAACAGGGGTATAGCCACTCGCCAGGATTTGCCGCGCAGAGCAATGCCGGAGTAAGCGTAACCGACGGCGAAGGGTCCGGCGACGAGTACGGCACATGCGAAGTGGAGGGGTGATTGATAGCCCATGCCGGAGACGTCGCCGATGATGCCGATGACTGCAAAGGTAAAGAAGACTGCAATCAGGAAGATGACGAGGTTTTTGCGGGGGACGTTCGTCCAGAGACTCCTGGTGCTGGCGAAATCAGCGGGCATTTCTCTGGGGGTCTCCTATCCCGGGCGAGCTGCGGCCGTAATGCCGGTATTCCGGCGGGGATGGAAGTGAGTGTATAGGATTTGTGGGATTGGGAGTAAGGATAGCGAAGAAGGGACATGAATCAACGCGAAAGCCATCGGTATGCCCGCCCCTGGCGCAAAGAATGTACCAGGGGTGGGAATACGGTGTTGAGTTGCGCTCAGAAGTCGAGACGCAGTGCGAGCTGACCGGTGCGATTGCCGCCCAGTCCTTGAGGAAGGACGGAGGTAAGCGCTCCGAAGGTGGTTGTGTTGCTGATGTTGGTGGCTGGAGGAGCGAAGTTTGAGCGATTCAGCACGTTTGTGAAGGTGGCTTCAAAGCGCAGCTTATAGTGCTCGTGGAAGCTGGCGCTTTTTGCGAGGCCCGCGTTGGAGTTGATCATCTTCGGCCCTTCGAGGATGCCTACGCCGCAGTTGCCGAAGCGGCCTGCGCCCTGGGGCGTTTCCGCGAAGGCGTTGATGTTGAAGAAGACGCCGGGAGTCTGACTGGCATAGGGACTCCCTGTGCCGCAATCGGGGCGGAGGATGGCTCCGCCGCCGGAGCGAAGGGCCATGCCGGTGTTGGATTGATCATAGGCGGGACTGGTGGTTGGGGTGAGCCACTGGCCGGTTTGCAACGTGGTGACGGTGCTGAGGTCCCATCCCCCGAAAACGCTATTGAGGATCGAAGGTCCGTGCCAAGGGCGGCCCGGGCCGTAAGGTAGCTGGTAGGTTCCACTGATCAGGGCGCGCTGGCGCGGAGTGGCGACGACATTGCCGCGATTGGAACGGAGATTGAAGCGGTTGGCGACTTCGACAGCATAAGCTTCTTCGCTGGCGAAGACGGTGGGAGCATCGGTGCCTTGCGCGTTGCTGAGGTTTTTGGCGAGTGTGTAGCTGGTCTGCAGCGCGAGGCCATGGCGCAGGCGATGGTTCACCTCGACGATGCCGGCGTGATAGGAGGCGTGGCCCAGATTCTCAGAGGACATGAGAAGCGACCAGTTTTGATACGGCGCGCGGCTGTCGACGAAGGGTCCGGCGGTGGCGCCAGTGTTCCAGGCGGTAGTGCTTGCGGGGATCTGGTTCCAGTCGACGGTGACAGGCAGGCGATAGTTGGACATGCCAACATAGCTGAGGCGCACAACTGTGTCGGGCGTGACCTGGTGTTCGATGGTGAGATTCCACTGCGCGGCCTGCGGGTCGCGGAAGTGGGGATCGTTGGCCTGCTCAAGGCTTCCGCCGCCCAGGGTGACGGTTGTGGAAGAAGGCGAGGTCTGCGGGAACTGGAAGGCAGCCGGCACGACTGCAAGGCCACCGTTTGCAGCGGCGGTGGTGTTGAAGTTGGTGAGCAGGTTCGATGTCGGGTTGCCGGCGTTATTGAAGGACATGGGCCCAAGCGTGGTTTGCGTAAAGATGCCGAAGCCGGCGCGAATAACGGTTTTATCGGTGGCGAAGGGACGCCACGCAAAACTGACGCGTGGATCGAGGTTGAGCTTGTAGAGCTGGCGCAGGCCCTGCGTTATGCCGTCCTGATTCGAGGTGCGAACATGCGTGCATGCCAGATTGGGGTTGTGGCTGGGAAGCTCGCAGGCATTGAAGGTTTCAAGGAAGCCGGTGTAGACGGATTGCAGCGTGGGGTCCGCAGTGGTAGTGAGGCTTCCGTTTGAAAGGAACTTGTCAGGCACCAGGACGCTGTTGTTGGAGGCGTCAAAGCTGCCGAGATTGCCACGGGATTCGGCGAATGGCGGCAGAATTTCCCAACGCAAACCGAAGCTGAGTGTGAGGCGAGGGCTGAGCTGCCACTCGTCCTGTCCGTAGACGCCCCACTGCGTGGATGTGGCGTTGATCTGCGGGCTGGTGATGGCGAAAAAAGACTCCTGCGGCAGGCCGAGGAGAAGATCGCCGAGCGCGTAGTTTGTGAAGAGGCCGGGCGAGAAGATGAAATCGCCGTAGTCGTCTGAGGGCTGGAAGAACATGAGCGCGTTGTAACGGACGTAGCGCGCATCCACGCCGAATTTGACGCTGTGCCGGCCGAGCACCCAGGTGAGGTTGTCAGTGAACTGCGTGGTCTGCGAGATGGTGGTACCGACGCGGTCCTGGCCGATGTTGGTGAAGGTTCCGTCGTTGAAGCTGAAGGTGGGGAAGGCGTCTCCGGTGGGATGCGCGCTGAGATTGACGCCTTGAAGTCCAAGACCCGAGATGGCTGTGCTGCCTTCAATGGGGAAGCCGTCGTTCTCATTGAAATTGGTGAAGCCGAATCGGAACTCGTTCACGAGATTATTGCGCAGTGTGTAGTTATAGCTGACGAGCAGGCTGCGGTTTTTGTCGTTTGCGGTGACGTTGGGCAGGAAGTTGTTCGAGGCTAGACCGCCGCCGCCCTGTGAGTAGGTGAGGTTCTTCCAACTGAAGCGGCCGTAGATGCTTTGTTTCTGCGTGATTGTCTCGTCGATGCGTGCGTCCCAACCGTCGGTGCTGGAGGGAATGGGGACGAGGGTCTGGTAGTTATAGCCTTGGCCGGTGGCGTTAGGAAGAGGGTAGTAGGCGAGCAACGCCGTGGCGACGGGGCTGACGTTGGGGATGGTGTTGTTGGTGTAGGCGGTGCCGCTGAAGGGATTGTTCAATGGAACAGATGAGCTGACGAGATCATTGAGATCGCCAGTGCGCTCGGCCGCGGTGGGAACGAGAAGCTGCTGGGGATTGGATTGCGTTTTGCGATTGCCTTCGTAGTCGGCAAAGAAGAAGGTACGGCCTTTGAGCCTGGGCAGCGCTACCGGACCACCAAACGAACCGCCGAAGTCATTAAAGTTTTTTGGAGCCCTGGAGGAGAAGCTGAAAATGGTGGCATCGAGATCTGCGTTCTGGAAGTACTCGAATGCGCTACCGTGCCACTGATTGGTACCGCTCTTGGTGGTGAAGGTGACATCGCCGATTTGCGCGAACTCAGCATTGTTGTTGAAGGCGGTGACCTTGGTTTCGGAGATGCCTTCAGAGGATGGGTAGGCATCGTGAAGCGCGCCGTTGGAACGGACGTTGGCAGTCGAGATGCCATCGACGGAGAAGCCGACCTGCGATGAGGTTGCTCCACCGACGGCCATGTTGCCCTGGCTATCCTGGACGACGCTGGGCGAGATGGCGAGTGTACCGAGCGGGCTTGAAGAGACGCCTCTGCTGTTCATGGGCAGATTGGTGATCTGCTCGTTTGAGAGCGTATTGCTGACGACGCCATTCTCAGTGTTGATCTGCTCGCCGACGGCGTTGACTTCCACGGTGGTGGAGGTGGCCGCGATGGTGAGAGTTATGGGAAGACGCAACTCCTGACGTGCTTCAAGCGAGGTGTTGGCAATGGTATCCGAGAATCCCTGATGACGAACGGAGATGCGATAGTGGCCTGGCTTGAGGTTCTCAAGGACAAATTCGCCTGCGGCACCGGAGGTGGCGTTGTGGACAGAGTTGTCGTCGAGTGAGAGAGCGGTGATCTGCGCGTCGGGAATGACGGCGCCTGCGCTGTCCGCGACTGTTCCCCGGACGGAACCGAAGGTGGATTGAGCGAAGGCGGCGGTGCAAAGGGTGAAGAGGGCAACGAGAAGCGCGATGCCAAGGAGACGCTTGCGCGCGAATGGCAGCGCTTGAACGTGATGGAGCTTGCGGCCCTGAAGGGGATGACGGATGGGTTGCTTACTGGCCTGCTTTCCAGCAAAGCTCAGAGCAAGTTTATGCGCCTCTGCAATAGTGAGGTCACTGTTGACGATCATAAAGGCCTCCTGCCGGCGCATGCGCCGGCGCTGGCAGCCCCGATGAGATGAACTGCAATGAATATGCGGGAGAGAAAACCGAGTGGGCTGCCAAGAACCATTAGGCGCGCAAAGGTATAAGGCACGCGCAAGCGCTGCGTAAGCGGGGAATAGGGATGATCTAAGAAATTTGTGAGAGGAGCATTGGGCGGACGTAAGGACGGGAGATAAGGGACGAGAGCAGAAGAGGTTAATCGATAAAACTAAAATCTATTTTGTCCATAAAAAAAATTGATTGGCCCATCCTTTGAGCAAACTGCCGAAAGGATGGGCGCCGAATGCGTTTTTCAGTGGATGACGGGTTTCACGAAGTTGGCGGGGACGATGAGGGACTGTGTGCCGCCGTTGAAGTCGCTCATAATGGCGTTGTAGACGCCGGTCATGCAGGCGGGGTCGCTGAAGATGAGTCCGAGCTCGCGATTGCTGTTGAGTGATGCGGCAGTGCAGTTTTCCGAGCCGAGGAAGAGCGTGGCCTGAGGCGTGTTGTAGTCGGCGAGGAAAGCTTTGGCGTGGATATAGTAGCCGGTGCGCGAAGAGTACGTTGCAACCTTGGCGCCGTCTGACTTGAATGCTTGGAGAACGGCTGTGTAGCTGCCGGTCATGTTTTCCTGCACGAGGGTGACCGAGACGCCGCGTTTGAGTGCAGCTTCTATGGCCGATTCGACGCCGGCATCGGACATTTCTTCCTGCGCGATGTAGAGGGACTTGGTTGCGCCGTTGATGACGCCGAGGATGGCGGTGCGCGAGTTGGTGGGAGACCAGGCAAGATTGTCGCCGGTGGGCGGGGTGATGGCGGCGTTGGTGAAGTCGGCGGCGAAGGTGGTCTCGATAGCGGAGATGTCCTTGGCGTCATTGGTGATGACGGCGAAGTCGCGCGTGGTGGGGTAGTCCTCTGTGACGAGGTTGAGGGTCATGATGGCGGAGGTAGCTGAGTCGACGGTGATGGTCTTCTGGTGGGTGACCGCGTAGACAGGATTGGCCCAGTGGACGGAAACGCCGCCTTTGGTAAGCGCATTGAAGGCGGTGGTATTCGACTTCTTCTCGTTGTTCTGGTCGAGGATGACGCGGACGGTTACGCCGGATGACGCCGCTTTGGTGAGGATGGACGTGACCTGTGTGTCGGTGAGCTCGTACATGGTCATGTCGATGGTTTTCTTTGCTGACGAGAGCAGATCGTAGATTGCTGTGGGGCCTTTCGGGCCATCATCCGGCATGGTGATGAGCGTGTATGTGGTCGCGTTTGCCGGAGCCGGCTTGGGTTTTGGCTCAGGCTTTTTATGCACGGGTTTTTTATGTTCGGGTTCTTTGGTGGATTTGGTGGCCATGTTTTCCCTTCGGGGGCGGTGGGAGACGCCGTTGTGCGGAGATTGTAGCTCTGTTGCGGTGTGCGATGGGGTGAAGTGATGTTGAAAAAATAAACGGCCCGCAATGTATGAGATGCGGGCCGTGGTGTGGTTGTTAGAAGGAAAGATTATGGAATGGGTATGACGGTGGCTACGACTTGCATGGCGTTTTTGCTTTCGAGTGCGTCGGAAGAGAAGATGACGGTGGGTTTGCCAATGGTGATGAGGACGGGGGACTCCCACTGGTTGTGGCGGATGATTGGCTCTTCGAAGTTGGCACTGTTGCCCACGGGGGTATTGCCACCATTTGAACTGATGTCTGCTTTAACGTGAAGCGATAACTGGCGGCCCAGTTCCTTTACATCTTTGATGTCGAAGTTTGCCCCGATATCGATGTATGTGAACTGTACGTTTTGCGTGCTGGCTTTTTCTCCGCTTGAGAATGTACCTGTGGCGACAGGCAAGCGAGAACTTGTGCGGATGGAATTGCTAAAAGGGTTTTTGCTATCGGTACTAACGGTAGTGGCATAGGAGCGGCTATTGATGGGCTTGTTGCTGGAATCAACTTCCTGCACGGTGAGGGTGAGACGGTAAAAGTGGACGGGCGTAGCGGACTCTGCCGCCTTGTCCTGGTCCTGCGCGAAGGAAATTACCGGGACGGCAAAGGCGGCGAAGAGAATGCAGGCGGCGAGGATGGACTTACGCATGGGGTCTCCTTAGTTTTCTGATTTATCGAGCGGTTCGAGGGGATGAATCTGGATGGCGGCTATGGCGAGTGGAGCGATGGGCTGGTCTTCAGCTGCGGCCAGAGCTCTGCGGTCCGGCTCCGGGATGTGGGCGACGTAGCGGATGAGAGCTCGCTCCTGTGATGAGAGCGGCTGAGGCGTGGGGAAGACGTCGAGTTTGGGTAATGGCGCAGGTGCGGTGCGTGTGGCGTGTGCGATTGAGGTGCGCGGCTGAGGCGGGCGTACCGGTTCTAGTGCAGCTTGTGCTGTGGAGCTTTGTGGTGTGGGCTGCATTTGCGGTGTAGGGTTGTGCTGCGCCTGGCGTACTGGCTCTGTGCGATCATGCCGCGGATAGAGCGTGAGCAAAAGTAGAAGGCATGCGGCGATGGGTAGAGCGATGATCCACGGTAGCCAGCGGCGCGTGGGGCGTGCTGAGAGATTTGCAAGGACGCGGGCTTCCAGGCCTTCGCGTGGTTCGGCATAGGTGGAGAGCGCGGTATCAAGCAGGTGGTCGAGTTCGCGGTCGTCAGGCATGATGAGCCTCCTTGCGTGGTGATTCCGGCGGGGATTCGAGGGCGATGAGCTTTTGTTTTAGTAGCTGGCGGGCACGCTGCAAGCGGGTGCGGACGGTGCCCTCCGGGATGTTGAGGATGCCTGCAATGAGACGCGAGTTGAGATCGTCGAATGCGGAGAGAATGAGCGGCAGGCGGAGGTCTTCAGGCAGCGTATCGATCATTGCGTGGATGCGACGGTGATGCTCGGCTGAGAGGAATGTGTGCTCAGGGCCGGGATGATGCGAGGGGATATCCAGAGCTGCATCGGGATCGGCGGCAACAGGATGCGAGGCTCGGCGGCGATCGATGGCGCAGCGCCAGGCGACGCGCGCAATGTAGGCGCGCTCGTTGTCTGCCTGCTGCCAGCCGCTGTGTCGATAGAGCTTCAAGAATGTCTCCTGTACCGCGTCTTCGGCGTCATGCGTGTTGAGCAGAACAGCGTATGTCACGCGGAAGGCAAATCGGGATTGGCGCTCGACGAGTGCCGTGAAGTTTGCCTCTTCCGCTGGGGTCAACGTGTCTGCTCTCCGGCACTTCCTGTTGGTTATGACGGAGTGGGATGGGGGAGTGTTCGGATATATTTTGGGGAATTATTGGTTTCTGCGGAGGATGGCGCCCGGTCTGATTGGGCAAAAGGCAACAGCAAAAGCAACCGCAGATCCTTCGCTCCGCCTGAAAAGCGGCTACGCTCAGGATGACATCTTTGTGGCGAGGGAGCTTTGTTGCTCAGAAAGATGGCGGATTTCGAAATGCAAAAAGGAACGGCCCGATGCTTGCGCATCGGGCCGTCGTGTTTGGGTGGGATTGGGTTATGCCTTGGCTGTCGTTAACTGGCCGAGGTCGGCGGCCAGCTTTTCGGTCGTGAAGGCTTCGAAGATGTCGCCTTCCTTGATGTCGCTGTAGCCGTTGATGCCGATGCCGCACTCCATGCCGTTGGTGACTTCGCGGACATCGTCCTTGACGCGCTTGAGCGAGCCGATTTTGCCCTTGAAGACCTGTTCGCCGTTGCGCATGACCTTGACTTCCGAATCGCGCTTGAAGGCGCCATCCTGCACACGGCAGCCGGCAATGGTGCCGACCTTGGGAATGCGGAAGACCTGCAGCACCTGGGCGCGGCCCAGATAGTTCTCCTTGAAGGTGGGTTCGAGGAGACCCATCATGGCGAGGCGCATTTCATCCTGCAACTCGTAGATGATGGAGTGCAGGCGGATATCGACGCTTTCCTGCTGGGCAAGCTCAGCGGCCTTGCGCTCGGGGCGCACATTAAAGCCGATGATGATGGCGTTCGAGGCCGTCGCCAGGAGCACGTCAGATTCCGTGATGGAACCGACGCCGGAGTGGATGACCTTGACGCGCACCTTCTCGGTGGACATGCGGACGAGCGAGTCAGCGAGGACTTCGACCGAGCCGGTGACATCACCCTTGATGATGAGCGGAAGGTCTTTGACGCCGGCCAGACGAATCTGTTCGGCGAGGCCTTCGAGCGAGACGCGGGAGCTCTTGGCGAGCTGCGCTTCGCGATCCTTCATCTTGCGGTATTGCGCGATGCCCTTGGCCTTGTCACGATCGCCGACGACGAGGAACGTGTCGCCGGAGTCGGGCATGGCTTCGAGTCCGAGGACTTCGACGGGCGTTGACGGGCCGGCTTCTTCAATGGCGCGTCCGCGATCGTCGAACATGGCGCGGACCTTACCGAAGGTGTTGCCGACGATGTAGCTGTCGTTGAGGTGAAGCGTGCCGTCCTGCACGAGGATGGTGGCGACTGCGCCGCGACCGCGATCGAGCTTGGCTTCGAGGACAGATCCGACGGCTTTACGGCCCGGAGTGGCCTTGGGAGCCTTGAGGTCCGAGACAAGGCAGATCATCTCGAGAAGCAGATCGAGATTGAGATGCTTCTTGGCTGAGACTTCAACGAATACGGTGCCTTGCTCGCCAGCGGCCCACTCCTCAGGAATGAGGCCACGGTCGGCAAGCTGCTTTTTGACGCGTTCGGGGTTGGCTTCAGGCTTATCGATCTTGTTGACGGCCACGATGATGGGCACGTCAGCGGCCTTGGCGTGATCGATGGCCTCGAGGGTCTGCGGCATGACGCCGTCATCGGCTGCGACGACGATGACGACAATGTCAGTGACCTTGGCGCCGCGGGCACGCATACGGGTGAAGGCTTCGTGGCCCGGGGTATCGAGGAAGACGATCTCGCGGCCGGAGGCGGGTGAGCCTTCCTTGGTGAACTTCACCTTGTAGGCGCCGATGTGCTGCGTGATGCCGCCAGCTTCGCCTGCGGCGACGTCGGTTTCGCGGATGGCGTCGAGCAGCGAGGTCTTGCCGTGATCGACGTGGCCCATGATGGTGACGACGGGAGCACGCGCGATTTCAACCATGCCGATGTTTTCGGTGTCGAGAACGTCTTCGATGGCCTGGTTTTCGAGCTCTTCTTCGTAGGAGATGATGTTGGCTGCCGCGCCAAATCTGGCGGAGAGATCCTTGACCATCTCGGCTTCGAGAGATTGGTTGACAGTGGCGAAGATGCCGCTCATGAGGAGGGTGGCGATGAGGTCCTTGGCGCGGATTTCGAGCTTCTCCGCGAGATCCTTGACGCTGATGCCTTCCGTTACCGTGATTTCACGGGTGATGGGCAGCGGCTCCATGGGGATTTGCGACCCGCCGTAACGCGGCGGAGGCGCATAACCCTTCATTGGGCCTTCCTTGGTCTTGGGGTACTGCTGGCCGCCACGGCCACGGCCTCTGGCGCCTGCGCCGCGATTGCGGCCTGGCTCAGTAGGTGGAGCTGTAGGCGCGCCACCCGGAGCAAAGCCACCGGGACGGGGTGCTCCGAATCCACCGGGACGAGGTGCACCAAAGCCGGGACGCTGGCCGAAGCCGGGACGTCCGCCCGGAGCGCCGGGACCACCTCCAGGCGTGAATCCGCCGGGCGTGGTGCGGGTAGGATGCTTGGGGCGTGGACCGCTGCCGGGATGCTGGCTGGCGGGGTATTGACCGGGGCGCTGCTGGAAGCTGCCCGGGCCACCGGGTGCACCGGCGGGACGGCGATCGAAGATGGGGCGACCGCGCTGCAGGCCACCCTGTTGCGTGGTGGGAGCGGCGGCAGCGGCAGCGGCTGCAGCCGCTGCGGGGGTTATAACAGGCGCTTTATAGACGGGACGCGGCCCGGTCTGGGGCATGACGACGCGGCGAACGGGCGGGGCCGGAGCTGCAGGAGCTACGTGAGCCGGAGCGGCGGGCGCTGCTGCAACAGGTGCAGCGGGCTCGGCTGCGACGGGAGCCGGTGCAGCCGCGGCAACTGGAACCGGAGCTGTTTCAACGGCAGGCGCGGTAGCTTTCGCTTCCGGCGCGGCAACTGAAGCAGCCGCGGGAACAGCGGGCGTCTCCGCAATCGCAGCGGGCGCGACTGATGGAGACGCGACGCCTACCTTTGCAGCCTGTGCGGGCTGCGGAGCAGCCGCAGGCCTTGGAGTCGTCGGGGTGTGAGCCGATTCCGCAGGCTTAACTGCGAAGGAAGGCCTGTCTGCCTGTACGCCGGGTTTAGGCGCAACGACTACGGGTGGTCTGACGACTACTGTGGAGGGCGGAGCTGTGGCTACGGCCGGGCGCGCCACGGTAGCGGTGACTACGCCTACGGGAGGCTTTGCGACGACAGCAGCGACCGGCGGACGCGAGGCAATGGCCGGGGTGGAAGGAATGACGATATTGGGGGCCTGACGTGGTGCGGGAACAATTTTGCGTGGGGCCGGGTTGGTCTCGGGCCTTGGCTCAGGTGCGGTTACGGCGGCAGGTCTTGCCGCCGGGGCCGGAGTTGCTGCCACAACGGCCGGTTTCACCGGTGCGTGGCTGCGGCGGGCTGCGTCTTCCTGCTCCTGCTTGCGCGCCAGGATGGCTTTGAGAGCGTCTCCGGGTTTGGAGATATTGGAGAGATCGACTTTGGGCTGAAGGCCCTGTGGCGAACGCGAAGAACCCGCGGAGCCGCGCGCTCCGCCGCCAAAATGGGCGCGGACCTTTTCCGCTTCATGGTCTTCGATAGAGCTTGAGTGGGTCATCTTGGGGTCTCCAAGACCCAACTTTGTCAGCAGATCGAGAACCTGCCGGCTCTTAACCTCTATTTCGCGTGCCAGATCGTTAATTCGAACCTTACTCATCCGCCTCTTTTCGATGTGTGCTGCCGGTAGTGCTAAGAGTTCATAGCTACCTCTTGGCATTGGCTATTCTGTTGGATGGAATTTCCAGTGCCGGAAATTCCATTATCTCCCGAATTTGAAGAAAATGCGCGAAGCATAATGAATTACGCTTCGCTCTCGTCTTCGCTGGCTTCCGGCGCGTTCTCGACTGCTTCTTCCAATGCAGAAGCGGATTCCTCGGAGTCAGATTCCGCGGCTTCCACGGATTCGGCTTCCTGAAGTACGTCTTCTGCGTTCTCTTCTTCTGCTTCCGCGGTGGCTTCTGCGGCCTCCGGCGTGGCAATTTCAGCTTCGCCCGGCTCCGAGTGGGCCACGTGCTCGGTGGTCGACTCGCCTTCGCGATGCTCGGCCGAGGCGGGGGCTTCTTCGCCCTCTTCAAAGTGGCCGAAGTAGTGGCGAACGGCGACGCTGATCTTCTCCAGCGTCTTTTCGCCGATTCCAGGAATCTCTTCGAGCTCCTCGGGGGTCATGTCGGCCAGGCCTTCGACTGTGGTGATACCGGCGGCCACGAGCTTCTGAATGATGCCCTCGCCGAGCTCTGTGACCTGCTCGATGGGTGTGGTGGGTCCACCGGACATGGCCTGCATCTGCTGCTCGACCTCCTGGCGCTTCTCCTCTTCGGACTTGATGTCGATCTTCCAGCCTAGGAGCTTGGCGGCGAGGCGGACGTTCTGGCCCTTCTTGCCGATGGCGAGCGAGAGCTGCGTGTCGTCCACGATGACTTCAAGCTGCTTGTCCGTGAGGTCCGTGATGGAGACGCGGCTGACCTTGGCGGGCTGCAGAGCCTTCTCAGCAAAGGTGGTAATTTCTTCGCTGAATTCGATGATGTCGATCTTCTCGCCGCGCAGCTCGCGGATGATGGACTGCACGCGCATGCCCTTCATGCCGACGCAGGCGCCGACGGGGTCGACATCCTTGTCGCGGCTCATGACGGCGATCTTGGTGCGCTCGCCGGCTTCGCGGGCGATGGCGCGGATGACGACGGTGCTGTCGTAGATTTCGGGAACTTCGCTCTGGAAAAGGTTGGAGACGAGCTCCGGCGCTGCGCGGGAGACGATGACCTGCGGACCCTTGGCGGCGCGATCGACCTTGATGAGTACGACGCGGACGCGCTCGCCCACGGTGAAGGATTCCAGGCGCGACTGCTCGCGCTTGGGGCAGCGGGCTTCAGCCTTGCCGAGGTCGAAGATGACGTCCTGCCCTTCAATGCGCTTGACTGTGGCGTTGAGGACTTCTTTTTCGCGGTGCGCGTACTCCTGGAAGACGGTGTCGCGCTCGGCTTCGCGAACCTTTTGAAAGATGACCTGCTTGGCGAGCTGGGCGGCGATGCGGCCGAGCGGTGAGGTGTCCTTGTACATGCGGATCTCGCTGCCGACTTCAACGCCGGGCGCGAGCTCGTTGGCCTCAGCCAGAGTGATCTGGTTGACCGGATCCTCGATCTGCTCCTCGTCGGCGACGACCGTCTTGTAGACATAAGCCGTGATTTCGCCGGTCTCCTTGTTGAGTTCGCCGCGCATGTTTTCCTGAGTCTTGTAGTACTTGCGCGTGGCCAGAGCGATAGCTTCTTCCACCGCGCCGACGACGATCTCGGGCTCGATGCCTTTTTCCCGGCTCAACAACTCGATGCTCTGATACAAAGGGCTTGCCATGTTTTTAGGTACTTCCTTCGCGCTGTGATTGCGAGGGCTGGCTCTCGCGGGTTACGACTGCGGTGCGGCAACTGAGACACTTTGGGATCAGCGGACTGTTCGGGTCTGCGTCAAGCTGTTTTCAATCCCCAAGTCTCCTGGTTCCTGTCTTTCCTAAATCTCCGGTACGAGCTGCGCTTTTTCGACGTTCGGAAAGGCGATTTCTACCGTGGTTACGCCGGACTTCCGGCTCTTTGAATTTTGTTTGACGGCGCCGAGGTCGACGATGATGCTTTCGCCTTTGGTCTCCGTGAGCCGGCCCTGCCAATGGCGGTTGTTCTTGATGGGCTCAAAAGTCTGGATCTTGACTAAGCTGCCTTTAAAACGCTCGAAGTCTTCAGGCTTCGTAAGCTTGCGGTCGAGGCCGGGTGAGCTGGCTTCGAGCAGATATTCGCCGCCGGGGACCAGGTCCTCGACATCGAGCACTACGCTGAGGTCGCGGCTGAGAGCGGCACAGTCTTCATGCGTGACGCCGGAAAGTTGCTCGACGCTCAGGGTTCCTTCGCGCAGGGCCTCCGGAAGTTCTTCATTTTCAGCACCGGAGGCGAGCTGGGCTTTCAGCGCGGCGCGGCCTTCGGCGTTCTTCTCAATCAGGACGCGAAGGGTGCGCTCACGGCCAGCAGTGGCTAATTCCACGTCCACTACGTCCAGGCCGAGCGATGAGGCGACCCGCTGCGCTGCGTTCCGAATTGCGTCGAGCTTTACTGCCATCTTCTTCCGTTACGGCAACTTATGGCCGTTTGCAATACCGTGCTTCCGGCTCCAAAACCGTTCGTGTTGCGACGGATTTTGGAGGGAATTTCAAGCCAAATAAAAAGTGGGCTATTCGCCCACTTGTCTGTCCGCCAGCCGGTATGTTCACGGTTAGTCAGCGGATAAACGCGTCTGCCTATTTATATTACGGCGATTTCTGAGGAAATACAAATGAGGCACGGTGTCGCCAGGAGATTTCCACGTGTTCGGAAACACGATAGTCTGCAGGCTGATGGATCCTGCGGTAAGTTCAGAGACGGTGCGGCTAAGACCTCAGCCGGTGCTGCGCGCGGACAGCGAGGCGCTGCTCCATGCGATTGAGCGTGGCTGCATGGAGCGGGGTCTGGACCGGCGTGCGGGAGTCTTCGGACCGGATTCCATGTGCTGGCGGGTGCATTGTGAGGCTGGGCTGTTTCTGGGAGCGGGCCGGGCGGCGCTGCTGCAACTGGCGCATCCGTGGGTGGCGCAGGCGATTCAGGATCACTCGCAGGTGATGGACAGGCCGATTGTGCGGTTCCACAATACGTTTCGCGTGGTGTACGCGATGATCTTCGGATCACTGGATCAGGCGCTGAGGGCGGCGCGGAATTTGCACGGGCTGCATATGCGGATTACGGGCGAGATGCGGGAGGATGTGGCGGGGTGCCAGCGGGGATCGCAGTACCAGGCCAATGAAATTGCGGCGCTGAAGTGGGTTTACGCCACTTTGATGGAGACTGCGGTGCTGGCCTATGTGACGGTGCTGGGGCCAATGAGCGCGGCGGATCGCGAGGCGTATTACGCGGAGACGAAGACGCTTGCGGCGCTGTTTGGTTTGCCCGCGGAGGCGCTGCCGGCGGACTGGAATGCGTTTGAGGCGTATTGCCGCGAGATGGAGGTGTCTGACGTGCTGGGCGTGAGTGAGCGGGCGCGGGCAATGGGGCAGAATCTGCTGGCTGGAGCGGGGAGCCGGGTGAAGCCGCCGCACTGGTACCGGGCGCTGACGGCGGCGTGGATGCCGGAGCGATTGCGACTCGCGTTCCGGCTGCCATTTGCCGATGAAGAGCTTTATGCGGTGGAGCGTGCGAGGCAGATATTGCCTGGAGTCTATCGGCGCTTACCAAGGGTGGTGCGGTATGTGGGGCCGTGGCATGAAGCACAGGCTCGATTGGCGGGACGCGGCGTGGGGTTCGTAACGCGAGCCAGCAACCGGTTTTGGATTGGACAGGAGAAATTGCCGTGAAAGGCGGACAACGTGGTTTCTCCTTGCCTAAGGCCGCAGGATCGCACAAAATTGGAGGTACTTCTCCCGGGAGGGCCAACGATTTCCCGGCGGGCACTTTCTTATGAGTACCCTCAAGCAACGTGTTAGTGGCGTAGTTGGCGTCATGCTGCTGACCGGCGTATGCGGTGCGCTAGCCGGCTACTGGTGGGGCCGGGACTTCACGCTTCGTCATATGACGGGCAAGCTGGACCAGTATGCGGAGCGGATTCGCACGGGGGGAGATGTCTCTTCCGCCGAGGGAAGAGCGGTGCTGGACGAGCTGAATGCTTCCACCGACCCGTATTGCTCAGATGCCGAGATTGAACATTTCCGGAAGCTCATCTATGCCTCGGAATACCTGAAGGATGGGGGCCGGGTTCGCAACGGCAGGATAGATTGCACGGCAATGCTGGGCCGGGTGACAGGAGCCGACGCCAGGCTCGGGCAGGGCGTGACGCGAGCGGATGGGACGCGATTTTATCGGGACATGGATCTGTTTCGCATTCAGGGACAGATGGCGCCTGCGGTTGAGAAGGGCAATGCGCTGATTGTGTACAGCCCTTTCAACCGGAAGGAGTTCCAATCGAGCTCCATGCACTACACGGTTACGAACCGGGGCGGCGACAATGGCCAAACGCGGCTGCTGGGCGATCTGCCGCTGACCGGGAATGCCATTCTGACAACGGAAGGCTCGGCGCAAGTTGGTGACGTGCTATACGCAACGCGTTGCTCTGACCGTTTTGCATTCTGCGTAACAGCGTATGCCACAGCGAATGAAGCTTTGGAGACTGAGAGCGGCCAGCGGACGGCGTATGTAGTCCTTTCAGCGCTATGCGGAGCGTTGCTGGGGTTTACATGTTCTGTGGCATACAGTCGCAGACAGTCGCTGGAGCAGCGGCTGCGCAGAGCCATTCGGCGCAAGGCGATCCAGGTGGCATATCAGCCGGTGGTGGATCTCAAAACCGGCAGGATTGTCGGGGCTGAAGCACTGGCGCGCTGGACGGATGCGGGACATGGCGATGTGAGCCCCGAAGTCTTTATCCGCATTGCAGAGGAGCGCGGGTTTGTGAACGAGATCACGCGACTGATTGCGGGCAAAGCCCTTGCGGATTTGAGCGTTCTACTGCCCACCTGCCCTGAGTTTCGCCTGTCAGTCAATATTGCGCCGCAGGACCTGGACGACCCGGCTTTTTTGCCCATGTTGGAGCAGGCGACGGCGAAGGCAGGAGTCCCTGCACAGTGCCTGGTGATGGAGATTACGGAGCGGGCTGCCGCCAACTCGCAGGCAGCGAAGGATGCGATTGTGCGGCTGCGCAGTAAAGGGCACTCGGTTCATATCGACGACTTTGGCACGGGCTACTCGAACCTTGCGTATCTGCACGATCTCTCGGTGGATGGGCTGAAGATCGATAAGGCGTTCACGCAGTCGGTGGGCACGGAATCAGTGCAGGTGCTGATATTGCCGCAGATCTTATCGCTTGCCGCTTCACTGGGCTTGCAGGTGACGGTGGAGGGGATTGAGACCGAGGAACAGGCGCTGTATTTCCGGACAAGTCCGCTGCCGATGCTCGGCCAGGGATGGTATCTGGGCCGGCCGATGCCTGTGGAGATGTTTCTGCGCGTATTTGAGACGCAGGAGAGAGCGGCGGCGGAGACGGCTGCGTTGTTGTGAGTGTGGCGATGAGATTATCGGCTTGACAGAGGCTGGTGCGTGTCTGAGGCTGGTTCCATGCGCCGAATCTTTGGTTTGATTGCCCTTCTTGTCCTTGCAGGATTGGTTCCTGCGTTGGTTCCCCAGGCACATGCGATTGAAAAACAGCCTGCTGCGACGTATCACGCGCGGCGTGTGGCGCTGGCTCAGAAGCTGAATGGCGGCGTGGCCGTGTTGTTTGCGGCTGAAGAGCCGCTGCTTGATCTCGATCCCTACCGGCAGGATGAGGACTTCTATTACACGACGGGGTGGAATGAGCCGGGGGCAGCGCTGCTGATTGTGGGCGAGTCCACGGCTTCCGGGATTAACTCAACGCTCTTTCCAGAGGCGGGGCACAAGTACCAGGAGATTCTGTTTCTGCCTACGCGGAATATGCGGATGGAGAAGTACACGGGGATCAAGCTGGATGCGGCGACGCAGGGCGCGGCGGAAAAGGTCGGCGTGGATGAGGTTCGTCCGATGACGGATCTGCCGAAGGTGCTGAATGATCTGATTTCCGCGGACCGGCGCGTGGCAAATCACATGTATACGCAGGCTGGAAATGCGCATGCAGCCGCGCTGGTTCAGTTTGCGGCAGCGGAGATGGGAACGAGCAGCCTGCCTGCGGCACATGATGTGGCGGAGATGACGACGCAGCTGCGCGAGATCAAGGATGCAGGTGAGATTGACCTGCTGAAGAAGGCGAGCGAGGCATCCGAGGCGGCGCAGCGCGTGATGATGAAGGCCGTGAAGGCGGGCGTGACGGAGCGCACGGTGGCGGGCAAGATGTATGCGTCATGGCTGAAACATGGCTGTGAGCGGGCGAGCTATGCGCCTATTGTAGGATCGGGGATTAACTCGACGACGCTGCATTACGCGGAGAACACGCGCACCATGCAGGATGGCGACATTGTTGTGGTGGATGCGGCGTGTGAGTACTCCATGTATGCGAGCGACATTACGCGCACGGTGCCTGTGGGCGGACATTTTACGGCGCGGCAGCGGGAGATTTACGACGTGGTGCTGGGCGCACAGAAGGCCGCGATCGACGCGTTTGTGTCGGGCAAGTCGAAGGTTGGCGACCGCTATCATACAGACCCGGACGGGCTGGACAAGGTGGCGTACGACTACGTGAACACGCATGGCAAGAGCTTGGATGGGAAACCGCTGGGCAAGTATTGGATTCATCCGCTGAGCCACATGGTGGGCATCGATGTGCACGATCCGAGCAACTATCCGACAGTGCTGGAGCCGGGGATGGTGTTTACCATTGAGCCGGGTATTTACATTCCGGAAGAAAAGATTGGCGTGCGGATTGAGTGCGTGTTCCTGGTGGGCAAGGACGGCAAGCTGATCGACCTGACGGCGGACCTGCCGCATACGGCGGATGAGGTTGAAGCGCTGATGAAGGGGAAGTGACCCGGGATGGATCCTGTAGAGCCGAATGAGCTGGATGCCGAACAGTTTGCGCCGCTGGTTGGGGCGTTTCGTGAGCAGTTGATGGCATGCCTGGAAGAATGCGCTCAAGGGCGGCGCGGATTGTTTTCGGATGTGTCGTTTGCCGGAGGCGAGGATTGGCCGGAGGCGACACAGCTACGCGAGCTTGGCGGCGCGTTGCAGGCGATTCTGAATCAATCAGATGAGCGGAATGCGCTGGCGGATGAGTTTCTGGACCTGTGCACAATGCATGGGGAGAGCCATCCGGGTGAGCAACGGCTCGCGCGGGAGTTTCTCAAACGCATTGAGCGTGGCGAGGTGGGGACGCCGACCCAAAAAGAACAGAAGCTCTGGTAAAAGCATGAGCGCCTTGCATGGACTGCAAGGCGCTCATTGTTTGTATGATCCGTCAGAATCGGACGCCTAGAGTGACCGGGATCAGCTCTGTGGTTCCGCCGCCGATGTAGAAGCCCTGATAAGACAGCCCCGGCGAATTGAGGAAGGTATAGCGCGCTTCGGCGAAGAGCCGCATCGTGCCGTCGCCGTAAGTGCCGCCGAGCTTATGGTAGATGCCGATACCGAGGTTTCCGCCCAGCTGATTCGAGCTGATGGAAAAGGCAGTGACTGGAACCTCATAGCCGTAAAAGTCGCAGCACTCGAAATCGGTGAAGTTGGTGGACATGTGGTAGTAGCCCCCTCCTCCCACCGCGTAGACGCCGGTGGACCATTTCTCGGGAACAAGATCGAAGAGAATTGCGCCGGTGATGGAATTGATGTGCGCATTGCCCGTGTCAGACCCTCCCGCCGCAATAAGCGAACCGGGAATTTTATTGTCCATGAACTGATACTCGCCCAGGACTGTGAGGCGGCGGCTCAGATGAAGACCCGCGCCGACGGTGAAGTTGCCGCCCCAGGTGATAACGCCCTGATCGTTGCCGATGGGGGCATTGGCGCCCGCTCCAGCTTCAAAGGCCCAGTGGCTGAAGCGGCCTTTCGAGCCTCCGCCGTGGTTGTCGTACTGCCCGCCGCCTGATGCAGCGGGCTCGGCCGCGGCGTTCAGGTCGTCGGCGAGGAACTGGTAGCTCTGGGACGAGCTTGATTCGCCTGATGCCAGTGGTGCGGCGGATGTGTCGGGGGACTGGGCTCGTACAACGCCCGCGGTGAGCAGAATGGCGGCGCTCACGATTGAAAAACTGCGCTTCAGGCTAAACAAGCGACGAGAAGACATGGTTGGACCTCTAGAAGTGAAATTGGTAAACAAACGGCCGTGAACTATCTCGGGAAGCGGACAGTGCGGGGTACGCACTTCTTCCTTCAATTTGTTAGACACCAGTTTGGGGCAGTGGTTGCTCTCAAAGACAAAGGCCGGAGGAGAATCCCCGGCCTTGTCACTCGAGCATGGTGGAACTCAGCCCTGGATGTCGAACTGCTCCGGGTGCAGAGAGACATCACTCTTGACCAGGATGTTTTTGCCGACGAGGTCTTCATACTCTGTGAGCCAGCCCGCGTTGTTGGCCTTGAGAACCTTAACGGTCTCAGGGTGGACGCGGAGCATGACATCGGCTCCCTCGAAGTGTTTCCGCATCTTGCGGAGCTCGATATAGATCTCGTTGGCGACAGTGGCCGAGCTCTTGACCATGCCGGTGGCCTGGCAGGTGGGGCAGGGCACTGAGAGCGTGCGCTCGAGCGACTGCTTGACGCGCTTGCGGGTGATGGCGACGAGGCCGAAGTCATTGAACTGAAGCACCTTGGTAGGGGCGCGGTCGGTTTTCAGAGCTTCTTCAAGCGCGGCCATGACCCGGAAGCGATTCTTGCGCTCATCCATATCGATGAAGTCGATAATGATGATGCCGCCGAGGTCGCGCAGGCGAATCTGGCGGACGATCTCAGGAATTGCGTCGAGGTTGGTCTTGACGATGGTGTCTTCGAGGCGCGCCGTCTTGCCGACGTACTTGCCGGTGTTGATGTCGATGGCGACCAGGGCTTCTGTCTGGTTGATGACGATCGAGCCGCCGGACTTGAGCCAGACCTTGGAGCGCAGGGCCTTGGAGATTTCGTCTTCGACGCCGAAGTGCTCGAAGAGCGGGACCTCTTTGGTGTAGAGCTTGACGCGGCGCACGAGCGTGGGCGAAAAGCGATTGAGGAAGCGCACGATGCGCTCGTAGGCGGCTTCATTGTCGACCCAGATGGACGAGAAATCGTCCGAGATCTGGTCACGCAGAATGCGCTCGATGAGCGAGAGATCGTGGTAGATGAGCGCCGGGGATTTAGAGCTCTCCGAGCGCTGCTTGATCTCATCCCAGAGATGGATGAGGAAGCGCAGGTCGGAGCGGAGCTCGTCTTCCGATGTGCCTTCAGCCGCGGTGCGGACGATGAATCCACCGGAGGCTTCGCCACGCTCGTGGATCAGGATGCGCTTGAGGCGCTGGCGTTCTTCGTCGCTCTCGATTTTGCGGCTGACGCCGACATGCGAGACGGTGGGCATGAAGACCAGGAAGCGGCCAGGCAGGGCGATATGGCTGGTGATGCGCGCGCCCTTCTTGGCGATAGGCTCCTTGGCAATCTGAACGAGGATCTCCTGGCCCGGCTTCAGCAGGTCCGAGATGATCGGCAGATCGGAGGTCTGCGCGGTGCGGCGCGACATACCTCCGCCGCGGCGATTGTTCTGGCCGCCGGTGGCCTGACCGGTGCGGCCACCACGGTCGTTACGGCGTCCGCGGCCGCCGCGTTCGCGACCGGAGCTGCTGCGATCCCGTGTGGCAGGAGCAGCCGCGGTCTCTTCAGAGGCTTCGTCTTCCTCCTCGTCGAGATCCGCTACTGTGCTGATTTCTTCTTCATCGAGGCTGTGACCGGCGCGGGCTTCCTTGAAGGCCGCGGCGAGCTCGCCGGAGTGTGCGCTAAGCTGCTCAGTCTCCTCGTATTCGTCGAGATCCTGTTCGGTGTGACGGTGGAGATGATGCGACGCTGCCGACTCCTCACCGTCGACCATCTCTTCTTCGATCAGGCCGTTGCCGGGCGCGAAGGCAGAGACGGAGGCGACTGTGGTGGGCCTGGGTGTGGCAACGGCTGCCGGAACCGGCTCAGCTTCGTGCGTCTCGTCTTTTTTCTTTTTTCCACCGAGACCGAAAAGGCGGAACTCGCTGGGAGTGGTTGGGTCCACATGATGCGAGGCGCTGCGGTTCTCTTCGCTCTTCACTTCGTGAGGAGCGATTTCCTGCTCTTCTTCCTCAAACTCAAATTCAAATTTGGGTTCGGCAGAGGCCTGCTCAGAGTGAGATTCAGTGGCTTCCGGTTCTGCGGGCTCATCAACATGTTCGGGTGAGAACTCTTCGTCCTCCACGATGGGCGCGTGCGCTTCGCCGGTGAATTCGTCGAGGATGCGCTCTTCGTGCGTGTGGCCAAAGGCTTCGAGAGCGGCACTATGCAAGGCTTCGACCTGCTCGTCGTCATGCAGGTGCAGATCGTCCTCTAGCGTGGCCTCTTCGAGCTTGTGTTCGACGAAAGCGAGGTCGGCAGCCTGCTCGCTCTCGTGAGAATCGGAGTGGGCATCGGCGAAGACGCCTTGTGGCTCGGCCTCAATCGGAGCTGAGGGCTCGGGCTGGCGGCTGCGATGCCGGGCGAGCGACTCGCCGGGCATAAGGCCGGTGCCGTCCCATTCGATGGGGGACTCAATCAGGCTGGCTGGCTTGGCAGTGGACGCGCTGCGGGCTGGCGCTGCGGGCTTTTCCGCTTTGGACACGGGGGCAGTCTCGCCACCGTACTTCGAAAGCGATTCGCCGGGGAGCACGAAGGAAGCGGCTTCGCGCTCCGGGCGGGATTCGGAACGTGCAGAGCGGGCCGCGTTGCGGGATTTACCGGGCAGCTCGACTGGCGCCGCGGCGGTCTGTTCCCCGGCGGAGGCGTGAATCTGGTGAGAGTGATGCGGAGCATCTTCGGAGGGCTCGCCGAGATTGGCATCGAGGAAGGTCTCAGAGGTGGACTCGGTCTCGACGGGATCGGCGACAGGCAACGCTTGTCCGCGGCCTCCGCGACGGCGACGGCGTCCGCGCCAGCGGCGTGCTCCGCCAGCTTCCTCATCTTCTGAGGAGGCAGCGTCTGCCGCGTTGGAGGGTTCAGCCGGTTCGGCTACGGGAGACTCAATTTCGACTGCGGGAACGGATGCAGCTTCAGGTCTGCGTTGCTGTCCGGAACGGCCTTCACCGGTACGGGCTTCTCCAGACCGTGCCTCTCCAGACCGGACCTCGCGGGGACGAGCCGGAGCTGAGATGGAGGCCTTTTCAACCTCGTCCGAGTCCTCGGGATCTTCCATCTCGAGGAAATCTGTTACGTAAAGGAAGGCGTCGCGTTCAAGACCAAGGTCCACGAATGCCGACTGCATGCCGGGAAGGACGCGAGTGACGCGACCATTGTAAATGGAACCCGCGAGCGTGTATTCGTTCTCGCGTTCGTAGTAAATCTCGGAGAGCTGATCGTCTTCGAGGATAGCCAGCCGCGTCTCATGCGGCGTGGAGGAAATGCAAATCTCTTTTGCCATCGTACCTTTCCGCCCATCTTTTGTGAGATGGGGCCAGCGGCAAGGTCACAGGGCGGCGCGGAGACGGCAGGGGAGGGAAATAAGCGGAAGGGATGACCGGGGAGACACCGGAAGGCCGAAGGCCGCGATCCGGCCCGCGGTTGCGGGCGGCGGGCCATAAGCCAAACCGGAGAGCGCGACGGCAAAAGCCGGCTGCGCGAAATGTCTGTGGAGGTAATCCGTATGCAGAAAGTTTGTGGCCGCCCAGTTGATCGCCGCTCGGAGGACGGACGCCAACGGGGCCGTTTCGCCGCTGAAGATCGCCAGGAAGGACAGCACAAAATGTGCCGGGTGCATGTACACCATCTCCCTGTGACTGCGGCTTACCCGTTTCTGCCTGCTCATGAACCCAATTTCCTGCCGGCTCAAGCGGCTCCCCGTGGAACCTGCCGGCGAATCATTCAATCTTTTTTGGCTCCGCGGTTCGCCAGCGGCGGCGCGGAGATTCAACAATTAAAAAACCTTAGTTTACAAACCGTCGCATGCGGACATTCATTGCCACGCCAAGCGCCATGAAAGTAAACAACACCGAAGATCCGCCGTAACTCATTAACGGTAGAGGAATTCCGGTGACGGGCATAAACCCGATGACCATGCCCACGTTGACCGCGATCTGGAAGGTCAACACAGCCACGACGCCCATAATAATGAGGGAGCCGGACAGGTCTGCGGCTGTTTGAGCGTTTTGAATCAAACGCATCAATACCAGAAAGTATAACAGGAGCACAAAAATTGCGCCTACGAAGCCGTGCTCCTCGCCGAAGGCGGCGAAGATGAAGTCGGCATGGGGGATAGGGATAAATGCTCCCTGGGTCTGCGTGCCTTTTTCCGCCCCAGCTCCCCAGATGCCGCCTGCGCCGACAGCGATTTTGGCCTGAAGGACCTGGTAGCCCGCCCCGCGGGGGTCATTGTCCGGGTTGATGAAGCCGGTGAGCCTTGCCTTTTGATACGGCTTTAGGATTTTTCCGGAATCCCATGCGCCGATGACAAGGACCGCTCCGGTGGTGACGAGGATGAGCGCCTGCTTCCAGTTGATGCCGCCGAGAAAGAGGCCGGCGAAGAGGATAGGCGAGTAGGTCAGAGCCGTTCCCATATCAGGCTGGGCCAGGACGAGCAGCATGGGCACGCCGACCAGGGCGAAGGCCTTGCCGATCTCCTTCCACGTGAGGTCGCGGCCGCCGAGGTTGGCGAAGTAGCGGGCGACAGCGAGGATGAGGACCAGCTTGACCCATTCCGAAGGCTGAAAGTGGATGCCGGCAAAGGAGATCCAGCGGCGCGCGCCGAGGACCTTTTGGCCGACGAGCTTGACGGCTACAAGCGAAAGGAGAAAGACGCCGTAGGCCCAGGGGGACCATTCGAGGAGCTTGTGGTAGTCAATCTTGGAAAAGATGAACATGGCGACGAGGCCGCCGAGAATGTAGTAGACCTGCTTAGTGTGGAAATGGCCGCCGACGTACTTGGTGTGCAGCGTGGCCGAATAGATTTCCATGACGGAGATGCCGCAGAGGATAAGCACCATCAGCAGCAGGCCCCAGTCAAAGTCGCGGAAGGAAAGGAAGCGGCGCATGTTTAGTCCTGGCCTTCCTTACGCCAGCGGATGGGAGTGACGAAAGCCGGAAAGAGCGAAGCGGCGGGCGTTGCGGCAAGATCTTTTGACGCCTGTGCCGGGTTCACGAAGAAATGGCCCGCGCTCACAGATGCAGCGGTTTGCTCCGATGCATGCTGCCCGGCCCCGTGTTTCGGATCAGCCGGCTCAGGATTCGACCAGACGGCTCCGACTTCGACGGGCTTCTGCTCCGTTCCGGCCTGTTGGAGCAGGTTGTGGTCCTGGCTGCGCTTCTTGTTGACGTAGGTAATGATGATCTTCTGCGCGATGAGGGCTGAGTTTGCGCCCCAGTCGCCGTGCTCCTGCAGAACGACAACGGCGATCTCCGG
The DNA here is from genome assembly GCF_001449115.1 of Occallatibacter gabretensis. GTDB lineage: Bacteria > Acidobacteriota > Terriglobia > Terriglobales > Acidobacteriaceae > Telmatobacter > Telmatobacter gabretensis. The sequence continues at coordinate 42,060 of NZ_LAIJ01000005.1, read as the reverse complement.
ATTGCGCCGGGGAACCATGCCGACGAACCAGGAGTTCGGAGTGCGCGCGCCGCCCTTGGTATGCGTGTCTCCGCCGCCGACTACCTGCGCAGTGCCGGTCTTTCCCGCGAAGTCGACTCCATTGATGTGCGCGGCAGCGGCTGTGCCGGAGGTCGTGGCAGCAGCCATGCCGTCCGTGATCGTCATCCAGGTATCGTTGTCGAGCGAGACGCTCTTCTCGGCCGAGCCGGGGAAGGTATCGTAAACCGCTGTGCGAAACTGGGCGGGAAGCTCGCCGGGATCGACGAGGTGCGGGCGAACCAGATGCCCGTTGGACGCGATGCCGGAGAGCGCGCGGACGAGCTGGATGGGCGTGACCTGCGTTTCGCCCTGGCCGATGCCGACCGAGATGGTGTTGCCGGCGTAGTACTTCTGGTGGTAGTTGTGCCACTCCCATTGCGTGGAGGGCATGATGCCGGCCATTTCGTTGGGCAGATCGATGCCCGTCTTCTGCGAAAGGCCGAGGGAGGTGGCGTATCTCGCAATTGTGTCGATGCCGAGCTTTTGCGCGAGCGCGTAGAAGAACGTATCGCAAGAGAGCGGGATGGCCTGCTGTATCGCGAGTACGCCGTGATGCTTGTCACACTTGAAGAAGCGCCCGTAGAAGCTTCCGCCGCCCTGGCAGTTGACTCTCATGTCCTGCGCCACGCCCTCCTGCAGGCCTGCGGCGGACATGATGATCTTGAAGGTGGAACCGGGGGCGAGCTGATCCTGAATGGCCTTGTTCATCAGCGGGTGACGCGGGTCAGTGATGAGCTTGTTCCAGTCGTCGCGCTTGATCTTGACGGCAAAGGCGTTGGGATCATAGCTGGGGTGCGAGACGAGGGCGAGCACTTCGCCGTTGCGCGGGTCCATGACGACGACCGCGCCGTTAGCCTCGCCAAGAGCCAGCTCCGCGGTGCGCTGGATGTCGAGATCGATGGTGAGCTTGAGATCCTGGCCCGGCGTGGAGTGCTGGGTGCGCAGATAGCCCATTTCGCGGCCATGCGAATCGACGATGACATCACGAGAGCCGTCTTCACCGCGGAGAATCTGATCGTAAGTGGCTTCAACGCCGGCCTTGCCGACGACCTGGCCGGGCTCGTAGGCGGCAAAACGCGGATTGTTGTTCAGGTCCTCTTCGCTGACCTCGCCCACGTAGCCGATGAGGTGTGCGGCGAAGCCATCGCGGGGATAGAGCCGCCGCTCCATATCAATGGTTTCGAGCTCGGGCAGCTCATTGCGGTGCGCCTCGATGAAGGCCTGCTCATCGGGGCTGATGTCTTGCTTGATAGGGATGGGCTGGTAGCCGGGCGCGGCGCGGAAGTGCTTGAGCGTAGCCTGAAGCTGGTCGAGATCGAGGTGCAACCCCTGGGCGATGAGCGGCAGGTCGGCATCGAGATTCTTGTTCTGCTCGCGAACCAGGAAGCAGGAGACAGAGGGATAGTTATCGACGAGCAGGCGGCCATCGCGGTCCAGCAGCTTGCCGCGCGGAGCCATGATGGGCTCCTTGCGGATGCGATTTTCCTCGGCCAGCTCCTTGAAGTTCGAGGCGCCGAGGACCTGCAGCCGCCACAGGCCGGCGCCGAGAGCCAGCATAATCAGCAGGATGCCGTACTGCACCGACGCCGATTTAAGGGTGGAGAGCTTTTCGCCGCGATTGAAGTTCTCAGAAAACATAGATGAGGCGCGATTCGCTTATTTCTCCGAGCCGCTTATTCCTAGGATACTTCCGATTGATTTTCGAAAGCATCAATAACAAATATTTCCTGCGTATGGTTTCCCTCTTCCTAATCCCTGATCTGGAAGCGATCAAGCAGGGGGAAGAGAAGAAGCGCTATGGCGGAGTTACCCAGGGCCTGGAAGAGGAGGGTGAACCAGCTCCAGTCCAACTCAATGCCGAGCAGGCCGCGGTAGATGCCGAGATAGATTGCGCTGCACAAGAGCGTCAGCACGAAGTTGAGCAGCACGCGGATAAATACATTTTGCACATCAATGCGGACACCCATCGAGGCCGCGAGGAAGCCAGCCACAGTTTTGGCAATGCCGTTGATGCCAATAGCATGGTGCGTCAGCGCATCCTCAAAGATGCCGACGAAAACGCCGAGAAACATGCCCTGGATAGGGCTGCGGCGGCCAAGCGCGAAGTAAACCGTGATGACGAGCGGGATGTCGAAGTACGGGAAACGCGAGAGATAGCGCGAAAGCAGTGCCTGCAGCACCAGCGCGGCCACCGGAACCAGCAGATAGAGCGGCGCAGGATAGCGGTGAATTTCAAGATCGCGCCGTGAGTTGGCCGTGAGTACCGACATCAATGCTCCTTTCTCTGTGGCGATTGCTAGTTGGGGTTAGATGGCTGCTTGGGGGTATCTGGTTTGGAGCCGGTATCGTCAAGCCTGTCGGTCTTTGGTTGCGTGGGGGCCTGCTGTGCCGGAGTAGTTGTGGGCCTCTGCGCTGGCTTCGTGGTTGTGCCGGGCTTTGTTCCAGGTTGAGCTGGCTTTGGCGCAGGATTTGTGCCGGTCTGGATTGTGGGCTGGGTTCCGGGCTGCGCGGTCTTCGGTGCGGTGGGTCTGGGCGCGGAATTGGCTCCATCGCCGGTCTGACTCCCGGTTTGGCCGGCGGTGCTCCCTGTATAGCCCGGCGTAAAACGGTCGGCATGCTGCGGCGCGAGCAGTTTTGGCGCAGGAGGCGCGGCGGGAGCGGTTCCGCTTGCGCCGCCTGTGCCGGTTTGCGCGCCATCCTGTGCGGGCTTGGGCGCGTTGGGATCGGTAAGTCCGGGTAGCTTTTCTTCCAGAATCTCTGAGGCCTTTTTCTGCTCGTTCAGCGCGGCAGCGTCCGCTTTCTTTTCAGACTCGCTCTGGGCCAGGTCCTTCAATTGCTTGTCGTTGAAGCGCGGCTCGGAGTCGGTGATCACCAGAACCTCGTCCAGGCCGTTCAGATTTGCTGCCGGCTTGACGACGACTTGAATAAAGCCGTCGCGGTCAGGATCTTTTTCAACTCTGTCGACGACACCGACGGGCAAACCGCGGGGAAAAATCTGGTCGCCGCCGCCGCTAAGAACCTTTTCGCCTGGCTTAATGCGCGAGTCCGCGAGGATGTTCACAATAGCGGGCTGGCCCTCGGCGTTGCCGCGGAGAATGCCACGGACGCGCGTCTGTTCCAGGATGACGCCTGCGCCGCTGGACTGGTCGTTGATGGCCAGCACCTGCGCCGAGTGCGGATAAACCTCGCGAACCTTTCCCACGATGCCTTCCGGCGTAATAACAGCCATGTCGCGGGCAATGCCTTCGTCCTTGCCTTTGTCGAGGTAAAAGACGCGGGAGAGATCAGAGCCGCTGCCGCCGATGACTTGTGCGGTGAGCGTTTTATAGAGGTACTTTTCCTCAAATTTATTGAGGCCTTGCAAGCGCTGTCCCTGGCGAACGTCCTCGAGCATCTCGGCCTGCTCCAGACGTAGCTGGTCAACTTGGGCGCGAAGATCCTCATTCTGCTGGCGGACATTGCGGAGGTCGAAATAGTTCTGCCAGATCCATCCGGCACCGGATTTCGAGTTCTGTACGGCGCGCTCCGGCGGGGAGACGATGGCGTTGGCCCAGAGACGAATGAGCTGCACGCTCTTACTGTCGGTTGGATCGTAAGTATTGCTGCCTTCCGCAGTCCGGCGGACCTGCATGGCAAGCCCAAGAATCTGCGCCACCAGCAACACCAGCAGCACGATGAGATTCCGGTAGCGGAAGAAGAAGGATTCCATGAAGGCCAGTGGTCAGAGATCAGAGTTCAGAGATCAAGGTCGAGTGCTGCGGGAAAAATATTCTGATCTCTGAACCCTGATCTCTGTTCTCTCTAATCAATTTTGATCTTGCGCAGCAGCCGGAAGTCGCTCAGCATCTTGCCGGTACCGAGGACGACCGAGGCCAGCGGATCGTCAGCAACCGAGACCGGCAGGCCGGTTTCCTCGCGGATGCGCTTGTCGAGGTTCTTGATGAGCGCGCCGCCGCCGGTCAGGACGATGCCGCGGTCGGAGATGTCAGCCGATAGCTCAGGCGGAGTGCGCTCAAGCGCGACGCGGATGGCGTTCATGATGACGGCAATACACTCGCCGAGGGCCTCGCGGATCTCCGAGTCGTCAATGGTGATCGTCTTGGGCACACCTTCAATGAGGTTGCGGCCCTTGATCTCCATCGTGAGCGGTTTGTCGAGCGGGAAAGCTGACCCGATCTCCATCTTGATGTGCTCGGCAGTGCGCTCGCCGATGAGCAGGTTGTATTTGCGCTTGAGGTAATTAGTGATCGCCTCATCCATCTGGTTACCGGCCATGCGGACGGAGCGCGAGTAAACGATGCCGGAGAGCGAGATGACGGCGATGTCCGTCGTTCCGCCGCCGATGTCGACGACCATGTTTCCCGAAGGCTCGGTAATGGGCAGACCCGCGCCGATGGCGGCTACCATGGCCTGCTCGACGAGATAGACTTCGCTCGCCTTTGCGCGGTAGGCGGAGTCCTCGACGGCGCGCTTTTCAACCTGCGTGATCTCAGATGGCACACCGATGACGATGCGCGGATGCACCAGCATCTTGCGGTTATGCGCCTTCTGAATGAAGTAGTTGAGCATCTTCTCTGTCACTTTGAAGTCGGCGATGACACCGTCCTTCATAGGCTTGATGGCCACAATGTTGCCGGGCGTGCGGCCCAGCATGTCCTTGGCCTCTTTGCCTACGGCTTCCACCTCGCCGGTATTTTTATTGATGGCGACGATGGAAGGCTCATTAACGACGATGCCTTTGCCAGCGGCGAAGACGAGAGTGTTGGCGGTGCCAAGATCGATGGCCAGGTCGCTTGAAAACATGCTGAATAGCGACCGAAAGCCGTGCGAGCGCGGGGGACGCGAGGGATAGCCGTTCAAAGACATTGGAAACTCAGGATTACCTCTACGGTTATTGTACGGTGACTGGGAACAAAGCAGTGTAAACAGGATGGAGCGAAGGCTGCGGGGCGGCTTTAGCGCCCTCTGCGTCATGCCTGGAGTCGCCGCGCATTCAGAATATCGCAGTTTTTCAGGAGGAAAAGCGTGGAATACGCGCAGAAATGTGTTCAAGGCGTATCAAGTCAGGAACGATCCCGCATTTTTGTTCTTCTTTGAGTCTGCTGCAGAATTTTTCTTAACTTGGTTTTGCAAGTCGGCAGATTTTAGAGACGTCGCCGTATTTGTTAGAGAAAAGCAGCGGGCGGAAAGCTTTGGCAAGCCTGCCGCCCACGCTGCTTTGGGTTGAGTGCAGAGTTATCGTGGGTCCACGAAGGAGAAGCGTGGCTCGCTGATGATGTGTATGGGACGGCCGATACCGCACATAACGCATTTAATTGCGGCTGCCGCTTTGACCGTGTAGGTGACTGAGGCGGCGGTTCCGGCGGCCCAGTTGGCATCCCCGCTGTATACGGCCTTGAGCGTATGCGAGCCAACGACCGATGTGACGGCGTTGACCGAAGCAGAGCCGGTGGTGAGGTTGGCCGGGCTGCCGGCGAGGGCCGCGCCATCCAGCGTCAGGGTAACAGTGCCGGTAGGTGTCGGCGAGCCCGACAGCGTCACCTTGAAAGAAATTGCGGTACCCGCCGTGACGATTGCGCCCGAGGCAGGCGAGTTGATGGTGAGTGTGGCCGAGGGTAGGGCGCCGGCGCCATAGAGCTGAACGGTATTGGAGCTGGTGACCGTGTTGTCGGCAAAGACCAGGCTGGCGGTGCGGATGGCGGCGGCAGCGGGTGTGAAGATCAAACCAATCTTGCAGCTCTGGCCGGAGTTAAGCGTGGAGCCCGCAGTGAGCATGCAGCTTGTGGTGACCGGATCGATCTTGAAATCGCTGGCGTTGGCGCCGGTGATGACTGCATTGGTCAGGGTGAGCGTGTTATTGCCGGTGTTGGACACGGTGACAGTATGTGCTGTGCTAGCCGTGCCCTTGATTTGCGAGGCGAAGTAGATGAAGCCGTTTGGTCCTAGCTTGCGGATGACCTGGCCGGTTGCCGCCGAACTGATGATGTAAACCTGCCCCTGTGAGTCAACAGCTACGCCGGTAGGAGCATTGAGGGTGCCTAGCGTTGCCGAGTCATTATCGCCGGTATAGCCCGCTGCTCCGTTGCCGGCGATGGTGTTGATCTGGCCGGTGATGTAGTCAATGCGGCGGATGCGGTTGTTGCTGGTGTCTGAGAAGTAGAGATTGCCAGCGAGATCCCAGGCCATCTGGCCGATCTTTGCGCCTATCTCGGCATTCCCAGCCTGGCCTCCATCGCCGGCGAAGCCGCAGGTATGCCCACCGGCTACCTTGTTGAAAGCTACCTTTGAGTTTTCAGCATCGTAGAGGCTGGACTGCATGATCTGGCATTCGCTGCCGTCGGCCCACACGCTATAGAGGTTGTCGCCGCTGTCGACGGTAATGGGAGAAGACGGATTGGTTTGAAAGGGGAACGGATTGTAGAGATAAATCAGATTTGGGTAAAGAGGCTGGACTGTTGACATGGCTACGCCCTGGTCTGCATCCGCAAAGAATAGATTGTTGTTCCGGTCCATGGCCATGACACCCGGAGATGCAATAGCATGGCTGCTCAGCGTGCAGGGCGTAGCGGCAGTGCAGGCTCCGGTGGTGGTGCCGGCGAGCTGTACTATCGGGCCGTAGTCAAAAATCTCATACATGTTGTTTGAGCCACTCAGATCGAAGTAGACCTCGCCCATGGTGTCGACGGCGATTCCCCACGGAGACGTGTAGCCGGTGGCCAGAACCGTCCAGTTTCCGCTCGAATCCATGGAGCGAATGGCGTTGCCTCCGGTGTCGGCTGCATAGAGCGTGTCGTTACCGTCCACGGTGAGGTTCCGTGCGCTGGTGAGCAGGCCTTTGGAGGCGGGATACGTGCCGGCGACGGTAGTCATAATCGCAGGCGTAAAGCTGAGTACGGGAGCGTAACCGTAGCCACCAATACCAAGCGCGAAGGGCTGAACAGAAGCGGAGTGCTCGATGGTGATTTTGCCCGTGCGAGTGCCTGCGCCCTGGGGAGAGAAACGCGCCTGCAGTGTGCAGCTCTGGCCTGCGGAATAAGCGTTACCTTCATGGCAGGTGCCACCGGATTCCAGGATAAAGTCCTTGCTCTTTGATTCGATTTTTGTGATTTGCGTGGCGGCGGAGAAGTTCACCGTGAGGGTTTCAACACCGGCATCTTCGCCCACTTTTGCAGAGGCAAAGGCGTGGAAGTTGGATGGCGTGTTTTCAAAGGAAGGCTCTCCCTGAACGGGCGTGACATGCATTGCGCGCGCCTGCGGGGAGGCAGCCAGGGAGATGATGGTGGGTTCAGCAGATACATGGGAAATGGTTGCGGCGGTTTGCGCAGCAGCCAGAATGGAGAACGTCAAAGATGCGCTGAGCAGAGTACAGATGCGCACGGAGGTTTGGTGGTGCTTTTGAGTGAACATGCGATTCTCCTTGATCAAGGGTGGAGAGGGACTCCAGCCTTTCAGTGATTTGGCCAGGGCAACCGTTTCGGAACAAATGTTGGATGGTTGGTATTTCCGAGAGGAATTTGCGGGAGAGTTTGCTGTCAGGGGGCCGTGCCGCAAACAAGGGCGAGGCTAGTTGGGCAGAGTTGAACTGTCGATGGAAATCTGCGTGGATTTCGCGTAGGTGCGGCCATTCGTTACTGAAAACGGCATCGAAGGTAATTCACCGCATGGTAACGCCGCGTCCCGGTCTGCCATGCGATAAGCTGGAGCGTTGGCCCATCCGAGGATGTGGCATGACTATTTCTGTGCGGATGCGCAGGGCAAGTGAGAGAAATTATGTCGACAAAGGTGTATCACAACCTCATTGGAGGCGAGTGGCTGCCAAGCCGCTCCGGCAAGACGTTTCAGAACATCAACCCGGCGGACAACTCGGATGTGGTGGGCGAGTTTCCGGCCTCGAACGCCGCCGATGTAGACCTGGCAGTGGCGGCGGCGAAGAAGGCGTTTGCAAGCTGGCGGCTGGTTCCTGCGCCAAAGCGCGCGGAAATTCTGTACCGCACAGGCGAGCTGCTAAAGGAGCGCAAGGAAGAGTATGCGCGGCAGATGACTCGCGAGATGGGCAAGGTTCTGTCCGAGACCCGCGGCGACGTGCAGGAGGCGATTGACGAGGCCTTTTACGTGGCGGGCGAGGGACGACGGCTCTTTGGCAAAACCACGCCAAGCGAGCTGCAGAATAAGTTCGCCATGAGCGTGCGGATGCCGCTGGGCGTGGTGGGACTGATTACGCCGTGGAATTTTCCCATGGCGATTCCGAGCTGGAAACTGTTTCCGGCGCTGGTGGCGGGCAATACCTGCGTGATCAAGCCTGCGGAGGATACGCCGCTTTCGACTTACAACCTTGTGCAGACGTTGATCGATGCCGGGCTGCCGCCGGGTGTGGTGAATATCGTTGCGGGCTTTGGGCCGGATGCTGGTGCGCCGATTGTGGAGCACCCTGGAGTGCGCGCAATCAGCTTTACCGGTTCGAGCGAAATTGGCTCGCTGGTGGCGCAGCGCGCGGCGGCGAACTTCAAGCCGGTGTCATTGGAGATGGGCGGCAAGAACGCGCAGATTGTGATGGAGGACGCGAATCTCGATCTTGCGCTTGACGGCGCGCTGTGGGGAGCCTTTGGAACCACTGGCCAGCGCTGCACAGCGACGAGCCGGATCCTGGTGCAGAAGGGAATTGCGGATAAATTCATTGGCCAATTGGTTGAGCGGGCGCAAAAGCTCAAGGTTGGTAATGGGCTTGAAGCAGGAATCGACGTTGGCCCGCAGGTGAACGCGCAGCAGATTGAGACTTCGACGAAGTATGCGGAGATCGCGTTGAAAGAAGGCGCGAAGCTGTTGACGGGCGGCGAGGCTCTCACTGCTGGCGCGCTTGCGAATGGAACATTCTTTGCGCCGACGGTCTTTGCAGGCGTCTCCGCGAAGATGCGGATTGCGCGCGAAGAGGTCTTTGGTCCGGTGGTAAGCGTGATCGAGTTCGATACGTTTGAACAGGCCATTGAGGTTGCCAACTCCATCGATTACGGCTTATCGACGGCGCTCTACACGCGCGATGTGAACAGGGCCTTTACAGCGATGCGCGATCTGGAAGCCGGTATCACGTACATCAACGCACCGACGATCGGCGCTGAGGTACATCTACCCTTCGGTGGAGTGAAACAGACGGGCAACGGTCACCGCGAAGGTTCAGAAGCGCTGGATTTCTATACGACATGGAAGGCAGTCTACGTCGACTACTCGGACAAGTTGCAGCGCGCGCAGATTGATAATGCGGAATAATGCTGCGACAGATTGAACACTTGAAAGACTGACAGGAGATTCATGGAATCCGCTTACGTTCCCAATCCATCTCGTTATGACAAAGCCATCTTCCGCCGCTGCGGGCGCTCCGGGCTGGTGCTGCCGCCCATCTCGCTTGGGCTGTGGCAGAACTTTGGCGGCGCGGATGTTTTTGACACTGCCCGCGCGATGATTCGCCGCGCCTTTGACCGTGGCGTTACGCATTTTGATTTGGCGAATAACTACGGGCCGCCCTATGGATCCGCCGAAGAGAACTTCGGCTCAGTCTTGCAGAAAGATTTTCGCAATCTGCGGAATGAGCTGATTATTTCGACGAAGGCTGGTTGGGATATGTGGCCCGGGCCTTACGGCATCGGAGCTTCGCGCAAATATCTGCTGGCCTCGCTCGATGACAGCCTGAAACGCATGGGCCTTGAATACGTCGATATCTTCTACGCGCACCGACCATGGGCAAACGCGCCGCTTGAAGAGACGATGGGCGCGCTGGCAACGGCAGTGCAGCAGGGTAAGGCGTTGTATGTGGGCATCTCTTCTTACAGTCCGGATCGAACGCGCGAGGCTGCTGCGATTTTGAAGTCGCTCGGAGTTGCGCTGCTCATTCATCAGCCGTCGTACTCCATGTTGAACCGCTGGATTGAAGATGACCTGCTGACTGCGCTTGATGAAGTTGGCGCAGGCTGCATCGCGTTTTCACCGCTGGCGCAAGGCCTGCTGACGAACAAGTATCTCGACGGCGTGCCGGAGCACTCGCGTGGCGGAGTGGACGGTTCTTCGCTGTTGAAGCAATTCCTGAGCGACGAGAATATTCAGCGTGCGCGCGCATTGAATGAGATTGCGAAGAAACGCGGGCAATCCTTGGCGCAGCTTGCAATTGCGTGGGTGCTGCGCGACAAGCGCGTGACCTCAGCGCTGATTGGCGCGCGCAATGTGGAGCAGCTGGATAACTCACTCGACGCACTCAACAATCTCAACTTCACAGCGGCAGAGCTTGCGGAGATCGACAAATATGCTGTCGATTCCGGCATTGACCTGTGGGGCAGTGCGCGACTCACGATGGCATAGCATTTTCCTGAGCACAAAATAAAACTGCCGGAGCATTTGCGCTCCGGCAGTTTTTGTTTACAGCCCGTTATTCGTGCGGATAATCGTCGTCATCATCATCCGCAGCGGCCTTGGGAACCTTGGAGGATGCGGACTCATCCTTCTTTGGCGCGGCGGCCCCTATAGGCGGCAGCTCCGGATGATCGTAAGAGTAGAGCTCGTTGAACATCCACTTATATGTGGCGTGCGACTGGCCGCGGAACTGCGGTTTGAAGCCGTACAGCACAATGCGCCCGCGCCCGTAAGCAAGCTCAATGGCAGCGGCCTTGCCTTCAATTGCCTCAGGATGCAATAGCAGGCCGCTTTCGAGCGGATTAGTCTGCTTTGGGTACGTGGCCAGCACCGCGCCGTGCGCGCCGGGAAGCGCGGCAAAGACTGGGCCGCCCTGGAACATGACGACGGGCGAAGTAGACAGGCCGAAATTTACAGGCAGATCGGAATGTTCGGTCTCCACTCGCAGCAGAGCGCCGGAGCAGAAGAACTTATCGCTCTTTACGCCGTTCAGAATGTTCTGCACCGGCAACGAGAGCAGCGGGATGATCGCAGAGGCTGTGCGGTTGAGTGCAATGAGCGTGCCGCCCTGCCGCGCAAACTCGCGCAGATTATTCAGGCCATCCTGCCCAATGCCTCCCGCGTACTGTCCGGGCACAATGCCTACGCCGAAGCCATCCATAAGCTGGCGCGAAGACATGTCCGGCAGAATGATGGCATCGTAACGGCTGCGAAGATTCGCCGACTTCATATCCGCGTTGTAGAGGCTCTTCGGCTCAAAGCCATAGTTCTCCAAAATCCATCGAGTCCATCCCTCGTCAATCGATGCCGCCCAGGGACGATAGAGTCCTATCCGCGCTTTTTTGATAGGCAACGTGTTAGATGGTGCGGAGACAGCGATTGCGCCGACCGCATACTTTTGCGCGAGCCCGTCAAGCTTCTCGCGTCCAAGGCCGCTGATGAGGAACGCACCGCGCTCCGTGCCTGCAGCGGTCTTTACCGGCTCCTGCGCAAGCGAAACAGTTGCGCCGGACTTGAGCGCCTCATTCACCAGCAGGAACGAAGCATTAACGCGATGGCTGACAGCGAAGACTGTGCCCGAGCCTTCCGCAGATGCGGCAGGAGCCTGCGCCTTATCGATCTTTTGCATCTGCGCGCGCTGCTCAGAGCCAAGCGGGTCAGTGACGGTATCCACATCCACACCCATCTGCAACGGCAGCGTCCAGCCGGTCACGTCATAGGGCAAATCGACAGACTTCGAGGTGCCAAGCTCAATCGCGTCGGGATACTTCTGCCGCTCGAAGAGTTCCTTGGCCATCGCGGAGTAAGCCTGATCCATGGGAATGACCCATGAGCCTTTCGGATAGCTGACGCCATTGGCGGTGAAGCCATCCTTCGACGCGTATACATCGAGGCCGTTGTCGATCATCAATTGTGCAAGCTTCGCGGCTTCCGGCGTGTCAGTCTGCTTGCTTGGAATGACATACGCAAAGGGCGGCTCTTTCTGGAAGTGCTGAATGTTGTCGCGCGCGGACTGGTAGCGGTTGTAGAGCAGCGTCTCGCGGTTCTTTGCGGCAAGGTCAAGTACGGACATCGATCCGCCGACCATGTAATCGACAGCATCCTTCAGATGCCACCAGCCACCTTCCCACGGCGTTGAGTACATCGTCAGCGCGCGTAGATCCTGATAGGGCTTCGGGAAATCCGCAACAGTGTAGAAGTGCGGTGTGGCGTACTCGTAGAGCGCGGTTTCCGTAAAAAACGAAATCTCACCGCGGAAGACGTGCGCCCAGTCCATGAAGCCCGCATACCAGTTATCGAAGCGCGATTCGGAAATTGCGCCGGGCATCTTGTGCGCGTTGAGATACGCCGTCATATTGGTGCCGACGACGTTGAGCCAGCTGCGGACATAGGGGCTGATGTTCGACGAAATCGGATCTGAAAAGGGCGGAATCCAGATACGCGCAGGGAAAGGAGCCGTCTGGTGCTGGCAGTAGAAGATAACGGGGTTGTAATCAAGCTGCACGCGGGTGACGACCTGTTCTTCCTTCATGTTGAGCATGTAGCCGTCGCGGTTGTTATCGTGGCCTACGTACTCCTGCCAGAGCGCGGGCAGCGGGCTCACTTCGTACTTGGTGCCGACATTCTGGCGATACCAATGGACAACCATGTCTTGTCCATCAGGATTGAGCGTGGGCCAGAGGACAAGGACGACGTTGTCGAGGATGGCGTCAATCTCCGGATCGTTCTTGGCGGAGAGCAGCTTGTAGGCCAGCATCATGGTGTGCTGCGGGCCGGCCACTTCGCTTGCATGGAGGCCACCGTCAATGTGAACGACCACCTTGGAGCTGCGAGCCAGCTCGCGGGCAGAGTCGTCATTGAGGTCCGTGTCCTTGGCCAGCCGCGCCGCTGCCTGCTTGGTCTGGTCAAGCTGTGCGATGTTTGCCGCGGATGAAATGACAGCGATTTCAATGTCGCGGCCCTGGGTGGTCTTGCCCACGGTAAACATCTTCATGCGCGCGGGGTCTGCTGCGGCCAATGCATGAAAATAGCGCACCGTATCTTCGTAATCGGCCAGGTAAAAGTCATCGCCGGGTGTGTGGCCCAGCACGGAGACCGGTGTGGGAACTTCTGCAGCGTGAATCTGCGGGGCAACGCAGGCGGCAAGCACAATTGCCAGTCCAAAACAAAGAGAAAAACGGGGTTGCATCGGCTCTCCTCGAAACAAACTTGACTTGTCGCGGCAGCGCGGACGGCGGGAAGCCGTCGGCATAGCACACACGGGCGTGCGGAGCAGTCTGTCGCGCGTGACACCAAGACTAATGCAGAAGGGCGGAATCTGCCATGAAAATGGCATGTGGATTTCGGCCCTGTCTGCGACTACCGCCTCTGGCCTTCCATCACATCGCGCAGCGCAAAGCTGGTTTCAATGCGCGTCACGCCGGGCAGTCGCGAAAGCTCGTTCTGGTGCAGGCGGCCGTAGTCGTCCATGTCGGCCACGCGGGCAATGAGCATGTAATCGTATTGCCCCGCCATGAGGTGGCAGCTTGTAATGCCCTGGATGCGGCGGACAGCGGCTTCAAACGCGCCAAGAACGGAGGCGGACTGGCGCTCCAACGTGATGCGGACAAAGACGGTCATCTGGCGGCCCAGCATGCGGTCATTCACCACGGCGCGGTACCCGCGAATGGCGCCCATCTCTTCAAGGGCCTGAATGCGCCGTGAGGACGCCGATGCGGAGAGGCCAACAGCTTCACCGACCTCGTAGTTGGTGGCGCGGCCGTTGGTTTCGAGCGTGCGCAGAATCGCGGAATCGAGCTCGTCAAAACCGGCGACGGTTGCCGCAATGCGTGATTCGGCAGATCGATCGCTCGTTTTGTGCGATTTTGCCCGATTTGATACACGTTTCGTGCTCATAAAGTTGTTTTATCACGAAGATTGCACACATTGGCAGCAATGCGCGCTCTACCATTCATCTATTCGCTTCCAGGAGGGTTAGCAAGACCCTGAGCTGGACCGCCGCGCCGAAGCAGCCCTCCCCGTTTCAAAATAAAATCGGCGCGGCGCAATCTGAACCTCCTTTTGATTTACCAGCATCCCATCCGCAGTACAGGAGCACAGCGATGATTATCGGAGTTCCCCGCGAAATCAAAGATCAAGAGTCCCGCGTTGGCGTGACTCCCGCCGGAGTGAAGGCGCTTTCCGAAGCCGGACACAAGGTGCTGGTCGAAACCAATGCCGGCGCGCAGTCGGGCTTTCCGGATGCGGAATACCAGGATGCCGGCGCGGAGATTGTGGGCGATGCCGGCCACGTGTGGGGCAAGAGCGAGATCGTCGTCAAGGTCAAGGAGCCTATTGAAAGCGAGTACGTTTATTTTCGCGAAGGGCTTACGCTGTTCACCTATCTGCATCTTGCGCCGCTGCCGGTACTGACGCAGAAGCTGTTGGACGCGAAGGTGATTGGCATTGCGTATGAGACGGTGCGCGACCGCAACAACACGCTGCCGCTCCTAACGCCGATGAGCGAAGTGGCGGGCCGCATGAGCGTGCAGGTGGGTGCCTCGTATCTTGAGAAGGAAAAAGGCGGGCGTGGCATTCTCTTGGGCGGCGTTCCAGGTGTGCCTCCGGCACATGTCACGGTGATTGGCGGCGGTGTTGTGGGCACGAACGCAGCGCGCATCGCCCTGGGATTTGGCGCAAAGGTTACGCTTGTGGACCTCAATCTCAACCGTCTGCGCGAGATTGACGACATCTTCAACGGCCGCGTCTACACGCTTGCTTCGAACAGCTACAATCTGGCGCAGGCCACGCACGAGGCCGATCTGGTGATTGGCGGCGTCCTGATTCCCGGAGCCACCGCGCCGAAGATTGTAACCAGGGAAATGGTCAGCCGCATGAAAAAGGGCGCAGTGATTGTGGATGTGGCTATCGATCAGGGCGGTTGCGTGGAAACAGCACGGCCCACTTCGCACTCAAACCCCAGCTATACGGTGGACGGCGTGGTGCATTACTGCGTGACGAACATGCCCGGCGCAGTGCCGCATACCTCCACGCTCGGGCTCACGAATGCCACCTTCCCCTACCTGCAGCGGCTTGCAAACCTGGGCCCGAAGGAAGCGCTCAAGCAGGATGCCGGTTTGGCCGAGGGATTGAATACATACCTTGGCAAGCTGACTTACCGCGGCGTGGCGGAGAGCCTGCAGAAGGAATGGACGCCGTACGCGACTGCCGTTGCGTAAGCAGAGAACAGGAAAATAGTGAGCAACTGGAATCACAGTTGGAGCCTCGTTCCGAGTCGGAGCGGGGCTTTTGTTTTCTCCTCCCTGATCTCTATTCCCTCGTAGCTCTATAATCTGCCCATGCTGTTTGAGCGCAATCCGCGCCTGCGCCTCGTCTCGTTTCTTGGCGGCGGGGTGGCGCTTGTCTTCCTCCTGCTGGGCGCGCTGCAGTGGTGGAATACCTCGCGCATCAGCTTCCTGAATCCGGAGACCGCGGGCGAAACGCTGGCGTTTACAGCATTTACGGTCGTCCTCTTTCTGCTGCTCATCGCATTGCTGATGCTGCTGTTGAGGAACCTCCTCAAGCTTTATGCAGGCCAGGGATCAAGCGCGCTTGGTGCGCGTCTACGCAATCGCATGGTGCTGGGCGCAGTACTCATTGCGCTCACGCCCGCGGTTCTGATGTACCTGTACAGCTTTCAGTTCATGAATCGCACAATCGAGCGGTGGTTTTCGCCGAATACCACGCAATTGCGCGATGACTCCACGCGCGTAGTGGAGGAGCTGGCGCATTATGTGACCTCAAATGCGCGCGTCGAGGCCGAATCGATTGCCGCTTCTGGCGCTCCCGATCGCCCGCTGAATGAACTCGAAAGCGTCCTCGGCTCACATCGCATCACGCTGGCAGGGGGCTTTGCACTGGTGTATGAGCCGCAGACAGGGCAGGCGATGCATCTGATCTCCAGCTTCGGGGCGCCGGCGGAGAACATCCAGGCCAGCCTGCTTCCATGGCTGGATGAGACGAATGGCGGGCGTGCCATTCCGCTCGGCAAGCCGCTCTCCTCCAGCCTGCTGGCCGCGGCGCGGCGCAGTGACGAGTCGATAGTGGAGATTGCAGGTCAGCAGTTTGCGCTGGGCACCGCAGCCACGGCCTCCGGCAAGCTGGTATTGGTGGCGCTGCCCACGCCGCAGGGGCTGAGCGAGACGGCGATTCGCATCCGCTCCGGCGCAACGGAGTACTGGAAGCTCTACCGGCTCCGGCACAACATTCGCGGCAACTTCTTTCTGCTGCTGCTGCTGATTACGGTCTTCATTTTTTTCTCAAGCGTGTGGCTTGCGGTCTTTCTCTCGCGGCAAATTACGCGACCTGTGGAAGCGCTTGCAGATGCGATGAGCCGGATTGCAGAGGGCAGGTATGAACAGCGAGTCTCGATTGCGGCGGCGGGCGAAATGGGCGACCTTGTGCGCTCGTTCAATCGCATGGCCTCTGATCTGGAGACCAGCCGGCGCGTGGCGGAGACCTCTTCAGCGCAGTTGACGGCGGCCAACCAGGCAATCGAGGAGAGGCGGCACGAGCTGGAGACGATTGTGGAAACCATCCCCAGCGGCGTGGTTACGCTGGATGGAGCTGGACGTGTGCTCCAAGCCAATCGCGCCTTTGCTGCGCTGATCTCGCACCGCGAAGGCGCGCCTCTGCGTGGACAAAAGATGGATTCGCTGCTGCCTGCCGAGTACGCCGAGGAGGTTGCGGCTGTCATTCGCCGCGGACGGCGCATGGGCGCAGCTTCCACTGAGATCGAGATGCGCATGCATGGGCGCGCCATACATCTGGCGCTCACTAGCGCGCGGCTCGATTTTGGTTCCAGCCTCAGCACCGGCACGCGTGCGGACTCAGACCACACGGCGGAGGAACCGGGAACCGTGCTGGTGATGGAAGACACTACGGAGCTGTTGCGCGCGCAGCGCCAGCTTGCATGGAAGGAAGTGGCGCAGCGCGTCGCGCATGAGATCAAGAACCCGCTTACGCCGATTCAGCTCTCAGCCGAGCGTATCGCGCGCCATCTCGATCGTGGCCGCACCGAAGGCACGAACGGAGTCCAGCCTGATTCGGCAAATATCATTCGCAAGTGCAGTGAGGTAATTCTTACCTGCGTGGGTACATTGCGCACACTGGTCGATCAGTTCTCCGCGCTGGCACAGTTCCCCGCGCCGCAACCGCGCGTCTGCGAGATGAATCGCATTGTGGACGAAGCGCTGGCGCTTTTTGCGGGCCGGCTGGATAGCATTGAGCTGCGGCTCGATCTTGCACCCGATCTGCCGCCGGTCTTTGCAGACCCCGAGGCAATTCGCCGCGCGCTGGCCAACCTGATCGACAATGCGGCGGAAGCCATGCAAGGCAGCCTGCTCAAGGTGCTGAGCGTTTCCACCACAGTCAGCGAAGACGGCGCCGCTGTGGAAGCAAGCGTAGGGGACACAGGACCTGGCCTGACGGATGAGATTCGGGAGCGGCTCTTTCTGCCGTTTTATTCCACTAAGCAGCGCGGCACAGGCCTTGGTCTTTCGATTGCAGCCAAGATCGCGCAGGAGCACGGCGGCTCCATTCGTGCGGAGAGCAATACGCCAAAGGGTGCGCGGTTCCTGCTGCGGATTCCGCTGATTGAAAATCCGGCGCTGCTGGCGGCGTATTCCGCGCCAGCTATGGCAGATTCTGAACCTGTGAAGGAAGCCCGCTCATGAATCATATCCTCGTCGTGGACGATGAGGCCGAGATCCGCTCGTCGCTTGAAGAGATTTTGCGTGAAGAGGGCTACGGTGTAGCCACCGCGGCCACCGCGGCTGAGGCCAGGTTGCTGGTGGAAGACGCGCCCTACGATGCTGTGCTACTGGACATCTGGCTGCCGGACCGCGACGGGTTGGATGTTCTGGCGGAGATACGCAATCTTCCAAAGGAGACGCGGCCCGAGGTGGTGATCATCAGCGGCCACGGCACCATTGAGGCGGCGGTGAAGGCGACGAAGCTCGGAGCATACGATTTTCTCGAGAAGCCGCTCTCGATTGACCGCACGTTGATTGTGCTGAAAAACGCGATTGAGGCGCGGCGGCTGCGCACCGAGAACCTTGAATTCAAGAAGCAATTCAGCGCTGGTGCGGTGCTTACCGGCGACAGCGTGCCGCTCAAGGCGCTGCGGCAGCAGATTCGACTGATGGCCCCTACGAACGGGCGCGTGCTCATCTACGGCGAATCCGGTACGGGCAAGGAGCTGATTGCACGCTCCATTCATGCGGAAAGCCAACGCCGCGACCGCGTTTTTGTGGAATTGAACTGCGCTGCAATTCCTGAGGCGCACATCGAGGCGGAGCTTTTCGGTACGCGGCACGGCCAGCCTGGTGGTAGGCCCGAGCAGCGCGGCACTCTGGAACGCGCCGATGGAGGCACGCTGTTTCTGGATGAAGTGGGCGACATGAGCCTCAAGACGCAGGCCAAGATGCTCTCCGCGCTCGACGATCATAGCTTCACGCCCGTCGGCGGCATGCAGCCCATCCGTGTCGATGTGCGTCTGATTGCCTCCACCAACAAGAATCTCGAAGAGGAGATTGCCAAGGGCAACTTTCGCGAAGATCTCTTTTACCGGCTGAATGTTGTGCCGTTCTTTGTACCGCCGCTGCGTGAACGCCGGCAAGACATTCCTTTGCTGGTACGCGAGTTTCTGAGCGAGTTTGGACGGCAGTACGGCCGGCCACGCATGGAGATTACCGAAGAGGCACTTGAGGCGCTGGGCCAGTATCACTGGCCAGGGAATGTGCGCGAGCTGAAGAACGTAGTAGAGAGGGTGCTGATCCTGAACCCCCGTGTGCTTCGGATCGAGCGACGCCATTTGCCGCCGCTGACGCACAAAGCCGGCGCGCGCGGAACGGAGGATTTTTCCACGCTGCAGCAGGCGCGCGACGCCTACGAGCGAGACTACATCCTCAAGAAGATTGAGGAGGCGCGGAACAACATCAGCCGCGCCGCGGAGCTGCTGGGCCTTGAGCGCAGCCATCTCTACCGCAAGATGAAGGCGCTGGGAATCACTGTGCGCGAATAGCCGCGGCTTGTCCAAAAGCGGACATCCTTTGCCGGAAGCGGACAGTTTCTGCCTTGAGGAGAACGATCGGCAACTTCCGCAAGCTCATTTGCGAGCAAGTATTTACGGAATCGGCGGCTTCTTCACGGCATGGCAGGCCGATTGCTCTCTGTCGGCGTATTGCAGTAGTTTCAGGAGGCGGTTATGGCGTATTTTGAGCGGATGCGCGATGTGGTTTCCGGAGCATTCAGTCCGCAGATCATTGAGCAGCGCATGACATCTGGGTGGCAGATGGTCTCAATCGAGTGGCGGCGTGAGCTGCCGGACTCGGAAGCGCAAACGGGTGGCGGTTTCAGTGAGGAGATTCCTTACGGCCTGCGGATCTCGGACGACTGCAAGCGGCTGGAAGAAGACCCCACAGAAAACCGGGTTCTTCTGATGATGATGGATCTGCTCGCGCAGGACTTTTCCTACTCGAACATTGTCAGCACTCTGAATGAGAGCGGCTTTCGCACCCGCGAGGGACGTCCATGGTCGCGCGTTGCGGTCTTCAACATGATGCCGCGGCTGATCGAAGTAGGCCCGCGCATCTTCAACAGCGAAGAGTGGGAGCAGCGACGGCTCAAGTTCGCGCGACGCGAAGCGCCCGGCGACTAGCGGCTGGTGCTCGAAGCTACTGTTTCAAAATCGGCCCGATTGAGCCCTTGTTGTCGCCCGCCTGCGGATCGACGCGGAAGTCCCATACGCGCTGGTTGATCTCGGACGGCGAGATGATCTCCACCAGCGCGTACTCGCCGATGACCAGTTGCTGCGACGGCACGATCCTGACCCAGTGCTTGCCCGGCAGCACCTCTACCTTGGCCGGCATGACATCTTCTGTCTGAGATACAGTTCCCGTCGGGCTGATGTGGATCGCTCCCACAATCCGCACGGCTTTGCGTTCATCCACATGCACAATGGCAAAGCCTGATTGCGTCGAGTGTGCGCCATGCTTGCGATTGGCAACTTCCTTCGCGTTGTTGGTCTGCACCGTCAGCGCGTGGGAGACCACCTTTTCAGCATCGTCCGTTACGTCCAGCGAAAGATAAATGGCCGGATCATTTACATGCAGATGTGCCTTGGCGTGCGCGCCGGGCAGCTCAATGGCGGCGCGCTGCCCGGCCAGCGGATTGATAGTGCTCAGCCCCTTGTGCGTCTTGGCGTCAATTCCCAGCTCGTTCGGCAGCAGCTCCACCAGCTCCGGCGTGCCCTGGTAGGTGTCCAGCGCAAAGACCGAGTCCTCATCCGGCAGCTCCAGGCCCTTGGCTACCTCAGGCATGCGCGCCAGCTGCTCATTGCGTTCCGCAGCTTCTTCCTTATCGATCGCCGCAGCCTCTTTCATCGCAGGTGAGGCATTGTCTTCGGCAAGCTGCGCCTGGTCGCGCTCCCATTTATGCGTGGCATTCCAGTCGATCAGATCGGCGGGCAGCTCTTCCCAGTCGCCGCCGCGTTCCACGGAGATATAGCGCACGCGATCGCCCACAACCTCGTACTTGCGCACGATCTGGTAGCTGCCGTCCTTGAGAATCAGCCGATGGTTCTGTCCCGTGTTGGGCATAGCGGGTTTAAGCGGCAGCGGCTTCTGTTGCGGAGGCGGTTGCTGCGGATCGGATTGCGCGGCGGCGCACGTGCAGGAGAGCGCGGCGCATGCCAGCAGCGCGGCGAAACTCCACAGAAGTCGTCCGACGTGCTTCATTCTTGATCCCGGTAGGAAACCCAGACAGCCCCACCATTTTAGACGCGCGGCGTCCAAGGGGGTGGGCAAAGACCTCTTTTGGCGCAAGGAATACACGCAGCGGCCCATTCTGTGTATTCTTAAGTTGAGGAAGATACGGATCTGGTGCTGAGCAGAATTCAATCCAACGGGAGCAGAAAGCTGTTCGCCCTGCCGCGCAACGCGGCGGTGGTAACGGTGGTTTGTCTGATCCTGCTGGCTCTGTTGGCCGTGGTGCAGGTGGCGCACGTCCACCCGCTCTCCGCGGACGCGGATAACTGCCCGCTCTGTATCGTGATGCACTCGGCCGCGCCTGTTGCGGCTGCGGTTGCCGCCATCGTTATTGTCACGCTGGGCACGCATGCGCCTGCCGTTCAGGTTCGCACAATTGCGCGCCGCCCCTGGCATCCCACTCTCTTCACCCGCCCTCCTCCTTCGGTCCGGTAGCGCGCCTTCCGCAGCCTGAACTCCATCCGCAATTTTAAACAGCGGCTTTGGCGTATCCGGCTGGCGACTTTTCATATTTTTCAGCGCGCATTGTGCTCCGGAGCCAAACAGGCCCGCAGACGCACATGCAAACCCTTTTGGAGAAGCTTAATGATGCTGCATCTTCGCGGCCTGAATCGCCGCATCCTTCTTACCCTGGCGCTGTTCCTGCCAGTCACAGTCTTTGGTCAGTCAGGCAATGCCGGCGCGGTTCGCGGCACAGTCACCGATTCCTCTGGCGCGGTCATTCCGGGCGCCGTCATTCATCTCACCGATACGATCAGCGGCTTCAACAAGACGGCAACCAGTGATCCTACCGGCCAGTTTGTCTTCGCCAACGTTCCGTTTAACGGGTATAAGGTCACGGTTTCGGCCAAGGGGTTTGCATCGTTGAGCCAGCCCGCCGAGCTCCGTTCGAGCGTCGGCCTCACGCTCAAGCTTGTTCTGCAGATAAGCGGAAACATCGACACCGTGACAGTGGAAGCCAGCAGCGGCGATCTTACCGAGAATGATCCAACCTTCCATACCGATGTGGATCGTGATCTCTTCATCAAGGTGCCGATGGAAAGCCAGTCTTCTTCGCTCAGTTCGCTTGTGACAAGTACCACCCCCGGCGTCGCGGCGGACTCGAACGGCCTCTTCCATGGCCTTGGCGATCACGCTTCCAACTCATTCTCGATTGATGGCCAATCCATCACCGATCAGCAAAGCAAGGTCTTCTCTAACCAGATTCCCTCGGACTCGATTCAGTCCATTGAAGTCATCTCCGGCGCTCCGCCGGCTGAGTTCGGCGGCAAGACCAGCCTCGTAATCGTGGCCACCACCCGCTCCGGTCAGGGAATCACCAAGCCCACCGGCAGCATCAGTTCCACCTATGGCTCCTTTGGCTCCGTTACCGGCGGCTTCGATCTCTCCTACGGCGGCAAGAACTGGGGCAACTTCCTCGAAGCCGACGGCATGAACAGTGGCCGTTTTCTCGACCCACCGGAGTTTTCGGTCTTTCATGACAAGGGAAACGAGCAAAATGTCTTTGACCGCATCGATTACATGCTGACCCCGGTCGACTCGATGCACCTCGATCTGAACTACAGCCGTTCATGGTTCCAGACGCCGAATACCTACGACAATTTAAATGTGCAGAACATCGTCAGCGATGGGACAAGCGCCAGCCCGGTCTTCGGAAATGCAGGCGATGCGGACCAGCGCTCGCAGATCCGCACCTTCAATATTTCGCCCACCTATACGCGTGTTCTCAATGACCACACTGTATGGAACTTCGGCGCTTTTATGCGGAAGGATCTGTACCACTACTATCCCAGCGACGATGCGTTGGCGGATCTGGGGCCGGCGAACCTGCAAACCTCATCCATCTTCCAGAACCGCACGCTTACCAACGCTGCCGTGCACTCGGATTTCACCTGGACGCGCGGCATTCACAACGTGAAGCTCGGCGCGCAGTATGGCCAGACCTTCCTGCGTGAAAGCGACGCGCTGGGCATCGTGGATTCTACATACAGCCTGAGCGCTCCTTGCGTGGATGCGAATGGCAATCCTCTGCCGGGCTATACCGCGGACTCCTGTCCACAGGGCCAGCAAAATCCCAACTATCTTCCGGTGCTGACGCCATACGACCTGACGCGCGGCGGTGCATCCTACTTCTACTTTGGCCACACGGATGTAAAAGAGCTTGCCCTTTACGCGCAGGATCAGATCAAGATCGGCAACTGGACCGCCAACGTTGGCATTCGCGGCGACCTTTACAACGGCCTCACTGTTGCCCGCCAGGCCGAGCCGCGTGCCGGTGTCGCGTACAAGATCAAGCCTTCCAACACAGTTCTCGGTGTCTCGTATGCGCGTACCCTCGAGACTCCCTTCAACGAGAACCTCGTGCTTTCGAGCGAAGGCTGCGCGAACCCTGTGCTGTCGCCGCTGCTGGCCTGTTCGCCGGGCGCTTCAGGCACGCTCCAGCCCGGCTTCCGCAATGAATTTCACGCCAGCATTCAGCAGGCCTTCAGCACCTGGGCGGTTGTAAGCGGCGAGTACATCTGGAAGTACACGCACAACGCGTTCGACTTCTCGGTGCTCGGCAATACGCCCATCACCTTCCCCATCGACTGGCACAACTCCAAGATTCCCGGCTACGCCCTGCGTGCCGAGATGCCGGAGCATCGTCACATCAGCGCGTACTTCGTGGCCTCCTCAGTTGCGGCCCGCTTCTTCCCGCCGCAGTCGGCCGGCGCCGGCGCCACCGTAGGCCAGGGTGGCGCGCCGTTCCGTATTGACCACGACGAAAAGTTCAACCAGACCACGCACCTGCAATATCAGATCGGCAAGCGCGGGCCATGGGCAGGCTTTAACTGGCGCTACGATTCAGGTCTCGTGGCCGGGTCAGCACCTTGCTACAACGCGAACCCCAATGCGAACACAGATTGTTCTCCGTTCTCTGTGGATGCAAACGGCAATCCCAACCTGCTCAACGGCCAGCCATTCATCAATCTGGGGGGCCTCACTGCGGACCAGCAGTTTGAAGCGGGTCTATCCTGCAACGGGGCCAAGGCCACAATCGGCAACCCCATCATGACCGATGGCCAGCCGGGCTGCATCGCCACGCAGCTAACCTCCAGCCTGATCTCGATCCCGAAGCCCGGCACCGAAGATGCTGACCTCAGTCCCACACGCATCGCTCCGCGCAACCTGTTTGACGCAACAGTCGGCCAGGACAACATCTTCCGCACGGACCATTACAAGGTGAATCTCAACCTGACGGCCATCAATTTCACTGACAAGTACGCGCTCTACAACTTCCTCTCCACCTTCAGCGGTACGCACTATGTCACACCGCGCGCGCTGACGGCGAAGATCACACTGAACTTCTAAAGCAGCGCAACACTCAAAACAACAAGGCCGGGGAGCAATCCCCGGCCTTGTTGTTTTATCTCTGACCCCTGATCTCTTCTCTACGGCGTGCCCTCTTTCAGGATCTGCTCGGCCAGGTAGTTTCGCACCGCGGCCTGATCGTGCAGCATCTCCTGGTACGCCTTATTGAGTAGCTGTGCTTTGCCATTGCGCAGGCTCTCGCGGATGAACTCATGCGTGCGTGGATCGCTCAGATCACGCTGTCCCGCAGGCTCGCGGCTGTTCAGCTTGTAAATCTGGTAGCCCATGACGACCTTGTGGCCGGGATCTCGGGGATCGTAGACCGGCAGAGATGGCGTAAGCTGGCCTGGCTTGAGCGCGCCGATAGCGTTATAAACATCTGGGTCCCTGTGCAGGTCGGTCTCGGTCACCAGGCCCATATTGCCGCCATTTTGCGCCAGATTCGGATTCTCCGTAAACTGCGCGGCCAGATTGGCAAAGTCCTCGCCATTCAGAAGCCGCCCACGAATGGTCTCGATCTCTTTTCGCGCCTCGGCCTCATTCGGAGCCTTGCGCTGCTGTTGTGCCGCGCCCTGCTGAGGAGGATTGCCGCTGACCAGGATCTGTGAGAGCCCATAGCGCGGTTCAATCAAATTAAATTCGGCCTTATGCGCGTTGTAATAGGCGCTGATCTCTGCGTCCGTGATGTTGATCTTGGAATCGATCTCTTTGTTGACTAGCTTTGTGGCCGTGATCTGCCGGCGGACGTCACGCTTAAGATCGTCCATCGTAATGTTGCGCTGCTTGAGCTGCTTATCCCACTCCTCCTGCGTATAAGGAGTCTTCATTTCAGTGATCTTGGCATTCACGTCCTCGTCGCTGGCCACAAGGTTCAGCTTGGCTGCGCGCTGCTGCACGATCTCATCATTGATCATGCCGCCAAGAATATTGAGGCGGACCATATCTGCCTGCTCCGGTGCGGGCGGCTGAGCGTTGTCGGTCTGGCTGGCGGTGTAGTACTTCTCCAGGTCGGCGCGGAGAATCTCCTTGCCGTTGACTGTTGCTACGACATCCGGACCGGGAGCGTGATGACAACCGGCAAAGGCAAGCAGAAGAACTGTGCCAAACAGAGCAAAAACCGGACGCGCGCGCTCCGGAAAACGAGCTTCGAGTTGCAACCTGAATCTCCTCACGGAAGCGGAGCAGCTTCCAGTACATCAGGATAACAGGCTGTAAAGACCGGACGAAACGGGAATTGTGAGCCGGAAAGGCAATCTTTTGCCTTCGATTTCTACTTCGTGCCACCTTCTCCCTGCTTTTCCTTTGCAGGTGCGGGCGCTTCTGCCGGCGGCGGTTCCACGCCAGCCTCGCGCAATGCGCGATCAATCACCATCCAGACCTCCTCGCGTGGCTGTGCGCCGTCAATCCGCTCGCCGTTCACAAACAGCGCTGGAGTACCATTGATGCCCAGTTTGTCGGCCTCACTCGCAGAGGCGCGCACCGCGGTCTCATCCTGCTTTGCCAGGCAGGCGTTGAGCTTTGCGTCATCCAGATGTGCAACGGCGGCAAAATCGCGGGCAATGCGATCCAGGGCAGCGTTGCTGCGCGTCAGGTTCCGGTCCTCGCCTGTAATCTCCTGTCCGTGCCCGTGCAGGTAGTCCACGTATTGCCAGTAGACAGGTCCGCTCTGCGCGGCCAGGCAGTTGGAATTCACCGCGGCGTGCATCGCCCAGGGGTGAATCTCGGTGAGCGGATCGTCCTTGTAGATAAAGCGAACCTTGTCCTTGTAGCGCTCCTGCGTAGCAGGGAAAAGCGTCTGATGCATGCGTGCGCAGTAGGGGCATTCAAGGTCATCAAAATTGATGATCGTGACCGGCGCGGAGGCGTTGCCGCGGACAGGCCGGTTGGCCAGATCGATATGAAAGACCGGGTCATTCGCCAGATCAAAATTCTGCAGACGCGCCAGCTTCTTGTTGTCGGTAGAAATGAGAAAATCAAGGTTCGCCGTCTCGGTGCCCTTGGTCAGTGTGACCGTCAGCGAATCGTACCCAGGCATTTGCGAGGGCTTGCGAGCGCCGATATTGACGCTGTAATCCTGCGGCAGCTCGAACTTGGCGCGGACCATGACTTCGATACGGCGGTTCAGATCAGAGCCGGTTGGAGCATTTGCGTTGGCAGGCGGCTGGGCCTTGCATCCGACAGCCAGAGCAAGAGCAAGCATGCAGGCAGAGAGACGAAAACGAAACAAGTGGGAATCCTCTCTAAAAAGCATATCGCAGCGGTCGGCAAACGGAGTGCCTTTGGCCCAGGAACCCCGCTCATCTGCCTGCTTTATAATGGATTGTTAAGTATTACTACCTGATGCGGAGCGCATTTGCTGGCGCTGTCGCCGTGGACGTTGGATGCCGGAACACATTAAAAATCAGCTTCAAAAAGATATCGAGGCGCTTGAGTACGAGCTGGCGCATGAGCTGCCTGCCGAGATCAAGAAGGCCGTAGCGCTGGGCGATCTCTCCGAGAACGCCGAATACCACATGGCCAAGCAGCGCCAGGTCTTCGTCAACGCGCGCCTGGGCCAGCTCAAGAAGCGCATGGCTGAGCTGTCGCTCGTCAATCTCGCCAACATTCCGCGCGACAAGGCCGGCTTCGGTTCCACAGTAGTGGTCTTCGACACGCAGAAGAACGAAGAGATTCTCTATCGCCTTGTCACCAGCGAGGAATCGGATGTGACCAAGGGGCTGATCTCCACCACTTCGCCCATTGGCCGCGGCTTGGTGGGCAAGCGTGTGGGGGATGTCGCCACCATTGTCACGCCCAACGGCAAGCGCGAGCTTGAGGTTCTCAAGCTGACCACCATCCACGATGAAGCCGCTGCAACTGCCGCAGCCAGCGAGACTCAGCCAGACGGCGCTCCGGCGGAATCCGGCTCAGGGAAGTAAAAGTGGAGCGAATGATCAGAGGTAGCCTTTAATGACCTGGACAGGTGGCTTTGGCCGCGCCTGCGGATGGCTCCTGGACAAGATTGTCCACGGACTCGCACTCTCCCGCATCTCCCCAAACGTGCTCACATTCATCGGCCTGATGATCAACATCCTCGCGGCCTTCTTCTTCGGCCACGCGGACGTCACCAATGCCGGACGCATGTTCTTTTACGCCGGACTTGTCATCATCGGCGCCGGCCTCTTTGATATGGTCGATGGCCGCGTGGCGCGCCGTACAGGCCAGGTCACAGTCTTCGGCGCATTCTTCGATTCGGTGATTGACCGCTACTCGGACGTGGTGCTCTTCTTCGGCCTGCTGGTCTATTACGCCCGCGTCAACCACTTCCGTTACGTGGTGCTCGCGGCGTTTGTCATGGTCACGTCGCTCATGGTCAGCTACACCCGCGCCCGTGCCGAAGCTCTCATCGGCTCCTGCAAAGTGGGCTTCATGGAGCGCCCGGAACGCATTGTGCTCATCATCCTCGGCGCGCTCTTCAATCATTGGGGCGTAATGGCTCCGGTTCTCTGGATTCTCGCCGTGCTCTCTACCATCACGGTCATTCACCGCATCCAGCACACCTACCAGAACACCAAGCAAATGGCGCCATTGGTCTAGGGCTGTTTCCTGCAGCCCTTCGGGGATTTATCCTTAAAGCAATGAGCAATCTGCGCCAACGTCTGGAGTCCACGGCATTCGCCGATCTGAATGCGATGATGGAGGGCTACGCCTCGGGAGCCGTTGAGGCGGCGCGGCGCGAGTACCACCATACCCTCGATTACTCCTCCAGCTCTATCGATGCGCTCGATGAGATTCTCATCCTGGTCAGTGAAAGCCCGGAGCGCGATGTGGAGTTTGAGACGCGTCTCTGGGGCAGCTACCTGGGCGAAGTCCTTCGCCGCCGCTATGCCGGCATCTGGGAGATGACGCAATATCCGGGCGCGCAGGTAGGCGCGCAATCCGCTATGCCTGCTATAGATGTGCGCGGCTCACGTCTCTTTCCGCTCATGAAGGTCCATCGCCGGCTCACTATGGGCGAAGAGGAAGATCTCGGCAGCTTTGTCTCCATGGTGACCGAACGCCTGGGGAACCCCGCGCGAGTCAATTAGCCCGGCTTAGTTCGCCCCGAGCGTCTCAACGAATGCTCTATTGAGTTTTTCTGATCTCTGAGCCCTGCTCTCTGGTCTCTGTCTTTTGTGCGACAATAATCTTTCAGGGAAGCGCGCCGGGCATCAGGAGGACGCGTAAAGGAGTCAGGTAATGGGCGATCTATTGCAGCCGTGGCATCTCATCGTACTTGCCGTCGTGGCGTTTCTGCTTTTCGGTGCACGTCGTTTGCCGGAACTGGGCAAAGGACTTGGTGAGGGACTCAAGGGCTTCAAGGAAGGCCTGAAGGGCATAACCGATCCCGCTCCTACGACCACCGCGCAGCACACTGTCACCCCCCCGCCAGCGCCTCCGCAGGACGGGCAGAAGCAGTCGTAAGCGCATAAGAAGATTCCGCGCGCCAGCTGATTCTTGCCTGGTAGCGCTAAAGACCAAGGGCCTGTGCATCCTCTGCACAGGCCCTGTTCTTTTTCCCGAAGCAAGCAATCAATGAGTGGCCGCATCGGAGGCCGCGGGATAATAACCCAGCGGTGCAGTCACATCCAGGTTCGGGCGGCTCACGCGCACATCAATCTTGCGGTATTTGCCGTCAAGAAGCGGCTCGTGGCTTGCATACACCAGCGTGTACCGCGTGCGCGCCTCGCGGGCCAGGTCGCTGTAGGTCTTTTCAATGTGGTTCACGCCATTGGCTGAATCCAGCGTGCCGCCGGTGTTGAGCGTGTATTTCACAAGGATGTTGTCATACATCGTAAAGGGCAGGTGGATGCGGCTCAGCCGTCCCTCGCCCCAGCGTGCGGCTTCACCTACCAGCGTGCCGTACACAAGAATGTGGTTGGTCTGGAGATACTGCAGCACCTGTTTGTACGGGGCCTTGCTGCCGCTTTCCTTACCGTCGGAGATCACGTAGATGATGCGCCGCCGTCCCTGTGGCCGTGAGGAAAGCTCCTTCGCCGCCGCCAGAATCGCATCATTCAGCGTGTGAATCTCCTTGGGGATATTCATGAAGTAGCCGCTGCCTGCTGACTTGCCTGCCTGCAGATTCGGATCGATGCAGTTGCCGTTTTCGCGGATGTTACAGCTCGCAAACGGGCCATCGTTCACCGGATTCAGCTGCTCGGCACCCGCGGATTTCGTCATGGAGAGGATGTACGGTACGCGTGCCGATTGGGCTCCCGTGAACCCGCCCGACTGGTTGCGCGCTCCATTGCCGTAGGTAAAAACAGCGATCTCGTCAAACGGCGTCAGCGCGCCCTGCAGGGCCCCCAGCGAAGTATTCACCTGCTCCATCTGGTCGCGCGGCAGGCTCTGATCCACCACAAATGCAATCGAAAGCGGGTAAGAATCCGTAGTAAAGACCTTCAGAGGCGCATAGTTGTTGTTTTCGTAAACTTTGAAGTCGCGCCACTGCAACCCCGGAACCTCATTGCCCTTCGAGTCCTTTACCGTTACCGGAACTTCAACGTATGTCACGTTGATTCGGATTGCGGCGCCAATCTCAGCCGGTGTCATGGTCACGGGCGGAGCCTGGTTATCCTGCGGCTGCAGAGTTGACCGTGGAGGCTGCGCTGTTGGCTGCTGTGGCACCGGCCCCTGAATATCCTGCGATCCGGAGCTTCCGGCTGCTGGTTGCTCGGTTCCAGCTCCTCCGCCCGGCTTGATCGGCCCGCTCGCCGCGTTGGTAAGCGGCTGCGTCGCCTGCTGCGGCGTAGGAGCATCCGGAACCGGTTGCTGCGGGGTCTGCTGCGGTTGCTGCTGAGCTGCGGCAGCAAAGGTCAGGCTCAAAAGCGCCGTTAGCGCCGAAATGTGCAATCCAGGCTTCACAGGTATCTCACGTCCTCCACACGGTCCCATCCGAGGGCCGCGATGGCGGTCCTCCCAGTCGTTTAGGGACTCGCGCATGGTTCAGACTATCAGACGCATGACCCTGCGCGTTGTTTGCTCTGTCCATAACCGAACCCGCTGATACCGGTAATGCGCTATGCTCTTTTCAACGCGCCTTAACGTCTAATTAGATGAGATGCCGATGAAGAAGCTTCCTTTGCTTTCCGCCGCGCTTTTGACCGCATTTTTCCTCTGCGGAAAAGCGCATGCGCAGCTTCCGCCCTCGCCGGATGCGCCACCGGTCAGCAATGCACCCGCCCAGCCGGTCGAGGACATCCCGACGCCAACTCTCAGAATCAACACCAACCTTGTCGATCTCTACTTCACCGTGAAAGACAAGGGCGGCCAGCTCGCTCCGCATCTCACCAAAGACGACTGCTCCGTGGCGGAGAACAAAGATCCGCAGACCTGGAAGAACTTCACCGCTGAGTCCGACCTTCCGCTTACCCTGGGAATCCTGCTCGATACCTCCGGCAGCCAGCAGCGCGTTCTTCCTCTTGAACAGGACGCCGGCAGCCGCTTTCTTGAGCAGGTCCTCCGCAAAAAAGACGAGGCATTTGTCCTCTCCTTTGACGTAAACGTCGATTTACTGCAGGACTTCACCAATAGCACCCGCATGCTCACACGCGCCCTGCAGAAAGCAGAAATCAACACCGCCGGCGGCAACGGCACGGGTATTCCCGGCGCAGGCGGCGGCACCATTCCCATCCACGGCGACCCCAAGGGCACACTGCTCTACGACGCCATCTACCTCACCTCCCGCGAGAAATTCAACCAGGAGACAGGCCGCAAGGCCATGATTATCCTGACCGACGGCGACGACCAGGGCAGCGACCACAAGATCGGCGAGGCCATTGAATCCGCCGTGCGCGCCAATTCGCTCATCTACGTCATCCTCATCGCCGATGTGCAGGGTTATGGCAATTTTGGCTATTCCGGCTACTCGGCGGCAAAGCGCCTCAGCGAGGAGTCCGGCGGCCGGCTCATCAACGTAGGCCATGACGGTAAAAAGCTTGAAGCTGCCTTCCAGCAGATAGGCGATGAACTGCGCTCGCAGTACGTTGCCACCTATAAGCCCACCAATGAAAAGATGGATGGCACCTTCCGCAAGGTCTCTATCACCTGCAAAGGGGACGACATGAAGGTTCAGGTCCGTAAAGGCTACTACGCGCCTAAGAGCGAAGATCAGTAACCCCGAAGCTCAGATAGCACCGAGGAAATCTTTCCCTAACTAGGAAGAAGTTACACCCTCGTCTGCGCGAGACGATTATCATCCAACCTGCGCCAGCCTTCCGCAATTCATAGATATTCCGTTGTTTACACCATACTTTCCTGATCAGGCAGCCATTTGGCTCTATACCTGCATCTATATAAGTAACCGGGCTGGCTGTTGTTTATATATATCCTCCAGCCCACTGTATATAGAGCACGTTTCGTTTAAAGATAAAGAGGCACTTTCTCATGAAGATTGTACTTATGGCACCAATTGCAGTGGTTGGTATTCCTCTTGCGAATTTTCAAAACATAAACAAAACAGCCTTAGCCGCCGGCAGCACTGTTTTCAAAGCAAGGCTGCCTGCGGCGCAAGGGGTTTATGTCCATTCATAACCTCTCACCCTGCGCGCAAAATATTTATTTCCGGTGACGGCACGCAGGCACTTCTTCATTTTCTTCGGCAGTGAACGGCAATAGGTGGTTTTCGCGCAGTTCTGCATGGGCCCCCGCTGCCGAGGAGGCAGGCTGCGCGAAATTGATTAGAAAAAATACAAAAAAGATTCTCGATGTCCTCCCCCAGGACGCCAGTGGGCGCAGGATGAAAGCTCGAAAGGGCTCTCGTCTGCGCCCACTTTGCAATTCAGGCACGCACTTGCGATAGCGATTTTCATTTTATGCATGCCTCGCTCTTATTTGGAACCTTCTGGCAACCTCTTTGCATAAGGCTCCGTCCTACTCTGGCAACTCGGCCTGCCTGCCCTCCATGAAACGGGATGGCAGACCGAAGCAAGGAAGTTCCAAGGAGGTTTCCCCGAATGAAGCACCTCAGTCTTGCTCCCCTGGTTCTGGCGACTTGTTGCACCTTCTCCGTCGCCGCGCAGCAACCCGATGCCCCGCAGCCTCAACCACAGCCCAATGCACAGTCGGCCCCAACCGCGCAGTCCAGTCAGGCCGCCCCCGGGCAGCCAGCTCAGCCGGAAGCCCTCGCTCTCAGCCCCGTTACCGGAGAGCTCACGTCCAAACTCAACTCCAAAACTGCGAAAGCCGGCGACAAAGTTGAGCTGAAAACCACTGAAAAAGCCACCATGGCGGACGGCACCGTCATTCCCAAAGGCTCAAAGATCGTCGGCCACGTCACGGAGGCACAGGCCTATATAGCGAATAAAGACAACGGTCGCGTCACACTTCAGTTTGATCAGGCCGAGATCAAATCCGGCCAGAGCATGCCGATCAAATCCGCGATCCAGACCGTTACCCCCGCTGGCTCAAGCAGCATGGATGCCAGCGCTGCAATGCCGAACAGCAGCAGCTCATCGCCTCAAACTTCCAGCGGCTCTGCCCCCAACGGTACAGCCAGTCCCGGCACTGGAGCGGCCACAGCAGCAGGCGCTCGTTCCGCCACAGAAAACTCTAGCCCCGGCGCCAGCCCCGCAACCAACTCAACCAGTGGTCCCGCACCCGGAACAACGGTCGCCCGCAACGGCAATGTCGTCATCAAGACCACGGCTGTCCCAGGAGTGCTCATCGCTTCCAGCTCATCCGGCCAGCCATTCTCAAACGCCTCCGGAGCGCTTCTAAGCGCACGTCAGGACGTGCAACTCGATGACGGAACCAAAATGGTTCTCTCCATGGCCACGTCTTCTCCCGGCACGGGCGCAGCACAGCGCTAACGTGCTATGAATCCCGGGTCCGGGTTGACGCGAATGAGGAACGCGTAATCCGGACCCGGGAGAGGACTGTGCAAGTCGTACCGGCTAATTGTCCTGTTTTCAGACACTTGTTACCAAAGTCTGCCGTCATCCTACACAGGACGTAATCTGGCAGAGAGTTAGGCGCATCGATACTATCGACTCATCGGCGGAAAACTTGAGCCGCACCGCAAAATTTTGGTCTATGCAGGAATCAAAGCGAAAAACGGGAGCAAAGCAAGAATGACCGGCGAAAATTCCACCCTTGAAGGCATTGAGATCAGCCCGCGCTTCCGCAAGACCATTGAGGAACGCATCGTTCGGCTGGATGAGGGCGCAGATTACGATGAGGCCCAACTCGATTTCCTTGAAAACGCGGACCACATCCGCCGCCAGAAGCGCCTTATCTTTGTTCAGCGCGCCGAAGCGCTCCGTATGAGGATCTTTCTCGACAGCACCCGGCCACGCCTGCCCAGGTCCCTTATCGTACTTTAATGCTTATCTTTATCAGGTCTTAATGGTTTCTAAGGTATACAAGAGTCATTAGATACAGTAAGCGTATCTGCACTCTTACCTCCCTAATAGCCGTAACCGAAAGGGCCGCCTCCTGCAATGGGAAAGCGGCCCTTCGGATTTCTTAGCCTCTTTATGGCTTTGGATTTTGGAGCACCGGGCGGGAATTGAACCCGCGAATACTGGTTTTGCAGATGCGCCATAACCTTTACTTTCAGATACTTATGTGAACTACACCACCCTCAAAAACCCTGAAAAGTACGCAAAGGAATCTTCTCAGTGGTATTAAAGTGGTGTTGTTTTCGATGCGGCTGTAACGCGTGCAGCCGATGTGAAATCAGGGTGGTTCTTGATGACGAGCGCGTTTAGCGGTACTAATTCGCAAAGTCTGGAACTAGCCGCTGCTATAAGCAACTGGAAGTCATGGCTTGGATCTTTAACGGGTTTTCATGAATTCATCTCGATACTCGATCAACCGCTTCACGATCTGTCCTGCCAATACAACTGACGACGCGCCGACGATCTCATTCGTGTTCACATTCCAACCAAGAACGCCATCCTTCGCGGTGAGCGTGAGCCTCCACACTTCAGTTGGCACTTCTTTCGCTCCGCGTCCTGAAGCAGTAGTCACCCAACCGAAATCGATTCGATAGCCACGAACGGAACCTCCCGCCGGTGCAGACATGATCCGTTTGAATTGCGCGCCGACAGGGGACAGCTTCAGAAGCTCCGATAGACTTCCTCCCGGTTGTCGTCCATCATCCCATTGAAAGAGGATGCCATCGATGGCTCCGATCAGGGATGCCGCAGCGTGGGTCTCCTTCATCAAACTCTTCATCATTGTCGCGCCGCGTGGACCGGCCAATGCGGCGTTCAGATCTGCTTTAGAGAGAAGACTGGCGGATCTACGATCCAAGTCGCGTTGTACGAGATATTGATCGAGACTCATTATTTCCTTGCCTCCCATCGCTTCTTCACAAACGAAAGCCGGGCTCAGTCCTAGCTTTGTGCAGTTCGCCAAATTTGGCAACGTGCGGCCGGTGAGCAAATTGTGCGCAGTTTGCCGGGTCACGCCCAACGCGGCAGCCAGCGTACTCGCCGAGCCATAGCGTTGGAGAAGCCAAGGTCGCAGCTCGGGTAGTCGCAGGAGGGCCACAGACTGAAGGTAAGAGATAAAGTGTAAATTGTCAAATGACAGTTTACACTTTTAAAGGTAGTGCTCTTAGATTAAGGAAGTCCTCATAAGAGCGTTTGGCCGGACAGATGGTGCCGCTAACGGCGTGCCTGGAAAACAAAACTGCGCCGAGCGTTTCTTCATATCGACCACCTGTTTGCGCGCATGCAGCGTCTCAATACATACGAAGCGAAGACGAACGCCATGACGAGAATCGGATCAAACTTATCCCAGGTACTGCCACCGCCGTTCAGTTGTGAATAGAACGCGAGTAAAAGAGTGATCGAGAAACCAGCATAGACCCACTCAGTCAATCGAGGCACATTGGGAATCAGAAGGCCCACGCCACCAAGGATGTGGGTTACGCCAATCAGAGGGATGATATAGAGCGGGTATCCGAGCTGCTGATTGGCAATCCTCCATTCTCCGGGATCGTGAATGAGATATAGCCTTCCGAAGTACACCCACATGAAAGCGACAAGGCCGGTTGTTACCATCGCGGCTATTTGAATTGCTCGACCTGCCCGCACGGGTTTATCTATTGTCTGTTCAGTTTTCATAAGAATCCTCGTCTTGCGGTTGGGATCGGATGGCCTTTCGACAGGGTGGAACCGGACGATGAGCCGTCCGGTTCCACCCGCTGACGTTAGCTCCGCAGTTTCCAGGGAACCGGGCTGGTTAAGCTTGCCCCGGACCTACGCCTTGACGGCGTTCTGTGCAGCCGCAAATACATCGCGTGGAGACGTCGTACCCGCTACGTGCTCCGTACCCGTGACTCCGAGGTCCATCCATCCCGCGTTAACGCTCTCGTACATTTCTTCGGCGGGCCCAGTGTGGCCCTTCGGGACACCGAACTGCTCGAACGCTTCCGCCCAGGCGGCACGCGGAAGTGCGAAGGCTTTTACGTCGAGTGTCAGGACTTCACCCAATTGTGCGGCCACTTCATCCGCGCTTACCATCGAACCCAGCTCGATGACGCGATGCCCTGACCACGTCGGCCCGGCGAGAAGAGTTGCCACCTCTGCGCCGATGTCATCCGTCGCGACCATTGTCAATTTTCGGTTGGTAGGATTGTAGAAGACCGGTAATGTTCCGCCCTGGGCGGCCTGCAAGCCGAAAAGAAAGTTTTCGAAGAAGCCGCCTGCGCGGACAAATGCGACTGGAAAGGTCAGGTTGCGAAAACCATTCTCCAAAAGCGCTAAGGCCGTAATCATCCCCAACCCGCTTGTTCTATTCGCGCCCATCGACGAGAGCGCTACCACCCGCGGAGGCACTGCCTTGGTCAGCGCCTCGACATAGTTCGCAATCAGGCCCTTTGCTTCTGTGAAATTAGGCGAGGGCGCCCATACAGCCGGCAACATGACAAACGCGCCCTCAACGCCTTTGAGCGCCGCCGCTATGGCTGCCGCATCGCTCCAGTCGCCCTCAACCAACTCCACACCTTGGTCTACCCACTTCGCCGCTTTCTCGCGATCGCGCACTAGTGCTCGTACCTGTTTTCCCTGCTTCAGCAGGTGCCGCGCAGTGGCGCCCCCAACGTTTCCTGTAATGCCCATGACTAAATACATGCTCGTTTCTCCTTGTTCGTTCTTGCAGCGTGATTTGCGCAGCTAGCACTCCGCTAGTCCCGTGAGTTTCCACAGCTATCTGTCGCATGAGTCGTTACAGGCCTTTACAAAGCCGATCGGATCGCCTCGATGAGTTGGTTGATCCTCGCGGAGGCCTTGCTATGTGGTCGTGACCGTCACTGCCTGCCGCACATATTGGCCACTTTCCAGTTGCTGCACTATAAAGGCTGCCAGATCGGTCCGCCCGATCTTGTGCGCCTTCTCGCCACCCTCCGTGCTCAGCACCCTAGCAATGCCGGTTTTCTCGTGGTCGGTCAACATCGGCGGCCGCACGAGCGTCCAGTCCAAGTTGCTGCCTTCGATCTTGGCTTCCATGCCCGCCTTGTCCACCAGCAGACCCTTCAAAAACGTCCGCATGAGTACGTGCTCGTTGAAGAAGCCGGCGTTCTTGACGCTCTCGCCCGCACCCACCACTGAAATCTTGAGTAGCCGGCGCACGCCATTGCGCCGCATCGCGTCCACAATATTGTGTGCGGCGTTCGTTTCCATCGTCGTCACTTTCCAAGGCGTCTTGCCGCCCA
The DNA here is from genome assembly GCF_001449115.1 of Occallatibacter gabretensis. Taxonomy (GTDB): domain Bacteria; phylum Acidobacteriota; class Terriglobia; order Terriglobales; family Acidobacteriaceae; genus Telmatobacter; species Telmatobacter gabretensis. Next base: position 5,262 of record NZ_LAIJ01000005.1, on the reverse strand, counting down.
ACGCGTCGATGACAGCATCCTGTCCGGCAACTGCAACGTCGACCGCAGCCGCGTCCAGCACGTCTCCCGTAATAACTCTGACGTTCTCCTTCTTGTACTGCGAAGTACCGCGCACGAAAGCCGTCACCTTATGTCCGGCCGCAAGCGCCTCATTTACCAGCGCCTCGCCGCTCTTGCCCGCCGCTCCTATCACTAGAACTTTCATCGCATTCTCCTTTTGCCTCGTATATGGCCGCCAATCCAAATACGCGGTCTGACAATTAGAGGTCTAATGTAACCATTGGTTGCAAAATAATCGATGGTTTGTATCCAATGGTTATAAATCTACATTTGGTCGCAGCAAGCGGCCAAACAGACTAAGCTATGGAAGTGACATCCACATCACCAAGTCGACGGCTAGAGCGCAAGGAGAGGTTGCGGGGCGAAATCCTTGCCGCCGCCAGCAAGATGTTTGCCGATCGCGGCTACGAAGCCGTGACGCTTCGCGAGATCGCTAAAGAGATCGGCTATACGCACGCCGTCATCTATCAGCATTTCCCCGACAAGTGGCACATTCTTGCTGAGTTGAGCAGCGAGACGATCGGGCTGATGGTTCAGGACTTCGACGCGGTTGCAGCGAAACATCTGTCACCGAAAGAGCGTCTTTTTGCGACTTCACGCGGCTTGATTCAATTCTGCATTGCCCATCCACAGCAGTTCCGCAACGTCTGGTTCGGGCCTGAAAACAGAAACGGCGTCCGCGCTGGACAATACATCGACGACCTGGGCGCGCCGTTGTTCGCGCGTTTCGTGCAGCTCTTTTTCGATGTTGCCAAGGATGAAGGATTGCCAAATAGGGGTGACATCGTGATAGCCCACACCTGGTGGTTTACGATCTTTGGCCTCGCCACACTATTTGTTATTCAAGGAGTTGTACCTGGATTGTCTGACCAGACTCTCGTGACCGAGCAGACGATCGCAACGCTTTGGGCGGGAGTTCAGTCGGTACCGCGATTGCCGAAGAGTGCAATCTCTAAGCGATCCGGCCGATCCGGTGCCTCAAAGGAATAACAGCTTCTGTCTACTTAGGAGCTATTGGAAGTAAACGTGAGGAGCGCGAGGATCTGAAGGCTATGAAGCATTGGGACAGATCGTCGAAGGTGAAACGAAATCAAAGCCTGTGCATGCAAGATGCGTAGGCCTTGATGGCTTACGCACCCGGCATTCGATTGGTAATACTACGTCGGCTTGTTGTCATTACAGGATGGACACCACAAGGTCAGGAGTTCGCACAGCCTCGCAATTCCGGCCTCCAACCCGAGCTTGTTATGACTGTATGGCGCTCAACTGCCGAAGAAGAACTGTATAGGCTTCTTGTATAGCTTCGCCAACTGAATCAGCTCCATGAGACCCTGACCTGAAGGTCATCGTCCAGCCTGCCGACCAATCCTCGATCACAGCCTCGGCAGGACCGGCGCAGTACGTTCCCGCTGCACAGCTTGACCAGGCCAAACAGCAGCTCGCTACTTTACAGAGCCATGTCACCCAGGCGGTAGACGAGTACAAGAGTGCGTATCCGCTGCAGCTCAAGTTCGACTACACGTTCAAGAACGAAGACCCCTTCGCCGTCCAGTCGATCTACCACGACGACAAGTTCACCTACATCAAGACTACGGCCAGCGAGAAGTTCAGCGTGTACGAGATGAAGGACGGCAAGCCCGACCTCATCAACTACGACCTGCGCGACGGTACCTACATCATCCCGAAGATCGTGGACACCTGAGCACCGGCGGACGACCGCGGGCTGGGATGATCAACTTCACTCCGCTCAGCGCCAACGCGCCCTCGTCTGCTCAGGCGGTGAGCTGAGGTCAGGCCGGAAGGGCTCATGAACCGTGATTAGTCACAATTCGGGTGATGACGCGCTGTGCTTTGCCGAATCGCAGTCAACACCGCATTCCGAAATTACGACAACAGTCGAGATAGGCGTAAATTTTGGACAACAAGAAGGAAGATCTTAAGGAGATTCAGTTAACTCACGCACATATTTGCCCTGAATGCGGCCGTGCATCGCGGCGCGAAGATCCAGATGGGATGCCTGATGCCGCTGGTGTTTTTCATTGCTCGCAGTGTGGACGTGAAGGCCCCTTGAACGAAGCGGTGATTGAAGAGACAGACGAGCGTCTCCGCCGTTAGACGGCCAATGGAAGCCTCTGCTGGTCGCCGTCACTTTTCCGTTCGAGCTTCCTCTTAGCTGATCTCACGTACTCGCTAGTCAAACGAGTTCTGTCTTCCGCGCGAGTGATGAGCGTTGTTTTTACCGCAAGGGTCGGTTCATCTAAGGGGCGCATCGTCAGTCCGTTTCGAGCGACCCGCCAAGCGCTAGTGCGATTCAAGAAGGCTATTCCTTCATGCTTGGCCACAAGGTAAGCTGCCTCTTCCGCCGTCGTGAAATAGTGAATTTCGCTAGGCTTAACACCGAGTAGTTCGGCACGGGAGAGGATCAAGTCGTGCATCGTAGGGTGAACATGTTTTCCAAATAGCACCCATACTCGATCGTCAAAGTCTTCTAAACAGGCGGATCTCTTTCGCGCGGCGTCATGCTCAGTCTTCATAAGGGCGAACAGGGGATGGCGTTCGAGTTCCAAGAAGTTCAAGCGTGAGTTCTCTTCTCCAGCCGCGACGATAGCAATATCCAGTTCACCCGAACTGACTTGGCGCATCAGTTCGTGCGAGAAATGACTGTGAGTATGGACACGCATCGTTGGAAATAGCGGAAGCCGAACGGAGAGCACAGTCGAAACGATGTACGGGTCAATATATGGAGAGCTTCCGAAGTTGACGACGACCTCCGCTCCTTTGGCCGCCGCGCGAGTCAAATGCACGGCACGTTCCAAATGAAACACAGCGAGTTTCGCATGTTCTATGAAGACCCGGCCAGGCTCCGTGAGCTCAACGCCTTGGCTGCTTCGCTCAAAGAGTATGACGCCCAGTTGAGACTCCAGATCCTGTATCTGCTTGGTAAGCCCAGGCTGGGTCAAGTGGAGGCGGGAAGCGGCACGAGAGAAGTTCAACTCGTCGGCTAACACAATGGCGGATTGAAGGAGACGAAAATCAATCTGACTCATGGGCCCAAAACTCCGGACGAAACCTGTGAACCCCTGTTCGTCAGTAAGATGTGAGTGACTTTCCTCTGGGTTGGCCGAAGCACTATTCCTCCGAGTAATAGTTCCCGCACAACTTTTCATTGGACATACAGCTACGGCATCAGCCAAGTTGGAATCGGACGTAAGCCTTGCGTACTGGAGTCACCATGGTTGACATGAAGAAGCCCCCCGCGAGCGTCACGATGGACAATATCCATGAGGCCCGCTTTCCCCATGAGCAGGATCGTTCATCGGACAATGTGCTGAATCTCAAGGAGGCTGCCGCCGTCCTACATTGCCACCCAAAGACCCTGCGACTGATGGCACGAGCTCACAAAATCCCTGCCGTCCGCGTAGGGAAGCTGTGGCGTTTCTCTAAAGAACGGCTCAGAGATTGGCTTGAGGCTAGCTAGGTTCAGCGGGAGAAGGTAGAGAGGGCAGAAGCATTTCGATGACTCTGTTGTTTGCCTCTCGCTTCTCAGGTGACAGCGCTCGCCCATAGACGTTGAACGTCGTGCTGATGGCGGAATGACGCATCAAGTCCTTGGTGACGCCGGGGGCTACGCCCGCCGAATCCAGCCAAGTCCGATACGAGTGGCGCAACGAATGAAAGCCTAAACCTTCCAGTCCGATTGCCTCGCCAGCGGGCCGAATCCAACGCTGCTGAAGGCTGGGCGACATGTAAGGCATTCCAGTGTTGGGATTGGCGAACAACCATCCAAATTCGTTCTTCTTGAGAGGCCGTTTACGCGTCCGTAATGCCGCGCGCTTCTGCATTAGCTCCTCACGCTCAGACCACTTGATCTTCCAGGCAAGGAGCAATGTCGCGAGGGTGGGATGCAAGGGGAGCTTGGCCTTCGAGGAGTTATTCTTCGTGTCGTCGATAGCACCACGGTAGGCGCTACGCCGGATAGAAACTGTCTGCTTCTCCCAATCGATGTCCGACCATTGCAAGCCCAAAATCTCGCTCACTCTAAGACCGAGGCATGCTGCAGCCATCGCGATCATGTTGACGTGCTCAGGCAGTTTCGGCGCGATCTCACGGAACTGTTCAGCCGATAAGACAATCACCTCGTTCGTCCGCATCGTGACGTTCTTCACCTTGACGATTTCGATGGGATTGCGCCGCTCAAGGGGCAGATACTCCCACAATGTCGCAAGATCGAAGAGCTTGTGCATGAGGCTTTTGATATGCCCCTTCGTCACAGGTGCGAGGTCGAGATGTTGCAACCACGTATGAACCTGAGCGGGCCGAATCTCAGACAAGAGAAGGGAGCCCCATTGAGGCCGCAGCTTGCTGTTGATGATGGAGAGGTATCCACCCTTCGTGGACTTTCGCGGAGGCATCTCCTCGGCTATGTAGCGGTCGAGCAGAGCGCCGAACGTAACGCCGGCAGAGCGGGCGTATTCGGTTTTCTCGTTCAGCTTAACGACGAAGCTCTCCAAGTGTTGACGGAGAGCTTTTTCGGTCTTGTAGATCGCCGAGTCGAAGGTCTGTACTTTCGGTTTCCGTACCGACCCTTCCATGAGGTAGTAGCGAAACTCCCAGGCGAATCCCTGTGCCCGTTTTACTTTTCGTACAGAGCCGTGTTGATACCGATCGACCGTTTTCTTGAGCATTGCGGGCCTCCAGCAATACTCATATTTTATCTCAGTGGTGTTTAGTGGTGTTAAGGCCCTACGGAAAATCCAGTAAGTTATTGAATTTATGGAGCACCGAATGGGATTTGAACCCATGAATACTGGTTTTGCAGACCAGCGCGTTAACCACTTCGCCACCGGTGCTCATAAGCCACGAAGGTTTTCGTCCTGGTCCTTCGTAACTCGTCCCGAAAATAAAAATCCCACCACGCTTGTCGCGGGTGGGTCTCGTTTTAGCTCAATCCTGTCTGTCGGATTCCTAGCTTATCGAGACGCTCGCGTAGCGCTGCTCTCACAGCAGCACAGACAACACGCGGAGATCGAACGATTCACCATGAAAATCCTTCCCCGCGCTCAACGCTGCGAGTATTAGTAGACTATGGGCGCAAGCCCGTTCTGTCAAGTGTTAGGCGAGCTGGCGCAGGGCCGACGCATCTTAATTGCTATATGAGTGGAGGGTGATAGCGGTTGAGATGGAGGGATGAACAATCCTTTG
>NZ_LAIJ01000004.1 GCF_001449115.1 Occallatibacter gabretensis | reverse complement strand
CATATCCTGCATCGATCTGAACTCAGAAATCGATGCGCTACACTAACTCTTCACTGGTACAAAACGTCGGGCAATCCAATGAGCCGGATGTCATTTGCAGTTTTGTAGAGCGACACTGCCAATGTGCGCAGACAGCCGGAAAGTTGGACCAGTGCATCGTGAGATCCCTGCACAGCAAACTTATTCGGCGCTGTAACGAAGGGCAGACCAGTCAGCGCGGCGATCTCCACCGCAACCGCCTCGGCGAATCCGGGGGCCGCGTTGATTCCAGTGCCGACCGCCGTGCCGCCCAGCGCAAGGCGATACACGCCCTTCAGCGTATCCTCGATCCGTTCGATAGCGTCGTCGAGTATTGCCGCGTATCCAGACCACTCCTGCCCTAACGTGAGGGGCGTGGCATCCTGCATATGCGTGCGGCCAATTTTGACGATATCTCTCCACTCTTCGGCCTTCGCATGAATCGCATTGCACAATTGCTGCACAGCGGGAATCAGCTTCTGCTTTACATTCACCGCAACCGCGATGTGCATAGCCGATGGAAATGAATCGTTCGACGATTGCGACATGTTCACGTGGTCGTTGGGATGGACCGGGATCTTGCTTCCGAGCGGCGTGCCTGCGAACTGACAGCAGCGATTTGAGATCACCTCATTCACGTTCATGTTGAATTGCGTGCCGCTGCCCGTCATCCAGACATGCAACGGAAACATGCCTTGATGCTGACCGGCAAGAATCTCATCACACACGCGGACGATCAACGAATGACTTTCGTTGTCGAGGCGCTTGCCCGCATAGTTGGCATTGGCCGCGCCTTTTTTCAGAATGGCGTATGCGGTGATCATCTCCCTTGGCATGAGGTCTGTGCCTATGCTGAAGTGTTCAAGCGAGCGTTGCGTCTGCGCTCCCCAAAGCTTGTCGGCGGGAACCGGAACATCGCCTATGGAGTCTTTCTCTATCCGAACGTCCGCATTGCTCATCGCCGTTCTCCTCCTTTCATTGACGTTTTAATTCGTAGGGCACATAGACTGGTTCCCAGACATTCGCGGTGAGTTCGCGCTCCAACTCCTGTTCGTCGACAACCTGCGCCTGCCTATCCAGCATCGCCTGCCTGCCAACGGCTTGCCCGATCATGCGGCCGAGTTGCCGGGCGTCGGCAAGCGGCGGAAGCAGGCCGGCCTGCTTGTTTGTTTGCGTGGGTAGATGACGGACCAGTTCCTCAGCCGCGGCCTTGACCATTGTGTCCGTAACGCGTTTGGCTTTGGAGGCAAGGATTCCAAGAGCGAGTCCAGGAAATATATACGAGTTGTTGGTCTGAGTGACGGGGATCTTTTTTCCACCGACATTTACCGGTTCGAACGGACTGCCGGTGCCGATCAGTGCTCTGCCATCGGTCCAATCCATAAGGTCTTGCGCGGTGGCTTCACTGCGTGAGGTGGGATTGGAGAGTGGGAAGATGACGGGGCGCTCCGCATACTTTGCCATCTCGCGCACCACCTCTTCGGTGAAGGCCCCCGGCTGGCCGGAAACTCCGATAAGGACCGAAGGCTTCGCATGGCGGACCACATCGAGCAGAGTGATCTCTCCATTGGGTTGCTTCCACCCCTGCACCTCTTGTTCTTTGCGCGCGTAGGGTAGCTGCTCAGGCCGTACATCTTTGCCGCGTTCCGTCACGAGGCCGTAGCGATCAATCGCATAAAGGCGATTGTGCGCTTCCGCCTCCGTGAGGCCTCTGTCCTGCATAAATTGCGCAAGCAGGTTGGTGATGCCAATACCTGCGCTGCCGAAGCCAACCATGGCGATCTTTTGTTGCTCTAGTGGAACACCCGTTACGTTGATCGCGGAGATCAACGTCGCAGCAGCGACGGCTGCTGTTCCCTGAATGTCGTCATTGAACGTGCACAGCTGGTCCCGGTAGCGGGCAAGGAAACGGGCGGCATTGGAGCCGGCAAAATCCTCCCATTGCAAAAGGACGTGAGGCCAGCGTTTCTTCACGCTGCTTACAAAAAGATCAACAAACGCGTCATACTCCTCACCGCGGACTCTATGATGGTTCCACCCGATATATAGAGGGCTCTTCAGCCTGTCTTCGTTGTCGGTCCCTACATCGAGCAGAATGGGCAGGCAATGCTCGGGATGAATTCCGCCCAGTGCGGTATAGAGTGCCATCTTTCCGATCGGGATGCCCATGCCTCCAGCGCCTTGATCGCCGAGTCCCAGGATGCGTTCGCCGTCGCTGACGACAATGCATTTCACATTGTCATAGCGAGAATGATTCAGGATCTGCTCGATGCGGTCTTTGTTGGGATAGCTGAGAAACAAACCGCGAGGTTTTCTCCATATCTCGCTGAAGCGCTGGCAGCCTTCACCCACGGTCGGCGTATAGACCAGAGGCAGCATCTCTTCGATATTGTGGACCAGCAGCGCGTAAAACAGAGTCTCGTTCGTGTCTTGCAGGTCACGAAGAAAGCTGTATTTACTGAAGGCATTTGGCTGGGCGCGCAGGGCCTCCATTCTACGTTCGATCTGTTCGTCGAGACTTCCCACATGCGGCGGCAATAGACCGTGCAGGTCGAATATATCCCGTTCGTGATCGGTGAAGGCCGTTCCTTTATTGAGGCGTGGAGAGTTAATCAGGTTAAATCCAGAAAGGGAAACCTGACGGGCCTGTTCGCCTGCGGTCGTCTGCAATTGCTCATCCATTTCCATCCCTCCGAGATTGGTTGATTCATCACCGCATGAGATTGCTCTTGGCAAGATCGATCACTTCGTCGCCGCGCCCACTGAGCACAGCACGGATCATGTAGAGGCTGAAGCCGAGCGCCTGTTCAAGGCTGATCGTCGGCGGCATCGAAAGCTCCTGCCGATTCACCAATACCTCAACCAGGGCAGGGCCCTCGTGCACCAGCGCTTCAGTCAGGGCCGGTCGCAGCTCTTCAGGCTTCTCCACGCGAACTCCGAACATTCCAGCCGACTCGGCGAGTTTTGCGAAATCGGGATTGAGGAGGTCTGTGCCATAGTCGACAAGTCCGGCTGCCTTCATCTCGAGTTCGACGAAACCGAGCGAGCTGTTGTTGAAGACCACCAGCTTTACTGGAAGCTTCAACTGACGGAGCGTCAGCAGGTCGCCGAGCAGCATCGCTAATCCGCCATCGCCCGAGAGAGTAATGACCTGCCTGCCTGGATGGCTGGCCTGTATGCCGATGGCTTGCGGCAGGGCATTCGCCATCGAGCCATGATTGAAGGAGCCAAGCAGTCTGCGCTTACCATTCATATGGAGATAGCGCGCTGCCCAGACTGTCGGTGTACCTACGTCGCAGGTAAATACTGCATCTTCCGTGGCAAGTTCATCCAGCACCTTGACCACGTACTGCGGATGAATCGGGGTTCGCCCCGGTTCACCGACAGCGAGATCGTCGAGACTTTTACGCGCATCTTGGTAGTGTCCGAAGCATAGATCGAGATAGGAATGGTCAGCCTTACTCTCAAGCAGCGGAATCAACCGTTCCAGCGTGTCCTTCACATTTCCGATCAATCCCAGATCCACCGGAGTGCGGCGTCCAATCTGATCGCCGCTACGGTCGACCTGAATGATCTTCGCATTCTTCGGATAAAACTGCTGATAGGGAAAATCCGTCCCCAGCATAAGCAATGCATCGCAATTCATCATGGCGTGGTAGCCCGACGAAAAACCAAGCAGTCCCGTCATTCCGACGTCATAGGGGTTGTCGTATTCAATAAACTCCTTGCCGCGCAGCGCGTGAACGATCGGCGATTTCAACCGTTCCGCTACGGCAATCAGCTCCGCGTGTGCGCCCTCGCAGCCCGCGCCGCCAAGAATCGCCACCTTGCGCGCGCCGTTGAGGATTTCAGCGGCACTACGCAATTCTCCGTCCGATGGAAAAAGTAGCGAAGCTGACGCTTCGATGCCCAGCTTCAGCGCGGGCGCGGGACACTCTCGGAGAGCCACATCTCCTGAGATGACGACCACAGCCACTCCTCTTTTTGTCAGGGCGGTACGCATGGCGATTCCCAACACGCGCGGCATTTGCTCTGGCTGAGAGACCAGTTCGCAGTAATGGCTGCAATCCTTGAATAGATGCTCGGGATGCGTCTCCTGAAAATAGCCGCTTCCGACCTCATGACTCGGGATCTGCGCTGCAATTGCAAGAACGGGCACACGATTCCTGTGGCAATCGAAGAGACCGTTTATGAGATGAAGATTGCCCGGCCCACAACTGCCGGCGCAGACGGCAATCTCTCCTGTGAGATGGGCCTCCGCTCCGGCAGCAAACGCGGCTACTTCTTCATGCCTTACGTGCATCCATTCAATTTGCTTGCCTTTCCGAATCACGTCTGTGAGCCCATTCAGCGAATCTCCGACCACCCCATAGATTCGTTTCACGCCGGCGTTGACAAGTGTTTCGATGAAGATTTCAGCTACGCTCTTCGCCATCTTTTTTCACCCCGCTCCTCAAACATGCGGCCTCATTACTGCATAAGCATAATACGTGCACAGAGCAAGAATGATAGCGAGACACAAGCATACAAAGGAAGGAAAGTAGTCCCTCACATTCAGATAAGATCGCTTGTCAGGCCTTCAACGGATGTTCCCGTGATGAGGATTTGTCGGGTTTGTTTGGATGAAATTTCGGCATAATCACTGCTGCGAGAGTGGGCCGCGGTAGCGATCCTGCGCTCGCTCTCGCTCTGGGTGGCATTGACCTGAAAGGGAGATGAAACGGTCAGGTATTTCGGTCATCTGAATTACGTTTGCTGAGCCACTTCGGGCTGGGGTCTGACCTAACGAACAATCACTGAGGTTGTTACTTCCACGTTGCCTCGAATCGCATTGGAATAAGGGCAAATTTGATGCGCGCGGTGTACGAATTCCTCACCTGTCGCCTGGTCGACTCCGACGAGCGTTACAGCGAGAGACGCCGACAGAACGAAATTTCCCTGGTCATTGCGGTTCAAGCCGATCTCGGCTACTACCTCGACCTGATCATCGGAGAAGTGGTGCCTGGCTTCCCGGCTTACTCGCAACACAGCATTCTCAAAGCAAGCGGAATACCCGGCAGCAAATAGCTGCTCGGGATTGGTTGCACCGCCGCTCCCGCCAAGTACTTTTGGCATTGCTAATTTGAGATCAAGAAGTCCATCTTCACTCCGGATCGATCCATGACGGCCTCCAACAGCGGTGACTTTAGTGGAATATAGCGGTGCCATAGCGTGAGCCTCCCTTAAATACTGGCCGGTACAGCGTAGCCAATATCCCTCAACAATGTCGAGCCAGTACGTGTACATATGGCTTCTTTTGCTTGCCTAGGCTCCCGCGGATGGGGTTGCAAATTACTTCGGGGTCTGAGGGTTTTCTAATCAGCTGGGCCAGTTGGGCCGATGCATGAGAGAAGACTGAGAATCGTGTGTCCCGCAGCTCGCAGGGACGTAAAAAGGAAATCCATGACAACGCTCTCCCTTTTCCGCTTTGCACGAGTTGCAGCCGTTTCCGTGTATCTCCTGGCTACTGCTGCATTTGCGCAGAACTCTGACGCCCGAGCCCGCATTGCCGGCCCGGTGGATGAATTCGATACAGTCACGCTGAAGGGTAATACGCATCCCTTGGCCCGCGCGGAGTTTGACCGCGGAGCTGTTGCCAGAGGGACGCGTTTGGAGCGCATGGTGCTGGTGCTTGCGCCCAGCGCTGCGCAGCAGGAAGAGCTTGATGCGCTGGTGCAGGCACAGCATGAGCCTTCGTCTTCGCTCTACCGCCAGTGGTTGACGCCTCAGGAATATGGACAGCGGTTTGGAGCACCGGAGAGCGACGTGGCGCAGATTACATACTGGCTGGAGAGCCACGGTTTTACGGTGGAACCGATGCGAGCCGGGCGGCGCGTGGTGGTTTTCTCTGGTACCGCAGCACAGGTGGCGGAGGCATTTCATACGCAGATTCACCGGTATGCGGCGCTTGGTGAAGAGCACATTGCGAATGTGAATGATCCTCAGATTCCGCGGGCACTGGCGCCGGTTGTCAGCGGAGTTCTTTCGTTGCATGACTTTCGCCATACGCCGCAGATTCAAGCAAAGCGGCAGACGCAGCAAAGCCGAGAGGCGAGCAATCCGGAGTACACAGATGGCAGCTACAACTATCTGATGCCGTCTGATTACGCGACCATCTATGACCTGAACCCGCTGTACAGTAGCGGCGTGAGCGGTAGCGGGGTCTCGATTGCGATTGTGGGGCGCAGCAATATTACGCTGAGCGATGTTACGACCTTTCGCTCGAATGCGGGATTGCCGGCGAATAACCCCGCGATTATTGTGGACGGCGCGAATCCGGGCGTGCTTTCAGGAGGCGATCACGATGAGGCCACGCTCGACGTGGAATGGTCTGGCGCGGTGGCTCCCAATGCCGCAGTGAAGTTTGTGGTTGCGGAATCGACGGCGACGACGGACGGCGTGGACCTTTCGGCGCAGTATATTGTGGACAACGATGTGGCGCCGGTAATGAGCACGAGCTATGGTTCGTGCGAAGCTTACCTGGGATCGAGCGCGCTGAGCTTTTACAACAACCTTTGGGAACAGGCGGCCAGCGAAGGAATCAGTTCGTTTGTGGCCTCGGGCGACGAAGGTGCTGCGGGTTGCGATTCCGGCAGCTCGTCCAAGGGCACGGTTGCGGCCGTCAATGGCATTTGCAGCTCGCCATACGCCACCTGCGTAGGCGGAACGGAATTCGACGAGGGCGCGGACAGTTATTGGAGCAGTTCGAATAGCTCGAGTGGTGGATCCGCGTTGTCGTATATTCCGGAGAAGGTGTGGAACGAGAGCGCGTCCGATGGAGGGTCGGGGCTGTGGGCCGGGGGCGGAGGCGTGAGCCAGTATTTTTCGCAGCCTACCTGGCAGACAGGCATTGTGCCGTCGAGCGCGAATGGCATGCGTACGGTGCCGGATGTATCACTCACTGCGGCCGGCCATGACGGCTACATGATCTGCGAGAACGGAAGCATGTATATCATCTCAGGCACTTCAGCGGCTTCGCCCTCGTTTGCCGGCATCATGGCGCTCGTTGTGCAGCAGGAGGGAAGCGCGGAGGGGAACGCGAATCCCACGCTCTATAAGATGCTGAATGTGAGCGAGAATCCGTTTCACCCGACATTGTCCGGCAACAATTCTGTGCCTGGGGTGGCTGGATTTACAGCGACTGGCGCGGCCTACAACATGGCGACTGGTCTGGGCTCGGTAGACGGCAATCTACTGGTGACGGAATGGGCATTGGCCGGTACGGTGACGCCGAAGGGAATTGGGTTAAGCGCCTCCGAAGCGTCGCTGACGGTGATGCGGATGCAATCGACCAGCTTTACCGTGCAAGTGGCTGGCGAGGGCGGATACACAGGCAACGTGATATTGAAGGCGATCGCTCCCACCGGTTTTACGGTCAGCATGGCTCCCACAACGGTGGCAACAGGAGGATCGGCAACGGTAACTGTGACACCGACGTCAACGGAGACCGCGGCGACAGGCGCGGTGACCATTACCGGAACTAGCGGCAACTATACGCGCACGATCACGGAGTCAGTGACAGTTGAAACTCCCACGCTGAGTGTCACGCCGAGCGTGAGCACGCTTTCAGCCTTTCAAACGCAGGCGATGACATTCACGGTGACTGCCGCGGCATCCAGCGGGTATACGCAGCTTGTGAGTTTGAAGGCGACTGCGCCGAGCGGTGTTACGGTTATCTTCAGTCCATCTAGCATTAAGCCTGGTGCGACAGCGACGGCTACGGTAGTTGCTGCGAGCACATCGGCCGCAAGCACGAACAGTATTACGATTACCGGCACAAGCGGAGGGACCTCAGCAACGGCAGGTGTGTCTCTGACGGTGAATGAGCCGACGCTGAGCATTACGTCGAATGTGAGTACGCTTTCGGCATTTCAGACGCAGGCGACGACCTTCACAGTGACGGCTGGTGCGACCATCGGCTATACGGAGGCGATTACTCTGAAGGCCACCGCGCCGAGCGGTGTCACGGTTACCTTTAGTCCCTCGAGCATTAAGGCTGGTGCGACGGCGAAGGCTACAGTGGTTGCTTCGAGCACTTCTGCTGCTGGCACGAACAACATTACTGTGACTGGAACGAGCGGTGCGGCAACAGCTACTGCGAGTGTTTCACTGACGATTGCGAAACCTACACTGAGCATCACGCCGAGCGTGAGTATGCTTTCGGCCTTTCAAACGCAGGCCACGACCTTCACGGTGACGGCGGCTGCGACGAGTGGGTACACGGAGCCGATCACATTGAAGGCCAGCGTGCCGAGCGGTGTGACGGTCACCTTCAGTCCGTCGAGCATTAAGGCTGGCACTACAGCGACGGCTACCGTGGTTGCTTCAAGCACCTCTGCCGCAGGCACGAACAGCATTACGATTACCGGCACAAGCGGAGCGGCAACGGCGACGGCAAGCGTCTCGCTGACTATTGCGCAGCCGACGTTGATCATTACATCGAATGTGGCTTCGCTGTCGGCTTTTCAGACACAGGCGACGACATTTACCGTGACTGCCGCTGCCAGCAGCGGTTATACAGAGCCGATCGCTCTGAAGGCAAGTGTACCGAGTGGTGTCACCGTCACATTCGGTCCATCGAGCATTAAGTCGGGAGCAACGGCGACGGCCACCGTGGTTGCAGCCAGCACCTTCGCCGCGGGCACGAACAGCATTACGATTACCGGCACGAGCGGGGTGGTAAGCGATACAGTCAAGATTTCACTGTTGGTTGCGAAGCCGACGCTGACTCTTACGCCTTCCGCGAGTTCTCTGTCGGTTTTGCCGGGCCAGACGGGTACGGTTAGCGTAGCAGTGAGCGCAACAAGCTGCTACACGCAGTCTGTTACGCTGACGGCGAAGGCGCCGAGCGGTGTGACTGTAACATTCAGCCCGTCCGCCGTGAAGCCCGGCGCAACCGCTAAGTTGACAGTAGTTGTGGCAAAGACGGCGACGGCTTCTACTGGCAGCATCACGATTACAGGTACGGGCGGAGGCGTTACGACAACTGGCACCATTGCGCTGACAATTCCATAGGTGCGAGAGCTTGCGCCGCACGGATGTGCATTGCGGCGCGAGCATCCGAGATGAACCTACGCGCTTACGCTGTGGGCGCAAGCCTGCGAGAGAGTTTGGACTGCACGAGTTCACGAACTTCAGCCACGCCGAAGAAGAAATACCCTGCTGCTGAGAGCACAAAGGTGAATCCTGCTGCAACCGCTACATCGAGCCAGATCGGCCAATGAACGTCTGCAAATGTTGGCCATATGGCCACGCCAAAAGCAACTGCCATAAATGCAAACAGACGCAGAACCGGGCTGATGGAGATATGCATCTCGGCAGGAAACAGTTTTACATTCAAGTGCACGATATAAGCCGTCTGGATTATCTCCCACCCGAGCCAGGTGTAGAGAAATCCCTGTAAGCCGTAAGCCTGCATGGCGAAGAAGGAGATCACCAACATGACGGAGTAACCGGCAATGGCAAACAGAGACAGCTCTTCGTGCTTGTTGCTGGACTGCTGAAACTGGGTTTTGTGCTCTTTAATGGCAAGCACGCCTGAGATAACGGCCATCAGCAGGCAGAGAACCGGGTTGTAAATATCGCGTTTATGCAGCCACACCGAGAAGAGGAATGGGCATATCAGCAAGCAGCCAATGCTGACAACAGGGATGAGAAAGATAACGACGCGCTCTGAGAGATCGTAAAGGCGACGTAGTCCCGGCCAGTCTCTCTTTCCAACCAGCATCGTAATGTCCTGACCCAGGGAAAAGCTGGCAATCGAGAGAATCTGGCGCGAAAACTGGAAGACCATTCGCACCAGCTGAAAAGTGGCCACAGCGCCGGGGCCGAGCACTCTCTGCGTGAGCAGGACAGGGCCCTGCCAGGTAAGAAAGCCAGCCAGCGAGATGAGAACGAAATGGCCGCTCGGCTTGAGAATGGTGGAGACTTCCTTCCAGCTTCCATAGCGAAGGGAAGGCAGCAGGATCGGCGCCGTGCGGCGAATGTCGATTAAGAGCAGAACAAGAAAGATCAGATATGAGCCAAGCTGCGCCGCGGCTATGGCAGGGAAGGACCCGTGGAGCAGGATGGCAGTGGCCGTGGCAAAAACTGTGCATAGTCTTTGCGCATTTGCCCAGTTGTTGCCTCGCGCCAGCTTGCCGACGACCATGTAGCTGTTTGTGAACAGACTCCAGGGCATAATGATGCACATCTGCGCGACCATCAGCAATACGGTGAGTGCGGCATCGTGCGGGCTGGTGTGCTTCAGCCGGAGCCAGTCCGCCACCGGAAGAAAAAACACCAATGATCCGAAAGCCATGAAAATGCCGATGATGATCAGCAGGAGCCTTACCGCGCTTGCCTGCACGGACTTTGCTTCTTCCACCTGACCGCGGTTGTACAGAATGGTTGTCTGATTATTGGCGTAAGTCTGAATGCCGTAATTCAAAGTGCCCAGATAGCTAATGGCGGCGCTCAAGGCCACCCATTCGCCGTAAACTTCGAGCCCGTTGCCATAAAAGTGCAGGAACAGCGGCGGCACAATCAGCTGCGTAATTACAGCTACGCCCTGCCCGATAAAGTATGTGAGCATCAACTTCAGGATTCGTTTCAAACTCATCTAGGTCTATTCTCCGCGTAAAAAGAAGCGCGCGTTATTTTTATGTGTCGTTTCGGCAATGGAAGCTGCCGCCCGAATGCGGCGACTCAGCATTCCTGAAATGGAACTCTTATGGATGCGGATACAGTGCCGGGAATACGCGATGCGGTCGACAGAGTTTGTAGAGCGTGTGCGAGAACTTCGTGTGCGAAGCTTTCCATATCAATTTTAAGCAATTCGATGTGATCCTGTCCGTTCTGAGCGATCTTGGCTTAAGCCTTATCCATGCAAAACGATGTCCGTGATGCATAAAAGTTACTTTTGTACCAGTTTTGCACAGGAGTAATTACGTTGTGTGCTATATTCGGACTACCAAAATCATAGAACTGACTCACAGTCAGACACTTTGCAGTCCTGTTGCGCTGGCGCGTATCGACAGAATGAAATTAGTCTGCCCGAACGCCCTCTCTCCGGATGTGCCATTTTTTCCTTGCCTTGGGGGGACAAATGGGCGCACGTTCGCTGTTTTCCGGTCATCCGGAAACGACGCTTCTTTCTGTTTTTCATGCTCTTTACAAGCCGCAACAATGTATCGCAGCGGCAGCCAATAGCGATTCGGAGATGCAGCTCAGCGCGTGGGCAGGTTCGGCGGCCAGGCGCGTCTTTGAAGTAGCCTGTGTCCTGTGCGCGCTCCCTGTGTCGCTGCCGGTCTTTGTTCTTGTCTGGCTGGCGGTGCGCCTTACCTCAGCGGGCCCGGCTCTGTTTCGCCAGGTGCGGATGGGCCGCGATGGACGTGCCTTCACGATTCTCAAGTTCCGCACCATGCCGGTATGTATTGATCCGGCTTCCAGGCCGACGCTGACCAGCTCCAATAATCAGCAATTCACGCTCATTGGCCCGTTTCTGCGCCGCTGGAAGCTGGATGAAGTACCGCAACTGATTCATATTCTGCGCGGGGAAATGAGCCTGGTTGGTCCGCGGCCCAAGCTTGCCTGCTATGAGAGTGTGCGCCTGGCTTGCCGGCCCGGGCTGACGGGTTTTGCCACCATGGTCTTTGCGCGCGAGGAGATGGCGCTGGCAAAGGTGCCGCGGGAGCAGGTGGACGCCTACTACCAGGCAGTGGTCAAGCCGTTTAAGTGCAGGCTCGATGCGGAATACATGGCGCGAGCCACGTTTCTCACTGACCTGAAGATCATCCTCAAGAGCGTCTTTCGCGACTGGAATGACCTGGCACTTTCCGAACTTCCGCCCTGGCTGCCGCAAGACGATGAATCTGCGAAGCGATGGCGCACCGAGCAGGCCTTGCCTGCCGGCGATGGGTTGCACGAACTGCGGCCCTAGCCGGTCTTCGCAGCTATTTCGCAGTAGCTCAAAATCCGAACGCAAGATGTGAAACCCCTGCCAGCGAATGTAGACAGGGGTTTTCCTTGTGGATCAGTGGAGTACACCGTCAGAAGGAGGCGTGACAAGGCTTGTAATATGGGCATCATGTTCCCGCGTCTGATGTTCGTTGTTCTGTTGCTGGCCTCATCGCTTGCCGCGCAGTCGCCTCTTGATGATTTCCATACGCGCTTCGACGCTGAGTTTCATCGCCACGGAATCGTCGGTGGAGGTTTTGCCTTCATTCACGGCGCATCTCCGGCCGCAGAGTTCTTCTTCGGTGAGGCACACGCTGCGACGCATCGTTCCCCAGACGCTCAGACTGCATACAACTGGGCCTCCATTACCAAGACCATGACGGCGATTGCGATTCTACAACTTCGCGATCGCGGCTTGCTTTCACTGGATGATCCGGCGGTGAAATATGTGCCGGAGTTGCGCCAGGTGCATGACGCTTACGGCTCCATCGACGATGTCACCATTCGCCATCTGCTCACGCACTCTGCCGGTTTTCGCAATCCCACATGGCCCTGGGATTGCGACGACAGCAAAAATTGCGACTGGCAGCCTTTTGAGCCGACGAAGTGGGCGCAGGTGGCGGCAATGCTGCCCTATACGCACATTATGTTCAAGCCGGGCAGGCGCTGGAGCTATTCGAATCCAAGCTACGTGTTTCTTGGGCAAATCATTGAGCGAATCAGTGGAGATGACTTCGAGGTCTACATCGACAAAAACATTCTCAAGCCGCTGGGAATGACGGAAAGCTACTTCGACCGTGCGCCGTATTTTCTTGAAGAGCACGTCTCGGAGAGCTTCCTTCGCACAGGCGAGAATCTTACGCTGCAGCCCTTTAACTTCGACACCGGTATCACTACGTCCAACAGCGGATTGAAGGCTCCCATCACTGACATGGAAAAATACGCGCGCTTTCTTATAGGTGAACCTGGCAATGTGCGCTATGAGATGGTGCTGAAGCGCAGCTCGCTGGAGGAAATGTGGCAAGGAGTACTGCCTGCCGTTGAACCGGGCGAGATGGGAACGGCGTATACCTCGGGTCCGCATGGTTCGCAGCCGAAGATGGGCCTCGGTTTCTTTGTAATCGAAGTCAGCGGCCGTCGCTACATCTATCACGATGGCGATCAGGCTGGCTTTACGCTGGAGTTGATGATTGATCCGGCAGGCAAAAGCGCAAGCATTCTTGCCTCAAATACAACGGATACAGGTGCGCCGCCGGCAGATACGACGCACGCGGTCTCAAATACCGAACCAGACCCGCACACAGATGTACGCCAGACCCTGCGCGGTATGATGATCGAAAAGGTTTTCCCCTGGGCCGCAAGTCAGTGAGTGGTTGGCGCTTGATCGAAAGAGCTCATAGCACGCCGTCGTGCACGTAGCTGCCTCCGACAGCCGGCTCGCGGCCTGCATAGGCGGGATCTGTCCGGACTGCCTCCATTAATTCATTCCAACTGTCGTCATCCACTGCAGGCACCGGTTGATTTCCATCCTGGTATTCCGCCAGCAGACCTTCCGCCACTAAACGCGCACAATCCTGCGTATGCCCCGGGTCCGGCTGTGGTAAGCCAGCCATGCGATAGAAGAGCGAACCGACAACGTAAGCAGCTGACTCTTCATGCCGTGCATCGATGGCAATCTTCTCGATGTCGTAGAAAGCGTGTATGCACTCATGCATCACAAGTCCTTCCTGGAAACGGCCAAGAATGGGTGGCACAACGAGTTGGTCTGCGGGATGGTCCGGTGCAGCCGTGGGGTGGTATATGGCGCCGATGCCGGCAGGAAGATGGTTGGTTATGTTAATGCGGATGTGACCGTGCCGGAAGGCGCGCGCCACGCGCTGAAAAGTATGCGACGAGATGGTCATAGCAGTCTTGCCAACGGGAAAGCTGAAGCGGATGCGTGACGCTTCAGGGCCAGAGAGAATTTGGATTATACGTTCGCGGGCGGACATCATTCATCCTTGCGCAGAATAGTGTGCCTGCGCCGCCGTCCGTTTCTCTGTCGCGTCTGTTTATCGTGTGAAAGCTGGTGTCTATACCGTATCGCCGCTGTTCCCAATATCCATCGACGGCGCAATCGGGTTTTCCTCATCGATGTACGCTTCGATGCAGCTATTCAGCACGCCCTTAGCTTCCAGAATGAAATCCACCGCATCGCGCCCTGCGCCATATCCACCGGGGTTCGGAGTTACATAGTGAGCTGCGGCTTTTACCTGATCTCGTGCATTGGCCACGGCGATGGCAAGGCCACATTGCCGCAGCACCGGCAGATCAATGACGTCATCGCCTACGTACGCGATCTCGTCTAGTGTTACGTCTTCCTTCGCCATGATCTCGCGCACGGCCTGCATCTTGAACGACTGGCCCATGTACACGAATTCGAGCTTCAGGTCGCGTGCTCTGGTGGCCACCGTCTCGCTGATGCGCTTGGTGATGATGCCGCACTTGAGGCCACCCAGTCGCGCCAGCGAAATGCCTGCTCCGTCATGTGCGCTGTAACCTTTGGCTTCCATCAGCGTCGCCGACTGCACGGCGAAGCCCGTGTGGCCGTCTTTCTCTTTCAATTGCTGCCCGACCGAAGAGTTGCCTCCCGCCGGGCTGCCGGGAACAAGCCAGATAGTGCCGTCTGTCAGCACACCGTCCACGTCAAAGAGAATGATTTTGATGCGCCGCGCACGCTCGGTGGCCGTGATTGTCATAGTCTTTATCTTAGCTGTGCGTTCTGCGCGACAATGGATTTGTGACCGACGGCAATGACAATACGGCTCCGCTCGCTCTTACGGAAGAGGACTTTTATTTCGAGAATGGGCTGACGGTCTTTACCGCGGCATATCATCTCAAACGCGGCTCCTGCTGCGGCTCAGGCTGCCGTCACTGCCCGTATCGAGATACGGAGACCGCCGAAGCGGAAGATACGGGCAGCGAGGCGCCGTAAGGGCAGGAATTACTTCAAGGTTTCAAAGAGGAACCAAGTCCGTCGTTCCGTCTCATCCAGCCAGTTTTCAAGCAGGCTTGCAGTAGCTACATCCTTGGCGTCATCTGCGATGGTGTGCGCCTCACGCATCACCTCCAGCAGTGAACGATTGTCGTCGAGAAGCTCGCTCAGCATCTCCTTGGAGTTGACGTGCTGCTTGTCGTCGTCTGCAATGGTCTGCAGCTTGGCGATATGGCCAATGGAGCGAATCGTGGTGCCGCCAATCTTCCGGACCCGTTCGGCCACATCATCGCTCATGGCAAAGATCTGGTCGCTCTGTTCGTCGAGCAGCAGGTGGTAATCGCGGAAATGCGGTCCTTCCATGTGCCAGTGAAAATTCTTGGTTTTGATGTAGAGAGCAAAGACATCGGCGAGCAACGCATTCAGCGCGTTGGAACCATCCTTGACGTACTCGGGTGAAAACCCGGCAGGCGTAGGGGCAACCTTAGCTTCCTGAGTAGGCATAGCAAACTCCTTAGCGACGGAAGGTGAAACAATTTTTTCCGTACATTCTTCTGATGCATAGCTCAGATCGGAGTTGCGCTTCTTTGATAGCCTGTCATTCCCCGTCCCCGGCCAGAACTGCTATTCTCTTTTCCGCTGCAGAAAACCGATTTAGCAGGAGAATTAAGGGCAATGTGGTTTCTGGGAATGGACATAGGCACGGGCGGCACGCGCGCCGTTGTGGTGGATGAAAACGGCAGGCTCATCAGCGGCGCTGCCGCCGAGCACGTACCCTTTCGCGTGGACCATCCCGGCTGGGCCGAGCAGGATCCCGAAGATTGGTGGCGCGCCTCAAAGGATGCCATTGTGGATGCGCTTGCGGCTGCGCCGGAGCCCAAACAGCCCATCGCTGCTCTTGGCCTGACCGGCCAGATGCACGGCGCTGTCATGCTGGACGAAAACGGCGCGGTCCTTCGCCCGTCGTTAATCTGGTGCGACACCCGCACCCAGCCCGAGTGCGACTGGCTCACCGAAAAAATCGGTTATGAAAAGCTCATCGAGCTGACCTGCAACCCTGCGCTGCCTAACTTCACGCTCACCAAGCTGCTCTGGGTCAAGACGCACCAGCCGGAAATTTTTGCCAAAATCCACCATGTCATGTGTCCCAAGGACTATGTGCGCTATCGCCTTACCGGCGAATTCGCCATTGACGTGCAGGAGGCCTCGGGCACGCTGCTGCTCGACGTCACGCATCGCCGCTGGTCCGCGGATGTGGCCGAAGCCGCGGGTATTCCTCTCGAATGGCTTCCCAAGGTCTACGAATCGCCGGAGATTTGCGCGCGCATCAGCGAAGAAGCTGCCGGGCTCACCGGTCTAGCTGCCGGAACGCCTGTCGTTGCCGGCGCAGGTGATCAGGGCGCGGGCGCTGTCGGCATGGGCATTCTGCAGCCAGGTTCGGTCTCAGCAACTATCGGTACATCGGGCGTGGTCTTTGCCGCTACGGCCAGCCCCACGAAAGATCCCAAAGGGCGCCTACACACCTTCTGCCACGCCGTTCCCGGCCTCTGGCATGTCATGGGCGTCACGCAGTCTGCGGGCCTGAGCTTTAACTGGCTGCGCAATACGTTCTTCGCTGGACAGAGCTACGATGCCCTCACTGCTGCAGCTGAAAAAATTCCCGCAGGCAGCCAGGGGCTCGAGTGGGCGCCGTATCTTCTCGGCGAGCGTACGCCGCACCTTGATCCAGAGGTACGGGCCGCATTCACGGGCATCTCAACGACACATACCTCTGCGCATTTCACGCGAGCTGTGCTGGAAGGCGTGGCCTACTCGCTGCAGGACACTTTCACGCTCTTCGCAGAACTCAGCATCCCGGTCAGCGGTATCCGCCTGGGCGGCGGTGGCGCGCGCGGTCCGTTATGGCGGCGCATCCAGGCCGGAATTTACGGTCACGCCGTTGAAATCCTCACTGCAGAAGAGGGTGGTGCATTTGGCTGCGCTCTTATGGCCGGCGTAGGCGCGGGACACTGGGCGAATCTCGATGAGGCCTGCGCGCAGGCCATTGAGGTAGCTGAACGCATTGAGCCGAACCCTGCTGATCTTTCCGCTTATGAGGCTGGCTATGCGCATTGGCGCAAGCTGTATCCGGCGCTCAAGACGCTGCGCTAACGCGACATCGCTTCGTCAAGGCTTTGACGGCGGGAGCGGTGGAGCCTCCGGCAGATCAAAAATCTGAACTCCGCCGTCTCTCAAGATCGCCACACGGCGGCCTGATGGAGAGATGGCCACATTGCCTCCCGCATCGTAGATGGGGCTGGCCTGCGCCCGAAGAGACTCTTTGCCGGTCGCTGCGTCCATAACCGTGACATTCTGGCGTATCAGGTCATCCGGGCTCAGTGGCGCAGTTGCATTCACCGCATGGGTTGCCTGCACGGTCTCGCGAACCAGCCTCGTACCGCTTTTGCTCACCAATAGCAGCGGCCAGATGGTAGTAGCGCTGTCCGGCTTTTGCCATAGCAGGCGTCCATCCAGTGTCATGGCCACAAACCATGGCCCGCCAGATGACGAGCAGACGGTAGCTGCATATTCCTTCGGTGATATAAAGTCCAGTCGCGGTGCGCAGACGGAATCCACGAGTCCGGCGCGGGTAGCTCCTCCGGTAAATGGATCGAATTGGATCATCCATGAAATACCACGGGAGCGGAGGGTCTCCAGATAGCCTTCACCATTGAACGGCACATGCACCGCGGCGTGAACGTGGCTCACTAGCATCACCTGGCCTGAGGAACTACGCAGAATCCGCAGCACTGTGTCCTGTTTCTGGTTTGTGGGCGAGACATCCGCATTGATCGACGCCTGCGCTGTGGACGGACTTGGAATGTCACTGGATTTGGCATGGCTCGCAGACGCTTCGGTTGATTCCGTCACCAAATACTGGCGTGAGGGATCGAATTCCACATACTGCAGCGGCCCAGGAAAGTGCAGCCATGGCGTCAGCGCGAGCGAGTCGTCGCCCAGGCTGAGCGTATCTCGATCGCGGAGGGCAAATTTTCCGCCTTCAAGTATAAAGACGTAGCGCCCGTAATCATGAAGCGTCCATAGCGCTTCAGCCTGCACCGCTCCGTCCGGGACATGCACGACCACCGCTCGAACATGCCGCTCCATTTCATCCGCTGTTCCCGATGGATCGCGGTGAAAGAGGCCCGGAACGCGAAAGGTGAAGAGCAGACGGTCCTCATCCAGAAAGTCGAGCGATACCAGCGAATACCGCGCGCCAAGGTAAATCTCTCCCGGCGGCGCAAAGCCCAGAGAGGCGGCGGAAATTGTGTATGAAGGTTGCTGAGATGACTGAGGCGCCAGGGGATCTTCCACCTGCTTGTGCCTGGCGGCCGCGGCGCCCAATACAAGCATTGCCGCGACAGGCAGCACGGCTGCGGTGCGGTGCAACATCACGGAGCGGACCCGGCAACTCATCGCATCCATTGTCGCTCATGCAGCCCGTCAGTTTCTGCAGGAAACCTATGTGCGAGAGTAGAAACAGAGATGAGCGGGATAGCGACCACAAAGCATGCGCCGGCGCGCTGGATGGGATATGGAGCCTGCGCCTTGGCGGGAGGCCTTTGGGGCACGGGTTTCTACTTCGGCAGGCTGGCGCTCAACGAGATGAGCGTGGAGTATATGGTGCTCTATCGCTTTCTCTTTGCCATGCTGGGAATGCTTCCGGTGCTGCTCCGGAATCGAGTGCGGTTTTCGCCAGCAGAGCTGCGAATGCTTCTGATCTCGGCTGCGCTGGGTATTCCGGTACAGTTTCTGCTTCAGTTTCATGGCCTTGTGCATACCACGGTCAGCCATGCCTCGCTCATGGTTGGCTCCATGCCGGTGCTGCTCGCCGTGGGCGCTTCCATCTTTGCAGGCGAGAGGCTGGACTGGCCAGGCTGGCTCGCGTTGGCTGGTTCCACCGTGGGAGCCGGGCTGGTTGTACTGGGCGGCGCGCATAGCGGAGGCGGTAACGCCGGAGCTGGCCATGAAACTCCGACTTTAAGCGGGGATCTGCTAGTGGTGGCTTCGCTCGTGACGGCACTGGGGTGGATTCTGCTGAGCAAAAAGCTCATGGCTCGCCATAGCCCTCCGGTTGTCACGGCTTACACCATTCTGGCCGGCACGGTGATGCTCGCAATCTGGATTCTCACGCCTGTGGTCGTAAAGCCGTGGATTCCGAATACCAGCGCGCCCATGCCTTTTGCCCATCTCAGCGCAACGGCATGGATCGCGCTTGCCGTCAGCGGACTGGCTTGCACGGCCACCACAACGCTGCTCTGGAACTGGGGAATTCATCACGTTCCTGCCTCACGCGCAGGAGTGTTTTTGAATATCGAGCCGGCGCTGGGCTCCCTTCTTGGTGTTGAGCTTCTGGGCGAGCATCTGGGTCCTTATGCGTGGCTCGGCGGTGCCCTGATCCTGGGCGCGGCGGTCACGATGACTATTCGAGGGCATGACCCGGAGGTTGTGCTGGAGTGAATCCTTCCGCACCGGAGGGATGTAGAGTGAACCACAATGCGATACGGTGACGCGAGCAAGAGATGTTGGCCAGCTTACAGAAATACAGATTTACAGAAATACAGAATTATTACCGCTTGAAAAAGTGTGTTTTTAAACAGTCATGTTTCTCAAATTGCTGATAATAAATATGTTAAATTGGCATTTTTCAACAAAAAAGAGTGCATAAACGGGGTCTAAAGCCGGTTTAAATGCCACTTCTTGAGTCGGACTTATACATTTTAGAGCGTAGAAACAATGAAAGCCCGGTCTTGAAGACCGGGCTTTTTTGTAACTCATCATGAGCATGACACAAGAGGGCATAATTTTGTGCAAATTATCTGAAAGAAATTTTGTCTTCGGAGTGATTGCTGAGCCTCCGGTTTCGTTTTTAGCGGGTCAGCCGTGCTTCGCGTGGTAGCGAGTTAGCCATGAGAAGAATGCAAGGGAAATTGAGGATGTAATTCCCAGGTCAAATTCAAATCGACCAAGCGCGTCGGGCGTATTCTGGTAGCAGCATTACTATTCTGATTGGAAGCAAGGAAAACAATGGCGGAGATCGCAGTTGAGGCCGCGGCAATCCCGGCTCAGTTTCCAAATGTACGAGTGGCTGTGCTTGGCGCCGGCAAGATGGGCGGCATTCTGCTCCAGGCATTTCTCAAGCAGAATCTCTTTGGCGCCGATCAGATTCGCGCCACTGTAGGCCACGCTGAACGGGCCGTGGTGCTCAGTTCGCAGTGGGGTGTGGATGTAAGTACGGACAATCTGGAAGCTGCGCGCCAGTCTGACCTGATCCTGATCGGCGTGAAACCCTTCCAGGTGCCTGATTTGATGAAGCAGATCAAGCCTGCGCTCACGCAGGCCAAGACCATCGTTTCCATTGCTGCAAGCGTCAAAACGCGCGCGATTGAAGAAGCCGCAGGCCTTGAAATCGCCGTGCTTCGCGCCATGCCCAACACGCCATCGGCGCTTGGCGCTGGGGCGGCGGGTCTATGCGCGGGCCGTTTCGTCAAACCCGAACAGTTGGAGCTTGCCCAGCGCATCTTTGAGACAGTTGGCCGCGCCGTCATTGTGGATGAAAAGCACATGGACGCTGTGACGGGCCTTTCCGCATCCGGGCCAGCGTACATCTACATCATCATTGAGGCATTAGCTGAAGCCGGGGTCAAAGTTGGCCTGCCGCGTGACATAGCCACGCAACTGGCCGCGCAGACCGTCTTTGGCGCGGGCAAGATGGTGCTCGAAACCGGCTATCATCCGGCGTTGCTCAAGGACGCTGTAACAACACCGGCTGGCTGCACGATAGACGGCATTCTGGAGCTTGAAGAAGGCGGCTTGCGGGTGACGCTCATCAAGGCTGTCATGCGCGCCACGGAGCGGGCCAAGCAACTGGCGGCCGGATAGCACAAGTCCATGCACGCAACGCACACGGAAGCAGCAGCGGGAAAGCAACAGGCAGTGGAGAGGCCGCAGTGGCTCCCAGCGCGCATTCCCGAACTCGATGGCCTGCGCGGCCTCGCCGTTCTCGCCGTGTTTTTCTACCACAGCAAGGAGCGCCTCGCAGGCACGCCATTTCATCAGGCCTCGCTCTGGGGCTGGAGCGGCGTAACGCTCTTCTTTGTTCTCTCCGGCTTTCTCATTACATCCATTCTGCTCGAAGCCCAAAACGAGCCGTACTACTTTCGCGACTTTTACGCCCGCCGCGCTCTACGCATCTGGCCGGTCTATGTGCTGGTGCTGGCTGTCTGCTACGGCATATCGAGTTGGTTCGTGAATGCGCAAGTCAACACGCCCTGGTGGGCTTACCCGCTCTTCATACAGAACCTCTTTCACTTCACGCTGCCTCCAGCTATCGGTCCCACATGGTCGCTCGCCATTGAGGAACAGTATTACTTTGTCTGGGCACCCATTGTGCGCTTTCTCAAGCGCCCATGGATGCTGGCCGTTGTTCTCGTCGTCGCGCTGATCGGTAGTCCCCTCTTGCGCCTGAGCCATCACGCGTGGATCACGCCCACGCACACGCTTACGCATCTGGACGGCATCGCCATGGGCAGCCTCATCGCTCTCGGCCTGCACACGCTCGCACTCGACCGCCGCACATGGCTCGTGATTGGCTGCTTCGGCATGGGCCTTGGCTTTTCCTCGGCTTCAACTATCGCTGGCGGCACAGCTTTTCTCGATTCCGCACTGACCACCGGCTACGCCGGAATTCTTCTCATCTGCCTGGCCTCCACAGGCTCGCGCAATCCGCTCAACTGGCTTCTTCGCCGCGGTCTGCTGCCGTTTTACGGCAAAATCAGCTACGGCCTCTACATGACACACATTTTTGTCTTTATTTACTGCGGCTGGATCGATGCCATGATGGATGCTTATGGCATAGCAGGCAATCTGGCCGTCATCGGTGTACGTCTTGTTGCTTGTACAGCGTTGGCCGCCGCTCTATGGTACGGTTTTGAGTCGCAGATTCTGCGCCTGAAGCGATACTTTTAGTGGAAGCCCGGCGTCCGTGCCCGCTTCGCAAAGATTGCGTGAATTGAAGCGAATATAAGCCACCTTTGTAATCCGGCTGACATCCATCACTTCAGAAGCCATTGCATAAGCGTAAGCTGAGTTGTGTAGGCCTATCTGGTACGCGGTTCCTCTATCCCTGTGAGGTGCATTATGAGCGCAACTGTTGAAGCCACTGCGTCGGAGTCTCCAAGTACGGGCCCTCTGAGCAAGGACGAACTTGATCGGATGAACGCCTATTGGCGCGCGGCGAATTATCTCTCCGTCGGCCAGATCTACCTGAAGGACAATCCGTTGCTGGAACGGCCGCTCACGATCGATGACGTGAAGCCGCGGCTGCTGGGGCACTGGGGCACCACGCCCGGCCTCAACTTTCTCTATGTGCACTGGAACCGCCTGATCAAGCAGCGCGACCTGAACATGCTGTACATCATCGGTCCTGGGCACGGCGGTCCCGGCCTGGTGGCCAATACTTATCTTGAAGGCTCCTACACGGAAATTTATCCGCTCATTGAGCGCAACACAGATGGCATCAAGCGCCTCTTTCGGCAGTTCAGCTGGCCGTATGGCATACCCAGCCACGTTGCGCCGGAGACGCCTGGCTCCATTCACGAGGGCGGCGAGCTTGGTTACTCGCTCGTTCACGCTTACGGCGCGGCCTTCGATAATCCTGATCTGATTGTGGCCTGCGTGGTGGGTGACGGCGAAGCCGAAACCGGCCCTCTGGCCACAAGCTGGCACTCGAATAAGTTCCTTAATCCCGTGACCGACGGCGCAGTGCTGCCCATCCTGCACCTCAACGGCTATAAGATCGCCAATCCGACCGTCCTCGCTCGCATTCCTCATGAAGAGCTGGAAAGCCTGATGCGCGGTTATGGCTATGAGCCGTACATGCTTGAAGGCGATGATCCTGAGACGATGCATCAGAAGGCTGCAGCGGTCTTTGACACGATCTTCGACCGCATTGCCGCAATTCAAAAAGCCGCGCGCGAAGAAGGCTCAACAGAGCGCCCGCGCTGGCCCATGCTCATCATGCGCACTCCTAAAGGCTGGACCGGGCCAAAATTCGTGGACGGGAAACCGGTGGAAAATACATGGCGCGCGCATCAGGTTCCATTCAGCGAGCTGCGCGAAAAGCCTGAGCATCTGAAGCTGCTGGAAGACTGGCTCAAGAGCTACAAGGCGGAAGAGCTCTTTGACGGGAAGGGAACGTTCCGCGAAGAGCTTGCCGCGCTTGCCCCCATGGGCCGCCGCCGCATGGGCATGAATCCGCACGCCAACGGCGGCCTGCTGCTCAAGCCTCTGCAAATTCCCAACTTCCGTGAATTCGAAGTGAAGATTGGCAAGCGTGGCGATACCGATGTGGAGTCTACGCGCGTTCTCGGCAAGTTCCTGCATGGCGTAATGCAGTCAAATCTCGATCAGCGCAACTTCCGCGTTGTTGGCCCTGACGAAACAGCCTCCAATCGCCTCCAGGACGTGATAACCGGCACAGGCAAGAGGTGGCTTGCCGAGACGCTTCCAGTCGATGAGGAACTCTCACCCACGGGCCGCGTGATGGAGGTGCTCAGCGAGCATCTTTGCCAGGGCTGGCTTGAAGGTTATTTGCTGACTGGTCGTCACGGCTTCTTCTCCTGCTACGAGGCCTTCATTCACATCATTGACTCGATGGTGAACCAGCACGCCAAGTGGCTCAAGACCACACGCTCCATTCCCTGGCGCAAGCCCATCGCCTCACTCAACTATCTGCTCAGCTCGCTCGTCTGGCGGCAGGATCACAATGGCTTCTCGCATCAAGACCCCGGCTTTATCGATCACCTGCTGAACAAGAAGGCTGACGTGGTTCGCATCTACCTCCCGCCGGATGCCAACACGCTGCTCTCCGTAGCCGATCATTGCCTGCGCAGCAAGCACTACATCAATCTGATTGTTGCCGGTAAGCAGCCTGCACCCCAGTGGCTGCGGATGAATGAGGCCATTGAGCATTGCACGATTGGCATGGGAACGTGGCAGTGGGCATCAGATGAAGGCGAGCCGGATGTGGTGATGGCCTGCTGCGGTGATATTCCCACCATGGAGACGCTGGCCGCGGCCACGATCCTTCGCGAGCGCATTCCCGACATCAAGATTCGCGTAGTCAATGTTGTCGATCTTATGGCGCTGCAGCCGCAGTCGGAACATCCGCATGGGCTCACCGACGAAGACTTTGACGCCATCTTTACCAAGGACAAGCCTGTGCTCTTCGCATTTCACGGTTACCCATATGTGATTCATCGGCTTACCTATCGCCGCACAAACCACAACAACATTCACGTGCGCGGTTACAAAGAAGAGGGAACTACCACCACACCATTTGACATGTGCGTGTTGAACAATATTGATCGCTTCCAGTTGACGATGGACGCCATCATACGCACGCCACGGCTCACGAGCCAGGCGGATGCCGCGCGCCAATGGTACTCAGAACAGATTCAGCGTCACAAGCTCTATGTTGCAGAACACGGCGATGATATGCCGGAGATAAAAGACTGGCGTTGGCCCGGAGAGCGCTGAAGGCAGCGCCCTCCGCGGGACCTTTCATACGAGGCACATTTCATGGCGTCTTTGCCTGTTCTTGTCTTAAACAGCGGTTCTTCTTCCATCAAATTTTCCATCTATGAGGCCGGCGGCGACTCCAGAGTGCAGCTTCTGGAGGGCGCCGTCGAGGGCATTGGAACAGATCAAGGGAAGTTCTGGATCAAACCTTCCAGCGGCGACAATCCTGTGAATCAGGAGCGCGCTCTGCCAACGCTCTCCGAGGCATTCTCACTTGTCGCTAAGACTCTCCACTCCGGTAATTTTCCCAAGCCTGAAGCCATTGGTCACCGCGTCGTATCAGGCGGTCCCACGGTTCTTGAAAATCAGCGCATCACTCCGGAGTTGATCGACGAGATAGAGCGATATGTCGATTTTGCTCCGCTTCATACACCCATCGCCGTTTTCATCATGCGTGAGTCGTTGCGGCTTTTTCCTGGCGTTCCAAATTTTGCCTGCCTTGACACATGGTTTCATCGCACCATGCTGGAGGTTGCACGCGCGCTGCCGATTCCGCATGAGTACGCCGCGATGGGCGTGCGGCGTTATGGTGCACATGGTATCTCGTACGAGTCCATTGTTTACCAGTTGCAGCCGGATGTTCCGGAGAAGCTGATCGTCGCGCATCTCGGCAATGGATCATCCATCTGCGCGATTCGCAACGGCGCATCCCTTGACACTTCCATGGGTTTGACGCCGACAGGCGGTATCATCAGCGCGACGCGTACAGGTGACATCGATCCCGGTGTGCTGCTCTTCATCCTTCGCAAGATTGCCGCAACCGCTCCGAATGCAAAAGAAGCCGCCGACCAGTTAGAAGCAGTCGCCAGTGAGAAGGCCGGCCTACTTGGAGTCAGCGGAGTTTCGAGCGATATGCGCGATCTTCGTGGCGCGATTCAAAATGGCAATCCGCAGGCGCGCTGCGCAGTGGATCTCTTCGTTCACTCTATTCGGAAATTTATCGGAGCCTACATCGCCGAGCTTGGCGGCATCGACATGCTGGTCCTTACCGGCGGCATCGGCGTCCATGATGCTGCGACGCGTGCTGAGATTTGTGCCGGGCTTGAATCGCTGGGTATTGTGCTCGATCCGGAGTGTAACAACGTGCGTGGCGCTACAACGATCAGCTCGTCTGGCTCTCCTGTGGAGATTCGCGTCATTCCGCCTGCGGAGGATTTAATGATTGTGAATCATGTCGTGCAGCTGATGGGGATCTGAGCAGTTTTATACTGGAATATATCCATGCCTGCGGCAACTGCCATTTCGGTTCATGCACAGAAACTGCCTTCACCGGCGCTGCGGCGTTTTGCGTGGGCGGTACTCTGGTACTTTGTGGCGGTAATTTGCTGGGGTGCGTTGGTGCGGGCCACGGGATCGGGCGCGGGCTGCGGCGATCACTGGCCTCTCTGCAACGGAACAGTCGTGCAGCACTCTGCGCGCGTCGATACCGTCATTGAATTTACGCATCGCATCACGAGCGGTCTTTCGTTCTTTTCTGCCCTTGGTCTGCTGGTATGGACCTTTGCTGGCACTGCGCGGGGACATCTGGCACGGGCTGCATCGGTAACCGCCGTCATCTTTACCCTGGTGGAGGCCGTGCTCGGTGCGTTCATTGTCAAGCTTGGCCTGACTGCGCAGAGCCAGTCACCGCTGCGTGCCCCCTATCTTGCGTTGCACCTCACGAACACATTGCTCCTGCTGGCCGCGCTTACCCTTGTGGCCCATTTGCTTGGCCGCAAGCGAGGTTACACTCGGGCCACGGTGCGGTTCACTGCTCCTATCGGCGCAACGATTACTGTGTTGATTGTTCTGGTCGTGGGTGTGACCGGGTCTCTCGCGGCATTGGGGGATACGTTATTCCCGGCAAGCTCTCTTGGTGCTGCATTAGCGCAGGATTTCTCTGCTGCGAGTGGGTGGCTGGTGCGCTGGCGGTGGACACATCCCGTTATTGCATTCTTCTCCAGCTTCTTTCTTATCTGGCTGCTGGTGCGCGCTTCAAAAAAGACGGCTCATTGGGACAATCGCGGACTTTCTGCGCTGGTGCTCGTGCTGCTGGCAGCCCAATATTTGCTGGGAGTGCTCGATGTGGTTCTGCTCGCGCCTACGTGGCTCCAGGTGGCACATCTGCTGGGCGCAGATCTGCTGTGGGCGGCGCTAGTCGTGCTGACTGCGCGCGTGACCCTTGAGCCGGCAGTGGAAAAAGCAAACTTCAGCGCCTAAAGGCCCCATTTGTATGTGTTGGATTGAATGCCGGGGACAAATCCACGGCCTACCTCGTTGGTTTACTTCACTAGAACGCCGGCTGCGGGATATTTCGTTCCATTCACTACCGCCTCAATCACAGGCAGATCCGGCGTAGCGGTAAGCCACTCAATCTTCCCATCGTTCAGGATGACAGTATCTTCCGCCTTGGCGCCGCGAATGCTCGGGTTCCACGCAAACGCCTGATGGTTCACAACGACCTGTGTTCCGTTCGGCGTTGCCACCCACTCGCGCTCGCCGTAACCGGTAGACCCGCCTTGATGATGCAGCTGCTCGTCCCCTGCAAAACCCTGCACAGCGTATGCGTCCTTTGCAACTCCAAATAACTGCGCTGACGTTGCGCCTTCACGCGTCGCGTCGAGCAGTGCTGCGTTTACCTGTGCGCTTGCTTCAAAGCGAGCGCCAAGTTCTGCTGGCAGATTGCCAAAGTGAATGAAGCGTGTGATCGAAATAGCCAGTCCCCATTTGCGCGAGCAAAGATTCAACATCCCATACTGTTGCAGACGTTTTCCACGCGGCGCCGCATGCTTGTACTTGTAGATGCGGTCATCAACGGCATACAGCGCCACCGACGGCAAGATTCCGCGGTGCAGAAGATTCTCTGCCGTGATGGCCTCCAGATCGTACTCGCTCATTCCCGGCTCAACCTCGTGGAGAGCCTCGACAATGGCATCCGCCGTCTGCGTGCCGAGCCAGCGGTAGCGCGCAATCTCCGTTTCACTCAGCGACTGGCGCAGAGGATAAAGATTCACAGGCGTCAGACCTGCGCCGGGCGTGTCTGAGCCAAGCGAGCTGGCTCCGGATACGTTGCCAGCCAGCTTTTGCGCCGTGGCAACTGTGTCGTCTCCGTACCACGGAAAGAGAACCGGCTCAAAGTCGAGCGCGCCGAATTCCTCATCATGCAGGCGCGGCGCCTCGTTTTCTGCCGTGAAGTAGTAGCACTTTCCTTCGGCCGTCACGAGCAGGGAAGCAACGCCAGTCTCAGACGGCGTCAACACGCGCAGTTCCACCGCGCCGCCGGTTACCCATGCCACGTTCTCATTGCGCCGCAGCAGTACGCCTGCAAGCTTCTGAGCACGCAGCCATTCCACGAGCTTCTCGTGCTTCGCTTCCAGCTCCGCGTTCCATGCAGCCTCTGTCGCGAGAGTCGCGCCACCCGCCGCTAGTGCTTTCTCAATTCGCTTGCTCATCGTGTTCCTCTCCTGCATGGAAAGGGCGTTGACGCATGCGTCAACGCCCGTGACTCTCGGTGCTATTCCTTAGTCTTCGAGCTCAGGGTGATAATGGCTCTCCCAGCCCATGTAACGGACAGCGGCCTCATGCACTGCCTTCGATACATCGCTGAAGTTGGCTGCAACGTGATGCTCGAAGCCTTCGCGGCAGATGTACTTGAGCAGCCTTTGCAACTGCGGAATTTCGGCGACGCCTGCTCCCCCGAAGGTTTCGAGCGGATCATCCGTAAACTTGCCCTGGCCGGTGTATCCGCGAACAATGCCGCGGCGGTCATCCGTGGAGAAGCGCGCATAGCTCATGACGCCTGCCTTCACGCGGCCTACGCAGGTGCCAAAGGTGTTCAGCTTGCCAACCGTGCCGGCAATGATTTCCTGATAATCCATGCGGACGTCGGCAAAGAAGTGCTTGGGCAGATTGGAGCAATGGAAGCAGACGCACTTGTTGGGATCGGATCCGTAGTTGTTGTTCCAGTCCAGCAGTGCGGAGGGCGTACCGCTGGCCAGGGCCAGCATATACATGCTCAGCGTGCCCGGAACGTCCACTTCGCAGGCTGAGGGGATGAGATTCTCGCTCATCATGCTCATCACAGTGCAGGGAACTACACCGAAGAACTCTTCCATCGAAGTCCAACACTGAACGGCGGAGATGGTGCAATGAGTCTGCTTCATCCAGCCTTCAATGACCGCGCCGAGTTTAGCCATCTTCAGCAGGGCTTCT
Source organism: Occallatibacter gabretensis (assembly GCF_001449115.1). Classification (GTDB taxonomy): domain Bacteria; phylum Acidobacteriota; class Terriglobia; order Terriglobales; family Acidobacteriaceae; genus Telmatobacter; species Telmatobacter gabretensis. The sequence continues at coordinate 62,045 of NZ_LAIJ01000004.1, read as the reverse complement.
TCCGGAATACCATGTGTGGAGACATACCCCTTGATAGCGGCGAGCTTGGCTTGCGTCAGATCGTCGTTATCCTTCAGTTTTGCAATGCGGCCGAAGACTTCGGAGAGATCGAGAGTTTCTACGGAGATGCCGCTGGTTTCGAGGATGCGCTCTGAATAGCGAACGGTATTGAAGGCTGTGGGGCGCGCGCCCAGGGCGCCTATCTTCAGGTTCTTGAGCCCCTTGACGATGCGGCAAACGGCGGAGAACCACTCGAGATCCGCTTTGAACTCCGGCGATGTGACAGCCTCCGTGTGCAGCGTGGTCAGCGAGTATGCAATGCCATACTGCATCATATTGTTACAGGCACTCATTTTGCCGCAGAAGGAGTCGCGACGCACGGCGATGGTCATGTTTTCGGCGCGGTCAGGTGTTGCCTGCACAAGCACAGGCACCTTGAGACCAGACAGACGAATCGCGTCCACGATGCCGCGCTCTTCGCCGAAGTTGGGCAGCGTGACGATGATGCCGTCTATCTCCCCGGCGTGCTTCTTGAATAGCTCAGCGCAGCGCAGACTTTCGTCGTAGGTTTCAACCGCGCCGTATTTGGACTCCTCCGGCGTGAGCGCAACGGCCTTGGCGCCAGCGGCTTCGAGCACCGCGAGAATCTCTTCGCGGCCGGTCTTGGCAAGGTGATCGGGGAAGAAGCCGCGGTTGCCTACCACAACTCCGAATGTCATCGTACGTTGCGCTGCCATAACTATGAAAACTCCTTGTAGAAATACTGCGGTTGAGAGCTAAGCCGTGTGGCCAGGTTTGAACTTAATGCTGTAGAACAGTCCCACGACCAACATGCCTGCGCCCCACCAGAGCGGCGCATGTAGTTCTTTCAGGACCACGTTGGCCAGAGTGCCAGTTGCGAACTCATACACCCCGTAGCCAAAGATGAGAGCGCCGTAGATGGTGAGCAGCACGCCGATGAAGAACCAGATAGAGATGTTTCCCGAATGCATGTACGGCCTCCGTTACCAAAAATAGATATTGAGCGCAACAAAGAGCACGCCGGCGATTGCGGTCCAGAACCATTCATTCTTGAAGAATGGAACAGGTTCTTCTGTAGGCAGTTTGGTGGCTCCGTAAGTCAGGCCATCCAGTTCCGCCGCCGGCTTCGGCTTGGTGAGCAGGCTTACGATCACGTTCACGCCCATCGATACGATCACGGACCACAGCGCGCGGTACATGTTTTCAGCCATATCTTTGGCATCGGGCGAGAGCGCCACAAAGCGCAACGCCGAGGGATTGATATAAACCCACGCCCAGAGACCAATCGAAGTCAGCGTACCCAGCAGGAGGCCCCAGAAGCCGCCTTCCTTAGTGGCGCGCTTCCAGAACATACCGACTAGAACGACACCGAGCAGCGGCGAGATGAAGAAACTGAAGAGCGCCTGCACGTACGCCATGATGCCAGCCGCGTTCATCACCATGTAGGCAGTGCCGATGGAGACGACTACGCCGAGGATGGTGGCCCAGCGACCCACGGCGACATAATGTTCATCGCGCGCATTCTTGTTAATGAGCGGCTGATAAATGTCGTATGTCCAGATGGCGGAGAAGGCGCTGACATTGCCGGCCATACCGCTCATAAAGCCCGCGATGAGCGCTGTGATGCCCAGACCCAGCAGGCCCGGTCCCATGTAACGCACCATCATCAGCGGCAACACTTCGTTGTAACTGTGCAGGCCAGGGTTGCCCTTGACCATATCCTCGCCGACAAGATGGATCAGGTTGCCGTCAGGATTTTTGAGTACCACCAGAGCCAGCAAGCCGGGCAGAATCACGATGAAAGGAACAGCCATCTTAAAGAATGAGCCGATTACTGGAGCCATGCGCGCCGAGCGCAGATTGTTGGCGGCGAGCACTCGCTGCACGACGAGAAAGTCCGTCGTCCAGTAACCGAAGCTGATGGCAAAACCCAGGCCAAAGACGATGCCGGTCCAGTGGATGCCCATGGGGTTATCGGAAAAGTGGCCCATGGAGCGCCACATGTGCGTGTAATCTCCCGCAGGGACCAGTCCGGACTGGATATTTGCGGCCAATTTGGCCTGAAAGCCGCTCCATCCGCCCGCCTCAACAAGGCCGAGAATCGGCACCAGGAGCGCGCCGCCCCAGATCAAAACGAACTGCAAAACCTCGTTGAAGATTGCCGAACGCAGGCCGCCTAGAGCCACGTAAGCAGCGACAGCCAGTGAGGAGACAATGATCGAGAAGCTCAGGTTCCAGCCAAGGACGACCTTCATCACCACGGCCATTGCGAACATGTTGACGCCGCTCATCAGAACGGTCATGAAAGCAAAGGAGAGCGCGGCGACAACGCTTGCGCCCTGACCATAACGCAGCTTGAGATATCCGGGCACCGAGTGCGTCTTGCAGACATAGTAGAAGGGCATCATCACCATGCCCAGGAACAGCATGGCAGGAATGGCGCCGACCCAATACCAGTGAGCGGCCAGAATGCCGTACTGATATGCCGAACCTGCCCAGCCCATCAGTTCAAGCGAGCCGAGGTTGGCGGAGACAAAACTGAGGCCGGCGATCCAGGCCGTCATCTCGCGGCCAGCCATGAAGAACTCTTCACTGGTGTTGGCCTGACCCTTAAGGTAAAAACCGATCCAGATGACGATGACGAAGTAGATGGCGATGACAGCTATGTCGAGCCAGCCAAGATGGGCCAGCGAGGGCGTGCTGAAAGCAAGGGACTGTACGGCAGCGGCGGGCAGGCCGGCAGCAAGGGAAGTTGGGCCAAAAGAGAACATTCGTCACCTAACGATAGGACTTCCGGTCCGTGAATCTGAGTGGACGTTCGCCCTCAAGTAAATGGGTTTACTACATGGTTTGTCAAGCAATATCAGAGTCGTTTCGGAGAGCCTGGCAAGCCATACTTCTTGGCGTCATGAGACGCGGCGGGAAGTGTATCGCTCCAGACCCGGCCTGCGCCAGTCCGCTCCCAATTTGGTAGTGTCCTAATTTGGATTCGCAGGCTCCTCGTCGCCAGCGTCGTTATAAACGGGGCATGGGGTGCCGCTCTTTGTGGGCGCAATATACTGAGTGCAAAAGTGCGTCCAATGGTTTTTCCCGAGAGTATCAATGTATCGAACCTCGCCGAAGAAGTATTCAATCCACTCCCCGCTCTGGATGTTGCCAAACCAAACCTTTTGTTTTTCCGGGTCCATCGGGGGCCCCGTTGCCTTGAGTGGAAAATGCTGATTTGGGAAAAGCGCTCCCTGTCTGAGAGTGGGCAGTTCTTGGGGATAAACAATGTCAGAGTCTCGCAGGACATAATCTTTCAGCTTAGTCGTTCCAGTAATTCTGCAAAGGATATTCAGAGCTGGACTTTTCCCAGTATTGGTGAGGTTGGCGACGCTTTCAATCGGCCCAGATTCAGCAAGAGTGTAGGTATAATCGCCCGCGCCCAACCAGGCCCGTTGATCTTGCCGCATAGACTCTTGAGTAGCCTTGATCGCATCTTCGGAGTTCTTCGCCATCCGCGCGAAGTCTTGTTCGGCCAAGGCGATTTTGGTGTCGATTTCCGATGCGCTCTTGGCGAAACCGCCTGCGGCTGTGGCCTGTGTACCGGCGGAAGTTGCAAGATTCGTAGTTTGAGCGGCTTGCGTACCAGCAGCGGTAGCAAGGTTGTGAGTGTCGGCCCCGCCTTCGTGCATTTCATACCATTGCCCACAGACGAACAGTGCCGCAAGACCGGACATAATAACGGCAGTTTTAGCCCATCGCAGGGTCGATTTCTCAAACCCGCTCATTTCTTTTTCGCCTTTTGCGAGTTGCTGTGCGGCGGTGTCGCTTGTTGCCTGGGCGTTGATCGGCTGGACAGCATCAGGTATAAGCGGACCACCGCTGGGTTTATCTGCGTTTTGACCGGATGGGGCTTGATCATCCACGGCGGCCTCCAGTTATTGAGGTTTTGAGTAAATTGTACCCCAAAAATATCTTGACTCGATTTAATTATTGGGGTACATTAAATACATCAGGAGATGACATGGCAAACGTACTCAATACCGACAGGCAAATCGCAATCATCGCGGCCCTCACGGAAGGCTCCAGCATCCGCTCAATCGAGCGCATGACCGGCGTTCACCGCGACACGATCATGCGGCTGGGCGTGAAGGTTGGGAAGGGATGCACGGCCCTGATGGATGAGAAGATGCGCGATCTGCCCTGCACTCGTCTGGAGATGGATGAGATTTGGGGGTTTGTCGGCAAGAAAGAGAAGCACGTCAAGCCTGAAGATGACTCCTCGCTTGGCAGCGTGTGGACATTCTGCGCTATTGATGCCGAAACGAAGCTGGTTCCCGCCTTCCGCGTGGGCAAGCGGGATGTAGCCACGGCGAACGCTTTTATGAAGGACATCGCCTCTCGCATGAAGATGAGAGTCCAAATCTCCACCGATGGCCTGAATGCCTATGTGAATGCGGTAGAGAACGCTTTCGGAGCGGATGTGGACTACGGTCAAATCATCAAGACCTATGGGCCTACGACCCCCGGCGACCATCGCCGCTACAGCCAACCGGAATTCGTTTCCGCCGAAAAGAAGGTTGTTGCGGGTCGCCCCGATATGGACCTGATTTCTACCAGTTATGTCGAACGGCTGAATGCTACAACCCGCCTCCACATGCGCCGGTTGACCCGCCTCACGCTGGCATTCAGCAAGAAACTGGAGAATTTCGAGGCGGCGGTTGGCCTTCACTTCGCCTATTACAACTTCGTCAAGCGCCACAATACGCTTCGCTGCACCCCGGCAATGGCCGCAGGCGTCACCGGAACTACGTGGACCGTGGGAGACTTGGTGGAGGCTACTGCATGAGGCTCCAATTGGCTGTAGAGTTCTCTACGGGAAGTTACGGTAAAGGAGTATTCGATATGTCGGCAAAGTGGGGAGCGGAGGCAGCAGATAAACTGCGCAAAAGAGTGAAGGATAAAGAGATGAGGGACCATGTTTTGCTCGAAAATCGCAAGTTGCTCCAAGAGCAAGGTCCAAATCTCTGGGTATACGTTTGCGAATCTGTGAAGCAGAAGTGCCTTGAACTTAACGAAAATTACCGTTCGGTCATTGTCCGGGTAAAAGATATAGCCCTCAATCAGTTGGATGTGCGGTTTGAGTTGGATGGAGTGGCGACGGATCTGAAAGTGACGTTTGAACCGACCTCTTCGCAAAAGGCGCTAACGTGGGAATACAGCGGCAATGCGGAGAAAAACACCAAGAACGGATCGTGTCCACTTTTCATCAATCAGGCTGGGCAAGTCTGTTTCCAACAGGCCCTTCTTGTCCGCACCCCGGAGTCTCTCGCCGAGGAAATGCTCAACGGTTTGATCGCCGAATAGAGACCATCCATGACACCCATCGAAGAACTAGCTGAGGTAATCCGAAAACTGCACGGTGCGCAACCAACGCACCGTGAAAGTGTGCCCGTAAAAGAGACATTCAAGGGTGAAACCGTTTGGGAGGGAATCGTCGAGGTTTTTGATCTGATAGGCCATCCTAGAGCGGCCATTGTTTATGCGTGGAAAAATGACGCCGACCATCACGTAACAGCCCTGCACCTGGGTCCGATCAAATCAGCAGCGGATGCGGTCCGCGCTGCAATCGTACAGGAGTTCAGAAGCCTTGAATCAGCCGAAGAAACCTAAAGCCGGACGCCCCAAACTGCCCAAGGGAAGCGCCAAGGGAGAAATGCTCCGAATCCGTGTGACGGCGGACGAACTGCGAACGATTGAGGCAGAAGCCAAAGTCACCGGGAAAACACGGTCGGAATTCATTCGGGGAAAGTTGCTGGCAACGGAGAGGGCATAAGCACATGACGAGCCAAACAGTGTGTCTAAATTGCGAATCGGTGTTGCAATCCAAATTAGGACACTACCCCCAATTTGAGCGGACAGCACTCGGAATTATCAGGAATCCTTATACACAGGCTATTGAATTTGGCGATGTTCGGAGCTAACGTGTCTTATGGGAAATTCCACACACCTGCTTCGCCATTCCGGAGACCTCCCTCCTGGCGCGCTGGCGGCGCGTGCTCCATATATCTGCCTAAACAATGCAGCATCAAGGAGAGCCACTCATGAATCCTTCTGTAGACTCTGTTGTCGCTAGCGCATTTTCGCGCCGTTCCTTCTTCCGCTTCGCCGCCGGCGCGTCCGCGCTGGCCTCCTTGCCCATCTTGACTGAATCCCACCTTGCTCTGGCTCAACGTCCTCAGTTCGCCGATCCCAACAAGGGCATCCACATTGACGCCAATGAGAATCCGCTAGGCCCTTCTGAGGCTGCGCGCCAGGCTATTGTGGACATTGTTCCGCGGGGAGGGCGCTACCTTTTCAATCTTGAGATGGATCTGACAGAGACCTTCGCCAAGCAGGAGGGACTCGATCCGGAGACTGTGAAGGTCTTTGCCGGGTCCAGCGATCCGCTGCACTACACAGTGCTGGCCTTTACGAGCAAGGATCGCCCGCTGGTCATTGCGGACCCCGGCTATGAAGCGCCCATGTGGGCGGCAAAAGCATCTGGCGCGCAGGTCATCAAGGTTCCTCTGGCCGATCCGAATGGTGCGGCTAAGCATGATGTGAAGGCGATGCTTGCCGCGTCAGCGAATCCCGGCGTGATTTATATCTGCAACCCCAACAATCCCACCGGCACATGCACGCCGCGCGCAGAGATTGAGCAGTTGGTGGCTGGTGCGCCGAAGGATACCGTCATCCTGATTGACGAGGCATACATTCACCTCTGCACGGAGCCGCAGTCCCTGGACTTTGTGAAGGATGGGAAGAATGTCATCGTTCTGCGGACCTTCTCCAAGCTTTATGGCATGGCCGGCATTCGTATGGGCTTTGCCATAGGGCGTAAGGACTTGATCGCCAAGTATCAATATTTCGGACAAAACTCAATGCCTGTCACAGCGCTGGTTGCGGCTAAAGCGAGCCTGATGGATAAGGCTCTGGTACCGACGCGACGCAAGATTATTGGCGACACGCGTATGGATACACTTGCCTGGCTCAAAAGCGATGGCTATGCAGTCACGCCCTCCGAGAGCAACTGCTTTATGCTCGATGTTCGTCGCCCCGGCCGGCAAGTGATGGCGGGGATGGCAGCAAAGGACATCTACATCGGCCGCATCTGGCCGGTATGGCCCACGCGGGTGCGCATCACGGTCGGCACGCATGACGAGATGCTCGCCTTCCGCAAGGCATTTACAGAAGTGATGGCCGCCCCTGCAGTCGCTGCTGAGCTGGAGCTGCCCCGCCTGCCAGGACGGCTGGCCGAAACGCCGTTTACCCATATGTCGTAAATGTCAGAGCCTGAGGTCAGCAAAAAGCCCCCGATGTATCGGGGGCTTTTTGCTGCAGATACGCGAAGGCCCACGGGATTCCGTGGGCCTTCGCGTATGTTGTATGCCTGAAGGAAGAGTTACCTGCCCTTAGGTTCGTGTGGGCGCTCCTGCTGCGGATGAGACTGTTGCGGATGAGGCTGGGGAGCGGGGCGCGTCTGCTGCTGTGGTGCCGGCCGCTGCTCTGGAGCCGGCCTTGTTGTAGGCTGGCTCGGACGAGACTCGGGAGCTGGCCGCGTCGCGGGTTGGCTTGGACGAGTTTCCGGGGCTGGCCTCGCTCCAGGCTGGTTGTAAGCAGGCCGCGATTCCCCTGGCGGGCGCGTGGCCGGTCCCGGACGTCCGGTATTCACAGGACCCGCAGGCCGGGCTTCATTGCCGGGGCGCTGCTCATTACCTGGCCGTGCACCTGGTGCCGGACGGTTTTCCTGTTGGAGCGGACGGGAGGCAACCAGATTCTGCGGACGGCCATTGTTAGCCTTGGCATAGGCCATGCGATCGCCGCGGGCAGTCTGCTCATGCTGGGTCTGGAAGCTCGTCGCCTGCACATGCCGCTCGTTCATATACGAGCGCTCCTGCGCGCTGGCCTGATAACGAATGCCATTCGGTCCGCCATTGAAGGCCACGCGGTTGTTGTTAATGATCGTGGTGCGGTTAATCACTTCGCGGTCCACATAGACGCGATTGCCCCATGCTCCACCGGAGCCGACGCGCATGATCGCGGTGTTGTATGCGAAGACTCCACCCCGCCACATGCCGCCGGCAAAGCCGATGCCGCCGTAGCCGAAGCCATAGTTTATGCCGCCATAATAGCCCACGTGCGGACCCCAGTAACCGCCGTGGAAGAGATAATTGCCGCCTTCCCAACCCCAGTAGGGTGGGGTCCAAAGCGCGCCCATATAAGGTGCCGGTACCCATGCGCCAGGCACCCAGAAGTAGCCATCAGGGCCGTATGCCCAGTAGCCCGGAGTCCACATCAACCCAGGTTGTGGGCAAATTGGCTGCACATAAACCGGCAGCACAGGAGGCGCAAAGCCGACGCTGATAATGACGCCTGCACGTGCCTGCGAGGCGGGAATCACGGAAATTAGCAGCGCGAGCAATAGCCAACGTGCAGAAGATCGTAAAAATCTCATATAGGTAATCCTCCTGAATATCTAGAGCCTGCGTGCTTTGGCAGACTACAAACTTAGAACCCTTGCACCCTTGGGAAGTTGCAGAGCTTGTGAAAAAACATTCATATTCAACAGGATAAAGCCTTCAGTAGCGGAAGCCGAGATTGATGCCGAGCACATGGCGTGCCTGCAGATCCACGGGAACAGGACCCGGACCATATGGAGGCGGTACATAGGTTTCACCAATCATGCCTGCTACCTGGCCAATGCCTACTCCGAAGCTGAAGTGCGGATTCTCACGCTGCGTGATCCGGACCGCATAGTCGAGCGTCGTCGGCAGCCGTCCTTCATGCACCACTAGAACCTCGTTCAGGTTTACAGAGTGAGGCGGTTGCTGGAGAAATCCGGCCGCGGGAATAATGGCAGTGTGGAACAGGAAGGGAATTGGAATCCCGAGGCCGCCGAATAATCTGCCCTGGAAGCGTGTTGACTGGCCGCCAATGCCCAGAATGGATGCATTTGTTACCTTAAAGCCAAAATTGGCGATAAAAGGCAACGGAGCGTGCAGCCATGTTTTGGTGGCCACGGCATAAATATCGCCATTGGTATAAGACTTGACCGCTTGGCCTAGAAGCCCATCGATGGCGCCGCGGAGACAAATTTATCTCCGGTCCGCACCACGAATCCCACTGCAAGGCCGGGAGTAAATGGCGATCCCTGTCCATCTTTAATGGCTACGAGCTTGCCGTTAAAGACATTCATGCCCGCAAAATGCCAGAGTTGGCTGAACTCCGCACTGTCGCCCGTTTGGTGCACGCTTCGTGTATAGCCAACCTCGGCGCGATTGCCAAAACCCTCCACAATACTGAAGGTGTGAATGTCGCCAATCACTTTGTTGGCGTTGACGAAGTAATAACCCACAGTGGGGTGCGAGAAAACATGGCTCTTCTCAACGGGAACAACGTAAGCCGTAGGCGTGACGAAGCCGCCGGTTTGTCCTTCCAGGGTGAGGTTCTGACCTTGGAGGTTAAGGTTGGCCAAGCAGAAAATCGCGGCTGAGAGGACAGCCGCAACGGGGGAAATTCTGATCTTTCGCACTGCGCACTCCATACAGGGAGCGGAGCCCTGTCAACAAATCTTCACACTTCTATCACAATTGCAGTGCAATCGTCTCGTTCGACATTGGATGGTAGACTCACGCCATGCCACAGGGCTTATTTATTACGTTTGAGGGACTCGACGGCTCCGGAAAGACCACCCAGATTAAGCGTCTGGGTGCATGGATGCGAAAGCGCGGCGCCGATCCCGTGGTGACGCGGCAGCCGGGTGGAACCGAGACAGGGGACCGCATCCGTGAGCTGCTTCTTAACTCGCGCACCGGTGGTTTGGCTCCCTTATCGGAGATGGCTCTCATGTTTGCCGATCGCGCACAGGCGATTGCAGAAGTGATTGAGCCCGCGCTTGCCGCAGGCAAGACAATTCTTTGCGATCGCTTTACCGATTCCACCGAGGCGTATCAGGGCGGTGGTCGGGAACTCGGCTCAGATCTGGTGCTCGCAATGCATCAACTCATCTGCGGAGGCCTGCAACCGGACCTGACGCTGTTGCTGCTGCCGTCACTGGAACGCAGCCTGGAGCGCGCGCGCCGCCGTAACGAGCGCGCAGCCGCGGATGAAGCTAAGGATGAAGGCCGCTTTGAAGCCGAGCAGGAGGCGTTTTTTCAGCGCGTATGGGAGAAATATCGCGCGATCGCCTCGCGCGACTCCGAGCGTGTGGTGACGATTGAAGGCGATCTCTCCATTGACGAGGTGCAGGAGCAGATTATTGAAGCCGTAACGATGCGGCTCACTCAGGCCCATAAGAAATAGGCCCTCACATACGGATTTACGCGCCAAACGTCCGCCGCAACAGCAGCAGCTGGCCAAGGTGATAGGCATTGTGGTCTACGGTCAATAAAGCTTCGCGTAGAATCGTCTGCCCATCCCCATGTGGAATCTTCGCAAACAAATTAACTGATTCATCCGCTACCAGCTCACACAAGGCTTTCCGGTCCGCCAGAAAAGACTTCACAGTCTTGTCCCATGCTTTCGCATCCGGAGGCTCAGGGGCCTTCGGCCAATAGCCTTCCGGAAACTCCGGGGACTTATGCTTCGGATCGCGTGTAAATTCCAGAATGTCCCACTGGACAATGCGCATATGTTCAAGAAGCTGCCATGGCGAATGCGGGCAATCTTCCGGGCGCTTTCCGCGCAGCTCTTCCGGGAATTTACTCACGGCGTCCTCGAACTCAGCATGCGCCTCGCTGCTCGTAAGTAGTGTTACTAATTGTTGCCGCAACGCCGCGTCATGATTCATGAAACCTCTCGCTCTCTGGATTCTGCGCCGGCGTAGAAAGCCCGGCGCTCACACAATTCAAGAGATTCCCTCCAAGAGAATCAGGATGCTTTCTTCTTCTGCTTTTAATTGTGGAACGACTTATTTGGATGGGGCGGGGGCGGCGGAACAGGGCGCGGATCTGCCTTAATTTCCTGCTCCAGTTCTTTCAGCGCGGCATTCAACTGCGCATCGTCTCCGGTATCCGTCGAGTGCGGCAGATTATCCACCACAATGTCCGGCTCTACGCCGCGGCCCTCAATCAACCACTTGCCATCAGCATAGACGCCTGTCTCCGCAGCCGTCGCCACGCCATTATCAGCCTGCACGTTGCTGCCGCTCAGCCAGATTTCGCCGCCCCATGTGCGCATGCCGATTACCTTGCCAAGTTTAAGCCGACGGAAGCCTTCGCTGAAGGCCTCGCCATCGGAAGCTGTCTCATGATCGCAAAGCACGACAACGTGTCCGCGAAACGCATACTGCATATTCCATGTCGGGTTGCCCACGCGGCCCTGGAAATAGAACCACGCCTGCCGAAGCAGCTTCTCCAAGAGCCACGAGTCGATATTGCCGCCGTGGTTGTGGCGCATATCGATAATCAGCCCCTGGCGATCGAAGACCGGATAGAACTCGCGCGCCCACTGGTTGATATCTCCAGAGCCCATCGCCTGCAGATGCACATATCCAATCGTTCCGTTTGATTGCTTGTCCACCACAGTGCGTCGCGTATACTCCCATTCGGAGTAACGCATGTTTGAGTCTTCATTTGCTGAAATCGGTACAGCAATCACATCGCGCGCTTCGCCCTTGTCGTTCTTTATATGCAGCAGCACTTGGGTTCCGGCTTTGCCGCGCAACAGCACGCGCTCATCCGGTACGCTCAGCGCATCTGTACCATCAATGCTGGTGATAACTTCGCCTTCCTTTACCGCCGATTCGGGCTTGGCCAGAGGCGGTGCCTGGTTCGGCAGATCGGGATCATGTTCATACACATGTTCCACCACGTAACCGCCGGCCTTTTCGTCACGCTTCAAACGCGCTCCAAGCGTGGCAACATCGATATGGTCGCTGGGCTTTCGCGCATCGCCGCCGCTCACAAAGGTGTGCAGCGCGGAAAGCTCTGCCACCATCTGTGCAATTACGGCATTCAGCTCATCACGATCCGACACGCGATCCACCAGCGGAAGATAACGGTCGCGCATTGCCGGCCAGTTCACGCCTTGCATGTTGCGGTCGTAGAAGTAATCGCGCTCCAGGCGCCACGCATCCAGAAAGAGACCGTGGAACTCTTCGCGCGGATTTGTAGTAATGCTCCAGCGTGAAAGATCGATGCCGGACTTTGCCTTCGCGCCGTTTCCATCCTTGACGTCGGAATCAAAGATATAGAAGTTGGTACTCTGCGCCACCAGCATCTTCTTGCGGTCCTGCGAAATTTCAAAACCGCTTACATCGCGCAGAACGGTATCCGGCTCATCGCCCTTGTTAGCAATATCCAGGCACTCCACAGAAACATGCTCATCGGGCGCGCTGATCCAGCAAAGTCGCTTCTCGGTCAGCTGCAGACTGCCGTAATTGCCTGCATGAACGGGAACCTCCGTCACCCGCGCTGCAACGTCGGTAAAGTCGATCTTGACTTCAACCTTCTTCTCGTCTTTTTTATCGTCCTTTTTGTCATCCTTCTTCTCGTCGTCCGATTTCTTGTCGTCTTTCTTATCCGCGGAAGATTTATCGTCCTGCTTTTTGTCGTCCTTCTTGTCTTCTTTCTTCGCGTCCTTGTCGTTGATATCCTTGCCGTCCTTATGAAGCTCATCGTCCGGCAGAAAAGGCGAGCGCAGCCCCGTGGTCAGAGCCAGTTGATAGATCTTCACCGTGCGATCAAAATGCGGCTCAGGCGCGCGCGGTCCCCAGGGAGCCGGCACGGTGGTCTCCAACGATCGATCAGAGAGGAAATAAAGCCATTTACCGTCGCTGCTCCATTGCGCGTTGCCGCTGTTGTAACGGTCAGAGGTAATGGTCTCGATCTTGCCGGAATCAACATTGAGAATCTTGATCTGCTGGAAAGAATTGTTCGCCGTCTCCGAGTAGGTCAGCCATTTCGAATCCGGAGACCAGTTTATGTCGCCAAAGTCTCCATTCATCGACTGAGCAATGCGTTTCTCCTGCTTGCCCTTGATGTCGTAGAGCCACAACTCCTGGTCCTTATTCCAATGTGCAAGCCAGCGTCCATCCGGTGAGGGAACCCCATCCCAGCGCAGAACCTTTGCATCGCGCGTCCATTGCTCCGGTGCACCCACGCCATTTGCCGGATACTTCCAGAACTCCGTCTCGCCGCTCTCTGTCGAAAGCGTCACAATCGATTTTCCATCCGGCAGAAAGTGCGCTTCGCGATAGCGCACTGCTGAGTTTGAAGCTACCTTCACAATGCGGCCCGGCTTGGCCGGAATCACATAGACCTCACCGCGCGCGGTGAAAACGGCACTCGATCCATCTGGCGAAAGATGCACTTCCGTCAGGTAGTCGGTCGGCTTCTTTACCCAGTGCTCACGCATCTGGTCGAAGTCGGACTGAAGTGTAATTGGAATCGCCTGTTCGCTGCCCGTAGCAGGATCTACCTGCCAGAGATCTGCGCCCGATGCGTAAACAATGTGTCCATCGGAGAGCGATGCTGCCTGCACATCGAAGACCTTCTGGTGGCTCTCCTGCTTCAAATGCTTGCCCTCTGTATCCATCGACCAGACATTCATAATGCCGTCGCGGTCCGAGAGAAAATACACACGGTCTTTCCAGAACATCGGGTGCGCAGAGGTGCCTGCGAAATCCGCCGTGAGTGGAACGGCCTCATGCTCGCCGTCGAACTTCCAGATGCTCTCTGCAAATCCGCCCTTGTAGCGCTTCGTCTCGCTCCACTGCTTTGTCCAACGCGTAAAGAAAAGCGTCTTGCCATCGCCGGAATAGGTTCCTTCAGCTGCCTCAGCCAGCGGAAGAATCTCACGCTTGCCCTGTGTGTCAATCAGCGCCAGCCTGTTGCCTGGCAGCGTAGAGTAGCGCTCAGTGGAGATCAGGAGCTTGCCATCCGGTGACCATCCAGCCGGCTGAACTGACCCCTCCCAGGTACGCCGTTCGGGCAGCCCGCCCGCAATAGGCATGGTGTAAATCTCGCTCGGTCCCTCGTAATTGGCCAGAAATGCCACCGTCCTGCCGTCAGGCGAGATAGTCGCCATTTGCTCGGTTCCGGGAGCGGTAGTCAGCCTCTGTGCGGTGCCGCCATGGAGGCCAACAGTCCACAGATCACCTTCAGAGGTGAAGACGATTGTCTCGCCATGCACCGCCGGGTAACGGTAGTAGCCTCGATGCGTATGTTCTGCGCCGGTGTCAGGCGCGTTTTCTGCAAATGCTGGGACGGTAGAAACAAGGCACAGAGCAGCAAGGGTTGCGACTCGGGCAAACGAGAGCTGGATGGGCATCAAGCCTCCGGAAGTTTCTGAATTGAAAGTGCAGAATGCCTCAGCTTCGTTGCAGAGAGCGAGGCTTTCGCGTTAGCAGGCTTTCTTGAATCTGCGTTAAGAGGATTTTACCCTGCAGCGATCTGGTTCAGTAGAACTTCCAGAGATTTCCGCGCGTCCGCCAGCGCAACCCGATTTCCATCCAGCCGGCTGATCATAAGTGCTCCTTCGAGCGCGGCAATGATCGTATTCGCGATCTCTCGAGGAACGGTCTCCGCTTTGATTTCACCGTCACGGATTCCATCGCTGATGACCTTGATCAGCCGGGTTCTCCAGTCACTCAAGGCTTCGTGCGCCAATCCGCGCAAAGTGGGGTTGCCATCGTCTGAATCAATAGCGGTGTTCATCAGCGGACAGCCGCCCGGCATACTGGACGGTTTTTCAACGAACCGTCTTACCAGCGATCTCAGCAACGCGAGCGCGCCGTGCTCGCCATCTACGTGTTCGGTACGTATTTTGACAGACTGTTTCAGCGAGTAACGAAGTGCCTCAGCGGCAAGCTCTTCCTTGCCGGAAAAATGCCTGTAGAGCCCGCCCTTTTCCAGGCCCGTAGCCTCCATCAGATTTTGCATGGAGGTTCCCTCGTAGCCGCGCTGATTGAAGATAGGCGCAGCCGCGACAACAATCATCTGCCGTGTTGTCTCGCCTTTCTTCGCCATCTCTGCTCCTCTGAATCCATCGGATGCAAAAAAACGCATCCGAAGCTGCCACATTGAATCTGATCCATTATGAGACCGATCGGTCTCAAATTTCAAGCAACTTCGGATTCTGCATGGCCGCCACAGCTACCGTTGCCCCATCCGCTCCGCTCCGCCTGACCGTTGCGCGCCCCGCCATCAATCCATGGGTGATTGCGCTTACCGTCACGCTGGCCACATTCATGGAGTTGCTTGACACCTCCATCGCTAATGTTTCTCTTCCTTATATAGCCGGCGGCCTGGGGCGCTCTTATGACGAAGTCACCTGGATTCTAACTACATATCTAGTCGCCAATGCCGTAGTTTTGCCTATGTCCGCATGGCTTTCCCGCGTGCTTGGCCGCAAAAATTACTACATGATATGCGTGGCGCTTTTCACCGCAACATCGTTTCTCTGCGGCATCGCGCCAAGCCTCGAAATCATGCTGCTCGCGCGCGTTCTGCAGGGCATTGGTGGTGGCGGTCTTGCCCCGGTAGAGCAGGCCATCCTGGTCGATACCTTTCCGCCGGCCCAGCGCGCCTCGGCCTTCGCGCTCTACACCATCGCGATTGTCACCGCACCGGCCATTGGCCCGGTGCTCGGCGGTTGGATCACTGACAACTACAACTGGCGTTGGGTTTTCCTGATCAATATCCCGATCGGTATTCTTTCCATGGTGCTCACCAGCCGCTTCGTGCATGATTCGCCACAGTTTGCAGAGGAACGCAAAACCGTTCGCGGCCCGGACGGCAAGCTTCGCGTGGACGCCTTAGGCATCGCATTGATCGGTATTGGCTCAGCCGCGCTGGAAATTTTCCTCGATCGCGGTCAGATTGACGATTGGTTCGGCTCCAACTTCATCGTGGTGATGTTTGTCATTGCCTTAGTCTGTCTCGTTACGGCAGTCTTCTGGGAGCTCCATCACAAAGACCCAGTCATTGAATTCCGCTTGCTGAGATCGCGTAACTTCGCTCTCGCCAATCTCTTCTACTTCGTCTTCGGCGTCGGGCTCTTTGCATCGACCACCATGATCCCGCAACTCCTGCAATCACTCTACGGCTATCGAGCCATCGACGCGGGACTGGTTCTCGGCCCCGGCGCATTTGTCATCACGCTGCTGGCTCCCGTAGGTGCACAGCTCGTTCAGCGCAAAATCGTCCAGCCGCGTATCCTGCTCTTCGGTGCTGTGGTGGTGGTCGGAATTTCTTTCATCCACTATAGCCATTTCACTCTAGACACCGATTACGCGCACTATGCCTGGGCCCGCGCGCTCCAGGGTCTCGGCTACGCATTTTTCTTCGTCCCGCTCTCGGTCATTGCCTACTCGGAGCTCAAGCCAAGCGAAAACAACAAGGCATCTTCGCTCACCAATTTCTTTCGCAACTGGGGCGGCAGCTTCGGCATTGCCTTTATGAGCACCATCACGGAGCGCCGGCAGGACTTCCATCAATCCAGGACTGGCGGCAGTATCGCCGCTTCTTCTCCCTGGCTGCAGCAGCAGGTGCAAAACACGGCAGCTTTTCTTGAGACGCACGGCTTTTCCCATGCTAACGCGCTCAGCGCCGCGTATGGTCGCGTCTACGACCAGCTCCATAATCAGACGCAGATGCTTGCCTTTATGGACTGCTTCTACATTATTGGCATCCTGACGCTGATCGCTGCCCCGCTGGTGCTGTTGACGCGGCGCTTCCATATTGGCGGCGGACCGGCCGGTGGGCACTGAGGCGCCAGGCTCCTTTATGGCACAATAAGTAGATGGGCCTATGGCTCATCTACTCCCAGGCATGAAAGCTACTCGATACAGAAGCGCGTGGATTTGGCTTGCGGTCGCCGTTGTGGCTGTTGCCACCGTGGCGCGCGCAGAAGCCGGTGCGGCAAACTCCGCGGCATTCGCGCATCCTGTCTTCGAGTTTCTCTCCGGGCATTCAAATTCCAGCGCATTCACTCCGCGCGGCGTTCCACGGCTGCTGAAGAGCTGGTCCTCGCGCCAGACATACTCCGCCACTCGCAACTCCAGTGATAGCCTGATACAGGCTATGTTGCCGGTGCTGTTCATCGGCCTCATTGCGCCGTTGGGTTTTCTGGCTTTCCGAACAGATTTCTCCCGCTGTTATCTGGCATCTCCAGCTCTTCCTTCCTCCTTCCAGCGTCCTCCGCCTGTCTCGCTCGCCTGACCTTTTCAGGTTTGCAGCATCGTTCACAGGCCCGCGAAAGATCCCAGGCCTAACTCCCTCAGAGCGCGGAATTCACACTGAAATACGGAGCAACACGTGGTTCTCGATAAAGTACTGACAAAAATCTTCGGCACAGCCAATGAGCGTGCCGTTAAACGCCTTGTGCCCATTGTGGCGCAAATCAACGCACTGGAAGAAAGCGTTCAGAAACTCTCCGACGAGCAGCTTCGCGCCAAAACTTTTGAATTCAAATCGCGTATCGCGGCTCGCGTTGCTGAACTTAACGATGCGGATGCCATCAAGGTCGCTGAGAACGCTGCGCTCAATGAGATCCTCCCGGAGGCCTTTGCGGTAGTCCGCGAAGCTGGCTGGCGTTCAGTCAAAATGCGCCACTTCGACGTGCAACTGATCGGCGGCATGGTACTGCACGCGGGCAAAATCTCCGAGATGAAAACCGGAGAAGGAAAGACTCTCGTCGCTACGCTTTCCTGTTACTTGAACGCACTTGCCGGTAGAGGCGTTCACGTCATCACGGTCAACGACTACCTCGCCAAGCGCGACGCCGAGTGGATGGGGAAAATCTATGAATTTCTCGGCCTCACCGTCGGCGTTATCGTGCACGACTTGAGCGATGAGGAACGCCGCAATGCCTACGCCTCTGACATCACTTACGGCACCAACAATGAATTCGGCTTTGATTACTTGCGCGACAACATGAAGTTCGATATCAAGGACTGCGTACAGCGCGGGCACTATTACGCGATTGTCGATGAAGTCGACTCCATCCTCATCGATGAAGCACGCACGCCACTCATCATCTCCGGCCCCACTGACGTCACCTCTGATCAATATGTTCGCGTTCGCAAAATCATGCCCCTGCTCAAGTTAGGCGAAGAAGTGGAGTGGAGTGACCACAAGCGCCAGGCAGAACTCGGAATCTCGCTCTCTGAAGGTGAGAAGTATTTTAGCGGCGATTATGTTGTCGATGAGAAGCATCGCACCATCGGCGTCACAGACGAGGGCTGGATCACCATCGAAAAACATCTCGGCATCGACAACATTGCTGACGTCGAAAACTGGGATCTCAAGCATTACGTCGAAAATGCCATCAAGGCGGATGCGCTTTATCGCCGCGACGTGGAATACGTCGTCAAGGACGGCGAAGTCATTATCGTCGATACCTTTACCGGCCGTCTCATGCCGGGTCGCCGCTGGAGTGATGGCCTGCACCAATCCATCGAGGCCAAAGAAGGCGTGAATATCCGCAAGGAAGATCAGACCCTTGCCACCATTACCTTCCAGAACTACTTTCGCCTCTATCAAAAGCTCAGCGGCATGACCGGCACAGCAGAAACTGAAGCCGCCGAGTTCGAAAAAATCTACAAGCTTGAGATCGTGGTCATCCCCACAAACAAGCCGATGCTTCGCCTCGAAAATTCTGACGTTGTTTATCGTACTGAGAAAGAAAAGTACACAGCTGTCGCGGACAGCATCGCCGAGCTGAATGAAACAGGCCAGCCTGTCCTGGTCGGTACCACTTCCATTGAGAAATCGGAGCGCCTCTCGAACATCCTGCAGCGCAAGGGCGTGCGGCACGTCGTGCTGAACGCAAAATTCCACGAGCGCGAAGCGGAGATCGTCGCGCAGGCCGGTCGTTTCGGCATGGTAACCATTTCCACAAATATGGCGGGCCGGGGCACGGATATTCTGCTCGGCGGCAATGCGGACTTCATGACCCGCCAGCAGCTCGTCAAGCAGGGGCACGCTCGCGCCATCAGTTTGGCTGAGGGCGCCATCAACCCCATGGCCCCAGCCGGCTTCCTGCGCTTCTACTATCAGGGGCAGGAGTTTGAGATCTCTGAGCCCGACTGGACAGAGGTCAACATCATCCATGCCGCCACCGCCGATGCTGAGCGGGAAAAAGTCCGCGAGGCAGGCGGTCTTTTTATCCTCGGCACGGAGCGTCACGAGTCCCGCCGCATTGATAATCAGCTCCGCGGCCGTGCCGGACGCCAAGGTGACCCAGGCGCCTCGCGCTTCTTCCTCTCGTTGGAAGACGATCTCATGCGTATCTTCGCCAAGCAGTGGGTTTCCGTATTGCTGGAGCGCTTGGGCATGGAAGAAGGCGTGCCTATCGAGTCGCGCATGATCTCCAAGCGCATTGAAGGTGCGCAGAAAGCTGTCGAAGCGCAAAACTTTGAGTCCCGCAAACATCTGCTTGAGTACGACGACGTAATGAATAAGCAGCGCGAAGCCGTCTATGGCCTGCGTCGCAAGCTTCTTGAAGGTGTCGACCAGCGTGAGCTTGTGCTGGATGACTACGTGAGCAATATTCTGAGCGGCGCGTTGGATGAGTTCTCGCCTGAAAACGAGCATCCTGACAAGTGGAATGTGAAGGGTCTCGAAGAGAAGGTCATAGGCCAGTTCGGGCTCAGCTTGAGCGCTGCAGGCATCAACATCGCCGAACTCAATCGCCACGAGCTAGGCGATACTATCTACGAACGGCTCAAGCAGGAGTACGAAGCGAAGGAGAAAATTCTCGGTCCTGAGACTATGCGCTATCACGAGCGCATGGTCATGCTCAGCGTCATCGATGGGCTCTGGAAGGATCATCTCCTCTCAATGGATCACCTGAAGGAAGGTATCGGCCTGCGCGGCTACGCGCAACAGGATCCGCTCGTGGCTTATAAGCGCGAGTCCTTCGATATGTTTGAGAGCATGATGCAGCGCTTCCAGGAAGACACCGTGCGCTTCCTCTTCCGCATGCAGATCATCGATGAGAGTGGTCAGCCGGTGCAGGCTGTACCGCAGCCTAGCAGGCATGTTCCTCCTGCGCCGCCTGTGGCCAGTGCTGTCATCGATGCCGTTCCTGCTCCTCGCGAAATCGCGGCCGCAGCCGTACCCGTACCTACGCGCGCGCCGCACACCACCATCGACGCACTCGAAAAGGAGTTTGCTCGCAAAAAGGAGCGGGAGCTAAAAGCCGCGCAGATGGCCGGAGGCTCCGCTGCCGGCGCGCCTAACCAGCGCCGCACGGGCGAAAAAGTAGGCCGCAATGATCCGTGCCCTTGTGGCTCAGGCAAGAAGTACAAAAAATGCCACGGCGTGGAAGCATAAGCTGCGCCCGATAGCAAAAGGCGCGCCACTCTGGCGCGCCTTTTGTGTGCCGCAATACCTTCAGTTTTATTGCATAGCAAAGTTGATTTCCACGGTCACAACCGAAACACCGTCGCCTGGAACAAATTTCCATTTACGAACAGCATCCTCGGCAGCACCGGCCAGCAGGCGGTTTCCATTCATAGCCTTGGCATCGGTAACTTTGCCTTCCGCATCCACGGTGGCTTGAATGCTGACAGACCCGGAGATCTTCATGCGCTTGGCGAGTTCAGGATAAACAGGCTGCACGCGCGTCTTGACAGCGCGTTCATCCGCACGGGCAGTAACTGCCAAGGCGGCCAGAAGAACCAGGAAGGCAACGCGGGCAAACCAGCTGTTCAGATGCTGCCGGAAATTCAGCAGGGAAGAGGCGAATGATTTCCTCATTGGGGTCCTCGAGCGCGGTGGCGCATCTGTCCGTTTTATCGGCGGATTGCGGCTGCACATGAGAGGAGTTTCAGGCGAAGAAACGGGACAAGCCGCGCAGTTCAGTGTGCTGCGGCGGAAGCGTGAACTGCTTCAAAGGTCAGGTCTGAGGCAGTGGAATTGTTCTCCGCGCGCCACTGTTCAAACAGCCTGCCGTAGCTGGCGGTAATGTAATCATTCGGCGCAACTCCCAGTGCCGCAGCTACACGGTCAATCCACTCCGGCTCGCCCTCAAGCTCGGCAAAGCTGCCAATCGGGGTCTCATCCACCACGCAATGTCCGTTGCCATCGCTCCACTCGCTACGCCATTTCTCGTATCGAAAGGCCGGAGCCAGCCCCAGCGAGCGAAAAACCTCCGCCAGCGCCGTTCCATCCGCAACTGCGGTCTCAGTCTCAATGCGATGCTTGTGCCGGTCTTCCCCGGGCCCAGATTCCGGCGGCCGCTTGTGGGTCAACACCGTTCGGCCTGCGTAGCTGCGAATGCGAAGAATCTCGGTTCTGGAGCGCATCATCCGGTCGGCAGTGTCATAGAGTGTATTGCTCTCAAACGCGCGCGGCGTCTCACAGTGAAATCCAGATTCTTTCAGCCGACGGCTGAGGTCCTCCGCGTCTGTAACGCGAAATTTTACTTCGGTCTCCACGGCGATCATGCAAAAAGTATACGCCGGGTCCACTCGCTGGCCATTCATTCAAAACAAAGGCCCGTCCGCTGCCGGACGGGCCCGATGAAAGTAAAGTCTGGACTAGGAGGGTTTTCCCAACATCGAATCCACCATCTTCGTCGCTACCGCTGAGGCCGGAACGTTGTAGGTTCCAGCAGCCAGCGCCTGTTGTATGGCAGTAACCTTTTCCCAACGCACATCACTATCCGGACCGGATTGAGAAATTCCCGCGCCTGCTGCGCTCACCGTTGCTCGATCCGTGTTCTGCATGGTTTGATTATTTTTATGTGCACTCTGCGGCGCTGTTTCCGGTTGGTTGCTCACTGGGGTCGGATTGCTGATTGCATTCAATCCACTTAAAGAATTACGAATTTCCACGGTCTTTCTCCTCAATGGCTCTATCGGCGTGAGCGCACCAGCCGATACGGCACGATGGTGCAAAATTAGAGGTTACTAAGAGCAACCTTCTTAGAGCGTACACGGATGCATATGCCATGGATGGCAAATGCCACAAATCAAATCACTTGGATGCCAGAGAGCGCAGCGTGCGCTCGAATCCTACTGAGTCGAATAACGCTAAATTTTTCTTCGTGGTGCTCCGTTGAAAGATGGTAGGCGAGGCAGGGCTCGAACCTGCAACCCCCGGCTTAGAAGGCCGGTGCTCTGTCCAGTTGAGCTACTCGCCCGTAACTCGTTTGCGGCGCTTGTCCTATTGTAGCGGCGAATTGGAATTTCAGTTCGCCGGGACAGCCAAAGCGGAATCCGCAAAGGCATGAAGCGCCTGCTTCAGAACATTTTTGGCGTGTTCTTCCGACTGGCTGCAGGCCGTGAGATAGGCGGTCACGCCAAGTGCATCTCCGCCGGCTACAACAGCGCGGCGAATCACTAGATCCGCACGGCAGCAGCGCAGCGAAACCAGACGAAGCTGAGCACAGAGAGCAACACAATCCTGCCTGATGGTGTCCGGATTTTCCCACCGTTGCGGATCACGAGCCGTCAGATCGATATAGCAGGCCCATGCGGCTTCTGCCATGCCGGGTGAAGCATCCAGTTCATCCGCATCGAGCGATTCTTCATCCAGGTCCACTGGCCACAAATCGCACTTCGATGTCCGCACTGCGGAATGCGGCCCGTTCAGCCGCACAAGCGCATCTGCAAGCTGCGGAAAGTCTGCAGCTTCTGGCAACTCGGTTACCTTTTCGGGATGCGCGGTCAGATCAACAAGACTTTCCCAGTGCGCATCGATTATCGGCACGTCGGCGCCAATCTCGAACTCCCAGTCGGCTTCCATGGGTCAGGCTGCGATTTCCCGGAGGTACCGAATCACCGCTGCCTCAGCCCAATGCACTTCCATGCCTTTTCCAGTAGAAAGAAAAGCGCAGTGGCCACCATGTTGCGTCTCCGCCAGCGTAATCTGCCGGTTGGCCAGAAGAGTTTCGCGCGTCTCCTGCGTGAGCCGGATAAATGGATCGTCCAGCGCGCGCAGCACCAGCGTGGGCACTGCGATGCCGTCAAGAACGCGGGCCGCTGCTGCACGATAGTAATAATCGCTTGAATCCTGGAAGCTGCAGTAGCGTGCCACGATTTTGTCATCGAAGTCCCGCAGCGAACGAATCGATCCCAAATCTTCTGTGGAGTAAATATCAGGGAAGAGCGCGGCCTTTGTTTTATAACGCCGCAACAACCGCCGCAAAAAGTGCCATTCATAAAAGCGATTGCGAGGTGTATGCAGAGCGTCGGAGCTGACAGCCAGATCGATGGCCGGGCAAACCGTGGCCACGGCGCAGAGAGGCGTTCGCGCTCCCCACTCACCGGCCAGTTTCAGCGCAAGATTGCCGCCCATCGAATAGCCAATGAGCGCCACGCGCTCAAGACCTTTTTGCCGCGCGTAGTACTCCACCACTGCGCCGACGTCGCCGGAAAGGCCTGAGTGGTATAGCGTAGGTGTCAGCGCATCTGTGCCGCCGCAGTTACGCATGTTCATCCGCACCACATTCCATCCAGCGTTCCATGCCCGAGTGGTGATGCCCTGAATGTAGCGAGAGTCGGACGATCCCTCGAGTCCATGAATGAGAACAACTGTCAATCGGCTACCGGCATTACTGACGGGCTGCCAATGGCAATGACAGAGCACGCGGCTGTTATCCCGCAGGTCCACTACGACTTCATCTGTACTGGAAGCGAGCCGAAAGGCCGACCGTGGATAGACATCGCCAATAATAGTCTGCGCGTGTCCATTGCTGAGCCCACGTCGAGGCGTAAACGCCTTGATCCAATCAGAAAAAACCTGTGGATTTAGAGCGATTGGAAGAGCGGACGTAACGAGAGGCATGCCGATTTCGGAAATCGCAGAAGCCGCGGGTTGAAGCGAGTGGGCTGGTGTATCCATCCGGTAACAGTAAGCAGCAAAAAGAAGCAATGCCAGTGCGAGAAAAAACCATTTCGCACCTTTATTCCCTTTGACTTATCTAACTCAGGTTATCACAAATCGAATTATGCTTCTTCCGGAAGCACTGTCTGGCGACGCCTCATCAACCAGAGCAAAACTCCGGCGGCTGCCCAGCATGTGCCCACAATACGTGCGAGATTTCCCAGGTTCCACCATAAGCAGAGGCATGTAGCAAATCCGCCGAGTGAAATCAGCATGGGAAACCACTGCCGCGTGCCGCCATGCCTCCACAGCCTCAGCATAGAAGCCGCATTGACACCCATAAATGCCAGCAGTGCGCCGTAATTGAGAAGCTCAGTGCCAAGCTGGTAGCTGAAGACCAGCGCACCGACTAGGCAGATGGCTCCAATCAGCAGCACATTGTTGCGTGGAATACGGCTCTTCGGATCTACCGAGCCAAAGAAGCGCTTCGGGAGCGCGCCATCCTTTCCCATGGCGTATAGCAAGCGAGCTGCGCCAAGCTGTGAAGCCATGCCGGAGCCGATATTCGCCAGCAGCAGGGAACTGTTCACAATGAGAAAGAGAATTGGGCCGCCCATGCGCCCAGAAACGTGCACATAGGCCGTGTCGATGTCTGGGAAAGCAAGTCCGCGCGGCCACACAAGTTGTGCGACATACACTTCAACGCTTGCCAGAATACCTGTGACAAGGCACGTCAGTACAATCGCACGCGGCACGCTTCGCGCCGGATCTTTCGCTTCATCTGTCAGTGTCGAGATACCGTCGAAGCCTATATATGTCAGCACCGCGATGGATGTTCCGCGCAGCAGGCCGCCGGTATTGAAGGTGGAAGGATCATAAAACGGCGTCAGAAAAAACGCTGCATCAGGATGCGAGACCTGCATCAGCCATCGCACCGCTGCAACCAGCACCAGCACGATGACCAGCCCCAGTGCAGCTGCCATGCCTGCATTGATTCGCGCGGACGTTTCGACTCCATTGCAGTTCAGCAGCGTAAAGAAAATCGCAAAGAAGATGGCCAGGGTCCAGTACGGCACACCGGGAAGAAAATTTCTCACCGCCTGGCTGCACCAGATGGTACAGATCAGAGGATTCAGAACATAATCCATGACCAGGCACCAGCCGGTAATGTATCCCAGGCTCGGATGAATCTCCTTGCCGACATACAAAAACGCAGAGCCGCCGTGCGGGTAGGCGCGCGCCATGCGGCCGTAGCTGATGGAGGTGAACAGCATCGCCACCAATGCCAGCAGAATCGCTGTAACCACATGTCCGCGCGCTTCCTGGTAAATCACGCCAAAGCTCGGCATGGGCGCCGTGGGCTGGATGAGCACGATCCCGTAAAGGACCAGATCCCAGAAGCCAAGCGTACGTTTCAGTCCGGTTTCCTGCGGCGTCGCCGTCATCGCCCACCTTTGCTTGTGGCAGAAGACTTCTCTGGAGTCAGTTTAACCGGCGCAATGTTCCATCCTTCGACCTTTACCGAAAGCGCGTCGGGCGCATCCTCCGGCAGCTGAGCCGTAAGCTCTGACATTTCGCCGGGCGCAAGCTCGATCCAGTTATCCGACCAGTAAACCGGAGCAATCAATCCGCCGCTCTCCGTTGTGACTGCGGCGCGTACCTGAAAGGCCAGTGCCTGTTGTGAATTGCTCAGCCGCACATGCACCACACGCCCATGCTCTGATTTATCAACGGTCACCGTTGCTTCCACTTTTGCCTGCGGCAAATTCGTCAGCGCGCTCAAATCCTCATGACGTTGCGCGGGCGTGTGCGTGTAGTCGGTGTGAGGAAAGTCGAAACTCGTCAGTGTTCCCGGTACCCAGTAGAAGTTCCGGCTCATGATGCGTCCGGCTGCATCCTTCAGTGTCAGATCGATGAAGAACAGTCGTTCAGGGCTGGTAAACAATGACTCGGGAATCGAAAACACACGCTGTACACTGTCCGCGCCGGAATCCAATGTCGTCTCCGCCGCGTACAACTCATTCCAGTGCAACCCACGCACACTCACGCTTGCGTGCAACTCGCTTACAGGCTGGTACGTGCTGTTGATCACCTGAATCGAAGCATCATCATACGAGTATTGAATATGCAGCGGTTCGCAGGCCTTTCGAACCGCGAAATATCCCGCATCCGCATCGAGATAGTAGTCATACAGATGCCAGATCATTGACGGCCACGCATTATTCAGCATCCACTGGACCACTCCCGTCGAGCTGTACTTGTTCCTGGTGTAGGCCTCAAACATGGCGCGCTCGGAGTCATACGCCATCGTCTGTCCCATGCGCTCATACTCGGCGGCACTATGCGGCGGCGCGTATACCGCAGCCATCGCTTCGTTAAATACGGTTAGCGTTTTAAACTCTCCGCCGCCATTGTGAAAGCTCCAGTCATCACTTTGCGGCCACGCCTCCGGGTCTGTGAGGAATTTCGCTCTACTGGCAAGAGAAGGAATTGCCGGGCCGGGACTCGTCTCCGTGTTGAATCCAAATCCGCCACCATTCTGTTTATCAACGTACCAGTAGCTTGGAGCCACATAGTCGTAAGGCCCACTCATCTTCACGCCGGTCTGTCCTGCGTTCACCGTGGGTGTGCCCGTAGCGGACGAGAGCGTAGGATTCGGCCAGTGCGTCTCCGCCTCAATATCCAGATATGCTTTCTCCACATTCGCCGGTGGAGGATTGTCGCTGCCATTGAGCCATACCAACAGGCTCGCATGATGGCGCAGACGCAGCATCTGTGAGCGCAGTGAAGCCGAAGCAATTGTCAGATCCTCCGGCGTCCACGTGCTCCAGCGTTCCCAGTGATCACAACAGCACCAGCCAAGCATCACCAGGATTCCCTGCTCATCGGCTAGATGAAAGAACTCTTCTGTCTCCAGCTTGCCTTCCAGCCGAATCGTATTCAGGTGCATCTCGCGCACCAGATGGAACTGCTCTTTCAATTTATGCTCGTCTGTGCGCAGAAGCATATCCTGGCTCCAGCCCGCGCCGCGTATCAGAATCGGCTTGCCGTTTACGCGAAAGAGCCGCGATCCATTTGCGGTAAGTTCAGAAGTGACCTCTCGGAATCCAAAATCTACGCTCTGCTCATCGGACTTTGCCCCGCCGGCTGTGGCACTCATGGAGAGCTGCTGCAGATGCGGAGTTCCCATTTGCGCCGGCCACCACGGCGTCGCATCATGAATCTTTAACTGCGCAAATTTCTCCGGCGTAAACACCACGGTCTTGTCTTCATGCGCCGCCAGTTCTACTGGCTGCTCAAAATGCACACTTGCCGCCGTGCCTGACACTACCACTTTCACTGGATGATCTGCCGCATTATGCAACTCCGCGTAGACCGTCAGTTCTGCAACCTTCAGGCTTTCGTCTTCAAAGTGTGTCACAGCCATAGGCGAGCGCAGTGTAACCGGGCCGGATGCACTAAGGATTACCTCTCCCTGAAGACCCATATCTTTATCCGGAGGACACGGACTCCAATCCACCCAGTTGATACCAAGATCCTTTTCTGTCGGCGCAAACGTCTCTACCGCCAACACATTCTGTATGCCGGGCTTCACATAATCCGTCACATCCAGGTCATAGGTGCGATACGCGCCCGCAATCGAAGTTCCATCGGCGACCTTGCGGCCATTTACCCACACTTCGCCGCGATAATTGATTCCACCGAAATGTATCCACGTACGTTTATCGTGTTCCGTGCTCGCAGGCACCGCAAACTCTGTGCGATACCACCATCCGCAGTTGTAAGGACTACCCTGCGGCATCGGCAGATTGGAAAAATTATGGCCGATTGGATAGCTCGTTCCCGGTATCGATCTCAGGTTCATTCCGAAGAATGGATCGGGCACAAGCTTATTGGCCACCTGCGCGGCCAACACTGTGCTTGGCACGCGCACTTTCTGCCAATCCTCTGCAGCAAAGCCTGGCGCGGAGATTGTTTCTCCACCCGCGTGCAAAGCGCATGCCGATTGCAGACGCCATCCATCGTGCAGCGGCGTTGAGTTTTTCTGAGCCACAACCGCAGGCACTGCCAGCATTGCCAGAAATGCAAAACTCCGTCCCATCTTCATCATAGAGAAGTCTCCTTCTATCTTTGCTTTGCCGGCGGCGCGGTCGACATCCGCACAATCAGCTCTGGTTGTGTCTTATGCAATTTTGCTTTGGCCGGCAAGTTTACGCCGGACTGAATTGCCTGCAGCACGCGTTCAGCCGCTTCTATTCCCATCTCGCGTAGAGGTTGCCGGATCGTCGTGATTGCCGGTGTTGCCACTTCCGCCGGCAGCACATCGTCAAATCCTGTAACGGAACAGTCCTGAGGTACTCGCACTCCCCCTTCGGTAAGCCCTCGCACCACGCCCAGCGCCGTCAGATCATCAAACGCGAGCACCGCAGTAAAGAGTTTGCGTGACTGAAGCATCTGACGCGCAAAACACTGTCCACCCTCAAAGCCCGAGGCAGGTCCAACCACGCCCGGAAGCTGAAAGACCAGCTTTTCATCCAACTTCATGCCGGTCTCCGCAACAACGCGCTGAATGCCTGTCCAGCGCGGTTCACTGTCACACATCTCTTCCGGCCCGCGAATCACCGCGATGTGCCGATGTCCGAGATCATATAGATGCCGTGCCGCCAGCGCGCCGCCAGCCTCATTATCCACAAGAATCGAGTTGACCCCGCGTGAAGTCAGATCACGGCCTACAATCGCGATCGGCACATTGTTTTTGCGAATATCTCCCAGCAGATTGGTTTCTTCAAATACCCAGCTTGCGATCACAATCACGCCCTCGGCGCGTCGTTCCAGCAACGTGTGCAGGTAGTTGTCGAAGAGTCTGCGCTGCGTTTGCGCATCCATGACCAGTGGCATGTAGCCAGCTTTGTGAGCGCCTTCCTGAATGCCGCGCATGAGAGGTATGCAAAAGGGGTCTGAAAGATCGAACGCCAGGACGCCGATCGTCATGGTGCTTCGCCTCCGCAGGCTTCGCGCGTACGCATCCGGGTGATACCCAAGCTGCCGCGCGATCGTGCGGATATGCCCGCGCGTCTTTTCCGCCACGTTCTGCGAGAGGGGTGCTTCACTCAGCACAATCGACACCGTAGATACGGAGAAGCCGCTGGCGTGCGCAATGTCGAGCAACGTCACGTGCCCTGACTTTCGCTGGCCCATCCGCGTACCTCCTGCTGAGCAATCTCTTCGGCTTGGAATTTTCTTTATTGACACCTTAGCGAATCGGACATATAGTTCGCTAAACACTGATTCAAACGTTTCAATCAATATAATCCCGGAGGCCCGAGATGAGAATTGGAAAATTTGGAAAGATGTTTTTCCTGGGCAAGTTATGTTGTCTGATTCTGTTATTCGTCTCTTCGCATCTCCTTTTGGCTCAGGCTGGCCGTGGCGCCATCAGCGGTCTTGTCACTGATTCCACCGGCGCCATCATTCCTGGAGCCTCAGTCACTGCGAAAAATCCAGCCACAGGGGCGCAACTCGTCAGCAAGTCCACCGCATCTGGACTTTATTCCTTTATCTCGCTCTCTCCCGGCCGGTATGAAATCTCTGTCAGCGCCCAGGGCTTTGACACCCTGGTTCAGAAGAATGTTGTGGTGACTCTCGACCAGACAACCACGATCAATCTTTCGCTCAAGGTCGGATCTGTCGCCCAAGTGGTCACGGTGACGGAGGCTCCGGAACTCATGGACACCAGTAACTCCACCGTTGGCCAGCTCATTAACGCTGAAACCATCGACCGCGTGCCACTGCTTACTCGCAACGTCTACGATCTTATTCAGCTCAGTTCCGGTGTAACTCCCGCCAACGGTACGCCGAACTCTTCCAGCTCCTATGCCATCAATAACATCTCCAGCGGACGCCCTAACATTGACGTCTCTTCCTATACTGTCAACGGCGCCATCGTCGGCTCGGTCTATTACATGATCGATGGCAGCCCTATCGGTGTGTCAGAAAACAATGCGGGCACCATTCTGCCCGCTACGGATATCCCCGAAGATGCTGTCGATGAAGTTCGCGTAGAAACGCAGAACACGCCAGCCTCCTATCAGAGCGGCGCAGCCGGCGTTATAAGCGTCGCCAGTAAATCCGGTACAGAAAAATTCCACGGGTCTGCCTTCGGCGTTTTCCGTCCCAGCGCTCTCGCCGCGAATGAGTATTTCAACAAGCAGAGTCAGATTGCCGCCGGCACGCCTAACATCACGCCTGAGTTTCATCGCTACCAGGAAGGCGGCTCGTTCGGCGGCCCGATATGGCCCAGCAAGCACCTCTTCTTCTTTGGGGACTTTGAAGCCACCCAGCAACAGCAATACGATGCCTCCAACCGCTTCGTCGTTCCCACCACGGCCGAGCGCGGCGGTGACTTCTCTGGTCTCACGGACTCCAATGGCAATCCCGTGGCCATTTACGACCCTACGCAGCCGGACGTCGCCACGGGTCCGCTCGCTGGCACGCGCCAGCCTGT
This sequence comes from Occallatibacter gabretensis, assembly GCF_001449115.1. Taxonomy (GTDB): domain Bacteria; phylum Acidobacteriota; class Terriglobia; order Terriglobales; family Acidobacteriaceae; genus Telmatobacter; species Telmatobacter gabretensis. The sequence goes on along the minus strand of NZ_LAIJ01000004.1, from coordinate 31,715 downwards.
CGGCAATGGAAGCAATGTCATCGCCACTCCGAACGCGACCGCCACACAGTTTCTTGCCGAGATGCCAAAGTGCAATATGAGCAACGTCAATGGTGTTGCTTGTGATTCGCAATCAGACGACCTAACCCCGAATTTCTTCCTGCCTGGTCTCGACCCCACCGACTTCAAAAAGTTCGACGTCCGCATTGACTGGGCTCAAAGCCAGAATCAACGCATCTTCGGCCGCTTCTCGTTCGACCGGCACACCCAGTCCACCTTTAACGCCTTTGGCAACATGTGGGATCTGAATTACGCGCAGAACGTCACCAACGCGCGCAACATCCTCATCGCCGATGATCTGACGCTCGGCTCAACCATGGCGCTCAACCTGCGTTACTCGTTCACCCGTCACTTTGAAAATCAGGGCGGCGATCCTCGCCAGGACGGCTTTGACATCACCACGCTTGGTTTCCCTGCCTCACTGGCCGCGGAGCAGAACTTCAAGGGCCTGCCCTTCGTTCTCTTCAACGACAACGGCAGCGGCGTAGGCGGCACTGCAGATTACAATACCTTCCAGTTCGCCAGCGAAAATTCAGATGCTAGCGCGGCGCTCACCAAAACCTTCGGCAAGCATGTTCTTTCCGCCGGCTTTGAATACATGAAGCGCTTCATGAACGTCGGTCAACCACCAGCTGCCTCAGGCGCTTACGCCTTCGACATCTCGGCCACTGACCAGACCACCAACACCGCCGTCGGCGGCAGTGACTTCGCATCGTTTCTCTTCGGAGCGGGTACGACTCCTGGAACTGAATCCGGCGGCTACCCAAGCTTCACCAAAGATCTCTTTGCCGCTGAGTCCAGTCCTTATTACGCCGCCTTCGTAGAGGATACCTGGCACCCCACGCAATCCCTTACCATCACCGCTGGCCTTCGCTGGGATATCTTCGGGGGCAAGACTGAGCGCCATAACCGGCTCGAATACTTTGATTCCGCAATCAGCGCAACCGCGAGTGGCGTGAATTACACCGGTGCGGAAGTCTATGCATCAAATGGCAGCCGCTCGCCTTTCACCACCAACCTCAAGGATTTCGGTCCACGTCTCGGCTTCTCCTGGCAGCCGACAAAACATGTTGTCTTCCACGGCGGCGCCGGCATTTACTACGGCCCCAGCGTGCAAATGGTCGGCAATACCGGCCTCGACAGTGATGGCTATTCCACCAGCACCACATGGAATGCGACCCAGTGGAACAATGACCCCAACACGATCAACTACGATTGCAATTCCAACTCAAACCTCTGCGGTCTCCAAGGCAACACCGTCATTCTCAATCCTCTGAATAATCCATTCCCCAATGGAGTTGTGCAGACAATCGCTCATCCAACCGGTTATGCCAATAACCTCGGCACCACGCTCAACGCCATGCTGCACTCGCAGCGTACGCCCACCACTTACAACTTCAACTTCGGCTACCAGGTGGAACTTCCGCGCGCCTTCGTGCTCAGTGCAGCGTACGTAGGCAGCCGCGGGCTCTTTCTGCCGTTTGGCGTCGTGGACGTCAACCAGCTAGACCTTGCCACTATTGGTAAATACCAGGGCGCATTGCAGAACACCACCGTTCCCAACCAGTGGGCTGCGATTCAAGACCCAACAAACGCTAACTATGGCTCGGCGACAGTTCCACTCTTCGTTGCCCTGCAGCCCTTCCCGCAGTTCGGCAATGGCAGCTACGGCGCGGGCAACGGTATAAACATCCACGGCTATCCCGCCGGCGACTCAGAATACAGTTCGCTCCAGGCCAAGCTGCAAAAGCGCCTCACTAAGCACTTCACCATGCTCAGCAGCTTTACCTGGTCTAAGCTCATGACTGACGATGGCAATCCACCGCTCGGCTTCGTAGGCGCGCACCTCGGCGCTGCACAGGATACCCGCAACCTTTCGCTCGAGCACTCCGTTAGCCCGCAGGACGTGAAATATCAGTTCACCGGCGAGGCCTCCTACGATCTGCCCTTTGGCAAAGACCAGTTGGTTGTTCTCAACGGCGTAAGCAACGCGATCTTCGGTGGCTGGACTTTCAATGGCATCTTCTACTGGAGCTCGGGCATTCCGATTGCTTCGCCGGTCGCCGGCGCTCCCAATGCCTACTTCAACCAGCGTCCCAATCTCACTTGTAATCCGGCATCTGGCGCGCCGCATAACCTCGACCATTGGTTCAACTACAACTGCTTTACAAATCCCTCGCTCTACGTAGCCGGCAATGCGCCAGCCTATCTCGACGGCGTGCGCACCATGGGCGCAAAAAGTGTTGACCTCTCCATTTACAAAGCGTTCAGTCTCGGAGAAACTCGATCGATTCGCATCGAGGTATCGTCCTATAACATTGCCAACCGCGCGCAATTCGGCATGCCAAATGTTCCCGATATCACAGACGTCTACGCACAGGCTTCCGTGGCTCAGCTCTTCGGCCAGATTACCTCTACCGTCAACTCGCCACGTCAGTTCCAGTTCGGTTCGCGCTTTACGTTCTAAGGTGCGGTCGACATAAGTCATTCATAAAAAGGGAGCGGCTGAACTAAGCCGCTCCTTTTTATTTCATGCAGTCAGATTCTCTGTATCTCCCCATACACTGGTCTGGTTGGTATTTGCGCAACTTGAGAAGAAGTTGCGGGGGTGAACGTGGGAGTTCTGGACAAGTTTCGGCTGGATGGAAGATTGGCGCTGGTAACTGGAGCAGCAAGCGGACTGGGTGCGGCGATTGCAGTGGCTCTGGCCGAGGCGGGAGCAAATGTGGCGTGCCACGGCAATCGGCGCCCAGCCCACGATACGGCAGAGTACGTCCGCTCGCTCGGACGTAGTGCGGAAAGCTTTGCCGCAGACCTCAGCGCCACGGACGGAGCGGACACGCTCTATGCTGCAGTAACGGCAAGCATGGGTGCGCCCGAGGTCCTGGTCAACAATGCCGGAATGATTCACCGCGATTCAGCGGAGAATTTCGACATTGAGGCGTGGATGAAGGTGGTCCAGGTGAATCTGAACAGCGTCTTCCGGCTGAGCCAGCTTGCAGGGCGAGCAATGCTCGAGCGCGGACAAGGCAAGATCATCAACATCGCGTCTTTGTTGGCGTTTCAGGGAGGCATCCGTGTGCCGGCGTATGCAGCCTCCAAGGGCGGCGTTGCGCAACTGACCAAAGCTCTTGCGAATGAGTGGGCCGCGCGCAATGTGCAGGTCAATGCGATCGCACCCGGTTACTTCCGCACGGAGAACACCGCGCAGCTGCAACAGGATGAAACGCGGAACCGGCAAATTCTAGAGCGAATTCCGGCAGGACGATGGGGCGATCCCGGGGACTTGGCGGGTGCAGCTGTCTTTCTCGCCTCGGCAGCAAGCAACTACGTGACCGGCGAAGTCCTGGTAGTTGACGGCGGATGGATGGCGCGATAAGAGCGCGCTACTCCTTCACCTTGATCACAATGCTGCTGTATGTCTCCCCTGGCGCAAGAATCAACTGGTGCGGCGTGCCTGCGGGAACGTGCACAACATCACCTTTGCGGATCACCTGGCGCGTTCCGCCTTCAATTCCGCTCCCCTTTGTTTCTCCATCCGGCGCTGTCTGCGCATGCTGGACCTGCCCGCCGGTAATCAACGTGGCGCTGCCATCCGTGACAAAGAAAATGTCATCGAAATGCGCGTGTACCTCGGCTCCGCCACTGCTGGTGCGGACGGAAAGCTTGATGGCGTGTGATTGGAAATCGCCAAGCGTTGCTCCGCTGCTACCGGAGGTTTTGGCCGGCGCAATCAGCGCTTCAAGCTGCGCGACAACATCTTTACCAGCGTAGACCTGCGCACCAGATGCCGATTGCGCAAATGCCGGAGCACCGATCGCCACGGACAGAATAAAAGCCGGAATGAGCCTCATGCAGATACCTTCCTGTTCAGCGAAGAATTTTCAGTGACCGGGCAAAACGGCCGTTATTGCTGCTTCCTCTGCTCGATCAGCCAGCGCACCACTTCCTGGCCTGCAGCAAAGTTGTCATCCACCGGCAAACGTTTGCGCCCATCGGTGTACTCGTTGTATATCCACGGATCGACAACGGCAAGCACGGTACCCTTTCCATATTTCGTTGTGGCAATGACGATGGTTCCGCGATCCGTAAGCAGAGCCCGAGCCGCTGCGGAGACCGTAATCGTGCAGGTGTCTTTCATATAAAGCGTATGCGCGGCATGAAATAGCGCACCATCCGGCTGCGCTGCAATCAATCCCGGCGCATAGTCATTGCCCACCACATGATGACTCAGTACTGCATTGAAGTGGATGCCGAATCGATCAACAATATTGTTGAAGTGCTCAATGTCAGCGTTGGGGGGATCGTTTTCAAGCAGCACAAGTATACCGCCCCGCTTCACCCATGAGGCAACCTGCTCGCCGTCCTCAGGCTGCGCATAATGTGGATTCGGATTCTTAGAAGGATTGTCAGGCGAGGCGATGACATAGTATTGCGCCTGTTCAAGATTCTTCGCAGTAGGCGCGCTATAAAGCGTTCCAAGCGTCGCACCGTGGTTCGCAAAAATCTGGCCAAACAACGAGTAGCCGCTGTCGCTCATGTCGTCCCATTTGTAATGGAAGAATTCATCCTGTCCGGCAGCGTTTTTTCTCTTCTGGCTGTTGAACCACGCGTCAACAACTACTGTCTGGCCGCTTGCATCGAATTGCGCCTTCGGTCCATCCTGTGAGTTCTCCATTTCAGAAGCAGCCAACAGAAATGCACCAATGCCTTTAGGATCGTTGTCTCCCACGGGCGCATGCACATAGTAGTCGTAGCTGCCGTCACGATACGGCGTGCCGCCCAGCCCCACTGCTTTCACCGTGCTGGTCAACGTAATCGAACCATCCGTTCCCGTCTGGACAAAACGATCTTGGATTCCTTTCCAGGCGCGGTTTGCATTCGCGGAGTACTGCGCAGGCAGATAGCCCAGGCGTACGCCTTTTTGAAACGCATAGGCAAACATGCAGGCAGCGGAAGACTCGAAGTAGTTTCCTTTTTCGCCGGGCTTGTCCAGCACCTGGTACCACAGCCCGGTGCGCGCATCCTGTACCCGCGCTACGGTCTGGGCTGTGTGGTTGAGAATGCCGATCAACTCAGCCCGTCCCGGATCGTTCTGCGGATAAAAGGGCAGGGAATCGACCAGCGCCATCATGTACCAGCCCATACCGCGAGCCCAGAAGATACGTGAAACGCCCGTAGTCTTATCACTCCATGGTTGCTTCCGTGATTCATCCCATGCATGGTACAGCAGCCCAGTTTTCGGATCGCGTGTGTGCGCTTCCATCAGCGTGAACTGCCGCGTGATGTCTGCAAAGTCCTGCGGCTCCTGAAAGACCTCAGCATATTCGGCGTAAAAAGGTTCAGCCATGTAAAGGCCGTCGAGCCACATCTGATCGGGGTAAATCTGCTTGTGCCAGAAGCCGCCGGATGCCGTGCGTGGCTGCGTAGAAAGCTGCCCACGCAGCAAGGTGGCAGCGTTATGGTAACGGGCATATCTGGTTACGCGATACAAAAGCAACAATTCGCGACCCAGCGCGATATTGTCCAGCGTGCTGGCAGCCGGATCATAAGTTGGAATGGTGCCATCAGGCAAAACCAGCGCGTCAACGGATTCCTTGATGTACGTGAAATAGTCACCATCAGCGGACGAGTACCAGACCGCGTCCATGCCATTCAGCAGCGTGGCCAGCTCATAGTTCCACTTCCACTTTTCACCCGGCTTCGTAAAGCGGCCTTGAGGCCAGCGAGCCATTGTAGCGTTGGCCATGCGCTGCGAGATGGAAATTTGCTGAGCAACCGCAGCGCAGCAGAATGCGATGCAAAGCAGCAGGATGATTGAGCGCGGATAGAAGCGAGGAAATGGCAGCATTGCAGCAGTCTATGTTGGCTAGGCTTTTAAATGCTCAGACATCATAATTCGGAGCGCCATCGTTAGACCAATTGGGTGGTCAGAATCTCTGACAGGAGAAATCAGCAATACAGCGAAGAAGACGGCGAAGAAAAAACTGCATCTAATAAAGCGAAGAAGGAAAAGACCCAAAGGGGAGCGAATCATGACAGACGCAAAGAAGAAGCTTGAAGATGAAGCCGAACAGACCGCCGCGCACGATGAGCCGATGGGAAGCGTAGCCGCGGCCGTGCCGCGCGACAGCGGCTCCGCCCTCAAAGAAGGTGATAAATGCCCACCGAACCATGCTCCCGACCATGAAGGCGGCCACGCCACAATTGTTGCGGGCACGGAATCGCACGTGGCAGACCAGCCCGAGGAGCACCCCAAAAAGCCCATTACGCCATGAAGATGAAGGGGGACTGCCCGGTTTTCCAGAGTGGATTCAGCATGAAAACAACATCCTGGAGCCGGACGGTTACGCTTTCACTCAGCGGGAGCCAGAGCTTTAAGCCTGTTTTAGTTCCGGTCAAACGGTTCTAAATAGATTGGCATGAATCGCACAACGGAAGGTGCCAGCACTCAATAATTCAATATATGTAATGTCAATTGGGGCGGCTAGTGGGGATCGAACCCACGACATCCTGAGCCACAGTCAGGCGTTCTGCCGCTGAACTATAGCCGCCATGCAACCCTTTGATTGTACCATTAAATTCAATTTGACTGGCTCTGAAACCCTATGCCAAACTCCCTCTCCAAGCTGCCGGAACCATCACAAACTCCAGTGATTTTGCCTCCCATTACTGGTCGGTGGGAACGAGGAGTCTGGCTCTTCCGCGACGAAACACTCCGTCAGCTTGAAGTGCTGCTCGACGAAGCTTTCCGCATTCCTGGAACCGATTTCCGCTTCGGTATCGACGGCATCATTGGCCTCATTCCCGGCCTCGGGGACGTTCTCGCCGGCCTCCTCTCACTCATTATCCCGATCGCCGCATGGATTCGTGGCGTTCCTTATGTCACCCTCATTCGCATGGCCGTCAACATCGCCATAGGTGTTCTTGTCGGGGCCATTCCTCTCCTCGGAGACATCTTCGACGTCGCCTGGAAGGCCAATCGCCGCAACTACCTCTTGCTCCAGCGCCATCTGCACGAGCCCCGCAGGCATACCTGGCGTGACTGGTGCTTCCTGTTGCTTCTTCTCTGCGCACTGGGCGTCGTCTTCGCCATTCCGATCCTCATCGTCGCATGGCTGTTAGCCCTCCTTTTTGAAGGCCTGCAGCCCTCCGCTGTCGCCGCATTTCACGTTACAATCAATAGCAGTGTCGGGGCGTAGCGCAGCCTGGTAGCGCATCTGCTTTGGGAGCAGAGGGCCGGGGGTTCGAATCCCTCCGCCCCGACCATCTACCTCTTTCCTTTCAATAAGTTTGACTGAGTAGCAGGGTTGGGATACGAACTTGCCGTGGGAGAGCCCATGCAAGTGCATATCACCAAGCGTATCGACATCGCTGACGACGCGTTCGAGTACGAACACCGTATGAAGGACTAGGTCGAAGGGGACGAAGACAATCGCGAGCAGTACTAGCCTACTGAGGTTGAGAAAGCGCTACCGGATTGCATTCGGGGCACACTCAAAAGCGATGACCACCGCCGCTGGAAACGAGCCTTAGCAAGTACGTCTCCGGCAACGCAACCGGATCTACAGTTGACTTTGGCATTTCGCGTTTTGCACAAGTCAGATCCGATTGGGCCGCCTGTCCCGTTTAGGATGAACGAGGACCACCCATGACGGACAAGAAACTACTCTCCCCCGCAATCCTCGCTCATATCGCTCAAACCTTGAATGTCCCGCTTCGTGGACTCTGTGCAGTCATCGAACTGCTGGATGACGGTGGCACCGTGCCATTTATTGCCCGTTATCGTAAAGAGGCCACGGGCAACCTGGACGAAGTCCAGATTCGTGCTATTGAGGAGAAGCTTGGCTATTTTCGCGAGCTTGAGGAGCGGCGCGAAACCATCCTGGTTTCCATTAGCGAACAGGGCAAGCTGACTGATGAGCTGAAAGCGCGTATTACGGTCGTACTGGATAGGAACGAGCTTGAAGACCTGTATCTGCCGTACAGGCCGAAGCGCCGCACCAAAGCCACCATCGCGCGCGAAAAGGGACTGGAGCCGCTGGCCGCGTATTTGTGGGCGCAGCAATCCACAGCCGAGTCGTTGCACATCCTGGCCCCCGGATTTGTGAATGCAGAACTGGGCGTGGCAACTGTTGAGGAAGCACTCGAGGGCGCACGGCACATTGTCGCGGAGTGGATCAGCGAAAGCGCCGATCTGCGCAAAGCCCTGCGCCAACTGGTCTTCGAGGAAGGCGTGATCATGAGCCGGCGATCCGCAGACGCGGTCGATGAGCAGGAAAAATTCAAGATGTACTACGAGTACAAAGAGCCGGTGAAGACCATCCCCTCGCACCGCATGCTGGCCATCCGTCGCGGCGAGAGTGAAAATGTGCTCTATTTCCTCATCGAGATCGAGGCCGAGCGTGCGAATGGTATTCTGCGCCGGCACGTACTGCGGCAGCCAGGTGACTGGACACCACAGCTCGAACTGGCCGTCGAAGATGCGTGGAAACGCCTGCTGAACTCATCAATCCAGGGAGAAATACGGCTCGAGCTCAAACGTCGTTCAGACACTGAGGCCATCCAGGTCTTCCGCGACAATCTTTACCATGTGCTACTAGCCCCGCCAGCCGGCCCCCTCTCTGTCCTGGGCATCGATCCCGGTTTGCGTACCGGCTGCAAGGTGGCAGTGGTGGACCGCACGGGCAAACTTCTGGCGCACGATGTGTTTTATCTGCATACCTCAAAGCACGGCAGTGCTGAAGCCACACCGAAGCTGGAGGCCCTGTTGCGGCAGCACAACGTGCGCGCCATCGCCATTGGTAACGGCACCGCATCACGCGAAACAGATGCTTTTGTACGCGAGTTCCTGCGCGACAAGGAAATTGCGGAAGTCTTTTCAGTGACCGTGAGCGAGGCTGGCGCCAGTGTCTACTCGGCGTCGGAGGTGGCCCGGCAAGAGTTTCCAGATCTCGATCTGACCGTACGTGGGGCCATCTCGATCGCCCGTCGTCTGCAGGATCCGCTCTCAGAACTGGTAAAGGTCGATCCCAAGTCCATTGGTGTGGGCCAGTATCAGCATGATGTGGACCAGCGGCAACTGGCAGAGTCCCTGGACAGCGTGGTTGAGAGCTGCGTAAATCGCGTCGGGGTAGACTTGAATACTTCCTCCTGGACGCTCCTGCGGCACGTTGCCGGCATCACCGAGCGCATCGCGTTGAGCATTGTGAGCCACCGCAACCAAAATGGTAGTTTCCGCTCCCGTTTGCAGGTGCTGGATGTGCCGGGCATCGGACCAAAGACCTTTGAGCAGGCTGCCGGCTTCCTGCGCATCCGCAATGGCGAGGATCCGCTCGACATGACTGCAGTGCATCCCGAGTCGTATTCAGTGGTGGAGCAAATCGCCCAATCGCTCGAGACTACTGTGGATGAGATCATTCGTCAGCCGCAGTTGCTCGAGAAGGTCAACCGGAGCCAGCTCTTCGCCGGGGCCTACACGCTGGACGATATTCTGGCGGAGTTGCGCAAGCCCGGCCGTGATCCCCGTGACAAGTTTGTGGCGCCCAGCTTCCTCGAATCGGTGCGCACAATCGATGACGTGCAGACAGGAATGGTGCTGGAAGGCATGGTGACAAACGTGACAAAGTTTGGCGCGTTTGTGGATATCGGTGTTCATCAGGACGGACTAGTCCACATCAGCGAGCTCTCAAACCGCTTCATCAAAGATCCATCCGAGGCAGTCAAGACGGGACAGATTGTAAAGGTGAAGGTCTTGAGCGTAGACACCAAAGTTAAACGTATTGGGCTTTCCATCAAGGCGCTCTCTACGCCAGCCTCACGGCCTATGCCCAAGAAACAGGCGCCCCCGCCCCCGGCCACCTTTGACGACAAGTTAGCTACATTGTCCACGAAGTGGCGGACGCGTGCATAAGGGATTTTGCTGTTGGGTTTATGCGCAGCCCATGTGTCTCATCTAAATCAAGCACTGGGCGGCGCTATGCGATTCCCCACCGTAAGAATTTTCTCTTCAGTCTCGAGAAACACCAGCCAGGACGATTCTTGGGCAAGCACGCCCTCCAGTTCCGGTTCACTCAAAACCATGCATGCAGTCGAAAGGGCATCCGACTCGGCCCCCGCATCGGCAAGAGCCCAGGCCCGATTTTGCCGTAAAGCTGGACCGCCGGTACGCGGATCAAGAATATGCTGTCCCTTCACCGCCAGGCCCGAGCCGCTCAACGAAGTGTGCGTGAGAAAGAATCGTTGCGGCGCATTGTCATCCCCCAGGCCGCACGACCAGCCCGGAGTTTCTCGGGGAGGATCGCCCGCCAGAATGCTGCTCCCACCCGCGACCAGCAAGAATGAAGGGCAATCCCATTCGTGCAGCAGTTCAGCCATGCGGTCAAGCGCGAACCCCTTTCCAATGGCTCCAAGATCGAATTGGAGCTTTCCACTCTCGCAGCGAATGGAGAGTTCTTCCCGTAGTAGATCCCACTTCGGCAGGGACACCTGCGCCTGCAAAGCGGCAGGAGTCGCGGAAAACGCGCCGCGCGTGATCTGTTCCATTTTCTTTGCGATTTCCAGGCAGGCAAAGGCCGGCTCGCTGAGGCGCATCGTATCGCCCGGGGCCAGTTGGGCGAGTTTCGAGATATCGCTGTTTACACGAAACCGGCTTAAGTGCGATTCCAATGTATCCAGAAGATCGAGCGCGGCCTGTGCAGCCTGCGCGGCATACGAGCCTTCTTCGTTCGCGATACGCACCTGAAAGTGCGTGGCCATGGCGCGATGATTGAATTGATGGATGTCAGCCATACGATTTCATTTCGGTGCGGGCAACCACAAGAGAATGAGCACACCCGGCCGAACTCCGAAAAAATCCGGGCGAAAGTTATGCAAGCGGTCTTTGTATTGCTCAGCAGCTTCGGTGGAAGTGATATAGAAATCCGCTTCGCCCATTGGTTGGCCCGGCTGCCAGAATCCGACTTGGGCAAAGTGCCGCAAGTACCATGGCAGCGGCCAGGGATCTGAAGCAATCACGACGATGCGCGGTGATGCAATGCTATTTCGCCGGGCCAGTTCGCTAATCTCCATTGGCAGTCCGAGCAGATCCTCCGAAGTGTGGGCATAGGCATACGGATTGGTCTCGTCGGCAGCATGGACAAAGACGCGCTGTCGCGTGTCATGAACGATCAATACAACAGCCAATGCAGCCAAAATACTGAAAGCAGGAATCGCTGCGCGCAGAGGGAGATATCTTTTCGACATGCGCCAGAGTGACTCTACCGCCAGTGCGGCAAACAACGAGATGGGTAGCCAAAAATTCAGCGCCAGCCATGGCGTCTTGTATGGAATCAAGCTGTAGATGGCAGCAAGAAACAAAAAGTAATATGCCAGAAACCCATAGGTCGAAGAATCGCGCTTTCTTACGATCTGGAAAATTCCAATGCAGGCAAGGGCGCACAGCATGCGGCCCGACCAGCTATTAGTGAGAAGCTGGGCGTAATACCCAATGGGCTTTTGATGACCTTCACCTGCCGCCCGCATAGCGAAATTGGGAACTGCATGCAACAACGCAGCCAGCGCTTTCCAGTCCTGCCCAAACCACGTGAATAAAATAACGCTGAGGAAGACGAAAGCGGCGGCAGCGGTCAGCACGACTCTTGGGCGAATCCAGCCGATGCTCCTTCTGCGCAGATTCCAGAACCAGAAGACGAACACGGCGACAGCCAAAGCGAGAAAGTGAAGAATTGCGGTCTCTTTGCATGCGAGCATAATCGCCGCACATGCGGCTGTCAAAGATGCCAGGCCAACGGAGTTTTTCCCCCATGCATGGCAAGCGGACAAAATCAATCCAAAGGTAGCTGCGCCAAAAAGAGACTCATGAATAAAATATCTGTCGTAGTAAACAGGCAGGGAAGCGATGGCAAATAGACCCGCAGCAATAAGGCACGGTGCGAACCCGAACATTTCGACTGCCGCGCCGAAGAGAAGGATTGTGATCGTCCCGGCTAACACCGATGTCAGGCGCACACCGGATTCGGTTAGATCAGAAAACGCTCTTGCCCCTTCAACTCTGGCGAGAGGCAGAGCAAGAGCCGCCAATGCAGGACCATGTCGGTCCTGTGGATCGTAGGTGAAAGATTCTCCCGCAAGCAATTGTCCTACGATGTATGCATTGACGGCCTCATCCGTGTGCATAGGCCGCGCGCCCAGTTGCGGCAGACGAATAACCAGTCCAATTAAAGCTACAAGAAGAAAGACAGCCCAACGAATCCATCGCGCAAAAGGGACCGCGGTCACGCCGGCAGCATCGTAATGAGCCCGCTCAGGCAGCGGGCTTGCCCCACACTTCAACCTCAATGTAGTCGTTCAGTTTGTTGGTCGTGTTTCCGTTGCTGTAGAGACGAACATAACGCCCCTTTACACCTTTGGCGTCAATAAGCTTGCCCTGGTAAGTTTCGACGTAATTCAGATCCTTGCCTGCGCCGAGACTAAGGTCATTCTTGAAATCGTTGTTGAAGATGGTCGTCACGCCCGACTTGAACGTCGCATCATCTGAGACCTGTACCACAACATCGCGATACACACGCGCCTGCGAGTGGAAGTGCCAGACGAGGATCGCATAGATATTCGCGGTTTTCGCGAGATCGATTTGTACCCATTGCTTGCCAGGCCCAAGTTCAACCCATGATCCCTCGTCGCCGGCTTTATCGCCATCATTGACCAGATCCAACGTCCCCACTACAGGACTGTTGTCGCTGGCCGTAATTTTCTTGTTTTTGGCGAGGTTCACTGTGCCCGCGGGAACATAAAAATCAGGCCGCTTGCCCTTCATCGGAGGCTCAAGGTTAGGCACGTTGAGCGGCACAGGCGTTCCTACAAAGAGAGGCTTTGGCAGTTGAGTCTGCAGCGGCACTTTATCCTGGGCCTGTGCAGCAATCGCAACAAACACCCCAGCCAGTACAGCAAGATTTATGGAAACAATTCTTCTCATGGTATTAAGCCCTCACTTCGTCGGTAGTAATTACAAGTCTTGTCTGCGCGGCGACGGCATCGTTCGCCCTATGGATGACGTATTCGCTCGTAAAAGCTTCGTCGCCAGGACAATTCAACTTTGCTGTTCCGCGGATCGTGTTGAAGAAATTTTCAAGGTGCGGCTGATGCGGCGGCTTATTGAAAAACACGGGGATTTCGTATTCCGCCAACTGTGCTGTTTCGCGAACATCCACTTTCGCAGCGTCTTCAGCTGAGGTCGGCTTCGCGCGAACGTAGCCTTTCTGAGTTAGATCATCCCATGAAACCGCATCGGCGCGAGCCTCACGATAGATCGCACATAGCGACGGGTCTTCGGACATCTTGATGGTGCCATCGTCCCCCATAAACATCTCGAAGTAACCGCCGCCCGCACTGGTGGTCGTCTGTACCTGATAGAACGCCCGCGCCACACCCTCGGCCATTGGATACTCGTAGATGACCATCGCGTTGTCATACCAGTCATGATTCTTGAAGTAATCTAGGCCACCACTCGCCATGACGGATTTCGGTGTGGTACCCATCCACCAGTTGAAGATATCGATCTGATGCGCGCCAAGGTCAGACAACGGACCGCCGCCGAGCCCTTTGTACCAGCGCCAATTGCGGAACTGGTGCATGTCTTTATAGCCGTACTTGGTGAGCATGTTCGCTGGCATCTCGAACTTCTTGGGCCAGCCGAAGTCTTCCTTGACTGCGCGGTTCCATTGTCCCTGTACTGCCGTCAGACGTCCGCAAAACTTTGCCTCATGGAGCAGACGGTTCAGGGTAAAAAGATACCGGGGATTACTGCGCCTTTGATGGCCGATCTGCAACAGCTTTCCGGTCTCGCGCATGGTCTTCACCATAGAGCGCGCACCGTCAATCGTGTTGCTCATCATCTTTTCGCAATACACATGCAAGCCTGCCTTCAGGCATGTGTTGGTCATTGGAGCATGCCAGAAATCCGGTGTGGCGATAAGAACCGCCTGCAGATCTTTTTCCTTCGCAAGGAGGTCTTCGTAATTCTCGTATGTGCGAACCTCATTGCCGAGCTTCTGCAGGTAGCGTCCGCCTTCGTTGCGGTGGTAATCCCAGATGTCGCACAAGGCCACAAGCCTGACGCCCTCGATATTCAGCAAAGATTCCAGCAGGATCTTGCCTTCTTCGCCATAACCGATGAGAGCGACGTTGAGAGTGTTAAGCGAAGACTTCTTTACCACTGCCTTCTGCGCATCGGAGTCGGACTTGCATGCTTCCAATAACAGACCTGCACCGGCAACCGCTGTCGTGCCGATAAATTCACGACGATTCAGGAGTTTATCTACCATTTTTTGAGGACCACAAATCTGTTGTGTTGTGCCAGTAGGAATGCGGCAGAGACCAGGCCTATATGAATACCAAGATATGCCACGCCATCGTTCTGATCGATCAGGATCAAGCCTATGGTGAGCGCAAGGAAGAGGACTGCCTGGACAAGCAGAGACAGGCGTGTTCCCAGGCCAATGATAAGCATGACACCGGCCAGAATAAATGCAGGTCCGAGCAGACGATCGAACAGCACCAATGCGAATTTCGGAAGCAGAGGCTCATGCGCAAATTTGTCTTTGAACGCCACCGGTATGCCTGCATAATTGGCCAGCGCATACGACTTGACGTTCACGTTGATCATCACGCCGCTTGCATCGGGCTGTCCGGTGGAAGGATCGATAAGCGGCATCGCCACGGACTTATACACGGCGAACTTCTGAATGCCGACGAACAGTGCGCGCGCGCCAAGCCAAAAGCGCAAAATTAGAAAGGCGAAGGTAAAGTCCCAACGTGCTTGTGGGACAGGAGCCGGTTTCAATTCAGTTGAATCAGTCATGTATCCTCGGACGGTTGAGATACGCTAAATGCTAAGGTTTTTCAGGTAATCCGCGTCCACTTTCAGAGACTCCTGCCAGGGGATATCGAATTCCTCCTGCTCGACAAAGGCATGTGTAACCTTCTGGTTTTTAGCCGCCTGTGCAAAGATCGGCCGGTAGTCAATCGATCCGCGGCCCAACTCCGTTACCTTCGCCTCTTGATGCGTTGCATACGAGATATCAGGCGGAAGATGGAAGTCCTTCACGTGCAGCATGGAGAAACGATGCGGGTACTTCTTCATCAGGGCAACGGGGTCCTGGCCTGCGACCTTAACCCAGCCGCAATCCATCTCGAAAGTCATCTTGTCGGGTTCGCAGAGGCGAAGTAATTCTTCGTAAGGTATTTTGCCATCAGCGGGCGTGAACTCCATCCAATGATTGTGGTAGCCGAAGGTGATGCCAGCCTTCTTCAGCTTCTCACCGGTTTTGTTGAACTCTTCCGCGTTGTACTTCCAATCGTCGATGGTGAATGACCCCGGCCAGACGTCGGAAACGGCGGGTTTTCTGCGGCCTGGACTTGGACAGATGATGTAGCTCACGCCGAGAATCTTCTCAAACTCCGTGGTGGCATCCAGATTCTTGGTAATGTCGTCAAAGGAGCGGTGCGAGCTGACGCACTTCAGCCCCGCCTTGTCGAGCGCCGCACGGATCTCCGTCGCCGGCTTCTTCGGCAGCGAGGCAGATTCCACTTCAACAAACCCGGCTTCGCGCACCGCCGCCAGCGCTCCTTCAAAATCCTGCGCCATCTGCTGACGCACACTGTACAACTGGATGCCTTGGACAAGTCCCATTGGCAGTCCAAACGAAAACTTCGTTGAAGAGAGTGCGGCAACTGCTACCGCCCCGCCAACAAACTTCCTGCGTGTCACCGCTCTCATATTCCTCCAATTGAATCGGCCATCTACTTTCGGCCCGAGCTCAGGCTAAATTGCAGAGCCTTTCAAATGCTTCCGCGATCCGATAGCCGGCTGAATGAGATCTGGCTACAGACCGCGGAGCACCTAACTCATTTTCCAGGGACCGCGGTATTCGCGTGTCATCAGTTTGCTCGCCGCCGGATCACCGAGAATCTTTTCATCCTTCACGTCCCAGCGGATCTTTTTTCCAGTGAGCATGGAGATAAGGCAAAGGTGTCCGGGGATTGCCGAGTGGTGCCCGACTTCGACAGGCGTAACAGTTGCTTGCCTGGTCCGCACACAGTCCAGAAAATTCTGCTGATGATCGGAAGAAGTGTAGAGCTTCACCTTGCGCAGCTCGCGAGGAAGATACTTTCCTTGCTTCCATTCGGGATTGGAAGCATCGAACCCATCACGATCCACCCACACCCAGCCTTCGGTGCCGATCCATTTCACACCGGTCTTGATATCGTCATATCCGCCTGCGATTGTCATCGTGACCCCGCCAGGATACTTCAGCTCAAACCGGTATTTCGGCGCGCTGTTCCAAACTGCGTTGGCGGGCGGCAGTTCGCCGCTTCCTTCCACCTCCGACGGCCCGGAATTGTCGAAACCCAAACCCCAGTGCGCAATGTCGCAATGATGACCAATCCAGTCCAGCAGTTCGCCGCCGCCGGTGTTGTAATTCCAGCGCCAGGACTTGTGAGAACGGGCCCGCATGTAAGGTTCCATCTTGGATGGGCCTACCCACATCTCGTAGTCCAATTCCTTCGGCGGGTCAGTGACCAGCAGATCCCACGCCGGCGTGCCCGACACAATTTTCTCCAGGCTCGTAACCTGTTGTCCTGCAGCCGTCAGCTTGGCCAATGCCTCTTTGCCCACGCCGTCAAAGTCCGCGTTGCCGCCAGGCAGGCCGACCTGCACATGGGTCACCGTACCGATGAGTCCGTTGCGAACAATTTCCGCGGCCTTATGGAACATGGGAACTGAGCGCTGCCAGGACCCCATCTGCCAAATGATTCCGTTTTCCCGGACCGCATGCACAATGGACTGCTGCTCCGCGATCGTATGCGCCAGGGGCTTTTCGGCGTAGATGTCTTTCTTACGGCGCGCGGCCTCAGTGGCAACGATTTCATGCCAATGATCAGGCACGGCGATCATCACGGCATCGATATCTTCGCGAGCGAGCAACTCGCGGTAATCGTGATAGCCCTTGCAGTCTTCATTGCCGTTGGCATCGTTAATCATCTTGAGCGCGGCCTGCAGATGATTCGCGTCGATATCGCACGCGGCGACCACTTGGCAATCCTGTGAGGCCAGGAAAGCCTGCGTATTGCCGGGCCCCTGCCAACCCATGCCGATTACGCCAAGGTTGATGCGATTGTTGGCGGGAGCTTTCGTACCTTGCGAAGCGTACCCATGAAGAGCTATGGGAAGAATAGCGGCAGTTCCAGCGGACTTCAGAAACCGCCGGCGATTGAACGAACGGAGTATTGTTTCAGAACCAGATTGTTTCGGCACGATCCTCCCAACCAAAGCTTGAATTAACTCAAAACGCCGATTATAGATGCAGAGTCCAACTACGAGCACGTATGAGAGAAGCTGCAGCAGGTAAAAATATATTAAGCAGCAGCTAATTCCTTATCTATGTGTGAATTACAGGCTGCTCAGGAAGTTCGAATGTGACAAGTGTTATGCGAGCCGTTGCCCCTTGAATGATCTGGCAAAACGTACCGGATAGAGGGTTAGTGTTTTGGCAATCGGCCTGAAGCAGAGTGAGGGGTTTCCGAAGAAAAAATTGTTCCGTGTACCAGCCTAAATCTAATCACTTCATTATCGTTTGTGGCTTACGGACGACTTCACCCGCTACCTATTAATTTAACAACGAGAGGTAGGCCATGCTCTTCATCAACACCAGCGCGGGATCGGCCTGGGCAAAAAATTAGAGCCGGTGAGACCACAAGCTGTGGATTGCACAGCTGCACGCGCACGCAGTCGCACTTTGACTATGACGTATTACGGTAAAGGTGTATGGTCCAGCGGTGGTTCCCGAGTAGCTTGGCGATTTGCTGCTGTGATCTCCGCAAGCCGTCAGGCTACCAACGCCGCATTGCGGTATCAGCGAAAGTTCTGTATGAGAGTGATGTGGCTGCCTGCGTTCACCTCGTCCGTGAGCAGCAACTGATCCTCTTTGCGATCAACACTGATTCCGGAGTACGGTGGGGGGTGCCGGTCGAGTGCCGCAACGGTGGAAATTCTACCGGTCGCCGGCTCATAGAACTGGATGCGCCATATCGGCTGGCTGGCATCAAGGAAATAGATGCCGGAAGTTGTGACGGCCCAGTAGCCCCAGAAGCCATCTGCCGGTTGGGGCAAAATGTGTGTTTCCGGACCGCCTCCCGAAGGCATTCGCCAAAGACCGGAGTCGTTATTTTTGGTGAAATAGAGCCACTTTCCGTCAGGCGATTCCATGGCGAGATATCCGCCGTTCGTGGTGACCTGCTGTGGCTGACCGCCGGCAACCAGAACCTTCCAGGTTTGCCAGACGCCACTCCGGTTCGAAGCGAAATAAATGAATTGCCCGTCGGCTGACCAGCGCGGCAGGATGTCATTTGAATTGCCGGTCGTGACTTCCCGCGGTGCGCCCCCTGCCGCCGGGACTACAAGGATATGGGAGTGACCCTCGGGCCTGGAGTCGAAGGCTACCTGCTGACCGTCCGGGGAAAAAGATGGGCTGCCGGTGAGTCCGCGGCCGCGCCAGGTGAGTTGTCGTAAGGTGATGCCGTCACGGGATGCGAGCCACAATTCCTGGGCTCCCGAACGCCAGCTTTGAAAGGCAAATCGTGAACCGTCAGGGGCAAAGGATGGCGCCGAGTCCTGCTGCGTGGAAGAAATAATTGCTTCGGGTTTGTTGGCTTCCCGATGCCGATTCGCTTCGCGGCCCGTATGCAAACGGAAACCAAGGATATTCCATGTAGCTGAACTCTCGGTGTAGAGCAGGGAATGAGTAGCCGGGGACACTGCCGGCTGATATGCATTCTCAGCACCGACTGGCAGTCGTTGCGGTTCACCGCCGCGAAGGGCTACTTTCCAGAGGGCGAATTCTCCGCCTCGATCCGAAGAGAATAGGATTCCGTTTTTGTCCGCAGCCCAAGTCAGGCTTTCGACGAACCGGCCGTCATGGGTAACCTGCCGCGGAGCACCTCCCACAGCGGAAACGATATAGATATCGCGGACCGCACCTTCAATGGCGCGGATGAACGCGATCTGGCTCCCGTCGGGGGAGAAGGCGGGATTCACGTCGCCATCCCACACATGCGGCGGTGTGGTGACAAGGTGCGCCTGAAGCGTGTCCAGCGGAAGCATATAGATGGACGACGGCACGCCATCAGGAAAGATCAGAGACTTGCCATCAGGAGACCAGGAAAGTGCACGCTGCTCCCAATGCACCATATTGTGCGGGGTGTAAAGCTTTTGCGCCGGCCCGCCAAAGCTGGAGATCACGTAGATGCCTAGCCCTTTGTCGCTGAAGGAGAGATAAGCAATTCGTGTGCCGTCCGGTGACCAGGCAGGCGAGTAATCAGACTCGTCTAAATTGTCGGTCAGCCGCAGGAGGGTCTCGCTGCCGATCTGCTTAATAAAGAGGTTACGGCTGCCATTATCGTCCGGTTTGCTCCATACAAAGGCGACACGGGTACCGTCCGGCGAAAACGCTCCCTGATCCTGCTGGCCGGCATAGGAGGTAAGTGGAAGGATGTTGAAGGCCGATTGGGGCCGGCGAACGTGCACTCTCCATGCGGCAAAACCTACGGCGGCCAGCACGAACACGGCGGCAGCTCCCGCCAGAAGCGGCCAATAGCGCAGCCATGAGTTGCGAAGAGGTTGCTGCACGGTCTCCGGTGCGGCCGTCAGCATATGGATGTGGTTGTGCATTTCTGCGGAAGGAGGCGAGCCCGGAGTGGCTGCAGGTGGTTCGGATGCCGCAGGAGCGAAGTGGTTTTCCTGCGACTCGATATAACGTACTTCGGCCACCATGCGGTAACCGGCCTTGGGGATGGTCTGGATATAGCGGGGGGCGTGGGGGGCGTCGTGCATCTCCCGGCGTAATACGGAGATGCAGCGAGTGAGCACGTCGTCGCTCACAAAGGTGTCCGGCCAGACGGCCTCAATGAGATGCTCTTTGCTAAGAACCTGCCCCGGCGCCATGGCTAGCTGCAGAAGGACCTTCATCACCTTTGGCTCCAGGTGAGTGGTCACGCCGTCTCTCGAAATTGCATTTAATTCAGGCTCGACGGTCCATTCGGCAATGACAAAATGCCCCCTCTGGGGCACAGTTGCTGGCATCGTTACCAGTTTATCACTGCAGAAGCTTCGAGATAAGGTGTCTATTTTCAGCAAATTAGAAGCCCTCAGAAAATCATCAGCAATTCCTCAGCCTGTCGTCATGACCATCATTACGTCACAAGCCTAGGGTCATTCGGTTGTGCAAAGTGCTGGACATTGTTTTTGCATGTCCGGCATTGATGTGCTCCGGGGGAATAGAACGAAGCAAAAATGACCCCCTCACGTGGGGTGAAGCCTCACATTTTCATGACGCAACAAGTAACAGGAGGAAGTATGTTGTACGCAACTGTCTCAAAAGCATCGGGCTCACGAGCTTTCGGCGCTTCAGACCAACCACATAGCCGGTGGGCCAGACTGGCTGTGGGTGTGGTTCTGACGCTGGCAGCTGTTCTCGGTCTGGCTCCGGCTGGCCGGGCCCAGGTGACGTCGGGATCGATCTTCGGTTCAGTACAGGACCCCACTGGCGCCGTGATTCCCAACGCAACCATTACGGCAACGGAGCCGGCCAAAGGTGTAACCCGCACAGCCACCAGCAGCGGAACCGGAAGCTTTTCGATTCCCAACCTGCCGCCGGGAACCTACTCAGTGCAGGTGGCGGCGGAGGGTTTTGGAACGCTAACCAAGTCCGGCGTTTTCCTGAGTGCGGCAGACAGCCTGAACGCGGGCGCATTCACGCTGCAGGTCAGCGCGGTGTCTGCCTCAGTCACGGTAACGGCCGATACCGGTCAGTTGCAGGTGCAGGCCAATTCCGGCGAGCGCTCGGATCTGATTACCGGCAAGCAGCTTGAGGAAGTGGCCACCAACGGCCGCAACGTTCTCGATTACATGCGCCTGATCCCGGGTGTTGCAGGCGTGGGGCAGTTTGGCGCCTCCGGCACCGGCGGACTGGACAGTTACAACATCAATGGAACCCGAGCCAACTCGCATGAGTTCACGCTTGACGGTGCCTCGAACGTGGATACCGGCAACAACGGCGGCACGCACGTAACGATTAACCCCGACGCCATCTCAGAAGTGAAGGTGCTCACCTCGAACTACCAGGCGGAGTACGGCAAGGCATCGGGCGGGCAGATTTCGGTGGTCTCCGCGGGTGGAACCAATACCCTTCACGGCAACGCGCACTTCTTCCATCGCAATGACGGCATGAACGCGACCGGCTGGTACAACAACTTCAACGACATTCCCAAGGAGCTCTACCGCTACAACACAGAAGGCATAGCCATCGGCGGCCCGATCAAGAAGAACAGGAGCTACTGGTTCTTCTCGACCGAGCATTACCAGCAGCTTGTCCCCGGCGGCACGAACTCCTATTATGTGCCCACCACGGCCGAGCGCTCAGGTGACTTTTCGCAGAGCATCGACAGCAGCGGCAATCCGCTCACCATCTATAAGCCCGGCACAGGCACTCCTTACGCGGGCAACAAGATCACTTCGACTGACATCAACCCGTCTATACAGGCGGTATACAACCTTTACGTTCAGCCGAACGTGGCAGGCTACGGCACAGTGCAGGACTCCTACAACCGCGTGGATGCGCTTTCGTACCAGAATCCGCGCCATGAGTACATTGGCCGCGCTGACTACCAGATCACTCCCGGCGAGCGCATCTTCGCCCGTTGGATTGGCAACTACCAGTCAACCGTCGCTCCGATAGGCCAGCTCGGTCTGCCTTGCGATGGAGAAGTGCAGATTGTCGGCGGCTGCCTCAACACGCAGAACGGCTGGAACCTTGCGGTTGACCTGACCAGCACGTTGCGTTCAAATCTGCTGAACGAAGTGAACGTGGGCCCCAGCGAATACCGCTCCGACACCACCGGCAACAATGGCAACCTCTCTGTGGGCGCCAACAATATCAACCTGCCGTTGCTCTTCCCGGTGACCAGCACCACATCGATTCCCGACGTGGGCTACAGCGGCAATGGCCAGAGCTATGCATGGTCTTACTTTGGCGCCACGCCGTGGTATCAGGCCAACACCACCATCAACGTGAACGACAACCTGACCTGGGTGAAGTCGAACCACACAATGAAATTCGGCGCCTTCTACCAGCGCAACCGCAAGGACCAGATTGCGTGGGGCAACTCGAATGGCCAGTTCAGCTTTAACAACTGCGCCACGTCGAGCAGTCCAACAAACTGCGCAACCAATCTGGGGTCTCCCTTTGCAAGCGCGTTGCTCGGCGACTTCCAGTCCTTCGATCAGTCGAGTTCGCGTCCTATTGGCTACTTCCGCTATAACCAGCTTGAGTTCTACCTGCAGGACACGTGGCAGATCACGCCGCGCTTCACCCTGGATTTCGGCATGCGCTTCGCGTGGATTCCGCCGCAGTATGACGACAAGAATCAGATCGCTCTCTTCGACCCCTCGCTATACGTACAGGCGAATGCGATCCACATTGATCCCAGCAGCGGCAACCCAATTCCCAACACCGGCAATGCGCTCGAAGGCATGGCCTATGCGTCCAACGGCTCACTGCCCAAGGGCGGATGGGATGACCGCGGTATCATGCCGGAGCCGCGTATTGGCTTTGCGTGGGATACGTATGGCGACCACAAGGGCGTGCTGCGCGGCGGCTTCGGCATGTCGCATGACCGCGAAGAAGGCAACCTGGTCTTCAACCCGGCCTTCAACAACCCGCTGCTTGAAACCACGCCGTCGATCAGCTCGCCGACGTATCTGAACTTCAGCCAGATTGCGAATGCGCCGCAGTCGTCTCCGGGCACACTTAGCTCGATTACGGGGGTGGACCGCGCCGGCCAGGTTCCGACTGTCTACAGCTACTCGCTCGGTGTGCAGCGCGAGGCCGGCTGGGGCGTTACGTACGACATTGCCTACGTGGGCACGCAGTCGCGCCACCTGATCACCAACTACGACATCAACACGATTCCCTACGGAACGGCGTTCAGCAAGGCAGCGCAGAACCCTGCGAACTTCGCTGGCGGCGTTGTACCGAACGTGGAACCGAACCTTCCGCCCGAATATGCCGCGGCCGGCTACAGCTTCAGCGGCCAATATGCTTATGCGACTGACTACCTGGCTCCGTACTCGGGCTATGACCAGCTTCCATACACCAAGTTCAACGGCACGGCCAACTACAACGGCCTGCAGGCTTCTCTGCAGCGCCGCTTCAGCAGGGGTCTTACCTTCGGCGCGGTTTACACCTGGTCTAAGTCGATGACGACTGAGTCGAGCGATAATGGCTACGTGGATCCCTTCAACCCGAAGCTTTACAACTATCAGGTTGCTGCCTGGGATCGCCGCAATGTTGCAGCTGTGAACTACGTGTGGGATATTCCCGGCGTGGTGAAGCGCTTTGGCGGGCCGCACTGGCTGGCTTATCTCACGGACAACTACGAGCTTTCGGGCCTGTCGAACTTTATGACCGGTACGCCGAACTGGACGCAGATCTATGTTCCGGGTAACCAGTTCGATGGTGGACGCCAGTACAGCAAGACACCTCCGGTGACCCTCAGTGTTGACTCGAGCATGAAGCCTATTCTGCCTGCCATTGGCCATCCTGATCCCGGCACGCCGGACCGTCTTCGCTCAGGTGGCATGCAGACCTGGGATATGTCACTGTTCAAAAACATCCCACTGCCCGGCAAGCAGGAGCGCTCGATTCAGTTGCGCTCCGAAACCTACAACATCTTCAACCACCCCAACTTTGCGTCGAAGGACTTTGGCGCGAACGTTACGCTGCCCAGCTACAACAGCCAGAACAACACTTACACACCGGAATCGATTTCACTCGATACCGGCTTTGGTCAGCCGACCAGCGTGTACAGTCAGTTAGGGCCCGGTGGTCCGCGCGTCATTCAGCTTGGCGCACGTATCTCCTTCTAACCCTCGCGAGGCGCGAAGTTCCATAGCTTCGTGCCGCGTTCTTTCTTCAAGCAACCACAAAAGCGGAACCATGCATTGTGTTCCAGGATCTGCTTTTCATTGCTACCACGAAAAAAAGGGCCACCCGCGATGGGGTGGCCCTTCTGCCTTGTACTACTTTGTTGAAATGCTTAGTTGACGGTGAGAGTAAAAGCTGTGGTGTGCGTCAGGCTGCCGGCAGTTGCGGTAATGGTGACGGTAGAAGTGCCTGAAGGCGTTACCGATCCAGAACCGCCGGAGGACTTCGAGCTGCCCCCGCAACCTGTCAGCGTATGCAAAGCAAGCAATGAGAACATCACAACTCCAAGCATGCGCAGCCACGCCTGCCGCTGTTTGCGTCTCAACGCGCTCGGCCAGAAGAGAAGAGCCAAAATTGCGCCGCCCGAGCCAGCAGCCGCAAAGCGATGGAGCCGCCGTCTCGTCACTCCGCTATCCAGAGCCGCACTCGCCGAGGCGACGTTCGTGGCAATTGTCAGTGTGGTCGGAGCTGCCTTCCCGTTCGGCGTTACGCTGGTGGGGCTGAATGCGCAGGATGAGTACGCGGGAAGTCCCGAGCAGCTGAACGTTGTCGCAGTATCAAACCCGTTTGCTGGAGTTACGGTAATCATCGTGGTTGTTGTACTGCCTGCAGTGACAGAGCCTGACGCCGGACTCAGATCGACCGAGAAGTCTGGTGCCGGTGCGGTGATGGTGACAGTCTGTGCAGCCGATGCTACTGACGAGTAATTCGAATCTCCGGAATACTGCGCAGTGATGCTGTGCGCGCCAACCGCAAGTGAGCTGGTGGAGTAGCTCGCCGAACCGGATGCAAGTGTGGCCGTATTCAGAACGGCCGTTCCATCCAGGAACTTCACGGTTCCTGTAAGAGTCGTGCCCGATCCGCTGACAGTTGCGTTCAGTGTCACCGAACTTCCGCTGACTGCTGACGATGGTAGCTTAAGTGCGATGGTTGGCGTTGGCAGAGCCGCAATATCGATCGTCGAAGGCGAACTGGTTGCGGATCCAAATGTGCTATCCCCGCTATATGCGGCGGAGATAGTGTGCATGCCGGCAGCAAGCGTCTTCGTGGTGTAGGCAGCTTTCCCGCTGCTGAGTGTTCCGCTTCCGAGAGTGGTCGACCCGTCGGAGAACGTTACGGTTCCTGTCGGAGTTCCACCACTGCCGGTTACGGTTGCACTAAAAGTCACTGACGAGCCGACAATAGCGGTCCCCGGAACTGTTAGAGCGACGGTTGCTTTCTGCAGCGCGGTGATTGTGACCGTCGTTGCGGTGCTTGTACTTGTGTCGTAGACGGAATCCGCAGAGTAGGTCGCCACAATCTTGTACGTCCCCGCGGCAAGCGACGTCGTCGAATAAGTGCCGGTGCCATTGCTCAAATCGATCGTTCCCAGCGTGGTAGCCGGGGTGGCTGATGTATTGGTCAGCGTGACCGCTCCTGTTGGTGCAGGCGTGGATTGTGTAGTTCCCGCAACCGTTGCAGTAAAGGTAACCTTCTGTCCGGAGACAGTAGTTGCCGGCGAAGCAGTTAGGGTAGTTGCCGTTGGATTCAGCACAGCAGCGACCTTCACAAAAAACGGGACAGGCCCGGTTCCGGTGAATGGAGTGGAGTAAGTACCCTCTGTTGTCGGCCAGCTGGTGAGTGTAGTGTTGCCAACAAAATAGGTCTGATTGCCCTGCGTGTTTCCAACCATGTAAATGTTGCCGGCCGAATCCAGCGCCAACCCGTTTTGCATCGAGCTGACGAAATTGTTCGGCGCAACCTGGCTGGAGAAGATGACATTTGATCCTGTAGGATTCAGAACGGTTAAGAATGGATACGGTTGATACCAGTCATTCGAATACTGCGGCAGGGGGTTCACGGCGGGTATATTCAGGTTCCCGGAATCGCCGTAGACGTAGACCTTCCCTTCCGGATCGACCGCAATTCCATTGGAATTTGCGCCTGACGCTGCGCCTTGCGTAGCGGCAATGAATGTGGACCAGTCATACGCCGTTCCGGAGGAATTTAGCTTGCTGACAAAGACGCTGTTATCGCAGAAGTTTGCGCCGCTCCTCCCGTCTAAAGGGCACGTGGATGCATAAGCACTCTTTGTAATTGGAAAGAGGGCATCCGTGGTATAGCCCGTGAGATAGACGTTGTTCGATGCATCGGCGGCAATCGAATTCAATTGGGTTGATACGGCCGTGTTCGGATTGTCTGGTCCGCTCACATAGGTAGCCCACTCCAGGGAGCTGGCGCCGGATTTGTTGATATTGAATGCGGCCACGTAACCAACGTTGTTTGCGCACTGGGTTGGTGTGGACTCTACGCATGAGGTTTGCACAACATTCGCAGTGACCGGCAAAGTAGCGACTCTGGTTTCTCCCGCTATGAAAACCGTGCCGTTTTGCCCTACAGCAATACTCGAGGGCACCGTCCCGTTCAGACAGCTTCCGCAACCGCTTGCGATTGGTTTTGTCTCTCCATAGATTGTCGAATACAGGATCTTTTGCCCGTCCGCGCTTAACACAGTAAGTGCGGTTTCATAGTCTCCCACGCCTGCGGTCTGAAACGCGGTTGAAGTGGTGGGGTAAAACACTTCGCCGCCGGAGCCTGGGTTGGGATCAGGATCGGCATTGTTGACCTGGCTCAACATATACATGTTGCCAGAGGCATCCAACGCAAGTGAATGCGGGTAAGTTGTCCCGGAAAAACCCATGAAGGCGCTGTAGAGCAGTTTGGAGCCATCGGCACTGAGCTTGGAAATAAAGCCGGTCGGTCCCTGAATCGTCCACTCCGTACCACCGCCATTGAAATAACCGGAGCAGGATTGTGAGGGGGCGGTTTGGCCGTTGAAGATCAGCGGCTGGCAAAGAGACATCTGCGGTATTGCGGGGGCATTGACCAGCGGAAAGTCAGCCGAAGCGGTCTGGCCGATGACGACGGCGTTGCCGGATGCGTCGGCCTGAACGGCCGCGCCTTTTTCCCAGCCGGTAATTCCATGAAGGTAAGTTGCATAGATCAGCTGAGTGCCGTCCGCGTTGAGCTTGGCAACATAGGCCGAACTCATTGCGCCGGGCTGGTCCCCAACTGCGCAACGAAAAACTCCGTTCTGCGTATCAGTCGCGCTCACTGGACTGCAGGAGGTTTGATAGGCGCCCGAAGTCGCAGGGAAATTCAAATCGAGCGTTGTTCCAGTGATGATGAGTTCCCCTTGCGAATCAACGGCCATTCCAGCGGGAGCATCATTCTCACTTGCGGTGCCGAATGTGCCCGTATACACCAGCGTTGGGTCAATCACCAGCTCGCGGCTGTGATCATACGGCCCCAGGTGGAACGAAACATTGCCGTTCTTCACAATATCGAAAGAACCGTCGACGACCTGACGTTTCCCGTTCACCATCTGGTAAACGACAGGATGATCGAAGCGTACTTCGTTCCCGTTGACAGGTAACACCAGATCACCGTTGTCGGCGAGACGAGGTGTGGCGCCATCGAAGGCCAGGTGAATAGCAGACGGGTCTGCATCCGGAGCAACCATGAAGTCGTATTCCAGCTGTCCCTGGCGGCCATAGTAGGCAAGGTCAATGCCCGGGTAAACGCTGTCAAGATGCACCCGGCCATACAGGCTTACATTGTGCTGCCAGTCGGCCGGGTTTTTTCCGGTAAAGTAATTCACCTTGCCCGGTTCGGGTTGCTCGCCATGTCCTTTTGGCGATGGATTGGCGCCGAGTAGATTCATCCGAACGACCGATGAGCTAACTCGAGGGCCGTCGCCGGAATGCTCACCCGACGTCGCCTTGTTCAGTTCGAGGACCGCATCACGTCCTGAGAGGAACAACGTGTATTCGAGCCCGCGCGCCAGCCATTGGACCTGGCTGGAGGTCTGGCCGACGTTCGGTTCAAAACCAAGGGGCAGTTTGTCGTACTGAATGGATCGACGTGCAGGCGTGGGGGGAACGGGCTGCGGGGACTGCTGTGCAAGCTGCGTATGAGCAGTCATTCCCGAGAGTGCAAGGGCCAGCAGGGCGAATGCAGCTTTTAGGTTCATAGGTGGTCTCCTGTACCGTTCGCGTCAGGTACAGGAGAAGTGAGTCACAAAACATGAAAATATTATGTCGCCTTCAGAAAACGGCAGAAAGACTGCGGGACTTACGGCTGCCCCGCCGTTTTTCCCAGTCGAGCTTCCAGATCCAGCAATAATTGATGAGCATCTACGTCGCGCTGCTTTCCCGTGGGGGTCCGCGAAGGGTGGGTCTGGCCGAGCAATTTGTCGGCGATCTGCGCGTGAGTCAGCGCTTCTGCGTCGCGATGCTGCCCCGCCAGTGCTTTGGCATAAATATAGTTATAGTTGCCAAACACGCGTCCCGTCTTGTCCTCACCCATCTCAGTGTTGAGACTGAAGACCTGACCCATAGCTTTTTCGGCATCCGTATATCGTCCCGCCGATTCATAGGCGGTGGCAAGGAAAGTTAGCGGTTCTTCCCGGTAGTCCTTTTTCCCAGGCTCCGTCTCTCTGATCGCCACAATCTTCTCGAGCATCGGTATGGATTCCGCGTATCGTCCCGCCAATGTCAGCGCCTGCGCAAGGTAAGTTTGTTGGTATACCGCGTCATCGCTCTCCGGCCCTTTGCAATGAACAGCGCCTTCATAAGCCCGCTGATCATTCACCAGGCTGTCGTTGACATTGCCCCGCAGCAAATTGATAAATCCAAGATCGCCGACGACCGCGTTCATATTGCAGACATATGCCGGGTCTTGCGAATAATACTGAATGGATTCCTTGAGAAGCGCCTCTGCCTCGTCAATCTGGCCGCGCTCCTCAAGGTCAGAAGCGAGATCGTAAATTGCGTTTCCTATATTCGACGGAGATAGCTTTGCGTCCTTCGACTCCTGCACCGACTCCCGCAGCAGTTTTAGGTTTTCGTCAGTCGCTGGCCCATGGTCGTCGCGAAAAAAAGCATAGTCCTTCTTTACGATTGTCCGAATCGAAGGCGGAATTTCAGGACTGCGCGAAAGATCCAGCGCTCGCGCGCTTAGGCTAAGGTATTGGTTGAGATTCCCCCGCTTTGCTGCAATCTCGCCTTCATACGTCAAGGCCTCCGTCTCAGCACTCTTATCCCCATCCATGTGAGCCGTACGTTCGCTCTCCGCAAAAACCTTCTGCGCATCCTCAGTATCTCCATTCACTAACAATGACTGCGCCAGGCTATCCTTGGCCATGCGAAGGTCAGCAGCGTTATGGATGTAAAGCGGCAGGACCTTGATTCCCAGGTTCAGAAACTCATTGACACTCATCGTGGGTCTGCCTGAGTACTGGGAATTCGCCATAGTGAACAGCGATGACATAAACGTTTGCATGCTCAGAGCGCGTTGGGCTTCACGTAAAGCCTGCTCCTGCCTCCAGATCGCGTAACTCACGCTGCCAATCAGGAGCAGCACTGCTACGATGCTCGCTGCAACCCCCGCACGATGACGTCGCACAAACTTGCCGAGGCGGTAGAAGGCAGTCTGCGGCCGCGCCAATACTGGCTTCCCATCCAGATACCGGTTCATATCCTGCATCAGCGCATCGACCGAGGCATATCGCTCAGGCGGTTTTGGTTGCAGACATTTGCCCACAATAGTCTGCAGATCGCCACTCAGTATCTGCTTCAATCGAGCCTCCGACAGGCCCCGATTGAGTGATCCCTCAACGGTGACGGCGTACAGAAGGCTCTCTGGATTCTGTTCGGTAATGGCCCGCTCAATCATCGCAGCCACAGACGAATTCGCATGTGGGCGTCGCCCGCAAAGCAGCTCAAAAAGAATTGCTCCCAGAGAATACACATCGCAAGCAGTGGTTACAGGCTCATTTCGCAACTGCTCCGGACTTGCATAGGCGGGAGTAGCCAGCATCGTGGTCGTGAAAAGGCCATCCGTCTGGATCAGCTTCGACGTTCCAAAGTCAAGTAACTTCACTATGCCATCGTTTGAGACCAGGATATTCGACGGCTTCAGGTCAAGATGAACAATCAGGCTGCGATGCGCATATGCAACCGCGTCACATACCTGCAGAAACAGTCGCAGCCGTTCATCGATGCCCAGCTTGCGAGCATCGCAATAAGCGTCTAGCTGCTCACCCTCCACATAGTCCATCACTAGGAAGGGCTGGTTTGACTCGGTCATTCCGGCATCCAGCAGCCGTGTAATATGCGAATGATCCAGCGTGGCCAGAATGTGCTGCTCGCGATGAAATCGCTCGACAAAGGATGGGCCCGCCGCATGCGGAGCGAGCATCTTCAGCGCTACTCTCTGCGGCGAACTGCCAACAATCCGTTCTGCCAGGTACACAGTACCAATTCCACCCGAGCCCAACAGGCGGATCACTGTATAAGGTCCGATGCGGGCAGGACCGGCTGAACGAGGCCGTTCCTGCGCACCTGCTTCCAGCACAGCGGAGTTACGGAATATCTCCATCGCACGACGCACCAGCGCTTCATCCGCGCAATGCTGGGTCAGCACGCGCTCGCGGTCCTCTGCACTCGTCTCTTCCGCAAGATGGAAGAGCTTTTGCAGTAAAGTCCAGTTTTCTGAATCCTGAGGCATTCCTGGCAACTCTGTTTAGGTTCGCGTGATCGGGCGTGGAACTGCGTCAGACGGTGTGCAGCCGCTCGTGCAACCATGCCCGGACGAAGCGTAGCTCGCGGTCTACAGTGGCCTTTGAGGTGCTCAGCAAGTCTGCCGTTTCCTCAGCGGTAAATCCAAGGAAAAATCTCAGCTCCACCATCCGGCATTTACGAGGATCAATCGCTTCCAGCTCGTTCAGAATGCGATCAACATCCATGGCCTCCACTGGTGTAGCGTCGATCCAGGCAAGCCCTTCATCCAGCGGGATCGGAGTACCGCCATCCCGCTTGATGCGCGCATGGCTGCGGGCCTGGTCGATCAGCACGCGACGCATCAACTTGGCAGACAAGCTGTAAAAGTGTTCCCGGTCCTCAAAGCGCAAACTGCGTTGACGCACCAGCTTCAGAAAAAGCTCGTTGACCACACTGGTCGGCTGCAGCAGATTTTCCGGACGCTCGCCGCGAAATAGCGCCCCCGCAATCTTGCGCAAATGCGGATAGACCAGTTCAAAAAGCTGGTCCAACGCTTCCGGCTTGCCAGCCGTCCACTCATGCAGCAAAACTGTAATATCCCCTGGCTTATCAACGGGTTCGGTCAACGGCACGACATCTCCCTCAGCTTGTCATCGCGCCCCCGGATGCGATTGACCGAACATACTCGACCTGATCTTCCGTTGGGGAAGAAGATCAAAAAACCGGCGTACGGCTGGCAGTATTGGACCACGAAATCGAAGTACTGTCCAAGCATTTTTCGGGCTAAAAGACGATAACGGGGCACCGAAATGCCATCGGCACTAAAAAAATAGCGGCAACACTGGAGTAGGAGGCCTGACTCTGTCGCACTAGCTCAATGTCACGCTGCAATATCTGAAGACTGTCCCGGCAGAATAACAATGTTTCTTCGCCCATCCTGAATGGATTGCTTTCGGATGTGGGTAAGAACGTAAGAGATTCGGAGGAATCCCTGGCTATCCTTATTTTCAACTCCAGGTGCTGACTTAATCGCGCGGCTCGTCAATGAGGAGTTGATAGCTGACGAAAGCTACCTTGGTGCTGTCGGGCGACCATG
>NZ_LAIJ01000003.1 GCF_001449115.1 Occallatibacter gabretensis | reverse complement strand
CACATATTTTCGCCGCTGCCTGTCACGGTGTACGTTCCTGCCCCGGCATCATAGCGGGCTGCGCCGGCGTGGAGCACACTCCCTACATCTCCATGGCTCTCAAAGATGCCCAGTGGCACTTGATCTGCCTGTGCATGAGTCTGTTGGACATGAAGCGCGAAAAATGCTGCCAGTGCGGCAAGCGCCGCCAAGACCGGAAAAACGTGAGTCGTTCGCACATTCATGACATGTCTCCGGAGTGTCCTGCGCACGACGAATCCTTTCTTGTCACGCGGCAAGGTGTCTGGTATGGTTCGGTGGAAACGTTATCACCCAGTTCAAGCTGTGGTCAATGAACGCGGATTCTCTGGCGAAGCGGGAACCTCACGATTCGGCTTGTTCGGCACTGTATGCACGCTGTTTCTTCATCCAGGCAGGGAGTTCTCCATGCAAATTGCGTTGCTTGCCCATGTTTCAAAGACAATGCTCCGTTCGCGCAGAGCGGCCTTGCTCCTGACACTGCTCAGTATGTTTCCGATTTCGGTTTGTGCCAAGGTGGTGGTTTTCTGGCAGCCAAATTTCCCGACCATTGCCAGCCAGCCGGTTGAACGATCTGCGCTGGCACGCGCGCTCAGCGGAATGGAGCCGGTATTTGCCGATGTTGCTTCGCTTAACCAGTTGGCTACGCTTGATCATGCCGACCTGCTGATACTGCCGTATGGTTCCGCGCTTCCCGTTGACGCCTGGAAATCGATTGATTCGTATCTCCACGGCGGAGGAAACCTGCTCGTTCTGGGCGGCCAGCCACTACGGGTTCCGGTCACATCCGTTGACGGCAAATACGAGGCCACGCGGCCGCAGGACACTTACGCACGCGCACTCGACTTCCGCCACACCTATGAAGTTCCTGTCCCCGCGGACGCTGAGTTTGCGTGGAGACCGGGTTACGCTCTGGGCGCTTCTCCGCGTTTACGCGCAAAGAGGTTCTTCACGGTGGAGGGGCGCTTGAACGGGCTTGGATATATGTCCGACAGCAAGGGGCTGCTGGTGGCAGCGCCAGTGATCGTTGCCGATTATGCGTTCGGTCCGATGATGGGCAGCCGCGTGGTTGCGCTCGACTTTGAACCGGAGCCGGAATATTGGCAGAGCGACGATGGCGTTACGCTCATACGGCAATCTGCGGGCTATGCGCGGTGGGGAGCGATAGATTTTTCGGTTGAAACACTCTTTTCAGTAATCCGCCCGGGAGAACCGCCAGTGATCACGGCGCACCTGCACAACCCGCATCAGGAAAAATCGGGCATCCCCGGGACAGGCGAATTGAAAGTGACCCTGAGTTCGGAATCTGCTGTGATTGATATGCAGACGCTGGCCGTGACCCAAACCGGAGCCGCCGACCTGTCGGTTCCGTTCCATAAGGCGTTGCCGGCCGGGTTCTACAGAGTTGCTGCGGTATACAGCGAGGGTGGAGAGTTTCGCGCGTTTCATCAGAACGGCTTTTGGGTGGGAGAGGAAGACGCTGTTAAGGCCGGGCCGGTACTCGCAACTCGTGGTGATTTTATTACGTGCGATGGCGCGCCGTTCTTTCCTGTCGGCACCAATTACTTCTCAACGGAATCGAATGGCTGGGATTTTTCCGGGCCGCGCAACGCATGGATATGGGATCGAGATTTTGCGGAGATGGAGCAGCACGGCGTGAGTTTTGTCCGCACTGGCGTTTGGATGCCGAATGGACGTTTTATCGAGAACAATGCGAATGGCGGTGCGAACCAGCGTTTTTTGCGGAATCTAGAGGCTTTCCTGCTGTGCGCACAGCGGCATCACATTGCTGTGAACTTTACGTTCTTTGCGTTCTCCCCGCGATCTGGAATGCCTGGACGAGAAGATCCTAGCGCAACTCCGCCGAATCCCTACCTCGATCCGTCCGCGATACGTATGGAACAGGCTTATGTGCGATCCGTGGTGGAGCGGTTCAAAGATGTCCCATGGCTTTCGTGGGATTTGATCAACGAGCCAAGCTTCTCGAACCCGAGGCTTGTCTTTCATGGCAATGTGCCTAACGGCGATCCCAGCGAAGTGGCGGCGTGGCACAGATGGCTGCGCAAGAAATATGACGACAAG
This sequence comes from Occallatibacter gabretensis, assembly GCF_001449115.1. Taxonomy (GTDB): domain Bacteria; phylum Acidobacteriota; class Terriglobia; order Terriglobales; family Acidobacteriaceae; genus Telmatobacter; species Telmatobacter gabretensis. Next base: position 25,170 of record NZ_LAIJ01000003.1, on the reverse strand, counting down.
CTGTCGGCGCTTGGGGATGCGTGGGCAATGCCTGCGGAGCAGCTTGGTGGCTTCGATGCTGTTCCTCTACCTTCAGGCTCCGATCTGAATTATGACCGCTCCGGAAATCCGCGGCAGGTCCGGGCCGTCGACTACAACCTCTTCGCGCAGGATATGTTCAGCGACTGGGTGCATTCAATGGTTTCCCTGATTCGAATTACGGGAAGCAGGCAATTGATCAATGTGGGGCAGGATGAAGGTGGCGTAACGGACCGCGTGCTGAATCAGTTCTACGGGGGTGCGGGAGTGTCGTTTACTACGAACCACACATACTGGCAAGACGATGCATTGCTGTGGGATTCAGTGGCGGCGAAGCGGCCCGGTGTGCCAAACATCACGGGCGAAACCGGATATCAGCCGGTGTGGGCGCCGGACGGCGCGTGGCGATACGACGAGTTCACCGGTCTGGGACTTACCGAGCGTAAGTGGGCACTGGGCTTTGCAGCTGGCTCGTCAGGTGCAATGCAGTGGGACTGGGACCGCGAGGTCGATTTCGGCATGAAGCGCAGCGACGGCTCCTCAAAAGTCTGGGAGAACCAGATGCGCGATGTGGGAGAGTTTGCGCGCAAGGCTGCACCGTCGGCAACCACGCTTACGTTGCCTGAAGTTGCGATCGTGTTGCCGCAATCGTTGCAGCTTTCTGTGGTAAAGGCGTTTGCGCTGGAAGCACAGCAAACGGCGGTTCGTGCTCTCTATGGACTTGCGCGGTCGCAGGCGTATGCCGTGGGCGAGTACCAGATCGATCTGCTGGGATCGCCGAAGCTGATTTTGCTTCCGTCCCCATTTGGACTGACGGATGCCGCGTGGCAAGCTATCACCGAGCGCGTGAAGGGAGGCGCTACACTGCTGGTAACGGGACCCTTTGATGGCGATGCACATTTCCACGCTACGGGACGGCAAGATGCGATTGGGATTCCCTACAGTACGGTTCCGCTGACGATTCGCGATCATGTAGCGCATTTCCCGTGGGGCGACGAGGAACTGAGCTTCACGGGCAACAAGACGACAGTCTTGAGCCAGGCTCAGACGCCTAATGGCGATGTATGGGTTGAAAAAACGATAGGAAAAGGGAAGATTCTGTTTTCGGCCCTGCCGCTGGAACTTAGCGACAATATCGACTTGGTTGGAAAAGCATATCGTTATGCGCTCAAGACCGCGAGCGTTATGCCGGTGTACGCGACAACGCTCACCGATCCGGGAATCTTGATCGCTCCCACGGTATTTCCGGCAGCAACGCTGTATGTGCTTACCTCCGAATCCAACCTGCAGCAGGTTGCTTTTGACGATGTGCGCAGCGGACATCATTTTGCGGGAAGATTAGAGAGCGGGAGTGCTGCCATGTTGCTCGTTGGAATCGACGGGAAAGTTCTTGCTGCGTATAACTGGAATGAGCAATAGACCGCAAAACCAGAGTGCTTGGTCAATCAAGAGCGAGCATTTCTATCCGGCTGGGAAAGCACAATCCTCATCTATCAAGGTGAAATTGCATTCCGTTTCTCACTATTCGCGTGGTATGACCACTTGAGTCCGGTCAGAATATGTATATCCGAGTAACAAATGCCAAAATGACGCAGAAATTTCTTCAGCTAAGGACCTGACGCGAGCCGCTCGACTAGCACTCTGGCCGTGCCCTGCATTCGTAAGCCGGTCACGATGTCTGGTAAAACACACCATGGAAACGGATAAGCGTCTCGTGCACCTCTGTTATAACGAGGTGTTGAAGGGGATCCAGAACGGGTCCAACGGGCTTGCGGCAGAGCGACGGAGACTGCAGCCAACAGACTTTTCTCGTCAAATGGTTTCTTGAAAAATGACGCGGCGCGGCGTCCGGTTGGCGGTTAGGCGTTCATCAGTTCTCGCGACCGTGACTAGGACGATCAGGAGTTGGTCACGTTGGGCCTCACCTATTGAGAGCCGCCAGGCGTTGGTAAGCGCATTCTCAAAATCCATGTTTTGACCGATTCGGAATCGGCCTCAGACCATCCTGCTATCCCATATCCGTCTTAACGCCAGTTGAAGCAATGCGTTCAACGCATAGCAGAAAAATGGAATGTGCAGCTCTGCTGAATGACGCTAGGATAAAGCGCGTTGGATCAGAGCGTCTTTCATTAGCGCATGCAACTCGATTGAATACGCCCGAGGAGAACCCAAAGACGCATGGTTTCCGCATTGCGGCAAAATCTGGAGAAACGAACGAAGGGCAAACACTCGGACACTGTATATCTTCCGGGTAGCTGACTTTTCTCCTGACTATGAACAAATCTTTACGGTTGTTGGTTCACAATCCCCGGTTTCTGAAACCATGGCTTGTCCCTCAAGTTAGATCTGGAGAAGAATTATGCTGACCCTATTGCAGCCCTGCACGGAACGTATCACCCCTGTTGAACATAAGCCCACACATGATCGTGCTCCAGAGGACTTAGCACTTGGCACACCCCTATGGCTTCGAGATGACCTTGTGGAGATTCTGGGCAAGGAACAGGTCCATTCGCGAGTGATCGATCTTGTGAAGTACGCCACGGACGCAAGTCCTTATCGGATGTTTCCGAAAGTGGTAGTCACGCCGCGCACCGTCGATGAGGTCGCAAAGATCTTCACCTACGCGCAGGAGAAGAGGCTCTCGGTGACCATTCGCTCTGCCGGTTCGAGTCTCAGCGGCCAATCGCAAGGAGATGGAATTCTGATCGACGCCCGCAAGCACTGGGTTGGAACCAAGGTGGAGGATGGCGGTAAACGTCTTAGAGTACGTCCAGGCACCGTCCTGTTTCGAGCCAATCTCGCGCTCCACCCTTATGGCTATCGGTTAGGGCCCGATCCAGCGAGTTCCGGCGTAGCGACCGTAGGAGGCGTTATCGCAAACAACGCCAGCGGGATGTGTTGCGGAACGATCGAGAATTCGTATAAGACCCTCGAGTCGATATCATTCCTGCTCCCCTCTGGCACACACATTAATACAGCGGATTCTGAGGCGGAGAATCAATTCAACCTCGCAGAGCCGGATTTGGCTGCAGGACTGATGGAGATCAAAGCGGAGATTGACAGGGATGAAGCCCTCGCCGCACGCCTCAAGAAGAAGTACAGCATCAAGAACACGACCGGCTACCACATGGGCGCCTTTCTCGATGAATCAACGCCGCTCGGGATATTCCGCAAACTGCTCGTAGGCTCGGAAGGAACCCTGGCCTTCATCTCCGAAGGAGTCTTCGAGACTGTCCCCGATGACAAGTTCCGTCTCACAGCGTTTCTTGTTTTCCCTGACATGCATTCCGCGTGCGCCGCAGTCGCGCCCTTCATCGCACACGGTGCAGTCGCAGCCGAGTTGTCCGATCGTGGTTGCCTGAGGGCCGTAGAAGGCAAGCCAGGTGTCCCTGATCGCTGGAAGAGATTACCTGGCGAGGCCACCGCGTTACTCGTCGAGTTCCGAGAGCCTAGCCCTGTGAGGCTCAAGGAAGCCGCAGCGGCAGCGCAGTCCGTACTCGACGGGCTCGAGTTGCTTGAGAAAGCGGAGTTCACTCAAGACCCGCATCTAGCCGCACAGTACTGGACGATTCGCAGCGGCCTGCTGCCTTCGATCGGTGGCGCGCGCCCGAGCGGTACATCTCTCATTCTCGAAGACGTCTGCTTCCCACCAGACAAGCTTGCCCATGGCGCGCTCGACCTGCAGAAGCTGTTTCCCAGGCATGGTTACGGCCAATTTACTTTCTGGGACTACTTCCGTCGAGCCTTTGAATATAATCGCGGGATTCGCATCGATCATTTTCTTCTTTTGCCGGAGGTCGCTAAACGGCTATTGAAATGCGAAATTGACCGGACTCCCCGAGCCGAGGAGAAACCTTTAGATCACACGCCTATCGTTATCGAGATCGTTTGACTAGCGGCGCGGGGCACCTGCGTTGGTTTGAGAACCGTAAGCGGCATCAGGTCATGTTTCCCGCACGACCTTGTGAGGATCTTTATCGTCACCAAAGCGACGAATTTTGCAAGGCCGAGGTCACACGTTCGCGAGCCGATTTGACGGCTGCAACGGCGGTTTTGCCCGCAGCCAGCGTATGCGAAAGAACCGTTTTTCTGCAGTTTCCCAAGTGCTCCACTGTCTCTATCTCAGTTCCACCGCCGAATAGGGTGCATCGCTCTTCCATGTTGTCGAGCGCAGAGTCCAATTCCGAAAGGACCAGATCTGATTCATCCGCTGGAACGATGAGTTCGAGATTGATTTTCTTGTAGAGCATCCAAATACCTCTACTCGAATTCTATGCCCCCCAGGATAAAGCCCACCTAGCTATACCGATCTTTGCTTTGCGCCGCTTTTCGTCGGCGCCCTGACCAAGCCGATGTCTGATCTCGGGGATTTCTCTACGCAATCTTCTTTCGAGTTGCCTTCTTCTTGCTCACCTTTCTAGGCTTTTTATCCTGCGCCAGACCGCTCCGCAAAGCGTCCATTATATTTACCACTTTGGTTTTAGCTTGTTCAGGCTCGTCTTCCGCCAAAGGGTTTCCGCTTCGCGCTGATCAGTTTCTTGACGGCTGCTTCATAATCGTTCTTGTAGGTGGACAGATCGAACTTCGAGGTGCTCCCATTTATGAGCTGCTTGGCCAATGAAAGCTCGCCCGCGTCCACAGCGGCTTCTTTTGTATCCGAAACTACGGATTTTGGATTACGCAGTTCATCCTCATAACGAAGCGTATAGAGCATTAGGCCCTTCTGTTTTGGATCTAACGGGCTGCAATGGCAACCAAGTGTTCGCGACCGCTAAAGGCGATCTCGCCGATCCCCATTTTATTCGTCTGCGCGAGCGCTTTGCACATGATGCTGAGCGCCTTTGACTGGGCATTATCTTTAGGCGCTACAAAATAGGGTCGCTCAAAGAGTGCTTGCGACAGTTCTTCAGCCTTGATGAATTGCTTGATCTACATTGTGGTCGCGGTTGGAAGACGAAGCGTCTTTAGCTCCTCCGGATATATCTCGATGTATCTGTTTTTGGCGTACTCAAAGCCTTTGACAATGTCCGCTTTTCCAACGTCTCCTGCCTCGTCGACATTCTGATGCTGTACCCGTTTGTGCGTCTTGCGATCGATCTGATGAAATTCAATCTGGCGGCCAGGGTTAGTAGCGGGGAAGATCTTGACCGCGATCGAAACAAGAGAAATTTGAATAGATCCAGACTAGGTTGGCCGTGTGTGCATTATCTCTCCTTACTGAACTCAATGAATTACGATGCATTTTTCGGGGTACAAGATTAAAGCCTTTTCGATATACGAACCCGCATGAACGGTGACATCGGCAGTGGACTTAGCGGGAACGGCTGCACTTCTTCGGCCAGACTGGAGAAGGATCATGCCCTTGGTCGCGCCGAGTTAACCTTGAGAGTTTGACAATCCCATTTGCTCAGAAAAGAAGAGACGAGGTGGGAGTGGTCAGCCGCAAGTGCCGGGCTTAAACGTTTCTTTGTAACATTCGCGCTAATGAAGTCGTATAGTGCGCATATGCGGTTAGGAATTGGTCCTTTGCTTCTCCTGGTTGTGGCAGCCGCTTGTCTCCTGGGTGGCCCATGCCGCGCCTCCGATCTGGCCCTGGTCGGCGCAAAATCTATCCTTCCCCGATGGACCCGCCAATCGAAAATAGCTCGATTCTGGTGCATCAAGACAAAATCCTTGCCATCGGACCAGCTCGCGAGATTAAAATCCCACGCGGCGCGACCAGAATTGACTGTAAAGGCTTGATCGTAACTGCAGGTTTCTGGAACAGTCATCTTCATATCTTTACGTCTGGTCTGCTTAGGGTGCGCGATTCAGCCGCGGCAGAACTCGATGAGCAACTCGATGCTATTTTCAATTAAGCGCCGGTTCGCTGTATGAGTTGCCTCCTCACCATTGCAGTCCCGAGCGAACATGAGATCGCGGTTCTGACATGCCCCATCAACGATCCCCTATCGAGCCCCGATAAATCCTGATCTTCACAGCACCCTATGTGCCAATTGTGTGCCTGATTGCGGGTTGTTTGATTTTGTTATTGGACAACCACTTTGATGAGCAGGGTCTTGGTGACTCCTGAAGAGGTCGCGGTGACGGTTGCGGTATAGGTTCCGGCGTTGGATGAAGTCGAGTTCACAGGAGGCTGGGTTACAGTTTTGTAGGTGGTGGTACCACTGCAGCCGGCGATGGGCAGCAGAGTGAAACAGACCGCTGCGAGCAACATCAACAGCTTGTTGCGGTAGCGGCGTGAAGGCACCAGGAAGAGGCAGAAGGCAGCCATTACGCCGGAGCCTCCAAGCAGCCAGGGTGAAACCGCACGGTGTGGAGTGAGAGCCGCAGTAGTTCCGGCCTTCGAGGTAATAGTGAGGGTAGTGCTGACCACTGCGTTGGGGCTGTTGACTGGCAGGGCGAGCGACGAGGAGGCCAGTGAGCATCCGAGTACCGGCGAGGATACGGAACAGTTGAGCGAGACGTTGCCGGTCAGCATCTGTCCGTAGGGAGCGCCGACGGTGATCAGTGAGGTGGATGAGTTGCCGGCCGTCATGGAAACAGCAGCCTGTGAGGTGTTGAGCGAGAATTCGCCGATATTGACATTAACCATCTGCACGTTGGAGACGCTGGGAGCGTTATTGCTGTCGCCGCCGTAGGTGGCCATGAACTGCGCGTTGCCATTGCTGAGCAGAAGGCTTTGCGGAATGGGAATGACGACGGTTCCTGTTGCGTCAAGCGATTCGAGAATGGCGACAAAGTTGCCATCTTCGGTCAGGGTGATGAAGCCCGAGGGAATATGGGATCCGCTGGCGACCTTGACGGTCGCGGAGAGGGTTCCGTTGGGTCCGATGGAAGGCGCGCTCATGATGAGGTTCGACACCGTGGGCGAGAGCGAGGTGTTGAAGATGGTAAAGGGCAGCGGATTGTAGGCCTGAGCCACGGGGTTCAGGTTGCTGTCGCCAGAGTAGGAGGCGTTCAGCGTGTAAGAGCCGGGCGTGCTGGTGTTGAAGGTGACGGTGCCGTATCCGATTGAAGAGAGGCCGCCGAAGCTGGCCTGCTGCAGATTACTGATGGTCTGCGTCTGCGAGCCCAGCGTGACGGTGATAGATCCTGCGAGCGGAAGCTGGCCGGCAGAGGTTGTGACTTCGACCGGCACGGTCAGCGGACTGCCTACCGGCACGCCGGAGGGCAGAGCGTAGGAGATGAGGACCTGCGGCACGCCCTTGGTAATGGTGATGTTGAGCGGCGCGGAGGTTGCTGCGTTGAAGCTGCCGTCTCCGCTATAGCTGAAGGTGAGCGAGTGATTGCCGGCGCCAAAGGAGCCCGTTTGCAGCTCAACGAAGCCATAGGAGGACAGGTTCATTGTGGTGAACAGCTGACCATTGTCGTTGATGGTGATGGTGCCGGTGGGAATGCCATCGGGATTGGCAGCGGAAGACGAAGATCCGAAGACCCTGGCGTCGATGAAGAAGAAGCTGCCGTAAAGGGTAGTCATGTTGTTGGTGATGCCGGCTACTGGAGCTGTATCGCCGGTGCTGGTGACGCCGTAGTAGGTGCCGGTGAGCTGGATGGTGGAACTCTCGGAGGTCACGGTCATGGTGACGGGGTCAGAGATGCTTGCAGCATAGGTGCCATCTCCGCTGTATTGCGCGTAGAGCTGGTAGGTTCCGGCAGGCAGGGAGGTGAAGACGGCCTCCGCGGTTCCGCCGGTGAGGGTCATGGTGCCATAGCTTGTCTGTGAAGAGGCTGTGCTTGTGGCGATGAGAGAGACCATGCCGGTAGGCGTTCCGCTGCTGGAAGAAACGACCGAGGTAAGCGTGATGGGCGTGCCGTGAGCAAAGCTGGTGGACGAAGCCGAGAGCGTAGTAACAGTGGGAGTGAAGCTGACCTTGCTCCAGTTGGAGAGCAGGGCGTTGGCATCGATGGAGCCGAGACCGCTGGCGAGATCGTAGCCCGTGCCGGCGGAGTAGTCGGAGTAGGAGTAGAAGCCGTTAGCGTCAAGAGCGCAGTTGGGAGTGCCTTCTGTGCAATTGACGTTGTTACTGCCAACCGTGACGTCATGGAAGACAGCGGGAACTGAGGTGGCCAGCGGGTAGAGGATGTAATTGATGTTGCCCTGGCGGCCCCTGAGGGACTGATCGAAGAGTGCGACGATGCCGGCCATGAGAGGCGCGGAGGCCGAGGTGCCGCCTACGCCGGTGATCTGCTCGGTTCCGGTGGAGGAGTCTACGTTGGAAGCTTCGCAATCGCCGATCTGGGCGCAGATGGGATAGTAGCTGTAGTTGTAGCCGTTGGCGGCAAAGAGGCTGACGTCAGGAATGTCGCGGACGCCGTCTGCGGGAACTCCGGGAGCGGATTGCCAGGCGGGCTTCGGCGTTCCGGCAGTGCAGGCGCTATAGCTGACCAGCGGCGAGTTGGCAGCAGGCGGCGCAGACACGCCGGTGACACAACTGCTGGGACCGCCGCTGCCTGCGGAGGTGGTGCCGGCCGTGGGTGGGCTGGCGGCGTTCAGACCGAAGGCGTTGTTCCAGGGCTGTTCGGGAACGTAGCTGAGCAGACTAACTGTGGGATTCGCCGAGGCAGTGGTGTTCCAGTAGGTGCTGATAAGGTCGTTGATGTTGCTGGAGCCATAAGGCGCGTAATAGAAGTCGGTACCGCCAACGGAGACGTTGTAAGGAGTCGAGGTAATGCCGCTGACGGCCAGGCCGTGGGTGGCGGAGGCGGATCCGTTGTCGCAACCGGCTCCACCGCTGTCACCGGAGGAGACGATGACAGTCTGCCCCTGTGCTGCTGCCTGGGCCCAAATCTGGTTGAAGAGCAGATTGCCGGCCAGTCCCAACGTAGGCTCGCAGATGCCATAGCTCATGCTGATGACGTCTGTGGTATTGTCGTCTACCGCGCGGATGGCGGCGTTGAAGATGCCCTCGGAAATCTCAGTGTCATAACCGGTGTAGACGTAAAGCTGGGCATTCGGCGCGGTAGATCCGGCTACATCGACATCGAGGTTCACCTCGATGCCCGCACCGTCGCCATTAATGCCAGGATCAAAGCCATCGACAACTTCGACGGGAAGATTGGTGGTAGGCAGGCCGAAAAGCTGGCGATAGTTGGTCACCATGGTCTCGTCGACGCCGGCGGCGCTGACAATGCCGATGGTTGCTCCGTCGCCCTTGGTGCCGGCGGCATAGATGGGATTGATGTCGTACTGGACTGCGAGATCGCCGGGAGCGGTGACGAGATAGACGCCGCCGCCGTCCGCCGGGTAGGTCCAGTTGGGGGTGTTGGTGCTGTTGGTGGGTGTTGCGACGTGCGTCTTGGGATTGAAGCTGGCCTGGCCTACGACGTGCGCGAATGACTTGGCTGGAATGTTATTGAGAGCAGCGACACCTGCAACGAGCGGGGCAAGCGCAGTGGGAATCTGCACATCGCCTGTGTTCGCGTGGAAGGTAGTGCCGTCAGGAGCGGTGAAGCTGTGAATCGATGTGCCAAAGGCAGCTCGCACCTGTCCCATTGAGCCGGAGAACTCGACGGCGGAGTGGCCTTTGGAGAGTTTATTGACTGTGAATCCCTGGCTGGCGAGCCAGTTGGTGGCAGCCGTGATGTCCGACTGGGCCGGCCCGAACTGGGCACCGAAGGCCTCCGGCGTGAGCCAGTGATGGTAGCTGGCCGAGCGTGGGTTCTGAAGCTCGGACAGTGTCTGGTCCAGCTTGAGTTGTTGGGCGCTGGAGCGCTTGAGCACGAGCATCATCTGGTTGGCCTGAGTCGAGTCGTCAAGCGTGCCATCGTCATGCGAGAGAGCGACGAGTGGCGGTGTAGAACCCTTCAGGCTCGTGCGTTTGGTGTTGTCGACGGCGCTGGTGATGACGGCCGGCACCGCAGTCTGGGCATGGGAAATGGCCGGCATCGCAAGAAGAGCGAAGAGCGGCGCAGCTGCCATCACGGAGATCAGGCCGCGGACAGAGTTAAGGATTGAGCCGCTCAGCAGGCGTCGCAGGCCCGGGCTGGGAAGGTGCAGCAGGGTACGCGTCATACACATCATGGACTGTCCTCTCAACGTTGTTCTCTGAGTCTTGGTATCGGTCGTGTGCATAGTGTCAGGGCCTTAGTTGTGGACGGTCAGGATGAATTGCGCGCTGGCGGTCTGGGTCCCGGCAGTGGCTGTGACGGTGATAGCTGTAGTCCCAGTGCCTGCCTGGTTGGTGGTTTTAGTGGAGTTGCCGCAGCCCTGGGCGGCGAAGGCCGCAGCGGCAACGGCGAGGATCATCAGCAGACGGGCGAAGAGATTGCGTCTGCGAAGTCCCAGCAAACCGAGCAGCGCCAGGGCAGGAAGCGCAGCGAGTGCGCGAGTGCCGGACCGGGCCGGATCGGTGCCGTTGTTCTGCAGACTGCTGGTCGTCGTGTTCGAGGTGTTGATGACGATAGTTGCCGAGGTGTTAATCACGTTCTGGAAAGAGCAGGTGACATCCGTTGGCAGCTGGCCGCAGGCAAGCGTGACCTGCGTGCCGGATGCGAAGTTGTACAGGAGCGCGGTGAGCATGGCGGAACTGCCGGTAGCGACGCTGGCCGAGCCTGGAGAGATGGAGATCGCCGGTTGCGCCGTGACTGAGACCGTGAGGTCCTGTGCCGGATAGCCCAGCGCGAGGAAGTTGGGGTCTCCGCTATAGAAAGCTGCGATGACCACTGTTCCGCTCGAGTTGAAGGCCGGGGTGGTGAGAGTTGCGACACCGTTGGTGAGCGCGACGGGAGAACCAAGAGCGATTCCATTGGCGGTGAACTGCACCGTGCCGGTCATCGCCGGCGATCCCGGGGGCGTGGTGATGCTGAGAGTAGCAACTGTGGTCCCGCCGACGGAGATGGAGTTGGGATTGAGGGTGAGTATTCCGCTGGAAGAGAGCAGAGGATCGATGGTGAGGGTTACGTTCGCGGTGATGCTCTGCGAAGCGGAATCTGTGACGATCACAGCGAAGGTATTGGCTGCGGCTACGGTTGGCGTGCCTGAAACCAGTCCGCTGGCGGATAGGCTGAGGCCGGCCGGCATGGTGGAATTCTTAGCCACGCTGAAGGTGTAAGGCGGTGTTCCACCGGTGGCGTCCAGTTGCTGAGAGTAGGCAGTGCCGATGCGGCCGTCGGGCAGCGCGGTATTGGTAAGCGCAAGTTTCTGGACGACCGTCAGGTCGAAGTTTGCCGTTGTGGTTGCAGCGCCGCTTGCGTTGGAGTCCGTCACCTTGATCGTGAAAGTGCTTATTCCGGTGGCGGCGGGAGTACCGGAGATGACGCCCGTAGTTGCGTTGAGGCTGAGACCGGCAGGCAGTGAGCCCGTGCTGACCGAGAAGGTATAGGGCTGCACGCCTCCGCTGACGGCTATGGTCTGGCTATAGGGCACGTTGACGTATGCAGTGGGCAGTGTGGACGGAGTGATGATGGTGAGAGCCGCTGCGCCGCCGATGACAATGGTCGTCGTGCCCGATTCGCTGCCGCCGCAGGTGAGGCCGTAGGTATAGGTGCCTGGGTAGGTCGGAGTGATGGTGACCGATCCAGTGAGAAGTCCGGTTGTGGAGTTGAAGGTGCTGGTTTGTGGTCCTGACCAGCCCGCGGCAGAGATGGGAGCCGGGGTGATGGTGGCGTTGCAGCGCTGCATGGTGGTGGAGAAAGCGTTGTTCACGCTCCAGCTAAGAGTTACGGGATCACCCAGGTCAAAGCTGGCGGTGGATGCGGTGAGAGTGACAGGCGCGGGCGGAGCCGGTGAGAGAGCAACCTTGTATACGCCGCCATAGTTGTTAGCACCGCCAGCCGAGCCGGTGCCCCAGAAGCTGCCGTCGCTGCCTTCAACAACTCCGCCCTGGGGTGCAGTTGCGTCAGTCGAGGTGAAGCTGTAAAGGGCGGCAAAGACGCCTGCGTTTGTTGCGCGGAAGAAGGTTCCCTTTCTGTTGGCTCCGCCGGTGGTGCTATTGCCGTAAAGCATGCCATCGCCGCCGAGAAAGAGGGCAACGGGGCTGCCGCCGTCGGTGGTTCCGTTCAGGGAATAGAGGGTGGTGAGGACACCTGCGGAAGTGACCTTGAAGATGGTTCCGGCCCCTTGGGCACCGGCTGAGCCAGTAGCTCCGTAGAAGCTTCCGTCGGGGCCTTCGACGAGCGGACCGGCCGGATTAGACCCATCGGCGCTGCCTGTAAAGCTGTAGATGGTGTTGATTGTGCCAGTGGGCGTGAGCTGGTAGATCGCGCCGTGGCCATTTTCACCGCCGCTCGAGGTGACCCCGTAGAGGTTGCCGTCAGAGCCTTCCACGGGGGCCGAGCTGGGACTTGAGCCGTTGTAGGTGTTGAAGGAGACAAGAATGCTCTCCGGCGTGGAAACACCGACGTTGAATATGGTTCCATTGTTCGAACCACCGGAGAGAGTTGTACCGTCAAAGCTCCCATCGCCCAACTGCACCAGGCCGGATGCGGGACCATCGCCGTCGCTGCCGCCAGTGAAGCTATAGACCGTGGTGAGCGTTCCTGCGGGCGTGATGTAGAAGACGGAGCCATCTGTTCCAAAGATCAGGTTGCCAAAAGTGGTCCCGTAGAGGTTGCCATCGGCGCCCTGGTAGAGCGGAGCGAAAGGGGTGGCGCTATCCGTGATGCCGCCGAAGTTGTAAATGGTGGTGAAGGTACCGCTCGGCGTGACCTGGAAGATCGATCCATAGTCAGGATAGAGATTTCCCAGGGTAGTGCCATAGAAGTTACCGTTGCCGGCCTGGATCAGACTGGCTGCCGGAGATTCGCTGTCGGTGGCTCCCGCGAAAGAGTAGACGACACTTTCGGTGGCGCTTTGGGCCTGGGCGCGACAGGCGCCGAACAGGCAAAAGACAACCGCGAGCAAAAGACAACCGAGACGGGGACCGGAGGCTACTGCATCCGGCAAAAGCAACGAGGCGCTTGAGACCAGGCTTGGGTTCGGCATTTGTTAGATATCAAGCCGGAAGGGTGAGCAGAGTGTCAAAATAATTGATTATTAAGCGATCATTAACAGGTAAACCTCTTTCTGCTAAAAACTTGCACGATTGCTGATACGAAACTCTCAGTCCCGAATCTGCACGTTGTTATGATGGCGTATGGGTGCAACCACAGACGGAAGCAGGAATTCCTGGTCGGGCCTTGCCTCAAATAAGGACAGGGAGAATAGTGCGCGAGCAGGACGGCGCCTTATTTTCGGCGAATTCGAGGCGCGGCCGGACGCCGGACTTCTGCTTAGAAACGGCACCCGTGTTCGCATCCAGGATCTGCCACTTCGCATGTTGCTTGTGCTGCTCGATTCTCCCGGAGAGATCGTTACCCGCGAAGAGCTGCGGAGTCGTCTGTGGGGCGAGCAGACGTTCGTCGAGTTTGATAACAATCTCCGTGTAGCTGTAGCCAAGCTGCGGGAAGCGCTCCGGGACAACGCTTCGCAGCCCCTATATCTGGAGACAATCGCACGCAGAGGGTACCGTTTCCTCGCATCGGTGGAGTGCATAACCACGGGCGAGCTGCCTTCTACAGCATCGGAGGCCATTACTGTAATTCCGTTCGTCTCGCTTCCCGAGGCACAGCCGATCTCGAATCCGCACGCCCAGTTCAACTCGCTTCCAGACGCGGAACCGGAATATGAGGAGCTTGCCCTGCTTGCGCCGCAGGTCTTGCCTTCCAGACGGGTCAGCCGTATTCGCGCAATTCGATTTCCACTGGCCGTGGGTATTGCGGCAGCCCTGATTGCGGCAGGCGTATTGGGATGGATGGTCTGGCATCGGCGTACAAGTCCGCTGATTGCTGATACCGAGAAGGTGGCCCTGGGACGGGTCTGGAACCAGACCGGGGATGCATCGCTCGATGACTCGTTGACATTGCCCTTTCGAATCAAAATGGAGGAATCGCCGCACCTGCACGTGCTTTCTCCCGAGAAGTTTGAGCGGGCCAGCCAGGCTGCACACTCAGGGGAATCGCAGTCGCCTTCGATTTCGAATGAGCTGGCCGCCTGCGCCGCTTCGGGAGCTACCTTTTTGCTGAACGGGCGGCTGCTATCTGCGGGAAGTGGATATCGTGTCCGGTTTGCGGCAACGCGCTGCTCCGACGGCAGGGAGACGGCCTTTACCACGGCGGATGCCGCCAACCGCGATGCATTGCTTGGCGCGCTGGACGAAGCCGCGAATGCGATACGGCTGCGGGCAGGTGAGACGCCGGCCATGCTGGGCCGGTTCAACGTACCGGTTTCACAGGCCACGACCAGCTCATTGGCCGCGTTACAGGCCTTCCGTATCGGCGAGCAGAAGCACTTTGCCGGCCGCGATCAGAGCTCGCGTGAGGATTACAAACTGGCCATTGACCTCGACCCGAATTTTGCGTTGGCTTATGTGCAACTGGGCCGGAGCTATTCGAACATCGGGGAAAGAGAGCTTTCAAGCCACTATTTCCAGAAGGCCTTCGATCTGCGTGGCCGCACTACGGACCGGGAGAAGCTGTTGATCGCGAGCGCCTATTACGGCCGGGTCACAGGCGAAACCGATCACGCGATAGAGGCCTTTAAACTATGGAGTTCGCTCTACCCGCTGGACGTGGTTCCGCTGAACAATATTGCAACTGAATATTACTCGCTCGGCGACGGAGCCAAGGCTGTCGCTGCCGTGCGCCGCGCCATTGAGCTCGATCCCACGCTGCCTGTGCCATACGCAACCCTGGCGCAGTCATTGCTCGCTATGGGAGACCAACGCAGCCTCGCTCTGCTCTGCAATGACAAGCAGCGAATGCAAACCGATGTGCCGGGCTTTCATTTGACCTGTTACAAGCTGGCGCTGGTTCAGGGAGATCGTGCTCGCCAGCAGGCAGAAGAGCGCTGGGCAGAAGGAACCGCACTCGAAGGGCCATTGCTGAACGAAGAGGCCGAGGCAGAGGCTTACGCCGGGCATCTGCATCATGCCGCAGATCTGTTTCACAAGGCTGCTGATGACAGCAACACCCATGGCGAGCATGAGATGGCGTCCGTCGTAGAGCTGAATGGTGTGGGTGTGCTCTGGCAACTGGGATACACGGCGAATGCCGAGGCGCGCATTGAGGATGCACGTGCCCATGCAGAACCTGGATCCGTGGTGGATGGCGCGCTGGCCGTGACGTGGAGTTTGATTGGAGACATAGCGCGTGCCCGCCAGGTGGCAAAGCAAAGTCAGAGTCTTTGGCCGCTAGACACGCTGCTGAACGAGGCAGAACTGCCCGCGGCCTACGCCCTGATGGCGCTACATGAAGGCCATGCGCGAGCAGCCGTTGACATACTTGAGCCCGCAAGACCGTATGACCTCAATACCTCCATGGAATTGATGCTGATCTATGTGCGCGGCCAGACCTTGCTCGCGGCCGGCGATCCCAAGGGCGCCGTGGCGGAGTTTGAGCGCCTGCTGGCTCACTCCATGCAAAGCCCTCGCTCGGTGTGCATTCCGCTCTCGCGATTGACCCTGGTAAAGCTCTACGCCGCCGAAGGAGAGAAAGACAAGGCTCGTGCGCAGGCCCGGATTCTCGAAGAAATGTGGAGCACGGCCGATCCCGAGTTTGCTCCGCTGCATGAACTGCGCGCAATAGAAAGCGCAGAACTGGCAAGCCTCTAAGAAGCACAAATTGCAGTTTCAACTCTGCCGCCAGGCAGGAGGCGAACTGGAACAAATTCAGTTTCTCCTCGGGCATGAATCGATTCAAACAACCGAACGCTGTTGCTTCCTCTACCTGAATCAAGCCACCGAATGAGTCAGAATTCCGCTGCCAGTCATTGCCGTCTTCGTCTGCCTCATCGACGAATGTGCCTACTTCACCGCTGCCGATGTGACTATGACAATTCGTCTGGGCCGCCGCCCAAGGTGTGCCGCCATAGCACCACTTATCAATCGCGGTTTATTGTGGAAAAGCCTTCTTATTAGGGCAGTCTCGAGCGCGCATGAGATCGCGGTTCTAACACGCCCATCAATGGCACTCTCAAACCCCGATAAAATCTGACCTCCCCGAGTCCTGTGTGCGAATTGTGTGCTCCATTACAAGCTAGAGGCTCTGCCTCGATTGTTTAAGTGAAGGGTGTTTATCGGGACTGATCGTGGTTTGCTTCGGTCGGTTTTAGGCCCGCGATGCTCCGTTCGCGAATGCGAGGCACCTGGGTAAATAGGCTCGCCGCCAAAGTCAGAATCCTCCGCTTCAAAAATCTTCCGCCGTTCCGGCATTACCGTGGCCTTCAAAACCACGTTTGAGGTATTCACCAGGGTTGGCCCCGACAACTCACTTGAACGCCTTACTGAACGCAGCGTCGGACTCGTAGCCGACCGAGCGAGCGACGTCTATGAGCTTCTTGTCACGGTGCTCTAGTAACTGCATCACCTTCTGCATCCGCCACTCGGTTACATATTCCAGCGGCGTTTGTCCGAGTGGCTCTTTGAAACGCGCTGCGAATGCAGACAGCGGCATGCCCGCCGCTTCGGCCAGGGATTCGACCGTCCAGGGAGCGCATAATCGCCGAGGCACTTATTGATGGCAGGTTAATCGCGAAAAATCGCCCTCTTGGAAGTGATCGGCCCGCTTGAGCCAAGCGTTTTTCTCGGAACTTTTACTTACCTTCACCTCGGAAACGCTCCTTGCTTCTTACGTGAAGCGCCCTGACTGCGTCAAAGGTCGTATAAAGGTTGAGAATGATTTTGTGCCAATGCACGAAGAGGAAATCTGTGAAAACGCTTGAGCGCAAGTATCCGATCTTCGGTCTCATTCTTTGTGCGTTTTTGTTTGCTCCTGCAAACGGCGTTGCGGAACGTTGTGCCGATCTCGCCCATCAGAGCCACGGTCCACATACGGTAATCTCGCTTGCCGAGCCCGTCACCGGCGGGACCTTTACACCCATTGGACAGAAGGTCATCGGGCAGCTCCCCGATTTCTGCCGGGTGGTGGCGATCCTCCATCCGAGCAGCGATTCCGATATTCGTGTGGAAGTATGGCTGCCGCGCGAAAACTGGAACGGCCGCATGGAGGGAACTGGAAACGGCGGCTTTGCCGGCAGGATCGCCTATGAATCATTGGCGGGTGGGTTAAAGCAGGGATACGCAGTAGCCAACACAGACATGGGGATGTCAGTGCCCGCCGGATCTGATCAGTCTATCTTCGCCAATCGCCCGGAGAGGTGGAACGACTGGGGGTGGCGCTCCACCCATGAGATGACTCTGCTGGCCAAAAAGCTGGTGCAGAGTTACTATGGCCGCAACGCAAACAAGTCTTACTTCGTCGGCTGTTCAACGGGTGGAGAGCAGGGGCTCGCCGAGGCTCAGAAGTTTCCTGATGACTACGATGGAATCGTCGCCGGCGCCGCTGCCAACAACCGTACGGGCGTGCACCTCAGTATTCTCTGGAACTTTGCCACGCTGCAGAGGACTCCGGAAGCTTATATCCCTCAGGCCAAGCTCAACACGCTCCATAAATCCGTTCTGGCCTCATGCGGTGGGGATAAAGCACTCCACCAGGGGTTTCTCGACGACCCTCAGCAATGCACATTCGATCCGGCATCTCTTCGCTGCACCGGAGCCGAGAACGACAGCTGCCTGACCCAACCCCAGGTGGAAGCAGCAAAACTTCTGTATGCCGGCCCAGTCAATCCGCGCACGCATGAAGTGTTCTATCCAGGCATGCCTGCAGGCAGCGAATATGCCTGGAGCAAGGCCGATCCTCATCCCGCGCCCGAGGGAGAAGCGCCATTTGCGCCCATCTTCAAGTGGGTTCTGGGACCTCAGTGGAACTGGCGCTCCTTTGACTGGGACCGCCAGGCCGCTACGTATGAAGCCGCACTGAAGGATCATGTGAACGCGAACAACCCGGACCTGGATGGGTTGCAGCGGTCAGGACACAAGCTGCTCGTATATCACGGGTGGGCAGACTGGCTGGTCGTTCCGGGAGAGGCCATTCGGTATCACGACGCCGTGACGGAGCACTACAGCATCGTGGATGCGGGCAAGCCGAAGACCGACATTGGAGACTTCTACCGGCTGTTTATGGTTCCCGGCGTCGAGCATTGCGCTGGAGGCGCGGGTCCGGACGACATTGATACTTTATCGGCGGTAGTAGAGTGGGTGGAGCATGGCATCGCACCAGCCAGTATCGTCGCCACAAAACATGGAGCAGACGGCAGCGTTGTCTTGCAGCGGCCCGTTTGTCCCTATCCCCAGGTTGCGAAATATAAAGGCCGCGGAGCGGAGAACGAGGCGTCGAGTTATTCCTGTGTCTCTTCTGCCGTCGCTACAAAATAATCTCTCTCTTTCAGATGTTGCCTAACAAAGAAAAGCCGGCAATCCAGGTATCCGCGATGACAGGACGCACTGCAGTTGTTACAGGATCTACCAGCGGAATAGGGTTGGGGATTGCCCGGGCGCTCGCCGCGGACGGTTGTGCGATCATGCTCAACGGCTTCGGGGAGCCGGATGCCATTGAGCGCGAGAGAGCCGAGCTCGCGCGCACGTTTCATGTGGAGGTTCTTTACAACGGAGCCAACCTGTCGCAGGCGAACGAATGTGAGCGCCTCATAGAAGATGCTCTGGCACGGCTGGGACACATAGACATTCTGGTCAACAACGCAGGCATCCAGCATGTGGCCCCAGTTGAGGATTTCCCCGTAGACCGCTGGGACTCAATCCTTGCTGTAAACCTTACGGCGGCCTTTCACACGATCAGGAAGACATTGCCGAACATGCGGCGTCTCGGCTGGGGCAGAGTGATTAATATTGCTTCTACGCACGGGCTTGTGGCATCCTCAGGAAAGGCAGCGTATGTAGCCGCCAAGCACGGCCTGGTGGGACTTACCAAGGTTGTCGCCCTTGAGACAGCCGGCTCCGGCATCACCTGCAACGCCATCTGTCCAGGCTGGGTTTTGACTCCTCTGGTGGAGCGTCAGATTGAGGTCAAGGCGGCCGCAGAGGCACTCAGCTGCGAAGGTGCCACACAAAAGCTGTTAGCTGAAAAGCAGCCTTCCGGTTCATTTACGACCGTCGAGCAGATCGCTTCATTGGCGCTCTTTCTATGCGCCGAAGGAGCGAACAATATTACCGGGACGTGTATCCCTGTGGATGGAGGTTGGCTAGCTCAGTAGGGGGCCATGCAATCCAGAGCAGCTCGCTGGTTAGACAATGACTCGTATCTGCTAACCACAGGGTGCCCGTTGCCATTGCAAAGCCGGCATACGTGCCGTGAACGACTTCACTGACGAGAGGCGTGTTTATGAGGACTGATCCGCTGATCGCCGTCCAACCTATGTTGAATGAGCGAACTTACTCTGGAACTTCGTCTCCGGGCAAGCGAGCGCACAGAAACGAGCTCGACTTATGGCGTGGAAGCCGTGACGCGTGGCCGAATGCCTTCGCCGATCGGTCCGCTATGATTTAGTCGTGCATTGAGCCATTCGGTCATCTGGCGTTCCCAGTCCGGCACGCCGGGCAGCTTGTTCCATCCGCCGGTGCCATGCTTGCCGCCGGGGATGGCGATGATGTCGCAGCGCACTTTGACCGCATGCAATGCGGCTTGCAGGTTGGTCGCCTCCGACATGGGAATGTATTCATCGTCGGTGCCGAGAATCTCGAGAAATGGCGGATCGTCCTTCGAGACATACGTGATGGGCGAGGCTTCCCGGATTGCTTCCTTCTCACCCTTCAGCGCAATGAAGGGATCGAGGAAGCGATGCACGTCCCCATTGAGCGGAACAAACTCAAAGCTGCTTTGCGCGTAGAGGCTCACGACGGCCTGCGCCTTTGCGCTAACGCGGTCGACCGGATCGGCGGCATGCGGGTCGCCTGACGCGTTGAGAAGTCCGACCATATTGCTCAGGTAGCCGCCAGCCGAGCCGCCCACTAGGGCAATCTTGCCAGGATCGGCGCTCCAGTCGCGGGCGTGATAACGAATGTAACGAACGGCGCGCTCGACGTCATACACCATGTACGGATAGGGGTACTTCGGCGCGACGCGATAATTGACGGAGAAAACCGCGTAGCCCGCTGGAGCGAGAAAATCAGCCACATATGCTTCGCTGCCGCTCTTGCTGTCGCCGCCGTGGTACCCTCCGCCGTGAATGATAATCGCGATTGGATGAACTCCAGTGCCCTTCGGTGCATAGTAGTCCATGGTGAGGGGTTGGCCGTCCGCGGTTCCGTACAGTATGCCGTCCTGCGTCGGTGTGCGCGATTCGGCGGCATACACGGCAACACAGGCAAAGGAAAGCGCAATCAAGGCGAGCGTTTGCTGTAAGCGAACAAGCGTCATCGGGAGTCGAACTCCTCACAGGAATGGGCACTATCGAGCCGAAGTCGTCAGAGCCTCAGACCATATTAGATGAGCCGGAGCGTCTGCACTTTTTCAGCGGGTGTACTTCAGCCGCATCAGGAATCGGAGACTCTCCCTTCACGGATGAAGAAGCCAGTCCGTGGAATTTCCAATCGTGCGGTTCCTTTCGCCGTGCTTGTGTTCCTTCATGCCGGTTTGGCTGGCGGTTGCGTGTGTTTGAACGCAACGTCGCCGAGTCGCTCATCGAGGAAGCGGAGCGGGTTAGTACCGAAATGTCGGCATATAGGAAGTGACCAGCCCGCTCGATGAGTGCCTCGGCGATTTAGAACCATCGAGGTAAGCTGCAACCTATGCTCGAACGGCAAGCCGCTCAATATGTCGAGCGATAGAGGCGACAATCAAGTCCTTGCATTGAACTTGCGATATGCTTATCCACACGGTTACAACGTACAAACCAGACACACCGCCGTAACTCCTGGAAATTTGAGACATCATGCAGCTGACAACCAGCGGAACTTCGCAGCCTGCAATTTGCGTAGAACGTGTACAGGACCTTGCGACTTCTCTCAGTGGAGGATCAACCAGTAATGGAGCTTCGGATTGAAGGGCTCACCAAGAGCTATAAAGGCGGGGTGCGTGCCCTCGATAACGTTAGTCTCACGATTCCGCGCGGATTGTATGGCCTGCTGGGGCCGAATGGAGCGGGCAAGTCGACGCTGATGCGAACCATCGCGACGCTTCAGGAGCCTGACTCGGGCGCAATTCACCTGGACGATCTGGACGTGCTTCGAGCCAAAGAGGAAGTGCGCAAGACACTCGGGTATCTTCCGCAGGATTTTGGCGTGTATCCGCGCGTGAATGCTGAAGAGATGCTGGATCAGATTGCGCTGCTGAAGGGCATGACAAATGGCAAGCAGCGCAAAGAAGCGGTGCATGAGCTTTTGCATCGCGTGAACCTGTGGGATCACCGGCGCAAGCGGCTGACGGGATTTTCCGGCGGCATGCGGCAGCGTTTCGGCATTGCGCAGGCGCTGCTGGGTAGTCCCCGACTACTGATTGTGGATGAGCCAACCGCAGGACTTGACCCGGGTGAGCGCAACCGCTTTTACAATCTGCTGGCTGAGATCGGCGATAACGTGATTGTGATTCTGTCGACGCACATTGTGCAGGACGTAATGGAACTGTGCAGCAACATGGCCATCATTCACCTAGGCAAGGTGCTGTTCGCCGGTGCGCCGGACCGTGCGGTGCAGATGCTTGAAGGCAAGGTGTGGCGGAAGTCGATTGAACGCGACCAGGTACCGGAGTACTCAAGCCGGATGCATGTCATCTCGAACAAGCTCGTTGCGGGCCGGCCGCAGATTCATGTCTTTGCCGAGGCGCAGCCGGAAGAGGGTTTTGCGCCAGTGGCTCCGGATCTCGAGGATGTGTTTTTCGCCAGCCTGGCTGGACTGAATTAGGAGGCCGGATGCTGAATTTTGCCTGGTTTGAGATTCGCTACTGGCTCAAGTCGGTAATGCTGTGGGTGTTTACCGGCATTGTGGCCTTGCTGGTGCTGCTGACTATGAGCACGGACCAGGTGACCGTGGGCGGAGCCATTGGCAATACCTTCCGCAATGCGCCGTATGTGGTGGAACAGTATTACTCCATCTTCTGGTTTATTACGCTGCTGATGGTTACGGCGTTTGTGAACTCCGCGGCAGCGCGCGAGTTTACCTGCAACATGAACCAGATCATCTTCACCAAGCCGATCCGCAAGATGGATTTTCTGGTTGGGCGATTTCTGGGGTCGGTAGTTGTGTCGACGATCCCGATGGTGGGCATTTCCATTGGCGCGCTGTTGGCAAAGCTGATGCCATGGTCGGACGCCGAACGATTCGGCCCCGTGGTGGGATCGGCGCATCTTCTGGGCATTGTGGTTTTCGCTCTGCCGAACACACTTTTTATTGCTGCCATCATCTTTACCATCGCCGTGCTGACGCGAAGCACAGTGGTCTCTTTTCTCGGCGGCATCCTGCTGCTGGTAGCCGATATCGCCTCCAGCGTTCTTACACAGAAGCTCGAAAACGAGAAGCTCGCGGCTATGCTTGACCCCTTCGGCAACGACGCCTTCTCGTACATGACAAAGTACTGGACGGTTGCTGACCGGAATTCGCATGCGCTTGGTTTTGTCGGCTTACTGCTGTGGAACCGGCTGCTGTGGATTGCCGTAGGGCTGCTGGTCTTTGCCTTTGCCTGCTGGCGCTTCAATTTTTCTGAGCGCGCCGCCGGCGGCAGAACCCGCGCAAGCAAAGAGAAGCGCGATGCGGCATCGGAAGCGAGACCGCTTGTCGCGGGCAATATCGTTTTGAGCTATGGCGCCGGCGCTCGCTGGAAGCAACTGCTTGCCGGAATTCGGATTGAGTATCGCAGGCTGCTGAAGACGGTTACGTTCATCGTGGTTACCTGTGCGGCGCTGGTGAACTGCCTCACCGCACTCATCTTCAGTGCACGGCAGGGCTTCGGGCTGACTACCCGGCCGGTGACCTATGCCATGTTGCAGATTATCAGCGGCACGCTGTACGTGTTTCTGATCGCTCTCATCACGTTCTTTGCTGGCGTACTGGTGTGGGATGAACGCGATGCGCGGACCGATGAGGTGAACGATGCGCTGCCTGTGCCGGAGTGGCCGGGATTTGTGGCTAAATTCGTTGCGCTGATGACAGCGGTTGCGTCGATTCAGGTTGTCGTGATGCTGGTGGCCGTCTGCGTACAGGCCGCGAACGGGTACACGCGTTTCCAGATTGGTCTCTATGTGGAGACGCTGCTGGGCCACGCACTGCTGAGCTTCGGATTCCTCGCGGCGTTGGCGTTTCTCATTCACGTGCTCTCGCCGAATAAGTACATCGGATATTTTGCATTCATCGGAGTGGTGGTTGCGAACGCATTTATGTGGCGGCCCTTGCACGTGGGCACGAGCATGGTGCAATTCGGCAGCCTGCCCAGCATGACCTACTCTGATTTCTTCGGCTATGAGCCGTGGATGAAGAGCTGGAACTGGTTTGCGGTCTATTGGACGCTGTTCTGCGTTCTGATTTCGATGTTCAGCATTCTGCTGTGGCAGCGTGGCAAGGATACGCGCTGGAAGGCACGATTCAGCAATGCGCGGCTACGCTTCCGTGGCGCGGTGCGCGTGTGGACGATAGCCTCTGCGACTGGATTTCTGCTGGTGGGCGCGTGGATCTTCTACAACACCGAAGTGCTGAATAAGGTGGAGAGCGCAAACGACCAGCAGCAGAGGCTCGCCGACTACGAGAAGACATATAAGAAGTACGAGCATCTGCCGCAGCCACGCGTAACGGACGTGCACTATGACATTGCGCTCTATCCGGCTACGCGCGAGCTGGTGATGCGCGGCGAGGAGCAGATCAAGAATGAGACTTCCAGTCCCATCGACACGCTGCATTTGACGCTTGATCGCAACTTTACGTCGAGCGTTACGCTGGCTGGGGCGCAACTGGCACAGAACGACCCGCGGGTAGGCTACCAGATTTACAAGCTGACGACTCCGCTGGCGCCGGGCGAGACGCGGACGATGAAGTTCGATGTTGAGTCGCATCCGAAGGGCTTTGAAGACTCGCTGACGATGACGGGCGTGGTTGAGAATGGCAGCTTTCTGAACTCCGGCAGCGTGCCGCAGATCGGCTACCAGGACGGCAATGAGCTGACGGACCCGAACGACAGGAAACGATTCAAGCTCAAAGAGAAGGAAATGATGCCAGCGCTCGAGGCAAACTGCACGAGCGATTGTATGAATAACTACATCACCAACAATGCGGACTGGGTGAATGTGGACACGGTTATCAGTACCAGCGGCGACCAGATCGCGATTGCGCCGGGCTCGCTGATCCGGCAGTGGCAGCAGGGTGGACGCAATTACTACGAGTACAAACTCGACCACTTTGCGCTGAACTTCTATTCGTTTCTCTCGGCGCGCTATCAGGTGGAGCGGGCAAAGTGGAATGGCATGGATGTGGAGGTTTATTACCTCAGGGAGCATCCGTGGAATGTGCCGAAGATGGTGCGGTCCGTTGAGAAGTCATTCGAGTATTACACGACAAACTATGGGCCGTACTTCAACAAGCAGGCGCGGATTATCGAGTTTCCACGCGTGGCGAGCTTTGCGCAGGCCTTTCCGGGCACTATGCCGTATTCGGAGTCGATCGGCTTCATTGCGGATATTGAAAAGCCAGACGATATTGACATGGTCTATTACGTGGTCGCGCACGAAATGGGACACCAATGGTGGGCGCACCAAGTGGTCGGCGCGAATATGCAGGGCGCAACTTCGCTTTCCGAGACGCTGGCGCAATACTCGGCTTTGATGGTGATGGAGCATGAGTACGGACCGGACGCAATGCGCAAGTTCATGCAGTACGAGACGGATAACTATTTGCGTTCGCGTGGAACGGAGCGGTTGAAAGAGCGGCCGTTGATGCGCGTGGAGGCGAGCCAGGGGTATATTCATTACCGCAAGGGCAGCGTGGTGATGTATTACCTGCGGCAGATGATCGGCGAGGAGGCCATCAACCGCGCGTTGCGCAAGGTGCTGGCGCAATACCGGTACGCACAGCCTCCGTATCCGACTTCATGGGCGCTGGTGAGCGCGCTGCGGGAAGAGACTCCACCGCAGTATCAGTACCTGCTGAAAGATTTATTTGAAGACATTACATTGTTTTCCAATCGCACGCTGGAGGCAAAGGCGAAGAAGCGGCCGGATGGAAAGTACGACGTGACGGTGCAGGTGGAGACCCACAAGTACAAGGCCGATGAGAAAGGCGCGGAGACCGAAGTTCCGGTCGATGACTGGATTGAGGTTGGCGCGCTGGCCGCTCCTGAAAA
>NZ_LAIJ01000019.1:286-729 GCF_001449115.1 Occallatibacter gabretensis | reverse complement strand
TCACGTTTCGCCGGATAACGCCACGGAATAATGTCATCATGCACCACGATGGTCACTTCCACCGCACGCAGAATTTCGCTTTCACCCGGGCTCGCGCTGGTTTCCAGCAGATCGTTAATCAGCGCACGACGGGTGGTTTCATCCAGACGCACGGTCACGGTCACCAGCAGATCAATATCGCTATGCGGTTTCAGGCCGCCATCCACCGCGCTGCCATACAGATGCACGGCCAGCAGGGTCGGTTCCAGATGACGTTCAATCACGCCCACCACTTCAGACAGCTGGGTGCTCACTTCCGCAATCACCGCTTCACGCATAATGTTCAGTTTGGTTTTCGGACGGCTGCCCTGCTGGGTCACATCGTTGCTGCTCCACAGCATCAGGCAACGGCCCACCGCATAACGCGCCTGCTGTTTGCTCGCACGCGGCATGCTCTGCACGCC
>NZ_LAIJ01000019.1:0-264 GCF_001449115.1 Occallatibacter gabretensis | reverse complement strand
GGCCGCTACAGGGCGCTCCCATTCGCCATTCAGGCTGCGCAACTGTTGGGAAGGGCGTTTCGGTGCGGGCCTCTTCGCTATTACGCCAGCTGGCGAAAGGGGGATGTGCTGCAAGGCGATTAAGTTGGGTAACGCCAGGGTTTTCCCAGTCACGACGTTGTAAAACGACGGCCAGTGAGCGCGACGTAATACGACTCACTATAGGGCGAATTGAGTGAAGGCCGTCAAGGCCTAGGCGCGCCGGATCCCCCGGGCCATACTAGT
>NZ_LAIJ01000002.1 GCF_001449115.1 Occallatibacter gabretensis | reverse complement strand
CTTCAAAGGATTGTTCATCCCTCCATCTCAACCGCTATCACCCTCCACTCATATAGCAATTAAGATGCGTCGGCCCTGGCTCTTCCTCCACGCCACATGCTCTACGTCGCGGCTGGCGAGTAGACTTCCTTCGTATAGATAACGAGGGAGTACCGATGTTCAACCGTCGCATATTTCTCAAAGCAGGCGCGGGTGTCATTCCAATCGCAACCGCGATGGACGCTCTTCGCCCATTTTCGACTCTCTCCGCAGAGGAAACAGTCGTCGCGCCCAGGAGCGGGTCTAGTCCGGAACTTAGACCGAAGCTCACTTCGCTACCGCAACGGATGCCAGCGATTGACCCGGCTGCCGAGCCCTGGCAGAAGAGAGTTCGCCGAGTGGGACAGAGCAACATGACGGAGCATGATCCGGCAGTGATGAACGTTGAGGAGTGGGCCGATTACTGGCACTCCGCCGAGGTGGACGTCATCTTCATCAGCGTCACCGGCATTCTGGCGTTTTACCCGTCCAAGGTGAAGTTCCATCGCCATGGAAAATTCCTGAACGGACGGGATTTTTTCGGCGAGTGCATAGCCGCCGCAAAGAAACGCAATATGCGCGTCGTCGCGCGTATGAGCCCCGATCTTAATTGGGAAGATGCGCTCGAGGTACATCCGGAGTGGGCCATGCGCAGCAAGGATGGGTCCGTGCAATTCAGCGGCGAAGAACCGCGCCTCTTCAAGACATGCATGTTCTCCACCTACATGGACGATTACATTCCGGCCATCATGCGAGAGATCAACTCGCTCTACGATGTCGATTGCTTTTACACCAACGGTTGGCCGCCGCTTGGCGCTCTGCCCGTCTGTTACTGCGCCGTCTGCAGCAAGCTGCCGGCCGCCGGCACTCCAGCCTACTGGCGTGTCTTCACCGAGCGCGTTCTCGATCTCTGGCAGAGATATGACGCCATCGCCAAAGAGAAAAAGCAGGACAGCTTCTTTTTCGCCAACTCAGGTGGCAATGTCCGCGGCGGTCCCAATCTCGATCGCCTCGGCAAAGTTGCTGCATGGTTCCAGGCCGACAATCAGGGGCGCACCTATGATGATGCTGCTGTGTGGGGATGCAGTCTGCAGGGCCGAGTTTGCAATGCCGTGCTCGACGGCAAGTTTGCCGCCAATGTTACCGCTGCGTATTCCACCGGCAATCCAGGCTGGCGCAATGCGTCAAAAAATCCTGCCGAAGCGCGAATGTGGCTCAACGAATCTCTTGCCAGTGGCATGGCTCCCTATTATCACTTCGTCGGTTCTGAGAATGGTTTTGGAGAAGACCGTCGCTGGCAGAAGGTTGGCGTGGACTATTTCCGCTGGACGGCCAAGCACGACGCGCATTTCGCCACCCGCCGTTCCATAGCCAACATCGGAGTCGTAATAGGACAAAGCACGCAGCTTCTCTATCCCGGCCCCGCTACGGTGCGCTCACGTGCCTACATGCATGAGACTATGCAAGGCATCTACGATGCGCTCCTCCGCGGCCGTTTCGCATTTGACTTCGTACATGAAGATCGGCTTGAGCCGGAACGACTCAGCAAGTATCGTGCTCTCCTGCTGCCAAATATCGCCATGCTGAGTGACCGCCAGTGTGGGCAGATCAGCAATTATGTGCAGTCTGGCGGATCGATCATGGCCAGCTTCGAGACCAGTCTCTACGACGAAAACCTGAATCAGCGGGAGAATTTTGGACTCGCCGATCTTCTCGGCATCCACAAGGCCGGAAACGTCATTGGCACAAATGGCAATCCATATTATGCCCGCATTGAAACACCAGGCGAGGTCCCATTGCACCCTATCCCCCACCCCATTCTTGAAGGGTTCACCAACACTAACTGGATCCCCGGCGCGGAGAATCGCATTCCTCTCAAGCCAGTGCAGAAGCCCGTGCTCACAGTCGTCCCGGGATTCGTGCGCTATCCGCCAGAGCTGGCCTATCCGGCGGTCCCGCACACCGATGAACCCGCAGTGGTCCTGCGTGAATCGGGCCGCAGCCGCGTGGCCTACTTTCCCGGAGATATCGAGCGCACTTACTGGCTTACCGGCCACGGAGATCTGCTACGTCTGTTGCACAACACCATACGTTGGATTACGAATGACGAAAGCGTTGTTCACATCGAAGGCGAAGGCTTCATGGAGATGTTCTGCTGGGAGACAGCCCCCGGATATTCCGTCCATCTGCTCAACTACACCAACCCCAATGCTCATCATGGATGGATGCAATCGACTTACCCACTTGGCCCGCAGACCATAAGACTGCAGCTGCCGGAGAACGTGAGAGTAAAGTCTGTGGAACTCTTGCAGGCTGGGCAAAATTTACCGTTTCATCTGGAGAGTCAGATATTGCGATTCACCATGCCACGCGTTGAAGACTACGAAGTCGCGGCGATTACCCTCGCCTGAATCAGCAGCTGGTGTCAACCGCTGACTGCAGGCCAGGCCACTCATCCAAGTCTTCTATCCTTCCGGTGCTCCGTATTGAACAGGCTCGGGCGGGTGGCCCGGGGTCTTAGGGAAATCCATCGAGCAAAGCACGAGGGTGCCCCAGGTCTGGATTCTCAGGCCTGGGATAGCACGAACCTCAGTTCTCCGGTTCAGTTGAGCCTCGGTTTTCGATTCATGCATAATCGCCGATGCGCTCACCGATGCGATTACTTCCCGAATTCTTCGCGGACTTTGCGTAGAATTATCAGCCTTTATGCCACACTAGAAATAAATGGAAAGAACGCGACAGGGCCTCTCGGCGTAGCGTCCACTTGCGATTCTGCCGATCCGGTGGCCTGGGGTCAGTGACACCATTGGAATCTCACCTCAAATCTGTTTAAAATTCATCTGGACAAGAGCAAAAATGTCCTCACCGTGCACATCCTCAGCAACGGCCAGATGAACCTCGGTTCTTTTGACTTCAAATAGAGCCCGGAATGAGGCAAGCTGTAAGTGTCGAACACTTCTTCAGTGAATCTTCATCTTTCCCATCCGATAATCCACGATATGCGTGTTTTGGTCATCGAAGACGAAATAGGCCTGGCCGAGAACATCTCCACAGCTCTACGGGAAGGACCGGGCTATGCGGTCGATTGCGCAGAAGACGGGGATGAAGGTCTGGCATACGCGCGCAATCGCTGTTACGACCTTATTCTCCTCGACCTCATGCTTCCTCTCGTAGAGGGCTCAGAAGTTCTGCGCCGCATCCGCGCCGCCGGCGACAATACTCCCATTCTCATCCTCACAGCAAAAGATGAGGTAGCTTTTGTCGTCCGCCTGCTCAATTCCGGAGCCGATGACTACCTCGCTAAACCCTTTGATCTTGGGGAACTTCTGGCCCGTGCCAAAGCTTTGATTCGGCGCGGCAAAGGATCACTAAACCCGACCCTGTGCGTCGGTGAAGTCGTGATGAACACCATCGAGCAATCCGTCAGTCGGGCCGGTCGCGACATCACACTTTCGCGCACCGAGTACCGCATCCTCGAGTACCTCATCTATCGTCCTCGTGCCGTTATCTCCAAGCATGAACTGCTCGAACATCTCTATGACTTCAACTGGGATCATGAGTCCAATGTGATCGAAGTTCACGTCTCAAATCTCCGCAAGAAACTTAGCAAAGGCGATGAAGAACCACTCATTGAAACTCTGCGGGGACGTGGCTACCGCTTCTTGACCTCTCAGAAGCTGGCTACATGAGCCCCAGCTCTTACTCCATCACCCGGCGCATCGTTCTCCTCGTTTTAACCATCGAGTTCGCCGCCGCGCTGTGTGTAACTGCTGTGGCAGTTCTGTATGAACGTCAAACGCACTTTCGCGCATTTGACGTTTTGCTGCGCGGCCGCGCAGATTCTCTACTTGGTGCCGTACAAGACGCTGAAGATTCCGGCGACAACATCATGCTTGACAGCGCTGATGTTCGCGCGCCGCATGACGACATTTACGAAGTCACAGATGTCTCCGGACGCCTGCTCGGTCGCTCCTCCAACTGGAACGGCCCCTCGCCTGACGATTTCTCCTCCAAACCCGAAAAGAATCCGCGTCTAACCGGCGACGCCGAGTTCTATACCATCCGTGAGCATCACCAGAGCTACCGCCTCATCCGCATCCAGGGCACGCGCATCGTCGATCCTGGCGACAAAGGCGGCATCCCGCGCCACGCCATCATCTACTACGGCGCAAGCACACGACGCGTATGGGGAGCCGTGTGGCAAGCCGCCGGCTTCTATGCGGCGTCCAGCGTTGCCGTACTGATGGTGACTGGCATAGTCCTGCTCTGGTTATTGGATCGCAGCCTCGCGCCTCTGCGTCAGCTTGCTTCAGCCGCAGGCAAAGTCTCTGCATCAAGCTGGGATTTCGCGCCGCCCGAAAATGCCCGATCCATTCGCGAACTGTCGCCACTCGTCGAAGCTCTCGAAAGCCTGCTTGCCGGACTCCAGCGCTCCTTTACGCAGCAGCGCCGTTTTGTTGGGGACGCTGCACACGAGCTGAAGACCGGCGTAGCCCTCGTCAAGTCCTCCTTGCAACTGCTTATTCTGCGGGAACGAAATGTCGAGGAATACAAGACCGGCATCGTGCGTAGCATCACTCACAGCGAGCGCATGGAAACGCTCGTGGCACGCATGTTGACCCTCGCTCGCATTGAAGAGCATCACGATACGGCAAGCGACATCGGCGAAAGCGTAACCGCAGATCGCGCCCAACGTAGCGCCCTCGTATATGTACTCCGCGAAGCTGCTGCTGATCTGGCCAGCGTTGCCCAGGAACGCAACATCAACATCAGTTTCCGTGACGAAAAAGAAGTCGTTGCGGTCATCGGCGCAGAGCCGCTCCGATTGCTCGCGACCAATCGGCTGCACAATGCCATCCAGCACAGCCCCGGCGGTGCTGAAGTCGTCATTTCTGTCACGCAAAGCAATCAAATGGCTGTCTTTCAAATAGAAGATCACGGCGAAGGCATTGCTCCGGAAGATCTGCCGCATGTTTTTAATCGCTTTTATCGGAGCGACTCTTCACGTAGCCGAAAGACAGGCGGCACGGGCCTCGGCCTCGCAATCGCAAAAGCCATCGTAGAGCAGTACCACGGAACGATTGCACTTGGAAGCCAACTTGGTCAGGGAACAACTGCTATCGTAGCCCTGCCAATATTTGAGCAACCCACCGGGAGCTGGGGATCCTAGATTTTTGCCCCGTAATGCTATTGAGACGTTCGTTTCTGGTCGCCTGTGGAAATCTTGTCAAGCCCTTCCACAAAAAATATCTTGTAAACCCTTTGCCATCAGCACAAAATTCTTCGCGGAGTTTGCGTAGAATTATCAGCCTTTATGCCACACTAGAAATAAGCGGAAATAACAAAGGCCCGAATCCCACCGGATTCGGGCCTTTGCTTTTCTGATCTCTGAACTCTGAAAAAGGAGCTTCAACCGTGCGAAACCTCACAGTTCGTGTTCCCGATGACGTCTACAAAGCCGCTCGCGTCTATGCGGATCGATACCACACCTCTATCTCCTCTGTCGTGGCCGATTTTCTATTCACCCTCCGCCACTTGGCCGCCTCCGAAGACCTGATGCGCCCCGGCGCAGCCATCGACTTTCACCGCGAACTCCTGCAAGTCAACAAGGTAGGCCGCGCCAACCTCGAACCCCTCAACGACAAGGAATTTATTGGCATCGCCCGGCACATTCTCAGCACAAGGAGCTAGGCTGTGCAGTTGCACAGTCTCGGAATGAAGATTGCATAAAGATTTCTATAAGGAGTGTGCAAATGGCCGCAACCCAAACAAACAAAGCATCTTCAGAATTGAGTCCGCACAGGATAACTCACGCCATTGTCCGAATTCGAACAGCTACTGCTGCGGCGCAGGACGGCTGTCAGCTCGCAGATAAGCAATCAGCTGTTGAATCTGGTCACTCGAAAGCGAATCACGAAAAGCCGGCATCTTGCTTCCAGCACCGTTGACAATCCGGTTGGTGATCTTTTCGTCAGTCCAATGCTTCTTATTGCGGATTTCAACCAGGGCAGGCCCCTTCTTTGTACCTTCGAGATTGGCTCCATGACATTTGGCGCAGTTGTCATGAAAAAGAACAGAGCCTGGCGTAGCTTGATCCGGCTGAGGAGCCTGGGCCGAGCCGACAACGGCAAGAGCGAACAGAACGGCAGGAAGAATCTGGTATCTCACGAAGCTATTCTCACACGTCCTTATTGCTGCGGCGCAGCCGGCGGAGGCGGTACCGGGCGGTTTTTGGAGCGGAGGAAGGCAATCAGCTGTTGTATCTCCTCATCCGAAAGTGACTCGCGGAAGGGAGGCATTTTGGTACCACCATCGAGAATCTGATTGCTAATCTTCTCGTTGGTCATGGCCTTCTGCTTGCGAATCTCTGCAAGCGCCGGCGCCTTCTTGGTACCTTCAAGGCTCGCGCCATGGCAGAATCCGCAACCTTTATCGCGGTAAAGAACGGCTCCAGCCATTTCAGCCGATTTTGTGTCAGAGCCATAGACCAGAGTTGTTGAACCAAGTACTAAAAGACTAATGAATGCAAAGGAAATTTTGTGGAATCTCACGGCAGTATTTTCGCACAGCAGGGCGGATTAGCCCTCCATCAGATGGGGGATAATGCTGGTTGATTTCAGGCGAGGTGTGAATTGAACTCCGGCTTCTATGCAGGCCTGCTTAGGCAGGAGATTGCGGAGCGCAACAGGCACTACGCAGCGGGCCGTTGCCACGTGGAAAGCGTGGGCGGCGAGTCCGTGGTCGTGTATACACCGCAGATGCATCCGGATGGGCGCGTGACGCACGGCAATTTCTTCCATGTGGCGTACGAAGCAATTACCGCGAGGCCTGATTGGGCGAAGCGATTGAACAAAGTCCATACGGGCGGTCGCGGTTTGCCAAAGCTGCTGGACGAGCCGGGGCGCAAGTGGAAGGAACTCGACTCGTGCATGAGCTCAGATGCGCTGCTGATGAATGTGTTCTGTATGCCTGAAGTGATGGAGCGAGCTGAAGTTACGAAAATGCTTGGCATTGATACAAAGGAGCCTCCGATTTTTGGTTGGAAGGCGCGCGTGCCATTGAAGAATGGCCTGATGGATCGCACAGAGGTAGACATGCGATGGGGCAGCCTTTTAGTGGAAGCAAAGCTCACGGAAGGGGATTTTCAGGTGCGCGCCGCGCCAATTGTAGAGGCATACATAGATTTTGAAACCGTCTTTGACCGTGAGCTGCTGCCGCGTGTGGAAATACGAGAAAGTAGGCGCAGAGCAGCTACTGAGATGCCGGAGGACTTTACCCAGGAGTGGGAGCCTGAGACTGAGGATAGCGAGATCGCGCGGGAATATCAGGCAGAGATTGCAGGGCGGGCATGGCGGGCCGCGCCGGCTCAGGCAGGTTACGCGGGATATCAGTTGATTCGCAATGTGCTGGCGGCGCATGCGACTGGATGCAGCTTCTGCGTGATTCATGATGAGCGGAGGCCGGATCTGCGCGAGGCGTGGTTCGAGATACTAACAGCGGTGAGGAACGCAGAGATGAGGACGCGGCTGAAAGTGCTGACCTGGCAGGAACTGGCCGCAGTATTGCCGGACGATCTTCAGGAGTTTCTTAAAGTGAAATATGGAATTGTCGCGACAGGACGCTGAAGTCAGCGTCCTGCACCAGGAATATAGGTGTACTCAATCTTCGCAGGCTTCTTGATCGGGTCGCCGGTGAGATCGTGCGTATGCCATACAACGCTTTCTGCAGCGACCTCAGGGTGCTTGCTGAGGAACTGCAGCGCGTAGGCAGAGGCTGTAGGATCGTCCTTCTGGTCGGCGAACTTAGCTGACTCGATAGCGGCATGTTCTTTATCGCCGAGGCGGCGATAAAGAATGGCGAGCTGGTAATGAGCGGCGAGATCATCGGGGTCAACGGCCTGAAGACGCTCATAGGTTTCGCGTGACTTCACATAATCATGCTGCTGGTAGTAGCTGAAGCCGAGTTCCCGGAGAGCGTCGCGAGCGCGAGGATACTTGACCAGGACAGCTTCAAGATCGACGATGGCATCGTTGATCTGGCCAGCATTCCGCTCGACGAGGGCGCGATAGTAGAGAGCTCGGGGATCGCCGGGGAGAAGCGTAAGCGCCTTGGCAAGATTGCCCTTGGCATCGTTGTAGCGTTCCCATGAGATCTGCACGAGGCCCATGTTAGTGAAAGCGTCAGCATAATCCGGCCGCAGAGTAGCTACGCGTTCAAAGGCGTGAACCGAAGCAGCGTATTGCTGGGCATCGAGAAGCGTGATGCCGTAGTTGTTCCAGCGCATCCACTCGGGGTTTTCACCCTGTATGGGTTTCGATGGCTCGTTGTCGCCGACGGTGAGCGTGCGGGTTTGCGAGGCCATTTCAATGATGGGTTGCGAATAATGCTGCTGGCCCATGGCGTAATCGATGTAGTGCTGGTTGAAGCGGCGGTACTTGACAGTAGCGGTGATTGTGAACTGGCCGGTAATGTCCTTGGGCAGGCGGAAGCGGTAACGGACGAGCTGCGAGCGGCCGGACTGGATGGTGTTGTTGTAAGCGAGAACGCGGTTGTGCCAGATCTGGTGGAGGTCGTTGAGCTCGCCTTTAGCGTTAATGAGACGATTGGTGAAGGAGTGGGCGGAAGGATCGAGGTTGCCGTCGGGCTGCAGGAAGCCGCTCTCTGCGATGGTTTTGCCGGAGCCATCCTTGACGACAAAGTTGACCCATGACTCGTAAAAATCGCGCTGCTCAGGAACATGGGAGTGGGCGATGCCTTTGTTCTGGATGACGACGTCGGCGGTAAGAGCTTCACCTGCAGCGATGGCGTAATGGGTGAGGCCCAGCGGAGCGACGAGGACGTTATTCGTGTCGGTTGCAGCGGCGCTTTCTTTTTCGAGCGCGAAGATGTCAACGTTGAAGACACCCTTGCCGTCATAGCTGTTCTTGAGGAAGTCAGCGGTCTTCTGTGCCTGCTCGTCGTACTTGTAGTACTGCGACATGAGCGTGTTGGCGCCGAGCCAGCGATGGGAGGCGAATTTGCCTTCCTTCGCGCCGGGGTCGTCAGAGCCCGCGGGCAATGTTTCGCGATTCATGTGGCAAGTCTGACAGTTGGAGACGGAGTCTTTGCGGTAGAAGGGAAGCGGCGACTGCTTGGTGAAGCTGGCCGCCTGCCATTCGTCGTACAAGGAGATGGCGCGGAGCCATTTATAACTGTCTAGTGTGGCGGGGATGGCGGCCTTGTGGCAGGCAGCGCAGAATTCGGTGGTTTTATAGAGCGGCTTCATGACCGCCTTGGAGTGACGGTCGAGGTGGGCGAGGATCTCAGCGTCGGTAACGGAGCGGGTGATGGGCGCGCCGTTTTCGTCGACCATGACAGCGGGAATACCCATAACGTAGCTGCCGGTTCCCGTGGCATCCGTTGACTGAATGGAGTGGCAGGTGGAGCAGGTAACGCCTTCGTCTTCAAAAGGACGCTTCTTAGGCATTCCCTGCGTGAGGTCGCCGGAGAGCAGAGCAACGGGATTGTGGCAGCCTTCGCAGTGGCGGGAGTACTGCACGCCTCTTTCGTCGATGAGCATGTTGACGCTCTTCAAATACCAGGGAGCGCGGAAGCTGTTGGCGTGAACCGACTGGCGCCACTGATGGAAGGCCTCTTTGTGGCAGTGGCCGCAGTATTCGGCAGTGTAGAACGCTTTGGGGCTGAGGAATTGACCGTTCACGCTCGTCGCGTTCGATGGTAGGAACGGAGACTCCTTGCCGAAGGCGTAGTTATAGCGGGCGGCGACGGAGTTGTGGAAAGACGTTGTGGGCCCGGTGACCTTGATGGCGGCGGTGTAGGCTGCCCCGGCAGTGGCGGGAGTGTCTGAGGATGCATTTGAAGCTGAGGCCGGTTTGGGATCAGTGGCGGCACGGACGACCCATGTTGCAGTAGGACAAGCGGCAACAATCAATGAAGCCAGCAACATAAGGCGCAATGTAGTTTTAGACATTGTGCGACGATCTCCCCGAAAACTTGCGTACCGGCGGAGCGGATGACAGAGCATTGTCCACTGGAACTGGATGAAACCGTAACAGAGTGCACACGTGTAGTGTCCTCCATCCAAAGGTGGAGGGGTGAAGGCCATGACGGGTTAGTTTGATGAGCGGCGGATGACGAGCGCGGGCGTGAGAGGAGGCTCAAGCGCGCCAATCAGGATGCACTATACGACGGGCTTGGTCGCGAGGGTCAGCGCCGCGCACTCCAGTGGAAAGGTGTAGCTGAATAGCACGGAGAGGCGGACTGCAGCGGTACGAGAGGACCGGGCGCATAAACAGATTCCCTCTGCATGTTTGGACGAGGCTTTACTGCGACAGTTGACAGACTCTCAAAAGCGAAGGCTTGCTTGTGTGGCAGGCAAACAGTAAACGGTTCACAGAGTGGGATGAACGGGCGAAAAATCAGCCTGAATGGTGTGATTCACGGCACATCTGCTTAGCCAAAGAAGGGGCCAAACTGGTAGCTTGATACAGAAGGATTCACATGCCTCCGATGACCTCAAGTCCTTATTTTTCTCTGGCGATTTTGTTTTTTGGTGCACTCGGATTTGGGCTCGCACCCCTGGGATTGGCATGGCTGTGGGCGCATACCTTCGCTCCGCCCAAGCCGAATGCGATCAAGAACGCGATTTATGAGTGCGGGCTCGAGTCAAAAGGTGATGCATGGGTGCAGTTCCGCTCAGGTTACTACCTTTACGCAATCATCTTTCTCATCTTTGACGTGGAAACGGTCTTTTTGCTGCCTTTTGCAGTAGCGTTTACGGGGCTGACAGCGGGAGCGTGCCTGGCAATGCTGGTCTTTGTGCTGTTGCTGGTAGAAGGACTGGCGTGGGCCTGGGCGAAAGGAGTTTTGACGTGGCAGTAGATCCGGAACTCAAAATCGAGCTGGGCAAGCAGGGCATCTTCGTTACAACCATTCAGGAGTTGTACAACTGGGGCCGCAAGAGTTCGGTATGGCCCATGCAGTTCGGGCTGGCGTGCTGTGCAATCGAGATGATTGCCACGACAATGGCGCGCTATGACCTGGCACGGTTTGGAGCGGAAGTGTTTCGACCGTCGCCGCGTCAGGCCGACCTGATGATTGTCTCCGGTACTGTAACAAAGAAGATGGCTCCGCAGGTGGTGAGGCTTTATAACCAGATGGCCGAGCCGAGGTATGTGATCGCGATGGGGGCGTGTGCGATCTCCGGCGGACCGTTCAAACAGGGATACAACGTGCTCAAGGGGATTGATCGTTATATTCCCGTGGATGTGCATATCCCGGGTTGTCCGCCGCGGCCGGAGGCGCTGCTGCAGGCATTTATGACGTTGCAGAAGAAGATTGACGAACAGAGTCTGACGGGCGAGAACAGGCCGCGTTACCTGAATGTCGATGCGCCCGGTGAGTTTCCAGTTCCGGAACAGGGCGAGCATGATCTAGTGCCTGCTTCGAATCCGAATGTATGGACTGTGCCAGTGGTGATTCGCTGATGAAGACGGTTGAGGAGATCAAGACGGCGATTGAGACGGCAGTGTCGGGCGCGCAGCTGGAGATTGTGCCCAATGGTAGCCCCAGTGCGGAACACTCTCTGTTGGTGGATGCTGCACACGCATTTGCTGCGGCGAAGTTTCTGCGGGATGACGCGGAACTCAAGCTGGATTTTCTCTCCAATGTGACTGGTGTGGACTGGCTGGATAAAGAGACCACGGAAAAAGTGAAGGTTACGCGTCCGGTTGAGAAGGAAGTGAACGGCGTGAAGACGATGGTTGATGAGACCGTGGAGGAGACGAAGAAGACGGTTACCCCGGGTTATCTTGAAGCGGTCTATCACTTGTATTCGATGGCGAAGAAACATGGTCCGGTGATTTTGCGAATGCGGACAGGGAACCGGAGCGACAAAGTGGAGCTGCCCTCGCTTACTCCGATCTGGCGTGCGGCGGAGTTTCAGGAGCGCGAAGTATTCGATCTATTCGGAATCATCTTTACCGGGCATCCGGACCTGCGGCGGATTCTGATGTGGGATGGATTCAAGGATTATCCGATGCGCCGCGATTACGTGGATCCGGACGACTACGAGTACGAGCCCACGGCGCATGATGATGTGCTCAAGCGCGCGCAAGCGCATCTGGCAGCAACGACGACGGAGGCGGCACAGTGAGCGAGAGCTTATTGGAAGCGTGGAATCGGCCTCCAACGATTGAGGTTGACGGTGAAGGCGAGTTGCTGGAAGTTGCAATGGGGCCGCACCATCCTTCGACGCACGGTGTTTTCCGCATGGATGTAGTGCTGGATGGCGAGCGTGTGATCAAGCTGAAGCCTGTCTTTGGCTATCTACACCGCAATCATGAGCAGATCGGGCAGACAGTCGGCTATCTGCAGATGATGCCGTATACAGATCGGCTGGACTATTTCTGCTCGCTGACAAATAACTGGGCGTACGCGCTGGCGGTAGAGAAGCTGGTGGGGCAGGCGGTGCCGGAGCGTGCGGAGTACATTCGCGTGATTCTGGCGGAGCTGACGCGCATTCAGAATCATGCTTCAACGATTGGTTTTTTGACGCAGGAGATGGGTGCGAGCGGCACGCCGTTGATGTATGCCTTCCGTGAGCGTGAGAAGATTCTGGATTTGTTTGAGAGCCTGACCGGATCGCGCATGATGTGCAACTACATGCGTTTTGGCGGTTGCCGCGTGGACATGACAGAAGCACATCTGAATGCAGCGCGGAAAATTGTGACCGGGCTGCCGCGGTTTATTGATGAGTTTGAGAACCTGCTTACGTCGAACGAGATTTTGATGGCGCGTTCCCAGGGCATGGGCGTGCTTAAGCCGGACCTGGCGGTGAATGCAGGAATCACGGGGCCGATGCTGCGTGCCTCTGGCGTGAACTACGATATCCGCAAAGTAGACCACTATGGCATTTACGATCGGTTCAGTTTTCGCGTGCCGCTGGGTGAGCATGGAGACATCTACGACCGGTACATGGTGCGCGTGTTGGAGATGCGCGAGTCGCTGAAGATTCTGGAGCAGGCGCTCAAAGATATTCCTGCGGGGCCATTTATAGATCCCAAGGCGAAGATTCGCGGCTTTAAACCGAAGCCTGGTGAGGCTTATGGACGGATTGAGGCGCCTAAGGGAGAGCTTGGCTTCTATCTGATCAGCGATGGTGGTACATCTCCCTACCGCTTCCGGATCAGGCCGCCGAGCTTCATTAATCTGACGGTTCTGGAAGACATGTGCATCGGGCAGAATGTGGCTGATGTAGTCGTAGTTTTTGGCAGTGTCGACATCGTATTGGGCGAGGTCGATCGATGAGAGGCAATCATGCTGGGTGAAGGCTTACTGAAGGGGCTTGGAGAGACGGCGAGAAATTTTGCCGGCAGCTTTGTCTCGAAAGAACGGCTGACTACGGTTCAGTATCCGGAAGAGCGGGAGCCGCTGCCGGAAGCCTCGCGCGCGTTTCCGTTTTTGGTCTATGACGGCGCGGACTGGGAGGCCGGCTTGCGTTGCGTGGCCTGCCAGATATGCGAGAAGGAATGTCCTCCGAAGTGTATTTACATTGAAAAAAGCAAGGACAAAAAGCCGGATTATGTGGGCAAGCCGCAGATTTATCCGGCGAAATTCGACATCGATATTTCTGTTTGCATGAGCTGCCAGATCTGCGTAGAGGTGTGTCCGTTTGAGGCGATCAAGATGGACAACCAATTTGAACTGGCAACGGATGACCGCTTCGGCGGTCTGCTCTATGACCGTAAGGAGCTTGCACGATCGAACGAGTATTACCACAAGATTCATCCCACCGAGGCTGCCGAGGTAGACGCGCGACTGGCGGAGGAGAAGGCCAAGGCGGAAGAGAAAGCCAAGGCTGTGGCAGCAGCTGCTGCTGCCAAGGCTGCCCCTGCGATGGCGGCCAAGCCGGCTGAGGGAGCTCAGCCGCAATGACGAATATGCTCGATCAGGTATTTGTTCTGCTGAAGCATAGGATTGTTGGCCTGGTGCCGATGCCGGTGCAGCCCATATTGGGTGCGGTTTTAAGTGTTGTTGCGATTCTGGCAGTCTTTCCGGGACTGTTTGCGATCTCCGTGCTGCTGGAGCGCAAGGGACTGGGCCGCATGCAGAACCGTATCGGGCCAAATCGCGTGGGACCGCTTGGTGTGCTGCAGCCGGTTGCGGATGGCATCAAGGCGCTGATAAAGGAAGACCTGGTTCCATACAGCGCGGACCATGTTGTTCATTTTCTCGCACCAGTTGTGCTGGTGGTTGTGGTCTTTATGGGCTATGCGGTGCTGCCCATGGGACGCAATATGACCTTTGTCCCGATGGATGCGGGACTTCTGTTTTATTTTGCTATGGGCGCATCTGCGGAGCTGTCGATTTTCATGGCTGGGTGGTCGAGCCGCAACAAGTATTCGCTGCTGGGAGCCATGCGTGCAGTAGCGCAGATGATCAGCTATGAGGTCCCGCTGCTGCTGTCGAGCGTGGTGATCGTGATGATGACCGGGTCACTCTCACTGGACAAGATTGTGGAAGTGCAAAACCAGTACACGTGGGGATTGCCGCACTGGTTTGTGTTTACGCCGATGGGCTTTGCTGCGTTTGTGATGTTTGCCATTGCGGCAACCGCGGAGACGAACCGCTCGCCATTCGATCTTCCTGAAGGCGAGTCCGAGCTTGTAGCTGGATACTTCACGGAATACTCGGGGTTCAAGTTTGCAGAGTTCTTCCTAGGCGAGTATGTGGCGATGCTTTCGATCTCCGGGCTGGGTGCGACGCTGTTTCTGGGTGGATGGAGCGCGCCGTTGGAAATTCTGAATGTGGTTCCGTCATGGTTCTGGTTCTTTGCCAAGATCATGGTGTGGATCTGCTTCTATATCTGGATGCGTGGAACGTTTCCGCGCCTGCGGCAAGACCAGTTGATGAACTTTGCGTGGAAGTTTGTGCTGCCGATGACACTGCTGAACCTGCTTGTTGCAGGGCTGTGGCGATTTATGGGCGAAGGCTGGCTGCGCTGGGTTGTGTGCTCGGCGATTCTGCTGGCCGCGTACGTCCTTGGAGGCCGCATCGGGATGCGAAGCAAGAAATTCGGCCCACGGAGTTATCGCTATGCCGAGTAGAGCCGAAAGGATGGACCGCAGATGGTGATCTTTGCGATTCTGGCCCCGCTCACGGTTGCCGGAGGATTGGCAGCGGTAATGTTGCGCAATACCGTACACTGCGCGCTCGCGGTTGCGGTAGCCTTTGCGGGTCTGGCGCTGCTGTTTCTGCAGTTGAACGCGCAGTTCGCGGGCTTTGCGCAGATTCTTGTTTACGTTGGTGCGGTGGCAATTCTGGTGGTGTTTGCAATTCTGCTGACGCGCAGCTCGGAGACGCCTGCGACCGGGGTTTTTAGCAAGACATGGCTGACAGGGCTGGTGATTGCCGCGGCGGTTTTTGCTGTGCTGGCGTGGGCAGTTCTTGGAAGCCGCACTGCATTGCCGCATGAACAGATTGAGCCACAGATTGCTGTCGCGCAAATTGGCTATGCGCTGATGGGCCGCTATGTGTTGCCGCTTGAGATTGTGGCTGTGCTGCTGACCGCTTCGATGATCGGCGCGGTGATTGTGGCGATGTATGAGAAAGGCGGCGCGAAATGAGCCCACTTTCTTGTTATTTATTGGTTGCTGCATTGCTGTTTGCAGTTGGGCTTGCAGGCGCGCTTACACGCCGCAACGCGATTCTCGTGCTGATTGGCATTGAGCTGATGCTGAATGCGGCGAACCTGAATCTGATTGCATTCTGGAGATATGGACCGCATCCGGAGGCGCTGACCGGTCTGATGTTTGCAGTGTTTTCCATCGCTGTTGCAGCCGCGGAGGCTGCTGTAGGACTGGGACTTGTGATCTCCATTTACAGGCATTTGCGTACAGTCGATCTCGATGAGATCAGCCGGATGAAAGGGTGAGCCGATGATGCAAGGGACGAACGGCTTTGCTTTTCAGACGGCTGCATCTGGAATTACTCAGATCTTGTGGCTGATTCCAGCTATACCCATGGTTGCAGCGGGCGTGATTGCTCTACTGAAACAGCCCAGGCGGAAACTTGCTGCAACGCTGGCCATTGGCTCGCTTGCGTTTTCGTTGCTTATTGCGCTTGCTGCATTTGGCCATGTGCTTTCGGGTTGGACGAGTGGTCACGCAGTTCGCGAGACGGCGAACTTTACATGGTTGCAATTCGGCACATCGACGGTTGATCTTGGTTGGGTCCTCGATCCGCTCTCCGCCTTGATGTTGGTGATGGTGACCTTCGTCGGCCTGCTCATCTTTATCTATTCGACCGGCTACATGGCACATGATGAGAATTTCACGCGCTTCTTCTGCTTTCTCTCGCTGTTTGCAGGTGCGATGCTAGGGGTGGTCATCGCGAACAGCCTGTTGCTCTTGTTCATGTGCTGGGAACTGGTCGGCCTCACTTCGTACCTGCTGATCGGGTTCTGGTATCAGAGACCCTCCGCCGCTGCGGCTGCCAAGAAGGCGTTTCTGACAACGCGTGTGGGAGACATTTTCTTTCTGCTAGGCATTGTGTGGCTTTTTGCGCAGACGGGGACCTTGCTTTTCTACAACGGCGGAGCAGGAGGCATAGAACAAACGGCACTGAACGGCTTGCTGGCAGCACCAGCTGCGCTGGGACTCAGTGCGGCTACAGTGATTGGGCTGCTGATCTTTGCTGGCGCAGCAGGCAAGAGCGGCCAGCTACCGCTCCATGTGTGGCTTCCGGATGCGATGGAAGGTCCGACGCCGGTTTCCGCTCTGATTCATGCGGCCACTATGGTAGCGGCAGGCGTGTACCTGGTTGCGCGCGTGTATCCGTTGATGCAGGCTGGAATGCCGGCCGGTGGAACAACAACAGCGCTGACTGTCGTGACATGGGTGGGAGCGGCTACCGCTGTCTTTGCCGCTCTTATCGCCGTGGCGCAGAACGACATCAAACGCATTCTCGCTTACTCGACGGTCTCGCAGCTTGGATACATGATGGCCGGGCTTGGATTGGGCGGCGTGGCAGTGGGTATGTTCCATCTGATTACGCATGCGTTCTTCAAGGCGCTCTTGTTTATGGGCGCGGGATCGGTGATCCATGGCGTGCATGAGGAGCAGGATGTGCGCAAGATGGGCGGACTGCGGAAGGCGATGCCGCTCACGTTTGCGACATACGCGATCGGTATGCTCGCGCTGAGCGGATTCCCAATTATCTTCTCTGGTTTTTGGAGCAAGGATGGAATTCTGGAAGCCGCCAAGGATGCGCACTTCAGCAAAGGTCCATTCTGGCTGCTTGTCTTTGGCGCGGTGCTGACTGCGCTCTACATGACGCGCCAGGTTAGCTATGTCTTCTTCGGCAAGTGGCGCGGACATGGCCACGCGCATGAAAGCCCGAAGGTGATGACAACACCGCTCGCGATCCTGGCTTTCTTTGCAATTGCGCTGGGTGTGATTGGAACGCCGGCGTGGCCGTGGTTTCGGAGTTTTCTGGAAGGGCATGCAGCTGCAGTTGAGTTTGGGAAGTTTGGCGAATCGGAATTCCTGGTTTTGCTGCTGACTTCAACGGTGATTGTGCTTTTCGGGATTGGGTTCGGCTGGCTGCTGTATGGCTCAAAGTCGCCTGTGCCGGAAGAGCGCGATGTGTTGGAGAAGGCTGCGCCACCGGTTTGGGCAGCGCTGCGGGACCGCTTGTACGTGGATGAATTTTATGGGGTAACGTTCATCGCCTTCTACAAGTGGTGGGCGAAGGTTGCAGATTGGCTCGACCGGCGTGTGTGGGGTGGGATTGTTGTGCTGGTGATATGGGCATTTAGCCGACTGGCCCACTTCGATCGCTTTTTTGACAACGAATGGGTGAATGGTGGCTTTGACAAGGGCTGCGAGGAGCTTTCCTCCGGCGGTGGTCTGCTGGCGCGCGTACAGTCCGGGCGCACTCAAACTTATCTGCGGCTGCTTGCTGTTGCCGTTGTCGTGCTGGCAGTCATTCTGATCTGGAGCAGTCGCCCATGATCGGAACACAGACGAACGGGATTCCCATGTTGACCTTGTTGGCTGCGCTGCCGATTGTGGGAGCCGTGATTGCGCTCTTTGCAGGAAAGTCCGCGCGACTGATTGCGATGTTGGCTGCGGTAGCGAGCCTGGCGGTTGCGCTGGTCGTATGGGCGCATCTGCCATCCGATGGAAGCATGGGCTTTGTGGAACGCGTTGCATGGGCACCATCACTTGGAGTTGAGTACCACCTCGGTGCGGACGGACTGAGCGCGCTGATGCTGGTGCTCTCCGCAATAGTTGCGCTCATGTCGATTGATGCGGCGCATCGTGTGCATCGGCAGCCGAATTTATATTTCGCGCTGGTGCTGCTGCTTGAGGCAGGACTCTTTGGCGCGTTCACCGCGCAGAACTTTTTTCATTGGTTTCTCTTCTGGGAACTGAGCCTGATTCCCGCTTTTTTCCTGATCAAGCTGTGGGGTGGCTCGAAGCGTGGTCCGGCTGCTACGCAGTTCTTTGTGTATACGATGGCCGGCTCGGTGGCCTTGTTGCTGGCATTTCTCGGCGTGTTTCTGGCTACAGGCAGCATGGACTTTGAGCATCTAACGCTGCTGGCTTCTACCGGCGAGCTGGAACAGATTGTCACCGCACATCTGGGGCCTGTGATGCCGTGGTTGGCTGTAGGGGTGCTGGCAGGATTTGCGGTAAAGGTACCGCTGATGCCGTTTCACACCTGGCTGCCTGCGGCGTACAGTGAGGCGCCTTCGCCCGTAACGATGCTGCTGACGGGCAC
The DNA here is from genome assembly GCF_001449115.1 of Occallatibacter gabretensis. Taxonomy (GTDB): domain Bacteria; phylum Acidobacteriota; class Terriglobia; order Terriglobales; family Acidobacteriaceae; genus Telmatobacter; species Telmatobacter gabretensis. Next base: position 387,788 of record NZ_LAIJ01000002.1, on the reverse strand, counting down.
GATGTCGAAGATGGGCGTTTATGGCATGCTGCGAATTGCGCTGCCTCTTTTTGGAGTGCAGATTACCGCGATGCGAACGCCGTTGCTGGTGCTTGCGGTGGCGACAGTGGTGATGGGCGCGTGGGCTGCGGCAGCGCAGAAGGATCTAAAACGCGTCTTTGCGTATTCGTCTGTGAATCATCTGGGTTATTGCATGCTGGGCATCTTTGCGCTTGCGGTTCCAGCGACGAGCGCGGCAATGCAGGCGAGTCAGGCGGCGGCGCTGAATGGCGTGATTCTGCAGATGTTTAATCACGGCATTACGGCGGCGCTGCTGTTTTGGTTTATTGCGCTTCTGCAGGAGCGAAGCGGAGGAATTCGAGGGATCGACGACTTTGGTGGACTGCGAAAGCCGGCTCCGGTTTTTGCTGGATTGATGGGGATTGCACTGTTCTCTTCGCTGGGGTTACCGGGACTGAATGGATTTGTGGGTGAGTTTCTCATTTTCCGTGGAGTGTTTCCGCTGGCGTGGGTAGCGGCGACGGTAAGTGTGCTGGGATTGCTGGTGACAGCTGCGGTGATTCTCACGGTGATTCAGAAAGTTTTTACTGGCCCTGTGCCTGAGCGTTGGGCTGAGTTCCCCGATCTGCACACCGGAGAACGGCTGGCGCTGGCTCCGGTGATTGCGCTGATGCTGCTAATTGGCCTGTTGCCGCAGTTGATTGTGGATGGCATCAATCCCACGGTGGTGAACCTGCTGGCGCACTGGAGATTTTAAGAACCGATGCTTGCCTGGACTATTTATCTCTCATTTGCCGGCGCGTTAGTTGAGGCATTGCTGCCTAAGGGTAAGTCTGCGCTTGCGCGAGCTGTGGCTCTCATGGTGGCGCTGACTGGCCTTGTGATTGCGGTTACTGGATTTGCTGGTGGTGCGGCGCAGGGGCGCGTGGTGCTGGTGGACGCGCCGTGGGTTCCTGCAATGGGAATTCATTACACGCTCGCGGCAGATGGAATCAGCCGCGTGCTGGTGTTGCTGACAGGACTGGCTGCTGTGGCTGGGGTGCTTTTCAGTTGGAATATCGAACTGAGGACGAATGAGTTTTTTGCGTTTTTCCTGGCACTCATTGGGGGCGTGTATGGCGTCTTTCTGAGCTTCGATCTGTTCCTGTTGTTTGTGTTCTACGAGATCGCAATTGTGCCGAAGTACTTCCTGATTGCAATCTGGGGTTCGACGCGGCGGGAGTATGCCGCGATGAAACTGGCGCTCTATTCATTTGCCGGCTCTGCGATGGTGTTGGTGGGACTGCTGGCCGCGTATGCCACGGCGGGGAGCCATTCGATGGGGCTGGTGGAGCTCGGCCACGCAGCGTTGCCGGTGAGCTTTCAGATGTGGGCGTTCCCGCTGGTGTTTGTAGGCTTTGCGATTTTGGCTGGCATGTGGCCGTTCCACACCTGGGCACCGACCGGCCATGTGGCTGCGCCGACAGCTGCCTCCATGCTGCTGGCCGGCGTGGTGATGAAGCTGGGCGCATATGGGTGTCTGCGTGTGGCGATGGGGTTGTTTCCGCATGGGATGGACCCGTGGGGTTTCGGCTTTCTGGGCATTGGATCGTGGCGAGATGTTTTTGCGGTGCTGGCGGTGATTGGGATCATCTACGGCGCGCTGGTGGCGCTGGTGCAGACGGATTTCAAGTTTGTCATTGGCTACTCGAGCGTGAGCCACATGGGGTTTGTGCTGCTGGGGCTTATGACGCTGAATCAGATTGGCGTTTCCGGCGCGGTATTGCAGATGTTTTCGCATGGTGTGCTGGCGGGGTTGCTGTTCGGCATTGTGGGGCGGATTGTGTATGACCGAACACATACGCGGCAACTCGCGGAACTGGAGACTATGCACCTGTCAAAGCGGCTGCCGTTTGCGGCGTGGGGATTCGCGGTTGCGGGCATAGCCTCCATGGGGCTGCCGGGGTTCTCAGGGTTTGTGGCGGAGCTGCAGGTGTTGGTTGGGTCATGGAAAGCGTCTCCCTGGTGGACGGCGGCGGCTGGTGTGGGCATTGTGATTGGTGTGGCGTATACGTGGCGGGCGCTGCAGAAGGCGTTCTTTAGTGACACGCCTGCAGTGGCGCATGAGCATGGGCACGAGCTGGCTGCGATTACGTGGCCCGAGGTAACTGGGTTTGGACTTCTTTTCGGTGCGAGCTTGCTGGTGGGCTTGTGGCCGCGGGTGCTGCTGGATTCGATTGAGCCGGCGGTGAAGGCGTTGCTTGCGGGAGGTGCGCAGTGAATTACGGCGAACTCTTCCGCGTCACACTGCCAGAGACGGCTCTGGATCTTGCTGCACTACTTGTACTGCTGGTGGATCTGGCGTTTCTACGCAAAGCTGCATTACAAGTGCGTGTGGCTATGGCAGCGGTGCTCGGAGTGGTCGGATGCCTGGCCGCGATGTGGGCCGTTGGCATGCAGACGAGTGCTGGATTCAGTGTTGATGGCTTGCTTGTGCTGGCCAATGGTGGCGTCTCCGCAGTGGCTCAGATGGGTGTACTGATTCTGACTGCGGTGACGCTACTGCTGCTGATCGATTCAAGTTTTACGAAGCATCCGGGTGAGTTTGTTGCGGTAACACTAATGGCGGCGTCTGGCGGGCTGGTAATTTCCGCCGCACGGGATCTGCTTGTTATCTTCATTGGGCTGGAGCTGCTGAGCATTGGACTGTACATTTTGACGGCCTTTGGCAAGACTTCTGCAAAGAGCGCGGAGGCGGCGCTGAAGTACTATCTGTTTGGCGGAATGTCGGCGGCGTTTTTGTTGTTCGGGTTTAGTTATCTGTATGGGCTTTCGGGGTCGACCAATTTAAGCCGCGTTGTATTGGGCACATATATGGCGTCTGCGCATGGCGCGACTCCGCTACTGATGCTGGCGCTTGTGCTGGTTGTCGCGGGGCTCGGCTTCAAAGTGGCGGCGGCGCCATTCCATCTCTGGGCGCCGGATACTTATGAAGGCGCACCTGCTCCGGCGGCGGCGTTTATTGCTTCAGTCTCCAAGGTTGCCAGCTTCGCGCTGCTTATCACTATCAGCCACACGGCTCTGCACTTCATGGAAAGCTTCCACTTCAAGGGTGGTTATGTAACGGTCAGGGTGCTTTCTGCAGGGGATCCGGAGTTGCACATGACTCCAGGATTTATCACTGCATGGCCGCTTATTTTGATCTTGATTTCCGTGGCGTCGATGATTGTGGGTAACCTAGCGGCGCTGGCCCAGACGAGCGTTCGGCGTTTACTTGCCTACTCGGCGATTGCACATGCAGGCTACATACTACTTGGGCTGGCATTCTTTTCATGGGAGCCGCGCAGTGCGCAGGCCATTCTTTACTACATTCTGACTTATGGGCTTACAACGATCGGCGCATTTGGCGTGATCGGCGTTGTCGAGCGCGCCACTGGAAGCGATAAACTGGATGCGTTTCTCGGGCTGCATAAACGGAGTCCACTGCTGGCTGCGGTGTTGCTGATTCTGTTCCTTTCTTTGGCGGGGATTCCGCCGTTGGTTGGGTTCTGGGCCAAGTTCAATTTGTTTGCTGCGGTACTGAGCGTTGGCGGTGGTTTCTGGCCGTTTGCGCTGGTGGCGCTGGCGGTGGCGATGAGTGCGGTTTCGCTCTACTACTATCTGCAGGTGCTGAAGCGCGCTTATGTGATGCCGGCGGTGGATGAGACGCCGATTCGGGTGCATCCGGTGACAATGCTGGTGCTGGTGGCGATTGCTGCTGCGGTGGTGCTGGCGGGCTGCTTCCCGGCGGTTCTGCAGAACTGGATTGCGAGCTTTTAAAGCCTCCAAAACAAAGTCCCCGATCCGCATGCGGACCGGGGACTTTGTTTTTTGTGGATTTTAGAACTTCACGAGAATCGCGCCCGTGATGCGGTTTTCCGTCTTGCGCAGATCAGGCGTCCATCCGGGAACAATAGAGCCAGGCGCGCCCTGGTTTCCGCCCGGCGGGGTAATGCCTCCAGGGCCGGTGAAGTAGGGCACATCGGCGGCACGGTGGTTGTATTCCATCCTCCACGTGATGTATTGGCTCGGCATGTAGTCCACAGTGGCCGACGTATCCCAGGCCTTGTACTTGTCGCCCGGATTCTCTGTGAAGTATGGCGTGCCGGAGGTTGCTGTGGCTCCATTGATGGGCGGCAGCAGTACGAGGTAGCGCCCTGGGTTGTTAATGCCTCCCCCTCCGATCGTAAGCGCGAACAGGTCGCGGTCAAACCAGAGACGGTTATAGGCCATGTAGCCGAGGAAGCTCTGCTTCGGACCTTTGGCGGAGTTGCCGGCGCAGCTTACGCTGGTTCCTGCCTGCACGTTGCCACCGTGCTCGCAGCCTAAGTCAAAGGTGAGCGAGAAGGCTCCTTTATCGAGGCTGCGCGACTTGGTATCGAAGTACTTGTACTCGACGCTGTCGTCGGTGTGGTAACGGACACGTCCGGGAACGCCGAGCACATCCTCGCCGAGCGCATATTGATTGCCGAGGATAGAAAGCTTTCCGTTGGGGCGCCAGAGTATCTGGCCGCCTACGCCGGGACGGTTATTATAGCGGCCATACGACTGCCAGCCGTTGACGAACCACGGCTCGATCTTCAGCTTGTCCGTGAGAAAAATCTGAGTACGCACGCCCGTAAAGAACCATGGCGTGTTGGACGAGACATACGAGGGCTGATAGGCCCAGTTGTCAAAGTTGTAGTAACTGAAGAGGCCAACGTAGGACATGAAGATGCCTGCATCGACATTGATGCCATGCAGCGCGTTCCAGTGGTAACCGCCGTAAGCTTCCGAGAGATAACGGTAAGCGTCAGCTAAATCCCATTGGCCGCGGGAGTAGCTGGCATCATTGCGCGGAGTGGTGGTGGAGTACATGCCGAACTGCGTCATGAAACGTGCGCGGACGTTGTCATAGTGGAAGTCGCCGCCTACGCCGAGCTGCGTGAGCTGGATTTCATTGGCGCGAAAAATTTCGCTGGAGCCACCGATGGTGTCGTCCTGAGGATGGCGGAAGTCGTATGTGTAGTTGACGTCGGCGCGGACTTCCGGCGTGAAGAACTTGGAGTCGAAGGCCGCATCCTTGGTGCGTGGATTGCCGTTGAGCCATGTGAAATCGGCGAAGGCAAATGGAGCGCTCTTCTCCGCATGTGCTGGATGTGCAGGCTCCGTGGAAGCTGCGACAGTGGTTAATGATGCAGGCGCTGCCGCAGAAACTGGAACCGCAACAGAATCGTGTGCGGCCGCGGCGAGTCGCTCGGCGGGTTGCGGAGTTGTCTGTGGCGCAGGTGCGGCACTGCCTGCACGCTGCGCTTTCAGCTGCGTTTCGAGCTCTTCAATGCGCTTCTTCATGGCTTCGAGCTCGTGGAGAAGCGCCGCGTTAGTGTCAGAATTGCTGTTTGCGGATGCTTGGGAGGACTCTGACGATCCGTTCTGAGAATCGGATGCAGCTTGTGAATTTCCTGGCTGGATTTGGGAAATGAAGATAAAACTAAGAAGCGAGAGAGGTAAAAGCTGCTTATGCAGCCTGGCAAAACGGCAGAACATTGGAATTCCTTTCAGCTGCCAGCAACGGGCAGGGCGGCCGCGGCACTGTGCCGAAAAACCTCCGGGCCGCAAGTGATGCTATGCCTAAGATCACAAGACTGCTGAAAAAGACTCGTGAGGAATTCGTAAACGTAAAAGGAGGACAGAAAGCGATGAACATGATTCGTTCTTTTTTAAGGTTCAGGCGTCTTTCAGACTTACAGATTTACAGAATCTGTGGCCAACAATGGCAGCCCAAGGCTCTATCCGGTTCTTTTTCAAAGGCTTAACCTTTGTGATGCTTACAGATTTACAGAATTACAGATTCTGTACGGGACGAAAATCATGCATTCTCAGTTTGTCATTTTAAATAAGTTGTTTATATTCATATATTTAAAACCTTATTTTCGCTTGAAGAAGTGTGCGAAAATGAGGCCAAAATGCGGTGAAAACCGTAATTTTCGAACTCCAAACTTATGCTGAAATATCTCGAAGAAGATATTTGCGGCAGAAAATATGAAGGCCCGGTCGCTGAGGACCGGGCCTTATTTTGACTTCAGAATAAGTGTGGCACAGATGGGCGTAATTTTGTGCAAACTATCTGAAAGATTTTTTCAGGTCAGGAGCGGAAGAGATCCTTTGCTTTCTGGAGGAGGACGTCGCGGCTGACATCGGAGATGGCGTCGGTGAGCGGGATGCCCTTAGGGCAGACTTCGACACAGTTCTGGGCGAAGCCGCACTCCTGAACGCCGCCGTCTCCGGCGAGAGCGCGGAGGCGATCTTCCGCGAGGACCTTGCCGGTAGGGTGGCTGTTGAAGAGTTTGACCTGCGCAATGGTGGCTGCGCCGACGAAGCCGGTTTCGTCATTGAACTGTGGGCAGACTTCCATGCAGCAGGCGCAGGAGATGCAGTTGGAGAGCGGGTAGCGGACTTCCTGTTCCTGCGGGAACATACGCGGGCCTGCGCCTAGATCGTAGGTGCCGTCAATGGGAACCCAGGCTTTGACGGCCTTTAGGTTTTCAAAAAGAACCGAACGATCGACCTGCAGGTCGCGGACGAGGGGGAACTTGGAAAGCGGCTCGACCTTGATGGGCTGCTCGAAGTTATCGACGAGAGCGGAGCAGGCCATGCGGGCTTTGCCATTAATGCGCATGGCGCATGAGCCGCAGATCTCTTCGAGGCAGTTCGAGTCGTAAGCGATGGGCGTGGTCTCGCGGCCGTCCGTGGTGAAGGGATTGGCGGCGATCTCCATCATGGCGGAGATGACGTTCATGCCGGGACGCCATTCGAGTTCGAATTTTTCCCAGACAGCGGGCGAATCGGGGCTGGCCTGACGCTTGATTTCGAGTGTTACGGTTTTGGTTGCCATGTTCCCTCGGGGGCTAAAGCCCCAAAAACAATTTCTCGATCTGATGTACAGGCTGAAGCCCGTACCCTTCAAAAAACAAAACCCCGGGGCTAAAGCCCCGATTCTTAATGTCCGGTATTTCCGGGGCCTGAAGGCCCCGGCTCCCTCCGGGCTTAAAACAACCGCAGATCCTTCGACTTCGCTCAGGATGACAGCGGCAAAAAGACGCCGCTGTCACTTCGCTGCGTCGTAGCGGCGCGGGCGTGGGGTGATGAACTGTGTGTCCACGTCTTCGAACTCGAATTTTGGGCCTTCTACTGTGCCGGTGTAGCTGGCCTTGGTGGTTTTCAAGAATTTTTCGTCGTTGCGGTCGGGGAAGTCAGGCTTGTAGTGTGCGCCGCGGGATTCATCGCGCAGGAGGGCTCCCTGAACGATGACGCGGCCAAGCTCCAGCATGTTGCCGAGTTGTCGCGTGAAGGCGAAGCTGGTGTTGGCCCACTGGCTCTTGTCGCTGAGGTTCACCTTGGTAAAGCGATCCATGAGCTCGACGATCTTTTCGTCGGCCTGCTGAAGTCCCTTGTTGTAACGGATAACTGTTGCGTGCTCCGTCATGGTGCTGCCGAGCTCACGCCACAGCTTGAAGGGATTTTCATTGCCCTGATTGGTGATGAGGGCCTTGTTGATTTCGGTCTGACGCTGGACTTCGGCTGCTGCGCCTCCGTCACCTTCGATGGCGGGAAGACTCTTTGCGTATTTGAGCGCGATGGGGCCGGTGATGAAGCCGCCATGGATGCAGCTCATGAGCGAATTGGCTCCGAGGCGGTTGGCTCCGTGGTACTGGTATTCGCATTCGCCGACGGCAAAGAGGCCGGGGATGTTGGTCATCTGGTTGAAGTCGACCCAGAGGCCACCCATGGTGTAGTGCATGCCGGGGAAGATCTTCATGGGGACTTCACGCGGATCATCACCGACGAACTTCTCGTAGATTTCGAGGATGCCTTCGAGCTTGCGATTGAGGGTCTCGCGATCAATGTGAGTGAGGTCGAGATAGACCATGGGCTGGCCGTCGATGCCGAGACCGAATTCATAAACCGCCCTGAAGATGGCGCGGGTGGCTACGTCGCGTGGGACGAGATTGCCGTACTTGGGATACCACTCTTCGAGAAAGTACCAGCGATCAGATTCGGGAATCTGCTTGAAGGGGCGAGGGTCGCCGGATTTGCGCGGGACCCAGACGCGGCCGCCTTCGCCGCGGGCTGACTCGGACATGAGGCGGAGTTTGTCGTCTCCGGGGATGGCGGTGGGATGGACCTGGATAAATTCGCCGTTGGCGTAGTACGCGCCCTGCTGGAAGACTGCGGATTGTGCGGAGCCGGTGCAGACGACGGAGTTGGTGGATTTGCCGAAGATGGCTCCGTTGCCGCCGGTGGCGAGAATGACTGCCTCGGCGGGGAAGGCGCGGACTTCCATGGAGCGGAGGTCCATGGCGGTGATGCCGCGAATTACGCCCTGGCCGTCGAGAACGGCGGAGAGGAACTCCCAGCCCTCGTACTTTTTGACTTTGCCTTCGGACTCGAAGCGGCGGACCTGCTCGTCGAGCGCGTAGAGGAGCTGCTGGCCGGTGGTGGCTCCGGCGAAAGCGGTGCGGTGATAGAGCGTGCCGCCGAAGCGACGGAAGTCGAGGAGACCTTCCGGAGTGCGGTTGAAGGGCACGCCCATGCGGTCGAGGAGGTCAATGATGCCGGGCGCGGCCTCACACATAGCTTTGACGGGCGTCTGGTTGGCGAGGAAGTCGCCGCCGTAGATGGTGTCGTCAAAATGCGCCGCGGTGGTGTCGCCTTCGCCCTTGAGGTTCTTTGCGGCGTTGATGCCGCCCTGAGCGCAGACGGAGTGAGAGCGCTTGACGGGCACGATGGAGAAGAGATCGACGCTGCCGCCGGCTTCGGCAATTTTGATGACGGCGGAGAGTCCCGCGAGTCCTCCGCCGACGACGATGATTCTGGGTGATGCCATCTTGTTCTTGAATCCTTTCCCATGTGCCGGAGCCAGGCGCCGGCAAGCCTGATTCAGGGTTGCGCGACGGTCTGTGCGGGTTGAATGGGGTGACGCGGAATGGGAGGCGCGTATTGAAAAGGTGCGGCGATCCTGTTCCAGGTATTGATGAGCGCGATGGCGGTGGAGAGCCAGGCCAGTTCTGCAGGAGCAAATTGGGCAGAGACGGCGGCGTAATCCGCGTCCGTGATGTGATTCTCAGAGAGGCGCGTCAGCAACTCGGTCCATGCGAGTGCGGCCTTTTCGCGCTCCGAGAAGATGCCTGCTTCCCGCCAGGCTACGAGAAGATCCAGCTTGGGGGATGAGACGCCAAGATGACGCGCTTCATTGAGATGAAGCTGCGTGCAGAAGGCACAGCCATTGATCTGCGAGGCGCGTATCTTGACGAGCTGCTGGAGTTCGGGATCGAGCCCGGAGGCGGCGACAGCCTGCGCCGCCGCTGTAAATGCGGCGTTGGCTGCTGCGGCGTGGTGTTGGAATTCCTGGCTGGTGATGCGCGATTCAGACATTGGAATGCCTCTTAGCTGAGTGTCGACGAAGCCGGCACCGTGGTGAACGTGGCTGCGGGAACGTTGTCAGGAGCTGGTGGTGCGGTGACGAAGGCTGCGATGCTCCAGAGGCCCATGACAGCGAGGATGACGCCGAGGGCTGCGCAGACATAACCGAAGCGCTGGCGTGACTTGACGCCGGGGGTGATGCCCCACTTGGCGGCGAAGAGCCAGATGCCATAGGAGAAGTGCCAGCAGATGGCGATCATGGCGACAATGTAGAAGGCGAGGATGAGCGGGTTGGCGAGCTCATGCTGGACTTTTGCGAATGACGCGCCTGGATTTTCCGGGAGGCTGGTGCCCATGAAGCGCTGCGTGGCCACGTGGTAGCCGATGTAAACGAAGGCGATGAGACCGGTCCAGCGCTGGGAGACGTACATCCAGTTGCCGGCCCAGGGGTAGTAGACGACGTTGGACTTGCCGCGGAGCCAGATGAAGATGCCGTAGATAGCGTGGTAAGCGATAGGCAGGAAAATGAACGTCCACTCGAGGACGCGGACGAGCGGCAGCCCGTTGAGGAATTTGACCTGTGCTGCGTAGGCTGCGGGGCCTTTGAGGGCTTCGAAGTTGGAGAGAATGTGTTCCACGAGGAAGGCGCCGATGGGAATTACGCCGAGGAGGGAGTGCAGCTTGCGCCAGAGGAAGGAGTTTCCCTGAGCGGCGCGGAGTGGCTGAACGCCTTGGGTCAGTTTGGGCGCGGCGGGATGATTGGTGGTCGCCATTGAGATACGGCTCCTGAACTTGAACTACCTGGGGCTCGAACTTCGACTTGAACTTCCCGGAATTGCTGAAGGCAGGACGCGGATGAGACTCGTGTGCTGCGTACCGGATTGAAAGACAGGATTGCGCCTGAGAGTACCGTAAAGATTATTGGAAACGCGACTTATGATCGTCAAGCGCTACAGGTGACGCGGATCACGGCGCGTATCAGCTTGTGAATTAGTGGGGTTACGGATCGGATGAGAGCAGTTCGAGAAGAGCCTGAAGGGCGCGTCCGCGATGGCTCAGGGAAAGCTTGGTTTCGAGGTCGATTTCGGCCATGGTGCGGTCGAGTTGGGGTAAGTAGAAGAGCGGATCGTAGCCGAAGCCGCCGGTTCCGCGCGGGGCTTCGAGGATGACGCCTTCAACTGAGCCTTCGGCTGTGTGGAGAATCTGGCCGTTGCGAGCGGCTGCGAGTACGCAGTGGTAGCGTGCGGTGCGCTGTGGCGCGGGAATTGCGGCCAGGCGCTGGAGGAGCAGCATGTTGTTCCAGACGTCGGTGTTGTCGAGGGGTGCGTCGGGTGAGTCGGCGAGGCCCGAGTCTGAAGCGAAGCGGGCGGAACGGACGCCGGGAGCACCGTTCAGGGCTTCCACTTCGAGGCCGGAGTCGTCGGCGATGACGATTTCTGATGGGGCAAAGCGGGAGTAGTAGATGGCTTTGAGGATGGCGTTATCGACAAAGGTGGCGCCGGTTTCCTCGGGAGCGGGGATGGTGGCCAGGATGGTGAGGGGTTCGATTTCTACGCCGAATTCTTGTGCGGCGGTGGAGAAGTCGCGGAGTTTGCCCTGATTGGTGGTGGCTGCGTAGAGAACGGGCATGAAGAGATTTTAGCGGAGATGAAGCCTGCAGTATCCCAGGTCTCAAAATCGAGACCTGGGATACTGCAGCTTTTGATTAGTTGATGGTGGTGTGGAGGCGGAGATCGCGGGACGATGCGCCGATGCTGAGTTCGCGTGCGCCTGCGGGCTTTTTCCAGGCTGTGTCTGCGGTGGACCAGTATTGGAGCTGGCGCTCTGCGACGTTAAGGGTGATGGTTTTGGATTCGCCTGCCGCCAGGTGGATACGATCGAATGCAACCAGAGAGCGGACAGGGAACTGCGCGCCGCTGGGAGCTTTAGCGGGTGCGCCTAGATAGATCTGCGGGACTTCATCGGAGGCGACGGAACCGGTGTTTTTGATGGTGACTGCTACATCAAGGCCATCCGAGGATTTCGATACTTTCAGGCCGGAGTAGGCGAAGGTGGTGTAGCTGAGTCCGTGGCCGAAGGCGAAGAGCGGGTCGATCTTTTCTTTATCGAACCAGCGATAGCCGATGTTCACGCCTTCCGAGTAAGTGGTTTTGCCGTCGATGCCTTTCTTTGAGCGCTCGGGATAGCGAGGATCGGTGGCGGGATAGTCCGTAAGCTGCTTGCCCCAGGTAACGGGAAGGCGACCTGCGGGTGAGACCTTGCCGAGTAGAAGATTGGCGGTAGACCAGCCGCCTTCATCGCCGGGCCACCACATTTCGAGAACGGCTTTGGCTTTGTCGATCCAGGGAAGAGCGACGGGTTGGCTGGTGTTGAGCACGACGATGGTATTGGGATTGACGGCTGCGATTTCCTCAACGAGCTTGTTCTGATCGCCGGGCAGGCCGAAGACAGGCTGGAGGCGTGTCCAGAGAAAGACGACCGCGGTCTTGGCGTGTTTTGCTGCTTCAATGGCGGCTTCGTGGTCGGCCTTGCGTTGCTCCGGGGTGTACCAGTTGAGCCGAAGCTGCACGGGTGCGTGCGAGGTGTCGGGGGAGGTTTTGATTTCGATGGCGTGCGGGCCGGCGGTGAGGTGAACGGCCCGGCGCACGTTGTCGAGGCCATCGGGGGTGGGAACCACGTTGTCCTGATTGGCCTGGAGGATGTCGCCATGGACGGTGCCCTGGATGACGCCGGTGGCGGCTACCTTTTTGCCATCGATGGAAAGCACGGCGTTGGTGCCGAGGGCCTGGAGATAGATCCAGTACTCACCTTCATGAGACGGAGTGAGTGTGCCTTTCCAGCTGAGCGTACCGTCGGGTGGAAGGGGATTGCCGTTCTTCTTTGTGAAGTCGATCTGCGTGTCGGTGCGGAGGTTGCGTGTGGTGGCTGGTCCACCGTTCACGTAGGTGGTGCGGGCGAGGCCGGGCTGGCCATCGTGGGTGAGCAGGGCTGCTGGGATGGTTGAGCCGGTGAAGTCGTCGTTGACGGCAAATTGAATGTTGCTGTTGCCGGAGATTTTCTTCATCGCGGCGAGTGGGCCGATTTGGCGTTCCGGCAGACCGACAGAGCGCTCGCCGTTAATGCCGATGGAGTCGACCTGAGCGGCGGTGGGGCCGATGAGAACTACCGAATCCAGGTCGGCAGCTTTGAGTGGAAGGGCATGGTTGTCATTCTTGAGAAGGACGGCTGCTTCTTCGCCGGTTTTCTCGATGATTTTGGCGTTCTCTTCAATAGCTTGTGTAGTGAAGTCGTGCTTCTGCATGCCATCGAGATAACCGAACTTTGCAATCTGCAGCAGGACGCGGCCTGCGGTGCGCGTGATGGTGGCTTCATCGACTGTGCCGTCCTTGAGGGCTTCGGCCATCTTCTTCGGGCTTTCCTTAAAGCCGAAGTCGCCGATGTTCATACCGCCGGGGTCCGGCTCCTCGGGAATATGACCGCCGAACATATCAGCAATCATGTCCTGCACGCTGTTTGCCGGCGGCTGCGGCGGGACGGGCTTGAAGTCAAAGAAAGATGGGATAGAGAAGGCTGCTCCAGCGCCGTCGGCGGGTTCGCCGGGCATTTCCATATCAAGGCCGGCAGTGATGAAGCCGACGGCATGGACTGCGCCCCAGTCTGAGGTGACGAAGCCCTTGAAGCCGATCTGGTCGCGAAGAATCGTTGTGAGAGTGTTCTTGTTACCGCATGCAAAGGTGCCGTTGACACGGTTGTAAGAGCACATGATGGATGAGACGCCAATCTTAGAAGCTGCGTCGAAAGGTGCGACGTAAATCTCATGGAGAGCCTGGTCATCCACGAAGATGTTGCCAGAGTCGGAGTCATAAGCAACGTAATGCTTGATCTGCGCCATGACGTGCTGGGATTGAATACCCTTCACTTCCGCTACGCCCATGATGGAGGTAAGAAACGGATCTTCGCCGAAGGTGTTATAGCCGCGGCCAAACTCCAGATCGCGGTCGATGTTGACGAAGGGCTGAAGAGCAACGTCGATGCCGAGAGCGCGGGCTTCACGACCGATAACGAGGCCGTTATCTTCGGCGGTCTTTGCGCTGAAGGTTGCGGCAACGCCCATGGTCGCGGTTTCAGCCTGCGAGGGATGGCGCGTGAGCACGCCGGGAGGGCCGTCTGCAAAACGCAGGCCGGGAATGCCGAGGCGCGGAACGCCGGCGAGATAACCTGCCTGGCCCTGATAGGCCTTTGGGTCTTCCTGCGTGCCGTGAATCAAGGTCAGCTTCTCCTTGAGGGTCATCTGCGAGAGAAGCTTGTCTACCTTGGGGTCTCCGGTGACAGTGGGAACCGATTGGCTGGAGGCGAGAGCGGAGCTGAGCAACAGCGTGCAGATTGCAAAGAGAGATCGAGAGCAAGAGACGATTTGGATGGTCCTGTGAGCAGAGTCCATTGTTTCTCCAAGAATGATGCGATGGCGATTGAAAGCGACGGGATGGAGTGTATCACTCGCTATGCGAAGCTGGCGTAGTGGGAGGCTGGCTGGGCATGCGATGGCGGGATCATTCTGTACGATGACATCTGAATGGGACCCTACAAGCTTTTAATCCGAGTCTGTATAGCCATTGTTCTTCTTTGTCTGCTGGCGGGCAGTGGTGGAGCTGCGTATAACGCGCTGAGTATTCGCCACTATCGTCAGATCGCCGGAGTTCCCGGCAAGCTTTACCGCATAGACGGCTACTCGATGCACCTGTACTGCACTGGACAAGCTACGCCAACGATTGTGCTGAGCTCCGGCCTGGGCGACGACTTTACAGGCTGGGCGAAGGTGCAGCCTGTGCTCTCGCAGCAGACGCGAGTTTGCTCGTACGATCGTGCTGGATTCGGCTGGAGCGAATCGCGGCCTGATGTTCAGGATGCCAATGCGGTCTCCTCGCAACTGCACCAGCTGATGGAGGCTGCTGCTGTTCAGCGGCCTTTTGTGCTTGTGGGACACTCCCTCTCAGGAATCTATCTACGATCTTACATCGCGCATTATCCTGGCGACGTAGCCGGGCTTGTCTTAGTTGATGGCTCCACTCCGCTTCAGGATGATCGCATTCCGAAGGAGCTGGTGAAGATTCAGGAAGACCAGCGCCGCCAGATGCCGTGGCAGAAGCTGCTCATGACGTTCGGGTGGTATCGGTTGCAAGGAATCTGTACGTCTGTCCCTCCGGGCTTTGAAGCCTATAGCGCATGGATCAAAGCCGATTCGTGCATTCCGTCACAGATGGACGCGGTGGAGAACGAGCTGGATGCGGTGCGGGCCTCAGGAGAAGAAACGATCCACGCTGGGCCTTTTGGCACCCTTCCGGTCCTGATCCTTTCACACGATCCGAACGTTCTGCCACCTAACTGGCCGGCAGCCATTTCAAAGGCCAATTCCATCGTGTGGAGTCAGATGCAGGAAGAGGCTAAGAGCCTGTCTGGCCAGAGCAAACGCATTATTGCCAAAGGTAGCGATCATTACATTCAGAACGACAGAGCAGATCTGGTGAATCGAGAGATTGCCTCGTTCGTAGTGATGATACGAAGTCATCAATCCTTCCCGGACAATGGATCCACGACGGAGGAGTAACCGCTGGGATATTGGAGTGAATGCATTTCGAGACGCATAACGAGAGCGTGGAATAGACTGGGAGCGTTATGTTCAGCCGTGTTTTGCTCGCCGCTACTCTCTGCATTGTGCCTGTGTGTGCCGCCCAGACCGATACCGGCCCTGGGGATGATGTTGCGGCATTGCATCATCTCATTGAGCAGTATGCCAAAGCCGTGGATACTGTCGACCTCAACCAGATGTCGCAAATATGGTCTCACTCGCCGGAGGTGTCATTCATCTATCCGCTGGGCGAGGAGCAAGGCCTGGATGCAATTGAGCAGAACGTTTTTCAGAAGGTCATGGGCGGCATGTTTTCAGCGCGTGAGCTTGCGATACACGATGCGATGATCCACGTGAACGGGGATGCGGCGTGGTCGGAGTTTCGCTGGACTTTTCATGCGACGATGCGTAAGGACGGATCGGCCGTGACGACGCATGGCGTTGAAACCCAGGTGTACCGCAAGGAATCCGGGAAGTGGCGGTTGATTCACGTCCACTACTCCGAAGACCACCAGGCCGCCCCCTAGCACTTGCCTGTGAGAGAGATCAGCACTGCATTCAATGGGAGAACTGTGCCCGGATCATAGCCCAGCGGGTTCCAGATATAATTAGCTGTCATTTTGAAATAGACCGATACCGGTAAAAGTTAGTCATTCTTTATATCCAGCTCTCTCAATGACGGAAATTTCATTCCATTCATTGCAGAACGATTTTTCTGGACTGGTTTTAGATACCACATACCCGTTACAGTGCAATCGGCCACAGCAGGAGGGCGTAATGTCTGGCTTCGCATATAGTATTTTTTTGCCTGCAAAAAGGCACCTGGGCCTGCTTGCATTTGTGGCGCTCGCGCTGTGCTGCCGAATCTCATTCGGTCAGAATAATGCTGCGAAGATGGGAACCCTGTCGGCCGTCGCTGCGGACGACAATTCTGGTACGGATCATACGGGCATAATGGACAGCCAGCCTGCTCCCGTGCAAAACGAGCGACCTGAGAGCGAACTGGCCTTTATGGGGCAGGGATCCTTTGGCCACTTTCATATTTTTGCGAACTCATGGTGGAGCAATCTTCATTTTGCCAGCGTGGAGTATGAGCGGCACTCGTGGGGACGGGCATTGGGAGCGCGATTGGATTATGCGGCCGAGGTGCAGCCGGTGATGCTGCTGAACCAATTGAAACACACAACTGTGTATGGTAATTCGGCAGGGACGGGTCGAGAGACACTCTATGGAGTCGGTATCATGCCGATTGGCACGAGGCTGCTGTGGCGTGATGGCAAGAGCTTCAAGCCGTATTTTGTGGCGAAGGGCGGGGTGCTCGCATTTGATAAAAAAGCGCTGTCACAATACTCGTCTTACATGGAGTGGAGCCTGCAGATTGGCGTGGGAACACAGTTCCGGCTGACTCCGCGGTGGGATGCGCGCGTGGGCTTTTCGTATTTTCATTTTTCAAACGGCTTTATCGTGCCGAGCAATCCGGGCCTGGACTCCGCGATGTACAGTGGCGGTCTGGTCTATCACCTGGGACACGGTTCTCACTAGGGCAACGGCAGTTCGTCATCAAGGCCTGCGGCGATGAGTTCCTGGCGGAGCGTGTCTGCGTTCGAGAATTGAATTGCCTGTATGCCAAGATCGCGTGCGGCGATGATGTTTTCCAGCCTGTCGTCGAGGAAGAGGGTTTCTTCCGGCTGCGTTCCGAGTTTGGCGAGAATGTGATGATAGATGGCCGGGTCAGGCTTGGCGATGAGCAGCTGATAGCTCCAGACCTGGACATCGAAGTTGGCAATCCAGGAGTGGGTGGCCAACAAGACTTCGAGCACGGAGTCACCCATGTTGGAGAGGATGCCGGTGAGCAGGCCGTGTTTCTTGAGCTGCGCTTGCCAGGCAACCATGCGCTCGTTCACCGTGGACCACATTTGCCCGTCCAGGAAGCTGAGGCGCTGAATCTCGGCCTCGGAGCGGATGAGTCCGCCATCGAGGATAAGCTTCTGCCAGAACTGCATGCCGGTGAGCTTGCCTTCATCGTAGGCATGGCGGTCGGCCCAGTAGAGCTCCTCAAAGCGATTGAGAGGAAGCCCGGTAAGGCGAACCAGTTCGGCGTGAGCCGCTGGGTCTTGTGGACTTGTGAGAACCATTCCATAGTCAAAGACAACCGCGCGCAGAGCCAATCGAGTCTCCTGTATCGGCACCCGTGTATGGTGAAAAAGGATGCCTGTTCTTATTGTGCCTGATGGGCGTGAGCAGGACGTTACTGGACGGCTGATGCGGTTTTCAAAGAGAACAGAGTGGAACACGGAGGAGAGCGCGCTGGCGCGGGCGCATCGCGAACGTGTGGGCGCCGGGCTGCCTGTGGCGGATCTGACGGCTTCGAATCCGACGCGGTGCGGGTTTGATTACGGCGCAAAGCTGCTGGAGTCGCTTAAGGATGACCGGGCGCTGGATTATGATCCGCAGCCGCTGGGACTGAAATCGGCGCGTGAAGCAGTGTGCAAGTACTATCTGGGTCACGATGTGCACGTGGGGCCGGAGCAGGTGGTGCTTACGACGAGCACCAGTGAGGCTTACAGCTATCTTTTCCGGCTGCTGTGCGATCCCGGGGCGGAGATTCTTGTGCCGCAGCCTGGGTATCCATTGTTTGATTTTCTGGCGGTGCTGGATGACGTGCGGCTGAAGAATGTTCCGCTGGTGTATGACCATGGATGGCAGATTGATCCGGAGGGATTTCGCAGAGCGATTACGGCTGAGACGCGGGCGATTATGCTGGTGCATCCGAATAATCCGACCGGGCACTTTACGAAGCCCTGGGAGGCTGAGGTTCTGGCGGGGCTGTGCCGGGAGCTCGGATTGAGCCTGATTGTGGATGAGGTGTTTCTGGATTATCCGATGCAGGGTGGATTGGAATTGAAAGCTGCCAGCTTTACGGCTGGTTTAGAAGGCGTGCCGGTTTATGTGGTGAGCGGGTTGAGCAAAATTGCGGGGCTTCCGCAGATGAAGGCGGCATGGGTTGTTGCGACGGGGCCGCAGCGCGCGGCGGCAATGGAACGGCTGGAGGTGATTGCCGATACCTTTCTCTCCATGAATGCGCCGGTGCAGTGGGCCATGGGACGGTGGCTGGAAGAGCGACAGGGAATTCAGGAGCAGATTCGGAAAAGGGTACAGGCGAATCTGGCGGAGCTGGACCGGCAGCTTGCAACTGAGCCGGTGGTACGGCGGCTGGGAGTGGAAGGCGGCTGGTATGCCATTCTGCGAATTGCGGCGCTCAAGCCCGATGAGCAGACGGTGCGTGAGCTGTTGGATGAGGGAGTTTGGGTGCATCCTGGGTATTTCTTTGGAATGCCGGAAGCCGGATGGCTGGTGGTGAGCCTGCTTGGTCCAGAGGCTGAATTTAGTAATGGGGTAACCAGGTTACTTAACTATTTAGGAACGAATCAGATCGGATATAAAAGTGGAGATCTGGTTTAAGTGTTAGATGAAGTTATCAGAGTAAGTTGTTGATTTAGATAGAGCGGTAATGTCAATCCAATTGCTTCACTCCAAATCAAAATTTCAAAAGTGAATTACAGCTGCAACGAAGACTGTGTGACCGGCACATAGTGTATGACATGACCAGAGCTCGTTGCGTTGCTGGGTTGTGGACACAACCTCGCCACAAGGAGAATCGTTATGGGCACATGGTCAGTTGGAGGGAATGCTTTAGGGAATGCTTCCCAGGGAAATCTTGGAACCACGGATAGCAACGCACTTGTCCTTGAAACCGCGGGCCTGGAACGGGCGCGCATAGACCCCTCTGGGAACGTTTATATCGGGATCGCGAACCCTGCAGCGGAGATTGCAATGTTGGCTCAGACAACCTTCCGGGTCGACTCTCCTGAGATATATCTGAGCCTGACGCCAAATGGCGGCGGACAGATTCGTATCGCCAACAATCAGAACGACAATAAGATTTACATCGAAGGCATGAGCTCCGATGGGAGCACGAGCGCAGCGGAGATGCTGCTGACCGGGGCTTTGGGCAGCACTCTTCCGCAGCTCTCGCTGATGGCGAATGCCACTGTCCTTAGTGGTAACTTGTACGTCTCGGGTAAGATTTACACCGCGGGCGGAGTTAGTTACGAGGAGCAGTTCAAAGCGTCTGAGAAGCGGTTACAGTCGCTGGAGGACGAATTGGCATTGATGCAGGCAGCGTTGGCTGAGGCACGGGCACATTCGTAGGCGTTGCGGCGCATTGATGTTCAAAAGGATGGGAGATTTGCGGCCTTGCTGCGGATCTCCCGTTTTTGTGGGTGTTTTGGCGGTTCAGCGGCTGCGGAATTGCAAAAATGGATTCATTTCGCGCTCTTCACCGATGGTGGTGTTGAGGCCGTGACCGGGGATGACGAGGGTATCTTCCGGCAGGACGAGCAGATGGGTGCGGATGGAATCGAGAAGCTGACGTCCGTTGCCTCCGGGCAGGTCTGTTCGCCCGATGGATCTGGCAAAGAGCGTATCCCCGGCAAAGAGCATCTTGAGTGGAGCGAAGTGAAGGCAGACTGAGCCTTGGGTGTGGCCCGGAGTATAGATAACCTGAGCGGGATAGCGGTCGAGGCCGACATTGAGGCCGTTTTTGAGGCTCTCATCGGGCGCGGCGACTTCCGGAGTTTCCAAGCCGAACATGCCGGCCTGCTGATCCATGATCTGGAGCAAAGGCAGGTCGTTTTCATTCATCAGGATGGGTGCGCCGGTGAGGCGCTTGAGCTTGAGCGCGCCGCCGACATGGTCAATGTGCGCGTGCGTGACGAGGATCTGCTTGAGCTTGAGACCGAGCTCGGTGAGGCGGTTGTGGATGCGGGAGATTTCTTCGCCAGGATCAATGACGATGGCTTCGTGAGTTTCCTCGTCGCCAAGGATGGTGCAGTTGCATTGGAAAGGGCCGACCGGGAAGGTTTCTAAAATCACTTTGTGATTTTAGAGGGAATAGAGAATAGGGACAACCCACCCCTGCGTGCAAAGATCGCACGCAAGGGACCCCGGTAGGGAATAGGAGAACGAGAAATGGCAGGCCGATGGGCCTGCCATTTGTTTATGTGAAGCTTTGTACCTACTTCTTGACCGGAGCGGACTGCGTTGTGCCGTCGAGGACGGAGCGCGAGTGCGTGGAGCGTACATAGAGCACGGTCAGGCTCAGCGATGTGAGCATGAAGATGACGGCTGCCCAGGCGGTGAGGCGCGTAAAGATGTTTGCGGCGGCACGGGGTCCAAAGGCTGTCTGCGAGCCCTGACCGCCAAATGCGCCGGCGAGATCAGCGGAGCGGCCCTGCTGGAGCAGCACGACGCCGATCAAAAAGAGACAGGCAACCACATGGATTGCGATGACGAAGTAAAGAAGAATCTGCATGGAAGGGTGCTTTCTCTGAAAAAACTACGCCGGATGGGCGCCTAAATTCTTGGTGCGGAGGAGGGGACTTGAACCCCTATGGAGTTACCCGCTAGCACCTCAAGCTAAGAATGAGTGTATCACGGTCTATCGCGTGGTGTTATGTTGTTGATTCTATTAGATACACTGTATCGCTCAGTATCGTGGTGTTTCGTACAACCACTACAAAACCACTACACTTTGCGGAGCTTCATACCGCGCTCCATAAACTCCTTCGCGACAGCCAAATCATCGCCATCTACGATATTGTACCGGCGCTCCATTGAGTCTGTCTTGTGGCCACTGATCTTCATCCGTATCACTTGTGGTACGCCATCACGCCGCATATTACGAACGGCGGTTCTACGAAGATCGTGGAAGTTTAGATCAGGAACTCCAGCCCCCTTACAGGCGTTCACCCAACCACCCCGGAAGTCCTTAATTTGCTGTCCCCCACGGTTGAATACCCAGGGCGAATCGGGCCATGATTCGTCGCGTTCCTTCTTTGAGGCAAGAAGTAAATCCCGCATGTCACCATCAAGGATCGGAACCGATCGGCCTTCCCGGCCCTTCGTCTCGTCAGGTTCAAGTCCAATCTCACTATTCTCGAAGTTGAGCTGTGGCCACTGAATCGCTAGGAGCTCTCCCTTTCGGATACCCGTTACATAGCCGCTGACAAACAGAGGCTTGAGTTCATGTTCTAGGGCATCACGGAGCTTGGCGTAAATCTCGTCTGACAGGAAGCCCTTTCGGACGGTCGTTTCCTTCACCATTGGAAAGTAGGGAACCGTATGCACCTTCGGAGGAGTTCTTTTCCGCGCGTTATGAAATGCAGTTCGCAGGATAGATAGCTCACGGTTTACGGTAGCGTTTGTGACCCCTTCGCCCGTCCGCTTCTCACGATAGCTCTCCAGCAGATCGGTAGAAAGCCTTGTCCCTCGCGTTCGCCCGAAGAACGGTCTTAGGCTCTTCTCGACAACCAGCTTCCAGATGTACCGCGTAGATTCTTCGATGTCGCTCTTGAGAACGTCATCCAGCAGTTCAGCGATGAGAACACTCTCTGCGGGACCGCCCGTGATCTCCCTGCGATGTTTCTTGCCCAGGAGCTTGTCGCGGAGCTTGATTGCTTCCGACTTCTTTGTTGATCTGCTCGATTGCGAGAGCTGCTTGTTATCGACCCAGACCTGAACCCACCAGATTGTTCCACGTAAGAAGATCGAGCCGCTGCCATACGCATTCTTGCCCATTACCTATTGTAGTTAGAAAAGCTAGTGCGTGCCGCGTCAGTAGGTATTCTTCTCAATCCATGCGTCCAGGTCACGGCGATGGAGATGAACCCTGCGTCCCATCCTCACCACCGGAATGTCACGCTGAAAGATGAGGTGTTGAACGGCTTGCTCTGTGCGCCCAAGATACACGGCAGCCTGTTTGACGTCCAGCAAGACGGGCTGAACGCCAGAAGGCGCGACGCGGGCAAACTCCAGCCGGAGCAATGATGCCACTTCGCCGGCTACTGCTCTCACGAGCACAGACATTGCCGGGCTCTTCATGTCTTCCGTCGCCATTCTCTCTGCTGAAGTCATTTGAGTGGGCCTCGCCTTCAAGGTTTCGCTTGCCGGAGTTGCGTGGTGTTTCCCCGCATACTCATACCCTCGAACCTGCGGGACATCCTGTCCAATACTTCGTACCTATGGCAAAACCTGACTTGGCATAGGTTTTGCGTATGCCGAAACTGTTAGACAAGCGAGAAGTCAGCGCCCAGGGCCGTTGACTTGTTGGATACCCGCGCCCATACTTCAGGGGAACGGGTCTTGACCTTTCACTCGTGTTGAATTACTTGCTGAGCTTCATCAACCAGTCCAGAGAGCGGGCCCCTATTAGTGTCAGACCTGGTCGAGTTTCGTAATCTCAAATATCTTATCGCCGTCGCCGAAGAAGGAAATATCACTCGCGCAGCGAAACGCCTCTACTTGGCGCAACCTTCCCTCAGCACGCAGATGAGAGGTTTGGAAGAAGCGTTGCAGGTTCCGCTCTTCATACGGGATCGCAATGGCGTTCATGCGACACCAGCCGCAGAGATATTAATCACTGGAGGACGTGAGCTTCTAAAGCTACGTGACGGCCTCATTGCGACCGCCCGCGCCTTGCATCGTGTAACGTTCACCCCGATGCGCCTGGGCTTCTCTTCATTCGTAGACCATGCTCTCTATGAAATGGTTTGCTCAGTGCATACATCGCTTTTCCCAGAGTGCGAAATCGCTTCGAGAAGTGGTGACAATGTTGAACTCCTCCTGCTCCTCCAAAAGGGGGAAATTGATGCTGCTTTGCTAGCACTTCCGATTAGCGGATCGGGATTCAAGACGTATCCCTTCACCAAGAGTCGCCTTGTCGTGTGCATGAAGTCGGACGACCCACTGGCGCGCTTGAAAGAGATTGCCCCTGCGGAACTTCAAGCAAAGTTGACGATCTTTCAGGAGCCAAAACAACATCCTGAAGCGCATCTCCGGCTCATGGAGATGCTTGATGAGGTAGGGATACGGGGTGATGTGGCGAGCAAGACAACGACTCCTCACAACATTCAATGGATGGTGGAATCGGGTCAGGGATATGCGCTGGTCCGCGAGGGGTCGGAGATGCACGTTGGTCTCGTCACTCGGCCTGTTACCGGCGTCACATGGACTGTGGATAGTGCGTTGATCCTGGGGAAGTCCACTTCACAGAAGACCGTTCCGGGGCTGATAAGAGAGTTGCGTAAGAGACTGCGGTTGCAAGTGTCTCCGTCGTCTGTGTCGAAGCCGCCGCGCTCTGTGCGCCCCGATATTGAAGACGAGAATCTTCGCCTCTTCGCATAGCGGTTCAGCCATAGGTAACCGCTATAAAATTCGACATTCCGCTTCAAATCGGCATAGGAGATAAGTATTGGACGTGCGCGGAAGCGCCGCCTAGTGTCATGGCTATCACGACCATCCCGGTCGTTGGAGGTGCCAATGACACGTATCCGAATCATCATTCCAGCAGCAACGATTGAGCGGACAAAGCTCTATCTGATACGCGGAGCAGCCCTGCTCCTATGCGTATTAATCTTCCCTCTCGCAGCTCATGCCTCGCCGTTCGATTCGGGTATCAGCTCCATCCAAACACTATTCACCGGGACCGTCGCCAAGGCTGCCAGTCTGATCGCAATTGTGATCGGCGGCTACACGTTCGCGCATGGGGAACCCGGTGCGAAGAAAACGCTTGCAGGTGTCGCCGCCGGAACCGGTATAGCGATCATGGCGACGAACATCCTCACATGGCTTTGGGGCTCTTAGCTCTGCCGCCGTCATCGTCCAGCGATCTAACTCACTTCACCTCCAACGACGTTCCACAGCGAGGGGTTTATGCCGGAAATAACTCAGAAGCGTCGCAACCGAGTCTTCAAGAGTCTGCATAAACCCCTCACCTATATGGGCATCGAACGCACACTTTTCTTCATGATTGCGGTATCAGCAGTGGGGATGTTCAACCTCTTCAGTTCGATCATCGGGGCCGTCCTAGTATTCATCGGCGGTTCCATCTTCGGACATTGGGTGACGAACTCCGATCCGGCTTTCCTCAAGATTCTCGGGCGCTCCGAGAAGTTCAAGCTGCGCTATGACGCGGCCAAGCAGACAGTCCCAAACGTAGAGGTGCGCTAATGCTCAATCTCTCTCGCGTCATCAAGCCGTGGAAGGAAGCGGACGCTCTCAGCGCCCACATCAACCTCTACGGTTTCTGGACAGAGACGGCTTTCCTCACCAAGAGCGGCGATCTTGGCATGGTTCTGAGCGTCACCGGCGTTGACTATGAAAGCCTTGACAACGATGAACAGCAGTATGCGGTGAAGCGGCTCGAATCCGCACTCAAATCGTTCGGCGAAGGCTTCCACGTCTACCAATATCTCTTCAAGACAAACCGGCCCGAGATTCCGTTTGCCGCTTACGATGACGAGCTGATCGACGCAGCCATTGACCAGCGGCGGCAATACTTCGAGTCCAAGCGCGACCGCCTCTATGAGGTGGAACTCTTCTACGTGATCGTGCTGGAGGGTGCGCGGTCGAAGACCGGCATCCTCTCCGCTCTCGCACGGATGCCGCGCGATCCCCAGGGCGGTATCCGTGAACTCAAAGCGCAGTTCACCAACGACAACATGAAGGTCTTGCTTCGCAAGCAGATCGACGCCGACATGGTGCGGCTTGAGCAGTGCGTCCAGAACTTTACTCGGCATCTCGCCGACCTTATGCCTATCGAGGTACAGGGGCAACAGGCGCAGTTCAGCTTCTTTCGTCGGCTCCTCAACTTCGATGACTGGCGGATCAAAGGCAAACCGCAATCGACCCAGTATCTCGACTTCCAGGTGGTGAACTCCAACATCGAAGCGGAGCGTGACCACCTCCGAGTAGGTGACCATTTCGTCCGCGTCCTGACAATGAAAGAGGCCATTGCGGAGACGCGGCCCTTGGTCCTTGACCGTCTTTTCAAGATTGAAGGCAACTTCTACGTGGTCACGGAGTGGACGCCGCTTTCGATGGCGAAGGCCCGCAAGGAAGTGGATAAGCGCCGCCGTCACTTCAACATGAGCAAATCTGGTTTCGTGTCGCAGATCGGCAGCGACCCGGCGAAGACGAACCAGCGTGACGTACTCATTGATGAGTCGAAGCAGGCGGACATCGAGAATCTTGGCGAGTGCCTGCGAGCGCTCGGCGACGGCCAGACGTTAGGCGATTTTTCGCTTACGGTCGTGCTGTACAGCACGGACCTCCAGACGATCAACCGGGAGATGGGCGAGTTTACTGGGGTGTTCACGAACGCCGATGGTGCGCTCTTCACCGAGACCTACAACCAGCTCAATGCCTTGTTTGCCACCGTTCCGGGCAACTACGCCCAGAACCTTCGCAAGATGTACCTGCTCAATTCCAACTACGCTGACCTCTCGTTTCTTTTCACCATTCACCCCGGCGAGAAAACGAACCCCCACCTTCGTTCGGAGTATCTGGCGGTCTTGGAGACGGACAACGCCACGCCCTACTACCTCAACCTCCATAACGGCGAGGTGGCGCACACGCTCATCCTCGGCATGACAGGTTCAGGCAAAAGTTTTCTATGTAATTTCTTGCTCACGAATGCCCAGAAATATCGGCCGCAGACGTACATCTTCGACATCGGCGGCTCATTCCAGTCGCTTACGGAGATCTTCGGCGGGACGTATTTGAACGTCGGCCAGGAGAACCGGGACTTCACCATCAACCCGTTCAGCCTCCCGGAGACAAAGGAGAACATGCAGTTTCTCTTCTCCTTCTTTCGTGTGCTCATCGAGGGTAACGACAAGCGTTACCGGCTCGATTTCAAGGAAGAGCGCAAGCTGTGGGAAGCGATAGAGCGGATGTACGTCGTTTCCCCGGAGCAGCGGACACTCTCCACCTTCAGCCAGATCATCGGGGAGCTGAAGGAACGTCTCCACCGTTGGACCAAGGAGGGGCAGTACGGCTTTCTCTTCGACAACGTGGAAGACACGCTTAGCTTCGCCAGCTTCCAGACGTTCAATTTCGCCGGCTGGGGTGATGCGCCCGAGGTATTGGAGCCGTTGCTCTTCTACGTCCTTCACCGGGCCAGCAACGAGATTGCAAACCCCGCGAAGCTGGCGACCTTCAAGACGTTCCTGCTTGATGAGGCTTGGCTATTCATCAAGAACGAAACCATCCGCACCTATATTGTGGCCGCACAGAAGACCTGGCGGAAGCATAACGCGGCGATGATTCTGGCCACGCAGTCCATCAAGGAGCTTGAGGAATCGGGGATGCTGGCTGTCGTGGCCGAGAGCTGCCCGACCAAGATCTTCCTCGCAAACCCCGAGATGAATCGCCAGGTCTACCGCGAGGCGTTCCACCTCAATGACACCGAAATCGATATCATCGCCGATCTCATTCCACCCGGCGAGATGCTGATTCGCAAGGCGCAGTCCAGCAAGAAGGTTCGGCTCAATGTCGATTCCGTCTCGTACTGGATTGCGACCAACAACGCCCGCGACAACCTGCTCAAGCGGGAGGCTTTCGCGCAATACGGAATCGCAGAGGGCGTTCGCCAACTCGCTTCCACTCACCCATTTCAACCGCGCCACTAAGGAGTTCCCATGAAGAGCCTGAAGACAACAACCATCGCACTTGTGTTCGCCATCGTGGGAAGCGTGGCAGTCTGCGCCCAGACTGCCTCCCGCAATGTTTCTTACCACTCGCAGGACATCGTGCCGATCAGGGCGAAGGTGAAGTACACGACGCTCATTGTTGTCCCGGCGACCGAGAAGATCATGGAGGCTGCGACCGGAGATAAGGACTTCTGGATTGTGGATGTGGTTGGCAACTTCTGCTTCGTTCATCCAGCCAAGGCGGGCATCAGCTCGAACCTCAACCTGATTACGGACAAGGGCAATATCTACAGCTTCACTTTGACCGACATCACCGCGTCGGGCGGCGACCCCGATCTCAAGGTCATCATCCAGCCAGCGGATGCTTCCAATATCGTTGCGGCGAATGGACCAGCCCAATATGTTCCAGCCGCCCAGCTTGAACAGGCCCATCAACAGATATCGACGCTTCAGTCTCACGTAGGAGCAACCGTCGATGAGTACAAGAGTGCCTACCCGCTTGCGTTGAAGTTTGACTACACGTTCAAGTTGAACGAAGCTCCCTTCGATATCCAGTCGATCTACCACGACGACAAGTTCACCTACATCAAGACCAATGCACCGGAGAAATTTAGCGTGTACGAGATGCGGGACGGCAAGCCAAACCTCATCAACTACGACCTCCGCGACGGGACGTACATCATCCCGAAGGTCATGGACAACGGGTACGTCGAACTCGGCAAGAAAAAGATGGACTTCACGAGGAAGGGGTAACGTCATGGCCGATACCGTCACCACAGCAGCAGACGCGAAGCTCACCGACCACACGACCCAGCCCAAAGGCGTTCTCCAAAAGAACCTCAAGATGTTTCTCTATCTAGGAGCGGTCGTGCTCCTCATCCTGGCTACCGTCATCAGTTCCCGGAAGAAGGCTCCGACCGATGCTGAGAAGGCCAAGGCCAACGGGCCGCAGCCCTATGTTCAGGACAACACGGCGACCAATGTAGACGCTCTGCAGCGTCAGCTTGGAGCTGACAAGCTGAAAGCACAGCAGGACGCGCAATTGGCAGCCTCAACCAGCAACCCAGCGGCGGGAGGCACAGGAGCGCAGCAGGCGGCAGCGTCGGGTTTCGGCCCCGACGGGCGTCCACTCGCCCAGTCAGGAACCTATCTCGCCAATGGGCAGCAGAATGGCACACAGGCCAACGGCCAGCCCCAGCTCACGCCCTCCCAGCAAGCCGGACAGCAGCTTGCGGCGACCGAAAAGGAACGGGCAGACACAGCACGATTCTCGTCCAACATCGCCTATGCGCGGCCAGCGGAGCAGGCCACGCCCCAGCAGCAGAATGTATCCCAGCCCTCCGGTGCGCCCCAGAACCCCTTTGCTGCCGCCGTGCAGGCAGGTCAGCCAACCGCATTGACCACGGCTAGAGCAGCAGGAGAACAAAGGACTTCCGGCGATCAGATACCCGCGACAGAGTACAAACGCCCGTCCGAGGTCAATATCGACAATGCCGTGGGCCAGCCTTATGTCATCTACGAAGGATTGACGCTGGATACCGTGTTGATGAACCGCTTGGATGGTGACGCGGTGGGACCGGTGAAGGTTCTTGTGTCGAATCCCGTGTATTCCCATGACCATCAGCACATACTCATACCAGAAGGAACGATCGTGCTGGGCGAAGCCCGCAAGATCGGTAGTGCCGGGTTCGGACAACAGCGCCGGATTTCCGTTGCCTTTCATCGTCTGCTCATGCCGGACGGATACAGCGTGGACTTAGACCAATTCCACGGCCTCGACCAGATCGGAGAGGAGGGACTAAAAGACCAGGTCAACAATCACTATCTCCAGATCTTCGGAACGTCGATTGCACTCGGCGTCATCTCCGGTGCCTCTCAAATCAGCCAGGGCGGATCAAACCTAAACAGCTCAGGCTCGCAGTCCTTTACCAACGGTGCAGCTTCGAGCGTGTCGCAATCAGCTACGACGATTCTCGACAAGTTCATCCAGATTCCACCCACAATCACAATCCGAGAAGGGCACCGCGTGAAGGTCTACTTTACGCAAGATATGCTCTTGCCGGCTTATGAGAATCACCGCATCGCGCAGTCATTCTAAGGAGCTTCCATGCGTCAAGCCCTCGTCATCGCCTTTGCATTCGCCGCCCTCTTATTGTCGGGCTGCAAAAGTAAGGAACAGAAAAGCCAAGATCTCACGGCTGCATATCAGGCCGCGAATGCCGCATATCAAAAAGACTGCTCTGCATCGACCTCGGATCAAGACGGAAAGGCGATTGTTGGCTCAGCATTCGGGAATAAGCCTTCGCCGCAACAGCAGGCCGTGATTGACCAACATCAGCGCGATGCGGAAGCCCGAAAGAGCAGCCCGCATTGCAAGGAGTTAGAGGCTCAGCGCGACGACATAACGAAGAAGATGCTCGTTCAGTAATGCGCCTAGCCAAGAGTTTCCATAGTCGTCCCCTAACGCAATCTAACCTCCACCGACCCCTACAAGGAGAACCACCATGAAGGGATTAATCCTAACCGTCCTATTGGCCGTCACCACTTCAGCCAATCCAGCGCACGCACAGTTTGGCGTGGGCGTAGTGTTAGACCCCACCCAATCCGCCCATGCCGTGCAACAACTCGTACAAGCCAGCCAGCTCTACACAACGACGATCAAGACAACCCAGAACGTCATGCAAGCGTACAACCTTGCCCAGCGGATGGCGACAGCGCCATCCAGCTACTACACGGCGTACACCAACATGGCGCAGCAAACTTGGGCACCGGTTGCTCACCCTGCCAATACCTACGGCAATTCGCTTCCGTGGACCACTTCGGCGACGAACGGCAGCGGAGCGGCGGCAGCTAACCAAGGAGCAAGTATCCAGCGAACAGGTCAAATATCTGGCTATGGCTCGCTGAGCGCGCAAGGCCAACAGGCTATTGCCGCGCAGGGTGCAACCGCTGATTTGGGAGATGCAGTAAATACAACCAGCTTACAAACGATTGGCACGGTGCGGGCAAACGCTCCGCAACGCGAGGCCGACATCAAAACGCTGGAAACCGCCAGTCACTCCACAGATCCCACCCAACAGACAGACCTTGCGACATTGCAGCGCATCAACCAGGCGATGCTCTTGCAGCTCCGTACACAGCAGGAAGCAAGCCAGATGACGCAGGCTCAGAGCTTGCAACAGATGGTGCAACAGAAACAGCAGCAGGACGGATTGAAGATGTCCATGCAGGCTGCTGATGGCTACGAAAGCAATTATGCGACTCATACCAGCACAGACAAAAGTGGAGTGAGCAAGGCATTCAGCTACTAGACGTTCGGCTACAAGCCATGGGGGGGCGATTATGGGATTCCAATTACTCAACTTCATCGCGCAGCAATGCCAGTCATTGACCGCAAGTACGGCACCGACCATCGACGCGATTGGACTCCGCATCGTTCTCTCACTCGCGACCATCATGCTCGTTTGGTACGGCATTCAGGAAGCGCTTGCATCCGCCCAAGGTGGGCAGGGATTCAACATGGCCCGCTTCCTCAACTTCTTTATGCTCATCAGCTTCGCATATATGTTCGTGCTCTATTACGACAGCACTATTCCAGGCATCGGCTATTCGCTCAAGAGTTTCATCAGCGATGGAACGACCGATCTTGCTAACACCATCGGATACGATGCGACCAATTCGATGCTGCAATCCATCGACACAAGTTTGCAGAAGTCTGGGCCTGGCATTGCGATGTTCACCGCGCCGTACATGATAGTCGCCTACATCATGAATCAGCTTTCACTTGCAATCCTCGCGGCGCTTGTCTCGGTCATCATCGCCTATGGTGAGATAGCCGCAGCAATCATCGGTCTTCTCGGTCCTATTTTCATTCCCTTTCTCATCATCGAGAAGCTGGAGTTTCTCTTCTGGGGTTGGCTCAGGGCGTTCCTCAGTTTCTCCTTTTACAAGGTGGTCGCAGCCGCAACGATGAGCATCCTCGGACATCTCTATATGTCCTCCGCGACGAACCTTATGGACTTCACCAATCCGATCAAGATGTTGCAAAACTTTCCCTTCATCATCCTGCTCACGGTCGTCAATATCTTCATCCTCATCAAGATTCCGGCAATCACCGCCTCCATCTTTTCCGGTAGCAGCAGCGGTCACGACGCAGGCATGGGTGCCATCACCGGTGCCATCACCGCAGGAATCATGAAGTAAACGGAGATCCCACATGCCAGCTCAAGAGACGAAATCACCCGAGATTACACGCGCAGCGGAACGCTATCTGGAGCAGTATGGCGACCCGCTCGTGATGAACACCTATCTGAAGATCACGATCCTTGTCCTGGGCGTCGTCTGCCTGATGCTAGGCGCACTCACCTTCAAGAGCCAAAAGGCTCTCGCTGGGATGAAACCGCTTGTCATCCGCATCAACGATGTGGGACACGCGGACGCAATCGACTATCGGAATTATGACTACAAACCGCAGGAGGCAGAGAACAAGTATTACCTCTCGCGGTGGGCCACGCTCTACTTCCAGCGCAATCGCTATACCATCGAGCGCGACCAAACCCAGGCGCTTTACTTCCTTAATTCGGATGTGCAGCAGGCAGTCATTCGGCAGGAGCAGTTGAGCAAGACGATTACCACTTTCCAGCAGGACAGCACGCTCCCTTATGTCGATATCAATATCAAGAGCGTCGTCCTCGACGACCTCCGGCAGTCGCCCTATTCGGCGCGGATTGAGTTTGAGAAGGTCTACACCAACGCCAACGACCATTCGGAGATCAAGACGGAGCGTTGGACCGCCAGTGTGACCTATGTCTTCGCCGATCACGTCGAGAACAACGCGCTCGCCTTCAATCCGCTTGGACTCACTATCGTTCGTTACCGCGCAGACCAGGCATTCAACTAGGAGTTGATATGAACCACGATCTTGACCTCCTCATATCGTTTCTCCAGCCCATCAAAGAGCTACTGCTTGACGACACGGTGAGCGAGATTATGGGCAATCCCAACGGTCAGTGGTGGTTTGAGCGCGGGGGCAAGTTGGAGCACGCGGAGATCGTCTTCGATGCGAAAGCACTCCGTACCGGCCTTGAGGTGATTGCAAACAAGCTGAGCCGCAAGCTGGACGAGGCGCACCCGCTATTGAATGCCCAACTGCCGGACGGTAGCCGCCTCGCGGCGGTTCTCCCGCCCGTTGTGCGGCCCAACCCCGCAGTCACGATTCGCAAGTTTTCCAAGACCCGGTTCAGCATCGCCGACCTCATTCAAACTGGCGCGATGACGCCGGAGATAGGTGCGACACTGAGCGGCTATATCGAGGCCGGGAAGACGATGCTGATTAGCGGCGGAACTGGCGCGGGCAAGACCAGCTTGCTGAACGCACTCGCTGATTACATCCCCGAGGAAGAGCGCATTGTGGTGATCGAAGACACGTCCGAGCTGCGTATTGGCAAGCCAAATCTATTGGCGTCGGAGTGCCAGACAGAATCACACACCGGCACGGTGAGCTTCAATGACCTGTTGAAGGCCGCGCTGCGGTGGAGGCCCGACCGCATCATCCTCGGCGAGGTGCGTGGCGAGGAAGCCCGCACACTGCTCGATTCGTTCAATACCGGGCACGCGGGTTCGATGGCGACGATTCATGCCAGTTCTGCGGTGAAGGCCCTCCGCAGATTCGGTGAATTGGCAATGCGTTCGCACCAGCAATCGAATCGGGACGACATCTCGGCGGAGATCGCCGAGACGGTTCAGATCGTCGCCCAAGTTGGCAGGTTCGCCGATGGTCGCAAAGTGAGCGAGATTATCGCTGTGCGTGGATATGACCGCACGACCAAACAATTCATGTACGACACCATCTTTGATCTCGCAGGTGAGCGCGATGTCCCAGCAATCCACCCAATCATTTCAACCAGCAACAAGAGGGAGAACGTCCATGCCATTGCTTGAGATCACAACCAGCCGTAAAGTCACTGCCACCGTCTCGCTTGAAGAGCCCACTGCAAACCTCGTCAATCAATATGCCGCATTTACCCGAGTAGCCGCTGACGATGTGGTGAATAAAGCACTCGAATACGTCTTCACCAAAGACAAGGACTTCCAGAAATATATCGGGGCACCGAACGATTCAAAGCCGATCCATCCATTGCGTATCAAGCGTAATGGCGAGGATAGGCCAAAGGGAACGCCGGGGCGTAAGCCGGCAACATCAGTGCCAGCTCAGACAGCGATTCCCACGGCTCATGCAGCGGTGAAGTAATGAGTATTGCCCCCTCAATGATTTGTGCCGGGATGGAAGCGGTGCTACGCACCGGATGAATTATGACACTCCACCCCTCCGAGGGTCGTGCTGGGAATCCTGACGGATTCTTGAAGGCGACAGAATATCCTCAACAACTTACGGAGCATAGGGATTCTTGAGAATACCCGAGTATTCCCAAGAATCCCTGACGGATCGAAGGTACATATGTCCCTCTTCAACGATGATGCGATGGTCGAAAAGGCACAGCAGCGGGCATCATTTCGTCTCACGAATGTCTCATCGAAGCTGAGCCGAAGCGAAGCAGAAAGACTCGATTTGCTCGCCAAAAAGCGCGGCCAGCAACGTGGAGAGTTCATCCGCCGGCTCATCCTTGACGAACTGATACGAGATAGCGGAGCCCCCACCGCCAGCCCTGAGTTGAGCGAGATCGTGGGGATTCGGCTCATGCTTACCAACCTCCTGAAGCCGCTCACAACCGGCCTCAAAATTACGCCCGAGGTGTTCGACGGAATCATGGTCGAGGTCAAGAAGCGGAAGACTGCGCTTGCAGTCGAGACGAAGCAAGACCTGGAGCGTGCATAATGGCAGGTCAACAGTGGGGTCGCAAAGAAACTGTCATTTTCCCGCCGCATTCCGCCATCTACACCTATGGCGCGGTATTCCTTGCCTTCGTGATGACCGGGTGCTTTCTGTATGTTCGTTTTGCCTACGGCCAGACACCCTTACAGCAGTTCTACACGCCGATGTACGCACGATCGGCGGCGGGCGCGGCACTCAATAAGAAGGATAAATATCAACTGCTCTACATCGGTGACGGCACCAAGATGGGACAACTCGCCGTCGAAGCCGACGTACAACAAGGCACCACTTCGGCCCCCGGAGGCAAGCATATCCCGCTTGCGCTTTCGAGCGCTGCGGAAGCGCGTGGGCTCCGAGCACTCTATCGCGGGCCGCAGCAGCCATACCTCGACAAGTCCATGCACGAGTACCTCAAGACCAGCGTCTTCCAGGGCGACCAGCTCAGGGACATCTACAAACTTCCGATCCTGTTTGGCTTCCTCTCACTGCTCGCCCAGCTCCCACTTTCTATACGCAAGGACATAAAGCGCAGGAAGCAAATAAAGTATGGGCGGCTCTTGAAAGGGCCAGTGCTTCTGACCCCAAAAGAGTTCAACGAGACGGTGCAGGGTGACGGGATTGGCTTCAAAACTACCGAAGCCAAAGAGATGATGAGGATACCGCTGAGGGCCGAGGCGCAGCACATTGAACTCATGGGCGACACCGGGGCGGGGAAGACCAGCCTCATCATGCAGATCCTCCGGCAAATTCAGGACAGACAGGAGATGGCTATCGTCTACGACCCGGCTTGCGAGTTCATTCAAAGGTTCTACGATGCCGATCGTGGAGACATTGTGCTCAACCCTTTAGATGCCCGCTGCCCCTACTGGGGGCCGTCTGAGGAGCTTCGCCGGAAGGCGGAAGCCAAGGCGATTGCAGCCTCGCTCTACCAGCCGACCAGCGACAAGAAGGGTGAGTTTTTCACCGAGACGCCACAGAAAATCTTTGCCCATCTCCTCACCTTCGGGCCGACCCCGACGCAGTTGGTCGCTTGGCTCTCCAACCCGGGTGAGATCGACAAACGTGTGCTCGGAACAGAGATGCAGGCCATGATTGCTAAAGGCGCACAGCAGCAGCGCAACGGCGTCCTGGCTTCGCTCGGACTGGTAGCGGACAGCCTACGGATGCTGCCCACCAAGGAGCAGTCGAAGACGACGTGGAGTGCCACGGAATGGTCCGAGACGCGTAAAGGTTGGATCTTCATCACCTCTAGCGCGACTGAGCGCGAAGCCCTCCGTCCCCTTCACAGTCTTTGGATAGACCTCTTGGTTCTTAGGCTGCTAACCGCCCCGCAAGGTGCTCAGAAGCCTGTGTGGTTTGTATTGGACGAGCTGGCGAGTTTACAGCGTCTCCCTCAGCTCCATACGGCCATCACCGAGAATCGGAAGAGCCAGAACCCGCTGGTTCTCGGCTTCCAAGGAAAGGCCCAGCTTGAAGTGATCTACGGCCACCTGGCCGAGGTGATGCTCTCCCAGCCGGCGACCAAAATCTTCCTCAAGACCACTGAGCCGAAAGCAGCGGAATGGGTGTCGAAAGCCATCGGCAAGATCGAGATTGAGCGGATGAAGGAGACGCATTTCGACGGTACCCGTTCCGGCAAGAACTTCACCTTGGACCGTCAGGTAGAGCCGTTGGTCATGGACTCTGAAATCTCCGGACTGGAGAATCGGCACGCCTTTCTCAAGCTGGGAAACAACGTCGCCCGCTTCCATTTCGACTACATGGAGGTGCCCCAGAGGACTCGCGGCTTCATCGCCCGCGACATGGAAGACGATGCTCTGGGCTTCGATCCGATCACCCTTATACCGAAGACTCAACCGGCGCGGCAGCCGACGATTGACCTGGAAGCCGAGGTGCCGAAGGTGAAGGCGGGTGACTCTACAAAGGTGGAGGATGCCGTCGTGCCGGTGGCTGATGAACCAACCGAAGAAGAGCTTGCGGTGACTCGAACTGACCCTGATTCTCCCGTGGACTCTGGCGAAGTTCAGGACGAAGTAGGGGTCCAGTCAACGCTCGACTTTGTGGGACGGTAGGGCCGTATGCTCACTATTTCCAAACCAATCAGCTCCGGCCAGGCACAGACGTACCACGCCAAGGAGTTCACGTCTGCCGAGCAGAACTATTGGAAGCAGGGCGACACGATTCTTGGAGAATGGCAGGGTCAGTTGGCCGAGAAGTACGGCCTAGCCGGAGCCATCGACGCGCGACACTTCGCTCGCCTTAGCGAAGGCCAGAACCCCCATACCGCCGAGCAGTTGGTCAAGCATCGGAAGGGCCAGGAGTACACGACCGCAGACGGAACGACCGTAAAACCAGTGGAGCATCGTGCGGGGTGGGACGCGACGTTCTCGGCTCCAAAGTCCGTCTCGCTGACTGCTTTGGTAGGCGGAGATGATCGTGTTCGCGAGGCTCACCGGCAGGCCGTAACCATCGCCCTCACGGAGTTGGAGCGGTACACTCAGGCGCGCATCGGCGGCAACAATCCCGCCGAGACCACCGGCAAGTTCATCGTTGCCAAGTTCGAGCATGACACCGCCCGCCCGGTCGACGGCTACGCCGCACCCCAGCTCCATACCCACGCCGTCATCCTCAATATGACCGAGCGGTCCGATGGCTCGACACGCGCACTTCAACCCCAGGGTTACTTCGATAGCCAGCAGTTTGCTACCGCCGTTTATCAATCCGAACTAACATACCGTCTCCGCAATCTCGGCTACGAGATTGAGGCTGGCAAGAGCGGGGCTCCCGACGTAAAGGGCTACACCCCCGAGTACCTTGAAGCGTCCAGCCCACGTCGCCAGCAGATCGAGGAAGCTATTGCGCGGAGCGGCTTCAGCGGGCCGGAGGCAGCGGAGATTGCGGCGCACAACACCCGCGACCGGAAGGAAATTCATACTCCGTCCGAGGTGATCGCCGCTCATAAGCAGATTGCGGCCGAGTTCGGCAACCAGGCAGATCATGTGGTTGCAGCGGCCAGAGAACGGGCGGAGGGGCTTGCACCGAATCGAGTCCCGGATGCGCAGAGCAAGAGCGGGTTGTCGTCGACCACTACGATGTCGTTCATACGATTCATAATCGGTGTCCTCTTTGGGTTCTTGCATTGCTTGAAACCTAGAGAGATCAAAACAGGTGAAGTCCAGCATCACCATCAGACGATGGTGTTGATCGAGACCTTTGTCGCGGTCTTTCTTTTACCGGTTGCGGCGCTAACAATGGGTGAAAGATCGTCACGAGCCATTGGCTTCCAGAGAACCTAAGAAGCTCACTCGACACGAAGGTATTGCGCAATACCTTCGTCCAATTGTTCCGGCTCCATCCTTCTGGTCATATCGGGTCATGCCAATCGACACACTCGGCTGGCAAGAGATTTCTCGGAGACAGAAGATGAAAATTCTGATGGTAATCACATCCCACGATCAACTCGGCGATACCGGTCGCAAAACTGGATTCTGGCTTGAAGAGTTTGCAGCTCCTTACTTCGTCTTCAGAGACGCCGGAGTCGAACTCACTCTCGCGTCACCGAGAGGCGGTCAGCCGCCTATCGATCCAAAGAGCGATTTGCCTGAAAATCAGACGGATTCAATGTCGCGCTTCAAAGAAGACAAGAGCGCACAGAAAGCACTTTCACAGACGGTTCTCCTCGCGAGCGTGAAATTCGAAGAATTTGACACCGTGTTTTACGTTGGTGGGCATGGACCAATGTGGGATCTTGTTGACAATCCCGTTTCGATCGCCTTGATTGAGTCTTTCTATAACTCCGGAAAGCCGGTTGCCGCCGTGTGTCACTCGCCCGCGGTGTTTCATCGGGTAACGATCGATGGCGAGTTGCTGATCAAAGGTAAACGCGTTACCGGCTTCACCAATGGTGAAGAAGAAGCCGTCCAACTCACCCACGTTGTTCCGTTCCTGGTCGAAGACGAGTTGAAGCGGATAGGTGGGCTCTACGAAAAAGCCCCGGACTGGCAGAGCTTTGCCATCGTGGATGGCCGTTTGGTAACAGGCCAAAATCCAGCTTCCTCGACCGCTGCCGCAAAGGCGCTTCTCAGCCTGTTTCCCAACCAGAGCGCCTAAGCGTTCTCCACGCAAGTGCCTTGAAGTGAATTCATCAGCACGCACCGGAAGAAAGAGGGACTTGAAATGGCAGACAAAAAGACAGTTATCGTTACAGGAGCCTCGCAAGGTATAGGAGCCGCGATCGTATATGCGTTCCTGGAGCGCGGCTACCAAGTAGTCGGAACCTCACGGCAAATTAGCAGTGCGGGATTCGCAGCCTCACCGCACCTCGCGCTCGTGGACGGCGACATCGGGGAGCTGGCCACTGCAGAAAAGATCACGCAGATCGCTTTGGCCAAGTTCGGTTCAATTGATCACGTGGTCAATAATGCAGGCATCTTCTCGACCAAACCCTTCACCGACTACACGGTTGAGGACTTCCGAAAGTTGATCTCTACGAACCTGGAAGGCTTCATCTTCACCACACAGTTAGCAGTCAAGCAGATGTTGGCGCAAGGTGTCGGCGGGAGCGTGACAACTATCACGGCGGCACTTGCTGACAATCCGATTGCAGGCGTCACAGCTTCAATACCGATGATCACCAAGGGCGGCCTAAACGCCATTACTCTTAGCCTTGCGAGCGAGTACGCCAAGGACAACATCCGTTTCAATGCGGTGGCCCCAGGCGTTGTCGACACTCCTCTTCATACGAAGACGCCGAGGGACTTCATGAAGTCCCTCTCGCCGATGGGCACCATTACGGACGGAAAAGATGTTGCCGACGCTGTCATTTATCTGACGGAAGCTCGGCACGTCACTGGGGAGGTGCTGCACGTGGACGGCGGTGCACACTCAGGAAAATGGTAGGGGGCCCGGGTTTGCTGCAGAGCGGCGCGGACCAGCGGCTGAAGGATCTTGGAATTGAACTTCCGGGCGCACCGACTCCATTTGGTACGTACGTTGAGGTGTTACAGACCGGCAACCTATTGTTTCTGAGTGGAATGCTTCCAGTCGTCGATCACAAGCCCAAGTATCTTGGCCGGCTTGGAAAGGAACTCGACGTTGAAGCGGGGAGGGATGCCGCCTACATTGCGGCGTTGGGCGCACTTGCGGCAACGAAACAACACCTTGGTTCTCTTGATCGAATTGCTCGTGTCGTGCGACTGGGAGTATTTATTGCAACTTCTGGGAACTCTGTTGACCAGCCGAGGATCGCGGATGCGGTGTCCGATCTCTTTCGCGACGTCTTCGGTGTCGCGAGGACTCCAGTGCGGATGGTGATAGGAGTTGCCAGCCTCCCGTTGGGCATGCCGATTGAACTCGAAGTAATCTTCGAAGTCTTAGAGGAGTCGGTATGAAGCATCTACTTGCGGTCTCATCGCTCACGATCGCCGCTGGGATAGCCTCCGCCACGCTTGTCGGCGCACAGCGTTCCGAAGTCGAGCGTTCTCCAATATACGGGGTCACCGTTCCAGTCGGCTACAGGAACTGGGAGTTTGTTGCCCCATCCCACGAGGCAGGCACTCTTGTTGAGCTGCGATTGATCGTCGGAAACAAAGGAGCAATGAAAGCTTATCGAGCGAATGCGCTCCCATTCCCAAACGGCACGGTCCTCGTGAAACTCGCTTGGAAACACGTGCCGCTCACGATGCCGTCCGATCTCTCCGCCCCGCCGCAGGCCTATGTTCCCGGGGATGCTACGACGGTGCAAGTGATGGTCAAGGATGCAAAGAGATATGCCTCGACCGGCGGCTGGGGATTTGGCCGGTTCACCAATGGCAAGGCAGCCGATGTTGCACAACACAATACATGCTTTGCTTGTCACGAAGCCAACGCTAAAGATCATGACTACGTATTCACGCGATACGCACCATAGGTGCCGAACTCGTAAGCATCGTCGACTAGGAGAAGTAGCAACTTCAACATTCACCGAAGTTTAGGAGACATTATGACATCCACAGCAATTGCAGTAGCGACAATGAAGGTTGCCCAAATCGGTAAGCCAGGCAAGGGTTTTGAAATTGTCGAGCGTGAACTTCCCGAGCCCAGCGCGGGCCAAGTACGAATCAAAGTGCAGGCATGCGGTGTTTGCCATAGCGATGTCCTCACCGTCGAAGGACAGTGGCCTGGAATTCAGTATCCGCGAGTCCCGGGACATGAAGTGGCCGGCATCATCGACGAAGTTGGAACCGGCGTTTCCGCATGGACGAAAGGACAGCGTGTGGGTGTTGGTTGGCATGGCGGCCACGACAACACTTGCCAGGAATGCAGGCGTGGAGACTTCCGCAATTGCAAGAATCAGCAGATCACAGGTATCAGCTACGACGGCGGGTACCAGCAGTACATGGTGGCGCCGATCGAGGCACTTGTATCGATCCCCGATGATCTCAACGACACCGACGCCGCACCGTTGCTTTGCGCCGGTCTAACGACCTACAACGCTCTCCGGCATAGTGGCGCGCTGCCCGGCGACCTTGTCGCTGTTCAGGGGATTGGAGGCCTAGGCCATCTCGGTATTCAATTCGCTCACAAGTTCGGTTTCAAAGTCGTAGCAATCGGACGCGGCGCTGAAGATGAGACCTTGGCGAAAAAGCTTGGTGCCACCGTCTACATCGATTCGAAGGTAGCGGATCCAGCCGAGGTGCTCCAGACGTTGGGTGGCGCTAAAGCGATTCTCGCCACGGCACCCGACTCAAAGGCAATGTCGAAGTTGGTTAGCGGGCTCGGTCCGAACGGGAAGCTAGTCGTTATCGGAGTCTCCTTCGATCCCATAGAAATAGCGCCCGTCCAGTTGATTGGCGGCAGTAAATCCGTTGAGGGTTGGGCTGCGGGTACTCCAGCGGATTCTGACGACACGCTCCGGTTCGCTGAACTCAGCGGCGTTCGACCAATGATCGAAACCTACCCGCTCGAACAGGTCGCGCAAGCCTATGAGCGCATGCTCAGCGGCAAAGCCCAATTCCGAGTTGTCCTCACAATGTGACGTGAAGGACAACAGAGCGGGAGCAGCACAGCAGCACGAATCGAGTAGGAGGACGCGATGCGCATTCTTAGATGGTCCTGGTTGTCGTGGTTTCTTCTGGTGTGCTGCTTGGTATCGGTTACATCTGTTTCGGCACAGTTGCAAGGAAAGGAACTTCCCATGAAGTACCCAATCGCCTACCGAACGATAGAGGTCGATGGCCTTTCCATCGCGTACCGAGAGGCGGGGCCAAAAAATGCCCCGACCCTACTCCTATTGCATGGACTTCCTTCGTCATCACGAATGTTCCAGCCCTTGCTGACGAGACTGGCAGACAATTACCACCTCGTCGCACCTGACTACCCCGGTTTTGGCCACAGCGATTGGCCCGACCCCAGGCAATTTGCCTATACCTTTGACCATCTCGCGAGCGTGATGAACGACTTCACGCAAGCATTGAAATTGTCGCACTACACACTCTATATGCAGGATTACGGGGGACCGGTAGGATTCCGCATGGCACTTGAGCACCCGGAAAGAGTGGATGCCCTTGTGGTTCAGGACGCAGTAGCGCACAACGAAGGCCTTGGAGAAAGCTGGGCAACACGTAGGGCATTCTGGGCAGATCGGCCAGCTTATGAAGAAGTG
This sequence comes from Occallatibacter gabretensis, assembly GCF_001449115.1. Lineage (GTDB taxonomy): Bacteria > Acidobacteriota > Terriglobia > Terriglobales > Acidobacteriaceae > Telmatobacter > Telmatobacter gabretensis. Next base: position 346,716 of record NZ_LAIJ01000002.1, on the reverse strand, counting down.
TTGCGCACGAATCTGTTGTCACTTGCAACCACGAAGACCCGCCATATCGGAGACGATCCGAACCCTGCGCTTTATGATCCCGATCTTTGGACCGACGAGTATGCGTTCCTTAATGCTCCCGGGCAGGCGCAGATTCAGAGCGACCTTTTCTACGACTACCGCACCAACGTTCAGGCATACCCGAAGTGGCAAGCGTGGATGCGCGAGACCAAACCTAGGCTTCTTGTCTTCTGGGGCAAACACGATCTGTCGTTCGATCCAGGCGAACCCGAACGCTATCGAACCGACGTTCCCCAAGCAGAGATCCACATACTTGACGCCGGCCATTTTGCGCTAGATACAAAGGCAGATGAGATTGCTGTACTGCTTCGCAGATTCTTGGAAGGTCAGAACTAGGGCCTAGGTTGTTGCATGTTTCTCAAACACACCGATGCGGATAGCGTCGGCCTTAAAGGGAGAAGACTATGAGTGTCATCGTCGAAGAAAAAGTTACAGTCGCTGCGAGTTCGAACACGGCCCAAACCGCCTCGCTTTCTGCAGTCCAGCGCATTGGAGCTTTCACACTTGCAGCGAAAGCGGAACAGCTGAAGCCAGATATTCGGACGCTCTACAAGCGTAATATTTTGGATAGCCTAGGGTGCGCAATCGCAGCTCAGCCCGGACCGCCCTTCATAGCGTTGCGCGAACAGTTCGAAGAATTCAGAGCTCCCGGTCTGTGCACCCTCATCGGTGGGGGCAAGACATCCATCGATCAGGCGGCTTTGTATAACTCTGGGCTTGTACGCTATGTCGATCTTCTCGATAGCTACATGTCACCAGGTGGCCTCTGTCATCCGAGCGATAGCTTCGGGGCCGTCCTGGCGGCGGCCGAACTGGCAGACGCGACGGGTGAGGAATTCATGCTTGCGCTGGCGGTGGCGTATGAGGTCATTTGCAGGTTCACTGCGGCCGTCCCGGTCATGGCCAAGGGCTTTAACCATGCCATACAGCTGGCCATGTCTGTGGCCGCCGCAACCGGCAAACTGCTCGGGCTGTCCGACGAGCAGATCGCGAATGCAGTTTCGATTGCTACGGTCGACAATATCTCGCTCGCCTGTGTGCATGTTGAACCCGTATCCCAGTGGAAGGGATTTTCACCGGGAATGACGGGGATGCGCGCAGTGTATGCCGTCTCAATGGCCAAGCATGGGTTCACAGGTCCAAGTGGCTTGTTTGAAGGCCCAAAGGGGCTTGAACAAATGTTCGGTCAGCCGATCGTCGTGGATTGGGAAAACCCTTCGCTTGGATTCATCACGCAGACCGTCTTGAAGAAATATTCATCCCTAATACACGGCCAGCCGGTGTGCGAAGCGACGTTGGATCTCAGGCGAACCTATGGCTTAACCGGAGCTGAAGTTGATCATGTGCGTTGCGACATCTTCGAGGCGGGCTTCGATTTTGCGGGTGGAGGAAGCTACGGACCAAAAGATCATGTTTGGGTCAAGGAGCAGGGCGACTATAACCTCAAATACCTCATCTCCGCCGCGTTGCTCGATGGCCAGGTAGGACCGGCGCAACTCAACCCCGCGCGAATTCAATCGCCAGATGCACAGGCGTTGGTAGCCAGGGTACAAGTCTGTCCAGACGCAGAACTTACGGCGCGGTTCCCCAAGGAACTCGCCGCTCGCGTCACAGTCTTCACGAAGGACGGGCGCACTCTAGTCAAAGAGCATCTTGGTTATGAAGGCGGCTTGGACAACCCTATGTCCTGGGATCGGACCGTTGCGAAGTTCCATTGGCTAAGCGAATCCTTTGCAGATGAAGCGTTGCGAGGGAAGATCATAGAAGCCGTTCAACAGCTTGACTCGAACCCAATTTCGCATTTGATTGGACTTCTTGCCCAGGTTCGGCGCACTGCGGTCTTCCCAAAGACTCACCCCGGAATCCAGTAGGTCCACTGCGACTTGCAGTCGCCGCGATTGAACCCAAACAGCGAGGCTGCGTCTTTCGCCAACCCCCGCAAGACGCAGCCTTGAATCGCATGGCCGAAACAACAAGGTAGCCAAGCTATGGACGACAGAAGCATAACCTCGTGGAAACGAACCAGAGTCACTTCTGCTCTGGGCATTGAATACCCAATCATTCAAGGACCGCTCGGCGGCCTCTCATCCCAGCGACTCACAGCCGCGGTTTCAAACTACGGTGGACTCGGGTCGCTTGGAGCACATAGCCTCGAACCGCGCATCATTCAGGAGCGAATCGACGAAATTCGTTCTCTTACCAACAAGCCATTCGCTATAAACCTCTGGATATCTATGGAGGACGCCGCCGCCGTGTCCTCGGGGGCAGGAGCCTTCCAGAAGGCGCTCTCCCACATATCTCATCACCTGGATCGCGTGGGTGCAACTGCACCTTCCTACGCTGCATATGAGCCACTTCGCTTTGAGGACCAGGTGCGTGTCCTGATAGACGCCAAAGTTCCGGCTTTCAGCTTCATTTACGGTTTGCCGCCGAAAGAAGTTCTTGATGAATGCAGACGGCTTGGCATCATCATGATGGGGACCGCCACCACCGTGGACGAAGCCAAGGTATTGGCTGATGCAGGAGTCGACGTTGTTGTCGCGTCTGGCTTCGAGGCGGGCGGACATCGCGGATCGTTCATACGGAAAGCAGAAGATTCGCTGATGGGCACCATGTCTCTGGTCCCGCAGGTTGTGGACGCTGTGAATATTCCGGTAATCGCGGCTGGCGGAATAGCGGATGCCAGGGGCGTCATCGCGGCGTTTGCTCTTGGGGCCGAAGCAGTGCAAGTCGGAACCGTGTTCCTGGCCTGTGAGGCTTCCGGGGCGAGTGACCTTCACCGGAAGACACTCCTGAGCGGTAAGGCAGCGGTCACTGGCCTCACTCGGGGATTTACCGGTCGGCTCGCCCGCGCGATCAAAAATGAGTTAATGGACGAGCTTAATGCAGATCACGCGGAAATCCTGCCATATCCACTGCAGCGCCATCTGATTCGCAATCTGTCGATCGCCGCCGACAGAGCTCGGGATGAATCTTTGCTGCCCATGTGGTCGGGGCAAAGCGCTGCCCTTATCAGATCAACCGAGGTTGATGCAGTGATGGACTCGATGCTTAGGGATATTGCAGGCCCCTTGGATGAATTGCTTCGATGGAAACATCATTGAAGGCGATTGCGGTGGATGCCCAGGCGTTCCTAACGTGCTAGATGAACCGATCGTATTGAAAAAGGAGACATTTATGCGAAGTGCATTCATTTGCGTAGCTGACCAGCAAGACTCACTCAGCTTGCTCCGGGACGAAAAGCTGGTCATTCGGGCGAAGATCGGTGACGGATCTGCATACGGAGAACTTTGCCGTCGCCACTCCGGTATGGCGACACGGATCATTCACCGAATCGTTAGAAACCACGAAGACACTGAGGACATTCTTCAGGAAGCGATGCTCAAAGGGTATCGCCATTTAGAGGGCTTCGATGGTCGTGCCAAGTTTTCGACTTGGTTCACACGGATCTCTGTGAATTGTGCGCTCATGCTTCTTCGGAAGAGGAAGTCTTGCCACGCCCAGTCGCTTCAAGAATTCACGCGAGGTGAGAGCGGAGAATGCTTTCAATTTTCAGACGGTTCGCCGAGTCCTGAGAGCATCGTGGCGAAAGCTCAACTCTCACTGCGACTAAAGCGAGCCATTCGAGGGCTCCCGCCCGTCTTGCGTGGTGTGACAGAGATTCGTCAGTCAGGGGATTTTTCGGTAAGCGAAATTGCAGGCATAGCTGGCTTGAGTGTCGCCGCTACGAAGTCTCGCCTACTTCGTGCAAGGAAGGAACTCACCGTCAGAATGGTGCCGCTGGCTCAACGTCCAAGCGCTTTTAGCGGCGCGCGGGAACTTCCGGCCAAATTGATTGGCACCAAGGCACCGATTCTCGCGTTCGTGTAACTGGCAGTCGCTCGGAAGGAACGTAGGACATGAATGCCACGATAATCCGAGTTCTTAACATGATCAGCAGTCTGCGCATGGCATTTCTCGTGCTCGCTGGGGTCTTAGTAGTTCCGCATGGAGAAGCGCAAGTGGGTTCAGGCGCTCCACAGGCTTCAGCGCATGTACAGGTCCAGTCAAAGGCCGATGACCCGACCGAGGCTCCAAGTGCCTTTCCGGGCCAAGCACTCGATCAGGATGTGGCTGTGCTATCGAAAGTGCCTGCAGATCCGCTGTTCCACTCTGATCCGTTTCATGTGGTTCTCAAGCCCACCGATAGCGCAATGAACGATCTGCGCAAGGCAAAGGGCCTCAGTTTCGCGGCAACATACACTGTTCTGAATCAGTACGCCACCGTGACGCCAGAGGGTGTTCGACATAATTGGGCTACCGGGCGCTTCGATTTAGCGGGAGGCTGGAAGGCTTACGATCACGGTGGGAATGCCGGCTCGTTCAGTCTGCTTGTTCGATCAGGAACGAATATGGGTGTAAGCGAGCAGTTCAATCTCAGCGATGCACTCGGGTCCGGCTTGACCCTGAACTGCCTGCCCGGAGGCGGTCCTCAAGAACCTATCACTCTAAACGTTCTGTACTACCGTCAAGACTTTTTCCGAAAGAAGTTCGCTTTCTATATCGGCAAGATTCATCCAAACGAGTTCATCAGCCTGAGTCTCTATAACAACGATGAGCGCACCCAGTTCCTGAATGCGGAGAATGACGGCAACTTGACGGTGCCTTCCGATGGGACATACGCGGGAGGCTCCGCACTCGAATATCAAGCAACTGAGCATGTCTACATCCATGCCGTAACCGTCGATACGGAGGGCGCACAGCAAACGAACCTGAAGACACTTGCCGACAAGAAATACATGAACGCAGTTGAGTTCGGTTGGAAGAGCGGCTCTCCAACGAAACAAGAGCACCTTTACCGCGTTCTCGTGTGGAGGCAAGATACAGCTCACATGGGTAGCGGCGCCGGGGTGGGCTTCGGTACAGACTATGAGCTAAAGAGTGGCTGGGTGCCGTTCGGACGTGTCGGTGTCGCGACTGATAAAGGTTCGAATATCAAGCGCGTAGTTGATGTAGGAATCGTGAATATTCGACCCTTCGGTCGTCGCGGCGACATGTTCGGTGCCTCCTTCACGCTTACAGACCCCAGCCATGCAGCTCTGCATCACGAAAGCCTCTTTGAGTCCTTCTACCGGGTGAGGATGACTCAAAGTCTCGAACTTGGCCCTGATCTTGAGGTGTCGATCCATCCTGAAAACAGTGCAAAGAAGTACAGTACAGCGCTTCTCGGTGTCAGGATGCGAATCATTTTCTAAATGGATTGGGGCCCTCGCGGGCGGATCAGGATGGAACATGTCACAGCTAGTTGAGCAACGTAATGCGGGCTTGAGCTCAATCGCTCCCGGAACTGATGGTACGAACGTTCGAGCGATGAGTGTGGCGACATCCCTCTTCTTTATGTGGGGATTTCTGACATCACTGAACGATACGCTTATTCCGCACCTCAAATCAGTCTTCGATCTGGATTACACGCAAGCGATGTTGGTTCAGTTCGCGTTCTTCTCTTCTTATTTCGTCTTCGCTTTTCCGGCAGGGAAGGTGATCGAGTGGCTCGGCTACAAGCGGACGATGGTAGTTGGTCTCGTCATCATGACGGCTGGCGCGTTCCTCTTTATCCCTGCCTCCCGGGTTCCGTCGTTTGATCTCTTTTTGGCGGCTTTGATCGTCCTAGCGGCCGGCATCACCGTTCTTCAGGTTGCCGCAAACCCCTATGTTGCAAACCTCGGTCCTCAGGGCACTGCGTCAAGCCGCCTCAATCTGGCGCAGGCTTTCAACTCTTTCGGAACCTTCCTTGCCCCAATATTTGGTGGATATCTCATTCTGTCCAAATTGCAGATGTTGCCTACCTCGACTGAAGTGACCGGCACCGCGCTGCAAGCGCAACGCTTACAACAGGCATCTAGAGTCGATGGTCCATATCTGGGGATTGCAATCACCCTAGCCGTCCTCGCAACGGCGCTGGCCCTGATTAACCTACCAAAGTTGACGTTTACGCAGGACCTTAGGCCGGGGGAGGCGGACCCGTCCACCTCAGACAGACTTCGGAATCACTCACAACTTTTTCTCGGGGCCCTGGGAATCCTCCTCTACGTGGGAGCGGAGGTTGCGATCGGAAGTTTTCTGATCAGCTACCTTCAGCTTCCAGATATTGGCAATCTTAATGCTCGTACCGCCAGCTTATATGTCTCGCTGTATTGGGGCGGAGCGATGGTCGGACGCTTCATCGGTTCCGCAATCCTACGAAGATTCTCTACGGGACGAGTGCTTGCTCTCGCGGCCTCCATCGCTGGCATTCTCGTAGTCACTTCGATGGTCGGCTTTGGACATGTCGCGGTGATCTCGATGGTCGCGGTCGGCATGTTCAACTCGATCATGTTTCCAAGCATCTTCGCTCTTGGCATCGCCGACCTCGGGCCGCTCACTGGAAGGGGCTCGAGCATCATGGTCGCCGCCATCGTTGGCGGGGCGTTGATTCCACTGCTCCAGGGACGCATTGCGGACAGTTCGATCGGATTGCATCACGCATTCTTCCTGCCATTCATCTGCTACGTCTATATAGCGGCATTCGGGCTTACGCGGAGACGCGCGACTACTATTGCTTAGTTTTTGTGCATACCTATTTGTCCCGGCTGATTCTTTTCGGAGGCAGATGGAGTTTTGGGAACTGTGCTTCGATTGCCCGGGGCCGAGGGAACGATGTGGCTTGAACTTCCCATGAACGCGTTCATTGTGACTTCGCGTCCGTGAGAGGTCTAGTGTGGGTAACACCCGAGATTGATGTTAAACAGTCTGCACGATCTCCTGTTTGCGCGTTCACTCGGCCACCGCTACGGTGCAGGAGCTGCGCCCTTCGGCTCTTCGTTCAGAACTCGCGTACCGCGCCCTTCGGGTGTTGGACTCCTCCCCCCTCGCAGGCTCCGGGTCCCTTTCCAAAAACTTCTTCTCTTGGCAACGCGGCTACTCCGCGACTTGGGAGCAGCGCACCTTCGCGCCCTTTGGGATGTGTCCCGATTGACCGGGCAAAAGGAGAAACACCATGCAGACCCAACAGACCATCACCTTCTTCGGCACTGTCAGCAACTCAGCCACCAGCCGCACTTCGAAGACCGGACGCAAGTACACCGCCTTCGGAGTTTCCATCATCTGCGACCGCAACCTCCAGGCCTTTCACTACAACGTCGTTGCCTTCGGCAGACAGGGCCACTTCGCCAAGCAGCTCCATACGGGAACCCGCATCAAGCTAGTGGTACAGGCACAATCCCAGCCAGACAACATTGCAACTCTCCCGCTCCTCACCGCAACGTTCGTGCGACCGGTTCATCCGGTCGCACCGGTAATTTCATAGCCTGAGCAGCTTGTACCAAAACCAATATAGAAGAGGAAAACTATATTGACTTTGGTACACTACCAAAGTGAAGGCGCACATGGAGAAGCTTCGAAGACTTGCCGACGAGCAGCCCGTAATACGGTCTGCCGATCTGGAGCGCCTGGCTGTCCCACGCAATTATCTCGGTCGTCTGGTTCGGGAAGGGAAGCTTGAAAGGGTCGGGCGCGGACTTTATTCGTCTGCCGACCATCCGCCCTCGGAGAACCGAACTCTGGTCGAGGTGTGCCGTAAGGTGCCTCAAGCTGTGGTGTGTCTCTCGTCCGCTCTGCGCTTTCATGAACTCACCACTGAAAATCCGTTCGAGGTCTGGATTGCGCTCAAGCAGGGAGCATGGTCGCCTCGCATGGAGTATCCGCCGGTGCATGTCGTCCGCTTTTCAGGTGCGGCTCTGACCTTCGGCGTGGTGGGACATCCGGTAGAGGGGACTGAGGTGAAGGTTTACACTCCTGCGAAGACTGTTGCGGATTGTTTCAAGTTTCGATCAACGATCGGAACGGAGCTGGCACTCCAGGCTCTTCGCGAATGCTTCCGAGGGAAGAAAGCTACGATGGACGAACTCTGGGAGGCGGCGAAAGTTTGCCGCGTTGCGAACGTGATGCGTCCGTATATGGAATCGCTGGCATGAGTAAATCTGTCAACAACGTCGCAGCTTCCGTCCGGCAGCGTCTCCTTAACCTCGCGAGAGAACGCAACGAAGACTTTGGCGTGCTGCTGACGAAATACGCCTTGGAGCGTCTGCTGTTCCGAGTTAGCCAGTCGGAGCACAAAATGACCTTCATTCTGAAGGGAGCCCTGCTCTTTGAGCTTTGGACGGATGAGACCCATCGACCAACTAGGGATGCGGATTTTCTCTCAATCGGGAGCAGCGATCCTCGCCGCTTTGCAGACATCTTCAAAGAGATTTGTGGTCTACCTGTCATTGACGACGGCCTGATTTTCGACTCGTCAAGCATCACCGCTCGGCAGATCAAGGAGGGGGCGGATTACGAGGGAGTGCGGGTGAGTTTCCTGGGCTACTTGGAGAAAGCCAGAATCCCCATGCAGCTCGACATCGGATTTGGGGACGCGGTGACACCTCCCGCAGTAGAGACAGCGTTCCCGACGATTTTGGACGGGCCGGCAGCCGTTCTTCTCACCTATCCTAGGGAGACCGTCGTGGCGGAGAAGTTCGAGGCGATGGTGAAGCTCGGTATCGCGAACACCCGGATGAAAGACTTTCACGACCTGTACACCTTGGCCCGTCTCTTCTCATTCGAAGTACAAATCCTCTCTGACGCGATCGTGCGGACATTTGAGCGGCGCAAAACGCCGTTACCATCCGGAACGCCAACAGCGTTCACGGCTGAGTTCTTTGAAGACGAATCGAAGCAGCGACAGTGGACCGCCTTCAACAAGAAGAACAGTCTTTACATCGAGGCCATCCCACTCATGACTGCTGTGACAGTCATCGAGCAGTTCATCATGCCCATGGTTAGGGGTGTGGCCGAGGGAGGGCACTGGAACCGTTCTTGGCAAGCTGGCGGCCCCTGGGTTGACCGGTAAATGACGACAAGCCGACTTCTCGTTACCTGTGGAGCGGCCAAAGATAATAGTGCCAGATTCGTTTTTCAAGGTGCGTAATGAGTGAAGATAAAGTCCCGAGCTTTCGCAGGCTTATGGCAAGAAAAACAGGTCTTGGGTTCCGCTTCGTTTAGAGGTTTACCGTTTGTGAATTGAGCAAATCCCCAGCCTCCTGTTGCGGGATACCTTTTGGAATCCTTGACCATGAACTGAACATTTGTGGGAGACCCGGCAACGAAGGACTGTTCCCGACCAAAGACTTTGTTGTTTTCCTCGGATGGGACGTATTTCCAGGCCAGCCGGGCAATAATTGTGCCATCCGGAAATGGTAGCTTTTCTTCCCGATAAGCCTTGATCGCCACATCGTTGCCCAAGATGGAACGAATATCGTTGAGATCGCCCGCCTCGTGGGCTACGGAGATCAATTTCCAGTCCCGGTACCCGTCCGGGATTGTGATTCCGACGATCGGAGCGATCTTTTCGTCGGTGTGTCCAGATGCGCGAGGCGTTGAGGCAGCGACACCGGCTACGATCGCCGCTGCAACCAGTGAGAGAGCGATTCGTTTCATAGAATTACCTCCTTAAAATGCTCAGCGCCATGCTTAGAGTTCTGCATCCGGCGTCGGCATAGGCGGTGAGATGTTCTAAATCCGAATGTTATGAACGCGCTCAATGCTTGAGATAACACCAGAAGCACTGTCGTAATTTCGTGAACCGGAGGTATCGATCAATACCCCCGATTTCTCATTGGGGCAGCTCGCCTCCAGCCTGCTCTCGCACCATATACTCGGCGTACCAAGCCGGCCAGTCCGTATCCGCATGTTTAATACGCTCCTCGTGTTGGCCATGAGCGGCCGCCGCACGGCGAAGTGCCGTCGCAAGATCGTTCACTGAGGCGAACGACGTTTTAGCCAGATCAATGCGACCGGGCAATCGGGCGGTGACCTCTTGCAATAGCCACGCGTTACCATCCGGATCACTAAACGTGACAAATGAGCTATAGCTGGCGTGATCGGATGCAGGCCCGTCAAGGCGCCCACTCGCGCCAATAGGCTCAAACTGAGCGCCGGGTGTTCCCGCATGGAAGACGTCGCTGACCTTGGCACTCTGAACAACGAGTTGGTCACGCGCGGCTTCGATGTTGGAGACGATCAGGTAGAGGCCTTGGGCTGAACCAGGCGTGGCCGATGTTATCCTCGTGCCAAATTGCACCGAGCATCCTGAACCGGGCGGCGTGAATTGGACCACCCGAAATCCGTTCTCGAATGGGAAGTCTGCGTCGAGCCTCCACCCAAGCCGCCCGTAGAATTCCTTTGCCCGGTCGACGTCCGAGACTGGAATCACGATCGCCTCTAGTTTCAGATCGATTCTTGCTAATCTCTCGTCGCTGGTCGCATTATTGCTACGAACTTCATACTTACTTTCCATGTTATTTCTCCTCTAGGTTTGAATAGGTTCACAATCAGATTTGATAAATGCGAGCAATACCAAGTCGTGTCTATCTAAGATGAAACGGCGTCCAGCGCGTGCATTCGCTAGATTTTTAGTAATGACCATCGCTCACACTTGCTTTACTCGAATCGGATAATTCCATTCGCAGTTGTTGGTTCCTAGAGAGCAAATGGCAAACCAGTTGTTGCATACTCCTCAATCTGGCTCGCGACTCTTCTGGCGAATCGATCGACGAGTCGGAGGTAGGTTGCTCTTGTGATCGTTTTTTCATACCGACTTCTCCTTCAACTACAAATTCACAGATTTATTTATAAGAAGCCTCTTCAAAGGCCGGTTGATATGCAAAGAGACCCGGGAGGCCGCCAGTCATCAGAAATAGAACAGCATCATTTGGTTTGTAGGCTCTGCTGCGAACGGCTGCTAGAACGCCCGCGAACGCTTTACCCGTATAGACCGGATCTAGCAGCAGCCCTTGTGTTCGAGCCATTATTCGAACAGCATCCAACATTGCCGAAGTCGGAATGCCATAACCGCCACCGAGTTGATCATCACTCACGTGAATTGCATCTGAGTAGACCGATTTCGTTGAGTCAAGGAAAGCTAGCGTCGCTCTGGCAAGCTCGTAGGTACTCAATTGTGTTTCCTTAGCCTGATGAAGAACGGCATACGAACTAATCCTCGCAGGATCCATCCCAACCGAAACAAATCCGGCCGCAAGACCGGCGTGTGTTCCAGAGCTCCCGTTGGGAACGATGATTTGGGTAAAGCCGCCTTCAATTTCTTGCTCCTGCTCCATAATTTCCACTGCACAATTGGCATAGCCAAGACATCCGACCGGAGAACTACCGCCAGACCCAACCAAATACGGTCGTCGGCCTTCACTCTTCAAAACTTTGGCCCGATCCGTCGCAAAATCCAGGGCGTTCTCCGTGCCAGAAAGCAGGTGAATTTTCGCTCCAAAGATTTCGTCAAGGAGTATATTGCCGTTGCGCCGATAGGCTTCATCACTCCGCGGTACAACCTCGGTCAGAACGAGTTCGCATGTCATCCCAATGTGCGCTGCGGCCGCCGCACTGAGGCGTGCGTGATTTGACTGCAAGCCGCCGACCGTGATGAAAGTGTCAGAGCCTTGCGAAATCGCATCACCCAACAGGAATTCGAGCTTCCGCAGCTTATTGCCACCTCCACCGAGACCCATGAGATCATCTCGCTTTACATAGAGCCGTACATTGGTTTCCAACTCGCGCTCAAGGCGGTTCAATCGTTGAATCGGCGTGGGGCTATCGAAAAGCTTTGTATGGGAGAAGCGCTTAGAAAAAGGTGAGTTTTGAGAGGTCATGCTTCACGCCTTCTTTATTTATGAGATCAATAGGCACCGATGTCGATGGCAGTCTCTGGATTAGCCGAAAGTGAACACAAAAGCTTCAGCTCCGGGATCGAGAAATTCGATGTCGAACTGTCGGTCAACAATTGGCTCTGTTTGTCGAATGAGTTGATAGAGCCGCTGCTCGACGATCGTGCCGTTGCCCTGAGGATCAACATCGCCTCCGTGAGCAGCGACCGGAGGCTGTTGATCGATGAGCACACGGAATCGCACAGATGCTCCTCGGCTCGCCGGTCCCATGACCAGGTGAAGATCACGAGCATGAAACCGATATGAGATGCCACCATTCATCTTGTTGAGGACACCACCCTGTTTGTGTATTGTCCAATCACCAGAGAGGGCCCATTGATTGAGTTTCAAGTGCGCCGGGGCAGCATAGTTGTGACTCTTATTTGTCGCCACCCCGCCGGGTGATGCGAAGTTCTCTGCTCGCTCGTAGCCAACATAGGTTTCCGGAGATCGCAGGCTGTTCCAATCGGCAGGAGCTTCCGGACCACGCGCATCGACCGAAGTAAAGCCGCTAGCGACGCTCGAATTCCCGATTTCAGCGAGCAATTGTTGAATGATCAGTTCGGCTCGATCATAGTTGCCTTCACCGAGTTGATGATGGCGAATGCGTCCGGTTGCATCGACGAAGTAAAGCGCCGGCCACGCGTTGTTGTTGAAGGCGCGCCATATCGCATGATCGTTATCGATCGCGATCGGATAGTCGAGCTTCATGGTCTTCCTGGCCCAGCGAACGTCATCGAGGCTCCTTTCGAATTCGAACTCCGGCGCCTGTACACCAACGACTACCAATCCCTGATCCTTATACTTTGCCGTCCATGCCCTGAGATAAGGAAGTTGACGAAGTGAGTTGATGCACGAGAAGGTCCAGAAGTTAATAAGAACGATCTTCCCGCGCAGGCTTGCTGGAGTCAACGGAGGCGAATTTAGCCACTCGGTCGCGCCGGCAAGAGACGGCATCGAACCTTCAGAAGCTAGTCGAACTGCCCCCTTGTTTGATTGGGCATTTGCGCAACCGATTAAGCCAAATTGGGCCGCGACAATCGCCATGGTCGAAGTTCCTAGAAAGCGACGACGGTTATGATCGATGTCCGCCGGAATTTGCTGCTGCGTCGGTAGCGGCTTAGATCTCATTGTTCAGAACCTCTTTATTGCTCTTCCTGGCAGGTGATGCACGACGACCACCATACCTTTGTCATGGCAGGTTAACTCAGTAGAATCCGGTCATTCGGACACTTGCGATCACACCATAAACATTGGCGAGAATCTATGGGACAAAGGTATCGGCCTCATGGTTTTACCCTGAGGCGGATACGACTCCGGGTAAAAACCGAGACCAAAGGATGATGGACGCGCACCCCAAAAGAGGCGCATCCTTATCGGATGGGGTACGAGCCGCGGAATACCGGAAAACCAGGCGATCCAGGATGTGCCACTGGACTTCACACCTCGTCTGTCGGCGCGGCTCGATTTTGCGACATTTTAGATGGAATCCCAGGGCTGGTGATTACAGCCGCCGCTACAGGTGAGCTTGAGCTCTTTAGCCTTCCGGTTTTGGAATTTTTCGGCAAGACGCCCGATGAGCTAAGAAACTGGACGGCAGGCGGCATCGTTTATCCTGATGACCTTCCCCGTCTGGTCGAAGCCTTCAAGCTTTCGATGACCACTGGCTGCCCCTACGATCTCGAGTACCGTCTGCGGCGTTTCGACGGCGTCTACCGGTGGTTTCATGGTCGCGCGCTCCCAGTCCGAGACTCGGCGGGCCACATTCTCAACTGGTACTTCCTACTTAACGACGTTGAAGATCGCCGACGAGCGGAAACTCTGTTGGCAAGCGAAAACCGATTACTCGAAATGGTTGCGGGCGGCAACTCGATATCGGAGATACTCGGTGAGCTTTGCCGTCTTGTCGAAGCCACGGCTACCGCTTCGTACTGCAGTGTTGTACTGGTGGACAGTTCCGGGACTCATCTTGAGCACGGGGCTGCGCCGAGCCTTCCCTATACCTTCACCGCCGCCATTGAAGGGCGCCCCGTAAACACTGACTCTGGCCCGTGTGCGATGGCCGCTTACCTCAACGAACAAGTTATCTCCGTCGATCTCGCCTTGGAAACGCGCTGGGAGGAATATCAGTGGTGTCCGATGGCCTTGGCGCACGGACTGCGATCATGCTGGTCGACCCCCATTTCTTCCACGATCGGAAAGGTTCTCGGCGCCTTCGCGATCTATTACAAGGAACCGAGAACACCCACCACCGAAGACCAAGTGTTAATCGCCCAGTTCAATCACATCGCGAGTATCGCCATCGAACGCCAACAGTCACAGATGTCACTATCAAAGGCACTCGATGAACTTAAGGCATCGGAAGGCCGACTCCGCACAACGATCGACGCAATTCCCGGGCTCGTTTGGAGCGCCGGTCCTGACGGAAACGTGGACTTTTTGAATCAAGCATGGTGCGACTATACGGGCGTCGGACTTGAGGACGCAGGCGGGTCCGGCTGGGCAAAGACTCTTCACCCGGAGGATGCGGAACGATTGACAGGCTCTTGGGCATCTCTGCTGGCGTCTGGAGAGCCTGGCGAGTTTGAAGCGAGATTTCGCCGTTTCGATGGCAGCTGCCGCTGGTTCTTGATTCGAGCCGTTCCGTTGCGAGATGAGACTGGTCGAATCATCAGATGGTACGGCTTGAACACGGATATTGAAGATCGCAAGCAAGCCGATTCTCTGCTTGCGGGCGAGAAGCGTTTGTTAGAAAGGGTTGCCAGCGGTACCCCGTTGAGATCGATTCTCGAAGACCTTTGTCATTTTGTTGAAGCCACTGTCACCAGCAGTTATTGCAGCGTTCTATTGGTCGACCCAACGCGCACTCACCTTCAGCACGCGGCCGGGCCGAGTCTCCCGGTCAGTTTCAATGCGTCCGTTGATGGGCTTCCGCTAGTCATCAGTTCGGGACCCTGCGCCACGGCGGTGTGCCTGAATGAACAGGTGATCGCCGCCGACATTACACTTGATGGACGGTGGGCGGAATACGCATGGTGCCCTATGGCTTTGGCAAACGGACTGAAGGCCTGTTGGTCGACTCCCATATCGTCCACCAATGGAACCGTAATCGGGATCTTCGCCATCTACTACAAAGACCCTCGAACACCCACGCTTCGGGACCAGGCACTAATCGGCCAATTCACCCATATTGCAAGCATCGCAATCGAGCGCGCGCAAGGTGAGGCGGCGTTGACGCGCAGCGAAGCATTCCTTGCGAAAGCTCAGCAGCTTAGCTTGACAGGAAGTTTTTCATGGCGAGTGGCAACCGGTGAAATAACTTGGTCGGAGCAGGCCTATCGCATCTTCGAGTTTGATCCGGCGTTGACAGTGACGCTCGAACTCATCGGCTCACGCGTGCACCCAGACGACTTCCCATTAATGCACGACATGGTAGCCCGCGCGCAAGCCGGCCAAGACTTCGAGTACGAGCATCGGCTCCAGATGCAAGATGGCTCAACTAAGTACCTCCATATGATCGCTCATGGAATTGTGGACGAAGCGGGCCAAATGGAGCACATCGGTGCCGTCCAAGACGTAACAGAACGCCGGCTTTCAGACCAGGCGCTGAGTAAAGTGCGTTCGGAGCTCGCTCATGTAGCCCGGGTCACAAGCCTAGGAGCCATGACGGCATCCATCGCCCACGAAGTGAACCAGCCGTTGTTCGGCATCGTGAACAATGCGAGCACTTGTCTGCGCATGTTGGCGGCCGATCCTCCCAATATCGAAGGAGCACTCGAGACAGCGCGACGTACGCTCCGCGACGGAAATCGTGCCTCTGACGTTATTAAGCGCTTGCGCGCGCTCTTCAGAAAGGCCGAAGCCGTTACCGAATCTGTAGACCTAAACGAAGCTGCGCGCGAGGTAGTGGCCTTGTCCCTGAGTGACCTGCAACGAAATCGCGTCATCTTGCGGTCAGAACTCGCCAGCGACCTCCCGCTCGTTATAGGCGATCGTGTCCAACTTCAGCAGGTAATTCTCAACCTTCTGCGAAACGCGTCCGACGCAATGAGTTCCGTCACGGATCGGCCTAGACAGCTGGTGATTAAGACCGAGGGAGACGAAGGAGATCGTGTGCGTTTGACCGTACAAGATACGGGGGTAGGACTAGATTCTGAGGCTGTCGACAAGCTTTTTCAAGCTTTCTACACAACAAAGACCAGCGGTATGGGAATCGGGCTTTCAATAAGCCGCTCCATAATCGAAAAACATCGCGGACGTCTATGGGCAGCGCCGAATAGTGGTCCCGGAGCTACATTTTCCTTTTCAATTCCTCGAGGACCCGGGGCTGTAACCGGTGTCGACAGTATCGACACCATTCAGACGCCCGTCGCTGCAACAAAAGCGGCCCGCGTCATGGGGAACCCGTAATGGCTATTTCTTCACTCGTATCACTTGTAGATGATGACGAGTCCGTACTTGAGTCACTTCCTGACTTGCTGAAGGAATTCGGCTTTGCGGTCAAAGCATTCTCATCTGCTGAAGAGTTCCTCGCGTCCGATAGCATCAGCGCAACTAAATGCCTTATTCTCGATATCGCCTTGCCCGGCATGACCGGTCCCGACCTCCAACGAGAGTTGATCCTCCGGCGGCAAGAGATTCCGATAGTTTTTATTACCGCAGATGAAGATGAGACCATCCGACCGCGCATGCTCGAACAGGGCGCGGTAGACTGCCTTTTCAAGCCCGTCAGTGAAGCCACTCTTCTCAAGGCGCTTGATAGGGCCCTCTGTGTGAACTGAGTAAAAAGTCGAATTTGCTTGACGAGGACTTATGAACCTAGCAACAGTAATTCAACATGCTTCGAGACCCTTACTTATGCCCCAAGCGACAGCTACAGTGTTTGTTGTAGACGATGACATCTCGGTACGCGAGTCGTTGGAATCCTTGATTCGTTGCGCTGGCTGGCGGCCCGAGGTGTTCGCGTCCGCTGAGGAGTTTCTTTCCTATCCCCGGACCCCAACTCCAAGTTGTCTAGTACTAGACGTCGGTCTTCCTGATCTCAACGGACTCGACTTGCAGAAGCGTATTGCCTTGGACCGCATCGACATACCCATTATCTTCATCACTGGGGCAGGCGATATCCCAATGTCTGTTCAAGCCATGAAAGCGGGTGCCGTCGAGTTTCTGGAAAAGCCAGTGAGCGAAGATGTTCTGTTAGGCGTTATCGGGAATGCTATCGAACGAAGCCAAGTTACTCTCGGCCACCAGGAGAAAGTACGAGCGATCCGCGATAGTTATGCCTCGCTCACGCGCCGGGAACGGGAGGTTATGGCGCTCGTCGTGACGGGTCGCTTGAACAAACAGATCGGCGGAGAACTCGGTATCAGCGTGATCACCGTGAAAACTCATCGAGGCAATGTTATGCGAAAGATGAACGCCGCTTCTCTTGCGGACTTAGTCAAAATGGCTGTGCGGCTTCGCCTTACGGTTGCTCCGAAGACCTAAAGCTTAAACGCAATGAATTCGTTGGGGCTAGAATTCTTCTCGATTTGCCCGTTCTTTGATTCCCGTGTTTTACTGCCAGGGTCTTCTCCAGACACGAACAGTTTTAGGAAGGTTCCTTTTAGTACGGCGATTACGAGGACGCTGCAAAATGTGCTGATCATTGGCCGACGAGGTCCGACATGCACTCAGTCCCCATAGATTGCGACTCCAGGCTGGCTAGCACTTCTGTGCAACCCGAGAGAAGTTGTATCCATCTCGCCGGGTTGCGTGGCGATTGCCAGTTGCACCGGATAGAAGCAGTGTGGGCAAGATGTCAGGTAAGTTGAGCCCTTCCCCCGGCTAACTGGATTGAAAAAAGCCCGCAGACATTCTGGGCAAGATACTGCTACGGCTGACCCGCCACATTCATGAGCCGACAGGTTCGGTATCCAAATCGGTACCGAAGCTCGCAACGATTCACGTGAGTCTCTATCCTCGATCGACCATAAGATCTCAAATAATCGAGCTGCGCCATTTGAACCTTTAGCATAAAACGCATCTGCCGCAACCCCCGAAGGAACGAACATGCCTGAGTGCGCTCCACTCATGGCGATGACTGCGATTACTGGGAATCGACGTCGCACGACCGACAGGAGCTCGTACCCCGACATGCCTGGCATATTGAGATCAGACAGGAGAATGCCCGGAATTCGATCTCTTAACAGCGCCAGGGTCGAGAATCCATCTGAGGCTGTACGAACGGTGTAGCCCCGTCTTTTGAATATCTCTGAAAGCCCATAGAGGATTGCCGGATTGTCGTCTACAAGGACAATATCGTTCATCTCTTTCCGCATCGTTTCTCCTAGCTTTGATGGGCCGACACGTATCGCCCGGCAGGAGAACTCAGGGATAACTTCGGTATCAGATTTTGTCGCGCTGCCTCGTAGGTCTCCCAATCAGCGACGTCGGGCAGTGAGGGGATGGTGATTATCTCGCCCAATTCGAAGCCGGCAATGGCGGCTTCGACCATATCGTCGGCATTCATCACAACTTCTGCTGGGAGTCCATTGAGTGGAGTCGCGGAGAGTTCCCAGAAGTCGGTCGCGGTCGCACCTGGCACGACTGTCTGAATGCGGATTCCGCGCCCGCTGAACTCCTTGTGGAGTGAAAGGCCAAAGGCCAGAACGAAAGCCTTGGTGCCCCCATAGACGCCGTTAAGTAATTCAGGAGCAATACCCAGTGCCGAAGAGATATTGATAACCGCTCCGTTGGCCCTCTCCACAAATGCTGGCATGACGGCATAGGTTAGCCTCACAAGAGCGGTAACATTGAGTTCGATCATTTGAGCAATCTTTTCGATACCTGCGGCTAGGAACGGTGTCGGCACACCTACGCCCGCATTGTTAACCAGCAGAGTGATTTTCGCGTCCTTCCGTAAGACCTGCTCAACCTGAGCGAGATCCGCTCGGTCGCCCAGGTCCGCGACAATGATCTCAACGGGGCGGCCGGTATCTTCGCTGACACGCTTTGCTACCGCGCTAAGGCGCTCTCGATTGCGAGCGACGAGGATCAGATCGTATCCCCGACTCGCTAACTGATCGGCGTAGATGGCACCTATGCCGGAAGAAGCTCCCGTAATCACGGCCGTGCCCTTTGAACTTGAATTGCTGAGGGCGTTACTCAAGAAGCGACTGCGCTCCTTATTGACTATTGAGGACATCGTCTTTTCTCCTATGTGGTTCGATCGATTTCATCGTGATGACGTGGGAGTGCCTGCGCACACGCGACATGCACTCCCGCCGTAGGCTTAACCGCGTAGTGAACGGAACGCTGCTCGCATTTCTTGGGAAAAGAACTCTGGCTGCTCCCATGCCGCGAAATGCCCACCCTTCGCGGGTCGGTTGTAATAGATCAGTTTGGAATACGCTTTCTCCGTCCAAGTCTTCGGGGCCTGATAAATCTCGTCCGGGAAGGCGCTTACGGCAACCGGGATGGAGACGCCCCTCGGATCGAAGAAGCCGCCTTTATATTCCCAATAAAGACGAGCCGACGAGACCGCTGTCTTGGTCAACCAGTACAGCGTGATATTTTCGAGAACGTCATCTCGTGTCAGACCCTCCGTCTGTCCGTCGAAAACACGCGCGATGAGTGCCTGGCTACTGGCGTCGTGATCGAGTATCCAGGCGGCCAGTCCGATAGGTGAATCCTCAAGGGCGTAGAGCGTTTGCGGACGACCGGACATCTCTTGCGCATATCCAAGACCGTGCTTATAAAAAAAGTCGAGCTGCTCCCAAGCGCGATCCTCGTCGGCTGAAAGTGCGTATGGCGGCGGTTGCCTTAACTGGAGTGCCTGTTCAATATCTGCAGGAACCGTACCCGGCATATTGGTGTGAATTCCAATCAACTCCGGAGGCAATTGTAGAGCCATCAGCTCTGTAACAGAATTCCCCCAGTCGCCTCCTTGCGCTACAAATCGCGTGTACCCGAGGCGTTTCATCAGCACAGTCCAGGCGCTAGCAATGCGCTTCGGATCCCAGCCAGTTGTAGTCGGTTTTGCCGAAAACCCATAACCCGGCAGTGAAGGAATGACTACGTCAAAAGCGTCTTCTGCAGTGCCACCAAATGCCGTGGGATCGGTAAGTGGGCCGATAATCTTTAGCTGCTCAATGATCGATCCGGGCCAACCATGGGTGATGATGATCGGCAATGCGTTCGCATGCTTCGACCGGACATGAATGAAATGGATATCGAGCCCGTCGATGGTCGTCACGAATTGCGGAAGGGCGTTCAGCCTCACTTCAACTTTCCGCCAGTCATAATCCTTTTCCCAATATTTCGCGAGTTTCCGCATCGTCGCGAGTTGAACGCCTTGCGTTACATCGCTTACTGTCTCCTTCTCCGGCCACCGCGTCGCAGCGATGCGCCTGCGCAAATCTGCTAGGTCTGCTTGCGGAACGTTGATACGGTAGGGGCGGATGGATGAGTCTCCATTCGCGCTACTCGATCCCTTGTTCTCCGGTTGGCTGCTTGCAGCGCGAGCGTCGGTCGGTTCGGCAAGTCCGAGAAGACCCATTGCACCTGCGGCTGCTGAAGTGGCGAGAAAACTTCGCCGAGTCGATACGATTGTTTGGAATTCTGTCATGATCTTTTCTCCTTGAGAAACTGCCGTTACACGCATCCGCTAAATCGGATCCGTTACACAGCTGTGATCAAAACAGAACGGTTGGGGCGGATCTATGAGCCAAAGGTATTGATTGATACCTTGGCATGAGTTCCTGCGAGAGACTCAGCGAGCAACTACGCCAGATGACACTGAACGCGCTTCCTTGTCTGAAAGCCGAAACTCTATTTCGCTTTTCTGACATCGATTCATCTGCATAAAGAACTTGGATTCATATCGCTTCGTGACATGGACTTATGTGAAGACGACGAGTTTCCGCTAAACAATCCCGCTCAGGACCGGCCTATGCTCGTCGGCCGCGCGGCAGAAAGACATTCACACCTTCCTCCATCATTCTGCCGTGCTGCGTCAGGAATGCGTCTCCTTACAACGGCAACATCTTAGACTCGGCAGTTCGCTTCGCCTGTCGCAACAATTCAAGGCCTTTACGTTGACTGATCCGAAGGTATTGATCAATACCCTTGTCTAGTAGATTCACCGTCAAGGTTCTGGTGTGATCGCAACTGTGCAAAGAGCTTCAAACGAAGGGACGCGTGAAACTACAGAAAGACAAGTGCGCGCGCACATTCCATGCACGTGTGATGTGGAACCCCGTCATGAATACTGCGGGATGTCTGCCGAAGTACGGGGGCTGCGAAGTCGAGATCGCATGCCAGTGTTGTCACAACAAATGCCCCTAACAGCTTGGAAAAAGAGTGTTCCTGCGGAGCTATCCAAGGCAGGAACGTTGATACACGATTCACTATCTGAACGGCATAAGGAGAAGAACATGAACACACTGCGAAGGATGACCTTTCTCATCGGAATCGCATTTCTGGTTGCGATGACTTCACTCGCACAGCAGCAAAAACGCCCTCCCATGAGCGGGCCCGAAGCGGCTGATGACATCGCAATCCGTCCGTTTCATATCAACATTCCGGAGGAGCAAATCGTTGATCTCCGCCAACGCTTGGCGGCGACGCGCTGGCCTGACAAAGAGACGGTCAATGACGAATCCCAGGGTATTCGGTTGGCAGAGATGCAGGCGCTGGTGCGCTACTGGGGCGACGGCTACAATCTGCGCAGCGTTGAGACGAAGTTGAACATACTGCCGGAGTTCATCACTACAATCGATGGCGTGGATATTCAGTTCATTCATGTACGTTCGCATGAACCGAATGCGCTTCCTCTTATCCTTACCCACGGCTGGCCCGGCTCACCCCTGGAATTTCTGAAGGTGATAGGCCCGCTTACCGATCCCGTTGCCTACGGAGGGCGCGCGGAAGACGCCTTCGATGTCGTGATCCCCGCTATTCCAGGCTATGGTTTCTCAGGCAGGCCGACGGATCTCGGCTGGAATCCCGACCGCGTTGCGCGGGCATGGGACGTGCTCATGAAACGTTTGGGATATACCCGTTACGTGTCGGAGGGTGGCGATCACGGCTCGGTCATTTCTGACGCGCTGGCGCGCCAAGCCCCCGCCGGATTGCTGGGCATTCATCTCACCATGCCGGCCACGATTCCCCCGAATCTTGTGAAAGGTATCAACGCCGGCGACCCGGCACCCCCTGAACTGTCCACCCCGGAACTGAGGGCGTACAACGCCCTCAGCACCTTCTTCGGAAGAAATGCGGCGTACGGCGGGATGATGGTAACGCGTCCACAGACCATCGGCTACTCGCTCGCCGATTCCCCTAGCGGTTTGGCGGCTTGGACGTACGAGAAGATCGCCGAGTGGTCCGGAAGCGATGGCCACCCGGAAAGCGTGATCGGTCGCGACGAAATACTCGACGACATCACTCTGTACTGGGTCACCAATACCGGCGCCTCTTCCTCTCGATTTTACTGGGAAAATAACAACAACAATTTCAGCGCCGCCGCACAGAAGACGAATGAGATCAAAGTGCCGGTGGCCATCACCGTGTTTCCGCACGAGATTTATCGAGCTCCGGAAAGCTGGTCGCGGCAAGCCTATCCGTCCTTGTACTACTTCCATGAAGTCGCCAAGGGCGGCCATTTCGCCGCTTGGGAGCAGCCGGAACTCTTCAGTGCAGAGATCAGAGCAGCATTCAAATCACTGCGTTAGTTCAAATGGCTCGTCGCCGATCTAGCCCAGCGCGGGGAGCAGCGCCAGCAGGCTCTGCTCCCCGCTGCTGCCGCAGTTTCGGCCGTCTGGGATGCCATCAAACCACCACAAACGCCATCGTCACGGAAGCGGGAGTATCTCCGTTTACCCCTTACCAGTTCTTCTCCAATAAAGATCCTATCGCGACTGCACTCGCCTCGATGTACGCGCGTGAAATGGCTGAGACAGAACGCGCAATCGATTCCGAAGGCCCTTTGAGTTTCACAGAAGCTGTCGGCGAACTGATCGATGTGTGCACGAATTTCAACCGGAAGCGTCCCGAGTTTCACACCCTCGTGGTCTACGCACCGCTCTCATCTTCCGCGTGCGAAGATAAGCAGGTTCTTGGACAGGTTTTCGTCGACTTCATCGAGGTACGGCTCCGACGTGCGCTACCTACTCTCTCGCCGAACCGGCCCACCATGGACAGGTAGCCCATATGATCTTTCGCGGAATTCTTGACGAACTGACCGTCGCTTCGCCTCGCCTCACGCCCGTCCGCGCCTGGAGCAGACGATGTGCAATGCCGTACTCCGCTACCTCCGCAGGCCAGTATCTAGTTCTTTCGGAGGTTTGCCGGAGACTCCAGTAGCCACGCGGTAGCTTGAGCGCTCGGATTGATACATGATGAAATCAACCGGGAGGCCAGCCTCCTCTGCTACATGGACTGCTTTCGGCTGCTCATGTGGATCTCCTGGTGCTCTCGCCAGTGGCGTTCTTGTTTGTCGTTGGAGAGTCGTCCACGCCACATAAGAGAATAGGTAACGGTAAACGCGCTTGTCGTCAGCTGTGATCTAGATGAGTGCATAATCGCCAATGCACTCATCGAGCCGCTCGAGTTCTGGACGAGTGAGTTGGCCTGTCTTCACCAATTCAGAACGGGTGCGCGGATCGGTGGCGATAAGCCGATTTATCGGTACCGATTCGCCGCGTGCAGGAAGGATCCGGCGGAAGTCATAGTGCGGCGGCTGTCATGCCATGCTGCACCGTCGGACGCCGCCGTATTCTATAAGGAACTTCGGGTGACGCTAGCTACGGCCCGCACGCTCCGTCCCTCGCAGAAAACAGTTAAGCGTCTCTTTGAACCTCAGCATGGAGGGCGGCAGCGCGTGAAGATTTTCGAAGACGGGCGACGCGATATTCGAGCCCGTCCCGTGAACCGGTCGAGACTGCATAACTGCATAGAAGACGCCTAAGCCACCGGTATTCTCGTACGGACTGTTTTACAGTAGACCGGGCTGGAGTCGTCCAGGATCTGTTCTCAAAATGTGTAAGGAGTCGATAGATGGACAGTCCTGTTGTTTGGTTTCCTCAGATATGTGAGGCTACCCGTAACATACCTCGCCTCGTCGCCCTGGACGTTCTTGATTCTCTGAGTGATAAGGCGTTTTCGAAGGAGTATGCAGCGCGCTCCAAGCCTTTTCTGTTGCGGTTGGGTCCGTTAAAGTTCTCTGAAGCAGAGATCTTAGGTCTGCTGCAAGGGGCTTACGGCGATCAGACCGTGAACGTCCGTTTCGGCAATATGGCAGATCCGGGTAGCTACCTGAATCGCCGCGAAGAAGAGATGCCCTTAGGAAGTTTCATTGGGGAACACTTCATGCAGGTAAACGATGCCGGGACAGCCTACGCCGCCGGCACCGTGATACCCGTCAAGATGACGCGCGATCTCGGGGTCCCTTTTCCGATGTTTTACCCTGAGTATTTTTTCAATGAGCCACGGATGTGGATAGGCAAGAAGGGAACGGTGACTGCCCTGCACAAGGACCTTCCGGACAACTTCTCGTTCGCATCCTTCGGCGCCAAAGAATGGCTCCTCTATCCGCCAGCCGATTTTCCTTATCTATACATGATTCATCCGAGACCGAATGCACTTCCAGACTTCGGGGTTAGCATGGTTAACGCGAAGTCTCCGGATGCGACGCGCTTCCCGGAGTTCTCGAAGGCTACACCGATCTCCATCATGCAGCGTGCGGGCGATCTGCTCTATGTGCCTGCGGGGTGGAGTCATTTCGTGGAGAACCACGAAGACTCTCTGATGATCAATTTCTGGCTGAAACGCGGAAGATCCCCCGCAGTGTTAGGCAGGGACCGATGACAGGGGTTCACTCCAGTATCCTGTCCCTGTTTCTGCGCAAGTGCCAGGGTTAAATCGTATTCCTCGAGAAATCCACTTTCTTCATTTGGCGGTCCCTGGCGATAAGCCGACATATCGGTACTAACCGACGCTCAATGCATTTCGACATAAGCGGCACTCGATACCGCTGAGATCACGGAAAGGCATACCGCAACCAACTCCTCACCGGTTACATAGGGGTAAGCGCATCCATCTTCAGGATGGATGCGAGTTCTTCTTCTGCTCCAAAGGCGGTAATGCGCCGCTGTCGCCAGAGGATAGAACGCAATCAACATGTACCCGCTCGTCAGAATCATGCGCGAAAGCCAGAAATAGGTTTCTGTTACGACGGGGAGCACAATCAGGCAAATCACCGAAGCGAACAAGCTCATGACGTTGAGAACGTCTGGGACGAGTAAAAATATCGCCCGCTCAGCGTAGCCGAGACTCATCTCTCGATTGATTCTCCATCCCAGTGCGGCAATCTGCAGGGCAATCAACGGTGGGCCGAATTTGTAAAGGGTATCTGGAGTCATAGCGCTAGCTCACCATGACTTTCACCAACAGTCGGCGCCAAATCGCATCCGGCAGAATGCGATTCAACCAAAAGAATGGGCCAGGTTTGGCGAGGTACCGTAGTCGATTGCTGGAATCGTTCGCGGCACGGTAGATGACTTTCGCAACCTCCTCTGGCTTGGCTCCTGCAGAGTTACTCTTCGTGAATACACTCAGAAACTTATTCATGCTTGCTCGATAGGGGTCACGTACCGCCATCTGCATGCTGCCCTTACCGAACTCGGTAGCGATGCTGCCGGGTTCGACTATCTTGACGCGAATATGGAATGGCTCCAACTCATAGCGCATCGATTCGCTCAAACCTTCCACTGCGAACTTTGTCGCGATGTATGACGAGGCATAAGGAAGCGCCATACGGCCGATGATCGAAGAGATGTTGAGTATCAGACCCTCGCCTGCGGCTCGCATGATAGGAAGCACCTGTTGCGTGACGCCTATCAGGCCGAAGAGATTCGTCGCAAATTGCTGCTGAATCTGCCGATCATCAAGGGCCTCAATCGGGCCGAACAAACCGTAGCCTGCGTTGTTCAGGAGCACATCTATCGTTTGATAGCGAGCCAACGCATCGACGACAGCCTGCGCGATAGAGTCCGCTTTCGTCACGTCCAGAGCGAAGAGGCTGATATTTGGGTGCCGTAGCGCGGAGTCAGCCCTAAGCGGGTCGCGCAAGGTAGCGGCGACATTCCAACCCTTGTCTGCAAAAAGAAGTGCGGTAGCTCGTCCGATACCGCTGGAAGCGCCTGTGATCAAAATTGTTTTAGCCATCATGGTTACGCATCCTCATCAGTATAGATATACCACTTGGTATTTGAGTTGCAAATAGTTTTTGTGCGCTATGCTTAAAGCGTGGCTAAAGCGCTCAGGCAGAGATTGACCCGGCAGGAAAGCCGGCTTGAAACCAGGACGAGGCTTCTGGAGTCGGCAGCGCAGTTGTTTGCGCGTGGCGGATATGAGGGAGCGTCGGTCGATTTGATCGCCGAGAGCGCGGGCTACTCGAAGGGGGCGTTCTACTCGAATTTTGAGAACAAGGAAGCGATATTTCTGGAGCTTCTCGACATTCATAAACGGCAGGAAATCGATGCCCTGGCTCAGCTTCTGGCACAGGACATACCCGCGTCGGAACTATTGTCGCTAATCCGCAACTCTGAAAGCGTTCGCGGTTCTGATTTCGATTTCGGTCTGCTTTCGGCAGAGTTTCAACTGCAGGCCTGCCGCGATAAGACCTTCGCGAAGACCTATGCCAGGTTGCATCGCACTCACCGGGACACAATGGCCGGACTGGTTACGAGGCTTTTTGCCAAGCTGGGCCAACAGCCAAGATCTGCGCCGAAAGATCTCGCGGATATCATCATGGCGTTGACCACGGGGCTTTCCCTCCAGGGAACGAGCGTTCAGGAACCGCCGCGTAAGGGCCGCGTCACAGGGGCAATTTTGCTCGTACTTGGTCTTGACCACTTCGAGTCGGATCAGTCCCGATAAACGCGCTTCTCGTCAGTCTCAGATAGCTGGAGATAAACCGGCTTTCCGTTACCTAACCTTCCTCCTAACTCAAATCTGGTTCATCTCTCATTGACGAAATACGAGACACGCCAAAAGCTCCTGCAGCGGCGATTACTGACATCCAGAGAGCCCAGCCAACGTATAAGCCATGATTGATCAAAATGCCTACCACCAGAGGTGCGAGAACAGAGGCAATCGACATTACAGATTGATTGACTCCCATCACCAGACCCTGACGCTGTGGTGAAACACGTTTAGAGAGCCGCGCCGTGATCGTCGGCCTGAGCACCGCCGCACCACTATGGCTCAGGGTAAGGAATACCAGCGTTACGAGAACTGTATGGCTCAGCGAAAGCAGACCAAATCCGATGGCCATCAGCAGGAAGCCTGCCAAGACCAAGGTGCGTTCCCGGAACCACCGTAAGAGGTGTCCCAGAGCTATCGCCTGGAAGAAGAAATTCAGGAGACCGGCGTAAGCGAACATAAACCCGGCGGTCTGCGGTCCGATCGCCTCTCCGCCCCAGGTGACGCGCCCGGCCAAAAACAAAGCGAAGCCGGATATGAATGTGTTGAAGACAAAGTAGAAGAGAGACAAGAGAAAAAAGATTCCGCTCGTTGCTGGATCGCGAAAGCAATCCAGGATCGGTTTGACGGGCAGCAAAGTCTCGGACGGCCTTTTGTGCTCAGCCTTTATTCCCTTCGGCAATAGCACGGCCGTCGCCACGATGCTGAGGGCTGAGAGAATGCAAGCTCCCCAAATCGGCGTCGTCAGACTGTGCCTGGCCAGGAGCCCGCCGAGGCTTGGCCCAACAAGCATGCCTAGACCGAAAGCAGCTCCGACGATACCGAATGCCCTTGTTCTCTGTTGGGGTGCCGTATTGTCCGAGACGTATGCGTGCGCGACCGAAATGTTCCCCGCAGTCAAGCCGTCGATGATCCTCGCCGCAAAGACGAGCCATAGGGTATTCGATACGGCGAGCAGTAGGTATCCCGCAAGTGTGCCGATCTGGCTAATCACCAACACAGGTTTTCTGCCAATTCGATCCGAGAGCTGACCGAGCGGAGGTCCAGCGAGCAACTGACAGAGAGCGAAAACCGAGAGGAGCATACCGACTGTGAAGGCGGAAGCTCCAAAATGCTCTGCGTAAAAAGGCAACAAAGGAATCATTAAGCCAAAACCCATGATGTCTGTGAAGACGATGAGAAAAATCGGGAAAAGAACTTTTCCGATGGGAGGAGCTGACGGGGTAATTGGAATCTGCATCGCGCTTGTCATAGTTTTCCGTCCTAACCGGGTGTTTCGTCCGGGCGTACCGGGGTTGTAGAACTGTTCCGCAACGTATCTCTGCCTTGTGCGTCATGGCATGTGAATCTGATTTTCCCAGCGCGCGGTCGTCCGCCCGTGCTCAGGTCGTGATCCAGAGCCTCACCCAACCTGTTGCCGCAAACGTCTTCGAGTCGTTCAGAGGCAACGAGGTGGTACTCCCCGCCGTGCCAAGGATGGCTGGGGATAATCTGCGCTGTGGTTCCGTCCGGTGCGACTGACACACTAATGCGAACGATCTCCCCAGAACCGGCCATAACCCCGATCTCGTCCTCGCAAAGCTCAGCATCCATAACCCTGTCGAAATGCGCGACGGCGGGATCGAGGCTCCCCACCGTCGGAGAAATGAGACGCCACTGGGCCTCGTTGATCGCTTGCAGGACTGGATCGCTTACGCGGAAGGTGTGGCGCGCCGTCTGCCCGAGCGCCGTAATGACTAGGCTGTACGTCCGCCCGACAATAAGCGCAGGGTCGTGAGCCACGCCCGCACCGAGACCACGCTTGATTCGTCCCGGCTCCATCAACACCGTCAGGCGGCGGCCATCAGGTGACCATAATTCCTGCGATAGGACGAGGAAAGGGTCACGCACCACCTGGTCTTCGTCGTCCAGCAAGCTGAGCTGGTCACGATCGAAGTGCGCTTCTGCCGGCCTTGGAAAATACAAGTAGAAACGAAGAGTGTTGGCGGGGAGCACTTTGGTTTCAGGAGAGATGCGGATCGGTGTCTCAGGGACTGTTTGAATCCGCATCTCTGGCGCCCTCAAGGGGTCAAGCCCGCTGCTCATGCTGCGTGCTTTCGCGGGAACTCGACGCCTGGGAAATCGAACTCCACCCAGATCTTGTCTAGCCGTGCAGGAAGCGGGCTGACCATCAAAGTCTCAAGCGTCAGATCGCCGGTATCTGCGTAGCGAGTCAGAGAGACAAAGAACTTCTCGCTGAACAGGTCCGCCCGCAACGACGACCCCACGAACAGCACCTGCTTCCCGACTGGCCCTGCGGGCATGAAGGGTGACTGGTCCAGCATCGGGCCCTGGGCCGGTCTGTTCTCGGGCGTAAAACCTACGGCGGAGCGAACACCAGAGAGCGGAACGATCATAGGACCGCGACCCAGATTTGTGACGAGCAGCTTGTCCTCGTCTCCGTCACGGAAGACGACCATACTGATGGGCTGACCGTTGCCCATGTCGCCAATCGTCTTGCCCCTCACCTTCGCGCCGTGCTGCAGCTCTGAAACCGGAATGGTGACGAGTGGGCTGCAGGCGTACGCGGCGATAAGTGTGTCTACACCATCGAGTGTGGCGAACTGCATGGCTCGGATCGGCGCGCGCGTTTCGTAGCGGCCATGAGCGACGTGGTAAATCTCCAGCTGGGTTTCGCTGGCTGCGCCGGTGAACGGATAGGCGATTCGTCGCAGCGTGGAGGAGAACTCCTGGTTCGAGACGCCGGCGACGAACACCTCGCCGTCATGAAACTTCAGATCGACGATCGTCATGGAACGGATCGGCGTACGTGCCTTCTCGTCGAAGTACGACGCTGGTGGATATGGGAAAGTACCAGCCCGCGACTTGAAGGTCGCGTCCTCGTCGGGAACGTCGGAGAGTTGGTGCACCGTCACCTTTGACGATGAGAGGTCAAATGGGTGGATCTCGCCGGTAAGCGAGACGCGCACAATCGCGGGCCTCAGGCGGTCGCCATCGCGCACGCCAACTGACAAGTAGGGCTCGCGCGTCACCGGATGAACGGCCATGCCGTTCATCACGAGGCTTTTCGCCGTTACTCCCAGCGCCGCTGCGATCTTTTCGTCGATCGACTCGAAGAGGAAGGGGTCTAGCGAGGCTGGCACCTGGCCGCGTTCCGTCTCGAATGCAAAAACAGCCCCGAGCTTGCTGTCGCCTACAAAGAGAACCCCATCCGGGTTGAAGGTAAGAGCCCCCGCCGATTCTGGGATGACTTGATTGCTAGTGTTCATGATGGTCTCCATAGATCGTCCGCTCATGGCGGAGGTCAGGTTGAGTAAGAAGAGATGACGGGGATCATTGCCGCGAAAAACGGTGCCTTGTTAAAAGGGCAGCGTCGAGATCCTGGGGCTACTGCACGACGGGACGAGCGATTGCCTCCAGTGCCGCCACCACTGTCTCCGCCTCCACACGTCCGGTCATGTAATCCGCATCGACGTGGGAAAACCGAATGATCCCCGAGGCGTCGATCACATACGTCGCGGGCACAGGGAGTTGGTAGGACCCTTCTCCATTGCGGAGTTCTAGATCGTTGTTGAAGCGAGTTTTGCCGAGTTCCTTCACACCATCTCCCACCTGGAAGACGATGCCGAACTGCCGCGCTAGCTTATTGTCGAAATCGCTGAGGATTGGGAAGGTCAGTTGGTTCTTTTCGGTCGCGATGATTCCGCCGTCCGGTTTCTCAGGCGAGATCGCGACCAGTTTTGCGCCCAGTGCCTGGATCTTTGGCAGAGCCGCCTGTAGTTCACGCAGTTCGAGATTGCAGTACGGGCACCATTCGCCTCGGTAGAAACTGATGACGAGTGGCCCTTCAGCCAGCAGCCCCTTGAGTGAAATCTCATGGCCGAATGCATCCGGCAGGGCGAATTCAGGCGCGGGATCGCCGACTTTCAAAGCGTTGTCGAGCACGTCGGACGAGCGGACGCGCTCCATGTCACCGGAAATAATGCTGAATTTTTCTCCGAGTGTAGCCTTGACTTTTGCCTGTAATGCCTCTGCCGCCTGTTTGTAAGCCATATGTTCTCCTAGGTGCCATGCGTTGACGATCTGTAGCACTCGATACATAATGGGAGAGTGGCTCGCCGGAGTCAAGCATTATTTTGTGGCACTCACTACAGAACGGGAAAGGGCATCATGGCGCGAACTTTAGAGTTCGATTACGACACCACGCTGGAGCGGGCAACGCGCCTCTTTTGGAAGAGCGGCTATGCCGGCACTTCGCTGCGCGATCTGCTCAAGGAAATGGGTATTGGGGAAAGTTCTTTCTACAACACCATGAAAAGCAAGAAGCGAGCGTACCTGGAGTGCCTGAAGCATTACAACGAGACCGTCGCTCGAAAGCGCGCCAAGGTATTTCTTGAGGCACCCACGGCTGCACTGGGCGTACGTGCGCTGTTCAACAACATGCTGGAATCTCTCGATAATCCCGATACACCTGCGGTCATCTGCATGATGGCCGGAAGCCTGACGCACGAAGTACTTGATGAGGCTGAACTGCGAGAGTACATCGAAGGGCGGATGACCACGCTTCGGGACACGATGATCGCTCGGATGAACGCCGACAAGCGAGATGGACTTCTCACGGCGGGTTTCGAGCCTCAGTTTGTGGTGCCCATCGTCAGTACCTATATGCAGGGGCTCTGGCGGATGGCCCTGGTGTCTTACGAGAGGTCTAGCTTCGAGCGGCAGATCGATGTCTTTCTCACCGGACTTGGGCTCTGAAGCATCTTTGAACGGAGCTGACAATTGGTGAGCAGTGGCATATTGAAGCGAACTCACCAATGGGTTTGTTGAGCGGTACCGACAAACGCCGTTTTCGGAAGTGATATTGTCCGATAGCTGTGCGGTCATCCGTTGTCGGATTGCTTGAGACACCTTATGGCCCCCAACATGACTTGCTCCGCGGCTTCTTGACCGAGGAGTGCCTTTGCAAACAAGGAGAACTGCATTGCCCGGATTGCGAGAGGCTCTGAAACCAACTTGAGATCGTCTTCGGAAAGGGTTTCGAGATCGGCGAGTACGTTTTCGGTTTCGAGATCGCAGAACGCCCACTTCAAGGCGGAGATGACCCGCCAAACGTATCTTTCTTCGAGCGGCAGTTCGGCTAATCCGGCCAGGTAAGGCGCTGTGTCCTGCCCTCCAATATGGGCCTTGAGCAGTTCCAGATACGGCCTCATCTTTTCCGAACGGACGAGATCTTGGGCGCCGGTTTCTTGGTGCAACGCGCTGATTGGAATGCTCTGCGGGGTGGGGCGCATCATTGTGTCTCCCTGTGTATCCGAGTCCTAGCCTACATCGTCCATTTGTACGGGAGGCAAACGGCGAAGGCGCTTGGTTGGCCCCTGCAAAAAACGAAAGCTGGTTACAACCACTACAAAAACCACTACAGTGGCGAAAAAGAAGGCCAGCCGTTTCGGGCTGGCCTTCTCGTATCTCATTGATTCTAAGGATTGGTGCGGAGGAGGGGACTTGAACCCCTATGCCTTGCGGCGCTAGCACCTCAAGCTAGTGCGTCTGCCAATTTCGCCACCTCCGCAGGTGACTTCATGAGTATACCAGCCCTGCAAGGATGACGGAAGGCGTCTTCGGCGGTGCTGCGCGCACGGACTACATCACAAAGAAGAAGCGAATGAGAGCCACTCCCAGGGCAAAAGTGAAGCCATACCAAAAGCTTTCAATTTGAACCGTATTTGCACCCTTGCGGCGACGCGCCAAGCCAATCTGCCTCATGATTGAGCCTGTGATGAACGGGCTCACTATAAGGCTGATTCCATGAATTCTGGATGGTTGGACCATATGATGCGGGAAAATGTGCACACTTATGGCTCCGAACCCAACGCCGAGCAAAAGGTATCCTGCAGCGGCGAAAACTGGGCTGATAGTTATTGATTCTCTGTCAACATTTCGAACATCTCCGGCAAGATTTTGAACAGATCGAATAATGAGCGCGGTTAACGCTTCTCCGATCACCTGCAAAACCGCCTCCAGAAGTATTTCGCCAACTCCGGAAAGCAGCGCAAGGATCAATTCGTCCATGCCCTTATTTTAGTCCGCTGGTGATATATCAATTCTCCTCAAATAGCGGTAGAAACAGGTTGCTTCTCAATGGCATGGACGGTTGTTTGCAGCAGCCAATAGTGGAAGCCGTCGAGGATGGCGTTGAGGGCGGCCTGGTTCATGTCGGAGGAGACGCCGGCAGTGGTCCATGATTCGGTTGTGTGGGTGTCGTGTCCGTCGGCGGTGAAGCTGACGGTTACGCGGACGCGGGCGGCGGAGTCGAGAGCGGAGACGTCGATGGCGGTGACGGAGAAACGGCCGAGGCGCATCCGCTGCAGGTCTGGGTACCACTTGTCGAGCTCCCGGCGCATGGCGCGGGTGAGGGCATCGACGGGGCCTTCGCCTTCTGAGCGTGAAGTAAGGATGACGCCGTTGATGGCGAGGGAGATGGAGGCCTGTACGTAGCGCTTGCCGGATTCATCCGACTCGTCAAAGACGCGCCAGGTGCGGACAGCGAAAAGATCGGGGAGTGTTCCGAGAATCTTCATGCAGGCGAGGCGGAATGAGACTTCACTAGCTGTGAAGCCGCCGCCGTCAATCATGGCGGTGTTTGCCTCGATGAACTCCTGCGCCTGAATGTTATTGAGCTGGACTCCCAACTGCTCTGAGAGGAGAAGGACGTTGGCCTTGCCGGAGTGGGCGTTGACGCCAATGGCGGGAGTTGCGCCGACGCGCGCCGGGTCGCACCAGAGGTAGGCTCCGGGGTGCTTGCGCTCAGAGCTGCCGTGCATGCCGGCCCAGGTGCTGAATGCGCCGGGACCGACGATCGGCGCGCCGTGGGGGACTTCGAGTGCGAAGGCGTCAAAGGCGGAGTGCGCAAGGCTGGTTAGGCTGGTAAGGGATGCGGTGGGAACGAATTCGGCTTCGCCGCGGAGCTGCATGCTGCCGATGACGGTGGTGAGGTTGACGTTGCCGCAGCGCTCGCCGGTGCCGAGGAGAGTGCCTTGCACCTGCACGGCTCCGGCAAGAATGGCGGCGCGGGTGTTGGCTACGCCGAGGCCGCGATCGGTGTGGCCGTGGAAGCCGAATTTTGCGTTGGTGTGGCGGGTGGTGAGGTCGGTAAAGATTGCGGAGACTTCTTCCGGGCTGGCTCCGCCGTTGGTGTCACAGATGACGATGCGGGAGACGGATTGCGATACGCACTGATCGACGAGGGCGTGGAAGTGTGAGAGGGTTTGGGCGGCGAAATCGGGTGTGGAGGGTTGGCCGAATTCCTGACGGCTGCAGAAGGCGTCCATGGCGTGTTCGAGATCGACGATCACTTCGAGGCCGTGGTCCTGAAGATATGCGATGGTTTCGCGGACCATGAGAAGGTTTTCCTCGGGGGTGGTTTCGAGAGAGCGCTGAACGTCGAGGAGGCGCGATTTTGCGACGATGACTGCGGTGGAGATGCGATCTTTGTGGGCGAGCATGAGCTGCAGGTCGGGCCAGTCGGCGACTTGAATATTGCGGCCGCGAGTGCGGCCGAAGAGTGCTAGCTTCATGGCGCCGGTGTTGGCGTTTTTGAGTGCGCTGGCTAGCTGGGTTACGAAGTGATTTGCGCCGGCGAAGCCGATTTCCGCGTAGTGGATGCCGAAGGCTCCCATGCGCTCCAGGAGATGGACGGCGGCGGGGACGGAGATCTCGAGATTCGGCTGTTGAAGGCCGTCGCGGAGGCTGGTGTCGAAGATTTCTACTTGTCGTGGTGCGGTCATGCTTTTCCTTCTTGTGATTCGAGTGCGGGGATTAGGCGAGTCATCCAGCGGGCGAGTTCGCGCTCGTCGTCTGATCCAGCGGCGTGTGCGGTCTGGATATTGTGGCGCTCTTCGGCGTTGCGATTCTGGCTGATTTTGAATTTGCCTTCAATGCGTGCGATGGGGATGCAGAAGCCTGTGATTCCGGCGAGCATGGTGCGGCGATAGCCGTCGGGTTCGGCGTGCCAGTGGTTGAGAAATTGTGGATCGTGTTTGGTGATTAGCTCTTCTACGAGACGGTTTTTGGTGTCCTGGTCTTCGATAAGTTCGAGCGTTCCGTAGGCGTGGATAGCGATGTAGTTCCAGGTAGGGACGGAGAGGTCTTCTGTGTAGAGCGCCGGGGTGACGTAGGTGTGCGGGCCGGGGAAGATGACGAGTGTTTCGTGGCCGGCGAGGCTGGCCCAGTGCTTGTTGGCGCGGGCGAAGTGGCCCTCGATGAGGCCGTGTTCGCCTTCATCTTTGACTACGAGAGGCAGGTGCGTTGCTGTCATCGGGTCAATCCCGTTGGGGCCGACGAGGATGGCGAAGGAGTAGGTCTGCATTGCTTCGAGGAGTGTAGCGCGGTCGTCGATGTGGTTGAATTTTGGAGTGTACATGGCGCTCCGATTAGATGATTACGCTGAAATTGAAAAGGCCACCGGCGGCTGGTGCGCGCTGGTGGCCTTTGAATTCTGCTTTTGAATCTTAAACCCGGCCTCAGATTTCCATGCGCGCGATGGGTCCGCTAATTCGAATGGCGGGAATGAGGCGCGCGATGGAGATGAGCTGCATAAGTTGGATTTGAGTATAGCAAAAAGTTTTGAATGCGTGAGTTATCCTGTGCTGCACAGTTTCCGAAGTGATGTTCTTTGTTTGGGTTGTGGGAGGTTCCACACTTCTTATAGAAATCTTTATGCAATCTTTATTTCGAGACTGTGCGATGCCAGATTTACGGGATTTCGCAGTGCCAGTGAAAAGGGGTGGGGCAGGGGTCCCCCCTCCCCTCCCATAAACAAGACGGCCCGAATCCAGTGTGGATTCGGGCCGTCTTTCATCTCTGCTAATTATGAGTAAAGCACAAATGGGGCTAATTGCATGCAAATTATCTGGAGCGGAGGGACGGTACGAAAGGGAGTTGGACTTTGGTAATGAGGGACGAAAAAGCAAATGCAGGTTCTTCGACGCACTCCCCTGAGCTGAAGCCCGATCAGCTGGCTCGGCGCTGAGCGCGTTCTGCTTCCAGGCGCTCCGCAAGAAATACCTTCAGCAACGACTGGTAGGGAACGTCCCGCTGATTGGCCAGGATTTTTAGGTCTTCGATCATGGCCACAGGAAGGCGGACTGAGATGGTTCTGAGGGACGGCTTGAGGTTGGGCAATCTAGCGCGTTTCGCCTTCTGCCAATCCAGATACCTGGTTGAATCCGCGCCGGGACCGGACGAGGACCAGAACTCGAACTCTTCGTCTTTGCTTTTGAAGTCAGGAATCGTTTTTTTCATGCCTGTCATATTCCTCGATTTCTCTGTGGCTCATGTCGCGGGCCGAAATGATTCGAATGAGCTTTCTGCGGACGGTGAAGGCTACGAACAGCTTTCGTCCGTGACCTGTCTGGCCAAGAGCCCAATATCTTTTCTCGCTCCGCGAGTGTGCCGAGTCTGATCGCAGCACGAATGGATCGTGGAAGAAGACATCTTCGGACTCTTCAGGCGTGACTTTGTGCTTCTCCCAATTCTTGATGGCATTGGAGTCGTCCCAATCGAAGCCGACACATTGAGCAAGCGGATCGTTCACGCTCATGGAATGTATATATCAGATATATACATAATCGTAAAGAGGAGAGGTGTGTCGATAGGCAGAAAGCAGGTCATTGTTCCGCTTGCAGGATGACTGCGCTCAGGATGGAATGCTTTGTTGAGGGAAGCTCTCTTTTTTCGGTGCTCTTGAAAAGAGCTTTTTGCCGGCAAAAGCAAGTCCCTCATACAGGGCAGCCCACACGAGCATGGCGAAAATGCTGAAAACTACGAGAGCGATGACACTTTGCGGATGAGCCATATATTTGTCGAAGCGATTTTGTTGGTTAGCGAGGAAAGCTTCACGTCCTAGGTGGTTCCATTTGATGAGATCTAGGTGGGTGCGATAACCGACAAGCAGGCCGGAAGTGATCAGGAACAAAAATTTGATGATTAGGGACGGTTTCACTCCCAAAGAATACATTCACGTGAGAACTGTCACGCAGATTTTCCTGCAAGAGCTAGAAGATTTCTCTGAGTTTGGTGAAGGCGTCCAGTTCGATGAGTTGCTGGCCCGGGGGTGGGGTGGAGAGTGCGGCGTGTTCGAGGGTCCAGGTGCTGCTGTGGAAGAGGAAGACGGCGTGGAGGCCGGCGGCGAGAGCGGGGTTGATGTCAGACTTGGGGCTGTTGCCGATCATCCAGCTTGTGGCCGGGGTTAGATTGTGGCGCGCGATGATGGCGCGGTAGGTGGCGGGGTCTTTTTCGGCAACAACTTCCACGGCGGAGAAGTGCGGGGCGAGGCCGGAGCGCTGGAGCTTGCCGGTTTGTTCGGCGAGGTCGCCTTTTGTCATCAGGATGAGGCGGTGGCGCGTGGAGAGTGAGACAAGGGTTTCGGCCACTCCGGGGAGGAGTTCAATGGGGTGCTCGTTGATGATGCCGGCGAAGCCATGGATGCAGGAGACGTGCTCGTCTGTGATGGGGTGAGTGGTGAGACGGCAGTAGCAGTTGACGAGAGACTGGCGGAAGCTGGACAGGCCGTAGCCATGGGCGGCGATGGTCTGGTGCTCGCAGGCGTTGAGGACGGCGCGGACTTCGGCGGGGGTGTGGGTCTGGTGATCGAGGTAGCTGATGAAGGCGGCGATGGCGCGCTCGAAGTAGATGTTGTTTTCCCAGAGGGTGTCATCGGCGTCGATGAGGAGGGTTTGGTTGGGAGGGAACTGGGGCATGGGATTTATCGTAAAGCAGGCTACAGGTTGCAGGTTACAGGTGACAGAAAGTGGGTTGGCTTTTGTGCTATCCCAGGTCTCAAAATCGAGACCTGGGGCACCCGAATGTTGTGGAAGAACGAACGAAAAGCAACGGCAAGGACAACCGCAGATCCTTCCCACCCCATCGCGCAAAGATCGCGCTCTGGGGACCCCGGCTTCGACTCGTTTCACGCGGAACGCGTGAAACTTCGCTCAGGATGACATCTCTATTGATTGGGAGGTAAGCGGCTGAGTTCAGGGTGATAGTGGTTTGTGGTTGCAGATAAAGTTTTGTGAATGGCGGTAGACTTGGTGGAATACGGAAACCTTTGGCGGTAGACTTGGCTGTAATGAGAGGCGGTTTATGAAAGTTGTGTTGCGTTTGTTGATGGTTGCGGCTCTGATATGTGTGACGCCGGCTGTTTGGGCGGCGGACCTGACCGGAGTGTGGAAGGGAACGTTCAACTTTAACGATGCGGATGTTCCGACGACGCTGAACCTGAAGGTGAGCGGGGCGGATGTGACGGGGACGATTGTGGGACTGCCGACTTCTCCGGAAGATATTCACGACGGGAAAGTGGCTGGCGATCTGGTCAGCTTCTGGGTGAGTACGGATTACCAGGGTGAGACGTACAAGCTGGTCTTCAAGGGCCAGATCAAGGGCGAGCAGATTGATTTTACCTTTGGCACGGAGGATGGAAGCTGGGGGACTTCGCTGAGCGTAAAGCGCGGCGATGGGGCTGCTCCCGCTCCCGCAACGCCGGCGACTCCTGCTGCAACTGCAACGACGACTGCGCTGGATGTGACGGGAGCCTATAAAGGCGACTGGGACATGATGGGCAGCCAGGTGACTTCAACGATTACGTTGAAGAGCGCAGGTGCTGTGGTGACGGGTACGGTGCAGAATGGCAACGCGACCCCGATTGAGATTCACGATGGCAAGATTGATGGCGATACGGTGACGTTCTGGATCAACACCGAGTACCAGGGACAGCAGTATGTGCTGCAGTACAAGGGAAAGATTACGGCGGGGCAGATCAGCTTTGAGTTTGGGCTGGCGGATGGAAGCTGGGGCTCGGCGCTGACGGGGAAGAAAAGCTAAATAGAGATCAGAGATCAGTCGTCAGAGATCAGAAAATGGCCGCATGTTGCGGCCATTTTTATTTCGCTGCGGGGAGAGAGTATTCGAGGACGTAAGAGTGTTTGCCGCCAGTGGCCATGGCGATGGTGAGAGTGCCGGAGATGCCGGCCAGGTCGCCGAGGCCCGAGCCGGGGACAACTTCGACGCGAAGCTCGAATTTGCCGGCCTGCATAGTTCCCCAGTGCTGGAGGGCGAAGGAGCCTTTCCGTCCATCGAGGGAACCGGAGACCTCTTCAATGGCGACGTAGCCGGCAGCGCCGGATTCGGGTGAGCCGGAGGTCAGCATTTCGCCTTTGGCGGCGGCGTCAAGGGCACCGTGATACTGCTTGATGAGCGAGAAGCGGCTGAGGCTGGTTCCGTTGGTGAAATCGTCAGGGGACAGGGGCGTGGTGGTGACGTCGAATGGACCTTCTGCGCGATGGGGCATGGGGGACTCCTAACAGCAGTTGGTTGTTAATGGTTCGTTGTTCGTGACCGTGCGGCGATGAAAAGTTGTCAGGCTCCCTGCGATGCAAGGAGCCTGATTTTTTCAGGCACTCAACACTAAACACTAACCGCGAATCACTGTCCACTGCTTTGCGTGGCTAGCCACTTTTTGAGATTGTCTTCCTGCAGGGAGCGGAGCTCGATGCAGCCGTTGATGCGCTCGATGACATGCTTGGCGGTCTGATCTGCGGAGGCGACTTTGTGCGAGGTGAACCACTGCTGAACGTCGTCGCGATCAGCGGCGGAGCAGAAGTTGGCCGTGGAGCCGACGAGGATGCCGCCGAGCTCAGGGGTGAGCAGGGAGTGGATATTGTCCCAGTGATCCTTGATGTATTGCCAGGCCATGGGGCGATCCTTTTCTGTCTGCATGACGATGGCGAACTGGATGGCGGCGTCCTGGCTGCGTACCTTGGGGGTGAGTGCGTAGTCGAGGGCGCGGCGTGCGAGAGTGGGGTCCTCGAAGACGGCCATGAGCTGAAGCGCGGTGCTCTTCATGTCTGGGTTGGTGGTGGTCTCGTAGGTCTGTTGGAGCTTCTCGTAGAGAGCGGCGTCGCCGTTGGTGGCTGCGATGGCGAGAGCGGTTTGGCCGAGGGTGGGATCGACGGAGGCGGGGTTTGAGAGAAACTGCGCTGCGATCTCACGGGATTTGGCGAGGATGGCGGGGTCTTTCGCTGCGCCGAGAGTGCCGAAGAGCGTGGAGCGCAGCTCGATGGTGGCAGGTGTGTCGCTGGGCGCGGGCGCGGGAAGCTTGGCGTAGATGGGACCGAAGGTGGCGCGGACCCAGGCTTCGAGAGCGTCACGCTCGGACTGGTTGGAGGCTACGCGAGTGTGGATGGTGCTTACGGGTCCGAGCGCGGCGCCGATGACGGTGGCGTTCTCGTCGGATTTTACGGCTGTGACGAGGTTGAGGTAATCGCCGACGATGGCTTTGTTGGCGCGGACCTGGGCCCATTCATCGCCGATGAGGTTGATGCGTTCGGTGGGCTTGAGGGCGGTTTCAACGTTGGCGACGATGGCCGAATATTGCGTGGGCGTGTATGTGCTGCGGTAATAGCCAGTGCCATTAGCGTTGGCGAAGAGGAAGGGACTCTTGGGGAGGGCGAGGCTGGTGTCTTCCGGCGTGAGGATGGGGCAGGAAGAGCTTTCCGCGGATTTGAAGCAGACGGGGATGGTCCACTTTTGCGCGGGATCGGGTGTGCTGCTGGGGCTCAGGAAGAAGCGCTGCTGCGTGACGGGAATCTTGCCGCTGGCCGCATTGCTGAAGGTGAGGATTGGCACGCCGGGCTGAGCGATGAAGCTCTCCATGATTTTGTCGATGGGCTTGCCGCTGGTGGTGGTTTGCGCGCCCCAGAAGTCTTCCGCGGTGGCGTTGGAGTATTCATGCGCGGCGAGGTAATTGTGAACACCTTTGCGGAAGGTTTCTTCGCCGAGGTAGTTCTCGACCATGTGAAGGACTGCGCCGCCCTTCTGGTAGCTGATGCCGTCGAACATCTGCTCGATTTCTTCGCGGGTGTCGGCCTTGGCGCGGATGGGACGCGTGGTGGGCTGGGCATCGAGGTTGAGGACGCCGTCAAGCTGCGCGGCTTCTTCCTGATCGATGTGCCATTCGGGATGCATGGCTTTGACGGGCTTGGTCTCCATCCAGGTGGCGAAGCCTTCGTTGAGCCAGATGTTGTCCCACCACTGCATGGTGACGAGATCGCCGAACCACTGGTGGGCCATTTCATGCGCGATGACTTCTGCGACGTTCTTCTTTGCGCCGATGGTGGCGGATTTTTCGTCGATGAGGAGATCGGTTTCGCGGTAGGTGATGGCGCCGAAGTTCTCCATGGCTCCGGCTTCGAAGTCGGGGATGCCGATGAGGTCGAGCTTCTTGAGAGGGAAGTGGATGCCGAAGTAGGCGTCGTAGTAGTGGAGGACGTACTTGGCTACGTCGAGGCCGTAGCGGGTGTATTCGACTTTGCCGGGCGTGGCGCAGACGCGGATGGCTACGCCGTCTGACTCACCGGAGGAGCACTCGAAGTCGCCGACGAGGAAGGCGACGAGGTAGGTGGACATTTTGACGGTGGGCTCGAATTTGATGGTGTGCTTGTCAGCCGCGGGGCCGGGTGTGTCAGAGGCGATGCCGGAGTTTGAGATGACGGTGTCGCCTTTATCGACGACGAGCGTGATGGTGAAGCTGGCCTTGAAGGCGGGCTCATCGAAGCTGGGGAAGGCGCGGCGCGCGTCGGTGGATTCGAACTGGGTGACGGCGTAGTTGCGCTTTTCGGTTTTGGAGAGATAGAAGCCGCGGAGCTTGTCGTTGAGGATGCCGGTGTAGTGGACGGTGAGGACTGCTGGGCCGGCGGGGAGGGTGTCAGGGAAGGTGAAGGTGGTTTGTTCTTTGTCGTTGTCGGTGGAGACGGTGGCTGTTAGCTCTTTACCGGCGGCTTTGACGGTGACGGACTGGAATTCGATCTCGGCGGAGTTGAGAACGATGGTTTTGGAGGCTTCCTTGAGATCAAGGTCGATGGTTTCCAGGCCGGTGAAGGTGGCGGTCTTGAGGTCCGGCGTGAAGGTGAGCGAGTAGTGCGAGGGGATGACGGTCTTGGGGAGGCGCTCGGCGCGGGCGGCGGGGGCGATGGCTAGTGCGAGTGCGGCGACGGCACAGAAGATGGGGAGGGAATGGGCGAAACGGAAATTCATGCGGACCTCAAAGGGGTGTGATCAAGTCTGAATTGAATAAAAGGGCAAGTTCAGACCCAACATTTAATTTTATGCGAGCCATGCGGCTGGTGTTGATACGCTGACATGAACCTTGCGGTTCCACGGTGAATTGTTCCGGGTAAGATTGGCATAAAGGACGACTTATGGTGCCATGGTGGAAGAGGTTGATCTACTCTGCAGGCAGCTTGTTGCTGGCTGACATTCTGGTATGTGTAGGTTTGTGGGTTGGACAACACATCCTGAATGCGCAAGGATCTCAACCGGTTAATCTGCCGGAGGTCTTGGTGGGCTGGCTTTTTGTGTTCGCACTATTTAGTGCTGTCGGATGGCCGATCGCTCTTCCGTTTGTATTGCTTGTAAAGAACATTACAGGCTGGAGGTTCTGGCTGTGGTTGCTAGTAGGAGCGTGCCTTGGTCCTGCTTCGATGTTTCTATTTGGATTTGGCTCATTTCTTCTTAATGATCGAGCAGCGGGTTTTGAATTGCCAGTTCCACTTATCCTGCTCTCAACTCCTGTGGCAATCCTGACAACGTGGTTTTATCTCCTGCTTCTTAAAGGGCCAATGGGCAGAGGGAAATTGGCTCACGCCGAGATGACTGATCAACCTTCTTGAGTTTTCTTATGTGGCAGGAGGGAGTCGAGGAGCAGGAGGCATGCGCCGATGACTACGGCGGAGTCAGCTATGTTGAAGTCGGGCCAGTGGTAGCTGAAGATGTGGACTTCTAGGAAGTCGACGACGGAGCCGGTGAGGATACGGTCGTGGAGGTTGCCGAGTGCGCCGCCGAGGATGAGGGCGAGGGCGATGGTGGCGGCGGAGATGCGATGGCCCATCCAGATGAGCGCGGTGAGGACGGCTAGCGATGCGAAGACCGTGAAGGCGACGAGGCCCCAGCGGACGGCGTTGGGTGATGCGGAGTCGGCGAAGAGCGAGAAGGCTGCGCCTTCGTTGGTCCAGTGGGTGATGCGGAAGATGCCGTCGAGGACGGGGATGGCTCCGCCGAGGCGGACGTGCTTTGTGACCAGTAGCTTGGTGTACTGGTCAGCGGCGTAGATGAATGCGGAGATGAGGAGCAGCCAGGGGAGACGGCGCGGGGTTTGTATTTTTAACGGCATCTGGATTCGCGGGACTTGACTCGAAAGCTGGGACTCGAAAGACTGGGTCTTTCTTGTTTTCGGCGGTGAAGGTGCATGGCTGGAGCCATGCACCGATATCGGACGATTGTTGAGTGGGGCGATTAGAGGAGCTTAAACAGCAGCTCCTTCTGGTTGTGGTGGTGCGACGTTCATCAGGCCGAGGTGGTATTGGCAGCGGTCGCAGACGTCGGCCCAGATGCCGTAGTTGGATGTGTCGTGCGTGAAGCGCCAGCAGCGGTTGCATTTGATACCTGTTGCTGCAAATGCAACTGCTCTTGGCTTGTCATCAGGTGAGCCATCTTCGTTAACGCCTCTAGCGGCGCGAATCTGTACCGCAGAAACTTTGATATCCAACTCTGAAACATTAAAGAACTCAGCAAGTGATTCTCTCGGAAATGAGTTAAGAAATGCCGTGTCAGCCTCAGATGCACGAATATCGACTCGCGCACCGAGCCCCTTTCCAATCTCTCCTTGCTGCCGAGCAACCTCAAGGGCACTAAATACTTCTTCTCGAATCGCAAATAGGCGCTTCCATTCGCCCAAGATTACATCGGGATTTTCGGAGAAGACTTCTTCTGGTTTTGGGAAGAGGGCTAGATGGACGCTGGCTTCGCGGCCTTCGACTGGCGGTAGATATTCCCAGACTTCGTCGGCGGTGAAGCTGAGGATGGGTGCGACCAGGCGGACTAATGCTTCGGCGATCTTCCAGAGGACGGTTTGCGCGGAGAGGCGCTCTTTGCTGGTGGGCGCGAAGGTGTACATGCGGTCTTTGAGCACGTCGAGATAGAACGAGCTGAGATCGACGATGGCGAATTCGTTGACTGCGTGGTAGATGCGGTGGAACTCGAAGTCCGCGTACCAGCCGAGGATTTTTTCGGTGAGGTCGCGGGTGCGGGCGAGCATGTAGCGGTCGAGCGGTAAGAGCTCGGCTTCGGGGACGGCGTCTGTTGCGGGCGTGAAGCCGGCGAGGTTGCCGAGTAAAAACCGAAACGTGTTGCGCAGCTTGCGGTAGATATCGGCGCAGCGGGCCATGAGGTTTTCGCTGGCGGCCATGTCTTCGCGGA
This sequence comes from Occallatibacter gabretensis, assembly GCF_001449115.1. GTDB lineage: Bacteria > Acidobacteriota > Terriglobia > Terriglobales > Acidobacteriaceae > Telmatobacter > Telmatobacter gabretensis. The sequence continues at coordinate 302,608 of NZ_LAIJ01000002.1, read as the reverse complement.
AGTCGATGCTGGCGACCCAGAGGCGGACGATTTCGCCGCCCATGCGGTTGGCGATGTCGACGGGATCGACGCCGTTGCCGAGGGACTTGGACATGGCGCGGCCTTGCTCGTCGAGGGTCCAGCCGGCGGTGGCGACGTGGGAGTATGGTGCGCGGCCTCGGAGGGCTACTGATGTGAGAAGCGACGAGTGGAACCAGCCGCGATGCTGGTCGCCACCTTCTAGATACAACACCTTAACGGAATCGTTCTTCTCGAATTGAGCGTAAGCAGCCTTCAGATCCGGGTCGGACTCGGAGACTGCCAGCCAGCTTGTGCCGGAGTCGAACCAGACGTCGAGGATGTCGGTTTCTTTGCGGAACGTTGTGTTGCCGCATTGGGCGCATTTTGCGCCTGTAGGCGTGAGAGCTTCGACGCTGGTGGTGTGCCAGGCTTCTGCGCCTTCGTTTTCAAAGAGCGTGACGATCTTTTTGTTGAGGGCGGCGTCGATGAGCGGCTTCTGGCAGCTTGTACACATGAGGACCGCGATGGGCACACCCCAGATGCGCTGGCGGCTGATGCACCAGTCGGGGCGCGTGGCGATCATGTTGGTGATGCGCTCTTTGCCCCAGGAGGGGTCCCATTTGACCTTGTCGATTTCTTCGATGGAGAGCTGACGGAATGTTGTGTCGGTACCGGCTTTATCCGAACTCCTGGGGCGCTTCATCGGGGTTTCGAGCGAGATGAACCACTGCTCTGTGGCGCGGAAGATGACGGGGTTGTGGCAGCGCCAGCAGTGCGGGTAACTGTGCTGGAGATTGGCCTGGGCCATGAGTGCGCCGCGCTCTTTTAAGAGCTCGATGATGATGGGGTTGGCAGCGAAGACTTTCTTACCGTCGTAGGGTGGTGGCGCATCGCCGGACCAGTCGGTGGCGTGGATGCGGCCTACATCGTCCACGTTGCAGGTTAGGTCGAGGCCGTAGCGCTGGCCGGTGTAGAAGTCGTCCGCGCCGTGCGAGGGGGCGGTGTGGACTGCGCCGGTGCCGGCGTCGGCGGTGACGTAGGTGGCGAGGACGCCGAGGATAGAGCGGTTGAGGAACGGGTGCTGATAGGTGGTGCGGTCGAGGGCGCGGCCTTTGAAGCGGGCTAGTTCCTTGGTCTCGCCCAGATTGCAGGCGGCGATGACTTGAGGCGCGAGTTCCGCGGCTACTACGTAGACCGGTGAGTTGGCGGTTGTGGTATCCCCGGTCCCCAAATGCGAGGGACCGGGGGCACCCGGGGTCTGTGAGGATTCGAGAGCTACGTATTCGAAGTCGGGGTGGAAGGCTACGGCTAACGATGCCGGAAGGGTCCACGGGGTGGTGGTCCAGATGATGGTGTAGACTTCGCGGCCTTTGAGGGACTCATCCAGAGCTGCGGCGTCTGAGGTTAGCTTGTAGCGGACGTAGACTGACGGGCTGGTGTGCTGCTCGTATTCGATTTCGGCGTCGGCGAGGGCGGTGCGGTCGTGGATGCACCAGTAGACGGGCTTGAGGCCGCGGTAGACGAAGTCCTGCTCGAGGAAGCCGTAGAGGGCTTCGAGGGTCTTGGCTTCGTACTGGCGGGACATGGTTTTGTAGGAGTTATCCCAGCGGCCGAAGATGCCGATGCGCTCGAACTGCGAGGTCTGGAGATCAACGTACTTCTGCGCGTAGGCGCGGCAGGCTTCGAGCACTGCCGGGACGGGCATTTCGAGCTTTTTGCGGCCAAGCTGCTCATCTACTTTGATTTCGATGGGGAGGCCGTGGCAGTCGAAGCCGGGGATGTAGGGCGAATCGAAGCCGGCCATGGTTTTCGATTTGACGACGAAATCCTTGAGGCCCTTGTTGAGGGCGTGGCCGAGATGGATGGGGCCGTTGGCGTAGGGAGGGCCGTCGTGGAGGATGTAGGCAGGGCGACCGGCGCCGGCTTTGCGGAGCTCGTTCCAGAGGCGCATTTCAGCCCATTTTTTGAGGCGAAGCGGTTCATTCTGGGGGAGATTTGCCTTCATGGGGAAGGCCGTCTGCGGCAACTGAAGGGTCGCCTTGAGTTCAGGCGCTGAGGCCATGATTTTTCCGGGTCCGTTTCTACGGGGATTGTGCAAACTTGTACATCTTTCAGTGTAACTGGAGTGAGTGAAGAATTTTGAGTAACAAGGCGCGCGATGTCTCGTCTATTGTGTATGGAAGATCGCGCGACGACGGAAATGGAGCGGGTAAGTGAGCCTGCGGATGGGGATCTCTTGCCGGGTAAGGGACTCCCCCTGAGGCATCAGGGGATGCACCTGGTCAGGGGAGAGACAGAGCCGGGCGGTCTCGCGCATAATGATGAGATGGAGAGGGACGGCGGCGCGATGCGTGCGCAGGTCTTCTCTGAAAAGCAAGGGTCAGAGCAACAAAGGGGTACCAGATCCATCGCTCTTGATGGCAGTGAATTTATGACTGAAACAGCCACCCAAAACCCGACTTCCGAAACCGAAACAAATCCCCACGAGCTGGATTCTTTTCTGGGCAAGGCCTTTGAAGAGAAGCCGATCTGGACCGATCTGTACGAGAACATTCGGGATGTGTTCTTCCCGAAGAAGCTGCCGCCGCTGGAGCTGACCTCGAAGCCGATTCCGGTGGCAGACCCGTTGGCTGTGAAGACGAATCCCTGGTCATTTGGATCGGCGACTGCGATTCAGGTTGCGGTGCTGGGATTGCTGATCTGGATCAGCCTGAAAGCGGTGGTGCCGAAGATTATGGCGCCGCAGGTGAGTTCAACTCCGGTGGACATCAGCGATTTCAAGATCAATATGCCGAAGAAGCCTCAGCAGGCGGGCGGCGGTGGTGGCGGCGGTTCGCATGATGTGGTGGACCCGATCAAGGGTAAGCTGCCGAAGATCAAGGATCAGCCGATTGCGCCTCCTATGGTGCCGGTGGTGGAGAAGCCGAAGCTGGCAGAAGAATCGGCGATTGCGGTGCAAAAGGACATCAAGCTGCCGGATAACCCGAATATGGTCAATATCGGGGTAAAGAACTCGTCGAATGTGACGCTGGCGTCAAACGGACAGGGCAGCGGCGCGGGTATGGGGACGGGCTCGGGCGGCGGTTTGGGTTCTGGCAGCGGCAATGGTTATGGGCCGGGCTCAGGCGGCAACTACGGCGGCGGAGTGGAACATATTGGCGGCGGAGTGAAGGCTCCAACTGCGATTTATACGATCGATCCTGAGTTCAGCGAAGAGGCTCGGCGGGCGAAGTACCAGGGCGAGGTAATGCTGCAGATTATTGTGGACGCCCAGGGAAATGTGCAGAGTCCGCGCGTGGTGAGGCCGCTGGGTATGGGGCTGGATGAAAAGGCCCTTGAAGCGGTGATGAAGTATAAGTTCAAGCCGGGAACGAAGGAAGGCAAGCCGGTGGCCGTGTATATGACGATTGCGATTAACTTCAGGCTGTATTGAGGCAGAGATCAGGGATCAGGGGTCAGAGATCAGAAAAGGCCGGGGAAGAATCCCCGGCCTTTGTTATTTGGTGGAGCTGACGGCGAAGGCTTTGCAGAAGGTTTCGGCGACGCGGGCGGCGATGCTGGTGCGGGAGCGTGAATACCTCTGGAAGATGTGCTGGTAGAGCATGGGGCCGAGAAGGATGGCCATGGAGGAATCGATATCGAGGCTGGCCGCAAGCTGGCCGCGGCGCTGGGCTCGGCGCAGGATGCGCTTGATGCATTGGCGACCGGGTTCCATGACGCGGTCACGCCAGGCCTCGCCAAATTCGTGGTGCGTGGCGGAGTAAGCAATGAATGAGGGCAGGACGCGCTTGCGGGCTTCTTCAAATTTTCGTGGCGGGCGGCGGCTGAGGACGATTGTCAGATCGCGTTCGAGGGAGCCGGAGTCGGGGTCGTCTTTTTGCGGATCGGTTTCCGGATTGAGGCCGTGGACCCAGAGCATGACTTCGAGGAGCAGGGCTTCTTTGTCGGACCAGTGATTGTAGATGGTGGCTTTGCTGACCTTGGAGGCTTGAGCGATGGAGTCCATGCTTGTAGCCTCGATGCCGCGTTCGCCGAAGAGGGCAAGCGCGGCGTGGAGGACTTTTTCGTGGGCTTCGGGGCTGCGTGGGCGGGCCATGTGTTTGCTCGGCGCTAGATTTCGATTTTGGAAAAGCGCCAGGCACCGAAGAGGATGAAGGCGAATCCGAAGGCGGCGAGGACGATGAGATCAACGACGGGGTTGAAGGCGGCGTTGGGCGCGCCGAGGACGTTGCGCATGCCGTCGACGCCGTAGGAGAGCGGATCGAGCCTGGTGATGAAGCTCAGGACGACTCCCTGGTTGGTGAGCGGGAAGATGGCTCCCGAGAGGAAGTAGATGGGCATGACGAGGAAGTTCATGATGAGCTGGAAGCCCTGCATGTCCTGAAGGCCGGAGCCAATGGCGGTGCCGAGTGCGGCGAAGCAGACCGCGATGAGCACCATGAAGCCGATGGCTGCGGGGATGGCCAGCCAGTTCTGCGGGCGGAAGCCGAAGAGGACTGAGAGGATCATGACGATGAGGCCCTGAATGACGGCTACTGTGGCTCCGCCGAGGGTGCGGCCGATCATGATTTGAAGGCGTGAGACGGGAGCGACGAGAGTTTCCTTGAGGAAGCCGAACTGGCGATCCCAGAGCAGGCCTAGGCCGGAAAAGATGGAAGAGAAGAGCACCATCATTCCGATGACCCCGGGCGAGATGAACTGGAAGTAGTTGCCCATGCCGGCCTTTTGGAAGACGTGGCCGAAGCCGGAGCCGAGCACGAGCAGATACAGCAGCGGCTGGCCGAGCGAGACGATCATCTGCGCGCGGGAACGCGTGTAACGGCGCAGCTCGCGCCACCAGAGGATGTAAATGGCGGACATCAACGGCCTCCTTTTTGCCACATCTTTGCGAACTGGCGAAGCTGGTCGGTGGAGCTGGCGGATTCGTCGCGGATGTTGTCGCCGGTGAGCTTGAGGAACGCGTCTTCAAGCGTTTCGGTTCCGGTGGAATCCTTGATTTCGCGCGGGGTGCCCTGCGCGACAAGCTTGCCGTGGTCAATGACTCCTATGCGATGTGCGACGCGGTCGGCTTCATCCATGTAATGCGTGGTGAGGAAGACGGTGACCTTCTCGGTTTCATTGACTCGCTTGACGTGCGACCAGAGCTGGTTGCGGCTTTGCGGATCGAGGCCGAGGGTTGGCTCGTCGAGGAAGAGAATGCGGGGAGTATGAAGAAACCCGCGGGCGATTTCAAGACGGCGCTTCATGCCGCCTGAGAACTTCTTGGCCTGCTCGTCTTTGCGCTCCCATAGCTCAAAGAGCTTGAGCAGTTCTTCACTGCGCTGGCGGCGAATTTTGCTGGGGACGTGATAGAGAACGCCGTGCAGCTCCATGTTTTCCCATGCCGTGAGTTCGCCGTCGAGGCTGGGGTCTTGAAAGACGATGCCGAAGCGCTGGCGCACCTGATTGTGGTGTGTCTTCGGGTTGAGGCCATCGAGGGAGATGCTGCCGCTGGTGGGCTGGAGCAGCGTGGTGAGCATTTTGATGGTGGTGGTTTTTCCGGCTCCGTTGGGACCGAGGAAGGCGAAGATCTCGCCCTCTGCGACCTCGAAAGAAACATCGTTCACAGCGGTGAAGGAGCCGAAGGTCTTGACGAGATTCTGGACACGGATCACGCAGACGACCTCCTGGGAATGAAATCAATACTGAACTAAACCGTTCAGTATTGTCAAGGCATTGCATGCAGCCACTGCGGCCTGATGGCCGCCACGCAGCTTTTGTGGTGCTCCCGTTGGTCGCGGGGAAGGTGGGCGGTGAGGATGGGAAAGCGTTCCTCAGGGGCTAAAGCCCGGAGATATTTCGCGCTGATATATGGCACGGCAGAAGCCGTGCCCTTTCAAAGCATTCGACAATCGGGCTTATCGAATACTGCCGGCAGCAACAACGGTGTCGATGAAGAACTGATGGACGCGGCGGTCGGCGGAGAGCTCGGGATGGAAGGTGGCGGCGAGGATGCGGCCCTGACGAACGAAGACGGGGAAGCCGTCGCGACGGGCGAGGACTTCGACTGCGGGACCGGCTTCAACGATGCGCGGGGCGCGGATGAAGACCATTTCGAGTGGCTCGGGGCCTAGCTCCGTTGGGACGGTGAGGATAGAGGAGTCGATCTGACGTCCGTAGGCGTTGCGCTCTACGACGGCATCGAGAAGGCCGAGGCTGATCTGCGCGGGGTGACGGACTTCGCGGGCGAGGAGGATGGCTCCGGCGCAGGTGCCAAAGACAGGCTTTTCAGAAGCGAATTGCTTGAGGGCGTCGAGGAAGTTGCCGCGCTCCAGGAACTTGAGCATGGTGGTAGATTCGCCGCCGGGGAGGATGAGGGCGTCGACGTGGACGAGCTCTTCAGGCTTGCGGATTTCGATGGCTTCCGCGCCGGATTCGGTGAGGGCCAGGGCATGGGCGGAGAAGTCTCCCTGAATGGCGAGGACGCCGATTTTTTTCTTTGTCGTGGCCAAGAGAATCCCTTATTTGAAATGGAATGGGTTGAGAACCTCGAAGTCGAAGCTCTTGAAATCCTTTGTATTGCGAGTAACGACGATGAGGTTGTGGATGCGGGCTGCGGCTGCGATCATCGCATCTTCGAAGAGACTACGATTGCGTCTGTTGACGAGCCGGGCCCATTCACGGGCGGTAGCAGCATCTAATTCGACGACTTGCCACATGCGGACAATTCTGTCGATCCATAGATCGATTTCCGCTGCTTTTGCATCGTCTTGTTTGCGCGTGATTTCCGCACCAGCCTGCAACTCCCCCAAGACGATGGCGGGAATGCCGATATCGTCCGGAGAAATCGACTTAAGCCAGGCGATTACCGCGCCATGGGGGCGTATTTTTCGCAGTTCCGAGACAACATTGGAGTCGAGGAGAAATCGCACGTATCAGTCTTCAAATTTGAAAGGTGGACGCCGTCTGTGTTTTCCCCGAGGCGGGATATAGATGTCGTGCGGACCATTGGGATCAAGCAGCACGTCTACCAAATTCTCTGCTGGGGGATCGCTAGGTAATCTCCATTTGCTCTTATTGGCTTTAATAACTTTCCAGTCGTTGATGGAGATGAGCACAGTAGCTTCAGTGCCGTCTTTGGTGACGACTTGGGGGCCATCTTTGAGCGTAGTTTCGACCACGTCGATCAAACTGCTGGAGATGTCAAAGGCTGTCGTTGACATGAGGCCCTCCCTGCGGGATTCATGACGATTTTACATCAGATGCAAAAACAAAATTGGGGACGCTCGGCGCCCCCAAACTTGATTCAGCTACTAAAACAACGCCGACCAACGGGAGGCCCACAGCGCTATCTATGGCAAGAACGGCGCGAAGCGCAGCTGCCTGGACGGCGAGTCCTCACCAGCCGCGGGTTTGGAGGAGGTCACGCTCTTCGATGGCGGCGGCGGCGAGGCCTTTCATGGTGCCGGTGACCTGCTCGCTGGCCTCGGCGACGATTTTGGGATCTTTGTAGTGCGTGGTGGCGATGACGATGGCCTTGGCGCGGGAGACGGCTTCGGCGCGCTCCTTGGGATCGTTCTCGACATCGAGCGGAGTAGCGCGTTCCTTCATAAAGATGCCTGAGCCGACGAAGACGGCTTCGGCGCCGAGCTGCATCATGAGGGCGGCGTCTGCCGGTGTGGCGATGCCGCCGGCGGAGAAGTTGGGCACGGGAAGCTTGCCGAGCTGCGCAACGATGCGGATGAGCTCGTAGGGCGCCTGATGCTCCTTGGCGGCGTGGTAAAGCTCCTGCTCGCTGAGGACGGTGAGGGCCTTCATTTCTTTCACGATCTGGCGCATGTGCTGGACGGCGTGGACGACGTCGCCGGTGCCGGCTTCGCCCTTGGTGCGGATCATGGCCGCGCCTTCGGCGATGCGGCGGAGGGCTTCCCCAAGATTGCGCGCGCCACAGACGAAGGGAGTCTTGAAGGCGTGCTTGTCGATGTGGTGGGCCTCGTCGGCGGGAGTGAGGACTTCGGACTCATCGATGAAGTCGACGCCGAGCTCCTGCAGGACCTGAGCCTCTGCGAAGTGGCCGATGCGGGCCTTGGCCATGACGGGGATGGAGACCGTGTTGATGATCTCTTTGATGAGCTTGGGGTTCGCCATGCGGGCGACGCCGCCTTCGGCGCGAATCATGGCTGGGACGCGCTCGAGAGCCATGACGGAGGTGGCACCGGCTTCCTCGGCGATGCGTGCCTGTTCGACGTTCATGACGTCCATGATGACGCCGCCTTTGAGCATTTCGGCGAGGCCGATCTTGAGGCGGAGGCTGGTGGATGTAAGAGCTTTATTTCCGTTCTGTTCTGACATAACTTTGGACCTCTGGGAGATCATTGCGCGGTCATTTATGGGTGAGAATCGGGCAATGAGAATGCACTTATCAGTGTATCAGCGAATGAAGTGGGCGTGGCCCGGCTGCATTTCTTAAGCCTTTCTAATCCTTCTGTCCCTAAATTGGTCACCTTTCTGCACTAAGGCAGGACGTGGCTACACAAATCAATTCGCAAACCAGTTTGAAGGGCGCTGTGCCGAGTGCTTCGCAAAGTTTCGCGGAGGAGATTCGGCCGGCGATGAAGCTTGATGCGGCTGCGCTGAGCGCGGGCGTGAAAGTGGTCATGGGTAAGGATGCCGCCCCCGAAGCCTCTGCCGAAGCTGCCGCGGCGGAAGCGAAGGAAGAGGCAGGCTCGGCGCTGATGGCATCCACCGCAACCCTGGAGGCAGTGGAAGAGACAGGACTGATTGAGCGGCAGAGCGTGGAGGCGCGGCTTCCGGTGCAGCTCGACGTGGGGATTCCGATCCGGAATTTTCGCGTGAAGAATCTGCTGATGCTGGAGCCGGGATCGCTGATTGAGTCCAGCTGGGTGCCGGGCGAAGACGTGCCGGTGGCGAGCGGCGAAATCCAGCTGGCCTGGAGCGAGTTTGAAGTGGTGGATACGCAGCTGGCGGTGCGCCTGACGCGCCTAACCTGATGCAACGGACGTGATGCGGTTGAGTTGAAAGCAATTTCCTGACCCCGTACGACAGACCCTGCCATTCAAGAGCAGGAGAAGAAGCGGAGCAGAGTGTGAACTGGAAGCATGTGAGGAAGGAAGAAAAAACTGAGCCCGGCGGGCTGGCCGTGTGGCTGCTCGAAAAGTGGCGCAGCGCCCGGAACGGCCTGGCACTGCGCGGCCTGGGCAAGCAGGCTCCAAGGCTGGCGCTGGTGGAGCGGATCACGCTGGCTCCGCGGCAAACGCTGGCGCTGGTGGAGGCCGAGGGTCGTCGCTTTCTTGTAGCGAGCTCAGCGGAAGGCGCGCCGGCGTTTTATCCGCTGGAGAGTGGGCGGCTTGAAAGCGGACCCAGAGAGAGCGGACACAGTTTGACGAGAACTCGCGGCGTGAAGGCGAGGGTCTCATGGTAGCGCACCTTGTTCTGAATCATCTGGTCTTGAATCACCTTGTCTTGAATCATCTGGTTCTGAATCTGGCCGCGGGCACAGGGCAGGCCGCGCCGATGATTCCCGATCTGAATCAGAAGCTGCATCCGTCGGATTCCACGCCGTGGACGATTGTCTTTGTTCTGACGCTGATTGCGCTTCTGCCTTCCATTTTGATGGCGATGACGCCGCTGGTGCGGCTGCTGGTGGTCTTTCACTTTTTGCGCCAGGCGCTCGGCACGCAGACGGCTCCCTCGAACCCGACGCTGCTGGGGCTGGGGCTGATGATGACGTGGTTCCTGATGACGCCGGTGCTGATGCAAGTCGATCAGCAGGCTGTCGAGCCTTATCGCAACGGACAGATCACGGGACTTGAGGCCATCGACAAAGGCGCGCAGCCGGTGAAGCACTTCATGTTGAAATACGCGCGCGAGAAGGACCTCACGCTATTTACGGCAGCCGGACAGGTGCCCAGGCCGAATACGGCCGACGATCTGCCGATGCGCGTGGTGGTTCCGGCTTACATTCTTTCGGAGCTGAAGGCAGGCTTCGCGATTGGCGCGGTGCTGTTTCTTCCGTTCCTGCTGATTGACATGGTGACGGCGGCGATTACGACTTCGATTGGCATGTTCCAGCTTCCGCCTGTGGTGGTTTCGACTCCGCTCAAGATTCTGCTCTTCGTGATGGTGGATGGGTGGAATCTGCTGGCTGGATCGCTGCTGAAAAGTTTTTAAAACGTTCTTCCGGTTCTGAGACAGAGATGTTGTTGAGTTTTTAAGGAGAGATAGATGACGCCAGATATGGTTTCTGAACTGATGCGGCACCTGCTGCGTGAGGCGATGATATTGGCCGCTCCGATTCTGCTGGCGACGGCGCTGCTGAGCTTTCTGCTGAGCCTGGTGCAGACGTTAACGAGTCTGCAGGACCAGTCGCTGACCTCGGTGCCGCGGCTGCTTGCGGTGACGACGATTCTGCTGGTGGGCATGCCGTGGTTTGTGGAGCGGATGGTGACGTACACGAAGACGCTGCTGGGAGACTTCCACCGGTTTGTTGGTTGAAGACATAACAGAAAGCTTGAGGAGCTGCATTTGCAGGATTGGGCACATTTTCTGAGCGCGCTGGTGCTGGCGCTGGTACGGGTGAGCGGGATGGTAGCCTTTGCGCCGTTCTTCTCCTCAAGCGCGCTGCCGGCGCGGACGAAGGCGGCATTTGTGCTGGCAGTGAGCTACCTGCTGGCTCCGCTGGTGGCGGCGCTGCCCAACGCAAAGGTGGAGATCAGCTACGAGGGATTGATTGGCGAGGTGGGGGTTGGGATTTTGTATGGGCTGACGCTGGCGCTGTTGAACGAGATGATGCTCTTTGCCGGGCAGATCCTGGGCGCACAGCTGAGCTTCTCGCTGGTGAATCTGCTGGATCCGTCCTCTTCGATCCAGACGCCGCTGCTGGGCGATCTCTTTCAACTGATGGGCACGCTGGTGCTGATTACGGCGGGGCTGGACAGGGTTCTGCTGGCAAGCATGATACGAAGTTTTCACGCGGTTCCGTTGGGGGGATTTGTTCTCTCGCAGGCCGGAGCGCTTGGAGTGGTAAAAGCGGCGAGCGGCGTGTTTCTGGCGGCGGTGGAGCTGTCCGCGCCGGTGATGGCGGCGACGCTGCTGGTGGAGGTGACGGTTGCGCTGCTAGGCAAGATCAGTCCGCAGCTTCCGGTGATGTCGCTGACGGTTCCGATCAAGACGCTGGCGGGTTTTGTGGTGCTGGCAGGTTCGCTGGCGGTGTGGCCGCGGTTTATCGGGGCGCGCTTTGCGGGATTGCTTGACCTGGCGCAGGCGCTGATTGCGAACGGGGGGAAGGGTTAGCCGATGGCCGGAGAGCGCACAGAACAGGCAACACAGCATCGACGGGAGAAGGCGCGGCAGCAGGGCGACATACTGCACAGCCGCGAGCTGACCGGCGCGGCTGCGACGCTGGCCGGGGCGATGATGCTGGGCGCGATGGGAACGCGGTCGATGGAGGTATGGCGCGGGACGTTTGCGGGGTTTCTGTCGCTGGGCGAGACGCGGCACTGGGAGCCGACGGAGATGCTGCCGACGCTGTTTACTTTTCGGAGACTGACGCTGGAGCTGCTTTCGCCGGTGGGGATGCTGATGGTGGCTGTGGCCGCGGCGGCGCTGGCGGTAGCGGTGCTGCAGACGGGGGGAATCCAGGTGCATCCGCAGGCGCTGGCGTTCAAGCCGGAGCGCGTGAACCCGTTGGCGAATGTGAAGAATCTCTTCTCGCTGCGCGCGTTGGCAAGGCTGGGAAAATCGCTGGTTCCGGCTGCGCTGCTGATGGTCTTTGCGGTGCAGCGGATTGCGCATGAGACGCAGATGCCTCCGTTTTCGATGGCGCGGATTGAAGCCGTGGGCGGCGATGTGTATGGGTTGCTGCTGGCCGCGGCGTGGCTGCTCTTTGGCTGGGCGGCGGTGGACTATGCCGTGGAATGGCAGAGCCGCGAGAGCCGGCTGAAGATGTCCAAGCAGGACATGCGCGAAGAGCACAAGGAGACTGAGGGATCGCCGCAGATCAAGAGCAGGATCCGGAGCCTGCAGCGGCAGATGCGGCGCAAGCGTGTGAAGGAAGATGTGGCGCGCGCGGCGGTGGTGATTACGAATCCGACGCACTATGCGGTGGCGCTGGGATTCGACTTCGGCACGATGGAAGCGCCGAAGGTGCTGGCCAAGGGAAGAAATCTACTGGCCGAGGAGATCAAGGCCGAGGCGCGATGGGCGGGGGTTCCGGTGCTTGAGAATCCGCCGCTGGCGCGGAGTCTCTACAAGTCTGTGGAGATTGGGCAATCGATTCCGGTGGATCTCTACCAGGCAGTGGCCTCGATTCTGGCCTGGCTCTACAAGCAGAGGGTGGAGCAGGAGTTGCGAGAGAAGAAGTATCGCGAGGCCCAGGCGAAGGCGGCCAGGGCCACGGCGCAGCAGGCGGCACAGGCTGCGCATTCGTTGAAAAACATGGGGGCGAACCTGCCCGGGAGAGAGATGCGATGAGCACGAGTGCAATGGCGGGGACACAGGCCAAAGGCGCTGGCGTAACGGTGACGAATCCGGCACAGGCGCTGGCCGCATTTCTGGGCCGGTTCAAGGACTATCTGCTGCCGCTGGCGGCCATCAGCGTGATCTTTGTCATGCTGGTGCCGCTGCCGGCGATGGCGCTGGATATGTTGCTGGCGCTTTCGATGGCGGCATCGATGATTGTCTTTCTTTCGGCGGTGCAGATTCGGCGGGCCGTGGAGATGAGCGTCTTTCCGACGCTGCTGCTGCTGCTGACGCTATTCCGGCTGTCGTTGAATATCGCGTCGAGCAGGCGAATTCTGCTGCACGGCTCGGAAGGCACGGCGGCTGCGGGCAACGTGATCGAGGCCTTCGGGCAGTTTGTGGTGGGCGGCAATTATGTGGTGGGCTTTGTGCTGTTTCTCGCGCTGATTGCGATTCAGTTTCTAGTGGTCTCGCATGGTGCGGTAAGAACGGCGGAGGTAACGGCGAGATTTACGCTCGATGCGTTGCCGGGCAAGCAGATGGCGATTGACGCCGACATGAACGCCGGTCTGATTGATGAGGCCGAGGCGCGGCGGAGAAGGCAGGCGATTGCGCGCGAGGCTGAATTCTACGGCGCGATGGATGGCGCGGCGCGATTTAATCAGCGCGATTCGCTGGCCACGATTCTGATTACGGCGATCAATATTATCGCGGGATTGCTGATCGGCACATTGCAGCAGGGTGTGAGTCTGAGCGATGCGGTGAAGACCTACACGATTCTCACGGTGGGCGATGGGCTGGTGACATTGATTCCCTCGCTGCTGGTCTCGGTGGCGGGCGGCATCGTGCTGACGAGGGCGAACTCGGCGGGGATGCTGGGTGGCGAGATTCGCGAACAGCTGTTGGCGCGGCCTGCGACCTTGTACCTGGCCGGGCTGGTGACGGCGGTGCTGTGCCTGATTCCAGGATTGCCGAAGCTGTCCTTTCTGCTGGTTTCGACCGCGCTCTTTGTGGGCGGGCGGATGGTCTCGAAGAAAGCTGCGAAGGCGATTGCACCCGTTGGTGCGCCTTCTGAGACGAAGAAGACTGCGCAGACGGCTGAGATTGCCTCGCTGCTGAAGCTCGAAGAGCTGACGCTCGAGATTGGATTCCAGCTGATTCCTCTGGTGGATGAAAAGCAGGGCGGTCAACTGCTCAATCGCGTGCGCACGTTGAGGCGGCATCTTTCCGCTGAGCTTGGCTTCCTGATTCCGCCGGTGCATATCTCAGACAATTTGCGGCTGAGGCCGAGGGAGTACGTGGTCTCGCTGCGGGGAATGGAGATCGGGCGCTGGCAGACCGAGGGTCCGCAGCTGCTGGCGGTATCGGGCGAATCGAACCGCAGGTCTCTGCCCGGACGCGAGACCCGGGAGCCGGCCTTCGGGGTTTCGGCGATCTGGATCGCGCCGCAGATAGAGGAGCAGGCGATCGCGGCGGGGTACTCGGTGGTGAACGCCGCGACGGTGATGACCACGCACCTGGGGGAGCTGATTCGCGGGCACGCATGGGAGCTGCTGGGAAGAGCGGAGATCAAGCGGTTAACGGATGCGCTGAATGATTCACACCCGCGGCTGATGGAAGAGCTGGTGCCGAAGCTGCTGACGCTCGGCGAGGTGGGCCGGGTGCTGGAGCAGCTGCTGCGCGAGCGGGTTTCAATTCGCGACCTGGGGTCGATTCTCGAAGCATTGATCGAGACGGCTCCGCTGAACAAATCGACCGAGGTGCTGGTGGAAGCGGCACGGCAGAAGATGGGCCGGAGACTGGTGCAGCCGCTGCTCGATGCGGATGGTCAACTTCCGGTGATGCTGCTGGACGGACAGCTCGAAGACGAGATTCTGGCGACGGTGTCGCCTGATCCATCCGGACGGATGCTGGCCGCCTCCGGCGCGGCGGGAACGCCGCTGGTCCGGCGGCTGGCCGATTCTGTGAAATCGCTTATCGGCGGCTCTTCTCCTTCGGCCCCGCCAGTGCTGTTATGTCCGTCACCCGCCCGTTACTACGTCCGGCGGTGGCTTGAACCACTTTTTCCCAGACTTCCGGTGATAGCGGCGGCGGAGATTCCGCCGGAGATTCGACTGAGGCCGGTGGGCACGGTTCGTTAAGAGCATTTCGTTAAGACAAGCCAATGGAGGCGGGCTCATTGCGGGCCTGCAAGCAGGGAATCAGCAAGGCATTTCTTGAAGAGGTAAGGCGGAGCAGATGCTGGAAACGGCGGGAACGACGTCAGGAACGGCTGAAGGCCGAAAGCAGCAAGAGGAACAGGCGCCTGTGGGCGGCTGGTATCCGATGGCGGGGATCAGCGCAAGTGGCGCCGCGATGACGCCGGAGCAGGAGCGTGTGCTTCTCGAACACCTCCCGGTGGTCCGGTTTCTGGCCAGGCGGATTCATGAGCGGCTGCCGCAGCACGTGGAAATCGAGGACCTGATCTCGGCCGGCGTGGTGGGGCTGATGGATGCCTTCGCCAAGTTTGACCCGGAGAAGAAGGTGCAGTTCCGCAGCTACGCGCAGTTCCGTATCCGCGGAGCGATTCTGGACAGCCTGCGGACGCTCGACTGGAGCCCGCGGGAGCTGAGGCGCAAGGGTCGCGCGGTGGAAGAGGCGATCCGGGTGCTGACCAGCCGGCTGGGACGCGCGCCGAGCGAGAGCGAGGTGGCGGCGGAGATGTCAATCTCGCTGGACGACTATCAGCAGCTGCTCGGCGATCTGAAAGGCCTGGAGATTGGCACGCTGCACGTGGAGCGGAATGAGGACTCGGGCGACGAGGAGCTGGCCTACGTGCCGGGAAATCCCGAGGAAGACCCGCTCTTCCGCTGCCTGAGAGGAGAGCTCGAAGACCGGCTGACGGAGGCGATCTCGAAGCTTCCCGAACGGGAGCGGCTGGTGATGACCCTCTACTACTACGAGGAGATGACGATGCGCGAGATTGGCCTGGCGCTGGGCGTGGTGGAGTCGCGGGTTTCGCAGGTGCATGCCTCGGCGGTGGCAAGGTTGCGGGCTTCGCTCAAGGACCTTGCTTCAAAGGGTGTCTTTGAGAAGAAAAGAAAGAAAGCAAGATCAGCGGAAAAGTGACGGGCAGAGCAGACAGGGCAAGGCAAAGACAGAAAGGAGTAGCTGGCGATGGAGAAGATGCTCAAGCAGGACGAGATCGACGCGCTCTTCGAGGCGGCGCGGGCGCAATCCGCGGCCGAATCCGAGGGCGCGACGGCCCAGCCTGAGGTGAAGGCGCGGGTGGTTCCGTTCAGCTTTTCAACGGCGGGACAGATTTCGAACGATCAGCTCAGGGCGATCAGCATTCTGAACGATCTGTTCGCGCGCAACCTGACGCATAACCTGGCGGCATGGCTGAGAACGCGCTTTCATGTGAGCCTTGTTTCCGCCGAGCAGATTCCGTTTAACGACTTTCTGCTGCGGATTCCCGAGGTGAACTACATGGCGGCGGTGCGCCTGGAGCCGCTGGGCGTGCTGAGCGTGATCCAGATGGAGATGGGGCTGGTGCCGCCGATCATCGATCTGCTGCTGGGCGGCGAGGGCCGTGAGGGCGCGTTGCGCGAGCTGACGGATATTGAGGAATCGATCCTGGCCAGTGTGGTGGAGATAGTCTGCCGGGAGCTGTCGATGGCCTGGCAGCCGGTGGGGTTGAGCTTCAACTTTGAGCGGCGTCAGATGCAGACGCAAGCGGCGCGCATCATGCCGGTGAATGAGAAGACGCTCTGCCTGAGCTTTGAGATCCGGATGCCGCATGGGTCGGGATTGTTGAACCTGGCATTTCCGGCGGTGGTGGCGAACACGGTTCTGCGCAGGCTGACCTCGGACTGGGGCAAGAGCCGGCGGCATGCGCCGGAGGTGCGAGCGCGGATGGAGACGTCGTCCAAAAAGATCGCGTTTGGGGCTTCGCTGCAGCTGCCATCGGTACGGGTGCCTCTTAAAACGATTGAGACGATGGAGCCGGGAACGGTGATCCGGTTCAATGTACCCTCCGGCACGGCGCCGGAGTGGCGCGTGGGAGGCCAGCTGCTGGCGACCGCGGAGGCGATTCGGCAAGGCACACGGCGCGCGGCGCGCATGGAACGCCGCAAGGAGGAAGTGGAGGCATGAAGACATTTCTTGATTGCTGGATTGGGGTGGCAAGCGCACTGCTGACACAGGCGCTGGCTGGCGAGTCGGAATTTACCGAATCACTGCCGAAGCCTCTGGCGGGTGGCTCTTTCGGATTTGCAGTCACGGTTACCGGAGAAAAGGAGGGACGGTTCGCCGTCGTGCTGGACGCCGGGGTACTGGAGGTTCCGCTGCTGGGTGAAGGCGTGGACCAGAAGAGCGCCTGGGGCGAGCTGATGAAAGAGATCACGGAATCGGCCGCAGGAGAGCTGCTGGCGGAGTCCGGGCTAAAGGTGACCTTAGGGAAGGTAGAGGAGATTGTTGCCGAGAACAAGATCTCGCGTGCCTTCCAGCTGAAAACGAGTTCAGGGACCTGGACGGTTCTGGTGCGCGACGATGTGCACGCGGCGAAAAAGGTTGAGACGGGGAAGACAGAGGCAGGAAAGGCTGAGACGGCGGGAAAGACGACGAAGACGGCGACAGGGCGCACGCCTGCAGCCGCGCAGCAAAGTGCGGATAGAGCTGTGGCTGCCGGAGTTGCGCCGGGAATTGATTTGCTGCTGGATGTGGAGCTTGAGGCTACGCTGCGTTTTGGCAGCCGGGAGTTGCTGCTGGGTGAGCTGCTGGAGCTGGGACCGGGCGATGTGGTGCAGCTGGACAGGCATATTTCGGACCCCGTGGATCTGATCATCGCCGACAAGATTGTGGCGCGTGGAGACGTGGTGCTGGTGAATGGCAACTTTGGCCTGCGGGTGACCGAGGTTGCGGAACCGCGGCGGCGGCTGGAGACGATTCGATGCCTCTTTTAAATCGACAGAACACGCGGGAGAGCGATCCGGAGTGGAATTTGCAGAGGGATCGAAGTGGACTCCGGAATCCGGACCGGAATCTGGATCCGCATGCGGCGGAGGAGATTCTGCGCCGCGTGGTGGAGCGGAAGGCTCCGGGGAAGAGAACGGTCTCTGCCGAAGAAGGCAAGCGCGGCGGGTTGATGCAGACCTGCGCCAATCCGCAGTGCCGGACGGGATGGATGCAGCTTTGGAGGAACCGGAGCGGACCGGTTTTTGAGGGCGGCTGGAGCTGTTCGGCGGCCTGCACAGAGGCGCGCGTGCGGACGGCCTTGTCGCGGGAGAATAAGGGCCGCACGGGGACGAAGCAGCCGTACCGTCACCGGATTCCGCTGGGGCTGCTGATGCTCGAGAAAGGATGGATCACGGAAAGCCAGCTGCGCGGCGCTGTTACGAGCCAAAAGCAGAACGGCGGACGGCTGGGTGGCTGGCTGGTGCGGCAACAGGGCGTCAGCGGGGAGCTGGTGACGCGCGCTCTAGCTCTCCAATGGAGTTGCCCGGTTCTGCCGACAGCCGGGCATGATCCGGAAGGGCTGGCTCAGCTGGTTCCGCGGTTGTTTGTCGATGCTTTTGGCGCGGTTCCGTTGCGTCTGGCGGCGGGAAAGGTGTTGTACCTGGGCTTTGAGGACAGGCTGGACCCGGTGCTGGCGCGAGCGATTGAGCGAATGACGGGGCTGCGCGTGGAGTGCGGCGTGGTGGCGGATGCGGATTTCGGCGCGGCGCAGGAGCGCGCGTTGCGGACGAAGTATCCGTCAGTGGAGCTGGTGGAGGCTGTGAGCGAAGAGACGCTGGCGCGGGCTATGGGGCGGGCTATTGAGAAGGCTGGTCCGGCAGAGGCGCGGCTGGTGCGGGTGCATGATTTCCTGTGGCTACGCATGCTGCGCAAGGCAGAGCCGGGAGCGGGAATCTTCTCCGAGACGGGAACGGTGGAAGATGTGATCGGAACGGTAGGCGGATAGAGAGCCGACAGGGCGTACTGCCTGACGAGATGGCTGTTTCTGAACACGCAGGGGACGGGTTGAAGAAGCTGCGCCGAGGGCCGATAGAGAGGTCAGGAGGGGGAAGGAAACCTGGGCATGAGTGAGATACGCACGCTGATTGTAGATGACTCTTCCGTGATGCGGAAGATTGTGGAGAGGGCGCTGCGGCAGGCAGGGCTCGACACGCTGGTGGTGCACGAGGCCGGCAGCGGAGCCGAGGGACTGGAAGTGCTGAAGGACAACGCTGTGGACATCATTCTCTCTGATATCAACATGCCGGTGATGGATGGCATCGAGTTTGTGCGCCAGCTGAAGGCGCAGAACCTGGCTGCGGGTGTGCCGGTAATCATGATTACCACCGAATCGAGCGAGGAGCATGTGAAGCAGGCGATCCAGGCCGGCGCGGCGGGCTATATCCGGAAGCCGTTTACGGCCGAACAGGTGAAGGAGCGGGTTCTGCCGTTGCTGAAGGCGGCCTGAGCGTGGAGGGCAGTCGGGTGGAAACAGGAAGGCGCCGGCTTGATCTCGCTGACTTGATCTCGCTAACTTGACCTGCGGGAGCATGGACGGCCGGAGCCGCGCAATGAGATCGAGTGAGTGAGAGAGGGCAGAGAGGATATGGGCGTTTCGTTGCGTGAGTCCGTGGAACTGATCGCGGATCCGAGAAATCTGGATGCAAGTGTGGAAGAGGTATTTCATACGATGATGGGCGGCACGTGCCTGCGCGAGAAGGATCCCGCTGTGCCCTATACGCCGGAGTCGGTGACGGCAGTGGTGGGATTTGGCGGACTCTTCAGCGGCGCCTGCGTTCTGCGTTCGAGTGCGGAGACGGCGCGGTTGTTGGCCGAACGGATGACGGGCATGGAGTTTGTAGAGCTGGACGATACGGTGAGGGATGCCTTCGGCGAGATCTGCAACATGCTGGCCGGAGCGTGGAAGGGGCGTGTGCCGAATCTGGCCGGGCACTGCGGGCTTTCGGTGCCGGCGGTGATTACGGGGAGGGATTACAACATTCATGTGCAATCGCCGGAGTTCCGGGTACACCACTTCTTCAGCCTGGATGGCGCGCGCTTTGACGTGACGATCATCTGCGATGGATTGAGATAAAGGTTTTTCAAATAGAGACGATAGTAGGTTTGCAGTTCCTTTTTCCTCGGCGTGCCCTCACACGCGCCGGGGAATTTTTTTGAAGCAGAGATCAGAGATCAGTCTGTTTGCTTCGAGGCACAATGTTGTTTCAGTATCGTGCGAAGAATTGAAGAGGGCGACTTTTTACAGAGACGTTTTTCTGATCTCTGACCCCTGACCCCTAGTTTTTCCTAATCTTCCCTGCATAGATTTCGGCCATTTAGCTGCACATCTTCTACACGAACAGGAGAGCGTGCGGATGGGTAGCGGGTATTACGCGGCATTGACGGGATTGGTAGCGCGCACACAGGCGCTGGACACTGCGGCCGGTAATCTGGCCAATGCGCAGACGCCGGGCTATCGTGCAGAGCGGGAGTATTTTCGCTCCGTCTTACTTGGTCAGGATGCGCTGGACTCGCAGCTGGGGCACACGGTGAACAACTTTGGCCTGCTGGGCGGCGACATGCTGAACATGGGCCAGGGCGCGCTCGACCAGACAGGCAATCCGCTCGATCTTGCAATCGAAGGTCAGGGATTTTTTGAGATTCAGACGGCCAATGGCGTACGTTTTACGCGCGATGGCAGCTTTCACCGCGCAGGGAACGGCACGCTGGTGACGGGGCGCGGCGAACCAGTGCTGGACGTGAACGGCAAGCCGATTGTGATGCCGCCGGGCGAGGTTTCGATCGGCGCGAATGGCGCGGTCTCAGTGGCAGGCGGCACTGTGGCCACGGTCGGCGTGGTGAGCTTTGCTCCCGGCGTGCAACTCAAGGCGGAGGGTACGAATCGCTACGTTGCGCCTGAGGGTGCGAAGGCGACGCAATCAAAGGATGCGACGGTGCACCAGGGAACGATTGAGGCGGCGAATCAGGATGTGATTCAGGGAACGCTGGACCTGATTGTCATGCAGCGCCAGGCCGAGATGATGCAGAAGGCGCTGACGACCTTTCATACAGACTTCAACAAGTTTGCAACCGAGGATCTGCCGAAGGTGTAGTGGCAGAGATCAGTTGTCAGAGACCAGGGATCAGTAAGTGCGCCACTCAGAAAGAGGAGCGGCGCAAATCAGTGGGCAATACGAACTGGAGACTGAGGCATTGGATCGGGGAAAGACAATCCGATCTCTGATCTCGGATCTCTGAAAACTGCGAGGGAATATGATTCGAGCACTCTATACAGCAGCGAGCGGCATGAGCGCGCAGCAGTTGAATCTGGACACGATTGCCAACAACCTGGCTAACTCCGCGACGACAGGCTTCAGACAGTTGCGCCTGCAGTTTCAGGACATGGTGTATCAGAACCTGGTGACGCCGGGCGCGGCGCAGAGCCAGTCGACGGTCTCTGCCGGGTTGCAGATAGGACTGGGCACGAAGTCCGCGGCGACAGAGGTGATCAACACGCAGGGCTCGTTGAACGAGACCGACAATCCGCTCGACATGGCGATTGAAGGGAATGGATTCTTCCAGGTGCAGCGCCCCGACGGAACGATTGCCTACACGCGCGCGGGACAGTTTCAGTTGAACAGCCAGGGAACGATTGTGACAGCAGAGGGTGATCCGGTTATTCCCACGATCACGGTTCCGGCGACGGCGACGGCGATCACGATTACGCAGTACGGCGTAGTGAATGCGACGATGCCGGGACAGAGCAATCCCTCGCAGCTTGGGCAGATTCAGCTGGCAACCTTTCCCAATCCCGGCGGCCTGGAAAACATGGGCGGCAATTACCTGACTCAGACGCTGAGCTCGGGCGATCCGGTGCTGGGCAATCCGGGCGGGGCCGAGGGCGTGGGCACGCTTCAGCAGGGGTATCTCGAAAACTCGAATGTGGACGTGGTGACCGAGTTTGTGCAGATGGTGCTGGCGCAGCGGGCTTATGAGTCGAACTCGAAGGTGATCAAGGCCGCGGATGACATGTATTCGCAGGTCAACAACATGACACGGTAAGTGAGAGAGAGCAGATGAGCCTTTCCATGCGAACTCGTCACTGGCTTAGGGTTGCAGGTCTCACTGGCATGACAGCGGTGCTGATCTGCGGCCTTACGGCGCAGCAGAGAGCTGCAGATGGCCGGATCGTAAACGAAAGAATCGTGAGTGAAAGAACGGACCCCGGTACTGGCGCGCGCTGGGTGCTGATGCGCGATGCGGAGCATCCTGCGGCGCTGGCTCACTGGGTGCTGGTCGAAGCCGGCAAGGAAAGAGCGGCTGGAGCGGGCGCGGAAGCAACAGGGGAGAAGCTGATGATTCACGCCGGGGACAAGATTGTGGTGGAAGAGCAGACGTCTGTGATGCGTGCATGGCTGGAAGCGACGGCTCTGACGAGTGCGGGGACCGGCGGCGAGTTGCGGGCCAGGCTGGCGATCGGCGGAAGGGTTCTCGCAGTGCGGGCGATTGCGCCAAACACAGCGGAGATGGAAGAGGAGACGCGGTGATGAGCGGAGTGGTGGCAAGACCCTACCGGAGATTTGCCAAAGCGGTCTTCTTCTGGGGCCTGTGCGGAGCGCTGCTGCTCTTCGGCGGGCCGAAGAAAAATCCCTTTTCGCAGGATACGAAGTCATCACTGCCGGAAGAAGCCCTGAAGACATACGTGCAGCGGGTGCGGGCGCAGCAGGCTGCTGAGACGCATGAGGCGGGATCGTTGTGGGCGCCATCCGGGCAACTGGTGCGGCTGGGCACGGATGTGAAGGCTTACCGGCTGCACGATGTGCTTTCCGTGGTGGTGGCCGAGAGCCTGACGGCTGAGACCGATGGCGGCGTGAAGAATGCGCGCGCATCGAACGCGAACTCCGGGTTGACTTCTCTCTTTGGCGCGCTGAAGACGAGCAACGCACTGCAGAATCTCGTAGGCATGAAGGCGTCTTCGGGGCTGACTGCTTCAGGGCAGAGCACGACGGATTCAAGCCTGTTAACGACCTTTGGGGCCGAGGTGATCGATGTGCTGCCGAACGGAATGCTGGTGGTGCAGGCCACGCGCGAGCTGACCTTCTCGCAGCAGACGCAGCTGATCAAGCTGCGCGGGCTGGTGCGACCGGAGGATGTAAGCGCGCAGAACCAGGTGCTTTCAACGGCGATGACGGATCTTGAGCTTGAGGTGACGGGCAAGGGCATTGTGAACGATACAACGTACCGTCAGAATCCAATCGTGCGGTGGCTGCAGAAGATCTTGATCTTCTGATCGATTGCGATCCGAAGATGGGACTAAGGGACATAGGGACTAGGGGACTGGAGCGCGTAATGAAGCGGAAACAAATGCTGTACCTGGTTCTGTCAGGAGCGCTGTATTTTGCAGCATGGACCCAGGCGGAGCCGCAGCAGGCGCGGGTGAAAGACATTGCCTCGATCGAGGGCATCCGCGACAACCAGCTTGTGGGCTATGGGCTGGTGGTGGGGTTGCGCGGCAGCGGCGACTCGCAGCAGACGGTGTTTCCGGCGCAGACGCTGATATCGGCACTGCAGAAGATGGGCGTGACGGTGCCGCTCTCAGGCGGAACGCAGTCTGCGCAGTCTGCGCAGAATATGCAGATTCGCAACATGGCGGCTGTTTTCGTGGTGGCGACTATGCCGCCGTTCAGCCGGTCGGGCTCGAAGATTGACATCACGGTTTCTTCAGCCGGCGATGCGCGCTCGCTTGAAGGCGGCGTGCTGCTGATGACTCCGTTGTATGGGCCGGACGGGCAGATTTATGCGCAGGCGCAAGGTGCGCTGGTGCTGGGCGGTTATACCGTCGCGGCGGCGGGCAATGTCAGGCAGCTGAACCATCCGACGACGGCGCGGATCCCATCCGGGGCTCTGGTGGAGCGTGCGGTGCCATTTGAGCTGAACCAGCTGAAGACTGTTGACGTGGTACTGAATGACGCCGATTTTCATACCTCGGAACGGATGGCGGCGGCGATCAACAAGGCTCTGGGGACCCCAAGGGCACACGCGATCGACAGCCGGCAGGTGGAAATTGAGCCAAAGCCGGAAGAAGACCGCGCAGCGCTGCTGGATGCGGTCGAGGCTGTCGAGGTGGATGTTTCACCGCGGGCCAGGGTGGTGGTGAATGAGCGGACAGGAACTGTCGTGATTGGAGGCATGGTGCGGCTGCAGCCTGTTTCGATTCTGCACGGCGGGCTGGTGGTGAATGTGGTCTCAGAGCCGATGGTTTCCCAGCCGAATCCCTTTGGCCAGGGAACGACCGAGGTAGTGAACAAGACTACGGTAGAGGCACAGGACAAGCCGGTCAACCGGATTGATCTGAAGCAGGGCGCGACGGTGGAGGACCTGGTGCAGGAGCTGCAGCGTACCGGCGCCGGAGCGCGTGATGTGATCTCGATTCTGCAGGCGATGAAACAGGCCGGAGCGCTTGAGGCCGATCTGGAGGTATTGTGATGCGGATTGCCATGCAGCAGCATCATCTGGACCCAGTGCACAATGCGCCCCCCGCTGTTCCTGGAATGGTGGGGAAGCTTGCAGGCGGTCAGGCCGGTACCATTCAGCCGAAGCTGGTGAAGGCGGCGCACGAGTTTGAAGCGCAGCTGATGAAAGAGCTGATGAAGCCGCTGACGAGCGGAGGCGCTCCGGGTGATGACGAGGACGATGACGACGATCGAGGAAGCGGACTTGGTTCGGCTGGAGCGCTGGGCGAATACGCGTCGGAGTCTCTGGCGCAGGCGCTGAGCCTGCAGGGCGGTTTTGGAATTGCGGACAAGATTATCAAGCAGCTTTCCCACCGCGATCTTTCCCATGAAGGGAATGAAACCGAAGCGGCACGCGCTGCCGGGAATGAACGCGACAAGACAAAGATAAAGCCGCTGAAATGACTTCAGTGATTGGATGGCCGCGCCGATGAGTGGGACCAGATAGGCGAAAAACGGGGGGAGACTGCGGATGGTGTGGAGCAATAACAGCAGCCTGAGTGCGGGTTTGAATCCGGGAGTCACGGAGCCGAGACCGGCGCAGCCGTATGGGCGAGCGGTGCAGGATCGCTCGGCGGAAACTTCTGCGCTTGATCCGGACTGGGCGACGCTGAGCACGGCGGGAAGCCAGGCAGCGCATGGCCCGGACGAGGGCGGTGTGCGCGAAGACAAGGTTGCCGCGGTACGGGCAGCGCTGACGGCGGGAACATATTTGGTTCCAGCTTCGCAGGTGGCGCAGCGCGCGATTGGCGCGATGCTGGGGCTGGGCGCGTAATTAAGTGCGTAATTTTGTGAGCAAGAAAAACAGCAAAGTCAACCAAGCCGGCAGGGCCGGCGAGGAAGCGACAGAGGGCCGAGATGGGGGCGCAAAAGGGGAAGGTACGACCGGAGATGAAGGAACTTGTACGCGAGGCATCGGCTGCGCTGGCGCGCCTCGATGCGGAGCGGCTGGAAGAACTGGCGCGATGCTGTCAGGCGCTTAACCGGGATTTGCGAAAGAGATCAGGGGCGCCGGGCGACGACGAACTGGGCGCAGTGCTGGCCGCGCAGGCGCGGGAGGCCGCGGGAGAGTTCGTGGTTTTTACGAGAGTGCTGGAGGCAACGCGGGCGAATCTTGATGTGATGATGCGTCTGCGTGTCTTTCAGCAGGAACAACTGGAGTACGGCGGACAGGCGCGGGTGCATCACTGGGCCCGCCAGGGGGCGAGCGATGGGAACAATTAATTCGGCTTTCAATATCATTTCCGGCGCGCTGGATGCGGATCAGGCCGCGCTTGGCGTGATTGCCAACAACGTAGCCAACGCGAATACGACGGGATATACCGAGGAACAGCCGATCTTTCAGCAGAGCTCGCCGGTCACGATCAATGGATCGAGCTTTGGCGACGGAGTGACGGAAACCGGCGCGGAGTCTTTGCGGGACCGCGTGCTGGAAGGGCGGATTGATCAACAGCAGCAGCTGGAGTCGTCCTCATCGACGCGCCTGACGGCTTTGAATACAATGCAGTCGCTGTTTACACCGGACTCGGGCTCGTCGAGCTCAGAGGCCGGGGACATTGGCAACGACATTACGAATTTCTATGATTCATTTTCAAGTCTCGAATCCAATGCGACAAGTAATTCGCTGCGTCAAGAGGTTATAAGTTCAGCGCAGACGCTGACAGCGGATATATCAAATGCCTCCAATGGGCTGGGCCAGCAGCAACAGGCGCTGGATCAGGAGGCGACTTCTGTCGTGGGCCAGATCAATTCGCTTTCGAGCTCGATAGCACAGCTGAACCAGCAGATTATGTCGACTTCGCCGGATGCTGATGCGGGAACGCTGGAGGATCAGCGGCAATCCGACTTAAGTCAGTTGTCGCAGCTGATCGGTATTAACCAGATCACGACGGAGAACAACGGTCTGACGATTACGACGACCTCCGGGCAGGTGCTCGTTTCGCAGAATATGAGCAACCAGATTACGACGGGCAAGGTGAACGGCGTGACGCACTTCTTTGTGGGCACGACGGATGCGACAAGCAACATGGCAAGCGGTGGCGGCGAACTGGGCGGCTATCTGACAGCACGCGACCAGGACATTCCATCGGCGCTTTCCTCTCTGGACAATCTGGCCTACACCGTTGCGACCACGGTGAACGCTCAGCAAAGCGCGGGAACAGACTACGACGGAAATACTGGCGCCAATATCTTTGCCGAGCCCACGCAGGTGGCAGGGAGCGCGCAGTCGATGTCTGTAGTGATGACGGATCCGAATGGAATTGCGGCTGCGGCTGCAGGCGCAGGAGCGAGTTCGGGAGACAACTCAAATGTGGTGGCGCTATCTGCGCTGCAGACCACGGTGCAGGCGCAGTTGAATGGGCTCGACCCGAACAGCTACTACTCGGATTTTGCGACGCAACTGGGTTCGACGATCTCCGAGGTGCAAACGGAGAACACGGCGCAGAGCGCTTCCGTAACGCAGCTGACAACGCAGCGGAATTCGCTTTCCGAAGTGAATCTGAATAATGAGGCGTCTTCGCTGACAAACATGGAGCGGACCTACCAGGCGGCGAGCCAATTCTTCACCATTCTGGACGCCATCATGGCTTCAGCGCTGAATCTTGGCGAACAGACGGCAGTGTCGTAAAAGAGCCCGGACTGCGAAAGCGAGAAACGCAAAAGACAACCAGAAGAGGAGAGCGAAAAGAGATGCGAGTAGATCCGAGCTATATCAATAACCTTGTGAGCGCACTGGATCAGGCGCAAGGCAATGAGCAGCAGTACTCATCCGAGTTGTCGAGCGGTGCGCGCGTTACGTCGTTGAGTACGGATCCGGTGGCAGCGGGAGAGAATGTGCTCCTGCTGAATCAGATTCAGCAGGACGACTCTTATTCGAGCACGACAAGCCAGATTACAGGGCAACTGCAAGTGGCAGACTCAGCGCTGGGCTCAGTAATCACACAGTTGACGCAGGCGATCTCCCTGGCGACGAGCGCGAATAGCGGCACGATGAATACGAGCCAGGTGAATGCGGTTGGAAGCCAGATACAGGGCATTCTGGGCGAGGTGATACAACTGTCGAACACCTCTTACCAGGGGCAATACATCTTTGCCGGCACGGCGACTACGACAGAGCCATTTGATGCGTCAGGAAATTACACGATTACCGCGGCACAAGGCGGGCAAACGGCGAACTACCTGACGACACCGAATAACCAGAAGATTCAGCTGAATGTGCCCGGCTCGCAGATCTTCAGCGGCGGCGGTAACAGCTCGGTCAGCGTGATGGGCGCGTTGAATGCGCTGATTGCAGACTACTCCGGCACGACTGTGAATGAGGCGCAGGCAACGGCAGACACGAATACACTGAACTCGGCGCTGAACTGGGTCTCGGAACAGCGGGTCACGATTGATAACTCGATCAATCAGGTTTCGGCTTCTTCTTCGGCGGCAACGAGCGAGGCGCTGCAGCTGACTTCCGCGCAGACCAACCTGATGCAGGCGGATGTAGGCCAGGTATCGACGCAGCTGTCGACATCCGAGACGCAGGCGACCGCATTGGAAGACACGATCGCGCAGCTTGGTTCCGGGAGCCTCTTCGATAAGTTGCAATATTGAAAAAGAAGCAGGTCAGATATAGAAATCGTGGGCGGCGGGCTTGAGGCCCGGCCGCCCGCGCTGTTTTTGGAGTGGTGTGCGGTCCGCGTATACTTTTGAGCGAAGGAACCTGAATGTTTGAACCTCTTCGCTTTGTGTGGAACGCGACGCGCGGCGCGCGGTTGACGCCGTGGCGCAGCTCCTATCTGCGCTGGCGCATGGAGACGTATTCCGGCACATGGGCGGAAGAGATTACTGCCGGCAAAATGATGGCATTTCTGTGGGCGGAGCGATGGGAACTGCTCAGGTTTCTTTTCTGGACGGGAAGTGTGCAGCGGGAAGCGCAGAAGAAGCACTGAGGCTGCGAACGTCGAAAGCCAATTCTGAGATGAGGACCTGAAGATGAGTCTTGTGGGCGCGAAGCTGTTGACGCGGAGACAAGTGAGTAAGGCAGCTCTCGGTATGGCCGCTGCTGCCGGGCTTCCGAAATGGCTGCATGCAGGCCAGATCGCGATGAATGCGGTTGGGGCGGATTCGCTGCGTGTGCATGCGTCGGCGCACGGACTGCTGTGTGGGACGGCGGTGGTTCCCGAACTCCTCGATGTGGATGGCTTTGCCGCGGGAACGACTTCCGACGCATACACGCGGCTGGTGGCTGAGCAGGCGAACATCCTGGTAGCGGAAAACTCAATGAAATGGCGTGCGCTA
Source organism: Occallatibacter gabretensis (assembly GCF_001449115.1). Taxonomy (GTDB): domain Bacteria; phylum Acidobacteriota; class Terriglobia; order Terriglobales; family Acidobacteriaceae; genus Telmatobacter; species Telmatobacter gabretensis. The sequence continues at coordinate 274,376 of NZ_LAIJ01000002.1, read as the reverse complement.
CGGCCAACGGCAACGACCTTCGACTTTACGCAGGCGGACAAGCTGGTGAAGTTTGCGTCGCTCGCGGGGCAGAGGGTTCGCGGGCATAACCTCTGCTGGCATGAAAGCATTCCGGCGTGGTTTCAGACGACGGCGACAAAGGACAACGCGAAGCAACTTCTGGTGAACCACATCCAGACCGTGGCGGGGCGGTATCGCGGACAGATTCATAGCTGGGATGTGGTGAATGAGGCTGTGAATCCGAAGGATGGGCGTGGCGATGGGCTCAGGAAATCGCCATGGCTTGAGCTGCTCGGACCGGAATATCTGGAAATTGCATACACGACCGCAGCGGAGGCAGACCCCGAGGCGAAGCTGACTTACAACGAGTACGGAATCGAGCTGGACACGCCGGAAGACACTGCGAAGCGCGCCTATGTCTTGATGCTTTTGAGGAGATTCAAAGCGCGCGGTGTGCCGATTCATGCCGTGGGAATCCAGAGCCATCTGCAGGCGAATGGACCGCAGCCCGGTGCAGGGTTGGTTGCGTTTATCCGTGAGGCGCGTGCGATGGGCCTGGAAGCGTATGTGACCGAGCTTGATGTGAATACACACAAACTGCCCGGAGGGCCCGAGCTGCAGGATGCCGCCGTGGCCGAGGTTTACAAGAATTACCTGAGCCTGGTTCTGGCGGAGCCCAATGTGCTGGCGGCACTGACCTGGGGAATTACAAGCGCGCATTCGTGGATCAACCAGAGCAGGGAGTCGTGGTCGGTGCGTCCAGACGGTGCGCGTCAGCGTCCGCTGCCGTTTGATGACGATCTGCGTCCGACTCCGGCATTCTATGCGTTCCGAAATGCGATCGACACGGCGAAACCGCTTGCAGCTCAGCCGATAACTCCACCGACGGCCCCGACAGCAAAGCCGCAGGATCTGTATAAGCCGTTCACGGTGCCGGGCAGCCCCATTGCTCCCGCAAAGCCGCAAGGCGCGTCCTAAGAAGCGAGCGTCTATCCTGAGTGCAGAGGTCTTTCGCCTTTTGATGAAACCTGGTTATCTTCTTCGCGGCATGATTCTATGCGCGACATTTTTTGCCGCAATGCATGGAGCGGCACAGCAGAAGCCTGCTCCGCAGCAGCCGATTCCTCCGGCTGAACCGCCGCAGCCAATGCCTGGGGCTGAACAGAGCGATCAGGTGCTGCGCGTGACAACGAAGGAAGTGCTGGTGCCGACGCTGGTGGAGAAGCACGACGGTGGCGTGGTGTATGGGCTGAAGGCGCAGGATTTCGTTGTTGAAGATAACGGAGTTTCGCAGAAGGTGCATGTACAGGAGGAGATGGACACGGCTCCTGTGGCACTCGTTGTTGCCGTCGAGCAGGGCGGGATGAGCGTGCTTGAGTTCGACAAGTTCATGAAGCTCGCTCCGCTGCTGGACACTTTCATGACCGACGATAAGAGCCAGGCGGCACTCATCGGCTTCGATTCCGAACCGCATCTGATCAAGGACTTTTCGCATTCGGGTGAAGAATTAAACGAAGGCATCAAGCACATGGAGCCGGGCGATGGCGGCGACGCGATCATGGACACGATCAGCTACGCCGTTGACTTGCTGGGCACGCAGCCGCGGGAGTTTCGCCGCGTTCTGCTGCTGATCAGCGAGGCGCGCGACCACGGGAGCAAGCATACGAAGACCGAGGCGCTGATTCGGAAGATTGGACAGAGTGATGTACTGGTGCTGACGGTTTCATTCTCTCCGGCGCGGGCCGAGTTTCTACATGATGTGAAGGACAGCGGCGAAGAGCGGACGATGAATATGGTTTCCGCACTGGTGATGCTGGCGCAGGCCGTGCGGAAGAATGTGACGAAAGAGATTGCCAACATGAGCGGTGGTGAGTACACCACGTTTACAGGCGATAAGAAGTTTGAGCAGCGGGTTCTGGATGCGGCGAAGCATACGCGGAATCGCTATCTGCTGACGTTCAGCCCTTCGAACCCGACCCCGGGGCTGCATACGCTGAAAGTGCGGCTGGCTAGTGACTACGGGGCACGTATTGTTGCGCGGGCGAATTACTGGGTAGGAGAAGAGGCGCCGGCTGGTGGGGCACAGTGAGCGATGGGCGCTTGCACCAAATCCCCATCGCTCACTGCCTTCTATGCCAGGTTGCGCTGATAGAGCGCGGTTAGCTCGGTCCAGGCGCGCTCCGCGCCGGCCTCGTTGTAGGGCTGGCTACCGCGCACGGTCCAGCCGTGATTGCAGCCTTCAAATACTTCCACTGTGGCTTTCAGCTGCGCGTCGGCAAAAGCCTTTTTCAGGGTGTCTTTGGCGGTGGGGTCGCGCTTGTCATCGTTATCGGCCACACAGCAGAGCACTTCGGCCTTCATCTTGGGAATCATAAGATGAGGACTGTCGGGCTTGTCCGACACCAGGCCGCCGCCATGAAAAGTAGCTGCCGCGCCGATGCGACCGGGAACGGTTCCAGCCGTGCGGAAGACAAGCGGGCCGCCCATGCAGTAACCCTGCACTCCCATCTTCTTGCTTTTGTTGGTCTGCGGCTGCTGGTCAAGGAACGTAGTGTAGTCTTTTGCGTCGCTGATCTGGGCATCCGCTGTCATCAGCGCGGCAAACGGCATGATCTTGGCGCGGTCTTCAGGCTTGGAGAAATCGAATGCGCCGTCCACGACGGGAGCCTTCGCACTACGGTAGAAGGGATTGGGCACCAGAACGACGTAACCCTGTGCTGCCAGGCGGCGTCCCATCTCGCGGAAGACCGGCCGCAGACCCAGGATGTCAGTCCAGATAAGTACAGCCGGCCACGGCCCTTTGCCCTCCGGATAAAAAAGCGCCGAATCCGAGACGCCCGCGGCCATTGGCACGTTCACGTCTTTTTCAACCACCTTGGTTTGCGATTGCGCTCCCGCTACAGCGGAGGAGAGTACGACGGTTGCTGCGGAGTTGACCATAAAGGTCCGCCGGGAGACTGTGGGGTCATGCGTCAATCCTTGATGAATAAACTCATCGCACATCGGCTGGCTCTCTTTCCTTCGGTTGTGAAATAGATTTCGGTCCTGTTTGTGCCTGCTGCTGTGTTGACGTTAAAGCACCAGCCTGGACTCCGGCCTGTGAGGTGCCAAAACCTTACATTGCGATGACAAATCGAATGGCTGATGCACGCGCTGAATCGGACAGGGAAGTGGTGCGGATTCAGGCCCGTCACATCAAAAAAAATCCATTCGGCCGAATCTGAACTTTCGGCAGAAATTGTCTGAATGATATGGAGACATTCTGCCGCGAGAATTGTGGCATAATGTCTTTATGAGTTCCGCCACCACAGCTTCTACCGCTCACGCCTCTGAGAATTTCGCCTACGACTGGAAGGCAGTCGAGAAGGGAATCCCTCTCTCCGCGCTTGAGAAGTTCTCGGCCTACTCCGATATTTCCATGAAGGAGTTGTTGGAGGTGGTGATTCCGCCGCGCACGCTCAAGCACCGCCGCGAGCGCAAGGAACCTCTAAGCCTCGATGAGTCCGACCGTCTTGCGCGGGTAGCCCGGATATATGAGCTGGCAGTGCGAGTGTACGGAGACCGCGACGATGGCAGGGAGTGGCTGACAGGCCCTAAGAAGCGCTTTGAGGGCCGTACTGCTCTTTCCATGCTGCGCTCGGAGAGTGGGCAGCGCGTAGTAGAAGAGTTTCTCTACCAGATTGATGAAGGCGTCTTCGCATAACGCGCGATGGCGATCTTCTGGCGGATTAGCAATCATATAGATCTGGGCGGATGGGGAGGATTGAAATTTTCTTCCCGATGGACCAGCCTGGGCAAACGCATTGTTTATATGGCGGAAACGCCGGCCGGTGCGATGCTTGAAACTCTTGTGCACTTTACAGACCGAGACGATGGGTTACCGCGAACATACACTTTAATCGAAATCGACGCGCCAGACGCGCTGTCCATTCAGGAATTGCTACCCCTGGCCGATACGAACTGGCGGAAACAGCCAAATACGACGCAGCGGATCGGCGATGCGTGGCTTGCATCGTTGAAAACACCTTTAGCGCGTGTCCCATCAGCCATCGTGCCACGGACATGGAACCTGCTGTTGAATCCGCTACATCCGGATGCTGAAAAGATACGGATTGTCTCGGTGATCCGCAAGCGATTCGATAATCGTCTCTTCCTTGGGGGAGCACGTTGATCCGGCAGGACTTGTGCTCTGGATTGAGTGCCTCTTCCGGCACTCTCAGGGGTTTCCCGCAGGGGCCATTCATGGTACTCTCACAGTAGACACTTTGAGAGTGGACACAAGTAGACAAGAGGAGTAACACACGCCGTGCTGGCGACTGCAAAGAAAACCGACCTGATTGAACGCTTCCGCACTCACGCGACAGACACGGGTTCGCCCGAAGTCCAGATCGCGATTCTGAGTACGCGGATTGGTGAGCTGACTGAGCACTTTAAGACCCACAAGAAGGACCACGCATCACGTCGTGGCCTCCTCCAGTTGGTCAGCAAGCGCCGCCGCCTGCTGGATTACCTGAAGACGCATGATACGGATCGCTACCGCGACGTTATCGGCAAGCTCGGAATCCGCAAGTAACTCTCAGAAAGCCCCTATTGACCTGGAAGCGCCCAGACCGCGGATTGGTCACGGCCCTGGTTTCCCTTAGAGACCCGGGCCGTGGTGCATCTCGCGCGAATTTTGAAGCGACAGAGACGCTGAAAGCGTTTCGCGCATACCGCCCCATCCGTAATTCCTTCCATCCATCTCCGGACTGGATTTTGGGCGCCCTTCCTACACACATTTCCCAAGCACAAATGAAAACAAACAGGGTTCCGATTGGAACCGAAAAGAGGACTCTATGTCGACTAAGCATGAAGTAGCCGTCGAACTTGCCGGCGGCAAGCGGCTGGTCTTTGAGACCGGACGCATGGCCAAGCAGGCCTCGGGCGCTGCCCTGGTTACGGCAGGCGAAACCGTTGTCCTGTCTACTGCCGTAGCATCGCCGGACCCTCGCGAGGGTATTGATTTCTTCCCGCTCACGGTGGATTACCGCGAATACACGTACGCCGGCGGACGCATCCCCGGTGGCTTTATCAAGCGTGAAGGCCGTCCCAGCGAGAAGGAAATTCTGACCTGCCGCCAGATCGACCGCCCCATCCGTCCGTTATTCCCTGAAGGGTTCCGCAACGAGACGCAGGTGATTGCCCTGGTTTTCTCCGCGGACAAGGAAAATGATCCCGACGTGATCGGCATTAATGCCGCAACTTGCGCGCTAGCTCTCTCTGACATTCCGTTCAGCGCCACTGTAGGAGCTGTTCGCATCGGCCGCGTCAATGGCGAGTTCATCATCAACCCGACTTACGCAGAGCGCGCTTTGTCCACGCTGAACATCATGGTCGTCGGCCACAAAGACGGCATCGTGATGATCGAGTCTGGCGCCAAAGAAGAGACCGAAGAGGTCATTCTGGCCGCGATTGAGTTCGGTCATGGCGAAATCAAGAAGATTGTCGCCGCGATTGACGAGCTGGTAGCGAAGGCCGGCAAGCCCAAGCGTACTGTTGTAGCTCCGGAGTTTGATGAAGCCTACTATGGCGAGCTAAAGGCCAAGGTCGGCGAGCGTCTGTCAGACGCGCTAGACACCAAGAAGCACGCCAAGACCGAGAGCTATGCACTGGTAAAGCAGATCAAGGACGAGCTGGCCAAGGAACTGCCGGCAGATGATCCGACCGCGAAGAAGAAGCTAAGCACTTACTATGAAGCTCTTCGCGAGCGCAGCTTCCGCGAGCAGGTAACGAAGGATCGCATCCGCCCGGATCGCCGCGCGTTTGACGAGATTCGAGCGATCAGCATTGAGACCAGCGTTCTGCCGCGTACGCACGGATCGGCATTGTTTACCCGTGGCGAAACGCAGGCCCTGGTGACGGCTACACTCGGCACTGCCGATGATGGTCAGCGCCTGGAGAGCTATGAAGGCGAGCAGAAGAAAAACTTCATGCTTCACTACAACTTCCCGCCGTTCAGCGTTGGTGAAACAGGACGTATGACCGGCACTGGTCGCCGTGAAGTGGGCCACGGAGCATTGGCTGAGCGCGCAATCACTGCGGTTCTGCCGGATCCGGGCGAGTCTCCTTACTCCTACCGCGTTGTCTCTGACATTCTGGAGTCGAATGGTTCTTCGTCGATGGCTTCGGTCTGCGGCGCGAGCCTTGCTCTGTACGATGCGGGCATTGCGCTCAAGGGCTCGGTGGCCGGTGTGGCAATGGGCCTGGTGAAGGAGGGCGACAACTACGCCATCCTCACCGACATCGCTGGTGCAGAAGACCACTACGGCGACATGGACTTCAAGGTGGCCGGCACGCGGAAGGGCATTACCGCTCTTCAGATGGACATCAAGATTGGTGGCCTGACGCGACAGATTCTCCAGGAAGCTATGGAGCAGGCTCGCCAGGGCCGCATCTTCCTGCTGGACAAGATGGATGCCGAGCTCAACGGGCCGCGCGTGGAGCGCTCGAAGTACGCGCCTCGCATCGAGACCGTTCAGATTCCTGTGGACAAGATTCGCGACCTCATTGGTAAGGGTGGTGCGACGATTCGCGGCCTCGTGGAGCAGACCGGCGCCAAGATCGACGTGGATGACACCGGCCGCGTCTCCGTTGCATCGAGCGATGCAGACGGTCTGAAGCGCGCACTGGCGATGATTAACGACATCACGGCAGTGCCCGAGTTGGGCAAGATCTACCTGGGCAAGGTTGTCCGGCTGGCGGAGTTTGGCGCATTCGTCGAGCTCTTTCCCGGCACAGATGGCCTGCTGCACATCTCTGAGATCGCAGAGCACCGCGTGAAGGATGTGAAGGATGAGCTGCGTGAAGGCGACCAGGTGATGGTGAAGGTTCTGGCCATCGAAGGCAACCGCATCAAGCTCAGCCGCAAGGCACTCATCAAGGAGCAGAAGGCCAAGCTGGCTGCCACGCAGGGACCAGCTCCGGAGACGGAAGAAGTAGAGGAAAGCTCCTCTGCTCCGGAGGCTCCAGCACGCCCGCGCAACGAGTTCGACGAGCGCCAGCCGCGCTCCAACCAGAGCACGATTCTGATTGAGGGCGGCGACGACTTTGAGGACGACGAGGACGGAGAAGAGATCGACGAGGAAAACGAGCCAAACTTCAACCGTGCTGATGGTACTCAGGCTCCCGCAGCGCCGAGCGCGGGCACAGGACGCGGTCCTGGCGGTCCGGGCGGCCCAGCCGGAAACAATAACCGTCGTCGTCGCCGTCGCCGTCCCGGTGGTGGCAGCGGTAGTGGTGGTGGACGCGGCCCTGGTCAGGGTGGCGGAAGCCAGCAGTAAAACAATAAAAGAGGCCCGGACAAATGTCCGGGCCTCTTTTATTTTGCTATAGGAATTTCAGGATGCCTTGGCGGTGGATACATCAAACTTTACTCCACGCTTTTCCTCATACATGCGCATGTCGGCCTGAATGCAGAGGGATTTCAGGTCCCTGGCGTCATCGGGAAAGAGCGCGACACCAACACTGGCTCCGACTCGCACCGTGTTTTCGTTCAGCCGCAGCGGCTCCTCGAGCATATCTAAAAGTGCGCGGCTTACAAGAGCAGCCTCTTCATGGGTTGTGGGCGGCTCAAGGATGACGGCAAATTCATCGCCGCCTGTGCGGGCAACGGTGTCCGAGTTGCGAATTCTCCCGAGGAAAAGCTTGGAGACGCGCTGCAAAAGCAGATCTCCGGTGTGGTGGCCGTAAGTGTCGTTGACGAACTTGAAGTCGTCGAGATCGACAGTGAGCAGCGCCGCTTGAGTGTCAGAGCGGCGAGCACGTTCAAGCGCTCCTGCAAGACGATCCTGAAAGAGGCGGCGGTTGGGAAGGCCAGTGAGCTCGTCATGAAGAGCCAGATGCTTATTGTGCTCGATCTGCTCTTCCAGCATGAGCAGGGTCATGCCGACAGCAACGATGTATTTCGGCAGATTCCAGACTTCGGGTTCCACTTTAAACGTGGGCAGGAATGCTTCAAGCATGGGCGCGACAACGAAGACCGCGGCCCAGAGCCAGAAGCCGACGATTCCTATCAGGGCTCCGGTGGTGGCCTTGCGATTGTGGTACCAGAAATGGATGGCACAGCCGAAATAAACAGTGAAAAGGATGCCGTTCAGTGCAAGCGATGCGCCGTCCGGCAGACTTTGAACGCGCAGCAGAAAGACCCCGAGAGCGAAATGGAGAATCGACATGCTCCAGCGGAGCTGGGGAACGGCCCAACGCGGAAAAAAGAGTGTCATGAACAGCGGGAAGAAACCCAGCAGGGCTTCCGAGACAGTGAGAAGCCAGCGCGGAGCTTCCAACACCAGATTGCATATGACGAACAGAAAAGCCGCCGACATGACCGGCATCATGACCTTGCCAATTCGCTCTACAGAGAGCAGCTCCGCAACGGAAGAGCGCATGAACTGCATGGCAGCCAGAATGAGGCACATGATGCTGATAATTGTTACGATCTGGCCAATGAGGCCGTCAAACTGGCCAAAGAGCGTTGCCGTGAAGTGCAGAACGATGTAATACCAGCCATAGAGCCAGTTGGTGGACGCGACGGTGCGGCAACGGCGCTCCGCTGAGGCAAATGCCCAGGCCAGAAGGCCGACTGCGATGATATCTGGCAGCTTGCTCCAGTCCACTTTCCACTCCGTGGGTTATGACTCAGTGCATCGAGCGCGCCGGTTCACGCGTTCTCTACATTGAGTTTTACCGGTAGAAGAATTATAGGTCGGCTTCGCAGGAAGAAACGCAATTTTTCCACACCACAGTAATGTGCGGAATCTAATCTTTTGTGCAGTTTGAGAGAGCCTATTCTTCCGCTGGGTCGGGCGCATTGCTTACGCGCTCAATCCGGGCCCCCACGCCGCAAAGCTTTTCTTCGATACGCTCGTATCCCCGGTCCATGTGATAGACGCGATCGAGCACAGATTGTCCCTCGGCAACGAGTGCGGCGAGGACGAGGCTGGCGGAGGCGCGCAGGTCAGAACACATAACATACGCACCAGTAAGATGCGCCGCGCCGCGAACGGTTGCCGTGCGGCCCTCAACCTTGATGTCAGCGCCCATGCGGACCAGCTCCTGCACATGCATGAAGCGGTTCTCGAAGATATTTTCTGTTACCTGGCTCACACCATCAGCCTGCGTGGTCAGCGCCATGAACTGCGCCTGCATGTCGGTGGGGAAGCCGGGGTATTCCTCCGTGGAAATGTCGGTGGCGCGGAGCAGGCTGCCGGCCTGGACGCGGATAGCATCTGCGGAAATGATGTCGACCTGCGCGCCTGCTTCTTGAATCTTGGCGATGACTGCTCCCAGGTGCGACGGGTTGCAATTTGCGACAGTCAGGTCGCCTCCGGTGATCGCTCCTGCAACAAGAAAAGTGCCAGCCTCAATGCGGTCGGGGATGATGGCGTGACGTGCGCCGTGGAGCTTATCCACGCCCTGCACGCGGATCGTCGAGGTTCCTGCGCCTTCAATCTTTGCGCCCATCTTTATGAGCAGCGCGGCCAGGTCGACGACTTCGGGCTCGCGGGCGCAGTTCTCCATGAGGGTTTCGCCTTCGGCCAGGGTGGCGGCCATGAGCAGGTCTTCTGTGCCGGTCACGGTGATCTTGTCGAAGACGATGTGAGTGCCCTTCAGGCGTCCCCCGATCTGTTCCGTCCGGGCTTCCAGGTAGCCGTGCGCCTGCACGATTTCAGCGCCCATCTTTTCAAGGCCCTTGATATGAAGGTCGATGGGCCTTCCGCCGATGGCACAGCCGCCGGGCATGGCGACTCGGGCCAGTCCAGCGCGGGCTACGAGCGGACCAAGAACCAGCGAGCTGGCGCGCATGGTCTTGACGATCTCGTACTTGGCCACAGGATCGGAGAGCACAGCGCAGCGGATGCGGGTGCAATGGTCTTCCGGAAGGCCGACCTCAGCGCCCCCCACCTCGGCTCCCATAGACGAGAGCAGCTTGCGCTCCGTAGCGATGTCGCGGACCTGCGGGATGTTTTCGAGGATGACTTCGTCCTCGGTGAGGATGGCGGCGGCCATGCAGGGCAGGGCGGAGTTCTTTGCGCCGGAGACGCGGATGGTGCCTTGAAGCGGCTGGCCGCCGGTGATCAGGAATTTATCCATTGACTTGCCGAACCTTGAGAACGAATTGGGGAGAGCGAATTGGGGATGCCGAATTTGCCGGAGGTTTCAGTGTAATTACGATAGCCGCTTACTCCAATGTTGAACGATGTACATTGTCATGCGATACGCGCCGCAATGCCTCCAGATAGCTGTATCCCCAGGTAGTGTCAGGCAGCAGCACGTGATCCTCGGTCCACTCATTCCAGGCTGCGATGTAGACGAGATCGTCATGCTTACCCTGGGCGGTATCGGTTGCGACCACATGGCAGGCCCCCCGCAACAATCGTTCAAACTGGTCGGGCGAGCGGTTGATCGCCACAGAAGCAAACTCTTCAAAACGCGGGCTGTCATCCCATCCCACAGAAACGCACGGATGAAACGGAACCGTCACGGTTGTCTGCTTGTGTCGCCACGACTGCACCGCCTCCACGCAGCCCACACCGTACGGAATGCGCGAACCAGCGGGCTTCCCTCCATAGGTCCAGCCGAAGGTGCCGTACTGGGTTGCGCTATCAAAGCCTAGTTCTTTCAGCCGGCCTTCATAGCTGTCGTAACCGTTCGCCACTTGCAGGTGCAGCTTCGGAAAACCGAGCTGGGCGGCGCGAGCACGCATCCGGTCCAGCCCGCGGCGGCAGCCCTCTTCGCCAAGCTGTTGCACCACCTTACCTGAGTCAAAGACGCAGAACAGCGGCGCGCCATCCACGCGGAGATAATTCGGTTCGTGAAAGTAGTGCTCAGCGCAGTATTCGGTCACGCGGTCAAAGTCGGGCAGCGTGTGCACCATCGGCAGCATGGTCGCGGCCTGGTTCGGCGAGCGGGCAGGGTACACATTTTTCCAGTCGTGGTTGGCCCACATCACCGCAAACTCCAGCCGTTTGCGATTGGGCGCCTTCAGAAAGCCCTGCTCCAACTGTTCCTGATAAAACTGCACACCCTCATGCCAGTACCAATCGATCATCCAGGCGTCCACGCCATAGTCGGCTGCCAAATCAATCTCTCGTGCGGCCCACTCGGGGTCTGCTTCGTCGTAGTATCCCCACAGCGGATAGTGAGGCATCGTGTGTCCGGCAAAGAGTGGCCGCGCATTGCGGAGCGTGTCGAACTCGGTCCAGCCTTTACCAAAGCGCGCCTCCATCCAGGGCGACGGATGCCAACTGGGAAAGTTGAAGACTACCGTTTTCAGACGCTTTGGCGCGAGCAGCTTGTCAGTGCCCAGCGTGCGATGGAGCGCAGCCTCGTCAAAATAGCCGTCCATCGCCTGCTGCCCTATGAGTGCGGCAGGCAGGTTTGAGGTCTGCGCTGTCTTTGCCTGTTTAGCATCCGTGGATTGCGCACTCGCACCCCCGCGCAAAGACAACGACGAAAGAAGACCCGCCTGCGCTGCTCGCTCAAGAAAGGTTCTGCGTTGCATGAAAAGCTCCTACAGTGGAGAGCGAAGGAGTTCGAGGACTACTCCATCTTAGGTGAGGATGGCGGCGGCCATGCAGGGCAGGGCGGAGTTTTTTGCGCCGGAGACGCGGATGGTGCCGGAGAGCGGTGTGCCGCCGGTGATTAGGAATTTGTCCATCGACTTGCTGAACCTCTGGGGTGGGAAAAGATGCCTGGGATTCAGTGTAATTTCTGCTTCTGAGCGCCCCAGTATCGAGGGATATACAACATCAAGCGTTGGGTGGGCGAGTGCGGAAGTTTGTAGGCTTCCAACCGATATATTCCTCGCTACTCCGCCAGTTCTATTAGAAAGAAATAGGCAACCTCTATAATGAGGTTGCCTATTTTTCTTAGTAGGGAACAAATTACCAGCTAGTTCGAGAGCGTTTCTTCCTTCGCACGCAGCACGATGTTGGAGGCAAGGGTCCAGTACTCGGTATCAGTCCCTAGCGCGTTTACGCTCTTTGCCGTTCTACTCTTCATCACAAGAGATTTATAAAGTTCCTCTGCAGCCGTCTTGAAAACCTTCTTGTAATCAGCTTTCCACTGATATCGTTCATTCTTGAGCTCGAGCAATTCGCGGAAAGCAGCAGCAATTGGGAGGGACGCCGCAAGGTCCATTTTATGATCGGTAGAAAATGCAGTGCCCGGGCGTATAAATGGTTTTTTTAGTTTGGTAACCGCGCGAAGGTTTCCGAGCTTTCGGCCCTTGCTTTCAGCATGACTAAACTCCGATTGAATGAACTCCGGCAAAGTAACTAGGTCAACGATCACATCATACAATCGTTCGAATTCCAAGCTTGAAGCGTCCGTAGTAAACAACTCAAGAGCTTTACCCTTGGACCTATACATCTGTGTAGGCTGGGTGCTCTTCCAACGGTCCTTGAGAAAACAACCTATACGCTGAATGATTTCGCGCACTTCCCATTCCTTCTCTTCATTTTCACGAAAAGCGATGAGAGAAGTATCAAAACCACCTTTAGCCAGAGCAGCTTTCAGATTTTCGAATTTGTTCTGATACTCATCAATAGTGAACTGTTGCACCTGGGAGGAAGTGTTCAGAGCTTCAACTACCTGCTCGATTTCACCGCTCGCCAAAGCGGCGGCGTCTCCAGCTAGAAAGTGAACTCGGACAAAAGGCTCGGTCCAACCTTCAATTTTCTCAAACTCGTCAGCGCGTTCAATTGTCTTCTTTATTACTTCGAAGGTGTGACCACCATCGGCAATTCCGTATTTGAGCCCGTCGAGTGCATCCGGGTCCTCATCTGGCTCCAACGCGGGATTGGTAATGCGGATCGTACGAGCTGCATTATCAAATTCGAACTTCTCACATCGATAGATAATTCCGCGGTTCTTGATGTGGAACTTCGCTGGATCATTCTCCACGGTCTCCATCATGTCGTGGAATGGCTTTTTGCGCTCAGATGCTGGACGCACGTTTGCATTTCCGCGATCCAGCTTTGCGGCTTCTGTAAATGGAAGCCATGCTTCCAAGTGAAAAATTGAAGGATTTTGGGGATCTTTTAGGCGCTTGCAGTGGTCTACATCAAAAACGGAAACTTCGGAAACTTTCGTGGGATACATCATCAGAACACCTCAGTCGCAGCGTGTGCTGCAAGGTCAATAGTCATCGGAAGCCAAACGGTCAGCCGACGCCAAGGGAAATGTACCACATCCTTGCATTCAATGCAAGATTGACCAATTGACCCGGTCTTCTTCATATCGCGGTGCCGGAGGACAATACCGCAGTTGTAGAAGACAGAACCTGGCACTCGCCAAACTTTGCTCACAGTCTGCATTGAGTGCTCCATCCCTGCCGTCTGGATAGAAATATAAGTACTGTAAATTTCCCATGAGTTATCAGCCGTTACCTTCTGCATTCAAGATGAGTTTCACCAAATGGCCGAATTGGCTGTCCCACATCTGATGCGGGTTTTGGGCGGCGTGGAGGACTGAATCTGACGTGTGGGCATCGGGTTCGTTGTCGAACTGGTTCACGATGACGGTATTCAGGCTGGGGATGACCAGGATGTAATGGCCGCCTGCGCCCTGGGCTGAGTACATGCCGGGCAGTGTGGCTTCCGGGATGTGGATGCCGCCGTACTCGACCCACCAGAGATACTCATAGCCGCCGAGGTTCATGTGGCCGAGATGCACCATTTCATTGGCGTGCGTGCTCTTTTCCACCCAATCTGCCGGGATGATCTGATGGTTGTTCCACAGGCCGTGATTGAGATAGAGCAGGCCGAAGCGAGCCATGTCGCGGGCGGTCATCTGGAACATGAAGGCGGGGTGCGTGGAGACGCTTGCATCGCCGATGTAATAGACGTCGCCGGGCTGAAAGTCCTGCATGCCGATGGGCTTTGCGATGCGCTGGTAAAAGGCTTCGCCGATTTTGAGACCGGTCTTCTTTTCAAAGATGGTGCCGAGGACGTTGAAGTCCCAGTTGTTGTAGAACCAGAAGGTGCCGGGAGCGTGGCTGCCGCGCGCGGGGCGCATTTTGCGCTGGAAGTCTACCTCAAAAGCGGCGGCATGGTAGACGCCGGAGCGTGCGCGCAGCAGGTCTACGATCTTGGCCTGGCGCTCTTCTTTGGTGAGCGGCGATGGAGTGTCGTCAATGGCGGCCTGCTCCAGAGTTTCGTTGATGTCGATCTTGCCTTCGGCTGCGTAGATTCCGTAGAGCGCGCTGATGAGACTTTTGCGTACGGAGAATGTGGTGAGCTTTTTGCCGGTGTCGCCCCACTGATCTACGACTTGCCCGCACTGCACGATCATGACGGAGGAGTCGTGCAGGGAATCGGCGTAGGCGTGTGCTGCGTCAAGCGCGGGTTTGGACCACCCTTTCTGGCTTTCCGGTGAGGCTGGCTTCCAGTCGTGGCCGGGAAACACGGGAGCGCTGCAGGATGCGGGCGGCTTGGCGCTTTCGTTTTGCGCGTGTGCGGCTGTCAGCATGCAGGCGGCGGCGATGGCAAACGCGAAAAGAATTTTCATTTTCATGCAGAGACTCCTATGGGCTGCAGAGAGTATGTTAGTCCGGTCTTCTGTTCACCGCATATTGATTCACTATTGAATGCGCCGTAACCCATCGTGTATTGCGCGGGGATGAAGATTCGTAACATGCTTGCGGACGCTTGACTATGAGTCTGCGAGCGGAATGGAGATTTCCCTATGTCTGAGAAAGCGGCGAATCATCACAAGCAGGCGGCTCATCATCACGGGATGGCCGCACACCACCATACCGAGGCCGCAAAGCATCATGAAGCTGGCGATCATCACAAAGCTGCGCATCATGCGCATCTGGCTCATGCCCATGATCTTCATGCCGGGGACCATGCCGAGCATGCAGCCAAGGAGCATGTAGACGCGCATAGCGACAAGTAAACAATCCACTTAGATAAAGGCGGCCTTTCCTCCTGTTGTGAATCAGCGGAAAGGCCGCAAAGTTTTTGAAAAGTATCCCAATAAGGCAAGTAGGCATTGAGCCGGAGGGAGCAGGGGCCTTCAGGCCACTGAATACCGGAGAGGAAAAGAACAGGGGCTTCAGCCCCGGACTTTACACCAGGTCTTCTCACGCAATTCAGTTGCCGGGCGGGGCAAATACGCCAAGCTGCATCATCAGGCCAAAGATATCCATGAGGATGCGGGTATCTTTGATACGGCCTTCTTCAAGGTGATCGAGGACGATTCCCCAGACGCGCACGGACCGGCCTGTTGCCGGAACGCCGAGGAACGCTGCCGAGTGCGTGCCGGTCCACTCGAAGCGGCTGGCTACTTTATCGCCTTCTGTGACTTGCTCCTGAATGGAAAAGATCAGGTCTGGGAAGGCTGTTCGCATGCCTTGGAGCACATCTTTCAGGCCTTCCAGTCCGGGGCCCTGGCCGGGAAAAGGGACCTGCTCGACGACATCCTCCCAGACATACTGGTTGGCGATCTCCATATTTCCCTGGGTGATGACTTCATCCACAAAGCGGCGAACGATTGCGGAATTGCCGGGCGCAGCGTTGTCGTGCATCTCTGCGTTCTCCTTATGTTTGTTTGAGTTGTGGTTTACGGGCTGAATTATATGTGTCTGGATATAGGTTTGGGCTGGCGCTCGTGTGAAGTTTGCGCGCAACTAGGGATGTGGATGTGTGTTCGAGTAACCATCCGGCTGGTTAAGCACCACATGGACTAGCCCGATGGAGAGAACGAACATGACGAATTCGTGTAAAGCTACTCTATTCCGCCCACTGTTTCTTGCCACATTGCTTGCTACAGGTGCGGCTTTTGCCCAGGCGCAACAGCCCGTTCCGAGCGACCAACAGCCGCCCAGCCAGGTAGCCCCGGCTCCTGCTGGAAACGGGGCAGGTGGCGGGATGCACCGCGACGCCGACCCTACGAAAGAAGCCAAGCGGCTGGGCAAGGAGCTTGGCCTGAACAAGACCCAGGTGACGCAGATCCTGCCGATTCTTGAGGACCGTGCGAACCAGATGCAGACGCTGCGGACGGATGCCTCGGTGGCTCCGGCTGACCGCAGGACCAAGGCCAAGGGCATCATGGATGACTCCAGGGCGAAGCTGGAAGCGGTCATGACGGACCAGCAGAAACAACAGTTCGAACAGATGCAGGCCGCGCGGAAGGCGAAGCGCCAGCAGCAGGGTCAACAGCCCCCGGCTCAGCAGCCCGGAGTGTAATTGAGGTTTGTGCTGCGTCCCAGGTCTCAAACCAGAGACCTGGGAACGCCGGCTGACCACGAATCACGATCCACGTTACTTTGGTCCAATGGACTTTCGTGCTGCGATTGCTCTCAGATAGTTTGCGTAGAATTACCACCGTTTATGGCACACTCATAATCAGCGGGCAGAAGGCCCGAATCCAGTCGGATTCGGGCCTTCTGCTTTTGCTGTATCCGGGCAGTTGCACAGTTTTGGAATGAAGATGGCATAAAGATTTCTCCAGAAACTGTGCAATCGCCTGTAATGGCTTGAAATTACGTCACTTGGAAATCTGTGCTGCACAGGATAACTCACGCAATTTTGAACCGGAACAGATTTTCAACTCCGCAGAGAGCTGCAACGTCCATATAAGGGAAGCGCACACATTAGACTCATCAATGCAGAGAAATACTGCGCTTATCGATACCGGAGGAATGAGAATGTTTTCTGCTGTTCGCGGAGTGGTTTCTGGACGGGGTTTTCGGCTGGTGGTGGTAACGGCTGCGGCGATGGTTCTGGGGAGTGCGGCGTGGGCCGACCCGATTCATGACGCCGCGTTAAAGGGCGATGTAAAGAAGATTCAAGCGATTCTGCAGAGCGACCCGAAGGCCGTGTCTGCGCAGGACAAGAATGGCGATACGCCGCTGCACCTTGCGGCCCTGCATGGACAGGACAAGGCGGTGCAGGCACTGCTGGACGCGGGCGCGGACCCGAATGCGACGAACCACTACGGTGCATTCGGACCATCGGAGTTGGGGCAGGAGTTTGCAGGAGCCGGTACGCATCGCGACCCGGTAGTGCTGCTGAATGTGCACGGAGACCAGGTGACTGGCGCGACGGTTGGCTATACGCCGCTGCATCTGGCGATTTTCTCGATCAACCACAAGAAGATTGTGCAGATGCTGGTGGCCAAGAACGCGAATGTAAATGCGCAGGCGGGAAGCGGCGCCACTCCGCTGTACTTTGCTGTGATGCGCGGCCAGAAAGATGATGCTGCATTTCTGCTGGACCACGGAGCGAATCCGAATCTGACGGATGCGTATACGACCTCAATTCTGGATGTGGCTCTGCAGATGCAGTACAGCGACCTGGTTGAGCTGCTGGTGAACAAGGGCGCGGATGTGAACTTTCAAGACAGTGGCCGGCACAGGCCGCTCTTTTACGCGCTTGGGATGAATGACCACCATCCGGCGGATGTTCTGAAACAGCATGGGGCGCATGAATAAAGCAGGGAATAGGGAATAGAAAAAGCAAAGCCTGAGGCGTATGACGCTTCAGGCTTTGCTTTTTCTATTTGGCATTTGCGGCACGGCTAAAGGCGTGCCCTTTTAAAGCTAGAGTTCGAGGACGTTGTCTTCGATGGCGAGGCGGACGTTGCCGTCGGATTTAGCGAGGCGGCGGACGGCTTCAGGCTTGTCGACGCGCGCCTTGAGCATGACGAGCGCGACGGGGACAGAGCGGCCGGCGGACTTGATGGTATCGACGGCGGTGGCACGGTCGATGTTGCAGGCGCGCATGAGAATGCGGATGCCGCGCTCGACCAGCTTGGAGTTCTGCATGTGCACGTTGACCATGAGGTTTTCGTACACGTAACCCAGGCGGGTCATGGCTCCAGTGGTGATCATATTGAGGATCATCTTCTGAGCGGAGCCGGCCTTGAGGCGGGTGGAACCGGAGACGACTTCAGGGCCGACGTCGGCGATCATGGCGATCTCCGCGGCTTCAGCCAGCGGGGTGCCGTGATTGCATGAGACGGCGGCGGTGAATGCGCCGCGGGCGCGGGCATATGCCGTGGCGGCGACGACGTAGGGCGTGCGGCCGGATGCGGAGACGCCGATGACTACATCTTTGCGCGTGGGCCGGCGGCGGGCGATGTCACGCTGGCCGAGCTCTTCGGAATCCTCATTGACTTCAACGGCGGAAGCGAGAGCTTTGGGGCCGCCAGCCATGATGTATTGAATCTGACCGGGTGCGGTGGAGTAAGTGGGAGGGCATTCGGAGGCGTCGAGGGCGGCGATGCGGCCGCTGGAGCCTGCGCCTACATAGATGAGGCGACCGCCGTCACGGAGAGCGCGAGCAACCCGGTCCATGACCTGGGCAATCTCCGGAATAGCCTTCTTAACCGCGGTAGCGACCTTGGAATCCTCGTGATTGATGATGCGAGCGATCTCGAGAGCAGACTTGGTGTCGAAGCCCTGGGAGGCTTCATTCATGCTCTCTGTGATGAGCTGCTGGAGGAGGGATGCGGGGTCTTGCTTCGCGGTGGTTGAGGTTGATGCGATGTCTGTCTCCGGAGTCAATGTGGTGGTAGCCATCGATTCTGTCCCTATATGTCCCTAATTGTCGATTGTACTCCTGTTACTGGCAAGGCAGAAGTAGTGGAGGGTTACGGAGGTATTTAGAGAGGCACTGCGTGGCCGTGCCTCTCAGGGACGAATGACGAAGGATTAGAGACGAATCAAAGGGCTTCGCGAATGGCGTTATGAAAGGAGGGGCGCACGGTTCTGATGAGCTGGGATTGGCGGTCGGGCCAGGTGCGGTTGGTGAGAAGCACGATGGTGATGCGGGCGTCGAGATCGATCCAGAGCGATGTGCCGGCGAAGCCGAGATGGCCGATGGAGTGTGGCGAGAAATGCGAGCCGGAGGAGGAGTTTTCTGATGGCGTATCCCAGCCCAGGGCGCGGGAGCTGCCGGTGGGAGGCTGACGGCGAGAGAAGAGATCGATGGTTTTGGTTGTGAAGAGGGAGTCGGCCTGGCTGGCGTCGAAGATGGCTTGCGCGAGGCGGAGGAGGTCGGGGACGTTGGAGAAGAGGCCGGCGTGGCCGGCGGCGCCGTGGAGGACGGAGGCGTTTTCATCCTGGACTTCGCCCTGGATGATGCGATGACGGAACCATGTATCCAACTCGGTGGGCGGGATGGCGGCGCGCTGGGCGGGAAGTGGGCAGAAGCATGATGCGGACATGGCGAGCGGGACGAGGATCTCGCGATGTGCCCATTGACTGAGGGGTTCGTGTATGAGGACTTCAAGGGCTTTGCCTAGAAGGATGAATCCGGGATCAGAATATTCGGCGCGCGTGCCGGGAGGGGCTTCAATGGGGAGCTCGAGGCAGGCGCGGAGAAGGGAAGATGGCGTGGAATGCTGCTCAAACAAGCGAACGTAGCCGGGCAGGCCGGAGGAATGCGCGAGGAGATGGTGGATGCGGACGTGGCGCGCAGGTGAGCCGGGTTCGCGACCGATGACGAAACCGGGAAGAAGATCGCCGAGTGGCATTTCGAGATCGAGGATGCCGCGCTGATGGAGGAGCATGGCAGCGGTAGTGGTGATGGCGACTTTGGTGACACTGGCGATGTCGTAGAGCGTGTCTGGTGTGATGACGGGCGAGTTCGCGTCGTAGGTTTGGCGGCCAATGGCGGAGTGAAGCAGGATCTGACCGTCGGCGAGGACGCCGAAGGCGCAGCCAGGGAAGGCGCGGGCTGCAATGGCATCTTCCAGCACGCGCAGGGCCGGGGCGAAGCGCGGATCGCGATCATTGGCGGGTTGGTGCGCGGGCTGCATTGTCTTTGCATCGTAACGCGAAATGCAATTTGGAGAAACTTTTCCATTTTGGGTGAAGCCCGAAACATTTGTAAGCGACGGTATGGTATGGCTAAGGGCGTGCTCTTTAAACACCGCACAAATGAGGCGGAATGGGGCTATCCTTGATTGCAAGACAAGCGTCTATCGAAAGGGAGGGGCAGCTATGCGGGGAGTTGCAGCGGGGATGAGTGTGGCGCTGTGGATGACACTGGGCGTGGCGGCCCAGGGGCAGGATGCTGGACAGGCACCGGCGAATGCTGCGCCGACTCCGGCTACTGCTGGGCAGACTGTGCCAACTCCGCAGCCAATTGCGAGTGGTCTGGCAACAGTTCCGGCGCAGATGACTGCTGTACAGCCGAAGACTTATATTGTGCCGGCGGGGACGAAGGTGCTGCTGCAGCTCAGGAACTCGCTGAATACGAAGAGCGCACGTGCTGGCGACGGGGTGTACCTGGTTTCGACGTTTCCGGTGGTGGTGGGAAGCCGAGTCATGATTCCGACTGGCGTGTATGTGCAGGGCATGGTGGATCGCGTGGAGCGAGCGGGGCATGTGAAGGGTAAGGCGCAGCTGGATATGCACTTTACTTCGATTATTTTTCCGAATGGAAGCGTGGTAGAGATTCCGGGAATTGTGAACAGCGTGCCGGGGGCGAAGAAGCAGTCTGTAAAGGATGATGGCGAAGGCACGATTGAACAGGACAGCGACAAGACGCGGAATATGGGCAAGGTTGCGGAGATTGCGATTCCGACAGGCGGGACGGTAGGCGCGATTGGCGGATTGGGGTCGGGGCATCCGCTGGCGGGAGGCTTGATCGGAATGGCCGGTGGCTTGGCGGCGGCGGGAATTGTATCGCTCTTTACCCGCGGTGCGGATGTGAATATTGATGCGGGCACGCAGGTGGAGATGATGCTGCAGAGACCGCTGACGCTGGAAGAAGCGAATCTGGGCGGAGTGGGCGCGCCGGGAACGGCGACTGTGTTTGTGCCATCCGCGATGCAGGCCAAGCCAATGGAGAAGCCACGCGTGCTTTGTCCGCCGGGCGGGCTGGGATGCCAGTGAAAGTGAGCTAAAGTAGAAGTAGAAGGCAATGATCTCCCAGGAAAATCAGGAAAACGAAGCGGTCCAGGCGCAGGTGCATGAGGTTTCTGCTCCTGTTGTTGCGCCTGAGTCGGGCACGCTTATGCTGTGGGCGCGCGACCTGCTGATTGCGGTTGTGGCGTCAGTTTTCATGATTCTGTTTCTGTATCAGCCGGTGCGGGTGGAAGGTACAAGCATGCTGCCGCGACTGGAGGATCATGACCGGTTGTTCATCAACAAGTTTGTGTACCACTTCAGCGCGATTCAGCGTGGAGATGTGGTGGTGTTTCATTATCCGAGGGATCCGGAGAAGAGTTACATCAAGCGCGTGATTGCAGTGCCGGGAGACCGGCTGCGGATTGATGGCGGGGACGTGATTCTGAATGGGCGGCGGCTGGAAGAGCCGTATGTGCCGGATGAGTATCGAGACAGCCGGTCATTGCCGGAGATGGTGATTCCGCCGGATTACTACTATATGATGGGCGACCATAGGTCGATTTCATCCGACAGCCGGGAGTTTGGGCCGGTGGAGCGGGGTTTGATCTACGGGAAGGCCGCGTTTGTGTACTGGCCAAGGCGGGATGCGGGCGTGGTGAATTAACGAGCATAGTAGCCGGTGCGCGCACGCACGGAATATGCCGGATCCGTGGTTGTGACTACTACCCGACGGAATGTGCCATCCCGTTTTTTGTTTGATGAGTAATATCCGACGGAGTAGAGAGACCGCAGCTCACTGGCAATCTGCTCGAATGCTTCAGAAACATTGATGTGGAGCGCATCGAAGTCTGAGCCGCCTGTTTCAGACGAAAGATGATGTAAAGCCGCAATTCCGTGGTGTGAATGCGGTGTGAGCTGCTTTTCATCCGTATAACGGATGGCATAGATCAGAGTGTCGTTTTCACGCGCGGCGTCAATTGCGTCGAACAGATCGTGGGCGCTTGCGTTTTCTTCGCCATCTGTAAAAAGGATCAATGCACGGCGGCGTCCAGAAGCCTGTGCAAGTTTAGCGGCGACACTGTAATAAATGGCATCGTAGAGCGCTGTTCCGCCGCCGGTCTGATTGTCGCGATGATCTTCGGGCGCAAGTTCGGGATAATTGCGCTCCCCCTTGTCGAAGCGCTCCAACTGTTCCATCACCGAAGCGATGGATGAAGTTTTGTCGCTGGTGACGCGTAGATGGTTTCCAAAGCAAATGCTGAAGACCTCATCTTGCGGTCGCATCACAGTGTTGAGGAATTTTTCGATGTCTTTGTGATGGCGCTTGAAGAATTTGCTTTGGCTATCGCTGACATCTACGAGGAGGCCTAAGGTGAGCGGGAGTTCAGCTTCTTTGCCGAAGAATGCTGGTTTCTGTGGGCTTCCATCTTCCGTGATGATGAAGTCTTCGCGGTTGAGGCCATTTACAAGAGTGCCATCTGAACGACGAACACTGAATGTGAAGTCAACTAAGTGGGTCTCCGTGCGAAAGATAGGAGTTTGCGGCTCCTGCGCCGAGCTGAGATGCGTAAACGCGACAACCCCCATGAATAAGGCGGTAGCGGGTATATGGATCAAACGCAAATTAAACATTATGCAGATGAATACGCGGCAAAATAGCATGGAGTTCCTGAATTCAGATGTGCGGCGCCTGATCTGTTTTCTTTTTGTGGCGGATTGACATAAAGCACATCAAATTTCAGGGTCTCAGCATCTAACGATGCGGAGTGAAACCTGATAAAATCGATTGAATCCACTCCCCGGAGAAGCGATGCAGGCCATACTTGCGCTCGAGGACGGGCGCCTCTTCCGCGGCGAAGGCTACGGCGCACCTGGTGAATGCCAGGGCGAGGTAGTTTTCAATACTTCTCTTACCGGCTACCAGGAAATTGCTACCGATCCTTCCTATGCCGGACAGATAGTTGTTCTTACCAATCCGCAGATCGGGAATTACGGAACGAACCAGGCAGACAATGAAGCGGCGAAGCCGTTTATTGAAGGCCTGATTGTGCGTGAGTTTTCGCGCGTGAGCTCGAATTGGCGCTCCGAGCAGGTAACCGACGAATACATGGAACGCTACCAGGTTCCCGTGCTGGCGGAGATTGACACGCGAGCGCTGGTGCGGCACCTGCGCGATAACGGCGTGATGCGTGGTGTGATTTCGACGGTCTCTTCTGATGTCGAAGAGCTTGTCCAAAAGGCCAGAAAAATTCGCAAGATGGATGGGACTGATCTGGCGAAGGTGGTTTCGACGAAGGCGATTTATACCTTTGACGAATCGGATAGCCATAACCAGACGGACGATCCGCTGCTGACTGTCACCGTTGAGGGACCGAAGCTGCATGTGGTGGCTTACGACTTTGGGATGAAGCGAAACATTTTGCGCATGTTGACTCGCGAAGGCTGCAAGGTGACGGTTGTGCCTGCGCAGACTTCTTCCGAGGACGTGCTGGGGATGAAGCCGGATGGCGTGTTTCTGTCAAATGGGCCGGGTGACCCGGAGCCTGTGGATTATGCAGTGAATGCGATTCGCGGGATGATGGGGCGCGTGCCGGTCTTTGGGATTTGCCTGGGGCATCAGCTATGCGGGCTGGCGCTGGGCGGCAAGACGTACAAGCTGAAGTTCGGACATCATGGCGGGAATCATCCGGTGCGGAATAATGCAACTGGCAAGGTGGAGATTACGGCGCACAACCATAACTTTGCCGTCGATCCGGAGAGCGTGAATGCGAACGAAGTTGAGCTGACTCACGTAGATCTGAACGACAATACGCTGGAAGGCTTGCGGCACAAGACGCTGCCGTTGTTCAGCGTGCAATATCATCCGGAGGCTGCGCCGGGGCCGCATGATTCGCACTATCTGTTTCGGGATTTCCGGAATTTGATGGAGGAGTGGAAGGGATGACGGTTGCGTTGAGCGCTAGGACAGGTATTTCAAGACAGCGGGGCTTTTGGCTCCGCTGTTTTTTGGGTTGTATGCTGGTGGCGCTGGTTTGCGGTGTGGCTCATGCGCAGCAACTGGAAAAAGATGGGCCGATTCGGCTGACGCATGTGGAAGGCGTTGTGGTTACCGGACGTGGTGCGCCGGCTGCAAATGTTGAGGTCACGCTTTCGCAGGATGACAAGGTTCGGATGAGCACGCATACCGATCAGTCGGGAAAATTTCGCATTGATCACGTCCAGGGTGACTATATGTTCCGGGTGGCTCGTACGCTGAATGCGCCGGCTGCGCATGCGATTGTGGTTCGGGCTGAGATCGCGACATATATCGAGCGGAAGAAGCTTTACATTGTGCTTGGGCCGGGGGCCTGCGCGGATGAGTGCTCGTTGGTTGTGACGAGTAAAGAGGAATTTGAACACGCTATTCGGAAGAATGGCGGACGTTAGGTCAGGACACAGGAAGAAATGCCACGCAGAAATGACATTCAGAAGATTCTTGTGATCGGCTCGGGGCCGATTGTGATTGGGCAGTCGGCGGAGTTTGATTATTCCGGCACGCAGGCTTGCAAGGCGCTGAGGCAGGAGGGTTATGAGGTGGTGCTGGTGAATTCAAACCCGGCCACCATTATGACTGATCCGGAGCTGGCGGACCGCACGTATATTGAGCCGTTGACGACTGTTTATGTTGAGGAGATTATCCGGCGCGAGGCGGAGATGCTTGGGCCGGGGTCCGGCAAGTTTGCATTGCTGCCGACGGTGGGCGGACAGACGGCGCTGAATCTTGCGGTCGATCTGGCTGACGCCGGGATTCTGGACAAGTACGACGTGGAACTGATTGGCGCGAAGCTTGGAGCGATCAAGAAGGCCGAGGATCGGCTGTTGTTCAAGGATGCGATGATTCGCATCGGGCTGGAGGTTTCGAAGTCGGCGCTGGTGAATAATCTGCGCGATGGACTGGACTTTGCAAGCAAGATTGGATTTCCGATTTTGATTCGGCCGAGCTTTACGCTGGGCGGCTCAGGCGGCGGCATTGCATATAACCGCGAAGAGCTGATGGAGATTCTGTCGCGAGGACTGGATTTGTCGCCGGTGCATGAGTGCCTGATTGAAGAGAGCGTGCTGGGTTGGAAGGAATATGAGCTTGAGGTGATGCGCGATCTGGCGGATAACGTGATCATCATCTGCTCGATTGAGAACTTCGATCCGATGGGCGTGCATACGGGCGATTCCATTACGGTGGCCCCGGCGCAGACGCTGACGGATCGCGAGTACCAGAAGATGCGCGATGCGGCGATTGCGGTGATGCGCGAGATTGGCGTAGAGACGGGCGGATCGAATGTACAGTTTGCGGTGAATCCAACGAATGGGCGCATGACGGTGATTGAGATGAATCCGCGCGTGTCCCGGTCGTCGGCGCTGGCCTCGAAGGCAACGGGATTTCCGATTGCGAAGATTGCAGCGAAGCTGGCGGTGGGTTACACGCTGGATGAGATTCCGAACGACATTACACGCAAGACGCCGGCATGCTTTGAGCCGACGATTGATTATGTCGTGACGAAGATTCCGAAGTGGCAGTTTGAGAAGTTTCCTGGCGCGGATGACGTGCTGGGACCGCAGATGAAGTCCGTCGGCGAAGTGATGGCGATTGGGCGCACCTTCAAAGAATCGCTGATGAAGGCATGGCGCGCGCTTGAGACTGGCAAGAAGACCGGTGCTGAAGTGCTGGACCCACGGCGGTTAACACAGATGTTGGTGACGCCGAGACCGGAGCGGCTGGGCTATATTCGGTTTGCGTTTGAACGCGGGATGAGTGTGCGTGAAGTGGCGCGGCTGACGGGGATGGACCCGTGGTTCCTGCACCAGATTCGCGAGATTACGCTGGAGCAGCAGACGATTGCCAAGACTACTCCAGAAGAGATTACGGAAGAGGCTCTACGCAGGCTGAAGCGAATGGGCCTGAGCGACGAGCGCATTGCGGCGGAGTGGAAGCTTGAGGGCCATGATGGCGTGAAGCAGGTACGAGAGCTGCGCGAGTCGAAGGGAATCAAGCCGGTCTTTAAGCTGGTGGATACGTGCGCGGCGGAGTTTGAGTCGATGACGCCGTATCTGTACTCGACGTATGACGAAGAAGATGAGTCGCCCGCGACGGATAAGGCGAAGGTCATCATTCTGGGATCGGGACCGAACCGGATTGGGCAGGGAATTGAGTTTGATTACTGCTGCTGCCATGCGGCGTTTGCGCTGAAGGAAGACGGCTACGAAACGATCATGGTGAATTGCAATCCGGAGACGGTTTCGACGGACTACGACACGAGCGACCGGTTGTATTTTGAGCCGCTCGTGCTGGAGGACGTGCTGGCGATTTACAACCATGAGGCGGCGGGCGGCGCAAAGATCGGCATGATTGTGCAGTATGGCGGCCAGACGCCACTGAACCTTGCGCACAGGCTGAAGGCTGCCGGCGTGCCAATTATCGGGACTTCGCCGGAGTCGATTGACCTGGCGGAGGATCGGAAGCAGTTTGGAAAGCTGCTCGTCGATCTGGGGATTCCGCAGCCTGCGGGCGGCACGGCGACGAGCGTGGAACAGGCGCTGGCGATTGGTGAGCGGATTGGTTATCCGGTGCTGGTGCGGCCGAGCTATGTGCTTGGCGGGCGCGCGATGGTGATTGCGTATGACGCCGAGGCGGTGACGAAGTACATGCGCGAGGCCGTGGAGTATTCGCAGGAGCGACCGGTGCTGATTGATCACTTCCTGGAGAGCGCGGTGGAAGTGGATGTAGACGCGCTGTGCGATTCAGAAGACGTGGTGATTGCGGGCATCATGCAGCATATTGAGGAGGCCGGAATTCACTCGGGTGATTCTTCCTGCGTGCTGCCGGCTGTGGGGATTGCAGAGGAGACGCTGGAGACGATTCGGACGCACACGCGGAAGCTGGCGCGGGCGCTGAAGGTTGTTGGTCTGGTGAATCTGCAGTTTGCGATTCAGAAGGATGCAGACGGCAAGGACCATGTGTATGTGATTGAGGTGAATCCAAGGGCTTCGCGCACGGTGCCGTATGTTTCAAAAGCGACGGGCGTGCCACTGGCGAAGGTTGCGGCGCGGCTGATGACAGGACGCACGCTGAAGGAGCTGCTGCCGGAGCAGGTGGCTTCTGGTAAAGACCTGGAGGTTGGAGATCATTATTATGTGAAGTCGCCAGTGTTTCCGTGGAACAAGTTTGCCGGCGTGGATACGGTGCTGGGTCCGGAGATGAAGTCGACGGGCGAGGTGATGGGCGTAGCCGCGAGCTTTGGCGAGGCGTTTGCCAAGGCACAGCTTTCCGCAGGGCAGTTGCTGCCTTCCGGCGGCACGATGTTTATCAGCGTGAATGATGCGGATAAAGCTGGAGCGGTGGAGTTGGCGCAGCGGTTTGTGGGCCTTGGGTTCAAGCTGGTGGCGACTGAAGGCACCGCGAATGCGCTGGAGAAGGCGGGGCTGATTGTGGAGCGCGTGTTCAAGGTAAAGGAAGGCAGACCAAATGTGGTGGACCTGATCAAAGGCGATCGGATTCAGCTGATTGTGAACACGCCGCATGGGCAAGATCCCTTCTTTGATGAGAAGGCGATTCGGCGAGCGGCAGTTCTGGCGCGTATTCCCACGATTACGACGATTGCGGCGGCGCAGGCGGCGGTGGAGGGAATTGCCTCAACGCAGCGCAAGCAGGTTACGGTGAATGCGCTGCAGGAACTGCATGGAGCGCGAGCAAACCGCATGCAATAGAACAGAAAGAGTGCGAGATTGTCACTGGGCCGGGGCGAAAGCTTCGGCCTGAGTTATCTTGCGGACTTTTTTCTGCGGGCTTGCACGATGGCTGCTCCGATGCAGTAATCGATGGTGGCAATGGCGGGCCAGGTGCCGAAGAACGGGCCGTTGTCATCCATAAGCCCGCTGGGAGTGGGATAGCTGAAGAATGAGCGCACGATTTTTTCCGTGGCGTCGCATTGATTGCAAGCATTGGGGCCGGTAGGGAGGTCCAGGAACCAGAGGCTGAGGAAAAGCATCCAGATGATGCCGGCTAGCCAGATGTGCGGGGCAATCTCGCTGAGCCGGGCGCCAACAATGAGTGCGCCGGTGCTGAGGGGGATCAGGAACGAGAGTATGTAGATAACGATCTGCGGGATGTACGCAGGATTGATCACGTAGCCGACCAGCATCATGGTGCCCAGATGGCGACCGCGATCAAGGTGTGCCCGAAAAATGCGAAGACCTGACGTGTAAGCGTCTCGCTGCCGTCGTCGGCTTCGATTGCGATAGTGACAGACTTGGCCATTTGTGGCTCCAGTGAGTTTGCCATTATGTATAAATTGCCACCGACGGGGCGGCAATGGCACGGAAGGGGAAGAGAAGGAAAAAGATTCCAAAGCGTGCCGTTTCCGGACGGGACTGATTCCGAACTTTACAATGTTGGTATGTACATCGAAGGCATTTTTACAGCTGCGACAACTCCGTTTTATGCAGATGAGCGGGTGTATTTCCGTAAGCTTGAGGCCAATGTGGCTCGCTATTCGCGAAGTCTTCTGGCCGGGATCGTGGTGCTGGGGTCCACGGGCGAGGCGGTAGAACTGAATGATGCGGAGTCACGCGAGGTACTGAAGGTTGCGGCGGACGCGGCGGTGGCAGAGAAGGTGCTGATTGCCGGAGTGGCCCGTGAGAGCGTTCGCGGGACGGTTGAGCTTGCAGAGGCCGCGGCTGAGGCGCGCTATGACGCGGTGTTGGTGCGGACGCCGACGTATTACTCGCCGGCAATGAGCGAGGCAGCTGTTCTGCATTACTTCCGGAGCGTGGCGGATCGATCGCCGCTGCCGGTGATCCTGTACAACATTCCGCGGTTCGCGCCGTACAACATTCCAGTCCCTGTGGTGGCCGAACTTGCACAGCATCCGAACATTATTGGCATCAAGGATTCGACGGGAAGTGTGGAGCAGGTGCGGGCGCTGATTGAGGCAACGCAGATTGCTCCTAAACGAACTGTGCCGGTGACTACAATTTTTGAACCGGTGACTGGGCGGATGCTGGAACCGAAGCTCGAGATGGAGAGCGGATTTGTGCCGTTGGGTGATCTGAGCGGCGGAGTTGCGATGGCTGTGACGCAGCCTTCGACACTGCTTAAGACGCGAATGAAAGAGATAGGCTTCCAGGTGTTGGCGGGTTCGGCGGGGACATTGCTGGAGTCGCTGGAGGCAGGAGCAGCCGGCGGTGTGCTGGCGTTTGCAGCTTGCGCGCCGCAAGCGTGCCAGGAGGTTTACTTTGCCTGGAAAGATCACGACCTGGAACTGGCACGGGCAAAGCAGGAGAGAATTGCCGGACCGAGCCAGCGGATTGTGGGCCAGCTTGGGATCAGTGGAGTGAAGTATGCCTGCGACTTTAACGGATACTACGGAGGGAAGGCGCGTGCGCCTCTGCTGGCTCTGAATGTGGAGCAGAAAGCGGAGATTGAGGGCTTGCTGGCGGAGATCCGGAACTAGCCATCAACTAAACCAAAAACAATGCGCTTCTTCTGCAAAGAGTTCTGCTGAAGAAGCGCATCGTGTATTTTGGGGAACGGCTGATGAGTTACTCTTACGGATATGTCACTACCTGATACACAAGTGTTGTGCCCTGGTAGTAGGGGTGATAGTAGACATTGGCGCAGTTGTAATACATTCCATTGGCTGCATTGATCACGGCGCATCCGCTGGGCAGGCCCGGAACTATTGTTCCGACTGCAGGAGCGGCGACTACAACCGTTGTCGATGGGCGAGTTGCAGCCGCGACGACCGCAGTGGTGGCTACCCCAACGGCAGCTCCCGCAGCAAAGGCTCCCCAGTTCCAATCATTATCGTGATAGTAACCGCCGCCACAGTTGTAGCAACCGCCGCCGTGATAATCGTTGTGGACGTTTACGTTCACGTTGCGGTTGACATTCACATTTGTATTGCGGTTGATGTTGGCGTTGCGATTTACATTGGCTGAGCGATTTTGTACATTGACGCGTTGACCGCCGCCACGACGTCCAACCTGCGCCTCAGAAATTGAGGCAGTTAGACAAATACAGAGAGCGAGTGCGACATAGGCCCTCATTTTATTTACCTCCTGGAGTCGGTAGGAGCGTGATCTCGTGTGCGTCCGAAGTTTTGGAGAAAGTGAATTCATTGGGATCCAGAGTCGGATTGAAATCCCAGTCGAGGAATTGAATTGTGGTACGGGGCTTACCGTCCAGCTTCTTATTGACGATCTCACTGCGCACAAAGCGCGGAGTATCTCCGCCAGTTACCCAGAGTTGATAATCCGCATCAGCAGCGGTGAATACGAGCTGATGCACGTCCTGATCGTAAATTTTGACGCGGCCAATCACATATGCGGTGAGCGCTGCCTTGTCTGCAAGCTGGTAAAAGTCGGAACGTAGAAAAGGTCCGATCGGCATATCGATGCCCTTTGCCCTGAGGCTGGCAACATCTTCATCAATGGTGCTCTTTGCGGGCAGTGTGGTGTAGAGCTGAGTATCTGGCGACCACATGGTGGTTTGTCCGTTTGCGGTATAGAAGTCCACGCGCTGACCGCGCCCTCGTAGAACAAGATGAATCTTGTCAGGGCGCTGAACGGTGACATCTACGGTGTGAAAGAAAGTGACTATCTGACCATCTGTGGCCAAATCTTCTTCGCTGACCAATGCCTTGAATCGGAATGCTTTGGCGTTTTCCAAAGGATCCGAGACGGCTTTCAAGACCCGCATCGCCAGAGGGTCGATATCTTTCGCCTGCGGAGCAGTGGGAGATGTGGTTTTCTTATCCTGTGCTGGCTTATCCTGGGCTGGACATATGGCTGCCAGCAACGCCAGAACTACGACAACGGACGCGCACTTGATGCGATACATCTTACCTCCTCGAAAGTACCGAGACATTTAGTTACCGGTTTGGCTCGCATGTGGCATAACTGCTGTAGCGGTGACGGTCGCGACTCAATAGCGGCGCAGCTTGTCGCTACTTAAATGACTGGTATCCGCTTCTGCGAGCCGCGGCCCGCAAAGCCTCACGGTCGAGGCTTAGGTCGGCCACAAGCTGCTTCAGTCGCATGTTTTCTTCTTCTATCTGGCGAAGGCGCTGAGCTTCGTTTACATCCAATACAGTGAACCTCGATCTCCATCGATAGATGGTTGCCGGACTCACGCCATGTTCCTTGCTCAGATCTGCCATCTTCGCTCCTGCCTCCCGCTGCTCGAGTATTCCAAGGATCTGCTCTTCACTGAATAGGCGCCTCTTCATGCCAGATCCTTTTGTCGACGCTTTCACAAATCCATTTCCGCCGAGGTATTGGTTGATTCCTCAAATCAGGTATTCCGGCTCGGTCGCCAATTCTCTGCGTGAAATGGAATTGATTGTCATAACCTGCCAGCCTGGCAGTCGATACATGTCGACGCTTCATAAAACTTTCAATTCCAGCTTAGCCAGACTGCAGCACTGTACAACTGTCACAACTGACAGGACTTTGCTGAATTGTTCAAAGTACGACTTTTCGTTGAAAGGGTTCCGATGTAGTTGCCGCGACTGTTTTGTTGAGACTTCCTAGTCCGACAGGATATTGCGCAGGGAAGGGAGATCTGCTGCCACGGTGACAATCGTTCCCGCACCTAGCTCGGAGTCGACTGTGAGCGTGCCTCCGATTGCTGCTATACGTTCCTGCATTGTCATAAGGCCGAGCCCCTCCTGAACAAAGCTTCTGTCGAAGCCGATGCCAAAATCGCGTATGCGCATGGTAAGTGCGCCGTCACGGACTGCAAGCTCTACCTGAATTCGCAACGCGCCGCCGTGTTTGATTGCGTTATTGAGCGATTCCTGCGCAATGCGAAAAAAACACAAGACAAGGCCCGGCGGAAGTCTACGGGGAATGTTCCTCGCGAGGAAGTCTATGTGTGTGCTGTGGCTTTCGCGAAGCTGTTTGAAGATTTCCCGCAATGCCAAGTCGAGGCCTAGATGCTCGATTCTGGAGGAATGCAGGCTGTGCGAGAGGTTATGCACATCGGAGATCAAAGTATTGAGGTCCCGGAGAGATTCTGCAAAACTGTCGTCCGGATCGTCGACTACATGCAACTGCTGCAGCAACCCAAGCCTAATGGACAACAAGGAGAGCCGTTGTCCGATGTCGTCGTGCAACTCACGTGCGATATGCCTGCGTATGTCTTCATCCGCTTCGATCAACTCCTGAGCGTGCATCCTGCTTGCTGCACTGTAGGGTGAGGTTTGCTTCGAGCGCGCTTTTGTAAAGCTGGTCAAACCTGTCTGTTCCGGCATACATGCAGGCTCCAGAACCGGAGACATCTTACGAAGCTGCGCACTACTAAGCTTTTCTTCTGAAATGATAGGAGTCATCGTTGTCATTTGAATAGCCTCTCTGATTGCGTTTGCGCCTCCTAACAGCAGAAGCTTTCTAACGGTTCAATGGAAGGACCAACCGATCGAGGTTGTTGTGCCGAAGTTGTTGGATGGAGCGCCCGACACGGGCTGGTTATCGTAGTTGTCATAGAAGCTCAGGCTCACGTAGAAGTCGTTTTTAAATTTGTAGTAGATATCCTGGTTTAACGTCATGCGAAAATGACCGGGCGAGGTGAGGCTTGGATAAGCCCAGACCGCCGTATTAAATGATGTTGTCTTAAAGCGGAACATCGAGAATTGAACCGCTGTGGCTGCGTCGATTGAATTCGGGTGCCTGGTGCCTGATTCATTCGAGTCGTCTCGTTCGTGTGTGTAGCCGAGGCCGCCGATAGTAGAGAGGTTGGTGCGATTTGTGAAGATAAGCCGCCTTGCCATCGCACCTCCCAAGGTAGATTGCAGGGCAATCTGCTGCTCGGAACTAGAGAGAAAGTTAGCAATGGCTCCGCCGTACCATTTTGATTCTGATATTTGATGGAAGAAAGCGGCCTTGACCGTTATCTCATTGGTGTTTGTAGCTTTCTCCTGAGTTACGAACTGAGAATTTGAGCTGAGGCTGGCAATATTCCTTTTGGATTGATACTGCAGTCCGCTCTGCACCGTCAGTGTTCCCTGTGAGTTTGAGGCAGTGAAGCTGGTGCCGATGGCGATATTTCCGCTCAGGCTGTTCCAGAAATTGTTCCCCAGCTCACTGATCTCGACTACCGACTCATCGGACAGAGTGTGGCTTTGGCGTCCGACGATTGTGATCGTGCGCGGCTGAATGCCTTCCGCCAGCACACCCGAGTAAGTCTTTCCGTTCGGATCAGTAATGACGAAGAGCTGAGAGCTTTCCAGACGTTCAACTCTTGTCCAGTCGATTACGATTGTGTCCGTCGTGTAGTCAGGTTTGACGTTCAGCTGCCCCTTCTGGAGCGACTGAATTTCGCAGGTGATTTTGTCTCCATTTTTCATGTGAACGATATCGGTTTTCTGGTGAGAAGAAGTGAGACCGACGGCGTTGTGAGGTATGAGAACTACAAGCCAGATGGCGATAGCAGGGAATAGATGGAAGGCGCCACGCAGTGTGGTTCGGAGCGTATCAGCGACGGACTGAGAGAACTCCCCAGGAGCCGCAGAAATCAGAGCAAGTTTTCCCTTTGCCACACGAGCTGGCATAAGCGGATACCCATAGCTTCGCACGACCGTTCGGCCGTTCAAAGCCTCCCCTTTTATGAAAGAAAACCATGGCCCCAAAAGATGACTATGCCGTTGAAACGAGGTGTTCGCGAATCGCGAGCCTGAGCAGGTCCAGATTGGTGTGAAGGTTGAATTGCTCCATGATGGAATACTTGTGAAATGCCACTGTCCTTGCAGTCAGACACAATACACTGGCGGCTTCCTTCATCGTCATTCCTTCCGCCAGTAATTGCAGAACCTCCCGCTGACGGACGCTCAAAGTTTTATTGCACTGTACGGCTGGATCGCGGATGAACTCGCGCTCAATTTGATGTGCTGTGTGTGGCGTGATGTACGATCTGCCAGCCAGGACTTCACGAATGGCAGCGACAAGCTCCGTACCCGCACATTTCTTTAAGAGAAAACCGGATGCCCACGTGCGCAGTGCCTGAACGGCAACTTCGACATCTTCATTCATGGTGACTACTACCAGACGAACTTTGGGCATTATTGCTTTGATTTGGGCGCCCGCGTCCATTCCATTCAGAAGCGGTAACCCCAGATCAATGACGACCAGATCCGGCATTGATGGTGGCGCGAGGCGAATGAGAGTTTTTCCATCTGAGGCAGTTCCGACGACTTCGAATTCGGGTTCCAGAAGTCTTCTGTATGCATCCAGCAGCATGTTATGGTCGTCTGCCAGGAATATGCGCGGTCTTCTCATCAGACGTCCTCCTCATAAGAACTCATTTTCACAATTAAATGAATTATGAATAATGCTGCTGTTAAGGAGAGAATCTCTCAAAGTGTGAATGATAAAAACTCAATTTGATGCAAGAGATGAGGCCCGGTTTCCAGTGGAACGAAACATTAGCATAAAGAAATCATAAAGGCAAGAAACTTTCTCCCTCGGATAATAAAAGGTTGTAACTTCAAGCATGAGAGGGAATTAAGAGCGATAGGTTGCATGTATTAAGTCGATACATTGTGAGCATGAGCCATACGGCCGATGTACATATGATCACTTGATAAATTTATGAGAAACGTTTGCACCTCATTGAGAAAGTTCTCAGATTGAGGCCTTGTGCGGACTAGCGTGCAAGTCGTTCAATAGCCTGCAAGCTTTGAAGACGATCGTCACTGTTCAGTGTGTTGAACTTGAGTTCATTACGCTGACAGAATGCTATGGCTGTCAGAAGTTACAGTACTCCCACAACTGCTCAAGGGCTACGCTACTGGGTGTTTACTGTTCGTGCTACCCAGTTTACGACCGTCGTTCCGTTCGGAGATGCCTTTGTTGACCGATATGCGATTTGTGCTGCCGTGTCGCAGGTATCTGTTCCGCGGAATGGCGCAGTCTTACGAACGCGCAGTCCTGCTTGTAGAAGAAGAGGCAATCATCGCGCTGCCGATTTCGTTCGCCTTCATTCAGCCCTCACTATCTCATACAAGCTACCGGGATCCAACAAACGGTGAGGTAAAACATGCGACGTGAATGCGTGGCTGTTCAAATCGCGATCTCGATCTTGCTTTTACCCCTTGTGCATGGCCAGCAAGCGCCCACGTCCTCTCAGCAGTCTCAGCAAACGACGGCGAAGACTCCCGTACTTTTTGGCACGAATGTCAATCTGGAGAGTGGAAGCGCAAACAAGGGAACGACGCTTGGAGATGCAACAAATCCTGAAGAGAACGCGAGCACTGACAAGCCCCAACGGCGCGGCGAGTGGGCGTTTGCTCCAATCCCCCTGATCAATCCTTCGATTGGGAACGGAGGCGGAGGAGCGGTGATGTACATGAGGCATCTAGAAAATGACATGGCATCTCCTCCGTCCACGTTTGCAGTGACGGCTTTTGGTACCGACGGAGGAAGCTGGGGTGCAGGGCTCGGCGCAAAGCTTTACCTCCATCACGATCGCTTTCGGATACTTGCGGGAGGCGGCGGAGGGGAGTTTAACTATAACTTCTTTGGCGTCGGAAGCGACAGTGGAGAAAGCGGCATCGATATTCCTCTGTCGCAGCGCTCTCGCGGCTTCCTGGTTGAATTCAAGGTTCGTGTCTTCAATCATTTGTATCTTGGTCCCCGTTATCACTTGGTCACAAACCGGATCTCTCTTAACTCCGGTACGCTCAACCCGAGCGATCTCCCGATTCCTCTGCCTTCTGATCTTCGCATTCAAACCGCCGCACTGGGAGTGCGTATTCAGCGAGATTCGAGCGACAATCCGTTTTATCCACGCAAAGGATCTTTGGTCGACCTGACAGCGGACTTCTTTGATCCCGCGGTAGGAGCACAGAGGAATTACAAGAGCATTACCACGAGCTACGACAAATACTTAAGTGCCGGCGCCAAGAATGTTTTTGCGATTCACGGTTCGGTGTGCGGAGTGAGCGATCAGGCACCGTTTTTCGATGTATGCCAGTTGGGATCGTCGAAGGATGTTCGTGGATATCAGATGGGGCAGTTTCGTGACGACCGCATGCTTGTTGGTCAAGCCGAATATCGGCGCGAACTTTTCTGGCGCTTAGGAGTTGTTGCGTTTGCCGGCGCCGGCGCCGTGGGCAAGACCTTTACCCAGTTCGGAGACGCTAAACCGGGCGGCGGCTTTGGAGCGAGATTCGCAATAGCGCCCAAGAACCATATGAATCTGCGTGTGGATTTTGCGTGGGGCGATAACAGCAGAGCTACTTATGTAAGTTTGGGAGAAGCCTTTTAAGAGTGATGCGAACGGCTGTAGACGATGCGCAGAACTAACCAGCGATTGCTCTAATTCATCAATGCGCGAGTTCAGGAGGGGAATCATGGCGGCAGGCAGGAATGTCGATTTGTTATCAGATTTACCAGGACGGCGTTCGACGAACCGCCGGATTCTTGCGCTCGTTGTTGGGGTCGTAGGATTCACTGCATGTTTGGGCGGTCGATCCGCCACAGCGCAGCAAAATGGCCACTATCTCGGAGGCATTACCGGTCTTGGGAACGGCTCTGCGCTTCCTCCGGGGACATACGTTTCATACCTTCCGTATCTGAACCATATCGATTCAATTAAAGGGCCAAACGGAAATACCATTCTGAATCTGGATTTGACAGTTACTGCACACAATATTGTGTTCGCTCAGACAACTCCCAAGAAGTTTTTAGGCGGAACGTATGGCTGGAACTTTATTCTTCCGGTGGTCAATACTCGCTTTACTTCCGATCTCTTTAATGCGTCGGCAGAGCAGGCCGGCATTTCGGACATTTTCTTTTCGCCCCTAGTGCTGGGTTGGGAGAAAGGCCGTGCAGGATTCACAGTCAACTATGGGTTTTATGCACCGACGGGTTCGTTTGATCCATCGAGCTCTATGAATTCAGGCCTTGGTTTCTGGGAACATCAGATTGAGGCAGGCGCCTCATACTCGCTGGATAAACGGAAACTGTGGAACACCTCCGGCCTGACTACGTGGGAGATCAATATGAGCAAGACAGGCCTCGATGTGAAGCCAGGGCCGATGTTTACCGGGGAGTATAGCTTTGGCCGTCGCTTCTTCAAGTATCAGATGAATGCGGGCCTGGCAGGTTATGCATACCACAAGCTTTCCCAGGACTCTGGGAGCGGAATCAATCCGCTGCTCCACGGGATTCTCGACCGCAATTTTGGTATTGGTCCGGAGTGGCAGTACACAAACATCAAATGGCGTTTGGGATTTGATTTTCGTTACGAGCAACAATTTGGCGGAGAGGCCAAGACTTCAGGACCGGAGTATGTCGTCGGGATCACTTATATCACGCCTTATATTCCTCATCATAAGTAGGCGGGATGAGGTACGAGACGATGTAGCCCAGCAACTGATTTCCGCATCGATGGCTATGTGGAGTTTCGACCTGGCCAAGGACCGCTACGACATTTCCAGGAACATATGTTTCGGCGAAGAGGCTCTGCGCATATCTTGAGCAAGAGCCGGTGTTGAGAAAAAATTGTGCGGGACAACAAAATTCACAAGAACAGGAGTAATCCATGAAAGCACTTTTATTTGCAGCGCTACTGGCTTACGTTAATACCGCGACAGTACAGGCGCAAACTCCTCCGAACTCTGCGGCGGCTGGGCAGGGTACGTCTGTTTCTCAACAGACCATGACCCTGAAGCAAGTTATGGAAGCCAATCGGCAGAAACTGGCCAAGTACCAGTGGGTGCAATCGACGGAAGTGAGCATCAAGGGTAAGGTTCGTAAAGACGAGCAGGCGATGTGCCGCTACGGAGCCGATGGTAAGGTAATCAAGACTCCGATGGGGAGCAATGCCGCTCAGACACAGCAGGCGCCGCAGGGCGGATTGAAAGGAAGGATTGTTGCTAAAAAGCAAGCAGAGATGAAAGACGAAGCAGCAGACCTTAAAGAGCTGATCAGTCACTATGCGCCGCCGAATCCCATGATGCTGAAAGAAACGAAGCAGGCGGGTAACGCAAGCTCCGCTTCGTCCGGGGGCATTGTGACGCTAAGTTTTGCAAACTACTACAAGCAGGGCGACAAAGTCTCTATCGGATTTGATCCGAATGCAAAGAAGCTTGTAAGTTATGATGTGGAAACATACTTAAGCAATCCAAAAAATGACGTTGTTACGATGACAAACAGCTTCGCCAGCCTTCCCGATGGCACGAATTATCTACAGAAGACGGTTCTTGATGCCAAGGCAAAGCAAATGCAGGTGACAACTACGAATTCCAGTTACACGCCTGTCGGACCTTAGGGAGCAAGCAGTATTCATACGAGCGCAGACGGAAAGCGCTCGCGAGGAGAGACGATGAATCGAACGATAAAGATTGGACTGGTTGCCTGGTTTCTGCTTTCAGTATTGCAGTCCGGTGCGCAAAGTGCTGGCGAGAAAGCATGGTCTATTCTGCAGGAGGGACAACAGAAAAAGAACGAAGAGAAGATTACTGCTGTGCGCGTGCTGGGGCTGATACAGAGAAACCAGAAGGCCGCCGATTTAGCTCTGGCTGCCCTGAACGACACCAACTCTGACGTACGAGCCGCAGCGGCAAAGTCGTTGGGGCAGATGGGCGCGAAATCGGCGATCCCACGACTCAAGACTACGCTGCACGACGAAAAGGACGTATCTGTGGTCGTTTCCTGTGCGTGGTCTCTCGTCACGCTTGGCGATCCGCTTGGATATGGGGTTTACTATGCAGTTCTCACCGGCCAAAAGAAAAGCGGTGGAGGCTTGCTGGATGACCAGAAGAAGATGCTACATGACCCCAAAAAGATGGCAGAGTTCGGCATCGATGAGGGCATTGGCTTTATTCCCTTTGCCGGACTGGGCAAAGATGCATTCAAGATGCTGACCAAAGACGATTCCTCCCCGGTTCGCGCCGCAGCCGCAGGAATGCTCGAGAAAGACCCGGATCCGAAGACCCGCACTGCACTTATCAGCGCAGCCTCAGATGACAGTTGGCAGGTACGTGTGGCGGCTCTCAACGTTCTTTCACACCGCGGTGATCCTACCGTTATTGTCGATATCCAGCCTCTTCTCTACGATAAGAAAGACGAAGTACGCTATACGGCTGCTGCCGCAGTGGTTCACCTTGAGGATGTCCGGATGCGAAAATCGTCGATGCATAAATAGGGTTCATCCTGGGTCAAGAGTTGATGGACATTTGTAGCCGGCGGTTTTCATATTTCCCATGAACGGTTTGCGTCGCTCTAACCGCCGGTTGCAGTTAGAACAACTGCTGTAAGAATTCCAAGAATCATCACCAGTACGGCGGAAATGAATGATGGCCGAAAAGGTGAAGTGGGCCGCTGGAGCAGTTCTGCCGCAGCGCGAAGATCTTTGAGATAAGCAAAGATTGCCAGCCCAATGAGCACGGTACTCAGCGCAGTAACGCCGATTCCGATGAAATGACCGCTGCGCACCAGAGCTGTTCCGGCCTTTAGACGTTCCTCGTGTAGCAGACGTGCCCCCTGGTCGAAGGCGACGCCTCCGGCCATAAGCGAGAG
This sequence comes from Occallatibacter gabretensis, assembly GCF_001449115.1. Classification (GTDB taxonomy): domain Bacteria; phylum Acidobacteriota; class Terriglobia; order Terriglobales; family Acidobacteriaceae; genus Telmatobacter; species Telmatobacter gabretensis. The sequence continues at coordinate 234,979 of NZ_LAIJ01000002.1, read as the reverse complement.
GGCGGTACGCACCCATGCGAGCAGAGTGCGATCAAGTGCCAGTAAAGTACGAATCGCTGCAAGTTGGGTTCGCTGGTCTGGAACATGTGTGTCAGGAGTGTCGATGTTGAATAGCTCCTTTGGTTCGACTACGCGCTCCGTCCATGATTGAACATTAAAGGAGTTCGAGCGGCGACTGTCAGTTGTAACAGTGCGCACATAGTTTGAAATCGATATCCTGCGTCCTAAGGCGATGTCACTTGCATGCGACCGCCTGCTTGATCAGGAATGCGCATGACTCCACGCGAATCCATCCTTGAACTACAGAAGCAAATAGGAAAGACCGTGCTAGGTCAGGAGGCAATGATAGAGCGCCTGCTGATCGGGCTGCTGGCGAACGGAAATCTTCTGGTGGAGGGATTGCCGGGGTTAGCAAAAACGCGGGCAATCAAGATGCTAAGCCGGTTTCTCGATGCCGGGCTTTCGAGGATCCAGTTCACGCCGGATCTGCTGCCTTCTGATATTACTGGCTCGGAGGTCTATTACACAGCGGAGGGCAAGGGCGAGTTTCGATTTCAGCAAGGCCCGGTGTTTAACAACCTGGTTCTTGCGGATGAAATCAATCGCGCGCCCGCGAAGGTACAGGCAGCTCTGCTGGAAGCAATGGAAGAGAGACAGGTAACGGTTGCGGGCAAAACACATGCGCTGCCCAAACTGTTTCTGGTGATGGCGACACAGAATCCGATTGAACAGGAGGGCACGTATCCGCTACCCGAGGCCCAACTGGACCGGTTTCTGATGCATGTAAGTGTGGGCTATTCAGACAGCAAAGCGGAGCGAGACATCATGCTCCTGGTACGCGGCGAAGAGGCTGACACAACGGGTGGCGGCACGGCGGTGATGCGCATTTCGCAAGATGTAATATTTGCCACGCGACAAGAGATTCATGCAATACAGGTAGCAGATGCAGTTGCGCAGTATATAGTGGCGCTGATCGAAGCGACCCGATACCCGGAAAAATATGACAAAGACCTGAGGAAGTGGATTCAGGTGGGAGCGAGTCCGCGCGGAACTATTGGACTGGATAAGTGCTCACGGGCGTATGCATGGCTGAGAGGAAGAGACCATGTACGCCCTGACGACGTGCAGGCGATTGTGCATGATGTGCTTCGGCACAGGCTAATCTTGAGCTACGACGCACAAGCTGAAGGCATTACACCAAACAAAGTAATTGACAAGATTGTGCAACTGGTTGCTGTGGCATAGCGGAGCATGCTGCATGGGCGCTTATGTTGAATTCGAATCACTAATGGCGCTCCAGTTTAAGGCGAGCGGATTTACGCTGCGACACAGCCAGCCGGTGCACAGCCTGCTGTTTGGCCGGAGAGCATCACATGTGCGCGGGCGCGGCCTTGATTTCGAAGAACTGCGCGGATATGTTGCCGGAGACGACGTGCGCAGCATCGATTGGAAGGTGACGGCACGGGCGCAGAAGCCATATGTGCGTGTGTACTCCGAGGAACGTGATCGTCCGACAATGCTGGTTGTGGATCAGCGGATAAATATGTTCTTCGGCAGTCGCGTTTCCATGAAGTCGGTCACTGCCGCCGAGGTCACGGCTCTGGCTGCGTGGAGATCGCTGCATCAGGGTGATCGAGTAGGCGCGTTTTTGTTCAATGACAATTCTGTAGAACAGATTGTTGCCAAACGAAGTCGTCTTACAGTGACACGGATTCTCAAGAGAATTTCTCACTTCAACAAGATGCTACACGCAGATATGCCGGTACATCCGAATCCGACGCAGCTGAATGACGTGCTTGAAAGTGTGGCGCGGGTATGTCACCACGATGCGCTCATTCTGATTGCCAGCGACTTTGATGGGGCAGATGTGCGCACACGCGATCTTTTGCTACATCTCTCCAGGGCTAATGATGTGGCATGTTGCCTGATTTATGATCCACTGGCTATCCACTTACCGGCTGCCGATCAACTTGTGGTGAGCAACGGAGAATTACAGGTTGAGTTACAACTCGGGCAGGAGAAGGTTCGTAAGAACATTCTGGATGCTTCCGACAGGAGAGTAAGACCGATTCTGGCGTGGCAGCATGAACTGGGAATTCCTGTACTTCCGTTGAGCAATGCGGACGATATCGCGACACAGATAAGGCATTTGCTTGGACATGTGGCTATGAGGCGCCGGCAGCTATGACGAATCCATTGGATAATCTGCACGGTTTTTACGAGCCCGCGCCTCCTACATGGACGCCACAAACAGTTGGATGGTACTGCATGTTTGCCGTTGTCGCCATTACAGCGATATGGATTCTTGTGCGTGAGATTCGCAGATGGATGTTCAATCGCTATCGCCGCGAGGCCCTTAAGGAACTCCAGACGCTGACGGTTGCGGAGTTTTCGGTACTCCTTAAAAGAACAGCTCTTTCTGTGTGGCCACGGGAAAAAGTAGCTTCACTCAGCGGCGTGGAATGGCTGCAGTTTCTTGACGCGACGATTCGTGGGGATGGATTTCTTGCTACGCCAGGCAATCAGATCGAAAATCTGGCGTTCTGTGAAGCGGATCTCTCTGCTGAGGATGAAAAGCAATTGCGAGAGTTAACTGCAAAGTGGATACGGAGCCACCGTGTACGCGTTTAAATATCCGTGGTTGTTGGCGGTGCTGGTCCTGCCGCTTCTGGTGTATTGGCTTATGCCTCCTTACCGGGAGGAGCAGGACTCTCTGCGACTGACATTCTTTCACTACATTACAAAAAGTCTTGGCTTACGGCCGCAGTCAGGCGCAGTAATTCCCAGAAGCAATTGGCTACAGAAGATTATGGCCCCAGTGTGCTGGAGCCTGATCGTGCTGGCCCTGGCCCGACCTCAATTTGTTGAACCTCCGATCCAGAAGATTCAACCTGGGCGTGACCTGATGCTGGCGCTTGATATTTCGCAGTCGATGGAGACACGCGATTTTCTGACGCCAGACGGTAAAAGAATGCGACGCGTAGATGCAGTAAAAGAGGTCGTCGGCAATTTCATTCAAAAGCGCGAGCACGATCGAATCGGGCTGATCGTATTCGGGCAAGCGGCGTATCCAGTGACGCCGTTTACTCTCGATCATCAAGCGTGCCTAAAGATTCTCAGTCAGATCGATGCGGGGATGGCCGGCCCGCAGACGATGATTGGTGATGCGATCGGACTTGCGATCAAGGAGTTCCAAGCGAGCGACACCAAAGAACGTGTGTTGATTCTGCTGACGGATGGAAACGATACAGGCAGCCGCATGCCGCCGCGCAAGGCCGCGGAAATTGCAAAGCAGAATGGCATCACAATACACGTGGTAGGACTGGGCGATCCAGGGATTACACATGGCGCAGATAAGGTGGATTATTCAGCGCTTGCGAGCATTGCTCAAGCCACAGGTGGGCAGGTATTTCACGGAGAGAATCAGGCAGAGTTAGAGAAAGCATACGCCGCACTAGACCGAATCACACCGCAAAACTTTAAGACATTGCGCTATCAGCCACGCCGAGAGTTGTTTGTGTTTCCACTCGGCGCAGCGGTTGTACTTCTGACGGGATGTCATTTGCTGATGATTGTGGTGAGCCTGGTGATGCGGCTCATGGCACGGTGGCGCACAAAGATTGAGACGCCGGTTACATCGAATATATTTCAGGTGCACATATGAGCGAGTGGTGGGGAACCTTGCACTTCCTGCGTCCCCAGTGGCTATGGCTGCTGACTGCGGCTCCGGCAATCTATTTTCTTCACCATGTGCGGAACGATATGCGGGCGCGATGGGATCGATACATTGAGCCGGCGTTACTGGATCACCTGATTGTTACGCGTAAAAGCCACTTGCGCTTTCGGCCAATTCATATGGCATGCTTGCTGATTCTGCTAGGGACGGTCGCGGTAGCCGGTCCAACATGGAGCAGAGAACAGCCACCATTTACTGAAGACAAGGCTCCGCTGGTGATTGTACTGGATCTCTCGCCAACTATGGACGCAATTGACGTGAATCCTACGCGTCTTGAACGGGCCAAGATGAAGATGCGGGACCTATTGAAGGTCCGCAACGGTGGTCGTACAGCGTTGTTTGTTTATGCGGGAACGACTCACATGGTTCTGCCGTTTACAACCGACTTCTCGCTCTTTGATTTGTATCTCAGCTCGCTTTCTACGGAGTTAATGCCTAATTACGACAAGAATTCGGCAAATGCGCTGCGGACTATTGAGGGCTTTCTGAAAGATGAGCCTGTGCCTGGGACGATTCTGTTTGTGACTGATGGTATTGAGCCGCGATCGGTTACTGCATTTCGACAATTTGCCGAACGGCCAGACAATCAGAGCGAGATTCTGTTGCTGGGAGTAGGAACTTCACAGGGAGGTCCAGTGCGCATTGGAGAGAATCGATTCCTCATAGACAGTTCTGGACGGCGCGTTTACAGCAGGCTGGATGTGGATCAGTTGCGCGCGATGAACCGGGAAGGAATATCTTCGGCAACAATCACGCTGAATGACGATGATACACACTGGGTGCAGCGGCATGTGCAACATCATTTAGATGTGCTGCAACAACGCGACAGCAAGATGCGGTGGATTGATGAAGGATACTGGATCACCATACCGATCTGCGCAATTGCAATGTTCTGGTTCAGGAAAGGATGGGTGGTGCGATGGATTTCTGCGGGAATCGCGTTTTTCTTTCTGATGCAACCGTGCCATGCACAGTCGCGGTTCTCATGGATGGATATCTGGCTTACCCACGACCAACAAGGACGCTACTACTACCAATATGGGGATTTCAGAAAGGCTGCAGATCGATTCGATGATCCACTGTGGCGGGGGATTGCGCTGGCGCATGCTGGAGACTATGAGGCAGCTTTGAATGTGTTTTCCCTGAGCGACACTGCGGAGGCCTGGTACAACCAGGGGGATGCGCTGGCTCACCTGAAGCGGTATCCGGATGCGATACAGGCGTTTCAAGAAGCGTTATCGAAGCGACCTTCTTGGACTGAGGCGCGGGAAAATCTTGCGCTGATGAAATCTCTCATACCTAAGCCTCCCCCAAAAAAGAAAAATCAGGAAAGAGAGGAAGAAGCAAATGACCCTCCTGATCAAGTGAAATTCGATGAATTAGGCAAACAGGGCAAGAAGACAGTGCGGCTAAAACTGGATCCAAAGAAGATGGAAGAGATCTGGATGCGAAACATCCAGACGACTCCTGCGGACTTTCTTCGACGCCGCTTTGCAATGCAGGCGGCGCAGGAGCATCATCCATGAGGAGCTCTGTCTTGCTTGCTGTGCTTGCGCTTGCCGGAGTTGCAGCTGCGCAGACGCCTATGATTCGCGCACACCTTGAGCCTGCAGAAAACATCACGGTTGGCGAACCGGTAAGACTTGTTATAACGGTGCTGGTGCCAAACTACTTTACAGGCAGCCCTGAGTTTCCTGAATTTGAAATAGAGAACGCTATTGTTGTGTTGCCGCAGGAGACGCCACAAAACAGTTCTGAACGTGTACAGGGCGTGACATACGCAGCAATCACGGAGACGTACACGCTCTATCCACAACAAGCGGGAGACTTTTCACTGCCGTCGGCGCAGATCGATGCTTCTTATGCGAGCACGCCTCCGAAGAGAGCACTGGCACACCTTACGCTGCCACTGCTTACATTTCGTGCTGAGATTCCTGCGGCGGCAAGAGGCCTGGAATATTTTCTGCCTACGACAAAGCTAACCATTGAGCAACGATGGACACCAGCGCCGAAAGCGCTGCGAGTGGGTGATACGATCGAGCGCACGATTACTGTGACGGCAGCAAAACTGCAGGCAATGTTGATTCCTCCGCTGCAATTTAAGGCTGCTGATGGGATTCGCATTTATGAAGAAGAGCCGAAGGTACACGACGAGAAGTCCAATCGCAATGAGTTTCTCTTCGGGCAGCGCACGCAATCAGCGCAATACCTAATGCAGAAAGAAGGGAGTTATACACTTCCAGCAATTGAGCTGAAGTGGTGGAATGTTTCAACACGAAAAGTCGTCAAAGCGGTGTTGCCTGCGGTTCATTTCGAAGTGGCAGAAAATCCAGCCGCTGCTACTGAGCTGGCTCCAGAACAGCCACAGCCAACAATGGCTCAGCAACCTAAAGTGAATCTTTGGGCTCGATATAAGCGGCAGATTTGGGTTGGAGTTCTATGGCTGCTGGGTGCGCTGCTGTTACTGTGGCTCGCGTGGCAATGGTTGCCACGACTATATCGTTCCGTTCAACATTGGAGAACGCAGAGAAGGGAATTGGAACAGACATATTTTCGCGCTGTTGTGAAGGCATGCAACGAAAATCATCCAAAGGAAGCATACGCTGCTTTGTTGCTATGGCTGAATCGACGCTCTCCAGGAAAATCTCTGGATGAAATCTATGCTTCGAGCCAGGATGCTGATCTCATGAGTGAGATTAATCGGCTGGGAGCCATACTGTTTACGTCCACGAGTGGAGATGCACAGTGGGATGGGCGTAGGCTGGCAGATCTCTTGAGGGTGTGGCGTAAACAGGAAGCTAAAACTCATGACGAGAAAACAGCATTGGTAGCGTTGAATCCCTGAGAAAATTCTTAGAGAACCTTATTCACAGAACCGTAGTTTCGGTTTGTCTGTACGTGCACGAAGAAAGCCACTTGGGACCATGCGGAAACTACGGGTTGTTGTTTCTCGCCATTGTTTGATTTTTCGATTGCCCGTAACGAGCTTGCCATTCCTGTTTTGTCATGACGCAGCGAAAACCGAGATGGTTCGTTCCGGTATCAACATCCCCTTTGCCTCGTGTGCCCACCATGTAGCGGGAGCAGTACTGATCCGTGCATAGGAACGAGCCGCCGCGCTGCACCTTCTTTGAGTGTCCGGGTTCGGTGGGGTCGTAAGCCGTGGTCGGTCCCAATGGATTGTAGGCAATTCCTTGGGCGGCGAGCTGCGTGTAGTAGTCAGGACGATACCAGTCGCTGGTCCATTGCCAGACATTCCCTGCCATGTCATAAAGACCATATCCATTGGGGGGGAACTTTTCGACGGGAGAGGTTGCTGTGTAGCCATCGTCTCCGCTATTGCTGTCGGGAAAGTGACCCTCAAAGGTATTAGCCATCCATTTTCCCTTAGGGCGGAATTCATCTCCCCAGACGTAGGGTTTACCTGACAGGCCGCCACGCGCAGCGAATTCCCATTCGGATTCTGTAGGAATTCGCTTGCCGGCCCACCTTGCATAAGCTTCAGCATCTTCATACGCGATATGTACTACTGGATAGTTATCTTTGCCGATGATGCTGCTTTGAGGACCATCTGGATGACGCCAGTTTGCGCCTGGAATATAGGTCCACCACTGAAAATGATTGTTGAGCGGCACCGGATGATCCGGAGGAGCGAAAACGACTGAGCCCGCCACAAGATTTTCTGGTGAGGCTCCAGGATAGTCCTTTGCATCTGGTTTGCGCTCAGCCACGGTGACATAGCCGGTGGCCCTTACGAAACGCGTAAATTCGGCGTTGGTCACATCTGTCTTATCTATATAGAAACCATCCACGTATGTGCGGTGGATGGGGCTGGAGTCCCGGGTCGCATTCATGCCGACTTCATTCATGCCGGCCATCCCTTGCGCGCCCATGGAGAATTCGCCACCAGGGATCCACGCCATACCTGCTGGAGGATTGCCTGGCGCGGACTCTTTGTTGGGAATGGTTGGCACGAAGGTGGCCTGCTGAGTTGCAGGCATGGTTTTTTTTGTGCTCAGGTCTGGAGTGTTCCCGGAATCTGCTCCAGGATGCGCCGGATTCATTGCGTCGGGGGAGCCGGCCAGAGCTGTTCCCGAACCGGGCTCGCGATAGATGACAACGCATGCCAGGACCGAGAGGACGATGACGCCAGTTACGATCCAGGCTGTTTTTGCATTGCGCTTTTTTAACTGCTTTCCCGGGCGTGTCATCTTTATTTCTCCGCTACGAAGCTACTGGCCACCTGCAAGCCAATTGTAATAGGGGTTCTTGTTGTCACCGGTCATGACTTTCTGCATTGCCTCAGACCATGCATCCCTGTCTCCCTTGTAGGCCGCGAGGCTTGCGGCATAAAACCCGGCGAGGATACTCCGCTCCGTGCGTATCTGAACACGGAGGTCTTCGCTTGCGTTTTCAAGCGGAGGCTCCGTCTGCAAGGCGAGTAGATGGGGAAGCGTGCGGGTAATTTCATTCGGGTGAGTCCAGGCGGCATACTCAATGCGCGGCTCGTTATCGGTGACAGGGCTGACTTTGCCTGCATAGGCCTCCAGTCCCTCGCGGCCGGTTAACCAGGTCGCCAGCAATGCTGCAGGCGATGAAATTCCTACGGCATTGAGGGCGGCAGTGACATTTGGCTGATCGAAACGCTGCTGGATGCGTGAAACATCCAGATCAATCGGAGAGAAGGATCCGATGAGCAGCATCTCGTGCACTTCAGTAGTCCATAGCGTTGCGTATGGAAAGACATCCAGAAAACTGCGGATCAGCGAACGCGTGTCATCTTCATTTTGTGTGGAGATCGGCAGCCATTGTGCAAAGAGACCGTTCGGGGTGAGACGATGCCCGGCGAGTTTATAGAAATCTGTGGAGTAGAGATTCACTACTCCTTCTGCGCTCGGCGGCGGCGGCTCAAGCGTGATCATGTCATATTGCGCAGAGTTGCTGAGTAGTTCCTGGCGCCCATCCCTGATGCGGAGGTTGAGATTTCGATCGGTTCCGGCTCCGTAGTTTTCAGGGAACAGCGAGCTTGCATCGACAACGGCAGACAGCAGTTCTACGCACGTGCGCTGCGTCAGGCCGGTGTAGCGAAGGGTTGCTCCGGCGGTGATTCCAGTACCGAAGCCGATGACAAGCGAGGACTGCGGATTGCCGCGATGAATTATGAGTGGCAGAAGGGCCTGCAGGCGCATGTAGCGCATGGATGGCAGAGTGTCTCCTGAATTCGAAACTCCCTGAATATAGAGGCGCCGAAAGATGTGGTCGGCGTTCTGCTGCTGGCTTATGGCAACTGTTCCGCCTCGGCTCTCACGGTAGAAGACGAGGTCTCCGCCGCCGCGTGTGAGCAGCAGAAGTCGCGCCAGCTTGTCCTGCGGCGTAATCATGCTGGCCGCAACGACACCGACCGCTAGCAATACGATGGTTGACTTCCACCGGACGAGGACACTGGAGCCAAGAAGAACAGCGAGGACGCCCACTGTTGCCGCAATGATGGCGAGAATGCTGAGAGTGCGTACCAGCCCAAGCGTGGGAATGAGAAGAAAGCCGGTGAGCAGGGAGCCGACGATACCTCCAGCAGTGTTGAGTGCCAGGACGGTACCTGTACCGGTTCCGATGCGTGTGCCTCGTGCTACGAGTTGCAGCAATGCTGGAAATGCTGCACCGAGCAGCAGCGTGGGAAGAAAAACTACGCCGAAGGCTGCGACGGCGAATGATGCACACATCCGCGCGAACTCGCTGCCTGTAGATGTGAAAACAAAATGAGCAATGGAGTACTGAATGCGAAGCTGGCCAGTGCCCAGAGCGGCAATTTCGAGCAGAGCAATGGCTCCGGCACCTGTGATCAAGAGAGCAAAGATTCCCCATGTATCGCGCACCATGCGGCCGAAACGGGCGTAGATAGCGCTGCCGATTGCTAGCCCGGCAAGATACGTTGCCAGCTCGACAGAAAATGCGAAGACGCGCGTGCTCATGAATTGCGCCAGTGCCTGCGACCACACGACCTCATAGCCGAGAGCAACTGCACCTGCAACGGCATACAGGCTGAGAGCTAGCGTGGCCTGTCCGGACGGTGCAGGGAAGTCTTGGTCTATTGCGGATGAATGAGTGGGACGCTGCTCTGTAGCAGTGCGGTCGGCGAACCATACAATGGCTGCCGCTGTGAGGTTGAAAATGGCAGCAGCGATAGCTGTGTTGTGGACGCCTGTCCAGCGCAGAAATACGAAGGTGCTCAGAAGCGCCCCCGCAATGCCTCCGGCGGTGTTAACGGCATAGACCCAGCCGCTAGAAGTTGCAACGGAGGATTGTCGCTGCGCAACGTAGCGAATCATGGCCGGCAACGTCCCGCCCATGAGGAATGCGGGAGAGCCTACCAATAGAAAGGGAAGCAGCCACGCAACAGCACCAACATGAGCTTGAAGCGCAACGAATGGCGACGCTGCATGCGGTGAGAGGAATGTAACTAAAACACCCGAGAGCGCGACGCATATTTCAAGGACTCCGTACAGGCGGAGCGGGCGCTGCCAACGATCTGCCATACGACCGAATATGAGACTGCCACCAGCGAGACCGGCGAAGAATGCGCTCACAGCAATCGTGATCGAGTAGACCTCGACACCGACAACCAGCGAAAGCTGGCGGATCCAGAGAATCTGATAAATGAGTGCGGCAGCGCCCGAAAGAAAGAGCGCGATCGATAGGTGAATGCCTACACGGGGCATCGAATTCATCCGCGTAAGCGAGGCCGGTTTATGACCTTCAGATTTCGAGCGAGATCGGCGGACTTCCGGCATGGTGGTTGTCATAGTACCGGACATAGGGAGCATCCCGTTAAATAAGGAAGCGGCTTCCCGAGAAACCTGAGAAGCCGCTTCACAGCTTACTGTTTGCCAGCTTTTGCCTTGATTTGAGCCTCAACAGATTTCTCTATCTGATCGACCGAGAAGCTGGGTGGTGACTGGCTCGGCGGATAGTCGATGAACGTTTGCAGAAATTCCGCACTCTTCGTGACTCCGTAAGCGCCAAGGTAGACGTTCTTTGTTGACCAGTCATAGTACTGATTGGATACAACATCTGCACGTTCATAGGGGTCCATGCGCAGGTTAAAGATCTTGGGCACGCGCAGACATGTCAATGGATTACTCCACACTGCGAAGCCGCCCGGTGCGCGCTGTTCGCACCAAACAAGCTTCCAATCATCGACGCGTGTGGCCACTAATTCTCCGTCGTCATCGAAGTAGAAGAATTCGTGGCGGCGGCCATGCTGCTCCTGTCCGGTGAGGAAGGGCAACTGGTTGTAGCCGTCCAGATGGACTCTGAAGGTCTTGCTGCCGATGCTTGCACCCTTGAGCAGGTGCTCCGTGATGTTGGTATCGCCGGCGGCGGCCAACAGGGTGGGGAACCAATCGAGCCCGGAGAATATCTCCGATGACCATGTATTCGCCTTGATGTGTCCCGGCCAACGTATCAACGCCGGAACGCGGAAGGCGCCTTCCCAGTTCGAGTCCTTCTCGTTGCGGAAGGGAGTAGTAGCCGCATCGGGCCAGGAGAACTGGTTGGGACCATTATCTGTGGTATAGACCACGATGGTGTTGTCGGCGATCTTCAACTGGTCAAGCGAGTCAAGGAGTTTGCCCACATCCTTGTCGTGCTGCACCATGGCGTCGGCATATTCGTTGCCAGGCATACCGCTCTGGCCGCGCTCAGCATCGGTTACATGAGTGTAGACGTGCATGTGAGTAAAGCACATCCAGACGAAGAACGGTGTGTTCGCCGAGACCTGTTTCTTGATGAAGCCTTCAGCCGCATTCTCGAAGTCCTCGTCGGTGGTCTCCATCCGTTTGGATGTCAGCGGGCCGGTATCTTCGATCTTGCCGTCCGCGTAGCTGTGTATGACACCGCGCGGATTGTAGGCCTTGAGAAAGTCAGGATTAGCCTTCATGATGGAGTCCCAGTAAGGCCGCTCCGGCTCCTCTTCCGCATTGAGGTGGTAGAGATTACCGTAGAACTCATCGAAGCCGTGATTGGTAGGGAGAAACTCATCGCGGTCGCCGAGGTGGTTTTTGCCGAACTGGCCAGTGGCGTAGCCCAGCGGTTTGAGGGCCTGAGCAATGGTGACGTCTCGCGGCTGCAGGCCAGCGGGAGCACCGGGAATGCCGACCTTCGACAGGCCGGTGCGCTTGGGCGACTGACCCGTAATGAAGGACGACCGGCCGGCAGTGCAACTATTTTCGGCATAGTAGTCGGTCAATGTGATGCCTTGTTCGCCGATACGATCGATGTTGGGCGTTGAATACCCCACCAATCCGTGGGAGTAGCGGCTTATATTGGTTTGCCCAATATCGTCACCGAAGATGACTAGGATATTGGGTTTCGCTGCCGCACGTGCCTGAACCTGGCTTACCAGGAACAGGCATGCTGCAGCGTAAAAGGCCTTTAACCACCGGCCACTGGCTCTGTTTCTCATCGCTCCTCCTTGCTGCATCTGCAAGCTGTTGCTGCTGCCCTCACAGTCCGATTGGATCCGGACTGGCTAAAAGATTCGCCGACTCGTCATGTCGGATGAATGAGACTTGCCCGGAGGCCCTGCTCAAAATCACCGAATTTGCGAAAAGACCCGCAGTTGCAGTCCTTGTCGTCGTGAGAAGCTTAGCCATTCGTTTGGTGATAGGGAACTGTCAGTTCATGCAATAAAGGAGGAAAGAGTGGTGCCATTTGTCGATTCCTTGATGGATAGGCAAAAACGAAAGGAACGATTGCAGGCAGTGAACTCAGCGCGCACGCCGAGCGAGGAGTGAGGAATAGAGTTTAATCCAGGAATTCCGGTCGTAATCCATTAAGTCTGATAACGGATATTCTGTACATTAAAACTAAAAGACTGAACCTTAAAGGGATTGTATATGGCTAGCCTGGGTCAAAAGGACTCTTCCCTCCAGGCGTCTGAGCTTCAAATATTCCGTGGACAGAATGTGCAGTTGTGTTTGTGCGCCCAACTACATTTTGTAACGGCCTAGATCTTCGTCGTTGAGGCCCTGGAGCCAGCCGCGCAACTGTTCGGCGGACGGGCCGTCAGCTGGGCCGCCGAGATTCAGGCGGGCTGCGTGCATCACGCTCTCATTCACATAGATTGGGCAATCGTAGCGAAGAGCCAGCGCGATAGCGTCTGAGGGACGCGCATCGACTACGACCTGCTCGCCCTGCTGGGTGAGCCAGAGAGCGGCAAAAAAGGTGTTGTCTTTAAGATCATTAATAACTACGCGATCCAGCTCAGCATTCAAGTTTTGAATCATGTTACGGAGCAGATCATGGGTCATGGGACGGGATGCTACGGACTTATCGATCTCGTTGAAGATTGCGTTGAACTCGAAGATACCAACCCAAATAGGCATGACGGAATCCGAAGCGACATCCTTGAGGACAACAACGGGCATGTTGGTGGCGGGGTCCATCATGAGGCCGCGGATTTTGACTTCGAGGTCCATCAGTTCCCTCTTACTCTACCCCTGTTCCGGTTTTCTGGCTAGAGCGCTTCGCCAACCAGGCTGTTTGGATGCGTGGCGGTGATGCGGACCTGCATATAAGTGCCAGGAGCGGGAGCGATGGGCGAGCCGGTGGTGAAGTTTACGGATTTATTCTGGCTGCTGCGGCCTGTAACCTGGCCGCGTGCTGTGTTCTGGCCTTCAACCATTACTTCCATTACTTCCCCTAAATGATTGGAATAATTTGCTCTTTGAATTTCTCGTTGACGTTCAAGTAATACTTGAAGTCTTTGCGATTTCTCGGCTTCGGGGATCGAGTCGATCATGACCAGGGCCGGAGTGTTGGGCCGGGGCGAATATTTGAAACCGAAGACGCAGTCGTACTGAACTTCAGCAAGGAGGTCCATGGTCTGGATGAAATCATCCGGAGTTTCGCCTGGGAAGCCGACGATGATGTCCGTCGAGAGCGAGATTTTGCGTTTTGCGGCTTTCATCCAGGAGATTCGCTCGAGGTACCAGTCACTGGTGTACTCGCGGGCCATGGCTTTCAGGATGCGCGAAGAACCGGACTGAACGGGCAGATGGATGTGGTCGCAGAGCGTGGGGTAGGCATCGATGACTTCGACGATGTCCTTGGTGAAATCACGGGGGTGCGAGGTAGTGAATCGAACGCGGCGAATTCCGGGGACCTGGCCGACTGCGGCGAGGAGTTCGGCGAAGGACAACTTCCCTTCCGGATCGCGGTAACTGTTGACGTTCTGGCCGAGGAGCTGAATCTCGCTGTAGCCGAGATCGGCAATGCGGCGAGCTTCTTCGAGGACCGATGCCGAAGTGCGGCTGCGCTCTTTGCCGCGAGTGTACGGGACGACGCAGTAGGCGCAGAACTTGTCGCAGCCTTCAATGATGGTGATGTAGCCACGATACGGGTTCTGGCGGGCCGTGAACTCGGTCTCGAAGGTCTCGTCGGTCTGGCGGTCATCGAGGCCAGTAATTCGGTTTTCGCCGGCTTCGAGGCGGTGGAGCATCTCGGGGAGCTTGCGGTATGAGGCGGAGCCGGAGACGAGCGAGACGTATGGGGCGCGCTCGAAGATCTTTTCACCTTCCTGCTGTGCGACGCAGCCGAGGACGCCAAAGCGCTTGCCGGACTTGTAGAGCTTTTTGTAGTCGTTGAGGCGATTGAAGACCTTCTGCTCGGCCTTGTCGCGGATGGAACAGGTGTTGTAGAGGATGAGGCCGGCTTCTTCTTCCGATTCCACCCGGCGATAGCCCTCGCGCTGGAGGGTCCCGATGACTTTTTCCGAGTCATGAGCATTCATCTGACAGCCGAAGGTTTCCAGGTAGAAGGTTTTTTCAGGCGACATCACAAGATTCAGTATATCTTGGCTGCAGATTCGGGATCGTAGATTCGACAGAAACAGGAGTTTACTCGCTATGGGGATTGAGGTGACAGGTGTTGCGCCGCTGGTTCAGGTCTTTCATATGCCCACGTCGATTCGGTTTTATCGCGAAAAGCTGGGATTTACGGTGACTGCGTGCTCAAAGGCGATGAGCGAAGATGAGGATGATGTGAACTGGGCGATGCTAGAGTTGGGCGGGGCGGAAGTGATGCTGAATACGGCCTATGATCCGGAGGATGTTCCGGAAAAGCCGGACGCGGCGCGATGGGGCGGACATCAGGACACGTGCCTGTATCTGGGTTGTCCCGATGTCGATGGGGCTTACCGGGAGCTGGTGGCGCGAGGAGTCGAACTCGATCCGCCGAAGACAGCCTGGTACGGGATGAAGCAGCTTTATCTGAAAGACCCGGATGGGTTCGGGATTTGCTTCCAATGGAAGGCGTGACTTTGGATTGTCACGAAGATTGTTTCCCTATTCGGAGAGGAATCGGCTCTCATTCCGCTCTTAGTGCTTCATTCGGATTCACGGACGCGGCGCGCAGTGCAGGAATAGTCGCTGCCACAACCGCTGCCAACACCAGAAGTCCGATGGCAATACACGCAGAAAGCGGGTCAGCTGTGCCGATATCAAAAAGCAAGCCTCTGATGATGCGAGCACTCACCAGCGCTACGCCAACACCTACAGCGAGTCCTGTTCCTGTGAATTGAGCTGCCTGGGCCAGGACGAGGCGCAAGATACGCGCGCGAGTGGCTCCTACCGCCATTCTCACGCCGATCTCCCGCGAACGCTGCGCAACGGAATAGGAAAGAACTCCGTAGATGCCGATCGCCGCCAATGCCAGAGCCACTACTGAAAAAATGCCGAGCAACATGGCCGTCATCCTCTGCCGGGCCGTGGAGTTCGACATGAGCGCATCCACGGTTTGCACGTGATAGATGGGCTGGTTGGGGTCCAGTGTGCGCACTGCATTTTGTACGACTGACTCAACGCTCGCGGGGTCAGCGAAGGTGCGTACAAGCAGAACCGCGTGGAGACCGAACCCCGGTAGATAGATCTCCGGCTGCGCTTCGCTCTCTATTCCGAGGTCATGCGCGTCGGAGACCACTCCAATTACCGGGATCTTCTCCGGATGCGGACTCAACACCCCGAGGAGAATGTTGGCGTCCAGCGGGTTCCTGCCTGCCAGGTACCGCCTGGCAAAGGCGGCATTGACGACAAATGATTTGGTACTGTTCTCAATGTCTTTCTGCTCAAAGACTCTGCCGCTTTGGAGAGCAAGGCCGAAGGTATGAAAGAAGTCGGGACTCACGTATCGGATTTGTGCGGCGGGAAATATGCCCGGCGAAGTGGGAGGCGCACCTTCCACCAGAAACCGCGTCATCACCTGCGAGGGCTTGAGCGGAACAACAGTCGTAGTGGCTGCAGACGAAATTCCCGGAGATCGCGCCAGGTTTTCGAGAAGCTGCTCATAGAAATGATTCGTGATGGAGCTGTCATCGCCGTACTTCGGCTCCGGTAGTGTGATTTCAGCACTGAGCAGATGGTCGATCCTGAAACCTGGGTCAACCGCCAGAAGCTTCTGGAAACTCCTCACCACGAGCGTGCTTAAAAAAAGCACCACGACCGCGATTGCGATTTCTCCCGCGATCAGGGCACTGCGCTTTCTGCTTCGGCTGCCGGTGCTCCCGCGCTCTCCCGTACGCAGGGCCTCGGTCAGGCGCGGCGAGGTGTTCATGAGCGGGAAGATGCTGAACAAGATCGCGGTCATCAAACATGTAAACAACGCGAACAGCAATACGGGAATGTTGAGGCCGATGGATTGAATCATCGATGGGTCGAGAGATGCAGCGTGAGCCAGAGCCATGCGCAGCAACGGCAAAACTCCGGCGGCCAACGCGATTCCAAGCGATCCTCCCAACAGGCAGAGGACAATCGCCTGGGCGAGAAATTGAAAAAAGAACTGCGTGCGGCCAGCGCCAAGCGCCTGGCGAACGGCAATCTCGCGGCGCTGTGCCGTGGCCCTGACCATCAAGAGATTGGCGACATTCGCGCATGCAATCAAGAGCACTAGAAAGACAGCTCCAAACAGGCTGAGCATGGCCGGACGCAGCGTTCCCACCAGTTCCTCGCGCAAGGGCCTCAGCTGTACGCCGATGTTGCGATTGGTGGCCGGATATGCAGCAGCCAGACGCGCCGAAACTGCCTGCAGATCGGCTCTTGCTTCGGGAAACTTAACACCAGGGCGCAGCCGGCCCAGGACCCTGACCGAGTGCCATACGCGGGATGCGCGCGTCTCCTGGTCCAGAAGCGACAGCGGCAGCCAGACCTCTCCTTCTGAAGGATAGGCAGCGCCCACCGGCAAAACGCCAATGATGGTGAAGGCTGTTCCATTGAGGTTGACGCTACGTCCCACTATGCCCGGGTCATTGCCGAAGTAGCGATCCCACGCGGATGCGCTCAGCATTGCCACGTGATCGTTTTCGGGTTTGTCATCCTGCTCGCCGATCAAGCGGCCGATCCGCGGAGTTATTCCCAACACTGAAAAAAAGTTGCCGGAGGCAAGGACGCGATGCACCTGCTGCGCGTGCCCATCTGTTACCAGCGAAACTGTTTCCGGATTGAGTGTGGAGTAGGCTGCGAGCTGCGTGAAACTATGTTGCTGCTCCTTCCAGTCCTCGTAATCGGGATAAGTGGCCTCGATTCCGCCTGTAATTTGCGGATGAGTCTCAGACAAAGCGATGATGCGCCCCGCATCCGTAAAGGGCAACGATTGGAGCAGAAGCGCGTAGACGCAGCTGAAGATGGCTGCAGTAGCACCCACTCCGAGTGCCAGTGTCAGTACTACCGTTGCCGTAAACGCGGGAGACCTGCGCAGGTTGCGCGCGGCGTAACGGATATCCCGATAAAAAGTCTGCATCGCTTGACCCCGTTTAGGAATAAGACGGAATTGCAGATGACTTTGTTACGACTCGGAGTGATAATCCAACGACAGTAGGGGCTGCCTGCGTGGCTAATTTGCTTTGGATTTTGTATCGAGGCGTAGAAAGCGGGCTGCGTTGTTGTACAGGATGTCGCGTTTTTGCGGCGGGGTCAGATAATCCGCATTCTGAATGAAGCTAATCGAATATGCCATCAGCCTGGGCCACTGCATCTGATCTGTGCCGAACATTACGCGGTCTTCAAAGCCGGCGTCCACCAGTCGTTCGATGTACCGGTTCACTTCCTTCGGCGGATAGCTCCAGATCAGTCCTGCAACGTCGACGTAGACGTGCGAATTTGCTCCCAGAAGCGTGAGCATGTTGTCGATCATGGGATATCCCGCATGCATGACCTGCACACGCAGCTTTGGATGGCGTGCGAGCAACTCTTCAAGGAGCAACGGATTGCCCATGGAGCCGCGGAACTTGGGCGTGGTGACGTTGGCACGGCCTGAACCGCCGGTTCCCATGTGGATTGCTATTGGGATATCGAGCTCCTCTGCCAGGGCAAAGTACTTGTCGACTGACGGATCGCTTGGAGAGATGCCTTCATATTGGAGCCCGATCTCACCCATGACTTTGAAGCCGCCTGTTGTGAAATCCTTGCGGAGCTCATCTATATCCACACGCTTCGAATCCGACCCATCGTCTTTGTCAAACGATGTGCCGGGAATGACGCGGTCGGGCGCTGCGTCGCGCCATTTCTGCACGCTGGCCGGGTCGCCAAAGACGACGGCCGTTACGTTCAGCCGCTTCATCTCCGCGATTACGTCCTTCATGTACTCCCCTTTTGCCGAGGGGTAGAGCTTGGGTGTGCATTCTTCCTGAACCCAGCCAACCGGACCTTCCTTGGTCTTTGGATCAGACGCCGTAAAGCCGGATGTATTTGGACACGTAGGGCCGCCGGGCCAGGACTCGTCCATGGCGTGGACATGCACATCAATCACGGGTGGTACGTCTGCCGGTGTGTTCTGGCTTCGCGCCGAGAGAGAGCCAAGTGCAAAAACAGCTGTGGAGATAATGCCTGTTGCGAACTTCCTGACAAATACAGTCATACGGAATCCTTTTGACGCCTGCGAATGCGCAACAAGTCAGCCGGCGAAGCGGGCGGTGCATTTTTTGCTTCTTTTGCTGTCGGTACGACGATACCAGCGGCGGACTCAGTCGACTAGTCCGGGTTGCATTTTGAAGCTCGCCCATATTCTTCACTATCCGTTCGGCGAACCAGAATGGAGTTGTTTCTGGCATTGTTCAGACAAAATATCGAGCAAAAATTCCATTATAGTGAAATATTTACATAGTTCTTGTCTGCCCTGTTTGCTGCAAACTATTGATTTATTGATGTTTCCAGTTTTTCGTAGTTTGGCAGGCTACGTGCTAGTATGTAGGCAAGCTTGTTACCACCGGGCCATTACTCTGGGTCTAAATACATAACCTATAACCCGGCAGAATTTGCCGGCGCTGAAGGGGGTTCTTCATGAACAGTCCAGTATCTTTCTCCCTCCGCGAGATTGTAGAACTTACTTTACTTATCGTTGCGCGTTATATTCCGGTCCAAGAATAGACCGGAAGAAACGGACGGCCCGGCTCCGGATGGAGCCGGGCCGTTTTTGTTTGAACCCAGGGTATTGCGAAAGATCACTGAAGGCAGGTGCTTTCGCTCGTTGCGCCTGGATCTGTTTACTACTTAAATATCTGCAATGGTTACCGAAATAAATAAAAAAATTTGCACTTTTGGCTACAAGCTGCTGATTAGTAGAAGTTTACGAGCAAAAAATGGTGTGTTTTTGTGTGTTCGCTTTTTCTTTGCTCAATTCTTTTAAAATCAATAACTTGCGGGAGCAGCGATCTGTTCTGTGAGTTTTCAGGATAGAGACCAGCCTTCCTCTCTGTGCTGTGCCAGCGCCAGAAAAACAAAGGCCCGATTCCGGTGAGGATCGGGCCTTTTGTTCTGCTGATTATGAGTGTTTCACAAATGGGGCTAATTTCACGCAAAGTTTCTGGAGGCTATTTTGCACGAGAGTCCAATGGACCAAAGTAATGATGGCCGTCCCTTTTCTCGCGGAGCTACTGCTGGATGACGCCGCAGGCGATGCGGTCGCCGGAATTGCCGGAGGGGTCGCTCATCAGATCGTCCGCCTTGGCGTGGATGACGAGCGCGGTCCCACCGTCATGAAAGAGTGAGTTGGGACCGGGGTCGAGCGTGGCGCCGGATACGACGAAGCTCAGCTTGCCTTTGCCCTTTGCGTCGATGGTGAGATTGGGCAGATCGCCGAGATGCGGTTTTGGGTCCGCTGTATTGTGAGTGCCGTGGTGCGCGCTGGTGGGATTGAAGTGGCCGCCGGCTGTGGTGAAGGCGGGGCCTTCGCACTTTCCGACAGTGTGGATGTGAATGCCGTGATCACCTGGGGTTAGCTGCGAGACATCGACGGAGATTTTTACGCCGCCTGAGGTGGCTGAGAGCTTGGCGTGACCGATGGTTGCGCCCTGTGCGTTGGTGAGGTCGGCGTGGGCGGATTTGGTCGCAGCAGAAGCAGAGCCGACTGCGGCGAAGCAGATAAGCGCGGATGCGAGGGGAAGAAATTTGAGACGCATTGGGATCTCCATGGGGGAAGTCAAATAACGTTTACGGCGTGGATGGTATCACAGGCGCGGTACCTGCTGTGTCATTGGATGCCGGTGTGGAGGTAGGCGAGAAGAGCATCCATCTGCTCCTCGGTAAAGCGCCCGGCGAAGGATGGCATCTTGTTTTTGCCGCCGAGTACGGTTCGAATGACCTGTGCGTCAGTGGCGGGCGCTCCACTGGGAAGCGTGGAGTGGCGAAAGAGGTTGCTGAGACTGGGAGGGGGAGGCTTGAGCGCGAGATCGTTTTCCTCGTGGCAGTGCACGCATCGCTCCTGGTACAGGTTTTGCCCTCCTGCTTGTTGCAGTGTGAGTTGAGGGTGCGAGCGACAGCCGGTGAGAATCAAAGCGGGGATCAGGATGAAAAGGATTCTGGAGTTCATAGAGTACGAGCCGGCCCGATAGAATTCGAGCAGGCGTGATGCTTCTATCTTCCTCTATGACAGCGACGAACGAAAATCTGACTCCTATGGCGCATGCGGCGCAGAACCGATGCTTTGGCTGCGGCGAGGCAAACCCGGTGGGACTGCACTTGAAGTTTTTTCTTACCGAAGACGGCACGGTGGTGTGCGATGCGGTGCTTCCTGACACCTATGAAGGGCCGCAGGGGTACGCGCATGGCGGGATTATTGCCACGCTGCTGGATGAGGCGATGAGCAAGGCGGTGCGCTCGCGCGGCGTGGTGGCGATGACGGCGAAACTTGAGGTGGAGTACAAGAGGCCGATTCCCTCCTCTGCCGCAGGCGAACCGAGGCCGGTGCGGCTGGAGGGTCGAGTGGCGCGCAGCGAAGGCCGCAAGCATTGGGTAGAAGCGCGGATTGTGGACGCCGGTGGCATCGAGCTTGCTACGGGCAAGGGTCTGTTTATTGAGATCCGGCACCGCGCTTAAGTTTGCTACGGCAGCTTCTGAAGCCAGTTGAGAACTGCAGCTTCAAGAAAGATGCGGTGATCGCTCCAGCCGTGATCGGTGGCGGCGTGGGTGATTGTGACGTGCTGATTCCCTGCTGCTTTGATGGCTTGTGCGAGAGCTTCAGCGTTCGGGGCCAGGCCGTCGTTCGAGGTAAGAACCAGGAGCGGGATTTTCGCGAGGCCTGGAACTGCGCTTGTGAAAGTACGTGCGCGGACGGTAGCAATAGCGTCGTCTGCGATGCCCTCCGGAGTACCGTTGAGGGACTCGATGTTTTCTTTCATCAGGTCAACGACTTTTTGGCGCGGCTGACTGGCTGCGCGCGCCATGTCGGCAGCGGAGATGAGGATAGCTCCGGCGAGTTCCGGATGATGAGCTGCGGCCTGGGTGGTGACCCAGCCGCCGAGGCTGTGACCGGCGAGGACAATGTGCTTTGTGTCGATGCCAAGGCGGGCGGCGTTGGCGGGATCTTCGATGTAGGCGAGAACGGCGTCGGCATCTTCGAGATCGTTGGCGAAGGTGTAATGGCCGGGACTGCCCCACGAGCCGCGGTAGTTGAAGGTGACGGCGTTCCAACCGAAACGGCGCGCGGCCTGTGCGAGATCGAGGTTTTTCTCATTGCCGGGCAGGCCGTGGCAGATCACGATGGTGCGATGCGGACCTGCGCCCGAGGGCGTGTAGACAATGCCGTTGATCTCGACGCCGTGCGAGGGAATGTGCAGCACGGCCATGCCTGCCGGATGCGCCGCATCCGCTAGAGGATCGGTATAGATAGCGGCGGGAATGGATGGAGACTGGGCTTGCATGATCACTGGGATGCAAAAAGCAGCGGTTGCTGCAAGGGACAGGATGAGTGGGCGCATGGAGGAAGTGTACACGCGGAAACGCCCCGCTGCTTTCCTGGAGCAGGAAGGAAGCAGGGCGTTTACGGCCGCGCGCTGATTGGCGTGCAGGTTGTGGACTCAGGGTTAGTGGATCATCTGGATGGTTTCCTGAGTGATCGTGTCGAAGGTGGTGATGGCTTTTGAGTTGGCCTCAAAGGCACGCTGCGCGATGATGAGATCGCTGAACTCGGCTGAGATGTTCACATTGGAAGCCTCGAGCGCGCCGTCCTCCATGGTGCCGAGACCGGCTGAGCCGGAGACGCCGACGGTGGCCGTGCCGCTGGCCTGCGTGGTTGAGTAATCGCCGTTGCCGTTGGCCGAGAGACCCTGCAGATTGGCAACGTTGCCGAGAGCGATCTGACCGACATTGAGGTTCTGACCGTTGGAGAAGCTGGCCGTGACCGTGCCGTCGGAACCGATGGTGAAGCCGGTGTAATCGCCCGCCGCATAACCGTTGGTCAGAGCGGTGTTGGAAACGGCTGAGGTCTGGTCGACTTGAGAGATGGTGCCGGTGCCATTCGCGTTGAAAAGATCCCAGGTGAAGTTCATGGAGGACGAACCGTCTGAGAGGCCGGCAAAGGAGATTCCGCTGACGTTCGCCGACGGACTGACCAGATTGCCGTTCGAATCGAAGTTGAGCGTGCCGGTGTTGTTGGTCGCGATGGGGTCCTGAATGACAGAGCCTGTCACCGAGACGTTGGCGCCAGAGATGGAAAGCTGGCCGGTGGGCGAGGAGGTGGCGGTAACGCCGGTGATGTTGGCTGCCGTAAGCGCGCCCTGCAGTGCGGTGGCGTAGTCCGAGACGGATTCGCCGGGGGTGATCGTTGGCGCGGTGATGGTGGTTGAAATACCGCTCGTGTTCAGAGCCGTGATGGTCATGTTGCTGCCCGGATCCACCGTGGCAAGCGTGCCGCCGCTGGAACCGAAGTTATAGTTCACGGTGGTAACGCCGGCGGCGGTAGAGGTATTGGCCGTGAGCTTGTCCGGCACCGAGACGCTGTAGGACCACTGATTGGTCGCCGTCTTGGTGTAGTTCACCGAGGCCTGGTAGGAGTTGCCGAGCGAGTCATACACCGTGATCGGCGCGGAGAAGCTGCCACCTACAGCAGTTTCGGAGTCGAGCGTTGCGGTCATGCCGATGGTGTTGGTTGCTGAAGGCGCTTCCGTCTGGCCGACGGGAATGGTGATGTCCGAGAGCGCGCCGTTCGAGTTGACGACGCCATTCGTGGCGGCATAGCCCATGACGTTCAGCCCGTTCGAGGTAACGAGCTGGCCGCTCGAATTGAGGGAGAAGTTGCCGTCGCGGGTGAGGAACTGCTCGCCGCCATTCTGGACGACGAAGAAGCCGTTGCCCTGCAGGGCCACATCGGTATCGAGGCCGGTTGTATTGGGTGTGCCGGCGGAAAAATCTGTCTCGATGTTCGATACCTGTGTGCCGGCGCCCGCCTGGATTGGATCACCGCCAGCGGTGGAACCGAGCTGCTGATAGAAGAGATCGGAGAAGTTCGCGGTCTGGTTCTTGAAGCCGGTGGTGTTCATGTTGGCCAGGTCATTGGCGATGGTGTTCAGCGCCGTATTATCAGCGTTCAGCCCGGTCAGCGGAATGTAAAAACTTGGCATGGTGCATCTCCTCTGTGTATCAACGTTGTGAAGTCAAACGTTGTGAAGTCAAACGTTGTGTATTCCAACGTTGTACGTTCATGGTTCGTTGCGGTTGTGCAAGGGGCCCTCTATGCGTGCCTGGAGAGAGCCCGATCGCTGGTTGCCGGGATGTCAACGCGTAATGCGCTGGCCGTCGAGCGAGCGCGCCACACGAAGCGCTGAAGGACCCGTGGATGGACTGCTCAGATTGCCTGGAGCGAAGCGAACCGGCCCACCAGTTTGTACCGGGATGGGATGGCCTATGGGCCTTGTGGGATCGGGTGACAGGGTATGCGGGCCGTTGGTGGGGGGTGTGATTGCGGCTTGTGCGGCTGCAAGGTTCGACTTCGTGGACGCATTCGACGCGGCTGGTGAGGTTGAGGCAGCCGCTGTGCTGTCGCTGCTGGCGGGGGTGAGTGCCGTACTAAGCGTCTGGTTGATATTGATCAGCTGCTCCAGGCTGTTCACGTTCACGAGCTGATCGATGTATTCGTTCGGATCGGTGTCGGATGTGGGGTCCTGATTCTGCATCTCCGTCACGAGGAGCGTAAGAAAATCATTGGCTGAGATGGTCGTATCGCCGCTGTTGCTGCCGGTGCCGGAGCTGCTCGAAGTGTCGTCCATGGCCTTCGTGCTCATCAGCGGATTTGCCTGCGGCGCCGTGGGCGAATTCCAGATTCCTGAGACTGCTGACATGTTTCCTCCCTGCTTGTGTTGTGTTGACTTATGCGAGGACCGAAATCCGTCCGTTGTGCGTTGGCGTAAAGAGTTCCGGATCTGCGTTGCTTGTGCTGAGCGCAGACGAGATGGATGTTTGTCCGAAGACTTGCTGCGTGGACGATTGTGACGATTCGTTCTGCTGATGTGCTCCGGGTTGCCCTTCGGAGCCTGAGCCAGATTGCTGCATCGAGCGATCCTCCGGCGCGGCCACGGACGCCGTGATGGAGCTGCCGTGATACTCGGCCAGGTAGGCATTGAGACCGGCGAGATGGTTTCCCAGCGCCTGTGCGGCCTCCGGCGAGTTGGGCACGACGGAGGCATGGAGACCGCCTGCGGTGAGATCGGCGCGCACGCTCACCCAGCCGAGTGCTGGGTCCTGATAACCTGCCTCGACCTGGCGCGGACTTGTATGTGTCCACGTTGTGGCGGGCTGGCCGGGATCGGCGTCAAGCGCGGCAAAGGTGTCGCGCGGGGTCGGCGAGGTCAATGTGGACTGTTGCGTTTGCGCCGTGCCGGTTGTGGTGGATCCGCGTTCGGTTGACTGGCCCGACATTCCCGCAGCATCCCGCGCCAACGCGGTATGCGAACCGATGGCAGAATTACTTTGAGAAGCTGTGTCGCCGATGACCTGGTGCTGAAGCGGGTTATGCTCGCGCGTTGCGGCAGTGTGACTGGAAGCGGCACGGGTCTGCTCGGCCTCAGTGGTCGCTGATGTATTTGCCGCGTTGCCGGAAAGAGATTGCTCGGAGGCGGCTTTGATCTGTGACTGAAGGGCGAGGTCACCGGCGGGAGACTGAGCCGGCGCATCCGCATGCTGCAGCGCGGACTGTGCCGTGGTCGCCGTACTCGGGGCTGCGACATGCAACGCCTGAGCCTTCGCTGTGGAGACGCCACTAGCGGTATGAATCGAGTCCTCTACAGCCAATGGGCCGGAAAGATTCTTTCCCTGCGACTCGGATTCTGCTCCGATGGATGTTGATAGCGCGGAAGATGTATAGGGTGCTCTTGCCAAAGTTGCTGAGCCGGATTCCGCACCGGCATGTATCGTCTGCGAGTGCTGCGGCACAGGCGCGGCGGTCAGGTTGAGATTGGAAAGATGAACCGGGGCCAGCGCGAAGCCCTGATTGGATAGGCTGCTGGTCTGTACAGGAGCTTTGTCGCCGTCGTGCGCGGGTTTTGTTTGCGCCGAGCGCTCGCTCTCGGATGACTTGCCCGCAGTCGCTTTGGTCGCAGTGGAAGCTGGAAGCGTCCCTGACTGAGAGATCTGTTGCTCGGCAGCCTGCAATCGCATGGAAGCTGCGCCGTCACTTTTTGCGGGACCAGTTATTGCCGGATTAGTTTTCTCCGAACCAAGATAAACAGATGCCTGCAACCTTTGATCAGCAAGCGGATTGGAGGTTGACTTCACCTGGGAGGCCATCTCGTCTGTCTCGTCCAGGAAGCCGCTCTTTGTATCGGTCCCGACGCCAGCGCCGGTCTCTGCGAGCTGATCCTCCAAAGCTTCGGGCGATGCTGCATTCGAGGCGTGTGTCTGGCTAGCGCTCACCAGAGCCTCCATACCTGTGCGGAAGCTGATGATTGCAGATCCCGCAGTAGAGTTTTTGGTGGAGGATGTCATGGAGGTGCCGGACTGGCTCTGCACCTTCTGCCCGCCGGGAATGATGGATGCAATCGGAAATCCTGCAGCTGCAGTCATGCCCTGAGAAATTGCAGATTGCGTGCCAAACAATAGAGCGGAGAGTTAGAAGAGTGTCAGGTTTGAGGATAGAAATCGGTAAGAAAGGCGTGTACGCTTGGACAATTTTTATTCGCGCTATGCCAGATTTGAGAAATCCTCAGACTCTTCAGGAAATGCGTTGGGAAGTACAGAGTCCCGGCGGTCAGTGCGTGGGCGCGCGAGGTACCAGTCGTCGAGGCTCTTCTGACCTTTCCTTGTGGCTTCGAGGGCGTCGGCGGCCTCCGTCTCTTCAATGAGAGTCTCGGCCTGACGGCGCTCCATGCGCTTCAACAGAAATTCCTGCCGGCGAAGTGCGGCCTGTGCTGCCGCCCGGGAGAGGCGCGGAGCGAGCGCGAGTGCATGGCGTTTGCCGATGGTTGTCTCGACGAGAGCCGATTGCTGCTCGAGCGGCTTACGATACGATTTCTGATCTGGATTCGGATGCAGATTCAAATTTTGATCCAGAACGCTTGCCGTAAAGTCACTGCGACCGCTTCGCTGACGCGCGGCGGCCTGCTCCAGCGCTTTTTCAAGCTGTCGCAGTTCGGCCAGAGCGGATTCAAGCGCACGCTGGTGTTGCTCCTGTTCGAGGTCACGAATACGGAGAAGACGCTTGAGGGCGCTTGAGACTGGCATACGCGCTACACCTCGCCGGCAAGTGACTGAAGCCGCGCGAGCGCCGCATCGAAGCGCACCTGCTCGCGCGCATCCTGGGTGAGAAAGTTGCGAATGGCGACGCGGGCGCGCAAAGCACGATCGAGATCGGGATCGGAGCCAGGACGATATGCGCCGATTCGCACCAGATCCTCCGAGCGCGCGTACACAGCCATGAGACGGCGTACCAGGGCTGCCTGTTCGCGATGAGCCGTTGAAGCAACGGCAGGCATGAGACGGCTGATGGAATCGAGAATCTCGATGGGCGGATACCACCCCTCGGCGGCCAGAGCGCGGGAGAGGACGATGTGACCGTCGAGTAACGAGCGCACGGCATCGACGAGCGGGTCCTGCTGATCGTCGCCTTCCATGAGCACGGTGTAGAAGGCTGTAATCGAGCCGGTGCGGAACTGCCCGGTGCGCTCGACGAGTTTGGCCAGCCGCGTGAAGACGGAAGGCGTATAGCCTTTCGCCGTAGGCGGCTCGCCCGCGGCAAGGCCGATCTCCCGCGCAGCCATGGCAAAGCGCGTGAGCGAGTCAAGAACGAGAAGCACATGCCGGCCTTCGGCGGCGAAGGACTCGGCGACCGTGGTAGCGGCTAGAGCGGCGCGCATCCGCAATAGCGGCGATTCATCGGACGTGGAAACGACAACGACGGAACGCTTGCGTCCCTCATCGCCGAGCGCGTCCTCAAGAAACTCACCGACTTCCCTGCCGCGCTCGCCAACCAGACCGACGACTGTGACATCGGCCTCCGTGTTGCGCGTCATCATGCCGATCAGGGTGCTCTTGCCCACGCCTGATCCGCCAAAGATGCCGACGCGCTGTCCGCGTCCTACGGTGAGCAGCGTGTCGATAGAGCGAATGCCGGTGCCGAGGGGACGCTTGATCGGGACGCGGTCGAGTGGTGGGCGTACTCTCCCGTCGAGTGGAGCTGTTCCGCTAGCGGCCAGCGGGCGATGGCTATCGATCGGTTCGCCGAGCGCGTTCAGAACCCGGCCCATCAGTGCCGAGCCGATCTCGATCTCCGGGTGCGCACCCGATGCCAGCACCTCGTCCCCGTAGCGGATGCCTTCGGTGCTCTCGACCGGCATCGAAAGCACATTCGAGCCGCGAAAGCCGATGACCTCGGCGCGATGCGCGCGGCCATGACGGTCGACGATCTCACAGCACTCGCCGACTGAGGCCAATGGTCCGGAAGACTCAATCGTCTGGCCGACAGATTCCAGGACCTCTCCGCGCCAGCGCCAGGGTTGACTGCGCCTGAGGCGGCTGAAATATCCATCGAGTGTGGTGGAAACCTTGAGACCTGCTTTCAAAGCGGTCATGCGGTTTCCTCCGCAGAGTTCTGCCTGGAGTTATGCCTTGCCGCATGTGCGGCTGCGTGCGAGCCCGGGCGATCAAAGAATCCGCGCTCGATTTCACTCAATTGAGCGCGGACACCCAGATCCACGGAACCCAGTTCGGTCTCGATGATGCAGTCTCCCAGGCGCATTCCCTCCCCCGCGGTCACCTCTGGACGTGAGCCGGGATTGGGAACAAGAGCAATCGCCTCTCGCCATAGTTCGAGATCGCCTTGAGGAACTCTCAGCTTGACGCGGGTGGAAGAAGCAAGCTGCCCCAGCGCGACACGCACCGCCCCTGAGAGCAGAAGCGGATCCATCTGTGCTTCGCGCCGAAGAATGCGTGCCGCAACCGCGAGCGCAAGGCGTACTACCTCAGGCTCAATGTCATGTATGTATTGCTGGCAGGCCGCATCCAGGCTCTCCATCAACCGTGCACGTTCTTCTTTGCGCCGGGCCTCCACTGTATGCGCGAGCGTGGTATTGGCTTCACGCTCGTGGTCGCGCTGTTCCGCACGGCCCTCCTCCCGTCCCTGCTCACGGCCGGCCGCAAAGCCACGTCGCTCAGCCTCCAGGAGCAATTCATCTTCCGCGGAAACGGCTGACCCGGTCGATGCGGACGAATGCTGAGTCTCCGGAGTATCTTCTTCCGCGGCATCCTCCTCTTCAAATGCCCAGCGCGAGCCCATCCCATCCGGCGCCTCCGGTCCCTGCCGATAGGCAAACTCCTCAATGATCCATACGCTCTTCATCGCCGCTTCCGTCACCGTTCCTCCCAGGTTCTTCCCCGTCGTCCTGCGGATCGTCAGACCAGCATCTCGTCCCCGGTTTCGAGTTTGAGAATGACCTTGCCCTCGGCCTCAAGCTTGCGCGCCAGGTTGAGAATCTCCTGCTGCGCCTGCGCAACCTCTCGCGATCGCACCGGGCCAAGCACCTCCATGTCTTCCTGCAGCATCTCCACTGCGCGTGCGCTCATGGCCTTGAATACCTGGGCGCGCAGTTCTTCCTTCGCGCCGCGCAGTGCAAGCGCCAACTGCCGTTTGTCGATCCCGGAGACGATCTCCCGCATTGTCGTGCCCGGAACCGTCACCAGATCCTCGAAGGTGAACATCAGGTTGCGGATGCCAAGGGCAAGCTCGGGCTGGCCTTCCTCAATGCTTTCTAGAATGTGCCGGGACTCCTCAACATGCAGGCGGTTGAGCAGATCGGCTACCGCCTTGAAGCCTGAGTAGCTCTTCCGTTTGGTATCGCCGACGCTTTCAAGGCGGCGGTGCAGAATCAGTGCCACCTTCTGCGCCATCTCGGGTGAGAACTGCCGCATCTCCGCCAGGCGCCGAATGGCGACCACCCTGTGTTCCGGGGTCAGATTGTCGAGCACCATCGCGGCGCGGCGCGGATCAAGGTGGGCAAGCACCAGCGCAATTGTCTGCGGATGTTCGCTGTCGAGCAGCTTGCCGAGTTGAATCGGGTCCGTGCGCTGAAGCTTGGCCAGGTCGCTGTGCGAGGCCTCCTGCGTACGCCGGATCATATGCATCAGGTCGTCGGCGCGCTCCTTGCCGAAGGCTTCGATGAGCAGCCGGTTGGCGTAGTCGAAGCCGCCATGCATGACGAAATTCTGGGTCTCGAGCAGCTCCCAGAACTCTTCGAGAATCTGCGTGGAGACAGCGGGCGGAACGCCGCGCAGATCTGCCAACTCCTCGGTGATCCTCTGCACATCCGCCTCGGGCAGAGCGCGCAGAATCTCCTTGGAGACCTCCTCGCCCACAGCAATGAGAAGAATTGCTGCCTTGCGCGCGCCCTTGATCTGCGCGGTTATTCTTCGCCGCGCTTCGCGGTTTTCCAACTCCAGCTGCGTCGTCAAGTGTGCCTTCCTCTGTGTGTCCTGTGATGGTTGCGGAGCGGCGAGCATTTCAACATGCCCGCGTTACTCGGAGTGAATCCAGCTCTGCAGCAGGCGAGAACTCTGCGCCGGCTCACGCTTCAGTGTTTCGCTTACCTGCGCAAAAATCTCCTGCGCGCGCGCCGCCTCCGGCGACAAAGTGTGGAAGTCGGCCGAGTCCAGCGCGGAGAACCCGGAATCATGCGGTGCGGGAAGCTCCGCGGGTCCAGGGACGGCCGGCTTCTGCTTGCCAAAGCCGGCGCTGCGTAGCGCCGGCCGCACGCCGAGCGCGAGAACAAGAAGGATGGCAACGATCAGCGCACCGTATCGGATCAGCACAGGCGAGTTCTCTGCTCCACGAATTGCGCGTTCCAGAGGAGAAACCGCTACCTGCCCGCGATTGTCGTCAAAGGCCAGGTCTTCAACCGCGACCATATCGCCGCGAGCATTGTCATATCCTACGGCGGCCTGAGCCAGTGCCGTGAGATTCCTGAGTTCTTCCGGCGAGCGCGCCTGCCAGACCGCGGGTTTTGCGCCAGAGGCCGGCTGCGCCATGCGGTCGTTGACGACAATCGCTGCTGTAAGGCGCCGTACTTTGCCCTGGTTTTCAACCGTATGGCGCACAATTTTCGACACGCCGTAGGTGGCCGTCTCGCTCTTGGCCGACTGCGGCGGCGTGTTCACCTGCGGATAGACAGGCAGCGCCTGGGCATTCGGAGCATTCGAAGCCGTGCCGGGAATTCCGGCAGGCACGGGCTGCGATCCCGCCGTCTGCTCAGTACGCTGCATGGTGAGCGGCGCGCTCTTCTCCGGATCGTAGGATTCAGCGGTGACTTCGGTTGCCGAAGGATCGTAATCGAGTGTCACCGAAGCGCGCACATTGCCTGCGCCGGTAACCGGCTCAAGAGTCGCGATGATCTTTTCTTCGAGAGCCTGCTCGGCGGTAAGACGCAGCGCCTCGGCTGTCTTGGGACCGAGCGGCAGGTGTCCGGCAGCATCGACCAGTGAGACATGGTCCGGCGTGAGGCCGTCCACAGCTGAGGCAACCATGTTGCGGATTGCCTCTGCCTCGCCATCGGCAAGAGCTGGATGGCGCAGCTTGAGCACTACAGCCGCCTTGGCCGGACGCTCCTGCTCGCGAAAGAGCGAATCGTGCATCATGACGAGATTCACCCGCGCTGACTCCACATCGGCGAGCGTGCCGATGGTATGCTCGAGCTCTCCTTCGAGAGCCCGCTGATAGTTCACCTGCTCGTCAAACTCGGAACCGACCCAGTTCGGCTTGTCGAAGATCTCAAAGCCCATTCTGCCGCTCTTGACGCCGCCCTTGGCCGCCGTGGCCAGCCGGGCCTTGTCGAGCTGCGCGGCCGGCACACGGATCGAGCCGTCTTTCACACCCACATCAAAGGGAATCTGCGCGGCGGCAAGCGTCTGCTCCATCTGCCGGGCATCGTCTGCGTCGAGTCCCGTATAGAGCACGCGCCAGTCCGTATGCAGCCCATACCAGGCGACAAAGCCTGCCACTGCCGCGAGCAAGACCACGGCTGCGATGGCCCAGAAGCGCTGACGAGGCTCCATCTCTGCCCAGCGCAGGTGCGCGCGCGTCTTGAGCGCCGCCAGCCGATCGGTCCACTGTGCGGATCCCGCTCCGTCGCCGGGCGAGTTGTGGATCGGGGGCGTATTCATCTCCAACTGTGTTCCCGTTGCCATGCTTGTATGCCTTTATCTTCTGGTTCGTCGAGTCATCCCAATCGTGGCCGCTTAATTGCAGACCGCTTCTATAAGAGCAGTGACGCTTAGAACTGCATGCTCATAACCTGCTGGTAGGCCTGCACCGCTTTGTTGCGGACAGCAAGCGTCAGTTCGAAGGCCATCGAGGCCTTCTGTGTGGCGATCATCGCCTGGTGAACATCGACGCCTGTACCACTGATGAGTCCTCTCACGGTGCGACCTGCCTGATCCTGCAGCCGGTTCACTTCTCCGACGGCATCGGTGAGCAGATCGCCGAAAGGCACCGACCCGGCAGCATCCGTTCCGGTCATGTCCGTCATGGGGGAAAGCCCCGGAAGCTGGGCGGGGGCCTGGGACTGCAACTGTGTCTGCAGACCGTTCATGACTGCGGAAGCGTTGGTGTTTGTAATCGCGGTAATTGCCGGCAACATTCGATTCTCCTTGTTTGAGGCGTTGCGGATTAAGCCTTGCCAATCTCGAGCGCCGAGCCGATCATGCTCTTCTCAGCCTGTACGGCTGAGCCATTCAGGCCATAGGCGCGGGTTGCTCCCATAAGATCCACCATCTCGGTGAGCGGGTTAATGTCGGGATAATCAACATATCCGTCGGGACCGGCATCCGGATGGCCTGGATCGTAGCGGCGTAATGGCGCCGCCGGATCCTGGACCACCTGCGCGATATGCACACCGCCGGCAGGCTCGCCCTCCGCTCCGGGAAAGGCGAAAGAGGGCATCGGCGGAGGCGCGATCAGGTTTTGCGGCGAGCCGATGGCCCCGTTCATCGCCAGGGCGAAATTGGGATCCAGTTCCACATTGCCAGTATTGGCAGCAAAGATCACATGCTGGCGGTGGTAAGCGCCTCCGTCGGCAGTACGCGTCGTCTCAGCGTTGGCCATATTGGCCGCAACTACTTCGGCCCGCATTCGCTCGGCCTGCATCGCGCTGCCCGAAGTCTCCAGTAACCCAAAAAGATTCATGATGTTCTCCTGATGACGCACTTAAACCTGAAAAGCGAATTCTGCTTTTGAATCCGGCGCATCATTTACCGTCTATGCGAATTGCATCCATCTCCGCCTGGTACTCGCCTTTGAGGAGCGCGACGCCGGTCTTGAACTTCAACTGCGCTTCGGCAAGATGCAGACTCTCGCGGTCCATCGAGACATTGTTGCCGTCGGGCCGCGTAACCAGGTTCTCCTCCGGACGGAGCCGTACCTTCTGATCGGGAAGCCCCTCTTCGACCCCAAACATCGCAGAACGCATCTCGGACTCGAAGTCCATGCCCATGGCGCGATAACCGGGTGTGTCGATATTGGCCATATTCTCGGCGGTCAATTTCGTCTGATCGTTGGCCAGATCCAGGTAGCGCGCCAACTGATCGCTCATCATCGTTTCGATTTGCATGATGCTCTCCACTCCCCTCTCGCGTTATGCGTGCGCAATGATGCCGAATTCGATCTCGCTTGCGGTGATCACCGGCGCTTCGCCGGCCAGGATAGAAGCACGTTCCAGCACATGCTCAAGCTCGCGCACGTTCCCCGGCCAGGGATGCGCCAGAAGGCGCGTAACAGCTGCCGAGTCGATGCGCTTAACCGGCTCGGTTCGGCCCATCTTGTCCAAGAAGTGCTGGATCAGAAGTGAGAGGTCTTCACCGCGCTCGGCCAGCGAGGGAGTACGGATGAGGAAGACCGCCAGCCGGTAGTAAAGGTCCGAGCGGAAATTGCCTTCAGAGGCATTCTTTGCCAGATGCTGGTGCGTCGCTGCGATGATCCGCACGTCTACGCGGACCGACTCGTTCTCGCCGACGCGCTGTAGTTCGCCGCATTCGACAAAACGCAGGAGCTTGGCCTGTAGCGCCAGCGGCATCTCGCCAATCTCATCCAGAAAGAGCGTGCCGCCATCGGCAGCCTCAATGCGGCCTGTTCTGCCGTGCGTGGCCCCGGTAAAGGCTCCGCGTGTGTGACCGAAGAGCTCCGCTTCCAGGAGCGCCTCCGGTATGGCGGCGCAATTAATCGCGACAAAGGGCTTGCGGGCGCGTGGTGAAAGACGATGCAGAGCCTGAGCCACAAGCTCCTTGCCGGAACCTGTGGGCCCTTCGATCAGCACCGGCGTCGAGCGCGGCGCGACAAGCCGGACGCGGCGGCTGACCTCAAGCATGGAGGGCGCGTTGCCGATCAAGTCGGGAAGGCGGTGGTCCACAAGCCGATGGTCTGGAGTGCGATGCTCCGCAAGCCGGGGATCGGAAAGACGCTGGTCAGTAAGACGCTGATCAAGAGGCCGCGCTTCAGAGACGGTCTCTGTCTTTACTGCTGAAAAAGATGGGACCGCAGGTGAAAGAAATGGCTCCGGTCCCTCTGCAATCTCAGGCGCCGCATTCCACGCAGCCGTATCGGTGAGGACCTCACTCTGGGACGCTCCATCCTGGCTGATCCGCAGAGCGTAGAGCAACTCCTGCCGGTAGGGGCTGCGCGGACCTTCCGAGTTGACTGCGCCCTCAACCGTCAGCACATCAACGCCAGCGAAAGAACGCTGGAACTCCGCGAGAAACTCACCGAGATCAAGGTCAGGGAGCCAGGAATCGACGATGGCCGCCTCAATGGGTATGCCATCGGCAGCCGCCCAGGCCTGCGCACCGGAGGATGCCTCGCGCACCTGCCAGCGCAATCCAATAAGCGTCTCTCGCAACTGTTCGCGGAGGCTGGCATCGGCGCTGATCAGAAGCGCAATGCGCTGCCGCACGCGCGAGATCGGAATGGAGGCCGGTGGAGGGCCAAACGAAAGAGGGCCAAAGGTGGAATGTGATGCGGGTGAGGCCACGTGTGCTTCTCCTTTGTTGCGGTTTCAGTCCTGCGAGTCTTAGAGCATCTCGGCGCGTGCTGCTGCGGGTAAGACGGCGCTATGGAGTGCCGGCGCCAGCACGATAGCCAGCTCAGCATCCGATGGAACCTTGTATCCCTGGCCGCGCACGGTGCGAATCAGATGCCCCGGCGCGGGGTCTTTCAATTTGCGGCGCAGATAATTCACATACACGTCGACGATGTTGGTGGTCTGCGCGGGTTCCATCTTCCAGACCGTATCCAGAAGCTCAACGCGCGAGACGCACTGGCCGCGGTTCAGCATCAGCTGCTCGAGCAACGAAAATTCCTTGTTCGTGAGCTGTATATGCTCGCCCGCGCGGCGCACGGTGTGCTCCATGCGGTCGATCTCAAGATCGCCCGCGCGCAGAAGCAGACGCGCCTCCCGCTTGCGCCGCATCAGCGCGCGGCAGCGCGCGCGCAGTTCATGCAGGCTGAAAGGCTTGGTCATCAGGTCATCCGCTCCAAGATCGAGGCAGCGTACGCGCGTCTCGACTTCACCTCGCCCGGTAAGAATCAGTACCGGCAGATCAGCGTCCAGGCAACGCAGCTCCGCGAGCACCTGCTCGCCATCTTTGACCGGCATGTTCAGATCGAGAATCGTGAGGTCGGGCATCTCCTCACGGAAGGCCTCAACAGCCGCCGCGCCGTTCTGCGCGAGGCGCACCCTGTGACCGTCTGATTCCAGGCCGCGTGTAAGAAATAACCCCAGCGCCGGATCGTCTTCGGCAATTAGCAATCTCATGAATGCTTGCTCTCCTGCTGTCCCGATCTGTTGCAGAATGCTGTCCACATTTGAGTCGTCTGAATTAGAGGACTTTCATGTGCTGCATCTCCACGATTGCGTGAGAGGATTTAAAGCGCAAGATGAGAGAGATGAAAGAGTGAGAGTGGATTCCGTAAGTGGGATAAGAGAAGATGAAGTGTCAAAATGGGCGACAAGACTTCAATGCGGACGCTTGCGCCGATACATGGCGTCATCGGCGCGCTGGAAAAGCTGCTGCATGGTCTCGCCGGGTACGTACTCGGCCGCGCCGATCGAGGCCGTCACGGACAGACGCAGTGCGCCTACAAGATAGTGACCGCAGACCCATGTGCTGACGCGCTCGACGAGTTTCTGCGCGGCCGCGAGAGGGCAATCGAGCACCATCACCCACTCGTCGCCACCCCAGCGCCCGGCGACGTCTGTGGAGCGAAGCGCGTTGCGCAGCTCTCCGCCGAACTGGCGTAGGATCTCGTCGCCGATGAGATGGCCATGATTATCGTTGACGGTTTTGAAGTCGTCGATGTCGATGAGACCGATGCTGAACGGCCGCCCTTCTTCGATGCGCCGGACAATCTCTTTTTCTATGGCGAAACGGTTGGGCAACTGCGTGAGGGAGTCGAGTGAGGCAACGCGTTCGGCTTCCTGGAGGCGATCCCTGAAAGCGGCCATCTGCGTACGCAACTCGGCCAGTTCAGCGTTGCTCTCATCGAGAATTGTGCTGATCGACTTTCTTATCTCTGCTGCGGCGGCGAGGATGGACTCGCGCATGAGCGGGAGATCGTCATAGCGCGCGATGGCATGAAGTTTATGGGTGATGGCCTCAATGTGCCGTGCGCAGCGTTGATCGCGCTCCCCGGCACGCTGGGTGCTCCGGGCCAGCACGAGCAGCATCTCCTTGACCTCGCTGGTCCGGTGCTCGAGATGTTTGGCCATCCCCCGGCCCCAGGCGGTCAGTTGATCATGCACCTTTTTGCCGACTCGGGAGATGGACTCTTCCGTGCTGTCCTGCTCGAGATCAGCGGAGACAGCCTCCATGGCCTCAAGGAGGCCCGTTCCTTCAGCTGTGGAGATTTCCACTCCGCAGCGGCCCATGGTTTCGATGGCATCCCGATAGGCCGCAAGGAGCGCAGAGGGAGTATTTGCCGCGCTGGGGTAGTCCTGGCTGGACCCGGAGGCGCCAAGGGACTTTCGTCCGCGGAGATATTCGCCGATCAAGATCATTCCGCTCTCATGCATATTTCGTACCCGGATGGAGTGGGCTCTTGCTACAGAATCGGCAGCTTGTGGCGGAATCCTGAGGGGGAACTGTATTTCTTTTCAAGAAAATGCAGTACGTATGGAAAGTTACTGGAATGGCGCTACGGAAAATTGGTAATAAAAATCAATTATTATTGCGATTCGCTTTTTATTCGCTATAATGCGCGCAGGGCTGCTGAAACCTGCAGCACGCCGAAGCCGGCACGCACCGGCAGGGAGTGTAAAAGCGGATGGCAGTGACACGACGGCAGAAGGAAGTTCTCGATTTTCTGGAAGGATTTGTGGCGCGCAATGGCTACTCGCCTTCTTTCGAGGAGATTGCGCGCGGCATGGGACTCAAAAGCCTCGCTACGGTACACAAGCACATCACAAATCTCGAAAACAAGGGCATGCTGGACCGCGTACATAACCGCAGTCGCTCGATTGACGTGCTTCCTCCCGGCACGCGTACGCGTTCGAGTGACCGGCTGCCACTGGCTGGGCGCATTGCCGCTGGCCGTCCGGTGGAAACAAGCGAATCCATGGAGTCGATTTCCCTCTTCGACGTGGTGGGTAACCGCGACGTCTTTGCGCTTGAGGTGCGAGGCGACTCGATGCGCGATGAACACATCATCAGCGGCGACTATGTGCTGGTGGAACGTACACGAACTGCACGGCAGGGAGAGATCGTGGTTGCTCTTGTGCATGGATCAGAGACAACGCTTAAGCGGTTCTACTCAGAAGGCAGCGTAGTACGCCTGCAGCCTGCGAATATTGAGATGGAACCCATCTATGTGCCTGCCTCGCAGATTGCTATTCAAGGCCGCGTGCTTGGAGTGCTTCGGAAGTACCACTGAGAATGTGGATAGCGAGCGGAAAGCAAAAATCCCGGCAAATGCCGGGATTTTTGCTGTGTACTGATAGCGACCTTACGCGATCAGCTTCTCGACCTTCTCCGCGATCGCTTCCTGGGGAACATAGCCGATGATCTGGTCGACCACCTTGCCGCCCTTGAACAACAGCAGCGCCGGAATGCCGCGGATACCGTATCGCGAGGGCGTTGCGCCGTTTTGATCTACGTTGACCTTACCCACCTTGATTTTGCCGGCGTACTGCGCCGCCACACCATCCACAAAGGGGGCAATCATTTTGCAGGGACCGCACCAACCTGCCCAGAAATCCACCAGAACAGGCTGCTCGCTGTTGAGCACCTCCTGGTCGAAATTCGCATCAGTAAACTCAAAAACACCCGCTCCCGCCATGATTCTCTCGCTCCTAATTCCTGCAGCCCCCGGTTCGGCCGGTTTCTCTGCAATTCAGTCTCTCATGGGATGCGTAAGACATGCATAAAGTCGCAAGCGGAGAACCCGACGCGATAGCCGCGAATGCCGCCAAGGGGCACAAAATTAAAGCGCCCGGATTCCTATCAAGGAATCTCGGGCGCTAGAGCAGCCCTCCCCCAGAACTGCCCACGATGCGTAGAGTATGGTTTCCGTGATAGAGAAGCAAGCAATCTTAGGTAATCCAAAGGTAATCGAAGTTTCATAATATGGAACACTTTGTTAAAAATTTGAAGCATCTAAGTTGGGAAAAAGGAAGCAAATAGCAAGCATGCAGCAGCTTTCTGTCAGTTTCCTTTCGTAATGATCTTTCGATTACTGCTAAATTTTTGGCCCAAAAGTTGTACCCGAAGCGGTGAAACGGCTGACGACCAGCTCTGCTGGCTGAAGCCCTTTTAGCGCCGACTGAATAGCTGCGGTTGCCGTCTGAATGCGCTCTTCGCTTTCAACAATGACAAGTACAGCCGGACCCGCGCCGCTGAGAGATACGCCGAGGATTCCCTGACCGCCCGCAAGCGTAAGGAGCGGCGGCAGCAAATGACAAATCTCTCCGCGGTAAGGCTGATGGATTCGATCCCGCATGGCGTACGCCAGCAGGTCGCCCCTTCCCTGCGCAAAAGCCGCAGAAAGCAGGGCCGCAGCTTGCAGGTTGGCCACAACGTCAGCGCGCTTATAGCTTTCCGGCAGCACGGCGCGGGCCTTGCTGGTGGCCAGAGGCTCAGATGGCAGGACGACCATAGCGCGCCAGGCTGCCGGCGGAGCTATACTTGCAAACCAGACGCGCTCAGGCCGGGCGCTGCCGGCTAATTGCGCCGCAGCCACGAAGCCTCCATGCCAGCAGGCGGTCGCATTATCTGGATGACCTTCCAGAAGCACTGCTTCCTCAAGAATTCGCTCGGCCGACCAGCCAAGTTCGCCAAAGTGGACGGCCAGAGACAGCGCTGCGAGCCGGCCTGCGGCTGAGGAACCGCAGCCCATGCCGAGGGGAATCTGGTTTCGCATCCGGATGGTCAGCGGGACGACGGGGCGGCCCTCTTTCCCCAGTACATCGCGATAGAGGTCGAGCACCAGGTTATCTGTCAGGCGAGCGCAGCGCTCTGCATCCCGGCCCGTTGCATCGATGGAGAACTGCGCTGCTGGCGCGGCCTCGATTTCAAGATGGAAATCGAGCGCTACGCCCACGGCGTCAAAGCCTGGTCCAAGATTTGCAGAAGACGCAGGAAGCCGGATGAAAAAAGGCTCACTCATGCGCGGGCGTCCTTGATAGCCGCCAATACTGCCGCCGGATCCGCATCCATGGAGATGGCGTTGCGGCGAAGCGGCTCGATGAACTGTTCAAGGCCGGCTTTTTCCTCCTCGCGCAATAACGTGCCGCGGTGAAAATCAATCGTGTAGTCGGCATCCTTGAGCGTGTGCCCCGTGAGTACCAGCACCACCACGTCGCTAGAGCTGATCAGGTTCTTGGCGCGCAGTTTTTTAAGACCGGCCAACGTAACGGCGGAGGCTGGCTCACACCCCAGACCCTCTGCGCCCAGTTCCGCCTTGGCAATGGCGATCTCAGCTTCAGAAACATCGATGCACCAGCCGCCTGTGTCCTGAATAATCCTGACAGCTTTGCGCCATGAGGCCGGGCTTCCAATACGGATGGCGGTAGCGCGGGTGTGAGCTTCCACCGGTTCCAGCGTGGAGGAGCCTTGTGCAAGCATGCGCACCAGAGGGTTGGCGCCTTCTGCCTGAATAATGGAAATGCGTGGAATACGAGCGACAAGACCGAGGTCTTTCAGCTCCTTGAAGCCCTTGCCAAGCGCAGAGCTGTTGCCGAGATTGCCGCCGGGCACGATGAGATGATCGGGCACATTCCAGTCCAGTGCTTCAGCAATCTCAAAGGCGGGAGTCTTCTGACCTTCCAGACGATACGGATTCACGGAATTGAGAAGGCAGATCGGTTCCGTCTGGACAATCTCCGTGAGCAGACGCAGGCAGCCATCGAAGTCCGTTTTAAGCTGGCAGGTGACGGCGCCGTAGTCCATGGCCTGCGAAAGCTTACCCCATGCAATTTTGCCTTCGGGAATCAGCACAAGGCTGCGCAGACCGGCCCGCGCGGCATAGGCCGCCATTGCGGCTGAGGTGTTGCCTGTGGAGGCGCATGCGACCCACTCAAAGCCACGCTCGCGCGCGACGCTGAGCGCAGCCGTCATGCCGGTGTCCTTGAAAGATCCGGTGGGGTTCATGCCCTGGTGCTTGGCAAAAAGTTGATCGATGCCAAGGGCTTTTGCAGCACGAAAGAGTGGATATAGGGGTGTGTTGCCTTCGCGGAGCGTGACGGCATTGCCGTAGCTATCCAGAAACGGCAGCAGTTCACGGAAGCGCCAGACACCAGAGTGATCGAGTGTCTCTGAGGAGCAACGGCGCTCACGCCAGAGCCACTTGAGCGCGCCTGGATTGGGGCGATTCGACGAGCCTTTCTGCGCCCAGCCTGGATACTCCACCTCAAACAGATCCCCGCAGACCTCGCAGCGAAAGTCCGGACGGGCCTCCGTGCCCGCGATGCGCGCACCGCAGCCGAAACAACTTAACTGATGCAGGTTGTCGTTCATCTCTGGTGTTAGCCTATCAGCGCGAGCGAGCATTTGCCTTTACAGGGAGATGGACGAGTAATGAGAACTGCCCGAATTGCACTGATTTTCATCGCGGGAATAGTGACATGGCTAAGCGGGGCGGCGCAGACGCCGCTGCGTGTGGCTGCCGCGGCCGATCTGGAGCCTGTACTGCCGCCAATTTTGACTGCATTTCAGCAAGCGACGGGGATTCATGCAGAGGCGACTTATCAGGCGTCAGCGATGCTGACCACGCAGATTGAAAATGGTGCGCCCTTCGATCTGTTTCTATCTGCCGACCTGAGCTATCCGAGACGATTGATTGACGCGGGGCTTGCGGATGCGGCTGGTACGGCTGACTCATCCACACCGATTACCTACGCAAAGGGAACGCTGGTACTGTGGGCTCGCAAGGATGGCGGATTGGCGACCCCTTCGCTTGAGCTGCTGCGGAGCCCGGCGCTGAAGCGGCTGGCGATTGCTAATCCAGATCGCGCGCCGTATGGCCGTGCGGCAGTGGCGTCGCTCAAAAGCCTGGGGCTCTATGATGCGCTGAAACCGAAGCTCGCGACTGCGGAGAATATCGCGCAGGCGGCGCAGTATGTGGATTCGGGAAATGCGGATGCCGGGCTGATTTCGCTGACATCCGCTTTGACTCCGAGGATGTCTTCCTCCGGAAGTTATTTTGTGATTCCGCACGATCTGTATCCGCCCATCGAGCAGGGCGCTGTGATTATCAGCAAGACTACGCAGCGCGAAGCTGTGCACAAATTCCTCGATTATCTGCTCTCGCCCTCAGTACAGGCGCAGCTTGCGAAGAGTGGATTGACGCCTGCCAAGTAGCCGTAGACACCGTATTCTGTTGCATACATGGATTGGCAGGCACTTCTACTCACGCTGAGGCTGGCTACGCTGACAACCGCGATCCTGCTCGTTGTCGCCGTGCCGCTGGCCGCGTTGCTGGTGCTGGGCCGCTCGCGTTGGCTGGTGCTTGTGGAAGCACTGACTGCTCTGCCGCTGGTTCTGCCGCCTACGGTGTTGGGCTTCTTTCTGTTGGTGCTGCTGGGACCGCGTACCGCGTTGGGGCGAGTCATTATCGGTGTGCTCGGCCATCCGCTGGCGTTTTCTTTCTCCGGGCTTGTTGTTGGAAGCGTAATTTACAGTCTTCCATTTGCTGTGCAGCCTATTACTGCGGGCTTTGCAGCGGTGAATCCCGCACTGGTGGATGCAGCGCGACTGTTAGGCGCGGGCACGCCGCGGCTTGTGAGCACGGTGCTGTTGCCGCTGGCGCGACGGTCCATTGTTGTTGCGGCGGTGCTTAGCTTTCTGCATACGGTGGGTGAGTTCGGCGTGGTTCTGATGCTGGGCGGAGATATTCCCGGCGCTACGCGGACGCTGTCGATTGTGCT
Source organism: Occallatibacter gabretensis (assembly GCF_001449115.1). Classification (GTDB taxonomy): domain Bacteria; phylum Acidobacteriota; class Terriglobia; order Terriglobales; family Acidobacteriaceae; genus Telmatobacter; species Telmatobacter gabretensis. The sequence continues at coordinate 193,097 of NZ_LAIJ01000002.1, read as the reverse complement.
GTACGACCAGGTGGAGAGCTTTGATTATGCCGCGGCCATGCGGACAGCAGTAGCACTACTGACGATGAGCATTGTGGCGCTTGTGGCAATCTATGCTACTGGCGCTGGAAGAAGAATGTCGCAGGGAGATCGCCGTGGTTGACTGCTCATTTGATCTAAGGCGTGGCGGATTTCATTTGCGGATCGCATGCCGCTTTGCGTCAGAGTGGACGGTGATCTTTGGTCCTTCCGGCGCGGGTAAAAGCACGTTGCTGCGGATGCTAGCTGGTCTTGAGCGCGGCGGCGCGGCACGCATCGGAGTAGAAGACAAGGAGGTTGCGGATCTGCCGGCGGGTAGACGGCGGATTGGGCTTTTAACGCAGCAGGCCGCGCTCTTCCCTCACCTAAGCGTGAGTGCGAATGTTAGCTATGGGTTGCATGGAATGACGCGCGAAGCGCGCTCTGTGCGCGTGAAGGAAATGTTAGAGCTTGTCGAGGCGAAAAACCTGGCGGATCACCGTATATCAGATCTCTCGGGCGGTGAGGTGCAGCGTGTTGCACTGGCCCGTGCGCTTGCTCCCATGCCGCGATTGCTACTGCTGGATGAACCGTTCTCGGCGCTGGACGGCAAAGCGAGCAATGAGTTGTTGATGCGGCTGCAGCCCTGGCTGCGGGAACGCAATATCCAGGTGATACAGGCCACGCACGATGCGACCGATGCATTTCTAACTAATGCTGAGGTTGTGCTGCTCCAAGATGGGCAGATCGTGGCGCAGGGCCCGGCTTTTGAAGTTCTGCAAACAGAGCGGGAGCGGCTGACGCGAAACTTAAGTGCAGCTCAGAAATCCGCAAGCTAAAAGCCGATCTGTACCGGCTCCATCTCCAATGTGACGCCAAAGCGGGAGGCCACGGCTGCTCGGATCTCTTCTGCGAACTCAAGGATTTCTTCAGCGGTTGCGCCGCCGCGATTAACGAGCGCCAACGTGTGGCGCGTGGAGATGCCGACTGCACCTCGCGAAGAACCCTTGGTGAATCCGGCTTGCTCGATGAGCCATGCAGCGGGAATTTTTCTTTCATTTGGACCGGCATCGTAAGTTGGCGGTGAGGTGCCTGCAACTGACGTGATTGTCTGCATGGCTTGCACGGGCACGATGGGATTCTTGAAGAAGCTGCCGGCGCTGCGGCAGTCTGCGTCGCCTTCGACGAGGAGCATTCCTTTGTTCTGACGGATGCGGCGAACTGCGGCGGCCACTTCGACGAGTGTTGGAGTAGCGTCTGCCGCAAAGAGGCGCTGTAGATCAGCGTATTTCAGCGTCGGTGATCCGCCATGTTGAAGCCTGAAATCGACGCGGGTTACGATATAGCGGCCTTTGTCTGTTGAGTTGAATCGGCTGCGGCGGTAGGTAAACTCAGACTCCGCTGCTGAAAATTCGACGAAAGCCCGCTCTTCTTGATCAAAGACCCGCACGCGCTCAATTACTGACGCGACCTCCTGCCCGTACGCGCCGACGTTCTGCACTGGGGTGCCACCGACGGTTCCGGGAATGCCGGCCAGGCACTCGATTCCAGCAGAACCAGCCTCAACAGTCTGCTGCACGAAACTGTCCCAATCCTCTCCTGCTGCTACGCGAAAGAGAACCTGATCCGCGCTTTCGCTTTCAATGACTTCCACTCCGTGCAGAGCGATGTGAAGAACAAGCCCATCGAAGCCCTTGTCGGATACGACAAGATTGCTGCCTCCGCCGAGCACGAAGAGTGGAATCCCGTGTTTTTGTGCCCATGCGCTGCCCTCAAGGATCTCTTCTTCTGAGCGCGTCTCAAGAAAGTAACGCGCCGGGCCGCCGACTCCTAAAGTTGTGAGCGGCGCTAGTGGCTTGTTCTCTATCAGATGCATCCTTTCAAGGCTACACCGGACACTGCGCGTGCGGCGAACTGCGCCTCTGGTGCTTGAATTGACCAGCAGGCTGATAAAATTGGGATAGGCGAGTTCTCTTGCCCGGAGGCAGCAATGTACCCAGAGATTATGGTGATTCCTATGCGCGAGGAGTTGGTCCGCGCAGGAATCGTGGAAACGAAAACGGCGGACGACGTGGATGCGGCTATTGCTCAGTCCGGAACCACGATGGTGGTGGTGAATTCGATCTGCGGCTGCGCAGCGGGTAAGATGCGCCCTGGTGTGCGGCTGGCTCTGGCGAATGCCACCACGCAGCCCGATCAGAAGATTACCGTTTTTGCCGGGCAGGACCGCGAGGCCACGGAGCGCGCACGCGGCTACTTCGAAGGCCATCCGCCGACGTCGCCTTCCATTGCGATTATGCGCGATGGCAAGCTGGTGTACATGATGCCGCGCTTTGTGATTGAGCAGGCCACGGCGCAGCAGATTGCAGGCGAGCTTGTCCGCGCGTTTGACGAGCACTGCGCGAAGGCTACGGCGTAACTTCTGCTTCCCTGATCAAACAGAACGGCCTCCCACACGGGAGGCCGTTCTGTTTGTACTGCAGTGTTGACTAGTCGCCTTGCGAAGCAGCGGGCAGCGCCTGAACCTTGCTGTGTTTGATGGAATAGGTGAAGTAGATTCCCAGGCCGATGATAAGCCAGATGATCATCACGATCCACGTGATCGCTGAGAGCCGCGACATGAGATACAGTGCTGATGCAATGCCCAGGAATGGCACCAGCGGCACCAGCGGCGTTTTGAAAGGCCGCTCCATGTTCGGATGGCGCACGCGCAGAATCCATACACCTGCCGAGACGATGGTGAAGGCCAGAAGCGTGCCGATATTCACCAGTTGAGAGAGCTTGTCGATGGGTAGAAATGCCGGCATGATAGCCGCGAACGCTCCAAAGATAATGGTCGTAATCCACGGAGTGCGGAACTTGGGGTGAATCGCTGAAAACGCTTTGGGAAGAAGACCGTCGCGCGACATGGAGTAGAAGACGCGCGTCTGGCCCAGAAGCATCACCAGCATCACCGTCGCAAGGCCAAAGACCGCGCCGATCTTTACCAGCAATGAACCCCAGCCTACGCCGGTTGCATCCATCGCGAGTGCTACAGGCGCTGATACATTCAGCGTTTTATAGCTAACCAGGCCGGTGAGCACCAGCGAGACGAGGATGTAAAGAATTGTGCAGATGACCAGCGAGCCGAGGATGCCGATGGGCATATCGCGCTTGGGATTCTTGGCTTCCTGCGCGGCTGTGGAGACAGCGTCAAAGCCGATGTAAGCGAAAAAGATGGATGCGGCTGCGACGGGAATGCCGCCCCAACCGAAGTTTCCGTGCCCATCCGGCGGCGGAATGAAAGGATGCCAATTGGCATGAGCCACCTGAGGATGGTGGAACAGGAAGAGGCCACCTACAACGATGAAGACGCCGACGATTCCCAGCTTCACGATGACGATAGCCGAGTTGAAGTTCGCTGACTCCTTGATACCGATGACCAGGATCGTGGTGACCACCAGAACGATCAGCACTGCGACCAGATTGAAGAGCCCTGTCACGTGCGGCAATCCAACATCGGTTATGCCTGGCGGAAGAGACATCCTGTCGATCCAGATTCCGTTGTACTGCACAAGCACATTGCCGGTGGTGGTGGTCAGTGCGGGTGGAATGGTAACGCCGATCTGCTGCATCAGGCTGGTGAAGTATCCCGCCCAACCGGAGGCCACCGTGGATGCGCCAAAGGCGTACTCCAGCGTCAGGTCCCAGCCGATGATCCACGCCACCAGCTCACCCAGGGTGGCATAGCCATAGGTATAGGCTGAGCCGGCGATGGGGATAATGGAAGCGAACTCCGCATAGCAGAGACCGGCAAATGCGCATGTCAGGCCAGCCAGCACAAAACTCAAGGCAACGGCCGGCCCGGCGTGCAGCGCGGCTGCTTGACCGGTGAGCGTGAAGATGCCGGCGCCAATGACCGCGCCAATGCCGAGCGTGACCAGGTTCAACGCTCCAAGTGAGCGCTTGAGCGTGTGTTCTCCCTGTTCACCCGCTTCCTGCGTGAGCATCGACAAGGGTTTTATGCGAAGCAGCCTAGACATAGATGAGGGTGTTCCTCCCCAGATGAGTTAATCGGAATTTGAAACTTGCCGGCCGACTGAGTTCCGCGACCAGATGAAATAAACCGGTATACCGAGCATGACAATAATCAAGCCGGGCCATGTATATTGCGGCTTAAACCGCAATAATACGATACAGACCCACGCAGCCATCAAAATGTATATGGCAGGCAGGACCGGATAGCCCAGTGCCTTATATGGCCGCTCGGCATTGGGCCGCTTGGCGCGCAGCACAAAGATGCCTGCAATGGTGAGGATGTAGAAGACCAGTTCGGCGAAGATGATGTAGTCGAGCAACTGGCCATACGATCCTGAGATGCAGAGCGCTGCCGACCAGATTGCCTGTACCACAATGGCTGCAACCGGTGTGCGCCATTTGGGATGCAGCTTGCCGACGGATTTGAAGAAGAGGCCATCTTTGCTCATGGCGTAGTACACGCGTGCACCGGCCATCGTCAGGCCATTCGCGCAGCCAAAGGTGGAGATGAGCACCGCTGCAGCCATAAGTGCTGCACCGCCCGAGTGGAATATCTGCTCCAGCGCTGCGGTGCCGACGCGGTCTTCCGTTGCATGCTGGATGCCGCGCGCCAGAACCGATGTGCCAGCGGGATCACCATGCATGGGCAGCACTACGAGATACGCGAGCGAAGCCAGGAAATATACGGTGACGACGAAGCCGGTTCCAAGAATGAGCGAGAGCGGAATGTTGCGCTTCGGATTCTTAACTTCACCTGCAGTGAAGGTGATGTTGTTCCAGGCATCGGCAGAAAAGAGTGAACCAACCTGCACCACGGCGAGGACGATGAAGAGATTGACCATTGCAGTCGGCCCGCCCACACCAACCTGAACCGGGTGCAGATCATGCCAGCCCGCGTTCTGCCAGAAGTTGTGCCAGCCGGGACCGAAGTTCGATGCAATAGCCGTGGCGCTGATGCCGACGGTAAAAGCCAGCAGGATCAACGCGGCAAGCGAGAGCGACTTGGCCGTGGTGAAGATGTTTTGAACGATCGATCCGAGTCGAATTCCAAAGAGGTTGATGAAGGCGAGGAGAAAGACAACGACGATGCCGGCGAGATTTGCCGTGTTGACGCCGATGTCCATGTTGCCCAGGACCATTGGGCCAACGGGAATCGACGGAACATGGGCAATCTTCCAGAGCCAGTGTGTTGTGGAGACCGATGGAAAGAAGACGCCGAGAAATTTGCCGAAGGCGACGCAGACAGCGGCGATGGTTCCTGTCTGGATGACAAGAAACATCGTCCAGCCGTAGAGAAATCCCCAGACCGGGCCGAGCGACTCGCGCAGATACACGTACTGGCCCCCGGCGCGGGGCATCATCGCTGCCAGCTCGCCATAGCTGAGCGCGGCGATGGTGGTCATCAATGCGGTCACTACCCATGCGCCCAGGTAGAGCGCCGGGGAGTCCGTAACGCGGGCAATTTCCGCATCGACCAGGAAGATACCTGAGCCGATCATGGAGCCAATGACGATGGCCGTGGAGCTGAACAGGCCAAGGCTCTGAACGAGCTTGTTGGATGGCTCTTGTGGCAGAGCTGCTTTTGAGGATTGCGCTACGGTTGGGCTCGGATTCGGAGTGGTCACTGGAAAGATTTTTACCCGATCTTACGTGGCTTTGTCTCCCAGATTCTATCCGGCACGGTATGAGTGCGGCATAAGCAAACGCGTCTATGAAGATTTGCCTGCATTTAATGCAGATTTATGTAAGCATCTTTCGCCAGCGGCGGAACTCTGCTGCTGGATTCGCAGCGTGAAAGATGGCGGCTGCAACAGCAACCATGTTGGCGCCGGCCTCAATCACCAGCGGCGCTGTTTCCAGCGTGATTCCTGCTGCGGCGCTCAACAGAGGTGCGGGTCCGGCTTCTTGGCGGAGCTTGCGGACGCCTTCCAGGCCAATGGGCGGTTTATCCGTTTGTTTGGTGGTGGTGGTAAAGACAGGGCCAATTGCGAAGTAGTCGGCAGGCTGGATGAGAATGCCGGGGATTAGCGAATCACTTCCGGCAAATGTTCCGATGATTCGATCCGGGCCAAGAATCCGGCGGGCCTCTGAGACGGAGACATCTCCCGCATCGACGTGAACACCGTCAAAGCCAACTTGAATGACTAGATCGGCGCGGTCGTCCAGAATGAGCTTGGTGGCGGGCATTGTGCGGCGAAGGATTTCGGCGTCTGAAGTGAGTTCCGCAACTGAGCCCGTCTTGTTGCGATATTCGAGCAGCTCAACCCCGGCGTCTGCCAGAGATTGGCCCAGCGATTCGAGAAACTCAGCACGGTCTGTTTGCGGGATGACGGAGGAATCAAGAATCGGATAAACGCGAGGGAACGAAAAGGCCATGCATTCAGCTTAGTATTCCGAAATACTTTTCGTCCCTCGCCGTGAAACCGACTTCCCTGCTTACATCTCGTCGCCTGAGGGGCCGTAGCAACCGGGCAGCTTGCCGCCGAGGATGCGGACATAAGCACCGAGTTGCGCGCGGTGATGCACCAGATGGTTCATCACGAAGGATCTCCACACCTGATACTTCGGTTGATCGATAAAGACCTGCCCTCCTGCAGCGAAGATCCAATGGCGGTCCCAGTTCGCTGGGTCAAAGCCCTCAATCGCCGCTTTGGATTTCGGCACGGCTGTCTCAAATGTTTCAAGAACCTCTGCTTTGTTCTCAGGCACTTTGGGCCGCTCTTCCGGATTCCAGTCGAGGCGATCCTTCTCAAGCGTCTTCAGCGGCCACTCTCCAGTAAGTTCGGCGACATGACCGGCCAGACGGCCCAGCGTCATCGACTTTTCATGCGGCTTCCACGTGAAATCGGCAGTATCGGGGATAGCGTTCAGAATCTTGCGCGCGTTCTCCACTTCCGTATTGAACTCGGCAATCAGCTCCTTTTGAATATCCATTCTGCAGCCTCCTTTCGGCGCGGCAATCAGCATATCGTGACTGCTCCGCTTCAGGCGAAGACAAAGCGTAAAATCTTTGCGAATTTGTGATGCCGCGAGTAGTTACTTGTGACTGGGCAATGCAAAGGCGACATAAATCCCGCCTTGAGGCTCATTCGGAGTGCGGGCGTTGCTGGTGGCAATCACAACATATTGGCGGCCATCGACCATGTAAGTTGCCGGCGTAGCCACTCCGGAAAACGGCAGATCCGCGCGCCATAGCAGCTTGCCTGTGCCTGTATCAAAGGCGCGGATTGTGTGGTCGTAAACCGTAGCGCTGATGAAGAGAACACCACCTGCAGTGACAACCGGTCCGCCATAGTTCTCTGAGCCGGTATTGGCCAGCCCTTGCTTTGCCAGCGCTGGGTACTCACCGAGATTGACCTTCCACAGATACTTGCCAGTGGTGAGATCAATCGCGTTCAATGTGCCCCACGGCGGCGTGAATGCTGGGTAGCCATCGGGATCTAGGAACTTGCGGTAGCCGGAAAAAATATAGTCAGGCGGAACGTTCTTTGCCTCTTGAGTTTCACTGCTCTTGGCTCCAACCCCGAGATACCGCAGCAGAGACTCCAACTCCGCGCCTTGGAGTGCCGGCATGGGCGGCATGCGGCCCTTGCCTTTGTGGATCAGGTCAACTGTTTGGGTTGCCGATAGGCGGGTGCCCAGGCCGATCAGCATGGGAAATGAAGGCGGAATGCCTTCGCGCTTTTCTCCGTGGCAGATGGCGCATCGTTCCTGATAGGTCGCCTGGCCGGCAGCATCGGTGGATGTTTCTGCGCCCAGAGCTGCTGCCATCTCCTTCTTGTCTTCCGCGCTGGGTTTGGTGCGGAGAAAGGCAACGAGATCGGTTAACCCACTGCCATCAAGATTTGGAAACGATGGCATGCGTCCGGTTCCCTGCCGGACGGTTTGTCGAATCTTCTCTTCGCCGAGGCGCGGCATGGCATCGAGCAGCGCAGGAAAGGCCGGGGGTGAACCCGTGCGATCGAGGCCATGACAGATGGCGCATTGTGAGCGATAAATACCCTCGCCGGGGCTGCTGACTTTCCCCGCAGGCGCCAGGCCGCCGGTCCACACCATTTCGTTGGCGTTGACGTAGAGAATCTTGTGTACCGGATCGATTGCCGGGCCGCCCCATTCCGCGCCGCCGTCGAAGCCAGGGAAGATCACCGTCTGCCGCTCCACGGAGAACGGAATGAACTGTCCGTCACTCTTGAATTCGCGGAAGGTCTTTACGGCCCACTCATGCGCGGCAGGGGTGCGCGTAGTCAGATCGGCTTCCGTGAGCCGTTGGCGCGCGAAAGGCTGTGGCCAGTCCGGTAGAGGCTGTGTCTTCGACGCCTGCTCGCCGGGAACATTGCTCGCGGGATATTCGTGTTCGTGAATCGGAAAAAGTGGCTCGCCGGTAAGCCTATTGAAGAGATACAGCCATCCCTGCTTGGTGGTCTGCGCCATGGCGGGAATGGTTTTACCATCGCGCACTATGGTGAAGAGCGCAGGCGGCGACGGAAAGTCGCGATCCCAGATGTCGTGATGCACATCCTGAAAGTGCCAGATTCGCTTGCCTGTGTTCGCATCCAGAGCCAGCAACGTGTTGGCGTAGAGGTCGTCGCCAATCCGGTCGCCGCCATAGAAGTCCATCACTGCGGAGCCGGTGGGGACATAGAGAATTCCACGCTCCTCATCGAGCGCCATGCCTGCCCAGTTATTTGCCGCCCCGGAACGCTTCCACGCATCTGCGGGCCAGGTTTCATAACCCGCCTCGCCGGGGTGCGGAATGGTATGGAAGACCCAGCGCAATGCGCCCGTATGCACATCGAAGGCTCGCACATCGCCCGGCGGCGCGGGATGCGCCTCGGGATTGCGGCCGCCTACAATGATCATGTCCTTCCACAGCATCCCCGGCGTGGTCAGCACAATCGACTGCTGCTCCCACGGTTCTCGCAGCCCTTTGCGTAAGTCGATTCGGCCTTGCTCACCGAAGCTCGCAATCGGTTTTCCCGTTGCCGGGTCGAGGCAATAGAGAAAATTCATGATGCCGACAAGAAGGCGATTTTCCTTGCCGTCCGTCCACCACGACATGCCGCGCGCAGGCTGTGTACCGACGACGCCGGAATCAAACTTCCACTTCAGCTTGCCTGTCGCCGCATCCAGCGCAACGATCTTTTCGGTTGGCGTGTACGCATAGAGCGTACGGCCGATGATCAGCGGATTATCCTGCATCCCGCCTTTTTCGCCAGTGTCAAAGGTCCACGCAACTTGAAGCTGATTTACATTTGCGCGATTGATCTGCGTGAGCCTGGAGTAATGATCGCCTTCGCGCCCGCCATTGTAGCTGGACCAGGGAACGTCTTTCTGTGCGGCGCAGATTCGCCCTGCAAGTGCCGCGATCACAAAGGCTGCCAAGATCGAACGAATCATCGACGCTTATCCCACATACTTGATCAACTGCATGAAGCCGAGGTCCATGTGCAACTGCTGATGGCAATGCCACAAAGTGTCGCCGGGGTTGTCAGCAACGAAGTCGATAGCCACTGTATCGAGCGGCATCACGTTGATGGTGTCTTTGCGCAGTCCGCTCATCTGTCGCTTGCCGATTTGGGTAACCTCAAATGTGTGGCGATGCAGATGAATCGGATGCTGATCGCCGCTGCCGTTGCGCAGCAACAGCCTGTATCGTTTGCCTGCATGCACTTCAATCGGATCGATCTTGGGCCATGACTGATTGTTAATCGTCCAGTAGTCGAATTGGCTTCCATTCACCTGGCCAATGTCGCGGAAGGTCAGCGTAATCGTCTCATCCGGAGCTGCAGCCGGTGTCGCATTCGCAAATTGCATGTAATCCCACTGCGCAGGCGCCGGATTGCGCCACAAAGGCGCGCCTTTGCTGCCCGCGTACTCCACGACCACTCCAAGCCCCATCTGGCGCGAGTCCGCGAGCGTGGACCCAAGCACCCACACGCCCGGCGAGTTCATCTCTACGATCGCGTCTACCCGCTCGGCCACCGCAATGCTCAGCCGCTCGACGGATTGGGGGCGCGGAACGGGGTTGCCATCCATTGCCACCACTTTGAAAGTGTGCCCAGGCAATGCAAGCTCCACATTCTCTGTCGCGCTCGCATTCAAGATATGCATCAGGACGCGCTGGCCTTGCTTTACGCGAAGCGGTTCGCCAACGCCGAGCTTATGCGCGTTGATGGTAGCGTGCTGATAGCCCACATCCGAGCCCGCGGTCAGTGGAGCATTCGCGCTTGCCTGCCGCATCGAATCCACCATCGGAACAAAGCGCGGCTCCCAGTGATGAATTGCCAGGAAAATCTCCTGATCGAACTTCCCTTCGGCCGCAAAGCCCGATCGTCCCTCTACCATCAGGAAACCGAATTGCCCGCTGTAGGTGCCCCGGTTCAGATCGGTACCCGCGCTGGCATGCGTGTGATACCAGCGCGTCCCGGCAGGCCTTGGCGTAAACGCATAACGCTGCTGTCCGCCCGGCGCAATCATGGGCGAGCCTTCTTCCATTGCGCCGTCATTGAGTGAGTCAATTGCGAGTCCGTGCCAATGGACCAGATCTGGATTCTGGCTCGCATTTGTCACATCCATGGTGACAGGAACGCCTTCGCGCAGCCGCAGAATTGGGCCGGGAACCTGGCCGTTGTACGCGGTGGTCTTCACCGTCACGCCCGGAGCAATGTCGAGCGTGCAGGGCTCAATGCGGAGAGAATAGTCCGCTTTGCCGGCGGCGGCTTTGGGAGCGGCTCGCAAAGGCAAAGCTGCAGCCGCTAACGACCAGCCCGCGGTCTGAAGAAAGTGACGACGTGTAAGCATCGATGCTCAACAGAGTATCAGCTTACGGCCACCGTTGAGCATTGACGATTGCGCTACTGCCGCGCCGCCAGAAACCGTTCCATGAACTTGGTGTCGAACTCGCCTTTGCGGAAGTTCTCATCCTCAAAGATTGCCTGATGCAGAGGAATCGAGGTCTCTATTCCCTGCACCACAAATTGACTCAGTGCGCGCTGCATCTTGTTCATGGCTTCCTCGCGCGTATCGCCGTGCACAATGAGTTTGGCAATGAGCGAGTCGTAATATGGGGGCACAACGCCTTCAGCATATTGCGCTGTGTCGACTCGTACACCGTTGCCGCCGGGAACATTAAATGCGGTAATGCGCCCCGCGGAGGGCGTGAACTTTACCGGGTTCTCCGCGTTGATGCGGCACTCAATTGCATGCCCACGCATCTCCAGTTTTGCCGGCAGAATATCGCTCAGCCTCTCGCCGGAGGCAATCCGCAACTGCGCCTTCACCAGGTCGATGCCCGTGATGAACTCTGTTACCGGGTGCTCCACCTGGATGCGCGTATTCATTTCGATGAAGTAGATCTGCCTGTCCTCGTCCATGAGAAATTCAACGGTTCCGGCATTCTGGTATCCGATTTCCGTGAGGCAGCGGCGAAGGGTCGCATCGATCTCCTCGCGGATCTTGGGCGTCACCTGTAGCGACGGCGCTTCCTCAATCAGCTTCTGGTGCCGCCGCTGAATGGAGCACTCGCGTTCAAAGAGAGTTCTGACGTCACCGTGCTCGTCAGCCAGCACCTGGAACTCAATATGCCGCGGCCGCTCAATGAACTTCTCCATGTACAGCTCGCCGTTGCCGAAGGCATTTGCGGCCTCGGTCGATGCGGCGTGATAAAGATTCGGCAGCTCTTCGGCGGTGCGCACAATTCTCATACCGCGCCCACCGCCGCCGGCTTTGGCCTTGAGAATTACTGGAAAGCCGACCCTCTGAGCCCACTCCTGCGCGTCTTCTTCTGAATCGACTACGCCATCAGATCCCGGCAGAATCGGCACCTTGGCTTTCTTCATCGCCTGGCGGGCTTTTTCCTTTTCGCCCATCAGGCGGGTCACCTCTGGTGGCGGCCCAATGAACTTGATATTCGATGCGCGGCAGACCTCAGCGAAGTTTGCGTTCTCGCTTAGCAGACCATAGCCCGGATGAATCGCGTCTACATTGGCGATCTCTGCGGCTGAGATCACCGCCGGGACATTGAGATAGCTATCCGCCGGGCGCGGCGGACCAATGCAGATTGCCTCATCGGCAAAGCGCACGTGGAGCGAATTGCGGTCTGCTTCACTGTAGATCGCAACTGTGCGTATGCCGAGCTCTCGGCAGGCATTGATGACGCGCAGCGCAATTTCGCCGCGATTGGCAATCAGAACCTTGCGAAACATTTTTATCCTTAGTAGAGCAAAAGGCGCGCTTAGGCCGTGCGAACCGAAAACAGTGGCTGGCCGTACTCTACCGCTTGACCATTGGTTACCAGCATCTTAACGATCTCTCCGGCAGCGTCGGACTCAATCTCGTTCATGAGCTTCATGGCCTCGACAATGCAGACCACTTGCCCTTTCTCCACGCGTTCTCCGGGTGAAACAAACATCCCTGCTCCAGGTGAGGGCGAACCGTAAAAGGTTCCCACAATCGGCGACTTGATGATGTGCAGGTTTTCTTCTGCGCTGGGGGCGGGAACAGCCGCTGGTGCCGGGGATGTTACAGAAGCGGCAGCAGACACAGGGGGAAGCGCAGCCACGGGCGCAATAGATGGAGTAAATGCAACCATGGGAGCCACCGGTTGCACAAACTTGAGCCGGACCTTCACATCTTCGCGCTCGAGGTCAAACTCGGCGACGCCATGTTCCTTGAGGAACTCGATCAATTGCTGCAGATCCTGAATATCTTCTTGTTTCATTCGTTCCTTCTATATCAGAAGCCTACATGGGCAAAAAACTATTCAAAGCTCAATCAGGGCCTTGGGCGCAGGGGTAAAAATCTCACCGCCCGTGCGCGTCACTGCCACCATATCTTCAATGCGGATGCCGAACTGCCCCGGCAGGTAGACACCCGGTTCGATTGTCACCACCATGCCGGCCTCAAGGCGGGTGGTTTGCCCGGAAGCGATGCGTGGCGGCTCGTGAATCTCAATACCCACGCCGTGGCCTGTCGAGTGCGAAAACGCCTCAGCAAGTCCGGCGCGGCGGAGCACACTTCTTGCGGCTTCGTCCACGTCACCGCAGCGTACTCCTGCCGCAACAGCATCCACCGCAGCTTGCTGGGCTTCAAGGACCGCCGTATAAGCGGCGCGCTCATTTGCCCGGGGCTTGCCAAGGTACACCGTACGGGTCATATCGCTGCAGTAACCCTTGTGGATTATACCGAAGTCGAGGGTAAGAAAGCCTCGGCGGGGCAGGCGCGCTTCCGACGCATGTCCATGCGGAAGTGCCGAGCGGGGTCCGGAAGCCACGATCGTGTCAAACGACATTCCCTCTGCGCCTGCCATGCGAGCTGCGTGTTCCAGTTCCGCTGCTACTTCTACCTCGCGCAGACCTGGACGTAGAACGCCGAGAATGTAGTCAAAAAGTCGCGAACCGATCAGCGCGGCTTCGCGCAAAATCGCCAGCTCGGCTTCGTCCTTCACAAGACGCAGAGGCTCAACCAACGGATTTGGCAGCGCCACAAAAAATGTTCGCCGCAGGCGTGCCGGAAGTGCTCCTCTCCATCGCGCGAGCTCAGCCACAGTGGTGTGTGCTGGATCAAATCCTGCAGACTCCGATGCCGGTTGCACAGCCAGCCATTCCACCGCAGCAACAGCAGCTGAGCGAGCAACAATCTCCACATCCGCAGCTTTTACTTCTTCAGCTGCCTGCGTACGATAGCGTCCATCGGTAAACAGCCGCGCCCTGCGGCCGGTAATTGCCAGCGAAGCACTCGATCCGGTAAAGCCACACAGATACCGCACATCCGGAAGATGCGTCACCAACAGCCCCGACAATCCGGTGCGTCTCAGTTTGCGGCGCAAATTCCCGATACGGCGCGAGTAATCCACCCGGTCAGTTGTATCACGCGCGGCCTCCTTTACAATCGCAGCCATGCGTGCAGCCAGCACCGGCCCAGCCGGAACAGACCAGCCGGATAGCTCTCCTCAACTCCAACGCAGGCTCACGCTGCTGCCAGCCACCGCTCTGAACATGATTGACATGGTCGGCGTTGGCCCCTTTGCTACGCTGCCGCTGATGGTCAAGGCCATGGGCGGCTCGCTCGCTCTTGTTGGTTGGATTGCCGGAGCTATTATTGCCATTGCAGACGGTCTCATCTGGGCCGAACTCGGTGCGGCACTCCCTAAAGCCGGCGGGACATACGAATACGTAAAGGAAATCTACGGACGCGAAAAGTTCGGCAGGCTTCTCGCATTTCTCTTCACTTTCCAGCTCATCTTCACTGCGCCTGTCTCCATCGCTACCGGATGCGTCGGCCTTGCAGGGTATGCCTCTTACCTCTTCCCGTCACTCCAGCATGTATTCTTCAGCCGCTCACTCGGATTTCATTTTCTCGGGGATGTCACACTCAAGCTTGAAATCTCCGCTGCAACACTCACCGCAATTTCCGCGGCAGTGCTCGCCACCATCCTTGTTGCTCGCGGCATCGACGGCATCGCGCGCATCTCTAAATACCTTTGGATCGGCGTTCTCGCAACACTGGCCTTTGTCATCTTCACGGGACTTACGCATTTCCATCCTGCGCTGGCCTTTCCGCAAGGTTGGTCGCATCAGTCGCCGCCCAACGGATTCCTGATCGGCTTCTCCGGGGCTCTGCTCGTCGCTCTCTATGACTACTGGGGCTACTACAACATCTGCTTTCTTGCTGAAGAGGTCGTCGATCCTCCGCGCACCATTCCGCGTTCCATGATTCTCTCCATCTTGATCGTGGGCGTGCTTTACCTGCTCATGAACGTCGGCATCCTCGGTCAGTTGCCCGTCGCCGAAATGATTCGCATGACGAATGCAACCGCCGGAAACTATCCCGCAGCGCGCGCCGCGCAGATGGCCTGGGGTAACTGGGGCGGCGATCTTGTTGCCGTCGCCGTTGTCTGGACAGCCTTTGCGTCAGTCTTCGCGTTACTCACCGGCTATTCAAGAATCCCCTTCGCCGCCGCGCGTGATCATAACTTCTTCTCCGCCTTTCAGCGTCTGCATAAAACCAAAGGCTTCCCTGTTGTCAGTGTCGTGTTCATGGGCCTGCTCGCAGCCGCCTTATGTATCTTTCAGTTGGGCAGCTTGATCTCCGCTCTGGTCATCGTGCGGATACTGATGGTTTTTCTTGTGCAGGCTTTAGGCATTGTCTACTGGCGCATTACAAAGCCTGCCGCGGAAAGGCCGTTTCGCATGTGGCTTTATCCTCTGCCTGTCATCATCACGCTCATTGGATTCGCATTTGTATTCACTGATCCGGAAAGGCAAAAGATCATGGCGCGCGGCCTCGCTCTCGGGCTGGCTGGCGTGATTCTATTTCTTGTGCGCGCATTTTTCCGCAAACAATGGCCGTTTGTACCAAAGCAAACGAGCGCAGCCGAATAAGCTAGCGTTCTGCCGCGTACAGACGGACGCGATAGATGCGGACTGCCTGCGAGTCCAGTGTGAGTTGACGCCCCTGGTTGCTCTGATCGCCGTTGAGTCGCGTGACGACCTTCCAGTCCGAGCCGGATCTTGTCACTTCTTCAATGCTCGCGATCCCTGCCACCCTTGCATCGGTATCCGGATCACGGCTTATCTTCACCGTAAGGCCAGTGCCAATGGCAAGAAACTCATCTGTCCCGTTTGTCATGAGTAACATCGCGCCATTCTGTGATTCCAGCGCGCCCGTATTCCACACACGCGATAAGCTCGCCTGGAAGAGATATCCTCCCAGCGTGACTGTCTGCGTTCCGCGTGCGCTGTTGGCGTAAAGGACAATGCCACGCGTCTGATTTGCATGCTGCGCCTCTGCCAGCGACGGCCCCAGGCTTTCCAATGCCCCATACACCTGGGCAATCAGCGGGTTCTCTGCTTTCAGAGAATCAATCCCAAACGGACAGAACCCAAACGCCTGCACTGCCCCGTATGCGTAGAGCGCGTTATACGGAGCCGCTTCAAGCTTTGCCTCCGGAACAAAGACCGGCAATCCAGCAGCGCGATACCTGTTCACCCAATAAGCAAACTCCGGCCAGTAAATGTCCGGCGAGTAAAAATCGATATGCTGCGCCGTCGCGCGATAGACATCAAGAAAATATGGATGCGGACCGCCGCTCGGATAATCCCCTGCCCGCTCCATGTATGCCGGCAGTTGCGCGTTCATGTACATGGGCAAGTCATACTGCTTCTTCCCGGCTTCAACCACCGCATCCACAAACATTGCATAGCGCCAGGCCATGAAGACTTCGCTCGCAGCATCACCAAAGACCTCGCGCCATGTTTTGCCTTCCGGATGGAACTGCGCAGCCAACTCCGGGGAAAAATGACCTTCGCGCGCTGTAAGCTTCTCATGCAACTGCGCCGGAACAGCTCCAGCAAACGCGCGATTCGCATCTTCAGAGCGGTCGCGCTCTGCTCCGAGCATTCCGACCTCATTCTCCACTTGGATCATCAGCACAGTCTGTTGTGCTGCATCTTTTTCTTTCAGATGAGCCGTCAGCGCTGCGAATGCGCGACTATCTGCCCGCAATGTCTCTGGGCCAAGCGTCGACAGAATCTCAGTCGGTGCGCCATTCGCAGTCCGCGCACGAGGAAAGCGCTTGGTGTCAGCCTTTACCCACGCGGGTGCATACTCTGAGAAAGCATTCTTCCAGCTTCCAAACCACAGTGGCACCAGATGCATATTCTGCGCGCGGGCCTCGTCGATCCAGTGGTCGAGAATCGCAAAATCAAACTTCCCTTCCGCCGGCTCAATCTGCTCCCACGCCACCGGCATGAGCACCGTGTTCAGATGCATATGCGCCATGCGCGGCAGAATCTCATCTGCCTGTGCTGCCGTCCCTGCAGACGAGTTCCCCAACTCACCGCCTAAGATGACATACGGCTTGCCGTCCACCAGAAGTTGTCCGGCTGCCATATCCACACGCACGGGTGCAGGCTGCGCTGCAGCAAGAACAACTGCTGAAGCGCAGACGAAGGCGAAAAGGAATCCTCGAAAGCTCCGCATGATCTTCGATTATTGCGCGCTGTGCCCCATGGCCTTGTCAGCCCACTGAATGAACCACTTCATATTGGGTGCATCCGTATGGCCGCCATCATGCTGACGCCAGGCAAGCTGCCCGTCCAGCCACCCGGTATTCACCGGAGGCATCTTGGCCGTGTGGTAATCCTCTGTCACCGGCAATCCCTTGGCTCCCAGCAGCCCAAACACGCGGTTCGCGTCTACTGTGGCCATAAAGCTGCCTTCATGGTCCAGCCAGTGCGCATCGCCTTTTTCCGGGATGCCGTAACTGATAAACGTAAGTCGAGGCGCACAGAGCGCAATCAACTCATTCGAGTCCACCGGTAGCTGGCCCGGATTGCCGATGCCGAAGCTCGCATCAGACGCGCCATACTTCATGAAGTTGCCCGCCATCCAGTGATATTCGCCGCCGGTCAGGCTCTCCACGGCCTCGCCGTAGTTGCGGCGAAGCAGTGTCGCGCCGCCCTTGCCTGAGGAGCCTACCAACACCATGTAAAAGCGCTGATCGAAGGCCATCGTAATCAGCGCAGCTTTACCATAGCGAGAAACACCGTCAATGCCCACATGCTTTGCATCGACTGATGGGTCTGTCTCCAGGTAATCCAACGTACGGCCTGCACCCCATGCCCACGCACGCAGCGCACCCCAGTCTTCCGGCCTGCGCGGCTGTCCTTTGTTCACCAGGCCAATAATGCCCCGCGTCAGGCCTGCGCCGTTGTCAGCCTGCACTGTCGCCGGATCGAGCAATACAAAGCCCCATCCGGCTGCCACTAGCTGCCATGGATTTGGCGGATCGCCGTCTTCATTCAGTTGCGGAAAGGTAAACGGAGTGTTTTTGAATGGCAGCCATGCCGGATGCTCGTCAAAAACCTTCTGCAGTCGCGGGTCCTGCTGAATCAGCAGTGTCTTCATTGCTGCGTTCATTTCTGTCAAGGCTTCGCCGCGCGGCTCATTGGGGCTGGGAAACCCCGCAGGTCCAAACATGATCAGTGTCGGCACCGGGCCCTTCGCATTCGCAGGCACTACCAGCGTGGCGTGAATCTTCACGCTGATCTCCGGATACGCCGAGTTGTCCACCGTGCCAATCAGGTCTTTAGCAATGACAGGCGTAAAGCCGATCATCTCGTGATCCACCGTCGCCGACCACGTGACCTTTGGCACATTGTTCGGGACCCGGCCATAAACATACTTCGAATACATCTCTACGATCTCAGGACGACGCTTATCCCACCATTGCTGAGCCGTCGTCACCTTGTCGCCGTTGTTCATTGTCAGCGGATCGGGAAGATTCGGATACGGATTCGCCTTCGACTCATCGTAGTTGGCGTGGTTAGGAGCCTTCTCGTTTCCGCTCGGTCCCGGGCGTAGTGCCTTGATGCCGAGTTGATCCATCATGTTCTTCTGGTCCTGGTCGGATGTGAACGTGACCGGCGCAGGACTGCTCTGAGTAAATGCAGCAGTGGCGAAGACAAGCATCAGCAAAACAGGTATCGATTTCAGCACCAGACGCACGACATCCTCCGCGAGTGATATTCTTTCTGCGCTTTCAGAAAAGCGATTTATTCAGGCGATTCATCCTACACGGTCCTGCATGAAGATTGCACATCAAGCGAATCTCTCGTTGGCGGCGATACTGCTGCTCCTATTCGGTACTCCCTGCGGCGGAGCACAAGCCGGCAACTGGATCGTCTCCTGGGGGGCTTCTCAGCAGATCCCCGAACCGGGAAACGCGCTACCCGTAGACGATCTTCGAGATGCGACTCTACGGCAGATTGTGCATCTTTCCGTTGGCGGTCCTACGCTGCGCGTCCACATCTCAAACGCGTTTGGAACCGACGCTCTGCACTTTACCTCCGTGCATATTGCGCGTCCGGTCTCGTCGTCATCCTCCGCCATTGACCCGGCAACGGATGAAGCGCTCTCTTTTGCCGGAAAGAATGATGTCATTGTTCCGCCCGGAGCAGAATTTGTTTCCGACCCGGTTGATTATCCCGTTGCTCCTCTTAGCGACGTCGCGATAAGCCTGCACCTCGATACGCCGCCTGCACGCCAGACCGGCCATCCCGGCTCGCGTGCAACCACGTATTACATCCATGGCGACGCAGTCTCTGCCGCAAATCTAACGGAGGCTAAGCACGTCGACCACTGGTATCTGCTTTCGGACATAGACGTGCTTTCTTCCGCCAAGGACTCGGCCACAATTGTCGCTCTCGGTGACTCCATCACAGACGGGCACGGCACGACGACCAACGGCAATGATCGCTGGACTGACGTGCTTGCCGCTCGCCTGCAGGCAGACAAGAAAACGCACGATATCGGCGTTACGAATCAGGGCATCGGCGGCAATCACCTGCTCACTGATGGCCTCGGGCCCAATGCGCTCGCCCGTTTCGACCGCGATGTGCTTGCCCAGGCAGGCGTGAAGTGGGTGATCGTCTTTGAAGGAGTTAACGACCTCGGCGGGCTCACCGTACAGCATCCGGTTTCGCAGCAGGAGCATGACACCTACGTTGCCCGCATCATCGCCGCCTATCAGCAGATGATTGCTCGTGCCCATGCTCACGGAATCCGCGTCATCGGCGCGACCATCACTCCCTATGCCGGCTCCGGCTACTACCATCCGGACGCAATCAACGAGGCTGACCGTCAGGCGGTAAATGCATGGATTCGCGCGGCGGGCCACTTTGATGCGATCGTCGATTTTGATGCCGTGATCCGCGATCCGCAAAACCCAGACCGCATGCTTCCTGCCTACGATGGCGGGGATCATCTGCATCCCGGCCCAGCAGGTTATAAAGCCATGGGAGAAGCCATTCCATTGAACCTGTTTAAGAAATAATTCTCCGCTGCGCGGAATTCAATCCGGCAGTACTCTGTTCGTTTTTGAACACAGGAATGCGGCTTCGAACAGTTACAGTACGTAACAGTCGCGTAACCATCTGATTCTGAAGAGCGAAATCTTCGCTACACGTGGAACCTCACGTGCATCTCCAGCGTACGTACAACTGTGTTTTCTGGAGGGGTAGATGAGAGTTCTCATGCAGGATGTGGTTTACGCCCTGAGGCAGCTTCGCAAGACACCGGGCTTTACCGTCACGGTTCTTTTAACGCTGGCTCTCGGCATTGGCGCTAACTCCGCCATCTTCACGCTGGTCAACGCCATCCTCATGCATAACCTGCCCGTCACCGATCCCAAAACTCTGGTCCGTATTGGTGACCAGGACGATTGCTGCGTCAACGGCGGCTGGAATGACAACGGCGATTATTCTCTCTTCGACACCGACAGCTATTACATGTTCAAGAAGAGCCTCCCGGAGTTCGAAGAACTGGCAGCAATGGAGTCCGGCTACGCCTGGCGGCCCGTTACCGTCCGCCGTGCCGGCCCGCAGACCATTGCGAAATCCGTGGCGGGAACCTTCGTCTCGGGAAACTACTTCCGAGTCTTCGGCCTTTCACCAGCCGCAGGCCGCCTGTTTGTGGACTCCGATGACCAGAAGGGCGCACCTATCACTGCCGTAATGAGCTATGACACCTGGATGCAGGACTTCGGCGGCGATCCCTCCGTTGTCGGCAGCAGTTTCTTCATCAATACCAAGCCTGCCACACTCATCGGTATTGCGCCGAAGGGCTTTTACGGCGATCGCATCGATACCAATCCGCCGAAATACTTCCTGCCCATGAACACCATGGATATGGTCATCGGTGCGCCATACTTCAACGATCCGGACTCTCGCTGGGCCTACATCATCGGTCGCGTAAAACCGGGAACCTCCCTGCCCGCGCTGCAGGCCAAGGCCAGCACACTCCTCAAACAGGAGTTCGCACCGCTCAAGACATTTACGGATCAACGCGCGAAGAAGGCCCTCCCCAACACTCATGTGGTGCTCTCGCCCGGCGGAGGCGGCATCCAGAACATGCAGGATGGCTATAAGGATCACCTCCAGCTGCTGCAGTGGATTGCCGCAATGGTGCTTCTGGTCGCATGCGCCAATATCGCCAATTTGCTCCTCGTCCGGGGCATGAGCCGCCGCGCGGAGCTTTCCATCCGCTCGGCTCTTGGCGCGCAGCGCAGCCGTATCGTCCGCCAGTTGCTTACGGAAAGCGTGCTCCTCTCCGGCCTGGGCGGCCTGCTTGGGCTTGCGGTCTCCTACCTTGGCGCACGCGCACTGCTGATGCTGGCCTTTCCTGACCAGCACAATATGCCGGTCAATGCTTCTCCTTCCCTGCTCGTCATCGGCTTCTCCTTTGCGCTTTCGCTCGTCACTGGCGTCCTCTTCGGTTTGGCCCCTGCGGTGATGGCCGCACGCGCCCAGCCGGCCGAAGCCCTTCGCTCCAATGCCCGTACCACTTCGCAGGGCGCATCTTTACTGCAGCGCGCTCTGGTTGTGCTGCAGGCTGCGCTCTCGCTCGTGCTTCTCGTCGCCGCAGGTCTGTTTGCGCAGAGCCTAAGCAAGGCTGAGGGAGTGGACATGAAGCTGAACACAACAAACCGCTACATTGCACATATCAATCCGCAAGCGGCCGGTTACAAAAACACTGAGGTAGAGCCTCTCTATCAGACCATCGTGGACCGTTTCCACGCCACTCCCGGCGTGCTCAAAGTCGGCCTCGTCACCTATACGCCGATGGAAGAGAACAACTGGGGGTCCGGTGTAAAAATTCAGGGCGAGAACGACATCAATAAAGGCGCTTCGTGGGTGAAGGGCACGCCGGAATACTTTGATTCGGTGGGCACGCACGTCGTCTCGGGACGAGGATTTACATCGCAGGACACGCTCAACGCGCCATCCGTGGCTGTCGTCAATCAGGAGTTCGTCAAGCAATTCTTCGGCAACCGCAATCCCATCGGCCATCGTTTTGGCTTTTCAGGTCCGAACAAGACTCCACAGGATGGAGCGCATGAGATCGTCGGCGTGGTGGAAGACACCACCTATACCAGCGTCTATTGGAAGAACCACGCCATGTACTTCCTGTCGCTCACGCAACCGGCCGGCATTCCAGATGCTGACAATCCCCTCGACAAAGACCAATCTATGTACGCGGGCGCAATCGTGATCCAGACAGCCCATCCCATTGCCGGCTTTGAAAAGATTGTCGGCGATACCCTGGGGAGTATCAATCCCAACCTCACGATCGTGAAGTTCCAGACGTTTCAACAGCAGATTGACGATCGCTTTATCGATGAGCGCCTCATTGCGCGTCTCACTTCCCTTTTCGGCTTGCTGGCCCTGCTGCTTGCCGCTATTGGGCTCTACGGCGTCACGGCATACACCGTCGTTCGCCGCACGCCGGAGATCGGTATTCGCATGGCTCTTGGAGCCGCAAGGGCACGGGTCATCGGCATGGTCATGCGGGGAGCCATGTTGCAGGCCCTTATCGGACTAGCCATAGGCATTCCCGTTTCGATCTTCTGCGTGCGCTATGTCAAATCGCAGCTCTACGAGATCACAAGCGTCAACACGTCCGTCATGGTGGGCGCGATCGCCGTACTGACTCTCGCCGCGGCAATCGCAGGTCTCATCCCTGCCCGCCGCGCTGCCTCAATTGACCCTGTGAAAGCGCTGCGTGTCGACTGAGACTGGTACGCAGCAGATACACTGAATGTCATCAGCGAACCATTTAACCGAGGCTCCAGGCCATGGCTAATGGTTCGCTGCTTTCCTATGAAATGGAGACATTCATGAAAACGGACAGGTTCGTAAAGCTGCTTTTATTGGTGATAGCCGTCGCTACTTCGGTCATCGCGCTCCGCCCTTACCTTGCTCCCACGGTAGTCAAGGCGCAGGATGGCACGAATCCCTATCCGTTCTATATTGAACCCGGCACTTATATGCTGCGTGCGCCAGACGCCAGCCGCCAGGTGCTCGGCAGAGTCGTAATCGACATGCGCAATGGAAACGTGTGGGGATTTCCTACGACTTCGTCGGACCCGTATCCCTCAAGCCCTGCAAGCAGCACACCGGTCACATCCCATCCGTTCCTGCTGGGCAACTTTGCGTGGTCGGACGTCGACAAGGCGAATCAGCCTAAATAGCCAGGCGGAGAAAGTTCGCCTATTACAACACGGCTTTAACTGGCTTTTTCTGATCCGGATCTACGGCCCCGCTGACATTCATGGCGGACTGATGATCCATCCATTCATCCAGCCGCGAGCGCTTGAAGCGCCAGCGATTGCCTAGCTTGAAAGCAGGCACAAAGCCCTCGGATGCGTATTTATACAGCGTGTCGGGAGATATGCCCAGATAGTCCGAGGCCTGGCGGATGTCCATGACCTCGCGCACCTCAGGAACCAGAAGATTGGAACGACGGGCAGACGCGTTATGCATGGAGATCCTCCAGATAGGTCGTGCCAGGCTGCAAGTCATTTCGCTTTCTGGCCGGTGATCTTGTATATAACGCGGTTTCATCGGGTAATTCAAGGATTTTTCCGGCTTTTAGCGTAATTTTTTGCCTGACAATCAGCGGCGGCCTGCGCCGGACCACGAAGAATCCTGAAGAAGTCGCCTATCTTGAGATACTGCGCCGGGTCAGCGCAAGATATTGGGCTGTTATGCCAAATGGTGCGTCATTTGCCGGGACTGTGAAACGGGCAGTTCCGGGGCGGAATGCAGGTTTTACAGATTCTGTGGCAA
Source organism: Occallatibacter gabretensis (assembly GCF_001449115.1). Classification (GTDB taxonomy): domain Bacteria; phylum Acidobacteriota; class Terriglobia; order Terriglobales; family Acidobacteriaceae; genus Telmatobacter; species Telmatobacter gabretensis. The sequence goes on along the minus strand of NZ_LAIJ01000002.1, from coordinate 169,455 downwards.
AAACCGGTACCCTGTGATGCGATCTATTTATTTTTCAATAGTTTAGGCCTCATAGAAGCCACAGATTTAAAGAATTACAGATTCTGTACGAAGCAAAAATCATGCATTTTCTGTTTTTCCATCCAAGTAAGTCATTTATTTTCAACTTTTTGCGACCGTATTTTCGATTGATAAAGAGTGCGAAAATGCGGTCAAAATGCGGCCAAAGTGACACTTTTGAGATCCAATCATGTTGAGAACGCCATACGAAGACACTTCACGGCGCAAAATATCAAGGCCTGTCCTCTGGTTTGCGGAGAGGATCGGGCCTTTTTCCACTTCAAGATAAGCATGGCACAAATGGGGATAATTTTATGCAAACTATCTGGAAGGAATTTGGGTACGAAAGAACAATGGACGAAAGTAATGAAGAGGACAAGCTGGCGAGTCAGCCTGGATTATCGGCTGTTATTTTCATTTCTCAAGTCAGCGCTGGGAGACACAAACAGAGTACCGCACTTGCTCGAAGCAAATGCGGTACGAAGGGGATAGAAACTTAACACATCTGTGCTAATCAGTTTTGCTGGTTTGGCTGTTGACTTCCACTGCCACTGCCGCCGCTATTGCCGCTTCCGCTGCCCTGCTGGCCGCTTTGCTGCCCCTGATCATCGCGACGCTTGAGCGTGGGGCGATCATCGCCGCTGCTCGATCCGTCGCTTGAATTGGGATCAGAGCCCGATGCGGTGCTGGCACGGCGCAGGGATGGCTTCTTGTCCTTGGTATCGGTCAGCCGGCGCTTATTCTCAATGCGGGCCAGGCGGGCCTTAACGTCTTCAAATTCTGACGTGGTAACGGTGTACTCATCGCGCGGCGGCAGAATCCGTGCAATTTCCTCCTGAGAATGCAGGATGCGGTCGGGCGTCTGTGGATGGTCGGAGAATGCCTTGGCCACAAGCCCGGGCTTGCGCTTCTCCAACGCTTGAACCTTCTCAAAGAAGGCGATAAATGCCTGTGGATCGTACCCGGCGCGATACATGTACTGCACACCCAGGTAATCCGCCTGCGCCTCAAACTCGCGGAAGAAGTGCAGGAAGGTCATCGGGATACCGATATTGGCCGCTTCGTAGATGCCGTATCCTGTCCAGCCGCCAATAAAGATCAGCGGAATGGTGCCAAGCTGCGCGTACTGCGCCCGGGTCATCTCACGCGCCGTATGGTGCGCGCATACGTGCGCCGTCTCATGCGCCATGACGCCGGCCAGCTCGGCCTCCTCGTCGGCGTTGAGAATCAGGCCGGAATTGACGTAGAAGAAGCCGCCGGGGAGGGCCATCGCATTGATCTCGTCCGAATCGATGACCTTAATGGTGAACGGCACCTTGCAGTCTGAGTTCTTGACGATGTTCTGACCGATACGATTGACGTATTCGGTCACCACCGGGTCGGTGATGAACTTAGTGCTCTTCTCGATATCCATCGAGGCGGACTTGCCCATCTTGATCTCAGTATCGGTGGAATACCAGTTGCCCAGACCACGGCCGCCAATCTCCCGATTGCCGACGGCGCTCACGTCATCGATGCTGCCCGGCTTGACATTGATCTTCTGGCTGCCCGGCTCAACTACCTTTTCCGGATCAACATTGACCGCTGGGGCTACATCGCCCTTTACCGGCTCGGTGCCGGGCGCAGGACTCTGCTTGTCTTTGTCCTTGCCTTCCTTGTCCTGAGTCTGGCTTGGGCTCTGTGCCGTGCTCTGGTTGGCGCTTTGACTGGCGGGTTGGGAGGAAGGCTGCGTATCTCCTGCCACTGGCGCGGTGCCTGGGGCGGGAGCAGTGGTGGATGGTGTGGAAGAAGGCGGGCTTTGCGGCTGTGCCGGAGGCTGCGTCTGAGGAGCCTGCTGCGCGTATGCCGTTGTGGCCAGCAAAACTGCCAGCGATAGAACTATTCTTTCCGTTGCCCCGTGCCTCATGGCGCACCTCCCCTTGAGACTACACCCACTTCGCTCAAGTCGTTAGACGCCAGTATCCGCCTGTTAGGCAGCAAAGGGGGAATATTTCATTCCCTCAAAGATTCTTTTCGATCCTGTGAAACCAAATAGACCTCAATTTCGTTTGGCTTGTAAGCGGCTGGCCAATCTGTCGGGGGACGAACCCGACTCCTCACCCCGACAGCAGTTTTGCGCTACAAACTGTCTGTTAAAGTGGAGTTCCAAGAGAAATGAAGCAAAAGCCACTTCTGAACCTTTGCTTGCTCGCTGTCGCACTGCTGGGTCTGTGCGGAAGTAGAGCTGCGGAAACGCAGGCGCCGCCGGACTCCCCGCCACCTCCTGCTCATTCGCGATCGCATAGTGGCCCGCAGGAGCAGCATTCCGCCAGCAAAAAATCCGCCAATACAGATTCCGATGAATCGATTCTCCTGGATGCAACCCACATCGGCGCGCCGGTGATGCTGACCAAAGGGTGGCGCGTCGGCGTGACTGGCGACGAGGCTGCTGCATCCGACTTTGACGATTCCAACTGGGCGGTGCGCGATGCAGCCGAATCCATCGCCGACGTGGATGACGACTCCGACTCCGATAAAAACAACGACAACGGGCTCCGGAGACACGGCCCGCATGACTTCGTCTGGTTCCGTCTGCATCTGAAGCTCGCGCCGAACCACGGCCCACTCGCTTTGCTCATCGAAGTGCCAGTCAAGGGAAGCGCGTCCTTAAGCGGAGTCGGCACCCTCAGTTCTGACGCTGTCGTTTTCGCCAATGGCCAGGAGATTCGTCCAGATGGACCGAACAATGCCACTCCGGAGCGCTACCAGTCCATTTCCCGTCTTTACCATCTGCAGGTGCCGCCGGGGGAGACAGGTCTTACTCTAGCCGTTCGCACATTTCACATCCCGTTTGGACTGACGGCATACACACGCTTCTTTGCCGCTCGCACGCTTATGCTGGGTAGTCCGGAATCGCTTACCCGTTCTGTTGAACTGTGGCGCGATCACAGTCTCTTTGAGCGGCTGCCCAAAGTAGTGAACTCCATTCTGCTGGTGGTTTTGGCCGGGTTTCTTTTTGCTCTTTACTTCACGCAGAAGGGGCACCGGGAATATCTCTGGCTGGGCTTATATGAGCTGGTGCAGGCGCCGATCAGTCTCATCGACATGGCAGGCAGCTTTGCCTATATGGAAACGCTGCTCTACGCTGCCATTTTCCTGCAGCTCGTAGCCATCTCCGCCTATCTTTACTTTGAATTCCTGGTGGCCTTTCTTGATCTGAGCCACCGCTGGACGGGGAAATTCAAGCGGTGGTTTATCTATGCGCTCCGCTTCACCGCGCCTGTTCTGCTCGGCGTTGGCCCGCTTCTGCTGTTTGTTGAGCACGGCCGGTTCGTTGGCGTTTTGCTGGGATTTGACATGGTGGCAAGCGCCTTCTGGATGCTTCTCTGGCTGGTCTTCTGCCTGGTGGTGCTGATTGCCGCCACGGCGCGCCGCAACTACGAAGCAGGCTTGCTTCTTATTCCGCTGCTGCTCTCGTTCGTTGGGCTGATCGAACCCATCTTCACCTCCGGCATGATGGACACCAATGGCCACCCGTACCATTCGCCCCTCACCGTCTATGCCGGTCCGGTGCCCATTCACTTTGCTTCCATTGCGGATTTTGTGGGCCTGCTCACCATTGTGCTGATTATTTTCGGGCGATTCCTCCGCATCCACCACGTCCAGGAACGTGCCTCAAGCGAGCTGGCCGCAGCGCGCAGCGTGCAGGAGCTGATGATTCCCCAGGAGAAGGTCAAAACTCCCGGCTTTGAAGTCGAATCCGTCTACAATCCTGCGGCCGAGGTGGGCGGAGATTTCTTCCATATCGAAAACACTCCGGACGGCGGGATGCTGATCGTCATTGGCGACGTGGCTGGCAAGGGCCTGAAGGCCGCCATGAATGTCTCCATGCTGGTGGGCGCTCTTCGCGGCGTGGATGTGCACAGTCCCGCCAAAGTTTTGCAGTCCCTGAACAGGGCAATGGTCGGCAGCGACAGCTTCACTACCTGTCAGGCCGCATGGTTCGGCCCCAATGGCGAACTCGTCATGGCCAATGCCGGTCACCTGCCGCCTTATCTCAACAGCCAGGAGATTGCCATTCCTGGCGGTCTGCCGGTTGGCGTACTCGCCGATGTTACTTATGACGAGATTCGTCTATTTCTGCATCCCGGCGACCGCGTGCTATTTCTCTCCGATGGCGTCGTTGAAGCCCGCCAGCCTTCTGGTGAACTCTTCGGCTTTGACCGAGTGCACAACCTGAGCAATCAATCCGCCTTCTATATTGCTGATGCAGCCAAGGAGTTTGGCCAGGAGGACGACATTACTGTCCTTACTGTGCGGCGACTGGCACCTGCTGCTGTTGCGGCCTAACGTTGAATTTACGCATAATCTAGCTTAAGCTGGCTTAAACAGGAGCCTTCAATGCTGGAAGTTGGTGCTTTTGAAGCGAAAAATACTCTTGGGGCATTACTTGACCGAGTCGAAGCCGGTGAAGAAGTCCGTATTACGCGCCATGGCCGACCCGTAGCTCGCCTTGTTCCGGACGTGAAACCCGACATCGCTCGCGCACAGGAAGCCGCTAGACGCATTCGCGAGCGCGCCAAAGAGAATAAGCTAGGTGCGTTCAATTGGGACGAGTGGAAGGCATATCGCGATGAAGGCCGCCGGTGACTCTCGTTTTGGATGCTTCCGTGACGCTGGCCTGGATTTTGCCCGGGAAAAGAACGCCGGCAATCGAATTCGTACTTGAGACTGTTGTGAGTTCTGGTGCTGTTGTTCCCGAACTCTGGCGAATTGAAATAGCCAACATCCTGCTGGTCAGTGTTCGCCGTTCGCGAATAACGCGTGCGTACAGAGATGAATCGCTGGAAGACCTGAACGGCCTCGCCATTACTATTGACAACGAAACCAGCTTGCATGCTTGGTCACGCACTCTCGCCTTGGCGGATAAGCATGGCCTCACACTTTACGATGCCGTGTATCTGGAACTCGCGCATCGACTTGAATTGCCTCTTGCAACACTTGATGAGGATTTGCGTCGTGCTGCTGAAAAAGAGAAGATCCTTCTGCTCGGCATATAGCTTTCAAAACAATAAAAGCCCCATCCGTTTGGATGGGGCTTTTATTGCATATTACTCACCTGGGATTAGTCGTAATACTCCAGCCCGAGGTGCGTAATCAGTCCTTCGCCCTTGATGTAGCGCAAGGTGTTCTTCAGCTTCATCGACTGAATGAATAGATCGTGCTCCGGGTACAAGCCCTCGGCGGTCTGCGGTGACTTCAGGTAGAAACTCAGCCACTCCTGAATACCAAGCGAGGCCAGTTCCGGCGTGCGCTTTGCCAGGTCGAGGAAGAGCACCAGATCCAGCGCAATTGGCGCAGCCAGAATCGAATCGCGGCAGAGGAAGTCCACCTTGATCTGCATCGGATAACCGAGCCACCCGAAGATGTCGATGTTATCCCAGGCTTCCTTGTCATCTCTGCGCGGCGGGTAGTACTCGATGCGAATCTTGTGGTAGATGTCCTTGTACAGGTCCGGGTAAAGGTCCGGCTGGAAGATGTATTCGAGTGATCCCAGCTTCGACTCTTCCTTCGTCTTGAAGCTCTGCGGCTCGTCCAGCACCTCGCCGTCGCGGTTGCCCAGGATATTCGTCGAGAACCATCCGCGCACACCCAGCATGCGAGCCTTGAAGGCCGGCGCAAGCACCGTCTTCATGAACGTCTGCCCGGTCTTGAAGTCCTTGCCGCAGATTGGCGCGGAGTTCTTCTTTGAAAGCTCAATCATCGCCGGCGTATCCACCGTCAGGTTCGGCGCGCCATTGGCAAACGGCACTCCTTCGCTCAGCGCCGCATAGGCATAAATCTGTGAAGGCGCAATGCCCTCGTCGCTGTTCTCCAGGCCCTTTTCAAACGCTTCAATGGACTGATGCACTGCCGACGGCTCAAGGAAGATCTCCGTCGACCCAGCCCAGATCATCACTACGCGGTCCACGGTCTTTCTAAAGTTGCGGATATCTTCAACGACCTGGTTGGCAAGATCTTTCTTGTTCTTGCCCGTCTTCACGTGCGTACCGTGCAGACGCTTCACATAGTGCTGGTCAAACACCGCAGGCAGCGGCTTGATGGTCTCAAGATACGGCTTCAACCGAAGCAGAAGATCTTTATCGAGCACCGCCGCGTGCGCTGCGGCCTCATACACGTTGTCTTCAAAAATATCCCAGCCGGTGAAGACCACGTCATTCAGGTCCGCCAGCGGCACAAAATTCTTAATCAGTGGCGAGGTACCATCTGTGCGCTTGCCCAGCCGAATCGTGCCCATCTGCGTCAGCGAGCCAATCGGCTTCGCAATCCCGCGCCGAACTGCTTCCACACCTGCAATCATCGTGGTGGCCACGGCGCCCAGGCCGACCACCATTACTCCCAATTTGCCCGTCGCGGGCGCAATGCTCTGCACTTCCTTGCTCGACATCGTTACTCCTCGTCCTTCCTGTCTGTTTCAGCGTGGCTTTTCACGCGCCACCTGTTTCAATTCGCCATCATGGCCAAACACGTAAGTGTATCGTGTCAGCCCATGTTTTCCCTGCGGGCGCGCTGCACATGCGTCCATACAAACCAAACACCGGCAACCAGAATCAGAACAATGATTGCCGTATGGAACCGATGAAAGTATTCGTGGAATGGCGAGTGCGGATCGTCCCACTGCTCGCCCAGCTTCATGCCTGCATATGCCAGCGCCAGGCACCACGGCCATGAGCCGATAAATGTGTAGAGATGAAACTTTCCCTGCGGCATCTTCGCAATGCCTGCGGGAAACGCGATAAACGTCCGCACCACAGGCAGCAGCCTTCCCACCAGCACCGTAGCCGAACCATATTTCTCAAAAAACCGCGTCATGCGATCCAGGTCGTGCTTGCTCATCAGCACCCAGCGGCCGTAGCGCTCCACCAGTGGCCGTCCGCCCTTGGCGCCAATCCAGTACGCCACCACGGAGCCCAGATTGCACCCGATCGCACCTGCCGTGGCCGTCCACCACAGGTTCAGGTGTTTGAGGTACACCAGGTAGCCCGCAAACGGCATGATGATCTCAGAAGGCAGCGGAATGCACGCCGATTCAATCGCCATCAGCGCGGCAATTCCGGCATACCCGCCGGCATCAATCACACTCGTTACAAAGTGAACAAGGAAGGCAACAATCTTATCGCTCATGCGTGGTCTCCAGTATAAAGGGTCTCCTGCGCGGACGGCGAACGTACTGCCTCGCGGCAGGTTGCGCGAAAGAGACAGACTCGCTGCGCTGTTACGATAGATAGTCACGCAAAGATAAAAAGAGGTGCCGTTTTGTCCGACTTTCCTCCCGTTCCGCTCACGCTTGAAGGCTCCGCCGTACTGCATCAGTTCTTCCGCTTTGACTGGAAATCCTGGCGGGCCTTCGCGGATACCTCCTCGTATAGCGAGTCCTACTCGGAGAGCGAACGCAAGAAAATCGTTGCCGAGTTCATTTCTGTATTTCACGGCCTTGAGAAATCCACCGACGGCAAAGTTCAGTCCGCGCTGTTTTCGCAGCTCGGCCACAAGGGCGACTTGATCTTTGTGCACTTCCGCGATTCGCTCGAAGCGTTAAACCAGGTGGAGCTGACACTAGCGCAGACTCGCTTCTATGATTTTCTGACCCCGGTGCACTCCTATGTTTCCGTTGTGGAGCTTGGGCTATATGAGTCCACGCGCAAGACGTATGAGGCCGCGGCGGAGAAGGGCCTGGCGCAGCACTCACCGGAGTGGAACGCGGAGATTACTGAATCGCTCGCGCGCGCTACGGCAGCGATGGCTCCGCGCCTCTTTCCTGGGATGCCGGAGGCGAAGTACCTCTGCTTTTATCCCATGGACCGCAAGCGCGACGAGCAGAAGAACTGGTACAACATTCCCTTTGTCGACCGCCAGCGCATGATGCACGACCACGGCATGATCGGCCGCCGCTATGCGGACCAGGTACGTCAGATTATTACCGGGTCCATTGGCATGGATGACTGGGAGTGGGGCGTGACGCTCTTTGCGGAAGAACCGGTGGTCTTTAAAAAGCTCATTTACGAGATGCGGTTTGATGAGGTCAGTGCGGACTACGCGCTGTTTGGGCAGTTTTTTATTGGGTTGAGGTTGCAGATTGATAAGCTCACTGACTGGCTCAGTGGCAAGCTATAGTTAGTCAAACAAGCATGCCAACAATTTTCGACAATGTCGTTCGAAAAGAGAATGATCACACCGGTCTTCTCCGCAATCTGATGGACCGCTACCCTGTCGTTGCGTCTCAGGTCCTTACCTGTCTTACGGGGAGCGACATATCCGAGATTGAAGCAGCAAAACTGACTTATCGAACTCAATGGATATTTGAGGGACCTGGCGGTCGTGAAATTCCAGACATTGTGGCGCGCGGAGATATGCTGTACTGTCTGATCGAAGCGAAAATTGATCCTCAACTCGGATTAACTGAAAAGCAATTGCAGGGCTATGCGGAGTGCTTTTCTGATAGCGTCGGCAGAAGGCATTTATGTTTTCTTGTGCCTGATGATTGGAAGCACTGTGAACAAGTTGCCAAGATCAAAGCTGTGCTTGAGCCTCAGCATATCAATGTACATCGACTTACCTGGGGAGAATTGGTTAAGCATTTAGCAGAGGCGGCCGCCAAAGTTCATAGCGACGAGATATTGAAAGAGGTTATAGGCTTCTGGAAGTGGAGGTTTGAAAGCTGCAGCATGGACCCTAAAGAGCGTGATTTTCTTCAATCTTGGTCAGGCGCGGAATATCGCGCAATTCGTAAGTTAGAAAAAGCAGTTGACCAGGCGAGGAAACTATTTGATGCACGATTGAGCCAGACGGAGTCCGAGACAGATATTGGAGCGTACGGCTTTTACATCAAACGCGATAATCATTATGTGCTTTGGGTGGGAATCTGGGATAAAGCTCCGACACCTTTAGGTTTTAGCTGCCTCCCCGCAAAATCCAATTGGATTAAGCCAATGAAATCCCTCTCCGGATATGATTCCGTAAATGGTAAATTTGGGGAACATTACTTTTGGAAACTTCAACCAGAAACCTGGGATAACCCAGAGGCTATTTATACGACAGTGAAATCGTTTTTGGATACCAACTATTAACCCCTCACGCCGCATCCAGCACAAGCTTCTTCCCCAGTGCACGCAGAGCCACGTCGATCCGGTCGATCTTGGTGGCGTGTTTCAGATCGGTCAGGCGGTTTACTTCCTGCTTTGTTGTTCCGATGCGCCGCGCCAGCTCAATGGGCCGCACCTTCTGCCGCAGCATTTCATTCAGCAGCAGAACCTTTGCCATCACGCTTAGCGGCAATTCCACGATTGCCTGCCCGCGCTTAGGCTGAGACGGCATGGGAACTGGGCGCTGGTCTTCAAAATAAAAGTCCATCGACACTTCAAGTGCTTCCTTGGCCATCTCCAGCGCCTCAGCACGATTTTTCCCGTGCGTAATCGCTTCCGGAATGTCGGGGAAGGTAGCGAGAACAAATTCTCCATCCTTGCGAAGCTTAACCGGATAGCCATGCATAGTGTTACTCCTTCTCCTTGAGCCCAAGCTGCTTCTTGATGGCTTCCACCAATCCCTTGCCAAGCTCCTTGTCGTGCATCGGCACCACGGATTGTTTCCCGTTGAAATAGAGCTTGAGATGGGAACCCTTCTGATCCCCGAAGATCACACCCTGTTTTGCCAGCCACCGTTTGAACTCGGAGCTCTTCACGTTTCAAGAGTACACACTTTTGTTTACTGCGACAATCCCGCAAACTCCGCTACTATGAAATTTATGGCCGCGACCAGAACTGCCCCCAAAAAGTCCGTAGCGAAAAAAACTACCCCAAAGAAAACCGCCCACCGCGGCGATCTTGCTCCAGAACGCGTTGCCGCGATTTTGCGTGGGCTGGATGAAGCCTATCCCGAAGCTATCTGCGCACTCGATCACAAGTCGCCATGGGAGCTGCTGGTGGCTACGATTCTTTCGGCGCAGTGTACGGATGTGCGGGTGAATATGGTTACGCCCGCGCTCTTCAAACGCTTCCCTACTCCGGCGGCAATGGCGAAGGCGACACTGCCGGAGCTTGAAGCGCTGATTAGGACGACGGGGTTCTATCGGAACAAGGCCAAGTCTCTTCAGGGTGCGGGAAAGACCATTACAGAAAACTTTGGCGGCAAGGTTCCGCAGACGCTTGCCGAGCTGATCACCGTTCCCGGAGCGGCGCGGAAGACGGCGAATGTGGTTCTTGGGGTCAGCTTCGGGAAGGCTGAGGGCGTGGTGGTGGATACGCATGTCTTTCGTATCTCGCGGCGGCTTGGTCTGGCCAAAGGTGACACGGCTCAGAAAGTCGAGCAGGAGCTGATGCATGTGATTCCGCAGAAACGCTGGATCAGCTATTCGCACCAGATCATTCATCACGGGCGCAAGGTCTGCATTGCCCGCAAGCCGAAATGCCATGAGTGCAACCTGGAGCAGCTCTGCCACTCGAAGGATAAGACCTGGCATTCGTGAAATTTGCCTGAGTTATCCTGTGCAAGCTTGATTCCGAACCTAATTTATTTTGTGCAGGTTGCAGTTCTTCGCTCAGTTTCTACGGAAATCTTTATGTGATCCTCATTCCCTGACTGTGCAACGCTGGGTGTTTACTCTTTGCATAACATATATGGTTACCTGCCCTCGAAAAGGATGGGGGAGGGGGGCCTTCCTCTCTTAAAACATGAAAGCCCGAATCCGCTATGGATTCGGGCGTTCTTTCTGCTGCTGATTATGAGTAAAGCACAAATGGGGTTAATTGCACGCAAAGTTTCTGGAGTGAGAAGACGGTACGAAAGGACAGTGGACTTTGGTAACGGTCAGCGAAAGAAGAAATCCGCGACTGCAGCGATGAGGCCGGGGACGTCGGAGGGATTGGCCTGGATGGCGGGGAGCCAGTTGTGCTCCCGCAAGGTCTGGCTGGTGACGGGGCCGATGGAGATGGCGGGAATGTCTGCCAGTGGAAACTGAATTCCTGCTTTGGCGGCAGCTTGTGCGAGATGCGTCACGCTGGAGGAACTGGTGAATGTCACGGCGTCGAGTTTCTTCCCTAAAGCTGCGCGCAGTTTTTCGGGAGCATCGGCTGGAAGGACGTTGCGATAGGCGTCGACTACATCGACTGTGGCTCCCGCAGTACGCAACGCCTCTGGGATGACGTCGCGGGCCTGCGATGCGCGGGCGAGAAGGATGCGCTGGCCGGGCCAGTAGCTGGCCAGACCTTCAACGAGACTTTCAGCTACATAGCTGGTGGGAATGAAATCGACCTGAAGGCCTGCGTTCTGAAGCGCGGCGGCAGTGGAAGAGCCGATGGCGGCTACTTTGGCGCGGGCAGAGATGCTGAAGTCCAGATTCAGTAGTTTCGCGCGATTGAGAACAGCTTGCACGGTATTGGTGCTGGTGAAGATGAGCCAGTCATAGGAGGCGACGTCGTGGAGCGCTGAGTCGAGGGCGGCAAAACTTCCGGGAGGACGGATTTCGAGGATGGGGACTTCAACGGGTTCGGCTCCAAGGGAGCGGAGGCCTTCTGAGAGCTTGCTGACCTGGTGCGCGGCTCGGGTTACGAGGATGCGGCGGTTGGTGAGGGGGAGCGGGATTGAGGCGGAGTCAGGCATTGGTGGTTTGGAAGGATGGGGACGGGTGAATGGTTGGATTTGTGATATCCCAGGTCTCAAAATCGAGACCTGGGGCACCCTCAATTTGCGGTAGAACGGATAAAAAGCAACGACAAGAACAACCGCAGATCCTTCACTCCGCCTGAAGAACGGCTTCGTTCAGGATGACACGCCATAGGGAATAAGAAGTTTGGCAGCGCCGGATTGCATCAGGCGTTCGGCGGCGAGGAGGCCGAGGGTGTGCGGCTCGGTTCCCTGCCGCAGATTGCGCTCATGAATGCGGATGGAGGCGCCGGTGGCGGGGTCGGCTACGACGGCGAAAATTTCTACTTGCGCAGAGACTGGGTGTGCTGCATCTGGGAAGCGGCAGTGGACGCCGATGGGGACCTGGCAGCCGCCGCCGAGGTCGGAGAGGCAGGCGCGTTCGGCGGTGACGGCGTAATGCGTGTCGGGATCGTTGAGGAAGCTGAGGGCGGCGATGGTGACGGTATCGCCGAGGCGAGTTTCAATGCCGAGTGCGCCCTGGCCGGCGGCTGGGCAGAACTGATCGGGCTCGAGGCGCTGGCGGATCCACTCAGTGCGTTCGAGGCGGTCAAGGCCGGCGGCGGCGAGCAGGATGGCGTCGACCTGGCCTTCTGCCAGTTTGCGAAGGCGGGTATCGACGTTGCCGCGAAATTCTACTGCTTCGAGGTCGGGGCGTAGGGCTTTGAGCTGGGCGCGGCGGCGCTGGCTGCTGGTGCCGATTCTTGCTCCCTGCGGAAGTGCGGCGAGGCTCTCGTAGTGAACGGAGACTAGAACGTCACGTGGGTCGACACGCTTTGGTGTGGCGGCTAGCTCGAAGCCTTCGGGCAGGTCCGTGGGCAGGTCTTTGAGAGAGTGGACGGCGAGATCGACCTTGTTTTCGGCGAGGGCATCTTCAATCTCTTTTGTGAAGAGACCCTTGGTGGTGCCGGACTGCTGGGCTACCTGCGCGAAGGTGATGGACTGGAGGCGGTCGCCGGTGGTCTTGATAATTTCGATTTCGACGGAGTGGCCCTGGGCGCGGAGAAGGCCGGCGATGTGGTTGGCCTGCCAGAGGGCGAGCTGGGAGCCGCGGCTGCCGATGCGAAGGTTCATTTGCGGGACTCCGCTGTAGCTGATTGCGTATCGAATGCCTGCTCGGTGGGCTCAGGCGAGGCGGAGATGATGTCAGGGCCGTTTTCCGTGATCACAGGCAGCGAATAGGTTTCGCAAATTGCGTCGAGGCGGGTTGCGTCGTTGTCGCGGGCGGCCTGCTTGAGGGCCTGCATGGGTGGGTGAAGGAACTTGTTGACGAGGCCGCGAGTGAGGGCTTCGACGGCTTCGAGCTGATCGGGGGTGAGCGGGCCGAGGCGGGAGAGTGCGCGCTTGATTTCAGACTGACGGAGCTCTTCCGCCTGCTTCTGGAGAGCAACGATGGCAGGCGCGGCGGAGACGGCACGCTGGCGTTCATGGAAGCGCTCGACCTCGCGGGCGATGAGGGCCTCGGCGTCGGCTGCCTCCCGGCTGCGCTCGTCGAGGTGCGAAGCGGCTACCTGCTGGAGGTCGTCGATGTCGTAGACGAAGAGGCCTTCGAGCTTGTTGACTGCCGGGTCGACATCGCGGGGAACGGCGATATCGATGAAGAACATGGGGCGGTTGCGGCGTTTCTGCAGGTACTTCGTACCGTGTTCCTTTCGGAATATGGCATGGGGAGAACCTGTGGAGGTGATGACGATGTCTGCCTCAGCGGCGGCTTCATGGAGCTGATCGAACGGGATGACGCGGGCGTTGAAGGGCTCGGCCATTTTGTGCGCGCGCTCTGCAGTGCGATTGGTGACGAGGACGGTGCCTGCGCCCTGTTGGACCAGATGACGTGCGGCTAGCTCTGACATTTTGCCTGCGCCGACGAGGAAGACGGTGCGGCCGTTGAGGGATCCGAAGATGCGGCGGGCCAGCTCGACGGCGACTGAGGCGATGGAGACCGAGCTGGAGCCGATCTCGGTTTCTGTGCGGACTTTTTTGGCAGCGGCGAAGGTGGATTGAAGGAGATGATCAAGCTGGCCGCCGATGGTGCCGGATTCGCGGGCGACGGAGAAGGCTTCTTTGACCTGGCCGAGGATTTGCGGCTCGCCGATGACCATGGAGTCGAGGCTGGAGGCGACGCGGAAGAGATGGCGTACGGCCTGCTTGCCGCTGTGCTGGTAGACGTGGCCTTCGAGGGAGTTGGGGCCGAGGTTGAACTGGTCGCGCAGGAAGGCGGTGAGATCGGGGCTGATGTTGTTGTCCTGATGGTCTGCGGCAGGGATGAGGGCAGTAATCAGTTCGACGCGGTTGCAGGTGGAGACGATCATGCACTCGGCGACGCCGGGGACGGAGGCGAGGGCGCGAGTGACGGAGGCGAGATCGTCGCGGGAGATGGCGATGCGCTCACGCAGCTCAATGGGCGCGGTTTTGTGATTGACGCCGAAGACGCCAAGGACGGTTTTGTGGCTCTGTTCGGGTGACAGGTTAGGCGTCATGGGGCACCGTACCTGTGGACCGAGCTGAACACGTTGGCTGCCCAGACGGCGAGCATGACCAGAAGGACGGCTCCGGAGAGATATGCGGCGCGGCGGCCGCGAAGGCCGGCAGAGTTGCGGACAAAAAGCAGCAGCACGTAGACGGCCCACATGATGAAGGAGGCGATGACCTTGGGATCGCGGAAGTAGGCTGCGCCGAGGACGGAGTCCTGCGCGAGGACTGCGCCGATGATGAGGCCGACGGTCATGCAGGGAAAGCCGAAGAGCAGCGTGGCGTGCGCCATGCGCTCGAGGTTGTCGAGGGGCGGAAGCCAGTCAAGGGCGCGGGGACTGGTACTGGAGGGCTTGGCTTTGATTCGTTTTTCCTGCACGAGATACAACAAGGATGCGAGAAGACTGAAGCCGAGGGCTGTGTATGCGGCGAGGAGGGCTACGATGTGCGCGACGAGCCAGCTGATGCGGACGCCAGCGGAGGGAAAGATGTATCGATCTACGCCGAGCGCTGGGATGAAGATGATGAAAAAGGTGACGGGCAGGGCGAAGATGCCGAGCGAAACCGCTCTGTAAAGCCACCAGACGAGGAAGAAGGCGGCGGCGACGAGGAGGGCAAGGAGGGATTCCGTATCGCGGACGCCTACCGGGAGCCAGCTATGGGCGGCGGCGAGCATTTCCACGACGGAGACGAAATGGAAGAAGAAAGCCAAGCCGCCGAGGTAGAAGGTGGCTTTGCGCCAGCGCTCACGGGCAAAGAGCACGGCGGGAAAGACAGCGACGCCTGCCGCTGCATACAACACCGCCGCTACTCTGAGCCAAAGCAAATACATTCCGCCGACCTCTTGGGACGCAAGTACCAGTATAGTTTGCGTTCGTGTTCCGTTCCCTGAATACGTGGGGAGGGTGGAATGCAACATCCTCAATATGGTTGATTTGGGTGGGGCGGGACGGTGTCTGGCGTCACAGTGCAAAGGCTGGTTCGCTTTGGAGTCTAAGGTGTGGGGCGCACGGTAAGCTTGTAATCAATTGTGATCAAGGATGAAGGTCAATCCGTGGTGGAGGCGTTTGCGTTAACTAGCCCTGGTGTGGGGGCGGACGCTGAGGCTGTTGTGGGTGAGGCAGGTGCTGGCGCGGCGGGTAAGGCTGCAGAGCTGACGCCTTTTATGCGGCAATGGACGGCGGCGAAGACGGAGAATCCGGATGCGCTGCTGTTCTTCCGCATGGGGGATTTTTACGAGCTTTTTTACGACGATGCGGTGACGGCAAGCCGCGAGCTGCAGCTGACGCTGACGGCGCGGGATCGCGAACGGCTGGTGCCGATGTGCGGGGTTCCGTATCACTCGGTTGAGGGCTACCTGACGCGGCTGCTGAGGCGGGGATTCCGGATTGCGATCTGCGACCAGATGGAAGACCCGAAGCTGACAAAGAAGATTGTGCGGCGCGAGGTGACGCGGGTGCTTTCGCCGGGAACGGCTCTGGATGCTTCGCTGGCTGCGGAGCAGAACAATTTTCTGGCGGCTTATTTTGAGGCTGGTGTTTCCCACCCTAACGACAAAAACAAAAGCGTCGCGAGGGTGGGGCACCCTGTTTGTGCGGTTGCGCTGCTGGATGTTTCGACGGGGGAGTTTCGCACGGCAGAGTTTGCGGGTGCGAATGCGAGGGCGCAGGCTGCGGACGCGATTCTGATGGCTGGGGCGAATGAGGTGCTGCTGGGGGTGAGTGCGGAGACTCCGGCGGGGTTGGAGCGTGTGGCGGCGAAGACGCGCGTGGAGGACTGGGTCTTTACACATGATTTTGCCGTGCCGCTGGTGGAGCGGCAGCTGCATGTGAAGTCGCTTGAGGGCTTTGGGCTTGTTGGGCACGAGGCGGCGGCGATTGCGGCGGGCGTGGTGCTGCATTATGTACGGACGACGCAGAAGAATGAGGCGCTGCATATTGATTCGCTGCGGTTCCAGGAACACTCCACGGCGCTGGAGCTGGACCAGGTTTCTGTGCGGAATCTCGAATTGATAGAGCCGCTGTTTCAGGGACAGAACTCGCACGTAACGCTGTTTCATACGCTGGATGAGTGCCTGACACCGATGGGCAAGCGGCTGCTAAGGGCGACCATTCTGCGGCCGCTGATCGAGGCGCGGGAAATTGACGCGCGGTATGAGGCGGTGGGTGAGGCCGCGGGTGATTTGATGCGGCGGGAGGAACTACGGCGTGCGTTTGCGGGGATTCTGGACCTGGAGCGGCTGCTGGCGCGGCTGTCTTTGGATTCGGCTGGGCCACGGGATGTACGGGGGCTGGCGGCGAGTTTAGCGAAGTTGCCGGGGCTGAAGGCGGCGATTGGCGCGATGGACGCGCCGCTGTGGAAGGCGATTGCTGCGCGGCTGGATACGCTTGAGGATGTGACGGCGCGGGTTGCGACAACGCTGGTGGATGAGCCGCCGCTGACGTTGGCGGATGGTGGTGCGATTGCCGTGGGTGTGGATGCGGAGCTCGATGAGCTGCGGACGATTTCGACGAGCGGGCGGCAGTCGATTGCGGCGATTGAGGAGCGTGAGCGGCAGCGGACGGGGATTGGATCGCTGAAGGTTCGATATAACTCGGTGTTTGGTTATTACATCGAGATTACGAAGTCGAATCTCTCGCATGTGCCGGTGGATTATGAGCGCAAGCAGACGCTGGTGAATGCGGAACGGTTTACTACGCCGGAGTTGAAGGCGTACGAGTTGAAGATTCTTACGGCGCATGATCGCTCGATTGAGATTGAGAAGCGCATCTTTGCTGAGCTGAGGCGGTTTGTGCTGGAGGCGGCTGGGCGAATTCGGCGGAGTTCCGCGGCTGTGGCGGAGGCGGATCTGCTGGCTAACTTTGCGCACCTGGCTGCGGCGCGGAGGTATGTGCGGCCGCAACTGAGTGAGGAGACGGTGCTCGAGGCTGTCGGGGCGCGGCATCCGGTGATCGAGCATTGGATGGAGGAAACGCGCGAGGGACGGTTCATTCCCAATGATATTTTTTTGAATGCTGGCCAAGGTCCGGAATCGCCGGGGCCGAGCCTGCTGCTGATTACTGGGCCGAATATGGGCGGCAAGAGCACATATCTGCGCATGACGGCGATGCTGGTGCTGATGGCGCAGATGGGATCGTTTGTGCCGGCGACGAGTTTGCGGCTGGGGCTGGCGGATCGTATTTATACGAGGATTGGCGCGAGCGATAATGTGGCGCGCGGGCGCTCCACTTTTATGGTGGAGATGACAGAGACGGCTACGATTCTGAATACAGCGACGCAACGATCGCTGATTCTGCTGGATGAGATGGGGCGCGGGACGGCGACCTTTGACGGGCTAAGTCTGGCGTGGGCTACGGTGGAGTATCTACATGCGGAGACTGGAGCGCGCACACTTTTTGCGACGCACTATCACGAACTGACGATGCTGGCTGAGAAGTTGCCGCGCGTGCGCAATCTGCGTGTTGGCGTGAAGGAAGCGGCGAGCGGTATTGTCTTTCTGCATACGATTGAGCCGGGTGCGGCGAGCAAGAGCTACGGCATTGAAGTGGCGAAGCTGGCGGGGTTGCCGCCTGCGGTGATTGAGCGTGCGCGGCATGTGTTGAAGCAACATGAGAAACAGGAACGGCAGAGTGTGCAGGTAGAAACCGAGCCGGAGCCGATGCAGTTGACGATTTTTACGCCGCTTTCGCAGCGGATTGTGGACCGGATTGCGGAGGTGGATGTGAATTCGCTGACGCCGCTGCAGGCGCTGAATCTTTTGGAAGAATTGAAGAACGAGTTGAAGAATTAAGTACGAGGGGCGAAATTGGCATTGAACGTTCGTCAGGCTGCGGGAAGTTTGATGGTTGTCGGGCTGAGCGGAACTGAGCTTTCCGGCCTGGAACGTGCATGGCTGAAGCTGGTTCGGCCGGGAGGGACGATTCTCTTTCGGCGAAATATTGTGGATGCTGCTCAGACACGATTGCTGCTCGATGAGATTACATCTTTCTCTTCGCCGCGGGCGTTGAGATGCGTCGATCTTGAAGGCGGGACGGTGGACCGGCTGCGCGATGCGCTTGCGCCAATGCCTGCGGCGCAGCTTGTAGCGAGAGCGGATGCGATTCCCACCCGCTCGCAAAAAGCGCGAGCGAATGGGGCACCCAGGTCTATGGCTCATCAGCATGGAACTTTGATTGCGCAATCCGTGAGGGCGTTTGGGTTCAATGCGACGCTGGCGCCGGTGCTTGACCTTGCGCTTCAAGACTCGATGCAGGTGATGGGCACGCGGTCCACTGGCAGCAATGCGGATGAGGTTGTGGCTTTTGCTCGGCCATTTCTTGCGGGGCTTGCGGAACAGGGCGTTGCGGGATGCGGAAAGCATTTTCCGGGACTCGGCGGAGGGACGAAGGATTCGCACTTTGATACGCCGGAGGTTGAGCGTACGTGGGGTGAATTGTGGGAGCAGGATATTGCGCCTTATCGAGCGCTGCGAGATGAGCTGCCGATGGTGATGGTGAATCATGCGGCTTATCCGCGTACCAAGGGGAAAGATTTGCCGGCTACAGCTTCGTCCTTTTGGATCCATGAGGTGCTTCGCAAGCAGGTCGGTTATCGCGGGCTGATTTTTTCCGATGATATGGAGATGGGCGGCATCCTGAAGTTTCTGCCGATGGAAGAGGCTGCCGTTGCTGCAATTCGTGCGGGGATGGACATGATTGAAATCTGCCACAGTGCGGAGTTGATTCTGCGCGCTTATGAGGCGCTGATTGCGGAGGCAGAGCGGTCTAGTGCGTTCAGAGCTCTGCTGTTGAAGCGCGCGCAGGAGGCAGCGAAGAAGCGGGCGCGGATTGTGCCTGCGCAGGCTGCGAAGGCACTGACTGCGAAACAGTATGAAGCGCTGCGGGCGAAGGTTCGTGCGTTTCACGAAAAGGTTCTTGCGCTGGCGGGAGATACTGCGCCGGATTCGGCGGGCAGTAAGTTGAAGCCCGTGGTGGAGACGGCATGAGCACAAAGGCAATGATTGTGGCTGGCGTTATGAGCGGCACATCGGCGGATGGAATCGATGTGGCAGTGGTCAAGATTGCGCCGGGCAGACAGCGCGCAAAGCTGACGCTGTTGGCTCATGAGGGATTTCCCTACCCTGCTGCGCTGCGTAGCGCGATTCTTGCGGCGATGAATGCGGCATCGATTTCTACAGCAGAGCTAGCGCGGCTGAACTGGCGGCTGGGGCTTGAATATGCGGATGCGGTTCGCAAGACTGTTGCGAAGCATGGGGTGAAGGTTGATCTGATTGGATGCCACGGGCAGACGCTTTATCACCAAGCGCGTACAAAACGTTATGCGGGACGAAACTTTGCCTGCACCTGGCAGCTTGGTGAGCATGCTGCGATTGCGCAGGCGCTGCATGTGCCAGTGGTTTCAAATTTTCGACCTGCGGATATGGTTGCCGGCGGACAGGGTGCGCCGCTGGTTTCTCTGCTGGACTATGTGCTCTTTGCGGATGCGAGGCGCGGACGCGTGCTGCAGAATATCGGCGGCATTGCGAATCTGACAGCGATTCCTGCGGGGTCGGGAGCGGATGCGGTGATTGCTTTCGACACCGGGCCGGGCAACATGGTGATGGACGCGCTGATGCAGAGGCTTTTCGATAAGCCATACGACCGCAATGGATCGATTGCTGCGCGCGGCAAGGTGATTCCGGCTGTGCTGAGTGTGGAGTTGAGGCATCGCTACTACCGGACTGCGCCGCCGCGCACGGCAGGGCGCGAGGAGTTTGGCCGTGAATATGCGGAAAGCTTTCTGAAAGCTTGCAAGAAGCAGAGCAAAGCTCCTGAAGATGCGATTGCAACCGCGACGGCGCTGACTGCGGAATCGATTGCGGGAAGCTATGGGCGCTTTGTTGCGCCTGTCATGCACGGCAAGCCGGTCGACTACATCGTTTCCGGTGGTGGTGCGCGCAACCGCACGCTGATGACGATGCTTGGCGAACGACTTGCGCCGCTCGGATGCAGGCTCGCTGCGATTGACGGATTCGGTTTGCCTGCTGAAGCGAAAGAGGCTGCGGCGTTTGCGCTGCTGGCTTGGCAGACATGGCACAGGCTTCCGGGGAATGTTCCGGCGGCGACTGGCGCGGAGCGAGCTGTTGTGCTGGGACAAGTGACGTATGTTTAGGCGCGTCGGCATCCAGTTATCCCACATCCCAACTGGAGGGATGTGGGGCACACGGGCATCCCACCCCAGGCGCAAAAACAAAGGCGCGCCGAGGGTGGGGCACCCATTGTTGTTTGTCTGCATAATTGCCTTTGCTTTGGCGGGATGTAAATCCGCGCAGCGTGATCCGCGCACGGTGGTGTTTCTGATTGAGAGCAGTCCGACGAGCCTTGATCCGCGCGTGGGTACGGATGCGCAGTCGGAACACATCGATGAGCTGATTTTTGATGGACTGGTCAAGCGCGATTCCAGCTTTCACTTTCTGCCGGCTCTGGCGGAAAGCTGGGAGCAGCCCGATCCGCTTACGTTGATCTTTCACCTGCGCGATGGGGTGCATTTCCATGATGGACACGCACTGACGAGCCGCGATGTGGTGTGGACGCTGAACTCGATGCGGGATGGAACGGTGATCAGCGCGCGGACGGCGTCTTATGCATCTGTGGACACGATGGAGACGCCGAATGCGCATACAGTCATCTTTCATCTCAAGAAGCCGGACAATTTTCTTTTGACGAATCTTTCGACGGGGGCGATGGGGATTGTACCGGAGGGCAGCGGGAGGGATTTCTGGCGGCATCCGGTGGGCACGGGACCCTTTCGGTTTGTGAGCCAGCAGATTGACCAGGATGTAGTTGTAGAGCGTAATGCGCAGAGCTGGTCTGGTTCGCCGAAGATTGAGCGCGTGCGATTTACGGTGGTTCCGGATTCAATCACGATGTCTCTGGAGCTTGAGAAGGGTTCTGCGGATGTGGAGAGCAACGCGGTGCCGATGGATGCGCTGCCGGTGCTGGCCAGCCGCCCGGACCTGGAAGTATCGGATGCACCGGGAACGCAGGTGCAATATCTAAATTTCAATCTACGTGATCCGTTGTTGAAGGATGCGCGTGTGCGACAGGCGATCTCATGCGCGATTGATCGCGATCTGCTGATTCGCACGCTGATGAGCGGGCGTGCGCGACCGGCGAAGAGCTTGCTGCCAACGACGCACTGGGCGTGGAACAATGATGGGCCTTCGTTCAACTATGATCCGGCGCGGGCTGAACAGTTGCTGGATGACGCGGGCTACAAGCGTGGTAGAGATGGCGTGCGTCTGCACCTGACGATGAAGACCAGCACGGTGGAAGATGTGCGGCTGCTCTCGGCTGTCTTTCAACAACAGTTGGCACGGGTGGGAATTGCGCTTGAGCTTCGCAGCTACGAATTTGCGACGTTTTATTCCGACGTGGTGAAGGGCGCTTTTCAGATGTATTCATTGCGATGGATTGGCGGAAACGAACAGCCGGATATTTTTACCTACGCATTTTCAAGCTCGCGCTTTCCGCCGAAGGGCGCGAACCGCGGACATTACTCGAATGCCCAAGTGGACGCGCTGCTGGAGGATGCCTGGCAGAGCCCGGACCAGGAGCGGCGGCGCGCAGATTATGCGCAGGCGCAGCAGATGCTGGCGAGCGATCTGCCTGCGATCAATCTGTGGTATCGGGATACGGTGGTGGTGCACAACCTGCGCCTCACAAATGTACAGCCGACGCCTTCCGGCAGCTTTACCTTTCTGGAATCAGCCGAGTTAACGCAATAGCGTTCATTTTCGGGCATTTCGGCGTCTTTTGTCGTCTTTTTAGCCCCCTTGATCGTCTACAGTAATGAGCAATGAATTCTTTAGTTGCAGGTTGAGAAACCTGCAAGCGGGGACGAATGAAACGTACGACTCAAATTCGGATTCGCATGGCAGCTTTGGCTGCACTGGTTCTCTCTTTTGCTTTCTCTTTTGGCGCGCTGGCGCAGACGGCCTCGCGGTCACTGCGTGGCGCCATTACGGCGATTAATGGCAATACGCTTACGGTCAAGACCGACACGGGCGAATCGCACCAGGTAACGGTTGCGGCGGATACCGATCTGAAACGCATCGAGCCGGGCCAGACGAGCCTGAGCGGTGCGGCTGCAATTACACTCTCCGACTTAGCTGTGGGCGACCGCATCCTGGTGCGCGGACTGGATGCAGCTGCAACGGCGGACCCGCTGCAGCCGAAGCAAATTGTTGCGATCAAGGCTGCGGATATGGCGCAAAAGCAGGAGAAGGATCTTGCTGACTGGCAAAAGCGCGGGATTGCAGGGCTCGTGAAGAGCGTGGATGCGGCGAACGGCGCCATTACAGTATCGACCGGTGCGGGGCCGACCGCGAAGACCTTAGTCGTGAAGACGACGAAGGCCACGGTTCTTAAGCGCTATGCGGCGGGTACGGTGCGCTTTGACCAGGCGCAGCCTGCACCGATTGACGCGATTCATGAGGGCGATCAGCTTCGCGCTCGCGGCGAAAAGAATGCCGATGGAACGGAGATTGCTGCTGAGGAAGTTGTTTCCGGCAGTTTCAGAAATGTTTCCGGAACGATTCTGGCTGTTGATGCCGCCGCTTCTACGGTGACGCTGAAGGATCTGACCACCAAGAAACAAGTGACGATTCATATTGGACCGGATGCACAGATGCACCGTATTCCGGACCAGATGGCTCAGTTCATTGCTGCGCGGTTGAAGGGCACGACCCCTGCAAGTGCTGGTGCGGCAGGAGGACAGCGTTCTGCAGGGTCCGGCGCAGGTGCCGGCTCTGGCGGTGGACGCGGAGCCGGTGCAGCCGGTGGTGATCCACAACAATTTCTGAACCGCACGCCTGTGATTCAAATTAAGGATCTGCAAAAGGGCCAGGCCGTCATGGTGGTGGCGACGGATGCAGCAGGCAGTTCCGGAGATGTAAATGCCATTATGCTTCTTGCCGGTGTGGAGCCGCTGCTGGAAGCGCCCGCTGCACGTGACCTGCTCTCTAACTGGAGCATGGGCGGCGGCGGAGGAGAAGCAGCCGCTGGAACGCAATAAGCTTCAGACGACTGCGCTAAATCAAAATTTAATACTGAACTCATCGACTGAACGAATCTCAGATCACGAAGAGGATTACTTTGCATTCAGCATTTCATCGATCTTTTTATCTTTTGGTGGCCCTTGGCGCAGGTGCGTCGACAATGCTTTCCGCGCAGGCTGCGTCGCCTCCGCCGGCAGCTTCTGTATCGGCCACTGCGCAGGGTGCGCCTGGTGCATCGACTGTGACCATTCGCGGGCGTATTGCCGATCCTGACGGTGCATTGATTCCCGGGGCCAAGGTCACCATCAACGGACCGGACGGTAAGGCGGTTGCCTCGACGACGGCGGATTCCGCAGGTAATTATGAGATTCGCGGCCTGAAGCCGGGCAGCTACGTTGTGATGGCGAGCTATCCGGGCTTTGCACCGTTCCAGTCACAGCCGATCGCTATTGCCGCAGGACAGGCCAAGCGCGTTGACGTCGCCATGGCAATCCAGGTGGAGCAGCAGAATGTGGTTGTTACCGATGACGCGCCTACGGTGAACGTGGAGGCCAGCGGCAACTCGAACGCAATTGTGCTCAAGGGCAAGGATCTTGAAGCCCTATCGGATGATCCTGATGAGCTTTCGAACGAACTGCAGGCTCTGGCCGGTCCTTCGGCTGGTCCCAACGGCGGACAGATCTACATTGACGGCTTTTCCGGCGGTCAGCTTCCGCCCAAGTCCGCTATTCGCGAGATTCGCATCAATCAGAATCCGTTCTCCGCAGAATATGACCGCCTGGGCTATGGGCGCATTGAGATTTTGACCAAGCCCGGCACGGACAAGCTGCACGGACAGGCTTTTATTCAGGGTAACGACAGCGCGTTCAACACAAACAATCCGTTTAATAAAACTCTGCCTTCTTATTACAGTTATCAGTACAACGGAACGGTGAGCGGCGCGATCAATAAGAACACCTCATTCTTTGCCAGCGCGGAGCGGCGCAACATTGGGGATGTGAACTCGTTTCTGCTGTCGGAGGCTGTTCTTCCTGATGCGAATGGGATCTACCAGGTACTTCCGAATTACTCCGTTGCGCTGCCAACACAACACAACCGCACCAATGTTTCAGGGCGCATCGACTGGCAGGTAGGACAGAAGAACACCTTCACGGGGCGCTACAGCTTTTACGACGATTCGCAGCAGAACAATCTCAATTCTGCGTCATTGCCGAGCGCAGCTTACAATTTGTCCACTACTGACCACACGGTGCAGATCAGCGATGCGTATGTGATCAACGATCACATTGTGAACGAGAGCCGCTTCCAATATCAGCGAACGAATGAGTACACTACCCCGGCATCGACGGACCGTACCGTATCCGGAGCAGGCGAATTCACAGCGGGAGGCTATCCGGCGCAGTCGGGTTCAGACCATACGACGAAGCTCGAATTCCAGAACCTGACGACATGGAGCGTGAAGAATCACGCTATAAAGTTTGGCACACGGCTGCGCGATGGGCGCGACGCGAACTTTACCGATTCGAACTTTAATGGTGAATTGGGCTTCAGCGCCAGCTCACAGAGTGACCCGTCAACAAAGCTCCCATACACTGCTGGGGATGTTTACGCAAATTTTGCCAATGGTCTGGCAAACGGTCAAAGCTATCAGCAGTTGCAAGCCGAAGGATGGGCCCCGACCACTGTAAATTACACCACCGGCAACGAACATGCGTTGGCGAATATGTTCGATGCGGCGCTCTTCTTTCAGGACGACTGGAAGGTAAATACCCGGCTAACACTTTCCGGCGGCGTTCGCTGGGAGGCTCAGAATCATGTGGGTGACCATAACGATTGGGCTCCTCGCATGGCCCTTGCTTATGCGCTGGATGGCGGCAACGGCAAGCAGGCCAAGACCGTGGTACGTGCCGGATGGGGCTTCTTTTACGATCGCTTTACTATGAGTAACCTGCTGTCAATTCAGCACGCCAATACGCAGGATTCGTTCGTGCTGAACCGGCCTGTATGCAATGAGACGACACCTTCGAATACAAATTCGTGCGCAGCCACAGGCGTCACGGTGAATAGCCTGGATCTGAGCACTCTGACGAGCACTGCGGGAGCTACTACAGGGAACAGCATTCCATTGCGGTATCGCGTGGATGCGAACTACCACTCGCCTTATACCAGCCAAGCCGGCGGAAGCCTGGAGCGGCAGATTACGAAGACCACAACTGCAACGGTGACGTATCTGCACTCTTTTGGCGGGCACCAGATGGTGACCACCAATGCGAACCAGCTGAATTCCGATGGCGAGTATCCAGTCAACCCTGCGGGCGGATATTTCTACCAGTACACGCCGGAGGCCGTCTTCAAGCAGGATCAGCTGATTTCGAGCGTGAATGCGCGCATCAGCCCGAAGCTGAGTTTGGTCGGGTTCTACACTCTTGGGTTCGCACATAGCGATGGCGGCGCCGGATCCAATGCCTCAAATGCTTACGACATCAGCCAGGATTATGGCCCGGCGACGTTTGTCTCGCGGCACCAGGTCTTTGCCATGGGCAACTACACCGGCCCCTTTCAGCTGCGCTTCAGTCCATTCATGATTGCGCAGTCGGGCAAGCCTTACAACATTGTCCTGCAGAATGACTTTCTGAATGGGTTCAACAACCAGCGTCCGGGAACGGCTTCGGCTGCACAGTGCGCGGGCGATCCCAGTGAAACACGTTATTACTCAACCCAGTATGGCTGCCTGGACTCGCAGCCTGTGACCGGCGAAGCACTGATTCCGGCAAACATCGCCAAGGGACCGGCAGCCGTGGCTTTCAATCTTCGCATCAGCCGCAGCTGGGGCTTTGGGCCCGCGACGGGCGGCCCTGCTGGCAACCAGGGCGGAGGGCCCGGCGGTGGTGGACCTCCGGGCGGCGGTGGTGGCGGTGGCCGCGGCGGCGCACCCGGTGGAGGACTTGGCCCGGGTGGATTAGGTGGCGGTGGTGGCGGCCGCGGCGGGTTTGGTGGCGGAGGAAGCACGAATCGCCGGTATTCGCTTACCTTCAGCGTGCAGGCACTGAATCTGTTCAACAACGTCAGTTACGGAGGCCCGAACGGGACTCTTGGATCGAGGGACTTCGGCGAATCGACGACACTTGCCAAAGGTGTCTTCAGCAGTCCTACGGGTTCGGCAGTGCGGCGTATCTTCGGACAATTGATCTTCCAGTTCTAGTTGGCTGGCAGTATCTGCAGAACGGCCGGAGCAGATTGCTTCGGCCGTTTGCTTTTAGTGCAGCCTTCATCACAGTGCGGATCGGTAAATCTCTTCCCACTCGCGCATTTTGGCTTCCATGCTGAAGTTCTCCAGGATGCGAGTACGTGCGGTTTCGCCGATCTTGAGTTGATCGTCGACGCTGAGGGTCATCATTCGGACCATTGCCTCCGCCAGAGCGCGAGAGTTCCCTGCCTCGACAAGCCAGTTGGTGTGGCCAGCCATCTCGCGTACCCCACCGACATCTGTGGCAACGACTGGCTTCGCCATTGCCATGGCTTCGCCGAGCGCCAGAGGCATTCCCTCCCAGGCGGAAGCGAGTACGAAGGCATCGGCGGCATCGAGGAGTGCGGCTACGTCCTGGCGTGCGCCAAGCCAGCGGACACGATCTTCGATGCCGAGCGCCCGCGCCAGCACTTGCAGTTCATCTGTGTAAGAGGGCTCGCCGGCGCCAATAATCCATAACTTCGCGGTAGGCTGCTCCAGGCGGAGAGCCGAAAAAGCATGCAGCAGGTTCGGATAATCTTTGGCCGGAGCGAGCCTGCCGACTGCGATCCAGACAAAATCGTCTTCGGCGACGCCCACCTCTGCGCGTATCGCGTTGCGCCGTATTGGACTGGGAAGAAAGTTTTCTGTCTCGATGCCATTGGCAACGACGCCGGCTTTGCGCACGGGAATCGCCCGCAAATACACATAGCGGTCGCGGGCGGCCTCACTCACTGCGATGGTCTGCTTGCTGAGCGGGTCCGAAATGCGGTAAGCGAGCATGCGGAGCCGACCGCCTTCATAAACGTTGTGAATTGTGGAAATTACCGGAATTCCTCCACAGAGCCGGCCCAACAGCCGACCGGCAAGATTGCCGTGAAAATTGTGCGAGTGGATCAGATCGGGGCGGAAGTGACGAATGACAGAAGCTCCGCGTGCGAGGCCTCGCAGGGCGCTCCACAGATTTTTTTGAAAGCCCAGATAGACCACGTCGAACGGGGTCGAATCAGCGTTCGCGGCTGATCTTGAGAGTAGATCGTCTGCACCGCGCGGCAGCAAAACTATCAGCCTGACGGTGTGTCCGGCGCGCGCCATACGACTTGCAAGCCAGAGGACTTGCCGCTCGGCGCCACCTACGCTAAGAGAGGTAAGAATATATGCGACACGCATCGAAACTTAAATCTTACAAAAAAACTACAAAAACAGTGGTAAAGTTGGCAGTACATCTCACGAGGAGCCCCATGGCTGGCGATATTCAACTCACATGCAGCGACTGCGGACAGGAATTTTCCTTCACCGCTGCCGATCAGGCGTTTTTTTCAGAACGAGGTTTTTCCACTCCAAAGCGTTGTAAATCATGCCGCATGGCGAAGAAGGGCGAGCAACAGGGTGGTGGTGGCGGTGGCTATCGCTCTCAGGCGCCGTCATCGCATGGGTCTGGGACTCCGGTAATCTGCTCGGGATGTGGGCAGCCTACGACTGTTCCCTTTGAGCCGCGTGGCGATCGGCCTGTATTCTGTCGCGACTGCTATGTGGCCCGTAAAGGCTCAAGCGGCGGCGGTGGTGGTGGACGCGGACGCTACTAGATTTTCCGCTGCGGCATGGACTGCAGTTGGAATGACGACACGCTTCCCGATCGTCTGATTTGCAGCCGCTGTTCTTTGTGCGAATGGCGAAGCGTTGTTGCGCACAGCAGCAGCCCGCTCGAAGTACAGCGGGCTGCACACTGGCGCGAGTAGGTTCGCCCGGTTTCCTAAACCACGATTCACCTGATTTACAAGTAGTGGCTACTTCTTTTCGCCGACGGTGAACTCCGTCCACGGCCCAGAAGGCATGTCCTTGAGGATCGGCTTGAGATAGCTGTATTGAGGATGCGCGGCCAGGAACGGCGCAGCGAGAAAATCTTCTCCGCAGGGATGGCCTGCGTGGCCGATGAGACTGATTTTTGCTGCGAGGTCCGAATCCGTGACCTTGCCGGTGACAGCGCCATCAGGGTAATACGGGGCGTCGCCCCACTCAGGAACGCCACGGGGATCACGATCCACGTGACCGCACAGTGAGCGGCCGTCGGGATTGACCTTGCCGGTGTAGCTGTCCTCATGTGCGGAGAGGAATTGCTCGGCGATAGCGACGTCGATTCGTCCGCGCGCTTCTTCGATGCGTTTTTCGGCGCTGACGCGACGGGCGTTCGGCGAGCTCTGCATGTTTTTCGTATCGAATTCAGGTGCTTCTGTGCGGAGCAGCTTTGGGTCACGGGCAAAGTTTGAGCTGACGAAGTAGCCGTCTTTCGTGCGCCAGAGCGGTGTGTTCTTCAGGCCGAGTTCGAGATACGCGATTTCGCCGGTATTGCGGTCGCCGATAAGCCAGTCGTTGGCGTAGCCGCCATTGTTGCCGTCCTTGATGATGGCGACGTACTCATCGATGGAGCCGGCATACTGCATGGCTTTGCGGGAGCGAACAAACTCCGGCTTGCCGTCGGGATTCCAGCCTTCAAACTGCGTGATGGTGGTCTCGGTGATCATCAGGCCGGCGTCGTTGACGCCAAAGTCGTCCTGGCTGGTGATGACGCCCGGCGAGCCGTCCATCAGGATGCGATGGCCATGCGCGGGCTGAATGTCAAACATGATCGTCCAGCGCGCGCCCTCGGCATAAGTGGACCAGTTGTTGTGGGCGATGACGATTTTGCCGCCTTTTGTGTAACTTCCGGTGGCAATAAAGGCCGAGCAACGTCCGCGCGGGAGAATGACTGGCGCATTGGCGGCCTTCTGGTTCTTGTTGAGCCATGGCAGATAATACTGCGGCAGTTCGATGCCGCCGTTGAGTGCGACGACATCCCAGAGATCAAGCTTGCTGCCTTTGGACTGAAGGCCTTTGGCGATGCCCTGGAGCTCCTGCTGATATTCGCTGTCGATGTGCGGCCAGAGCTGGGTCTTTGCCGCCTCGCGGTAGAAGGCCCAGTCGCGTTTGGTATCGTGGCCGGTCTCCACCTGGGTTACATGAATCATGTCCTCGATCTCATCCTTGAG
This sequence comes from Occallatibacter gabretensis, assembly GCF_001449115.1. Taxonomy (GTDB): domain Bacteria; phylum Acidobacteriota; class Terriglobia; order Terriglobales; family Acidobacteriaceae; genus Telmatobacter; species Telmatobacter gabretensis. The sequence continues at coordinate 139,982 of NZ_LAIJ01000002.1, read as the reverse complement.
CAGGCTGCCGTGCTGGAATCCGATTTCCCCGGGCGTGCCTTGGAGATGGACGTAGGTCCAACCGCCGGAGTGAAATTTATAGCCGGGGCCGGAGGTTTCGGCGGCGCGGGCTGTGCAGGCGGCGAGTAGAAGAACCAGACAGGCGAATGAGATACGGAAGGCGCGGTTCATTGCGGCGGAGGCTCCTCGGATCGACGGGATTGAACCGAAGATACCACGTTCCACGCCTTCACGATTTTTCAGCTTCGCAAATGCGAAGGCCCGGTCTGAGGGACCGGGCCTTTTCTGACTTGATGATTTTGAGTTTGACAGAATCCTCGAATTATTCCGCAAACTTTTTACAAAAATTACCGAAGCACCGAGTTGCGAGATCAGCGCTTCTTGGCGTGCTTCTTTACCGGCTTGGCGCTCTTGTGCGGCTTTGGCTTTGCGGCTTTGGGCTTGGCATGCTGCACGATCTTCTTCGGCTTGGCAGGCGTTACCCTGGCTGCTGCTTTTTTGACCGGAGACTTCTTTGCCAGCGGCTTGTGGGCAGGCTTGGCCGCGGCCTTTTTCACTGGAGCTTTGGCATGCGGCTTGGGTGCAGGCTTCGGCTGAACCTTTTTTACAGGAGGCGCAGGCGCGACGGTTTTAGCCGGAACCTTAATTTGCGCGGGAGCCGGCTTTGCTGCCTTAGCGGGAGTTTTTACCGGAGCTTCCGGCTTTGCTGGAGCGTGGGTTGCCACCTTTTCGGCTTTGGCCGAAGATGGAACGGGAGTTGGTGCATGCGCTGGCACCTTCTCGGTTTTGGCTGGAACTGGAGCTGGAGTTGGAGCCGGGACGGGTTTTTCGGGCGCGGAAGCCGATTTCACAGCTTTGGGAGCAGCAGAAGATTTACCGCGCTTGACGGGAGGAGCCGGCTCGTCTTCTTCCTCTTCCTCGTCCTCATGGTCGTGGTCTTCTTCGGCTTCGCCAGCCTGATCGGTCCTTGAGAGGCCGAGACCTACCTCGTCCTCGCCACCCATGTCGTCCAGATCATCGTCAGAGGATCCGCGGACAACATCCTCCTCCTCGTCCTCTTCAAAGTCGCGGGAACGTGCTTCGGCAGCTTTGCGGCCGCGGGGACGCTTGATGGTGACGGGCGGCGGCGGCGGCGGCGGGGAGTGGGGTTCAAGATATGCCTTGATCTCCTCAGGAGTGGTCAGCTTGCCGTCAATCAGCTGAAGGAAGATGGCATGCAGAAGGTCGTTGTAACCGGGCAGCTCCGGGCGGATGCGCATCTCCTGCAGCAACGCAAAGGGAATCTGCTTGCGGGTCTCGGGCCAGACCTTGAGGAACTGGTTGTAATGTTCCTTGACCGCCGCATCCTTGCTGGTAAATCCAAGCCAGAGAATGGCTTCCGGATTGTAGCTGGTAAAGAGCCTGTAGGCTGCCGAAGGGGTCTTATTTTCCTTTGAGAGCAGCACCTTGGCAAAGGCCGAGGCGGCCGCATCCAACCCATTCCACTCTTCCACGAAACCGGGACGCAGTAGTGCTTTTTTGAGTGTGGCGAGATCCTTGGGCTGAAGCTTGGCTGTGAGCAGCTGCATCTGGGCGGCGGACATGTCGGCATGGACGCCCAGCACCAGCAACTCGACGCGCAGATCATGCAAAGCATGGAGCCTGGCGGCGTCGACCTTGGCGTGAGTCCATTGCGGAAAGAGAACCGCCATCCAGCCTTCTGTTTCAAAGGCCTCGAGGACCTTCAGGCCATCGTCTTCATGGCCGATTTGCTCCAGTTCACGACTGCGGGCCAGCTTGGAAAGGTACTCGATGGCACCGTCGGCCTTGGCGTTTTCATAGCGTTGCTGGGTGCGGGGATCGAGTTCCCAGCCGAGGCGAACCTTGAACCGTGTGGCTCGAATCAGCAACGACGGATCTTCAATAAAACCGTAATTAGAGACCAGGCGGAGCACACGTGCTTCAATGTCTGCCGCGCCATTGAGGGGATCCATCAACAGGCCGTAAGAGCCCTCATTGAGGGAGATAGCCATGGCGTTGACGGTAAAGTCGCGGCGGCGCAGGTCGTCCTGAATGTTGGCGGCGGAATAAATGGGATGGCCGGGCTTGGGGTACTCAACGCGGTGCGTGCTGACGAGATCGACGCGGACGGTGCCCGGAAAACAGAGGTAAAGGGTCCGGGTGGTTTCATCTTCGCCCCAGATTTTTGCGCCAGACTTCTCTATCCTTTTCTTTAACTTAAGAGCGCTTCCTTGAACAGTTACTTCAAGATCGCGCACGGCATGGCCGCTGGTGAGGTCACGGACTGCGTCGCCGGTGAGAAAAAGGATCAGTTCGGCGTCCCGGGCTATTTCCCGGAGGGTGCGGAGGGCATGTTGCTGGTCGGCAGAAAGCCTGTTTTCCAACAGGTAGACATAATCGGGCATCGAGGATTCCTGTTTTGCTCCAAGTGCCTGATAGGCTTACTCTTACGCCGCACAGGGCACACATTACAAAGGTGTACATTAACACAATCGGCCGGGCTTGGCTAGATATCTTTTGCACCAAGATGAGTGAAGGAAGGGATAAGGGAAGAGGGACAAGTGCGAGGATGGCTTTGTGCGGACTTTGGAGATTATCTCAACCGGCTTAGCGCGGCGGTGCGTTGCCCGTGGCGGTTGTGGTCCGTTGTCCCTCTTCCCTCGTCCCCTTAGCTCTTTCTGCATGCGACAATCCTGACTAATGCCCTCACAGCGCAAACCCGTGATTGTACGCAGGTTCTCCCGCGACTGGTTTGCGGGGTACGCTCCCGCAGGCTTTGTTACCGGAGCTGAGGAGATGGAAATTCTGGACCCTGGCGGGAAGGTTCTTCGGTTTGCGTGGGCGTCCGTGAAATGGGTCTGCTATGTGCGAGATCTTCCTGGCGGGGCTGCGAGCGACCCCAACCCGGAACGGCTGCTGCACAAGCGATTTACCGTACGGCCCCGGGCGGCTGGGCTGTGGCTTCGGATGGAGCTTAAGGATGGCGATGAGCTCGAGGGCCTGGCAACCAACGACCGCAGCCTGGTGGACGGTGCGGGTTTACTGCTGACGCCTCCCGATCAACGATCGAATACCCAGCGAATTTATGTTCCCCGCCCCGCGATTGCGACGCTGGAGGTGGTGAGCCTGATTGGGGCCGGGAAGCGTGGACGGCGTGAGCCGCAGCCGGAGCTGTTTCCCGAGGACTAGCCGTGCAGGCAACGGCGTCTTCGGCGCAGGAGCTTAGTCTGGATCGACTAGCCCAAACCCCGCGTTGTGGAAAATGCATCTAATGGAATTGCAGAGACGGCCATTCCGTGCGAAGATTCATGCGTCAAAACCTTGAGCGGTTTTGCCGCCTCAGCTGAGGCCCAGCCATGCCAGTTACCTTCACACGCACACCGACGGAGATTGAACGGAAGGAGCCGGGAATCGGCGGGAAACCGCCTGTCGATCGGCGGCCCACCGGCGGCGGAGGTGGCGGCGGCGACGATGACTGGCACGGCCCGCGCGGCAGTGCCCGCGACAGGCTGCACCGCTTCCGATTCTTTGTCTTTTTTGGACTATCCGCAGACATGATGGCGTTTGCTGTGCTGGTGGTCTTCTTTTTTGCCAGGCAGACGAGCAGACATCTGGCCCCGCGCACCTTCGAAATGATTGGAGACTGGCGGCCTATCTTGCTGCCTCCGATTGTGTACCTCAATACCGCGGTGCTGGTGCTGAGCAGCCTGACTATGGAGATGGCTCGGCGTGGAATTTTCCACGAGATAGACGCGCTGGAGGAATGGTTTGGGCTGGGTAAGCCGGCTGTGAAGCGGGCGCGACCCTGGCTGGCGGCAACTTTGATTCTGGGCGGGCTGTTTGTGGCCGGGCAGATGGAGGCCTGGCGGCAGCTTACGGCCGAGGGCTTTGCCTTTGATCGATGGGCTACGCCGGCGAGCTACTTTTTTTACCTGATTACCGGGCTGCACGCGCTGCATCTGGTGCTTGGAGTGGTGTTTCTGGGCTTTTGCCTGTGTGCGCTGAGCCTTTTAAAACAGGTGCAGGCACGGCAGATTGCTGTCGATGCGACGGCCTGGTACTGGCACACGATGGGGCTGGCGTGGCTGCTGCTGCTGGGCGTGCTGGCGGCGGGTCAGTAGCGCATAACTCGACGCGATACAGATGTTTGCTGCTTCGCCTGCGGTCCCACTCACTGGCAATTACAGCCCTCATAGTCCGCAATAGACGTTATATATACTGCACGCATGGGAGAAGAAAAAGTCTACCGGGGACTCCAGACGATGCGCGCCGTGGCCTCGATGCTGGTTCTTGTCCTTCACAGCGGCCTGTATTACGTTTCGCGGCTCAGCCCGCAAACACCTCAGTGGGACTGGCTGCGTGGAGCCAAGGGAGTGGACCTGTTCTTTGTACTGAGCGGCTTCATGATGGTCTACTCATCAGAAAAACTCTTCAGCAACCCGGTTGGATGGAAGCTCTTCGCCCAGCGGCGCATTGTCCGTATTGTGCCGATGTACTGGATTGCGACATCGATTAAGCTGGTTGCGTTTTTGGTTACTGCAGGCATGCTTATGCACTCCCACCTCGATTGGGGCAGGGTGATTTCATCCTATTTCTTCCTTCCCTATCGCAGCAGCGAAGGAATTGAGCCGCTTCTGATTGTCGGGTGGACGCTGAATTTCGAGATGTTCTTTTATGCGATTTTCACGAGCGCGTTGAAACTGCGCGCCAATGTTTATATCTTCGTCGCCGCGGTTCTTTTTCCCCTTGCCGTCGCATCGATCTTCCGGCAGCCTGACTGGCCCGGCGCATCCTTTTATCTGGATCCGATTGTCCTGGAATTTTTCTTCGGTATGCTGATTGCCAAGTGGGTGCTGAGCGGCAAACGCATGCATCCGGCGCTGGCGGCCCTTATGCTTGTTGGCGGAATGACATGGCTGCTGTTTTTACCGGTGCCAAAGCCATATATTATTTCGTTTTACGGGATTGCGGCGGCGCTTACCATCTGGGGGACTGCGGCATTGGAGCCTCGGCTGAAATGGCTGCCCAAGTGGGCGCTATTCCTTGGCGATGCATCCTATGTACTTTACCTGTTTCATCCCTTCATTGCGCCTGCGGCCCCTGAGATTCTAAAGCGCCTGCATATGAATAATCCCCTGCTGTCCATCGGGTTGAGTATGGCTACCTCGATCGCAGTAGCCTGTCTCATCCATCAGTACGTGGAAAGGCCGATTACGGACTATTTGCGTAAAAAGACGTCTCCGAAGCGCGCAGCTATCTCAGATCAAGCTACGCAAACAGTCGCTTGAAAAACGCGGCGCAGCGTTGTTCGAGAGTGGGAATCTCAGGACATGCGATGTAGATGCTGCGGTTGGCGGCCATGAGAATCTGCATGGCCTGGACCTGGCCATCACTGCCTTTAAGCTGGCCGCCGTGATGGACGTATTCGTCGGCCAGATATTCAATGGCGTGGGCCAGTATCTCAAGGGCGCGGCCAGAATCCCGGTCAATGCGGCGGCGACGGCTTACGTGCAGGGGCAGAGCCTGGGCAGCAGGTGGGGCGGCCTGGAGCAGGAAGCTGGAGGTAGTGGTCGCAGCCATGATGAGATTCTCCTCATGCATTTCTTCGACTTGAATAAGTTTTTCTTCATATGACTGAAGTACTGTTCCGTTATGAATTGGAGGAGCGGGCGTGGATCGAGTTGGGAAATTTGCAAACGCGTGAATCGCAGTCATGGAGAGCAGCCGGGGCTTGAGGGATATGTGTGACAGCGATCACAGCCTTGACGTATGGAGCTTGAAAACCTAATCTCAAATCAGCACCTTATCGCACAGGAACTCCGATTCTCTTTCCTGTGTTCACGGACTTTTACCCTTTCTTTTCCGAGCGGATGAGATGAATCCCATTCCCTACCATTGGCAGTACTTGCCGTTGCTGATACAGATTGTGGTTGCGTTCGGGCTGGGCACGAGCATGATTCTGGGCTCGAGGTTTGTCGGCCGTCACCGCAACTCGAAAACGAAGCTTGCCGCATACGAGTGCGGCGTTGAGGCTGTGGGCGATGCGCGCGGACGCTTCAGCGTGCGCTACTACATGGTGGCGATGCTGTTCATCCTCTTCGATGTAGAGGCGGTCTTCATGATGCCGTGGGCGGTGATTTACAGAAAGCTGCCTGAGATTACCGGCTCCCGATTCTTTGGATTCTGGGAGATGATCGTCTACCTGGGCTTCGTGGCTGTGGGAATCTTCTATATCGTTCGTAAGGGCATCCTCGACTGGAGCCTGGACAAGGCGGATCTTTAATGGCAGAAACGCTGCTGGGAAAAGCCGCCGTGACCGAAAAGCTGCCGGAGCATCCGGCTGTGAAGGCTTTGGGCGAGCTGATTACGGACGCGAAGTTTGATCGCGGCGAGCTGACGTTGACGGTGGCGAGTGACAACATTGTTGCTGCGCTGAAGGCTGTGCAGGCTGCGGGGTACAACGCGTTTCAGGATATGACGGCGGTGGACTGGTATCCTTCGACGCCGCGGTTTCAGCTGAGCTATCACATTCAGTCGCATCAGTTTAAAGAAGTGGTGCGGTTGCGCGTGCTGGTGGATGAGGCGGATGCGTCGGTGGAATCCATCACGCGTATCTGGCCGGGCGCGAACTATTATGAGCGCGAGGTCTTTGACCTTTTCGGCATTCGTTTTGAAAACCATCCGAATCTGCGGCGTATTTTGATGCCGGATGACTGGGTGGGACATCCGCTGCGCAAGGACTATCCGGTGGAGGGGTATCGCTAATGGCGGATTTCGACGTAGGCACGCCGATCCTGGAAGCTCCTGTTGCCGAGGGTTCAAGCGATCAGCACATGGTGTTGAATATGGGCCCGCAGCACCCGTCCACACATGGTGTGCTGAGGCTGGTGCTGGAGATTGACGGCGAGATTGTCGTCCGGCTGTATCCCGAAATTGGCTATCTGCATACGGGGATTGAGAAGACCTGCGAGGCAAAGTTTTATCAGCAGGTGGTTCCGATGACGGACCGTGTGGATTACCTGGGGCCGCTGGCCAACAACCTCTGTTACTGCCTGGCTGTTGAGAAGCTACTGGAGTTGGAAATTCCCGAGAAGGCGCAGTGGATTCGCGTGTTGCTGACGGAGCTGACGCGCGTTAATTCGCACCTGATCTGGCTGGGCACGCACGCCATGGACATTGGCGCGCTGACGGTTTTTCTCTATACCTTCCGCGAGCGCGAAGAGATTCTGAAGATCTTTGAGATGGTGGCAGGTCAGCGCATGATGACCAGCTACTTCCGCATTGGTGGCCTTTCAATGGAGCCGCCGCTGGGAATGTATGAGCGGATCAAGGGCTTTATAACGACCTTTCCGGAAAAGATTGATGAATACTCGAATTTGTTGACGGGCAATCCGATCTTTGTGAACCGGCTCAAGAACATCGGGCACCTTTCGAAGGAAGATGCTATTGCTCTGGCTGTTACCGGGCCTGTGGCTCGCGCTTCGGGAATTGATGTCGATCTGCGGCGTGATATGCCGTACTCGAGCTACGAGAAGTTTCAGTTCAATGTGCCGATATCGGACGGCTGCGATGTTTGGGCGCGCTATGTTGTGCGGCTCGACGAGATGCGCGAGAGCGTGAAGATCATTAATCAGGCGCTGGATGGAATGCCGGAAGGCGATTACAAGGCGTATGCGCCGAAGATTGTGCTGCCGGATCGCGAGGTGATGAAGACGCAGATGGAAGCGTTGATTCATCACTTTAAGATTGTGACTGAGGGTTTTGCGGTTCCGGCGGGCGAAGTGTATCAGCAGATTGAATCGGGTCACGGCCAGATGGGGTATTACGTGGTTTCCGACGGCACCGCTAAGCCATATCGCGTGCACATGCGGTACCCGGGATTTGCTTCGTTACAGGCGCTGGAAACGATGTGCAAGGGACGGATGCTGGCCGATGTGGTGGCTGTGATCGGTTCGATCGATATTGTGCTGGGGGAGATTGACCGCTAGTGTCGGTCACTGACCACAGCGAGCGGTTGTATGTGGAACTTTGGGTATCGCTCGCTTCCCTGCTCCGCAGTTACACCGCGGCGCATGGATTGAACGGAAACCGGCAAGCCACGGTGGAGTTGGGCGAGGAGCAGATTACAGTCCGGCACGGCGACAAGTGGCTGGATTTGAAACGCGGCGGGGCAAAAGTGAACTGGCAGCGTGAAGATGGACAGAGCGGGATGCTGAAATTAACCGAAGCCGGGCAGCTGAAAAGCGCGGCAGGTGAGGAAGAGATGGATTTGGCAGCGGAAGCCTGGGCACGGGAGTTGATGCAATGAGCCCCAAAGAATCGAACACGGAGACGATGTCCATCTTTTCGCCCCAGCTGTCGGCGCGCTTTGACGTGCTTGTGGCCAAGTATCCGGTGAAGCGCTCGGCGCTGATTCCCATGCTGCTCTATGCGCAGGACGAGATTGGTTATCTCTCTGATGCTGTGATTGCGGAAGTGGCTGAGCGCATTGGCATCACGCAGCTCGATGTTCGCAACGTGGCGACGTATTACTCGATGCTTCGCTTCAAGCCTGCGGGAAAATTCAACATCCAGGTATGCACCAATATCAGCTGCATGCTGCGCGGCGCGTATGAGTTGTATGAGCGCTTTCAGGATGAGCTGCATATTGGGCACAAGGGCGTTACATCGGATGGAGTTTTTTCGCTTGAAGAAGTGGAATGCATCGGGGTCTGCTGCTGGGCGCCTGCAATCCAGGTGAACTATGCCTTTCATGATGAGCTGACTCCGAACGATGTGCCTAAGATCATCAGTGAATATAAGAGCAAGGCGAACGGGAGCGTGAAGAATGCCTAGGCTGGTCTCGCATCCCGATGAAGTGAAGATTGTGACGAAGCGCTTTGGTATGGGCGCGGCGAATATCGACAAGTACATGGAGCTGGGCGGGTACGAGTCGCTGAAGAAGTGCATTGCGGAAGGGCCAGAGTGGGTCATCAATGAAATGAAGTCCTCGGGCCTGCGCGGGCGCGGCGGGGCTGGCTTTCCGACGGGACTGAAGTGGTCGTTTGTGCCCAAGCAGAGCGCCAAGCCGAAGTATGTGCTGGTGAACGGCGATGAGAGCGAGCCGGGCACTTGTAAGGACCATCTGATTTTTCTGCACGATCCTCATGCGGTGATTGAAGGCACGATGATTGCGGGTCTTGCGATTGGCGCGAAGACGGGCTTCATTTATCTTCGCGGCGAATACCGCTACCTGCTGGAGATCACGGAGAAGGCTGTTGCCGATGCCTATGAGAAGGGCATCCTGGGCAAGAATGTTCTCGGCTCGGATTTCGAGTTCAATGTGATTACGCAGAGCGGTGCGGGTGCGTACGAGGTTGGCGAAGAGTCGGCGCTGATGGAGTCGCTTGAAGGCAAGCGGGGCGTGCCGCGCATCAAGCCGCCCTTCCCTGCAGTGGTTGGTTTGTATGGCGGCCCGACGGTGATCAACAATGCTGAGACTATTGCTTCTGTTCCGCATGTGATCAGCATGGGGGGGGCGGCGTATGCAGCTGTGGGCTCGGAGCGCAACGGTGGAACGCGTCTCTTTGGTCTGAGCGGACATGTGGAGCGGCCCGGGATTTACGAGCTGCCAATGGGCTACAACCTCAAGAAGATGATTTACGAGGTTGGCGGCGGCGTGCGCGGCGGACGCAAGCTGAAGGCGGTTGTGCCGGGTGGGTCTTCGACTCCAGTGCTACTGCCCGAAGAGATTGAAAACCTCGGCATGGATTTCGACCAGGTGGGTAAAGCGGGATCGATGCTTGGCTCAGGCGGGGTCGTGGTCATTGATGATCAGACCTGCATGGTCGAGTTTGCACTGCGGACGATCAGCTTCTATGCGCATGAGAGCTGCGGATGGTGCATTCCGTGCCGCGAGGGAACGGATTGGCTGAAGAAGTCGCTGACGCGCTTCCATGCGGGCTTTGGCACGGAGAAAGATATCGATAACATTCAGTACCTTGCCGAAAACATGATGGGGCGCACCTTCTGCCCGCTTGGCGATGCGGCAGCAATGCCAACGATTGGATTTGTGAAGAAGTTCCGCAAGGAGTTTGAGGATCACCTGAACGGGAAACCGTGCCCGTTTGCGAAGCATGTAGAACTGGCCGTTGTTTAGCGGCGTCAAGGATGAACTGGAGACGAAGTGGCTGACGTAACCTTCACGGTCGATGGAAAGAAGCTGATGGCTCCCGCAGGGACGCTGCTGATCGATGCTTGCCGCAAGGCCGGTATTGAGATTCCTGCTTTCTGCTATTACCCGGGGCTGAGCCTGCAGGCCGCCTGCCGTATGTGCGTGGTGCGCCAGGAGAAGGTTCCCAAGCTGCAGACCGCATGCACGACGACGGTTGCCGAGGGACAGGTCTTCGTTACCGAGTCGCCCGAGATTGCGCAGGCGCGCAAGGCGACGATTCAATTGCTGCTCGGCAATCACCCGCTGGACTGCCCGGTCTGTGATGCGGGCGGCGAGTGCGAGCTGCAGGATATGACCTTCAAGTACGGCGCGGGCGAGAGCCTTTATGTTGAGGCGAAGCAGCACCGCGAGGAACAACAATGGTCTCCAGCGGTCTATTTTGACAGGCCACGCTGCATTCTCTGCTATCGCTGCGTGCGCATGTGCGGCGAGGGGATGGATGTGTACGCGCTGGGTATTCAGAACCGCGGCGTGACGTCAGTGATTGCGCCGAACGGCGGCGATCATCTGGATTGCGAACAGTGCGGCATGTGCATTGATGCCTGCCCGGTGGGCGCGCTGACTTCCGGATCGTATCGCTATAAGACGCGGCCGTGGGAGATGAACCACGTTTCTACCGTATGCACGCATTGCGGCGACGGATGCAAGGTAACGCTCGGCGTGAAGCAGTCGAATGACGGCACAGAGATTGTGCGCGCGGATAACCGCGACAAGAGCGGCATCAATGGCGATTTCCTTTGTGCCAAGGGACGGTTCGGATTTGATTTTGTCGAATCCAGTGAGCGCCTGACCAAGCCTCTGGTTCGCAACGCCGCAGGAAAGCTTGAGCCGACGACCTGGGAGCATGCGCTGCGTGTGGCCGGCACGAAGCTGAAGGAGATTCGAGACAACCAGTCTGGAAAGACTGGGGGCGGCGATGCGATTGGCGTCATCGGCTCCAACCGCACGACAAACGAAGAGAATTACCTGTTGCAGAAATTTGCGCGCACGGTTCTTGGCACCAACAATATTGATCACGACCGCAGCACCGACTATGTGAGCTTTGTGCAGGCACTGGCTGGGCATGAGGGTAAGATCGCGACCTTGCGCGAAACGGCGAGTGCTCCGGCGATTCTGCTGATTGGCGGCAATCCGACGGAAGAGCATCCGCTGCTGGCGTGGAACCTGCGCACGAATGTGCGGCTGAATCACGCGCGGCTGTATGTGGTGAATCACGAGACGATCAAGCTGGAGCGGCAGGCGAAGGCTGCGCAAGGCGTGCCACCGAATGGCTACAAGGATGTGACGACGCTGCTGGATCAGCAGCAGAGCGAGTTTGCCAAGGCCGTCATGGCTGAGGACTCGCTGCTGATTATCTTCGGGCAGGAGTTCCGTGGTGCGCAACTGAAGTCGCTTGTGGCGTGGGGATTGAATCGCGGCAATGTGCGGTTTGCGTATCTGGGCGATCATTCGAACTCGCGTGGCGCGGCTGACATGGGCTTACTGCCGGATTTGCTTCCTGGCTATGTGCCGGTAGGCGAGGCGGGAGCTTTTGCGCAGGAGTATTCGGGACTGCCGGTGAAGGCCGGCAAATCGCAGGCGCAGATCTTTGATGCGGCTCGGGAGGGCAAGCTTGGTGCGCTTCTTGTTGTGGGCGCGAACCCGGCGAAGAGGGCAGGCGTTGATCCTGCAAACCTGAATGGCGCGTTTGTCATTGTGCTCGATCTGTTTCCGACGGAGACGACGGCGCTGGCGGATGTTGTCTTCCCTGCTGCAAGTCTCTATGAAAAGACCGGCACTGTGACGAATACCTTTGGCGATGTGCAGCTGGTGAAGAAAGCCGCCGATCATGCGGGTACGAAGCCGGATTTCGAAATTCTAGTGCGACTCGCCGGCAGTATGGGCGTGGATGTAAAGACGCTTGTGCCGTTTGGCAAGGGCGGTGCGGTTGGAGACTTTGGCCAGTCGCGCGGCGCGCAGGCTGGCGAAGCTGATCGACATGCCGTATGGCTCACTGCGAATGGTCTTGAACCGAAGGTCAGCCCGTTTGATCCGCTGGCAGTGCTGGATGAGATCGAGCGACTGGTGCCTGCGTACAAGCTTGACCGGCTGAATCTTTTTGCCGGAAACGATGTTTCCACTGAGCCGGGTTTTGTGCCGGTTTCGGCGATTGCTTCGGCTGGCAGTGAGATGATTGCACCGGCGCATGATGGGTTATTCACCTCCGGTGAACTGGGCCGCCACAGCGCGTATTTGAGCGAATTGAATCAATATGAATCCCGCGAGCTGGCAGAGACCGCAGCGGACTGAACCACACGTTTTTTGAGGACGAAAGGCTAAAGTCAAGTGACGATCTGGTGGTTTGTTCTTTGGAGCATTCTTAAGGTGCTGGTAGTCACGGTGGTGCTGTTGACCGCTGTGGCATACACGGTGCTTCTGGAGCGCAAGGTCGTCGGCCGTATCCAGAACCGCTGGGGACCCAGCCGCGTGGGCCCCTTTGGCCTGCTTCAGCCGCTGGTGGACGGCGCGAAGCTCTTCCTGAAGGAAGACATTGTGCCCACCAGCGTCTACAAGCCGCTGTATCTGCTGGCTCCTGTTCTGGCGCTTGGCTGCGCTCTGATTTCTATCGCAGTGGTGCCGTTCGGCAATCCGGAGGTTGCGCCGCAGGGCTTTCGCATCTTTCAGATTTCCGACGTCAACATTGGCCTGCTCGTTGTTCTCGGCATCACGTCGATCGGCGTATACGGCATTGCGCTGGCAGGCTGGTCGTCGAACAATAAATATTCTCTGATGGGGTCGTTGCGCTCTTCGGCTCAGCTGATCAGTTATGAGTTGGCGCTTGGTCTGTCGCTTGTCGGCGTTGTGATGCTGGCAGGATCGCTGAATCTACGCGTGATTGTGGAGAGCCAGGCTGCGCATGGCCTTCTTTCGTGGAACATCTTTGGCGGATTCCAGTTCGTCGCGTTCTTTATCTATCTGATGGCGGCATATGCGGAGACCAACCGCGCGCCCTTCGATCTGCCGGAAGCGGAAAGCGAGCTGACTGCGGGCTATCACACGGAGTACAGCTCGATGAAGTTTGCCACCTTCTTCATGGCGGAATACGCGAACATGATTACGGTGAGCTGCGTGGCTACGCTGATGTTTTTTGGTGGCTGGACCAGCCCTCTTGGCAATTTGATCGGCCCGTTTCAGAACCAAATCATTAACGCGATTCTGCCCATCTTCTGGTTTGTCCTCAAAGTTTTCTTCTTTCTGTTTCTTTACATCTGGGTGCGCGGCACGCTGCCTCGCTTCCGTTACGACCAACTGATGAACTTCGGGTGGCGCTATCTGCTGCCGCTTGCAATTCTGAACATTGTGGGAACAAGCCTCTGGCTTGCGTTGAAGCAATAGCGTTGCGTACGAAGGATGCGCTTTTTACGCGCAACGCTCATTTACAATCGGAGAGAACTTTTACTGCGACGAAGTTACTTCGCTGCCTCTCTTCCTCGACCGGCTCAATCTTCGAGCCGCTGCATTATGCGATGGAACGATGCACCTGATTCTCTTTATTGTTTTTGCCGGATTGTGCCTGGCGGGAGCACTGAATCTCCTGCTCCAGAAGCATCCCATCAACAGCGCGCTCTCGCTGGTGGTGGTGATGACTTCGCTGGCGGTGCTGTATCTGCTGCTCGGCGCGGAGTTTCTGGCCGCTGCGCAGATTATTGTCTATGCCGGCGCCATCATGGTGCTCTTCACCTTTGTCATTATGCTGCTCAACGCGGGCCGCGAAGAACGTACGCTTGGTAGTAAAGCAGCCGTTGCGCTCGGCTTCCCTGCTGTGGCCGCGATTCTCGCCGTGATTGCAACCGTGATTCTTAAAGCGCAGGACCTCGGCTCGGTTTCGCTCAGCGACGGGATCACAAGCACAGAGGAGTTAAGCCGCGTGCTCTTCCACGAACTGCTGCTGCCCTTTGAGGTCACATCCGTGCTCATCCTCATCGCCATTCTTGGCGCAGTCTCGCTGGCGCGCAAAGGTCACGGAGACCAGGAGGCCGGCAAGTGATTCCTCTCTCGTGGTACCTGCTGCTGAGCGCGACGCTCTTCTGTCTGGGAATCGTCGGATTCCTCGTTCGGCGCAATCTCATCACCATCTTCATGTCGATTGAGCTGATGCTCAACGGCGTCAATCTCTCCTTTGTCACCTTTGCGCATCAGTGGCACCTGGTGAAGGGACAGATCTTCGTCTTCTTTGTGATGGTTGTTGCCGCGGCTGAAGCTGCCGTGGGCCTGGCCATCATCATCGCCATCTTCCGCGCTCGCGCCACGCTGGCCGTCGACAGAATCGACCTGATGAAACTATGAACGGACCACTGCTATTTTTACCGTTGATTCCGCTGCTGCCTTTCGCCGGCTTCCTGCTGAACGGGCTCTTTGGCAGCCGTCTGCCCAAGGCGCTGGTCACGCTGATCGCGCTTCTGGCGCCGCTCGGGTCTCTGGCGATTGTCGCGCATGACGCGTACCTGTTCTGGTCCGGCGCAATCACGTTTCCGGTCATCGAGCAAGGCGCGCCCACATGGATCAGTGTCGGCACGCTGCATGTCGATTTCGGCTTCGTACTCGATCAGCTTTCGCTGACGATGCTGCTCATCATCACTGGCGTCGGCTTCCTTATCCATATTTACTCCGCCGGTTACATGGCGCATGAAAAAGGCTACTGGCGCTACTTCGCGTACCTGAACCTCTTCCTGTTCTTCATGATCGTTCTGGTGCTGGCCGGCAATGCGCTGCTGATGTTCGTCGGCTGGGAGGGCGTGGGCCTGGCGTCGTATCTGCTTATCGGCTTCTGGTTCCAGAAGACATCCGCGGCTGACGCGGGCAAGAAGGCATTCGTCGTCAATCGTATAGGCGACTTTGGCTTCCTCATCGGCATGTTTCTACTGCTGGCAAACTTCGGCACGCTAACCTTCAGCGAGATTGCAACGAAGATTGGTGAGAACCCCGGCTGGACCGGCGGCGTGCTGACCTGCATCGCCATCTGCCTCTTTGTGGGCGCCGCGGGCAAGAGCGCGCAAATTCCGCTTTATGTCTGGCTGCCGGATGCGATGGAAGGCCCTACGCCGGTCTCCGCACTTATCCACGCGGCCACCATGGTCACAGCGGGCGTGTACATGATTGCCCGATCGCACGCTATCTTTGACCGCTCGCCGGTTGCGCTCAGCGTTGTGGCGATTATCGGCGCAGCTACCGCGCTCTTTGCTGCGACGATGGGATTGGTCCAGACGGATATTAAACGCGTGCTGGCTTACTCCACTATCTCGCAGCTTGGTTACATGTTCCTTGGCTGCGGTGTGATGGCGTATTCGGCAGGCGTCTTCCATCTGATGACGCACGCCTTCTTCAAAGCGCTGCTCTTCCTTGCAGCAGGTTCAGTGATTCACGGCATTGGCGGTGAGCAGGACCTGCGCAAGATGGGCGGCCTGAGAAAGAAGCTGCCTGTCACCTTCTGGACGATGACGGCAGGTGTCTTTGCGATTGCAGGCGCGCCCTTTCTGTCTGCCTTTTACTCGAAAGATGCGATTCTTTACGCTGCATTCCAGCAAGGGACTTTTGGAAGAGTGTTGTGGGCGGTTGGACTCTTCACTGCCCTGCTGACTTCGTTCTATATGTTCCGGCTCTGGTACCTGGCATTTTTCGGCAAACAGCGCGCTCCAGAGCTGCATCCGCATGAGAGTCCGTGGTCGATGCTTGGCCCTCTGGTGATACTTGCACTGCTCTCGATTGGCGGCGGCTGGATTGGCATTGAGAAGTTCAGCGAATGGCTTGCGCCGGCAGTCGGTACACATGCTGTTGAGGCCGCGGGCGGTATTCCCGAGTGGGCATTCAGCGTGATTGCGGTTTCCATGGGACTTATTGGCTGGCTCGTCGCACATGTTCTCTACTTCGCCAAGCCGGATCAGCCTGCGAAGCTTGCCGGATCGTTTTCCGTCCCATATAAGGTGCTCGTAAACAAGTATTGGGTGGACGAGATCTATAACGCGCTCATCGTGAAGCCGCTGTTGATGATCTCGCGGTTCCTGCTTGAGTGGGTCGTTGAGTTCGCGATTATCGGCGGCGTTGTTTGGCTGCTTGCGGGCATCGCACTGCTGACTGGGGCCATTCTGCAGAAATGGCAGTCGGGTAATCTGCGTTCGTATGCCGCATGGCTTGCGGCGGGCGCGGCTGCGCTGCTGTTGTTCGCAGGGGCCGTGCTGCTGGCAGCCAATGGTGTGGACATCAAATGGGCGGGGTGGAAATGAACGCAATCGACAGCTACATCCTCACGCTCATTCTTCTGGTGCCGCTGGCCGGAGCGTTGCTCATTGCGCTTCTGCCGGACCGCGGCAAGCTCTCGGCGTGGATCGCGCTGCTTACGGTGCTTGCGAGCTTTGGTCTGACGCTGCACCTGCCTGCGCATTTCCTCGCTGGCCAGCCGGGCTTTCAATTTGAAGTGACTCAGCCTTGGATCTCGAACCCCGCTATCAACTATCACGTGGGTATTGACGGCCTGAGTCTTTGGCTTGTTGTGCTGACCGGACTGCTTGCGCCCGTCGGCGTGTTGGCCAGCTGGAATGTCATCCAGACGCGCAGCAAGGTCTTTTACGCGCTCTTCCTGGTGCAGCAGACGGCGATGTTCGGCGTCTTTGTGGCGCTGGATCTGATGCTTTACTACGGCTTCTGGGAGCTTTCGCTTGTGCCCATGGCGATTCTCATTGCCATGTACGGCCGCAAGGAAGGTCCGAAAGCTGCGACGAAGTTCTTCCTCTTCACCTTTATTCCATCTGCGCCTCTGCTCGTTGCCATCCTATGGCTCTATGCGAAGACCGGAACCTTCAACTTCACGGAGCTTCAATCCGCCATTGCGGGCGGCGCGCTGCCTGCAGGCGCACTCTTCTGGGTTGCGCTGGCATTTCTCTTTGCATTTGCGGTCAAGGTACCGATCTTCCCGCTGCATGGCTGGCTGGCGGATGCATTTAGTGAAGCGCCGGTCGCGCTGGCCATGGTCATCGCAGGCAAGCTTGGCCTTTACTCCATGCTGCGCTTCCATGTTGCGCTCTTCCCGGAGCAGGTCAAGTGTGTCGCGCCAGTTCTGATTGCGCTTACCGTGATCGGCATTCTTTATGGCGCGTGCCTTGCGCTGGTGCAGCGCGATTTCTGGCGGCTCATTGCGTTTGGAACTGTCGGCCACTTCAGTCTGACAACGCTCGGCATCTATGGGCTTACACTCACCGGACGCACCGGCGCTGTTTACCAGACGCTGAATCAGGGCGTGATGGAAGGCGCACTCTTTGTGCTGCTTGGCGTGATTTATTCGCGCTATGAATCGAGCCAGATTGCCGCGTTTGGCGGCGTGGCGGCCAAGTTGCCGCGCACGGCTGTCTTCTTCGTGATCACCTCGCTCGCCATGGTGGGCCTGCCTATGCTGAACGGCTTTGTCGGCGAGTTCCTGATTCTCTCCAGCACCTTCATCGGTGTCAGTCAGGGCTGGGCCACCGCAGCTACCGTCAGCGTGATTCTTGGCGCGGCCTATACGTTGTGGCTCGTGCAACGCGTATTTTATGGTCCTGAGAGTGCGCTGGCCACGGAAAAGCCTGCCGCAGATCTGCGCTGGAATGAGTGGATCGTCCTTGCGCCGCTTGCCCTCCTGATGCTGATGATGGGGCTCGCGCCCGGACTCTGGCTACCCACGATTGAAAGCTCTATGAAGCTCGCTCCGATTCAGCAGACATCGTCCTCGCAGCGAATCCTGTTGCCACCGCTCGCTGTAACATTCCATGACAGCAAGGAGGCCGCACGATGAACACTGACCTTCTGCGCATCCTTCCGGAAACTATCCTCGTCGTGGCCGGTATTCTCGTCATGCTCATCGATGCATCGCTGCCTCCACGTGCACAGCGGCGCGGACTCATCTGGGTTGCCGCTCCGGGAACTATGCTTGCGCTCTGGGCCAGCCTGATTCAGCTTCGCCTTGATCCTGGAACGGCCTTCTTTGGCGCGGTCGAGACAAGCCCGTTTACGATCTTCTTTCATGTACTGATTTGCGGCATTGTGCTTGTTGCGCTGCTGCTTGCCTATGACACTCTGCCCCGCGACAGCCATCACCAGGGCGAGTTTTACGCACTGGTTCTCTTTGGCGCATCCGGCATGTGCCTGCTCACCGGCGCAGTCGAGTTGCTGGTTGTCTTCATCGCGCTTGAAATTTCGTCCATCTCGACTTACATTCTTGCGGGCTACCGCAAGCACACGGGAAAAGGACCGGAAGCAGCTATCAAATACTTCCTGCTGGGGTCTTTTGCCACGGGATTTCTGCTCTATGGCATTGCGTTGATCTTTGGCGCTACGGGCAGTACGCAGATTTACGAAGTTGCGCACAAAGCTGCATCCGCGCAGAATCACACGTTCATCGTCCTGGCGTTGATGTTGATGCTGGTCGGCATCCTCTTCAAGGTCTCTGCCGCACCCTTCCATGTCTGGACGCCGGATGTCTACGAAGGCGCGCCTTCGCCTGTGGTTGCACTGCTTTCGACCGCTCCCAAGGCCGCCGCATTTGCGCTGCTGTTGCGCGTACTGTATCAGATGCTGCCCGATCTGCGCTCGCTCTGGATGCCGTTGCTGTGGGTTATTGCCGCCGCGTCCATGACCATTGGCAACCTGGCTGCACTGCGCCAGCAGAATGTGAAGCGCATGCTAGCCTACTCGTCCATTGCGCATGCGGGTTATCTGCTTGCTGCGTTTGCCGGGCTTGCGGACAAGGGCATTGCAGCGGCAGCCTTTTACATTGCTGCTTACGCGGCCATGAATGTCGGTATCTTTGCGGTGGTCACGCTCATCAGTGGCTATGACGAACATCTGCCGTTAGTGGCGGACTTCCGCGGCGTGCTTTATCGATCGCCACTGCTTGGGTCGCTGCTGATCTTCTTCCTGATTTCGCTGATTGGCATTCCGTTTACCGGCGGTTTCTTCGGCAAGTTTTATTCCTTCTCGGCTGCGGTTGGTGGCGGCGCTGTGGTGCTGGCGATCATTGGCCTTCTGAACTCCGGCGTGGCGGCAGCGTATTATGTGCGGCTTGCGGTCACCGTTGCTCAGAAGCCTGAAAATGGAATGAGTCAAGCCGCTCTACCGGTGCCGCAAATTGGCGTGGCTGTTGGCGCTGCCCTGCTCTTCACTGTCGGAGCTACGCTGTGGCTTGGCATCGCGCCGGAGCCGATTCTGCGCGCTGCCGAAAATGCGGCGCACGCGCTGCAGTAAACCGGATTCGCTACTCCATCTCTGCAAGCGCGGCCTCACTGGGCGCGCCCCCGGCATCGGCGCTCATCAATTCGCGATAAAGCGCCGCCGTCAAGCTCATCACTCGCTCTTCAGAGAATCGGTCAATCGCCCATCGCCGCGCGGCAACTCCCATTGTGCGCCGACGCGGCTCACTGCCAAGCAGCTGAAGTATCGCTTCGCAAATTGCCTCCGGATAGCCGGGTGGAACCAGCAATCCGGTCACCTCTGGAATTACAGCATCGCGCGCGCCGGTAGCCAGCGTGGTAATCACCGGCAATCCGGAAGAAGCTGCTTCGAGCGCAGCATTTGGAAAGCCCTCGCGCCGGGTGGGCAGAACCATCATGTCCATGGCGCGATACCACGGCGCAGGATCCGGCACAAATCCCGTACAGACAATGGCTGGATGGCTTTCAATTGCCCGCCGCATCTCGGGGGCGAGTGCGTCTTCCGAGGCGTCAAACCAGCCTACCAGCAACAGGCGCGCATGCGGCTGCGACTGCAGCACGCTTTCAAAGGCCTCTACCAGCTCTGGAATGCCTTTGTCGCGCGTAAGCCGGCCGACGAACCCGATCACAGGCGCGTCGGGAGCTATTTTCACTTTCTCCCGCAGCGTGCAGGGCCCCGGCGCAAACCGCCGGGTGTCAACGCCATTGCTGCTTCCGTCTCCAACACGCCGAAATTTTTCCTCCGGCGCAAGATGTATACCTGCTGCTTTGGCTTGCAGGCTGGGACTGTTGCAGAGAACATGATGCGCGCTCCACGCCGCCAGCCGCTCAGCGGCCAGCAGAATGCGCCGCCGTAGTCCGATTGAGGTTTCCAGTTTGAGGCCGCGCAGAAAATAGATTCTTGCCGGAACACCCGCCAACAGGGCTGCCAGATTGCCCAGCAGGCCGGCCTTCGGCGTGCTGAATTCTGTGAGATCCGGCCGCAACCGAGCAAGCAGCCACCAGAGGCGGAGAAGAGCAACCAGGTCGAGGAGCGGGGAGATACCACGCCGCATTGTAACGGCGTCTGTTTCAATTCCCTCTACTGCTGCAAAGCGGTCCAACATGCGGCCCGGGCTGGAGATAACACGGACGCGAAAACCCGCCTGGAGCAGTCCGCGCACGCGCCCGGAGAGCAACAGGCATGACTGTGGATGCGTAACACCGAGAACTATAAGTGGCTGACGATTGAGAGATGCTGCCTCATTCCCACCGGAATTTTCCATTTGCCCTCATTGGCCCAGAAATAAACCAACAAGCAGGCGGGGATGAAAAGGCAAGTTCAGAACAACAGAGGCAAAATTTTGCCCCGAAAAGTTACTGCAGCTTCCAACTTCTTATTACTGTGGTGTATTTTGTTCGTAGCATATCATGACAATTCACAGAACTGTGCTTTTCCTGATTCCTCATCTTGGAGGAGGGGGAGCAGAACGGGTTACGGCCAATCTCGTCTGCGGCCTGCCGGAGGGCCGCTTCCGCGTGCATCTCGGGCTGGTGACGGGGCTTGCTGCGCAGGCGATTGACGGCGTTGAGAAGCTGCCGCCGAACGTGATGGTCCATGCGTTGGGCGCAACCCGCGTTCGCTCTGCCATGTGGCCGCTTCTTCGATTGGTGTGGCGGCTGAAGCCGGACCTGATCTTCTCGAACATGTTTCACGTGAATTTTCTGGTGCTGCTTCTGCGTCCATTTTTTCCGCGCCGTACGCGGTGCATCATCCGGCAGAACCAGATGACCTCGGCGGAAACGGGCACGGGCGACTTCACCCGTAGGTTGTATCGCGCACTCTATCCGCGAGCCGATAAGGTGGTGTGCCAGAGTGAGGCAATGGCGAAAGAGATGCGTGTCTTGATTGGAACAGCAGAAAATCTACGAGTCTTGCCAAATCCGGTTCTTCCGAATTCAGCACCCGAGGGAGGCAAATCTTTTGCTCCCGTCTGCGAAAATCTCTGGCGCGACTCCGGACCGCGGTTTCTTGCGATGGGACGGCTAACGCATCAGAAGGGTTTCGACATGCTCCTTCCTGCGTTTCAACAGGTGCTGCGCTCCTATCCCACGGCGGAGCTGGCGATTCTCGGCCAGGGACCGGAGGATGCCGCTCTAAAGACAATGAGCCGTGAGCTTGGCATCGAAGAACACGTTCATTTCGCGGGCTATGTGACGAATCCGCAGGCGTGGTTTGCGGGTGCAACGGCCTTTATCATGTCCTCGCGTCATGAGGGCATCTCCAACGCGCTGCTCGAAGCTGCGGCGGCTGGGCTGCCCATTGTGACTACGCCTGCGCTGGGCGGCATTGCAGAGCTTCTGACTGGCCAGCCGGGCGCATGGATCACTCGTGAGATTTCAACTCAGGCAATTGTAGAATCACTCATCTTCGCGCTCGAATCCATCGCGCCGGGCGAGCGCTTTTCACATCTCTGGCTTCAGGACTACCGCATGGAAAACGCTATTCCACGGTTCGAGAGCCTGATCAACGAAGTTCTGGCAGGCACACACGCATGAAGCACATTGCATTTCTTCTTCCCACATTGAACCGTAATGGCGGAGCTGAGCGGCAGGTTGTTCTGCTTGCCACGGGTCTTGCTGCGCGCGGCTGGCGCGTCACCATAGTGGCGCTCTCCGGCACATGCGGAGAGGCCTGCGGAGAACTGCACACCGCGGGAGTGGAATTTTTAAGCCTGCATATGCGGAAGGGCCTGGCCGATCCGCAGGGATGGATACGTCTGAATGCATGGCTGAAGCAGGCACGCCCGGAGATTCTGCACGCGCACCTGCCCCATGCTGCGTGGCTCGCGCGTTGGTCGCGACTTGCAGCACCGGTGCGCGTGGTCGTCGATACGATCCATACTGCGGGAACCGGCACACGAGGGCGCAAGCTTGGCTACCGGCTCAGTAACTGGCTCACGGACCAGGTCACCGCGGTAAGCGAGGGGGCGGCGCAAGCCTGGACCTCAGCACGTATGGTCAGCGCTAAGCGGCTGGAGATCCAGCCTAACGGCATCAACAGTGAAATGTGGAAGCCTGATGCCACTGTGCGTGCCGAACTCCGTGCCGAACTTGGCTTGCGCGATGAATTCCTGTGGCTTGCAGCCGGACGGCTGGAAACGGTCAAGAACTTCCCCGCGCTTCTCAAAGCCATGGCGGCACTGCCACAACATGCGCGATTGGTGATTGCGGGGAGTGGCTCGCAAGCTGAATCACTCTGGGCGCAGGCTCGCAGCCTGGGGGTTGAAAGCTCTGTGCGCTTTCCCGGTCACCAATCTAATCTGCTGCGCTGGATGCAGGCCGCGGATGGTTTTGTGCTCTCCTCACACTGGGAAGGTCTGCCCATGAGTCTGCTTGAGGCCGGAGCCTGCGGCCTGCCGTGCGTCTCGACTGCGGTTGCAGGGGCAACAGAGATCGTTCTCGACGGACACACAGGCCTTCTTGTACCCGCGGGAGACCAGAATGAGCTGAATGAAGCCATGCGCCGCCTGATGGCTATGGGCGCAAGCGAGCGGCTAGCAATGGGCAACGCTGCACGGCAGAGCATCCTTGCGCGGTACAGCATCCATTCGGTGCTAGACCATTGGGAAGATCTTTACGCAAGGCTGCTCGACGAGCATCCAGTTGCAACACGCTGGTCTCGTCCTACTGTGCGCAATGGCTTGGCCGTCTTTACGCCTGCCATTGGCGAACCAGCTTCTTCACCGAACGGCGTAGCTGCAGACGCCCAATAACAGCGGCCTCATAGATTCGTTCATCGGTACGCATCTCGTGGGCCTCGTAGTCCTTCACTACGCGGTCAAATGAGGTGAAACGCGCGGCGTTGCGGCTGAGAAAGGCGCGCAGCTCCTCTGCCACAGGACGCGTTGTGGTGCCAGGGTGCAGGCAGATGGTCCATAGTCCTCTCTTGCGTTCGACGGGCGACCATATCTGCTGTGGAATCCACACCACGCCACCACGGAGAAATGGACGGAGCGCAATCCCGTCCGACAAATAGCCGATGCCTTCTTCGCGCAGAGCTGCCAGAGTGTTCGAGTCAAAACCGTGGCGGGGCGCGACCCACAGTCGCGGATTCAATCCCTTGGTCCGCAGCATTTCCAACCCCGCGCGCAGCATTGCGCGCTGTTCTTCCACGGGCCGACCGGAGAACTCCGTATGGCTGTGAAATGGAAGGATGCTTTTGCCCTGTTGCACGCATTGGTGCCGGTAACCATGAATTGCAATGGCCGCTCCCGCCACTTGCATCGCACGCATCTGCGCCCAGAAGGCGGGATCAGGCGGCGAGTTGCGTAGCTCGGAATCCTGATTGTCAGGTACCACGGCAAGAATGGGACGGATGCCGAATTCGCGAATGATGGCGGCCAGCCGCTGCCAGCGACGTTCATGCACCGTGGGACAGAGATCGTCAACGCGAAGCAGGTATTGAGCGGGTTGCGGAATCCTTGTCATGCTCAACTATCCCTGCCGTCCTTTCTTGTCGGTGCAGTAACATGCAAGCGCTGTTTAAGCAGCCGATACGACCAGTACCACAGGAATGCAAGCGTCGAAGCCGTCCACAACGATGTGGCCAGAGCAATGCCGGCGAGTCCCATCCAACGCATCAGCACGAGGTTCAGCACAATGTCGAGTACCAGGTTGATGATGCCGCAATAGAGAATCAGATCGGTTCTGCGCATGGCAAGCACAAACCGGTAATAGACGCGACTTACGGCGAAGAATGGAATCTGCACGGCGTACATGACCATCACAGGAGTCACAACAGCCGTGTCACGCGCTGTAAATACACCATGCTGGAGCGTGAGTCGCACCAGAGACGGCGCGCCGGCAATCAGCACAATCGCAATGGGCACGGAAACCAGTGCGGTAATGCCAGCCCAGTGACGCAGAGACCTGCGGCAACCGCTCCAGTCCGCATTGGCAACCAGAACGGAGAAATGCGGCGTGAGAGCCGATGCCAGCGCGCCGGCCAGAAGCGTTACCACCACGGAGGTAAAGCGTCCCGCATAGACGAGCGCGGAGACGCTGCCTGGAGGAAGCATTGCGGCCATTGCCTGATCCGCGAGAAGGCCACCTGACGCCACCACGGAACTGAGCAACACCGGTCCATATTGCCGAGCCACCTCGCGTGCGGCCTGCGATTCCCCGCCCCAGCTCAGCGCAAACCGGTAGCCGTGCCCGTTCATCATCCATGCCATGAGCGCGGCGTAGGCTGCGACTCCCAGCAGGTTTCCGCAGACTACTGCCCAGACGCCGTATTGCTGCCCGAAGAGCAGCGCGGATGCAATAATGCCCAGCGGCATCAGCGTTGGGGCTAACGCTGGAATGGCAAAGCGATCCATCGTATTAAGAACCGCCGTGCAATTGCTGGCAACGCCCGCCAGCAGAACCACGGGCAACAGCGCCCAGAAGATATGGATCGAAAATTCCAGCTTCGGCGCGGCAAAGTTCGACGCTATCAACGGAAACGCCACAGGAGCCAGTACCGCCATCGCAACGGATGCGCTTGTCAGCAGTAAAACCAGCCGCATCATGCTATGAGCCAGCAGCTTCTGCGCCTGTGCCGCGCCTTGCTGTAGTCGCACGCGGACAAGCGTAGGAATCAGCGCCTGGTTCATCGATTCTGCAAAGAGATTGATCAGCAGATTGGGAATTAACGCGGCAGCGAGATACGCATCCATCGCATCCGAGCGGCCATAGACACCGGCCAGCACAAACTCCTTGGCTGTTGCCGCCAGCTTCACCGCTATGCTGAAGAGTGCAACCGTGGTTGCCGCATGAAACACACGGCGGAATGTGCTGCGCTCATGCTGCGCAGCAACGATCGTGTTGCTCATGCCGGTTCCGCCAGCGCATGCGCGGAGTGCAATTCGCTCCCTGTAGAAAAGCAGCGGGCGGTTTCATCCGGTGCCTCAACGGCAAGGCGTCCAGCGCATGCGATTAGCCCAAGGAGAACCCACGTGGTGCGGTTCTGCTCGACGGTGGCTGCAAGCAGCGTAAGGCACCAGACGGCAAGCGCTGTCCCCATGCCGATGCGCAATGTACCCGCCATGCGCCGCACGCTCCCTACACAAGCCGCCACGATGGTTGCACAAATGGTCAGCTCTACGATGCCACCCTCGACCACAAGCGACAACAGCGTATTGTGCGCTGTATCGATGGGCGCGAGACCCGCAGCTGCAACGAAGGTTCCCGCACCTGATCCGAAGAGCGGCCTGCGCACAAACGCCTGCCATCCTGCTGTCCAGATATTGAGCCGCTGATTCAGGTCTCCGCCCTGCATCTGTTCGGGAATCGTGGCCAGCCGATCCAAAGTGGCTTCCGGCACCACGGCCCAGATCAATGCAATGAGCAGCGGCACGCAAAATAGCGCCGGACCCAGTCGCTCCGGCCTGCGCCGGAAGAGCACCACAGCGCCGCCCGCCAATGCCAGCAAGCCCGCCAGCAGTCCCTCACGCGAGCCGGTGAGCAGCACGCACAGAAATCCCAGCGGAAGATAACCCAGCGCAAGCAGTCTTGCCCACCAGCGGCGCTCCGAGTTCAGGAGAAGCGCGGCAATCGGGAGACCAAGATCGAGAAAGCGCGCCACATCATTGGGATCCTGTCCCTCAGCCACAAAGCGCGCCTGATCCGCTGTGTCGGGTGATGCGAAGTTTGCCAGCGTCAGCGCTGCCAGAACGCATGCTCCGGCAACGTAAGCGCGCAACAGAATGCGCAGATCTTCGGGCTTCTCCACCAGCTCCCACAGAAGCCAGACCGACATCATCACCTGGAATGCACCGCGAAGCCGATCCAGCGTGGCATCCGTATCGATGCTCCACATCGCCGAACAGCTCCACCAGAGAAATAGGGCCATTACCAGCCATTGCAGTGCTTTCGGCGTACGCAGGCGTCCTGCCTGCAGCGCGGCGGGAATCATGAAGAAGAGCAGCAGCACTCCGGCGACGCGCGCCACATTGCCGACGGGCTCACCGAAGTCCAGTGAGTACTCCCATGGAACTGCAAAGGTGAAGATCACCATCAACGCCCATGCCGCACTACGCATGCCTAGAACCTCTGCGAGTACACAAGACCCGCATAAATGCTGACTCCGACAGCCGACTGCACCAGGGATTCGAGCGACCGGTTCAAGATATTCTTCGCCATTGAATCCGGAACGTACAAAATGTCGCGCTCATGTATCGGCTGATCCGGGTCCTGTCCGCGCAGCATGCGCTTCAGGTTCAGTTCCGTAACTGTGCGTCCTCCGCCGGACTGCTCGCGAATCAGCAGCGCCTTCTGTGCCGATGCATTCTGGGACGGTCCCCATGCCAGGGTAAGCGCCTGCAGCACCGTCAACTGTTGTGCGGGATCAACCGTAAAACCACCCGGACGGATTACATCGCCCACCACATATACAAGCTGCGCACGGCTTACCTGAATTGTGTCGCCCGGTTCGAGCTCAGGATTGCGCTCCGCCGCTTGTGCGGCGTTCTTATCTTCTATCTGCGCGCTCAGAGCCACTAACTGCGTTGTATCAGGTGTGTCTCGCTTGTAGATAGACACAACGCTTCCGGCCGCCTGGCTCACTCCAGATGCAGCCGCAATCAGATCCAGCAGCCTGTGATGCGCCGTGTACGGATACACACCCGGATGCGTAACCTCTCCCAGCACGCTCACATCCTGCGCGGCATACTGCGTGACCAGGATGAAGACCTGCGGATGCAACAACATTCCTTTTTCCATCAACGCAGCGGCAATTGCCTTCGAAGCATCCGCCTCGGCGAGACTTCCGACCTTGATCTCGCCAATCATCGGCAGCGTCACGGTGCCCGCCTGAGAGACGCGCACCGTGGAATGAAATTCAGGACTATGAAACTCGCTCACTTCAAGCAGATCGCCCGGCCCGAGCTTCCCCGGCACAGGAGCCGCGCCCATTCCTCCCTGTGTTGGAGCCGGGCCTGTATTCGTGCCGGTGCCATTCCATACTGGAGGCGCTTCCTGCGGGTTCGGCGTAATCCTTGTGTCGGAACTCTGAGACATCTTCGTCACTCCCTGCGGCAGCCCGGAGGTGGTGTACGTCGGCGCTTGCGCTCGCGCCGCAAGACCGGCCATGCATATAAGCAGCAGCGCAACTAGGCGCGCCGCACCAGACGATTTCCAGGACTCCATCAGGAATGCGCCTCCAAACGCCAGCCACAGCGCAACAAAGAGCGTGATGGCCATATACAGCGGAAGATTTGGCGCCGCGGGCTTGGCCGGCGGACGCGCCGGATCCACTACCCATATATCCGCCGGATGCGCGCCTGCCTCCAGGCCCGCCTGCCGCACCTTCTGCTCTGTGCTGATGTAGAGGTCGCGCGTGGCGTCTGCCTCGTGGCGCATGACCTCGTACTGCGCCATTGCGGCGACGGCAGAAAACCCCTGCCCGGTCTGGACTTCAAGGCTCCGCTTCACCATCTGCTCGCGATCGATAGCCGTCTGCCATGCGCCGCGCAGGCTCTCGCGCAGCTTTGTGTTCTCGGCCTGCAACTGTTTGTCCAGGTCTGCAAGCTGCTGGCGAATCTCCGCCACTCTGCTGTAATTCGGCCCGTGCTCCAGGCTCAATTGCGCCATCTCCTGCTGCAGGTCGATGCGGCGCGCGCGAATCTGCCGAAAGATGGAAGCCGAGAGATTACTGTTTTCATTTTCAAGATGTGGATCGGAAGCCAGCGCCAGTTCCGGATCGCCCTGCATTGCGGCCCTGTATTCCGCTTCACGCAAAATCCGCTCGGAGGTCGCCGTTACGAGTTCCTTTGACAACTCATCTACCTGCGTCATGGCAGAGAGATGTTGCCCGGACTGCTCTTTGCCCGGATCTTCCGGTGCAATCAGAATCCCGTTCTTCTTTTCAAACTCCGCAATTTTGCGATCCTGGTCATCGGCCTTCGCCTTCAGCTCCGCAAGCTGCGTTTCCAGCCATACTACGGCCTGCCCGGTGTCGGCCCGGCGAGAGTCCGACTGCTGCTGCACAAATGTGCGAATCAGCGCATTCACCACATCCGAAGAAACCACCGCGCTGTGCGTGCGGAAGCGGATCTCCACCAGCAGCGTGCGTGGAACCGTGCCCACATGCAGCCTGCGCTGAAAACGTTCCAGCAGATACGCCTGCGCATCAGGATCCGGTGCGGCTGGATTGAAATGCGGAAATTTTCGGTCAAACCATCCGTTCAATGCGGGCTCCGCGTAGAGCTTGCGCTCCAGAATCACGCGCCACGCAAGCTGGTCACTGCGAAAAACCTGCGCCAGCGTCTCCACTTCGGCCTGTCCCATCAGGGCGGAAGTGGCCGGCGGTTGTCCTCTCGTGCCGGTATTCATCACTTCGCCGCCATCCACGCGGAGCGCCACGCGGGCCTTCGCCTCGTATTGGTTTGGCACAATCAGGCAATACAGCAGGCATAGCAGCAGCAGCCCGCCCACCACACTCAGTACGAACCGCCTGCGCGCCTTAACCGTTCCCACCGCCGCGCGCAGGGACATCGAATGGCCCGCGCGGCTGGCTGCCGGTTGCGAAGCGCCTTGTGGCTGTGCGGTCTCAGGCAATCCCAAATCCTCGGTTCCTAAACTCTGTAGCTAAAAACAGCGATTCACTGCTATCCAGCCCGCATCTCAAGCCAGCGCCGGCACCACACTCGTGACCCGCCGCGCCCTTTGCCCGTGCAGCTTGAAAATGCCTTCCGCAATCTCGGTCTCGCGATACCACTCCACCGTCCGCCGCAACCCTTCGCGAAAATCCACCAACGGTACATAGCCCATCAGTTCCGCGGCGCGGCTAATATCGGCCTGTGAGTCGCGGATGTCGCCAGCGCGCGCCTGGGTGTACTCCGGATCGCCGATGTAGCCCGTCAATTCACGCAAAATGCGAAAGGTGTCATTCAACGTATTCCGGATCCCCGTGGCAGTATTCAGCACCTGCCCGGAGACGCGTTCAGCCGGCGCTTCAGCAGCCAGAAGATTGGCATGCACCACATTGTCAATGTAGGTAAAATCGCGGCTCTGCTCGCCATCGCCGAAGATCGTCGGCTGCTCGCCCGCCAGCATTTTGCGGCAAAACACCGCCAGCACGCCGGAGTAATACGAGGCCGGATCCTGGTAAGGCCCAAAGACATTGAAGTACCGCAGCACCACTGTCTCCAGGCCATACACACGCGTGAAAGATCGCACGTAATGCTCGCCCGCCAACTTTGCCACGCCATAGGGAGAAAGTGGATGCTCTGGCATTGCTTCGTGCTTGGGCAGCGTGGGCGTGTCTCCATATGCAGAAGAAGACCCTGCATAGACTACCCGCCGCACCCGCGCCCCGCGCGCTGCCTCCAGCAGATTCACTGTGACATCCACGCAATTCCGGTTTGTGCCTACCGGGTCCTCAACTGATCGCGGAACTGAGGCCAGCGCTGCCTCATGAAACGCAATCTCCACGCCTGCGCAGGCCCGCATACAGACAAACGGATCCGTAAGGTCACCCTCAAGGAACTCCATTCCCTCCAGGCCGACCAGGTTTTCCCGTTTTCCGGTTAAAAAATTATCGATGCCGCGCACTGTTTCGCCGCGCCGCAATAACTCCGCCACAATCGATCGGCCAATAAAGCCGGCCGCCCCCGTCACAAGAAAGCGCGCCAAGACAGTCAATCCCCTCCTCGGGGTAATGAAACAATGCTGCACTGGGGTAATGAGTGGATATTACTCGAAAATGTTCTAAATTGATACGTTTTGATTAGGCGGCTCTAATTTGACAACACTCCTCAGGTCGTAGAATCAATTGAGTATGGCTACAACACTGGTCGGCTCGCTTGCCGACGTCAAGCAGCGCATTGCCTCCCGCGAAGCCCGCGTGGGGATTGTCGGAATGGGTTACGTTGGTCTTCCGCTGGCCCTTCTCTTCTCCGCGGAACGCTTCCGCGTTACCGGCTTCGACATTGCCGCAGACAAGGTGGAAACCCTCAACACCGGCGGCTCTTACATCGTCCGCATCCTGCCCGAAGCCATTCAAGAAGCACAAAAGTCCGGCTTCTGCGCCACCTCCGATTACTCGCACATCGCTGGGATGGACGCCGTGATCATCTGCGTACCCACACCGCTCAACGAATACCATGAGCCGGACCTGAGTTACGTCACCGGCACCATTGAGTCCATCGCTCCGTGGATTCACGAAGGCCAGCTCATCGTCCTGGAAAGCACTACCTACCCAGGAACCACCGAAGAGATCGTTGTTCCTCTGCTTGAAAAAGGCAATCCGCATGGCATCAAGGTCGCCTGTGCTGAAGGCTCCGGAGTGCACGTTGCTTTCTCACCGGAACGCGAAGATCCCGGCAATGATACTGTCGCCCGCCACGACATTCCTAAAGTAGTAGGCGGCTGCGGTCCCGCCGCCGTGGAGCTGGCCTCGGCGCTTTACGGCTCTATCTTCCGCCGCGTCGTGCCTGTCTCGAGCCCCGCCGTAGCGGAGATGACCAAACTGCTTGAAAACATCTACCGCTGCGTCAACATCGCGCTTGTCAACGAGCTCAAGCAGCTTTGCATGCGCATGGGCATCGATATTCACGAGGTCATCGACGCCGCGAAGACCAAGCCCTTCGGCTTCCAGGCCTTCTACCCGGGCCCTGGGTTAGGCGGCCACTGCATTCCCATCGATCCTTTTTATCTCTCGTGGAAGGCCAAGGAGTTCGACTTCCGGACGCGATTTATCGAGCTAGCAGGCGAAGTCAATACGAAGATGCCGTACTTTGTGATCGAGCAGACGGCGGATGCGCTCAATGAGCATTCGAAGGCCATTAAGGGCTCGAAGATCCTTGTACTCGGCCTCGCCTACAAACGCGACATCGACGACCTGCGTGAGTCGCCTTCGCTCACCATCATTGAGCTGCTCCGCGAAAAAGGCGCGCACGTCTACTACAACGATCCCTACTTCGCCAAAGTTGGCCGCGGACGTCACTATGACCTCAACATGACCAATACGCCGCTCGATAATCTCGGCCAGTACGACGGGGTCCTCATCGTAACCGACCATACCACCTACGACTACGAGGCTATCGTCGAGCAATCGCAGCTGGTGATCGACACCCGTAACGCAACGAAAGGCATCGTTTCGCCGAAGATCGTGCGCTGCTGATACAACTCAGCGGTATAATTCCGCCCGCGGAGGCTCGCTGTGCCAAAACTCCATCTTCCTGGCCGGATGATGTCCTGCCCTGCGACCTTCGCCTGCCCGCTGAAGCACTTGCATACCGCCGCAGGGAGGGCCTCACCAGCGAGCTGCTTCTAGGCAGCATCAACATCACCGCGTGGCTTTTTCGTGACCGGAATGGCCAGATAAACGTAAAAGTAAACCCCAATATCACCATTCAAGAGATTGTGAAGGAATTCGGCCGCGCCGAAACGCCCGATGCCGAAGTTGGTCTCCACTCGGAAATGCTCGCCGCCGAATGGTTCCGTCAGCAGCGCGGCTTACAGGTGCTGCAGGTCTTCTCCTAGCGCATTCCTTGTCCAGCCGTGTGCGCGCCCATGTTGAAGCACTATTACCCCGGAATTCCCTGGTATTACTACTACAATCCGCGCTCGTGGAAAAATGAACAAGGCGGCATCGTCAGGCGCGTAGCCGCAGTTCTTAAATCAGCCTATGGAATATAAAACCATTTGCGGTGTTGTCTGAGGGAAGTCCCGGCCTTAGCATCCCTTGTCCCTTGTCCCTTGTCCCTTGTCCCTTGTATCGTGGTCACGGACGCTTATGTTCTCTTTCCACGCCACGCTGGCTGAACCGCAGCACTTCTCACTCCTCGAAAAGCTCCTCTTCGCCGCGCTGGTCATCGCGAGCGCCGGACTTTTCTTCCAGCGCTTCGACCCCATCCTTCGCAAAATCCTCAAGTCGAAAAATGATCCCGGCTTTCATCTTGCGCCGCTTGGCCGTCGGATCTGGGAATTCTTCTCAGAGGTCCTTCTACAGTCCAAAGTCATCGCACAGCGCCCGCTTCCTGGCGTCGCACACGCCTTCGTCTTCTGGGGCTTCCTCGCCTTTGCGCTCGTCACCCTGAACCATGCCGCCGTCGGTCTTGGCGTCGGCTTCCTCGACCCCACCGGTCAGGGCTTCTCAGGCTGGTTCGGACGCTTCTACTTCTACTTCGCCGCCGCCTTCGCGCTCACCTGCGCAGTTTCTATCGTTGGTCTCTTCATCCGCCGCTTCTTCGTCCGTCCGCGCTGGCTTGGCGAAAAGCTCTCCTACGAATCCGGCTTCATCGCCTTCCTGATCTTCGCGCTCATGGTCACGTACCTCGGCGCGTTCTTCACCACGGATGCCTCGCCCACAGCACGCGCGCTCTGGTGGCTGCACACGCTGTCACTGCTTATCTTTCTTCCGCTCATCCCGCACACCAAGCACCTTCATCTCGTGCTCAGCCCCGTCACGGTCTTTCTCTCTCGCGGAGAGTTCAGCGACATTCCCCCGCTGGCCAATGACGATGATTTTGGTCTCGTCGCCGGCCAGGACTTGACCAAGATCGTCAGCCTGCAGGCCTACTCCTGCGTAGAATGCGGCCGCTGCACTGAGCACTGCCCGGCCAACAACACCGGCAAGGTCCTCAATCCGAAAGAAATCATCCTCGGCCTGCGCTCGTATCTCAACGACATCGGCCCTGCAACCGAAGAACCTCTACTCGGCAAATACAACTCGCAGGAGGCCGTCTTTCAATGCACCACCTGCGGCGCATGCGAGTTCCAGTGTCCCGTCGGCATTGAGCATCTGCCCATCATCATCGGCCTGCGTCGCGGTGCTGTAAATACAGGCGCATGGGAAGACGACTACGGCGGCAAGCTCTTTAACCAGCTCGAACGCGGCTCAAACGCGCTCGGCATCAGCGCGCTTGAACGCGACAAGTTCATCCAGAAGGAAGCTTTCCCCGTCTTTGACGGCACGCAGGAATACTGCCTCTGGCTCGGATGCATGGGCGGCTACGATCCCAAGGGCCGCGAGATCATATCTGCCTTCGCCCGTGTCATGAACCACCTGGGCACAAGCTACGGCGTTCTGAAGAAAGAAAAATGCACCGGCGATCCCGTGCGCCGTCTCGGTAACGATCTCGTCTTTCAGCAGCTCGCGGAAGCCAATCTCGAAATCCTCGCTCAGAACAATGTCAAAAAGATCGTAGCTATCTGCCCGCACTGCGTTCGCACGATACAAGAAGATTGGAAAGCCTACGGCACACCGCCCGAAATCGAACATCACAGCGAGTTCATGGCACGTTTCGCTCATCTGCTGCCGCAGAAACCCAGCGACGAAAAAATTGTGTATCACGACCCCTGTTATCTTGGACGCTATCGCAACGTCTACGACGAGCCGCGCCAGCTTGTGCAGATCACCGGCACACTCGTCGAAGCCCCGCGCAACAAGGAGCGCAGCTTCTGCTGCGGCGCAGGCGGCGGCCTCGCATTTTTAGGCGAAGAGTCCGGCGAGCGTGTCAGCCATGTGCGTGCGCAGGAGCTCGTAGCCACCGGAGCCACTACTGTCGGCACAGCCTGCCCCTTCTGCAACACCATGTTCCGCGACGCGCTCGCGGCAACAGATACGCCACCGCAGTTGCTCGATATAGCTCAGCTCATCGCCCGCAATCTACCAGCTCACAATAGCCAATAAGGAAACTCCCCAGATGAAAATCGTTGTAGCCATCAAACAAGTCCCCGATCGCGACGCTCCCGTCCGCATAGACGCATCCGGCAAGTGGATCGAAGAATCAGGCCTGCAGTTCGCCATGAACGAGCCCGACGCCTACGCTCTCGAAGAAGCGCTGCGCCTCAAGGAAGCCCAGGGCGGCGAAGTCATCGTCCTCAGCGCCGGGCCAGAGCGGGTCGGCACAACCATCCGCGAAGCCCTCGCCAAAGGCGCAGACCGCGCCATCCACATCACTGCGGATGATCTCGGCACACGCGATGCCCTCGGCGTTGCGAAACTCATCGCTGAAGCCATCAAGCCCGAGTCGCCCGACCTCATCCTCACCGGCCTGCAATCGGAAGACCTGGGCCTCGGCCAGACCGGCGTTATCCTCGCCGAGCTGCTCAACCTGCCACATGCCTCGCTCATTCTGCATGTTGAAGCTACCGGGACGGGACTCAAGGTGAAACGAGAGCTCGAAGCCGGCTGGTTCCAGGAGATCGAGTTGCCCACACCCGCTGTGCTCACCATCCAATCCGGCGGCAACAAGCTTCGCTACGCCACGCTCATGGGGATCAAGAAGGCCAAGACCAAGGAATTCCGCGCCGTCAGCGCCGCCGATCTCGGACAGTCATCCGCGCCAACCGTCACACTCGGGCAGATCGCGCTTCCTTCCAAGCAGCGCTCCACACAGATTCTGTCCGGCAGCGCAAAGGAAGCCGCCGCAGCTCTTGTCGAAAAATTGAAATTCGAGGCCCGCATTATATGAGCGCCATTTTTGTCATTCTTGAAGAAAACGGCGGCCACATCAGCCGCATCAGTTGGGAAGCACTCGCAGCAGGAACCGCGCTCGCCGAGCAAACCAGCCTTCCGCTCCACGCAGTCGTCATTGGCTCATCCACAGAAGCTCTCGCCGCAGAAGCTGCCGCAAAACAAGTCGCCGCAGTTATACGTATCGAACACGCGCTGCTGAATGCCTACACGCCCGATGGCTGGACGTCTGCCCTGCATCAGTTCCTTACCGCCAATCCCGCAACGTATGTCATCTTCCCGCACACGTATCAGGTCCGCGATTATGCGCCCGCACTCGCAGCGCGCATGAATCAGGTTCTCATCGGAGATGTCACCGGAATCGCTGCCGGTCCAGTCTTCACGCGACAACTCTTGCAGGGTCGCCTCAACGGCAGCTACAAGCACGCGAGCGACGGCCCCTGCTTCGTCTCCGTGCAAGCGGGAGCCTTCCGCGCCGATGCCCTTGCCGTTGGCTCCGCATCCGTCACAACCTTCGCACCCACCATTGAGCCATCGCAGATTCGCACCAAGCCCGGCGCGCCTTTCCGCGCCTCAGCGCAAACCGTCGATCTCTCCTCTGCTCCGCTCATCGTCAGCGTAGGCCGAGGCATCAAGGAAGCCGACAACCTCCCGCTCGTGCAGGATCTAGCCGCAGCACTCGGCGCGGAGCTAGCCGCTTCGCGTCCCATCTGCGACAACGGCTGGCTCCCCATGGAGCGCCAGGTCGGCAGCAGCGGCCAGACTGTTGCGCCCAAGCTTTATCTGGCAGTAGGCATCTCCGGCGCAATCCAACACCTGGTCGGCATGAAGGCCTCGCAATGTATTGTTGCTATCAACAAAGACCCCGACGCGCCCATCTTCGAAGTTGCGGATTACGGCATCGTCGGCGACCTTTTCGAAGTAGTCCCCGCACTTACCGAAGCCATCAAGTCTGCGAAATAAACCATGTTCATCCCACAGACCTACCAGGCCGCGCTTCTGCTCATGTTCCTCAGCATGATCTGCTGGGGATCATGGGCTAACACGCTCAAGCTCGCACCCGGCTTCCGCTTCCAGCTCTTCTACTGGGATTACGTGATCGGCCTCACTGCTGGAGCCGTGATCTGGGGACTGACCGCGGGCAGCGTGCCACACTTGGGCCTTCCATTCCTTGACGCAGTGAAGAATGCATCAGGAGATACGATCGCTTACGCAATTTGCGGTGGCATCATCTTCAACATCGCTAACCTGCTGCTTGTCGCAGCAATCGATGTTGCCGGTCTCGCTGTCGCCTTTCCCGTCGGCATCGGTCTAGCCCTCATTGTCGGCACAATCTCCAGCTACATCGTCCACCCGGCGGCGAATCCGACGCTACTCTTCGGCGGAGTCGCGCTGGTGACCGTTGCCATTGTTCTTGACGCGGCTGCTTATCGCAAACGCGAGCAGAGCGCCAAGGCCGCTACTAAGCGCGGCATTGTTCTCTCGCTTATCGCCGGCCTGCTCATGGGCAGCTTTTATCCGCTCGTCGCCCATGCCATGGGTATCGTGGTCGTCATGCCCGGCGGAATCACCCCATTCTGGCCAGGCCCTTATGCAATAGCATTCTTCTTCGCCATCGGAGTGCTCATCAGCACCATTCCTGCCAATCTCGCGCTCATGGCCCGCCCGCTCGACGGCAAGCCGCCCGTCTCCCTCAGCGGCTATTGGTCTGCTCCCTTCGGCTGGCACGTAGCAGGCTGGGTCGGCGGAGCCATCTGGGCTACCGGCGCAATTGCCAACTTCGTCGCTTCACAAACCCACTTCGTCGGCCCCGCCGTCTCCTACTCCATCGGCCAGGGAGCCACCATGGTTTCGGCCTTCTGGGGCGTCTTCATCTGGCGCGAATTCGCAGGCTCGCCCCCCTCCGCAAAGCTTCTGCTCTTCTTCATGTTTGTCTTCTTCCTGCTCGGCCTCAGTTCGATTGCGCTCGCGCCACTTCACTAAAAGGCTCACAGATGTTCACGAAGCCCATCGTCGTCATTGGCAGCATCAACATGGATCTCGTGGCCCGCACGCCACGTATTCCGCTCGCAGGCCAAACCCTCACCGGCACGGACTTCGCCACCACGCCCGGTGGCAAAGGCGCCAATCAGGCTGTCGCGGCTGCGCGCCTTGGCGCACATGTTCAGATGATCGGAGCTGTCGGCAATGACGTCTTCGGCGAAGCCCTGCTCAGCAATCTTGCAAGCGCCGCCGTCGATACCAGAGCGGTCGCTCGCGTTCCCGGCCCTTCCGGCGTAGCGCAGATTCAGGTTGCGGACAACGGCCAGAACAGCATCGTCGTCGTGCCCGGAGCCAACGGCGCAGTCACTTCCGAACTCATCCGCCAACATACCAAGCTCATTCAAGCCGCCGGCATCGTTCTCCTGCAGCTCGAAATTCCGCTCGACACTGTACTCGCCGCCTGCGAGCTCTGCGCTGCGGCACAAGTGCCCGTCATCCTCGATCCCGCGCCCGCCGCGTCCTTGCCGGAAACCATCTGGCCGCAGCTCGCCTGGTTCACACCCAACGAAACCGAGCTCGGACTCTACTCTGGCAATGGGTTTCCGCCCGAAACCGCAGCCAAACAACTGCTGGCACGCGGCGTACACGGCGTCGCTCTCAAGCGTGGTGCGGAAGGCGTTTATATCGCCACATCTGCTGGAGAATCTTCATGGATTCCGGCGTTCCACGTCGAAGCCATCGATACCGTTGCCGCAGGTGACTGCTTCAACGGAGCCTTTGCCGTCTCGCTTCTCGAAGGAACTTCACCCACAGACGCCGCACGCTTCGCCTCCGCTGCCGCAGCCATTTCCGTTACGCGCAGAGGCGCTCAAGCCTCCATGCCTGCGCGCGCCGAAGTCGACGCATTCCTCGCTGCACAGAGCTAATCAGCACCACTCGCGGAAAGCGCCACCCCGCACCGAACGCGCCATCGCTTCCATATCGCCGGACAACACGCGATCTTCGCCCAGCCGAGTCACCACCGCGCGTACCGCGCCGTACGCACCTTCCACCGCCGCGCTCGACTTCAACGGCCTGCGGAACTCCAGCGCCTGCGCCGCGCACATCAGCTCAATGCCCACCACTCGCTCCGCATTCTCCACAATCTGCCTTAGCTTCAGCGCGCCTGTCATGCCCATCGAGACATGGTCTTCCTTGCCGCCATCTGTGGGAATGCTCCCCGTTGAAGACGGCGTGGCCAGCACCTGACACTCGTTAATCAATGCCGCCGCCACAATCTGCGCCATCATGAACCCCGACGAAAGCCCCGGATCGCCCGAGAGAAATGCCGGCAGCCCTTCATTGATATCCGGATTCAGCAGCCGGTCAATGCGCCGCTCGGTAATGCTCGCCAGATCTGTCAGCGCCAAGGCCGCATAGTCAAATGCATACGCCAGTGGGGCGCCATGAAAGTTCCCGCCTGAGATCACTCCGTCCTCAAGTTGTTCAGCACCCGGAAAAACAAGAGGATTATCCGTAGCGGAACCAGCTTCCGTCTCCAGCACACCCGTCACATGATCCAGCACGCCGCGCACCGCGCCATGCACCTGCGGCATGCAGCGCAGGCAATACGCATCCTGCACGCGCGTATCGCCCATGCGGTGCGATTCCCGAATCTCAGACCCCGCAAGCAATCCCATCAGATGCGCTGCTGCAGCAATCTGCCCCTTATGCGGACGTGCCGTGTGAATCCGCTCATCGAAGGCCGCAGGCGTGCCCATCAACGCCTCCAGACTCATCGCGCCGGCAACGTCCGCCAACCGCACCAGCCTTTGCGCCCGCGCCACAGCCAACGCACCAACAGCCGTCATGGCCTGCGTGCCATTCAGTAGCGCCAGACCTTCTTTTGCGGCCAACTGAACCGGCTTCAACCCTGCGCGCGTCAGAGCTTCACCACCCACAACCCGTTCGTCTTTGTAGAACGCCTCACCCTCGCCAATCACCACCAGCGCCAAGTGCGCCAGCGGAGCCAGATCGCCGCTCGCGCCCACCGAACCGCGTTCAGGAATTACCGGCGTCACGCCCGCATTCAGCATCGCCGCCAGCAGATCGACAACCTCCAACCTGTTT
Source organism: Occallatibacter gabretensis (assembly GCF_001449115.1). GTDB lineage: Bacteria > Acidobacteriota > Terriglobia > Terriglobales > Acidobacteriaceae > Telmatobacter > Telmatobacter gabretensis. The sequence goes on along the minus strand of NZ_LAIJ01000002.1, from coordinate 101,017 downwards.
CCGCTGAATCCCTTCGCCAGCACATTCGCGCGTAACAGCAGCATCGCGCGTGCCTCGCCTTCGGCCAGCGGATTCCCTAGCCCGCCCGCATGGCTCCGCACCAGGTTCGTCTGCAACTGCGCGAGCTTGTCCGCGGGAATGCGCACGTCGGCCAGCTTGCCAAAGCCGGTGTTCACGCCATACACCGTCTGCCCAGTCGCCAGAATTTGCTCAATCAGCGCGCGCCCCGCCGCCATGCGCTCCCGCGCCGCCGCGGCAATCTCCACGCGGCATCCGTCCAGCGCAACCGCTTCAATCTCCGTCAGGCTCAGCGGCTGTCCATCCAATTGCAACGTATCCATAAATTCCTAAATCCCCAGAATCCGCAGATTCTTTTCCTTATCCGAACCCGCGCCCGCAAAATCGTCAAACGCCTTTTCCGTCACGCGAATGATGTGGCTCTCAATAAACGGAGCACCCTCCGCAGCCCCCTGCTCCGGATGCTTGATGCAGCACTCCCACTCCAGCACTGCCCAGCCGGGATAGTCATACTGCGCCAGCTTCGAGAAAATCCCGCCGAAATCCACCTGCCCATCACCAAGCGACCGGAACCTTCCCGGCCTCTCGATCCACGGCAGGTAGCCGCCATACACGCCAGCCTTCCCCGTCGGATTAAACTCAGCATCTTTCACATGGAAAGCCCGCACGCGCTCGTGATACAGGTCCAGAAACGCGAGATAATCCATCTGCTGCAGCACCATGTGGCTCGGATCGTAGAGAATGTTCGCCCGCTTGTGTCCCTCCACCACATCCAGAAAGCGCTCGAATGTTGCGCCATCGTGCAGATCTTCGCCCGGATGCAGTTCGAAGCACGCATCCACGCCCGCCTCATCAAACGCATTCAGGATCGGCAGCCATCGCCGCCCTAGCTCCGCAAAGGCCTCTTCCATCAGCCCCGCGGGCCGTTGCGGCCACGGGTAAAAAAACGGCCACGCCAGCGCGCCGGAGAAGGTCGCATGCGCCGTCAATCCCATCCGCCAACTTGCCTTCGCAGCCCAATGCAACTGCTGCACCGCCCACGTCTGCCGCGCCTTCGCGTCGAGTCCCGCCGGCGCAAAACCCTCCATCATGGTGTCGTATGCCGGATGGCTCGCAACTAACTGCCCCTGCAGATGCGTTGAAAGCTCCGTCACTTCCAGTCCCGCCGCGCGAACTGTGCCTAAAATTTCATCACAATATTCCTGGCTCTCCGCCGCGCGCTGCAGGTCGAAAAGCCGCTTGTCCCACGTGGGAATCTGCACGCCTACAAAGCCCAAGTTTGCTGCCCATTCGGTAAGATTGGCAAGCGTATTGAACGGCGCTTCATCGCCCGCAAACTGCGCCAGAAAAATCCCCGGTCCTTTAATCGTCTTCATCGCAATCCCTCAGAACTCAATCCAATTTCCGCTCGCATTACTCGTAATCGCCCGCTCAATAAACCGCATTCCACGCACCCCGGCACGAATCCCCGGCAGTGTCGCCGGAGGCTTTGCCGACTTGTCAGCCTTCCATGCCTCAAGCCAATCCGCAAACTCGCGATACAACACCGCAAAGGCTTCGAGATAGCCTTCGGGATGTCCACCCGGCAACCGGGTCACGGCTCGCGCGTCGGCGCTGAGATACGCACCGGCAGCATGGCGAATCTCTTCCGGCCCACTCGCCGGCCGGATGCGCAGATGATTCGGGTCCTCCTGCTCCCAGTGCAGCGAAGCCTTCTCGCCATACACTCGCAGCCGCGGATTGTTTCCCTCGCCCGTTGCAATCTGTGAAACCAGCAGCACACCTTCCGCTCCGTTATCCAGCTTCAGAAGTGCCGTGCAATCATCATCCACCTTACGCGTCGGAATCACGCTGCGCAGAGACGCATAAATTCCAGTTACATCCAGCCCCGTCACATACTCCACAAGATGAAATGCATGCGTCCCAATATCGCCAATCGCACCACCGGGCCCGCTCAGTTTCGGGTCCACACGCCACTCCGCCTGCTTCTGTCCCGTTCCCTCAATCGGCGCACTCAACCAGCCCTGCAGATAATCCACCGCAATCTTGCGAATCTTTCCCAGCGCGCCACTCGCGCAGATCGCCCGCGCCTCGCGCACCAGCGAATAGCCCGCATACGTATGCGTCAGCGCATATGGCAGCCCGGCAGCAGCAACCACTCGCTCCAACTCCAGAACCTCGTCGTAGGTCGCAGTTGCCGGCTTATCACTCACAACAGGAAAACCCGCGTCCAGCGCCGCCTTCGCAATTGGCAGATGCAGATGGTTCGGTGTGGTAATCACCACAAAGTCGATGCCATCCTCTCGCTGCTTCTCAGCAGCAAGCATCTCCTCCCAGCTCACATATGCCCGCGCAGGATCGATCCGGTACATCGCAGCCGCAGCCTTCGCCTTCTCCGCTGAAGAAGAAAACGCGCCCGCTACCAACTCAATCCGACCATCAAGCTCAGCAGCCATCCGGTGCACCGGTCCGATAAACGCACCCGGCCCGCCGCCCACCATTCCCATCCGTAATTTCCGCGCAGTCATTATCCCTCTACCAATCGGTTAATGTTCCATCCAGCTTTCGATTCACCGGCAGATAAGCCCGATGATACGGATACTTGCCGGCGAGCGTCTCATCCAGGTCCACGCCCAGCCCCGGCTTCTCTCCCGGATGCATATATCCATCCGCATACGTGTACGCATGCGGAAACACCGCATCCGTCTCCTCCGTATGCGGCATGTGTTCCTGTATCCCGAAGTTATGAATAGCCAAACCAAAATGCAGCGCCGCCGCCATCGTCACCGGCGAGAGATCCGTCGCCCCATGGCATCCTGTACGCACGTGATACAGCTCCGCAAAATCCGCAAGCTTCTTCATCGCTGTGAGTCCGCCGCCATGCACAATCGTCGTGCGAATGTAATCAATCCACTGGTTGCGAATCAGGTCATGCGAGTCCCAGATCGAATTCAGCACCTCGCCCACCGCAATCGGTGTCACCGTATGCTCGCGGATCAACTTAAAGCCTTCCTGTAACTCTGCCGGCGTAGGATCTTCCATCCAGAAGAGATGATACGGCTCCAGCTCCTTGCCCAGCCGCGCCGCCTCAATCGGCGTCAACCGGTGGTGGCAATCATGCAGCAGGTGCAGATCCTCACCAAATCTTTCTCTCACTTTTTCAAATAGCTTCGGAGTGGAACGAAGATACGGCTCAGTAGCCCATTCATATTCACTCGGCAGCCCGCGCTCCGCCGGCTCATATCGTCCGCCGCCCTTCGATACTCCATAGGTACTCTTCAGCCCAGCCACGCCGCTCTGCACACGGATTGCCTTGTACCCCAGCTCCTGATGCGCCGCCACATCGTCCAGCGCCGCTTCCGTATCCTTTCCAAAGGCGTGGCAATACACCAGCACGCCGTCGCGGCTCTTGCCGCCCAGCAGATTGTACACAGGAGTATTCAACGCCTTGCCCTTGATGTCCCACAACGCCACGTCCACCGCGGCAATCGCACTCATCGTCACCGGCCCGCGCCGCCAATACACCCCGCGATACAGATACTGCCAGATGTCTTCGGTCTGAAACGGATCGCGCCCAATCAGGCATGGAATCACATGCTCCGTCAGGTAGCTGGCAACAGCCATCTCGCGCCCATTCAGCGTGCCATCTCCCAGCCCGTAAATCCCCTCATCGGTCTCGACCTTCAGCGTCACAAAATTCCGCCCCGGCGAGGTGATATTCACATACGCATTCGTAATCTTCACAACATCTCTCCGAGCTTTAGTTCCTTAGTCCCTGAGTCCCACAGTCCCGTCGTAAACCAGTACTACTGGTTTACCGCACTCGCCAAAAATCCGCCATCCACCGCAATAATCTCGCCTGTCACAAAACTCGCCGCCTCGGAAGCAAGATACACGGCCGTACCCGCCACTTCCTTCGCTTCGCCAAACCGTCCCATCGGCGTCCGCATCTTCAGCTCCGCCCCGCGCGCCGTCCCTTCCACAATCGCCCGGTTCAACGGCGTCGGAAAAACCCCCGGCGCAATCGCATTCACATTCACGCCGTGAGTCGCCAGCTCAATCGCCAGCACCTGCGTCAGCGAGCCGATCCCCGCCTTGCTCGCGCAATACGCCGCCACTTCCTTGAATCCCGCAAAGGTGCTCAGCGAAGCAATATTGATAATCCGCCCATATCCCGCCTTCACCATTCCCGGCGCAAACACCTGGCAGGCACGCAGCGTCCCCGTCAGGTTGGTATCCATCACCCGCGCCCACTCCGCTTCAGTCTCTTCCAGCGTCGGAGCCTTGTGCGTCACACCAGCCGCATTCACCAATATGTCAACTTTCCCAAACTCCGCCATCACCGCATTGCGCAACGCCTCCAATGTTCCGCGATCCGTCACATCGCTCGTAGCGCGCAACGTCCTGCGTCCCAGCGCTTCCATCTCACCCGCCACCATCTCCACCTGCTCCGCGCGCCGCGAACTCGCCACCACATCCGCGCCGGCCTCGGCCAGCCCAATTGCAATCGCATGGCCCAGGCCCGTCGTTCCGCCCATCACCACGGCCACACGGCCACTTAAATCAAAGAGGCTCTTTGCCATCTGGTTCCTCTGTTCCCAAATGCACACTTTACAGGATGCCCCGCAACCCAGTCACACAGTTCCGCACTCGCTCCTCAAATTCCACTAAGTCGATTTACTTCAGGCCTCGTGCATCTCCGCCGCAATGCGTGACAGTATTCTGGTACTTTCGATAAGGTTATTTAGTATGCAACCCGTCCTAATTCCGTCCCAGCGCCGCTGGGATCTCCTCTCACTCGGCGAAGTCATGCTCCGCCTCGATCCCGGTCCCGTCCGAGTGCACACCGCGCGCCAGTTCACCGCCTGGGAGGGTGGCGGAGAGTACAACGTCGCCCGCGGCCTGCGCCGCTGCTTCGGCCTCCACACCGCCATCGCCACCGCGCTCGCCGACAACTCCGTTGGCCGCCTCGTGGAAGACTTCATCTTTCAAGGCGGAGTCGATGCGTCGCTCCTCAAATGGGTTCCCTATGACGGCGTAGGCCGCGCCACGCGCAACGGCCTCAACTTCACTGAGCGTGGCTTCGGCATCCGCGCCGCCGCCGGAACATCCGACCGTGGTCACACCGCCATCAGCCAGGTCAAATCCGGCGATTTTGATTGGCTCACAATCTTCGGAGACAAGAACGGCACGAAGTGCCTGCACACAGGCGGCATCTTCGCCGCGCTCTCACCTTCCACGGCAGAAGTCGCGCTGGAAGCCATGACCGCAGCGCAGGCTGCAGGCACCATCGTCTCCTTTGATCTCAACTTCCGCGACTCCCTCTGGAAAGCCATCGGCGGCAAAGCCAAGGCGCAGGAAGTCAACCGCGCCCTCGTCAAGAAAGTCGACATCCTGCTCGGCAACGAGGAAGACTTCTCCGCCATGCTCGGCGTCCACCTCAAAGGCGTCTCTGAAGACTTCGCCGAACTCCCCATCCACGCCTACGAAGAGATGCTCCGCGAAGTCGCCGCGCTCTATCCCAATCTCAAGCTCGTCGTCAGCACCCTTCGCACCGCGACAACAGCCTCAGTCAACTCCTGGGGTGCGATTGCTCTCTACGAAGACAAAATCATTCACGTCCCGCAGCGCGAAATCGAAATCTACGACCGCGTCGGCGGCGGCGACAGCTTCGCTTCCGGCCTGCTCTACGGCTTCCTCGCCGGCAAATCAGCCGAGTGGGCTCTCCAGTGCGGCGTAGCCCATGGCGCGCTCGCTATGACCACACCCGGCGACACCTCCATGGCCACACTCGCTGAAGTCGAGCGCGCCATGAAAGGCGGCAGCGCCCGCATCGCCAGATAGTATTCCCTTCGCTCAGAATAAAAAATTATGATGCGTCATCCTGAGCGAACGGGGCCCCGAATGTTTTTCAGTTCGGGGGTGGTGAGTCGAAGGACCTGCTTTTGCTTTTTACTAACTTGCTAACTCGCTATCGCGCGCAGCGCGGCTAACTCGCCAAAAAGGAACATATGTCCACCACAGCCCAACTCATCGAATCCGCCGGCCTCATCCCCGTCCTCCGCGCCAAAAGCGAAAAGCAGGCCCACGCCGTCGTCCAGGCAATGATTAAGGGCGGCATCCGCGTCGTCGAAGTCACCATGACCGTCCCCGACGCAGTCGATCTGCTCAAAGTTCTCAAGAAGGAATACGGCGACGCCGTTTTACTTGGCTCCGGCACCGTCACCACCGCAAAAGAAGCCGAAGAAACCATCGAAGCCGGCGCGGAATTCGTCGTCTCTCCCAGCCTGCACCTCGAAGTCATCACCGCCACCAAAGCCCTCGGCAAGCTCTCCATCCCCGGCGCGCTCACACCAACAGAAGTGATCACCGCCTATCGCGCCGGCGCGGACTACGTAAAAATCTTCCCCTGCTCCGCCATGGGCGGCGCACCCTATCTCAAAGCCCTGCTCGCCCCATTCCCATTCCTAAAGCTGATTCCCACCGGCGGCGTCACGCTCCACACCGCAACCAGCTTTCTTGAAGCCGGAGCCAAAGCCCTCGGCGTCGGCAGCGACCTAGTCAATCTCTCCGCCATCGACGAAGGCAAGCCCGAAATCATTACCGGCGCAGCGGAAGCCTATTTGCAGGTCCTCGCCAACCATCGCAAAGCCTGATGCGAAAATAGCTCATGGACGCCAAGGAATTCGCCAGGGACTGGATCGATGCATGGAACTCGCATGATCTTGATCGGATTCTCTCCCACTATGCTACCGACGTCGTGCTTATTTCACCCGCGGCTGCCAAGCTGACCGGCGACCCGTCCGGTACCGTGCGCGGAAAAGACGCGCTACGTAGCTATTTTCAAAAGGGCCTGGAGTTCTTCCCAAATCTGAAATTCACCTTGGTCGATGTAATGCAAGGCCTCTCCAGCGTCGTGCTTTATTACGAAAACCAGCGCGGCACCAAAACGGGAGAGTTCATGGAATTCGATACAGATGGAGCTGTCGTCCGAGTAGTGGCCAATTACAGCTAAGAGCTGGACGCTAAAACAGCCTTTGCTTTCCTGGCACGTCGAATAATTCGCAATGCATCTTAACCAGAGGATCTCGAATGCGATCTGTCCCGTTCCGAACCTTTCTTCTTTGCCTTCTAGCTTCCTCCATTCACATATCCGCATACGCATCCGATCTGAAAGACTTCGCCGGAAGCTGGGCACTGAAACTAGGCGACCGCAATCTATTCATCTTCACTCTTTCGCCATCCGCAGATTGTGTCACCGGAACTCTGGATCGTCCTTCCAGCATGTCGGCCACCAACTCGCTCTATGCCAATATCACCAACACCAGTCGCCGCGACCTAATCACTAAGTGTCATTTTGCAGACGCAATTCTCCACATCACCACGCAAAACTCCGGCAATCCGAAAGACGAAGACAGCTACGCAATCACAATCCAGGGCAATCAGGCTCAGTTCGTCGAAGACGACATTCCTCCCGGCGAGCCCTACATTCCTGAGCCGGTCAAACTCACTCGCGTTGCCCCAGAAACAAAGGTCTCCACTGACTGGGAGCCAAACCGCGCCTACACGCTCACGGATTCCGATACATCCAACGCTGAGATGAAAGCCATCTACGATCAGGATCAGCACGACCGCATGACGCAGAACATTAATTGGAAAGTTGTTGGCAAGTCAGACGCCGAGCGTCGCGAAAAAACGCGCAAACTTCTGGCAGATGGCGCCCTTCACACTGGCAAGGATTACGAGGAAGCCGCATTTGTCTTTCAACACGGAGACTCTGCGCAGGATTATCTTCTGGCGCACACGCTCGCGATGGTTGCCATCTCCAAGGGGGACAGCACTGCCATCTGGATTGCCGCGGCCACGCTCGACCGCTACCTTGAAACCGTCAAGCAGCAGCAAGTCTTTGGCACACAATATTCCAGCGATCCCAAGCAGAAATGGACGCAGGAGCCTTATGACCGCACGCTCGTCTCCGATGCGCTGCGCAATCAGCTTGGCGTACCCTCGCAAGCCACTCAAGCCAAACAGCTCAAGGCATATCAGGATCAGCAGTAGCGGCATCAGTGCGGTCTTGGAAATCTCGTCGCCGCATTCCTGTGGCAGAATAGCCTTGTCATGGAACTCAAAGGCCTATCCTTTCTCGGCACGCAACGCGGCTCACGCGACACCCTCACGTTTCACGCAATCAACCCGCAAACCGGCGCTCCCATCCCGCCCTCATACCACTCAGCCTCACTCGCCGAGCTGAACGCCGCCGTCCAGGCCGCCGCCGAAGCCTTCCCCGTCTACAGCCAGCTTCCCGGCAAAGCCCGAGCTGCATTTTTGCGCCGCATCGCCGACTCCATCGACGCCCACGCCACGGTCCTCATCGAGCGCGCGCATCTTGAATCCGCGCTCCCCGCCACGCCGCGTCTGTCCGGCGAAACCGCGCGCACCTCAAACCAGCTCCGCGTCTTCGCGACGCTGCTCGAAGAAGGCTCCTGGGTCCAGGCACGCATCGATCCCGCGCTCCCCGACCGCAAACCTCTCCCGCGCGTTGACCTCCGCTCCATGCTGCGCCCGCTAGGCCCCGTCGCCGTCTTCGGCGCCTCCAACTTCCCGCTCGCCTTCTCCGTGGCCGGCGGCGATACCGCATCGGCCCTCGCAGCAGGCTGCCCCGTCGTCGTCAAGGCGCACGCCGCCCACCCCGGCACCAGCGAGCTCGTCGCCGAGATCATCGCCCAGGCCGTCGCCGCCGAGTCGCTTCCCGCCGGCGTCTTCACCATGGTCTTCGATTCCGGAATCGACATCGCTACCGCCCTCGTCCAGCATCCGGAGATCAAAGCCGTAGCCTTCACCGGCTCCCTTCGCGGAGGCCGCGCGCTCATGGATCTCACCGCCGCCCGCCCGCAGCCCATCCCCTGCTTTACTGAGATGTCCAGCGGAAATCCCGTCTTCGTGCTGCCGTCGGCCCTTCGCAAAGGCCCCGCCGAGCTCGCAAAAAATCTCTTCGGCTCTGTCACACTCGGCGCAGGCCAGATGTGCACCAAGCCCGGCATCGTCCTCGTTCCGGAAAGCCCGGACGGCCCCGCATTCTTCGAGGAACTCAAATCCCTCGTCGCCCAATCCCAGCCCTTCACCCTGCTCACCGCCGGTATCGCCCGCGAGTACGCCCGCGCCACAGTCGCCCGCTCCGGCCAAATCCCCGTCGCCGCCTCCGGCCCGGTCGCAGAAGCCGCTCATCAAGCTGAACCCAAGCTCTTCACCGTCTGTTTCGAACAGCTTCTAGCACAGCCCGAACTCACCGAAGAGATCTTCGGCCCCGACACGCTTCTCGTCTCCTGCGATTCAACCTCCGACTACATCAGCGCCGCCCAATCACTCGACGGCCATCTCACCGCCACCATCCTCGGCGACGAAGCCGATCTCCTCGCCCACCGCGAACTCGTCCAGATACTGGAGCAGAAAGCCGGACGCCTCATCGTCAACGGCTTCCCCACCGGCGTCGAAGTCGCGCACGCCATGGTCCACGGAGGACCGTACCCGTCTACATCCGACCCGCGCTTCACGTCGGTCGGCTCACAAGCCATTTACCGCTTCGCCAAACCCGTCTGCTACCAGAATTTCCCGGATGCGCTCCTGCCCCCGGAATTGCAGGCCGCCAACCCCCTCAACATTACCCGGTTCATCGACGGCAAACCGGAAGGCGTTTAGCGTGATAGACTAGACCTAGTCGGACTAGACCAATTAAAAGGATGAGTCATGCCTACCGTGAATATCTATGAGGCCAAGACACAGTTCTCCAAACTCGTGGACAAAGCCGCCTCCGGCACCGACATTATCATCGCCCGCAATGGCAAACCCGTCGCCCGCATCACGACCTTGCAAGAGACCAAGAAGCTTTTCAGTCCTGAAGAACGTGAAGAGCGCCTGAAAGCTCGCGGAATGGGAGCTCTTCAAGGACAAGGATGGATCGCTGACGACTTCGACAATCCACTTCCACCAGAGATTCTCGCTGAATTTGAGGGGATGTACTGAGTGGATGGAATGCACATTCTGCTAGACACGAACATTCTCTATTGGTGGCTCTACGAAATCGAGCGCTTATCAGGGCCCGCGCGCGATCTCCTGGCAGATGCAGAGGGGTTATACGTATCCTCGGCATCCATCTGGGAGATCGCCATCAAAACCAGCATCGGAAAGATGGATGCAAAAGTGGATCACGTCCTTGAGCAGATAGAGACAAAGGATCTTCACGCTCTACCGATCACATTCGCACATGCCAGACGGGTCGTTGAATTGCATCTGCATCACAAGGACCCCTTTGACCGGCTTCTGATTGCCCAGGCAATAACTGAACAATTCAACCTCCTCACGGCCGACACCAAGCTCAAGCCCTACAGCAACCTGGTCCTCTGCGTCTAGAGCCAGTTCACAGCACCCGGGCCAGCCACTTCCCCGTATGCGAGTGCAGATTCGCCGCAATCTCCTCCGGCGTGCCCACAGCCACCACCTTGCCGCCGCCATCGCCGCCCTCAGGCCCCATATCAATCACCCAATCAGCAGACTTGATCACATCCAGATTGTGCTCAATCACCACCAGCGAACCGCCGCCATCGATCAGCTTCTTAAACGCCGTCAGCAGCTTCGACACGTCATCGAAATGCAACCCCGTCGTCGGCTCATCCAGAATGTAGAGCACCCTGCTCGCCTGCGATGGCCTTACGTTGGCATTCGCGTTTCGCGCTTGCGCCAGGTGCGAGGCCAGCTTCACCCTCTGCGCCTCGCCGCCTGAAAGCGTTGTCGCGCTCTGCCCCAGCCGTAAGTAGCCTAGTCCTACTTCGTCCAGCACAGCCAGCTTTTCGAGCAGCCGCGTTTGCCCTACAAAGAACCGCAGCGCTTCCTTCACCGTCATCTGCAGCACTTCGTGAATGTTCTTGCCCTTGTACTGAACCTCCAGAATCCGCTGCTGGTAACGCGTTCCTCGGCACTCCTCGCACGGCAGTTCCACATCCGCAAGGAACTGCATCTCCACCGTCACCGTGCCATCGCCCTCGCAGACATTGCATCGCCCGCCCGGCACGTTAAACGAGAAATGTCCCGGCGACAACCCTTTGCGCTTCGCCTCCGGCTGGGACGCAAACAGCTCGCGAACCAAATCGAACCCCTTGATGTACGTCACCGGATTCGACCGCGGCGTCCTTCCAATCGGTGTCTGGTCCACCAGCACCACATCGTTCAGCCGCTCCACGCCAGTCAATGACTTGAAAGTCCCCGTCGGGTCCACTGAATCCGTCTGCCCCAGCGCCCGCGCAATCGCGCGATACAGCACATGGTGCACCAGCGTCGATTTCCCCGACCCCGAAACACCCGTAATCGCCACCAGCATCCCCAGCGGAATCTCTACGTCGACATTCTGCAGATTGTTCGCAATCGCTCCGCGCAGCACCAGCTTCTCGCGCCCCGGCTCTCTGCGCCGCGTCGGCACTGGAATCGAAATCTGCCCCGACAAATACCGCCCCGTCAGTGACTGCGGATTCGCTTCAATCTCCGCCAGCACGCCTTCCGCCAGCAGCTTGCCGCCAAACTCACCCGCGCCCGGCCCCAGGTCCAACAAGTGGTCCGCAGCCCGCAGCACATCCGGATCATGCTCCACCACCACAATCGTGTTTCCCAGGTCGCGCAGTTTCTTCAAAATCGAAATCAGTCTTTCCGTATCGCGTGTATGCAGCCCAATTGAAGGCTCATCCAGCACATACAGAGCACCCACCAGCTGAGAACCCAATGAAGTCGCCAGCTGAATCCTCTGCGCCTCGCCACCGGAAAGTGTGGAAGCCAATCTGTCCAGCGTCAGATACTCAAGGCCCACGGCATCCAGAAACGTAAGCCTCTGTCGAACTTCTTCCAGGATGCTTCCCGCAATCTCCGCCTGCATCGGCGTGAGCTTCAGCCCTGCAAAAAAATCATTCGCTTTCGCAATCGTCAGCGCCGCCGCCTGGCAAATGTTCATACCATTCAGCCGCACCGCGCGCGCCTCCGCCCGCAAGCGCTGGCCTCTGCACTCCGGGCACTCCGCATACCCGCGATATTTGCTCAGCATCACGCGCACATGGAGCTTGTACTTCTTCTTCTCCATCTCGCGGAAAAATCCATACACGCCCGTAAAACTTCCCTTGCCGTGCAGAATAGTCTCGCGCGCCTCGTTGCTCATCTCGCGCCACGGCACATCCATCGGCACGCCCAACCCCGCCGCCTGCTTCTTCAGGTCGGTAAAATGTGGCCTGTACTTCGGCCGGTTCCACGGATCAATCGCGCCATCACTCAAGCTCAGCGTCTTGTCCGGAATAATTAGGTTCAGATCGAAGTCAACCGTGTTCCCAAATCCCTGGCATCGCGGGCACGCGCCAAAAGGATTGTTAAAGCTGAACAGTCTTGGCTCTGGCTCGCGTCCCGGCCGGTGGCAGTCCACGCACTCAAACGCCGATGAGTAACGATAGTGTTTCCGCTCTGCATCTTCTTCGCGTGGAACTACTTCGAAGATGACTTCCTCCGCCTCGCGATACGCAGTCTCCGCCGCATCCACAATCCGCGCGCGGTTTTCGTCATCGACGACAATACGATCAACCAGCACAAACACCGGCAGCGTAAAGTCAACCTCCAGCAAACTCTCTGGCGTTGAAAATTCAAAGATGCGCCCCTGCTGATACAGCCGGCCAAAGCCTCCACCGCGCAGCTCAGTCAGCCGTGCCTTCAAAGCTTCCGTCAAAGGCCCATCTGTGTCCACAGTTTTCGCTGATGTCTTCGCAGTTGCGCGCGTCTTCTTCACCGGCTTCTCAGCCGCACTCTCAATCGAAATTGTCTTCACGGGAAATAGCGCGTGCAGCCGCGTTCCCTCGCCCAGCGCCATCACCGCGTCGGCCATCTCATCTACGTTGTCGCGTCGCACCAGGCCATCGCAATGTACGCAATGCACCGTGCCGCAACGCGCATATAACAGCCGTAGATAGTCGTAGATCTCCGTCGCCGTCGCAACCGTCGACCGCGGATTCCGTGTCGTATTTTTTTGCTTGATCGCAATCGCCGGCGCAAGCCCGTCAATCTCATCCACATCAGGCTTTTCAATGCGCTCCAGAAACTGCCGCGCATACGACGAGAGCGATTCCACGTACCGCCGCTGCCCCTCGGCATAGATCGTATCGAAGGCAAGGGACGACTTCCCAGAGCCCGACACGCCGCTAATCACCGTCAGCTTACCGTGCGGTATATCGCAGGAGATGTTCTTCAGATTATGCGTCCGCGCACCGCGGATCACGATCGCTTCATTTGGATTCGTCAACGAAAAGACACCGGCAGATCAAAAAGTCGGCACTCACACTGTCACGCTTACGCGATTAAGCGTGTAGCTGCCCATTCTTATTATACGAACGCTAAAAAAGAGAAATGCGCCAAGCATTAGCTCGGCGCATCCTCGTACGGCTTCTCGCGGCCGCATCGCGTTGGCTTTATGCGGCCACTTCTTGCAGTTGGCGCATCCGGATCGAAGCGGGAATAAATTCGTACTCGTACTCGCGCTCAATCTCTTCCACCACCGTCTCTACCTTGCGGTCGAGTACGGTAGACAGGTTCAGCAGCACAGTCGAGGCGCATGCGGGACATTGCATTGCGCTGTTGCCCACACTGTTGCAGTCAGGGCAAAGATATGCGGAAGTCAGAAGAAAATGTGCGGGCTCCGTACATGGAGTCGCTTCGTACTCGTCTTGTCTTTTGTTCAGAATGAGTGAAAGCATCGGCTCACCTAAGGCTTGGCTGGTTAAATTGAGATTAGAAGCAGCCGCAAATCGTACACCCCAGGGTGGCTGCCTATATAGAAAGAGATGCTCGTGGTATGGCCGTAGTTGCTTGCTTTTTCAGGGCTTTACCGTGTACACTTTCGCGACATTTCGCGCAACTACTATTGATGGTGTGCTTTGCGGCTCATCCGTTTCATGGGGTAACCATCTTTTGATTATCTTTTTGTAGTCAGCCAAGCCGCGGCGCTCGCCGTACAGCCCCCAGCGCCGTCCAACTTTCATACAACTTTCGGCCTTTAAACTAATATTTGAGGTTCTTCGTGCTTCGTTCTGTCTCTCTGTTTGTTTGTCTTTCTGCTTCTACCGCGCTCCCCCTCTCTGTCCTCGCCCAGCAACAGGTCGCACCGGCATCCGCTCCCTCAAACACATCTTCCCCGCAACTTCAGGAAGCCGAAGCTCTTCTCGCGCAATCCAACTGGAAGGCTGCAAGCGACAAGCTCAACGCATATCTCTCCGCCAATCCCTCAGACACGCGCGCACTCTTCGATGCCGGCTACGCCGCAGACGCGCAGAATCACGCAGACGATGCGGCCGCCTTCTATCGCCGCGCCATCGCTGCCGATAATTCAATGCTTGAAGCGCATCTCTCGCTCGGTCTTCTACTCGCGCGCCAGAACAAGCTCGATGAAGCGCGCACAGAACTTCAGGCCGCCACGCAACTCAATGCCGGAGAGAACGGTCCATCCCTTCGTGCCCGCGCCTGGCGCGCCCTCGCACAGGTGGATCGCGAATCCGATCCCGCCGCCGCATCGAACGATCTCATCGAAGCACTCAAACTAACTCCTGAAACTCCTGAAGACACCCTCCTCGCAGCGGAGCTCGCCAGCTCAGCCGGCGAATGGGACGCAGCGGAAAAAGCCTACCGCACCCTTCTCGCAAAAGATCCCAAGTCGACCGCCGTAGCAGCCGGCCTCGCCCACATTCTCATCGTGAAGAAGAATTATCCTGAGGCCGAAACCGTTCTCCGCTCCGCACTCGCGTCCACTCCCAACGACCCCGCGCTCACCGCGCAACTGGCTCTCGTCCTCGCCGCGCAGGATAAAGGCGAAGCTCTCCCAGTTCTTGAAAAGCTTCATACAGATCACCCCGCGGACGCCTCCATCACCCGCATGCTCGCCGAAATTCGCGCTGAAGCCGGGGACGCCGCCGCCTCCGACCAACTCTACGTAGCGCTCCTGGCCGCCAGCCCACACGATCCTGAGCTGCTCATCGGCCATGGCCAGAATCTTATCCGCCTCATGCACTTCGCCGACGCCTACCAGGTCTTTAAGCAGGCCACAGACGCCGCGCCCGCCAATCCTGACGCCTGGAGCGGCCTCGCCTTCGCAGCCTCCAAAACCAATCGCCCCTCTGAGGCTATCCACGCTCTCACCGTGCGCTCGCAATTTCTTCCCGAATCCGCGTCAACCTATTTCCTCTGGGCCACATCCTACGATGCATTGCACGACCGGGCTTCCGCAGCCGCCTACTACCATCACTTTCTGGATGCGGCGCAGGGAAAATTCCCGGATCAGGAATGGCAAGCCCGCCAGCGGTTGATTGCGCTCAATAAGAAGTAACAGGCGCTCGATGAAGGAAACACTGGCGGCAGAGGCATTGCCGGTTATCACAGAATTGTCATTCTTTGCGCAACCTATTGCGTTCACTCAAAAAATGGCCTATAGTTCCGGCCCAAGGACGCTTTCTGAACGTTTGCCTTCCTGGCGTTCGGAAGATCCAATTGCTTCATGCCACGGTCGTCAGCACGGAGGTCGTTATGCGTACTTTCCCGGCTGTTGTAGTTCTCTTTTGCTGCTGTTCGCTCCCGGCTCTCGCCGCTTCACTGGACGACAAGCCCATCGATCAGCAAAGTATTTCCGCGCTTGAAGCCCGCGCCGCGCAAGCCTCTCCGCGCGAACAGTGCTTCCTTTACGCTCAGCTCGTACATGAAATGATCGAGTTCAGCGCCCACCAATACTCCATTGGAGAGTTCGAGCAATCAACAAGCCTTCTCAAGCGCGCCCAGGAGATTACCCACAAGCTCCATACCGCCCTCACCAATGACGACAAAAAGCTCAAGGATGCCCAGATCCTCCTCCGCCATACCGCCTTCCGCCTCAATGAGCTCATCCACTCTGCCGGCTCTGACGACCGGCCCCTGATGGCCGAAACTCTTATCCAGCTCAACGCCGCGCAGACCGAAACCATGCTCGCCGTCTTCAAGAAATAAGAATGAATGGCCAGAGGTCAGCGATGCAAAGGCCGCGCGAAAGCGTGGTCTTTGCATTTCTACTCCCTATGTCGCTGGTCCCTTGGTCCCCGTCTTTGTCATAATGTCCGCATCGGAGAAAACTCCCGTGCGCCCTCTTGCTATCTTTCTACTCGCCCTTCTCGCCATCCCCGCAGTCGCGCAAAAAGAGAAGCGCGAGCCTCTGACCGAAACCCAGATTGAGGCCATTCGCGAGGCTGGTGTCGACCCCAACCTCCGCGTAGCTCTCTACACCAAATACGCCAACGAACACGCCGATACCATCAAGAGCCTCATCAACCGCGGCAAATCCCGCGACCGCGTCAAACGAGTCGATGACGAGCTGCAGGACTTCACCGCTCTCATGGACGAACTCGGCTCCAATCTCGATCAGTACGGCGACCGCAAAGCCGATCTGCGAGAAGCCCTCAAGCTGCTCAATGAGGATTGCCCGAAATGGGTCACCATCCTCAAGTCACTGCCCGGCGAACCAGCCTTCGACGTTGCTCGTAAAGAAGCCATCGAAAGCGGCGAAGATCTTGCCGACCAAGCCAACCGCCTGCTCAGCGAGCAAAATACCTACTTCCTCACCCACAAGGATGAGAAAAATCAGCAACGCGCCGAACCGAAAGACCCGCAGCCTCCGCAGCAATAACGACTCCGTCTGCCAACGATCGATCACAGCGCGGCAATAAATATCGAGTGTGTTTCCACGGTGGTTATGGTAGCTTGGCGAGCATGATTCGATCCGGTTGTGTACTCCTCATTGCCACATGGATTGCTGTTTCTCAGGCGCATGCCCAACAGACAGACGTGCCGGAAACGCTGCGCTACACCGTCATGTCCAACAACACAAAGTCCGGCGCGGAGGTAGACACATTTCATGTGGACGGCCAGGTGGACAGCACATTCGAGTTCAACGACCGCGGGCGTGGCCCGAAAGTAACAGCGCACTGGGCTTTGAATGCAAGTGGCATGCCGGTCAGTGTAGACGTGACGGGAGTCGACTATCTCAAGGCGCCGGTAGACGAGCACTTCTCGGTGACAAGCGGCAAGGCGCACTGGAAAAGCACATCGGAAGAAGGAGAAGCTCCGGAAGGCCGGTTTTACAGCGGTATCCAAACCCCACAGGCGGAACAGACTCTGTTGATCCGGCTGTTGTCGCGCTCAGGTGCAGCGGGAGTTCCACTATACCCGTCAGGCGTCGCTCACCTCGATAAGATGCAGGAAACCACAGTGCATAAGGCAGACGGCGCCGCGATGCATGTAACCGAGTACGCAATCTCAGGCTTCTCCCTGGAACCCTCAACAATCTGGATGGACGATCATCTGCAGTTCTTCGCAGAACCCGGTCCATGGTTCGCGATCCTGCGCGAAGGCTGGGAGACAACCAACGATCAGCTTTATCAGTTGCAGGCAAAAGCGGACCAGGAACGCTATCAACGTCTGGCTCAACAGTTGACACAGCATCCCGAGCACCCCGTCGCAATCGAGCACGTGCGCTTATTCGATGCGGAACATGCTGCCATGCTCGAAGACCAGACCGTAGTGATAGCCGGTGACCGCATCAGCACCGTTGGAGCCGCAGACAAAGCCAAAGTTCCCGCGGACGCGGACCGGATCGACGGACGCGGCAAAACCCTGCTTCCGGGGCTCTTCGATATGCACGTGCATGTAGCAGGCGGCCTTGACGGAATTCTGCACATTGCCAGCGGCGTGACATCGGTACGCGATATGGGCAACAGCATCGAAACGCTGGCGCAGATGGATGAGCAGTGGCGGAACGGGACCGGCATCGGTCCACGCATCTCGAAAGCGGGTCTGATCGATTCACCCGGACCATATCAGGCGCCGACCGGAATCTTCGCGGCAACTCAGGCCGAAGCAAACGCCGCCGTCAATCGGTACGCGGATCTCGGGTACGTGCAGACCAAACTCTACAGCTCATTTGATCCAAAGCTGGTGCCGGAGGCCATCTGGCTCTCCCACGCGCGTGGCATGCGAGTAAGCGGCCACGTGCCGAGTGGCATGACGGCACGGCAGTTCGTGGAAGAAGGCGCGGACGAAATTCAGCACATCAACTTCATCATGTTGAATTTCCTCACAGACAAGGTGCCGGACACGCGCAGCACGCAGCGGTTCATCGGAGCGGGCGAGTATGCCAACGGCATCGATCTCCAATCACAGGAAGTCAAAGATTTCATCGCCTTGCTCGTCAGGCATCACACCACGGTCGATGTAACGCTGGCCACCTTCGAGGACATGTTCACGGCACGGCCCGGACACCTGGCGCCCACCTACGCTCCCATTCTGGACCGGCTGCCTCCACAGGTACAGCGCGGCGCATACACCGGCGGGCTGCCCGTCACCGCAGCAAATGACGAGAAGTATCAGAAATCATGGGTAGCAATGCTGCAGATGACCAGGCAGCTCTATGACGCCGGAGTACCGATTCTTGCGGGAACCGATGACTTGGCCGGGGTCATGCTGCACAGGGAGCTTGAGCTCGAAGTACAAACCGGAATTCCGCCACTGAAGGCGCTCAGGAATGCAACCTGGGTCGCAGCGACGGTCTTACGCAAGCAGCAGGAGCTGGGCTCCATCGAAGCAGGAAAGATTGCAGACCTCGTACTGGTGGAAGGCGATCCCGGCAAAAACATCAGCGACGTGCGACGCTGCCGCTTGGTATTCAAGGGAGGCCTGATCTACGACTCCGCAAAGCTATACGCGGCAATCGCAATCTCACCCGCGAAATAAAGCAACTCCGCCAGCGCTCATAGAAAATCTCTCTTCCTCGATTGAAAGAAGAATGTAAGGCAAAGTAGCGCGGCAATCGTTGCGAACTCGATCAGCAGCGCTGTAGACGCGGTCGAGCTCCACATGACAGAGGAGCCTCCCATTCCTTTGGCGATGCCTGGAAGATGCGCAACATAGTAGCCAACGAGATTGATGGCAATATTGCCTACCATGATCGCCGCGACAGTCCATCCTTGTGATTCCGTCACCAGCGCGACGGCGATCATAAGGCATGTATTCACCAGAATTTCTATCGCCATGATGGCAGTGAACGGAAGTAATCCATGCGGTATTCCGTGCGGCACGGCAAACAACGCGAGAGTACCAAGCACAAGCAGCATCCACGGGACCATGAAGATGAGAACGGTGCCCAGTATCTTCGCACTAGTGTAATCGGCGTAGGAGATGGGCAAGCTCATAACGAAGGAGAGCGTCTGCTCTTTGCGCTCGTTCACCATGGTCGCGATAGCCAGTTGCGCGCCTACAGCAATGAGCGCGGTGAGGAGCAGGATAAGGCCAACCATGAAAGCGGCTTGTCCTCCCAGGCAAACAATACCGAGAGCGACAATTCCGCCGAGCACAGAGGCAGCGATTATCCATCGCTGGAGATACCAGTCTTTCAAAATAAGGCGCCTGATCATGGAGTAATTCATACCGCCAGAGTCTCCCTTCGGTACTGAACGCTGGTCACAAAGATTTCTTCCAGAGTCATGCTGTCCACTGCCTGCACCGTCGCGCCCAGGTCCTGGCAGACCGAGAGCATGGCAGGTTCAAAGCGATTGGTAGTCAGAACCGGAAGCCTGCTGCTGCCCCCCACATCGATCACACCCGGCAGATGCGGCAGCGCGATGCTCTCCGGCAGAACCAGACGAAGTCGGCGCCAACGATCAAGAAACGTCTCCTTGTCGTACGAGTCGAGAATCTTCCCCCGGTCGATGAAGGTGATCTGATCAGAGATCTGCTCTACGTCCTGCGTGTTGTGCGATGAGAAAAGGATGGTCCTCTCTTCGTCTGCCAACACAGCCATAAGCTCCCCCAGAACCTCATGACGCGCCACAGGATCAAGGCCCGTAGTCGGTTCATCCAGCACCAGAAGACGCGGACGCCGCGCCAGGGCGAGTAGCAATGCCGCCTTTACTCGCTGGCCGTGTGAAAGCCCCTTTATCTTTTGTTGTGGCTTCAGATCAAACCGGTGCAACAATTTCTCCGCGTAGAGTTGGTCCCATAGCGGATAGATAGAGCGCACGAACTCCATGTGCCATCGCAGAGTCGCTGCACCATAAAGCCGCATATCTTCCGATACGAAGCCGATATCGAACTTCGCAGCAGCTTGATCGGCAGGCATGGAATGGCCCAGCACATTCACTTGGCCTTTATCCTGATGAACCAATCCCATGAGGATGCGAATCGTCGTGGATTTGCCTGCGCCGTTTGCGCCGATGAATCCCATGATGCTGCCCGTGGGCAATTCAAGATCGATACTGTCGAGATCAAAGTGAGGATACCGCTTGCTCACTCCCTCGAAATGAACTGTCAGATCTTTCATAACGTCTCCTTCATCGTCCTGCGCTCGGCAAAGCGGACTGTCGCCTCGTGTAAGCGAGACGCGAGCTCATTCTTACTAAGCCCAAGTAGTTCCCCGAGCCTCGCAACGTGGTCAAGATGCTCCGCCAGCTCCTCGTCATAGAGCCTCGAACTCAAGGCGGGATCGGACGCTACGATCGACCCCTTCCCGTGCTGCGTGGCTATGACACCTTCGCGTTCAAGCTCCAGGTAAGCCCGCTTGACCGTAATCACGCTGACTTGAAGGGATACGGCGAGCTGGCGAATCGAGGGGATCTCTTGCCCTCGGGCCCAATCCCCGACGGCGATTCTCTGCTTGATCTGCTCCATGATCTGCAGGTATAGCGGCCGACCATCCGATTGCGAGATAAGCAAGTCACTGTGCATGTCAATATACTGAGTATACACAGCTAGTACAACTAGTCAAGCTCCTCTGGCAGCAAACCGTCTGCCATCAGAACCCCTCAATCCCGCACTCTTCAATTTCTTGTCAAGCCCCTTTTCGAAAACTATTTTCTAACTTGCTCATTCTAAAGCGCTAAAAACTTCGTCCACTTTGCGTATAATTACCGCCTTTTATGCCACACTATAAATATCCGTACAAACTACTTTCACTCAGCCGGCATTCCACGCTGGCTCGGAGGCACGTCTATGAACGCGGACTCAACCACAACCTGCGCGCATTCGCACCCCAACCCATCTCTTCGACGCTGCTGCCAGGCCCGCGATCTGGCCATGCAGATTGAGGCGCGCCGCCAGCTTGCCGCGCTTCTTCGTGGCAAATACAATAGCCCGGAGTGCATTCAGCTCGCCGCGCAAAATCTCAATCAGCGTCTGATCCTTACAGCAGGAACCCAGGCTTTTATGCAGGCAATTCCTGACCTTGACGGCCGCGAAATCGCGGATTACGTCAACTGCATCGTCTACGCGGCTATCCAGGGGTTCATCAGCTACAAGAGCCTCAGAAAATTTCTCAACCTGGCCCGGTTCTCGGCCCAGATGAACTAGCAGTTGCTCGCATCCTCCTGAAAGCCTGCCCCCTCCCCCTCCTTTTGCGGGGTAGGTAACCACTTCATATACCAATCAGTAAACATCGCACATTTTGTAAGATAAAATGTATATTGTTGCAAATAAACATTTTACATCCATCATAGCTTATTCCCTCTCCGCATCGCTCGCGCAGCGCGCCTTCTCTCTGCATTTCTGCTAACCTCAAACTCAGTGGCTTCCGAACTCATTCCCATATTTCAGGAGGAGTACCGGGCACTGCGTCCGCGCGCGCCCATGCCGCCGTTTACCATTCGTTTCCGCAAGTTCGTCTCCCTCAACACCACCATCCGCCTCCGCGAAGACCACATGCACGTTAGCCTTTCGGACCTGCTTGAAGGGGCGCCAGAACCCGTGCTGCGCGCCATAGCGCACATCCTGCTGGCCAAGCTCTATAAAAGGCCCATCGACCCGACGCAGAATCACCGCTACAAACGCTTCGTCACTTCCTCCGCGGTCATGCGGCAAACGGAGCTCACCCGCAGCCGCCGCGGCAGCAAGCGCTACCTTGGTCCTCAGGGCCGTTATTACAACCTCGAAGAGGTCTTCGAGTCGCTCAACACTCGCTTCTTCAACGGCTTCATGGGCCGTCCGCAGCTTACCTGGAGCGAAAGCCTGGCCAAACGCCTCCTCGGTCACTACGACCCCGCTCACAACACCATCGTCGTCAGCCGTGTCTTCGACCGGCCCTCAAGTCCTCGCTATGCCATTGAATACCTGCTGTACCACGAGATGCTGCACCTGGTTCACCCGGTCAAAATGAAGGGAACGCGCCGCTGCGTCCACCCCGCCGCCTTCAAAGCCGACGAAGGGAAATTCCCGCAGCTAAAAGAAGCGCTGGCGTTTCTGAAACGGCTTTAGAATTAACCTGCCAAGGACCTGTATCGTGACTCAAGAAACCCTAATCCGCTGCAAGTGGGCTGGCTCCGATCCGCTGTATTGTCAATATCACGACGAAGAATGGGGCGTACCCAATCACGACAGCCGTGCGCTCTGGGAAATGCTCATGCTGGAGGGCTTTCAGGCCGGCCTGGCGTGGATCATCATTCTCCGCAAGCGCGAAGCCTTCCGCAAAGCATTCAAGAACTTCGATCCCAAAAAGGTCGCCCGCTTCGACGAAGAGGACATTCAGCGGCTCCTCGCCGACCCTGGCATCGTCCGCTCTCGTGCCAAGATAGAAGCCACCATCGCCGGCGCGCGAATTTATCTCGAAATGCAGGCAGCAGGCGACGATTTCTCGGGCTACGCATGGAGTTTCGTAGGCGGCAAGCCCATCCAGAACACCGGTCCTGTGCCTGCCCTGACGCCGCTCTCGGAGCAGATTTCAAAGGCGCTCAAGAAACGCGGCTTCAAATTCGTGGGGCCGACCATCGTCTACGCCTGGATGCAGGCCGTCGGCATGGTCAACGACCACGCGCCGAACTGCTTCCGGCACAAAGAAGTTGAGACACCCGCTGAAAACCTAGGATCAGCGATTCACAAACGCTTCGCTGCGCTGGGCGGAATAGAGCTCCAAACTCCTCCGCGAAAAAAATCGCACCGCAAACCGCCCACTTTTGAATAGAACGAAATCTTAAGCCGTCGGCTCCGCCGTAGTCTCCTGCACTGGCACGAATTCCGCCGCCCCTCGCCGCGAAACAAACAGCAGCAGAAGCACGCCCGCAACCACGCTGCCCGCGCTGGCAAGCTGCGCATTGGTCATGCCCCACAGCACATGCGGGTTCCTGCGCAGGAACTCCACCAGGAAACGCGCCGCGCCGGTAAGGATGAGGTACTCGGCCAGGAGTGCTCCTGTAGGCCGCCGCTTTCCTCCGCGCAACCAGAGCCACGCGCCAATCACCAGTGAGCTGCCCAGCTCATACAACGGCGTCGGATGCACGCGTTCGTAGGTCGGCACAATGCCGTGCGGAAAGCTCATGCCCCAGGGCAGCGTGGTGGGCTTGCCATAACAACCGTCACCGGAGAGAAAACACCCGATGCGCCCAATACCGTAGCCGATAGCAGCGGCGGGCGAGGCCAGGTCAAGCGTCCTGAGGGCGCCAATCTTGGCGATAATTCCCTGCCCTACCAGTGCGCTGATACCGAAAACCAGACCGCCAAACCAGGCGAAACCAGCCGTGTCCCACAGCACGCGCCAGCCCTGCTCGCGGAACTCCTCAGGCGTATCCAGCACATGCCACAGCTTGGCGCCAATAATGCCGGCCACCACTGTAATCATCACGATACCAATGGCGTCAGCGGAGATTTTAGCCCGCCGGAAGCTGCGCTCCAGCACCAGGCCGCCGACAACAGCAGCCAACCAAAGCATTAGGCCGAAAGTAGGAATTGCGTGGGGCCAGAACGGAAGAGGAATCTCAGGCAGCATCGTCTCCAGTATAGACCCCAAATCGCTGCAGAAGTTAGGTCGCGATGACGTCAAAAGGCATCAGATTTTTTTAATCCTCACTTGCATCCCTCCCCGTATCTCGTTTCATACTGGGAACATGACCACAGTGGCCGAACCTGAAGACCAGCAGCAAGGGCTGCAAGTTCTTTACACCCGACAGCAGATCGCCGGCCGCGTAGCGGAGCTCGGTGAGGAGATCACCCGCGACCTGAACGGCGAGCCGCTCATCATGATCGGCGTGCTGAAAGGCGCGGCAGTCTTTTTGGCCGACCTCGCGCGCGCCGTACAGGCCGATACCACCTTCGACTTCATCGCCGTTTCCAGCTACGGTAAAGGGCAACGCTCCTCCGGAGCGGTCAAGCTCATCAAGGATCTTGATCATCCGATTGAAGGCAAAAACGTGCTCATCGTCGAGGACATTCTCGACACCGGGATCACGCTCACATATCTCCGCAAAATTCTTCAGCAGCATCATCCAAAGTCACTTCGCATCGCCGCGCTGCTCGACAAACCGGCACGCCGCATGGAAAAGATCGAGGCCGATTACGTCGGCTTTTCAATTCCGAATCTCTTCGTGATCGGCTACGGCATGGACTATGCCGAGCGCTATCGCAACCTGCCTGATATCTGCCTGATGACCCCGGAACATCCGGAGTAACCCGCGAACGAGAGGGCGCGCAATGGACAAGGAAATCGAAATCCTGCAAGCAGCTTACCGCAACTTCAACGCGCGGAATCTCGATGCAGTGCTGGCTCTCATGGCCGAGGATGTACAGTGGCCGAACGGGTGGGAAGGTGGTTACGTACATGGGCATGATGGCGTGCGGGACTACTGGACGCGTCAATGGGCTGTGCTTGATCCCAAGGTAGAGCCGCAGGAGATTTACAGGCTGGAGGATGGCCGGTTTGCGGTGGAGGTGCATCAGATCGTGCATGACCGCGAAGGCAAACTGCTCGCAGACCAGCGAGTGCGGCACATCTACCGATTGAGCGCTGAACTGATCGAGCGTATGGACATTGAAGAAGTAATCCCCTGACCGGCAAACTTCATCTAAGAGCTGTGTGAAAGTACAGTCCCGGTGCAATTTTTTCGGGATTTGGTGCATGACTCATCCGGGTTCTATACTCATACTCCGGACTGAACAATTTGGGCAGCACCGCGAACGAAAGGAGCATTCCCATGGCAGCAGGCGCTTCCATCTCAACGGCCTATCTTGAGTTTGATAATGGCGACTTTGACGCTGCCGGATTTACCGCGCAGACGCTGGCCAATGCTCGTTCGCTCGCTGCCGTAATCGACCACACGCTGTTAAAGCCGGAGGCCACACGCGAGCAGGTCGAAAAGCTCTGCAATGAGGCAGCCGAATACAGGTTTGCCTGCGCCATGGTCAACCCCGTCTGGGCATGCACCGCAACCTCCGTACTTTCAGGAACGGGAGTTCCAGTAGGTGTAGTGGTCGGCTTTCCACTCGGAGCCTCACTTGTCTCCACGCTCCGCTATGAGGTGGCAACACTGGCACGGCTCGGCGCAAAAGAAATCGACATGGTCCTGCCCATCGGCCAGCTCAAAAGCGGCAACCACCAAGCCGTCGAGCACACCATCCGTTCGGTCGCATCCGTCACGCACCATCACGGCGCAATTCTCAAGGTGATTCTGGAGACTTGCCTGCTCACCGTGGAAGAAAAGCTGCGCGCTGCGGAGATCGCCATTCAAGCCGGAACGGATTTCCTGAAGACCTCAACCGGCTTCTCCACCGGTGGTGCGACCGCTGCCGATGTGGCGCTATTGCGCGGCGTCGCCGGCGCACGCTGCGGCGTAAAGGCATCAGGCGGAATCCGCACGCTTGCGGACGCGCGCGCGATGCTGGAGGCCGGCGCCAACCGCATTGGCGCTTCTGCCAGCGTAGCCATTCTCCGGGAGTTGGGTGAGCTAACTGACGAGTAATCAGGTATCATTCGCTACGATACGGATGCCCGAACCTCCCGAGCCATTACCGCCGCCAATTCACGAATTTGAAGGCGACTATCGTCCCGCCGAGCCCTCACGCATTGACTCGGCCAATATCCGCGTCGAAACGGCGGATCTCGCCTATCTCGTGCAGATGGCGGATACGCTCAACACCACGCTCGATCTGCAGACGCTCATGAATCGCACAGCCGAAATGGTGCGGGCAATCATCCCCTACAAGATATTCGCCATCCTGCTGCTCAATGACCGCACGCAGGACTTGCGCATGCGCTTCCAGATCGGCCACACGCCGGAAGTGGAGCGAATGAAGCTGCCGCTCGGCAAAGGCGTTGCCGGCCACGTAGCGCTCACGCGCAAGCCGATCCTGCTGAACGATATAACCAAGGCGCCCTTCTACGTCAGCGCAAATCCTCAGGTGCGCTCGGAGCTCGCCGTTCCGCTGATCGCCAAAAACCAGCTGATCGGTGTAATGGACATCGAAAGCGAGCAGTTGGACTTTTTCCGCGATGAACACCTGCACCTGCTCACGCTGACCGCCTCGCGCATCGCTCAGGCCATTGAGAACGCGCGCCTCTACACGCGTGCCGCACGCCAGGCCCAGCAGCTTTCCGTACTGAACGAAATTGCCGCGGAGCTGACCTCGATTCTCGATATTGACCCGCTGTTTGAGCGCATCGGCCAGTTGCTGCGCCGCCTCATCGACTACCAGATGTTCACCATTATGCTGGTCGATGACACGGGTGAGACGCTCATCACACGCTACGCATGGCGCTTCGGATACTCGCACGCCCCGAAGCGGCGCATCCCCATTACCAGCGGCCTCGTTGGTGCATCGGCGCGCGAGTGGCGCGTGGTAAATGTGCCGGATGTTCGCAAAGACCTGCGTTATATCGAAATGAATCCCGAGACCCGCTCCGAGATGATCATCCCGCTCTTTCACAAGGGGCGAATCATTGGCGTGCTCGATCTCGAACACACGCGCACCGGCTTCTTCAACGAAGAGCATGAGCGAGTGTTGACAACGCTTGCCGCACAAATCGCCATTGCCATCGAAAACGCGCGCCTCTATCAGGCAGTACGCCGCCAGGAGCAACAACTGGAACGCGACATCGCCATGGCTCGCGAGGTCCAGCTTCGCCTGCTGCCTTCCGCGCCGCCCGTACACACAAATGCAGAACTTGCGGTTCGCTTTTTGCCCGCGCGATCCATCGGCGGCGACCTCTATGACTTTCTCGATTACGGGTCGAACCAGAGCGCCATCGTGCTCGGCGATGTCAGCGGCAAAGCCGCACCGGCAGCCCTGTTTTCTGCGCTTGTCAGCGGCATCATGCGTTCCGAGTCCACGTTGCACCCCGATCCGGCGCGCATGCTCGCCATCCTCAACGATGCCCTCCAGGTTCGTAAGCTCGATTCGCAATACGTCGTTATGTTATTCGCGCTATGGAACGACGAGAACCGCACCTTACAGGTGGCAAACTCCGGCGCGGTGCAGCCCATCTTCTGTCGCGGCGGCAAATCAACAGTCGTGCGCGCAGAGGGCTTTCCCCTCGGCATGTTCCCCGATGTAACCTACGAGGAATTCACACTCGCCACGCAGCCCGGCGACGCGCTGCTCTTTGCCTCGGACGGCATTACGGATGCCGAAAACTCGCAAGGAGAAATGTACGGCGATGAACGCCTGTCGGCAATGCTATGCGCCAATCGCAAGCGCTCCGCAGCCTCCATCGCCGAGGCAATTATGTCCGACGTAACCCACTTTCAGGGCGGCCATGACCGATTCGACGATGAAACAATCATCGTTTTGCGTGTGCGATGAAGCCCGGTAAAGTATATTTTCCCTGATGAAAACATTGCTTCGCACGCTGCTTTTTCTCGCACTCATCGTCTGGCTGGGCGCAGAGGTTTTCTTTCCTGTCATTGCTGCCGTCACATTCACCACCCTCGCACCAGATACACATGCCGCAGGTTCCATCGTTGGCCAGTTACTGCGCACGCTGCATTGGATGGGCCTCATCGCAGGCCTCGTAGCTCTACTCCTGCTAGCCATCGCGCCGACGTGGAGAATTTACAAGCCGCACTCGGTTCTGGTCCCAATGGTGCTGCTGTTGCTGATGATCGGAGCGACAGCGTATTCGCAATTCGGCATCATTCCATCCATGGAGCGCGATCGCATCGCCGCAGGCGGCGCAATCGACAACACAGACACCAGCAGCCCGCAGACAATCCACTTCAACAAGCTGCATCGCCGCAGCACGCTGGTCGAGGAAATCGTGCTGCTCTTCGGCATTGCCACGGTTGTCTTCGTAGCGCGAGCAGAATCCGTGCGGGCCTGAGACCTGCGCGCCCTTCTCATCAGCTAAAATCGTAGAGGCCCTTGTCGCTTCATCATCCTCGCAGGGCCGCTACGGGAAGTGCATGAAAACTGGCATTATTGGCCTACCGCAGGTGGGCAAAACATCGCTGTTCAAAATCCTCACCAAGGCCAAGGTGGAAGACCGCGGCTATTCGCGTGAGGCCCACATTGGCGTAGCCCGCGTGCCGGATGAGCGGCTGGACAAGCTCTCCACACTCTACTCGCCGAAGAAAACCACCTACGCCACGGTCGATTACGTAGACGTCGCCGCCATCGGCCAGGAAGCGCTGAAGGAAACAAATTTCCTCACCAGTCTCCGCAACAACGACGCTCTCATCCACGTACTGCGCGCCTTTGAGGACGACTCCATCCCGCACGTCGGAGCCATCGATCCGCTACGCGACATCAAGAATGTCGAGTTCGACCTCATGGTCAGCGATCTTACCCAGATCGAAAAGCGTCTGGAGCGCGTCGAGAAGGACCTCAAGCGCGCCCGCACCGGCGATCTCGAACGCGAACAAGCGCTTCTGCTGCGCTCCAAAGAAGCGCTGGAACAGGAACAGCCTCTGCGCGAGCTCGAGATGACAGCCGACGAAAAAAAGCTCATCAAGGGCTTCATGTTCCTCTCGCAGAAACCCATTCTCTACGCACTCAACATCGGCGAAAGCACTACACTCGGCGACGATCTTGAAGCAGCCGTAGCCAAATACAAGCTCGAAGAAGTAGCCAGCCGTCCCAATGCCGGCGCAACGGCCATCTGCGGCAAGGTCGAAGCCGAACTGGCCGAGATGGACGATGATGAAGCAGCGGATTTCCTTTTAAGCTACGGTTTGAAGGACAGCGGCCTCACGCGCCTCATCCGCAAGAGCTATGAGCTCCTGGGCCTCATCAGCTTCTTCACCGCCGGTGAAGATGAGTGCCGCGCATGGACCATTCCCGCAGGCTCCAAAGCCCCGCAGGGAGCAGGCGCCATCCACTCTGATCTCGAGCATCACTTCATCCGCGCGGAAACCATTCGCTGGGACGCATTGCTCGATGCCGGCTCTGAAGCCAACGCCCGCTCACGCGGCACCCTGCGCCTGGAAGGCAAAGAGTACATTGTGCAGGATGGCGACGTGATGCACATCCGGCATAGCGGCTGACAAAATGATCCGCTTATCCATCCTGCTCGGGCTCCTCGCCGCGCTGGCCGATGTGGCCGGCGGGCTGGTGCTCGTCCGCGCGCGTGGTATAGAGCGATACCTGCGCTATTTTGTCGCGTTGGGCGCAGGTTTCCTCATGGCTACGGCTGTGCTTGAAATGGCGCCGGAGAGCATCAAGCTAAGCCCGCAGCTTGGCCCGGTCCTCATCATGGCGGGCTACTGCCTTATGCACTTGCTTGAGCACACCATCAACGCGCACTTTCACTACGGCGAAGAGACACACCATCATGAGTTTGTCTCCCGCCACACCAGCTACTCTGTGTTGGCTGGCCTCAGCGTGCATGCGCTTTTCGATGGCGTCGCCATCGGCTCGGGTTTTGTGGTCAGCAGCGCACTCGGCTGGCTCATCTTTCTAGCCATCCTGCTGCATAAAATGCCAGAGGGCTTCACCATGGCCTCCATCATGATGGCCAGCGGACGCAGCCGTGCAGCTGCCTTTTATTCCGCTGTGGGCTTGGCCGTGGCCACACTCATCGGAGTGCTCGTAATACAGCTTGTTCCAAGCTGGCTTCCATATGGCCTGCCCATCTCCGCAGGCGTAGCGCTATATGTGGGTGCGAGCGATCTGGTTCCTGAAGTAAACCGCGAGCCCGGAATCCGCATGGCGCTGATCTTCTTTCTCGGCGTGGCAGGCTTCCTTTTGCTGCGAGTGCTGCTGCCGGCACTCTGATCGCACGTCTCAACTTTCACTATTGCATCCCGTCTAACTGGAGTGATCTTGGGCCGCGCGAACTTTTGCGCCGTTGCCGAGTACTTCAATATGTCCACTTTCGCAATTGAGACCGAGCTTCATGTTTCAGAGCATCGCCTCCTTAAGAAAAATCGCTCGGGCAGATGGCCTGTAGTAGCCGCACTGTTGCTCGTCTACGTTGCGCAGTGCGCGTGGTTCATCCGCACGCAATCCTTCACAAACGACGAGCCGGAGCACCTCGTAGCCGGCCTCGAAGCATGGAAGTTCGGCGAATTCAAACACTGGCACGACCAGCCGCCGCTGCCGCGAATGCTCTTTGCACTGCCCCTCTTAGGAACAGATTGGAAATACCACATCGCCGATGACCAGGTCCGTCTGGACAAACCTGCTGCAGAGGTATGGCTCAATCGCTCGCGGTGGATAAATACGCTGCTGGGCCTGATTTTGCTCTTGCTAGTCTGGTCCACAGCATGCAGGCTCTTTGGAGAAACCGCCGGACTCTTTGCGCTGGGGTTGGCCGCAGTTTCGCCGGACCTAGTCGCGCATTTCTCGATGGATACCATGGATGGACCGGCAACGCTGGCGATCTTCCTCACGACGCTGCAGTTTCTTCGCTACCGCCGCAATCCCACATGGGGCCACGCAGCCCTGTTGGGATGTGCCACAGGCATCATGATGCTCGCCAAGTTCAACTGCCCGCCCATCATCTTGCTGGTGCTTGCTCTCGTTCTGCTTCACAAGCTGCCGGGGCAGGGGCGGGGCATCTCGGGATGGCTGCGTGGATTACAGTGGAAGCGCACAGGGGCCATATTATTGACGGCGTTTCTCGTCGTATGGGCGGGCTATTTCTTTCACGTCTCCCGGGTCACCTTTGCCGATCAGATGGTGACAATCCACTTCGCTGGCTACACAAAACTGCTGCAATACGAAATGCCAACGCTACGGACGCCGATCACCATCTTCTGGCCGGCCTGTGAGTGGTTTACCGGATTGGGGCAGGTGGTGGCACACAACGCGGAAGGACACAGGAGCTTTCTACTCGGCCAATACAGCGCGGAGGGCTTCCATATGTACTTTCCGGTGGCGATGCTGCTGAAATGGCCACCCATTGTGCTGCTTGGCGGCATCATAGGAGTTGTGACCACAGCATCCCGGCAACTTGAGTGGCGACCTGACGCTTCGGATGAACAAGTGGCTGATCGAGAACTGCTGCTGCTATCGGTCTTCCCTGCCGTCTATATGGCCTTTGCGTTGATCTCTCATATCAACATCGGGGTTCGCCATGTGCTGCCGATGTATCCATTTCTCCTGTTGTATGCTGCGGCAGCAGGTGCGTGGCTGGCTAAGGCTAAGCGGCGGTGGGCGCTTGTTCTGCTGCCCTTGCTGGTTCTGGCGCAGGCCGTGGACACTGCGCGCTATGCACCCAACGATCTGGCGTACTTTACCCCTTTCGTAAACCCGGATCGGACATGGACGCTGCTCAGCGACAGCAATACAGACTGGGGCCAGGGGCTTTACGCGCTTCGGGAGTACCAAATTGCCCACCCGCAGGAAACCATTCATCTGGCCTACGTGGGTGAAGTGGATCCGGCCTGGATGGGCATTAAATATGAACGATTAGGCGAGAAGGACCGTCCAACAGGTACAGTTGTAATAAGCGCCGCGCATCTTTCGGGGCAGTTATTGAGTGATCATCAGGCATACCGGTGGCTGCAGCAGTACCCGCTTAAAGCAGTTTTGGACCATGCGATGTATGTTTTTGAGGTTTCAGATACTAAATGAATGATGAATCATTAGAATTCCCTTTAGTTATGTAGGCTCTACAATGCATAATTCGTCTAAATTTGGGAGCCGTGATTTTCCCACCCGTGGCGTCTGCTGAGTGTAGCCGCCGGATTTTTGAACGGAGTTTTCGATTGCGCCGGTTTTTAAGTCGTACCACCATCCTGCCGGTCCTCCTGTTTTCCTTTCTTGGATTTCTAGCGATGGGGTATCACCCCGGCGCAGAGGATGATGCCGTCTACCTGCCTGCCGTCAAGGCGCACCTCAATTCCGCTCTCTATCCGCACGATGCCGCCTTCTTCATGCTGCAGATGCGGACCAGCTTCTTCGATGTCTGGATGGCGAACCTGGTGCGGGTTACGGGACTTCCCGTAGCGTGGGCCGAGTTGCTGGTTCATGCCACTGCAATTTTTCTGATCGTTCTGGCGGCATGGAGAATTCTCTGCTTGCTCTTCGAAGAGACCTCAGCGCGCTGGGGCGGAATCGCCATGCTTGGCGCCATGCTGACACTGCCTGTTGCGGGCACAGCTCTCTATATAGCCGATCAGTATCTGCACCCGCGAAATCCAGCAACGGCGCTGGTTCTCTTTGCTGTGGAGCGGATTCTCCGTCGTAAACGCTGGCAGGCCATTCCGCTGTTGACAGTTGCGTTTGTGATGCATCCGTTAATGGGCGCGCTGGGAATCTCATTCAGCTGCATTCTTAGTCTGGTGCTGCATCAGCCGTTCCGGGCACGTATGCGCGCGTGGCTCACTCGCTATGAATCAGGCCCGATGAAGGCTCCTGTGCCGGCCTCCGCGCTGGTTCTCATTCCGTTTGGATGGGCCTTTGCGCCGCCGAGCAAGTTCCTGCTCCAGGCCATGAGCACACGGCATTGGCTGCGCGTTTACGACTGGACCTGGTACGAGTGGATCGGCGATCTCGCTCCAATCGTTCTCTTCGGAGTCCTCTATTACGTGGCAAAGCGGCAAGGCCGTAGCAACCTCTCGTTGTTTGCGCTTGCGGTCTGCATCTACGGCATCTTTCAGCAGTCCGTGGCCATGGTGCTGCAGGGGCCGGAGGTTCTGCAGAGCTTCCGCGCGCTGGAGCCAATGCGCTTCCTTCATCTAATCTACGTCTTTATGGCAATCGTCGGCGGAGCCTATCTGGGCATGTACGCACTTCGCGGCAAGGCATGGCGATGGGCCGTATTCATGGTGTTGTTTTACGGAGGAATGTACTTCTCCCAACGTCAGCTCTTTGCCAGCACAGAGCACATCGAACTACCCGCGGCAGGTTCGCGCAATCCCTGGTTGCAGGCCTTCACATGGATTCGCCAGAACACTCCCCAGGACGCCTATTTCGCGCTCGATCCGCATTACATGGCCGCACCAGATGAGGATTACCACAGCTTCCGCGCTCTCGCGGAGCGAAGCGCTCTGGCAGACGCCATCAAGGACACCGCTGTCATCACCAAGGTCCCCGAACTCGGCCAGATGTGGTACGACCAGACGCGCGCTGAGGAGGGCTGGAACCAATTTGGCCGCGCAGACTTCCAGCAGTTGAAATCAAAATTCGGCGTGGATTGGGTTTTGGTGGCCAACCAGCAGGCTTCCGGCATGGCGTGTCCCTGGCATAACGACCGCCTCAGCGTCTGTCGCATTCCATAAGCGACTCCCCGCGAGTTGGCAATCCGCATACTATAGAGACTGAGATTCGCGGATGATGCTAAGCCTCACACAACGATTGATTCTGGGCTGCGCGGCGCTGGCTGGGCTAACGCTATGGCTAGCACTAGCAGCCCGCGGAGCACTGGCAACAGCAGGGCATCACACACTTGCCATTGCCCTGCCCGCAGCCGCAATTGCGCTGGCCATTCTTACAGTACTTGTAGTCCTGGCGCCGCTTCGCACGCTGGCCAACGACGCCCGCAAGATCGCTCAGGGAAATCTCGAACATCGCTCAACGTGGGCCGGACGCGACAGCGCCGGAGTGCTCGCCGCCGAAATCAACCGGCTGGCGGTACGGCTGCGCGAACTGCGTGAGTCCGATGCCGGCCGGCGGCAGATGGAGTTTCAGCTCTCAGACGCCGTACTGCAATCCATCTTTGAACCGATCATCGTTACTGACGCAAAAGGCCATCTGCTCAAGGTGAATCAATCTGCCGCCGAGCTTCTGGGCCCTTCGTCTACCGACCGCATGGCGCTCACAAACACTCCTGGCGGAGACAAGATTCTCTCTGCCATTCGCGATGCCGTCGCTATGCAGAAGCCCATCGCCGCCGAAGGCGACTCCGCCGTGCTGCCCATGCGCATCGGCCAGCATGACCGCAGCTATCGCCTCCGCGCCACGCCCATGCGCGACACCGAAGGCCGCCTGCTCGGCGCAGTTACTACGCTCGAAGACGTCACCGCAGTGCAAAACACCGATCGCTTCAAGACGCAGTTCATTGCCGTAGCCAGCCGCAAGCTGCGCGATCCACTGCTCCAGTTGCGCCGTGGGCTCTACGCCATTGGCCAGGGCTTTGCCGGCGATCTTTCCCCTTTGCAGGCCGAGCTGGTCACAGATGCCAGTCGCGAGGCGCAGATCCTCGACGACCTCATGGCCGACCTGATTGAAGTGGCGGAGATCGACACAGGCAAGCGCGAAATGAAGCTCGAAAACCTGCGGCCCATCGCGCTGCTGCAGGAAGTCGATGACCGCTACGCCGATCCGGCTACGCAGAAGAAGGTCCACATTGAGATTCAGGCCTACGCGGATCTCTCCTTCATCCGCGCGGACCGCCGAGCTGTGCGCTCGATCTTCGATAATCTCCTGGCAAATGCGATTCGCTTCACGCCCCCGGAGGGCGAAATCCTGCTCGCTGCCGAAGAGCTCAAAAACTTTGTCCAGTTCACGGTGCGCGACGCCGGTCGCGGCATTGAGGCCGACCGCCTCGCAACCATCTTCGACCGCTTCAATGCCTCTTCCGAGAGCGGCACCGGCATGGGCCTAGCGCTCGTGCGTCGTCTCGTCGAATCTCTGGGCGGCCAGATTGCCGTCGAGAGCCGGCTCGGCCAGGGCACCACGTTTCGCTTCACCCTACCCGTGGCCACGGTGGAAGCCGTCCGTCATCCAGTCGAGGTGGGTTAAGTCCGCATGGCCGAACTCCAGCTCGATCCCAAACCTGAACAAGGTAACCTTCGCATTTACATTGGCGCGGCACCCGGCGTGGGCAAAACCTACACCATGCTGAACGACGCTTATTTGCTCAAGGAACAAGGCATCAATGTCGTCATTGGCCTCGTAGAAACGCATGGCCGCAAGGAGACCGAGGAGCGCATCCGCGATCTCGAGATAATTGCACAACACGTCATCCCCTATCGCGGCGTAGAGCTCAAAGAGATGGACGTCGATGCCATCCTGGCGCGGCATCCCAATACCGTGGTAGTTGATGAGCTAGCGCACACCAATGTGCCGGGCAGCAGGAACCGCAAGCGTTATGAAGATGTTCTGGACCTGCTGAACGCAGGCATTAACGTCATGACCGCCGTAAACATTCAGCATCTTGAAACGCTGAATGACGCTGTCAACAGCTCAGCGAATACAGTTATCCGCGAAACGGTCCCGGACAACTTCCTGAAGCGCGCAGACGAAGTTGTAAACGTCGATGTCACGGTCAATGAGCTGCGAAATCGCCTTCGCCAGGGCAAGATTTACGCACCCGAAAAAGTAGAGCAGTCGCTCGCCAACTTCTTCCGCATCGGGAACCTGAATCTGCTGCGTGAGCTCTCCCTTCGAACCACTGCTGAACAGGTATCCAACCGCGAGGCCGAGTTTCGCCGTTCGCGCGGCTGGGAGCAGGCATCCGTTCCGGAGAAGGTGATGGTCTGCCTCACGCCGCGTCCAGGCGGCGAGCGCCTTCTGCGCGTGGGTGCGCGTATTGCCGGCAGGCTTTCGACAAACTGGTATGCCGTGTACGTCTCCCGACCTACTGACGACAAAGGCCACGGTGACCCGGAGGCGCATCAGCGGCTGGAGGAATACGAGCGCATGGGCCGTGATCTCGGCGCAAAAGTGGTGAACCTCGTCGACAAGAACGTCTCGAATGCACTCATCCGCTATGCGCAGCAGGAGAGTATTACGCACGTCGTCTTCGGCCAGTCGGCACGGTCACGGCTGGATATTCTGCTGCGTGGCTCCGTGCTCAACCGGTTCCTCTCTGAGGTGCGGGACGTCACTGTTCAGGTAGTCCCCATGCACAAGCCGTTAAAACGCGCGTAAGCTTCTTCGCTTAGAGCCCCAGTTCCGCAGCGGCAAGAGCCGTTCCCTCCACACGCGCGCGAATCTTGGCAAAAGCAATATCCCGCGCAGTCGATGTGTCGTCCGTGAAAGGCGAAAAGCCGCAGTCATCCGTTGTCCCAAGCCGCTCCGGAGCAAGAATCGACGCAGCTTCGAGGACTCGATCGCGCACCTCTTCCGCGGTCTCAACGCGAGGAGATATCGGATCGATCACGCCCACAAAAATTTTGTGGCTCTTGTCTGCCAGTTCGGCAATCATGCGCAACACACGTGGGCGATCAGCCTCGCTGGCCAGTTGCAGATAAAAACGTCCCGCATGCATCGCAAACAACGAAGGCAGCAGGCCGGCATAGTCCACATCCGCCGAGTGCGTGGAATCATGATCTCCTCCGGGGCAGACATGCACGCCAATCCGCGCACGCTCCGTATCGTTGAATCGATCAAGCACCCGGTTGTTGAGATCCACAAAGCTGCGCAGCAGTCCGCCGCTCGGATCAAGCTTGAGCGAAAGTCGCCCCTCGGTAAAGTCAATCTGCACCGTCTCCGCTCCGGCATAAAATGCGGAGACGATATCGGAAACCGCTTCGTTGATTAGATCTTCAACGAACGCTTCCCGCGAGTAACCCGCGATCCCGTCAGCGGGATACAGCAGGCTCAGTGCTGAGGCCGAAATCACAGCCTGCTTCATCGGCCGCGTAGCCAGCGGCTTGGCGCGTTGTAAATACTCGCCTGCGAACTTGCCGTAACGAAACGGTCCTTGCGCAAGCCGGGGCAACTGGCGCGTGTGGCCGTCCTTGAAGGGAATCACAGCGCCATCTGGTGCGAGATTAGTCAGACCCTCAAGCGGATAGGTTGCGAAGCTCGATTTTCTCTGCTCCCCATCGGTGATGACCGGCGAACCAGTCGATTCAAAGCGGCGAAGTGTGTCGCGCACCGCATCTTCATAGGCCGTTTCAAGTTCGGCGGCGGAGACGCGGCCTGCCGCGTGGGCTTGAATCGATTGCAGGAGTTCGGGCGAACGGGGAATGCTGCCAATGGGTTCCGTAGGAATGCTCATGGCCGCAAGTCTAGATTGCCAATCGCGGGAGACCATCCACCAAACGATGGAGAGAGCGTTGCCGAGTCCTCGTGCCTACTCGCAGAAGACGCGCACCTTGGCCTTGTTGCCTTCCGCGCCGTTCATCTCTACGGTCAGGTCTTCAAGGTGATCTACCAACTCTTCGAGATTTTCAGGTTTGATCTGCGAGAGCGTGAGCGGAACGCCGTGGCGGCTAAGAGCTTCGTCAAACTGGTTGTGAGCCTGTTGAGGAATCAGCGCGGCAAGGCGCACGCCGGCGCGCAGAAGCTGCATCGGTACGCGGACGTTGACCGTGCTCAGGCCCTTCTTTCCAGTCCTGGACTCGTCGGCCTCAACCAGCACGCGCAGATATTTGGCGCGCGTTTTGATGGTGGCGGCGGGCGCTGCGGTGGCTCCGCCAATGGTGCCGGCGTATTCGCCAACCGGAACGCTTGTATGTTCAGGTTCAATGGCGGTGAGAAGCTTTTCCGCCTGCTCGGCGGTAATCTTCCCGGCGGCCAGCATCTCCAGAATCTGTCTGCGATGTTCGTTCATAAAGTTCCTCCTGCTATGCGGCAAAGAATGAAAGTACGTGCTGCAGGTGCGTGAGCGCCTGGGGCAATTGTGTCGCTGTCCACTGCGAAACGGTTGTAACAGCCGGCCAGAACTGCACCAGCACCGCAGCGACCAGAGCGGTAAAAATCCAACGGTTCTCGCTGCGCGCGAGCCGTTCTTCGCGGCTAGCCGCAAGCCATCGCTCGGCCTCGGTGGAGCTCATGCGGCCGGCGGCCACAAGCGATAAAAGAGTGCGTACATACTGATTCATAACGACGACTCCTACAGAATGCTGACAGTCACGTGGCTGCCATTCGAGGCAACGCGGACATCGGTGCCGCGCAGGCCGGCAAGCAGCCCCCAAAAGGTGGCGACGGCGGAGAAGAAATCGATGCCCCCGGCTATGCAGCAGGCCAGAAGGACAAGCAGGATCAGCGGCGAGAGCAACAGGATGGGAATCCAGAGAAGAAAGAGCGGAATCCAGAGACGGAAGCCGCGCCAGTGCGGGCTTTGAATTCTGACGATGGCGGCGGTTGGAATCATTGCACTCCCTCCAGAGCCTGAATGGCCTCGTCCGGCGAGATCTCGCCGCGGTTGAGCCGATCGAGAACATCCGACCGAACCTCTGTCCGGGCGGGGGCGGGGTTATTGTCGACAAATTCGAGCTGGCCGGCGATGCGGGTCAGACGAGCCTTGATGGTTGGGTAGCTTTGGCCGAAGACCTGTTCCATCTCCTTGATGGAGCCGTGAGAGCGGAGGAAGGCGACGATGAAGACCTGATCCTCCAGGCTAAGCCGGGCAAGCTGGGGAAGGGTGAATGCCCCTTCCACCGCGATTCCCTTCTCCGGGATGCGGACGCGCTCGACGACTAGCGAGCTGCCCTGGGCGATGCGGAGGAGTTCCTGCCATTCGGCGATCGTTTTGTCATGGATAGTCATAAAGTTTCCTGCTTGACAAGAGAACTTTAGTTAACTTTCGTGAGAATTACAAGTTATATTTTTAACTTTATTTATTTTTTCTACTCACTAAATCAAGTTTTAGTTCAATCAGAGGCGAAAAATTGCTGCTGAGGCTACCCAGTATGCGATTCAGACGGGGTACAGAATTAAAGATTTACAGAATCTGTACCGGGGAAAAATCGTGTATTTTGCGGTCGACATCGATTCTAAGTTATTTATTTATTGGTATTTGCGGATCATTTTTGACTGAAAAAAGGGTGCGAAAATGCGGTCAAAATGCGGCGAAATTGCACTTTTTGACTCCAATTCGTGCAGAAATACGAAGGCCCGGTCTTGAGGGCCGGGCCTTTTTTGATTCCAGGACGAGTATGGCATAGATGGCGGTAATTTTGTGCAAACTATCTGAAAGAGATTTTGTGCACGGAAGTCAGTGCGATGATCCGATTCCGAATACCCCATGCTACGGAACGCTGAAGGGGCGCAGGCCATCTGTCGGGAAGAGGCCGGTAGGCGAGGTTACCGTGGGAGACTGCGCACGGAAGAGGTAGTGGACGGAGAAGCCCGCTGACACGGCGTTGTAGTTGGAAGTATTGTTTGCGCTGAGGAAGCCACCGACGAACCAGTGGGCACCGAGTTGATGCGCGATGGCGGCGCGGAGACTGTAGTTTGCGCCCACCGTGGTGAGGGCCGGCAGCGCTGCATTGTTCAGAAAGACTTCAAGCGGCTTTTGCTCAGCGAGCGGGAAGAGCGGGGTCTTGTCTTCCTGGAAGGCCTGAATGCCAACGCCGCCGTTGATCTCATAGTGCAAGCGCGTACCGGCGTGGCCGGTCCAGGCAAAGGGAATGGTGGCCAGGAAGTAGAACTGGGGGCTGAAGTAGCCGCCCATGCCATAGGTGTAGGCGGACTCGTTGTGCGCGTAGTGCATGCCGAAGAAGTTGGCTCCGAGAGTAAGCGAGCCGTACTCCGGCAGCGTGTAGACGCGCCAGTAAGCGCCGCCTGTGCCGTCAAAGCGGGTATTGGTCTCAGTGTGGTAGCCGTTGAGGTACTGTCCGCCGAGGCTGACGTAGTAACCGGAGAGCGCATCCCCCTTGGAGAACTGCACATTGCCCTGGTTGGCCATGACCGCGCCCCAGATTGCTCCGGGATTGGTGAGCGATCCCGGCGGATTTCGAAGACCGCCGTAGGAGAGCTGGGTTTCCTTGACCGAATCGCGGCTGGCGGTAATGGTGAACGGGCCACCGTCGGGTTTCCACTGACCGCGAGCGGTCCAGTTGCTGACCAGGAAGCCGTACGGAGAATAGCCGGCGGCGAGGGCGAGATGCGGGAAGGCTAGCTGCACTTCGCCACCGATGCCGGATGCGTTCTGTTGTGGCGGCGGAGTGCCGGTGACGCCGGTAGTTCCATTGGCTCCGGTGTTGGTGTCAGTACCGAGCGGCTCAGGGATGTTGACCAGCTGAAAACTGGAAGAGACGGACTCAACTACCTGGATCTGGGCGGAGCCATCGGCCTGGCCAGAGTCGAGGAAGACGGGCTTGGCGATGAAGGTGAGGCGGCCGTTGTTACCGAAGGGCATGGAGGCCTCAAAAGGCGCCTCAAGAGCAGTGAGACGGTCGTAGCCTAGATTGCCGCTGCGGTAGTTGACCAGGCCGGCGCCGCCGAGCCAGGCGGAGTAGCTGCTTTCGAGGGACTGGAGCTGCTTTTCAACCTCGGTGCGCGGGTCAATGGGCTGGGGCTGGCGTTGGACGCGGACCCAGGGTCCGCGGAGTGGCGGAAGGTTCTGCTGCTGGAGCTCCTGATCGCTGACGCCGGACTCGGCAGACTGCTGCGCCGGAGCCTGGGCAGGAGCCTGCGGCTGAGTTTCAGCGGGTACTGTGGCGAGCGTGGGAACGGTCTGCGTGGCCTGCGGCGGTGCTGTAGCAGCGGCTTTCTTAAGCTTCTTCTTTTTTGACACCGCGGGCTGCTGTGCGGGCTCAGTTGTTGCGGGAGTGGGCTTCTGAGTCTGGGCTTGTTGCGGGGCAGAGTATGCGCCGGTGGCCGCATCCTTCGCCGAGGGCGTGAACTGGACAGGCTCCATGGAGGCGGAACTGGTGGCTACGGCATCCTGCGTAACGGGTTGCGCATTCGGACGGACGGGAAGAGGAACGGATGGAAGCGTGAGAGGCACGTTTTCGATGGGGCGGATGGGCGATTCAATCAGGGCGTCTATCTGGGCCACGGAGGTGGTCTGCGGCATCTTCAACCGCTCGGCTGCCTGCTGCTCAGGATCAGAGAGCTTGAGACCGGTCTGGAGATCGTAGTCACGCGGAGTGGGGCCCATGGCTTGCGGATGCTGCGGGATGAGCGGCGTGGTGGGTTGCTGATTTGGCGGCGCGGTCTGGCCGGGGAGATAGAGAGGCTGTTGCGAGGGCTGGGCTGGAGCGGTTGGGGATGGCTGGACTGGAGTCTGGAAAGGAGTCATAGCCGGCGATGAGGGCGTGTATGTCTGGCGGGAGGATGGCGGCGTCGACTGGCCCTGATACGTGGAAGGCGCAGGCAGAGAGGAGTCGGCGGATTTGTGATGGCGTTTGGTAGCAGGCGGTGTCGTTGTGTCGGGCGCGATTGCCGCGGGTTGTGATTGCGTCTGCGTGGATGCAGCGGGAGCCGGGATCTGCGTCACGAGCGGCACGGAAGCCTGATACGCCGAGTCAGGAAGGACGACGGGGGCTTTGCCGAGGTAGGGATCGGGACCATAGGAGGGCAGCGGTGGAAGCTGGACGGTTTTAGCGAATGGCTCGTCGTCGGGATTGAGCAGACGGGCGAGATCCGTGGCGGTATAGGCTTTGCGTGGCTTGGTGTCGGCGTCGGGATAGGCCAGCTCGTGGGCCAGACGATCTGTGGGCGAGCCGGGTGGAAGCGAGGCGAGAGCGGCGCGCCAGTAGTCGGCGGCGCGCTGGTTATCTCCGCGAGCCTGCTCAAAGCGGGCTGCCGCGCCGAGA
This sequence comes from Occallatibacter gabretensis, assembly GCF_001449115.1. Classification (GTDB taxonomy): domain Bacteria; phylum Acidobacteriota; class Terriglobia; order Terriglobales; family Acidobacteriaceae; genus Telmatobacter; species Telmatobacter gabretensis. The sequence continues at coordinate 59,345 of NZ_LAIJ01000002.1, read as the reverse complement.
ACTCGGTAGTCGTTGGGATAACGCTCGAGGGCTTGACGCAGCCATGCCTCGGCCTGGGATTTGTCTCCGGCGGCGAGGGCGGCAGAGATGGCTCCCTGGAAGTCGGCGGCGCTGGCGTCGTCGTTGGACAGGGATTTGAAGATGGCGAGCGAGGCTCTGGCCTCTCCGATGCGGAGGTAGCCGCCGGCGAGGACGCGCTTGACGGTGATGTTGTCCGGGAAGGCGGCAGATGCGGCTTCAAGAATTTCGACGGCGCGCTCGTTGTTACCGGCGTCAAAGGCGGTTCCGGCGCGCTGGGTGCTCCAGCTGGCCCAGATGGTCTGGACCTGTTCGCGCTGCGCGACGGTGAGGTCTGCGCGGCCGCCGAGGCGCATGAGCGCGGGGTAAAGGGCGCGCTCGTTCTTTGTGTTGTAAAGGACCCAGGCGTTCTGAATAGCGAGGTCGACGGGCATGGGCTGGCCGAGCTTTGCGTAGTACGCGGAAAGGCGGTTCATGGCCTGGGTAGCGCGGACGGCGTCTCCGGCGGTGGCGTAGAGGCTGGCTTCGCTCTGCACGAACTGCGGGTCCAGCTCAAGCTGCGCGCGCACGGCGGGAGGAATGTAGGCGATCTGCTGGAGAGCCTCGTTGGCGTGATTGGTCTGCTGCAGCGCGGCGATGAGACCCTTCCATGCTTCTGCGCGATCCGGGTGGGCGAGGAGAATCTGACGATAGATGCCGTAAGCCTGATCGGTGTTATTGCGCTGCAGATAGATGGCGGCGAGCTGCAGTTGCAGCTGAATGCTGAGCGGCGCGCCGGATACGGCCTGGAGCTTGCCTGCGCGCTCGATGAGCTGCTGCGCAATGTCATAGCGGCCAGACTGCTGGTAGATGGAGCCGAGCATGGAGAGGAAGTTCGCGTCGTTGAGCGCCTGCTCGTAGATGGTGGGCGGCATCTTCTCAACGTCAGCGATAGCGGTCTCATCCTGCCCCATGGTGTGATGCGCGCTGACAAGGCCCATCCATGCATTGAGGTTGGTGGCGTCATCCTGAAGTATCTGTGTATAGAGAGTGGCCGCCTGGCTGTAGCGTCTGGCCTCCATGAGGATGGCGGCGTATTGCAAACGAGTGTCAGCCTTGAGATCTGCGCCCTGTGCCGGGAATGGCAGCGAGAGAGCCTGGGCGAGGACGCGCTCGGCATCCGCGGGACGGCCCGAAGCGTTATAGAGCACGGCAAGAGTACGGAGGTAGTCTGGGTCGCGATCGAGCCAGGCTTTTACGGCTGGCGGAAACTGACCGGCAAGAGCGAGCGCTTTGTCGTTCTGACCATCGCGGGCATAGGAGAGAAAGAGTCCGCGCCAGGCGTCTGCGTTTCCGGCCTGGTTTTTGGGCTGGTCTTTGAGCAGGCTGGAGTAGACTTCGGCGGCCTGCGCGTACTGCTGCTCTTTCATGTAGAGGCCGGCGAGGCCGTTGAGGGCTTCGGGACTGCCGGGGCGCATGGCGAGCGCCTGCTTGTATTTGGAAGCGGCAAGCTCGGGCTGATTTTCGTCGACGGCCTGCGAGGCCTCACCCATGGTGAACCAGAAGCGCGAAGTAGTGAGGGCGTCGACAACGGATTTGTCGCGGAAGCCGCTCTGCTCGGCCTGCGTGAGGTAGCTGACGGCGCCGCCGAAGTTGTTCTGCTGCATGCGCAGGAAGCCCATGCCGGCAGCGGCGCGGCCGTTTTTGGGATCCTTCTGGAGCAAGGCGGTGAAGCGCTGTTCGGCTTCCGCGAGCTTTTTGGCGTTGAGCGCGGCGAAGGCTGCGCGCTCTTCGGGAGTGCGGGCGATGCCAGAGTTCATCTGAGCCAGCTTCTGCTCGGCGTCTTTGAGCTTGGCTGCCAGCTCGGTGTCGTTCGGATGCGTCTTGAGGTAGTCGTGCAGCTGTCCGGCGGAGTTGGGATTGTCTGACTCCCAGACAAGCGCCTGGCGGAGCGCTTCTGCGGCATCGGGGTCGGACTGGCGGGTCATGAGGATGCGGACGCCTTCGGCACGCGTTCCGGGATCGTAGGTGAGCATTTTGCCTAGAGCGATGGCGTAGCGGGGATCGCCGGGATTGCGCTGCATAAGGCCGCGCATGCCGGAGATGGCCGGCTGCTTGCCGGCGGTGGCGCCGTAGAGGGTTTGATAGTAGGCCATGGCGATGTCGCCGTCGGGTGGATGATCGCCATAGAGAGCGCGATAGACGCGCATGGAGTCATCGTTCTTCCCTGCCCTGGCAAGATCGCCGGCCTGGCGAAGCTGATCGCCCTGCGCGCGAACGCTGGAGAGCGCCTGGATTTTAGCGATATTGGGATCGTTGGGATAGGCGGCGCGGAGGCGGTCGAGTGCGGCGTTCGCCTCGTCGGTTTGGCCGAGGAGCTTGTAGTCGCGGGCCACACCGGCAAGGGCTTCCGCGTTCTTTGCATCGGAGAAGAGGACCTGCTGCCAGACCTGCACGGCCATGTCGGGGCGGCCGCGGCCTTCAAGTGCGTGAGCATTACTGATGAGCGTCTGGCGTGTCTTTTCCGGGCCTGTGACCGGTGCAGTACGCTGCGCCGCGGCGAAAGATATTGCGAACAACCACACCACGCAGAGCCATGCGGAAAGAAGGCGAAGGCCGATTGCCGGATTGCGCCGAAGTGTCATCAATATGTCCACTGTACCTTTAATTCGCCCTCCGGGCCGAAGCTGAACTTACTCTGATCAAATCCGGAGGCAAAGAGAATCAGGTTCTGATCGTAATACGCCGGGTCCTTGCCGTAGAGGCCGGTGGCCGGGTTCAACTGCGCGTCAATTCGCTGCTTCTGCTGCGCAGCAGACTTGCTCGCTTGCGGCAGTGCACGAAGATACGGTAACACCGCAGCGGAAAAGCCTATTGGTCCATCTTGAAGGATCGGAATGCCTTCGTCACTTACCTTTTCAGGCGGGGCACCATGATCAGCAAGATAACTCGCCATGGAGGGAACGGCGGCTAGCAACTGTGAGCGCATTGGTCCGGCAGGGTTTTCCATGCCTGCCCAGAGATAGACGCGAATGGCATCGTAGCCTCCGACTGCGGGCGGCGTGGGTTTGGTGGGGTCCGACGGCGCGGGACCGGAGGCTGGCTTGAATCCTGTGCCCGGTGTGTAGGTGACCCAATCCATGATGTATCCACTACGCGTGCTCTGCTTGAGGAAGCGGGGGGTGTTGGCGGCGATTGCGGGCCAGGGACCTGTGGGATCGACGACGGCAAAGCGCGCGAAGAGGAAGTGCGGCACGTAGCTTGGGTTGAGCGTGTAGGCCTGGCCGTGGATGAAGCTATCGCTGAGGCCGGGCATGAGCATGAGGCCAAAACCGGACAGATCTTCGACTTCGGCGTTGGCAATCTGGCCCAACATGGCCTGGCCAAGATGGGTGTACTGGTCGTTCTTCCAGAGCCGGCCGGCCTCGATGAGTGAGTAGGCAATCCAGCAGTCGGAATCCGCCGCTTGACCTTTATCGAGGAGCTTCCATTTTCCATCCGGCGCCTTACCCCACATCCAGCCGGGCAGGTGCGTGCTGAGATCGCCGGCAGCGAGGTTGGCTTGCGTCCATTTGAGCAGCAGGTCAAAGCGCGCGCGGTCATTGTTGATCAGCGCGAAGAAGAGCGCATAACTCTGGCCTTCCGATGTAGTGATGTCGCCGCGCATGGGATCAACAACACGGCCGTCGGCGCTGATAAATCGCCCGGCGTACTTTTCCCAGAGTGGCCAGGACTGCACGGCGGCGGATCTGCAGCCGTCGGCAGCCATCAGGAAAGGCAATATTGACAGCAGAATCCGAAGCCGCGACCGCGTCCACCACGCACTCATCGATCTGATTCTCCGCTAAGGGATTGCAGCTCTGGCCCGTTGGATGCCATGGAAAGCACAAGTGTAGGGTATCTGCCCCGGCTTTCCAAATACTGCGTTTTAACAGACCGACTTCTGCCAGCCGTAACAGATGCTTCGGACTAACCCATCTTCAAACGCCGGCGCGCGTGGTGACCCAGCCATTGCCTGACCCAGATCTCCATCAGGAACGCGAAGATCAGCACGATGAGGAAATTTAGCTTCGATTCTCAAGAATTCGAAATGATTTTTCCTAATTCGCAACCTATGTGCGTAAGCGAGCCAAAGCGGGCAGAGGGGGTGAAAATAGAGCACTGCCTGTGTTAGTTTAGAGATAATCGTAGTGTAACGAGCTCGTAGCTCAGTCGGTAGAGCAACGCACTTTTAATGCGTGGGTCCTGGGTTCGATTCCCAGCGAGCTCACCACAGCATTCAGCCCAATCCCACAACTTCAGACCAGGGATCTCTCATCGAAGCGACCGCACGTTCTGCGTGCAGTCGCGGTGAGTAGCACTGTTGATGGTCGCGGCGGGCATTTCTTCCCTTCCCGCTTTATTCTCTCGGCCAGAAATGGACTTCTGAGCAGTTGCGCAGCCGGTCGGCAGCGGCTTCGGGAGTGATGTCGCGCTGCGGCATTCCGAGCATTTCAAAACCCACCATGAATTTACGTACCGTGGCGGAGCGCAGCAGGGGCGGATAAAAGTGAATGTGGAAGTGCCACTCGGGATGGTTTTGACCATCTGTGGGCGACTGATGCAGGCCCATCGTATAGGGAAAGAGCGTTTCGAAGAGGTTGTCGTAGCGCGTGGTGGTGCGCTTGAGGATGTCGGCCAGGGCATCGCGTTCCTCTGAGGTGAGTTCCGGCAGCGCGCCCAGGTGGCGGCGGCTGAGGATCATGACCTCAAAGGGCCAGACGGCCCACCAGGGAACGAGGGCGAGGAAGTGATCGTTCTCAAAGAGAATGCGCTCGCCTGCGGCGCGCTCGGCTTCGACGTATTGGCAGAGCAGGCACTGGCCGGTTTTATGAAGGTGTTCGCGTTGCGCTTCGGTTTCAAGCGCTGGTTCATCGGGGACAAAACCTGTGGCCCAGATCTGGCCATGGGGATGCGGGTTGCTGGCTCCCATCATGGCGCCGCGATTTTCAAAGATCTGAACGTACTGAATCCAGCCGAGCGCGCTGAGTTCTTCGTACTGCTGCGTCCAGCCGTCGATAACCGGACGAATCTCTTCGCGCGTCATGCGGGCGAGGGTGAGGCTGTGATCGGGATGGAAGCAGAGAACCTTGCAGAGACCGCGCACGGCTTCGCCAGTGAGCAGCGAGCCAGGGGCTGATGGAGTTTCGGTTGAGGGCAACTCAGGCAGAAGTGCGGCGTAATCGTTTACAAAGGCGAAGACGCTTTTGTAGTCGGGGTTCACGGCTCCGCCGGCACGCGGATTTCCGGGGCAGAGATAGCACTGCGGATCGTGGTGAATTGCCGCGGGAAGCGTTTTTTCCGCGACCTCGCCTTGCCAGGGTCGCTGTGTGCGATGCGGCGAGACCATGACCCAGGATTTGCGAAGCGGATTCCAGCGCCGATGCGGGTATTGCCAGTTGTTCGACATTCTTGCCCCCGCGACAATTTTATCCGTGCGGGGGCATTGCGCATCAGATGAGTTTATTTGTTCCTGACAGTGAAGCTGTAGACAACGCCGTAGGAAAAGATGGGGTAAATGGTCGCTTCGCTGAGCGAGCGACGCCAGCGGGCTACTGCAGACTGAAGAGACTGTTGAAAGGCCGCGCCGACTGGATTGGTAGTATCGCCTACATCGCTGCACGTGGCTGGGGTTTCCGCAGCGGTAAGACAGGCTGTTCCGGAGACGTTGATGTTGAGTGATGGCGCGCCCATAAAGACGACCCCAAACTCCGATGGAAAGGACCAGTGGCGACCGGAGCGTGGAACGAAACGCCCGAAGCCGAAGCTGGCAGTAAAGGCCGGCTCATTGGTATGCAAGCCGACGACGCCGCTGCCGCCCACCGGATCTGAGTTCGACGAATAGTATGTCTGACCATCGAGCGTGAAGCTTGTTCCCGGCTGCTCAATTCCCTTTGCACTGATCTGATTTCCATTCCAGAGCAGCGCGCCGGCGCTGAGCCGCCAGATGCTGTTGCGCGGATAAAAATCGACCGCGGTCTGCAGCGAGGCGAGACGAAGGGTTCCAGTGGCTTTGGTTCCGTCTACGTCAAAATTGGGTGTGGTAAAGCTGAGGAAATTTCCCATCACCCGTGCATCGATGGTTCGCGTCAGGATGACCGCGCCCTTGATGCCGATACCGAGCGGTGAAATATCGGCGCCGATGCCGACGCGGGAAAGCGGCCCCCAGTGCTCCTCGCCTTGCCACGGAGCGCGATATTTTTCACCGCGCATGAGCGGAGGCGGATTCGGAGCGGGTACCGGGTAGGGGTTTTGATCCACCGGCGCTGCAGGTGACGGAGCAGCGGGCAACGGCTGCTGCGAAGTGCTGTCGATAGGAGGCTGCGGCTGTGTCGCGGGATTATCCGGCGCGGGTTGAGGCACAGGCGGCTGAGGATTGTCAGGCGAAGGCTTTTGCGGAGGCGCGGGCTGGGCTGGCGGTGGAGCGTCCTGTGCGAACGCTATGCTGCACGGAAATGCAAGTATTACTACGCACCAGAGAATAAACAGAGGCGCCAGACGGGAAAATTTCATGCACAGTCTCCATGGGCGCAGGAATTTTAAGGCATGAAATTCCGACGCCTGCAATTACACCGTGATTTAGAAGTACAAAAAAACCTACACACTGCGCCGGCATAGGCGAAGGGTCCGCCGCTGCCGTGATTTATCTATCGGCTCAAGAGCCGTTGTTGTTGGACTGATTTCAGTCCATTTGGCGCGCAAGATGTGCCGGCCTGTTGATTCAGGCAAGCACAGCTATGCTGTGGGTTTCTCTGGGGCTGGCATGGATGCCAGAAATAAACGCGCAAATTCTGCGCTATATGTGTCAACTAGTTCTTCCACCCGATCGGGTTCCTGTGAACGTACTATAAGCCCGGCGTGGTGGTGCTTTTTCATACGATGAACAATCTCCGGCGCGTTAAAGGCGCTTGTATCCGGATGTGATGTCTGCGCGAGGCAGAGAACACTACCGGCATACTCTGCATAATGCGCCGGGGGGTGATACGGGTTGCCTCGCAGCTGTTCGATTTCGATACGCGCCCACTCACGCCAGAGATTGACGCCTGTGGCGCTCGCGACTAAATCGGCAATAAAAGCTCCGCCGACGCGGGCGGCAACCTCGAGAAAATAGAAGCGCCCATCGGCGTGCGCTTTGATGTATTCGCCGTGCGTGACGCCTCGAACCATGCCGAGCGCGGGCACGAGACGCGCATTGAGGTCCGTCAGCTCCCGCCAGTCGCTACTGCCCCGGTCTACCGTGCGCGTGCTAAAGACACCGCCTTCATGCATGACCTGCATGGGCGGCTTGCCGTATTTGTGCGCAGCGGCGAAGACGATCTGGCGATCGCTGATGATGGAGTCGACGTGAAAGATCTCGCCGGGGACAAAGCGCTCGAGAACGAAGTGGCTTTGCTCGTCGCCAAGCTCGTCGAGCGCGCGCCAGAGCTGTTCCTCTTCCGCAATTTTGCGGATGCCGATGGCGGAGGCATTGGCGCGGGGCTTGAGCAGCCACGGTGCGGGAACGGTGGCCACGTAGCCACGCAGTTCGTCGTAGTTGATGACACGGGTAAATTCCGGGACAAGAAAGCCGGCTTCGCGGGCGCGCGTACGCATGGCGAGCTTGTCGCGAAAGGCATTGGCAAGTGTGATGCCCATGCCGGCAATTTGCATATGTTCGCGGAGATGCGCGCCCAGCTCCTGATCGAATTCATCGAGAGCGACAATGCGGTTAAAGTTGCGTCCGCGCGCCATCCAGCAAACGGTATTGGTGACCTGCTCTTTGGTCAGCCCCTCGGGCATGGTGGCCAGCTCTTCGAGAGCTTCGCGCGGCCAATCGCCATCGCGATGTTTTTCGAGCGTAAGCAGAGTGGTCTTTACGCCCATATCGGCGCACTGGAGCAGAAAGTCCTGCCCCTTCTCATATGTCGAAATACAGAGAATCCGATCTGCGTTATCGCTCATTGCGCCTTTCCCGGCATCGACCCGCGGATGAGATAGTTCTACCATAGACAATGCACTTCAAAAGTCTGATCAAAAATGAACAAGCGGGATGAAGCATTGAATTTTTCCGTAGCGCAAGTGATTACTATGCAGGACGAGCTGATCGCGATCTGGCACATGGCGCCGGATGCGGCTTTGTCGCTGGGAGATAAAATCGGGCAGCTCATTGGAGATCAGCATCGCGCGAACTTTGATCTGTGGCATACAGAGGACGAGGCGCGCACGCCAGGTGCGACTGACGCGCAGATTGCCGATGTGAAGCGGCGCATCGATACGACGAATCAGAAGCGAAACGATCTGTCCGAGCAGATCGATGCGTTTCTGCTGGAGGTTCTTGCCGAGCATGGGTTACCCGCGGAGAACGCTCCGCTGAATTCGGAGTCTCCGGGGCTGATGATTGACCGGCTTTCAATTCTGGCTCTGAAGATCTATCACACACGCGAAGAGTCTGAACGCACGGATGCACCGAACGGTCACGTGGAGCGGAATGTGGCTCGGCTTATGATTCTGGAAGACCAGCGGGCGGACCTGGCCTTGTGCCTGGACGCTCTGTGGAAGGAGACCATGGCAGGTACGCGGCGCTTCAAACTTTACCGGCAGCTGAAGATGTATAACGATCCCAGTCTCAATCCTGCGATTTACACCAAGCGCGTATAACGTACGCAGGGTATATTGAAGGCGCAGAGTGCCTGTCTTGACTCGTCGCGGCATTCTGCGTATAAAAGGTGGCTGAGCAAAGGACAACCAGGCAAGGACGCCCTTATGCCGCATTCGAATACGCGGCGCGTGGCTGGAGTGCCTCTCGAATCGGATAAAAACGAATGACGCAACAGGCCAGAAATGTTGTAGCAAGCCGCAAAAAAACTTCCGCGGAGCCTGCGAAATCGCAAGCGGCCAAAACAGCCGCGAATAACGCTGCCTATCAGCACTACCAGGCTGCCGTACAACTGGTGCAGCAGGGCAAGTATGAGAAGGCGCTTTCCGCTCTGCAAAAACTTCAGCCCGAGGCTCCGCACGAGATTGCAGAGCGCATTCGCATGTACATTGCCACCTGTCACCGGCAGCTGGAGCATGCGCGGATTACCTTTCAATCGGCGGAAGAACGGTACAACTATGCCGTGCTACAGCTGAACAACGGGCTGTACGAGGATGCGCGGGAGCACTTTCAGGGTGTGCTGGGCGATGTGCCGAAGGCAGACTATGCCTGGTACGGGCTGGCATTGCTGGAATGCATCACGAATCATCCGGAAGAGTGTCTGACGGCGCTGGAGAAGGCGATCCGCTTGAATTCGCGCAACCGCCTGCAGGCCAGGACGGACAATGATTTTCAGGCCATGGCAGACGATCCCCGCTTTACCGAGCTGCTCTACCCTGAGCCGTAGGGACCACGACGAGTCCCTGGAGAAACTTTTGCCAGTAGTTTCCTCTGTTGAAGAGATTCCCTCCGCCACGCGCCCCCTGCGCGTGGTTGCCATTGGCGGAGGCACAGGCCTCTCCACGCTGCTGCGCGGCCTTTGCAGCCATGTAACTTCGCCGGGCACGAGTGAGCCGGGACAGATTTCGGACCTGGCCGCCGTGGTGACGGTGACGGACGATGGAGGCTCCTCCGGGCGGCTTCGCAAAGACTTCAACATGCTTCCGCCGGGCGACCTGCGCAACTGCATGGTGGCGCTGAGCGAGGAGCACGACCTGCTGGCCAAGCTCTTCGATTATCGCTTTCGCTCTGGGACGAGCCTGGAAGGCCATAGCTTCGGAAATCTCTTTGTGGCCGCGCTGACGGACATCACCGGCGACTTCGGGCAGGCGATTCAGCTGGCCTCGAAGATTCTTGCCACGCGAGGCAAGATTTATCCCGTGACTACGGCGAATGCGACGCTGATTGCGCGCATGGATGACGGCTCCCTGGTGCGCGGCGAAACGAATATCACGGCAAGCAAGAGGCGCATTGAAGAGCTGATGCTGGAGCCGCCGGATGCCGCGGCGTTGCCGGAGACGCTGGAAGCAATTGCTCACGCGGACCTGATTACGGTGGGGCCGGGATCGCTCTATACTTCGCTCATTACCAACCTGCTGGTACAGGGGATTCCAACAGCGCTGGCATCGGCACGCGGTTTGCGTGTGTTTGTCTGCAACCTGATGACGCAGGCCAATGAGAGCCTGGGGCTCACGGCTTCACAGCATATTGAGCGCATCTACGAGCACACACGTGCGTCGATCTTTGATTATGCGCTGGTGAATGTCAGGCCATTTACGCCGGAGACGCTGGCCCGCTATGCGGCAGAAGGCGCTTCTCCGATTGAGGCAGATATTGAACGCGTCGAGGCGCTCGGTGTGAAGTGCATTGCCGGGGACTTCGCCACCGAAGAGACCTTTGTGCGCCACTCGGCATCGCGTGTCACGGGCGCATTGCTGGCGCTGGGACGGACTGCGCTGGTGCGGCAAAGCTAAGAATCTCTCCGCTGCTCGCGTAGAGTGGAAGCGCGCCGGCATCCCTTCTTCTGCTTGCCTGCCGCGCACACCCTGAGACAACAGGAGAATATTCATGCGTTCGATTCGAATTTCGGTGCTTCTGTGTTGCTGCCTTGCCGCTGCTATTGCTCTGGCGCAGGGCAGCAGAAAGCCCGGACTGTGGGAGATGACCACCTCGACAACCTGGCAGCAGCCGCCCATGCCTCCCGGCATGACCGCACCGGCTGGCTCTGCCTTCAGCGGTGCTCCGCACACCACGCAGATCTGCCTGACGCAGGCAATGATCGACAAATATGGCGCGCCCATGCCGCAATCGCATGGAGATTGCCAGGTTTCCAATGTGTCGATAGCCTCCGGCAGCATGTCTGCGGACTGGGTCTGCTCCGGCCAGATGAGCGGTAAAGGAACCATCGAGTCACATTGGACCGAAGACGGTCACGCCACTGGCAAGGTGCACTTTACCGGCACAATGCAGATGGGCTCCAGGTCCGCACCCATCGAATGGACTTCCGGTTCGACCTCTATGTACAAGGGGCCGGATTGCGGGAGCGTGAAACCGATGCCGATGCCGAACGGGAAGTAGGCGAAACTCTCCCCCTACCCCTCCACCGTCCGCTTGAGTTGTCCGCAGGCGGCGTAGATATCGCGGCCGCGCGGGCGGCGGAGGTAGGCTGTGATACCTTCAGCGGCCAGGGCGTTTTTGAAGGATTCAACGGCACCCTCGCGCGGCATTTGATACGCGATTCCCGGACCGGGATTCCAGGCGATCAGGTTGACTTTGGCTGCGAGGCCGGTGCGGCGAACGAGGCGGGCGACTTCATGAGCGTCCTGTGGGCGATCCGTGACTCCGCCCAGAAGAACGTACTCAAATGTGATACGCTCACGCGGGCGCAGGCGCACCTGCCGAACGGCGTCGATGAGCGCCTCAATGGGCCATTTGCGATTGATGGGCATGATCTCGCTTCGTACTTCGTCATTTGGCGCGTTGAGACTGATGGCCAGCTTGGGACGAACCGCATCCAGCTCCTGCGCGAAGCGTTCAATGCCGGGAACAATGCCGGAGGTGGAAACCGTCATTCTCTGCGGGCTTAAACCAGATTCTTCAACCAACAGTTTTACTGCGCCCATGAAGCTTTCGTAGTTCAGAAACGGCTCGCCCATGCCCATGAAGACGAGATTGATCCGATCGCGGCCCAGTTCCACGGCATGACGATCGAGCACGCTGATGACCTGCCCGGCGATTTCTCCGGCGGTGAGATTGCGCTGCAGACCCAGCTTGGCTGTAAGGCAGAACTGGCAGTTAACGGCGCAGCCTACCTGGCTGGAGACGCAGATGGTGGCGCGGTTCCAGTCTCGCTCTGGGCCCTTCCCCGTTTCTCCGGCTTCCGAGCCGTCGCCGGCCTCGCCACCGTCGCCCTCGGGCATCCAGACCGTCTCCACTGTGTCGCCTTTGGGAGTTTCAACAAGGTAGCGCTCGGTGCCGTCCACTGATTTGAAAACCTGCGCAATGCGCGCGCGAGCGATCGAAAACCCTTCGGTGCTGAGCCTTTCGCGGAGAGCTTTAGGGAATGTAGTAATTGCATCTAGTTCCGTAAGCCGCTGGCGATACATGGCTTCCGCCAGTTGACGGCTGCGCCATGCAGGTTCGCCGACGGTGGCCATGACTTCTGCCAGCCCAGCCGCATCTAATCCAAAAAGCGGCTTTGGCGCCGTTTCCTCCCCGGAAATCTGCACGAATTTGGCTTCGTTTTCGCCCACAGCCTTTTTCAAATAGCCGATAGTCAGCAACTTACGCCGAATCGGTCTCTCTGTTTCCCCCTGTCTTTTAGAATAAAGGTAAGACATGACGATTGAACGTAATCTCCGCCGCACCGTACTCCCGAATGGGCTCATTGTTCTCACTGAACGCATGGAGCATATGCGCTCCGTGGCAATGGGAGTGTGGATCAAATCCGGCTCCCGCGCTGAGGAAGCTGAAATCAACGGGATCTCGCACTTTGTGGAACACATGGTTTTCAAAGGCACCCGCAGCCGCTCCGCGCAGCACATTGCGCGCGAGATGGACTCGATCGGCGGCAATCTGGATGCCTTTACCGGCAAGGAAATGATTTGCTTCAACGTGAAGTCTCTGGCCGAGCATGTTCCGATTGCACTCGATGTGCTCTCAGACCTGGTGCTGAACCCCGTCTTCGCTTCGAACGACATTGAGCGCGAGCGCGGCGTGATTCTTGAAGAGATCAAGATTGACGAGGACAACCCGGACATTCTTGTCCACGAGCTGTTCACTCAGAACTTCTGGAAGGATCACCCGCTGGGCAAGCCGATCCTGGGCACTTCAACCACCGTGGCCAGGCTGGACCAGCAGCGGCTGCTGGACTACCACTTCGGCCGCTTCCACGCTGGGAACATGGTCTTCTCCGCAGCAGGTAATCTGCACCACGATGAGTTTGTGCAGGCAGTGACGGACAAGTTTGCAGGCTTGCATCCCGGCCAACCGACGACGGAGCTGCCCGCGCCGCTCTCGAGTGCGCGGATTCTGCTCAAGAACAAGAAGTCGCTGGAACAGGTGCAGATCTGCCTGGGTGTGCCTGCGCCGCCAGTAGCGGATGAGAGCCGCTTCACCACGCTGATTCTGAATACGGTGCTTGGCGGCGGCATGAGCTCGCGGCTCTTCCAGACCATCCGCGAAGAGCGCGGCATGGCTTACTCGGTCTACTCCGACATGACGCCTTACCGCGATACCGGCGCGTTTTGCGTCTATGCCGGAACTTCAGCGGGCAAGGCGCTGGAGTGCATCGACCTGATCATGACTGAGTTTGCCAAGCTGAAGCAGGAGCCGCTGAGCGCGGAAGAACTTACGCGCGCCAAGGACCAGCTCAAGGGCAATATCCTGATGGGGCTTGAAAGCTCGAACTCCCGCATGGCGAACCTGGCGCGGCAGGAGATTTATTTCGGGCACTTCTTCTCAAGTGACGAGATTATTGCGCGCGTGGAAGCCGTGCAGGCCGAGCAGGTACAGCGCATGGCGCAGCAGCTCTTTGATCCGGAGCGCATCGCGGTAACGCTGCTGGGCCGGCTGGATGGCATCAAGCTGAGCCGGTCAGGATTGGTCTGCTAACGAGATTGGCCTGCTAGCGCAAGGCCTTGCATCTTCCCACCCTGCCGTTGCATCCTTGCGTTGACATGAAAGCCATTCAGATTCGTGCTACGGGCGGACCGGAGGCGCTGGAGCTTGTGGAACTGCCGATTCCACAACCCGGCCCCGGGCAGGTGTTACTCCGCATTGAGGCCATCGGCGTCAACTTCCTTGAAGCCTACTTCCGCAGGGGACAATACAAGGCCACTCTGCCCATGACACCGGGCAGCGAGGCGGTGGGCGTGATTGAAGAGCTTGGTCCCGGCATATCAGGCTTTGCAGTAGGAGACACCGTCGTCTCGGTTGCCGTGATGGGCAGCTATGCGGAGTACGCGCTGGCCCCCGCCGCGCAGCTTGTGAAGGTGCCGGAAGGGCTGACGCCGGAGAAAGCCGCAGCCGTAATGCTGCAGGGCATCACGGCGCATTGCCTGGCTTACTCCACATGGCCGCTGAAAGCGGGCGAAACGGCACTGATCCATGCCGGCGCAGGTGGTGTGGGACTGCTGCTCACGCAAATGGCGACGCGCATCGGCGCAAAGGTGATTACGACTGTCTCCACAGCGGAGAAAGCAGAGATCTCACGCGAAGCCGGCGCGTCGGAAGTGATTCTCTATACAGAACAGGATTTCGTCGAGGAGACCAAGCGCATCACCGGCGGGCGTGGCGTGGATGTGGTGTATGACTCCGTGGGCAAGACGACATTTGAAGGCAGCCTGAACTGCTTGCGTCCACGGGGAATGCTGGCACTCTTTGGCGGGTCGAGCGGTGCGGTGCCACCGTTCGACATCATCCAGCTCAGCACAAAAGGATCGTTGTTTCTTACGCGGCCCTCGCTGTGGCATTACATCGCCACACGTGAGGAGCTGGAGTGGCGCGCAGGCGATGTGTTGAAATGGGCGGTCAGCGGCGAGCTCAAGCTGCGCACGGAACATGTGTATTCGCTGGAAGATGCGCCCAAGGCGCATGCCGATATGGAGAGCCGCAAGACGACAGGCAAGATTCTGCTGGAGCCGTAAATGCAGAGATCAGAAAGACAGAGTATGCCTGCGATTTCCATTCAACCTGATGATCGCGTTTTTGTGCTGACCGGCGCGGGCATCAGCGCGGAGAGCGGCCTGCCTACCTTTCGCGCATCGGATGGTTTGTGGGCCGGCCATCGCGTGGAAGAAATCTGTACGTCGGAGGCTCTTGAAGAGAATCCCTCATTGGTATGGGAGTTTTATTCAAAACGCCGTGCCGATTGCGCGAGGGCTAAGCCAAATGCGGCGCATAAGGCTCTTGCAGAGCTTGAAGCACAAATCGGCGACCGATTTTTTCTCTGCACGCAGAATGTGGATGACCTGCATGAACGGGCCGGCTCCGAGCGACTGGTGCATATGCACGGTGAGCTGGCAAAATCGCGCTGCTCGCAAGATTGCGGCGCGGCTCCAATCGAAGACCGAAGCGTGTATGCAAGTCTGAGCGAAGTGGGACATTGCGTCTGCGGGGCGCGGCTGCGGCCTCACATCGTCTTCTTTGGCGAAATGCCGCTGGAGATGCGACGCATTCAGCAAGAGATGAGCCGCTCCACGCAGATGTTCGTCATCGGCACGTCGGGTTCTGTTTATCCGGCGGCAAACTTCGTTCACTGGGCGCGGCAGGCCGGCGCAAAGACCATCTACATCGGCCCGGAACGCCCGCTGAATGCCGAGGCCTTTGACACAATTGTGGAAGGCAACGCCGGAGAGGTGCTGCCCGGCCTCTTTGCTGTCGAATCCACTTAGTTCCGCACTTTAAAAGTGAAAACGATACCGCACCTCCGCCGAAATCATGCGCGGATCGTTGTAGTGGAAGCCGCCAATGGTGAGGGAGTTGTCGAGCAGCACGCGATGATTGGTCACGTTGACAACATTCACTGCCGCTTTCCAGCGCTCGCCGAAGCTATGGCCTGCCGAAACATCGAAGGTTGTGTGCACGGGCAAGTATGGTCCCTGATACGGTCCCTGCCCTGAATCTGCAAGCCCATTTGCGAAGCCCGAGCCGTAGTAAACGTTACTCGAGAACCAGGTGCGGTAAGGCAGGCGCGCGGTAAAGCCGGTGTTGAGCGTATGCCGCTGGTCATGATCGACAGGCTCATAGCCCGGCCCATCGTCGCAGGCAGGATCGTCCGCCAACGTGCAGCTGTAGCCACCCACAATCGGCCCGCGCTGTTCGGCAATCTGGTTTGAGTACGCCAGGTGAAACTGCCCCCACTTGGCCGATGCGGGAGAACGCACTGCCAGCTCCCATGCGCGAATCAACGCACCCTGCACCGCAATGGGAAAGTACAGATTCGACGCTCCGAGATTCGCGTGATCGAGAAAGTTGTTGACGCGATTCTTGAAGTTATCGATGTCGAACGTCCAACCCTTCCACGGAATCTGTACGCCGAACTGATGCTCCTCATCGCGCTCAGAGGGCAGCGGCGTAAATGTGTTCTCTCCGGAAGGCTGGCCGTTCACATAATTCAGCGCACTTTGCGAGACGGTCTGAACCGGTGCTGGTTGAAAGAAGTGTCCGTAGAAACCGCGGAAGACCCAGTGCAGCCTCGGGATCATCACGGTTGCGCCAATGCGCGGATAGATCGCGGTCTCATCCAAGCCGGCGCGATAGATGGAAAATCTCTCTCCACCAAGCAGCGTGACATATTTGCCAAGACGCAGATGATCGGCGAGGTAGAACTCGACGAGACCCGCGTTGGTGCTAGAAGCGGTGTTCGGCAGGGAGGGCGTGCTGCCGTCATTCACTTGTATGCCGAAGAGATCGTTCTCAGCTTGAAAGAAACTATAAAGACCGCCGGAGAAGACATTTGGCCCGGCTTCGGCACGCGTATCGCCTTGTGCGCCGACGTAGTTCGACGCCTGATGCCATGTTGTAGCCACTGGTTGATCCGTATTCGGCGAATCGTAGTTGGCCTGATTGAAATGGTAGAAGGGCGCAACGTTCACCATCGACTTGGGCGAAATGGTGTGCACCCAGTTGGCAAGCACAAATGCATCGCGCTCACGCTGCACATCGCGCAGGCCGTAGGATTCGTAATAATCGCTCTGCTGCTCCCAGTCGTTCGGGTTGGGGTCATAAGGAATCTGGAAGAAATCCTCGCGGTACTGACCGTCGAAGCGAAGCTGATCTTTCGCTGTCTGGTTGCGAATCACGGAGACAAGCGCGCTCTGCGAGTTGGTTGCATCATGCAGAATCTGTGCGACAGGTGTGGCCAGGCCGTAGTTAGAGCGCGAGCCTGTTCCGCTGGCGTACCATGCTGTCTTATCGGAGTGATCACCGAAGGAGAGCTGCGCTTCTCCGCTGTAAGGGCTTCCGCCGGAGACGACGAGTTCAGCTTCGCGGTTGCGCTCGAATCCATTGCGCGGCAATACGTTGAAGACGCCATAAGTACGGTCGCCGACGTCGGCTGCGTAACTGCCGCGTTGTGTCTCCATCGAATCAATGTCGCCGGGATCGATCTGCGGGCCAACGTTGGACGCAATTTTCGTATTGGGAATCGCCACGCCATCAATGAGCCAACTGGTCTGGTGGCCGCCGCGCATGTGCAGCATGTCGTGCGTCATGTAGGCGCCGGGCACGTAGTCGGTGATCATCGCCATGCTCAGCGTGCGGCTCGCGCCGGGGGTCTCGTCGATCTGGGCGTGCGTGATGAGCGTGGTGGGCGTGGCCGTGTCAGCAGCAGAGTCAGCGCTTCCCTGCACCACCACGGTCTCTGACGCCGCATGAACAGCCAGCTCAATGTGCACGGCAGGATTGGTTCCGGAAGCAAGTGTGATCGGCTCACTCCATGTTGCAAATCCCGAAGCGATCACCTCAAGCCGGTAGAGGCCAATGGACGCCTCCGGCAGCGTGAATGCTCCATCCTGTCCGGAGGCGGCATGCACGGAGAAGTCTGAGTTTGTAGCGTGCAGCGTGATCGTGGCGCCGGCGACAGGTCTGTGCTGTGCGTCATGCACCACGCCGCGCACTACGGCAAAGACGGAAGCAAAAGCAGGAACAGCCGCGCAAATGAATGCAACGGCGAGCAGGCCAAGAGCTCGCATGAGTGAAAAGCCTCCCAAATGTTCTGTTCAGTTCTCGTTGTTTTTCTTGTGTCAGGCGAGAACGACAGTGGGAGGTCCGCGCACGGCGTGGGCGCTGGAGGAAGAAGAATCCGCGTAAGTGGCGGAGAACGCGTGAATGCGCTCAACGGTCTGCGACGCGGCAGGAACAAAATGCTGAGGCGCGGGCGCAAAGACCGGTGTGAGCGTGGCATGGAGCGCGCCGGGATAAAGCGGGCAGCGCGAAGGCGCGCCAACGGTTGCCGCAGGTCCAGAGTTTGTCCCGGAGTTTGCCCCGGAGCTTGCAGCGACGATGCGGGCCGCAGCGTCCTCCGGCATCTCGCCCATAGACGAGCAGTGATGCACTCCGCGCCGTCTACAGCAAACAGGAAGACGCGACGCATGGCTGCTCTGGACCAGCGGCGCAAAGGACGCAAAGCCAAAGATTGCTACGAGCAGTATGGAGAGTGCACGGCGCATCGATTCTCCATATTAGTACGCGTCCAGGGCCGTGGTGAGCAAATTGACAGGGGACGCATAAGGACTCAGGTATCATCGTGGCATAGCATCACATACCTTCGTATCAAAGGAATCCGCAGTGCCTGAAGTCCTTGCCGCTACGCCTGTCTCTGCCGAATCCACACGGCCTCTCCGCATTGCCATCTTCGGTTTCGGAACCGTTGGCAGCTCGGTGGCGCGCATCCTCACGGAGTCGCAGCCGCGGCAGCTTCAGTTGACGCATGTCTTCAATCGCAACGTGGCGCGCAAGAAGGCAGAGTGGGTACCGGAGAGTGTGACGTGGAGCGAAGACGCCGAGGCTGTGCTGGCTTCCGATGCCGATGTGATCGTGGAGCTGGCAGGTGGTCTGGACCCCGCAGGCGCATGGGTGCGCAAGGCTCTCGAAGCTGGTAAGTCCGTTGTAACCGCCAACAAAAAACTCATTGCCTTTCATGGCGTGGAGCTTGAACGGCTGGCCGCGGCGAAAGGCGGACATCTGAAGTATGGAGCCGCTGTTGCCGGCGGCATCCCCGTAATTCCCGGCATTGAGCAGGGGCTGGCCGGTGACAGCATTGAACGCGTTGAAGGCATCCTGAACGGCACCTGCAACTTCATCCTGAGCAAAATGGAAGAAGGCGCGGAGTACGCTGACGTGCTGAAGGATGCACAGGCCAAAGGCTTCGCCGAGGCTGACCCGACGGAGGATGTAGGCGGCTTCGATGCGCGCGCCAAGCTGTCCATTCTGATGCGGCTGGCTTTGCGCGTGGAGGTCGATCCGGAGCAGATTGTTCCCTCAGCCATCACAGAGGTCTCAGCTATCGACTTCGCCTATGCACGCGAGCTTGGCTGCACCATACGCCAGATTGCACGCGCGGACAAGGCAAACGGCATATTGGCCGCCAGCGTCGGGCCCACTCTCGTTGGTCTGCGTTCTCCGCTGGCCTGGTCCCGTGGAACGGAAAATATGGTTGTACTGAGCGGCAAGTACGGCGGCGACGTGGTCTTCTCAGGTCATGGAGCGGGCGGGCATCCTACGGCTGTGGCCGTCGTCAGCGATCTGCTATCGCTGGCTGCCGGATCGCGGCGCGTGCAGCTTCCCACGGAGAAGGCTCAGATAGGCGGCGAGCTGGAAACGGCACACTATATCCGCTTCCTGGTGAATGACCGGCCCGGCATTGTGGCTGAGATTACCGCAGGTCTGGCCCGCGAGCAGATCAATATTCGCGCCATTGCACAGAAAGGCGGCTACCCGGCCAATGGCCTGCCCTTTGTGGTCACTGTAGAGCCGTGCAAGCCATCCACGCTGAAGCGAGCGCTCGAAGGAATCCGCTGCTTGAATTGCATGATTGCGCCGCCACTTGATCTGCAAATTTTAGAGTAGGGCCTGAAGTTGAAAATCGGCCCGTCGTGAAGGATCACTATTGCTGCCGCTCTCTATAGGCGCAATGTGTCTCGTGAGCCATCTGCAAACCTTCTTCGGTAGGAATTACCCACGCGTCAAGGCGAGATTTCGAAGTAGATAATTTGCCTTCTATATCAATCAGTCTTTCATTGGCATCACTATCCATCTCAAGCCCGAAGCCGCGCAGCCCTTCGCAGACATACTTCCGAACAAATTGTGAGTTCTCTCCAATGCCGCCGCCAAAGATCACTGCATCGACAGTCCCAAGCGCCGCGATGTAAGCGCCTACGGCTTTTCTTACGCGATATGCGAATACATCCATGGCAAGCTTCGCCTTGGGATTCGAGTCATACACCTTCATCAGAACTCGCGTATCAAGAGAGATTCCAGACATTGCCTTGAGGCCCGATTCTTTGTTGAGAAGCGTCATGACATCATCGACAGTCATGTGCTCCTCGTGCATAAGCAGTGCGACAACGGACGGATCGATATCTCCGGAACGAGTGCCCATCATTAGCCCTTCGAGCGGCGTAACTCCCATCGTATTGTCTACCGACTTTCCTCGCTCAATTGCCGTTACCGAACAGCCGCTCTCAAGATGCGTGGACACGATGTTGCATTGCTCTGGCTTTTTTCCCGCGAGAAACGCATAACGCTCCAGCAGATAACGATGTGAGATTCCATGAAATCCATATCGCCTGATCTGATGCTTTTCGGCTAGCTCTGTTGGAATGCCATATAGCGATGCATAGTCCGGCATGGTCCGGTGAAAAGCAGTATCGAAGACTGCAAACATTGGCACTCTCGAGAATTGATGCTCGGCTGGCTCCAGGATCTCGATTGAACTCTTGTTATGAAGCGGAGCAAGTTTTTCAAACTCGACAATTCTGGCTTTTACATGCGAATTGATGAGCGCCGGCTTTGTGAACTCGTGCGCTCCGTGAACAACGCGAACCGCGATCACGTCTACATCCGACATTTGAGGAAAATCATTGTTTCGTGATTGATTCTTCCACCATTTCAGCAAACTGCTCATGGCTTGCGAATAGCTCTCCGCAGGAATGGTCTCGGTGGCTGCTTTCTTCTTGTCCTGCATGATGGAGAGCTGCGGGCTCTTGCCGATGTCCTCGATGCTGACGCTGAGACGACTTTTTCCTTCAAATGCATATCGTTGTGCGTTATGACATGCAATGAAATCGGCCTTGAGAGAATTGCCGCCGGGATTGAGTGTCAGAACATTCATTCACGAGCCTAGATGCCGACGAAGCCAGAGGCGTTGCCGGTTGCGTCAATCCTGCGTATCATCTGCACAAACAGCAGCCGCGCACAAATAAATTGCCTTCCGGCAGTTGCAACAGCGATACTATGTATCATCATTGTGAGCGCAGTTTGTTGAACGCCGTGGGATTTGGAACACCGTTCTCCGAGTTCAGCAATTCTTCATCAAAGCGATTTCCAACAATCTTCTGCACTGAAGAAAAAAACCTATGATCGATACGATATTCCGATGTGAGATCTGTGGCACGGAGAGCGATAACCCTGTCCGATGGGTGGTTATCGACTGCACCAGCACGCATCTTACGGTGCACCGCTGGTCGAACGATGCGGCGTTGTCACCAGGCGCGCGGCACTATTGCGGCGAGGCTCATGCGCAGGTGTACATCAGCCGCTGGTTTCAGAACTACTGCGGATAAAACGAGGCGAAGAGACTACTTCTTCGCAGCTCCCGTGGACTCGCGCACGATGAGCTCCGGAGCCATGGTGATTTCCACGGCGTACTCCCGGTCTTTATGCGCAATGCGCTCCAGCAGCAGCTGAGCACCGCGCCGTCCCATCTCCGTAAGCGGCTGGCGCACAGTAGTGAGCGATGGCGTGGAGAATGCGGCTGACTGAATATCGTCGAAGCCCACCACTGAGACGTCATCCGGCACTCCCAGACCCACATCCTTGAGCGCGCGAATGGCTCCGATGGCAGCGATGTCATTGAAGCAGAAGATGGCGGTAAAGTCGCGGCTTCTCTCGAGCAGCGCCTTCATGGGCCGGTAGCCGATCTCCGGCGCCATCGTATGTTGCCCCGCCTTCATCGACCACCCTTCGGCATCCATCCGGACGACATGCGAGGGATCGATCTTGAGGCCCATGCCGCGTGCTACTTTCTGAATGCTCTCCCAGCGGAACTCCGAATCCGGAATGGCGCGCGGGCCGCGCATGAAGGCGATGTTGCGATGGCCAAGACTGTAAAGATGGGTCAGCGCCTGGTTCGCCGCAGATTCGTGGTCAAGGACGATGTTCGTCACATTCGACCCCGACGAGTGGGCGGAGATGGCCACTACCGGCACCGGCACCTGAATCGTTTCCGCCGGCGTGTTGAGCAGCAGAAAGCCGTCCACAGCGCGCTCCACCAGCATGCGCGGATACTGCTCTATCAGCTCCTTATTCCAGTCGTGGCAGGCGGTGAAGTAAAAGTAATGCGCTGCGGTCAGTTCCGCCACCACGCCGCTCATAACGCGGGTAAAGTAGCCTTCGCTAAGGTCGGGGGCCAGCACCCCTACGCTCATGGAGCGACTCTGGCGCAGCGAACGCGCAAAATAATTCGGCCGATAGTTCAAATCACGCGCAGCCTTGCGGACGCGCTCGCGGGTCTCATTGGGAATCGACCGCGCGGACGGCGAGTTATTCAGCACCAGCGAGATGGTGGTCTGCGAAAGGCCAAGGTGCTCGGCCAGCATACGAAGATTAATGTGGCCCGGCTCTGCTGTGCCGTTCCCGGCGGACTTGCCATCGGTTTCGGCGTCTTTACCCTTAGCCATGCGGCAGTTGTATCACGCTAAGGCTAGAAAAATGAAGGGCCGAAGCGATACTAGCGCTCCGGCCCTCGTGTCGTCTTACTTACAGCTTACTGTGCGGCTACAGGCTCATCCTCTACCTCATGCTCGCAATCTTCCGGAGCCAGATCAAAACGATCCAGATCCATCACCTTGGTCCAGGCTTCGGCAAAGTCCTCAATAAACTTCTCCTGGGAATCGCTCGAACCATAAACCTCGGCCAGCGCCCGAAGCTGTGAGTTCGAACCGAAGACAAGGTCCGCCACCGTCGCCGTCCACTTCAGCTCGCCGGTTGTGCGGTCGCGCCCTTCCAGAACGCCCTCTGTCGCAGACTGCTGCCATTTTGTGTTCATGTCGAGCAGGTTGACGAAGAAGTCGTTGGTGAGAGTCTCGGGCTTTTTGGTGAAGACACCGTAGCCGGTCTTGCCGTAGTTGGCGCCTAGCACACGCAGGCCGCCAATCAGCACCGTCATTTCAGGAGCCGTCAGCGTAAGAAGCTGCGCCTTGTCGATGAGGAGGTTGGCTGCGTATTTTTCGCCACCCTTGACGATGTAATTGCGGAAACCGTCTGCCTTCGGTTGCAGCGGAGCGAACGAAGCCACATCGGTCTGATCCTGCGAAGCATCGGTGCGCCCCGGCGCAAAGGGCAGCTCAATTTCGTAGCCGGCCTTCTCCGCGGCAGCCTCGATGGCCGCCGTGCCCGCAAGCACGATCAGGTCAGCAATGGAAATCTTCTTGTTTGTGTCTGTGTGCGCGTCGTTAAACTCCTTCTGAATGCCTTCCAGAACGCCGAGAACCTTCGCCAATTCCGCAGGCTGGTTCACTTCCCAGTCCTTCTGCGGAGCCAGGCGAACGCGAGCGCCATTTGCGCCGCCACGCTTGTCGCTGCCACGGAAGGTGGACGCGGATGCCCATGCGGTACTGACAAGCTCGGAGATAGATAATCCGGAAGCCAGCACCTTCTCTTTCAGCACCTCAAAATCTTCGTCATTGACCAGCTCATGATCCACTGCGGGGATCGGATCCTGCCAGATGAGCACATCCGTCGGAACCAGCTTGCCCAGGTAGCGCGAGCGCGGGCCCATATCGCGGTGCGTCAGCTTGAACCACGCCTTTGCAAAGGCTTCTGCAAACTCGTGCGGATTTTCCTTGAAGCGGCGCGAGACCTTCTCGTACTCCGGGTCAAAGCGCAGCGCTAGATCGGTGGTCAGCATCGTCGGCAGACGCTTCTTCGCTGGGTCAAATGGATCCGGCACCATATCGGTGAGATCAACATTGCCCTTGGGCTGCCACTGGTTCGCGCCCGCGGGACTCTTCGTTAGCTCCCACTCGTAGCTGAAGAGATTGTCGAAGAAGTCGCTGTTCCATTTCGTCGGTGTAGAGGTCCAGATGACTTCCAGGCCGCTGGTGATGGCATCTTTGCCAACTCCGGTTCCGAACTTGTTTGCCCAGCCCAGCCCTTGCGATTCAATTGCCGCAGCCTCCGGCTCCAGGTCCACGTTGTCGGCAGGCGCCGCGCCGTGAGTCTTTCCAAAAGTGTGGCCACCGGCAATCAGCGCCACTGTCTCTTCATCATTCATGGCCATGCGGGCAAAAGTCTCGCGAATGTCGCGCGCTGAAGCCACGGGATCAGGATTGCCGTTCGGGCCCTCCGGGTTCACGTAAATCAAACCCATCTGCACCGCGCCCAGCGGATTATCGAGCTGGCGATCGCCTGTGTACCGCTCGTCGCCGAGCCAGGTCTTTTCCGGCCCAAAGTCCACGTCAATCTCCGGCTCCCAGATGTCCTCGCGTCCGCCGGCGAACCCGAATGTCTTGAAGCCCATCGAATCAAGAGCTACGTTGCCGGTGAGAATGATCAGGTCAGCCCAGGAAAGCTTGCGGCCATATTTCTGCTTGATGGGCCAGAGAAGGCGGCGCGCCTTATCCAGGCTCACGTTGTCAGGCCAGCTGTTCAGCGGCGCAAAGCGCTGCGAACCACGTCCGCCGCCGCCGCGTCCATCGTAGATGCGATAAGTGCCGGCCGAGTGCCACGCCATGCGGATGAAGAACGGACCATAGTGTCCGAAGTCGGCGGGCCACCAGCTCTGTGAATCCGTCATCAGCGCGTGCAGGTCGGCAACAACAGCATCAAGATCAAGGGTCTTGAACTCTTCGGCGTAATCGAAATCCCAGTCCATGGGATTGGACAACGAAGAACGCTGATGCAGGATGTTCAGGTTCAGCTGATTTGGCCACCACTCTTCATTGGCCTGGCCTGTGAACGTTGTGTGCTTGATGATGCCGCCCGAAAAAGGGCACTTCGATCCATTCGATTCCGACATGCTATTTCTCCTATGGCCGTATGCAATTGGGGTCTGGCCAGGCCAACTTGTTCATTATCCTACTCAGCGTATTATCGCAGGATGAATAAATACAATCGATTGTTCTGAAGATAACGATTGATATTGACTATCATTGAATAAGAAATGAACCTGCAGGATCTACGATATCTCGTCGCCCTCGCCGAACACCGCCATTTTGGCCGCGCCGCCGAATCATGCAACGTAAGCCAACCCACGCTCAGCAGCCAGATTCGCAAGCTGGAAGACGGCCTTGGCGTAAAGCTGCTGGAACGCACGAACAAGCGCGTCGATCTAACGCCCGTAGGCAGCCAGATTGTGCAGCATGCACGCCAGGCTCTGGCCGCGGCGCGCGAGATGGAAACTGTCGCATCTGCTTCGCGCGATCCGCTCGTCGGTCCGCTGCGTCTCGGCGTCATTCCCACGCTTGCGCCGTACCTGATGCCGCTGATTCTGCAGCCGCTGCGCCGCGACTATCCGGAACTGATGATTGAACTCTGGGAAGACCAGACACGCGCGTTGATTGAAGGTCTTCGCGGCCACAAGCTTGACGCAGCCCTGCTGGCCACCGCCGCCGGAGCACCGGAGATCACGGAGATCGAGTTGTTCCGCGAACCGCTGCTGGCTGCGCTGCCCCCAAACCACCGGCTCGCCCGTGCGAAGACAGTGAAAGAAGAATCCATCACTGCCGAGCTGATGGTGCTCGCCGAAGGCCATTGCCTTGCCAACCAGGCGCTGGCCGCATGTGGCCATAAATCGAATGCGCTGCGTAGCCCACTGCAAAACAGCATGCAGGCCGCTACGCTGGAAACGCTTGTAAATCTCGTTGCCGCGGGCTATGGTGCAACACTCATCCCTGCGCTCGCTGTCAGCTCTCTCAGCCATCGCGAGATCGTCATCCGCCCGCTCGCCGGCGATTCCGCGCGAACCATCCGCCTGGCCAGTCGACCGGGTTATGCACGCCCGCAGGCGTTGCGCGCCATTGAAAAAGTGATTCGCGGGGCGGTAGAACCTATTCTTTCCCCGTTACCAAACAGGCACCCGTGAAGTGGAGCCGAAATGGGCTAAATCTGTTGAAAAACGGGCCGAAATTCTCCCAGAAAACCAGAAAATAACCGGAAAAGCCTCCTATTTTTACCTAAGTGGAATTACGGCCTCTCTTATCCACAAAAACCGGCTCCGCAGCCGTTGACCCCACCCCTTGGGCTCCGTAGAGTCTGAAACAAAGGCATAGCTTTCTGCCCGACAATCGCACCTGGAGTTGACATGCTCAAACTGAAAAAGATCCACATTCTCGGCTTTAAGAGCTTCTGCGACCGGACGGAGATTTCCGTTGCGGGACAAGGCCTGGCCGTAGTGGTGGGTCCCAATGGATGCGGCAAGTCCAACATCCTGGACGGCGTAAGCTGGGTGCTCGGTGAACAGAGCGCCAAGAGCCTTCGCGGCACGCACATGTCAGACGTGATCTTTGCAGGCACACGCGACCGCAAGCCGCTCGGCATGGCTGAAGTTACGCTGACTCTCGTCGATCCCGAAGCCTATGACGGCCCCATCCCCGTTGAACCGCTGGTCGAAGTCGATCCCGAAGGACCGGCAGACTGGGACGAAGAGGCTCTTCGTAAGGAACGCGCTGAGGAAGCCGAAGAGATCATGGCGTTCGAGCAGCCGGGACAGGTTCTCGAAGGTGAAGAAGCGGCCTCTGCACAGTCTGAAGCCAAGCCTGCGGCTCCCGCCGAGCCCACCGCCGCCGAAGCCGCACACGGTGGTCCGGTTCCTGTCGTACTCAAGATCCGCCGCCGCAAGTTTCAGCGCAGCTTCCAGAGGGGCGAAATCGTCATCACACGACGCCTCTTCCGCACCGGCGAAAGTGAATACCTGCTGAACGGCAAGCTCTGCCGCCTGCGCGATATTCAGGACATCTTCATGGGCACGGGCCTTGGCCCTGAGAGCTACGCCATCATTGGCCAGGAGCGCATTGGACAGCTGCTCAGCTCCAAGCCGCATGACCGCCGCGCCATCATTGAAGAAGCCGCCGGCATTACGCGCTTCAAGACCAAGAAGCGCCTTGCTGAGCTACGCCTTGAATCCGCAAAGCAGAACCTGGCCCGCGTCGATGACATCTTTGAGGAAGTTACGCGCCAGATGAACTCGTTGAAGCGGCAGGCTGCCAAGGCCGAGCGCTATGCCGAGGTTCGCAACGACCTGCGCACGCGTCTGCGCGTGGTGCTGGCCAGCCGCATGGCGCTCATGGATGCCGAACAGGCCGGCTTGAATACGGAAATCAACGCGCTCTCCGAGCAGATCAACGAATCAGCGGCCCGCATCGGGACCATGGAAACCAGCCAGCACTCGTTCACCGAGCGCGGCTACGATCTCGATCGCGCACAGAAGGAAGCGCAGACGCAGGCCAATACTTCCACCGTCGAACTGGAGCGCGCAGCAGCCCGCGAGCGCGGCAACACGGAGCGCGTAGCGGAGCTTGAGGCTCGCATTGCTGCAACCGCAGCGGAGATTGAGCAGACGCGCACGCAGCTTAGCGGCATTGCCGAGGAGCGCACCCAGCAGAAGAGTTTTCTTGAAACCGCAGCCGGCGAGGCACGCGAGTTTCGCCAGAAGGTGGAGGCTCGCCAGCAGCAGGCCCGGGCAGCGCAGGAAGAGGTCTTTACCGCCGAGCGCAATCTGGAATCGCAGCGCCGTTCTGCCATGCAGCTGCTCACGCAGGCCGGCAATGCGCGCAACAGCACCGCGCAGGCTGAGGAAAGCCTTGCCGCACTCGAACGCGAAGCCGAGCGGCTGGAAGCAGAGATGCGCCAGTCGCGCAACGAGCTTGAAGAGCTTGGAGTGCGCCGGGGTCAGGCACGCTTGAGCTTTGACTCCGCTACCGAGTCGCTCAAGAGCCTTGAATCAGAGATCGCCGCTCTTCGCGCGAGCCTGCAGACCAAGCGGGCCGAAGAAGCTGAGTTACGAAAGACCGCAAACCAGCTTCGCGCCGAGGCAGCCACGCTGACCGGTCGCCGCGATTCGCTTCAGTCGCTCATCCGCAACCACAGCTACTCCACGGAAACAGTGCGACGGCTGCTCAAGCCCGGCGCGCTAAGTAATGGCATGGCGCCTGTCGGCACGCTGGCGGACTTTGTCGAAGTCAGTGGCGAGCATGAAGGCGTTGTCGATGAATTTCTGCGCGAAGAGCTGAACTATCTCGTAGTGCATAGCTGGTCCGCCGCTGAGCAGGGTGTAAATCTGCTGAAGTCCGGCGTGGATGGCCGCGCAACCTTCCTGATTCATGACGAGGCACAGCGCAATCTCTTCGCCGCAAGTGACGAGCAGATTGCCGGCGCCGGCATCACTCCGCTCAAAGACACGATCAAGGTGCTCAACGGCTTTGGCCGCTCACTTGAAGCAATCCTGCCTAAGCTGCGTGACGGCTACATCGTCGAAGATTCTGCAGTTGCACAGAAACTGGCTGAACAGCACACGCACGCATATTTCCTCACCCCCAGCGGCGAGTGCTTCCATAACACCACCGTCACCGGTGGCAAGCCCGCCACCGAAGGCCCCCTCGCACTCAAGCGCGATCTGCGTGAGACCGAGCGCAAGCTCGATGGGCTGGAATCGCGTCTCTCAGAAGCCGAAACGCAAGCCGCTTCCCTTGCCCGCAGCATTGAAGAGATGGCCGCGCAGCTTGAGGCCCGCAGTGAGGAACGCCGCCAGGCCGAGCGTGACACCGCCAACCAGGGCGCTGCGCTCAAGCAGATGGAGTCCGAAGTTCAGCGCATCGATCGCCGCGTGCAGGAGTGGACTGTGCAGGCCGCGCGCAACAAGGATGTACGCGAGCTGAAGCGCTCAACCATTGAGCAGAAGCGCGCCGAAGCCGAAAAGCTCGAAGCCGAGCACAAGACCGCTGAAATTGCGCTTGAGACCAAGCAAAATGAACTGACGGAGATGCGCCGCAACCGCGAGAGCATTCAGCAGGAGGCCGCGCAGCTTACCGCGGAGCTTGCCGGTCTTGAAGAACGCCGCCGTGGGGCCGAAGCAGCATTCCAGCGCATCGACCGCCTGCACGCCGATCTCGAGCGCCGCATTCTAGCCATCGAACAGCAGCGCGCCTCCGCGGAAGCCGAGCGCACACAGCGTCAGAACGAGAACACAGCGCTGGTTGCACAGCAGACAGAACTGACCGCCGCGCGCGATGCTGCGCTGGCGCAGGTGCAACACCTTACCGCGGAAGCGAAAACGGTGCGCGAAGAGCTGGCCGTGCTTGAAACCGATCTCAAGGCGATCCGCGCCGCACTCGACCTGCTCCGCGAAGACCGTACAGGAAAACTGAGCGCCGTGGCCAAACTGCGCTCCGATCTCGAACACATTGAAGCCGGCACGCTTACGGAAGTCAATGAAGAAGCCGCCACTCTGCGTGCCGATGAATCTATCGTTCGCATCGTGGACGAGCCCCTGGTTGCCGAAGAAGAAACCTGCCGCACTCTTCGTCAAAAAATGGAGCAGATGGGCCCCGTCAACATGATGGCGCTTGAGGAATATAAGGAGACCGCCGACAGGCACACCTTCCTTGAAGCTCAACGCAAGGATCTTATCGACTCCATTGAGAACACCCAGGAGACGATCAAGGAGATCGATCAGATCTCGCGCACCAAGTTCGATGAAGCCTTTGCGCGGATCAACGAGAACTTCGGCCAGGTCTTCACACGTCTCTTTAATGGCGGCCAGGCCTTCCTGCGGCTCACAGATGCCGAGAACCAGGCGGAGAGCGGCCTCGACATCGTGGCTTCACCGCCGGGCAAGAAGCTGCAGAATGTGCTGCTGCTCTCGGGCGGCGAAAAAGCTCTCACTGCCATCTCACTGCTCGTCGGCATCTTCCAGTTCCAGCCCAGCCCGTTCTGCGTACTGGACGAAGTGGATGCCGCGCTCGATGAAACCAACGTTGGCCGTCTCGCTGACCTGCTCCATACACTCGGCAAAGAGACGCAGTTCCTCATCGTCACGCACTCCAAGCGCATGATGCACAACGCCGACATGATCTACGGCGTCACCATGCAGGAGCCCGGCGTATCGAAGGTGGTCAGCGTGAAGCTAGGTGGGAATGCGGCAAATCAGGAGATGCAGCGGGCCACGGCGTAGCGCTGCAAAGGCAGTTCTACGGCTTCCCCGTCCACAGTAACCTCTCGTATCAACGGTTCGCAGGGAAAGTTTGGATTTCGCGCGAACCGTATTGACGAATCTAGTCTCTCGCGGCTCCACAACTGCGTCTGTGACGCACATCACACCTGCATGACAACGCCACTCGCTCGCCGCCCGCATTGACACTCCGCCATCCGCGCCTCGAGAATCAATCTTTTGATCCCCCGCTGGAAGGCCCTTCTGTGACTGCACTCCTTACCACGAATCTTGGCTCCATTCCGCTGCTTGGCCACGGCAAGGTGCGCGACCTTTACGCCATCGACGACCATCTTCTGCTCGTCGCCACTGATCGTATCTCGGCTTTCGACCATGTCCTGGCCACAGGCATTCCCGGCAAAGGCAAGATTCTCACGCAAATTTCGCTTTTCTGGTTCGATCTGTTCTCCGACATCGTGCCCAACCACCTCATCACCGCCGATGTGCGCGAGTTCCCTGCTGAATTGCAGCCGTATGCTGATCAGCTTGAGGGCCGGTCGATGCTGGTCAAGCGCGCCAATATGTTTCCCGTGGAGTGCGTAGCGCGTGGCTATCTCGCCGGCTCCGGCTGGAAAGACTACCAGGCCACGCAGAGCCTCTGCGGCATTCCACTTCCCGCAGGCTTGCAGGATGGCTCACGACTGCGAGAACCTATTTTCACGCCGGCCACCAAGAGCCAGGATGGCGCGCACGATGAAAACATCTCCTACGCTCACGTTGAGGATGTCATCGGCTCCGCAGACGCTGCGGAACTGAAGCGTCTCACGCTGGCCATCTACGCCAGAGCCTCCGCGCATGCCGAGTCACGCGGTCTTATTCTCGCTGACACCAAATTCGAGTTCGGCCGCATCGGCAATGGCGTCGGCAACGGCATTATTCTTGCCGATGAAGTGCTTACGCCGGACTCCTCGCGCTTCTGGGATGCGGCCAACTGGAAGCCCGGCGGTGCTCAGCCATCTTTTGACAAGCAGTTTGTGCGCGATTATCTGGAATCGGTCCGCTGGAATAAGCAGGCTCCTGCCCCCGCTTTGCCGGACGATGTGGCGGAGCGTACACAGGCAAAATATCTTGAGGCCTTCCGTCTGCTCACAGGGCGCATCTTACACCTCTAGGATGTATTTATTTTTATCTATCGGAGAGCATCTCTATGGTTCTGACACCCATTGACTGGGGCGTAATTGTAATTCTGATCATTTCCGTCATCTGCGGCTTTGCACAAGGATTTTTCCGCTCCGCCTGCGGCCTGTTCGGGCTGCTCATAGGCCTCTCAGTTGCCTCATGGAATTACCATCGCGTAGCCGGCTCACTCTTGCGCTTTATCACCATAGAATCCGTAGCGAACATCCTCGCGTTTCTGCTGATCTTCATCCTGGTGGTCGCCATTGCCGGTTTAATTGGTCATCTGCTGGCGAAAGCCTTCCATCTCATCGGCCTCGGCTGGCTTGACAGTCTCGCCGGTGGTGTATTCGGAATCTTTCAGGGCGCAGTCATCATTACCATCATCATCATGGTCTGCGTGGCTTTCTTCCCGCTGCAATCGCAATGGATCACCGACGCGCAGCTTCCGCGACAGTTCTTTTCCTTCGCGCACGTGAGCAGCCACATGACGCCTTCGGAGCTGGGAGACCGCATGCGCTCCGGCCTTCACGAGTGGGAAAACAAGTCATCTGAATGGCTGCACCAGGCTCAGCATTAGAGAGAAAAAATCGCGCTGCGTCAATACCACAGAAAGAAGAAAAAAATTGCCTGCGCAGTCTGCCGGGATGTGGCAATCTAGTGAGAACGTAATAATTCGCAAGAGGTGGTAAGTTGAAACGAGAACTGGACAGCCTGGTGACGCAAATGCATTCCAGCGGCATCCGTTATGAAGATGCGGTGAAGGAATTTAAAAGACAGTACCTGCGTGAAGTGCTTATTGCGAACCGTGGTAACCAGTGTAAGGCAGCCGAAGAGCTTGGAATGCACAGGAACACGCTCAGCCGCTGCATGGCAGAGCTTGGGCTGAGCCTGACAGAAGTTCGTGCCGGCCTCAAGCGTCCGCCGCGTGTTGAACGTCCTGTATTTAGCGCCATCCGTCAGGGCTATCGCCAGGGTTAAGCTGTATCGGCCTGCGGAGGCGCGCCACATCATGCGCCAAACTACATTATTGCGCTTTACGGTTTTGTTGCTGGCCGCCACTCTTGCGGCCTCGCAGCAGCCGCAGTCTGCGCCTGTAAATACGAATCCAGCCCCAAGTCAAACTCCGAATGGTCCCCTTACTCCGGGGCAAAAGCCCGCGCCGCCGCCAGTTTCTTCTAAAAATGCACGCCGTGCGGCAAAGCTATTTCTTTCCGCGGCCAAACTCTATGAGGCTGCGCAGTTTGAGCCTGCGCTGAAAGAGTATCAAGAGGCCGCGGCGCTCGATCCATCGAATCCAAATTACGGTGCAGCCGTTGAGCTCGCGCGCAGCCACGCAGTTACCGCACTGGTCCAGGCCGCTGCAAAGGCGCGCGCGCA
Organism: Occallatibacter gabretensis; assembly: GCF_001449115.1. Taxonomy (GTDB): domain Bacteria; phylum Acidobacteriota; class Terriglobia; order Terriglobales; family Acidobacteriaceae; genus Telmatobacter; species Telmatobacter gabretensis. The sequence goes on along the minus strand of NZ_LAIJ01000002.1, from coordinate 26,931 downwards.
GAGCAATCCGGATGCGGCCCACGCCGCGCTGGCGCACGCGCTTGAGCTCGATCCGAACAACGCCTCCGTCGCAGAGCGCCTGCGGGAGGTTGCGGATGAAGCCATCTCCGAGAATGCGCCGCGAAAGCCGGCCCAGCCACGCTATGAGCTTGCCGCGCCCGTTGATCTTGAGCCCAAGGATGGCACGCACAGCTTCCACGTCCGCATCGGCGCGCAACAACTCATCCGGCAGGTTTATACGGCGTACGGCATCGATGCCGCAATCGATGCCACTGTTCCGACTACGACCGTTCGCTTCGATATCGACGACGCCAGCTTTGCTGAAGCCACGCATGCGCTTTCGCTGGCTACGAACTCCTTCGCCGAGCCCCTTGATCCTCATCGCGTGATCGTGGCGCGCGATACGCCGCAAATGCGCAACCAGTACCAGCACAGCGCGTATGAAAGCATTTCCCTCATGGGCCTCTCGGGCGCCTCATCGAACAGCTCATCGAATGAAATGAATGATATTCAGGCCGTCGCCAAGAATATCTTCGATATTCAGAGAATGAATCTGGATACCAGCGCGGCCACGCTCTCCCTTCGGGCTGCTCCCAGCACTCTCACCGCCTTCAATAACACCTGGCTTAGCATCTCCGAAGGCCGTCCAGAGGTTTTGATCGACGTCAAAGTCATCCAGCTGGCCCACAATTACGAACGCAACGTCGGTATTCAAACGCCGCAGCAGCTGGGCGTCTTCAATGTGCTTGCTGAGGCCCAATCTGTCCTGCAGTCCAATCAGGCGCTGGTGCAGGAGATCATCTCTTCCGGTCTTGCGAGTCCCAATGACTATGCCACCATTCTCGCCATTCTTCTTGCCTCCGGCCAGGTCACCAATTCTCCCTTCAACAATGGATTTGCCATCTTTGGCGGCAACTGCAGCCTCGCCAGCGGCACCTGCAGTCCTACCGCATTCGGGCTTTCGCCTGGCGCCACCACGTTGAACCTGAGCGTCAACACTTCCGACAGTCGCCAGTTGGATAACTACCAGTTTCGATTGCAGGACGGCGACGAAGGCACGCTCAAGAGCGGCATGCGCTACCCGATCACCACTTCGACCTACGGCAGCTCTTTATCCAGCTCAGTCAACATTGCCGGTCTAAGCTCAGCCGGCAACTCCGGCGCGCTTTCCGGCATTCTCTCTCAGCTCGCCAGCACGCCCACCGTTCCACAGATTCAGTATGAGGACCTCGGCCTCACCTTCAAAGCCACGGCACGCATCCTGCGCTCAGGCAATGTAGCGCTCAGCGTGGACATGAAGATCCTTTCGCTGGGCGCCACCTCGATCAACGGTATTCCTGTGCTGAACAATCGCGCCTACACCGGCACGGCCATTGTGAGCGCCGGAGAAGCCGCAGTGGTTGCCAGCGAAGTCGACAGCGCGGAGGTACGCGCCATCAGCGGTATGCCCGGCCTGAGTGAGATTCCCGGCCTCGACAATGCCACCGACAAGGATACGCAGAAGAGCGAATCTTCGCTGCTCATCGTGATGACGCCCCACGTCGTGCGCTTCCCTTATGGCAATTACTCATCGCCGATGCAGATACTGCAGCGCACCGCACAGGCGCGTTAAAGCTAAACAAACCGGCCTCCGCACTTGCATGCGAAGGCCGTCTTTGTTCCTATCAGCCGTGCTTACTTCTGAATCCCGTCAATCTTCATCTGGAAGTCAATAATCTGCTTCAGCGTCTGGTAAGGCACGTTCGCCGGAACCAGGCGTCCGTTGATCGACAGCGTCGGTGTCTCGTTCACGTTTGCATCGCGCGCCAGCTTGGCTGAAGCATCCACAGCGGTAGCCGTCGCGGGCAGCGCAGCACAAGCCGCAGTCTTCGCCGGATCCTGTCCGGCCTTGGTCACCGCCGCGTTCAGTGTCAGTGTCGCACCGTCGGGAGTATTCAGGCCATCCTGCCCGTCGAAGACGGAAGCCGCATAAGTAAAGAAGGCGCTGCTGCCGCCTTGCTTCGCCACGCACACTCCGAACTCCGCTGCGCGCTTGGCTTCAGCATGCATGGGCAGAGGATAGTGCTGGAAGACGAAGCGCGCCTTCGGATAATCCGCCAATAGCTGATCCATATTCGCCTGCGCAGCCTTGCAATGCGGGCACTGCAGATCTGCGAACTCCACAATCTCCAGATCCTTTGTCGCCGATCCGCGGTACGGGCCGTCTGCGCGCTCCTGCATCATCGTGCGAAGTTCAGCATACGGATGCTCGCCAAACGGGAAAAGCTCTTCGCCGTAAAATATCCACTTGCCGCCCGGCACCACAATAAATGGGAAGCGGAACGGCTTATCCTTGCCCGTCTTGTCACCCACAAACACAATGACTTTGCTGTAGCCTTCTGCCTGCGTCTTCAAAATGGCTTCTACCTGCCAGATGCGGTTCTCGTCGTAACCCCAGCTCGCGGTCAGAAAGGCATTTACCTCTTCCTTGGTCGGCGAAGTCGCTGTAAAGTTCTCCTTCTGCGGCACAGGAAAAGTCGGCGGGGCTGTGGGATTAGGCGCTGCCGGAGCCTGCTCGGGCTGTGCGGGCGGAACCTGCTGCTGAGCAGCTGCAATAACGGCAGATGAGGACAGAACAACCAGCGAGGCAAGGCTGGCAAAACGGCCAATGGAACGAGTCAAACGAATTCTCCTTAAGGCTGCAACTACAGACGCTTCAAATACGTTTTAGTCGGCTGCAAGTAATTATCGCCGCTCAGGGCTATCACCGGCCAGAGTTACACCTGGACTTTTACCGCGATAGGAAGTCTTCGTCCCGAACCAAACGACTTCGCCGTAACCTTCAGCACCGGTGCAGCCTGCTGGCGCTTGTACTCGGAGCGCTCCACCAGCTTCACCACCTTCTGTACTAACTCGCGCTCCACGCCTAGCGTCTGTGCAATCTCCTCCGGCGTCTCATAGCGCTCCACATACGCTTCCAGAATCGGATCGAGCACATCGTATGGCGGCAGCGAATCTGTGTCCTTCTGGTCCGGCCGCAGCTCCGCCGATGGCGGCTTTTCCAGAATCGCCGCGGGAATCACTTCTGTCTCGCGATTGAGCCAATGGCAGACGGCATAGATCCGCGTCTTCACCAGGTCGCCAATCACTGCCAGCGCACCCACCATATCGCCGTACAGCGTGCAATATCCCACCGCCATCTCGGATTTATTCCCCGTCGTCAGCACCAGCGAGCCGAACTTGTTGGAGAGCGCCATCAACAGATTGCCGCGAATGCGCGACTGAATATTTTCTTCCGTAATATCCGGCGTTCGCCCCGTAAACAGCGGCTCAAGTGCCTTATTGAACTCCGCAAAGAGCCCGCTGATCCCAATCGTCTCAAATCGTATGCCAAGATTCGCTGCAAGCTGGTGGCTGTCGTCTATCGACCCCTGAGAGGAGTACGGGCTCGGCATGCCCACGCCCAGCACGTTCTCCGCACCCAGCGCCTCGGCGGCAATCGCCGCCACCAGGGCCGAATCGATGCCCCCACTTAGGCCGACAATCACCTGCCGAAAGCCGCACTTGCGCACATAATCTCTCGTACCCAGCACCAGCGCCTGAAACGCAGCCTCTGTTTCGCCCTCAGCTCCAATCTGGTCAGGAGGCTCCGGCAGCGGCACAGCGTCAAACGGATCCACAAGAACCAGATCTTCCGTAAACGAAGCTGCCTGTGCAATCAGTTCTCCACGCCCATTCATGGCCAGCGACGAGCCGTCAAAAACAATGCTGTCGTTGCCGCCCACCTGGTTGCACATCAGCACTGGAATCCCATCCCGCTGCGCAATGGCGGCCAACATCTCGCGTCGCACTGCGCGCTTCCCGTGCCAGAACGGAGACGACGAAAGGTTCACATGCAGGTGCGGCTGCTGACGCATCAGCTCCTCCATTGGATCAATGGAGTAAAGCCGGCTCGGCCAGAAGTTTTTATCATTCCAGGCATCTTCGCAGATGCTCACCGCCAGCCGCACGCCATCCAGCTCCACCACTTGCTGCGATTTCGCCGCTTGAAAATAGCGTTGCTCATCGAATATGTCGTAGAAGGGCAGCAAGCGCTTATGCTGCTCCAGCAGTACCTTGCCGCGGTCCAACAGAATCGCCGCATTCACTGCAGGCTTGCCGCCGCCATTGGGGGCAGGCAAAGCCGTGCCCACCAGAACCGCTGCGGGCAGCTCGCGCGTTGCCTCGGCCAGCTCCTCCACCGCGCTTCTGCAGCGAAGCAAAAAGCTTGGCTTCTCCAGAAAATCTGCCGGCGGATAACCGCAGATGCACAGCTCTGAAAACACCACAAGCCGCGCGCCTTGTTCGGCTGCGCGGTGGCTTGCGGCAATGATTTTCGAAAGATTTCCGGTGAAATCCCCTACCGTGGGGTTTATCTGGACTATGGCGATCTTCACAATTTCAGTGTAATCCGAGAGACGGACTAGGTGCCTGTACCCGCAAAGACCACGGCCACCGTGCGAAGGATGATCTTGATATCCAGCCAGATGCTCCAGTTCTCAATGTAGGCCACATCGAGCGAAACATAACTGTCAAACGAGGGATCCTGACGGCCCTGCACCTGCCACAGACCGGTTATGCCGGGGGTCACATCCAATCGGCGCAGATGGCTCAGCTTGTACTCGCGCACTTCGCTGGCAATCGGCGGACGAGGGCCCACCACGCTCATGTGGCCTTTCAGCACATTGAAGAACTGCGGCAGCTCATCCAGTGAATACTTGCGGAGCAGGGTGCCTACCTTGGTGATGCGCGGATCGTTGCTGATCTTGAACAGCACTCCGTCGCGCTCGTTCATGTGCATGATCTCGGCGCGGCGATTCTCCGCGTCCTGAACCATGGTGCGGAACTTGAGGCACTTGAAGACGCGAGCCTTTTTACCAATGCGCTCCGAGGCATAAAAGACCGGTCCCTTTGAATCCAGCTTGATGGCAATCGCAATCGCCAGAAGAACTGGTGAGAGCATAGCGAGCGCAGCGGTCGAGAAGACGATGTCCAGCAGACGCTTGAACATCAGTTCCACCTCGGGCACCCTGCCCGTGTGCAGCGGAATCGTCGGGAACTGACCGATGTATTCTATGGGACTATTCCACGCCAGCCCGTCGTACATATCCGGCACCACGCGCAGATCAATGCAGTTGGCGCGAGCCTTCTCCAGCACCTCCTGCACCATCCCGCGTTCGCACGGCATGGTGAAGAAGATTTCGTCCACAAACTGCTGCCGCGCACACTCAAAGAGCGATCCGAGGCTGCCGACCACATCGCCAGAGCTGGTCGCAAAACGTGACCGGGATCCGGGAAGGTCGATAAAGCCCTTAAATGTATATCCCAGGTGCCGAATGCTTTCCAGATGGTGCCGAAGTGCGTGAGCCTCAGGTCCTGTACCAACAATCAGAACATTTCGCGTGCCCATGCCATGTTCGTAGCGGCGGTAGAGGAGCATGCGGTAGGTAAGCCGGCGAATGCTCTGAGCCACCAGAACCAGACCGAGGGTAATGAAGACGATGCTGCGTGGGATGTTGGTCGCCTGGATGACGTAGATGGTGCCTGTAAGCAGGAGCCCCGCTGTGAAACATGCCTGCAGCGTGAGACGCTGCTCGTGCAGGAAGCCATTAAGCCTCGCGGGGGTATACAGATGCAACTGGCGGCTGATAAGAATAAGTGCAACTATGAATCCACCCAGGAGCGCGAGCAGCAGGCCCATGGAACGGCCTTCAATCAGGGTTCCGTGCCAGAACTCTTTGACGCCGACAATGGGGCCAATTCCGAAATAGAATAATGTCGATAAAATCGCTGCCAGGAGCACGGTCACGACATCCAGGAACATCCAGAGGCGCGATGTGCCGCCCGCATACTGGTGTCCAGGAGCAGTCGTTCCAGCGCTCCACTCCGGCGCTGAGACCGAAGAGGAGACTTTCTGCCAAAAATCCGATGTCGCCATAAGCGTCCGCCTGTCCTCAGGAGTCTCTACCTCGACCAGTGAATGGCTCTCCGGCCCATTTCACTTATCAGGGATGAAAGATCATGAATTCGGTTCCATCGGGCCCGCTGTCTATCTTTGAGCTGATTGCAGGGCCTGGGCATTCATGGACAAGATGTAGCCATGGAACGCCCGGTTATTATGAGCAGTGCTTGCCGCGGAATGCGGCCGCACCAAAAGCGTTATTCAGCACAATTGCAACGAGAAGCAACTAAAGTACGGCTCGGGCTATTCACCCGAAAAATAAATACAGGTACGTCAGGGACGGCTCCCTATAGAGCGCGTAAACCAGCGAATACAAAAGAATTATAACAGAACAACCAGCACTCGCCGCAGAAGGGAAAAGTACAGTTACATTAAAAATAAATTTGTAGCAGCCATGCGTATCTGGCATCGTACGTTACTAACAACTCAACATCCCTAGGATTGCTCGAAACAGGTCTCGATTGCAAGTGAATTTTTACCGAATTGCAGTTCGCTGCCAGGCACATCCCTACCCCGTGGGTAGTAAATAAGCGTCCAGTGTCAGGAACTGCTTAATCTCTGGATCGTTAGATGCAAGAAATTCGTTCAGCGGGCCGAAAAACTGTGCTCGCCCCTGATGCAGGAACAAAACCGAGTCTGCCAGGCTTTTCGCAAACCGCATGTCATGGGTCACCACAATGCTGGTGAACCCCAGCTGCTTCTTCAGGCGCTGGATAATGCTGCCCAGCCTCCGCGCAATGATGGGATCCACCATTGTCGTCGGCTCGTCGTACAACACCACCTCCGGCTGCGACGCCAGCGCGCGCGCAATCGCCACAGCGCGCCTCCGTCCCGTCGAAAGGCTGGCCGGTAGGTGATCCGTCACGTCTTCGGCGCCCACCAGGCTGAGCAGCCTGTCTACCGTTCCGTTCAGGTGCGACTCATCCATTTCGCCGCGCTCGCGCAGCGGAAATGCCACGTTCTCATGGACGGAAAGCGAGTCAAAGAGCGCGCCATTCTGAAAAACCATCGTCACGCGCTTACGAATCTCCTGCATCCCCGCTTCATCAAGGGTAGTAATCTCCTGCCCTGTCACACGGATCGAGCCGCCATCCGGCCGCAGGAAACCCATCAGCATGCGCAAGGAAACCGACTTGCCTACACCGCTCCTGCCCAGGATGCACAGCGTCTTGCCCCGCTCCACAAAAAAGCTCACATCCTTGAGAGTCGGATTTTCCCCAAAAGAGATTGAGATATTTGAGAAAGAGATGATCGGCTCTTCATCCGCCGTATCCAGCTCACCGGTCGGACCCGCGCCGCAGACCGAATCCGGCCCCGGCACCGCACACAGGTCCGCGCTCAGGCTCGGATTCAGATTCGAATCCGGATTCCTGCCTATTTCCTGAGGCGTACCCTCGTCGCGTTGAGAAAGATCACTCCGCATCGCAGTCCCTATAGCTTACGCGATTTTCGAGCAGCGTCATTCACTTTCCTGCTTCCTCCAGAAATCCGATCACCGACTCAATCCCCAGCCGGAAGTTCTCCAGGTTGAACTTCTCATTCGGAGCATGCAGATTGTCATCCGGCAACCCAAAGCCCATCATCACGCTCGGCAACCCCAAATGCCGGTCCAGATCGCCCACAATCGGAATCGACCCGCCGCTGCGGATAAACACCGTGTCCTTGCCCCACACCGCATGAAGCGCCTTCGTGGCCGCCTGAATGTATGGATTGTCCACCGGAATCAAACACGGATCGCCCTGGTGGATCAGCCTTACGCTCACGTCCACCCCGGCGGGAGCAATCTCCTCCACAAACGCCTTGTACTGTGCAAACGCCTTCGCCGGCGTCATATTCGGCACCAGCCGCATGGAGATTTTGGCCGTGGCTTTAGCGGGGATCACAGTTTTAGCTCCCGCTCCAATAAAGCCGCCAGGCATTCCGTGAACTTCCAGCGTCGGCCTTGCCCATGTACGCTCCAGCACGCTGTAGCCGGCCTCGCCCACAAGCTGTTTCGATCCCACTTCCGTCTCGCGATAGTGCTCCTCGTCAAACGGCAAACTCTTCCATGCCGCCAGTTCTTCCGCACTCGGCGCTTCCACATTGTCATAGAAGCCCGGAATCAGAATCTTTCCCTCGCGGTCCTTCAATCCCGCGATGATCTGCGCCAGCGCCACAAAGGGATTCGGCGCCGCGCCGCCATACATGCCCGAGTGTAAATCGGTCTTCGCACCGCGTACTTCCAACTCCGTATAGATCATTCCCCGTAGTCCAACGCACAGCGTCGGCAGTCCCGGCGCAAACAGCTCCGTATCCGAGATCAGAGCGAAGTCCGCCTTGAGGTCCGCAGGCTTCGTCGCCACATACGCCGCAATCCCCTCCCCGCCAACCTCTTCCTCGCCTTCCAAAAGCACCCGCACATTGAGGGGCAGCTTGCCATCGGCAGCCAGCAGGCTCTCCAGTGCCTTCACATGCATGTACATCTGGCCCTTGTCATCCACCGCGCCGCGCGCATACAGGTTGCCATTACGCTCAGTCGGCTCAAAGGGCGGCGTGTGCCACTCGTCCAGCGGATCAGCCGGCTGCACATCGTAGTGCCCATACATCAGCACCGTCGGCTTGCCCGCAGCATGCAGCCAGTCGGCATACACAAGCGGGTGGCCTTTGGTTTCAATCAGCCGCACATGTTCCATGCCGATCCGCTTCAACTCAGCAGCCAGCTTTTCGGCTGTTTTCCGGCAATCCGCAGCATGTTCCGGCAGCGTGGAAATCGAAGGAATCCTCAGCAGTTCCTTCAGCTCCTCCAGAAAGCGCGGGTGATTTTCAGCAGCAAAGGCAACAGCGGGTGACGGCATAGCGAAACTCCAGTCCAACGAGAGAAAATAACGACCAAAGCGAAAGTATAGGTTCTCTGGCCAAAGTTTTTACGTCAAGGAGTCTTCGTTGCTCAACGCTCGCCTGTTGCTCTTCTGCTGCCTGCCTCTCCTTGCCGCATCCACCATCGCTGCCGCACAGAAAGAAGTCCCGCCGCAAACCCCGCTCTATGGCCGCACCAACTCCTTCGGCCTTCTCTTCGCGTACTCCAACGACTCCAGCCACATCATCATGGGCTATGCCGAGCAGCGCAAGCTCCTGCAGATCGGCGCCGACTACAGCCGCAGGCTCATCCTCAATCGCTACCTGAACTGGCAATACGACGCTGAGATTCTCCCAGTAGCGCTCGAAAGCGATCCACTCACCAAGTCTGTCAACGTGCAGACCTCGCCCACCCAGGCGACCGCCGTTGTTACCGGGCTCCAACCCATGATCAGTTGCGCGCCCTACGTCAATCAGTACAATTTCGTCATCAACGAAGTCACGTACGCAGGCACAGATACCTTCACCTGCTCCGGTCGCCAATGGACCATCGGTGAGGCCTTCTCACCCGTTGGCTTCCGCTGGAACTTCCGCCCGACGCATCCCATTCAGCCGTTCTTCGTAGGCCACGGTGGCTACATGTACTCCACGCATCCCATCCCGATCGCCGAAGCCGGTTCCTTTAACTTCACCTTTGACTTCGGCGCAGGCATCGAGTGGTATCGCACGCCGCACCAATCGATGCGCTTCGAGTGGCGCTATCACCATATCTCGGACCACGACACCACAGACGTAAACCCCGGCATCGACAACGGTCTTTTCCAGGTAACTTACGTCTTTGGCCGCTGATATTTTAGTACCGCGGTACCTTCGGATCGATTTCCGCCGACCACGCATCGATCCCGCCCCGCAGACTCTGCGCCTGCTCAAAGCCCTGGTTCCGCAGCCATACCGTCGTATTCATGCTCCGCATCCCGTGATGGCACAGCACCACCAGCCGCTCCTCAGGGTCCAGCTCCTGGTGCGCGCGTGAAGGCACATCGCCCATCGGCATCAGCTCAGAGCCTTCAATCTTCGCCGTGGCAAACTCCCACGGCTCGCGGACATCAATGAAACGGGCCTTCTTTTCCTTCAGCAGTTCCGCGGCTTCAGCGGCAGATATCTCGTAATCCAGCATGGATTCAGTTTAGAGCGTCAAACCGATCGCTCGGGAAATGTCACTAAGCGCCGCTGCAATCAAGTCCGAATCGCCATCCTCGAAAGCCGCCTCCAGATACGCCGCTATCTCCTCCGGACTGTCGAGATATTCGGACGGGTCCCACCGCATTGTTTTAAGAGCCATCGATTCCTCGTTTGTGAATTGTAGTGCACAACTAGCAATTTTTCTTTGCCCCCTGCCCCTTGTTCCTTTGTCCCTGCCCGCCCCATATAATTTCCGCGAAGGATTCCATCGCTCATGCCCAGTTTTTTGCGTCTCGCTTCTCTTGTCGCCGTCTGCGCCCTCGTCGCCTCATCGCTCGCGTCCTCCCAGCAGCCCGTCAACCCGCACGCCACACCCGAAGCCCGCGCGCTTCTTGCGCTGCTCTCTTCCATCTCCGGGAAAGGCATCGTCACCGGCCAGCACAACTTCCCCAATGACGGCTCCAAATGGACCGACCGCGCCTACGACATCACCGGCAAATATCCCGGCCTCTTCGGCGAGGACTTCGGCTTCTCCGGTGGCGAAGACAAGGACTCCACACTCGCCCGTCCCGCTATCGTGGAAGAAATCAAGCGCCAGTACAAAAACGGCTCCATCATCGCGCTCACCTGGCATGCCGTGCGTCCCACGGACGATGAGCCCGTCACCTTCCGCGATTCCGTGCAAGGCAAGCTCACCGACTACGAGTTTCAGCAGCTTCTCACCCCCGGCACGCCCATTTACAACCGCTGGTGCGCGCAGGTCGACGTAATCGTAGGCTTCCTCCGCCAGCTGCGCGATGCCAATGTTCCGGTTCTCTTCCGTGCCTATCACGAAGTCAACGGCAACTGGTTCTGGTGGGGATACCGGCCCGGCCCAAACGGCTCCGCCGCTCTCTATCGCCAGCTCTATGACCGCTTCGTCAACGTGCATCATCTCGACAACCTTGTCTGGGTCTGGAACGTGAACGCCCCCGGCGGCGCAGCCGGTCCCAGCGCGGACTACTACCCTGGCGCAGCCTACGCTGATGTCGTCACCATGGATATCTACGGCGAGTTCAAGCAGGAGTATTACGACGATATGCTGCGCATTGCTGCCGGCAAGCCCATTGCACTCGGTGAAGTCGGCGGCCTTCCCTCTCTGGATGTTCTGGCCGTACAGCCAAAGTGGACCTATTTCATGGCATGGTCCGGTCTGCTCGAATCAAGCAGCCCCGCCGACCGCATCCAGGCTGTCTATCACTCACCCGTCTCCATCAACCGCGACGACCCACGCATAGCGCCCGCTATGGAAGCCATGCGGAAGAGCTTCAACGACGCGCCTCCCCAACCGGTTTCGCCGGAATCAACAGCAGAAGCACGAAGGCTGCTTGCAAAGCTTGCCGCCGCGCCGGGCAAAGCCCCGCTGGGTGGAATTCGCGGCGATGCAACGGGGTTCACCCCTGCTATCCTCGCCGCGGACTTCGACGGTATGAGGCCTCAAATCGCCGGGATCATCGATTCCGTCAAACAGAGGCACACTGCCGTCTCCCTCACCTACGCTCCACTGCGCCCCACGGACAACGGTCCCGCCAAATCCGCCCTTACCGATTACGAATGGAACGATCTCATCACGCCCGGTACAGCTCTCAACAAGCTCTGGACCGCACAAGTCGACTCCGCCGCCGAAGCTCTCCGCGAATTTCAGAAGGCCGGCATCCCCGTCCTCTTCAACGCCTATCCTGACTCCACGGGCCCGGCCTCTTCAGAAAAACCCTTCTGGTGGGCTGGCCGCAAAGGCTTTCGCGGCTCTGCGCATCTCTACCGCATGCTTTTTGACCGCCTCGTCCGGCAGGACGGCATCCGCAATCTTCTCTGGGTCTGGCAACAAGGTCCGCCGTCCTTCGCGCCCGGTGCAGGAACTCCCTCCGACTACTTCCCCGGCCTGCTTTACGTCGATGCCGTGCAGATGAAAGCTCCAGCCCTCAATGGCCGTTTCCCAATGGATCGCTACCTTGCGCAATCCACCGCAGGCAAACCCATCGGCATTGAAATCACCGGCAATCCGCCACCGCCCGAAGCCTTCGGGCCGCATTCGCTGTGGTCCTGGTTCGTCGTTCAAGGCTCACCCGCACAGGCAGAAGCCCTCAAAAAGCTCTTTGCCGCCGGAAACGTCGGTGCCGGAACGGATTGAGCACCGCAGCGCCGCCATATTAAAATGCCCGCCGGCGTGTGCATAATAGATAAACACTGAGTTCTATATATGGCTAATGCAGTAAAGGTTTTAATCGTCGAAGACGAGCCCCACGCCCTGACCGGCCTTGCCGAGCTGATCTCCGGCTGGGGCTACCGAACCGAAACCGCCGTTGACGGCATGGATGGTTGGGAAAAAATTCTCGCCTGGGAACCGGCCATCGTCGTCACCGACCTCAAGATGCCGCGCCTGGACGGTCTGGGCCTGCTAGCCCGCCTCGCCGACGCCAACAATGGCGTCGATTCCAGCATCGCCGTCGTCCTGCTCACTGCCCAGGGCACCATCCAGACCGCCGTAGAGGCCATGAAGCTCGGGGCATACGACTTTGTCCTCAAACCGGTTGACGCCACGCGTCTCCGCGCCATTCTCGGCAACGCCACCCGCCAGCGCGAAACCGCCATCGAGCTCGAAGTCGCCCGCCGCCGCCTGCGTGAAACCGGTGTTCTCGGCTCCATGGTCGGCAGTTCCAAATCCATGCGGGAAATCTTCACCCTCATCGAGCAGATCGCCCCATCCAATGTCTCCGTCCTCATCACTGGCGAAAGCGGCACCGGCAAAGAACTCGTCGCCCGTACGCTTCACGATCTCAGTCCGCGCAAGCAGCGGCCTTTCGTCGCCGTCAACTGCGCGGCCATTCCGGAAACCCTCATCGAAAGCGAGATCTTCGGCCATGAAAAAGGCTCCTTCACCGGAGCACTCGAGCGCCGCGTCGGCTGCTTTGAGCTGGCCTCCAATGGCACCCTTCTCCTCGATGAACTCGCCGAAATGCCCATCGGCACCCAGGCCAAGCTCCTCCGCGTCCTCGAAGAACGCAAGTTGCGCCGCCTCGGCGCAAAATCCGAAATCGACGTCGACGTTCGCGTTCTGGCTGCCACCAACCGCGACCCCGAACAGGCCATTGAGCAGAGCAGCCTCCGCTCTGACCTCTTCTATCGCCTCAACGTCTTCCACATCCACCTGCCGCCGCTCCGCTCGCACATGGAAGACCTCCCTACTATGGCGGAGGCCATGCTGGATGAGATGAACAAGAAGCACGGGCGCAAAGTCTCCGGTCTCGCGCCCTCCATCGTGGACCGCATGATGGCCTGGAGCTGGCCCGGCAACGGCCGCGAGTTGCGCAACACCATCGAGCGTGCCGTCATTCTCTGCCCCGACGGAGCGCCGCTCGACGCCGGTCATCTCCCCCCCGCCTTCGGCAGGTCACCTGTGGCTGCGCACGCAGCCAATGACTCCAGCCTCGTGCCCGTCCGCGTCGGCACCACCGTCGATGAAGCTGAACGCCTCCTCATCCTCCGGACACTCGAAGCCACGGGACAAAATAAGACGCGTGCCGCGGAGATCCTTGGCGTAAGCCTAAAAACGTTGCACAATAAGCTTAAGGAATACAGTCAAAACCGCGAGGCTCAATCCGCCTGAAGGCCCTTTCGATGCGCCTGAAGACCAAACTTGTGCTGGCCATTACGGCCCTGGTGATGTGTATCGCCGGGACGCTGTCGCTGGTCTACGTCAGCCAGATTCTGCACACCTCCATCGAGCAGTCCCACGAAAACAACCGCATGGTCGCCGAACAGGTGCGGTTCTCCCTGCAGAACGCGCTGGAATCCGGCCTCAGAGACCGCACCCTCGATCCTGCTCACCCAGAGCAGCTCCATGACCTCGCGCTCGAAGCCGTCCGCAACAATCAGCCTCTCCAGGCCGTCATTGATTCCGTAAACCGTTACTCATTCACCGTTTATGACATCAACATTGGCGACTACACTGGGCAGATTCTTCTCAGCACGAATCCGCTGAACCTCGACAAGCCGCTACCCGCCCGTCCCAACTACGACCAGCTCCTCAACGCGGGTCCCGTCCAACTCGCCCAGGTGGTCTTCGGCGCTCCCCAGATCTATGACGTCGTCGTTCCGCTTGAACGCAACAACAGGCCGTTCGTCAGCGTGCATGTTGGCGTCAGTACCACCTTCCTCCGCGCCGTTTACAAGCCCTGGCTCAAGGAATCCAGCCATCTCATGGGTTTTGTCCTCGGCGCGGCACTCGTCGTTGCTCTTCTCCTCGGCAACTTCGCCCTCCGCCCCATTGAAGAAATCTCCATGCAGCTCGACTACTGGGTCACGCCCTCAGATGGAGAGGATCAGGCCCAGGTCGTCACCCCCGTTGATCCTGCCATCCGTGTCTCTCATCAGATCGAGCGTATCGGCCAGCGCATGCGAGATGTCCAGGAGGTCTTCTCCAACCTCAAGGGCAATCTCGATCAGCTTCTCGGCAATCTTCAGGATGGCCTGCTTCTCTTCACTGCCGACAACCGCGTCGTCCTCATCTCAGATGCCGCGCGCCGCTTCCTCCACGTCGATCCCGACCTCATCCACGGCCTCCATGCCTCGGAGATCTTCGACCGCTCCACCGTCCTCGGCAAAACCCTCCGTGACGCATTTGACTCCCGTACTGCGCTTATTCAGGAAGAGATCTTCACTGAGACAGGCGGCCGCATCCAGGCCTCCGTCCATTTCATCCACGATGACGAAACCTCACAGGGCCTCGGCTCGCTCGTAACCCTCCGGGATCTCGAATCCGTCGAAGCCATTGAGTCCGGCATTGAGCTTTCCAGCCGCATGTCCGCCATCGGCCGTCTCACCTCCGGCGTCGCACACGAGGTCAAGAACCCCATCAACGCCATCGTCGTGCACCTCGAGCTGCTCAAAAACAAACTCGGAGACACCAGCCCGCCGGCCATGCGTCACCTCGACATCATCGAGTCGGAAATCCACCGTCTCGATCGCGTCGTCCAATCCCTCATCGATTTCTCCCGTCCCGTCGAACTGCACCTCCAGGAGAACGATCTCCGCGTCGTCGTCGCCCAGGTCGGCGCCCTGGCCTTCGACGAACTATCCACTCGCGGTGTCCATCTCCTCAACCACCTGCCCCCCAAGTCCGTTGTGGTCAACAGTGACCCCGACCTGCTCAAGCAGGCGCTCCTCAACGTCATCCTCAACGGCGCGCAAGCCATGCCGGAGGGCGGCAGACTCGACGTGGTCGTCGAATCCGACCGCAAGACCGCACTCATACGGGTGCAGGATGAAGGCGTCGGAATTCCTGACGATATCCGCGAAAAGATTTTCGACCTCTACTTCACTACCAAGAGCGGAGGCAGTGGCATTGGTCTTGCTATGACGTACCGCATCCTCCAGTTACATCACGGCAGTGTGGAGGTACAATCAAGAGAAGTACGGGGGACGGAGTTTTGCCTCTGCATTCCGCTGGCCTACCCTGAACGTACTGGCCGATACCGTCTGCAAACCGCAGGCGTTGAGCCTCATAAGGGGACGGAATGAAGTTGTATCTCACACGCATTGCGTGCTTGTTGTCTTTGGTTCTTACTTCCTGTGTACACAAAAACCAGGCGGCGAACCAGCTACCACTTGCGCCTCCAATCGAAGACGCTCCTCTCCCCAAGCCTGACGTCGCGCAGAAAGATCAACTGCCTCCGACGGTGGTAACTCCTGCGCAGCCCGAGCAGCCTGCTACCGCCTCGCAAACAGACCAGCCAAAACCTCCGCCCAGGCGCAAGAAGCCCGTCCCCAAGCCTGCAAACGGCACGTCTTCACAGGCCTCCAATTCCAGCTCCGCTCCTGGTGCGACGTCGCCTTCCCAGCCTGCGCCGAATAGCCCACCCCCAACACTGCAAGCCGCAAACGGCACTCCAGACGAGACATCTGCCATCGGCAAGCTATCCTCCGGCGAACCCGCCGATCTGCGTGCGCAAACGGTCTCTTCGCTCAATGGCACCGAGCACGGCCTCAACACGCTCAATCGCAAGCTCAGCGACACAGAAGAGAAGACCTCTGCCCAGATCAAGGAATACATCAAGCAGGCTCGCACCGCTCTCGCCTCCAATGATCTCGACGGCGCCAATACCCTCGCCACAAAAGCCCAGCTTCTCCTGAACGAGCTCAAGCAAGACCAATAGGAATATTTTCGGGTTACCCAGACGGTAACGGGCCCGCCAGACAGTCTTCGTCCGTGGGATGGATAGGCTCGTCTCGGTGAACCATCTTCCCTGCGCCCTCGTTCCCCCCGTATCACTTCGCCTGAATCGCTGCCTCCACCGACCCCGCACGTCCCGCCGTCAGATCATGCACCGCGGCGCGCAAAAACCCCGGCCCGGCTGGCATATCAAGCTCCATTCGGATCGGCAATCCATGCGCCAGCGCCTGCCTGTACCGGTCCTCAGCCAGCGACAAACTGAATCCGCGGTCAAGGTAATTCACGCGGCCGCCCTCGCTGTTATAGCCCACCAGCAGCAATTCGATCTTCGCCTCTTGCCCGCCCTTCTCATTCGGCGTAAAAACAATCCCTCGCGGATCAATCGCAAGATCCACCACGTAGCGCACTGTCGGCTGCTTCAGGTGCGCCGACATCTCGCCCACCGGCCCCGCCGCAAGTTTCGCGTCTTTCAGCGACAAATCTGTCGCAGGCAGCATGCGCGCCTTAAACAGAATGCCTGTATCCGGTGGCGCGCCATGCACCGCCACCGCGTTAATCAGGCTTGTCTGCTCAATCGCGCGCGGGCCTGGTTTGCCCGGCGAATCCGTGTAGTAGCCTGTACGGAACTCCAGCTTGTAGTCGCTGCCGTCAAGCCGCACCTGAATCTTGCGAAACTCTCCATGAAAATCCTTCTTCAGCGGCACATACCCAATCGTGTAATAGCTGGAGCCATTCTCAACAGCATTTGCGACAGCCTCCTTCAGCCCATTCGTGTTCATGTACGCCTTGCCGCCCGTGTCTTCTGCAATCTCCCGCATGGAGGCCTGCTCAGCCTGCGTCTGTTGCAGAAACTTCGCATCGTCGTTACCCACACTCGGTCGATTCACTGAGCTTGTCGTCGAGCCTCCGCTACGGCTTCGCCTTCCGCCCCCGACGGATGGGCTGCCGGACGTGACGCTGGAAATATTCGTCGAAGGTGTGTGCGACGCATCGCCACTCGGCAGCGTCATCAGCCCGCGCGCATCCACGGGATACACCGCCACGCGCGCGGCCGCCAGCATTCGGCTCGTCTCCTGCACTTCTTCCGTGTAATCCCGCATCGGGTCAAATGAGCTTTGCACACCGGGATCTGGCGCAATGTTGATCGGAAACGAGCCCGAAAACCAGATCAGATTCTTCCGGCCAGGCACAGCGCTCAGATACCGCGCCAGTTGCTGCATCGCCTCCAGCGTCATCTTCACGCGCAGGTCAGTCTGATACGAGATCAGGTCTGCCTGAAACTGCTGCATCGCGCTCAGTGCCGTCGAGCTCGCGCCCACTGAGGCCATACCGCCGATGAATGAATCAATCGCCTGATCTCCCGCCGGATCCAGAATCACGGACGACTGCGGAGTCGCTTTCCCGCTCTGCATCGCGTGCGTCAGTTCACCCACATTTGCTGTAAACCCCTGCACCATGCGCAGCCGCGACGCCAGCGTAAAGATCGCCAGCTGCGTGCCCGGCTCAATCTTCGTCAGGTATCGCAGCATCTGCTGCCGCACCTGCACCTGGTTCGTAAGCGGAGTATTCAACCCATCCAGCAGCAGCACATTCACCGCCGTTGAAGGCGGCGCATCCGGAATATTCGTGTATACATTTGGCTCGGTGCGCGCGGACTGCGCTGCGTTCGCCGCGGTTCCTGCCAGCTTGGGCACATGCTCATCAAACGAACTGACCACCTGCTCACGCCCGTCCTCAAAGATATGGAACCGGTGCGGATCAATCGCATGAATCGCCTTGTCATGCTCAGTCACCACCACATCCACCAGCACCATGGTGGCGTGTGCCTCCAGCACAGGCGTATCCTGCGGCGTCACGGCCATCGCAGGCGCAGTATTCTGCACAGCCTGTCCTGTCATTGTTGAAGCACCACCGGCAATCAACAAAAGAACAATCACGCAGCGAGCAGCCATCCCTCGAACCTCATAAGCTAAAAAGCTATCTACCTTTATACCGCCACCCGTGTAGAACCACACGGTCATGTGTGTAGTGACCTCTATGGTTTCGATTCTTCAGTGCGCCTATTGTCAATTCAGAAGTGGAGAGCTTCAGCAGACGCCACGCAAGACTCCACCAATATCTATCTCCACAGTGGTGGAAGAAATGGGAAGTTCTATGAAGCGTTTTATGCAGTCA
This sequence comes from Occallatibacter gabretensis, assembly GCF_001449115.1. GTDB lineage: Bacteria > Acidobacteriota > Terriglobia > Terriglobales > Acidobacteriaceae > Telmatobacter > Telmatobacter gabretensis. The sequence goes on along the minus strand of NZ_LAIJ01000002.1, from coordinate 8,548 downwards.
ATTCTTGTGGCCTTCGCCCTGATGGGCAGCTCGATGATCGCCATGGCCGGCGATGTGCACACCGACTACGATCACACCATCAAGTTCTCGCAGTACAAAACCTACTCGTGGGGCAAGGTGCAGACCACCGACCCGTTTTACGTCTCTCGCATCCAGCAGGCAGTCGATGAGCAGCTTCAGTCCAAAGGATGGCAGTTGCAGCCCAGCGGCGGCTCCATCACCGTCTTCGCCACGGACAACATCCATAACCAGCAGGAAGTTCAGACCATGTATGACAATCTCGGCGCTGGCTGGGGTTGGGGATGGGGATGGGGCGGCTGGGGTTGGGGAGGCGGCTGGCCTGGTCCTTCGTTAGGTGTAGGCACCTCTACAACGGCAACGGTCGACCAGCCTGTTGCGAGCCTCGTGATCGATCTCTTCGACGGCAGCACTAAGAAACTGCTCTGGAGAGGCCTGTCGACAGAGGATCTTTCCTCCAAAGCGGACAAGAACACCAGGATGGTCGATGGCGACGTCCACCACATGTTCAAGGACTTTCCGAAAGCCGGAAAGTAAATAGGTAAATTACAAACTACAGTCGTGCTATCTAAATACGTTCATACCAATAAATACATTCGTTCACTAAAACCGAAGGGCCTGTTCAATCGATCAGGCCCTTCCTATATCTGCATTCGATAACGACAAGGAGGGTGCTATGGAATCAACAGAGATGGCAATCAGGCAGGCAGAGCTCGTGCTCAAACTCTACGAACTCCGGCGAGAACCCGTGATGCGTCAGGCGCGGAGTTACATCGGCGGCGCATTCCTTCCCGCTTCAGCAGATGAGATGGTCGCACTCGTCGCCTCAGGCAAACAGGATGGAGCCTACATCCTGCAGGTCTATGGCTACTGGGACATGGTTGCCGCATTCGCACTCCACGGCGCTCTTAATCCCGCGCTACTCTACGATGTCTGCCAGGAAATGTACTTTCAGTACGCAAAGATTCAGCCATACTTATCCGCCTTTCGCGAAAAGATGAACCTGCCCGAATGGATGCGGAACATCGAGCGCGTAGTCGAAGGAACACCCGAGGGCCGTTCCCGGCTTGTCATCATGCGTAAGAACATCGAAGAAATGGCCCGGCTCCGCACGCCGCCATCAAATGCCTGAGCAGTCAGGAGTACGATCCACTGCACTAAAGCGATACGCCGTTACTTTGAAACCGGTAACAAATCGACAGCTTACTCAAGTCCGTCATGGCGCAAACTTGCGATACATTGGGGAGAACCATGTGAAGGGGCTGTCAAAGGATGACGAGGTTTAGTCGGACAGGGCGGCTTTGGAATGCCGCATTAGCGGGAATGATCGCATTCGCCGTCATCGCACAGTTGATGCTTCTAATCACCGGTGGTGCGGACGCAAACTCCGGCATACTGGAACCCACTCTTGGTCTCGGCGGCAAACTCGTCCGCTTCTTCAGCTACTTCACCATTCAAAGCAACCTGCTCGTCATGATAGATGCAACACTCCTCGCCCTCTATCCGGATCGTGACAACAGATGGCGGCGAATCCTGAGGCTCGATGCATTGACAAGCATCGTAGTCACGGGTCTTGTTTTCACATTCGTACTCGCAAAGATAGTGCACCTCACAGGTCTCGCATACGGAATTACGGTTTGCCTTCACTACATCTCTCCAGTCATAGCCCCGCTCTGTTGGCTGCTCTTCGGACCGCGCCCGCGCATCACATGGTCGGTCCTCGCATTGACATTTGTTTGGCCTGTGCTCTGGATCCTCTACACCTTCACACACGGCGCAATGACCGGCTGGTATCCCTACCCTTTTCTCAATCCGGACAAGCTTGGATACCCTGCCGCCGTAGCGAACACCATGCTCGTCCTGATAGCAGCAGCGATTCTTGGCCTCATCTTCAAGGCGCTTGACCATTGGCTCCCGGCGAATCCGTCTGCAGAATCAAGTGTCAAACGGAGCTAGGCTCTGGTCATGGGCTAAGATACCCCTCGTGGACACTCTCGCTTGGTTGCTCGACGCCGATCGGCACTGCCTGCCAGGCCGATTCCAATCCGGTGTTTCCCCGAACACTGGCTTTCCGCTAAACCAAGGAGATCTACATGACGGTGCAGAAACAAATCAAGGAGTACATTGCTACACAACCGGAACCAAAATGCAGCGAAATGCAAGAGCTACATGACATCCTGTTGGCATTGATGCCAACAGGTAAGTTGTGGTTCTTAGATGGAAAAGACGAGAAAGGTAAAATCGTTTCCAACCCAAACATTGGATATGGATTCCAAACCATTCCATATGCCAATGGAAAAACCAGGGAGTTCTATCAAATAGGTTTAAGCGCCAATACAACCGGCATTTCCGTCTACATTATGGGAATAGAGGACAAGAAGTACCTGGCGCAGACATTTGGACGCGATCTCGGCAAAGCAAGCGTGACAGGGTATTGCATCAAATTCAAAACATTAGCCGATATAAAAGTCGACGTTCTCAAAGCAGCAATACAGTACGGGATTGGGCAGACAAGCATTCAACATTGATTCAACTTGAGTAAACGAACTGCCATTCCTGGCAATGGATGTACATCTGCCGTTCTCAGCCCGGCCCCGCCATTGCAGACTCGTCAGCATCAAGGTTCGGATGAGTACCGAGATGTCGCCATCTCGTAGCTAAGATCACTTCCGCTAACGGCGTTTATCGGGAGTATTCTGAAGCTGGGATGGTATTGTCCGATCTTAGCCTGCCAAAGGCAGGAACTTGGGGCAATCTTAGGTCTAAGTCTTGGAGAAAGTTGTTGGAATGCCGATCATGAGATCTGGCTAGACGCCGACGCGGTGAACGACTCTGATTCGCGCCGTCGCAGCCCTGAGCACATACAAGATCTGAAATGTGACCCACTCGCCCAACTTGTCGTCACAACAAGGCTCAATGAATAAGACAAACGATATTATTCCGGATTATCAAGCCGAAAGCGCCATCGAGTTTTGGGAGTTTCTTTCTCCACTTCGGTATATTCTCTGGCCCGGTGAAAGGCTGATCTTTCGAGGCCAAGCTGATTCTACTTGGCATCTCGAACCATCGATCCTTCGGGGCAAGAACCACCCCGTTTACTCGCAACCATTGATGAAGTCCGATCCCTCCAATTCGGATTATCAGATCATCGCAGAGGTGGGTGCACTCAAGACCTTTACAGACCATTGTGACTCGTCCGGCCTACAAATCCCGGGCATCACTACGAGGTTTAAGCGCGAACACTTGGATCAACCAAACGCAATATTCAGCAAGACCACGTTGTCCCGCGAATCGCCTTGGCCTCTGGAGGAGTATTTTGACCTTATGTCAATGGCCCAACACTTTGGGCTGCCAACACGACTCTTGGACTGGACAAGAGATCCATACGTGGCAGCATTCTTCGCCGCATCAGAACTAGCCTTGAAACCTGAAACTGCGAACAAGTTACGGCTCGCTGTTTGGGCGCTCGATATTCAAGAACTTCCGAAGCAGGTTGAGCTTATTCGGGTGCCGAGTTCGGGCAATCAGAATATCGCAGCACAGCGCGGGGTCTTTACGCTGCTGCGGCAGCCTTATCGAATGGGAAAGGGCTTTGAGGGAACTCACTTGCTCGATCAACACGTGCGTAATCTTGTCACAGTGCACGGCAAGCAGAGATTGATCAAGATTACGCTGCCGCAAAGCGAGTGCTTTAAAATAATGGACCTATGCAGCAAGCATAGCGTGACCGCTGCTACCCTACATCCCGACTTCTACGGGGCGGCCAAAGCGACGCAAATAGATCTTGCGGTCACTTCGAAATGCACTATCTCAGATGGCTCGGATGTGAAGATTAAGAAACAATCCGCGCTTAAGACAGGAAGGCGCAAGTGAGCCCTGTACCATATTCTCACCTTTGAAGACGTGGGATCAAGTTAATCATGGCAACAACTCTTGCCACTTGATGCATACTCGCGGATGCGCTCATCGAAGACGGATAGGTCCTCAAAAGTCGGCTTGTAGGAATAGATCTAAGAGCTCTCTGGAGGCTGCATGTTTCAAGTTATCTTTACTCTGATTGCGGTTGTGGGCGCATCTGTTCACCTTGCATTCTCACCCAAACGCCGGAGCAGTGGACCAGCAATTGCCGGAACATACCTGCTGTATCTGCTCTTCTTCTATGTTGGCCTGATGGGAGTGCTCACCGCCTATGCACACGTCTTCCGTCCCGTTGAGACATCGGCGTCCATAGGATGGTCAACAAGCCCTTACGAATACGAAGTCGGGATGGCCGACCTCACCGTTGGCGTTTTAGGCATTTTGTGTCTGAAGTTTTGGGCCGATTTCTGGTTGGCGACCGCAATCGCAAACGCAGTCTGGTTGCTGGGCGACGCGGTCGGGCACGTTCGGCAGATGACACTTAACAACAATCATGCTTCCAACAACTCAGGCATCTTCTTAGTCACCGAAATCATCATGCCGCTCGTGATTCTCTCTTTAACTCTCTATCACCGTCGTCGGGAGGGCAACGTCACCTGACAGGATCATTCGCGCTAAATCGCCTATGCACTTATTGAACAAGATTTGTACCGACAAATGGAATGAGCAGGTGCTCCGAAGGAGAAGCAGACTGTTCCCATGAAGAAGCTAGCGCAGCACCCGATCGCTGAAGTTCCACGCATTGATCAAGCAGGTAGCGGCGTGCTTGTGGAAATCTTGTCAAGCCCTTTTCTGAAAAATATTTTCTAAATCGCTCATTCTAAAAGGTAAAAAACTTCGCGCACTTTGCACATTATTTATTCAAATCTGCCATACTTATTACAGGTAGAAAAAACCAAGGCCCGAATCCCTCCGGATTCGGGCCTTTTGCTTTTCTGATCTCTGACATCTGATCTCTGCTTCAAAGGAGCCTTTCCATGCGCAACTTGACAGTCAAAGTCCCGGACGACGTATATCAGGCAGCTCGCCTCTACTCTGCACGAAACAAAACCTCCATCGCCACCGTTTTCGCGGAATTCCTCGGCATCCTGTACAACGCCGACAGGATCGCTCCCATCTTCCTCCGAGAGGAATCCCCGGAGTTCTATCGCGAGATGCTGAAGAACCACCCCGCCTGTTCAGACCGCCTCCCCTACGTCCTCTGGCAGTCTGTCCTGGCCGTCCGGGAATTTATGCGCGCCACCCAATCGTCATCGGAAACCGATGGGACGGGAGCATGACCACCGGGGAGCAAAACGAAGGACGCAAAATTGCACAGTCCCGAAATGAAGATCGCATAAAGATTTCTCCAGAAACTGTGCAAACTCCCACAACCAACACAAAATACATCACTTCAAAATCTGTGCTGCACAGGATAACTCACGAAAATCTCTACCGCTCACCCCAGCTCAACTTGTTCCGCAGTGCTTCAAAGAACCCACCTTCAGTCAGCCGCACCAGGTTCACCGTGTGTTTTGACTTAACACACCGAACCTCGTCGTCCCGCTCCAGTTCCACAGCCGTCTGCCCGTCCACGGTCAGCAGCGTACGCGTGGGAATTCCCTCGATCCGCACCAGCAGCTCAGCATCTCCACGCACTACGATCGGCCTCAGCGTCAACAGATGCGGACAAATCGGCGTTACCACCATCGCATCCACATCCGGCGTAAGAATCGGACCATTCGCAGCCAGCGTGTACGCCGTCGATCCCGTTGAAGTCGAAACAATCACGCCGTCTGCCCGGAACCGCGCCACAAAATGCCCATCCAGTTCCACTGCAAAATCGCCCATGCGAGCAATTTCGCCCTTGGTAACCACGATGTCATTCAGCGCCTCAAAGCTCGCACATGCCTCACCCTTGCGAACCAGTTCCGCATGGAGCATCGCTCGCGCCTCGATAATATGGCAGTTCGCGCACCAGCCCTCAAGCGTTGCGTACAGCTCGCTCAGCCTCACCTCGGTAAGAAAACCAAGATGTCCAAGATTTACGCTGAGAAGCGGCGTACCGGAAGCCGCAAAAATGCGCGCAACAGAAAGCAGCGTTCCATCGCCGCCAAGCACAATCACCAATAGCGGCTCATATTGCGGAAGATCTGAACGGTCTACTGTCGGCGCAGCGTCCGTGTAGCGGGCCGCCTCATGGTCCAGCAGCGGCTCAAACCCTCGATCCCGCAGCCAGTCAATCAGCTCAGGCAGCAGACGGCTGAGCTCTTCCTTCTGCGGTTTGCAAACAATAGCAATGCGCTTCATGCGGTCTTCAGTTTAATCGACCAGAACAGAATTTCTTCTAGTGATTTACCGCCGCGGTGCTGGAGCTCAACTTGTTTTTGAAGAAACCCAAAGACTTCTCCAGTCCTTCTCGGAGAGAAATCTTAGGCTCCCAACCCAGAATCGTCTGAGCCTTGGTAATGTCCGGCTTGCGGCGAGTTGGATCGTCAGTCGGCAGCGGCTCAAAGCGTAACTCGCTCTTCGATCCCGTAACCTCAAGAACAGCCTGCGCACATTCGAGAATGGTGAACTCATTAGGATTGCCGATATTCACCGGCAGCGCCTCATTGGAGCGCGACAAACGCACAATGCCATCGATCAGATCGTCAACATAACAGAAGCTGCGAGTCTGGCCGCCGTCGCCATATACCGTCAGAGGTTCGCCGCGCAGCGCCTGCATCAAAAAGTTTGAGATCACTCGCCCATCATCCGGATGTAGCCGCGGTCCGTAAGTATTAAAGATCCGCACCATGTGTGTATTCACACCGCGATAGCGATGGTATGCCATCACCAGAGCCTCGGCATAACGCTTGGACTCATCGTATACAGAGCGCGGCCCCACCGGGTTCACATTGCCCCAATAGCTCTCAGACTGCGGATGCTGAAGCGGATCGCCATAGCATTCCGAAGTAGACGCATGAAGGAAGCCCGCGTTATAGCGTGACGCAACTTCTAATGCATTCTCGACGCCAATCGAACCGACCCGAAGCGTTTCGATTCCGAGCTTAAGGTATCCCGGAGGGCTGGCCGGAGAAGCGAAATTGAAGACGTAATCGACAGGACCCAGGTCAAAGGGCTTGCAGATATCCCACTCTTCAAAGCGGAAGCGAGACTCGTTGGAAAGATGAGCCAGGTTGCCAGCGTTGCCGGTGGAAAAATTATCAACACCAATCACCGTATGACCTTCGCTCAGCAGACGGTCACTAAGGTGGGAACCCAGAAACCCCGCGGCTCCTGTAATAAGTACGTGCATACTCAAGCGATCATCCTCCGGGATTCGTAAAGAATAGGAACTGCTGTTGAATGACACCGCGCTAAGATAACTGCGAAACAATTCCTATTTTTCTTCTGACCTTCAGCTCTACATATCTTAGTTACTGAGCAGAGGCCTTTCGTTTCTCAAATATCTTTGCATCCACCAAAAAACGGAACCAGAAAGTTTGTAAAGTCCAAAAAATAAAACCTTCTTTTCCATCCAGAAACCCTAACCGGAAAAAATATCGGTAGAAAAATAAAGCAAATGGTCGAACAAACAGTGGAAGCTGATTATATCGTTTTCGCCAATATCTCTTGCGCTGGGCCGGATTGCCCTGCTTATCTGCTTCAACCCTGTTTCCATCTTCGGCAGCATACATCTCAGCCACTTCGCCGTCTGCCCACCGGTTGTGCCGGGCCGTCCATTCTGTGAGCGGCATGCGAATGTCGTCAATCATCTCCCCCGACAGTTGCGCGGTATCGCCGCCCTTAAGAAGAAAATGCTGATCATATCTGCGCTCTTCGCAACGTCCTATGCCACTGCGAAATAAACGCAGGTGCCAGGTCGGGCTCATTGCTCCATGCCGCATCACCCGGCCTAAAAAACGCACATACCGCGCAATGAAATAACCGTTAATAGTGGTATCTTCCGGTAATTTTCGAATTACATCCACTAATTTGTCGTCCATTACCTCATCGGCATCCAGATGCAATTGCCAATGACTCGTAATGGCGAGGTTATCGATAGCCCAATTTCTCTGTGCGCCGTAGTGCTCGAATGGGTGCTGAACAACCTTTGCTCCAAATGATTCGGCCAGGACTACAGTCCCATCCTTGGAAAACGAATCCACTACAAAAATCTCATTCGATATTTCCCGTGCCTTGCTTAAGGTAGCGCCGAGCGTATCCTCTGAATTAAAGGAAAGCACAATGATTGCAGGTTGCATGAAATATCCGATTCCGTAGGGTTATGCTTCATAGTCGCGGCCAAATGCGACAAAGCCTGCGATTGAGACAACGAGGTGTGAGTTGTATGTAGCCTGCGAGAAACTTCGTGTCTTGGAGTCAGCGTATCACACTCGAAATGCTCGCTCAATCGTCGCTGCGCATGATGAAGCACGATTGATCTGCCGCGTCTTCTATGCTAATCTTTCGCCAGTAATATGCCTTTTTAGCCGGGATTGATTGTTGATATTGGCTTATCGATTGACTTGATTTGATTTATTTTTTTGATCTGACCTTACTTTCAGATTTTCATTTTCTATCGTATTCATTGCTGAGTATCTAGTAGTAGAGCAATTAGTAGTAGCGCAAGAGAACCCAACTACAA
>NZ_LAIJ01000017.1 GCF_001449115.1 Occallatibacter gabretensis | reverse complement strand
AACAAAAGCAATTTTTTCATGTGGTCTAACTACCAACTTATTATGAGTTAAGTTACTTTTAGGTTTAAAATCACAGCAGTTTTTCCCTCCACACCTCCCAGAGATACTTTCAGGGTGGCTAAACTTGGCTAAAGGCTTCCGGACCAACCCTTGTTTCTTTATGGTGCTTGTGTCCTGACAACCGCGTAAGGCATGGAAATTCAGCTATTTATCCGATCGTTTATATGGGCGTGCGGCCGCGATATCCTGCAGA
>NZ_LAIJ01000018.1 GCF_001449115.1 Occallatibacter gabretensis | reverse complement strand
CTGCAGGATATCGCGGCCGCTCTAAACGTGGTAAATTGTTAACTCCGAGCTAGACTTCAGGTGGCCGTATTTATCAGATTTCCTCGTTGTGTCCTCAGAAAAAAATGCCAATACCACTTTCAGCTGTGAATATCCACCATGAAGGGCAAGACATGCTCATAATTAACTGTCAGGAAGAAAGCATTAGGACAGTGCCAGTCTTAATCACAGTGGGGGGTATGTTATTCCCAATGAAGTCGTCCAGAAACGGACTAGGTAGTTAGCTTTTTCTAGTGCCCAACACATTAGAGGTGTGGTTTTTTTTCTCTAAAATAAGGGTGGCCATAGGCTCTTTTAACCAGAATCGGTGTAGTCAGCTGAAATTGACTTGCACGCCTGGGTCCTGTGTGTCTACTAACTTTCTCGCGAACGATAGCTAACGGATC
>NZ_LAIJ01000013.1 GCF_001449115.1 Occallatibacter gabretensis | reverse complement strand
TGGTCACGGACCAATGCTGCCGACACCCACACCTCCCGGTGGCGGAATGGTAGCTATTGCGGCTGGCCCGATGCTGCCTACGCCGACGCCTCCGGGCGGTAGCTATATTGGTCACGGTCCCATGCTGCCAACGCCGACGCCTCCGGGCGGAGGAATGGTAGCCGCCGTTGCTGGTCCCATGCTGCCAACGCCGACGCCTCCCGGCGGTAGCTATGTTGGTCACGGACCAATGCTGCCGACACCAACGCCTCCGGGTGGTGGAATGGTAGCGACCGTTGCGGCTGGTCCTATGCTCCCGACCCCCACGCCTCCCGGCGGTAGCTAT
>NZ_LAIJ01000016.1 GCF_001449115.1 Occallatibacter gabretensis | reverse complement strand
GATCCGTATACGTTTCTAATTTGTAGTTAACGGTTGGATACCACTTTGAGGCATGTAATATGGTACTGAGCTTCGGCACAGGGCTCAAATTGCATCATTAAATGTCTCCGATGTGGCTATATGTCATGGATAAAGGCAGCCCCCTATATCTTTTTTTGTGGCAGCATGGGTCCATCAAAGCAATTATTCAGGGTCTTAATGACCTCCACAGCTCTAAACGTAATTCATCTGGCTTTGCCTGTACTTACTTCCTCCATGAAAAAAAGTGTTGATAATGCTCATAATGCTGCCCAGCAATTTCCTCCCTTCTCAAGACTATTCTGGCTTCCTGGGTACTTAAAAACAGGGCTTAGAGTATGGCTGCTGACAAAATTGCACTCTAAACGCTAGCTTAGGTCTTCTGCGGCCGCGATATCCTGCAG
>NZ_LAIJ01000015.1 GCF_001449115.1 Occallatibacter gabretensis | reverse complement strand
TCTGCAGGATATCGCGGCCGCGAGTCACTGTTAGAAGTCCCGTATCGTTATTGACATATTTCCTGGCCCCACATCCACCTCCTGGTGTTAAAAGTGGATGACTTCTACATGACACAGAAAATCTCTGGCAAGCTATAACTAAAGTAGGCTTCCCTGGGTGAAAAAATAGTGGGGGTCCAAGCAGAAAATAAATTTGGGCTTACCTGGTGAATTTGTGAAGCTCAACTCCTACTACATCAGTACCTAATGCTCCCCGTACAGGCTCAGAAGAATCAGTATAAGGAGTACCCTACAACTGTACTTGGAAAAAAATATCAAATAGTAGTTTGCATTGCCTAAAAAAACTGTCATGAGCAAGTAGTGGCAACATCAGGCGGGGCAACAACCTGCTACTTCGATATATGAATTAACGGTCCAAGGATC
>NZ_LAIJ01000014.1 GCF_001449115.1 Occallatibacter gabretensis | reverse complement strand
TGGATTGCCCGACGTTTTGTACCAGTGAAGAGTTAGTGTAGCGCATCGATTTCTGAGTTCAGATCGATGCAGGATATGGCAGCAAGGGGAGCCGGGAGCGAAGCGACTGGCTCTCCTTGCTGCCGAGTGGTCGAAGTCAGCCATGCCTCCGGTGCTGGTGGTCTGTAGCCAAGCGAAGAGTGTGGTCTAACGGTGTTGTAGTGGACGCGCCAGCGCTCGGCCAGCACACGCAGTTCTTTCATCGAGTAGAAGAGTTCGCCGTTGAGGAACTCGTCCCTGAGTTTGGAGTTGAAGCTTTCGCAGTAGCCGTTCTCCCACGGAGATCCGGGTTCGATGTACAGTGTTTTTGCTCCGGTATCGGCAAGCCATTTGCGCAGGTCCTTGGCCACGAACTCGGGCCTGTTGTCTGATCGAAGATGCTCTGGCACTCCCTTCCACACCATCACGTCAGCCAGTGCTCCGATCACTTTGGCGCTCGACCAACGCCGTTCCGCGCGGATCAGCAGGCACTCGCGCGTGGACTCGTCGATCAGGTTGAGGATGCGCACACTACGGCCGTCATGCGTTCGCGCACTCACGAAGTCGTAGCTCCACACGTGGCCCGCATGCGTCGGCCTGAGCCGCACACACGATCCATCGTTGAGCCACAACCGTCCTCTTGGCTTCTGCCTTTTCGGTACCTTCAGCCCCTCACGACGCCAGATGCGTTCGACCCGGTCCTTGCCCACCTTCCAGCCGGCTCGCTGGAGCAGCGCCGTGATCCGGCGGTACCCGTGACGTCCATACTGGCTGGCAAGAGCAACGATGGCCTGAGTCAGACGATCTTCGTCTTCGCGCTGTGTCGGCTGGTAGCGCTGCGTGCCCCTGGGCTGCCCCAACAGATGGCACGCATGTCGCTCACTTACGCCACGCTCGCAGGCATGGCTCACCGCACTGCGCCGCCGCTCAGGGCTTAGAAGTTTCCCGAGGAGATGTCCTTCAACACCAGATTATCCAGGCTCAGATTCGCTACCAGACGCTTCAGCTTCCCGTTCTCCTGCTCAAGCTCCTTCAACCGCTTCGCCTGGTCGATCTGCAACCCGCCATACTCCTTGCGCCAACGAAAATACGTCTGCTCCACGATCTCCGCTTCCTTGCACGCCTGCGCCGTCGTCTTCCCGTTCGCTACCGCCACTTCGATCTGTCGAAGCAGGTTCACCACCTGCTCTGGCTGATACCGCTTACCTCGTGCCATCTTGCTCTCCTCATTCCAGTGTGTCTCTTAGTCACTGGTACAAAGCAAGCCGGGCAGACCAA
>NZ_LAIJ01000012.1:424946-634764 GCF_001449115.1 Occallatibacter gabretensis | reverse complement strand
TGCAAGCTCGGCATCAAAGGTAAACGCCTCCAGGCCGGATGGGACAATGACTACCTCCTGCAGCTACTCGGCAATTAAAATGCGTCGGCCCTGCGAGCTGGCGACTCAGTTTGCAAATCGGCGAGGCGGATGTTGTTTGCAAAGCCGCCATAGGATTTCCCCAAACGTGCCAACCAGCGCATAGGTAGCCGCATTCACAAAGAGAACGAAATAAACACTCATCGCATAATGCCGAACCAATGCGATTGGCATGGTCAAATCGACCAGCGCCCATGGAACTCCAAACTGTGAGTGGGTTCTGTAGAAGACGAAGTAGACCGACCACAAGGCCACCACAAGCGCACCGGCCATCGCCCAGATTGCGATTCGGAGTTTCATAGCCCCTCCTCTTCCTTGCGCACTTATCATTGCACTGAATTGCTGCAATTGCGAATCCAACCCTGCCGGCTGCCATCTGTAAAGACGAGGATCTATCGCGCCCATGCCTGAACTCGATTACTTCATCGTTGATGTCTTCACCGATCGCGCCCTCGCTGGCAATCCGCTCGCCGTAGTGATGAACACGTCCACGCTCAGCACAGAGCAGATGCAGTCCATCGCCCGTGAGTTCAATCTCTCTGAGACCACCTTCGTCGAGCGCCGCGCCGCTGATATCGAAGCCGTAGAAGGCATCCGCACGCGCATCTTCACCACGGACGAGGAGCTGCCCTTCGCCGGTCATCCCACGCTCGGCACAGCCTCTGTTCTCAAAATTGCTGATCCCTCCCTCGCGCTCAAGAGCACCATTACGCTGGCCGAAAACGTAGGTCCCATTCCTGTTGTCTTCGATCCCGCAAAGCCTAGCAGTTCGAGCCAGGCCTTCTACGGAGAAATGACGCAGCGCGATCCAGAATTCGGTCCTGAGCTTGATCCAGCCCGTGTTGCCGAGTTGATCGGCCTCACCCTCGACGACCTCGACCCAGCTCACCCACCGCAGATCGTCTCCACCGGCAACGGTTTCGCCATCGTCCTGCTTCGCTCACTCGATGCACTCGCGCGCCTCAACGTCCGCCAGCAAGAGGCCACAGAATACCTGCGCCCACTCAACGGCAGGTGGTTCTACGTCCTGGCCTCAGAGCCAGTCCAAGAAGAGAACAGTGCGAAGCACTTCAGGGCAAGAATGCAGTTCTACGGCGGTGAAGATCCCGCCACCGGCTCCGCCGCGGGCTGCGCTATCAGCTATCTCGTTGCACATGGAATCGTTTCTTCCGGTGAGCGGATTCACGTCCGCCAAGGTGTCGAAATGGGACGCCCCAGTGACCTTTTTCTGCGCGCAAATCTTGACACGGACAAGGTTACAAATGTGCGCGTAGGGGGCAGCACTGTTCTTGTGGCAACGGGAAGACTTCTTCTGCCCTGATACACAAACTTTCAACAGGTTTTCATCAAGGTAAGTGGTTTCCTCTATTGCAACTATCCCGTTTCCCTCGATTTTTCTAAGTTTTCCACTGGCATTTTCGCCATATTTTCGCTGTTGCGCGGCTGCCCGGCTAGCCGTACTCTTGCCAAGCATTGAGGAAATTTAACCGGTTCGCTGAACCGGCTTTGTCCCAGACTTCAACGGCAATCTGACCCCGCGTGAAGGCTGTCCTCTTCGTGTTTCCGTATTGCCGCATAGATATCTGGGCGAGCTTTCCCTTCCGTCCATAACCTTCTGTGCGTCTATCGGAAGCGCGAGAGCCCGCCCCGATCCCTGGCTATTGCTCCTTACATTTCGGGTTGTCCACAGGCTGCCCTTTAGAGCGGTCCAGGTGCCCTTTTTGCCTTGTTTGATTCTGATCGATTTCTAAAGGAGTATTTCCCCCGACATGAGGCCCAAGAAAATTATTCTCGCCGTCAACAGCAATGAACAGGAACTGTCTGTGCTCACTTTTATGCTTTCCACCAACGGCTACCGTGTGTTGCCCGCCGTCAACGGCGATGAGGCCTCCGGCCTGATCTCAGAAAATGCTATCGATCTCGTGCTTGCCTATGATGGAGTGCCTCACTGGAACGGTGGCCAGATTATCGGCCGCCTGAAGGAAATTGCTTCCCATGTGCCGATGATCCTGCTCGGCGACCCGGCACGCACGGCCTCTCAGCCCCACGCCGCCGATGCCCTCCTGCCCAGGAAGAACTGCTCGCCCCTCGAACTGCTGGAGCGCGTCAAGAACATGAGCGCCCGCAAACGCGGCCCCCGCAAGGGCTCCACGCGCGTTACCCATCCTCAGCACGAGCTCGCCGTTGCCTCGTAATGATAGTGACTAAGGACGTAGAGACATAGGGACTAGGAAAAATAATGGCGGGTTCGTTCAAAGATCTTGCGGTCTGGCAGCGTTCGGTTGAGTTGGCTTTGGCCGTTTACAAACTCACATCCGCATTTCTCGAATCTGAACGCTTTGGCTTGGTGGCCCAACTCCGTCGAGCGGCTGTATCCGTCCCCAGCAATATTGCGGAAGGATATGGCCGCTCATCAAAAGGCGAATACATCCAGTTTCTGGGTCATGCACGAGGCTCCAACTCGGAAATTGAGACGCAGCTCGTAATTGCAAAGGCTTTAGGATTCGGATCAAAACAGGCATTGGATGCAGCAGATGGTTTCTGTAACGAGGTCGGACGTATGCTAGGTGGACTGATGCGATCAGTCCGCACAAAATCCTAGTCCCGAGTCTCTATTCTCTAGTCCCTGGCATTTATCCCTTGACGATCTCCCCCGTACCTCTTCATACTCCCGTACTGTGCTCGGCGGTAACCGATTATCTTCTTCAGCGCCGGGGGTGGACGTCATGGATCTCGTTTTACTGCGCATTCTATTTGTTGCCATACTCGCTCTTGTTTGTTATGTTCTCCGCCCGTTTGGCCTCTCCGGTCCCATAAGCGCCATTTGTGGCGGAGCGGCCGCAACCATGGTCATTATCTTTGAGCTGCGGGTCCGCGCCATGAGCCTCCGCCGCCTCATCGGAGCTGTAGCCGGCTCGCTTCTCGGAATCACCGGCGCGGCCATCTTCTGCATGGTGCTCCGCTCGGCTCCGCTCAGCGAGATCAACTCCGCCGTCCTGCAGATCTTCGTCCTGCTGCTCATGACTTATGTCGGCCTGCTCGTCGGCGCCAGCAAGGGCGATCTGCTCAACCCCTCCGCGCTCGGCACCATCTTTACCGGCGAACGCCCCCAGAAGCGCGCCGCCAAGATCCTCGATACCTCCGTCATCATCGATGGCCGCATCGCCGACATCGCTGAAGCCGGCTTCATCGACGGAGCGCTCGTCATTCCGGAGTTCGTTCTGCGCGAGCTGCAAATCGTCGCCGACTCCACCGACGGATCAAAACGGCAGCGCGGCCGCCGTGGTCTCGACATGCTTCAGCGCATGCAGTCCAACCCCGCCATCCAGGTCCAGATCGTCTCCGACGATTTTCCCTCGATCAAGGAAGTGGATCTGAAGCTCCTTGAACTGGCCAAGAAGCTTGAGGCCAAGGTCGTCACCAACGACTTCAACCTCAACAAGGTCGCGCAGCTTCACCACGTCGAAGTGCTCAACATAAACGACCTCGCCAACGCGCTCAAGCCCGTCGTGCTGCCCGGCGAGCGCATGATGGTGCTCATTCTCAAAGAAGGCAAGGAGTACAACCAGGGAGTCGGCTATCTTGACGACGGCACCATGGTCGTCGTCGATCATGCGCGCAAAATGATCGGCCGCTCTGTCGAAATCTCTGTCACCAGCGTGCTCCAGACAGCCAGCGGCAAGATGATCTTCGGCAAGGTGGACGAGAACGGCCGCACCGGCGATTCCCCGCGCCCCACGCCAGTCGAAATTGTGCGATAAGTATAGTTTTTTGTGCTATAGTTCTTATTGCCATGTCGCATGCGAATCTATAAAACCAGGTGGCTTGCACGGTTCGCACGTCAGCAGCACATTGCAGACGCCAGTTTGCGGGAGGCGATTGTCCGGGCCGAGCAAGGTCTGATCGATACTGATCTTGGTGGCGGTCTCATCAAGCAGCGAGTGGCGCGTTTGGGGCAGGGGCGCTCCGGCGGGTATCGCATGATCGTTGCCTATCGGATGAAAGACCGAGCGGTGTTTTTGTATGGCTTTGCCAAGAACGAGCGCGAAAACATCGATCGGCCTGAATTGGAGGCACTGCGAGAGATCGCAGCGATTTGGCTGAACGCAAACGCTGAGCGAATCGCGCTGGGCATTGCAGAGGATGAATTACAGGAGGTTCCGAATGACCGCGAAAAAACGTAGCCGCCTGAGCGAGGCGATTCTCGAAACTGCCGAGGGAATGCGCCGCATCGGTGTCATGGATGACGCCACCTATCGCAAGATCACCATTCGTGAACTGGGGCCGCAGGCGCTCGCCACGGCCCAGCCCATTAGTGGCGAAGAGATTCGCGCATTGCGCGAGCACGCGCACCTGAGCCAGGCGGCCTTCGCGCGTTATCTCAACCTTACGGTTGGCTACATATCGCAACTTGAGCGAGGCGCGAAACAGCCGAAGGGCCCCGCGCTTGCCTTGTTGAATGTGATCCGGCGCAAAGGTGTCGAAGTGATCCTGTAGCCGGACTCAATATCTCGCCACATACCCCTTAGTACTTCGGCACACTCGGATCAATCTCATTGCTCCAAGCCGTAATGCCGCCGGCCACATTCGCCACGCGCTCATAGCCTGCCTGCTTCAGGAGTTCCGCAATCTGCTGGCTCCTCCCGCCACTCTTGCAATGCACCACCACCTCGCGATTGCGATCAATCTCCGCCAGTCGGTTCGGCACATCGCCCTTCGGAATCAGCTTGCCGCCAATCTGCGCAATCTGCGCCTCATACGGCTCGCGCACGTCAATCAGCTGCACATCCTCGCCCGCATCCAGCCGAGCCTTCAGTTCCTTCACCGTAAGTTGCGGAATCCCATTCTTCACATTCGTCTCCTGTGCCGCAGGCGTTATCCCGCAGAACTGCTCATAATCGATTAACTTCGTCACCGTCGGATTCGGCCCGCACACCGGGCATTCCGGATTCTTCCGCAACTTCAACTCGCGGAAACGCATATTGAGCGCATCCACCAGCAAAAGCCGCCCAATCAGCGCATCACCCTTGCCCAATATCAGCTTGATCACTTCGGTAGCCTGGATCACGCCCACCAGTCCCGGCAAAATACCCAACACACCACCCTCGGCGCAACTCGGCACCAGCCCCGGCGGCGGTGGCTCAGGATACAGGCAGCGATAGCACGGCCCTTCTTTGGTCGCAAAAACACTCGCCTGTCCCTCAAAGCGAAAGATCGAGCCATACACATTCGGCTTGCCCGTCAACACGCAGGCATCATTCACCAGGTAGCGCGTCGGAAAATTATCCGTCCCATCCGCCACCACGTCATAGTCCTTCAAAATCTCCAGCGCGTTCGCGCTCGAAAGCATCGTCTCGTGCTTCACCACCTTCAGCGCCGGATTCAGCGCCGTCAGCTTCTCTTCCGCTGAGTCCAACTTCTTGCGCCCAATATCTTTCGTCGAGTGAATAATCTGCCGCTGCAAATTGCTCGCATCCACCACGTCGAAATCCACCAGCCCCAGCGTGCCAATCCCCGCCGCAGCCAGATACAGCGCCATCGGCGAGCCAAGCCCGCCCGTCCCCACGCACAGCACCTTCGCGGCCTTCAGCTTCTGCTGGCCCTCCATGCCCACCTCGGGCAATATCAGGTGCCGCGAGTAGCGCGCCATCTCATCCGTCGTCAGCTCCGGCAGTATTATGGATTCCGTCACAATTGTCGTCATACTTCAATTCTCCACTCAAACACTTACTGCATACTTCGCGAAGCCTTGACGAGATCAACAAGGCTATTCAACTCCTCAACCAGAACAGCACCCACACCCTCTGCATCTGCATTGCCGGTTACAGGAAGAGTCATAACCACCACGCTGCCGCCAGCCGGACGAGGCAACACCCGGATGTAAGCGCCGCCCTGTCTTCCCGGCGCAACCTCCCGAAGATAATCCACTGCCCGCGAAGGCGCAGAGGTCGCCATCTGCATCGTAAATTTGTTGCCGTTTTTCGTGATCTGCCAGCTATCGGAGCCGATCTTCTCAACTTCATCCGCAAAGGCTGGTGCCCACCGCGGAAGCAGCCTCGGCTCCGTCAGCACAGCAAAAATCGCATCCGGTTCAAGATCGTCTTCTATAGCCCTTGTCACAGTCCGGTCAGGCATAATCAACTCCCTGTAACTTGCAATCCCTATCGTTTCTCTTGAACTTCAATCGTCTGCAGTTCAAACCGCTTGTCTTCCTCACTCGTCCCCGCCAGTAAAAACGAATTCGTCACTGCAGCCTTGCCCTGCGCCACTTCCGTAATCACATAGCAACAGCCCAGCCAGTGCGCCTCCGCAAAATCCGTCTGCGACCACTGCGCCGGATGATCCGGATGCGAGTGATAAAACCCCGCAATGTCGAGGCCCTTGCCTCGTGCCTCGCGCTCAATCTTCACCAGCTCAATCGGAGCAATGTGGTAGCGGTTATGCGCCGAATCCGTGCGCGTATTCCCGGCCCTTACTGCCTCAACCACGCTCCACTCGCCATCCACGTTCCGCCCAAGAAGCGCCCCACAGCACTCATGTGGATACGTCTCTTCGCCATGCGCACGAATCGCCGCATACACCTCGCAAGGAAAAATCACCGCACTCACTCTTCCTCCCAAAAGCGCTCGCTCAGATACTTCTCCGCGGAATCCGGAAGCACCGTCACAATCACCGCTCTGCGTCCCGCCGCAGCCTCTTCCTGCGCCACGCGCAGACTCGCCACAATCGCTGCGGCGGCAGAGATGCCAACCAGCAGACCTTCCTCACGCGCCAGCCGCTTCGCCATCACGTATGCAGCCTCAGTCTCAATCTCGATGTTCCGATCTGCAAGCTTCGGATCGTAAATCGCCGGCACAATCGCCGAGGGCATATGCTTCATGCCTTCAAGCCCATGAAACGGCCCATCCGGCTGAAAGCTGATCGCCACAACTCCAGGATTCAACTCCTTCAGCCGACGCGTCGTGCCGGTGAACGTGCCAGAAGTCCCCATCCCGGCGATAAAGTGCGTCACCCGTCCCTCAGTCTGCCGCCAGATTTCCAGCCCCGTCGTCTCGTAGTGCGCCTTCCAGTTCGCGTTATTCGAGTATTGATCGCAATAGAAGTACTTCTCCGGGTCGCTAGCCGCCATCTCCTGCGCCCGCCGTATCGCGCCATCCGAGCCCTGGTCCGGTTCCGTCCACTCCACGCTCGCGCCATAGGCCTGCAAAATCCGCTTCCGCTCCGGCGAAACATTCCTCGGCATCACCAGCTTCACCGGAAAGTCCATCGCCGCGCCAAGCATCGCGTAGGCAATGCCGGTATTCCCGCTCGTCGCGTCCAGCAGTATCTTGCCCGGTCTCAGTAGCCCGCGCTCTATCGCATCGCGCACCATGCTCCACGCCGCGCGATCCTTCACACTCCCGCCCGGGTTGTTCCACTCGGCCTTGGCCAGCACCGCAATGCCATCCAGTCCCTTCGTCACCCGTTCCAGCCGAATCAGCGGCGTATTCCCAATCCGCTCCGTCAGCGTGACACCCAGTTTCAATTGCGGCTCCATTTGTGCTTCGTTCTGTGCAGTTCCAGTTGTCATCGCAAAATTTCACCGCGCGGAAGGTATGATGAATACAAGAAGCTTTTCGCTCCAAAATGCGCTCCACACAGGCGCCTCTTTTATCCTCTCAGACTCGATACAGACGGGAAGAACATATGGCCGGCAAAGGAAAAGCTCCCACTTTCGATCAGCTCGTCGATGCGCTTCGCGCTCAATCCTTTGATGTCGCTTCGTCCTCCGCAGCATCCAGCGCCGTCCAGGTCAGCAAGCACGGCGTCGCCGCCGTTCTTGCCCCCAGCGGAGCGGGCAAAGGGGAGGGAAGCGCCGCCAGCGTCGTCGTAACTCCCGGCATTCTCGTCAAAAACGAAATCGCCCGTCTCCTCGACCGTGGCTACCAGAAGTTCATCAAGACTTCCCAATACGAGCTGCCAGCCACCGCCGCACAACTCCAGGCCATCCACATCTTCACCGAGGAGCTGAACCTCGTCACCGGAACCATGGGCCTTTACAACGAAGCCCTCGGCACCACCAGCGACCTCTATCAATACGATCGCCTTCGTGGCCGCGAGGCTCCCGCACCCGCCGCCCGGCGTCCCTGGGAACTCGAAGGCTCGCACTGATTTTTCTCACAGGCCTGCCGATAAGTCCCTGTACAGGGGACTGCCTTGGATCAATATCCCGAAACAAGCCTCACTATGCGCCATGAGCAGCGCAAATACCTCCGCTTCCCGGTGGACGGCCAGGCCATGCTCTTCGCGGAAGAGCTTGAAAGCGCTATCTGCTGTCACATGATCGATCTCGGCCTTGAGGGCTGCCGTCTGCAGCGGGGAGATGACGAACCGCTACAGGTCGGAATGACGGTTGAAATCGCCTTCCGTCTCAACGGCACGCTATTCCGCTTTCCCGGCACAATCCAGTGGTCGGCAAAGAGCACCATTCTCGGCCTGTACTTCACCAAAATCAGCGAATCCCACAAGAACGAGCTGGCCGACCTGCTCGGCGCCATGCATGAAGAGATGGAAGCCCGCGAGAAAGAAGCGCGGGATGAAGCGCGGGATAAGGATAAGCAGGAACCTGAGCAGGAACAGGCAACGCAGGCCGAGCCAGCTGAGCCGCAACTGCAGGAGACGGCACAAGCCGGAACCCTGCATCTCGTTCCCAATCCGGTTCAGAATCAGGCCCCTGACGCCGCTCCACCAGACAAGTCGGGTCCTCCCCGCAGGCGCGAGCGCCGCGAGCACGACCGCCATGAGATTGACTCTCTAGCCCGCGTACTATTTCTCTCCATCCACGTCCGTGTCACAGGCAAAGTCCTCGACGTCAGTCTGGGCGGTTGCCGCCTTCGCGCTCAGCAGGAGATCCCGGTAGGAGCTTATCGTCGCGTCGAAGTAGAGTTCATGGTCGATGGCTTGCCTCTGCTTCTACCCGGCGTCACCACGTCATTGCATGACAAGTTCACCATTGGCATTCGCTTCGTCGAAATGACCGACCGCAAACGCAGTCAGCTCCAGACCGTCATCGACGAGATCAGCGAGAAAATCAAGAAATCCGAGAAAAATCAGAACAGCGCGCCGATCGAGAACAACGCGGAAGCTGCCCCCGAAGCCACTCCAGCGCAGGCTTAGCGCCGATTCGCCCGTTCGCGCTGCAGCTCCCGGTACAGCTCGCTCTTTGACTTCCCAAGTTCCCGTGCCAGCCGCTTCAGCGCGTCCTTCTCATCCATCCCTTCGCTGGCCTGCAGCGCAGCCACCTGCTCCGCAACCGTTCTCGATGGGTCCGCATTCAGCCGCTCCTCAGCAGGTGCCTCAATCAGCAGCGTAATCTCGCCTCGCACCCGGTCGCGCCCACCCAGCTCCGCCCGCACCTCTGCCGCCGTGCCGCGCAAAAACTCTTCATGCGCCTTGGTCAGCTCGCGCGCCACCACTACGCGATGCTCCGGCCCAAAAACAGCCTCCACATCGGCCAGCGTCTCCAGAATCCTGTGCGGAGCCTCGTAAAACACCAGCGTTCGCCTGCTCCCCGCCATCTCTGTGAATAGCGTCTCCAGCCGCGTCCGCCGCGCCCCAGCCTTCTCCGGCAAAAATCCCAGAAAGGTCCACTCCTCCGTCGGTAGCCCGCTGCCAACAAGCGCGCTCACCGCCGCATTCGCTCCTGGAATCGGCACCACCAACACACCCGCAGCAATCGCCGCCTGCACCAGCCGTGTTCCCGGATCGCTGATTCCCGGCATCCCCGCATCTGTCACCACGGCAATCCTCTGGCCCGCTCGAATGGCTTCGACGAAAGTTGCCGCACGTGCCGCCTCGTTGAACTCATGGCAGCTCTCTGTCGGCTTCTCAATCTGAAAATGATTCAGCAGCTTCTGCGTCTGCCGCGTGTCCTCGCATGCAATGCGGTCCGCTCCGCGCAGAACCTCCAGGGCCCGCAAAGTAATATCGCCCAGGTTGCCAATCGGCGTGGCCACCAGATACAACCCCGGCTTCAGCGCGTTCTCATTCATCTTGCTGTACTACTCGTTGCTCTCTTCGCGCTCATAGCGGCGTTGCTCCGCCAGCAGACTCATGGAACTCATCAGGTTCTGCACGCTCACAATCCCCACCACGCGCCCGCTCTCCGTCACCGGGATCAGCGATAGCCCACGCCCCGCCGTGATTCCCCGAATCGTCGTACCCAGCGTATCGTCTGGCCGCGCCACCTGAAACGCTCGCGACATCACCGACTGCACATAGCCGTTTCCATCGCTCCGCAGAGCGTCCACAATCCGCTGCCTTGAGATAACCCCCACCAGTTGCGGCCCGCGCACCACGGGAAAATCCTCCTGCAGCGAATGCACGCAGCGCGTCAGCGCGTCAGCCAGCGTGTCGGAAGGCGACAGCGTAGCAAAGTCCGTCAGCATCACCTCGCGCATCTGCACCGTGTCCACCACGCTCTGGAAAGAAACACCCTGCTCCTCAACCTGCGCGCCAATCATGATGAAGAATCCCGCAATAATCAGCCATGGGCTGTGCAGCAGCATTCCGCCAATCATCCCGCCCAGCGCCAGCAGTTGTCCCAATCCCGCCGCCGCCCGGCTCGCCTGCCCCGCGCCGTACTTTTGCGCAAAATTGGTTCGCAGCAGCCTTCCGCAGTCCAGCGGATACGCAGGCAACAAATGCAGCGCAGCTAATCCCACCATCATCCAGATCGCAGCTCGCAGCAGATGTCCCGCGGAAACCAGCGGAAATCCCAGGAGGTCGATATTGGGCGCCACGCCCAGAAACATCCCCATCAGCACAAGCGCCGTCAATGCGTTCGCCAGCGGTCCCGCCGCCGCCAGTGCATACTGACCGCCGCCGTTCGTCGCCAGCTCCTGGCTTTCCGGGTTCGCATAGGCAAAAAATCCGCCAATCGGCAGCAGCAGAATCGCCCTGAGCCGCAGCCCCATCCACGCCGCCACCAAAAGCCGCGCCGTCTCTCGCACCACTACCGCAATCGCCAGAATTGCAAACAGAACCAGCCCGCGCGTCTTGCCCCCCGGCACATTCTCGGATGCGCCAAGCCCCACGCACACCGCCGCCAACAGCAAAAAGAACGTGTGCACGCGCAGCTCCACGCCCATCCATCGGCCCAGCGGAATCGACCAGCCTCTCATGATGCCATTGTACGAGGCCCGCCCTGCTTTCCCGCTCACGTATTCTGTTCCTCATGCGCGTCATCGCCGGCCAATTCCGCTCCCGCACCCTCGACGCGCCAGCCGGCCTCGCGACACGCCCCACCAGCGACCGCCTCCGCGAAACCATCTTCAACGTTCTGACATCGCGAGTCGAAGCCCCACACATCGAGTCCGCTCGCTTCCTCGATCTCTACTCGGGCTCCGGAGCCGTCGGCATTGAAGCCCTCAGCCGCGGCGCCTCGCACGTTACATTCGTTGAAAAAGCCCGCCCGGCGCTCACCGCCCTCCGCGCCAATCTCGATCGCCTCGGCATCGCCAGCGGCTTCACCATTCACAACAGTGCAGTCACCGCATTCCTCCGCATCCCGCCTCCCGCGCCATTCGATATTGTCTTTCTCGACCCGCCCTACGATCTCGCCGCCGAGTACTCCACCGTTCTCAATCTCCTCGGCAGCTCCGCATCTTCATTTCTCGCGCCCCAGTCCCTCGTCATCGCCGAGCACCGTCGTAAAGACACTCTCGCTGATGCATACGGCGAGCTGACTCGCACACGCCTCCTCGAGCAGGGCGACGCCGCACTGAGTTTTTTTAGCAATTTGTGAAATTGAGTTCGGTAAAGGAACTGCTTTAGTTTTCCTAGTCCCTATGTCCCTGGTCTCTACGTTCCTGCACTACCGCCGATGATAAAACGGCAACACGATAAGTACTGCGCACCCCGCCGCAATCAGAAATCCCAGCGCAATCAGCCCATAAACCAGCACCAGATTCAGGCCAGTCTTTTCTGACCCCTGATCTCTGATCTCTGACCCCTGCTCATTCATATTTAAGCGACTCTACCGGATCCAGCTGCGCCGCCCGCGTCGCCGGCATCGTCCCAAAGACAATTCCCACCAGCGTTGCCGCGCCCAGCGCAATCACCACGCTCCACGGGCTTACCGGCAGTTGGAAATCCGTCAAAATTCGCACAGAAACCGGCAGCGAAAGTCCGACAAAACAGCCCACAATCCCGCCGGCGAGCGAAATAATCGTCGCCTCGGCCAGAAACTGCAGTCGTATCTCCCGGCTCGTCGCGCCCAGGGCCTTTCGTATCCCAATCTCGCGGATGCGCGCCCGCACCGTGGCCAGCATGATGTTCATAATCCCCACGCCGCCCACCGCCAGCGTCACTGCGGACACCAGCACCAGCACCGCGGTCAGAATGTTCGAGATCGTATCCGCCATCTTCAGCACTTCGCGCAGGTCCTGCGTCTTGTACACCGAGTTCGGCCTGTGGTGCGCGCTCACAATCCGCGTAATCTCACGCGTAGCGTCCTGAACTTCCGCCATCGATCGCATCGAGAAATAAATCTGCTTCACATTCTCCGTGCCCGTAAAGTACCGTGCCACGGAGTAGGGAATCAGAATCGTCTCATCGGCAATCTCCGATTGCCCAAAGTCGGTCACACTCTCCTTGAACACGCCGATAATCGTGAACGGAATTCCGCTGATCGAAAACTCGCGCCCCACCGCTGCATCCACGCTCCCGTAGCGCAGCTTGGCAAAGGTCTCCGTCACCACCGCGCACTTCATGTGCTGCGCGTCGTCCATATTGTCCAGAAAGCGACCATACGGCACCAGCAGATTGCGAATGAACTGGTAATCCGGACTCACTCCAAGCACCAGCGTGTCCTTCACCACTCCACCGCCAAAGCTGATCCGGTCATGCATCTCCAGAATCGGCGACGAATACATCACTCCCGGCACCTGCGCCACCACCCGCTTCTCGTCGTCGCGCGTCAGGTAGTCGTTATAGACGGCATTTTCTGAACCCGCTGCGCCGCCTCCGGCATACTCCAGCTCTACCTCGTTCGTTCCGATCTTCTGAATCTCATTCAGGATGAACTCCTTGCCTGTCATCCCGATAGTGACCACCAAGATCACGGACGCGGTCCCGATCACCATGCCCAGCGCCGTCAGCGCAAGCCTCAATTTGCTCGCCCGAAAGCTATCCAGCGCAATCTTGAGAATCTCGCTCCAGACCATCGTCCGCCGCGCGCTCAGCAGCGTCTGCTGAAAACGACGATTGATTGCCGGCTGCGCTATCTGCTTTGCAGTCTGCTCCGTATCCGTACTCTCGCTGATTTCGCTGACTGGTCCCATAGCGTTTTCTATTCGATGCGCCGCCGCACCATCCGGTAGCTGAAAAAGACTTTGGATTCCGGAAAGGGGTAGCTTACTCGCCCCTCGTCCTTACCTCCCATCATACTTTTCCAGCCACTTCAGCTCCTCGCGCACCTTAATGTACCCATGCCACGGATTCTTCTCCAGCCCATGTCCCTCGCCCGGAAACACAAGAAAACTATGCGGAATCCCCAATGATTCCAGCGCTCGCTCCAGCGTTACGCCTTCGAGATAGCTCACCCTCACGTCAGCCCCGCCCTGCACCACATGCGTCGGCGTCTTCACCTTGTCAAACCGGAACAGCGCCGCCTCGCTCTGGTAAATCTCAGGCTTCTCCCAGGGCCGCCCGCCCAGAAACCACGCATCATCAAAGGTCAGATCGTCATTGCCCCAGTTCGCCGCGTGCTCCACCGCGCCCGCACCCGTCACCGCCGCCTTGAATCGAGTCGTCTGCGTAATCAGCCAGTTCGTCATATATCCGCCGTAGCTGTAGCCGCCAATCGCCAGCCGGTCCGGGTCCGCAATCCCATCCTTCACCAGCGCATCCACGCCCGCCAGAATGTCCCTCCCCGGCCCGGAAACCACATGCGGCACAATCGACAGCATGAATTCATCCCCGTATCCCGTCGATCCCCGGTAATTCGGCCGAAACACCAACCACCCATTCGCCGCCGCCAGTCCCGCCCAGTCATACCAGTCGGCCTCAAAGCGATTCCCATCTGCATCCTCGGGGCCGCCATGAACCAGCGTCAGCATCCGCAGATGTTTCGCACCCTTCTTGCCCGGCGGATAAATCAAAACCCCCTCCACCGTCTTCCCGTCGTCACTCTTCCACTGATATGTCTGCCACTCCGGCTTCGCCCGCTCGCCAAACACCGGGTTAATCGCCGTCAGCGCCTTCACCTTATCGGGATTCAGCGCATCCGCCACCATGTACGCCTGCATCGGCTCGTTGATCGTGGAATGCGTCACCAGAATTGCGTTCCCGCTTTTCGCTGCGCTGATTTCCCCATATGTCCCGGTCAGTCCCGGCAGCTTAACCGCCTTCGCTCCGTCAATCCGGTACGCCTGCTGCTCGGTGCCCTTCAGACCCAGCGCCAGCTCAGTCCCATCCGCCAGCAGCGCAAAGTGTTCAAAGGAACCCTCAAACTCCGCGCCCAGCCGCGTCACCGCCCCTGTCGCAACTTCCAGCCGGTACAGCCGCCCCTGCACATCGCGATACTCGCCCTCCACCGTGCCCGCACCTGCGCCAACCATAAAATAAAGTGCTTTTCCGTCCGCGCTCCAGAGCAGCTTCTCCTCAAGCCCATTGTTGTGCGTCAGTTGCTTCGCCCCGCCCTTCCCATCCGCCAGAAACACCTCAAAATCCGCCGGCTTCTCAACCCTGTGGTGCGGCGCCCCGGTCACAAACGCCACCGCCTTGCCATCCGGCCCCGGCGCAATCTCGCCAATCTCAAGCTCACTCTTCGCCACCACCTCCGCACCCTTCGGCAACTCAGCCGCGGCCTCACTCTCTTTCTTCTCGCCTTTCTTTTTATCTTTTTTGCTTTCGGGTGCAGGATTCTCCACCGCCTTTGCCAGCGCCGGGCCCACCGCCTGCTTCACCAGCACATCGCCCCGGTGCTGCTCCCGCCACCGGATCACATCCTTCCACTCCGCCTTGTGCGCCTCTTTCTCTTCGCTCGTCTGCGGAGCTGTCACGGAAAAATAAATCGCGCTCCCGTCCGTGCTCCACGCAAAGGCATGCGCATCCAAATTTTCCGTGTACAGCGGCAACGCCTCGCCGCCGCTCACCGCAATCACCCAAACGCGGCTAGCCTTCACATCCTCCTCGCCCGAACCGCTGGCGGACCCATCCGCATCCGCGCTCTCACCCGGCAACTCGCGGTCGCTCAAAAATGCAATCCACTTCCCATCCGGGCTCCATTGCGGATTCTCCTCGCTGCCCGAGTGCGTCAACGGCTTCAACCCCGCGGCAGCAGTCCACAGCCACAGGTCGCTTCGAAAGAGATTGTTCTTCCAGTCCGGAGCCTCGGTCCCAATCACCGCCGCGCTGCCATCCGGCGAAATCCTCGCCGCCGTAATCGCAGTCGTATTCATAAATTCGTCGAGAGTAATCGGAGGCTTAGCAGACTGAGCCGCAGAGGGAACTAGACACGCGCCGCAAATCACTCCCACGGCAACCAGAAGAGAGCAGGCAGATTGAAAACGCATAGCAGCACTATACCGCTCGTCTCGAACTAACGCCGCTCGTCGTTCGAGAAAGACCGCTTGTTCTCCCGCCACTGTTTGTCATCCTGAGCGAAGTTTCCCGCTCAGCGGGAAACGAGTCGAAGGATCTGCGGTTGCTTTTGTTCTTGCTCTTCGTTCGTGAACTCTATGAGGAGGGGACAATAATTCAAGCCGACGGCTCATCATCCAGCGCAGCAGAATCAGCGTCCTTTTTCATATATCGAAGGCCAAGAAAGCCCAAAGCGCCCAATGCGGCTCCAATCGGAATCGCCAACCATTTCCCCGCTGGCCGAGCATCCAGCGAGTCATGAAAGCCCGCGTCTCTGCCAGACAGGATCTCAATATCAATAGCCTCGTTTTTCAACGCTCGTTCAGTGTCTCCGAGATACATAATCCGAAAAGTGCGTCCATTAAAAACGGCCGGATTCGCCCACCCCGGAAGAATAATCGGTGTTTCAATCTGGATAGGTTCGCCACCTTCAGGCACAAAACGAAAGCCGAAATGAGAATCTCTTCCTTGCCGTATCTCAACGCAGTCGTAAGCCTTGCCAACCGCCGTGATTCGCCTTGCGAACGACGGTGCCGTTGAGTGGGATAAGCCATATATGCAAATGACGGCTCCCAGAATCAGACAAAGCCACCAGGCAAGCGGTGGAATCCAGGCTCTGCGCTTGGCCCCAAGCGGAAAGAAGACCGCCATCCCCACGATGAGCCCTGGCAGGCACGACAGAATAAAATATCCGCGATCCATCCAGCCGCTCTCACCCCCATAATTTGGGTTTGGCCCATGATAGCTTACAAAAATCCCCGCCCATTCACCTCGCCAGGCACGAATCCCACATCACAGCCACAGGATCTTCCACTAAGATCAGCCCAAACTGCGGATGCACCGCATTCAAAACGAGGTTTCAGGCTCACATGGAAGATCGTTCCGAACCCGGCTCACGGACAACTTAACGACTCATCATCCGCCAGCAGAATCTGCCCTCCGGACTCTTCGGTTTTCTGCAGGACCTTATTCCCATCCGCCAGACGAACCCCATCCACTGAGCGCAATGTGTACCTGCCTTCACGGCCAAGATGTGTAAACACGTTGTACTCCACCGTGACATAAGGTTTCTTCTCGCGCTCCAGGCGATCGCGCAGGCCCGGTAGTTGGAAGGCCGTGTAGCAATAGCTCTCTCCCACCTTCCGGTAAAGCACCGTCGGAGCATGGTCGCTCTCGGATTCAGGGCCCACTTCGCCCCACGGCGCTCTGCCATCGAACGCGACGCCCATCTCGTATCTGCGGACTGAGACGCGGTTCCAGTTGCACCCGATCACGGACACAACAATCAGGGACAGCAGCACGATGGTCGCGCACAGTAAGAGGCTCACAGGGAGCCTTACTCTTTCTTTCGCCATGTTTTTGATCGTGAGATCTTGAACAAAGAATAACGACTCTGGCGAAGCAAGTGAAGAGTGTTTTCAATATTGAATGTAAAAAATCTGTCAGAACCTCAGCAGCAAATCTCTCTCTCGTTGGGTCCACGCCAGGGAGGATGAATAAGAAGGGCGAGCAGTGGCATTCAAAAAACACTGAAAGAATCGCAACTTCCCATGAGCAAATTCGGCCGATGTGTTTTTGCTTTTTCTCAGTCCCTCAGTCCCTCAGTCCCTCAGTCCCTCAGCCCCTCAGTCCCAATATTTTCTCCTCTTGACATATTCCTTAATAGGAATATATTAAATCCATGCCGCGAACCGCTCACCCTTCGGACGTCTTCACCGCCATCGCCGAGCCGCGGCGGCGCGAGGTCATCGCCGTGCTCTCAAGCGGCCGTGAGTATCCCGTCAACGAAATTGTTCTTCGCATGAAGATGGCCCAGCCTGCCGTCTCCAAGCACCTCGGAGCGCTGCGTAAGGCGGGCGTGGTGACCGTGATCAAGCGCGGGCAGCACCGCATGTACCGCCTCAACGCGGAAGGCCTCAAGCCGGTCCACGACTGGGTCAAGGTCTTTGAGCGCTACTGGACGCATCAAGTGGACGAGATCAAGCAGCGCGCCGAACGCAAGGCCCTCGAACGGCTGATTCGCCTGGACGATAGTCCAAACCCCAAAAAGGAGAAGTAAATGCCAGCCACCGTAAAAGAAGGCGTATTGCAGGCCTTCGAGATCCTCAAAGAAGAAGAAATCGCCGCCCCCATCGACATCGTCTTCGAGACCATTCTCGAGCAGATGGGACCGCTCAACTCCACTCCCGAAAAGCCCATGCCCATGGTGCTTGAAGCGTGGCCCGGCGGGCGCTGGTATCGCGATCTCGGCAATAACACCGGACACTACTGGGGCGCGGTGCAATCCATCAAGGCTCCTGTGCTGCTTGAAATCTCAGGGCCGCTCTTCATGTCCACGCCAGCCATCTCGAACCTCCAATATCGCCTCACAGAAGAGAACGGCGTCACGCGCATGCGTTTCCTGCACCGCGCCATGGGCTGGATTGGCGAGAATGACCGCGGCGTGGACTCAGGCTGGAGCCAGTTGATCGGGCGGATCTGCTCAGCAGCCGCCGAACGCGCCAGAGCAATTTAGAAATTGGGAGGTAGCTATGTGTCCCTTCTGCATATCCACCGCGGCATGGATCGCCGCCGGCATCGTCTCGACAGGCAGCGTCTCCGCGCTCGCCGCCGTCAAAATCTGGAACAAAAAAACACGCGAACCCGAACAACAACAAGCCCAGGGAGGAAGTCATGACAACCAATGAGCAAATCGCAGCAATCAAAAAACCTCCGGTAGTCTCAGCGGAGGAATGGCATAACGCCTGGCAACAGATGCTAATCAAAGAAAAGGAGCACACCCGCGCCCGCGATGCACTCGCCGCCGCACGCCGCCGTATGCCGTGGCTCGCAGTCGAGAAGCAGTACGTCTTCGAAGGCCCGCAGGGCAACGTCTCGCTGCTCGATCTCTTCGAGGGCCGTCGCCAGCTCGTGCTCTATCGTGCCTTCTACGATTCCAACGTCCACGGCTGGCCCGACCATGCCTGCGTCGGCTGCTCGCTCGGCGCAGATCAGGTCTCGCACCTCTCGCACCTGCACGCGCGCGACACCACGCTGGCCTACGCCTCCCGCGGGTCGCAGGAAAACATCACCCGCCTCAAGCAGCGCATGAGCTGGGAGAAGATTCCCTGGTACACCATCACCGACAGCTTCGACAAAGACTTCGGCGTCGACGAGTGGCACGGGCACAACGTCTTCTTCCGCGATGAGAACGACAAGATCTTCCGCACGTACTACATCAACAATCGCGGCGATGAAGCCATGGGCACCGTGTGGAATTACCTCGACGTCACGCCGCTCGGTCGTCAGGAAGATTGGGAAGACTCGCCCGAGGGCTATCCCAAGACACCGCGCTACAAGTGGTGGCACTGGCATGACGCCTACGGCATCGAGGACGCCAAACAGGCCGATGTAATCGACAAAGCGATGGTGACACTGAACCTCTAACCTCGCCCCACCAAAATCAGCAGGAAATGTGAATCCTGCGTAACATCCCGCCTCTTGTTTCCACAACCAAATCCAAATCACCGATACTATTCATGTCACTCTTCATGGCCCTCCCGAACTGGGGGGCCGTGAACGTTTGCCCGGTTGTGAGGATAGATGAACGAGAAGCGTTGGGTTTTGTTAGTTGCAAGTGAAGTCGGACGCACCGACTCCGTATCGGATCGAGCCATGGAGCGCCTCGTCGACGCCATCGGCGACGAAGGTTACAACGTCGTCCGCACCACCTCGCCTGAAGACGGTCTCTCGCTCGTCACCTCTGACCCGAGCTACTCCGCCGTCTTGCTCGATTGGGATCTCGAAGGCGAATCGCAGTTCGAGGAACGCGCCGCACTCGACATCATCCGCGGCGTGCGTCACCGCAATAAAAAAGTCCCCATCTTTTTAATCGCCGATCGCACCCTCGTCTCCGAGCTTCCCCTCGAAGTCATCAAGCAGGTCCACGAATACATCCATCTCTTCGGCGACACTCCAGCCTTCATCTCCTCGCGCCTCGACACGGCCATCGAGCGCTATCACGATCAGCTCCTGCCTCCTTATTTTCGCGAGTTGCTCAAGTACAACGACCAGTCCGTCTACTCCTGGGACGCACCCGGCCACATGGGTGGCGTCGCTTTCCTCAAGCACCCCGTCGGCCAGGAATTCCACCGCTTCTTCGGCGAAAATCTCCTCCGCTCCGATCTCGGCATCTCTTCCGCGCCGCTCGGCTCATGGCTTGACCACGTCGGCCCTCCCGGCGAATCCGAACGCAACGCCGCCCGCATCTTCGGCGCAGACTGGACCTTCTACGTCCTCGGTGGCTCCAGCACCTCCAACCAGATCGTCGGACACGGCGTCATCGCGCAGGACGACCTTGTCCTCGCCGATGCCAACTGCCACAAGTCCATCTGTCACTCGCTCACCATCACCGGCGCCCGCCCTGTCTACTTCAAGCCCACGCGCAACGGCTACGGCATGATCGGCCTCGTTCCCCTCAAGCGTTTCTCGCCGTCATCGGTTCAGGAGCTCATTGCCCGCAGCCCGTTCTCCCCCGGCGCGCGCTCGCAGGAGCCCACGTACGCTGTGGTCACCAACTCCACCTACGATGGCCTCTGCTACAACGTCGATCAGGTCGTCGAACAACTTGCCGGCTCAGTCTCCCGCATTCATTTCGATGAAGCCTGGTACGCCTACGCCAAATTCCACCCCATCTACAAAGGGCGCTATGCCATGGGCGTGCCGGAAGACATGAAGGACCGGCCCACCCTCTTCTCCGTACAGTCCACGCACAAGATGCTCGCCGCCTTTTCCATGGGCTCCATGATCCACATCAAGCTCTCGGATCGCGCCCCGCTCGACTTCGATCAGTTCAACGAATCCTTCATGATGCACGGCACCACCTCACCCTTTTATCCGCTCATCGCCTCGCTTGACGTTGCAGCCGCCATGATGGACGAGCCCGCCGGTCCAACATTGATGGATGAGACCCTCGCCGACGCCATCAGCTTCCGCCAGGCCATGAGCTCCATCGCCCATCGCCTGCGCATCACATCCGACAACGGAGACGGCTGGTTCTTCGGCATCTATCAGCCCGAGCACGTCACCGATCCCGCCACCGGCGAACGAATCCTCTTTGAAGATGCGGAAGACGAGCTCCTCGCCACCCAACCCAGTTGTTGGACCGTGAAGCATGGCGAAGCCTGGCACGGCTATCAGGATGAAGACTCGCCCGACGACTACTGCATGCTTGACCCCACAAAGGTCACCATCCTCACCCCCGGCGTCAACGCCCAGGGCGTCATCGGCGACTGGGGCATACCCGCGGCCATCCTCACCGAGTTCCTCGATTCGCGCCGCGTCGAAATCGCACGCACCGGCGACTACACCGTCCTCGTGCTCTTCTCCGTCGGAACCTCCAAGGGCAAGTGGGGCAGCCTCCTTGAAAACCTCTTCGAGTTCAAGCGCCTCTATGACTCAGGGGCCGTCCTCGAAGACGCCCTCCCGGAGCTGGTCCAGCGTTTCCCCGCGCGCTATCGTGAAATCACCCTCAAAGAGCTTTGCGACGACATGCACAAAGCCATGGTCGAGCTTGATCTCGCAGGCCTCGTCAACGCCGCCTGCGATGAAGACTTCGATCCCGTCCTCACCCCCGGCCAGACCTACCAGAAGCTAGTGCGCCGTGAAACCGAAAGCATCCCGTTCAAGGAAATGGCCGGCCGTCTCGCCGCCGTCATGCTCGTCCCATATCCTCCGGGCATCCCCATGTCCATGCCCGGCGAGCGCCTCGGAGGCCCCGAATCTCCGGTCATCAAGCTCATCCTCGCCATGGAGCAATTCGGCAAGCGCTTCCCCGGCTTCGAGCGCGAAGTCCACGGCATCGAAGTCGACAGCGAAGGGAATTACCGGATGCGCGCCGTCATCGAGGAACCCAAGAACTAGTAGGGTTCATGATCGCGCGCAATTCAACCTTTTCAGAAGAGCATTCTGCTCAACAACGGTGGTCCATGGTCGAAGAGTTGAACGGCGACA
This sequence comes from Occallatibacter gabretensis, assembly GCF_001449115.1. GTDB lineage: Bacteria > Acidobacteriota > Terriglobia > Terriglobales > Acidobacteriaceae > Telmatobacter > Telmatobacter gabretensis. The sequence continues at coordinate 613,071 of NZ_LAIJ01000012.1, read as the reverse complement.
GCAACGAAACCGGCGTCCAGTTCCTTCTCATGGACGTTGATCTGGCCCTTACCTTCATGGATGTGACGAATGTAGCAGGAGACGAAGAAACGAAGCAGCGCAACTACGCAAATGCACGCGCTGCATTCGATAATGTCTCACATCTACTGGAGCGTTTCACGCCTAGCGTCTCCCAGAAGTTAATCATTGACAACAAGCTCGCTATTTTAAAGTTGCGGCTGCTGGCTGTAGGCCAACGCTTTTAAGCACTGCATATCTGTAAGTGCGCAATTCCCTTCGCCAATACCTGCGCGATGAACCAGATACTCATCCAAGGGGGAGCCACAAAAGTCTTACGGATGGCCCGCAATAGAGGCTCCTTATCGCTAAAGTTAAAATTCAAATATGAAAAGCGAAGGGACAATGTTGTACCGTCCGGTCGGCCAAAAGGAACTGGATCTGATCGCAGATGCTGACTTCAAGGAGTTTCCCCCTCGTCTGGAGGGACAACCCATTTTCTATCCTGTCCTGAATGAGGAGTACGCCAGCTTTATTGCGCGAGAGTGGAACACCAAAGATGAAGCATCTGGCTATGTGGGTTACGTGCTTTGCTTCGCAGTCCAGCCCGAATATTTGACAGGCTTTGAGATTCAGAAGGTTGGCTCCTCAACTGCCCTAGAATATTGGATTCCGGCGGAGCGGCTGGAGGAATTCAATAGCAAAATTATAGGGAAAATTGAAATTATCTCGATGTACAGACCGCAGTCTTAGGACATTAGCGTAACGTACCCTATTCGAGACGGGAAATCCTTCGGCGGATAGCGCAGGTCTGAACAATCAATGTAAGGGTGCCCCAGGTCTCGCTTTTGAGACCTGGGTTTTGGCAGCACCACGTCTCCTGGTTCGTACGAGGCGGCAGCATCGCGAATTGTCCCAAAACTCACCTTTTGCGAGACATCAACGCCAGTCTTGCGCTCCATGCCAGATATGCAGGATTTCAACAACTTCTTCAGTGGAACGGTACACAACCACAAGGAGGGCTGACAAGTTCGCGCGTCCCCTGCACCTCTCCGGGGCGGCCAAGGCCGGGGAAGGTCGCCAGTTGTTCAGTGCGATCAATAACCGTTTGAGCTAGATTTCGGGCAGCGGCGGGATTGTCTTGCTGGATGTGCTGAATAGCGGCTTCAAGTTGGTCAAATGCTTCGGTTGTCCACCGAATCTGTCTCACGAGTGAAGCAGCCTCTCGATGCGGTTAAGCACGTCTTTGTGTTCTACAAACTCGCCACGGTCGGCTTGCTCAATGCCTCTCTGCACTCCTGCGATGAAGCGCGCCTGATTCTCGAGCATCCGGGCAACAGTATCCTTAACCAGTTGTTCGGCATCCTTGCCATTGGCAGAAGCTACTTGCTGGAGTTGTGTTTCAACGTCGGGCGAGAAATGTACTTCCATGCCCTTCAAGTTACGTGAAAAACGGGAGAGAGGCAACACGCGAAACGCAAGCTTTCGCACTCAGCAGCTCTGCAAACGGTCCCGAAACCTACCCTTTGTGGGACTACTCCCGGCCTCTGAGAATAGAGGCCATCACGCGCGGATTGCGGCGGCCATGAATAACGGCGACAACCCACAACGGCATTTCGTCGGGCGCATACGCAATCAGGTATTCACGTACCACGATGAAGCGCAAGGGGCGGGAAGTGAGGTCCGGGCGTCTGTGGCCCACGCCTGGAAACGAAACCAGGTTCCGAACAGCGGCCAGAATTTCGGCAATCATCCGATCGGCAGCGTCGAGATTATCGAGTGCGATGTATTCCCAAATCTCGTCAAGGTCGGCCAGGGCTTCCGGGTGAAAATCGTAACCCTTCATTCAGCGCGTCGGCCGGCGCTCTTTCGTCGGAAATAGGCCTCGACGTCGTCGCCGGAAATAGGCTTCACATTGCCGCTTTTCAGGTTGTCATAACGGCCATCGAGAATAACGCGCACCTGGGCTACTTCATCGAGGTATCCGGCCATTGCGTCCTCAACAAGCTCGTCAGTCCTGCGTCCGCTCTGTGTAGCAAGAGCGGTTAGCTTCGCTTGCGTCTCGGGAGTGAGCTGCACTTCCATAACCATCAGCCTACGCGCAAACCCGCGTGGGCTCAAGCCCTGAAAAAATTCGGCGGCGCTCTGCGCCCTTGATCCAGCCACTCATTCAAGCGGAAGCGACAAAAGCTCTCGCACGATCCCTGACAACCGTTCAATATCATTCGACAACGCTTGTCCCAGGGCCTTCGGGTTGGAGCCCGGATCGCCCCGCGCCACAAGAAATGCGGCATTGGTCATGCTCTGCAATGGATTGTTGATCTCGTGGGCCAGATGATTTGCCATTTGCGCGGCTGCTGCGGCTCTCGCCTGAACAATAAGCTGCGCCTGCTGTTTTTGCTGGCGATAGCCCATCGCCGCAAAATCAGCAAGCATGGTCATCAGTCGCGCATCATTGTCATCAAAGGCCTCCGTGCGGCCATGCGCCATCACAAAGATGGTGCCGCGCGTATCCTCAGTCTTCCATGGAAGCAGGATGCCGTCTGTAACCAGCGGAGCTTCCACGCCAAGGATATCGAAGAATTTTTTGGTCACCGTGAAATGCTGCGCGTGTCCGCGCTCCAGGCACAAACCGCACGCACTCGGTTCGCGCGGAAGAATCGCATTCAGGAATCCGGAATAAGCGCCTGCCGTGGCAATCCAGTGATAAAACTCCTGATCGTTCCCGTTATCGGTTTCAATGCTGATGCCCGCGCTGTCCGCACCACACAGATCAACGGCGGTCTTCACTAATTCCTGCAGGATGGTGTCCGGATTTTCGACCATCGCCCGAGACAACCTTTGCAGGCCGGTCATCTGCATTCCGATGTCGCGCGTGTGAAGATTTCGGGCCGCAAAAGCGCTGTCGATCCTCAGATCGACAACCTCAAGGCCCGTTTCCTCGACACTATTCACCATATCCCTCGATTATTTACCCCTGATATGGATGTGTCCATTGCAAACGCCGCAATCTCCCACAGGGTCCTTTCCCTCCATTCAGGCGGCGACTAAGACCGCGCAATCGCCGTCGTCGAAGCCCTTCCCGCATTCCGCGAACCCCTCTCACTTCCAGCCTCAGCGATCTTGCCCCAAATCTTCCACGCCGCCCATCCGCACACAGCCGCCGTAGCAGCCATTCCAACTCCCGCACACACAAGTCCAACGCAGGCCGCGTTGGCCAGCCCCACCCCCCGCGAACTCCGTTTGACATCATCCCGCACATGCTCCGGCCGCGCGCCCACCCCAATGGCATACCCCACCGCGCGGTGAACGCCGGGAACATGCTGGATGGCTTTGAACGGCCACGCCACATGAATCGGCTTCGGATTATCAAAAATACGCCCCATGCCGCGATGCGCAAGCAATTGAACCCCCTGCGTCACGCGTGTCGGAAACAGCCGCCGCCTTTCCACAGCCGCCAGGTCCCTGTCGGAGACCCATCTCTCCAGCAGCGGCCCGGCCAGTAAATTGGCCGCAGCAACAGCATCCTGGATCGCCAGGTTGATCCCCACTCCACCCGCCGGAGACATCGCATGAGCCGCATCTCCAATACACAGCAATCCCGGCCTGTGCCAGCGCTTCAGCCGGTTGATCTGCACCGTCAGCATCTTCACCTGCTCCCAGTCGCGCAGTTCTTCCACGCGTTCACCCAGCCAGGGAGCCAGCTGACGAATGCTCTCGCGGAAAGCATCAAGCCCTCGCGCCTGGACACTCGCAAAAGACCCTTTCCGAATGATGAATCCCGCCTGAAAATAATCCGCCCGATTAATCAGGATCAGCACCTTGCCGTAATTCACATTGCCCAGCACATCAGAGGGATCGCCCGGCATGCGGCTGATCCGGAACCACAGCACATCAATCGGAACGCCCCGTTCAATCACCTTCAGCCCCGCAGCACTGCGAACAACGGAATGGCGGCCGTCGCAGCCAATCACCAGGTCCGCGCGCACTTCAACCTTTTGTCCGTTGTTCAGAGCCACCACGCCCGCAACGCGTCTGCGTTCCTTGATAAGGTCCACCGCCTGGTGCTGCATCAGGAGTTGAAACGAAGGAAACTTCTTTGCATGGCTCGAAAGAAAGTTAAGAAAATCCCACTGTGGCATCAGTGCGATGAACTTGCAGTGCGTCGGCAAATGCCGAAAATCAGCCACCTGGAACGCGGAGCCTCCAAGCACCAGTCCGGCTGACTCCACCTTCTGATGAGGCAACTCAAGAAACTCCTCCAGCAGCCCAAGCTCCTTCAGCACATCCAGGGTCGAAGGATGCACCGTGTCGCCACGAAAATCGCGAAAGAAATCCTGGTGCTTCTCCAGCACCGTGACGTTCACACCTCTACGCGCCAACAGGTACCCGAGCATCACGCCCGCCGGCCCGCCACCCACAATGCAGCAACCAGTCTCCACAGCCATCGCATCCTCCTTCCGCTTCACCCGTAATCTTCGATGCGAATCACCCGGCATCCATTGTCTCTCGTCTCTCGTGCTACTTTGGTCCATTGGACCTTCGTTCCTAGAGTCGCGCAGATAGTTTGCGTAAAATTACGCCCATTTATGTCACACTCATAATCAGCAGGAAAAAACGGCCCGAATCCAGCTGGATTCGGGCCGTCGTCTTTACAGGGAGAGAAGGACCCCCACCCCCTGTTTTGCCACCAGAATCTGTAATTCTGTAAATCTGTAACTGCACAGCACCGGAATGAAGACTGCATAAAGATTTCTGCAGGAACTGTGCATTCGTCCGCAACCTATAGAAGAAACATCACTTCGCAATCAGACTTGCACAGGATAACTCCTGCAGTTGTCCGCAATCGAACATTTGCAATTCTCCAGGCAGGTGCCTATCATCAACTCCATGAACCGATTCTCCTGTTGCCCGTGTTGTTCACTGCTGATCGCGGCCCGGGCAACCTGTTGAATCCAGCTAATTAAGAATCAGGTTTCCATCTACCCGCGGTTCAGCCATCAGCTGACGCGGGTTTTCTATTTCTCAAAGGTGATTCAAAACTATGACCACAGCAGTACCCGAAAAAGAGACCAAGGCCCAGCGCTCAGAACGCCTCAAGCGCACCAAGAACCCATGGGAAGTCTTCGATGAAGTCCGGCAGTTCGCCCGCGAGGGCCGCTCCAGCGTCGTTCCCGAGTGGGCCTCGTTCTATTTCAAGTGGTGGGGTGTCTACACGCAGGGCGACGGCGTCGGAGCTACCGGCGGCAAAGGCGGCGAAGGTCTCGCCACGGAGTACTTCATGCTGCGCATCGGCATTCCCAACGGAATCCTCTCCGCGCATCAGCTCCGCACCATCGGCGGTCTAGCTCGCAAATACGCCCGCAACCTGGCCGACATCACCACCCGCCAGAACATTCAGTTCCATTGGCTCACCATCGAGACTCTGCCGGAGGTCGTCGATGCGCTCGACTCCATCGGCCTCTCGCCCAAAGGCGCATGCGGAGACGTAGTCCGCAACGTCACCGGCTGCCCCCTCGCCGGCATCTCCGCAGATGAGCTCATCGACGCCTCATCCATCGCGCAGGAAATCGCGCACATGCTCACCGCGAACCCAGACTTCTACAACCTGCCGCGCAAATTCAAAATCTCCGCCACCGGCTGCCCGCACTGGTGCACCTACCCGGAGATCAACGACATCGGCCTCACACCCGCGCGCAAAAATGGTGAAATCGGCTATAGCCTCCGCGTCGGCGGTGGTCTCTCGAACGAGCCGCATCTGGCAGAACGCCTCGACGTCTTCCTTCGTCCCGATCAAGCCGTTGCCGCAGTCCGCGGCGTAGCGGAAATCTTCCGCGATCAGCAGGGCTTGCGCGAAAGCCGCGATCGTGCCCGCCTCAAATATCTCTTCATGAAAGAAGGCTGGACCGCAGCCGGCTTCCGCGACGAACTTCAGCGCCGCCTCAGCTTCACACTCGAAACCACGGGCGAAGAAACCATCCCCAGTGACGTCTTCCGGGATCACGCCGGGATTCTTCCGCAGAGCGAACCCGGATTGAGCTCCGTCGGAGCCTCCGTCCTCCGTGGCCGCCTCACCGGCGAGCAACTCGAAGCCGCCGCCGAACTCTCCGAGCGCTTCGGCAAAGGCCGCCTGCGTGCCACCGTTGCGCAAAACCTCATCTTCCTCGACGTTCCTAACGCCAAAACCAACGAACTCACCAAAGAACTCAATCAGATCGACCTGCAAGTCGATGGGTCCGTCTTCTGGCGCGGCGCCATCGCCTGCACCGGCACGGAATTCTGCAAGCTCGCTATCACGGAGACCAAAGGCTTCGCGAAATGGGTAGTTGCTGAGATGGAAGACCGCCTGCCGCAATTCGATCAGCAGCTTCGCCTCCACGTCACCGGCTGCCCCAACAGTTGCGGCCAGCACTGGATCGCGGACATCGGCATGGAAGGCAAGAAGATCAAGCATGACGGCAAGTTGACCGATGCTTACTACTTCTGCCTCGGCGGCGCAGTCGGCCAGCACGCGGGCTTCGCGCGCCCCGTAGGGTATCGCTGCCTCGCCACAGATGTCCCAGAGTCCATCGAACGCCTGTTAAGCCAATATCTAGCCAGCCGCACATCAGAAGAAAATCTCCGCCAATGGTTCGGCCGCCACACCAATGACGAACTGCGCGCGCATCTCGCAGGCGAGCTGATTGCCGCAGTAGAGCGCGACACGCCAACCGGACCCGTACCGCACAGCGTCGCGGACTAAGGAAGTTCTATGAGCCAGCTACCCATCTTTCTCCAACTCGAAGGCCGCACCGGGCTCATCGTCGGCGCGGGTGCCGTCGCACTGGAGAAGATCGGCACGCTGCTCAAAACCGGCATTCACTTGTGCGTAGTCGCACCGGAGGCCCGTGAAGAAATCCGCGCCCTGGCAACCGAAGGCAAGCTCGAATGGATTCCCCGCGCCTTCACGCCCACCGATCTCGACGGCATCTTCATCGCCATCGCCGCCACCAGCACACCCGAAATCAACGCAGCGGTCTATGAATCCGCTGTCGAACGCGGCGTTCTCTGCAATAGCGTGGATGACATTCCTCACTGCGATTTCTTCTTCGGCTCCATCGTGCAGCGCGGCCCGTTGCAGGTTGCAATCTCAACCAGCGGTGAAAGCCCGGCATTCGCTCAGCGTCTGCGCCGCGAAATCGACGCACAGCTACCGCAAACCATCGGTCCCTGGCTCACAGAGCTCGGAACACAGCGCCGCAAAATTCTCGCGACACTTCCCGCAGGAGAACCCCGCAAAGCTCTGCTCCATGCACTCGCTAACCGTCCCGTCCCGCTGGCAGAACCAAGAGAAGGCAAGGTCTACCTTGTCGGCGCTGGCCCGGGCGATCCCGATCTCCTCACGCTGCGCGCCGCGCGCCTCATTCAATCCGCGCAGGTCATCTTGCATGACGACCTTGTCCCTGAAGCCATTCTCTCGCTAGCCCCGCAGGCCGAAATCGTCAACGTCGGCAAGCGTTGCGGACAGAAAATCATCACGCAGGAAGAAATCAACGCGCTGATGGTTGCCCACGCCCGAGCCGGTCGCGCCGTAGTGCGGCTTAAGAGCGGCGACCCACTCATCTTCGGTCGAGCCGCCGAAGAGATGACTGCGCTGCGCGAAGCGGGCATCACCTTCGAGGTCGTTCCAGGCATCACCGCCGCCTTCGCCGCGGCAGCTGCAGTGCCGTTTTCGCTCACGGATCGCCATTCGGCATCAAGCGTCATCTTCTCCACGGGCCATCACGCGCAGTCGCACAATGATGCGCCGCTCCCTGCTAAAGAAGACGCAACCCGCGTCGTCTACATGCCGGGCCGCGATCTCAAGCTCCTCGCCGCCGAGTGGCTCGCAGAAGGCCTTCCCGCCAACCTTCCCTGCGTCCTCGTATCCCACGCCGCACAGCCCAACCAGCAGCTGCGATGTACCACGCTCACCGCCCTGGGCGATGAAGCCCCGCTGCCCGCGCCCAGCCTGCTGCTGGCAGGGTGGGCCGTACAGGAAACCGCTGCACGGTACCTGGCAGAAGTGGACGCTTCGATCGAGGCTTAATTCACGCAATCTGAAACACAACTGGAGAAGACCATGCCTGAACTCCCTGTAAAACGCAGCGGAATCTCGCTCGACGTGTACGCCGTTGCACTCGCCCTCGTTCTGGCGCTGCTCGTGCGCTTCAATCTGATCCCCGCCATTAAGTGGTAAAGCACGTCGGTAGAGCGTAACCGCCACAATGCCTGCGCCGCCACCCATAGCCTGCAAGGAGATTTCTATGGCAACAACTGTCACCTCTGCCCCAGCCGGCCTCAACAGCTCCGCGAATCCGGTCCAGCGCCTTCTCGCGCTGATTCCTGGCCTGCTTCTGCTCATCGCCGTCGGCTACGCCGGAAAATTCATCGAGCAATCCATCAATGGCTATACGAAAGCCCATCACATTCCATTCCCAAACATCGAGTACGTCCTCTGGGCAATCGTGATCGGCCTCGTCATCGCCAACACCGTCGGCGTACCGCGCATCTTTCAACCGGGCGTGGCCACGTATGAGTTCTGGCTCAAGGCCGGTATCGTATTGCTTGGCTCGCGCTTCCTGCTCGGGGATATAGCCAAGCTCGGTCCCGTCTCACTTGCGCTCGCCGGTATTGCCATCACCCTCTCGCTGCTTTTCATGCACCTGCTGGGCCGCGCATTCAAGCTCAAGCCCAAGCTCACCTCACTTCTCGCCGTCGGCTCCTCCATCTGCGGCGTCTCGGCGATCATCGCAGCCAAACCCGCCATCGACGCCGACGACGAAGATGCTTCCTACGCCATCGCAGCAATTCTGGCATTAGGTGCCATCTCGCTCTTTGCCTTTCCCGCCATCGGCCATGCATTGCATCTGAGCGACAAGGCTTATGGCCTGTGGACCGGCCTTGCCGTTGACAACACAGCAGAGGCCACCGCAGCGGGTGCACTTTATTCGGATGCCGCAGGCAAGTTTGCCGTGCTGGCAAAGACCACGCGGAACGCGCTCATCGGTTTCATCGTGCTCGGTTACGCCATTTACTGGGCCTCACGCGGACAGGCGCAGACTGTCAGCAACAAGGCAGCATTCCTGTGGCAGAAATTCCCCAAGTTCGTCCTCGGCTTTCTTCTCATCTCGCTGCTCGCGACGGTAGGTTTCTTCACAAAAGCGCAGATCGGCAGCCTCGCAAACCTCTCCCGCTGGGCCTTTCTTCTCACCTTCGCAGGCGTGGGATTGAGGACCAGCTTCCGCGAGCTGGGCAAGCAGGGCTGGAGGCCGTTTGCGGTAGGCGCCATCGGCGAAGTCTTCATCGCTCTCGTAACGCTGGGACTCGTCTTCGGAGCAGACCGACTCTTCCACCTCTGACCAATTCCCGGATTGAAACTTGCCCCGGCAGGCCCATAAAGCTGCCGGGGCATCTTCGTCTCTGCTCTTTTCGTCGCTGCGAAAGCTCTATCACAGCATGTAATATGGTGCGAACTTTTAGAGTGATCGCCACGCGCATCAGTACGGATGCGGAATGCAACTCCGATGAGAGCGCGTCCAGGCGGCAGAGGGCTAGATGATTTCTTTCGGAAGGCTATTGACCTTGGGCACTGCGGCAGGCTTATGCTTGGCCGCGGCATCTTGCGGTGGGGGAAGTTCTAAGACACCACCGCCGCCCACCACGTACACGCTGACGGTGAATTCAACAAACCCCGCAAGCGGTGTGCAGATTTCCTATACCGAGGGCAACACCACCGTCGCACAGCAAGGCAAAACCAGCTTTACGGTAACCGTTAACTCCGGAACTCTGGTCGGGCTTTCCGCGCCTTCTTCGGCGAGCGGTAACACCTTTTCCTCCTGGACAGGATGCACCAGCGCAACCACCACAACATGCAGCGTGACGGTAACCGCCAGCACCACTGTCACCGCAGCCTATACAACGCCCGCAGTAAGCTCCGTGACGGTAACGCCGAATCCCGCCTCCGCAACCATTGGCGGCACAGTGCAATTCGCAGCAACAGTAAGCGGCTCAGCGGTTACAAACAACGCCGTGACATGGACAGTTGCCGCTCCGTCAGGTAGTTCGCTGAGCGCTGGAACGATTTCATCGAGCGGACTGTACACCACTCCCTACCCCGCACCGGCAACAGTTACAGTTACGGCAACAAGCGTGCAGGATACCTCCGTTTCCGGCAGCGCCGCAGTGACCCTGAGCCCGCCGGCCACCGCCACCGGACCCACATTGAGCGTGGATGTAAGCAACCAGACGCATGCAATCAACCCGAACATCTACGGCATGAACGGCTATCTGCTCGATTCGGCTTCAGCGGTCACCGCAAATCCAACTGTTGTGCGTTGGGGGGGCGATGCCACCTCACGCTACAACTACAAGCTCAACACAACGAATTCCGCCAGCGACTACTATTTTGAAAACTTCAGCGGCGAAGGCGGCATGTGGGGCGGCGGCAACTACACAGGCTTTATCACAGCCTCCTCAGCGGCAGGTATACAGTCCCTGATGACCATGCCTGTATCGGGCTGGGTGACCAACAGTTCGACCACCGCCTGTAGTTTTACAGAATCAAAGTTCCCAGGGCAGACCAGTTATAACGGCTCGTGTGGAAGTGGCATAGTCCCGGAAGGAACGGACAATTGCACCACCTCTGGCGGCTGCGATCTCTTTGGCGATACCGCCGGCACGGTTGCGGCTCTCACCAGCATCTCGAATCCTGCCCCGACGCCTCCCGCCGCAAGCGACGCCACACTCACCTGGGCGCAAAGCACATGGGCCGGCGGATGGGTGAGCTCAATTCAGACTGCATACGGGCCAGGAAATCCGCCAGGAGTGACAGGAAAATCTGTGGCCATCTGGGACCTCGACAACGAACCTGCCTGGTGGGACGCGGTACACCGTGACGTGCATCCGGTGGCGTCTACCTACGATGAGGTAACGAATGGCGGCATCGGCACAGCGTTGGCGATCAAGAAGGTGGATCCCACAGCCCAGGTGAGCGGTCCTGTCATCGACTACTGGTGGAATTACTTTTACTCGAAAAAGGACATCGAATCCGGATGGGGTTCTGGCGGACCGTGCTATGAGCCGTGGGGCAATCCCGTCGACCGCAATGCCCACGGCGGCGTGCCCATGATCGAGTACTACCTGCAGCAGATGGCCGCAGCGGAAAAGACCTATGGTGTTCGTCTGCTGGACTATCTCGACATTCACGCATACATGGCGGCAACCTATAACGGCAGCTCTGTTGGACTTTCCGCCGCGGGCGATACCGGCGTGCAGCAGGCGCGCATGAACTCGACCCGCGCCTACTGGGATCCAACCTATACCGATCCAAACTTCCCGCAGCCGAATTACACAACCGACCCAAACTACACATCGAGCTGCTCGACGCCGCTGCAAGCGCCGCAGGCAATTCCCATGATGCAGGCCTGGGTGGCAAAGGATTATCCGGGCACAAAGACCTCCATCGACGAGTACAACTTTGGCGGCCTTGAGTCCATCAACGGTGCGGTCACGCAGGCCGACGTCCTCGGCATCTTCGGCCGCGAGGGCCTCGATATGGGCATGTTCTGGCCCACCACAAACGACAATCAGCAGATTCCCGGAAACTTCGCTTTCGCCATCTACCGCAACTACGACGGCAAGCAGTCCACCTTCGGCGATATTGCGCTGAACTCGTCAAGCGTGGACCAGTCGCAGCTCGCGGTCTACGGCGGCCTGCGAAGCAAGGACGGCACAGTCACCATCGTAGTAATCAACAAAACCTATGGCGATCTGACGGCAACACTTTCCGTAAATGCCCTCTCTACGTCGACAACCACAGCGCAGGCATACCTCTACAGCAATGCAAACCTCAGCCAGATCGCAGGGCCAAACAGCGTAACGGTCACGCCGCCTTCGGGGAGTGTTACTACAAGCGCCATCAGCACCACCTTCCCGGCGCAGTCCATCACTTTACTCACAATGGCCAACTAGCCTTGGAGGAATGGCCCTGCTTCTGATCCCGGTTTTGGGCGGCAATTTCCGCCGCCCAAAATTCCTGTCAAGCCCTTTTGCGGAAAATATTTTCTAACTAACAGATTCTAAAGAGCAAAAAACTTTGCGCAGTTTGCATAAAATTATCGTCGTTTGTGAATAATAGAAGTAGAGCCTTCTTCATTAGAGGGAACCTTCAGATGCAACGTCCGCGCGTTGCCTGTCAGCAACGCCTGATTCCAGCCAGGACGCATCAACGTCAGGCCTTCAGGCGCACAAAAGGCGAACACACTGGGGCGCACCAAAAATCAGGTGCAACCAGTTTAATAACCAATCACTTACAGCCGAATGTGCATATTTTTTTATTTATTTGGTAACGTGCTTCTGTTATTTAAGCAGTAAACAGAAAATGTTCGTGTAAATATAACAATATAAATAGGATAGCAGCGAAACTCTGAGTGCCTGGATTTTGAATGTGCCTCCAGCGCGTCAACTCTGAATGAGGCCCGGAGAAACACGGTCAAATAGACGCCGCACGGTCGCGATTCTCTCAGAGGCTCGCCGTTATACTGAGATGTTTGCAACGGCGGGCGCTGGGGATATACCAATGGCCCGCGGGAAGAGAGTGTAAGGGTTGGCACAAGCGGAGATTGGCATTATCGGCGGCAGTGGTTTGTATTCCATGCCTGGGTTTACTGACACCCATGAAGAGCGAGTGGAAACACCCTTCGGTGAGCCCTCAGATGCATTCGTATTGGGCCAGCTTGAAGGGCGCAACGTTGCCTTTCTCGCCCGCCACGGTCGTGGCCATCGCATTCTGCCCTCGGAGCTGAACTTCCGCGCCAATATGTACGCATTCAAGAAGCTCGGCGTGGAGCGCATCCTCTCTGTTTCCGCTGTAGGCTCGCTCAAGGAAGAGCACAAGCCGACCGATTTCGTGGTCCCCGATCAGTTCATCGATCGCACCTTTCATCGCGTCAGCACCTTCTTCGGCGATGGCATCGTCGGTCATGTGGCTTTTGGCGATCCGGTGTGTGCCACCGTCGCAAAGACCGCTGCGGAAGCCTGCACGACGGCCGGAGTCATTGGTAAGCTCGGTGGAACATACGTCTGCATGGAAGGCCCGCAGTTCTCCACCAGGGCAGAGTCGAATCTCTACCGTAGCTGGGGCGCGGATGTAATCGGCATGACCAATCTGCAGGAGGCCAAGCTCGCCCGCGAGGCGGAGATTTGTTACGCCACGGTCGCCATGGTGACGGACTATGACTGCTGGCGCGAGGGCCACGACGCAGTTACCATCGAGGAGATTGTAGCTGTACTGCACAAGAACGCCGAAAACGCGAGCCGTGTGGTGAAGGCCGCGATAGCTGCCATGCCGAAGGAGCGCACATGCGCATGCGCCTCAGCCGCGCAGTATGCGGTGCTCACACAACGGGACCTGATTCCTGCTGCAACAAAGGAAAAGCTGAAGCTATTGTTCGGCAAGTATCTGGATTAACCCACACCCCCTGAAATCGCGCGAACTCTTACATACAGGAGAAATAGAATGGCTATTACCGTCGTAGGCAGTGTTGCATTTGACACCATTGAAACTCCCTCAGGTCGCCGCGAGCGCTGTCTTGGCGGTGCGGCAACGCACTTTTCGCTGGCAGCCAGCTTTTTCACCGATGTTCGTGTGATCGCCGTTGTCGGCGAAGACTTTGGCCCGGAGCAGGAGGCTGTATTCAAGACGCGCGGCATTAATACCGTGGGTATAGAACGGGCCTCAGGCAAGAGCTTCTTCTGGGAAGGCTCCTATCTGGAAAACCTGAACGAGGCTAAGACGCACAACACCGAGCTCAATGTTTTTGGTTCGTTTGAGCCCAAGATCCCGGACTCCTATCGCGATTCGGAGTATCTCTTTCTTGCCAATATCGATCCTGTCCTGCAGAAGCGTGTGCGTGAGGCCATGCCTGACGTGAAACTGGTGGCAGGCGACACCATGAACTACTGGATCAAAGACCACAAGCCCGCACTGCTGGAAGTGCTCGAAGGGCTGGACATTCTCGTCATCAACGACACAGAGACCAGGATGCTCGCAGGCATGAGCAGTCTGGTAAAGGCCGCGCAGGAAGTCATGTCCTATGGGCCCCGGATGCTGGTGGTGAAGCACGGCGAGTACGGCGCGACCTTATTTCACAAATCCTCTCCAAAAGGTGAAAGCGCGGAGCGCACCTTCCGCGCCCCGGCGCTGCCTCTCGAAGAAGTAGTAGACCCGACGGGCGCAGGCGACAGTTTTGCAGGCGGCTTCTTCGGATATCTCGCCTCGCAGCCGCATCTGACGCCTGGCGTGCTTCGCCGCGCTATCTTCTATGGCAGCGTCATGGGGTCCTTTGCGGTAGAAAAATTCGGCACTGAGCGGATTGCAAACCTAACCCGCGAAGAAATCGACGAGCGTTTCGAGATGTTCCGCGTACTGACGCATCTTGACTGAGCAACGCCCAAACCGCGTCGAGTATTTTTCCGTACTGATCTCGTGCGCGGTAGTGTCGCTCGTGGCAATTGCCTGGAGCTGGCGGCATGGCGCGATGCTCAACTACGGCGATGCGGTAGCTCATCTGCACATAGCACGTCGCGTCTTCGATTCCCATCGGCCCGGACTGACGCAGCTTGGCTCGGTGTGGCTTCCGCTGCCGCACCTGCTGTTGATTCCATTTATCGCAGTTCACGCATGGTGGGCTAACGGAGCCGCAGCCTTGATTCCCTCCGCGCTTGCGTGGCTGGCTTCATGTGCAGGCTTGTATCGGTTATCGCGGCGGTGGCTTACGCCCATTCCTGCCGCAATCGCGCTCGCTTTCTTCGCACTCAATCCAAACCTGCTTTATCTGCAGACGACTGCGATGACCGAGCCGTTGTTTGTCTGCGAGATGGTGTGGACTGCGGTCTGGCTTGTGGAGTGGCGTGCCGCGCTTGACTCTGTCAATGAAAACGCCGGAAACGGGCTGCTCTGGTGCATTGCACTTGCTCTTGTTGCCGCAGTCTATACGCGTTACGACGGCTGGATTATGGCATTGCTCGCGTGGTGCGCCATAGGCGTCGCACTGCTGCGGCGGGGGCGGCTGCGATCACGCACCTTCTGGCTCGCAAGCACTGTGGTAGTTGCCGCGCCAGTCGTTTGGCTTGTCTACAATGCAACGGTCTTTGGCGACTGGCTCGATTTTGTACGTGGACCATACTCGGCCAGCGCGATCGAGGTGCGAACCGCTACTCCGGGCGCAGGGCCTCCACATCCGGGTTGGCACAATCTCTGGATTTCTCTGATCTTCTATGTGAAATGCGCAGAAATGGATGCAGCCGCACTTGCCTGGGGCAACATTTTGCTTGTTCTGAGCGTGCTGGGAACTGCGTGTGGGTGGTTTCTGGCGCGCAAGCACGCATTCTCGTGGGCGCTTCTACTACTGCTTCCCGTTCCGTTTTATGCATATTCCGTTGCGTACGGCTCGGTGCCAATCTTTCTTCCCGTATGGTGGCCACACTCCTGGTACAACACACGCTACGGACTTGAAATGCTGCCCGCATTTGCTCTTGGCATGGGCTTCGCGGCCAGCTTCGTCATGACTACCGCCCGCGAGTTCAAACCTCGCGTGGCTGGCGGGGTCGCTGCGTTTCTGCTTCTCCTGGTCGTTATCAATTGCGTGTTGATGCTCCGTGAAGGGCCTCCGGTTTACATAGAAGGAACCAAAAACATCGAGGCGCGCCGGTCGTATGAAGTTGAAATTCCCGCAGCGCTGCGCGCGTATCTACAGAAAAGCCCCGGCGGGATCATCCTCATGGATACCTCCGTCTATCCGCAGATTGTCGCCTTCACCGGTATCCCTCTCAAGCAGACCATTAACGAAAGCGACAAGGAGTTTTATCGCTCTGCCTTGTCCGCGCCAGCACAACATGCGGCGCTGGTGCTGGCCTTCGATGGAGACGAGGTGGACCGCGCCGTGCATGCGCACCCGCAGGGGCTTGAGGAGGAGCGGCGCTTTACAGCCCCATGGCAGCCAGCCGCCACACTTTACGTCTCAGTTACCCCAAATGCCACAACCTCAATAGACATGCGCGCGCGGTGATAGCATCTGGCAAGGAAGCAGCATAGTGACAGCACTCGCACAGTTCGGGCAACCATTCAGCTTCTCGTGGCTGCAGCAGCTCGGCGTGTTGGATGGCGCAATCGGGCGTTTGGTGGTTGCCTGCGCCTTGGGCGGACTTGTCGGCCTTGAGCGCGAATTTCAGCGTAAAGCTGCAGGGCTTCGGACCAACATGCTTATCTGCATGGGCAGCGCGTTCTTTACGCTACTCTCGGGAGTCCTTGCCGGTGACGCCGGAACCAACCGCGGGCAGGTGGCTTCCAATATCGTGCAGGGAATTGGTTTTCTCGGTGCTGGGCTCATTTTGCACAATAGCAACCGCGTTAGCGGACTCACCAGTGCGGCCAGCGTGTGGGTCATCGCTTCCATTGGCATGGCCTGCGGAGCGGGACTTTACGTGCCCGCGATAGCCGCTGCATTTCTGGTCATCTTCGCTCTTACGGTAGTAGGTTTCCTCGAGCATCGCGTAAGCCTGAAAGGCTACTCACTCATCTACGAGGTGCGCGGAAGTGATCAGACGCAGATGCTCACATCGATTCTTGGCGCAATGGACAAGGCTGGCCAGCGCCTTTTTGGCGTA
Organism: Occallatibacter gabretensis; assembly: GCF_001449115.1. Classification (GTDB taxonomy): domain Bacteria; phylum Acidobacteriota; class Terriglobia; order Terriglobales; family Acidobacteriaceae; genus Telmatobacter; species Telmatobacter gabretensis. Next base: position 596,388 of record NZ_LAIJ01000012.1, on the reverse strand, counting down.
CAGCGGGATGAGATAGGCGGTCTGCAGCGCGTCAGCTTTTCGCTGACGGCGCCGAAGAAAAAACACGATCTGCTGTGCGCGCAGTTAGTCAATCAGCCTACCATCAGCCAGTTACTCACCTTCCGTGATCCGGAGGACGATTGATTCCCTTTACCAAGGCGCATGCCTGCGGCAACGATTTTCTTATTGTGACGGAAGATGCGGCAGCAGGTCGTGACTGGACAGAGCTGACTCGTCGCCTCTGTGCTCGCAATACCGGCATCGGCGCGGATGGCATCGAATTTTTTACCTGGGACAACAGCAACCCAGAGAAGAAGTCCGGCCGGATCCGTCTGCATAACGCAGATGGGTCAATAGCCGAAATCAGCGGCAATGGCACCCGCTGTGTAGCGGCCTGGATGGCTGAGGCAATCGGTGCGAAGGCTGGCGATACGCTGGAGGTTGAGACCGACGCAGGCCTTAGGCTGTGCCATGTGGATGCCGTTCATAACCAAAATGCGTACTCAGTAGAGATCACCACAGGCATGGGCGTGCCTAAGCTTTCTCCGCGCACAGTCACCATTCCCGGCGGCGTGCAGGTTCCCGGCATGGAGGTTTCCACCGGGAATCCTCACTTTGTCATCGTTGTAGATAATACTGAGTTCGCCGTGGACGGGCAGCGCTGGCAGAGCATCGGACAGCAGGTTTGTGGTCATCCGGATTTTCCGTATCAGACCAACGTGGAATTTGCGCGTGTGCTTAGTTCCTCGGAAATTGAGATTCGCATCTTCGAGCGCGGCGTGGGGCCGACAAGCTCTTCCGGCACAGGCACGTCAGCATCGGCTGCGGCTGTCATTTCGCAGGGACTCGTCCGTTCTCCGCTGCACGTCATTGCTCCCGGCGGCGCACAGACAGTGCGATGGGACGCAACAGATGCAGAATTGGAACTCACCGGGCCTGCGACACTCATAGCGCGCGGCGAGGCGTGGGAAGAGTAATGGACGCGCGTGTTCTCCTCAAGCCTTCCCCAGTTGCTTCCGGCGCAGGCATTGGCATCATCGCTCCCGCGTCCTTCGCGCGGCAGGAGCGCTTCACAGGCGGCATGGAGCGATTACGAGCCCTTGGGTTTGTGCCGCAGATTGCCGAGAACGCGTTGGCGCGAGGACCGCTCTTTTTTGCCGGCACTCCACAGCAGCGGATTGCCGACCTGCACTCTGTGTTTGCCAATCCTGAAACGCAAGCTGTGATGTGCCTGCGCGGCGGCTACGGATCCAATTATCTGCTCGATCGCATTGACCTCGAAGTCTTTCGCGCGCATCCCAAGCCGTTCTTCGCTTACAGCGATCTCACCGGCCTCCAACTGCATCTGCTCGATGAACTAGGCATTCCCGCATTTCACGGCCCCATGCTGGCTGCGGATTTCTATCTCGAAGACGGCGTGCACCTGCCAAGCTTTCGTGCCTCACTTGCAGGTGAGCCATACAGTGTGGGAGCTGCAGAAGGTCTGCGCGCGCTCAAGCCGGGTTCGGCAAGCGGCACGCTTTATGGCGGCTGTCTCAGCATTCTTGTAGCCATGCTCGGCACGCCGTGGGAGCCGCAGACAGAAGGCAAGCTGCTCTTTATCGAAGATGTTGGAGCAAAGCCCTACCAGATTGATCGCATGCTCTGGCAGTTGCGCAAGGCGGGTAAACTCGACAACGTTACGGGAATTGTCTTTGGAGAGATGCTGGACTGCACTCAGCCTGGCGCAGATCCCGATCTGCTGGACAAGACGATCATGAGTGCACTTGATGGCTTTGCCGGGCCAATTGCAATCGGCCTGCGGAGCGGCCACGTTTCGCGCCAGAATGTCACTCTTACCTTTGGCGTGGCTGCCGACCTGCATGTCAGTGAGGAGTCCGAATTGAAGCTGTTGGAACCGGCGGTGCGGCTATGAATGGAAAGCCCCGGCACATACATCTGAGCGGCATCTGCGGCACAGCCATGGCTTCGCTGGCTGGATTGTTGCAATTACAGGGGCATCACATCACCGGTTCCGATGCGGCAGCTTATCCACCCATGAGCGACCTGCTGAGGGGACTGGGAATTCCGGTGATGGAGCCATACTCCGAAGCGAATCTCGACCCCGCGCCTGATCTTGTGGTCATTGGCAACGCACTTTCGCGCGGCAATCCTGAAATCGAAAAGATTCTCGATGCTCGCATTCCATTTACATCGATGGCGGCGTTGCTCAAAGAGGAGTTTCTGGCCGGGCGCGAGTCTCTGGTTGTGGCCGGTACGCACGGCAAGACCACGACTACCAGCATGCTGGCATGGATTTATCAAACAGCCTCAGCATCGAAACCGGAACTGGAGCCATCGTTTCTCATCGGTGGCGTGGCGGAAAACTTCGGAACCAGCTTTCATCTGCGACCCACGCGCACTTTTATCGTCGAGGGCGACGAATACGACACTGCCTTCTTCGACAAAGGCCCAAAGTTTCTGCATTACTTTCCGGACGCTCTGATCCTCACGCATGTCGAATTCGATCATGCGGACATTTACGCGGATCTCGAAGCGGTGAAGACAGCTTTCAAGCGGCTGGTGAACCTGGTTCCACGGCGTGGGCGCATTGTGGCCTTCGACGGTAGTCCAAATGTAACCGAGTGCGTGGCTAAAGCATTCTGCAAGGTTGAGCGCTATGGTTTCAGCGCCGAAGCTGATTGGCGCCTTCAGAGTCTTTGCTATCGCAACGGTGCTATGCACTGGGAGGTCTGGAAAAGTGGGGCGTTGTGGTCAGCCTTTGAAATGAAGCTGGCCGGTGAGCATAATGCGCTGAATGCAACGGCAGCCGCTGCTCTTGCCGCCGGGCAGGGTATTCCCGTAGAGGCAATCCAACAGGCTCTGGCCAGCTTTATGAGTGTGAAGCGGCGGTTGGAGGTGCGTGCAGAGATTGGCGGCATCACCGTCATCGACGACTTTGCGCATCACCCTACAGCGATTCGCGAGACGCTGCGAGCGTTGCGCTCGGTGTATCCGCAGTCGCGACTGTGGGCAGTACTGGAGCCGCGTTCCAATACGCTACGGCGCAGGGTGCTCGCTGACGATCTCATTGAAAGCCTGCGTATTGCCGACCGTGTTATCCTCGCCGGCGTTTACCAACAGCAGAAGATCAAGGAAGACGAGCGGCTACATCCAGATGAAGTGATCACGGCACTGATTGCAGCAGGCACTCCTGCTGCGCTTTATCCTGATGCGAATGCGATTGTAAAAGAAATTGTGCCGCAGCTTGCCGCAGGAGATGTAGTGGCCATTCTTTCCAATGGCGGCTTTGACGGAATCTATGAAAAACTTCCTGCGGCACTTAGAGATCGCTTAGGCTGATGCCTGAGAAGTACGCATGATTACATCCCTGATTCTTCTCATTACGATAGCGGGTATGGGCGCACCCGCTGCATTGGTGCTATTTCCGTGGACCCTGATCACGGGAAGGGCGGATGCGCTCTATAACGTTGCGCTATGGATTGTACGGACCGGATTGCGGATGGCCCAAATCCAGGTCGTGGTCGAAGGCCAGGAGCGGGTTCCTCGGGGCACAGCCTGCATCTTCATGTCGAATCACGTTTCAAATCTAGATCCTCCCGTGCTGATTCCAAATCTTCCCGGACGGACTTCGGCATTTCTCAAGCGATCACTGATGAGGATTCCAGTGTTGGGCTACGGCTTCCGGCTGGGCCAATTTGTTCCCGTAGACCGCGATGGCAACGTGGAGAATGCAAAGGAGAGCGTGGCCGAAGCGCGGCGCGTAATGGAGAGTGGCCTCCACATCACCACATTTGTGGAAGGAACGCGCTCGCGCGATGGACGAATGCTGCCGTTCAAAAAAGGGCCGTTTTATCTCGCTATGGAATCCGGCGCGCCGTGTGTTCCTGTTTCGATTTATGGAACAGAGACGATGATGCGAAAGGGGAGCCTGAAGGTATATCCAGGAACGGTGCACATCATCTTCCACGAGCCGATCCATCCAGCTGATTTTGCAACACGCGAAGAATTGATGGCGGCGGTGCGTGTGTCGATAGCCTCCGGGCTGCCGGAGTGGATGCGCGGATGATCAATCAGGGCTCAATATTGGCGTTGTAGCCATCGTTCAGCAGCTTCTGGCGCATGGAATCAGCGTCGCTCCGGCTTGCATACGGGCCAACCTGCACGTGAATCAGGTTGTCGCCCGCACCGCGACGCGCTGAGACAGAGTAGCCGTGCTGGTGCAGTGCGCTTACAAGTACATCGGCATCAGCAGAATTCTCGACGGCAGCCACCTGCACAACCCATGAGCCGGCCTGTGAGGTGTATTGCGGCAGGGCCGTGTGAACCGCGGGCTGCAAATTTGGGGGCTTTTGTGAAGGAGCCTCCGAATCGGGAGCTGTGTCTGCGCGCGGATGAGCAGGCTCCTGCGCGGCGGCAGCGGGAGAGAGAGAACCGGCTATTTCATCCGGTTCTGTACGGGCGGCCCGTGTGGTCGAACCTGATGCGGGATGCATTGCCTGGTTTCGGGCGAGTAGCTCGGCTATGGAGTGTCCGGAAGATGAAGCTGTTGTGCTGGAAGATTTCAACGCCTCCGCGCGGTGACCCATTGCATACCCTGCGAGAAAACAGATGCAGCATAGCACCAGCAGACCCAGCCCTATTGCTGTCAGCACTGTGGGACCCAAGGTGACTTCCTTGTCGTCTCCCTGGGTCTCAACCTTAAACTCGTTTTCCTTGTCCCACTGCATACATTGTGTTGGATGCGAAGTCGCGGATTTTGTCTACAACCTCTCCGCAGGCTTTGCAGCGGCTTCGCCCACCTTGTTGAGCAGGCTGAGGAGCTCCAAGGGCAGAGGGAAGACGATGGTGGTGTTCTTTTCGACGCCGATTTCAGAGAGCGTCTGCAGATAGCGGAGCTGCAGGGTCATGGGCTGTGTAGCGAGAAGCGCGGCGGCATCGACGAGCTTTTGCGCGGCGTTGAATTCGCCTTCAGCGTGAATGATTTTGGAGCGCTTTTCACGCTCGGCTTCGGCCTGCTTGGCCATGGCGCGGAGCATTTGCTCGGGCAGGTCCACCTGTTTGACTTCGACTGAAGTGACTTTGACGCCGAAGGGTTCTGTGCGCTGGTCAATGATGGTCTGGATTTTGAGGTTGAGTTTGTCGCGGTGGCTAAGTAGCTCATCCAACTCGACTTCGCCGAGGACGGAGCGAAGCGTGGTCTGGGCGAATTGCGAAGTCTGGTAGACGTAGTTGGCTACCTTGATGGCGGCGAGATTGGGATCGAGGACGTAGAGCGTGACGACGGCGTTGACCTTGATGGTGACGTTGTCGCGGGTGATGACGTCCTGCGGTGGAACTTCCAGGACCTCCTGGCGGAGAGAGATGCGGACCATCTGGTCAAAGGGGCGGAAGACGAGGGTGACACCGGGGCCTTTGGGCACGGGAAGAGCGCGGCCGAGGCGGAAGATGACGGCGCGCTCGTAGTCGCGGAGGATCTTGATGGAATTGAAGAGGTAAAGGGCAATGATGATGATGATGACGAGAATCGGAAGTGGCAGAACTGCAAGAGACATAAGGGCTTCCTCGCTTCAGGACGGATTGTATATGGCCGGGCTGAAGCGAACTGTTCGATTTCGGACGCTTTTGTGAGGCATCCTGTGCGGGGTTGGTTTATAAGTATTTTATTTTGTGTTATTTGATGGCACTTCCACAGCTTCTGCACGAATCTTTATGCGATCTTCATTGCAGAACTGTGCAGTTGCGCTCTTCTGTTCTTAAAGGCCCGGAGGCATATTTGCACACATTCTGGTGCAGAGGGGGTGGGGGAGGGGTCCCGTCCCCTCCCCAAAACAGCCACGGCCTGAACCAGATCGGTTCAGGCCGTGGCTGTTTCTCTGCTAATTATGAGTCTGGCACAAGGGGCCGTTATTTTATGCAAACTATTTTAAGAAAGTTTTGCATAGGCTCCGCGCGCCAGGAACTCATTCGGAGTGGAGTGTCGTGATTGGATCGAGGCGCATGGCGCGGAGAGCCGGGATATAGCTGGCGGCGAGCGCGACAGTGGTCAGTACCAAGGTGACGCCGGCGAAGGTTGTCAGGTCGTTAGGCGACACACCGAAGAGCAGTCCAGCCATGAGGTGAGAGACGATGAGCGCGCCGACCACACCCAGCCCCGCGCCAGCGGCGACCAGACCGAGTCCCCGGCGCAGAATCATCGTGAGGATAGCGCCTTTTTGAGCTCCCAATGCGAGGCGAATGGCTATCTCACGCCTTTGTTCATTCACAACATAGGAAATAGTCCCGTAGATTCCAAGCCCGGCGAGAAGCAACGCGGTGGCCGCAAAAAATGCCACCATTTCCATCGAGAATCGCTTCACGGAAAGCGATTCGGAGAGCACGTTATCCAGGGTCTCCGCATGGAAGACGGGAAGTTGGGCATCAATGGACTGGATCTGACTTCGCTCCTGCGCGAGGATGGCGCCTGGCTCGAGTTGTCCGCGAAGAAAAACGTCCAGGTCTTTGGCGGGGTGCTGGTAGACGCTGCGGTAGATCTGCGGAATTGCCGCGTCCGCCAACGATTCCGTGCGGGCATCCGCAATTACGCCGACGATCGTAGTCCAGGCTGACCTGGCAGAGTTCAATGGCTCGCGCGCATCCAAGTGCAAACGGACGCGTTTGCCCACAGGGTCCTCGCCCTTCCCATCTTTGCCTGGCCAGTACATGCGTGCCGCGGCCTGATTGATGACCGCAACCTGGGGCGTATCCTCAATGTCCTGGTCGCTGAAAAGGCGTCCGCGCAACAGCGGCATGCCCAACACGTGGAAGTATTCGGGCGAAACGATGAGACCATCGATCACAGGAGCCTGATTGTCCATTGTTTCGATGCCTTCACGGATCAATGGCAAAGGGCGAGGATGGCTGTGTCCCAGGGGAAACGCGGCCACATCCCCTATGGCCGCTTCCTCTACGCCCGGCAGGGTCCGGCTGCGGCGAAGAATCTCGTGCAGCAAGATCGATTCCTGCGTCGCGGTTCGGTAGATATCCGTAGCGGGATCGTTCGGCCCCGGCAGCCAGGTCTGAATGGCAGTAACGCGGTCAGGATTAAAGCCCGGCTGCACCTGGAACAAATCCCAAAAACTGCGCAGCAGAAGGCCCGCGGCGACCATGAGCACCAGGGAGAGCGCCAATTCGCTGACGACCAGTATCTGGCGGGCGCGCGAACGTTCCCGCGAGCCGCTGGAGCCGCGTCCTTCCTGCCGAAGCGTACTGATCAAATCAAAGCGGCTTATGAGCCATGCGGGAGCAAGCCCAAATACGGTTCCGGCTGCGACAGAGACGGCGAGAGCGAACGCAAGCACGCCCCAGTTGATCGATATCTCGTTCATGTGCGGAAGGCTCTCTGGAACAAGCAGCAGCAGGAAATGCTGCGTGCAGAAGAGGATCGCGAAACCGGCGATACCGCCAAGCAGGAAGAGCAGCAGGCTCTCGACGAGGAACTGGCGGATGAGCCGCGTTCTTTGCGCCCCCAGAGCCTGGCGGACCGCGATCTCACGGCCTCGCAAACTGGCCCTGGCAAGCAAAAGATTGGCGACGTTGACGCAACTGATGAGCAGGACCAATCCTACTGCGCCGAAAAGCAAAATGAGAGATTGGCGAACACTGCCGACCACGCTTTCACTGAGCGAAGTCAGGCGCACAGCCCATGCGGCTTGTGCCGGATACTCCGCCGGATATTGCTTTTTCAGCGATCGAACCAGTGCATCGAGGTGACTCTGCGCGGCGACAATCGAAAGACCGGGCTTCAGGCGCGCAACCGTTCGACTCTGCAGACGTGTACCGCGCAGCGGAGGCGGAAACGGCAGGCCGGCCATGCCGGCTCCCAGCCACACTTCGGTATTCCTCTCCTCGCTGGTTGAGCCCAGATCGCGAAAACCAGGCGGCATGACACCCACAACGTGATACTCGTCGTTGTCCAGGAGCAGAGCTTTGCCGATAATGTGCGAATCGGCTCCGAATTCTCTTTTCCAGAGCCCGTCGCTGATTACGGCCTCCAGGTTGAATCCGGGAGTGGCATCGTGTGGATCGAATGTGCGACCTAACTGCGCTTCTATACCGAAGACCGCGAAGTAATTCGGCGTAACATGCTTGTAACTGAGACGCTCGGGCTGTGCACTGCCGGTGAGGTTCACGTCCGCGCCAGCACCGGAAACGGAGACGGACTGGAATATTCCGGAACTCTCAAGATCTCTCCACTCAGGCACGGAGATGCCGACGTCCTGCGCGCCAACGCCGGGAAGATCGTTCTGAATGCGCACCAGCTCGGCAGGGTTTGGATATGGCAAAGGGTGCATCAGCGTGGCGTCAATCACGCTGTAGATCGCGGTAGTGGCTCCGATGCCCAGTGCGATTGTGGAGATCGCAATCAAAGCGAATCCAGGAGATCTCAGTAGCATGCGAACTGCGTACCTCAGGTCAAAGAACAGATTCTCGATGAAGGGAAGACTTTGCTCGGCGTGATGGTGTTCTCGTATCGCCTGGGACGAGCCAAGCTTGAGCGCAGCTTGCCGCCGCGCCTCGGCCGGCGACATTCCGGCGCGCAGATTCTCCTCAGTCTGGAACGCGAGATGTTCGGCGATTTCTTCCTGCAGGCGTTGGTCGGCACTCTGCCCTGCAGCGAGATTCGACAGGCGTATGAAGAAGCGTCGCAGGAATTTCATGAGAGATCCTCCGCTTTGACATTGAAGAAGCGTGCGATGATTGCCGCGGTTTGTTCCCAATCGCGGGTTTCAGCCTTCAGCTGCTTGCGGCCGGCTCCGGTAAGGCTATAGAAGCGCGCGCGGCGATTGTTGTCCGATGCGCCCCATTCGGAAGCGATGGAGCCTTCATGCTCGAGCTTGAGCAGCAAGGGGTACAGCGTGCCCTGATTCACGGCCAGAATATCTCCGCTGATCTGCTCGATGCGCCGGGCGATACCGTAGCCGTGCTGCGGCCCAAGGAGGTCCAATGTTTTGAGGACCATTAGTGCGAGTGTTCCTTGCAGAACATCGGGCTTTTCCTTCATTGCGAATCGACCTCTAGGTTTCCAACAGGAATAATGCCATGTTTCCTTTTGGAAAGCAACAGGAGATTCTGAATTGTTTTGAATGCAAGCTCAGAAGAGCTTTATGGAGTGGTTTCAGTTTCCGGATGTTCGGAGATGCTTAGGATATTTCCGTCCGGGTCTCGAAACCATGCGACCCTTGCGCCGGTTGGCGAGGTCCAGATTCCTTGCTCGTCCTGTTTGAGGCCTTCAAATCGCTCGAACTGTATGCCGCAGGCAATGAGGTCACGCGCTGCGACTTCAATCTCAGAAACCTGCCAGCCGAGGACCGTTCCGTGCGCCTTGGGCAGTTCTTTCGCCATTCCTAGGCGGATCATGATGCCGTTTGCGTCGAAGACCAGCGCAAACGGTGGCTCTTCGCTGACAAGCGTCAATCCCAGCGTATCGCGATAGAAGTGCTTTGCCCGCTCGACGTCGACGATTGTGGCAAACGCGATGATTTTGTATTTAGCTAACGCCATCGTTTTGGTCATGAATCGATATTCCACCGATCACGGGTTGTGGCGCAAGCTAGTTATTACGACATAAGATGTCGTTTATGCGACAGGGGCACATTATTCGAGATTTTGATCCTGGGCGCGGTGTTTCGATTGCCACGCTGGCTTATGAGTATCCCTCGGGTTTTCTGATTCCGGAACATGCGCATGGCTCCGATCAGTTTATTTACGCGACGCGTGGCGTGATGGAAGTCCATTCTGACCAGAGCCTGTGGCTGATTCCGCCGAGCTTTGCTCTTTGGGTTCCTGCTCGCGTGCGCCATCGCATTCGCATGCCTGCTGTGGTTTCCATGCGGACGCTCTACCTCCGCCCTGGTCTGGTTCAACGAGCGGACTCGAGTTGCGCTGTATTGTCCGTGTCTCCTCTCTTGAGAGAGCTGGTTGTGGAGACAGTGCGGATTGGCAAACTGCGTTTGCGGATGCATGAGCATTGCGCGTTGCGCGATCTGACGGTTCTGCACATAGGGCGGGCGACTCCGATTCCTACTGAGACAAGACTGCCTCGGGAGTCGCGTGCGCTGGCTGTGGCGATGCGGATTTTGGATAGTCTGCCTCAGTCGCCTTCGCTTGAGACGCTGTGCGGCGAAGTTGGCGTGAGTGCCAGAACGCTACAGAGGCTTTTCAGCAAGGATGTTGGTGTGGATGTGGATTCATGGCGGCGGCAGGCGCGATTGACCAGAGCTGTGGAGCTTCTGCTGGCGGGTGACTCTGTGAAGCAGGTTGCTTTTTCAGTGGGCTACAACCAGCCGAGCGCGTTTGTTGCGGCATTTCGCAGGATGTTTGGGTTTACTCCGAAAGCCTGGGTGGAACGGGTCTCGAAGGCTTGACGGAGTGGGAGGAAAATAATCTCCTAACCGCGAAACGGATTCTCTGTCTAAGGCGCTGAATGCAAGAGAACGATCACTCGATTGTCCGGGCGGTGCTGGCCGGAGACAAGGAAGCGTACGGTGCGCTGGTGCACGCTCACAGTGGAAGTGTGTTTCGAGTGGCGTTCCGCATGATGGGCAATGAAGCCGATGCGGAGGAGATTGTGCAAGAGGCGTTTTTGCGCGGGTATCAGCGGCTGGAGAGCTTTCAGCAGCGTGCGAGTTTCGGGACGTGGGTGTACCGGATTGCTGTGAATTGCGCGCTGGATCGGATCAAGCGGCCGGGTATTGAGGCTGAGTATCGAGCGGGCGACGAGAGCGATCCGGAAGAGAAGACGGTACAGGTGGAGACGCAGGACGCAGACCCGGAGCGGGCGCTACTGAGCCGCGAGATCAGCGCAGTGCAGGAGAGAGCGATGCAGCGGCTGACGCCGACGGAGAAGACCGCGTTTGTGCTGCGGCATCATGAGGATCGATCGGTGAGCGAGATTGCAGAAGTGTTGGGGATTGCGCCGAATGCGGCGAAGAATGCGGTGTTTCGCGCAGTGCAGAAGTTGCGGCGAGAGCTTGCGCCGCTGCGGGGGATGGCATGAAGCACTTGAGCGAAGAAGCGATGGTTGAGTTGTATTACGGCGAGGGTGAAGGTGATGCGTCGGCGCATGTGAAGGCTTGCCGGGAGTGTGCGGCTCAGTATGCGGAGCTGACGCAGAGCCTGGACGCGATGAGTCCGGTAGTGGTTCCTGCGAAAGACGCGCAGTATGGCGAGCGAGTGTGGCAGGCGCTTGAGCCGCGGCTGATTCCTTACGAGAAGAAGGCGCGTGGATGGTTTGGATGGAGCTTGTCTGGATGGACTGGGTGGAAGGCTGCGACGCTGGCGCTGGGCTGTGCGATGCTGCTGGCCGTTGCTTTTGCAGGCGGGCGTTATTGGGAGCGGATTACGGCGAAGACGGAGAACTCTGCGGGTAATAAGAATCCGCAGACAACGCAGCCGACAGTGGTTGTGGTGTTGACGGACCACCTGGACAGGACGGAGCGGTTGCTGGTGGCGCTGGAGCATGCGGATTCGCAGGATCACGTGGAGAATGCACAGCTGCAGTCGGAGGCGCGAGAGTTGCTGGTGTCGAATCGGCTGTATCGCACGACGGCGAAACATGCGAAAGACCCTGCGCTGGCGGGTGCGTTGGACCGGCTGGAAGGCGTGCTGGCAGAGATTGCGAACGATCCGAATTTAACGGCCGAAGATCTGCAACGGGTGCGCAGCGAGATGAATACGCAGGGAATTTTGTTCGAGATTCGTGTGCTGAAAACACGGACGACGGATCAGGGCAACAAGACGAATTCGGGAAGAGGAGCATCGATCTAATGAAAGCAAAAAGGGCAGTAGTTATTTTTTTCGCAGCAGCGTTTACGGTTGCGCCGTGGCATCTGCTCGCGGCTGAGCCGGGGTATTCGCCTGTATTGAGCTGGGTGACTGCGGGTGCGGGGAGTGCAGACGAAGCGAGTCTGTATGCCGATGGGACGCGCGCGGTGAACGAGAGCCGTTGGCAGGATGCGGTGGGCTTGTTTGATCGCGTGGTGAAGATGCATGGCGAGCATGCGGAAGGTGCGCTCTACTGGAAGGCGTATGCGGAGAACAAGGAAGGGCAATCGGCGAATGCGCTGAGCACGTGCGGAGAACTGCGCAAGCTGTATCCGAAGAGCCGGTGGATTGAGGAGTGCGGCGCACTGGAGATTGAGATTCGCGGCAAGAGCGGCGAGCCGGTGTCACCGCAGGGGGAGCCGGACCAGAATCTCAAATTGCTGGCGGTGAATGCGCTGATGGAGCAGGACCCGGCGCAGGCAGTGCCGATACTTGAGAAGATTCTGGCGGGCAATCAATCGGAAGAGCTGAAGAAACGCGCGCTGTTTGTGCTGGCGGAGAGCCACTCGCCGCAGGCCGAGGCGGTGATCAGCAAGGTGGCTCAAGGCCAATCGGGACCAGAGCTGCAGATCCATGCGATTCAGACGATTGCGGCTGCGCAGGGAAAGCGCGCAAATGAAATGTTGGCGAATCTCTACAAGCAGACGAGCGATGCGCGGGTGAAGAAGGCGATTCTGCAGGCGTATCTCATCACAGGAGATCCGTCGAAGGTGCTGGAGGCGGCGCGCCAGGAGACGAACCCTGACCTGGCGAAGACGGCAGTTCGTACGCTGGGAGCGATGGGCGCTGTACAGGATCTGCAGGGGCTGTATCGAGCGACGAGCAATGCAGAAACCAAGGCGGACATTATTAATGCGCTGATTGCGAGCGGTCACGATGGCGTGGCAGCGCTGTCTGAGATTTCGCAGTCGGAACAGGATGCGGAGTTGCGGCGTAAGGCAATCCGCAATCTTGGGATCTCCGGCGGGATGTCTGTGGCTCCGGCGCTGGTGGCTATCTACCAGAAGAACTCCGATGCGGAAACGAAAAAAGCTGCCGCGCAGGCGTTGTTTCTGGCCAATGATGCACACGATCTGGTGGCGCTGGCACGCGCGGAAAAAGACATGAACATGAAGCAGTACCTGGTGCAGCAGTTGAGCTTGATCCATAGCCAGGAAGCTACGGATTACATGCTGGAGATTCTCAACAAGTAGTAGAGAGGAGTCCCATGAGACAGAATTTGAGACAGAACTGGTTTTTGGCGACCGTGCTCGGCGTGTCCGTAATGGCGGCAGCGCAGCAGGCACCGAAGGTAGTGAACGCGCAGTTTCACACGGAGCAGGCCGGCGGAGCATTGTCCGCGACGGTAGGGCGATTTCAGCATGAAAATGGACCGCTCTGGCTTGGCTATGAAGTGGCAGCTCTCACGGGATCTCATTTCTCTTCATGTTCAGGCGACACGCGATCGGGGATGGACGATGGATGCTGCGGTGTTTATCAACTAGAAGGTTCCGAGAACGTGTACCGGTCTTCCAGCGCGGAAAATGCGCCGGTGACGAAGATTGACGTTTTGATACGGATTGATCATGGTGCGATCGACAGGTTTCGTTTTGTCGGCACTGGTTGCGGGCTGGATGCCGGAGGCTTGTCGTTCACATGGCTGACGGGGATTGGCGCGGAGGAGAGCGTTGCGTGGCTTGCGAGCCTGGTGACTGGGGAGAATAACAAGAGGCTCACGGATCAGGCGTTGGCGACGATTGCCATGCATGAGTCCGGTAAGGCGACGACGGTGCTTGCTGGATTCGCGTCTTCGTCGAATCCGATGTGGCTGCGGGAGAAAGCGGCGTTCTGGCTGGGCGCGGAGCGTGGACACGATGGACTGCTGGCCCTGGAGAAGCTGACGAGCGATGGCGATCCGGAGTTCCGCAACAAGCTGGCCTTCGATTTATCGGTAAATCACGATCCTGCAGCGATTGACGACATGATCCGGATGGCGAAGTCTGATTCCGATACACGCGTTCGTGAAGAGGCGATTTTCTGGGTAGGACAAAAGGCGGGGGCGAAGGCCATCGGCACTTTAAAAGATGCAGTAGCGAACGATCCTGAGGTTGCAGTGAAGAAGAAGGCTGTGTTTGCGCTGAGCCAGCTGCCGAAGGATCAGGCAGTACCGGAGCTGCTGCAGGTGGCGCAGACCAATTCCAATCCTGCGGTTCGCAAGGAAGCAATCTTCTGGCTTGGGCAGACGCATGATCCGCGAGCGCTGGCGTACTTTGAAAAGATTCTTGAGCACTAAGACCGAGCCTCTTCCAGGTTAGTTATCTTCTGTCACCTCATGTTCTGTCTCTGTCCGATTTCGTACATGCAAAGTTGATTTCGGACAGAGGGATGGCAGCGTGCCTCAATAAACCCTGTCTTTTGACCGCGAAATAGATTCAGGGAACGGCAATTGCCTTGCTTTCGTAGTTCCCGAAGTCTGCTTTGAAAGTTGTTTGAGGAGAAAGCGAATGCTGGCTGACCTGCGCGATGCGATGCGACAACTGCGGAAGGCACCTGGGTTTACTGCAACGGTCGTGATCACCTTGGCGCTAGGCATTGGCGCGACGACGGCTATTTTCACGCTGGTGCATCAGGTGATGCTCAAGTCATTGCCAGTGACTAAGCCGGATGAGCTCTGGCGTATCGGCGACAAGATTCGCTGCTGCAACTGGGGCGGGTATACGCAGGGCGACGACGGCAACTTTTCGCTTTTCTCGTGGGAGGCATATAAACATTTCCGCGAGCATACGCCGGAGTTCGCAGACCTGGCAGCGCTGCAGGCGGGTAATTCTCCGCTTGGTGTGAGACGTGCGGGGTCGCAGGCGCAGGCAGATACATATAACGGGCAGGAGATCTCAGGAAATTTCTTCCGCACACTGGGCATACAGCCGTGGGCAGGCCGGTTGATGACCGACGCTGACGATCAGTTTGGCGCGCTCCCGGTTGCAGTGATGAGCTACAGAACCTGGCAAACGAAGTTTGCTTCCGATCCTTCTGTAGTTGGGGGAAGTTTCCAGTTCAACGGACATCCGTTTACCGTCATCGGCGTGACGCCGCCGGGATTTTATGGAGCAAAGCTGGCAGGCTGGGGCATGCCGGACTTCTGGATTCCCATCACAGCCGAGCAGGTTCTCGGTGGAGATGTCTCGCGACTCAAGCGAGCGAATGGAAATTATCTGGACATTCTGGGCAGAGTTCGACCAGGCACGAATCCGCAGGCGCTCGAAGCCAAGCTGCGTGTGGAGTTCCACGACTGGCTGGCGAGCCATGTGTCCGATATGGAGCCGGGCGAAAAGCAGCTCTGGCAGAAGCAGACGCTGCATCTGATTCCCGGCGGAGCGGGCGTGGCGGTCATGCGGGATGAATACGAGAGCAGTCTCAAGCTGCTTTTGATTGCCGCCGGATGCGTGCTGCTGGTGGCCTGTGGCAACCTGGCAAACCTAATGCTGGCGCGGGGACTAAAAGAACGCGCGCAGATATCAATACGTGTTGCGATGGGAGCTTCGCGGATTCTGCTGGTGCGCAAGGCCCTGGTGGAAAGCGTGTTGCTGGCGATCATTGGCGGCGCGCTGGGAATTGCTGTAGCAAATGCGGGAACGCGGCTGATTTTGTATCTGGCCTTCGAGGTTGGAGGAGGACATAACTATGTTCCGGTCAGTTCTTCGCCATCCTGGCCAGTATTGCTCTTTACGCTGGGCATCTCCATTGTGACGGGAATTCTCTTCGGAACGGCTCCGGCCTGGATCACCTCACATGCAGATCCAGTGGAGGCTCTTCGGGGTGCGAATCGTTCGGTGGGCGGAGGCCGCTCCTGGGCTCAGAAATCGCTTGTCATTGCGCAGGTGGGAATGTCGGTGGTGCTGCTCTCGGCTGCTGCATTGCTTGCGGAGAGCCTGCGAAACCTGGAGCATCAGGACTTCGGCTTCGAGACGCAAGGGCGCTATATTGCATCGATCAATCCTACTCTGGGCAACTATAAGCCGGAGCAGATGGAGCTGATGTACCGCAAGATCGATGACAGCCTGAAGCAGATTCCCGGAGTGCGAATGGCTGCGCCCGTGCTTTATGCGCCGATGAGCGGCGATAGCTGGAACGAAGGGATTCGCATTCAGGGCAGGCCGGAACCCAACCCCAAGGAAGATACGAGCGCAGGCTGGGCGCGCGTGATGCCGGGATTCTTCGATACGATTGGCGCGAAGATGGTGCTGGGCCGACCTATCACTGAAGATGACACCGCAAGTACGCTCAATGTTGCCGTGGTCAACGAGTCATTCGCCAAGCACTTCTTTAAAGATCAGAGCCCGATTGGGAAGCACTTCGGTTTGGACCGGATCAAGTATGCCTCTACCTATGAGATTGTCGGTGTGGTGAGAGACATACGTTATATGACATGGGATTTCAAGGAGCCTGTCGGGCCCATGTTCTGGGTGTCAGAGACACAGACAGTAACGTCGTATGACGATCCAATCTTTTTAGACGGCGAGAAGCATTCTCATTTTCTATACAACATCGTCATCTGGGCACCTGGCGCTCCACGGGGAATGGAGCAGCAGGTACGTAAAGCGATCGCGAGCGTTGATCCCACGCTTGTGGTGAATGATGTGACTCCATACAGCGAAGTCATCAGCGGTGATTTTCAACAGCAGAATATGATTGCCACGCTGACGACTCTCTTTGGCGCGCTGGGGCTTACGCTGGCAGCGGTTGGGCTTTATGGCGTGATGGCTTACGCGGTGGAGCAGCGCACGAACGAGATCGGCTTGCGCATGGCTCTTGGAGCGGATCGCGGAAATGTGATCAGGATGGTGCTGCGCGGCGCGTTCTGGCAGGTAGGCATCGGCCTGGGGGTGGGGATTCCGTTGGCAGTTCTGGCTGGAAAGCTGATGAAGGATCAACTATTTGGTGTGCAGCCGTGGGATCCGGCCATGCTGGCAGCTTCAACGGTGCTGCTTGCTCTGGCTGCGCTGGTGGCTACAGTGGTGCCGGCGCGCCGTGCGGCGGGAGTGGAGCCGATGGTTGCGCTGCGCAACGCGTAAGGGGAGATTACGACGCGGGATCTTTGATTGAGCTTTAAGACTTACGTTTGGCGGAGTGAAAGACTGATGGGAGTCCGCGTTGTTGTTGTGTCCGGTGGCGCACACTCTGCCCAGCCTCATATCTTGCAGAATTGGAATTTTGAATGGAGGTTCTCTCCGCAATTCAATAGGTTGATATTAATCACATTTAAACCTGACTCTAACTATTCGAATCTATCTATAATATTTTCTGCGTTTTGCACTCCTATGAAAATGCGGCCGAATGTGTTGGTCATGTACTTGCAAACAATCTCATAGTTCAAGCTTGAACGACTTGTGAGGAGCCCAATGTTCCGTAGAATTTTCGCCGCGGCCAGTCTCGTCGTATTGATTTTTGGTATCGTTACCACTGCTAACGCTCAGCGAACAGCAGCCATCACCGGAGTAGCTACAGATTCGTCGAAGGCTGTAGTTCCGGGTGTTGCCGTTACCCTCCGGAATCCGCAGACTGGAGTCGTGCTGAAAACGACGACGGGGAGCGCCGGCGAGTATACGTTCAATCTGGTGCCGGCGGGACCTGGCTATGAAATTCACTTTGAGGCTGCCGGGTTCAGTCCGGTTGTGATCAAAGACCTTTACCTGAACGTGGATGACACCCGAACGCAAAACGCGGAGTTGAAAGCGGGTGGCGCGACCGTATCAGTGGAAGTTTCCGCGGCCAGCGAGAGTGAAACAATCAATACCTCGGATGCGCAGGTAGGAACCAGCGTTCAGGTCGAAGTGCTCAATGAGCTTCCCGTTGAAAGCCGGGATAGTCCATCGTCTCTGTTTTACATGCTGCCCGGAGTTACGTCCGATGGCTCGGTGACGGGAGCGCGCAACGATCAATCGAATGTGACGCTGGATGGCCTGGATGTGAATGACAATGAAACGGGTAGCTTTGGCGCCCTTGTGGGCAATGCTCCGGTTGACTCCCTACAAGAATTTAGAGGCGTAGTTGCCGGCCAGCTTTCCAGCGCAGGTGAAGGCGGCGGCGGCCAGTTTCAGCTGATTACCAAGTCCGGCACGAATCATTTTCATGGCGGAGTCTCGGATTACTACCGCGATACGATCATGACAGCCAATGATTGGTTCAGCAACAATGAGGGAGTGCCGAGGTCTCCGCTTCTCCGGAACCAATTTGACGGTTATATTGGCGGACCTGTTTTAAGAGACAGAGTTTTCTTCTTTTTCAACTATGAAGGACGCCGGGATACGCTCTCGAATCTGACCACACGGACTGTGCCTCTGGATAGCTATCGCAATGGCTCCGTGAACTACTACACAAACGCCCAGACAGGCGCAATGAATTCGATTTCTTCAACGCAGGCTGCTGCCCTGGACCCGTTGGGAATCGGCTTCAACAGCTCGTTGGAGAGCCTCTTTTCCAGCCGCTATCCTCACGCGAATGATTTTTCCGGTGATGCCGGTGACCTCGTAAACTTTGCCGGCTATAAATTCAACGCTCCTTATCCGTACACGGAAGACAACTATGCGCAGCGGGTCGACTATAAATTGAACGATCGGCTCAACTTTGAAGGTGTCGGCCGTTTTACTCGCACCAACGGGACCCAATCGGCGATTCAATTTCCCGGCGACCCGGAGACCTTTCCGTTTCTGGATGAAAGCTATGACTGGGCAGGTATCAACACCTGGGTGATTTCATCGAATAAGACAAACCAGGTTGAGCTGGGAGAAACCCTCGAAAACTATTCGTTTCCTTGCATTTATAACCCGGAGGGCGCTACGCAATTCGGATCCCTGGGTGGAAATTCGACCGGTGGATCTCTCATAAGCGGCCCATATGCAGGTTGCGGCAATGCGCAGGGCCGGACCTATCCGATTCTTGTGATCAAGGACGACTTTGACTGGCAGAAGGGCCGGCATGACTTTACGATTGGCGGGCAGATCAAGCGGATCAGCCCCGACAACTTTGTCATCCTGAACTACAACGGGGCTGGAATGGGCCTGGGCGGCAACGTGAACAGCCTCGCTTCGCCTACTGGTTCTCCGAGCATGCGTCCGGCTGACCTGGATCCCGATCCAAATGCGACCAACCTTTATGACAGCGCCTACGCTCTGGCTCTAGCGCCATACTCAAGCACGTCTGCCACCTACAACTTCAACAATCAGGCGCAGGCATACCCCCAGGGATCCGGCGCCACGCAGGATTTCCGGTTTTATGAGACTGAAATTTATGCGGGCGACACCTGGAAGGTTACGCCGAAGCTGACGATTTCCTATGGCGTGCGCTGGCAGTATTACTCGGTTCCTTACGAGCGACATGGCCTGCAATCAATTAACCAGTTTGGAAGCCAATCTACTTCCGATTCCACGTTCAACTATTATTTCGGACAGCGACTGGCGCAGAGCGCGGCCGGACAGACGGGAACTCAAGTTGTTCCGCTTATTTCCTATATCCTGGGTGGAAAAGCGAATCATCAGCAGAGCTATTACGCACCGGAATATCATGACTTTGCGCCGCGCCTGGGGTTTGCGTGGGCTCCGGGGAATGGACACACGGTGTTCCGCGGAGGCGCGGGTATTATTTACGATCACACGGTTATCAGCGCGATCCAGTACCAGCAGACGCAATACAATTACCTGTTCAAGAACAGCGTGAACGATCCAATGGGATCTCAAGGAAACGCCTATGGTTCCTACCAGACGCTCTCGCGATTCAGCGGGCTCAGCACTCCGCCGACGCCACCCTCGGCACCGGCTATCACCATTCCGTATACCCCGTGGACGCTCAACCCTGGGACCTCAAGTGCTTTCCCGTACGGATTGATCGATGGCGAATTCAATGAAACTATCGATCCTCACTTCAAAAATCCGTTTTCTTTCCTGCCGACTGTTGGCATGCAGCATGAGTTCCCGAAGGGTTTCATACTGAAGACAGATTGGGTGGGACGTTTTGGCCGCAGATTGATGGCGCAGGCTGACATGTCCCAGCTCATCGACTTCCCGGATCCTGCGTCGGGTCAGACGATGTCGCAGGCTGTTGCGAATGTGACAACCCAAATAAGAGCCGGTGTTGATCCCAACAACGTGACGGCTCAACCGTGGTTTGAACATGTAGCTGCTCCGGGAGCTGGTGTGGCAGCAGGCTTTGCCAGCAACACTGCATATGCGGCACATCAGGGCGGCGCTTATCCCGGACGCGGAGATTTTGCGGATTGGGTTTATACCCTCGCGTCAACAAATGTGTCCGGGCTACAGTTTTTACTGCCTCCCAATGTCGGCATGGATGCGCAATTTGCCGAAAATACTATGTATACCAACAAGGGATTTTCTGGATATAACGGTTTGCTGGTTACGCTGCACAAGAACAGCAGTTTTGGCTTGACCTTTGACATCAACTACACGTGGTCGCATTCGATCGACAACGTCTCAGTGAATGCGAACACGGTTGCCTACGGCGGTTATGGATTTATCTGCGATGTGGTGCGGCCGCGGGAATGCCGAGGAAATTCGGACTTCGACGCGACTCACTACATCAACGGATATTTCACATACGAACTGCCGGTTGGACGCGGAAGAGCAATTGGAGGATCCATGCCGCGGATCGTCAATGAAGTTGTTGGCGGATGGGCCGTAAGCGGCCTGCCCGGTTGGCACACGGGATTCCCCTACTTCGCCAATTCCGAAGCGTTTGTTGCGGGATTTGCTAACGCTGCGCCAGCGATTCTGACCGGAAATATACGTGACCTGGATATCCACATGCACGGCGGAGGTGG
This sequence comes from Occallatibacter gabretensis, assembly GCF_001449115.1. Taxonomy (GTDB): domain Bacteria; phylum Acidobacteriota; class Terriglobia; order Terriglobales; family Acidobacteriaceae; genus Telmatobacter; species Telmatobacter gabretensis. Next base: position 575,714 of record NZ_LAIJ01000012.1, on the reverse strand, counting down.
AAATCCACTGCTGGCTTACACAAACTCAAATGCAGCTGTCAACGACTTCACAGGGCCACTCGGGTTCCAGATTGGAAGCCGCAATAACCTACGTGGGCCGAGATCAACGACCCTGGATGCAGGACTTACCAAGACATTTCCTGTGGTCGAAGGTATTGCTGTGAAGTTTCGTGCCGATGCCTTCAATGTCATGAATCATCCGGTTTTCGGCAGTCCAACCACGGACATCACGCAGAGTTCTAGTCCATTTGGAACAGTTACGACCGATAGCGCGGCTCGCGTTCTGCAGTTAGCGCTGAGGGTGGAGTTCTAGCTCTGCGGTAGTTCGAACGATTCGTCCTTAACAATGACCCAGGCCGCGCATTCATGCGCGGCCTGGGTCATTTGTTGCTTCTTTTTAGGCCTAAATGTGAATTGCAGAGGGAAGAGGTGGCGTTTATTCGGCGACGGGAGTTACAAGGAGAAGGTTGTCGTTGTGGCCGGTGACGCGGACGGGTGCGCCGGCGGGGATGGGTTCACCGGGGTTGCTGGCGCTGGCGCGCCAGATTTCCCCTTCTACGAGTATGTGGCCTGAGGGCGAGAGCGGCTCCATGGCGGAGGCGATGTGGCCGATGAGGGCTTCGACGCCGAGGAGGGTTTTGCGGCGGCGGGCGCGGACGGCGAGGCGCAGCAAGAAGACGGTGATGAGGCCGAAGGCGATGCCGATCGACAGGGCGAGCCAGGGGTGGACGTCGAGCTGGGGGATGGGTGAGGCGACGAGGGTCATCAGTCCGAGGACAAGACTGATGGTGCCTGCGATGGCGAGCGCGCCGTGGCCGCCGATTTTTGCTTCGAGGACAAGCAGGATCACGGCGGCGACGAGGAGCATGACTGCGGTGTAGCGGATGGGAAGCAGATTGAGGGCGAAGACACCGAGCAAGACCATGAGCGCGCCTAGCGCGCCGGGGACGATTGTGCCGGGCGTGTTGAATTCGAGATAGATGAGAAGCGCGCCGCCGACGAGGAGCATAAGAGCGATATTGGGATTGATGAGCCAGTCGAGAAGATTTTCCCGGAGGGTGGGCTCAAGATTCTGAATGCGGGCGTTGGCGAGGTGGAGGGTGAGCTTGCCGCCGTCCATGCGGGTGATGACGCGGCCGTCGAGTTTAGCGATGAGATCGGCGTCCGAGGCGGCGGTGAGATCGATGAGGCCCTGCGCGAGGGCTTCTTCCGCAGAGTAAGCGTGTGAGTCCTTGACGGCGGCGATGGCGGCGTCCTGATTGCGACCGCGTTTGGCCACGTAGGAGCGCATGAACGCTTCGGCGTCGTTTTCGACTTTCTGAGACAGGATGGGATCGGGCTGGCCTGACTCGAAGACGACGTGAGCGGCTCCGGCGTTGGTTCCGGGGGCCATGGCGGCGATGTCTGCAGATTCTAGGAGGAAGAAGCCTGCGGAACCTGCGCGCGCGCCGGCGGGGGCGACGTAAATGATGACGGGGATGTGCGAGGTGAGGATGGCTCCGGCCATGGTGCGCATGGAATCGACGAGCCCGCCGGGGGTGTCGATTTCTATGAGCAAGGCGGAGGCGTTGTCTGCGGAGGCTCGGGCGAGGGCGCGGTCGAGCTGGCCGGCGGTGACGGGCTGGATGGTGTCGGCGAGGATGAATTTGTCGACGAGGGGCTGTTGGTGGGGGGATTGGGCGATCAGGGTCGAAGGAAGAAGGACGAGAGACGAAAGAAGACAGACGATTGCAATGATGAGATTGCGGCCAATGTGAAGCACGTTCGATGGCATGATGTGTGCTCCCAAGTATGAAACAGCATACTTCAGGGGCTAAAGCCCTATACATTATGCGCCAGATGAAGCCGGCGCTAAAGCCCCCACCTACCAACAGCCTATTTGTGTTGGTTGCGTTTGAGGTCTATCTGATGCAGAAGATCGTGGGCCGGGGTGCTGGTAGGAGCGAACTGGATGGCGAAGTTGGCGTTGCGCGCGGCGGCGTCATACTGACCTGCGGCAAGATCGATGCGGGCGAGGACGAGGTAGGCTTCGGCGGAAGGCTTGAGCTGAATGGAGGCGAGTGCTTCGGCGCGTGCGCCGTTTGTATCGCCGGAGCGTTCGCGGACCTCAGCGAGGCCTTCATGGGCGTCGGCCAGACGGGAATCGGCGGAGGCGGCTTCACGGAAGAGACGTTCGGATTCAAGCAGGAGGCCGCGGGAGAGATAGTCGCGGGCGCGGAGTACAAGAGCCTGGGCACGCTGTTCGGGCGCAAGAGCATCAAAGCGCGCGGACTGCATCTGGTCCATCATGACGGCCGCCTGGCGGAAGGCACTGGCGTCAAAAGTGCGGACGATGCGCTCAAGAGGCTGGACGGGGGCTGTAGCGGGCTGTGTGCTGGAGGGCGGGCGGAGAGCGGCGTCGAGTGCGAGGGCCTCGGAATCTGTGGGGCGAAGCTTGAGGTACTGAGCAAGTTCAGCGGAGGCGCCGTTTGTGTCGCCGTGGCTGCGGAGACTGACCGCGAGATTGAAGTGATAGTCGGGAGTGGTGGGATCAGCGGTGACGGACTGGCGGAAGAGCGCTGTGGCGTCGTGGTTCTGACGACTGACCGCTACTCCCTGATTGTTGAGCACAGGGGCAAGCGGGAGGGTGCGGGAAACGTCCGTGAATGCGGCTTCGGCGGCTGCGTAGTTGCCGGTGTAGAGGAGCGAAAGGCCGCGGTAGAAGCCAGCTTCAAGGGTATCGGGAGCGGCGTTTGGCGACTGGCCAGTAACTTTGGCGAAGGCTTCGGCGGACTGCTCGTACTGCTGGTTGGCGAAGTCTTCGCGGCCAAGAGCCATCCAGGCAGCGGGGAAGCTAGGGTTGAGCTTGACGGCGGCCTGAAGATGGCGGATGCGCTCGGTCTGGTCCGGCTCTGAGATGCCGCGGACGTACTGCTCGAATGCGTCGAGCTGAAGGTTGGCTCCGGCGGCGACGAAGGCTTCTTCACTGATGGGAAAAGCAGGATCGAGCTGGCGGCTTAGCTCCCAGGTGAGGGTATCGAAGACGGAGACGAGCGAATGAATGTCTCCGCTGGCGGTGACGGGCTGGGAGATGCGGAGGCGAGAGACGTCGACGATGCGGGCGCTGGCGGTGAGGGTGGAACCGGAGACGGTGTATTCGCCGGCGACGATGGATTCGGCGTCGAGGGTTTGCGCGAGCTTGATGGAGGTGGCGCGGGAGGGATGGAAGGACTGCGGAAAGCCGAGATGGTCGAGGGCGTAATGGCGGTCTGTGCGGCTGAGGGGCGAGAAGCCAGCGGAGGAAAGGCGGGAGGTGAGGATTTCCGGCGCGGCTTCGCGGATCCACTCAAGATTAGGCTGATTGGAGCCGTTGTCAAAGGGAAGAACAAGAAGTATGCGTGTGCGAGGGTTGGCGGCGTTCGCTATGGCCTGGGAATGAGCCCTTGGCGCGGGTGCGATGACCGACGAAAGGGCGGTTCCGACGAAGAGGATGAGCCGCGCGAGGTGGCGCGATGGACGATAGAAAAAATTCAGCACGACAGGCTGATTATAAGAGGTTATGGGGAGGGCTTATCTGGAGAGCTCGCAGATCCAGTTCACTTCCCAGCTTTTTTCGCCGTCCGGGGAAAAGGACTGCTCCATTCGCGCTGATTTCGGCGAGAGATTGAGCCAGAGATAGCGGACAAGAACGGTTCGGCCTTTGGATATCTCCTGGTGGTAGAACTCGCCGCGATTTCCGGTGAACTGGCCTACGACCGGCGGCGTGTCGAGAGTGCCCTTGTCTGCATCGACGAGGTAGATGTACCACTGCTGCGTGTCGGGGTTATAGAGCCGCAGCGTTTGCGCCTTGAGGTGCTGACTCTTGTCCTTACTCCAGACTTCAAATTGCTCGAAGTTGGAGTTGGTGTCGAGGATTTTGTGATGGTTCGAGATGCCGTCATATGCGTCCCACTTATTTGAGCCATTCAGACGGTCGGGCAGGCGGCGGACATGCGCCTTCCAGTCGCCGATGAGGAAGTCGAAATCGTGCGCTCCGTCATGCGCGTGATCAACCGCTATTGGTGAAGTCTGCTGGGCTGGGAGGTGCAGGGCAGTTGCGAACGACGCCGCAAAGAACAGAGCAGGGAGGACGCGTTGCATGAGCCGCGAAATCATAGGAAGCAATGGTCGCAGGATTAGTCGCGTTGCGCAATATCTGCGATGTTCGTTTTCTGGCGGTCGCCGATCTTCGCTTCATATTGGCGCTGGAAACGGATGATGGCGGCCCATTGGCCTTGATGGTCATCCTGCTGCCAGACGAGGGTTCCGTGGAGCTGGCGGGCGATGGCTTCCGGGGATAGATCGTGGTGGAGGCCGAAGTACTGCTCGTCGAGTTGATGACTGAGGGGGCCGAGGGTGATGAGTGGGGGCGGATCGATTTTGGTGGAGAAGACGAGGGCGGTGGAGTAGCTTTCGGGGCTGGCGGCGGCGCGGGCGATCTGTGGGGAAGAGAAGTCTTCAATGGGGAAGACTGCGAAGGGCGCTTTGACGTAGCCGAGTTCGGGTTTACTGAGCTCATCTGTCGCGGGCCATGCGGAGAGGACGGTGGAATCGAGGTATTGGGCCTGGATGCGGCGGATGGCGGCCTGGTGGAGGCGGATCATGCGCGCGTAGGCGAGATTGTCTTCAGGTGCGAAGCCGTACGGAGGATTAATGAAGAGGCCGGCGATAAAGGCAGCGGCAGAGAGAAGCGCGAGGGCGGCCCACCAGCGAACGCGGCGGTAGATGGCGGTGATAGCTAGGAAGAGGACTAGCGGATACACCGGGAGGAGATAGCGGCAGAGAAGCGCGCCACCGAGGAGGCTGAAGAGGGCGGCGTTGGCGGCGAGGAGAATGAGAATTCGGTTTCGGATGGATGTGCTGAGTGCGGGGTAAGGAACGCCGTCGGTGTTTGAGCGCGGAGGGAGCAGTAGTGCGGCGCAGGCGAGCAGGATGGGGACGAAGAGGTTCATGTGCGCCGTGAGATGCAGGAGGCGATGAGCGAGGGCAGCGAGGAAACGGAGCGGAGTGAGATTGGCCTGAGCGTTGTAACGGAGGAATTCGGGATTGCCGAAGAGAAAGCCGGTGCGGGAGTAATGGTAGGCGTACCAGGCGGAGAGAGGCAGGATGGGAGTGAGTAGCCAGGCGGCTTCCTGCAGAAGCGTTTTGCGTGTGGCGGAGTTTCGAAGGGCTTGCCAGAGGGCGAGGGTGGCGAGGGTGAGCGGGATGAGGATCGCGGTTTCTTTACACAAGGCTGCGGCGGAGAACCATGCTGCAGCGATGAGTGGGCGGCGATTGGTATCAGGCAGCGAATAGACGAGGCCCCAGAGGGTGCAGGCGGCGGCGAAGATATCGGCGTGGGCGAGAGTGGATTGGGCGAACCATATAGGGTAAAGCGCCGTGAGTGTGACGGTGGTGAAGGCGATAAGACCGTTGCCGCAGAGGCGCAGAACAAGACGCCAGATGGCTAATAGGGCGAGAGCGGCGACGAGGACGACTGCCTGGCGAGTGACGGCGGGAGCGAAGCCGGAGGCCTTCCACCAGAGGGCGAGATAGATGCTGGGAAGCGGTGGGTGCGCGTTGGTGAGGGTGGAGGTGGGGATGAGGGAGCCGGTGCGGAAGAAATCCCATGCGGCGGGGATGTAGTAGCCGGCTTCGTCCCAGTAGTAGGGCAGACGGAGGAGGCTGAAGTGGGTGAGGTAGATGGCAACGAAGAGGACGGGGAAGATCATCCAGAGGGGGAAGGGGGCGTCTAGCCGGGGTTCCAAGGCCCGTAGAGGAAGAGCGCGCGGGATGAATGATGGTTTCCGGCTCACTTGGATTGATCCTCTACGGCTAATTAACGAGACTAGTTCACTGGGCCCTGCGGGAAGTTGATGGGCAGGTTTGGGTTTTGCGGCTCCAGATTGATTTGGCCGAAGGCTTGCTCATACTGGGCAAGGTTCTGGCTGAGAAGATTCGCAAGGGCTTTGGCCTGCTGTGGGCTGAGGAAGATGGCCTGATGATTACGAATGGTGACTTCATCGGGTGCGTCAGAGGAGGCGAGGCCAAAGAAAAGCTGGAAGTCCCATACGGAGACGCGGACCTGGACGCTGTTGGCGTAATTTTCGCGGAAGTCAGGGGAGGGGGTGACGGTGATTTTTGGCTGTTGCGGAGCGCTCATGGATACAGATTACAGGGACCGAGAGAACAAGGGACCCAGGGACCAATAAAAGCGATCGGCTTGCGCAAAGTAAGCAATTTTGGTGCGGAAGAGGGGACTTGAACCCCTAAGCCTTTTGGGCGCCAGCTCCTAAGGCCAATCTAGGAAGTAGCCCCGGTTAGCGCACAGTGATAAATCAAATACTTGCGCTTTGTGTCGTTAGCGTCCGATGAGCACATATGGCGTGCCATCGTTACATTCATCGTTACAAAATGCCGATTTTCAGGCCGATTGTAACGATGCGGCCCGCGCCTCCATGAACCGCTTTGCTACGGCCATGTCTTCACCATCCACGATGTTGTACCGCCGCTCCATGCTGTCCGTCTTGTGACCGCTAATTGCCATGCGAATCACTTGTGGCACCCCTGCACGACGCATATTGCGGACGGCTGTGCGGCGTAGGTCATGGAAGGTTAGCTCCGGGACCTTTGCCTCTTTAACGGCGATGTCCCACGCCTTGCGGATATTTAGAATGCGTTTGCCATTGCGATTAAACACCCAAGGCGATTCCGGCCAATGCTCGTCTCGAATTGCTTTAGTCTGTTTCAAAAGGTCTCGCATATCGCCGTCCAGGATTGGCACTGTCCGTGCTGTACGGGCTTTAGTGTCCGCTGCGTGCAGGGAAATAGTGGCACCCTCGAAGTCCACTTGGTCCCACGTAATCGCTAGCAGCTCACCCTTGCGTATGCCGGTGTTGTATGCCACCACGAACAGGGGCCGTAGCTCAAGCGGCAATGCGTCCCGCAGCTTCGTGTACACATCATCTAGGAGAAAGCCAGTCCGAACGGTTGTTTCCTGCACCATTGGGAAGTATGGCACCACAAGGACCTTGGGTGGGGTCCGCTTGCGGCCTAGGTTCATTGCACGGCGCAGAATGGTTAGCTCCCGGTTGGCCGTGGCATCCTTCACACCGTCTTTCAATCGCTTCTCTCTGTACTCTTCTAGGAGTGCCGTGGTGAGACGGGCTGCACGGACATCCCCGAAGAAAGGCCGGAGGCTCTTTTCAATCGAGAGTTTCCACATTGCCCGCGTGGATTCCGCAATGTCAGATTTCAGCACGTCGTCTAGTAGCTCACTTAGCAAAACCTTATCCGGCGAGCCTCCCGTGACTTCCCCACGTACCTTTTTCGAGATAAGGCGGTCACGCAATTTAACCGCATCTGTGTAACGCGTCGATTTACTCGACTCATAGACGGGGCGGCCATCAACGTGAATTTTCACCCACCATATTTCGCCCCGCCTGTAAATAGTGCCTGATCCATTGGATTTCTTCATGCGGATACTGTAACGAAAGAGCTGATGCTTTTCAATACTTATTTTGCTCAATCCACTTGTCTAGGTCAGCCCGGTGAATCTGGACGCGGTTGCCCACTTTGACCACCGGGAATGCCCGCTCAGACATAAGGTGGCGGACTGAGTATTCAGAGCGCCCAAGATAGATCGCAGCTTCGTCTACATTGAGCAACGCGGGAACCTGAGCGGGGTTGAAGGCCCGCTTATCCAGCCAAGCAAGGATGCGCCGTGCCACGTCCTCCGCTATCGTGTTTAGCAATTGCTCCATGATTTATCCTCTTGCAAATGAAAGAGATAGGGGTGGGGTTGAATCTCCAAAGACATCTCGCCAGAGAGCGCCGCAATCCATAAATTTACACAAACGAACAATTACTGAAAAATGGAGATTTATATGGTTTTTAGGATATATTTTCATTTATGTAAGTTTGGGGATTGCGGCGCTCTTTAAGGGGCTTGCTTTAGAGATTTGACCCCACCCCCTATGTGCTTTATTCCGAATGACTTATTTCACCTTGTTTAACGTCTCGTGTCGCATCTTTTCGTGCCTTCTTTGCCAGTGCAATGCCAGCTCCGCGTCTGCCATTCTGGCGGCGGCTTTTAAGGCGACGCTCAAGTTCTCCAATCCAATAATGCTGAGTGAATCCGTGTCCACAATCAGCTCACCGCTTCGGGCATTGCTGACCCGCACACACGGCAACCCGGCCTTCATCTTGGTTTCCACTTCAAATCCGCGCACATTTTCAATCATGCTCATCCCTTTCTTTCGTCTGGCCATGTTCCGATGTCGGGTGGAACATGGGGTGTTTTGTTGCCGCACAATCCCACGCCATATTCCCCACACACTTTGTGTGGGAATAGGGTGTGTGTACTCTCTCTTTCTCTAAGGAACACGAACACGGAAACATGGCCTAATCAGAGGCGTAGGTCGCGCCCGTGCCGAGCAATTCGCCCCTAGTTCGGGTGACCCACTTTGCACCTCTGCCGTGCCCCTTAGCTTTCAAAGCATCAATGAGCTTGTGAATGCCCATCTTGGGTGAGTCGTTCAAGATTGCTGCCAACGCTTCCCGTGCAGCATCATCCTTTTTGCTCTTCAGCACGGCTTCCGGCTCCGGCTCACCTTCCATCGTGAGATAGTACGAACCCGGAGTCGGCTTGACCCTGAAAGGGTCAATCTCAAAATCTCGCTGTTTGACGTTCCGCATTTTTGACAAAGAATCGTAGGGCTTCTTTGTGTCCTCTAGCTCCGTGACCCAACAGGAATCCACAAACGCAGCTAACTCAGAGCTACCACGCAAGCCATCATCCAACGATCCTGTTGAGCCTTTCTTGCTGTGATGCAGTAGCAATACGGTTGCACCTGCATTGGCAAGCCGGAACACCTTTTGAGCAAATCGCCGCATGTCCTCCACTTTGTTCTCATCACCTTCTACAAAGCGGGTAATGGTATCGACAATGACAACGGCTTCAGGTACCTCGTTCTCCAGCTCATCTAAAGTGGTGGGCTGCTCGCTCATGGTCTGAATAAACAGCGTCTCACCAACATACTTGCCGATCCCAATCTGTTTAATGCGCTTGGCAAAGGATGCCGCACCCATCTCCGGGCACAAGTAAACGGTTCGCACCGGTTTTGCCGTGACATCGAAGTATCCAAACAACGGATCACCCGTACACAGTGCGTGTGCGATATTGAGGGCAATAATGCTTTTCCGTTGTGCCACGGGACCGGCGAGCATGGTGATGGAATTTTTGACAAGAAAATCCGCTATCAAAAATTCGGGAGGCTTGACGTTCTCAAAAGCCTCTGCCGTCATGTAACGATCATGCCAATCCGCCGGATTGAGTCGCTTTTGGGGCATAGGCAATCCAGTCCCGAGCATGACCGACGGCTCCGCGCCCGGTTCCGTCTGAAATTCTCCGTGAAGCCTCAACATCTCAGCTTTAAATGCCGCCGTATCGTGCTTGGCCGTCTTGCATGTCCCGTGGCTGCATTCAAAAGCTATCTTGCCGTCCAGGATGCCAAGCACCGTGCTGCTTTCACTGCCATCACCACTCCGGTGTTCCCACGGGCAGCGAATGCCTAGCCACCACCCATTAGGAACACGCTTGTCAAAGTCACGGACAGTCAACCCACAATGCTCTGCATACTCAAGCAGCCACGCTTTCCATTCATCTGCCACATCGTCCGGGACTGTGACTGGCTCCGCAAACGTCCGACGCTTAGGCGCAAGTGTTCGCACCCATTCCGGTAACGGTGCCACGGGCGCATCAATCAAGACCGCGTAAGCCTCACCACTTTTGGGGTGAATGCTGCTCGCGCCCATCACCAAGTCCCCGATGCTCTGTACGTCACCGCTGCCGCCATCCAGCTCAAAGTGACCGCTGCCGGGAATAGCACCTTGATAGTAGAGCTGTACGCCCCACTCAGGCTTACTCGGGTCCAGTGAGTCAAAGCGTCTACCTGTTAGGACAGTGTAGGTGCGCGGCAATTTGCCTGATGCGCTGACACGCGCCAACCACGCAACGGCGGCCTCGCGGGTGGCATGGCCGTGGTCACAATCAATGACGGTCAAGTCGCTCGGTCCGGTGCTGATGCCGATATTGGCCTCCGGTTTTATCGTCCACCAACGCCGGATAGTTTCTTCATCTGCTGATGCGCTCTTAAAACCATGCGGAGCTAAACCCGCAAGAGGCACTTTGGTCTTGGGTATGCACGGAAAGATATGCCAACCGCGCCGAACATAGTCAATCGCTGCATCCAGCAATGTCATTTAACTGCTCCCTAATAGCTTTTAATCACGCCACAAAGCCCGTGGGCGCGTTGCTATGTGTGGTAGACGGCTACCCCAGTGGCACTTTTGAAATGCCCATTCCCGGCACGCTAGCGGTTCATCCGCCGCACGGCTTGATTGAAATGGTGGGTCAGAGTTTCTTGGTGCTTATCCAAGACGGCTCCGATGCCATCCCCATCAAGCGCCTGTAAGTTGTACGTTGGCCGCACATGGATATGCGTAACGTGCTGCTGTTGGAATCCGCCATTCCGTGCCATGCTGCGTAGGCCGTCCATGACGCCTCCAGGGACCACGCCTTCACCCGGCTCTAACATGGACGGAACCACGTCACCCCGGCCAACACCGGGCACCGCATCCGTCCCGGAATTGAATGCCATAGCCCCGGCAAACACGGCAGCGCCCGCGATAGGTGCCATTGCGGGGCCAACAACGGGAATCTGAGAGACGGCGGACATAGCTTTCGCTGCCGCAGCCTTTGCCGCCGCTAACTGTTGGGACTTCTCGCCCTCCATTGTCGTCAAGACGGCCTTGAGTGTGTTTGTAATGTCTTGCTGTGCCATCTGCTCCATGACACGGCCAAGAGATTCACGGCCAAACGCCACTCTAGCGAACGTGTCAATGTACTGATTTTGCATTTGCAGAAGTGTGGCCCGCGTGTCTGCGGCCTCTTTGTCCTGAAGCTGCTTTTTCTGATCCGCGTATTCTTGGTCTGCGGTTAGCATTTGCCGATGAACGGATTGCGCCTCTTTGGTCTGCTCCAATCCAGCGGCGCTGTACGCTGCGGCTTCTTTCGCATATGCCTCTTTCTTAGCCGCGTATTCAGCATCCAGAGCCGCCCGAATCTGTGCGAGATTGGCTAACTCGGAAGGCTCCCCGCCCTTCATCTTGAGCTGACTTTGTGCTTGCTGATTTTTCAACGTTTCCTTGAGCGCGTCTTCGATGCTCTTGAAAGAATCTTCAGCGGTTTGCAAACGCTGTTTGGCGTTCTGCTCATCCAGCTCTTTTGCAAGCTGGTTTCGCTGCTCCAATAGCGAACGGTATTGCGCCGTATCATCCAGGCCCAACGATTCATCTTGCTCTATAAAGCCACGGATAACATCAAGGCGTTGTTGCGTGCCTGCGATCGTCCGTGCAATGGCGTTCTTTTGATCTTCCTCAATAGCCTTTACACGCTGTTCCGATGCTGCAATTTGTGCCTGATTCTGCTCGGAGACGGCATCAAGAGCCTTGTGCATAGCCTCTTCCTGCTTGCGTTGGGCTTCAGCGGCTTCATCTGCCATCTTCTTGCCCGTCTCAGAGTTGGCATTACCTTTGTCAATGTTCTTCAGAGCTGAAAGGCGCTGCTCTATTCCTAATTGCGTTTGTAGTGCCGTAATGAGCGTATCCTGGGCCTCAATTTCCTTTTGCGTCCCGGCAAGACCGGCAGCCTTCAGCGTGTTGCGTGCCTCTTCGTACTTCGCGTAATTGGCGTGGGAGTTGTCACCGCCCGTTGCGCTGTACTGATACGTCTTAATGCCATCAAGGGCGGCCCGGACTTTTCGCGCCTGCGCGAGTGTGCCCGTCAGAAGCCCGTGAGCTTGATCGTCTTTACCTTTTGAAAGCAAACTTTCATATTGTGTGCCGAACTGTTGCAAGGCATGACTAGCGCCATCAGAACCAATGCCGAATGTGTACCAAGCCCCGGACAAAGACTTCATTACTACATCCGCGTGCTTGGCCACGTTATCAAACTGATTGGCTAGTTCTTGTAAGCTCTGCTTGTCAATCAGCTCTAACGCGAGCTGGAGCGCCCCTAGATGATCGGTTTTCAGCTCATCCGCTTTGATTTGCGCCTGAATAAGCCGTTCATCAAGTGAGTTAAAGGCGTTTTGAGCCGCTGTGCCAAACGCCATTTGGTCATCTGTGAGTTTTTCCCCCGCCGCGTGCATCTTCGCAAGGTGCTCGATTAAGAGCGTGGCACCTACCGCGATAGCCAAGAACGGGAAGGCAGCTTCTAAGGCTCCGCCCAACGGCCCGATGCTGGCAATGAAGGATGTCAACGCCCGTGGGAGATGAACGCCGAACTCTTCACCTAAGAGCATGACGGAATGCCGGGCCTCCATCATGGAGTAATTGACGGAGCCGCCCATCTCTCCCGCGCCGGATTTGATGTCGTTAAATGATCCACGGGCGGCCTTGGCAGCATCGGCAAGGCCGGTCTGAAAAGTGGCCGTTTTGGTTTGTAAATCTACGCTAAAGTACCCAAACTGGCGCTGGCATCGTTGGTTCCCCTTCTGCACCTGAACGCCCCGAAGTGCAACGGGCTGTTGATTACTTAGCTTGTGGGAGGTTTAGGCAAGCAAACTCGCCATATAGATCAATGGCCGCACGGTCGTAAGCGCTCGCGGCCTCTTCTTCAGACCTGAACACGCCTAAGTATCGTTTTGGCTTGCTTCCTATGTACGCTTGAAACTTGCCAAGCCGAGTGAGAAAGTGAACGCCCTTGTATTTGTTTGCGCCGTTGCGGGCCTTTGCGCTGTTGGCCCGATTCTGTGAGCGGGTTGACCAGCGCAGATTTGACCGTTGGTTATTCAAGCCATTGCCGTCTTTGTGGTCAACATCTCTGCCGCCAAACTTCCGGCCCATAATGACGTGGTGCATGAGTAACTTTCTTATTCGCGGTGCTTCCCGTCCGCCGCCGTCATAGTAGCTATGCACCGCGTAGAACGTACGCGGAGCTTTGTGTGCGTGCCACGGCGCAAGGCGCATCAGCACGTCATAGTCACGGTCATCTACCAAAGCCACGTAGCCTTTAGTGAGGGAAATTTCCTTCATGGCAGCCTTTCCGAACAGAAAATGCCCCAGCCTCACGGCCCCACCGCGTAACAGGCGGACTCCTTGCTTAATTCGCTTTTGAACGGCCCATGTCCATGCTGAACGTCGCCAGATAAGCGTCAAAGCCTATCTTGAGGGCCGTCACAATCCTTTCTGGCAGCGGCTCTAGGTGTGCTTGAATGCCGTCTTCATTCCAGCCCATAACACCAACTAGATTGAGTCGTCGTGGCTCCCACTGAATGTCTAGTGCGCGAATAGTCTGCGCGGGAAGCGGGAACGGCTTTAGCGGCACGAATTGAACGTCCCGCGTGTCAGTGTTAAGCAGAATGCCTGCTGCAATATCCGAAGACGCGACCAAAGAGCTGTAGGCGTTATACGTCTGCATAACTATCTCTCCATTCGGTTTCAGGTTATGCGTTGACAAAAATCAAGACCAGTGTTATGTTCTTATGTTTTATGGCAATAAAACGTAAGAACGAAATTACACCGGATGAGCTTGCCATCGAGCGGATCGAGGAATGTATTTGTACTCTTAATGACGGACCAAAAACGCCTCAACTTGAGCGGGTGGAACGCGTCATTACTTTGCTTGGGAAGCTTACCGGAGATGCGAGTGACCGTGAGAAATTGCGAGTGTTCACGGAACTCCTCCATGTATTAGGCCAATACAAGTGGTCAAGTTATATCGCACCATATGGCGACGGCTGGACGGTAGTAAACAATATCGCGGACCACACGCATCTAACGAAAGCTGATTTATGGGAGCACGAGGCTGTCCGCGATTTGCTGGCCGCGTTTCCGCGTTTAGGGGTCGGGGAAAGGCCATTTATCCGCCGCTGTGAAAGCCCCAAATGTCAGCGGTGGTTTATTGCACCGCGCAAAGACAAGGGTGCTTGCTCAGATGCTTGCAAACAATGGCTATACGACAACCGATCACCTGAACAGAGGGCAAGCAAGGCCCTGTATATGAAAAACCTACGCAGAGGCGCGAAAGCTTTGAGAGAACGGCAGGATGAGCGGACTGGCTTTACCAAAGGAAAACGGAGAGTTGTTTCCAGGAAATACCGCTAACCACCGGAGTTTCGCAGCCTGTGAACTAGCTTCCAGGTGAAGTGCATGTAAGTCTCGTATTGGTAATAGCTTAATAATTGAGCTTCAACATATACGCCTCCAGCGCCTCCGCTGCTAGCTCTTGTTGACACTAAGCGATCCTAACCGCTCCTAACCGTTGCTAAGAGGTGCTAAGAGATTCAAAAAAAATGTTGATGCCAGTTTTGCGCTGTGCAATTATGGCCTTCAGGTCGGGGAGGACCTAAAGGGTATGACTATGCGTCAACTGCAAAATCGCCTTGTTCGTCTGATTCGGTTACAGGACGAAATATCACAGGAACTATTTGCGCGGGGGCTAGATGCCGACTGGACCATGATGGAAGAGTCCCAAGCTAAGGCCGGTATGGTCTGTCTTGCGCTGTTGGATGAGAAGACGATAAACGAAGACTTGAATGAAATCTCTGACGTAGTACGCGAGACGATAGACGGCTTTGAAGTGGACCGGGGCCGTGAGGCATATGCGAAGGCCATTGTGTCTAAGCTAAAGAAGGGCAAACGGATTGGTGGAACCGGGGCTTACTCATTGATCCAGTTGGCTCCTGACAGTGAAGTGGTGTGAGCGGGTGTATGTCAGATGTTCTAACGCCGTACACCATCCGAGAAGTGCAAGCCTTGACGGGCTTCTCTTTCCAGACTGTCACCCGGCTGTTTGAACATGAGCGGGGCGTTCTTATCATTGAGCGCCCTGAAGAAAAGCACAAACGGAGCTATCGAAGCATCCGCATTCCGCGCCACGTCTATGAGCGCGTAATAGGAAGGATGACAGTCAAATGAAGATGAATACCTTGTCACTGAACCCGGCAGAAGAGAGCCGGGCTGAAGAGAGCATTAAAACAACACCGTCTATCGGATTCTGGAAAATTGCACTGGCGGTCTTTGTGGGTAACATCATGACCGGACTCTTAGCGGCTTTCGTTTACAGCTTGCGATAAGCTCACCTTCGCTACGGTTCTGGCGAACGCTCAGCCGTTTCAAAAACTGGTCAATGATGACGCAATGGTGGATGAATAGAACTGGGGGTGCGGCAGAAGAGGGAACGTTAGTCTTAAGCTAATTCTCTGCTGCGACGTCTACGTTAGCGCCAATACTCGGTTGAAATCCGATTCGGCTCGCCTTCTTATTCGGCGTTAATTCAGCGACAAACGGTTGCGACAGGAACCCGTTTTTTACCAATGCTGCGACAGTTGTGAAGTAGGCTTCGGTCGATGCCTCATCATTCAGGTCTATGGCTTGGTATGGCTCATCTGGCCCACCCAATCTGACGAAATATGTGCTTCCGTTATCTGCAACGTGTAAGCCAAAGACTGAGTAGACATCCGAGCCAAACATTATACGAATCCCCATACGCCACTGGCCGAATTTTTCAAAGTATCGAATTGCTTGATGAAAGCCTATAATTTCATTGCCTCTTATTGTGAACACACCTCTATCCTCATCGAAGCGCATGAATCTGATTTTCGCTGGGGGTATTTCACAATAAGCGACAAACTTCTCAACGAAACGCTGAACAAACATCGGACCGGAACGGTGACGATTCTTATATACCTCTGCCGCCTCTGTCATTTCTTCATACGGTGTAGCCATCGTCTACTCCTTATCTAAGGTTGACCCCTTGGTTCCGATTATTTTCTTGTCGAATTGATTTCCAAACGAAGTGAGAGCCCGCTCACTGAATCCCAATAGCAATGGAATAGTGATTAAACCAAGAATCCTCAACGAAACGGATTGAGGAGAACCGGGAGTGCAGCCGCAAATAATATCCGAAAACTTTTGGTTGCCGATTGTGATGTTGATGATGCCCATGGATATAAATCCCGAACCGACAACGCTTGCCACTGTGCCAACCATGACTCGCGTGAGGATGCGTCTCATGTAAGAGTCCAATTGGCCTGTCAATTCCACCTCAACCATCGGCATTTTGGACAAAACACTGGTACAGGCTCCCGCTGCTCCAGCACATACGATACCCAGCAACAGCCAATTCGGATACAGGAATGAAAACACAGAACCAAGGAGAAGAACGCAAGTTATTGGAACCAGGCACAACGTAAAACGTTTCATGCTTTCTTCATAACCAGACGTGTATCTGTCCCATGAATCATGCTCAGCATAGAGAGTCCGCAATGCGCTCCGTGCTTCGTTGCTCTTGTCAGTCTTTTTCAGTTTGGGAAGGAGAGTGGTGCGATGCTTTTCCAGTACAGAAGCCGGGACGTTCCACTCGGCCATTAGATCGAGGCAATGCCTGCCCTCATCCTCGATTTCTGTTAATGGGCAAATGTAGGCGCGAAGCTGGCCTTGCGCGTCCGCATCATAGGAAAGATTCTCTAGGTCCTCTATGGATTTAGATTTTTGTGCATCCGCAGTCAGCGTATCGAATCTCGCTATGACTTCGGCCACACGTTCACTTGTGGGCTCACCGAGAAATCCAGCGCGTTGGACTATCGATTCAAAGTCTGAACGCTCATCATGAATCTCTTGCAGCGCATCGCTACGTTCGTCTTCAAGCTTCTTCTTTGTGGACATGGGATTCCGCGAAGGAGTTTAGCACACACGCGTGTCACAGAAAAATTTAACGAGATTCGCGCACTTTTCGTATTTACGAGAAATTAGTCACTTTTTGTGCAAACACCTCTAATGCGTAATTCTCAATTTCAGTGAAAGTCTCTCGACCGTACTTCTAGCGAAATATCTGCCAGCGGCATCATCTGTACCGCCTTCACATGAATCACGCCGTCCTGCTTCTGCAATGGGCCTTCAACCATTAGGAAGCGGCTGCGACTCACAACGACCCTGTTCTGCTCGAAGACATCCGGCGTCGTGTCTGTTCCGGGCTGGGTTATTGTCAAGGCGGGGAAGCGGTAAACGGCTTGAATCCTCCGTACTAAACATAACGGCCCTCATCACGATGATGAGGGCCTTATTTTAATTGTGCGGCATTCATTTCAAAACTTCCCTTGGCTCAATGCCGGGGTTTTGCTGCTTTGGCGCACTCGATATGAAATTTCAACTTCTAATTACAATCTCACTTGACAGAGGGGAATTTAATTGGCATAACTATTACGTTTCCTGATTAGCAAGTTAACACTGCGCTGTGCATGGCAGCGGCAGTGGATTCACGGCGAACCTTCTAAACCATGCGACAACGACTCCGACGTTGTCTCGAATGCAGTAGAACAGTGTGGTTGTTTCCTGGGTCATTGTTGAAAGCACTGAAATCAGTTGATCATTCGAGGCCGCCAATCATGAATCCGACCTGATAACACCTAAATCTGGCTTAGATAGTCTTATGCGTTTCTTTGAAGAAAGCGCATGGCAAAGCATTGTGTCGCTCAAAAACATACTTAGCTTCAATGGCGGTGTGTGCCCGCCATAATGTGCTGCTGTCAAGGAGAGATTTGGTTATGACGGAGACCAACTGTGGACAAAGCTTCAACGTTATGTGTTTGATTGCGGCTTCTAAAACTCTTCAGCAACGCCGTTATTCGCCGGTGAGTTTACGGTTGGTTTTGTGCACGTTCCTAACGGCCTTTATCGCTCTTTTTCTGGGGAAACCTGTACCCGCATTTGCACAATTGGTTACCGCAGAAGAGCGCGGATTGCCGCCGAACAGCGCCTTTAGCGGCAGTGATATTGATCAGGTAAATCTCCAGAACGGCAATTTGCACGTCAGCATCCCGATTCTTAAATCCAAGCAGCGCGGAGGCAATACTCTAAGTTGGAGTCTTGTCTTTGATACCCAGACATGGATTAAGCAGCCGTACCTAGGAGTCTATCCAAATTGTGGACCTCCACCAAACGGCCCCTTGGCGGTCGCTGGAGATTCGCCTGCGGGAACTGGCCCTCCTGGCGGCGGTGGTGGTAATACGTGTACTCCTCTCTACTACTATATCGGGAGTGGGGAAGCTAACGTCGCTGCCGGTTGGCGTCTTGCTTCTCCGTTCACATGGCAGGTTAAGGGAATTTTGAACACGAATTTGCAAGCGGTCACCTGCCCTACAAGCTCCCAAATCACTTATAGGCCGGTCAATAACTGGCATGTGATTGAGCCGAACGGAACCCAACACCCGTTAGCTGTCTACGAAGAGGTAGATTCCCAAGGAAGCTGCAACCAACAAACGCTGCAAGGTCCGACAACCGATGGCTCCGGAATGTACTTCAATACGCAGACTGGAATTCTGACGCTGAAGAATGGTACGCAAATTCAGTTGTCCGGCGGCGGGGCTCCCGGTTATTCATGGACGGGCGGCGAGATGACCGATACGAACGGCAATGAGGCAAGCACTACTGGTGACACAATGGACCGGCCCCTAGTCACCGCAGCTACCAGCGGCACGACCACAACGTATACGGTTAAAGATTCAAGCGGGAATCAGCGGGTTTATACCGTCAATTATGAGTCGGTATCCTATAGTCCGGATGTATGCTCACAGAATCCGGGTGGCGTGAATTCGTCCTATGGTTGCGAGCTGGGAAGTTATGGAACTCCTCCAGCAATCAGCGAAATCATTTTGCCTAATGGTGCCACATATAAATTTACCTACATAAGCAACGAAAGCGGCGAGATTCAGCAAATCACTTTGCCAACTGGGGCCACCATCAACTACACGTATATTGATGATTACCAGGCTAAAATGATGGGCCCCGCTGGTTACCCATTTGGAGCTGTAGGTGGTCGTGGCGTGGCGACACGCACTGTAACCGTAAACGGCAACGTATACGTTTGGACATATAGCCTCTTTCCAGTGGGCGGAAAGACGACGGTGACGGACCCGCTTGGAAATGTAACGGTTCACAATTTTGGATCGCTTTCTATGCAGAACGGCGAGGTGATGTCGGCAAACGTGTACGAGTATTCCACCACGTATTCCGACTCCAGTGGTCACTTGCTGCGGACCGTCACCAATACGTTCACCCCGGATTACGACCCTGTCAATATGTCCATATCGGATGGGCGTCTTACAAACCAGGTGACAACTTTGGATAACGGCCAGGAAAGCCAGAAAAGCACCACATACGACGCATTTACCTATAGCTGCAATTCCGCTCAATGCCCTGGAACATCCACACGGATGAATCCCACCGAAGTAGATGAGTACGATTACGGCGCGACTGCTCCCGGTGCTTTGTTACGCAAGACCGATACCACCTACGCGTCGTTTTCTATCGGCGGCTGGACCATCACCAAACCCCAGTTGGTGACCCTATATGACGGATCGGGAAATAAGGCTGCGCAAACTACCAACGAATATGACAATTATTCCCATGCAAATCAGTCGATGCAGGCAAGCGGCGCTATTCAGCATAGCTCAACATACGGCACCAGCTATACTAATCGCGCAAATCTGACCGCCGTTTCAAAATGGCGCAGTTCAGACGGCGCGACACTCACAACCTCCAATCAATATGACGATGCAGGAAACCTGCTTTCTGTCGTTGATCCGTTGGGATATCAGACATCATATAGCTATGCTGATAGCTGGTCGAATACTAGTTGCACTCCATCCGGCTTGGGAAAGCTTTATCGCACTTCAACCACCAATGCCAAAGGGCAAATCACAAGTTCGACCTACAATTCTTGTACGGGAACGGTGGCCTCTACAACGGACCCGAACAGCAAAACAACGAGTGTGGCCTACGATCTAATAAACCGGGTGAAGACAGTTACCTATCCTGCCGGAGATGGAACGACTACCTACTGCTACAGCGACGACCCAAGCGGCTCATGTTACTCCAATCCCACTACGAATCCGTGGTACACAACACAGACGGAAGCAATTAGCAGCTCCGTCAATGTCGTCCACGAAAATATTTACGACGGTCTGGGGCGCACGATTCACAGCGAGATAACTCCGATCCGGAAGGTGCGGTGACCACAGATACGGTTTATGACGGTCTGGGGCGTGTTTCCCAGGTGTCGAATCCGTACCGCAGCAGCGACACCAAATACTGGACCACTACAGCTTATGACGGAATTGGCCGAGTCAGCTCAGTCACAGAGCAAGACAATTCCGCAACAAGCACAACATATACGGGCAACACGACGACGATCACCGACGAAGTTGGGCATAAACGCAAGTCACAGACGGATGGATTAGGGCGTCTGGCTGGTGTATGGGAAGACCCAAGCGGCGTGAATTATGAAACGGATTATTCCTATAATGTACTAGGCGATCTGATTAAAGCCGTGCAGAAGGGCGGCAGCAGCAGCTCCTCGGCGTGGCGCACGCGAACCTTCGCCTACGATTCTCTCGGCGAGCTGCTCTGCTCGGCAAACCCCGAAATCACCTCTCCGCTTTCGAGCCCGGCGACGTGCCCGAATCCTGATAACGGGAGTTATACTTCAGGCACGGTCCGTTATGCGTATGACAAAGACGGCAACGTAACTTCGCGCATTGCTCCCAAAGAAAATCAGCAGAGCACTGCGACCGTAACAACAACCTTTATCTACGACACGCTCAATCGGTTGACCGGAAAGTCCTACAATGACGGGACGGCCTCCGTTTCTTATGCCTACGACGGAAGCGCTATATCCGGCTGTACGCTTCCCACAGTAAGTTCAGGAGCTACTAACCTGATTTCGCGAATGAGCGGCATGTGTGACAGCTCAGGTGCAACTGCCTGGAGTTATGATCCAGTGGGTAGAACGCTTGCAGAAGCTCGCCGAATCGGTACTGTAACCGATCAGGTCAGCTATGGCTATACGCTGAATGGCGTGGTCGATTCTTTGACCTATCCTGCATCCGGCAGTACAACCGCCTTTACACTGACCTATAACGTCAATGCCGCAGACCGCGTCTATTCCGTGGTCAATGGCACAACCGCCTATGCCGACGTCCAATCCACATGGGCGACCGGTGCACCAAAGGTCTATGACTACGGAAGCAACATTCAATTCTCGGACAGCTATAACGCGCGTCTCCAGCCCTTGACGCTTACGGCGCAGCAGATTAGCCCTGCCAACACGCTCTTCAACAAAACCTTCAACTTCAACGCCGGTTCTTCCAGTGTGCCGGGGCAAGACAACGGATTATTGATCGGGGTAACAGACGGTCTGGACGGGTTGGGGTTAAGCCGTCCAAACGGCAGCGTTAATTACACTTACGACACACTGAACCGAGTCATATCGGCAAAGACGCTGGGCACAGCATGTACAGCCGTCAATGGTGGCACGCTCAACTGGGGAGAATCAATCACTATCGATCCCTGGGGCAACTTGATAGCTAAATCGCCCACGCTGTGCACTGCTGAGTCGCTAAACACATCGGCTACCGCTTTGAACCAACTGGCAGCGGCCACCTACGACAGCGCAGGCAACGTTACGGCCTATAACGGAGACAGCTTTACCTACGATGCCGAAGGCCGAATTACTTCCGGAGCAGGCACCGCATATACCTATGACGGAATGGGGAACCGAGTATCCAAGCCGGGCAAGCTCTACTGGCGCGGCACAGGCTCCGATCCCTTGGCCGAGACCAGCGCGACGGATACAACTCCGACTCGTTATATTTTCTTCGGTGGAAAGCGCATCGCTCGCATCGATCCGGGCGCGACCACGCCGAAATACTACGTCTCTGACAATCTCGGCTCCACGGCCCTAGTTACGGACTATCAGGGCAACATACTGAGCGAATCGGAATATTTCCCTTATGGGAAAGAAATGCAGATTGCCACAGGGGACGCCAACGATTACAAGTTCACCGGCAAAGAACGAGACGCCGAATCAGGAAACGACTACTTCGGGGCTAGGTACTACACAAGCAGCATGGGAAGGTTCTTGTCGCCTGATGATGGCAGCGACCAGAATGCACTGAATCCTGCGAGCTGGAATCTTTACAGCTATGTTCAAAATAATCCGTTAATCGGAACGGACGCCGATGGTCGTTCGATACAGATTTGTACAACGCTGAACGGCACTCAGCACTGCACGGATGGCATTGACGACGACGCTTATAAAGCAGCCCAGCAGTCAGGTAACAGCGGTGGGCTGTCCGGACCGTCACTAGCGAGTCTTCAAAACTCTGCCTCCGGCTCAGGAAACATCACAGATTCCAGCGGAAATGTTGTCGGCACCGTCCAATGGACTCCTGACAATCCCGGTATCCAAGGGGCAGACGCGATCCAGTCTTTCGGACAAATCGGTAATGACGGCATGGGAGCGGTTAAAGCGTTTATGACCTCGCAGGCAATCCAAGTGGGTCTTGGTGTCGGGGGCGCTGCCGCTGAATATGGCTATGGGGCTTGGAAAGCTGCACGCTTGTTGAGTGCTGCGAATAAAGCAAGAGCGAGTGAGATCGCTGAGAACGTCGTTAATCATGCATACAACAAACACGTAGTAGGGAGAGGCGAGTTTGGCGACATTACTCCTAATGAGTTCAAATCTCGCGTCGAGGATACAATCCTAAATCCATCCGATTCTCGAAGCCTTTCCAATGGCAGGACGGCTTATTGGAATGACAAGGAACAGATGGTAGTGATTGAGAACTCAACTTCCCCATCACAATCGACAGCCTTCCGTCCGACAGGCGGAAAGAGCTATTTCGACAACCTGCGTTGACCGAGGAAATGTAAAGATGACCGCTAGTGTCTCAGTTGAACGAAGCACGCTATCTCTTGCGCTGAATGTCCTAAATGAAGTTCTTCATGGGTTCTCTAATGACTTTTCCGCAATCGGAACAACGCGGGATGATGTGCGAGGGCTTTTTGAAAAGCTGAAATCCTTGGACAAACCAGGAGAGGATGGCGCATGGGAACTCTCAGCCGATGAAGCAGGGGTGCTATCTCGTTGTACTGCTGTCTGCTTAAAAGAGATCGATGAGGACGAGTTTTTTACCCGCGTAGGTGTCTCCTCTGACGTTGCTCGTCAGTTCATCGAATCGCTTGGCGGGTGGCCCAGGTCTTAGGGATGCAAACTAGCCACGGTGCGAGGGTGCCGCAGGTCCCGATTTTCGGGACCTGGGATAGCACTACGATTTGCTTCGGCACTCGTATGATGACCTCTGCCGTTTGCGCAAAAGAACACGCGCAATTCCGACCTATTTCTACCGGCAAAGAACGGGATGCGGAGACCGGAAACGACGATTTTGGGGCGCGGTACTATAACAGTACCTTGGGGCGGTTCATGAGCCCGGACTGGGATGCCAAGCCCACGGCTGTTCCTTATGCCGCCTTCGGCGACCCGCAGACGCTGAATCTGTATGCGTACGTTGAAAATGCGCCGCTGAATAAGGTGGATGCCGATGGACATGCGGCAAACCCATATAGCGCGAATGTGCAATACGCAATCCCTTCAGGAGGATGTTCACCGGGAATCGCGACGTTTGGCTGTGACGAATTTGACTCGATTCAATATGTCACAGGTGATCCCACACAGATCGAACAAACCGGGGCTCAGCAGGCTCAGGACGCAAATGACGCTGCGCAACAGGCTAGCAATGGAACCACCCAGGCACAGGCCCAACAACAAGGTGGTGAAGGCTCTAGTTCCAACGTCGATAAACGCAATGCTCTAGCAGATGCAGCATACGGGGAAGCCAAAGGAAAAAGCACAGCTTGGGCACAAGGCAATGGCGCACCAAAATGCAACGTCTTTGTTTGCGCAATGCTGAATAAGGCCGGGATTGGTGGTCCTACATATCCCGGTGGAGACAATCCTCTAGTAGCCCAAGATTGGGCTAATCCAAAGTTCCATGTCGATAACTGGCGAGTTCTCGGATCGGGTGAAGCTCCCGCAGCCGGGGATGTGGCTGCCTACAAAGAAAGCTTCAGCAATGCCACCGGGCACTCAGGCATCGTGACCGGCAACGAGAACGGCACGATACGAGTGGTTGCGGCTGGCGCACACGCAATTTATCAAACTACCGCAGGGTCAGCATATTTTGGTGCCAATCTGCCCATCACATATCGCCGTTACACAGGACCGTAGAGGAGAAGAAGATGAAGTCCATTCTGATACTGATGATTTTAAGTGTCTGCTCTTTGGGAAAATCTCAGACACCAGCCGACAGCTCTTCGAGCTGCCCGTCACACATAACCGTAGAAATTTTGCAACAAAACGGCCATAGCGTCTACCAACTTCAACAGAAAACATACCCCAAATATCCGCTTGATGTTGTCGGACGATTGATGAATCGCTGCTCCAAGATCAGCAAAATAAATATCATCGTTGACTCTGATTCGCGCTTAGATGATGTCATCACAGCTATAAACGGAGCTGGTAAGGATCAAATCGATCAGATCCTTATCTTTCTGAAAGCCAAGAATGGATTATTTTACCCAGTGACCATAGGAGAACACAGTGTGCCTGTCGATCAATAAGCTCCGGGACAGATAAAGTGATGGGCGCTACACACGACAAATTTCTCGGCCACACTTACGACGTGCTGACTCGCAGTGAAGGCCCAACAAAATACGGCAAATGCAGCATCGTCTCAAGCCGGATCGATGAAGTATTCGATCAACGGTACGACGATTTCTGGCGGCGGCGTCACCTATGGCAAGGGCACCAATAAGTGCAATGAGTTTGCATGCGATGCAGTTCAATCAGGCACCGGATATCGGCCTCAGGTTCCGAAGTCTGGAATATTGGGATGGCTCGGGTTTACTCGTGATCCTACGGCGAAGGAGTGGGCGACGATAGCCATACCCGGCTACTCCGGCCCTCTTCCGCTAAGTACGGCCAGTCCGGGCGATGTGATCGCGATGGCCCATCATGACGATCCAGAAGGCCATGTTGGCATATACGTCGGCAACGGCATGACGGCATCTGCGAATGCGTATCAAGGTGGACGGATCACGGTAAACAACTGGGGCTTCCGTGGTCCCGGACAGAACGGAGAGCATGCGGGCGACGCTGGCCCAGTCGTCAGAAAGTGGGTGGGTCTGCCATGACAAATAAAGGGAGACGGTCGTTGATCCTTATCTTAGTTGCGTTGCCCTGCCTGCTGATCGCGGGATGGGCATCGCTTTACAGTGGCTACTACGATCCGAAAAACATCGCTTATGTGCTGTGGAAGCACGATCTCTGGAAGATCGATACGAGCAGGGCGCTGTCGATCATGACGCATGACCGAGACCCGGCCAGTCTAGTAGTTGGGAAGAGCAAGGATCAGATCGATAAAAAGTTCGGGCCTCTTGTTCCCTTGACCGAGGCATCAGCCTATGTGCAGACCTGTGCAGCAACCGAGTTGGCTGCTGGGAACTCCATGATGCTCGGAAAAAGCGAGTGGATGGTCACGTTCTCCGATGGCCACGCGGTGAAGCTGACCCTTGTGAAGGGCTGTTGAACGGGCATAGCTTCCAGCAAGGCCGTCTCTTCGGAGGCGGCCTTGCTGCGTGTGGCTGGCCCGCAGACGCGCTGATGAGCTGCTGAGCGTATCCAAGGGCCATCGCCATGCCAATCGCCGCGCTAAAGGCCGCTGTGATCTCCGGGGAATATCTTGCCGGTGTGGGGGCCATGCTGCGCATGGGGTGAATGTTGACACTCCACCCCTTGTAGGGAACTGTGGGGAAACCTCTGGGTGCACCTGGGTAAACGTCCTCGCATCGAAGGAGTTAGGGAAAACGAGGGGTTCCGTGGGGAAACCGCGAATCCATCTGCATCCGCGCTCTGTTGAGGAGGTTCAGCGCATGGCGATGTTGAATGAATCGAACCTGCTGGCGATGAAGGCGAAGACGGCGTTACACCGTCTCAAACCTTGACCATTACTCCATGAAAAACGAAAGAACCTTGAATGGCCCCGGCTCCGGTCGGGGCTTTTTCTTGGCGTGTGGTACTCTGCGCGGCATGGAACCTGAAACGAATATCGAAACAGAGTCGCATTACTGCGGACGCTGCGGCCATAAACACGATCTGTCTCACTATGCCGACACGTTAAGCCCGTGTTGCAGTGCGCCTAGTTATCCGCTGGAGCGTGGCCCTATTTCCGCAACTCCCCTGTTTTTCAGACAATCAACTCAATCAGGCTTCAATACTCAGGCCCGTTAACCTCTAGCTCTAACTCTGCCTGTGCTTTTGTATTGCAAGGACCGTGTAACCCCTCTCGGTTACACCGTTTGCACCAGATGACCCACAGTAAGCGTCACCGTTACAAAAACCGTTACAATTACAAAACTAAGGGCGGCCCATGAGAGCCGCCCAGTCTATTTAAGTCCTTCAGAATGTTTATGGTGCGGAAGAGGGGACTTGAACCCCTAAGCCTTTTGGGCGCCAGCTCCTAAGGCTGGTGTGTTTGCCATTTCACCACTTCCGCATGGGGTGGGCCTTTCTTTTTATTGTACCCGGAGGGTTATTCGACGTCGCCGCGCCAGCGGCCTGCGGCTACGTTTTCGATGTAGTGACGGGAGTTGAATTTTTTGCCGGTGGATGCTCCTGACATGTAGCGGATGGTGCCGAAGATAGGGCGATCGAACCAGGGGCGGTCATGGACGCCGGCGATGGACCATGCGATTCCGCTGTAGCCGTTGGGATCGCGGCCATCGAGCTCGTAGCGGTCATTCAAGAGGACGGCGTGCTGATAAGCGAGATGGGGTGATGGGGACCACTCGAGGATTTTCTTGGCCCAGTACATGCGCATGCGGTTGTGCATCCAGCCGTAGTGGACCATCTGGAGCTGCGCGGCATTCCAGAGATCGTCGTGGGTGCGGCCTTCTTCCATTTCTTTGAGAGTGTAGAGAGTTGGGCGGGCATCTCTGGCGTGCTCGCGGAGGGTTTTGGCGGCCCAGTCGGGGGCGCAGTCAAGGGAATCATAATCGGGAACGAATTTGACGAAGTTGACTGAGAGTTCGCGCCAGCCAATGAGTTCGCCGAGGAAGATGTCGCAGGCTGCGGCGCTGGCTTTGCCCTGCTTGACGGCGTCCTGCGCGGCTAGCGCGATGGTGATGGGGCTGATGTTGCCGAAATGCAAGTAAGGCGAGAGGCAACTGGTGCCGTCATGCTCGGGGTGATTGCGATTTTCCGGGTAGGCGTGAAGAAGGCGGGAGACAAAGTGTTTGAGGCGGCTTAGAGCGGCGTGCGTTCCGCCGGTGAAGGTATCGACGGGCTGGATGGAGCGGTCGAAGTTGGTCCAGCCTTCGGTAATGTCGCCTTGGAGATCATAGCGGAGGAAGTTTTTTGGAGTGCGCCAGGAGTGAGTGGCTTTGAGGTTGGGCTGCTTGACCAGATACGTGGGCACATGCGCGAAGAGGCGCGGCTTGAAGATGTGGAGCGCGTAGAAATGCTTGTGGAAGAGGCTTGAGGGAACGACTACGTCGGCATCGACGGTGAGGAAGGGAAGTTTGAGACGGCGGGCTAGGACTTTGCGCCAGCGCTCCGGCTCGCGGCAGTGGTTTTCATCGCCGATGAGAAGTGCGGCATCCACTTCCTGGAGAAATTTTTCGAGCTGGTTATCTGGCGGCCGACGAACGATGAAGGTGACGTTGCGCTCGGCGAGGTCGGACTCAATGTCAGCGAGGCCCTGGCTGAGGAATGCGTAGTGGCGCAGGTTGGCGTTTGGATAGTTGGCGATGATGGAGAGAACGACGATGACGGGAAGGTTGAGTTCATTGCCAAGCGCGATAGTGAGATCGAGGGCTGGATTATCGAGAGAGCGCTGGGCGCGCTGCATCCAATAGACAATGCACTTGCCGCCTTTGAGCGGAGAGCCTGCACGACGCACTGTCACACGCGGATTTTGTGTGTGGGAGAGCAGGGGTTCCGGCAGCGGGCTGGGGTTGGGCATACGAAGAGTGCAACAAGGAAAATTCGACTGACGACTATTGAAGTGGTTTCAAATCTTGTGCCGTTGTTGGAATGAGTTCGGCGACGGTGGGGTGTATATGCACTGAGCGCTGCAGGAGCGAGACAGGTTTGCGGGCATACATAGCTGTGAGAATGCAGTGGATTGCTTCATCGGCTTCCGTACCGAGGATGGATGCGCCGAGGATTAGCTGAGACTCTTTGTCGACGAGGATTTTGATAAAGCCCTGCGTCTCGCCTCTTTCCGTGGCGCGAGCAACGCGGGTCATGGCGCGAGTGCCGATGAGCGCGGGCTTTCCGGTTTCTCGCACCTGCTCTTCCGTCATGCCGATCTGTGCCAGTGGTGGGTCGATGTAAAGAGCGTGGGCGGGGATGCGGTCGCTGAGTCTGCGGGAATCACCATCGAGTAAATTTGCTGCGACGATTTCGTAATCGTTATAGGAGGTGTGCGTGAATGCGCCATGTCCATTGCAGTCTCCGAGAGCCCAGATGCCTGAGACATTCGTGCGAAGCTGATCGTCCACCTGAATATAGCCGTGGGCGTCGAGCTGGATTCCTGCCTTGTCAAGTGCGAGCAGGTCGTTGTTTGGCGTGCGGCCCACTGCTAGAAGCACGTGCGAGGCTTCGACGAATGGAGGGTCAGTCTTGCAGGAGACATGGACCAGGATTTTTCCATCCGCCTGGCCCGGATTGGCCCGGTCCAGACGGATACATTCCGCATCGAGACGCGGGTCGATTCCTTCACTGGCAATCACTTTGGCGACAGCATCACTTACGTCGGGATCTTCATGCGAGACGAGCCTTGAGCCGCGCTCGACGACCGTTACCTTTGCTCCGAGACGCCGGAAGATTTGCGCGAACTCCAGGCCTACGTAGCTTCCTCCGACGACTGCGAGATGTTCAGGGACTATATCGAGGTCGAGAATGGTTGTGCTGGTGAGATATGGAACGGAATCGACCCCAATCAGGTTTGGAATGGTGGGACGTGCGCCGACGTTTAGAAAGATTTTGTCCGCTTCGTATGTCTCGCCATTTACCTGGAGCGTGTGGCTTGAGACGAATGAGGCAGTACCTTTGAGCAGCGTCAGATGCTCCATCTCTCCGAGCCACTTTTCGAGTCCGCTTCTTGATTTCAGAACGATTTCCTGAGTGCGCGCCTTGATGCGGGTCATGTTGATGGCCACGTCTCCGGAAATGCTGAATCCCATTTCTTCGCCGCGGCGCGTCTGTTGAATGGCTCTCGCGTTGGCGACGAGTGCTTTGGTCGGCGTGCATCCGACGTTGACACAGGTGCCGCCAAGCCAGCCCTTTTCAATGAGTGCGACCTTTTCGCCTGCTGATACAAGACGTGAGGAAAGAGTTGGACCGGCCTGGCCAGCGCCAATCACAATTGAGTCAAAGCGTGAAGTCATTGAATTCTCACCTGAGATTTTCGAGAGACGTTATTTAAGGTCGAACACCTCTGCTTCAATCAACCGAAAGGTTGCAGGAGCAGGTGGCCCGTCCACTATAACGCGAATCGCCTGCGTCTGGACTGCAGAGAATGTAATGCGATTGCGACCATTGGAGATCGGATGCTTGCCGAGTTCATGCAGTTGCCCTGGTATGGGCCGCCATTCCTGGCCGACTTGATATTCGAGAGCTGCGCCTGCGGGCGCCTGATAATCCGGAGCGTCTCCGAGGAAATAGAGGTCCACAGTATTCACTTCGTGCACGTGGCCAAAGTCGATGGAAAGCCAGCTCTGCTTGCCGGCTGTATCGGATGCGGGCGACCAGCCCTTCGCGATTTCTGGAAAGAACCAGAGGCGGCCATCAATAGCCTGAGAAGGAGAGCCGGTCGTGCCGCTTGACGATGCAGTTGCTGACGGAGGTTCCGAAATTCCGGGATTCACTGCGAGGTCGATTGGATTGCGAGGCTGATGGGAGATGACGTTGCGCGGGCTGGATAGAAGAACCTGGATTCGCTTGAGAGATGAAGAGCGAGCGGCGAGTTTTCCATCCACAATCACGGATAGCCCGCGAGTCGCGTGATAGTGAGCGCCGGTCTGATCGTAGATGATCGTGACTGCGTGTCCGTGATATATGAGGTTGTCCAAGAGAAAGTATCGAATCGGACGGCCCGCTGAATCTTCATCGGAAGGAATGAGAGGATTCAGCTCCAGAACGTTGTCCACACGCGGGCGAATTCCTACGAGGCCGCTCAAGATCAGATCGATATACGTCGAATGATTGTAGTGGTGCGAGCGAGGCAAGCCGACGATGGGACGTCCTGTGTCGGGGTTGTAGTCCTCCTGAAGATCCGGATGATCCGGTGAAAGAAAATGCTGATGCGTATATTGCCTGAGCAGCCGGAGATAGTCTCCGCTGGTGATGATGTTCTGGTGGTAGTCATTGAGCAGATTTGCGAGACCGCCAAGCGCCTGCGAGGTTTGAAATGGCCAGGACGGGCCATTCCACTGGCATTCCGGATTGCCGGTTGGTCTGTCATAGCGATACTGGACCATGTATTTCGCATAACTTGGTTCGGCGGTGCGAAGCCCGTAGGGGCCGGCGAGTTCCGAAGGTGAAAGTATGTGGCGCCAAGCCTTTGCAGTTTCGGTTGCGGAGGCGTCTTTCAGAGGAAGCTCATAGAGCCAGGGGACGTAGCCGACGAGTTCTCTGCCGCGGATGAATTCGCCGGCTTTCACAGATGATGTGGATCGTTGATAGCGATCTGTGAAGTGTTCGAGGTCTGGATTCCAGAGCTGCGATAACATGGCGGAGCGAATTTTCTCGGCGCGCTGCTGATATTCATCTGCAATGTCATGCCGGCCGGCTGCTGAGGCAATCTCTGCGATGGCATTGGCATTTGCGAACTGATAGCTGTTGATGGATGGACGGAAAGCAGAGCCAAATAAAAAACCATTCTGCCGCTCGTCGGTGCTGGGATGATCGGTGAATCCCGCGCCTGAGGCATCGATGGATGCGATGGAGTACTCTGTGGCGTCACTGATGGGATCAATCCAGTAGAGGGAGCGTGTGCTGTCCAGATGGTCGTCCCACTCGTTGAAGATGTATTGCATCGTGTCGAGGTGACGAATGGCCGGTTGGGGATCGCCTGTGACCAGGGTTGTGCTCCATGTGGCGGCGGCTATGGATTCAGAGAAATGGCGGTCGTTTCCTCCGCCGGAATATAGGTGATCGATCAATGAATTGATGACTGCGGGATTGCGCATCCAGCGGCCTTCCAGCAAATGGAAGGACGAAGAGTCATTCAGATCTGTATAGGGTTGGCGTCCCCATGGAACGTTGTCGAGGAATTCGGTAACCATGGCCCCTTGCGGTCCGATTTCGCGAATGTGGGAGCGGTATAACTTCCACCGATAGTAGTAAATCTGCTGGATTTCCGGGTCGTCGATCTCAAGAAAAGGAATGTTGTCGAGAAACCATGGAGCGTCTGCTCCGAAGTATTTGGCGGCTAGTTGCTGCTTTGGTAGAGAGTAATTGGCGGATTTGGGCTGTGCCTGAGTGTGAAGCAAGGGTATGCAGGCAAGCAGGCAGAAGAGCAGAATGTGCTGAGGCATGGAATGGAAGAGGGCCTTGCGGATGGATGCGGTAGAAATCATGTGTAGCCGAATTTCGATGCCCATACGATTCCTTAGAGACAACAACAGCGGTGCACTATGAAAGCGCGCACCGCTGTTACCTATGCAAACTACTCTACATAAGGCCAGCCATCTGAGGTGAAGCCGAGCCGATTGATGCCCAGGGTCGGCGCTCCGTTGGCGTTGCCGTTGTAGTAATGGTAGACAAGAGTTGGAGTCAGAGTGCCGTTGACTGTGTCCGTAAAGACGCTCTCTCCGCCTGGGCCGACGATGTTTGTGTGCGTGCTCAGCAGAATCGTTCCGCCGGCGGCACTGGACAGATCGAGCCCGCCGTGATCGACGAATGGTCCTGTCGGGCTGGTAGATCTTCCCACGATGATGCGGTATGCGCTGGTGGCGCTGCAGCAGACGTTAGCTGACGCGAAGTAATAGTAATACTGCGTGCCGTTAACTACCCAGGGATAGATGAATGGGCCTTCCTCACCTCCGTAGCGGAAGGCAATGGGAGCACTAATGGTTGCTCCCGATTTCACCTGGCCGGTGGCGGGATCCAGTTGAACCAGGTGAGTACCGTCATAAAATGAGCCGAAGACCAGCCACCAGTTTCCATCGGCATCGATAAAGGGAGACGGATCAATTGCGTTGTATGTGGTTCCGGATACGAAGTTCCATCCATAGTTGCCGGTAAGGGGAGTGTTTGTGGTGTTGCTCCACGAAGAGATGATGAATCCGGCATCTTTCCATGGCCCGGAGGGAGTTGTGCTGATGGCAAGTCCGATGATTGCCTCACCGCCTACGGTGTCAGGCTCGACAGGAATTGCATAGTATTGGTAGTACATACTGTTCGCGTACATTACGTCGGGCGCCCAAATATCCGTATTTGAACCATTGTTATCGGAGGCTGGAGTCTGCAGTCCTGTCCACGACGCGAAGTCCGGTCCAATAATGGGGCAATGACCGTCCTGCACAAGCCATTGTCCGCCTTGCGTTGTGGTGCAGGCACCGAGCGGGGAAGTTGCAGTTGTGTATGTGAAGGTGGTCATATCGGTTGAGTAAGCAATGGTCTGGTGCGTGCCGTAAAGCCAATAGGTTCCACTGGAATCCTTCAGCATATTGGGATCATGCACGGAGGCGCCGTTGCCGCTGACCGTGAGCGGCATGGAATAGGCAGCGTTGCTTGTTTGCGTCAGTGCCCACTCCTGGCAGGTGCAGTTGCTGCGCGTGTTCTGGTCGACTGCGGCGGAAGGGGTTGTGCCCGAGTTAGTGTCTTCCAGGTACAGGCCACTGTTCACATTTTTGATGAGGTAGTTGCCATCCTGGAGGAGATAGAACTGCCAGAGGTGGTCCTTGGTGCCATTGTCTGCCCATTGCAGCGCTGCTGCTCCGGCGGCCGTGGACGCGCCGGATATGCCGAGGACCTGATGGGTGAGCATGTTTTCGAGGCTGCCATTTTGCTGGCCCGATGTGTAGTCGAATGGCATGTAGTGCCACATCGAATCGGTGGAGTTTGTATTGGTTTCCTGAATCGCGCTGGTTCCCGCAACCTGGCTTTGGCCGTTGATGCCGAGCACCATGCCGCTGAAAGCGTTCGTGATCTGGTACTGATATGTGGCGCCGGGCACGGTGAGCGTGCCGAGATCATTCGTTGCGCTGTTGATGGTGAATGTAGCCAAGGCTACTGGACTGTTGTTGTAACCGCTGGCCAAGGCCATGGCGGTAATGGTTTTCGAAGTAGAAACGGAGATGGCCGCGCCGTATTTGGTAGATGATGCGCTGGGCGTGGTGCCATCAATGGTGTAATAAATGGTCGCGTCCGGTGTAGAGTCCGTTATGGTGATGGTCTGCGCAGAGGAGTAGATGCCGCCAGGGGGGAGATGACGGGAGTGGCCGTGGTCTGGGTGGGTCCGGAGGAGCTGGTGGAAGAGTTGCCGCCACAGCCGTTGAGAAGGACGGCGCTGAACAGCACCATCCCGAAGAGGATTCCGCATTGGCTGAGAGCCATCTGCGATATGCGACTCATCTGCGTCTCTCCACTTAAGTAGCCCTGCCAGGTGAATTGCGTGAAAGGTGGCTCTGAAAGATGTTTTGCTGGAAGGATTCGAGTAAACATTTTCTCGAAAATCTGAAAGTAGATGTTGTTTCCGTATGCTGTCAAGAACAACTTATTAAGGTTGATATTTTTTGGAATTGCTCCTATTCTGAAAACGCATTCTCGCCAGCCGGTTAACCCTTATGCCAAAGCCAAGACGGAGTCCTGGCTCCAAAAGCGGTTTGATGGACATACGCACCGTAGCAGAACGGGCGAATGTCTCCGTTGCCACTGTTTCGAGAACCATCAATCGCGTTCCGACGGTCAACGCCAAGATGGCGAAGCGCGTGTGGGATGCGATTCGTGAACTCAATTACTTTCCGAATACGCAGGCGCGGGCTCTTGTCTCAGGACGGAGCGGCGTCTTCGGTCTGATTGTTTCTGAAATTACCAATCCGTTTTTTCCGGAACTTATACAGGGATTTGAAGATGTAGCGGTTGAAAACGGCTACGAAATCCTGGTGAGCTCAACCAACTACGATCCCAAGCGCTGGGAGCTTTGCATTCGGCGCATGCTGGAGCGCAAGGTCGAAGGCGTGGCCGTGATGACCTTTGGCATTGAAGAGCCGCTTCTCGAGCAACTGGCCGAGCGCAACGTTCCCCTGGTTTTTATCGACAGCGGTCCTGACCGCTCGCAGGTGAGCTTGCTAAAGGTGGATTATCACCACGGAATTCGCCAAGGGGTGCAGCATCTCGCGGCTCTTGGTCATAGAAATATCGGATTCATTTCCGGCCCCAGCCGGTTGCGCTCGGCCCATGCCCGTCTTGAAGCGTTTACTCAGTCGCTGCGGGAGTGCGGGATTCCACCGCAGCCTGAATGGATGATCGAAGGCGATCACACGCTGGAGGGCGGAATTCGGGCGACAGAGCAGTTGCTGGCCGGCAATCGGCTTCCGACAGCCGTGATGTGCTCGAACGATATGACGGCGATTGGCGTGCTGCACAAGGCGTACAGGGCTGGGCTGCGTGTGCCGGCTGATCTATCTGTGATCGGATTTGACGACGTACAGATGGCGCGCGTCATGATCCCGCCTCTTACTTCGATACAAATGTCGCGGGTGGATCTGGCGCACGCAGCCGTGACGGCCCTGCGATCTCACGTTGAAAACACGGCGCCTCAGCGGGAGTACAGCATTGATACGCGCCTGGTGGTACGGGAGTCGACGGGCTATCCACCGGGCGCGATGCAGGATCTTCGCCCTGCTGATGGTGCCTGACCGGTCACCCTATGCCTGGCAGAAGAAGGACGCAGTAAACTGAAGTCCGCTGAGATGCGCATCCGCATCCAGTAGTGTTTCGCCAGGGCAGATTTTTCTCAAGCGACACGTGGAAGATTTCGGGAAAACGTTTGCTAACGGTCACTCAACTCCGTATGATGCGGTGTTATTGACGGATGATCCGGGGCGTCCTGGCCCAGGAGTTGGTCGTCCAATAGAAGGTTGAATGCAGTTGATTGAGGAGCGGCGTTGATGAAAGTTGTTGCCGGTGTGGATTTTGGAACATTGAGTACGCGTGTCACGCTTCTGGAAAGTGACCGAGGCCGTCTTGGTACCGCTTCTGCCTCCTATCCGTTGAAGCGAAAGAAAGAAGATCCGAATTTCGCAACTCAGTCTCACGCTGACCAGATGAATGCACTGGTTACGGCAATGGCGGATGTGCTCAAGCAAGCAGGCGTGGACGGCGAAAGCATCCAGGCGATTGCGCTCGATACAACGGGTTCAAGCGTAATCCCTGTTGATAGTGCGATGGAGCCGCTCGACGATTACTACTTGTGGTGCGATCATCGTGCGCTGCACGAGGCGCAGCAAATTACCAAGTTGGCGCATGAACGAAAACTCGAAGCCATTGCATGGTGCGGTGGTGTGTACTCCCACGAGTGGGGCTGGGCAAAGCTGCTTCACTGGCTGCGTCATAATCCTGAAAAGCGCGGCACATTTGCTTCCGCATTTGAGCACTGTGACATGGTGGCTGCAACGCTCTGCGGGATTAAAGATCCCAAACTGGTGAAACGCAGCGCCTGCGCCATGGGTCATAAGTGGCTGTGGGGCGAAAAATGGGGTGGCTTGCCGCCGCAGGAATTTCTTTCTGAGCTTGATCCGCTGTTGGAGGGGGTTCGCGCGAAGATGGAGAGCGCGGTTCTCACTTCCGATCATCTTGCCGGAACGCTTTCGCCGGAATGGGCCGTGAAGCTCGGAGTTCGCGCCGGCATTCCGATTCCAGTTGGCGCCTTCGATGCGCATTGGGACGCGATCGGCGCGGGCTGCCGTGAAGGCGATGTTGTCAATGTTGTTGGCACCTCCACCTGCATCATCGCGATGGCTAAAAAGACGCAACTGATTCCAGGGGTCTGCGGAGTTGTTCCCGGAAGCGTTCATCCTCATTTGACCGGCATTGAAGCGGGCCTTTCGGCTACGGGAGATATTTTTGAGGCGATTGCGCGGCGCGCGGGTACCACGGCGAAGGCTTTATCCGAAGGACTCGATCAATACCGCGCTGGGCAGACAGGCCTGCTGCGGCTTTCATGGGATAACGGCGACCGAACTGTACTGGTCAACAGCGAACTTGGTGGCATTACGCTGGGCTGGAACCTTCTGCACACAGCACAGGATGAACTCTTCGCAGCAATTGAAGGCACCGCATTCCATACCCGCATCATTCTGGAGCGCATGGGCGAATATGGAACTCCAATCGAGCGTGTCATTAATGCCGGCGGCATTCCGCAGAACAATGCAACGCTGAACCAGGTGTATGCAAATGTTTTGAATAAGCCGGTGCTGGTTCCTGATTCGACGCCGACAAGTGTGGGATCGGGAATCTTTGCCAGCGTAGCAGCCGGCATCTATCCGACCGTTGAAGCAGCCCAGGACAAAATGGCTCCCGGTCATCGTGCCTTTATGCCGCAACCTGAAGCGGCAGCTGTTTATGAGGATCTATACAAACTTTATCGCGCCGTTTACTTCAGCTTTGGTGATCGCTCTGCGAAGCCGCAGGATCTTTCCGGTGTGTTGCGGGAGTTGCGTGAGATTGCGGCCCGGCAGACGAAATCTGCCTCGATTCTCACGGCGTAATGCGATGCAATTCATAGAATGCTGAAACATATATTGGAGGAGACAGTGAAGAGCGTGGAAACTCTGGAGCTGTGGTTCGTTACGGGAAGCCAGCATCTCTACGGGCCGGGTCCGCTGGGTGTTGTCGCTGAGAACTCGCGCCGCATCGCTAATTATTTCGACAGCGAGAGCACGATTCCGGTGAGGGTTATTGCGAAGCCAGTGATGATTACGGCCGACGGCATTCGCGATCTCTGCCAGGAAGCGAATGCGGCAAAGAACTGCATCGGGCTGGTGCTTTGGATGCATACCTTCTCGCCGGCGAAGATGTGGATTGCCGGTCTCAGCTTGCTGAACAAGCCATTCCTTCACCTTCATACTCAGTTCAATCGCGAGCTGCCTTACAGCACGATCGATATGGACTTTATGAATTTGAATCAGGCGGCTCACGGGGATCGGGAATTTGGATTCATCACGGCTCGCCTGCGGCTTGCCCGAAAGGTGGTCGTAGGTTTCTGGCAGGATGCCGAGACGATTGCCGAGATTGCGACCTGGACACGTGCAGCTATGGGCTGGCATGAATCACAGCATCTGAAGGTTGCGCGATTTGGGGATAACATGCGCAATGTCGCCGTGACAGAAGGCGATAAGGTGGAAGCGCAAAAGGTCTTTGGCTATACCGTTTCCGGTTATGGGATCGGCGATCTGACCGATCGTATGGCGGAGTTCTCTGATAATGAGGTTGCAAAGCTGGTTGCCGAGTATCGCGAGAGCTATTCGATCGCCAAAGAACATGATCGTGCGGATTCGCTTGGCGTGGCAGCGCGCATCGAGTTGGGGCTGCGTGCGTTTCTCGAAGACGGCGGCTTTGGCGCATTCACCGATACATTTGAAGACCTGCATGGAATGGGACAGCTCCCGGGCATTGCTACGCAGAGGCTGATGGCCTCGGGATACGGGTTTGGCGGAGAAGGAGACTGGAAGACGGCCGCGCTGGCGCGAATCATGAAGGTGATGGCGGCGGGCCTGCAGCAGGGCACCTCGTTCATGGAGGACTACACCTACGACTTTGGAGGAACTCCGAAGGTGCTTGGATCGCACATGCTCGAGATCTGTCCATCCATTGCAAGTGGCAAGCCTGCGCTTGAGGTTCATCCGCTTGGCATCGGCGGCAAAGCAGATCCGGTTCGCCTTGTCTTTACTGCTCCTGCTGGCCCTGCGGTTGTCGCAACGATCGTCGATATGGGCAATCGCTTTCGCATGATCGTGAATGATGTGGATGTCGTGCCTCCGGAGCAGCCACTGCCAAAGCTTCCCGTGGCGCGAGCGATCTGGCACCCACGTCCCAATCTGAAAATCGCAGCGGCGGCTTGGATCTATGCTGGAGGGGCGCACCATACCTGCTTTAGCCAAGCGCTTACCATGGACCACATGGAAGATTTTGCCGAGATCTCAGGTGTTGAGCTGGTGCGGATCGACAGTGAAACGCGCATTCATCTGCTGCGGCGCGAACTTGTCTGGAGCGATGCGGCATATAAACTCCAATAAACATGCAGCATTTGAAACAATACAAGGTTTTTAATCGAGGAATTTCGAATGAGCGCTCTCGACATGCTGGTCGTCGCACAGAAAACGCATTGGGGAACGGTCGATGGTGAGCCGGTCGATCTTTACACCATCTCCAATTCTTCTCTCACGACCTCCATCACCAACTTCGGGGCCTGCGTTACAAGCATTGAAGCCCCTGACGAAAACGGGGCAAAAGCCGATGTAGTGCTCGGATTCAAAAAACTCGATGACTATCTGCGCGATGAGAAGACCTATATGGGGGCCATCGCTGGCCGCTATGCCAACCGCATTGCCGACGGTACATTTGCCATCGACGGCAGTGTCTATCACATCCCCTCGCGTCATCGTGACTACGCGCTGCATGGCGGCACGATCGGCTTTGACCGTAAGGTATGGAGTGCCGCCATCATTCCCAACGGAGTCGAGTTCACCCTCGTCAGCCCGGATGGCGACATGGGCTTTCCTGGCACGCTCACAGTGCATGTTCGCTACACTCTGGAGTCTTCAAGTCTTCGGATTGAATACACTGCCACAACAGATAAGCCTACGGTGGTGAATCTGACGAATCATAGCTATTTCAACCTGGCGGGTAGAAGTGGTGGCACCGTGCTCGATCATGAGTTGATGCTGAACGCGGATCGTTACACGCCGATCGATGCCGTGATGATTCCTACCGGAGTGCTTGCGCCGGTCAGCGGGACGCCTCTTGATTTCAGACAGAGCCATCGTATTGGGGAGCGTATCCAGAGTGAAGACGAGCAGTTGAAGCTGGCGGGCGGGTACGATCACAATTTTGTTCTCAATGGAGAGGGACTGCGGCTGGCTGCCAAAGCGTTTGATCCCCATAGTGGCCGAACGCTCACCGTCTCAACCACGGAGCCGGGCGTGCAGTTCTATTCCGGCAATTTTCTGGATGGGTCAGTGATCGACAGCGATGGAAGACCGTATGAAAAATATGCGGGGTTTTGCCTGGAGACACAGCACTTCCCGAATTCTCCCAATGAGGCGGAGTTTCCGTCTACGATTTTGCGTCCGGGGCAAATGCTTCATAGCACCACAATTTTTGAATTTGGCGTGCAGGAGTGATTCTGATAGATGGGTTTAAATTATTGATATTCAGGAATATGGCGGAGAGGGTGAGATTCGAACTCACGGAACCCGTAAAGGTTCGGCGGTTTTCAAGACCGCTGCCTTAAACCGCTCGGCCACCTCTCCGCGGCAGGACTGATTTGATTGTACTTGGGAATGCGGGGACGGGGCCAGAACGATGGCGTATTCTTTCGTTGCGCGGACAGCCGCAATTAAGACTGTCGCGGGGGCCCATAGAAAGAGATGCCTAAGAAAGCTCCATCGGGAAGCAATCCACGAAGTCCTCAGCCGGGACAGCCAATCAGCCTGAAGACACTGGGCGAGTATCTGAATCTTTCGCCGGCGACGATTTCGCTGGTGCTGAACAATGCACCGGGAGTGCGGTCGATTCCGCAAGACACGCGGGACCGGGTGATGGAGGCTGCGGCAAAGTTTGACTATCGGCCGAGCTTTTATGCGCGGTCGCTCAGGAAGCGGCAGAGTTTTTCAATCGGCGTGCTGGTGCCGGAACTGAATGACAGCTATGCGACGCAGGTGATGGCGGGGGTAGAGGAAGTCCTGATGGAGGAAGGGTACTTTTACCTGACAGCGAGCCACCGGAGAAAGCCGGACCTGATCCAGGAGTATCCGCGGCTGCTGATGGACCGCTCCGTGGAGGGATTCGTCTTTATCGACACGGTTCTGGAGGAAGCGCTGAGCCTGCCGACGGTGGTGGTGGCGGGGCATAGAAAGATCGAGGGCGTGACGAATGTGGTGCTGGACCAGAAGCGCGCGGCGGAGTTGGCGCTGCGGCACCTGTATCAGCTGGGGCACCGCAAGATTGCGTTTATGCGCGGTGGCAGCCACAGCTCTGATGCGGACGACCGGTGGAACTGCCTGATGGCGGTGGCGAAAGACCTGAAGATTGAGGTAGCACCGGAGCGATGCGTGGTGCTGGAACTGCGCGTTTCAACGCCTGAGCTGGGGTTTGGACCGATGAATGAACTGATTGCTCGCGGTGTGGATTTTACGGCGGTGCTGGCCTATAACGACATTGCGGCGATTGGGGCGATTCGCGCATTGATGAATCACGGGCTGCGGGTGCCGGAAGATATTTCGGTTGTGGGCTTTGACGATATTCAGGGAGCAGCATTTCACAACCCGAGCCTGACGACGATACGCCAGCCGCTGAACCAGATGGGAGCGGTGGCGGCGCGGATTCTGCTGCAGAGAATTCGGGGACAGGCTACGTTTCCTGATATTGTGCCCATTCATCCGGAGTTGGTGATTCGCGAGTCGACGTGTCCGCCGAATCCGAAGCGGAACCGAAACAAACGAAGCTAAGGCGCATGAAGATGCACAAGGGCAGGCTGGTTGTTCTTCATGCGGCGTTTGGGCTGACGGGTGTGCTGCATGCGATCGGCGGGGCGCTGCTGCCGGCGATTGCGGCTTCCTTTGGGTTGTCGGACAGCCGGTCGGGGACGCTGTTTCTCTGCTACTACATTGGAACGCCGCTGGGTGCGCTGGTCTGCGTGGGGCGTCATGTGCGGATGCTGACGGCGGGCTTTCTGCTGACTGCGGTGGTGTGCTGGGGGATTGCTGCGGGCGGATCTGCGCTGCTGCCGGTGCTGTTTTTTGCGATGGGCGTGGGTGTGGGCGTTCCCATGACGGCGGTGAGTATGTACGCGGGGCGGGCGTTTGCGGGCGAGACGGCCGCTCCGCTGACGCTGCTGAATTTTACGTGGAGCGCTGGCGCGCTGGCTGCTCCGCTGTTGGCGGCGCGGGTGCTGGCGGGGCATGGATGGCGCACGGCGTATGGGCTGCTGGCTGTGGCTGCTGTTGTGGCTGCGGTGGCGTGCTGGCTCGGGCTGCAAGAACCACCAGAGGAAGCGGTTGTAGCGGCTGGGGAGCGCGAGACTGAATCCGGAATGGGGCCGTGGGGCGTTGTTGTGCTGTTCGCGTTTCTGGCTTTTCTTGAAGTGGGGATTGAGAACACGACGGCGACGTGGATGGCTTCTTATGCGATGCGCGTGGCGAGCACGGGAGCGGCGAAGGCGGCGGCATCTTCTTCGTTGTACTGGTGCGGGTTTCTGGCTTCGCGAGGACTCTTTGCGCTGCTGCTTACGCGCATGAATGCCATGCGTGTGCTGAGTGTGATGGTTGTGGCCGCGCTGTTGGCGGCAGGGGCACTGGTTAGCTTTACAGGAGTGGCTCCGGTAGCGATGCTGTTGCTCGGTGCGGCGCTGGCGCCGGTGTTTCCGCTGCTGATCTCAAGGTTTTTTGCGCGGGCACAGGTGAAGCATTCGCGGTGGGTGCTTTTCGTGGCCGGATTTGGTGGATCGGCACTACCGTGGGTGACAGGGCTGGTTTCATCGAGTGCAAACAGCTTGCGGTTGGGACTCTGTACGGTACCAGCCGCGCTGGTGGTGATGATTTGCCTGATGCCGCTGGTGCGGATGCGGCAGAAGACGGAAGCCTGAGGCAGCTCGCGAGGCCGTTACAGATTTACTGAAAGTGTGAGGCAGGGGGAGAGACGGCCTGAGCATCCGGATTTGTTTATTAGCAGGTTAGCCGCGCTTTGCGCGGTGGCGAGTCAGCAAGTTAGCCGAGAGGATCATGCAGGGAGTTAAGTATGTAAATCCCTTTAGATTCAGTTGAGTGACTCGATTTCCTGCTGTTAACTAATTGTGCAATAGATTGGCAAAAAGTGGTTACTTTTCCCAAAGAAATTTGTTTTTTTTCCTTTTTTTTCGGGAGATGAATTCCCTAAATTAAGAAAGGCCCGATTTGTCCATCGGGCCTTTTTCCGCTGCTGATTATGAGTGTGGCATAAACGGCGGTAATTTTATGCAAACTATCTGAGCGAGGTTTCATTACGAAAGGACAATGGACTAAAGTAACGTGCCTTGTGCGGTCTGCCTTAAGGCATGACGAGCACTTCGACGCCGCTTGCTGCGTCTTTCTGATGGAAGACCTGCTCGGTTGCCTTTACGAAGTCCTCCGGTTTGGCGTGCGGAATGTCGGTAAAGGTTTGCGGGTTGCGGTCTGTGAGCGGGAACCATGTGCTCTGCACCTGCACCATGATGCGATGGCCGCGGCGGAAGGTGTGGAAGAGGTCCGGCATGGTGAAGTCGATCGCTGTCTGCTTGCCGGGCGTGAGGGCTTCGGGCTTCTCCCAGCTATTGCGGAATTTTGCACGGAATGGCTCGCCGCGCAGAAGCTGCTGGTAGCCACCCATGTGGAGCGGGGCTGAGTCGAGAATGCGCTTGTTGCCGCTGCCTTCGACGTCGGGTGCGTCATCGGGGTAGACGTCAATGAGCTTGACGACGAAGTCCGAATCCGTACCGGAGCTCGC
Source organism: Occallatibacter gabretensis (assembly GCF_001449115.1). Lineage (GTDB taxonomy): Bacteria > Acidobacteriota > Terriglobia > Terriglobales > Acidobacteriaceae > Telmatobacter > Telmatobacter gabretensis. The sequence continues at coordinate 533,065 of NZ_LAIJ01000012.1, read as the reverse complement.
GATTTTCAGCTTAGGTGCGATTGGGCCGGCGATGGTGACATCTTCTTCAAGAGGCTCGGTCTGGTAGACGAGAACGTCCGGGCGATAGCTGGCGAAGCGCTGATCGTCAACCATGTAACGCTGCGGCACGGTGTCTGTGGTGTAGCCGACGAAGGGAACGGGATGGTTGGGGTCGCTGACGTATTCGTCAAAGCCCTTTGCATCGGCAGGAGCATCGAAGCTGAGCTTGCCGTTGGCGTGGAAGTAGAGCGTCTTTGGCTGGGCGGCTTTTGGCGGCCACGCATCGAAGCTGCGCCAGACGTTGGTTCCAGTTTCAAATACGACAGCCTTGGGCTGCGCGCCTGCGGATTTGCCTTTGAGATAGTGCTCGAAGAAGGGGAACTGGATGTTGGCGCGGAAGTATTCGGCTGTCTTGGCGTTGAATTGCGCGTCGCCGAGGTGAGAGCCATCGCCGCGCGCCCAGCCGCCGTGGACCCAGGGGCCTTCGACGAGCGTGGTGGGGGTTTCAGGATTGAATTTGTTGACGGCGTAGAAGGTACCGTAGGGACCGGCGAGATCTTCCGCGTCATACCAGCCGCCGACAACGAGCACGGCGCATTTGACGTTCTTCATGTGCGGCGCAAGGTCGCGGGATTTCCAGTAGGCGTCGTAGGTGTCGTGCTGGAACTGGTCGTTGTAGAGCCAGTTGGAGCCCTTGAGAGATTTGGCTTCCATGTCGGCGAGGCTGCCGGCCTTGAGATACCACTGGTAGTGATCGGGGGTGCCGAAGTCGAAGTTATCGCGCTGGGCGTGTGCGGGATCTTCAGGATTGTGCTGAGGCTTGAAGAAGACGTAGAAGCCGAAGTTTGCTTCCAGCATGAAGGTTCCGCCGTGGTAGGCATCGTCCCCCTTGAAGAGGTTTGTCATGGGCGCCTGCGGGCTGGCGGCAACGAGTGCGGGGTGGGAGTCGATCATCGAGGCTGAGGTATAGAAGCCGGGGTAGGAGATGCCCCAGATGCCGACTTTGCCGTTGTTGCCGGGCACGTTCTTGAGCAGGAAGTCGATGGTGTCGTGTGTGTCGGAGGCGTCATCGACGTCCTGCGGACCTTTTTTATCGTCGATGTGTGGACGCATCTCGACGAAATCGCCTTCACTCATCCAGCGGCCGCGAACATCCTGATAGACGAAGATGTAGCCGCCCTTTTCGAACTCGTCTGACGGGCCGAGGTGCATTGGGTATTGGTCTTCACCATAAGGACCGACGCTGTACGGTGTGCGATCCATGAGGAAGGGATACGGGCCTGCGTCGGAGAATGCGCCGGTCTTGGGCACGTAGACAGAGGTGAAGAGACGCTTGCCGTCACGCATGGGGATGCGGAATTCGTACTTGGTGTAGTGGGATTTGACGAAGTTTTCTGTTGCATCTTGCGCGGGAAGTTTGGCGAGCGCGAAGGTGCAGAGGGCCAGAACGGCCAGGGTGCGACAGAGAAGTCTGTGCATGAAAGTCTGGAATCTCCTTGAGAGAACAGAGTAAAGCAGGGAACAGGGAATAGGGATAAGGGAATAGGGTTATAGATAAAAAGAGAAAGGCTATAAATATGCGCACCCTTGCGCCAGGCGAGCCACAAGGGTGCGGATTAGACGGTTCTACTCTTCAGCTTTCTTCGCTTCCGGGGCCTTTTCCGGGGTGGTTAGGGGCTTGGTGATGTCGTCGAGGTAAGCGGGCGTGCCTTCAGTGCGCTCGAGGACGGGATAGCGCTCGCCGTCGTGGTAGTCGATGTCGAAGTTGTTGACATAGCTTTCGGACTGGACAACGAGGTGGATGGGTTCGCTGTTGCCTTTGGCGGCGTCGATGGCGCCCTTAAGGGCATCGGCAGAGAAGGTGCGGCCGTTGACGGCCAGGACCTTGTAGCCGGGAGCGAGGCGGGCCTTGTCGGCGGGGCCGTTCCAGCGGACGTCGGAGATGGTTCCTTCGCCGCCGATGCGGATGCCGAGCGAGTACCAGACATCGATGCCGAAGCCGTAACGCGCGTATGCCGCTGCAACCATGCGGGATGAGGCGGAGGGCTTGTCTTTGTAGACGAGCTTGTAGCCGCCGCGCTCGATGCCTTCGAGATCGGCGCGAGGATTGATGTGGTCCACGCGGTCGTGAAGGAATTTGGCCCAGTCGTAGGGCGTGACCTGATTGAGATCCGTGACTAGCTCATCGAAGTTGTAGGGGACGATGAGTGGGCCAGTGGTGCCGCCCTTGGCGAGGAAGATCTTCTGGAAGTCGTCGAGGGATTTTTTGTTGTCGGTGAGCTTGCGGATGAGTGTGTCGGCGTCGAGCCAGAGGAGCTCGCCTTCCTGGTAGTAGTCCTGTCCGCGCTTCCAGTTGGACCATGCGGGGTTGCCGCCGCGGAGGATGCTGGCGGAGATGGCGGTGTCTCCGGTGGAGCGCCATTCGCGGCCTACTTTATAGTCCAGGCTGGCGGCGCTTGAGGCGAGCAGATCGCGGTACTGGGCCTGGGATTTGAGGCCGGAGCGAGCGGCGAGGACGTTGCCGAGATACTGCGTCATGCCTTCATAGACCCAGAGCAGAGCGCCCTGTTGCATGGTGGCGAAGTCAGGCTGATAGAGGCCGACGGGACGGCGATATTTGCCGTTCCAGGAGTGGGTGAACTCATGGGCGAGCAGATCGGATTCGGCGAGCTGGTGGGCGTCATCGGCAAAGCCTTTTTCGCCGACGCCGTTGTCAGAGGACTGGCCATGCTCCAGGCCCTCACCGCCGGCGATGTCAGAGAGCGTGAGGAGGAAGTGGTAGACGTTGTAGTGATGCGAGGCGTAGAGCGAGTCGGCTTCGCGGACGAGATTTGCGACTTCAGCCAGTGTGGCAGGACGCATCTTTGAGTCTTCGGGATCGTCGGAGACGACGTCGAGATAGTGCGCGGGCTTGATCTGAGGGGCGAGGGGAAACTCGTGGAAGTACTGGCCGGAGATGATGGGCGAGTCTTCCAGCTGCTCGACGCTGGTGACGGCGAATTTTGTGGTGCTTCCGGCGGCGGGGACGGGCCAGGAGGATGCGCCTTCCGGCTGCAGTGCGGTGCCGACTCCCCAACCGGCGGGGACTTTCAACGAGGGCTGGATGGGAATGTCGCGGACTGGCGTGTGCGCGGGATAGAGCAGGAGTTTTTCCCACTCGAGGACGGCCATCTTCTGCGTGACGCGAGCGAGGACGATGCAATCGAGATGCGCGTGGAGAGTGGTTGCGCCTTTGGGAACGTTGACGTGGAACTGGTAGAGATCGACATCGTCGCGACGCCACTCGACGGGCTTGCCATCGACGGTGAAGACGACGCCGGTGATGTCTTCAGCAGGGCCGGTGGGACGATGGTTGCCGGGGATCCACTGGGGAGTGGTGAGGGTGACTGGGCCGCCGGTGACGGGGATGTCGACTTCGGCGTGATAGAGCTTGCGCGGGGCGTCGGTGAGATCGGCGGTGATCTGAATGGGCGTTTTTTGCGCGACTGCGAGCGAAGCAAGGGCGCTAAGGGCAAGCGCGCCGAGACGGGCAGGGAAGCGGAACGTGTGCATGAATACTCCTGTGAAGAAAGGGTATCGCACGGGGCGAGCGGGCCCTGCATGTGATTGGGTTGTACCCAAAATGGGAACATGGTATTGTCTTCTGGTGCGAGTGTTTTCGCGAAACACCCTAACCAAGTCCGTAGAGAAACTGGCAGGCCATAAAGACCAGCCTGCGGTGAAGTCGGCGCTGGATGCATGGTTCCATGAAGTTCGGCGGGCTGCCTGGAAGTCATCGGCGGATGTTAAGAGAAGCTATGCGCATGCGAGCATTGTGGGCGGGGATCGGGTTGTGTTCAACATTAAGGGCAATTCGTATCGGCTGGTTGTCGCAGTGAACTATATGCGCGCCAGTGTCTTTATTAAGTGGATCGGAACGCACAAGGAATATGACTCGATAGATGTGAGGGCAATTGAATATGGACCTGAAGCCAATTAAGACTAACGCTGACCATGAGGCCGCTCTGCGTGAGATTGAACGCTTGTGGAACACTGCGGAAGGCACTGCGGAAGGTGATCGTCTCGAAGTTCTGATGACTCTGGTCGAAGCCTATGAAGAAGCGAATTTTCCTATTGACCTGCCTGACCCGATTGAAGCGATTAAATTTCGCCTTGAGCAGCAGGGAGAGGATGTGAAAGCGCTCATCGGCATCCTCGGCAACCGCACTCGCGTCTATGAGGTGATGCGTGGTGATCGCGCGCTTTCGCTAGCGATGATTCGGCGGTTAAATGCGGAATTGCATATACCGGCGGAGGTCCTAATTCAGCCAGTGCATCCCCGTCGTAGAAAAAAGGCTGCTTGAGAGCCGGTTTGCTTTTGCTTCCTGATTGCTCCCTTAGGTCCCGCATGTTACAAGCAGAAGAACAGGGAGCAGACAGATGCGGCTTTTGCCCGGTGAAGGAAGCCTGCACCTTGAATTTGCAGCAAAGGAAGTTCTCCTCTGTCCATGAGCGCTGGTCCCATTGCGGAGCTGGAAGGCCTGTTGGGCGACTATCCGCTTGACGACGCCTTTGACGAGATGCGCGAGCCGAACGGTGAACTTCGCGAGCATTACTGCGCGCTGGCGGAGACGCTGGCGAAGCTGCCGACAGACGAGCTGAAGCGGAGAAAGCAGTCAGCGGATATTTCGTTTCTGACGCAAGGCATTACCTTCACGGTTTATGGGCGCGACGAGGGGACCGAGCGGATATTTCCCTACGACATGCTGCCGAGGCTGATTACGGCGCGGGAGTGGGAGCACATTGAGCGCGGGCTGACGCAGCGCATTACGGCGCTGAACCACTTTCTGCGGGATATTTATTCGGACGCGCGAATTCTGAACGAGAAGGTGGTGCCGCAGGAGCTGGTGTACAGCTGCAAGCAGTTCCGGCGGCAGATGCGCGGGCTGCAGGTGCCGCGGAATGTGTATATCGCAGTGATTGGGTCAGACCTGCTGCGATTGAATACGGGCGAGTTTGTGGTGCTCGAGGACAATCTCCGCGTGCCCAGCGGCGTGAGCTATATGCTGACGAACCGAAGAGTGATGAAGCGGACTTTCCCGCAGCTCTTTCACAACTACGGCGTGCGGCCGATTGAGCGCTATCCGCAGCTCTTGCTATCGACGTTGAGGTCACTTGCGCCGGAGGGAAGGCCGGAGCCGAATATCGTGCTGCTGACGCCGGGTGTTTTTAACTCAGCTTATTTTGAGCACACGTACCTGGCGCGCCAGATGGGCATTGACCTGGTGGAAGGCCGCGACCTGGTTACGCACGACAACATTGTGTACATGCGGACGACGGACGGGCTGAAGCGCGTGGATGTGATTTACCGGCGCGTGGATGACGACTTCAGCGATCCGCTTGTGTTCAGGCCGGATTCGATCCTGGGCTGCTCGGGATTGTTCAATGCGTATCGCGCGGGCAATGTGACGGTAACGAATGCATTCGGTACAGGCGTGGCGGACGACAAGGCGCTGTATGCGTATGTGCCGAAGATTATCCGCTATTACCTGGACGAAGATCCGATTCTGCCAAATGTGGAGACGTTCCTGATGACGGACGAGAAGGAACGGAAGCATGTGCTGGCGAATCTGGACAAGCTGGTAGTGAAGGCTGTGGGCGAGAGCGGCGGTTATGGGATGCTGATCGGGCCGCACTCGACGGCAGCGCAGCGGGAGGAATTTGCACAGAGGATCGAGGCGAATCCGCGGAACTATATTGCGCAGCCAACGCTGGATTTTTCGAGGGCGCCATGTTTGATAGGCGACCAACTGGAGCCGCGGCATGTGGATCTGCGGCCTTACATCTTATTTGGCGACAAGGTGAACATTGTGCCTGGAGGATTGACGCGGGTGGCTCTGGAAAAGGGTTCGCTGGTAGTGAACTCATCGCAGGGCGGCGGCAGTAAAGATACATGGGTATTGCAGGATTAATTGATTTCGGAAGCAAGCACGGAGATCGGGAGAATGCGCGGATGCTGAGCCGGGTTGCCGACAGCCTCTACTGGATGAGCCGTTACCTGGAGCGGGCGGAGAATACCGCGCGCCAACTGGATGTGACGATGAACCTGATGCTGGATCCCGGTGAGGCAAGCGCGGAGACACGATGGAAGCGTTTTGTGGCATCCCTGGGCAGGCCGACGGGTCTGGAGTGGAACGGCGATCTGGAAGCAATGACACGCGGGTTGGTTTTTGATACATCGAATCATGCATCGGTGATTTACTGCGTGAATTGCGCGCGTGAGAATGCACGGCAGGTGAGAGAAGAGATCTCAAGCGAACAGTGGCAGAGGCTGAACCGGCTTTTTCATCACGTGCACTCGCCAAACACACAACTGCAGGCGCGCGACAATCTGAGTGATGTGCTGGCAGGCGTGCTGGACGGGATTCATCTGTTCAAGGGTGTGACCGATACGACAATGCTGCATGGGCAGGGGTGGCAGTTTATCCGGCTGGGGCGATACCTGGAGCGCGCGTATGCAACGGCTACGCTGCTGGAGGTCTTTCACCCCGACCTTCTGAGTCTGCCGGATCACGAACACTCCGGTTACAAGTACCTGGAACAGGTGGGGCTGCTGCGGTGCTGCACTGCATTTGAGGCTTACTGTCAGGTTTATACGGCTGATATCGATGCAGATCGCATTCTTGAATTTCTGGTTCTCAATCGTGATTTTCCTCATGCGATTCGCTACTGTATCGAGGGGAGTCTGCAGGCGATTGACTCGATTCAGCGCAGTGGAGGACGGCGGCCGCCGGAAGAGCTGCGCGCGGCGATCGGGCGACTCCATGCGATGTTGGGATACACGACCGTGAACGAAATTATCTCCGGTGATGCGGCTGCATTTCTGCACTCGATCCGAGTGCAGTGCATGGCAATTCACGAGCAGATTTATGGGCATTATGTGCATTATTCCATTCAGTCAGCCCTGACGGTGTAAGAGGCGAGAGCGAGCATGAATTTTTATTCGATACGGCATTTGACCCGCTTTCGCTATTCGCGGCCCATCAGCGAGAGCATCATGGAAACGCGTATGCATCCGCGATCGGATGCGTTGCAGCATTGCCTGGCGTTTTCGCTGTCAGTGAGCCCGCGCTGCCGCGTCTTTACCTATCGCGACCATCTCGGCAACAATGTACATCACTTCGACATTCCGGGTGACCACACGCAGCTCATCATTGTGGCGGAGAGCATTGTGGAGCAGCAGACGGCTGCGGATGTGCCCGCATTTCTGTCTCCGGATGCGTGGAGAGCGCTTGATGAGATGGTGCAGGGCGGCGATTACTCCGAGATGCTGCTTCCTTCGACCTACGCGATAGAGTCAGCAGCGTTGCTGGAGCTTGCCGGCAAGCTGGAGGTGAGGCGTCGCGATGATCCTATGATGCTGGTGCATGAGCTGAATCAAAGGCTCTTTGAATATTTTGAATATGTGCCGAAGTCCACGCGCGTGGACTCGCCGATTGATCTCGCGATTGAAAGCCACATGGGTGTCTGCCAGGACTTTGCGCATACGATGATTGCGCTCCTGAGACATGTAGGGATTCCGGCGCGGTATGTTTCCGGCTATTTGTACCGGAGCCGCGAAGACCATGACCGTTCGACGCCCGATGCAACGCATGCATGGGTGGATGTGCTGCTTCCGTATCTCGGGTGGGTTGGCTTCGATCCAACGAACAACCTGGTGGCGCATCATCGTCACATTCGTACCGCCGTAGGCCGTGATTATGCGGATGTGCCGCCGACGCGGGGCATCTTTCGCGGCAAGACGGAGAGCGAGCTGTATGTGGCGGTGCATGTGGAGGCCGGTGAAAAGGCTCCCGAACTGGACCGCAACCTGCCGATTCCAGAGGACTGGTCTGTACTGGTGGAGCGGGCGCAGGAACCGGTGGCACAAGTCATGCCAACCATCGAAATTCAGCAGATGCAGCAGCAACAATAAAAGGAAATGAAAGATCTTTATGGGATCTTTTGATCCGTCCTTATAAATTTCTTATTGAATCTCCGGTCAATTTCCTGCACAATTGCGAACTATCCCCCCTTTCGGTGCATAGCTCGAGGTTCCCGCTACACAAAGATTTACGAAATCGAAGATATTGCGACACATTCGGCGGCGATGCATACGTCGCAGTTGTGGCGCAAGACGGATCGACCGTATCACCGCGCTGCTGACAATACACGGCAGCGTGGTAAGCACTTTTCCAGCGAACGGCAGAAGTACATGCCGCCGCATAGATGAGTCATTCTTTGGAGGAACAGACGTGAAACGATCCTTTAAGGGATGGATGCTTCTCTGCATCCTTTCCACCGCTTCCTGCCTCTTTGCCCAGAACGCGACAACCTCGCTTCGCGGCACCATCAAGGACCCCAGCGGCGCGCTCGTCCCCGGCGCCAAGGTTACGCTCTCGGAAAAGGAAACCGATCACACTTATACCGCCGTTGCCAATGCAGCCGGTGAGTATCAGTTTGTTCAGATTCTTCCAGCCAAGTACACCATTACGGCGACTGCAATGGGGTTTGGCGACCAGTCCAAGTTCGCCGAGCTGCTGGTGAACCAGCCTGCCACAGTGGACTTTGCCCTTACGGTGCAGGCCAGTGCGGTAACAGTGGACGTTTCCGCTGCGGCGCAGACACTCAACACATCCGACGCCACACTGGGCAACTCCATGGACAACACCATGATTCAGGACATTCCATCCGAAACACGCAATGTGCCTGACCTGCTTGCGCTCCAGCCCGGCGTTCTCTATCTTCCTGGTACCGATGACTCGCGCTCCGGCGCAGTCAACGGTGGTCGCTCTGATCAGGGCAACATCACGATCGACGGTATCGACGACAACGATCAGATCAACGGCACAGCTTTCACCGGCGTACTCCGCCAGACGCAGGATGCCATTCAGGAATTCCGTGTCGTTACGGCGGGCGGCAACTCTGACTCCGGCCGCTCCTCCGGCGCTCAAGTCTCGATGATCACCAAATCGGGCACGAACAGGATCCATGGTGCCGCCTACGAGTACATGCGCAATGGCCTTGATGGCAACGACTGGTTTAATAAGAATGCGCAGGTAGGTAACGGCGAGCCCAATATCCCTGGCAAGCTCATCCGCAACATCTTCGGCGCCGACCTGGGCGGGCCCATCAAGAAAGACAAGCTCTTTCTCTTCATGAACTATGAGGGTTGGCGTCTGGCGGAAAATGCCCAGGTCTCCCAGACTACTGCGACTGATGACTTTAAGAATGGCATCCTCAGCTACCAGGATGTGAACGGAAACAAGCAGCAGCTCCAGCCTGGCGATGTGGCCGCTATCGATAGCGGCTGCACCGTCATCTGCAATTCCACTGCTTATCCGAATCCGCCGGGACCCAATCCTAACTCGCTCAAGTACTTACAGTCCATGCCGACGGCAAACGTTCCATCCGGAGGCGACGCCACCGGAGGCGTGCCCTATAACTTAGGCACGTATACTTTCTCTTCTCATAATCCAATAAATAGAGATACCTATATAGCGCGCCTGGATTACCAACCCTCGTCGAGGCAGAGCATCTTTGTCCGCGGCCAGTTGCAGGGTGATACGACGATTGGTACGGAGCAGTTCCCAGGCGCGGGACCTTCCAGCCTCACGGTTGCCAATAACCGCGGCATCATAGCCGGCCATACCTGGACCCTCAAGCAAAATCTCATCAATGATTTCCGCTATGGCTTTATCCGCGCGGGCGGCGGCTCCTCCGGTGTTGGAAAAGGGGATTATGTGGACTTCCGCGGCGTCTCCTCGCCTACCTCGGAGTCGCGCAGCTCGATCAGCAACACCCCAGTCAACAACATTGTGGAAACCCTCTCGTGGACCAAGGGCAATCATGCGCTGTCATTCGGCTTCAACTGGCGCGGCATCAGCCATAACAGCCTTTCCGATGCCAATTCCTACGATGGCGCCAGCACCAATCCCTCATGGTTTTCCGGCAATGCTCCCGAACCCATGGGCGGAGATGGTAACAGCCTGGTCAACAGCGGCTTTGAGACTAATTACAAGTGGGCCTATACGGACCTTGTTGGCGCCATTCCTTCACGCACCAACAACTACAACTATCATCTGGACTCCGCCACCGCGGCTACCGCGCTGTCGGAAGGCGTTCCAGTTGAGCGCCACTTCAAGGCCAACGAGTACGAGGGCTATGGGCAGGATTCCTGGCGTATTCAGCCGAACCTGACCCTGACCTTCGGTCTCCGCTACACCATCCTGCAGACCCCCTGGGAGACAAAGGGGCAGGAAGTGCTTCCCACTGTGGACACCCACCAATGGTTTTTGAATCGCGGAATAGCCGCAGCGGCAGGACAGGTCAACCAGCCGGATCTCTCTTTCAGTCCCGGCGGCAAATACTATAACAAGCCCGGCTTCTTCCCCATGAACAAGAACAACTTCGCTCCGCGCCTGGCCATCGCTTTCGCTCCTGACGCGCACACCTCCATCCGCGCCGGCGCCGGCATCTACTTTGACCACTATGGCGAAGCCATGGTGAGTACCTTGTCCAGCCAGGCTTCTTACGGCATGTCCACCTCCGTGACCAACCCCGCCTCAAGATACGTTATTAATAGTGATTGCGCGGTGTATGACAAGACCACCTGTCCGCATCCGGCTTCCCAGCGTTTCACGGATCGCAACACGCTGCCGAACATCGATCTGGGACAGGCGCCGCCTACCTCCGCGACCTTCCCGTACACGTATCCCGAAAATTCGCTGGCCATCAAAGCGGGCGTGGATAACCACATCAAATCTCCTTACTCTGAGACCTTCAACCTCTCCGTTCAGCACGAGTTCCGCGGAGGCTTCACGTTCGAGGCTGCCTACGTGGGCCGTCTTGGCCGCCATCTCCTACAGAATCTCGATCTCGCCGAGCCTACCAACTACGTTGATCCGCTGGGCGGGGGCGACTACTTCTCCAACGCCGATAAACTATCGAAGTTCTCCGACTCGGTCGGTGACGGCGGCGCCAACTACATCGCCAACGTACCGACCATTCCGTACTTTGAAGATGTATTTCCCTGGATGAAGAACTTTACCGGCAACGGCGAATCCGCCACCACGGCTATCTACAACGCCGAATGGGGATGGGCGCGCTATACCTACGGCGAAACCAACGCCATCTATGACCTGGATCTTGGCTATGACGGAGGTCCGGCCGACCGGGTTCCTCACTTCTTCCAGAACCAGTTCTCCTCCTTCTTTGCCCTTTCCTCCATCGGCAGCAGCTACTACAACTCCGGGCAGTTCACGCTTCGTCACCCATTCAGCCACGGTCTCGCCTTCGATGTCAGCTATACCCTGGCCCACTCGATCGACATGGGGTCGGACAGCGAGCGCAACTCCTTTGCCCCAGGCGGCGGCAACGGCGGCGTCTCCCTGTCGGCTATCTACAACTCCTGGAATCCTAGCCTGAACCGGGGCTCTTCCGAGTTCGACGTTCGTCACCTCATCACCGGCGATTACGTCTATCAGCTGCCCTTTGGCCGCGGAAAGTCGATTGGGGGCAGGGCCAACGGCATACTCGATGCTTTCATCGGAGGATGGCAGCTTGCCGGAGGCCTCCACTGGTCGAGCGCTCTTCCTTACTCGTTCTATGATCCGGGCTGGAATACCAACTGGGAGCTTTCCAGCTATGCCGTCCAGACGGGGCCCATCAAAATGCACCGCCATATTGACGCCTCCACGCTGTACACGTTCATTGATAATGGCGATAACATTTCGATGAACGGCACTTATGTAGGCAACCCGATGCGCCTCTCCTATCCCGGCGAAGCAGGCATGCGGAATCACTTCCGCGGAGACGGCTACTTCGACCTGGACTCCGGTCTTTCCAAAACCTGGAAGACGGGCGAATTCGGCAAGCTCAAGTTCACCTGGGAGGTCTACGACGTTACCAATACCGTTCGCTTCGATCCGCAGTCGATTGGAGCGCAGCTGACCTCTTCCGGGCTTGGCGAGGCCGGTACCGAGCTCTCGAAGCCGCGCGTGATGCAGGGCTCGCTGCGGTACGACTTTTAAGCTGTATCAAAAAAATATTTGAGATGCCGGAGTGGCGTATGCGACTCCGGCATTTCTATTTGCCAGCCTTGTTTGCTACCTAATTTGGAGCTACCGGTGCAAAAGTGGCTTTCTGTCCGCTCTGTAGGTAGAGCAGGTAGAGCATGTTCGGAAATCGGTGGTGCTGTTTGAGTGAAACATCGAAATCCAGCAGATATAGCAGTAATGGAATAAAATAAGAGATCTTTATACGGTCCTTTGACCCTGCCTAGTAGATTTTTTGATTGAATATTTTGCTAAATTCCGACAAAATTACACAAATCTACGACTGAGTCAGTTGCCCGATGCTCTCCGGGCGCTGAATTACACGCAAGACAGTCGAGTCGATCATAGATTTGGATCAAATACGGATCCCAGCCGAACTGGGACGTAAAACCGTACCCACTGTGCTGCACCTCGCAAGAGCAGGACAGCGCCGAAAAGCAATCACAAGATGCGGCGGAACCATACAACGCTGCACAGACGGATTTTCTGGAGGAACTGACGTGAAACGATCCCTTCTGGGATGGATGCTTCTTTGCATCCTCTCGACGACTTCCCTTGCATTCGGTCAAAGCGCAGCCACCTCACTTCGTGGCGTTATTAAGGATCCAAGCGGCGCACTGGTTCCTGGCGCCAAGGTCACTATCACCGATGCAGACGCGGGCCGCACCTACACAGCCACAGCGAATACAGCCGGCCTGTATGAGTTTGCGCAGATCCCACCGGCGAAGTACAAGATCACTGTTAGCGCAATGGGATTCTCCGACCAGAGCAAGCTGGCGGAACTGCTGGTGAACCAGCCAGCTACGATTGATTTTGCAGTTTCTGTCCAGGCCAACACTATTACTGTGGATGTCTCGGCTGAGGCGCAGACGCTGAATACTACGGATGCCTCGCTGGGTAGCTCCGCAAACAATGCACTCATTCAAGCGCTGCCTTCGGAGACGCGCAACGTTCCTGACCTGCTTTCACTGCAGCCCGGCGTACTGTATCTGCCGAACAACGATGACAGCCGTAGTGGTGCAGTCAATGGCGTCCGCTCTGATCAGGGTAATGTGACGATGGATGGCGTTGACGATAACGACCAGGTGAACGGCTACGCGTTTACCGGCGTTCTGCGCGAGACGCAAGACTCAGTAGAGGAATTCCGCGTGGCTACCGCGAATGCTAACTCCGACCAGGGCCGCTCTGCCGGTGCTCAGGTGAGCCTGGTGACTAAGTCCGGGACAAACAAATATCACGGGGCTTTGTACGAGTACAACCGGCCCACTATCACGGTCGCCAATAATTGGTTCAATAAGCAGGGGGAAATCAACAGCGGCCTGCCAAACATTCCCGGTAAGTTGATTCGTAATATCTTTGGCGCCGACGCAGGCGGGCCAATCAAGAAGGGCAAGCTCTTTTTCTTCGCAAACTACGAGGCCGAACGGATTGCGGAAAATACTCAGGTCACGCAAACCGTTCCCACATCGTCCTATCAGCAAGGCAATCTTATCTATCAGGGAGATTCATCGAGCGGAGCCATTGAGAATGTCACGCTCAGCTCGAACCAGGTTGCACAACTGGACGGGGGATGCCAGGTTTGCAATACTGCCGGGTACCCGCCACCGCCGGGCCCAAATCCGAACGCGTTGGCTTATTTTCAGTCGATGCCTGCAGCCAATGGCTTTACCGAAGGCGACGGACTGAATTCGGGCTCGTATTCTTTTTCCTCGCCTAACCCAATCACGGAAAATACATCGATCGTACGTCTTGACTACACCCCGTCCGAGCGGCATCGCATCTTTATCCGCGGGGACCTGCAGAAAGACACCACGCAGGCTACGGAGCAGTTTCCAGGTCAAGGGCCGTCCAGCTACTTTGAAGACAACAGCAAGGGCGTTATTGCCGGCGACACATGGACGATCACGCAGAACCTCATCAATGACGTCCGCTATGGTTATGTCCGCCAAGGTAACAGCACTCGCGGCATAGGCTCCGGCGACTATGTCGATTTCCGCTTTCTAGCGACCCCTACTGCTGAGACCCGCTCTACCATTAGCTGGGTTCCGGTGAATAACATCGTGGACAATCTGACATGGACTAAGGGCAATCACACGCTACAATTTGGCGGTAACTGGCGGCTGATTCATCAGAACCGCATCTCCAACGCAGCCTCATTCAATAGTGGTAGTTCGAACCCTTACTGGCTGGGCGGAAACCCTCCCGCGCCGGATCAGGTTCTCGGCCTAGACCCCGTTGATAACGGCTTTTCAAACTCATACGTGATTGCCTATGCGAATCTGGTAGGCACAGTTCCTTCAGTGACAAACGTTTATAACTACCAGCTAAACGGTAGCTCAGGCACGCTTCTGGCAGACGGCGCAAATCTTACGCGCCACTTCAGCGCAAATGAATTCGAGTGGTATGTGCAGGACGCCTGGCGCGTCATGCCGAATTTGACCATCACGGTCGGACTTCGCCACAGCATCTTGCAAACGCCCTGGGAAACCAGCGGGCAGGAGGTTACTCCTACTATTGATACACACACCTGGTACCTACAGCGTGAATCTGAAGCGCAGCAGGGCCAGATTTATGAGCCTCAACTTTCGTTTGCGCCTGCAGGCCCGTATTACGGCAAGCCAGGCTTCTGGCCTAAGTCCAAGGACAACTTCGCTCCGCGCTTAGCCATTGCGTACGCACCGGATTCAAAGACCTCGATCCGCGCTGGTGCTGGTATCTTCTACAATCACTACGGCCAGTCGCTGATCAACATTTTTGACCAGAACGGCGCCTTCGGTCTTACCACTGCCATCACCAACCCGGCTGCAACCTATGGCTCGGAAGATTCGCCGCGTTATACGGCGCGGAATGCCCTTCCATTCAGCAACGGCGCGTTTCCGGGAAACGCGGTATTTCCATATTCGCCGCCCACTGGCCCCGTGGAAGGATTTGCAATCACATGGGGCATCGACAGCAAGTTGAAGACCCCATATTCGGAAGCGTTCAACTTTTCTGTCCAGCGTGAGATCGGTAAAGGGTTCACGCTCGAAACGGATTATGTAGGCACGCTGGGGCGTCATCTTATCCAGCAGCTTGACCTCGCGGAGCCGGTGAACTATGTGGATCCGCAGGGTGGAGGCGACTACTTTACCGCAGGCAGAAAGCTTTCGGCTTTGGTCGATACCAATAAAGGCAACTACGGCGTGAACAGCAGCGGAACTGGCTCTGTGGTGAACGTGCCGACGATTCAGTACTATGAAGATGTCTTCTCGTTCATGCAAGGTTATGATTACCCCGGTGAAAGCGCTACCCAGGCGGTCTACAACAACGAGTGGGCACCGTACCGTTACAACCTCGGTGCTACAACGTCCCTGTCCGATCTCGACTTTTACGGGCCGCTTGAAGGTTTCTATCCTGCGCCGGCCAACTGGCAACCGCACTTCTGGCAAGGGCAGTTCTCCTCGCTCTATGCACTTTCGACCATCGGCATGAGCTATTACAACGCTTTGCAGGTAGTGCTGCGTCATCCGGTCAGCCACGGTCTACAACTCGATGTTGCGTATACGCTATCCAAGTCCATCGATATGGGCTCGGATGCAGAGCGCAATACCGAGTTCTCCGGCACCAACTCGTTTTCCAGCATTATGAATACCTGGAAACCGTATTTGAACCGCGGTATCTCCGACTTCGATACGAAGCATCTGCTCACAATCGACTGGGTGTACGCACTCCCGTTCGGTCGTGGAAAGATGCTTGCCGGAGGCGCCAGTAATTTGACGGATGCATTCATTGGCGGCTGGCAGCTCTCAGGCATCAGCCGCGTCTCCAGCGGTCTGCCCTTCACGCTCTTTGAGCCGGGCTTCACAACCGATTGGCAGCAGGAGAGTTTCGGCGTCAAGACTGGGCCGATCAAGATGCGTCGCCACTTCGATGAGAATGGCGAGCCGCAATTCTTCGATAATGCCGCAGCCATCAACACTGGCATCAAAAATGGGGCAACTCCTGAGCGGCTCCCGTATCCCGGAGAAGCGGGCGAACGGAACAACTTCCGCGGCGACGGCTACTTTGATATCGACGCCGGACTGGCCAAGAACTGGAAGCTTGGCGATTGGGGCGGGCTCAAATTTGCCTGGGAGGTTTACAACGTGACAAACACAGTCCGCTTCGATCCGGCATCGATTGGATCAGGCTTGCTGGGCGGCAACCTGGGTGTTGCGAGTTCCTTGCTGACGGCGCCCCGCCGTATGCAGTTCAGCTTGCGCTACGACTTCTAGCGTGTAACTCATATCAACAGAAATGCCGGAGCGGCGTATGCGGCTTCGGCATTTTTATTTGCTGGTTTTCTTTGAGGGCTGACTGGGAGCAGGTGCCGCGGAAGCTGTTTTCTGAGCGGGTTGCGGAGGCGGCTGTTGTTTTGGGCTGTTGCTTCCGGGCAGCCGAGCCGGAGCTCCGGCCTCGTTTTTCACCAGGATAGTGACTCGGCGATTCGAGGGGTCGTAGGGATTGGACTGGACGCGGAGCAGCTGGTCGGCGTAACCACGAACCTGGGTCACCTGATCGCCACGGACGCCATCCTGTTGCATCAGGCGGCGGGCGGAGTTGGCGCGGTCGGCAGAGAGCTCCCAGTTGGTGTACTCCGCGCCGGTGGAATATTGTGCGGCGTCGGTGTGCCCTTCGATGAGCAGATGATTGGGGAGAGTCTTCAGCTCGCCGGCGAGCAAGGCAAGCAATTGCTGGCCGTTGTCGCTCAAGTGTGCGCTGCCGCTCTCATAGAAGGTGGCGTTGCTGCCTTCGAGCAGCTCGATGCGCAGGCCTTCCTGCGTGACGGTAATTTCAATCTGTTTGGAGAGCTTTTCCAGGTTTTTGCTGGCCTTGATCTCCTGGATGAGGCGATCTTTGAGCGCGTTGAGATCGGTGGCTGGCACGGGTGCCGGGACGCCGGTGCCTTTCATGGTGGTGCCGAGCTGGTTTGAGGTGCCGCGAGGGTCATTGAAGTAGCCCGCGACGGCTTCTTTGACTTTGGAACTCTGGCTGGTGAGCCAGAGAACGATGAAGAGGCTCATGAGAGCTGTGACGAAGTCGGCGTAGGCCACCTTCCAGGCTCCGCCATGGTGCCCATGGTGGACCGCCTTGCGCTTGATGATGATGGGTTGCGTGCGGGATGGGGCTGCGGGCGGCACAGGTGTCATGTCTTCTCTCCAGACGCGTCAGGTTTCCAGGTGCGTCAGGCCGCGATGGCCTTATTCGCAGTCTGTCCCTTGCAATGTTTTTCCATCTCGTCAAAGCTGGGGCGAACGCGGGCAGGGATGGCTCGACGGGCCATCTCCACGGCGATGAGCGGTGCAGAGCCTTTCATGAAGGCCATCAGCAGGACGCGCAGTACATGGAGATATGCGTGGTGCTCATCGGAGATCTTGGACATGTGAGCTGCGACTGGTCCGAAGAGGCCATAGCAGAGCAGGATTCCCAGAAATGTTCCGACGAGTGCGGCGGCAACTTTTTTGCCCACCTCTTCAGCCGGTCCGCCGAGCGAGCCCATGGTGATGACGACGCCGAGGACCGCAGCCACGATGCCAAGGCCTGGCAGGGCGTCGGCCGCATTGGAAAGCGCTGTTACAGGCAGCTGCGCCTCCTTGTGATGCACTTCCATATCGAGCTCGAGCATCTGGTCCATGTCGAAGCTTTCCACTCCGCCGGTCAGACCGACGCGGAGGGTATCGCACACGAAGTCGCGGGCGTGATGGTCGGCGAGGAATTCAGGATTGGACTTGAAGAAAGCGCTGGCTTCGGGCTTTTCGATGTCGGCTTCAATGCTGAGCAGGCCCTCTTTACGGACCTTGTTGAGAAGCTGGTACATCATTTTGAGCGTGGCGAGATAGGTTTTCGAGGTCAGGCCCGAGCCGCGAAGAACGCTGAGGAGTCCGGAGACAATTCCCTTGAGGATATGCACAGGATTGCCTGCCAGAACCGTGCCGGCAGCAGCTCCGGCGATGATGAGCAGCTCCGCAGGCTGGAGGAGGACCAGAATTTGGCCCTTCTCCATGAGATATCCGCCGAGAACGGCGCAAAATACTACCAGAATGCCGATAATGGCGAACATAACCGCCTCCCAAGCAGCGCAGACAGACAGATATCCGGCCCCAGAATGATCCGGACGCTATCCGAATTTCACTGTGACGCGGACTCTTTGCCCTTTCCGCATCTATCGGCAGTTCCGGAAGTAACTTCAGGGAGTCCACGGACAAGGGAAATGCTGGGAGCAGGATGGGCGCGTTATGCGCGCGGAGACCGTAGCAGATGGAGTGCCCAGCCAATCAGTGCGCCTGCGGCTGCGCTGACGAGTACGACCGCAGTGTGCCAGATCAGGACATGTGCCGCCTGGAAGTTGGTGCAGTTCAGTTCAAGAACGCCAAGCCCCGCCAGGCCTGCGAGCGCGCCTGCGGCCAAGCCTGCGGAGACGGGTTTGACGGCAAAGCCACGCCGAAGCAGGAGCCCGCTTAATAACGCAACGGGAACGGCGTGGAGCAGGCCACGGAGCAGGCAGGCGACGCCGGCAGAGACGAAATTGGTGGTCTGATAGTCGCGGAAAGAGAGCGCAAAGACAGCGAGCATCGCCACGATGGCGACTGCGAGCAGTGCCCCAGAGGAAATACGGCGCAGGCGGCCGGGAATCATGGCGGAGGCAAATTCGCCAGCGGCGATGACGGCGAGGATACCGAGCGAGGGGAAGATGAGCAGCCGTTGCCAGGGAGACATCTGCTCGATTCCGAAGAAGCCGGCGCGGGCAGCGCCTGCAATTGCGACGGCGAATCCAATGAGGAGCAGTCCCGCGACGAACACCCAGCGCGCAGGCAGCGGACGAACCGGTTTGAGCGATTGCTGAACGGTAGCCGTAATGTGGTTGAGCACATCGGAATTGAGGCCGGAATCAGGCTCATGCGATGCGCCTGCCGCCTGGAGGAGATTGTCGATTTCGTTATCTTTCACGACTGCTCTCCTCTCTGCCGGCTGCTTTGCGGCGTTGCACTCAGAAGATTTCTCAGTTTCTTATACGCGCGATGGGCTTTTTGTTTCACCGATCCCACGGTAGAAGAGGTGGCGCGCGCGACTTCTTCAAGGGACATTCCTGTCACCTTCAGCATGACGACGGTTTCGCGCTCCGCAGGGGAGAGCGGGGCAAGCAGAGTCGCCAAGCTATTGGCCTTCGCAAACGGCTCATGATCGGCCGTTGCATGCACGGGCTCTACTTCCAGTCTTTGCTCCCGCGTGGATATGCGGATCGCTTTGCGGTAGTGATCGACGCGAATATGCCGTGCGATGGCATAAAACCACGGCAGAGCCGGTTCGCTGGAACGATAGGTGTGGCGGACGCGATGAATGCGAAGCCATGTCTCCTGCAAGAGGTCATCGGCGTCGGTGCGGCTGAGAGATTGCGCTGTAAAAAAACGATGCAACTGAGGACTCACGCGATGGATAAGCGCCGACGCAGCAGAAAGGTCGCCCTGTTGATAGCGGGCCATAAGCATCTCGAGATTGTCTTCCTGATGCATCCGATGGATCGTCTTCCTGCAACTGTAATCAGCACGGACGCCGTTCGATCATCCGCCGTCTGAAGCCTAGCAGACTGCCGACCCCATCCTTCTTGAATTCGCTCAGATCGATAGAAAAGTTACATGGGTCTGAGCGAAATTCTAAAGATTTTTATCTCTCCACGAATTCTGCGCTTGAGCGTAACCTTTCGCGTCTGCGCAGCGAACATCCGAGTACAAACAGGTCCACTTCTCTCACGGTCTGGAGTGCTGGAGAGAGCGGAATCCAATCAACGCCAAATTTTCAGGCTTAACTTCAAGGAGAGTGCGATGAATTCTCAAGGACTCAAGATGCGTGCGCCGTGGCGCAGTGTTTTTTCAGCAGCGGTGATGCTTGCGTGCGGAATGGCTGTTGCAGCCGGCGCGCAGGAGCGCAGCACATTTGTGCTGACGAGCACGAACAACACACAGCACAACGAGGTGGCTGTGTTTGCGCTCAAGGGCGGGCAGAACCCTTCGTTGAAACTGGAATACACGCTGCCTACGGGAGGCAAGGGAGGCGCAAGCAACAACGCTGGAATTCTGCAGTTCCAGGGCGACCTTGGAGCAGTGGCGAATTACGGTTCGAACACAGTGAGCCAGCTGGTACGGCGAGGCAATGCGATTGGCGTCCAAGGGAGCATCCGGCTTGCGTCCGGCTGCGCGAAGCCGGACTCTGTGGCGCTGAGCGGTGAGCACCTGTTTGTAGTGGGCGCGAACTGTGCCGAGAGCTATGCGTGGCCGGAGGGTTATCCAGATGGCGGCGCGGTGAGCCTGCCGGACAATACGGCGGCGCAGATCGCGGTGGGCAAGACGTGGGCGGCAGTGACGATGACATCGGGATCGGTGTTGCAGCTTCCGCTGACGCATGAAGGCGGCGTGCTGAATGGGACGAGCAATGTTGTTACGCTGCCCGAGGATGCGAACAATACTCCGCTTGGCGAAGCGTTCTGGGGTAATCTGCTGGGGTTCGATCCGGCACACAGCGTGGATAGCCTGGCGCTGATGAATGCGGACGCGGAGATCTTTCCGATTCCCGGGCCGATGCCGGCTTATCCGACGAATGCTCCCTGCTGGCTGGCGAAGGGGCCGCTGAGCATCTGGTACGCAGGGAACTCGCCGGGACAGGCTGTTTCCATCTTCTTCACCGATGCAAAGGGCGGCTCGTTCTACAAATCCGTGCCCTTGCCGGGGTCGCCGACGGATATTGCTGTCTCCCGCGATCAAAAATGGCTGGCTGTGATCTATACATCTGCCGATGGCGCGCATGTAGCGACGTTTGCGATTGATGAGCGCGGAGATCTGAAGGGGATGACGACTTCGCCTTCGATTGGAGCGGCTGGCTTCAGCGGCGTGGCGTTCAGCGAATAGCGCGTTGTGCAGCAGCGCAGTTCAACCTTATGCAGTTTGAACCGCGGGAGCGATGCTCTCCGCAAAGGAAGAAAGCGAGAGGAATATGAACGGGATTCGGAAGATGGCGATGGCCGGTGTGTTGCTGCTGGCAACTGCGGCAGCGTTTGGGCAGAGCTCCATGCAGAAGTCGGAGCCGGTTGCGACGGGAACATTTCACGGGCAGGTTCACGCCACAAGCGGTCGCGCATCGATCTACAAGGACATGGACAGCAAGATGGTGCTGCGGCTGACGAACTTCAAAACTTCAAACGGGCCGGATGTGCATGTGCTGTTGATTGCCGCGAAAGATGCGGAGGATAACCAGAACTTTCTGAGCAGCATGACGGAGCGCGTGGAACTGGGCAAATTGAAGGGCAACGAGGGGGATCAAAACTATGAGATTCCCACGGGCACCGATCTGGCAAAGTTCAAGACAGTCGCCATTTATTGTGAGCGGTTCAATGCGACATTCGGGGCCGCGCCGCTTGAGAAGTTCTAACAATGAGCATGGCCGGTGCTGTGAGGCACCGGCCATTTCTTCCAGCAAAGGGTTTTTATGCTTGTGTTTCTTGTACGGCATCGGGTGGTAATGGCGATTGCGATTCTGGCCACCGCGATGGGATTCTGGTATCTCTTCCGGCCAGAGAAGCTATTTACCACGCAACGAGTGAATGAGGCGGCGCCTTTTGCCGCCGATGACGCTGCGCGGCCTGCGTTTACAGGGCTGTTGCGCAGCAGTTTGCATGAGACGAAGGGCCGCGCGACGGTATACCGCGCGGAGAATGGAACAATGAGTCTGCGGCTGACCGACTTCAGCACATCGAACGGTCCGGATGTGCATGTGGTGCTGGTGGCGGCGAGCGATCCGGGGCTGAAGAACAACCTTCCGGGCCAGGCACTGCAGGCGATTGAGGTGGACACGCTCAAGGGCAATGAGGGCAACCAGGAGTACAGGCTGCCGGAGAACGTGGACCTGACGCGGTACGACACGGTGGCGATTTATTGTGAGCGGTTTCGGGCGGTCTTCGGGACGGCGAAGCTGGAGGCGTTTTAGGTCAGGCCGTGGCGGCCTGGACCGGCTGGGGCTCGGCGGCGGGAGCGGTCTGGCGAGGGAGGCGGACAACGAAACGGGTGTTTCCGGGTTCAGATTCCACGTCGATGCGTCCGCCGAAGCCCTGCGTGATGATGCGGTAGACGATTTCAAGACCAAGTCCTGTGCCGGAGCCCTGTGGCTTGGTGGTGAAGAAGGCTTCGAAGATATGCGGCATAACTTCCTTGGGGATGCCGGATCCGTGGTCGCCGATGGCGACAACGAGCCAGTCCGGCTCGGTCCAGGTGGCAACTTCAAGAGCGCCGTTCATGGGAGACGCGTCAGCTGCGTTGTCGATCAGATTGGTCCAGACCTGGCTGAGCGCGGAGCCGCGAGTTTCGATGATGGACGGTGAGGCGTCAAAGCGCTTTTCAACCTTGATGTGCTTGATGCGGAGCTTGTGGCTGAGAATCGTGAGCGTGGACTGAATGCTGTCATGGACATCGAGAGAACGGGAAACAGCGCGGTCGTCCCAGGCAAACTTCTTGACGGCCATGACGAGATCTGTAACGCGACCGATGCTTTCCTCGATGGCGCAGACCTGCGAGAAGCTGGAGACGAGCGAGCCGAGCCAGTTGAGCGCGTTCGAGAAGGCTTTCGGGTCGAAGGCCTGCTGGGCACAGGAAAGCTCTTCAGGATTAAAGCCCATTTCCACGAGCACCGGGCCGATGGTGTATGCGTTTTCAACTTCGGCGTTGACCAGCCACTCGGAGAGCGCTTCTTCGGCTTCGGATTGCTCAATGGTACTGAGGGCCTGAAGGCGGCAGCTTCTGACGGCATGCTCGAGAAGGGATTTCAGACAGACGATCTGCTCAGGGGTCTTGGGGTGCTCGGCGGCGCGAAGGCTCAGCTCCTGCAGCCGAACGAGGTTTTCGCGGAGCGTGGCAGCGGCACGTTTGGCAGCTGAGCCGGGATTATTGAGCTCGTGCATGAGACCGGCTGCAAGCGTGCCGAGGGTGACAAGCTTTTCGCGATGCAGGGCTTCTACCTGATAGGCCTGCAGGCGGCTGTTCATGTCCCGGATGGCGACGGAGCGGATCTCAGGGCAGCAGGCGAGAAGCTGCCAGAACTGCTCGCGGGTGAAGCGGACGGCCACGGAGTCTTCGTGAGCAACGATGTTAAAGGTGGCGTAGGCTTTGCCCTGCATGAGGGGTGTTTCGCCGCAGCCCTCGCCCGGTGAGACGAATCCAACTACCGTGACTGTGCCGTCCTGCTCAAGGCGGTCGGCGCGAAGCTTACCTTCAAGAACGATCAGATAAAAGATGTGCGATTCGCCGGACTTGACCAGCTGGGTGCCGGCGGGAGCATGGAAGAGATCGACTTGCTCGTCTCCGAAGACGGTGCAGAGACTGGACTGCGCGAAAGCGGGAATGCAGGCGATTCGAGGAGCAATCTCCCTCAACGCAACATGTTCCGTCTGAATCGTTTGGCTGCCTTCACTCATTTGGAGCTATTCCGCAATTCCCCCATCTAAAACTGATTCCGTTTTCTCATAAATGATTCAGTTTCTTGGAGCATTTCTTACGAGCTTCGCATAGTTTTTCGACCAAAAACGCAAAAAAGTGATCCCTGAGACTGAAGAATCAATGGCTTTCCTGGCACGGCCTAGAAGCCGGCCAGATATTGGTGCACAAACTGGATGGCAATGGAACCTTCTCCGACCGCCGATGCCACGCGCTTGACCGAGCCATGGCGGACATCCCCGGCAACGAAGACGCCGGGAACGCTGGATTCGAGCAGAAATGGCTCTCGCGTCTCCTTCCACTCCGGCGGCAGCTTGCCGTCGATGCGGAGGTCGGGTCCGGCCAGCAGGAAACCTTTGTCATCGCGGTGTATGGTGCTGGGCAGCCACTCGGTGCGCGGAGCTGCGCCGATGAAGACAAAGAGCGAGGTGGCGGGAACCACGGTCTCCCCTTCCGGTCCGCTGAGCCGTAGCTGCTCCAGGTGGTCGGTGCCGATGACTTCGACGACCTGCGTGTGCGGCTTGAGGATGATGTTGGGAGTTCGCTCTATTTCGTCAATGAGATAGCGGGACATGGTCGCACCGAGGCCGGGACCGCGGACGAGCATGGTGACATGGCTGGCGTACTGGGAGAAATGCAGCGCAGCCTGCCCGGCGGAGTTGGCTCCGCCAACAAGATAGATGTCCTCGCCCTTGCAGGAAGCCGCTTCTACCAGGGCCGCGCCATAGTAAATTCCGCAGCCGGTGAGATTGTCGCAGCCGGGGATATCGAGGCGGCGATATTGAACACCCGGAGCCAGCAAGACAACATGGGTGGAGACAGAGCGTCCGTCGGCCAGCTGAACTATGCGGTACTGGCCTTCAATGCGCAGCCCGATGGCGCTTTGGGTGACGAATTCCGCGCCGAAGCGCGTGGCCTGGATGAGTGCGCGGCGTCCCATATCGGCTCCGGTGATGCCCGCAGGGAAGCCGAGATAATTTTCGATTTTTGAAGTAGTTCCGGCCTGGCCGCCCGGAGCCTGGGGCTCGATGACTAGCGTGCGGAGACCTTCGCTGGCGCCGTAAACCGCCGCGGCCAAGCCAGCGGGGCCTGCACCGACAACGACAAGATCGTAGAACTCCTGGCTGGCCTGGACTCGGAGCCCGACACGCTCTGCCAGGGCCTCCGCGGTAGGAGCCATGACGGCGCTGCCGTCGGCAAAGAGGACGACCGGAAGCTGATCGGAGGTGAGGGATGTGGAATCGACGCCGCGTTCTTTAAGGAATGTGGTCGCTTCGTCACTGGCTACGTCCAGCCAGCGATAGGGAACGTGGTTCGAGGTGAGGAAAGAACGCATCTGGTGGCCGCGCGGGCTCCAGCGATGGCCAATGACGCGCAGGCCTTCAAAGCGCGGACGATAGCCGGCCTTCCAGTCGTCCAGCAAGTCGCTGAGAACCGGGTAGAGCTTTTCCTCGGGTGGATCCCAGGGCTTGGTGAGGTAGTAATGAATACGCGCGGTGTTGATGGCCTGGATTGCGGCCTCGGTATCGGCGTAGGCGGTGAGCAGGACGCGGCGAGCGTCAGGATAGATGAGCCGGGCGCGCTCGAGGAACTCAACGCCGGTCAGGCCGGGCATGCGCTGATCGCTGACGATGAGCGCGAGGGGCTCATCTTTGGCCTTCACCTGGGCAAGGGTATCAAGCGCCGCCTGTCCGCTTGCAGCGCGCATGATCCGGTACTCGTTGCCGTATTGACGGCGGAGATCCTGGACAACGGCTTCAAGCACATGTACGTCGTCGTCTACAGCAAGGAGTATCGGGCGTGCCATGGACAACAGTGTACAGGGAGCATGGGCGGCTCAAGGATGTACTACTGGCAGATGAAAGACACCTGAAGGATTTTTGGTTGGCTCAGGGCCGTGTTCCTTGGTATCTTCCAGATAGATACTCGGACCAGAACGTCATTCGATACATGGTGGAGAAGGGGTTACTTCACCGCTCGATGTGTATCAATTCGACGCAAGGCAGAGATTTCTGTGTGACAGTCGATACAAAGTGCAATGGGGGCGCATCCGCTGTCAGCAACCGGTGGGCCGCAGCCATACTGTTTTAGGCAATCTGCTGCGCGAGGGGACGCGATGAGTATGCCAAAGAGCATGCCAAGCGAGCGCCTGTGCCAGGCACGTGGAATGAGACACACGTCATGACCAAGATCATACTTGCGGATTCACAGGCAATATTTCGAGCCGGCACGGCCAAGGTTCTCGCCATGGATGAAGATCTGCGCATCATTGCGCAGTGTTCCGACATGGACAGGCTGCTTCATGCGATTGCGACGTTCCCGGGCTCGGTGGTTCTGTTTTCAGCATCGCTCAAACCTGAGATGTCGCTGCTGAAAAGATCGCTGGAGGAAGCGGGCAGTCGCGGAGTCGTGATTGCGGAGAACAACGAGACTGCGGCGCAGTATATGCAGCAGGGATTCAAGGGCGTGGTTTTCCGTTCCGTGACAGGACAGGCTCTGGTGGATTGCGTGCGGCGTGTGGCAGGGGGCAACACCTGGGTTCCTCCGCAGCTTGTGGTTGCTGAGTCGCATGATGAGGACGCGGTGGGACGGCGCGTGCGCGATCGCCTTACGCCAAAGGAGATGCGGATTGTCGCTCTGATCGTGCAGGGGTGCAAGAACCGCGAGATTGCCATCCGGCTGAAGACTACCGAGCAGGTGATCAAGAACTATCTGCGGTCAATTTACGACAAGACAGGCGTAAGCGATCGGTTGGAGCTGGCGCTGTTTACGATTCACCATCGCGTGCTGGCCCAGGCCGCGGCAGAGGTGGGTAGCAAGCTCGAAGCCGAGGAACAGCAGTCCACGGCGGTAGCGTAAAAGGCAGGCGGAACGCGCTTTCCGGGCGGTTTCGCTTTGACCTCTGAGTGGCGCTGCCAACGCGATGCTAAATAAGCACAAACGTAGATTACGATTGAAGGAATGGATGCACCCAGCGAGCTTAATGAGGTTGTCCTTCCGCAGAATGTGATCGGTCCGCTTACGCGGTCGGCGATCTTCCTGGTGTTGTGCATTCGCCAGGATGAAGATGCTTATGCAGAACTACGCGACTTCTGCGCGGGACTATCCGGGCTGATTCGCGCAGTGGAGTTTCGCGATGTCGAGGCAGGTCTTACCTGCATCGCCGGATTCGGTTCCGATGCCTGGGATAAACTCTTCGGAGCGCCTCGCCCTGCCGAGCTTCATTCATTCCGCGAGATTCGCTCCGCAGGCCGCCATGCCGTTTCTACGCAGGGTGACATTCTCTTTCACATTCGAGCCAAGCGCATGGATCTCTGCTTCGAACTGGCCGCGCAGATCATGGATAGCCTGGGAGACACGGTTTCCGTGGCCGACGAGGTACATGGCTTTCGTTACTTCGACGACCGCGATGTAATGGGTTTTGTCGACGGCACGGAGAATCCACGAGGAGATGTGGCACGCGACGCGGCAATCGTTGGCAGCGAGGACGCGGCCTTTGCGGGCGGCAGCTATGTCATCGTGCAGAAGTATCTTCACGACTTGAAGGCGTGGAACTCGCTTCCTGTCGAGATGCAGGAAAAGATCATTGGCCGCCGCAAGCTCTCAGACATTGAATTGAGCGACGCGGACAAGCCGGCCTACGCGCACAATGCGCTCACAAACATTGAGGAGAATGGACGCCAGCTGCAGATTCTGCGGGACAACATGCCGTTTGGACGTCCGGGCCACGGCGAGTTTGGGACCTACTTTATCGGCTATTGCAGGACTCCCAGCATTACCGAAAAAATGCTTGAGAATATGTTCGTCGGCAATCCCCCGGGAAATTATGATCGGCTTCTCGACTTTAGCCATCCTGTGACAGGCGGCTTGTTTTTCGTACCTACGGGGACATTCCTCGACAGCGTCACTCCAGATGCACCGAACGCGGCGCAGAACACTAAAGCGCCATCCGACGAGTCAACTTCATCGGCTCCGACATCCAAACCGGCTGCCGTACACGACACTTCACTCAAAATAGGATCATTACGGGGAGAGAAAGATGAATAACCTCCATCGGGAACTTGCGCCGATTTCTGACGCAGCATGGGCGCAGATTGAGGAAGAGACGACCAGAACGCTGAAGCGCTATCTGGCAGGGCGACGCATTGTGGACGTTCCGACACCGGGAGGGATCGGCTTTCCCGGTGTTGGGACCGGGCATCTCAAATCCATCTCCGCTCCTGCGGACGGCATTCTCGCGAGACAGCGTGAGGTGAAACCACTGGTGGAACTGCGGGTTCCGTTTGAACTGTCGCGTCAGACCATCGATGACGTTGAACGCGGTTCCGAGGACTCCGACTGGCAGCCTGCGAAGGACGCCGCAAAGAAACTCGCCTTTGCGGAAGACCGGGCGATCTTCAACGGATACCAAGACGCGAATATTCAGGGCATTCGGGAAAGCACCAGCAATCCCATCGAGACCCTGCCTTCCGATGTACGGGATTATCCGGATGCAGTTGCCCATGCACTGAGCCAGTTGCGTCTGGTGGGTGTGAATGGACCCTATTCTGTTGTGCTGGGAGCCGACGAATACACGGCATTGGCCGAAACCCGCGATCACGGATATCCCGTGCTTGAGCACGTAAAACGCATTGTGGACGGCAACCTGATATGGGCGCCCGCGATTGAAGGCGCGTTTGTTCTGACGACTCGAGGCGGTGACTTCGAACTCAATATCGGACAGGATGTTTCGATCGGCTATCTCAGCCATACCGATTCCGCCGTGCAGCTGTATCTTCAGGAGACGTTTGTCTTTCGGGTGCTCACCACGGAAGCAGGTGTTGCATTATCCCCGTCACAAAAATCTTCCTGACCGGCTGGCAAGTCGAGCGCATCAAGTTACGGCCACTGCCAAGGGATTGGCAGTGGCCGTACATGATTGCGATACGCACCGAGGATTCCTGCTAAATTTTCTCGGCGACGGATTTGGCTTGCGTGAAGAGGTAGAGATAATCCGGTCCGCCGGCCTTGGAGTCGGTGCCACTCATGTTGAAGCCGCCGAAGGGATGCGCGCCAACCATTGCGCCGGTGCACTTGCGGTTGAAGTAGAGATTGCCGACGTGGAATTCGCGGCGGGCGATGTCGAGGCGGGCCTTATCACTGGTGTAGAGTGCGCCGGTGAGGCCGTATTCCGTGTTGTTGGCGACAGCCAGGCCTTCTTCAAAGCTCGAGACCTTGATGATGGCGAGGACGGGGCCAAAGATCTCTTCCTGCGAAATGACGGCGCCGGGGGCGATGTCAGCGAAGACGGTGGGCTCGAGGAAATAGCCGCCGTCCGCGGTTTCGACGGCATGGCCGCCGGCAACAAGACGGCCTTCGTGCTTGCCCTGCTCAATGTAGCCGAGGATGGACTCATACGCAGCCTTGTTGACCACGGGGCCCATGTTGAAGTTCTCTACCGGGTTGCCGACTGTAAGCTTAGCTACCTTTTCGCGGACGCGCTCAACGAAGATGTCGTAAACGGGAGCTTCCACTATGGCGCGGGAGCAGGCGGAGCATTTCTGGCCGCTGAAGCCGAAGGCCGAGGCGACGACCCCATCGACGGCTGCGTCCAGTTCGGCATCGGCGCAAACGAGAATGGAATCCTTGCCGCCCATTTCGAGGATGGTGCGCTTGATCCAGATCTGGCCGGGCTGGGTTTTGGCGGCGCGCTCGTGAATGTCGAGGCCGACGGGTTTGGAGCCGGTGAAGGCGATGAAGCGAGTCTTCGGGTGCTGCACGATGGCGTTGCCAAAGGTGGCGCCGGAGCCGGGGCAGAAATTGACCACGCCGGGTGGCAGGCCGACCTCTTCGAGAACCTCAAAGAACTTGGCGGCGATGGTTGGCGAGTCGCTGGAGGGCTTGAGGATGACGGTGTTACCGGCAACGATGGAGGCGGCAGTCATGCCAGCCATGATGGCGAAGGGGAAATTCCACGGGGGAATGACCGCGCCGACGCCGAGGGGAATATAGAGGAGCTGGTTGCGCTCGCCGGGGTATTGGATGGGGGTAGTGGCCTGTGCGAGGCGGAGAGCTTCGCGGGCGTAGAACTCAAGAAAATCAATGGTTTCGCCTACGTCGGCGTCGGCCTCGGCCCAGTTTTTACCGACTTCGTAGGTGAGCCAGGCACAGAAGTCGAAGTTGCGCTGGCGGATGATCTCGGCGGCGTTTAGAAGCAGCGAGGCGCGTTCTTCGACGGTGGTGCGGCTCCAGGTTTCGTAGGCGGCAAGAGCGGCAGTCATGGCCTGCTCGGCGTGTTCGAGGCCAGCCTTCTGGTGGATGCCGACGATTTGCGCGGGCTTGGCGGGATTCAGCGACTGGATTTTGCCTGGGGTGCTCAGGTGTTCGCCGCCAATGACGAGGTCGTACTCGCGGCCAAGCTGGTGCGCCACGTGATCGAGCGCGGCGCGCATGGAGCGGGCGTTGTCGGGGGTTTTGAAGTCGACGAAAGGCTCATTGCGGAACTCGCCCTGGGGCGAGCGCGGCTGAATTTTGGTGGAGAGAGTTACGGTTGCCATGGCTTCTTGATTGTAGTCCGAAAAGTGTGGAACGGGGACACCGGACTGACGGCGAAGAGACGGTAAGCCGGCTGCGAAGAGCGGCGTCTAAGGGCGAATTTCCGTAATTTTCTTCCCAAAACGAAACTAATAGGGTGGGACAGGGTCTGGATTGACATTGCATTCATCTGTGCGGCGAAACTGCCCCGGGATGAAGGGGGCGTGAGTCTGTTATTGGTGCGTCCCCAAGGTTGAATTGAGCCCTGCTTGATCCGCAAGAAGCGGGCGGGCAAGGGAAGGCAGTAAGCGGCGCGTCCGCGCTGCCTGGAGGAAGCATGGAATCCCTTTCCCCGAAGATGCGTCTGCCTGGCGGCGCTCTGATTGTTGCCTTGGTCTCTCTCGCGGCTAGTCCGTTGGTGGCGCAGGGATATCCGCCACAGGGCGGCGGTTATGCGCAGCCGCAATACCCTCAGCAACCTCAATATCCTCAGCCCCAGTATTCCCAGCCGCAATCTCAACAGCCGCAGAACTATGCAGACCAGCAGGGTTACGCGCCTCAGCCGCAGGATGGTTATGGGCAGCAGAGTGCTGCGATGCAGGCAGTGACTCCCGACCAGCTGGAGCAGCTGGTGGCTCCGATTGCGCTTTACCCGGATGCGCTGGTGGCGCAAATTCTGGCCGGGGCTACTTACCCGGCGCAACTGGCGGCGGCGGACCAGTGGGTGCGTACGATGGGATATTCCGGCCCGGACCAGGTGGCAGCCGGGGCGAGCGCGCAGACGATGTGGGACCCGAGCATCAAGGCGCTGACGGCTTATCCGCAGGTTCTGGATATGCTGGCTGGAAACCTGCAATGGGCCACGGCGCTGGGCAATGCCTATTACAACCAGCCGCAGGATGTGCTGCAGACGGTGCAGGTGATGCGGATGCGCGCCCAGCAAGCCGGAACACTAACGAACACTCCGCAGATGCAGGTGGTGCAGAACCCCGGATATATTGCGTTGCAGCCAGCGAATCCCGATGTGGTGTATGTACCGACGTATAACCCGTGGGCGGTGTATGGCGCGCCGGTGCAGCCGTATCCGGGCTTTTCCTTTACGGGGATTCTAAGTACGCTGGCGGGGGCGGTTGCAGGCGGATGGGGCCATGGCGGCTACGGCGCGGGCTATGGCGGCGGCGGGCTGCAGTTTCTGGCTAGCTTTGCGCTGGGCGCGTTTAACCATACTCCCTTTGGGCTGGTTGCGTGGGGACTGGATTGGCTCTTCAACGCTCTGACCTTCCATCACTCGGATTACTACACGCACAGCGCATCTGTGCGCGATTGGGGACTGCCGCACGGCGGGCCGAGATATATGCCGCGAGCTTATCCGGGTTCGTATCGGGCCTCATATCAGGCGCAGCGGGCCGGGTTTGGCGAGGGGTATAACCACCAGCCGATTGCGGTGCATGGCGGCGCGGGCTTTGGGGGCGACAGGTTCGGTGGCAACACGGTGCGGCCGCAGGGATGGATGAACAACAACAGACCGCAGCAGCCCGCGTTTTCGCAACAGCAGGCGTTCAATCGTGCGCCGGAGGCTGCGCGTCCGGATTCCGGGAATAGAGGGCCGGTGAGTAATGGCTATGCGCCAAGGACACTCGCTCCGCAGGGGACGCGTCCGGCCTCACCGAGTGGATATATGGGCGGCTACGGAAATACGAGCAGGCCGGGAAATATGACATATGCGGCGCCGAACTTTAAGCAGGATCGCGGCGGAGCGCAGGCGTACGGCGGTGGACGTGAGAGCAGCGGCTGGGGCGGAGGCGGCTACAAAGAGCCGAAGACGCAGTCCTTCAAGGAGTCGAAATACAAAGAGCCTAAGATGCCGAAGATGCAGTCGTACAAGGCTCCGAAGGAAAGTCACTCCAGCGGACACAGCAGCGACGGCGGGCATCACCGCTAAGGCAAGCGATGCAATAAGAAACGGCGGATGAGAGTGAAAGCTCATCCGCCGTTTTGTTTCGGCGAGTATTCTCATGCAGCGCTGCCTAGCAGCTTTGCCACTGCTTTAGGGTCGCGCTCGATGATTTTCAGATACGCCCGTGCTGTAGCATCCGGTCTCTTGCGGCGCTGTTCCCAATCGCGCAGCGTCCCAATGGGGATGCTATAGAGCGCAGCGAACTCCTCTTGCGTCATACCGAGCTTTGTGCGGAGTTTGAAGACATTCACGATGCGGATGAATCCGGCCTTTTCCATCTCCTCGTCGCTGCCAAGTGGAAGAGGAGGGCAGTCCGGATCAGAAAGGGCAGCGGCGTGAATTTGTTCATCTGTCAATGAGTTCACATAATCCCAGTCCGTATCGGTCTTGATTGGCGGGTCGCCGGGGTTATGCTCGACCGAGATCATACCACTGGATTTCTTCATACTCTGCCCTCCTTACCGAGATAATGCGAACCAGATTGTCATCCGGCTCAGTTGAAACTACATAAAGGACGCCATCCGAACCTAATCCGAGAGTGATGAATCGAATTTCATCGTAATTAAATCGGTCATCAATCCAGGACAACTCCGCCAGATCTTCCAGAGCCGGAATCCCCGCCGCGAGTCGCAATCCATGTTTACGCTGATTCAGGACATCTTTCTGCGGGTCCCACTCGTAGCGCATGTCTTAATGGTACGGCTAGGCCGTAGTTGCGTCAACGTCAGCGGGTCTCGGTCAGTGCTTCGGTTCGTTTGCTCATCTTGGCGGTGCGTTCGAGTTTGTCCCAGTTGAAGGGCTTGCCATCGATTGCGCGCCACAACGTCCTGAACAGCACCACGGAGAAGAGCTGGCGGTAGCTGAAGCGCTGCAGCCAGATGTGGAAGAGCAGCCATCCATCGCCTTTGTTGGCGGGATGACGGCGCTCCAGGCTGAAGGCGACGGCAGAGGTGATGAAATCGATCATCAGGAAGGCCGTGAAGTAGGCAAGGAGCTTCATGAAATTGGCGGACGAGGTGGCTTCCGGGTGATAGTGGCGGTCAATGAAGTAGTGGATGATGCCATACACGAACATGATGTCAATGAAGGGCGAGACCAGCGGCAGCAGCATCTGGAAGACGAGGATATTGGGCAGCGCGAAGAAGCCCATCGCTGCATTTTTGGTGAAGGCGGCGCGGTGCTTCCATACGGCCTGCAGTGTGCCGAAGGACCAGCGGAAGCGCTGGCGCATGAGGCCCTTGGCGTTGATGGGAGCTTCTGTGAAGGCGAGGGCACGGTCTTCGTAATCCACGCGAAGGCCTTGTTCGAGGAGGCTCATGGTGAGGTCAGCATCTTCGGCGACGGTGTTTTCGGGATAGCCTCCAGCCTTCTTAACCGCTTCCGTGCGCCACGCGCCGATGGCTCCGGGGACGACGGTGACGACGTGAAAGAGATCGAGTGCGCGGCGCTCAAAGTTCTGGCTGGTGATGTATTCGAGGGCCTGCCAGCGAGTCCAGAGATTTACGCGGTTGCCGACCTTGGCGTTGCCGGCAACGGCGCCGATGCGGGGATCTTCAAAGTGCGGGATGAGCTTGCTGACGGCATCGGCTGCGATGACGGTATCGGCGTCGATGCCGACGTAGAACTCTTCATCGACGAAGTTAAGCGCATAGTTGAGCGCGGCGGCCTTGCCTCCGTTGGGTTTTTCGAGCACGGTGACGTGGCCGGCGGCGATCTCGACGGCGTAGGCTTCACGCGCTACGTCGGAGGTGCGGTCCTTTGAGCCATCATCGATGACGATGACGCGCAGGTTGGCGTAATCCGAGTTGAGCACGGAGCGGATGGTGCGAACGATGACCTTTTCCTCGTTGTACGAAGGGACGAGCACGGCGACGCGGGGATTGAAGCCTACGGAGGCTTTTTTATGCGGGCGGCGCAGGCGGTCAATGATGGCGAAGAGGCCCACGAGGATGAGACGCCCGCTCATGAGAATGTCGCCGAGGAAGAAGACCAGGACGATGAAGTTGGTGATGGCGGAGAGGGTTGTGAAGGCTGCAAGGTCAGGCAGGGTTCGGGCGCGCTGCCAGAAGGTAAGCCGCGGCATGACTTCTGCCGTGGTCTTGCCCATGAGTGTTGAGACATTCACGATCTGATAGCCGTGGGCGCGCAGTGTGTCGATGAGCACAGGCAGTGCGGCTACCGTGACTGAGCGGTCGCCGCCGCCGTCGTGCATGAGGATGATGGAGCCGCGAAACTGCGGCTTAACCTTCATGCGATTGAGCTGATCGAGCACAGACTGGGAGATCTCTGCCGGTGTTTTGCGGATGCGTTCATCCCAGTCATTGGTGTCAATTTTGTTGCCGACGACGGTGAGGCCCAACTGCTGAATGTGTACCACGGGTGCGGCCTGATCGTCGGTCTCCGGCTCTTCATCAATGTCATATGGCGGGCGGAAGTAGAGTGGCTGCACGCCTAGCCGCGCGGCGAAGAGCCGATTGGTGAGCTTGACTTCAAGATCGAGCTGGCGCTGAGAGATTTCGCTGATGTCCGGGTGCGTGAAGGTGTGGTTGCCTATCTCGTTGCCTTCATCCACGATGCGCTGCATGACGCCCATGTTCTGCTGCGCTTCTTCGCCGATCAGCATGAAGGTGCCATGGACGCCTTTGCTTTTGAGGACGTCGAGGATGCGCGGGGTCCACTTGGGATCAGGCCCATCGTCAAAGGAGATGGCTACCTTGTTGGGGTGGTAACCGTACTGGCGAATGGTGTACTGGCTGGGGTAGACATCCATGTGCTCATCGACGAGGAGTTTTTTGCGCGGGTCTTTTTCGTCGGTGTCGATTTCCACGGTACGCTTGCCGGTTTTTGGTAGGCCGGTGACGTGGATGATCTCTCCGTCGCCTTCGGTATCGACATCGTGGCCAGGTGGGACGGTGCCGAGAGCGTTGAGTGAGTCCGGGTTGCTGGGCTTATCCCAGATGTTCCATAGCGTATTGTCTTCTTCGCCGAGCCGCCAGAGAGCGAAGGTCTGGAGGCCGAGCTGGCGTGCGCCGCGCATCTCATTGAGCACAGTTACGGCGTCGAGAAACCAGACAACGTGGCGGACATTACTGTCCTCATCGATATATTCGAAGTGCGGATTGAGGGTATCGTAATCGAGGTCAAGGTCTGCGTTGGCGTCAGAGGCGCGTTGCCAGACGTCGGAGACAGAGAGATCATCCGTGTTAAGAACCTTCGGCTTGGCGGGTTTCGCGCCTTTTTTCGGCGCGCCTGGAATGGACATGGACCAGTCGTATCCATAGTTGCCAATGGCGCAGATGAGTTTTTCTTTGGGTACGACGGTGAGCACATGCTGGAGATTGCCGAGGAACCAATCCTGCGCTGCAATGGGGCCGGGGTTGCTCTCGAGCTCGTGCTGGTCGTAGTTCATCAGGATGATGCCGTCGGAGTTTGCGGCAAGCTGCTTGAAGTACTGATCCTGCAATGAGACCGGCGCGTTCACGTAGAGGCGAAGGTTGCGCGAGTGCAGGTCGCGGTAAAGCTCCTGCACGAAAGTCATGTAGGCCGGAACCGCCGGCTCATTCAGATTTTCAAAGTCCAGCGAGAGACCGTGATAGGCGGGCTGTGCGGTAAAAAACCGAACGAGCTGCTGGCGCAATGCGGCGCGTTTGGCTGGATCGGCCAGCATGTCTCCAACGGAGGGATCCCATTGCTGTGTCTGCTCGTTGTAGTTATTGATGTGCGGGAAGACTTCGGTGTCTTCGCGCGCTTCCTGAATGACGCGCTTGATCTTGTTCAGATCGTCGGGATCGTGAACGGTATTGCCATCGATGACTCGGTATTCGCGGGCATCCGCGCCTACGGCGTAAAGGACGGGATCGGGCGCGTTGACGTGCAGCCACTCCGGAAAGAGCATATCGATCTGGTGAACATGCTGCTTGAAGGACGAATAGCTTGTGGCGTCATCGGGAACGTAGTACGCGGCACGCAGGCCTTCGCCAGTGTTGAGCGTGATCTGCGATGGGTTTTTTGTGGACTTGCGGCGGTTGGGCGGGCCGGGACGCGTGCCCTTGAGCAGTGGAGTCCGGTCGCTGAGCGCCTTGTAGTTGTGCTTCTGATTGGGGAAAAGAAGCTCCGGCAATGTCTGGACGCGGAGGGTGTTGAAGATCACTCCGGCCACAATGATCGTAACGGCGACAGCGCTGGCGTCCAGAATGCGGCGCAGGCGCTTCCAGCGCTTGCGTTGTGGATCGTAAAAAATTTGTTTCTCGGGCATTTCGGGGGCCTGTTTCCGGTTCCGCTGGGGCGCTATCTCGATAAAGGTTCTAAGCTAATACACTATCAGTAGAAATCGTATGAAACCGGCTTCCGGGAGTCAAACAGGCCAGGGCACGACAGAGGGGCGGTTTGGCCGCGTGAGATTGCGTGCGGCAATTTCGATTGCGGCTGCGCTGGCTGCTGGCACTGCGCTGGCTGCTGGCACTGCGCTGCGCTTCTGGTTCGTGGCGAAGTTCTTTGAGGTGACTGTGGATGGACACCTCTATGCCAACCTGGCAAAGAACATTCTGCTACACGGGCAATACTCCATTGCAGACGGTAGTGGCGTGCTGCATCCTACGCTGATTCGTCTGCCGGGGTATCCACTGTTTCTGGCTGCGTGCTTCCGGCTCTTTGGAGTGGACAAGTTCTTTCCGGCGGCAGTGGTACAAATCTTTTGCGAATTGGCAGGCTGCGTGATGCTGGCGTTGACGGCGCGGAGGATTTGTCCGGCCGAGTGGCCGGATGCGGCGAAGTCTCGCGCATTCCATGTGACGTTGTGGATTGCCGCGCTTTGCCCGTTTACTTCGAGCTATGCGGCGTCTCCGCTGACGGAGTCACTGACGCTGTTCTGCATCACGGTGGCGATGTGGCTGACGGTGCGATTTCAGAACAGACAGAGATGGGCGGCGGCCCTGGGATTTACGCTGGTCATCACATTTGCGGCATTGCTGCGGCCGGATGGGGCGCTGATAGGGGTGGCGTTTGGCGCGCCCATGGTGCTGGCGCTGATTTCGGGGCGCAGGCTTTCACTCAGGCGACGAATGGCGATGACGCTTGCGTGCTTTGTCATTGCTGCTGCCCCGTTCAGTATTTGGACGGCGCATAACTGGAGCCAGTTTCATGTGATTCAGCCGCTGGCGCCGCGTTATGCTACCGATCCCGGAGAGCCTACATGGCAGGGATGGCAGAGGTGGGTCAAGACGTGGTCGCTGGATTTTAAGAACACATACGAAATTTACTGGAATGTGCCGGATGGGCCGTTCGATATGACCCTGATTCCGGCGCGGGCGTTTGATTCGAAGGAGCAGCGTGATCAGACTGCTGCGATTGCGCGGGATTACGAGAACAATGACGAGAGCTTTACCGCGGGTCTGGATGCACGGCTTGGGAAACTGGCCGATGATCGTATTGCTGCGCATCCGTTGCGCTACTATGTGGGGCTGCCGGCGGCGCGTGTGGCAGATATGCTGCTGAGGCCGCGCGTGGAGAACCTGCCTATCGATCAGGACTGGTGGGTCTACAGACACCATTGGGATGAAACGATTCTGAGCTGGTTTTATGTGGCGCTGAACCTGGCATATTTACTGCTGAGCGTGATCGGGCTATGCCTGCGGCCACGGTTGTGGCTGTGGATGCTGCTTTACTTCGTATTGCGATGCGCGCTTTTGGCCACCGTTGAGGGGCCGGAAGCGCGCTACACGCTGGAGTTCTTTCCGATGTGGTTTGTGCTGGGTGGCGTCACTGTTGCGTGGTTTACTTCAAGTCAAACGCGTTCTTCGGCAAAGTCACATTGACCTTAATGTCCGTGTAGGTGCAGATGCGATAGACGCCTGGGCTTTCATCGAAACGCTGCTTCAGGCTTACACCCCGATCGGGATCGATCCAGATGGTGATCTTGGCGATATTCTTACGGACCGTAGGGTCTTTGGCAACGAGCTCGAGCTGGGCAACGTTCACACCATCCAGGACAGACGAGCCGATGTACTTGATGTCCCACTTGTCGGCCAGTTCCGTGCCGCTTGCGCCGAAGCCAAGGATGAGAAAGCTCTGCCACTTCGCAAAGTCATAGGTGTGGATCTCTGTGCCGTCGAAGAAATGGATCGCGCCATCGGTGTAGTTGTAACCACTGTTGAAAGGGCGGCCGTTGCGCTCGTGGAAGTGTGAGGCCATCTTGAAGGCGCCGCCATTGCGCTCGTAGTACGCTGTACCCTTCTGTATGTCAGTGTCAGGCACAGGGTCCTGCGTTTCCGTATCGAAGACAACGTTGGCGGAGACGGAGTGAAACTTCTTTGACGCGACGTTGAGACGACTCAGTACCGACTGAAGATCATCGGCTTTGGCGGAGATGGGAGCCGCGATGAGTGCGACCAGCGAAAGAAGAAAAAGCAATTTACGTGCGCGCATAATCCTCAGTTAGTTTAGACGCCTGGTGGAAGTCAAAGGAGCGAGAAAATTCGCGCGGTTTCGGCGTGGGAAGCATTTTGACTGTGTCTGAAACCAACTTCGCCGTTAGTATTGGCATCCCTAAGAGTGCGGAAACTAAGTATTTATTCAAATTTACTCAGACATACAATTTAGCCACGCGGGAGATTTTCCATGGCAGTTATGATGCAGGCTTTTTACTGGGATGCGCCTGTGAAAGAAGATAAGCGCGGCGAATGGTGGGATACCATTCGCGAGAAAGTTCCCCAGTTGGCAGCCTCCGGCTTTAATTCGCTCTGGCTTCCGCCGATCAGCAAGGCCGCCGACCCGAACTCCAACGGCTATGATCCGTACGATTATTTCGACTTGGGCGACATCGACCAGAAGGGTTCGATGAAGACCCTTTACGGCAATCGCGCAGAGCTTGAGAATCTCATCCGCACGATGCGCGAGCACAACATGGGCGCCATTGCTGATATGGTGATTAATCACAACTCCGGCGCTGATGAGGAAGAGACCAACCCGCTAAACGGGCAGAAGATGTGGACGAAGTTTCGCCCGAAAAGCGGCAAGTTTCCTCGCGACTGGAACTGCTTTCATCCCAGCCGGTATGAGCGCACCATGATCGAAGGGGAAAATTTCGCGGGTTTTCCGCATCTTTGCCACCGCAATCCGCTGGTCTACACCGCAATGTTTGAGTACGCACGGCTGCTGATTGAAGAGCTGGACTTCGAGGGGCTGCGCTTTGACTTTGTGAAAGGCTACGGGGCGTGGATGATCGGCCTGCTGTCCAAGTATCAGTACCAGAAGAAGGACGGCCGCGAGTTTGCGCCGTTCGTCGTCGGCGAGTATTGGTCCGGTCCAGATGACATTGGCGACTGGCTGGACAAGGTCCACGCTGTTACTGACCAGCAGGTGGCTGCTTTTGATTTCCCGCTTCGCTACAAGCTGAAAGATATGTGTGACACGCCGAGCTACGATCTGCGCAAACTGACGGACGAGGGATCGGTATCTGCCGCGCGGCCTTTCAATGCAGTCACCTTTGTCGACAACCATGACATGCAAAACAATGAAATCGTAAACGATAAGATGCTGGCCTACTCGTTCATCCTGACTGGGGATGGTTATCCGTGTGTGTTCTGGTGGGACTACTTCAATAATGAATTGGCTCGGCCGAACACACCGAATGGCATAGATGCTCTTGTGTCTGCGCATCATAAGCATGCCGGCGGGGAGTCTTCGATTCTTCACGCCGATCCTGATCTTTATGTCATGCAGCGGGCGGGCACGGAGTCTCAGACAGGTCTTGTTTACGTGCTTAACAACCTTGGAAACCAGTGGAGTGGGCGGGCGGTCAAGACGAAATGGCCTAACAAGAAGTTCAAGCCTGTGGCGTGGGATGGCTACCAAGCTCCGCAGCCGGAGGAAAGAACCACGGACGGAGAAGGTAGCGCTGAATTTCCTGCGCCGCCGCGAGGCTATTGCGTTTACGCACCAGTCGATTAATGACAGGTCTTTACTTGTGCAGCCAGACCTTCCATGCCAGTGGATTGCCGTTGGCATCACGCGAGAGCTCCCAGCGCTCGATGGAGACTGCGTCGCCGGTGACGGGCTGCATGGCGCGTTTGAGCGCGCGGCGCATTGTGTAGTCCGTGACCCTTGCCGGGATGGGGACTTCACTGGCGGGGACGGTGAGAATGAGGCCTTTGCCGCCGTCGCCGAGCACCTGGATGGGCTGCCTTGGTCCGCCGGTCGCTGGCGGCTTGTCGCCGTAATCCCATACCTGCGGGGTGATGAAGATGAAGGCGAGGATCAGCGTCACCATGACGTCGTAATGGAAGCTGCCGCGCGGGTAGGTCCAGTAAAAGTAGCTTTTGAGAATCCTGTTCATGCTTGCCGTTCGTTGAAAATCAGAAGTTCTGCTTGTTAATTGTAGTCAAGCCGCCCATGTAGGGCCGAAGAATTTCCGGCACAACCACTGAGCCGTCTGCCTGCTGGTAATTCTCGAGGATCGCGAGCCAGGTGCGCCCGACGGCCAATCCGCTGCCGTTGATGGTGTGCAGGAACTCGCTTTTGCCTTTTGGTCCGCTTGCCCTGTAACGGATATTGGCGCGGCGCGCCTGGAAGGACTCGAAGTTCGAGCAGGAGGAGATTTCGCGATAGAGACCCTGGCCTGGAAGCCAGACTTCGAGGTCGTAGGTTTTGGCTGCAGAGAAGCCGGTATCGCCTGCGCACAGCAGAACGCGGCGATACGGCAGGTCCAAAAGCTCCAGAATCTCTTCGGCGTCGCGGGTCAGCTTTTCATGCTCTGTGTCTGAGTCTTCCGGTTTGACGAACTTGACCAGCTCTACCTTTTGGAACTGATGCTGGCGAATGATGCCACGGGTGTCCTTGCCTGCAGCTCCGGCTTCGGCGCGGAAGCAGGGAGTGTAGGCGGTGAAGGCGATGGGCAGACGGGTTTCGTCGAGAATTTCGTCGCGGTAAAGATTGGTGACGGGGACTTCTGCCGTTGGAATGAGCCAGTGGTCTGCGTCTTTGAATTCACCGTTTGCCGCGCTCTCGGCGTCGGCGTCCGAGGTGCGGAAGAGATCTTCGGCGAACTTGGGCAACTGGCCGGTGCCGAAGAGCGACTTCGAGTTCACCATGAAGGGCGGCAGGACTTCGGTGTAGCCGTGCTTTTCCGTGTGCAGATCGAGCATAAAGCCGGCCAGTGCGCGTTCAAGCCGGGCACCGGGTCCGAAGTAGACGGCGAAACGGGCTCCGCTGAGCTTGGCGGCGCGGTCCTGGTCGAGAATCCCGAGCTGTTCGCCCAACTCCCAGTGGGGTTTTGCTTCGAAATCGAAGCTGCGCTTTGCGCCCCATTCCTTGACGGTGACGTTGTCGGCTTCGGATTTGCCGGCGGGAACTTCGTCGCGGGTGAGGTTGGGCACGCGGGAGAGCGAGAGACGCAATTCGTCGTCAAGTGCTGTGGCGGTCTTGTCGAGGTCGTCCAGTTTGTCTTTCAGCGCCCGGGTTTCGTCCATGAGCGCTGTGGCGTCCTGTTTCTGGCGCTTGAGCTGGCCGACCTGCTCCGAGAGTTCGTTGCGGCGGGCCTTGAGGGTTTCGGCCTCACGGATGGCTTCGCGGCGGCGGAGGTCGAGTGAGCGGAAATCGCCGAGGAGCGCGGCAGGGTCTGCTCCGCGTGCGCGCAGTTTTGCTTCTACCAGGTCCAGATTGGACCGGACAAATCCTATGTCGTGCATGACTTTCCTAGTGTACCGGAGGATAGGGCAGCTGTTGCGAGTTATCCTGTGCTGCACGGATTCTGAAGTTATGGTTTTTCTGTAGCTTACATACCGTTCGCACAGTTTCTGGAGAAATCTTTATGCGATCTTCATTTCGAGACTGTGCAGTTGGGTGATGGTGAATCAGTTCGTTTGCACAAATTTCAGTGCAGAGGGGGTGGGGGAGGGGCCCCCTCCCCTCCCATAACGGCGACGGCCCGAATCCATGAGGATTCGGGCCGTCGCTTTCTCTGCTGATTATGAGTAAAGCATATTCGGGGTTAATTGCACGCAAAGTTTCTGCGGATGGAACACGGTACGAAAG
This sequence comes from Occallatibacter gabretensis, assembly GCF_001449115.1. Lineage (GTDB taxonomy): Bacteria > Acidobacteriota > Terriglobia > Terriglobales > Acidobacteriaceae > Telmatobacter > Telmatobacter gabretensis. The sequence goes on along the minus strand of NZ_LAIJ01000012.1, from coordinate 491,000 downwards.
TTCAATGGACGAAAGTAACGGGACTGCCCCTCAGTGAACTTATTGGGCAGTATAGGTGTAGTTGGCGGTTTGCCAGACTCCATTGATTTGATACCGGAGCATGACGTAAACAGGCTTGCCGTTGGTGGGAATGTTGGGTACGACGGCGACGGTGCTGGTGAGAAGCGGCGAGCTATAGATGTTGAAGTAGCCGGGACCGTATGTTCCCACAGAAAGTGTGTATCCCGTTACGCCAGGGCCGTTTGTCCACTGAAAGATTGCGGTGGAGCCGGTAAGCTGGCTGCCCGGCGCGGGAGTAAATAAGACCGGCGGGGCGGTGGTGCCCTCTGCCGTGTAGGTGTAGTTGATATCTGTCCAGACGCCATTGAAGAAATAACGCAGCTGGACATAGACGTTGACGCCGTTTGTGGGCAGGCCGGGCACTTCGACAGAAGTGGCGGTTGTGACGCCTGTTCCATAGATGTCATCTGCGCCGGGCCATTTGGTGCCTATGTTCAGCAAGTACGCGGTTGGTCCGTTGCCCGGTGACCACTTGAAGGTGACGGTAGAGCTTCCGAGGTGGCTGTTTGGCGCTGGCGCTATCAGGGCTGGGGGTGTGAGAGAACCGGCTGCTGTGTAGGTGTAGAAATTGGTATACACAACGCCGTTGATCACTGACCGGAGCATGACGTACACATCTATTCCATTTGTGGGAATGCCTGTGACAGTGGCCGAAGTCGCCGTGGTAGCGCCTCCGCCATAAATGTCAATTGCGCCCGGCCATTTGGTTCCTACACTGATCTGGTAAACGCTGACGCCGCTGCCGGGTGTCCACGTGAAGGTGACTGTTGAGCCGGAGAGCTTGGTTCCCGGAACCGGCGATGTGATGACCGCGGGCCCGGTGGGCACCGTGTTGTTAATGGTGACGGTTGGGGAGATGCTTGGGAGGAAATTACTGTTGCCCGAGTAGGTGGCTTCGATTACGTGTGTACTGTCAGTGAGATTTGGCGAGAGCGAAACTGTGCTCTGGAGGGGGCTTGTGAGCCCGACGAGGATTGTCTGTGGAGACGTAACGGTGGCCATTGCCAAGTCGGAGATTCCATCGCCGTTGAAGTCGGCTGTTGCAGGACTAGCGCCGTAACTTATGGAGGTTTGCACATTTTCCTGGGTGAAAGTGCCGTCCCCTTTGCCTAACAGGTAGCTGAATCCGGACAGACCATTGTTGGTTTCATTCGAACCCGCAATATCCGGGATACCATCGCCATTGAAATCGCCAACAATAATGGTAGAAAGGGCGGTTGATGGATTCACGCCGTGCCCCACATTAAAAGTTCCGCCTCCCTTACCCGTAAATAGAGTGACATTGTTAGGCGAATAACTTTGGGTGCTGTTGTTATAGGCAGGGTATGCTGACGCTACCAGATCTGGATTTCCATCGCCGTTGAAATCAGCTGTCAGAATTCCATTTGGCTGTCCGCTGAGCGGCAACGTCGTACCCGCAGTGAAGGTTCCATCCCCATTGCCAAGCAATGTGTTAATTTGCCATTTTTCCGTGCTGCCGTTATACGAGAAATTAGCAAGGTCCAGAATGCCATCGCCGTTCCAATCGGCTACAACGGATCCAAATCCCTCGTTCGTGGTGGTGACGCCCCCCGCGAGGCCTGGAAAGGTGCCATCTCCGTTGCCGAAAAGAACTACATAGCTATACGAGGTGTATCCCGCACCTTCCACTTCTACTAACAAGTCGGGAACTCCATCGTTGTTAAAGTCCGCCACTATGATTCCGGCAAATGGGTATACATATACATTCGGCGGGCCAGCGCTTATGGTGGAACCGATCGTGAAGGTGCCGTCTCCTTTTCCCTGCAAAATTGCGACAGCATAGTTCCCGTCCAGGTACGTGATGATTGCCAGATCCGGAATTCCATCGCTATTGAAGTCACTGACTACAAATCCCGAGGCGTATGGATTTCCAGGGAGTGCTGTAATTGCCGGTGTCTGCGCGAAGGTTCCATCGCCATTGCCGAAGTAGACTGTGACGCCGCTCGCGGTGGAGAGGACCATGTCAGGAATGCCGTCTCTATTAAAGTCTGCAATCGCGAAGGCCCCATTGCTGTTAGCCAGACTGGCGGAGGTCAATAATGATGGTGTGGCAGTGGAAGCACCGAGTGGCACTGTTCCCAGGACGGCGTTGCCATTGCTTGTGTCCACGAAGGAGACCGATCCTGTAGGACTCGGGCTGGAGGTGAATGCTTTTACCGAACTGGTCAGGGTGGGGTCGGCGGTGGAACCATCCCAGGAAAGTGTGGTGGCAGTGCCGTAAATGCCGGTAACAGCCAGCGATGAGACTGTTGAGGAGCTTGTTACATTGATGTTGGTGCCGGCAAAGACTGCCTTATAAGTATGGCTGCCAATTGCGGGACGGAACTTGAGGACAGCGGTGCCTGCGGAGGTAAGTTGGGCGGTGCCTATGATGTGAAAGTCTTCGCAATACGTTGCCGCAGCGTCACAGAATTTGACCAGCCCCCTGGTGACAGGAGTTGAGCCGGCCATGACTGTGGCTGTGAGCGTGACCACGGAACCGGTAGAAACCGATGTGGCGGAGCTGCCGCCGCTGGTCAAGGCGAGCGTAGTGGTCGTTGCTGCCTGGGATGTATAGACCGTGTAAGGGAGAGTATTCGAAGTTGCACCGACATTACTGGTGTCACCGGGGTAAGTTGCAGTAAGAGAACTGGCGCCCGGCGGCAACGTGGAGAGCTTTAAGGTTGCCGTGCCGCCGGACAGGGTGCCTGTCCCCAGAACCTGGCTGCCAATCATAAATGTAATGGGCTCATTGCTCCCTGAACCGTAATAACCGCTGAGAGTCGCCATGAGAATGGCCGTCTGGCCCTGCACCGTGCTGCCCGGAGTTGCACTCAGGGTCAGGCTGGGCTGGGTTTTTGCAACGCTGACCGTAATGCTGGTATTGCGGGGGGCTAAAAGAGAGTTTCCAGGGTAAGACACACTCAGGCTCTGAGATCCAGCAGCGAGCGGCGACGATGTGAGTGTCGCCACGCCGCCCGAGAGCCTGCCGTAACCCATAAATGTGCTGCCGTTATAAAACGAGAGGTCTTGAAAGTCCGAGCTAATACTTGAAATTGAATAGGGGCTAAGAGTAGCGGTCAGCAAAGTTGTCTGGCCGGCAATAAGGCCGGAGCTCGGGGCTGCGCTCAGGGTAAGAGTGGTTGGTGCGGCGGTGGCGGTGATGGTGATGGAGTTTGAGGCGCTCCCGGTGAAGTAAGCGTCACCCGAATAAGCCGCACTAAAGCTCTGAGATCCGGTGAACAGAATCTGCAATGAGCATGTGGCTACTCCATTTGAAAGCGTGCCTGTGCATATCGGCGAACCGCCTTCAGAAAATGTGACGGATTCGCCATTGGAACTGCCGCCTGAGTTTGTGTACGGGCTCAATGTGGCTGTTAGCAGGGTAGTTTGCCCGGCAAACAGCCCAGAGCTTGGAGTAGCACTTAAGGTGAGAGTTGTTGATTGCTGGTTGGAGATAATAACAGTGCCAGAAGTGCTGGCGGCGAAGTTGCTATCTCCGGAGTAGCTGGCCGCAATATTGTGGATGCCGTATGTCAGAGTTGGTGACAATGTAGCTGAGCTTTGCTGGCCGGAGGTCAGACTGACGAATACCTGGGTGATGAAGTTCTGTGGATCACCATCGAAGGGAACGCCAACTACATCGGAAAGCCCATCTCCATTGAAGTCGCCTGCATTGACTTGAAGCATGGAAGTAGTATTGGGATACGAAACGCTAGCCGACTGCGAAAAAGTGCCGGTTCCACTGCCAAGATATAGCACTACGCCATTCCCATAAGGCGCTGCAAGATCCGGAATTCCATCGCCATTGAAATCACCGACCGCGAATCCCGCCAAGCTCGATGACAAAGGGTTAGGCTCTGCAGTGAAATTCCCGTTTCCAGTTCCCAGATATATGACAATACCCTTGCCGTTTGTACCGAGAACTGCGAGATCCGGAATTCCGTCGCCGTTGAAATCTGCTTCAGCTAAGCTCCACGTATCCACCCCAACCGCAATGGGTGTAGCGGCGGTAAATGTGCCATCGCCTTTGCCTAGCAAGATATCCACACTATTACCCGCCAGGCAAGCCAGGTCGAGATTCCCATCTCCGTTAAAATCGGCCGCGACGATGTTGCCAGTTTCTGTAGCAGCTGTGCAAGCAGCCGGCGTGGATGGACCCTGGGTAAAAGTTCCATCTCCATTGCCAATAAAAATTGCGGCAGTTGTTGCCAGATCAGAAATTCCATCATTGTTGAAGTCACCGACTACAACCTCGGGAAACACAATTGACGAAATAGACGACTTTGCGGTGAACGTGCCGTCCCCTTTCCCAAGCAGTATCCACGCCGGTCCGTAGCCCGCGAAGGCAAGGTCAGGAATTCCATCGCCATTAAAGTCGCCTACGGCAACCTGTGTACCGGAAACACCCGAAGGAATTGCCGATGTACGCGTCTGCGTAAACGTTCCGTTGCCGTTGCCTAAATAAACTACTACGGAATTCTCCAAGGCTATTGCAATATCCGGTATTCCATCGCCATTGAAATCGGCTACGACAGGATACTGAAACGGGTTGAATGCGGCTCCAGAACTACCCGGAATCTGCGAGAAATTGGCTGAAGTTGATAGCTGCCAAGTGTTGTTTGACGAACTCAAGGTGGCAGTGCCGACTACTGCCTTACTGTGATTTGTATCTATGTACGAAATTTTGCCGGTAGGTAGCTGTGAAGAAGGGGCACTACCCACGGTGGCCGACAGGCTGGGAGCTGCATTGGTTCCGCTATTGGAGAGCGTGGTAGATGTGGGGGCAGGCCCTGTAACGCTTAGCGAAGACGCTGCGGAAGTGCTTGTGGCATTGGTTTTGGTGCCGATGAAGACTGCCTTGTAGCTATGGCTGCCGAGCGTGGGACGAAATTTGAGGGCGGCGGTGCCAGCGGAGGTGAGCTGAGCGGTGCCCACGATATGGAAGTCTTCGCAATAGGCGGCTGTGGCGTCGCAGAATTTGACCTGGCCTGGGCTGACGGGAGTTGATCCTGCCGTTACTGTCGCGGTGAGTGTAACCACTGTGCCGGAGCTGACTGTCGTAACGGGGCCGCTGCCATTGGTGATCGACAGCGTTGTGGTTGTCGCAGTCTGAGCGAAAGATTGCTGGCTGGTGGCTAGTAACGCAAAGGCTGCGACGACAAACCAGCGTATGAGGGAAAACGAACGCGGAAGGCTAATTCGGGGACCCGTCGAACGAGTGAACATGGGAGCCTCTTGTTTCCGGCTTCCGATTTGTCTGGATAAAGCCGTTCTGGATGGAATGAGAAGCCGGATATCCGGCGGCAGACAAACTATAGCACGGTAATATTTAGCCCAATCGGTAATGCCAGATTCTCGGCTCCCTATCCTCCGAGCTGAAATTCGCTCGGTGACTCGTTCGCTCAGGATGAGACGGTTATGGTCAGGATGGCGGGTTGGCGGATTGCTATCCCAGGTTCCAACTTCAGGGACCCGGAGCAGCCGACGACTGTAATGGAACTCACGAAAAGGAAGACCAAGAACAACCGCAGATCCTTCGACTCGTTTCACGCAAAGCGTGAAACTTTCCTCAGGATGACAATTTTGAGGGAGAGTGAGCGGGAGTGCTATCCCTTCATGCGCGAAAAGCCGCGCATGAAGGGGGCACCCGGCCTTTATGGCGGGGCAAGCGAAAGCAAAAGGCGGTTAGGGGTTGGCGGCTTTCTTTCCTTCTTCGATTTGCTCTTCCCAGCCGGGCAGGGTCTGGTCGCCGGTGATGAGGCGGGCGGTGCCGGAGAAGGTGAGGTAATTCCAGACCCAGGACCACAGGACTGAGAACCGGTTGCGGAAGCCGATTAAGAAGAAGATGTGAACGGTGAGCCAGGCGAACCAGGCGGTCCAGCCGCTCATGAGTGCGGTAAAGGGCCATTTCACATCGGCTACGGCGGCCAGGCGGCCTACGGTAGCCATGTCACCTTTGTCGAAATAATGGAAGGGCGGGCGGGGCTTGCCCTGGAGGTCGGTGGCGATCATTTTGGCGGCGTGATTGCCCATCTGGATGGCGGGTTGCGCAACGCCGGGAACCTGTTTGCCGTTCTGCTCGAAGTGGGCCAGGTCGCCGAGGACGAAGGTGGTTTCAAATGACTTGTCTGGAGTGCTGGGTGGATTGAGTTCGTTGTCGACGAGGACGGCGCCGCGCTTGTCGACGGGCGCGCCGAGCAGCTTGCCGAGGGGTGAGGCCTGCACGCCGGCGGCCCAGAGGATAACTGCGGCTTCTGTGCGTTGGCCGTTTGCTTCAACCCAGCCTGCGCCGACGCCGGTGACGTGGCTTTTGGTGTGAACCTCGACTCCGCGCGCGGCGAGCTCCTCTGCGGCACGGGCGGAGAGCTGCGGTGGATAGGTGGCGAGAACGCGGTCGCCGCCATCGAGCAGCATGACGCGGCTCTTGCGGGGATCGATGTGGCGGAAGTCGTGCTGGAGATAGTACTGTGCGATGTCGCCGATGGCTCCGGCGAGCTCGACACCGGTGGGACCGGCACCGATGATGACGAAGTTCAGCGGCGGGTGCCAGCCGTGCTCCTGCATCTGGCGCTCGGCGAGCTCAAAGGCGAGGAGGACGCGGCGGCGAATCTCGGTGGCGTCCTCGATGGATTTTAGGCCGGGAGCGAATTTTGCCCATTCCTCGTGGCCGAAGTAAGAGTGCGTGGCGCCGGTGGCCAGGATGAGGTAGTCGTAGCCGATGCTTGCTCCGCTTGAAAGCGCGAGGGTGCGGGCGGTTGTGTCGATGGCGGTGACTTCGTCCATGAGGACTTGCGTGTTCTGATGTTTGGCGAGAATGCCGCGGATGGGCTGCGCGATGTCAGCGGGCGAGAGGACGGCGAGGGCTACTTGATACAAGAGCGGCTGAAAGGTGTGGTGGTTGCGGCGATCTATAACGGTGAGATCGACGGGCAGCTTGCCGAGCGCGCGGGCTGCGTTGATTCCTGCAAAGCCGCCGCCGACGATGACGACGCGCGGACGTGCGCCTGGAACCCGTGGAGTGGTGAGCTGGCTCAATGTTCCTCCTCGCCTGGCCTCATTTGAACAGATGCGGGAGGGTAGTTCTTAGCTGCTAGCTATTAGCTTTTGGCTTGGTGGTGGGAGAACGGGTGGGAGTGCTGTCCCACCCTAGCGGCAAGAAACGCCGAATGAATGGGGCACCCGGAAGCTGCTCTTAGGGATGCATTTCGATGGTCACACTGGCGGTGCTAGTGTTGCCGGTGGAGGCAAGGCCGGTGGTGTTGGTGGCTACGCCGGGGATTCCCGCAGGGGCGAAGCTGACTGTGCCATCGATGGCTGATGTCCCTGTTGCGCTTTCGACGGCCAACAGCTGAGCTTGATCGCAACGCCCGTGTGGCGGGCAGGGCGGACTCCACGCGTAGATGGATTGATAGAAGGTGACGATGGCTCCGGCCATCGGATTGCCGTCGATATCCTTGACGCGCATCACGATCTGGCTGGGCGTAGCGGTGGCGGCCATGCTTTGCGAGGCGCCGGAAAGGGCTTCGACGGTGGCAAACTCCGGGCGCGAGCCGAGCGCCGAGAAGCTGACGCACTGCGGAGTGCCGTTGAGGCAGGCCTGGACGCTGGACTGCTGGCCCTCGGTGAGCGGCCCGACGCTGAGCATGTTGGAGGCGATGCCGCTGCCGGCGGTGATGGCTGCCGCGGATCCTGCAGCCGAGATGCCAGAGCTTGGTGTGCTTTGCCATGCCACGGCCTGGCCGCCAACGGGAAGGCCGTTGTTGAGCACGAGCGCCTGTGTGGGCCAGGAGATGCTGGATCCTGCGGCGAGCGAAAGCTGCGGGGTGAGCGCAGAGAGCACGGGCGGAGTTCCGCCTTCAAAGTGTGCCTGGAGCTGCGCGCCGTTGGTGAGGGCGGCTGTAACCACCGAGGGCGTGGTATCCACGGCTGTGATGTTCATGGTGGCATTGCCGTCTCCACCGGAAGTGACCGGGCAAACTGGTTGGCCGCAGGCGAGAGTGGCTGTTCCGGCAGCGACGGCGAAGGTGACGGTGTCTCCTGCGGCGGGTGTGAGGTCCGCGCCAAGCGCGGTGACGGTGAAGGCGAGCGGCACGCCTACGGGGACGGTATTCGAAGGCGCGGTGACGAGGGTGAGTGAGTCGCCTGTGGCCGCGTCATAGCTGATGCCATTTAAGAGAATAGCCACGGCGTTGTAGCCGGGAAGGCTGTCGACCTCCACGTTCACGGAGCCGGTGATGCCCTGGCCGGCGGCGGGAGCGATGGCGGTGATTTCATTGGGCGAGATGCCGGTGATCTGCGCGGCCTGGCCGTTGATCTTTACCGTGTCGGAGGGTTGGAAGCCCATGCCGTCAATGACAATGGGGCCTCCGGCGGCGGGCAGGCGTGGCGGCTGTATGGTGTCAGCGTAGAGCACCCAGCCGTTGTAGGCGTAGTCGGGGCGGCCGTCGCCGCGCATATCGGCGATGCCGAGGCGCACGGTGTCATCGGCGCTGGCGGTGACCTGCAGCCATGTTTCCCCGAGGGCGGTGCCGTTGAGCGCGGGGGCAACGCCTACGGGTGCGGCAGTTGCAGCGTCGAAGGCATCCCACACGCCGAGGGCCGGCATGGTCTTGTACGTCGACGGTATGCCTTGCTCGTTGATGGCCTGCGTGACGATGGTGAAGGTGCGGTTGGCGCGTACGGGGAAGGTGAACCAGTCGGCCTGCTGCACCTGGCCGAGCAGGCCGGTCCAGACGCCGCTCGATGCGAGCATGCGCGGGGACTCGGCGGTGGAGATAGCATCCTCAAAGCCGCTTATGGCTGAATCGGGTACGTTGACGGTGAGGGTCTGTGAGCCGCCGGCGCTGAGAGTCGCGACTGTGACCGGCGCGAGCGTGCCGGAGGGCAGCGGCGAGCCGTCGAGATACGGGCCGACGACGTTTCCGTAGATGTAGAGCGTGCTGATGGGCTCAAAGGTGAGCAGATAGCCGGCCGAGGTCATACCGGGTGGCAGCGGAATGTAGCGCAGATCGAAGTAGCCCTGCAGCGTGGGGTCGTTTGATCCGTACTGCGAGAGCGGAATGCCGTTGGTCGCGTTTGTGCCGGTAACCAGGCTGCCATGATTGCCGCTGAAATAGGCTCCTGAAACTGCGCTTACGGTGTAGTTGTAGAGTGGGTTGCCGCTGGCATCGAGGGGGGTGGCGAGGACGTTTACGCCCTGCATGCCGTATCCGGCGCGAAAGCTGATTGTGCCCTGGATGGAGAGGGTGTTGGCCGCGGTGAGCCGCTTCCCGGGAAAGCCGGCGAGATTGGCTGCGGTGATGGGATAGATGCGGTTCAGCTCGGAGATGTCGTCCTGGCTGAGCTGGCCTTCCTCAGGAATGCAGGTTCCACCTGCGGAGCCGCATGCGCCCATGAATGGCTGCATGACAGGCCAGGCTTCCATCTCCGCTGTGTTGATGCTGGCGGCAGCGTTGGGATAAATCTGCGAGTAGCCGAGGCCGAGAATTTCTCCCCAGGCGCGATCGAGGGCAAAGTTCATCATCGACATGCGCGCGGAGGTGTTTGTACAGCGGCCGTTGAGAATCATGATGGCGTGGCTGATGGTGGCGTCGGTGTTGATGTTGTCGGTCCAGACGGTCACGGCGTTCGATTCGCAGCTTGCGGGATCGCTTGTATACGTGCCGAAGAGGGTGTCGAGGACCGAGCCGTCGGCGTCGAAGACTACGCCCACGGGAAATCCCGTGGAAAATGGAGTCAGGTCGGCGGGAGTGGCGAAGGTGTTGTTGCTGCCGGGGGTGGTGTTTGAGCCGCTGACGTCTTCGGCGAGCGAACCCTTGTCAGTTAATGTGACACCGGCGGTGGGAATGGCGGTCCAGAGCGCGGCGGCTGCGTCGACCATCGCGACGGCCTGCTGATTGCTGACCGTGGCGCTGAGTGCACCCTGGTCTACGTAGTAATTGATCTTTCCGCCGGCCCAGTAGAGAGGCTGGCCCATGACCGAAGAGTTGAAGTAGGTGGTTCCGGCGACGGCGCGCGGGCCGCCGGCTTGAACGATGGCGGGTGAGAGGACGAGAAGAATGCCGATGAGCGCGAGGTGCGCTCTGGAATGAGAAAGGCCCAACATGCGAGTGCTCCAAGCATTCGCAGTTGCTGCAGGGGCCAGACCGTTTGGGCTGCGGCAGAATTAAAAAATTCTGGGAGAGCGGAGCCGGATTAGGGCCGGAATCAAATCTCGGGGTAAAAGTCGAAGAAGGCGTCGAGGCTTTGCTTGAGCTGGGCTTCGATCTGCTCGCGGGAGCCCTCGAGCACGTGCATGGTGACGTGCGCTTCATTGCCGTTGGCGAGCTGCAGGGTTGCGTCCTGAATCTGCTTTACTTCGCCCTCGGGGAGGAGGCGCATTCCGTAGACGAGAGTCAAATTTGCCATATCCGTATTATAGGTCTGTGGAAGGCTGAGTGGAGAGAGAAGCGCATGATATTGCCAATAGAATCAACGAATTATGGGCTATAGATAGCTTTAGGCTGCCACGGATGGCCATTTAGCGGATGGCCATTTATAAGACGGGAGTAAAAACCTGACGGATTCCCCAATCAAGGCTTTGGGACGTAGGCTATGCGGAAGGGCTGCAGGAACTGAAAGGGTCAATACATCCGCTTTCATCTCAAATTCTTCCTTCATTTGAAGCTCGTGCGCAGTTACCGCGAAGATATGAAGTTCTTCAAATCGGGAGCGGGCCGAGAATGCTGATGTTGTTCTGCTCACAAAGTGAGCTGAGTTTTTTGAGATCGGGCGGTGTTGCTGCGGGTAGTTGGTGACGATCATAAATCCGTATCGCCATCTCAAGCATCATTCCTACGAAACCGACTTTACCGCCCGGGATCGCATGGATCAGGACTTGCGAGTCTTTGTCGCTGCTGGTTCGAAATCCGTGGGGCACTCCCCTCGGCAGGAAAGTATAGCTTCCTGGTCCAGCCACGATTTTCTCTCCATCGCGAATCACAGTAAGCTCACCCTCTAATACGTAAAACGCTTCATCTTCGGCACGGTGAAGATGGTAGGGAGTTTCAAGGCGTGGAGGGGCTGTGAGATGAATCAGGGAATACGCACCATCTCCCGATTCGTTATGCGCCAGGAGGAGATGGCGGGCATTCAGAAACCAGTAAGCCGGCGCGTTGTCTAAATTGACGTTTGTTAATTCCGAGAACATAACTTCGAGTTCCTCCCACCTGACATTGGTACGTTTGTGAAGATCAACCCCAGGCGTATTGGCCAGGATCAAAGCCATCTCAGAAGCATTTGAGAACACTGAGAACAAGGTATCTCTCGTGGCGGACTAAATGAATAGGGGGTGCTACACAAAAGAGCGTGTGGAAGCGCACGACCTTAACAAAAGGATCCCGGGAGAGCCTGGAGCGGGAAAGAGTCCAGTCCAGCACGTCTTTCATCTTATTAGTGGAGATCCGAGGCGATTTGTACGAATAGAATCGACTCAGGAAAATATTGATGAGCGAGACACGCGAAACAGTCATTCTTGGTTCCGGCTGCGCCGGACTTACCGCTGCTATTTACACCGCACGCGCCGGGCTGAAGCCGCTGGTGCTGGAAGGCCACGAGCCGGGTGGGCAGCTCTCTATCACTACGCTGGTGGAGAATTTTCCGGGCTGGCCGGAGGGCGTTCAGGGGCCGGAGCTGATTGCCAACATGAAGAAGCAGGCGGAGCGCTTTGGCGCGGAGTTTCAGACGGCACATTTGAAGGCTGCCGATTTGCACAGGCATCCGTTCCGGCTGAGTACTTCGATTGGTGAGATCGATACGCGGTCGCTGATTGTGGCCTCTGGTGCGAGCGCACGCTGGTTGGGTATTGAGAGCGAGCAGAAGTTGATTGGGCATGGTGTTTCCAGCTGCGCTACCTGTGACGGGTTCTTTTTCCGTGGGCTGGAGATTGCCGTGGTGGGCGGCGGCGATACGGCGATGGAAGAGGCGATCTTTCTGTCGCGCTTTGCGACGAAGGTGACTGTGCTGCATCGGAGAGAGAATTTCCGGGCGAGCAAGATCATGCTGGAGCGGGCGATTGCGCATCCGCAGATTGTGCTGCGGACGAATGTGATTGTCGAAGAGGTTCTGGGAGTCGATCAGAAGGAAGTATGTGGTGTGCGCCTTAAGAACACCGCGACCGGAGAAGAGGAGACTCTGCATGTGAGCGGCGTCTTTCTCGGCATTGGACATGAGCCGAACGCGAAGATGTTTCATGGGCAGATTGATCTGGATGCTGAGGGTTACATTCTGACGCAGAACAACGTGTTTACTACGCGGAATGGGCAGATTGTGCCTGGGGTGTATGCGTGCGGAGACGTTCAGGACCGACGGTACCGGCAGGCGATTACGGCTGCTGGAACGGGCTGCATGGCGGCGCTTGAGGTGGAGAAGTATTTGGAAGAGCACGGGCACTAATGGTGCTACGCGCACGGCGAACTGCGCTTCGCGCCTTTGAATGGGTTGGAAATTATTACCCGGAGCGCAGTTGAAGGGGGCATGATGTCCATCTTTCCCGGCCGGTATGCAGCGCAGAGTGATGAATCGTTTGTGGTGTTTCTCATTGGCGCGCGGGTTAACAAGCTCTTTGCGCTGGGCAGTTGGCCGCGGGTGTTCGCCGCTATGCCGCCTATGATTGCTGAGCTTCGCCAGCATCCTGAGCTGGGTTTGCTCCATGCGAGCTATTTCGTCTACTGGCGTGGCGTTGCTGTGATTCAGTACTGGCGGAGCTTTGATCATCTTCATGCGTATGCGCATGCGCGGGATGCGAAGCATCTGCCGGCGTGGGCGGAGTTCAACCGGCGCATCGGCGGCAATGGCACGGTGGGAATCTGGCATGAGAGCTATCTTGTGGAGCCGGGCAAGTTTGAGACCGTCTATGCGAATATGCCGCGGTTTGGGCTGGGTGCGGCGGTGGGGCATGTGCCGGCGATGGGGCGGATGCAAGATGCGCGGTCACGGCTCGCAGTGAAACAATCATCGTAATGTCACTGAAAGAAAATCTCGAAAAAGTGGAAGAGCAGATTCATGCGGCCTGCAAGGCTGCGGGACGGTCGCGCCACGAGATTGAGATGATGGCGGTGTCGAAGACGTATCCGGCGGAGACGATTCTGGAGGCCGAAAAACTGGGTCTGCAGCTGTTTGGTGAGAATCGCGTACAGGAGTTTGCGGGCAAGGCGCCGGAGCTTGAGCCGTGCCGCTGCACGGGGCCGATGGCTGCTACGGATGAGCCGATTTTTGTGCATTTGATTGGGCATTTGCAGTCGAATAAAGCGGTGAGGGCTGTGGAGTTGTTTGATTCTGTAGATTCGCTGGATTCAGTGAAACTGGCGGAGCGGCTGAATGATGCGGCGGGCAAGTTGCATAAGCGGCTGCCGGTGCTGATTGAGGTGAAGCTGAGTCCGGAGGAGTCGAAGGATGGGCTGGAGCCTGAATCTGCAGAGGCTGCGGCGCTGCTGGAACGGCTGCCGGATCTTGAGCATCTGCATATGCGCGGGCTGATGACGATTGCGCCTTTTGGTGTTCCGGAGGCGGAGACGCGGGCTTGTTTTCGTGCGTTGCGTGAGTGGCGGGATAGGTGGGCTGCTGCGCATGCTCAGTTGAAGTTTGATGTGCTTTCGATGGGGATGAGCGGGGATTTTGCGCTGGCGATTCTGGAAGGTGCGACGCGGGTGCGGATTGGGACGGCGCTGTTTGGCAAGCGTGCGCTGTGGACTGGGCCGGCGGAGTGATTCGCGAGACGAAAGATGGCGTTACGCTGGCTGTGCGGGCGCAGCCGGGTGCGAAGAAGACTGCCATTGTGGGCGTCTACGGCGAGGGTGATTCAGCTCAGATCAAAATTGCTGTGCAGGCTCCGCCTGTTGAGGGGCGGGCGAATGAGGCGCTGATTGCGTTTCTGGCCGATGCGTTTGGTTTGGCGAAGTCGAGGGTGGAGATTATTTCGGGGGAGTTGGGGCGGGGGAAGGTGTTTTTATTGCGTGGGGTTTCGGTGGAGAGGGTGCGGCAGATTGTGGGAGAACACTCGAAAAAACAAAAGCGGGTCCTTCCCTCCGCCTGAAAGACGGCTACGGTCAGGATGACGACCTTCATGGGGGAGAGGGTGGCTGAGCTGGATTTCAGCGCGCTGAAAAGGCGGCGGCGAGGACTTCTTCCGGCTCGGGGCGGACGCGGAAGTCGGAGTGGGCTTCTGCGAAGAGGACGCTGCCGTTGCGGCTGATCACGTATGTGGCCGGGAGTGCGAGCGTGCCGCTGGTATCGCTGTTGATGAACGGCAGATTGACGAGGATGGATTTGTAGTAGTGCTGCATGTCCTGCGAGAGCGTGTAGGTGAGGCCGAATTGCGTGGCGACCTTGTTTCCAGGGTCTGAAAGCAATGGAAAAGGAAGGCCGTGCTGGCCCGCCATGAAGTCGTTCTGGCGAGCGGTCTGCGGGCTGATGGCGACCATGACTGCACCGTGCTCGCGGATGCGGCCGTAGAGGTCGCGCCAGATTTCGAGCTCTGTTGCGCAGTAGCTGCACCAGCGACCGCGGAAGAATTTGACGATGAGCGGGCCTACGGAGAGCAGGTCTTTGCTGCTGACGGCTTTTCCTCTTGCATCTTTCAGAGAGAATTCTGGAGCTTGTGCGCCTGCCGGAACGATACGGTCTTCGATGCCTGATGCGAAGAGGTCCTCGACGGAGCGCTCGCTGATGGCGAGGCGATCGGCCTGCACCAGCTTACGGGTGTTGGAGGTGATCTCGTCGAGCTGGTCTTGCAGGCTGGTGGTTGTCATGGTTGAGAAGAGCATCCCGCAGGGGCTAAAGCCCGGACAGATTTTGTGCTGCCTTTGATTGCCGAGGTTAAAACCCCGGCCTACCAATCTACCGCCCGAATTTCTGGCGGCCGCCCATCATGCTGCTCATGCCGCCGCGCATCATTTGTTTGGCCAGGCCGCCTTTGCCCATTTGCTTGAACATCTTGCTCATCTGCGCGTACTGGCGGAGGAGCATGTTGACGTCCTGCACGCTGGTGCCGGAGCCGGCGGCGATGCGCTTGCGGCGCGAGCCGGAGATGATCTCGTGGTTGCGGCGCTCGTGCGGCGTCATGGAGTTGATGATGGCTTCGAGGCGGACGAATTGTTTTTCGTCGACGTTCTGCGCGGCCTGGGACATGCCGGCGAAGGGGCCGACCGAGGGGAGCATCTTGAGGATGGATTCCATGGAGCCGAGCTTTTTGATCTGGCGGAGCTGGTCACGGAAGTCTTCGAGGGTGAAGCCGTCGCCGAGCAGCGCCTTCTTGGCGAAGTCTTCGGACTTTTTGCGGTCGAGTGTGGCTTCGGCTTTTTCGACGAGCGAGAGGATGTCGCCCATGCCGAGGATGCGGCCCACGATGCGGTCGGGGTGGAAGGGCTCGAAGGCATCGGGCTTTTCGCCGACGCCGATGAACTTGATGGGCTGGCCGGTGACGTGGCGGATGGAGAGCGCTGCGCCGCCGCGGGCGTCGCCGTCCATTTTTGTCAGGACTACTCCAGTGAGTCCGAGACGAGTATGAAAATCGAGCGCGGAGTTGACGGCGTCCTGGCCGGTCATGGCGTCGGCGACGAAGAGGATTTCCTGCGGGTTGAGGAGCTTTTTGAGGCGCTCCATTTCTTTCATCAGCTCTTCATCGATGTGCAGGCGGCCTGCGGTATCGACGATGAGCGTGTCGAAGCCGAAGTTGCGGGCCTCGCGCCTCGCTTCGCTCGCCAGGCGCTCTACCAGCGCTGAGCCGGGCTGCTCGCCCTTGAGGTCGCCTTCGTAGATTTTGGCGTCAATGGATTTGGCGACGACCTTGAGCTGCTCGCGGGCGGCGGGACGGTAGACGTCTACCGAAACCAGCAACGGGCGGCGGCCACCTTTTTTGAGCCATGCGGCGAGCTTGCCGGAGGTGGTGGTTTTACCGGAGCCCTGGAGGCCGGCCATGAGGATGACGGTGGGCGGCTGCGGGGCGAAGTTGAAGCGCGCAGTGTCTTTGCCGAGGATGGCGATGAGCTCGTCGCGAACGATCTTGGTGATCTGCTCGGTGGGCGAGAGCGCGGTCATCACTTCTGTGCCGACGGCTTTGGCGCGGATGTGCTCGATGAGCTCTTTGACGACGTTCAGGTTGACGTCGGCTTCAAGGAGGGCGACACGGATTTCGCGCAGGGCTTCGGCGATGTTTTCTTCGGTGAGCGTGCCCTGGCCGCGGAGGGTTTTGAAGGCGCGCTGGAGCTTATCTGTGAGTGTTTCGAACATAGACAGTTACTAGTGTATCGGATAGCCTGATTTGCAGCGGATTGACCCACTCCGTCTTCGTCAGAGTTACGATGCGTATTTTCCTCTCCATCCTGGGTGCAGCACTATACGCGGTACCGGCAATTATTGTGCAGCGTCGCAAATGTGCCGATATTTCTCTGATTTTCCTGCTTAGTTTCTTTCTGGGTTGGACCGGCATTGGCTGGATCGCTGCGATGCTCTGGGCAATTTACGGCAAGACCGAGCATGCCAGCCTCGCAGAAAAGCCATGATAGCTAGTGCCTTTCAGTAAATCTCCGAGCGAAATTTTGAGATCCTGCTTGTCGCATATCAGCGGATTCCGACCATGCCTCGGGTGGATTCGATGAGTTTTGCCGGGTCGTAGCCGATGCCTTTTTTGAAGACGTATTCGACGTTTTCCACGGCGGAGATGTTTTTGGCGGGGTCGCCTTTGACGATGACTAGGTCCGCCTGCTTGCCTGCCGCGATGGTGCCGATCTGCTTGTCACGACCGAGGTAACGCGCGCCGTTTTGTGTGGCGATCTGGATGGCCTGAACTGGCGTGAAGCCGGCTTCTACTAGCAGCTCGATTCCGCGCTGGTCGCCGAAGCCGGGGAGGACTGCGCCGTAGCCGGTGGGATCGCAGCCGGCCATGAGGAGGCCACCGGCAGCGGCGAAGGCATGCTCGAAGGCCATTTCTTTTTTGAAAGCGGCGAGCCAGGGGGATTTTTCGCCGCCAGGGGCGATGTAGGCGCGATTTTCGAGGACGGAGGACCAGGCTTCCGGGAGCATGGAGTCGTGCTCGCGATCGAGGAAGGACATGGGCGGGCGGTTGGGCGTGAAGCTCTCGAAGATGGCGAGTGTGGATGTGATGGCGACGTGGTGGTCGACGAGGGTGTGGATGAGCGCCTGGACCTGCGGGCCGTTGATATCGACTGTGTCCGCGATTGCCTTTATGCCTGCGTTGCCGGGGCTGCAGATGCCGGGCTTGCGGTTGGGGGTGAATTCGGAGTCTTCGAGAAGGCCGTGTTCAAGGTTGTCGATGCCCATCTCCGCGGCTTCTGGTATGGAGACAGAGCAAAGATGGCCGGTGATCTTGAGACCGCGGGCGTGGACTGTGTCGATGGCTGCTTTGAGGGCCTCAGGCTTGATGAACATGTAGGCCTTGAAGGAGGTGACGCCCTGATCGGCCCAGTAGTTGACGGCGGCGCGGGCTGAGGCGGCGTCCTGCAACGGGACTGCCTGCATGATGAAGGTGCCGGGGCCGTCGAGGTAGGGGCCTGTGATGTCGAGATCCGGGCCGGGGTCGAGACCTTTTTCAATGCGGGTGCGGAGGGTGATATCGGCGTAGGGCTCGATGCTGCCGGTGGTGCGGCCAGTGGTGACTCCGCCGGCGAGGTAGAGGCGCGGGGCGGTCTGGAGCGATTGGCCGATGAGGAATGCGTGGAGACTCGAGTTTTCCGGCTCGGTGTAGAAGAGATGCTCGTGCATGCCGACGATACCGGGGAAGACGGTGTGGCCGGTGAGGTCGAGGATGCGCGTGCCGGTGGGAATTTTAGCTGAGGATGCGGGGCCGATGCTCTCGATTTTGCCGTTTGCGAGAAGGATGGTTTGGTCGAGGACGGGAGCTGTTCCTGTGCCATCGATGACTTCGACATGCGTGAGTGCGACGGTGGGCTCCGGCACGGAAATGTAGGTGGCGAGAGGGTTGCGGGGCTGCTGGGCTGCGGCGGTGAAAGCGACGAGAGCGAGAAGAGAGATGGGCAGGCGTGCAGCGTGCATTGGTTTCTCCGAAACAGAGTTTGAGAAGCGTCCTCAGGGACTAAAGCCCGAAAATCTTTTCCTCCGACCTCCAGGTGCCGGGGATAAATCCCCGGCCTACCAGCCGTGCCCTTTCAAAGCCGCTTCAGTCTGCGGGAGAGACGAGGTATTGTTCTAGCTTACCGTCGGGGTAGGTGTACGTGGAGACGGAGAGGCGACGTGAGGGATAGACGATGCGGTAGGAGCGCTCGGTCATGCCGCCGCGGAGGGATTCGCCGGTCGGGATGAAGGAGAGCAGCTCTCCGAGAGGGCCGAGGCTGGTTTTGAAGTCCGCGAGAGTTTGCGCGTCGAAGTAGTCGCTGAGGTTGGGCGCGAGGAGCGAGCGGTCGATTTTGCCCTGCTGGAGGCCGTGGTAGATTTCGAGGGCTTGCTGTAGAGGGGCGGAGGATTTGGAGCCGAGGATGGCGTCAGCGGTCATCGTTGCGATTTGAGACGCGCCTGAGGCCATGTGATTCGTCAGGACGATGACGGAAGCGCCATCGTCGGGGAGGATCATGCTTTCGGCAACGAAGCCGGTGACTTCTCCCGAGTGTTCGAGGAGGAGATGGTTGTCATACTTGCGCACGAAGATGCCGAGGCCGTAATGCGTGTCCTGGCCGTCTTTTGGGCCGCCTTTGAGCTTGATGCTGGTGAACATTTCTTTGTAGCTTTCGGGCTTGAGGATGGATTGGGCGATGAGGCTTTCGTTCCAGAGGGCGAGGTCGTGCGGTGTCATGGCCAGCTCGCCGGCGGCGAACATCCAGTTGCGGCCTTCCTTGGGGGCGGGGCGTAGCGGGCCGAGGGCGGCGCGGATGTAGGCTGTGGCGTCTGTGGAGGTGAGCTTGTCCTGATCGGTGTCATAGACGCTCTTCATGCCGAGCGGGTGGAAGATATGCTCGCCGAGGAATTCCATGAGTTTTTGGCCGGAGACTTTTTCAACGATCAGGCCTGCGATGACGAAGTTCGTGTTGGAGTACTGCCACTGCGTGCCGGGCTCGAAGTCGAGCGGTTTTTTGGCCCAGGTGTCGAGGATGTACTGACCCGTGGTGGGCTTCATCATGGGTGTCATGAGGTAGTCCTCGGGCCAGTAATCCTGGTAGCCGGAGGTGTGGGAGAGAACCTGGCGGATGGTGATCTCGTTGCCGCGGGTGAGATCGGGGATGTATTTGCCGACCGGGTCGTCGAGGGTGAGTTTGCCCTGTTCCTGCAAAAGGAGAATTGCGGCAGCAGTGAATTGTTTGGAGATCGACCCGATGGAATAGCGCATCTCCGGCGTGGCTGGCTTGTCCGGATTGATGTGCGCCAGGCCGTAGGCGTGCGTGAAAACGAGCTTGCCGTGCTGAATAACTGCGATGGAGGCTGAGGGAACTCCGCGCTGCTCCATGACACCGGCGGCGATGCGGTCGATTTTGGTTTTGAGGGCCGGGTCGATGGTGTCGATGGTTTGGGCGGTGAGCGAGAGTGCAGAAACAGAGGCGAGAGCAAGCAGAAGCGAGGCGCGGAAGAGCCGGGTGAAGCAGGGCATGAGAAGAATCCTCTCGGAGCAGGATAAACGCAGGGTTTCAGGATGCAAAGGCGATGGACAGGACGATGATGTCATCCTCCTGACCGAAGGAGCGTGCGGCATGGGCTATCTGGCTGGCGGTGTGGCCGGACATGAGCTCTTCGGTTTGCTTAAAGCCGAGGAGTTCGCCGGATGGGGAACGCGCTTCTACGACGCCATCTGTGATAAGGAAAAGTGTCTGGCCGGGTGCGAGGCGTCCGGTTATGGATTCGTAGTCTGCGGCGGCGGCAAGGCCGAGCGGGAGGGCAGGCGATGTGGCCACTTCTGCGCCTGCAATGTAGGGAGGGATGTGGCCTGCGCTTGCGAGGGTGTAGTTGCCGGATTGCTCAATGCGGATGCAGCAGGCAGTGGTGAAGCCGATTTCGGTCTGGCCCAGAAGCTCCAGGTTCAGGTTTGAGAGCACGATGGAGGGATCGCGCGAGTCTTCGCGCCGCAGCGAGCCGAGAATGGCTGCGACGCGCATGGCCGCCTGCAGGCCCTTGCCGCTGACATCCCCCACAACTGCGAGCAGCGAGCCGTCTTTGCCGGAAGAGAGTAAGAAGAAATCGCCGCCTACTTCTTTGGCTGGGTGGTATTCGACCTGCACGTCAAAGCCCGGAGTGACATCCTTTGAGCGCGTGAGCTGCAGGTTCTGCAGGGTGCGCGCGGCGTCCATCTCCGTGGCGGCTTCTGCGTTATGCCGGGCGATACCGACGGTGCGGAAGACCAGGAAGAGGAGGATGCAGAGGAAGAAGAGGACGTCACAGAGGTTGTCGAAGGTGATGGAGTAACTACCGAGATGGAGAGAGGGAAGCGCGGGCAGCCTGAAGGGCTGATTCAGGAAGAGGACCAGATAACGGGCGAAGACCCATCCCCTGGAGGTGACGACGGCTACGACTGCGGGTGTGAGGATGCGGGCTTCTGTGCTGCCGGCGCGCCAGCTGCGGATGAGGAGCGCCAGGACGATTGCTTCCACGACGAGCGTGGGGAGGAAGAAGGTGATCAAGCCCAACTGGTAGATGCCGGGCAGGCCGTAGTTGACGAGCGGGCCAGCCAGCGCGGAACCCACGACAATGATTTGCGCGATGAGCAGCCAGCGGGGGCGTTTTTTGCCAAGGTAAGGTGCAAGCAGGATGCGGAAGAACTCAAGGAGCAGACCCTGGGCGATGCCGAAGAGGGCGTAATCGATCCAGTCAGAGAATGGAGTGCGATCACCGAGCATGAGCCAGATGTCGCAGAGAAAAAGCTGCCCGTAGGCAAAGAGAGCGGCGGCGGCGGCGAGGTATTCCTTGCGCGTACTGAGGGCGAGATAGAGGCCGAGGGCGATGACGCAGGTGAGGAAGGCGAGGCCCGCGAGCAGGAAGAGCGCCCATGTGCTGTGAGCGCTGATGAAGCTGGCATTGATGTCGGCCTGCGCGGGGCTGGTGAGGAAGATGTGCGACTCGAAGCCGATGGGCGTGGCGGTGCGACGCCCATGGGTGCGGATCTGGCGGCCTGCAGGATTTATAGCGAAGCGGATGGCGACGACGAGGTCGCCAGTTGAGGGAATTGCTGATTGTGGAACCGGAAAGGCGAGCAGACGGTATTGATAGCGGTAGGTTGCGCCGGGAATGGGGCCGTTGCCGCCGAGGGAGATGCCGTTGGCGAAGACTTCATACGTGCCGAGGGTGGAATCGAGGGTGATGGCAGGTGGGGGCGCGTCAGTACGGAGATGGATGTGCATGCGATACCAGCCGAAGCGGATGTCGCGGATGTTGTAGTCAAGGAGCTGCTTGTTGGCCGAGATGACCTGCCAGCTGGTGTCGTCAAATGTAGACGATGCCCATTCGGGATTGTCGCCGGGCTGGAAGAGCCATAGCGGCCCGAGCTCGATGCGCTCTCCAATGTCTGTTGCGTCGACGCTGCGTGGATCTGGAATTGGAGTTTGCGCGCTCGCCGCTGAGACGCAGAGCAGCGTGGTCAGCAGAAAACCGCTTAGTCGCAGACAAATTCTGGTACGGGGCATCGCCCTCAATATACCGCAGCGTGATTTCCCTGGAACGAGAATCCTGTAGGCTGGTTCAGGCTTGCAATTGAGAGAGTTCGGGCTGGACGGCGGAGAGGAATCGATATGCAACATTTGATTGATGGTTATAAGAAGTTCCACGCGGAGGTTTTCCCGACTTGCCGCGACCAGTTCCATTTGCTGGCGGAAGGGCAGTCGCCGGAGTACCTGTTGATTACGTGTGCGGACTCGCGAGTGGTGCCGAATCTGATTTTGCAGGCGGGGCCGGGCGAATTGTTCCTTGCCCGGAACGCAGGGAATGTGGTGCCGGTTGCCGGCAATGATGTGGACGGAATTACCGCGACGATTGAGTATGCGGTGCAGGTGCTAAAGGTGAAATATGCGATTCTGTGCGGGCACTCGGACTGCGGGGCGCTGAAAGCTGTGCTCTACAACAAGAATGTGGACGATCTGCCGAAGGTGGCGCGGTGGCTGCACCATATTGACGCGGCGCTGGAATTTAAGCAGCCGGAGCGGCCCGAAGAGGGGGAAAACGCAGAGCTGGCAGCGGTGATTCGCGGGAACGTGGTGGCACAGCTCAGGAACCTGAAGGCCGACCCGGTGGTGCGGCAGGCAATGGAGGCGGGCACGCTGCAGGTTTTCGGCTGGTACTACGACATTCTGACCGGAACGATTGAGCAGTATGACGAGAAGGATCGGCGGTTTGTGGCGCTGGGGGAGTGAGGCTGTGAGCGGTTTCCTTTTCCTATGGAATGGTGCCGGCTGACTTTGAGGAGACCATCTTTGGGCTGCCGTTGAGGGACATGGAGCAGCGGCCCCAATCCATACTGGGTGCGCCCTGAATCTGCGGCTGAGTTATGCCGATCCACTCCGTGCCGTTGTGGAAGAAGAAACTGCAGGCGTTGGGCTGCTTTGCGTCTCCGTAGAGATCGAAGTCGATTGAGAGCAGAACGTCGGCTGTGGTGCGGCCGATGCGTTCGAGCAGCGGGTAGCCCTGCTTCTTTCCTTCTGAATTCGGGTAATGCAGGGCGCAGACTGTGTCCGCGCCGGTTCCGCGCAGCAGGAGAAGGCTGCAGCCGTTCTGACCGCCGGTAAAGATGAATCTGCGCGGCGGTGCGGCCTTGGGGATATTATCCAGCGGCTGCAGTGCCTGGTTATTGCTGGTGACCGTGCCGAAGGCGAGATAGGGCGCATAGTAGCCGGAGATGAGGCCTGGTCCGGCGGCGATCTGCGGCTCCAGCATGACCTGCGAGGTGGAACCGAAGAGGGAAGCCGACCATGGCAACAGGTCGAAATAGAGCGTGTCGTAGGCCAGGTTGGGGTTGAATGCCGTCAATGGCACCCCTCCCTTGGTTTGCAGGTTGATGCAGGTGGATTTTACATAGGCCAGCGGGCTGAGCAGGAATTTTTGAACCTCGGCTGCAGACATGGTTCTTACCGTCCTATTGGGGAGCAATTGCGCTGTAGGAGATTGTGGACCTGATCGTACACCGAACTGCCAGACTATTTATTAAAAAAAGCCCGAAAAGCCGTTGTGGAATTAGGCGAAGATTTTGCCCGGTCTGGGACTACGAACTCGCGAGTAAGGTTTATATAAACAACTTCAAAAAAACTTGACACTAAGTCACTCAATCTTGCATCTTATATTTGTCAGTATCTTTTACCGGCAGGAGCCAAAATATGGCAAAAATTATTGGTATCGATCTCGGAACCACCAACTCGTGCGTCGCTGTCCTTGAGGGGGGCGAGCCAAAAGTCATTCCGAATGAAGAGGGTGCGCGTACTACGCCCTCGATCGTCGCGTTTTCAAAGACCGGCGAGCGCCTTGTGGGCCAGGTGGCCAAGCGGCAGGCGATTACGAACCCGGAGAACACGATTTTCTCCATCAAGCGGTTTATGGGCCGCCGCTTTAATGAAGTCAATGACGAGATGAAGATGGTGCCCTACAAGGTCATGCAGCAGGGCGATCACATTGCTGTTTTAGCGCAGGGCAAAGAGTACACGCCGCCGGAGATTTCGGCGATGATTCTGCAGAAGTTGAAGAAGTCTGCCGAGGCCTACCTGGGCGAGACCGTGACCGAGGCTGTGATTACGGTTCCGGCGTACTTTAACGACGCACAGCGGCAGGCGACCAAGGACGCGGGCAAGATTGCCGGCCTGGACGTGAAGCGCATTGTGAACGAGCCGACGGCGGCTGCACTGGCGTACGGTTTGGACAAGAAGAAGGACGAGACGATTGCCGTGTACGACTTCGGCGGCGGTACGTTCGATATTTCGATCCTGGAAGTGGGCGAAGGCGTCATTGAGGTCAAGTCGACCAACGGCGATACGCACCTGGGCGGCGACAACCTGGATCAGCGGATTGTGGAGTGGCTCATTGCCGAGTTCAAGGCTGAGGAAGGCCTGGACCTGGGCTCGAAGGGCAACGAGATGGCTCTGCAGCGTTTGAAGGACGCGGCGGAAAAGGCCAAGATTGAGCTTTCAACTACGGTTGAGACGGAAATCAATCTGCCGTTTATTACGGCGGATGCGACGGGACCGAAGCACCTGGTTCGCAAGCTGACGCGGGCGAAGCTCGAGTCGCTGGTGGACGATCTGCTGCAGCGGTCACTGGAGCCTTGCAAGAAGGCGATGAGTGACGCTGGCGTGACGGCGGCGCAGATTGACGAGGTTGTGCTCGTTGGCGGCCAGACGCGTATGCCGAAGATCCAGGAGATTGTGAAGCAGCTCTTTGGCAAGGAGCCACATCGCGGCGTGAACCCGGATGAAGTGGTTGCCATAGGCGCGGCGGTTCAGGCTGGCGTGTTGGCTGGCGAAGTGAAGGATCTGCTGTTGCTGGACGTGACACCGCTGACCCTCTCGATTGAGACGCTGGGTGGAGTGGCGACGCCGATGATTCCGCGGAACACGACGATTCCGACGAAGAAGACGGAGACGTTTTCGACGGCGGCTGACTCGCAGACCGAGGTTGAGGTGCATGTGCTGCAGGGCGAGCGCCCGATGGCGGGACAGAACCGTACGCTGGGCAAGTTCAAGCTGGCGGGAATTCCTCCGGCGCAGCGCGGCGTGCCGCAGATTGAGGTGACGTTCGATATTGATGCGAACGGCATTCTGAATGTGACGGCGAAGGACAACGCGACAGGCAAGGACACGCGCATCACTATTACTTCGAGCTCAGGTTTGAGCAAGGATGAGGTGGAGCGCATGGCCAAGGACGCCGAGGCGCATGCGGCCGAGGACAAGTCGAAGCGCGAGGAGATTGAGGCGCGCAACGGGCTGGACTCGCTGGTCTACAACATAGAGAAGATGCTGAAGGACGCAGGCGAGAAGGTGGAAGCTGCGGACAAGACGGATGTAGAAGCTGCTCTTGCCGAAGCGAAGACCACGCTGGCTGGAACGCCTTCTGTGGACGAGCTGAAGGCCTCACACGAGAAGCTGACTACGGCGAGCCACAATCTGGCTGCGGCAATGTATAAGGCGAATGCGGCTGCTCCTTCACCTGATGCTGCGGCGGGCGAACCTGCTGCCGAGCAGAAGAAGGATGAAGGCGTGATTGACGCTGAGTACGTGGATGTCGAGGACAAGAAATAGGACTCGCCAGGACTGGCAAACAGTGGGGAATGCCTATATGGCTTCCTCACTGTTTTTTTATTGCAGATTGAAGTTCACTTGTACCGTCATCTGCACATCGACTGGCTTGCCGTTCAGCAAAGCGGGCCAGAAGCGGTATTGGTTCACAGCTTCTATTGCGGACATTTGCAGTTCTTTCGGCCCACGAACGGCGTGAACTTCTCGGGGCTTTCCATCCTTGCCGATAATGGCTGAGATATAAATCTCCCCGGAGATGTGATTGGAGTGAGCATCGCGCGGATAAACAGGCTCGACGCTGTATTTAAGGCGAGGTGGTGTAACGCCCGGTGCATTCAGGGTGCGCAGCGGCTCCGGGACCGCATCTGCAGGAGGAGCGAAAACTGCTTCTTCCGAAGGGTCGAGAACCGAGGCTGTTTCTACGTGAACCGTGACTGTTGCCTTGCCGTCATGCGTGATCTTAAGATCGCCGGCAATGACGCGACCTTCGACGCGGATGAGCTTGTTGTGAAATGTCTGATCAGAGGTTGAAGGGCGTGCAGCAATGCGCAGGAGAGGCTCATCCTGATTCAAGCAATATGCGGAGTTGTCCGCTGGCGCGCCGGGTGTGGACGCGGATGGGATCACACAAGTGAGTTTGAGATTGCCGGCGTCGAGGGGTTTGGTTGTATAGGTGGTGTGTTCGATGATAGCTTCGGGCGGCAGCGGGTTGACGAGATTATTTCGGGCAGCGAGCAGGAGATCGGGAGTGTCTCCATGGACTTCGGAGAGCAGGATGCCTGCTTTGCCGCCATATGCAGTTTGCGAAAAATTCTTTCCAGCGAAGACGCGCTTGAATTGAAAAGGGCTGGCCCAGAACTCTTCGTAGGTGCCCTCGTCGGTTACCGCGCCCTGGTCGTCGAAGAGCTGGAAGGAGGCTTTGATGTGCCAGGGTTTGGCGTCTTCTGTGGTGAGATTGTTGAGCTTTAGTGCTGCGAGCATCAGAGCCTTGGGATCGGTGGGCTCCTCCGCGGAAGCTAGGATGCAAGGCAGGAGCGCAAGGCCTAAGCCGAAGAGCACAATGCGGACGGGTTGTTTTCGCATGGCGGAACGATAGCAATAGACGGGCTGAGGCGCAAGGAGATTTCTTGAAGTAAAGGATGCGTATCTGGCTTTCTGATGCGTGATGCGCTACACTTAACGCGTGATCACGAGCTTCCGGCACGCTGGCGTTGAGAAGTTTTTCAAGACGGGGAGCAAGGCGGGAATCCTGCCGGCTCATGCCGAAAGGCTGGCAAATCGGCTGCAGGTATTGAATTTTGCGAAGTCTTCTGCAGACATGAATATGCCGGGATGGGGATTGCATTCGCTGGCCGGTGATCTGAAAGGCCATTGGGCGGTGAAGGTCAGCGGGAACTGGCGTTTGACGTTCGCTTTTGAAAAGGAAGATGCGATCCTGGTGGATTACCAGGACTATCACTAGGAGGTGTTATGCAGCGAATGCACAATCCGCCCCATCCGGGCAAGATTTTGCGCGATGCGCTTGGCGATATGGATGTGACCTCGGCGGCAAAGAAGCTGCATGTCTCGCGCACCACTCTTTCGCGCATTTTGAACAGCGCTGCCGGTATCTCTGCGGATATGTCGTTGCGCCTGTCCGCTGCCCTTGGTACTCACGAGAGCCTCTGGTACCAGTTGCAGATGGACTATGACATGTGGCAGGCGGCGCGCAGGAAGCGTCCCAGGATTGAACGTTTCAATGTTGCTGCATAAATAGCGGGCGACTGCCGATAAAGAATGGGCAGAACAGGACAAACATGGCAACGACAACCAACAAAGACTATTACGCAACGCTCGGCGTGAAGAAAGCGGCCACGCCGGAGGAGATTCGCAAGGCCTTTCGCAAGGCGGCGCGCAAGTATCACCCGGACGTGAACCCGAACGATAAGAAGGCCGAGGAGAAATTTAAGGAAATCTCAGAGGCGAATGACATTCTGAGCGACGAGAAGAAGCGGAAGGTTTACGACCAGCTTGGCTTCTACTCCGACCAGATTGATCCGGCGCAGGCCGAGGCCTATGCGCGCCAGCAGAACATGGGCGGGCAGCCGCCGGTGGACTTTGGCGGCTTTGATTTTTCGGGCTTTCAGGGCGGCGGTGCGCATGGCGGCGCCTCGTCCGGTCCAGGTGCGACGGGTCCGGGATCTCCGGGCTGGGGCAGCTTCAAGGATATTTTCTCGGGGATTTTTTCGGGATCGCAGCAACCGGGCCGTCCCCGTGGACCGCAGCCGGGAACGGACCTGGAGTACCAGGTGACGGTGGACTTCTGGACGGCGATTCGCGGCGGCCAGGCGCGGCTGACTGTGCACCGGCAGGAGGTTTGCCCGACGTGCCACGGCAAGGCTTCGACAGGCGGTCCGCAGGCTTGCCCGGAGTGCAATGGCACGGGGCAAGTGACGCAGATGGGCGGGCGCATGAAGTTCAACATTCCGTGCCCGCGGTGCAATGGTACGGGGCGTATTTCAAATGCCTGCGGCACCTGCCACGGAGAGGGTGT
Source organism: Occallatibacter gabretensis (assembly GCF_001449115.1). Classification (GTDB taxonomy): domain Bacteria; phylum Acidobacteriota; class Terriglobia; order Terriglobales; family Acidobacteriaceae; genus Telmatobacter; species Telmatobacter gabretensis. The sequence continues at coordinate 463,202 of NZ_LAIJ01000012.1, read as the reverse complement.
AATGGACCGCTCGGAGAATGTGGAGTTCCGCATCAAGGCTGGCACGCGGGATGGTCAGCGCATCCGGCTGCAGGGCAAGGGCAATGCGGGCATTCACGGCGGAGCGGCGGGAGATTTGTATCTGATTATCCGCACCGGCTCGAATGCGGTGTTTTCACGGCAGGGAGATGATATTCACCTCACGGTTCCGGTGACGGTGCCGGAGGCCTCGCTGGGTGCGAAGGTGGATGTGCCGACGATCGATGGGCGCGCGCAGCTGAAGATTCCGCCGGGAACGCAGAGTGGGCAAAAGCTGCGGATGCGGGAGCGCGGGGTGGAAAGCGCGCAGAGCGCGGGCCAGCGCGGCGACCAGATTGTGACTGTTGAAGTTCTGGTGCCGACGCTACAGGATGAGCGCAGCCGCGAGATTATGCGCGAGCTGGCGAAGCTGAATAATCAAGACCCGCGGGTGCAGTTGTTCGATAAGCTGTAGGCCGGATTGTGTAGAGTGGTGGGAAGAAGCCATGCCTGCAAAACGCAAATCGAAGGGCGCGTACATGATCTCGGCGGTGGCCGAGATGTATGGTATTCATCCGCAGACGCTTCGGCTTTATGAGCGCGAGGGATTGCTGAAGCCTTCGCGCACGGAAGGCAATACGCGGCTTTATACGGACGAGGATATTGAGCGGCTGGAGTTCATTTTGAACCTGGCGCGCGACCTGGGCGTGAACATTGCCGGCATTGCGATCATTCTCCAGATGCGCGAGCGCATGGAAGAGATGAACCGCCAGATGCAGAGCTTTGTGGAGTATGTGCGCTCGGAGATGCTGACGCGCTTTCAGCAGAATGCGCCGAGCACGGCGGGAGCGATTGTTCCGCTGCGGAAGCCTGCTGTGGCCCGGCCGGTGGTGGTTACCAGGACTAATCCGAAGCGCGAGTCTTGATTCGCGTGCACTTGAAGGTATTCTGATAGCTGCATGTTGTACGTCTTGCTTGGATTGGCCATTTTTGGCCTAATTACTTCTTCGGTCTTTACCGGCATGGTGCTGGCCGCTTTGCCCTCGTATCTGCGGGAGCGCAGAGCCGCTCTTGAAAAACTTGCCTCCGGTGCGCCATTTACGCCGCCGCTGAGCCTGCTTAAACCCCTGCATGGCGCGGAGCCAGGGCTCGAAGGCTTCCTCGAAACATTCTTTACGCAGGACTATCCACGGTACGAGATCCTCTTTTGCGCGCGCTTCGCGGAAGACGCGGGGCTGGCGATTGCGCAGAGCGTGGCCGAGCGGCATCCGGCGATTCCGGTGAAGTTTCTGGCGACTGGCGGTGAACCGGATTACATCAACGCCAAGGCCGCATCTTTGGAACATATGGAGGCTGCTGCTGAGCACGAAATTCTCATCATCAGTGACAGCGATGTGTGCGTGACGCCGGATTATCTGCGCGCGGTGGCGCTGCCCTTTGCCGATTTAAAGGTGGGCGGCATGACCTGCCCGTATCGCGGGGTGGTGGCCCCAGGTCAATCCGGCATTGGTTTGTGGGCGGGGCTGGAAGCGGTAGGCATGTCTGTGGAGATGACCGCAGGTGTGCTGGTGGCGCGGAATATGGAGGGGATGCAGTTCACGCTGGGGCCGACGATGGCGTTTCGCCGTGGAACGATCCGCAAGATGGGCGGATTTGCCGTGACGGCGGATTATTGCGCGGATGATTTTGTGCTGGGCAATGAGGCTTTCAAGCAGGGCGATGCGATTGTGCTGAGCCACCATGCGATTGATCACATGGTGATCAACGCGAGCTTCTGGCAGTCGATGCTGCACCAGGTTCGGTGGATGAAGTCCACGCGCTTTTCGCGGCCCAAAGGGCACTTTGGCACGGCGCTTACCTTTGCCATGCCGTTTGGGCTGCTGGGACTAGCTGCGGGCGGGGCGCTGGGGCATTGGGGTTGGGGATTTGCGCTGCTTGCGTGGGCGCTTTTGTCGCGTCTGGCCATTTCACTTTCCGTAGGCCGGATGGTGGTGCAGGACCCGAGCTGGCTGGCGCTGCTGGTGCTGTATCCCGTACGCGACCTGATGGGGTTTTTCTTCTGGGCGGCGAGTTATACCTCCAGCCATATTCATTGGCGGAGCAGGATTTACCAGCTTCTGCCGGGCGGAAAGATGCGGACGGCGAAGTAGAGGCCCGGACTGACCGCTGATTTAAAATCAAATTCATCATGATTCGTTATTCCACTGCCGGTGAGTCGCACGGTGAGGCGCTGATTGCGCTGGTCACGGGGCTCCCTGCGGGCATTCCTGTCGATCTCGATTTTGTGAACCGCGAGTTGTGGCGGCGGCAGCAGGGCTATGGCCGCGGCGGCCGCATGAAGATTGAGACCGACAAGGCGCATATTCTCTCGGGCGTGCGTCACGGCAAGACGATTGGTTCGCCGGTGGCGATTGAGATTATTAACCGCGACTGGAAGAACTGGGAAGAGAAGCTGCCGGTGGAGGCGGGCGATCCGGCCAAGCACCAGGCTGTGGCTTCACCGCGACCGGGCCATGCCGATCTGGCCGGCGCGCTCAAGTACAACTTTCCCGATGCGCGGTATGTGCTGGAGCGGGCTTCGGCGCGTGAGTCTACGGCGCGCGTGGCTGCGGGGGCGTTTGCCAAGCTGATGCTGCGCGAGTTGGGCATTGAGATCCTTAGCCATGTGATTCGCGTGGGCCATGTGGAGTTGAAGCGCACGGCGGCGTGGGATGAGATTGTCGCGGTGGCGGCGAAGGACGACGTGCTGCTGAGCTGTGTGGACGCTGAGACCGAAGCGCGCATGAAGGAAGAGGTTGAGAAGGTCTCGCGCACAGGCGATACGGTGGGCGGCGTATTTGAAGTTGTCGTGCATAACGCGCCTGCCGGCCTGGGCACTTACGCCACGTGGGATGAGCGGCTGGATGGACTGCTGGCGTGGAGCGTGATGAGTCTACAGGCGGTGAAGGCCGTGGAGATTGGCCGTGGTGTGACGGCGGCGGAGAGCTTTGGCTCTCAGGTGCATGATGCGATCCACTATGCGCCGGAGCCCAACGGTAAGCCGACGCGCTTTACGCGCGAGCAGAACAACGCGGGCGGCGTGGAAGGCGGTGTTTCCAATGGCGAGGACATTGTGGTGCGCGGCTATCTAAAGCCGATTTCGACGCTGCGGCGGCCGCTTGAGTCGGTGCGTTTTGATACGCGGGAGACGACAAGCGCCAGCTACGAGCGCAGCGATATCTGCGTGGTGCCGGCGGCGGGCGTGGCGGCGGAGTCGATGGTTGCGATGACAATTGCGAGCCTGGCGCAGCAGAAGTTTGGCGGAGACAGCGCGCTCGAAATGAAGCGGAACTTTGATGGTTATATTGAACAGATTCGGAAATTCTAGGTCAGGAGATTTTAGTTTTCGGACATGGTGTTGAAGATCGTTAAATACCCGGAGCCGGTGCTGCAGCAGCCCGGTGAACCTGTGACTGAATTCAATGATGAGCTGCGCGGCTTTGTCGCTGATCTCTTTGAGACGATGTATGCGGCCAAGGGGATTGGGCTGGCTGCGCCGCAGGTGGGCGCCTCCAAGCGCATTACTGTGATTGACCTGAGCAGCGGAAAGAATCCGGAAGAGAAGCTGGTGCTGATCAATCCGGAGATTATTGCGCGCGAGGGCAAGCAGTATGAAGAAGAAGGCTGCCTGAGCTTTCCTGATATTCATGAGAAGGTGCAGCGTGCGGCCAAGGTGACGGTGCGCGCACAGGATGAGTACGGAAAGTGGTTTGAGATGGATGGCGAGGAGCTGCTGTCGCGTGCGTTTCAGCATGAGTTTGACCATCTGGACGGCGTGCTGTTCATCTTCCGCATGAGCGGCCTGAAGCGCGACATGATTTTGCGCCGCATTCGCAAGGCGCAACGCGAAGGCACCTGGTAGAGACTGGCCGTCCAGGTGACAGCGCGCTCTCGCGCGCCACACCGGCAGCGGTGGGCCTCCTGCTGGTTGGCACAAGGGTTCAGGAGTAAGGCATGGAACTCGTATTCTGTGGTACGCCGCGATTCGCAGTGCCTACGCTTGAGGCGTTGATCGCGGCGGGGCATAAGGTTCCGCTGGTGGTGACGCAGCCGGACAGGCCTGTGGGGCGCACTCAGGAGCTACATGCGCCGCCGGTGAAGCAGACGGCGCAGGCTGCGGGGTTGCAGGTGACGCAGCCGGAGAAGATTCGCAACAATGCGGAGTTTCGGGTGCAGCTTGAGGCAATAGCGCCGGATGCGATTGTGGTGGTTGCGTATGGGCGGATTATTCCGCCGTGGATGCTGGCGCTGCCACGGCTTGGTTGCATCAATCTGCATGGGTCGCTACTGCCGAAGTATCGCGGTGCAGCGCCGATCCAGTGGGCCGTGGCGATGGGCGAAACGGTGACTGGCAACACGACCATGCTGCTGGAAGAAGGACTTGATACGGGGCCGATTCTGCTGCAGCAGACGCTGCCGATTGCGCCGGAGCAGACAGCAGCTGACCTTTTTGGTGAGCTGGCTGTGCAGGGCGCGCCGCTGGTGGTGGAGACGCTTGCCGGGCTTGACGCAGGGAGCATTGTGCCGCAAGTGCAGGATCACACAAAGGCTACGCTTGCGCCGATTTTAGAGCGCGAGGACGGGCGGATGGATTTTGCGGCACGGAGCGCGGTGGAGCTTGTGAATCGCTGGCGCGGCTTTCAGCCCTGGCCGGGAGCCTTTACTTCGTTTGATGGGAAGAAGCTGATTGTGCATCATATGGTTGTGGTGGATGGACAGCCAGGAACTTCTGATCCCGGTATGGTGAGTGTGAAGGACAAGCGGATGCTTGTTGCCTGCGCGCAGAATACGTGGCTGGAATTGCTGGAAGTGCAGTTGGAAGGCAAGAAGCGCATCGCTGCCGCTGAATTTCTGCGTGGGCAGCAGCCGGCGCATACGCATTTGCGGTTAGGTTAGACATGGCTCGTACTTCCGAGAAAATCTCGCCGGCACGGAAGGCTGCATTCGAGATCCTGCTGGCCGTGGAGCGGGGACGCGGTCACTCGGACGATCTCCTGCGAAGTAAATCCGTCTCGCGCCTTTCTGCATCCGACAGGAACCTTGCGACAACAATGGTGCTGGGTGTTCTGCGATGGCAGATTGCGCTTGATGCGCGGATTCGACCGCTGCTTACGCGCCCCAACGCGAAGCTCGATGCGGAAGTGCTTCTTGCGTTGCGGCTAGGTGCGTTTCAAATGCTGAAGCTGGACCGGATTCCGGCTCATGCGGCGATTGATGAGAGTGTGGAGCTGGCCCAGGCAGCGGGGCATCGCTTTGCTTCCGGCATGGTGAATGCGGTGCTGCGAAAGCTGGCGACTGCAGATGCGAGGATACGTGAGGATGATCCGAAGGCTGCATATCCCCTATGGATGGTGACGCGCTGGATGCGCTTCTTCGGCGTAGAGAAGGCAGAAGCGATTTGCAGGAACGGTCTTTCAGAGCCGGAGACGAGTGTTCGCATCCAGGGCTCCTCAACTGCAACTGAGCTTGTGGACGCGGGAGTTAGATTTACGCAAGGGCAATTGCTGACAGCGGCTCGCAAAATCCTCTCCGGGGATGTGATGGAGACGGCGGCGTTCCGCGATGGGCGGGTGCGGATTCAGGATGAGGGTTCGCAGCTTGTGGCGGAGATTGCGGGGAGTGGAGCGGAGATTCTGGACGCATGTGCTGCGCCGGGAGGCAAGACGCTGATTCTTGCCGAGCGGAATCCGCAGGCACAAATTGTGGCCTGCGAAGTGAACCCGCAGCGGTATGCTTCGCTGCGGAAGAGGCTTGCTTCGCTTGGGAGTCGCGTGGAGTGCAGGCAGGCGGATGCGACGGAACTTGAAGAGAAAGACGCGTTTGATCTCGTGCTTGCGGATGTGCCATGCAGCGGTACAGGGACGCTTGGGAGGAATCCGGAGATTCGGCATCGGTTGCAGCCGGAGGATTTTGCGCGGCAGGCGGAGCGACAGAAGGCGATTCTGACAACAGCTCTGCGTGTAGCGCGGCGGGGCGCGAGGATTGTGTACTCGACCTGTTCGCTGGAGCCGGAGGAGAATGAGCAAGTGATTCAAGCGGTACTTGCGGAGGTGCCGGGAGTGAGGCTTGTTTCACTTGCCGTGCGCACTGTGCAACTGCGCGAAAAGGCCATAATTACGTCAGATGGCGCTGAAAGGCTATTCAAAAATACTTCCACAGATGGTTTCCTGCGTCTATTTCCGGGCGATTTCGGCACAGACGGATTCTTTATTGCGCTTATGGAAAAGCTTGCGTGAACGGCTACTCAGTGGGCAGCTTGAGTTCGGCATAATCGCGGCCGAGCAACGCGCAGAGTGCTTCGATGACTAATTCGTGATCGGCGCGCATGGGCAGACCGGAGACTGTAGCGATGCCTACAATGCCTGCGCCGGTGACGCGCAGCGGAAATGCACCGCCATGGGTTGCGTAGTCGGCCACGGGCAGGGCCTGGCTTTCCGTGAGCGAGTGTCCTTTGATCTTTTCCTTGATGCCGGCTGCGTATGAGCTGATGTGGAAGCGCTCGACGACATTGTTCTTGCGGCGCACCCAATCGACATTGTCGGGAGTTGTGCCTTCGAGAGCCGTGTAGAAGAGCGGCTGACCGATGCGGCGCACGTCGATGACGACGGCAAGCTTACGTTCATGCGCCATTTGGCGCAGGCGCGAGCCGAGATCCCAGGCAGTATCCGCACCAAATTCTGGAAGTGTGAGTTCGCGTTCCTGGAATGCGATTCGTTCGAGGTCTGACTGCAAGCTCATGTCGGCGGTGTCTCCCTGATCTACTCATGGTAACCGCTTAGTTCTCGGCGGCTTCTTCTACCAGCGCCGGCTGCCGGATCGGAATGATGCCGAGCCGCTCATAGATGGGACGTATCTCTTTGCGAATGCGGGGGAGGCGCGTGAAGAACCAGATGCCGCCGGAGATGCAGGCGATGCCGCTGACGATGACTGTGTTCTGCGCGCCGACGACGCGCGCCAGCGCGCCTGCGAAGAGGCTGCCGAAGGGCGCCATGCCGACGAAGGCCATGGTGTAGTAGCTCATGACTCGGCCGCGCATCTTTTCATCGACCAGCGTTTGCAGAATGGTGTTGCTGGAGGTGATGCCCTGCATCATGCCGAAGCCTGTGACGAGCATGATGGGCAGTGAGAGCCAGAGGCTGTGCGAGAAGCCAAAGGCGATGAGCCCGGCACCGAATACGCATGCGCCGATGGGAATAATTTTGGTGAGCCCGCGCACGGATTTGCGAACCACGAGCACAAGAGCGGAAGCGAGTGCGCCGACGCCGACTGCGCCCATGAGGAAGCCCTGCGTGTGCGCGCCGCCTTTGAGCACTTCCGCGGCAAAGATCGGCATAAGCACCATGAACGGCCAGCCCATGAGGCTGAGCACGGCAAAGAGCAACAGGATGTTGCGGATGGGTACGGAGTGCGTTACATACTCCCATCCCTGGCGAAGCTGCTGGGTCATGGTGGCGCCATGTGCCTGCAGCTCTTCGTGACGAACCCGCATCATGAGCAGCGAGGCGATGACAGCGATGTAGCTGATGCCGTCGACGAGGAAGCACCAGCCTTCATTGGTGGCGGCGATGAGGATTCCCGCGAGCGAGGGGCCGATGAGACGGGCGGCGTTGACCATCGACGAGTTGATTGCGATGGCATTCTGCAGATCGGCGCGGTCTTCAACCATGCGGATCATGAAAGACTGGCGCGCAGGCATGTCAAAGGCGTTGATCATGCCTTGCATGACGCTGAGAAGGAGGATTTCCGTTACGTTGATGCGATGGGTGAGGGTGAGAGCGGCGAGCAGCAGCGACTGAAGCATGGCGAGGGCCTGCGTCCATAGGAGGACTTTGCGGCGATCCATACGGTCTACGACAACGCCGGCGAGCGGCGCGAACAGAAACGAGGGAATTTGTCCGGCGAAGCCCACGGTTCCCAGCATCAGAGGGGATTTAGTGAGTTGGTAAACCAGCCAGGAGGTGGCAATGCGCGTCATCCACGTGCCGATGAGCGAGATGCTCTGGCCGCCGAAGAAGAGCCTGAAATTCCTATGCTTTAAAGCACGCCATGCGTGCGAGATGCCTTCGGGCTGGGGTGTCTTGGATTCTTTGCTCGACTCAACGGACATGCGTATTTGTTTGACGCTCCAGGCTGCTCCTACGACGCGCATATAAGAGCGGATCAGCATGGGCGTGGCCGGTGAAACCTGTAATGCATTGGATTTTTCTTAACAAAAATCCGATCCGGCATCTTCGCGGTAGGGCTCAGTCGTGGTGATTCTGCTCTATCGCGCGACGGTGAGCCTGACAAGAGTGTTTGCATCCACGCGTGCGCCGGGCAGCGGCTGCTGCTGAATTACGGTGTCCGGCGCAACGGGCAGTTTTACGCTTGAGCCATCGGGCCCGACAGGCGGAACATCCATCTCCATGAAAGTGGGTGGGGCTGCGGTGAGGCCGACATGGGCCAATTGAGCCTGGGCAGACTCAAGCGTCATTCCCTTCAGATCTGGCATGAGAAAGCCGTCCGCGCCTACATCGGGCGGAGCAGCGACGAGGAGATTGATGCTGGGTCCTTCAATGCCTTTTGCGTGCGCGGGCGGATCCTGCGCGAGAACCGTGCCTTCCGGGGTTTTTGCGTTGGGCAGGCGGGCGGTTGTACCTACGGTGAGGCCCACGCGGCGCAGCTTGAGCGCGGCAAGATGCTCATCCATGCCGATCGTGTCGGGCACATCCACCTGCTGCGCCCCGAGGCTTTCGGCGACCCGCACATGCCACTCGCGCCGCACCACGGTTCCAGGCGTGGGCGATTGTGTGAGGATGTGTCCGGCGGCCACATCGGAAGAGAAGTAGCGATTGTCCACATCGAGGTTGAGACCCAGACCCGCGGCCTGACTGCGTGCGTCCGCAACCGTCATGCCTTTGAGCGTTGGAACCTGAACCTCCGCGCCGTGAATGACAAAGTGCATGGTGGTGATGGCCGCAAGAAGGCCTACAGCGACCACCAGCAGGATGACCGATGCCACGCGGAAGAAGCCGACGACGGGGCGAGCGATTTGTGGGCTCATGACTGGGGACTCATGTGTGTGGCTCCGTGCTTATGCTTCTGGTTCTCCATCGGGGAGTGCGATCTCGTAACTGATCTCAGCTTTGCATTCGAGCATCTTCGATACGGAACAGTATTTGTTTTTCGAAAGCGAAACAGCGTCTTCCGCGGCCCTGCGATCGACTTTGCCACGGATGGTGTACGTGAGCATGATTTTTGTGAAGACCTGTGGAGGGTCGGGAGCGCGCTCGGCCTCAGCGGAGACGCGCAGGCCGGTGATTTCCTGCCGTTTCTTTTTGAGGATGCTTACGACATCGACAGAAGTGCATGCGCAGAGAGCCATTAACACGGCTTGCACAGGACTTGCGCCGTGCGTGTGGGCGCTGTCGGTATCGAAGACGATTTTGTTGCCTTCCGAGACTGCTTCATAGATGCTGTCGTTCTTCCAGTCGCTGTAAACATTCATTGCGGTGATCCTCTTATCTTGTGTTTTCCGTTGCGGGCTCGGGGTGAATGGTCATGCGGTTCACCTCCGGGCATTCCTGTTTCAGCCGATCTTCAAGCGCTGTGATGATTTCATGCACATGACCCATCGGCAGCGCATCGGGCAGGGTGCAGTGGCAGGAGAGATCGATATGGTCGCCCACGCGCAGCACTGTAAGCTCATGCACGTCGATGATCTCAGGAAACTGCGTCGCAGTGGAACGCAGGGCCTGCTCAATGCGTCGGTCTTCAACCACGATTTCTTCAGGTTGCTCGATGGTTGCCGGCTCGCTCTCAATGTGCGTGAGCACGGAGTGAATCTCCGGAGCTTCATGCAGGATTTCCTGTTCGAGCGCGGTGACGAAACGATGCGCCTCGATGAGCGGCAAGCGCTCGTCAAGCTCGACGTGCTGTTCTACGCGCAGCTTCCCATGGTGCGATTGCACACTGAGCTCATGCACGAAGACGTTGTTGCGCGCAGCCACGGTGCGCACGCGATCGAAGATGCTTTCCGTGCCGGGGTCGCGTGGGACTGTGTGAATCACTACGTCTGTGCCGGGAAGAGCCTGATCGACGGCCTCGGTGGCGGCGCGGACGACTTCGCCGGTGTGCTCGAAGGTGAAGCGGCGCGGCAGCGCGAGCGTGAGATCGGCAAAGTAGGATGCGCCGGAGCGGCGCACGCGCGCCTGCTCCACGGCCAGCACGCCATCCACGCCTGCTGCCGCGTGAATGACACGTTGACGGGTTTCAGCAGGGATCTCGTCGATCAGCGCGGCGATAGTCTGGCGCGTGAGATGGATTGTGAGGCGCAGGATCATGAGTGAAACCACAATGGCCGCGAATGGATCGGCAAATTCCAGCCAGGGAATACCGAAGCGCGCGCCGGCCCAGCTTGCACCCAGACCGACGAGAACAGCCAGTGTAGCCCAGATGTCGGATGCAAAGTGGAAGGCGTCGGTTTCAAGCGCGGGAGATCCTGTGCGCCGCGCTACCTCGCGTAACTCGCGCGAGCGCCAGTAATCCACGGCGATGGAAGCGAGCAGCACCAGCACGGGCCAGATGGAGTGGTGCAGCTGAATGGTTTGACGTGCAATATGGCTGAGCGCCTCCGAAATGATCCATACGCAGGAAACGGCCATTAGGCCGGCTTCAATGAAGGCGGAGACGTTTTCAATTTTGCCGTGGCCGTAGGTGTGATCTTCGTCCGCGGGCTTGTCTGCCACCCGCACGGAGAAGAAGGTGAGAACGGCGGCGACGAGATCGATGGCAGAGTGCGCAGCATCTGAGAGCACGCCGAGCGAGCCCGAGAGCAGGCCCACCAGGAGCTTGAGCAGCGTCATGCATGTGGCGCCCAGAATGGAATAAAGCGCCACGCGCCGCTTTTCAGCGGTGATGGAGGCGAGGTTGGGCGCAACAGAGGTCATGCGAGTTTCAGGCGCTCCGCGCTTTCATCCATTGGACGGATACCAGTGTAAAGTCCGGCGATTCCGAAGGTATAGGGCTGCCAGGTGCAATCGGTGTGACCCGCTTGGCGCATCATCTCAAGCATTTGTGGAGGGGCGGGAAAGTTGCCGACAGATTCGGGAAGATATTGGTAAGGACTTGTTTGGCCGGTGATGACGCGGCCGATGGCGGGTAGGACACGACGGAAGTAGATGGCGTAGAGCTTGCCGAGCAGGCCGCCCGGTTCGCTGAAGTCGAGGATGCCGAGCTGGCCGCCGGGCTTGAGCACGCGATGAAATTCTCGCAGGCCGGCATCGTAGTTAGCCAGGTTGCGAAAGCCGAAGGCGCTGACGACGAGATCCAGCGAGCCGGATTGCAGCGGGAGATGAAGGGCGTCGGCTTCGAGGGTGGTTGCCGTGGGCTGGTTTGGAGCGCGTGTTGCGAATTTTTCTTCGGCCCGCGAGAGCATGGCGCGTGCGAAATCCGCCGCCAGAATCGGGCGAGAGCCGGCGGGACGATGCTTGAGCAGCGCCAGCGTCATGTCGCCGGTGCCGCAGCAGATGTCGAGTATAGCGGAGTCGGGCTGTGCGAGGATGTCGTGAAAGCGGCGGGCGGTGCGGTTCCACCAGATGCGGTCCACGTTGGCGGAGAGGACATGGTTGAGCAGGTCGTAGCGCGGCGCAATGGAGTTAAACATGGCCTGCACGGCCTGTGCGGCACTGGCTTCATCCTGCGCGCCTGCGGGTTTTGCGCCGGTGTTTGCCATCAGGCCTTTTGCTCCGTGCGATGAGCCGGTTGGGGTTTGGGCGCGGCCTGCGCCAGCATGTATTCGGCTGCTTCGCGCAGCTCACTGACGGTGATGTCTTCCACAACGCCGGCGTCACCGATACCGATGGGAAGCACGAAGCGGCGTATGCCGCCGACGTTCTTTTTATCCGCGCCGCTGGCGGCAACGAGCCTGGCCGCGCTCGCTTCGAATGGCGGAAGAGCGCCATAGTGGTGGATCAGTTCTTCCATGCGGTCTGATTGTGCGCGTGTGATGGTTCCGCGCAGGCCTGCGATGTAGAGCGCGGCAATCATGCCCCAGCCGACGGCTTCGCCGTGCAGCAGGACTTTGTAGCGTGTGACCTGCTCAATGGCGTGACCGAGAGTGTGGCCGAAGTTGAGAATCATGCGCAGGCCGCTTTCGCGCTCATCGCGGTTGACGACATCGGCCTTCATGCGGACGGATGCGGCAATAACCTTTTCGAGGGCTTTGGGATCGCGCGCCAGCACGTCTTCGGCACGCTCATCCATGTAGCGAACCAGCGCGCGGTCACGGATGATACCGGCTTTCACGCTTTCCATGAGACCGGCGCGCAGCTCGCGCTCGCTGAGCGTGCCGAGGACGCCAATGTCCGCAAAGACGGCGAGGGGGTGATGAAAGCTGCCGAGGAGGTTCTTGCCGTTTGGCAGGTTTACGCCGGTCTTGCCGCCGACGGAGGAATCAACCTGCGCGAGAAATGTGGTGGGGACCTGGATATATGGGATTCCTCGCATGAAGATGGCGGCGAGGAATCCGCCGACGTCGCCGACGATGCCGCCGCCAAAGGCGATAAGCAAGGAGCCGCGGTCGCCGCCGGCTTCAATCATCTGGCGGGCGAGGCGCTCCACGCTGGAGAGCGTCTTGCTTTTCTCGCCGGCAGGAAGGAAAAGAGCGATGGGCGGCTGCGGAAAGGATTTTTCCAGCGTTTCGCCCCAGAGCGCCCAGATTTCGGGCGAGGTTAAGACAAAGACGCGGCGCGGAAGCTGGCCGGCCACGCGCTCAATGCGGGACCCGAGCGTGTCCAACAGGCCGCTGCCCGCGAAGACGTCATATCGTGCTGATGGGGTGTCTACTCGTATGGTCTGCACGCTATCTCTATCGTAAATGTGCGGAGCGAGGGATAAGGAAACAGGGACAAGGGACAAGAAAATGCTTTAGCCTGATGGGTGAACCCTTTTTTGCAATCGGATTTCCTGGTAATCGGCGCTGGCGTGGCCGGGCTGCGTGCGGCGGTTGAGTTGGCCGCCTATGGCTCCGTGCTTGTTGTCACGAAGGAAGCAGTGAGCGAGTCGAATACGCACTATGCGCAGGGCGGCATTGCTGTGGCGATGGAAGGCGATGCGGATGTAGCGCTGCACTTCGAAGACACAATTGTGGCTGGAGATGGATTGGTGGATCGCGCCGCCGCGGAGACGCTGGTGCGCGAGGGACCGCTGCGCGTGGCGGAGTTGATGGAGTGGGGTGCGCAGTTTGATCGCGAGGCAGGTCAATTGCTGCGTACGCGCGAGGCGGCGCATTCCAGGCCTCGAATTCTTCATGCAAATGGCGATGCGACAGGAGCAGAGATTGGACGCGCGCTGGCGGTGCTGGCAAGAAGTCAAGCCAACATTCGCTTTGCCGAGTGGACCACGGTTACGAACCTTGTGGTTGCCGATGGACGCGTTGTGGGCGCGGATCTGCTGGATCGCGATGGCGTACTTTCGCGAGTACCGGCGCGCGCGGTGCTCGTAGCTGCCGGCGGCGCGGGGCAGATGTATTCGCATACGACCAATCCGGCCGTGGCGACGGGCGATGGGCTGGCGCTTGCCTTGCGCGCCGGGGCCGAGCTGTCTGACATGGAGTTTTACCAGTTTCATCCCACGGCGCTGGCGCTGCCGGGTGTGCCGGCGTTTCTGCTCTCTGAGGCTCTGCGCGGCGAGGGCGCATGGCTGGTGAATGATCGCGGCGAGCGCTTTATGGAGCGCTACGATGCGCGGCTGGAGCTTGCGCCCCGCGATGTGGTGGCGCGCGCGGTATGGCGTGAAGGAATGGACGAGGCCGGGCGTCAGGCGCGGCAGGTGTATCTCGACATGCGGCATGTGACCGGAATAGATTTGCACAAGCGTTTTCCGGGCATCAGCGCGTTCCTGGCACAGCATGGGCTGGACCTGCATCGGGACCGGATTCCGATTCGTCCGGCGGCGCACTACCTGATGGGCGGCGTGAGGACCGATCTCGACGGGCGCACGCGGGTGCGTGGGCTGTATGCGGCAGGCGAGGCAGCATGTACTGGCCTGCATGGGGCGAATCGGCTTGCTTCGAACTCGCTGCTGGAAGGGCTGGTGTTTGGCGCGCGGGCTGCACAGGCTATGCTTGCCGATGCGCTGTCGCTTGCGGTGGTTCCGGATGCCGAGCCTATGCGGGCTGTGGCTGTGCCGGAAGGGCTAGTAGCGGAGATAGTTCAGGAACTGAGGCAGACAATGGACCGCTGCGCAGGCTTGCTGCGAGAGGAAAACGGCCTGCGTGACGGACTTGCTCTGCAGGCGCGTTGCGCGGAGGCTCTGGATGAGATTGCCGGGCGAGCCACGCCGTCGCGCGAGATTGTGGAAGCGCAGTCGCTGTGCGCGGTTGCAGAAGCGATCCTGAGTTCGGCGCTGGCGCGAACGGAGAGCCGTGGCGCACACTTTCGCACAGATTATCCCCGGCGGGATGATGAGCGATTCGGAAAGCACTCGATCTTTGACGGCAAGTACGTGACGTTTGCCGATTAAAGAGCAGGCGCGGCGATGATTGCAATGGTGCCGGTGGGATCTGTGCCAGTGGATGAGGTGGGGCCGGCATCGAGCTGGCCTTGCGTGGTGGAATCAAAGGTGAATGTGCTGAGATCCGGACTGCCACCGAAGTTTACGGCGAGGATGTATGCATTTGTGTTGTCTTCTGCGATTGCGGACGTGAGCGAACCGGCGGAAATAGTGTTGATAGCGGTTAAGGAGTAGCTGGTTCCAGAAGTTGAAGTTACGATAGAGAAACCGCTGATGTTTCCGCTGGAGCTGCCGCTGACGGCGCTGTTGGCCACGTAGACGATGCCAGTTGTGGGTAGGATGGCGGAAGGCCCGGTGCCGCCGGTTGCATAGGGCGAGCCGGAGATTTCACTGATGGCCGAGCTTCCGATGGTGAAGACGCGCAGACCGCCGGATTGTGTTCCACTTACGGCCACGGTTTCTCCCACATAGAGCAGGCGGCTCCCCGGATCGACGGCGACAGCGTTGTCGGCGCCGAGCGAGTTCTTCACACCAATTTTGCTCACTACGCCGAAGGGATTCGCGTTGCCTGAATTGAAGGCTACTACTGCGGTTCCGCCGGTTCCCATGGCGACAAAGACATACGGCGTAGCGGCTCCGCTGGGTGTGACGGCGATTTCCTTGAGTGTGGTGGCAGGGAGATTGACGGTTTGTGCGGTCCCGTTGAGGGCTCCGGTACTGGAGTCGAGGGGGAGAGCAGCCAGAACGCCGCTTCCGGAGACGGACTCGATAAGCCACGATCCGCTGGGGTCAACCTGCATGGCAAAGGCGGTGTCACTGCTGAGGATCTGGCCGCTGTCGCCGGCGGTCAGCGAGCCATCTGCGTTAATGGTGTAGTAAAGGATGCCGGAGAGGGTGCTGACATACAGGTAACTTCCACTGGGCGCGATGGCCATGGCCAGCGGCTGCGAGGGAAGCGAGTATGGGCTGTTCGTCACCGCGGTTGGAGATGAGGCGCCGGCGGCGAAAGCAAAGCCGGCGAGCTGATTGGTCTTTTGATTAAGGACGTAAAAGGTGCCGCTCACGGGATTGGTGCCGCCACCGCCGGAGTTGGGCAGCGGATCCCAGAATCCGGCGCAGCCGGAGATTGCGGCTACTGCAATTGCTGCTACGGCCACAATGATTCCGCGAACCCACCTGGCTGTCCTCATGACGCTCCTTGATATGTGCTTAGACTACCGCAAGATTGCCTAAGTTTATTGACGTGGAGGTGGTTCGATTCGTTCATGTTTGGCTGGCTGAATGGGCCTGCCATACGAGACGGGCTGCGACGAGGTCCTCAATGGCCATGCCGACGGATTTGAAGAGGATGCGGCTGCCGCGCGGGACGGGATATGCGGGATTCGCAAGAATCTCACCGATTTCGGCCTGGACGCGAGCGCCGGAGAGAAGAATGTCGCCTGATTCGCGCTCGACGCCCTGGCGCGATTCGGCAACGACCCAGCAGGAGCGGGCCGCTTCATCATCGAGCTCGCGCAGATGTGCGCCGACGGCTCCGACGGCAAGGATGACGGCTTTGGGCGAGAGCCAGTGGCCTTCGAGGACAGGCGTGGGCGATGCGGTTGCGGTGAGGACAATGTCAGAACCGGCGGCTTCTTCGAGTGTTGTGGCGCGAGCGCCATTCTCTGCCGCGAGCTGTTCGGCATTGGCGGAGGTGCGGGACCAGATGCGGATGTCGGTCAGCGAAGGGCGGACGCTGCGCAGAGTTTCCAGATGCGAGTGGGCCTGAACGCCTGCACCGAGGATGCCGAGGCTTGTGACGCCCGGGTCGGCGAGGGCATCAAGGGCGACTGCGGAGACAGCAGCGGTGCGCATGGCTGTGATCAGGCGGCCATCCATGACGGCAAGCGGCTCGCCGGTGGTACGGCTGAAGAGCGTGATGACGGCCATGTGGGTGTGGAGGCCGTGGTTTGCATTGCCGGGGAAGAAGGTGACGGATTTTACGCCCATGACTTCGCCGTGGATGACGGGCATGACGGCGAACCAGTCTTTATCGCTGGGGCGGAGGATGGAGCGCGGAGGCTGAACTACCTTGCTTTTTTCATCTTTGCCTGTGGAGTAGTCGATCAAGGCTTCGCGAATGGCGGGGATCAGCGCGTCGTATGTGAGAAGCGAGCGGACTTCTTCTTCCGGTATGTACATGGGCTAGTTGGGGCGCGTGGATGAGCCTGATCCAGACCGGCGGCGGAAGCGATCATCGACGGGCTGGCGACCCTGGAAGCCGGATTCGACGGTGTGCCAGTGCTCGATGGCCGGCTCGCCCAGACGCCAGCAGAGCAGCACCACCTCGTCTTCGAGGCGGAACGGGAAGTCGAGCAGGCCGGTGTCGAGGTCCTTGACCTGAACGCCGATGGCGTCGATTTCCGCGACGGTCTCCTTGACCTGCTTGAGGTGCTCTTCCATCTCGAAGCGGTCGCGGGCGACGGCGGCGACATCAACCCTCATGCCGCCGGAGATATAGATGCGGCGGATCAGTTCCTGCAGGCGGTTCTCGGCCAGCTCGGCGGACTGCTTGCCCTCAATGGCGCGCTTGAGGAGCGAGTCGAGGACGGGGAGCAGGGATTGTGCTTCGTCGATGGTGAAGGTCTTCATTGCGTGATCCTAGGATACTGCGTTTTGCGGTTGCTTTGGTTTGGGTGGTGGGTTTAAGCGGTTCGGCCGGGGGAATTCCAGGTTCCACAGAATCTGTGGAGAAAATCCGAGGTCCGAAAATACTATCTTGTTCCTTTTTATAGGTTTAGCCTTGCGCTCGCCCACAGATTTACTGAAACCACAGATTCTGTGGGGAGTGAAAAAATGTGTTTTTCGGTTAGGGGATTCTTATAGGCTGTTTATATTCATGCGATTGCGGGTAAATTTTTGCTGGAAAGAGGGTGCGAAATTGCGGTGAAATGCTGGTGAAAATGCCACTTTTTGAGCTCCAATCCGCGGAAATGCGAAGGCCCGGTCCTTAAGGACCGGGCCTTTTTTTGATTTCGAGATGATTATGGCACAGATGGCGGTAATTTTGTGCAAACTATCTTGAAAAAATTGAGGTTGTGGATTACAGACGGTGAGGCTGGCTTTTGTGGTATCCCTGGTCCCAAAATCGGGACCAGGGGCACCCGCAGCACTCCTCATTTTCCGGGATTGATCTCCAACATGCGGTCCAGGGCGACGCGGGCCCAGTGCTTGACGTTTTTGCGGACCTGGATGCGGTTGACGACGCGGCCTTCGACGAGGTTTTCGAGCGCCCAGGCCAGGTGCTGCGGGCTGATGCGGTACATGGTGGTGCAGAGGCAGCCGGTGTCGTCGAGGGTGATGATCTTTTTGCCCTCCGGGGCGAAACGTTTGGCCAGGCGGTTGATGAGATGGATTTCCGTTCCGATGGCAAAGGTGGTTCCGGCGGGGGCGTCTTCTACGAGTTGAATGAGGCGTTCCGTGGAGCCGAGGGCGTCGGCCTTCTGGCAGACCTCCCAGCGGCACTCCGGGTGGACGATGACCTGGATGCCGGGGTACTTGGCGCGGACTGCGTCCACATGGCTGGGCAGGAAGCGCTGATGGACCGAGCAGTGGCCTTTCCAGAGTAGGATGCGGGCAGAGTTGAGCTCGCTGGTGGAAAGGCCGCCCTGATTTACGGGGAGCTGAACGGCCCAGGGGTCCCAGATCTTCATTTCATCGAGGGGAATGCCCATGGCGAAGCCGGTGTTGCGGCCGAGGTGCTGATCGGGGAGGAAGAGGATCTGTTTTCCGCGCTGGAAGGCCCACTCGAAGGCCTGGCGGGCGTTCGAGGAGGTGCAGACGAGGCCGCCGTTTTCTCCGCAGAAGGCTTTGATGGCGGCGGAGGAGTTCATGTAGGTGATGGGAACGATCTTGCTTAGATCGCAGGTGCGCGCGAGCGCCTCCCAGCAGGCTTCAACCTGCGAGATCTCTGCCATATCGGCCATGGAGCAGCCGGCGTTCAGGTCGGGCAGGATGACCTGCTGCGAGTCGCGGCCAAGGACATCGGCGCTTTCTGCCATGAAGTGCACACCGCAGAAGATGAGGTATTTTGCGTCGGTCTCAGCGGCGATCTTCGAGAGTTTGTAGCTGTCGCCGGTGAAATCGGCGAAGCGGATGACTTCATCGCGCTGGTAGTGGTGGCCGAGGAGGATGGTGGAGGAGCCAAGTTTGGCGCGCGCCGCGGTGATGCGGTCATCCATGGTGTGGTCGGGGAGCGCGAGATAGTTTTCAAGACTGCACGAGTCAGCAGCCTGCGCAAGATCGTCAAGAACCAGAGTCACTGTATTCCGCCTTCAGCTCTGCCGGCCCGAAGTGCTGGTCCGGCGAACGGGGATGTTGAAAGCTTTCTTATCGGCTGCAGTGAGCGCGCTACTTTTCCGCCCACGGGGATGTTGCAGCCTGTTACATCATTCGATTTTAACAAACACGCACATGATTCAAATTTGTCGAGATTACGGTATTTTGAGTGAGGTATGGAGGAAGCTGTGAGCGAACTGGAGCAGGCACTTATCGGAGACAGCGCATATACGCCGCCGGCGCACATTCTGGAGGGGTTGACGCAGGAGTTGGCGCATAAAACGCCTGCGGGAGCGCCGCATTCGATTTATGAGGAGCTGTGGCATATCGCGTTCTGGCAGCAGATCACCCTGGAGTGGATTGCCGGCGTGGAGAGGCTGTATCCGGCGAGTCCGCGGGATGCGTTTCCGACGGTGCAGGACGCTGAGAAGGAATATTGGGGGCAGCTTTGCGAGCGATTTCTGGCGGGGAACCGAAAGGCGGGCGAGGCGGCGAAGGATGAGGGACGGTTGAATGTGCCGGTGCGTTGCACGTCACGGCCCGACGAGCCGGTGCGCGTAATGACGGTGCGGGAGCAGCTGGAAAGCCTGGCGGCGCACAACGGGTATCACTTTGGGCGGATTGTGCTGCTTCGGCAGCTGCTGGGTGCGTGGCCGCCGCCGAAGGGTGGGTTTGATTGGTGAGGGCGAAAGAGCCGGGACAAGGGAACGAGAAAAAGCAAAAGCAGGTCCTTCGACTCACCACCCCCAAACTGAAGTACGTTTAGGGCCCGTTCGCTCAGGATGACACCTCATTTTTGTTTTGAGGTTATGTATGCGCTAAAGCTCGTACCCTTTGTGTCCGTTTGTGAGGGGTTGAGGCGGGCGATTATGATGGTGGTTCATGGGAACGCCTTTACCAATTGAGCAAGCCAGCGTTGGCATGGCGGACTCCATCATTCTGATGATCCTGGCGTTGGTGGTTTTTGGGCCGCGCAAGCTTCCGCAGATTGGCCGGCAGATCGGCAAGCTGATGTACGAATTCCGCAAGGCTTCCAATGATTTCAAGTTCCAGATGGAAGAAGAGTTGCGGATGTCTGAAGAGGCTGAACGGAAGCAGAAGGAAGAGGCGCAACGGCAGCAGACGCTGGCTGCGCAGTCGGTCTCTGCCCCGGCTTTGGCCGCGCCGCTGGAAGATCCTACCGTGGAGAAAATGCCCGAGGTACAGCCGCCGCGCATGTCTGCACCGATTTCGGAGTCTCCATCGACGCTGGTGATTCAGCCGCCTTCGACGGGCGAGACGGTTGCCGCCGCGAAGCCGGTTTCGAGAGCGGATGTGACGGAGCCTGTTGTGGAGGCGAACATCGGAGCGGAAGATGCCGCACCATCCTTGCCGACATCGCCATCTGAATCCTTATCGGCGGGAGAGACGGTGAGCCAGCATGGTTGATGCCGGGGATGCAATCGGCAAAGCTCGCGCCGCGGTGAGCGAGCGCGCGGACCTGCCCGGCATGAGCCTGATGGAGCATCTGGAGGAGCTGCGCAAGAGAATTGTGCACTCCGCGATTTATCTTGCAGCCGGATTCTTTATCGCGTTTTATTTTCACGACCGGCTGTATGGACTGGTTCAGGCGCCGATCAACAAGCTCAATTTGAAGCTGAACATGACACATCCGATGGATGGCATGAACCTGTCGATGCAGGTGGCTTTGATTGGAGGAGCGATTCTGGCGGCTCCGTTCATTCTTTACCAGGTGTGGCTGTTTATCTCGCCGGGGCTGTATCAAAAAGAGCGGCGGTTTGTGATTCCGTTTATGACGGCCACGCTTGGGCTGTTTTTAACGGGTGCTTCGTTTGGATATTTTTTCGTGTTTCCGAGCGCACTGAAGATTTTGATCTTCGGCTTCGGCAAGCCGTTCAATCCGATGATCACGATTGAGGATTACACAGGCTTCTTTATGTCAATCATCCTGGGGTTGGGCATCAGCTTTGAGCTGCCGATCCTGATTTTCTTTCTGGCAATGTTCGGGATTGTGAGCCCGAAGTTTCTGTGGAAGAACATTCGTTATGCGATTTTGATTATTTTCATCGTGGCGGCGATTATTACGCCAACGCCTGATCCGTGGACGATGTGCGCGTATGCGGTCCCGATGTTTTCGCTCTATCTGCTTGGGATAGGCGTGGCGTGGTGGGTGCATCCGGAGCGGCGGCGCAAGAAAGAAGCGGCGCGGGCCGCATAAGGCAGGTCGGATGAAGGCATTTCTGCGGCGGTTGGCTCTTGTTGTGTTTGCGGGATGCGCAGGCGCGCTTTCATTGGCGGCGCAGGGGCACTTCAGTGGCGAGCACGCCATGCAATACACGCGGGAGTTTGTGGCGATTGGGCCGCGCTGGCCTACGAGCCTGGGCCACCTGAAGGCTGAAGCGTATCTTCGCGCGCATTTTCAGCACGACCAGGTGGAAGAAGATACCTTTACCGCGGACACGCCGATTGGGCCTGTGGCGCTGCGAAATTTTATCGTGAAGTTTCCGGGCAAGAAGCAGGGCATTGTTGTGCTGGCGTCGCACTACGAGACGAATTATCCTCTGCGGAATATCAATTTTGTGGGCGCGAATGACGGCGGCTCGACGACGGGGCTGCTGATGGCGATTGCCGATACGCTACGCGGTAAACCTAACGATGGCTATTCGGTGTGGCTGGTATTTTTTGACGGAGAAGAGGCATTCCAGACCTGGTCACAGTCGGATTCGACGTATGGAAGTCGGCACCTGGCGGCGAAGTGGGGACGTGACGGAACGCTGCCGAAGATCAAGGCGTTTGTGCTGGCGGACATGATTGGCGATAAGGATCTGGACATTCAGCGCGAGACGAATTCAACGCCGTGGCTAAGCGACCTGGTGAAGCAGGCTGCGCACAAGTTTGGATACGACAAGTATTTCTTCCAGACGGACGAGGCGGTGGAGGACGATCATCTGCCGTTCGTGCATCGTGGAGTGCCGAGCGTGGATGTGATCGACCTGAATTACGGGCCGAACAATGCGTACCATCACACGGCGCAGGACACAATGGACAAGATCAGCACGAAGAGCCTGACGATGGATGGCGACGTGTTTCTTGAGACGATCAAGCTTATAAACCAACGATAGTAAGGCGGCTTGTCATGGCTCAGGATATTACGACGTTGTTTCTGGCGTACTCGCGCAAGAAGCTGCTGGATCAGTATTGGCCGCGGATGCGCGGAGCTGTCGAGCCGCTTACGGATGAGCAGGTGTGGTGGCGTCCGAACGATGCATCCAACAGTATCGGGAATCTTCTGCTGCATCTGAACGGCAATGTGCGCCAGTGGCTGGTGGATTCATTCAACGGACAAAAGGATGAGCGCAATCGTCCGCTGGAATTCAGCGAGCAAGATGGGATTTCTGCGGCAGAGTTATTGGAAAGACTCGGCGCGACGCTGGGCGACGCAGAGAAGGTGCTGGCACGGCTCACGGCGGATGAGCTTACTGCGCCGATGGAGATTCAGGGCTATCACGTGTCCGGCCTCGATGCGGTGTACCAGGTTGTCGAGCACTTCGGACTGCACTACGGGCAGATTCTCTACATTGTGAAGATGCTGACCGGAGCGGATTTGAAGCTCTATCGCGAGCTGAATGTGGCGGGGCACTCGGATTTGAGCGCGGCGCATCCGTAGCTTACTTTGCTTTGCCCGCCACGCTGATCAGGTCGGCTTTCTGATCGATTTTGCTGAGGCGATACATCAGCATGGCGTCGCGCTTGGTGTTGATGGGCTGCGTGGAGAGATCAATGGTTTCACCCGGTGCGTGCGCGCCTTCGCCGGTTGCGCCAATGCCGGCGAGGCCGGGAAGAATGTCCGCGACGAATGCGATGTCGCCCGCGCCTCGCTTCATGGGATCGAGCTCCGGCATTGCGCCAAAGCCAAGACTTGCATTGGCCTGATTGAGAACGCCGAGCAGGGCGCGGCTCTGCGCGGTGGGCGCCATGGCGGGGTAGCCCTCGCTGAAGGTGAGGGTTGCGCCGGTTTTTGCCAGATGCTGCGCGACGATGGATTGCATCTTTTTCTCGACGCGTTCGGATTGTTCATTGGAGATGGTGCGGAT
Organism: Occallatibacter gabretensis; assembly: GCF_001449115.1. Lineage (GTDB taxonomy): Bacteria > Acidobacteriota > Terriglobia > Terriglobales > Acidobacteriaceae > Telmatobacter > Telmatobacter gabretensis. The sequence continues at coordinate 440,262 of NZ_LAIJ01000012.1, read as the reverse complement.
GTCGCCGCTGGCGTAGGCCGTGGGGGGAATTACATTGCCCTTGCCGGTCGCGGTGGCGTTGTTGCCCGAGTCATCGACGGTGAGGCTTGTACCGCCGACAAGGAGGCCCACGTTGAAGGTGAGATATTGCTCAGGAAGCTGCGTGCGAAAGGCATCCAGGATGCGAGTGAGCTCGTAGATTGCGCCATAGCCTTTGCTGGAGCCGAAGATGCCGGTGGAGTGGCCTGTTTCGCCCGTGGTGTTGATGTGCCACGAGATGGAGCTGCGCCGGCTGACGCTGCCGTAAAAGATGCCGTCCTGGCGCGGCGTGCCCTCGAATTCGAGTGCGACGTCACTGTGTTTTGCGGCGGCGATCATGTCACGCCGTGAGATGCTGGCTGGCTCGCCGTGCGCTTCTTCATCGCCACTGAGAACGATGGTGATCTCCGTTTGTTTCAGCACATCTGCGGCCTGCATGGCTTTGAGCGCGAAGAGCATGTCGACGAGACCGCCCTTCATGTCGTTGACGCCTGGGCCGGTGCCGATGTGGCCCTGCACGGTGTATTGCTGAAAGGGACTGTCTTTATCGAAGACCGTGTCCATGTGACCGATGAGAAGCATCCGCTTGCCGCATGTGTTGGGCTGCGGACATGGATGCTCGGCGACCAGGGCGCCGGCACGGTGCACTGCATCCATGTTGACCCAATGTACCTGGAAGCCGAGCGAGCTGAGCTGGTCCATCATGATCTTGCCAACGGCGCGGACGCCTTCGAGGTTATGTGTGCCACTGTTGATATTCACCAGCTGCTCGAGCATCTGGCTCGACGCCTGTTCGTTGGTATCGATGTACGCTACCATTGCCTTTTCCGCAGGGGAGAGCGGCTGTACGGATTGCGAGTGGATGGCGAGCGCAAAGACAGAGGCAAGCGTGAATGGAAGAAATGCATGAGAGATGCGGCGCATAGGTGTGCTGAGGATAACAGGAGCCGGCAAATCGGCTGCCGGGAAAGTCCGCCAACTCTTAACATTGCTCTGACACTAAGCTGCAGCGCGGACGATAGAGTAATGACCATGCTTTCTGCTATTTATCAGCTTCGCATGGCAGCTATTATGTTTCTTCTTTTGCTGGCAGCTTCCGTCAGCTTTGCCCAGGTGGATCGCAGCGGATTGAATGGTGTGGTGAGCGATCCGGCGGGCCGCGTGCTGCCGCAGGCACGCATTACGGCGGTTCAGAATGCGACCGATCTGCGCCGCGAAACGGAATCGCGTTCCGATGGAAGCTATAGCATTCTTGAGCTGCCGGTGGGCGTCTACACGATCACGTTTGCCCATGCGGGATTCAAGAGCATCACGTTTGTAAGCGTGGAAGAAGTGATCGGGAGGACGCGCACGCTGAATGCGACGCTACAGGTATCGGGCGGCGAGCAGCGTGTAGAAGTTCCCTCCAGCTCGGCTTTGATCGATCGCACTACCGGCGCGGTGACAGGCCTGATTGAGAAAACACAGGCCAACGAATTGCCGCTGAATGGCCGCAACTGGGCGGCGCTGACGGCGTTCATTCCCGGCGCCATTGACACGGGTGGCAGCAACCAGCGGACGATTCGCTTTGCCGGGCGCGGTCTGGACGACAGCAACTTTACTTACGACGGTGTGGACGCCACCAACATTGTGAATCAGACACAGCGCCAATGGGTGAGGCTTGCAATTCCGCTGGATGCGATCTCGGAGTTCCGGGTGGATTCGCTGATGTCGACCGCGGAGGTGGGCGCTACGGGAGGCGCGCAGCTGGATGTGACTTCGCCGAGCGGCACCAACGCGCTGCATGGACGGATCTTCGAGTACCTGCGCAATGACGCTTTTGACGCACCGCTGCCTCTGTGGGCCTCGAAGGGTGAGACACAGCAACCGCTGCGCCTGAATCAGTTTGGCGGATCACTGGGCGGGCCGATCATACGCGACAAGACGTTTTTCTTCCTCGCCGCTGAAGCTTACCGGCAGAACTGGGGCTACCCGGTGAGTGGAGACGTGCCGAGCCAGGCGCTCATTGCGTCGGTTCCATCGACTTCGCCGGTGTACAACATCCTGCACGGATATCCTGGCGCCGGTCCAAATACAATTCTGACACCGACCAGCGACCCGGACATCGACCTGCTGACATGCGCATGCACGCAGGTGGTGAACGAGAGCTCGTTCATGCTGCGACTGGACCAGCACTTCACATCGAAGACGACGGGCTTTATGCGCTTTAATTACGACCGGTCAGTGGATACGCAGCCGCTTTCGGCCTCTGCGACGGATCTGACGCAGAAGGTCTCCGCGCCGGTGAACGGCATGCTGGAGCTGCTGCACATTTTCAATTCTCACTTCGTGAATGAGTCCAAGGTTGCCTTCAACCGCTCCAGCGACAACCAGTACAACTACAGCAACTCCGGGATTGCTTATCAGATTGCGGTTTCAACGCCTTCTTCTCCGGGAGTGATCACGCAGAATTACGACTACACCAGCGTTTATGTGGGCAACTCGTATTCCGCAATTGACAACCTGACCTGGACGCATGACCGGCATACTTTCAAGGCCGGAATGGAGTTCCGCTACATTCAGGTGAACCAGGAATATGGCGAGCACGGGACGGTTACGTTTAATACCGTGGAGGACCTGGCGGCGAACAACGTGAAAAAGGCCAGCCTGACAGGCTCTCTGCCGGTGAACGGATTGCGCAAGAACAATTACTTCTTCTATGCGCAGGATGAGTTCAAGTGGCGGCCGAATCTCACGCTCAACCTGGGCCTGCGTTACACCATCTTCAATCTCTTTGATGAGGCGCATGGAAAGGCCAACCCCTTTGATTTTGATACCTGCGGTCCGCAGGGATTCTGCGGCGTGGGCGCAAGCTTTGGCAACCAGAATTACGGCGATATTGATCCGCGTGTGGCCTTTGTGTGGGAGCCGCGAAAGAACGGAGGGACCGTGATCCGCGGCGGATTCGGCATGTACCACGAGGACGGACAACTGGACGATCAGAATCTGCCGGCCAAGAACGAGGTTCCCTCCTATTCGAAGACAAGCAGCGCGACCAATCCGATTTCCTATCCGGTCACATTTGGTGCGGGAACCATCTCACCGAATGCCGAACAGCGAAATCGCAAGGACTCGTATACCGAGCAGTGGAGCCTCTCGGCGCAGCAGGAACTGCCTGCGAAATTCGTCGGCACTCTCTCCTACCTGGGAAGCCATGGCGTGCATCTGCTGGATACGAACGTGGTGAACCTGATCGATCCGACGACGGGATTGGTGCAGTATCCGGCCTTTGCCCCGGCGATCGGCTGGCGCGGTTCGATCGGAATGAGCTCTTACAGCGGCTTGTCGGCGGCGCTGCGGCGAGCGTTTTCAAGCGGCCTGCTGGTGACGGGCAATTACATGTGGTCGCACGAGATCGATAACGGATCGAATGGAAGCGGCGACGGCGACAACCAGGACCCGCAGAATCCGTTGTGTCTGGCTTGCGATCGCACCAGCGGCAACTGGGATGCGCGCAATGTGTTCAACGGCAACGCGGTGTATGAACTTCCCTTTGGCCAGGGCAAGCCGATGCTGAACGAGAACGGGATTGTGAACGCCATTGTGGGCAACTGGGAGCTGACAACAACGGCGCTGGCCCGCACAGGCTTTCCGGTGAATGTAGTGATGCCTTCAAGCTACACCGCGCCGGATGGGGCCTCCGGCACACAGCGCCCTGATCTTATTCCGGGCGTTTCTCTCACGCCTTCAGGAGGCAGAAACGTGGCAGGGTGGATCAATCCGGCTGCATTCGCGACTCCGGCTGGAGAGTTCGGCACTGCGCCGCGCAACCTGATTCGCGGGCCGGGCACCTGGCAGATCGATCTTGGCGCCGGTAAGACGTTCCCGCTGGGGGAGCGCGCGCGGCTCGAGTTCCGCTCGGAGTTTTACAACATCTTCAATCATCCGCAGCTTGGCGAGCCGCAGGCTACTTTCAATCCGGCGAACACGACCGGCTTCGGCAGCATCATTACGACGGTGAACCTGAACGTATCGCCGATTACGCCGGTAGGATCAGGCACGCCGCGTGAGATGCAGTTTGCGCTGAAGCTGGAATTCTGACCATTGCGCCTGACGGTCCTGTAGCATCGTGCCTATGATCGGCGGAGCCTCATGGACGTGGTGGGTTGGCTTTCACGCAGCGGTAATTATGCTGGTGGTTGTGGACTCGCTGCTGACCGGCGGGCACAGGAGCGACAAGGCAAACCAGAGGATTGCTCTGGCATGGACACTGGCGCTTTTTGTTGCTTCGGGGTGCTTCGCGGCCTGGATTACGATGAAGGACGGGCACGCCCTGGGGCTGCAGTGGATTGCAGGGTACTCGATTGAGACTTCGCTGAGTATCGACAATCTTTTTGTCTTTCTTGTGCTGTTTCGCGGGTTCGGCATCGACAAAGAAGGGCAGCATCACGCGCTGGCGTGGGGCGTGGCTGGAGCGATTGTGCTGCGCGCCGGATTTATTGCAGTCGGCGTGACGCTGCTGCAGCATTTTGAGTGGATCACATGGATATTTGGCCTGCTGCTGCTGTATGCGGCGTGGAAGCTGCTGCGCGGCGGCTCGGCCAAGGAAGTGATTCCGGAGTGGATTCGCAAGCTGCAGCCGGCGAAGGGGTCGCTCTTACCGGTGATTCTCGCGGTGGAGGTGACGGATCTGCTCTTTGCGGTGGACTCGATTCCCGCGGTGCTGGCGATTTCGCGGAATCCGTTTATCGTGTACACGTCAAACATTGCGGCGATTCTGGGGCTGCGGTCGCTGTATTTTGTGTTGTCTGGCCTGCTGGACCGGTTGCGCTATCTGCACTATGGGCTGGGCATACTGCTGGCGTTTGTGGCTTTCAAGATGCTGGTTGCGCACTGGATCGAGATTCCGATTACAGTTTCTCTGGGCGTGATTGCGGGGATCCTGGGTGTGTGCGCGGCGGTTTCGTTACTGGCGAAGGGTGGGGAGCAGAACCCCTCTGCGTAAAGCGTTGAGGAGATTCCCGAAATTGACACAGGTGCTACATAGGTTCTCCGCGCGCGCGAAGGCGGTACATCGTTGATTGCCCTGCGCTGTTCCCTGATATTCTCAACGTGAACGCTGTGCTCATGACATTCCCCATGTCACTCAAATCTTTGCTCTCCCGAATGAAACTTTCATTCTTTGCTGCTGCAATTCTGCCAGTCGCGATGCTGGCTGGATGTAATCGCCTGCACCCGGACAACCATGAGACGGTTTACGTGGTGGCGCAGCAGCAGTATCTGCATGACCGGGTGGCTGCGGTGTCAAACCGCGTTGGCGAGGTAAAGAACGGGCAGAAGCTGGAGGTGCTGGAGCATGGGCGGCGCTTCCTGAAGGTCAAGACGGAAAAGAACGAAATTGGCTGGCTTGAGCAGCATGCCGTGATTGACCAGCCGACCTACGAGTCTTTTGCGAAGATTGGCCAGCAGCACAAGAATGACAACGTGGTCGCGAGGGCGGTGTTGCGGGACGACGTGTTTCTGCATCTTGCGCCGGGGCGCGATACGGAGCGTTACTATCTGCTGCCGGCAAATGACAAGGTAGAGCTGCTGGTGAGGGCTTCGGTGGCGAAGGCGGCAGCAGGTGCGCCGGTTCGCAAGCCTGCGGGGAGTGCGCCGGCTGCGAATGCTCCGGTGGCGCCGAAGGCAGGAAAGACGGCAGCACCGAACGCGGCCGCAACGCCGGCATCAGGTGCGGTTCCGACTGGCCTTGTCGCAGGAGGCCCTGCGGCTGCACCGATCCTGGAGGACTGGTGGCTGGTGCGCGATGGCCAGGGCCGCGCTGGATGGGTGCTTTCCAGCAGGATGGATATCGATGTGCCGGACGAGATTGCGCAGTATGCCGAGGGGCAACGCATCATTGGTGCATACGTACTGACCAAGGTATCGGACGAGAATGTGGACAAGGACGGCCAGCCGGTGACGACTGAGAAGCCGGAGTTTGTTACGGTGCTTGCTCCGCCGAAGGCCGGGCTGCCGTTTGATTTCGACCAGGTGCGCGTGTTTACGTGGAGCGCCAAGCGGCACCGCTATGAGACGGCCTTCCGTCTGCATCCGATTGCGGGCTTTCTGCCGGTGAAGGTGACGCAGGCTTCCGTGCCCAAGGGGCCGGGTGTGCCGGGCGGCGTGGCTCCGCAGTTCAGCTTCCTGCTGGGCTTGCCGGAGAGCGTAAAGGTTGATCCGGAAACCGGCGTCGTGAGCCCGGTTGCGCCGCGCACGTTGAACTATCAGCTGATTGATACGACGGTGAAGCGCGTAGGGCCGGATATGGACCCGATTCCTTCTTCGCGCAAGGAAGAAGAGAAGGGCGCTAAGGGTGGGAAGAAGCCAGGGGCGAAGACGGGGAAGAAGAAAAAGTAGTTTTGATATAGTCGAAGGCAATTCCCGTAACTGTTTGCTGAATGATTAACACTTCGCTTTTCTTCTCGTTTTCTGGCCGGGGCTGGATTGCCGGTGCTGCGACAGTTGTATGCCTGCTTGCCTCCGATTATCTAACGGGGCTGTATTATCACGACTCCAATTATTACGCCCATAATGGCTGGCCGAAGCTAGCCGCATTTTGGGCGGCGGGCGTGATTGTGCAATTCCTCTTGCCTGGGCGAGAAGAGGTTTTGGACGGAACCGGCGAGGTTGTCGAGCAGAGATCGATTCTGAAGCACCGGGATAAGTTGTTCTATATTCCAGTTCGATTCTGGCCGATGATTTCCTTCGTCCTTGGAATCATCTTCTATTTTGTTCGCGACTAGCTGCGGGCTTCAGTTCGCGTGCGCTGGCTCTCTCTTCAGAGGAAGAATCTGCGATGCAACCAGCCCTCAGACGTGCTTTGCGGTGCTGGACAAGTTTTGCCAGCACTTGCTCAGAAGTGAGTACCCGTGAGGGGTCTGCTTTAACTTCTTCATAGCTTGCCACGACTTCAGTTCGCAGCCAATGCTCCAGCGCTTCATCTTCCCGTTGAAGGGCGCGCAAGCCATCACGAATGACTTCGCTCTCCGAGGCGTAATTTCCGGACTCAACTTTCTTGCGGACCATACCGGCTAGCTCGTTGGGGAGTGTGATGCTCATTTGCTTTGTGGAACGCATGATGGCCTCAGATAGGATTTAATCCTACTTGATTTTTCCATCCATTCCAGCAATTGTCCAGATGCTTAGCCGCGTCGCTTCAGTTCGCGCTCGACTACTCGGCGCATTTCGGCTTCTGGCGGCGTTTTGCCGGTCCAGATTTCGAATTGGCGCACGCCTTGTTGCACGAACATTTCGAGGCCACTGATGGTGGGAATGCCGCGTGATCTGGCGAGGCGAAGCAGAGGCGTTTCAAGCGGGTTATAGACCATTTCGAAAATCAGGTTGGCGTTGAGCTCGCTTTCTGCCAGTGGCAGCGGCTGCGCGGAGCCTTTCATGCCGCAGGGCGTGGAGTTGAGGATGGCGTCGAAGCGATGTTTTGTGAGCTGATTGTGCTTGAGAGCTTTTGCTTTTGCGGCGCGGGCCAGGGCTACGGCATTTTCATGCGTGCGGTTGATGATGAAGACCTCTGCGCCTGCATCGACGAGCCCGAAGACCGCCGCGCGGGCTGCTCCGCCTGCGCCGAGAACGGCGATGCGCGCGCCTTTTAGCTGGATGCGCTGGGCGAGTGGGTTTACGATGCCGTGGACATCGGTGTTGTAGCCGGAGAGCTTGCCGTCTGCGGAGACGCGCAGCGTGTTGACGGCCCCGATGCGACGGGCGATGGGGTCGATGTGATCGAGGTACGGAAGGACCTCGAGCTTGAGCGGCATGGTGATCGCCGCTCCGCTCATGGGCAGCTCGATCATGAGTGCGATGAGGTCGGCCGCAGTTTTGGCCTTGAGCGGAAGCAGGACAGCGTTTACTTTTTCGCGTTGGAAGGCGGTGTTGTGCATCAGCGGTGAGAGCGAGTGCGTGATGGGATTGCCAGCGACGCCGAAGATGCGGGTCTCGGCGTTGAGCTTGTCGGCGCGGTAGAGGCGGCGCAGCGTGCGGGCGGAGACCTGGCCCGGCGCGGTTTCGGAACCATCCACCAAGGATGCGAAGGTGAAGGTCGCGCCCTCGCGCGGGCCGAGAACGCGGCTCACCAGGCCTTCTTCGCCCATGGCAATGCCGACGACGCGCGACGATGTGGCGCGGTCTTCTATGAGGCGCAGGATGGCGAGGTTGTCGGAGAGCGTCTGTGCGGTGGAGACAACCTTGATGTAATCCGGCGCGAAGGCGGCTATGCGACCTGCGGCGCGGTCCAGATGGCGAGTTTTGGAGAAGTCATGGAAGCTGATGAGCAGTGATGCGCCTGCGGAGTGCAGAGCGGTACGGAATTTTTCGAGCTGCGCGGAAGAGGCTTCTTCGGCGGATTCGACTTCGAGATCAATGATTCTGCATCCGGTGCGTGAGGCCTTGAGCAGGATTGCAAGCTCGTCTGACAAGGGCCCAACAAAGTGCCCGCCGTTGGGTTTGCGGCGGCATGTGCCGATGGCTACGACGCTGGGATTTGCGGTGAGAAATGCTTTCAGGCGCGGCAGTGCGGCGGCGGGATTTCTGAGCGAATCGAGACGGAATTCGAGGAATTTTGCGTCTTTGAGAGCCCGTGCTGCGCGGTCCAGCATCTCAGCAGGCGTGGCGGCCTGTATGGCGACGCAGATCTTTCCGTGGCGAAGTTTTGGGCCTGACAGTGGGGACTTGGGCGCAGTTTTCATACGGTCAACTGTCCTATCGTAGAAGGGTTGAACGCTGCGGTACAAGGCATTGCATGCGCCCGGTGTGGCAAGCTAGTTCTTTGGAGGAATGTTTGCCGATGCCAGCCGATACCGTTGCCGCTTTGCTTGTGACTGAAGAGATTCATGCCTGGGATGAAGGCGGGGCCGAGTCCGCAGAAGCGCTGGACAAGTGGGTTAGTGCGCGCCTTGCGGCGCATGAGGAGGCGCTGGCTGCGCTGCTGGCGGTCCCAGGGCAGCGGACGCTCGAAAACACGCTGCGGCTGTATGACGCGGCGATCGAGCAGCTGAGCCTGGCCGGGTCGCAGGCTGGCGTGCTGAACTCCGTGGCTGCGGATAAGGGTGTGCGCGATGCGGCGCAGACGGCTGCGCAGCGGGTCTCGCAGGCCGGCGCGGCGCTGAGCCTGAATCGCGGGGTGTATGACGCGCTGGCTGCAATGGGCAGGACCGGAACCAGTGACGCGACAAAGCATTATGTGGAGCGCACGCTGCTGGGGTATCGGCTGGCCGGCGTGGACAAGGACGAGGCTACGCGCATGCATCTGCAGCAGCTACATGAGCAGGCGACGAAGCACTCGCTGGATTTCAGCCGGAACATCCAGGAGGGCGCAAAGACGATTGAGGCCGCGCTGGAGGAGCTGGACGGTTTGCCGGCCGATTACCTGGCACGGCATCCGGCAAATGCTGAGGGCAAAGTGACGATTTCGACGGATCAGCCCGATATGCAGCCGGTCATGACATTTGCGGCGAACGGAGAGCTGCGCGAGCGGATGTATCTGGCGTACAACACGCGGGCGTATCCGGCGAACAAGACGATCCTGGAAGATTTGCTCAAGACGCGGCAGGAAATCGCGTCAGTGCTTGGCTTTAGAAGTTGGGCCGATCTGGCGACCGCGGACCAGATGATGGGTTCGGCGAAGAATGTGCGTGCGTTTCTGCACAAGCTGGATGAGGCTAGCCGCGAGGGTGCGAAGCGCGAGCACGAGATGATTCTGGAATTTGCACGGGAGCAGCAGCCGAAGAATGAGCCGCGACTTGACGAGATCGACATTACCAGCCGCGGCTACTGGTATGAACAGTTCCGGCGGGCAAAGTTTGATTTTGATTCGCAGTCCGTGCGGCCTTATTTTCCGTACGAGCAGGTGGAGGCAGGCGTGCTGGCGACGGCGGCGCGGCTGTTCAAGGTAGAGTTTCGGGCGTCGGATGCGACTGCCTGGGACAAGGCTGTGAAGGTCTTTGATGTGTTCGAAGGTGGTAAGCGGATCGGGCGGTTTTATCTCGACATGCATCCGCGCGAGGGCAAGGATAAGTGGTTTTCGGCTGCGCCGGTGGTGACGGGCGTGAAGGGGCGCTATCTGCCGGAGGTTTCGCTGATCTGCAACTTCCCCGGCGGCGAAGAGGGTGGGTCAGATCAGAAGGACCCGGGACTGATGCAGTACAACGACGTGGTGACGTACTTCCATGAATTCGGGCACCTGATGCACGCGATTCTGGGCGGCCACACAGAGTGGGCCGGGCTTTCAGGATTTGCGACGGAGGGAGATTTCATTGAGGTGCCTTCGCAGATGCTGGAGGAGTTTTTCCGCGACGTGAAGCTGCTGCAGAGCTTTGCAAAGCACCACGAAACGGGCGAGGTTCTGCCGGCGGAGATCATTCAGCGGATGAAGGCCGCGAGTGCGTTTGGACGTGCGGATGGAATGCGGCAGCAGATTTACTACACGGCAATTTCGCTGAATCTGCATGATGAAGACCCGGCGCAGATCGATCTGGACAAGACGATTCATTCGCTCTACACCAGCCTGCTGCCGTGGAAGTGGCTGGACGGCAGCCGCATGTATGCGAGCTTCGGGCATCTGACGGGTTACTCGTCGAACTACTATACGTACGCCTTCGACAAGGTGATCGCGCTGGACTTCTTTGCGCAGTTCGATCCGGAAAATCTGCTCGACGGTGACGCAGCCACGCGCTATCGTAAGGCGGTGCTGGAGCAGGGCGGCTCAAAGCCGGGGCGGACGATGGTTCGCGATTTTCTGGGCAGGGACGAGGAATTTGAGGCTTTTCAGAGATGGCTCGGCGAGGAATTCGAGATGGGGAAATTCGAAAGCAAACCGGCGCTGGCTTAAGCGTTGCGGACTTTCGGCGCATCGCGCTCAGCATGGAAGGCGCGGAGGAAGGCTCGCACATGGGCTCGGCGGATTTCCGCGTCGGCGGGCGCATCTTTGCTACGCTGGCCATGCAAAGCAAAGGCTACGGAAACCTGATGCTGACACCGGGGATGCAAGCGGGCTTTATCGCTGAGCAGCCAGAGGTATTTCTGCCGGTTTTTGGCGGATGGGGACGCATGGGCGCCACACATGTGTTGCTGGCCGCAGCCAATGAGGACTTGCTTACCGGTGCGCTGCACACTGCCTGGAAGCTGCGCGTAGAGAAGAACCGTAAGCCGGCGAAGAAACGCGCAGCAACGAAGAAGCGAGCGGAAAATTGATGCCCAGATCGGGCTCAAAGGCCGGGATCAGGCACCGGGCGCTGACATGACAAAGGAATTGAAGAAGCGTGTCACGTCCTGTTCGTGCCGCGCACCGGCGGTGGGAAAGAGCGCCATCAGGGTATAGAGCCGGTCATTTGCTCCGGGGAGCTTCACATAGATCAACCGCGCATTCAGAACGCCGCCCGAGGCATTGTGCGCCAGAATCTCCCGCCCCGGAGATCCGCCGGCGACGATTCGGGTCTGGCTCATCAGCGTCGTCTGTGTGCGGCTAAGCATTCCGTCCTGGGCCTGGTCCAGCGTGCGGTCCGGCACGTTATTGTTGATGCGCGCGATGGGCGGATTGTCCTGCCAGGTGATGGCGTAAACCGTGTCGTCGTCAGAGGTTGACTCCAGCATTTTGACCGGCTCCGTGCTCCCGGTTTCATTGAAGGCAGGAGCTTCGGAATCTCGCGTGCCTGCGGGCAGTTCGACGGTGAACCCGTCAGCGGGACGGGAGATGGACCGCCATTTCGCCTTCGACGGTTTCATCGCGTTCAGGGCTGCACTGACGCCGCTGGTGCTTTCACCGGTATTTTCACTGGCGGAACTGGCTCCTAGCATATGTCCGACCCCAAGTCGCTGCCGGTCGCTGTATACCAGAAACCCCGCGCCACCGATGACGATCAGCACAATCAGAATGTATGGCCAGTTCTTCACAACTATTAGAGTGCCAATCGGGAATCGCGCGCGCAATAGAATAATGCTCTGTTTTCATACATTTTCGGGCTCAAAAAAATCCTTCCGGAAGTCGAGCAACCATTCCCCGGGGCTTGGCGTCTTATTTATTAACAAGCAGAGGCTTCCCCGTAGTATCACCCTCCAAGGTAGGAAACCATCCTCTTTGAAGGTCGTTTACGATCTTCACCTCAATCCCCCCTTTCTGGATACCCCACCCCCAATGCCTCTCTAGCGGGCCTGCCGGAAGGCAGGCCCACAAGCTTTATTCCGGCTGAAATAATTTCTCTCCCGCTAAAATGAAGTCCATGCCCTCCAGCATCCCCATTACCCGCTCCGTTTCCGCGCTTGCGAAATCCGCTGGTGCAGAATCCCTCATTGAGGCGCAGATTGATGCGCGCATTGAGGACCAGATCGAGCAGGTTGACGCTCTGTTTTCTGCAGCCGGATTGGTTCGCGGTCAGACAGAGAAGGCTGCAGGCGGTCGCAAAACCACCCCGCGCCACGATCTAAGCAATAAGAGTCCCGACGATCTACGTCCGGCTGCCGCCGAGCCAATTCACGCCGGCAATGGCGTCGAATGGGTTTCTGCGCCGGCCCTTAAGCGAATTTCATGGCTATGGCACGGCTTCAGCACACGGCGCGGCGGTATGAGTACCGCCTATGCAGCAGAAGGCGAGCCAGCAGAGCTGAATCTGGGCTTTACCGCGGACGATACACGCGAACATGTGCTGCGCAACCGCGAGCTCTTCGCCGAAGCCATTACCGGCAATGCTTCCACACCGATCGTGACCATTCGGCAAATTCATTCGAGCATGGTGGCTGTGGCGGATTCATCGCATATTGGTCAGCCATGCGAGGGAGACGGGCTGATGACCGACAAGCCCGGCCTGCTGCTCGGCATTCTGACTGCGGATTGCACGCCCGTTCTGGTGACTGACCGCAAGAAGAAGGTTGTTGCTGCTTTCCACGCCGGCTGGCGCGGCACCGTCAAGCGCATTGTAGAGAGCGGCATTGGGCGGATGCGGCTGGAATTCGGCTCGGATCCCGAGGATCTGGTTGCGGCGATCGGCCCAAGCATTGGGCCATGCTGCTATGCCGTGGGTGAGGACGTATTTTCGGAGTTCACTTCGCAGTTTGCCTACGCGCCGGAGCTGTTTCACGAGGTCTATGACTCAGACTCTGTAAAGCAGGAATATCCCCTGCTGTTTCTTACGCAGCGCGCGCCTGGAGACTCGTCCCAAGGCCCGGGTTTGCATCTGGATGTGGCGGAAGCGAACCGCAGGCAACTGCTCGATGCAGGCCTTAAACCGCGCAATATCAGTATGGTTGGCGGTTGCACCCGATGCCAGCCTGAGCTTTTCTTCTCGCACCGTGGCTCACAGGGCCGCGCGGGCCGGATGCTGAGCGTGGTCGGCATCCGGGGCTGAATTTCGACGCGTTTGTGTGTAAGCCGGATTCCCGCGCGGCTTACTCCGTCTTTTCCCCTTTAGACGCCGCTTTGGCCTCGTCCGGATTAACCAGGTCGCGCAACTCCTTGGAGGGCTTGAAGTAGGGCACACGCTTAGCAGGCACCTCGACGCGCTCGCCTGTCTTGGGGTTGCGTCCGATGCGGGGATTGCGCTGGCGGATACGAAACGACCCGAATCCGCGAATCTCGATCTTGTCGCCAGTCTGCAGAGCATTGATCACCGACTCAAAGATGGTTTCGACGATCACCTCGCCGTCGCGGCGAGTCAGATCTCCCAGGCTGGTTACTTTCTCTACAAGGTCCGCCTTCGTCATGCCTCGTTCGCCTCCGCTACCAAGCATACCCAAAATCGACGCGTGGTGCGCGAAAAAGACGCGACTTGCTGTGGATTTGACCTTTATGCATCAGTCATTTGGCGTATAAGCCCGCATACTGCAAGGCTTCGAAACGTTCGCAGGCCAGCGCGTATATCATGTGCAAAGTACCCCAAGTTCGCCTGGACAATCGCTTGCCCGGGGCCAAAAGAGACTTGTTAAGTGACGCCGTATCCCAAATACAGCATTGTTGTCCCGGCATATAACGAGCGGGCGCGCATTCTACCAACGCTGGAGGCCGTGATAGCGGCCGTTCGCAGCCATGGATGGTTCGCGGAGGTCATCGTCGTCAATGACGGCTCTACCGACGAGACCGCCAGCTTGGTAAAAAAATTTGCTCTCACTGCTCCGGAAGTCCGGTTGATGGAGAACCCCGGTAACCGCGGCAAGGGATACAGCGTTCGCTCGGGTCTGCTGCACGCGCTGGGAGAGGTGGTCATGTTCACGGATGCCGATCTCTCAGCGCCGATTGACGAGGCCCAGCGGCTGTTTGACGCCATTGCCGCCGGCGCAGATATTGCCATTGGCTCGCGCTGGCTGGCGACCAGCCGCCAAACTCACCGCCAGCCGCTGTACCGGCAGATTTTTGGCCGTTGCTTCAATCTACTGACCCGCGCCGTGATGCGCCTACCGTATGCGGATACGCAGTGCGGCTTCAAGGCTTTTACTCGCGAGGCCGCGCAGACTGTATTCCAATTGCAGACAATTGAGCGCTGGGGCTTCGATCCGGAGATCCTCTTCATTGCGCGCAAGCGCGGCTTCCGTGTGCAGGAGGTTCCGGTGAGCTGGGCGCATGACGCGCGCTCGCGCATCAGTTATCTGCGCGACGGGCTGCAGATGTTGAAGGAATTAGCGATTGTGCGCTGGAATGCCCTCGTCGGGCGGTATGGCAAGAAGGTCGCGATCATCGAAAGACAGCGGGAAGGCTGAGAAGAGGGCAAGGGAACGCAGCTTCTATTTCGCGCTCTCCGCCACACCGGTAAAACTGCAATCAGCATAAATGCAATTGCAGCGGTAGCGCGTCCCAGTTCGATGTGCGGCATTGAATGACCTCATCCCGCAGTTTTATTTCACTCGTGTCGCGGTCAGTTCTTCCGTGGCGAACTCTCCGACCTTGCGCGTGAACTTGATGGAGTCGCCATCCATCTTGCCGGTATAGATGATCCGCAGCGCACTGCCCTGAAAGTCAAGCGGTTCGACAAAGCTGATGGAATCGCCATCCACCTTGCCTTCTGCAATGTCCGTGCTCCCGAACTGTTCATTTACCGCTTTGCCGGTCAGTTTTGTTCCATCCACATGAAACTCGAATGTATATTTCTGCGGCCCAATTTGTGTGTCGAACTGTGCCGTCCATTTGCCGTTGAAATCACCGGCAAAGGCAGTGGCAGCGGAGAGCAGAAAAAGCAATGCAAAAGCCCACAATTTACGCATCATGCTTAGCCTCCGGGGAAAACAACGCTTTGGGCGGATCATATCACCGGAGCTGTTTGGGCAGCTCCGCCCTTAGGCGCAGGTG
>NZ_LAIJ01000012.1:421396-424936 GCF_001449115.1 Occallatibacter gabretensis | reverse complement strand
ATACTGGGACGCCAGAAGACTCGTTCCACTCCTCATCCGGTACAAAGACAAACTGCCAAATGCCGTCGGATGAGGTTTGTTATCAACCTGGCGATCTTTGCCAACATTATTCGGCGCGTTTATCCTGTGCTGCACAGTTTTCCAATTGGTTTTGTTTGTGTGGCTTGCGGCGATCTGCACAGTTTTTCGGAAAATCTTCATGCGATCTTTATGCCCGGACTGTGCAATCCTGTGCTGTTTCGGAGGGAATCGATGACAGATTCCAAGTGACGGTGGAAGCTGAATCATCGACTGTTGCCCTCTCTTTGCCTAGTAAATGAAGACGGCCCGAATCCATGAGGATTCGGGCCGTCGCTTTCTCTGCTGATTATGAGTAAAGCATATTCGGGGTTAATTGCACGCAAACTTTCTGCGGATGGAACACGGTACGAAAGTTCAATGGACGAAAGTAACAGGGCCGTCCCCAGTGAACCTTATTGAGCTGTATAGGTGTAGCCCGTGGTTTGCCAGACGCCGTTGATTTGATACCGAAGCGTCACATACACAGGCTTGCCGTTTGTTGGAATGTTGGGCAGCGTGAACGAAGTGGTTGTGAGGGTGGGCGAACCACCAATGTTGAAATAGCCGGGCCCGTATGTACCCGCAAAGAGCGAGTACGCCGTAACGCCGGTACCCGGTGTCCAATTGAACGTGACGCTGGCGCCTGGAAGCACGCTGCCCGGTGCGGGAGTTGTCATCACCGGCGGAGTGATAGAACCGGCTGCCGTGTAGGTGTAATTCAGATCTGTCCAGACCCCATTGAAGAGATAACGCAGCAGGACATAGACGTTGACGCCGTTGGTGGGCAGGCCTGAAACAGCGGCTGATGTCGCTGTCGTGACGCCTGATCCATAGATGTCATCGGCACCCGGCCATTTGGTTCCTACATTGATCAGATATGCGCTTGGCCCACTGCCCGATGACCACTGGAAGGTCGCGGTCGAACCGGAAAGATGACTACCCGGCGCAGGCATTGTCAGCGCCGGAGGTGTAAGAGAACCGGCGGCGGTGTAGGTATAGAAGTTTGTATATACTGTCCCACTGATCACAGATCGGAGCATGACATACACGTTCACGCCATTCGTGGGAATGCCGGAAATCGTAGCCGAGGTTGCCGTTGTGGCGCCACCTCCATAAATGTCCTCAGAACCAGGCCATTTCGTTCCCACGGCAAGCTGGTATATGACGCCGCTTAATGGCGTCCACTGGAAGGTGACTGTTGAACCGGAAAGCTGACTGCCAGGGGTGGGACTGGTCACAACCGGGGGCTCCGGGATGACCGTGTATGGAAGAGCATTTGAGGTTACGCTCAAATTGTTGTTGTCACCTGCATAAGTTGCAGTGAGTGAGTCGGTCCCCACTGGTAGCGTGGATATATTCAGGGTCGCAATACCATCAGGGGACAACGAGCCAGTTCCCAGAACCTGGCCACCGTTTAAAAACGTGATCTGCTCACCGTAAACGGATCCGAGATTATAGCCATTAAAAGTTGCCGTAAGGGTCGTCGCCTCTCCGTATATACCGATCGAGGGGCCTGCACTTAAGGTCAGTGTAGGCTGAGCCTTCGAAACTGTCGTTGTCACCGTGTTAGAAGTGCTGGCAAAAAAGTTCAAATCTCCGGGATACACTGCAGAAAAAGCGTTTAGACCTGCAACGATATTTTGAGTCACGAGCGTAGCAACTCCATTGGACAACTTGCTCGTGCCCAGGTAGAAGCCTCCGTACAAAAAGTTGATGGATTCGCCGTCTGTGCTATAGCCCGGGTAGGAATAGGGGGTGAGCGTAGCGGTAAATGTGACTGTCTGTCCCGCTATAAGGCCGGCGTTAGGAGACATGCTCAGGGTAAGCTTTGTTGTCTGCGGGCTACCGATGCTCGATGTACTCGGAGCAAAGTTGCTGTCTCCCGAGTAGTCGGCCTGGATTGTATATCCACCAGATGGAAAGCCCGAGATTGGAACCGAACCAGTGCTGATAGATGATGTAATGTCTGTAAAGGTGGGTGAGACGAAATCTGTTATCCCATCTCCATTAATATCTGCTGCTACGGCTTCTCCTACATAAAAAATATCCGGAAGAGAACCAACACCAAGTGTGGGAGGGGCGCTGGTCTCATCAAAATTGCCGCTAGTTGGGTCATAAACAAACACATGATTTCCTTGTTCTCCTTCACCCCATAATTCGGGATTTACATCTCCGGTAAAATTGCCCAGGTAGATGTAGGAGACCTGTTCCGTCTGAGCCGAGGCGAGCTCGCCAGTGAAATTTCCGTTTCCGCTTGCCAGATATAACGCGATGGTAATCGGAGAGAAATTGCCGGAATCGGGGGGAATCCACTGAAGTGTATTGACGGCTATATCCGGCCTTCCATCCCCATTGAAATCCGCTACAACCATGTTCGTTGGTGCGGCATTAATGTAAGTAGAAGTAGATGGCGTGGGACTGAACGTTCCGTCACCTTTGCCAAGATAAGTGTTTAGATTGCCGTCCTCGAATTGATCATTTAGGGCAAATGCAACAGCGACATCCGGAATGCCATCTCCATTGAAATCACTTACCGAAAAAGCATAAGGCAAGTAAACGTTGGACAGGCCAGTTAATCCAGTTACGGCCGTAAAAGTTCCATCCCCCTTGCCAAGCAGGATTGTTAGATCTACGTAGCTAACATTGCTGTTTAAGGTGAGGACCGCCATATCAGGAATACCGTCGTGGTTGAAATCAGCCACCACAACTGGTGGATAGATGTATTGGGCGGCGTCAAGGAAATCACCATTATAGTAATAGCTGTTCAATGGGTATGCGGCGCCGACGGTAAATGTTCCGTCTCCGTTGCCGGAAAATATGGATAGCGTAGTTGTATTATCCGAATTGTTTGCGTTGACAGCCAGGTCGAGAGCTCCATCCTGATTGAAATCGCCGACGATCAACTGGGCGCTCCCCACGTTAACATTTGGAACAATAGGAGTGGTGACTTCAGTAAACGTACCGCTGGCACTACCTAAAAAAATGATCAATTCGTTATAAGCATAGACGGCTATATCCGGGATGCCATCTCCATTGAAGTCGGCAACTGCGGGGCTCCAATCGCCATAATTAGAAATTGCCGGCAAGGGAGAGGTCCACATTCCTATGCCTTGACTTGTAAGACTGGCGGTTCCAAGCTGCGTGCTGTTGCCTGTATCGAGGAATGAGACTGTTCCCGTGGGTGATGGGCTAAGGATATCTGTACCGAGGACCGAGGCGGCTAGCTGCCTGGGGCTACTTGTGGTTGGGGAATAGGCCAGGGATGTTGTAGTGGGATTAAGGCCGGTAACGCTTAGCGAAGATGTCGCGGAGGTACTTGTAGCATAAGTATTGGTGCCTAGAAAGACGGCCTTGTAGTTATGGCTGCCGACCGTGGGGCGGAATTTAAGGACAGCAGTACCGGATGAGGTGAGTTGCGCGGTGCCCACGATATGGAAGTCCTCGCAATAGGCGGCAGTGGCATCGCAGAATTTGACCTGA
>NZ_LAIJ01000012.1:0-421386 GCF_001449115.1 Occallatibacter gabretensis | reverse complement strand
GATTTGTCTGGATAAAGCCGTTCTGGATGGAATGAGAAGCCGGATATCCGGCGGCAGACAAACTATAGCACGGTAATACAACGCAGTGATGAGTAGACCTGAACCCACTCCGCCGGGGACAACTCACGTATATATCACGTTTTGAATCGCCATAAACCGTAGGCTTCTCTGGTTTATGGCGGGGACGACGGGGCTCGAACCCGCGACCTCCGCCGTGACAGGGCGGCGCTCTAACCAACTGAGCTACGTCCCCACAGGACTGCTGCATTTTTCGTCTCAAAACCGATTCTGATGAAGCCGGGAGACGTTTAATGCAGAGTGTGGGCGGCCTGCAATGAGTTCTCCATGAAGAGCTTTCTCATTGCCGCAACATGGATAAGTGTATCAGAAAGAGCCTTGTCTGTGCGGTGCAAGCAGGCCGAATTCTCCTCCCTTTCTGCGCTGCAACCCGGCTACGCCGACCACGCTGGCGTGCGGCTGGAACGGTTGCCGGAAATGAAGCCCATGTCTGCAGAAATACCGCGCACACACTGCAGAAGATGATTGGCAATCGCCGGCAGTTTCTGCGCGGTAACGCGGAAGGATGGGCCCGAAACGCTGACCGCAGCCACAGGCTGGCGCTGTGCATCCAGAACTGGCACAGCTATGCAGCGCAGCCCCTCTTCCAGCTCCTCGTCATCGACTGCATAGCCGCGGCGGCGTGTCTTTTCGATCTCTACGCGCAGGGCTTCCGGTGTGGCAATGGTCCGGTGCGTAAAGCGCTCAAAGCGGGTGCGCCGAATCACATCGGCGATACGCTCTTCCGGCAAAAATGCCAGAATCGCTTTCCCCACCGAGGTGCAATGCACGGGATTACTGGCTCCGATGCGCGTAATCATGCGCACGGAACGCCCGGGCTCAATCTTATCGATATAAATCACATGCGCCTGTTCCAGAATGCAGAGGTGCGCGGTCTCCTCTGTCTCCGTGACAAGGCGCCGCAGATGCGGCTGCGCACGGTCGCGCAGATCGTATTGCTCAATTGCCCGGTTGCCGAAGTCGAAGAGCCGCAGCCCGAGCCGGAACTTGCCGTTGCCCGTGCGCTCCACCATGTGGTGCCGCTCCAGAACCATAAGGAACCGATGCGCTGTACTTTTGTGAAGCTGCAGCGAGGAGGCAACTTGCGCCAGCCCTAAGGGCGTATCACTCTCGCCAAGAAGATCGAGGACGGCAAATGCCCGATCAAGAGCCTGAACCTTGTATGTGCCGTGGGGAAGTGCGTCTCGCATTCTGAACTCCCGTTTCGCCTAATGGATAGATATAGTTTTCCAAATGAAACCGGGAGGTGTCAATAAAACGGTAGTTTTGCGCCGAATCCGGCATTCTGCAATTTCTTTTGCACCTGAGTGCTGGTTTGATAGTGAGGTGCCTGATCTTATTTTTCTGTGAGCACCATCAGTTCGTTCCCAAGGAATACGGTCAGCAGGAGGGATTTTCCGTCTGGCGACGCGGTGATATTTCGTGGAAATGCTCCTGTCTGGATGGTCTGCAGCAGAGTGGGCTTCGCGCGATCAGCCACGTCAAAGACAGTGGCTTTGCCGCCGCCTCCGGCAAAGCGGTTGGAGTTAGCAACAAGCATCTTGCGATCATTGTCGAAAAGCGCGATGCCTACAGGCGCTTCTCCACCGCTGGAAATTGCCCCGACGAATGCGTGCTTGCGGTCGTTTTCGAGCGCCTGCGCGTCAAAGATCAGAACTTTGTTGTCGCCACGGGCTGTTACATAAAGTGTTTTGCCATCACGACTCATGATTTCGCGGACCGGGGAGCAGCCTGCGTCAAAAACGGCGGGCATGGCGGAGCGCACTGCATCCGCACCTGCCGCTGGAGTGAGCTGAGCGGCTTTGGCCGCGTCGATGACATAGAGCGCGCCGTTGGGTTCCGGGCTGCCATTCTGGCCCTGCACGCAGCCGTCATGATGCAGTTCCGGGATGTCGTTGCCCGGGATACGCGCGTCAAAGGATTCCGCGACGACCTCTCCCACGGCATAGACGCGAGTTCCATCGGTTGAGATGGTGACTCCGGGCGTAGCTCGCGGCGTGTGGAGTTGAGTAAGCGCTTGAGGGTGCACGGCCCCTGACTCGTCGCGATGCAAAGCGATCACGCCGACGTTGCCGCCTTGTCCATACTCATTGGCTATGAAGAGAGTCTGACCATCCGGCGTAACTGCGAGATAGCCGGATCCCGCGTTCTGGCCCTGCTGTAAAGCCATTGGTTTGGCCTTGCCTTCCAGCGCCTCCTGCAACGGGAGAAACGCCACCCCAGCGTCGGATGCGCCGACGGCCAATGTCTGCGTGTGAGGGATAAGCAGGATTCCCTGTGCCATAACACCGCCGAGAGGCTGGAAGGCTATGCGTTTCAGTTTGCCTGGCTCGACACGAAAGACCTCGATGCCGGAGCCAGAGCCGCGCTCGCTGTTTACAGTCACGAGCACGTATTGCCCGTCAGGTGTCCAGATCGCCTGGGTGGGATGGCCATCGGTACTATAGTTTTTGACTGTTACTACTTGAGCCGCAGCAACGCCGATGCAATACCAACACAACATGACTGCCAGCATGGTTCGCATAAGAACAATATAACGGCGTAGTGGCGGGCGCCTGATGAATGGATATTTGGGAATGCCTAATCCGGTGAGAAGCCAGAATCAGGCTTCGACCGTGTCGCCTTCACCCGGAGCCAGGAAAAGATTGGCCTCAAGGCCATGCTGCCGTGTGTAAAGGTCGTAATAGCGGCCGCCCAGCGCATACAGCTCATCATGATCGCCGTGCTCCACAATCCTTCCCTGCTCCACAACCAGGATTTGATTGGCGCGGCGGATGGTGGAGAGCCGGTGCGCAATCACGAAGGTAGTGCGACCCTCCATCAGGCGAGCCAGCCCGGACTGAATCATCGCCTCCGACTCGGAGTCGAGCGAACTGGTAGCCTCATCCAGAATCAGGATGCGAGGCTCGGCCAAGAGCGCACGAGCAATGGATAACCGCTGCCGCTGCCCGCCGGAGAGCTTCACTCCGCGCTCGCCCACAATGGTTTCATAACCCTCCGGGAAGCGCTCGGCGAACTCATCCACGCGCGCCGTTCGGCAAGCTGCCAGGAACTGTTCCTCGGTCGCCCCGGGATGCGAAAACATGATGTTCTCGCGAATGGAGCCATCAAACAAAAACGAATCCTGGAGCACCACACCAAGCTGCGATCGAAATGTGTTGAGGTCAACCTTAGATAAGTCGTACCCATCCACCAAAACCTTGCCACTCCCAGGGCTATGAAAAGCACAGAGCAGGCTGATGATGGTGGACTTTCCAGAGCCGGAGGAACCAACCAGTGCAGTCACCGTTCCTGGTTCGGCGGTAAAGCTGATGCCGTGAAGAACAGGCTTTTCAGGGTCGTAAGAGAACTCGACATTTTCAAAGCGCACGCGGCCTTCAATCGGTGGCATCTTTTCCGTGCGCTCCGGGCTCTGGTTCTCCTCGAGCTCCGACATAATCTCATTCGTGCGGTCAAGCCCGGCAAACGCTTCCGTAAGCTGCGTCCCAATGCTCGTGATCTGGATCATAGGGGCAACCATGAACACAAGGAACATGTTGTATTGGAAATAGTCGCCGGTGGTCCACTGACCATGGATAACCGCGTGGCCGCCGAGCCACATCACCACGCCCGAGACAATGCCCATCATCGTGGTGGAAGCGGACGACATGACGCTGGTGAGCGTCAACGACTTCATCACGTTCTGCAGCAGGCGCTCCACGCCCGCGCCAAAGACCTCATGCTCGCGCGCCTCAGCATGATAACCCTTGATTACGCGTACGCCGCCAAGCGATTCCGTAAGCCTGCCGGTCACTTCGGCATTGATCTTGCCGCGCTCGCGAAAGATAGGCCGAATTGTCTTGAAAGCGTACTGCAGGATGAAAATAAATACGCCAAGTGCGGCAAACACGGTCAGCGTAACAGTGACGCTTTTATGAAGCAGGAAAATGAATGCAAGAATAGCCGTAAGGAGACCGCCGAGAAACTCCACCAGGCCGGTTCCAACAAGGTTCCTCACACCTTCCACATCTGTCATGATGCGCGAAACAAGATTGCCGGTGCGATTGGCATCGTAGTATGCAACCGACAAAAGGCCGACGTGTTTTTGAACGTTGCGGCGCATCTCGGCGATCAGCCGCTGGCCCGCTATTGACAGCAGTTGGATCAGCGCATACGAAGTAATGGCTTGCAACAGCATCGCGCCAAAAACGAGAGCTATGAACTTCGGCAGTAGAGTGGGATCGCCAGCTGGATTGAAGGCTTTATCGAGCAGTGGCTTGGTGGTATACGGCATCACCAGGCCCGCCACGCGGTTAACCACCATCAGCGCCAGGCCGCCCAGCAATAGCCCTTTGCGCGGAGCCATAATCGCCAGTGCTTGCGGCCAGATTTTCTTGAGACTTGGCTTGGATTTCTTCGCCTCGGCACTTACCGCTCCGGCACGCAACTGCCGCCCCTGCGTGCGCTCAGGCCGCAGGTTGCCCAATCCACCTCCGCGTAGGCCGCCCATCTTATGCCTTTCGCGCTGCACGCGCCGCAATAAATGACCGCACGCAGAGGATTACGTACACCAGAAGCATGCCAGCCATGGTGAGCTTGGAGGCAAACGCAATCTGATCCGGCACAAGCCCCTTCGCTTTGGCAGAAAGATACCCTCGGATGGCTTCCACTGCGCCGCCAATGAATCCAACCATGCCAATCGTGACATTGATATGCGCGAAGAGCTTGCGTCGCCCCTCACTGGGGCTGATGGACAGCAAACCACAAATCCCAAGCGCAACGCCAAACCACGCGGGAATAAGCGCTGTCATGTGCTGGCTGCCGGTCCCGATGTAGCCAACTAATCCTAGAGCCACAAGCAGTACCGCGAAGACGAGCGTCACCTTTGCCATTCAGAATCACTCCGTTAGATTAACGCCAGCATATCAGTTGGATTCAGCCGATCTTCTCAGGATGCACGATTGTGGTTTGCGTCCCTCACGCCTTTGCCGCGCTTCGCTTCACATCCGTGAAAACCTCATCCACCGTCCACTCGTTGCCAGGATAGAAGCGCTCGACCTTGCCGTCCGCGCCAATCAATGTAGTGGAAAGCGTATGCGTAATCGTGTTGTCGGCCTCGTTGGTCAAGCCAATGTCAAAGAAATGTGCCATCTTGGTCAGCGTTGGCTTGTCCGGTACGGCAAAATCCCAGCGCTCAAAAGCCAAAGCCGCATCGCTGCCAATATATGTCGCACCATACGCGCGCAGGCGTGCCGGCGTATCGTTGTCAGGGTCAAAGCTCACGCACAGCAAATGCGTCTTACCGGCCAGTGCGGGATCTGCCGCAATCCTCCGATGCAAATCGGCAAAGTTACGTGTAACGCGCGGACAAAAGTTGGGCAGCGGGCAGCGCGTGTAAATAAACGTAACCAGCAGCTGCTTTCCGCGGAACTGGTTGAGATGAATTTGCCTGCCGTCCTGGTTGCGAAGCGCAAAATCCGGTACTGTGTCACCGGCCTGCGGTACGTGATAGATCGCCTGAGGCTTGTAATCGGGCTTGGCCTGCGCCACCACAACAATGTTGTCGAGAACAATGTCCGCGTCGTCATGCTGCGAGACAAGCAGATCCGCCGTAATTGTGTCTCCCGGATGCAATTCAGAGAGAATATTCGGATCCTTGACCTTGTACGGCATGGTCATGGCTTCCATAAAGCCGGTAATAGCGGCATGCTGTACCGTGACCTCGCCTGTGGAAGCATTTGTAAAAACAATCTTCCCGCGCATTTTGTAGGTCTTATAACCAGGCATCGCGGAAGCGGAGGGCACGGGCGCATCCGGCTTGGGTCCGGAATGGCAGCCAGCCAGCATTGCAGCAGCAGTTGCGGCGACGATAAGGAATCGGCGTTTCACACCTCAGTGTACAACCCGGTACGAGTTCAGACCGGCGCGATTTCCTCAGATGGCGCACTCCGGCCAGAGCGGGTATAACGCTGAAATGGGGACCATGCACAACGCCACCACAGCTACGGAACTCGATCACTGGCTTCGCGCAGGCGGTCGAGTGGTCGCTGCCAGCGAACGCGCAGTGCGCGCAGTGTTGGCAAGTTATCACCGGCAGCGGCGCGCAGAAGGACTTGCGGCCTGGTCCACTCCAGATGTGCTTTCGTGGCAATCCTTTATACGCCAGGAGTGGGAGCGCCGGCGCACGGAAGGAATTCTGATTCTGAATGCCATTCAAGAACAGGCGCTCTGGTCCGGCTTTATCCACGCCAGCGAGCACCAAACCGCATTGCTGCCCGGCCCGCTCCATCGCCTCGCCGAGCTTTGCATGACAGCGCACAGCCTTCTCTGCGCTTATGCTCCACAGCTACTCGACTCGCGCTCACGCCGCGGATGGCTTCAGGATGCTGGAGTCTTCAGTGAGTGGCTGGAACTGTTTGACTCCGAATGCCGCGTGAAGAAGCTGATCAGTGCGGAGAGAATCGCGGACGACCTCACTTCCCTGCTCCTCGACAGCGCAGAAATTCGCCCGCCCCTTTTGCTTGCAGGCTTTGATCGGCTTACTCCGTCACAGGAGCGGCTCTTCAACGCATGGGGCCAATGGAGCCTCGTCGCCTCCGCAGAGCGCGCCACCGACGTGCATTCCTACGTTGCTGCTGACCCTGCAACAGAGCTAATGGCATGTGCACGCTGGTGCCGCACGCAACTCAATGCAGATCCCGCAACACGCCTGCTCGTAATTACACAGGAGGCACAAAATCGTCGTGGCGAGCTCGAACGAGCCTTTCTTCGTGAAAGCGTGCCCGCTGAATTCTCTCTGGGAGTTCCGCTTGGCACAATCGGCATCTCGCGGGCTGCCGCCATGCTGCTCCATTGGCTTGACAGCTCACTCAGCGAGCATGAGATCGACTGGCTCTTCGCTACGCCCTATGCTGGCAGCGCTCCAGAACGTGCAGCATTGCAAGCCTTTCATCGCCAGATCCGCCGTAGAAACCTGCAACGCCCACAGTGGACCCTCGACCAGTTTCTCGCCGAACAAGCCCGCGTACAACCGCTGGACTCCTGGACACATCGCATGCGTGCCGCACGCCAGCGCCTGCTGCGTGAAACTCGCCGTGCGCGAAAGCCGCTTGAATGGGCCGAGCAAGTGCCGGAGCTTCTCCGCGAAGCAGGCTGGCCAGGCGAGGAGGCACTCACAAGCGGAGAATTTCAGGCAATGCGCCGCTGGGAACAGGTGCTCGAAGCCTGCGGATCGCTTGGTTTCGATGGGCAACCCATGGAGTGGCGCAAATTTTTATCTAAGCTCGATCAGGAGCTCGCATCCACGCTCTTCACCTTGGAATCGGAAGAAGCGCCCGTGCTCGTTGCCGGTACCGCGGAGTCAGCCGGCATCGTTGCAGATGGCATTTGGTTCCTTGGCGTGGATGATGATTCCTGGCCACCGCGAGGCAGTCTGAACCCGCTTCTGCCGCCTGAGGTGCAGCGTGCCGCGCAGATGCCGCATGCCACAGCGCTGCAGGACAGAGAACTTGCCCAAGCCATGACCAATCGCATCCTTCAATCGGCCGCGACCGTACATTTTAGCTACGCACGACTAAGAGAAGGCGTTGAAAGACGAGCGTCAAGACTGGTTGCAAAGCAAATTGCTGATCTCGCGGTCAAAGCTGATTCCCTCCCCGCGGAGCTGACGGAGCGCGCTGCGTCCAAACCACAAACCGAACGCATCCTTGATACAAGTCAGATTCCATTGCGTGCCACAGAAGGAGCCATCGCAGGGGGCGCAAAGGTTGTTACGATGCAGTCTCTCTGCCCATTTCAGGCATTTGCCGTAGAACGGCTCGCTGCAGAAAAGTGGGATGCAGCTCAGGCTGGATTGACCGCGCTTATTCGGGGCAATCTCTTGCATGAAGTCATGAGCCTTGTGTGGGGCGGAGTCGCAACAGGCGGGATTCGCACGCTGGCAGAACTAAAGTCGCTACTGGATCTCAACGCATTTGTAACAAACTATGTCCACACAGCCATGCGCTCCAAACTGCCTGCAAGCGCGCGCGAGCGAATGCCTGTTCGCTATCTCAAGCTTGAAGAGCAACGGCTGACGCGCCTTGTAACAGAGTGGCTGCGCTTTGAACTCCGCCGACAGGATTTTTCTGTTGAGGATGCCGAGCTCAAGCACGAAGTAACGGTGGCCGGATTAACGCTGCGTGTCCGTCTCGATCGCGTTGACCGGCTCAACGACGGCTCATCCCTTGTGATCGATTACAAAACCGGCGATCAAAAACCAAATCAATGGGACCTGCCTCGGCCAGAGGATGCACAGCTGCCGCTCTACGCCGGCTTCGCGCTGCCGCCGGATAGCAAAATCGGAGGTCTCGTCTTTGCCAAGGTGCGTACAGGCGAGAAGAACCTGTGCTTTGCAGGCCGCATCACGGACGCAAAATCCACTCTTCTCGCAGAATTGAATGGGACCTCTTCGTTGGTAAAGAACCCCCTGACCCTCGACCAGCTTGATGCATGGCGCACAAAGATTGAGCAGCTCGCGCAGGATTTTCTTGCTGGACGAGCAGATCTAGACCCGCGCGAAATTCCAAAAACTTGCGAGACATGCGGCCTGCAGGCGCTGTGCCGCATTCACGAAACCGCAGCATATAAAGGCACTGCGGACGAAGAGGAGGATGCAGATGAATAGCTCTGAACAATCGCTTCCTCCAGATCAGACACAGCGCGAGCAGGCTCTCGCACCAAACCAGAACATACTCGTGCAGGCTCCGGCTGGCTCCGGCAAAACTGACCTGCTCACGCGCCGATTTCTGCGCCTGCTGAGTGAAGTAGACGACCCCACGCAGATCGTCGCCATCACCTTTACCAAGGCCGCCGCTGCAGAGATGCGCCACCGCATCGTGACGGAGTTGGAGAAAGTCGCGGCAAGCAATGAAGACGATGGGCTTACGACAAATCATGACGCATTTGCGATGGCAACACTCGCCCATCGCGCGCTGCAGTGGCTTACAGAGCGCGGCTGGCAGCTCGACGATCTTCCGGTACAGCTACGCATCACTACCATTGACGCCTTCTGCCGCGAGATAGCAATACAACAACCCCTGCTCGGCGGTTTGGGTGGAACTCTAGAAATTGCCGCTGAGCCGGAAGAATTGTATCGTCGCGCAGCACAAAGCACTTTGGCACAGCTGGGAGCGCCAGAGTCCGCAGCCAATACCGAATTGCTTCAGTCCATCGAGATGCTGCTCGAATTGCAGGACAACAACTGGCAGGAGATCGAAGACCAGTTGGTTGAAATGCTCAGCAAACGTGACCGCTGGATGCATGATTTCCTGCTACAGCACGAACCGGATTGGAACGCACTGCGCACGCGGCTCGAGCAGCCCTTCGCAGCAGCAGCCGGCCAATCGCTTGCCGCGGCTGCAGAACTTTTCCTTCAGCTTCCTGATATCTGCGAAGAAGCTCTCGCACTCGCGCGCTTTGCCTGCGAGCAGAAGAACGACGGCAGCCTCCAGGCACTCGCGGAGCAAGTTGAACTTCCCTGCCCTCCATTCGGAAGCGCCGAGGCAATTGACGCGGCGCGCGTAGCGTGGCTCGATCTCACCGATCTGCTCCTGACAAAGGAAGGAACCTTTCGCAAGAACGTAACTGTCCACGACGGCTTTCCCACCGACCGCAAAATCGAAAAGCAGCGTCTGGTGTCGCTGCTCGCCACACTATGCAACGTCGAAGCTCTCGAATCCACGCTGCATAGACTTCGCACGCTTCCTCCGGCACGCTACACAGATGCTGAGTGGCGCATCGTTCGCGCCTGCTTCACTCTTCTGCGTCACGCAGCAGCCCAGCTGCGCGTCGCCTTTGCCGAATCCGGGGCGGTCGATTACATCGAAGTCGCACAGCAGGCGCAGCACGTGCTTCAGGACGATGAACGCATGCCCACGGAGGCCGGGCTCAGAATCGCCGATGAGATTCATCACCTGCTCGTGGACGAATTTCAGGACACCAGCCGCCGTCAGCATCAACTCATTGCCGCCATCGCCGCGGCATGGGGCGAGACAACCGGCAGAAGCGTCTTTGCCGTGGGCGATCCCATGCAATCGATCTATCTGTTTCGCGACGCTGCTGCGGAGCTGTTCCCGCAGGTACGCAAGCGAGGCATCGACCTGCCCGGCGGCGAATCACTAAAGTTCAATTTCATCCGCCTCAGTTCCAACTTTCGCACCGCGGATGCGCTGGTTCAGGAACTCAATGAATTCTTCGGCAGCATCATTGCCGAAGACAACAGCAGTAGCATCGAATTTGCAAAAGCGGAAGCCGCGCGTAAGGACTCGGTCGGACCGCCACTACGTCTGTCATTTCATTCAACCTTCACTCCCAGAGGTGAAGTAAAAAGCGAGGCTGCCCACGCGGCACAGGTCGCCGAAATCACAGAACTCATCGGTAACTACTCTGAACAAATCGAGCAGGCGCGCCTCAACGGTGGAAAGTTTCGTATCGCCGTACTCGCGCGTACTACAAAGATGCTTGTACCTATCGCCGCAGCACTGCGCGAAGCCGGAATTCCCTTTCGAGCTGAAAGTCTCGAGAGCTTGTCTGAACGGCCGGAGGTAATCGATGCGCTGAATCTTGCTCGCGCGCTCATGAATGGCCAGAATCGCATCGCATGGCTTGGTGTTCTGCGTGCTCCCTGGTGCGGTCTTTTGCTCGCAGACCTGCACACACTTACCAGCGCGGATGATCCCGCAATCCGTGCGAGCGCAATCCCTGAATTGCTCGCCGAGCGAATGCATATGCTCAGTGATTCCGGCCGCCAGGCAGTGCAGCGCATCGAGCAGGCTATGCAGCAAGCCCACGCCATGCGGGCCGCGCAGCCAGAGGTGGCACTCGGAACATGGCTCGAACAAACATGGCTGCTGGTCGGCGGGGCTGATTGCGTAGATGTCGCCGCGCGAGCGAATCTCGATCTTCTCTGGCAATGCCTCGATGCGCTTCCCGGCGCAGAGCCGGATCTGCTTGGACCTGCGCTTGGCGCTGCACTCAAAGATCTCACTGCGCTGCCAGATCCTGCCGCTGAGAGCGACTATGGCGTCCACTTGATGACCATTCACAAATCCAAAGGCCTCGAGTTTGAAGTCATCATCGTGCCGGAAATTCACGGCCAGTCGAAACGCACACGTCATCGCATGGTCGCATGGCTTGAGCGTGGACTTTCAGAAGCAGATGAGGCAGGCGAGATGACGGAATTCCTCGTCGCGCCGCAGCAGGCCAAGGGCACAGAGCGAGGCTCTGCCAAGCAATGGGTCGACTCGCTCTACGCAATCCGCGAGCGGCAGGAGATTCAGCGGCTGCTTTACGTGGCCGCCACGCGCGCGCGCGAGGAACTTCACTTTTTCGCGCGTATGGAAGCTCCGGCAGACAAGGACAAAGAGCTGAAACCCCGCTCAAACAGCTTGCTCGAATCCGCGTGGCCCGCGTTGAAGGAGATCGCAGAATCACAATTTGCAGCATCGCATCTGGAAATACCTGCATTGCAAGGAAACGAAACCACCAGCAGCGAAATCGTCCGCAAGCCTGCGATTCTTCATCGCCTGCCCGCGAACTACAAAACTCCTGCCGCCGCATTCCCCGCCACTCGCGGTTCGTTTGCGGGTCTTGGCGATCAAAGCGTATACCAGCGTCATGAAGGCGGACTGGTTTCGCGTGTACTCGGCACGGCAGTCCATACACTCATGGCAGAACTGGCGCGCCAGCACCCTCATAACTTGAGCGCATCACAAGCTGCGCTCGAAGACATTCTCCCGCGTCTCATCGCAGAAATTCGCTCCACCGGCATCGATTCTGCCGAAGCCGAGCACATCGCCACACGGGCACTCGATATGGTTCTGCGTGCAAGTACAGACAC
The DNA here is from genome assembly GCF_001449115.1 of Occallatibacter gabretensis. Taxonomy (GTDB): domain Bacteria; phylum Acidobacteriota; class Terriglobia; order Terriglobales; family Acidobacteriaceae; genus Telmatobacter; species Telmatobacter gabretensis. The sequence goes on along the minus strand of NZ_LAIJ01000012.1, from coordinate 409,451 downwards.
AGATGCACAATGGCTTCTTTCGCCGCACGCCGATGCAGCAAGCGAAACACGCTGGACCGGCCTTCTTGATGGTAAGTTGCGAACCGTGCAGGCAGACCGCATCTTCCGCGCTGGGCCTAAGCCCCATGTCGCAGGCAATGACATCTGGTGGATTGTGGACTATAAGACAATCGAATCGGAAACGGCACTGCCAGAACTACGGAATCTATTTGAGCCGCAGCTCAATCTCTACGCACGCCTTCTTCGCCTGCTGCATGGACCGGATGTTGAAGTACGCGCCGGCCTCTATTATCCGCGCATGCGCCTCTTTGACTGGTGGAAAATCTAACTACTACTTGCTGCTTCCAACTGCGCCACATGCTCCGCGCGAACGTCCTTCGCGGTGAAAAGCCTCAGAAACGGCGCGCCCTGAGCAGCATGCTCTACAGCAGGCCGCCCGTTCGCTTCCTCGCGCTCGACAATGCAAACCACGGCGGCCACCGTCATCCCGGCCTCACGCGCGGCCTCAATTGCATTGATCGTCGATGCACCTGTCGTACATACATCATCCACAATCACCACATGCGCGCCCTCGCGCAGAAAGCCCTCAATGCGCCTTCCTGTTCCGTGCGTCTTCTCTGCTTTCCGGACCAGAAATCCATGCATCAGCGGTGAACCCGGCTGCTCAATCGCTCGCCACGCGCTTGCCGTAGCCACGTTTGAAACAATCGGATCCGCACCCATCGTCAGGCCGCCCACAGCATCCGCTTTTACGCCGTTCTTTTCCAGCAGCTCAAGAATTGCGTGACCCGTAAGCCGCCCGCCCTCTGCATGGAGTGTCGTTGTCCGGCAATCGATGTAGTAATCGCTCGTTCCACCGGAAGAAAGCTTGAACTGGCCCAGGCGAAAGCTGATGCGCGCAAGTAGAGAGAGCAGTTGACTGGCGTAAGAGGTGTCGGTCATTCGTTCGATTGTAATGGACCGATGCTCACAACCTGTCCAGATTCTTAAAGCCGCCCGTGCCCGCAATCATGATGGCAAATAAAAGCAAGTTATAGCTCGCATGCACCAGTGTGCTCGCGGCCAGCGAGCGGAATCGCAACCGCACCCAGCACAGCACCAGGCTCACGCAGAACAACAACACAAACGGCCCCAATGAATAGCCCGTTTGCGCGCCATGCATCAGCGCAAAGGGAATGCTCACAAGCACAGATCCCACCGCCATCGCTGGCAATGTCCACACCGTCTTTCCCTGCTCATCCGGCCACGGCGCAGGTCGCTTCGTTATGCGCTCCACTGACCAGTCGTAGGCCGTGCAGAAAGCCGGCAGTAAAAACCCGCGAAACAGCATCTCTTCAAAAAACGGCGCCAGCAGAGTGCCAAAGAAGAACATGAACCACGGCGCGCCGGGCATTTTGAAGACCTCATCGATCGGCGCATTCTCAGGCCCTGGCATAAGTTTTCCATCCACTACTGCCAGCACCAGGCAGAAAAACGCCGTGCCCATCAGGCGCCCGCGGGCATCTGCTGCCGCACTCCATCGCCACTCCATTCCACGAAAGAAAGGCGTGTGCCACAGATGCGGGAAGAGAGCGATGCAGCCCATCAGTGTGAAGAGATACCACAGCAGCTGCCAACCAAGCGCGTAACGAATATCCGCAAACGCCTGCTTCGCCGTGGATACGCCTAACAGGTGAAACTGTAGAGATCCAGCGGTGATAATGGTCGCGATGAGAGCGGCAAAAACAAGCAGGATGCTGAGCAACCCCACGTCCGCAATATTCGGAAAGCGCATTGGTCTCGGCGCTTCCACCACGTACGTTTCGGCCGGCGCAATAGCCGGTTCAGGCTCAGCAGCCTGCGCGACGAACTCTTCGTTGATCTCGCCGCTCATGCCTTCCCCGTTTTTCTCGTTGCAGATTTCCTAGCCGGACGTTTCGTCGTCGCCTTAGTAGACGCCGCGTCAGCCTCTGCGGTTGCGGAATTTGTCTTTGCTGCTGCGAAGCTCGCTCTTGTCTCGGGGACGCCCGTCTTCTTCGCGCGGCCCTTGCCAGCCCGGCTCTCGCTTGCTGTACCCTTCGCGGTCGCATTCTTCCGCGCGTGCTCCGTCGCCAGAACCTCGTCAAACAGCAGCGCTTCCGCCCCTTCTTCATCAAGCGCTTCCAGCCGTCCGTTTGCCGCCGCGTAATACCGCCGCAGAAATTGCCCCGTAAACGACTCTGGCGTCGCTGCTACCTTCGCGGGCCTGCCTTGTGCTACAAGCTTTCCGCCGTTCTCGCCGCCATCCGGGCCCAGATCGATAATCCAATCCGCGTTGCGAATCACATCCAGGTTGTGTTCAATGATGATCACAGTGTTACCCAGATCCGCCAGCCTGTGCAGCACCTCCAGCAGCTTGCGGACATCATCAAAATGCAAGCCCGTAGTCGGCTCATCCAATACGTACATCGTACGGCCGGTCTGCCGCTTGCTCAGCTCGCGGGCCAGCTTCATACGCTGCGCCTCGCCGCCAGAGAGCGTCGTCGCGCTCTGTCCCAGGTGCACGTACCCAAGCCCCACATCCACCAGTGTCTGTAGTTTCTGCTTGACCTGCGGCACATTCAGGAGCACCGCCAGCGCATCCTCAATTGTCAGTTCCAGAATGTCCGCAATCGAGTAGCCATGGAACTTTACCGCCAGCGTCTCCTGGTTGTAGCGACGTCCATTGCACACCTCGCACTGTACGTACACATCCGGCATAAAGTTCATCTCAATACGCTTTTGCCCATCGCCCTCGCAAGCCTCACAGCGGCCGCCGCCAACATTAAAGCTGAAGCGCCCAGGCTTATATCCCCGTTCGCGGCTCTCCGGCAGCATCGCAAACAGATCGCGGATTGGCCCAAAGACCTGTGTATACGTCGCAGGATTCGATCTCGGTGTGCGCCCAATCGGCGACTGATCAATGCGGATCACCTTATCCAGCTGCTCCGCGCCCACCAGCTCATCATGCGATCCCGGCTCCTCGCGCGACCCATAAATCTTCTGTGCCAGCGAGCGGTAAAGAATGTCATTGATCAGTGTGCTCTTGCCACTGCCGCTCACCCCCGTCACCACCGTCATAATGCCCAGCGGAATCCGGATGTTCAGATCATGCAGATTGTGCTCGCGCGCGCCCGTCATCGTGAGCCACTTGCCACTTAGTGGCCGCGGCTTCTCGCGCTGTAGAATCTCAATCGCGCCCGAGAGATACTTCCCTGTCAGCGATGCAGGATTCGCCATAATCTGCTCCGGCGTGCCCTCCGCCACTACATCGCCGCCCAGCCGGCCCGCACCTGGGCCAAGATCCACTACATAGTCCGCATGACGAATCGTGTCCTCGTCATGCTCCACCACCAGGACCGTATTGCCCAGATCGCGCAACTGTTCCAGCGCACCAATCAGCCGCGTGTTGTCACGCTGATGCAGCCCAATCGAAGGCTCGTCCAGCACATACAAAACTCCGCGCAGCCGCGAACCAATCTGCGTCGCCAGCCGAATCCGCTGCCCCTCGCCTCCAGACAACGTCGCAGCACTGCGGTCAAGCGCCAGATAGCTCAACCCCACAGCGCACAGAAACTCCAGCCGCTCCACTACCTCGCGCCGGATACGCTCTGCAATCAGAGCCTCGCGATCATTGAACTTCAACTCGTACGCGGCAGACAATGCGCGGTTCAGCGGCAGCGCCGTAAAATCTGCAATCGACAACCCGCCCACCTTCACCGCCAGCGACTCCGGTCTTAGGCGTTTACCTCTGCACGCCGGGCAGGGTGTAGCCGACATGAAGTTCATCATGTATTCGCGGTAGCCGTCGCTGCGCGCCTCTTCCACGGAATCCCGCAGATACGCCAGAACCCCATGAAAGCCCGTACGCGGTCCCTCGCCTTTCGGCGGTCCATACACCAGAATGTGCTGCTGCTTCGGCGGCAAATCCTCGAACGGCGTCTTCAAATCAATCCCGTATTTACTGGCAGCCAGATGAATCAGCTTCAGCAGATACTGCGATGCCGAGCCCGGCCCCAGTCCTCCATCCAGCAGTGGTTTCGACCAGTCTGTAATCACCTTCGCCGGATCAAAATCATAGAGGGAACCCAGTCCATGGCACTCCGGGCAGGCGCCAAAGGTCGAGTTAAAGCTGAAGCTGCGCGGCTCCAGCTTCGGCACATCCAGCCCGCAATCCGGGCAAGCCATCGAAGAGGAAAACAGCTGCTCCTCGCCATTGGCCAGAGCAACCAGCACCAGGCCATTTGCCATCTGCAGGGACTTTGACACAGCCGCATCGAGCCGTTTTTCCAGCGTAGGCTTGCCACTGGCCGCAGGTTCTGAGAGCTTCAGCAGAATGCGGTCAATGACCGCCTCGATGTTGTGATTCTTGCGCCGGTCCAGCTGAACTGGCTCCGACAGGTCTCGCATCTCGCCGTCAACGCGCGCGCGAAACCCTTGCTGATCAAGCTGATCCAGCAAATCCTTAAACTCGCCCTTGCGCCCCCGCACCACCGGTGCCATCACCGTCACGCGCTCGCCTGCTCCAAGCTGCAGAATGCGCTGGACAATCTGTTCCGCGGTCTGCCGCGCAATCGGCCTTCCGCAATTCGGGCAGTGCGGCGTACCCACCGATGAGTACAGCAGCCGCAGGTAGTCGTAAATTTCCGTAATCGTACCCACGGTCGATCGCGGGCTCCGGCTCGTAGTCTTCTGCTCAATCGAAATCGCCGGGCTCAAGCCCTCGATCGAATCCACATCAGGCCGCTCGATCTGGTCCAAAAACTGCCGCGCATAAGCCGATAGCGTCTCCACATACCGGCGCTGCCCTTCGGCGTAAATCGTGTCAAAAGCAAGCGAGCTCTTCCCCGATCCCGAAAGTCCGGTAACCACAGTCAAAGTATTGCGCGGAATGCGGACGCTGATGTCCTTGAGGTTGTGCTGGCGCGCCCCGCGAACGGAAATGTGAGTAATGGGCATGGGAGAAGAAGTCAGGCAACGAAGCCGATTGGTAAGTGCATCTTTAGGGTTGTTAGAACTTAAGCAGACATAGGTATTCTAGTTGTCAATAGATTAGAGGGTCAACGAAGCCATTTCTCTGCGACAATCCAGATGAGCCGTAGCAGGCCTAAACTTCCTGCAAATGCGGCCGATCAACGATACTGGCACCAACCATTCACTCCCCAGAGGCTTGGAATGACGGATTTTATAAACCTCACAATGCTCGTATGCGCCGCAATCGGTTCCATGGCCTTAGGCGTTCTTGCGGCATACGGAATATTTAAAGTTGGCTTTGCGCTTATGCGCCCGCGCCCCGCTGCTGCGCCTGTAGCTGTCAAACCACAACCGGAAGCGGCGCTTTAACTCATTCTTACAGTGGTGGAGGCGGCGCTTGCCCCGGCGGCAACGGCTGCCCTGGCTGGCCTGACTGCGAACCCGGATTCATAGGCGGCCTTGGCATCGGAGGAGGCTGCTGTATAGGCGTATCATCCACCACCGGCTCTGGATCATCATCCGCAGTATTTTGCGCTGGCTGCACCGAATGCTGCCCCTGCGTCGGATTCGACGCGCTGGGCGTGCTCAGCACAATCTGCCGTGGCGTCCCCTGCCCCTGGTCCCCAATCAACATCACGTTGTACGCCGAACCATGCAACAGTTGCGCCAGCACTTCCTTCGCCGGAGCCGGGCCATACTCACCAAAGACCCGCTCATCCGCGCCCATTCCCTCCAGCGTTGCGCCCGTCCGGCTCGATACCTCGGTCAGAATCTGCCTCAAGCTTGCATTCTTCGCGCTGATCCGCAAACCATGGCTGTCCCACTCGACCACTGCAGGCGTCGGAGCGGCGTTTGCCGGCCAGGATGGAGTTGGTGTGGGTGCTGCAGCCGGAGTAACGGCCGGAGCACTGGCAGGCGCCGCGGCCTTGGCCGGTGCCGACGCTGGCGGGGCTCCCTGCGCGCCCAGCCGCGCTGCCGCCAAAGCAGCCAGCACTGCCAGCAGCGTCGCCGTCCGCGCCACGAATTGCCGTTCTGTCAGCTTCCGCATCCTCACTCGCTCTCCCTAAGGGCCTTTCACACGTCTGTGTACTAGACTAGCAGTGGTTCCATAACGCTCGCTTGAGCGCTTTTCGTAAGGTGAACAAACCAGCCATGCGCCAGGCAATTCGTACCCACTCCCGAGCAGTACCGGCTTTTCTCTTCGCGCTGCTTTTCGTCGCCGCGCCCGCGCTCAGCCGCGCCGTCACCTGCACCCCGCAGGGCGCCATGCAACCGGCTGACCGCGATCTACTAGCATCCGCCGGCCAGCGTCTTGCAATCGCCGTAGCCCAGCAGGATGCTACCACACTTCAATCTTCCCTGCTTCCAGCCGTCACGCAGCAGTGGGAGGGCATCCACGACACCGCCGAGGCCGCCGCACCACTCGTCAAGGGTGGCCAGATGCAGCTCCGAAACCTCTATCTCCTGGACGCCACCTCGCTCACCGCCCCCGCCGACACGCAGTTTTACTGCACCAGCGCCAGCGGCTCGCTTACCGTCACCATCAGCATGCGCAGCCTGCCTCCCGGCAAATATGCCTTTGTTCTAGCCGATGCCGCAGGCGCCCCGCTTGCCGGCCAGATCGGTCTCGTCCTCGGCTGGGACGCCGGCGCATGGAAGATCGGCGGCATCTTCGCCCGTCCCGGCGCGCTCGATGGCCACGATGGCGTCTTCTACTGGCAGCGCGCCCGTGAAGCTGCACGCTCAGGCGCATCCTGGTCTGCTTATTACTCGTACGAAGCAGCGCGCGCCCTCCTGCTTCCTGTCGATTTCCTCTCCTCACCGAATCTGGACAAGCTGAATCAGGAGCAGTCGCAACTCTCTGGCGCGCCCAGTTTCCCCTTCTCTGCCCAGGCCGGGGACCGCACCTTCAAAATCAATTCCGTCCATTTTGACGCATCACTCCGCGCTCCCGACCTCGGCATCGTGTACGAATCCGTCGGTGTAAGCGACCCCGCCGCCCAGCGCACGGAAGCCACCGCGGCTATGAGCGCCTTTCTCAAGGCGCAACCCACCCTGCGAGGCGGTTTTCACGGCCTGTGGGCTTACGCCTCCTACGGCGGCAAGATCACTCCAGTGATGGAGCTGCCCATGAACCAAATACCGTAAAGGCAGGGACTGAGGGACATAGGAACCAGGGACTAGGAAAGACGCGTAAGTTGAGCTGTCAGGCACTATCCTATATCCCTGGTCTCTAGTCCCTGCTCCCTGCACGAAAGGAACTTTCGTGCCCATCATCGACCTCCGTTCCGATACCGTCACCCGCCCCACACCCGCCATGCGTGCCGCCATGGCCGCAGCGGAAGTCGGCGATGACGTCTACGGCGAAGACCCCACCATCAATCTCCTGGAAAAGCGCGCCGCGGAAATCTTCGGCCGCGAGGCCGCACTCTTTGTCCCTACCGGCACCATGGGAAACCAGATCGCCCTCAAGCTCCACACCCAGCCCGGCCAGGAGATCATCTGCGAATCACGCGCCCACATCCTCGACTGGGAGATGGCCACCACCGCCGTCTTCTCCGGCTGCCTCGTCCGTGCCGTGCCCACGCCGAACGGCATCCTCACCTGGCGCGACATTGAACCGGTCATCTTCAAGCGCGGATCATTCCGCGCCGCCACCGGCCTCATCGAAATCGAAAACACCGCCAACCTCGCCGGTGGCCGAGTCACCGACCTTCCTGTCTTGGAAGAGATTTGGGAAGGGGCCAAAAATCGCAATCTTCCTACTCATCTCGATGGCGCACGCATCTTCAATGCGGCCGTCGCACTCGGCGTCGATATAAAGGACCTCACGCGCGGCTTCGACACCGTCATGTTCTGCCTGTCAAAAGGCCTCTGCGCGCCCGTAGGCTCCATGCTCGTCGGCTCAGCCACGCATATCGAACAAGCCCGCATCTATCGCAAAGCCCTCGGCGGCGGCATGCGGCAGGCCGGTATCCTCGCTGCCGCGGGCCTCATCGCGCTCGAAGAGATGCCGAAGCGCCTGCACGAAGATCACGCCAACGCGCGCTTGCTGGCCGAGTCACTCGCACAGATCGAAGGCATCGCCATCGATCCCGCTACAGTTGAGACCAACATCATCGTCTTCCGGCTCACCGGCTCGCTCACAGCCGCAGAGCTCTCTGCAAACCTGAAGACCCGTGAAATTCTCATCAGCGCCGTCGGCCCTCAAACCATGCGTATCGTCACACATCACGACGTCACGCGCGAAGATTGCCTGGCAGCAATCGAAATTCTGCGCGCACAAATCGAATCCACCACTACCGTCCGAGCCTGATCACTTCAGCGTGTTGTTGGAATATTTTCGTAAATAGTTGCCTGATTGCGCCCCTGGCGCTTGGAACGGTAAAGAGCCTCATCCGCGCAGCGCAAAAGCTGCTCCGGGGTCTCTCCATCATTCGGATACAGTGCAATGCCGATTGAAATCGTGAACGCACTATAAGTCTGCGAGCCGACAGACACGCTCATGTGTGAGACCGCCTGCAGAATTGTTTCGGCGCGCTGATATGCGGCCTCAACCGTGATGTCTGGCAGTAGAATCGTAAATTCCTCGCCACCATAGCGACATGCAATATCTTCCGGGCGAATACTGCTCTTCAGAACATTCGCAAGTCCCTGTAACCCGGCGTCTCCTGCCGCATGACCGTGGGTATCATTGAATCGTTTGAAGTGATCCATATCCAGCATCAGCACGGCCAGTGACTGCTTCTTGCGTGCCGCGCGGGACAGCTCGCGGTCCAGAGAAATCTGCATGAAATGCCGGTTGAATAGCCCGGTAAGCGCATCACGAATCGATTGATTTTCCAGCTTGCTCTGAAGATTCAGAGTAGCCACAGACATTGCCAGAATCTGCAACAACTGCCGCAGGCCGTCCATGCGGCGATTCACCGCTTGCACAGCGGCCTCGTCCGCGCATTGCACATAAAGCACTCCCAGTGTGCTTCCATGCGCCGCGATAGGCACACACACATAACATTCCGGCGCTTCTCCGGTGAAATGCGTACAGTGAATCTCTGAAAGCCCCGGCTGACGCCAGCGCGGTTGCCCGGAGCGCAGTCCGCAACAAGCCTCCGGCGGATTGAAATCATCCACCGTCGTCGTTCCCCAGAACGAAACCACTTCCACCACCTGGCGCGAGTTATCAATCATGCACAGAGAGCCGGACGTCTCCGGCAATAAGAACGAAAGCCTGCGCGAAGCCGAGCCATAGAGTTGCTGAACATCCATGCATAACTGGAGTTCGTCGCGGGCCGCGGTCAGTAAAGTGGCTTCCTGCGCGCGATCTTCCAACGCCTTCACGCTCTGCTCCAGATGTTGGTTAGTGAACTTTATCTTCCGTTCCACACGCTCGCGACGCATCGCATCGCGCACCAGAAATGCCAGCAGCACCGCGGAGGTCAGAAGCCACAGGCCCACTGCCCCCGCCTCTGTCGTGACGGAAGTAAAAATGCTCCGCTGCGATCTCTCATCGCGTTGTTTCAGCAGAGACTGCTCGGTATCCGTCATCACGCTGACAATCTGTTGGCAGTGTTGAATCTCCAGCGTCGGCAGCTCGGATTGCTTGTTGAATCCGTCAAGCGCCTTGACCAGCTCATCCGAGCCGTTTGCAAGCTTCTCTACGTTCCCGGCCTGGTCGGGGTTGTCGGAAACCAGCGTCTTCAGGTGCGTAGCGGATGTAACCAGCTGATTAGCCGCCGTCCGCGCGCGATTGAGCTGATCCTCATCTCCAGTCAGGAGAAAGAGCCGGCTGCGGTATTCGATGCGTTCCGTCAGCAGGGAGGCACGTTGCAACGTGCTTAGCACCTCTTGCGTGTGCTCTACCCATTTGTTGGCGGAAATAAGCTGCTGCGTGTTGTTGTATACCAGCAGGCCCGTGACAACCGTCACCAGCACTGCTCCGCTTGCAGCAGCGATAAGCGTTGTGATTGCGGAATACGATCGCCGGGACCGCTTAATCAACTTCGCCATCAGTGACCCGCACGCAGTGGAAAAACCCTTACTTAAGTAACAACTGTACCGCAGAGCGAATAAGAATGAAACAAGAATACTTCGCGTTGATGCCTGCGCGTCGAGCCCATGGGCCATAGTACCTCGCTGCTCATCCCTTCTGCGTACCGTCTTTTCTCAATAATTCCGCCACATCCTCCACCTTGTCCGTCAACAGGCTCAGCCTGTTGGAAAGCGCCTGAATCTCCGTCTCCGCGCGCCGGTTCACCTCAAAATCCAGCTCGCTTCTGAGCCTGTCCTTTTTATCCGTCCTGTTCTGGCTCATCATGATCACCGGTGCCTGTATTGCAGCCAGCATGGAAAGAATCAGATTCAGCAGAATGAACGGATACGGATCCCATGCGCGGGTTTTCAGTACAACATTAATGATCGAATAAACCACCAATCCCATCAGAAACGAGATAATGAATCTCCACGAGCCGCCAAAGCCCGCCACCGAATCCGCGACGCGCTCGCCCCATGTTTCCTGCTCCTCGATCATCTCGTTCGGATCGCGATTCGCTCTGCTCTGCACCAGCCTCTGCGACGCGTGAAACTGCCGCGCCTGCATCGTCAGCATGTCCAGGCCTGCCAGTGGACGCTTCGTCAGCAATGTCATCAGGTCATCCCGGCCAATCTCCAGGCACACGCTCTCATCCAACGCCATCGCGGAGGTCTGATGCGCCGTCTGCTGCAGCATAGAAGCAAAGCCGAAGAAATCTCCATGCTCAGGCTCATCCAGCACAACTTCCTGCTGATCTTCGTCCGAGGCATACACACGCACCTTGCCGCTCAACACCACGTAGCCGTGCTCGCCCGCCTCACCCGTCTTGAAAATGCGCTGCCTCGGCGCAAATTTCCGTATCTCTACCTGTGCGGCCAGAACCGCCGCCTCATCGTTATCCAGCAGCTCAAACAACGGCACATGTCGCAACTCTTCGGGATTACATGGCATGGCATCTCATCTCACATGGGATTTCGCGGCCATCACTGCCCTCCAGCCACCGCACACTCAGTATGCACGTCCACTCTGCCGCTGAGAATTTCAGAGCAACTAATTTCTCTTTTTGGCGTTCGAACAACCAGTAGTAGATTCTCTATCTCCATAAATAAGGGAGGATGTATTCGTGAAAAAATTCGTTCTTGCAGCTTTGCTCGGATTGAGCCTGCTGCCTGCTGCCGCCATTGCGCAGGTTGTTGTGCGCGTCGCCCCGCCGGTTGCGGTGGTGGAACACCCCGGTCCGCGTCCGGGCCCGGGATATGAATGGATTGCGGGCTATCACCGCTGGGACGGTGGTCGCTACGTTTGGGTTCCCGGTCGCTATGACCGTCCCCCTCATGCCGGGCAACATTGGGTTGCCCATCGCTGGGTCCATCGCAACGGCGGATACGTCCTGCAGGAAGGACACTGGAGATAAAACAAAAATTAAAAAATCAATAAATAAAACAGGCCGCCCGGCATTCACCGAGCGGCCTTTCCACTTCTACCAGTCACTAGCTGATCTCAATCACATCCGTGTTCTTCACTGCCGCTGCTTCAGCGCGCTCCTGCAGCTTCCCCGCAGCTTCATAAAACGCCGCAGCCGCCGGGCTCTTTGGACCTGCCAGCGTAATCGGCAATCCCTTGTCGCCTCCCTCGCGGATCGCGGGAATCAATTCAATCGATCCGAGGAATGGAATTCCAAACTGCTGCGCCATGCGCTCAGCGCCGCCCTTTGAAAATATGTCGATCACCTCGCTGCAATGCGGACAGGTAAAGTGGCTCATGTTCTCCACAATGCCCAGCACCTCCACATTCACCTGCGCAAACATCTCCAGCGCTTTGCGCGCATCCTGCAGGCTCACATCGCTTGGTGTCGACACCACTACGGCCCCTGTCAGCGGAACAGTCTGCACCAGTGAAATCACAACATCACCCGTGCCCGGCGGCAGATCGATAATCAAATAGTCCAGCTCACCCCACTCCACCTGCTGTAGAAACTGCCGGATAATCTGGTGCAGCATCGGTCCGCGCATCACCATCGGCTTATCGCCCGGCGAAATGTACCCAATCGAAATCGTCTTGATCCCGTGCGTAAGATTCGGAACAATAATGTTCCCTTCCGTCACCCGCGGCTGCTGGCTCGAACCCATCATCAGCGGCACATTCGGCCCATAAATATCCGCGTCAATCAAACCCACGCGCTGCCCCAGCCGGCTCAGCGCCAGCGCCAGGTTTACAGCTACCGTGGTCTTTCCCACTCCACCCTTGCCGGAGCCTACTGCAATGATTTTAGAAACGCCCGGAATCGATGCGGGCGCAGGCATGGCGTGACCATGTGCCATTTTGAATACTCCTTGTCTTGCTTCTGACGGGCCTTAGCCCGAATCATTCTTTCGATGCGCGCAATTTCAATTCGCTGCATTCGCTAACGCAGCCGTAGCCTTGCGTCCCGCCTTCCGCCGTGCGGCTTCGGCCTCACGATGCTCGCGCCGTAGTTGCGCATCCGCGTAGCGCCGTTCCTCATCACCTGTTGCAGTCTTTACTTCCGGAACCACAACCCTGCGACCATTTGTATCAATCGCTACAAACACCAGGTATGCGCTAGCCACGTGCAGCCGAGTGCCTGTAAAAGTGTTCTCTACCCACGCCTTCACACCCACCTCCACCGATGTGCGAAAGGCGCGATTCACGCTGGCTTTCAGAATCAACAGATCGCCCACATGTACCGGATGGATGAAATCAATGTGATCCATCGCAGCCGTCACCACGTGCGTACGCGAATGCCGGTACGCAGCCATAGCGCCGGTAAGGTCGATAAAGTGCATCAGCCGCCCGCCCAGCAAATTGCCCAGCGTGTTCGTGTCGTTGGGCAGAATAATCTCCGTCATCTCCGACTGCGATTCGGAAACAAAACGGGCATTGTGTTGATTTTCTATGCTGCTCATCTCTTGCCTTCTCCGTTACTTCCCGCCTGGTGACTTATGCATGCGGAAATCGAAACTTCGGTGTTAACCCGCAAACGCTCCTGAACAGCTACAATGATTCAGGCGGGGGCCGAATTCAATATGAAGTTCATATCCAGTTTCGGCAATCGCGCTGATTTACGCAAATCCCCCCAGCAGGACACCTAAGATTCCTTCATGAGTACCACTGACAAGATTGCGGGATTAAAAGAAATCCTTGCTCTGGACCCGAAGAACAGCTTTGCGCGCTACGGCATTGCTGTCGAACTGGCCAGCCGCGGCGAGGTCGACGCTTCCGTAGTCGAGTTCAATCAGCTCCTTGAGGGCGATCCCGATTACACCGCCGGTTACTTCATGGCGGCGCAGACACTCTCCAAAGCCGGCCGCAACGACGAGGCCATCATCCGCCTCAAAGAAGGCATCAACTGCGCCGCACGCTCCGGGAACCGCCATGCGCTCAGTGAGATGCAGGCAATGCTGGATGAACTTGCCGGATGAGATCTATTGATAAAGTCACTTTTCAAGCCTTTTAACTCTTGATTCCTCTCTTACTTCGCCCTTATAACTCTTTGTTTTTCCATTAACTTTTCAAGTTCTGCGGCATCTATACTACCAATATGCCGAAGTATTCCATCGTCGTCCCGTTTCACAATGAAGAAGAGAACGTAACCGCACTGTACGCCCGCCTCAAGCAAGTCATGGAGCAGGTCGGAGACAGCTTTGAGCTGGTCCTCATCGATGACGGCTCCAGCGATCGAACCTACAAGCTGCTTGAAGAGATTGCCGCCGTCGACAGCCGTGTGCTCGTCGTCAAACTGCGCCGCAACTTCGGCCAGACCCCGGCTCTCGCAGCGGGCTTCGATCACGCATCGGGCGAATTCATTCTCTCCATGGACGGCGACCTTCAGCACGATCCCAACGAGATCCCCAACTTCCTCGAGAAACTCGAAGAAGGCTACGACGTTGTCTCCGGCTGGCGCGAGAAGCGCATCGACAACTTCATCATGCGCCGCATTCCCTCGCGCATCGCCAACTGGCTCATGGCCAAGCTCTCCGGCGTAGACATTCACGACTTCGGCACTACCTTCAAGGCCTATCGCCGCGAAGTCATCCAGAACATTCCGCTCTACGGCGAGATGCACCGCTTCATCCCCGCGCTGGCAAGCTGGTATGGAGCCTCCATCTGCGAAGTTCCCATCAAGAACGTCAATCGTCTTCGCGGCAAGAGCCACTACGGCATCGGACGCACCTTCCGCGTCTTCTTTGACCTGCTCACCATTCGCTTCCTGCTCCAATATATGAGCCGCCCGCTGCACTTCTTCGGAGCCTTTGGTGCGCTGGGTATTCTCCTCGGCAGCTTCTTCTCGTTCCTGCTGTTGGGCATGAAGATCATGAGCCCGCATCAGAACGTCATGGACGCACACGGCCCGCTCTTCGTCATCGCCGGCGTGCTCATCGTTGCCGGCATCCAGATGCTGGCTATCGGCCTCCTCGGCGAACTGCAGGTGCGCCACTACTACACTACGCAGCAGCGCTCGCCCTACGCCGTCGACCGCTTGGTTCGCCTGCGCGCCCCGGAAGAACCCAGCATCCTCTCCGATGGCCGCGACAGCAGTTTCTAAATCCTACAAGCAAACAAAAGCCCCGCCGGACTCAGTCCGCGGGGCTTTTTCTTTTCTCTGCGCCTCACGCTGTACACTTCTTTCCGGAAATCATTTCGAGGTGCACCGCGTGTCTAGCTCCCGTCGTTGTCTGTTGTTCTCCCTCATAGCATTTGCCTTCACCCTACCCACATTGGCCCAGCCAGCCCCCCAACATATCAAGCACATCCTCGTCATCGGCGACACCAAGGGCTTCGAGCACGACTCCGTGTCCTCCGCCATGGCTGCCATCTACAACATGGGCAAGCAGAGCGGCCTTTGGGACGCCACCCTCCGTACCGACACCGAGCTCCTCACCAAAAAGAAGCTCGGCAATAACGCTAAGAATCTCGATTACTTCGACGCCATTGTCTTCGCCAGCACCACCGGCGAAATCCTCACCGATCCCGACCAGCGCGCCGACATGCTCTCCGCCATCCACGATGAAGGCAAAGGCTTTGTCGGCATCCACGCCGCGCTCGACACCAACTACACCTGGCCCGAGTACGGAGAAATGATCGGCGGATGGTTCGATCAGCACCCGTGGATGACCTTCGACGCACCCATCATCAACGAAGCACCGGATTCACCCATCGTCCATCAGTTCCCCAAAACCTTCACCAAACACGATGAGATCTACCAGCCCAAGGCATGGTCGCGCGATAAGGTGAACGTCCTCCTAAGCCTCGATCCTGCGAAGCTTGACTACAACAACAACCCCCGCGTCCACCGTGCCGATCACGACTTCGCAGTCGCCTGGACCAAGATGTACGGCAAAGGCCACGTCTTCTACTCCACGCTAGGCCATACAGTCGAAGCCTGGGACGACCCACAGATCCGCACCATGTACTTCGAAGCCATCAAGTGGTCTCTCGGCCTCACAGAAGCCAGCACCACCACACACCCGCGCCCCGCGCAATAGCCATCAAGTAAAGCAGGCCAAGCACAAAGCTTGGCCTGTTTATCGTCCTTCGTCATTCGTCATTCGTCCTTAAAACGAATCCCCCGGCTCCCACTCCACCACATCCACACCCGGAGCTACATATCCCGCCAGTTCCTTCGGCGTGCCGGCCAATAGCGGCCAAGTCCCCCAGTGGATCGGCAGAATCGTCCTGGCACCCAGATATTGCACCGCCACCGCCGCCTCCCGCGGCCCCATCGTATAGTGCCCGCCAATCGGCAGCATCGCAATCTCCGGCTGGTAAAGCTCTCCAATCAATCGCATGTCGCCAAACACCGTCGTATCGCCCGCGTGGTACAGCGCCGGCCCGTCCTCCGGCGTCAGCACAAAGCCCGCAGCCACTCCCACATAATGCGTGCCCGTGCTGTCCTGCGCCCCCGACGAGTGCTTCGCCTCTACCATCGTCGCCGCCACATCGCCCAGTTGCACCGTTCCGCCCAGATTCATGCCAATTGTCTTTTCCACGCCCTGCTTTGAAATAAACTCTGCCAGCTCCACCATCGCAACCACGGTCGCGCCCGTCTTCTTCGCCAGCGGCGCTGCATCGCCAACATGATCCCCGTGCCCATGCGTCAATAGCACGTAATCAATCTTCTCCGGTAACGCGAAGCCCTTCGGATATTTAGGGTTGTGCTCAATAAACGGATCGATCAGCACCGTCGTACCCTTCGCCGTTTCCACCAGCACCGTTGCATGGCCTAGCCACGTAATCTTCACTGCCTTTGAGGAAGCCATCTTTATCTCCTGTATAGAAATTACAAAATCAACTCAAATCAAACCCTTACAGAATGGCCCTTGACGCCGGATGCGCGCAAGCGTACCGTAACTCAAAAGGCGAATATATGGCGAAAATTGACAATAGCTTTACAAACTCCCTCTTCACCATCCTCGGCCAACCAGAGCCAGCCCCACGCATAACGCCCCTCGCCCGCACCGCTGCCGCAGCCCCGCTCGCTGATACAGGCTGCCTCACCGAATACCGTCCCCTGCGCTCCCGTTCCATCGTCAGCAAGGTCGTCTCAAAACGCGGCACGCCGTTCTCCCACGCCATCAACCCCTATCGAGGCTGCGAGTTCGGCTGCCGCTACTGCTACGCCCGTTACACCCACGAATTCCTCGAAATGCGCGATCCAGAGGAATTCGAGCGCAAGATCTACTTCAAGGAAAACGCCGCCTGGGTCCTCCGCCAGGATCTCCGAAGCCTCAAGCCCGGCACCGTCATCGGCATCGGCACTGCCACAGATCCCTACCAGCCCCTCGAACGCCGCCAGCGCATCACGCGCTCAATTTTTGAGGTATTCGCTGAAGTCGGCGGCTTCCGCCTCGGCCTCATCACCAAGTCAGCCTTGGTACTCCGCGATCTGGAGCTCCTTAAGGCCGTAGCCCGCCGCAATCAGCTTGGCATCCACATCACCATCACCACCATGGACGCGCGCCTGGCCCGCACCCTTGAGCCCCGCGCACCCCGCCCTGACATGCGTATGCACGCTGTCGCGCAGCTTCGCAAAGCCGGCCTCCGCGCCGGCGTCATGTGTTCACCGCTCATGCCCGGAATCACTGACTCGCGCTCCTCCATCTCCGCCGTAGCAAGCGCAGCCGCAGAAGCCGGAGCAAACTTCCTCCATGCAAACGCACTCTTCCTCAAGCCCTGCTCGCTGCCTGTCTTCTTCCAATTTGTCCGTGAAAATTTTCCCGCTCTTGAAAAGAGCTACCAGCAGCGCTACGGCCAGAACGCATTCGTATCCACCGAATACCGCAAGCGCGTTTCAGAACTCGTCGAATCCATCCGCCGCGAATTCAAACTCGGCGAGCGTACCCAGTTCGGCGAAGCCTTCGCCAGGCAGACAATCACGCCCGTTTCACCCCAGCCCTGGCTGCCATTTTCGTCATAACTAACGGGGACCCCACCTTGGCGGCGTGCTTATTTTGCCGCCAAGGTGGGATATCTATAGTCTTTGCCTTTTATGTATTACCTAGTCCCTTGTCCCTATGTCCCTCGACGCGCTTCAGCGCGTCATAATGACTTCAGAAAGACTATCCTTCGCCAGAAATTGCCGATGGCCGCTCCATCCCGCAAACAGCTTCTCAATACTCCGGTTCGTAAACACCCGCTGAATCGGAAACTGTTCCGCCAGCTGCATCTCCACGTCATCTCCCGGAGTCACATGGAACCGGCAATGCACCGTCTCTTCGCCTTGCATCCGCGTGTGAAAGAGCGCCAGCACACTCCCGCCCGGATTCATCACATCCGCCAGCCGTTGCACTACCGCAGCCACCAGCGCCTCGGGTAGATAATCCAGCGTCGTCCACAGCAGCACAATGTCGAACTTCTTCTCGGAAAAGCTCAGGCTGGAATCCAGAAAGCCGTTCACGTCATACACCGGCTTGCCATCCTCGTCCTCGCCGCGCTTCCAGTCGCCCGTGCAAGCATCATGCACCAGGTCGGCCATGTACACGCTATGGCCCAGGTTCGTCAGGTAATTGATATTCGTAGGCGAAGTAAATCCCGTATCCAGCACACGCAGCCCCGGCTCGGCCTCCAGCCGCTTCCGCAGAGCCGTCCACCCGCCTGAGTGCCGGCCCACCTTCGGGCCAGTCACTCCCCGGCTCGGAGTGGCGGCCTGGTTCCCATGACGTTTATCCAACCAGCGCAACATGAATTTAAGAGTCCTCCGCGGCGCACAAAGCGCTGCGTGTCAGGAGACAAGCTAAGAGTCAGACGTTTGCAAGATTGTTAGGGCTAAATCTTTAGGCTCGCCTGCGTTGGAACCGGCGCGCTCTCGGCCGCCGCGCCCGCAGGCGTCGCAGCCGCCTTTCCGGTGCCCTGCGTCAGATCCACTTTTCCATGGAACCCGGCATTATCTTCAATCGCCAGCCGAAGCGCACGCACATCGCCCTCCACCATGCAGCCCGCGCGCAGCTCCACCCGCCCAGTTGCAAGAATATTTCCCTGAACCTGGCCCATCACCAGCACATCCCGAGCCACCAGGTCAGCAGCCACGTTTGCATTCGGTCCAATCGTCAGCCGGTTGTCCCCAAGCTGCACCGTGCCTTCCACCCGACCGTCAATCGTCAAATCCTCAGCGCCCTTCACCTCGCCGCGAACCACAATGCTTTTGCCCAGGCGCGCCGGAGTAGTATCCATGGCCATATTCAAGTCCCTTCGGGTCTCAATTGGTAAAACTTAGCACCAGTGTAGCCGGTTTACGCGCAGCCGTGGATGAAGGAAATCTCATGGCGGCAGCATTTTCCCCTCACCAGCGCAATTCCCATTCCGGCAACCGCATGCACCCTCCGGCAAAAGCCCGAAACTACCCCGGCAATTTAGAGTCTAACCAGTAGGCGCGCCACTCAAATTCGCGCAATATAAGAAAGACTGCTATTTCGCTTCACCAGATGCCTTTGGAGCCAGATTCGAGACGCGATGCGTAAATTTTTGGCCGTGCTGACCGGGATTACGCTTGTTGCTCCCATGGCTTTGGCCTGCCCGCCGCAAACCCCCACACAGCAAATCAGCGCCGATTCCGTCGAGCGTGCTCTGCAAAACGAGCTCTCCGCCACGCAGGATGCCTCCCACCCCATGCAGTATCAACTCCGAAAATCCAGCCCCCGCCTCACCACTACCAAGCACATTGCCGAGACCAGAAATGGCCTCGTCGCCTTGCTCGTCTCCGTCAACGACGCGCCTCTCTCCGCCGACGACGCACAGAAGGAGCAGGCACGCATCGACACCCTCCTCTCCGATCTAGCAAAGCAGCAGCACCGCAAGCAATCGGAAGACGCCGACACCGCGCGCGCCATGAAGGTCCTCCGCGTGCTGCCCCAGGCCTTTCTCTATCAGGACGCAGGACCGCAAACCACAGCCGCCGGAGTCACAGTCGAGCGCTATACCTTCACTCCCAATCCCAAATTCAATCCGCCTGATCTCGAAACCACGGTCCTCACTCAGATGACCGGCGAAATCTGGATCGATTCCGTACACCAGCGCGCCACGCATCTTGAAGGGCATCTGCAGAGCGATGTGGACTTCGGCTGGGGAGTCCTCGGCCGGCTCTACAAAGGCGGCTACATAGCCATCGATCAGGCCGACGTCGGCGGCGGTGTCTGGCGCATCACGCATTTTCAGATGAAGATGAGCGGCCGGCTGTTCTTCAAGACCAAGATCTTCGACACCACAGAGGACCAAACCCACTTCGCCCCGGTCCCCGCCTCACTCGACTACAAGCAAGCCATCCAGATGCTCCGGGACACGCAGAAGGGCGTTCTTTCCGACTCCCGCTAAGCGCGCTCGGCAGTTTACACTTATCGCAATTGTGCGTCACACCACGGATTTTCCCGGAAATCAAAATGGCTTGTTTCATTGCGGGTAGAGGCGTTGATCTTCTGATGAACCTGTTGAAATCTCTTGTTGCCCTTGCTGTAATCACTCATCTACTGTTCGCAATACACAGGCGCGATGCTGGAGCCGGAAAACCGCCTGGAAAATGCAATGACTGAGCTCTCATTCCGAAAACTTCTGCTCCGCTTTGCTGCATTGCCCATCCTGTGCTGCTGTGCCTTTCTTGTAATCATCGGCCTTGAGATCCGATCGATCGCAGAGCAGCGCCTTATCGGCGCGCGGGCCACGTCCCTATTGCTCCAGAGCAATCTCATCCAGAAGAGTCTCATCGACGAAGAGACCGGATTACGCGGTTATCTGGCCTCGCAGGATACTTTGTTACTTCAGCCCTACCTGGACGGAATGACCCGTCAGGATAGCGAATTGTCTGCTCTCAAAGACTTAGCCGCCTCCGACGATTCGCTCTCGAAGCAGGTCGCCTATATCACCGACAGTGTGCGCAGCTTCAACGCGATCAATAAGCAACTGCTTGATAGTCGTCTCATCGGCCAGGACCGGGCCCAGCTCCTCCAGCGTGAAAAGGCGACGATGGACAATCTCCGCCAGGAGTTCTCCAGGCTCAATGCGTCTCAGCTCGCCATCCGAGACCAGACTCGCGCTGCGCTGACCAGCATGCTCAAACGCCTGCCCATCATCATCGTAGGCAGCGTCATGGTCCTCGGAATCCTTGTGTTCTGGTACGGAACAAGACTCTATCGTGAGATCACCGCCGCCTTCCAGCAGCAGTTGACCGATGCTGAAACGCAGCGCGACTCGCTTCGCACCACGCTTGAAAGTATCGGAGATGGCGTCATCGTATGCGAGCCCGATGGCAGCATCCGAATGCTCAATCCGGCCGCCGAAGTTCTCACCGGCTGGACACAGAAAGAGGCTGTTGGAACTCCCTTTCCAGAAGTCTTTCGGATAGTTCACGAAGAAACTCGCGTCACCGTAGAAAGCCCTGTGGAAAAGGTTTTGCGCACCAAATCTGTAGTGGCTCTCGCAAACCACACTTCGCTCATTCGCAAAGATGAGAGCGAAGTCCCGATCGACGATAGCGGGGCTCCGATTCTCGACGCCAAGGGCGAGCTCTCAGGCGTCGTCCTCGTCTTCCGCAGCGTGCTGGAGCGGCGGCGTGCCATGCGCGTCTTGAGAGAGAGCCGGGAACGCCTGAATTCCATCTACAACACCAGCCTTGAATACATCGGCATTCTCGATCGCGAAGGTCTCCTTCTCGATTGCAACCGCGCCTCGCTCACTTTTGCCGACATCTCCCGGGATGAGGTCATTGGCCAGTCATTCTGGAACGGTCCATGGTTCCGTCATACAGAAGGAATGGTCGAGCAGATGCGCACGATTGTGGAGCGCGCAGCCGCCGGACACGCCACCCGCACAGAACTGTCCCTCACGAGGCCCTCCGGGGATGTAGCCATCTTCGATTTTTCGCTCACGCCTGTCCTTGATCCGGACGGCACGGTTCTCTACATGGTCCCGGAGGCCCGCGATATCAGCGATCTAAAACGCGCGGAATCTGCGCTCATACAGAGCGAAAAACTGGCTGCCGTCGGAAGACTCGCCGCGTCCATCGCCCATGAGATCAACAATCCACTGGAAGCAGTGACGAATCTGCTCTATCTCGCAGGACACGGGGAATCGCCCGAGAGTGTTCAGTCCTTCGTGGAAGCTGCGGAGCGCGAACTTCGCCGCGTAGCCATCATCACAAATCAGACGCTGCGCTTTCACAAGCAATCGACAAATCCAGAGCAAATTTATCCCTCCGAGCTCATTGAGACGGTCCTCAGTGTTCATGAACGGCGCCTCAAAACTGGAAACATTGCCGCCGAGTTGCGTCAGGATCCAAGCGGGCCGATCCTCTGTTTTACAGGAGACGTTCGCCAGGTTCTCAATAATCTGATCAGCAATGCTATTGAAGCCATGGACGGATCAGGAGGACGCCTCCTCGTGCGCACGCATGTTTCGCGCAACTGGGAGACTCAGCAACCCGGCTTTGTCTTCACCGTGGCCGATACCGGATCAGGCATTCCTGCAGACAAGATTCGACGCATCTTCGATCCGTTCTTCACCACCAAAGGAAGCAGCGGAAACGGCCTCGGCCTCTGGATCTCGAAAGAGATTGCATCTCGTCAACACGGATCTCTCCGCGTTCGCAGCAGCACACGACAAGACGCATCCGGAACGGTCTTTCGCTTCTTTCTGCCGCGGAACCCCTGAATGGTCTTCGCTGATCACATCATCCTTCTCGCGCACTCTCATGCGATAACCTGATGCGGGAGACTTGCATGCAAATTCGTTCCACTGCCCGGCTGTTGCTTTCCTTTTTTGCCCTTGCCATCTGCGGTGCCGCCCTCGCGCAGCAGCCGGATCTCAACCCGGCGCTGCCGCTCACACATACAGACAACGGGCCCAATTCACCCGCAGCGCAAAAGGCGCATTATCTCGTGCTGGTCTCTCTTGACGGCTTCCGCTGGGACTACGCGGAACGCGATAGCGCAGCCAATCTCCTCGCACTCGGCAAGCAAGGCGTCTGGGCTCCACAAGGCATGTTGCCCAGCTTCCCTTCGCTCACCTTCCCCAATCACTACACCATCGTTACCGGCCTCTATCCCGAGCATCATGGCCTCGTCGCCAACAGCTTTTACGACGAACAAAAACAGGCCCGCTACGCTATCAACAACATCCCGGCCGTCACCGACGGAAGCTGGTACTCCGGCGTTCCCTTGTGGAGCCTCGCCGAAAGCCAGGGTATGCGCACTGCATGTCTATTCTGGCCCGGCTCAGAAGCTAAGATTGCCGGCTATCGTCCCACCTGGTACGCCACCTTTGACGGCAAGACCGAAGCCACGGATACCGTTGAGAATGCCCGCATCGACGATGCCGTTGCGCTCCTCAAACTCCCTGTCGCAGACCGCCCGCACTTCCTCACCATTTACTACTCCGAGCCCGACCACGAAGGCCACATGTACGGCCCCGACGCGTCTGAAACTCGCGCCGCCGTCCATAAAGTCGATGGCCTCATCGGCAAGCTGAAAGCCGCGCTCGATTCTACCGGCCTGCCGATCGATCTCGTCATCATCAGCGACCACGGCATGGTCAAAATCGAAGGCCCATGGATCACGCTCGATAAATTCGCCGACCTCACCAACTTTGAGGCCGTCGGCTCGCTTCTCTACGGCAAAACCGAAGAAGACCGCGCCCGCGTCTACAACCAGCTCAAGCACGCCTCATCCTCGTTTGTCGTCTACCGGCAGAAAGATGTGCCCGCCGGCCTCCACTACAACCAGAATCCGCGCGAGGGCGATCCCGTCGTCATCGCCACCGGCCCTTACTCCATTCGCGCCCATGAACCGCCGGCAGGTCGTCCCGATACGCCGCCCATCCCCGGCGCGCACGGCTTCGATCCGCACGTTATGCCGGAGATGAAGGCCAGCTTTTATGCCGCCGGACCAGACATCGTACGCGGCAAGACGGTCGTTCCGTTTGAAAACGTCAACCTCTATCCCTGGATGGCGCACATTCTCGGGCTCAACCCTCCACCGACAGACGGAAACCTCAACATCCTTTCCAAAACTCTGCGCGACCAGGGCCGCGATAAGTAATCACGCGGCCTTGGCACGCATGCAACACACGATTCGTCACAGTGTCATAAAATCGGCCAACGAGGAGATTCGCAATGCCTGTCGTGATGCTCTCGGGTCCCATCGGCGCAGGTAAAACCACCATCGCGCGGGAACTGATCGCCATCTCTCCCGCGCCGCTCTCCTATATCGAAGGCGATCTCTTCTGGCCGGTCTTCATAAAACCGGACGCAAAGCCTCGGCACGAAAGATTCCGCATACTCATGCGTTCCATCACCGCAGCCTCCGTGCCTCTGGCACGCAGCGGCTATGAAGTTCTCCTGGACTTTTCCTTCCCCCTGGAATTCCTCGACACTGCCCGCAAAATCCTCAAGGAAATCCCCATCGATTTCGTGATCGTGCGGCCCAGCCTCGCAACCTGCGAGCAGCGTGCCGCCGCAAGGCCTGAAGGCAAAATCTCCGACTACGCCGTCTATCGTGACTTCTACAAAATGTTCCAGGGCCTCCCGAAACACGAAATCAGCGATGACGCCGCAGACGCAAAATCCATCGCACAACAAATCCGCACCGGTTTAGATCAAGGTCTCTTTCGGCTCAGTTTAAGTTAAGCTATGTTATGCGGAACAGATCATTCTATGTAGCCCGTTCCGTCGGGATCGTAGCAGGCTACCTGTTACTCTTCGCCCTGTGTCTTTTTCTTACGCGGCCCTATAAGATGGCCGTCTCCTATCCCTTCCAACTTGTAGCTGTATGGTTTGCGGCCCTCGCCTGCTTCTGGAGAGCGATTCGCTGCTCCTCCCGTGTACGCGTTCTGTGGAGTTTGCTTTCAGCCGCGGTGTTTCTCTGGGCTGTAGGGCTTTCACTGTCCGCGTGGGAAGATCTGACACGGAATTCAATGCAGATCGATGCAGGCGCCTCCGATCTGTTCTATTTGCTATACGGCGTCCCTATCCTGTTGGCAATTTCACTGCCCACAGACCGGCCGGAGATTGGACTCTTCCCCTGGATCGACGGAGTGCAGGTTGTGATGACCACCTGCCTGGTCTATGTAACACTCTTCTCCACCTTTCCGTTCATGCATCACGCTCCGAAGCCCATCTCCGCAAGCCTGCTGCAAGCCACCTACAACATCGAAAACTTTGCCTTTGCCGGCTTCGCCACGTTGAGACTGCTGGGCCGCCCGAATGCCCCGGAGGCTCGCCGCTTCTATCAAATCCTCGCGGCTTTTCTGTGGGCCTATACGCTCTGCGCCGGCCTCTATAACCACGTGACCATTACACTCCAGGAACAGACAGGCATGTATGACCTGTTGGTCATTTTTCCATTCCTGCTGGTAGCGGGATGTGCGCTGCTTCCGCAGACTCAGCAACCTGCGGAAGCCAAGGCACCCATGGGCAGTCTGCTCACCTCGTTCATTGACAACGCATCCCCCATCCTTTACACCTATACCCTTCTCGCATTCGGAATCGCGGTAACACGCACCCATTTTGGTTGGGCGGTTTCCGCAATCGTCATCGCGTTGTTCGTTTACGGCGCGCGCTCGATCCTCCTGCAGAACCGGCTCATACGGTCGCAGTATGAGTTGCGCCAGGCTCGGGATCAGCTTGAAGTCATTTCTCTTCGCGACAGTCTCACCGGCGTCGCGAATCGCCGCTGCTTCGACCAGATTCTGGCAGCCGAGTGGGCCCGCGCGATGCGCTTGCAGAGTTCACTTTCGCTGCTGATGATCGACATCGATTACTTCAAGAATCTGAACGACCAGTACGGTCACCGCTATGGAGATGAATGCCTCATCAAAGTGGCCGCTGCGTTGCAGAGCGCCCTTACGCGCAGCGGCGATCTGCTCGCGCGGTATGGCGGAGAGGAGTTTGCCGCCATATTGATGGATACAGACCGTCAGGGCGCGGAAGTGGTTGCCGCCCGCATGCAGTCCGAAGTCGGTGCATTGATGCTCAACAACAAAACATCCTTGGGTGACATCATCACCATCAGCGTTGGTATTGCAACCTGCATCACATTTGAAGGCGGTTCAGCCGCCGCACTTGTCCAAGCCTCCGACCGCGCGCTCTATCAGGCGAAAGAGCATGGCCGCAACCGTATTCAATTTGGGTCGACTGAATTTGGGTCAAATGGAGACGTAGCTGCGGCCGCCAGCATTGAGTAAAAACCTGTCTGCTTACTCCACCAGAAATTCCCGATCCACAGGAATCTGCATCGAATTCGCCAGCGTATTCGTCTCTGCAGCCATCCCTACCACCGCCAGAAACTCAGCATACTGTTCGTCCGTGAGACCCTTCGCGCGTGCTCCAGCCGTGTGCGAATGCACGCAGTAGCTGCAGCTGTTCGCCGCCGACACCGCAATGTAGATCAACTCTTTCGTCAGCGGATCAAGCGTCCCCGGCTCTATCATCACCTGCTTCACACTCGCCCACGTCCGCTCCAGAAGCCTCGGCTGATTCGCCAGTGCCCGCCAGAAATTATTCACAAAATCCGATTTGCGCGTCGTGCGTATATCCTCAAAAACCGCCTTCACCGCGGGCACCGCCGCTACTTCTTCATCACTCCAGAGCTTTACAGTAGCCACTTCGCACACCTCTCAATAACCTGATCTCTGACCCCTGATCCCTTTCCTTACGCATCTCGATACTCACGCTTCTTCAACTCGCGCTGCGCCTGTTCATGGCCTTGCAGCGCAGACTGCCGAATCCAGTGCCTGTATTGCAGGTAGTCATGCTCCACGCCCTGCCCTGTAGCGTAAAGATGCCCCAGTTGAAACTGTGCCTCCGCATTGCCATTCTCAGCAGCTTTAAGAAACCACCCCGCAGCCTTCGCATAGCTATGCGGAACGCCCGTGCCAAAGTAATAAAGCTCGCCCAGCTTCTGCTGCGCCTCAGCGTAGTCCTGTTGCGCCGCCAGCCGATACCAGTGCGCAGCCTCCGTATTGCTCTGTGCCACGCCCTCGCCTTTGCGATACATCAGGCCAAGGTTATACTGCGCCCATGCCAGCTGGCTGTACGCCGCTCGCTGACACCACGTAAAAGCCTCCGCAAAATCGTTCGCCGCGTAGTAGCGAAAACTCAAATTAGCCTGTGCATAAGCATGTCCCTGATCTGCTGCCTTGCGCTCCCAATGGGCAGCCTGCGTATCGTCCCGCGCAACGCCCTGCCCCGCCTCATACATCGTGCTCAAAATATACTGTGACTCCGCGTGCCCTTCCTCCGCGGACCGCCGAAAGCTCGCCGCAGCCTCAGCAAAATCGCCCGCCTTATACTCCGCCGCACCCTGCCTGAAGTCAGGATTGGAAGCCGCGCTCGCCGCATCCCGTCGTCCTCGTGCAATCATCCCCGACCGCGACGAATGCAGCGACAGCGTACTTCTCGAAGGCGTGTGCTGCAGCCCGCCTATAGTTTTATCGTCCATGCGCCGTAACCTGCCGGTCCACAAACTCAAACCGCCGCCGCGCCTCGGCAACCTGCTCGCGCACCTTTGTCGCTAGCTCCATCAGCAGATCGCGATGTTCGCGCGTCGCCTCTTCCGCATCCAGATGCAGTTGCGCAATCTCACTCGTGAGCAACGCTTCCTGTTCGGCATCCAGCGCCGCAATGTCGCGCTCCGCATGTTGAATCTGCCGCATAACGCGCAAAAGCTCTGCTGCCGTGCTTTCACCGGCGAGTGCGCCGCTTACCTCGCGATAATCATCCATCAGACGCTGCAGCGTCTCCATGTCACCGCGTCGATACGCCTGATTTGCCCGCGCCATCAGCAGCGTAAAGTGTTGCTGTTCCGCCTCGTCGCGTGCAAAATCCGGATGAATCCGCTTCGCAACCTCCCGGAAAAGCGCCTTCAGATTCGGTGCGGGATCAAACACTTCCTCTTCTTGTTCATCCTCGCCTAATGCAGCATCATGTGTCTCCTGCGCTCGCTGCCGCGCCTCCTCGGCCCGTTGCCGCGCAGCGTCCGAGTCATACAGATCCACCTCACGTTCCGCAATCCGCGCCTCAACCTCATCCAGCTCGGCATAGAGAGTGCCAACCTGCCGAAAGTACCGGCCTTCAAAAGTTCTCAGCTGCGCACGCAATTGCGCCAGTTCACGCTCCCGCTCCGACAGCCTGCCGCGCATCGCCGCCAGTTGCTCACGCTTGTCGCGGAGAGCAACATCATCAGGGCTTTGTTGTAGAACGATCTCAACCGGCATGGCAGCTTCCAGTTTATCGAACCAGCTTACGCTTACCGCTATCCGTTCACATCGTCCATCAACTAGACTTTCTCTCGCAGTCCGCAGCGCCTTTCCCCCGGAAACAGGAGCACGCCACCATGCAGAGCCGCAGCCTCGCATCCAATCTTGGCATTTATATCTACGCCGCCGGTGCCATCTTCCTTGGCCTTCTCGGTCTCATCTCCGGCGACTTTGCCGCCACCTGGCAACATGTCGTTCTCGGCGCTCCCATCCGCACGCCACTCGCTTATCTCACGGCCCTCATCGAACTCGCCGCCGGACTCGCCCTTCTCTGGCCTCGCACCGCCCGCATCGGTGCCATCACGCTCACCATCGTCTTCTCTGTCTTCACCCTTCTCTGGGTGCCAAAAATCCTTGAGAACCCCCGCGTCTTCGATCCCATCGGCAACTTCTTTGAAGAGTTCTCCCTCGTCATCGCCGGCTCAGTCCTCATCGCATCGCTCTCACTCACAGGCTCTTCCCTCGCACGCCGCGAGCCTCTCTTCGCCCGCCTCTACGGCCTCTGCGCCATCTCCTTCGGTATCGGCCATATTGTTGCCATGCCCGGGCTGCTCGCTTGGATCCCCAAATGGCTCCCGCCCTCGCAGCTCTTCTGGGCTTATGTAACAACCATCGGCTTCTTCCTCGCCGCCGTGGCCATTCTCAGCGGAATCCTCGCGCCGCTCGCCTCACGCCTGCTCACGGCAGAAATCCTCTGCTTCGAAATCCTCGTCTGGGTTCCCTTCCTCGTCGCCAACCCGCACGGCCACTTCTACTGGGCCGGCAACGCCATCGATATCGCCATGATCGGTGCCGCCTGGGTCGTCGCCGATTCCCTCTCTTATGCCGCCAGACACGCCGGCGCCCGCACGGAACCCGCCGCCCAAACAGGCGTGCTTGCCTGAGCCGCGAATATCGCGGGCATCAGTTCTTCAGAACCTCGAAATAGCTCTTTGATTGAAAGCGATCGACAGAAGCGATCTAGGGTTGAAAGCCATCCTTCATCCACTGTGCAAACAGTTCAACATTCGCCTGCGCCCAGGGACCTTCACCCCTCGGCGGCGGCGGTGGCATGACCGCCCCGCCAATACCACGAATGCGGTCATAGATTGCATCGGCATGCGTCTTCACATCGTCATAGCTCGCCAGATTGAAAGCCTTGCTCATCGCATGAATATCCCGCTCGGTAAAAAGCAGCAGGATATCCTCCTGAAAGCTGACCGGTTTTGCCATTGCACTCTCCTTTGCTCGCCATTGTCACTACCAGCTCACCTGTACCAAAGAAACAGACTCACTCGGCAGTTCTGCCTTCACTTCGACCTGCCCGTCCTTCACGTCCCGCCACGCAGGCGACCCCACCAACTCCAACCCTTCGCGACTCAGCAACTGCGAATACTGCTCGGCCGTAGGATGTTGCGGCGACCCCATCGCCTTCCACACCGTGTACGCATTGCTGTGGTTCGTATCAATACGATATTGCTTCACCAGCACGCGCTTTGCCACGGACGGCATCCCCGTTATCGTCAAAGTAGTAGGCGCTGCCGCCGTCTCCTCGCTATCACGATAATTCCACAGCAGAATCTCCGTTTCATTGGCACCCTTCGTCGCCATCGTGTCAATATCAGCCGCAGCATGCGCACCACTCGCAACAAGCGCATTCAACGGAATCGCCGCATCGCTCCGCGTGTCGACACGCGTCCCCTGCATCATCCCCAGCATCCGAAACAAATTCAACACAGGCTCGTCGATTCCATTCGTAGACACTGATCGAAACCCTTCAAAGTAGTCTCTGTTCTCAAATTCGAAAGACCAGCTCAGCATTGAAATCAGATTCACCTGATACTTGTCCTGCAGCTCAAACAGCGCCTTGTACGCAGCCGCCGTGTAGGCCGGGTACAGCGTTCCATTCCGATAATCATTCGCCGGATTCATCTTGCTCGAACACGCCGCGCAACCCTCAGGATCAGCCTCACTCAAAATAATCGGCAGCTCTCGAAATTTTGCAAACGATGCAATCGTTGCAAATCCACGGTCCGCATCCTTCAGTTCCTTGTCCAAGCCCATCTGAACCTGTCCGTTCAATATCTGTGGACTTCCCTTCACATGGAACGAAATAAAATCCAGCGGAATCGCCCCACCCGTCGCAGCACTCTTCCCCGCAGCAACATGCGTCAAAAATCCTTGCAGATAACCATTCGCCTTATCGTTGCGCGGACTCGTCGTCGCCGGCCCGCCAACCCTCGCACCCGGAAGCGCAGCACGCACCCCCGCAACGGCGTAGTCATACAGCTTCCAGTAATCTTCAGCAGAGCCATGCCAGTAGTCGATGTCCGGCTCATTCCACACTTCGAAGTACCACTGCAACACCGCCTGTTGCCCATACCGCTCCACCAGGTGCGCAGTCACCACCCGCGCCAACTCGCCCCACTTCACATAATCCTTCGGCGGATTATTCGAAGCTCCGGAAATAGTGCTCTTCGGAAAGTGAACCTGGTACTCTTTTCGATCCGGCAGTGACGCCGCCAGATCCTTCGGCATAAAGCCAAGCTCCACCATTGGCCGCACGCCGGCAGCTTTGAACTCATCAAAAATTCCATCCAGAATCGCGAAATCGTAGATCGGCTTGCCGCTCGCATCCTCACGGTACACATTCGTCGAACTCCATTTGAGCTCAGCCACCCCATCTCCAGAAGTCAGCAAATGATGCGCGCGAATATATACCGGCACCGGACTCAGATCATGCAGCTCGGCAAGCAGCTTCCTGCCATCGCGCATCGTGGTGTAATTGCCTTCGTCATAGCCAAACCAGCTATAGATAGGCTTGTACGGCCCCACCGGCTTCGCTAGATCAACCACGATATGTACCGGCGCGCCCGTAGCGTGCGATGGCAACTCCGGAACAGTTCCCTGTCCAATCACCGGCAACGACAGCAAACCAAACGCAAACCCGCACGCACAACGCGC
The DNA here is from genome assembly GCF_001449115.1 of Occallatibacter gabretensis. Lineage (GTDB taxonomy): Bacteria > Acidobacteriota > Terriglobia > Terriglobales > Acidobacteriaceae > Telmatobacter > Telmatobacter gabretensis. The sequence goes on along the minus strand of NZ_LAIJ01000012.1, from coordinate 378,754 downwards.
AAACGTCATATCTTCTCCTGCAGAGATCGATCATGCCACGAAAACCGGCTTGCAGTTACGTCTTCTCAAGACAAACTCTACAAGTCACGGATGAATGTAGGCCAGGTTATCGAAGCGCAACGCATGACCGTTAGTAAACTCAAAGATCACTTTGGAGCTCGGATCACGCCAGCCCGTCCTGAAGTGAAGAAGCTCCTTCGACTTGATCTTGCACGAAATCTCGCGACTCCCAAGCGAATGCACAGTCAACGTCGCTTCCTTATCTCCATCGTTATAAACATCCACGCCGGCAAAGATGCGTGGAGAATAAAAATTGAACTCCCCGCGCGTTGCATTTGGATCCGATAGTGCAAGCGTGAAGGTTCCGAACTTTCCGTACGGCGTGCCAATCGCCCATTCTCCGTCTCCCCAATCAATCACGCCTGAAGGATATTGGCCAAGCAATCGAGTTCCCGCAGAAAGATGCGGATCGTCAAAAGTAATCAGGGAAGATGGTGCCTGATCGCTCTTGCCCTGAATGTCCACATCTCGAGAACTCGTGTGACGAATGGAGAGCGTGCGACTCTTATCGTCAAAGACGTACCCCTCATGCTGCAAGTCGCTATGCCGCGAGATGATTCTTCCTCCCACGCTGATGAAATCAGGAATGAAGTTCAACCGCAGAACATCGGTTGAGTCTGCATCGAAGGTCGAATAAGTCACTCTTCCTGCGCTGTATTGAATCTTTGTAACCACTGAGATAGATCCAAGCAAATGTGACTCATCCGCCGGAGCCCATTCCGGCACAGCCCAGAACGCATCCATCATCCTTCGCGGCCCGTCCGCAAATTCATCGGTAAACCACCACTGGTTGCTGAACGGAGCGTGGGCCGCGGCAGGCAGGCCCTGAAAATATGTCACCCAGTTATAAGTTCTGTATGCGGCCTGCTTGTATGCAACATCACCTGTCCTGGCGTAATACAGCGCCTCCACAGCAGCGAGACGTGAGCTATGGCTATCGCAGCACTGGTTCGGCAGATTGCAGCAAAACTCCTTTCCGCTGCCCTGCTCGGTCGTCACCATCGCGCCATGCACCAGGTACTTCGGCCACTTGGGTGTGGTCTTCACCCAGTCAATCAGTTGTCGCGCATGCTCGCGCCACTCAGAATCTTTCTCGGGATGCAGCAGAATATAACGCGCAAACTCCAGCGGAATAACCTGGTTCATGTTATCCATGCTGCCCTGCACATCCTCAAAGTAACCAACCCACACATTGTTGTGCATCGGATATTTCATCAGCCATGACCATGCACCAGCACGAACTTTCTTGAACGAAGAAACGTCCCCCTGATCCAGGCGGACAAGTTCGTCCAGCAACATGATGGGTTCCACCACATTTGCGGAGTAAGGAAACATCCCCTTTCCGTCTTGCAGGCTGCCGTCACGCGCATGGCATCGGTACGGCCACGGAGAATGATTTTCATCTCCCGGCTTGAAATTCTTGACGAGAGCATTGGCACAACGTATCGCCGCGCGCAGATACCTCGTGTTGCCTGTCATTTCATAAAGCCGCAGATAAGCATAACCATCTTCCCCAACAACGTGTGGCTCTACAAAATCCTCTCCATGCTGGCTCCAGCCGGTGTAGCGCTTGCTTCCGGGATTCGCAGAAGGATAAGGCACCTGAGCCCAGGCGTAGCCTTCCGGCGTCAAACCATTCTCTAATTCGTAATCGACAAAGTTTTCGAGAAATTCGAGCGTACGCGGGTCGCCTGTATAGGGATACAAACGTTCCATAAATCCCTCCATCATGGCGCGCAGATAACCCGTCGAATTCACCCAGCTCGGATCAGGTATCAACTCAAATGTCGTGCGATCGAAATCGAAGCAGCAGTAATAGTAGGGCAGCCGCTGACGATTGTATTGATCCAGCACAATTGTCCACTGCGAAAGGAAATACGCGGAATAGGAGTAGCCAGTGTTCTCCGGAATGGGCCACGGCAGCAGTTTGCCTTCACTATCCAGCGCAACCTGCCGCCCGGCGATAGTCGGCTCGTCCACCGTCGAGACAACTGGAAAAGCCTGCTGTCCGGCAATCATTGGCATGCTTAAGAAGACAGCAATGATCGAACTCGCCAGTCCAATGGGTTTCTTCATAGGAAGCCTGCACCAAAACCAAATCAATAAGCACGGCAGATACTGAGCACAGTAATATCATCATCCTGCCCAAAATGTTGCGCGGCAGTCGCAATCGACTCGGGAGATCCTCGGCTGACGGAATGCGTTCGTGCGAATCCGAAGAGCTCTCCACCCTTGCTGCGCGCCTCAACCACGCCATCGGTAACCAGCGTGAGCTGGTCATTTACAGCCAGATGAAAAGTCGATTCTGCGTAAGTAGCATCCGGCGAAAGCCCCATCGGAAAACCATTTTCCAGCTCCAGTTCCCCGCCATCGACATAAGGCGAAATATGGCCGGCATTCGCAATCGTCACCGTTCCGTCCGGGGCCGCTCGCAGCACAAGGCACGTCGTAAATCCACCATTGGAACGGCCGATCAACCGCTGGTTCATCGCAGTCAGTATCTGTGCAGGACTTTGGGTGTAGTGAGCAAGTGTGCGCACCGTTCCCACCAGTAGCGAAACAGTCATTGCCGCCGGAAGGCCTTTGCCGCTCACATCGCCGATCACCACAAGCACGGATCCGCCGTGTTCGCCGGTTTCAATCGGTATCACTTGAAAAAAATCACCGCCCACCTCACCGAATGGCTTGTAGACGCTTGCAATTCGAAATCCAGGAATAACCGGAATAGCATCGGGAACCAGCACCTGTTGCACGCTACGTGCGGCTTCACGCTCTCGTTCGTACGTTTCTTCGTGCAGGCGGGTGCGGGTGAACCGTCGAATCAGGACCGCAAGCATCGTTAGTAGAAGAAAGAGTTCGCCCAGCTGCTGAACAGTGAATGGCATGGGCCAGTCTGAGGTGTAGAAGAACCAGTCCCACCAACTGCTTCCGCCCTGTTGAAAAATCGTCTGGGCGGCCGTGAAACCATAATTTAGCGCGTTATCCAGTGCAACCATCACAACAGCAGGCAGCAGCAGACGCGCGTCGGTCACACCTTGAATGGCCTTTCGCGCCACGAACACGATCACCCAGGCGGCGAAGGGAAGGAACAGTAGAAAGCTCAGGCCGTTATACAGACGAATATCGGCCCATAGCCACTCCTCGCGAAACATGTAGGGGACAAAATCCGCAAAAGCCATCAGCATACCCACCAGGATGGAGCTGATGGCAATCCAGAAGAACCTGTCGCGTTTCCCTCCCAGCAGACGGTAAAGGAAAACCATCAGAGCCAGGCAAGACGCTTGCCATAAAACGTTGGCCGTGAGCAGCAACTGGGGCCAGCCAAAAGTATTCGTAGTCGTCCAGATCATATGGCTGTGAGTGGCCGCAAAAATGAGAGTGAGCAGGCTGTACCAGAGATATTCTTTTTCCTGGCGGCGGAAAAGGAATAGCCCCATTGCAGTGAGGCCGGCCAGGGTATTCAGCATCGCAAGGAATAAATCGCTTGCCAGGTACCAGAATGCGTTTCGCGTGCGAAGCAGGAATGCCTCTTGAACAAGCGGAGTCGCTCCAAGCCGGATTCGCCCTCCCAGTGCACTATCGTCCGATGAGGATTGCACGAATCGCCAGCAACGGAATGCGACGGAAAGGATGCGGGGATGACTTGAAGCCTCTGCAGCCGCAACAGGAAAGTTGAATACCCTGGAAGCAACGTGCGTAGAAGTCGAATATGGCGGCAAGCCGTCGATTCGTTGTCCATCAACGAATATCTCGAAGTTCATATCAACGTGTGGAACATAGATCGAAAGAGGCGGGGTGCCTGCGGGAACAAAGATCCTGGTGCGATACCAGAATCTGGCCAGTCCATGTGGCAGGGATTCGTTTTGCCTTCCGGTTTGATCGGCGGGCACCAGCAGCCATGCGGAATCATCGAAAGCAGGCTCGGCGAAGGCTGGATCGTCGCCCGCATGAAAACGCCACAGGCCATTAAGCGAGATGAGAGGCAAACGCCCCTTGTCCAGATCGAACGTGCTATCCAAATTCGCTGACTGCGATTGAGCAAAGGTCAGGACCGCGGAAAGTTGAAGAAGGAGGAACAGTGCGATAAGGCCGTGACAAAAGCAACGGAAGATAGGAGTGAAGCTTCGCACGTGCAATTATCCCTTCATCCCGCCACTAGGACACGAGTGTATCTGGACAGTTTCCGAGAGGGAAAGAAAATTACCTCAGGCTGCTCAAATAGAAAAGGAACCCGTCACAACCACGCCGCTTGAAACCACCAGAGCCCCATGCGTGACAACATGCAATCATTCCGGTCCAGAATAGTAGCGTTCAACCAAAAGCCGTTGGGCAGGCATTACTTTGGTCCAATTCCCTTTCGTGCGAGATTTTCATCCAGATAGTTTGCGTACAATTAAGGGGTTTTGTGCCACACTCATAATCAGTAGAAGAAAGATGGCCCGAATCTAACCGGATTTGGGCCATTCGCTTTTAGGGATCGTGTACCCCCTCCCCCCTCTTTTTCGGGACCAGGTAACCATATGTATTGCACAAAGAGTAAACAGTTTTGGATTGCTCTCGGGGCACAGAATTGCAGCTGCAATCCTGCACAGTTCCGAAATAAAGATCGTATGAAGATTCCCGCAAAAACTGTGCCAATGTCGGCAACCATCACAAATAACATAACTTAGAGATAATCACAGCACAGGATAACTCCCGCAGCAAACAAAAAATCGGCCCCACCCATCCGGGCGAGGCCGATTCTTATACCGCAGCGTTCTTACTTAACCTGCAGGAAGATAACCACGAGGGTGAACAGCGTGAGCGACTCGATGAACGCCAGACCAAGCACCAGCAGCAGCTGGATGCCGGCGCGTGCGCCTGGGTTACGAGCAAGCGCTTCGGTAGCAGAAGCAGTCGCCTTGCCCTGGCCAAGACCGCAAAGACCCGCGGCAAGCGCCATGCCAATACCGGCGCCGATCGGCACCAGGCTGATCGTTCCAGAACCCGTGTTCTGCGCGAAGACCGGCGTAGCGAGGAAAAGCGCCGCCAGCGTCATAAACACATATTGAAGCTTCTTCATAGTTCTCCAGCTTCCCTGAAATTAGCTGCCAGTGGGTGGTTGAGGCTCACCGTGCCGGAAACTCTCGCGAGTCCCTTTGGCCCCCTCACGCTTGCAGCCCTCTGTTGTCCCGGAGCGGAAGCGCTCTCCGGCAGAATCTTTGGTAGACCGGGCTTCAGCCCCGGCAACGATCGCAACGCGATCGTTTAGTGCTCGTGCGAAACCGCGCCGGTGAGGTAAATCATCGCCAGCAACATAAACACATACGCCTGAATCAACGAAACCGCCGCATGCAGTCCCAGGAAAATCGCAGGAATCGCAATCGGAATCATCGAGAAAAACACCAATGTCAACAGATCGCTGGCAAACATGTTCGCGTAAAGACGAATCGTCAACGACATCACACGCGCGCAGTGCGAAATGATCTCAATCGGAAACAGCAGCGGAGCAATCCACCATACCGGCCCGGCAAAATGCTTCACATAGCCGACCGCACCCTGCTCCTTGAAACCATAAAAGTTGTAATAAACAAAGGTGCACAACGCAATTCCAAGCGGCACAACCGGCACGCCGGTAGGCGTCGGGATGCCGGGGATAAGCCCCAGCAGGTTGTTGAACACCACGAAGAGAAACACGCAGGTCGTGAACGCCTGAAAGCGCTCGTAGCCATGACCAATAATCTGGTCGGCCTGGCCGCCGGTGAACTCGTGAATCATCTCCGCAATCTGTTGCGCGGGATTCGGCTTTTCCACCGAGAGCGTGAGCCGCACCAGCAGGAAGAACGCAACAAGAATCGCGAAGACCAGAAACTCCAGCGCAAACGTGTCATTAATCGGCGCGGCAGCATCTGCCGGATGCACGCCGACCAGGTTCATGGCAGCAGTGACGGCAGGGCCAAAAAGGGTATTGAGCAGGTGCGTGATGGCGAGTGTTTCCATCGTCAGGGAACAAGTCTTTCTGTTTTCAGGTAAGTGAGTTGCAACTCAGTTTCGCAGTAGCCGGAGCGCCTCCCAGGCAAGGACCAGCATAGCTAGCCCCAAACCGCAGAGAAGAGCGACCGGAGAGCCCTGTAAACACTTTAGGCTACCATAGATGGCGGCCGCATAAACGATCAACCGCGCCAGAAAAAAGAGGACCACCCTGGTGGCCCCGCGAGGGGTCTTCTGCTGATCGAGTTTCGCGTTAAAAAGCCGGATCAGCCGCTGCCATTCAAAGATGCTGGCAGCAGAAATCATCGCGCCAACGGCAAGCATCGCCGCATTGCGCCAGCTGGAGGCGATCCAGATAACCGCAGCGCCAATAGCGCCGAGAATCAGCGTGTTGCGGATCGCGCGCTTGAGTACAAGTTGCAGTGCCTCATCTGTAAGGTCTGCAATAGGAGGGTTGGAATCGCTCATTGCTTGTTCTTATTATCGCCGGACTTGTCGTCAATTTGCGAGCTTGAGGAAAGCACAAGGCGGATAACGTAAACAAGGCCTGCTATGCCACCGAAAACAATGCCCGCCGCAGCAATCCATGTGGTATGAAACAGCTTGTCGAGCCCAGCGCCCATGAGCCACCCGACGAAGGCCGCCGAAGGCAAGAGCAGCGCAATCTGCATCATCTTTTCGGCCTGCACTAACGTAGCCAGGCCGCCGGAATCGCGTCGCTTCCCGCCGCTGTCTTGATTCGAGTCCGGAATGGGCTTGTTAAAGGCCATGCATGCTGGTTATACACGGGGACTGGCCATCCAGGCTAATGCGCCTTCGGCGCGAATGCTTCGCCTGCAAGTCTCGCTATACTGAGCGTTAGGCATTTTACTGAAAGACGAAGGATTTCCCGTGCATTTTGAATCGGAATTTGAGCGCGAACTCTTTGCCCTGCGGCAGGATAAGCTGCGGCAGATTGAGGCGCTCGGTCAGGCAAAGTACCCCAACCAGTTCGCGTTCACGCACACCATCCCTGACATTCGCTCCAAATGGAACGAGACAGCCAGCGAAACGCTCGAGGCCGAAAAGCCGCAGGTCGCCATCGCGGGCCGCATCCTGGCCATCCGTGCACAGGGCAAAGCGGGCTTTGCCTCCCTGCAGCAGGAAGGTCAGCGGCTCCAGATTTACGTCCGTCTGGATGCCGTCGGCGAGCAGGCCTTTGCCTTGTATAAGCTTCTCGACCTTGGCGATCACATCGGCGTCACCGGCTACCTTTTCCGCACGCGCACCGGCGAGTTGACCGTACACGTGGAAAGCCTGAAGTTCCTGGCCAAGGCGATGCTGACGCTCCCAGAAAAATTCCACGGTCTTTCCGACGTAGAGATGCGCTACCGCCAGCGGTACGTGGACTTGTTCACCAATCTCGACAGCCGCGAAGTCTTCGTGAAGCGCGCGAAAGTGCTGAAGGCCGTGCGGCAGTTCTTTGATACACGCGGGTATCTCGAAGTCGAAACGCCGATGATGCAACCGATTGCCGGCGGTGCAGCAGCGCGTCCATTCAAGACGCACCACAACACTTTGGATATGGATCTGTTCCTCCGCATCGCCCCGGAGCTGTATCTCAAGCGCCTGGTCGTCGGCGGCCTCGATCGCGTCTACGAGATCAACCGCAACTTCCGCAACGAAGGCATAAGCACACAGCACAACCCTGAATTCACAATGCTGGAGTTCTATCAGGCCTACGCGAACTACAAAGACTTGATGAAGCTTACGAAGGAGTTAATCGCGTTTGTTGCTCAGGAGGTGAATGGAACTACTAAGACCATATTTAATGGTGTGGAGATTGATCTTGCGGTGAAACAATGGCAAGAACTGACGATGCGGGAGGCGATTCAAGTACGTTGGGACAATAGATTCGGACAGCCTCCTTCTGCTATTGATTTCTTAACTAGCGCAAGTTTCGCTGACTTTTTGGGACGTGCGGTCGAGTATTGGGACAGCTCACGCGCAGATCTGAAGCCGATCAAAGGGGCTCTTTTGTACAACGTGCCAGATGATGGTGAGGACCGACTTATAGCAGCGATACGGAACGAATTCCTTATTTTACAGGGAGACTTGAATAAGGGACTGTCGCTTGGAAAGGCCATTTACACGGTATTTGAAGATATCGTCGAACCCAACCTAACCCGACCCACCATCATCTACGACTACCCAACCGTAGTTTCGCCTCTGTCGAAAGCAAAGCCCGACGACCCAGAACACGTAGAGCGCTTTGAGTTCTTCATCGGCGGCTTCGAAGTCGGCAACGCCTTCAGCGAGCTGAACGATCCCGTCGAGCAGCATAAGCGTTTCGAAGACCAGCTAGCCGAGCGTGGCCGCGGCGACGATGAGGCACACCAGATGGATGAGGACTACGTCCGCGCGCTTAGCTACGGGCTGCCACCGACCGGCGGCGAAGGCATAGGCATAGACCGGCTGACGATGCTGTTGACCGGCTCAAAATCCATTCGCGACGTGATTCTCTTCCCGCTCATGCGGAGCGCAAAGAATGTGGAGCAGGCTCAGTGAAGATACTTTTTGTCGGCGACATATTCGGGAGCGCGGGACGCAAGATCGTCGCCGAGCACATTGGCCACCTGCGCGAAACACATAGCGTAGACCTGACCATCATGAATGCCGAAAATGCCGCAGGCGGTTTTGGCGTCACGCCAGCCATCGCCGAAGACCTCTTCGACCTGGGCGCTGACGTGCTGACTACAGGCAACCACGTCTGGGACAAACGCGAGCTGATCGACTACTTCAATGAAGCCACTGCGGATGGCCATGCGCGCGGCCGGCGTGTGCTGCGGCCTGCGAACATGCAGCCGGGATTGCCAGGATACGGTGTGTACGAAGGCATAACGGCGAGCGGCGTTGCCTACGCCGTCATCAATCTGATGGGCAAAGTTTTCATGGGCGGAACGAATGATCCGTTCCATGCAGTGAATGATCTACTCAAGGGAATCACCGCCAAGGTGATCGTGTTGGACTTCCATGCCGAAGCTACAAGCGAGAAAGTAGCAATGGGCTGGCACCTGGATGGGCGCGTGACAGCTGTGCTGGGCACGCACACTCACATTCCCACGGCCGATGAACGAACCTTGCCCCAAGGAACTGCCTATCAGACCGACGTAGGCATGAGCGGTCCCTATGACAGTGTGATCGGGGTGGACAAGGACATGGTATTGAGCCGCTTTCTCACCGGGATGTCAGGCAAATTCGAGGCGGCCAAAGGAAATCCAAAGCTGTGCGCTGCACTGATTACATGCGACGCGGCGACTGGCCGCGCTTCGGCTATTCAGAGAATCATGCTCGGCGAATAATCACTACTGCGGCGGCGGAACGGCCTTGGCAGCATCCGACACGTAAGATCCGGCGACCGGCTGCCATTGCGCCTGGCCCGCCTTGGGGACTGGGTGTACGGTGTAATCCGCCACACCGGTATGAATGGCCTTTTTGAGCACGCCATTGCGGTCAAAGATCATCGTCCAGTCCTTGGCGTGAGGATCCGTTGTAGCAATAATGATCGTTGCGCCGCCATCTGACTGAAGTTGCAGGATCGGGCCGCCGACCGGAGCCAATATCCCTTCATTGCCAGTACCGGCCAGAGCCGCATAGCACACCGCGATTGCTGCCCAGTCAGGCTCGCCGGACGTTCTCTCTTCAGCCAGAATGTGATTGAAAGATGCAATCGTCATGGCATTGATCGGCGCGGGAGAGAAGAGTGAGTAGCCCCGGCGCTGAATGGGAATAATGCGGTCCTTGCCCTGTCCAAAGCGGGGGATAGAGGCCGTAAAAGCACTCACGTCCCCTTGGCCCGCTGTACGCATAAAGCGCAGAAAAAGATGGCCGGGAAATGCTGGGCACACGATCTGGCTGTAGCTCCAGCCACCTGGCGCAAAATCCATCAGGCGCATACCCGCTCGTTCACGAATGGAGTTCTCCTCATTGGACTCAAGCTGCTGGTCCTGAGCGGAAACAGCCGTCGCCGGAAGAATATCTACCGTGTATGGAACCTTAGCCTTGATCGGAAATGGGGCATGAACTGGTGCTGCCGGCGGAATCGGATGCCAGGCGGACGCATCTTGCTGAGGCGGCTGAGACGAAACGGCCTGGGATTGCATGGGCGCCGAGAAGCCGGCCGCGGCGAGCAAAAGTCCAAGGGGGGCAATGCGGAAGCAGTCCATGTAAATCTAGGGTACCAGAATGACAAAGGGCAGCCGTAACGGCTGCCCTTTGCTTTCCCAGGAGAAAGGATGAAGTAATTTCAACAGGCAAACTACCTGCCGAAACAGGATTAGTTGTGGTGAGCCGCTGAAGGCTTGCGAGCTGGAGCGGCCTTCTTCTTCTCTGCCGGAATGATTTCGCCTTCGCGCATGATGATCTGTGCGCCGGCAGAGGTGGTGTCAGTAGCTGCAACCTGTGTATAGCTGTCGAAGGTGCCGGCGATCTCGGCAGCAGGGGCTGCCTTGAACTCAAAACCCTTCGGGTATAGTGCCAGCTCTGCGTCGGTGAGCGGCTTCTTCAGGTTGATGATGAAGTCGGCAACCTTGGAGTCCTTGGCGTCCTGTGTGACGGCGAGCTTAACCTGACTGGCTGCGATGTCGATGACAATGCCCGGGATGCCGGTGTTCTTATCCTTGAGGACGGCCCACATCTTGTCGGCATCGTCTTTCGAGCCGAGCGCGAGAATGGTTTCCTTGTCGGCCAGGGCCAGCGTATTCAGATCCGGCGTAGAGGCGATAAGGTCGTGAATCTGCTCCGCCGGGCTCTTGGCAGGCTTGATGTCAATGGTTCCCGGGGGAAAGAGCGATGCGGCAGCTTGTTGCTTAATCGCATCCAGACCGTCAAGACCGCCGTGGAACTTCTTGTAGTAATACTCAAGCTTAGGCTCAATCTGCGCCTTGTACTGGGCGGGAGCAAATGCCCACACGCGTGCATAGAACCAGATGGCTTCCTTAAGATCCTGTCCGGAACCCGGCTGGCTGTAAGCCTGCGCCATGAGCAGCGTGTCATTCAGGCCGGCTGATTTGCTCTCATCATCGGAGTAGAGCTTTAGTTCCGAGCCGTACTCAGTCTGGGCACCCTTGTAGTCCTTCTTTGAAATCACGTCGTCCAGCGCGATGGTGGAGTGGAAGATGGGTCCGCCAACGTGTTGAACCTTTTGCCAGTCCGCGTCGCTCATGCTGGCAGGCTTGGTAAGCGCGAGGCCTTTCTGCGCGAGAGCGGCTGCGTCATCGCAGGTCTGTGCGTCGCTTGTCTTGGCGCACTGGGCCTTCTTGATAATCACGGAGTAGAGGATCGCCTGCGGATTATTAGGATCCACCTGAAGAATACGGCTGGCAGTGCTGATGGTGTGGTCGGCGTCCTGCGCTGTCCAGTAGATTCCCAACAGTTCGTTCAGAACAGATGGCTTTGCCACGGTCTGCGGGTACTGGGTAAGGAACTGCTCGTAAGCTGCAGCCTTCGCCTTGGGATCGGACTGAGACGCGGCGTTCTGGTAAGCATTGAACTCAGCCTGGTCCTTGATGCTGAGGTCTTGTGCGCGCAGTACGGGGGATACGACGAACGCGGACACGGCGAGCGCCAGTGCGGACGCAAAGATAAACTTCTTCATTCAGTGCTCCTGGGAAGTAGCCTTATGGGAATCGTTTGTGCACGCGCTGATCCGAAGACGAGCGTTCTGTCGTCCGCGGCTGAAAACCGCAGAGCTGCCACGGCTTCTGATGCGGTGTTGGATGGATTATAAAAAGCCCCGCTCGCTCTGACAAGCAAAGTTCTCTCCGAAATGAACAATTCTTCCTTAGGCGCCACGCGACAGCGCCTATTTCGGGTTAGACACCGGCAGATCGCAGAGTGTTCCCATAGGGTTGGATGCGAATTCAATATATGCGTATTGAGCCGGAGAAAAATTTGCGGATTTATTGCAGCAGACGGACAAGATCGACCTGCTCGGCGAGGAACGCGTCGTGGCCGTGGTCGCTGGTCATCTCGCGGTAGTCGACGGATACACCTGCCGAGCGGATGGTTTCGGCAAAGCGACGGACATCCCCGTGCGGAAAGAGCCAGTCCGAGTTGATGCCAACGAATGTGAGTTGGGCTTTGATCTTGCCGAAGATCTCCTCCGAAGAGTTGCCTCCCCGCAGGGGATCCCAGGTGTCCATGGTGCGGAGAATGGCGAGATACGAATTGGCTTCAAAGCGCTCCACAAAGCGGCGGCCCTGCTCGTCCAGATAGCCGGCAATGTCGAAACGCCCGCCAATCAGGCCGCCCCCAAAATCGTCCAGACCCCAGGGATTTTCGCCATTGCGGTTGGGATTGCGGGCAAAACGCTCGTCAAAGAGTGGACCGGATTTGTAGCTGAGCATGGCGATCTGCCGGGCCAGCGAGAGGCCGCGGCGCGGGGGTTTTTGCGGCAGATAGCCGCCATTTTGCCAGTCAGGATCGTGCCGGATGGCCTCGCGCTGGAGATGATTGAGCGCCAATCCCATGGCGCCGAGCGGGGCTACGCCCACAATGAGCGCCTTTTCTACACGGGTGGGATATTGGATAGTCCACTCCAGGGCCTGCATTCCGCCCAGGGAGCCACCCATGACGAGGCGCAGCTTGCGGATACCGAGGGAGTCAAGGAGTTTGGACTGGGCGCGAACGTTGTCGTGGATAGAAACTAGAGGAAAATCTGCTCCATAGGGCTCGCCGGTTTCAGGATTGACCGACGACGGCCCCGTGGAGCCATAACACGATCCCAGCAGGTTGATACAGATAACGAAATCGTGCTCCAGCGAGAGCAGCGCGCCGGGGCCGAAGACCTCCGGCCACCACTCCCCCACCAGCGCCGAGCCGGAGAGCGCGTGACAGACGAGCACCGCATTGTCACGGGCCGCGTTCAACTTGCCGTACACGGCGTAATGCAGGGTGACGCCTGCCAGAGTTCGACCGCACTCCAATAGCAAGTGCTCGTTCAGCACGTAATCGCCTTCATAGGTAGGCGCAGGAGTAGGCGTGCGCGGCTTGGGCGGAGTATTCTCCGTCGTCTGCGCCGCGCCGATTTCAGCGCCCTTTTCCGTCTCTGCCATCACCTTCATTATTGTGCCGCATGAACCGGGGATGCGACATCCGGGGTTGCCCCCTTGGTAACGACATGCCCGTTGGCGGCCTCAATGGCCTGATCGAGGTCGGCAAGGATGTCGCGAATATCTTCAATGCCAACCGAGAGGCGCACGAGCTCAGGCGTCACGCCGGTTCCGGCCTGCTCTTCTACGCTGAGCTGCTGGTGCGTGGTGCTGGCGGGATGGATGACGAGAGACTTGGCGTCGCCGATGTTCGCCACGTGCGAGAAAAGCTCCAGATGATCGATCAGCTTCTTGCCTGCTTCGTATCCGTCTCCCTCTTTTCCAGCCTTGATTCCGAAGGTGACAATAGCGCTCTGTCCGGTGGGCAGATACTTCTTTGCGCGAGCATAGTACTGGCTTGACTCGAGACCGGGATAGTTGACCCACTCGACGCCTGGATGCCCTTCGAGGTGCTTTGCGACCGCCAGCGCGTTCTGTGAGTGGCGCTCGAGGCGGAGATGCAGTGTTTCAATGCCCTGAAGAAGCAGGAAGGAATTGAACGGCGAGAGCGCTGCGCCGGTGTCACGCAGGCCCTGCACGCGTGCTTTGAGGATGAAGGCCAGTGGACCGAAGGCTTCGTGGTAGCTGAGGCCGTGATATGAAGGATCGGGTTCAGTAAATTCTGCGAAGCGGCCGTTGGCCCAATTGAACTTGCCCGCGTCCACAATGACGCCGCCGATGGTGGTGCCGTGGCCGCCGAGGAACTTGGTGGCTGAGTTCACCACGATATCCGCGCCCCACTCGATAGGCCGTACCAATGCTGCTGAGGGGGTGGTGTTGTCGATTACTAACGGGAGATTGTGTTCGTGAGCGATGGAAGCCAGCCGCTCGATGTCGACGACATCCAGCTTGGGGTTGCCGAGCGATTCGGTGTAGATGGCGCGGGTCTTGTCATTGATGGCGGCGCGGATGCCGTCGAAATCGTCGGCATCGGCGAAGCGCACCGTGATGCCCAGGCGCGGGAGTGTGTAGTGGAAGAGATTGTAGGTGCCGCCGTAGAGCGAGGTCGTCGAGATGATCTCATCGCCAGCCTTGGCCAGCGTGGTCAAAGCCAGAGTCTCCGCAGCCTGACCGGAAGCGGCTGCCAGCGCGGCTACTCCGCCTTCTAGGGCGGCGACGCGCTTTTCAAAGACATCCGTGGTGGGGTTCATGATGCGGGTGTAGATGTTGCCGAATTCCTTGAGCGCGAAGAGACGGCCAGCGTGGTCGGCGTCCTGAAAGAGATACGAGGTGGTCTGGTAGATGGGCACGGCGCGAGAGCCGGTGGCGGGGTCTGGGGATTGGCCTGCGTGGACTGCGAGGGTGGCAAAGTGGCGCTGTTCTTCAGACATGAATCACTCCTTGGTGCGGGTTGCGGGTGTAATCGGATTGAATCGTTGACCGGAACCGGAAAGCTGCCTCGGAAAGATTGGAACCAAATGGGAAGGCCCGAATCCTTGAGGACCCGGGCCGTTTTGCTCTTTCAAGATCGTTTGCGCTTATCGCATTCGCTTCTCAGGAGCCAGGCGGACCGGTGCCGTCATCATGCACATACACATGCACATGGTGGAGATGGCCGCTGCGAGCTCAAAAGCAAAGCGCATGGATGGAAGTATCTACGGCTGGCGAAGTCCTGTCAAATGCTTTTGCTGGCGAGCAGACGTGCTATTCCAGCCTAGCGGCAAGAACAAAGACGCCGCGAGGGTGGGGCACCCGAAATCTTGCGTTTATTCTTCCGGCTTCCAGACGTATGCGCCGGGTTGGGGAAGGCCGATGTGGGCCAGTACGCGCGAGACGAACTGACGCGCCATCTCTTCGGAGTCTTGCGGATGATTGTAGAAGGTTGGGATGACTGGGAAGATCACTGCTCCGGCTTCTGAGGCAAGAGTCATGTTGCGAAGATGGATTCGGTTGAAGGGGGTTTCGCGTACGCAGAGGATAAGTGGACGGCGCTCCTTGAGGGTGACGTCTGCGGCGCGGGCGATGAGTGTATTGGCGAGGCCGTTGGCGATGGCGGCGAGCGTGCCCATGGAGCATGGGAGGACGATCATTCCTGTGGATGGATGGCTGCCGCTGGCGATGGATGCGCCGATATTTTCATCCGTGTGCTGGATGGTCTTTGCCGGCGTAGCGCCGAGAAGTTTTTCGATGAGGCCATTGCGACCGGAAATTGCGAGCTCTTCGGCGAGTACGCGGAGCGAATTGTCCGAAGCTATGAAATGCACGCGGGAGACACGGTCGTCGGCTTCGAGGGCGCGCAGCATGGTACGGGCGAAGACAGCGCCGGAGGCTCCGGTGATGGCGAGGGTGAGTTCCATGAATTACCTATTGCGATTGCAATTTTGAAGTATGTTCCCGAACAAGTTTGTACCGGGTGCCATCATAGTGAAAATACCGGTCTACTTCGTACCCAAGATTACCTGCCCACAAGGTTTCGATATCCTTGTAACCATTCGTGCGGGACCGTAAGACATTCAACGCAAGCCCGTTGGCAAATAACAAGACCTCCGCCCGCTTCCCAACTTGGCGAACAACCCAGTACCACTCGTTATCAGCTCCACCCATAGGCCCTGAGCCTAATACAATCCAGTCGACCTCATCCGGCCTCGAAAGATGCACTGGAACAACCTGGAAAAGCTTGCGCTGCTCCTCTCGTCCCATCTTCTGTAGCTCATCTGCGCTTTGCTGAGCCTCTGTAGTCTTCAAGAGAGCATCAAGCACCACATTCGATGGAGGCAGCGCGTTGCGAAATGCGCTGGTATCCTCATCTTCAGCCGAAAAAACGGTTGGCTCATGAACAGGATGCTTTGTCTGTGCCATCGCTGCTGCAATGACAACACATATTCCAGCGAAAACACACGAGGCGCGAGCAATTCGTGTCATCGTTTGTCCCTTGCACACGTTCTTCAAATCCGCCACAAAGCTAGAAGCTGTTCACCTGCCCAACACCCGCTCAAAGATGGCATCCACATTCCCAAGCTGCCGCGTGTAACCGCAGATTCCCTTTCTGGCGTTCTCAATGCTTCACGGCTGTGTTGCAGCGGCCTTCTTCGAGTAAGTGGTCAGAAAAAGCCGGGTCCATGATTCGCCGCTTTTCATCTCCAGAAGAAATGTCAGCTTGTTCTCGGAGGGACTCTCATACGTCGCTCGCATCACAGGCCCTGGACCGGAGGAATTGCTGAGCAACACAAGCTTTTTGCCGGTCAGGTCGCCAGTCAATTCCGTGGGATGGGACGAGGTGTCGTTGAACCACCACGCCGTATATTTTCCTGACTGCCGGTCGAAGGAGATGAAATGGCGCGTGTCCGTGGGCTTGCGGCCTGACAGCGTTGTCGAAAGCGTCTCGCACAGGTATTTCCCGGCAATCCCCATCTCAATCCGGTCGGTGGCATCATCCGTCATCGCCGGTCTGTCCGGCGTATTGAATTCCTGCTTGCCGGCCCAGTCGCCTTTCATGAACGACAAGCTGTTCAACGCGTCGGCGGGCTGCGTAACCGGCTGCTGGCAAAATGCCAACAAGCTGCTGATCAGGACGAGTAGGCAAACGGAGAATTTCATCGATACCTCCTGCTGAAGAGACAATATCAGGCGCAGCGAATCCATTGGCCGCAAACAGCTCATCAGCCCTGCTTATTCGCCTTGCTCATTCACCCAAAACGCGCCGGAAAATCGCATCCACATTGCCTAGCTGGCGGGTGTAGTCGAAGGTCTTTTCCAGCTTCTCTGGTGTTAGCAGTGCGGTGATCTTGGGGTCTTTGGCTACTTCGTCGCGGAAGATCAGGTCTTCTTTCCACGATTGCATTGCGTGGCTTTGGACTAAGCGGTAGGCGTCTTCGCGCATCATGCCGGCTTCGGAGAGATCGAGGAGAAGCTGGCCGCTGAAGATGAGACCGCCGGTGGATTCGAGGTTCTTCTTCATGCGCTCGGGGTAGACGAGCAGGCGGTCGAGCAGGTCTGTCGTTTTGGCTAGCAGATAGTCCGCGAGGATGGTCGAGTCGGGGAAGATTACGCGCTCGACTGAGGAGTGCGAGATGTCGCGCTCGTGCCAGAGAGCTATGTTCTCGAAGGCTGCCTGGGCGTTGCCGCGGAGAACGCGGGCGAGGCCGCTGATCTGCTCCGAGATGATAGGGTTCTTTTTGTGCGGCATGGCGGAGGAGCCTTTTTGCTTTTCGCTGAAGTACTCCTGGGCTTCGCGGACTTCTGTGCGCTGCAGGTGGCGAATCTCTACGGCGATCTTGTCGAGCGTGCTGCCGAGGATGGCGATTGTTGAGATGTAAGCGGCGTGGCGGTCGCGCTGGATGACCTGCGTGGCCACCGGTGCGGGCTTGAGTCCGAGCTTTGCGCAGATGCGTTCCTCATGCTCGGGCTTGAGGTGGCCGAAGGTGCCGACGGCTCCGGAGAGCTTGCCGACGCGCATGTCTTCCGCGGCTGCGTCAAAGCGGGCGAGGTTGCGCTCCATCTCTGCGAACCAGTTTAGGAACTTGAGGCCGAAGGTTGTGGGCTCGGCGTGAATGCCGTGCGTGCGCCCGATGGTGGGCGTGTCTTTGAACTCGATGGCGCGGCGCTTGAGGACTTCGAGCAGGGCTGCGATTCCCTTGCAGATTTGCGTGGAGGCTTCCTTTACCTGGAGGGCCTGCGCGGTATCAACGATGTCATTTGACGTAAGTCCGTAGTGCAGCCAGCGGGATTCGGCATCGAGGCCCTGCGCCTTGAGGCTTTCGGCTACCGCTGTCGTGAAAGCAATTACGTCGTGGCGGACTTCGGCTTCGATCTCGCGGATACGATCGACGGAGAAGCTGGATTTTTCTTCGATCGCCCTGGCGGCGGCGGCGGGGATTACGCCGTCTTCCGCGAGCACGGCAGAGGCGGCGGACTCGACCTGCAGCCAGCAGCGGTACTTGTTTTCCTCGGTCCAGATGGCACCCATCTGCGGGCGGGTGTAGCGGTCGATCAAGAGCGGGCTCCTCAGTGCGATTGCTGTGGGATTTCCAACACTTGATTGTACGTCGTGTCTTTTGCCTGAAAAGTGATGCCGGGGTGTTTACCACTTAATATTACCATCCCCTTGACACATGTTTAGAATTGGATTATATTGATTTCGTATTGGGGGATTTAGTTATGCCACAAACTAACGCTCATCCTTGTCCGAAGTGTAAAGCAGAAATGAAACCACTAGCGCCGCATGTATTGCCAGCGGTAAAAGACTCCACATCCTCCGCTCAATCAGGGCCTTATTCGTTACACGATGTGCTGGTTGTTCGGCCTTTGGTTTGTGCAGACTGCGGTTTTGTGGAGCTATATAGTCCGGAGAGCTAGGGTCAATCGTTCGCAGATAGGCCCTTACTTCGGGGTCATCTAGCATTTCAACGGTCATCAAGCCTTGAGGAATATCACCCATGAATCTCTACAATCTAGCCAAGCAATTCCCCAGCGAAGAACATGCTTTAGCTCATTTGATGAAAGTACGCTGGCCCGGCGGAATTACCTGTCTGTATTGCGGCCATGACAAATGCTGGCTCACTGAATCCAAGAACAAATCAGGCAAACCGCGCCGAGTTTTTCAATGCGCCAAATGCAAGATGCAATTCAGCGCGACTACAGGAACTTTGTTTCACGATTCTCACTTGCCTCTGACAAAGTGGTTTGCGGCCATTGCGTTAATGGCTGAAGCAAAGAAAGGCATTTCCGCCGCTCAACTTGGACGGCACATCGGCATGACCTATAAAACCGCTTGGTATGTCTGCCATCGCATCAGGGAAGCAATGCGGGAAATAGATCCCGAACCATTAGGCGGAAAAGGTAAGACCGTAGAAGTTGATGAGTCATTTGTAGGCGGCACAGAATCCGGCAAAGGTAGAGGATGGACTACGCAATCCGCTAAAGTACGGGTTTTAGGCATTGCTGAACGCGGAGGGCGAGTCCATTTGCAATCTGTAAGCAGTTTAAAGAACGAAGAAATCAAACCTATTCTTGACGCAAAAATTGACCCCGAAACCGAGAAAATAGCCACTGATGGAGCTACCCGGTATTTGGCTCTGATTCCGGCAGAAAAGCATGAGCGCGGAAACCATGCCAAGGAAAAGAAAACCGGCAAGCCAATATCGAATCAAACCATAGAGGGTGCGTTTTCCCTATTCAAGCGTGGATTGATAGGCCAGTATCATCAACTTAGTTCATGGCATTTGGATCGTTATTTAGGCGAGTTCTGCTGGCGATTCAATCGGCGCGGTATGCAGCCGTGGATTTTCGGGATGACGCTAAATAACATGGTTTGCCGCAGGCCGTTGCCGTACAAGAAACTAATCGAGTTCTAAAAATCCAGTTAATGGACAAACAGCTAGCAGGAGAACAGTCCGCTTAATCGGACAGGTTTCTGAGCAGTGCACCTGGAGTTGTTTCTAAAGCCTTGGCAATCGCCTCTAGGTTCCGCAGTCCGATCTCTCTTGCTCCGCGCTCCAGTTCGCTAATATGGTTTTTGCCGATATTGGCGTGAGCAGCCAAGTCTATTTGTCTCCAGCCTCGACTCTTTCTCAGCGCCCTGATTCGTTTACCCAACCGGACGCAAATATCGGTTGCCATCCCTCCAGCATCGCGATATGCTCAGTTTGATAATCCACTCATGCAGGGATTTCACTAAAAGAATGGAGAGAAAATGGGACTTCCGCCAACAGACCGGGAGAAATTTGACACGCTAATGTATCAGCGGTTCAAAGAAAACGCGCCCAAGCAGGATAGCGCCGGAAAAACGATATTGCAGTTCCTTGTATTTTTTCTTGTGATGGCGGTTCTGTACTTGATCTTCGGACATTGAGAATATGACGGTGGAGAAAATATGAACCCCGAAAAACCTGACGACAAAACACTAATCCTGCTGATGGCAATTGCGGAGCTAGTGGGAAAGAAAAGTGATGCTCAAGCTATGAGCATTCTGTATGAGCGAATGGCAATAGCGTTACGGGACAAGCCTCCGTACTAAATTTCCATTCCCCATAATCCCTAGAATTAGCAGCAGATTCTGCTCAACGTAAACAGATACGCAGCCAATCTACCCAGTCATACGGGTCTTCTGAATGACTCTGCAAAGTCCGAAATACATCCGTGATTGCAGGAGCTTCGTTTGTCAGAACTAATCTAAGCATTTTTGTCCATTAACCGGATTTTTCAGCCAGCAGTAAGCGGATTGCCCGCAAGCGTTAGAAATCTCAGTGACCTGGATACGCTGTAAATCTACTGGCCGAGCTTTTTAGACTTATATTTCTTAATGTTTTCGCGTAATTTAGCAGTTTCCTCTGGGTTTGCTGCTCGCCTCGCCTTTACGCGTTCGCTAATCACTGCTTTAGATAGCGGTCTGGCCTTCAGCATATTGCTAAGGATTCGGTCGAATTTGTCGGCGTCTACTGTTATGTCTTCTGGTTTGGTCATCCCTTAAAACTCACTAAAGCTGGTTTCAGCATTTCTTCGCTCAATCCTTCGGGGGTCAGTGCATCACCGTTTCTTACAAGCGAAACAACGCCGGAAGTCGAATTGAGATTGAAAGAAATATCTCCGTAATGAGACTGATATATTTTGCCGTCTACGATGTTTGGGGTTTCAACAAGATACCTAATCAGCGGTGGTCCGTCGAGTAACTCAACCGATAGCCGAAACGACGGGGAATAGGCTCTGCGAATCTCAAATTTCTTCGCTCCAATGTCAACTAGATCGTTCAACTTCTCGTTATAAGCCGGGAAATGCTTATTGAATCGCTCAACGTCTGTCTTAACAGCATCCTTGACGGCTGCAAAGAGAGTAGGAACCTGCTCCCCGATGAGTTGACGCTTGAGATTCAGATCAGCTAATCGCTTCTCTTCGCGCTCTCTAGCCTCTTTGTCCTCTTGTTTGGCTTTCTCAATCCAATCTTGCATTTTCCCCCCTCTATCTGATGGGGAAGTATACGCCGAACGGCCAAAACCAAAAGACAGCAGAAAGCGGAAATAGGACATTAATCCTTAGGTCAGCTTTTGAATTAGCACAGTACTTCAGTCCATCTCACTCAACATGTGTAAAGGATATGGTTATTCCACTTAAATAACGGAAGCGGTTACCGAAATAAATAAAAAAAATTGCACATCTGGCTGCAAATGATTGATTCAGCATCTGGTTACCGCGGAATTTAGGTGTGCCCCGGTGTGTTCGCCTTCACTTCGCCCCGTTGCAGTGAAATCAATGAGTTACATAGATCTGAATTTGAAGCGCTCTCCGGGATTCTGTGCGCTGGTCATTCTACGAATAAAAAGCGAATGGCCCGACTCCTGTGGGAGTCGGGCCATTTCTCAACTTAATAAAGAGATTATGCCATAGAGAGGCATAATTCTACGCAAAGTATTTGGAGGGCTTATCGAAAAAATGTGCTCTGGAGTGTTTCAGCCGCGAGGGATGCCGAGGCGGGTGTACATCTCGTCATATAGAAGACCGCGGCCCGGCGCGTAAGGCTGCCACCATTCGCCGTTAATGACCATTTGCGGGATAGCGCGTTTGCCCACGTTGCGAAAAACGTCGTCGAAGGCGGTGGGATCGAGCTCCACGTCAACTTCGGTATAAGTGACGCCATGCGTCTCAAGAAATTGCTTGGCTGCGCGGCAGTCCCGGCACCATTCGGCTGAGTAAACTACAACTCTCATACATACGATTGTAATCTGAGAGGAGTGCCAGGAGTGGATCACGCGTGACGCCTGATGAGATCAAAATCATTTTGAAATTGGCACCGCATCCGGTGGAGGGCGGGTTTTTCCGGCGGACGTATACTTCAGCGCTGACGGTTGAGACGGAGCGAGGGGCGCGAGCGGCGGGAACGGCCATCTATTACCTGCTGGAGCCGGGGACATTCTCCGAGATGCACAGGCTTGCCTCAGACGAGATCTTTCACTTTTACCTGGGCGACCCGGTGGAGATGCTGCAACTCCATCCCGACGGCAGCTCCGCTGTTTTTACTCTTGGACAAGGTTTATCGGAAGGTCAGCAGGTACAGCTTACGGTGCCGGCGGGCGTGTGGCAGGGTACGCGGCTGTTGGCTGGCGGAAAGGTGGCGCTGCTGGGGTGCACGGTGACGCCGGGATTTGAATTTGCCGATTATTTGAGTGGAAGCTATGAGGACCTGGCGGCAAGGTGGCCTGCCGAGGCTGAGCGTATCAGATCACTAACCCGGGGGTCACTAACCCGGGGGTCATTAACCCATGGGCGCTGACACATAATTTAAGCAATTTATGAGCGATTTGCTGTAAGCTGTCTGCGCTGTGGAATTCCGCAATACCAAGAGGAGCTGACAGACATGGACCGTAATCGCAGATTGATTTCACTCACTGTGCTGGCACTGGCGGCAACGCTCGCGCTCAACGGCTGCAAGAAGAGCGAAGCTCCACAGGCAAATAACCCGCAGCAGCCAGCGGCAACTCCGGCGCCTGGCAGTCCTGATCAGTCCGCGGCCAGCCAACCAGGTGCCCCTGCCTCGCCGAGCGGACAACCGGCTCCTGCAGCCGTTCCCGCGCCCACACCCGGTGCAGCGGGTCAGGCTGCGGCTCCAGTTCCGCCGCCACCTCCTCCGCAGCCGACGGTCGTTGTTCTTCCGACGGGGACAAAGATTTCAGTACGCCTTGACCAAGACCTGGGTTCAAAGATCAGCCAGCCTGGGCAAAGCTTTGCGGCCACGGTTTCAAAGGCCGTTATTGTTGACGGCCAGACCATTATCCCTGTGGGCGCGCGAGCGGCAGGCACGGTTACCGATGCCAAGGCGCTTGGCAAGATCAAAGGCGAGGCGCGCCTGTCTGTCAGGCTGGACAAGGTTCGTACGAAGTGGGGCAGCTATCCGGTTGCCACAGGCTCGATTGACCAGGTGGAGAAGGGCAAAGGCAAGCGCACGGCTGTGATGGGCGGCGGCGGCGCGGGCGTTGGCGCAATTATTGGCGGCATTGCCGGCGGCGGCAAAGGCGCGCTGATTGGCGGCCTTGTGGGCGGCGGTGCGGGCACTGCTACCGGCGCGTTTACGGGGAACAAGCAGATTGTGCTGCCTGCCGAGACTGTGCTGGTTTTCAAGCTGGAGCATTCGGTCAAGGTGGTTCAGGAGCCTTAGGCGCGATCAGCGTTCACGGCGTTCGCGGAAGAAGCTGCGAAGAAGTTCGGCAGCTTCTTCTGCGCCGATTCCCTGCTCTACCTGCATTTGATGGTTCAGCTTTGGATGGTTGAGCACTTCAAGGACTGAGCCTGCGGCTCCGGCCTTTGGGTCCGGTGCGGCGTAGACCAGGCGGTCCAGACGCGCGTGAATCATGGCTCCGGCGCACATGGCGCATGGCTCTAAAGTTGCGTAGAGCGTGCAGCCGAGCAGGCGGTAGTTGCTGAGCGCGAGGGCGGCGGCGCGCATGGCTACGATTTCGGCGTGGGCTGTTGGATCGTTATCGCGCAGAACGCGGTTCTGGCCGGCGGCGATGATGGTTCCATTGTGCACGATGACCGCGCCGATGGGGACTTCGCCTGCTTCATCGGCGAGGCGAGCCTGAGCAAGGGCGGCGTGGATGGCTTCGTGGTCGGTCATGATTACGACGACGTGGCTGACTGCGATGGTACAGCGGCTGGCTGCTGCTGGGTCATGCAGTGCAGGGTGCCGAGGCCCCAGACTAAGTCGACGGCGTGAATGCCGATGACTTCGCGGTCTGGGAAGAGTTCCGACAGAATGTTGAGGGCGATGCGGTCGTTGCGGTCGTGGAAGGTGGGCATCAGCACTGTGCCGTTGGCGATGTAGAAATTGGCGTAGCTTGCCGGGAGGCGCTGGCCGCGGAAGACGACTGGGCGTGGCAGCGGGAGTTCTACGATTGTGTACTGCTTGCCCTGCGGCGTGCGCGCGGACTTGAGGCGCTGGAGGTTTTCTGCGAGCGGCTCGTGGTTGTAGTCGGTTGTGTCGGGTTCAACGGCGGTGACGATTGTGTCCGGCGCGACGAAGCGCGTGATGTCGTCGACGTGGCCGTGGGTGTCGTCGCCGGCAATGCCGCGGTCGAGCCAGAGGACTTGATCGATGCCGAGGTAATCGTGGAATGCGCGCTCAAGCTGCTCGCGGCTTATGCCGGGATTGCGCTGTTGGACTTCGCTTAATAGACATTCTTCGGTGGTGAGGAGAGTTCCCTGCCCGTTTGGATCGATGGAGCCGCCTTCAAGGACGAGGCGGTGGGTTCCGACTTTCGGCTCCCATATGGGAAGGTCGAGGAGTTGTGCGGCGCGGGCGGGGAGCTTGTCGTCCAGTTGCCAATCGTCATATTTGGCCCAGGCGTTGAAGTGCCAGTTGGTGATGGCGAGGCTTCCCTTTGCGTTGCGGACCCCATCTTTTCGGACAAAAATTGGACCTGAATCGCGCGTCCAGACGCGGTTTGTGGGCCAGCGATGGAAATCTACCTGATCGAGGTTTGCGCCGGCGCGGTCGAGGATGCTTTTCACTCGCGACTCCGCTGTGGCGTCCTGCACCAGAAGATGGACGCGCTCATTACGGGCCAGGATACGGACGATCTCCGCATAGAGCCATGGAATGGACTGGAATTTCCCGGGCCAGTCTTCCGGATTGTGCGGCCAGGCAAGCCACGTGGCATCGTGGCGATCCCACTCGGCGGGCATGCGGTAGCCTGACGCGCTTGGCTTCTTGCTGGGCTCGATGGACATTGTTACTTGGGGTCTCCGTCGGGCGCCCAGGCGCGCACGGGGTCAAGGAAGCGCTTGGTAATCGGCGAGTAGGCATCGATGCGGCGATCGCGCAGGAATGGCCAGTTACGGCGGGTTTCTTCCATGAGATTTGGATTGATCTCTGCGACGAGGATTTCCTCTTCTGTGTGCGAGGCCTTGGCGATGATACGGCCGAAGGGATCCGCAAGGAAGCTGCCGCCCCAGAACTCGAGACCTGCGCCTTCGAGGCGGTTGCCGAGAACGTCGCCATTTTCATGTCCTACGCGGTTGACTCCCGCCACATAAACGCCGTTGGCGATGGCATGCGACCGCTGAATCGTCTGCCAGGCGTCATACTGCGCTTCGCCGAACTCTTCCTTCTCTGAAGGATGCCAGCCGATCGCGGTGGGATAGAACAGCACCTCAGCTCCCTGCAGAGCTGTGAGGCGCGCGCCCTCCGGATACCACTGATCCCAGCAGACAAGCGTGCCTACGCGACCTACGTGCGTGTCTACGGCCTGAAAACCCAGATCGCCGGGGGTGAAGTAGTACTTCTCGTAATAGAGCGGGTCATCCGGAATGTGCATCTTGCGATAGACGCTGATGATCTCGCCTGCGGGATTCAGAGTGACGGCGGTGTTGTGATACAGGCCCGGCGCGCGGCGCTCAAAAAGCGAAGCGATGATGGTAACGCGAAGCTCCGCAGCGAGCTTGCCGAGGCGCTGCGTTGCAGGACCGGGGATGGATTCGGCAAGGTCAAAAAGGCGAAGATCTTCACGCTGGCAGAAGTATTGCGCCTGAAAGAGCTCCGGCAAGCAGATAATCTGCGCTCCCCGGCCTGCAGCCGTGCGGATGCGATCTTCTGCGGCGGTAAGATTTATTGCCGGATCCGGCCCCATGCTCATCTGCACAAGACCGACTTTGTATTTACGTGCGTTGCTCATTGATTTCGTTCCTATTAGCAGCAGTATTGGATGCGACAAGCCAATCCCGCGATGCGGAATTAGAGCGGCTCCAGAAGCAAAAGAAGGCGCCTTACGCAAAACGTTCCCGGATGAGCTTATCTCATTCCAAAGGCCAAAAACGTGTGCGCGCGAATTTTATCCAGTGTTCACACACATGGCGGAGTATGCTCATCTTCGTGCTTAGTTTGGGCGCTGTCGAGATCTCCGGAAAATTGCCCCGTTCGTGCGCAACTTTTCCGCGGCTTTTGTGTCTTTTCAGCATGAATCAAAGTGCGAGGATCGGTCTGCTTGCCTGCTGCGTAGTAATGGCCACCGCAAGCACGTTTGGCCAGCAGCAGCAGCCGGCACCACCGCCCGTGCAGCCCGCGCCGCCGGCCGCTGTGGCGGATAGCAATCCTGTGCCGCTTGAATGGACGCCTCCGGCGCTGACTACCTTGATGGCACAGGCTGTGGTGAAAAACAGCTTTACGCTGGACCGCAATCTGATTCATGCAGCTGCCCAAATGTATACGGATTCCGATGCCGGCGTAAACCAGGCCATTAACAAGGTGGATGGCGTGAGCGTTCACACACTACGCTTTGGGCCGAATGGCGTACCGGATGAGGCAGCCGTCAGTGCGATCCGTGATGCGTATCACCTACGCGGCTGGAAGCATGTGATTACGACGACCAGCGCAGGCGGGCCGGTGCATAACGACCACACCGATGTCTGGATGGTGTTGGATGGCATGAATGTTCGCGGGGCGGTGATCCTGGCGGAAACGCCGCGCAGCGTGACCCTGGTCACTGTGGCGGGCAATCTCAGTCCGGTAGATATTCTTCATCTGCGCGGGCATTTTGGAATCCCGAAGTTTGATGATGGCGGCTTGCAGGTACAGAAGTAGCTTTGATCAGCTGGCCGCGAGCGGGTTGACCCAGCGCAGTCCGGGGAAACGGGCGAAGTCACGATCATTGGTATGCAAGACGCCACCGTATTCCATCGTCAACGCGGCGAGTGCCGCGTCAGAGGTAAGTTTGCCTCGCACGCCGCCGCTTTCAAGCACATCGCGAAGAATCGCCCAATGCCTATCCCCAGGATTCAACAGGCGCACATTCGGCATCTCCAACCACTGCTGAACGATCTCAACCGCAGTCTGCATGTTGAGACGCTCACCCGCCTGACCGGGATAAGTGAGAACTCGCAGGAAAGCCCATACGGCGAGCCAGGGTAAACCAATGAGATCACTGCCCGAAAGCACGTCTTCCAGCCACATGCGAGCTTTTGCATGTTCAGGTGTCGCACTGTCGTAAGCGTAAATAAGAAGATTTACGTCAATGACAATCATCGATACAGCGGACCTTCCATCGCCTCAATCAGGTCTGCCACCTTGTCATAGCGTGTTCCCAAACCAGTATTTAATGGAAGCGGTTTCACCACAAATCTCTTCTTCCGCTGAGGCTTGCGACGGTCAAGCAACCCTCTCCGCAGCACATCGTTCACCGTTCCCTTGAACGTGTCTCCCGAGCGCGTGGCTTCCTCTTGCAGAAGCTTCGCCACATCGTCATCAATAGTCAGAGTCGTTCGCACATCATGATGTTCGCATGAAAGGCATCATGATGTCTAATGATTTAGCCCGGCGCCGGTTGTGAACTCTGCGACTGCCGTTTCACCTGGCCGTAAAAAACAGAGGCGAAGCGAACGCGGGCACACCTGCAAGCTGCTTCATAGCATGCGCTCGTTCACGATGTGCGCCCCGTCATTGCCACCTCTAAATTCCAGGTGTTAGCCTTCCTCTTTGACAACCTAACACTGAGGAACCGACACATCCATGCAAACCACCTATAACGGTCTTTCCCTGCCCGCCGATGGGCAGCCTATTGAGTACAGCAACGGACAGTTCAGCGTTCCCGATCATCCCATCATTCCTTTTATTGAAGGCGACGGCACAGGCCGCGACATCTGGAAGGCTTCGCAGCGGGTTTTTGACGCGGCTGTCGAAAAAGCCTACGGTGGCAAGCGCTCCATCAAGTGGTTCGAGATTTTTGCCGGAGAAAAAGCGTACAAGCAGTTCAACAACTGGCTTCCTGACGACTCTGTGAACGCGGCTCGCGATCTGCGCATCTCAATCAAGGGACCGCTCACAACTCCTGTGGGCGGCGGCATTCGCTCGCTTAACGTGGCGCTGCGACAGATTCTCGATCTCTACTCCTGCGTGCGGCCGGTGAAGTACTACCAGGGCGTTCCCAGCCCGGTGAAGCACCCGGAGAAGCTGGATATTGTTCTCTTCCGCGAGAACACTGAGGACGTTTATTCGGGCGTTGAGTTCAAGCAGGGGTCGGAAGATGCTGCGAGGCTTATTGCGTTCCTCAACGACGATCTTCTGTCGAAGACCAAGAAGAAAGTCCGCACGGATTCCGGCGTCGGCATCAAGCCTATTTCAATCTTCGGCACCAAGCGCCTTGTTCGCTATGCCATCAAACAAGCCATTGCGTTAGGCCGCAAAACCGTCACGCTGGTGCACAAAGGCAACATTCAGAAGTTCACGGAAGGCGCGTTCCGCGAGTGGGGCTATGAAGTAGCTGTCGAGGAGTTTCGCGAGCAGACCGTTACCGAATTTGAAAGCTGGATTCTTGGCAATCTGGAAGCCAATCCCGGCCTTACTGTGGAACAGAATGCCGCGCTGGTTGAGCCGGGTCTCGAGTTTGGTTCGGAAGACTTCCGCAAAGCGCTCTACGCGCAGGTGCAGGGCGTGCTCGACTCGATCGGCACCACGCATGGCAACGGCGCGTGGAAGTCGAAGATTCTGGTCAATGACCGCATTGCTGACTCTATTTTCCAGCAGATCATCATTCGGCCTTCGGATTACAGCATTCTTGCCACATCCAACCTGAACGGTGACTACATCTCTGATGCGGCCGCTGCGCAGGTGGGCGGGCTTGGCATTGCGCCGGGCGCGAATATCGGTGATGGCTACGCGGTCTTTGAGGCTACTCATGGGACTGCGCCGAAGTACGCCGATAAGGATGTCATCAATCCGGGTTCGGTGATTCTTTCGGGCGTGATGCTGCTGGACTTTATCGGCTGGAAGGAAGCTGCGCGGCTGGTTGAAACGTCTCTGGAAAAGACCATTGTGCAGAAGTTTGTCACGTATGACTTTGAGCGGCAGACACAGGGCGCGACGAAGGTGGGAACCAGCGAGTTTGCTACGAGAATTATTCGCAATATGTAAACACCAGTGGTCAGAGATCAGGGGTCAGTTTCGTTCTGGGAGATTCGATCGGTTTCGACAACATTCGCCCCTGTAAACTGAAACAGAAATAACTGATCTCTGATCTCTGACAACTGATCTCTGGAGAATTTGAAATGCGTAAAAAAGTAAGCATTGTGGGCGCCGGTAATGTGGGCGCCACTGCGGCCCACTGGATTGCTTCCAAGGAACTGGCCGATGTTGTGTTGATTGACGTGGTGGAAGGCGTGCCGCAGGGCAAGGCGCTCGACCTGCTCGAGGCCATGCCGATTGAGAAGCGCGACGTGAGCGTCATCGGCGCAAATGACTATGCCGCTACGGCCAACTCAGACATTGTTGTGATTACTGCGGGCATTGCGCGCAAGCCGGGCATGAGCCGCGACGATCTGCTGAACACGAACTTCAAGATCATGTCCGATGTGATTGCGAAGGTTGTGGCGCAGTCACCTGAGTCCATCCTGATCATTGTCTCGAATCCGCTGGATGCGATGGCGCAGGCAGCTTACCGGCAGGCAGGCTTTAATCGTGAGCGCGTGATCGGGATGGCCGGCGTTCTGGACTCTGCGCGCTTCCGCACCTTTATTGCGGAAGAGCTGAACGTGAGCGTGGAGAATGTGACTGCTTTTGTGCTTGGTGGACACGGCGACACGATGGTTCCACTGGCGCGCTACTCCACGGTTGCCGGTATCCCTATTACTGAACTGATCGCTCCTGAACGACTGGAGCAGATTGTGCAGCGCACCCGCGACGGCGGAGCGGAGATTGTGAAGCACCTGAAGACCGGCAGCGCTTATTACGCGCCTTCGGCGGCTGCAACGGAGATGGTGGAAGCGATTCTCAAGGACAAGAAGAAGATCCTTCCCTGCGCGGCGTATCTGGAGGGCGAGTACGGCATCAGCGGCTACTACATCGGCGTGCCGTGCAAGCTGGGCGCGGCGGGGCTTGAGCAGATCATCGAGATCAAGCTCACGCCTGAGGAAGACGCGGCGCTGAAAAAGTCCGCTGAGGCTGTGAAGGAACTCTGCGCCGTGATCGGCGTTTAATTGCCTCTCGCGGCGGAAGAATGCATTATGATTTCTTTCGCCGCGATCCCGTCTGTTGAAGAACGCCGTTGACATTAAGGCCCCGAGACGTCAGGATTAAATCCGCCTGTCAAATCCTGCGTGAATGGCGGTTCCTAATGAATTCTTTTCGGTGGATGATTCTGTGCGCGCTTGTGCTGCCGGCTACGGCGAATTGCATGGCGCAGGAGAAGTTTCCTCTTCGCTCCGGTGAATGGGAAGCCAAAATGTCCGACGACAGTATGCCTAACTCGGCGATGACGATGAAGTATTGTCTGAACGATGAGCTATGGACGAGAGCGCTGACGCGGAATCCTTCCTGCAAGATTGATCAGTTGAGTGTCACGTCCGGCGGCGCGACCTACACCATGGACTGCCCGACGAAATCGTTCCAGATGAAGGGCAAGGTTGAGCTGTCTTTCGACGGCATGGAGCATATGACAGGCAAAGGCCTGATGGATATGACGATCAACGGAAAGACGACCAGTTCTGTCTCTCATGTGGATTACCGCTGGAAGGGTGCAACCTGTAGCCCGGACGACGTTAATCTTCGGCACAGATAGCTCATCTCCCCAGCCATTCGTTCCCGAACAATTCATATTTTCGCGCCTGGAACTGGCCGGATGTCCATCGAAAGGTGGAGGATTCCGTCCCACCCCAGTCGGTTGCCTGTTCCGGCTCTGAGTAGAGATTCTCAGGGGACATTATGAAAATAATTCCCTGTGCCCTGCTTTCCTTGCTTGTTTCTGCCAGTGTGTACGCTCAACAGACCGCCGATCCCGGCAACTTCTATGCGCGCTACTCCGCGCAGACCAACGCAATTCAATCTAAACAGCCAAACTGGCCGCCTCCGCTGGTGACCACTTATACCGGCCTGTTTCAGGTTGTCCGCACGGATTATCTTCGTCAGATTACGCCGACGCGTACGGACACATGGAATATAGACGGTAGTAAGTGTGTGAGCTTCATCCCCTTCAACCGCACCGAGTTTGACATCAATCTTCCGCCTTACATTTTTCACAACACGCCTGCGGCAAAGGATGGCTGGGGAGATATGTCGTTCCTCGGCAAGTTCCGCGTTGCCAGCGGCAATGAACAGCACGGACATTACGTCATCAGTGTCTTTGCGCTGGCTACCGTGCCCACTGGCCAGTACAAGAACGGTTCGACGGACGCGAGCATTGCGCCTAACCTCGCCGTGGGCAAAGGTTTTGGCCCGTTGGCGATACAGACCACTGCGGGTACTACGCTGTATGTGAGCAAGCCTGCGACAACCACTACCGGCAATCCGGTGGCATGGAACCTGGCAACGCAGTATCACCTGCACAAGTATTTCTGGCCGGAGGTTGAGAGCAACGCTACGTGGTACAAAGGCGGCACAAACCATGGCAAGATGCAGGAGTTTGTTACGCCGGGCATTCTTTTTGGCAAGTTGAAGCTGCATCCGGATGACCCGAAATCGCGTCCAGGGCTCACCTTTGGCGCAGGAATGCAGATTGCCACCAGCCAATTTCATAGCTATAACCATGAGCTAGTTATGACGGCGCGCTGGATCTACTAAAACTGCATACCGGACAACAAAGGGCGCGGAAAATATTCCGCGCCTTTCTTATTGCGCTGAGCGTAGAAAATCCTGTACCAGCGGCCCGATGCGATCGGCGCACTGCACATGGGCCAGGTGTCCACAGCCCGGCATGACGTCTAGTTTGGACTGCGGAATGAGCTGATGCATCGTCTGCCCTTGCGAGAGCGGAACGATATGGTCCTGGTCACCCCAGACCAGCAGGACCGGCATCTTCAACTGCGGCAACAGCGCATCCGTTGCGTTCTGGCGCGTCCACATTGTGTTCAGTGCACGCTGAATGACCCACGCATTCTTATTCGAGATGCGAACCATGTCGCGCGCAACAAACTCCGGAACGTGCCGGGAATTTGGCACCAGCAAGCGATAAAGCGCGTCGAGCTGCTGCGGATTCTGTGGCGTAAAGAGGTGCGTATCCCAGTCAGGAAGGACATCCAGGCCCACGGCGTCAAAGAGCATCAGCTTCTGCACACGTTCCGGCTGATGAGCGGCAATTAATTGAGCAATCCAGCCACCCATGGAGACGCCGCCAAGATCCACCTGCTTCAGCCCGAGCGCATCCATAAAGCCGGTAACCACGTTTGCCTCATCGGAGACTGAGTAGGAAAAGTCCGCAGGCTGCTCGCTCTTGCCATAGCCCACGAGGTCCGGCGCGTAGACGCGATACCCGGCGTACTCAAAATATGGCATCAGGTTGTGCCACTCCGCGGCGCTGCCGCCCAGGCCGTGAATGAGCACGAGAGGCTTGCCATTCTCGGGACCGATGGCGTAATAGTGCACCTTGTATCCGGAAACCGTAACCCACCTGCTCTGCGCGCCGGTGGCGCGCATCTGGAAATCAACCTGGGCATTAAAAAAACTTACCGGACGCAGATAAAAAGCCACTCCGGCAGCAGCCAGCAGCAATACAAACACGCCCGGAATCCAGAATCGCTTGCGAATTGCCATCTCTATTTGTCTCCAGCTTCCATCGCTTTTGCCCGCTGCCATCCGGCCTCGATCACGCGTACGGTGATGGGGTCCAGCTTCAGAGCGGAGTGGCTGTTCCACTCTGCTCGCTCCACCCATCGCACCGCTGCTGCATCGGACGCTGCCTGCAACTCGCCGCCTGTGACTCGGCAGAGAAAATCTGCAATCACGTAATGGTAGCGGACGCGCTCGCCCTCGTGATAAATGCGGTCCAGGAGCTCAACCAGCTCCACGGGCTCAACGATCAAGCCCGTTTCTTCCTCTACTTCACGCACGATGGCGCGTTCGAGCGACTCACCCAGCTCTATCAAGCCGCCAGGCAGTGACCATTGGCCGCGCGCCGGCTCTGTTGCTCGCCGTACAAGCAGAATACGGCCCTCATGCGCCACTACCGCGCCCACACCGACTAAAGGCATTTCCGGAAACTCACGCTGCATATATCACTAAAATAAAGCCGTAGCATGTGGGATGCGCAAATGGGCCTGCAACTTCCGGACCGGCGCATCATCTTTATATACAGGGGAAAATCGTGGCTGAGATTACTTTGCGGATTGATGGAATGCATTGCGGAGCCTGCGTGAGGCGCGTCAGCCAGGCGCTGGGCTCTGCGCAGGGGCTTGCTGTAAAAGAGGTGCGCATCGGCGCGGCGCGTATCGAATCCGACCAGCAATCCGCTGCCACTTTGGCTGTCGAGGCGCTGGCCAAGGCGGGATATAAAGCGCATCCGGAAGCAGATCTGGAAGAAGTACACGCGAACAACTGAGTGAATGAAGCTACCACAGAATCGATTACGCTGCCCGTTGTGGGGATGAGCTGTGCTGCCTGCCAGCATCATGTGGAGGAGGCGCTGCGCTCAACTGCGGGCGTGGACACGGCTCGCGTGGACCTGATGGCGCATCGTGCGCATGTGGTTTTCAATCCGGCGCTTGTGCAGCCGGATTCCTTTATTGCTGCCATCCGGAACGCCGGTTATGATGCTGTGCTGCCGCGCTCCGGGACGAACGGACCAGAGCAGCCTGTGCCTCAATCTGGGTCTACGCTCAAAGCATCTGTTGCCATCGGCTCCGGAATTATCGCCATGTTGCTTGGCATGAGGATGGATGCGGCACAAGAACCTGTTGTGCGCTGGTTCCTGCTTGGGCTCACTGCAATCGTGGGTGCGTGGGCGGGGCGAGGAATTTATCTCAGTGCATGGCGCGGCCTGCGCCACGGCTCGACGAATATGAACACCCTCGTCGCGCTCGGGACAAGCGTGGCGTTTCTCTACTCGGCCTTTGTTACTATCACGCCGGGCAGCGTTTCAACGCCGATGGTTTATTTCGACGCGGTTCTGCTGATCCTTGGCTTTCTGCTGCTTGGCAAGGCCCTTGAAGAGCGCGCCAAACATCGTGCCCT
Source organism: Occallatibacter gabretensis (assembly GCF_001449115.1). Lineage (GTDB taxonomy): Bacteria > Acidobacteriota > Terriglobia > Terriglobales > Acidobacteriaceae > Telmatobacter > Telmatobacter gabretensis. The sequence goes on along the minus strand of NZ_LAIJ01000012.1, from coordinate 344,740 downwards.
TGCCGCACTGGATGCGCTAAGCCGCATGAAGCCTGTTACGGCACGACGCGTCGTTGACGGCATAGAAACCATTGTTCCTCTTGCAGAGATTGGTCCCGGCGACCGCGTGCTGGTGCTACCCGGCGAGCGCTTCCCGGTGGATGCGGTCATTGCCAGCGGCCGCACTACTGTTGATGAATCCATGTTGACCGGCGAGTCAACGCCGCTTGATCGCTCCGTCGGCGAGCGCGTTCTGACCGGTTCCCTCAACTACGATGGCGCGGTTGAGTGCGTCGCTGAGTCGCTCGGCGAAGAAACAGTCCTGGCGCGCATCACGCGCATGGTGGAACAGGCACAGAGCTCGCGTGCTCCCATGGAGCGCCTTGCTGACCGCGTCTCAGCTATCTTTGTTCCCATCGTTCTTGTGCTCGCTGTTCTCACCTTTGCTGTGTGGATCATCGCAACGCACTCTTTGGCGCAATCGCTATCGAGTACAGTTGCCGTGCTTGTCATCGCATGTCCCTGTGCGATGGGTCTTGCCGTTCCTGCAGCGCTCACCGTGGCTGTGGGCCGTGGCGCGCAGCTAGGCGTGCTCTTCAAAGGGGGCGAAGCGCTGGAGCGCCTGGCAAACGTCGATGTCATCGCTCTCGATAAGACGGGGACGCTCACGGTGGGCCGTCCTGTGCTTGAAACTATTCAGCCGTTCGGACAATTCGACGAGCGCACGCTGCTCCGCGTTGCGGCAGCAGCGGAAGAGCGTTCCAATCATCCGCTTGCCCACGCCATTGTGGACCGCGCTCACGCGCTCGATCTTTCATGGCAGGCGGCCGAAGATGTGCAGATTATTCCCGGCCGCGGTTTGACCGCACGCGTTGAAGGGCACGACTGCATCCTGGGTAATGCCGCGCTCTTTGCGGAGATGGCTCTTGCGCTTCCCGCCGGAGTTTCCGCTCCGGAAGCGGGGGTTACGCGCCTCTGGATGGCGCTGGATGGTGTTCCGGTCGCGTATTTCGATGCGCGAGATGCGCTTCGACCTTCGGCTTCTGCGGCCGTCGCGCAACTAAAGCAGGCTGGCCTCCGCGTGCTCATGCTTACCGGCGACTCTGAATCCGCCGCACAGCCCATTGCGGAGCAGGCCGGCATTGCGGAAGTTGAACCGGGGCTCGACCCTGCTGGCAAGCTTGCCCGCATCCGCGCGCTGCAGCAGGAGGGTTTTCGCGTGGCCATGGCGGGCGACGGCATCAATGATGCAGGCGCGCTGGCCGCGGCTGATGCCGGACTCGCCATAGGCTCTGGCGCGGACCTTGCGCAGGAGGCTGGCGACGTTCTGCTTCTCCGCTCCGATCCTGCGGTCATCGCTGCGGCTATCGGCCTGGCGCGCCAGACGCTCCGCACTATGCGCCAGAACCTTGTGTGGGCCGCCGGCTACAACCTCATCGGAATCCCCATTGCCGCCGGTGCGCTTTATCCGGCATTTCATATTTTGCTCAGCCCGTGGGCAGCAGCCGCGGCCATGGCCTTCAGCTCCGTGAGCGTGCTGGCTAACAGCCTTCGGCTGCGCGGCTGGCGTCCTTCTGCCTAACTTAATCTGACACGATAGACTGACAGCAGAGTCTCTTACGTGCGCATCCTCACTCGCTACATTCTCGGCGAAATTCTCTCTCACGCGCTCATTGGATGCGCGCTCTTCACCTTCATTCTCTTTATGCCGCACCTGCCGCAGATTCTGGAAACTGTGGTGCGGAACAGTTCCACGTTGAGCAATGTGGCGCAGATATTTCTCTTTACGCTGCCGTATCTCCTGAACGTCACCATTCCCATGTCCGTGCTGGTGGGAGTTTTGCTAGGCTTGAGCCGGCTGGCAGCGGACAGCGAGATCATTGCCATGCGCGCCGGCGGACTCGGGATTGGCTACTTTGTCCGCGTCGCTTCCATCGTCGCCATTGGCGGCTGCATCCTCGGCCTCGTCAACTCGCTCTACGTCTCGCCCAAGGCCAACCAGGCCATTCTCGACATGGAGCAGGAGCTTGCCGCTTCGCAAGCCTCGTATCAGATTCAACCCCGTGTCTTTATCGAAGACTTCAAGGATTTCGTCCTGTATGTGCAGGATGTGCGTAGCGGAACGGGCGCGGCCAACTGGCGCCAGGTTTTCATGGCCGATGTCTCCGACCCTTCTTCTCCGAGCATCACCACAGCCGCCTCTGCCACCGTGGCCAACGACTCTCCACAGGAGCTGCTGATGCGCCTGCGGAACGGCGCCAAGCATGAGAATCTGCCGGACCAGCCATACAGCATTTCAAAATTTGCAACTACCGATCTTCCGCTAAGCCTGAATCCGCAGAGCAGCGTCCACCTGGGCCGCCTGGATACGGTCATCTACGCGATCCCCACGAAAGAGCTGATTCAGCTTATTCAGAAGGCGGACAAAAAAGGGCCTGATCATAAACGCTTTCTCATCGAGCTGAACAATCGGTTCTCGTATCCCGCCGCATGCCTTGTGCTCATGCTGGTTGGTGTGCCGCTTGGCGTCGTCTCGCGCCGCGGAGGCAAGAGCTCCGGCTTTGTTTTCACACTGCTGCTGGTCATCCTCTACTACATCCTCTCTTACACCGGAGTGGCCATGGCGAGGCAGGACAAGCTGCCTGTTTTTGTCGCCGTCTGGATGGCAAACATTCTTTTCGCGGTGACAGGCACGTTCCTGCTCTGGCAAATCGCCACCGGAGGCCGCGTGCTCTCCGCGCTTTTGTCGCTGACTGCGCGCGCTCCCAGAGTGAATGCCGCCGCTGCAATTCAGGAGAGCGGGGCCCAGATCGGCAACAGGATCGGCAGTTGGTTCGAACGCTTGCAGCCGCGCGCTTCCCGGCGGTCCCGCGGCGTCTTTCCGCGCATCCTGGACGAATACGTCATCCGCCAGTTTCTGAACACGTTCTTCCTGGTCCTCTGCGGCTTTGTGATGCTCATGCTGGTCTTCACCTTCTTTGAGCTGGTGGGCGACATCATCCGAAACCGCATCTCGCTTACCGTTGTCGGCGACTACCTAGTGAACCTGACGCCGAGCATGATCTATACCATTGCTCCGCTTGCCGTGCTCATTGCTGTGCTGGTCACCTTTGGCGTGCTCAATCGAAACAGCGAAATCATCGCCATGAAGGCTACGGGCATCAGTCTTTACCGGCTGGTGATTCCGATTGTGTCCATCGCAGCTCTCCTCGCTATCTGCCTTTTTGCCTTCGACGAACTCTACCTGCCGCAGGCGAATCGCAAGCAGGAGGCGCTGCGCAGCACCATCAAAGGCCGCCCGCCGCAGACCTTTCTCAATCCCGAGCGGCAGTGGATCTTTGGGCAGCCCCATCCCGGCGAACCGGACCGCATCTTCTATTACCAGTTCTTTGATCGCGATCGCGAAGAGTTCGCCAACATGTCCATCTTTGAGCTGGACCCATCCACCTTCGCCGTCTCCCGCCGCATCTTTGCCGCTCGTGTCGCCTGGGACGAGGATGCGGGGGCGTGGCGGTTCCAGAACGGCTGGGAGCGCGACTTCGACGGAGCAAATCAGAAAAACTTCCGCGAGTTCATCAACACTAGTTTTGGTGAAATTCACGAGGAGCCGAGCTACTTTTCCAAGGAAATTGTGCCGTCGCAGGAGATGAATTTCGGACAACTCGACCGCTATATCCGTGATCTGCGTCAGAGCGGCTTTGACACCATGCGGCTGCGCGTCGCGCTGTGGCACAAGCTCGCTTATCCGCTTATCGCCGTCGTCATGGCCATGCTGGCCATTCCCTTTGCGCTCTCCATGGGCCGCCGCGGCTCGCTCGCCGGGATTGCCGTCGCCATTGGCGTAGCCATTGCCTACTGGGTTGTCAACGGACTATTCGAGTCCATGGGCAACGTCAACTACCTTCCTGCGCCGCTGGCGGCGTGGTCATCCGATATTCTTTTTGGTCTGGCGGGTGGGTATTTGTTGCTGCGTACGCCGACGTAAGAGCCAGAAGCTAAAATAGAACTATGCTTCGCGACCTGCGCCCGCTCTTTTCCTATATGCGCCGCTACCGCTGGGGATACGTTTGGGGCAGCCTCTCTGTGGTAGCCACCAACGCGATCTCTGTCCAGTTTCCGCGCGTGGTGGGCAAGGCAGTCGACTCCTTCCGTGATCCCTCAACAACGCGTAGCACGATTTTGATTCTGGCCGGTTTGCTGGTCGTCATCGGTATCACCAAGGGCGTCTTTCTCTACGCGCAGCGCTGGATTCTTATCGGCATCTCGCGTGAGATCGAATTCGATCTCCGCAATGACCTCTTCCGCCATCTCGAAAGCCAGGACTCGGGCTTCTATCGCCGCTATCACACCGGCGACATCATGGCGCGCATGACCAACGATCTGAATGCGGTTCGCATGCTGCTTGGTCCCGCCATCATGTATAGCGCCAACACGCTGATGTTCACAGTCTGCGCGCTCTTTTATCTGCTCCGCGTCAGCCCGTACCTTACACTCATCGCTCTGGCCCCTGCGCCGCTCGCTTCCCTGCTTGTGCAATATCTCGGACGCAAGATCCACGAACGCTTTGAGCGCATTCAGGCTGGCTTTTCAGAGATATCTTCGCAGGCGCAGGAGAACTTCTCTGCCAATCGCCTGGTCCGCGCCTTTGCGCAGGAAGAAGCTCAGATCGCGCTCTTCGAGAAACTCAACCGCAGCTACATTGCCCGTTCACTGCGGCTGGTGCAGCTCATGGGGATGCTCTGGCCAACGCTGGAGTTCATTCTCGGCGGCTCCATGGTTCTCACGCTTCTGGTTGGCGGCCATCAGGTTATCGAGCATAAGATCAGCGTGGGCCAGTTCGTCGAGTTCAATACCTACATGCTTCTGCTCATCTTCCCGGTCATCGCACTCGGCTGGGTCGTCAACATCTTCCAGCGCGGCACTGCCTCTGTAGCGCGCATTGATGAGATGATGCGCGAGAAGCCCGCCATCGACGACAGCCAGGCCGATACGTCGATTCCCGCAGATACGATCCTCAGCGGCGAAATCGAGTTTCGCAATCTCAGCTTCCGCTACGATGAAGGCGCCCAGGATAGCCTCGCCGTGCTGCGCGACATTTCGCTCCGCATCCCGGCCGGCTCGAGCCTGGCCATCGTTGGTCCTACCGGCTCTGGTAAAACCACCCTCGTCAACACCCTCTCGCGCCTGCTGGAAGCTCCTGATGGCAGTCTTCTCATTGATGGTAGGCCCGTTCGCCAGTACCCTCTCGCCGTGCTGCGCCATAATATCGGCATGGTGCCGCAGGAGACCTTTCTCTTTAGTGAAACCCTGCGTGAAAATCTTGGCTTCGGCGCACCGGGAGCCGCTGCGCAGGAGCTTCTGGATGCCGCCGAAGCCGCGCATATCCGCAAGGAGTTCGAAGAGTTTCCTCAAGGGTTTGAGACCATGGTCGGCGAACGTGGAGTCACGCTCTCCGGAGGACAAAAACAGCGCACTGCGATTGCGCGTGCGCTGCTGCGCCGGCCCGCGATTCTCATCCTTGATGACGCGCTGGCCTCCGTGGATACCTACACTGAGGAGCGCATTCTGGGCGGATTACGCAATTACACTGCCGGCGCGACCACAATTCTGATTTCGCATCGCGTCTCTACTGTGCGCAATGCGGACCAGATCGCAGTACTGGATAAAGGCCGTATCGTCGAGCTCGGCACACATGATGACTTGCTCGCCCTCGATGGTTATTACGCCGGACTCTATCAGAAACAGCAGCTGGAAGAAGAGCTCGCTGTCGCGAGTTGATTCCTTCTACGCGCTCCACCGGCGCGAGTCCATGCCGTTCTCAGGCGCAGATAGCATCTGCGGCACAGAAGGATTCGCGGCAGGAGTCAGCGCCACCTGCTTCCAGGCATCGCGCACATTCTGCACACACTGAATCGCATGCAGAAACTTTGCCTTGGAAGCGCCCTGTGAGGCCTGCAAAATCTGCGCGAAGATCGACGCGTAGAAATCGCTCAGCGCCTGAGCCGGTCTTCCTCCGACATCCATTCGCAGGCGTGCCTGCAGATGCAGAATAATGTCCAGCGCGCGCTTCACCTGATTGCGCCGGGCCGTCTCGTCGCCGCGATCGACTGCGTCACATGCCGCATACAGAAAGCGAAGAATGCCATCGTAAAGCGCGACCACGAGTTCTACCGCCGATGCGCCCTTCAGCGTATGTTGCTGATATGTTCCCATTGGAGCTGCCCCTGGCCCTAGCCGTTCGGGTTTTCGTTGAAGCCACTAATGGCCGAATACAGTTCGTTGACGCTGTTCAGTTGCGCCGGCAACTCCTGCAGAATTTCATTTGCGGAATTGAGTTCGGTTGTAAGGCTCGACTGCTGCGCAGAAATCTCCAGATTCTCTTTCGACACATCCGCATTCAGCGACGATTCCACGTTGCTGTTTGACTTTTCGGCCAGCGCCAGTACGCCTACCGTATTGCTGGCGCCTGCGTTATTCAGCATCGTAGAGAAGGTCATTCCCCAGCTGTTGGCATCCTGAAAGAAGCCCAACACGCCGCTGTAGTCCGAGTTCAGCACCGAATCGAGCGATGTCTCGTCCAGGGAGATTGTCCCATCGTTATTCATGCTGATGCCAAGACCGGTGAGCGCATTCATGCCGCCGGTGTTTGCATCGTACGTCAGCGAGGTCGTACCATCTGCCAGGTTTGAAGTGGCGGAAAGAGGCGAGCCGGAGATATTCGACACCAGCACCAGCTGGGGCCCGGAACCGTTATTCACCACATTTGCCGTCACTCCAAGATCACCGGAATTGATGGCAGAGGCCAGGCCGTTCAAATTCTGGCTGCCTGAAGCCAGGGACGACATTTGAATCGTTGTCGAACCAATGGTGATGGAACCGGTCAGCGTATCGGACGCACTGCTTGCACCTGTTACAAATCCATTGGGGCTCTGATAGTTGATGCTGCTCAGGAGCTGCTGCTGCAGCAGACTGAGCGTGGGAGAACCAAACAACGGCTCGGAATTGCCGGAGGTGTCGGTGGTTTCCTGTGCATTCATGGCTGAAACCAGCGAGTTGTAATCCGTGACGAACTGGGTCACGGTGCTTTCGACTGCGGAGTTGTCATTTGCAATGACGACCTGGATTGTATCGCCTGTTCCGGTGGTGCCCAGAAGTTGAAATGTGACGCCCGGAATCAGACCCGAAACCGTGTTGGATGAGCTTTGGAGAGAGATACCGTTCACCGTCAGCGATGCATTCGCACCGGTGGCGATCTGAGAGGTATAACTCAGCGACGCGCCACTGGTGGAGTCCGTGATGCTGTTGGCGGTCACGGCGATGCTGCCACCTGTGCCGGAGGTATTTGAAGTCAGAACCAGTCGCGAGCCGGTGGTATCTGTAAGAACGGTTGCCGTGACGCCGATACCCGCTGAATTAACCGCGTTGGCAAGGCCGGTGATATTGTCATCCCCTGTACTCGAATCGGGCACATCAATCGTTGTTCCGTTGATGTCCATTGAGCCTGTCAGGGTATCGCTGGAACTGCTGATCGCCGTCATAAAGCCGGTCGCGGTGGTGGCAAGCGAATTCACTGAAACGGTATATGTGCCTTCCGCAGCCGAAGAATCCGCAGCGGTCAGCTCCAGAATGTCGTTATTCGAGCTGGACCCTTCTTTCAGCGACATAACGCCGGTAAAGTCGGTCAGCGAGCTTATGTCATTTGTGAGATTCGAGTAGAGCGTGCCCAGACTGGACAAAACCGTGTCCTGGCTCTCGAGGCTCGATAACTGGTTCTTCCACGGCGTCTCCACATTTTGAAGATTGGAGACAATCTCAGAAACCGTGGTGCTGACATTAAATCCTGCTCCGCTGGTCGGCGACCCAAAACTCAATCCAACAGTACCCATCTCATTCTCCCGGACAAGAAACCTGCAGCTTGATGGCCAATTTCATGCCACCGCGGATTGGAAGGAATCAACAAAACACCTGTGAAATTCCGCGCTTAAGGCTTCCGTCTGCCGTAGACTTTCTCCGCCCTAAAAAAGGACAGGAAGGACGCCAGAAATGACGCCCTTCCTGTATATCGGCAGGATCGCCGGATTACTGGAGCAGCTTTGTAACTTCCTGCTGCACGCTGTTGGCCTGTGCGAGTGCCGAGATGCCCGTCTGGGTAAGAATCTCGTACTTGGACAGGTTGGAGGTTGCTGCCGCGTAGTCGGTCGCCTGAACGGCGTTCTGCGCGCCAACAATGTTCTCCTGCTCGGTGGACTCAACGTTCGAGATCGCGTTGAGCGTGTTGATCTGCGATCCCACATAGCCGTCCTGCAGAGCAACGGCCGAGATGGCCGAGTTCAGGTCGGTCAGAGCGGTCTGCGCACCGGCCTGTGTGCTGATGTCGTCCGCGCCCGGAGTTGTGGTGCCGGCGACGTTGGTCGCCGTGAACGCGCCCGTTGCAAAGGCCACGGAGCTGGCCGAGAAGCCCAGTGCGGTTGACGAGTCCAGGTCACCGATGCTGAGAGTGTCGGTCGAGGAGCCTGCCGTCGAGGAGTCGCCTGTGAAGATGGCTACGCCGGCAGTCTGCCCGAATACCGCAGTCTGGTTATAGGTGGTGGTTGAGCCGATGTTGTCGATTTCACCCATGATCGAGGAGTACTCGGCCTGGGCAGCCGTCGACTGGCTTGTGCTGAGGGTACCGTTCGAGGCCTCGGTGGCCAGCGTTACGGCACGGTTGAGCAGGCTGGTGACTTGCGAGAGAGCGCCGTCGGCGACCTGGAGCAGGCCCACGCCTTCCGTGGCGTTGATCGTCGACTGCTGCAAAGCGGCCGAGTTTGCGGCCAGACCGTCCACGAGCGAGAGGCCCGCGGCATCGTCTGCACCGGAGTTGATCTGCGAGCCTGAAGAAAGCTGCTGCAGCGTCTTCGTCAAGCCAGCCTGCGTGTTGTTCAGGTTGTTTTCCGCGAACATCGCGGGAAGGTTATTCAAAACACCCAGGGACATGGGGTTCTCCTTATATTGATGCGAGGATTTGAGGCCCTCGTTTCGCGTCCGTCCCCATTTCGATTTCTGCCCTGGGTGCGCCGCGGAACTCAGCCATCCGCATCTGGCCTTTTTTTCGGCCTGCACATCTCCGGACTTTACACTTCGCGGCAATTGTCCCACTGAGGACACCGCGCCTGCCTCTGTCTTAATCTTTTGAACCTTTGTCCATGCATGCCGATAACAGCCTACATAAGGAGGCGCGCCATGATTGAACTCACCCGGCTGAACGGCAGCCCTTTGCTTGTCAACAGCGATCTGATCAAGACCGCTGAGGCGGCGCCGGATACCATGCTCACGCTCATCACTGGAGAGAAGCTTATTGTCCGCGAGGACTGCGCAGAGGTCACCGAACGCGTGGTCGCCTACCGTGCGCGCCTGCTCGCGGAAGTGGCGCGCCGTCTACCCGCAGGCGTTGAAGCCACCCGAGTCGTCTCCATGACCGGACTCCGGATGACGAACAGCGGCGAGGTCATTCTTCCTCCGAGCAAGGAAAGGCCATAAAAAGGAGCTACCGATGATGGATAAGGGAAGTTTTGCTGGCATATTTGTAGCCGTGGCAGGCATTATGGCCGGCCTCATTATTGAAGGCGGCAACATTGGGCAGATTCTGCAGCCCACCGCCGCGCTCATCGTCTTCGGTGGCACGCTGGGCGCTGTGATGCTGCAATTCCCTCTTCGCACGGTCGCTGCTGCCTTTCGCAAGAGCGTCCATGCCTTTGCCCCTCCGCGCAGGGAGCATGACCAGCTTATCCAGATGCTTGTCGGCTTCGCCAACAAGGCTCGCCGTAATGGGGTGGTTTCGCTGGATGCTGATCTTCAGGCTATCTCGGATCCGTTTCTGCGCCAGGCCATGATGCTTGCCGTGGACGGAACCGAATCGAACGATCTTCGCAAAATCATGCAGGTCAGCCTCGATTCCATGGCCGACAGCGAAGAGCGCCTTCCCGCGGTCTTTGAGGCTGCCGGCGGCTTTTCCCCCACAGTGGGCATTCTTGGCGCTGTTCTCGGCCTGATTCAGGTCATGCATCATCTGGATAACATGCAGGAGGTTGGCCGAGGCATCGCTGTGGCCTTCGTCGCCACTGTATACGGTGTCGGCATCGCCAACCTTCTCTTTCTTCCTCTTGCCGGCAAGCTGCGCCTTCGCATCCACGCTGACTACATGGAGCGCGAGATGATGCTGGAGGGAGTTGCCTCCATTCTCGATGGGATGAATCCGCGCATGCTCGAGGTCAAGCTGGGCGGATTTGTGGATGAGCATGGCCGCGACAGGATTACGGGCGAGCGTGCCGCATGAGGCGTCGCTTCGGCAAACCACACTCCTCACACGAACGCTGGCTGATCTCCTACGCAGACTTCATCACGCTTCTCTTTGCCTTCTTTGTGGTGCTCTATGCTTTCGCGAAGGCCGACCAGAAGCGGCAGACGGAAGTCTCCCAGGCTATCGATACGGCCTTCAAGTCGCTGGGCGTCTTCGGTAATGCATCGCGCATTCCGGACAACAAGACCGCATCTTCGGCGAACGAACAGTCCGTCATGGCCATGAACATCGTCATGGGTGAAGACGTGCTCGCTCCTGCGCAGGTGAAAGACGATCTGACCCGCATGAAGCACGACCTCGATGAGCGGCTGGCGAGCCAGATTGCTCAGCACAGCGTGGCCATCAAGCTGGGCAAGGATGGTCTTGTCATCAGCCTTCGCGAGGCAGGCTTCTTTGACTCTGGCTCCGCCACTCCTCGCAAAGAGGGCCTCGAATCCATGCAACAAATTGCATCGGAGCTGGCGCAGATGCCCTACGATCTTCGCGTTGAAGGGCATACTGACAATGTGCCAATTCACACCGCGGAGTTCGCCTCCAACTGGGAGCTCTCCTCGGCGCGCGCCACCAACATCGCTCGCGGCATGCTGGACCTGCATGCCGTTACGCCGGACAGGCTCTCTGCTGCGGGTTACGCCGAGTTCCATCCTGTGGACACCAATGACACTGCGGAAGGCCGCGCCCGTAACCGCCGGGTCGACCTGGTCATCTCGCCCCGCACCAAGATCAACCTCGCTTTGAATACCGCGCAGCCTACTGGCGAGTGGCGCAAGATCACGGACGACGATGTTGCGGCGAAGACGAACTGATTACTCCACTCCTAGTACCTTCACAATCACCCGCTTCCGACGCTGTCCATCGAACTCCGCATAAAACACTTGCTGCCAGGTGCCGAGGTCAAGCTTGCCTGAGGTCACCGGCAGCGTTGTCTCATGGTGGAGCAGCAGCGCTTTCAGATGCGCGTCCGCATTGTCTTCGCCCGTTCGGTGATGCTTGTATTCTGGCCGCGCAGGAGCCAGTTCCTCCAGCCACTTGCCGATGTCTTCAATCAGGCCACTCTCCAGGTCGTTTACATAGACCGCCGCCGTAATATGCATTGGAGAAACAAAACAAAGCCCGTCACGCACGCCGCTGCGCCGCACAATCTCTTCCACCTGGTCGGTAATGTGCACCATCTCCCGCCGTTTTTTTGTCTCAAAGATCAGATATTCGGTGTGGCTCTTCATCGCATTCCATCTCCTGCCATTTATTCCCCTCGCCATTTATTCTAAGAAGCAATGCATGAGTCTGCCGAAACGCTGCTGGAAGATGGTATGAATTTGCTCGCCGAAGGACGTGCCGGCGAGGCTGCAACGTCATTCCGGGCTGCCATCGGCGCAGATGAGAGCTGCATTGAAGCCCACCACGGTCTCATCCGCGCGCTTCGCGACTCGGCGCAGCTTGAGCAGTCCATTGCCGCGGCGCTCGCTCTTACAGCGCTGACGCCGGATGATCCGCTTGCGCATACCGCGCTCTCTATCTCACTGCAGACCGCGGGCCATGTGCCGGAAGCGGAAGCTGCCGCTGGCCGCGCCCGCATTCTTGAGTGGAAGCGCGAGCTTGCCGCGCCGCATGAAGAGCTATGAGTAGCAATGTAGCATCGCGTGTACGACGGATGCACGACACGCTCTTTGCTGCTAATGGTCCGCAGCGCTGGTGGCCCACGCAGTCTGGTTCTGATACGCGGTTTGAAGTAATCGTCGGCGCCTATCTCACTCAGAACACATCGTGGAAGGCCGTTGAGCGCTCGCTCGATGCGTTGCGAACGGCCAACGCGCTCTCCATCGAAGGAATGCGAAGCCTTTCGCTCGCGCGCCTGCAGGAACTGATTCGTCCCTCCGGCTTCGTCACGCGCAAAGCCCCCGCGCTCCGGGCATTCCTCACCCTGCTTGACTCTGAATTCAGCGGCTCTCTCGACGTGATGGCTTCCGCATCTACTGCGGCCTTACGCAGCAGTCTTCTTGCGTTGAACGGTGTAGGCCCTGAGACTGCTGACGCGATTCTGCTCTATGCGCTTGGTCATCCGGTTCCGGTTGCGGACGAGTATCTTCGCCGCATCGCGGAGCGGCATGGCCTGCTTCCCTCGCCCGTCCCGCGCAATGTCCGCAGCTACGAAGCCCTTGCCGCGCTTACGTCCGCCGCGTTTGCGCAAGAGCCGGTAGAAAATCAGAGAGAGCTTTTTAATGAGTTCCACGCGCTGGTGGTAGCTGTAGGAAAAGCACACTGCGGCAGCACGCCCCGCTGCGAAAACTGCCCGCTCGCGCCGGATCTTGATCCAGCGCTGCCGCGCGGCTCATTTACTGCTGCATCTTGTACACCGAAGACGGAACCTTCTCACCAGTCTGCTTGGGAGTAGGCAATTGCGAGGCATCCCACCCGCCGCCCAGCGCCTGCACGAGTTGCACCGCAGAGAGCATCTCCTGTACCTGCAGACTATTCAGCGTCACCTGGTCGCCCAGTAGTGTCGTCTGTGCCTGCACCACGTCAATATACGGATCCACGCCGCTATCGTAGCGTTGTTTTTCCAGATCGTATGACTGCTGCGCAAACTTGACGGCCTCCTGCTCGTGCAGAATCTGCTGCGAGTAATTGCGCGTTGCAACCAGCGAATCCTCAACCTGCTGGAAGGCTGTTAGAACCGTCTGCTTGTACGTTGCTACGTCGGCGTTGTACTGCGCCTCATACTGATGCAACTCCGCGCGGTACAGCCAACCGTTGAACAAAGTCTGCGATACGGAAGGCCCAACCGACCATGTGCGGCTCGCAATGTCGAAGAGGTGTCCGAAGGCCGAACTTTCCAGGGCGCCGGACGCCGATAGCGTTACATCCGGGAAGAATGCTCCATACCCGATGCCGATCGTGGCGTTAGCCGCCGCCACAGTACGCTCAGCCGCCGCAACATCCGGCCTACGTTCAGCCAACTGGGATGGCAGTCCCAGTGGAATCGGCGGTGCGATATAGATCTGAGCCCGTACAGGGATCGAAAAATCCGTTGCTACCTTGCCCACCAGCATGGCAATCGCGTGCTCGTATTGCGCACGCAAGAGGCTCGCATTCACTTGCGATACCTTGGCTGCCTCAAGCGAGCTTTTGGCCTGCACGACGGCCACATAGTCGCCGGTGCCGGCATCATAGGCGCCTTGCGTAGCATCCAGCGCCGCCTGATCCGCTTTCACCGTCTCATCCAGGACATTGATCAACTTATCCTGTCCACGAATCTCGAAGTAATCCTGCGCAAGGGCCGCCTGCATGGACAACTTTTCAAGAGCGAGATCCGCTGCGTTCGACTGCGCGGTGTATTCGGCCTCGCGCACCTGGTTACGGATCTTTCCCCAGAAATCCGGCGTCCAGGAAACATCGATTGGAAGCGCCCAGAGTGAGCTCGTGCTACCGCTGTTGTTGTTGTTTCCGCCGTTATTGTTGTTGCCCGTATTGGATGAAGAGCGGGACCGGCTAAATGCTGGATTAAACGACACGGTGGGCCAGTATTGTGAGCGCGCTTCTGCAATTAGCGCCCGCGCCGCCATATAGTTCTGATATGCCACCTGGATGCTCTGGTTGTTCGCATTCAATTGGTCTTCAAGAGTATTCAGCTCCGCCTCATTGAAGATCTCCCACCAGTTGCCGCGAATCGCCGCTTCCTGCGGGCTCGCCACCTTCCAGCCATCCTGGTCCTTAAAGTTGACGGACGATTCCTTATAAGCAGGCGCAGTAGACGTAGGAGCTGTGGGCGGATGATATCGAGGTCCCACATTGCAGCCGCTAACCAGCGCTACCAGAGCCAGCGCTGCAGCCGCGGCCAGCTTTCCTTCCCGTCGGTTTCGTTCAGCAGACATTATCATCATTTTCTCTCTTCTCAGGCTCGCAAGTCACGACGCTGCCTCCGTGGCTCCATTCGGTAACTGCTTAGCATGCGAGCGTCTCTGCACCCACAGCCGCAGCCGGTCCAGTTCCAGGTAAACCACCGGTGTGGTGTAGAGCGTCAGCAGCTGGCTCAGCACCAGTCCGCCCACAATCGTGATGCCCAGCGGCCTGCGCAGCTCTGAGCCAGTGCCTGTGCCAAAGGCCAGCGGAAGCGCGCCCATGATTGCCGCCATTGTCGTCATCAAAATGGGACGGAAGCGCAGCATACATGCCTCAAAGATTGCGTCATGCGTATTCATGCCGCCGCGCTCAGCCTGCAGTGCAAAGTCGATCATCATAATTGCATTCTTTTTTACAATGCCGATCAGCAGAATGATGCCGATGATTGAAATCACATTCAGGTCAATACTGAACAGTATCAGCGCAATCATTGCGCCCACGCTGGCTGAGGGCAACGTGGAGATAATCGTCAGGGGATGCACGAGGCTCTCGTACAAAATGCCCAGCACGATATAAACCGCCAACAACGCCGTCAAAATAAGATACTTTTCTGTCGCCAGCGAATCCTGGTACGCCTGTGCTGTGCCCGCAAACACGCCGTGGACCGTGGCCGGCATTCCCAGGCCTGCCTCCATATTGGTAATCTCGCGGACCGCGTCACTCAGAGCTGCCCCATTTGCCAGGTTGAACGACAACGTGATGGAGGGGAACAGCCCGGTGTGATTGACCTGCAGCGGCGTTGTGCCCGTCTTCGGAGTCATGATACCCAGCAGCGGCGACATTGTGTTCACGCCCGCGCCGGTCGAGCCGCCGGAAGGCTTGACGAAAATGCTGTGCAGCCCCGAAGGATCCTGCCAGTACTGCGGCGCGACCTCCATCACCACGTAATACTGGTTCAGCTGCGTGTAAATCACCGAAACTTCAGACTGCCCAAACGCGCTATAGAGCGAACTATCGAGGGATTGGGCCGTCTGCCCCAGGCGCGCCGCAGTCGTACGGTCAAAAGTCAGCATCTCCTGCAGGCCATTATTCTGCTGGTCGGTATTCACATCCGTCAGGACCGGAATCTTCTTCATGTTGTTCATGAGAATCGGTCCCCAGTGCGCCAGGTCTTCCACGCTCTCGGTCGAAACCGTGTACTGATAAAGCGCGCCTGCGCTACGTCCTCCAATGCGCAGATCCTGGCCGGGCTGCAAAAACGCCGAGGCGATCGGAAGCCGCGCCATCTGTGGCCGGACCTGGTTGATGATGTCCATCGCGGATGTTTTTCGTTCCTTGCCCAGCGGTTTCAGCGCGATGAAGATGAAGCCGCCGTTGCTGGACCCCTGTCCTCCCGTATACGCATTCACATGCGCCACGCCCGGGTTTGCCTTGATGATGTTCACGATCCGCTGTACGGAAAAATTCATGAACGGAAACGATGCATCCTGCGGGCCCTGCACCATGCCCATGATCAGGCCGGTATCCTGCTGCGGGAAAAAGCCCTTGGGGATGCGAATAATCACCACTACGTTCAGCGCAATCGTCAGCACCAGAACAATCAGCATCAACACCGCATTGTCCAGCGCCCAACCCAGCGAGCGGCGATAGATCAACAACAGCCAATCAAAAAAACTCTCGCTGGCCCGGTAAAACCAGTTATGTTTTTCGTCCTTTTTATGCACTCTCAGCAGGTGCGCGCACATTGTAGGAGTTGTGGTCAATGAAATCACCATCGAAACCACAATCGCCGCCGAGAGCGTTACGGCAAACTCACGAAAGAGCCGACCCACAATACCGCCCATCATCAGGATGGGAATAAAGACTGCGATCAGCGACATGCTGATGGAGAAGACCGTGAACCCGATCTCCTGCGCGCCCTGCAAAGACGCAGCGAACGGCTCCATTCCGTCTTCCAGGTGACGCGTAATGTTCTCCATCACCACAATCGCGTCATCGACCACAAAGCCGGTCGAAATGGTCAGCGCCATCAGCGAGAGGTTGTCGAGGCTGTAGCCGAACAAGTACATCACCGCAAATGTTCCCACCAGCGAAACCGGTACGGCAACGATCGGAATTAATGTGGCGCGTGGACTGCGGAGAAAGATGAACACGACCAGCACTACCAGCACAATCGACAAGACAAGCGTTCGCTCCACATCGAATACGGAAGCGCGAATGGTCTGTGTGCGGTCCATCACAATCGTGGAAACGATGCCATTGGGCATCACCGCAGTTAGAAACGGCAGTTGTTCTTTCACGCGATCGACGGTATCGATAATGTTCGCGCCAGGCTGCCGGAAGATGATGATGAAGACCGCGCGCGTGCCGTCCATGTAGCCAGCCGTGCGAATGTTCTGCGTGGAATCCACCACGTCCGCCACGTCAGAAAGCCGCACCGCCGCACCATTGTGATAGCCCACAATCAGCGGCTTATAGTCCTCAGCCTGGGAGATCTGGTCGTTCGTAATAATGTCAGCCGTCGTCTGCCCATCCGCAAGCTGCCCGCGCGGCGTATCCGCATTTTGCAGGCTCAGTACGGATTGCACATTCGCGAGCGACAGCCCATAGCCCTGCAGCTTCATCGGGTCCACTTCCACCCGAACAGAAGGAGTGGCGCCTCCGCCCACATTCACCTGTCCCACGCCCTGAATCTGTGAAAGCTTCTGCTCCAGAATCGTTGAAGCCAGGTCGTAGACCTTCGTTATGTCGTATTTCTTCGACGTCAGGCCGATGATCATGATCGGCGAATCCGCCGGATTAACCTTACGATAAGAAGGATTCGACGGCAGATTCGCGGGCAGGTACGTCCGCGCCGCATTGATCGCCGCCTGCACGTCGCGCGCCGCACCGTCGATATTGCGGCTCAGGTCGAATTGCATCGTGACGTTTGTGCTGCCCAGCGAGCTGGACGAAGTCATCTCCGTGATGCCGGCAATATGACTGAACTGCCGCTCCAGCGGCGTTGCCACGGAGGCCGCCATGATCTGCGCGCTTGCGCCGGGCAGACTGGCCGAGACGCTGATCGTCGGGAAATCCACCTGCGGCAATGGCGCCACCGGCAGCACCGTGTACGCAATCGCTCCCGCAATGGCCACCGCGACTGTCAGCAGTGTGGTGGCCACCGGGCGGTGAATAAATGGAGACGACAGACTCATGCAGGCTGTTCTCCGGCCGCGGGCTCCCTTGCTGGCGGCTCATTCCGCGGAGCTGTGTGTGATGGCTTGCGGCCTGTGATTCGCTGACCCAGCGTGTCAAAGAAGATGTAGATGACCGGCGTGGTGTACAGCGTGAGCACCTGCGAGAGCAGCAGTCCACCCACCATGGCAATGCCTAGCGGGCGGCGGAGCTCTGAGCCTAGCCCAGTCCCAAAGGCCAGGGGCACGCCGCCCAGCAGCGCTGCCATCGTCGTCATCATGATCGGGCGGAAGCGCAGCAGGCTTGCCTCGTAAATTGCATCCGTGGAGTTTTTGCCATGTTCGCGCTCGCTCTCAAGGGCAAAGTCCACAATCATGATGCCGTTCTTCTTCACAATTCCGATGAGGAGAATGATGCCGATAATCGCCACCACGCTGAGATCCTGACGGAACAATATCAGCGCAAGCAGCGCACCCACGCCTGCCGAAGGCAGTGTGGAAAGAATCGTGATCGGATGAATAAAGCTCTCATACAGCACGCCCAGCACAATGTACACCGTTACCAGAGCCGCCAGAATCAGCAGCCCTTCATTCCCTTGCGAATTGCGGAAGGATGCTGCCGTGCCTTGAAAATCCGCCTGAATTGTCGGCGGAAAATTTATCTTCTTTGCGGCCTTTTCAATGTCGTCGATCGCCGGCCCCAGCGATGCATGCGGCGCCAGGTTGAATGAGACCGTCACCGACGGAAACTGTCCCTGGTGATTGATGGAGAGCGCCTCTGTCGTAATACTTGCCTTGGTAAATGCGTTCAGCGGAATTGCATTTGCGCCCACCGAACTGATTGTCGTATTCGGCGTAGTGCCACTCGTAGTACCCGCGCTGGCGCTTGAACCGCCCGACGAAGTTGTTCCCGCAAGCACAGTCGCCGCAGGCCCCATCACATTCGATGAAGGCGTGTACTTGACCCCCGTTGTCAGCGCATTCGATCCCGCCGACGCGGAAGCGGATGCGGAGAACGATGTCGACGCAGCCGCGCCGCTCGCGCCGGACGACGCGCTCGACTGAATGTACAGCGATCCCAGATTTGCCGGATTCTGCTGCCACTCCGGAGCCGTCTCCAGAATCACGTGATACTGGTTCAGCTGCGTGTACATCGTATTGATCTGCCGCTGGCCATAGGCGTCGTAGAGCGTGTTGTCAATCGTCGTCGGAGCAACGCCAAGCCTGGAAGCCGTCACGCGATCGATCATCAGCGAAACTGCCTTCGCACCGGTCTGCTGGTCCGTTGCCACATCTTCCAGGCCGGGCAGCTTCTTCAGCTCCGTCACGAACCTGTTGGTCCAGTCATTCAGCTCATTAATGTCCGGATCTTCCAGCGTGTACTGATACTGCGTGCGGCTCACGCGGTCGTCTACCGTGATGTCCTGCACCGGCTGCATGTACAGGTACATCCCCTGTACCCGCGTCAGCTTCGTCTGCAACCTGCGAATCACATCCGCAGCGCTCAGGTCACGTTGATCAAGCGGTTTCAGATTGATCGAAATGCGCCCGCTGTTCAGCGTCGTGTTGATACCATCCGCGCCGATGTACGACGACAGGCTTTCCACAGCGGGATCTTGCAGAATGATCCTCGCCATCTCCTGCTGCTTCTTTCCCATGTCCTCGAACGAGATCGACTGCATCGCCTGTGAGATGCCCTGGATTACGCCCGTATCCTGCACCGGAAAGAAGCCCTTCGGAATAATGATGTACAGAACGACAGTCAGGACAAGCGTAGCCACAGCCACAAGAAGGGTGATTGTCTGATGCTCGAGAACTACCTTCAACGTGCGCCCGTAAAAGGCGACCATGTTGTTGAAGACCTTCTCTGAAGCGCGATAAAAACGCGTCTGCTGATGCGCTGGATCGTGTTTCAGAATCCTGGCGCACATCATCGGCGTGAGGGTCAGCGAAACCACCGCCGAAAGAATGATCGTCACCGCCAGCGTCACTGCAAACTCGCGGAAGAGCCGTCCAACTACATCGCCCATAAAGAGCAGCGGGATCAGCACGGCAATCAATGAGACCGTCAGCGAGACAATCGTGAACCCGATCTGCCCCGCGCCCGTCAGCGCCGCCTCCATGGGCGGCATTCCTTCTTCCAGGTAGCGAGAGATGTTCTCAATCATCACAATGGCGTCGTCCACCACAAAGCCCGTGGAAATTGTGAGCGCCATCAGTGAAAGATTGTCCAGGCTGAAGCCCAGCATATACATCACCGCAAAGGTGCCGACCAGCGAAAGCGGCACAGCCACGCTGGGAATCACCGTCGCCGCCAAATTCCTCAGGAAGAGGAAGATCACCATGACGACGAGCCCGATTGTCAGCAGCAGCTCGAACTCAACGTCATGCACAGATGACTGAATGCTCGTCGTCATGTCCGTCATTGTGACGACCTGAATCGACGCGGGAAGATTTGCCTCCAGCTGCGGTAAAATGTGCCGGATCAGATTTACCACCGTGATCGTGTTCGCGCCCGGTTGTCGCTGAATGTTCAGCACCACCGCCGGCGTCTGGTTCATCCACGCGGCCTGCCGCGTATTCTCCACACCATTGATCACGTTTGCCACGTCCTTCACAAGGACAGGCGAACCATTGTTGTAGGAGATCACAACGTTGTTGTATTCCTGCGCATCTGTGATCTGATCGTTGGCGTCGATCTGGTAGTCCTGCCGCGGCCCATCAAAGTTGCCCTTAGCCGCGTTCACGCTCGATTGCGTCAGCGCCGTGCGAACGTCCTCCAGATTCAGCCCGTGCGCGGATAGCTTCGTCGGATTCACCTGAATCCGGACCGCGGGCTTCTGTCCGCCGCTGATGCTCACCAGTCCAACGCCGGCCAGCTGCGAGAGACGCGGGGCCAACCGCGTATCCACCAGGTCTTCCACCTGCGAAAGCGGCAGTTGCGGCGAGTAGACGGCCAGCGTCATCACCGGCGCATCCGCCGGGTTTGTCTTGTTGTATACCGGAGGCGTAGGCAGGTTGGCAGGCAGGAAAGATCCAGCGCCGTTAATCGACGCCTGCACCTCTTCCTCAGCCACATCCAGTCCCAGCGTAAGGTTGAACTGCAGCACGATCACCGACACCCCGCCCGCACTGGTCGAGGTCATCTGGCTCAGGCCCTGCATCTGCCCAAACTGCCTTTCCAGGGGCGCCGTCACCGTCGTCGCCATCACATCCGGGCTCGCGCCGGGATAGAAGGTCAGCACCTGGATCGTGGGATAGTCCACTTCCGGCAGCGCCGACATCGGCAGCTGCAGAAATGCGACAATCCCCACCAGTAGAATCGCGGCCATCAGCAGCGCAGTCGCCACCGGCCGCATGATGAATGGCCGGGAAGGGTTCATGGGGCTGGGCTCTCGCTCGTTTCCGATGTGGATGGAAGTTTGACCTTCGAAATTGTAATCGGCGCGCCGTCAATCAGCTTTTCAAAGCTCGAATCGGCTATCACCGCGCCCGCTCCCAGGCCGCTCGTCACAATCGTATTTCCGCTCTCCGAGTGGCCTGACTTCACCGAAGTCATCGCAACCTTGCACGGCGGAGGTGGTCCGGTTTGCTGTCCTGCTGCGGCCTTGCCGCCGCCATGCTTTGCACCGGCGTTCGCGCCTGAATCTTGACCGCCGGAACCCTGTCCTCCGGAACCAGTGCCCGTTGAGCAAGCTGACACATCGGAAACCGGCTGACCTGTCTTGGCGCTCACCAGCAGATAAACGAAATCCTCACTGCCGTTGTGCTGAATCGCGGAAGAAGGAATAATCACCTGATCCTGCAGCGTCTGCACCAGCATGCGCGTATTCACAAACTGATTCGGAAACAGCGCGCCATCTTTGTTATCGAACATCGCGCGCATCTTTACCGTGCCCGTCGACGTATCGATCTGGTTGTCAATCGAGCTCAGCTTTCCAGTCGCCAGATGTCCCGTTAACGAGCGGTCCATCGCCTCCACCGTCAGCGCCTGCTTGCTCTTCGTCTGCTTCTGCACCTGCGGCAGATTGTCTTCCGCCAGCGTGTAGACCACCGTAATCGGTGCGATCTGCGTAATCACCACCAGCGTCGCGGTTCCGTTTGCCGTTACCAGGTTTCCCGGATCCACAAGGCGCAATCCCACGCGTCCGGAAATCGGCGCCGTGATGTGGCAATACTCCACCTGCACCTGGTCGTACTCCACCACGCCCTCGTCGTTTTTCACGGTGCCCTGCTGCTGCAGGGCCAACTTTTCCTGATCCTCAAGAGTCTGCCGCGGAATTGCGTTCTTGGCCCACGCCTGCTTGTAGCGCTCCAGGTCCATATCGGCCTGCGCCAACACCTGCTTGTCGTGCTCGAGCGTCCCCTGTGCCTGCGCCAGTTGCGCCTGGTACAGCCGGTCATCCAGATCGATCAGCGGATCGCCTTTGCGGACCATCTGGCCTTCGCGATAGTGCACCTGCGTCACTACCCCGGTCACCTGCGCGGTAATCGTATTGGTGTAGACCGGCGTGACGGTGCCCAGGGCATCGTAATAAATCCCCATCGAGCCCTTCTTCGCCGTGGCTGTGGTCACCGGAACCGGGCCGCCCATGCCGGCGCGCCGTCCGCCTCCGCCCGCCGCCTGGCTCTTCTGCTGGTGCTGTATTACCCAGTAGAAAAGGCCGGCAAAAAGAAGAAGAACCACGGCCCATATCCAGAGGTGGCGGCGCTTCTTTTTGGGCGTGGTCGCGTCGGCGGCGTGTGGCGTAGTAGGCGTAACGTGGGAAGCCAGTGCCGGCCCCTGCGTTACGTTCGAAGCCTGTGGCGCCCCTGGCGTTGCATGTGAAGCAGATGATTGTTCGTCCATTGGTCTCTTTATGGTGATCCGAAAAAGGTGTAAATCCGTCGGAGCTGCCTCGGCTTCTCAGAAGCCGCAGGCAGTAAGCCTCCAAATCGCTAAGTTTACCATTTGGGCATAGCGCGAATTTGAACCTTGCGCGACCCTTCAGCATAAATCCACGTACTCGCCGGAACTGCTTGACACGGCGTTTAACGACGGATCGTGAACACTTTTAAGACGTTTGCACGGATCGAAAAGTTGCAGCCTCACCGGGGCATATCACCTTGGCATATCTCGGTGCAGAGCCTTCACCTGGTAGCCGGCTGCTTTCAGCCGAGCCGCCATCTCTTCGGCCATCATTACGCTCCGGTGCATCCCGCCCGTACAGCCAAAAGCAACCGTCAGGTAGCTCTTTCCCTCGGCCACATAATGTGGCAACAGATACAGCATCAGCCCTGTTACGCGCTCCAGAAACTCCTCTGTCTGCGGAAACCCACGCACATAGGCCGCCACCCTCGGGTCCTGGCCCGTGAGTTTGCGAAACTCCGGCACAAAATGCGGATTCGGCAGAAAGCGCACGTCAAACACCATATCTGCGTCCACCGGCACGCCGTTCTTGAAGCCAAAGCTCAGGCACGAAACCAGCAGATGATTCACCTGCTCGTCCCGCCCGAACCGCGCCTGGATGTGCGCGCGCAGCTCGTGCACATTGAAGCTTGAAGTATCAATCAGCGTATCCGTCACATTGCGGATCGGATCCAGAAGCTGGCGCTCTTCCACGATTGAGCGCGAAACCGTGTCCTGTTTCCTCAGCGGATGCGGCCTGCGCGTTTCCGAGTAGCGCCGGACCAGCACTTCATCCTTCGCGTCCAGAAACACCACGCGCGTCCGCAGCACTGTCTTTACGCTCTTCAGAATTTCGGGCAGCTGATCCAGCGTCATCCCCTCGCGGATGTCCACAATGATCGCCGCCTGTTCAATCTCATCGGATTTCTCAACCAGCCGCGCAAACTCCACCAGGAGCTCAAGCGGCAGATTGTCCACGGCGTGAAATCCCAGGTCTTCAAAGGCCTTTAACGCCGTGGCCTTGCCAGCCCCCGAGATGCCGGTCACAATCACCAGCTCCTTGCCCGGTTCTTTCTTCACGCGTTCGCCCATCCCTGCGGCATCGTTCACGCTCGCCATGCGCTCATGGTACAACGACAGGGACTAGAGACATAGAAATCAGGAACCAGGAAATTTGCCTTCAAACGGCGGCATCTCCTAGTCCCTATGTCCCTTGTCGCTCAGTCCCTGTTTTTAGGGAATCTCCACCAGCCCCATCTGCCCATCCCGCCGCCGGTGCAGTACGAACAGTTTTCCGGCCAGATCGTGAAAGATCAGCAGTTCGCGGTCGCGGAACTCCGCCTCCTTCACCGCTTCCTCCAGTGACATCGGCCGCATCGCAATCGCTTCACTGCTCTTCACAATGTGCGGCTCGACCACTGTGGGCTTGGCGGGAAAGGAATGCGCGAGAATCGAAGCTCGCGGCTTGGCCGCAGGCTTTGCCGGCAGCCCATTTTCCGTGACCTCCGACGCCATTTCCGGCTCTGCCGGCCGCGTCTTCGTTCGCGCCACCGGAGGCGCTGCCATCAGTTTTTCTTCCTTCGGCAGCCGCTTGCCCGTCAGGCGCTTGTCACGGTGGCGCAACGCCTGGTGCTCGGCATGAGCCAGCGCATTTCTGAGCGCTGCCTCCTGCGTCGCGGCCTGCCCCGTTGCTGCAATCGTGTGATGGCGCGCCGAAACCGTCAGCTCGGCTATCTGCAGATGCCGCTCCACACGAAAGGTTACTGATGCGCTTGTCGTCTTGCCCATGAGGCGCGCTATGCGCTCCATGCCCACCTCGGCCTGCTCGCGCAGCGCCTTGGAGATACGTACCTGCCTCGCGGTTAACTCCACATCCATGGTCAGCCTCCGCTTAGACGCAATTCTTCTCCCTGCTTGATCAGGGAGCGAATCTAAGGATTTTACAGCATAGTGGAAATGGGGGGACAGTGACCGCGAGCACGCTATGCGTCACGCCGTCTCCTCTGATGTGTTGAAGGAATATTCATTTCCTCGCGGTACTTCGCCACCGTACGCCGCGTCAGTTGAATCCCGCCTGCCTGCAGCATCGCGGCAAGTTGATCGTCCGTCAGCGGCTTCTTCGCATCTTCCTCTTCAATCAGTTTCCGAACCTTCCGCTTCAACACCACGAGCGGCGTATCAGCGCCTTCCGGCCCATTCGAGCCTTCCGAGAAAAAGAACCTCAGTTCCAGCACGCCCTGCGGCGTATGCGCATACTTATTCGCCACGGCTCGGCTCACCGTGGAAGGGTGCACGCCGATCTCTTCCGCCACTTCCTTAATCATCATGGGCCGCAGCGCCTCAAGCCCCTTGTCGAGAAAATCCTGCTGCCGCCGCACAATCACTTCGCACGTCCGCAGAATCGTGCTCTTGCGCTGCGCGATATTCCGCATCAGCTGCATCGCCGACCGGAACCGCTCCTTCACATACTCTTTTACTTCGCGCTCGGTGCCATTGGAGGCAAGCATCTGGCGGTAACGCCGGCTCAGCCGCAGGCTCGGCAGGTCTTCTTCATTCATGCTGACAACCCACTCGGTGCCACGCTTCACAAACACCACATCGGGCTCAATCAGCCGCGTCTGCTCGCGGTTATACAGTCGCCCGGGCCTTGGATCGAGCGTGCGAATGAACTCCACCGCCGCGTGCGCCTCCTCAACCGTAGCCTGCACAGCCCGCGCCAGGTCCTTCACATCACGCTTCAGCAGCAAACCCAGATGCTTGTCCACAATCTGCCCTGCCACATCCATCGCCCTGCGCCGCTCTTCAAGCTTTGCCTCAGCTTCAACGCGGAAGCTCCCGTGCGGATTTACCTCCAGTTCCTCCGCGTAATCCTCTTCTTCTTCTTCAGTCTTAGCCTCGGCCTCGGCTTCCAACTGGCTTCGCTTCGCGTAAAGCTGAGCAAGCTCCTCCTGCTGTCCCGTAACCTGAATCAGCAGGCACTCGCGCAGATCATGCGAGCCGACTCCCGCCGGATCGAGATGCTGCACCAACTCAATCGCATTCCTGATCAGCTTGAGCGCCGCGGCGTATTCTTCCGCCGCACCGTTCACAGCAACGGCCGGATCGATTCCCGCAAAGCTCGCCGCAAGTTCCTCATCGCCCGTCGCCAGATACCCGTTCTCATCCAGATTCCCGACGATAAACTCCGCCGCTGCCGTCAGCTCTGAATTCAGCGAAAGCGCGCCAAGCTGCCACGACAGGTGATCGGTCAGCGTCGTCGGCTGCGATAGGAAATTTTCAAACGATGGCTTCTCGCTGTCTTCATACTCCGGCTGCGTCTTGTATCCCGGATCGAGATACTCCTGGAAGTATGAGCCGAAATCCACTTCTTCAAATGGATCTGCAGGCTTGGTGATCTCCTCCGCCGCGCGCTCTGCGGAAAGCCCCAGCGTCTCTTCGCGGCTTGCCACCTGGTCCAGCATGGGAACCGATTCGTCAATTTCCTCTAATACCGGATTCTCCACCATCTCCGCATCGATCATCTCCTTCAGCTCAAGCTTGTTGAGCGCAAGGACGCTGACCATCTGCATCAGCCCCGGCGTAAGTACTTGCCGCTGAGAGACTCTTAAATTCAGTTTTGGCTGCAACAGAGCCATCAGGACCGCTCGATTCCCGGTTGGAATATATGAAGTTTAGCCGGTAAGAAACCTTGATAAAGCGAAAAATATCTGGAACAAATGTGAATGTTCCAAAATGAATCATGCTGCATGAGGAATGTTTCAGAATGTTCCAGGAATCAACCTTCTCTACCTCTCGAACCTTCCAAATCCCTCAAAAGATGCACAATCCTAATCCAGCGAAAACCCCTCTCCTAGATAGACCCGCCGGACCTCCACATCGTTACCTAATTCCCGCGGAGTACCGGTCCGGAAGATTTTACCCTCCGCAATAATGTATGCGCGATCCGTCACGCTCAAAGTCTCCCGGACATTGTGATCCGTAATCAATATCCCGATCCCGCTTGCCTTCAGATCGAAAATGATCTTTTGCAGCTCCGAGACCGCAATCGGGTCAATGCCGCTAAATGGCTCATCCAGCAGAATAAAGTTCGGCTGAATGCACAAGGACCGCGCAATCTCCACTCTACGCCGCTCGCCGCCAGAAAGCGCGTAGCCCTTGGTTCCGCGAATGTGCCCCAGGTTCAACTGTTGAATCAGCTTATCTGTGCGCGTTCTCCGCTCTTTGTTGCTCAGCGGCTGCGCTTCCAGCACGGCCAGGATGTTTTCCTCCACCGTCAGCTTACGAAAAACGCTCGGCTCCTGCGGCAGATAGCTGATCCCGAAATTCCGCGCCCGCAAATACATGGGAACCCGCGTAATCTCTTCTCCGTCCACCATGACACGGCCCGTCTCCGGCTCCACCAGCCCCACAATCATATAGAAGCTTGTGGTCTTGCCTGCGCCATTCGGTCCCAGAAGCCCGACAACCTCGCCGCGTGAGACGCTTACATCCACGCCTCGCACCACCTGCCGTCCCTTGTAAGTCTTGCCGAGTCCTTCGGCGCTCAGTGTCTGCATCCAGCTCGCTTCTCTGCTTGCTTCCTGCGGCGTCTTACTTCGTTTTCGCCGGCGCGTGCGTCGTTGTTGTCGTCTTGTTTCCCGCGCCTTCGATACTGACGCTATCATCGTGGCTATTGAAAATCAAAGCGTTGCCAGTTACTACTCCCTGCGCAGGATCGCTCAATTTCGGAGGCTTTGCAGCCGTACCCGTCAGCACATACTGCCCCGTCTGTCCTGTGTAGATAAGTTGCTCGCCCGTGCCCTGCCGCCCCTGCGAAGTCAATACCACATTGCCCTTTGCAGTCATTTTGTCTACCTGAGACGTGCTAGCCTTTGCACTACCGCTCGCATCCTTCGTCGCACCAGTCCCCGTCGGCAACAGCGTCAGCTCCACAACATCCGAATTTGAAATCGCCGTTCCCGTCTCCGCCGTGACTGTTCCACCGGGTGCGGCATGCAACACTGCTTTCCGCGTTGTATCTGAATAGAGCAGATCTCCGCCACTCACACGAATCACAGACGGTGTAGTCTGTTTCCTATCGCCCGGCTTTCCGGAATCAGTTTTCGGACTCGACATGGCGCCAGGCGCACCACCTGCGCTCAGCAGCACCAGCTTCACCGGATTCGCTGCACCCGCTCCATGCGCCGTCAGCGTCTGCTTATTCCTGTCCAGCACAATCACCGGTGCAGCCACGGAATTCGCATCCTGCCACAGTCGCGCCTGTCCCTTGAATGTCGCCTCGCCAGTAGCCTGGTGGAACTCCGCCTCCGCCGCAATCACGTGCGCCGGCGTCTGTCCGCCAAATCCAACCGTCCCACCACCTGCGGATCCATTTGGAACATTCCCCGACGTATTCGCGTTGCGCCCGTCATTCAGCCACGTCGCCTTCACATTGCCATGCGCAAAGGCATCCCCGCCTGTATTTCCAGCCTGCGGGGTCTTTGCAGACGCTCCAGCAGCATTCGCCGCTGCCTGCGCAATGTCCAGCTTGTCCGCCGTCATGTCCAGGCCGCCATTCACCACGCGCGGATTTCCCGTGAGGTGCAGCCATCCTCCGTCAAAGACTGCGTGAGCGCCCGTCGCCCGCAGCGCAGGCTGCTGTTGCTCGCCCGACTTGGCCGCTTCCTGCTGCGTCAGCGTCACATGCCCATCCATCGTCGCGGACTCAATCTGGCTGTTCGCCAATCCCGCGTCAGGCGCCTGCGCCGCAGACTTATCCGCGGGTTTGGCTCCCTGCGCAAACTCCGCGTCCAGTTTGTCGCCCGTCGTCGTCTGCGCTGTCCCTGTCGCAGTCGTCTGCTCCACGCTCGCGTGGCCCACGCCCGTTATATGTTTCAGCTGCTGGCTCTGACCCGATCCTGGGGCAAATAGCGCCGTCACCTGATCCGCGCTCATCTTTGAAGGCGTCATTCCGCCATCGCCGCGACGCGTCTGCCCGATCATCACTACGCCACCCTGCCCAAAGACGCTCGCAAGCTCGGTCTTGCCCTTTGCACCCGCGCGAAATGCCATATCCGCCACTGGAGACCGCCAGTCGCGGCTCACATGCGCTCCTGCTGTGTCTTCCTCGCTATGCATTGTCACGCCGCGCTCCATGTGGGCGTGCCGCAGATCGCCCAGCTCAGAAAACTCCACCTCCGCCACTGGCGCGCTCCCATGCGACTGCCGGCCGCCAGTCACCGAGTCCAGCGTTACGCCACCCTCCAGATGCCCATGCCGCGGATGATTTTTCTCGTCAAACTCAAGCCATCCCTGCGGTGCGCTCACATGCGTCCCGCTCGCCGATGTCATCGTGAACCCGTCGTGCGCATCCATCCGCACCGCCGAACCATCCTGCCGGAAGAGCATCTTCGCATCGCCCGCCGTTGCGTGACCTCCACGATAGTCCGCTTCCGCATTCGTCATGGTCCCAACCAGCGAGCCCCGCTCAAACTCCGCATGATGCGCGTGAATCTTTACATCCTCATCGCCGGATCCGGTCTTGCGCCGTACCGTCATCACAACGTCATGGTCCAGCACCACGTGCCCGCTGTTGGAGTCGAAGAGCGCACCCACGGCGTTCCCATTGCCCTGCGCCAGCTCAAACTGCACCGGCTGCTCCGTCGTCGCTGTCCCTGTCTTCTGGTCAAAGGTCAGCCCGCTCGTCTTTACCTCAATCTGATCGGCGGCAGCCGTCTGCGCGGCACTTCCCAGCGCCGTTCCTTTGCCTGCCGCATTCGCATTCGCCTTGGGTGCCACCGCCGGAGCCACGCCCGGCTTCATAATCGTGATCTCTACCGGCCCTGCGGCCGTTGCGATACCGGCCTTCTGGTCGTACTCAAACTCTCCGCCTGAGATTTTGTCCACGCGGCTGCCATCCTCGCCGTAGAGCTCAATCCTCACGTCATGCAGCAGCGCCTTGCCGCCTTCTTTGCTCAACTGTTTGAGCTGCGTCACTTTGCTCGCATGAATTTTGAACAGCGTGTGCCCGCCCCTCGACTGCGTGTAGGTCACACCATTGGCTTCCTGCTGAATGTCTACGCCCAGCCTCTTGGGAATCTCATTGATATTGAATTTGCTCTTCCATCGTTTGACGGCAAGAGAAGCGATCAGCGCCACCAGCAGCAGTCCCCCCGCCACCAGCACCAGCGTCCGCAACCGCTCAATGCTCAAACGGAATGGCGTGAGTCGAAATGGCGTCAATCGCACAGGCTCAGTTCCCTTGCCCCAGCCGCGCCGCAAGCCGTGTGGCAAGACTCTCACCCAGCTCGCTCCATAGAAGCCGCGCCGTCGCGCCGCTCTCCTTCTCCATCGCCGCCGTTAAATCCACAAGCTGCCGGATATTCTGCGCCATGTGCCGGGCCGCTTCCTCGTTCAGAGCCGCATCTTCTTCCAGAAACGGCGTGTCCGGCCCAAAGTCTATGCGGATATGACCTTCCTGCTCGTAGGTGGCCTCATCAAAGAGGGGCCCGAAGGCCGTGACTCGCACCAGCCGCGGCACACGCGCCCACTTCGGATCGAGCTCCGTCGCCACTTCCGGCTCCCACAAGCTCCATCCAATCTGGAACTCATAGGCGTAATCGTCATGCATCAGCTCCAGGCCCTCCTGCACGGCGTCACGGATCTCTGCCCCGCCATCTGCAGCGCGCCCATACACGCGCTGAAATACCGGAGACTCCTGCCAGCTCACCGGCCAGACCGTTACCGCGTAGACCTTTGCCTCGCCGCCATGCGCGGCAAAGCTTCCCAGCACCGCTGCAAGCTTGTCCGGCAACGTCATAAGCCGCAGATTCGGATACCACAAACTCAGATAAAGTGCGTCTGCCATGTCTCTCTATTCTAGACGGTGCTGCGCGCACGGCGGACTGCGCCTGCGGCGCAAAAACCCTGCTCTACGGGCTCCTCATGCGTGCGAGGTTTTCGGTGGAAGCATGCTATGCTGCGCGCATGAAGTTGAAACTGCTCTCCCTTGCGCTTCTGTTCACGCTTGCGGCGTGCAAATCCAATACGTCTGACGCACCAAGACCCGGCGTAATGGTCGACCCACCGAGACGTCCGAATCCTCGCCTCGCCGCCGCCACCGGATTCGATTTTTATCTACTCAACCTCTCCTGGTCGCCCGAATACTGCCACTCGCATCCGGAAGCCGCAGAATGCGCCCGCCGCTCAACCTTCGTCCTTCACGGCCTCTGGCCGCAGAACAATGACGGCAGCTATCCACAGAATTGCGGCAACGCGCCCGGTCCCAACCCATCGCAGTTCAGCGACATCTATCCCGAGCCGGGCCTGCTCGAACACGAGTGGCGCACACACGGCACCTGTTCCGGCCTGGCCGCAAACGACTTCTTCTCCGCCGCCCGCACCGCGTACCAATCCGTGAAAATCCCCGCGCAGCTCGCCAATCTCAGCTCGCAGACTTCGCTTTCGCCCGATCAGATCGCCGGACTCTTCACGCAGTCCAATCCCGGGCTCTCGAGCCAATCCATTGCCATCAGCTGCGGCCACAACTACCTCACTGCCGTTGAAATCTGCCTCGACAAATCTCTCCACGCCATCGCCTGCCCTGCCGTCCGCTCCTGCCGCGCGAACTCTGTCCGCATCGCTCCGCCACGCTGAAGCCTGTACACTGTGGCAGCCATGCTCTACCGTTTTTCCGTCGCTATTCTCGCCATCCTGACCGTTCCGCTCGCGCATGTCGCTCGCAGCCAGCAGAAGTTCGCCGAACTTGGTTCCTGCAAACTCGTCTCCGGCGCGGAAATCCAGCACTGCCGCATTGGCTACCGTACCTGGGGCGTGCTCAATCCGGACCACTCCAACGCCGTCCTCTTCACCACATGGTTCGGCGGAACGAGCCTCGGCGTCGGCGGCTCCGTGGGTGCGGACAAGCTCGTCGATCCCGGCAAATATTTTGTTATCGCTGTCGACGCACTCGGCAATGGAGTCTCCTCATCGCCCTCCAATGCGCCCGCGCCGCAGCACGGCCCCGACTTTCCGGCGTACGCCATACAGGACATGGTCAACTCGCAGTACCGCGTCGTCACGGAAACCCTTGGCATCAAGCATCTCCATGCCGTCATGGGAATCTCCATGGGCGGCATCCAGACCTTTGAATGGCTCGTCGATTACCCCGATATGCTGGACGTCGCCATCCCCATCGTCGGCTCTCCGCACCCCACCAGCTACGACACGCTCCTCATGCAAACCGAGGAGGATGCTCTCCGCTCCGATCCGGAATTTCATCAGGGACGTTACGAGAAATCACCGGCTGTACCTGTCGTCCAGGCCATTCATCTTCTGCATCTCACGACGCCCGCGCATTTTGCCGCAGATGAAACGCCGCAGAAATTCCTCTCAGATTATCCAAAGGCCTACGCCAAAGGCATTCTTCCCTTTGACGCCAACGATTGGCTCTCAGGCCTCGTCGCCATCAGCGCCCATGACATTGGCCACGGCGGCTCGCTTGAAGATGCCGCAAAGAGAGTCAAGGCAAAGGTGCTAATTATCAACGCCGCGCAAGATCACATGGTCAATCCCAAACCCGCGCTCGACTTTGCGCAACTCATCCATGCGAAAACGATCGTCTTGCAGTCCGAT
Source organism: Occallatibacter gabretensis (assembly GCF_001449115.1). Lineage (GTDB taxonomy): Bacteria > Acidobacteriota > Terriglobia > Terriglobales > Acidobacteriaceae > Telmatobacter > Telmatobacter gabretensis. Next base: position 312,906 of record NZ_LAIJ01000012.1, on the reverse strand, counting down.
TGCGGACACCTGGCCCCCGGTTGCGAAGCCGCAACTCTCTTTCCCGCAATTCGCGCATTCCTCGATGGCAAGTGACCTGCCTAACTCGCTGGCCGAAGATTTATCCACGGCCAGCGAGTTTCGGCATGCTATGCGGCTTTCCAGGTTTTGGTAGAGGAGTCATAGAAAGCGGGCTTTACGATTGGGAATTGATGCTTTCCAATCGGGTTCCCTGTTCCTATTGGACCTGTGCCCGGATTGCCGCCCGGTTTGGTTGGGCTGGTCTTACCGGGGCCCCCCGGATTGCTCGGGCCACGGCCACCGTGGTGCCCCGGACCCGGGCCAGTTGGCAACTGAGTAATGGGAAGTGCGTCGGAGGTGGCTGCAAATGACTCGTACTCTTTCTTTGCTGCCATCTCAATCGCCGATTTGACACGAGCTGACTGTTCGTCCGTAAGCTCGGTATCTCCGAAACTGACAATGAAATGATTCACGGCTATATCCTCCGCATAATAGTGATTGCGAAGGATAGGCCGTTTCTGTCATGCGGTTCTGAGGCGCTTATCCCGTTACGATTTCGCTGAAATCCGCAATTCCGGAAAAGCCTTCCAGCACACTCGCAATCAGCCCCAGATTCGCGCCTCTCACTGCAGGATCGTTATCCAGTACCATCACCTTGTCGAAGAAGGCATCCACCGAGGGCCGTAGCGTCGCAATCTCGCTGAGCGCTTCGGTGTACGCATGATCCTCGCGGTATTTTCTTACCTTTGGAGCAAGTTCATCGGCGTGAGCAAGAAGCTTCTGCGCCTCAGATGCAAGTTTGGCCCCATCCGCAGCCCCAATCTCGAACTTTTTCTCTTCGGCCTGCCGCAGAATGTTCTTGATCCTCTTGAAGGCCGCCGACACCGCCACGAAGTCTTCCGACCCTCGCGCTGCTGTCAGGGCTTCTGCGCGGGCAATGGTATGACGTACGTTCTCAGCCCCCAAAGTGAATTCAGTTACGACGACCATTGACCCCGCGGATGTCACGGCATTCACTACGTCATACGCAAAGCCGCGAGCTTCCATCAAGTAGGATTTCACTCGCTCGCCTAGGAACACTTGGACTTCGTTAAAACTCGGGCCTGAGATCTTCAAGATCGGATAAATCGCAGAATAAATACCATCTAAGGTCAGCTCAAGATCGGATTCCGCAAGGATTTTGATAATTCCGTTTCCTGCTCTTCTAAGAGCAAATGGATCCTTAGAACCTGTTGGCTTGAAGCCGATGCCGAACATCGCGGTAATTGTCTGAATGCGGTCTGCCAAGCCGAGCAATTGCCCCTCAACAGTCGTGGGAATTGCATCCTCTGTCGAGGCTGGTGTGTATTGGTCATAGATGGCCTTGGCCACTGTTTCATCGAGGCCCTGAGCCCGCGCATAAAGGCCGCCGATGATTCCTTGTAACTCGGTAAATTCCTTCACTAACTCGGTGGTCAAATCGGTCTTGGCCAATTCAGCGGCCTTCAGCAGGGCCGCCTCGTCGAACGCGACGCCCGCAGCCTTCACGACCGAAGCCAGCCTGCCCGCAACGACGAGATTTTCTTCCGTCTTCCAGTAATAATTTCCCAAATCCTTGTGGTAGGTCACCGCCTTCAGGCTCTCCACCCGTTCCGCCAGCGGCACCTTCTGATCGAAATCCCAGAAGAACTGCGCATCCTTGAACCGTGCCCTCAGAACCTTCGCATTTCCGTGCCGGATGATCGCTTCACCTTCGGCATCCACCTCGGTATTCAGCACCGCCAGAAAATGCGGGGCCAATTTGCCCTCAGCGCCTTCGACAGCAAAATACTTCTGGTGGTCGCGCATTACCGTCACCAGAACCTCTTCGGGCAGGGTCAGGTATTCCGGCTCAAAGTCTCCCAGGATCACGCTAGGCCACTCGGTCAGGTGCGTCACCGTTTCAACCAGTGGCTCATCTTCTCTCCAGCGCGCTCCAGCCACTGTCCGAGTCGCCTTATCCAAGGCCTTGCGAATCAGCTGCCTGCGCTCGCTAACCTCAACTACCACTTTGGCCCCGCGCAGCGCCTCCACGTACCCACCCGCTACTGCGATCTCCACCGGCTTTTCACCATGCAGCACGCGATGCCCGCGGCTCGCACGCCTCGCCGCAATCCCGGTAATCTCCACCGGAACAATCTCGGAGTCCAGCAGCGCCACCAGCCAGCGCAATGGCCTGACAAACCGCTCCGGCTTGCTCGCGCGCCAGTACATATTCTTCGCCCAGTAGATGGCCAACACTTCCTTGGGCAGCTCGCCCGCAAGGATCTCCGCCGTCGCGCGCCCCTTACGCTGCGCCTTTGCACCTACATACTCGCCCTTCGGCGTCGTCACCTTCTCAAGATCATTCACTGCTACGCCGGCCTTCTTCGCAAAGGCCTCAGCCGCAGCCGTCGGCGCATCATCCTTGAACGCGATCTTCCACGAAGGCCCGGTCAGCTGCTCTTCCGTATCTGCCTGGCCAGCAAGCACGCCTTCAGCCAGCACAGCCAGTCGCCGCGGCGTCGAAAAGGTCGTCACCTTTGCGCCCTCGCTCAGCAGACGCTCCCGCGTCAGCAGCTCCGTCACGCGCCGGCCCAGTTCTGCCTCGGCTCCTGCGATCATCCGCGCCGGAATCTCTTCCAGCCCAATTTCCAGCAAAAAATTAGCCATTTTCGTCTTTCATCATGCCCGCGGGGGCTAAAGCCCATCCTGTTTTCGGACCCATTTGGCACGGCTAAAGCCGTGCCTTGTTACAAAGCTTAAGTTTACGGGAGTGCTATCCGAGGTCCCCAAATGCGAGGGACCTGGGGCACCCAGTGGTGAGTGAAAACCTATGCGGCCTTTTGCAACGCGTAGGCTTTGGCTACGCCTACCGCCAGCGCGCGAATCCGCCCAATTACGCCTACGCGCTCCGTCACGCTCACCGCGCCCCGCGCATCCAGCAGATTGAACAGATTTGAGCACTTCAGCGCCAGCTCATAGGCCGCCAGCAGCGGAAATCTTTTCTTATCCTTTGGACTTGCCGTCTCATCCGTCAGGAGCTTTCCGGCCTGCTCCAGCAGCGCCTTTCCCTCGGCTTCAAAAGCGTTGAAGTGCTCCCAAAGCTTCGGCACATCGGCGTATTCAAAGTTGTAAACCGAGAATTGCAGCTCTTCTTCCAGCCGCACATCTCCGTACGTCACTTCAACGCCGGTATCCGGGTCGCGAGCCCACACAATGTCGTAGATCGAATCCACATCCTGAATGAATGCCGCAATTCGCTCAAGCCCATACGTCAGTTCCGCGCAGATCGGGTCCAGGTCTTGGCCGCCGCACTGCTGGAAATAGGTAAACTGCGTAATCTCCAGGCCGTCCAGCATGACCTGCCAGCCAACGCCCCACGCGCCGCCCGCAGGCCACTCCCAGTTGTCCTCTTCGAACTTCAAGTCATGCTTGAGCAGGTCAATGCCAATCGCTTCCAACGATTGAAGATATAGCTCCTGTACATTGACCGGCGGCGGCTTGAGGACCAGCTGGAACTGCGTGTGCTTAAAGAGACGGTTTGGGTTCTCGCCATAGCGTCCGTCCGCCGGCCGGCGGCTTGGCTGCGCATAGCCCACACGGTAGGGCTTGGCCGAGAGCACCCGCAGAAAGGTCTCAGGCGCCATGGTGCCCGCGCCCACCTCCACATCATACGGCTGCTGCAGCACACACCCCCGCTCTGCCCAGAAACGCTGCAGGCGGAAGAGCAAGTCTTGAAACGTAAGTGCGGAACTCGCCGCCTTCACGGCGTCAACAGATGAAGACACAAGCACTCTCTCACAGGTAGAAACTCATGCCGATTCTACCAGCCTGCGCGTCGCTTTCCGGCTCACGATAAACTGGATTCGATGCGAATCCTCGGCCTCATCCTGCTCGCGCTTGCCGCCCTCGCAGGCGTCATTGCCTGGACCGTCTGGCGCGCCGATACCGTCCCCGTCACCACGCCGCCCTCCGCTGCCCAGCAGGGTCAGCAGCAGCTACACGCGCAGCTCCAGCAAACCATTCAGCACGAGTCTGAAGTTGAAAAGCAGGCGTGGGACTCCATAGACGCCCTCGTCAAGCTCGTTAAGTGGCACCAACGGCGCATCGACCGCCTCACAGGCAATCCTCAGGCCGCGGAAGTTCTCACCTACGACCGCGATTCCATCACGCGCATTCAAAGCCGCATTAACCAGCTCGATGTGGAAGAAAAAGCCCGCGAGCTAGCCGCCGCCGAGAAGGCCAAGGAAGACGCAGTCAAAGCCAAAGAGGTAGCCCTCCAGCAAAAAGCAGAACGGGCTGCCGCAGCGCTCAAGTCCGTCAACTAAGCCGTGCCAGCGCCTCTGCGCTTTTGAGCCGCTTCTCCAGATGCCGCTCCAGCGCCTGCACCGCAAAGCGCCTCAGATCCTGTCCTCGCCGCCGCGGCCATGGCTCGCTGGCAAACGCCGCCACCGGCTGCTTCAACATCCGCAGCGCCAGCATCCATGAGTCTTCACTCAGCGCATTCCCTTGCGCATGCACCCCGCAGAAGAGCCCATCTGCATAAGAGCTGAAGCTAACCTCTCCTGCCACCAGCGCCTCGCCGCACACCGTGCAATGCACCAGATCCGGCAACAATCCCATCAGCCGCGTCATCCACAGCGCAAAGTACGTCACCGGCATCAAGGGCTGCGTTGTCGTCGTCTGCTCCAGCACGGCTGTAAGCAGCCGGTAGACCGTCTCCTGCGGATCGTGCTCCGGCAGCGCTTCATCCAGCACCTCCGCATAAAAGCTCAGCGCCGTCATCCGCGCCATGTCCACGGCATCTGAGAGTGGCGAGCGCAGAATCTCCAGCTGATCCAGCCGCCCCAGCTCCTGCCGCGGCCGCTCCACAAACCACGCGCGGGCAACAGTCATCGGCTCCAGCGCCCCGCCAAACCGCTTGCGGCTCTTGAGCGCGGCCTTCGCCACTCCGCGCAGTTTTCCGTAGTCGCGCGTAAAGAAGCTGACAATCAGGTCAGACTCCTGCACCGGCCACGTTCGCAGAATTACCGCATCCGAAGTGAGAACAGCCATCGCTTTCCATCATCGCATCTGAATACTGCACGCCTTACATATATTAAAAAGTAAGGCAAATATCAATCAAGCAAGGTAAACTCTACTCGAGCAAGGAGGCTGCAATGTACAGATCTAAAATCACATCCAAGGGCCAGATCACCCTGCCGGCAGAGCTAAGAAAAGCACTCGGAGTCAAGCCTGGCGAAGAAGTCGTCTTCTTGCCAGGCGAAAACAGCTCGTTTCGGATCCGGCGCGTGGGGCCCATTGACGAACTCTACGGTATCGTCAGGAAGCTTGGCTATGCACAGGACGGGCCGCCGCTCACAGACCTGGAAATGAAAGAGGCCATCGGCGAGCACGTAGCAGAACTCGATGAAGCCACTAAGAGTGATGCGGGCCGGCGTCGTGCCAAGCGATCCGGTAAGCGTGCCGCATGATCGGCATCGACACCAATATTCTTGCCCGCTACATCCTCGGAGACGATCCGAAGCATAGCCCAAGGGCTCGCACATTTTTTCGCGGACTAACACGCGAAAACCCCGGATGGATTCCGATGGCGTCCATTCAAGAACTCGTGTGGCTCATGGATCGCACTTACAAAATGCCGAAAGATGCAATTCTTACAGTGCTGGAAGGTTTGGAATCTCGCAACACTCTCGTTTTTGAGCGGGCAGCGGATTTTAGCAAGGCGCTTCACTTATACCGCAGCAGCAGCGCAGACTTCGGGGATTGCCTTATTGCGGCCTCAGCGCAAGCAGCGGGGTGTTCCAAAGTTGTCACGTTCGATAAGATCGCGGCACGTGATCTGGGCATGGAACTGCTCTCCTCTTAACCATTCACCAAAATACAAATACGCATCCCGCAAAGCAGGATGCGTATCGATATCACAACTCAATCTTCAGCACGAATGGCGCGCAAAGCGCGCAGTCGCCCGTGCGGCCAGGACCTAGCGGCCGAAGTGCGCTGAATTCTTTTCCGTAAAGTGCGCCCACTTCTCCGGCAGGTCGTCCTGCGCAAAGATCGCGGAAACCGGGCAAGCCGGCACGCACGCGCCGCAGTCGATGCACTCAACCGGATCGATGAAGAGCTGATCCGCCTCGGAGTTGCCGTCTTCGTCCTTCTTGGGGTGGATGCAATCGACGGGACAGGCGTCCACGCAGGCGGTGTCCTTGGTGCCGATACAGGGTTCTGCAATTATGTATGCCATCAGGTCTTCTCCAAAATTACCGCAGGAAGTCTTGCTCTCGACCGTGAGAATAGCACAGTACACCGTGCACTGAACGCCCATTTCTCATCAGCGTTTTGCGATGCGGGAATTGCATTCGATACTGGCTATCATCTTTTAAATCAAGACCTTTTTTGTCCGTTATGTCCTGTGTCTTTGTCTCTGCCTTTCCGCTACACTTGTCGCCATGCGAAGGATGATTGTGCTCGGCGCGATGGCGCTTGCCGTGGGAGCTGCCCACGCCCAATGGACACTTGAGAACTCGAACTCAACCGCCAGCCTGCGCGGGATCCACTCCCTCGGCGGCGGCATCGCCTGGGCTTCGGGAACCAACGGCACGGTTCTGCGCACTGAAGACGGCGGCTATCTCTGGCAGACCTGCACCATACCGCCCGGAGCCGAAAAGCTGGACTTCCGCGGCATCCAGGCCTTCGACGCAAACACCGCCATCGTCATGTCCAGCGGCAAAGGCGATCTCTCGCGCCTCTACAAAACCACTGACGGATGCAGTTCCTGGAAGCTCATCTTCACCAATCCTGATCCAGACGGCTTCTGGGATGCGATACTTCTTAACCGTTTCGATAAAGATGGATTTCTATTAGGCGATCCAGTTAATGGCAAATTTACACTTCGGGAAACTAATGACAAGGGCAACACATGGACCAGAGGCTCATCAAAAGGGCTTGATGCAGCAAAGGACGAAGGCGCATTCGCTGCAAGCAATTCTTCTTTTCTATTGAATGAAATATTTGCGATTGGTTTTGTAACTGGAGGCCCCGCCGGGGCGCACATATTTCTCATCGGCGATTACCCTGACTTCAATTCGAAGGCATTGCCGATGCGCGGCGGTTCTGCAGGAGCAGGTGCATTTTCGGTTGATTTACGCGATTCGCGCCACTGGGCCACCGTAGGCGGCGACTATCAGAAGTCTGATGAATCCTCCGGTACTGCAGCCTTCACCGTCGACGGCGGCAAAACATGGCAAGCCGCAAAGCAGCCACCCCACGGCTACCGCTCCGCAGTAGCCTACGATGCCACCACCAAAACCTGGATCACCGTCGGCCCCAACGGCACTGACATCTCCACCGATGACGGCAAGAACTGGCGCGCTGTAAAACCCAACGCATCCCTTAACGAACCCGCAGATGCCGACAAGAACTGGAATGCACTCTCACTGCCCTTCGTCGTCGGTCCACATGGCCGCATCGGAAAACTCAACGAGCCTGCTCTCAAAGCCGCACTCACTACCAAATAACGTTCTCCAAAAACAAAACAGGCCGCGCATCGCGCGGCCTCCAATAGTCTCTCAGTCCCTATTTTTTGCTTCTCACATAATTAACTGGGCTGACAATCGTCCCAAAATCCCGCCCCGCAAACATATCCTCAAACAGCCCCACCAACTCCGCCTGAATCTTCCCATTCGTTGCCAGCACTTCCTTGCTGTCGAGCTTCACTTTATTCCCAGAAAAATCCGTGACTGACCCGCCGGCCTCTTCCACCAGCAGAATCCCCGCAGCCACATCCCACGGATTCAGATTGAACTCCCAGAACGCCTCATACCGCCCCGCTGCCACATATGCCAGATCCAACGCCGCCGAACCCAAGCGTCGAACGCCATGCGATCGCAAAGTGAACTCATGGTAGAAGTGAATATTCGGGCTCTTATGCCGCTTCTGGCTCGGGAACCCGGTCGCGATCAGCGATTCTTCCAGTGTCTTCGTCTCCGACGCATGAATCTGCTTGCCATTCAGCCACGCACCCTTGCCCAGTTCAGTCACATACATCTCATCGCGCATCGGGTCGTAGATCACCCCAGCCACCAGCGCGCCATCCTCGCCCTCGGCTAATCCGGCTGGCCTGTGCTCCAGCCCTAATGAGATACAAAAATGCGGTACGGAATGCGCAAAATTCGTCGTCCCATCCAGCGGGTCCACGTACCAGCGATACTCGCCGTCCAGCCGCTCGCGCGTTCCCTCTTCGCCGTAGATGCCATGCTCAGGAAAAGCCGCACTCAGCCGCTCCAGCACAAGCTTCTCCACCGTGCGGTCCGCCACCGTCACCAGGTCAGCCGCGCCCTTGTACTCGGTGGTCACGCCTGTCGCGTAAAACTCGCGCAGCCGCGCACCCGCCTCGCGCGCAATTACTTCAGCTTTAGGAATAAAGACGAAATCAGAGCTCATGATCCTATTGTAGAGATCAATCCCGCACGCTGTTATCCGTTATGAAATACGAACGCCGTCGCCATGCGCACGGTGCCGTCCCGCCTCGCTGATCGAACGGATTTGATTCTTATAAATAAATAGATTCGGCTTGCCTTCGCGGGTCAGCCGCAACATTCCGTCGTCAAAGTACTCTATCCAGCCTTTTACTATGTCGCCATCTCTAAGCTTCACGGCGACAGGCACCTTGCGCTCACTCAGCGAACGCAGGTACAGCGCCTCCTGCCCGGTCTCACCCGGTGGAGGGTTCTTCGAACGTCTACGAGATATAGGTGAAGGGGTCATATAACCAGCTTAGATGCAAAAAACAGGGATAAGGAAACAGGGATAAGAGACAAGAAAATTACTCCCTCTTCCTCACCTGCGAATCCGCATAATATCCCGTCCTGTACCGGATATTGAACTGATCCTGACCCGACGCATCCTGACCTGCCCGCGGCACCGTCACCGCAATCCGGTGAAACGTCCTTCCCGGCTCCTGATTCTTCGGGTAATACCCGATCACATACTGCGTCCTCAGGTCGTCGCTCACCTGCTGGAACGCTTTGTCCAGTCCACCCGAGTTCGCATAAAAGCTCTTGCCGCCCGTCTGCTCCGCCAGCGTAATCAGCGCATGCTCGCCGCCCAGGTCGCGTCCCGCGCTCGCCTCAATCGGCACGTCAATGATGGAATAAATCATCACCTCGGCCCGCAGCGCCTGCTCCAGCGCCTGGTCATACGTCGTGCTCTTCGCCGTGTCGCCGCCATCGCTCACCAGCACCAGCACCTTGCGCCCATCCTTGCGCGCCAGCCCCTGCGAACCCAGATAAATCGCGTCATAGAGCGCCGTTGCATCGCTCCCGCGCAGACTCCCCAGCGCACGATCCAGTTCCTGCATCTTGTTCGTGAAGCTCGTAAGCAGCCTTACATCCGTTCCAAACTCCATCAGGCTCATCTGGTCCTGCTGCCTCAGCAGCGCATGAATAAACCGCTTTGAAGCCTCCTGCTCCAACGCTCTGTCCTTAAAGGTGCTGCCGCTCGTATCAATCGCCAGCGTCATCGCCAGGGGCTGCTGGCTTTGGCGCTCAAAAACCCCAATCTCCTGCGGCCTGCCATCTTCAGAAACCTTGAAGTCAGCCTTCGTAAGCCCACCCACAATCGCGCCGGTCTTATCCGTCACATTCGTGTACACCGTCACCAGCTTTGTATCAATCCGCAGCTCCGGCTGCTGATTCTGCGCCATCCCCGGCACAGCTGCCACGCACATCATCCCCGCTAACAGAAAAAACTTACGCAATCCCCACTCCCTCTGGAAATGGCTCACCATCGGCCCACACCGTACCGTCCTCAAAGATCTCCTTCTTCCACACCGGCACCGTCGTCTTCAGCGTGTCAATCAGCCATCGCGAAGCCTCATACGCCTGCGCCCGGTGCGCGCTCGACACAACAATCAGCACACTCGTCTCGCCAATTTCCAACCTTCCCAGCCTGTGCACCATTCCCACAAACCGCACGCCGAACCGCTCCCGCGCCTCGTGCCCCAGACCATCCAGCTTCGCCAGCGCCATCTCTTCGTAGGCCTCGTATTCGAGATACAGCGTCCGCCGCCCGCGAGAGTTGTTCCGCACAATCCCGTCAAAGACCACCACCGCGCCGTCTTCCGCGTCCTTTGCCTGACGAATCAGCCCCTCCGCAGCAATCGGCTCTCTCTGCAATCCCACAGAGACCACCGGCGCGCGCCCTCTCACAGCGGACCAGGCCAGCGCCACAACGCCATTCTCGTCGAGTTCCGCCGCCGTAGGACCTGCGGCCGGTTCCTCAGGGCCGCGTCCCCCACTCACCGGCGGCAACAACCCCACCTCATCGCCTTCGCGTAACACATCGCTCGCCCGCGCATACTCCGCGTTCACGCTTACCGCAATTCCGCGCATGCTCTCCGTGCTGTTCTCCATTTGGGCGAGCAAGTCTGCCACCGTCGCACCCTCCGGCAACTCCACCGAAGTCGCGCCCTCGCCCAGCCGCACCTTCAACACCCCAAACGCCTGTACCTTGATTTGCATTGTTTTCAGAATACTTCTACACGTCTTGGACGCAGCTCACAAGCAAAAGAAAAGGCCGGCATCTCTGCCGGCCCATCTGTTCACTGTCACCTGTGTACTGCTTCTTATGCGGCGACGGACGTCTCCGCCACCGGAAGCACGGCCACCGGCTGCGGTTTGAACTGCGGCAACGCCACAGCCAGCACGTCTTCAATGTGCTTGGCGTAGTGAATTTCCACGCCGGCAATCTGCTCCTGCGTCAGATCCTCTTCCACGTCCTGACGGTTCTCTGCCGGCAGAATCACGGTCTTCACTCCAGCTCTCCGCGCTGCCAGGAACTTTTCCTTGATTCCGCCCACCGGAAGCACATTTCCGCTCAGGGTAATCTCGCCCGTCATCGCGGTCAGCGGCAGCACCTTCGTCCCGGTCAGCAGGCTCACCAGCACCGTCGCCATGGTCACGCCAGCGCTCGGCCCGTCCTTTGGAATCGCGCCCGCCGGTACGTGAATATGCAGATCGACCTCCCTAGTGAAATCCTCCTCCAGGCCCAGCCGTTCGGCATTCGATCGCACCCACGTCAGCGCGGCCTGCATTGACTCCTGCATCACTTCGCCAATCTGGCCCGTGATGGCAAAGCCGCCCTTGCCCTTCATCTTGTTCGCCTCAATGAAGAGAATGTCGCCGCCTGCCGGAGTCCACGCCAAACCAACTGCCACGCCGGGCCGGTTCACGCGATCCGCAATTTCGGTATCCACGCGCACCATGATATTGCCCAGAAAATCTTTCAGGATCTCCTTCGTGACGATCAGCTTTTCCGTCTGGCCCTCTACCACGCGCCGGGCTTCCTTACGGCAAACCGTCCCAATCACCTGCTCCAGCTTTCTTACACCCGCCTCGCGCGTGTAATGCCGGATCAGATGCCGCGTTGCCGCTTCAGGAAACTCAATCTGCTCCTCGGTGATGCCGTTGGCCTTGATCTGCCGCGGAATCAGATAGCGGTTAGCGATATGCAGCTTTTCCTCTTCGCTATAACCCTGCAGCGGAATAATCTCCATGCGGTCCAGCAACGGCGCCGGAACCGTGTCCAGCATGTTCGCCGTGCAGATGAACAGTACCTTCGAGAGATCGAACGGCACATCCAGGTAGTTATCCCGGAAGGTGTTGTTCTGCTCCGGGTCCAGCGTCTCAAGCAGCGCAGACGCCGGATCGCCGCGGAAATCCCGCCCAAGCTTGTCGATCTCGTCCAGCATGATCACCGGATCGTTGGTCTCCGCCCTGCGGATGCTCTGGATAATCTGGCCAGGCAGTGCGCCAATGTACGTGCGCCTGTGTCCGCGAATCTCCGCCTCATCATGCATGCCGCCCAGCGCTACCCTCTGGAACTTGCGTCCCAGTGCACGCGCGATCGACCGGCCCAGCGAAGTCTTGCCAACGCCCGGAGGCCCTACGAAGCACAGAATCGGTCCCTTCATGTCGGGCTTCAGCTCCAGCACCGACAGGTAATCCAGAATTCTGTCCTTTACCTTCTTCAGCTCGTAGTGATCCTCGTCCAAGGTCTCTTTCGCCTTGGCAATGTCAATCTTCACACCGGAGCTCTTCGCCCACGGCAACAGCGCCAGCCACTCAATGTAGTTCCGTGTCAGTGAGTAATCCGCCGCCATTGGAGACATCCGGCCCAGACGCGCCAGCTCCTTCAGAGCCTCTTTCTTTACGTCCTCCGGCATGTTGGCGTCGTCAATCTTCTTGCGCAGCTCGTCAATCTCGCGCTGGCCCTCGTCCTGCTCGCCAAGCTCCTTCTGGATCGCCTTCATCTGCTCGCGCAGGTAGTAGTCGCGCTGTGATTGCTGGACCTGGTCCTGCACTTCGTTCTGAATCTTGTTGCGAAGCTGCTGAACCTCGATTTCCTTAGCCAGGTGCGTATTAACCAGCTCCAGCCGCGCCGACACTCCCGGCGTCTCCAGTAGCTTCTGCTTGTCGTCCGTGGTCAAAAATGGCAGCGAAGAGGCCACAAAGTCCACCAGACGCCCTGCATCCTCAATATTGGCGGCAATCGTCCGCAACTCGTCGCTCAATGTCGCGGATTCGGTGACGATCTGCTGGAACTGGCTCACCACCACACGGGCCTGTGCCTCCAGACTCTCGCCGGTTTCCGTTCCCTCAGCCTCCAGCGGCTCCACCTCGGCGATCATGAACGGCTCGGTCTGCACGTACCGAACCACCCGAACCCGGTCCACGCCCTCGGTAAACACAAAGCGGCTCTGGTTCGGCATTTTCACAATCTTGTGCACCGTCGCCAGCGTGCCCACCGTGTGCATATCCGCCGTGGCTGGCGCATCCTGCCGCGGGTCCACCTGGGCCACGACGGCAATGGTGCGGTCCTCGGCCAGGGACTCAATCAGCTGGATTGAACTTTCGCGGCCCACCGTCAGAGGCAGCACGGCATGGGGAAACAGAACGGTATCGCGCACCGGCAGAACGGCTATACGCCTGAGGCCGCTTTCGGAGACAACGGGGGTACTGGAAACAACAGGCTCATTCGACATTGAGTGTCCTCGTATCAACTTACCCTACATTAGACAGCGCAGCTTGGCAAAAGTTGCAAATTCCCACCGACGCTTCTTGCCACCCGGCAGAACTTCCCGATATGGCTTCTGTTCAGTCAGTTACGTCCATGCCATCCTGCCCGTTCCGTTAAGTTTCCGCTGGCTGGCCCGGGAAACAGGTTCAAGGCGCGCAAGATACCGGCTTGGATGCGGCAGGCTGCTTCAACGACTTATCGACAATGGCCCTTTATTCGTGAGAGAAACCAGTCGAAGCCGGAACCGGCCGGACCGGAACAGGCCGTTCTCTCCCAATGTGCAGAGTTGTAAAGACCTTCCGGCCAAGTTTTAGAAATATTTACTAAATAACTGATTATAAAAATCTTATACTAGATTTATTCCGCAATATTCTCATAAATCCGCCATTTTTATAATTATTAGCAGAGAAGGAAATGGCCCGAATCCCCTCAGGATTCGGGCCACTTGCGTTGCAGCCGCTTTTACATGGAAGAAAATCCGCCAACGCTAAGACGGCCTTCAAAATCGGCCGTGCAGACGATAACTCCCGCGAATCTACTTCAGCTTGGCAGGATCTGCGGTCTCAATTTGCGGTTCTTCTTCACGGACTCCTGGACCTTCGGCCTGGATCTTCGACTGGATCTGCTCCCAAACCGTGTCTGGCGGATCTTCCGCAGGCGCCAGAAGCTGCCGAGCCGCATCGGCAATCGCTTCCAGGTCGGCAAGCAGGCTGCGGCAAAGCTCGCACTCCAGTATGTGCGGGTGTTGGAAGATATCCTCGCCGGTGGCGATTAAATCGGGCAAATGGGACTGAAACTCTTCACAGGTCATTTTCTCGGGCACTTTGAACTCACTCATCGCCGTCCCTCCATGCGGGGGTAGGCGCGCATCGCATCACGCAGCTTCAGCCGCGCTTTGTGTAGTTGTGATTTGCTGTTGCCAATCGAGCAATCGAGCATCGCTGCAATTTCGTTATGCTCGTAGCCCTCGATATCATGCAGCACAAAGATTAAACGATAACCCGCCGGCAGGTCCGCAATCGCGCGTTCCAGCGCCATTCGGTCAATCGATCCCGCCAGCGCCAGATCGGGCGCGCCAAAGCTCCGGCCCGGACCCTCGTCCGGAGACGGTTCCATTGCCTCGTCCAGTGAGATGACCTGCAGCCCTTTGCGGCGCAGGTGCATCAACACCACATTGATGGCCAATCTGTGCAACCAGGTGGAAAAGGCCGAGTCTCCGCGAAAGGTGGCAATCTTACGATGCAGTTGAAGAAAAGCCTCCTGCGTCAGGTCTTCCGCCTCGGCGGCATTGTTCACCATGCGCAGGCACAGCGAATAAATGCGCCGCTTGTGCAGCGCATAAATCTGGGCAAAGGCATGCGGATCCCCGGCCTGGGCCTTCGTCAGGGCCTCTGCCTCCGCGCTCAATTGTTCGGGCGTGCGTGTAGTCGCCTTGCGGACTGTGCTGCCCTCTACGGACTGGGCCGGCGCGTCTGCACGTTGCTGTATAGGAATATAGATTTGCTTCATTCGTATCCTTCTGAACGAATTTACAGGAAGGCTGTGCGGAACATATGTTCCTCGTTAGTATAGGTGGCAGTGGCCTGAGATGGCACACAGCCAGACGAGCCGTGGCTAAATCTGCGCGCCGCCGGGTTAAGTGAAACAAATCTTTAATCATTGCTTTGTGATAACGGGTGAGGTGGGAAGTTTTGAGGCCGAGTCTTCGAGTGCCAATAGGTAAGAAGAGCGGTTTCGGTATTTTGGTTGTGTGCCTTTTTGCGTTTGGGCATCTTATTATGCACGCCGGCGCCCAGGCTTCCACGGGCACGCCGGTTCAGCCCGTCAGCCCCTCCTTACCCCCATCCCAACCCTTTAACACTGCTGCCTGGCAGAAATTCGCCGGCTTGCCCTTGCGTCGCATTGCCATAGAGGGAGTAACCGAAGAACGGCTCTCTTCACTGCACCTGCAATTGGCGCAGACCGTCGGTGAGCCGCTCTCACCAGACAAGGTGTCGGCCAGCCTCCGCCTGCTTTATGCCACAGGCCTCTTCGACTCGATTGAAGCCGCCGCAGAACGCGAGGGCGGCGGCGTAGTTCTCATCTTCCGCGGCGCGGCGCGCGCCTTCATCGGTCGCATCACCGTCGAAGGCGCCAAAGGCGCTACCATCAACACGCAGCTCGAACGCACCGGCCGCCTCAATCCAGGCACGCGCTACTCCGAAGCCCGAATGCAGCAAGCTATCGACCAGATGCGTGAACTGCTGGTCTCCAACGGCTTCTATGAATCCTCCATCAAGTACACCCTCACGCCCAACACTGCCGAGCAACTTGTCGATATTTTCGTAAAAGTCACTCCGGGCCCCCAGGCACGCGTGGGCACAATCACCGTTACCGGCGATACCGGCATATCGCTCGATGAATTCCGCAAGTATTCACGCCTCGTTCCCGGCCGCGCCATCGATCACGATACTGTCAACCGCGCGCTCGAAGGCGTCCTCAAGCATTATCAGAAGGAGCGCAGGCTCGAAGCTGACGTCAAGCTCCAATCGCACGAGTATGTAGCTCATCGCGTCAATTACAGCTTCAGTGCGACCCGCGGGCCTATCGTGAATGTGCACGTCGAAGGCGTCAAGCTCAATGATTCCCACATCAAGCGTCTTGTGCCCATCTATGAGGAGGGCTCGGTGGACGAGGATTTGCTGAACGAGGGCGGACGGCGCATCCGGAACTACTATCAGAGCCAGGGCTATTTTGACGTAAAGGTCGACCACACCCAACAGGAGCCCGCACAAGATCTGGTGCTCATCGACTACAACGTGCAGCTGGGCGCGCGCCGCAAAGTAGAGAGCGTAAAGGTCGATGGCAATCATTACTTTGATGCCGCCACGCTCAAAGAACTGCTGAACGTGCACGCTGCCAATGCCCTTGACCGTCAGGGAGCCTACAGCCAGTCGCTGGTCACAGCCGATATCGCGGCATTGAGTGATACGTATAAGAACAACGGATTCTCCAAAGTATCCATCACACCGGAAACCGGCCCGCAGGCAAGCACCGGTGCAAAGGACCCTGTAGTGCAGACAGGCCGGCCCGCAGGCAAGATCTTCGCGCCACTCACGGTTACTTATCACATTACGGAAGGCGCGCAGCAGCGCGTCGGCACGGTTACGCTCACCGGCAATGACCACGTGAGCTCACAGACGCTGACTCCACTGATGAATACCGTTCAGGGGCAGCTTCTCTCACCGCGCAACCTCGCCGGTGACCGCGACGTAATGTTGAATCAGTACCTGTCACAGGGATTCAATGATGCGCATATCGATGTGGAGGAAGTTTCTGATACCCCGGATGCTGACAAGGTAGACGTGGTCTTTCACATCGTTGAAGGCTCACAGACCTTTGTTCGCAAGGTGCTGCTTACAGGCCTGCACTATACGCGTCCCAGTACCGTGGCCAAAGGTGTCACCATCAAGGCCGGTGATCCACTGAATCAGCAGGCATTGCAGGAAACGCAGAAAAATCTCTACAACTACGCTCTCTTCAATGAGGTCGACACGGCAATACAAAACCCCAACGGCGGTGAGACAGAAAAAACCGTGCTTCTGCAGACTGTTGAAGCACGACGCTGGACCCTGACCTATGGCGCGGGCTTCGAGGCCCAGACCGGCACGCCGCAGAATAACTGTGCTGGTTTGATTGCAGCAGGCGTGGAATGCAGCGCGAATGGACATACAGGTGTCAGCCTCCGCGGTTTGGCGTCCATTACGCGCAATAACTTGTTTGGCCGCGAGCAGTCAGCCTCCATCTCCGGCAACTACGGCACACTGGAACAGCGCGTCGATCTCATTTATCAGTATCCGCATCTACTCGGAGCAAAGAACTTCGGACTCACCTTTTCCGGAGGCTACGCTAACAGCCAGGCCGTCACCACGTATGTCGCCTCCAGACTGGATGCAGGTCTCCGCCTCACACAGAAATTCAATGGCCAGGGCCGCGGACTGTTCTCCCGCGCCAACATATTTGTCTACGAATTCGATTTCCGCCGCGTCAAAGTTGACGAAAACAGCATTCAGGTATACCCGGCAGCAGTTGCTGAGCTATCCTCGGCGGTGCGCGTTGGCGGTCCTGGTTTTACATGGATACGTGACACCCGCGACAACCCCACAGACGCCACGCGTGGCAGCTACACTAGCTTTCAGGAATTTATCTCCTCTGCACAATCCGGCGCGCAAGCCCAGTTCAACCGCATCGATCTGTCAAACTCCAGCTACTACACCTTCGACAAGGGTAAGATCGTCTTCGCGCGCAACACCCGCTACGGACAGGAGCGCGCCTTCGGCAATGCGAGCGGTGAACTGCTCCCGCTACCCGAGCGCCTCTACGCCGGTGGAGCAACCTCTCTTCGCGGATTCTCGAGTAACGCCGCAGGGCCGCGCGACCCTCAGACAGGCTTTCCCATCGGCGGCGCTGGAGCGCTCATCAATAGCCTTGAACTGCGCCTGCCGCCACCTACGCTCCCTTACTTTGGCAACACCCTCAGTTTCGTTCTCTTCCATGACATGGGTAACGTCTTCACAAATGCGGGCGACATATGGGCCAGCGCCATTCGCGTCCGCCAACCCGACCGCGATACCTGCAAAATCCTCACACAGCCCAATCCCGGGAATCCACCTCTGATGCCGCTGCCACCCGGCCCGTCTACCTCCACCGGCCTGCAAGGGGCATGCAGCTTTAACTACTTTTCCCATACGCTCGGCCTTGGCCTGCGCTACCATACGCCCGTCGGGCCCGTTCGCTTCGATTTCAGCTACAACCTCAATCCGCCCATTTATCCCGTGGATGTCAACTATTCGCAGACTAATCCCTACGAAAACCAGCACGTCGGCCAGGCCGGCCACTTCAACTTCTTCTTCAGCCTCGGCCAGACTTTTTAATACAGACACTCTAATGTGCGTAACAGCCACAATCCGGACCACTCGCAGCTCCAGCGTGCTATTCCTCACGCTGGCGAGCGCGCTTGCCGCATCCGGTCTCGTCGCACGCGCGCAGCAACCATCCTCGCCGCAGGTCCTCGATCGCGTGGAAGCCGTCGTCGGGAACCAGGCAATTCTCTCCAGCGACATCGAAAACGAACTGCGGCTTTCGGTTCTTGATCCCGAAAGGGGCCAGCGCGGGCCCTTGACTGCCCGCCGCGCTCTGCAGCTGATCGTCAGCCGCGCCCTCATTCAGCAGCAGGTCCAGCAAAGCTATATGCAGGTTGCCGAGCCCTCCGATGAAGATGTACAGGCGCGTCTCAAGGAGCTACGCGAGCAGCTCCCTTTATGTGTAAAGGAAAAGTGTGCCTCTGATGCCGGCTGGACAGCATTTCTCAAGGAATACAATCTCTCCCAGCCCGAAATTGTGAACTATCTACGCCTGCGGATCGAAATTCTCAATTTCATTGAGTACCGGTTCCGCCAGGGAGTCCAGATTCAACAGGATCAGATTGAAAAGTACTACCGCGAAACACTGCTGCCACAATACCCGAAGAACGAGAAAGCTCCAGCGCTCGAAACTGTGGCTCCCCGCATTGAAGAAATCCTTCTGCAGCAGCAGGTGAATGTGCTCTTCAGCACATGGCTCCGCAACCTGCGAAAGCAGGGTGACGTGGAGATTCTTGATCCAGCGCTTGTACCCGCAGCAACGGACAACGAGGGAGATGCCCAATGACCGAGCAAACTCCTCCGCCTGTCCCCTCACCACAGCCCGCGCCGCACCCAGCTCCGAAGGGAAAGCCGCGCAAGCGTCGTCGCATGCTCTGGGCGTTCGGCATAGTTGCGCTTCTTCTCTGTGCATGCGGAATCGGGCTTAACTGGTGGATACATTCAAGCCGCTTCGAACAGTTAGTGCGACAGCGCATCGAAACAACGCTCGCCACCGCCACCGGTGCGCGTGTCGAGATGGGTGCATTTCGCTGGAGCCTGAGTAATCTCGAAGCGGACGCCGACAACATCATCCTGCATGGCAACGAGCCGGCCAGCGAAGCTCCGTACGCGCGCATCGATCACCTGCACGTCGGCATCAGTATCCTCAACGTCTTCTCTCCACGCATCCTTCTTCGGGAAGCCATCGTCGAACGCCCCCAGGTGCATCTCATCGTCTATCCCGATCAGACGACCAATCAACCCCATCCGCGCCCTCAGCCCCGCTCCAGCCACTCCGGTCTCGACACTTTTTTCGATCTTCAGGCCAACCATGTCGCCGTCGAGCAGGGCATGATCCATCTCGACATCCGTGCCGATACCCTTGATGTTCAGGCCCGCTATCAGCCGCTGGATTTTGAAGCGGACGATGCCTCACTGGTCATGCAATACGTGCCCGCCAGGGATGGTTCGACGGAGAGTTACCACATCGACGCGGGTATCGCGAATTTGAGCCTGGCCCGCGGCAAACAACGCACGCCCGCGCAGGTGCAGGGTCTGCTGCAGGCCTCCATCGATCTCACGCGCAAAGCCGCATATCTCCGCTCCCTGCGCCTGACTGCCCACGCGCGCGGAGCGAAAGACCAGACACTCCAAGTCACTGGCTCCATTGAAAACTTTGCTCATCCCCACTGGCAGGCACAAATCGCTGGTGAGGTTGATCTGCGTCTTCTCGATCCGATACTCGGCTATCCCAACGCTCGCGAAGGCATCGCCCATCTCAATCTCTCAAGCTCCGGCACCGACAGCAAGTTCCGCATCGATGGTCCCGTGCATGTCGAGCATGCCACGTATATCGCTCCAAATATCAACGCGCGCGACATCGACCTCAACACCCACGTTCATGCGGACAACTCCGAGCTCCATTGCTCGCAAGTCGCAGTCCGTCCCCGCCAAGGCGGAGAGATTGATGGCGATGTCGATCTCCAGCACTGGTTACCGGTCACTCCAGTCGTGGCCATTGTTGAAGCCGAAAAGAAGCCGTCGAAGCGCTCCAGCGTCTTCTCGCCCTTCAGTAAAAAACAAGCCGTGCCAAGTCTCCCAAACCCCCAATCGCATGACACGCTGGTCAAGTTGCCCGTTCCGCTTCTCCCCGTCGATGGCAAAGTCACCGCCAACTTCAATTCCGTCACGCTCGATACAGTTCTCGATCTCGTAGGCAACGGTCCCTTTCAACGGCTCGGCCTCGGCGCAGTCTTCAATGGCCCTGCCGAAGCCGTCTGGTCAAACGGCGATGTCAACACGCTTAAGATCCATGCTGCGCTGACTGCGCACGTTCCCAGCCAGATACCCGCAGGCGAAGTACCCACGAACGGTGTCATTGATGCTGTCTTCACACAACGCACGGGTGGCGTCGACATCAACACGCTCACCTTGACCATGCCCTCTTCGCATCTCGAAGCACATGGCCACATCGGCGCATTTCCTCTATCGAGTCCTACCTCGGTCAAGGTCGATGTCCAATCACATAACATCTCCGACTTCGACGCCGTGCTGCGCGACCTTGGCCTCAATCGTGAAGGAAAGACCGGCTCCGCTGCTTTGCCCGTAGCGCTCCATGGTCAAGCCGAGTTCCACATGCTCTGGACTGGCTCGCTTATCTCGCCACGGCTCGCTGGAAACCTTAAAGCCACGCAGATAAGCATAGAGATTCCTGCCACTGGCAACGATCCGTCTGCTCAGCCGCGCTGGATCGCCTGGGATGAGATTGACGCCGACGGAAACTATGACGCCGAAAACATCCTCATAACTCACAGCCATCTCCGTCGCGGCTCTTCGCAGGTCTCAATTGAAGGAACCATCGCCGCGGCTGCTGCTCTGCCTCCAATTCTTCCGAGCCCGACGCGCGCGAACCATCAAAAGCATGGTCCCGTAGTTCGGGGCAAATACGGTGTCGACGAAGCGCCATCTTTCAGCAACAACTCCCTGCTCCACGCTAATGTTCACGCCACGCAGGTCTCTCTTGCCGATCTGCTTCCGCTCACCGGCCTCGACATTCCCGTTACCGGCACGCTTGACGCGCAGATTCAAGCCGACGGCACGCTCGGTTCGCCCGGCGGCTCAGGCTGGGCGCAGCTCACCAATGCCGTTGCCTACGGCGAACCAATCTCGCACGCGCGTGCCCAGGGTTCACTCGAAAATCACATCGTGCATCTCAGCTCGCTGACCGCCCAATCACCCGTTGGGGCTGTCAACGCCTCAGGAAGCTACGATCTCAACGCGAAGCGCTTTGACGTCGAGGCACACGGCAACAATCTTGATCTCGCGCATGTCCAGTATCTTCATTCGCTCAGCAGCGACATGCAGGGCAAGCTCACCTTCACAGCCACCGCATCCGGTACGCCTGACGATCCCCGCGTCGAGGGCCACGCCGAACTCGCCGGCATCATGTTCGAAGGCAAAACGCTCGGCTCCGCGCAGCTCACGGCACACACCGTTAATCGTGAAGTCGGATACGATCTCACCTCCCGCTCTGAGACCGTGGATCTGCAGCTTCACGGCCAGACTGAACTGCACGGTGACTTCGCCACGCAGGCGCAGGCGCAGTTCTCGCACTTCAACCTAGGCGCCGCCCTCAAGCTCGCGCGGGTCGAAGGCATCAGCGCCGAGTCCTCCATCGCCGGAACCGCCAACGTCTCCGGGCCGCTCCGCTATCCCAATCAAATGCACGGCGAGCTCCGGCTCGATCAGGCCGCATTCGCAGTCTCTGAGGTCCAGCTACACACTGAAGGCCCTCTGCATGCAACGCTTGAAAATAATCGCGTTCATCTCGACCAGGCGCATATTGTCGGCGATCAAACCGATCTGCGCGCCGAGGCAACGCTCGACCTTAAAAATGATCGCAAGCTCGACCTTACTGCCAACGGCTCCGTCAACCTCAAGCTTGCTGAAACTCTCGACAAAGACATCACTGCAAACGGCACCGTAACCTTTCAGGTGGAAGGTCATGGACCGCTTGCCAATCCGCAGCTTCGCGGCAGCATCAACTTCCAGGATGGTTCGCTTTCGCTGGAAGACATTCCCAACGGCCTCAGCCACATTCGCGGCTCGCTCGAATTCAATCAGAACCGTCTTGAGGTCCGTTCCCTCACTGCCATGACTGGCGGTGGCCAACTCAGCCTGGGAGGCTATCTTGCCTACCAGCACGGCATCTATGCCGACCTCAACGTCACCGGCAAAAACATCCGCATCCGTTACCCGGAAGGTGTCAGCTCGCTTGCAGACACCACGCTCCGCTTGCAGGGCACGCAGCGCAACCTCGCGCTCACCGGCAACGTCCTCATTACCCGCTTCACCATCAGCCAGGATCTCGACATCGCCACACTCGCTGCGCAGGCAAATGCCCCGCCCTCAATCGCTCCTCCCGATGCGCCGTCCAATCACATCCGCCTGGATGTGCGAATTCAGACCTCGCCACAGCTCAACTTCCAGAACGCCTACGCCAAGCTCGCCGGCGACGCGGATCTACGCCTCCTCGGCACACTTGCCTCACCTTCGCTGATCGGTAGAATCTCCGTCACGGAAGGCTCCGCCATGCTCGCTGGCACGCGTTACACCCTGCAGCGCGGCGAAATCACCTTCTCAAATCCCATCCGTATTCAGCCTGTGCTGGACCTCAACGCAACCGCGCGCGTGGAAGACTACGACATCACGCTCGGCCTGCACGGAACGCTCGATAAACTCAGCGTCAACTATCGTAGCGATCCCCCTTTGCCTGAGTCCGATGTCGTCGCGCTTCTTGCCGTAGGCCGCACCCAGAGCGAACAGGGCCTTTACACGGCGCAACAGCAGTCGGCCAACTCCTCGACAGACATCCTTCTCGGCGGCGCGCTCAACGCCACCATGAGCAGCCGCGTGCAAAAGCTCTTTGGCGCAGGCTCCGTGAAAGTCGACCCCAGCTACCTCGGCGCGCTCGGCAACTCCACCACGCGCATCACCGTTGAAGAGCAGCTGGGCCGCTACGTCACGCTCACCTACGCCACCAACGTCGATACCTCGGCGGAGCAGCTCATTCAGGCGGACATCTCCATCAACCGCCACGTCTCCGTCCTCGTGCAGCGCGACGAGTCCGGCGTCTTCTCCATGGTGCTCAAAAACACGCGCCGTTATCGCTGATCCTCACGATTTACACATCTGTAACCTTTTGCCGCCGCTTCGTTTCATACACTTACCACCATGCTCAGAGATAACCCTCTTGCCATCAGCCGCCGGGATGGCGCGGCTTCTGGAATTGCGATCTTCACGCTGAACGGCCCTGTGACCATGCCGAATCTCTTCACCCTGCAGGCTGAGCTTCGCAATGGCCAGCTTCCTTCGGTTGCTATTGTCGATTTCGGCGAGGTTCCTTACATGGATTCGGCAGGCATGGGCGCAATCGTCAACTACTTCGTGCATTGCCAGAATCGCGGTGTGAAATTCCTTGCTGTAGGAATCTGCAGCCGCGTGCATGAGCTCTTCAAAATGACAAAGGTAGACAGCATCATTCCCTGTTATCCCAGCGTGGAAGAAGCGGAAGCCCACGCGTAAAAACCATCTGTTCGATTGCGGACATTTCGCGAGTTATCCTGTGCAAGGCTAATTACGAAGTCATTTGGATTGTGTGGATTGCAAGGGTTTCCACACTCCTTATAGAAATCTTTATACGATCCTCATTTCGAAACTGTGCAATCGCGCAGGTCCGTTTTTCAAAGAAAATGGCCCGATCCATTCAGGGGATCGGGCCATTTTTGTTTCCACTGTTCTTAGTGTGGCAGATTCCGCGAATTAATGTGCAAATTGCACAAAGTTTTTTAGCTTTTAGAATCAGTAGCTTAGAAAGTATTTTTTACCGAAGGGCTTGACAAAAAAACAGAACAAGATCAATGGCCCCATTTGATGCCTTGAGATGACATCAAATGATGCTAGAATTCGATGGCAAGGAGAAGAGAATGTCGAACCGGTCTGCCATCGCTCCCCAAAATACGCCTGAACGCGATGTGGAAGTGAAGCGCATCCGCACAACGGTTACGCTCGATGAGGAACTCGTCCGGAAGGCGCAGGCTTTTACCGGCGTCCATGAAAAATCGGCGCTGATACGGGAAGCGCTCACGCAGCTCGTTCAGCGAGAAGCCGCACGCAGGCTGGCCGCGTTGGGCGGGACGATGCCCGGCCTGGAGCGAATTTCCCGTCGGAGACTCCCCAGAAAATGACTCTGGTGAAAATGCCCCCGGCAGAGGCACCCGTGCTGATCGACACGAATATCTGGATCGACCACTTTGTCAGAGCGAACAAGCAGGTGACGGCTCTTCTGGAAGCGGGCAGAGTGGTCATGCACCCATACATCGTCGCGGAGCTCGCTCTGGGTTCCCTGCGAGATCGCGTGATGACTCTTGCATCACTGGAATTCCTGCCCGAACTGCCGGTTGCGGAGCTGCACGAAGTCCGGCAACTGATCGAAGTGCAGAAGCTCTACACGCGAGGCATCGGCTTTGTCGACGCCCACCTTCTCGCATCACTCATCATCGTAGAAACACCAGCCGAATTGTGGACAGACGACGGCGGCCTTACGCAGGTGGCAGAAAGCCTTGGTCTGCTCGCGAAACCTCCGCTCGACCGGTAATTTTTCGGTCGCATGTGACTTATAGATATACAGAGAGGTAACGGCTCATGCCGGATCAGATCGATTCCCCACACGTTGAGCTTCTGGGCTCTACCGAAGAGCAGCGAATTGCCGAGCTTCGCTCAGCACAAGACAAAGCAGTCCAGCTCTTCCATCAAGTCGAAGCGCGCGGCCTCATTCGCGCCGGCATTACGGAAGGCCAGCTCAACCAGGAGATCTACGACCTGGCGAAAGAGCTCTTCGGCATCTCGACCTACTGGCACAAACGCATCGTCCGCGCCGGAGCCAACACCCTTCAGCCTTACGATGAGAACCCGCCCGACCAAACTCTTCGCGAAGATGAGATTCTCTTCCTCGATCTCGGCCCTGTCTTCGAAGAATATGAAGCAGACTTCGGGCGCACCTTCGTCATCGGCTCCGATCCCGCAAAGCTGAAGATGCGCGACGACGTGGCCCAAGCATTTGCCGATGGAAAGCGCTACTTCCACGAGCATCCGGAGATCACGTCAGATGAGTTTTTTGCCTATGCCGCATCTCTTGCCGAAAAGTACGGCTGGGAGTGGGGCGGACCCATCGCCGGACACCTCATCGGCCACTTTCCCCACGAGCGAATTCCTCAGGACAAGGTCACGCTCTACGTCCACCCCAAGAGCAACCTGCTCATGCGCTCCAAGAACGAAAAGGGCCAAAATCGCCACTGGATTTTAGAAATCCACTTCGTAGACCGCGAACGACAGATCGGCGGCTTTTTTGAAGAGCTGCTGACGGTGGATTGAGCGGTTCGCGCGAGACAGCAGGAAGGACCTCGCCATCTAACATTGTCATCCTGAGCGGAGCCGTTTTCTTCAGGCGAAGTGAAGGATCTGCGGTTGCTTTTGTTATTGCAGACCTATCCAAAAACCTGATTGCCGAAGTCAATCTTGCCGCCTACCATGAAGTGCAATGCTCGAACGTACATACTTCACTTACATTATGGCCAGCCGCAGCCATACGCTCTATATTGGCATGACCAATAAT
Source organism: Occallatibacter gabretensis (assembly GCF_001449115.1). Lineage (GTDB taxonomy): Bacteria > Acidobacteriota > Terriglobia > Terriglobales > Acidobacteriaceae > Telmatobacter > Telmatobacter gabretensis. The sequence continues at coordinate 287,274 of NZ_LAIJ01000012.1, read as the reverse complement.
CTGCGCCATCGAGTCTTCCAGCACAAATGGCGCGAGCAGGATGGATTCACTGCACGCTACAACTGTGACCGCCTGGTCTGGTTCCAATCCTTCAGCGATGTATCGCTAGCTATCCAGCGCGAAAAAGAATTGAAAGGTTGGCGTCGAGAAAAGAAAATTGCCCTTATCGAGCAAACCAACCCCACTTGGCAGGACCTGAGCCGTGAGTGGTACGAAATAGAGCCTGTGGACCTCAAACGAGCTCTTGGCTAAATGGATGTCCGCGAAGAGCAACCACAGATCCTTCACTTCGCCTGAAGAAAACGGCTCCATTCAGGATGACAACAGGCAGTCGAGCCGAAGAATGAAAGGCAGTTGCATCAGGAGAAAACCTTCAATCCCATCCTGCTTCCTCTCTGCTTTAAACTAAGTAGCTGACCATGCAGAAACTCTGGAACAAGACGCGCAGTACGCTCGAAATGATCAAGTGGGGACGCTCGATCTTCGGACTCACTCTCATCTCCTGCGCTTCATTGCTGGTTTGCGCCCAAAGCAGCCAGAAGACTAAGACCGACGCAACGCACCCGCTCACAGTGCACGTCTCCGCATCTCGCATTCAATACAATTGCCCCATTGCGTCCGGCGGCTGCAGCTCTAGCGACCTCTACGCGGAAGTCACTGTGAATGGAAAGAAACTGGAACTGATGGGTCCGACGCAGATTGTGCGCAAAGTTCCGGCGAGTGTGCTGCTCCCAGGAGACTATCCGGCCAGGATAGTGAGTGACACCCACGCTGCCGGTGGATCGCTGGGCCGCCAGGAATACGAACTGGTTCTCGCAGACGGCACGCTCTGGCGCGCCCAGGTGACTGGCATCACAGAGTAGTCTCCTGCAGCCACCAAATTGCATTTAGTAGGGCCGTTGGAGAACAGGTTTCTTCGTCATCCACCCTGCTCTCACGTAAACTACGTAGTTGGCCATGCAGAAGCTCTGGGACAAAACGCGCACTACGCTCGAAATGATCAAGTGGGAGCACTCGATCTTTGCGCTTCCCTTTGCGCTGACAGCAACTCTGCTGGCTGCACGCGGGCTGCCGAGCTTGCGCACACTGCTTTTGATTCTGCTCGCCATGGTCTCAGCGCGATCCTGCGCGATGGCCTTTAATCGCTGGGCTGACGCAGACCTGGACGGAGCAAATCCGCGCACGAAGATGCGGGCCATTCCCGCCGGGCTGTTGTCACGGCAGTTTGTGCTGGGATTTACGCTGCTGGCCGCGCTGATCTTCATCCTGGCCGCCGCGGCGCTGAATCGGCTCACGCTGTACCTGGCTCCGGTGGCGCTGGCGGTGCTGCTGGGCTATAGCTACATGAAACGCGTGACACGCTGGTCGCACCTGGTGTTGGGCCTCGCGCTGGGCATTGCGCCCTCGGCGGCGTGGATTGCCGTGCGCGGATCGCTGGACCCGCGAATCATTGTGCTGACCGCAGCAGTGATGCTCTGGGTGGGCGGATTCGACGTACTCTATGCCTGCCAGGACTTCGAGCACGATCGGCAGGCGGGGCTGCACAGCATTCCGCAGGCGATGGGCGTGAATGCAGCCTTTTGGACGGCGCGGCTGATGCATGCCACGATGCTGGGCTTACTGGTATGGTTCGGGCGGCTCTTTCAGTTTCATACTGCGGGATGGATTGGCGTGGCTGCCGTGGGATTGCTGCTGGGCTATGAGCATGCCATCGTCTCACCACGCGATATGCGACGGTTGAATGCCGCTTTCTTTACAATGAATGGCGTTATCGCTATGGTTTTTCTGGCCTTTGTGGCCACCGATCTGCTGCTGTGGAGCTGATGGAATGCCGTACGGAAAGACTCCTGCCGAAGATCGCGAAGGTAACGCAAACTGCGGTGACAATGAATCTGCGCTGAAGCTGTGGTATGGTGCGAGAAAGCAGTCCACGCAATCTGGCCCCCTTCGGCCAGGCCCGAACGAAAACTCAGGAGAGACACAGGCAGGCATGCAAATCGCCATCCAGGGAGAACCCGGCTCTTTCAGTCACGAGGCTGCACTGAAGCTCGTGTCCGATGCTGTGATTGTGCCCTTTGCGCTTTCCGCTGAGGTATTTGCGGCACTCAGCAGGGGCGACGTGGAAGCAGCCGTAGTGCCGATTGAAAACAGCATTGCGGGATCAGTCTCAGAGCACTTTGACCTGCTTCTGGCGCATGATGTGCAGGTGGAGCGCGAGACGCTGTTGCTGATTCGGCACAACCTGATTGGCATCTCCGGGTCGGCGTTAGATCACATTGACCGCGTTTTTTCGCATCCAGTGGCGCTGGCGCAGTGCCGGCGCTTTCTGGCGGCGCATCCCCGAATGGAATCGTTTGCGTTTTATGACACGGCAGGCAGCGTGAAGCAGCTTGTGCACTTACGCGATCGGCATGCGGCGGCCATTGCCAGCGAGGCCGCAGCCTACTACTACGGCGCGCAGATTCTGGTGGCGAATATTGAGGACAATCCGGAGAATTACACGCGCTTCTTCCTGGTGCGGCGCGCCTCGAAGGTGGTGTGTCCGCCGGATGCGAACAAGATCAGCCTGGCTTTCTCAGTCGAAAATCGCCCCGGATCGCTGGTGTCCGCGCTCAATGAGCTGGCCAGCCTGAGCACAAATCTGACCAAGATTGAGTCGCGGCCCGTGCAGGGCAAGCCGTGGGAGTACATCTTTTACGTGGATTGCCAGATACTGCACCCCGAAGAGGGCGAACGCGCGATTAAGGCGCTCAAGCCGCACTGCGCCATGGTGAAGTCTCTGGGATGCTACAAGGAAGCGGAAAAGCCGTAAAGAAAAGGGACGTAGGGAATAGGGACATAGAAACCAGGCGCTGCAACGTTGCCGTGCAAAATACGCAATTTCTAAAACTGTGGCGCAATTCGCAAACGCGGATTGCGCCACAGTTTTTCTAGTCCCTAGTTACTACGTCCCTGCTCCCGCACTTAGAAGTGGTACGCGACGCCGATGGTGGGCACGTAAATGTTGAACCACTTGTTGGTGGTGGTGTTCTCAGTGGCGTTGCCGCCCAGGCCGAAGGTGGGCACCTTGGTGACGTAAGCACGATATTCGGCGCGAATGTCGAAGCTGGGGCTGATCTCATACGCAACGCCGCCGCCGTAGAGCACGCCAATTCCGGTCTGCTGCTTGGCATCCACGTCCGTGCCGAGGTTACGAATGGGAATGAAGATGAGGGCAGTCGGACCGGCTTCAAGAAATGGATTGAACTTCTTGAAAGTGAAGCTGCGGACAAAGGCCCCGGAGATCTCCATGGTCCGAGTCTGGATCGGAACCCGAAGCTTGTTGCTGATCAGGTAGGTGTATTGGTTCTGGTAAGTGACGCCGTAGTTGGCTTCAATAGCACTGTTCGGTGTAAGCATGAACCGATAGCTGGCAAGAACGCCATAAGCCGTGGTGGAGTGAACCTGAACGTCAGTAGAGCTGGCAACAAACGGCGGAATGAGACCGATGCCACTAATGCTGACATCCTGCCGGCTCTCCTGAGCGCGACCCGCGGCCGCAAAACCGGCCAGCAGGAAAAGTACGAGTACGATCTTCTTCATTCGAACCTGATCCTCATGACTGCCCAACCATCCCGGCTGGCAACAAACTTTTTAGGAAATTTTTCGGCCCGGCACACACTCCAGACCCGCTCTCAGCATTGTAAATGGCCGGGGCGGACCGGGAAGCAAAACCAGACATGCTCACGCGTCTTGAGCTTTAGACGCGGCAACAACAAATCGGTAGGCCGCCGGAAATGCGGATTCAACCGGCCTTTTCCACGTGGTAATAAAAGGGCGGTCCCTGCTGGCGGGCAAGATCGCGCACCGTGCGCAGAAAGGCATGCGCAGCGTGGGAGAGCGTGCCGTGGCGGCGATGCGTCAGACGCAGGATCCGCTTGATGTCGAGCTCGGCAACCGGAATCGCGGCCAGCTCGCCGGTTTCAAGCTCATGCGCAACGGTGAGATGCGGAACCAGCGCAACGCCATTGCCCATGGCGACAAAACGCTTGATGGCCTCGATTGTGGGAAGCTCGATGCCCATGTTCAGCGGTGTGCGATAGCGCTGAAATGCCTCAATGACCCGGCGGCGCAGCGGCGACATGACGTTATGCGCAATGAAAGTTTCCTTGCCCAGGTCTGCAATGGAGACATTTTGCGCCTTTGCAAGCGGGTGGCTGGGGCTGGCCACGAGCACGAGGCTGTCGCTGTAGACGGCAATGGTGCGGAACTGCGCCGGATCGGGCCGGAAGGAGACCATGCCGAGCTCGAAGGTATGCAGGTTCAGCTCATCAGGAATGTGAGAGGCCAGCATACGATGCACCGTCACGCTGATCTGCGGGTGGGCGCGGCGAAAGGCGTCCATGGCCGGCAGTAGATACGCGCAGGTGTATTCATTGGCGGCCAGCTGCAGGCGGCCGCGTTCCAGGTTTTTGAGCTCATCCAGCGCACTGGTCGCTTCGCGGCGCAGAGCCATCAGGCGCAGGGCGTAGTCGCGTAGCAGGGCCCCGGCAGCTGTGAGTGAACCGTCACGGGCTGCGCGGTCAAAGAGAACTTCGCCCACGGCGTCTTCAAGCTTGCGGATCACCTGGCTGATGGCAGGCTGCGTACGGTGCATTCGTATGGCGGCCCGGGAAAAACTGCGCTCTTCCGCAACGGCGAGAAAGGTTTCAAGCTGGCCCAGATCCATTGCATCTCCTTCGCAATTAGAATAAGCAATAATAATAGACTCTCTAAGAATAATAACTTTGCGTTATACGCGCCCTCTGCGAGAAACTGTTACCAGTCGGAAGAAGGAATTCCGCAACAGGCAGCGCTATGACCCAGAATCACATAGTTTTTTTCGACACCACATTACGCGACGGCGAGCAATCTCCCGGCTGCAGCATGACAACGCAGGAAAAGCTGACCATGGCTCATGCCCTTGAAGATCTGGGCGTTGACGTTCTCGAGGCCGGCTTTGCAGTGGCTTCTGAAGGCGACTTTGCAGCAATCTCGACCATCGCCCAGGCCATTCGCAAGCCGAAGATCGCTTCCCTTGCCCGCGCCAAGCAGGAAGACATTGAGCTGGCAGGGCGTTCGGTGGAACATGCCGACAGGCCGCGCATTCACGTCTTCCTCGCCTCAAGCGATCTGCACCTCGAATACAAGCTGAAGATCAGCCGGCAGGAGGCGCTGGATCGCACTGCGGAGTCCATCCGCTTGGCACGCTCATTTGTGGAGGATGTGGAGTTCTCGCCGGAAGATGCCACGCGCTCGGATCGCAATTTTCTTGTGGAGATGGTGCGCGTGGCAATCGAAGCTGGCGCAACCACAATTAACATGCCGGACACCGTGGGCTACACCACGCCCGACGAATACGCCAGAATGTTCCGCGAAGTACGCGAGCGGATTCCCGCCGTCGACGCCGAGAACATCATTCTCTCCGCCCACTGCCATGACGACCTGGGCCTTGCTGTCGCCAACTCCCTTGCGGCTATTCAGGCAGGCGCGCGACAGGTAGAGTGCGCCATCAACGGCATCGGCGAGCGAGCGGGCAATGCGGCTCTTGAAGAGCTTGCCGCTGCCCTCTACGTTCGCAAGGATTATTACGGCGTGGATACGAGCATCAAGCTCGAAAAGCTCTACCCAACCAGCGAAGTGCTGGGCCAGATCATCACCTTTAAGCCCTCCCCAAACAAGGCAATCGTCGGTACGAATGCCTTCGCACACGAGTCAGGAATTCACCAGCATGGAATGCTGGCAAACCCGCTCTGCTACGAGATCATGACGCCTGCCTCAGTCGGTGTAGCGAAGACGAATCTCGTGCTAGGCAAGCACTCAGGCCGCGCGGCTCTTCGCGATCGCCTCGAAAAGCTCGGCTTTACACTCGACCGCGATGAGCTGCAGCAGACTTACTACCGCTTCGTAGCCCTGGCCGACCGCAAGAAGAACATCTACGACCAGGATCTGATCAAGATTCTGCCGGATGCAATTCGCGAACGACGCGGAGAGCCGGTGGTATAGCTCGATCGGCTTCTCATTGGCAAATTGGCAAAAAAGTGGCATATCCGCCAACAAAAGTACCTACATCAAGAGAAAAGAAAACACATGAAGCTGAAGATTCTAGTTACGGCGGGCGACGGTATTGGCCCGGAGGTTACAAAGGAAGCAGTTGCAGTGCTGAAAGACGTGGCCGCGGCTGGTGGACATGATTTTTCCTTCGATGAAAAGCGCATCGGCGGCGTAGCCATTGAGCAGGACGGCACTCCGCTGCCCGAGGAAACACTCAATGCCGCGCTTGCCAGCGATGCCGTGCTGCTTGGCGCAGTTGGAGCAAACAAATTCAATTCCCTGCCTCCGGAAAAGCGGCCGGAAGTAGGTCTCTTGAAGATCCGCACAGAGCTGGGTGGCTTTGCGAATCTGCGGCCCGCTTTCGCGTTCAAAGAGCTGGCGGAGAACAGTCCACTGCGGCCGGAAATTGTCGATGGAGCCGACATTCTCTTTGTCCGCGAACTGCTCGGAGGCCTCTACTTCGGCACACCACGCGAGTGGAACCGCATGACCCGCGAGAGCTGGAACACGATGCGCTATTCGTACGATGAAGTGGCGCGCGTTGCCCGCGTAGCTTTCAAGCTGGCGCAGGGCCGCCGCAAGAAACTGACCAGCGTGGACAAGGCGAATGTGCTGGAAGTTTCGCAACTGTGGCGCGCGACTGTGACGGAGATTGCAGAAGAGTTTCCCGACGTCGAACTCGAACATCAACTTGTCGATTCAATGGCGATGCACCTGATGAACCAGCCGCGCAATTAATCCGCAGTCATCACTGGATCGCTCGGCATGTTGCCTTCGGCCACCATTGGCGGCAAGGTCAACCTGTACGAGCCGGTCCACGGCTCCGCCCCGGACATTGCCGGCAAGGGGCTCGCGAATCCTCTGGGCGCAATTCTGACCGGCGCACTGATTCTGCGCTACTCGGCTGGCCTGGAAGCAGAGGCTGCCACGATTGAGTCCACAGTTCGCAAGGTGTTGGAGCAAGGCTTCCGCACGCCGGATTTGGTGCGCGCGAACTCTCAAGGCTTTACGGTGCTCTCCACAACAGAGATGGGCGCCAAGGTACGCGAAACGCTTGCAAAGCAATTTTCCACGGTTAGCTAGGCACGAGAAGGCTGCAAACTTTTTATTGCATCTCCGGAGATCCGGAAGACGGGGTTTGACACGTGTTGCATACGAACTTAGCCACGACTATGAATTCAGCGGCGCACAATGAGTTGATTCTGGATCAATTCAACCGTCAGGCCGCGACCTTTGCAGAGCGCCATGCGCACACCGATCCGCTTGATCTGTTGCTGCGGACAGCAGGCGTGACGGCAAGTGACACCGTGCTCGATCTTGGTTGCGGTCCCGGAATTGTGGCATGCGCTTTTGCTGCTAAAGCGGCACACGTGACTGGTTTCGATCTTGCTCCGGCAATGCTGGAAAAAGCCAAGACTCGGCAAGTGGAGCTTTCCCTTGCAAATATGACATGGCTCTGCGGCGATGTTTCCGCGCTCCCATTTGCAGACAACAGTTTCTCCATGGTGGTGACCCGCTACACGTTTCACCATTTTCTTTCGCCTGCCGCTGTGCTCGCTGAAATGGTTCGCGTATGCCGCCCCGGAGGCCGCATCGTGGTGGCTGATGTTACGCCCGCAGTGGAACAACTCATTGCATACGACCACTTTGAAACACTGCGTGACCCATCGCACGCGCATGCACTCTCACCGGATGGCTTGAAGGGTCTGTTTACATCGGCAAAGCTGCACGGCATCCAGACGGCTCACTACGGACTGGAGATGGACTTCGAAGATCTGATGTCCGGATCGTTTCCGAACCCGCAAGATGTGCCGACAATCTGGCAGTTGCTGCGCGATGACCTGAGCAACGACAGTACCGGCCTTGGCGCGCAACTGAAAGATGGCAAGTACATCATTACGTTTCCAACAACCATTGTTGCGGCAAACAAAGCTGCATAAGAAGGAACACTATGAGCAACACGCCAAAAACATTGTTTGAGAAGGTATGGGAGCAGCACGTCGTTGTCGAGCCGAAGGGCGAGCCAACGATTCTCTACATCGACCTACAGCTTGTGCATGAAGTCACTTCGCCGCAGGCATTTGAAGGGCTGCGGCTCGCGGGCCGTCCGGTTCGCCGCCCGGACCGCACGATTGCCACGATAGACCACAATGTGCCGACCACGATTGAAGGCCGACTGCACATCTTGGATCAGATTGCCGCGAAGCAGATTGCCACGCTACGCCAGAACTGCGCGGACTTCGGCGTGGAGCTGTACGACGTGGACTCGCCCAACCAGGGCATTGTGCACGTCATTGGACCGGAGCTGGGCATTACCAAGCCGGGCATGACGATTGTCTGCGGCGACTCGCATACCTCGACACACGGCGCATTTGGCGCGCTGGCGTTCGGCATCGGCACCAGTGAGGTGGAGCATGTGATGGCCACGCAGACGCTGCCGCAGTCGAAGCCGAAGACCTTCCGCATCGCTGTCGAAGGCGAGCTGCCGTTAGGCGTAACGGCGAAGGACATTATTCTCGCCATCATCGGCAAGATCGGTACTGACGGCGCAACGGGCTACGTGATCGAATACGCAGGCTCTGCCATTCGCTCGCTCTCGATCGAAGGCCGCATGACGGTCTGCAACATGAGCATTGAGGCAGGCGCGCGCGCAGGCATGATCGCTCCCGATGAGAAGACCTTTGCGTATCTCAAAGGCAGACGCTTTGCTCCGCAGGGCGCAGCCTGGGACAAAGCTGTTGAAGAGTGGAACAAGCTGCCTACGGATGAAGGCGCTAAGTTCGACCGCGAAATGGTCATTGATGCGGCACAGTTGGTTCCGTACGTGAGCTGGGGAACCAACCCAGGTATGGTCGCGCCGGTGACAGCAACCATTCCCGACCCCGCAAAAACAGACAATGAGCTTGATCGCAAATCTCTTGAGCGCGCGCTTGAGTACATGGACATTCATGCAGGCACGCCGCTGACCGAGATTGCAATTGACCGCGTCTTTATTGGCTCCTGCACCAACGGGCGCATTGAAGATCTGCGCGCCGCTGCAAAGATTGTCGCAGGGCACAAGGTCTCATCGCATGTGAGTGCAATGGTGGTGCCAGGCTCGCAACTTGTAAAAGAACAGGCCGAGCAGGAAGGCCTCGACACCATCTTCAAGGATGCGGGCTTTGACTGGCGCGAGCCTGGTTGCTCGATGTGCCTGGGCATGAACCCGGACATTCTTTCGCCGGGCGAGCGCTGCGCTTCCACCAGCAACCGCAACTTTGAAGGACGTCAGGGACGCGGCGGACGCACACACCTGGTTTCGCCGGAGATGGCCGCGGCAGCCGCAATTGCCGGGCACTTTGTCGACATTCGTACCTGGGAAGTGAACGAGGAGGTAACCGCCTAGTATGCAACCTTTCAAGACACTCACCTCACTTGCAGCTCCGCTCGACCGCACCAACGTCGATACGGATCAGATTATTCCCAAGCAGTTTTTGAAGCGCATTGAGCGCACCGGCTACGGAGATTTTCTCTTCTTTGACTGGCGGCAAACGCCCGATGGCAAGCCTGTCGCGGATTTCGTTCTCAATGACCCGCGTTATGCAGGCGCACACATCCTCATCGCCGGCAAAAACTTCGGTTGCGGATCGAGCCGTGAGCACGCCGCGTGGGCGCTCAGCGATTTCGGCTTCCGCTGCGTGATTGCGCCAACTTTTGCGGACATCTTCTTCTCGAATGCGGGCAAGAACGGAATCCTGCTGGTGAAGCTGGGCGAAGAAGAAGTGGGGATTCTGTTGAGCAACGCACAGACAATTCCCGGATACAAGCTCACGGTTTCTCTTGAAGACCAGACGCTGACCGACGGACAGGGATTCTCGGCGAAGTTTGAAGTGGATCCTTTCCGCAAGTTTTGCCTACTGGAAGGACTCGACGACATTGGGCTCACACTGCGTCACGCGACAGAGCTTGATACGTATGAAGCGCAGCACGATGAAGCTGTGTGGCTGAAAGCAAAGTAGAAGGACTGAGGCTGCTTGAACAACATGAATAAATTGGAAGAACTGCGCCAAAGCTTTCGTCCCGAACGCATCACGACTCTGTTCGTGGGTGAGTCGGCGCCGAATAGTGGCAGGTTCTTCTATAGCGGCGATAGCAGCCTCTTCCGCGCAATGAAGAAAGCTTTTGGCAACCATGAGAGCTTTCTTCAGGATTTTCAACACAGGGGTTTCTATCTCGATGACTTGGTGCTGACGCCGGTCAACAAGCTGCAGAATAGCGAGCGTTCCAGGTTACGGAAAGAAGCTATTCCGCAGTTCGCAAAACGGTTGATTGATTACAGGCCGACAGCAATCGTGATTGTCATGCGGGGAATCCAGTCCGTAGTTCGAGATGCCATGCGCATCGCTAGCGTAATGTATGAACCGTTTTGCGTACCGCATCCAGCATTTGGAAACTCCATTCGCTTTCACATTGCAATGACAGAGATCATCGAAAGCCTGCCCGTTACAGACGGCTCGAAATCAAAAGGATTGAACAGATGACCATCGAAGGTAAGCGCCAGAGCATTCCGTTAACTGAAGGGCCAAGCCGAGCAGCAGCGCGGTCCTATCTGCGCGGCGCGGGATTCAAGAAGGACGATCTGCATAAGCCGATCATCGGCATTGCGAATACATGGACGGAGATTGGCACCTGCAATGTGCATCTGCGCGAGGTGGCCGAAGCACTGAAGGAAGGCATTCGCGAAGCGGGCGGCACGCCAATGGAGTTCAACACCATCACCATCTCCGATGGCATTACGATGGGCACACAGGGGATGAAGGCCTCGCTGGTTTCGCGCGAGGTCATCGCGGACTCCATCGAGCTTGTTGCACGCGGGAATTTGTTTGACGGCCTCGTCGGCATCGGCGGCTGCGATAAGAATATGCCGGGCATCATCATGGCTCTGTGTCGGCTCGACATCCCGGGCATGATGCTCTACGGCGGCTCCATCATGCCGGGCAAGCTGAACGGTATCGACATCACAATTCAAAATGTCTTTGAAGGTATCGGCTCACACGCCGCGGGACGCATCGACGATGCAGCCCTTGAGGCGCTAGAAGCCAGTGCCTGCCCCGGCGCAGGCGCGTGTGGCGGACAGTTCACCGCGAACACGATGGCTATGTCCGGCGAAATTCTCGGCATCTCGCCAATTCAGCTCTCCGGTGTACCGGCGACGGACAGCGACAAGTATTCTGCGACGCGCGAGGCCGGTCGCATCCTGATGGATGCTGTGCGCTCGAACCTCAAGCCCTCGCAGATCATCACGCGCAAGTCGCTTGAAAATACGATTGCCAGCGTGGCAGCGAGCGGCGGCTCGACAAATGCTGTGCTGCATCTGCTGGCGATTGCCAAGGAGATGGACATCGAGTTATCTATCGATGATTTCGATGCCATCAGCAAGCGCACGCCATTCATTTGCGATCTCACGCCAGCGGGCAAATACGTTGCGAAGGATTACCAGGCTGCGGGCGGATCACGTCTGCTGGCGAAGCGCCTCATTGAGGCAGGCCATGCCGATGGATCAACGCTGACCATCAGCGGCAAGACGCTGGCGGAAGAAGCGGCGCAGGCTGTCGAGACCCCAGGGCAAGTTGTCATTCACACCTTCGACGAGCCGATCAAGCCAACAGGCGGCCTTGTGATTCTCAAGGGCAATCTCGCGCCTGAGGGCTCTGTCATGAAGATCGCAGCGGCAAACCGCGTGGAGCACCGCGGACCTGCGCGGGTCTTCGATTGCGAGGACGATTGCTTTGCAGCGGTGCAGTCGGGCAAGATCAAGCCAAATGATGTTCTCGTCATTCGCTATGAAGGCCCCAAGGGCGGGCCCGGCATGCGCGAGATGCTGCAAGTGACTGCTGCCATCAGCGGCATTCCTGAACTCAGCTCGACGGTTGCGCTGCTCACCGATGGACGCTTCAGCGGAGCAACACGCGGCTTTACAGCAGGGCACGTTGCACCGGAGGCATTTGTCGGCGGCCCAATTGCCGCAGTTCGCGAGGGCGACACAATTTACTTCGACATTGCGAACCGCAAGCTGACACTCGAAGTTAGCGATGAAGAGATTGCAGCGCGGTTGAAGGGCTTTACGCCTCCGGCGCTGCGCTGGCCCAAGGGCGTGTTTCGCAAATATGTGGATCGCGTCACCTCGGCATCGGTGGGAGCAACAACTTAGTACCAGATTCGTAGTACCAGTTTCAATCTTGCAAAGGAGAGCCAATGGACACGCATACCAATTCGTCTTCTGCAACAACGCCAACCATGTTGACCGGATCTGAAATTATCTGGGCCACGCTTGTAGGCGAAGGTGTCGTAGAAGTCTTTGGCTATCCCGGCGGAGCAATTCTGCCTGCCTATGACGCGCTGCGCAAGTTTCCCATCCGGCACATCCTGGTGCGGCATGAGCAGGGCGCGGCGCACATGGCCGATGGCTACGCACGCGCTTCCGGCAAGGTGGGTGTGGCCATTGCGACGAGCGGCCCCGGCGCAACGAATCTCGTAACCGGCATTGCCACAGCGATGCTCGATTCGATTCCGATGGTGTGCATCACGGGCAACGTTTCAAGCAAGGTGCTGGGCACTGATGCTTTTCAGGAAGTCGACATCACAGGCGTCACACTGCCCATCACCAAGCACAGCTTCCTTGTCACGCGTCCGGAAGAGATTGCTCCAGCGTTGCGGCATGCCTTCCAGATTGCGCAGTCTGGCCGTCCAGGTCCCGTGCTGGTGGACATTACAAAGGATGCGCAGCAGGCAACGGCGTTATTTGATTTTGAAGCGGCAAAGCCAAAGCCATACCGTCCGCACCCAATGCTGAAAGTTGAAACGAATGAGCTTGCGAAGGCCGCAGAATTGATTCGCAATGCAAAGAAGCCGGTGATTCTCGCGGGCCACGGCATTCAGCAGTCCGGAGCTATGGAGCAGGTGCGCGCACTGTCAGAACGGGCGCAGATTCCTGTGGCCATGACGCTGCTCGGCATCGGCGGCTTCCCTGCCTCGCATCCGCTGAACATGGGCATGATGGGCATGCACGGCGAATCGTGGGTGAATGACGCGATTCAAAATGCCGACCTGCTGATTGCTTGCGGCATGCGCTTTGACGATCGCGTCATCGGCACGCCTGGCACATACGCCGTGAAAGCGAAAAAGATCCACATCGATATCGACCCGGCGGAGATCAATAAGAACATTAAGGTCGATATTGCACTGCTCGGTGATCTGAAGGATGTGCTGGAGCAGCTTTTGCCCCGCATCAGTTCCGGAAAAGCGGGACAACACAACGGGTCGTCATGGATTAAAGCGATAGAAGCAAGCAAGGGCGCGGTCTCCGTGCGCGACATCAAGAACATCCCCGATTCGGGGCATCTCTACGCTGCGCATGTCATGCATGATCTCTGGCGCATGACGGGCGGCAACGCAATTGTGGCAACAGATGTCGGCCAGCATCAGATGTGGGAGGCGCAATACTTCCATCATGAGCATCCGCGGTCGCTTGTCACCTCCGGCGGTCTCGGTACAATGGGCTTCGCGCTGCCCGCTGCGATTGGCGCAAAGGTGGCCTGCCCCGATAAGGAAGTCTGGGTCATCGCCGGCGATGGTGGTTTCCAGATGACGGCTGCGGAGCTGGCAACCATCAAGCAGGAGAACCTGAAAATCAACATTGCGATTATCAACAACGGCTACCTGGGCATGGTCCGGCAGTGGCAGGAGTTTTTCTACGATCGCAACTACGAGTCCACACCACTGGTGAGCCCGGATTTCGTGAAGCTTGCCGACGCGCATGGGATTGCAGGGCTCGCAGTGACGACTCGCGGCGAAGTGGAAGCCGCCGTAAACCAAGCACGCAAGCACGATGGCCCTTTCCTGCTGAACTTTTTCGTCGAGCAGGAAGACTCCGTCTACCCGATGATTCCTGCCGGCAAAGCACTGCATGAGATGATTCGCAGGCCGGGACACAATCCGTTGGTTGAAACGCCTGAAGACCTATGAAAAGAGATCAGCAGTCAGAGATCAGAGATCAGAAAGACCTGTGAGGATAGATATTCTTGGCAAATTCGTTTCGTGATTTGGTTGTATGGCAGAAATCAATGCGGCTGACTGTAACTGTCTATCGCCTAACACGAGATTTTCCACGAGAAGAACTATATGGCCTTACATCTCAAATCAGGCGTGCAGCTGTTTCGTTGCCAAGCAACATTGCTGAAGGTCACGGAAGATTAAACACTGGCGAATTTCGACAATTTCTCGGCGTCGCCCGGGCTTCAAATTTTGAACTGCAAACGCAACTTGAACTTGCACGACTACTTGAGATTGGGAACCCTAAGCTGATTGACGAAGCCGACGGCCTGTCTCACGAAATTGGGAAAATGCTGTACGCAATACTGGAATCGATCAGGACTCAGGCTCACGAGAACTGATCTCTGACCCCTGATCTCTGATCTCTGATCTCTGATCTCTTGAAGGAACGTGATGCTGCACACATTTGTGTCATACGTGGAAGACAAACCTGGTGTATTGACGCGAGTCGCGTCGCTATTCCGGCGGTTAAACATCAATATCATCTCGCTCACGGTAGGCCGCAGTGAGCGCTCAGGCCTCTCGCGGTTGACGCTTGTGTGTGAGGCTTCGGCAGAGGCCGGCAACAGAATTCGCGCAAGCCTCTACAAGCTCGACAACGTCCTGGATGTGGATGACATTGCAGGCGCTCCCTCTGTAACGCGAGAGCTGGCGCTCATCAAGGTGTCGGCTACGCGACACACGCGTTCAGCAATATTTGAGTTGGCGGAAGTTTTTCGAGCGCGGATCGTCGATCTCACGGCGGAGTCGTTGATGATTGAGATGACGGGCGTCGAGAGCAAGATCGAGGGCCTGATCCAGGTGCTGATTGAGAGCGAGCACGACATTCTGGAGATATGCCGCAGCGGCAAGATGACCATGCGCCGCGGACACCACACCAGTCGCGTACTCAAGGCGCTTGGGTCGGATGATACCGAGCAGGATAGTGAACAACTAACAGCGGACAGTGAGTAATCCACAATCTGGCCGAGACAAAGACTTTAATCTGTAATTGCAAAGGAAAACGAGAGAGATATCATGGCAAAGACCTATTACGATCACGATGCAGACCTTACCCTTATTCAGGCCAAAAAGGTGGCCATCATCGGCTACGGCTCACAGGGCCATGCGCACGCGCTGAACCTGAAGGACTCGGGCGTTCAGGTGAAGGTTGGCCTGGCGGCTAACTCAAAGTCGATTTCGAAGGCGCAGAAGGCTGGCCTCGAAGTGGCCACCGTGGCAGAAGCCACAAAGTGGGCCGATGTTGTCATGATTCTCACGCCCGACCAGTCGCAGGCCAAGCTGTACACGGATGAGATCGCGCCGAACCTGACAGCGGGCAAGCTGCTGCTCTTTGCACATGGCTTCAACATCCACTTCAAGACGATTTCTCCCGCAGCGGATATTGATGTGGCGCTTGCTGCTCCAAAGGCTCCGGGACACCGCGTGCGCGAAGTATTCACCGAAGGCGGCGGCGTACCTGGACTCATCGCGGTGCACCAGGACCCGACGGGAACTGCGCATGCGCTCACGCTCAGCTATCTCAAAGGCATTGGCTGCACGCGCGCCGGAGTTCTCGAAACCACCTTCAAGGAAGAGACCGAGACAGATCTCTTCGGCGAGCAGGCGGTACTGTGCGGCGGCGTGAGCGCGCTCATCAAGGCGGGCTATGAGACGCTGACCGAAGCAGGCTACCAGCCCGAAAGCGCGTACTTTGAGGTTCTGCATGAGCTGAAGTTGATTGTGGACCTGATCTATCGCGGCGGCCTCGAATACATGCGCTACTCCATCAGCGATACGGCGGAGTGGGGCGACTACGTAAGCGGCCCCCGCGTCATTAACGACGAGAGCAAGAAAGCGATGAAGGCGATTCTGACCGAGATTCAGAACGGCGAATTTGCCAAGCGCTTTCTTGCCGATCAAAACTCGGGCCGCAAGGAGTTTACTGCCTTCCGCGAGGCCGAAGCGAAGCATCCGGTCGAGATTGTCGGTAAGAAGCTGCGTGCTTCCATGCCGTTCCTCGATCCGGTAACAGTGGAGGAAGTTTCAAAGACGCGATAAGCGGCTTCGGATGGAGTCAACCGGGCCGGGGAACGAAGTTCTTCGGCCCAACGTATTTATATCTCAGCCCATTCCACGACCGAAAATAAGGGCCTGCACGTCCAGTAAAAGACGGCTTCATTCCAGAAATCTCGCTGCGGTCTTTATAGAATTGCTTTCCCAGGCGTCTCACGTATTTAACCCGGAACGGCGCGAATTACGCTATGATTCTGTCTCCGGGATCGGAGTGATTTAAGATGCTATCGCTCACAGCAAACCCGCCTGCCTGTCCCACGCCTGTCGAAGATATCGCCGCGGCGCTGGGGAAGCTTGCGCCTCTGCAGGGACTCACGCTGGAAGAACGGCTGTGGCTGGCAGAGCACGGCGAAGAACTGGTCGCGGAGCCGGGCGAAGTGCTGTTTGAAGAAGGCTCGCCGGCCGATCGCATGGTGTTCATGCTGAAAGGCGACATCCACGTGTACCGGCAACGGGGCGGCCCGATGGGACTGTTTATTGGCCGCACGCAGCCGCTTACGGGGCTGCTCCCCTTCTCAAGGATGAAGACGTACGGCGGTCAGGGCGTCGCGGTCACTCGCATGTGGGCGCTGCTGATTGACAAACAGTTGTTTCCGGCCATGCTGGAAGCGATTCCGTCCATGGGGCAAAGAACTGTCTCTGTGATGATGGATCGCGTACGCGAGGTGACGCGCATTGAGCAGCAGACGGAGAAGCTGTCAGCGCTTGGCAAGCTCGCGGGAAATCTGGCGCACGAGCTGAACAATCCGGCCTCGGCGGCACAGCGGGCGGCCTCAGGCCTGATGGGCGAGTTGCAGGCCAATCGCGCGAACAGGCACCGGATGGTGAACCTGTGCCTGACCCAGGAGCAGGTGCAGTTGTTGGAGGAGTGGGAAGCGCGCATGATGACGCGCCAGCCCGTCCACGGCGAAACTGCGACGGAAGCGCTTGCACATGAAGAGGATCTGCGCGAATGGCTGATCGCACTGCCCTGCGATACCGCGTGGGAGGTAGCTCCTCCACTCGCCGACCATGGCGTGACGGTAAAGGATCTCCAGGATCTGAACAAGGACCTGAGTGCGGAAGCAACTTGCGTGACTCTGCAGTATTTTGTGCGATATCTGCGGGCGCGCCTCAGCGTGGATACGCTGGTAAACGCTACGGCGCGAATCTTTGACCTGATCAGCGCGATCAAGGACTACTCCAACATGGACCGCGCGGCGCTGCAGGAAGTGGATGTGTCCGCGGGGCTGGATGCAACGATACAAATGCTCCATAGCCGGCTGGAGGGAGTCACAGTCGTGCGCGAGTATGAGCCTAATTTGCCGTGCATCAGCGCGTACAGCGGCGAATTGAACCTGGTCTGGATGGCGCTGATTGAAAATGCGCTGGAGGCAATGGATGGAGCCACAGAGCCGGGCAAGCTAAGGCTGATTTGCCGCATGGAGGGCGATCTGCTGCTGGTAGAGATGCATGACAATGGGCGCGGAATTCCATCGGACTTGAAGGACCGCATCTTTGAGCCGTTCTTTACCACCAAGCCACCTGGCAAGGGCCTTGGGCTGGGACTGGATACTGCGATGCGGATCATTCATATGCATCGCGGAATGTTGGCTGTGAAATCCGAGCCGGGCGATACTTCCTTCAAAGTAAGGCTGCCGGTGGATCAGTTCCAGGCGTACTAGGGGATTAGCCGTCCGGGCAACTGCGCCTGCGGCGCAATTGGTGATAACGCGAACCATTCTTGTCATTCCGTCGTTGCGCCAGAAAAGCTGCAAGGACGCAGGGATAGTGTGCGAAACACTGGAGGAGCAAATGAGCGAGACAGTGGAGACATCGGTAGCGCCGCTCCTGAATGTTCGGCGGGGTAAAGCAGCCATCGAGTTCTATAAGACGGTCTTCGGCGCGAAAGTGATTTTCCAGACCGACAGCCCTGACGGCGAGATTGTGGCGCAGTTGCAGGTGGGAACTTCGAACTTCTGGGTAGCGGATGAGTCACCCGTACACGGCAATAGCAGCCCGGAAACTCTGGGCGCCAGCACATTTCGGATGGTGCTGATAGTGGACGAACCAGACGCCGTGTTTGCGCAGGCGCTGGCTGCCGGGGCACAATCTGTCTGGCCCGTTGCGGACCAGAGCTACGGCTGGCGCGTGGGCCGCGTAGTGGATCCCTTTGGGCACCACTGGGAAATTGGAAAGCCGCTGGAAAAGTAGGCGTTTAGAAAGAAACGTCGGCGGGCACGGTGACGCGCATGACAGACTGGTCGCCGGTGATCTTCTTCCACGCAGCGCGGATAGCCTCGATCTTGTCGCGGTTGGGCTGGGTGTCCGGGTAGTCGATCACAAGGCACTTGGTGTGGAGACGCTCGGGCGAGCTCTGGGTTTTGCCCTGCCACTGTCCATAGATGTCGAGGACACTCAGGCCGTCCGGGAACCGGGGTGTTACCTCGCGATCGAGGAACTCCCGCCAGCGCGCTTCGCTGATGCCCTGCTCGGGGTGGTCTGCCAGACCAAGACCAAAGTAAAGCTTTGTATCCACCCAACCCTGGGTCACGCCCGGGTGCGCAGGGTCTCCCGCAAGGGTAGGAGCCGCTGCGGGAGCAGATGCTGCAGGCTTATGGCCCGAGCAGCCGGCAAGCAGAATTGTCAGGCAAAGGGCTGCGAAAGGTGGGACTGTGCGCATGGTCAAAAAACCTACTGCTCTACCTCAACTCCGCGCCAGAAAGCTATGAATCCTTTGATTTTACGGGCAGCAGGTTTAGGGTCAGGGTAGTACCATGCAGCGTCAGGATTCTCCTGGCCATCCACCACGAGGCTCATATAACGAGCCTGCCCCTTCCACGGGCACGTAGAAGTACTGCTGGAGGCGCGGAAGTACTCGCGATTGATGCTGGATTCCGGGAAATAGACATTCCCTTCAACAGTTTCGGTGCCATCGCTCTCGGCAATGACCTTTCCATTCCAGATTGCTTTTGCCATCAGTTTATCCAATATCAAGGAACTATTTGCCGGTGACCGCAGGTGCGGTCACCGGCAGAGTCCATACGACATTAGCAGAAGTAGCCCGATGGGTCGAGTGCCAATCCCGGAAGAGAACCTACTTTGCTTCTTCTATCGAGCTGATGTGGACGGACTTCTTGTCGTCGCTCGTCGAGGCAGAAACGTCTACCTTGGCGCCCCAGAAGGCCTTCACGGCATCCGGATTGTCAATCTTGTAGACGGTCTTGCTGGCGGAATCGACAAAGACGGGTGAGTCGCCGCCGTCCATGCACTTTTTGACGCAGGCAGCACCGGTGCCCATGTGCTTGGCAGCGCACATGGAATCCGAAATGTAGCCGGTGAGCTTGCCGTCAGCCGCAAAAGCAGAGACAGAAGCAAGGGACAGAACAGCAGCGGCAAGGGCGAATGTGCGTTTCACTTTGTAGCCTCCGGAAAATGCTTACTTTGAAGTTCGAATATCATGATGCGCCCGGCGGACTGGTTTGGGCAAGTAGACCTTGTCACGGAATCGTAAATTCTACGATTTTGTAGCCGGATAGGCATACTGCGGAGATGCGGTGGACGCAGCCTGCTGGCGGGCGGCCACCATATTCCCTACGTTCTTGCGGGCGACCTCGTAGCGGGCGGCGGCGGCTGGATACTGCTTCACCAACTCACAGGTTTTGGACATGAAGTGAGGGTTGCGCTTGTGCATATCCTCAAGGAACGACGAATATTTGGCCAGCAGAAAAAAGCCCTCCTGGTTGCAATCCACAAAGAGATCGGCCGAGACAGCCCCGTGCAGTACAAAGGCTGCCGCCATCTCCCAGTAAGTGTTGACCTGCCGCACGTATGGGTTCTGCGGGTGAGCGGAGTTGGACGCGACAGCTAAATACTCTTCGACGGTGGTGGGCCAGAACTCTCCCAAAACCCATTTGCGGGCCTCGCGTAAGACGGCTTCGCGGCGCAGATCATAGAGCTTGAGAATAATCTCGGCATCAGCCGGGCTGGCAAGAACACTTTCCATGAGAACCCTCCGCGGATGATGGTAACGGATGAGACGGCGAGTGGTGAAAATCACGCTTCGAGCAGACCGGTACGAGCAAGAAACTGGAGGTCGGATTCAATTTCCTCTACAAGCTCATGGCGCGGCTCATCCGGAAAGACAGCTTGGAGAGCGTCAGCCAGGGCGTTGCGGTCCCGCGTGCCGTCCAGCAGGTCCAGCAGCGGGCGGAGGCGCGGCTTATCCAGCATGACTGTCGTGTGGAGGAGACTCGATGTCCGAGCGCGCCTGCGGGCTTCCTGCCGTGCAGAGGCGGAAGCCCGCGGCTGGGTGGAGATCACACGAACCGCGGGCGCATTCCAGGCGCGGAGTTCGACAAGTTGTGAAATAACGAGCCGCAGGATGAGGCGAAGTCCAGTCTCGTCCGAGGCGAAGCCAGAACCTGCGGTTTGCTGGCAGAGTTCGTCGAGGCTCAGTGCGAGCGGCCATGCCGCCTCCAGAGCGCGGAGGACAGCAACAGCGGCAGGATGGTTGATGTCTGTATGTGCGCCAGTAGAAAGCGTGAAGCGGGTGGAATGGGGGGCCGCGCCGGGCGACGAAGTGGCGACTGAAGCAAAAAGCAAATGAGGCAGATACGCCGGATTGGGATCGAGGATCCGTTCGGAACCGGAATCAGTCACGGCATGCGTGAGAAGGGTTTCACGAAAGATGCGAGCGCGGACGTAGTCGAGCGCCTGCTCCTGGCGCAGAGGATCAGGGCCTGCGGTCTCTTCAAGAGCAGCCTGGACTTCGGAACGGTATCCCGGATCGTCAGGCGGCGGCAGGGCCGCCTCGCAGAGGTAATCGAGTCCCTGGGAGCGGGCGTGGCCGACAAATTCGAGAAAAGTAACAGGATGGTAAAACTCACCAAGCTCATCATGGATGGTGGCGTGCGGCTCGCGCTCGCTTAGGTAATCGTACTGGCCAAGCAAAAGTTTGGAATAGGCGTCGTCAACGCCCCGAGCCTTATGAAGGAACTGTAGAAATTCGACGCCGATAGCAACGCGCTCCTCCGCATCGGCAATGCCTTCCGTACGAAACAACATGGCATCGCGAGCAATACGGCGCATATGACAGCCGGGCAGTGCGTTGTAACTGAAAAACGCAACGCCATTGGGAGCCAGCAGTTCTGCGCAGAGCGCCATCAGGCGGTTGCGGACTGGTTCCGGAACCCAGGCATAAATGCCATGGGCAATGATGTAATCGAACTGCCCAAGTTCAGGCCCGACGTTGAGCCCCACATTGAGAATGTCAGCCTCAAAAAGGCGAAGGTTCGTGAGGCCCAGCTCATCAATGCGCTGCTGTCCGCGCTCAATCGGCAGGCGCGCAAGATCGAATCCCGTGAATCGGCCTCCGGGAATGGCGTATGCCATGGGAATGAGGTTAGCGCCCTCGCCGCAGCCAATTTCGAGCACCCGGCAGTTCTCGACCGGTTCAGGATTATGGCCGTGGAGAATAGCCATCGCGGCCAGGTTGCCGGGGTGCGTGCGAGGAAATGCAAAGCCGGGATAAGCGACTGCGTCGTAAGAGGTGGTCATTGTCCGTTATGCCATCCTAGACGCTGGACCGGCAAAAGTAGGAATTTTATGCGGCCGAAGCTTTGGATTTCTGGGCGGTTTTGTCAGCAGCAAGGGCTGCGCGCTGCGCTTCGAGTTCCTCATCACTGTAGAAGCGTCCAGACTGGTCGAGAGTGCCGTCAGCAAAATCACGGCGAACCTCCGAGAGCGATTCATCGAACAAGCTCAGAAGTTGGCGGGATGTCTGGTTCATGATGTAAGTTCCTCAATTCTGCGCCAACGCTCGGAATCCACGATCCTGAGCGGCTTGCCGGATTCCTTTTCGGTGATTAAAATCTGCTCCCTGCCGCTATTATCGTAGATTGCCGCTGTATCTGCCAGAGGCAAATACAAATGACGCATATTCCAGAGCCCAGGAATAAACCTGCGTTGAATGTCTTCCCTCGGAATGAAATGCCCGCCTTCGCGCACACGATTTGCAACACGAGCTACTGAGTTCTCTGGCGATGGAAGCCAGAGGTAATAGAAGATTATTCTCCATCCATTCTTCAGGCATTGCTTGAGAACCGGAACGTATGACTTGCCTGAACACGTTGTTTCAAGAGCAAAGCTTGTTTCGCTCTGAACGAATTCATTGAGTTGACGAAGAAGTTGCCTTCCAGCGGCGAAAGCCGCCTATTCGGGATCCTCCGGAGCGATTTGCCGTGCAATCTCATCGGCATTCAGAAATGCGCGCATGCGAATGACATGAGGCAGAAACCGCTTTGCCGCAGTAGTCTTCCCTGCCCCGTTCGGTCCGCCGATGATGATGATCTCTTTCGCGCCCATGATTGTCTTATCGACGGATTATGCGGGCTGCAACTCTTCCTTCTCCGTCACCGGCCCATGCGTCTTCGCCGTCGGCGGAGGCGGCGCATCGCCGATGCGCTTGGCATAGTGATAGCCAGCTACGCCGGTTGGCTCCGGCTCAGAAGCCTTCTTGCCGCGCTTCTTTGTGGCAGTGGCTTTGGCCGCTGGAGCTTCCTTTTCCTCAGTCTTGTCGCCACGATTCGGGCAGACAAGGTAAACGCCATCCTTGAACGTTCGCTCCACAAGATACGAGTTGCCGCAGTCGGGACATTTCTCCGCCACAGGCTTGTAGTTCGAAGTGAAATCGCACTTGGGATAGTTCGTGCAGCCCCAGAAGAGATTGCCTCTGCGAGCCTTGCGTTCGGCAATGTCGCCTGTGCCACACTTCGGGCACTTCAGCCCTTCGATAAGGTTCTGCTTCACATACTTGCACTTCGGATAACCGGAGCAGGAGACGAATTCGCCATAAGCTCCCTGCCGCAGCACAAGCGGCTTGCCGCACGCCGGGCAGTCTTCGCCCGTAGGCTGCGGAGCAGACTGCTTCTGCTGCTGCTTCTGGCTTAGCTTGCGGAAGGTCTTGCACGGCGGATCAGCGTTGTAGTCCGGGCACGCAAGGAACATGCCGAAAGGCCCGCGGCGCATGATCATCACCTTGCCGCAGTTCTCGCAATACTCGTCCTGCTCAGCGGCTTCCTGCGCTTCAGGCGTATTCAGGTCGGGCTTGTTGGCCGTGTTCTCCTTGGTAAACGTGCAGGATGTGGGATCTTTTTTGTTATAAGCCGAGCAGGCGTAGAAGCTGCCAAACTTGCCCCACTTGAGCACGAGCGGCGAACCACACAACTCGCACTTCTCGTCCGTCATCTGCTCCATCCGCTTGATGCTTTCCATGTGCTTCTCAGCGGCTTTGAGCTCGTCCTCAAAGTGGTCATAGAAGCCCGTCAGCAGATCGGTCCACTTCTCCTTGCCGTCTTCAATATCATCCAGCTCTTCTTCCAGCTTCGCCGTGTACTGCGTGTCGAAGATATACGGAAAGTTCTTCACCAGCAGGTCGCAAACCACCACGCCAATCTCCGTCGGATAGAAACGATTGGCAATCTTCGTCACATACTCGCGATCCTGGATCGTATTGATGATCGAGGCGTACGTCGATGGCCTGCCTATGCCGCGCTCTTCCAGCACCTTCACCAGCGAGGCTTCATTGAACCGCGGCGGCGGCTCGGTAAATTTCTGCACCGTGTCCACTGCTGCGGGCCGCACAGCAAGCGCAGTCTCCGGCTCAACAAAATCCGGGATAGCCTCAGGCTCCGCACCATCCGGCGCGCGCTCATTTCGCGCCTCAATCCGGGCTGTGTCTGCCGCGTACTTTTTGTGAGCACGCTCCAGCTTCTCAGCCTTATCCTGCTCGGCAAGTTTCTTCAGCTGCGCCGCAGTCGCAAGCGAGAGCCTGGCGCCATTCGGAATCTCCGGCAGAATCTCTTCTTCATCATCTTCCACCTGATACACGCGCAGGAATCCGTCAAACTTCAGCACCGAACCGGAGACACGGAAGTTATATGTCTTGCCATGCACCGCATCAATTTCCACGGTGGTCACGTCATAGACAGCCGGCGTCATCTGCGAAGCCGTAAACCGCTGCCAGATGAGCTGGTAGAGCTTGAACTGCTCGCCTGAAAGAAAACGCCTCACGCTCTCAGGGTGACGCGATGGGTCCGTTGGACGAACTGCTTCGTGCGCATCCTGCGCGTCTTTCTTCGACTTGAAAGTATTGGGTTGAGCGGGCACATATGCTCCGCCAAACTCCTTGCCCACATACTCACGCACTCCCGCAATCGCCTCAGGAGAAACACGCGTTGAATCCGAGCGCATGTAGGTGATAAGGCCAGTCGTGCCTTCGGGGCCAAGGTCCACGCCCTCATAAAGACGCTGCGCCACGCCCATGGTGCGGCGAACATTAAAGCCCAGCCTGGAGGACGCCTGCTGCTGCAGCGTGCTCGTGGTGAACGGAGGCGCACTGAATTTTCTGCGCTCTTTCTTCTCTACCGAGCGAACGGTCCACTGCGCCTGCATTGCCGCATCCACAACGGCGCGCGCAGTCGCTTCATCGGCCACGGCGTTGGAAAGAAACTGATCCTTACCGTCCTTATCTTTTCCGTTAGCCACGCGGGCCGTCTCGCCATCCATGCCGACGAAGCGTGCCGTAAAGGTCTCCGGCTGCGATGCCTTCGATGCCGATTCCGGCGATTGCAGAATCGCATCGATGTTCCAGTACTCCACCGGCTTGAATGCCCCAATTTCGCGCTCACGCTCCACAATCAGGCGCACGGCAACGGTCTGCACGCGGCCCGCTGAAAGTCCGCGCCGCACCTTGTCCCACAGCAGCGGCGAAATCTGGTAGCCCACAAGCCGGTCGAGAACACGGCGCGTCTGCTGCGCATCCACCAGGTTCTGATCCACATCGCGGGCGTGTTCAAATGCCTCCTGCACGGCCTTCTTCGTGATCTCGTTGAAGGTGATGCGGCGAATCTTTTTCTTGTCGGCTGCGGTCTTCCCCAGCTGCAGCGCAAGATGGTACGCAATCGCCTCGCCTTCGCGATCCGGGTCAGGCGCCAGGAAGATCTGGTCGGCCTTGGCCGCGGCCTTCTTGAGCTGCGCAACAACCTTCTCCTTGCCGGGAGAAACCTCGAGCGTCGGCTCAAAGGTGCGATTCTTCAGCTCCACGCCGAGATCACTTTTAGGCAGGTCCATAATATGGCCCACCGAGGCAAGAACCTCAAAGCCCTTGCCAAGATACTTTTCAATCGTCTTGGCCTTTGCGGGCGATTCGACGATCACGAGAGATTTGATATTTGCGCTCGTTATGTTTTTTGCTGCGTTCTTAATTGCCATTCAATACTCGGTTTCTTTCTTGCTAACCCCACTCGGAGCCATTGGACTCGGAGCGGGAGGTTCCGTCATGAGTAAAACTTTCACAGTCTGCGCGCGGCAGTGCCATCTCCGCGCCGGAGTTCTGATGGCTCTTCAAAATTGGACGCGAAAATTGGAAGCTATCACGGATGGCAACCCGGTTTCCACTCCGGTGGATGCAAATTCTCCCGCATCCCGATGCCAACACCCTACACGCAAAAGGGTTTTTGCGTAAGAAAACTCACACAAAATAATCCCCGGCCTTGTGCAGATTGGGAAAACTCGTCCTTAAAGAACTCGCACATAGTTCTTGCCCGGCAGGGAGCGAATCCGGCCTGCCATTTCCAGCTCGAAAAGGGCCGTAAACACTTCTGAGGAAGTCAGTTGAGTATCCAGCAGATCCAGAATTTCATCGATCTGCAACGACTCATCAGCCCGTATTACCTCCAGCACCAAAGCCTCTTCGGGCCTCAGTACCGGGTCAGGCAATAAAGATGCAGCCACTTCCGGTTTGGATGCAGAATGCGCCAGGGACTCAAGTTCGATACGGACCTGCGAGGGTAAATCTTCCCAGACGTCCTCCCAGGTAGCCACCAGCTTAGCTCCCTGCCGAATAAGCATGTTCGGGGTCCAAGCGCCCTTGTTCGTCACGTTGCCGGGAACGGCAAAGAGATCCCGGTTCTGCTCAGAGGCGCAGCGGGCAGTGATGCGCGTGCCGGAATTCTCCGATGCTTCCACCACCAGAACGCCGATGCTGAGACCGCTGAGAATGCGGTTCCGGCGAGGGAAGTTTTGCGGCGCGGGAAACGTACCCAGCGGCACCTCGCTGACAATCGCTCCGCCGCCCGCAAGAATATCCTCCGCCAGCTTCTTGTTCTCCTTCGGGTAGATCACATCAATGCCCGTTCCCCAGACAGAAAGCGTAGGCATGCGTGCAGCCAGCGCGCCCTTGTGCGCAAAGGTATCGATTCCGCGAGCCATGCCACTCGAAATAAGAATGCGGCGCGCCGCAAGATCGCGTGAGAGAAGCTCCGCCATGCCCGAGCCGTACGGCGATGGCTGCCGGGTGCCAACAACAGCAATCGAGTGGCGTGGAAGCAGGCCGGCATCGCCGCGCACCCACAGCACCGCCGGCGGATCGTAGATCTCCTTCAGCCGCTCAGGGTAAGCTGCGCACTCAAACGTAACGATCTGCGCTCCCAGTGCCGCAACAGCAGACCACTCCTCTTCCGCCGCGCGGCGCGCCTTTCCGTCAAAGATGAACTGGGCGGATTCAGCAGGAAACCGCAGCCCTTCAAGCTCCGTCAGCGTCATGCGGAAGATGCGACTCGCCGCATCCAGTACGCGCATGCCTTCCAGAATTCGCCGCGGGCCAAGGCCGGGCGTAAGCGTGAGCGCAAGCCACGCAAGCCGGTCATCGTCTGGAGCAGCAGGCACAGCGACAGCAGCAAGTTCAGGCGTAACGGAGGAGAAAGACAAACGGAAGCCCTCGCGCAACGCGTCTCTGGAAGAAAAGTACAGCAGGGTCTTGCTTAAAACTTTTTAAGGAATTTGATGTGAAGGTAAGGTGCAGGGGCCGCCAAAGTCAAGAGATAGGGCCCCAGGTGAGCAACGAGATTTAGACTGGAGACGTGCCGCAAGTAGCCGACAGTCGCCTTCGTATCGCCGCAATCCGTTTTTTGAATCCCGCACCTCTGATGTGGGATTTCGAACATCCCCCATTCAATGACGAATTGTCGAAGCGCTATCGCATCGACATGATGCTGCCGTCAGAGTGCGCCGACCGGCTGGAGAGCGGCGCGGCTGACATTGGACTGGTGCCCATTGCGGCGCTCGCAAGAAATCCGAATCTGCGCGTGCTGCCCGGCTGCACCATCGCATCCAAGGGGCGCGTACGTTCCCTGCTGCTGGTGCGGCGAGCCAGGCAGAAGCTGAGCGAAATTCGCACCGTAGCCGCGGACAGGGCCAGCCGGACAACGATTGCCTATACGCGCATCCTCCTTCAAAAGTGGGGAAATACCGCCGCAGAGTTCATGCAGATGACCGCGGACCTCGATGCGATGCTGGAGCAGACAGACGCAGCTGTGGTCATTGGCGACCCGGCATTGATGGCTCTGGAGGAGCAGGCCAACCGCTACGAGCGAACCGGCGAGGAGCTTGTCTATCACGACCTTGCCTTGGAGTGGAAGACGATGACCGGCCTCCCATACATCTCCGCGATCTGGGCCGCGCACAGCGGCGTGGACACCGCCGTAGCAGAGGATTTCATTCGCTCCCGCGACCACGGCCTCGCAAATATCGACACGCTGGTGCGCGAGTGGACACGAAAGATACCGCTCCCCGCCGAGACAATCTGCACATACCTCACCGAGAACATCCATTACGTTCTTGACGAAGAATGCATTGAAGGCATGCGCGGATTCTTCCGAATGGCCGCCGAAGCGGGCGTATTGCCACAATATAACTTTGCGCTACCAGCGCAAGCCGTTAGCCAATAAGCAAAACAAAAGCCCTGCATCTCAAGATGCAGGGCTTTAACGAACCACGAAACACTAACAACTGCCTTTAAATCTCCCAGCGCAACAACGCCGCGCCAACCGTAAATCCCGCACCAGCCGCGGCAAGCAGAACCAGATCGCCCTTTTTCAACTTGCCCTCCTGCACAGCGGTCTCCATCGCCAGCGGAATCGTCCCCGCTGAAGTATTGCCATAGCGGTCAATGTTCACGATCACGCGATCAGCTTCAATGCCGAGCCGCTCCGCAGTGGAATTGATGATGCGAAGATTGGCCTGGTGCGAGATAAAGACTCCAAGCTCAGGTCCGGTCACGCCGTTGCGCTCCAGCACCTTCAGCGTTGCCTCAGCCATCTTGCGTACGGCAAACTTGTAGACCGTCGGCCCATCCTGATGGATGAAGTGCATCTTCTTATCAATCGTCTCGTGGCTCGATGGATTCAGGCTTCCACCCGCAGGCATATTCAGCGCCGGACCACCAGACCCATCAATCTCATGCACAAAATCAATCATGCCAATCTCGCCCTCTTCACAAGGCTCAATCAGCACCGCGCCCGCCCCGTCACCAAAAAGGATGCAGGTAGTGCGGTCCGTGTAGTCAACCATGCGCGTGTTGGCGTCCGCGCCGCAGACCAGAACTTTGGAGTGCGCGCCGCTTTCAACCAGCTTCACACCGGCCTGCAACGCGTACACAAAGCCCGAGCACCCAGCCGAAACATCAAAGCCCCACGCGCCCGCCGCTCCAATCTTGGTCTGTACCAGGCACGCGGTCGAAGGAAACAGCATGTCCGGCGTCACCGTGCCCACGATGATAGCTTCCACGTCCCTGGCTTCTAGGCCGCGCGCTGCAAGACATTTCTTCGCAGCTTCTACGCACATGTCGCTCGTGCCCAGGCCCTTGGCCAGAACGTGGCGCTCGCGGATGCCGGTGCGACTGAAGATCCACTCATCGCTGGTCTCGACCATCTTTTCCAGGTCTTGATTGGTCAGCACTTGCGGGGGGACATAGGTTCCGAGCGCCGTAATCTTGGCGCGACGGCCCACCACGGGACGCACAGCGAGGGTCAAAGCATTTCTCCTGACATCTGAAACATCTGGGGACAAGAATAAAGGCGCTTGCGCGCCTGCATAAAAACCAAAAAGTACCGGGTGACCTACTGCGCCCGTACTAGCCCGTTACCGTTGCTTCCTTCCGGACCTGGCGGGTTTGGCGGGATTACGTCGCGTAGGACCCGGCACTGATTGATTTTACCACCTTTGGCGTGGGAAACTGCGCTCCGTGCCATTCGCTCAGGAGTAAGCCTTTGCACCTGTGAGCGGCGTCACAACATCAGCGCGGAATCTCACTTCCCGGTACAATAAGAAAGTGAGCATCGTTGCAGAATTAGAAGTAGAAAAACAGCAGAGTGCTGTTCAGAAATCCGGTCTGAAAACCGCGCCCGTCGTAGGTTTTATCTCGCTCGGCTGCCCCAAGAACCTCGTCGACTCTGAAGTCATGATGGGTCTGCTGGATCACGCCGGAGCACGCCTCACGGCGAACCCCGAAGAAGCCGAAATTCTCGTCGTCAACACCTGCAGCTTCATCGACACCGCCAAGCAGGAGTCCATAGACACAATCCTCGAAATGGTGCGCCACAAAACCGAGGGCCGCGCAAAGAAACTCATCGTCGCCGGCTGCCTCGTCGAGCGCTATCGCGACGAAATCCGCAAAAGCATTCCAGAAGTCGATGCCGTAGTCGGCACCGGCGAGCTCGAAGCAATTCTTGAAGCTGCCGGACTGGAGCGCAAGCCGATCACTGCTTCGCCATTCACCATTCTCACCGGCAATGCGACAGTTCACGCAGGTAAAGAAGCCCTAGCCGGGACTCACTTCAGGGCCGAAGGCGACCACCGCGAATCCCAGGGCCGTTTCGACCGCGAAGAATGGCAAGGCGCTTCGCATCTGCTGCCAACGTATCTGTACGACGAAACGACACCCCGGCTGCTTTCGACCGGCAAGACTTCCGCCTACATCAAGATCGCCGAAGGCTGCGATCATCCCTGCACCTTCTGCGTGATCCCAAACCTCCGCGGCAAGTTCCGCTCGCGCCGTTTCGAGTCCGTAGTAGCCGAAGCCCGCCAGCTCGTCTCACGCGGCGTGCAGGAAATCACGCTTATCGGCCAGGACACCACCTGCTACGGCGAAGACCTCGGCCTCAAAGACGGCCTCGCCACACTGCTCGATGAGCTGGCCCAGATCCCTGGCCTGCGCTGGCTGCGATTCCTCTACGCATATCCCAATCGCATTACCGGCAAGCTGCTTGACACCATCGCCAAGCATGACAACATCTGCAAGTATCTCGACGTGCCCCTGCAACATGCTTCGCCCTCTGTGCTCAAGACTATGAAGCGCGGAGCCGGCGCCGAGATCTTCCTCAAAACAATCGAAAAGGTGCGGAAAGCCGTTCCCGGCATTGTTCTCCGCACCTCATTCATCGTCGGCTTTCCCGGCGAAACCGCCGAAGACATCACCATCCTTGAGGATTTTGTCCAGGAAGCGAAATTCGACTGGCTTGGCGTCTTCAACTACTCGGACGAAGAAGGCTCCAAGGCCCACGCCCTCGACGCGAAAGTACCCAAACGCACCATCGAGGCCCGTAAGCGCCGGCTGATGAAGCTGCAGCAAGGCATCAGCAAGCGCGCCCGGCAGGAGTGGGTAGGCCGCGAAGTCGTAGTGCTCGTTGAAGGCGAAAGCGAGGAGACTCCCCTGCTTTGGGAAGGCCGCACCCAGTTCCATGCTCCAGAGATTGACGGCAAGGTATATATCAACGACTTCGGCCATCTCGAAGCCCTGGAGGCCGGCAAGTTCTATAGGGCCGAAATTACAGATGCGCATGAATATGATGTAGTGGCGAGGATCATTTCAGGACCACTTCCAGCAAACCCTTAGGCCAAAAGCCGCATCTTTACTATTTGGCAAAATATAGACGCACGTAACCGACCATAGGCATATTCTAAAGTAACTAAATAGAGGTTACTACTTTATATATTCTTTATAACTTTATTGGGATAGTCTAGATGCTCTAGCAGAGTAAGAATCACTTGGTAGTTAGTTCCTGCGTGAGGGCATGCAAGTTTGCGCATCGCACAACTTCAAACAAATAGAAGCCAACATTTCTGACCCGAGGGCTGGCAATTCTGTTGTGAGGGTCATGGATCACTCATGTCTTGGAATTACGCCTTACCAGTTGAACAAAGCGACAATACCGGGGGAAGCATCGCGAAGAGCGTCGGAGTTCTTTGGAAATCACTGAGGGCCCTGAGCAACCCGCCCATGCTCCGATCGACGCGCATGATGGCCGGCCTCTTGTCGCGCATGGCGATCAGCCTTTCCACGCAGCGTAAAATTGCTGGGCTCTTCAAGGATCCTGTGCTCATTGAGACCGCACAGCTCTATCCAAGGCTTCCGTACAAGCACCTCACCTGTCGGTATCTCTTGCGCGACTTCCCCATCTCAGCCTGCGCCGAGTGCTTCTTCCATCACTACGATCGCCTGCGCACCGTGCTCCCCATCTGGCTTCTGCGCCGCACATTGCTGGATAAGGTCACTCTCTTCGAGCTGGAAGAAAATGGCGCCCGCCTGGCCATTACCATGTGCCACTCCATGCCCTTTGATACCGAAGGCGAACTGTCCCTGAATCTGGAGATGGGGGACAAAATCATCTACATCATGGGATTTTCCATCATCCCCGGCCGGATCGTGCAGTCGGACGCAAAAGATGTTTTCCTCATCACGCGTCTTCAGGGCACCAAAGGCGTCCATAAGGAACTGTCGCAGGCCACCAAAAGCTTTGGGGATGTCGGTCCCATAGCGCTCCTCTTTGCCGCGCTGCAGGGCATTGGGAACATATTCGAAATCGACACGGCGGTCTGCATCAGCGGCATCATGCAGATCTCCTACGATGCGACGTATGCCTCATCCTTCCAGCGTTCCTACGATGACTTCTTCCTCCAGCGCGGAATTCAGCCCAATAGCGCCGGCTTTTTCATCACGCCGTTACCGCTCGAAGAAAAGTCCATGGATGACATCAAGAAGGGCCACAAAATCCGCACGCGGGAAAAGCGTGCACTACGGCGAGAAGTACAACAGGCCTGCGTGGATTTCTTCGTCAGCAACGGCCTTACCGACACTAGCGCAGCGTAATCTTCAGCATTGCTGATCCCATCACTGAGCAGCAGTAGCTCCGCCGGATTTCTCATCCGGCGGAGCAAACTCGCGCAGATCGAAGATCCTGAAATTCTTTTCTCCAGGCGGTCTGATGGCAACTACGAGTCCAACATCTGTTGGCGGTCCCTGGATATATGGCACGTGCATGGAGTGCTCACCCTCGCTCAGGACAATTCTTCCGCTGCTCATTCGGCCTGAGTTCACCCCGTCCATTTCGATCACTTTTCGATCGTCTATCCAGAGGATTGCGCCGTCATCCACCAGCAGACGAAACTCGTATTCGCCGGCATCTTTTACCCAGAACATTGCATGGTAATCAATGCCAATCCATGCCGTATTGGGTGTGATTCCCGCAATCCCTCCACTATTGTCGAAAGTCTGATGCGGCACATCCAGCGACGGCGTATAGAGGCTGCCAATGGAGCTGAGATTCCAGTACACTGGCAGACTCACAGTGTTCTTCGGAAGGTCATACACATCGCCGCAAAAGCTATTCGGCCTTGAAATTATGGACCCGAAAGAGCCTATGGGACCAGGTGGAGGACGAAACCACGGGGCAGGTACAGAAGCGCCCGTATTTGTTGTCGAAGGATGATAACGGTCACGAAGTTCCATCTGCTCCAGCGCGATCTTCCGCACCATTTGCTCGTCATGAGTTCTATCCACGGAAGCCTTCTGAACAGTTGCAGCCGCCTGCGCCAGAGGAATCGTGGTTGTTCCTACATTCCCCGTCGTCCGGTCTCGCACCACAACCCGCATCAATACCGCCTCATCCACGCGCGGAAACTCAAGCAGATTCGGAAAGCCATGTACAATGGCCTGCGCATACTCAGACGAGCTCAGCATCCGGTCAGCCGCGGAGCTGAAGTACCGAATCGGCCTTCCCTGTGCATTGAATATGCAGGCACCATAATCAAGCTGCACACGCTGACTGCCGAACGAGACAGAGATGAATTTCAGCGAGTCTGCATCGACGGTGACAAAGTAACGCAGCACGTCTTTGAGCCCGGTTGAAACAGAACGCGCAGAAAGCCCGATCGATGGCGGCACGTCCGCGTGGTAGCAAGCCGCCGCCTGTAACGTCGTGGCCTCTTCCGCACGCGAGGGCAAAACAGCAAGCGCATCTTTTGCGCCCACATAGTAGCGATTGTGATACGCAAGCTTCACTCCCTTTCGTGTCGTTCGTACCTCAATCTCGTGATAACCGCTCTGCCATCCTTCCTCATTCGGATGGAAGGAAATCTCGTAGTGAAAAGTGGCGCGCGCAGCGCAGTCCCCGCCGAGCGACACCCGGAAGCCTCCGGATTGCGGCGCTGGCTGGGCGTTATCAAGAGCGGCATCTGTAGGACGAAAAGATGCGATTCCGGTGGCCACTTTTTGCCCGCCTGCCTTCAACTCCACAATCTCGATCTCCTGCGCGGTCAAATCACGGATTGGACGGTTGCGATCATCCGTAGCGACCACATCGACAAGCACTTCACGTGTCGTGATTCGCAGCACCGCAGGCGCGGATTCGCCTTCCGGACTCTGTGCGGCGGCGCCGGGCGACTGTTGCGCACGTCCCCCAACCGCCGCAGCCGCAACAAAGCATAGAGACAAAACAAGAACGCTTCTGCGAACCACACGCGCGCTGAGCACGATTCTCATTCGCCTAGTACCATAAATTTAAGAGTTGCTTTGAGCAACGCATACGTTATGCCTGCAAAGAAAAAATCCGACAAAATATTGCGCTGCCCCTCATGTGGAATGCTCGTACAGCCAAAAGACGAGGACTTCCCTTTCTGCAGCGATCGCTGCCGCAAAATCGACCTGGGCAAGTGGGCCACGGGCGTCTACAAGATCAGCTCGCCGGTGCTGGACCCCGATGTGCTCGAAGACCTCGACGGGCTTGGGAGCGGAACCCGCAGGGACTCCGATGAGTACTAAATTAGTGCTCCGCTTTAGCGCTTTGGTTGTTGGGGGCGTAGTCAGTGCGTTTCTTTCATTTTTGGGATTATTCGCAATTGCATGGGGAGGAATGCCAAAGCCCGTTGATCTTCCAATGTGGTTGATGTTCGATCTCCCCTGCTTGTTGTCGTTTCCGCTCTTTGTTTTGTCGCTTGGCATTTCTAGAACTGGAGTTTTCGGTTTGTGGGCGGCTTGCCTGGGAAATCTTTCCTTCATGTTGTTCATGCACTGGAATTTCACGGAAATATATCCGTATAAGAGTTTCTGTCTCTTTGTTGCACAGGCCATCCTTGTCTATTTTGGTGCAGCGCTGTTCCGGAGTTTCTTGATCGATAATTTTCTGATTCGTAAGTTCGGAGCCAAGCGTGACGCTACCAGCTAATTCAGGCCAAGCCCGCCAGAGATCGACCAAAACATTCTGGGCCTGGACCATAGCCACTTTCTTTGGCGCTGGGCTCGGCAAGCCCGGTCCCGGTACCTGGGGCTCCATTGCAGCAGCCTTGCTGTGGGCGCTGGCGGCCTGGACGCTCCACCCAGCCGCAAACGTGATGATCTGGATGCTCTGCGCGGGAATTGTGCTCTCCATAGCGGCGGGCGTTCCGGCTGCAACCATCGCTGCGCGGGAAAGCGGCCGCAAAGATCCCGGCTTCGTCGTCATCGATGAAGTTGCCGGGCAATGGATTGCGCTACTGGGTGCGCCGCTGGACTGGAAGCACGGGCTGATTGCGCTGGTCCTCTTCCGGATCTTCGACATTCTCAAGCCCTTTCCGGCACGGCAGTTGGAAAGCCTGCCTGAGGGATGGGGAATCGTCTTCGACGACGTGGCTGCCGGGTTGTATGCTTGGGGTATCGGCGCCCTCATCCGCATCTGGATTTAAGGCTCCGGAGGCAATCCATGCCACGCGCACGCACCCAATCCGTATCCCAGTCTCCTGACGCACTCACTCCCCGCATTGATGATGTCTTGCCCGCAGCCGCATTGCCGGGTGGCGATGTGGAGCTGACCGGCGCAAATCTGGGCCCCATCAGCTTTGCGCTGCCTGAGGTGTTCATCGGGGGTGAATCAGCGCAGGTCTTGCTAAGCCGCCCGACCCGGCTGATCTTCCGTGTGCCTGATCCCGCAGCAACAGGGCTGGTGGAAGTTCGTACAGTCAACGGCGCTACGCATTCAGTACCGCTTCGCGTGGCCCGCGAGTTGAGTGCTGGGCTGCATCCAGTCACAAGCCCGGCGGTAAGCCGGTCGGGAATGATCTATGCCACAATCTCCGGCCCAAGAGGAAAATCGACTCCGGTCTCCGTCGTGCGCATCAGTCCGGATGGCCGCGGAACGCCCTTTGTAACAGGCATTCTGAATGCCACCGGCCTGGCCTTTAATCCCGATGGCGACCTCTTCGTAACCTCGCGCGCCGAAGGAATCGTCTATCGCGTCGACGCCGCAGGCGAGTACACGGTCTACGCCGAAGGTATGGGCATTGCCACCGGCGCTGCATTTGACGCCGACGGCAACCTCTACGTAGGCGACCGCAGCGGCACCATCTTCAAGATCAATCCGCAGCAGCAGATCTTCGTCCACGCCACGCTGGAGCCAAGCGCCGCTGCCTATCACCTGGCGGTAAATGCCGCAGGCACACTGTACGTAACCGGCCCCACGCTTGGATCGAACGATGCAATCTACGAAATTGATCCGCATGGCGATGCCCGCGACTGGTATCGCGGTCTGGGCCGTCCACAGGGGCTCGCAGTCGCACAGGACGGCAGCATTTTCGTTGCCGCATGCCTTCGCGGACACCGCGGCATCGTGCGCGTGACAGCCAAAGGCGAAGCACAACTCGCGCTTTCCGGATCCAACCTGGTAGGCGTTGCCTTTTCTCCGCTAGGCACAGCCGTGCTGGCCACGCAACAAGCCGTTTATGATGTGGATCTGGGTGTCGAAGGACAAAATCTGTTTTAGCTTTAGCGATTAGCAACTGGCCCGTATATAGTCCAGCTACTTTCCAGAAAAATCTGGCACGGAAGAAGCATTGCGTTCTTCCGCATCCATGCTGGAAGCTAAAAGCTAGGAGCTGGTAGCTGTTTTTATGAGATCGGAAATCATTGCAGTTGGCTCTGAGATGCTTACGCCGCACCGGCAGGACACCAACTCCCTCTTTCTAACTGAAAAACTGAATGAGCTCGGCGTCACCGTCGCCTTTAAAACCATCGTCGGCGACCGCCGCAAGGACCTCGTCAACGCCTTCCGCACCGCACTCGGACGCGTCGACATTGTCGTGGTCATGGGCGGCCTCGGCCCCACGGAAGACGACCTCACGCGCGAAGCCGTCGCCGAAACCCTCGGCCTCAAGCTGCGCCGCGACGGAACGCAGGTAGCCGCCCTCGCCGCGCGCGCCGCCACCTGGCGCATGCCCATGCCGGACAACAATCTCAAGCAGGCCGATGTAATTGAAGGCGCAACGGTGATCCCCAACGCCAACGGCAGCGCGCCCGGCCAATGGCTCGACACGACGCACGAAGGCTTCCGCAAGCTCATCATGCTTGTACCCGGCCCTCCCAGCGAGTGCAAGCCGCTCTTTGAATCGGAAGTCATGCCGCGCCTGCGCGAAGTTGTGCCAATCCGCTATCTCGCCAAGCGCACACTGAAGGCCGCCATGATTCCAGAATCACAGGCCGACAAGCTCCTCGCGCCCACCTACACCACATACACAGACGTCGAGACAACCATCCTCGCCCATAACGGCGACATCCAGCTCGAGCTCCACTGCGTCAAAAAAGACCAGGAGCAGGCGCAGAAGCGCGTTGATGAGCTCGCTAGCAAGTTAGAGGAACTTCTCGAAGACTGGCTCTACTCCTCTGACGGCGAAACCCTCGAACAGATCGTCCTCTACTACCTCGGCCTGCGCCAGGCCACACTCGC
Organism: Occallatibacter gabretensis; assembly: GCF_001449115.1. Lineage (GTDB taxonomy): Bacteria > Acidobacteriota > Terriglobia > Terriglobales > Acidobacteriaceae > Telmatobacter > Telmatobacter gabretensis. Next base: position 250,207 of record NZ_LAIJ01000012.1, on the reverse strand, counting down.
CGTCGCGGAGAGCTGCACGGGCGGCCTCGTCGCAGAGCGCATCACCGGAGTACCCGGCAGCTCACGTTCCTTCCTCGGCGGCGCAGTCGTCTACTCCAACGCCCTCAAAACGCACTTCGCCGATGTTCCCGCGGAACTCATCGAGCATCACGGCGCAGTCAGTGAAGAAGTCGCACGAGCACTCGCTGAAGGCATCCGCAAGCGCACTGGCGCAACCATCGGCCTCTCAGTGACAGGCATCGCCGGCCCCACCGGCGCAACCGAAACCAAGCCCGTCGGCCTCGTCTACATTGCCGTCAGCGACGCGCAGAAAACCGACGTCCTGGAGCGCACCTTCCGCGGTCCCCGCGCCCGCGTCCGCGAGTGGACCGCACAGCAAGCGCTCGATCTAGTCCGCCGCCGCCTAATGCAGCTGGAAACCGTCCACATCTCGTAAGAGATTCCACAGAACTCATTGGGCACAGCACAAAAGCCAGCCGTCAGGGCTCCGGACTTTTGTCCAGATGATGATGTCCAATTGGCGTGATGAACTCCAATCCTGTGACATTCTGCTGAGAGTCGAGAAGAAAAGACAGCTCCTGCGGTCCATCCAGTTTGAAGAATTGCGTAGGCGATTCCGGATAAAGTCGGGCGGCGGGCGATCCGGACGGAATCTCCGCCGTAAGATGGTCGCCCTCCAGAGCCACCTTGATGTAAGCATAGGTGCCGACGTAACCGCGCAGAGTTGATACCGGAACCTCTACAACCGAGTGTTCAATTGGCTTGAAATCAGGAAAGTCATATACCGTTCCTGCACTGCGAATGACTTCGTCTGCGAGTTCTCCGCCTCCACCACCGCTGGTCATCACAACAATGCCATTGCCATTGAGATATTCCACCATATCGTCCTGAAAGAATGCTGAGCCCTCGTGGCGGATATATGGATTTTCAGGGCTGCCGCCTACTTCGAAGCCAAGTCCATAGCGCCTGGGTGAGGAAATTGCCTTGTCCAACGAAACCATCATGCGTATGGTCTGCTGGTGAAGGACCTTGTGCGATTTTCCGTCATATTCGCGCTGAACTTCCAGAAGAAGCCTCGCCAAATCCGTAGGTGTGGACCAGAGCCCACCGGCAGCGAGGTTCGGTTCCACGAACTTGGATGGAGTGATTGACCATTTTCCATCGGATCCATACGCCGTGGCCGCACAAGCTGCCCATTCCGGCGAAAGCGGCGCATCAAAGGTGCTGTGCTTCATCGCGATAGGGTCAAGCACCGATTGTTTCATGTACGCGGCGAAGGGTTGTCCCGTAACATCCTCGATCAGCAGCGAGAGCACAAGATAGCCACCATTGGAATAGGCAAACTTCGCGCCTGGGATACTCTCCACACGAACCGGCGGCGTTCTCGCAGGCTTCTCACCTTCCAGAAGCTGAAGCAGTGTGGGAATGGGTGAACCTGGATCATAAATTTCGCCGTTATGCGTCCCTATGCCCGAAGTGTGATTCAGAAGCTCGCGAACCGTGACCTTCTGCTTCGCAGTGAACTCATTGTCCGGAATCTTCCACCTTTTCAGGTAATGATTGGCATTCGCATCCAGATCGATTTTGCCCTCTTCCACAAGTTTGAGAACTCCAAGGGCCGTAACAGGTTTCGAAATGGAAGCCGCTCCAAACAACGTCTCTATCGATAGAGCCGCGCCCTCTGTCGACGAAACTCCATAGGCTCGTGCCCAATCGATCTTGCCATTTCGGATAGCTGCGATACTCACCGCCGGAACGCCGAACGCCTTCATCTGTGAGTCCAGGTTCATCTCGTCATTCTTGCTGCCGCGAATGATGGCGTACCGGGAGAGGTGGCTTTGCACGGCCTGCATACGCTGCTGAGCGGACTGAGCCATCTGGCTGTGAATCGGTAGCGCCAGCAATGCGCAGAGATAACCGGATAAATACGCATGAACCAAATTCTTATCCTTGAAGATATTCATCGGCATCCTACTTCTGTACCGCTACTTACACACCGCATTCACATCAAAATCCGGCTTTGGCTGCGGCGGCACCGGCGCATTCCGCACCCACGCCGGCGCCGGCAGTGACAAATCCACATCCGCCGCATAAGCCGGATCTTTCTCCGCATCCTGCAGAGTCACAAACGTAAACCCGCGCTTCTTATAAAGCTCAATCAGCTTCGGCAGCATCTCCGCATCCATCGCGCCCACATGCATCAGCAGCACATACGGAATGTCGTTCCCCCACACAGCCTTGGCAACGGCACGCGAATGGTCCACCTCCGCATCCGCCACCTTCAAATAGCTCTCTTCCAGCTTCGCAATCCCCGCAGCATCATTCTTAGCCACGCACCGCGCATACGGCTCGTTGTACATGTAGTCGCCAAAGCTCATCGTCACGTCGGCAACCTTGTACCCATGCGCCAGCAGAAACTTCCTCGCACCCGCACTCTTCTCCGCTGTATTGCCTTCGGCCAGATACGGATACCGCATCCAGTGCCAGTCAGAACCAGCTGCATACTTCTGCAGCACCGGCTCATTCTTCAGCACATCCGCCTCCCAGTCCTCCAGCGATCGCTGATTCAAATTCATGTGCGTATAAGCATGGTTCCCCAGCGGAAACCCCGCAGCGCGCCAGTCCCGCAGCATCGGCTCAGAGAGCGGCTCATGCTCCAGCTGCACTCCATTCACAAATCCATAAGCAGGCGGAAGACCCCCAGCTTTCATCGCGGCAAGTATCTTCTTCCCAATCTCCACCCTCGTCGTATTCGCAGGCAGCGCGGAATGCGCCGGCAGATCATCCCACGTAAACGCAATCTGCGGCCCCTGCGCCAAAGCCCCCGCCGCCCATCCCAGCACAATCCCTGCAAAAACAATTTCGCTCAAAATCCGCACACGCATCTCGACTCAATCCTCTCCGCCACCCAGCATACATGTGGGTGCGGGTGCCCCATTCATGCGCGGCTTTTTTCGCGCATGGGTGGGATTCCACAAAAGCCGGGTGCCGGGTGCCCCAGGTCTCCTGCATTTAGAGACCTGGGATACCACTACTGCTGCCTTCATCTTTCACCCCCGCACCTCACTTCGATAGAATTTCCCCATGCGTTATACAGGCCGTGTGGAGTACGCAGATGAACGTAAAATTCGTCCGCGCAACAAACGTTATTACCGGGTCTTGCACTGGCCTCTCTGGATCTGGGTCTTCTTCCTCGCGCCCGGCCCACTGACCTTCAGCCTCTTCGCGCACGGCTTCAACCGCGCCAACTCCATCTGGCTCGGCATCGTGCTCCTCGGCACCGGCATCGCACTCATCTTCGGCCAGGCCCCCGGCTGCGAGCCAAAGCCCTACATCCTGCGCTTCGACGAAGACCGCCCCAACCCGCTCTACCGGCGCGTCTGCTACACCTTCGCCTGGAACGCCGTACTGAACTTCGCCCTGCTCAACCTCGCCGGCCTCATCTACGCCACCATCACCGGCGTCTGGGTCATGAAGCAGCTATACCAGTACGTCTACCTGCCGCTCTGCATCCTCATCCTGCTCCTCGGTGCACTCGGCCTGTTGCCACGCGTAGGCCGCTCCACCAAGCATGAAGGCACGGAGCGCCGCTACTTCTACGGCTCCGTCTGGGCCGCCGTCATCGCCCAAACAGTCCTGCTCATCCTCTGGAAAGCCATGCCGGCATCACTCGCCAGCACGCAAACCGGCTCAGCCATCAAGCTCGCCATCTATGCAGCCACACTCTTCGCCGTAGGCTACGCAGCCTGGAGCGGCAAGCTGCCCCGCACGCGCCCCATCATGCCCGGCGAACTCATGATGGACTAGACGGCGGCCTCAGTCCCTTTAGTCCCTCAGTCCCCCGTTCAGTTACACTCAAATCGATGTCCGCTGCAAGCCTGCTCATCATTGCCTTCTCCTACCTCCTCGGCTCCATTCCGGTGGGCTATCTGCTGGTCCGCCTTTTCAAAAAGCAAGACATCCGCACCGTAGGCAGCGGAAACATCGGCGCCACCAACGTCCTGCGTTCCGGCAGCAAAGGTCTCGGCGCTGCCACCTTCGTGCTGGACGTAGCCAAGGGCGCGCTCGCCGCGGCCATCGGCGCATGGCTTGCAGCATGGCTCTTACCCGCCTGGCCCATACGCAACGTCGAAGCACTGGCAGCATTGGCCGCCGTGCTCGGCCACATGTTTCCCGTCTGGCTCGGCTTCAAAGGCGGCAAAGGCGTGGCCACCGGCTTCGGAGTCTTTCTCTTCATCGCGCCGTGGGCGGCACTCGCGGCCATCGGAGTCTTCGGGATCATCGTTGCCCTCACCCGCTATGTTTCGCTCGCGTCCATCCTCGGCGCAGCCAGCTTTCCCATCTTCGCCTGGTACTTCGTTCACGGCGATAAACCGGCCTTCTTCATTGCCGCTGAAATCATTGTGTCGGGACTGATCATTGTGAAGCATCATGCCAACATCGGCCGGCTGCTCAGCGGCACAGAAAACCGCTTCGGAACGCCCAAGGCCGCATAAACACTCCCCATGACAATCCTCCCCATAGCCCCGCGCATCGTTGTACTCGGCTCCGGCTCCTGGGGCACAGCCATCGCCTCTTCGCTGGCCCGCAACGGACGTCCCGTCACGCTCTGGTCGCACTCGCATGAGGCTGCTCGCGCCATCGCCACTGCGCGCGAAAATCGCAAATACCTTCCCGGCTTCCGCCTGCCGGACTCGATCACCGTCACCGGCGACGACGCAGCCATCGCGCATGCTGACATCCTCGTCTCCGTCGTGCCAAGCGACTTTCTCCGCCCCGTCATGGCCCGGCTTCGGGGCCACATGCGCGCTGGCCACATTCTGCTCAGCGCCACAAAAGGCCTTGCGGCAGGCCCAGCATCGAGCCCGGAAAAAGACTCCTTCCTGCGCATCTCGCAGGTCCTCGCCGCCTCGCTTGCTGAAGTGGAGCTAACACTTCCCATCGGCTCCCTCAGCGGCCCCAGCTTCGCGCAAGAGGTAGCCGCAGGCCAGCCCACAGCCATCACAGTAGCCTTTGATGACCACGCCATCGCCGCCCTCGTCCAGCGCGAATTCGCCTCGGAGTCCCTCCGCCTCTACACCTCTTCGGATCTGATCGGCGTAGAACTCGGCGGCGCTCTCAAAAACGTCATTGCCATCGCCGCCGGCATTACCGCAGGCATGGGCCTCGGGTCAAACTCCATGGCCGGCCTCATCACGCGCGGCATCGCGGAGATGACGCGCCTCGCCGTCTCCTGCGGCGGCCGCCGCGAAACACTAGCCGGCCTTGCCGGCCTCGGCGATCTCGTCCTCACCTGCACCGGAACCCTCAGCCGCAACCGCACCGTAGGCGTCGAACTCGGCAAAGGCCGCAAGCTCCCGGAAATCCTCGCCTCACTCGGCGGCAAAGTAGCCGAAGGCGTCCACACCACCCGCGCCGCACTCGGCCTCGCCCGCCAGCAGCGCGTGGAAATGCCCATCACCGAGCAGATGGAACTGATCCTCGACCATAGCAAAAATCCCCGCGAAGCCATCAAAGACCTGATGCTCCGCCCCGGCAAACATGAGCACTAATTGACCGCGGAATGCAGCACCAGGTAAGCCAGCCAGATAAGCGAGCCGGCGATGACAAAGGCTTTTCAAATCTTTGCCTCAGCCATCAAGCTGCTTCTGCGCCTCAAACACTTATAAAAAGATTACGAATAAGCGCCTATACTCCTCGGCGGCTAAGTTCCTCATCTCCAACACTCCCCCAAGTGTCCCCAGCTCCGAATCTCAAATCAAAAAATCGATATCACACCATAGGAGGTTGAAATGGGAGTTCTGCAAGGGTTGACAGCCAGCGGCTCGCACCTCTACGCCGCATGGAAGGGCGAACCGGATGACGATCGTATTTTCTATTCCGCCTGGAGCGGCACTGGCAGTTGGAGTGCCCAGGCGTTAATCCCCGGCAATACCAGCGCCGGTCCCGCCTTAGGCGAGTACAGTGGATCGCTGTATGCCGCATGGAAAGGCGAATGGAGCGACCCGAGACTCTTTTATTCCAAGTTCAGCGGCTCCAGTTGGGATGCCCAGAAACAAATCCCCAACGCTTACAGCGATACCGGCCCATCCCTCTGTCCACTCAGCGGAAAGCTGGTTGCCGCGTGGAAGAGCGTCTTCGATCAGAGCATGTATTACGCCACCTTCGACGGCACAAACTGGACCGCGCCTAAGCAAATCCCCGGCGTCGGGAGCAGCGTAGGCCCCACCCTCGCGCTTTACGGCGGCAAGATGTATGCCGTCTGGAAGGGCGAAGGTACCGACCAGCGTCTCTGGTATGCCACCTATGACGGAACCAGTTGGTCGGGCCAGAACACCATTCCCGGCGTCGGAACAAGTGTGGGAGCCTCCATAGCTGGCGTCAGCGGCAAGCTCTACGCAGTCTGGAAAGGCGAAGGCACCGACCAGAGCATCTGGTACGCCACCTTCGACGGAACCAGTTGGTCCGCACAAACGCAGATTCCCGGCGACACCAGTCAAGGCGTTGCAATCGCCGAATTCAATGGAAATCTATATGCCATGTGCAAAGGCCAGAATTCGGACGTCAGTCTCTACAACTCCGAATTCACCGTCAGCAGCGGCAAATGGTCTTCGTGGTCCAAAGACATCCCCGGAAATACCGGTCCCGATACCTTTACGACCCTCCTGCCCACACCCACTTCAGGCAATCGCAATTACGTGTTCAAGAACTCAAGCGGCGGCTCTGTAACCGGTGCCACAGTCGTCATCACCGTCGTGGAGGACATCATCCCCGACAGCACCGGGAACTATTCATTCCAGGTCAACTGCTTCGGCCCTCCGCAGGCCTCTGGGTCAGCGCCCTTCGTCTGGCAGCAATACGGCTATCGCATCGCCGCCAACGAACTGTTCTTCTGGGTCAACGATTTCCGCCAGCAGGATCTACCCGGCAGCCCCTACATCAATTGGGATTCCCGCTCCATGCCCAACAACACAGGCGTGGTCGCCGTATCGAACAATGTCCTGCCCGCTGGCTGGCAGCTCACCACCAGAATCGACACCGATTCCGCTGGTACCGTCACCGGCTTCTCCTTCAGCGTCGCCCAGCCCAACGGCACTGTTCTCAACCCGCCTGCATTGACGTTGCAGGGCATCCGATCCTTTGTAACGCTCAGCAACCTCGCGCCGATCAATAATTACCAGGTCATCATGGTCGGCGAGAACGGCGGCCTCACCACCGACTTCGCCTCCGGCCAGGGTATCTTCCAATGCTTCGCCGACGGAAGCATCACAGCCACAGCTTTCGCCGATGAATCGGGTGAAGGGAGCAACGTCCTTTACTCACCGCTGCCCGCCTCATACCCCAACGGCGAGTTCTACCAACAGTTCGGAATCGGGCTCGCGCCCGCGTAATCCACTGCACCCACAATCCGCTCCGGGGCGAGTGGCCCTGGTTTTTAGGAAGCCGGTCCACCACAAAAGCCGGGTGCCCCATCCGTCGCGCGCTTTTGCGCGACGGGTGGAACAGCACTCCCGCTCCACCACCAACGAGGTGTCATCCTGAATGTAGCCGTTTTCAGGCGGAGTGAAGGATCTGCGTTTGCCATTGCTTTTGCACTTCGTCCGTCCACCACCACACTTGCGCGCCCAGGTCCCTGATGTTAGGACCTGGGGCACCACTGAATCATCGCTTCTCGTTCTGCCTCACTTCTCCCGCTGATCCAAAAACCCCTTCACCGCCGTAATCGTGAATGGCCCCTTACAATCCAGCACCACATGCCCACAGCCCGGAATCACAGCCAGTTCTCCCTTGGGCAATAACTGAAACAGCTCCACAAATTTTGGAATCTGATTATACGGATCGTGATCTCCGGCAACAATCAGAGTCGGAATCTTGATCGACTCAATCTGAGCATCGGTCACGTACACCGGACCCGCCCACATCGCAGCAAGCCTCTCGTTAAACTCCACCCACCTCTCCGGCTGCGGCATCAGTTTTTTTCGTTCCGCCACAAATTGCGGCGAGTCGCGCTCCACATCCGTTGGCTTCGTATTTCTGAACTCAGCCTGTGCGTTCGGAGTCCAGTCAGCAAGCTTCCTCGGCCCGCCAATCGCCACTAGCCGCCGTACCAGCTCTGGATGCGCGCTCGCAAACGTGTAAGAAGTGACCGCCCCATCACTGAACCCCAGCACGTCCACCTTGCCGCTGGTTTCATGACGGATCACAGCCAATGCATCGTCAGCAAACAGCGCATAGGAAAAAGGCTTCGTTCCAATGTCCGATCTTCCATGGCCTCGCGTCGCAATCGCAATCACGCGGCGATCTTTGCTCAGTTCGCCAATCAGATCGCCGAACTCTTCAATGTATCCATACAATCCGCCATGCAGCAGCACCAGCGGAGTTCCGCCGCTTCCGTATGTCTCGTAATAGATCTTCGCGTCATCTACCTGCAGAAAATGCCCAGCCTCCGAATTGGCCCCGTATGGAACGCTGGCCGGCTTGTTTTGTGCTCGCGCACAGTTAAAAAACAGAACGGCTACAAACAGTGTGTACAGGCTCATCCTTACCTTGCGATATTGGCTCACAAAATTCTCCCTTGGACGCAATAGCGTCCTGCAGTCTCTCAACGTGCGGGAAGGATTGAGCAGCTTTCCTGACTGGAATGGGAGTAGGACTGGGTAGCTTTGGACGGAGCCATCCCCCAAAACGGCTAGGGATGCTCGCATCAACCATCGCTCTGGAAACGCACCTGTTATTGCCAGGCCCCTGCGTCCAGCGCTACCCGAGTTGACGCTCTCAGGTTAGAGCAGCGCCAATTCACTGTCAACGAAAAGTTGATCGTCCGTTGGCAATGGATGACACCGGCAATTCGTGGCAAATCTTGTCGCCTTCAGCGGAGGACTGGTTTCCATGAGTCCTGTATCGTCTGCGCTACACTAACGTTCCCGGTGTAGAGAAATCATCTACCCAAGGGGTTGCGGCAAAATTTACGGTCGGAGACCGAGATGGAACAGCCTGACGAAGTTATGCCCGCCGCTGGGGCCTCGTCCCGGTTGTATTGGGGCTACGCCGCCAGCTATCTCTTGATCGGCATAGCGCACCTGATTGCATTGACGCGTCAGTCGGATGCGGGGAATGTTGCCAGTGATGTCATTGTCGGCGTGGCCCAATGGCTGACGCTGGCGGCACTCATTTGGCGCTGGCGCCGCTCAAGTTTTCCTGACACCTTCCGCTGGGGAGCGACAATCGCAGCATTGGCCTTCATCAACCTCGCCAATGACAATGATCTCGTAATCCACGTCGGAGGAAACTACCCGCATGCGCCCGGCGCGTCGATCTTCTGCGACGCCATTTATGTCGCCCTCGTGCTTCTATCCTGTTCCACCACTTTTCGTGGCCGCACCATGAGGGCGACAAACCTTGTGGATGCCGCTATGGTCGTCGCGCTAACCGGATTCTTCTTCGTTCGAACCTTCTCCCTCGTTTCGATCTCCGGCCCGGATGACGCCAACAACGTTCTGTTCATCATTCGGATGTTCAACATCCTTGGCATCTTCCTTACGCTGTGCGCCGCGGTGCGCCTGCTTGGGGCAGAGAGAACACGACAAAGGCATTTCTTCTTCGTGCTGACAGCGTACCTGTTGACGAGCACAGCTTTTGCCGCAGTACGCAACCCGCTGACGATCAAACCTAACGGCATGGAATTCGATTTCCTGCTGCTGCCGCAGTTTATCGTTCTCGGTTTGCTTTGCCTGCGCGGATCGCCACGCTGGCTTGAGAGTTATCAACCGAGGTCTTCTCTGGTGGACGCCGCGGAAAGCCTGAGTCCGCTTTTCCTGGGCCTCGGACTATTGGGAGTGAGCCTGAGTATTTTCAGCAGCCACCCGGTTCTAGGCGTAGTGGGTGCTTCCATCGCCGTGATCGGTTACGGCATACGCAATGTGATCACTCAAAGCGAACAGATGGCGACAGAACGTTCGCTGATGCTTCTGCAAGGAGAGTTGCAAACCCTCGCCGTAACCGATCCACTTACCGGGATCACGAACCGTCGTGGCTTCGATGCCAGCCTCGGGCGAATGTGGAAACGGGTTGAGACGTCTGACATGCATCTATCGGTTCTGATCATCGACATTGATCACTTCAAACTCTTCAACGATAGTTACGGACACGACCTGGGAGATCTATGTTTGATTGCGGTGGCAAATTGTCTCAGGGATATCCTCACCCCTCTCGGCTGCTCCGTGGCTCGCAATGGGGGAGAAGAATTTGCAGCACTTTTGCCTGCTGCAACATTTCAGCAAGCGATGGAGATCGGCGAAACCATTCGGCAATCGATCTCTGAAGTCCGGGTGTCTCATGGAAATGAACCGCTGCTTATAACAGTAAGCATAGGGGTGGCAAACTCGGCGCAAAGTCAGGCTTCGAGCGCAAAGGCCCTGCTGCTTATCGCCGATAAGGCGCTCTATGACGCAAAGAGCGCCGGCCGCAATCGGGTGGTATATCGCGACTCAATCGATGCAAGCTAAAGTTTTGCGTTTGCCTCGAAGGGATAATCGATACCACAAACGCCGGCCCATTTTTTCGTCACTCGTCTCTCGTCCTTACATTACTTTCGTCCATTGTCCTTTCGTACCGTCTCCCGCCATCAGATAGTTTGCATAAAATTAGCCCCGTTTGTGCTTTACTCATAATCAGCAGGAAAAAGAAGGCCCGAATCCATCCTGGATTCGGGCCTTCACAGTTTCAGGGTAGATACACCCCTCCCCCACCTTTTTCGAGGTCAGGTAACCATGCATATTGCACAAAGAGTAAACACCGGTTTCCATCTCCATGGCTCATATCCCGGTCTGCCTGGCATACATGCAGAGACACTGTACAGGTTGCACAGTGTCGGAATGAAGATCGCATAAAGATTTCTCCAGAAACTGTGCAGTCGTCGGCAAGTAGCACAAATAAAAACGACTTCGCAAGCACAGCAGCACAGGATAACTCAAACAATGTCCGCTTCCGAACACCAGAAACTTACAGTCTCTCCCGCAAAAAGCTGATCACATGATCCGCATGAACCACACCAACCATCCTGCCTATATTGTCGAGAACCGGCAGCGAATGCAGATTGTACTTGTCGAAGATCTCCGCCAGCTCATTCTGCCGCCGGTCAAACGAGCACGACAAAACACGCGACTCAGCCAGCACGCTAAGACGTGTCTCCGGCTGCGCCATCACCACCCGCGCCAGCGAAACCGATCCACGCAGCACGCGTCGCTCACTCAGCAGATAAATTTCAGTAACGGATTCCGGATCGCCGTCAAAGTTTTTAAGAGCCAGCACAGCCTGCGCAACAGTAGCCTCATACGCCACAGCCACAAACTCTGATGTCATCGCACCCGCAGCGGAATCCTCGTCAAATTCGAGAAGTTCCTCAACCTCCTGCCGCTCCTCCGGCTCCATCTCTTCCAGGATGGCGTCAGATTGCTCCTCCGAAAGCTCAGCCAGCAGATCAGCAGCAGCAGCCGGATCCATCTCCTCAACGATGTCAGCGATCTTCTCATCGTCCAGCTTTTCAAGCAGAGCCTTCTGCAGCTTGGGATCAGCCTCTTCGAGAGCCTCAGCCGCAACCTCTTCGTCAAGCGCGATAAAGACAGCCTCACGCTCGGCAGGCGGCAAGTCTTCCAGGATTTCAGCCAGATCGGAGGGATGTATCTCGTTCAACCTCTCGTGCTCAATCCGCAGCTTGACCCGGCGCGCCGGATCGACCTCGATGACATCGACAAACTGCCAGGGAATGCCATTGGCCGCAAACCGGCGCGAGAAAGTTTCAAGCGTAGCGCGCGGCAACAGCCCCTTGAAGATGCGCCTGACAGCTCCCCGCAGCCCGACTTCAACCTCCGCGACGCGGAGCAAATGCGCCGCGCCACGACCGAGCCATTCAAGGTCCACATCATTCACGCGGACCACCTTGCGGCCATGCACATCGATGATCTGACGGTCGATCAGGTCCTGCTGAAGATAGAGATAGCTGCCCTGGTCTTTCAGCGGTACAAGCGCGCCGGAAGTACGTAGCTCAAGCGTACCCGCCGGAGTCTCCATGACCTCCTCTGAGGGAACAATGGCCAGCCCGGACCGCGTTTTAAGCACAAGGCCAGCCACGCGGCCCGCATCCGCGCCGGTAGCCACAGCAATATCCTTAAGCTTGCCGCGGAGCGTTCCCTGCGCGTCTGTAACAGGCGTGCCAAGCAGCGCAGTGAGGCTGACGCGGGTTGTCGCGCGGAGTTGCATGTTGAGAGTGTAGACTGAGCACGCGCATTTCGCGCCCGAAGAAACTTATAAGGAACTCGAAGCAATCGTACTGCTATCCTTGACACAATTCCTCTCAACCATCAAACTTCCGTCAGGCGGTTACAGCCTGCACGATCTACTCAAACGAAAAGGGCCCATACCGATTTGAGCGAACCAACCGCAGGCCGCCTGACCCTCCAGCTCGCTTCCACAATGGAGAGCGTCTCTGAAATTGAATCCGCGGCGGAGAAGATGGCCAGCGCGGCCGGCTTCGACGAGGATGAGACCTTCCACATCACGATGGCCGTGCGCGAGGCTGCAGTGAACGCCGTGCTGCATGGAAATGAATATGACCCGGCGAAGAAGGTAACGGCCATATTTGAGGACGACGGCACTTCACTCGTATTTAAAGTCAGCGATGAAGGCAAGGGGCTCGACCCCGATTCCCTGCCCGACCCGCTAGCCGCGGAAAACCTGTTGCGCGGCACGGGACGGGGCATCTTTCTCATCCGTTCCTTCATGGATGAGGTAAACTTTCGACAACTGCATCCCGGCACTGAACTGACGCTGGTTAAGCATCGGCCGCAGACGGGGGCCTCGGCCTGAACCCGGCGCCGGGCGCCGCAACTGTTTTCCAACAAGGAAAGCCCCGCGCGGATGCTATAACTTATGTACAGAATTAAGGAGGAGTTTCCGTGGCACTAACGATTGCTTCCCGTGAAGTAGATGGCGTAACAGTCCTGGATCTCGGTGGTCGTATCACCCTCGGTGAAGGCAGCGTGCAGTTGCGCGAAGCTATCCGCGATCTGATCAGCAAGGGTTCCAAGAGCATTCTGTTGAACCTGAGCGACGTAAACTACATTGACAGCTCGGGCCTGGGCGAGTTGGTGAGTGCGTTCACAACATCCAAAAATCAGGGTGCGAGCCTGAAGTTGCTTGGCTTGACCAAGAAGGTAAAAGATGTGTTGCAGCTGACCAAGCTGTACACCGTCTTCGATATCTACGACGACGAAGCCAGCGCCATCGCCTCCTACAAGTAGCAACAACTCTGTATTTAAAAGGCCATCCTGACGGATGGCCTTTTTGTGCTTCCCTGGTCTTTCGCCGCAGGTTTTAGAACTTGACCTGAGGCGCATTGCGAGATGCTGCATTTGCCTCGAAGTAAGCATCCTCTTTCGGCGCAAAGCCGAGCATTCCGGCCCAGATGCTATTGGGGAAGGAACGCACGTATGTGTTGTAATCGCGCAGTACGGTGTTATAGCGCGTACGCGAGACCTTGATGCGATTTTCCGTTCCGGCAATCTCGTCCTGCAAGCGCATAAACTGCTCGTTGGACTTGAGCTGTGGATAGTTTTCCGTAAGCGCCAGCAGACGGCCAAAAGCTCCGTCCAGCGTATTGTTGGCGGCAATCTTCTCCTGCGGCGTATGCGAGTTGAGCAGGCCGGCGCGAGCGTTGGCAATGTCGCCAAAGACCGTCGTCTCCTGCTTGGCGTAACCTTTGACGGTTTCCACCAGGTTAGGAATCAGATCGGCACGCCGCTGCAGATCCGCGTCCACATTGGACCAGGCATTTTTGACTGCCTCGTCTTTTTGCACCAGTTGATTTTGTGCGCCTTTGAAGCTGAAGAAAACAAACAGCCCCGCAAGCAGTAATGCTCCAACCACTCCAAGAGATACCAGACATCCCTTGCCCATACAGTTGTATTCTCCTTCCGCCCATTAAGGGCGAACTACAAAAATCCAAATGTGACCAACCAGTTCTTCCCTGGAACCGCATGCAGGCCGCAATTACCTGAGTGGCCAGTCCTCTGTGGGGCGCTTACCAGCTACCGCCGGCTCCACCGCCGTCAAACCCGCCGCCGTCACTACCACCGCCGCCAAAGCCGCCAAAACCTGATCCGCCCCCGCCGCCGTCACCACCTCCACCGAATCCGCCTCCTCCGCCCCAGCCGCCGCCTCCGCGATTACGCGGTCCGCCCAGCCCCGAGAAAAGGAGTCCCCACCCCAGCCAACCCAGAATGCCACGCCCAGCGCCAAAAACGCCGAAGAGAATCAGTAAAAAGAGGACGAAGAGAATCCCGCCCCACCCCGAGCTGTGGTGCACCCGGCGTCCCGGCTGCACGGCAAGCTGGCCATTGTCGGCATCCTGCAGCGTAACGTTGGCATCCTTGGCAATAATCTCGCCAACACGGCCCACCGCGCCCACCAGTGCCGAATCATAATCGCCCGCCTTCAGGCTCACCCGCATCTCGCGGCCAATATCGCCCAGCAGCCCATCCGGCAAAATACCCTGCAAGCCGACTCCGGCGTCAATGCGATACTTACGATCGTTGACGGCCAGCAAAATCAGCACGCCTTTTCTGGCGTTGGCATCCGTGCCTTGCCTGCCCATCCCCCACTTGCTCTCAAGTTGAACCGCCCAATCGGCAGGATCCTCGCCGTCCAGAGTTTTTATCGTTACCACGGCAATCTGCGCGTTGGCCTGCGAGTGGTCTAACTGGCTGCAAATACGGTCGATGCGAGCGATAGCCTCGGGAGACAGAACGTGCGCGAAATCGCTGACATAATCTGTGGGCTTGGGAAGACTATCGACGCTCTCGGCATGAAGAACGAGGGCGGAAAAGATCAGAATGGCGGCTGCAAGCAGCCGGGCTCCCAACCTGAAGGAGCGCGAAAAAGCGTTCATCGCTCTCCATTGTACGTTGCGGCATGGCAGAAAGTTCCGTGAACCGATTCGCGCCGCGAAGACTCTAAACTAATACTGAAATGATCGAGAACTCGCTTTCTTCACCTCCCATCGCCCGCGTTGAACAAACGGAAACCACGGTCCACGGCGTTACGCTCACGGATGACTACGCCTGGTTGCGACAGAAAGAAAACCCTGAAGTCTCGGCGTATCTGGAAGCAGAAAATGCCTACGCGGAAGCAGTTACGGCTCCGCAGGAGGCATTACGCGGCGAACTATATAAGGAGATGCTGAGCCACATCCAGCAGACAGACGTTTCAGTTCCCCACCGCGACGGCGCATGGTGGTATTACACCCGCACAGAGGAAGGTTTGCAGTACGCCATCCACTGCCGCAAACGCAACGGCAAATCGGGACTGGATAAAAACGCGCCAGAAGAAGTGATTCTGGATGGCAATCTTTTGTCGAAAGGCCATGCGTTCTTTGCAATTGGCGCAACAGATATCTCTGACGATGGGCGCTGGCTGGCCTGGACCGCGGATACCACCGGCTTTCGGCAATACACTCTGCGAATCAGGGATCTTGAAACCGGCCATGATCTACCCGGTGAGGTGTTACGCGCAGGTTCCGTGGTGTGGGCGGCAGATAATATGACGCTCTTTTATACGGTAGAGGACCAGGAGCAAAAGCGACAGCATCAGTTATGGCGTCATCTGCGCGGAACTCCGTATGCCGCGGACGCACTGGTATATCAGGACGACGATGAGCGCTTTAACGTCGGCGCAGGTCGTACGCGCGACGGCAAGTTCCTTGTTTTGGAATCGCACAGCCACACCACCAGCGAGTGTCATGTTCTGGAAGCTGACGATTCAGATGGCAAGTTCCGCTTAATTGCACCGCGCGAGGATGAGCATGAGTATTTCGTTGAACACCGCAATGAGCAGTGGTTCATTCGTACAAATGACAAGGGGCGCAATTACCGGCTCGTAACAGCGCCTGTGGATGCGCCGCAACGGGAGAACTGGGTCGAACAAATCCCCCACCGAGCAGATACCATGCTCGAGGATGTGGACCTCTTCCGCGATTTCTTCATTGCTTGCGATCGCGAGAATGGGCTTTCGCGTCTGCGCGTTTATAAGTTTGCGGGGAAAGAACCGAAGGCTGCACCGGCAAGCGAAATCAGCTTTCCAGAGCCGGCGTACAGCGCCTATCCGCATGTGAACTGCATCTTTGATACAAAGGCGTTCCGTTACTCGTATCAGTCACTGGTCAGCCCGAGTTCAGTGTACGAATACGACCTTGCAACCGGTGCTTCGCAACTGTTGAAGCAAGTAGAGGTGCCGGGAGGATTTGACCGCACGCTCTATGCCAGCGAGCGCATTCATGCCACGGCAGAGGATGGCGTGCAGGTACCCATCTCCATTGTGTATCGAAAGGACAAGCGCAAGGCCGGTAGCAATCCTCTCTATGTGTACGGATACGGATCGTACGGCTATGCACTTCCATTGGGGTTCAATTCAAATCGGTTGAGCCTGTTGGACCGCGGCCTCGTAATGGCTTATGCGCACATTCGCGGTGGCGGCGACCTGGGCGAGACCTGGCATGACGCAGGCAAAATGTTGGTGAAGCGTAACACCTTTACAGACTTCATTGCCTGTGTGGATCATCTGACCGCTGAAGGGTATGGCGATCGGTCACGCGTGGCGATTGAAGGTGGCTCGGCAGGCGGACTGTTGATGGGTGCTGTTACAAATATGCAGCCTGAGAAATTCCGCGCCGTGCTCTCGCATGTACCGTTCGTGGACGTCATGAATACGATGCTGGACGCATCGCTTCCGCTGACCGTGCCCGAGTATGAGGAATGGGGCAATCCCGATGAGGAAACGTACTTTCAATATATGTTGAGCTACTCGCCTTACGATAACTTGAAGGCCGCCAGTTATCCGGCCATATTAGTTAAAACCAGCCTGCATGACAGCCAGGTAATGTACTGGGAGCCCGCGAAGTATGTCGCGAAATTGCGTACCTTTAAGCAGGATCCAAATCCACTACTGCTCGTAACGAACATGAAGGCCGGCCACGGCGGCGCAAGCGGGCGGTATGACTATTTGGAAGAAATCGCGTTCGATTACGCTTTCCTGCTTGGCCAACTGGGGCTTGCGTAACGGATTTGCGACTGATCGGATTAAGCCTGCAGTCTGCCACGACACGCGATACCAGCACTACGTAATGCTGGTATCGCTGTATGGAATCTATTTCAAGCAACTCACACAGTCACATGTGCAGCCGCCCATTCTGCACGAACGAAACAGCGAGCCACGGACAGTGATTTTCAAACTAGATGGCAACCGCGCTGGTCTCAGCTGCTTCCATCGTCTGCAACTGTTCTGCCGGTATCAATGCCAGTAGGTCCTGATCAAAAATCGACTTTCTCCGGTCTGCCAGAGCGCTGAAACGCCGGTAGGCTGCGTCCAGCTCAGAAGCTTCCAAAGTCACTCCCAGCTCTTTGAAGCGATGAGCCAGCGCACTTCTGCCCGAATGCTTACCCAGCACCATGCGGCGATGAGGCACGCCAAATTTGGCGGGATTCATGATTTCGTAAGTAAGTGGGTTGGCCATGACCCCGTGTTGATGAATTCCAGCTTCATGCGCAAATGCATTCTTTCCCACAACAGCCTTGTTCGGTGCTGGTGCAAATCGAATAATTTCTGAAAGCATCTCGCTTATTGGAAACAGGCGGTCCAATACAAGAGAATGCGTACACGGATACTGATCCCTGCGCACATGCATTGCAGCCGCAACCTCTTCCAATGCGGCGTTGCCCGCTCGCTCACCGATGCCATTGATGGTGCATTCCACTTGCTGTACGCCGGCGGAGATCGCAGCCAGAGTATTAGCGACTGCCAGACCGAGATCATTGTGGCAGTGCGACGACAGCGTTACTCCTGATACTTCCGGAAGGCGCGCGCGAAGCATGGAAAAGATCCCCGCATACTCGTGCGGCACCGAATAGCCTACGGTATCCGGAATATTAATGATGGTCGCTCCGGCAGCGATCACAGTGGCAACCATCTGGCAGAGGAAATCCGGATCACTGCGCGTTGAATCTTCCGGCGAAAACTCAACCTCGTCGATCATGCTGCAGCCAAGTCTTACCGCAAAATCAGCTTGTTCGAGCGCTTGGCTGCGCGTGATCTTCAATTTGTATTCGAGATGAATATCTGAACTCGAAAGCACAATGTGGACCCTGGAGCGGCGCGCCTTTTCGAGCGCCCGTGCGGCAGCCTCAATATCTTCCCTTCGTGCTCGCGCAAGGGAGCCTATATTTGTACCTCGCACCTCGTGGCTGATTGCCTGAATTGCCTGAAAGTCTCCTGCCGATGCAGCAGCAAAGCCTGCCTCGATCACATCGACGCCGAGCTCTTCCAGCGCATGAGCCATCCGCAATTTCTCGTCCGGGTTCATGCTGCAGCCAGGGGCTTGCTCCCCATCGCGCAGAGTTGTATCCAGAAACCGAAGGCGATTTGAAGACATGGGTCTCCTCACTAAGTCGGCGCCCTTGAAGCGACACCAGAAAACTCAATCTCAACTGCGACGAGAACCGCAACCCGGCTCGTTATCGAGCTCTAACAGCGGCAAAACATTTACTACTTGACCCAAGCCTGCATAGCAGGCGCTTAGCAGAGACGTGTCAGTATAGCGCGCAACTTGGCGTTTCTGTAGCTCACATATAGTGTTAGCGCCAGCACGAAAGGTGGGAGAGGATAGCCAACTCGTAACACAAATTACATTACTGGCGACTTAGTTAATCGCTGTTACCTGTGTACTGTATTGAGATACTTTATGTTTTGATACTATCGCATCAGAAACTAGCCTTGGTTCCCCGTTCGACCGTCTTTCGCTTTCCCGGGTTTCGCCAGAATAAGCCCGAGATTTTTTGCACTCTTGCTCTCGTGGGCCCTTATTCGTAAACCTTGAGGAGAATACTTCCATGGATCTCTGCGGAAGCGCTCTCAGCGTCCGCGCGGCGCTGGATGCGGTAACTGCGCTGCAACCCGATGCTGCATTTCTTATCAGCTCTGATTCCGGAGTGTCGGTAACATTCCGGGAGCTTCGGGATCATTCGCTTTTGCTTTCAAAACTCCTCGCGCATTCCGGGATTCAGTCCGGCGACAAAGTCGCATTCCTCATGGACAATGGCCTGCTCCCTGCCCAGCTCTTCCTGGGAGCCATGTACGGCGGATTTGTTGCGGTCCCGTTAAATGTCCGTGCTGGCGCCATGCAGCTTGCCTACATGATGGACCACTGCGACGCCAAAGTTGTGTTCGTTCAATCTGAGTACCGAGAGCTATTGGGCGAGGCTCTGGCTGGCGTTCGCCGCGATATACGCATCATCGAAGCCAGCGTGGACGGTCGCTTAGCTATCGAAGATGAAGCACTCAACACTGAGATTCCATCGCTTCTAACGCCGGCACCGGCCCCCGACGACATCGCGATGCTGATGTACAGCTCTGGCAGCACGGGTAAGCCGAAAGGCGCGCTTCATACCCACAGTTCGATTCTGGCTCATGGACGAAACTCGATCATGGGGCACCAACTTTCTGCGGCTGACCGCTCTCTCCTTGTTCTGCCGCTTTATCACATCAATGCGGAATGTGTGACTCTGGTTCCAACTCTTCTGAGTGGCGGCTCCGTCGTGATTGCTCATCGGTTTGCAGTCAACCGCTTCTGGGACTGGATCGATGATTTCCGCATCACATGGTCTGCCCTGGTTCCCACCATTATTTCCGAATTAGTCAATTGGGACGACCCCGGGAAGGACCGCCGCCAGGCCGCATTTCAACGCATCCGGTTTTTTCGCTCCTCTTCTGCGCCTCTGTCTCCGTCACTGCAACAGCAGTTTCTCGATAAGTTCAATCTGCCACTGATCCAGGCAATGGGGTCCACCGAAGGTGGCAATGTTTTTTCGAATCCAGTACCTCCTGCTAAGAACAAGCTCGGATCACCCGGCCTGCCCTGGGGTTTTGAGACTCGCATCATCGATCGTGAGGGCATCGACGTGCCCCAGGGCGACCCCGGTGAAGTGCTCCTTCGCAGTCCGGCCCTGATGAAGTGCTATTACAAAGATCCTGAGGGCACAGCTGCCGTAGTCGACAGCGAAGGATGGTTGCATACAGGCGATCTCGCTCGGCAGGATGAAGACGGCTATTTCTTTGTTGTTGGTCGATCCAAGGAACTCATCATCAAAGGCGGCGTCAACATTGCACCCCGGCAGATTGACGAAGTTCTTGAATCCCACCCGGCAATCCTTGAGGCTGCGGCGGTCGGCATCCCAGACCGGTACTTTGGGGAGGAAGCTGTCGCATTTGCGGTTCTCCGCGATGGATCAACCGCTGATGAGCGCGAGTTGCTCACATTCTGTGAAACTCGTCTCGGACACTTCAAGACTCCCGCACGAATCTACTTTCTGAAGGAATTGCCGAAAGGACCCTCAGGAAAAGTACAGCGCCTTCGTCTTCTCGATCCGGAAATTCTGGCCACTGTCGCAGTCGCCACCTCAGCTGAAACAACCTCGCTTAATGACAGCAGCCTACCTGGAGATGAATCAAATGCATCCGCTGCGGCAGCCGTTGAGCAGATCATCGCAGCCGCGTGGGCTGAAGTTCTCAACGTGCCGACGGTCGACACAGAAGCAAACTTTTTCGCTCTGGGCGGCCACTCCCTGCTTGCCATTCAATGCATCTCGAAGCTCCGCACAAAGTTGCCCGTCGTCCTGACGCTCGCTGATTTCTTTGAAAACTGCACGGTGGCGGAGCAGGCTCGCCTCGTTCGGCAAAAGCTTCATGGTGCAAATGTCAAATCGGATGAGCCGGGAGCCGAGTCGTCGAACTGGGAAGAAAGTTTTCTCAGGCAATATGTTCCGCCGGCTCAGGAGTCCATCCCACATCTCAATTCCACGCTTCCTCATCCGCTCAGTCCTCTTCAGCAGCGACTCTGGTTTATGGAGAAGCTCAACCCGGATGTACCGGTTTACAACGAGTCAGAGGCTGTTCTCCTCACGGGAAACCTGAATGTCATCGCTCTGAAAAATGCCTTCAATGTCATCGTTGCGCGGCATGAGGCACTCCGCTCTACGATCGATGCAGTCGACGGAGTGCCCCACGCCGTCATTCATCAGAGCTGGCCGCCGCAATTCAGAGAATTTGACCTGAGCGAGCTTGCTCCCGCCAAACGCCAGTCTGAGCTTGATCGTCTGCTTATCGACGAACCGCGCATACCCTATAGCCTGGAAACCGTACCCGGCATTCGCGTCGCTCTTGTCCGCCTCAGTGAACACGAGCACGCTCTCATCCTGTGCATGCACCACATCATCTGCGACTGGGCCTCTGAAGGCATCCTCTGGCGCGAGTTGTCAGTGCTGTATCGCTCGTACATCAATGGAGAACAGGCAGACCTTCCAGCGCTTCCCATCACGCACCGGGATTATTCAGTCTGGAACGAGAAGCGCTTCGAGGAAACGGACTTTTCTGAAGACCTGGCCTTTTGGGAAGAGAACCTCAAAGGCGTTCCCGCACTCCTTGAGGTACCTGCTGACCGGCCTCGTCCAGCAATGGCGTCTTATCAAGGCAAGCGTGTGCGCAGAAAGCTCAGCCCGGAGCTGACAGAAGCACTGCGCGGAATCAGCCGGCGTGAAAAGACAAGCCTCTTCACGATTTTTACGGCAGCGCTCGATACGGTGCTGTATCGCTACACGGGCACCGACGATATTCTGATCGGCCTTCCTATCGGTGACCGGGATCTGCCCGAGCTGCAATCTATTATCGGGTTTCTGTTACACACTCACGTGCTGCGCACAACGCTCTCAGGAGATATCCCCTTCCGGGATCTTCTCAGCCGTGTGCAAAAAGGAGTGCTGGATCTCTACGCGCACCGCGCCGTTCCATTCGATCATGTCGTGCGCAAACTTCAGCCGGAGCGCAATCAGAGCTACTCGCCTCTCTTTCAGGTCATGCTGAACTGGCGCGACCGCGATCAGCAGCTTACCTTTATCGGCCTTGAAGGGCTGGCCATCGAATCTTTGATGGCGACTGCCGATACATGCAAGTTCGATCTCTACTTTTTCGTTACCGATGGCGGTGAGGAAGTCTGGCTGGAACTGGAATACAACACCGACATCTTCGATCAGGACCGGATCTCCCGCCTGTTGGGTCACTATCAGACTGTCCTTGAATCGGTCGTCATTGATCCCGGTATAACGGTCGGAAAGATTCCTTTGCTCACCGCCGGAGAATACGAACAAACCGTCGTCGACTGGAACCGTACTCAGATTGACTTTCACGAAGAAGAATCTCTGGATCGGCTCATCGATCAGCAAATCAGGCGTGTGCCTGAAAAAATCGCGGTTTCCTATGGAGACGAACAGCTTTCATATCGTAAGCTCGATAACCGCATTAATCAGCTCGCAAGCCACCTTCAACAGCTTGGCGTGAAACGAAATGATCTTGTAGCGATCAGCGTGGAGCGTTCGATCGACATGATCGTCGGCCTGCTCGGAATCATGCGTGCCGGCGCCGCATATCTGCCTCTCGATCCCACCTTTCCGCCGGAACGCCTCGCATTCATGCTGCAGGATGCGCAACCATCCGTCTTGCTGACGCAGGAAAAACTGCGCACGCTGCTTCCCCGTTCTCAAGCTCAAGTGGTTGCGCTCGACGCATTGTCGCTATCTGCAGATACCGTACCCAGCGTTGCCGCCGAGCACGGGCCTGAAGACTTGGCCTATGTGCTGTATACCTCCGGTTCCACTGGTACTCCCAAGGGAGTGCAGATCCAGCATCGCGCCCTCGTAAATTTCATGCTTTCCATGCAGCGCGAGCCTGGAATCACAGCCGACGATACTCTCCTGGCGATTACCACCTTGTCCTTTGACATCGCGGGCCTCGAGCTCTACCTGCCTCTCACAGTCGGCGCGCATCTGGTCATCGCACCAAATGAAGTCACACGCGATGGACAACAACTTTTGGCGCTCATGGAAAGCACGGAAACAACCATGATGCAGGCTACGCCGGCCACCTGGCGTATGCTCCTCAATACCGAATGGTACGGCGCCCCGAATCTAACAATCCTCTGCGGCGGCGAGTCCTGGAGTTCTGAGCTTGCCAGCCAGTTGCTGCCGCGGTGCAAGTCGCTGTGGAACATGTACGGGCCCACGGAGACAACAATCTGGTCGGCAACATCTCAAGTACAGGCATTAGGGGTTGTTCGTATAGGACAGCCTATCGCGAACACGTCCCTCTATGTTCTCGACCATTGCAATCAACCGGCTGCTGTCGGCGTCCCCGGAGAACTTCACATCGGCGGCCGCGGACTAGCCCTCGGATATCTTGGTCGTGCTGAACTGACCAGCCAGCGCTTCATCCCGAACAGCTTTTCTAAGCAGGACGAAAAGATATACAAGACCGGCGATCTTGTTCGCCGCTTTTCAGACGGTTCAATCGAATTCCTGGGCCGCCTCGATCACCAGATCAAACTTCGAGGCTTCAGAATTGAGCTTGGAGAGATTGAAGCCGTGCTCGGTGCCCAGCCCGGCATTAGTCAATGCGTTATCACCCTTCAGGAACTCGATTCTGGCGAGCAGCGCCTCGTTGCCCACATCGTGCCTGACGACCCCGGCAATCTTCCAAGCCTGGATGAGCTGTCGAACACGCTCAAGCTGCAGTTGCCCGCCTACATGATCCCCAGCACATTCTCCATTCTGGAGAGGATGCCGCTGACTGCGAACGGCAAAGTCGATCGCAAGGCGTTGTTAGCTCCTGTGGTAGAGACTCTTGCCGCGGAAGGCTACGAAGCTCCGCAAGGCGAAATGGAGATGGCGATAGCTTCCATCCTGGCTGAGGTGCTTCAACTGGAGCGGGTTGGACGAAAGGATAACTTCTTCAGTCTGGGCGGCCATTCCCTGCTTGTTCTCAAGGTGGTTCAGAAGATCAATAAACGGTTTGAGGTCGATCTGCGGGTCGCCGAATTCTTTCAGAACCCAACAATTCCAGGCGTGATGGAAGCGCTCAAGACGCGGGTCAAGCAAAAATCCCGGCTGATCAACCTGCGCCCGGCTCATTCCACAGGGCAGATATTCTTTATGGACGCTGCTGTTGGACTATGCCGGCTTGCGGAAGCATTCGACCCTGGGCCGGCAGTGTTTGCAACGGATATCCAGCTGGATCAGGCTATCGTCAATGCTTCGGTCGAAAATCGCGTAAAGGATCTTCCGAGCATGGAAGAATTTGCGCAGCCATGTGTAAATCTCATTCTTCAGGAACAACCCAGCGGCCCCTGTGTCCTGGTCGGACATTCATTCGGCGGCCTTCTCGCTTTTGAGGTTGCACGGCAACTTCGCTTAGCCGGAAGAAAGGTCGATGCAGTTGTAATCCTCGATACAACGGCCCCATTGTCCATTGCATATCGCCTGAAGAATCTGACTTTTTCACGGGTTAAGTCAGCAATTAAGTGGCGTATCACAAGCGCGGTGAGCCTGGTCTCCTCGAAGCTTGGAAGTGGTTCAAATGCCAATGCACCGGAACTTCCGGATGCTGTTAAAGAGGAGATTGGACATTATCAAGGCGCGCTAGTCGATTTGCCGTGGGATGTTCGTCAAAAAATTAACTGGACCGCCCGTGACCGGTATCAATGCCGCCCCGGTGCAGGAAGAGGAATTCTGGTTCGTGCCAGGGAATTGCGTCCAACTCTGCATTTCCAGAATATGGGATGGGATGGGATGTTCAGAGATGGGCTGCAGGTCGTTGACGCTGACGGAGATCACATGTCCTTGCTGGCGGAAGAAAACGTCCATGGTCTTGCAAAGGCCATTCAGAATTACCTTTCCCCGCTCATGACATTCAAGGCAATGGAAACAGCCGCTCGAGTTGAGCAAAAGGTTCCATCGCTGCGCCCTCAATGAAGCATGTCAAGTCCCTTTCAGGAAAATATTTTCTAATCCGCTGATTCTAAAGGCTAAAAAACTTCGCGCAATTTGCACATTATTTCGCGGAATCTGCCATACTCATAATCAGCAGAGGAATGTGACGGCCAGAATCCACCTTGGATTCTGGCCGTCGTGTTTATGGGAGGGGAGGGGACCCCTCCCCCACCCCTTTTCACTGGCACAGTGAACCTGATTGCCGAGGATACCCATGGCTTCTAAGCTTAGTATCTATAAACGCTGATCCTGGTCTCTAGTTCCTGGCCTCTAAGCTTCTCGGCAACTGTACAAGCTGCACAGTTGCCAAATGAAGATCGTATAAAGATTTCAATAGAAACTGTATAGATGTCCACAAACGCCACAAAATAAATAACTTCAATTTCGCCTCTGCACAGGATAACTCGCAGCAATATGCGCAACTACTGCAAAAATGGAGGGATTGGTGGGCGGTCAGGGATTCGAACCCCGGACCCCTTGCTTGTAAGGCAAGTGCTCTAACCGGCTGAGCTAACCGCCCATGAGCGGGTGGAAAGGCCGTCAGATTGCATCCAAACAGCCTTCAACCATGATACCAGCGATCACCTTGGTAGACTCACACAGATGAGTAAGTTGATCGTGAACGCGGATGACTTCGGTCTGACAAGCGGCGTCAACCGCGCTATTCTTGAGTTGCACCAGGCGGGCGTACTGACCAGCACGACGCTTATGGCGAAAGCAATGGCAACAGATGAAGCTGTCGCAATCGCAAACAGCACTCCAACGCTGGGCGTAGGATGCCATGTAGTGCTGGTGGATGGCGATCCCGTGCTACCCGCAGCGCAATTGCCCACGCTAACCGATCCGCGAACAGGGAGATTTTACCCTACCCTGGGCACGTTTCTGCGCGGGGTGGCGACGCGCAGAATCTATATGGACGAAGTCAAGGCCGAGGCGACTGCGCAGATTGCGTTGCTGCAGGAACGCGGGGTGCAGCTCACCCATGTGGACACGCACAAGCATACGCACATGATTCCCCGCGTACTGTGCCCTGTAATCCATGCGGCAAAAGCGTGCGGGATTCTCAAGGTGCGGAATCCATTTGAGCTGGCGTGGTCGATCAATGCCACTCCGAATGCGCCTTTTATCAGGCGTGCGCAGGTGCAGTTGCTGAAGCTGTTTGCCTCCCACTTTCATCGATTTGTTGCAGAGTCGGGCTTTACCACAACAGCGGGCGCGCTGGGAGTCCTGGCAACGGGTACGCTCGATGCTGCAACAGTTCGCTCGTTTGCAGCGGCGATTCCAGCAGCGAACGATGCAATATACGAACTCGTTACGCATCCGGGCTATAACGATTCCGATCTGGCGCGAGCCAACACGAGATTGCTGGCCTCGCGCGAAACAGAGCGTGAAGCTCTGGCCGCACTGAACGAATTGGCGCAACTCGAATTGATCTCATTTGCGGCACTCGCGCACAATGTATAGGGCTTCTGCATCTTTGCGCGGACCGATCGCGTCCAATCTCTTGTCAGCTTTCAAAGAAAGTTAAACCGAATGCGCATCGGCATTACCTGCTATCCCACGTATGGCGGCTCAGGAGTTGTGGCCACAGAGCTCGGCATTGAGCTGGCAGCAATGGGCCATGAAATTCACTTCATCTCTTACTCGCAACCCTTTCGGCTCACAGGGCGTAACAGCGGCATTTTTTACCATGAGGTGCCGGTTTCAAACTATCCGCTCTTTGAGTTTCCGCCCTACGATCTTGCGCTGGCCTCGCGCATGGCAGAAGTAGCAGAGTATTACGCGTTGGATCTGTTGCATGTGCACTATGCGATTCCGCACTCTGTAAGTGCTCTGCTGGCGCGACAAATGCTCAACAGCCGTGGACGCAGGCTGCCATTTGTGACCACCTTGC
Organism: Occallatibacter gabretensis; assembly: GCF_001449115.1. Lineage (GTDB taxonomy): Bacteria > Acidobacteriota > Terriglobia > Terriglobales > Acidobacteriaceae > Telmatobacter > Telmatobacter gabretensis. Next base: position 223,396 of record NZ_LAIJ01000012.1, on the reverse strand, counting down.
ATGGCACGGATATCACGCTGGTAGGGCTGGATCGCGGTTATCTGCCGATTACACGCTACGCAATTGACGAGAGCGATGGCGTGACCAGCATTTCCGCATATCTGAAAGAAAAAACACTTGCAGATTTTGGCGTGAAGCGCCCGATTTCAGTAATCCCGAATTTTGTGAACTGCAATTTGTATGTCCCTATCACTGACCTCGACCAAAGAACAAAAGCGCGAAGCGCATTTGCAGAGCCGAATGAATTTCTGTTGATGCACCTGTCTAATTTCCGACCTGTCAAGCGCGTAGTAGATGTGGTGAAGGTTTTTGCGGATGTAGCACGCGAGTTTCCTGCACGGCTAATGCTTGTTGGCGATGGGCCGGACCGCTCTGCCGCGGAATGGCTGGCGCACGACCTCAAGATCCAGAACAAAATTCACTTTCTGGGCAAGCAGGAACGCGTACACGCACTGCTGCCACTAGCCGATCTGATGCTGATGCCAAGCGAAATGGAGTCATTTGGGCTGGCTGCGCTGGAAGCAATGGCGTGTAAGGTGCCGGCCATTGCCACGCGTGTGGGCGGCGTAACGGAGCTGGTTGAAGATGGCGTGAACGGGATGCTCTTCGATGTGGGCGATGTGGATGGGATGGCGGCAGGTGCAATTGCGCTGCTGAGCGATCCGGAGCGACATCAAGCCATGCGCGATGCGGCCCGGCGCACTGCACAGACGGGTTTCTGCTCGACGCTGGTGGTCCCGCAGTATGTGAAGTTTTACGAAGAAATTCTTGCAGGGACGAAGTAGCTTCTAGGAGGAAGTTACCTCCACCTGCGGAGTGAAGCCAAGGTGCTGCCAGAACTCAGCGACTAACGTAGAGACTTCCGGAAGTGTTGTTGGCGTTGTGCGAATCGTAATTACAGCGCTCCCGTTTTCGGAGCCAGGCCCGGATAGCGTACGAGGATCCACTGCTATCGCCACACATCGCTCAGGGCGATAGGTGCAAGACGCCAGGTCGACAATCGATTGGTGCAAAGTGGGCGTGGCAATGATCATCTTTGGCGGAGCCATGCGATCGAGGAGCCACAAGATTTCAAGCTTCGATTCCAGCTCGTCAGGCACGCAATCAATGGCCAGATCAGCATCACGCACGGCATCTTCGACAGCAGAGACGAGCTCGACCGAAAGCTGGTCTGTACTCATCTCAGCTGCGGCCTTTGAGGCGATAGCCAGCTTAGCTGGCATCACGTCCTCCAGCAATACGCGATAGCCGGCACGGGCGGCTGAAAGAGCGAGCCATCGCCCCAGCGGCCCGGCTCCAATAATGGCGACGGTGATCAATTATTCGGCTTCGAGTGCCTGGGCCACATCGTTCGCACTGGGCTTAGACGCACGCAGGTGGCTGTAAACGCGAGCCCGCTCTTCCGGCGAGAGCGTCGGAATGAAGGCGAGCACGCGGCGCAGCGTAACGGAAACATCGTCAATATAGTTCATCAACCGAATAGCTTCTCCGGAAAGCGGCATGGAAATATCCTCTCAATAAAAACTTTTCTTGCCTTATTGTAGGCGGCCCAGCTGGGTGGCACAAAGGGGGATACAATCGCCTCATGAATGTGTCACTCGTTGCCGTCGCCACCTCGTTTGTACGCGCAATCGGACGCCAGGATGCGGACGCGCTGGCGGAGTTGATGACGGCGGACCATCGTTTCATCGATTCGCTGGGCAACATGGTAGAAGGCCGCGAGAAGATGCGCGCTGGATGGATCAGCTATTTTCGCATGGTTCCTGATTACACCCTGGCAGTCGACGAAACCTACTCAGAAGGACCAGTAGTTCTGCTACTGGGCATGGCACAGGGAACCTATGCATCAGATGGAACGCTAAAACAGCGGGACCGCTGGCAGACTCCCGTTGTAATTCGCGCTTTTGTACAGGACGGTAAAGTGGCCGAGTGGCGGGTGTATGCGGACAACGAGCCTCTTCGCCAGCTCATGAGCAAGTCATAAGACTGCCTTATAGAAGTGCAAAACAGAATCACTTTGCCGAATGAACAGGCAAGCGCGAAACTCTAACCATGACACAGAACTGGAATGCAGAGCAGTACGGAAAAGTCGGCGCGTTTGTGCATCAGCTTGCGGGTGGAGTGGTGGAGTGGCTCGCCCCGCAGCCGGGCGAACAGATTCTGGATCTTGGCTGCGGCGATGGACAGCTGACGGCACGTCTGGCAGCTACAGGAGCAATTGTCACCGGAGTAGACGCCTCAGCAGATATGGTAGCTGCCGCAAAATCGCGTGGAATCGACGCGGTTACAGGTAGCGCTGACCATCTCCCGTTCCGGGATGCAAATTTCGATGCTGTTTTCTCAAACGCTGTGCTGCATTGGGTGCGCAATCATGAAGCGATGCTGACTGAGGTACGCCGTGTGCTGCGGCCCGGAGGACGTTTTGTTGCAGAGATGGGCGGCCACGGGAATGTCGCGGCTATCCTTACGGCGTTGGTGGCCACGCTGGCGCGGCATGATTATGCCGATGTGGAAGATGGCGTGAACTACTACCCGACGCCGGAAAGTTATCGACGGCGACTCGAACGGCATGGATTTAAGGTAGAGCGCATTGAGCTGATTCCGCGCCCTACGCTGCTAGGTGAAGGCGGCATGCAGGCGTGGCTGCGAACCTTCCGCTCCGGAGTATTAACCGCACTGCCGGAAAATCTGCGGGAGACTGTTGTTGCGGAAACCTGCGCTTTGCTCACGCCCGCTCTGCGCGATGAAGACGACAACTGGACGGCGGATTACGTGCGGCTGCGATTTATTGCTCAGGCTTAGCGTGTAAACCACATTCGCGCGCCAACCAGCACCAGCGTAACGGCAAAGATGCGACGCAGCCAAAGATCGGAAATGTGCTGTGCTCCTAGTGCGCCGAAGTATCCGCCCACTACAAATCCGAGCGCCAAGAGCAACGCAATGCGAAGATCGGCATTTCCCTTACGGTAGTACTCATAGAACGCAAGAACGCCAACAGGGGCTAACAGCGCGCCGAGCGAGGTGCCCTGTGCACGAATCTGGCTCATGCCGAAAAATGCGATAAGCGCGGGGACAAAAAGAATTCCGCCGCCGATGCCGACCACGCCGGAGACCGCTCCGACTATTACGCCTATTACGATTGCAAGCCAGGCCACGCTGCAGTCCTCCTTTGTAAAACTCGATATCAGCATACAGGCTAGTGACGGAGCTGGCTTCGGCGATGAGTGAGAGTGCATTCAGACTTAGAAAGCTATCCGGGAAGTTATATGGACTTAAGAAATAAACAACTAAAATCAGCACGAATGGACTTGCATCTTTTCTCAACCTATGGCAAAGTTATTTCTGCGTAGGAGAAAGCCCGATGATTCAAGTCACGAACAATTCGTTGGACTGGCTGGCACAGCTTGAAACAGGCTGCGTCGGTTTCCGGGCTTCGTTTGGATCCTTCCTCTAAGCCGCAAGCATTCTGATTTCTACGCAACTTGCTTGCATTTTCTCTGAGTTTGAACCAAATGTGTCAGTGCAATCGCTGAGTAGCGTGCGCTTATGGCGTTCAGCCCGAGTGGCGTAGAAGTCAGGTACATCGACTCGACAATCGACCAAAGCCCTGTCTTCGGTTGTTCCCTCGGACGACTTTTTTGTGGTCCAGATAACATTCCGGCGATGCGAAACATAGCTTCGCATCGCACAGGATTACTTTGTTTTCACTGACAACTAACTTACCGGCCGGTGGCGCAGGTTACGGATACTTCGCATGACAAGCGGGTGGTCGCAGGTTCGAATCCTGCCTTGTGTGCAAGCACAAGTAGCTCAGTGGTAGAGCACCTCATGTTCCGCAACCGACAATTCCCCGGCCGAGGCATTCCGGTTCATCCGGATTAGAAAGCATTGCCATGAGCAACACGAGTGTTAAGAACGGCACACCGGTGGGCAACGCACATCTCTGTAAGGGATGCGAGCATGGCCAGTACACCACCGGTTACCGGGAGTCGGATGTATTGGTCATTTGCACCAATTCGAGCCCTTCGCGTGTGGTCCCCTTCGTCGTCCATGAGTGCACAGATTATTGGGACAAGCACAGGCCGAGTTGGGAACAGATGGACAAGTTGGCATTGAGCTTCAGTGAAGATGCGCGCCGCAAGCCGACGCCCGGCTTCAGAGGAAGTGGATTTGCGCGTGTCATCGTAACTCCTGCAGAGGAGCCAGAGGACGAACTTGAAGAGGTTGCACGCAAATAGCTGCCGGTGGCGCAGGGTACGGATACTTCAGTCGGTAGAGCGCCGCTTATCAGCGGAAGTCGCAGGTTCGAATCCTGCCGCTGGGCTTCGGTCCAGCGTAGCTTGCCGCACCCGATTTTCCCCGGCAGATGTTTTGAATTTCATGAAAGGAGGCAGGAACAATGCGATTGAATATTTTGAAATTGGGGCACGTTTCTGCACCTCACACGTATGAGGGCGCACCTGCCCGACTGGTGACGGCGGAGCAGGCGCTACGGCGTTCGGTGCTCTCTTGCATGCTGTGGGAGGATGAGTTCTACGAGGATGGCGTGCAGATTGCAGGCCGCATTCGCGAGCTTGTGCCTCGTGTGCAGGCTCAGCAGGTCGCCGCGCTAGCAGTGGAAGCACGCGAGCAGATGAAGCTGCGCCACGTGCCGCTGTTGCTGGTGCGCGAGATGGCTCGCCATACCTCGCATCGCGCACTTGTTGCGGAGACCCTGGAGCGGGTAATTCAGCGGGCCGACGAGCTGGCCGAATTCACGGCCATTTATTGGTCTGGTGGAAAGCAGCCGCTTTCCGCGCAGGTCAAGAAGGGGCTCGCTCGCGCCTTCGGCAAGTTCGACGAGTACGCGCTGGCAAAGTATGATCGCGCTGGAGCGGTTCGTCTGCGGGATGTGCTCTTTCTCTGCCACGCGCGGCCTGCGAATGCAGAGCAGGAGTCGCTGTGGAAGCGGCTCGCCGCAAATGCGCTTACTGCGCCCAACACGTGGGAGGTTGCGCTCTCTGCAGCAGGACGCGGCGAGGGCGATAGCAAGCGTGAGACCTGGGAGCGGCTGCTCACCGGGCGCAAGCTTGGCGCGCTCGCTCTTCTGCGGAATCTCCGCAACATGCGCGAGGCTGGAGTGGATGAGGCTCTGGTGCTTGCAGCGCTGGCAGGGATGAGGGCGGAACGGGTTCTGCCCTTTCGCTTTCTATCTGCTGCGCGTCACGCTCCACAGTGGGAAGACGGGCTGGAGAATGCCATGTTCCGCTCTCTGGAGGATCGTGGCGGAGGGCTTGCGGGGCATACCTTGCTGCTGGTGGACGTATCCGGTTCGATGGATGCTGGCCTTTCCAGGCAGTCGGAGATGCGCCGTGCCGATGCTGCGTACGGGCTGGCGATTCTGCTGCGCGAGATCGCGGAGAAGATTACGATCTACACCTTCTCCGAGGACGCGAAGCTGATTCCCTCACGGCGCGGAATGGCCTTGCGGGATGCGCTCGACGGAAGCCAGCCGCATATGGGCACGTATCTCGGACGCGCGCTGAACAAGGCGATGGACGAGAGCCGTACCAGCTATGACCGTGTGGTGGTCATCACGGATGAGCAGACGCACGATCATGTGCCCGGTCCCAGCGGCAGAGGGTACGTGATCAATGTGGCCAGCTACCGGAATGGCGTTGGCTATGGCGAGTGGACACATATCGACGGCTGGAGTGAGGCAGTACTGGACTACATTGCCGCGCTTGAATCCGGCGAAACTGCCGTCATGCACTGAGTGAGAACGAAAACAACAAACAAGAACCCCGGCAGGCATAACGCTTGCCGGGGTTTGTTGTGTGACACATATGCATGCGAAGGATGCTTATGCTTCTGCCTGAAACGGGGAGGGTGCAGAGGTCGTAACTGAACTCAGAACCGGAATCTCAGTCTCAGCATCAAGCAACCTTATACGAAAGAGCAAACCGGCGAGGAGCGCGCCGAGGAATGGCGCTGCAAAGAAAAGCCAGACCTGGTTGAGCGCCTGTCCTCCAACAAAGAGCGCGGGGCCTAAGCTGCGCGCGGGGTTCACGCTGACGCCGGTAATGCGAATACCGAAGATGTGGATGACGACAAGGGTGATGCCGATGACCAGGCCTGCGAATCCTGCCGGAGCAGCCTTTTGCGTGGAACCGAGAATGGTAATGAGAAAGATAAAGGTAGCCACAAACTCAAACACGAAGGCCGCGCCTACACCATAGCCGGCCTGATAGCCAGGGCCCCAACCATCCTGCCCCAGGCCGCTTGTTGCAATGCTGTAACCGCTGAGCAGCCCGGTAGCGATAATCGAAACCACCCACGCTCCCAGGATGCCACCGAGGAATTGGCCGACCCAGTAACCCAGTAAATCCTTCAATCCCATGCGCCCGGCGGTAAAGACGCCGAGGCTTACGGCAGGGTTAATATGGCAGCCCGAGACGGGTCCAATACCATATGCTGCCGCGATCAGCCCAAAGCCAAAGGCGAATGCGATTCCTAAGACTCCTACCTTATCGCCTGCCACAACGGCCGTTCCGCAGCCAAAAAGCACCAGAATGAACGTACCTATCAGCTCTGCAAGATACTTTTTCACAATAACTCCTCCTCTTTTGTTGTGTTCATAAGGGCCATACAGACCTGACTGGCTGGTCCAACTTCGTGCGAGGCATTGCCAGTGAGATCAGAGGGCTGGCAACCGGTAAGCGTGGTATGGAGACGCAGTGTTGCAGAGCAAACGGCGCAAGTCAACAAAAAAGTAAAGCTACAGTTTCTATCTGTCGGTTTACATGTGCTGTGGAGACAACTCGTGCTTCGCGCGGACGTCTAAACAGATGAAGGACTTTACCTTGCAGGATGAGTGATGCAGCTACCTAAGCTCGAACGCCGTCCTGAACTCGATGCGTTACGCGGGCTGTTTCTTGTCTGGATGACGGTGACGCATCTGCCTACGCGATACAGCGATTTCGTCAACCAGCCGATTGGGTTTATCTCCTCTGCGGAGGGGTTTGTTTTCATCTCCGCTCTTCTGGTAGGGCGGTTATACATGCGGGATTTGCAGCTGAATCCCGCCAACGTGCGCACGCGGCTGTGGAAACGTTCGCTGAAAATCTATGGCTATCACTTATTAATGTTGGCATTTGCCTTCACGGTGATCGCGGAGATTGCGATTCACACTCACAAGGCGGCTTTGCTCAACCTGCTGGACTTCTACCTGGCCCATCCTCTGGTTGCCATCGCCGGCTCCGTGTTGCTGTTGTACTGCCCGCCGCTGCTGGACATTTTGCCAATGTATGTGACCTTCCTGTTTGTTACACCGCTGGCGTTGAGCGCGGCGGCACGGATTGGTTGGAGGTGGGTTCTCGCCGGTAGCGCAGCAGTGTGGATACTGGCTCAGTTCGGTCTACGCGACCTGGTCCATAACTGGATCGTATACGTGACGCACCTGCAGATTCCGCTGCAAGAGACTGGCGCATTCAACCTCTTTGCCTGGCAAGCGGTGTGGATTGTCGGTCTGTGGCTTGGCGCGCAATCCGCTATGAAAACGACTCCGCTCTTCAAGATTCCCGGCTGGGCGGCCACGATGGCCGGTGCGGTTTGTCTCTTCTTTATTGGAGTTCGTTTCCAGTGGCTGGGGCCGCATCTGACGTCCCAGGCGCTGGGCGTGAAACTGGACAAGTGGCAGATTGGCCCTCTACGCGTATTGAACCTGGTCGCATTTACGGTGCTGGTCTACTGGGCGCGAAAATTTCTATTGAAAATAGTATCGATCGAACCATTTCTAACGCTCGGCAAGGCTTCTCTGCGCGTCTTCTGCGCGCATATTGTTTTTGTCTTTGCGGGGTTGACCATGCTCTACGGCGACTTGAATGCCGATGGCCTCGATCAACTCCACGGCACCCCGGCAATATTGCTGCTTACGGCAACCTTCGTTTCTCTTATCTGGCTGGCTTCGAAGGAAGTACAGAACAAGCGCGCGGAGAAGCAGAGAGTGGCCAAGGAAGCCAAGGCGCTGGAAATAGAAAAACAGCTGGATCTGGCAAAAACCGGGACTTAAGCCAGATTTAGTGCCTCAGCGAAACCCGCCTTCCAGGCCAAATTCATCATACGTTTGCAATTTATTTGCCTCAATGCAGTAACCTGTTCACAATTCCGTGCGGTCTCGGCACCCAAATTGAACGGCCGCCGGCTGAGGATAATCCGGTTGAGTCAATCCGTATTTGTGCTGGAAGACGATGCAGATATTTCCCGCCTGGTGCAGCATCACCTTGAAACAGCGGGATTTGCCGTACGCCCCTATCTGACCCCCACCAACTTAATCCCTGACGCGGAGCGGCAGCCGCCCGCGCTATTTCTTCTGGACATTATGGTGCCCGGCGGCGATGGACTGGACGTGTGCCGGCGGCTGCGCAGCAACCAGGCGCTCTCCACCATTCCCATCATCTTTCTGACGGCGCGCGCGGCGGAAAACGATCGCGTGCTCGGGCTTGAACTGGGCGCGGATGACTACATTACCAAGCCGTTTGCAACGCGTGAGCTGGTGGCCCGAGTGAAAGCGGTTCTGCGGCGCTTTGAGCGGCCCACTTCTCCGTCGGTCATTCAGTTTGAGGAGGTCGTGATCGACGCCAATGCGATGCAGTTGACGGTTCGCGGCCAACTCACCACAACCACGGCCACTGAATTCCGTCTGCTCGACTACCTAGCGCGGCATCCAGGCCGTGTGTACAGCCGCGATCACCTGCTGGATGCGGTATGGGGTGATGCGCGTTTTGTGACTCCGCGGTCGGTGGATGTGTACGTGCGCCGCATTCGTGAAAAAATCGAAGTAGATCCGGAGAATCCGCGCTATTTGAAAACTGTGCGCGGAGCCGGATACCGCTTCGAGATCCCGAAAGAGTAGAGCATCTCGACCAAGAGCGACAGGAGCCGAGCCGATTGACCCGCAAAGTCTTTACCAAACTGCTGGGACTCTTTGCCCTGTTGCTGATCTTCCATACAGCGGTCATGGAGCTTGTCTTTCGGCAGATGCTTCCTGCGGGGCCGGTGGATACGTTCCATCGGCTTACCCGCGAAGCGCTTTGGAGCGGCCTGATTGCGCTGGCTGCTGCATTGCCGGTGGCGGCATGGGTAGCCTTTGGCATCACCGGGCGGTTGCGGCAGGTGGTGGAATTCGCTCATAGGATTGCCGCAGGCGACCTGACTGCGCGCCTGCGGACAGAGGATGATGAGCTTTCCTCCATGGAAGCTGCGCTGAACCAGACCGCGGAACAGCTCGGACAGAGCTTTGCAGAGATTGAAGACCGGCGCCAGGAGCTGGCGACCATGCTGAATTCCATGCAAGAAGCCGTGGTCGCAGTAACGACGGAGGGCCAGGTTCGCTGGTCGAATTCCGTAATGCAGCGCATTGCCGGCACCCAGATTCGCGTGGGCCGCTCGCTGGTGCACTCTGTACGCGACCCCGATCTGCTGGCCTGCGTGAAAGGCGCGCTTGAAACCGGCGAGGTCATGAGCGGACGGTCCAGCTCACTCAAACCCGGACGCATCTTTGAGATTAACGCCGCTCCGCTGCCCTCCGGTGGCGCGATTGCCGTGCTGCATGATGTGACGCGCGTTGAAGCAGCCGAGCGTTCGCGTCGCGATTTTATTGCCAATGTGAGCCATGAACTGCGGACGCCACTCACCTCCATTCAGGGTTACGTTGAGACACTGATCGAGGCTCCGATGGCTAGTCCGGAGACGGCGCGTGAGTTTCTCTCCGTGATTCAAAAGAATGCACGCCGCATGAGCCGACTGACGGAAGACCTTTTGGCGTTGGCCGGCGTAGAAAGTCCGGACTATAAGCTGACCCGTCAGCCGATGCGCGCGAATGCACTCGTGGCGGATGCCTTGGAGTCTCTAGGCGGTCTGATTGTGGACTCAGGCGTAGAACTGGAGAGCGCCGGCGCACCAAATGATCTGGTTCAGGTGGATCCTGACGCGATGAATCAGGTCTTTGGCAACCTAATTGAGAATGCGCTTAAGTATGGTGGGACGGGCCAGAAGATCCGTGTTGGCGCAAAGAAGATGGACACGGATGTTGAATTTTTCGTGCAGGATTTCGGACCCGGCATTGCCTCGGAACACCTGGACCGAATCTTTGAGCGCTTTTACCGGGTAGATAAAGCACGCTCGCGAGAATCGGGCGGCACGGGGCTTGGCCTGGCGATTGTGGCGCAGATTGTGCGAGCGCACGGCGGGCGCATCTGGGCGGAGAGCGAACTGGGGTCGGGTGCGACGTTCTGGTTTGCACTCCCCGTTGTCAGCTCGGCGGCATCCCTGGATACGGCATCCAAGGCAGCAAGCGCTTGATTAAGTACCTATTTTTCGAATGGCATTCAACTCCCCGTAACAATATCCTTAGAAAATCTATATGAAGTTGAGAGCGTTTCAGGAAGAATCTACTTTGAACGCTGGATCTGCAAGGGAGAGCAAGATGAAGAAGACTGGTATTGCCGTTGGTTTGTTGATGTTGGCGATGGGCGCAGCCCACGCGCAGAAGGTTACGGGAGCGGGCGCATCCTTCCCTCTACCCATTTATTCCAAATGGTTTTCTGAGTACAGCACGGCGCATCCCGGCGTGGAAGTGAACTACCAGTCGATCGGTTCCGGCGGCGGCATCACGCAGGTTACGCAGGGCAAGGTAGACTTTGGCGCTTCTGACATGCCGATGACCGATGCGCAGCTTTCCTCCTCGTCGATCAAGCTGGTGCACATTCCCACGGTGCTGGGTGCCGTGGTGCCTGTCTTCAACGTGCCGGGCGTGACTAACCTCAAGTTCTCCGGTGATGTGCTGGCCGACATTTACCTGAATAAGATCACCAACTGGAACGATTCGCGGATCGCCAAGGACAATCCGGGCGTATCACTGCCGGACAAGAAGATCATCGTGGTGCACCGCTCAGACGGCTCCGGCACGAGCTTCATTTTCACCGACTACCTGAGCAAGGTAAGCAGCGATTGGAAGGGCGGCCCGGGCTCCGGAACGTCTCCCAACTGGCCCACCGGAGTGGGTGGCAAGGGCAATGAGGGCGTGGCCGGGTTGGTGCGCCAGATGGGCGGAGCCATCGGCTACGTGGAACTGATTTACGCTCTGCAGAACAAGATCAGCTTTGGCGAAGTGAAAAACGCCTCGGGCAATTTTGTGCGCGGCTCAATTGAAGGCGTGACGGCCGCGGCTGCCAGTGTGAAGGCCATGCCGGCCGACTACCGCGTGTCCATCACCAACGCTCCAGGCGCGGATGCCTACCCGATCTCGAGCTTCACTTATCTGCTTATTCCTGTGAAATCAGTGGATCCAGCCAAGGGCAAGGTACTCAAGGATATGTTGAGCTGGATCGTGAAGTCCGGTGAGAGCGAGGCTTCGGGACTCTCCTACGCTCCGCTGCCTTCGAGCGTTGCAGAAAAGGTACTCCAGACGATCTATTCGCTCCAGTAGGACTGAGCGAAGTGGAAAGGATGAGGCCCTGCATTGCGCCGGGCCTCGTTTATTTCAGCATGGGCTTGATCAACGCGTCCCGGTCTGCAACAGAAACGGGCAGGGTAAAGTTCGCGTCGCCCTGCATTCTCTTCAGATAGAACAAGGCATAATCGCACAGCCGGAACTGGTAGCGCATGTACACCATGTAGGCCTTGCTTCCGTAAACAGGCGCGGGACGAGTTTCTGAAAGCATCCGCCGGAGATTGGGATAGGCGCTCTGGCCGGATTCAAGCAGAGCGTTTGACGCATCTTCGAGATAGAAGTTCGGTATGCCCCACATGTTGAATGTCTTCGATTGCTCAAGAGCATCGGTGAGGACGTTCGATCGCACTGCTGCCGGTATCTGCATGTAGGACTTCTCATCCAGCTTTTTCAGAAGCAGGAGCGGCAGAATGGCGTCGCCGTTTTTCTTCTCGTTGACAATGGAGGCAAGCGCCTTTGAATCGACATCCTTTCGCGTGACCAGTTCGCGATAGGCAAGGGAGTTGAATGGCTCCCGTTTGCGCGCGCTTTGCTCCTGGAGTTTACCGATGAGCGCAGCATTATCCATTGCATGGTAGGTCTGCGCGGTCTGGGCAGCCTGCTTTTCCTGTTGATCGAGCTGTGTCTTCAACTGCGTCTGCTCAGGAGTTTCCTCGCGCTTTGCCTTACTGCATCCCGCAGCGCAGAGACAGGCAAGGATCGAAATCATTCCGATTGCTGTTTGCGGTTTCACGAGTACCTCCTTATAGATCCGATAATGTGGGGAACGGGAAGGCGTGGGGTTCCGATATCTGACCGGTGGAACCTCCGCCGACAGGACCGGAGGTCGGCGCCCATTTGTTCCAGGCTGCCACAGCGCTTTGGAATTCAGTGTCCAGATCCTTCCAAGCAGGCGCGATAATGAACTTCTGGCCGACGCCATTGCTGTCGACGACCCAGCTCCAGAAGTAATAGCCGAGGATGCGGTTATCGCAGCCGCCCTGCCTGTCGCTATTGACGCAAACAGCGACATCTACGGCATAAAAGATTGTGCTCGGCCCCCATCCTCCAGGAGCGTCGTTTAAGGTGTTGGGTGTGCCGTTGCTGCCGACGACGTTATAGGTAGGGTCGAAGGTCCCGTCATTGTTCTGGCCATAGTAGCCTGATGCCCAGCCGATCAGAGGCTGCTGATCGATCATCCATCCATTCGCATCGGACCACTCGGTCGACTCGCCTTCACCCGCGAGGAACATCTGCTCGTCTACGTCATAGACGCGCACCATCTGGATCATGGCGTCAGTGGTGCATTGGCACTGCTTTCCGCAGTTTGCCGGGTTAAAGACAAACGAACTGCTCAAGGGGAAAGAATCTTTGGGCGATGCCGAAGTGTTGGGCGTGCCGGTAAATGTCCAGTTCCCGCACTCCAGAGTCGGCTGGCAGGCGGTGAGACAACCGGAGACGAGGCAGGCAAGCACTGCGAGACCGGCGAGCTTTAAAAGAAGCGGCCGGGGAGTCGATGTGGTCGCCAAGGTTCGATGCCGAATATTCGCTGGCATATCAACCCTCCAATTCGTTGGTCCATGTTTGTGTATGGACTAACTTCTGGATGGTGGCTGCGGATTCAGAATCGTTTCAGGAAGGTTACGAGCACGCGCGAGATGCGGACACGACTTAGTCAAGCGTGGCCAGACCTGCTCAGCCTGCGTGATACTCCCCAATCAGGCGATCGAGCAGAGGGATCAGCAGCTCACCTGTGCGAGGCAGAACGAATGCGGCGGAATCCGGGTTCCAGTCGAGCTTGAAGCTGGTGGAGAGCGCCGAAATCCACACCTGGCGCACCGGGGTGTTCGGTGTGATCACAAACTTGCCGCTTGCCTCTTCAAAGACGACATTTAGTACGCCGTTCTGCTCTTCGACCTCAAAGCCAGCAGCGTCGTCTTCTTCCTTTACGATCAAATGCTTTTTGAGAGCATCAATGGCGGTCTCGGCTGCGCGGCGAAATTCCTGTTCGTCCATCATGGAGCCAGTGTACAGGGCGAAAGGCAGGTGTTGATTAATCTGGTTCGCGTTTCTTCGGGAATTGCGGGGTTTGCGGGAGGTTTCATGGAAATTTCACTCGCCCCTTGTCAACCCTTTATCTGCATCCGCCGATACTGGCGCTGTAGACGAAATCCTCATCTAACCAATCTGACGGAGCCAGAGGAGGCCAGATGCAAGCCCAGATGCGCCAGTTCCCCACACGCGTGTTCTGCATCCTGACCGTAGCTCTCACCGCTGCAACGGGTGCAGCGCAGCAACCTCAATCCCCGGCACAATCTGAACCGCCAGTCACGCTGGTGCGCGAAGTGGTTTACAACGAGATGCACGATCATGAGCGGCACGGCTGGTGGCGCTACTGGATTGAAAAGCATGCGCCGAAGGAGACCTTACTGGAGGAGCAGGTGGAGACCTCCGACGGTCCGTTGACACGCGTGCAGCAGTTGAACGGACATCCGCTGGATGCGAAGGACCAGCAGCGGGAGGAGGCACGGCTGCAAACGCTGCTGAACTCCCCCTCGGAGCAGGCCAGCCTGAAACAAGCTTATATCGACGACGAAAAGCGGATTGGGCGCATTGTGGCGCTGCTTCCGGATGCGTTTCTCTATGAGGATAAAGGCGAGGAGAATGGCCTGCGGCATCTGCACTTCCGGCCTAACCCGAATTATCCGGCGCACTCGATTGAAGCGCGTATTTTTCATGCCATGAGCGGCGATCTTTGGATAGATGCGCGGATGAAGCGGATGGCAGGACTCAATGGACAGCTGATGGAGAATGTCGACTTTGGCTTTGGCATTCTGGGGCGGCTCTACAAGGGCGGATCGTTTGAACTACGGCGAACCCAGGTGAGCCAGACAGACTGGAAAACGGAGCACCTGGAAGTGCATATGAACGGACGCGCCATGCTGTTTAAAACTATTGCGCGAGAGACCAGCGAGGTGCGGGGCGGCTTCATCGCAGTGCCTGCTGCGATGAACCTGTCGCAGGGAATGCACCTGTTGAACGAAACCAACAGCGCAACATCGGCCAGCCGTTCGATAGCTGCGGCGGTTTTTGTGAAGCCCTGAAGGATTCGGAAGTGCTGGCCGGAAGCTACTTGTCCGTGGGAAAAGGCTCGGTTTTCAGCGAGCCGTCGCGCTGCCTGGTAAGCGTTTGTACCTTGCTTTCGGCCTCATCCAATTCCTTCTTGCATGTTGCGGAGAGGTCGACCCCCTGCTCGAAGAGTTTCAGCGAGTCTTCGAGCGGAAGGTCGCCTTTTTCCAGTTGTTCGACGATGGTTTCGAGCTTCTTGAGCGACTCTTCAAAGGTGGGCATGAGGGCTTGCTCCGCAATCGGTTCTCTTTATTGTAGGTCAGGCATTAAGCGTGCTCGTGACTCCTGCTTTTACTTTGCATCCAGTCTTCTGCGATAGCGAAAGTCCTGCACCATAACACCAAACATGGTTTCGCTTTTGTGCTTGCCATCCGCTGCCCATCCATCGATCTCGTAGAAGCGCGCGGCGCGCGTGTTCCCTTTGAGAAGCCAGAGGCAGGCATATTGAAATCCACGCTGCACAAGACGGTCTCGCGCAGCGACGATTAACGCTGCGCCAGTTCCGTGGCCCCATTGTTCGGGATCGACATGTAAAGCGCATAGTTCACCGTGGTCCGGAAGATCCTCATCGCGGGACGGCATCGTTGTGGCGAAGCCAAGGATCAGCGGGCCCTCGACAGCCACAATCGTGTAGGGCTTGCCCGGGTCCTGGTGTGTGAAATCGTAACTGTGCGCGCGGTCTTCCGGACGGAGTTGATCCAGATAATCCTGCGGCAGCAACGACCTGTAAGCGGCCTGCCAGGAGCGGACATGCACGCAGGCGATAGCCATTGCATCCGCGGGTTCTGCGGGGCGAAGAAGCATGACAGAGTATGGCATAAGGACGGGGCAAAATGTAGCGTGCTAGACTTGCGTCGACTTCGGAGATACTGATGCGAACCCCTCATACTGATTCCCTGTTTTCCCGTCGCAGCTTTGTGAAATCGGCCGGTGCCGCGGCAATGATCGCTTCCAGTCCGCTTGCGCGCGCGAGTCGCGTAGCGGCATCAGACCGCATTACCGTTGGAGTGATTGGCTGGGGAATGCAAGGGCCGAACAATACCAAGGGCTTTCTGGCGCAGGCTGACTGCCAGGTTGTGGCGGCGTGTGAGATTGATCCGAAGAAGATGGATGCCGCCGTGGGCACCATCAACGAGCACTACGGCAATACGGATTGCAAGCGATACCGCGATTTTAGAGAGATGATTGCGCGCGATGATATTGACGCGATCATGATTGCCATTCCGGACCAGTGGCACGCGTTTGTGGCTACGGAAGCAGCGAAGCGGAAGAAGGACATCTATGGCGAAAAGCCTCTGGCGAAGACGATCGCGGAGCAGCAGGCGATTGTTCGCGCGGTGCAGCAGAACAAGGTCATCTGGCAGACGGGGTCGTGGCAACGCTCGGTGCCGAGCTTTCACAGGGCGGCGGAGATTGTTCGCAATGGGCTGATTGGAAATGTGACGCACGTGGAGGTTGGTCTGCCGGGTGGGCATCATGATTTTCCGGGAACGCTGCCTGTGCTGGACAAGCGCCTTGCGAGCCTTGGGCCGAAGCCGCCTGCTCCGACAGAAATTGTGCCGGGGACGCCGGCGTGGGATCTGGCGGTTACGCCGCCGCCTGAGGGATTTGATTACGAGACGTGGATTGGCCCATCGAAGATGGAGCCGTATATCGATGTGCGCGTGTATCAGAACTGGCGGTGGAACTACAACACCGGCGGCGGGCAGCTAATGGACTGGATTGGACATCATGGTGACATTGCGCACTGGGGGCTTGGGTTCGATGTGACCGGGCCATCAGAGGTGCAGGCTTTTGGCGAGGCTCCGCCGGTGAATGCTGTCTGGAATACGGCTACGAAGTACACGGTGAATTGCCTGTATCGCAAGGACGTGACGGGTTATGCGAATGACGTGCATCTGACGATTGCAGGAGGCTCGGGCGCGATTCCGATGGGGACCAAGTGGATTGGTCCTGATGGTTGGGTATGGGTGGATCGCAGCGGGATCGATGCATCGAATCCTGAGTGGCTTAAGGGTGATTCCCTTCCCGACAATTTGCGCAAGGTGCGGCTGTATGAATCGACGCAGCACCAGCGGAACTTTCTGGACTGCGTGAAGTCGCGCAAGCCGACGATTACGCCGGTGGAGGTGGGACATCATTCGACGATTCCCGGCCATCTGGGACTGATCTCGATGCTGGTGGGCCGCAAGCTGCAATGGAATGTGACCCAAGAGCAGATTCTCAACGATCCTGAGGCGACTGCGCTGCTTTCACGGCCTTATCGCGGGCCCTGGAAGCTGAACGCATAATTCAGTTGTGGAAGATCTTCCAGACGGTGAGGATGTCTGTACCCTGCCCGAGCCCGAGCCTGGTATGCCTCTGTGCGTAGACGCGCCAATGTGTTCCAGTGCGGACACCCACGATGGTCACATCATTCGCATTCGCGGTATATCCGCTATGCGCGCCAAAAACTGTGCCCAGCCCGTGATGCAAAGCTCCATTGGCTCCTTGAAAATCTCCCTGAACGCTTTCATACAGCCCTGTACCGATAATGTCCTGCTCAAGCTGATCGCCTGTGTTTCCGCCGGTCGGCATCAGATGTGCCATTAAGACACTGTTCTGAAACGTATCGCAGAAGAACGAACATCCGTTGAGCATCGTGGTGACCATGATGTCAGCTCCCATTGAGGTGCTGACCTGCAAAGGCACCACGGCGCCCATATTGAACGGTATTGCCATCTGCGTCACTGCTATATGCCACACGGGAACCTGAATACTGTTCCCTATCAGAGATGGTTGATTGGGTGTAAACAGAAAGTTTTTTCTCTGGTGCATCCTGAACGTGCCTTGAACGGGAGAGCGGTCGTGCACAGTCTGTTGATTCTGATCCGTGAATCCGGTTCCGCCAAACCAGAATGTATGCTGGCTTGAGTTGATCGCGCCCATCGTTTCGCACTTCAGATAGTAGGTTCGGAGGAAATCTCTCGGATCTGAGCGGAGCTTGATCAGTGCCTCTTGAGGAGTCGGCATATTCACCCTCTCGGTTCACAAAAATCTGATCTCCTACAGTATCTCTGCAATCTTCGCGAGTCCAGATTACAAAGGTCCAATCTCTAACCTGTGCCCGCCAGCAATCTCTGTAACGGAGAGCCTCCCATTTTCCTCGGCAGCCTGGAAACCAAGAGGTTACCGCGCCTGGCGTTATCATTTTTTAAATGTGCTACTTGCAGTGAATTCTGCTATTTACCTTTTAAATAACAGAACAGGGTTACCAAATAAATAAAAAAATATGCACATTTGGCTGCAAGTGATTGATCAGGCAGCGGGTTGCGACGGAATTTGGGGGTGCCCCGATGTGTTCGCCTTTTCTGCGCCTTTGCCCCGACGGCCCCGATGCGCGGCGAGTGCGATTCTGGCTCCGGCGAGTAGCCTGGCACCATCTTTGTGGTTGATAGCATCGACGGTCATACCGTGAAGGACGCAAGCGATGTAGTCCTTGATGCCCTGGCGGGTGCTGATGTCGGGCATGGCATAGCGGTAGGCGGCAGATGCGGCGTTTCGCGTGTCGTAGTCTTCGCCGGCTTTGGCGAGTAGATCGGCCAGCCTATTGGCGTCCATGGCCGGGTTGTCGGGCGAGGGCAGGCGGAGCGATTTTGCGATATCGAGGAAGATGCGGTTGCGGGCGTCGCAGCAGCGCTGCACGACGGCAGACAGAGGCTCGTGCATGCACGGAGTCTTGTACATACTCATGGTGGTTTTCCTTGTTTATGAAGTTGTGTTGGGAGGCTTGGCGCGACTTTCCGGTTCGCAGAAAAACCGCTCTATATCTATTGTCCACAAATGGGGATAATTCTACGCAAAACGCGCGAGGTTTTTTGTTCTTTAGAATCAGCTATTTATAAGATATTTTTCGGGAAAGGGCTTGACAAGATTTCCACAGGGGGTGCAGCTGCCCTTCATGAATCGCTCAATGAGATCCGGTTTCCGGGTTGGTGATCAACCGACATTATTCAACTCAAGCGCGTTTCCCGGTACCTATTCACTTACTCTCAATCGCTTCTTCCATTGCTCCTCAGCATTATGCAACGGTCAGGAAGTCTGGCAATTGCTTCAGTGTTCTTTCGAAGGAGGCGCTTTCTCCAAGTACTCGAGAGATAACGAGAGCCCCTTCAATTCTCGCGATTGCTTCTTCGGCACGTATACGAGCATGTGCAACTGTCAGACCACCCTCCCTCGCGACCGCCGTAAAGGCGTCAAGCCACGCGTGGAGTGTTCCGCGCAATACCTCCTTCACCTCTTTGGAGGCTCCTGGGATCGACATCACGTCCAAGGTGCAGGATTTTTTGCCGCCAGCATAAAACTCACGCAACTGCTCGCACGCAAGCTGCACGCGTCTACGTGGAGACGTGCCAGCCGCACAGAGTGGCTTGAAGACGTGCTCGCGGATTATGGAGTCGACAGCACGCACCGTAGCCAGTGCGATCTCATCCTTCCCTCCCGGGAAACGATAGTACAGGCTCGCCTTTTCCAGTCCCATGGAATCCGCCAGCTGCTTCAGGCTCACACCATCGAAGCCGTATGTGCGAAAGAGGTCGAGCGCCCTCGTCATCATCTCTTCATCGCTAATCGTCTTGTGCGCCATGGTGCTCCTAGCTTTTTATACATGCCGAACCTTCGGTAGGGATACTTTTTCATAACAGAAAATGGAATCCATGAATCCTTACCGTTCGTTCGGTATCTATCTAACCAGAGGCGTTCGGTTTCAGTTATCGCTGACGGCCAAACGATTCACAAATCGCATCAGAGGGAGATTTGAACATGCCAACCATATTGGAAGTTCCCAAGGACTACCCTGTTCACTACTCAACTGCAAAGATCGGCAACCTGGACGTCTTCTATCGTGACGCAGGCCCGAAGGACGCTCCGGTCCTTCTCCTGCTGCATGGATTCCCGACTTCCTCCAACATGTTTCGCAACCTGATTTCTCGGCTCGCTGGTGCGTTTCGTGTTGTTGCGCCCGACTACCCTGGCTTTGGACTAACAACGATGCCTGATCACAAAGAGTTCTCGTACACCTTTGAGAACCTGATGAACGTTGTGGATGGTCTGGTCCAACATCTCGACCTGAAGCAGTATTCGATGTATGTGATGGACTATGGTGCGCCGATTGGGTATCGTCTTGCTCTCCGTCACCCCGAACGCGTTCAGGCTCTCATCATTCAGAACGGCAACGCGTATGACGAGGGGCTTCTGGAGTTCTGGGACCCTATCAAGAAATATTGGAACGAACCAACTCCCGAGAATCGTGAAGCAATTCGATTCCTGGTGGACCCTAAGTCTACGAGATGGCAGTACGAGAATGGTGCGAACGATACCAGCCTTCTGGATCCGACCACATGGATGTTGGACCAACTCGGCCTGGATCGACCCGGCAATGACGAGATTCAGCTCGATTTGTTTTATGACTACCGCACCAATGTGCCTCTCTATCCGGCTTTTCAGGAGTTCTTCCGCAAGTTGCAACCTCCCACACTCATTGTCTGGGGGAAGAATGATTTCATTTTCCCGGCTGCGGGTGCTCCACCGTACAGCCGCGATTTGAAGAATATCGAGACACACATGCTCGATACAGGGCATTTTGCCCTGGAGACACACTGTGACGAAATCGCAAGCCGTATTCACGGATTTCTGAACAAGAACGGCATCGCTCGCGACTAATTCACGCAACGGTGGGGCGGGACTCCAGAGTACCCGCCTCACAGGAGAAAGATATGGCTCATACTTTTGGCTCGCTCGCGTTCACTACGGTAGTGAAGGAGCTACAAGAGCGCTATGGAAGCAGGCGGCAATATGAACGGCTTGCGGCACAGGGCGCGTCGTATCAGGGACTGGGTCCTGACGAACGAGAATTCATAGGCGAACGTGACAGCTTTTATATGGCAAGCATCGGTAGTACTGGTTGGCCGTATGTGCAGCATCGAGGCGGACCGAAAGGATTTCTGAAGGTTCTGGACAACCAGACAATCGCGTTCGGAGATTATCGTGGGAATAAGCAGTACATCAGTACGGGAAATCTCCTGACGGACGACCGTGTCGCACTGATTCTCGTTGACTATCCACGCCAGGCACGCCTGAAGATACTAGGGCACGCAAAGATCACGGAGAGGGCTGAGGCCAGAAATCTTCTTGAGGTGGTTCGGGATGAGGAGAATATCTTCGTGGAACGCGTATACGTGATCCATGTCGATGCGTTTGACTGGAATTGTCAGCAACACATTACTCCACGATTTACCGTGGATGAGATTCGCACGATCCTGGCCCCGTTCGAGGAACGTCTTCAAACCTTAGAAGCTGAGAATGCTCGTCTCCGCACGTAGCTAGTATCGAAACGTTCGAAGACGGAGCGTCTCGTCAGTGATTGGCCAGATGACGGGAAGCTGTTACTTGGAGCTAATCTCGCTTGTATTCAGGCTCGATGAGTAATAGTGGTTGGAAAGCGTGGCTGAAACATTGGGACCCGTTGGTTGCGAAACGGACGGCGCTCCTACTCCTCTACTTCGCCAAGAAGATTGCTTACACGGACGATGGTATCTATCTGTTGCTGCGTGAGTCGCGACAAGAGGTTTCGTCGAACTGAGTCCGCGTGTATGGGGCGGGCAGCGTCCAGCTTTTCTCTACCGACTTTGGTAAGGACGATGAGGACCGTTTTTCCGTCTATACGGCGGCGCTCAATCAGCGAGCGTTCCTGCATTCGCGTGAGCTGATGCGAGAGGCGACTCTTATCCCAGTTCAACATGCCGGCCAGTGCTTGTTGCCGCATCTCACCCTTGCCTGCGAGGCGAAACAGGACACCGAATTCAGGACCAGAGAGCCCGGTGGCCTGGGTGATGTCGCGCCCGACGCGGCCGAGCACATCTTCATGCATGAGCCTGAAGGCATGCCAGATGCGAAACTCCTGCGGGGATAACTGTTTTGCCGTCATGTCTGTGCCAAGACTATCAATCTCAGGTTGACATGACAACTATTCCTGTTTAAGGTGGTTGATATGTCAACCATGGCCGCCTGCATTCCGCATGAGGATGAAGTCCAATGCTGCAACGATCTGCACGCGTTGCTGTGCGCTCTGGAGGCTGATTCTTCCCTGTTTTTGCCCACCCGACTGCGAGAGCGCCTGGTTGCGCTGGACGACGTTGATGCCGGATTTGGAGGCTTCGATTCCGAGGATTCCGCTGGATGTACGGATTCACGAGTGCATCAGCGCGCGAAGGCGCTCAGGATACGGCTCGAAGCCGCAAACATGGAACTCTACCAGTCGGTGCGCTCCGATATTGTTCGCGGCGATCAACCGCGCGCGCTTCTTCCGTGGCTCGGGGGTTCGGCGAGCGGTAGCGAACCGGGAAGCCCGTTGCCCGGCCTGGGCTTTGACTACAGGGACGAACTGGTGAGCGGAGTTCTTCAACTGCCTGAACCAGATGAGACAGACCGGCAAACGTCAGCGGAGATGGTTCCCTACCAGCCAACGCCGGTGCGCCATATCCTCGACCTGATTGCAGCGGTTGCGGAAGAGGATGTCTTTGTCGATCTCGGCTCGGGACTGGGGCATGTGCCGATCCTGGTGTCGATGATGACCGGAGCGCAGAGCCTTGGTGTTGAGGTGCAGGCGGCTTATGTCGCCAGTGCTCAAAAGTGCGCTGAAAGCCTTCGCCTGAGCCGCGTGCAATTCATTGCGCAGGACGCGCGCGATGCTGATCTTTCGCGCGGCACCATCTTTTATCTGTATTCGCCTTTCAAAGGCTCGATATTGGCTGATGTATTGAGCGCGCTGCGAAGGGAGAGTATGAGCAGGCCTATCAAGATTTGCTCACTCGGTCCATGCACCCGGAGAGTTTCAAACGAGAGATGGCTGAAGGCGAGCGCGTTGTCTGATGCGGGGCGCATTCGCGTCTTTGAGTCTCTGTGAGCATATTGTGTGCCAGTGCGCTTATCGAAGATACATGGCTGCGGAGCGTGCTTCGAGTGCTTCTGCTTCTGCTTCTGCCGGGCGATTCAGCTTGCGCAACAGGGCGGCATAGTTCATCAGAGTTTGGGCCGCTTGAGGATTCCGGGAACGGTTGGTCTTTTCCCATGCGTTGAGGGAGCGGATGTAAAGCGCTTCGGACTGATCGTACTTTTCCTCGTCTCGAAGCATGGTGGCGTAGTTGTTTAGCAGCTCAGCGATTTTGGGATTCCCGGGAGGCATCTTCAAATCGCTGACTGCCTGCAGGGACTGCTCAAAGACGGGCGCGGCCGCTGTTGTATCACCCTTTTCGCGATAGATTTCCGCGAGCTCGATCTGGCTGAGCCAGGGAAAGATGGATGGGCTGCCCGAAGTCGCGTTCTGCTTTTCAAACTTTGAATCTGCGATCTGCCGGCCGACGGTTTCCGATTGGCGAATGGTGGCCAGCGCATCGTCGTAGCGATGATCGTTGCGATAGATGCGGGCAAACTCGATGAGGTCTTGGTCCAGATTCATGTTTGCGAGTTCAGACTTTTGCGTTGAGGCGGCTTTCTTTTCTTCCGCAGTGATGATCTGTTTGTACATGGCCTCAGCCTCAGGGTATTTGCCTGCGCCAGCGTAGGCTCTTGCCAGATCTTTATAGCAACGGAAGACTTCTGCCTGGTCTGGCCGACGGACCGGGATGCCGGTCGACGGCATCATTCCCTGCGTAAGAATCAAGAGGGGAAGTTGTGGAACCATGATCGCGTAGTTCACGCCTGTCTCCAGATTTTTGCGCCTGCGGACCGAGGGTGAATCGGGAGCATTGATCTTTTCGGTGATCTCAAGCCTGCGCTGCAGGAGCGGCAATGCAGCTTCGTACTTCCCTTCACTGGCATAGAGGCCGGAGAGCTGGTCGAGGTCAATGGCGACGACGAAACTCTCAGGGCCGGAGTTTTTTTCGTCCATCTTGATGATGCGGGTCAGCAGCGGCTCAGCTTGCAGGGATCGATCGGTGCGCTGATAGAGAGATGCCATATCTCTGAGTGCGAATTTCAAATCCTGATCGGATGCGCCGAGAGATTCTCTGAGCTCCAGAATTGCGCTGCGGATATGTTCCTGGCCTGTGATGTTGGACTCGTGCACGCGCAGGCTGCTCGCCGTTTCGTCCATGTCTTTCAGAACTGAGGGGTCGATTGGTTTGGCGGCCTTCTTCAGAATGGCTAACGAACGACTCCAGAGCGGGGCGGCTTGATCGGGTTGATTGCGGAGTTCATAGCTGAGGGACTGGCTGATTAACGCGTAGGCCAGGCGGGGGTCTTCGGGGCCTACTGCTGCTTCCGTTAAAACGGCTTGTTGCTGCAAGGCGTCTTCTGCTTGGGCAGACTTCGATTCCCTGCTGTATACCTCTGCGAGTTTGCCGAGGGTTTGTGCCGTGCGCAGATCAGGCGCTGGAAATGACTGAGCTTGAACGACGGCGGCTTGAAATTCCTTTTCTGCCTTTGCGTTGTTGAGGGATTGCAGGGCCTTCTCGCCGGCCTTCATGTGGGCGTCCCAGTCAGCTGCTTGAGGCCATACGCTGATCGGCGTGAGAGCCAGGAAGAGGATGAAAGCGAGTTTGAAGGGGAGTTTCGAGGCTGAGGTGCGAGTCGTCCAAATTCGAGTCGTCAGAATGCGAGTCTTCAAGGGGATACTTCCTCTCCGCAATGAGACATTTGCAATGAATTGATCCGGAGCGCGAGCCTACAGCACACCATCCAGAAATTCGGCCTAAGGCTAACCCCTTGACTGAAGAGGCTAGCCCTCTTGTATGTGCGTGTCAAAGGCAAATCGCTTCCGGCGCTACTGAATGCGCCGTGTTGCGGGGTGTTGTTGTGAATGAAGTACAGAAGTGATATTTTTCCGGGCGTTGGTTCATACCGAAAATTTCACGGCATAGACGGAGTAGCGAAATGTCTCAGACTTACACTTATGGGAATACAGTGCTGTCACTGTGGCAGGCTTCTGTTGCGGAAGTGCAGCGGCGGCATGTGAGCGTTCAGAGCCGGATGGCTCCGGCGACCAGCCAGAGAGTGGCTATTGCGGCACAGCCTGCGCCGGCTGATCTGATGGCGCCGGTCGGCGGGAGTGCTGTCCCACCCATGCGCGATAAGGTCGCGCATGGGTGGGGCACCCGGCAAACGCTTTATCGCGTGGAGTACCAGCGAACGTAGTCGACCCGCATCGGCCCGGGGTTGGTTAGATTGGCGGTCGATCCACCGAGGGTACCGCCGATGGCTTCATTCAAGAGGATGAAAATCGGTTGATTGAATGCCCACACATCTCCTGAGGGAAGGCTGGCGGGAGTGGTGGTGAAGAATGGCTTGGTTGGGTCGTCCACATAGAACTGGATCTTGTCTGGCGACCAGATGATTCCATAGACGTGGAAGGCTGTGTTGACTGCCTCTCCGGTGGGAAACAGGAAGCGGTTCGAAAGTCCGTCTCCGCCGGTAAGTTCTGTGTGGATTGTGGAGTTTTCGCCTGTGTCTCCGGCTCCGTTGAAGACCTGCGGCGACCAGTCTTCCAGAATGTCTATTTCTCCGGTAGTTGGCCAGGGAACACCACTGTTACTGTTGTTGCCGAGCGCCCAGAAGGCGGGCCATATTCCCTGATTGGTGAGATCAGGCAGTTCGATTCTGGCCTCAAGAATGCCGTATTGGAAGGTCTGCCCTCCATCGGTATTCAGGCGAGCGGATATCCACGTTCCATTTACATTTCTGGGCTGGATGACGAGATGGCCGTTGCCATCGATGTAGACCGGAGCGGTGGAAGTACTGAACTTTGTGGGACACTGGCTCGGATTTCCTTCGACTCCTGGAGGTCCGCAATACACCTCAGCTTCGTTGTTTCCCCAGCCGTTGTTGTTTCCGAGGTCGAAGTTCCAGGCATCCGTGGATGGCGGACGTGCCGGACCCTCGAACTCCTGGCACCAGGTGGGTCTGTAGCTGACTCCTGCAACCGTCATGTCGCCAATCCCGTTGCAGGGGCTGGCGGCAAGGCCGCCTTTGCCGGTGTTGCTGCTGTTGGTTTCCACAGCCAGCGACCATAGCTGGCTGCTGGAGCCGGTGCATGTATCCACCACGACAGCGCTGCCTACGGCTCTTCCGCTCGCGGTAAGGCAAAGATTGGTGCTGTTGGCGACCTGGAATTCGTAGAATTTCCCGATGAGTATCGGATCCCAAGCCTGTTCGGGAGTGCCCGCGCAGGCATCCAGACCCACTGGCGCACCGCTGGTGCTTCCCGAGACGGTCATGCAATTGGGACCAAGTGCAGCGAAGTTATAAAAACCGGACGGCGACACACCGGTATTGTTCAATGACCACATCTGCGCGCCGGTACTGTTCGAAGTGTAGATATCGAGCGGATTCCCTGCTCCGGTGCCTGCGCCTGAGTCATCGAGGACCAAGGTTGGTGCGTTCTGCGGGCTCAGAGTGAAGCCGCCAATGCTGATGGGGGCGCTGCCGGCCTCACCGGTTCGGTCGACGTTGGCGCAATCGGCAGTTACGGAACATATTTGACGGTGAATTGCTGCGCCTGGGAAGCCGTCGTGGTTTCCCAAAGCTGAGTTTTGCGCCAGAAGCGAGCAGCTACCTGAAAAAAGCGCTCCGGCCATCAGACAATACCCAAGCCTGCCCTTGAGCGCGGCTTGTGCTTTGCGTTTCAAAATCATAGTGATTTCCTTCCTTGGGGATGTGTTTAACGCAATCTGAGCAGGCGAGCTTTGAAAAAGTCGATTTCAAGAATGTTTGATTTTGGGGTGCGATTTGTTTTGCCAGAATTCTTCGCAGCCTCGCGGATCGGTTGAAGAAGGGCCGCTCTCTTCCGGTCAGAACCTCAACTGCTTCGTCGAGGTTGATCACTCGGTGGAGTTGCTGCGGTCGCGTAACGGCATATGCAGCATGAATGGGCCACGCCATAACTGGCCGCCTTTCTAACATGGCCTTGAAATGGTTGGCAAATGAAATTTTGGGGCGATGATTTTGGAACCAAGAGCATCTACGAAAATCCCACTGGTCGCTGTTCACCGTCGTAAAATCTGTGTCTCCGAAAATCTGTGTCTCCGAGATGGCTGACTTTTCTAAAAAGAAGGTGCGGGGAGGCCAAGTTCAGCAAATTCGTTTGCGACGTCAGGATCGATTGCCTTTGCTGCGCCAATATCTCGCTGTGATGCGGCTCGATCGCCATTTTTGAATTCAGCGAGTCCGCGGCCGTACAAGGAGCTTTCGATTCTGGGATTGATGGCTAGGGCTGCGTTGTAGTCCGCGATGGCAGCGTCCATCTTATTCATCTTCAGATACACGGTTCCTCGATCATCCAGCGCCAGAGGGTTATTTTTTTGCATCTGAAGAGCGAGGTTGCAATCGTCCAATGCGCCTTCCAAATCTCCAAGTACAACGCGCAGTGCACAGCGGCTGATTCGAGGTGCGATTTTATCCGGCCTGAGTGCAAGCGCACGATCAAAATCAGGCGCAGCGCTTTGGTACTGCTTTTGGAACACGTATGCCATGCCTCGATTGTTGTAGGCGAGCTCATCCTTCGGCCTCAACTTGATTGCTTCATCAAAATCCTGAACGGCGCGGTGATAATTTTCCTGATGGGCGTATGTGATGCCTCGGTTGTTGAGTGAGCAAGTGTTTGCTTCCTTCAGGCGGATGGCCTCATCGAAGTCCTGAATGGCCTGATCGAATTTATGTTTGCGATCATAAGCAAGGCCGCGATTGTTGAATGCAGGCTCATACTCCGGCTTCAAACTGATCGCCTGACTGTAGTCCTGAATCGCCAGATCATACTGACGCTTTTCGCGGTATGCGTTTCCGCGGTCGTAAAATGCGAATGCATCGTCGGGCTTGATACGGAGTGCGAGATCAAACTTCTGGATTGCGCGATCATAGGCTCCGCTATCACTGTATGTGTTACCGAGATTGACGAGAGCGTTTTCGTAGGTTGGGTCAATTTTGACTGCGTCCTCATAATCCTGCTCAGCCAGTTCGTTTTCGCCCTTCATTTCATACGCGATTCCGCGATCAAAATGCGCGAGCTGAGAATCCGGCTGCAACTCCAGCGCATTGCTGTAGTCCTGAATGGCCAAGTCATACTGACTTTTGGATTGATACGCGCGACCGCGGTTAATCAGAGGAAGCTCGCTCTTAGGTGCGAGTCGGATGGCTTCTTTGAAATCCTTGACGGCGCGGTCGTAGTCGCCGCTTGCTGCGAATGTAAAGCCGCGATTGTTCCAAGCCGACGCAAACCCGGGATTAAGGCGGATGGCTTCATCGAAGTCCTGGATTGCGGAGTCGAGCTCACTGCTGGATGGGTCCAAGTCTGTGCCTGAGGAAGGCGGTGGCTCGTGTTTCTGATCCGAGGCTGCGTCTTCGATGCCAGCCTCTCGAATGGCGGGCGCAGCCGCACCTTTTGCGTTGTAGGCGATTCCATGCTCGCTCACGGCATCTTCATCCGATTTGAGCTGCACGGATTGATTGAGGCTTTGCTTTGCATGACTGTGCCGGGCGAGGCACAGTTTGGCTACGCCACGGTCATAGAATGCGACTGCGTTGCCCGGCTCAAGCCGAATTGCTTCGTTGTAATCCTGGATCGCGCGGCTGCAATCATCCTTTAGTTGATATTCGATACCGCGGTTTACAAAGACTGTGGCCAGTCGCGCTCCGCTCTCGTGGCCGGACTCAATAACTTCAGTACAGGTTTGGATCGCCTGCTCGCCTTTCGCCTCCTGACAATCCTTCCAGGCATCATTTGCCGTTTGTGCTGCAAGTGCGGATGTGAGGAAAGTGATGGCTGCAAATATCTGGAGAAGCCGCGCATTGACGTGTTTCAACGAAATTGAGTCCGGGGCAAGAAGGGGCTTGGGTCGATCCACGGGCATTCCTCCATCGGCAATCTTAATCTTGTAGTGGGTAAGTGAGAACGATGCTACACGAACGGGGTTACCCCATGATCTGCGGCTTTTAGAGCCGGGAAAATAATAGCAAGGCGGCCGCAGATCCTTCACTTCGCCTGCAGAAGACGGCTACGTTCAGGATGACAACACTTGTGGGAGATTGGGCGGGAGAGACTAGGCCTGGGCAACCTGAGCGGGGACGCCTGTGCCGGTGAGGACTTCGGCGGCGGCGGCGTAGCGGCCTTCGGGGACGGTGACTTGCACGCCCTGCACGTATGGGCGGACTGCGGCGAGCATCTCCTGCGCGATGAGGATGCCTTCTTTGCCGGCGGCTTCCGGTGTGTCGGCCTGGGCCATGCGGAGCATCATCTCTTCCGGCATGGAGACGCGGAGATCGTTCTTGAGGAACTCGGCGTTGCGGAGGCTGGTGAGCGGAAGAATGCCGGCGATGACGGGAATGCGATAGCCCTCGATGCTGGCGAGAAAATCTTCAAGCAGGCGGAGGTCGAAGACCGGCTGGGTGATGACGAACTCCGCGCCTGCTTCGACTTTGTATTTGAAGCGGCGGAGCTCGTGCTCCATGTCCGGCGCGCCGGGATGGGCGGAGACGCCGATGGCGAAGTTGGTGCTTGCACCGATAGCGTTCGATCCGACGTCGAGGCCGTGGTTGAGACGGCGGGCCATGTTGACGAGGCCGATGGAATCGACGTCGTAGACGGCGGTGGCGTCCTGATATGTGCCCTGACGCGGCGGGTCGCCGGTGAGGCAGAGGATGTTGCGCAGGCCGATGGAAGATGCGCCGAGCAGATCGGACTGAATGCGAAGGACGTTGCGGTCGCGGCAGGTGTAGTGCAGTACGGTTTCAGTGGCGGTGTGCTGCTGAATCTGGATGCAGAGGGTCTGGGCGCTGATGCGGGCTGAGGCGCTGGGCGAATCCGGCACATTGATGGCGTGAACGCCGTGGAGCGCGAGCATCCGTGCACCATCGATTTCCTTGGAGCAATCAATGCCGCGCGGCGGAACAATCTCCGCCATGTTGACGAAGGTTCCCTGTGCGAGCAGAGCGCCTATGCGGGAACGCTCGGCGAGTGGAACGGGCGGCGTTTCACGCACGATCTCTACGACTGCATCGCCGTGCGCTATCTGCTCCTGCGCGTCGAGCGCGCGGACAGCGGTACGCATAATGCGGATGTGGTGCGGAGTGGTGCCACAGCAGCCGCCTACGATTTGCGCTCCGGCAATGATGGCCTTGCGGGCGAAGCTGGCCATGTATTCCGGCGAAATGAGGTAGATGTTGCGGCCTTCAATGGCGCGCGGCATACCGGCGTTGGGCATGGCGGCAAGCGGCAGCGTTGTGGCGGCACGCATTTTTTCAATTGCGGTAAGGACGCTGGCCGGGCCGGTGGAGCAGTTGACGCCGACGGCGTCTGCGCCCCATTCGGTGAGCAATGCTGCTGCATGCGCGGCGGAGGAGCCGTCGAGGCAATTGCTCTCGTCGTCTACCGTGACCATGGCGATAACGGGAAGTCCGGGTGCGGCCTCATGGGCGGCGAGAAGCGCTTCGCGAGCCTCATTGAGGGCGGGCATGGTTTCGATGGTGAGCATGTCGACTCCGGCGGCGGCCAAAGCGCGGATCTGCTCGATAAATGCAAGACGCGCTTCATCCAGACCGGTTTTGCCGAGAGGCTCAAGACGGACGCCGAGCGGGCCGATGGTTCCTGAGACCCAGGCTGTGCCGGCCTGGCGGGCGAAGAGGCGCTCCACTGCCTGACGGGCGATGCGGACGCCGGCGGCGTTGATTTCTGCCACTTTTCCAGCGAGGCCGTACTTGCCGAGGCGGAAGCGGTTTGCGCCGAAGGTGTTGGTTTCTAGAATTTCCGCGCCTGCTTGCAGGTACTCCTCATGCACGGCCAGGATGAGGGATGGATCGGTGAGATTCAGCTCGTCGAAGCAACGGCTGATGAGCACGCCGCGGCTGTTCAGCACTGTGCCCATTGCGCCATCGGCCACTACCGGTCGGGTTCCGAAGATTTCAGCGAAGGAGGGCATGCACTTTCATGCTACCGCATGTGCTGCGGACGTGGGGGGAAGGTGGGAGAGGCAGGACCGATGGGAGTGCTTCCAACCCCGGTCCCCAAAGCGAGGGACCGGGGGAACCCGTGGTGCGGGTTGAGATCGGAGGTGGGGATCGGGGCCACCCGCCATCTTTCGATACCAAGCAAGCGGATCATTGCTTGCCGCTTACATCGACCATATTGTTCACATCAATGTTCGTAGGCTTACACTTTCCCGACGCAACAGCCTCGTCATGCGTTTTTTTCTTACGCATCGAGTCTCGATAGGCATCTTCCGTTGAGGTGAGCATTTGAACATCATCGCAAGCAGGATCTCTTGCCATTTCATTCATGAATAGATTTAGCGCGCCGGTCATGAAGCTATGGAAAAACTCCATATCCCGTTCCTGAGCTTGCTCCTGGCGTTTCTGGGCCTCCAGCACTCGATCCATGGCGGCCTTTAATTGCTGTGATTTGGTGCGCCACATTTGCGCCTTCGCCGGATCGGCGGCAACCCCGTCGCCTTTTTCGTACATCGTCGACAGTATCTGGGCGCCATAGTAGTCTCCAGAGTCTGCGCCCTTCTCAAGCCATTGGAGGGCTTCTGGATCGTTTCTGCGAACACCCAGGCCCTGATGCAGAAAATTCCCATATTCGCTCATGGACCGCGCCGAGCCCCCCACGGCCGCGGCATGATACCAACATGCCGCTGTTGTGTCGTCGGACCATTGCTGGTCGATTTGCGCTCGCTGCGTTGCCCAGGCCGGTTGGACACCGAATCGATTGCTCTCATCGCAGGGAACATCGTGTGGGTTGAGCCCGGAGGAGCGTTGAAATATCTTTCCTTCGAGCTCAAAATGATCCGGGTCGATGAGTATGAAATCCTCAGGCGGCCCCCACTGCGCTTGCGATAGCGGAGGGAGCTTACCTAAGTCGGAACCCTGATAGCGCTGAGCCTTACCGGTAAAAGTGACTGGATTGTAGTCGACACGCATGAAATACCCGAGATGTGTCGAAGGGGCGTTGATTTCGACCTTGTAAGCAACGAGATGATTGTCTGCCTGGGCGATTTGAAGGGTTGTGGCATGAAACCTTTGCTCAAAGTAAGCTTGCCAAAGACCTTTTAAGTTGAGGTAAGTGCCATTTGACGGTGATTTCCACGCGCCTGGATTGTTGACATCGTACCCGGCCTCAACCACATCCCGCTTCGCGAGCGCCCCTTCTGTATCGCCGAACTCTTCCTGGCGACTGTACCACTGATATGCCGCCTCAATATCGATGGGGCCATCAGCGCCGGTCTCATACAGGTTGCCGAGCGATCCCATAGCGGCTGAGTTGCCCTCCTCTGCAGCGGCCTCAAACAGTTTCTTGGCGGCAGGGATATTTTTTCTGATTTGAGTTCCCGCAGCATACAGGTTGGCGAGCGTCATCATTGCCAAAGGTTCACCCTGTTCAGCACCCCTGGCCATCATTCTTGCGGCCTCAGCGGGATTGGTCATCGTCTTATTGCCGACGATCATGATGGCTGCGTCGATACTTCCCTTTGCAACTGCCTTCTCGTAAAGCCTGTACGCCGCGGCATCATCTTCCTTGACGCACCACCCATTGTCATAGGCTCGGGCCAGATCGTATGTACCTGCGGGATCCCCGGAATCGTCGCCAAGATGAAACCTGCGCAAAGCTTCCGTACAATCTTTCGGCTCATGTCTGCCCGCAAAATAGTAGAAGCCCAGCCTCGATTGCGCATGAATGTTTCCGGCCCTGGCGGCTTTGTCGTAGAGAGGAAATGCGGCATCAAACGAGTGTTCAGTTGCATAAAACAGATCCGCTTGTTTGACCATGGTAGCGATGTCTTGCGCGGTAAGGGGCGACTTGTCCTGAGTGGCGAGGCCACCGGTCGGGTCCCAGGTGAGAGTGAATTTGCCATAGACCGTATTGCCGGTATGGCCATGGTAGACCAACTGTCCACCGACCACTCCGGCGTTGTCGGATGCGATTCCGCCGGTCAGGTCTACGGTGTCTCCGCTGATGTCTGTCCGATGGATCTTTACGGAAAAACGGCCGAATTCAAGAATCTTGTATGTCGAAGTTACAGTCGCGCCCGGAACATCTTCACGCACGCCGTCATAATGGTCTCCAACATGCGTCAATTGGAAGCAATACAAGGCGCAAAACCTCATGGTGTGCGGCAATTGTGGAACCGCAGGCGGCGGGAGTTTTGGCGGTGCAATCTGCTGCAAGTCGTAGTATGTGAAGGTTGGAACGCCGCCTACGGGTATTTTTATTCTAGAAGCAGATGTGATTTGAGTTGGAACGGCTGCAGCGTGTGCTGAAGATACGCTTGACGCCGGAGCGGCTTGCGGGTAGCTGGCGGGAAGACATACGAATGTCAGAAGAATGGTGAGCGTAGCATTTCGCTGAATCACTCATAACCTCACAGTAGCATTCGATTTTGAAGGGCCCGAATTCGGCGATCAGTTTAGCATCCGCTGAGATTTGCCGTCCGCTGAAATCTTGGCGACGGGTTCCGAAGATTTCAGCAAAGGAGAACGGTCATTTTCATGCTATCGCATGGACGGGCAGCTTGCTTATCCGAGCACTTTTACTGTGGTAACAGGCTAAATTTGCAGACGGAGCTTATGGTTGGTCTACCTTTCTCCAACGAGATCACCGCGCCCTGTTCGATCGCTTCACGAGGATCAGAAGGGGTGGTTTTCTTCGTCGCTGAGCTGGGAGGCTGTAGAACGTAGACTGACGTGAACTTTGAGCCGATCTGCGGCGGCATTCGGTGAGCGAAGTCCGGCAACGGTTTTCCAACCATCCGGTTTCTTATTTGGATCGGGCGGCGGAGGCGTCCACTGCGGCAGATCAAGATGAAGATAGTCTGCAAGGGACTGGGCATGGGGCTCGTAGAGCTTTCGTATTGCCGAGAGGCGGGAACGAGTGTCTGCACTGCTGCAGAGTGAAAAACCGGATTCACCCAGGAGCTGACAGAGTTCGCCAAACTCCTGGTCGCTTAACCGGGAAGCCGGGTTCTCGCGGTACTTCTGCTCCTTCGTCTCGCGGTGAAAAACGTGCCCCAGATCAACGAGCACGTGCCGGGCAACTGCGAATGTCAGCTGCGCCTGCCGAGTGCTGGGTCCCTCCACCGTGGTAATGAGCAATGAGCAGGTGTCGAGAATGGCTGTAATGGCTGAAAGCCAGCTCTGGTTGTCATGCTGAGAACGGTAATAGCAGAGGATGGGATAGGAGATATGAGTTTCAAGCATGCCAGCGGCCCAACGCTCCCACTCGCTCAACAGCGCAGATAGAGCTTCGTGGCCGCCGCTGAAGTTATGCCGTGTGAGCAACTCGCCGGCGGTTGGAGGCGAACCGGCACGTGCGTCGAGTAGAGCCACTGATATCTCGCGATTGGAAAAGGCGTTATACAGAACCGGAACGTAGCCGATCACGAGCGCCACGAACCCGAGGCCGGTTCCGGCTTCCATCACAATGAGGGAGCGAGCAATGTTGCCGTTTGGCTGGACGTCTCCAAGACCTAGCGTGAAGAGAGTTGTGCCACTGACATAAAGGCAGCTGTGCAGGAGATCCAACCAAGAGCGAGGGTGCGTAGGATCCACCAGGGACGCTTTTAGTCCCATAAAGATGAGCCCATAGGCCAGAACTATCAGCAGGGCCCAGCAGATGAAGAGGAGAAGCAGGGCGAGCGGGCCATAAATGCTGTAAAACTGTTCGCGGCTGCGTCGCGCGGGTAACCTGCCGGCAAGAAGGGTCCACGGATACCAGGTGACAAGGAAGAAGAGACGTGTAATGCGCAACCGTCCCACTGGCCGACGCGGCAGAATAATGGTCTGGAAGGCATCCAACAAGACAAAGAGGAGAAGGAAGCTGCCGGCCAATAGCGCTGTTACATGCATATAGTTCACTTTAACGGGTTGCGGCGGACTCGGCAGAACAAGGGTTATCAGTGAGGTCTGCGCCTGCAGGGTGGTCCCGGTCTTCAGAAAGCTGGTTCTGCCACTGGCTCCTTACGGCAACCTGCTCAGACGGGGACCTGGAGCACCTGTTGTGCCTGCCGGCAGGCAATTGTTGGTGGGTTGCTTTGTTATACTTCGGGAGTCAAAAGCAATATCGGAGTAGTGGCGAAACCGGGCATTTGACAGAGTTTTTACGCGGTTGCGCGGGTTGCCGGCATTCCGTCACAAGCTTATTTATCTTGCGGTTGCGTGAGGCTACCGCTTTCGGTCGAGGGAAGAATTTTGAAGAAGAGCAGTTTTTGGATTAGCGCCGCCGCGGCGCTTGGCCTGGCGGTTGCGTTGGCGGGGTGTGGGACGACCACTTATTTTGCAGGCCGTTCGCTTCCGCCCAGCGGGCTGAAGTTTCGCGTGATGGTTGCCATTCAAAATCCGTCGGCGCTGAGCCAGGGAACCCTGCAGGTTCTCGACGCCTATTACGATACACGCTTTAAACACACTGGCCAGACCGTCACATTTTCCATCTCCGGCTATTCCGGCGCGCTGCCTACCACCATCCAGAACATGCCTGAAGAACAGCTCGGCGCGGTGTATGGATACGGCGACGGCAGCTTTGTTTACATCAACTATCAGAAAGAAGCCACCAGCGGATCGCAGGCCGGGCTGCCCGCCAAGTCCGCAGGCGTGTTTGTTACGCGGAGCCAGAGTTATATCTTTGCCGCGACCGAGGCAAGCAGCCAGGCCACCGTCATTGACCGCACGGTGAGCTCTGCCGGCGCAGTGTATTCCCTGAATCTTCCCGGTGTGTATCACGTCAGCACGAATGCCGGCGGATCGTTGGCGCTGTACTTTGTGCGCAACTCTAATTACGCCTACTACCCCATTAAGCTGACCCCCTCGCAGACGCTGGCTTATTCGGGCGGGACGTCCACGTGGCCCAAGGCAGCCGTGGACTGCGAGCCGCAGAATCAGCCGGCATGGTGCCTTTACCAGGCACAGAGCCCGGATCACGTAGACGCGACCGGAACTCCTTACGGCGCTCCACTTAGTTTTGATCGCCCCGTCAAGGCATTGTTTTCGAACGACGGCAGCACGGCCTATGTGCTGAGCTGCGGACCTGAGTGCGGTGGTACCACCTCGGCTGTTTCTCTGCTGCCCACTGGCGGGTTCATCTTCCTGCCCAACCAGAGTTCCGGCCAACTGCCCACGAATACGGCCCTGCACACACTTTGCGGCTCAGGAGCTAACCTGACGGCGTGTTCGATTGCGGTGCCGGGCGGTGCAAACAACGCGCTCATCGACTCGACGACGATGTATGTCATCGGCCAGTGCCTGGCGTCGACTTCGGTCTCAAGCGGCGCGCCGGCGTGTGCGGGATCAGGCGCCTCCAGCGGACTGTTTACCGGGCAGCTTACGACTCTTAATCTTGCTCCCGGCTCTGGGGCCACGGTTGCAACTACCTCGACGGCATCGATCAGCGACGGCGCGGCAGGCGGGCCTACGCGCATGATTGAGGCGGACGAGAACACGCTCTGGATTGCGGAAACGAAGTGCACCAACGGCGCACGCTTTGCAGACGGGCTCGCCTATGGCTGCCTGACGATGTACAACGAATCGACCGGCGCGGTGACACTGTTGCCTTACCTGGGTGATGCGACGGGCATTGCCGCGGTGACCGGGCTGAACAAGGTCTACACTGCGGTTGGCGGCCAGGTACACATCTACACGACTGCTGCCGTCCCCGTGGAGCTTAACAATTTTTACGTCTCGGTGACCGGAACGGCCTACGATGTGGCGTACATGGATGGGCTGAGCGACGCGAATAATACTGTGTATTAATGCGGCTTTTAGCTGCTGGCTCTTAGCTTTTAGCTCAATGTGCGGAGACGCGCTGTAGGCTAAAGGCTAAGAGTTTTTCTTTTTGTGGAGCATGGTTGCTGTTATGAGTGGGGATTCCATCGCTGACATTCTTGCGATTGCTGCGCACCGCGATGATGTGGAGCAGACTTGCGGCGGAACGCTGTTGCGGGCCGGCTCTCGCGGGTTGCGAACGGCGATTCTGGACCTGACGCAGGGTGAGGCTGGAACACGCGGCACCGCCGAGGATCGCGCGAAGGAAGCCGGCGATGCGGCGAAGATTCTTGGGGTGAGATGGCGCGAGGCGCTGGATCTGCGGGATGGTGCGATTGCGAATACGCTCGAAAACCGGTTGAAGATTGTGCGGGTGTTGCGCGAGGTTCGGCCGCGCGTAGTAATACTTCCCTACTGGCAGGCGCGGCATCCGGATCATGCTATTGTGGCTTCGCTTGGATACGAAGCTTGTTTTCTTTCGGGGCTTGCGAAGATCGATACGGGGACTGCGCCGCATCGGCCATTCAAGATTGTTTATGCGAGTCTTTATGCGGATGTGCGGCCTAGCTTCATCGTGGACATTACGCCATTTATTGAGCAGCGACATGCGGCTCTGATGGCCTATCGGTCGCAGTATGCGAATCAGTCTGCTGGCAATGCGCTGTTTGTGCCGGAAGAGGAAATTCGCGAGCGGACTTTTGCTGAGGCTCGGCATTACGGGCTGCTGGCCGGGGTGAAGTACGGCGAGCCGTTTGTGCAGAAGGAAGTGGGACTGGTGGATGATCTTACGATATTGCCGGTGCAGTCTATCTAAAAAGCAGTGTTTAGTTTTTAGTGGTTGGTGGCTAGCTTGCTGAGGTATCCCACCCTGGTGCAAAAACCGTCTTTCGTGAGATGTCCTGAGCATCCGGTTTTGTTTTTAGCGGGTTCGCCGCGCTTCTCGCGTTAGCGAGTTAGCAAGTTGGCGGGAAGTGCCGGGTTGTAGATGATTGCCATATATTGAATAGAGTGGTAAACGCAGCGAGGCGGTCGATCCTCCCACAAGGAACCGACCGCCTCGTTTGCTTTCCGGAGGCTTACCATCGCCCGGAAAACTCTATAGCGTACGCTTGAACAACGGTGTTGCGATGAGCAGTGTGCCGAAGCCAAAGACAAAGAGATAGAGAAGATCCCACTGGATGGAAACGAATCCGCCATCCTTGAGCAGGATTGATTTCAATCCGTGCACTGCATAGGTGAATGGATCGACGACTGCGATGCACTGCAGCCACTTGGGAAATGCAGAGACTGGTGAGATTGCGCCTGAGGGGAAGAAGAGCAGCGTGTTGAGCACGCCGAACATGGCGCGTGGAACCAGCGGGTCATCGACGCGCACCATCATCAGGAACATCATTCCGTTGAAGGCGATGGATGTTCCGAGGATGAGAAGAAGCAGGTAGAGGTCCGCAAGCGGGTTGAAGATGATGCCGAGTCCCGCCATCAGCGAGCCGATGGCCGTCAGACAAATGCCGGCCAGGACTGCCTTGATGGCTCCGGCGAAGTTGAGGCCCATGACGAGTTCTAGCTTGCTGATGGGGGTTACGAGGTAGCCTTCGTGTACGCCGCGGGCCTTGTCATCGATGTACAACATGCCGCCGCCGATCATGACGGAGATGTACATGGCCAGCGTGATGGAGCCGGCTAGCAGGTACTTCATGTACTCGACGTAGGGATAGAGCTCTACGATTTGGAGCGCAACCTGCTTGACCACTCGGTCTGGAATCACGGGCTGATTCAGCGCATCGACCAGCGACTGCATCTCGCCCTCCAGGGCGCCGCTCATGACCTGGTCTGAGTTATCGACGACTAGCGCGATGCGCGGTGCATCATTTGCGTAGACGCGGCGGGAGTATTGCGGTGGAATGATGACCGCTGCGTCGACTTTGCCGGTGCGCACGTCTTCGCGGGCTGTGTATTCGTCGGTGTATGGAATGGTGGTGAAGGTGGCGATGTTGACTGCTACCGAAT
Source organism: Occallatibacter gabretensis (assembly GCF_001449115.1). Classification (GTDB taxonomy): domain Bacteria; phylum Acidobacteriota; class Terriglobia; order Terriglobales; family Acidobacteriaceae; genus Telmatobacter; species Telmatobacter gabretensis. The sequence continues at coordinate 185,019 of NZ_LAIJ01000012.1, read as the reverse complement.
CGAAGGCCTCATGCACCTTGACTGCCTGCGGGCCGCGATCCTGGTCCACTACTGCGATCTTTGCGCCCTGGATGTGTCCGCCGTAGGCGTGGCCCAGGACTAAGAGCTGCACGAGAGGCAGCATCATAGACATGATCATGAGCATGGGCGAGCGGAAGAACTTGCGCATTTCGCGTTCGACGATGGCAAGGAAACGATTCATGGCTACATCTCTCCTTTCCTTGGCATGCTGAAGACATGTTTAACCTGCTCGTCGCGGAGTTGGCGGCCTGTGTAGTGAACAAAGACGTCATCGAGCGAAGTGTTCTGCACGCTGAGACTGGTGAGTTGCTCGCCCAGCCTGCTGGCCATCTCTACGAGCTGCGTTGTGGTCTGCGATCCGTTGCTGGTGAGCACGCGATAGACACCTGCGGATTGTGATTGCACGTCGGTCACGCTGGCCAGCGCGCGCAGCCGTTCCATCCATTGATCGTCTTCGCGGTTGAATCGAACTTCGACAACATCTGAGCCAGGGACGCTTTGCTTGAGCCCAACAGGCGTATCCAGAGCTACGAGAGTACCGTGGTCGACGATGGCGATACGGTCACAGAGACGGTCAGCTTCTTCCATGTAGTGCGTGGTCAGCAGCATTGTCAGGTTGCGTGTTTTCTTGAGATTATTCAGCATCTCCCACACGGCTATGCGGCTTACCGGATCGAGGCCCGTTGTGGGTTCATCGAGAAAGAAGATTTGCGGATTGTGGACGAGACCGCGAGCAATTTCAAGGCGACGGCGCATGCCTCCCGAGAGCGTCTTGGTCTGTGCGCCGCGCCATTTGGTGAGGTCCACTGCTTCAAGGACCTCAGCGATATTCTTCTCGCGAATGGCCCTGGGCACCGAGTAGAGCTTGGCGTAGATGCTCAGGTTCTCTTCCACTGTGAGATCGATGTCACTGGTGAGTGCCTGAGGAATGACACCGATCAGATTGCGCACCGCGTTGGGTTCTTTCGATACGTCGCGCCCGCCAATGAGGGCACGGCCCGCCGTAATGGGAATGAGCGTAGTCATCATGCGGATGAGCGTGCTCTTGCCTGCGCCGTTGGGTCCGAGAAGGCCGAAGATCTCGCCGTCGGCTACCTCAAAGTCGACGCCTTTGACGGCTTCGAAGTCGCCGTAGCGCTTGACGATCTTCTCGACTTTGATGGCGGCGGTCTTGATGGCCGGGGTTGCGGCTCTTGGTGTTTTGGACTGATTCTGTGCGGTGTCCATCAGTGTTTCACCAGCTTCGCTTTCGGGATGTAGACTTCCGCCTGCATGCCGGGCACGAACTTCTCGCCGTCATTGGGGATGAGAAGCTTCAGCTTCACGGTGTGAATATCGCGCTTGCGGCCGCCGTTGATGTCGCGCTGCGTGGCGAAGTCCGCTTCGGCGGATTTCACGATGACTTTGCCCTGCACTTCCGCGCCGCTGGGCAAGACTACCTTGAGCATGTCGCCGAGTTGCACGGCGTCGGCCTGCGTCTCCGGCAGAGGAGCGTATACCCAGGTCTGCGAGAGATCCATGACGGTGACGATGGGCGTACCGGCTGCGACAACTTCACCCTGCCGCGCGGCCCATGCATTCACCTTGCCTGTGACGGGCGCGAAGACCTTGGCGTAACCCAGTTCTACATCGGCCTGTTTGGCCAGGGCTTCGGCATTTGCTACCTGCGCGCGGGTGGAGGCAACGGTCTTTTGCGCGGCAGAGGCTGATATCTCATGCGCACGAGCCTGGCGCAGCGCAGCCTGTGCCGCGACCAGATTGTGTTTCGCGGCATCCACCGCTGCCTGATCCGCCTGCAAGGCAGCGACAGCTTCGTCGCTGGCCTGTTTGCTCATGATTCCCTGTTTGGCCAGCTCAACGGTGCGCGGCGTATCGGCTTGCTGCCGAAGCAGGTTTGCCTGCGCCTGATCGAGCGCGGCCTGCGCGGAGAGCACCTGCGCTGCCGAGGTGCTGGTGGCGCTGGTGACTTCGCCGAGGGTCTGGCGCTGGGTATCGACGGTTTCATTCAGCTTTTGCTGCTGGCTGGTGACGGTTGCGGCGGCGGCACTGCGCGCTGCGGCCAGATCATCGCTCTCGATGACGGCGATCAACTGCCCGGCCTGCACACTCTCACCTTCCTGCACGGTAAGGGTCTGGATGCGCCCCGGAATCTTTGCGCTGACCAGAACTTCATTGGCGTCTACCGTGCCGATCAGGTGCAGATCGCCGGAGCTGCGCGCGGTGACCAGATACCAGATGAGCGACCCCACCAGCAGCAGACCTAGAATCATAAAAACTCGATTACGTGCACTCACTCTTTCCCTCCCCTAATCTCTTTCCATCCATGGATCAAACGGCTCGGCATCGGGCATGGGTGTGTCCGCAAAGACTCGCGCAGCTGCCTCGGCGCCCTTCTGCCGGTCCCGAAAAATTGCCTGTCCCAGAAAATCGAGCAGAGACTTTCGCCGCTCGGCCAGCGCATCGCGCGTCAGCATGTCTTTGCCCCCGACGAGCTTCCACATGGGCGCGCTGAGAAAGTAGAAGACATTGGCTCCAAGGCCGGCGAAGAGAATCTGCATCCAGTCGGCTTCGATCAGTTCGCCGCCTTGAATGCCTTCACGCGCCATGGACTCATACATGATGAGCATGGGCTCGAAGGCTTTCTTCGCGATGATCGGCAGTATGCCCTGATCGCCTTTGCGGATGCGCATCATCTCCTGCTGCATGAGGCTCTGAAACTCGGGCTGCGACCAGATGCGGTCAAAGTGATTCAGCGCCATGCGCAACATGCGCTCGCCGGGGGTGGCCTGGCGGGTGAATACGGCTAGCGTGGTGTCGCGCATGCGGGCTGCGATGGCTTCCACTGCCGCGAGATACATCTGGTCTTTGCCGGCGAAATAGTAGTAAAGCAATGCTTTGTTTACACCGGCGGCTTCTGCGATTCGCTCCGTGCGCGCGCCGGCAAGACCGTGTGCGGCAAATTCGCGGACTGCGGCGTCGAGAATACGGGTTCGCGTTTCAGCGGAGCGGTCAGAGGGCGCGTTATTGGGTTCAGGTGTCATTTTTTTAACTAACCGGTTAGTTTTACTAACTGGTTAGTAAGTTAACCCAGAACGGAATCGAGCGCAAGTGAGTTTTTGGAATTTTCTGTGGAATTTTTATCTTATTGATAAGGAATTGGTTACGAGAGTTAATCAGGCGAAAACGCTGATCGTATGCTGTTCTCCGGGTTCTTCCGGATCGTCCGTGCGAACAGATGGGGCTGCCTGGAGGGCTTCCAAGACGGGGTGATACTGCTGGTTCGGCTGGTCATTTTCGTCTTCGCTGCCGCCGGGGGTGTAAGTGGCGTCATCCTGCTCGGGGTGGTCTTGATTTTGCTGGCGGCGGAAGTCGATGGCCCGGGTGGTGGGAACGTCGGGCGGTGCGGCAGATGGCGCGGATACGCGGATCGGGATCAGGTTCGGGATGGGAGCAATTTCCATGGCTCCTCCTTTACTGGTTCAAATATCGCACTGCTTCAAATATCGACATCAGCGGAGGGGGCTTTAATCCTTTTTCTGCAATTTTGATGTGTTTTGCGACATGCATAGCTGCCAGAAGTGGAAAAGTGGGGAGAAATATCTATTCCGGGCGGGTGCGAGACTTGGCCTGCCGTGCGAGAATGGCCAGCTCGCGGAGGACCTGCTTGAGCGGGCGGGCCGGGGTTCCCCAGAGGACTGTGCCGGGCTTTAGGCCGTCATTCGTGACGGTTTTGCCGCTGAGGACACCGGCCTGGCCTCCAATAATGACGCCGGGGCCGACGTGGGCGTGATCGCCGATGCCGACCTGGCCGGCGATGATTGCGCCTTTGCCGACGGAGCTGGAACCGGAGATGCCGGTGAGCGCGGCGATGACGACGTCTTCGCCGATGTCGCAGTTGTGGCCGATGTGGACGAGGTTGTCGATCTTTGTGCCGCGGCGGATGCGGGTTTCGGCAAGTGCGCCGCGGTCGATGGTGGTGTTTGCGCCGATCTCGACGTCGTCTTCGAGGACGAGCGTGCCCTGCTGCGGGAATTGCGTGTAGGAGCCGGTTGCGGAGTCGCGGACGTAGCCGAAGCCGTCTGCGCCGAGGACTGCGCCGGCGTGGATGACGACGCGGTTGCCGAGTGTTGTGCCGGGATAAAGAACTACGCGCGGGTAAATGTGGCAGGCATCGCCGATGTGGACGTCTGCGCCGATTACGGCTCCGGCTTCAATGAGGACGTTGCGTCCGAGTTGCGCGGAGGGATCGACGACTGCGGATGGATGGATGCTGGTTGGGGCTGGAGCGGGCTTGAGCAGCTTTGCGGCGCGGGCGAACCACAGGCGGGGATTTGGGGATTCGATGATTCCCTTCTCGAAGGGATTGGAGATTGGTGTGTTGGGGCGGAGGACGACTGCGGCAGCGTTGCCGGTGAGGGCTTCTGCTGCGCTGTCTGCGTCCTCGGCGAAGACAAGATCGGTGGGACCGGCCTGTGGCGCGGAGTTGACGCCTTCGATGTGCGCGTCCGCATTGCCCTGTGTGAGCGAGCCGCCGAGTTCTTCGATTAGTTGGCCGAGTGTCATTGCGCTTCAGTCTATATTGCTTTCAGAAGGACACTATCGAAAGGTCCGGAATCAGCTGAAAATGGCGCATATTCTCGGTGGCAACTTTATATCCGAGCTCAAGCGCTGTGACACCAATCAGCAAATCTGAAAATGGGATACGAATGCCTCTTGCGGTGCGATCTCCATCCATCAGGCCGGCACGCAAGGCGATCTCTGCCGCGACCGGCTGTACGGGCAAAGCCAAGCTCAACTCATTTAGAAACTGGCGCCTAATAGTTGCTCTTTCGGGCGAGTTGGAGCGGGCAATCCCGTGAGCCAGTTCTGCGATGGTGATCACGGAAATTGCAAGCTGTTCCCCTGCCGCGAGCCGCGCCAGTTCCGCAAGAGCTTGATACGCATTCATGCCCTTTCGTTCTGCAGGGATAAGAATGCTGGAGTCGAGGACGAGCCCCACTGTTATTCAACCCATGCCGGAGGGTTGAGAGGCTCGCGATGTGCGGCAATTGCAGCTTCAACATCGGCGGCAAAGTCCTCGTCAATTGTTGCCGGTGAGTCCTTGGGAAGCAGGGCAAGACACTCCTCTACGGTGCGCCGCGGAGATGCAGGGGCATGGAGGACGGCAATTGGAGCGGAACCGGATTCGATGATGACCTCAGCACCGGAACGGACATGCGCCAGCACGGCCGCGAAATCGCGCGCTGCGTCGACATCCGAAATGTGTATCGTTGCCATTTGTTTGATGATACCGCGGTTTCGGTCAGGTCTCAGTAAATAGCAGGCTCGCCTGCGGGGCGGGTCTTCCAGCGGCGGTGAATCCAGAGCCACTGATCGGGATAACGGCGGATCCAGCTTTCGAGGACGGTGTTGCATTGCGCCGTTGCGGCAAGGATATCTGCTTCGGGGTCGTCTGTTTGCGTGAATTCGAGTTCGGGTCCGAAGTGGAGGACGTACTTTTGCTCTGCGGGCTCCCAGAGGCAGAAGCCGGGCAGAACGGCTGCGCCGGTTTTGAGTGCGACGCGGGCGAGGCCGGAGCCGGTGCAGGCTGCGAGGCTGAAGAAGGGCGCGAAGACGCCCTGTGGCGGGGTCATGTTGGTGTCCATGAGGATGCCGACTGAGTCGCCTTGATGCATGGCTTTGAGCAGGCCGCGGGCGAAGTCGTCCTTGTGGAGGACGCGGTTGCCGTGAAGGCAGCGGATATGGTTCACGTACTGGTCGAGGTATGTGTTGTCGAGGCGGCGGATGACCATGCCCATGGGGTGGCCCATGAGCGAGTGGTAGAAGCTGGAGAGCTCCCATGCGCCGAGATGGCCGGTGAGGATCAGCACGCCTTTGCCGCGCTTCATGGCTGCCTCGTAATGCTCGAGGCCATCGGTGCGGAGCCAGTTGCGAGTGTTCCGGGGTGTGTAGCGGCTCATCCGGCAGAACTCCACCATCTGCCAGCCGAGGTAGCGGAAGAGATTTTTCAGAATTGTTTCTTTTTCAGCAGGGGAAAGCTCAGGAAGTGCGAGCTGCAGATTTCGCTCGCCGACGCGGCGCAGGCGGCCGAGCAGATGATACGCGGCGGCGGTGTGGAGACCTACGAACCGGCGGGCCAGAGGACGGGGCAGCCAGCCGAGGAATTCAGCGAGCGCGACGACCAGCCAATACTGAAATCTTTGCTTCATGCGGGCAAAGAATCAGTGTAAAGGTTCGCAGCCACGCCACTATCGAATGCATCTAACCAGCGAGATTTGAGAGCGAAAGTTGCGAGGTGTGGTTATGAAAGCAGTTGTGCTGCATGAGTACGGTGGGCCCGATCAGTTGAAGTATGAGGATTGGGACGATCCCCAGGCGGTTGATGGGCAGATTCTTATCCAAGTCACTGCAGCGGGAATCAATCCCATCGATTGGAAGATTCGCAGCGGAGCGATGAAGGATTTCATGCCGCTGAAACCACCCGCAATCCTCGGTTACGACTACTCCGGCGTGGTTCGCTCGGTGGGCAAGGGCGTTGAGGGTTATGCGAAGGGCGACAAGGTCTTTGGCCGCGCTGGGCAGGCGTACGCTGAGTTCCTGCTGGCTGATCTGGCAGGCTTGTCGAAGCTTCCGGAAGGCCTTGACCCCGTCACAGCCGCAGCGCTCCCGGTGGTGCTCAACACGGGTGAGCAACTCATCGTTCAGGCGGGTAAGGTTCAGGCTGGCCAGACTGTGATCATTACCGGCGCACTGGGCAGCGTGGGCCGCACGGCCATCTGGGTGGCGAAGAAGCTTGGCGCGTATGTGATCGCCGGTGTGCGCGGCTCACAGAAGAAGGCGGCAGAGGAGCTTGGAGCAGATGCGCTTCTCGCGCTTGATAGCCGCGAAGAGATAGCCTCACTGGGTCTGGTGGATGTCGTCGCGGATACGATTGGCGGCAGCGTCAGCGACGCGCTTCTGGGTAAAGTGAAGTCGGGCGGAACCTATGCCTCGGTCGTAGGGCCTCCGCAGAATGCCAAACTTCACCCTGCTGTAAAGGTGGAGGCTTTTGGCTCTCATCCTGACGCGGCGAGCATGCGTGCGCTGGCCGAAGACCTGGTAAACGGCAAATTCAAGATCTCGGTCGATCGCACATTTTCGCTTGCGGATGCGGCGAAAGCACATGCTGAAGCAGAGAAGAGCGGCGTGGGCAAAGTTGTTCTGTTAGCGTGACCACTGCGGAGAAGCTCAAGGGCTGTGTCTGGACGCAAGGATCGCCCCAGGATCCTTGCGAACATCCACCTGCCGAGAAGAGAATCGCAGGTATATGAGTAGAGACTGGAACAGACGGCGCTTTCTTGGCGGGGCTGCGGGTGTATCGGCAACTTTGGCATTGGCCAGACCGGAACTCGGCCTCGCAGCCTTCGCTGAAAATTCTTCTCCCTTGCGCGGGAGGTTTCTGACGCATGTCTCCGTTGTACGTGTGAATCAGATCGAGGTAACTCCTACTCGTTCGATTGGTGAGGATGAGTCCGGGGACAATAGCACAGACCACATTCGCTCTCGACGCGAAGCGTTTGCAAGGGGCTGCCCGGACGGCAAGATGACGTGGGCGATCAGCTGGCTGGCTCTGAAAGATAGCCGCAAGGAGTACCAGGACGCGCGCCGTTTGCTGGCTTCGTATCACGATCGCTATGGCGACGAGATCACCTTTATTCCCGGTGGCTACTTTGCGCCGATGTATGACACGCGCGAGCGTATCCGGCAGACGATTCACGATGCGCTGGGGATGGTTTCAAACACGGTTGGCGGCGGGTACCGTCCGCAATGTCTTGTCGCCGGTTTCATGGATGCGGAGAACCAGCGCTTCCTTGCCACAGAGGAAGGCATTCATGTCTGCCAAGGCCAGATCTGGAGCCAGCACGGGATCGATAACGGCGATGGGGATGGAGGCATCTGCTATCCGTACTACCCAAGCCGCGAGCACTACCTGAAGCCCGCGCAAGGCCCGGCGGATTTTATCGACTGCGTGTGCCTGGATGGCTGGACCTGCGACTTTCTCTCCGCAAGGCGGGAGGGATTTCAGGGAGGGTTTAACAGCCGGCTGGGAGTTGGACCGATTGAATCCGTGGGCAATCTGGGCAAGGTTGTTGGCCGCAAAGAGATGATGGACACCACGGCGGTGCACTTCGATCGCGGCGTTGCTCTTAACAACTTTGGCTGGGTAACGGCGATATGGGAAGTATCGATTGGCCATGACGAGGACCTGACCTATTGGTTACAGGCAGTGCGCGACAGATGGCCGGATACACGAGTGATGACCGAAGGCGCGTTTGGTATGGAGTGGCGCAAGCATACGCCCAGTAATGCATCGCTCAACTACCGGTTTGACGCCAAGGGGACGGGAGCGCCCGGCTCTGAAGCGAACCTGGAAATTGAGTGGTACATGAACCGCGAGTTCCGCCTGGCGCTGTTGCGCGACTGGACGAAGAACAGCCCGCCGGTGGCCATTGACTTCACACGATATGACCTGAAGGCTGAAGAACCTCACGATTTGCAACGGGAGTGGAGCCTGATGAATGTGCTGAATCAGAAGGGCACACGGTCACAGGATAAGCCGACTCCGCTGCAACAGCTCAATGCCGATGTTCAGCAGCTGGTTTACATGCGTTATCCTCACTTGAAAATTGAATAGTATGAAAATCGGCGGCGATGGCGGACAGGTTATTTTTCCGGGAGTTTTTCTTCCAGCTCGCTGGCCAGCTTGTGTACGTCTGTCGTTTTGCTGAATGACTGAATCTCCTGTTTAGAGGAGTCCACGTTCATGCCCAGGTGCTGGCAGAGTTTCTGCAACATCTGAAGGATGGTGGTGAGCTCCTGCTCGGAAAGCATGCCGACCTGAAGATCGAGATGCGAGCGGCGTTCGGATTGGCGGGCCATTCGGCTTTGGCTGATGAGGACGAAGATGGTCAGGAACACACCTTCCAAAGAGATGACGAGCGCCAGAATGCCGAAGGGGAATGGATCAAATGCTTTGACTCCGGGGATCAGGTGGAGATTTACCAGGCCCCAGCCGCAGATCAGGATCAACTGAGCCAGCAGGAACCAGATATTCCCTACAGCTTTCGTAATTATGTCGCTAGCTCGCTCCGTGAGAGTACGGCGGCCAAGTGCGTCATGCTCCAGCTTGGCGATTGCGTCAATGTTGTATCCCGTGGGATTCGCGGTAGCGAGGCGCGGCGATGGATTTTCCATGAGTCAGCTCCAGGATCGGTTTGCAGGGATGGCGTTTTGCAGGGAAGCCGTTTGCGAGATTAAAAAATGAAGGACCAGAGGCACGCTCATCCTCGAGCATTCCTCTGGTCCTTTCGTTCTGCGTTCTGAGTTGTGTGCCTTCAGGGCTTAGTGCTTACTGGTTTTTGGCTTCGATGAAGTAATGCGCAACGGTCTGTACGAAGGCTACTGAGTCCTGCGGCACGGCGACGTTGCCCTTGAGGACGGTCTGGAAGGGATACTCCTGACCGTAGTACGTGTCGGTGTCGGTGTTGTTCTGGCTTATGGAGGTGCCATCAAGATCGATGCCGGCGAAGAGGCCCTTGGTGCGCGAGTAGGTCAGCAGCTCGGCGGACATCTTCCAGTCGGTGGAGGCTTCGCCGTTGCGGCCCACGGGGCCGGCGGCGGCGGAGGCATTTGCGCCAATCTTGAACTTATTCTTCAGAAGATCCTGAAAACCTTTTTCGTTTACGGCCACAAGGACGAGGTCCGTGGACTGACCGCCGATCTGAAGGCCCCATGAGCCGCCAGCGAGGCGGATGAAGACCGGAGCGCTCCAGCCGTGGCCGGTGCGGCAGGTAACGACGCCCTGGCCGTATTGCGCGCCGAAGACGAATGCACCCTTAATCATGCCGGGCACAACAGCGACGCATGTGGCCTGCTGCAGAATTCCCAACGGAATGCCTTTATCACCGGCGGTCATGATCTGGTCGAGGACGGCCTTGGCGGCGTCGACGCGGTCCTGGAGATCCTGGCGGGATGAGGCAGCATTCACCTGGCTTGCCATACAAATAGAGGCAGCAAGAATCATCAGTTTTTTCAGCATGAGAAAAATTACCTTCCTTTTTTCTTATCTATGGTCCGCAGCGCGCACAGTGCGTTCACTACGAACAGTTGCAATTTCTGCCATTCACTGCGGACAGTCTTACCTTACTAAGACGCGATACGGGAGCAATAGGAGGGCTGAGGAAACTGAAATGCAACGGATTGCAACAAAGGGGCGGCAAGAAGACTGCGGCGCCCGGGGACGAATGTATCGCATCCCGGACGCCGTAGATGAGAGAAAAGCATTGATTTAACAGGATATTTCAGGTGCTGAAGCATCCCGAAAGAGGTGGGGGAGGGCCACAACGAAGCGTATGAGGTGAAAAAGAGGCGTTCCCAATCATCATGCGAACATGGTGTCTGGGAACGCCTTTCCCCAGATCTGCGTTGTTTCTGAAACCATTGTGCAGCCATACATAAAAAGTAACAAGGTTACGGAAGTCCAATGGATTTTAGTAACCTATTACTCCGGGCTGGAGATGATATAGGGGATGCGCAGGCTATCGCGGATCAAGGCGTGAGGTGGGAACAAGCGAACGGTTGATGGCGCGCACGGAGAGATCGATGCGGTTTTCCGCGCCGGTTTTCTTCAACAGTTTGCCTACGTGAGCCTTTATGGTGCGCTCCTCAACGCCAAGCTGGGCGGCGATTTCGCGATTCGTGCGGGCGAGAAGAATGAGCTCGAGCACCTGCAGCTCCCGGGCGGAGAGGTGCAGAGATGAGGACTGCACCATGGCGCGAGGGATGCCGATGAGGCGGTCAATGAGCCGCGAAAGAAGGCGGCGCGGCGCCCAGATGGAACCGCTAACCACGACCTCTATGGCATAACGGACGGTTCCCGGAACGACAGAGGAATCAAGATAGGCACGTGCGCCGGCGATAATGCAGTCCAAGACCAGCTCTTCATCATTTTCCGGGCCGATGACGATCTGGCGTATATCGGGGCGCTCGCGCCGGACGTACTGCAGGGTCTCTACGCCCCCTGCCGCGCCATTCATATCGACGACGAGAAATTCGATGGATGGGTTGGACAGCAGTTCTGTGAGTGTGCCAGTGATGGGAGTGAGCGGCGGCTGGCCTGCTGTGGCTGGCTGGTCGAAGATGCTTCTGAGACCTTCGACGCGGATGGGTTCTCCGGTGAGAAGGCCGATGCGCACTGGAGGCGCGGCCTCATGCGAAGAGTCCTGTTTGCCGGGCGTTTTGCCGGACTTGGGCATTTGTCAATCTCCCGGAAATTCTATGCTGCGGTTAAGTAAAAGCGGGAAGACAGACGCTACGACCAGGGAAGAATAGAAAATGCATGCCGCCTGATGGGCGGTCTTTTTTCTGAAACTTCAGAGCTTGGGCAGGACGATTCCCTGCTGCTTTTGATACTTGCCTTTGCGATCGGCGTAGCTGACTTCGCAGGTCTCATCAGATTGGAAGAAGAGAATCTGGCAGAGACCCTCGTTGGCATAGATCCTGGCCGGGAGCGGCGTGGTGTTGGAGATTTCGAGGGTGACGAAGCCTTCCCACTCGGGCTCAAAGGGCGTGACGTTGACGATGATGCCGCAGCGGGCGTAGGTGGATTTGCCGACGCAGATGGTGAGCACGTCGCGCGGGATGCGGAAGTATTCGATGGAACGGGCGAGGGCGAAGGAGTTGGGCGGAACGATGACGGAATCGGCCTGGACGGAGACGAAGGAGCGCTCGTCGAAGGCTTTGGGATCGATGATGGCGGAGTTGACGTTGGTGAAGATCTTGAACTCGTCCGAGACACGGAGATCATAGCCGTAGGAGGAAAGGCCGTAGGAGATGACGCCTTCGCGGACCTGCTTTTCGCTGAAGGGCTCGATCATCTGGTGGTTGAGTGCCTGTTCCCGAATCCAACGGTCGCTCTTGATGGACATGCGTCTCCTATTGCGATTGCAGCCGCGGTGAGTATGCTCCGCGTGATGAGTGCCTGAAAGGCTCATCTTACGGGAGTGGGCGGGGGTGTGACAATTGTGCAAATGAGTGGGGAGAGGGTCAGTTTGAGCGGGGGCTAAAGCCCTAATTCGTTTTCGACGTCGATCCGGCCCGGCTAAAGCCGTGCCCTGACACAAAACAAATTCAAATTGACCCACTCCCAATACGTGGCGAAACTGCTTGCCGTTCTGGCTCTGATGGGCTGATCCTTCACGACTTGCGAAAACTGTGGGCGCTACAGGAGCATCTGTGTAGATTATGAAGACGATTTTGCTGCTGTTCTGCTCGAACATTTTTATGACGATGGCATGGTACGGGCATCTGAAGTACCGGAACACGCCGCTGATTCTGGCAATTCTGGCGAGCTGGGGGATTGCGCTGCTGGAGTACTGCTTTCAGGTTCCGGCGAACCGGTTTGGATATGGGCAGTTCACGGCGTTTCAGCTGAAGATCATCCAGGAAGTAATCACTCTGACGGTGTTTGTGGTGTTTGCGTGGCTGTATCTTGGCGAGCAGATGAAGTGGAATTATGCGGTCTCTTTCCTGTTTATTATGGGAGCCGTGGTGTTCGCGTTCTGGGGCAAGCTGTAGAGGCCGGTTGCGACGGCTGGAAAAATTTGTACCGCGCGGATGAAAATGCCCCATTCCACAAATGGCGCAAAACCTGTAGCATCACTCAGGTAGTGGTGATCAAACACACAGAGAGAGGGTTCTCCTTTGATCAAGCAGGACATCGTACATTACGTAATTGAGCGCACGGGCCTGCCGCGGACCAAGGCGGAGGCGGCTGTGGATACGGTCTTTGAGGGCCTGAAAGAGGCTCTGGCTGCCGGCGATCGGATTGAGCTGCGTGGCTTTGGGGTCTTCAGCGTGCGCGCGCGCAAAACCGGCATTGGCCGCAACCCGCGCACGGGCACCGAGGTGACGATTGCTCCGGGCAAGGCTGTTCGCTTCAAGCCCGGCAAGGATCTGCACGAGCTGAAGACCGAAGGCGCGAAGAAAGAATCGTAAAACATCCTTCCCGGATGGCGCTCGCATCTACCAGTCTGCAGGCACGGTACGTTGTGTCTGCTGCAAATTTCATCCCGAGATAGCTCAGGAGACTGGCATGGGCGCGATCGAACGCCTGACTGTAACGCTGCCCGCCGATATGGCCGGGCTGGTGAAGGACGCGGTGGATGAAGGAGATTATTCCTCCACCAGTGAAGTGATCCGAGAGGCGCTGCTCGACTGGAAGCTGAAACGCGAGTTGCGCCTAAATAAGTTGGCTGCGCTGAAGGCTGAGACCGAGAACGGCATGGCGGATGTCAAGGCGGGCAAGGTTTCCAAATTTAATCTCAATGAGATTGCTTCACTCGCAAAGAAGCTGCGTGCAGATCCCATGTAGGCATTCTCGATAAATCCCGCTGATCTGTAGAAAATTTCATCTGATACCGGTGCGGGCTTGACGGCTATTGCCGAAGACGGCGGATTTACGCTGTAACTTCCTGGCCTACATCAGGCGCTGGGCGTCGACGTCCACGGTCACGCCGCGGCGGGGAACGCCTGCCGTGTCGGCATTGGCGAGCATACCGCGCAGAGCAGCGTTAAGCGCTTTGCGTGACGCTGCCTTGAGAATCAGATGAAAGCGATAGACGCCCTTAATGCGCGCTACGGGCGCGGTGCAGGGACCGAGCATGCGCACAGCTCCGTTGCTTTGGTTTTGGACGAAATACTTGCCGAGGATAGAGGACCAGCCTGCGGCTTCTTCGAGCTTTTCTGATTGCACCAACACATTGGCTAACACGCCGAAGGGTGGATAGTGCATCCAGCGGCGGTACTTCTCTTCTTTTTGGACGAAGGCGTAGTAGTCGTGGGTGGACGCGGCGACGATGGCGTAGTGATCGGGGTAGTAGGTCTGGACGACGACGCGGCCGGGAAGCTCGCCGCGGCCAGCGCGGCCTGAGACCTGCGTCATGAGCTGAAAGACGCGCTCGGCGGCACGGAAATCCGGCATAGAGAGCGAGTGATCGCAGCCGACGACGCCGACAAGCGTGACGCCATGAATGTCATGCCCTTTGGCGATCATCTGCGTGCCGACGAGCAGGTTGATTTCGCCGGAGTGAAGGCGAGCCAGGAGCCGCTCGAGATCGTGGCGACCGCGAACGGTGTCACGGTCCATGCGGCCGATGCGCGCGCTGGGGAAGATCTCGGATAAACGCTCTTCTCCCTGCTGCGAACCTGCGCCGAGATAGTAGAGGTGTTCTGAATCACACTTCGGGCAGCGCGGCGGAACGGTACGGCGATAACCGCAGTAGTGGCATTCGAGACGCTGACCTTCGCGGGCGAGACCGTCTTCCGAGGGCGGCTTGTGATGCGTGAGCGCGATGGCGCAGTTCTGGCATTCGAGCTTGGTTCCGCAGGCGCGGCAGAGCGCGGCGAAGGAATAGCCGCGGCGGTTGAGAAGGATGATTGCCTGCTCGCCGCGATCGATAGCAGCCTGCGTCTGCTCAATGAGAGCGCGGGAGAACAACTGCTCGGCACCGGTCTCCTTGAATTCGTTGCGCATGTCGATGAGCTCAACCTGCGGCAATGGGCGGTGGTTCACGCGCTCCTTCATCTCGATGCGCGTGTACTTGCCGGCGGCGGAGTTTTGCCAGGTTTCAAGCGAGGGAGTGGCGGAGCCGAGCACGACGACGGCTCCGGCGTTGCGCGCGCGGACCACGGCCACATCGCGGGCGTTGTAGCGCGGTGTTTCTTCCTGCTTATAGCTCTGGTCGTGTTCCTCGTCGACGAGAATAAGGCCGAGATTTGGAGCGGGTGCGAAGATGGCGGAACGGGTGCCGACGATGATGGGCGCGTCGCCCGAGCGGATGCGGCGCCACTGCTCGCTGCGCTCCTCCGGCGTTAGCGCGGAATGCAACAGTGCGACTTTTTCTCCGAAGGCTGCGTCCATCAGGCCGGCCATTTGCGGCGTGAGACCGATCTCGGGAACGAGCAGGATTGCGGACTGGCCGCGATCAAGCGCGCGCTGCATGGCAGCGAGATAAACGGCTGTCTTACCCGAACCAGTCACTCCAAAAAGCAAAAAAGCGTGAAATGCCCCGAGTGAGGAGGCGATGGCGGCGAGCGCTTCCGTTTGCGGCTCGTTTAGCCGGATCGGTCCGCCGGAGCTTTCGATTCCGCCGAGGCGAAAGGCCCTGGGGCGCTCTTCGATTTTCACGAGGCCGCGGCGGACCAGCGTTTGCAGCGTGGAGGGGGGCAGTCCTTTGGCGCGCAGGGCGGCCAGGTGTATTTCTCCGCCGCAGGCTGCGAGCTCTGCCAGAATTGCCTGCTGTTTCTGCGTGAGTGAGGGCAGGCGGGTCTCGGGAATGAGAACTGCGACTCGCTCCATGCGACGGGCGTCGCGCTCGACGGCGCTGGTTTCGCGGGCTATCCACTTTTTGCGCAGCATGGCGGCGAGAACGGATTGCGAGGCGGCTGTAGCGGTGCGCAGAGTGGAGACCTTGACCGGCTCGCCGGAGGATAACTTGTCGAGTACGCGACGCTGGAGTTCGGCGGAGTCTGTCTCCTTGGTACCGATGCGCGGCCTGGGCAGTTTTTTCTGTGCGGAGCGCTCGAATGCGGGATCGCCATCGGAAAGTTTGGCGAGAATATCGCGGCCAAGGTCCGTAATCCGGTAGTAGACGGTGCGGCGAACCTCGGCGACGAGAGGGAGCATTCCACGGAGCACCTCTCCTATTGGAGCGAGATAGTAGCTTGCGATCCATTCGGCGAGAACGAGGAGGTCTTCGCTCAGGAGCGGGCCGTCGTCTTGATCGAGAACGGCTTCAAGCGGGCGGATTTCGTAGTCGGCATCGGCGGGCTTTGCGCCGACGCTCAGCACAATGCCGATGAGTTTCTCATTGCGAAAGGGCGCGATGACGCGGGAACCACGGACGGGATGCTGAGCCGGACTGGCATCGGGGCGCACGGCATAGGTAAAGGTGCGGTCCAGCGGAACGGGCAGCGCGACTTCGCAGAATTCGGACATGGAGGTAAAGAATCAGTGTAGGCGATGGGCTGGCTTGAATTTCATGCTCCCTAATCCCTACCCCGCGCCTTTACAATTCTCCCGATGACGAATGCAACTTCCACTGCAACAACGAAAAAGTCGGCCAAGGCTACTGACAACGCTGTCACTCTTGCGCTTGATATCGGCGGATCTGGCCTGAAGGCCATGCTGGTTGATTTTGAAGGCAAGCCTGTGAGCGATCGGGAGCGCGTTCCGACGCCGGAGTCTCCCAAGCCCACGCTGGTTCTGGACGAACTGGACAAGCTGGCGGCTGCGTTGCCGGATTTTGACCGCGTGTCGGTTGGCTTTCCGGGAGTGATCAAGCGCGGCGTGACGTATACCGCCGCTAACCTGGATCCGGAATGGGCGGAGTATCCGCTGCAGGCTGTGCTGGAAAAACGCTGGAAGAAGCCTGTGCGCGTGGCTAATGATGCGGCGGTGCAGGGATATGGCGCTATCCGCGGCCTGGGTGTGGAGCTGGTGCTGACATTGGGGACGGGGATGGGATCGGCGCTGTTTACCAACGGACGGCTCTGTCCGGGCCTGGAGCTTGGCCATCATCCGTGGAAAAAGGCCACTTACGAGGATTACCTGGGACGCCGGGGACTGGACAAAGACGGCAAGAAGAAGTGGAACAAGTATCTGCAGGAAGCCATTGAGCAGACGGCGAAGACCTTCAACTGGGACCATCTCTACGTTGGCGGCGGGAACACCAAGAAGATTGACTTCGACCTGCCGAAGAACTCGACGATTGTTTCCAACGAAGCCGGCCTGCTGGGCGGCGTGGCGCTTTGGAAGGATGAAGTGCTGTAGGAATGAAACACGGGGAGCAGCCGCACAAAATAGGCTGTTCGCGCGTATTGCGTTCGTGTAAGATGGCCTCGCCAAAGCCCCGGCGCAAATTACGATGCGATTCCTGATTCGCCCTGCACGCCTTTCGCAAGCTGCTCTGCTTCTTCTGCTCACTGCCGCGCTGTTGCCTTCTGCCTCGGCACAGAATGAGCCGCAGCCGGCATCCCAAACTACGTCTGACCAGAAGCCATCGCAGCCCGCGCCCGGACTTAAGGCGCCAGCGGACCGCGACCGGCTGAATGCGCTGGCGCACAAGCTGCTAACTGCGGCGCTCAAAAAAAATGCGCTCGATGGCGACGGAGTGAAGCCGTGGCATATGAAGATTGGATACTCATTGGTCTCCTCTTACAAACAATGGGACAGGCGCCTTTCGGCAGGTGGAGGTCGCATGGCGAGGGGGGACGGAACCTTAACCGCGTCGGGCGGCGGATCAGCCGATATGCTGAACGGAACGGTGGAGGAGTGGCATGCGGGACGCTATCAGTGGAGCCGGATTTACTCCAGCCAGACAGAAACATGGAACGGAACGCTGTGGCGCGTCTCACACATTGAGCATTATGAGCTCAAACCGAAGAACATGGACTTTGCCGCCGATCTGCTGAATCTGCGTGTCGCGCGGCCCGCTATCGATCCGATGTATCTGGCTTCCCTAGCTCCGCCCGAGGCCATGCTTGCGATAAGCCGCATTTCGCCAGGAGACGGACAGAATTTCAATTGCATATCGGTCACCAATCCCAACGCGCTCGGGTCGAACGGGGTAGCAGCGTGGAGTATGCCCACAATGTGCTTTGATACCGACCTGCGGCTGCGGCTTATTTCATCCAGCGATACGGCTATCCAGTTTATGGATTTTCAGCCCTTTCAGGACAGGTCTGTAGCGCGTACGGTGCGAGTGCTGGTGAATGGGCAGTTCAACTCCGAAATGAAGGTGACGCTGTTGGAGGATTTTGACCCCGCAACCAATGGCGCCTTCCTGAAACCTCCGGCGAAGGCCGTTCTACAGCCGTACACGCTTGAAGACGGCGATCCGCCACTGATGAGTGTCTACGAGCAGGGCACAACGATTCCATTGCTGGGAGATGGAACACCGTTTCGCGGCACTGTTACTGTGGCTGCAATTGTTCGCAAGGACGGCAGCGTGAAGACGTTAACACCGGCTGCCGGACCGTTACAGCCGGTGCAGGATGCTGTCTGCATTGCCGTGAGCAAGTGGAAATACAAGCCGTATCTCATTGACGGGCAGCCGGTAGAAGTACGGGTGAATATTTCCTATCTGGTTGACGGCAAGCCGTTTGTACCTTCCTACCAACGGCCGGGCCATATGCAGGGAACCTATACACCGTAAGGCATGTTTAACTGGAGGTATGCATCCTCCTGTGCGCCTGGTGGCCATCGATGTGGACGGCACACTCCTGCCGACTTCTGCCCAACAATTGAGCGGGCGGACGGCGCGGGCGCTTCGAGCCGCGCAGAAGGCCGGAATTACCGTGGCGATTGCGACAGGCAGGCGACAGGCGTATGTCGCGCCGCTGCTGGGCAACCTCGATCTGCGAGCGGATATGCCGCTGATTACGTCCAATGGTGCAGTTACCCGTACGCTTGCGGGCGAGCCGATGGACCGCTGCCATCTGGATGCTGCTGTGGCGCGTGAGCTGTGCGGGTTGCTGCGGCCCTTTGGCGCAGTGGTGTTTACCTTCGATCAGAATGGACCGGGAGAGCTGGTGCTCGAGAATATTCAGCAGGCACATGACCGCATTGCACTGTGGGTGGATGCGAACCGCGCATCGATACGCGAGGTGCGACCGCTTGAAGATGCGTTTGGCGATGGCGATGATCCGATCCAGGGAATGGTATGCGGCACGGTGGATGAGATGAAGCGGGCAGAAATCGCGTTGCGGCAGAGCCCACTGTTTGCAAGCTGCGAATGTGCAAGGACAGAGTACCCGGCGCGGAATCTGTCGATTCTGGACCTTTTGCCGCTGGGAGTCTCGAAGGGCTGGGCGCTGGAGCAGCTTGCGACGCGGCTGGGCGTGGGGCGTCTGGAAACGATGGCCATTGGCGACAACTGGAACGATGTGGAGATGCTGGAGTGGGCCGGACAGAGCGTGGTAATGGGAAATGCCTCTGCCGAGCTGCGCACCATGGCCAAGTTGCGCGGATGGAAGCAGGCTCCCCCAAATGATGAGGACGGCGTGGCGGTGATTCTGGAGCGCGAGCTGGAACGGCAGGCAGCGCAGCAGATGCAGGAGGCTCGATGAAAGCGCGGATGCTGGCGATTGTGCTTGCGGGGCTGGCTGCCGGAGCGCATGCCGCGGAACGTGCCACGCTGGCCAATGGATTTGCGCTCGATTGCCACCATCATGCGGTAGTGGATGGGCGCATGAGACTCTACACGACTGCGGATGAGAGCAACTACATCGAGTTTGCTCCGGCGGAGGTTGCGGCGTTCGAGGCGGTTCCCGACCCGGTGGCTGTGCCGCAGCCTGCGGCATCTGAAACCAAGCCGTCGGGGCTTCTTCCACTGCTCTCTTCAGCGGGCCATGCGCACAACCTGGATGTGGAGCTTTTGGCCAGTGTGGTGAGGGCCGAGAGCGGCGGTAACCCACTCGCCAAAAGCCATGCCGGTGCGCAGGGGCTGATGCAGCTCATGCCGAAGACTGCAGCCGACCATGGCGTGACCAGCAGCTTTGAGCCGCAACAGAATGTGCGGGGCGGGGCGGCGTATCTAGACGAGCTGCTGACGCGCTATCACGAAGACCTGGCGCTGGCGCTGGCTGCTTACAACGCAGGCCCAGCGGCGGTGGATCGCTATCACGGCATTCCGCCGTACCACGAGACGCGGGCGTATGTGGCGCGCGTGATCCGGGAGTTCAACCGGCGGGTGATGGAGCGGGAGCGGGCGGCTCAGGCTTCTTCTCAGCGGGCTTCGGAATAGCGGATTTATGCACTTGTAATACAAGATAATACGTCATAATATTTCGTATTATGACTACCCACCGGACAATCAGCTTTCGCATTCCTGCAGAAAAAGTGGATGAACTCGACGCCCTGGCGAAGTCCATGGACCGCGACCGCAGTTATGTGTTGAATGAGGCGGTGGACAACTATCTCCAATATCAAAGAGATTGCGTGGCAAAGATCGAAGCGGGATTGCAAGCAATCGACCGTGGCGAGTTAATTGATCACGAGGATGTCATGAAGATGGCGAAGTCCTGGGGAACACGCCATCCTGAAGAGAGGCACCGCAAAACAGCGTGAAAACTCGTTGGTCACTTCCAGCGGTAAATGAGCTGAATCATATCTTCCAATACATTGCCTCCGACAATGAAGAAGCGGCACATCGAGTGATGGAGCGGATCGGGGTCACGATCGAACGCGCGTCAAGAATGCCGTACTCCGCACGAGCCGGGAGGCATCCAAGAATACGAGAATTAGTTGTTCCCGGAACACCGTATATTGTCGTATACGAAATTGCCAAAGACTCGATTTGCATCGCGACTATTCTGCGTGGCGCACAGAACCGGTCGTAACAGTACAAGGGAGCAATCATGGATTCCGAAATTCAGCCATTTGAGAATCAGCCGGTGACTGCCGATGCGGGATTGACGCAGCCAGGACCGGATTTGACGCCTGCGCCGCCGAGCACCCTGCACCGCATCTTTGTGGGGCCACAGGGGCTGCGCGCCGGATGGTCCGTGGCCATTTTCTTTGCGCTCTTCTTCCTAGCGCTGCTGGTGATCGCCGGGCTCGTATGGGTAGTCACCTTCCTGCTGCACCATAAACCGAGCACGGGCGCCGGAATGACGCCGATTGGCACAATCATCGGCGAAGGCTCTCTTCTGCTTGCCCTTATCTGCGCCGGCTTCCTTATTGCTCTGATGGAACGCCGCCGCATTCTTGACTACAACCTGAGGGGTACGGGGTCCGTTGCGCGCTTTGCCAGCGGCCTCGTGGCCGGCTTTGCTGCGCTCTCAGCGCTTGCGGGCGGGCTGTATCTGGGCGGATGGCTGCACTTTGGTCCAGTCGCGCTGACTGACGCTCAGATATTTCTGTATGCCGCTCTCTGGGCGGCGGGCCTTCTCTGTGTCGGTTTCACGGAAGAAGGCTTCTGCCGGTGTTATCTGCAATTCACCCTGACTCGCGGGATTAATTTCTGGTGGGCGCTGGGTGTGGTTGCCGTTTTATGCGGCATTCTTGCGCCGCAGTACAAGAACGAGAGCGCATGGGGAGTTTGGTTCTTTGCCGCGGCAGGTCTTTTGCCTTGTCTTGGCTTGTATCTGCGGAAAGCGCAGCATGGCTCGTTCTGGTATGCGGCGTGGGCGACTTCCACGTTCTTTGGTTTTATCCACACCGGCAACAACGGCGAGAACTGGATCGGTATCTTTGCCGCGGCTGCGATTGGTTTTGTCTTCTGTGTGAGCATATACGTGACGGGCTCGGCGTGGTGGGCGATTGGGTGCCATGCGGCGTGGGACTGGGCGGAGACTTTCTTCTATGGAACGGCTGACAGTGGCCAAGTTGCCAAAGGTCACTTTCTGACGAGCACGCCCTCCGGTCCTGTGCTGTGGTCCGGCGGAACGGATGGACCGGAGGGTAGCCTGCTGGTGCTGCCGGCGATTTTACTGATATTGGCGATTGTGCTGGTGCAGTATGGGCGCCCTGGAGCCACTCGTCACTCGGTCAATAGAGCGACATAATTGTTACTCAGGCCTGCCGGTCCCAACGAGATTGGACTCCCAGCCTGCGTGCTCTGCGCCAGCTTTGTAGGCGGACTCGAAAAACGCCAGAAGATCGCTGTCAGGGTTTTTCGATTTGCGCAGGTCCTCATAATCCAAAATGAACTCGCCCATGGAAGTGTCCCATCGTGCACGCGATGGACTGATGCCTGCGTTTTCGATTCCCCCGGGCTGCGGATAGGTGAAGGCATAAAACGCCGGCTTGGGATAAGCGGCGCTACCGGACCACCATCCCACCTCAACCATCTCCTCGGTCATCGCGTTACGTCGAATGTAGTCGGCCTTGGCGCCCGGTGAAGCAGGCTTGCCGTTGTAGCGCACATCCCGAATATCCATTGTTCCCCACATGAGGCCGATCGGTTGAGTCTTGCCTTTGAATCGTCCCTGGAAGATCTGCATGACGCGTTGCGTGCTCAAGAGGATTCGCCACCAGTCGTTGACCAGCGCAGCCTCGTACGGGCGTTGCTCTTTATCCTGATCGAACGGAATGGGACCAGGAACTTCCTGCGGCTTCAGGTTGATGGAAACCTTAACGTCCGCTTTACTGAGCAGCTCAAAGAGTTGCTCCACCAGCGTGGCGACAGACATGGGCCCTAATTTAAATTGCCCGGAGGCGCCCCAACTGGTCATGCACGCCACCTCGTGCGAGATCAGGTCCATCCTAACCTCATAAGCATTGCCCGCATACCAGATCGGCCCCGTCGTTAATCCTCGCGCATTAAGCCACAATGGCAGCTCAGCCCACTGAGATTGAAACGGCTCTTGCAACTTCAACTTGCCGATGGCTTGTAAGCCCATGTGGAGCAACTGCTGAGTCGCAGCAAAATCCGGATAGGAAAAAGCTGGCCAGGGATCGAGAAAGGCGGCGCTCAGAACTGACATATAAGTGTCCCCACGGACGGTTCAAACCGACTGCAATTATAAGGCTCCTCTCCGGTCGCGCCTACCTTCCGCAAGATTCAGTAGTGGGTCAGTTTGAACGCGGGGGCTAAAGCCCCAGTTCTTTTCGAGGCTGATTCGGCGCGACTAAAGTCGCGCCCTGATACAACGCCCATTGGGGTACAGTCCCTCTGGCGCAATTCATCAGCGCTCCTGCAGCGCTGCGACGATCTGCGGGGCGAGCTGGCTTACGCTGCCTGCGCCGAGGGTGAGGATGAGGTCGCCTTCGGATGCGGCTTTTGTTGCGGCTGCTAATGCTTCCGGAAAATCGGCTACGAATTTTGCTTTTGGCTTTGTGATTCGATGGGCGAGCCGCTCCGCTGTTACGCCGTGAATCGGCTCCTCACTGGCTGCGTAGATGGGCAGCACGAAGACGGAATCTGCGTCAGTAAATGCCTCTGCGAACTCGTCCATCAGGTCGCGGGTGCGCGTGTAGCGGTGCGGCTGAAAGACGACGTGAATTCGCTTGAAGCCGCATTGGCGCGCGGCTTCGAGTGTGGCGCGAATCTCGGTGGGGTGGTGGCCGTAGTCGTCCACCACGGTGACGCCGCGGGCTTCGCCGCGTTTTTGAAAGCGGCGGTCGACGCCGCGAAAGTTTCTCAACCCTTCGGCAATTTTGCCTGCCGGAATATCCAACTGATGACCGACAGAGACTGCGGCCGCTGCGTTGAGAACGTTGTGCCGTCCGGGCACATGCAGCTCAAAGGGGCCCATCAGAATTCCCTTTGCGGTTACCTGGAAGCGCGAGAGGCTGTTGCCATCACCGGGAAGCAGCTCAAGACGATAATCCGCTCCGTCGCTCATGCCATAGGTGAGTATGCGACGTTGCGCCAAATGCAGGATGGATGCTAGCAGTGGATTGTCTGCACACGCCGTCACTGCGCCGTAAAACGGAACTTTGTCCATGAAGGCGAGGAAGGCGCGCTCGACATCCTCCATGTCGGCGTAGGTGTCCATGTGCTCGCGATCGAGATTGGTGATGACGGCGAGAATGGGCGAGAGCTTGAGGAAGGAACGATCGCTCTCATCGGCCTCCACGACCATGTACTGCGTGGCTCCGAGACGGGCATTGGAACCGAGCGCATCGACCCGCCCGCCGACAACGATGGTGGGATCGAGTCCGCCAGCGGTAAGCACGCTGGACACCATCGAAGTCGTCGTGGTTTTGCCGTGCATGCCGGCGATGGCGATGCCGAACTTGAGGCGCATGAGCTCGGCGAGCATCTCAGCGCGCTGAATGACTGGGATTTTGCGGGCACGGGCTTCAAGGACTTCTGGATTGGATGGGCTGACGGCGGAACTGGTGACAACGACTGTGGCTCCGGCGATGTTGGCCGCGTTGTGGCCTTCATAGATGGTTGCGCCGAGGCCGGCGAGACGATCTGTTACGGCGGAGCGGCGGAGATCTGAGCCGGAGACTTTGAAACGCTGCGTGAGAAGGATCTCGGCGATGCCGCTCATGCCGATGCCACCGATGCCGATGAAGTGCGCGTGCTGCGATATAGCGAACATAGAAAGAACAGCGTAGCAGGACGGGCTGTGCTGTTACTTCCCTGCTACAGACTTCTCTATACGGAAGCCGGCTTTTGCTGGTTTCTCAATGCGGAAACCGGTCTTATGCGCAGCAACTGCAATTCTGTAACGCTTTCCTCGACGCGGATGAAAGATGAGTGCTGGACGGAAGCATGCGATGCATGTGCCGCCGCGATTTCTGACACTGGCGTACACGATACCCTGCGCGCCCTGATGGAGAAGCATCTCTGCCAGCGCCTGGCCTGGGGCGTAGCACTGCGGAACCGGCGAGGGCTCTAGGCAGATATTCTGTTCTGCTTCATTGAGTTGGTGGAATTCGCCGGAGAAATCGGCTAGAAAATCCTGATAGTCGTATACCTGCTCGCCGGAGAAGCGCGTCTCTTCGAGCAATCGGCGGCGGTGAAAGGCAACCTCAGCGCAGGAGGTTTCGAGCTCGACGCCTGCATACCATGCGCCGCGTTGCGAAGTGTTGAAGCGGCTGCCGTATGGGCCTGGGTGACAAAAAGCGGCGTTGACGATTTGCGCCTGAGGCACGCCGAAGAGGAGTTCGCCGGGGCCGATTGCGGGATTCCCTGCCCGTTCGGCCTGTGTGCGCTCGTTGGTGGCGGCATCGAGCTCGCTCAGGTCAGAGAGAACGTCCTTGGGAAGCGGAAGCGCTTCCAGCACGCTGCCGGTCTCGCTGTATTTTGCGGGAATGAGCCGGTGCGTGGCTTGCTGCTCGAATATAGCGGCGTAGGCCACCTACCGGCCTCCGCGCGCGGCGTCGAGAAGGCTGCGAATCTGCTGCAGACCGGGAATGCCTGTTTTTACTGCATATTCCAGCGGAGTGACGCCGCCAAAGAGAGGATTGTCATTGGGCCGCTTCATCCATTCATCTGCCAGGTCGTCGCTGAAGAGGATATGTAGCGCCTTGTAGATGCCGACGAGGTAGGAGATGCGCATCAGCTCATCCTGGCTGCGCGTGCCCGCGGCGGTCTTGTACTTGTGCAGGGTGGAGCGCGGAATGCCTCCGAGAAGAGCCCTGGCCTGCTCCACCTTAAGATCCCACTTCTCCGTAATGGCAAAGAAACCGTCGACGGCGGACTGACTCAATCGTTCGCGGGTTTCGATGCGGCTCAGGTCGGGGATTGTATCGAATTGATAGCCCGGCGCGGCGATTAAAGGATGTGTGGCCATTGCGTGCCCTCACTGCGTATTATCGTCTAAATGTGGACGATGTCAAGTCTACTTCTGGACATTTTATGCTATCCGTAGACACAAAGCCGCTGTGAAAGTTGCGCGCAACCTTCCTTCTAAACTGCTGTTTGAGTGGACATAACCGGCAGCGCCGGGCGGCAGTAGAGAAGCCCAGGAGATGCGGAAGCCGGACGGGTTTTCCCGTGGAGGATGCGGTCATGAAAATCTTTGGCAAAGAGGTTACGAAGAGCTTTGGCAAATGGGCGCTTGGCGCGGCTCTGGCCGCAGGGACGTTGGGAATGGGTACGGCGAAGGCAAATGCGGCCCAGGTTCGTGTGGGCATTGGTATTGGCGTGCCGGTGGCGGCTCCGGTGGCATATGCGCCTCCGTGCCCTGGACCGGGCTATGCCTGGGTGGCCGGTTACTGGAATCCCTATCGTGGCGGGCGTCGTGGCTTTTACCGCCGGTAAACCAGCCGGCTGATAGTTTCATCGCATCGGCCTCTCTCGTACGGGATTTGATTGGGAGAGGCCGATTTTTTGCTCGGGATACAGTGTGCGGATTAGCAGAAATCGGCGAATATTAGCGCAACTTAATTCCCTAACTGCTGTTCCAATAGATGTAAGCTGGCGGCGATGAGCGGCCGGCGGTGCTGAGCAAGCGGAGGGTAGCCTCCGAACCCAGATGAGGGCAGCACAGGGAGGTTTCAAAATGAAGAGTTTTCGCCTGGTTGTGCTGGCAGCTCTAATGACGGTTGGCCTGGCCGCAACGGCGACCAAGGCTGATGCGCAGGTGGGTGTGGGCGTGGGTATTGGTCCTGCGGTCGTGGATGCCCCGATGGTTTACGGGCCTCCGGCTTGCGACTACGGCTATTACGCCTATTACCCGTATGCCTGCGCGCCTTATGGGTATTACGGTTCTAACTGGTTCTCTGGCGGCCTCTTTATCGGCGTCGGCCCGTGGTACGGCTATGGCTGGGGCCGCGGATGGTATGGCTATCGCGGTGGGTGGGGCGGTTACAGGCCTGGCTGGGGTTACAGGGGTGGTTATGGCTATGGCGGACGTCCAGGATATGGATATGGCGGACGACCCGGCTATGGTGGTGGACGGCCCGGTTACGGCGGCTATGGCGGACGGCCAGGAGTTGGCGCTGCACCGCGTGGCGGATTCGCTGGCGGCGGTGGCCGAGTAGGCGGCGGATTTAGCGGCGGTCATGCTGGCGGCGGCGGATTTGGCGGCGGCGGCCATGGCGGCGGCGGACACCGCTAATCCTTAAAGATCAACGAGGTTAAAAGGCCCGTTCTGCTTCGGCAGACGGGCCTTTTATTGTGAACAAGGGTTACTGGATTGCGTGGGCCACATTGCCGAGGCTGGCCAGCCGGGCGGCAATGCGCTCGGCGGCGGCGGGATGGGCCTGCGTTCGCGCGGCCTGCCCCATGGCGGCGAGCCGCTCCGGCGATTGCAATAATCCGACGATCTTTTCGAGGAGCGACTCCGGCGCGTCAAGTTCCTGTTCCTGGAGCATGAGCGCGGCACCGGCCTGAACCATCGCTTCCGCGTTACGCTGCTGATGCTCGTCGGCGGCGGCGGCGAAAGGCACGAGCAGCGCCGGTTTGCAGGCGGCGGCGAGTTCAGCCACTGTGGAGGCTCCGCTGCGCGCCATAACGAGGTGAGCGGCAGCGAAGCGGGAAGGCATGTCATCGAGAAACGGCCTTACTGCCCAGCGTGCAGGATCCGCGCCAGAGGCCTGGTAAGCAGCTTCTGTGACAGCACCGTGGCGAACACCGCTCTGGTGCAAAATCGTCAGGCCGGGCACGGCATCGAGCAGCGCAGGAACAATTTTCGGCAAGGTTTCGTTGAAGAGCCGCGCGCCCTGCGATCCGCCGAAGATGAGCAGATGCTGCGGCGCGGGCGGAGGTGGTTGCAGGGCGAAGAACTCAGGCCGCACGGGAATGCCGGTGACTTCGACGTTCTGGAACCACTCTGCTGCCTGCGGAAAGTTGACAGCAGCGGCTTGCACACGCTTGCCTACGAGGCGATTGGCGAGGCCGGGCATAGCATTCGGCTCAAAGACCATGGTGGGAATCTTCATGCGGATTGCTGCCTGGGCGGCGGGACCAGAGGCGTAACCGCCTACGCCGAAGACTACGCTAGGCTGGAACTCGCGGATGAGCCGCTTGCACTCGCCGATGGACTTGGGAAGCTGCCAGAGAGTATGAATGCGCGTAGCAAGCGAGACATTATTGAGCGGTCCTACGTTGATGAGGCGCAGGCGGAATCCAGCGTCCGGCACGAGGCGGATTTCCATGCCGCGTGCCGTGCCGACGAAGAGAATCTCCGCTTGATAACGATCTACAAGCTCGCGGGCAACCGCGAGCGCAGGTATGATGTGACCTCCCGTACCACCGCCGGCAATCAGCACGCGCAGTTGTGACAAAATACAAGCCTCTCTGTGGAAATGCGCGGAACCGCGCAGCTCTAGTCTACCTTACGGGATATGTTGAGCAGGATGCCGATTCCGGCAAGAGTGAAGAACACGGAAGTACCACCGGATGAGATGAGCGGCAGCGGAATGCCTTTGGTGGGGACCAGCGAAAGAACCACGCTGATGTTGAAAAACGCCTGCAACAGAATGGCGACGGTGAGCCCGAAGGCCGCGAGGCGCGAGAAGGGATCCTGCACCTTGAAGGCGACGCGCAATCCGCGATAGGCGAAGACGACAAAGAGCAGCACGATGACGATGGCGCCTATGAAACCGAGTTCCTCGGCGATGTTGGCATAGATAAAATCAGTGGAGGCTTCCGGCAGATAGAAGAGCTTCTGCATGCCTTCCATGAAGCCACGGCCGGTGAGGCCACCGGCACCGACGGCGATGAGCGATTGATTGATGTGAAAGCCTGCGCCCTGCGGATCGGAGTCTGGATTGAGAAAGACGAGCATGCGCTGACGACGCCACGGAACCCAAAAGAGCAGCACGGCGAGCGGAGGAAGCGCGGCAGCAACGGCAAGGAAGAGATACTTCCACTCCATGCCGGCAATAATGAGCATCAGCGCGGTGACGCCGCCGAGGACGAGCGCGGTGCCGAGGTCGGGCTGCTTGACGATGAGCAGAATGAAGACCACCGGCATGATGGCGGCACGCAGCAGAGTGTTTTTCCAGTCGCGCATCTGGTCGAGCCGCGTGGCGAGAAACCATGCGAGGAAGAGAATCAGGACGGGCTTGGCAATCTCCGAGGGCTGGAAGGTGAAATGACCGCCAAAGACAATCCAGCGGTGGGTGTTATGCGAGGAATGCACGAAAAAGACCGCCACGAGCAGCAGCGTGGAGATGGAAAGCGCCGGGAAGATGAAGCGCGGAGAATTGTAGTGCGAGACATCGATGCGCATGAGCACAATCATTGCCACCACACCGGCAAGAGCCCAGCCTGCCTGACGGGCAACATCCATGTAAGGCGAGTTATATTGTGCTTGCGAGACGACGGCGGAGGCAGAGAAAACCATTGCCAGTCCGACAAGGACCAGCACAAGAGTGGTAAAGAAAATCCACTTGTCTACACCTACTCGCTTTGCCATGCGTCTACCCGTTTCACCCTGTACCTATGCGTTCTGTGAAACCTTCCAATCGCGGCCATCGTGCACGAGCTCCTTGAAGACACGACCGCGATGCTCGTAATTTTCAAACTGATCGAAACTGGAGCAGGCCGGGGCGAGCAGTACGATTTCACCAGACTGCGCATCAGAGGCAGCGGTCTGTACGGCGCGAGCCAGAGTCTCGCAGGAATGTATCGGCACGACACCACGCAGCTGTGACTCGATTTTCTGCGCCGCAGAACCGATGGTGTAGACAGCCCGGACGCGCTGGCGCAGAGCAGGAGCAAGCGCTGAGTAATCAGAGTTCTTGTCCTTGCCGCCGAGGATGAGATGAATGCCGCCGGGGAATGCGGTGATGGCCTTCATCGTGGCGTCAACGTTGGTGGCCTTGGAATCGTTGTAGAACTCGACGCCATTGATGGTGGCGACATATTCAAGGCGATGTTCAACGGCGTGAAAGCGCTCGACCGCGGCCCGGATGGACGCCGCGGGGACGCCTGCGAGGCGTGCAGCGCAGACGGCGGCGAGGACATTTTCGACATTGTGTGTGCCTTTGAGCGGGATGGCGGCAAGCGGCAAAATGGTCTCCGCAGGCGCACTCTCAGATACACGGAAGAGGACCGTACCGTTCTCTACCCATGCGCCCTGCCTGACTGTGCCTTCGATGGAGAAACAGTAGACCTGCGATGGAGCGCGCGAAGCGGACTCGGCGGTGCGGGAATTATCGGAGTTCAGAACAAGAAAGTCCTGTGCGGTCTGGCGGGCAAAGATGCGCTCCTTGGCGAGAGCGTAATTTTCGAAGGTGCCGTGGCGGTCGAGATGATCCGGCGTGATGTTGAGGATGACTGCAATGAAGGGATGAAATTCCTGCGTGCTTTCGAGCTGGAAGCTGGAAACCTCCAGAACCGACCAGGTGTCGGGCGTGCTTTCGTCGATCAGTGCAACGACGGGAACACCGATGTTGCCACCGACGAGCGTGGGCAGGCCGGAATCCTTCAGGATTTCGCCGACGAGGGTGGTGGTGGTGGTTTTGCCGTTGGAACCGGTGATGGCGAGGGTTTTGCCCTTGAGGAAGCGGGCGGCGAGCTCCAGCTCGCCGATGATGGGCAGACTGAAGCTGCGCGCCTGGACGAGCTCAGGGGTATCGAGCGGTACGCCGGGCGAGACGACGATGAGGTCCTGGCGACGGAACGTGAGCAGACCGTGGCCGCCAGCTTCGACGTTGATGCCCTGGTCCAGCAGCGCCGGGATGTCCTTAGCCAGGGCCTCCGCGCTGCGGACGTCAGAAACGGTCACGTGCGCGCCGCGGCGACGCAGAAACATTGCCGCAGCGAGACCGGATTTACCCAGCCCGACAACGAGCACTTTTTTGCCCCTGAGGTCGAATTCCTTGCCGTCCATGATGGGAGCTTTCTCCGTGAGCCGGAATTGTGCCGGCACGCGATGTTTCAATTTTGTACCTCGCCCGGCAGGGCGCGAAGCTGTTAACGCAATTTGAGCGTAGTGAGTGCAAACAATGCAAACACTAACGCGCCAATCCAGAAGCGCGCAATGACTTTTGACTCAGCCCAGCCGAGCTGCTCGAAGTGGTGATGAATGGGCGCCATTTTGAAGATGCGCTTTTTTCGGAGCTTGTAACTACCCACCTGAAGTATGACGGAAAGCGCTTCAATGATGAAGATTCCGCCAATAAAGGGTAGTAGCAACTCCTGGCGGATGCAGATGGCCACCGTGCCGATGGCGCCGCCGAGAGCGAGCGAGCCGACATCGCCCATGAAGACTTCCGCCGGATGGGCGTTATACCAGAGAAAGCCGATGGATGCGCCGACCATGGAGCCGCAGAAGATGGTGAGCTCACTGACAAGCGGCATGCGCTGGAGTTCGAGGTAATCGGCATAGACG
Organism: Occallatibacter gabretensis; assembly: GCF_001449115.1. GTDB lineage: Bacteria > Acidobacteriota > Terriglobia > Terriglobales > Acidobacteriaceae > Telmatobacter > Telmatobacter gabretensis. The sequence goes on along the minus strand of NZ_LAIJ01000012.1, from coordinate 154,212 downwards.
ACGTGGCCGCTGACGTATGTGAGGACTGTGAGCGCGCCGGCGGCGATGATAGTGCAGCCGATGGCCAGACCATCGAGGCCGTCCGTGAGATTCACGGCGTTGGACGAGCCGAGCAGCACGAAGACAACCCACGCGACAAAGGGAACGAAGGCAAGCAGCGCGAGGTGCGGTACATGATCGAACCAGTGAAGCATGAGGTCCGGACGCCAGCTTTTGAAAAATGGCACGGAAAGGGCGGTCGAAAACATACGGAATTGCTGGAGAACGATGAGCGAGGAGGCAACAAGGACTGCGGCAAGAGCCTGTCCGAAGAGCTTGGCGCTGGGGGTGAGGCCGAGGCTGCGGCGCTTGACAACCTTGATGTAGTCATCGGCGAAGCCGACGGCTCCAAAAGCGAGCGTGGCGAAGACGACGATCCAGATCAGGGGATCCGCAGGGTCGGCCCAGAGCAATGTGGGCAGCAGGATGGCGATGACGATCAGCAGGCCGCCCATGGTGGGCGTGCCGGATTTCTTCAGGTGCGACTGGGGCCCGTCATCGCGGACATACTGACCAATCTGAAACTCTCGTAGCTTGCTAATGACATATGGGCCGATGAAAAGCGTGATCAGCAGCGCCGTAAGCGAGGCGAAAACGGTGCGGAAGGTGACGTAACGAAAGATGCGAAACGGATGGAAGAACGGATAGAGCTTTTGATAGAGCAGCCAGTAAAGCAAGGTGCCTCCAAAGGGGGGCTGGAACGCGGATTTCAGTCGATTTTACAGGCCGGGATGCGCTCCGGGGCGAGTGTTCACGGGAGTTTTCTGTGCTGCGTACTGCTTTTGATACGCCGCTTCAAAGAGTTGTTTGCGATCGGCGACAAAGTCGGTGTAACCGGTGGGATCGATGAAAGCGTTTTTGTCGCCATGCTGCAGGCGATCGTACTTTTCCTTCAGATCGAAATAGCTGGAGTGCGCACCGAGGAAGATGTCGCAGGGGAGAGACTTGAGGACGACGAACTGATGGCGGTAGTCATCGGCGATGTGTGGGTAAGTTGGATTGTTGATGAGTTTGTAGCTTTCGAGGACGCTTGGGCTGCCGACGATGACAACGTGCAGAGTTTTGCCTGACTCGGGTTCGTTGAAGGTATAGGTGACTGTGCCGGGCGTGTGGCCCGCGGTAAGGTGCGCAACGAGTGTGGTGCCACCGAGGCTGATTTTGTCGCCGTCATGCAGGGTGCGGTCGACGTGCGTGGGCGGATACCACATGGATTTGTCGCTGCCGAATCGGAAATCGGTGTGGCCGCCTGATTCAATGGCGCGTACGTCGGCATCCATGACGAAATACTTTGCGTGAGTCTGGCGAATAATCTCCGCGCTGCCGGCGGCGTGGTCGGAGTGGGCGTGGCTGATGAGAAGGATTTTTATGTCGCTGAAGTGGAAGCCGAGTGCCTCTACGCTGTGCTTGATTTGCGCGGGCGAGGTGGTGAGGTTGCTGTTGATGAGGATGTTTCCCTGAGGAGTGACGATAAGGAATGCGGCGAGGTCTTCGCTGCCGACGTAGTAGAGATTGCCCGCGATACGAAAGGGTGGGAAGGGACGCGTCCATTCAGGTTGGACGGAGAATGCTTGAGCGTCTGCAAAGGCAGATGCGCAGAGGCACAGGAGTGCTGCGACGAATAAGGAACGGACGAAACGCATTGGGCTACTACTCCTGAGTCGGGCTCTGTGCTGGCGAAGATTGGAGGATTTCTATGGCGCGCTCGAGATGAACGCCGCGCGAACCTTTGATAAGAACTACATCGCCTGCTTGGAGATTTGCTTTGAGCCAGTTGCCGGCAGCTTCAGCATCCGGAAGAAAGGCGGCCGGAACGCCGGCGGTGGCTGCTGCTGTGACAAGATACTCGGCGTTTCCGCGCACGCCCACGACGAGATCAATGCCAGCTTCGGCTGCGGCCCTGCCGCAGGCGGCGTGCAGATCGGGGCCATGTGAACCCATTTCGAGCATTTCTCCGGCGACGAGGATGCGGCGTGTGGCGGGGCGGGCGGCGAGTGTGAGGATCATGGAGCGCAGTGCTTCGGGGTTCGAGTTGTAGCTGTCATTCAGGATGGTTGCGCCGCGGATGGCGAGAATTTCGCCGCGTTTGTCTCCGGCGCTGAGCGCGGATAGCGCGACGATGGCAGCCTCCAGGTCGACACCTGCTTCAAGAGCGACTGCGATGCCTGCCATGGCGTTGAGCGCGTTGTGCACGCCGAGAAGCTGGAGGGTGAGATTGGTTTCACGCTCACCAGCGCGAAGGTGAATGTGGACACCTTCGGCATCTTCAATAGCAGAGAGAATCTGCGGATTGGCGCACGGACCACGACCGTAGTAGACGACCTTGCCGGCGAAGTCGCGGCCAAACTGCGAGACATACGGATCGTCGCAGTTGAGGAAGGCAATGCCGTTTCCGGGCAATGACGCGACGAGCTCAAATTTGGCGCGGGCAATGCCAGCCTGACCGTCCGCAAAGTTTTCAATATGCGCGGTGCCGACATTTGTAACGACGCCCCAGTCAGGCACGGCGATGCGCGCAAGCGCTTCAATTTCGCCGGAGTGGTTCATGCCCATCTCAAGAACAGCGATTTCATGTTCCGGCTCGAGCTTGAGGAGTTGTAACGGCAGACCATAGTTGTTGTTGAGGTTGCCTTTCGATTTATGCACATGAAACTTTGCACTAAGCGCGGTGGCGACGGCTTCTTTGGTAGTGGTCTTGCCTGCTGAGCCGGTGACAGCGACGATTCGCTTGCCCCACTGACGGCGCACGTGCGTGGCGAGAGATTGCAATGCTGTGAGCGGATCTTCCGCGATGAGCAAGGGAATGGCGAGAGCAGCGTCCGGCAGCATGGCGACTTTGAGCCTTGAGACGACGGCAGCGACAGCGCCCCCCTCGATGGCTGCGGTGACGAAATCGTGTCCGTCAAAGCGATCACCGCGCACAGCAAAGAAAAGCTCACCTGGAGCGATGGTGCGGGAGTCAATGGAGTAGCCCTGCGCAATGAGTGCGCCTGCGTTGGAGATGGCGTATGGCGCTTCCAGCACTGCGCCTGCGCCGATTGCCGCCTCGGCCAAGTTGAGTTTCATTGTGTTTCTCCGTAACTCAAACCGTATCCCAGCTCAGCGAGAACTGAGCGGGCAACTTCGGCGTCATCGAAATGAATCGTGCGGTCGGCGAGAATTTGTTCCGTCTCATGGCCTTTGCCTGCGAGAAGAACAACATCGCCGGGTTTGGCGGCTTCAAGAGCGAGATGAATTGCAGCAGCGCGATCGGGTTCGATGATGTAAGGCGTACCCGTAGCCTTGAGAGCGGGCTCGATTTCGGCAAGGATTGCCAGCGGGTCCTCCGAACGCGGATTGTCGCTGGTGGCGGCGACAAAATCGCTTCCCTCACCCGCGGCGTGGCCCATCTTTGGGCGCTTGGTGCGGTCGCGGTCGCCGCCGCAGCCGAACATGGTAATGACGCGATGGCCGGTGGCGACGCCCTTGCGCGCAAGAGAGATGAGATTGCGGAGAGCGTCGTCGGTGTGGGCGTAATCGACGATGACGGAGAAAGGCTGGCCTGCGTGAACGGGCTGGAAGCGGCCGGGGACAGGTTTGAGAAGAGGAACGGATGCGATAAGTTGATCGAATGGGACTCCGCGTGCGTGGGCAGCAGAAAATGCCGCGAGAAGATTTAGGATGTTGACTTCGCCTGCGAGATGCGACTGAATGCTTGCGGAGCCGAATGGAGTTTCGAGCGCGATTTCAGCGCCTGACGGCGTGAGCTTGTAGCTGCAGGCGCGCCAGTCGCCCTGCGCGATACCGTAGGTGCGGACTTCGGCTCCGGCTTTGCTTGCGGCAATTGCAAGTTCTTCGGCGCGTGGGTCGTGCGCGTTGATGACGGCGACGCGCGGAGCCGGATAGCGCGTTCCATCAAAGAGCAGGCGCTTGGCAGCGAAGTATTTGTCCATGGTGCCGTGGTAGTCGAGATGGTCGCGCGTGAGATTAGTGAAGATGGCAACATCGAATGCGATACCGATGGCGCGGCCCTGGTCGAGTGCATGGCTCGACACTTCCGTGATGAGTTCGGTTGCGCCCTGCGCTGCGCCTTCGGCCATTAGTTCAAAGAGGTCACGGGATTCCGGCGTGGTGTGGACCGACGGGCGGATCTGGCCTGCGATGTGATATTCGATGGTGCCAACGAGAACTGTTTTGCACTGAACATGATTGAGCAGCGATTCCGTGAGAAAGGCTGTCGTGGTTTTGCCGTTGGTGCCGGTGATTCCGGTGGCTGCAAGCTTGCGCTCGGGATGATTGAAGAATGCGGCGGAGGCCTGCGCGAGAGCTCGGCGGCCGTGCGCGACTTCAAGAAGGGGAAGGCCAGCGTGGTAGACGAGAAGATGATCGAAGGTCGGGGATGAGTCCGTGATGATGCCGAGTGCGCCGGAGGCGATGGCTTTCTCGACAAAGCGATTGCCGTCTGTTGTGCCGCCGCGCATGGCGACAAAGACCGAGCCGGGGCGGACGCGGCGCGAGTCATACTCGATGCCGGTGATAGACGCATCCGATGCGCCTGCGAAGCCTTCAGAGGCTATTTCCGCGATGAGATTGTTCCAGTTCATGCTGTGCTCGATTGTAGAAGGTTACCTTGCGCAATGAACGACGATGCGCGTGCCGGGAGGGACCATGGTTCCTGCTGCGGGCGCTTGTTCGCGAACAGTTCCGCTGCCAATGACTTGCACTTCAAGGCCAGCATCGCCGACAGCGACGATGACCTGACGCATGGGAAGACCGATGAGCGAAGGCACCTTGAGAGTGTTCGCCGTGGGGATGATGACAGCAGCGGAGGATTGCGGCGGTTGTGCTGCGGCGGGCGACGATGCCGGAGTAGCAGCTGCAGTAGAGGAGTTTTGCACGGGTGCTGAGCTTACAGCAGCGGGCTGAGTTGGAGTGTTGGGTTGCGTGATTGCCTGCTGCGCGGGCTGCTGACGCAGCGGATCGTCGCTGGGCAAATCGTTTATCGCGGCGTAGAGGGCATTTACATCGGCGGAGTCGCCGTGGTCGTCTTCGGCCAAAGACTTTCCGGAAGCAGGGGGCGTTTTCTGTGCGTGCACCGGTTCATCGTGCTGCACGCCAAGGTATTCAAGAACCTGCTGGGCAACTTCCTGAAATACGGGCGCTGAGACCGCTGCCCCGTAGTACGAGCCGCCTGCTTTGGGATTATCCATGACGATGGCGACGGCGATGACGGGATTGTTGACCGGGGCGATGCCAGCGAAAGATGCGACGTGCATGGTCTTCGAATACTTGTGTGTGGCGGGGTCGATCTTTTGCGCGGTGCCGGTTTTGCCGCCGGCGGAGTAGCCATTGAGCTGCGCATCCTTGCCCGTGCCGTAGAGGATGACGCCTTCCATCATCTGGCGCATCTGCGCAGCGGCCATGGTGGAGATGACGCGATGCGCTCCAGTGGGAAGCGGATTGGGAAGCTGGCCGCCGGGCTTGAAGGGCGATGGCTGCAGCTGCGCCGCCGGCTGTGCTCCGGACTGAGGCGCGGACATGAGCACATGCGGCGGAAGATAGATGCCGCCATTGGCAATCGTGGACACCATGGAGACAAGCTGAACGGGCGTTACTGCGATTTCCTGTCCCATTGCTATGGAACCAATTGACGAGGGACCCCACTTGCTCACGGGACGCAGCAGGCCGCGTGTTTCGCCGGGAAGCTCTACACCGGAGCGCGAGCCGAAACCGAAGGAACGCACGTACTCGCTGTACCTGTCCTGACCAACCTTGAGCGCCATCTTGATTGCGCCCACGTCGCTGGAGATTTCGAGAGCCTTGTGCACTGGAATGACGCCGGGGTGTTCGCCCTGATTGTCGTGGATGACGCGCCCGGCAAGCGTGATCAAGCCGCCCTGGCAATCAACTGTGTCATCCGGCTTGGCAACACCTGCATCCATGGCGGCTGAGTAAGCGACGAGCTTGAAGGTGGAACCGGGCTCATAGACATCACTGACGGCGTGATCGCGTAGCAACGCAGGCGTGGTGCGGCGAAATTGATTGGGATTGAAGGTGGGCCGGATGGCAAGAGCGAGGATCTGGCCGGTGTGCACATCCTGAATCACGATCGTGCCATTGTCGGCGTGTGTGCGGTCCATGACGTGATCGAGCGCCTGCTCTGCCATGAACTGAATTTGCTCGTCGATGGAGAGCACGAGATTCTGGCCGGGCTGCGGCTCGCTCTCCGTGGAGCCGAGAATGTGGCGGCGTGCGTCCATGGCGGTGTACATGCGGCCCGGGACGCCGTGAAGCTGTGGCTCGAATTTCTGTTCGATGCCGCCGAGACCGGTGTCGTCGATACCAACGTAGCCGAGCACCTGCGCGGCGATTTCAGTGTTTGGATAGGAACGCTGAAATTCCTTCTGAAAATAAATGCCTTTGAGGTTGAGAGCCTTGATCTTTGCTGAAACGTCCGGCGAAACACGGCGGGCAATCCATGCGAAACCATTGTTTTTGGCAAGGCGCACGGCGATCTGGTCTTCGCTGGTGGGGACGTCAACGGGGTCCGTGTGGACGATGGAAGCCAGTGTGGAGGCCGCGGCCTTTTTGTTCTCTATCTCGGTGGGGACGGCGTAGATAGAATCCACCTGCACGGTCATGGCTAGCTCATGCAGGTTGCGGTCATAGAGGATGCCGCGGCGGGGAGCTACTTCAAAGGTGCGCTGCTGCTGCTTTTGTGCGCGGTCCAGGTAGTCGTGATGATGAACAATCTGCAGCCAGAAGAGGCGAATTGCGATGGAGCCAAGCCAGACGATGAAGAAGAGACAGACGAGCCAGAAGCGCGTACGCCGCAAGGGTACGGTGCGGGGAAGTCCCGAGTTGCGAGTTGAGTAGGAACTCGGGATCCGGTTAGGCATTGCTGCGGGCTGCATCGGCGGATTCACTCCAAGATCGAGTTTAGATGCAGAGGCCGCTTATTGTATGGGCGCGGCCTGCGGTGCGGCTGGAGGCGCGATCTGCGCGAGCGACGGTGCGGCGTTCGTGCTATCCAGAGCTGCATTTGGGTGCACAACCTGCCCGGGCTGCGGAGATGCGAGACCGTACTGGCGCGCCATGTTGTCGATGCGCGAGGGTTGTGTGAGCTGTGCTTCCGAAAGGCGGAGCTGGCGATTCTCTTCGCGGAGCTGATCGAGCTGCTGCTTTTCACTTTCCACGTGATAGGACTTCTCAATGGCGCTGAAGTGCTGAAGGCCATAGACCATGATGAGCGTAAAAAGCACGGTGACGGCGGCGGAGAAGACACGCATTTCGCGGACACGCACGGGATCGGATGCCTTGACGAGGCGCGTGTTATCAAAGTGCCGGGTGAAGTAGAACTCAGGCGTGCGCACTCCGCGACGGCGCGCGGGCTGGCTGGCCAGCACTTCTGTATTGCGCTCTGCAGCGCGTGACCGGATGCTGCGGCCGGTTTCAAAATAAGTTGTCGCTGCTGCCGCCATCTTCTACCTCCGTCTATTCGTGCGTACTGCTTTTTCTGCCGCTCTAAGCTTTGCGCTGCGTGAGCGCGGATTTCGTTCTGTTTCTTCTTCACTTGCCGTGGCCGGTTTCTTCGTTAACAGGTTCCAGATTTCCTTCTGCGCTCCATCGCGTAAACTGTCTTTGACGATGCGATCTTCCAATGAATGAAAACTTATGAGGGCAATTCTTCCGGAGGGCTTAAGCAACCTTGGCGCGGCCTCCATCAAGTCCCGTATTTCGTCCAGCTCGCGATTCACTACGATACGTATGGCCTGAAATGTGCGGGTTGCGGGGTGAATTTTGAATCTGTCCTGTTTCATCGCCGGGGCAGCCTGAGCAACAATTCGCGCCAATTGCGCTGTTGTTGTGACAGGCCGCCCGCGGACAATGGCTCTGGCGATTCTCCGCGACCTCCTTTCCTCTCCGTATTCGTAGATGAGGTTGGCAAGTTCGCCTTCGTTCTCCTCATTTACCACCTGCTCGGCGGTGAGCCCGCTACGCGTGTCCATACGCATATCTAACGGGCCGTCCGCCATAAAACTGAATCCCCTGGGCGCTTCATTCAACTGCATACTGCTTACGCCGAAGTCCGCCAGCAGGCCATCGAGCGATGCAGGCTCGACGTGCTGCTCAATCGAGCTGAAGGCTTCGCCGATGAGCGTGATCTGCGGGGCCTGATCGCCCAGTTCTGCGCAAACCTCGTCGAGCCGAGCTTTTGCCAGCGCGAGGGCTTCGGGGTCGCGGTCAAATGCAATCAGTCTGCCCTTGGGCCCGAGCCGCCGCGCTATTTCCGCGGAATGGCCTGCAAGCCCGAGCGTGCAGTCGACGATCGTGCTGCCGGGCTGCACCCTGAGGAATTCCAAAGTCTCTGTCAAAAGAACGGGCACATGGCGTACATTCGGGTTCGTCATGCGCTCCCCCCCTGAGGGGTTAAACATCTAGTCTTTGCGGCGGAGCAATTCCGCCATTGTGCGGCGATCGTCGGCGGTGAAGCTTTCCGCCTGGAGTGCCGCTTCAAACTTCTGGCGATTGTGGACCTCAATGTGGTCCCTCATGCCAATCACCGTAACTTCAACGTCGTCCAGACCCGCCGACTTGCGCAGCAACTGCGGAAGAACGATGCGAGACTGTGCGTCCAATTCCACTTGCTGACCCCAGTAGCTGGTGCGGGCCAGATATTTGCGGGCGGCTTCTTCAAACTCGCTCGAAGCGGCGAGCTGGTCTTCTCTCTTCTGCCACTCGGGCAGGGGCCATATCTGGGCGAAGTCGCCTTCAACACTGGTCACGTAAAACTCATTCACCTGCGCGGATTCCGCCAGCTGCTTGAAAGCAGAAGGAAGCTTGAGCCTTCCCTTCTCATCGATCTTGGCTGGATGATTTCCGCGAAACATTGCTTTACCTGCTGCCTGAGGCGATTTCGAGTGCCTCGCTGCCGAGATTGCTCAGAAAAGTGAGCATAATTGGTTCAATCGGCGTATCTTGTAACTGAAAATAGAATGTCTTGATCCACTACACTCCATTTAGCTCCACTGGAGTGATATTAGCTTAGATTCATGCTGCAGTGAAAGGAAAAATAGAGGGTTTTGGTTATCCTCCGGAGCGGATGTCAAGGGGAGGAACCAAGCATTACAGCTTGTACAAGTTGAAAATGGGAAACACCATATATAGTGTTTATCGGTTTGATTCTGCCAGTACAAAGTATGTGCGACAGGTGCTTGGCAAGGGTCGACGGTCAGTGTATAGCGAATAAAAAGCGAAATTAAGTTGCCAAAACAAATTCAAACTGCCATTACTTGCCGGATGTTGCGACGGTCAGTCTCTTTTTATGATGACGCTCAAAAACGATAACGATTAGATAGATAAGAACGACAACGTTGATAAGGAAGATGCCGACCCGCACCCAGGTGAAGCGATGCATGAGTTCGCGGATCTCGATGGGCAGAAAAGATGCGGTGATGGCGAGGGTGAGATATTCGGCCCATGCTTTTTCAAGATAGAGACCCACGCCTTCGACGATGCTGACTGCGGCATAACAAAAGGCGCCGAAGCCGATGCGGCGCAGGGCGGGATCGTCGAGGAGCGAGGCTTTGTCGAGGACAAAGTTGACGAAGCGACCTTCAGGATTGAAGCGCAGATCAGAGACGACGCTCGAGAGGACATCGCCGACATCTTTGCCGACGAGGTGCAGCGCGCCGACTCCTACCGCAGCGAAGACCAGAGCGATGAATAACTTATAGGCCGCAATTGTCACCAAGCCTCGGTCGTGACGCTTGCGGGTTCGCGCTATTTGCGTGGAAGAAGTAGTCATGAAGTCGGAGGTAAGGCTGGTTTCATTGTACGGGAAGCGGCAGAAATTATTTCTTCAGCGTCAGCAGAGCCTCGCGATCCAGTACGTTGCCGTCCACGATCAGGTTCGCGATGCGGCGAACATTCCAGGCGGTAGCGGACGGGTCGCCGTCGAGTACGATTATGTCGGCGCGGCGACCGGGAGCGATGAGGCCAAGCTCATTCCAGTTGAACTGCATTGCGTAATTGCTGGTGGCGGCGGCGAGGGCCTCGCGAGGGGTGAGGCCGAGACGAACGAGCATCTCAAGTTCCGTGTGCATGGAGATACCGGGGAAGGCTCCGGATACTGGAGCGCCGGAGGCGGCGAGATAGTGCGGATCAGCCGCAAAGAAAACCTCATTGATGCGCCAGAGACGCATGGCCGATTGATCTGCCTTTTTGCGCTGGCCTTCTTCCATCCATCGCTGTGACATGGCAGGCAGATGATGGGCCCAGTTGGAGATTGGATAATCCAGCTCCCCAGTCTCGCGGTTGGGCGGATTGAACATGCGCACGGGATCGAGAAGCGCCGCGGCCGGCTCATTCCACAGATTGCGATGATCGGGAAGCTGCTGGTAGTAGATGCTGAAGGTGGGCATGAGCGCGGCGTGATGCGCGGCGACAAATTTTGCGTAGGCGCGTACATGCGTGTCAGTGGGCGGCAGGCGTTCGGAGTAATCGAGCGCTGTGGTGGCGGCTGAGCCGAGAGGGTCGTCGACGAGCGGACGTTGCAGCTCGTCGGGTATGACTCCCAGCTCGTAGCGGCCCATGTGGAGAAGCGCGTCAACGCCGGCCTCAATGCCGACACGATAGGGCGTGGAGGCGAACTCGCCATAGGTGACAATGCCCATCTGATGCGCGCGAGCGACGACCAACTGTGTGTTAGCAGCGGTGAGATTGGGACCGAGCCAGAGAACGCGCGTGCCGAGCTTTGCAGTATCGGCGAGCTGTCGGAGCGTGTCCTGCGGGTCAAGCTCGGCGGGACGCGGGCCTTCGTGAAGTTTATCTTTCCATGCAGGCTGGGTGGCGAGCAGACTCCAGTCGTCAGCGATGCCGATGGAATCAAGTAGATAAATATGCGGTGAGGGATCAGCGTGCAGATCGACGTGCCCGCGGCGGTCATCGGAGCTGGCGACGACGGTGGTGACGCCCATGTAGAGATTGGCGTTGGCTTCGGCCTGACCGGCCATTCCGGCGAAACCATCGATGAGGCCGGGGATGATGAATTTCCCGGTGCAGTCGATGATGCGCGCGCCTTTCGGAACGACGACTGTGCTGCGCGGTCCCACATCGGTGATCTTGCCGTCGTGAATGATGACGACAGAATCATGCAGATCGTTTGCCGATTTACCCCAGTTAGTGAGATCGACGATTGTGCCGCCCGAAAGCACGAGCGGAGTGGACTGCGACCAGGAGAGAACGCCGCCGAGAACCAAAGCGAAGAACCAGGCTAAGAAAAGACGATCATGACGCATATAGATAAGTGCCTGAAGTGGATTGTCGCACGACAGGAAGGCGATTCCCCGCGAATGCAGCCGCTGCGGCGACGATGAAGATGGGAAACATCTGAATGGTGTAACGCGGTTCCGGGTTTTCCATCGTGCTTAACAAGAGGCAGCGCATGACGAGATAACCGCCCAGCATCCATGCCAAGGGTACGCGGCGGCGCAGGAAGCCCCATATTGCAGCCAAGACGTAGGCGAGATTGATGAGACCTAACGCGATGGCGGCAACGGTCTGGCCGGGATGGCGGTTCCAGGCCCACCAGTCGACTTCGAGGTCGAATTCGAGGGTGCGGGGACGAAGGAGCATATCGAAGACGCGGAGGATTGGAACGACTACTAAGCATTGGACGGGATGATTGTGAATTCGCTCCTGCGCAAGCAATTCGAAGCGGTTGTCGAGATCGGCGGATATGGAGTGGGTCTGGTTGTACTCGTTGATGAGGGCCTGTGTGCGCTGCTGCTGGGCGGGTGAGTCGAAGGCGCGGGCGGGGATGTCGTCCATGTCGATGGATTCGGAGCCCACGTTCCAGAAGACGTTGGCGGTGGTGACGAACTCGGTGGACCAGGTGCGCAGCCAGTCGTAGAAGCCCTTGTTGAAGCGCTCGCCGGGATCGTTGAGGTGACGCGGCGCGAGGGGCTGGAAGACGTGGAAGGTCTGCCAGTTGCGGAAGGTCCAGAGGGCGATGGGTGCGAGGGCTACGGTGGCGTAGATGAGTGAGGTGCTGATGGCGCGGCGGAGTGCTGCGCGACGCGTGGTGTACCAGAGTAGGCCGGCGGCGAGGGCGATGAATTGGAGGACTCCGTCGGGACGGAGAAGCATGGCGAAGGCGGAGGCGACGCCGGCGAGTAACAAGGACCAGATGCGGTTGGTTTCGTTTTCGGCTAGTGCGCGGCCGGTGGCGTAGATGCCTAGCGAGAGGGCGAAGACGGAGAAGGATTCGGTGAGGGCTATGCCTGCGAAGGCTGCGGTGAAGGGACAGAGCATGGCCAGGGCCAGGGCTATTTCGCCGGCGCGGGGGTTGAGGTAGCGGCGTGCGAACGATGCCAGGAGCAGGCCGGAGAGGATGTCGGTGATGGCTTGCGTGACTAGCAGGGCGGTTTGCCAGGTGGTGGGCCAGATGTGGGCGAAGGCCGATTCGAAGAGGCCGAGGACGATGGGATAACCGGGCAGGCGGAAGAGGGTTGGGGCGAGGTCGCCGGGTGTGCCCTGGCCGTAGGTGCCGTAATGCAGGAGATTGTGGCCGAGCGCGAGGTAGTCGGTGGTGTCGTCGTCCGATGGGCGGGGGAACCAGAGGAAGAGCAGGCGCAGGGCGAGGCCAATTGCGATCCACAGCCAGATTCGGCGGGATTGAGTCAGCCAGCGATCCGATCGGAGCATGATCTGGAGAATACAGGAGCAGGACAGACGCTCACAGAATCTGTGGGAAGAACCCACATCAGAAAATTATATCTTATTGATTTTATGAGGTTTAGCATCCACCGGGGAGTACAGAATTACAAATGTACAGATTCTGTACGGGGTAAAATTTTGCATTTTCCGTTTCTCTAATTCAAGTAAGATACTTATTTTCAAATAGATAGAGATTGTTTTCGGCGGAAAACAGGGTGCGAAAAGTGGGCCAAAACGTGGTGAAAATACATCTTTTGCGCGAGTTTTCAGCGCCGCCGTGGTACGTGATTCGTGAAAGTAGAAGGCCCGATTCCGTAGGAATCGGGCCTTCTTTCTCTGCTGATTATGAGTAAAGCACAAATGGGGTTAATTGCATGCAAAGTTTCTGGAGTGGGTGAGAGGTACGAAAGGACAGTGGACTTTGGTAATGGGTGGGGGACAAGGACTATGGGAACTGAGGGACTGAAGGACTGAAAGGCAAAAGCGGGTCCTTCACTCCGCCTGAAAAACGGCTACGGTCAGGATGTGACGGTCGTTTGTGGGAAAGGGATGGGAGTGCTATCCCAGGTCTCAAAATCGAGACCTGGGGCACCCAAATGTTGGGGTGGAATGAACGAAATGCAACGGCAAAGACAAATGCCCGGCCGGGCCTGAAGGCCCCTTTTCTGCGGTTGAGCGGCTCCGGGGCCTGAAGGCCCCGGCTCCCTCCGGTTGGATGACGGGGCGGCGTTTGTGGTATCCCAGGTCTCACAATCGAGACCTGGGGCACCCGAATGTTGGATGACGGTCGTTTGTGGGAGGGGATGGGAGTGCTATCCCGGCTGGCATTTCTGACAGTTTCGAATAGCGCTGTGCGCTGCGACATTCATTTGGAAATCGGTCTGACATGGCTGAACGTCGCCATGTTCCGACACGAGCAAATTTGCCTAAAAAGTGATCTCAGTTTGTGCCTGTAGATGGACTGTTTCAATGCTTTGCAACAGGAAGTGTTGTACAGGCGAAAAAGCAAGGATGGAGGTGGAAAATGTTTCTCGGCTTGTTTCAAAGGATGGTTGCATGTTTCTCCATGATGTCTCTCGTCGCTTCTCCGACGGTGGCGATGGGGCAGACGGCTCCTCAGGCAGCGGCCGCCTCTGCACCTGCGACTAAACCTGCACCTGCGCCGGACGCGACGGTCGATGCAGGATGGCCCCGTCGGATTGTAAAAAACGGCATCAATCTGGTCTATTACCAGCCCCAGGTCGATAGCTGGGACAACTATCGACTCGTCAAGGCGCGTATGGCATTTTCGTTGACGCCTTCCGGAAAAAGTCAGGTGCTTGGCGTGGTGTCTGTAGAGGCAGGAACGACCGTGGATCAGTCAAGCCGCACGGTTTATCTGCATGATCTGAAGTACACCAGTGTGCGTTTCTCATCCGTCTCTTCTGAAGGACAGGCACAGCTGGAGAAGGACTTTCGAGCAACCGCGCCTGCCGATGGAGAGCCGATCTCGCTGGACCGTCTTATAGCTGACGTGGACAAAGGCAAAGAGCAGGTCAGCGCGCCCACTCTCAAGAACGATCCTCCACAGATTTTCTATAGCGTATCTCCCGCCATTCTGCTGTTGGTCCAAGGCACGCCAGTGCTAAGCCCGATTGAGAAAACAGACCTGCAGTTTGTGGTGAACACGAACTGGGATCTCTTCTTTGAGAAGTCGAAGGGCGACTACTTCCTTCTGGCCGAAAACCAGTGGCTGACCTCTAAAAATCCTGCCGGTCCGTGGACAGCAACCAAGACGCTACCGAAGGATATGGCCAAACTTCCGGCGGGGCAAAATTTTGACGATGTGAAGCGGTATGTCCCTGCGCCAGCCACGGCAGTTGCAGCGCCGCATGTGTTCTACAGCCAGCAACCGGCGGAGTTACTGCTACTGCGAGGCGCGCCGGTTTACACGCGAGTGGCGGGAACACGTTTGCTGTATGTGAGCAATACGGACAACGACATCTTCCTCAACGATGCTTCCAAACAGTTCTACATTTTGTTGTCGGGCCGGTGGTTCAGCTCGTCTTCCATGCAGGGCCCGTGGACCTATGCGAGCGCTAACCTGCCGACGGACTTCACGAAGATTCCGGAAAGTTCAGCAAAGGCCAGAGTTCTTTCGTCCGTGCCGGGAACGGTGGAGGCATCTGACGCTGTGTTGCTGGCGCAGGTTCCAACGACCGTGGTGGTGAATCGCGCCGAGGCCGAAGCCAAGGCGAAGGTGACCTACGATGGGTCTCCAAAGTTCAGCCCCATTGAGAAGACGAAGCTGGAGTACGCAACGAACACTCAGGACAAAGTGATCAAGGATGGAGATATTTACTATCTCTGCTTCCAGGGGGTGTGGTTTATGTCCTCCGCGCCGAATGGTCCCTGGAAGACGGTCAGTTCCGTGCCACAGGAGATTTATTCGATACCGTCAAGCTCTCCGGTCTACAACGTAACGTATGTTACGCAAACGAACGCGACGGCGACGACTGTGGAAAGCAGCACAACCGCAGGTTATTTTGGCATGTTCATTGTGGGAGCGGCAGTGGGCGCGGCGATCGTATATGGCTCGGGATGGTATTACCCGCCCTATGTGTACTGGGGGCCGGGGGCATTCTATCCCGTCTATCGTCCGTGGCCCGCAACTTATGGCGCGGGCGTGGTCTACAACCCATGGAATGGGGGATGGGCGGCGGGACGCGGAGTGTATGGACCCTACGGCGCGGCGGGGTCGTCAGCCTGGTACAACCCGGCGACTGGAAGATATGGGCGCTCTGCAAGCGTGCAGGGATGGTATGGCGGACGTACGGTGGCCTCGGCGTATAACCCCTGGACGGGCGGATATGGAGCCACTTCACAGGGGCACAATGCCTATGCGCAGTGGGGAAGCTCAGTGGCGACGCGCAACGACAACACGATACAGACGGGACATGTGACGACGGCGAACGGAACCATAGCCGGATACAGAACTTCGAACGGACAACACGGTACGGTGTATCACGGCGACAACGGAACTGTGGTTCATGGAGCGAACAACTCCGTTTATGCGGGCAATGACGGAAATGTATACCGTCACGATGCCAATGGCGGATGGAGTCAGTACAGCAACGGGAACTGGAACACGGTGGACACCTCAGCTGCAAAGCAGAAGGTGGACGCAAACCATCCGAATGCTTCGACAGCGCGACAGAATGGTGCGGGTAAGACGTTGAGCGGAGCTACGAAAGCGGGCAGCGGAATCAATAGCGGCACTTTGCAGGGGCTTGATCGATCCAATTCGGCGAGAGAGCGAGGCCAGAGGGAGTCTGGGCGATTCCAGAATTTTCGTCGAGGCGGGGGAAGATTTCGCCGATAGGTTTTTCTCACAGCTGGGGGCGAGTGGAGCGAGCAAAAGCAAGAACAACCGCAGGTCCTTCGACTCTCCGGTCACGCGATGCGTGACCGGCTTCGCTCAGGATGACAGTTGTTTATGGGGAAACGCGCGGAAAAATATTCTCACCTATATGGCTTAATGCACGAATGCTAAAATTCGGCTGATCTTCAGCACCAAAATTATTGCGCCGCATTCCGTCGGCGAAGAATGCGCGCGATTCAGGGTCCGCTTCAACAGCGCTTGGAAGAAGTGTCTGAACAGCAAGTTCACCGTTTCGATAACCATGGCATCGAGTCGTCACAGATGGCGCTCGGGCCAAGAGGAGAATACTTATGAGCCAGGTCAAGATCGGTTGTGTTTACTGCCCACCTCCCCCTCAGGAGCATCCGTTTGGTGAGGGAAAGCACGACTGGAAGATGCATCCGTCGTGGACTGCGGGAGTGGACGCCCTGAATACTTACAGCGAATGGGTAAGCGCCGTTGTATTACCCATCGCCTTCCAGTGGATCGAGGAGCACAAGGAAGAGGTTTATAAGACGGTTCCGGACGAACTCCGAGATGATGTGGGCGTGGTGATTGCTGCCGCATTCAAGCTGATCCAGGAGCTCGAGGCGTACAAGAACGGTCTGGCGAAGAGGACGGATTACGAAGCGGCTGCAGCGAATGAACCGGAGGGCAGAGCGAAGATCAATCCGGTATGGACGGGCATCGCGAAGAAGATTCGCGCCTGCACGGAAGACGCATTTGAAGAGCAATCCGCGGTTCTGGGCGACCCGTCTGAATAGTACAGAGACACGGACAATCCTGCTGCCAGCGATCGAAACCAGACCGCTGGCAGCGGGAAACTAGCTTCGATGAAGCGGTGTATTCATTTCGATGGGAACGATGCAATTGCGTCCACTCTTTTTGGCCTGATAGAGAGCTGCATCGATGGTCCGGATTACGGTCTCCGTTTCATAGTGAGACGAAAAGGCCGAGGTTACACCGAAGCTAGCAGTTACCTGCAGGATGGTTTCGCCATCCACGACGCGCGCCGACTCCACCGCCTGACGGAGCTGTTCGGCACGGTGAAGTGCGTTCTCCATGCCGCAGTTGGAGAGGAGGATTAGAAACTCCTCGCCGCCGTACCGGCCCGCGTAATCATAGGGACGCAGATAGTGCGTGAAGATTGCGCCGATCTCCTTCAGGACAAGATCGCCTGCGAGGTGGCCGAAAGTATCGTTGATCTTCTTGAAATGGTCGACATCGACGAGGATGACGCTGAGCGGTGTTTTATCACGTGTGGAACGGCTGATCTCTTCGCCCAGGCGATCGACGATGGCGCGATGATTCCAGAGGCCGGTCAGACCATCGTGCTCGGCCTGATGACGCATGCGGTTGCTTTCGTGCAGCAGCTCCAGCTTCTCGAGTTCCAGCGCATCCTGCCGGCGCTGGTCCTCGCGGATGCTGTTATAGACCGCGTAGACAATAGCGATGAGGAGCAGCGATCCGGCGAGTGTGGAGAGGCTGATTCCATTGTCGTCAATGAAAAAAAGGGGCGAGTCGATTCTGGACGCGATAGGCCAGGCGGTAAATTGGCGGCCTTGTTTGACGACGTTGACGAAGACGATCATCATTCCGTCGAGAAAGGCGAGGATGGCTACCAGCCAGCGGGCCGGATTAAAATGCCTGCGATGAAAAAACGCATAGCCCACCAGGAACAGCGGAAAAGCTTCAAGCGCAACCGAGATGGCAGTTGATATCGCATCTGAGGTCTGGGCGAATCCAGTCCACTGGGGATTCCATGTGAGGACAACCAGGATTCCGTCCAAGACAGAGTTGACGAAGTACACGCAGGCGAGGGTGCGCGTGAGGCGGCAAATGGCGTGGTTCTCACGGAGAGGAAGAAGCCAGAGGAGGAGAAACCACAGCGATATATCCTGTACGGCGCCGACAAGCTGGTCTGCTCCCATGGCCAGACCATAACGCCATCCCATGTGTGCGTTGAGGAGCAGGACAGTTGCCGGTTGAGCAAGAGCAAAGCCCGCGGTCCAGAAGAGAATCCATCGGGCAGGAGCCCGCAACCAGAGAAGAAAACTAAGGAGAGCAATGACGGCGCAGAGAAGATTGGCGCCAAAGTGGAGTTGGCGGCTACGCAGCCACTGAAACTCATGTGCAGCCCTGGCAGTGGCAATTGCTTCAGAACTGCCCATGAGAGGAGCCGCTTCAAAACCGCCATTCTCGCCGGAATCGTCGGAGAGCAGCGGAGCCTTCCAGACGCGCACGGCGAGAAGACCGTGCTGAACCTGACTGTGCTGAACCGGGTCAAGGCCAAAGGTCTGCTCCGGCTGCGAAGTGTACCAGACAGCGCGGGGCGGCAGCTTGCCGTTGCGGCCGATGAGTGAGCCGTTCCAGTAGATTTCATAAGCATCGTCGATTCTGGGCACCAGGAGCGAGAACCGGGGCGGCACGCCGGGAGCCGGGGTGAAGGCGATGTAGCAGCGGTACCAGGCAAAACCTGTGAGACGGACATGGCCCTGAGCGCCCCAGGACTGGTTCGCAGTGAGTTGTTCCCAGGCAGAGCTGTCGAAGGCTGGATTGGCCCATGCGGGATCGTCACCGGGATGAAATTGCCAGGGGCCGCTGAGCGGGAAGGTTCCCTTGCCCAGCCCGTCAATGACGACGGGGGCAACCGGTGGGGACTTTGCGCCTGCCTGCTCCGCATGCAACCAATGGCAAGCAAAGGCAAGCAGAGCGATCGCAGCTATCCGGCGGAGGGGGAAACCGCATGGGGGCATACTACTCAGCATACAAATTGATCATCGGCTGGACACAGAAATTTTAGATGGGTTGGGATGGAAGAGGCAAAAGACAACAGCAAAAACAACCGCAGTTCCTTCGACTCGTTTGGCCGCACAGCAGCCAAACTTCGCTCAGGATGACATACCATTTTCGGCGGAGTCAGCTTGCCACAAGGGTGCGGCGTTTGCGGGAGGCGAGGAGCGGGACGAGCTGCGTCCAGGCTTCCTCCACGCTGACGCCGTATTTCTGGCGGAGGGCATCAACCTTGCCGTGCTCGATGAACTGGTCGGGCCAGCCGATGCGGACTACCGGGACACGGCAATCCATTTCTTCGAGGGCTTCCATGACGGCGGAGCCGAAGCCGCCGGTTTTGACGTGATCTTCAAAGGTGACGAATGCGGCGACGCGGTTGGCAAATTTTGCCAGCATCTCGCGGTCGAGGGGCTTGACGAAGCGAGGATTGATGAGCGCTGCGGAGAAGCCTTCGCGGCTGAGGCGCTGGGCGAGATCTTCGGCGAGCGGCATCATGTTGCCGAGGCCGAGAATAGCGACATCAGAGCCGTCGGAGAGGATCTGGGCTTTGCCGATGGGGAGCGGCTGGGGTGCGGGCTTGCGCTCGGCTGGACTCAACTGAGCTGTACTTGATTGGACTGGACTCGACTGGGCTGTGCGGGGTACGGCTCCGCGGGGGTAGCGGATGGCGGAGGGACCGGGGAGACTGAGCGAGGTCTTCATCATGTCAGCCAATTCGTCTTCATTGCCGGGGGCCATGATGGTCATGTTGGGGATGCTGCGCAGGTAGGCGATGTCGAAGAGGCCGTGATGCGTGGGGCCGTCGTCTCCGGAGAGACCGGCGCGGTCCATGCAGAAGAGGACGGGCAGCTCCTGCAAAGCGACGTCATGGACGATGGGATCGAAGGCGCGCTGGAGGAAGGTGGAGTAGATGGCGCAGACGGGGCGAAAGCCGCGCGTGGCCATGCCGGCGGCGAAGATGACCGCGTGCTCTTCCGCGATGCCGACGTCGAAGTAACGCTTGGGGTGGTGCGGGCGGAAGTGATCGAGGCCGGTGCCATTGGGCATGGCGGCGGTGATGGCGACGACGCGCGGGTCCTGATTGGCCAGCTGGACGAGGGTGTTGGCGAATGCCTCCGACCAGGTGAGCTCGCCGGGCTTGGTTGTGCCGGTTTCGGGATCATAGGGTCCGAGGCCGTGGAATTTCTTGGTGAGGTCCATGGCGGGCTGGAAGCCGCGGCCTTTTTGCGTGAGGATGTGAAGCAGGACGGGGCCTTGTGCGTTCTTGAGGAATTTGAAGGTTTCGACGAGCTGCGGGAGGTTGTGGCCGTCGATGGGGCCGTAATACGTGACGCCGAACTCCTCAAAGAGCACCGAGGGCCAGAGCATGCTTTTGGCTGCTTCTTCCGCGCGGCGCAGGACGTTGACGGCGGTTTTGCCGCCGAGCTTTTTCACGATGCGCTGGGCGGAGTTGTGCAGCTGCTGGTAGTGCTCGTTGGTGACGATCTTGTGCAAGTAGCGGGCGATGGCGCCGACGTTACGATCGATGGACCACTCGTTGTCATTGAGGACGATGATGAGGCGTTTGGTCTGCTCGTCGATGTTGTTGAGCGCTTCAAAGGAGATGCCGTTGGTGAAGGCCGCGTCTCCGGCAACGGCGACGACATACTCCTCGCCTCCGGCGAGATCGCGGGCTGCGGCCATGCCGAGCGCGGCGGAGAGAGCGGTGCCGGCGTGGCCTGCGCCGTAGGAATCGTGCTCGCTTTCTGTGCGGAGCATGAAACCGTTGAGGCCGGCGGGCTGGCGGATGGTGTCGAAGCGGTCGCGACGGCCGGTGAGGAGCTTGTGCGTGTAAGCCTGGTGGCTGACGTCAAAGACGAACTTGTCCTGCGGCGTGGAGAAGACGTAGTGCATGGCGAGGGTGAGCTCGACGACGCCGAGGTTGGGACCGAGATGACCGCCGGTTTTGGCCAGCGATTGGATGAGAAAGGCGCGAATCTCCTCTGCCAGGGTCTCCATCTGCGCGAAGCTCAAGAGTTTGAGGTCGGCTGGCGAGTGGATTGAGTCAAGCAGTGATTCCATGAAGTTCCTTAACGCCGGCGGATGGCATAGGTTGCAGAGAGGAATGCTTCCCTGCCCTTTTTTGCTGCGCCGTGGCCTATCTTTCAGTATATCAACGTGGAGATTTTGAAAAACGCCCCACCAGGGCTAAAGCCTTATGAAGTCTTTATGTCTTTTTTGCATGGCTGAAGCTATGCCCTGACGCAAAACCTCCGCAGCGATTAGACGCCTTTGCCGCTAGATTGGATTTAGGATGAGGGCGGAGAGGTCCATGAAAATGAGGCTGAGATTTCTGGGGGGACTGGTTCTGGCAACGGCAGGGCTGGGTTCGGCGTGGGGGCAGATGCTGACGCCGCAGGCGCCGGCGAGCACGATGAATCCGCTGGACCCGACGATGCGGCCGGGCAAGGCTGTGCTGCTGGACCTGGAGGCGAAGTTTGCCAAGGACGTGGCGGAGCGCGGGGGCGAGGCGTTTGCGACGTGGTTTGCCGAGGATGGGGTGTCGCTGAGCAATGGGGCGGCTCCTCTGATTGGGAAGGTGGCGATTGCGAAGTCGGCCAAGTGGGACCCGAAGACTTACCAGCTGACGTGGACGCCTACGGATGCGGCGATGGGGCCGAGCGGCGATATGGGGTATACGTGGGGGCATTATGAGGGCAAAGGCAAGGATGCGAATGGGAATCCGGTGCTGACTGCGGGGCGATATATGACGATCTGGCGCAAGGGGAGCGATGGGAGCTGGAAGGTGGTGCTGGATGCCGGGGCGAATGATGTGCCGGAGGGTGGGGATTGTTGTAAGTTGCCGGGGAGCTAGTGGTTGATGGTTCGTGATTCGATGGCAATGGATAGACGGTGAAATTGGCTGTTGTGGTATCCCAGGTCTCCAAACTGGAGACCCTTCGACTACGCTTAGGGCATGCTCTAGGGCACCCGATGCTTGTGGTGAAACGGACGAAGAACAACAGCAAGAACAACCGCAGGTCCTTCGACTTCGCAAGCCACGCTTTGCGTGGCCTGCTTCGCTCAGGATGACAAACCATATTTATCGCTCAGGATGACACTCATTGATTCGAGAGTCAGGGGATCAGTTGGGTATAGACGATAGTGGTTATCCTTGCTGATTCTTCATCGCGTGCTGGGAGATTCATTATGGATGCGCGTGAGAGAATTCGGGGACGGCGTGCGGGGTGTGTCGACCTAAACTTTAAGCGCCGCGGATAAGACTGAAAAACTATGTCGATCACCGGCAACGCACTGAATCTGCTGTTTGGCCGCCCGCTGGCTACGAGCGAAGAGCGCGCTGAATCGATTGGCCCGGCGGCGGGCATTCCGATCTTTGGCCTGGATGCACTGAGCTCGGCGGCTTATGGTCCTGAGGCGGCGCTGATGCTGCTGATTCCGCTGGGGCTGGGCGGCGTGCATTACATTGTGCCGATCAGTATGGCCATCATCATTCTGATGATCATCGTCTTCTTCAGCTACCGGCAGACGATCGAGGCGTATCCGAATGGGGGCGGTTCCTACACGGTGGCCTCAGAGAACCTGGGCCGGAAGGCGGGGCTGCTGGCGGCGGCGGCGCTGATGATCGATTACATCCTGACGGCAGCGGTGGGTATTTCGGCGGGCATTGGCGCGCTGGTTTCCGGCGTGCCGAGCCTGCAGCCTTACACGCTGGAGATGTGCCTGGGAGCGCTGCTGATCCTGACGATTGTGAATATGCGCGGCGTACACGATACGGGCCTGGTGTTCATGATTCCCACGCTGATGTTTACCGGCACGCTGCTGATTGTGATTGCGGTGGGCCTGGCGCGGGTGGTGGCTTCCGGCGGCCATCCACACCCGATGGCGCCGATGCCTGCGATCCCTCCGGCGACTGAAGCACTGAGCTTATGGCTGCTGCTGAAGGTGTTTTCTTCCGGCTGCGCGGCCATGACCGGCGTGGAGGCAGTGAGTAACGGCGTAATGGCGTTTCGCGAGCCGCGAGCGAAGAACGCGAAGATCACGCTGACGATCATCATTGCCTTGCTGGCCATTATGCTGGCCGGGATGGCATGGCTGTGCAACGCCTACGGCATTGCAGCGATGGACCCCGACAAGCCGGGTTATGAAAGCGTGCTTTCGATACTGACTCACGCGGTGATGGGCCATGGATGGTTCTACTATTTGACGATTGCCTCCGTGCTGCTTGCACTGACACTGTCGGCGAATACGGCGTTTGCGGATTTTCCGCGGCTGACGCGGGCGATTGCGCATAACGACTACATGCCGCATGTGTTTCTGCTGCGCGGGCGGCGGCTGTTGTACTCGTGGGGCATTTATGTCCTGGTGACGCTGACGGCGGTGCTGCTGATTATCTTTCGCGGCGTGACGGACCGGCTGATTCCGCTGTATGCGATTGGCGCGTTTCTGGCGTTTACGCTTTCACAGGCCGGGATGGTGGTGCACTGGTGGAAGCAGGACAGGACGAAGACGCGCGGTGTCGGGCTGAAGATGCTGGTGAACGGACTGGGCGCGTCTGCCACAGGCATTACAACGCTAGTGGTGCTGGTGGCGAAGTTCCTGGATGGTGCATGGATCACAGTGCTGCTGGTGGCGGGGCTGATCCTGATGATGAGGTCGGTTCGACGGCATTATGACATCGTGGATGAGGAGTCAGTGCTTGACCGTCCGTTTGCACGAGCGGAAAGAGGACATCCGATCATGATTGTGCCGGTAGATAAATGGAACCGGATTACGGAGAAGGCACTATCGTTTGCACTGGCGATGTCAGACGATATTCGCTGCGTGCATGTGCAGGTGGCGGACGAGCCGGATACGATCTGCTCGACGTGGGATGAATATGTAACGGCACCGCTGAAAGCCGAGGGCCGTGCGGTGCCGCAACTGAAGGTGATCAAGTCGCCCTACCGGACGATTCTGCAGCCGATTCTGGACTATATCCACGAGGTGGAGCGCGAGACGGAACACCAGAAGATCTGCGTGCTGGTTCCGGAGATGATGGTGAAGCACTGGTGGGAGGGATTGATGCACAACCATCGCGCCGGGCTGCTGAAGGTCCTGCTGCTGGTCAAGGGAAATCCGCGGACTTTTGTGATCAACATTCCGTGGTACCTGGATGTGCATTCTCGCTGAGGGCTGAGGCTGGCTTTCGTTTTGATGCGCGGGACGTCCCAAGACTGGGCCGGTTTCGGCTTCTATGGAAGCAGGCCAATCTGGATTCCGCATTCCCTCAGGGGCTAAAGCCCTGTATTTTGCGGGTGTAAATGTACGGGCTAAAGCCCGTACCCTTCAAACAAACCAATCCGCATTCCGGCTTCGTGGAAGCAGGGGTAACGGGATAGTCTATAGAGGTACCGGACCACGCCAATGGCAGCTGCTCCATCGGGAGCGGCGAGCGTGTGCCGATTGAGGAGAATTAGCCTTTGAAGAGCAAGTGGTTGATTTTGTTGTTGGCCGCGGGAATGCCGCTGGCCGCATTGGCCCAGATTGCACCGGATAAACCGGCCCCTGCGGCAAATCCCGATGCCGAACTGAAGTGGAAGGCATACGCAGGCGTAAGTTATACGAGCATTAACCAGGTAAACCAGTCGCGGTATGGGTTGATTGGCGCAGACTTTGGAGTGGTTCGCGATTTTGGCCGGTTCTTTGCCGTGGCGGCGGATGGTTCGTACTATCCGGGCTCGTATGCGTCAGGGAATCCTGGAGACCCGAAGGTGAGCATGGTTCTTGCCGGTCCTGAGGTGCATGGGCCGATTTTCGAGAAGTGGAGCCTGTTTGGACGCGTGCTGATTGGCGGCGCACATACGGGCGGCACGGGACAGACGCCGGATATTTCCTTTGCCGGCGGGGTGGGCGGCGGCCTGGAGTACCAGTGGAGTCACCGGATCTCATTCCAGCTTTACGGCGACAACATTGCATCGTCCTTTTCGCTGACCGATAACACGCCGGAACAGGGCAACTCACCGCATCGGCGATGGAATCCTCGGGCCGGGATCAACGTGGGTTACAGGTTTTAGAGATTCTGGAAATTTGGGTGAAACAAGATGCGGCCCGAGTCCTGACGGATTCGGGCCGTTTTGTCTTTACTCGGAGCCTGTTGGGCACACGCGCATCGATGGCTATTTGTGGAGTTCAATGGCGAGGACCTGGCCATCGACGGTTTTGTCTGTAGTTTCGGCGTATGAGATGCGCGCGGTGCGGCCTTCAAAGTCCTTGCAGGGATTCATGGAGCCGGTTGGGTTGAAGCCAGCGGCGCTGAGATCGATCTTTATGAAGTTGTTGTTGTAGAGGGTGACGGTCTGGGCCGGGGCTTTGAGCTGAAACTCGATGATGGTGGGATAGGAACACGTGACGGATTGGATGATGCCGGTGAGGGAGTGCTTTGGGCCTGAGGCCGCGTCAGGATGCTTTGGTGCAGCATCGGCTGCGACTTTTTGCACGATCCGGACGGTCTGAACTCCGGCTCCTGCGCCGGGAATGTCATCAAGCGTAACCACCTGTCCCTGCCCTTGCGGAGCCTGTGCGGCGTGGGCGCGAGCCTGCTGAATCTGAGTGACCTGAGAGATACGGCTCTGGACGAGATTCACCTCGCTGGGGGTTTTTGCGACTTTCACGGCAGTCTGGAGAGCGGAGAGAGCCTGATCGAAGCGGCCCAAGGTCATGAGCACGTTGATGGCGTTGAGGCGGTAGTACAAGTTGGATGGATCAAGTTTGACGGCCTGCAGGGAGAGCTGAAGTGCCTGATCGCGTTTATCAGGCTGCCGCTCATAGAGGCCGGCCAGGCGATCATAGGCGGGGGCAAATTTGGGATTAAGCTTGATGGCGGCCTGCAGGCTGGATTCGATGAGCGCGTCGTCGGCAGAGCTGCCGCCCTGCGACATGGCGGCGAAGTAGTAGTTGGCAAGATAGCTCTGGGAATCGAGCTTGACGGCTTGCGCGTACCACTTGCGAGCCTCTTCGTGATTATTAGCGCGCAGCTCAATATTGCCCATGGTTTCCATGGCCGCAACATTGTTGGGATCGGCCTTGAGGATGGAATCGATGACACTGCGGGCTTCCTGCTCGCGCTGGACATCGGCGAGAACATCAGCCCGGGCGGCATCGGCCTGAAACTGCGTGAGCGTGCGAACGGTGTAGGAGGACTCGTCTATGGGCGCGGCAGCGGAGTTGAGAACGAACTCTTTGTAGTTGCCGGCGTTGATGTAGGACTCAAGCGCAGACTGAAGCTGCTTGAGATTGCCGAAGATCTGTTCGGCGGCTGCGATGGAGTCTGTGTGATTGGCCACGAGATTGAGGTAGTCGAAGAGGCGGTGGGTTCCCTTCTCTTTATCTGTGATCTGAAAATAATGCGTGAGTGCCCAGGATTCCGCGTAAAAGATCGAGCCCTTTTCCTCTTCGTGATAGTAGGGTGAGCTGGCATCGATCTTGAGAAGAACGGGAAGCGGAATGAGCTTTTGCTGGCGCAGGTAGAGGATGTCGTCGGCGCTGGGCTTGCCGAGCTCGACGTTCTTGTCGTGGATGGTGGTGTTCTGAAAGAACTCGGCAATGCCTTCGTTGAACCAGAGGGGTATCCAGTCCGCGGCAGAGCGAAAGAGGAGGTGGGTGTATTCGTGGTAGACGGTGGCGAAGGGGTTTTCCTGTTCGGCGTCGAGGCGGAGAAGGATGTAGTTTTTGTCGGACGTGCTAAGGAAGTATCCGGCGAGGGAGAGCTGGCCTTTGGCGAGATAGGCCTGTGGCTCGAAGGACTGGAAGGTCTTTCCGTTTTTGGCGGCGAAGATGAGGATGGGCTCCGGCGGATCGACATTGAACTTTGGATAGAGGGTCGAAAAGACCCAGCGCATACGTTCGAACTGATCGAGCGTATGGCGGCCCTGCTTCTCTCCGGCGTTGGTGATAACCGTGAAATGCGGGCTACGAACTTCTACCCATTGGTCCGGCGCGGCAAAGGCCGGGACCGAGGCAAGGCCGAAGAGGAGAACAAGGCAAAACAGATGTGGGCGCATGAGCGCGGTCAGTGTAGCAAAGAGAGAGATCGGAAGGGCAGAAAAAACGTGAGCTGTGCTGGCTGTGAGAGGGTCTGCGTGCAGGATAGCGGTGAGTGCGTCAGCGGGCGATGGAATAGTAGAGGCGGAGGGTTCCGTTGGGTAGTGCGGAGGATTCCTCGAGGCGCATTGGGCAGCGGTTGCCTGCGGGGAGCAGCGGGGTTCCGGAGCCGAGTAGGATGGGGATGACGCTGAGCTCGACAGTATCGACGAGGCCGGCATCGAGCAGGGTGCGAAAGAGCGCGCCTCCGCCCATGAGCCAGATATCTTTTCCGGGTTGGGGGCCTGATTCGGCTTTGAGGGCGGCGACGGCCTCGGAGATTTTATCGCTGAGGATGGTTGCGCCGGGGTATTGCTTGAGGGTAGTGGAGACGACGACTATTTTCTTTCCCATCGCGTCAAGAGATGGGAAGCGCTTGATGGCGACTTCAAAGGTGCGGCGGCCCATGAGCAGGGTGTCAAATTCATTCCAGAGCGCGGCGAAGTCGAAGGATGGATCGGTGATGATCCAGTCGGATTCGCCGTTGGGTCCGGCGATAAAACCGTCGAGGCTTACGGCGACGCTGTAACGGAGCTGGCGCATGGAGGGTCAGTGTAGCAAAGGGTGGCCAAACGACTGCAAATTATGAAGATGAATCGTCCAACCAACCTTAAACCCATTCCGTACACCTAAGTAGAAGTTAGATGTGTAGATACATAAGGCTGGAGGATGTCTAAATGATCCGCTGGAAATCACTGATTTTTGTCGCTCTTACTTTTGTTCTGGTGAGCAGCTCGCCTAAAACTCCCGCAGCGCACGCAGCAGCAGCAGCACAGATTTCAGTTGGAATCGGCGTTGCGCCGGTATGCCCCTATGGGTATTTCGACTATGCGCCGTATGATTGCGCTCCGTATGGCTACTATGGGCCGGATTGGTTTACGGGGGGCGTGTTTATCGGCGCTGGTCCGTGGTTTCATGGGCCGCATGGATTTTACGGACACGTAGACAACCGCTATGATCCGCACCATGGCTATCACGGCCCGATGCCGGAACGTAATGCGCAGGCATTTACGCATTTCCAGGGCAATGAAGCTCGGGATGGACGTGGGAATGTAGGTCATGCGGGACATGAGCCTACCAACGAGCACAGCGCAGGATTTTCGCATGCAGGTGGCGGCGGACATCCCGGCGGCGGTCATCCCCGGTAAGCTGTTGATGGTAGAAAGCGAAAGGCCCACTCCGAGGAGTGGGCCTTTTTGTTGCTGATCGGAATAGCTCAGCCTTCTTCGGTTTCGCGGAGTTTGGCGATTACGGAGAAGTCTTCGAGGGTGGTGGTGTCGCCTTTGATTTCGCCGTGGGTGGCGAGCTCGCGGAGGAGGCGGCGCATGATTTTGCCGGAGCGGGTTTTGGGGAGTGCTTCGGTGAAGCGGATGTCGTCGGGACGGGCTAGTGAGCCGATCTCCTTGGAGACCCACTTCCGAAGCTCGTCTTTGAGTTCTTCTGAGGGCTTGTGGCCGGATTCGAGAGAGACGAAGGCAGAGATGGCCTGGCCTTTGAGATCGTCTGGACGGCCTACGACGGCTGCTTCTGCGACCTTGGGGTGGGCGACGAGGGCGGATTCGACTTCCATGGTGCCGAGGCGGTGGCCGGAGACATTGATGACGTCATCGACGCGGCCCATGAGCCAGAAGTAGCCATCTGCATCCTGACGCGCGCCGTCGCCGGTGAAGTAGCAGCCGGGGACATCGGACCAATAGGTCTTCTCATAACGCTCTGGATCGCCGTAAATGGTGCGGGCCATGGAGGGCCAGGGCTTGCGGATGACGAGCAGGCCGCCTGAGCCGGCGGGGACTTTTTCGAAATGACCTTCGGCGTCAGGCTTGGTGACGACTTCCGGCTGGATGCCGAAGAAGGGGCGCGTGGCGGAGCCGGGCTTGGTGGCGATGGCGCCGGGGATGGGCGAGATCATGATGGCGCCGGTTTCGGTTTGCCACCAGGTATCGACGATGGGGCAGCGATTGCGGCCGATCTTCTCGCGATACCACATCCAGGCTTCGGGATTGATGGGCTCACCTACTGTGCCGAGGAGGCGGAGGGAGCTGAGGTCATGCTTTTCTACATGCTCATTGCCCCACTTGATGAAGGCGCGGATGGCGGTGGGAGCGGTGTAGAAGATGGTGACCTTGTGGTCGTCGATGATCTTCCAGAAGCGGGAGAAGTCAGGGAAGTTGGGCGCACCCTCATACATGAGGACCGTTGCGCCGTTCTGGAGCGGGCCGTAGACGACGTACGAGTGGCCAGTGACCCAGCCGATGTCGGCGGTGCACCAATAGACGTCGTGGTCCTGAATGTCGAAGACGTATTTGGTGGTGATGTAGGTTCCGACGGCGTAACCGCCGGTGGTGTGGACGAGGCCCTTGGGTTTGCCGGTGGTGCCGGAGGTGTAGAGGATGTAGAGCGGGTCTTCGGAGTCGAGCGGTTCGGCGGGGCAGACGGAGGGTGCGTTAGCTACGAGCGAGTGCCACCACCAGTCGCGGCCGGTGACCATGTTGATGGGCGAGCCGGAGCGCTTGTAGACGACGACGTGCTGAACAGTGGGGCAAAGCTTGAGGGCTTCGTCTACGGTGGCTTTGAGCTTGATTTCCGTGCCGCGGCGGAAGGATGTGTCCTGGGTAAGGATGGCGACGCAGGAGGAATCGTTGACGCGATCGGCGATGGCTTGAGCGGCGAAGCCGCCGAAGATGACGGAGTGGACTGCGCCGATGCGGGCGCAGGCGAGCAGAGCGATGGCGAGCTCCGGCGTCATGCCCATGTAGACGGCGACGCGATCGCCTTTCCTGATACCCAGAGACTTTAGGGCGTTGGCGAATTTCTGGACTTCAGTGTGCAGCTCGGCGTATGTGAGGCGGCGGACTTCGCCGGGCTCGCCTTCCCAGAGGATGGCGGTCTTGCCGGCGCGAGTGCCGAGGGCGTGGCGATCGACGCAGTTGTAGCTCAGATTGATCTGGCCGCCGACGAACCACTTGGCCAAGGGAAGGTTCCAGTCGAGAACCTTGTCCCATTTTTTAAACCAGTGAAGATCATTGGCGACGTTGGCCCAGAAGGTTTCCGGATCTTCGATGGACTGCTTGTAGAGCTCTTCGTATTGCTCAAGGGACTGGATGTGGGCGTGGGCGCTGAACTCAGGCGAAGGCGGGAAAAGACGGTTTTCGCGAAGGGTGGATTCAAGGTCCTGGTTTGCAGCGGAGGGCGTGGAAGACATCGTTTGGTCCTTTTTATATGGGCAGCGGTACAGTGGATCGCAAGGTTTGGTTACGGCGCTGAAGCGCGAAAGATCTTGTGGGAAAACTTTATCGGGCTAGAGGTTGGATGGGCAAGGGCGCTTGGGATACGCGCCTGTGGCTTTCACGCCTATGGAGCGGATGTTCTTGACGAAACAAAGCCTGCTCCGGGCAGAATTCGCTTGCTTACCCAAGAGTTCGACGGTATGCTCGGTGACCGAATCTTCCGAATCCACTTTTGCTGGAGACATCGATGAGTCTTCTTGACGCGATCCGAGGCTGGTTCCACAAACCGCAGCCAGAGCCGCCTGCTGCTCCCACGTCCGCTTCAGCGGGCAAAACCGGCCCACCACCAGTCAACGCACAGACGACGACGCCATCCGACCAAAGATTCGTTTTGCTGATTCATGGCTACTCGGCGAGCGGCACGGATTTCCTGCCCTGGAAACAGGCCCTGGAGGCAGCGAATATTCCGGCGGCGATTGTTGACGTGGGCAATTACGTCACGCTGAACAATGAAGTGACCATCAAGGACCTGGGCGAAGCATTTGACCGCGCATTGCGGCTGAACAAGTTTCCGGGGACACCCAGAGGGGACAACTGGTCGTTTGATGCGATTGTCCATTCGACTGGAATGCTGGTATTACGCCAGTGGCTGACGAGTGACCCGCATCCCGGAGACCCGGTGCGAAGCCGCGTTCGCCGATTGAAGCATCTTGTGGGACTGGCTCCGGCGACTTTTGGATCACCGCAGGCGAAAAAGGGGCGCAGCTGGCTTGGCACTTTGGTCAAGGGGAACAAAAACCTGGGACCGGATTTCATGAATGCGGGCAACGAAGTTCTGGATGGCCTTGAGCTGGCGAGCGAATATACGTGGGATCTGGCTCACAAAGATATGATTTCCGCGACGCCGTTCTATGACAAGGGGGATACGACACCTTATGTTGCGATTTTCATTGGAAACGAGGCCTATGAAGGAATTGCCGCGGTTTCGAATTCGCCGGGAAGCGATGGGACGGTGCGATGGGCTGGATGCGCGCTGAACGCGCGTAAGGTGAGCCTGGATTTTCGCCGGTTTCCGAAACTTGATCCGAATGACCCAACGAAGCGATGTGACATTACGGACTGGTCAAGCAAGCGGCTGGCGGCTCCGATCATCGCGGTGGAGAAGAAGAATCATGGGACGATTATCTCGGCTCCAGATCCTGTGGTGGTGAGTCTGATCAAGGAATTCCTTACCCTGGCTGATGCGGCCGCTTATGACGATTGGGAAACGAAGGCGCTTGCAGCGGGAGCTGGTCCGCAGCGGGTAATGGATACGGCCGGCCACGACGATTCAGGTGGCGCGGGCTGGCAACAACTGGTGATTCGCATGGTGGACGAACGCGGGGACGGAGTTCCCGACTACAACTTTCAGCTTTTCTGCGGGGATGACCTTTCCCAATCAGACGACCCAGAGTTCGCTCCGGTGCGCCTGATTGCGGACACGTATTCGAGCGACTCGAGCTATCGCTGTTTTTATGTTCCGCTCACGGACGAGATGCTGAAACTGAACGCCAACGGAAAAAAGATGTGGGTTGAGCTGATTGCTTCTAGCGGCTCGGCGCTGATTGAGTACGAAGCTTATACGGGCGGCGAGAATGATCCGCCCCAACGATTGGCAATCGATGCGCACAGTGGAATTGACCAGAAGCCGGTCAAGATGGACATCACCGCACTTACGGAAGGATCGGGATCTTTGTTTTATCCCTACACCACGACATTGCTTGAGGTATTTGTGGAACGCGAGCCGATGCCGCTTGGCGCCGTCAGCAGTATATTCACCTTTCCACCCTATGCTCCAGAAGCTGAGTCATAACGAAAGGTTTGCGAGAACCGTTTCGAGCGATAGTATTTGCTGAGCTCATACACATGAAAAACAAGGAGGAAGAAGGAATGAGTCATCCGGTGGTGCATTTTGAGATTGGTTGCAAGGACAAGGCGACGACGAGCGCGTTTTATGAGGCGGCGTTCGGGTGGAAGATCGATGAGGGGCCGATGGGGATGATCGATACCGGCTCCGGCGAAGGAATTGCGGGGCATGTGGCGGCGCTGGGGCATGAGCCGCATCAGTTCACGCACTTTTATGTGCAGACGGATGATGTGGCGGCGCACCTGAAGAAGGTTGAAGAGCTGGGCGGGAAGACGATTGTGCCGCCGGTGCCGATTCCGACGGGGACGTTTGCATGGTTTGCGGACCTGGAGGGGAACGTTGTGGGGCTGTGGAAACCTAACTGAGGGAATAGGGATCATGGATCAGAAAGATAAAAGCCCTGAAAGGGAGGAGATGTTGTGCCGGATAGATCGACGCCGTACATCGAATATGCGTATGTGATTTACCGGATTCCTGCGCAAGGCGTGAAGACGCTGCTGGGCGGATTTACGGCAGCGGCGGGCCTGCCGGAGCTGCCGATCCGCAGATATGAGGGAACTGAGGAACTGGGGAGGGTGCAGGGGACGTACACCGCGAACGATGTGACGATGAAACGTGGGCTGGTCAATGCTACAGAGTTGTTGAACTGGATTGCACAGACACGCACCTCGGAGGCCTCAGCGGTTTCAGAGATGATCGTGACACTTCGTAACGAGACCGGGACGCCAATCATATCGTGGCAGCTGACGAATGCGCTGCCGCTTCGCTATACGGGTCCGCTGACAGACAATCAGGATGAGGCAGCGCTCGAAGAGCTTATTCTGAGCTGCCAGAGCATTCAGCGTTTGCTGCAGTAAGAGTGATATATGCTTCCCTTCCCTGCTCCGGATTATTTCTGTGGGGCTTCTTCCCAGATGAGGGTGTTGTGGGTTTCCTTGAGCCAGAAGACGCCACAGATAAAGCAGAGGGATGCGACGGCGATGGGATAGTAGAGGCCGGCGTAGATGTTGCCTGTTGAGGCGCAGACATAGAGTCCGATGAGCGGGAGCATGCCTCCGAAGACTCCGTTGCCGATGTGGTACGGGAGCGAGACCGACGAGTAGCGGACCTTTGCCGGGAAGGCCTCGACGAGGTACGCGGCGATAGGGCCGTAGATTCCACAGCCAAAGAGAACCTGTAGCCATATAAGAAAGATCAGCAGGGGCTTGTTGGCGGCGGTGGCGGCCTTTGCGGGAACGGCGCTGCCGGTAGCTGCATCGAGCGTCATGGGCGTGAGCTTAGGCGCGCTGGTGACCTTGTCGACGACAGAGGAGACACTGACGATGCCGTTGCCAGCGGCTGAGACCATGCCGTGATAAATGGGGATGTAACAGATGGCAGCGGCGAGGAGCGAGGCCATCATGAGCTTTTTGCGGCCCATGCGATCGGAGAGAGAACCGAAGACGGTGTAGAAAGGCATGGCACAGAGGAGCGCAATGCCGACGAGGATGTTGGCGTCTCTGGCGGGGACTTTCAGGATGGTCTGTAGATAGAAGAGCGCGTAGAACTGGCCGGTATACCAGACCACTCCCTGCCCCATCGTGGCTCCGAGGAGCGAGATGAGGATGCGCTTGAGGTTGGGCCATTGTGTGAGAGCGTCCGTAAGCGGCTTGGTTGAGTTCATTCCGCTGGATTTGAGCTGCTGGAAGATGGGCGACTCTTTCATGCGGATACGGATGGCGAGCGAGATGCCGACGAGGATGAGCGAGAGAAGGAATGGCAGACGCCAGCCCCAATCTTCGAAAGAAGCCTTGTTCATGGACTGCTGGGTGATGACGATGACGCCGAGTGAGATGAAGAGGCCGAGGGTGGCGGTGATCTGAATGAAGGAGGTGTAGAAGCCACGCTTGTTGTCCGGGACGTGCTCAGCAACGTAGACGGCGGCTCCGCCGTATTCTCCGCCGAGAGCCAAGCCCTGCAGGATGCGGATGAAGATCAACATGATCGGAGAGAACCAGCCGGCGGTCTTGAATGTTGGCAGCATGCCGATGGCGGCTGTGGAGAAGCCCATGATGGTAAGGGTGATGATGAAGGCGATTCGGCGGCCGGTGAGGTCGCCGATGCGGCCGAAGAAGAGCGCGCCAAAGGGGCGGACGAGGAAGCCGACAGCAAAAGTGGCGAGATAGGCGATGAGTTGGAAGACTTCATTGCCGGGGGGATAGAACTTGGAGGCGAGGACAGTGGTGAGCGAGCCGAAGATGAAGAAGTCATACCACTCGATCATGGTGCCGGTGGCCGAACCGATGATGACCTGGGGAATGGAGTATTGGGTTTTGGGAGCGGAGCCGGAGATGGCCATGCGTGCTGCTTCCTCAGATTGCACAATGCCGCGCTTGCTCAACGATGCTTTCAAGGCAGGTGTTGCGCAGAGACGTGGCGATGTGAGGATTCAATTCTGGCTGCCCACTTTGCGGGGCCGAGGGGATGGATGTCAAGTTAATTTCTGTGCCGGCTACGACCACTTAAATGCACGGTCCAATACGCCTGTTCTCTATCGATGTGCGTCTTCAACCGCCAAGAACGTCTCCAGAGCCTGCGAAATGACATTGTTCAGCTTCTGATGATGATCTTCGGCAAAGAGAGCCGCACGTTTGTGCAGGTCTGCTCCTACGCGTACGTTGAAACTACCTTTGAATGGCTGATCAGGAGTCTTTCCTTCGACCTCACATAAGGCGAGATACTCGTCGGTAGCTGCTTTGAAGTTCGCTTCGAGGCTGTCTACGTCGGACCCTTCATAGGTCACCATATCGCGGATTCCCAGCAGTGATCCATGCAGAATGCGATCTTCTGCGCTGTACTCTACGGAGCCGTCATAGCCCTTGTGACGCAGTGTTTGACTCATGGCAGCTTTCCTTCCTGACAGAGAAACTGAATGGTAGCTCGAATCTGATACGCCTTGAAAACCACAGACGGCCGCGAATCGTAATTATTTGGAGTAGCGAATCTGGTGCCAGATCCAGGCGGTGCGGAGGATTTCGTCGAGCTGAGAGTAGCGGGGCTTCCAGCCTAGTTCGCGGATGGCTTTCTCGGAGCTGGCTACGAGGACGGCGGGATCGCCGGAGCGGCGGGGATGGAGATGGGCGGGGATGGCGTGGCCTGTGACGCGGCGGGCGGATTCGATGACTTCTCGGACGGAGAAGCCCTGGCCATTGCCGAGGTTATAGATGAGGCGACCACCGAGGTCTGTCCGGTCGAGAGCGGCGAAGGCGAGCATGTGGGCGTCGGCGAGGTCGGAGACGTGGACGTAGTCACGGATGCAGGTGCCGTCGGGAGTGGGGTAATCGTCGCCATAGATGCTGATGGATTCGCGGCGGCCGAGGGCGACGTCGAGGATGATGGGGATGAGATGGGATTCGGGCTCGTGGGCTTCGCCACGCACGATGCCCTGGGAGGTTTCCGGCGCACCGGCGACGTTGAAGTAACGCAGGGAGGCGTAACGGAGGCCGTGGATCGAGTGAAACCAGCGCAGGATGTGTTCGACGAGGAGCTTGGATTCGCCATAAGCATTGGTGGGAGCGAGGCGGGCATCTTCGGGGATGGGAACGGCTTCGGGTTCGCCGTAGACAGCGGCGGTGGAAGAGAAGACGAGTTTGCCGACCTGTTGCGCGTGCATGGCTTCCAACAGGCTGAGCGTAGAGGCGGTGTTGTTGCGGAAGTAGATCTCAGGCTTCTTCATGGATTCGCCAGCCTCAATGAGGGCAGCGAAGTGCATGACGCCGTCGTACGAACGGCTGGCGGAGCGGGCTTCGGCGAAGATGCTTTCGAGCAGGGGCCTATCGGCTAAGTCGCCTTCTATCAATGGGACGCCGGCGGGGAGCATCTCGCGCTGGGCGTGGCAGAAGTTGTCGAAAATGACGGGTTCATGTCCGCGATCGAGAAGCAATCCGGCAACGGTACCACCCACGTATCCAGCTCCGCCAGTGACCAGTATCTTCACGATTTGTTTCCCTTTCCTGATCGTTTTTCGATTAAGCTGAGTCTATTACATAGAGTATGTGCTGCTGTTTTTGCGCAGGCGGCGAGTGCCGGATTGATGGTATGGGCGGTGTGAAAAGCCGCGGCGATTCATCTCCCGACGGAAATTTTGATGCTGAGAGAAAATGGCGCAGACGAATACATCCAAAGGTTGCATCTAAGTATCAGGAGGGCGTACGCGCTTCCAGACTTTCGGTGGAACACAGGTCATCAACATTCCTTACCATCAGGACTATCGAAAGTGACAAATAATGGTTACCATTGATGTATTGGTTGCTCTTTGGTTATTCCTAGTGGTTGATTAGAAAGACTGAGCGGATAGGAACGAAGTACAAGTTGTGCAGAAAGAAGCGCATAAACATCTTTTCCGCAACTGGTACGATTCCGCGCAGGCGAATTCAATAACGGATTTGTACGATAACGAGTAATTCGGGCCAGCTCGTCCGCCGTATCGTGACGGGCGATATAGGAAGAAGTAGCCGTAGATTCTTTAGAAACGCGGTTTTCGGGATAGATCCAGTCACGATGACGCCTGATACGACACTCAATGGAATGGCACGAGACAGGAACAGCGCCGTGAACCGTACGCAACCCAGGAACGAGGATAGAGCAAATATGCCCACGACTCCGCCCCCGATTCGAGCAAACTTTGGCCTTCTGCCTGAACCGAAGAGCAGCCCTACGACTTTTGTTACCAGCGCGGTAATCAATATGTTGATTCTGGCGCTGGCGATTTATATCGGAATGACGGCGAAGAAGGTGATAGAAAACCATAAATTCGAGCAGACTGAGCTGATCTTTCCAGTTGAGACTCCACCACCGCCGAAGATCAAGATTACTCCGCCGAAGCTTCCGCCGCCGCCGAAGCCGCCCGAGGCGAAGCTGGAACCTCCAAAGATTGCTTTACCGAAGCCGGTCCCTCAGCCTGAGGTGAAACCGCTGCATCTGGAAGAAAGGATCAAGACTCCGGAGATCAAGGCAGCCAAGCCGCAGGTGGTTCTTGCTCCGCAGCCAAAGGCCGCGCTGACAGCGGCCGCTCCGGCACAGGTGCAGCAGGCGAAGCCTTCTACAACGCCAGTACACCTGGGCGAGACCTTTGGCGTGACACCGAATCCGAATGCAACGAAGCCAGCCACGGTGGCCGCTGTCGGAAACCCCTATGGCGGGATGGAAGGCAAGGCGGTTGCACCGACGGGTGTTGTGGGCTCGACAGGAATCGGAAATGGAACCAAGTCCGGCTCTAATGCCGGCGTTCAGGGCCGTGTGGCTTCTGCCGGGCTGCCGGGTGGAACCGGAACAGGACCTGGCGGAAGCCAATATGGAACAGGCAAGGTGACTTCGGCGGGAATTCCTGCGGTGCAGAAGGCCGCAGTGGCGACGCCTGTCCCGACGGACACCGCGAAGTCAACTAATCTTGAGGTGTTGTCGAAGCCCCCATCGCGGTACACGGAGGAGGCTCGGGCTCTCAAGATTCAGGGCGATGTGGTGCTTCGTGTCACCTTCAGCGCCAATGGCCAGGTGGTCGTTCAGGGCGTGGTGCACGGCCTTGGACATGGACTGGATGAAGAGGCGCGCCGCGTGGCGCAGCAGATTCGTTTTCATCCGGCTACAAGAAACGGCCAAGCAGTGGATCTAACGACAAACATTACGATTACGTTCCAGTTGGCATAAGATCAAGGATGCAGGAATGGCGGGTCCGGCTGCAGTGGGCCCGCTGTCAAGATTTGATTCGCGAAGAACATACAATTAGGAGCTCACATGCGTTTAAGTAAGATTTCCCTCGCTGTTCTGCTGCTGGTGCCGGTGGCGATGCCGTTGTTGGCGAAAGAGCCAAAGTACGAGCAGGCGCACCAGTTGACGCCGGAGCAGGCAGCGCTTGTTCAGAGGGCTATTGCACGCGAAAAGATTTTGATCCAGAACATTCAGAAGCGGACTCCGCTGGTAGAAACCTATATTCAAGACACGAGGCCGGACCAGAAGCTATATCAGATTCCGGTGGCGGATACGTACATGCTGAGCCGCGTGGACTTCGGCAAGGGTTTCTTTGACAAGACCTACAATGGACGTTCGAATCCGGCGGACAAGAAGGGCTTCTTCAAGAGCTCACTGGCTTCGATTGCAGGGTTGAGCAAGGCGCTGGGACTGGATTCGAAGTTCACCTACAATCCGCTGGGCTTTACGCAGATGATGTTCCTGGACCCGTATGGGTTCGACCAGAACCGTTATGTGTTCAATTATGTGCGGCGCGAGTTCCTGGGCTCGGTGCGGA
The DNA here is from genome assembly GCF_001449115.1 of Occallatibacter gabretensis. Lineage (GTDB taxonomy): Bacteria > Acidobacteriota > Terriglobia > Terriglobales > Acidobacteriaceae > Telmatobacter > Telmatobacter gabretensis. The sequence goes on along the minus strand of NZ_LAIJ01000012.1, from coordinate 115,747 downwards.
CATGGGTCTTTGACGTTCATCCGAAGGAAGCCAAGACGGGCCTGTTCTATGGGCGCGTGTGGATCGAGGACCAGGACGCGAACATTGTGCGCTTCAACGGCACATTTACTCCGCCGAGCAACGAGGACTCTTCGAAGTACTACTTCCACTTCGACAGCTGGCGCATGAATGTGCAGCCGGATCTGTGGCTGCCCGTGGCGGTATACGTGGAGGAATCACAGCGGTCAGAGAGCTCGAAGAGCGTGGGCCTGAAGGCGCAGACGCATTTCTGGGGCTACTCCCTGCGGCTGCCGACGCGCGAGAGCGAGAATGTGAATATTTCCGTTCAGGACGCCGAGGACAAGAGCCAGGACTCGCAGGACGTGAGCCCGCTGCAAGCATCCCGGCAGTGGGTGACGCAGGCCGAGGATAACGTGATCGACCGCCTGGTGCAGGCAGGACTGGTGGCTCCGCTAACTCAGGATGGGTTCGAGCAAAAGGTTCTGGACCAGATTGTGACGAACCTGATTGTGCCGAACAACCTGGCGTTCACCTCTCCGGTACATTGCCGGGTTCTTTTGACGGACACGGTGGAAGCGACGACCGTGGGCAACACGATTCTGCTGAGCAAGGGACTGATCGACACGATGCCGCTGCATGAGGCGACGATTGCATCCGTGATTTCAGTGGAGCTGGCACACATTGCGCTGGGACACCACATCGATACACGGTATGCGTTTAATGACCGTCTGCTCTTCCCGGATGAATCGACCTTCCAGCGAATCAACATGTACCACACGGACCATGACAACGAAGAGGCAGTGAAGACAGCGATGACGTATCTTCAGGCTTCGATGTACAAGGACGAGATGCCGAAGGCTGGGTTGTACTGGTCACAGCTTGCGGATCGCGGCAAGGTGCTAAAAGCGCTGAATTCGGCGCGGCTTGGCGATTCCCTGCTCCGTCCGGATGGAACGCCATGGATGACGCAGTTGGCGCACTCGGCTCCGAAGATCAACTGGGACGATCTGACGCAGGTTCCGGCGCAGCCGCTGGGAAGCTGGCTGAAGACGGACCCGTGGGATGATCGGGTACACCAGCTGAATGCGAAGGTGTATGCACCGATGAATGCGCGCGACAAGATGCCGCTGGAGGTGACACCGCTCTACTTCCGGTTGCAGCGCTACAGCGCCACTGATACGGCTCAGCCAGGGACGGATCCGAATGGTGCTGCTCCTGCGCCGGCGCAAAATGCTCCAGTGCCTGCTCCGGGGCAGGCGGCACCGGCGGGTGGAGGCCAGCAACAGGCTGCGCCTACCGGTCCTGCTCCCGCACCGCAGGCTCAATAGCAAACTCGGCGCCATTTTGAGATGGCCGAGACCCAAAACGAGTCTCGGCCATTTTTATGTGTCAACTCTGTAACTTTGAAATCATTTCTTTCCCGTCTAAACCGATAGCTGCCTGGAGAATATAAGAGTGATGATGAAGACCTTTGCGTGGTTTCTATTGTGCCTGACAGCGTGCGCGGCGATTCCAGCCGGAGCGCAGGCTGTGGAGGCAGCTCGAGGACGGCAACTGACATTGACGGCGGGCGGCATGATTTCCGGCTTCAACCCGGACTACGCCGACCCCGCTTACGATGGGACGAACTTTCTCTTCGGGGGCGGCACTTATATCGATTTTCACCTCTCACACTGGGTGCAAATCGAAGCTGAAGGCCGTTGGCTGCGCATTCCGACCTCTATTGGCAGCGATGAAAGCCAGAGCAATTACCTGATTGGGCCTCGAGTGCCGATCAAGCGATTCGGGAAGTTCCAAACCTATGGGAAGGTGCTGATCGGAGAGGCAAAGATGACCTTCCCGCAAGGCGACAACTTCACCACGGGGCGCTTTACAGACCTGACGTTTGGCGGGACGCTTGATTACAGACTGAACCGGCGCTGGAGCATTCGCGCGGTCGACTTCGAGTACCAGGATTGGCCGAAGTTTATTCCGAAAGACCCTACAGTTCCTAACAGTCCATCGATTTCGCTACAGCCTTACGGCCTGAGCGTCGGTGTGGGGTACAGGGTTTTCTAGGAACTACATATCCGGGATTGAAAAGGCCGCTCGATTGAGCGGCCTTTTTATTTGTTATGCGGAGCGAAGTTTAGCTCAGTGCGATTTTGCCTGCGGGCGTTTTGGTGAAGGAGTGAAGGATGTGGCCATCGGTGTCGAGATGGCGGAGAGTGAGCTGATCGGCCGTGACGGAGAGATGGCTGAAGCCGTTGACCTTCTGGCCGTATGGGCCGCGATGGGCGGGATCAGTTTTTAAGTTATAGAGATCGGCTCCGCCGCCGCCGGAGAGAAAGAAACTGGTGGGGTGGTTTTCGAACTCAAGGTGCTGGAGATCGTGATCGTGGCCGGCGAGGTAGAGCGTGACGTTGTGCTTGCGGAAGAGCGGGTCCCAGTCGGCGATGAGAGTGGCGTGGTCACCGTGGGGGCCGTTGGAGTAGACGGGATGATGGGCGATGACGGCGAGGTAGGGAGTGGTGCGGGGGCGCGCTAGTTCCGTGGTGAGCCAGGCGAGCTGCTGGTCCTTCTCTTCGGGGGTCAGGGTGAAGTCGCGGCTTGGCTTGTCGGGATTGGGCGTTGAGGGCTTGCCGTGCGGCATGTTGCTGTCGAGCGCGATGAAGGTGATGAGCGGATTTTTGCGTGGAAATTCGAAGGAATACCAGCGGGCGGGCATGGTCCAGCGGGTGCCGGGTGTACGAGCGTAAGCGAGCTCAGATTCAACTTTGCTTTCAGGGAAACGCTGGTAGTCGTGGTTACCGAGGACAGCGTAGGCGGGACAGTTGTATACGTCCTTGGAGTACATATCCTCGAAATTTGTCTTCCAGCGGGTGGAGTTGACGCCGCCATCGAGCGCGCCGTACCAGTTGTCGCCGAGAAGAAAGAAAGCATCAGGATGGATGGCGTTTTTGCGAGCGTAGGCGGTCATGCCGGCGGCGACGCGAGTTTGCGCTGCGGCGTCGTCGTATCCCCAGTCGCCGATCATGAGGACTTCATGCGCGCCTGGGCTTGCGGCAGGGGCATGCCCGAATGCGAGGTCTGAGCCGAGTGCGGAGAGAGCGCTGAAGGCGAAGCTCTGGCGGAGAAAGCCGCGGCGAGAGATGGGGGACGAGAGGTGGTCTGCGAGGGCCATGGAGGAGTTATATCAAGAAGAGGTGAAGAGCGGGTTACAAGAGTTCGTGGTGCGGGTCTCGTAACATGGATTCGAGAATGGAGCGATGATGAAAACGGACTTGCTGCGATTCGATGGGACGGTTCAACGCGATCCCGCCATTGAGAGGTGGATGGAAAGGCATGAAGGCGAGTTGGGTGCTATGGCGCGTGAGTGGTTCGAGGTGATGCGAGCGTGCGGCGATGAGGTCCGTGAAGTGTTTCATGACGGCTGTGCGAACGCGTGCCTGGGAGATGTGCCCTTTGGCTATGTAAATGTGTTTACAGCCCACGTGAATGTGGGATTCTTTCAGGGCGCATCGCTGCCTGATCCGACTGCGTTGCTGCAAGGCAGCGGCAAGTTTATGCGGCATGTGAAGCTGAGGCCGGGAGTTGAGACAGATGAGGTGGCGCTCAGGCAACTCATTGAGGTGGCGTACGTGGATATCAAGACGCGGGTTGAGAATGGGTGATGAAGATGTTTTCGTTGCGGCGAAAACAATCCCGGTGTTTATTCGATCACTTTGAGGATTTTATTTAGCTCGTACTCCCGATCGGTTCCTCGCGGGAGTCTATTCCAAAACATACGCAGTCTTTCCTTTACCTCAAGCTGGATATTGGATGCCTTTGTAATTACATGGCTCAGGGCTTGAATGCCCCAATATTGGCCGAACGGAGTGTCCTCTCTCGTGGTGATTGTCTTGACAAGAATTCCGAGGTAATCCTGCGTTGGCCAAACGTAAATGTAAGCGTAGGCGTAGAGGCGTTTTCCGTCGCTTCCCGTTTCGAGAAGTTTGTACACGTCCAACGTTTTGAGGCGCTGTGCCAGTTCCATCATCTTTCTAACTACAGAGGTCATCTCCGCGGTTCTTGCGTTGCCAGACGGCTGGGTTGCGCGGATATTTTCGTACTCGTTCGCGAGATCGTCGATAGTTGCTTCATCTGAGGATGATTCGATGCCGGCAATTGCGGGGCTGGATGAAGAGACTCCGAAGGCTGATATCGCCAGGCCGGCCTGACGGGAGGCGCTGGCTGCTGCTCCCCTGGCTTCATCGACCTGTTTCTGCAGTTCCTGCAACTCGATCTTGACTCCGAGGAGCTCTACGGTTTTGATCAGAGGCTGCATCCAGGGAAGAGCGCAAAGCACCAGCAAAACGATGGTGATGGAATCTACTTTGACTTCCGGTTTCCACACATGAATCACGGCGAGAGTCACTGCGAAAATCGAAACAAGGATTCGGAGAGTGAGGTTGCTCTTCATATCAGGCTCGATTCCTATGCCGTTGGTGAATGAATGATACCCGATCGTTTGCGCGCAAGGGGTCGTGCCTGTCTGAAGATGAAAAGGCCGCTCGGGGTGAGCGGCCTTTGTTGGTGGTTGTCAGGCTGCTTAGAATTCAAAGCGGCCGGAGAATTGGGCGAGGCGCTTGTTGGTTAACAGATTAGAAGCCTGGCCAAAGTTGGTTGGATTGTCGAGCGTGGCGTCGATGGAGTGTGAGTCGAAGCGGACGCTATTGGTGATGTTGAACATTTCCCAGCGGATCTGTAACTTGTAGCGATCCGTGAATTTGAACTCCTTGTCGAGGCCGGCATCCCACGAGAAGTAGCCGTCGCCGCGGAGGGGGTTGCGCGTACCGGACTCGCCGGGCAGTGCGTGATCGAAAGCGCCGAAGACGGCGGACGGATTGGCAAAGCGCTGCGTGAGATGGCCCTTCTTGAGTGCGCTTGAAGGAATTTTGGAGGTCTGCTGTGCCCAACCTTCGATGTCCCAGTTGGTGGGGTAGTAGGCTCCGTTATCGACGGTGAGCGGGAAGCCGCTGGTCCAGCGGACGATGCCGGTGGTTTCCCAGCCGCCGAGGAAAAGGTCGGCGAGATGGCTCTCGTTGGCGAGGAAGCGCTTGCCGCGTCCCACGGGGAGGGACCAGATGTAGTTGCCGTTGATCTGGTGTGTTACGTCGTAGTCCGAGATTCCATAGAGCTGATTGGGGTTCCAGCTATTGATGATCTGGGCGTAGTTGGTGCCGCCTGAGGTATTGAGCCGTTCGGACTGCGAGGTGATGTCCATCGACTTTGAGTAGGTGTAGTTGAGGTCGGCTTCCAGGCCGCCGCCGAAGTGCTGGCGATAGACGGCCTCAAGGGCGTTGAAGTTGGAGTTGCCGATGGAGCGCCAGGCATACAGGGCCGAATATTGATCGTGATAGAAGCGGTACGACGGATAGGTCTGGTTTGGATTGACGCCGGCGCCGCTGAGCGAATCGGGCACGTCAAGCTCATAGAGCGCGTAGGTCTCGTTGTATATGTTCTGCTGGAAGAGCTGATAGACGTTTTGCGTGGCGGAGGATGGCCCTGCGCCATATCCGAGATCGACGCCATCGAGCGCGGCGAAGAGGTTCTCGAAATACGGCATTGGCTTGATGGAACTGACGGGCACTCCAGCGCGCGAGTACTGGGCAAGCTGGCGTGCGGCGGCGAAGTATGTAGTGCCGCTGCCGCTTAGGTTGATGGGCATGGCCACGTCTTCCTGCGAGAGGAGACGGTGGGCAAGGCGGGCGACATAGGAGACCTCAAACGAAGAGCCGTTATGGAGTTCGCGAGCAATCGAGAAATCAATGGAATGCGAGTAAGGGGTTTTGATATCGGAGTCGAGGCCCCAACTGATGGCGAACTGATCGGGCGATGGGGTAGCCGGGAAGCCACCTGGGGGCGCTGCGGGAAGCAGGCCGGCGGGGATGGTGTTGAGGCCGGTGAAGCGCGGCGCGGTGCCGATGTAGACCGAGCCGGGCGGGTTGGAAAGATCCGTTGAGAGGCCGTAAGAGCCGTTGTAATCGAAGGTGTTGACGGTGGCTGCGCCGAAGTGATCATAGACAAGCGAGTAGCCGCCGCGAATGCTGGTCTTGCTCTGACCGAAAAGCTTGTTCCACAGGCCGCCGGTGGGGTTGGGCGAGTAAGCGAATGCAACGCGCGGGCCGAGGTTAAACTTCTGCGGCGTCCAGAAGTCGGACCGGCCGTTGTAGCGACCGTTCAAGTCGAAGGATAATTCGCCGACGTTGTTTGCGGCTCCGCCCTGAGCTGCCTGCTGGGAGCTGCCGTTGTAATAGTTGGTGAGGGCATAAGGCTTGCATACGGAACCGGAGAACATGCAGGGTCCTACCTGGGTTCCGGATTTTTCAGCGGGAGCTTGCAGGTAGGAGTAGCGAAGGCCGTAGGTGAGGGTGAGATCCGGACGAGCCTTCCACGAGTCCTGGAAGTAGAACTCGCTTTCCTTCCAGCCGTAGTCACGCTTGACGGGCGCGCCTAGAGCGAGCGGAGTTCCCTGCTTGTCGTAGTTGTAGATGGCATCGCCTTCCGTAACGATGCCGGTAATGCCGAGCAGGGCGCTGTTGTACTCATTGCCATAGTTGGAAAAATCGACGGTGGGGTAGCCGTAAACAGGTGGATCGAAGGGACCGCCGCTGTTGGCGACGGTGGAACCGTTCGAGAGCCAGCCCTGGTTCATCTGGCCGTCGGGGAAAGAGTTGGCGTTGCTGACGCGGCGGTCGTCGATGAGGCGGAGATTGACGCCGAACTGGAAATTGTGAGTGCGCTTGATCCAGGAGACATCGTCCACGATGTTTTGCACCGGGATGATGTACGTGATGGTGCGCGTGGTGGCCACGGGCATGGAGACTGCTGCAAGATTGACGAAAGGCTCATTGGCAACGCCGGCATCGGCGACACCCTGGCGGGTGAAGCCATAACGGAAGTTGTTGATGAGGTTATTGGTGATGATGTAGGTGTAACCGGCAGCGAAGCCCTTGTTATTGGTCAGCGTGCTGCTGGACGCGGGCTGGCCGGGGAATACGGGCGCGGTGGGCTCGTTGTCGTTCTGCAGGTTGCCGCGCCAGAAGATGGAGTGTTTGCTGTTGATGTTCCAGTCGAGGCGTCCTATGTAGGTGTTATAGGAGCGTTGGAGGGTGTAGGGGAAGCGGTAGCCGATTGTGTTCAGGCCATCGCCCTGCGTGATGTCATTGCCGGTGGGATAGGCGTTGAAGATCTGCAGGATGGCCTGGTTTTCGCCGATGCCCTGCGGGTCCATACCCTTGATATCCTGCGGGGTTAACAGGTAGGTGGAATCGCCGCCGCCCTGGTTGACGTAGTAGTACTGCAGGTTGCCGGCGCGGAAGGCAGAGGTGGGCACAACTCCTGAGTTGCTGGAGCCTTCATCGTCGCGGCGGCCTTCGTAGTTGGCAAAGAAGAAGACCTTGTCGTGCAGGATGGGTCCGGAAATGGCCCCTCCAAAGACATTTCGAATAAGCTTGGGGGGTGTATTGGGCTCGCCGGCGATAACCTGCTGCTGCTTGATAAAGAAGTCGTTGGCTTCAAAGAGATTGGTGCGGTTGTATTCGTAGACAGCGCCGTGGAGCTGATTGCCACCGCCGCGGGTGACGAGGGCAACCTGCGCACCGGAGGAACGGCCCTCTGAGGCGTTGGGATTGCTGGTGGTGACGCGGAATTCAGCGACCGAATCCTGCGTAACGCGGAGGACACTGGTGAAGGCGTAACCGTTGTTGACATCGTTTACATCGACGCCATCCAGAGTGATGTTTGACTGGTCACTGCGGCCGCCATTGACTGCGCCGCTGCGCGAATCGCCGGAATTGTTGCCGACGGCGTTGGTACCGTTCTGGTCGTCCGTGCGGCCCATGTAAGTGACGCCGGGCTGAAGACTGAGCAGGTCAGGAACGTTGCGGCCTTCGATTGGAAGAGATGAGACCTGCTCGCTGTTAAAGGCATTGCCCATCGTCGCATCGGTGGTGTTGAGCACGGGCTGGATGTCACTGGTGACAGTCACCTGCGATGTAACGCTGGCTACAGTAAGAGAGATATTCACGGTGGCGGGCTGACTGACAAGCAGATCCATGCCCTTGCGCTCGGCGCCGGTGAAGCCAGCGGCGGCGGCGAGAAGATCGTAGCGGCCGGGAGGAAGCTGGGAGAACTGGAATTCACCGCTGCCGTTGGTGGTGTTGGTCCGGACGGCACCAGTGGTGGCGAGAGTGAGAGTGACGGTGGCTCCCGGGATGACTGCTCCCGTCTTATCTGTCACGCGGCCGCCGAGTGAGGTTGTGTTTTGCGCGTGGAGGGAGAGGGTGAAGCAGAGGCACAGCATGGCCCCGAGTAGAAAGAACTTCTTCATGGATGACCTCACAAAATAAATACGAGCCGGTTTTTTGTAGCCTGGTCTTGGCGCCGGCTAGAACGATGAATCAAAAATTACGATATTTTAGCATTGAAAAAACATTTTGCAGGGAGAAGTTCAGATAGGCAGGCAATTGCAGGCGGATTGATGGACAAAGCAATGAAAAGGCCGCTCGGAGAGAGCGGCCTTTGTGGTGTTGGACTTGGTTGGGGCTTATGCCGGAGAGGGTGAACCTTCGGGGAAGCTGGAACCACCGGAGCGGCCTTCCGGTTTGAAGACCTGCTGCGGTGTACCGGAGCCGCCATCCGAAGGCGCGGCAAGTGAGGAGCGTGCCGGAGGCAGTTCCTTACCTTCGATAAGCATCCTAACTTCTTCGGCGTCGATGGTTTCGCGCTCGAGCAGAGCGCTGGCCAGGCGATGCATGGCGTCCGCATTCTGTTCAACAAGTGCGTGGGCCGACTGGTAGGCTTCGTCGATGAGGCGGCGGACTTCGAGGTCGATCTGGCGAGCGGTTTCCTCAGAGAAGTCGCGGTGCTGAGCGATCTCACGGCCGAGGAAGATCTGCTCTTCCTTTTTGCCGAAGGTGAGCGGGCCAAGGCGGCTCATGCCGTACTCGCAGACCATGGCGCGCGCCATCTCGGTGGCCTTCTCGATATCATTACCAGCACCGGTGGACATCTGCTTGAGGAAGATTTCCTCGGCGACGCGGCCACCATAGAGCATGGCCAAGCGGGTTTCGAGGTACTCGCGGGTGTAGTTGTGGCGGTCATCCGGCAGATAGACAGTGACGCCGAGAGCCATGCCACGCGGGATGATGGTGACCTTGTGGATGGGGTCGGAGTCAGCGCGCAGGAAGGCAACGAGAGCGTGGCCTGCCTCGTGATAGGCGGTGACCTTCTTCTCTTCGTCCGTGAGCAGCATCGACTTGCGCTCGGCACCCATGAGGACCTTGTCCTTGGCGAGCTCGAAGTCGTACATGGTGACCTGTTTGCGGTTGAGGCGGGCTGCATTGAGCGCTGCTTCATTCACCATGTTGGCGAGATCGGCTCCGCTGAATCCTGGTGTGCCGCGGGCAAGAACGTTGAGGTTCACATCCTCAGCAACGGGCACCTTCTTGACATGCACCCGAAGGACTTCTTCGCGGCCACGAATGTCCGGCAGGCCCACCACGACGCGGCGGTCAAAGCGGCCGGGGCGAAGAAGCGCAGGGTCTAGCACGTCAGGGCGGTTGGTGGCGGCGACGAGGATGACACCGTCGTTGGATTCGAAGCCGTCCATTTCGACGAGGAGCTGGTTGAGGGTCTGCTCACGCTCGTCGTGTCCACCGCCAAGGCCAGCGCCGCGATGACGGCCGACCGCGTCGATTTCATCGATGAAAATGATGCAAGGAGCGTTCTTCTTACCTTGCTCGAAGAGATCGCGGACGCGGCTTGCACCGACGCCGACGAACATTTCGACGAAGTCAGAACCGGAGATGGAGAAGAACGGAACGTTGGCCTCACCGGCTACGGCGCGGGCGAGAAGGGTCTTGCCGGTTCCGGGAGGTCCGACGAGAAGAACGCCCTTGGGAATGCGGCCGCCAAGCTTCTGGAATCTCTGAGGCTCGCGGAGGTATTCGATGATTTCCTTGAGCTCTTCCTTGGCCTCATCGACACCGGCAACATCCTTGAAAGTGACCTTCTTCTGCTGCATGGAGAGCAGACGGGCGCGGCTCTTGCCGAAGCTGAGAGCCTTGTTTCCGCCGGACTGCATCTGGCGCATCATAAAGAAGTAGAAGGCACCAATGAGGACGAAGGGACCGATGTTAAGGAGCAGCTGGAGCGGGACGCTGCTGGACTCCGGCTTAATGGTGAGCTTGACGTTGGCGGCGACCATGGCACGCTTGAGGTCTTCGTAATTGGTGCCGACGTAGGTGTGGAACTGGTCCTTGGAACCCTTGAGATGGCCGCGGAGATCAGCGCCCTGGATGGCAGCGTCATCGACCTGGTTCTGCTGAACCTTACTGTAGAGGTCGGAATAGGTGATCTCATTGTCCTTGCTGCCGAGGCCGGTGCTACGGGAGACAACGCCGTATAGCAGCACGAGACAGATAAGGATGAAAATCCAGAACATGATTGTCTTGACAGTCGAATTCACCAGGACCCTCGTTTCCCGACAGGGGGAGAAAAAATCACACCAGCCGCCTGCATATTCCATATGACGCCGCAATGCCTTGTTGTGTCACAAGAAATTCGTATTCCTGTGAGAAGACAAGGCAGACGCTGCCTGGATAAGCAGTATTCCTGATTGTACTCCCAGGAGAAGGAAGGGAAAAGGGATCAAAGGTGTTATTCGGGAGGATACTATTCCGGAACCAGACGGATGGCGAGGACCTCAATGCCGGGGTGGGATTCGAGCTGGACCCCCTGCATCCAGAGGATTGTTCCCTGCCAGTCGAGGACGGGCCAGAAGGCGCGCTGGGGGCCTGAGACTTTCAGGCGTTCCAGCACTTCTTTCACCTTTTTTGGACCGGCGGAGTGACGAAGGGTGACGCGATCGCCGGGTTTCCAGGGGCGGAGGGTGGCCGGGGGCACGGAGTTGGTCGGTTTCGAGCCGGAAAGGCGAATTTCGAGGCGCAGGGCGTAGGCGGGGGCTTCGGCGACACCGGGGACGGGGACAGAGATGGGCTGGCGGGCTTCCGTGGCTTCGTCCGCGGTGGCCGGGGGATGGATGGAGAGGCGCAGCTCACGGTGGGAGCGCTCGGCGCGAAGGCCGGAGGCGAGTTCGGCTTTCTGGCCAGCCCGGCCGGTGAGGGCGAGGAAGCGGAGGGATTCGGTGGCCGGAAAATCGGGAGCGACGCCGAGTTGAGCCGCGACGTGGCGGAGAATTCGGCGCTGGAGAGCGACCGGCTGGGACGACAGAGCGGCGATATCGAGGGCGAGGCCATCGGCTCCGGGGCCGGAGTTGGCGCGGCCTCCGCCGCGGACGGGCCGACCGGGGAGGGTCAGTTGGGCGGCCAGGCGGGCGGTTTCGGCTGCCCAGAAGGCTTCTTCATCGCGGGCAAGCGTTGCCATGTGGGCGAGGTGACGGCGGAGCTGGGGATTGAAGGATTCGAGGGTGGGAAGAAGCTCGTGTCGGATGCGATTGCGGGTGTAGGCAGTGTCGGCGTTTGACGAGTCGGTGCGCCAGGGCTGATCGAGAGAGCGGAGATAGGCTTCGATTTCGGATCGGGTGACGGCAAGGATGGGACGTAAGATTTTTCCTTCGTTTTGGACGACGGGATGAATGCCGGATAAACCTTCCGTCCACGCGCCGCGTAGGAATTTGGCGAGAACGGTTTCGGCCTGGTCGTCGAGAGTGTGGGCCGTTGCAATTGCATTGAGTGATTCTTTGGATAAGAGTTCTGCAAAGAACCGGTAGCGGAGACGGCGGGCGGCTTCTTCGATGGATTCGGCCGGCTTTCCGGGACGCGCTGCGGCTTCTGCAGCAGTATCGACATGGTGAGGGTGGAATGGAAGCGCGAGTTGTTCGGCGAGGGAGCGGACGAATTCGAGGTCGGCGTCGGCCTCGGCTCCGCGTAAGCCGTGGTGAAGATGCGCGATGTGGAGGACGAGGCCCAGTTCCCTGCTCTGCTGATAGAGAACGCGGAGGAGGGCTACGGAGTCTGCTCCGCCGGAGACGCCGACGGCGAGGCGCAGGCCGGGGGTAAGGTGGGTGGTGTCGAGCGGGAGGACGGGATGTTGCGCGGAGGACACGAGACGATGATACGGCGTGGAAGCCAGCGTCTTCGTATACTGCGAGGATGGAAATTCGGATGGCGAATGCAGAAGATGCGCGATTGATTGCGGGACATCGCAGGGCGATGTTTGCCGCTATGGGTGCGGCGGATGAGGCGGATCTGGCGACAGTGGAGAGCGCTTCGATTCCGTGGACGGAGCGCATGATTCTGGAGAGCAGATACCTGGGCTGGATTACGAGTGATGGGAAACGGCCTGTAGCCTCGGCGGGAATGTTTCTGCTGGATTGGCCGCCACATCCGCTGGATCCGGAGGGGACTGTGCGCGGATATCTGCTGAATGTGTTTGTTGAACCTGCGCACAGGGAGCGCGGACTGGCGCGGGAGCTGGTGCAGATTTGTCTTGCTGAGGCGAAGCGGCGCGGGATTCGTGTGGTGACACTTCATGCTTCTGATGAAGGAAGGCCGCTGTATGAAACGCTGGGTTTTTCGATGACGAATGAGATGCGGTTGACACTGGCGAATGAATGAAGCTACAGCCTTTGCCGGAGGCGTGCTGTGTGAACCGCGAGTCCTGCTATACTCGGCGAGTTATGCAGGTATTTGTGATTCTTCCTGCTGCGGGACTGGGAACCCGGATGGCCGGGCCGCAGCCGAAACAATTTCTTTCGCTGGATGGATTGCCGATTCTGATTCATTCGCTGCGCGCCTTTGCGGCTGTGAAGCAGGTGACGGCGATCTATGTGGCTGTGCGCAAGACGGAGATTGAGCGCGTAGAGGCGCAAATTGCTGAGCATGGGGCCGGGTATGGCTTTGAAGGCCGCGTGCATGTGGTTGAGGGCGGCGACAACCGGCAGGAGAGCGTGGCGAATGCGCTTGCCGCCATTCCCGCTGCAGACGAGGACGTTGTGCTGGTACATGATGCGGTGCGTCCGCTGATTGACGCGGCAACGATTGAGCGCACAATTGATGCAGTAATGAAACACGGAGCGGCGATTGTGGGTTTGCCGGCTGTGGACACGATCAAGCAAGTGGAGCGGACGGCGCATGGAGCGCTGGTGACCGCGACGATTCCGCGGGAGTTTGTGGTTCTGGCGCAGACGCCGCAGGGATTTCGCTTTGGGCTGCTGCGGGCGGCTTTTGCCGAGGCAACAGAAGACGGCTTTGTGGGCACGGACGAGGCGAGCGTGGTGGAACGCGCGGGGCACGCGGTTGCAGTGGTTCCCGGATCGCCGGTTAACCTGAAGATTACGCAGCCGGGGGATCTGGAGCTGGCGGAGTTTTATTTACGTCAACGCCGCATTGCGGTGTAACTTCTTAGGCGCCCCGCGCTTCCACTTTTTGGACTAGCTCTTTCAGGAGAATGCGCTAACGATGGACACACGGATCGGATTTGGCTGGGACTCGCATGCATTCAAATCGGGTGTTCCTCTGCGTATTGGCGGCTTGACGCTGGAGCATTCGGAGGGACTGGCCGGGCATTCTGACGGCGATGTGCTGCTGCACGCGGTGACGGATGCGCTGCTGGGCGCGGTGGCCGCTGGTGATATCGGGAGCTTTTTCCCGCCGGGCGACGCGCGGTGGAAGGACGCGGACTCGGCGATCTTTCTACAGCTGGCTCTGGAGGAGCTATCGCACGCGGGCTACCGGATTGTGAATGTGGACATTACGCTGGTGCTGGCCGCGCCGAAGATTTCTCCGATTGCCGGAGATATGCGGGCGCGAGTAGCGGAGTTGCTGGACGTAGAGATGAACCAGGTGAGCATCAAGGCGAAAACGCCCGAGGGGATGGGCCTGGATCATGTGGCGCAATGTCATGCCGTGGCGCTGGTGGAGCGGGTCTCCGAGGGGGATGGCCTGCGGAGCATGAGCGCTGTCATTGAGAGCCAGAAGCAGCTTGAGGACGTTGTAGACGATCTGCTGGCGAGCGTGCATGGTGTGCAGAAAAAGCGGACGATAGAGCCGGTGTATGACACGGAGGATTTGACTTAAAGCTTAGCCTGGCTGCGCGAGGCCATTTTCAAGGAGGCATTTATGGGCGATTTCTTTCAGCCTTGGCATTTGATTTTGCTCCTCATTGTGTTCTCGTTCCTCATGGTTTTGTATGTTGTGCCGTTCTGGTTCATCTATAAGAAGGCCGGCTTTACCCCTGGCTTTGTGCGCTGTGCATTATTCCGTTCGGCACAATCATTTCGCTTTTTATACTCGCGTTTGCGGAATGGCCTTCGCAGCGACCTCCAATACGAGGCGGATATGTGCCACCGCAGCTGTAAAGCCTAAGCTGGTAGCATCGAAGAGGAAACTCTGACCGATGCCTGATTCGACTCCCTCACTGGAAAAACCTGTTCGCGTACGATTTGCGCCTTCTCCTACCGGCTATCTGCATGTCGGCGGGGCGCGCACCGCATTGTTTAACTGGCTCTTTGCCCGGCATACGGGCGGGACGCTGATTCTCCGCATAGAAGATACGGATTTTGAACGATCTAGTGAAGAGATGGTCGAGGGCATCCTGGTGGGGATGCGCTGGCTGGGGCTGAACTGGGACGAGGGTCCGTTCTATCAGTCGAAGCGGCTGGATTTGTACAAAGCCACGGCGCAGAAGATCATTGACGCAGGTCATGCGTATGCGTGTTTCTGCACGAAAGAAGAGCTGGAGCAGCGACGCGCGCAAGCGACGGCTGCGGGCAGGCCGCCGATGTATGACCGGCGGTGCCGCAAGATTGCCAAGGAAGAGGCGGAGCGGCGTGTGGCGGCGGGTGAGTCGGCGGCGATTCGGTTTGCGGTGCCGGAGGGTGGGTCTACAAGTTTCGATGATGCGGTCTTTGGCAAAGTGGAGTTTGCCAATGCCGAGATTGAAGACTTCGTGCTGCTGCGATCGGATGGAATCCCGACATACCACCTGAGCGTGGTGGCGGATGACATTGATATGCGGCTGACGCATATTATTCGCGGGGCGGATCATATTTCAAATACGCCGAAGCAGGTGCTGCAGTATCGCGCGCTGGGCGCGAAGCTGCCGGTGTTTGCGCATGTGCCGCTGATTCTGGGGCCGGACAAAACAAGGCTTTCAAAGCGGCATGGCGCGACGAGCGTGATCAGCTACAAGCAGTTGGGAATTGTGCCTGAGGCGTTCCGGAATTTTCTTTCTCTTCTTGGATGGACTCCTGGGAATGTCAAGGACGCGGACGGCAAGGATCGCGAGATCTTTTCGTCGGACGAATTGGTAAAGCTGTTTTCGCTGGGCGGCATTTCGAAGTCGAATGCAGTCTTTGATAACGACAAGCTGGCGTGGTTCAACACGGAGTACATTCGCGCGTATCCGGCGGAGCTGCTGATGCCGCTGATTGAAGAGGAATGGAAGCAGGCGGAGTTTACGCCGACGCGGAGTGAAACGGAGATTCATCAGGCGATTGAGCTACTGAAACCGCGGGCGCGGAACCTTAAAGATTTTGCGATTGCGTTTCGGGCGTATTTTTCGGATGAGTTTGAGATTGATCCAGCGGCTGCGGCGAAGTTTTTGACGAGCGATGTGCCGGTGCTGCTGAAGGAATTGAGCGCGAGGTATGCTGCGGTGACGGAGTTTACTGAGGCTTCAACCGAGGCTGTGCTGCGCGGTTTTGCCGAGGAAAAGGGCCTGAAGGCTGGCGTGCTAATCAATGGAGCGCGCGTGGTGCTGACCGGGCAGGGTGTGGCTCCGAGCTTGTTTGCTGTGATGATTGCGCTGGGGCAGCAGCGGGTGGTTGCGCGGCTGGCCGCAAAATTAGCATAACCCTTGATGGGCCAGGCTCCGCGCTCTCCAATTGACAAGGGCATGCGCCTGAATGCAGCGTGTACATTGGACACGATGTTTTTGGGAGTCAAAGATATGCCTGGAATGATCCGCAAGGTGAAGAACCTTTTGCGATGTGCGCTCTTTACAGGGCTTTTGGCAGCCGGATTGTGGAACCGGACGCTCATAGCCCAGGGACAGAGCAGCGAGACGCTGCACATTACGCACAGACTGCTGAATGTACCCATCAACCGCGGTGCGGAAGCGCGGCCTTTTCAAATTGCGCTGGATGGAAGAGTGGAACGCGAGTTTCCGCTGCAATTGGCCGACGAGAAAATCGACTACTGGGTTTCTATCGATGTGAGCGAGCTTAAAGGCCAGACGGTTACTCTTTCCGGGCCGGTGACGCAAGCCGTGTTGAAGCGGATTTACCAGGCAGACGAAGTGCATGATGCGGCACAGCTATACAAAGAGAGTGGCCGGCCGGCGTTCCATTTCACCGTGAAGAGCGGGTGGAACAACGACGCTAATGGGCCGATTTATTACAACGGGAAGTACCGGTTATTCTGGCAGTCGTTTCCGTATGGAACGAAGACTGACTTTGGATTTATGCAGTGGGACTATGCGGTGAGCAGCGACCTGGTGCACTGGCACGAGATGCCAACCGCGCTGCTGCCGGACAAACTCGGTGCGGTGTGGTCCGGAACAAGCTTGGTTGATCACGAGAATGTTGCGGGCTTTGGTAAGGATGCACTGGTGATTTTTTATACGGCCTTTGACCGCACAACACATAAGCAGGTGCAGTGTATTGCTTACAGTACGGACGGTGGCGCAAGCTTCCAACGTTATGTGGGGAACCCGGTGCTGGACACGGGTGCCGAGGTTGGCTCGAAGGATACGCGTGATCCCAAGGTCTTTTGGTATGAGCCCGGTAAGCACTGGGTGATGGTGCTGTTCGAGAAGGACGGGATGTCGTTCTTCCGCTCCATGGACCTGAAAAAATGGACACGGACCAGTCATGTGGCTGGATTTCATGAATGTCCCGATCTGTTTGAGCTTCCTGTTGATGGAAATTCAGAGCACAGGAAATGGGTTCTGCATGGGGCTTCAGCGAATTATATGATTGGCAGTTTTGACGGTGAGAAATTTACGCCTGAAACACCGATGCTGCGATATGCCGAGGGAAAGAACCAGCATGGAGATGACGTGCTGTATGCGGCGGAGTCATTTGTCAATATGCCGGACGGCAGGCGCGTGCAGATGGGCTGGGGACGGATAGATGCCCAAGATATGCCGTTTACGCAGATGATGCTTTTTCCGACTGAATTCCGGCTGGCGACGACAAGCGCAGGAGTGAGGCTGCTTGCTTCGCCTGTGAAGGAGATTGCGCTGCTGCATGGGGCGCAGCACCAATGGAAAGATGTGAGCGCGGATGCGGCAAACCGGCAGTTGGCGGCATTTGCACGCAAGCCACTTCATGTGAAGTTCAACGCGCAACTGAAAGAAGACGAGCCACTGAAGATTACGTATGGCGATCAGCTACTGACGACCATTGCGGCGAAAGATACGCGTGGGGGACAGGCGGCGGTGGAAGTATTGATCGACCGAGGAGTGGCAGAGGTGTTTGTCGATGGCGGCGAGCGCTATATTCTGGCGGATCTTTCAGCGAACACGGGAAGCCATGCATTGGGGCTGAGTGCAGGCAAATTAAAGCAGTTGGATGTGTATGAAATGAAGTCGATGTGGGAGAAGCAGTAGCGAAGCGTAGGCAGTGCGCGCCGTCTACTACTTACCGATCACATCGATAGCGACGGTTGCCGTTTTGGGCGGCATGCATTGCTGCTGGTCGCAGGCCTGATAGCGAAGCTTTGCTTCGACGAGGTGATCACCCGGAGCTGCGGTGATGCGGGCCTGGATGGCGAAGTCGCCTGTGTAGACGCTGAGTTTGCTTTGAGGCTCTGCGGGAAGCGTGAAGTCGGTTCCCTGCGGGTAAGTCGCGGCGTCCAGTTTGACGCCGGATTCCGCGGGAATGCTAAGCGCGGTTGGGATGAGAGATTCGTCTTTGGGTGAGTGCGAGTTAACGTGCAGGCCGGGTGCGACACGGAAGTGAAGCACAACCGCTGTGGACTTGCCTGCGTGAGCGGTAATCTGCTCAGGATAGAGGTACTGAACGGGTTCCTGCTTGAGTGGAAGGCGTTCAGGTTTGTCGAGCTGAACAGACTGGCTGGGGGATTGTGCCGCTGTGCCGAAGACGGCTGCGGTGCAAAGTACCCCAAGCCATGCGCGCCGTGTGAGCAACATTACTTCCCTGCCTGAGCTGTAGTGTCTGCGAGAGCCTTCTTAATCTTGCCTTCGATTTCGTCCTTGGAGACGATGCCGGTCTGCGTGGCGACGATGATGCCGTTGCGATCGACGTAGAAGGATGAGGGCATCGCGTCGAGGCCGCCGTAGTCCTTGCTGATGCTGTCACCATTGATGAGCACGGGATATTGCATGTGCATCTGCTGGGCGAACTTGCTGATGGCGGCTTTGTCCTTGGCCCAGGCATCCTTGTCGTCGTCGGTGAGGTTATCGGCTTCAGAGGAGATGCCGAGGATTTCGAAGCCTTTGGACGCGTATTGGTCGCGCAATTCGACGAGCCAGGGGGTTTCAAGCTTGCAGGGACCGCACCAGGTGGCCCAGAAGTTGATGAGCACGGCTTTACCCTTGTAGTCAGCGAGCGAGACTTTTTTGCCGTTGAGGTCCTGGAGGGTGAATTTGGGCGCGGGCTTGTTGAGCAGCGGCGAGGGCGGGCCGTCGTCGCCGCCGATGACGAGTTCGGGCGGCATGGTGGCGGCCATAACTTTATCCGCGGCCTGACGGCGGTACTCGAAGTTGGCCCAGCCTGCCCAGGCAAAGCCGGCGAAGACGAAGAGCGTGATGCCGAGGACGATTGTGTTGCGTTTCACTCGATTGAACCTCGCGGGGTTGATCCCTCTATTCCATTGTAAGGTGCGGGAGATTGGGAACGGTAGAATGGATAACCGATGCGACAAAAGAATGACAAGGATCGTGCGGACGAGCGAATGACACCTGCTGATCTGGTGCGGACGGAGGCGGCGGCGCTGACGGCGCTTGCGGAGCGCCTGGATGGGCTCATGGCTGAGCCGTTTTCACGGGCAGTGGAGCTGGTTTTGCGCTGCGGGACGGCGAATGGGCGTGTTGTGGTGACCGGCATGGGCAAGAGCGGGATTATTGCGCAGAAGATCGCGGCGACGCTCAGCTCGACGGGATCGCCGGCGCTGTTTCTACATCCGGCAGAGGCGGTGCATGGAGACCTGGGCGTTCTGATGGCGGGGGATGTGGTGATTGCGCTCTCCGCGAGCGGCGAGACAGAGGAGATTCTGCGGCTGCTGCCGGTGCTGAAGCGGAAAGGCGATGCGCTGGTGAGCTTTTGCTGCGATCTGGGCTCGACGCTGGCCGAGGCGAGCGATGTGGCGCTGGACTGTGGTGTGGAGCGCGAGGCATGTGGGATGAACCTGGCACCGACGGCCAGCACGACGGCAATGTTGGCGCTGGGAGACGCGCTGGCGATTGCGGTGAGCTTGCGGAAGGGATTCAAGCCGGAGGATTTTGCCGATCTGCATCCCGGCGGCAAGCTGGGCAAGAAGCTGGCAAAGGTTCGCGAGTTGATGCATGCGGGCGATGCGGTGCCGGTGGTGACGCCGGGGACGCCGATGACGGATGTGATTTACGAGATGTCATCGAAGAAGCTGGGGATTGCGACCGTGCAGGAGAATGGGAAGCTGCGGGGCGTGATCAGTGATGGCGATCTGCGACGGCTGCTGGAGCGCGAGGGCGGCGCGGCGCTGAGCAGGACGGCGGGCGAGGCGATGCATGAGCAACCGGCGACGATTGCGGCGGAGGAGCTGGCGGCGCGCGCGCTGGCGATTATGGAAGAGCGGAAGATTACTTCGCTGGTTGTGGTGGATGATGCTGGGCGTGTGGAAGGCGTGGTGCATCTGCATGATTTGTGGGGGATGGAGTTGATTTGACTTAGCTCGTCAAAAGCCCCGTTGGGGGACTAGAGACGCCATCATGTCTAAGTCCACATCGAGAATTACTGAGTGATCCGGATTCGCAGTTTCATAGTGAACTAGAACTTGCTTACCTTTAACTTCGCGAATGAACTCGTTGGCACTGTCTTCTGACGGGAAATAACGTAGGTAGGTCCCTGAACGATACTCGTCAACGAAATAGCTATAGGTAATCTCTGCAACAACATTTCGTCTACCTTCACGGCTAACTGTCGCGCTAAAAATCGTCGCTTCAGTAGTTGGCCAGCCCTCAAGTGCCTTTCGTTGCCGACGGGCTTGATATATCTTCTGGATAAAATAAGCTGCAACCGTTCCTGGGATAATCCCAAATATCTTCAGGAAGTTCACAACCCCCCAGAAAATCAGTGGCCAAGAAATGTGTTGCTGAATCATGAAATTGAGTATGCCACAGGTGGTTGGCAAGATTGACACACAGCCGCAACCGGCCTACGCTTGCAGTATGCGAATCGAGCTTACCCAAGCCGAGCTGATGGCGCGCCGCTCCTCCAAAGTGCGACCTCCCCGCCCTTGCGTCCTAGCCCAGTAGTGCCCAGTAAAATAATCCCTGACTCAGTTGTTTCTACGCGCCATTGAACTGGCGGGAAAGTTTGCGCGTTTTTCTATGCATCGTTGGTCGAAGCTTTTTATTCCTACTCTTCGCGAGGCCCCGGCGGATGCCGAAGTGGCCAGCCACAAATTTCTTCTGCGTGCGGGCTATATTAGGCAGCTTGGCGCGGGGATTTACAACTATCTCTTTCTCGGGCAGCGGTCGCTGAACAAGATCATCGCCATTGTTCGCGACGAGATGGACAAGATTGGTCAGGAGTTTCTGCTGCCGGGGATTCTGCCGAAGGACCCGTGGGTGGAGAGCGGACGCTGGACGGGCATGGGCGACAACATGTTCCGGCTGCAGGACCGCAAGGGCGCGGAGCTGTGCCTGGGCATGACGCACGAAGAGATCATGACGGGGATTGCACGAAATGAGCTGCGGAGCTATAAACAACTGCCGCAGATCTGGTACCAGATACAGACGAAGTATCGCGATGAGCCGCGGCCAAAGAGCGGATTGCTGCGTGTGCGGCAGTTCACGATGAAGGATTCGTATTCGTTTGACCTGAATGCGGCAGGGCTGGACACGAGCTATAAGCTGCACGATCAGGCATATCGCAATATCTTTACGCGGAGCGGACTCAAGTTTGTGGTCGTGGACGCGGATTCGGGCGCGATGGGCGGCTCGCAGTCGCAGGAGTTCATGGTGTACACGGATGCGGGCGAGGATTTGATTGTGAGCTGCCCGGTGTGCAGGTATGCGGCGAACCTGGAGAAGGCGACTTCGAAGCTTGAGCCGGTGACCGAGATGGAGCCGACGGGAGACGGTATGCCGGAGCTGGTGCATACGCCGGGTTGCGCGTCGATTGCGGATGTGGCGGCGTTTTTCAAGATTTCACCTGCTAGCGACATCAAGTGCGTGGCGTATATGGCGCTGAAGCATGGTGGGCCAGACTCGAAAAGCGGGAGCAAGCCGGACACATGGCATGGCGTGGCGACGTTTCTGCGGGGCGACCATCAGGTGAACGAAACGAAGCTGCTAGGTGCGATTGGCGCGGCAGAGCTGCGCACGATGCAGGCCGACGAGCTGGAAAAATATCTGCATGGACCGGCGGGGTACCTGGGGCCGGTGGGGTTACAGCATGATGCGAAGCCGCTGGGAGATGGACTGACAGTGATCGTGGATAAGTCACTTGAGGGCCGGAAGAACCTGGTGTGCGGTGCAAACAAGCTGGATTATCACCTGCGAAATGTGACGCCGGGGCGAGATTTTACGTGGACACTGAGCGCGGATATTCGCAGCGTGAACGAAGGTGAGGCTTGCCCCGTAGATGATTGTGACGGCAAGCTGGTTGTGGGCAAGGCCGTGGAGGTTGGACACATCTTCAAGCTGGGCGACAGATATACGGCATCGATGGGTGCGCGGGTGCTGGATGAGAACGGCAAGGAAGTGACGCCGATCATGGGCTGCTATGGCATTGGCATTGAGCGCATTCTGACGGCCGCGATTGAGCAGTCCAACGATGCAAATGGGTTCTGGCTGCCGAGCACGATTGCGCCGTTCCAGGTGGTGGTGACGGTAACCAACATTGGCGATGCGGCGTTGAAAGAGACAGGCGAGAAGCTGGCTGTTGCTCTTGAAGATGCCGGAATCGACGTGGTGCTGGATGACCGGGACGAGCGGGCGGGCGTCAAATTCAAAGATGCCGACCTCGTCGGGATTCCGTACCGCATTAACGTGGGCAAGAAGGCGGCGAGCGGGTTGGTGGAACTGGTGTCGCGCGCGAAGGCACAGAGCACGGATGTGGCGCTGGATGCGGTTGTGCACGAGGTGAAGGCGCGGATTCAGGAAGAACAGCTATTGCTGAAAGCTGATTAGCTGTCAGCTATCAGCTTTCAGTGGTATTCGAGTGGATTAGATTAGAACGGCGAAGAAGCCAGGAACAGTTTCAAGGAGTAGCGATGGCGTTGAAGGTGAAAATTAAATCGATAGCGGGCAAGGGCTCGCTGACATCGCTGCTCTTGCGCATCCTATTGATCTGCGTTGCAGTAGTCGCGATTGTGGTGCTGACCGTGGGCGGCATTGTTTATTTCAAATACGGCAGCATTGTGGATACACGCCTTAAGCAACCGCTATTTACCGATACGGCGAAGATTTTTGCGGCTCCGCGCGAGGTTCGCATAGGACAGAAGCTGAGCGTAAGGCTGATTGCCGATGAACTGCGGCAGGCGGGCTACGCGGAGCAAGGTGTGCAAAAGGATTCACCGCTGGGAATGTATCGCGAGTCGGGCCAATCGATCACGGTGTATCCGGGACCGCAGTCCTATCACGCGCCGGACAATGCAACGATTCATGTGAGCGGTGGCGTGGTGGAATCCATGACGGATGACCATGGAGAGCAGCTTAGTAGTTACGAGCTGGAACCACTACTGATCACGGGGTTGAGCGAGGACGCCAACCGCACGAAGCGCAGACTGATTACATACGATGAAATTCCGCAGAACCTGGTGCATGCCGTACTTGCGATTGAGGACCGGCGGTTCTTTGAGCACAGTGGCGTGAACTACATCAGTATGGCGGGATGGGCGTGGCACGATCTCGTCGGCGATCGAAAGCATCGCGGTGGGGCTTCCACAATCACGATGCAGTTGGCAAAGCTGCTGTTTGTAGCCGACACGGGGACGATCCGGTATAAGATCACGCAGATCATGGTGGCCTTTCACCTGGAGCACCACTTTACGAAGCAGCAGATTTTTGAAGCGTATGCGAACCAGATTAACCTGGGCCAGCGAGGCAGTTTTTCAATTGACGGCTTTGGCGAGGCGGCGCAATCGTATTTCGGCAAGGACCTGCAGCAACTGGATCTGGCGCAGAGCGCGATGCTGGCGGGCATAGTTCAGCGGCCGAACTACTTCAACCCCTGGCGTCATGCGGATCGGACGATTGAGCGACGCAACCTGGTGCTGGATTCCATGGTGGAAACCGGCTCGATTACGAAGGATGAGGCGGAGCGCGCGAAGGCAGAACCGCTCAAGCTGGCCACCGGCAGCGTGGATGCGAGCGAAGCGCCGTACTTTGTGGACCTGGTGCATGAGCAACTGTTGGACAAGCTAGGCGACCGTGGCGCGAATCTGAATGGGCTGCGGATTTATACGACGCTCGATCCGGACTTGCAGCGTGCAGCTACCACGGCTGTTGAGAGCACAGTTCACCAAGTGGATGAGCAGGTAGACAAGAAGCACTCGAGGGACAAGAAGGCAGGCATAGCGTATCCGTATCCGCAGGTGGCGCTGGTGGCGCTGAATCCGCATACCGGACAAGTACTGGCGATGGTTGGCGGCAGGAGTTATGGAACATCGCAGCTGAATCATGCGACGGCGAAGCGGCCAACCGGCTCGATCTTTAAGCCGTTTGTGTATGCAGATGCTTTTGCCACGGCAATCGAAGGCACGATGCTTCCAGGCCAGGACAGATTGTTTTCGCCGGTCACGATGCTGAGCGATACGCAGTCAACGTACAACGTGGGTGGACAAAGTTATACGCCGCGCAACTTCGAGGGCGAGTACTACGGCGAAATCACGGCACGCTTCGCGCTGATGCGGTCGGACAACAATGCGACGATCAGCCTGGCATCGATGGTGGGGTTTGACCGTGTGGCCGCATTGGCACGTGCGGCAGGCGTGAAGAGCGCGCGAGGAACGCCGTCGATGGCCATTGGCACCTACGATGCAACACCGCTTGACATGGCAGGAGCTTACACGACATTTGCGAACAAAGGACTGCACATTGACCCGTGGATGCTGGCCAGCGTACGGGCATCTTCCGGCGATGTGATTTCGGACTATACGCCGACTTCAAAACAGATTCTCGATCCGCGTGCGGCCTTCCTGATTACAAGCATGATGCAGGATGTGCTGCGCGGTAAGGGTACTGGCGCGGCCGTACGCAGCATGGGCTTCATTTCGCCTGCGGCAGGCAAGACCGGAACGGATCACGATGCCTGGTTTGCGGGATACACGAGCAATTTGCTCTGCATTGTCTGGGTAGGCAATGACGACTACACGGACATCAAGCTGCAAGGCGCGGAAGCTGCTGCGCCAATCTGGGCGGCCTTTATGAAAAAGGCTGTGCAGCTGCCGCAATACTCGGACACGAAAGAGTTTTCAGCACCGGATGGCGTGCAGATTGTGAGCCTGGATAAAACCACGAACCTGCTTGCCGATGAAACCTGCCCGGATGATTATTCGGCTGCGTTCCTGAATGGTACTGCGCCTACCGATACGTGCGATCATCCGCCGGATAAGCGAAATATTTTTCAGAAGATATTTGGGCTGGGAAAATAAGCCGAGAAATTGAGCAGCACCTATTGCAATTCGCCACGCTGAGTTTCCGGCTGCGTCGCAAGTAGCGGAATGCGGCGAAGATTCATTCCGAGCGGGCCAGGATGAAAGCCCGCATCCATAAGAAAATGCGCGAGCGGGTGAGCGGCGATGGGCACGCCGTTTACGGTCGAGATCAACATACCGAGACGCTCGCCGGCATGCAGGCGCTGCTGACCGCGGGCGAAGAGAAAGTGTGCCAGGCCCTCGGCTACGTGCGTGCGGTCCGGCTCGTGGGTGGGCAAAAAGACGAGCAGGTTAGGATTGTCGCGGCGGAGCCATGCGATGAGCTCGCCGTTGCGAAGAATGACTTCTGCGTAGGCAGCGCGGGTGAGGATGCGCGGAGCAGATTCGGCATCCTGCTGCGCGACAGACGGGGTGGGCCAAGGCAGAACTGAACCATAGGGGTTGGCGGGATCGGTGGCGGCGATGTGTACAAATTCCGCTTTGTCGGGATCGGCAACGCTACGGAGTCGACGCAGGAGATCAACTGCGGATGGAAGTGCGAATTGCGTTGCGCCGAGACCGGCTACAAAGTAGCCGCGACGGATGCGGCCGCTTTCTTCAAGAGCCTTGAGGACGTCATAGACGGCGCTGAAGCCACCGGGGATATTTTCCGCGGATGCGTGCTCACGCATGAGAACACCATAGCGATGGAGCAGTTGCAGAGCGAGCGCGTGGCTGCGTTCCGTGGCGGAGTGCTGTGTTGTTGTGCGTGCGACAAGCGACCAGCGGCCCTGCGCTTCCGGCGGCGTGATGCGACGGGAGCGAAATGCGACGCCGGTGTGCGTCACGCGATGCGGGCGGGCGGTTTCCGGCGGGGCGATGTAGGCGCGGAGGGCGTGCAGTGAATCGTTGGTGACGAGGCCACGCCAGACGAGGTTCCAGAGTGCATCAATGGAGTCACCGGGGAAGCCGGAGCCGACGGCCTGGTGTAGCGGCTCAAAGAAGCTGGCGCCTGAGGATTCGAGCGCCGCAAGGAGGCCTTCTTCGCGCGGGGTGAGTGGCACGGATTGTTGATGCGGCTGGGCAAGCAGAGATAACTTGTCGGCGAGATAAAGCGCGACTCGTCCGTCCCGCGAGCCGAGCGATTCAACACCGATCCAAACGACTTCTCCGGCGGCGATGAGCGTGTCGAGCTGAGACGGATCGTAGTTAGTGACGCGGGCAGGCAGGATGGAGGATTCGAGCAACGACGCGGGTAGCGGCGCGCCCTGGAGGCTTTCGACGGCATCGAGAAGCGCATCGAGATTGCGGCGTGTATGCGTGAAGCCCTGCCAATGCGTAAGAAAGCGGGCGAATGTTGGCTGCGAGACAGGTTCTACTTCTCTGCGGAGGCGCGCAAGGGATTTCTGTCGGATGTGACGAAGGATTTCGGCATCGCACCACTCGCGGTGAATGCCGGAAGGACGGAATTCGCCTTCGAGGATGCGGCCCTCCTGCGCGAGCTGACGGAAGACAGGTTCGATCTGAGCGGTGTCTAGACCGAAACGAGCGGCAGCTTCACCCGTGGTGAACGGGCCATGCGTGCGGGCGTAACGACGAAGGAGTTCGAGAAGTGGCTGCGCGACTGGAGCAAGAAGTGAAGCAGGAATGCCTTTGGGCAGGCGAATGCTTAATGCGTCGCGGTATCGTGCGGCATCTTCAACGGCGATGAGACGCTGCTGGCCAGCGATGGGCAGCTCGATGAGGCGGCGTGCGCGCTGAAGCTTGTCTATGTGATCCAGAAGTTCTGGCGTAGCTACGCGTTGTGCGAGCTCCTTACGAGAGAGATCGCCGAGCTTGAGCAGCAGGTCGTGAATGCCATCGGCGGAGCGGGCGCGAGTGGTTTCCGTAAGGCATTGAGCTGAGGATTCCACTTCACGGATTGCATCCGGATCCAGCAGCTCTCGCAGGTCGGCGTCACCGAGCAGATCGCGAAGTTGATCCTGATCGATGGTGAGAGCCTGGGCGCGGCGTTCGGCGAGAGGCGCGTCGAGATCGTACAGGAAATTGGCAACGTAACTGAAGAGAAGCGAAGAGGCAAAGGGTGAGGGCTTGGGCGTGTCAACGACGTGGACACGGGTATGGCGCTGCTCAATTGAACGAAGAGTTTCAAGAAGCGCGGGCATGTCAAAGACATCGCGAAGACACTCGCGATACGTTTCGAGCAGAATGGGAAACGATGGATAGCGCGAGGCAACACTGAGCAAATCAAAGGATCGCTTGCGAAGTTGCCATAGCGGCGAGCGGCGGTTAATGTGTTTGCGTGGGAGAAGCAGAGCGCGGCCGGCAGCCTCGCGGAATCGCCCGGCGAATAGCGCGGTTGCACCGAGCTGATTGAGTACAAGCTGCATTGCCTCAGCCGGTGGAACGAGGAACCAGTCAGCATCGGGCGGCTCATCCGTGTCTGGGAAGCGCAGAACGAAGCCGTCATCGCCCCACATAGTTTCGACATCGGTGCGACCGGCTGCGCGGATTCGTGCGGCAACCGCCATGGCCCAGGGGATGTGAATGCGGCGGCCAAAAGGTGTGAGGACGCAGACGCGCCAGTCACCGAGCTCGTCGCGGGTGCGTTCAATGACGATAGTGCGATCATCCGGGACGGCACCCGTGGCGGCGTGCTGATCGTTGAGGAAGGAGATGAGGTTTTCCGCAGCTACGGGATCGAGATCGTGTTCGGCCACGAGCCGCGTCATTGCGGCGGGATGTGGCATTTCACGCAGCTCGCGGATGAGCGCGCCGATGCGAAGACCGAATTCAAGCGGACGGCCAGCGCCGTCGCCCTTCCAGAAAGGCATTTTGCCGGGTTCGCCGGGAGCGGGTTCGACGAGGACGCGGTCGTGGGTGATCTCCGCTATGCGCCAGGTGGATGCGCCTAGGATGAAGGTCTCATTAGTATGCGTCTCGAAGACCATTTCTTCATCGAGCTCGCCGACTCGAATGGGCTTGCCCGTATTATGCGCGAGGAAGACGCCGTAGAGGCCGCGATCCGGAATGGTTCCGGCGTTGAGAATGGCGATGCTGGCTGAGCCTTCACGGGGGGTGAGCATGTTGTGAATGCGGTCCCACGTTATACGCGGGCGAAGATCGGCGAATTCGTCGGAGGGATAGCGGCCACTGAGAAGATCAAGTACGCCTTCAAACGAAGATCGAGTTAAACCGGCAAAGGGCGCGGCGCTACGGACGAGATTGTAAAGAGTGTCAACGCTGATTTCCGGTTCGGCTGGTTTCTGACCGCGCGCGCGAGGCTGGGCCAAGGCGGGAGGAGCGGCGACTGTGGCGACGATTTGTTGCGCGAGGACGTCAAGAGGATTGCGCGGGTAGCGGGTGGATTCGATGTGACCTTCATGCATGGCGCGCGTGACGGCGGCGCAGGCGACGAGATCGGCGCGGAACTTGGGAAAGAGGATGCCTTCACTGATGGCATCGACCTGATGGCCGGCGCGACCGATGCGCTGCATGCCACTGGCGACGGAGGGCGGAGATTCAATCTGGATGACGAGATCGACTGCGCCCATGTCGATGCCGAGCTCAAGTGTTGAGGTTGCGCAGAGGGCTTTGATCTGACCGGCCTTGAGCTGTTCTTCAATGATTGCGCGCTGATCGGAGGCGAGCGAGCCGTGATGCGCTCGGACGAGAGGCTCGCCGGCGAGATCATTGATTGCGCCAGCGAGACGCTCGGCTGTCTGGCGGCTGTTGACGAAGATTATGGTGGACTGGCGCGGGCGAATCAGCTCCAGCAGACGCGGATGGATTGCGTTCCAGATAGAGATGCGACGTGGGGGTCGGGGTTCAGTACCGTCTGCAACGATTTCTGTTTCCTTGAGACGCGCCATGTCTTCCACTGGAACTTCAATGCGAAGCTTGAGGCGCTTGGGTGCGCTGGCATTGACGATGGTGACGGGGCGATAGCGAAGTGTGATGGGATCGGAGGTCTCGGCGGACCAATCGGATTCTGTAAACGCGGATTCGCTGGGGATGGGCGTGGCTGTTTCGACGCCACCGAGAAAGCAGGCTACTTCTTCAAGCGGACGCTGTGTGGCGGAGAGACCGATGCGCTGGAGAGGCGTTTGGACGATAGCCTCAAGGCGCTCCAAAGAGAGAGCGAGATGTGCGCCGCGCTTGGTTGGGACGAGGGCGTGAATTTCGTCGATGATGACCGTGTCGATGGTTCGGAGTGCCTCTGCCGCCTGCGAAGTGAGCATGAGGTAGAGCGATTCAGGCGTGGTGATGAGAATTTCAGCAGGATGACGGCGGAATTTTGCGCGTTCGCTGGATGGAGTGTCTCCCGTGCGGACGGCGATGGATGGCTCATGGAATGGAATGCCGGCATTGCGTGCTGCTTCGGCGATTCCGGCAAGGGGCGTGCGGAGATTGCGCTCTACATCGACGGCGAGGGCTTTGAGGGGAGAGACATAAAGAATGCGAGTGCCTTCTGCGCGACTCTCCGGTTGCGGATGCAGCATGAGGCGGTCCAAGCACCAGAGAAAAGCAGTGAGGGTTTTGCCGCTGCCGGTGGGCGAGAGGATGAGGGCACTTTCGCCGCGCGCGATTACGGGCCAGCCGATGCGTTGTGGGGCGGTTGGCTGGCCGTAGGCGCGCTGGAACCACTCTGCGGTGATGGGATGGAAGCAGGCGAAAGGGTCCGTGCCAGGCTCTGCTGCGGGATTGCGCGGGCGGCGGGCCATGCCAGTTCAGGATACGCCTTGGCATCCTATCCCTTCGGCGACTCATACCGAAGGGACGGGCCATCCATACTATTCGTCGTAATGCAGGAGGCTGAAGACGTCGTGCCCCTGGAAGCGCTCGCGTCCCTTAAGAAAATCAAGTTCGACTGCAAAGGCAAGGCCGGCAATTTCGCCACCGAGCTGCTGCACTAGCTTGACGGTGGCCTCCATGGTGCCGCCGGTGGCGAGCAGATCATCGACGAGTACGACACGCTGGCCGCGCTCGATAGCGTCTAGATGGATTTCGAGCGAGTCCGTGCCATATTCGAGGTCGTACGTGACGCGGGCCACGGGAGCGGGAAGCTTGCGGGGCTTGCGGACGGGGACGAAGCCAGCGTTAAGCCGGTAGGCGAGTGCGGGCCCAAAGATGAATCCGCGGGCCTCAATGCCAAGAACGAGATCGATTTTGCGTTCAATATAATGCGCGGCCAGCGCGTCAATGAGCTGAGCGAAGCCGGTCTTGTCTTTGAGCAGCGTGGTGATGTCGTAAAAGAGAATGCCAGGCTTGGGAAAATCGGGGACAGTACGAACAAGAGCCTTGAGGGCTTCTACATTAATGGATTTCGATGTGTCGGACATGATGCGCCGGCGGCTCCTTGAGCGAGTGTGTGGAAGAGACCAATGGGATCGAGCCGACTTCCCTTTTGATTATAAAAGCTGGGACAGGGTTACCATGCGCCTTGAATGCGGAAGGCGTCGAGCGAGGCGGCTTCGCTCTCATCGAGCGTGTGCTCCAGAATATTGTCTACGCGACTGCCGCGCGAGCCGCGACGAAGACTGGCGCGCAGATCATTGAGATCTTCTGTCTCGCCGGCGACAACAACTTCCACATCACCCTCTTCTGTATTGCGGACCCAGCCGCGAAGATTCAGCTCGCTAGCCTCACGGTGAACAAACCAGCGAAAGCCAACGCCCTGTACGCGGCCACGGATAAGAAAATGAAGCACCATACAACGAGTTTGGCAGACGCGGAGGACGGAAGGCAAGAGCGAGACTATGTGACAAAAAGAACGCTTGACACAGATTCGCATTCGGGTTACTTTGCAATATAAAGTGAGTCTGCATGGATGATCTGAACAAAGCGCTTGCTGAGATTGGCAGTATTCGCAGGCAACTGGCCCGCAGCACAGAGTTTCGCGGGTATGGACCGGCAACTCTGGCGACAACTGCTGCGATTGCGCTGGCGGCGGCGTGCATACAAGCGCAGTGGGCTCCCGAGTCAGCGCATCATCTGGATCGCTATCTGAGCATCTGGCTTACGACGGCTGCGGTGTCTGCCGCGCTCATCGGCACGCAGATGATTACACGTGCGCAGCGAGTGCACTCCGGCATGGCAGATGAGATGATCCGGATCGCTGTGGAGCAGTTTCTGCCTTCGCTGGGCGCCGGCGTTCTACTGACTGTTGTGCTGGCGCGGTTCGTTCCCGGAGCGCTGTGGATGCTGCCCGGGCTGTGGCAGATCTGCTCTGGCATTGGCATCTTTTCTTCGTGCAGATTTTTGCCGCGGCCCATGCTGGCTGCGGGAGCGTGGTATCTACTCTGCGGTCTACTGTGCATTGCGCTGGGTGGGGAGCGCGCGTTGTCTCCGTGGGCTATGGGTATTCCCTACGGAGCGGGGCAACTGATTGTGGCCGGGGCACTGTTATTGAAAGCGCGAGAGGATGCGAATGAAGAATAAGCCAGTGCGCAAGACAGAACAAAAGAACGAAGCCCCCTTTGCCTATGAAGGGTTGGACCGCGTAATTCATGAGCGGGCGCGGCTTGGGATTCTGACTTCACTGATGACACATCCCAAGGGGCTTAGCTTTGGCGATCTGAAGCAGCTGTGTGCGCTGACGGACGGCAACCTGAGCCGGCACCTTAGCGTGCTGGAGGCGGAAGGCATTGTGGAGACGACGAAGGACGTGGAGCGGAACCGGCCGCTGACGTTGTGCCGCATCACTACGCCGGGGCGCAAGCGGTATGTGGAATATTTGACTACGTTGGAGCAGGTAGTGCGGGATGCGGCGGCAAGCAGCACTGAGCAGCAGGCGGGTATCCGCGACCTGATGCCGTCGAGGGCATAAAAAATTTGCAGGATTACTTTGCAATACAAAGTAACAACCAAAGGAGGCAGAATGGGCACAGTGATTGAAGATGCTTTGAATTTACAGTCCGCTTCGAAACAACGTTCCATGGGCATAAAACTGATTGTGATTTGCGTGCTAGCGCTGTTGATGAATATTCCGGGATTCTTTGTTCAGGGGCTTCTTGATGATCGCATCCACAACAATTCGCCGGTCATTCAACATCCTGATGGCAGCTCGACCTTTGCCACTGTTGACTATTACCAGTCTGTCGGCCGGTCGCTGAAATACATTCTGCTGTTCGAGGGCCTTGTGTTTCTTACTTACTTTACCTTTGAGGTGACAGGCCGAAAGCGGATGCATGCGGCGCAGTATGTCTTGGTCGGGGTGGCACAGGTCATTTTTTACCTGCTGTTACTGTCGCTAGCCGAAAAGATTGGGTTCGATTATGCCTTTCTTATTGCGGGTGGGGCTACGGTAATGCTGCTGTCTACTAATGCGGGCTGGATCTTTGCGAGTCGTATCCAGGGACTGAGGGCTTTCGCTATTTTCTCACCACTATATGGGCTGATTTATGTTCTTCTTCGGCTAAAGGACTATGCGTTGCTGGTTGGCTCTGTTGCCAGCTTTGCTGCTGTGGCCGCGGTGATGTACTTTACGCGGCGGATTGACTGGTATAGCTCGCTGCCGGTGCCGGATGGATCGACTGATACGGGGATGTCGCCTGTTCCGAAGAGCGCTTCATAGCGCCGCCGCGCGCTACACTGAAGGCAATGATCTTTGTGCTGGATAACTACGACTCGTTTACTTACAACCTTGTTCAGTACCTTGGCGAGCTGGGCGCGAAGGTGGAGGTTCGGCGGAACGACGAGCTGACTGTGGATGAGGTGGAAGCGCTCAAGCCCGAGCGCATTCTGCTCTCGCCGGGGCCGTGCACGCCGCGTGAGGCGGGGATCCTGGTGCCGCTGATCCAGCGCATGGCGGGTAGGGTTCCGATCTTTGGCGTTTGCCTGGGGCATCAGGCGATTGGTGAGGCGTTTGGCGGCGACGTGGTGCGGGCGCGCAAGCTGATGCACGGCAAGACGAGCGATGTGACGCACGACGGGCGTGGCATCTTTGCAGGACTGCCGACGCCGCTGACGTGCACTCGGTATCACTCGCTTGTGGTGGCGGAGGAGACACTGCCCGCAGAGCTCGAAGTGACGGCGCGGACGGGCGAAAGCAATGGAAACGGCACGGTCATTATGGGCTTGCGGCATCGGTCGCTGCCTGTCGAAGGCGTGCAGTTTCACCCGGAGAGCGTGCTGACCGAGGGCGGTCGCCAGATGATTCGCAATTTTCTGGGGATGTGAATCTCCAATGATGGCTAACCAAGCTATGTGCTATCCCAGGTCTCAAAAACGAGACCTGGGGCACCCGGCGTTCCTAGTGCTGCTTGCCTTTGGCTTGATTGGCGCGTGCGGGGCGCAGGAGGCGGCGAGCACCGCGCCGATTGCGATTGTCCCTGTTGATTCCTCTACCAATGTGACGGGGGCGCTGCAGATTACTGCGGGCAAGGCGTTGATTGGCGCGAGCGGGAGTGTGACCGCGGGCGCGAAGACGACGGAAGTGATTCTTCCGCATCGCGGGGTGCTGCGCGTATGCGCTTCTACAACGGTGAAGCTGACTTCTGACACCAGTGTGCCGACGGGCGAGACGCCGGGGCTGATGATGGGGCTCGACCGTGGGGCGCTGGAAGCGAGCTTTGCCACGGGACAGAATGCCGATGTGCTGCAGACGCCGGATTTTCGGATCCTGATCAGTGGGCCGGGTGCCGCGGAGGTCAAGGTTCGGCTGGGCGAGCATGGCGACACGTGCGTGGACAATGCCGGTGTGAGTGCGCCATACGTGCTGGTGAGCAGCGTCTTTGAGGGCGGTGCGTATCGTGTGCAGGCTGGTGAGAGAGTGATGTTTCAGCATGGCAGTGTGCATGAGGTTGTGACGGGCGAGAAGGAATCGTGCGGCTGTCCGCCTGCGGCGAATCCAGACGTGCAGCCTGGGACAAATGAGTTTCCGCTGGCGGCTAGCGAGGGGCTTAGCTCAATGCCGCCGCCGGTTGGCACCACTCCGCAGGGCGGGATGCAGAGCAAGGGCCCTGACGCGGCGACGGTGACGATGGAGCATAGTGCTGCGACGGTGACGCCGGAGCAGCAGGAGAAGGCTGAGCTGCCTCAGGCTGCACCAGCGCCTGCTGTGGTTCCGGATCAGACTCCGCCAGCGCCGCAGAAGCCTGCAAAGAAGTCGCGGGGATTCTCTGCGCGGGTATGGAACTTCTTCCGGCGGCTGTTTGGCGCGGAGTAGAGCCTATTCACGGCGGCTTGCGCTACTGGGCTTTTGATGGAGCCTGTACTTGTGTTGCGGGCTGTGGAGGCTGCGTGCCCTGCTGTTGGATCGATGCGGGCTGAGGCTGAGCCGGCGCCTGAGCAGGCTTTGCAAAGTAAAAGTTGACGATGATGGTCAGGATTCCAGCTACTTCCGCCACTGTGGCGCCACCGAGCCATTTGACGAAGGCAACGTCCAGCGTGAGCTGACCCGAGCCCCACAGGAGGATGATGGCGAAGGTGGTTGTGGTTGCCAGCACGAAGAGGCTTGTGAGCGTGATGGCAATGAAGACGCCAGGATCCGTAGCCTTCGTGGTCCACATGAAGATAAAGCCGTTGGCCGCGAGGATGATGAGCACAACGCCGATGAGGATGAAACCGAGCCAGTGGAGGAACTTCATTCAATACCCCCTGAAGTGTCTAAGAAAAAGCTTTTGAATTCAGGGAATGGTACTGCAAAGTACCGGAAAGACTGAAGAAAATTCTTGTCCCGGTTTAGTTTTGAGAGCGGAAGGGCGCAGGTTCGTGATTAGAATTGATTTCGTCTCACATTGAGAGACGCGTTCGATATGATACTTTTCTGGTAACTTATTTAGTTACTGATATATGCAGGGATTTTAGTCTAGCTTTACAGATTCTGTGAGGGGAGGGGATGGGGTATGAGTTCCCTTTACCTTCGCCCCCTGCTTATCGAGTGCTATGGCCGCGAGAATCGACAAAACACGAAGACCCGAATCCGGAAGCGGATTCAGGCCGTTGTTTTTTCCGCTGATTTTGAGTAGAGCATAAATGGGGGTAATTCTACGCAAAGTATTTGAAGGGAGAAGACGGTACGGAAGGACATTGGACTTTGGTAATGGGGAAAGACAGGGGCGATGAGGACTGAGGGACTAAAAAACAAAAGCAGGTCCGAAACTCCCGTCTCGCAATACGGATCACTTCTGATAAGCCTACTTCTCGTTACTAATTGGAAGTCATGCCCGGATTAGTATCGATAAACGCCGATAGCTCAAATCGCTCTAAGAGAGGGCCGCAGGATGCGAAAAGGGTTTACGAGAAGACCAAAAGTAGAGGAGCCCGTGGCGAACCACGGCAAAAACTACATCACTCCAGGCGGGATCGAACGCCTGAAAGATGAGCGCCATTTTTTGCTCACCAAGGATCGCCCGGCCGTGGTGGAGGTGGTGGCATGGGCTGCGGGCAATGGCGATCGCAGTGAAAACGCCGACTATCAGTACAGCAAGCGACGACTGCGGCAGATCGATGGACGGGTTCGCTTCCTGACAAAACGCATCGAAGCCGCAGAGGTGATAGATCCGGAAGCTCCGAGAACGGGGCAGCGGGAGACAAGGGCGTTCTTTGGAGCCACCGTGCGCTATGCGAATGCCGCGGGGGCAGAGCGGGTGGTGAGCATCGTCGGCACAGATGAAGTCAATCTCGACCGCAACCACATCAGTTGGGCCTCACCCCTGGGACGCGCATTGATGAGAGCGGCAGAAGACGATGAAGTGTTTCTTCATGCGCCAGGCGGCACTGAAACTCTGACCGTGCTGGAAGTGCGGTACGAGCGCATCTCCGTAGAACCGTTCCACGTACCATCTGGCGATCAAGTCTCGACAAAGGGACTTGATCGCTGACACTCAACGAGCGAAGCTATCGTCTCCTGAACGGTGAAAAAGTTGAGTGCTGATAAACGCGCTTCGCGGTAGCGCCCGCCCGGCCAGATCAACTTTCGATAAGGCGACATAATCGTTACTAATCCGATGTCATGAGTGAATGGTGATTTCGCACGAGCTGCACGAGCTGGCCCGGTTCACCTGAGGAACTCAACTCTACCGCCTTTTCCGAATCGCAGGAATAATTGTTCTTTTTAGACCATTTTTTGGCATACGGGTCAGCCGACACTGGATACTGGTGGAGTCAGGTGCTTTCAATGCAAACGCTAGCGATTCACTACACCGTCAGTCTGGTCATCGTTTCCGTCTTGATCTCAATCGGTGCGTCGTTCGCTGCATTGTCGTTGTCGGACCGAGTGAGGGCGGCAACAACTATTGGTCCTCGCCGTTTCTGGCTGACGAGCGGTTCCGTCGCGATGGGCGTCGGAATCTGGTCGATGCACTATCTCGGAATGCTGGCCGTGACGCTGCCTGTGCCCATTTTTTACTTCTGGCCGACCGTGCTGCTTTCAATGTTGCTTGCGATCGCGGCCTCCAGCGTTGCCCTGAGCGTTGTGAGCGGAGAGAGGCTTACGACGCGCCGCTTGCTGGGGGGCGGCTCGATGATGGGCGCGGGGATAGGGGCCATGCACTACACCGGCATGGCGGCGATGCGCTCCAACGCCATGGAGCACTACAATCCCTGGATTGTTGCTCTCTCCGTCATTGCCGCCGCCGGGTTCTCGTGGCTGGCTTTATGGATCGCGTTCGTCCCCCGCAGGAGTAAGCAAAACGAGACCAGAATGCGGATTGCAGCCAGCGTCGTAATGGGCCTGGGAATCGCTGCGATGCACTATATCGCCATGGTCGGGGTTCACTTCACCTTGACCACCATACAATTCTCGATGGCGGGAACAGTAAGGGTGGATCGACTGGGCCAGTCTGTTATCGCAGTCGTTACCGGGTTGATCCTCCTGGCGGCGTTTGGTACCGCAACTTTGGACAAGTGGAGGTTTCAGGACTTACAGAAGGCTCACAAAGAATTGATGCAGGCACAGGACGCTTTACTGGCAACCCAGGAGGAGCTTCGCGAGGCGAATGCCATGCTCAATGAGCTCTCCGTCCGCGACGGACTGACCGGGCTCTACAACCGGCGTCACTTCGACGCTGCGCTGGACGCAGAATTGCGCCGGGCAGCGCGGAATTTGAAACCGATTTCGTTATTGATGATTGATGTGGACTGCTTTAAAGCCCTCAACGACGGCTATGGACACCAGCGTGGAGACGACTGCTTGCGAAAAGTGGCGTGCGTGCTGGCCGAGCATCCGCGTCGAGGATACGACGTTGTAGCGCGATATGGGGGAGAGGAGTTTGTCTTTCTACTGCCCGATGCCGACTCCTACGCCGCACGAGCCGCTGCGGAGTCCATTCGCCATGCAGTGCAAGAGTTGAAGATCGAAAACTATGGCTCAACGGTAGGTAATGTAGTGACTGTGAGCATTGGTGTCTGCTGTGATCACCCGCACGTCTACGACGAGTCAGGGCAATTCATCCGCAAGGCGGATGCAGCACTCTACGCTGCGAAGCGCCTCGGCAGAAACCGCGTAGAAGTCGCAACTGAATTTCCAGTGCCGGCTTAGCTATCTGCTAGTGGGTCCACCGACGGCCAGAGAAGTTAGCTTTTCGATCAATTCAACTCCCGATTGGTGATGACAGGCGTGACTGTTGAAAAGTCTATTGGCAAAAATCCTCAGAAAATAGATCGCGTCAGGAGGCCGAACCAACGATTTGTTGAAGGTGTCTAGACATTTTCTATCCCCAAATTTGTACGGGTTTTCTGGGATTTTGAGTTTTTCAACTGCTCAGGCCAATGCGCTCGTTGAGAAGGTTTTCGGCAAAGATCAATCGATGGGTCTTGAGAAACGCGCTTCTCGGTAGCGCCCGCTCGGCCCAGATCAAGTTCTGATACGGCGACTTGGCGAGACTGAACCGCTCGCTTTCAAGCTTGATTTTCGTAACATCGAGAAGGCTGCCGGCGAGCTGTCGATGCTTTGGGATAGTTGCATATACTCCGTGTCATGACGCTTTTCGCGGAAATCGATCCTGGAGTCACCAAGGCCGCTGAGAAGTGGAATTCTGTTTGAGGTCGAAGATGCTTCCGTCTACTCTTTCCAACCGCGCAGCGAGGGCTGCCAGTTTTCTTGTGCTCGTCGTAGCCGCTTCCCTTCCAGGCGCGCAGCTTGCATGGGCTTTGGGCCAGGAGCAATACGTCCAATTCTCACCAGTTCGGGGCGGTTTCACGCTAGTCGACGCGAATACCACGGCGAAGATCTACGTCGATCCAAAAGATTGGCCGGGGGTTCTCCGAGCTGCGAACGACCTTTCCAATGACATCCGGGATGTGACTGGCAGGACGCCTAAGGTCATCTCCGGCGGCGAGCTTACAGGCCGCAACGTGATCATCATCGGCACTATCGGCAAGAGCGAGATCATCGACCGGTTGATTGCCGCGGGAAAAATCGACGTGTCCGCGACCAAGGGCAAATGGGAATCTTATTTTACGCAGGTGGTTCGCAATCCGCTGCCGGGGGTTGATTCGGCCCTGGTCATCTGCGGTTCCGACAAGCGCGGCACCATCTATGGCATTTATGACCTTTCGGAGGAGTCCGGCCAATCACCGTGGTATTACTGGGCCGATGTGCCTGCCAAAAAACATGCCGAGCTCTACATTAAAGCCGGCAAATTCTCCGTAGGCGAGCCTTCCGTTAAATATCGCGGCATCTTTTTCAACGACGAAGCACCATCCCTTTCCGGCTACATCCACGCCAAGTACGGTGATATCCCTCCAAACAATGACCCTTCGAAGGGGCCGATCATACCCGCCGGTGTTGCAAATTACGGTCACGAATTTTACTCGCATGTTTTTGAGCTGCTGCTTCGATGCAAGGGGAATTTCCTGTGGCCCGCCATGTGGAATAACGCGTTCAATGAAGATGACCCGGCGAACGCAGCCACTGCCGATATGTATGGAATCGTCATGGGCACCTCCCATCAGGAACCCATGCTTCGCGCTCAAAAAGAGTGGGACCGCTTGCCCCGCTCCGTGACCGGCGGACCGTGGAACTACGCCACACACCCTGACACTCTGGAAAAATTCTGGCGAGAAGGCCTCGTCCGCAACAAGGGTTTCGAAAGCATCCTCACGATAGGTCTTCGCGGCGAGAATGACTCCGAAATGGTTCGGGGCACGGATCAGGCTATCGACCTGCTGAACAAAATCATTCCCGCGCAACGCAAGATCATTGCAGAAACTGTGAATCCCGATCTCACTAAAGTTCCCCAGGTATGGGCGCTTTACAAGGAAGTGCAGAACTATTACGATACCGGCGGACTTCACCCTCCCGACGACGTGACCCTCCTCTGGGCTGAGGACAATAACGGGAACATTCGCCGTCTTCCCACCGAGGAAGAGCGCAAACGCTCCGGCGGTGCTGGTATTTACTATCACTTCGACTACCACGGGGGTCCCACCGACTACCGCTGGGTCAACACCAGCCCTATTCCCCGAATCTGGGATCAGATGTCCCTTGCCAAGGAATACGGCGCCGATCGCATCTGGGTGGTCAACGTTGGCAAGTTCAAGAACATCGAATTTGCGACCGATTACTGGCTGAACCTGGGTTGGAATTTCAACCGCTGGACGAACGACAGTATGCGCGAATACACGCGTCTTTGGGCTACGCGAGAATTTGGCCCCGAGTGTGCTGGCGAAATCGCCGACATCATGACCCTTTATACGAAGTACAACGGACGGCGCAAGCCTGAACGCCTGACCGCGAGTACCTATAGCGCTGTCGACTACAGCGAGGCAGAGAGAGTTGCGGCCGACTACAACGCGTTAGCCACCAGAGCAGAAGCAGTTTCGAAGCTGTTACCGAAGGAAGAGCAGGATGCGTTTTACGAACTGGTGCTCTTTCCGGTGACGGCTGGAGCCAACCTGAACGAGATGTACATGGCCGGCGCCAGGAATGCTCTTTACGCGCAGCAGGGCCGGGTCAGCGCCAACGACTTTGCTGACATGGCTCGCAGAGACTACGCCAGGGACGCCGAGTTGATGAAGTATTTCAACACCGCATTTGCCGGCGGCAAGTGGGATCATTTCCAGGATGACGTCCACATTGGGTACACCAGCTGGCCTGAACCGCGAACCCCCACCATGGATCAGATACATCTAACCGAGGTTCCTGCGACGAATCCTCCGACTCTGGGCGTCGCGGTAGAAAATTCCGCGGCAGCGTGGCCAGGCGGCGAGGGAGAGCCCTTGCTGCCGCGGTTCAACTCCATTGCGCAGCAACGACGTTTTATTGACGTGTTCAATCGGGGCAAGGGCACCGTTCAATACACCGTCACTCCCAGCGATTCGTGGATCATTGCGTCCGCGAGCAAAGGTTCTGTCGCCAAGGATGAACGCATCTGGATTAGCATCGATTGGTCGAAGGTTCCGAAAGGCGCGGTTTCGGGAAGCATCCGGATTGCTGGCGGAGACGAAACCGTCGTTGTGAAGGTGGATGCCGTTTCTGCTCCCGACATCACCCGCGGCACGCTGACCGGCTTCGTGGAAGACGACGGCTTAGTTTCGATCGAGCCTGAACACTACACGGGCAAGACGGATCAGGGCGAACTAAAGTGGATCCGAGTGCAGGACTACGGCCGCACCCTTTCTGCGATGCGCGTACAGGGACCCGTTAATTTTGGCCCTCTGGAGCCCGCCAAAGGTGCACCGCATCTCGAATACAAGACCTACTTCTTCACAGCAGGCGAGGCGAGCCTCTACAGCATTCTTGCGCCTAATCTCGCTTTCATTCCAGGCCGGGATTTGCATTTTGCCGTCTCCATCGACGATCAGAAGCCAATCATGGTGACAGGTGTGCCGACGACTGTAGTTGCCTCTGGCACGTCGTGGAACGGAAGCGACTGGGAAAAGAACGTCAAGGACGAGGCGCGCACCGTGTCGGCCAAAGTTCAGATCCCAACGGCTGGTTACCACACGCTCAAGGTATGGATGGTTGATCCTGGTATCACCGTTCAGAAAATCATCATCGACCTTGGCGGGCTTAAGCCGTCCTACCTCGGGCCTCCTGAAAGCTACAACTCGTTGAGCTCGTCACACGATAAAGCCAGCCAGAGATGACACCTGCCTTTGCGATAGCGCGAGCCTCCGGATGAATCCTCCTCAAAAGACGTCCCAATGGAGCCTTGTAAACAACCGCCGTGCAAGCTCCTTCGGTCTCATCCTTCCATTGGAGAAGACTGGCCATTGGAAAAAACTGGAAGACAGGAAATAGCCAAGGCGCGCATTGTGGGAATCTTGCTCCCCGGAGCGGCGGCGAGTGTGTATGCTAATTGCGTATAGAAACAATTCCCAAAATGCCCACAATGAAAACATCTGAAAATCCCTCGCTCCCTCGTGTCGACCGCCGTGAATTTATCAAAACGAGTTCTCTGGCCGCCGGTGCGCTGGCGTTCGGCGTGCCGGCGTTCTTGCGCGGCCAAAATCTCAACAGCAAGTTGAACATCGCCTGCATCGGAATCGGCGGTAAAGGCCGGAGCGACACCGATGCCTGCGCCGGCGAGAACATTGTCGCGTTGTGCGACGTGGATTCCGGTTCAGAGTCTTACCAGACTCAAACGGCAAAATATCCGAGCGCGAAGTTTTACAAAGATTTCCGCCAGATGCTGGACCAGATGGGCAATCAGATCGATGCGGTGACGGTCTCGATCCCGGATCATATGCACGCGATTGTGGCGTCGGCGGCCATGAAGAGGAACAAGGCGGTCTTTTGCCAGAAGCCGCTGACGCAGACCATCTATGAGGCGCGCTATTTGCGGAAAATGGCCAAGGAGAGAAAGCTCGTCACGCAGATGGGCAATCAGGGCAGCGCCGGCGACGGTTTGCGCCGCGCGGTGGAGACCATTCAAGACGGTCTCATCGGACAGGTGCATGAAGTTCATGTCTGGACAAACCGCCCGGTCTGGCTGCAGGCAATGGATCGTCCAACCGGAGAAGATCCGGTTCCTGCCACATTGGAGTGGGATGTCTGGATTGGAACGGCTCCCATGCGGCCGTATGTTGGCAGCCGTGATCCGAAAGATCGCAATGGAATTTACGAGCCGTTTAACTGGCGCGGCTGGCAGGATTTCGGCTGTGGCGCGCTGGGCGACATGGCGTGCCACACGGTCAACATGCCGTTTCGCGCTTTGAGTCTCGAGTCGCCAACGGTAGTTGAAGCGATGCCGTTCGGAAAGATGAACAAGGAATCGTATCCCGTAGGTTCCAAAATTCGCTTCGACTTTCCCAAACGCAAAGCGGAAATTCCCCTCGAACATCCGCATCTTTTCCACCACTACCGAAAGATCGAGCACGATGCGCTGACGCTGTGGTGGTACGACGGCGGCCAGCCTGACGCCACAGCCCGTGGCGGCCATGACCTGAGCAACAAGCCGCCTGTCGAGCTCACCGCTGACATCGTCGCGCTACTCGGCGAGGTTCCCGATAGCGGTTGTCTGCTGGTTGGCGACGGAGGCGCGGTCTTTTCACCTGACGATTATGGGACCAGTTTCTTCGTGAAGCTGAAGGGGGATGAAAAGTTCCTCCACTACACCAAGCACCCGGCTATGGCGCAATATCCTGAGCGCATTCCGCGCAACGTTTATGGCAAGGCTGGCGACGGCAAGCAATCCGGCGGTAGTGTTTTTGCCCATGCGCAGGAATGGCTCGTTGCCATCAAGCAAAACAAGCCGGAGATCTGCTACTCGCGTTTTGACGTTGCGGGCCGCCTCACGGAAACCATGCTGCTGGGCTGCGTGTCGTTGCGCGCGGGCCAGAAGATCGAGTGGGACGCACACAAGATGGTTGCGAAAAACTGTCCTGAGGCAACGCAATTCATACGGCGGCAAGACCGTTCCGGCTGGGCTCTTTCCTGATGTGTACATCCCGGCACAGCCGACTAAACGTCAGCCTGCCGGGATGCACTCTCACTGTGGTTATGCCTGGCGTCCAGGCAGATACTGTTCCAGAAAACGTCGCGCCAGGATAAATCCGTCTTTGCGCTGCTGCGGGAAATCGGCCAGGTCCCCGGTGTGCGGTGCATCCCAGAATTGGTCCTCATGCTCCACTGCGATGCCGCCGTTGAAGCGGACCTGCAGCAGGACCGTGAGGAATGCCGCCCAGTTGACAATCCCCTGTCCGGGGATCCGATAACGCCACCATCCCTGCCCGGCAATGCCCACCTGCTGCAGTATAGGCTGAGTGATCTCCGTATCCTTGGCATGCACCGCGAGAATACGGTCTTTGAACTGCCACGCCGCACTGATCGGGTCAATGTACTGCCGCACAAAATGCGAGGGATCGAATTCCAGTCCCAACCGCTTGCTTGGAACGCGGTCGAAAACGGCCTGCATCGCTGCCGGCGTGGTCGCGAAATTGACACCGGTTGGATAATTTTCCCATCCCATCCCGATGTTGAGCTTTTCGCATACAGGGAGATATTTTTCGTTGAAGACATCGGCAAAGGCGGCGGCCTGATCCTCCATCCGGACGCCCGGCTGCCCACCGCTGAAGGTGCCGACAAACTTGCAGCCCAGGCGATGGCCAAATTCCAGCGCGCGAATAAAATCGGCCTGCGCGGCCGCGCGCTTGCCCGCATCGGGATCCGTGTGGTTGGGTGCGAAGTACTCAATGCTGACAATGCGGATGCCCGCATTGCGCGCCGTTGCCAGAATCTGATCGATCGCGCTGTCGCTCAGGTTCGGATTGAAGGCCGTACCCGGCGTTACCACGACGCCTTCGTAACCGGCCTGCGCGGCAAAGGCGAGCTTCTGCGGCGAGTATGGCGTGATGATGGACAGCTTGGGATAGGGTGTATCCGGCGGCGTACCCGCAGGTGTCGCAGGCGCTTGCTCTGCCTGTATCGGGACAGCCGCTGTCCCCGCCAGGCCCAAAGCCGCCGCGGATGTGCCGCCTATTTTCAGTAAATCTCGCCGGTTCCAAAACGAGTTTTCGCTCTGCATAATCCTCCGTGATCCCAGCATAGCGCACACGCAGACTCTGATCGCCATGCCTGTACAAATGAGGCGCGGAGCATTCCGCGTAGCCGGAGTATTCTGGCCGTCGTGATGATTTGCTTTAGAGCTCTCGGGCGCGTTCTATGGCGCGGATGACGGCCTGGGATTTGTTGATGGACTCCTCATATTCGAGTTCGGGGACGGAGTCGGCTACTATGCCTGCGCCGGCCTGGATTGCTCCCTTGCCATCTTTCACGCTGAGGGAGCGGATGGCGATGCAGGAGTCGAGATTGCCGGAGAAGTCGGCATAGAGGACTGCGCCGCCGTAGACGCCGCGGCGGGCGGGTTCAAGCTCTTCGATGATTTCCATGGCGCGAACCTTGGGTGCGCCGGAGAGCGTGCCGGCTGGGAAACAGGCGCGGAGGGCGTCTACAGCGGTGAGGCCGGAGCGGAGTTTGCCCTCGATTTTACTGACGATGTGCATGACGTGCGAGTAGCGCTCGACGTACATAAGCTTGTCGACCTTGACGGAGCCGAAGTCTGAGACGCGGCCTACGTCATTGCGGCCGAGATCCACGAGCATGACGTGCTCGGC
The DNA here is from genome assembly GCF_001449115.1 of Occallatibacter gabretensis. Taxonomy (GTDB): domain Bacteria; phylum Acidobacteriota; class Terriglobia; order Terriglobales; family Acidobacteriaceae; genus Telmatobacter; species Telmatobacter gabretensis. The sequence continues at coordinate 71,453 of NZ_LAIJ01000012.1, read as the reverse complement.
GCGCTCCTTTTCGTCGGCTAGCATCTCGCGGGCGAGAGCGTCGTCGGCCTCTTCCGTGACTCCGCGAGGGCGGGTGCCGGCGATGGGGCGGTACTCGATTTTGCCATTGTTGACCTTGACCAGCAGCTCCGGTGAAGAACCAGCGATCTCAAGCGCCTCGTTTCCCTCCAGTGCGAAACGCAGGAAGTAAAGATATGGGCTGGGGTTGACGGTGCGAAGTGCGCGGTAGACCTGAAAGGTGTCTATGCCGGGCTCGATATCGAAGCGCTGCGAGAGAACGGTCTGGAAGACGTCGCCAGCGGCGATGTACTCGCGGATCTTTTCGACGGCGGCGAGGAAGTCCTGCTTGCGGGTTCGGTGCTTGATTTTGAGTTTGCCGGAGTGTTTTGCGGCCTTGAGTTTGGGCAGCGGCTGGGCGAGACTTTTTTCCAGGCGCTTGAGACGCTTTACTGCCTTTTCGTAGGCATCAGCGGGGCTGGAAAGCGTTACGTCTGCCGTGATGACGAGCCAGATTTCTTTGCGGACGTGATCGAAGGCGAGGACTTCATCGAAAAAGAGCAGGCAGGCGTCGGGGACGCCTAACTCATCCTTGGCTTGATTTGGGAGGCGCTCGATGAGGCGGACGGCATCGTAGGCGAAGAAGCCGACGGCTCCAGCGGTGAAGGGCGGCAGGTCCTTGAGGCGGGCGGGTTTGTGGCCGCTGAGGGCGTCGCGGAGGACGGTGAAGACGTCGCCTTCCATGTGGGTGGTGCGTTTGCCTTCCGTAATAGCGATCTTGTTGCCGCGGGCGACGATGCGCTTGTATGGCGAGAGGCCGATGAAAGTGTAGCGGCCTACCTGCTCGCCGCCTTCGACGGATTCAAGCAGGAAGCACTCGGGCTGCTGCCAGGCGGCGCGCAGGAAGGCGGAGACGGGGGTTTCGAGGTCTGCGGTGAGACGGCGGCAGACGGGAACGAGGGTGTGCTCTTTGGCAAGAGCGACAAATTCCTTGCGGGAGGGTTGGACGGATGGGGTGGCTTGCTTCACGAAAGACAGTTTACAGGGGTCAGGTTACAGGTGACAGCGGATAGAAAGCTGAACTAACTGTTGTGCTATCCCAGGTCTCAAAATCGAGACCTGGGGCACCCGGCCCTTGTGGCAGGTCAGGGAACGATAAAAGCGGGTCGTTCGCTTTCCACCCCTGCAAGCAAAGATCGCTTGCCGGGGACCCCGGCCCTCCGCCTGAAATACGGCTATGGTCAGGATGACGGGCTTTTGTGGGATGTGAGTGGCTATGGTCGGGATGACACATATCTATCTATCGAGCTATTGAGAGGTGCCCAGGACGGTACGAATGGCTTGACTGTCCCATATCCGGGGACTAGACTCAGCAGGGTTTGGGCCGATTTGATTCAATAACACACCCAACGCCCCGTTTTGTGCGGGTGGTTACAAACGGTGAGAGCAGGAAAGATCCTGTTCTGGCTAACAAGCCTTGCTGCGACAGCAGGTTGCGGCTGGCGAAAGGATTTGACGAAGGATTATGGCAACTCTTACATCGACTGTGACTCTGGACCGGGAGATTAATCCCTGGGAAGCGCAGAATGCACGGTTTGAATTTGCGGCGCGCAAGCTGAACCTGGATGAGGGACTGTGGAAGGTTTTGAGCTCGCCGTCGCGCGAGGTGATTGTTCACTTTCCTGTAATGATGGACAACGGAAAGATTGATATGTTCACGGGCTACCGCGTGCAGCACTCGCAGGCGCGCGGGCCGGCGAAGGGCGGGATTCGCTACTCGCCGGATATAACGCTGGACGAGATTCGCGCGCTGGCAAGCTGGATGACGTGGAAATGCGCGGTGGTGAATATTCCGTTTGGTGGCGCGAAGGGCGGCGTGATCTGCGACCCGTCAAAGATGAGCCGCGGCGAACTGGAGCGCATGACGCGGCGATATACGTCAGAAATTATCGACTTCATCGGACCTGAAAAAGACGTGCCTGCGCCGGACATGAACACGAATGAGCAGACGATGGCGTGGATCATGGACACCTACTCGATGCACATGCGGCAGACGGTGACGAGCGTGGTGACGGGCAAGCCAATCAACATGGGCGGGAGCCGCGGACGCACGGAGGCGACTGGCCGAGGCGTGATGGTGGCGTGCAACGAGAGCCTGCGCTATTTGAATATGCAGCGTGAAGGCTGCCGCGTGATTGTGCAGGGCTTTGGCAATGTCGGGTCAAATGGCGCGCGGCTGCTGATGGAGAACGGATACAAGATCATCGGCATTGCGGAGAAGGATGGCGGCCTGTACAACCCGAACGGGATCGACATTCACCAGCTGACGGAGTTCAAGTACCGCAATGGCACGACGCTGGGCTTCAAGGGCGCAGAGGCGACGCCGAGCGATGAATTGATTACGCAGGAGTGCGAGATTCTGGTTCCGGCGGCGATGGAGAACGTGATTACGAGCCGCAATGCGGAGCAGCTGCGGGCGCGGATTATTGTGGAAGGCGCGAACGGACCGACGACGGCTGTGGCGGACGAGATTCTGGCGGACAAGCGAATCTTTGTGGTGCCGGATATTCTGGCCAACTCGGGCGGCGTGACGGCGAGCTACTTTGAGTGGGTGCAGGATCGGCAGGGCTACTTCTGGCCGGAGTCCCGGGTGAATGAGGAGCTTGAGACGATTCTGCGGGCCAGCTTTGAGGATGTGCTGCGTTATGCGGAGTCGCACAATGTGAATAACCGCATTGCGGCGTATATGCTGGCGATTGATCGCGTGGCGTTTACGATCCGGCAGAGAGGGATTTACGCCTGAAGTGGATGTAGAGATGGAAATAAGATGGGCAGCCCGCAAGGGCTGCCCGTTTTTCACCTGCACGGTAGGAGCATATAGTTGTAACTGTGGCCAGATGTAGCTTCAGCACGGCAATGGCCCAACTTCCGGCAATTTTTTAGAGAATTCGCGTGAATCTGCCTAATTCCATCACGATGAGCCGGATCGTCATGATCCCGCTGCTGCTGTGGATTCTTTCGAGCAAGTTTCCATGGCAGGGGCCGGAAGGCTGGCAGGAGCTTGCCGCCGCGGTACTGTTCATCCTGGCTTCGATTACCGACGGCGTGGATGGCTATCTGGCGCGGAAGCGCGGGCAGATTACAACGCTGGGAATGCTGCTGGATCCGCTGGCGGACAAGATCATGGTGACAGCGGCGCTGATTGCGCTGGTGGCCTACACGCCTCAGGTGGTGAAGGTTTGGATTGCGGTGGTGATCATCGGGCGCGAGTTTTTGATCTCGGGGCTGAGGTCGATTGCGGCGTCTGAAGGTTTCACGATTCAGGCGAGCGACCTGGGCAAGCTGAAGACGGTGCTTCAGATTGTCTCAGTGGTAGCGGCGATTCTCTCGCACCGCTGGTTTCAGTGGGAGCTGGGACTGATTGTTATTCCGGTGAAATGGACGGCAATTACCGGCATGTACTTTACCGTGGGCGTCTCGACGATTTCAGCGATTGATTATTTTGTGGGCTTCTGGAAACAGATCGATCGGGCATCGAAGAACCGGCGGAGCAGCTTTGTGCTTAGCCGGCAGAAGGATACGCAGAAGGCGGGAACATAGCCCGTTCCCACAGGGACCAGAGGAATTAGGAGCCAGGGATCTCAAATCAAAAGCCCTCGCGTTATGCGAGGGCTTTTGATTTGAGCTAGAAACTCGTTTTATGCCATTGCGGGAACGGGCTCGGCAGTTTTTGAGACGGGCATTGCTGCCGGTGCATGCGCAGGCGCGTGGTTTGCGCGAGTGAGCCGGTGGACGAAGTGATATGGAGGCCATGGACCGGAGATCTGCATCTGGCACTCCTTCATGGACGCGGCGGTGGTGGCGAACTTGTTCTGGTAGCGCTCGACGTACTTGCGTTCGATCAGGTGTGAGACGTCGAGGATCATTTTGCCGTTTTCCGTGAGGCGGCAGGTGACCTCTTCATCGAGCGGATTGAAGAGGCGACGCATCTGGAAGCTGACTGCACGGCCACGGGTCTGGCGCTCACGCTGGCGGGTGGCATTCTCGCGCAGGTTGGTGAGGTATTCGCGGCCAACTCCTTCGGTGGGAAGATTGCCGATGAGGGCTCCTGTACAGCAATCGTCGACGAGGATCTTGATGTGCATCTCGGTTTTACCGCGAACCTTATCAATATTCGTCTGAAACTGGCGCTGATTGGAGCGGATGGATTTGCGAAGGAGATCGTCGGACTCAAAAACGGTGCCAAATCGGAAAGGAAGAATAGTGGAATGCTGAAAACAGTCCGCGATCACTCTTGCATGATCGATTCCTGATCGCTGATTGAAGCTTTCTGCCGGATTATGCTCGCTGACGACGATTGCGAGATCACTTGCCGGGTAAAGGAAAACCTGATTGCCACTGACCCCGTGAACTTGTTCAAGAGGAACTGGTTTGCGATGCCTGGCCAACTCTGGAAATGCTTGCTTTTCACCTATGCAGTAGGCATACCACGCCATATAAGAAACACCCCCCGCGGCCATGGATTCCGCCGCGCTGATCTGAACTGCGGGAACAAACTGCACACAGCACACACTGCCGGGTCCAACTGAAAGATTTCTAGATTCCCGGTCGAAACTATGCGAATACTAGCCCTTCCGAAATACAACTTGCAATGTCCGTCTTAGCCCACTTTGGAATTGGTAGCGCAAAAGTGCAAAATTGTGTTGGTAATATAAAAATATAACTTCATCGAATGAAATATCTTGTATGAATCCGATCGAAATGACAATTGGTTGAACTTTTGTTGTGGAAATTTCAATGTTACTTTGGTTTGAAAGCTTCAGACAGACTGTCGGCTGGCAGTTCACCTGACTCGAATGTTCGCCCGCCGCGCGAGGCGTTCTGCTGGAGAAAATCAGGCAAGGCAAGGTTTAGAATCGCGAGATCACTGAGCCATAAAGGCGCAACTTACCCGTGCTACGCGCACTCATCCAGATGGCACGGTACAACCAATTTTTAAATAACTCTCCGTGCCGCCTCGTATACTTTCCCCATGTTGGCATTCCGCTCCGCTTCTTTCGTTGCGCTTCCTGCGCTTGCTGCGTTCACCCTTGCTCTTGTTGCGCCGCCTGCCGCCCATGCATGGGGCGATGAAGGCCATCGCATGGTGAATCGACTGGCCGCTTCTTCCCTGCCCTCCGACGTTCCGGAGTTTCTGCGCTCGAAGGAAGCTGTCTCGCTGATCGAATACCTCGGTCCGGAGCCGGATCGCTGGCGCTCGTCCGCAGAACCGGAGCTGAATAGCGCACAGGCACCGGAGCACTTCATCGACCTGGAGCCTGCGGACGCGCTTGGGCCGTTGCCGCATCGGCGCTTCGACTTTCTGGCCAAGGTGTATGCTGCCGGGCAGAATCCGAGCAGGATTGGATTGCAGCCGTGGGAAGCCACGGAGGTGTGGGAGAGACTGAAGGCGGCGCTGCGGACGTATCGCCAGCTTTCAGCAGAGCACAAGTCCACGCGCGAAGTGGAGCAATCCGTGCTGTTTTATGCCGGGTGGCTGGGACACTATGTGGGCGATGCCTCACAACCACTCCATACGACGATCCAGTACAACGGGTGGACGGGGCCGAACCCCAACGGCTATACAACCGATCATAAGATTCATTGGCAGTTTGAAGGTGATTTCGTGAAGGCCAATGAGCAGGAACTGGATGCCGGTGCAAAATCAAAACTTACTGCGGCCCATGTGATTGATGGCGATATCTTTGACCAGTATGTGGCCTATATCCGCCATTCGGCGACGTACGTGGAGAAGGTATACCAGTTAGAAAAGGCGGGTGGATTTACCGGAACAGGCAGCGCGGAATCGCGCGACTTTACCGCTGAGCGCCTGGCGGCGGGAGCAAGCATGCTGCGAGATATGATCTACACGGCATGGGTGGACAGTGCGCAGCCAGTGCCGAAGCCTAATTATTGACCTGCCTGCAGAGTACAAAATAATGAGGGCATCCCAATGACTCAATCTACCGATCTTCGTTTGACGAGAATGCCGCTCAGCAACGGGCGGGGCGAGATGCCTGCGCTCGGATTCGGCACCTTGATTCCCGATCCAGCCTTGACGATAAGCGCGACCAAAGATGCGCTGGAAGCCGGATTTCGGCACTTCGATTGTGCGGAGCGATACCGGAACGAGCGCGAGGTTGGCGAGGCTTTGCAGGCGGGACTTGCCGCTGGAGGCATTGCACGTGAGGAGATCTTTGTTACCACAAAGCTGTGGAACTCCAATCATCGGCCGGATCGTGTAGAACCTGCCTTTGCGGCGAGTTTGGAAAGGCTGAGGCTAAGCTACCTGGATCTCTACCTCATCCACACTCCGTTTGCATTTCAAGCGGGAGATGAGCAGGATCCGCGGGATCAAAACGGAGACATTCTTTACGACCTAGAAACTACGCTGCTCGATACGTGGAAGGGGATGGAAAGCCTTGTGGACCACGGCAGATGCGGGGCCATAGGACTGTCTGACATTACCCTGGACAAACTGTTGCCTCTCTACGAATCCTCACGAATCAAGCCGGCGGCGGTCCAGGTGGAATCTCATCCGTATCTGCCGGAGACGGAGCTTGTAGATTTCTGCAAAGAGAAAGGCATTGTGTTTCTGGCTTTTGCGCCTCTGGGACATGGCATGAAGCCGGGGCCGCTCGAAGATCCGGTCATTTTGGCAGTTGCGGCACGCATTGGAAAGACACCGGCGCAGGTGCTGCTGGCATGGGCGGTGCAGCGCGGCACCGCTGTGCTGACTACGGCTAAAACCTCAGCACGGGCGCGAGAGAATTTTGATATCGCGACTCTGCCGGAAGACGCGTTTGACGAGATCAATCGCATTGAGACGAGGCAGAGACTGAATGACGTGGTGAAGACTGGAGTTCCGGGTTTCATTCCACGCGTTAAACCGGCATAACAGCTAGCCAGCACCTGGAGCAGTTCGTTGAAGAGGAAGATTTGCTGACGATTCTCTCTACTCGGCAGTCTGTGGCGCGCACAGCGCTGGAACGCGGCGCAACACGCTGGTAAGCGCTACGGTGAGCAGCAGAACTACGGGAATGGCGACAAGAAGCCAAGCCAGAAGTGCTTCGCCGGCAAGAAAGCCGAGCTGCCTGAGCAATTGACCGGAGGAATGCCGGAATAACTCCAGCGGTGAGTGCGTCAGTACCTGCAGGTCGATTGCACGGTGTGCTGCGAATGGAGCAATCCAAACGCTAATCCAGACGCCGAGCCGGGCCAGAGGCACGATGAGCGCCAACTGGAAGGGCATGGCGATATAGTTGGCCGCCTGCATGACGGGAAGATTGAGCCGGAAGAGCAGAGCGACCATGGCGCATAGGGCCGTGGGAATTCCGATGACGGGAATGCAACCCAGTGCGAAACCCAACGCAAGCGTGAGGGCGAGCCGGCGGGGACTGATTCCCTGCCGCATGATCCGCTCTATTTGCGTCTTGAGGGTGCTCCAATTGGGTATGAATATGCGCATCGCTGTTTAGAACGTAGTGATTTTCTGATGAATTACGCCTCAAGGCGCAGTGAATCTTTCGTGACCGGAATCAAGATGGGAACACGGCGCCTGCGTCTAGTTCAGACCGGAAAAGCGAAGAGACCACGCTGACGCAATGAAGAGACCACCTGCTCGACTTTGAAATCAAGGTCTTCAGTGCCGTCAAGAATGAGATGCGCGTGAGATGCAGAGGGGTGCACCCAGGCTAGAGCCGCGGGATGGACGGTCTCCGCGTATTGGCGGCGAACGGAGTCCTCGGTGCGGCCGCGCTCGAGGATGTCGCGGCGGAGGCGGCGCTCGAAGCAGAGATTTTCTGCAGCTTCCACGTATACGCGCAGGTGGTAGAGCGGCAGGAGATCGGGGTAGACGAGAGCGAAGAGGCCTTCCACGATGAGCAGCGGAGCGGGGTGGATGGTTTCTGTGCGGTCGAGAACGCGGGTGTGCGTGGCGAAGTCGTAGAGCGGCCGCTCGATGGTTTCTCCGCGGGCTAACGCTGCGACATGCGCGGCGAGGAGTGGGCTTTCGATGAGCGCGGGATCGTCGAAGTTTTGATGAGCGCGTTCTGCCGGGGGCAGGTGGGCGAGGTCGAGATAGTAGTTATCCAGCGGGAAATGGATGCCGTTGAAGGCGCGGGCGAGCTCACGGGCAAGGGTGGTTTTGCCGGAGCCAGAGAAGCCGGCGATGCCGAGAACGACTGGCCGGACGGCGGGCTTGAGCGAGGATGGGTCGGATTGAGGTGCGGGCTGGCTCACTGTTTCGAAGAGATTCCTGTGGCGATGGTGGGGACGAGACGCTTGAGGAGGCCGGCGAGGCGGTGTTGTACGCGGCGGCCGGCTTCGAAGACTTCTTCATGACTGAGCTGGGCTGCGCCCAGGCCGGCGGCGAGATTGGTGACGCAGGAGATGCCGAGAACTTCGATACCCATGTGGCGGGCAACGATGGTCTCAGGCACGGTGGACATGCCGACGAGCGTGGCCCCGAGGGTGCGGAAGGCGCGGATTTCCGCGGGGGTCTCAAAGCTGGGGCCGGGCGTGGCGAGATAGATGCCTTCTTCTAGGGTCCAGCCTTCCTGTTGGGCTGCTTGTTGCGCGAGGGTGCGGAGCGGTTTCGAGTAGGCCTCGGTCATGTCAAAGAAGCGCAAGCCGGATTTGGGGGTGATGGCGAAGCGCGGCTCATTGGGTCCGGTGAGCGGGTTGAAGCCGAGAGCGTTGATGTGATCTGAAAGCGCGACTAGCTGGCCGATGCTGAGGCCGGGGGCGATGCCGCCTGCGGCGTTGGTGAGCACGACGGTGCGGATGCCAGCGAGGCCGAGGACGCGCATGGGGAAGGTCACCTGGAGCGGGGTGTAGCCCTCGTAAAAATGGACGCGGCCCTGCATGACGATGACGGGGGTGCCGCTGAGCTTGCCGGCCACGATGCGGCCTGAGTGGCCTTCGACTGTGGACTGCGGGAAGTGCGGGATTTCACCGTAGGGGATCAAGATGGGGTTCTCGACGGAGTCTGCGACTGCGCCGAGGCCGGAGCCGAGGACGATGGCCACGCTTGGGGCCAGACTCGGCTTTGGGGCGCCGAGTTTGGATTGCAGATATGCTGCGGCTTCTGAGACTTGATCGAAGTAAACAGAACTCATTGTGAATACTTTAATCGTTTGGCCGGGAGAGAGCGATTGTGGACGAGTGGAGCCGAGAGCTGGGCGGGGGAAATTGGAGACCGCGGGCGCTATTGCGAGCCGGGGTGGGAGCCTTGCGAGGACGTCGAGCGATTGGCAGGTACAGTAGCTTTGGCAACGCGGACGTTTTCGTCCGTGCGGCGCGGGCTGCGCGGCTCTTTCGCTCCGCAGGCTACTGGGGCGTTGGCCATTTGCTTGGCGAAGACGCGGTAACTGTGAGTGCCTGGGCGCAGGGTGGACCAGTAGCTCTTTGGAGTAAGCAGGGGCTCGTGGAGATCGACGAGCTGGTTTTTCATGATTCGAATGCCACAAAGAAGATTGTTCCTGGGCTGCAGGATGGTCTTGCCGGCGTCGTGCGCCGCGAGAGGCTTGTCGTGATTCCAATCGAAATCGCACCCATAGCGCTCGGAGTCTTCATAGGTGAGCTGAAGGAGACCTTCACTACGGACCATGCGGTGGCTGACCTTGTCGGGCACGGCTACAGCAGGATCGGTATGGCGAACGTTTGTGGTGGGCTTGAGGCCGGCCTCTGCACCGGAGAGGGCCTGGAAGAGATATGCCCAGAAGGCGCGCTTGTCGACGTCAGGCAGCGAGGAAAAACGTGGGCAATAGGCTCCTACGGCTTTGCCAAGACTGGGAGAGAGCATCTCCGGGGGAAGATTTTCCTCAATGAGGACGTCCCACTGGGGGTTCCAGTTGCCGGTTTCGTTCAGAGTGTCTTTTTGCTCGGCGATGGGAGTGGGTGGAGCGGGCTTGATTCCCTTTGCCGGCACGGGTCCTGGCGGCACGGGTACAGGCGGCTTCGCGACGGCGTCTTTTTTGCCGGGGGCGCCGGGCTGCGATTCCTGCGCGGAATTCTGCGCGTAAAATGCGGGAGTTGCGGATAGCATCGCGGCTATTGCCAATGGAATCACCGCGTAATACGACATGCGACACACCAGTACATGGATGCGCCGCATTTTGATTAGTTGGTTCTGATGGTGGGATTATTGAGGAAGAGAGCGAGAGTGACGAGTGCGAGAGATCATCACGGTGATTTTTGGGCTGGGGTTGGTGTGCAATGCGCTGCTGTTTGTGCCGCAGGTGATTGCGGTGTGGCGCAAGAAGACCGATGAGGGCGTTTCGCTGATTACGTTTGGCGGCTTTAGTCTGCTGCAAGTGATTGGTATTGTGCATGGGGTTTTCGAGCATGATTGGTCGCTGATTCTGGGGATGAGTGCGAGTTTGCTAAGCTGCGGGACGGTGACGCTGCTGACGGCTTTTTATCGGATGAAGCGGATGCAACGCGAAGGGAGGGCATGAAGGATGTGCAGGAATATCAAGATGCTGTTCAACTTTGATCCGCCGGTGACGGAGTGTGAGATTCGCGCGGCTTCTGTGCAGTTTGTGCGGAAGATCAGTGGGTTTGCTAAGCCTTCGAAGGCGAATGAGACTGCGTTTGATGCTGCGGTGAGTGAGATTGCTGCGGCTTCGGCAAGGCTGCTTGGGGCGATGGAGACGAATGCGCCGCATCGGAATCGGGAAGAAGAGATGGCTAAGGCTAAGGCGCGGGGTGAAGCGAGATTTGGATGAACGCGACCTCAATTCGAAATACGAGGAGGCTCAAGCTACCGCCCGTTACCCATTAGGATGTCATAAATTGTGTTTTCATAATTTCGATGAAACACAGTAAATGCATTTTCACCAATCCTGACAGTTGAAATATGCTGTTGAACAATCACATCTAATTCTTGACTGAACTGATTTGCGAAACAGGCATTATATGCAAAAGAAGCTTCTGCAATATTGATTTCAGTTACCGTCGGGCTTGCAATTCTACGCGTGCGATCAACGTTGGAAAGGATATGCAAGCAAGTAGCTGGCGATATTGGCAAAAATACCTCAACGTTGGTCGTGTGAAATCCAACCCCATACGCCAGCTCTCCAGACTCCAATCTGTTCCAAGTGATAACTGGTGTGTCTGAAAGCAAAAATGTCTCATCCGGTTCTGAGGATAAAGACGCCATTCTCCCCTGAACAATACTTCATCAAAACCAGCAATCGCCCGCAATGTTCCTTGTGCGTACCACATTTGCGCTTCTCTGCCAGACGTATTTGCAACTACAAATTCCCGTGCTCTAATCCCTACGTCTTCTCTTGTTATTAGCCGACCAAACCTCAATCCCTTAAAGAAAGCGTCGATATTCCAGTGAGCAGCGACAGTCTCAAGCTGGATTTCATTTGAAAGAAAGTGATTTAACGCGTTATTCCTGATTTCTAGTAGATGCTGCGTGGCATTGCGCCTAGCTATAGAACGATTAAATAGAAGAGTCACATACCTAGTCATTTTTCGCTTTTGCTCATCGTTCATTGCAAATAATGGATCACAAAAATTCGCAATGAACTGATTGACAGGATCTTCTATTTCATATGCGAGCCGTCGCTCGATAGTAGCCTCTATTGCCGCATCTTCTGGATCAGCGAAATGGCCATCAATCCTTGTTGCCGTATCTGGCGAAGCCTTAGAGTAGGGTGCTCTGTCCTTCTCATATCTCCACAAGCGGTCCGATCTCGTAGACGCTTCAAGATAAGCGAATTGCCGAAGGAGCCGCTTCGGAACGGTATGGGATTTCATCGCTCCCTCAAACTCTTATCTCTCGCTCAATTCGAGCTACCCCAGAAACATTCCTGCGATTGAGGCGCTGATTAAGTTGGCCATGGTGCCGGCCAGCATGGCGCGGATGCCGAGTTTGGCGAGGTCGTTACGGCGTTCGGGAACCAACGCGCCGATGCCGCCGATCTGCATGCCGATGGAGCCTAGATTTGCGAAGCCGCAGAGCGCGAAGGTGGCGATGGTGAAGGCGCGAGGCGAAAGTGTGGCTCTTTCTGTACCGAGCTGGATGTAGGCGATGACTTCATTGAGCGCCATGCGCGTGCCGAGGAGATTGCCGATGGCGAGGCAGTCATGCCAGGGCACTCCGATGAGCCAGGCGACGGGGGCGAAGACGAAGCCGAGGATCTGGCCGAGCGAGGATGGGAACCAGCCGATGTGCGTGTGGACCCATGCGAGCAGCATGTCGAGCAGGGCGACGAGCGCGAGGAAGCTGATGAGCATGATGGCCACGTTCAGGGCGAGCTTGCCTCCGTCTATGGTTCCGCGCGCGATGGCTCCGATGAGGTTCTCGTCCTTGTGCTGCTCGTCTTTGGGGATGACGACTTTGCCTTCCGTGGCGGGCTTTTCGGTTTCCGGGACGAGCATCTTGGCCATGAGGATGGTTCCGGGCGAGGTCATGATGACGGCGGAGAGAAGATGACGGGCCTCGACGCCTTGCGAGATATACATGGCCATGATGCCGCCGGAGACGTGCGCCATGCCGCTGGTCATGATGGTCATGAGCTCAGAGCGCGTGGCCTTGGAGAGAAACGGGCGGATGGTGAGCGGAGCTTCGGTCTGGCCCATGAAGATAGAGGCGGCCACGTTCATGCTTTCCGCGCCAGAGATGCGCATGGTTTTGAGCATGATCCAGGCGAGCGCGCGGATAATGATCTGCATGACGCCAATGTGATAGAGAACCGCGAAGAAGGCGGAGATGAAGATGATGGTGGGTAGGACCTGGAAGGCGAAGATGGATCCCGATGCAGGCGCGATGAGCTTACCGAAGGCTCCGGCGTTGGGAAGACCGAGCTCACCGAAGAGGATGCGCGTTCCTGCGGTGGTGGCGGAGAGCATGCTGTTGACCACGCCACCGGCCCAGGTCATGAACTGCTGGCCGAAACTGAACTTGAGCACGAAGAAGGCGAAGAGCACTTGCAGGCCCAGGCCCCAGATTACGGTGCGCCAGCGAATCCTGCTGCGGTTGGTGGAACCAAGCCAAGCCGCGATTAATACGGCCAGAATCCCCAGAATGCCTGTAAATCGATCCAAACTCGTTTTCTCCTGAACCGCGCCCGTGAGCCGGACGCTGAACAACACAAGAAAGGCTTTCCGATTACCTTACAGCATAGCGATGGATTTGCCCCCTGCGATTTGCATGGAGGCGAGAGAAGACTAGAGTAAAGTCATGATTTATTGCGGAGCGGCAGATGAACCGAAGAGACCTTTACTCCTTTATGGCGCAATTCCGTCTGGGAGTGTTGTCGAGCATATCCTCGGCAGGCGCGCCGCAATCGGCTCTGATGGGCATTGCAGTCACTCCTGATCTGGAGATTGTTTTCGACACGCTTCAGTCCTCACGCAAATATGCAAACCTGTCCGCGAGGCCCGCGTGTTCCTTTGTTGTGGGGTGGAGCGGCGAACAGACGGTGCAGTTTGAGGGAATCGCCGCGGAAGTGACGGGCAGCGAACGACAGCGTTATCTGGAAACATACTTTACTGTCTGGCCGGAGGGACGGGCACATCTGGAATGGCCTCAGATCGCCTACATTGCAGTGCGGCCCCTGTGGATACGGTACAGCGATTATGAGCAGAGACCGCCGTTGATTGCGGAGTTCACATTTCCGATGGAAGAGCGGGCGGGCGGTTAATTTACGTACCGCTGCCGACTGCGATGAGACGAGCCTGGGCATTTTCTGCGGTAAAGATGCGGCTCACGAGCTGCGGCGTTGCGGGCGGCAGCTCGTGTGAGAAGTGTATTGCGGATCGGAGTAATGCTTCGGCTTCCGCCAGGTGCGCCCGGCTTGTGCCATAGAGAGTAGCGAACGGCTGGCCTTTTTCGATGTGCGCGCAGCGTTTGGCGTGGAATTCGATGCCTGCGTTTGGATCGACCGGTTCGCCTGCTTTCTCTCGGCCTGCGCCGGTGCGCTGCACGGCCCAGCCGATTGCGGTGGTGTCCATCTCTGCGATGTAGCCGGAGTCCCAAGCTGCGAGGACTGTGGTTGCGGCGGGTTTGTGCGAGGCTTTGAGATCGTTGAAGACGCTAAGGTCGCCGCCTTGCGCTTCGATCATTTTGAGAAATGCGGTCAGCGCGGAACCTTTCGCGAGAGCGCGCTCGGCGGATCGGTAGCCAGCTTCTGCGGAGGGAGCGTGGCCACCGAGATGGATCATCCATCCGGCGAGAATGAGTGAAAGCTCGCGCAGGTCTTCGCTAGCTGAGGGCCGTTCCCCGCGCAGGAGTGTAATGCACTCGGCGATCTCGATCCAGTTTCCGGCGGTGTAACCGAGGGGCTGACCCATATCGGTGAGCAGCGCCACGGTGCGCGTGCCGGCGGCTTCTGCTGTGGCGACCATGAGTGCGGCGAGGAACTCTGCGTCCTTGTAGTTGCGGAGGAATGCGCCGGAACCGGTTTTGACATCGAGCACGAGTGCGTCCAGGCCTGCGGCGAGCTTCTTGCTGAGAATTGAGGCGCAGATGAGGCCGGCGTTTTCGACTGTGGCGGTGCGGTCTCGCAGGGCGTAGAGAACGCGGTCGGCGGGAACGAGCTTTGGTGTCTGGCTGACGATGGATGCGCCGCATTTGCGGAGGACAGATTCGAATTCGGCGAGCGAGAGCGCTGTACGGAAGCCGGGAATGGATTCCAATTTATCCAGCGTGCCACCGGTGTGGCCGAGAGCGCGGCCACTGATCATGGGAACGGCTACGCCGCAGGCCGCAGCGAGGGGCGCGACGAGGAAGCTGGTCTTGTCGCCTACGCCGCCGGTGGAGTGCTTATCGACTGCAACCTTACCGAGGCTGTGCGGGTCGAACTTCTCTCCGGAGTCGCGCATAGCAAGGGTGAGGGCGCGCACCTCATCCAGCCCAAGGCCGCGCAGCCAAACGGCCATGAGCCAGGCGGTAAGTTGCTCCTGTGGAATGGATCCGGTTGCTGCTCCTGTAACGAGAAATTGGATCTCGCGCGCAGTGAGTGTTTCGCCATCTCGCTTCTTGCGGATGAGATCGACTGCGTGGAGGGGAGTTTCGGTGCTACTACTCATTGGAACCGTGCCTCACTTCAATTTCATATCAAAACAGTTGGGCAGCAGCTCAGAGAACGTCATGGTGCGCGGGCCGTTGATGGATGGGAAGACGACGGACGTATCGGGTTCGGCAAACTCAGCGAGCATCTGGCGACAGGCGCCGCAAGGAGGACTGGGGGCATCGTTGAGATTCGCGACGGCGACGGCTTTGATCCGAATTGCGGGGCCGAACTCTGCGATGGCGCGCACGAGTGCTGAGCGCTCCGCGCAGAAGGTGAGGCCGTAGCTGACGTTCTCGACGTTTGTGCCGGTGGCTATGGAGCCGTTTGAGAGCAGCAGTGCTGCTCCAACTTTGAAATTCGAGTAGGGCGAGTAGGAATTTTGCGCCACCCGGCGCGCAGCCTTCATCAGCAGTTCCAGCTCTGCTCCCATTGCTTGTGTGTTCTCCGCACTCATCATGAGAATTTGAGGCTAGCACAATGGGCGGTTCAAATTAGGGTTCTCCAATCTACATAACATCTCAGTCTGAAGAAACTACCTCAGGGGCTAAAGCCCAGAAGTTTTTGGAGTTCTTTTCGGCACGGCTAAAGCCGTGCCCTTTCAAAGCAATTACAAATTGAGACGTTACCCCAATTTGCGCCTTCTGCCCTTTCTTACATCGTGACTTGTCTGCGCTCAAGTTGTCCCGCAAGTCTACCGATATACGGCAATAGGCCCACCGTTGCGCAAAGGCAGAAAACTAGATCATGGATGAGTTGACGCGGGAGTTTCTGATCGAAAGCCAGGAGGGACTGGACCGCATGGAGCGGTGCCTGACCGAGCTGGAAAGCCGGCCAGACGATACGGCGTTGCTGGCGGACATCTTTCGCTCAGTGCACACGATTAAAGGCACGACGGGTTTTCTGGGATTTAAGCGGCTGGAGAAGCTGGCTCACGCCGGCGAGAATCTTCTGGGCCTGCTGCGTGATGGCAAACTGGTCGCGAAGCCGCACATTATTACAGGGCTGCTGGAGTTGTTGGATGGCCTGCGTTCGATTCTGAGCAATATTGAAGCTGATGGCGGCGAGGTCGATGTCGAGGATGCGGAATTAATTGCCCGGCTGGAAGAGTTGCAGGAGCCGGATGAAGAGCCGCAACCTGAAGAGCTCAGTGCTGCGTTGACCTCTACACAGGTGCAGAATCCACTTCTGATGGCTATGGCGCAGGAACAAAAGCAGGCGGTAGTACAGAAGAAGGCCACTGCTGAAGCTGTTGCCAGGCCGCGTCCCGTTCCGCAGGCAGCACCGGCAAGCGGCAGTGAACCTGCGAAGGGCGCTGCTGCGGTAACAACCGCAACATCTGCCGCGGAGAGCACGCTGCGTGTGGATGTGGCTCTGCTGAACAGGATGATGAACCTGGTGGGCGAGCTGGTGCTTACGCGCAACCAGGTGTTACAGGCCACGGCGGCCGATTCCAAGATGACTTTGCTTACGCGGCGGCTGGACATGGTGACGGCGGATCTGCGCGAGAGTGTAATGAAGGCGCGCATGCAGCCGGTGTCGAATATCTTCTCCAAGATGCCGCGCATTGTGCGCGATGTTTCACAGCTATTGGGCCGCAAGGTGCGCCTTGAAATGAATGGCCAGGAGACGGAGCTGGACAAGAGTCTGCTGGAGGCCATCAAGGATCCGCTGACACATGCCGTGCGGAACTCGCTTGACCATGGTATTGAGCCGCCGGAGGTTCGTGTGGCCGCGGGGAAGAATGCCGAGGGGACGCTGAAGCTGCGTGCTGGGCAGCAAGGCAGCCACGTGATTGTGGAAGTGAGCGATGATGGCGCCGGTATTTCGGCCGAGAAGGTTCGCAAGAAGGCTATTGAGCGCGGCCTGATCACTTTGGAGGCTGCAGCCCAACTTCCTGACCGTGAGTTGTTGAATCTGATTTTTCTGCCGGGCTTCTCCACTGCCACAGCAGTGACCAGCGTGAGTGGACGCGGCGTGGGCATGGACGTGGTGAAGACCAACGTGGAGAAGATTGGCGGCGAGGTGGAGATTGAATCGCGCCTGGGCAAAGGCACGACGCTGCGCCTGCGGATTCCGCTGACGCTGGCGATCATTCCCGCACTGATTGTTCGCAGCCTGGACAAGAGCTTTGCAGTACCGCAGGGGGCGCTGTCAGAGCTTGTGCATCTGAGCACCGAGCAGGCTGTGGAAGCGATTGAGTGGATTGAGAATGCGCCGCTGTACCGGCTGCGTGGGCAGCTTCTGCCGCTGGTCTTTCTGGATCGAATGCTGATGGCGGATACGCGTGGGCAATCGCGCGAAGTGGGCGATATTTTTGTCGCGGTTCTTGATGCTGATGGCCGCAGGTACGGTCTGGTGGTGGATGGGCTGGCCGATCCGGAAGAGATTGTGGTTAAGCCTCTGAGCCATGTGCTGAAAGACATTGGCCTCTATTCCGGCGCGACTGTGCTGGGCAATGGCGACCTGGCATTGATTCTGGATCCGGGTGCGATTGCAGCGAGGGCGGGCGTGGCCATGCGCGCTGAGGAGCAGATCAAGATGGGCGACGCGGTGGTGGAGGCCGAGGAGGCGCAAGGCAACGAGTATCTGCTGGTGGAAGTGGCAGGACGACGCGCGGCAGTGCGGCTTGCGGATGTGCTTCGGATTGAGCAGGTGTCGGCATCGCGAGTGGAATACATTGGCGTGCGGCCTGTGTTGCACTTCGACGGACAACTACTGGCCGTGGAAGATGCAGGGGGCATTTTGGCAGAGGCACGCGGCGAGATGCAGGTGATTGTTGTGGTCTGTCGCGAAGCTGGCCGCCAGATAGGCGTAGCTGTATCGCATGTGCTAGATGTGGCCGCGGGCAGCGACCTGATTGAGGCCGGCACGGCGCAGGCGGCAAGCGGCGTGACACTGCTCAAGGATCGCGTCACCGGCATTGTTGATCTGGGCAGCGTTTCAATGTTGCCTCTGCCTGAAGCTGCCTCCGAAGCCTGTGTGGAGAATGCACAATGAGCACAGCGGCAAACAGCCTTCGCTCCTGCAAGAAAGAGACCGCTGTCGAAATGGCCGAGGTCTGTTCGATTCATCTTGGCGACGGTCTTTATGGTCTTCCCATCTCGCACATTCTGGAGATTGTGGGAGATACCAAGCCTGAGACTGTGCCCCTGGCGCCAGCCTTTGTGGGCGGGCTGGTGCATTATCGCGGCGATGTGCTGACGACGGTGAATGCGCGGCAGCTTCTGGGCATGCCGCCGCTTGAAGGCAAGGTTCCTGATCTGCTGGTGGTGGAGAGCGCCAACGGCTGCTTCGGCTTGATCGTTGACTCGGTGCGCGAGGTACTTACTGTTTCGCAGGAAGACTTTGAGCCTAATCCATCCACGATTCACGAGCGATCCAAGGCCTTCTTTGCGGGCACATACAAGCTCAAAGACAGGCTGATGGTCATGCTGGACCCGGCACGCATTGACCCGCTTGAACTGGCCAGAGCAAACTGAGCCGCATTTACTGAACGGAGAGATTATGCGAGCGCTTATTGTCGACGACTCACGCTTTATCCGCAATCATCTGCGCGGCCTGCTTGCGCCACTTGGCATTGAGTGCGAGGAGGCTGCCAACGGCGCAGACGGACTGATGGCGCTTCGCGCATCTGCGCCATTCGAGCTGGCGCTGCTGGATTGGAATATGCCCATCATGAGCGGCCTGGAGATGCTGTGCCAGATGCGGGCTGAGGGGTATACCTCTGTGAAGGTCCTGATGGTGACCACGCGGTCTGAGAACGATAACATTTTGTGCGCACTGGACGCTGGTGCGGACGAGTACCTGATGAAGCCGTTTGAAGCTGAAGCGCTCTCCGGCAAACTGGCAATGATGGGCCTAGTGGGGGCGTAGCTGATGCTGGAGTTACAGTCTGAGGCGCGCGCAGCGTCCCGCATTCGTGTCCTTATAGTGGACGACTCCGCAGTGATGCGCAGTTTGCTCCGCTCGGTGGTCTCGACGGATTCCGCGCTGGAGGTGGCCGGAACGGCATCTGACGGGCTTTCCGCACTCAACGCGCTTTCTGTTGTGCGGCCCGATCTTGTTCTGCTGGATGTGGAGATGCCTGTAATGGATGGTCTTGCGACGCTCAAGCAGATGCGCGAGCGCGCTCCGCGGCTGCCTATCATCATGTGCAGCGCACTCACGCAGCGCGGCGCACAGGTGACCATTGAATCGCTTGCCAGCGGAGCGTCCGATTATGTGGCCAAGCCAACAGGACAAACCAGCCGAGAGGCGGCCACGCAGGCCCTGGCTGCAGAACTGATTCCGAAGATTCGCGCGCTCACGATGCGCCGCAGCTTGCCGTTTGCAACACGCAGGCAGAATCTCTCCCCTGCCACTGCTATGCCGCACCTTTCCGCGCGCCACGCGTACTCCCCCGCCCCGGCTGCAGTGGTGATTGGCGTTTCTACTGGCGGCCCAGCGGCGCTTGATGTGATTCTGCCTGCGCTGCCCGCGTCATTTCCACTGCCGGTGTTTGTGGTGCAGCACATGCCTGACCTTTTTACGCGGCAACTTGCGGAGCGGCTGAATACGCGCTGTGCTCCTGAGGTTTGCGAAGCAGCAGAGGGAATGGCTGTGCGCCCGGGGCGGATTTATATCGCCCGCGGCGACTGGCATATGAAGCTGGTGGCTGCACCGGGGCAGCCGCTGACGCTGCATCTGGATCAGGCGGCACTGGAGAATCACTGCCGGCCATCCGTCGATGTGCTCTTCCGGTCAGCCGCGCAGGTTTATGGCGGGAACCTGCTGGCTGTGATGCTCACAGGCATGGGCCATGACGGTTTGACCGGTACGCGTGCTCTCTATGATTTGGGCGCGACGATTCTTGCCCAGGACGAGGCCAGCAGCGCAGTGTGGGGTATGCCGGGAGCAATTGTTCACGAAAATCTGGCGCACACTGTGTTGCCTGTTCAACGAATGGCGGCGGAGATTCTGCGCCTGTGCGCTAAACCTGATAGCGAAGCGATGATGCTTCGGGAATCGGCGGTGTGAGGATGCAGGCCGATTTCAACTATCTGCGCGAGATGGTGAATTCTCTTTCGCACAATGTGCTTGATCCATCGCGCGATTATCTTTTTGAGACGCGATTGGCGCGGCTGCTACGGAATCGCGAGATGAGCCACATCGGAGAGCTGGTGGAACAGCTTCGCAGGCAGCGTGACGCGGCGCTGGAACGCGCCGTGGCCGAGGCCATGACGATCAATGAGACAAGCTTCTTTCGCGATGGAAGGCCTTTTGAGCTGCTCCGCAAGGAACTGCTGCCAGGCCTGATTGAAAAGCGCATGAGCACGCGCAAGCTGCGCCTCTGGTCCGCGGCCTGCTCCACCGGTCAGGAGGCATACTCACTGGCGATGCTGCTTCGTGAACATTTTCCGCTGCTTGCTACATGGGAGATTCGCATCGAGGGGACAGATTTCTCCGCGGAGATGGTTGCACGCGCGAGCGCGGGCCGCTATCACCGCATTGAGATCAACCGCGGGCTACCGGCGCGCTGCGTGGTCCGTTTCTTTGAGCATCAAGGAGAGGAATGGGCGATCAAGCCGGAGATTCGGCAGATGTGCAACTTTCGGCAAGCCGATCTCTGCCAGACTCCGCTGCCATTCGGCGAGCGATTCGATGTGATTTTCCTTCGTAACGTAATGCTTTACTTTTCAAATGAGTCACGCAAGAAGGTGCTGGCTGAAACTCAGAGGCTGCTTGCGTCGGATGGGGTACTTTTTCTTGGATTGAGCGAACAGCCTGCCGATATGTCGCTATGGAACCCCGTTTTGGCTGGGGGAACCTGCCACTTTACGCCGAAGGCGCGGTACAACAGTTAAAGACTGCCTCTTATTTTGCCGGCAAAGTCAGGACGAACTCAATTGCAGCGGCGATGAGCTTGCGACGCAGCGCATCGTCACTGCATGGGCCTATATCTACGCGCACCCACCCACGCATTCTCTTGTCTCGCATCCTCATGGGAATCACGCCGGATATCTTTAGCGCCCACGATTCATTGTCTTCGCCAACGCGCGCTAACATGCCGGTATCGCGCGCGCCAATCAGCAGCTTGCCATCGAGCAGCCAGGCCCATCCACCGAACATGGCCTTTTCCGATAGACCAAATTGGCCATTGAGATCTTCGGCGATGAGTGTTTCGAGGCCTTTATCGCGAGCCATTGCGCTGCCCCTTTACTGCGTTAGAAGCCGCTGTGTCTCAGCGTGCAAAAGCTCGGTGATCTGCGCCTCGGTGACATCGCGATCGAAGCGAATGGGTTCGCCGACGCGTATTTCGATTTTGCCGGAGCGAAACCAGCCGCGGCCTTTTTGTTTCAGATCGCCGAGACCGAGCAACGCTACTGGAAGGACGGGCACGCCGGACTGCTTTACCAGCAGTCCGATTCCCTGCCGGAATGGGGCCAGTTTGCCGGACTCCGAACGTGTGCCTTCCGGAAAGACAAGCACATTAAAGCCGCGGTCCAGCGCGTGGCCTGCATGGGTGAAGCTGCGCTGAAAGTCGCGCGTGCGTGGGAGCGGGAAGACGTTATAGAGCACCGTGGCGAGGAACCATGCGATGGGGCCGAAGGGCGAGAACTTGCCGTAACGCGGGCCGCGCTCGGGATTGCGGAAGTGGAGCATGTCGTCCAGCATTTCACCAGACATGGCCGTCGCGAGGTGTCGGCGCAGCTTACCGGGTAGCGCGTATTGCACGAGCGGCCCATCATACGCGGAGATGTGGTTGGCGATGATGAGCATTGGACCGGTGGTGTGGAGGGCGGCACGCAAATCAGCAGGCGCCGTTACGCGCGGAGCAGCAAGGAACCATGTCAGAGGCTGTGCAATCGCCTCCTGAAATACAACGCGCAGTGTTTGCACAGGCCAGATCCACGGCCAGAGTGAATACGTGTAATTACGCTGTGCGGCTGGGATCGGAGCGGCTGAAGTTTCGCTTGACAGTGAGGGCTGGCGAGTTTGCGAAGCGCTCGATGACGCGGAATCCGAGATTGATCCGACACCACCCGCCAGTGCGCGTAGCTCGCCCAGCGTGCGAATCTCTTCGAGAAAGCCGGACTCGGGCGGCATTCCCAGTTTCTGTTCAATTGCGGCGGCAAGCTGTACGCGACCCAGACTGTCGAGATGTAGGTCTTCATCGAGCCGCAGTTCGTCGCCCACGTTGTGCGGTGTCTCGCCGGTGATTCCAGCGATCAAGTGCAAGAGCCAATCCGATGAAGGCGCGAAAGCTGTCTCTGAACGAAGGCCGAGCCGAGCGGCTTCGACGCTATGAACCCATTCGGAGACTGCTTTGCGACGAACCTTTCCGGTTGTGGTGCGCGGCAGGTCCGGCTCTGGCCATAGCAGCCAGCGGCGCACGCGCTGGAAATCCGCCAGACGCGTGTTGGCCTGCTCGATTGCATCGGGAGCGCCTTCACTTGCACCGCGCATGGCGAGCACTGCGCATGGCTCAGGACCGGATGGGGTTTCGAGAGCTACGACCGCGCATGCCACCACGCCTGGCTGTTGCTCAATGATTGCTTCCAGATCTTCCGGGTGAATATTTACGCCCGATGCGGTGACGATGACTTCACTCTTGCGGCCGAGGAACTTCAGCTCACCTGTTTCCTGCGCTTCGGCGAGATCGCCCGTGGATAGCCATTCGTCCTGGCGCTGGTGCAACTCGCCTCCGGACCACGTTGCGCTTGAGATCATTGGGCCGCGTACGAGCACTTCGCCGTCGGCGCCGATTTTTACTTCGCGTCCGGGGAGTGGCTTACCGATGGTGCCCTTGGCCACGCGGAAGGGGTGGTTGAGCGTAATGAGCGCCGTGGTCTCCGTCATGCCGTAGCCCTGTACGAGTACGAACCCGAGCGCGTTCCAGAATTCTTCGACGCTGGGAGAAAGCGCGCCGCCGCCGGAGATGAGCGCCCAGAATTTGAACCCGAAGGCCCGATGTACTTTGCGAAACCACCACCAGCGCTTCCAGCCGAATTTGCCTGCGGGTTTGGCGCGGGATTCTGCAACACGCTTGGAGAGATTGGGAATGGAGGCTTCAAGATGTGTTTTGAGAAGCGCGAAGACGCGCGGAACAGCTGCAAGGACAGAGATACGTTCGCGCTGGATGGTCTCGATCAGACGGGGCGCGACGAGACGGCTTTCAAAGTGAACTTCAGCGCGGAAGATGGGTGGAATCCAGAGGCCCATGGTTTGCCCAAAGACATGGCTGAGCGGCAGCGTGTGCAGAAACCGCAGCGGATGCACATATTTTTCATAGCGCATATAACTCTGTGCGGCCTGCTCGATGGGACCTATGCTGGCAAGCACATTGCCGTGGGTGTGCACGATGCCTTTGGGGTCGCCGGTGGTGCCGGAGGTGAAGAGAATCTGCAGAGGCGTTTCGCGGTTGAGGCCTTGCACTGGGCCAAGTTCATTCTGCGGCAAAGCTGTGGGCCAGTTTTCAAAGGCAATGAGTGGGAAGTGATGATCCGCATCCGAGGGGAGTTGCTTCAACAGGTTTGCATCGCCCACGGCCACCCTGGGCTGCACGTCGGCAGCGATGCGGGCCGCGAATTCTGCGCTGCCGAAGGCATCAAGAGGCACTGCAAGCGCGCCGCGCAGAATGCAGCCGTGAAATGCGGCAACCCACTCGGCGGAGTTTTCACCCCAGATCAGAACGCGATCGCCGGGTGCGACATGATGTGCTTCCAGAAGAGCGGCGAAGCGCCCTGCAAGGTTTGCAATCTCGCCGTAGGTGGCCGCGCGGCGGCGATTGCCCTCCGTACGCACCACGGCAATCTCATGCCCGTAGCGGCGAAAATCTTCAACGAGTGTGGCAAGATGCTCGCGCATAGGGTTGCAGCATCATGTTAGCAGCGCGGCAGATGGGAGCCACGACACGATTGGGACAGTTTCAATTCTGACTCAGTCCTGAGCGGCTGCAGCGGGCACCACGCTGTCAGGCGAGCCGGGCTCGCGTGCCGCGTGCGCCTCTTCCAGCATCTGCTGATCGGCAAAGCGGTAGCCAACGTAAATATCGGTGAGCAGGTAGACGGGCCGCGCCGGATCATCCTCGATCTTCTTGCGAAGCTGGCGCACAAAGGTCCGCAAATACTCAACCTCTTCGCGACAATCCGCACCCCACACCGCGGTAAGCAGCCGGGCATACGTGACTACGCGACCGGCGCGGCTCATGAGGCAATGGAGGATGTCGAACTCCTTGCGCGTAAGGTGAATGGGCTGGCCGCGCCTTGTGACCAGGCGCCGAGGGGGATTCAACTTGATCTCGCCGATCTCAATCGGGGCATCGTCTGGCCGCTGCGGCTGCTGCACGCGGCGCACCGTGGCACGAATACGTGCCACCAGTTCGCGTACGCTGAAGGGCTTGGTGACGTAGTCATCTGCGCCGGCCTCAAGCGCATGCACCTTTTCGTCTTCGGTATCGCGAACGGTCAGCATCAGAATCGGTAGACGAGGCGAGGCTGCGCGAATCCGCCGCAACGTTTCCAGGCCGCCAATGCCGGGCATATTTACATCGAGCAGGACCACGTCATAGGGCTCGGCGCGCAGCATCTCCAGCGCAATCTCACCACGCGAGGCCTCGGCTACTTCAAATCCCAACTCCGACAACGGAGGCCTAAGGGCGCGGCGAATTGCCGGTTCGTCATCCACAATCAATACGCGCAGTGCTGTCTGCGTCTGGGTCATAAAGCCGAACTCCTCTTTTGGTTCGCGGCTGCAGGAGCCGCGTCTGTCTCATTTGCCGGTGCGAGCGGAATTGCGGCAAAGAAAGTAGTTCCTTCCTCTGCGCCGCTTGCTGCCCATACCGATCCGCCATGCGCCAGCGCAACGCGCTTGGCCACGGAAAGCCCAATGCCCGTGCCCGCCGCGTGCGCAACGCCGGAGGCCGAGCGGTAGAAACGATCGAAGATGCGCTCGCGATCTGACTGCGGAATGACCGGCCCGAAGTTCCGTACGGAGAAAATTACTTCATCGCCCGTGCGCTCGGCGCGCATCACAATCGGTGTGCCCAGGTCAGAGTATTTGCAGGCATTTTCCACATATTGCGCGAGCAGCAGGGATATCATCTGCCGATCGCAGCGCAGCGCCAGTTTTTCGTCCGGCGACTCCAGTTGCGTGTCGGCAGCGCGCTCGCCCAGCAGCGTGCATGCCTCTTCCAAGAGACTGGCCGCGGATACCGTGGAAATTTGCAGCTTAAAGGCTATCTGACTGGCCTCTCCGTCACTGCCTGCCAGCCGTGCTGTCTGGAGCAGGCGCGTGGTCAGGTCGCTGAGCAGTCGCGCCTGATCGTCAATCAGCTCCACGAGGTCAGCCTGCGCGGGACTAAGCTTTCTCTGCATCTCCTGCAGGCCGCTGGCAGCAGCGCGAATGGCGGTCAGTGGCGTTTTGTAGGCATGAGCAAGGCCGTCGAGTACTGCTGTCCGCAACTGTTCGGCCTCGCGTTCGGCCTCAATGCGGCTCTCATTCGCGGTTGCCCGGTAACGATCGAAGGTCATGGCCGCTATATCCCCAATGGCATCATTCACCAGCGGAGAAGTTTCGCCGCGCAGCACCAGGCTGCCGACGGGCACGGCCCCGAGGCGCAGAACGCGCCTGCTGATGCCGGTCGTCACATCGTCGGAGGTTGTCTCGAAGTGATACACATTCTGCGCGAGTTCTCCGGGATCTTTGCTCCACTCGCCGGCCTGATACACGGCATGCAGATCGCGGTCAAAGATAGCTACAGCTTCCAGCGCGAAGATTTCGTAGATAAGCTCAATGAGGCGCGGTCCAGGCTCAAGATGCAAATCAAGCTGCAGAGTACGCCGCGTGAGCTCGTGCAGGCTGCTCATCTCCCACTCCGCTGAACGCACATCCGTGGGGACTGGATCGGCCGCTTTGGGGTTCTGCCGTGGGGACGCTGCCGCGCGCAATCCGGCCACAATCCGCCGAATACTACCCTTAGCCTGTGCGCGTTTCTGGGCCCGGTTGGCCGGGTCGCGCATTGGTACGGGAAACCCTGACAAAACTGCCCCCTGAAACTCTCCCTGCAGAATTTGCTCTGCGCCGGGTAAAACGTTGTTTTAGTTATTTCAACTGGGCTAAGTTCGAAGTCTTTCCGGCAACAATCGATAAAGAAATAAATGGCTATTCCGTGGATTCTAACAGATTCCTTATCGCATCTTTACAGTAATGTGGCAATTCAACCTTCCTTTCTGATGCCGCCAGCATTGCATTTTTACGGCGCCGCCAAACTGCCACGGCGAGAATTCGTTGCTGGATGGCGTCCGATTTGCTTGCATCCTCCCCGTTTCTGGTTGCTATTCTGTTCTTGACAATCCTTAGATGCCCGGCGCTGCAGGAGAGCCTCTGCAAGTGTTTATGCGATCCTTATGAGCCGAACCCTAGACTGATCTGTTCGCAAACCTTTATTTCGCACCTGAAGGAGTTTCATGTCCATTGAGTACCGCAATTTTCTGGCGCTTCCGTATGACGAGCTGGAAGAACTGAACCTGGCAGCCAAGACCGACCGCATCAACCGCGTCCCTATTGACGAAATCCGCGATAAGCGTCTGAACTACCTGGCCGAAGAAAAGCGCATCAAGGCTGTAACGGTTCTCTTCTCCGACCTGGAAGGCCGGCTTCACCTGCTCGATTACGACAAGAAGTTCCTGCTGAACAGCTACGAGAACCTGACCTTTGACGGCTCATCTATTCGCGGTTTTACCGCGCAGAAGGAGAGCGATCTGCGGCTCGGCATTGACTGGAGCGCGTTTTACTGGGTTCCGGCGGATGTGTTCGGCACAGGCAAGGTGCTGGTCTTCGGCATTGTCATCGACAAGGATGGCACTCCCTACTCCGGCGATTTGCGCGGCGTTCTCAAGGCATACTCCGACAAGCTGTACGCCGAAAAGGGCTACACGTTGAATGCAGCGAACGAGATTGAAGGCTTCCTGTTCGCGGGCAAGGATGCGGAAAAGAACTTCCATCTCACCGGCAAGTTCGATTACGTAAACACTGGCGGTTACTACCACTCGCTTCCGCTTGATCCGCTGCGCCAGTTCATTGACACTGCAGCTGAAGTGCAGCGTGCCATGGGCTTCCAGAACGAGAAGGACCACCCGGAGGTTGCGCCCAGCCAGTTTGAGATTAACTATGGCTACGGCGAGGTTGTTGCCGCCGCGGACCAGATACAGCTCTACAAGCTGTTGACCCGCCAGATTGCTACCAACATGGGATACACGGCGAGCTTCCTGCCGAAGCCCGTCGTCGGAGTGAATGGCTCCGGCATGCACACGAATCTCTCGGTGTCACATAACAAGACCAACCTGATGTGGGATGCACACGGCCAGGAGAAGCTTTCGGAGTTCGGCTGGGATTTTATCGACCGTATTTTGTCGCGCGCGCTTGATATCTGCCTCATTCTGAACCCGAGCGTGAACGCCTATCGCCGCCTGGACCCGCACTTTGAGGCGCCGAACCAGATCAAGGCTTCAGCCACGGATCGCGGCTCCATGGTGCGCGTGCCCATTGGCAACTCGAAGTCGATGCGCGTGGAAGTTCGCTCGGTGGCTCCAGATGCGAACCCGTATCTCGCGCTCTACTCCATCTTCAAGACGGGCATTGACGGCACCAAGGCGGAGATCAAAAATCTGCGCCAGGCCAGCCGTTATCTGCCCGACAACGTTCAGCAGGCCATTGAGGATTTCAGGAAGTCAAAGTGGGTTGCAGAGATTCTGGGAGCGGATGTGCAGGGCCGCTTTGCGGAACTGAAGCAGGCTGCCGCGGATCGCTGCCCCAGGGCTCTCGGGACTTTCGTGAAGGGACCTGAGGTGCAGTATCACCATGAGGTATACAACCAGTCGCTTTGGAACTTGTTTTAGACTTCACTTTGCTCTCAAGAAAACCGGCGTGGCCCTTGTGGGCTGCGCCGGTTTTTTGTGCTGGGCATTCTTTATTGCGGCAGCCCTTGCATGACCCACTGACCATTGCCCTTTTTGGGATCACCATTGCTGTCGATATACGGTGACATCGTGCTGAGGTATACGTACATGTACTGCTGCCAGTAGATTTGCTTGATGGACCAACTCCCCGGGCCTGCAGGCGCGAGCGTGTAATCTGAGGGCTCTGAAGTGCCGAAGTCATAGAGCTTCACTGCTCCATCGGAAGCGCGGTAGCTTAGGAACAATCGTGGATTTTTGGCCAAGCGGAAATAGCTTTTCTCCTTCGGGCCGAGCACGATGAAATCCAAGGGTGCAATTCCGGATTTCAAATACACCCAGGCGTCGGCCTGGAGTCCGTCCGGCGCGACCATGTATTGCCCTGTTGAAACGCTCTGGATTTGTACTCGAGCGCCCGTGTCGGCGGGACGATTGGGAATCTGCCAATCCACCGGCGGTGTGTCGTAGCCCGACCCGCTGCGCCACTGCCAGGTGTAATACATGTGCAGTGAGGTATCGTAGAGGTCGTCGTAGCCCGGCCATGGAATGGCGTTATAGATACAAGTGCGCTGCTCCTTCTTGATATTGTTCATGTAGCCCACTTTGTCTGTAGTGCCGACATTCTTCTGCATGCACTGATCCACGCTTTGTCCTGTGCCTGTTTCGCCGGCCATGAGTACATAGCTTTCATTGCGGTTCGACGCCTTGTCATACCAGTGCGTCATTTCATTCTCGTCATAGCTGAGCCAGTTGTTTGCCAGGGTTTCGGCTTCGCTGGTAGCAATAGCCTGGCGCTGCTCCATGGGATAGCCCATGGTTCGTATGAAAGCCGCCCAGGCATCCTTGGTAGCTTCAGAAGCTACCAGCGGGTCCTTCTTCATATTGCTGGGCCTGTAGGCGTTCCAAGAGGAATCGATCCCTGTGCCGGGTTTCCAGATGACGTCTCCGCTGGTGTAGTTAAGGATTTTCGAAATGCTGTGCTCATGGACTTCAGAACCGGGCGCACACAGGTAGCTCTTGATGGAGCGCACCTTGGTGTAACTGTCAGTGTCCAGACGCACGACGTGCTCCGAGCTGAAGGAGTCCTCAAAGAGGTGCAGAGCGCGGCCAAAGAGAAAGAAGTTACGGTCAACATCCACTGAAATGGAACCTGCCGCGCCGCCGTCGTAAACGTTCATGATGGTGGGCGGAGCCATTGCCGCGTTGACAAAGTATTGAATAAATCTTCTTCTGCCCTCTTTCGCTGCATCGACGGAACCCTGGCCTCCTTGCGAATCATTCTTGCGCATGAAGTGGTCTTCCTGAAGTTCTTCCGCTTCCTGTGCTACCGCGGACCAGCAGTCCTTCAAGCCGATATATTTGGACGCGACGTTATAGCCGGCAATATCCACCCAGCGCTCGCCAACAATGGCAGCATAGATGGCTTTATAGCGGGACAGATATCGATCATCGTTGTAGATTTCCGATTTGATGCTCCTTACCACGTCCTGCGCGCCCAGAGTATTGAGACTAAGGTTCTTCGCTTTGCCCTGTGTCCATTTCTTGCGTGGGTCTTTGGGATCGGGCAGGTCGGGCATGCTGGCCGGGGTGTAGCCGAGCAGCTCCACCGCTGCCATGCGGGTCACCCACTCGTGCCCCATGGGAATGGTATTGCCAAAGCCAAGACTGACACCGCTCTGCGTGTAACCTGTCATGCCGCTGGTAGTGGCTTCAGCACCGGCGATGGCACTGGGATGATTACTGGGTGCGGGACGAGCACCGGCTTCAGATAAAGCACCGGCACCGGCGAGAGAGAGTACAACCGCAGCTGTGAGCATTGAAAAACTGACACGAAGCATGTGTAGTCCTCATTTCGGAATGGGAAGAGAAGCGACTTAACTCTATGGCGGCATTCCATGCACGCCATGCGATATGACAGCGCCCATGGCTGTCACGTAATCCATTCGAAACAAAGCCTGGAGAGGAGAAATTTGCGACAAACCACAAACTCCTTATGCATCCCCGAGAGGGCGCACAAAAAGCAGACATTACATAACCACATAGACATGCGGCTTTTATCTGCCGCGTAGGGCCGTGGGGAGGCCGCAAGGCGTGAGGAGAAAGGCAGGTAATTCTGCCTAAAGAGCACTGCTAGTAGATGGCCCGGGTGACTGACCGATTATAAAGTGGTGCACAGGATTGTCAATCTTCATTCGGCTTATCAGGCAAAACGCAGTGGTCCCAAAGATTTCTTAAGGTCAAACCCATCGGCGCGACCGAGGCCGCGCCGATGGGTTTTATGACTCCAGAAAAAACGAGTGCCGATCCTTAGTGATGAAACCCCGCTCCATTCTCTGACGCTTTAAAGCCGGGCTGCGCGGCGAACCAGTGGAGATGGCGTTCGATATCGCGTATGAGCATGGCTGCCAAATCATGCGTGAAGCCGTTGCGGATGACTGCGCGCTGCACTGTTACGTACTCGCGATTGGCCGGTAGTCGATAGCTGGGAACCTGCCAACCGCGGTCGCGCAGACGGTCTGACAGATCGTAGAGAGACCAGTTCGTTGGTTCCTTCAGCTTCCATGCAACGACAGGCAGGTCATGCCCTGTAGAAAGAACATCAAATGGTCCGAGTTTGCCGATCTTATGCGCGAGCTCCGCTGCTACTTCGCGGCAGGCCTCATGAACGGCGCGATATCCGGCGCGCCCGAGGCGAATGAGGTTGTAATACTGAGCGACGATCTGGCTCGCGGGCCGTGAAAAATTGATGGCCAGCGTCGGCATGGATCCGCCGAGATAATCCACATTGAAGATCAGTTCGGGGTGCAGGTCTTCTTTTGTACGCCAGATGATCCAGCCCACGCCGGGATAGACAAGCCCGTATTTATGTCCAGAGGTATTGATGGATTTGACGCGCGGCAGACGGAAATCCCATTGCAGCTCCGGCTGCAGAAATGGCGCCACGAAGCCGCCGCTTGCGCCGTCAACATGAATGGGAATGTCGAGGCCGGTGCTCTGCTGAAGCTGATCCAGGGCTTCGCTTAACGCGGGCACATCCTCGTAGTGGCCGGTGAAGGTGCTGCCGAGTACGGAGACTACGCCGATTGTGTTCTCATCGCAGACGGCAGCAGCTTTTTTAGGGTTTGTTACCACTTCGCCGTGTTCGAGCGGCACTTCGCGCGGCTCTACATCCCAGTAGCGCGCAAACTTGTGCCAGCAGACCTGCGTGTTCGACCCCATGACGATGTTCGGTTTGTCTGTTGGCTTGCCCAGCTTGCGCATCTTCTCTCGCCAGGCCCACTTGAGCGCCAGGCCGCCGAGCATGCATGCTTCGCTTGAGCCGATGGTGGATGTGCCGATGGTGTGGCGCGGATCGGGCGCATTCCAGAGATCGGACAGCATGTGTACGCAGCGCATTTCCAGTTCCGCAGTTTGCGGATACTCATCCTTGTCGATCATGTTCTTGTCGAATGTCTCCGACATCAGCTTGTGTGCTTCCGGCTCCATCCACGTGCTGCAGAAGGTGGCCAGATTGAAGCGCGAGCTGCCGTCCATGATGAGCTCGTCGTGGATCAGGTGGTAAGCCGTGCTCGGCGCCATGCCGTGCTCCGGAATGGCATGCAGCGGAGCGGGCCCGAGCAGCGCATGGCGCGCATACATGGGACGAATCGAATCAAGGTTGTGGTGATTTCGCGCGGGATGGGTTGGGGATTGAGGGACAACTTCCGGCTCTGTGGACATGTGCAACCTCCAGGAAGACTCATCCTATCGGCAAGACCTCGTCTTACGCTTCAATACTTTGCGAATCTTGCAAGACTGGAAGGCTACACCTGTGTGGTACTACACGGGTCACTGTGTAGCGTCCTCTATTTGTTGCGAGATGGAACTCACATACTCTCGTGTCATGGACGCACTCATGGATGCAAAAGAGTGGTCCGTAACCCTGGAATCACAAGGGTTAAACGGGAGAAACCATGATGAGCAACGGAAACAAATTGTCTTTCGCGCATGCGTCGCGCTCGAGCCTGATCACTCTTCTTGCCCTGACGGGCATAGCGCAGGTAGCAGTGTCTCAAGCGAGTTCAGGCGCGCCTTCGGCGACATCGACGGCCTCTTCCATGCCTGCAATGGCGCCGCTGAGCGCAGACAAGCTTGACGCCCTGGTTGCTCCTATCGCTCTTTATCCCGATTCACTGGTAGCTCAGATTCTGGCGGCGGCGACTAACCCGGAAGATGTGGCCACGGCCGAGCAGTGGCTGAAGCAGAACAACGGCCTGAGCGGATCAATGCTTGTGTCAGCTATCGACGAGCAGCCCTGGGATCCGAGCGTCAAAGCTCTCACACAGTTCCCCGCCCTGCTGGCGAACCTCGATAGTAATCTGCCGTGGACGTCGAGCCTGGGAGAAGCCTTCAGCCATCAGCAGGCGGATGTGATGAGCGCGGTGCAGAGAATGCGCGCCCGGGCAAAGGCTGCAGGAACTCTCACTTCCACATCCCAGGTAAAGGTAGTGCAGCAGAATCCCTCAACAATTGTGATTCAACCTGCGAGCTCACAGACCATCTACGTGCCGCAATATAACCCGGCCCTGGTGTATGGAACGCCCATCGTGGTGCCGTATTACACCCCGCCGGTGGTTGTGGCCTCGCCTGTTCTAGCCTGGGGCCAAGGAATCACCGTGAATGTTGGATGGGGCGGCGGCTGGGGTGGTTGGGGCGCGTGGAACTGCAACTGGGGTGGCGGCGGTGTGTTCTACAACAACAACGTCTGGATCAATAACAACACTTATAACAACTATCACCCGTGGGGACCTGGGTGGGGACCCCATGGTGGACCTTATGGCCCGAATGGACCTAATGGGCCTGGTGGCGGTGGTTACCATCCGATCGGGCCGATTGGACCTGGAGGTGGTGGATACCACCCGGTTGGTCCTAATGGCGGCGGTGGACAACCGTATGGTCCCGGTGGTGGTGGGTATCATCCGTCTGGTCCCGGCGGAGGCGGATACCGGCCTTCCGGGCCCGCTGGTGGCGGCCAGCCGGGTGGAGGAAGCAATAGCTTTCACCCTGGTGGTGGCTACCCACCTCAAGGCGGTTCTGCAAATGGCGGTCGCTCAGGTGGTTTTCAGCCTCAAGGCGGCGGCTTCAACGGGGGCCGTAACTCGAATGGGTTCGGCGGAGGCGGTCAACGTTCCTATATGAGCGGCAATGGGATGAATGATCGAGCTGCCGGTATGAGAGGCCGTTCCAGCATGGGCGGCGGTGGCTGGGGCGGAGGACGCGGATTTGGTGGCGGCGGGCGTGGTTTCGGTGGTGGCGGACGCGGCTTTGGCGGCGGCAGGCGTTAAGCCATCCGGCAGCGACGAAACAAATATTGCAAGGCTATCTCGCGCAAATAATCGGCGCGAATTCAGATGGAGTTAAGGAAATGAAACTGAAATCACAACGGACACTGAACTGGATTCTATGCATTGCGATGGCCGTGCCCTTGTTTGAGGTAGGTCTGATGCTGGGTTGCCGCAGTAAGCATTCCGAAGGCAAAGCGGCCCAGGCCAGCTCTTTTGCTACGCCGGAGGAGGCAGGCACAGCGCTCGCCAAAGCGGCACAGGGTAATGATGATGCTGAACTGCTGCGCGTGCTGGGGCCGGATTCGAAACAGATTCTCAGCTCCGGAGATGCCATGGAGGATCAGGGCGCGCTGGCCGACTTCGCGGCAAAGTACAAGAAGATGAATCGCTGGGCAACGATGACCGATGGCAGCGAAATTCTTTTCACCGGAGCGGACAACTATCCTTTCCCGATTCCGCTTGTGAGTGATGGCCGCGGAGGGTGGCGCTTCGACACGGAAAAAGGAAAGGATGAGATCCTTGCGCGGCGCATTGGCGAGAACGAACTACTCGGCATCGACGCAGCCTATGCAATGGCTGGAGCGGAAGAGCTTTATCGCCGGCAGTCGCACGACGGCAACCCAGCGGGGCAATATACGACGCAGGTTTTGAGCACGCCCGGCAAGCAGAACGGCCTCTACTGGGAAGTACCCACTGACAAGCCCTCAAGCCCCCTCGGCCGTCTGAATGAATTTGCCAAGGACGTCATTGCTTCCACACCCCAAGGCGCTGCGCCGATTTTCGATGGCTATGAATTGCGCATTTTTACAGTGGCGTCGAATAAAACGCAGAGCAGCAATCAGAGCAAAGCTGAAATGAAGAAAGCGAACAGCGAATTTGTTGTAGTCGCAACTCCGGTGGAGTATGACAATTCCGGCATTATGACCTTCATCGCCGGGAAAGATGGCGTGGTCTACCAGAAAGACCTGGGGAAGGACACGAGAGAGATCGCTGCTTCCATAAGCAATTACAAGCCTGGCACTGGCTGGACGCGAGCTGATCAGTAAAAGACATTGAGTTGCAATGCAAAGGCAGATAGGAACGAGTCATGATGAATCGACGTACAGCAATTAAAGAAATCTTCGGCGCAAGCATTGCGCTGTCTCTTGCGCCGCGGCTACATGCGCTGGCTGGAGTGGGTACGGGACAGAACGGACGCCCCAATCAGGAAGCGCACAAGGCAATGGTGGGGATTGGACAGCAGTTTATGCAGCAGTACTTCGCACCGGCCATGTCTGTTGCCATTGTGCGCAACAGCCGCTTTGTATGGGAGCGTCCGTTCGGCATGGCATTTCCGAAGGATTTTGAGGCGACCAATAGCGCGACGCTTTTTCGCATCGGCACTGCATCCATGCCGATTACGTCTGTAGCTATCTTTACCTTGATTGAAAAGGGCAAGATGAGCCTTGCTGACAAGGTGTTTGGATCGAATGGAATTCTTGGCGATGCTTACAGCAAGAAAGGGTACAAGCAGTATGTCACGGACATTACCGTTGACCATTTGCTGACTCATACCTGCGGAGGATGGCCAAGCGATGCAACCGATCCGATGATGCACAACAATGGCTGGGATGCTGAGAAGCTGATCTCCTCTACGATCGAGGATTCTGCTCTGACTTCACCTCCAGGTACAAAATGGGCATATTCCAACTTTGGGTATTACCTTCTTGGCCGCATCATCGAGAAGGTCTCCGGAATGTCGTACCAGGATTACGTGAAGCAGACGGTGCTGGCTCCTTGCGGTATTACCGCGATGCACATTGCCGGCAATTCACTGCATGATCGCGATCCCAATGAAGCCGAGTACCTGGGCCAGTTTAATGAGAAGCCATACAGCATCAACGTGAGCCGGATGGACTCCGCGGCGGGATGGATTGCGTCTCCGTCTGATATGGCACGCTTTCTCACGCATGTGGCAGGCACGTCTACGATTCCGAGCTTGCTGAGGCCTGAGACCATCATGCTGATGACGACACCGTGCGCGGCGTATCCGCAAAACTCGCCTGCAAGATATGCACGAGGCTGGATGGTTGCCGAGAACGGCAAGGGGCTGTGGTTTCACTACGGCACGCTGCCAGGTTCGACTTCCGTCATTGTCAGAAGGCCAGATAACATGTGCTGGTCAGCAATCACGAGTACCCGCAGCCTGCCGGCAGACACCATGAACAGCGCTCTGGACAAGATGGTCTGGGACATGGTTTCCCAGATGCCGGAGTGGAATTCGTAAACCGCAGCGCCATTGCGGCGCGGCTCAAAATTTAGAAAGGAATTTATCATGACACCCGTACATCGCAAGTCTCTTCAACTTTTTCTACTCTCATTACTCGCTTGCGTGAGCATCTCAGCGCAGCAGGAAATGGCAAACCAGGCTCCCGACAACGTTGCGGGGAAATGGGTCGTCTCTACGCTGGGCGAAACTGGCATAGTCCATACCGATCACCTCACTATCAAGCAGGAGGGCAACGTGCTGACTGGCAAATTCAAAGGGCCGAATCAGTCCGGCTCCATCAACGGGGGCATTAACGTGCATCATATCGAGATTCGAAGTAACACGAATCATCCGGTGGTGTTCCGCGGCCGCGTGGACGGCGACACAATCACTGGAAAGGTTCACGTGATGGGCAGAGAAGGAGAATTTCGCGCAGTGCGAGAACCTTAACTGCTTCATGCATCGGCAACAAAAATAATCGCCGCATCCTGGGATGCGGCGATTATTTTTCGCTATGCAAGATGCTGAGCTGATCTGCCTGACTGAGATTGCCCCAATATATATCTTTCTTTAGCCGTTTAAACCTCTTGTGGAATTTAAGGTCCGAGCCTAGCTCAGACCTTCGTCTCGCGCGCAAGCGGCAACGATCTCAGACAGGTTGGCGAGCTCTTCTTTCAGTACATAATTGCATGCGCCGGCCTTTGAGGCCGCTGCCCGCAGATCGTCGTCATCGTAGTCGGTGACCAATATAATTCGCGCGGTGGGATAGGAACTGCGGATCTGCCGGGTCGCGGTCAGCCCATCCATCTTGGTCATGCGAACGTCCATCAGAACAACGTCGGGCTGAAACGCCTGATAGCTACTCAAAGCATCACAGCCGTCGGCGCACTCCTGGATCTCACTTGCCATATCTGCCAGGGATCGCCGCAGCACCCGCCGAATTCCAGCATTGTCATCCACAATCAATATCTTCATTTCGTTCTTTTTCATCCGTCCCGGAATTTCCAGTTGAGTATTCGAGTAGTCTTATGCGCTGCGAAAAAACCTGAAATCCATCTCAAGGTTAACGAAATCAAGAGCCCGGGAAAATAGAGGATGCTACATACCGACCCATGTGGTACCACACGGGTCGGCGGCCAAGTCTCCTATAATCAAAGCCTCGCCAGTACCCGTGCTTCCTTGAATGCGATTGGCCCGAAGAATTCCCGATGATATGTTGGCTCATATGATTTCGGCCGGAAAACCAGATCGACTCTTTCGCCGGCGCGTCCGCAGGTTCTCCTGTGACTGGCTATGTGGTCTCTTGATCTGCCTGTTTTCGTTAGGCGCTCCTGCCGTAGCGCCCGCCGCGGAATACCACTTGAAAACCTGGACCGTGGAAAACGGTCTTCCGCAAAATGTCATTCGCGGTATTGGCCAAACTCCTGATGGTTACCTCTGGGTTGTCACGCTTGACGGCATGGCGCGCTTCGATGGCGTGCGATTTACTACCTTCAACAAGAGCAATACGACTGGCATTGTCTCTAACCGGTTCAGTGGAATGGTGCAGGACCGAAATGGCGACCTGTGGCTTAGCACGGAAAGCGGAGGACTGACTCGATATCACGGCGGCACATTCCGCTCGTTTGGGCCGGAAGATGGTATTCCGGCAGGCACTGTCCGCGGAATTGTCCGCGCCTCTGCTGGGGGAATATGGGTTTTGTCGGAAGAATCGATTCTGAGATTTAATCCACAGACTTCTGAATTTATGGATGTTACTCCAGAGAACGCTAAGATTCGTTATCAACCCTTGCAGTGGGACGGAGCTGGTTTCTGGGGCCAGGACAGTACTGGATTGCATCTTTTTATCGATGGGCAGTTCATCAGTTACTCATTGCCTGCGTGGCTTTCGGGCAAACCGCTCTGGGGCGTCGGCAGAGATCAGAGCGGTGTCATTTGGCTGGAAACTGCTGACGGCCGGCAAGGCGTCATTTCTCCTAGCACACAGACGATAAAACCAGTTGATGCCGGGCATCCTCAGATCACTTCTTACCTCGACTCGCATAGGCGGAGCTGGTCACAAAAAATCAGCCGCCGACTGTCACGTGAACTTGAAGTTGAGTCCCCCGGACATGTTGTAACTATTCCGTTCACCCGTTTTTTTGAAGATAAAGAAGGCAACATATGGATTGGTACCGAAGGCGACGGACTCTATCAGCTACAGGAAGAGACAATCACCGTTTATTCCAAAGCTCAGGGGCTAATTGACCAGGATGTTTATCCAATCTATCAAGACAAATCCGGGGCTATATGGATCGGTGCATGGCAGAAGGGGCTCAGTTCTTTTCGTGATGGGCGATTTACCAATTATTCGGTGGCTGAAGGATTGCCTGCTCCGTTGGTGAGCTCGCTGGGGGGAGATCGCGATGGCAATCTCTGGGTGGGTACACACGGCGGTTTCGCCGTCTTTCGCGATGGCAAGTTTCACAAACCAGATGTTTTTCTTCCGGAACATTCGGTGGTCCAGAGCATCCTGCAGGATCGCGGCGGCACGCTGTGGTTTGGCACCACGAACGGCCTTGTGGCATACAGAGGCGGCCCGAGCAGAACCATCACCGAACAAGATGGCCTGGCCAGCAACGATGTAAAGATCATCATCGAGGGCGCGTCAGGAGATTTGTGGATTGGAGGTTACGGAGGCCTTACGCGGCTTCATGGCAGCCAATTTACGCAATGGACCGAGCGCGACGGGTTGCCCAGCAACAGTATCCGGTCCTTATATGAGGACCCAGATGGTGTGCTCTGGATTGGCACTTACGATGGCGGTCTCGGCCGTTTGAAGAACGGAAAATTCACTCGCTACACGCAAAACAACGGTCTCTTCAACAACGGCGTGTTCCAGATTCTGGAAGACGGCCGGGGAAACCTTTGGATGAGCAGTAACAGAGGCATCTATCGCGTAAGCAAGCGCGACCTGAACGCCTTTGCAAATGGTGAGCGAACATCTATTACCTCAGTGGCATATGGCGAAGCGGATGGCATGCTGAATGAAGAATGCAACGGAGGGATGGGGCCTGCCGGCATTAAAACAAATGACGGCAAACTGTGGTTTCCCACACAGAATGGTGTTGCTGTAATCGATCCGAGTAGAGTATGGATCAATCGCCAATCGCCGCCAGTCATCATTGAGGCCGCTCTTATTGAGAGAGTTCCGGCCAATATTCAGAACGGCCTGCGCATACCACCGGGCAAAGAAAATCTTGAGATTGAATATACGGCTCTCAGCTTCGTCCGCTCGGAACAGATTCACTTTCGATACAGGCTTGACGGACTTGATTCCAATTGGATTGACGCCGGATCGCGGCGCACTGCTTATTACTCACATCTGCCGCCGGGGACATACACGTTTCACGTAATTGCCGATAACAGCGACGGCGTATGGAATGCCGGTGGCCAAAATTTGACGATCACGGTGCAGGCACCGTTTTACCGGACATGGTGGTTCATAACGATCGTTGTGCTGTTCATAGCTGCACTGATTGCGCTTGCGGTTTACTATCGCATATCGCAGCTTAAGCGCACACAGGCTCTGCAGAAAGCTTTCTCACAGCAGCTCATCGCTTCACAGGAAAGTGAGCGACAGCGCATTGCGTCCGAATTGCACGACAGCCTCGGACAGAGGTTGCTGGTGATCAACAACCTGCTGAAGTTAGTGCTGGGAAAACAAAATAAGGGTGTCGCCCCCAGCCAGGAAACGATGGAGGAGATCAGTGGGGAAACATCGCTCGCGATCCAGGAGACCCGCGAGATCTCTTACAACCTGCGGCCATTTCAGCTGGATCGACTTGGATTGACAAAAGCAATAGAAATTGTCGGGCGCACAGTCTCTTCGGCTTCGGGAATCCCCATCGAATGTGACCTCGATAATATTGACGACGCGCTGCCGGAGAATCTGCGCATTAATTTTTATCGAATTGTGCAGGAGTCTTTGAACAACGTTATGAAGCATTCACAAGCTACCGAGGTAAAGATTCGGGTAGTACGTGACGACGAGCGAATCGTTCTGACAGTTCGCGATAATGGCGTTGGCTTCATGCCGGCAAATCGCCCTTCAAAAGGCGGAAAGAGCGGGTTCGGATTGACCGGAATGGAAGAGCGCGCACATTCGCTTGGCGGAGCCTTCCGCTTTCGATCGGCCCCCATGCAAGGAACTACAATGACGGTCGAGATCCCGATTGATAAATGATGAAAAGGATTTTGCTTCAGGTGTATTGCTGTTGGAGCAAGTTCGGACGGACCAAGGAGGAAATCTATGAGGATCGGGATTCGCAATTCAAATATGCGGGTTTATTTCCCGATGATCGTAGGGCTGTTGCTGGCTGGCTGCCGATCACAGATCAAGCCAACGATTGCAATTACACAGGTGCCTACCGCAACTATCGGTGGCCCATCGCAAATGGAGCCAATTGCGGGAAGGGTTGCCAATGCTAAGGCTGGCGACCAGGTGGTCCTGTATGCGCGCAGCGGCGTGTGGTGGCTTCAGCCGCTCACGGATCAGCCATACACAAAGGTTCAAGCGGACTCGAGCTGGAAAAATCTCACGCACCTTGGCTCTGAATATGCCGCGCTGCTGGTTGAGCCCGGATACAAACCTGCCTCCAAGGCCATTACATTGCCCACCGAAGGAAATGGGGTTCTGGCGATTGCTGTCATGAAAGGCAATGCAACTGCGGCCGATGCTCCTCCAGGAATTCAATTCAGCGGTTATAACTGGATTGTCCAAACAGGAATGAGCGACCACGGCGGCCAGCCGTACGCCTATGATGCGGCAAATGCCTGGACTGACAATAAAGGCTATCTCCACCTTCGCATGGACTACCGCAATGGTCGCTGGGCTTGCTCTGAAGTCAGCCTACAGAAGAGCCTGGGATATGGCACCTACAAATTTGTAGTACAGGACGCCGCTCACCTGCGGCCATCTGCCGTGCTTGGCATGTTCACCTGGGATGACGCGCACTCGACAAATTTCCGCAATGAAGTGGATATTGAGCTGAGCAAGTGGGGAAAGGCAGACAATCCGAACGCGCAATTCGTTGTTCAGCCGTTCTACGGCCCGGATAATCTGGTCCGCTTCAGCGCTCCCGCCGGGGTTGAGATATACGTTTTTCAATGGGAACCAGGCAAAGCATCCTTCAGCGCGTTCGGCGGCGAGATGGCCGGTCAAGCAAAACCGATTTACGAACATATTTTTCAGCCCGGAGTACCAGCGCCGGCGAACGAAAAAGTGCACATGGATCTTTACGATTTTCATCATTCGGAGGCGCTGTCAGGCCAGCCCGAAGAGGCGATCATCGAGAGTTTTTCCTTTGTTCCAATGCCTAAATCGAACTGATTGCAGAAAGACTTTGTGATCTCCGGGAAAACGGAGAGATAATACAGTCAACTTTCCGTGAAGAGGCAACCATGGCGCCAGTCATCCGAGTCCTTATCGCCGACGATCACCCACTGATGCGGAAGGGCCTGCGTATGAGCATCGAAGAGGACGCAATGCTGGAGGTGGTTGGCGAAGCATCCGACGGGGAAATGGCATTGTCGCTTGTGGAAGAGCTCCATCCTAATGTTGCGCTACTCGATATCGAAATGCCGAAGCTCGATGGTCTGAAGGTTGCGCGGGAGATTTTCAAGCGCGGATTGAAGACTGAGGTGATTTTCCTTACGTTTCACGCAAGCAGGGACCTCTTTCAAGATGCGATTGACCTTGGAGGCAAGGGATACATTCTAAAAGACAGCGCTGTGCAAGAAATTGTAGCCGGCATTCATGCGGTGGCTTCCGGAAAGCCGTATCTCAGCTCGGCAATTACGATGGATATGCTGCATAAGCCTGTGGCTGCGGCACAAAAAACAAGCGCATTGGATGGAGTACACCTTACAGCGTCGGAGCGCCGCATTCTTCGATTAATCAGCACTGGCAAAACCAGCAAAGAGATTGGAGATGAGCTCTCCATTCACTATCGGACGGTGGAGAACCACCGAACCAACATCTGTCGCAAGCTTGAGCTTGATGGCGAAGGCGCAAATGCGCTCCTTCGATTCGCTCTGCAAAACAAGACCGCTCTTTAAATCCCATCGCAAACTTTCCTCTTGTTACGACCTGTGTGGAAGCACACGGGTCTTCGTGTAGCGTCCTCTATTTTGGTTTTCCTTGAGATTTCATATTCTTGGATCAAGGAGAACAGGCCAGCACACGGCACCTGCTCCTGAATTGCACAAAGTTTGTTGAACGAAGCGGCGGCGAGCAGATGCTCACCGGGCGATTGCCCCACCATGGCCAAATTATCGTTTTGAACCTACACGAGGACATTATGCATATGCCAAATTGCACCATCGCTGGACGGATCAGGAACAGAGGAATCGCGCTATATTTCTTCCTGGTTCCGGCCTGGCTGTTTATTCTCACTCTCACCATGAACGGGCAGACCGCATCGGTTCGGCCTGTTTCAGCTATATCAACCTACCAGTTTCCTCAGGTCACGATGACCGGGACTGTCCGGCAGTTAACGACCGAGCAGGCCACTGATACATCGGCTAGCAATCAGCTTGTTGTAGATGGTCCGCAAGGAACATTCACTGCAAACCTCGGCCCGAATATCAGCCGTGGCCTTCAGCAAAGCCTCTCTTCCGGCAAGTCCGTTCAGATATCGGGAACGATGCAGACAACGGGTGGCCAGGATTATTTGGTGGCCTATGTTCTCACCGTTGATGGCAACCAGATCACAATCCGCAACAAGAACGGTTTTCTTGCTCACACACCCTCGCACGCGCGCACTGCTTCAACAAGCGGCGCTCTCTATGGAGGCGCAAAGTGAAACTGCGTCATATTTCCAGTTTTCTTGCTACATTTGCGCTCGCAATCACGGTCGTCGGCTGCGGCGGCTCATCGTCTAATCCGCCGACCCCACCAGCGATTTCAGTGAGCATCAACCCTGCACCGCCGTCGTCGATCGATGCCGGAGCATCCACCAACGTGACAGCGGTCGTCAGCAATGACAGCGCCAACGCAGGCGTCAAATGGTCTGTTAGTTGTTCCCTCTCTACATGTGGCAGCCTTTCAACCACCAGCACCTCCAGCGGCACAGCAACCAAGTATTCCGCTCCCGCCTCGGTCTCCAGTCAGACCAGCGTGACGATCACTGCAACCTCAGCCTCGGACACTACCAAGTCCGCGTCAGCGAAAATTGCGATTTCACCTGCGAATACGCCCATCTCTGTAGCGCTTAGCACTCCACCCAGCTCAATTACTGTCGGCACGACTGCGTTATTGACGGCTAATGTGAGCAATGACGGCACGAATGCAGGTGTTACCTGGTCGGCGATATGCGGAAGCTCGCAGTGCGGCAGCTTCAATCCCACGTCAACGGCAAGCGGCGCGGCCACTACTTATACCGCTCCATCGGCTGTTCCGTCGCCAGCTACGGTGAACATCACCGCAACTTCCGCAAGCGATAAGACTAAGTCGGCTTCGGCAACGGTGACTATTACGGCTCCTCAACCGGTACTCGCGGACGGCAACTATGTATTCCATCTCGCCGGCCAGGACGTCTCCGGTTACTACTACGTAGCAGGTGTGTTCACAGTGTCGAACGGTTCTATCACAGCGGGCGAGCAGGACATGGTGGACGATAACTACTACTTCACCAACAGCCTCACTGCTTTCGGGTCGAGCCTGACCAAGGTAAATGGAAATATTCAGGTTGCTCTGAATACTGGAAACTCCAAACTCGGACAAAATGGTACTGAGACGATCCGCGGCACAGTTGTATCCGCAACACGTGTCTTGATCTCTGAGTTCGATACGTTCGCAAGCGCAACCGGATCTATCGATCAGCAGACCAGCACAGACGCACCTGCAAGCGGGTATGCCTTCAACGTTGGCGGATACGATGGAAACAATCCTCAATCCACATTTGGGATCGGCGGCATTCTCAACATCAGCGGTTCATCGATCCTGACCAGCGGCAGCGTGCTCGATTACAACGATGGCGGAAACCCTGCGCAGAACTATGGCTTCGCATCTGGCTCTGTCAGCGCACCTGACTCCTTTGGCCGCGTTGTCTTCACTCTGAACCCGAATTCGGCCTCCGGTCTTCCGCCCTTCGCACTGGCGGGATACATCGTTGGCTCGAACCAGATTCAATTAGTGGAAACAACGGATTCTCTGCAGGGAGATCTCGGCGGCACGGCTATTAGCCAGGGCAGCAATACTGGCA
Organism: Occallatibacter gabretensis; assembly: GCF_001449115.1. Classification (GTDB taxonomy): domain Bacteria; phylum Acidobacteriota; class Terriglobia; order Terriglobales; family Acidobacteriaceae; genus Telmatobacter; species Telmatobacter gabretensis. The sequence continues at coordinate 27,632 of NZ_LAIJ01000012.1, read as the reverse complement.
AGTTCAGCGCAGCTAGCATCGCAACAAATACCTATATCTTCGGTGCCAACGGTCAAGACGCTTTCAGCAACGTAAGCGCAGTGTTTCAAATGGCTGGCGCCTTTGTCTTCAACTCCGACAATACGGTATCCGGAATTGTCCCATTCAACGATCTAACCATTCATCCCGGTGCTCAGATCACATCTGGCAGTTACACCGTAGATGCAACAGGCCGCGTCACGATCAATGTGAACACGGACGTAAACGGCAACAACTTCCCTTTCGTCTTCCAGCTCTACCTGGATGGCAATGGAAACGCGCTGGAACTTGGCGTAGACCCAACGCAGGTTACGTGGGGCCAGGCTTATCTGCAGAACTCTCCTCCCAACGATGTGGAAGGCAACTATGCTCTCTCAGCGTATGGCTTTAACAATTCCAACCAACTTCCAGCTTTCGGTACGGTAGGCCCCGTGGCAGTGTCGTCTGACAACTTCTCGGGATATACCGACATGACTGTTCAGAATGCTGACAATTCAGCGTCCGTCGCAACCCCAAGCGTGACTCTCACAGGTACGGTAGACACCTCCAACGGGGGATTTGACCTCTATGGGCTCAACGCAACGTTGAATTCACAGACAAAATCCGGCCTGGGGTACTACCCAATAGACGGGCAGAGAGTTCTGGCAATCGAATTGGATGGCCAGCAGATGACCTTGATGATGCTGGAACAGATACAGCAACTACAACAATAGTCAGTCCACAACAGTCCGGCGATTGCAGAGCAATCGCCGGACAACAAACAAAGCAGCCACTGAGATGCTTCCCCTAACCCGGCGGCCTCTTAGCAATTAAATCCTGGATTAAAAGTGGGAAAAAGAGATCTGTCTCAAATGAACACAAAACCAATGTCCGCATGGAAAGCCAATTCGGCCAACGAATGGCTCACCGCAGCCGAGGCTGCCCAATATCTTAAAGTCAACTTGCTCACGTTGTTCCAATGGGTGCGCGAAAGGAAGATTCCGGCACATCAACTTTCCGGTGTTCGGCGCTGTGTCTGGAGATTTCTGCGGCCTGAGTTGGATGCCATGCTCAGTCCATCATCCCATGCCTCCCTGACAGGAGCCGCTAATAAAGGTACAGCGATGCGAGACGGTTAGCGAGACTCGCCGGACGAAGCCGTGAAACAATAAGCTGTATTCGCCATGAATCAAGACACATCTGAAAATCAGCCCATTCCTGAAATCAGCTCCGAACCCGTCGCCGACGCCGGTGCCGAATCCGTTGAAAACTTCGGCGACCTACTCGCTCAATTCGAGAAATCCCACGCACACCCTCCGCAAGCAGGACAACGACAGCTTGAAGGAACGGTGATCTCCGTCTCCGCGGACAAGGTCTTTCTCGACATCGGTTATAAGATCGAAGGCGTTCTTCCAAGTTCCGCCTTCGATCGCGACGCCGCGAATGTAGTGCCAGGCCAGACCTATCCCGTGTCCATCACCGGACGCAACGAGGAAGGCTATTACGATCTCTCGCGCTTTAAAGTTGCCCAGCCGAAAGACTGGTCTTCTCTTGAAGAAGCCTTTGCACAGAAGATTGCGGTTGTCGGTACGGTCACAGCAGTTGTGAAAGGCGGAGCCAGCGTCGATGTCGGCGTTCGCGCTTTTATGCCCGCCAGCCGCAGCGGAACCCACGATGCCACAGCACTGGAGGCCCTGGTCGGCCAGCAGATTACCTGTCGCATCACCAAACTCGACGTCGCCGATGAAAATGTTGTTGTCGACCGCCGTGTTGTGCTTGAAGAACAGACGCGCATGGAGGCTGAGGGTCGTTACGCCACGCTCAAAGAAGGCGATATGGTTACAGGCACAGTGCGTACCTTTATGCCCTACGGCGCATTTCTTGATCTAGGTGGCGTCGATGGCTTGCTACATGTCAGCGACATTGCCTGGACACGCATTACCAAGCCTGAAGATGTACTCGCTGTCGGACAGAAACTTGAAGTCAAAATTCTCAAGATCGATTTCGACACGAAAAAGATCTCGCTCGGCCTTAAGCAGCTTCAGTCCGAGCCGTGGCTCGACGTCCCTGAGCGCTATCAGCCTGGCCAACGCATCAGTGGTTCCGTTACGCGTGTCACTGACTTTGGCGCCTTTGTGGAGTTAGAGCCCGGCATTGAGGGTCTTATCCATGTTTCAGAGATGTCCTGGGGCAAAAAGGTTCGCGTTGCGAGCGATATTGTAAAACCGGGCGAACGCGTGGATGCTGTTATCCTTTCCATCAAGCCGCCTGAAAGTCCGCAGCAGGCTGGTCGCATCGCTCTCGGCCTAAAACAGACTCTTACAGACCCCTGGACGGAGTTTGCGCAGAAATTTCCTGTTGGCTCCCAGGTTCAGGGTCCTGTCACCAAGCTCATGGCGTTCGGCGCATTCGTGCAAATCGCAGAAGGCTTGGAAGGCCTTGTCCATATCAGCGAAATCGTTCCCGACCGCCGCCTCAACCATCCCTCGGAAGTGCTTCACACCGGCCAGACCGTGCAGGCGCAGATCCTCGCTCTCGATGCCGGTAAGCGCCAGATCAAGCTGAGCATGAAGCAACTCATCCCTACCGGTCTCGACGAGTATATTGCCGAGCACAAGGTAGGCGACAAAGTCTCTGGCCGCGTGGTTACTGAGTCTCCTGTCATCATCGAATTAGGCGAAGGCATCCGCGCTGCCTGCGGTATGTCAGCCACACCTTCTGCCCAAGCAGCCGACGCAGCTACGTCCACGACGCCTGCCAAAGCAGACCTGTCCTCTTTAAGCTCGATGCTGCAGGCCCGTTGGAAAGGCAATGCGCCCGCTGCCGCCACTCAACCAGAGCCGCTGCAGGCAGGCCAAATCCGCACCTTCAAAATCACCAGGCTCGATCCTGCAAGCAAATCCATTGAAGTCGAGCTCGCGTAGTCTATCCGGTCTTCCGCTCTGCTGAGCATTACGGAGCGGGAGGCAGCCTATTTGCCATCCCCCTAATTTTTTCTGATTTCTTGCCTTGCCTCGCCGTTCGCCCCCCAAAAAATACATTTCGTTAGATCAGGGAATCCTTTGAGGCTCTGTTGAACGAGGCGTCATTGTCAATCTGCCAGCCAATGACGACCTTTATTTGCTTCTTCATAAATTGGTCATCCTATTAAATATCGCATCTGACGAGAATTCTCTAAGAGCGCACTTAATCTTTCAGTGTTAGCGGTGAATTTCAAGCATTTATATCAGGAGATAAATCAATTAAAAGCAACAATTTCAATTATTAAAGCAACATTTACCACTCAAATCGTGAGCAGATTTTCTGCTTGACAATTGGATGAACCATTTTGCCTAATTTATATCATGTGATTCTTCTTTATGACACTTTTTTCTGATCTGAATTGAACTCATGATGAAATCCCGTACTCTCTGGTTTGCCGCTATGGTATCCGCGCTAGGCGGATTTTTGTTTGGCTACGATTGGGTAGTTATTGGCGGCGCAAAGCCGTTTTATGAAGCATATTTCGGGCTGGTAAGCCCGGCACAGGAAGCGTGGGCTATGAGTTGCGCGCTGGTGGGATGCCTGGCCGGTGCGATGGGCTCAGGCTTGCTAAGTGAACGCACAGGCAGAAGGGGTTCATTGCTGATTGCCGCCGTTGTTTTTGCCTTGTCGGCACTTGGTACAGGCATGGCACAGAACTTTATAGGTTTTGTGACATGGCGTATCGCGGGAGGAGTGGCAATCGGGCTGGCATCGGCGTTGTCGCCCATTTATATCGCGGAGATTGCTCCGGCGCGCATTCGCGGCAAACTGGTGTGCCTGAATGAACTGACGATTGTGATCGGCATATTGGCTGCGCAAACGGTGAATTGGTTGATTGCCAGACCTGTTCCTGTTGGTGCATCGCTTGCGGAGATTCAGACCTCGTGGAATGGCCAGGTGGCATGGAGGCACATGTTTGAGGCTGGCTTCTTCCCTGCCATGGTGTTTCTGGTGGGACTGCTGGCGATTCCGGAGAGCCCTCGATGGCTTGCGCTCAAGGGTAAACATCAGAGCGCACGGTCTGCGCTTGTGAGATTGGGAGGTGAAACGTACGCCACAGAGGTTGAGCGGGAGATCGAAGGCTCATTTTCAACCGAGTCGCGGATGGATGTTCGCATCGCATTGCGCCAGCCGCGAATGCGGCGTGTGTTGACAGTTGGAATTGTGCTGGCGGTTCTGCAGCAGTGGTGCGGCATCAACGTAATCTTCAATTACGCGCAGGAGGTTTTTAGCGCGGCTGGTTATCCACTTTCGGGCATCTTTCTTAATATTGTGATCACCGGCGTGACGATGTGCGTGTTCACATTTGTCGCGATTGCGACGGTGGAGAGACTGGGACGGCGAAAGCTGATGATTCTTGGCTGCGGAACGCTAGCCGTGTTGTACGCGATGCTGGGCGCGTTGTACCTAACGCATCAGCATGGATTGTTGTTGATGATTGCGGTAATTGCGGCGATTGCCACGTATGCGATGACTCTGGCTCCGATTACGTGGGTAGTGCTCTCGGAGATTTTTCCCACGGAAGTGCGAGGGGCTTTCATGGCAATCTGCACGGCAGCGCTGTGGCTGGCGTGTTTTCTATTGACGTATAGCTTTCCGCTCTTGAATACCGCACTCGGCACTGCGTATACCTTTTGGATCTATGCGCTGGTCTGCATACTGGGAATGATTTTTGTTATGAGACGGCTTCCCGAAACCAAAGAGCATAGTCTGGAATCCATCCAGGCTTTGTGGGGAGCTCACGAGCAGTAAGAGATACCGATGCCTATCGGGAATCAGAAAAGCAGCGGTTAGCAATTTCGCACAGAACAAGCGACTGCTGCCAGCGATCTGACTCTTCCCTGCCCTCGAACTCGCGTGCGTAATAGATATCGGCGGCAAGGAGTTCAACAGCGAAGCAGAAGAATGGAGCGGCGCTTTCGCGCTCAAGATAAGAATAGAAGACGCGTTTCCAGATGCGGCAGAAGTGCTGTACATACGGCAGCTGAAGTGCGGTTTCTAATGTGCCGATGTTGACCTGCATGGAGCCTGGATTGCCGATGCGGCCATGCATAAAGCAGACGCGGTCGATGACAGGCTGAATGAAGTCCAGCTTTTTATCGAAGTCGCCGTAGACCATTTCCAGGCCGGTGTACCAGTGTGAAAAATCGCCATTGAAGCGGAGACCCGGGAATCGCCGCACGAATTGAACTGTGCGCCACTGGTCCTGAAAGATAGTGGCGCGATGAGTTTCAACGTAGAGAGGGATAGCGAATTGCTCGGATGCGGCAAGCACGGCCTCGATTAAGGTGAAGGCCTCAAAATCATCTTCATAGCCCCATCCGACATGAAGAGTGAGAGCCTCGAGGTCATGAGTGCGCGCTTCTTCCGCAAGACGGAAGGCATCCTCGGGATGATTAACTCGGCCACTGCCACAGGTGCCGAGGCCGAGTGCACGGCATGATGCGAGTGCCTCCATGTCGAGAGGTCCGATAAATTGCACACCGTGGTAGCCGGCCATTTGGATCGCTGCCGGCCAGCCGTTATCAGGAGTGGGCAGGCCGCTATGGGAGAACCAGTTGTAGTAACAGCGTAGTTCGCGTGACGTGGTAGAGTGCATGATTTGGATCCTGTTGGCCTCTTCAGGTTATATTCAGAGCATGTTCTACGTTCAGCGGGGCAATGATTCCTGACCGCTAATGATAACGCTCACGGCGAGACCAGGCGCGCCCGAGTCAGGCTGTCCGCTTCCAATCCATACATTGTGCCGCCTTGCATGTCACAGCGGCAATGGCAAGATAGCGGAATAGTGAGAATGCAAACGCTCAAACATGCTTGACAAGTATCTCCGGGGAGTCTATTGGTTCAACCTATGGACATGGCGAGTTTACGGATGCGGCGTGCGTGTGTCAATCAGTTAAGACGGTGGTTTGCTGTAGTGGCGCTCGGGCTGACGGCGGGAGCAGGATCGCTCCCGGCGCAGACATTGCGGGAAGATTCAGTAGAAGCAAAATGGAATTTTCATATTGAAAATGGTGTGATCATCGAGACCGTGAGCGGAAGTCTCGCACAGGTGAAGGGAAACGTGTACGCTGCCAAAGGGCCGGCGGGCGATGCCGTGCAGATGGATGGCTATACGGCAAAGATTTCCAACGCTCCGATTGCTGTACTCAATAACCCTGAAGAGCTAGGCGTTTCGGCGTGGATTGAGTTGGACGCGTATCCGTGGAATCTGGCTCCGATTCTCGACCAGAAAACGCCGGACGGGGCGTTTTTCTTCGGACTGGACGCGGCGGGACATTTGGTCGTAAGGACCAAAGCGGCTTCTGGTACTGTAACGTCGGTACGAGTGGTTCCTCTTCGCAAGTGGATCCTGGTTACGCTTGGCATCAAAAATGGACAGGTGAGTTTTTCAGTAGATGGTTCAACCATTGCTACAGCTATGTCTACAACCGAGCCGGTAGCTACGAAGCCGGAGGCCCCCACGTCTGGAAATAATCTACTCATCGGACACGTGCGAACTGCATTGTTACCGGAACCGGCCGATCGAATTCATCCGGATTTTCCTATCGAATATTCCATAGAAGGCGCGTTGAGCGAACTGACTGTGTATCGTCATCCATTATCGGATGATGCAGTCTCGCACTTGTACCGTGCGGCATCCTCTGAACTATTGAAACCTTTTCCGTGGCCGGAATTGCCGCGATGGAAGGGGGGTACGGGAAGTTTTGGCGCGTTCTATACGACCCTGCATTTTGATCCGCTGTGGGACCGGACACGGCGCACGGCCGAAAATTCGGATGTTGTTGTGCGCTTTGATGACTCGCCGGCGCAACTCGTCTTCTGGCAGGGAACAAATTACGTTCCGGCGTGGGTGACAGAGAACAACAACTGGTATACCGATGAGTTCATGGAAATCTACGGACATCCACGCTGCCCTTATGGCGAGGACTGCGAGCCAATGTCAGATAAGCAGTCGCGATATTCCCATGTACGAATTTTAGAGAGCACGCCGGCGCGCACTGTTGTGCATTGGCGCTATGCACTTTCAGAGGTTGAGCAATATGCGATTGGCGATGCGCCTTCTCCTACGGAATGGGGCGACTGGGCGGATGAATACTGGACTGTCTATCCGGACCATATTGCAGTGCGCAAATCTGTTTTGTGGAGCGCGGTAGCTGAGCGCGAGAAGACAGAATTTCAGGAGTCCATTGTTATTATTCCGCCCGGCAAGACACCAGAGGATTGTCTCCATTTTGACGCGCTGACATTTGCGAATCTCCGCGGCGAAACGAAGACCTATGCCTGGCAGCCCAAAAGTGCTCCGGGATTGCAGATGCCAAAAGGACCGTCGAGTTTTCCTGAGCCAAAAGAAGCGGTCATTCAGCGGGTGAATCTCAAGTCTGAGTGGAAACCGTTCGAAGTAGTTTGGGGAGATGGCGTTTCTTCGGATGCATACAATGGCGAGGCCTCCATCTCCAGCTTTGAGTGGTGGAATCACTGGCCTGTGGCACAAATTCCATCGAGCGGGAGGCCCGCATTGGCGGCTGACCGCGCCGGGCATACATCGGTTTCCCATCTATATTGGCCGGCCTATCAGAAGACGAATACAACGCTGACCAAGTTGCTATTGACTGGATTGACAACTCAGTCGACTGAACGGCTCGTGCCGCTGGCGAAGTCGTGGCGCAGCCCGGCGCAGTTGCGCACGCAGGATGGACACATGCTGGTTTACGATGCGGCGCAGCGCGCGTATCTTGTGCCTGCGAACTTGCCGACACCTCTGCGTCTGACGATTGAAGGCAGCGCGGAGCATCCGATCTATCATCCTGCATTTGTGGTAGATGGCTGGGCAGGCGAAGCAAAGGTTACCGTACTGCAAGGAGCCGTGGCCGAAGGATCAGTCCGGCAAGGAGTGGTGGAAGATCTGAACGACAAACGCCTGATCGTTTATCTGCCTGTGACCGCGGAAAATACGATTGAGATTGAGATTGCCAAGCCCTAGCGTCGATCAAAGGCAAACCATGTGACATTGAAAAGCCGACGCTGAGCGGTATCAGATGATCCGCGGGCAACGAGGCATAGATCATGCATACCTGTTGCTTGGCGTGTCACAGGCGCGGAGAGAATCCGGTATGACGTGCGCCCGCCTGTGGGAGTTATGTCGATAGTAGAGACTAAAGGACCGGCAGGGTTATCCAGCCGGACTTCAAGCTTTCCATTGCCTAGGGTGCTATTTTCTGAACTGACTTCAACACGAAATTGCAATGCGCCGCTACCGAAGTCCATGTGATGAAAGCCCAGGTAGCCGCCGTCACCTAGCTTCATTTGATATTCGCCATGAAGACCCGGTTCGCCTTCCGCATTGACGCGCACATGGAACTCCGCAGCCTCGCGGCGAGGCGCGAAAGCGTCGAGCGTCAGGTGCGTCACGCCGGGTGTACCGGCTCCTTTGTCGCGGCCGGGATAGATGGCTCCGAGTGTACCGTCGGGGAGAATATTCAGTTCTGTAATGGCTACCTGGCGATGATGATCGTTTTCTCCGACCACATTTTCGTAAGGAACGTGATAGGCGAGATAAGACTTTCCTCGATACGAGCAGACACCTTGTTGAACTGATTCTTCCCCGTTTCCGGCAGGATAAACAAGGTGCTGAACGGGACCACTGAATGGCCCTAAGAGGCTGCTGGACATCGCGTAATTTACATAGGAGCCCTTAGCATCGCAGCCCGGCCCCTTATCGTCCTTATAGGCTACCCAGGTCAGATACCAGGTACCACTAGCGTGGAAGAGTACAGGGCTCTCAAAGTATTCGAGATTGCCGCAGGAGTCGGTTGTGGGAACAGCCAGCTTACGCGGCGCCTCGGCAAGCTGAGTCATGTCCGGTGTTAAACGGGCCAACATTACTTCGTGCTTCTCCGTGTCGCCTGAGCCCCAGATAAGGTAAGCTTTGCCATCGTCGTCTCGGACAATCGATGGACTTAGACCTTCCAGCGGCTTGCCGTCGGCCATCTTCATGGGCGCGTTGTAGACATCCTTGTAGGGGCCAAAGGGGCTCGCTGAAGTAAAGACACCTATATCGTAGGTGCCATAATTTTCTTCACTTGCAGAGTTCACGCGAAAGGGCGCGTAGGCATAAAAACCGGATATGCCAGGAATGCCAGCATCGCCATCCCACAAGGCGTCTCCGCCGTTCCAACTCACATCACGGCCAGTCAGGATTGAGCCATGATCGACCCAGTTGTCAAAGTCAGTGGTGGTCAGAGCATGATAGGCGTACATGCCTTTAAAGAATGCATTGGGAATTTCGAAGTTCACAGTGAAGGGGTCCTGCGTGGTGAACAGGTAGAACTGCCCATTCATCTCGCGGCAGGTGGGGTCAGAGTTGAAGAGATACCCGGGTGTGACGAGCTTTTGAGCCCAAGCATGCGTCGCAATCAGAATGCTAATTGCGACGGCAATCAAGGTTCGAAATACGCATCTCTTCATCTCAATATCCTTCTGGTGGCTTCCGTGTTCATCCAAAACAGATAGTTATAACTGGGGATCAAGTCCATAGATGCGGATGGCAGTATCTCTGCGGATTGCGTCAGCCTCAGCTTTGTTGAGATTGGAGAGCCACTGATCGACAATTTGTACCCACGTAGCGTAGCTGCTTGCAAGATTGAGAACGGGCCAGTCAGAGCCAAACATTATGCGCGATGGGCCAAAGGCCTCCAGGACGTGATCAAAATACGGTTTGAGCGTGTCCGAGTTCCAATTGTCCACGTTGGCTTCCGTTGCCATGCCGGATAATTTGCAGTAAACATGCGGCCGTTCAGCAAGGCGAGAGATGTTTATTCTCCAGGGATCAAGGGCGCCATCGCGAATGCGGGGCTTGGCAATATGATCGAGAATAAAAACTTGGTTCGGGTGCTGGTCGACGAAAGAAATAGTTTGTGGAAGGTGACGCTCAAAGATGAGCAGGTCATAGCGAAGCCCATAAGACATGAGCGCACGGATTCCCGCATTGAAATCCGGGCGAAGCATGTATTCGTCGTCTGCTTCGTCATGCAAAATGTGACGCACCCCTTTCAGCAGCGGATTGCTCTTCCATTTGTCGAGCCACTCTGTGACATTCGGATCGATCAGGGGCACCCAGCCAACGACCCCTTTAACCAATAGTGAACTTTGCGCAACTGTGAGTAACCACTCAGTCTCTTCCACCGACTGGCGCGCCTGCACGGCTACGGTTCCGGTTACTCCGGAAACATTTGCTTCGATAGCTAGATCATGGACGCTGAAGTCTCTTCGGATAGCCTGCATTTGCGCCGACATCCATGGATACTCCGCTTCCGAGTAGCGCCACAGATGATGGTGGGCATCGATCCATTGGGTTCTCGGATGTTGTAATTTTGGTTCATCCATAGTTCGAATGCAAGTATTGCAATGAATGAGAAGCAACGTCAATATCCGCGAATAATATTTCTGCGATATCCTGATTATCTCGTTATCCTTGGGATTGACACTCTTTGTTTTGGAACTATATAAGGGACCTCTATAATGGTTCATCCATTCTTCATTTCTATAAGATAGATAAAGCCTGTTTTTGACAAAACCTTTCAGGAGGATCCCATGCCTACATCCGCACCTTCGATCTTTAGCAGCTTTGACGTTGTTCATTATGAGGGACCGGATACTCAGAATTCGCTTGCCTACCGCTGGTACGACGCCGACCGAATAGTGCTTGGCAAGCCCCTTCAGGAGCATCTGCGACCTGCGATTGCATACTGGCACAGCCTCGCATTGACCGGCGCAGATCCATTTGGCTCGGCAACGATCGACAGGCCGTGGATGCGTGAGCAGGATGCGATGACGGGCGCACGGATGAAGGCCGATGCGGCATTCGACCTGTTTCGCGTGCTCGGCGTTCCTTTCTTCACATTTCACGACAGGGACATTACTCCAGAGGGCGCGGACCTGAATAGTGGTCTTAAAAACCTGCATGAGATGGCGGATTATCTCGAAGAGAAGATGCAGGGAGCATCAGTCGGCGTGTTGTGGGGAACTGCGAACACATTTGCGCATCCACGCTTTATGGCGGGAGCGGCGACAAATCCTGATCCTGAGGTCTTTGCCTTCAGCGCTACCACCGTGAAGCACTGCATGGATGTGACAAAGCAGCTGAATGGCCAGAATTACGTGCTCTGGGGCGGTCGCGAGGGGTATGACACGCTGTTGAACACAAGCCTGCGGCGAGAACTGGATCAGCTCGGACGCTTCCTCAATCTGGTTGTCGAGCACAAGCACAAGATCGGCTTCCGCGGTGCAATTTTGATGGAGCCCAAACCCAAAGAGCCCACCAAGCATCAGTATGACTTTGATGTAGCGACGGTCTACGCTTTTTTGCAGCACTATGGTCTGGAGCATGAGGTAAAGCTGAATATTGAAGCAAACCACGCGACATTAGCCGGGCATAGTTTTGAGCACGAAATTTCTATGGCTGCTACCTTTGGGCTACTTGGCTCGCTCGACATCAACCGCGGCGACTTGCTGCTGGGATGGGACACGGATCAGTTTCCTAACAATCTTCTGGATACAACACTGGCCATGTATGAGGTGATTCGCGGCGGCGGCCTAGGCACCGGCGGGCTGAATTTTGATGCGAAGATCCGAAGGCAGTCAATTGAGTCAGAGGATCTGATTCATGCCCATATTGGCGGAATCGACCTGTGCGCGCGTGCGTTCCTCAATGCGGCAAAGTTGGTAGAGGGCAAGCAGCTTCCGGAGGTGGTGGAGCAGCGTTATGCGAACTGGAATGAAGAGTATGCGCAGTCGATGCTTCGCGGAAACCTCAGCCTGGAGGCGATTGCCGCTGACGCAGAGAAAAAGAACTTGAATCCGAAGCCGCGTTCCGGCCGGCAGGAGTGGATTGAGAACCTGGTTACGCGGAGCCTTTTCTAAATAATCTGGAGGACAATTGAGCCCGGCAACAATTGCCAGGCTCAATTGTGCTCACCAGGCGATGGTTGCTGGAAAGAATTCGGCGAACAGGTCATCGTAGTAAGGCTTGAGTTCCTTCAGATTCGGCTTGACATGACCCTTGGAGTAAAGATCGTACTTATTGAACTCGTTTACCCATCGAAACATTTCGCGATCCTGCTCGTTCATCAGGTAGCTGTATGCTCCATGCTTGTGTGCAGGGTAGAACGAGTGATAGCGGAGCATGTAAAGCGCTTCCTGCGGAAGGTGGTTTTTCGTGGCCTCGTAGATATAGCCGTCATGTCCAAAAGACATGTGAACCTTGTCTAGTCCGCAGTTAGGCTCATAAACACCGTATTTCGTTGAGTAAACTGGATGATTCAGATCCGGATTGTTCTTGAAGTATTCGGGGAAGACAATGTCTTCAGAAAAAGCACAGCCCACGGGAAACGTATCGCCCACAACACCCCATTGTGGCTCGCCCCAGAGACATAGGACTTTGCCCAGATCATGAACAAAGCCAGTTAAAACAAACCAGCGGGGATGGCCGTCGGCGCGAATGGCCTCAGAAGTTTGCAACAAATGCTCGATTTGCGTGAGATCGGTGTCCGGATCGCTATCATCCACCAGGGTGTTAAGAAACTCCGCGGCTTCCCAGATGGACTTCTGCCCTTTGTTCAGGGAGAAGTACTCTTTTTCTTTGGCAATCACATAATCAAAGCTCTGGTTTTCGTGGTTTTGCAAATAAAAACGGGCGACGCCGGGATTTGCCTGCGCATCGTATTGCCGAAACTCTTCCTCAGACCTGCCTTGCTTGTAACGTCCTTTGAGAAACTCATCCCACTGTTCCATATCGGCGCCCAGCGGAGCGTCCTGTGTGTTGGCAAGTCTCATACGCCTCCTTCATCTCTGTTCCGTTATCGGTAAGTTTTCTACACGACTACTGCCACAATTTTCTTTGACGCGCTTTCTGGTGCATGGTATGTCCTTCCCTGCCGGAATGCTCGTTCCGCTAGTTGAAATTTGTGTCGCGTCGCAGCCGCCACGCTCCAACAATCAGAACGGCAAGAAGAGCCAATGTGAGGATGATAAGCCAGAAATGATTCATCGGGATAGCGGGCATGGAGGCTGTGCGTGCAAAGCATACGAAGAACGCGATGGCTGCAAGCATAATAAGCAGATCCCACCAACGCCTTCCTTTGCCGGGATGCTCAGGATCCATGCCGCTCATGGCGCGAAGGGTTTCAAGGTAGTCGAGGTTGTAGCGCGTGCATTCTCGCTGGATGACCTCATTGCGTGAAGTATTTTCGCGCGCGGAGGTAATAGCGGAGCCCAGCAGGATAGCGCCAAGAATCATGCCCAATGAGCCGCCGGTGACGAGAACCATCTGAGAAACAGTGGCATTGCGCAGCTCCTGAAAAACAAGGCCGGCCCATGCCAAACCCCACAACTGGTTGGTGTTGGTAAGCGGAATGCCGCGGCCAATGCCAAGATACTTAGCCGCAAATTGCTGAAAGAGGTCGCCGACCACCCAGACAAAACCGCCGAGGAACAACCAGAACAGAACGTGCTGCGCGCCTTGTAGCTCCGCCACGATCGCATGGGCGCCGCCGCCCAGAGTTATGGCGAGCGCGGCTACGGTTGCAAGCTCGCCGAGGGTAAAGGCGGTGACAAACGAAAGCGGATTCATGCCGCTTATATAAGCCTTCCGGTAAGGGATATACATAGTTCCCCAAAGCAGGCAAGCTCCGAGAGCTGCAACGATGCCTCGGACAGGGTCACCTCCCGTGATGCTGGGGTGGCGCATGCTGCTAAAGCCAAGCAGTGTGGCGGAGAGCACAATGGCAAGCGCCCCTAAGCTGACGCGGATACGCGTGCCAAGACTAGAGCCTTTGAGCTCGCCAAAAAAGACACATCCCCAGAGAAGACCTACCAACGCATTGGCATTCCAAAGTGGAAATGCCATGGCCAGGCCAACGTCTCGGATGGCGATGACGGTGAGTGTGTTGGCAACGGCCCAGAGACCTCCCGCTAATAGCGCCCAGACGATGAGATGACGGCGGCGGTCTAGGTCACGAAAGATGTAGCCGGTTCCTTTAAGCAGTGTCGGAAATGTCCAGCGCGCGACAAAGACTCCCATAACCATGCAGAGAGAGATGGCAAAGGGCGAAAGGCCAGTTACCACCAGTTTCGTTGGCGCCTCTGCGGCGCCGAGCCATGCGCCTGCAACAAGTGCGCAACAGATACCAAGCCAGTGCAGACGGCTCTCTTCAAGGGGCCCAGGAGTATGGCTCATAGCAAAGGAGCCTCCGTTCAACTCAAAACAATGAGTAGCAGGATGCCAAACAGAAGGATGGCAGCCGGGACGAGAAAGTGCGCATCGGAAACGATAGTCCAGAGGGCGTTGGAGTTATTGTGAATGGTCACAGGCGGTTTGTTTCTCTCATTTCGTTACAGGTAGCGGGAAAAACAGTATTCTTTTGCGGAATTGCTGTCAATTTATTTCGATTGGGCGTGTCGCACCGCACATCATGAGGAAGGATGTAGCGAAGAAAAATAGCAGTGGGAAAGGCCTGAGGCATTGAAGACTCCATATTGATTGATAAAAGCACTGATGCGGATTCAGTTGTTCTCTGGGCGGCCGGTACACCAGGTATGGTTATGAATTGGCTCCAAAATGCGCAGCGTGGCATGGAGCAGTTCAGCATCGATTGGACTCTCAACGGCTCGCACTGCAGCTTCAACCTGTCGCACATTTGTTATACCAATCAAGGTAGAGGCAATTCCGGGCTGTGCCGCTGCGAATTGAATGGCAAAAGCCGCAGGGTCTGCACCTTCCGAGCGCAGAAAGTGAACGGCGCGCGCACACGTTTCACGGACAGCGGGGGGAGCAGGATGCCAAAGGGGTAACTTGGCTTCTGTCAGCAGGCCTTGCGAAAGCGCTCCCGCACTGATGACACCGATACCGTTCCTGGTCCATTCCGGCAGCTGGTCCAGCAATGTGGTATCGTTCAGCGTGCAATGATTGTATGAAAGGACGCAGTCTACCCGAGAAGACCGGGTGAGCGTGAGCAAGGCCGCGAGAGGGTAGCCGGTAATGCCAACATATCGCGCTTTTCCGGCAGCGATGATGCAGTGTAGCTCGGGGATGGCCTGTTCGGCGATGGTGCAGAGGTCTCCGTACTCAACGTCATGCACGTGAAGCAGGTCGACATAATCCAGTCCAAGCCGTGCAAGGCTTTCATCGATGCTGCTACGTGCGCGCTCCAGGCTGAAATCGAAGAGATCATCGCCATACCGGCCAACCTTTGTGGACAGTAGAAAACGATCTCGTGAGACTCCTTTGAGAGCTTTCCCGAGCACACTTTCGGCACGGGTGTAACCGTAGAAAGGCGACACATCGATTAACGTGATGCCGCTTGCAAGGGCCGCATGGACGGCAGCAATGGCATCGGCCTCTTCGACCGGACCAAATACGCCACCGCCGAGAGAAGACGCTCCAAACCCAATGGCGGAAACCATGATTCCTGTAGACCCGAGGGGGTTTTTCTTCATGGTGCCTCAGTGGAAGATTGCGTACATGGTGACGAGGACAGCGAGAAGTACGGCAGCCATTAAACGAGGATCGCCGGCGCCGCTGAGCGGTTGGCGCGTGAGAACGGCGAAAGGATTCGGCCAGGTGAGTCCTTCAATAGCCTCGCGGCGTGGCGGCGGAGTTGCAAGGCTGACCGCAATGTAAAGCAGACTGCATAAGCAGAACATCCACCAGGCTTGCATAAGGAAACTGATGCCGAGCTCGTCGCTCAACAGGCGAGTATTACCAATGACCGGAAGATCGACCAAGAAAGCCGCAATCCCCATCGCCAACCCTCCAAGCAAAGTAGCAATCGATGCCTGGTATGTACCGCGCTTCCAGAAGACGCCGAAGAGAAAGACCGTTGTGATGGGAGGCGCCAGGTCTGACGCAATGATGTTGATTGCCGCAAATATACTGGAGAAACGCGCGCCCTGCGTTGACCACAAGATGGCTAGCACCATAACAATGGCAGAGCTGATGCGTCCCGCGCGCACCACTTGCGCGTCTGAGAGCGATGGCCGCAGGCGTTTGACGAGATCGACGGCTAGAAGAGTGCCAGAGCTGTTCATTGCAGCGGAAACGGCGCTCATCAGCGCCGCAAGCACAGCCGCACTGATGATGCCGCGAAGGCCTGCGGGGATGAGTTGCTCGATCAACACGGGCAAAGTGGCATTCGCATCTGCGCCAATGCGGTCCTTGAAGAGAACATAGGCAATGACCCCAGGAAGAATCAGCAGGAACATGGGCAGGAACTTCAGGTACCCGGCAAAGAGGGGACCGAGTTGCGCATCCCGCTCCGAACGAGCCCCCAGAACCCGCTGCACAATAGTTTGATCAGTGCACCAGTACCATATGCCGAGGATTGGATAGCCAAGGAAAACCGCGTACCAATTAAGTCCCACTTTGCTGTGAGTCTGCAGAACGTGTAGCTGGTTTGGCCGCGTTGCCGCGCGAAAGTCGGCGAGCGAATGGATTCCATGCGCTGGCAGTGCGCGGATGGCAAAGAACGTGATGAGGCAAATGCCAAAGAGTAGAACGCAGGTATTGAGTGTCTCAGTCATCACTACGGCTTTCAATCCGCCGGCAATGGTGTAGATGGAGATAACTACGGCGATCAATAGGACCGAAAGCTCGACCGGCAGGTTGAAGAACTGGTGAAAAACAACAGCGCCCGCATAAAGGCTCATGCCGATGTGGATAAAGAGCGCAGCAAGGATCGCCATAACAGCGAGAATGGAGCGCGAGGCCGGCGAATAGCGGCGTTCTAGAAACTCCGGAAGAGTTCCAATGCGGCTCCGAAAGTAAAAGGGAGCGAATGTCAGCGAGAGCAGGACTAATGTAAATGCCGCCATCCATTCAAAGTTGCCCCATACAAGACCGTCGGTATAACCGGAAGCGGTGAGGCCAACCAGATGAATGGTTGAAATATTTGAAGCAAAAAGCGCGGCGCCGACCACCGGCCACGTAAGACTTCTTCCAGCCAAAAAAAAGACCTGTCCCGTGATGTGCGAGCGCCTGGCTGACAACAATCCGACGGCCAGGATGAGTGCGATATAAGCAACGATAATAACCAGATCAAAGGGAGGAATGGTGGCAGACTGATAAGCCGTCATTTCTTTCCTTCCATCGCATTGCTTCCCAGCGACACAATGGCTTTGATGAGGCGGGGCCTGGCTGGCAATTCCGCAAACTCACTGGCAACGTCGGAGATGGTAAGCCGATCGGTGATCCACTCCTTCACGCTGATCTCTCCATTTTCCATCATGCGCAGGATGCGCGGGAATTGATGTGCGCTATTGCGGCTGGCCAACAGCGTGATCTCGCGCTTGTGAAAGAAGCTGTCGTCTAATATGACCGGATTGCTGGTAAGGCCGACAAAGACCAGCCTTCCGCCTGGCGCAACGTGATGCAGGCTTTCCGCCATGACCTTCGCGTTACCGGTCGCATCGAAAACAATATCTGCGCTCAGCTCTTCCGTAGAAGTAGCCACATCGAATCCCTGTTTTTGCGCAAACTCGCGTCGGTATTGATTTGGTTCAACCACAGTCACCCGGCAGCCAGCAGCACGAGCAAAGAGCGCCGTTCCCAAGCCAATCGGCCCCGCACCTATCACTAGTGTTGCCTCCCCTTCATGCGCTCCGCTACGCGCCACCGCGTGACTACCGATGCCCAGTGTTTCCACCAGCGCCAACTCATCCGGAGACAGCGTTGCAGAGCGGTGAAGAAGCCGGTAAGGAACCGCAAGAATCTCCTGCATACCGCCGTCACGATGAACACCGAGAACCTCAAGACGCTCACAGCAGTTAGGCCTGCCCATGCGGCATGTACTGCACTCACCGCAGTTTACATAGGGCTCAATGGCGCAGCGGTCGCCAATCTGGATGCTGAATTCGTTATCCTCGGCATGAATCACGGTTCCGGCGAGCTCGTGTCCAATGACGCGTGGATACACATAAGCTGGATGCCGTCCTGCAAAGGCATGAAAATCAGATCCGCACACGCCTATGCTATTGATTCGCACCAGGGCGCAGTCCGACGGGCAGGAAGGCGGATCTACATCGCGGGAGAGGAATTGCCCAGGAGCGGTGAGCACAAGCTGACGCATAGTGGCGATTGGTTCATCCTTTCTTCCAAGAAGAAAATTATGCCGCGACGGCACGAACAGCGTCAATAAGAATTCCTGTTTTAGCAAATTTTGTTCACTGAAATGATTATTGGTTGCCCAATTGTGAGCAAAACCGTTGGATAACCGTTCCATCCGGCGGCTCGCAGTGACATAATCGATTTCACAATGGCTAAGCCGCGCACCCCACGGAGTTCCTCGCCTGCGAGCAGTGTTACCACTTCATTGATTGCGGAGATCAAGAGCATGATTGCCAGCGGGGCGCTTGGCCCGGGCTCTCGGCTTCCGGCTGAGCGGGATATGGCAAAACAGTTTCACGTTAATCGCGCCTCTGTACGACAGGTTCTCAAGGTGCTGGAGATGATGGGGGTGCTGACGCAGCGTGTCGGCGACGGAACCTATCTCAGCATGAGCGCCGAAGCGATTCTGAACGAGCCGCTTGACTTCCTCGTTCTGCTGGATGATCTTTCCCACCACGAGCTTTTCGAAACAAGGCTCATTGTTGAGCCGGAACTCGCGGCTCGTGCTGCTGATCGCGCGACAGCGGAAGATCTCAATTCCCTGCGCGCTGCAGTTACCGCTATGCAGAATTCAGCCAGCACCGAGGAGCGTCTTGCGGCGGATATGGCTTTTCACGATGCCATTTTTCGCGCCAGCGGCAACCGTATCTGTCAACTCTTGTTCAAGCGGATTCATCGAACTGTGCTCACCAGCATGAGCCATCTGTCAAACCGCGTCGCGCTTGAGCAGCCGCTAGCCTTCCATAAGCGGATCTATACAGCGATTCGTGCACACGATGCTGAAGCGGCACGGCAGCTCATGCGCGAGCATATTCTGGATGCGCGCTCATTGCTTTCGCAAAGACCCGATACAAAAAACGCGCGCTTATAGACCTTAGTTCCACACCTGGCCGCGCCATACGGATGGGCTTTTTCCTGTCCGCTGCTTAAAGCGGCGTGACAGATGAAACTGATTTACAAATCCGGTACAGTTCGCGATTTCCGCAATGGAAAAGCCGGTATGGAGCAGCAGGTCAGAGGCCAGATCGAGGCGGGTGGCATAAAGCTGTTCCATCGGCGTAGGCCGATTAGCCAGCCTGCATAGCTTGAGTAAATGCTGCCGCGAGACTCCTGCTGCGCGCGCAATATCGTTGAGTTGCAGCGGGCACGCAGAAGATTCCGCGAGAAAACGGTCCATGCGCCATAATACGGTTTCGCCGGGATGTGAAGCCTTGCGGCGGTCGCGGACTGCCGAGGCAAATGTGCACAGGATGCTGATGCCCAGTGCTTCACAAGCCGCGTTGTGCAGTGAGTCCGCGGCTGAGGCGGACACAGCGTCGTGCCGCGCTATATCCAATAATGTGGCCATTCGACCGAGAAAAGGTAAAGGGCCGCCATGCAACTCGAACTGTTGCTGCAATTCAAAACTGAGCAGTGAGGGCTCTACTGCCACCCAGCTATGGCGTGTCTCCCGATGCGGCGCAAAGTGGAAGTGCTCCCGATGGCCAGGACGTAGAAGAATTCCGTGCCCTTCTGGAATCTCAATGACCTGGTTATCAAGGGTCAGCGTGAGAAAACCGGTATGAATGACCACAAGTTGGTAGTCGGTCTGACGTCGCGGCCCAAAGCTTCCACCCTTGGCGTAGAGAACATCGCCGATGACCACCCGGCCTCTCTGCAACCGGGCGTAGGTCTTAGTAAGACGTTGGGCCTCAATGGGAATTTCATCCATAAAATGATTCACCGTGGGCAAGAGGGCGACCTTTGAGTTCATTTGGGATATATATCTTGTCTCCTGAGCCATTGTCTATCGTCCATCGCGAAGCGCACACTCTTTCCATCGCGGATTGCGCGCAATTGTGGAAAGAAGTATCCATATTCAGGAAAGGGGGCGATGATGCCGGCTGCGAAGCAGATAGAAAGAATGGCGAAGCCGGCGCGTAGACAATTTGGGTTTCTACTGCTCATGACGGGCGTGGCCGCACTTGGCGGATTGCTTTTTGGATATGACACCGCCGTAATTTCCGGGGCAATCGGCCCGCTAGCCGCGCATTTTCACCTTGGCGCGGCTGCTACAGGATGGGCAGCCAGCTCTGCGCTGGCCGGTTGTGTTCTAGGCGCGGCAGGCGCTGGGTGGGGCTGCGATTTGTATGGTCGCCATCGCTTCCTCCTTCTGGCTGGCATCTGTTTTCTAGTTTCCGCTGCGGGAACGGCCATGGCCAATTCTCTCGGAACGCTGGTAGCTTTCCGCATCCTGGGAGGCATGGGTATTGGCGCAGCCTCTGTAGTTAGCCCGCTCTATATATCTGAGTCATCCCCGGCTCGCTGGCGAGGGCGGCTCGTAGCGGTAAATCAACTCGCCATCGTTTCAGGCATGTTGCTGATCTATCTGGTGAACTATCAGATTACGCATAACTGCGACGCGCAGTGGAATGAGACTACGGGATGGCGATGGATGTTTGCTTCAGGCATCCTCCCTTCTGCATTGTTAATGCTGCTTCTTTCTACAGTTCCAGAGACTGCGCGCTTTCTGCTGCTTAAAGGACGCAGCGCAGAGGCGGAAAAGGTAGCTGCGCTTACAGGCGCCGAGATGCTGAATGAAATTCACGCCGGTGAGCATAGCGCAGTGCCCATCCTGAATCGCAAAAGAATGTATGCGGTCGGCATTCTGCTGGCGGTGCTGCAACAGGTTACCGGAATCAACGTATTTCTCTACTACGCTCCGTCGATCTTTGCCCACGCCAGTCATTCGGGCGATGTGGCGCTTCAGCAGACAATTGCGGTAGGAGCGGTCAACGTAATTTTTACGATTATTGCAATGTTGTTGGTAGATCGCGCCGGGCGTAAGCCATTGCTTCTTGGCGGCTCAGCAGGAATGGCAGTATGCCTGGTTGCGATGGGATGGGCAATCATGCGCGGAAACAATTCCGCATGGCTGCTCTTTTTTGTGCTGGCCTACATCGCTTGTTTTGCATTGTCTGTAGGACCGGTTACGTGGATTTTGCTTGCGGAGCTATTTCCTTCCAAGAGCCGAGGAATGGCGATGGCCGTCAGCACTGCTGTACTATGGGCAGCAAATTTCGTGGTCTCGCAGACTTTTCCAATGTTGGACCAGAGCGCACGGCTGATTGCCCGGTTTAACCATGGTTTTCCTTTCTTTTTCTATGCTGGCTTTTGCCTTCTGGAAATATGGTTTGTCGCCGCTTTTGTCCCGGAAACGAAGAACAAGCGACTCGAAGAGATCGCACGTCAGTGGTCCGTCAAGGAGTGAGTGTGATCGACGGGATAGATTTTCTCAAGGGTGCAGGCGCGGCTCCCGAATGCTCCCGACTGTACATGCAGTCTGAATGTCCTGGAACCATGCGTAAGCAAGTGAGGAATCACTGGACCCGCTTTTCTTAAAGGAGTCTGTTCTATGTCTGTACCGGTTGAAACCGCAGAGGCAAAGACGTGCACACCGGATTACAGCCTGATCGGTGTTAATGCAAGGCTCGCTGTCGAACAGGGGCTCGCGGAGGCTGACTGGTACCAGTGCGATGTGCCGCGTGCAAGACTGCGCAGTTTGTTGGAACGACGTGACGGGCCTGCGATCCGCGACACGCTACTATGGCTTGCACTGATTGCCGGCAGCGGTATCGCCACATGGCGCTTGTGGGGAACGTGGTGGGCGGCTTTGCCTTATGTCTTCTATGCCGTGCTTTATGCCTCAACCTCTGATTCTCGTTGGCACGAGTCAGGCCACGGCACAGCTTTCAAGACGGATTGGATGAACAATGCGCTTTATGAGCTCGCCTCCTTCATGGTTATGCGCGAATCGGTCGTGTGGCGATGGAGTCACACGCGGCATCACAGCGATACGATCATTGTTGGGCGCGATCCAGAGATCGCCGTGCCACGGCCTCCCAGCCTTCTGCGCCTGATTGGCGCCTTCTTCAATCTGCCGGTATATCCCTCGTACTTTAGGCACATTGTGATTCATGCCTTTGGCAGAATGACTGCGGCAGAGAAAACCTACATCCCTGAAACCGAGTTTCGCAAGGTCTACCGCAGGGCGCGCGTATATCTGTCCATTTATGTGACAGTGATTGCGTTGGCGGCTAGTATGCAAAGCATTCTGCCCTTGATGCTGATTGGATTGACAAATCTCTTCGGCACGTGGCTCATGGTGGTCTATGGTCTTACCCAGCACGCCGGCCTGGCGGAAAACGTGCTCGACCATCGGCTGAATTGCAGAACCGTATATATGAACTCAATGCATCGCTTCCTCTACTGGAACATGAACTACCATGTCGAGCACCATATGTTCCCACTGGTTCCCTATCACGCGCTTCCTAAGCTGCATGAAGCAGTCAAAGACGATTGTCCTCCGCCATATCCCAGCCTGCTCGCGGCATGGCGCGAGATTGCTCCCGCAGTACTGCGGCAGGTGAAGGATCCCGCATATCACGTAAAGCGCAAACTGCCTGAGGCGCGTAAACGTGCAAATAAAAACATCTTCGTTTCAAAGCAGATTCCTGACGCAGACGGCTGGGTTCCAGTCTGCGATGCAAGCAGGCTTCCCTGTGCGGATGTGTTGCGCTTCGATCACGGCAAGAAAAGCTTTGCAATTTACCGTGACAACGCCAGTCGTCTTTATGCAACGGACGGCATATGCACGCACGGCAATGTGCATTTGAGTCAAGGTCTGGTGAAGGATGACATCATTGAATGCTCCAAACACAATGGCCGTTTCTATCTGGCAGATGGCTCACCGGCTCGCGCACCAGTTTGCCGCGGTCTCGCTACCTACCCAGTGCAAGAGCAAGAGGGGGTATTACAGATTAACGTTGCGAAGCCTGGTGGCGCCGGTGGACGCGCACCAAAAACATATCAGCTTCGTGTAGTTAGCAATCGGAATGTTGCCACCTTTATCAAAGAACTTGTTCTTGTATCGGAAACAAACGAAGAGATTGCCTTTTTTCCTGGCGATTATCTGCAAATTGATATTCCCGCGTACGACGAAATTCGCTTTCGTGACTTCGACATCCCCGCCCCATTCCGAAAGGTATGGGAGCAACAGCACGTCTTTGATCTGGTTGTGCGCAACGTTGATGGAGCCCGGCGTAACAATTACTCTCTGGCAAGCAATCGACACACAGAAGGAACTCTGCGCTTCAATGTACGGATTGCGACGACGCCGCCAGGACAGGACTGCCTTCCAGGCATTGGGTCGAGCTATATCTTCAGCCTCAAGCCTGGCGACACGGTGACAGCCGTAGGCCCGTCCGGCGATTTTCATATTAAGCCGACACAGAAAGAGATGGTTTACATAGGCGGTGGAGCAGGGATGGCGCCTCTGCGCGCCCATATCTCATATTTGCTCGAAACAGAACAAAGCGCCCGCCGCATCAGCTTTTGGTATGGCGCGCGCTCACGCCAGGAAATCTTCTACGCCGATTACTTCGAGCGTTTGGCTGAGCTACATCCTAACTTTCACTTCCATTTGGCTCTTTCCTCTCCTCTTTCCGAGGATGAATGGATAGGCCACACAGGATTTATTCACGACGTATTGTTTCAAAACTATCTACGCAGTCACTCTTCTCCACAGCAGGCCGAGTACTACCTGTGCGGACCGCCCATGATGATCAAGGCCTGTATTCGCACGCTGAGTGAGTTGGACATATCAGAGCGACAGATTGCCTTTGATGAATTTTAAGTGACTGCTGCACTATTGCATGCTGAAAGAAGGATGAGCATCTGTCTTTAATGTCGAGTAAGCCGATTAAACCTCGTTGCAGCATCGCGACCTCGCGTATTGCTCCGTGGTAACGAGGTCGGTAGCCGGATTCTAATTACACCTTCCCGGTAATATACCGGAGAATTTTTTCGTCATGCAATCCACTCTAAACATCAAGACGTTGATAGCTAGCAGAAACATGTAATGTTCTCAGCAAACACGCGACGATAATATTTGCGCTGTAAGGGGTGTCAGGTCGATCGATGTCTTTTAGTGAGCACTCTTCCCGGGTTGCCGCTGAGGGGCATAACGATCACGACGCATCCTTATAAGTACCGCGGTGCAATGGCAGCGCAGAGGAGAATATCGATGCTCAAAGGTTTCCACTATCCACTCACCCCGAAAGGAAAGTCGACGCTCAATCCGCCTCCGCCCTGGTACTATTCATCCGACTTCCTCAACATTGAGTTCTGGTCCGATCCTGCAGCAGTGGCAGCTTTGCTGCCTCCTGGGCTAGATCCCGATCCAGCGGGAAGCGGCCACGGCAATGCTCTTTTCTATGACTGGCAGTTCACCGGAGCCAATGAGGAGTATCTGGATCCGGCTCGTTATCAGTATCGTGAGTTCTTCCTTTTGCTCGATGCCCTGTTTGAAGGCAAGCCAGTATGCTATTGTCCGTATATCTTCGTCGACAACGACGCTGCGATCGCGCGAGGATGGACTCAAGGTTACCCCAAGCGCCTCGGCCAGGTCTTTCAGACTCGCTACTATGCTGCGACCGGTAAGGCAGGTCCCGCGCTAGCACCAGGATCAAAGTTCGCGGGCTCATTGACAGCAAGTGGCCGACGGCTGGCTCAAGGCCTGGTCACGCTGAAAAAGCCTATCACGGATCCCGCAGCCCTTAAGCAGCGTCCGGTTGTCAATTTGTTGCATACGCCGCGCCTGGCAGCAGGCAAACAGAGCAAACCGGCTGTTCACGAGCTCGTCGAAAACGCGCCGCATGATATCAAGATCGAGCAGGCGTGGATCGGTGACGGGCTTCTTACATTACCAGTTGTAGACGGAGAAGACGTCTCGGATCTCGCCCCCGTTCGTTGCGGCAAAGGGATTCGTGCCTCAATGGCGTATGTCGTTGATGATCTCAAGACATTGAAAGATCTAACAAAGTGAAGCTGGGGGCCAGCGTTCACAATGAATCTGACTCGGTCGTTATCAAGTCTTTTACTTGGATGGCTAAAAGCGAGCAGAACGAAATGTCAGATGGATGAGATGACAGCAGGAAATCCCAAGCTGAAATCCTCAATGACACGGAGCGGCACCTGAAGAGAATCGACTGCAACCTTCCTGACTCTCTCTATGAAGCTCTCATCGATCGAATGCAGACTGATAAGACCAGCTGCGATCACATCGTGTCGACCGCGTTGTCACAATGTCTCGGCAAACCACTTCACACGTTATTTCAAGTGTCTACGTCCGCGGCACTCGTTGAAGGCCTTTACCAGGGCGCGGTCAAAGTCGCTCGACTCCTGAGTCATGGCGATTTTGGGCTAGGTACATTCATAGATCTAGACGGTGAAATGGTCATCCTTGATGGAGTCTGTTACAAGGTTTCCTTCGATGGCACAGTCTCCCGCGTTGAAGGTGATCGCCTAATCCCATACGCCGTCATCACGCGTTTCAATGCCGAGTTTTCAGAGCATCATCCTAAATTGACAAATTTCTCTGAGTTAGTTGCAGCTTGCGATCAATTGAGAGAGTCAGAAAACGTGTTTTACGCATTTCGCGTTGACGGAACATTTTCTTTGATCAAGACACGAGTTATGAAGCCAGTCCCAGAGGGAACCGGGCTGAAAGCCGCTGCATCTGCGCAACAGGAATTTCTTTTCCAGCAGCGAGAGGGGACGCTGGTCGGACTTTGGTCGCCTGGGTTTGCAGGCTCGTTTAGTGTTCCCGGATACCACTTTCACTTCTTGTCCACAGACCGAAAAAGAGGAGGTCATGTTCTGGAACTGAGAGCGGATGATGTGACGATCGGGGGATGTGCGATGCACGAGATGCATGTCTCTTTGCCTGAGACCGAGGAATTTCTCAAAGCCGACCTCAGCCGGGATCCAAATAACGACTTGGCGAACGCGGAACGAAATCACGAAAGATAACGGGATTTGGGCTTCGAAAGGAATTATGAGTTCCAATACATCTAAGTCAGGTGCGCAAATTGTTGTGGAGTCGCTTGAACGACACCGAGTCACGCACGTATTCGGCATTCCCGGCGCAAAGATTGATAAGGTGTTCGATACTCTGAAGTTTTCTTCGATCGAAACAGTTGTGTGCCGCCACGAGCAGAACGCAGCTTTCATTGCCGGGGGAATAGGGCGACTGACGGGCAGGGCCGGAGTAGCAATCGCAACGTCAGGCCCTGGGGTCAGTAACCTCGCCACAGGGCTTGCCACCGCAAACAGCGAGGGAGATCCAGTGGTGGCTCTTGGTGGATCAGTCCCTACATCTCAGAGTCTCAAGCAGGTTCATCAGGCTCTGCAGGCCGTGTCGGTACTGAAGCCTGTGACAAAGTTTTGCGCGGAAGTTGGTTCATCTGAATCTATTGGCGAGGTCATAGCAAATGCTTTCCGGGCAGCGGAGTCAGATCGGCCAGGAGCAGCATATGTGAACTTGCCAAAAGACATTATGGAGAGAGAAGCAAAATGCGAAGCTCTCGATCTCAGTGCCAATCCCAAATTCGGACCCGGCAGTCACGAATCGCTCGTAGCTGCTGCCAAGATCATCAACGGTGCACAGCGTCCTGTGCTTTTGCTGGGCCTACTGGCCAGTAGACCGGAGAACGCTGAAGCCGTTCGGGCATTTCTTCGTAAAGCCGAGCTACCGATTGTTGGCACCTTCCAGGCAGCGGGAACGGTTTCGTCAGATCTCTTCAAGAACTTTGCAGGCCGGATCGGACAGTTGGATAATACTCCAGGCGATGAGCTTTTGAGTTCAGCGGACGTCATTATCACGGTAGGCTATGATCCTGTTGAGTACGACCCCTCGTTCTGGAATCATTCCCGGACCGCGCGGATCATTCATATCGATTCCACACGTGCGGATGCCGATAATTTCTATTCCCCAGCCGTCGAAGTCCTGGGAGACATTGCCGCCAGCGTGTCCGCCCTGGCCGCGCTTATCAATCCTCTCGTCCTAGCGCCGGACGTCGATCGCTTCCTATTGGCGCTTGCCTCGAAGAGGGCCCTGAGAGTTAAATACTCGGATCAATATACAGGGAATCCGATCCATCCCCTTAGACTCGTCGCGGAGCTTCAGAAGTGGCTTACAGATGATGTCACTTTGTGTCTCGATATGGGCTCATTCCATCTCTGGATCGCACACTTTCTTTTCAGCTTCCGGGCGCGCCAGATTCTGATCAGTAATGGCCAGCAGACGCTTGGTGTCGCGCTGCCTTGGGGAATCGCATCGTGCCTGGTAAGACCAAACGAAAAGACACTCTCAATCTCGGGTGATGGAGGGTTTCTGTTTTCCGCGATGGAGCTCGAAACTGCAGTGAGATTGAAGCTCAACCTCGTTCATATGGTTTGGATCGACGACACCTACGACATGGTGGCTGTTCAGGAACAGCCAAAGTACAAACGAACTTCAGGAATCAAGTTCGGGCCAGTTGACGTAGTGAAGTTGGTCTGCCCGGCTTGCTTTGTACCAGTGACTAAGAGACACACTGGAATGAGGAGAGCAAGATGGCACGAGGTAAGC
>NZ_LAIJ01000011.1 GCF_001449115.1 Occallatibacter gabretensis | reverse complement strand
CAGGGCCGACGCATCTTAATTGCTATATGAGTGGAGGGTGATAGCGGTTGAGATGGAGGGATGAACAATCCTTTGAAGTATTTCGCCGAGTTGCGTGATCCGCGGGTGGAGCGGACGCGGGAGCATTTACTGGAAGAGATTCTGTTGATGACGATAGCGGCGGTGTTGAGCGGAGCCGGAAGCTGGAACGAGATCGAGGGGTACGGCAAGGCCAAACGCCTGTGGTTCAAGGGTTTTCTGAAGTTGCCGGGCGGCATTCCCTCGCACGACACTTTCAATCGGGTCATCTCCGGGCTTGATCCGGCGGAGCTGGAGGAGGGGTTTGCGGCCTGGGTGTCGTCGATTGCGAAACTGACGGCGGGCGAGGTGGTGGCCATCGATGGCAAGGCGCTGTGCGGCACGCGCGAGCTGGGCAAGTCAACGCTGGTGCACATGGTTTCTGCCTGGGCCAGCGCCAACAACCTCGTGCTTGCCCAGCGCAAGGTCGACGACAAGTCCAACGAGATTACGGCCATTCCCAAGCTTCTAGCGGCGCTGGAGTTGAGTGGAAGCGTGGTCACCGTTGATGCGATGGGTTGCCAGCGGTCGATCGCGGAGAAGATCATCTCTAAAAAGGCCGACTATATCCTGGCGGTCAAAGAGAACCAGGCCAATCTACTGGCCGAGATCAAAGACTCGTTTCAGATGCTGGCCGTCGATGGAGTGAAGGAAGAGATCGACTGCGGCCACGGGCGCGTGGAACGGCGCCGCTGCTCGGTAATCGCGGACTTGAGCCTTCTTGAAAATGCCTCCGCATGGGCGTCATTACAGGGGTTGGTACGCATCGAGTCGGAACGCTACCACAAGGCGACAGGCAAGACCGAACGCGAAATCCGCTACTACATCACCAGCCTTGGCCCCGACGCGGCGCGGCTGAATCAAGCTATTCGCAACCACTGGAGCATCGAAAACAAGCTCCACTGGGCCCTCGATGTCAGCTTCGGAGAAGACCTGGATCGCAAACGCGCCGGAAATGCTGCGCAGAACTTCTCCATCCTCAACCGCATCGCCCTCAACATGCTTCGACAGGACAAAATATGCAAGCTCGGCATCAAAGGTAAACGCCTCCAGGCCGGATGGGACAATGACTACCTCCTGCAGCTACTCGGCAATTAA
>NZ_LAIJ01000010.1 GCF_001449115.1 Occallatibacter gabretensis | reverse complement strand
TACCTCGTGCCATCTTGCTCTCCTCATTCCAGTGTGTCTCTTAGTCACTGGTACAAAGCAAGCCGGGCAGACCAAGACGCCAAACGGCGCCGCAACCAGGAACACATAACGAGCGGTTCTAAAGTGTTCTGTAAGGTTGTCTGCGAACCCATTGGGACGTTCACGTGCAAACAACGATTTCGGAGCCTGCGACATATCGATTCCTCAAGCCTCAATGGCGTTCAACTAGAGCCGTCGTACTGAGCAACAGTTCGGCTGGGTACACAATTCCCGCCAGCTGTGTCGGTTCGAATTGAAGCGAAACGAGACACACCCGCGAGATCAGCTAAAACTTCTCCAGCTGAAAACCATTCGATTTTGTTTTGGTAGGAAATGAAAAACTCCTACCGAGAGGTAGGAGTCATCAGCCTTTCCATTTCGGAAGGCGTTTAAAGGCGGATTCCTTCGCCACAATCTTTATATCAAAAACCAGAAGCAAGATCAACTCAAGCAAATCCTCGGTAACCCATCTGAATTAACGCATTCGCACTAAGACATGGTTGCCTGCTGGGTGGCGATTGAACTCATTTCCATCCCAGACTTCGTTACAGTGCAGAAGCGAATGGCTATGTAGTCGCACAGCGTGGGACTACACCTAATGGAACGATCAAGCTATGGCAGACAGGAACAAGACCCAACAGATGGCGGGAGATGTTCTCCGATTTCCTGACGAAAAATTGTGGCGGTGGATACGACTCTCACCGGCTCAAGCGCAGGCAGCACCATAGCCAACCGCATCATCGCTTTTCAAAACATGGTGCTGTCGCTGCTTCGTACTACCACGCCCTCGAAAATTCAGGGCCGCCGTTGCTGTCCTCGCGCAAACGGCTGTTGACACCGGCGTTGTGCTCAATGAGACGGCCGAAGAGCCAGATTACATCCGAAAGGCGATTGAGATAGGCCAATACTTCCGGCTGCACATCCGTGGCGCTGCTCTCCATAAAGCGAACGGCGCAACGCTCGGCACGGCGGCAGACGGTACGCGCGATCTCGTATGCGGCGGATTCCGTGTGGCCGCCGGGGAGCGACCAGTCTGCGAGAATGCCTTCTGTCGACTCAATCCTGTGCACGAGTTCCATGAGCTTGTCCACGTCTTCCGTTGCAATCACAGGCGGTGATTTTCTGCTCTCCGGCGGGTGGCTAACGCGGAACCAACGCGGAAGAGTGTCCTCTGGATTTCTTCGGTCCACGCTGCGATCTCTTTGTTCTGACAGATGCTGCATGCGAAACCGAGATGCGAATTCAGCTCATCGACCGTGCCGTAGGCCTCAACGCGAAGATCAGCCTTCGAGATACGTATGCCGCCAGCCAGGCCGGTCTGTCCTCCATCTCCATGCTTGGTTGCAATGCTCATCGTTCTTCTCCTTGCAGCGAATCGGTCTCCTCTCATGGGATGCGAAGTGTCTTGATAAGAAGAGAATGGTCCTATTCGATGATAAGTTCATCCTCGAGAGAATTCAGGCTCTGTTTTGCATCCTGTGTCGGCGGTAATTCTATTTCGCTGATGGGGGTGTCTTGAGAGCGGCCAATTCCCTGTTTGCCTGGCGGAGAAAAAGGGCGTCGGGATCGGCGTGAGACCAGAGGGCGAGAAAATGCTGATACGCATCGATCGCGGCGGCGCGATTGCCTTCAGCGGCCAGAGTGCGGCCGAGTCCCAGCCAAGAAAGCGGCTGTTCCTCGGTGTCGGAATTCTGTAGCGGGTAATCGACAATCACGTGATATTGCTTTTCGGCCAATGCGTTTTCGCCGGCTTCGCGATATGCGTCGGCGCGTAGCAGCGTGGTGAGCGGATCGCGTGCGTCGAGAGGCCGCGTGCGCTCGAGAGCGGCGACCGCGTCCGCAGGTTTATGCGCCGCCATGTCGGCCAGTGCCTGCACTTCCGGGCCACGGTAATCGTTCCAAATGGTGCCCTCGGGAAACTCAGCCTGCATCGCGTGGATTGCCGCTTCGGCTGCAGCAAAGTCTCCCACCCTGGCAAGGCCGACAATACTGTCCTCATCCTTTGGGTCGGCGGGCACGCTGCGGATCAGGCGCGTGCCATCCGCGACGTCGCCCTCTTCCACCAGGTTGGCGCCCTCATTCCATATAAGACCGTTTGCCCTGTCGTCGTCGCCCTGAGTCCGAAGCAATGCTACGCTCTGGGCGAGAAGCCGTTGTGCGTCTCCGAGTCGACCCTCGGCGGTGGCGATCTGCAATTCCACCATCCGGAAATAGACCGCGTCCGGATGTGCTGCGGCCCAATCCCTCTGCTTCTGCATGAGCGCAGTGTCATGAAGGACGTAGGCTGACTCAAGATAATGCCCGCGGACATTGTCCCCATCGAGTCCCCTGGCGATGGCGCGATCGAGGGTGGCTATGGCTGCTTTGGGATCGCCTGCCATTCGTTGTTCAAAGGTCAGATTGGTGTACATCCCTTGAACGTCGGGCCGTAGCTCCAGGGCACGTTCTTCGGAGATCAGAGAATCGGCATTGCGGCCGAGGTCGCGCTGAACGGCGGATAGTCCGGACCATGCCGGTCCGGAACGGGGGTACAGCTCGGTCCAGGTGCGATAGTTTCTTTCGGCTTCGTAGAGATTTTGTGTCGCGGTGGAGTGGTAAAGGGCGGTAATTTCCAATCGGACTGGCTCGCTGGCTGTGTTCCGTAGGCGAAACGCCGTGGAAATTGATTTTCGTTCCTCGGCAAATTCGTTGGTGCTGAACTGGTTTGCAGCCAGACTGAAATATGCGCCGGCGAAATTGGGATCTATGGTGATCGCGTTTTTCAGCAAGGCGATTGCGTCGGT
Source organism: Occallatibacter gabretensis (assembly GCF_001449115.1). Lineage (GTDB taxonomy): Bacteria > Acidobacteriota > Terriglobia > Terriglobales > Acidobacteriaceae > Telmatobacter > Telmatobacter gabretensis. Next base: position 726,800 of record NZ_LAIJ01000010.1, on the reverse strand, counting down.
GTATTTTCCCTGCGCTCCCAGAATGTTGGCCTGGCTGTAATCCTTGAGCGCTTCAAGAGACGGGGTGTTTTCAGGGAAGAGCGGCGTGTCAAAACGGGCGATGCTGCGGCGGGATTCGCCGAGTTCCTGGCGAAGACTTTCGGCGAGCTTGTCAATGCTCTGCGGAAGCTCTTCCGGAGTGGCGGCTTCCCGCTTTGCCTCGGCGAGGACTGCACCGTTCACGCAACTGGTGGCGTCTTCGGTCACCAGAAAATGTTGACCGACCCGTGCGACCGTGCCACGCAAGACGGCCTGACTATTGGTTCGCTCGCATATCTCACGCCAAATTGCCGGGGTCATGGCTTCGTCCGGCTTACGCATCATGGCGCCGAGGGTTAGGCGGACACGCGCGGGTGAGACTACGGAGACAAAAGGGCTTTGTGATAAATCGATGCGCAGGGCGTCGTCCAGAGTCCTGTCCAGAATCTTGTCGCCGGTACTTCCATCCATCGGAGTGAGAACGACGTCGATGGGCGCGCCGCCGGTGCGGTCAAGCCAGCGCTGCCAGCCAAACCAGCCCCCCGCGGCCAGCGCGACCGCGAGCGCACATGCGGCGGAAGCAACGACAACCGGATTCCGCTTTCGCGCCGCGGCTGGCAGACGCGCGGATTCGCGACCTACTTCCGTCTCGTCTTCTTCGAGCTTTTCTTCGAGAGTGATTCGTGTGATCGATTGGCTGGTGCTGAGAACGATCTGCTGCTGGACCTGTTCGTGCGAGACGGGAAGAGGCTCGATTTCGACTGGCGCGGCGAACCGATAGCCTCGACCGGGAACGGTCTCGATGATCTTTATGCCGGACTGGTGTCGCGAAAGAGCCTTGCGCAGCAGGAAGACCTGCTGGGTGAGATTGCTTTCCTCCACGAACTGGCCGGCCCAGACGGTTTCGAGCAGTTCGTCCTTGCTGACCACGCGATTGCGGTGCTCGACCAGGTAAAGGAGCACATCAAAGCTCTTCCGATTGAGTGCAATCGGTTCTTCCGCCCAGCGCAGAGTCCAGCTGAGGCGATCAATTACATAGCCTTCAAATCGGATGTGGCTCTTTGCTTCCAGCAAGATAGACCGCTTGAGAAGAAATTGAGTTGGGATTGATCGGGAGTTGAAGGCAGCATTTCAATGCGCATGGGATAACGGAGACCATGCAACGGACGAGTAGCAAAATACAACGATCAAAGCCTTGCTTGAAGCATAGCAAACAGGCGGTGGAAGCGCCATCGTTGTCGATGCGGGCAACATGTCTCCCATTTCTGGCCATCGCCGGCTCCGCTTCGCTCACACGGATGGCCTCATGAGGCGCGTTCGCCGGATTTCGGTCAGCATCGAGCACCGCGAGATCTCTGCGTCGATCACCCAGATCCTCCAGCGACCTGTGACGAGTTCTGGAAGCACTGGCTCGCCCGATGTCCTGAAAGACGCTATTCCGCCGGTGCACTGCCCGCAATGCGGCGGTACATGGTTTATGGGCTTTCAGGATGTGCTGGATCGAGGATTCATCGACTGGGTTTTACTCAAACTCGCGATTCTCACCGGGAGCATTCACCTCCAGCGACAGCCGGATGGCCAGCTCTGGATATGTGAGCGTTCGCTGCAACAGTTCAAAGAAAAGCCCGGATGACCTGGCGCAAGCGGCAGAATTTTCGCCCCGCCTCCGTCCTTTTGCTTCGCCCCATTTCTTTTCGAATTCGTGACTTTCAGATTTAGGAGCTTCGCTATGATTCCCCTTTTACCCTCAAGACGCTCTCTGCCAACTCTAGTTTTCATGCTGCTGACGCTCGCCACCACGTCTACCTCAAAGGCTCAGGCCCTACCCCGGACTTCGGCTGAACCTCAGACTCGGACTGGCAGCCAGTCCTCAACTTCAGCTTCCAAAGACGAAATACGCAAGACGCTGATGCGGCAGCCCCTGCATTTTGAGCCCGCTGCTGACGGAGCCATGAACGGAGAAATGACCAGCCGGACCTCCGAGCAGACATTGCGTATCGGCGTAAGTGGAAAGGTGGAGTTCGCGGCTCCGGGCGCATCTTCACTCTCGATGCAGCTTGTCGGCGCGAATGCCAAGGCGAAGCCCGAGGGAGAAGATGTGCTTCCGGGTTGCAGCAATTACATGATTGGCAACGATTCTGCGCGATGGCGGAGCGGCGTCAGACAGTTCGGACGCGTTCGAGTGCCGGCAATTTATCCCGGCATCGATCTTGTCTATTACGGCAATGGCAGCCAGCTGGAGCATGACTACATGGTTGCCGCGAATGCCGATCCGACCCGGATACGGATGCAAATTCAAGGCGCAAATGCCGTTACGGATGACAAGACTGGCGATCTGATCATGAGCCAGGCGGTTCATGCCGGCGCTGATGGAGAACGGTTGCGCTTTCTGAAGCCGGTGGCGTACCAGAAGCTTAAGGACGGCACGAAAAGGCCGATTACGGCCAGCTATCAGCTTCTGGCTAATGGCGATTACGGTTTTTCCCTGGGCCCTTATGACCACTACCAGCCACTGGTGATCGATCCCGTGATCCTCTATGCGAGCTACTTCGGCGGCAAGCACTATGACTCAATCGTCGATGTGAAGCTAGGCACGGATGACAGCATTTATCTGCTGATGACGACGGATTCCACCGATCTGAATACGGTTGGCGCACCCACCGGCGCATGCGCCGGCCAATGCGGCCCAACGAACCCGGACAACGGCGCTTACACCGTGCCCGACATGTACGTCGCCAAGCTCGACAAGACCGGCCAGACCCTGCTCTTTGCCACCTATCTTGGCGGCAGCAATATGGACCAGGCGTTTTCCCTGGCGCTTGATTCCGACGGAAGCATTTACATCGCGGGCACTACCCTCAGCGCCGATTTTCCACAAGTCAATGCCTATCCCGGCGGCCAGCCCACAGAGGGAGGCGAGTCGACGACCGGAGGCATCCTTTCCAAGCTATCGGCGGATGGATCGAAGCTCCTTTATTCGACCTATATCGGCTTCGGGCTACCGAGCGCGGGATATGTCGGTCAGGTCGGGGATGGAACCTCGCACTATATGGTCACCGCAAACAACGGCATCGTCTACCTGCTTGGAGCAGCGTCCCTCGGAAGTCCCGACGAATTCATCTGGAAGAAAAATGCCTTGTTCAGCACCGGTGTGGATTTCGTCGCCGAGATCGATACCACCAAGTCCGGAACCGACGCCGTCCTCTGGGCCACCCAGGTGGGCGATGGCAATTCTGCCATAACCTCAGCTACGTTATCGTCGCTGGCGCTCGATTCCAAAGGCAATGTCTGGCTTTATGGCGGTACTCCGGACTCCGCATTTCCGGTTGCCACCTCTGGCGCAGTGCAGCCCAAATGCAGCACAACGAGCACTACATATTGCAATTCGAGCTTTCTGATGGAGCTCAACCCTGGCGGCACCGCTGTGCTCTACTCCTCCTTCCTTGGAGGAACGAATCAATCCTCCGGCAATTATGGCAATCTCTACAGTGCCGAAATTCAGATAGACGCCGCAGACAACATCTATGTCTCGGGCAGCACCAACCAGGCTGATTTCCCGATTAAGAACGGTGTTTATCCGACCATTCCAAGCGACGACTTTTACGGATATCTCAGCAAGATTTCCGCGGATGGCGGAACGTTGATGTATTCGACCTATCTGCATTCGGCGGGTGTAATCGGGGTTTCTTCGAACGGCCAGGTGGCCTTCGCCGGCAGCTCCGGTGCTGGTTTCCCGCTTAAGAACAATCTCACGACTACGGAGCCCTCCGGAGAATACATGGACGGTGTCTTCGGCTTAATAGATCCCACTCTGCCCGGCGACAACTCGCTGTTGCTCTCGTCCTACCTGGGCACTACCACGAACTTCACGCTGCCGATGCGAGTGTTGCTGCCCAGCAGCGGCCAGATACTCATGGTGGGCGAGACCTACGCGACCGATCTTCCTGTCATCAACGCGTATCAGGCCACCTGCTCCAGTTGCGCGTCGGATACGGGCGGTGATGGATTCATCGCGGCAATTCAGCCAAATGACACCCTGACACTGACGCCTGCCACGATCACTTTCCCTGCAACGAGCGTGGGATCGACCAGCGCGGCCATGACCGCAACGCTCTATAACGGAACGACGAAGAGCATCTATGTTAAAGAAGGCTCGCTCACTGACAGCAAGGATTTCACTCATAGCGATAACTGTGCCATCCTCTCCCCGCTGACCGGCTGCACAATCACGTTCACCTTCACTCCTCAATCCGCTGGGACGCTGACTTCCACTTACACAACCGGCGACCTTGATAATCCATCCAACCCGCTCACCATCGCGCTGACTGGTGCGGCGAACTCGGCGTCCATAAGCGTTTCACCAACCTCGCTTGCTTTCGGCACGGTAGCGGATGGCACAACTGCAACCCAGTCTGTCACCGTCACCAATTCCGGCGATTCAGCCGCGCCTATCAGTGGTGCAAGCATAAGCGGGAACGCGGCCTTCGCTTTAACCAACAACACGTGCGGCGCCTCAATTGCCGCCAATGCAACCTGCCAGTATTCCATCACGTTCTCTCCCACGGCAGAATCGCCCTTCACGGGCACATTGACCATTACGGATAACCTGGGAACGCAGGTGGTCCAGCTCACGGGAACAGGAGGCCCGGCTAAGGCCTCTGAAACTCTCACGCCGGCCACCGTTGCTTTCGGCAATGTCTACGAAGGCCAGACCGCTACGCAGACAGTGACCTTCACTAACAACGGTTCGGCTGCGGTAACGATTAGCGCTGCAACCATCAATCCTCCCGTCTACTCGATCGTCACCACAACCTGCACTTCGCACGTAGCAGCCGGGGCATCCTGCACCTACACATTAAGCTACAACCCCATCGGCGTTGGCTCTGCAGTGGGCAGCTTCACTGTCACGGATGGATCGTCGAATCCTTCGGTGACTCTCACGGGAACAGGCATCCAGCCTATCAGCGGCGACAATGTCTTCCTGATCCCGGGTTCTATCAACTTCCAGAACGTCGTCGTGGGGCCACTTACCGAATCCCCTTATGCCAGTCTCACATTTGCCAACCAGACATCGCAGACCATTCAAGCCCAAGCCAAGAACTACGGCATCACGGGAGCGAACGCGCCCGTGTGGGGGCAAACCCTCGGTTACTCAGGATTCTGCCAGTACGACGGTAATGGTGACTACACAATCACCCTGGCTCCGTACACCAGTTGCATAATCAGCGTCTCCTTCGATTCGGATTCCGCTGCCGCAGATACGACTTACACCGCGCTATACCAAGTCAACTGGAACTATTCCGGCCAGACACAACTGCACTACATGGCGAGCGCTCTTACCGCTAACACGATTACTCCTGAAATTTCTTCTGTAACTCCAACAACGATTCAATTTCCGGCCACACCCAACGGCAAGACAAGTCCTGCCCAGGTCGTCACCATTACCAGCTCCGGCGATCAGCCGCTCAGCTTTGCGGGAGCCACGTTCAATGGCACGAACCCCGCGGCTTTTAAACAGACCAACAACTGCCCGGCAAGTCTGAACAAAGGCACTACCTGCCAGATATCCGTGTACTTCATTCCGGGAGCCACCGGGAGTGAATTCACGGCCAACATGGATGTGAGCCTCGGCACGGGCGATACGACCGTGACACTCAGCGGCGGCACCAGTCCTTCCGACTTTGTCCTCTCCTCTCCAACCCCACCGCAGGGTACTACGAACGCGAAATGGGAAATTGACGTCGCGCCACTGACCGCAGCCATTGGATTCAACCAACCCATCACGTTCACAGTGAGTGGCCTCGATCCTTCCTATGGAACACCGGTCTTTACCCCGTCCACGGTTACACCCAAGAACGGCACGGTCACCACGACGTTGACTCTCACACAGGCGTCACCTGCGGCACTCAATCACAAACCGGCTCGTGGTCCGGGCGGCATACGAACCGCTCTGCCGGCCCTCGCCTTCTGCATGGCGTTCCTGTTAGGGTTCCGCAGGAAACTGAAGAACTATCGCACCCGCATCGCGGCAATCATCGTGGTTATGGGACTCACAGCATTCGCACTCACAGGATGCGCCCAGCCCGCAGTCAATTTCACCGTAACCGCAACCAGTGGAAGCATCAGCCACCAAATAACACTGACTATCCAACCCTGACCATGACTATCCAATCATGACTGCTACCCATGCACTAAGGCCGTGTTTACGGCCTTAGTGCAGCGCAGCTGCTCACTTCGATCACTCGATTCGGCAAGTTCGGTGGCATCACGTCTGCGGCGGGCTCGGCGTGATTCTTATTCCCGGATACGATCTTGCAAGCTTCGACTCGATTTACCGCAATAGCGCCGGTCTGGCCGCATCTATTACTGTGCTTTTTTCTCATTGTTGCTACGGTCGTCATCCGGCAACTGATGGTCGGGGTCGACGACAACAGAAGCGATTGGTGTCTTGCTTTCGACCGTCCAGGTATAGCTGCCTTTCTGCAGCCATGTTTCCACTGGAAGCCTGACGCGCGTTTTTGTTCCGTCTGCAAGGATGGCCTCCACTGTGGTGGGCAACACGAGCTGGCCGCGATTGCTCAGCGTGACAGTTGAGCCTTCAATCTTATCCACGGCCACATCGTACTTCCAGTTGTTCAGATACCAACCACGCCAGAACCATCCCAGATCTTCCCCTGCTTCGCTTTGCATCTCGCGGAAGAAATCCGAAGGCGAAGGATGCTTGTATGCCCAATCGCGGGTGTACTTGCGGAAGGCCCAGTCAAAGCGCTCCGACCCAAGAATCTGCTCGCGCAAGAGAACCATTCCGTAGGCGCCTTTGAAGTAGCTCACGGGATGGCCCACAGCAAAGCCATAAGAATCCGCCGTGGCCATAAGTGTGGGCGCATCGGGATTATCCAGCACCTTCAGAATTGTGTCGGGGGGCTCTCCTCCGGCAGAGTATTCGCTATCGCGCTTCGGTCCGTATTTGCCGTTTGCGTACGTTGCAGACTCATCGATGTCGATGAAGGTGTTGAAGCCCTCGTCCATGAACGCGTGGCGTCGCTCATTCGAGCCTACGATCATCGGGAACCAGTCATGGCCAATTTCATGCGCCGTAACCCAGAAGAGAAATGAGCCATGATCGGGAATGCCATCAAAGACAATACCCGGATATTCCATGCCGGTTGAGAAGCCGGCCACATTGATAGCCGCAGGCCAAGGATATGGGTACCATTGCTTCGAAAAATGCTCCACCGTGTCCTTCACATACTCGGTGGATTTATCCCACGCATCCGGCCCCACGCTTTCTGGCGGATAGAAGCTCATTGCCAGCGACTTTTTGCCATCGGGCAGATTCATTCGCGCCGCATCCCATACAAAGACAGGAGAAGCGCTCCACGCCACATCGCGCGTGTGGTCCATGTGGAAATGCCATGTGAGGGGACCGTTCTGCGTGGGACGGCTCGCGGGGTCTGTTGCTTCCTCCGGCTTACGGATATAAACAGTCTTGTCGCTTGTGCGCGCTTGTTCCAGCCGATCCTGCTCGGCTTTGGTAAGAACCTCCTTCGGATTCACAAGCTCTCCGGAGCCGGCAACGAGCATGTTTGAAGGCACATTCACGTAGTAATCAAAATTGCCGTATTCCAGATAAAACTCACTGCCGATATAAGGCAACGTGTCCCATCCGCGCAGGTCGTCATACACGCACATCCGCGGATACCACTGCGCCATATCGTAAATTTCACCCTGCTTGGACATGCCCCAGGAATTGCGCCCGCCCCATACGCCGGGAATCTTGTAGTGGTACTGGATGTGAATCTTCAGCTGTCCACCGTGCGGCTTGAGCGGTTCCGCAAGCCGAACCTGCATCCGCGTGTCATTGACAATATAGTCGGCTTTCGCCTTCGTCTTGCCTGACTCAATCTCGACCGAATCCAAAACAAATCCGTCTGTCGAAGTATCCTCTGCTGGAGCAGTTGCGGCACCACCACGTGCGCGTCGTAAACCACCCATAATGGCGTGCGCCCGCGAATCCTTGCGATAGATGTTCTGCTCCATGTGAATCCACAGGCTGGGCAATGTATCAGGGCTGTTGTTCGTGTAGTGAATGATCTCCGTCGCACTCAACTGCCGTGCTGCTGTGTCGAGCTTGGCGTGGATCTCATAGTCCGCCGCATTCTGCCAGTAGCTCGGCCCCGGCGCACCATTGCTTGACCGGTATGCGTTCACCGGATCGGGCAACGAGAGCGGCGCAAAGGTCCGGCGCGGATCATAAGTGGTGGTCGTTGCACTCTGTGAGAAGGCCGTTGCGGTGGCAAGCGAAAGAAACAGAACCGGCTGGCATAATCCGCGCGGAAAGACCGAAGAAATCTTCATTAGCACTCTCCCCACCCAACAAAAGTGGATCTGTAAGTTTGAATCAGATTACATGAGAGAGCTGCTGCGCATGATGATCTGCTAATGCGCGAGGATGCGGCGTAGCTGTTGCTGAGCGCGCAGATTTTCTTCCGGAAGGCCTATGGTGATTCGTACCCAATTGTTATACGGCGGAAAGGCTCGCGCAACTTCAATGTCTTTCGCTGCGAAGGCGGAAGCGATCTCATCATGCGGGCGGCCGCTGTCGAAGAAGACGAAGCTGGCGCGTGAATCCGTGTAACGCAGCTTGAGTTCATCGAGAACGGCATGCCACTTGGCTCGTTCACTTGCCACGGCGGCACGAACGTGGGCAACATGTGCCTGGTCCGCAAGCGCAGCCGAGGCCGCCGCCATATTAAGCCTGCCGAGTGCTTCCGCATCGCCAAGTCCCTGTTTGCGCAGAAATTTTCCAATCTCTTTCGGTACGATTGCATACCCAATGGGAAGACCCGCGAGGCCGTGGATCTTGACGAAGGTGCGAAAGACAATCACGTTGGCGCCGTCACGCACCTTGGAGGCTGCTGAACGTTGCGCGAAATCATCGGTGTATTCGAGATATGCTTCATCGACGATCGCGGTCGCGTGCTGCGATACGTTGCGCAGGAAGCCGTGAAAAGTGGTGGAGTCGCTGACTGTGCCGGTAGGGTTATGTGGATTGACGAGAAATATGGCGCGAGTACGGGGCGTAATGCGCGACGCAAGGGCTGGCAGGTCATTCTCGAATGCTGGGTTCAGCGGCACGCCAATGCCTACGCCTCCGACGCGACTTGCTGCATCGATGAGCGCGAGATAGCCGGGTGTTGAGTAGAGGAACTCTCCTCCCGGGCCGCCCTGGCTGCCGAGGTACAGCCCAAGCTCAACCAGGATTTCTCCAGGGATAATCTGCTCCGGGGCTACGCGCTCATATGCGGCGATCTGCTCTACGAGTGCTTGAGCGGCGGAGGGTTCGCCGTAGCGAGAGATTTGCGTAAGCGCTTTTTCGATAGCAGGCGCGACCGTTGGAGACGGGCCCCATGCATTCTCATTGAGGTTGAGCCGGATGCGCTGCTGTTCTGAGGGTGCTGCCCAGGCAGTTAGAGAACCCGGCAATACAAGGCCGGAAGCGAGAAAAGCGCCTGATGTCTGAAACAGCGAACGCCGTGTAATGACTTGAGACACTGCAATGGCTCCTTGAAAAGTGAGGCGGCAGGCCGCCAGGGCCCGCCGCGTAGTATTCGTTAGTAAGTGATGTGGAGACCGAGTTGAAGATAGCGTGGAAAGTTAGCCATGGACGTAATCTGTCCGAAGTTCGAGCTTCCCAATGCAGTGTTGGGGCCATTGAACAATGGCGTGTTGAAAGTGTTGAAGGTCTCGGCGCGGAACTGGATATTCACACGGTCCCGGATAGGGATGTTCTTGAACAAGGAAATATCCCAGTTAGCGTAGCCTGGTCCACGCAGTGAGAGTGTGCGCGGAGCATCGCCGAAGGTGTAAGCGGATGATGCGGTGAAAGCTGCGGGATTGATGTAGCCGTTGAGCCTGTTATACAGGCTTCCGCTGGTTCCCAGAGGCGTATCTTCCACAAGATTTGGTCGCTGCACTCCGTTGCCGGCTACGGCGCTATTGGCATTGTTGCTCTGATAAACCGAGATGGGGAAACCGCTGCGGAAGGTTGGAAGCACATTCAACTGCCAATGGCCGATGATGTGATCGACGAATTGGCTGTTTGTTGCAAAGCGCTCACCGCTGCCGAAGGGAAGATCATAGAGCGCCCCGGCAACGAATCGATACGGGACATTGGAGACCGATCGTGCATATTCGCCTTCGAGGTTATAGACGTTTTGCGGAGCAGCTGATCCCGGGCTTTGAATGCTGTTGGCTGTGGCAAAGGATGAATCCCAGTTGCTTGACCAGGTGAACGACGCGATCAGGTTGAGTCCGCGTGCGGCACGCTTTTCAGCTTTGATCAGCAGTGCATCGTATTTGGCATGCGCAGAACTCACCAGCAGGTTGACGGAGGTGAACTGCGGAAACGGACGCAAAGCCTGGGAGCGCGCCACCGTGGATTGACCTAGGATACCTGCGCCTCCGGGAACATATACCGGGTTCGCTACCTGGTCACTTAGAGAGCTGCCGAGAGAGAAGTTCGAAGGGTTGAGCTGGTTGATGTTGATTGGCGTGCTGCCTCCGGGTGAGGGGGACAGGTTCGTAGAGCGTGAACCGATGTAGGCAGCGTCCAGGGCGATGTGTCCGGGCAGGTCGCGTTCTACATCCACTGAGAACTGCTGCACGCGCGGCGCATGAAAATTCTGATCATATGTTGTGACAGAGTTTCCTATGCCGGTGAGCAGACCGGCGGAGTTTCCTGCCGGCTTCTGGAAACCATCAGGAAATGGATTGCTGAGCGAGTTCGCGGATGTCTGGTCATTGTCTGTGCTGGCTACGTAGTTGTTTGCCTGAGAGTAGCCGGGCGCCAGCGCACCGATAGGATCGTAGCGGACAGGAGCATACAGAATGCCGTAACCGCCGCGCACTACTGTTTTAGAGTCGATCTGATAAGCAGCGCCGATACGCGGCGCAAACTTGGCGCGCGAAAGATCGCCAATATCTCGCTGATTGCCGTTGACGCCGGCAAAAAGAATGCCGCCGGTTACGCTGGCGCCATTGGAGAGCTGCGCCTGGACCGTGCGATTGAATCCTACGGCTAACTGGTTGTTGTTTTCCTTGAGGCCAGTTTCCGCTTCCCAACGCAAGCCGAGATTGAGAGTAAGGCGGCGCGTGATACGCCAGTCGTCCTGCGCGAAGACTGCGTTGTAGTCGAGATATGTGTGCAAGAACGTAGTGAGATCGACTTCGCCCGAGACTGGATAGCCGAGCAGCAGATCGGCAATGTCGTCCCCGGAGAGACCATCGGAAGAGTTTGGGTTGGCCTGTGTGAATGCGCCGGTGAAAGTGTAGGTTCCTGGAGCATTGCTGTAGTCCTGAAAGTCCAGACGCAAGCGGCGATACTCGGCGCCGAACGTGAAGTCATGATGACCAATGCTTTTTGAGAGCGCTCCATTGATGATTTGCGATTTCCAATTGTCGAGCTGGCTTGTGTTCTGGCCGAGCTGAGAGTAGTTGGCGAAAAAGATAGTTGGGAAGAATTTGGACTGAATGTTGTCCGAGTAGGACTGTGGGAAGCCGAGTTCACTGGGATCGAATCCCTGGCTGACTTCATTAATCAGATTGGGGAAGCGATTGATGCCGTAGCGCGCGGTCAGCACCGTGCTCGGATTTAGAATCCAAGTGCTGTTCACCTGCGTAGCGTCTACCTGACGATGATAGATGTACGAGTAGCTGCCCGGCAGTGTATGCAGCGGATTACCTAGCGGCTGCAATGCTTCATAGAAGATGTAGGAGCCATTCACGCTCCACCACGGCCGGATTTGTTGATCCAGCTTCACCGTGACTTCCTGGGCATGATCGCGCACGTCATCTGTTCCGGTGAACTCATTGGTGCCAGCTGCCGGCGACGGAAAGTATGAAACGATGTTCTTGCCAACCGTGTTGACATTACCGATGACATTGCCTGTGAAAGGGCGCCGGTGCACGCCGGTTGCATCCGTGTAGGTGTCATTTGGGTTGTAGATGACGTGTGGTGAACCGTCCGCGTTGAAGTCCTGGGAAAAATTGCCGCTGCGCTCAAGATCCGTGGGCACTACAAAGGTTTCTGTGTACGGTGAGGTTTGAATATAGCCTTCGGACCCGATCCAGAAGAAGGTTCTATTACTGCCATCATACAGATGCGGAATGAAAACAGGTCCTCCCAGTGACGCACCCCAGTTGTAGTAAGGACTATCCGGACGCGCAATCCCGTTGCGGTTGGCGAAGAAGTCATTGGCCAGCCATGCTGTCTGGCGGGTCTCGCCAAAGATGGATCCGTGCAGTGCATTGGTGCCGGAACGCAGCAGCGTATTGAAGACGCCGCCGCCGGTGCGGCCAACCTGTGCGTCATAAGTGAGCGCCTGTACCTTCACATCCTGGATGGACTCGATTGTCGGTATCGCAATGGGACGGTTGTTGGTGTCGGTGATCGGCACACCATCGATAAGATAGAGGTTTGAGGCAATTGGTCCGCCTGCAACCGATGTCGCCGTGGTTCCATTCTGATCGGCAAAGCGGATGAATTGGGGATTGCCGGTATTTACGAACACGCCTGAAAGACCTACGGCGATGTAAGGATTGCGGCCGAGCACAGGAATATCTTCGAGGCGGCGCTGATCGAAGTTCGCGCTTATGGAAGCAGTGGCGTTATCCACCAGCGGCGCCTGCGCTGAAACCTGCACGGAATCAACAGCAGTGCCGACGGCGAGCTGCACATCGAGTGTTAGAAAATCCTGCGTGGCCAGGGCAATGTGGGTGCGGTCGGCGGCTTCGAAAGAAGCTGCTGCAACATGCAACGTATAGATGGAAGGCCGAAGCGCGTCAAATGCGTAAGCCCCGTCCGAGTTCGACGTGGTGGAACGTACTTGGTGGGTGGTTTCGTCGGTCAATGTAATGGATGCCTTGGGGATTACTGCACCGCGGGCATCGGTGATGGAGCCGCGCAGGCCTCCGTTATACGTCTGCGCTCGCGCATTCGCAACAAAGAGAATGAGCAGCGAGAACACGATGAAGTGCAAAGATTTTCTGAATGATTGCGTCATGAAACAGCCTCTCCTGGAGCATTGACAAGGGAATATGTGGAATTTTGCCCGCTGCAGGAGGTCGCTTGAAGCGATTATGGAATGCGCCTGCACGTCAGGCACTGATTCCATTGAGTGGATGAGGAAGGAAAAAGACTACCGGCGAAGCATCGACACGCAGCCGCTCAACTCAATGGAATAAGCCCTTGAGTAACGACAACAACAGTTTGCCGAACGCTTGCGCATGATAAGAGTATATGCGTTTCAGGAATCGAAGGTCAAAGTGTATGCGATGAAGGGAGACAAACGTGCAGTGCTGACCTTCGAAAATTATGGGGTCGCAGGCTCACCCGGCGCCGTGCCGTTTTCATTCTTGCCGTTCGAACTGAGACGATTCTCATCCCTGACTACTTGAAGGCGCTGCACCATTTGATTGCGCTTGTCATTTTCGCCCAGTCCCGCGTATGCCCTGACGATAAGGAGATATGCTTTCTCATAACGCGGATTCGATTGGACTGCAGCAGTGAGATAGCTTACGGCATCCGCGGGACGCTGCTGATCCAGGAGCAATGCTCCCCATTTCACATTGTGCAGGAGAGTAATTGCCATCTGCCGCGAGGGACTGAAGGTTCCACATATCCAAGCTGCGCGACGAGTTCCTCAACGGGGAGATCTTCTACTCGATGAAGGAAATCAGGATCCTGGCAGAACGCTGGAGGGTTCACTACAACACCATCCGGCCACACTCCTCACTCGGCTATCGGCAAACAGCACCCGAGTCGTGGCAGACCGAAACCAAAACAGAGTATGGAGAAGTGGAAAGCAAACAATGCATCCCACTTCCCCACGCCCTCGACAGCGGCGATTTGATCACAAAAGAAGCTGCGCTACGCTAACACTCCACGGTACAAAAGATCGGGCAGTCCAAGTTGAGGCAGCGTGGTTGATGTCGCCTCTCACATCGCGCAGTGCATCTCTTGAGTCAAGAGATTGAACTCAAGAGATGCCCCATGCTAAGCATGGTCTGTGACAAGAAATGTCTGATTCTTCTCCATCGACTTCGTCAATTTCTGAAAATCGCCCTGAGTAAGTTGAGCAGGCAGAAAATCTGTCCTGCCCTCCGGATGCACTGCATCCTTCATCATCCGCTCGTGGTGATACGTTGACACACTCAGTGGCCTGACCGATGTTTTGCGCCAGTGATTTTGTTAGTGTAGCGCAGCTTTCTCTGAGTTCAGGTAGCCGCCGTCGGGGGTGTGGTGAAGTGGGAAGCGCGTAGCGGTTTCCACTTCTCCACACCCCCAGGTGTTTGCCAGCCAGGCCTCCGGTGCGGGCGGTCGATAGCCCAGTGATGAGTGCGGCCTGACGGTGTTGTAGTGGATGCGCCAGCGTTCGGCCAGCACACGTATTTCCTTCATAGAGTAGAAGATTTCTCCGTTGAGGAACTCATCCCTCAGCTTCGAGTTGAAGCTTTCGCAATAGTCGTTCTCCCAGGGAGAGCCGGGCTCGATGTACAGTGTCTTTGCTCCTGTATCTGCAAGCCATTTGCGCAGATCATTCGCAACGAACTCCGGTCCGTTGTCTGATCGTAGATACTCCGGCACTCCTTTCATCACCATGACATCAGCCAGAGCTCCGATCACTTTGGCACTCGACCATCTACGTTCGGCACGAACCAGCAGGGATTCGCGTGTGTGCTCGTCGATTAGATTAAGCAGACGCACTGTTCTTCCATCGTGCGTCCGTGCGCTGACGAAGTCGTAACTCCATACATGGTTCCTGTGCTCAGGCCTCAATCGCACGCACGAGCCATCGTTGAGCCACAACCGCCCTCGTGGCTTTTGTCTCTTCGGAACCTTCAGCCCTTCGCGACGCCATATGCGCTCCACCCGGTCCTTGCCCACTCGCCAACCTGCTCGCTGCAACAACGCCGTGATCCGGCGGTAGCCGTAGCGCCCTTACTGGCTGGCCAGATCGACGATGGCCCTAGTGAGTGCATCTTCGTCTTCACGCTGTGTCGGCCGATAGCGCTGCGTGCCGCGTGGCTGGTTCACCACACGACACGCCAACCGCTCGCTCATCCCGTGCTCTTGCCGGGCATGAGCCACCGCGCAACGCCGTCGCTCAGGGCTTAGAAGTTTCCCGAAGCGATATCCTTCAACACCAGCTTCTCAAGGCTTAACTCACTGACCAGACGCTTCAGCTTCGAGTTCTCTTGCTCTAGTTCCTTGAGACGACGCGCCTGGTCTACCTGCAGTCCACCGTACTCCTTGCGCCATCGATAGTAGGTCTGCTCAGTGATCAGGGCTTCCTTGCACGCTAAAGTGGTCGTCTTGCCGTTCGCCACTCCCACTTCGATCTGCCGAAGCAGGTTCACCACCTGCTCAGGCGTATGCCGCTTCCTCGCCATATCCGGCTCCTTTTCGTCCAGTTCCTATCATTGCAACTGGCACAAAACGAGCCCGGCAGTCCTCGTCATCAAGTTCGATGAGCGTTTGACCTGCCTTGACACTTTCATAGTCACCGACGTTGACCCTTTTAACTGTGCCGGAAATCCGTGTACTCAAGGGCGTCATATCGGCCTTCAGGTACGCATCGTCGGTCTCCTGGTCAGGGCGACTCCCCTGCCATCCTGTCCAGCGCCCTGCTATACCAAAGAGAAGACCTGCAGCAGTAAGCAAGACGATCAAGGGAATAATCCACGATTTTCTAATCATGCCTTGGAGCCTCCGGGCCTCGCTTAGATTCATTCGTCTTAGACTTGATCATTCGAGCCCTCGCTCAGTGCACTCCAAGTACACTGCAGGTAGCGTTCTGAGCGAGGTCATAGACGGAGCTCCAAAGACGGGATAGATAGAAGTCGTGCTGATGCAATCCAACAACCAGCAGATCGGCCCTTTGGTCTTTCAGGAAGTGGAGAACTGCTTGTACCTCGTTGCCAGCTACAACCGAACCTTGTGCATGAACACCCAACTCTCGCGCCAGGCTCGCTGCCTTCTCGTGCATTTCCCTGTGGCGGTGCCGTCGCTCTTCGATCATTGCGGCAGAAGCATCTGGATCAACAACAATTGAAAACGAGACGTAAGCAGGAAGATCACCAAGAATTGAAACAGTCGTTAGTTCTGCACTGCACACACGTGCAAGATCGATCGCCATCCGTAAAGCGCGCTGCGATTCAGGCAGATCATTCAATGCGACAACAATGTTGGAGAACATGAAAGCAACTCGGCTCTATCGTAAGAAGCCCCCTCGAGTGGTGGCCATTACATATTTCTGGTATGCCGGAAACATCACTTCGAGAGCAGGGTCGAAATCTATACAGAACTCGGGCTATCCCAGGAACCATCCGGAAGGACTCAAGCTTAGATCTTGAGTACAAGGAATATGTAATTTACCAGTATTCGAAGGATTACTAGCATCCGATTGTTCACCTGCCGGCATGTGATTTATTTCCAGCCAGGCCAAAAGCGACCTTTTGACGACGTATTCCGCAATACGCAATGCAGTACTCAGCAACCACAAAAACTGTAAAGGAGATCGTTAGAATGCCGCTCTACACTGCGATTACCCAGGAGGGCGCCGTCTCAAATGAGACCAAAGCGAAGATAGCGGAAGAGATCACGCGAATCCATTGCTCTGTAATGAAGGTGCCAAGGAACTTCGTCCGTGTCATCTTCCTTTCGTATTCTCAGGGATCAGGTTTTACAGCAGGGTCAGAGGCTCCAACGGCCACGCTCAATTGCGTTTTGAGGAGTGGACACACAATCGAGGAAAAAACGGACATGCTCAAGCAACTCTGGGCGAAGTTTCAGGATCTCACGGGAATTGCAACGGATCAACTCTCTCTTTCTCTGCAGGAGATCCCGTCTGCCAATGCCATGGAGATGGGGCAAATCATGCTACCGGTGGGACAAGAATAGAATCTGGTTCGTATTTCGGATCACTTCTCCGCCGTCACTCGCGGAGTTGATGCATGTGCTTCTTTTCTCCATTGGATTGATCCTCAGGATCGGTCGAACTGCTTTCGGATCTTGCGCGAAATAGCTTCTGCCCCGCTCTTCGTGGCTGGGACAGGACGACGAGATAAAAAGGAAGCGGCTCCAGCTTTATGTTCTTCTTCTTGGGCACAAGCCAAAGATGAAAGTGCGGCGCATGCTCGTTCACCGAAAGGTAATAGATGCGGTGGGCTCCAGTGATAACTTTGACCGCCGGTACAAGTCGTCGCATGATCGAAGCGAATTCCGCAATCTCGGCCGAAGTCATTTCACCAAAGTCGAGAAGATGGCGTCTGGATTGAATGATTACCGTTCCCACATGAGACATCTTCAGCGGGGCAT
This sequence comes from Occallatibacter gabretensis, assembly GCF_001449115.1. Lineage (GTDB taxonomy): Bacteria > Acidobacteriota > Terriglobia > Terriglobales > Acidobacteriaceae > Telmatobacter > Telmatobacter gabretensis. The sequence continues at coordinate 709,402 of NZ_LAIJ01000010.1, read as the reverse complement.
GCTCTACAAGAAAATGTTTCCCTTCGACAATGTACCTCCTGTGGGCGGAGGCTCTATTCCTTCTTGCTTCCGGCAAACAAAGCAGTCTGATCGGTGATGCCACGGGCGTGGGCCAATTTCTGCAGGCCTCTTGTCGGACTGCTCCTTATCGGAATAGACGAACATTGACGACCTCCCTATAACAGCGAGATGTTACAAGGAGGTCCGGAGCAAAGAAATTACATGTTTCTAATATGCCGAATTGCCCACTAAACGGCTCGTAGCTTTTGTTCCGCTTCACCTGCGGTCGGCAGAGTGAAGCAACAAGCGAACTCGAAAGTTGTGCAGACGGTGATGGTGCAGAGACGGGAACAATCACCCGTTGCACAAGAGCAAGGGCAGTTTAAATCTTAATTGTGGGGTTTTGTGGGGTTGGCCGATTTTATCGAATCCATTAAGCACTTTGAAATCTGGTGGACGCGGTAGGAATCGAATTATCAACTAAACGGATTTTCAACAACATGCAGGTCAGCGGATGACACCTTAGACCATGCAAAGCAACCTTAAACCGATAGACAAAGCGCAGATAGAGCGCGCTTTTGACGCCTGCGCGCTGTAGGTTTGGCATCTGGATAGAGTTGCGGGACTCGAAGGCCAGGATCACCTGCTATGTCGGGGTCATGCTTAAAGCTTACTAATTTTGTACCACTGCTATCGTGATGTTGCCATGCACAAATTTCCGTCGGAATGGCGCTCCAATCCGGCGACATAAACCGGCCTATCGCGCTGCTGTAATATCGGGCGTCTAAGTAGTCGTTTCCGATTCGGCGTCTGTTTCTTTGCCGGTTGAACGGGGGCGCGAAAAACGCCGGTTGATTGCACAAATGGTGGGGAGCGTCATACTATTACTCCCTCCCGTCGTAGGCTCACTGCTGCTTCGGTCGCTGTCTCACCATTAAGTCCATGTATCGCAAGGAATTATTGCGAGAATAGGCGTATTTGTTCAAGCTTTGGAGATCGGCTAGATTTGTGTCTTTCCAGAAATCATCCGGCGACATGAACCGTCCCATGCTGGATGCATAGTACCTGGCCTCGAAGTAGTCGTTGCCTGATTCTCCGTCTCGCTCTTTGCTGGTGAAGTGGATGTCGTCGTTGTTGGATCCGAAGAGATCCGTCTGGGCGTCGCCGAAAGGCAGGCTGAGGTACGCCGCGGTCGGAACACCAGTTGCGGGACTGGTGTAGGCGGCCTGGGAGCTGAGCCAGTTGGTGAGGGCGAAGTTCTCCGTCTGGCTGGCGTTGCCCGATGCGACCGTCGCCTCGCCGAAGTGTTTGCCCCCTACCCACATATCTTGGAAGTTGCCGACGTAGCTGCCGTTGACGTAGATCGCCAGCAAGGAGCCATCGGGATCGCGGATGTATTCGGTCTGAAAGCTGCCGAAGGTCTTGTTCACCCGTTGACCGTCTGCGCCATACAGGTAGGTGGCCGTGCCCCCGATTGTGGGGGAAAACGAGGTCGCCAGGCGCCCCTCCCGATCATAGGTCAACGTATTGGTTCCATCGTACAGCAGATTTCCCGCCGCATCGGAACTGTACGTGGGACCGCTCAACCGGTTATTCGCGTTGACCGGAGTATTGATCGATGTACAGGTGAGCCCGGTTCCCGATGGTTGCTGACTGAGGCGGTTGCCGAAGGCGTCGTAGGTCTCCGCGCAGCCGAACTGAATCGCCCTAGAGCTCATAGCGCTCGATAGGGGGTTGGAGGCGCAGAGAAGCCGGGACAAGCTATCGTAAGTGAAACTTCGTACACGAACGAGCTGGTTAGTATCAATAGCGAACGCACACTGACGCCGGAACAGTATCGTGATTTCGCGGATGTTCCTCCCGAGCTGGAAAACTCGCCAACATCGCCAATGCGAAAACGCGACGCGCCTATTATTCGGATCGGGATTATGGTCTTCTGTCGAGATTCTCACTCAAAACAAAATACACTTTATGTCTCATGTAGTTATTTTGTAATCTGCATTTCTCTTTGTGACGCATGTACAGGCGTACACCAGTTCAGATGCGGGTGTTTCCTTACGGTTGCTATCCGAAAACTATTGTTCAGCGGTACGTACAGTGCTGCAAAACCTATAGGCTGGCGGGAAAAAGTGCACTGGATGTTTGTTCTATTTATCGCGCTATACGCAGCGCTAGACCAATGTGAGCTTGATTCCCATGACGCGTAGAGCATTGGCGATCTCCAATGAGAGCCCTGTGTCCGTGATGACATGATGAATTGCTGAGGCTTCCACGATTTTAGACAGGCTACGGCGATTGAATTTGGTTGAATCGCACACAGCGACCACAATCGAAGAGGCTTTAACCATTGCCCGATTTACGCTTGACTCCATTACATTGGGCGTCGTCAGGCCGGCCTCTATATCGAAACCATCCACGCCAAGGAAGAGGATGTCGGCGTGCATGTCATGCAACATATCCTCCGCCAAAGGTCCTACCAGGGAGAAGGAGTTCTTGCGCAATGAGCCTCCGGTAAGCAGCACCTCCAGGTCGGATCCGCTCAATTCTCCGGCGATGTTGACTGCATTCGTAATGATAGTCAAATGCGAAAACCGCTTTAGTGCGCGCGCAACTGCCGTAGTGGTTGTGCCGGAATCGAGCAAAACGCACTGCCCTTCCTGCACCAGATCGGCCGCCGCCACGGCAATTCGCAGCTTTTCCCCGGAATGACGGCCTTCTTTTTCCTGAAGGGATGGATCCGCGAGCGCGCCATTGCCTGCCTGCAGAGCACCACCGTGCGTGCGTTGCAGTACACCTCGGCTCTGCAGATAATCCAAATCTTTGCGGATGGTAATGCGCGAGATGCCAAGCGATTCCGCAAGTTCCTCGACGAGCACGCGGCCATGCTTTTGTGCCAATCCAACGATGTACTGACGGCGCTCCTCAATCAACATCTGGGAGCCGCGCCCTCCCCCAACCGCAGTTCTGGACGAAGATGCCTTTGAAACGCTTTGTCGCCGCATGCTTTCTCACAACGTAAATTAGATTCTGCTCTAAGAGCATGTGCAAGATTACCTGATTGCAATAAGAAAGGGAATACGAAAGAAAACGGAGCATGGCAGCCTGGGAATGGCTATGCGACTTGCGTCATGCATGCGGCTGCGTACCGCCGCAGCACGTCGCGGATGTGGTCCACAATCAGCGACTCAGGATTGCCGGCGAATAGAGGCTCAGCATGCTCTCGGGGATTACTATCTCTGAAAGATTGGTAACAAACTTTCGTAGAGCAGTGGATACTTCCAGCAGAGCCCAGTAGTAGCGGACGCGGTCGCTGTAGCTGCTGCAATACGAACTCTCGAAGTGTAGCGGGAGACATCTAGGTGTAGCCGCCGTATTGATTGACGTGATTGCTTATAGCCTCTACCAGGAGCAAAGATCTGTCTTCGGCTGCCTGCTCCGCAGCGGCGTACAGAACCCAGGGATGCCGCACAGACCTAGATCGCTATCGCGATGCCGGAACTGCGTTTGAGCAAATGATTTTGAAGGATGACGAACATGGAATTAATAAATCCGGAAGCTCTGCACAACGCGGTTAATGACGCCGCCGGGGCTCGGAGAGTCCGGGTTCAGCTTGTGCGCCACGGAAAAATAAAGACCCAGCAATTGGCCAAAGATCACATCGACAGCGGGACGATACACATCTTCCACATCCAGATGCAATGCCAGATATCGGTCGCAAAACGGAGCAACTTCCGCCTCCGCATGTGCCGGCCCTAGCGCAATGCGTTCCGCCACCACCTGCTTCTGGCCGATCTCCGCAAGTAGATCCCTGGCATATTTCGTACCGCGATCATTTCCAGAAATAAAGCTGATAAAGAGCGTCTCCTTATCCAGCGCCGCCATCGGGCCGTGTCGCAATCCGAGCACCGTTTCCGACATTGTCTTTACTTGCCCGGCAGTCATTTCCAGCACCTTCAGAGCGGATTCTTTGGCCACGCTCGCTAGCGATCCACTGCCGACAAAACATACTCGGGAAAAATTGCGCTCCGTGAGCGCATCCGCCTCCACAGCTACGCGCATCAGTAAGTCTTCGGCGGCGCTTATCAGCTGCTCCAGTACTGGTTTGTACTCTGCGATGGACCACGCGTTGGCAAGACAATGGCCCATCACGACCATGTTGGTGAAGGAACTGGTCATGACCAGGCTGCGGTCGTTCACCGCATTATCGAGCACTATCACCTGGGTGCGTTCTACGCCCCTACAGACTTCGACCATTCGAGCGTCGGCGTTGCAAGTGACAACGAGATGAGAGATGTTCGGATAGAGCTCGATTGCCTGTTCCAGGACAGCCACACCTTCTGGAGAGTCACCGGAACGGGAGAAGGATATCCACAGATACCTGCGGCCTGGCACGATGTACTCTTCCATATTCGGCAACAAATCTGTGCTTGCCACCGAACTCACTTCGCAGCCCCATTTCTGGCGGAATAGAAACTCCAGGGCTTGTGCGACATAATCGGAAGTGCCCGCACCAATGAGCATCACTGCCGGTCTTTTTTCCAGCGGCTCACGCACTCCAGCAGCATCTAAAAAGGAAGCGATTTTCTGCTGATTCTGCTCGAAAATACTGAATGTAGTCCGCCAGGTCTCCGGCTGCTGTGCAATCTCACTTGGAGTGAACAAAAGGCCTCTAACCCTTTTCTCCTCCAGAGACAAATCAACAAAACTCGACAGAAAAGTCACAATCCGCGTCCTCGAAAGAAAAATGCTATTAATCGCACATATTCGAAATTAAAAATAACGAACGATAACTACTATACTGCAATTAAGGAGGCAAAAACAACAAAAGCTTGCTATGAAAACGAAAGCTAATTCCCTTCCCCGAAACCCCTGGATATTGCGATTGCAGGAGAAACTAACCTCGACCTTGTGCTTTACGGCCTGCGGGAAGACATGCCTGTAAAGCGGGAAATTCTGTGCATCCAATTTAATGTTATACTGGGAGGTTCATCTTCGATTCTGGTCCATAATCTTGCCACTTTAAGCGGTGTGTTATAGCTGCCCCTATTATGCGCCGGGTGCATGGGCCATAGGCGTTCCTTACGCAATGGAAAGATGGAGTTCGCGGGACGCATTCTCGAGATAGACCTTGCGCAGAATGGAATCCGGAAGATGAACGCCGTAAATCTTCCAACGCCCTTGTGGAGGCACGTTTGCAGGCGCGTAATCAAAATACTCGTCATCGGTTTCGAGAAAGCGGAAGTAAATCTCGTAGAGCTTGTCGTTGAAAAGCTGCTGCGGAAGATCGTCTGTATGTGGGGTTGCGTCTGTGCCAAACAGAATGCGGTCCTGATACTTTTCGAAGAAGGCGCGGGCTGTTCTTGGCTGCCGCCCAAGCTCGCCAATGCGTGCGGCGATATCGACTGTCATATTGGAAAAACGGTCCATATTCTGTGCGACATTTTTCAGATTTTCCGCGAAATTACCACAGTGCAAGACAACAAACCGCGTCCTGGGGTGACGGGCTATGACTCTGTTTCTTGCTTCAATCAATTCCTCGTTGGACGGAAAGTCTTTTCCATAAAAAGACCAATCCGGATGATTGTTCAGCTCTTCATAGCGCTCGTTAAATCTGTCCGTAGGAGTGAAAAAAGCCACAGGATCGGAGATGTGAATGGCGACAGGCATCTGCAATGCGCCGCAGGCTTCCCACATCGGGTCAAAGCGAGGATCATCGATTTTCACGAGTTTCCCGGTGGTGATGTTTTCCCTGAGGTAGAGCCCGAGCGTTTTCAGAACCTTCAGCCCACGCGCACCATTTCGGTGCGCCTGCTCTATGGCCTGCGCCTGAAGAACAGGAAAGTTGGGTTCGAGAAATTTTGAGTAAATCGGCTCTGTGAATGTATAAAAGCGATCCGGATGCACTTTGTCATATTGCTTGACCGCTTCGATCAGGCCTGTGTCGTATCCTCCGGTTAAATTCACCATTGAACGAATATTCTTGCGATCCATGACTGTGAGCAACTGCAGGGGACTCTCATAGAATTTGCGCTCCGGCGACATTGGGATGCCATTAACTGTCTTTGCGGAAAAGCAAAGGTGCGTGTGTATGTCGATGAGCGGATAACGGGAGCGTGGTATATGCGTCTCTTGAACCTGCAACATGCTTTTGGGTTCGTAATTCACGAGCGCGAGCGTGTCGGATTGCTTTGGTTCGAGAGTCTGCAATGGAGCAAGCGCGTCGGCACGAGGAATAGTTCCAGCGATAAGACCAGCCCCCGCAGCATATAGCATCTCACGACGATTCATCGGTGACTTCCTATACTCAAGTTGGGTTCATTCATGATCATGCCTGCCTGAAGACTCTATAAAAAACTCCCGTGGACAAATTCCTGTCCACGAGAGATGTTAGAGGCAGATCAAACAACACTTCCTTACAATATTCATCCTGCATTTTCATGCGGATGAATATGCGAATCAGAACACGTACTTTGCCGCAATCTGGAAGAACCTTGCGTCAGGTGTGTTGCTCTGAAAGATCTGAACGCTGCTTATCCGTCCGCCGCTAAGGCTGAGGTCGTCACCGCCCGAGGGATTGGCCCACGAAGGCGTATTGAACAGATTGAAAGCATCGGCGCGAAGCTGAACGTATTGCCCGTGCAGCGTGTTGAAGTTTTTGAAGCCGGACATATTGACGCGCTCATTTCCGGGCCCGTGAATCTGGTTGGACTTGGAGCCGGAATACTGGATTGCGCTTTGAAGGCTCGTCAAAAACGTGCCGACGGGAATGTTGGCACCGGGCGTTGGATCAACAAATGCGCAAGGGTTGTACCAGTTTGTCCTGTTCTTCACGTGAGCCGGGCAGGTTTGTCCGGCCATGTCGATATTCGCGTCAGGCACGCTTCCACCGCCCTTGAATGGGTCGCCGACACGAATCGCATTGAGTTGATTAAAGCCCTTGGCACCGACGAAGTTGCCCCCGCCGGTGGTGACCGTGAACGGAATGCCTGTCTGGGCAATCCATGTAGCGCTGGCAGACCATCCACCTACAAGGTAATTAAGCAGCCCGCCGGAATTGAGAAACCTCTTCCCCGTGCCGAAAGGCAGTTCATACATGCCATTCAGCGTAAAGCGATGACGAATATCGTAATTCGAATTCGTGAATTCCGCTTTCAGCGGAATGAGGTTTGTGTTGCGATAGCTGGGCCCACCGCCAATACCGGGGTTAGCGGCATCATCTTCTCCATGTGCATAGGTATATGCAGCAAGGAAATTCAACCCGTTGGAAGCATGTTTCTCCAGCTTCAATTGCAACGAGTTGTACATGCTTTCGCCTATCCACTCTTCTGCGTTGGAAGTTGAGAGAGACAGGTTGGGAAATGCAAGAGTGCTTTGATTGCCGTTCGGGTCATTGGCGCCGGTTATGGCAAGAGGACCGAGGGGGTTGGTGCCGGCATACGTGTGCTTGGCATTGTTTCCGACGTAGGCAGCCGTTGCAACCATAGTCGGCGTCAATTCCCGTTCGATTGTCAAATGGTAGCTCTGCGTGTACGGTGTCTTGATATTGCTGTCGGACATGGCCAGTCCGCTGGAGCCTGCATATTGGCCGATGCCGCCATTCGCGTAGTAAAGGGAGCTGCCGCTTTCAAGAGTCGTTGAATAGGGCAGATAAGGTGCGTATGTATTGTCTGCCGTGGCGTTGGAGGGACATTGGCTGGCGGTATTAAACGGGCCTCCCTGAGTGGAGGGAAGGCAATAGCCGTAAGGTGCAATGTAGTTATTATTGAGCACCACCTGGTAAGCGAAGGGATAGTTTGTCTCCAGTTCCGCACCACCAGGAGCTTCGAGCGAGCCATAGAACAAACCGTATGCGCTGCGCAGGATCGTCTTGCTATTGAGCTGGTAGGCGAACCCAAGGCGGGGGGCGAAGTTATAATGCTGTACGCTCACCAGGGAGTTCTGATTCGCAGTGGTGTATTGAATCGAGACATTGTTTGCCTGCATGGTGTTTATAAAGCTGGTCGAGAGCGGAGCGGAGTTCGCGACCATGGCGGGCAATACATAATGACCTGCGCCGACAGCGGATTGCCCATTGATGCCAGCGCCCGCCGCAGTCAAGTTCTGCGAGTCGATGATGAAGTTAGCCAGTTCTCCACCCTTACTGCTGGGCGGCTGGACAAAGTCATACCTCAACCCAACGTTCACAGTAAGCCGCGGGCTGACCTTCCAGTCATCCTGAAAATATGCAGCGCGATAGTTGCGATAGTAGCTTGTATTCCATCCCGGCGACATGCCGATATTGCCCATGTTGTCAGTAAAGGCATCCGCTGCGCCCGTTCCGGTAAGAGTTGTTCCCACATTTCCAGGAGTGAATTTTCCGGTGTACTGACCATTGAAGTTGTATCGTCCACGCGGATATACGGATTGCGAGAAGAGAGGCCGGATGCTTTCAATTTGGAATCCAACTTTAAAGGAATGACGTCCCCAGGTCCGGGTTAAGTTATCGAGTATCTGGTAGATGTTCTGGCGCTCAACCGAAGGAACATCGTGACGCGAGCCTGCTGTGGACAAACCCTGCGAACCGCCGAAGAGCAATTCCGGCAGGCCGCCGTTTGGCCCGGCAAATCCAGTGAAGGGCACGCCTCCCATCCCGGGGATTAACTGGTCGGCCGGAATATCGCTGTTTGTCTGAACAAACTCATACACGCCCCAGTTGTATCCGAAGCGAAATTCATTCACCAGATTGGAGCTGAAGATGTGAGTTTCGCTGAGCATGAAGTTCTGCGCGAGATTGTAGTTGGTGGAACCGTGAAAACCGCCTGGAGCAACCTCGTTGCCATCAAGAATTGGACCTAGAGGGGTGCCATAACCGGTTTGCTCATGCGTATAGCTATAACGAGCGTATGCCTGGTCCTTTTCATTGACGTTCCAGTCCAGTCGCTGATCCCACTGCCATGTATTGTCATGGACGGGCACATTCACGTTGTAGTTTGCATAGGTTGTTCCGGAGCCCGGCGTGTTGTAGTTGGAAGCAGTCCAACCATTGGCGTTTGGCTGGGGATAAGCCTTCATGATTTCCTGAGCAACAATGTCGATCTGCCCGCCCGCACCTGGATCGCCACTGGAAAGAGCATTTGTCGTCGGAGCGCCGATTCCACTGCCAGGAGTGGCAGCGGCCCATGCGCATAGCTGTGGTGTACTGGCGCAGAGCCCCTGAGCCCCCGCTGCCGGATTGGCAAAGGCGCCCGATGCCGTCAACGGCACTTGGCCGCCCGTATTCGGCGCAAAAATCCCAATTGGCGCATTTTTGCCTGTGAGGCTGGTATTGAACAACTCGGAGAAATCGCCCGCGCGCTCACTTGCCGTAGGCACCGTCAAACCTGGGTCGGGGTAGCCGAACGAGATACGATTTACTTCCGCATCTCCAAAGTAGAAGAGACGATTCTTCCAGATAGGCCCACCAAACGTAGCACCGAACTGGTTCTCGTGGTATGCGGGAACAGCACCATTTGCTGAGTCCCAGTCTGCCGCATCCAGGGCATCGTTGCGAAAATATTCCCACACATCGCCATGAATCTTATTGGTGCCCGATTTTATGCTGGCGTTCAGCACCGCTCCTGCAGAGTGTCCAAACTCGGCGCTGTAGTCCGAAGTATCGATCTTGAACTCTGCCAGCGCGTCCGGTGGAGGCTTTACGTTGTAGCTAGCACCATTCTGGAAGTCATCCACGTTCACGTTGTTGTCGACGCCGTCGAGGATGAAGTTGTTCTGCGTGGTTCTCTGGCCGTTCGCAGAAAAATCTCCTGTCGCGCCGCCGCGCGCGCCACCGGCCGATAGGCCCGGAGCCACACCGGAAGTCAACTGCGCGATATAAACCCAATTGCGCCCATTGAGAGGTGTGTCATTGATGGTCTGCGTACTCATAATCTGCCCAACGGATGACGTATCGGATTGGAGTAGCGGCGGCACATCCTTCACGATCACGGATTCCGTTACGGATCCGACCTGCAGGGAAACAGGAACGCTCAAATGCTGCTGGATGTCCAGATGCAGGTTCTCGCGGGTTGTTGTCTCAAATCCAGGAGCCGTTGCGCTCACGGTATAGTTACCGATCTTCACCGGCGTAAATGTGTAAGCGCCCTGGGCGCCCGTCTTGTCCGTCAGGACCAGCCCCGTATCCGTGTTGAGGAGCGTGACCATAGCGCCCGGAATAACTTTGCCTGAGCTGTCGGTCACAACTCCGGTGATGGTTCCCTGGTCAGCCTGGGCAGATGCCAGGCGCCCCGACAGAACGCAGTAAAAACCGAGGAAAGCAAGCAGTGTACAGATGATGCGTCGTCTCATTGGCCTCAACACGATGTCCTCCATTGATTTTTTCTTCCCTTGCACTGCTCTATCTCGTTCTTAATCCAAATTTGGCAGCATCATTCCCATTCTTGGAAATTTGTGATGGACAATATCACAGTTAATTCACAAAAAGCAAAGAAAAACATACATAAAAAAACTTATAGAAACATCATCTTGCATCTCTTTATCACACATATACTTACCGGAAATCATTTAAACCGTTAGCTGGATAACTACTCTTTGTGGAACTGGAATGTCGAACGCGGACACCTCTAAATTTCTGTTTCGGCTTTCCTATCTGATTTTCATGATTGACGATTTGTTATAAACACAATCAAACGATTGGTTGCGTAATTGAGAGCATGTTTCGGAAGAAAGCAGAGAAAGCCGCCATAGACGCACTGTTGCTGCGGACTTGCGATATGCAAGACCTTCACTGAGGTTTTCTTTCGCCGTGCAGTTTGGGCCGACAGTATCGCTCTTCTGAAGGACAATACAGCGGCGCGGAGAAAAAGAACGAAAGCTGCTCAGGCAGCACTTCGATTCCTTTTCTCCGTCCAACTGGCCAGATTCTTTCCTGCGCTAGCGGGTAAAGAGAGTTAGGTCGATTGCGTCTCCCATGGCCTTGTACCCGGCATCGGAAGGGTGCAAATGGTCTCCACTATCGTATATAGAGAGAAACTGCTGCGGATTTGCTGGATCTTGCGTCGCCTTATCGAAGTCGATTGCGCCATCAAATGCTCCGCCGGTACGAATAAAGGCATTGACCTTGTCGCGAACTTCCTGTCCCTGCACGCTTGCGTAGCCGGCGCCGCCATAAGGTGTCAGTGTGGCTCCATAGATCTTGATGCCGTGCGCATGGGCGCGCTCAATAAGTTGCTTGTAGCCTTCAATCAAATCGTCGGCCGTGATGAGGTCACCGGGAAGTTTGGGATGGGCTATGTGCCCAATGTCGTTGATGCCTTCCAGCACAATGACATAACGCACATTCGGCTGCGCCAGCACGTCCCTGTCAAAGCGGGCAAGCGCGGAAGGCCCTGCCTTGTCATGTAGCACGCGATTACCGCCGATTCCTTCATTCATCACAGCAAGATCCGCGGTCTTTTTCTCCGTGTGCAGCCGCGCAGCCAGTATGTCCGGCCAACGATGATTGGCGTCTGTTCTGCTGGCCGAGCCGTCCGTGGTGCTATCTCCAAAGCAGACAACCGCGCCGCGCGTGGCCGTTTCCACTTGCACGCCCTTAAGGAAATACCATGAATGATTGACGGTGGGCTTATCGAGGTTCTCTGCCGTAAGCTGGTTACCGGCAGCACTAAGGTTTGTCTGGTGAGCAGCTTCATGAAGAGAAATCGTACCGATGTGCTGCCCTGGGATGAAGAGCGTTACCGCGATATCTGAGAGTGAAAGCAGCGGTAATGCAATCGGGTCGCTTACGGCCAACGCCCCCGGAGCAATGGTAATTCCGGACTGGCCTCCGAAGAGAACAGGCTTAGCGCTTCCGAGCTTGAGAGAACCATCCTGCACGTAGCCATCTCCAGTAGCCGTGGCAGGCAGGGCTATGGAAGCTCCATCGATTTTGAGGTCAGAGTCGCCAAATTCATTCGTGAGAACAATGCGAATCGACGAGCCACCCAACGACACATGCACATACTGGCGCAGCGTCGTTTCTTCCGCAAAGGCATTGTGTTCGTTGGGCTCGGCAATCGGAGCAGCAACCCACGTTCCTACCCAGGCATCATGCTTGGCAGCAGCGTACGCCGAAGGCATAGACAAGTGTTGGGCACATAGAAGCAACACGACAGACAGGTAACGAAGGCGCATGGGAGATCCTTTCGATTCAAATCAACGACGCAGCATAAGCAGCGAAATTTGTGCAGGAAGGCGCCCTTGGTTCTGCATCAAGGATGCGCAACCGGAACCGGCGATACGACTGCCTCATGCCCATTCGAGTCTCCCTCGACGGGGCCATGCCAGACTCCTCCACCGAATGTGGTGATGTAGATTTGCGCAGGGTCGTTCGTATCGAGAAATATTCGATGCGCCCACTTGAAGTCAAATCCGGGAATACGTGTCCAATGTGCGCCCGCGTCCGTTGATCGATATGCTGCCGCGTCAAATCCTGTTATGTAGAGGGTATCCGGATGGCGCGTATCAACTGTTAAATCGTAGACATGCTGTGACTCGGTAAAGAGTGCCTTCCATGTTTTTCCTCTGTCGTTTGAAACGTACACACCTCCATTGTGGTCCGTCTCATCGCCCTCTTCGCCCCACGCTGTGAGGTAAAGATGCTCCGGGTTACGGGGATCGATTTCGAGACCTGTCGGTCCGGTTACACCTGCGGGAAGCGCAACCGCCTGCCAGTGTTCCCCGTGATCGGTTGAGCGATAGAGCGCTCCGGCTCCCGCGAGCTGCTGGCCTTTGCCTTCGCTACGGCGCGCCACGACAAGATACAACGAGCCATCCTGACTTGCGGTGATGCGCCATGCAAAGGGCTCTTCTTCAGCAATGCCATCGTTCTTTTGCACCCAGTGTTTGCCGCCGTCCGTGGATTTGTAAACGCCACTGCCAAAGGAGCAGGCATATAGCGTACGGCTGCCGACGGGACTGGAAGGATCAAGCAGAATGTGTGTAACCGAATCCTGTGGAAGACCTGCGTTGCTGGGCTGCCAGTGGCGGCCGCCATCGGTTGAAACAGCAACTCCTCCTGCAAAAGACTTCGGGCTATGCTGGCGCCACATCTTGGGGCGAGGCAGGTCATGCGTGCCGCTGAACGCGCCCCACATCAGGCCGCGCTGAGAGGGATCGAAGGCCAACCAATAAGTGGTGTTGCGCCAAGCATCCGGAATGCCTTCTGTGCTGCCATGCCATGACTCGCCGCCATTCGTGCTTGCGAAAAGCCCGATGTCCGTGTTGTCGATAAACATGTGCCGCGAATCAAAAGGATCGAACTGCATGCCATAAGAGGTCGTGACGTCGAGGCCGCGTGAGATCCAGCCACCATCGCCGGCCTTGCGGGAATTCATCTCTTGCCATGTTGCGCCGCCATCCAGAGTGCGATAGGTACGAAAGAGATCTGTGGCATAAACAACATCAGGACTTGCCGGTGCTACACCCAGGCTATAAGGTGAGTCGAACCAGATATTCTGATTCTTCTGTGCAGCGCGCTGCTCCACCCAGGTTCCTTCCAGATTATCCGCGGAGTGGGTTGCTTCCTTGAAGACAACTTTCCATGTCTGCCCTCCATCGGTTGTCTTCGCAATGCCGTTGAATAAATTCTCGTCGCCCGCGCCCAGGCGGAGAGATTTAAACCCGATATAGGCCGTCTCTGGATGTTGGACACTTGTGGCAATCGCGCCAAAACTGCCGGATGTTTGCTGCAGCGCAGGTGTAAATGTCTGCCAGTGCAGCCCGGCATCCTTCGTGAGATGCACAAGATCATCTTTGCTGATCGCGTATATCCAAACCTCACCGGCAAACCGGCCCGCGCTGGCCGATTTGAATTCGCTTCCAATGCCGCCCTGCTCTGTAACCTTGCCATCCGGCGCAATGCGATAGGCAGAACTACCGGAAATTGCGACGAGGTCTGAGCCCTGCGTGGTGAGAAGCAAAACGCGCTGAGGCAGCGATGCGAAGCGGCTCCACGTAATGCCGTCATCCGCAGAGCGGACAATCACAGCCGGCTGACCGCGCTGCTCAAAGGCAACGTAGAGATACTCTGCCTTAGCGCTTTGCCCATCTTTTCCGTTCTTGATTACGATCGCAGATACTCCACCGCCGGGATAAGCAGGATCCTGCGACGTAAGGGCATAATCGGAATGGTCACCAAGCTGATGCTCTACGGTGCCATGGGCCGGGCTCGGAAAGATCATGCTCCAGCTCTGCCCGGAGTCGTTGCTACGCCATAATGCGGCGTTCCCGGCATAAATCACCTTCGGGTCGATCGGATCGAAAGCGAAAGTACCCATTCCTCCACGAAGATTGAACATGTGCCAGGAGAGACCGTTGTCATGCGTAACGTAGCCGCCGCTCATATCGCAGCGCTCTACGACAAGCCGGGAGTCATGAGGGCTGATAGTTGGTGAAATTGTGGTGCCACCGCCGCCGGGACCAACCACCTTCCAGCTATTCGCCTGAGTCTGCGCAAAGTTTGCAACCGCTGCCGGAAGCAAGAGCATTGCAACCGCAGCCATCCGCCTCAGGCTGCTATGTGTTCTTATTCCCATCATCCATCCCTCAGTTTCCGCGTATAGCTCTACCGAACAAAAATTTCGTCGAACGCAGATAGCTTTCCGAACCGAAAATAGTATAATAGCGCACAATTAGTAATTAAACGATACAAAACGGAACACAAGATGCGGAATAACAATTCCATTTCACTTGAACCGGCGGATTCACAGTGCCGTAGGATGGGGCGTATGTCATGGGGAAAAAGATTCTATCGGGTGCGTTGTTGCTCGTCGGAGCAGTATTTCTGACTTGCCGGCCTATTGCAGCTCAGGTCAAGGTGTGGCAAGACACACTGACACTGCCCACGTATGAAGAAGGTCAGCCGGATGCGAATCCTCCGTTCGACATCTACTCAACAGGACGCTTCAACTATCCATACACTATGAGGAACAATCTGACAGGCGTAAAAGAGCCTCACGCCTGGCGCGCAGTTCTTCTTGAAAATGAATACCTGAAATGCACCATTCTGCCGGACATTGGCGGGCACATCTATACCTGCGTGGACAAAATCAGCGGTCAGCCCATCTTTTACGCCAACCCCTCCATTAAAAAAGCGCAGATTGGATATCGCGGCGCATGGGCGGCATTCGGCTTGGAGTTCAATTTCCCTGTCTCGCACAACTGGGTTTCCATGTCGCCTGTCGATTTTGCGTATGCGACGCACGCGGACGGAAGCGGCTCCGTTTGGATAAGCAACATTGACCGGGTATACGGAATGCAGTGGCAGGTGGAATTAATTCTACGGCCAAAATCCACGGTTCTTGAGCAGCGCACAACACTCTACAACCGCAGTGATCTGCGGCGGCGCTACTACTGGTGGAGCAATGCGGGCATTCAGGTGTGGGACGACACTCGCGTGGATTACCCGATGCGCTTTGTTGCCACGCATGGATTCACGGATGTCTATAAGTGGCCCGTTGGACCGCAAGGCGATCACGATCTGAGCGTAATCAAGAACCACACGCTTGGACCGGTCTCCTACTTTACGTATGGAAGTCGCGAGCCCTTCGCGGCAATCTGGAATCCACATACACAGACAGGCACCGTACACTTCTCTGAGTTCCGCGATCTGCCGTCCAAAAAAATATGGTCATGGGGTGTTGACCCGGCGGGGCTGGGGTGGCGCACCGCGCTTTCCGATAATGAAAGTGCCTACGTTGAGATGCAGGCAGGTCTGTTCCGCAATCAGGAAACCTTCGCCTTTCTTGAGCCCGGCCAGACCATTCACTTCTCGGAATACTGGATGCCGGTTCGCAGTACAGGCGGCGTTTCGCGCGCCAATAAGGCTGGCATTGTGCGATTGAATGTCGATGGTAGCAATGCGACTACGGCCTTGAATGTGAACGAGCCTCTGCCGGGAGCGCGTATCTCGCTTCTGCAGAATCAATCGGTGCTATGGAGTGAAACTACTGACCTGACTCCGGAGAAAACCTGGACTCATTCCATCGCCCTGAAAGACAACGCAGTGAAGGTTACATTTCGGCTGCAGGACAAGAGCGGAAGCACCGTGCTTGAGCAGACGGATGGCAAATACGATTGGGATCCCGTGACGGATATCCAGACGGGACCGCAAGAAGCGCTGCGCTTTCCTGAGCCTGCAAGCCGCTCAGGAGAGGACTGGTTGCAACTGGGACGAAACCAGGAGCTGAATGGAGTCTACGTCGGCGCTCTTGCCACGTATCGCGGGGGCCTTGCGCGTTATCCGTCGGATCAGTCGCTCACAATTGCCGCGGGCAGGCTGGCAGCCACGCTGCAGCAGTACGAGGATGCGGCGCGCTTGCTCCAGGCTGCTCAAAAACGCGATTCTTCCAATGCCGAAATTGCCTACTACCTGGGAATCGCAGAAGAAGGCCTTGGGCAGGTTCGCAAAGCGGAGATTGCGTATGAAATTGCCTATCGTCAGGCAACTTTACGCGGACCTGCCGCGCTTCGGCTGGGCGAATTGCGTGCACAACAGGGAGACTTGCCGGAAGCGGCTCTGTTTCTGCGCGCAGCCGTTGCTGCCGATCCC
Source organism: Occallatibacter gabretensis (assembly GCF_001449115.1). Taxonomy (GTDB): domain Bacteria; phylum Acidobacteriota; class Terriglobia; order Terriglobales; family Acidobacteriaceae; genus Telmatobacter; species Telmatobacter gabretensis. Next base: position 692,838 of record NZ_LAIJ01000010.1, on the reverse strand, counting down.
AGCACTTTTCGCCCGCGTGAGGAATTGGAAGCGGTTCTCCGCACGCAAGGAGAAAAAGCCGAGGCCGACAGCCTTTCCAAACAGGGTCTGGAGGCTGAGCCTACGAACGACTTCCTGAAGCAGGACGCTGGTCAGCCTGATGCATCGCATCTGTCGGCGGACTACTATCGTGTCTTGCGCGTGGCCGCCGAGTACATCCGTCTGGGGCTCTATCGCAACGCGCTGGCAGTGCTTACGCGCAAATATCCATCTTTTGCCGCAGATCAGAGCGAGCCGGGCTCGGTGCTGCCGCAGAACAACCCACTTGTGCTTTACTACGCCGCCTACTGCAACAAACGGATTGGCGCCGACAACCCGCAGAACTGGGAAGCTGCATCGAAGCTCTCCGCAAACCTGATCTTCCCGTCCAGTGATACCGACAGGGTCGTGCTGGAGTCCGCAGTGTCCGCCAACTCCAAGGATACGACTGCGCATTTTCTCCTTGGCACACTCCTGTTTTCCAAGGCGATGACCGATGCCGGGTTGGCGCAGTGGATGGAAGCCAAGCAGCTCGCTCCAAAGCTTCCCGTTCTGGATGCCAATATCGGCAAAGCTCTGCTTGAGTTGAAGCACGACCCGCAACGGGCGATTGCCTCTTTCCGCGAAGGAATGCACAACGATCCCGAGAATGAGGTTCTATACACGGGACTGGATGAAGCCATGAGCCTGACAGGCGCTTCTGCGGCGGAACGTGCCGAAGCGCTTGCGCAATATCCATCGGTAGACGACTCTCACTCAAAGATGCCGGCGAATCTTGTGTATCAGCTTGCACTCAATCGTGCCGAAGCAAAGCAATTCGAGCCCGCACTGCGTCTCTTCCAGGCCCGCTTCTTCCCCAGTGAAGAAGGCGGGATCACATCGGCGCAGGTGCAGTTTGAAATTCAGCTTCTGCAGGCATCGGCATGGGCTGCCGCATCCGGCTGCGCCCATGCGGAAACTTTCCTGCAGAGTCTTAAGCCGGAAATCGGCTTATCCGCTCGCGATTATGTGAAACTTGCTGATATTGCGCAGACCTGCGGCCAAAACAAAAACTCCGAAGAGCTTCTACATCAGGCAGCACAGAGCAAGGAGCCTGAGGATGCGATCTGGGCATTTTTTGCGCAAGAGAAACTCGGTCTCAACAACTCTGCAAATCGGAATGAGCGTCTGGCCGAAGTCCTGGCCAAAGCAAAGAACGCCGTGGAAGCCCGGCCCGATTCTAGCTCCCGCTGGTATTTAGTGGGACTGGTGCAACAAGCGCTGCATCAGAATGATTTGGCAAAACAATCCTTTGAGGAAGCGCTTCTTCTTCCGGACGAACGCATGTCGCACCATCTCGTCCGCCTGGCAATGTCTGATCCGAACTAAGCGGTCTTTCAGAAGGCTTTGCATCCTGCCCAGCCATTGCATTCAGCAACGGCTGGGCATTTTTTTGTAAATTTACTGATTCTCGTGAAAGCGCTCTTTCGCCGTGGGATCGTATACCGTGCTTACATAGCCGGTCACCCCAATCGCCGCTGTCTTATGCGCAATACGGCCATCCAGTCCGATGGACTCGATGGTAATTGTGTATTTGCCAGGCTGGGTATAGGTATGTGAAACGCTCGAACCTTCTGCACTGACTCCATCGCCAAAATTCCAGTGACACTGCAGCATGGGCGCCTCCGCGTGGCTCGCGGCAGCATTGAACTCGAGCGCGGCTCCCGCATTAACAGTCTCCGGAAGATGCACTTCAAAATCAGGAGAGACAGCACTCACCGAAGTATCAACCAGCTTGAACATGCGCACGGAATGCGCAGGCTGCTGAATGGCGATTCGTCCGCTCTCGACGGGCAACGATCCGCCACGCAGGATGTCGGTCACACGAAATACTCCATCCGGCTTCAACCCCAGAGTCTTCAACTCAAGATTGTGGCTGCCTGGTTGTTCCGTCCAGTTAAAGACCGTGAGAACCCACTGCCGGTTATCTTCTTTCAGCAGAAAAATGCTCGGCTGTTTATCTTCCGGCCCGTAGGTCATCAGATCCACGGGGATCGACGCGTGTCCCAGTCGCGCCATGTCCAGCAGATCCGCATTTCGTGCCAGTGCAAGCCGCTGTGGAGACGCTCCCAGCGCAGGCAGATCGTCGCCAATCTCGAACATTCCTCCCGAAACAGCCGACAATGCAATCGACGCTTCAGCCTCATCTAAAGTAAGCGGCTGCTTGTTCCCATGCCAAACCCGGTCAGGAATAATCTGCTCGGAGATCGTAAACGCATCCGGATCTGACTCATAGAAATTGTGGTTCATGTAGTAACGAGCCGCTATGCCTGACGCCACATCTCGCGTGGCTCCGAAGGTGTGGCCTGTGTCCTGCGAAATGCGGCCCGCATCCACAATGCCGACGGGCGTCAACATTGGACCGCCATCCTTATCCATGATCACGTGTTCGCCCACGGCTCCGCGAATCACTTCAAGCCCGATGCGCAAAGCCTCCAGGGCACTTGTATTCGGTCTGTAATACACTCCCTCAACTGCGGTTGAATCCATAAAGTCAAACTTGAGAAAACGCGCGCCCCAGTCCCTCACCAGCGTCCGATAGGTTTGCCGAAGGTATTCCTGCGCGCCGGGATTAGTAGTATCCAGCGCATACAGGTCGTCAAAGTGTCCGCCCACTTTGCCAATATGAATCGGTTCTCCATGCAGATTATGCACAAGCCAGTCGCGATGATGTTCATACACCCACGAGCGATCGGAAACCTGAAAAGGAGCAACCCAGAAACCAAAGGTCAGCCCATGGCTTCGCACCTGCTGACCAACGGTTGCCATGCCATTAGGGAATGCCTTGCCGTCCGCGGTTGCATACTCCCCGCGCGCATACTGGTATCCCTCGTCCACCTGAAAGTACCGATACCCAAACGGCTTCAAATTCTGCGCGAGCCATTCGGCATTCGTCAGTACGGTTCCCTCGGTCACGCCATAGTAATACGCCGTCCAGCTCCACCATCCAATGAGTGTAGGGCTCGAAACGCGCGCCTTATGAAGAATGCGGATGGCGCGCCCATATTGCTCCAGCTGCGCATGGTAATCCGAGCCTATCGCAAACATCAGCCTCTCCGTACTAAGGCTCTCGCCCGGCGCCACCGTCTGCATCAAAGGGACATTGTTTTCCGGCCCATACGGCTGACTCTGCTCGCGTATCGCCTCATTGGTTCCTGTATCTTCCACATCGTAGGACTGCACATGCGCGTCCGGCCTGCCTGTGCTGTTCAGATGAAACATGGTCAGCAGCTTGTCTGCCGATAATGCGCCGAGAAAGAGGCTTTGCCCGCTTTTCCGGTTGTAAATCAGCTGGCTTCCATAGGCCCGATGAATGCCACCGTCCGCTTCTCCCAGATCCATCAATCGAAGTTGCGGCGTATCTTCGCTGAAGCTGTCGGAAAGAATGCGGTCTTCAGATTGCGGTCCATTCAGCTGTACGGCTCCCGCACCGCTGCTCTTCACCACGTACACAGAATGAACCACAACTGAGTTCGCGGTGGAATTCAACACTTGAACCTGAATGTCACCCCAACTTTGATCGGCATACATTCGGAATTGGCACACCAGATCTGCCTTGCCCGGTAATCCGGTGTACGTGACCCTAAATAATTGTCCCTCTCCCAACTCATCATGAAATGGGGTGCGTGATTGCTTATGAGATGGATAGAAAGAGGACCGCAGCGTTCCCGTTTCAGTCTCTACTTCGATTTCCGAGCGCAGTACATCGCCGGGAGTGGCTTCCGACCGTAACACGTAAGAACCATCCTCAAGAATTGCAACCGAGATGCCTGCCCCATGCGTTTCGGGCTCCTGAGAGGTAATGGCATACATCCTGCTCTCCGCGCAAACCGGGAGCAAAGCAAAAACAAGCGGCAACTGACGGCACCATGTTTTCCAGGTCATTTCACGGATCCTCATCCCAATACATTTTTAAGATCAAAAATGTTTCGTATTGTTTCCTTTTATATAGTATTAGGAGAAACATCGCAGTATTTTTTTATAATGTGCATCGTAATTAGCCTGCATGTATCTTGAAATGCTTGCAGAATTGACTGTACTTGATACCTAGAGCAGCATATAGCCAGTAGCAATCCACAGGTCTGTCGGGGAGATGGGCAAGCGGCTAAGTAAGAGACACTTGAGAAATATGGCTTCATTTGAGCACTTTGATCTCTCTGCGTCACGCACCCCCGCGTTGATCGCCAGAGACAGCGCCAGACGGATATTGTGAGATCGGAGTTCATAGGCACAGACCATGGCGTGAACTCTAGCGTTCCCCCAATCGCACACCTTTACAGAGCCACTTCCCGTTTCTGGCGCTCAACTCAATGGATACGACGTTGGTTAGGTGTCTCAGCCTGAAAATGTGAACTGGAACTCGCAGCCTGCAATTATGGCTTCACCGTCACCATCACTATTCCATGAATGGGAACCTCAGCCGAGTAGCTTCCCTTCAGTCTTCCAATATCCTTGTGGGACCAGAGATCACGCACCGAGGCAGTCAGATCAGTTGGATATCCTATGTTGTTCCAATTGACGGCAATCTTCGCGGGCGATTCTCCCTTGTTCAGCATGGCAACTGCCCTGCTGCCGTCCGCCAACTGTTTGGACCAGACCTCCAGGTTTCCAGTCTTCATTACTCTGCTACCCGCTTGTCCCAGAGGGTCTTGATCGATGGCGATTACCTCTTTATTGGTTAGGATCTCTCGCGTAGCTGTGGACATATGGACCACGTCATTACCGGCTATCAGCGGAGCGGCAAAAATTGCCCACATGCCGAAATTCGTACGATACTCATCTTCCGTCATGCCTCCGTTGCCCACCTGCAACATATCGGGATCATTCCAATGGCCCGGCCCAGAATAGCTCCCGATTCCGCTCATTAGATCCAGAATCTCCGAAAGCGAATTACCACCCCAACTCATCTTGCATTGCCAACAATCCAGAATATCTCCGGTCGATCGCCACATATTTCCGACCGCGCCTGCCCAGAGCCACGGATTCGTCGAACCCCATTCACAGATGCTGAAGACAATGGGACGACCGGATACTGCGAGAGCATCACGCATCACCGTATAAGAAGATTCGGCATTCTGGGTAGGAAGTGTGGAACACCAATCCTCCTTGAGATAGTCCACGCCCCACATGGCATACTGCTTTGCATCCTGGTACTCATGCCCCAGACTGCCAGGCCTTCCCTCGCAGGTCTTCATTCCCGCATCGGTATAGAGGCCGAACTTCAGACCCTTTTCGTGGATATAGTCGGCCAAGGCCTTGATACCTGATGGAAACTTGGCCAGATCCGCAACAATATTTCCCTGTGCGTCTCGGCTCAACTGCCAGCAGTCGTCGAGTACGACATATTGATACCCCACGTCCCTCATACCATTTGTCGCGATAGCATCAGCTGTCTGCCGGACCAGTTTCTCGTTGAGGTCGTCACAACGAAACCGGTTCCAGCTGTTCCAGCCCATTGGTGGAGTGCGGGCCAACCCGTTATCAACAGCGTGCGCGGGTGCAGAACTCGACAGAAAGCTCAGCAGCATAATCACTGCAAAACTCAGGCGAAATAGAAAAGAGCTCGCTTGATTCATCGCTCACCTCTGGAACGAAATTGCGGAAGCTACGAAAGGGTCAGCTTTGCCCCGCGAACCCATCGAGTTCAGAGGCCGATTCTTCATCGAGGTAGACTGTAACGTTTGGATGAGTACGGAGAATTGTTGCAGGGCAGTTTGTCGAAATCGCTTCCGCAAGCGTGCGCCGGATGATGGCAGCTTTGCGGACTCCGGGAACAGATACGATCAATCTCGGCACTCGCAGAATTGCCGGAATGGTTATGCTAAGTGCGTTGTCAGGGACCTCCTCAAGAGTATTGAACCATCCCTCAGCAACTTGCTGCGCACGGCAGGCAGCATCCAGCTTGACTACTTTTACGTCTTGCGGGTCGTTGAAATCGGCCACTGCAGGATCCATAAATGCGAGGTGCCCATTCTCGCCAATTCCGAGCAAACAGAGCTGCGGGTTAACGGACCTAAGTACCTCAGCATAGAGGCGGCAACTGTGATTCGGATCGGTGGCCGTCCCATCAAGCTCATAGAAGGCCCCGATATCAACCTTCTGCGTAAGGTTCTCTCTAAGGTAGCGCCGAAAGGAAGCGAAGTGTTCGAGTGGTAAGCCTACATATTCATCCAGATGTACGCCCTGCACGCGATTCCAAGGGATGCCCTCGATGCGTGTGAGAGCTTCCAGTGTGTCCAGTTGGGAAGCACCTGTGGCAAATATCACGCCTACCGCTTCCTGGGTGAGGCCGAGCCTTTTTATAGTGTCTGCTGCGGCAAGTGCGGCGGCCTCGCCCATTGACTTTGCACTGGGATGGATTTCAACAGCGAGGTTTCCGATCTGAAAAAATCGTGCCTTTTCATCGACTGCAGCCATTCTTTTTCCTCGATTGATTTAGCCGCATCCGCTGTCGTCCGGGGCCCGGCGCCATTCATCTGCTAGGGAAGGTTTAAACCTGCGGAGTGCAGATACTTCGAACTTTATGTGCAATGCTATTTCATGTCAAGAAATATTTCACAATTCTGTGAAATTAAAAATGATCATATCAGCACGCGTAACTTTCGATCGCTTAAGCCCACATCAGCTTGTTATGTGAATAGCTTTTTTGCGGATCGGCTCCGCCCCCACTGCAATCGGTTTACAAGATTCTCTCTTAACTAACTCAGTGGGAACCGTAATCTGTTTGGACTCGCATCCCGGCATGGCAATGCGGTTGAGAATCAGTTCGATCATCTGCTTTCCTAATTGCTCGGGAAACTCGCGGATGGTAGTCAGGCTGGGATAGAGCCATTCGCCGACGGTGTCATCACATCCTGCCACGCTGATGTCATCAGGAATGCTCAATCCGCAATCACGCAGGGCCTTATAGACTCCATGGGCCGTAGCATCGTTTCCTGCAAAAATCGCGGTTACAGGTTCGTGGCGAGCTATTAGAGACTTGGTTGCGATGTAGCCTACCTGTGCGTCATCTTCCGAGTCAACATTCGAATTGCGCGGAGAAAGGCCGGCCTCCTCCATTGCCTGAACGTAACCCGCAAGGCATCGAGCAAACCAGGGCAGCCGGGAGTTTCCCACAAAACATATATTGCGATGGCCTAAGCTAATGAGATAACGCGTCATGTCGCTGCTCCCGCGCGTTTCGTCGGAAAAAACAAGGTCGCCTTTGGACAATGGGGGCGGGTCGAAGATGTTGTTTCCCAACGCGACATAAGGCACGCCCTCGTGCTCCAAAAGTTCGATGAGACTGCCTGAATTTGTCCCGGCGACGATGACGGCTCGAATCAAATCGCGGCGATCGAGGATCTTTGGGAGGTGGAGTTGGTCACGCTGAACGTTGAGCGGATAGTTGTAAGAGAGGAACACAACGTCCCAACCATGCACGGCGCAGCAGGCCTCAGCTCCGCTTAGGATCCGGGAATGAAAAGGGTGAAGCATGATTCGGTTGCTCAGGAGAAAGGCGAGCGTCTTGGCCTTGTTGCGCTGCAGCAGACTCGGATCGAATTTGGCAGCCACATCCAGAACCGCCGTCTGAATCGCAGGGTCAACACGGTTATTTCCGTTCAAAACCCTGGACACGGTGGCCATGCTGACCTTAGCCGCTTCCGCAATCTCTCGGAGACCGACCTTGCCTCCTTTGGGAGGTGATTTCTTCATATCGTTTGCCGTGAAAGAACCTTGAGAAACATTTCGCAACTGCTTTCCAGATTCAACTATACCTAGGGATGGACCGAATCGGAACCAATGACTATCTGAATGTACGGGTCGTCACAAATTTGACTACAAAAATATGTGCAAATTTCCCAACCCCGCGGTAAGTGCCCGGTGGCAAAGCCACCGGACCTCACCAGTTTGTTAGAAAGTGTAGACCAAGGATAACTGGATCTTCCGTGGACCGGAGGCAGTACCGCTAATCACGCCCCAAGCCGTTGACGCATTGCCACCTATGTAGCTGGCTGGCGTTCCGTAACTGGAGATATTGAATGCGTTAAAGGCGTCGACGCGGACCTTGAGGCTCTGCTCTCTGAATGTTGCGAAACCTTTTGAAAGCGAAAGATCATAGTTCTGAAATCCTGGGCCGCGCTCCGTGCCAACACGAGCGGTGCCTACGTTTTGATTAGTGCGGCCATAAGCGCAAGTCGGATCAGAAGCCGACGGTGCGGTACCGTACGAAGTACATGCAACTGCCGATGGATCGGTGCCAAACCACCTGAATATGCCATCCGGCCCCTTGCCCCGATTTACAATCTTCATCGGACCATAGTGGTTAGCGAATTGAAAATAATCTCCGCTCAAGTTTTGAGCACAATTATTACTACAAGTCGGGCCTTGATGCATTGTCAATGGGTAGCCTGAATTGATCTGGGCGTTCGTTGAGAACTGCCATCCGCCAAGTACCCCATCTGTTAACCGGTTCCATGACGAGCCATATTGTTTTCCGCGGCCGAATGGCAGTTGGTAGATCATGATCCCCGTGACCACCTGCCTTGCGTCAAAGGTGGAAGGACCGTAGTCTATCCGCGGATTATAGGCATCCTGCCAGTAGGAGTCGTCATCGTTGTAATTGTCGGTTCCGAAATATCCTGGGTTGTTGGTAAGAGACTTCGCGAACGTGTAGTTCAACAGGAACTCCAGTCCCTTGGATTGGTGACGTTGAAGCGTAGCCTGGAGAGAATGATAGTTTGAAATGCCGCGGGATACGGTCTCTTTGAGCACGTTGCTCCCTGGGTTGTCAGGACTGTTTGGATTGCCGACAAGCGCAAAGTATGGCTCGATCGTCTGGTAGCAACTGTCAATCTCCGCTGCTGATCCAAGATTCGCACATGTGTCGTCACTGGTGTATTGATTAGCCCACAAAGGAACAGCCAGATGCTGGCCCGTCTGGCCAACATAGCCTGCCTGCACCGTCGTGTGCTCGCCGATCTGATATTGAAGATTCAGGTTAAATTGCTGGATCACGGCCGGCCGCATATTCGGGTCCCAGGCATAATACTGGGCTCCGGCGCCGGAGGCTGCAGCCGGATTTCCAACAAGGCCATTGCTTAGTGAAAAGACATTTCCCTGCGTTGTGCCAGTGGGGCCTGTCGAGTTGTTCGTAACTGCGGGCTGGAATTGCACGTTCTGCGTCATGCGCAGAGACGATCCCGTAGATTCCAACTCGTCGGTGCTCCCGTAGCCGCCGCGAACGACCAAACTGGGAGTCATTTTATAGGCAAACCCAATGCGCGGCATAAAGCCCAGGTAATAGGGGTTTATAAGAGCCCGGCTATTTGTCGTGCCGGTGGTTGCATTTTTTTGACCCGCGAACTCCAGCATGGAGTTGATCGGAGTGCCAGCGGGCTTTCCTTTCGCATAGGCCAGATTGACATTGACCATCTTGTTGTTAACTTCATAATTCGGCTGTTCGTAGGAATATCGCAGGCCCAGATTCAAGGTCAGATTTTGAGTTACCTTCCAGTCATCTTGCACATAAACCGCATCACGCCATTGGCGTTGGCCGAACGGGCCTTGAACTCCGGAAATCTGAGCCTTGGAAGCGGTATCGAGAAGAAATTCAGCAAACCCATAACCTTCGTCACAGCAATTATTCCAGTTAGCCGTATCATTGCCGTTATACCCAAAATATCCCAGCGTGCCACCGGTATCGCTCGAGCTAAAGTAATTCTGCTGATAGCGCAGAAATTCAACTCCAAACTTAGTTATGTGTTTACCATGCTCCCAATTCAGGACGTCGTTGTAATCGAAATTGTTATCGACGGCGAAGCCTTGAATAGGCGGCTCTGAGCCAAAATTACTAATATCCCAGCCCTCCCCGCTGCTCACATCAATGTAAGAAAAACCAGGACTTGTCTGGCTGAAACTCGAAGGCATACCGATGCCGGTCTTGCTATTCCCGTCCGTCCCAAAGAGTCCTGATAGATCCTTCGGAATACTGGCATCGAGAGAGATGCGGGTAAATCCAACACGAGCGTTGTTGACTATCGTTGGCGAGAAAATGTGCGTCCATGCGGCTGCGATGTTGGTGAACGGGTAGTCATCGGTAAACGGGATTACCGCTGCCACGGGAACCTGAAGAGGCTGGTCCCATGCATCGCCATAGCTGAATTTGGCCATCAGAGTATCTTTAGAATTGATGGTATAGTCCAAACGAAGATCGCCCTGATCATTATGCGTGGTGTTAGAACTGATTCCTTGATAATTACCACCAAGTAGGGCACCGGGCGCAGGGGCATGGTTGGGCAGTGGAAAAGCCTGGGGATTCTTCAGCAGAAACGCAAACAATTGATTGTTTGGATTGATTGGTACGCAATTACCGGTAGGGCCCGGATAGAGAGTTTCGTTATTGTATCCATTGGTCGTATTCCACAAACCGGTCATTCCGTAATAAGACACCGCTGCAGCAAAATCCCCATAACCAGCTGGACAAGTCGAAGCCGTGTCGTTAGGCCCTGATGAAGTGGAAAGGCCGCGCATTGCCGAAGTGGGGACACCCGCCGAACCTATGCCGGTAGAGTTATTGCGGAACCCTTCATAGTTGCCGAAGAAGAACAGCTTGTTTTTGAAGATGGGCCCGCCTACCGCCGCACCAAACTGATTTTGCGTATAACTGGCTCTCGGGCTTCCGACGTTCTTGTTCGCCCAGGTATTGGCGGTAAGTCCACCGCCCTCATGAAATCCAAAGATGCTTCCATGAAACTGGTTGCTTCCGTTCTTCGTGACCATCACGATTTCGCCGCCGTTTACGTTCCCATACTCGGCGTCCGCATTACCGGTGATGACATGAACTTCCTGTATCGAGTAGGGCGAAGGATTGTAACCGAGACCATTTTGCAGAGTCTCATTGATATCGACGCCGTCCAGAATATAACTGTTTGACTGCTGACGATTACCATTGAATGACGGCTGAACATCCGACGGTGAGCCCTCATGCACGGTAAAGGCATCGCGCTCGGTGCCTTGCGTTCCGCCCATCAGAGCAGAATTTGGATTGACTGATCCCGGCAAGTACAGAGTCGCGGTTTGAACATTCAGCCCATCCAAAGGCATGTTTTCCAATGTATTCGAACTGATTGACGTGCTCACGGTGGAGTTTTCTGTGTTCAACAACAGTGAGTGCTCCCCCACGTTCACGGTGACAGACGCCTTGCCGATTTGTAGATGCACATCGGCCGTTGCGATCTGGTCAATCTGCAATTGGAATGGACCTACGCTGCCAGTTTCGAAGCCTGGCGCGGTTGCGGAAACGGTGTAGCTTCCAAGCACCAGAAACTCAAAATCATACAATCCGCTTTTGTCGGTAATGGTTTGTCCAGTGACTCCGGTGCCAGCGTTAGTGATGGTCACCTTTGCTCCAGCCAATCGAGCATCGGTGGGGTCGGATATCACGCCGCGCACAGAACCGGTAACTGTTTGAGCCATTGCCGCTGTTCCGCTCAAGCACAAAACAAGAAGATAAAACGATCTCACTATCCATTCCCTGCTCATATAACCCTCACTTGAGAATCGTGTATAGCGGTATTGTTCACTCCGCTATCCTCCTGGCGCGGGGAGCCACTGGTTCCCTTTCCAAGGCAGATTCGTTTTCCATATCCCCGAGTAGTTCCGAACAACTGCAAATAAATTTCGAAACTACAGCGGCCGAAATGTGCGAATGACAACTTATAGAGCAGTGCGATCAGAAAAAGCAATGAAAATATCTCATTTTTGTGAAATATTTCTTTGATCTGTTGCTGTATTTCACATAAGCATGGCGATGTGCCTTAAAACCAGCGATTTAAGTGGTTCACGGCAGCCTGCGTAACGGTGTTTTTCCTTCGCTTATCAAATCGCTTGCAGTGCAAGAAAACATATTCCCCAATGCATGGCGACGGCTGCTGTATCAGGGCTGTGCCGTGAGCTGCTCCAGGGCTACGCGCGACAAGTGGTGTGCCATCCATTCGTCCGGGAGCATCAGCGCGTTCTGGAAGGAATGGATAGCCTGGTCTGGCTGGTTCAATGCGCGTTGCAACAGGCCAACACCGTACCAGTGATAACTGGTGTATAAGCTGGGCTCGTTTATATTCCCGACGACGAGAATCGACTGCTGCATCTGCTGCATAACGTGGAGCGCATCAGGGCTTCCCAGGCTTTGCAGGGCCATGTAAGTCCATAGAAGGTCGGCAAAGCGGCGTCCGCGTCCCGCTTTCTCAAGCAGAGCCTGCGCAAGGTCCGGCTGGCTGCAGGTCTTCGCGATGGTTGCCATTCTGAAGTAGCCTTGCGATGAGGCGCCGTTTTTGCTCAGCCGGGCAAGGTCGCCCGCCAGGAGAGCATCCGCAGCCGGACAGCCGCCGGATTGAGCCTCAGTCTCTGCATGCATCAGTTCAACTTCGAATAGCACCTCATCCGCGGTGATCCCGCCCTCTTCGCTTGCGAAGAATCGGCCTTGGAGAAGCGTCTCTGCCCGCCGGAACTCTGCTGCCTCAGCGCGTGTAAGCGCCAATTCATAAGCAAGGCTCTCAGGCATGGTGGAATGCGGCGAATCGACATCCGGATAACGCGATAAGGCAGCTTCACGTTTCTGCGGCGAAACGTGGGTGAGGCTCATCGTTTCGTCAGCTCCGATGTAGACGGCCGGGTTGAGACGATCATTTTTGAGGCCGCCCTCGAAATACGTGAGCGCGCGCTGCGGATCATGCTTCAGGTCGAGCCAGGCACGGCCCAGATCGGCTCCCACAACCTGAAGTCCTGGGGCAATTTGCAAGGCTTGAGTCCAATGCCGCATTCCTTCGTCATATAGCCCTTTGGAGAACAGCAGCGTGCCAAGCAGATAGTGCGCGGTGGCATCCGCTGGATTCGCCAGTAGCGCGGTCTCAAGGACGAGATGATCCATTCCGGTGGAAGAGAATATAAATGCCGTAGAGAGCCGCGAAGCATCGCGCCAGCTCTGGCCAGCCTCCATGCCGAGCTTCGACCTGCAGTAAGCAGCATAGTAACCGACCATGGGATGCGACTGGGGCAGCACGGAACCCGGCTCGGTCTGCTCGACGGGAACTGCGGGGTATCCCCGCTCGAGCAGGTCCAACGCGTTGCGATATTGCCCCAGTTCCATGTATTCCGTTGCGACGTGGAGCACGCGGTATGGATCAGCCGCCAGATGGGGCAGATCCGGCGTGCCGAGCTCGTTTTTCAGCAAATCGCTTGTCGGTTCTGTCTCGATAACCGCACGCGCAATCTCGTCTGCCCGCGCGGCATCTCCTGTGGCGCGCGCCAATATCGCCACCTTTTCGTGAGCCTCATAATTCAGAGGTTCGAGATCCTCGGCTGTCTCCGCAAGTTGCATTGCACGCTGTAACTGTCCTTCACGTGCGTGCAATCCTGCAAGCTTCAGCGCGGCGGCCGCGCGGTAAGAGGCCTGCCTGTAAGCGATGTCGAATGCGGTCTCAGCCTCACGCACATGGCCCAGCCCCTCTTCCGCGATTCCGAGATAGTAGGCAGTTACGGAGTTTGGCGTATCCAGTTGCTGCGCGGCCTTCAGAAGCGGCTCGGCCTCTTGGTAGCGCTGTAAAGAAGCCGCAAGACGCCCAGCGGCAATCTTCAGAGAAGCGCTATCGGGAAATGCTGCAAGCCCGCTCTTATATGTGATCATCGCCAACAGAATCTGTCCCTGTAGCTCTTGGTCCATAGCTACCTGTAGCCATTGATCTTCAGTTCTCTGTTCCGGCGAGGGAGGCGAAAAAACCTGCTGTGGCCCAGTATGAATCGCAGACGCAGGATCGACGTCATACTCTCCTTCAGTCTGTTTCAAGAGAGACTTACCATGACGGTCAGTCAATTCGAAGGTGACTGGCGCGTTTTGCCCAGAGGTGGTGACAGTCCGGGACCAGGTCTTCTCGGGGCTGAGATCCAGAGTAGAGGTCCACAACGTCTTATCTCCCTGAGTCAGCGACAGGTGGGCACCCGGGATTCTCCGGTTCACATTCAGAGCAGCGGAGATCTTGGTTCCCTTTGTATCCAGATAAAGCACGCCCGCAGGGTTTGCTCGTGAAATTCCACCCGTTCCGCGGACAGGCATCCATACTTCGCTGAACTGAATCGTCTGGCCTGGATCGAGGAAGGAGTATGTTTCCTGGTTGCGGAAGAGCCCGGCCTGGATCTCTACATAACCGCTGTGGTCATCCGATAACGCTTCGCGCCACATGACACCGGCAGGGTCTGAGCCCCACGACCAGACCTTTTTCGCCGGCAAATCCTGATACTCGGAGTACTGAGCCGTGCCGGTATTTGTCCTCGGACTCCAGACGCCCATGAAGTTCTCTTGCGTTCCATGCGAAAAATAGGAGACCGGACCGTCAGTTTCGTTACCAAGAATGCTTAGGTCCTTACCTCCCGGTATTAACGTAGGCCATGAATATACGTCGGTGAATCCATGCGAGGCCACATAGTGCATCGGATATTGGAGACGCGAGTCGTCCCACACCCGCACACCCGCGTTATCCCACCAGTAGAAGCGGTGGCGAACATCGCTTCGGTTGTAAAGTGTAACGCGCTCTTCCAGTAGCGTGGAGCGTGGCCGCAAGATCAGTTCCACGTTCCACTGCATTCCATAAGGGCGATCGATATTGCCGATGGTCACCGAAGCGCTGCCGTCCTGATGGTTGGAACAAGCGAAGTCGACAGGAGAGAGCGTTGTCCAGTTGTGTGAAACCGGAAAATTGTACTCAACACCGAACGCGGCCCAAGCTCCCCGGTGCCCGATCTCCGCTTTCTTGATGGAGGTGTTGGCATAAAACATGGACTGGCCGCTCAGTTTGTCCATGCAGGTATAAAGGTGCCCTCCGACATCGGGGAGTATGGTGCATTTCAAATATTCGTTTTCAAGAAAGAGGGCACGCCAGGCATGCACCTTCTTCGTGCCACTGAGGCTTGTGCGCAAAGTATAAGGGTAATTGAACTCCGTTGTTGCATATGTATCGAAAGGAGGGTTGGGATCCGGAGGTCCCTCTTCATATGTCGGCAGAGCAAGAGTGCCCTGCCACACCTTTACCTGCGCGACAGAGGCACTGCTGAAGCCTGCAACGAGTGTTGCAGCAAGCAACAACTTCAAGGCTGCCCTGAGTAAACCTTTCCAGCATATGGTGAATGACGGTATACTGCACCCGCTCATCTAAAAACTCCCTCTTTACACGGTCACCCATCATTGAGAATGCAGGCTGCGCCGGAAGCTCAAGCACTCAGTTCCACAACACCGTAGACCTTGAAGCTCGGAACTGCGAATGAAACCATTCCGTCCCTGGACTCACTCTTGAGCAGCTCCCCGCCAGATGTATCGGGAGAGTAAAACCTGACGGCCGCGACGGACTCTCCGACATCCAAAGCGCACCGCACTTTTACACCTGCGATGGACGAAACATGCTCGGCATCGCAATTGACCAGATGCACCAGTCTGCGGCGTCGATCTGATTGTTCGACCACATTCGCGATCAAATACTCCGGCCCTTGCACTTCAAGTGGAATATCTCCGTGCGATGCCCATGCGATTGCATCGATCAGTTGCCTCCAGTTCTTTGGCCGTTTCCAAAACGACATTCCGATCGTGAAATACGGTTCCGGCGGAGGCATCGTGCCATCGAATTCTATTGCCGGTATGTAGGCGACGCGGCCTTCCCCAACTTCGTTCCGCATGGTCGTACCCGTATTCACATTTTTGGATATCGAAGGGCTGGGATCAGCCACAAGACCCTGTAGTCCAGGTGTAAGCCTCACCCGGCGCCAGGTATCGTAAAGCCCGGTCTGTTCAGTAGCGATCAATCCGCCACCAGCCTCCACAAACCGGCGGATTAGCGCGATCTGGCTATCAGACAAGCATTCCGAATTAGGAAGTATCAGCACTTTGCATTTGGAGGGAGACAACGACTCAAGATGTTCGTCGAAGATCATATGAAACGGAACATTGGACTGGATCAAAGCTTGCTCCATCAGGATTGCGCTGAGTCCCGCGCGTGCATGGTTATAAGTGATCGAGGCATAGGACCGGAGTACAGCCACGGATGCAACATCCTGAGTGCCGACGTACAAATCCCGATTCTTTCTGTAAAAATCAATGTACTTCAACATCAGTGGCGACAGCGGACTTCCCCCGGCGTAGCCGATCGTCTGATTGAATGCCAGGCATTCCCCAAGCGCAGCCTCGCTTTCCGATGTATAAGTGAATGCTACGTTCCGAAATGTTCTCGCCAACTTATAGGTCCGCACTGTTGAAATCAGCGTGTTATCGGACAAGTACTTCGGTTGAGTGGCTGACTCAGCCCAGAATACCTGGGTTTTTTTCAGCAACCGCGCTTGATCGATACCGCCTCCCCACGGGCTGTTGTCGCCCGAAATACCACCCGAGTTGATCTCTATGACGATCTCCGGGTTCAATGACCGAATCTCTGTGACCATCTGATCCAGGGCGTCAGCCATCGTCTGACAGCGATAGTCGATCCACTCCTGGAAGACCGGATCCGAGATAATATCAAGCTGTTCCGGAGGATTGAAGCGGTTCCATAGCGGTGGGTTTACGTACGAGACATTCGTAAATCCCAGACGTTCTTTCAGCTGTACTTCGGAGTACTTCTTGCGCAGTCGCGCTCGGAAGCCTATCTTGCATTGCTCGCAATGGCAGGAGTCCGGCTCCGGGTTAACATCAAAATTGTCGAAGTGAATGAAGTCCGTTTTTACTTCCTGGACCGCAAAGCGAACGACCTTTTTTAGATAATCAAGATACTGCTGGTTCGAAAAACAAGGACGATAGCGAAAGGACTGCTGATAGCCGTACGTCAGCATGATCGGCTGACCGGCCGCATCGCGCTGGATCCAATGTTCTGCTTGAGGCTCCTCTGCAAAGAACGTTTCATACATCATGGTGTCCCACTGAATGTATGTGTCTACCTTCATTTGGTAGCGATGAGCAAGGACCGCGGCACGAACGGTATCCTGCATCTCCTGCATCTCGGCCGCCATGCCGAACCCCTTGTAAAAATGAGTGTGAAACACCTCCACGCCCTGGCTATGAAGCAGTCGAATGACTTCCTCACTCTGAGCGCGCTCGTAGATCTCCCGTGAGTTAACAGCTTGACCGCCGCGGCGGACAACGAAGATATACGGTTCATGCGTCCCCCCGGCATCGATCAACCCGTTTTCAATCCAGGATCTTTGAGGTCTAGAATCAGCAACCACTGCGGAGGCGAAGCCGTATACACTTCCGCCGCTTAGCTTTGCCAAGGCGTAGCTGCCCACTACCGTTCCCATGAAATCTCTGCGATTCATTGCTTCTGCCACCCCTTCAAATTCATACGCGGTTTTACACGGCAGTATAAACGCTCTGCAATTCTTTCACATATTCGTGCAAAATTTCATTGACATTGCGCTCGGGCCTATTGTCAGATTGGTCTGTCTCGTCATGCACGCGTTTGTCGTGACCGCGCAGGCGCTATTGCCGCAAGGTCCGCTGACTGCTCTCAGAAGTTGCAGCCAGCGGTGACGTGTCGCGGGATACTTTTCATCATTTCTGGAGTTTGGGGCGCTGAAATCTTTGTGTTAAGCCGACTTGGCATTCACGGATGCACTATTCTGCTCTGCGGGATTCTGCTCGAGGCTTTGTCCTTCGCGCAAGCAGGGGGCCCGCCTGTATTGCACGCCAGAACTTACAATTCTCATTTTCCTGCCGCTGCGGGGATCGGAGAATCGTATAACGGCATGGGATTCGCCTCTGACGGCAAGTTGTACTACGTGATTGACTCGGCCGCGTATAACGTCCCCGGCCAGATGTATTCGCTCGCCCCGAAGACAGGCGTCATTACTCACATTGCCGACTTGAATACGGCGACTGGACAGGGAGAGGTTAAGGCCGTCGCGCAGGGCAAGAGTCACGTGAACTTTATCGAGCGTGACGGCAAGCTATATTTTTCCACTCACCTCGGCTACTACAACAAAGAAAGCGGAGTAGAGAGAAATGCTGCTCCACCAAACGGCTATCTTCCTTACCCGGGAGGTCATTTTCTGTCCTACGACCTCAAAACCGGCAGATTTGAATCGCTTGCGATTGCTCCTCTCGGAGAGGGCATCATCAGCTTCAATATGGATGTAAAACGCGGCAGGCTATACGGAATTACCTGGCCTACCGGACACTTTCTCACCTTTGACCTCGTTACAAAGCAACTCAGGGATTTCGGTACATTCTTTGCCGCCGGAGAGAGCGGAGAAGTCGGTAGTACCTACCGGGCGATCTGCCGGCGAATCGTTGTTGACCCTCGGGATGGGTCGGCATATTTCACCAGCGGTGAGGGCTTGATCCACAGATATATTTACGACACTGACCAGGTCGAAACGATTCCAGGCGTGAACCTGCGCAAAGATTACTTCGGCGACCTCGACCCCACTAAGCCAGGAATGGCGTACAACTGGCGGGCTGCCGTGTGGAACCCCAACGACAACGCCATCTACGCAGTCAACGGCGCATCAGGATACCTGTTCCGATTTGATCCGGGCGCCCGCAGTGTTGAGGTTTTGGAGAGGCTGACCTCCGAGCCATCTAAACGGACGGGGATGGCCGACAAATCCGGGTACGGCTATCTCGGACTCGCCCTGGATACACGCAACAACCTGCTTTATTACCTGACCGGCTCGCCGCTTTCTGTCGGAAGCAAAAACGAAGAGGGGTCACATCTTATTACGTACGATATTTCGAAAAACAAGTACCACGACCACGGCCAGGTCATGCTTGATACGGGTGAGCCCGCTGCAAATGAGCAGGCACTCGTGGTTGCAGAAGATAGCACTGTTTACACGCTGACCCAAATCAACCGCAATGGAAGCGAGGAGATGGATCTTATTAGCGTCCAACCGCTGCCTGCCGGACCATGAACATGAGACAGCAGTTATCGTCCCTGGGTTGAAGCCGGGCTCCGGAACGGGGCGTCCTTGAATGTGTTTGCGAATACTCCGTGCGGATTATCCTCCATCAACAATCGTGCAGAGGTCGCCGGTAGACCAAGGATTTTGGTCAGGTTATGAAAGGTGCGAGGCATGGTCACAGTAGATCCCAGCAAGTGCGAGCTATCCGGTGCACGTGCAATAAGGTCGTCCCCAATGTTCAACTCCCACCGGCCGAGTGTATATCTTCCGGGGCCGAGATCCGAGGCAGCGATGCCGTCCGTAACGACAATGGTTTTTTCCAAGCCAATGAGGTCGAGGTAATTGCGCAACACGAAGAATGGGATGTGCACACCGTCGGCGATGAAGCAGAGCCAGAGTTTTCCTCGTAAGCTAAGAACCCTTTGGATAATGTTGTCGTGGCGTGGCATCGACGCCGGGCAGCCGTTACCAACATGAGTAAACATGACAAGACCGTTATCCATCGCAGCCCGTAGTTGGTCGAGAGATGCGTCCGTATGGCCAGCAGAAACTATGATTCCCTTATCAGAAAGCAGTCGAGTAACCCTCAGCCCGCTATCGAACTCGGGCGCAAGCGTAACCAGCCGCACAAAGTCGCGGCCTGCAGTAAGCAGGCGCTCCATGAGGGACGTATCAGCTGGAATGATTGCATCTTCCGGATGTGCACCGCGATATCCGGGGTTTGGATTGATGAATGGACCTTCGACATGAATGCCTTTGATGATGCGCTGGAGTTTGGGGTGATGCTCCAGAAGCATGGCAATGCGGCCCAGACGTGCCTCCATCACCTCAATGGAGTCCGTGATCACTGTAGCCAGAATTCCGCCCACGCCCTGAGATTCCAGTCTCTGGCAGACCCTTTCCAGCGATGCGTGATCTAAGACATCACCGTTAAAATCAACACCGGCATAGCCATTCAACTGAAGATCAAAATACGCCATAGGCCTCAAGACTACATGCGGAGAACCGCTTGGAACAGAATGTGCCGCACGGACATACTATTACACGGAGTTCGCGTCCCCGATAATGGCAAGCTGCAGCAGTCCTAAATTGACGATCATGAATTGAGCGATGGACCATCGCAAAGGAGGACACCGTGGATTGTTGGATGGATCGTTGCCAGAACATACTGCTAGATCGGGAGCTCCCGGATATTCCATGCGAGTGAATCTTTCTGCACTTGATTGGTTCGTAATCGCAGCCTACCTCGGCGGCATACTGGTGCTGGGCCTTCGCGTGAGCCGTGGCGTGACAAATTCGAAGAAGTTCTTCGTCGGCAATCGCGCCTTCGGTAAGACCATCATGATCGCCCAGGCTCTGGGTACGGGTACGCATTCTGATCAGGCCGTCGGTGTTGCAGGAGCGGCTTACACTGGCGGCTTGTCCGGGATCTGGTATCAGTGGATGTGGCTTTTTACGACCCCTTTTTACTGGATACTGGCGCCAGTCTTCAGACGTTTGCGCCTCACGACCACCGCAGACTTTTTCCAACTGCGCTATGGACGGCCCTACGCGGTTATGTACGCCGCATTTTGCCTTTATCTCCTTGCGCTATGGCAGGGCATCGCTATCAAGGGAACCAGCGAAACAGTTTCTGCCATTACCGGACTCCCGGAATGCTCCATTTCAATTACAGTCGCGATCATTTTCACGATCTATGGCGTAGCGGGCGGCCTGGTTGCAGCCGCCGTGACGGACTGTGTCCAGGGCATTCTCCTTGTGGTGCTCTCGTTTCTCGTCCTCCCGTTCGGGCTGCCGAAAGTTGGAGGGTTAGCAGGACTTCATCACGCTCTAAAGCCGGATTACTTCACCATATTTGGCGCAGCAGGCGGAGAACTGAGCTCATTCAATGTCACCATGCTGGTCATTAGCGGATTGGCAGGGATCGTCGCACAGCCGCACATGATGGCAGTTGCTTCGACAGGAAAGACCGAGTGGAACTGCAGAATTGGGTGGACGTATGGGAACTTCGTGAAGCGCTTCTGCACCGTCGGGTGGACGCTCACCGGAATCCTAGCCGCCGTCCTCTTGCCCGGTCTCGCCTTCGGAGAGCGGGAGAAGGCATTCGGCATGGTCGTAAGATTGGTGCTTCCCGCAGGGCTCATTGGGCTGATGACAGCGTCCATTATGGCCACGGCGATGGCAACCTGCTCAGCATTCATGATCGATGCAGCTGCGTTGTTTACCGAGAATATCTATCGGCCACTGATCGCCTCGAATAAAGAGGATGGCCACTATCTGAAGGTTGCTCGTACGGCCTCCGTGATGGTTACCGCTGCAGGCTTCGTGTGCGGAACAACAATGCCGTCTGTAGTGGCAGCAACGGTGCACTTCATCAGCATCCTGCCGTTTCTGGGCGTGAGCTTCTGGATAGGGATCATCTGGCCTCGAGCAAATCGATATGGAGCATGGATAAGCACTCTCGGTTCCGCGATAATCTTCTTCGGTGCGAAGCACATTGGCGCCTCAAATGCATGGGCTTCCCTGGCCAGCCTCCTCGTCGGCATCGCTGGAATGATCGCAGGAAGCTATTTTGGAGAACCTGAGGAGCCGGTCAGAATGAACCGCATTTTCGGATACTTGCAAAGACCTGCAGTAGACAACGACATACTTTCGGAGGCCGTACTTGAATAGGCTGCATGAAGACGAGAATGGCCAGGCATCAATTTTGCGAGATCTATTGAAGCTGCAAAGCACGTTCACGTTCAGGCGCTATCGAATCGATGTCATTGGGTTCTTCGTAGCTTGGATATTCGTACTTGCTTTCATCGCGTTCTACTGGGTTCTATCCAGATGGACCTAGGAACTTGTTGAAATAGGTATCTCTGGAAGACGCTCATTAGATGGTCTGGTGGCACGGGTCAAAATCTCTTGGACTTTGCGCGGGGAACAAGAGAAAACCTGAAAGCATGGGCACAGTGAGCACAATCTTGAGTTTAAACTTTGTTCTAAATTATTGATTCTTTGGTGGACGCGGTAGGAATCGAACCTACAACCTGTCGGTTAAGAGCTAGAATCCTGCCTTGCTCGGCAGTGCTCGATATTGCCCTATCTTGCTTGTTTCTATGCCGTTACAGAAATCGATTCGACGAGGTGGAGTGTAGGGACTACCCCTAAATACCCACCATTTTGAAGGAGTGTCCCTACAAAAATCCCTACAGCGATTGTGGGTGCTTTCACCTTTGGCGACAGAAGTCGAATGGCACGTCCCGCTCAGATGCGATCTCAAAAACAGGTCGCTTTCGCGCTACCAACTCACAAAGGCAGGGACCGTCCAAAGGTGGCCCAGGCAAGAGCCTTCACCGCACTTCCCTCTGGGATTTCGAGTATTTATACGAAGGGGCTTGTCACCTCATTGATCGAAGGAGGAAACTGCCGGGCTTGCAGAGGACTCCGGGAAGCCCTTTCCCGAGCATAGATAAAATGTTTGACTTCGACAGGCTTGATAGCATACCCCAGCACTCGCTCTTCAATGTCACGATCTGCCACTGTGAAACGATCATGCTGACGCTCATGTTCAGCCCATGAATCAACTTTGAAGGACTCCAGGTAGATGTTCGGAGCTTTGGTATCGACGAAGATGCCCCAACTTGTTGCGCCATCGCGGCGGCGAACCCTCTGGTATTTGTGGATCAGATGTAGAAACTCCGCAGCTTTCGATGGATCGATCGTGTACTTCACCGTGCCAGCACGGGTCCCAGGAAGGGGTTTGGTGCTTCAAGTATGGTTGGTTTGACCCAATGATTCCATGAACTGAGATCGGCTGGAATAGCCGGCAGCCTGAATAGAAGCTGCAGCAAAACACAAGCTCCTGTTCCAATGGCGGCGAACACCAGAGCTTCATGGACACCCCGGTGCAACGCAACATATCCCCAAAGGGTGCTCCCAAATGCAACGCTTCCCTGAAAAACAAAAAGATAGACGGCAAGCACCCTAGCGCGAATCCAATCCGGGGCAAGTTCCTGCACCATGATGTTGAACAGGGACATGACCGATGTCCACGACGCGCCGCCCAAAAGCATCAGCAGGCAGAGGATGGCAGGCGAGCGCAACAGGGCCATGCTCAAAATGACTATGGCGAATGCAACCGTGGCGAAAGATAACAATGCCTCGGAGGAAATCTTTGAACGAGTCCGTTGCAGAACCATTGCTCCCGCGACTGCGCTCAGTCCGAAGAACCCCAGCAGGAAGCCGTATGTAATTGGGTTCGTGCTTATGGACTTCACTGCCGTCGGCAAGAGCGCCCAGAAGGAACTGGTGAAAAAGATGAGAATTGCCGACCGAAGCAGAAGCGTACGAACCCCTGGTGAATAGCGGACGTAGCGGACCGCCGCAGCGGTCCCGCCCCGGAAGGTCTCTAACGGCAGTGTGCTCTTTCGGGTAGGCCTCTTCCACCGCGCAACGACGGCAATCACTCCCAGAAACGAGAAGGCGTTGAAGGCAAATGCAGCACCCACTCCTAGGGCCGCCACGATGAAGCCGCCTATCCCCGGACCCAACGCGCGAGCGAGGTTGAACTCAATTCCATTCAAGACCAGCGCTGCAGGCAGCTCCTCTTTATCGACCAACTCGGGAAATATTGCCCGCCAGGAAGGAGATTCGAAAGCATCTCCAATTGACAATCCGAGCGTAAGCAGGAGCAGTAGCCATGGAGTCATCCCTCCGAAGACTGTTGCAACCGTGAGCGCGACGGCGACCGCGAGCATCCAGACTTCGGTGCAAAGAATCAACTTTCGGCGATCGAAGATGTCGCCTATGGAACCCGCCGGCAGAGCGAGCAGAAAAAAGGGTAAGGCAGTTGCGGTTTGAATGAGTGCAATATAGAGAGGATTATTCGTCAGAGAGGTCATCAGCCACGCTGCGCCGACGCTCTGCATGAACGTACCAATGTCCGAGACCAGGTTGGATAGAAGCAGGCCTCGGAACGTTGAATTACGAAGCGGGCCCCACGGACCTGGAGAGTTAACCGCGTCTGATTGAGAGACCTTGGTCATCGCTTTGTGACATTACATCATGAATTGCCGAGGGCACCCGCCTCAGAGCGGTCTGACTACTCTTCGGTCCGTGAACAGTTTAGCTACGGGTTGTTTCGAACAGGAACCAAATGCGTCGCTGGCTCTGATCGATCCAGTTCTCGAGAAGGCTCGCCGTGGCCACATCTCCCGCGTCATCGCAAAGCACATGCACGGCGCGATGGCTCAATAGAAGCGCCTTTTCGTCTTCGCGCAGTTCGCTCAACATATCGGCCGGAGTGACAAACTCCGCATCATTATCCTGGATGCGCCGCAAGCGAGCGATGTGTCCAATGGAACGGACGGTGGTACCGCCGATCTTGCGAGCCCGTTCGGCGATTTCGTCGGTCATTGCGAAGAGCTGATCGCCTTGATCGTCGAGAAGCAGATGATAGTCGCGGAAATGCGGACTGCTCATGTGCCAATGGAAATTCTTGATCTTGAGATAAAGCGTGAACACGTCGGCGAGCAGTACGTTCAATGCTCCCGTGATGTCCCTGACTGCTTCCGGAGCGATGTCGGAAGGCGTCGTCAATCCAGCCTTGCGCCGCCCAATAAGTTCAGAAGTATTTGCCATGATTTATTTCTCCTTTTGCTCTCTTAAAGTGTCCTTGGAAAGTGCACGGGCTGACTGGCGGCACATGCTCGCCCTTCTACCAGGATGACGTTGGCCGCGCGCAGCACTTAGCGGGGCGCGATGTTTTGCCTTGGGTAGCGGCGTCACTCACGATGAGGAGCCGCATTGTTCGTCCTCAGGCGGGATGGATCATCTCACGCGCATAAGCCAAGCCCATCCCGTAGCCTCCGCCGTTTGCGACCACGATACTCCGCGCATCCTCATAGGTTTCGTGCCGCGTCCAGTCGCGCTGGAATTCGAGCAGAACTTGAATCCAGCTGGTCAACTGTGCGCCTGCCGATTCCATCCGACGCAGAGCCAGGTCATGTCCCGCCGGGCTCAGCCCGCCGCATGCATCGGCAACCACGAAGACTTCAAATCCGTCATTTAGGGCGGAGAGCACCGGGAAGGAAACACAGGCTTCCGTCAACAATCCAGCAACAATCAGCCTCTTGCGCCCTGTGTCCATCACGGCGCGATGTGCCACGTCATCTTCCCAAACATTCATATTCCGTCGCTCCACTGGAGTGACGGACGGCAGTGCCTCTTGCAACGCCGGGAGCATTGGGCCACTGTAAACCCGGCTCGCGGATGTAGAGGCGACGACCGGCACCTTGAATGCGATTGCGGTGCGTGCCAATGCTACGGCGTTGTTGAGCAGTGTCTGCCTGGCGAAAGACTCTACGCCGAACGCCAGCCCGGCCTGGAAGTCCACGAGCAGCAGAGCACATTGCTCAGGCTTAAGAAGAGTTTCAGATCCTGTCATGACATTCCTCCGGGCCGTTTGGTGGACTGCTGCCGGCTGAGACAACTTTAGCGGCGCAACTCGGCACTGTCACCCCCCGATCGAGTAGCAATCATGCCCCACATTTCAGTAGAAATCCATCGCAACCGGAATCAATCTTCGCCTCGACCATCAATCGTCGAGGAAGCCGCGTTTCATCGCAATCATCACCGCATGGGTTCGGTCGTTGGCCTGAAGTTTCGCAAGGATATTCTTCATATGCCCTTTTACCGTATCTTCAGTGATAAGGAGCCTGTCCGCGACCACCTTGTTAGCGCAACCGTCCGCAACGCAACGCAGCACCTCGATCTCTCGCTCAGAAAGAGCATCGGCAACGAAGTGCTCTGCTATCTCCGAAGCAATCTCTGCGGGAATATGCCGCTGGCCTGAATGGACGCGCCGGATGGTGCTGATCAACTCCGTTCGGAACATGCCCTTCAGCAGGTAGCCCACCGCTCCTACCTTTAATGCGCGAGAGGCCTGG
Source organism: Occallatibacter gabretensis (assembly GCF_001449115.1). GTDB lineage: Bacteria > Acidobacteriota > Terriglobia > Terriglobales > Acidobacteriaceae > Telmatobacter > Telmatobacter gabretensis. The sequence continues at coordinate 666,934 of NZ_LAIJ01000010.1, read as the reverse complement.
ATATCTCCAGAATATGTAGTGAGGATAACGATGCGTGCATTCGGGAACTCGCCTCGAATAGCCATCGTCGCGTCAATTCCGTTCATTTGCGGCATGCGCAAGTCCATCAGGGTCACGTCGGGCCTGTACTGCCGAAACGCAAGCACCGCATCAACGCCGTTGTTCGCCTCGGCTACCAGTTCCATGTCAGCGTGCTGTTGGATTGCAAATGCAATGCCGTCCCGCACCAACGGATGATCGTCAGCGCACAGAATTCGGATTCGGTCCGAAACAGCCATAGCATGCCTCCCAGTATCGACCTGACGACAATTTTGAAGGCCCTCAACAGAGCGTGCAAGAGAAGTGCTAATCCGAGCAGTCCTATTGCTCATCACCAAACTATGCCCGATGTTTAACACTCAGATCCAAGGCACTGCTCTTCAATAGCCTCAATCTGCCATGAAGCGAATTCGCTTGCGTTAGGGAATCCCATCGAAGCGCTCACCTGGGCGCACTCGACAGTTTCACTCTAACTCACGGCAAGCCCTGCTGAACGACACGAAAGGGTTGGTCGAAGTTAATGCGACCTCTTTCTTCAGGTCGGATGATTACCCTGGTTCGGTTTGATTCGAGTTGCCGTTCGGATGGGGCACCCAACTGGGGCGCCGGAGAGGACTCACAAATGGCCCCTTCCTTCCGACTCGAAAGGGGCGTGGTCAAGTCTCGGTTGTCACTTAGCTTGAGCACAGCAGGAAAGTCGGTGTCCAGGCAAGATCACCTCGCGCGGGATACAGCCTTCACTTCAGTGCCTGCGCTCCGAAGCATTGCGCTCCATCCGCACTAACTGCCGCTGCCAACGCTATCAAAGGGAGAGAGGATTATGTCACTCGCAAAACGAAGTGAAAAAGGACTGCTCACGCCAGACAACTGCGTCGTGGCTCTCATCGATCATCAACCGCAAATGCTGTTCGGTGTCACCAGCATCGACCGCCAGACGCTCATCAACAATGTTGTTGGCTTTTCCAAAGCCGCCAAGCTATTCGACGTTCCGCTCATTCTCAGCACCGTTGAGAGCAAGTCGCTCAGCGGGTATATCTGGCCCCAACTGAAGGCTCAATACCCCGATCAAACGCCGATCGAGCGCAGCACAATGAACGCCTGGGACGATGCGAACTTTGTGGCCGCCATCAAGGCCACTGGGCGCAAGAAGATTGTTCTCGCCGGCCTCTGGACTCAAGCTTGTGTTACTTACCCGACAGTTCAGGCCATTTCCGACGGATACGCGGTATACGTCGTTGAAGATCTGAGCGGCGATCTAGACCTGAGAACCCACAACGCAGCCATGCGCCGCGTAGAGCAAGCCGGAGCCAAGCCGGTGACCTGGATTCAGGTGATGCTCGAATGGCAAAGAGATTGGGCCTTGAAGGAGACCTATGACGGCGTCGTTGAAATCGTGAAAAATCACGCTGGCGCGTATGGAGTAGGCGTGGAGTACGCATACACCATGGTGCATGGTACGGCGCAGACGCACTTCCCCACATGGACTCCGCCTCTTGAACTGGCGGCGCACAAGTAAGCAAGACAGGGAAGGTGGAAGCCTTCCCTGACCGCTCTTCTAATAGAAGTCCTGAATTGCCCGGAGGATCCTTTGGCCCAGAAGACGATTTACTTCAACGGAAAGATTGCGACGAATTCCATCCCATACTTCGCCGAAGCGATGACGGTCGCCGATGGAAAGATCGTTGCTATTGGCGCTTCTTCAGACTTGCTTCCCGGTCGTGATTCAAGTACGGAAGTCGTCGATCTCGGTGGCCACACAGTGATTCCCGGCCTCAACGATTCTCATTTGCATGTGATCCGCGGCGGCCTTCATTACAATTTGGAGCTTCGCTGGGATGGCGTTCCCTCCCATGCAGATGCCATGAGGATGCTGAAGGAACAGGCAGCTCGAACACCAGCTCCGCAGTGGGTCCGTGTCGTCGGCGGCTGGACGGAATTTCAGTTTGCGGAGCGGCGTATGCCAACTCTCGCGGAGATCAACGAAGCCGCACCCGATACTCCTGTTTTCGTCCTGCACTTGTATGACCGGGCGATGTTGAATGCGGCTGCATTGCGTGCGGTGGGCTACACCAAAGACACGCCGGATCCATTAGGCGGAGAAATCCAGCGCGACAAGCGCGGCGTTCCAACCGGCATGTTGATCGCCAGGCCGAACGCCGGAATCCTCTATTCAACGCTTGCCAAAGGACCTCTGCTCAGCTATGAGGATCAGTTGATCTCTACCCGCCACTTCATGCGTGAACTGAACCGGCTTGGCATCACCAGCGCGATTGACGCAGGCGGAGGATTCCAGAATTACCCAGACGACTATACGGTTGTCGAGGAGTTGCATAAGCGCGGGCAGATGACGCTGCGTATTGCTTACAACCTATTCACCCAGCGCCCAAATCATGAGATCGAAGACTTCAGCAAGTGGACATCTTCAGCATCGCTCTATCAAGGCGACCACACTTTGCGGCTCAATGGCGCCGGCGAGATGCTTGTCTTTTCCGCTGCCGACTTTGAGGACTTTCTGGAGCCCCGACCCGATCTCGACGCGGTCCTCGAAACCAAACTCGAGGAAGTGGTCCGCCTGCTCGCCGAAAAACGCTGGCCATTCCGCCTACATGCCACATACAACGAGTCTATCGAGAGGTTTTTAAATGTATTCGAGAAGGTCAACCGCGACATTCCACTCAGCGGTCTGCATTGGTTTTTCGATCATGCCGAAACGATCTCCGATCGGAACATTGAGCGCACTGTAGCTCTCGGGGGAGGCATAGCGGTGCAGCACCGCATGGCGTTCCAGGGAGAATACTTTGTCCATCGCTATGGCGCGGAAGCGGCCAAAAGGACGCCACCCATCCGGCGGATGCTGCAGATGGGCGCAAATGTTGGAGCCGGGACGGATGCTACCCGCGTAGCCAGCTTCAACCCCTATGTGTCGCTCTATTGGCTGGTATCCGGTCGCACAGTGGGCGGACTGCGCCTCTACGACGATGCAAATCGCATGACCCGCGAAGAAGCACTTCACCTCTACACGCATGGCAGCAGTTGGTTTTCGACTGAAGAAGATGTGAAGGGATCTCTGGCGCCTGGTCAACTTGCCGACTTCGCAGTGCTGTCGTCGGATTACTTCGCTGTAGCTGAAGAGGAAATCAAAGGGCTGCAATCTGTCCTTACCGTAGTTGGCGGTGAAGTCGTTTATGCGGCTCAGGGCTTCAGTGATTTGGCTCCGCCCCCATTGCCCGCTGCACTGGACTGGGCGCCAACGGTGCACTATGGTGGCTATCACACGCCCGCGTCAGCTGTTGCCGCGCTCCTGCATCACGGATGTTCTGGTCACCATGCTTCGGCATCTCTGCCAAAGTCCGTGCGTCTTGGAGAATCGTTGTGGGGCCTGGGCTGCGACTGCTTTGCCTTCTAACATCAAGTCGAACGGTCTAACTAGGGTCAACAGGATGGGAACATTGGATCGGTCTCAAGCATTGCCGAAGGGAATCGATCGTCAGACGTTAATCCGGTTGACCCGCGACAGTACGTATGAGTTGATCCTCACTTTCGTTTTGCTCTTTGGAGTGACGACCATTGTGAGGTGGGTGATAGGACCATCGCTCGTCTCTCACGCCATCCCGGATATTCATGCTGAGCTGTGGATCGTCGGCACCGCGGTCGCATTGCTTCTTGCAGGACTCATTCTCAGCCCTCCAGGCAGGATTTCCGGCGCGCATACCAATCCTGCCATTTCTTTCGCGATGTGGAGGTTCGGGGTGTTTCCGGGAAGAGCCGTCATTCCCTACTCCGTCGCCCAGTTGCTCGGCTCTGTACTCGGCGTAATCGCTGCGCGAGGAGTATGGGGATCGATTGTTTCCAATCCGCCTGTGGCGTTTGCCGTACTTCAACCGGCAACAGGATGGTCGGCCATACAGGTCTTTGTAACCGAATCTGCCGGCATGGCAGTGATCGTCTTTTTGGTTGGAATCTGCCTCTCCGTTCATCGGCTTGCGAAATTCGTTCCTTGGATTATCGGCGCGCTAGTCGGAACAGGAATTGCAGTTCTTGGAACAGCCAGCGGCGGCAGTCTCAATCCCGCTCGTCAATTCGGACCGGCAATCGCCTCGGGACAAACACACTTCCTTTGGGTCTATTTGCTGGCACCCATGGTGGGAGCGGCGTTTGCGGCATGGTTGCGGCTATGGATTCAGAAACGTCGCCAGGTACTCACCCATCGGTTGTGTGGAACGATCGGCTGACTGGATATTGGAGAGCGCCGTGAGGATAGAATTTCTCGGTATATCGAACGGAAACTCAAGAAGGGGCGCAGACATCATACACATGGGAAGAATAGCTTGCTTGTTGGTAGGTTTTGCTCTCCTCGATTCTTCACGGATTCTCGCTCAATCCGTCAGCACCGACCAGGTCCCAGAAGTCAGCCGCAAATACCAACTACTCCGCGAAGACGAGGACTGGACTTTTCTTCGTAATCCTGAACTGAAGCAAGACCGCTGGGATCAGATCAAGTACATCCCATTCCATCGCAATGCAGCCTCTTCGTATCTCACGATTGCCGGCGAAGCCCGCGAGGTATGGGAGCAGATTGGGAATGATAATTGGGGCCAGGAACCGTACACCAATGGATATCTGAACGAAAGATACATGCTCTCCTTCGACTTTCATTATGGGGAGCACATAAGCTCCTTCGTCGAGCTGAAGAGCGGCTTGAATTCGTTCCGCGACGGTGGTCCGCGGCCCATTGATGAAAAGAAGCTCGATTTTCAAGCTGGCTTCCTCGAAGTAGGCACCGCTGGGAGCACCAACTGGGTTAAGCTCCGGACCGGCAGACAGGAGATGGAGTATGGCTCGGGTCGATTGATCGATGTTCGAGAGGGCCCGAACGTCCGCCTCAGTTTCGACGGCTTCAAGATTAAGTCGAACCTCAATGCGTGGAAGATTGATGGGTTCGCCATGCGGCCCGACCTCGACAACCCTGGTTTCTTCGACAACGCCCCCAACCACGCGGTTGGGTTCTGGGGCGTCTACTCGACAAGAGCGCTGACGAAATCGATTTCGATGGACGCGTATTATCTTGGCCTCGATCGAAAACGAGCGACATTCGAGAGAGGTACAGCGCGCGAACTTCGCCATACGATCGGATCTAGGATCTACCGCGCCCAGTCCGCGGAAAAAGCCGGATGGGACTTTGACGACGAAGCCTTGTGGCAGTTTGGCACCTTCGGTTCTGCGAACATCAAAGCATGGACCGTGGCCAGCGACACAGGCTATAGCCTCCCTAACATGCGTCTTAAGCCGCGGTTCAGTGCGAAAGCCGATATCTCAAGCGGGGATAATCCCCAGACAAATTCGTTAGGCACATTCAACCCACTTTTTCCCATGGGCAACTACTTCGGCGTTCTGGCAACAACGGGACCAGGGCCTTTGAACTTCGTTGACATTCATCCGCGTGTCCAGACGCAATTACCACGATCCGTGACCGTTTCCACGGACTGGCTCTTCCAGTGGCGGGAAAATGTTCTTGACGGAGTTTATTCGGTGCCTGGAACGCTAATCCGTGCGGCAGGCAATAGCAGAGCCCGCTATGTCGGAGATAGGCCGGGCACTGAGGTCCGATGGCAAGCTGACCGTCATATATGGTTTCAAGCTGACTACGGAGTTTTCTACCCAGGCGGGTTCTTGAAACAAACACAGCCGAGCCGTAATCTCAATTACTGGGCGTTGTGGGCCGGCTACAAGTTTTAACCGCACATGGAACAACCAAGGCTTGGAGGAAGCGATGCCTGAAACAACAAATCCCCCGCCGATTGTGGGCCTTCATCACGTGACCGCAATCGCGTCAAATCCGCAACGAAATCTGGACTTCTACACCAAACTGCTCGGACTTCGCTTCGTTAAGAGAACTGTCAACTTCGACGATCCGGGTACATACCATTTTTATTTTGGGGATGATCTCGGTTCACCGGGAACCATCCTCACTTTCTTCCCTTGGCCGCACGCCACGCGGGGATCACTCGGAGTGGGCGAGACTTCGGCGACGGCCTTCAGCGTTCCTACGGATTCCCTCGCGTTCTGGGAGTCGCGGCTATTGATTGCCGGTGTGCATGCGCAGCGTCTGGCAACTAGATTTGGGAACTCGGTGCTTGGTTTTGCCGACCCGGATGGCATGCGCATTGAACTGATCGCACATGAAGACGCCAATCCGAGTCGCACTCCTCGCAATAGCGATGTGCAATCTGAGAATGCCATCCGCGGCTTCTTTGGAGTCACCCTATGCCAGGCCGGATTCGAATCGACAGCCGAAGTTTTGGAGAGAATGGGATTTCGCAGAGCCGGTGAAGAAGGAAACAGATATCGATTCAGCGCTGATGGAAATGCCTTCGGCCGTCACGTCGATGTGCTGGTTCAGACTCAGCTGATGCACGGCCGCATGGGTTCCGGGAGCGTACACCACATCGCCTTCCGGGCCAATGACGATGCAGCGCAACGATACTGGCGGGAAGAACTCAGGCGGTTTCCCTTGAACGTAACCCCGGTTCTTGACCGCACGTACTTTCATTCCATCTACTTTCGCGAACCAGGCGGTGTGCTCTTCGAGATAGCAACAGACCCGCCGGGCTTCAGTTTCGATGAACCGCTTGAATCACTCGGAGAATCGCTCAAGCTTCCGCCTTGGCTCGAATCTGAGCGTGGCGCGATTGAAAATGTGCTTCCCACCATCTCGCTCCACTATCAGAGGTCTATCGATGACGGGAGATGATCCGCACGGTAATGAGCCAATCCTTATAGCCGGAGTCGCGCTCTCACAAGCACGCTCTGCGCTAATTCTGCTGCGCGGTCGCGGCGGCTCTGCGGAAGACATTCTCAGCTTGAGCGAAGAGTTGGGCAACGAGTCCACCGCCTACCTTGCTCCCCAGGCGGCGCAGCACACCTGGTACCCAAATTCATTTCTTGCGTCCATCGCAATGAATGAACCTTGGCTGAGCTCTGCGATAGCCAAAGTTGGCGCATGCATAGCAAAGATAACGTCAGCGGGAATCGGAGTTCAACGGATCGGGATCGTGGGCTTTTCACAAGGTGCTTGCCTGGCATCGGAGTTTGTTGCCAGGCATCCAGCACGTTACGCGGCGTTGGTCGCATTTACCGGTGGTCTCATCGGCCCGATGGGTTCAGAACTGCACCATGCCGGCAATCTCGACCGCATGCCGATCCTACTCAGTTCCGGTGACCCCGATCCGCATGTTCCATGGGAGCGCGTCCAGGCGACTCAAGAAGTCTTCGTAGAAATGGGTGCATCCGTGAAGGCGGACCGTTATCAAGGCCGTCCCCATACAATTCTCCGCGAGGAGATTGAGTCAGCACGTCGCCTGATTGAGGATGGACTTTCCTGAATGCTCTTCGATGTCAAGGAAGCGTCTTCCCCAGATCGTCTAACCGCTCGATAGCTGAGCTTCCATCCTCTTTCACAAGTATGTTGACGCGGCGCTTGCCATGATTATCAATCAAAACCACTCCCGACTCGCCCGCATTATTTAAGAACAGATAAGCCGAAGAGCCACTGGAGCGATCGAACTTGACATGAGCTCCCTTTTCATCAATTTCGATCGCCGCATCCGGACCATGCGCCACCGGGTTGTGAAGCTTCAGCGACCCATGCCCAGCGGCATCGAGTGATGCAGATAAGCCCGGCGTCCCGTCTTCGTTCAGCAATTGCATGATCGGCAAACCTGATTGAATGGAGAGAAGCATCCGCGTTTTGCCAGCCGCATCAACCAATCGAACCTCACTCGTCACTAATGGAGTTGGTTCTTTCTGCATGCTGTTCCTCCGCTTTAAACCACCTTGATTCGCCCCGCTGTCTATCGTTGCACATCCAAGGAGCAAGAAACCAATAAGTGCTCCATGACTTGCCACGCGGCCACCGACTCCATGTCTCGTCAATCGTGCGCTCATCGCCCTCCAGCTCTCAGGCCTTCACAGGCCTTGAATTTCTCATCCCCATACCGGCGAACAGCGATTGCGGATCTCTTCGCCTTGCAAGGGCAAGCAAAGACATACTTGAAGGCAGATGGGTCTCGAATGTCCGATTTCGGCAATGACTAAAACATCGCTTGGCCTACGAAATAGCGCCAGCAATGAGAATCCCACGCCGCGGTGTGTTTGGGAATCCCCAATGGTGCCGTTCTCTGCCCACCCCATCGGGTAGTGACTGGAGAGTTAATCTTGAATTACGGTTCTCTTGAGTAACCTGGAGGAAATACGCTATGCGTCGTACCGCATCCATCCTCACAATAGCCACAATGGTTTTAAGCGTTACGAGCCTTCCATCGATCGCGTTCACGCAGGCGGCAACGGTTACGGCTTCGTCCACCATCGCAGTAGCGCCTCAATATGACACGACACACGTGTACGTGGCGCCAGCCAAGGTTGACGCATTTGTCGCCAGCTTCCTCGGTACATTTGGCGGAACAAGCACCAAGCAGGTAGTCACTACAGTGACTCCAACGCCAAGTCTGACAAGCTCTCAACTGCTGCAGACACCCGTAGGAACCGTGTCGGCATTCGGGTTCAGAACTCCCATTCCCACTCCCTTTGGCTCTGAGCGAACAGGGTATCTGGTCACTGACATGAATGCAGCAATCGAGAAGGCCAAAGCCACAGGAGCGGCTGTTGTTGTGACACCCTTTCCCGACCCCATCGGACTCGATGCCGTGATTCAATGGCCGGGGGGCGTTATGACTCAGATCTATTGGCACACCACTAAGCCTTCCTATGCTCCATTTGTCACTGTGCCGGAGAATCGCGTGTATGTCTCTCCGGATGATGTCGAGAAATTCATGCGCAGTTTTCTCGCATTCTCAGGTGGACGAGTGGTGTCCGATGAAACGGCTGCTCCGGGGGCCGAAATAGGCTTGCCGGAGATTACTTTCCGGCGACTCCGCGTCGCGTCGAACTTCGGAAAGATGACAATCTTCGTGACGGACCGCCGGTTGCCTTTTCCTCATGGCAGTGAGACAACCGGATACGAAGTTGCGGACCTCGACTCAACCTTGAAGAAGGCGACATCGCTCGGAGCTAAACTGCTCGTCCCCTCTACACCTATTGAGAACCGTATATCAGCAATCGTGCAGTTCCCCGGCGGATACATCGCGGAGATTCACTCAGTAGCTCCGTAGATCGATATTGATTAAAGATTAAGCGTCGGGGTGCCCGTTGTTTGGATCTCGCTACCCTATGAGGTCTCTCGATCTCCACTCTTAAGGGGCGTTCAATGGGGAAGATTCTCGCCCATACTGTGGATCAGTCGTACTCGGCATCGACGCCTCTGAGCGAGTCACTCATCCTGCGAGATTTGGTCTAACTTCCGGCCCTCGTAGAAGTTGATTTGTTCACGCAATCGAACGTGTCGAAATCTCATCGACTATCGCGGAGAAATCTATGTTTCATGAGAACTTCTATTCGGGGCTGAGTGTTTTTGTCAGTCTGGCCTTTGCCATTCTTCCGGCAGCGCCGCTGATGGCACAGAAGCAATCTTCCAAAGCATCTGTTACGAATATCGTGCTGGTCCACGGCGCATTCGCAGACGGCACAAGCTGGTCGAAGGTCATTACTCTTCTCGAAGCAAATGGCTACCACGTGACCGCGGTCCAGAACCCGTTGACGTCGTTGGCCGATGATGTCGCGGCCACGAAGCGAATCATCGCTCTGCAAGATGGTCCAGTCATCCTGGTCGGTCATTCATGGGGTGGGGCTGTCATCACCCAGGCGGGCGATGATCCGAAGGTCGCTGGACTAGTTTATGTCGCTGCCTACGCGCCTGAGGTCGGACAGTCTGCGAACGACGCCAGTGGTCCCTATGGGTTGACAGAAGGTCAGAAGCAGATTCGCGTCGACAGTGAGAAGTTCGCTTCAATGACCTCCGAGGGAATTCTCAACGACTTCGCGCAAGGCTTGCGCATGGCAGAACGCAAACTGGTATTTGCTGTTCAGGGACAGAGCTACGGCCCAATGTTCGGTGAGAAGCTTACTATCGCAGCATGGAAGACAAAGCCGTCCTGGGTTGTCATTTCGGCGGACGATCGCATGCTCCCACCGGCCATGGAAGAAGCGCAAGCCAAAAAGATTGGTGCGACTGCCGTTACATTGCAGACATGCCATCTCGCAATGCTCCAGGAACCCGCGAGAGTCGCCGAAGTGATTGACGACGCGGCAAAGAGTTCTTTGAGCAAGTGAACAGACGTGCTCATTTTCTGAATCAACAAGAGAGACCACGCTTTATCGCAGGAGATCATCATGTCCGCAGTTGTCAAAAACATAGTGCTTGTTCACGGAGCGTTCGCCGACGGTTCAAGTTGGTCAAAGGTCATCCCCATCCTTCAGCAATTGGGTTATAACGCGGTTGCCGTACAGAACCCTCTGATTTCACTCGCAGATGAAGTCGCCTTCACAAAGAGAATCATCGCTCTGCAAGATGGCCCGGTACTTCTTGTTGGCCACTCCTGGGGAGGGGCCGTGATCACGCAGGCGGGCGACGATCTTAAGGTTGCGGGGCTTGTCTACGTCACGGCCTACGCGCCCGAGGTCGGGCAATCTGCTAATGATGCGAGCGGTCCGTTCGGACGGACCGAAGGTCAAAAGCAGATTCGGGTCGATAGCGAGAAATTCGCAACGGTAACCGCCGAAGGCATGCTCGAGCGAATCGCAGAGGGCCTTCCTCTGGCAGAGAGAAAGCTTTTTCTCGCGGTGCAAGGCCAGAGCTATGGGCCGATGTTCGACGAAAAGCTGACAGTTGCGGCGTGGAAGACCAAACCCACATGGGCTGTGATCTCCGCCAAAGATCAAATGCTTCCGCCCGCCATGGAGCAAGCATCTGCCGAGAAGATGGGCGCAGTAACAACAACCATCTCTACTTGTCACATGTCGATTCTTGAGATGCCGGAAACTATCGCAGCAGTCATCGATGAGGCGGCAAAACTCGCATTGAGCAAATGAAAATGCAGGCGTCCACAGTGAGGTGCGGACAGTCGGCCTTCTAACAAAGCCTTAGTAGAGGAGTTTGCAATGGTTGATGAAAAGCTTCACGGAGCACCCCAGACTGCGACGTCGTTTGATCCTGCAGCGTTTCTGATAGTGCCTGCGAAACGATTCGAAGATCTTCGGGTAGGAGACATTTTCCGGGCGCCAAGCCGCACGTTGACGGATGCACACGCAGCTGCATTTCAAACCGTTTCTGCGGACAATCATCCGGTACATTATGACGCAGTGTGGGCAGCACGGCATGGCCATTCTGCCCCGGTCGTGCACGGGCTACAAGTGCTCGCATTCACCGCCCCTGGAGCGACACTGTTTCCTCATTACATCGGGGAGGTGTTCATCGGTTTCACCGAGCTGTCTTGCAAATTCCTGAAGGAGGTTCACTCCGGCGACACGCTTTATCCCGCTCTGGAAATTGTCGAGCTCTCTATCGACGCACCGAACGGGACGGTCACAACGAGCGTCACCGTCTTCAACCAGCACAAGGAACTTGTCCTGTCAGGACAGCACAAATATCGATTGAAGCTGGAATAGATCTCAGCCAACCATCTGCGCCCATCGAGGCCGGCCACAAACGAGATCCGCCGCATAGCCGAAAGGAAAAGATAATGTCCATACAGGAGAATGTACAAACCAGACTTAGCCGCCGCGATTTTGTGATGACCGCTGCTGCAGCGTCTGCGACGGCGTTGCTGTTACCTCATCGCGCAATTGCTTCAAGCTCTCTTGCCACATTGAGCAATCAGAAGCTTTCGACTGACAACGGTACTAAGACGATCACCGTCAAGGACGGAACGACGATCTATTTCAAGGATTGGGGCGAAGGCCAGCCGGTCGTTTTCTCGCACGGCTGGCCGTTGAACGCAGACGCGTGGGATTCTCAGATGCAATATCTGGGCCAGCGTGGTTATCGGGTGATCGCGCATGACCGCCGAAGCCATGGCCGCTCAGGGCAAACCTGGGACGGGAATGAGATGAATACCTATGCGGACGACCTCGCATTCCTCTTCGAGACGCTAGACCTGAAGAAAGCTATCATGGTTGGTCACTCCACCGGCGGCGGTGAAGTGGCTCGTTACATCGGGCGTCACGGGTCAAAGCGCGTGGCGAAGGCCGTGCTGATTTCTTCCGTCGTCCCTTTCATGCTGAAGACCGAAATGAATCCCGGCGGTCTACCGATCAATGTCTTTGATGGGATCCGATCCGGTGTCGCGGCCGACCGGGCGCAGTTCTATAGAGACCTCACGCTGCCCTTCTTCGGCTATAACCGGCCAGGCGCAACAGTCTCCGAAGGGATTCAGGAGAACTTCTGGCTCCAGGGAATGCAGGGCGGCATCAAAGGCCACTACGACTGCATTCGAGCTTTTTCTGAAACCGACTTCACCGACGATCTGAAGAAGATTAATATTCCGACGCTGGTGATGCACGGCGACGATGATCAGATCGTTCCGTTTGCCGACACGGGTGCACTAACAGCGAAGATCGTCAAGAATGCCCAGCTCAAGGTCTATCCCGGATTCCCCCATGGTATGCCGATTTCCCATGCGGACGTTATTAATCCTGATCTGCTAGCGTTCATCAGATCGTAGTAAGCTGAGGTGCAAAGGGCACAGTCTCGCAAATGCGATCATTGCAACTTCCCGTTGCCGGATCTTCTGCATGTGGTCCCCCATCACTTGTCACGGCTACACGTGCGATTGTGAACATTCTTCGACGTGAGAGTGATGGGGGACATTGTTCGAAGTGATGTAGTCTGCGCCGATCGACGATTCGCTCATGCTTGCATCACTCACGAAAGAATGCCAACAGATCGGCGTTGATCAAGTCGGGATGAGTTTCGGCCATACCGTGCGAAAGTTCCTTGTAGGTCTTCAGTTTAGCGTTCTTGACGATTCTTGCTGTGCGGGCGCCGGTAAAAGAATAGGGGACCCCTTCATCGTCTTCGCTGTGCATCACCAGCGTCGGTACGTCAATTTTTTCTAAGTCCTCAGTAAAGTCCGGTTCTGAGAAGGCCTTGACGCAGTCATAATGCGCCTTCAAACTACCCTGCATGCCTTGGAACCAATACTTGTCTTGAATGCCCTTGTTGACCTCAACTCCCGGCCGGTCGAAGCTATAAAAGGTTAGCGTTCCGTCCTTGTAAACCTGAGAACGATTCTTCACGAGCGCATCGCGCAGCCCATCAAACACTTCGAGGGGCCATCCCCCTGGGTTCGTGACGCTCTGGAGCATTCCGGGTGTTACCGAGGCAAGAAACACGATTTTTGCGACGCGCGATAATCCATGCCGGCCAATATAGCGGGCGACGTCGCCCCCGCCCGTAGAGTGCCCTACTAGAATCGCGTCATTCAGATCGAGAGTCTCAAGCAAGGCGGCGAGGTCATCCGCATACGTGTCTATATCGTTGCCCTGCCAGGTCTGCTCAGACCTTCCATGTCCCCTGCGATCGAAGGCGATCGCACGGTAGCCTTGGTTTGCGAAAAAGAACATCTGCGGGTCCCATTCATCCGCACTCGCCGGCCACGCATGCGAGAAGATGATCGGCTGGCCTGTGCCCCAGTCCCTATAAAACAGCTTCGTTCCATCATGTGCAAGAAATGTACTCATATATCCTCGTTTCTGTCACCCCTAACGGTGAATTGATTTGTACTGCGTCCATGTCAAACCACTAGAAGCTTCGTGCCACTCCACAATTGCCCCGCGATTCGCGGCAACTGTTCGTCTTCCGCTATGACAATGGCATCCATTCCAAGAAGGTCACGGGAATGCCATCCGGATCGCGCAATTGAAAGAGCCGTGCACCCCAGGACACGTTTTGCGGGTTTGGAGTGACAAGCTGGAGCCGGCGCCGCAGAGCCTCAAGATCGTCTACCTCGACGACAATATGTGTTCGCTCGCCTGGATTGTAGAGATCCAAGCGTTGACGTTCGCGGCTGTTGTCGAGAATCTCAAGCGTCAAGCCACCCAGGTCGTATCGACGCCCTCGACCATTTGGGCGATCCCATTCTGCAACGACAGGAAATCCGAGCAGCTCCCCGTAAAAGAAAGCGACGTCATTGAAGGAATCGGTGGCAAGGGCGATATAACTCATGCGGACTGCCTCCCAGACCCCTGCTCACAGAACGTTGCATGATCCATCTCAGGCAAGACTTCCTCCACAAGCAGTTGCAGGTTTCGTTCCCAGGCCTCTCGTTGGTCCGATGCATCGTAGGAGACAATAAGCAAATGTCCAAACCCCCCCGTCCCTTCTTGTAACTTCTGAATCCGTTTCGTCACGGTAGCCGGAGATCCGACGAGCCAAAGATTCTCAGCGAGGTATTCGAGATCAACCGCGGCATCCGGCATGGCCGGATGAGTCTTAAGCAAATTACCAAGACCAAGATGAAAATAGAGAGGCAATAGAAACTCCCTCCAGCACCGGCCCATGTTGCCCTCAATTGCGAGTCGTTGTGCCTCTTTGTCTGTTGGCGCCACGTAAACGTCCCGGATGATCCGCCAGTCCTTACGATCGGGCGTCCGTCCCGTGCGAGCCGCGCCCTCAAGCACCGCGGTCCAATGAGCGGACGTGAAAGCTGGGTCTGGACTGATGCTCAGGCTCACAGGGATATATCCCTTTTCGCCCGCGAGCTTGTGGTTCTCAGAGCCCGGCGTCAGGCCCGCGATCGCAATTGCCGGGTGAGGGAGCTGGAACGGCTGCAAATGATAACCAAGCGTATAGAGGCTTTCTGGCTTTCCGGTCGACCAGAATTCACCAGTGAAATCGCGCGGACCCTGAGTCCAAAGCGAGGTGATAATGTCTAGCGCCTCAAAGGTCATGCGCCGGTTGCGTCCCCCACTCACATCAAGGCCGAATACTTGATGATCCGTTGGCAACGCGCTGATGCCGACTCCCAATTGATACCGGCCTGCCGCCATGTGATCCAGATATGCAACGCGGTGTGCGAGTTCAATCGGATGATGATATGGAAGAAGATGTCCTAACGGCCCCAACATTATTCTCTCGGTGCGACAGAGCGCTTGAGCGATCAAGAGGTCAGGCGCTGGGCACGGCTCCCAGTTGGAGGTGAAATGTTCACCGATCCACGCCTCTTCGAACCCGAGTGAATCGAGTCGTTGAAGTTCCTCGAGATCCCAAGCCTGCCCGTCCCGGATGCTTCGTTCAGGGGGATGTGTCGGCATCAACAGAGCGCCCAACTTCATTGCAATTCCTCTTTGTCGAACGTGTCCCCAAGTGAATCGATCTAATGAAAGGCCGGTTCCGGGTTCTTGGTCTCTGCGTACTTCTTGAGGTGCGACATCAACACACCCCACATTGTGTTGCAGACTCTCAGCTTGTCGTCTGACTCATCATTTCCCTCATGATCGAGATCCACCGATGTACTGCCCTCTCCTTTTTCTACGAGATGGAAGATAGCCTTCGTTCCAGCCGCAGATCCTGGACCTTCCAAACACTCCCAGCGCACCGTTGTGCCTGGCTTAATCACCTCAATCTTCCAGTGGAGCGGACCTTCCTTGGTCTTGAAATGGAGCTTGATCTGCTCTCCATGCCGAGCCCCGCCTTGAGTCGTCGGCGTATACCACCCCTGCAGGCCCTCTTCGGTTGTAATTGCGTTGAAGACTTCCCGCTTCGGGGCGTTGATGAGTATCCTGTGTGAGTGCGTAACCATAGAACCTCCTTTGATTCGTCGATTCGGAGATGATCAAATGCTCACTATTCGAAATCGACCTAATTCTCGAATGCAGCCGGGATGAGACGGTCGTTTAGTTGGTTGCTCTGCCTGTTCACTGAACACTGTGGACCTTTCCAACGTTCAAATAGATCCTGTTCGAGCTCGATTCCCAGTAGATCCAATGCTCGGTTGAGCGTGTGATCGATCACGTCTTCCAGAGTTGCAGGCCGTTGGTAGAATGCCGGCACAGGAGGCATGACAATTCCTCCCATTTCCGCGATCCTCACCAGAAGACGCAGGTGACCGAGATGCATGGGCGTCTCGCGGACAAGCAGGACCAGCGGTCTCCGGTCTTTGAGCATTACGTCTGCTGCCCGCAGGAGCAAGTTGTCGGAATAGGAGGTCGCGATCCCGGATACGGTCTTCATCGAACATGGTGCAACAATCATTCCGCTCGAACGAAAAGAACCAGACGATATACTTGCTGCGATATCGGCAGAGCGATGGACACATGTCGCCATCGATTCAACCTCTTCCACGGAATAGGCGGTTTCGAGCAAAATCGTTCTGCGTGCCGCTGGACTCAGGACCAGATGTGTCTCCAGCGAGGCCACTCCATGAAGGATTTGCAGGAGGCGAATTCCATAGATAGCTCCGGTAGCACCCGAGATTCCCACGATGATCCGTTTCATGTGCTTCGCTCCTGGCGATAAAGCCGAACCATCATTCGTAATCTCGAGCGCGATTATTTGAGCTCGCGCTGGAAGCCGATTTCGGGGCCTCGAACGTTACTCGCTTCCCTCGACAAAGTCGCCGGCCTCAGAAAATGTATATGGGAAGTTTGGGCTCGCGTTCGCTCTCCGTCCAAGTGTGGGCCGCAATTGGCCAAAGGCACGATAGACAACCGGATACGGTTGACCCGCGAAGTGTTCCAGAATCTCCTGCCACGTCCTCGGCACATCGCGAATGAAATGCCTCATCTCGGCAACAATCTCGGCTTCTTCGAGTGGGCTTGAACTGTCTGGCTGGTTGATCGGCTCTGTGACCACACACGCTTCGAAGTCAGCCTGAATAGCACCGGCGCCCATGGTGCAATCAAAGCCGATCTTGGTGACGCTGAAAGGAGGCTCAGGCTGACGAAGACTTGGATCGAGCGGCATAGTATTCTGCCCTGGCACGATCAATGTGCCACGGCCGGGGTTGTAGCGCCAAGCCTGTGCCCACTTCACGCGGCCATCATCGTAGATATCGACGTCCTCATCGAACACATACGCGATCTTCGGCATGTACTGCCTGCAGCCAGTTAGCATCACCCCGAGCGTCTGCATCGCATCGCCGCCTCCCACTGCCTTGATGCGCGCGTACGCAACATTGCCGCCACAATCCGCGGGAGCGACGACATCCTGCACCAGGATACCGGCGCGTTGCAGCTTCTCGAAGAGCTCGCCTTCGATCGCTTGCTGGAATGCGTACATGTCAGTCTTGCCCGGATGAAGTCCGCCGATTGTGGCGTGCTGATAGATTGCTCCTTTGCGGTATGTGATGCAGTCAATAATCACATTCCAATTTCTTGGAAGTCCGGCTCCATATGTTCCCGGAAACTCGCCATATGGACCTTCGTCGTGGATCATGCCTTCGCTTGTGACAACGCGGCCTTCCAGGACGATCTCCGCATTCGCTGGAACCGTAAGATCGTTTGTCTCGCACTTCACGATCTTGGCGGGCTCACCCAGAAACCCGCCCAGTTTGTCCCACCCGTCGATCCTAGCGCCTGGATGACGCATCATCGATGCGATCTTGTCCAGAGTTGGACCACCGATACAAACTGCTATGGGCATATCCTTGCCCAACTCGTGATATCGCTGGCCTGCAATGGAACCACCGTGGAACCACGCCCTCATGTCCACGTTGGTCATGTTCTTCGAGCGATACATCATCCGCTGGATGGCATCGTTGATTTCTCCCGTCACAGGATTTCGGGTCACGATGCGCGTGTCATTGATGTAGGCCTGGCCGTCTCGAGGATGATGATTGAACAGCGGGAGGATTGTCAGGTCAACATCATCACCTCGCAGAATCACGTCTTTGCAAGGAGCCGTCTCCACAAGCTCCGCTTTATAGTGAATATTGGACCGGCGCGCGATCTCGCTTCCGACCTCTTTTAATCCGCATTCCAATGAGAGCGCATACATGGCGCGCGAGCCGTATCCATTCGCGAAAAATGGAAAAGCACAGTCCGCTACGCGCTCGACCAGGATCGCCTGATCGGGGTTGTCTTCCATCAGTTTGGGAAGTTCGTCGACCCGTTTTTCATCCGAATAGCGGCGAAGCAAGCCATTCTGCTCCAATGTGTCAATGAATTCGGCAAGGCTCTTTTGGGCCATTGGTATCCTCCGGCGGAGAAGCAACGGTGATTGCGGATGAACTCTTAGGCTGGAACCATGTTCCGACTCCAAACCATTTCACTCCGCGGTTCAAACCTGCCGCCTTGATCCCGAGGTTAGTCGGAGAATCAAGAACCGAGGACACCCCTTGGGTGTGCTCTTCGTCAACCAATTCGGGTAGTCGCAACAAACTCACGCATCAACTGGCGGAGACCTCGCTTGGAACTCGAAGGCGATACCCGAAATGGCTGGAACGGGAGCCCCTTTTCGGGTCTGCGGCTTTCCTCTGTATAAACGACACTTAAATGCATCGTCAGGCCACGGACCAGTTCGCATTGATCCGGGCAATGGAGCCGAACATGTATCGACCAAACCCACTCCCTTCGCAAATCACAATTCCACTGCCATCAGATGAAGAAGCGGGAAGAATCATCGGCGACAGCTATGACCCGAAGATGACATTGAACGTGATTAAGATGATGGCCGGCACCGAGGACATGTACCCGCCGACCGTTGCGTTCATCAAGGCCATGTTTCAAGCGGAAGGAATCGATCCTCGGACCCGCGAGATGATTATGCTCAGGGCAGCCAAGGTTCTCAACTCGCCCTACGAGTGGCAGGCCAATGTGGTTTTGGGAAAGAATGCGGGGCTCACGGATGAGGAGATCGAAGCTGCTGCGTGCGACGGCCCGGTCACCGGGATCAACCTCGACTACGTTCTGGTATGCAAAGCCGCGGATGAACTTTCGTGTACAGCCACATTGACGGACGATACTCTGTCCGAGCTGTTGAATCGATATGACGAAGTCGTTTGCCGCAAGTTTATCCTGATTATCTCGTGGTTCAACTTGCTGAGCCGCTTTCTCAATGGATGCCGTGTTCCGCTCGAGACGGCCGACAAGATCGGCGACAGTACATCACCGCTTCGATGATGCACTCGGCAGTGCGCAAAGATATTATGGATGCCACCCCCTAGTAACTGTGGGTCTTGTAACAGAGCGATTGAATAGGTATTATCGGAGGGCGGCGAACTCTGACTTCGCCTGTTTGTAAGCCGGGAGATCAGGATCAGCGCCTTTCCAAATGGCCAGAAAAGTTTGGTACGATTTTCGGGCATCGGCGTTATCTCCCATCATTGCCTGCGCTCGTCCAAGCTGAAGGTACGCGAGCGCGCCTGTAACCCACCTTCCGACAAGCGCAGAATGATCGATCAGCTTCTGGAATTCTCCTGCCGCTTGCTTTCCCTGGCCCATCTGCAGATACGCGAGGCCGCGAACATAAGCTGGATAAACACTGTTGAGACTCGTTGGGTACGCCAACTCGTATCTTTCTGCGGGACGCAGCAATTCTATCGCGCTCGCTGGCCTGTTCTGGCGGAGTTCGATCGACGCCCAGATCGTAGGAAGCAAGTAAAGCTGGGTGATAGTATCCTCCGGCGACTCTCGACTGATGTCGTCGGCCAGTCTCTTTGATTCCTCACTATTTCCCGTTCGAGCGAAGACCAAAGCAAGACTTGCCTGTTCGGCGCGACTCCCATGGAGCTGTGTCGTGCTTCCCAACTGTCGGGCGGCGTTTGTGGTATCCCCGGCTTCAGCTTCCTGCAACGCGAGATCAATTGTGCCGGGAGTAAGCTGCCCCCGGGCATTGCCGGTCGCCTGGAGTTCGTTGTAATTCGGTAACAGGCGACGCGCTTCTGCAAAATGCCCGTAGTAGCATTCAATCTCCAATTCCCTCCAAAGAGCGTTTTTCTTTCGACCGTGGTCGTTGAACCAGCTCAACTCTTGTCGCATGCCGGGAGCGTCATGCTGAAGAAAAGCAATTAGGCTTCTCAAGTCGTGGATTTCCACGTCGTCGAAATTTCGGGACTTCGCCTCATCAAAGATTGCTTTAGCTTCCTCCAGATGCCCCGCGTAGGTGGTGGCCTGCATCAACGGGCGGTAGCTACCGTCGCGCAGCAAAGGCATCAGCCGAATTGCTTCGCGAGCCTCGGAAGCGGCTCGATCATAGTCTCCGAGGATAAGAAGCGACGCGGCGAAGTTATGACGCCCTACGCCATCCAACGGGAAAGTCTGGATCCATTCCTCATATATAGGATAGGATTTTTGCAAATCCCCAAGCCCAACATCGTAATATAGTGTTTCCGCGAGAAACTTGAGTTGGCCGGTCAGCCTTTCCCGCAGTTCATAAGCCTTTTTCTCGGCAGCCAATGACTCCGCAGGTTTACCGGCGTAGAGATAGGATATTCCCACAGTGGCGTATGCCAGCGCGAAGGATGGGTCGATACCAATCGCCCGCTCGTAGAGTGGAATGGTGGCTCGGATATCCCGTGAGAGCTGTTTCTTAAAGCCTTGAGACAAGAGTTGCAGGGCCTCAGGCGACCACGAAGTTGCCAGTTCCAGGGGCTTGTTAAACTTCTTCAGTAAGTCCCCTGGCTCGCCCATTCTTCTCCGCAATTGAGCGCCCGCAACTCCAAGTGCATGAACCACCCCATTGCGGAGCGGCGCGTCCTGTTCAGAACTGGCGAATATTTGACCAGTACTGCAGTTAACTCCAGTCAAAAGAATGCGGTAATTGTTGCCGGCGTCGGCGATAGCGCTGGTAACCACTGCTTTGCTGTTGGTCTTCAAACATACTTCGCGAGCAATTTCCGGTGTCACTTTTCCGTCAATAGGGTGATGAAGCAGAGTCATCGTTTCTCGCACCTTATCCTGCGCGAGAACCTGGAGAAAAGGCGTCTGCGATAGTTCGACGGGAAGAGCGAAATTCAGAGCATCGTCGAGCACGGGATCGCTGGTGCGATTGGTAATGTCGGCAATGACAATCGTGTCACCGGCTGCGAGCTGAAATCTGTGAAGATATCGCCAGGAGACAATAGCTACTGTAGCTGCTAAGAGGATCAGAGCTGCCGCTGCAATCCAGTTGCGGATTCGACGCAGCCGCAGACTCCGTGGACTTGGAACTCGTTCCAAAGCACCGCGCATCTCCGCTGCCGAACCATAACGTTTGCCAGGCTCCTTCTCAAGTGCTTTTTCAATGACCGCTTGAAGCATCGGAGGGATGGCGGGATTCAATTCGCGAATTCGGGTCGCCTTCTCATGCAGCAGGGCTTGATGCACTTCCGCAGCGCTATTTCCAGGAAATGCTCGTTCGCCGGTCGCCATTTCAAAGAGCACAAGACCAAATGAAAACAGGTCGGTACGGGCATCCAGCTTTTCCCTCCGAACCTGTTCTGGCGACATGTAGCTGGTTGTCCCCATCGCGAGGCCCGTTCTGCTCAATCCCGTATCCAAGCCGATTGGCGCCTTGAATCTGATCAGCGGATTGGTAGAGTGCACGGAGTCCGGCTGTTCCCGACCTCCATCCTCGTCGGACTCGACAAGCTTCGCCAGTCCAAAATCCAGTATTTTGGCCGATCCTTCGCGAGTAATGAAGATATTGGCCGGCTTAATATCTCGATGGATGATTCCCTTCGCGTGCGCTGCCTGCAACCCATCGCAGGTCTCTAGTGCAATCTGGAGAAGGTCGTCCAGAGGCATCTTCGTTTCGCCGGATTCCGCAAGTTTATCCCGCAGCGTTTTCCCGTGCAGCAATTCCATGACGATGATTGGCTGGCCATCGTAATCTTCGATTTCGAAAATCGTGCAGATATTGGGATGGTTGAGAGCCGATGCAGTTTGCGCCTCGCGCTCGAAGCGTTTGAGAGAGGCCGGGTCACCGGCCATTTCCTCGGGAAGAAACTTCAGCGCAACCTGGCGGCCCAGTTTCAGGTCTTCTGCCCGGTATACCATTCCCATTCCGCCGCCGCCGATCACCTCAATCACGCGAAAATGAGAGACTTTTCTGCCAATGGGCCCAGCGCCGGTTTCACTCGCAGATCGGCCATCTTCAGGTGAGAGATCGTAGGGCAAAACTGCGTTCTGACGATCAACAGCGGTCACCCACTCTACGGGAATGACAAGTCGATATCCTCGTCGCGGCACCGTTTCAATATATTTCGGTTCAGTGGCCGAATCCCCAAATGCGCGCCTCAGGGTTGCGATCGCTACGTTAATACTATGTTCGAAATCGACAACTGTATCGTTCGGCCAGAGCCGTCGCCTTATTTCGTCACGACTCCCGAGCTCCCCATTAAGCTCAACCAGGACACGAAGGACTCGGAACGGCTTTTCCGGAAGGAATGTCCTCTGGACAGCCGACTCGAGATCAAGGGAACATAGCTCCCCCGTCTCCAGATTGAGTTCGAAAGATCCGAGCCGCACTCGGATTCGCTGATGAGGCTGCATGGATCTCCCGAAGATCTCCACCTCATCTCCGTATCCGGAAAACGGGAATCCACGAATCGAGGGTGAACTCATTGTACCGAGAGAAAATGCCGACCGTTTAGAATCAGCATCCTTCAGGCCATTTGTCACAAATTGATGTTCAATTGACCTTCACTGCATTTACCTAAGGTGCCGCCCCGCGCATGCTCGAAGGCGTAAAGGGGGAGCCCTATGCAAAATGCAGATCCAATCCGTGTGATGTGTGTCGATGATCATCCGCTTGTGCGCGATGGTGTCAGGTTTGCACTCCACCAAGAGAATGACATGCAATTGGTGGCCGAAGCGACCAACGGGCTCGAGTCCCTTGCTGCCTTTCGCAAATTCATGCCGACAATTACCTTGATGGATGTGAGTATGCCGCTGATGGATGGGTTGGACGCAACTGCTGCGATTCGTGAGGAATTTCCCCAGGCGAAGATCGTAATTCTCACCAGATACGCAGGCGACATCAAGGCTACACGAGCCTTTAAGCTTGGAGCTGTCGGATATCTGCTCAAAGGACTCTCCCGAAGGGAACTAGTTGACGCAATACGGGCGGCTCGATCAGGGATAAGGCGGATACCGATGGAGATTGCCTCTAATATCGCAGAACATGTGAGCGCGGATCACTTATCTGAGCGCGAAATCGAAGTTCTACGCGAAGTAGCAGGGGGCTGTGCAAATAAAATCGTCGCCGAGAGATTGCTGATTTCCGAAGACACCGTCAAGGGACACATGAAGAGCATCCTGGCAAAGCTGCAAGCCAATGATCGAACGCATGCGGTTATGATCGGCCTGAAACGCGGCTTCCTGGGTTGTTTCGAGACTTCCGGTGAATCCTACTAAGTAGCTGTCCAACGAGTCGAAGTTTTTTCTCAAGAGCTTCTACATACCCCAAAGGGTTGTCTCGTATGAACACCATCGAAGCTTTGCTCCTGTCATCTCTTTGAGACAATGCTTGGGAAAGAACAGTTCGCGAAGGCCGGCGATGCCCTTTTTGTCGCCGGCATCAGGAGGCGTCATGGGTTCAGCCAGTCTCACCATTTCGCGCCGTTTATTTGTCTCGGGCGGCATCGCGGCCGTCGCTACTGCATTTCTCCCCTCCATTGTTGCGAAGCTATCTGCTCAGGAAGCTTCCCTGACCGGAGCACAATTCAGGGCTTCGGGAAAGACCGCGAAGATTCAGATCCGTAGTCTTCGAGGTGATCTCCGTTTCTTGATGGGATCTGGCGGCAACGTCATCGTTCTGCCTGGCGCGGATGGTTTAGTTGCCGTTGATAGCGGATTGGCAACTTCTGAACCACAGGTGAAGGCAGCTTTGAACGCCATTTCTCCGGGTCCGGTGCGCCATTTACTGAATACTCATTGGCACTTCGACCATACGGACGGGAATCAATGGATGCATCGCGATGGCGCTGTCATCATAGCGCACGAGAACACGCGCAAACGCATGACCCAAAGACAATCGATTCCGGCATTCTCCATCGACTTTGAGCCTTCGCCCGTCGCGGCGTTGCCCACGGTCCTTTTCAGCCAATCCCATGAATTGCGGCTGAACGAACAGAGAATTGTAATGAGACGTTACACGCCGGCACATACCGATTCCGACGTCTCCGTATTCTTTGAGAATGCGAATGTGCTTCATGCGGGCGATGCATGGTTCAATGGCTACTATCCATTCATCGACTACGATAGCGGCGGGAGCATTGATGGGATGATTGCCGCATCGTCTGAGAATTTGGCGCGTACGGATGCTGAGACCTTGGTTCTTCCAGGACACGGAGATGTCGGCAGGCGAATTCAGCTGGTCTCCTTTTACAATATGCTCGTGGACGTGCGCGGGCGGGTATCGGAACTGAAAAAGAGAGGTCTGCCGCTTCCTGCTGCAATCGCTGCAAAGCCGACGGCGAGCTACGATCGGGCTTTATCGGGAGGATTTGTTTCGCCCGAATTATTTACGAGCCTCGTTTACCGCGGTGTGTAGTAGCGGATTGCCATTCACCTTATTCAGTTATTCATGACGGCGAGACCGGAGAGCCGCGCGTTGGCCAACGCGCAGTTGCGTCATGTGCCTACTCGAATGGGTTATCTCCAAGACCCTCGACGGTAGGTACCCATCTAATTCCGTCTGCTCAACAATCAAATCTAGGGATGCTGCTTCGACATTGCCAGAAGGTATCCGAATCCTGACGACTACGATCGTGCCTCGCGGCACGGGACAACACAAGCGAAACCGGCCAACCAGAATTGAGGAAACGCATGAGCACAATTACCGCAAAAGATGGGACTACGATCTACTACAAGGACTGGGGATCAGGCCAACCAGTTGTTTTCTCGCATGGCTGGCCTTTGAATGCTGACGCTTGGGATGCTCAAATGCTCTTCCTCGGGCAGCAGGGCTATCGCGTGATCGCTCACGATCGCCGCAGCCACGGGCGTTCCGCGCAGACATGGCAGGGGAACGAGATGAACACCTACGCGGATGACCTTGCCGCATTGTTCGAAGCCCTGGACCTGAAGAAAGCTGTGATGGTGGGCCATTCGACCGGCGGAGGAGAAGTTGTACGTTACCTCAGCCGGCATGGTTCGAGCCGAGTCGCGAAGGCAGTCCTCATCAGCGCGGTCCCGCCCATCATGGTGAAGTCCGCTTCCAACCCCGGCGGCACTCCCATTGAAGCTCTCGACAGCATCCGTACTGGCGTCGTTAACGACCGCTCTCAGTTCTACAAAGACCTTTCGCTCCCCTTCTTCGGCTATAACCGCTCCGGAGCTAAAATCTCCGACGGCGTCCGAGAGAGCTTCTGGTATCAGGGTATGCAGAGCGGCATCAAGGGCTCTTACGACTGCATCAAAGCATTCTCTGAAACCGACTTCACGGAGGAACTCAAGAAGATCGATATCCCCATGCTCGTCATGCATGGAGACGACGATCAGATCGTTCCCTTCCCTGATGCCGGTGCACTGACAGCCAAGTTGGCCAAAGACGCCACTCTGAAGGTCTACCCCGGCTTCCCGCATGGAATGCCCATCATTCACGCCGATGTCATCAACATGGATCTTCTGGAGTTCATTCGAGCATAAGCGGCACTGAGCGGGTCGCGTGTGCGGCCCGCCAGTTTTTTGAATCCCGTAGCCACGTGCCTGACTTGATGAAATGTTTTGTCGCCTCACCTACTGTCACTTTCTTTTTCGAGTAAACGATGGAACTCAGCCCAACGCATCATACCGTCACCGTCAATGGCTTGAAAATCCATTACGTCGAGATAGGTAAGGGACCTCCCGTAGTGCTTCTGCACGGCTTCCCGGAGACGTGGTATGCCTGGCGGCATCAGCTGCCGATATTAGCAAAGCATTACCGAGTCATCGCTCCCGATCTACGCGGTTACGGAGAGACACAAAAGCCCAGCAGTGGCTATGACAAGAAAACAATGGCTCGCGATATTCTGGGGCTCATGCACTCCTTGGGGATCGAACGCGCGGCCGTGATCGGACACGATCGGGGCGCCAGGGTCGCGCTAAGGTTAGCCAAGGACTTTCCCGAGGCCGTGAGCCGATTCGCCGCGCTTGACAATATCCCGACGCGCACAATTTTCGAGAGAATGAACACCGAAGTCGCACGCACCCACTGGTTTTTCCTGTTCAATGCAGTGCAGGATCTCCCCGAAGCTCTAATCACTGGGCGTGAGGAGATGTGGCTACGCCATATCCTATCTTCCTGGTGCCATAATCCCGAGTTGCTCACCGAGCGTGAAATCGGCGTCTACGTTAGGGCATACAGCAGGCCTGGAGCACTCCGAGGCGCCTTCGAAGACTATCGCGCAGCTATGACAGACGTGATGCAGGACAGGTGCGATGAAGGCTCGTTACTCGATATGCCAACTCTTGTACTTTGGGGCGAGGATTTTGCTGCCGGCGGAAAGCTTTGGGATTTTCGGGAGGTGTGGAGTCATTACTCTAACTCCCTCGAATTCCTTTCGCTTCCCGAATGCGGCCACCTACCCCACGAGGAGAGGCCAGATCTCGTCAACCAAGCGCTCTTGACCTTTCTCGCGCCGTGGAAGGGCTAGAGGGAACGATCGGTAATAAGCTAAACAACACCCGCAAGGCCCGTCGTTGCTCTTCGACGTTCAGATACTCGTAAAGTGCGCCTCTCAAATATCCAGGTACCCAAAATGGGCATGCCGCCGACGCCTTAAAGAGGGTTTATACGAATTGCAGACTCCTATAGTTTTGACCCAGCAACATAAGCGAGCTTCATACCGAATCTTTCCTGATTGCAACAGGGGCATTTCCCAGTTCAGCAAACTGAGGAGGACACATTACCATGGATCATTTTGGCAGTACGCAATACTCGTCGAGAGGCGCAGAGCCGCACGTTCCCTTCAGTGATGAGCTCCTTGTATTGGCAGCGCAGGATGGTCATGAGTGGGCGTTTACTGAACTCTGCTCCCGCTGCTCAAGGCGCATCCTCATCATGCTCTTCAAAATCACCAAGAATCATGAAGACGCCGAAGATGTCCTGCAGGAGTCGATCCTAAAAGCCTACGTACATTTCAAGAACTTCAACCAGGCTTCAACATTTTCAACCTGGCTGACACGCATCAGTCTCAACTCGGCGTTCATGATGCTGCGCAGAAGGCGCGTTCGCCCAGAGAGATCTGCGGACGAACCTGCGGATGCCGGCAAGAATCAATCGCATTGGGAGATTGCGGATCGACGCGCAAACGCGGAGGAACTCTTCATAGATCACGAGAACGACGTGCGCCTGCGAACGGCGATTTCGCGTCTCCCCACTCCCTACCGACAAGTGATCGAGATTCGTCAACAAACTGATGGATCGCTCAAAGAGATCGCTCAACGCACAGGCATAACCGTCGCGGCGACAAAATCGCGGATGATGCGCGCCAAAAAGGCATTGCGCGCATCCCTTTCATAGCTTGCTACTCAATGCCGTCGCTTCGTAGTTTTTTCGGCATCGGACTCGCGGATAGGCCCGAGGACTCTTACTCCGGAAGGTGAAATATGGACACGCCCAACGTAGGCTCAGACGTGGAACTGCTCCCCGCTGTGAGAATTGGAAAACTGCCAGGCCTTGAAATTGAAGCTGAGGCCGACGAATCTTGGCAAAGGACAACTTTAGGAATCACTGAAGTCCTTGAAGCACTTGAACAAGTGGAGCTTCTCCGCGGATTGAATGAGGCGGAATTCCGCTGGCTCGCCGAGCATGGTCTAAACCGAATCACCGCCGATCGGAGCGTGGTATTTCGTGAAAACGAACCTGCTCATCACATGATGATCATCTTAAGAGGAGAGATCTATGTGCACCGAAGAAATTCGGGGTCCGTGCTCCTCACGATTGGCCGTACCGCCCAGATCACCGGCAAACTTCCCTATTCGCGGATGGAACGTTGGGGCGGAGAGGGCTGCAGCTCCGATTCCCTGTGGCTGCTGGAGATTCACGAAAGTTTTTTTGCCGAAATGATTGTTGCGATACCTTCGATGACTCAGCGGTGCGTTTCTATCCTCCTTGATAGGAGCAGAGACTTTAAGACGGCAGACCTGCAGGCAGAAAAGTTGATTTCGCTAGGCAAGCTGGCAGCGAATCTCTCACATGAGCTGAAGAATCCCGCGTCGGCAATTCGCGGGGCCGCTCTGAGCCTCAATGCGGTCACCAATCGCGCGGAGGAACTCTGTAATCTGGGCCGCCTGTTTCGCTCCGATTCAGAGCTACAAAGTTATCTTCGATGGAGCGAGTTCGTGTGCCGAGGAGCACTCAAATCCTCAGCATCTTTCGCGGCCACCGAAGGCGAGACCTCTCTCGCAAGTCTGGATCGCGAAGAGCGTATTGAGGAGTGGCTCGAACTTCATGACATCTTGAGAGCGTGGGAGATAGCCCCGGAACTGGCCAGAGGAGACATTCAGACCATTCATCTTGATGAAATGCTGACGGATTTCGAGAAGGACGCCCTCCCGCATGTTCTCAGTAGTCTTTCCCGGTCCGTGCGCGCGATGCATCTCACAACCGCTTTGTCTGGCTCCGCGCGGAGGATCTTCGAAATCATCACGGCCATTCAAGATTATGCCTACATGGATCAGGCACAGATCCAGGAGGTGAACCTGTCAGAGTCTTTGGGCAATGCTTTGACGCTCCTTCGCCCAAGACTTCAGCAAGTCCAGGTCTCGCTGGATTACGATCCGGCAACTCCGCTCGTTACTGGCTTTGGAGCGGAACTGAGTCAGGTGTGGACCGCTCTCCTCGAGAACGCAATCTACGCGATGAACGGACAAGGAACGTTAACGATTACGACAAAGCCGAAAGGTGAGATGGCCTTCGTTGAAATATGTGACAACGGTTCGGGCATCGGCGATGACGTGGTATCTCGGATTTTTGAACCGTTCTTCACCACGAAGCCCTTAGGCCAGGGCCTGGGGCTAGGTCTGGATACCGTACGTCGCATAATCGAGAAGCATTTTGGATCGGTCAGCTTAGTCTCAAGGCCTGGTTCAACCTGTTTCCAGGTCCGGCTGCCAACGAATCGGCTACAGATTTACTGACCTGAAGCGGACTTGTCAGGAAGTTATTCGGAGGTTCATATGAAGGAAGTTACGACTCTAGCGATACAACAGGCGGAACTGATCATCCGCTTATACGAATTGCGGCGAGAGCCAGTAATGCGTCTTGCGCGCACATACGTCGGGGGAGAATTCCTCCCGGGCTCCATCGACGATCTCCTGGCTACCATGGGGGACCCGGTGCACAGCGCCTACGTTTTGCAGGTATTCGGATACTGGGACATGGTTGCGGCTATGGTATTTCAGGGCGCGCTCGAAGAGAATCTCGTCTATGCGTGCTGCAGTGAGATGTATTTTCAATTCGCCAAAATAAAGCCCTACATTGCAGAATTTCGAACGCGAAACTGTCTTCCGGAACTTTTTGCGAACCTGGAACAATTGACGGAAGCATCAGCTCCGGGGGCAGCACGACTGCAGCAAATGCAGAACTATATTCAAGTTTGTCAGTCCGCGGCTCGTCAGAAGAAAATCAAGTAATGTTTCCAGGGCATCAAATATCCGTAGGTACTTTCTGGAGGATAGTTGTGGATCTCAAATTGAAGGGCAAGACCGCACTCGTAACCGGATCGACTGCTGGCATCGGTTTTGCGATCGCAAAATCACTTGCTGACGAGGGCGCACGTGTCTACGTGAATGGCCGCACCCAGCACCGCGTCGATGCTGCCATTCTCTCGCTTCGCTCGAATAACCGGTCCGCAGAAGTGGAAGGCATTGTCGCGGATTTCTCGAGTGCAGATGGCGCTGAAAGGGTAATTTCGACATTGCCCCTGGTGGATGTGTTGGTGAACAACGTTGGCATCTTCGAGCCGAAACCATTTGCAGAGATTCCCGACACGGATTGGTACAGATTGTTTGAAGTAAACGTGATGAGTGGAGTACGGCTTTCTCGGCACTACCTTGCAGGCATGCTGAAGAAGAATTGGGGCCGCATTCTTTTTATCTCGAGCGAGTCAGCCGTACA
Source organism: Occallatibacter gabretensis (assembly GCF_001449115.1). GTDB lineage: Bacteria > Acidobacteriota > Terriglobia > Terriglobales > Acidobacteriaceae > Telmatobacter > Telmatobacter gabretensis. Next base: position 636,981 of record NZ_LAIJ01000010.1, on the reverse strand, counting down.
AATTCCGGCCGAAATGGTCCACTACGGTATGACCAAGACAGCCCAGGTTGCCGTAGCGCGCGGAATCGCGGAATCTGTAGCCGGAACTGGCATCACAGTAAACAGCATTTTGGCCGGCCCTACCGAGTCGGAAGGCGTGGGCGGCTTTGTTGAAGCATTGGCGAAGCAGCAGAACAAATCGAAGGAGCAAGTCGCGAAAGAGTTCTTCGAACACGCGCGACCGTCTTCCTTGCTAAAACGCTTCGCCTGCGTAGAGGAAGTTGCGGCCATGGTCACCTACTTGGCAGGGGAACTTTCTTCGGCAACGAATGGCGCAGCATTGCGAGTGGATGGCGGGGTGGTCCGCGCAATTCTTTAGAAGGAGACTTCAGGCTTGTTGCTGTCTCGTCTTGAAGCTCGCACCTATAGAGGTGAGCTTCAGCGTGACTACTTCTTCCTGAACTTGGCTTCCAATTCCGGATGTTTGTCGAGTAGGTGTTTGGCAAGTAGGCAGATTGCCTCAACCTGCAAAGAAAGATCATTGGCATATTGGAATGCCCTTGTGACCAGCTCAGAATCGAGGCCCTTGCCCCGCTGCTCCTGAGGAACTTCCGTATGCCAGATCGTCATCCAGCCAAGGCCACCTGTTTCGAATTTCAGGTAGCTGACCTGTCCATCCTGCTCAATCTCAAACCGGCTTCGGGTGACCTGGGTTGAATTATTCATGCGGTCCTCGTGGTGGATGTTAAGCGAATGCCGCGTCGTTCTGCAACGAATCGGCGCAGATGAGCCAATCGCACGCCTTCCCTCATCCAATCTGATCGACTATTGAATCAATACCTTCGAACGTTACTACTCGAGATCGCCAATTCCCGGCAAGTCCGGACCCTCTAGAGAGTCGTCCTTGAGGGAAATATCTGCAAGATCTTCATCAGCAAATGCGTACCGACCCGGCAGGAACTCTCGCATGGCCGTCAGCCATCGCGATGATTGGTTTTTCCACGGGAAACCGCTCTCTCTTCGAGCATAAGCTCGTCGCGCTTCAAGGCAGACGTCGATTCGAGTGCCAATTTCAGCCGAGCTCGCGAATTCGAATTCGGCTCCCAGATCTCGAGCCCGCTCACGCATACCCGGAATTCCCCAGTGTCCACGCCTGAATCCTGAACGCCCCACTTCGGTTCCAACACCGCAACCATTATCGCGGCAGCAAACACGCAATTGATTCACATCGTAGTTCAGTTCCAAAACAATCTCGGTGGCCTGCGCGTGCCGTATCGAATTCGTGAGAGCCTCCCTTCCAATCGAGTAAAGCTCGTGCTGAACCGCTGGCCGCAGCGTTCTCGGTTGGCCTTTCACAGTTAACTTGACCGGGGCGCCACCGTCGACTTGAAGCGCTTCCGCGGCCCTGCGGAGATTCTTTTCAAGATCGCCAGGCAGAGCAGCCTCCGCGCGTAACTCTCTGACTTTCTCGCGGCCCTCGCTGATCACCCGGTCAGCGCGAACCAAGGCATCGCGAAGCATCGCCCGTGCCGGTTCCTCAGCCGTCAACCGCTCTGTGGCGTAGTGAAAGCGGAGTATCAACCCTTGGATTCCTTGAAGCAGCGTATCGTGTAAATCTCTCGCAATGCGGATGCGTTCCTGAGCTCGTGCTTCAAGACGCGCTCGCATTTTGGCCGTGATGTGTTGCACGCGCATTCGATAGATCAGCCAAATGAGGCCAAAAACCGGCAGCATAATTAGCAGGTAGAACCAGATTGTCCGATAAAACGGAGCATTGACTGTGAGCTTCATCGCCGCCGGCAACTCTGCCCATGGCCCCGTGCCGCTCGCCGCCCTTACCCGAAAATGATACGTACCCGGCGGGAGATTCGTATAAAAGGCCTGTCTACGACTACCAACGTCCTGCCACTCATGGTCCTGGCCCTCAAGCATATATTGATAGGCTACCCGATCAGGAGAATTAAGATCGACACCGATGTAGTCGAACTCCAGGGTCTTCAGCGGGATCGAACCGAGAGAGATCGGTTCACCTTCCGTGGCATGGCGGAGGACGCCGTTCACGGCCACGGACTGCAGTTGTACGCTCGGCTTCGAGAACCCCCGGCTTGCCATCGCAGGATCGATTGAGACCAGACGGCCGGAAGTTGCAAACCAGAGAAGACCGCTCTTGTCGACAATTGCCGACGGGGTGGGTTTACTCTGAGTCGGCGCACCGATCAGACCGTCCTGCTCATTCAGCAGCTGATAATCCATCGCATACTTCGGCTGCTGAACGGCCTTGCTCCACTCCACCTCAGGCAGACGGACGACGCCAGACCCGGCATTCAGCCAGAGGTCGCCAAACCGGTCTTTTACGATGCCTGAAATGCCCCGCAGCAAGCCGGGAGTGCGAAGCTGCAATGTGTGAAAGCGCATGCCATCGAAGTAGGCCAAACCGTCGGAGCCACCCGCGAAGACCAAGTTACTGGTCTCGTAGAAAGTGAAAACGCTATTCACCTCCAGGCCCTGTTCGCGTCCGAATGTGCGGTACCCGCCTGGATCATCAAGCACAATTTCATTTCGCGCGTATCCCAGCCAAATCCGGCCCCTGGATCCTTTCATCAGCGAAAGCGGTGCTTCGCGCGGCATACCGGGCGCGTCTACATGTTCCCACTTGCCCGAGTAACGCCACAAACCATGGCCTTCAAAACAGGCAAGCAAGGCGCCTTGCCGGTCCGTTCCCAGGCACCACGTCTCGCCAGCCATCCCTTCAACCGGGGCGGGTATCCGCAGCGGTGCACCTCCCGATTCCGAATAGCGGTAGAAGCTGCGCGTAATCTGGTCCAGCATCCAGACAGATCCGTCGCTGTCCTCAAAGAGAGAGCTGCTCCCGTGGCCTTCGCTCACAAACGACAATTTTCCGTCGCGCAGACGCATCAATGGCTTATCCATATCGTGGAGCCAGATGCCGCCGCTGGCGCCTGCCGCCAACGCTGGATAGTATTCGAGTGGAACCCCGTGAAACGGCACCACGGGCGAAGGACGGAATCGATCCAGGCCCCTTGCAGTGCCAACCCAGATGGCGCCTTGACGATCTTGCAGGATCGTTCGCGTTTGCCCGTCTGTCAGTCCATTCGCCTGCGCGTAGTGTTCTGTCTCACTCGAGGCGGCCCCCGGCTCCTTGATGCGCGTAATCCCGCCGAAATCGTTCGCCAGCCAGATGCTTCCGGCCTTGTCCACGATCATGACCGGCACGCCGGGGATGCGAACCGTGTTCACGTGCTCGTCGTCGAGCAGAGGCCGGATCTTGTTCCAGGCGTCACTTATCCAGATGTCTCCGTTCGGCAACTGTCCAAACTGATTCACTACCTTTGCCGAAACAGCTACTGGAACAAACTTGTCTTCCCCTTTCTTCAGTTCGTAGACATGCCCCTTGTCGGCAGTCCAGAGGTTTCCAGCGCGATCGAAGAACAGAGAATAGAGCCCTTCAGACACCAGACCATGTTTGATCGAGTAGTTCTCCCAGCCGGTTCCGGTAAAGCGCATCAGCCGTCCGTCCGCGGTTGCCCAAACTGAGCCGTCTTCGCGACAGAGCAACTGTTCCGTCGATTCGCTTACCAGGCCGTTGTGTTCGTCGTAGTCCACCTTCTTGCCGTCGCGGAGATAGCTGATCCCGCCCATTCGGTAGCCGATCCACAACCCGCCGACGCGGTCCGTGGCGAGCGCCGCTACGGCGGAGGCAGGCAGCCGTGGATCCGCGGAAGTGAAGGGGTAGGACTGGAATTGCAGACCATCGAAGCGAAAGAGCCCGGCGCTTGACCCGATCCACAGATATCCGTCTTGGGTTTGCGTCAGTGCCGAGATATCGCTCGGAGCCCCGTCCCGCCGTGTCCAGCTCATGTGGCCCATGTCTTCAAGCGGCTGTGCTTGTCCTCGTGCCGGCAATCCCAAGGTTGAAGCATGCCACCTCTCGGCATACAAGTTCGTCGCTGTCCAAAGCAAGGAGACCGCGATTACGATAAATTCCATGCCAAAGAGCGGGAGACCTGAACCTCTTCCAGCGGGGCGAAGCGCTACCCAACGGCCTGCACGCCTCCAAATTATTTGAGCCAAAGAATGCGGATGCAAGAATGTCTTCCAATCGGCTCCCGACATCCGACGGCCGCGCATTCCTTGACTATCGCTTTTCTGATGTTCCATCGTTGTCTCCGTGCCGTTGAGTCAATCCGCTTGAGCAAAGACTTCGCCCAGTGCGATTCAATCTCAGGCCTAAGGCCGTGCGGACAATCAGAGCGGCATATGAGGAAGTATCGTGATCGGCTCGCATGAAGCCATTTATGCCTCGCGAGCCTTCACTATAACAAGACGATGCGAGCTTCACACCCCCCGAAAGAGTGGACAATTCTCGACTCTGAGGACCTCTTTGGCCGAAACGCTATCTCACGATCCTCCTGCTCACAAAGGGAATCAAGCAGCGGAATATCTCCTTAGTCGGCTTTGTCGGAAGTGAAATGCTAAATGCAAGCGGCAGCAGAGTAGTTTAAGGCAGGAGTCAGAATTCGACCGCTCGACTCAACGACGATCGAAGCCCGCAGCGGCGGACTCAATCACTTAAGAACGGTTCGAGGGGAATCCAGATTTCAACCGGTCCAATGGGTGCACCGGTTTCCGATATGCTGGAAAATCGCTCAAACTCTGGTGCGTTCTTCTCTCGACGTCCGGAGTTCGCCAGCCAATGGCCCAACAACCAGGTCCAGGTATCGCGGAGCAAGGCTGTATCGATGACACGAACGACCGCATACTCTCCCGCCTCAAGAGTCAGGCGCTCACCACCAACCACACCATCCGGGCCTTCATATGCGACATTGTGATGTGCTCTGAAGAGTCGTCGTGTACGTATAATAGGTCGATCCGACACTTTGTTGTAATCCTGACCAGCCCCATTGTGAAATGGGCGTCCATACCTGAGAGCCACTTACAGTAGCGGGATACCAGATGGAGCTGTCGTAAGCAAGGTTGAAGACAAAATTCTGCCCCCGTCCTGCCTTGTTCATGATCGGAAATTGCCAATTGACATTGAGATTTCCCAGATTAACTGCATCCGGTCCGCCTGCGAAAGACCCGAACTGATATGTACCGGTCGCCACAGTCTGCGAAGTCACAAGATGAGAAGCAAAGCTGAATAGAACCAGGATCAGCGAACACAGGCGGGCGTTCTTCATGACAGGTCTCCAGATCTTCAAATATGTCTCAGTTGGTAGTAACCGAAGAAGCGCTAGGAGTAGCGCTGGTAGCTTGGAGGGTGACCACAAGGGCACCGTTCATGTACTTTGATACCGTTCCCGGGACGAGCACTCCGCCTAAATTCACATAATTGGAGAACTGGATTTCTATGGGAATATTCACCAACGCGTTGTTATCCGGATGGGCATTGAAATCGAACGCTACAGGCTGCAATGTCGTTGCATTGAGATAAATATCCGTCTGCGCTATCGCTGAAATGGAGGAAGACCCGTCGGACGCGCTGCTCAGACTTGGAGGGGCAACCAGATAATGAAGGGCTGCAATGCCATTCTTGGTTTCGCTCCCGACAAACTGAATAGTCATCGAGCCTGGTGATTTGAGAATGGACGACAGAACAACTTGCGGGCAAAACCAGGCCGCAGGTGTCTGCACATTCTGGGGAGCCATAGCGTGTGCCGTACCTTGCTCATCTACCCAGCTTCCGGAGGCCACGCCCGCCGCGATCAGACTATTCTCGGTACGCGTTCCCGACGAGAGCTGCATCTGAAGCTGACTCGTTCCCGAGATGCTGCACTGGCCGGAAAAGGTTCCAGTGTCGCTGTCCTCTCCAGCAGGCGCCTCGATAGTTCCGGACAATTGAAGCGCGCCTACATTTCCGGAATTTAAGGAGGCTATTGCTGATTGAAATACCTGTTGCGGTGTTGTGCCTTGCTGTGCTCGCGTACGCGTGGCGGTCATAGCTAGACATGCTAGGGTAATCAGCGACAAACACTTTCTCATACGTTCTCCTCTGCAACATCGCTCGCTTGACGCTATTAAGTGTGCTTTGAGCAAACTCTCCACTTGGCATACACTCCCCATTACAGGCGGAGTACGCCATAGTGTTGCCCTTATGGCTTCAATTACGCGGAATTCTTCACGATTTGCGGCCTCGAATGATCAACTGACATTCCCGTTCCATCGCCATGATCTGGGAAACGAACACAACACACTACTGCATTCGAGACAACGTCGGAGTCGCTGCCGCGCGGATCGAGGGGCCCATTCATGAGCTACGACTACTGCCGCCGCGCACGGCGTAGTCTGAAGTTGTAAAGCAGGAACGGGAAGAGTCTCGTCGAACTACGACAAATCTGTCAAGTATTTTTTGCGGCAACAATTTGCCATAAGTCAGAATGACTCATTCAGGCGTTCTAGTTAAAAATCCTACGAAAATATTTAGCGCAAATCTTATCGTCAGAAAGCTGACAGACGAACACATCGGTTCTTCTAGCCGTTTGGGTGGACCCTCATCGTGACACACCAAATCAGCGGAGGAACCGCAGGTTATAACTACGGTACAAGCCAGTTACACTCCTGGGGCCGGAAATCATCCGTCAAGCGGATGTCGGGGAACTTCTTTTTGTCAGCGTTGTGTGAATTCAAGTAGGCACTGTTTTCGTCTTCGGCCAATTCTTTGACGATAGAATCGGCCCCATCCCAAACGACAACGTAGTTTCCGACCACAGCCCTCTTGGTCAGATGGATGACCACGGTGTCGCCATTCAGAATGCCAACGCCCTCCATCGAATCTCCGCTAACCCTGCAAAGCCGCTCCTTCGACAGCTTTGCAGGAGTTCGCGGGCACTATCGATGTCAACGGGCTGGCTCTGACTTTCTGCTGTTCCCTTGCCGACCTGCACGGAGCCGATCATCTTGATCTCGAAGAACCGCAGGCCACGCACGAACTAGAAGGTCGAGGCATTCGTCTGGAAAGGCGGATCGCAGTACAGCAGTTTAATCAATGCCTCAAGCATTTTGCCGCAGGTGTCTATATTTCAGCAGTTCATCGATTCGCGCGTTTTGAGAACTTTATTGCCATCAGACGGTTGCGCCAGGAAGGACTTGCACGCCACTCAATTTCTTGCTGATATTGTCAATATCAGGATTCGTCCACATGATCTGGCTTTTTCTGTTTCTACTCCTTTTAGCCGGAGTTTTTGTTACCTATCGCCTTTCACCCGCCTCACGGGCAAGGAAGCGGGTGACCTCTGTGTTGCGGCCGCTTGAGCAACTCAAGCAAGAGCTCCTTGAACAACCGTCGAGGACTCAGGACGCGATTGGCGGAGCAGCCAACAAATATGTACAAGGAGTGCAGGCAGCCCGATTGCGGGTTATTCCCCTCGATGAATTAAAAAAGCATGGTGAGGGTATGCGTCTCCAAGCGCTCAAAGACGCTGGTATACGCACGCTGTCTGATCTTCAGGGATGGGATGAGTTTCGGATTTCCCAGGTACATGGTGTTGGCCCCAAATCCGCATCGATGATCGCGGCGATTGCCCGACAACTGACGAATACTGCCCGATCTCTTCCTATTCCACATCCCACGCCGCCCTTTGACATCGATGTCGAGCGAGAGTTGATACAGGCAATCTATCTTCAGCGGTGGCTGGAGCAGAATTTTGTATCTCCACAAGAGCATTTTGAGAGGACAATTTCGCCTCATCTGGATTCGCGCGATGAAGTACTTGAACATACCAAATTCATGTCTTGGCTTTGGACCTTTGGCAGCAGTGATTCTGTTCGGACCCGAATTGAATTGGCCAGCGGTGTGTGTGAAGAAGTCGATGGAGCGAATTTTCGTGCAGTCCACAATCAGGCTACCGCTGCGCTTATCGAGATACAAAAGCTGCGCGCCAATCGAATCGGGAATGATCTTTTAATTCAAGACTTCAATGCCAATCGGACGTTTTACGAATCGTTGCTGACGCGCCAACTTGGCAGTACAAAGCAAGAATCGACGACGTCATCATCTAAAGAGCAAGTTCACGTGGAATTCGGTCGTATCACTACCGGACCCCCTCCAGTGCCGGTGCCGCGTACACAAACTGCACCAGAAAATTTGCTTATGATCACCGTCGGAATGGGCTCGACGGTCAAGACAGCTGATTTCTCGATCCCTTCTCCTCCTAAAAAAGAGCCTGAGAAGAACTACCGTTGGTATGGAAAGGGCGAATCAACCACCGTTCAGGGATTTGAGTTGCGCACTGGCTTCATTTATGTAGGCAAAGGAAGCGCAACTGACAACCCGTTTGTGATTGACCCGCAACTCCTGGTGCAGCGTGACAATCCGTCATCCGCCGATGAATGGTTCCACCTCGGAGACTACCAAGCGCTTTCGGCTGACGTACGATGCCGTTACCTCCGGTGGCTTTCGCAAGGGGCGATAACACAAATCGAAAATGATCTTGGATTGCTCTATTTCTATGGCCTGGAAAACAGGGTTCTTGGCCTGATTCAAAACAAGATTTTAGATCCCCCCGCGGAAGAGATTGCTGAGCTGCGCGACGAGATGCTACGCATTGCAAAGCTATTCTCTAGTGCAGGGGGAAGTGTCAGGGAGGCCTGCATTCGGCTTGCGGACTTCATCTCGTTCTATTCCCTGAACGGTGCGACTCCTGAGCTTCCTGATATATGGATGCGCACCTACGAATTTCCACTAATCATGCGCTACGGCCTTGGCTGTTTTATGCGGGACCGCAAGCCCATCCCTGTTGAATGGGCAATGCGATGGGTTGAGGTCGAGCCCACCATCTATTTCCGTACCCCAGCTACTAGATGCCCACAGGAATTTGGGGCAGCATTCGCGGCAACTTATATGAAACGATTTGGCGATGGGCTTATCATTCCACCCAATAAAACGCCGCTGAAAGTGACATACACGCCATGGTGGACCCGGTATTCCCCAGGAAGCAAAGAAATCAAACTTGATACCAAAGGCATACCCGATATCGCTGCGTTAAGCACGCCCGTACAAACTCTGAAAGAGATTGTCGATCAGAGTACGGCCGCGATTGATTCCTACAGCCGATTTCTGGGCCGAACCCCGCAAAAAGCAGGCACGCTTGAAGCGTATCTTAATCTACCAGTTGCATTCTGGCCTGAAGATGCAAAAAAAACGACTGCAGGAATTAAGAACCAGCTACGCTGATTCAATTGAGCCTGTTCTGTATGACGTGTTTCTGCGACAGTTGGGCTTCACCGAAGACACCGCCTCGGCGAAGATCATGGAAATCGCGAATAATCTAAAGCGCGCATCCATTGGTATCGAACCTGATGTTCTTGCTGATGCGCGTCGCCCCAAGCCCGGAGAAAGGATTGTGCTCTTTTCTCTTATCTCTGATACGGACGCTGACCGATCGGGCAATGATTATAAGAACGCATCGATAACGGTATCTCTTGCGGCCTGTGTAGCCCTCGCAGACGGTCACGCCAGCCAGGACGAAACGGATGCGGTGGATGCAATGATTGCCTCTTGGCAGCATCTCGATGCCAACCTGCGTACTCGACTTCGTGCGAAATATCGTCTTCAGATTCATCAGACTGTTTCACTGACCAGCTTGAAGATTCGATTTGCGGCGCTGTCCAGCGAAAGCCGATTGCGGATAGCTCAATTACTTTCGTCCCTTGCGGCTGCTGACGGCGTAATTGACGCCAAAGAGGTAAAGTTCCTGGAAGAGGTCTATAAAGCCCTGGGAATTGGCAATCAGTTGCTCTACAGCCACCTACACGGAACCCATTCCCGCCCGACGCCAGATCCAGCGCCGGTGGAGAACGGCCAGGGGCTCTCCGAGGCGGCCTTTGCTGTAAATACCAAGCGCCTCGAGTATCTCCGTAGGGAGACAGAACAAGTTAGTGAACTCCTCGCCAGCGTATTCGCGGATGAGGAAGCTGCCCAAGAAGAGAAGCCGACAGAGGCAAATGTTTCTTCTGCAAATGAGGTGGCATCGAGCGAATCGCTTTTACCGGGTCTTGACCAGATCCATCAAGTGTTCTTGTCAGAACTACTTCAAAGGGCCGCTTGGTCCCGCACAGAATTGGAGTCTATCGCGGCCAAGCTACAAATTATGCTGGATGGAGCTTTGGAGCAAATTAACGATGCTGCATTTGATCTGATTGGCGAAGCACTTACCGATGGCGATGATCCAATCCATGTTCAGCAGCAACTTCTGGAGAGTGTCGAATAATGCCTCCAATTCGCCCAAGAGAGCGGGATGCAGTGCTGCAATCCCTCCGTGCCGGCGTCGTGCCCCGCATCGGCCAACATCTCATTCAGGTAGGCCGTGTACAGGAACTGCGCACGCTGATCTCAGATATTGATCGGATCGCCGATGGCGGTTCCACATTTCGCCTGGTGATCGGGGAATATGGCGCGGGCAAGACATTCTTCCTGAATCTTGTTCGCTCCATTGCCCTTGAGAAGAAGCTTGTCACAATGCACGCCGACCTCAATCCAGACCGGCGACTCCATGCTTCCAGCGGGCAAGCCAGGTCATTGTATGCAGAATTGACCCGCAGCGCGGCCACGCGGACCAAGCCCGAAGGTGGTGCGATACCGGCAATTCTTGAAAAGTTCATCGCACAGGCAAAGACGGAGGGTGAGCAGTCGGGCACGCCGACTGAGCGCGTTGTTCGGCAGAAGATTGAACATCTGGCTGAAATGGTCAACGGATACGATTTCGCAGATGTGGTATTGGCATATTGGCGAGGATTTGAAGAAGGCAATGATCAGTTGAAGGCCGATGCGATTCGCTGGCTGCGCGGGGAATTTACTACGCGAACAGAGGCACGGGCCGCACTTGGAGTTCGTACCATTGTCGATGACGCATCTGTCTACGATCAGTTGAAGCTGCTCGCCCGTTTTGTCCGCCTGGCCGGATATAGTGGTCTTCTCATTTGCCTCGATGAGATGGTCAATCTCTACAAACTCGCCAACACCCAGGCGCGGACCTCAAACTATGAGCAAATTCTCCGTATCCTGAATGACTCGCTGCAGGGATCAGCAGAAGGGCTCGGTTTCTTGCTCGGCGGCACTCCTGAATTTCTACTCGATACACGAAGGGGACTTTATAGCTACCAGGCGCTGCAATCCCGCCTGGTACAAAATTCTTTTGCGAAAGACGGGCTTGCAGATTTTACTGGACCTGTTATCAGGCTTGCCGCGCTCACCCCGGAAGATTTCCAGATTCTTCTTGAAAAGCTGCGCTTTGTATTCGCATCGGGAGACCCAGAGCGGTATCTTATGCCCGACGAGGCAATCCCTGCCTTCATGCACCACTGCAGCCAACGCCTTGGAGACAACTATTTCCGCACCCCCCGCACCACGATTACGTCATTCATTGATTTGCTGACGATTCTGGAGCAGAACCCCCAGGTGAAGTGGACGGGCCTTATTGATGGATTGGCGGTAAAGCAGGATAAAGGTGGTGAAGCCGATCTGGCAGTTGAGAGCGACGATGAGTTTACCACCTTCAAACTCTGAAACAGCTTCTTTTGGCCTGCTTGACGAACGGATTCGGCAATGGATCTGGTCGCAAGGGTGGAAAAGTCTACGCTCCGTTCAAGAACAGGCAATTCCTCTCTTGTTGGACGGGACCAGCGATGTGATTCTTGCTGCAGCCACCTCGGCTGGGAAGACGGAAGCCGCCTTCTTTCCGCTTCTGACAAGGTTGCTGCAAAATGAGTCTCGATCTGGCTTCATCCTGTCAATCAGCCCACTCAAAGCACTTATCAACGACCAGACACAGCGGCTTACATCTATCTGTGACCCGTTGGACGTTCCCGTACTCGGCTGGCACGGCGATATTTCTGCCTCAAAAAAGCAGCGATTTCTGAAAGAGATGAAGGGCGTAATGATTATTACCCCCGAGTCTCTGGAAGCACTTTTCGTCAATCGTGGAACCTTGATGCCTGCGTTCGCCAGCGCTGTTCAATGTGTTGTGATTGATGAATTGCACTCCTTTATTGGCTCAGAACGTGGCAAGCAGGTACAGTCTCTTCTTCATCGCCTCGAATTGGCTGGCCAAAAACGCATTCCGCGTGCAGGTCTATCCGCCACGTTGGGTGATAAGTCCCTGGCGGCCGAATTTCTCCGTATTGACAAAGGAAAAGTGGTTAAGACCATTGATGCAGCAAGCGAAGGCTATGAACTGAAGCTGCTTGTCAAAGGATACGTTGATGAATGGTCCGTCCCGGACAAGCGGCAGATTGAAGATTCCAATATCCGGGATGACATCGCGGAAGATGAGATTGAAGAGACAACTTCTGAAGGAGCCTCCAAATTTGCCATTGCCGACTATCTCTATCAACACCTGCACGGAACCAACAACCTGATCTTCCCAAACAGCCGTTCTTCGGTTGAATTCTACGCAGACCAACTCCGGCGCCGCTGCGAGAGGGAGGGTGTTCCAAACGAATTTTGGCCCCATCATGGAAGCCTTTCACGCGAATTGCGGGAGGAGTCCGAGGCAGCGCTGAAGAGTGGTCAAGCTGCTGCTACGGCCGTATGTACTACCACTCTCGAACTCGGTATCGATATTGGAAATATCCGCAGCGTCGCACAGATAGGTTCCCCACCTTCTGTTGCCAGCTTGCGCCAGCGGCTTGGGCGTTCCGGTCGGCGGGCCAATGAACCTGCGATTTTGCGTTGTTTTGCTATAGAGAGAAAGCTCTCTCCCAAATCAACATTCTCTGACCGGATTCGCGAAGGACTGGTCCAGACAATCTCGATAGTCCGTTTGCTCCTGGCACAATGGCTTGAACCGCCGCGGACGGAAGCATTGCACGCCTCTACTCTTGTTCAGCAACTTCTTTCTGTGATTGCGGAGAAGGGCGGCGCTACGGCTGTTGATCTATGGCAAACTCTCGTGCGCAGCAGCGTTTTCGGCCAGATTCAAGCGGCTGACTTTTCTGACCTTCTTCGAGAACTGGGAGCACGTGACCTCATCTCTCAGGAAAGTTCCGGTGTACTGCTGCTGGGTGTGCTGGGCGAAAAACTCATTAATCAATATGAGTTCTACAGCGCGTTTAACTCTGGCGAGGAATTCCGCGTTGTTGCCGAAGGCCATAATCTCGGGTCTCTGCCAATCCTGAGGCCGCTTGTGCCGGCACAGCGCATCATCTTCGCGGGACGCCGCTGGAAAGTTCAAAGTATCGACCCTGACTCCAAGGTGATCTATGTGGTGAATGACCGCGGCGGGAAACCACCGGCATTCGACGGGATTGCCGGGGCTGTCCACGGACATATACGCGAAGAGATGAAGCGCGTACTTTCGGAGACCAGCACGATACCATTCCTTGACACCAAAGCGGGTTCACTCCTTGAAGAAGCCCGTGATTGGTACAAGGCTTCCAGTTTGGCGCAAAAGCCGTATTTTTCAGACGGAGCTAGCACCCTATTGCTTGGCTGGAGAGGCGACCTGACACACGACGCGCTGTCTCTCTTACTGACGGCACGTGGTCTTCAGGCAACAAATGAAGGAGTCGCCATTCGAGTATCATCCACGGATAACCAGCGCTTGATTGCCGTGCTTAGAGCAATCGGAGAAGGATCTCCGCCGTCTATCGATGATCTCAAGATCGAGCCAGATCATGCGATCCGCGAAAAATGGGATTGGGCCTTGCCGGAAGGACTGCGGCTGCGTTCATTTGTAAGTGCTGAGTTGGATCTGAAGGGCGCTCATGAGTTAGCGGCTAGACTCTCGGCAATCAATGTAAATTCGGCCTAAATTAACGTAACTCGCGAATCGAGAAAAAATCTTTGTTACGCTGACCACCATTGTGGTACTGTTTCGATCTGTTGCTGTACAGCAGGACCTTAACTTCGGCCCTACCTCTCCCGACACAATTGCCTAGTTTCCGAAACAGAGCGCGCGCGGCCCTCGAATCGATCGTCAAGAAGCCCGCAGAGGGAGCCCCTGCTCATCAGAAAGAGCAGGAAGTGGGGCGCCCCGCAAGAGTTGCCACGGGGTTGGAGAACGGAGTCCCGCGGCCAACGAGCAGTCACACAATGACGCTCTCGGCTGGAGTAAGAAAAACGGAGCAGGAGTGCTTAGAATCGCCAATGATTGTCCAGCATTTTGAAGGAGAGTCCCTACAAAAGTCCCTACAGTCTTGTATTTTGGAGGGTGATCAGGAGGCTTAGAAGCATTGTAAATTGTTGATTATAATTGATTTACGCGGTAGGAATCGAACCTACAACCTGTCGGTTAAGGGCCCAAAAGGAAGACCTGGAGTACTTTTGTTTTCAACGGAGTAGAAGGGAGCCGAGAGGATAAATTGGAGCCTCTTCGGGGCACAACTGGACCAAGTTTTGGACCACGTTTCTTAACCCAGCCGGTTCTCGCAACCTGATGGTGGAGGAGCCGGAAGGATGTGAAATTTCGTTCGAAACTGTTTGGAATGCTATGTTGAGGGTCCGTAAAAACCGACCCTCCCGGGACGCAGTTCCGGTCTGTTGTTAATCGTGTCACCGAAGGCAAAACCTGAAATATTCATTTCCTTCTTCTCTCTTTCGCCACTTGCATACTTCAACCTCGAGGAATCCTGTCATTTCTTGAAGGGTATCTCTATCACCGTTACACTGGCGTTCGGAAACGTGTAGGGATGTTTGGCAGTGAATCTCTCTGTGTGTGTCACGGCGACCACGCGGCTCGGATTGTATTCGTCGTTCGCCTCAAGTATCCCATCGCCGGCAATGGTCGTCACCTGAGCAGGCCCACCTTCCACCGCAATGAAACTTACATCGATAACAGCGGATTCGGGACGCGTGAGATTGCGATTGACGCACAGGAGCACAATCTTGCTTCCATCCTCCGACAGCGCTGCGACGACATCGAGATACGGTGCGCCCTTGATCTCCGGTAACTGAGTGACGCCCTTCGAGATGTTGAAAGTGGGTGAAGTAGACTCGACCTTGAGCAAGGTGCGCGGCATCGCTTTTGCGTAACTCCGCAGCACCCAGTAAGCGGAAGAGGCATAGACCTGTTCCCGCTTCTTCCAGATGCCGCCAAACTCGAGAATCCCTGTCATATTGGCAATCGACACAACATCGGAGTTACGCATCATCGCATTCAGGAATCCGCCGGCAAAGAGTGCGCCTCCCAAATTGCTGTAATTGGGCGCAGCGTGCAAGTTGTTGGCGCCCATCAGCCACTCTGTAAAGGCAAACTGCACCTTGGGCCGGTGAGCATCGATGGCTTGCTGCTTCATGTCGCGTATTCGTTGCGAAAGACCCCATGGGAGGGCGAGCAATGCCATCGTGCGAAATTCGTTTGTAGCCTCGGGAAGAAGTACGTCCTCGCTCATGATGAAGTGACTGGAAAGGTAATTGAAGGTGTCAGGGGGAGTGGCAAGTTGTTGCGCGTTCCAGTCCTGAAACACGCCTGCGTCGCCTCCGGTCGCGATTAGCCGGGCACTCGGGTCGACCTTTCGGACAGCTTCGCTATTTGCCTGGGTCGCGGCCGCGGCAAGCGTCGGCGCAGGATATCCCACCTGGTAGTCTCCCCAGAGTTCATTCCCCAGCTCCCAGGTGAGCCCTCCGCGATGATCCTCCCAGTGCGCGTTGACGAAGCTGACCCACTCAGCCGCTTCGCGCGGAGTTCCGGTACCCAGGTTGAGTGCAATCTGGGGTCGTGCATGAATGAGTTCGCAAAAGCGAAGAAACTCGAGCGTGCCGAAGGTGTTGTATTCGGGTATACCCCATGCCAGGTTCAATTTACTAACGCGTATGTCTAGCGGCCCCACGCCGTCATGCCAGTTATACGCAGAGGTGAAGTTACCTCCAAAGCGAACTGCCGGAGAATGGAGTTCCCTTGCCAGCGTCAGGACATCAGGGTCCATGCCATCCACAGCGTCGTCAGGGTTCAAGCCGATGTTGTCGACCAGTACGCGTGCATCGCCATCGAGAGAGATCACCAGGTCGACGGGTTCAAGAGGAGCTACCTGGCCGGGATTCAACTCAAGGTGAAATGTGTATTTGGCCCAGGTTTCCGATGGCGCCACGACGATACTCGACGCCAGCACTTCCGCCGGGTGTGCATGACGACGCAGGGAGAGCTTTACCGCGTTGTTCCCATCGATATGCTTGAGCCAAATGCTGCCGCTAAATTTGAGCTCGCGATGAACCGGGAGATAGACCTGTTCCAGAATACCCACCTCCTTGCCAGGCAGCGACATCAGGAGGATGGATTGAGTTGAATTCGCCGCGTCTCCCCGCACAGGAGAATAGCGGTTGCCCTGGGATTCATGGAGCGGCTCCCATGGCGCCGGTAGACCGAGCGATGATGCGGCACGAAGTTCAGGACGGGAATTCCATAGCGTCTCGAGGTTTTCCGCGGACCAGAGTCCCTCTTCAAAGGAAGGATTCTCCACAACGTTGGCCCAGAGCCCACCGTAAATCGAATGACCGATAGGCTCCAGAAAACTTCCAAAAAGCGTAGG
The DNA here is from genome assembly GCF_001449115.1 of Occallatibacter gabretensis. GTDB lineage: Bacteria > Acidobacteriota > Terriglobia > Terriglobales > Acidobacteriaceae > Telmatobacter > Telmatobacter gabretensis. The sequence goes on along the minus strand of NZ_LAIJ01000010.1, from coordinate 620,520 downwards.
CGCTATCTCCTGCGGTGTGTCGGGCCTGCTAACTCGAATCGCGATAGGCTTGTCCTGGAGTCCCGGTGAGGACTCAGACATCTGAGACCAAGCGAGGGGAGCCGCCAACACTGACAAACAAAGCAAGGTAAGAGACTTGATGAGCCGTGGTGCCGAATTGTCAAGGATCTTCATGTTCAATGATTTCTTCTTTCGCACAAGGAAATGGATTTGAAACAGCGAAGAGACGCGGCCCATAGGCATAACTCCATGCCATGAGTTGGCATAAGGCCGCAGGGTCGCCGTGCCAGGCGATCATGATGCCTGGCACGGCGACACCAACTTCTCAGTTGGGAATTACGCTGACAAACCTCCATTGGGCTGTTGTATCGTACGCTCGCACTCCGACCTGTCCAGAGGAGAAGCTGCAATCGGTCACACTAACGTCATTGGCCGGGGTAGAAGAGTCTACAGGCTGGGCTGTCAACCGAATCTGGCAACCAACGACCTGCGCCGTGAGATGAATCCAGGTATTGGCAGGCGAAGCATTAAGAGGAGCTGCTGCTAGCTGGGTCCAACCGTAGCTCTCTTTTCCGATTTCGATAAAACCTCCAGTGTCGACTCCCAAATAATAAGCGTCCACAGAGTCAGCGCCAACGGCTGGATTGGTCGCACGGACCAAGAAGCCCGCATTTCCACTACTGGATGTAACGTCAACATCGCCAGTTAAAGTGAAGTTGCCAGAAGTAGGCCCGCCAATTGATTTGTCGCCCGATGTTTCACTTGCTGAATCGATGTAATTCTCGCTGGATAAGGACCAGGTTCCTGCGTATGTCGTCCAACCGGATGGCCCCGTACCCGCTGCAAACGGAGCGTAGTAGGGCAAGGTGGAAGTCCCTCCTACTGATACGCAGATGTTGCGCCACATTGCCGATGCAAGATGGCTGCGAACTCCGATCGCGCCGGCTGTGAACGTACATCCGGAATCGGTGTAACTGAATCCAGTCGAGGTTGTTGATCCTACCGCTTGAGCAGAAACAGTGAAAGTACACCCCACGGCTTGTACGGTGAGGTGATACCACGCATTGGTGGATACACCGCCGGGCATTGCCGTTGTTTGTAACGCCGTCCAACCGTAGCTTTCACGACCCAGAACTAAGTCGCCACTAACCGCGTCCACGCCTACATAGTAGCCATCCAGAGAATCGAGTCCCGACGCCGGATTGGTCACACGGAAGTTCAATCCAGCATCGCCTGAGCTGGTAATCTCAACATCTCCCTGCAATGTATAGTTATCCCAAGTTGGCGAGCCGGTCACTGCCTTGTCTCCGTTATTATCGGCTGTACTGTTTACGTACGCACCAGAAGATGATACAGACCAGCTACCGTCATATGTAGTCCATCCCGATGCGGAGCCGCTTCCAAATCCGTCATGATACGGGAGCATACCGGCGTAACCGACCGAAACGATATTAGCCTGAACAGAATTCATGGTTGTGCTGGTGGGAGCGCCTGCCGTCATCACACCTTCGAAGAAGGATCCTATCGTCGATTGACTGTTATCTCCGCCTATCCCAAGAATGATAGCTCCCTCTTGTCTCATCGGCGAGTACCCGCTTGGCAGGGCTGTCGAGCCCGTCGTCGTGAGGCTGCCCGATTGAGCGTTGCCCTGGTAGATGGCATAGTAATGCTGACCGTCGTTTGAGCCCATCGCGGTCACAAACGGGGTTCCGCCGGCTACAGCCAATTGCCCATAAATACCGTTCTCCATATCGAGTCCCGCGATGGGAGTGCATGGATTGGTAGTACAGATAATGTTGATCGCATCCATACGTCCGGCGCCGTCGTCATCGTTGCTCGTCTCAGCATTGCCAAAGTCGAAACAGCATCCGCCATTGAGATGGGTCCCCGATGTCACCATATACACTCCCTCTGGCTGGCCGTTGACCGCAATGCCCGTGGTCGCATCGTTGCGATAACCCATGCCAGACTGGAAGTACACGCCGTATACCTTGTGGCCACCGGCAGTTATCGGCAACGCGGTTGCAAACGCGGGGAGATCGTATCCGCCTGGACCCGGGCCGCTAGTTTCGCCACCGGGAGGGGCGACGGTTAGATTGTTATGGTTCGATGATTGATCGTAAATTTCCGTGATCGTACAGACGGTGCCGGCACAGAATGTGTCTTGCGTCGCAGCATTCGCATAGCCATCGGAGAGGACTCCGATATTCGTCGTAGTGTTGTCTGATTCACGGGTTACCTGGTAGAGAGAACCGGTATAGGAGCTATAGAGTGCTCTGGTGGTGCTGAATGCGGCAACACAAGCTGTGCTGGCCGCTGCGTAGATGTCGCATGGACCATTACTAGCCTGTGCTGGGCGGACATCGATCAAGCCGGTGACGAGAAGCGCAATAACCGATGCTGTGAACGATATTCTCCGATACAACGATTGTGATTTGTCTCGTACGAGCATTTTGCTACTCTCCTTTTCTTGATTTTGGATATCGCATCCTCGTTGCTGAGCCCACGCCCGGCATCAACCAGAACAAGAGAAATGTGGCTGCCTCCCCGAAAGTGACTTCGCGGCGCGATGCAACGAAGTGGGATAGAGAATTCAGGACCGGTGCCGCCCAATCGAGGCAACACCAGCCATTCGGTTTTTGTGAGGTGGGAGAAGAGCCGTGCCTGGCGGTCCTAACTGCCTGGCACTGCTCCAGAGTGATCAGAAGCTTACACGGATCGTGAACTGTATGTTTCTTGGGCTCGTAATGGTTGAGTTTGGAATCCCAAATGAGGAGTCCGTCGGATTCGTGTCCGGAACATTGAACATATGGCGGTTGAACATATTCAACGCTTCCGCTTTGATCACAACATTCACTCCTTCGCGGACCGGAGTGGTCTTCATTACGCTGATGTCTTCATCGTCGTAGTGCTGCATCCTCACCTCTCCTGTGACCCGAGGTGTGTTGCCAAATGTATAGGCTCCGGCACCTCGATTGGCAGTGCTGTTAGGATCACTAAAGGCCGCAGCATTGAAGAAGCTGATCTGTCCAGCGACGAAGGGATTTATCTTGCCCGAACGATAGCTCGGGCTCTTTAAGGACTGCCCCAGAACCCGGTTGTAGCGGATGAGATTATCCCAGCCGGGAATCGCGGTTGCGCAACAGAATGCGATCGGTATCCCTGACTCGTAGCGCTGAATCGTGCCGATCTCCCATCCGCCGGCAAGGTAGCTGGCGGGTCCACTGTTTAAGTACTTCTTTCCTTTTCCGAAAGGCAATTGATAGAGAGGCGCCAGAACCAGAGTATGCGGCAGGTCTTGTATTGAGATGGCCTTTTCTTCGTGAAGATCGGCGGGATTCTGAATGGTAGTAGGCTCCGGTTGCTCCGATTCGGCATTCGTCAGAGTCTTCTCAAAGGTGTAGGAAACCTGCAGAGACAAACCGTTCCTGTAGCGCCGGTTCAGAGACACGAGGAGCGCGTTGTATGTCGACATGCCGTCGTTCTGAAGGCAGCAGCCTGCGTCGATTTGAGAATACTGAGGGAAAGGACGGAGAGCGCGGTTGATGGGCGCGCCCGCGCCCCACAAAGAGTAGAACCCCGCGAAGGGGGCAACCACTCCCACGGTGTTCCCAGCCACGGCGGAATTCAGTTCATTGCCCAGGCTGAACGCACTCTGGGGAATGTTGTTGGGGTTTTCCAGAGACGAACGAAGGTTCTGGGCCTTATTGCCCGTATAGCCGACTTCGAGGATAAGATCCTGTGCAAGCTGCTCCTGAACCTGGAGGGCCCACTCAAAGAGCATGTCCGGTTTGCCTTGCGAAGACCGGATCCATTGGTCGCTCAGGGGCTGACCGTTGAAGATGCCCGGGTCGAGATCCGGCGGTTGACCGTAGGATGGGAAGCCGTTGTCGACCAGAAAAGATGGCGAAAAGCCATCGCTGCTCGTAAACGCAGGCTGAATCTTGTAGCCAACGTTCATTCCGCCGCCGTCGTCGGCATAGAGTAGCGGACCAGAGATCATGCCGGCGCCGCCGCGAATCACGGTCTTTCCATTCAGAAACGGAGTAAAAGCGAATCCGAATCTAGGTTGAAAGTCTTTGTAGTAGGTGTCGGCCCAACGCGTATTACCTTTATAGGTTGTACCGAAGACGAGGGCTCCGGGAATGTTGTACTCGGGGTCGTTCGCGGTTGGGCTGAAATTAGAGGTGTAGTTGTGTGCTGCCGTGCGGGGAATATCCACGTCCCAGCGGACGCCAAGGTTGAGGGTCAACCTGTCGCTCACCTTCAGGTCGTCCTGGGCAAATAACGCATAGTAGGACGACGTCCATCGCGGCAATGAAAAATTCAGCCCCGCCCCGAAGTTGCCGGTTGAGACTTGGCCGAGGAGAAGGCTTGCAAAGCTGTTGCCGTCGAGCTCCGAGTTCGCAGGGTCCGATGCCGTCTGCGCGCGATCATAGCCCAGAGTGGGAGTTGGATAGGAAATCGGTGAAAACTGCTGAATGCGGTAGTCCGCACCGAACTTGAAGCTGTTGCGCCCCTTCTCTATGCTTACGCTGTCATTGAAGCGCCACCCGTTGTCGATCCAATCGTTGTTCAGCGAACTGCCCAAGGCGACGTACTGATCCCGGCTGTTGAAGCTGATATTGGTAAAGTTTTTGGAAGGAGGCGCATTGGAAATTCCAAGCTTCTGCGTGTAATCGATGTTCCCTAAGGCCGGAAAGGCAAAACAGGCGCTGTTCGAGCGGTTATATCCGAAGTTGAAGTGGTTCAACATGGTTGGCGTAATAATGAAGTCCCAACCAGCTCGGGCAAAATGCGTCGTGAAGTTCTGGCTCCAGCCAATAGAAGCTTCAGGGTAAGGAAGATTTGGAGTTGAGCAGCAGGTGCGGAGATTGTCGCGTGACGAGTAAGATGCGAATAACTTCTGCCGGGGAGAAGGACTGGCATCAATCCGGATGGTGTTAGTGGTGTTGTTGATTGGCTGCGTAAAGGGATAATAGAAGTTGTTAATCAGGCCCGGCTCCGTCGGAGAGGGAGTATAAGCGAGAACGTTTGTCGCCACCGCACTGATCGGCGTCGTAATCTTGTTGCCCGCGAAGGGAAGCCGGCATGGCGTTCCGTTGACAACCCGTTGTGTTGAAGGATCGAATATCTCGCCGGGATATACAGGCTGGCCGTTACAAGGATTGATAGCCGTGCTGCCGCCAGCCGGTGGCGCCGCCGGATTATAGAGATCGGTAAAATCCCCGCCCCGTTCGGGAACAGTCGGCACAGTGCTGATCATCGTCCCGCCAACTGTATGCAGGATTTGCTCCCAGGCGAAGAAAAACTGGAGCTTATCGACCCCGTTGATAACGTGCGGAACCCTTACAGGTCCACCCAGCGTGACTCCAAAATCGTTCTGCGTATCGGCGGGTTTCACATAATTACTGGTGCACAGAGGAGTATTGTTCGCGCCCACGCAGATCGTTGCTAGACCTCCATTATTGAACCAGGTGTTTCCGTCGAGCGCTGCATTCTTGACGATGTCGAATGCTGTGCCGTGATATCGGTTCGTACCGCTCTTAGTCACAAAGCTCTCGGTGCCGCCCTCTGTCCGTCCGTACTCCGCCTCGGGAATCCCCGTCGTCACCTTGAATTCCTGAAGCGCCTCTACGGATGGCGCCTCTTCATCGAACTCGGAGCCGTTTTCGCTTCTAATCTGGTCCGCGCCGTCGAGAATGTCGCTATTGGCCTGCATCTCAGAGCCCGAGATCCTCAAGTTATAAATGTCGCCGGTCAAGCTGGATTCAGAGCCGGGGCCCGTCGTGCCAGGCAGCAGGAATTCAAAAGATTCAGGCGAGCGAAGAGCGCCGACGCCGCCAAGCGCAAGCGGCAGTTCTTCGATCTCCCGGTTCTGAATTGTTCCACCAATGTCAGATGATCGCGTCTCAATGGTCGGCGAAGAAGCATCCACACTGATCGTCGTCTCGGCGCTGCCGGCTTTCAGCGTCAAGTTCAGGGCGGACACATTGCCCACCGTAACCTGCACCCCATGCTGGACGAGCGTCGAAAAGCCGGGGGCTGATGCAGTGACATCATAGGAACCCAGATTCAACTCCGGAAAGTTATAGGAACCTTCGGCGCTCGAAACCGTGGTCCGCGTCACACCTGTATTGGGGTCGCGGGCGCTGATCTTGGCTCCCGAAATGACCGCGCCCGACTGGTCCAGAACATTTCCTGAAAGAGATCCGCGCGTCGATTGTGCAATGGCCACATTAGATGGAAAGTACGTACCTGCTAAAGTCAGGATCGCGAAGATCCCGACCAGTACTTTGATCGTCCAGCTCCAATTCTTCATTGTGTCGCCTCCTCGCCCATTGTTTTGCCTCCTCGAATTTTCAAAACCGACGGCTTCCATGACGAATGCAGGAGATTGTCGTACTTGGCGCATCTTTGTCATGGTTCCGCTTCCAATCCGCGTCTTCACACTTATTACTTCCTCCGCCATCACTTCCTCCGGAATTACTTTCTCAAAACACTTCTTGCGGCTGCTTCAGTGCAAGCCAAATCGCTCCCCGTGTCTTGTTTCCGGGCTTCATCCCCGCAGCGGCTTTGTTACGTTGATTTTTCGTGATTCACGACGCCAACATATATACATACCGGATTTGCATATGTCAACGATGAAATATATATACCTATCGAGCATCAGGAGGCGGTGGTGAAAGAGTAAGAGTCTTCAACCAAGCCAACCCCGCACGAGAGGACATCTCAATCAAGCCTGCTCTCGTAGCGGTTCGCGCAAGGAAGAGATCAGCTGTAATATATGGATATATGTCGTTTATTTCTAGATATATATAAATTTCCATCCGACCCGCAACCCCAGCAGAAAACCAGGAAAGAACGTCGTGTCACGGATCATTCGCCTCGCGCACGAGCACGTCGGTGGTGAAGAGTCTGGCCGCTCACGCCCTTTCGATTGCATTTCAGCTATAACCTCTCTATTACCATATATTTCCGGATATTCGCAAGAGATTCCGCTAAATAGATACTAGACACGTATACATATATGCTAAAAACTATGTGCTATCGTGAAATGCATGAAAAACACTCTCGCAATCGATATCGGAGGAACGAACTTCAGTATCGCTGTCTTCGAGGGGACATCGTTGAGAGGAAAGCTCTCGCACCCGACTGACCGAACCGCAGGTCCGAAGGGTATGTTGGATCGAATCGAAAAGATGCTCAAAGTCCAATGGCGCGACACAGCCATCCACGGATGCGGAGTTGGATTCGGCGGTCCAGTTGACTTCGCTGCCCAGAAGGTTATTGCTTCCACGCATGTGGACGGTTGGGAAGGTTTTGACCTGGCCAGAGAGGTTCAGGAGCGATTCGGCGCGCCGGTCGTCATTGATCGCGACAGCATGGTCGGCGTTCTAGGGGAAGGGTATTTTGGGGCAGGCCGAGGCTTCCGGCCGCTCTTTTATATCACGCTTTCCACGGGAATCGGAGGCGGGCTGCTTACCGAGAATGGGCTATATCGTGGAGCTGACTCATTTGCCTGTGAATTAGGTCACCACACGATCGTTCCGGGCGGGCCGGCCTGTCTCTGCGGCTCCAACGGCTGCCTCGAGCGAATGTGCTCCGGGCTCTGGCTTGAACGCGATTATGGCAGTCCTGCACAAAAACTCTTCAAGGATCCGGAGTTTGTTTCTCGTTATGTGATTCATCTTGCCCAGGGGATCAAGAGCTGCCTGATGTTCCTCAATCCTGCCCGCATCATCATCGGCGGAGGAATCAGCCAGGCCGGAGATTTGCTCTTCGTTCCCTTGCGAGAGGAGTTGGCCCGCCAAATGACGTCCTGGTGGAAAGCGAACGTCGCAGTGGTTCCGGCTGCTCTCACCGGAGAGAGCGTTCTTTGGGGGGCCTTAGCTCTCGTTGCCGAACATATTTATAAGCAGAATCCGGCGCGTCTTGATCGGCTTAACGATGCAGTTGTTCCTCCATCGCTTCAAGCCTGACTCCGCGTGTTTCCGGAAAGAAAAGAATCACAACGATGAATTGGAGCGCCGTAAATCCCGAGAAAAAATAGAACGGTCCTGAATGCCACCTGGCAGCGGCAATCGGAAAGACCATCGATACCAGGGCATTCATCAGCCAATGCGTAAAGCTGCCAATGCTCTGCCCCTTGGCCCGCACCCGGTTCGGAAAAACTTCGCTGATATAGACCCATATTACAGCCCCTTGTGAAAAGGTGAAGAAACCGATAAAGCCCATCAGGAGCCAAACGAGAGATCCCTGATACTGTTCCAGCCGAAATATTGTGCCGACCCCAAAAAGACAAATCGTAGTCCCGACAGAGCCAATGAGGAGAAGCATCCTGCGGCCAATCCTATCGATGACCAACATCGCCAAAGTCACGCCGATGAGGTTGGTAATGCCAATGAGCACCGCCTGAAGATCGCTTGATCCTTTGTCAAAGCCGGCTTTTTCAAAGATGTCATTCAGGTAGTAGAGGATGGCGTTGATGCCCGAGAGCTGGTTGAACATTCCAATGGAAATGGCAAGAAATATGGGAAGGCGATAGCGCCATTGAAAGACATTCCCTCCTTTCGATCCAACTGCAACCTGCAAAGACCTGGAGATTTCGCCGAGTTCAAGTTCCGGATCGGGGTCGCCGTTTCGCCTGAGCACTTCCAATGCCTCCGGCATCTTGGTTTTACCCACCAGCCAGCGGGGGCTTTCAGGAATGAAAAATAAAGCAAAGTAGAAAACTAAAGCCGGGATGATCGCAACGCTGAATTTCCAGCGCCAGTCTGCTGCTCCAAGGTGCAACAACCCCAGGCAGAAGTTAGAAAAGTATGCGGACAACATTCCAAGTACAACATTGAATTGAAACGCCATTACCAGGCGGCCGCGAAGATTCGGCGGAGAGATCTCCGCAATATACGTTGGGCTGATCACCGACGAGGCGCCAACTGCCAGGCCGGCGAGCACACGAAAACACATCAGGGGGTACCATCCCCAGGCCAATGCGCACCCCAGGGCAGAAAGCACATAAAGCAGGCCCAGGGCGCGAAGACAAGTGCGACGGCCAAACATATCTCCCAGTTTCCCCGCAAAGCCGGCCCCCAAAACTGTGCCCCATAGCGCACTTGATACCGTGAGGCCAAGAACAAACGGAGAAAGATGAAAAGCATCGGTGAGCGAACTAGTTGTTCCCGCAATGACCGCAGTATCGAACCCGAATAGAAGCCCGCCCAGCGATGCAATCAAACATGTGGCCAACAAGGTTTTGTTGAGAGCTCTGCGTATTTCAGACATCTGCAACTCCAAAGGCCCAATCGGCTATAAACATGACATTCAGTGACTTCACGTGTCTCGTGAGTTTGCAGCGCCTAACTGCCCTTTGACGTGGCGTATACGCCTTTGAGCCGAGACGACAACTCCCGCATTGCCCGTTCTCATTTCCTTCCTCTGGACCGCTCCAAGCGTAGAAATAAGAACTGGCCGTCCCTTTCCATCCCAATCAAACTTCACCACGCTTGAGCATTCTCTCCATTTCACCCATTCTCCGAGATGATCAACATATCATATACGTGTATGCATCAAATAATTGACTTTCTAAATCTTGGTATGTATACATGTTGGTACATCCGGGCCGCCGCTGAGCGAGCAGGCATTGCCAATCGCAACCAATAGAGGGAATTCCGGCTCGGCAATTTATCCGGGAGGGAGCTTGAGTCTCCACCTCTTCGAATGTGACGACAACCTGGTCGACGAATCAAGTTGTAAGGCGCACCCCACTGGAGCTGCGGCGCAATGACTGAATGGCAAGAAGACAGCCTTCGGGCTCAATACACGGTCCCAACGGTGGAAATATCTTCAATCTTGGATAGCATTCCCAGCGTCTCGGCAGCCGTTATAGGCGACTTTTGCCTGGATATTTATTGGGCAATTGACCGATCCGCATCTGAGCTCTCAATTGAGACCGGACTCAACACTGAGCCGGTCAGTCACCAGCGATACTCGCCAGGCGGTGCGGGCAACGTGGTTATGAACCTACTGGCTCTTGGGGTTGAAACCGTCTATCCCGTAGGAGTGTTAGGGGAAGATCCTTTTGGGCGCGAGCTGCGACTGCTATTCAAAGACCCTCATGTAAATTGCACCGGCCTGGTATCGCAGGATAAAGGCTGGGCGACGCCGGCTTATATTAAGCCGTGTGTGGAAAGTCAGGAATTGAGCCGTATCGATATTGGAAATTTCAATCGGCTATCCGATTTAGCGGAAGCGGAGCTTCTTACAAAACTTGAAGAGATTCTGCGCAGGGTCTCCGTAGTTTTGATCAATCATCAAGTTACTGGAAGCATTCATGACTCCCCGGCCTTTCGACATCGACTCGCGCAGTTGATAGAGCGGTATCCTCAACTGATCTTCATCGTCGACTCACGCGGATACCATGATTCTTATCCAAAGGCGATTCATAAGCTCAACGAACATGAAATTATGCGGGCAAGTGGAAAGCCTGTTGATGCCCACGAAACAGTTCTTCTGGAAGACCTCATTCAGCAAGCTCCGTTGCTTTGCGAACGTTGGAATTCGCCCCTCATCGTCACTCGCGGAGAGCGGGGCTGTATCATCGCCGCCGGCGGTGAAGTATCTCGGGTCTACGGTCTACAACTATCCGGCCCGTTAGATCCGGTCGGGGCGGGCGACACTTTTTGTGCGGCGCTTATGGCCTGTATCTCAGCCGGAGCAGGTCTCGCTTCCGCCGCGTTCGTCGCCAATATTGCGGCTGCGGTTACAGTTCAGAAACTTCTCCAGACTGGCACCGCGAGTCGCCAGGAAATTCTTGAATTGGGGAAGCATGCTGATCGCGTTCACAATCCGGAACTTGCCGAATCTCTCCATCGCGCACGATATATTGACGGATCCGAAATCGAAACCATCAACAAGCCCATCCCTGCTCTAAATATCCGACATATCCTATTCGATCATGATGGCACCATCTCCACGCTCCGCCAAGGGTGGGAAGAGATCATGGAACCGATGATGATCAGGTCCATTCTTGGAACTCAACATCGCATGGATGATGAAGCAGTATTCCTTCGAATCCGAAAGCGTGTGCGAGAGTTCATCGAGCGCACAACGGGCATTCAGACAATCGCGCAGATGCACGGACTCGCGCAATTGATCGGAGAGTTTGGACTTGTGCCGGAGAACCAGGTCCGTTCAGCGACGGAATATAAAGAAATGTTCAACAAGGAACTTACAGAAGTTGTAGACATGCGTATAGCTAAGCTCGATCGCGGCGAATTGAGCGTTAGCGACTTCACATTGAAGGGCGTGGTGCCGTTTCTTCGAGCGCTCAGGCAGGCTGGCGTGCTGCTCTACCTAGCCAGTGGCACCGACGTGGAGGACGTGAAAAGGGAGGCCGAACGACTAGGCTACGCAGATGTCTTCGATGGTAGAATCTACGGTTCAATTGGCGAGGTCGACAAAGATGCAAAGAGAATCGTCATCGAAGGAATTCTTAACAAGATCAATGGAGCTGCCGAACAAATCATCACGTTTGGAGATGGACCTGTCGAAATTCGCGAAACTGTGCGGCGAGATGCGCTCGCCGTAGGTGTTGCCAGCAACGAATTGCGCCGCTTCGGGTTGAATCCAGAAAAACGAACTCGCCTCATTCGCGCAGGAGCGAATGCAGTTGTTCCTGATTTCTCGCAATGGCAAAAACTCTGGGAGGTGCTTCAACTCCCTCGTCCGCGCTTACAAAACATCTCGCATCCTCAATTTGACCGCTCCCATTTGCAGACTCGTAAACTCAATGTCCGTGTGAACAAGGTCAACATCGAGCGCGACGCTGTTTTGGTGGAAGCCACGCCAGGACCTATTTCCCCGGCGACTGCAGGGGCATTAGTGGAATGCGCGGAGAAAATCCGCGCTGCTCGAAGCGCTGGCCGACCTGTCATGCTGGCCTTTGGTGCGCACACCATTAAGAATGGCCTGGCACCGGTTCTTATCCAACTCATGGAGCAGGGATGGGTCACTCTTCTCGCCACCAACGGAGCAGGAATCATTCACGATTGGGAGTTTGCTTTTCAAGGATTCAGTAGTGAGGATGTCCGATCCAATGTGAATCTTGGCCAATTCGGTATGTGGGAAGAGACAGGATTCAATCTGAATCTAGCGCTAATCGTTGGGGCCTACGAGGGGATTGGTTACGGTGAGGCTGTAGGCAAGATGATCATGCGCGATGGGTTAGACATTCCCGTTCCGGAGGAGTTGTTAAGAATTGCCAGGACCAACGCAGAACAGGATCCCAGCAGTGCTGCTTCAGCCCTCGATCTAGCGGATACGATTCAAAGATTCGGCCTTGAACCTGGCTTCCGTCCTATCCCTCATCCCTTCAAGAAGTACAGCGCACAGGCTGCAGCTTTTCGACTGAACATTCCTTTCACAGCGCATCCGATGTTCGGCCATGACGTCATTTACACCCACCCGATAAACAACGGAGCAGCAATTGGACGCGTCGCACTGAGAGACTTTCTCACTTACGCGGAACAAGTACATCGATTGGAGGGAGGAGTGTATCTTTCGGTGGGTTCTGCTGTAATGTCACCGATGGTATTCGAGAAATCGCTTTCCATGTCGCAAAATCTTGAACTGCTGCAAGAGCGCAAGATCACCAACCACCACATGGTCATTGTTGACTTGGCCGAGAACTCCTGGGACTGGCAACGTGATGGTGAACCACCTGCTGACAATCCTGCCTATTACTTGCGCTTTTGCAAAACATTCAGCCGGATGGGTGGAACGATGCGTTATGTCTGCGCCGATAACCGCGACTTCCTACTCGCACTGCTACAGGAACTACGAGGATAACGATGTCAACACACCTTCGGGATTTGATCGAACGCTATCCCCTGCTGAAAGAATGCCAGTCTGAAATTCAAGATGCATATGATCTGCTGACTGCGACGTTCAGAAGAGACGGAAAGCTTCTGCTATGCGGAAATGGTGGAAGCGCCGCGGATGCGGAGCATTGGGCCGGCGAACTTCTCAAGAGCTTTTCACATCCCAGGCCGCTCACCGCTTCCATGCGCAAGGGACTGCCGCCCAAAATGGCTGCCCATCTCCAATGGGCATTTCCGGTCATTCCATTGACGGGCTTTCTTGCTTTTTCAACGGCATTCGGAAATGATGTCGATCCAGAATATGTCTTTGCGCAGCTCGTACTCGCACTTGGTAGAAGCAGCGATGTGCTGGCTGCATTGAGCACCTCGGGAAACGCCTCCAATGTGTGCCGCGCTGCTGAGGTCGCTCGTGCGAAGAGCCTCCCTGTTCTGGGATTGACGGGAAAATCCGGCGGCAGCCTCAAAGAATTAGCTGACGTCTGTATTTGCGTTCCAAGCACGCTGACGCCGCACGTTCAGGAATTCCATCTTCCCATTTATCACTGCCTCTCGTTGATGCTGGAAGAATATTTCGTAAGACATTGGGAATAATCACAGATTGGAGCTAATTGCGATGACGACATCAGACTTTCAAAGCCCATTATTTTTCGAGCGAAATCGCGTCTTCCGAGTTTACGAAGGGGGCAAGCTTTTTCATGATTTCTTTGGAGACGAAGCCGTCGACGGGAATTTGCCTGAGGAGTGGATCGCATCGAAGGTGAAAGCCTTGAACAAGGAGATGCGAGGGCCAGATGAAGGGCTTTCAAGAATCCGAGGTGAGGAGACAACCTTTGCCTCGCTGCTCGCAAGCAATCCTGGGGAAATGACCAATGGCAATGGATTCGACATTCTAGTCAAGATTCTCGATAGCGCCGTCCGATTGCCGGCTCAAACTCATCCTGATCCTGAGTTCTCGAGAAAACATTTCGCTAGTAACCATGGGAAGACTGAGTGTTGGGTCATCCTTGCAACCAGACCGGGTGCAAAGCTCTTCTTCGGCTTCAAGCAAGGCGTGACTGAAACTGATTTGCGCCTCGCAGTGAGAAACGGCGAACAACCAGGCGACGCCTTTCCCGTTCTGCTTCAAGAGGTCGAGGCCAACTCAGGCGACGTGTGGTTGATCCCTGCCCGCGTTGCACATGCGATCGGAGCCGGATGTCTGATTCTGGAAGTCCAGGAACCGACTGACTTCACGATTCAACCTGAACGCTGGTGCGATCGTTATCGCCTCTCCGATCAGGAAATGTATCTTGGCCTCGATAAAGAGGTGGCTCTCGGTTGTTTTGATTTGGAGCAGGCAGGACCTTCGGTTCTCGCTCGGGGAAGGAAGGAGGCGAAGGTTGACGAGGAAAACAATGATTATCGAAAAGAAGTTCTCATCTCATTCAAAGATACGCCCTGCTTCGCTGTAAATCGGTACCGAGTGAAAACGTCTTGTGCCTTGCAGAACCTGGCGGTCTACGTCGTAACAAGCGGGGAGGGCGAATTGGCGAGCTTGGCTGGTACAAGTAAAGTGAAGAAAGGCGCGTATTTCTTCGTTCCCTTCGCTGCTCATGGAGTTACGATCCATACCAAAGAGGGGATGGAATTAATTGAGTGCCTCCCCCCAGTTCAAGTTAAGACAATTTGATAAGCGGGAAACTCCGAAGCTTTTCCCAAGTCCCAGCACGGCTCCAGCGTAATCTACACAAGGCTTGATGACCCTGTCGGGCAAGTTGTATAAAAGGACACAATTGTTGCCGCACACATACTCAGCGTCTTGGAGCGCGATCTCTTGCCTCGCGTCTCCACATGGAGGTCATCTTATAAACGTCAAGAGTGTTAAAGATGCTCCCCGATCGTCCCATATCAAGTTCAATGCCGCGAACATTCGTAGTCGCCGGTAACTCCGTGACGATGTACCGCCTTCCCCCATCGATAAATATCTCGGCTACAGATTTGTCGATCAATATCTCCGCAGCTCCGATGCCTTTGTCGAGGTCGCCGAACTTCACAGTCGCCAGAGACTTTCCCTGGTATCGAATGGTCAGCTCGTCATCTCTCTCTAAGGTTACCTGCATCTTCATATGCAGAGGTCCAGGAGGAATAAGATGCAGCCTCCTGTTAGCATCCATAGCAGTTAGTGAAGACCATGTATACTCCCTGGCGTGCAACCCTTCGATTTCCCGAATAGGAGTAGCAAGCAATCTAAGACCATCCTTTGTAGTGGCTAACTTGAATTCCGTTGGGAAGAGCATCATCTGACTGAAGGGCATGCCTGGTTCGGTGATTCTTCCCCATGCCATTTGGACACGCCTTCCGTCCGGCATATCGGCGAAGGACTGGGCAGCATAAAGAATGTCGTCTCCCTTCGTGTTTTTTCCCTCCGCGTAGCTCAGCGCCGATGATTCAGGAGTGAATGTGCTGCCATCGAAACTGCCGATAAAGTATGTAGGCGAGCCGCCATGAAGGATCCACTTGCGATGACTGTTATCTCCGTCAACGGGTAACTCAAAGAAATCCGGGCATTCATGAAGACCCTTGAAGTGACTCTGCCGCGTCCATAATTTCAGGTCGGCCGAATTAAAGAAAGACATCCCGTCATTCTCAAATAAGACCATCACCCAACGCTTTGTCGGTTCATACCAGAAGACCTTTGGATCCCTCGTGTCATTCGTACCTGCCTCGATGTTGGTGTCAAGAACTGGATTACCAGTAAAGCGGGTGAACGTAACTCCATTGTCGGTGCTGTAGGCAATGCACTGCACCTGCTTATGCGAGAAGCGGTCGAAGGCTGTATAGACAAGCACGAGCGCATCTTTCCCCCACCCGCCGTCATTGTTGCGATCGACGACGCTTGAACCGGACCAGGGAGAGCCCAGCTTGTCGACCATGAGAGCGGGCGGCAACTCTCGCCAATGAACCAGGTCCTTGCTCACTGCGTGTCCCCAATACATAAAACCGGTATCCCACGTCACTCCAAATGGAAACGCCTGCCAGAACAGATGGTATTGGCCCTTGTAAAAAATCGGACCGTTGATGTCATTACTCCATCCACGCTTGACCGTAAAGTGAAACTTGGGCCGATTGAGTTCTTTATACAAGCTGCCTTGACCGTCAATCTTGCTCGACTGATAGATGCGCCCCAACGCCAACTGCGACGCACTGCCGGACAGTGTGATTGACTGCCCCTGAAATTCACTCACATCGATAAATATCCAGTAGTCGATTGATCCTTCCGCCAATTGCGCTGGGAATTCGCGCTGCGGTTTGCCATTGACGCTGATCTGAAACACGCGCATTTTGGCTTCGCGACCGATGGGGATATTCAAGTATTGCTTCGTAATATGCGTTACCGTAGTCTCCGCACAAAGGGAGATCGGAAGGTAAGCATGAAGACCTAACAGGCAGACGCTAAGACGAAAACACCTTAGAGCGAGGACGCGAATAGCAAACCACGTACGATTGCGACCAAAGCCGCCAGCCATCGTTCCGGCTCCCGCCGCGCTATTTCCAATAGACAAATGCATCCCTACCTCGATATTGGACACATGTAAAAGAATCGTCTTTATCGATCCGCAACTTGGTTTGGGACGGAACTTGAGAGATTCGGCCCGCTAAACTAGCCAAATTGAGAGCTCATTGAGTAATTCGGATTTGCGCCGCAAGAGGCCCGTACGATGAGCTCGCAGTCAAGCGAAATTGTGCGAGGAACCATTGACGGATCTTCGAGTCGAGCTAGCATAGCCTTCATCGCAGCAATGCCAATTTCGAGGCATGGCTGGCGTAGTGTTGTTAGAGGGACCGGAAGAATGCTCGCATATCTTACGTCGTCGAAACCCACAAGCCGGATTGTTTGTGGTACGGCAATTCCAAGCTTTGCGAGTGTGTGCATCAGTTGCCCCGCTGTATAGTCGGTTGCGCAAAGTACGCCATCGGGACGAACGACCTCAACCCAGCGTTGGACAGTGTCTATATCGGTCGGATCCGCCATTAAGATACACTCAGAGGACATCCCGGACGAATATTGACGCATTGCTTCACTCAAGCCTGCAATGCGTGCATTCACCGTTGGGGCCGAACCGGGACGACCAACGAACCCAAGTCTTGTGCAGCCGAGGTCCAGGAGATATTTAGCCATTCTGCATCCTTCGCGCCAATTGTCTATACCAACAAGATCGTGCTGCGTAGGCTCTGGGAACGGTTGTATGCTGCGATCCAGCAAGATAATTGGAATGCTTGCTTCATCCAAACGATTAACAATCTGCTGATTAATCTCCTTGGTATGAGAAGTTAGCTCGAGTGGTGCAAAGAAGACTCCATCCACCCTTCTTGCAATAAATGAGTTACAGAGCTCAAGAGCCTGAGCTTCCTTGTTAACACTGGAGTTCGATATGTTTCCCCAGATAAGAGCTTGTTGCGACGAGCTACCGGCTCGTGCCAAGCCCGCACATATAGGTTCAAATATTTCGCCTTCCCCTAAGTTGGGAAAGAGAAGCCCAAACGAGTGTGCAGCATTATCACGCTGGAGTCCGACGTAGGTTCCCGAACCTGCCTTACGTTCTACAAGCCCTTCCGACTCTAATTGTCGGAGAGCACGGATTACCGTTAGTCGCGAACTGCTAAAGTGCTTGCTCAACTCGGAATCGCTAGGAAGCTTGTCCCCCGGAGGATATTCCAAAGAGCAGATCTTCGCGCGTAACATGTCGGCAATTTGCTTGTATTTTGGCGGCGCTTCTGACGACGAATCTAGATCGTGCATAATATCCCCGTTAAACTCCATGCAAGAACGCTTTGTATAAGAATGTGCTTTGTTTCACCGGGAAGGTACACCCTGATTTTTGAAATGCTAATATCCGTTGCAAGCCCGGTCGATTGAAAAGGCCGACTTGGATTGCACTTCGCCATCCACTTGGCTCCCCCTGATGTGTCGGACCGATCAACATGCGGTTGATGAGAGCTGTTCGCTCAGTTTGTCTTTGCCTCAGCCTGCCGCCTTGATTCCAAACCTTTCAACGATCACCGATTTGGGGCAGACAAAGTCATTCGAATTAGTTGGTCCAATGAAACAGCCTCGGTAGTCATCCGCTGGAAATCCACTGCTAAATTGGTAGTCCAACCCTTTTTACCGCCCGCGGAACCGAGGATATCTGGAGGAAGCGGATGCCTTCGGTATTAGCTGTCCGCCCGTACGAGGGCAGCCGGATCGTGTTTAGACCCGTAAACATCGGTAGGTTACTAGACATGTCGATATACTACATCACTTATTTATCCATAGACAAGTCTGTAGATTGATTGGCAGCTTTGTGCTAGTGCCTGAGGGGAACTTCTCGAGGTCGCACTAATACGGATCAGATCGAGAAAGCTATTTTGGCTGCTGCCAGCCTCTATTCCGTCCCTTCGTAAGGATCTGCAACAGAAGCATTTGACTTGTCTGCGCTGCTGTTCAACCAAGCCTTCCATCCTCTCCGGAGAAAACGCAATTCAGGAGCGGGCCCGAACTTGCGTGCTTGGCAAGACTTCTGTCCCGGCGCGCGGCTCCACCTCCGACAATCTCGCTCGGGCAATGAAAGAGGGGGCATGAGCTTCTTTCGCCGCGGCGGTGTCTGGTGGTATGAGTTCTGGTTTGCGGGACGACGGGTTCAGGGATCGATCAAGCGCACGTACCTTGAGCTTGAGCATCTTTCATTTGCGGAGCCGAATGCGCATTATGTCACCCGGATCGCGAGGATGCGAAGCAGAAAACCCACTTCCTCATTGACACTCTTCGGCGATATTGCCGGTCACGTCTCCAGCAAATGCTCAAGCACTACAGCCACATTCGCATGGAGGCCAAGCGCGCGGCCCTCGAATCCATCGTCAAGAAGTCAGCGAATGAGGGCGCCTCTGCTCAACGGAAAGGGCAGGATGTGGCCTCGCCGCAAGAGGCCCTACAAGCGGCCGGGAACGGAGTCCCGCGGCCAACGAGCAGTCACACAATGACCCTCTCGGCCGGAGCAAGAAAAACGGGACAGCATTGCTCAGAATCGCCATTGATTGCGCAGCATTTTGAAGGGGAGTCCCTACAAAAGTCCCTACAGTCTTGTATTTTGGAGGGTGTCAGGAGGCTGAGAAGTATTGTAAGTTGTTGATTCTAATTGGTGGACGCGGTAGGAATCGAACCTACAACCTGTCGGTTAAGAGCCGAATGCTCTGCCAGTTGAGCTACGCGTCCGGGAGGGTTGAAATGGGGCCTTTTGCGCGCCGGGATACGCTCCGGAAAGCGTGCTCTGAGCAGTAAAACTGCCTCAGCCACCTCAATGAATATACCACAGAGTTGTCTTGCTTAAAAAGCGCGCGTAAGCAATCTAGAATGTAAACGCAAGCCCGGCGCTCAGGCTGCGCTGCTCCTGGGCAAAGATCAGCAGCGACCCATCATTGAGCACAAATGATCTGTATCCTTGCGCCAGCAGATTCCGCGCGTCCACCATCGCATCGATGCTGTGCGCGTGCTCTCCGCGCACGCGGTATATGGGCTGCCGCACATGCAGATTCATGAATGGCTCGGCCGCATCGAGCGCATAGGGCGCCACTCGCGTCAGAGTCTCCTCCGGCTGCCAGCGATAACTGGCGCGCCAGCGAGTTCCCGTGCCGTCAATCGTTCCTGAAAGCGAGAGCGAATACATTTGCGTCCGCCGCGGCTTGGCCGCGCCCGCCAGCGCACTCAGCGACATGGCTCCGTGCGCACCGGAAATCACAAGCGCATCGCCGTTGGCATAGCTCAGTCGCACCGAGTTGCCGCCAGGCAGTCGATGCTCAACGCTGGCCACCACGCCTGCCGTCGAGAATCCTTCTCCTGCGGTGCGTATCAAGCCGCTGGCCGGATCCATAAGCGCCTGTCCGGCAAAGCCCATTCCACCCGTCTGGTGCGCGCTGGCTTCCAACATCGGATTGCTGATCGAATCGGCATACACCAGAATCTGCACGCCGGAAGCATCCGTGCGGCGCTCCCACCCAATCTCCTGGTGCGTGCCGCGCTCCACAACGAGCTTTCCATTTGCCATTTCCACTGCCGGCAGCACACCTGCAGCTCCCGAAGCATCGGCTCCCGGAGCCGGCACGGCTGTCGCCATCCGGTAGTGAATTTCGTTGTTGCCCGTCCGCCAGCCAACCATGGCAAACGGCATCTCTGCCAGGACCGTATTCGGGCCATTCTGTATAAAGCGCGCCATCACCTGCTGCGTGCCTACTTCCGCCTCAGCCATATCGCCGAACTGCATCCGCTCAGTAGTCCGAACCGCAGCCTCTTCCAGCCCCACGCCCGCTCCATTACCTCCGGCATCTTCAATCTCCGGATGCATCGCAACCGCAGCTACCGACTCAACGGAGCCGGCAAATCCAAGGTCCTGCCGGAAGCCAAGCATTGACTCCATGCCGGCATTGGTCGTAGGGTCAAAATCCACGCGCGCTAGAAGCTCACGGCTGCTCGAAGGCGTATCTTCCACTTCCATCGTGATACGCTCGCCATCCTCGCCAAATGCGCCCTGTTGCCCGCTGGCAACTAGACGCGCCTTCAGCCTGGGCTGCGAGTTCGGCCCCTCGGAAACCACCACCAGCGGGCCATCTTCCAGCCAGCGCAGCAACGGACGGTTTGCCGTCGAGCGCAGCGTCCACGCCCAATCATCCTTCTGCGTGCTCGCATTGCGCGGCTGCGCGGGGAGCCACTGCATTACTTCATAGAGAGTATTCAGAGTGAGATTAACCACTGTCGCTGAGCGAACACGGACATTTTCGCGCAGCGATGGCAGGAAGGAGCTCCCGATAGCCTTCACGGCATAGGAGCCGGGCAGCACAGAAGCAAATACAAAATGTCCCTTGCTGTTCGTATAGGCGTTCGCCGCCACCGTCAGATCGGCCTTGATAAGCTGCACTTCGGCGCCGATTTGCGGCACCCCTGCCGAGTCGCGCACCATTCCCGATACTGACGTCTGTGCGCCGGCTTCGACCGAAGCCGCGGCCAGACCGGCCAGCATAAGAAACAACGCGAGATGGAGCCTGCGTATGATCACTCTTGGCATCTGTGACTGCGCGGCGTCTCTGGCAAATCCGAAGTGCAAGCTCAACTGCATTTTCCCCCACGCGGAATTCCGGTCTGAAGCCGGGTTACCGGGTTTGTGGGGGAATGTTTTCTATTCCACGACAAAGGGAGCCGATTGCGCAATCTCTTGTTTGGAGATTGTGTCGTTGACCTTGATCGTTACCTTGTACTTGCCCGGCTGGAGACCTGCGATCGGGAGCAGCTTCTCCACCGTCAGCTGGTTGCTGTGAGCGCCCAGGTCCTTGGATTCAATCTCTTTCTCAAAGATGACGTTGTTTGTGGTCGAATCAATGATCTGATAGGTCACCTTGGCTAGATTGCTCTTGCTCTGCTCGTCGATGCTGAGGTTGTACACCTGCATCCAGAAAGCCAGATTCTGGTTTCGCTTGTAGCTCACCGGCGTGGCTGGGCCGGCCTGTACGCGCGGGCAGATCTTCGTGCCGCCAATGACGCACGTGCCGGTGCCTACCGAGTGCGAGTCAACAGGCGCCAGGTTATCGGAGAGAATCAGCGATGAGGTGGAGAGCTTCTCATCGTCGAACGTCGGCACATTGATACCGCGCCCATACAGGCCCACGTGGTCCGGGTTGTTCACGTCCTTGATAGCAATGTCGATGCGGTAGAGGCCGGGAAGAAGCGGAAGCGCCTGCCAGTAAATCTTTTTGCTGTCCAGCGCCTTCTCCAGCAGCTCGGCCGGCTCCTGCACAGAGACCGTATCTTCAAAGGTCTGCACCGTCTTGTGCGTCAGCGTAGTTACCTTGCCCAGGATGTTGACGCTTGCAGTCGAAACACCATCCTTGGTTACAAAGGTCAAATCACGGTTCTTGAGCTGTACCGTGATAGGCACCAGTACAGTGCTCTCCGTTACCCGGACAAAGTCCGTACGAACATCAAACGGCAGCGGCGGTCCGGTCAGAATCGTGTGCTCGGAGATGAATCCTTCCAGGTCCTTGAACTTGATCGGCGGCGGCGCAAATAACTTCGCAGCCAGTTCAATGCGGTCAAACTCCTTGGTATTCTGCCCGCTCGACTGCGGTCCCAGGCCAAGCGCTTCGCCGCTGCCCTTGAAGCGGTCAGCCTTCTTGGCCATGCCCATCTCTTCCCACTGCGTCAGGCCCGCGCCCGGTACGCGCAACAGAGCATCCTTTTCGCTGCGGTCAATGGTGAAGTGGTAGTCGCCGCACTGGCAGGTGTCCACAAACTCGATATCGATGTTGTCGCCGATGCCTTCGAGATAACGGTAATGCCAGGTCTCAAAGGGGAAGGTCGAAGTCTGGCCTCCGCCTTCTTCAATCGGACGCTGATATGCGCCGCCGGAGGGGTGGGAATCTGTCGAGTCCGGCTTGCCGAAGGCGATATATATATGACCCCGATCGGTCTTCCATCCCGGCTTGCCCGCCGCATAGTGGTCGTTCGCATATTGAATACGGCGATAGTGCTCATCTCGAAATTCGTTCTCGGGAGAATCGGGATTCGGGTTGCGCCGCAGCCAGAAGTTTTCGATAAACGACTCGCGTTCTTCGTCGTTCGAGAGGCTTCTAAAAGCCTTCCGTTCCTCATCCGTAATGATGTAAGCCACATCCTGTTCGAGCCAGGTCTTGTATGCGCCCTTTAACTCTGTCCGGAGGTTCTTACGTGCATCCAGTGTTTCCTTGTCGCTGCGCTTGCGCTTCAGGGGATCCTGATCGTCTTGCGTGGCTGCTCCGGCACTCGGCGGTGGAGTCGACTGCTGCGCTGCCATCCTGGCGGCGGGAACTGCAAACAAACCGCACAGTACTGCGGTGGCAAACAAGGAACTGCGGCTGTGCGTCATAACCCTCAAAGAACTCCTGGATCACCGATGCTGATTGCCTTTATTCTACGGTCCGGAAGCAACGACGGCAAGATATTCCCCAGCGCCTGTCCCTGCCTGATCCCTGCTCTGGCGCAGATAAATCTGCAAGTTGGACTCTCCAGGAGCCGGAAAGTAACCTTTTGGGGCAAAAATTGGCCCTGTATTCTGCCTCTCAGCCTTCACCGGATAGCAGAAAACCGGAACACTTTTCGATAACTCAAGGAACTCTTTGCGAAGTTTTTGCGTACACTGGACTGGTACCCCTCAGGGAGCAAAAAGTCGCACATGAAGAAGATTCTTTTGATTGCCCTCATTCTGCTTGCGGTCGCCGGAGCTGTGACCTTTTACGTCATCAAGCAGCAATCCGGCTTCACCAAGGTCCTCACTGCCAAAGTCGCCCGCCAGGAGCTGACCACCGTGGTCAGCGGCACCGGTCAGATCAGGCCCAAAACCTTCGTTGTTCTTGGCGCCACCGCCATGGGCCGCATCACGCACCTCTACGTCAAGGAAGGCGACCACGTAAAGAAGGGTCAGCTTGTGGCCACCGTCGAGAACGTACAGCAGACGGCGCAGGTTGTCGGTCAGCAGGCAGCCATCGCGGCGGCCAAAACCGACATTAACAGTTACATCGCCGCCGAAAAGACTGCCGATGCCAACATCGAACACGCCAAAGCTGATCTTGAGCAGAAAAAGCTCGACTGGGACCGCGCCCAGGGTCTTTACAAAGCCGGCATCATGGCCAAGCAGGACTACGACGCCAAAAAGGCTGCTTACGATACCGACGTCGCCACGCTCGACCAGAACATAGCTCAGCTCAACCAGGCCAAGGCCAATACGGATTCCGCCCGCGGCCATCTCGGCACACAGGTTGCCACGCTGCAGGCCAACAAGAACATGCTGGACCTGACGAATGCCATTGCGCCCTTTGACGGCATCGTCACCAACCAGCCCGTCCGCGAAGGCGAAACCGTGGTCGAAGGCATCCAGAACACCTCAGGCTCGACGTTCATGACCATCGCCGACATGAGCATCATTACCGCCGAAGTCAAAGTGGACGAAACCGACATTGTGAACGTCAAGATCGGCCAGCCCGCGGATGTAACCGTGGACGCAGTTCCCGGCCGCGTCTTCAAAGGACACGTAACCCTCGTCGGCGATCAGGCCCTGTTGCGCTCTACCGGCGTCGCCACTTCGCAGTCCACCTCCGGCACCGAAGAGGCGAAGGACTTCAAGGTTGTCATCACGCTCGATCAGCCAGACGAGACCTTGCGCCCCGGCCTCTCCACCACGGCCAAAATCACCACGGCACAAAAATCCGGCGTGCTCGCTTTGCCCATCCAGGCGCTCACCATCAAAACGGTCGAGACCCCGCCATCCGGCAATGTGCAGGCTGCCACTAAGCCCGCCGGCACGCCTGAGCCGCAGGGCGTCTACGTCGTCGACAAGGACAAGTCCGGTAATCTCCGTGTACACTTCGTCACCGTCACCACCGGCATCACCGGAGCCACCCAGATTGAAGTGCTCTCCGGTCTGACAGAAGGCCAGGAGATCGTCATCGGTCCCTTCAAGACACTGCGTGCCCTGAAAGAGAACGCTCTCATCAAGCGCGACACCGAGAAGCCAGCGCCGATACCGTCCTCAACTACATAAGCAGAAGAGGAACGAACCCGGTTTGATCTGCGTATGTCTTAAATAAGTGATTCGTTTTTAGTGATTCGTGATGAGCAGAGATCTACTCTCATCCATTCACGAGTCCTGACAACGAATCACGAATCACGAATCACCGAAAGAAGAACATGGCTCTCGACAGCGTCGGAACCGAAGAAAGCACACAGCAGGCAGCTCGTCCAACGGGCGACGTCATTGTCGTCGAAAACCTCTGGCGCACCTACGACATGGGCTCCGAGCAGCAGGTGCACGCCCTCCGCGGCCTCAACCTCCGCATCCGCCACAATGAATATGTGGCCATCATGGGTCCCTCCGGCTCCGGCAAATCCACGCTGATGAACCTCATCGGCTGCCTCGACACGCCTTCGCAGGGCAAGTACTGGCTCAACAACCAGCTCGTCAGCGATCTTGATGACGACCAGCTCGCACGCATCCGCAACAAGGAAATCGGCTTCGTCTTCCAGACCTTCAACCTGCTGGCCCGTGCCACTTCGCTGCACAACGTCGAGCTGCCGCTCATCTACAACGGCACCCCTGCTGCCGAGCGCATTGAACGCGCCAAAGCCTCCCTCGCCAGCGTCAATCTTGAAGAACGCATGATGCACAAGCCCAACGAGCTCTCAGGCGGCCAGCGTCAGCGCGTCGCCATCGCCCGCGCGCTCGTCAACCGGCCCTCCATCATCCTGGCCGACGAGCCCACCGGCAACCTTGACTCCAAGACCGGCGTAGAGATCATGGCCCTCTTCGATGCGCTCCACGCCAAAGGCAACACCATCGTCCTCGTCACCCATGAGCCGGACATCGCCGAATACGCTCACCGCGTCGTCATGATCCGCGACGGCCAGCTCTTCTCCGACACCCCAAGCAAAAGGTTCCAGAGCAGCCAGGGATAAGGAACAAGAAAAACAACTGCGCTGGTCATCCTGCAAGGATATTGGATGATCAGCGCATTTTGCTTATGCGTCAAAATAAGACACCCCGCAACAGCCGATCCGCATCCCGCCCTTGTCCCTTGTCCCTTGTCCCTTGTCCCTTGTCCCTTGTCCCTTGTCCCTTGTCCCTGCCTTACTAACGTTCTTCCCCTGCCCGCCGATGAAACACCTGTTGGCCATTTCCTGGCCACCGGGCCCTATTTTGGCGCTCCATCTGTACCGGAGGCAGGCAAGTTGAGCACACAACCTAACCCCATTCCCTATCTTTCTCAGCTTCCTGCCCTTCCGGATCACGCGGAGAACGGTTTGTCACAGAACGCACACGCGACCGGCATCAGCTCTGCCTGGCGTAAGCTCCTTCTGCAGGCTGAAATGGCCGCGCCGCACCTGCAAATTGCCTCAATTGAAGGCGAGCAAGGATCAGGCAAGCAGACCGTCGCCCGTTATCTGCTCAGCCGTTCGCCATTGGCCCGCGCCGTCTTTCAGCGCCATGATGCGCGCGAGTGGCTGCTCAGCGATCTTGACCCTGCCAGGCTCTCCGGCTTTCTGTATCTGGATCGCGTAGACCTGCTCACGCCTCCAGGCCAAGCCCTGCTGCTGAATGTTTTCAAAGCAATTGAGAACCGGCAGCCACAGCGCCACACCTTTCCCGGCCATCCCCAGCAGAGCGCGGATGACCGCTCGCCACGCTTGTTGATCGTTGCTTCCTCGCAGGCCTCAATCCGTCAAATGGCCGGTCAGGGCCAGTTCCTTCCCGACCTCGCCTTCCGTCTCACCGCCTGCCGCTTTGCTGTTCCCGCGCTGCGCATGCGCAAGGAAGACATTGCACCCATCGCGCAAGCCCTCCTCGACCGGCTCTGCGCCCGCTACCAGCAGCGCCCCGTCTCGCTCGGGCCCGGCACACTCGCCCGCCTGCTCCAGCACAACTGGCCCGGCAACGTGCGTGAACTGGCCAGCGTGCTCGAAGCCGCCATCCTCGAATCGACCAGCGACGCCATCCTCCCCGCCAACCTGGCCCTCCCCGCCCCAGGCCAGATGCCACATGATCTCTCTCTCGGTCCACAATCCAGTCCGCTCACGCTCGACGACATAATTCAACGCCACGTGCAGTATGTCCTCGATCTCAACCGCGGCAACAAGCTCCGCGCCGCCCGCCAACTCGGCATCAGCCGCTCCACGCTCTATCGCCTGCTTGGCAACGAGTCTGTCCTCACCAATTAAGCGATCCTCTTCGCTGCCCCGAGACGCGGGTGCCGATGCAAGTGACAGGTGCCCCACTCATGCGCAGCTTCGTCGCGCATGGGTGGGATCGCACAAAGGCCGAGTCTTCCGAAGCCAGTCCTGCGAAAATTAACCTATGCAAACCCTGCGGCTGACCAGCACGCCGGAAGACCTCTCCCGCGCCGCTGAAATTCTCCGTTCCGGCGGCCTCGTAGCCTTCCCCACGGAGACCGTCTATGGCCTCGGAGCCAACGCGCTGGATCCCGCTGCCGTAGCCCGCATCTTTGCCGCAAAGCAGCGCCCCGCCTGGGATCCAGTCATTGTCCACATCGCAGACACAGTCACGCTCTCTCAAATCACCACAGAGGTCCCGCCATCCGCGCAGAATCTTATCGACCACTTCTGGCCCGGCCCGCTCACCCTTCTCCTGCCCCGCTCTTCGGCAATCCCCGACACCGTCACCGCCGGCCGTCCTCTCGTCGGCGTGCGCATGCCCGCGCATCCCATAGCCTTTGAGCTCATCCGTCTCGCCGGCGTCCCCATCGCCGCGCCCAGCGCCAACCGCTTCGGCCACACCAGCCCAACCACCGCGGAGCACGTACTCGCCGACCTCGATGGCCGCATCGACGCCATCGTCGATGCCGGACCCACGCTTCACGGTGTCGAGTCCACCGTCCTCGATCCCACGCAGAACCCCATCGTGATCTACCGCCCTGGGGCTATCACTCTGGAACAAGTTCGCGCTGTCGCGGGTTCCGCTCATATGTACGAACCCCCTCCAAAAAGCAAAAGCCCGGAGGGCCTGCCATCCCCAGGCGTCGGTATTCGCCACTACGCGCCGCGCGCGCATCTCATTCTGATCGAAGCGCCGGATGCAGATCTGCCCGCCGCACTCACACACGCCGCCGCCAATCACACGCAAAATCACGAACAGGAACGCCTCGGCATTCTTCTCCCGCGCGAATTCGCGCAGACTGCCCCGCAGCACGCAGCAATCTTTGACTGGGGAAGCTGGTCCACACCGGCAGAACTCGCGGCACGCCTCTATTCCGGTCTCCGCGAACTCGACGCCGCAGGCTGCGATCACATTCTCTGCCCGCTGCCCTCCGCAGAAGGCATCGGAGCCGCACTCCGCGATCGTCTCCGCAAAGCCGCTTGGAAGAACGAGAGACTTTAGGCATGAAGTTTCGGCATGGGTTGCGCCTGATTCAATCTGCGGTCACGCCGAAATGGATAAGTGCTCGGCACTGAAGTAGGCAATTGAATCACAAAAGGAGAGCCAGGCCTTTCACAGTCATTCACACCGCAAAGAGGCCATGGGGTCGACTGCAGCTGCGCGACGCGCGGGGAGCCATGCGGAGAGTACGGTGACGGCCGCGATGCCGGCTGTTGCTGCGATGAAGATCATGGGATCGAAGGGACTCATCTGGTAGAGCTGTGCACGGATCAGGCGAGCGGCGCCGAGGGCGATTGGAATACCGAGGGCCAGGCCCGCAGCGAGCAAGACAAGCGACTCGCGCAGCACCATCCACTGCACGCCGGCCCCGGAAGCACCCAGAGCGATACGGATGCCGATCTCATTACTACGGCGCGCAACGTTAAAGCTCATCACGCCGTAGAGTCCAATGGACGCAAGCAGCACTGCAAGCAAGGCAAAGATGGCCGTGAGCCGTGAGACCAGCGTCTCCTGGCTCATGAAAGCTTCCATGTGATCGTGCATGGTGTGAACCTGAAGAATGGGCAGATTGGGGTCAATGCCTGCGATTGCGCTGCGAAGCTCGTTGATCGTCGACGCCGGGTCGCCTTCTGTGCGCAGAAGAATTGTATGGGCAAAGCTGTCCTGATTGCCTGCGCCATTCTTGTCCAGGATCTGCGCTATGGGTAGATAGACCATGCGGTGAGGCTCTTGTCGCGGGTTACCGGACTTGGTGTCGCGCGCCACGCCCACAATCTGCCACGGTCCCTCGACAGTATCAATATCGATCTTCACCGTGTGCCCGACCGCATCTCCATTGGGGAAGAACTTGCGAGCAATGGTCTCGTTCACTACAGCTACTTTCATGCTGGTTGCGTTGTCGGTGGGCGAAATGGGCCGGCCGGCGATGATCGAAATTCCCGTGGTTTCAAAGTACTGGCCTGAAACGCGGTTGAGCTCCGACCCCATGTCCTCCTTTGGACCTGGTGTGTATCCGGAGAAATGGACGGAGGAACTCCATGCGCCGAAGCTGATGGGCGGCAATGCTGCAAGAGCCGCCGAGCGAACGCCCGGAATCGCCGACAGGCGTTCCAACACGCGCTGATTTAAGGCAGGAGCCTGCTCCGGCTTGTAGCCTGCCAGGCTCTCAGCTAGGTCAGCAATTAACAAATGCGTGCGCTCGAAACCGAAGTCCTGGTTCTGGAGATTGCCGAGCGTGCGCAGAAATAGTCCGGCTGCCACGAGCAGCAGAAGGCAGAACATGATCTGCGCGGTAACCAGCGCCTTGGGCCACCACCGGCTGGTACGTCCGCCGCTGCTTGCGGCCGTTCGTGTGCCGGCATTCATAGCTGGCATGGCCGAGGCACGAGCCAGATGCAGTGCCGGAGCCAGACCGAAAAGCAAACCCGCAAAGATCGACACGCCCAGCGTGAACAACAGAATCGTAGAGTCCGGCGAGGCATTGAGCGGAACATACGCTGCACCCCGCGCCACAAAGGCGATGAGAGCACGCGTAGCGGCAAATGCCAGACCAAGCCCGAGCAGGCCTCCCGAAAGCGACAACAGCAGCGCCTCCAGCATGCTCTGCCAGATAATGCGTCCGCGACTCGAACCCAGGGCAAGACGCGTGGCTGTTTCGCGTTGCCGCGCAATGGTTCGGGCCAGCAGGAAATTCGCAAGGTTGGCGCATGCGATCAGCAGAACGACACCTACGATCGCCATGAGGATCGTGAGGGAGTCGCCGTATCGAGAGCGAAGCTGCGAAACTCCGTGTGCGCCAGAGACGAGGAGAGCGGTGATGCGCTCAATCTCCTGCTGCCGCGCAGGGGCGATGGTTTGGCCTTCGCCTGCGCGAACGTAATCACGAATCTGACGATCGAGCCATCCCTGGTCAGTGGCAAGCTGTGACTGGGGGCTTCGCCGCGCAACCATATGCAGAAAATAAAACGACCGCGGCTCCAGGAAGCCCGGCTGCAAGAGAATCTCCCGCGTCATGGTAACCGGCACCCAGATTTCCGCCGGTTCCAGTTCCTGCTGAATGCCATGAAACGCGGGCGGCATTACACCGATCACCGTAAACGGCGTGCCATTGATGGAGACGGGCTTGCCGAGGACGGCAGGGTCGGAAGAGAACGATTGCTGCCACAGGTGATAGCTGATGACCGCAACCGGGCTGCGGTCCGGAGCATCGGCGTCAAACCGGACAATGGTGCGGCCAAGCAGCGGCTCTGCACCCAGAACGCTGAAGAAGTTGCCGGAGACGAGACTGGCGGAAATCTGAAGCGCACCTGCAGTGTTGGGGAGACGAACACTCACTTGTGGCGAAAAACTGGAGTAAGTAGCAACCCCTTGAAATGGGCCGGGATTGGCTTCGAGTTGCCGCGCGAAATCGTAGGTGAACAAGTCGGCGGTACCCAGGTCGATGCCGCCGAGAACGCCCCCGCCGGTGGACTCGCCGAAGGTGACGAGCTGCTGCGGATCGCGTACCGGGAGCTGCTGCAAAAGAACCTGCCGGATCAGAGTAAAGATAGCCGTGTTCGCGCCGATGCCAAGCCCAAGCGACAGCACAGCAATCAGCGTGAAGCCGGGGCTGTGCAACAATCCGCGAACACAATGTTTCAGATCGCGCCAGAATATCTCCATCTTTGACTCCCATGTAGCGGAATAAATACGGTGTTTGACAGCGTTGGAGCTGCCCATCTCAACGCGGGCGGCGCGACCGGCCTGCTCTGCGGACATGCCACGACGAAGCTTGTCTGCGGTGGACGCCTCGACGAACTCGCGTAATTCATCGTCCATTTCGCGCTCGATACGATCTCGCTGGAACAGCGAGCGGACACCCTGTGCAATATTGTTTAGCAGCCCCATTCGAGCTCCTTCGGCCTATTCACTTAGGCTTCCATGATGCGAGCGATGGCAGAGATCTGGCGGTTCCACGTCTCTGCTTCCTCAGAGAGCGACTTGCGTCCTCGTGCAGTCAACATGTAGTACTTGGCGCGGCGATTATTCTCGCTTGTGCGCCAACCGCTCTTGACGCGCCCTGCACGCTCCATGCGGGCCAGCGCCGGCAGCAGCGATCCCGGGTTGACGCGAAAAACACCTTTGCTCATCTGTTCGATGCGCAAGGCTACTCCGTAACCGTGCATTGGCTCATGTGCCAGGGTCTTCAGGATCAACATTTCCAGCGTGCCTTGCACAACGTCTCGTTGGCCCATCTTGACTTCACTCCTCTTGATTGTCGAGATAATACGCGCATCTTCTCTCGATAGTCAAGAGGAAGCTGCATCGAACCATCGACGGCGAATTGAGCCGTGTCGAAACTGGACGGTCAGTCTCGAGCCGATTTGTCGGACGATTGAAAGCAGTTGCTGAAGATCGGACCTGGTAGATTTGCGCAAAAAATCGGCGAGTCCCTCTGTGTGCCGTGATTGGCCGGCAGCATGCAGCTTTCATTGCAGCCCTCGCTGATTGTCGGATGGCAGTACCCCATACGACCCTGATCGGGGCCGCGTGTCAAGTGAATTGTGCCTGCTCATCTCGTTATCGCCCATTTGAACGTCTGCACTCCAGAGAGAGAATCTCTGCGGATCCAAGCTCAGAGTTCGCCGGCTGTCAGCCTTCAATATGGATTAGTCCGGTCACAGTGATCTGGAGCCGATAATCACGCCAGGCGTCTCTAATTCATGTTCTTTCACCCAGCTCATCAGCTTTTCCGCCGACAAGGGCGGCGAATACACATAGCCCTGGATAGCATAAACGCCAGCTTGGACCAGGTAATTGACCTGTTCGTTCGTCTCCACACCTTCCGCAATCATGCTTAGACCAGACTGTCTTGCGAAATGAATGATCGCGTCCAGGACCGGGCGCTTCGCATCGTCTTTTGCACGCAGCGTGTCGATGAATATCTTGTCGATTTTCAACGTGCTTACTGGCAGTTCCAGCAGGTAAGAAAATCCTCCGAATCCTGTTCCAGCATCATCGATTTTGATGTCAACTCCAGCATTCGCCAGGTAGAGCAGATGGCTGCGCCCCATGGCAAGGTCTGTCAATTGTCGCCGTTCGGTGACCTCGACCGCGATGTTCTTGCCCGGAATGCCGCTATCGGCCAGTTGCTTCACAAGGGACTTGCAAAAATCTGTTTTCACAATCTGGTCGGGTTCGGCATTGATGCTGATGTAGCGATTCGTCCCCACCCATCCGAATGTCTTGATGTCCATCAGAACCTTCTTTACGAGCTGTTCGGTGATGGGTCCAATCAAACCATTTTCTTCGGCAAACAGAACAAATTGTTCCGGTGGAACCAGCTTATGCGGGCGCGACCAGCGCACCAGGGCTTCCGCCCCAAGCACGGATCCATCACGGCCATCGACGATGGGCTGATAATATGGCAAAAATTCATTTCGTCGCAGCCCCTGTCTGATCAGGCTTACGACTGAAGTTTGCCGCGCCAGCAAGGCATACAAGAGGAAGCTCAAGATCAACGCAACGATAGCCGCAATGCCCGCGGCCAGCACACGGCCGCTGGATTGAAGCCTGTCAACGTAGCTTTGCGACGCTCCCAGCGTAACCCTGTTGCGGATGCCCAAGATCACCACATCCCCTGTTTGGCGTATGACGACGCTGTTCCAGTCTCCGAACCTCATTACGAAACCTGGCTGGTCAACATCCCATTGATATGCCACACATCGCGGGCAATCGAGTGAGCTTTCGAAGTCAAACATCATCGCCTCAGGGATTGCGATGTACTCCGTGTCACCCCGGCGCTGCTCCAGATAAACGACGTCGGACTTGCCTTCCAGGAAGCCTATCGACCATACATCGTTAATGCGGTAAAGATGAGCGGCGAGCCCGGGATCCCTGTTCACGAGACCGCTGCGGCAGATCATCTTCCCCGCGCGCCTGACGCCTATCCAGCGAATATAGGGATTCTCGAATGCTCGCTGGGCCAATATATCGCTGACGCCGTTCCTGCAGTTCAGCGCTTCAACGGGCGGCAACTGCTCGAGTTCGCGGCGCGTGCCGTCAACGCCCTCTTCGAGTGCGCGAACCATCACATTCGTCTGGCGCGCAAGCGCTCGGTTAGCCAGATATCTGCTCGTCGATCCCAGACTGAAAAAACACACCAGGAATACGACCACGCACGTGGTAGCTGCCAGGCGCACCGACATGTCCGTCACAAAAAGTCTTCGCATAGCGGCGAACCACAAGCACTACGAAACTGGAGGACCAGATCTGGTGAGCCCAACGCCCACCCTCAGGCGAACCTTGAACCGACTTGCGAGAAACGCACAGTGCAGTTGAAGGCAATTCCAGAAATACCGGGAAGCGGCATGATTCAAACGAAAGACTCGAAGTACTCAGCTATATTGGGCTCAGATTACTGACGGTGCGATCCCATCGTCTGAACACTGGCATCATACACCCGGTTTACCTTCGCAAGAATTCTCTTCATACCACTACCAGTGGCCTCTTGAGGCCGAGCCGATCTCAAGAAAACCGATGGATATCGACCGACAGGCTTCAGTTCGAATCTTGCTTGCTGACTCGCAGATTGTCGATGGCACATGATCGCTGAGGCATTACTAGTTGAACCGACATAGAGTGCTCTTGAAAAACAATAGCCTTCAGCCGTTCTCGCCCTGCTTGTACATAAATTTAATCGCGGACTTGTAAATCAGCATCCTCGTCCGCCCCCGCACCTTGAGCGCATGATGGTCGTACCATTCAATGCAGCCTTCAATCGTCTCGCCATCCTCCATCACAATCACCATCGACGTCTGCGACTGAATCTGTTTCTGCAGGTAAAAAAGCTCCGCGTGATGCAGCGCGAACGGCTCCTGGTACTCGGGCAAACGCACTGAAATTGGTGCCGTGCTACGGCGTTTGCGCGGTGCCGAGATCTCCGGCTGGGTTGCAATACCATCCTCTGCAACGCGGGGAAGAATAGCTTGTCCGCTCATAAAGCTCATCCTTTCTTTCGGTGCTTTATCGACGGGACATCGCGTTTGATTGCTCAAACGCAGGCTGTGCAAACTCGTGCATCGATAAAGCCCTCTCTCCAATACCGGCAGCAAGGACAAAGAGAACCTGCACCAGCGCTGAGGCCTCGCTGAGGCCTCTTCGTACTGCTCTCGGATTTTGGAAAGCTGTTACTAAAAGAGATGCCCACGCGTTACTCCGGGTTGTGCGCCACGATGTGGAAATTCCCACAGTGCGAACTTCCATTGCGCTCGAACACTCTGAGCACCGCGCCCTGTCGCCGCTTGTATTTTCAGCGCTCCGGCAGACTCAGCGCCATCGCATCCAGGCTCAGCGACCGCAACAGATTCCTGCGCATTCCGCTCTGAACCTGTCCCAGCGCATAGGCGGCTCCATCCAGCCAATCCACGTTGATTCCCTGCGCCAACTGCCCCAACTCGCCAGCCATATCGATATTCCGTATGAGCTGAGGCGTACCCGCATGGGTCAGCAGCAGGTCCTCAAAGAGGCTGCCCAGAACTCGCAGCAAGTTCGTAGTTTTTTCCTGCCCCTCTGCTCCCGCGCGATACGCTTCCGTCGTGCGAAACAGCGTCGAGTAATCCGGCTCACGCAGCGCCGTTCGCAAAAGAATCAGCGCATCCTGCCGGCTCTGCAGCCAGGCCGCAAGATCGAAGCCCAGCGCCCGCCCAACCGCGCCCTCAGCCAGCCGCGCCACCAGCGCGCGCTCCGCGGGCTTCAGCTCCGGCCTGCGCACACCAAGCAGTGTTTCCAGCTCTCCGCTAGGCAGCGCGCCAAGCCGGTGCGTCACCGCGCGAGAACGAATCGTCGGCAGCAGCTCCTGAGGATTTTCCGCCAGCAGAATCAGCGTTGCGTAGGCCGGCGGTTCCTCCAGAACTTTGAGCAGACTATTTGCCGCCTCCTTCATAAACGCTGCGCTCGTAAAAATGAAAAATGAGCGCCGCGCCTCCACCGGAGGCCGGTAATAAGCCGCGTGAATCACCTGCCGCACTTGTCCCAACTTAATCAGCAACTGCGGCGGATCAGGAGGAATTACCAGTACATCAGGATGAGTCTGGATAAGAATCCGCGTATCCTTCTTATCCGCCTCGCGCAGATCCTCGCGCGCCTCCACGGCCTCGGCAACCTTTTCTTCCAGATTCGCCGCCTCGCCAATCTTCACGCAATTGAGACATCGCCCGCAGAAATCCGGCAGCCCATCCGTAACAATCGGGCCGCCATCCGGACCGCCCTTGCAATTCACCACACGCGCCAGCATCAGCGCCAGCGTGTACTTCCCCGCCCCGCGCGGCCCAGCCAGAATCATCGACTGCGGAACGCGCTCCGCCGCAACACTCTCGCGCAGGCGCGTCACAGTCGCCGTATTGCCCAGAAACTCCCGGAAGCTCACTCATCGAGTGTAGAAGAAGCCGCTGTGCATGCGGAATATTCGATAACAGCACAACAAATTCCCTTACCCGCGCTGGCCAACTCTCCGCGCCCGGTGCTACTGTTCCTCCGTGCAATATTCCGGCTCACCACAGCCGGAAACACGGAGGAATTTTCATGGCAACTGTCGCAATTGATCCTCGCATCAGCCACTCAACAGCTGGCTTCGTCACCGCCGATCACAAGATGCTCATCGACGGCCGCTTCGTCTCCGCCGCCTCCGGCAAAACCTTCCCCGTCTACAACCCCGCCACCGGCGAGGTCATCACCCATGCCCCCGAGGCTGAAGCGGAAGACGTCAACCGCGCAGTCGCCGCCGCCCGCCGCGCCTTTGATGAAGGCCCCTGGCCGCGCATGTCGCCCTCCGAGCGCGGACGCATCCTCTGGCGCGTCGCCGAGCTGCTCGAAAAGCACAACGATGAGTTCGCTGAAATCGAATCACTCGACAACGGCAAGCCCTTCTCTGTCGCCCGCATCGCAGATGTCCCGCTCGCCACCGACATGTTCCGTTACATGGGCGGATGGACCACCAAGATCGCCGGCAAGACCTTCCCCATCTCCTTCCCCGGCGACTTCCACTCCTACACCCTTCGCGAACCCATCGGCGTCGTCGCACAAATCATTCCCTGGAACTTCCCGCTGCTCATGGCCGCATGGAAACTCGCTCCAGCGCTCGCCTGCGGCTGCACCGTTGTCTTGAAGCTCGCCGAGCAGACCCCGCTCTCTGGCCTGCGCCTCGCTCAGATCCTCCATGAAGCCGGCGTGCCTCCCGGCGCGGTCAACGTCCTCACCGGCTTCGGCGAAGGAGCCGGAGCTCCGCTCGCCTCGCATAACGATGTGGACAAGGTCGCCTTCACCGGCTCAACCGAAGTCGGCAAGCTCATCGTCAAAGCCGCCACGGGCAATCTCAAGAAAGTCAGCCTCGAGCTCGGCGGAAAATCTCCCGTCCTCGTCTTCCCCGATGCGCGTATCGACAACGCAATTCAGGGAACGGCCTCGGCCATCTTCTTCAACCACGGCCAGTGCTGCTGCGCCGGCTCGCGCCTCTTCGTGCATGAAAAGATTTACGACGAAGTCGTCGAAGGCGTCAGCAAAGTTGCCTCCGGCATCAACGTCGCTCCCGGCCTCGACCCATCGTGCCAGATGGGACCGCTCGTCAGCGATGAGCAGTATCGCAAGGTTCTCGGCTACATCGAGTCCGGCGTGAACGAAGGCGCAAAAGTCACCGCAGGCGGCGCAAAGAAGGCGGAGCACGGCTACTTCGTACAGCCCACCGTCCTCACCAACACCCATCCCGGCATGAAGGTTGTCGACGAAGAAATCTTCGGACCCGTCGTCTGCGCCACGCCCTTCTCCGACAAAGACATCGAAGCGATCCTCCGAAAAGCCAATGATTCCATCTACGGCCTCGCAGCCAGCGTCTGGACGGAAAACCTATCCACTGCTCACAAAGTCGCCCGCGGCCTGCGCGCCGGAACCGTCTGGGTCAACTGCCACAACGTCTTCGACGCCTCCCTCGCCTTCGGCGGCTACAAGCAATCCGGCTGGGGCCGTGAAATGGGCGAAGAAGTCCTGCACAACTATCTCGAAACCAAGGCCGTAACCATCGCGCTGTAAGCTCATTTCGAAAACAAGAGCGGCCTACCCTCGCAGGCCGCTCTTGTTTTCGCCTCTTGCTGGACAAAATCTGCGCCGTCACTCCGCCTTCTGCTTCACAGCGCGGATTCCACCGCGGAAGCAAGCTCTAGAAACTCATGTGCTCCCAGCGAAGCACTGAATCCCATCGACTTGCTCTTCGGCAGAGTCACCGCAATCAGCTGCGCCGCGCCATCGCGGGAAACAACCTTAAGCGTGCGCGGAATCTCAATCTCTGCACCTGCGAGCCCGCCTTTCTTCACCGCAAATGCCTCGCATTTCTTCCGCAGGTCTTTGTTGCCATTGAGCCTGCCTGCAAATCCGGCATCTCCCGTGAATTTACCGTCATCCGCCATCGCAACATCTCCTGGGATGGCTTTGTTCAGGACCGCGCTGTAAGCCAGTGGGCCGCCGACGCACCCCAGGCCCTTACGCAACATGTGCACGTCCAGTTGAGCAAGGCGCGGTTGCGTCAGTTGAAAGTGAATGGTAAAAAGCGGAACTGTATTGCCTCCGAAGACAGAAGCGCCGAGATCCCGAAGCACTGAAGCTCCACTCACCCCTCCGCCTTCAACCTCAACCAAGCTGGTGATGGGCCCGCTTATGCCCAGTTCCTTGCTCAGCAATTCTTCCACTTTGGGCACAACGGTCTGTCCGTCCTGCCCCATGTAAGCCATATTGTTCATCCATGGACCTCCTTCAGGTTGTCTCGGAGGAAGATAACTGCTCTGCGAATGTGACCGTTCCAGGATTTGTAGCTCGGCTTCCCGGTTCAGCCGGAATGATACGCACTGCATCTATATTTGTAAAAATAATTCTGCCCCACTGTCTTTCCAGCAGGCAATGCCAACGCATCTACCCCTTGGAAGCAACAGCCAAGCCTGCCAAGTCCGCGGCATGGGCGAAGAAGTCCTCCACAACTACCTCAAAACCAAAGCTGTGACGATTGCGCTTTAGAGCATCGTCGGCTTCCTTCCGGGTGGCTGCGCAGTGTTTGATTTTGGGCGATTTCAGGAGTTATCCTGTGCAGCACAGTTTCTGAAGCTGTTTTGTTTCTGCAGGTTACAGGAGATTGCACAGTTTCTGGAAAAATCTTTATACGACCTTCATTTCGAGACTGTGCAATCTGTCTGGATGGAAAATAGTTCTGTTTCTGCGAGTTGCGGAAAACCAGACGATTTGCGCGCGATATCTTCATGCGATCTTTCTTTCGGGACTGTGCAGGGGCATGTTGTTTACAAGCCCGGGCTAATCTCCTTTTGTTGTCAGAGGCCTGAAGGCCCAGTTCCCTTCAACTCTCTTAAACGACTACGGCCCGAACCTTTTAGGGGTTCGGGCCGTGGCTTTTCTACTGCTGATTCTAAGTAAAGCACAATTCCCCTTAATTGTAGGAAAACTATTTTTGGGGTGGGACGTTACGAAAGGACAGTGGACCAAAGTAATCAGTGATCTTGGCGGAGTTAGCAGTGTTAGTAAAGCAGCGTGCTTCGCTCGTGACAGGTTGCAGGGGACAAGAAGACGGGCAAGCTTTTGTGGTCTCCCAGGTCTCCAAACCCTGGAGACCTGGGGCACCCGGCGGTAGGCGGCAACTGGCTGTATACTCTCGTCGCCAGGAAAGAAAAATGGAAATTCCAGTCAAGATTATGAAGAAACCGAACGAACTGAACGCACGCGACGCTTTTATTACTATTCTGAGGTCGCTCACGGACATAGAATACGAGAAGTCTGAATCGCCTGATGAGGTTAATCGAAGCACTCGTGACGTTGACTTCGTTCTATTCCCCAGCAGCGATGAAAATGACAAGATTGCGGTTGAGCATACCAGTGTTCAATCTTTCGATGGGCAGATTGAGTATGTGAACAGGTGGAGGAAAATCGTCTGTTCCGTCAATGCTGGCTGTAAAGAGCGAATTCCCCCCGATCGTTATTATTTTCTTGCTGCTCCTCCAGCAAGCGTGGATTCCCTTGAGAAGGAGAGTAGTAGGGAGCTGTTTGTCAGCGATCTCGTTTCCTGGGTAGTGGATACCGCCCCGACGTTGCTAATGGTCGACAGTTACGTACGGACTGAATACGAAGGACATAAGATAACACTTATGTGCAGCGGGGACCACGCGAAGTTGAATGGAAACGTCTGGCCCATGCCTGAAGAACCAGAGGACCAGAAAGCTCTACAAAGCCAAAGACTTGGGCAGGCAGTTGAACATGGGCTTCTTAAACTGACGAAGTACAAGAAGGAGCAGGGTTTCAAAACCGCGCTCCTGCTTGAAGACGTTGCTGGCACTCTGAGAGGCAGTACGTTGAGTGGCTATGAAGGTTTAGAGGAAGTTGACTATATCGTCGTTTTTGTATCGAACGAAGACCGGATGATTATCGGCAATGTGTGGAAGGAGGGGTCTGTTTGGTATTCGTCTGTCCCAGTTAATAGGAGATTCCTATTCCCTAGGGAACCTCAGCACAAGTCTGCAACCCGCGTCTTTGTTGAATAAGTTATAAACATGAAGCGAAGGGCGGCATAGCAGAGAATCCTCCGCTCCAGATGCCACCGCACGCCACGCGAAAGTAATTGCCCCGCACCTCCAAAAAAGGAAGCCGGGGCAAAACATCGCCCCGGCGTTTTGCGCGTGCAACGCAAACTCAAAACACAAATCTCAGTGAATCGCCGGAACCGCCTCACCGCGCGCGGGCAGCGGCGCGCTCAGCTTCTGCCGGAGAATTCCAGCAAGATCAGCCAGCGTGCGCAGCCGCTCCGCCGCAGGCGACCCCGCATCCGACCCTGAAAGGGCAAGCTCCGAGTGCAGCAACAATCCTGCAACCGTGGACTTCAGCTCGGACTCAATCGCCGCGGCAGCCGCTTTCCGGGCCAGCGCCTGCTCCCGCTCGCGGCGGTTCAGCGCCGCGCGCAACTCGCGAATCAGCCGCGCCGCGCCGGTCAGCGCAAAGTTCACCTGCACAGGAATCGCAAGCCCTGCACGCTCCCAGATTGCTTCGGCCGCAGCCGGATCGCACTCGGCAATCGTCTCATCGACGACAACGGCGGAAAATTCTCCGCGCCGCAGTGCAGCCAGTGCAGTCTTGCGCCCCTCCGCTATCTCCACTTCGGTTCCCAGGTTCTTGGCAATTACATCGGCGCAATTCCGCGCCCCTTCAATTCCAGTCACGAGAAGAATGCTCATAATGTCCTCCTTCGGAGGCAGCTTCTAGCTGCCGGCTCCTAGCCGCTAGCTCGAAAGCCGGGCTGATGAAATGTGTTGTTGAACTCAATCCGTCTGGACCGCGAGAATTTGTTTCAGCAGCCAGCACCTGCACAATAGAACTAGCGGCTAGGAGCTGGCAGCTAGAAGCTGTCCTCAGTCCGCCATCGGGTCCGCAATACCGTATTCCTTCAGCTTGCGGTAGAGCGTCGTCTTGCCGATGCCCAGCAGCTTCGCGGCCTGCAGCTTATCGCCATGCAGCGTGCGGATCGCCGAGAGAATCGCCTGCTTCTCAAGATCGGCCAGCGTCGTCAGCGGTGCCGCACTCGTTGCGCCATTTTCAGCAGGCTGCGCCGCCTCCAACGTTATCCGCCGCGCCTCCAGGCCAGTGTTCTGCAGTTGCGTCGGCAAATCGCAAAGCTGCACCACTGGACTAGAGGCCATAGTGCAGGCCCCCTGTACGGAGTTTTCAAGCTCGCGTACATTGCCCGGCCAGTCATAGCGCATCATCGTCCGCAACACTTCGTCACTCAGCGTAAATTTGTTTATCTGCTCGCGGCTGATGCGCTCCAGAAAATGCGCCGCCAGAATCGGAATGTCCTCGCGCCGGTCCCGCAGCGAAGGTAACCGCAGATTCACCACGTTAAGACGATAGAAAAGATCCTTGCGGAAGCTTCCCTTCTCCACCATCGCAGCCAGGTCGCGATTTGTAGCCGCCACAATCCTGGCCTTGATAGGCACGCAATGCGTCGCGCCTACCGGCCGCACCTCGCGCTCCTGCAGCGCCCGCAGCAGCTTCGCCTGCAGGTCGAGCGGCAGCTCGCCAATCTCGTCGAGAAACACGGTCCCGCTCTCCGCCGAAACCAGCAATCCATCCTTCGAGCGGTTTGCGCCGGTGAATGCCCCCTTCACATAGCCAAAGAGCTCGCTTTCAATCAGCGTCGGCACCAGCGATCCACAATCGACCGGCAGAAAAGGTTTCTGTCCGTTAGGCCCATAAGCATGAATCGTGCGCGCCACCAGCTCTTTGCCCGTTCCGCTCTCGCCCAGAATCAGGACTGGATGCGAGCTCTGCGCTACCTTCGACAGAATGCGGTAAACCTTCTCCATCTCCGGCGATCGCCCGATCATCGCGCCCAGTCCCTGGCTCGCGCGAAGTTGTTCGCGCAATCGCCGCGACGCCGTGTCCGTTGTAACCGTCTGATTCGCGCGCTCGAGGACGCCCGAGAAATCGTCCATCGTAAAGGGCTTCGTCAGATAGTCGTTCGCTCCGCAGCGCATCGCCTCCACAGCCGTGTTCACCAGGCCGGAGGAAGTCATGGCAACAATTGCAATGCGCGGGTAGAGCAGCTTCACCTCGGCAATCAGTTCGAGGCCCTGCCTGGATCCGGCCAGAGGCAGGTTCACCAGCAGGATATCCGCGGCGCTTGAACGCAGCAGGCTCCGCGCCTGTTGAAAGTCCGAGGTGGTTTCAGCAGCGTAGCCCAGACCGGACGCAATCTCGGCGCAGGCCGAGCGAATCGCCGGATCGGCGTCGACGACCAGCAGGTGCAGACGCGCAACCGGCTCTGCTGCTTGAGGGAAGAACTCCATGGATGGTGTGTGGAAGACTGTTGCTAACATTGTATTCGCCTCGCGTGGGTTTTCGTTCGGTAAGTGTTGAAAGTTCAGGTACCTTCGCCATCCCGGACCTGTTCCATACATCGGCAACAACTCTTTTAGTGAGTCCGTACCGGCAGCTCAATCTCAATCCGCGCCCCGCCCCGCTGCTCGCCCATGCGGCCCCGGTTTCCGGCCAGCATGCGCCCGCCTGCCGCCTCCACAATGGACCGGCAGATAAAGAGCCCGAGGCCTCTATGCGAAGCAGGCCATGCGCCCGTCGCCCCGTTTGCGTGGGCGTTCGTGGTAAAGCCCGGCTCAAAAATCGCTTCCAGCAGGCCGGGATCGATGCCCGGCCCCGAATCCTCCACAGTCAACAGCAGAGTGGGCGACGCATCCGCGCTCCCGGCGCGTTCCCGCAGCTCGATGTCGATCCTGCCTGTCCGTCTCCCTGTCCCTGAATCGTGCCCCGAACCGGATCCCGACCCGTTGCCTCCAATCGCCTCTCCCGCGTTCTTGACTAGGTTCACCAGCACCCGCGTCAGGTCTTCGGTCGTCAGCCACACTGGCAGCGCGCCCACCGGAGCCGAAACCGTCACGGCTACCAGTGGCCCGGACAGTGCGTCCAGAAGATTTCGCGCCGCCAGCACCTCCTCGCTCAGATCCTCGATCGGCTGCTCCGGTACCGCCATCGCGAGCGCAACCGGCCTGGTTTTATTGGGTCCAGCCGGGATGGGTCCGCTCCCTCCGGCAATCTCCCGCTTGCCCAGTAGCGCCAGCTTCTCAACCAGGCGGCGGCTTGAAGCCGCCACCAGCCGCAGCTCGGCTGCATAATGCCGGTAAGGGAGTGAGAGCACACCCGGCTCCTCCAGCAGGTCGCAGTAGAGAGATAGCGCCATCACCATATTGCGTGCGTCGTGGGCCAGTTCCGAGAGCGACTCGGACTGCCTGTGCGACGATGCCAGGGTCTCGGCAAAGGCCTGCGCCCTGCCGCGAACACTCCCCCGATTGTTTTCCGGAGTATGCGCTGTTTCCGCCGTCGTATGCATTTGCCCCGTTCCCCCTTCTTTGCGTCCGCTTTCAGGTCTCGAATCCGGTCCCCAATGCCCGGATTCCATTTCGAATTCGATTGGTTCCGAATACGTCCTGCGCATCCGCTTCTGTCCCGCTTATATACACGTCGCGTGCCAAACTCGAACGCGTTCCCTAAGTGGTTCATTAGAAAAGGAATCAATCCAGTTTCCCGCTCCGCTGAAAATCCCCCGTCTCCTCCAGATTGGTTCCAGAATGAAACTATCGCCAAGAATATTTCCGGCTAATGTATTGATTTTGAAAGTGTTAACTGCAATTTCCCATTTCAATCCTCCATTCCCAAAATGAAACCAACTCAACCCACTCCTCCCAGCCCGTCCTGACCGGGGAATCCCGGCAACGGAAATCAGCCGGAATTCAGCCCCAAATCGAACCCGCTACAATGCCGTTATGAGTTCGTCCTTTTCCTTTTTCCGCCCTGGCGGCCGCACACCGGCCCAACTGCGGCCTCTTACCCTTACCCCCGGCTACGTCCAGACCGCGGAAGGCTCCGTCCTCGTCGCCTGCGGCAACACCCGCGTCCTCTGCAACGCCACCATTGAGCAGGGCGTTCCCGGCTGGCTCCGCAACTCCGGCCGCGGCTGGGTCACCGCCGAGTACTCCATGCTTCCCCGCTCCACCGTCACCCGCACACCCCGCGAGAGCGAGCGCGGCAAGATCGGCGGCCGCACCCACGAGATCCAGCGCCTCATCGGCCGGAGCCTCCGC
Organism: Occallatibacter gabretensis; assembly: GCF_001449115.1. Taxonomy (GTDB): domain Bacteria; phylum Acidobacteriota; class Terriglobia; order Terriglobales; family Acidobacteriaceae; genus Telmatobacter; species Telmatobacter gabretensis. The sequence goes on along the minus strand of NZ_LAIJ01000010.1, from coordinate 577,044 downwards.
TCCGTCATCGACATGCAGGCACTCGGCGAGCGCACCGTCATCCTCGACTGCGATGTGATTCAGGCCGACGGCGGTACACGCACCGCGGCCATCACCGGCGCGGCGGTCGCTCTGGCTCTCGGCCTCAACGCCCTGGTCCAATCCGGCACGCTCAAGCAATCGCCCATGAAGCAGCTCGTCGCCGCCACCAGTGTCGGTATCGTCGAAGGCAACGCCCTGCTCGACCTCTGTTATGAGGAAGATTCGCAGGCAGAAGTAGATATGAATGTCGTGATGACCGCCGACGGAGGCCTTGTCGAAACCCAGGCCACGGCGGAAAAGGGCAGCTACTCGCGCCAGCAGCTAAACGCTCTCATCGACCTCGCCGAAGCCGGCCTGAAAGAAATCTTCGCGGCACAGCAGGCGGTGCTTGGCTCTTAGTCGCCTTCCGGCGTAAACGGCAAAAAGAACCGGAAGCACGAGCCGTTTCCGCCGGCTCCCGACTCAAAGTCCAGCCGTCCTCCATGCCGCGCCAGAATCTCGGCCGAGATCGACAGCCCCAGCCCGGTTCCATTGCGACCTTTGGTCGTAAAAAAGGGCTCCAGAATCCTGCCCCGCACCTCTGCCGGAATCCCCCGGCCAGTGTCGGCCACCTCGACCTCGATCCCGCTCGACACAGGCTTCACGCCAAGCCGCAGTTTCCCACCGTCCGGCATCGCGTCAATCGCATTGCTGATCAGGTTGGCAATCACCTGCCGGATCTCGCCCTCCCGGCAAACCACCTGCGGAGTCTGCTCCGGCCAATCGCGTTCCAACGTAATCTTCTGCTCCGTAAGTTGCGTCTGAAAGAGCACCAGCGCCGACTCCAGCAGCTCCGGAATCAACACCGGCGCAGGCCCGCTCTGCTGCCGGTAAAACCGCAGCGTGTGCGTGGTGATCGAGGCAATCCGTCCCACTTCTTTCTGCGCCATCGCCAGGTACTCGCGCTCACTCTCGCCCACGTTCCCCATCTGCGCCAGGTACAGCAGGTTCGTCACCGCCTCCAACGGATTGTTGATCTCATGGGCCACACTGGCCGCAATCTTGCTCGCCGCGGCCAGCGCATCCAGCTTGCGCGCAGACTCTGCGCTCTCCGTCTGCGCCGCGCCAGCCTTCTGAATCCACCGTGCCTTGTCCCGGTAAGAAACCACCAGCAGAGCAAAGGTGAACAGCATCGCGTTGCCTACGCCAATCCGTGCCAGCGTCACGCCGCTGAAGCTCGCCGGCAGGTGCAGGCTCAACGCGTCCGGCTCGGGCATAAAGGCCCGCATCCCTGCATAGTGCATTCCGCAGATGGCCACCGCGATCCCCGCCGAAGCCATCAGCCGCGGCATCAGATCCTTCATCCCATCGCCGCTGCGCGCCAGTAGCGCCATCGCCGCCCATGAGGCTGTGACGGCAATGACAAACGAGCACAGCAGCCAGAGCGGATCCCACATCACTCGCCCGGAAAAACCCAGCGCCGCCATGCCGATGTAGTGCATCGAACAGATGCCCGCGCCCACCAGCAGCGCCCCCAGCCCACGCCGAAACAGGGATTGCCTGGCAAGATCGTCCGCCACAAGGTAGAGCGCCAGCCAGGATGCGCAGATCGCCGCCAGTACCGAAAACACCGTGCGATCTACTGCATAGAACAGCGGAAACGGCGGATGCCACGCCAGCATGCCGACAAAATGCATCGACCAGATGCCCAGCCCCAGCGTCACGCCGCCAAAGAAGACCCACTTCTGCCGCGACGCGCCCGACCGCACATGATCCACCGACTCAAAGGCGGCGAACCCGGCAAGAAACGCAATCACGAAAGAGCAAAAGACAGTCCAGAGATCGTAATAACCGACCAATCAGTTTTCTCTTTGCATCCCCACGGGGAAGGTAAGGTGGGGAATCGTAATTTTATTATCCATCACGGACAGGCTGCGGCAAAAGCAACTCCTCAGCGGCTCACCATCGCCAATTTCGTCACGTGCAAATCTTCTTATCTCTCTTGACCTCTTAATACTTTCCATGGAAACTATTAAGAGAATGAGATCCTCTGAACCTTCCGCTCTCGATTCCCACCTCGGCTATTGGCTCAGGCGCGTATCGAATCACGTCTCGCTCCAGTTCTCCCGCACGCTCGCCGCGCAGAATGTTTCCGTTGCTGAGTGGGTAGCTGTGCGCCATCTTTACGACCAGCCCGGCCTCAGTCCCAGCGACCTGGCGCTCGCACTCGGCATGACCCAGGGAGCCATCTCGAAGATCCTCGACAAGCTATTCGCCAAGCGCTGGATCGCCGCAAAGGATAACCAGGCCGACCGACGTCAGCAGTTTCTTACCCTCACCGCCGCCGGGCGCAAAGCCGTGCCTCAACTCGCCAGGATCGCGGACGAAAATGATGCCCACTTTTTCGGCGAACTTTCCGGCAAGGAACAAGCCAGGCTGCGCCGCCTCATGGAGCGCCTTACCAAAATTCACCACTGGGACGACACCCCAACGACATAAGGAGAAACACCCTTGAGTAATGCAGTCTCGTCCAAAGCAATCGAGAATCTTCAGCGAGCCATGCAGCACGCGGAAACCATCCGGCCCAAAGTCGGTGGCTTTCCTTATCTGGCCGAAGTCCTCCGCCAGGCCGGCGCAACGCATAACCTCTGGTATCTGCCTTCGTGTCACTGCATCTTTCAAACGCAGCAAGGCGCAGTTGCTATGCAAGCTCAGCCGCTCATCTCAGGCATCGCCGACATTCCGGCCTTCGATCAGGCAGCACTCATCACTGCCCTGCGCACCGATCAAGCAGGCCATACTACATTTCCGGAATTTTTAGAAGCCTCATGGAAGGCAGGCATCGTGAAATACGAGGTAGACTTCGCCGCCCGCACCGTCACCTACTACGGCGTCAACGACGAAGCATACGTCGAGGAATACCCAGCCGTAGCGCTGTAATTCGGGTGCCCCATCCATCGAGCCTCTTTTGCTCGATGGGTGGGATATCTATAGTCTTTGCCTCTTATCGATAACCCTGACCACTGATCTCTGACCCCTGATCCCTGCCTTATTCCGCCCTCAGCGCCTCAGCCGCATTCACTCGCGCCGCACGCATCGCAGGAATCGCCGATGCCACCACCGCAGCAGCCAGAATCACACCCGCCGCCCCAGCAAAAGCCAGCACGCCCGGCTGGTCAATCGCCGCGACTTTACTCGCCACCACACGCGCCAGCACAAATCCCACTGCAATCCCCGCCGCCACGCCGATGCCTGCCATCCACAACCCATCGCGCAGCACTCCCGCCAGAATCGTCCTCGGCTGCGCGCCCAGCGCCATCCGTATACCAAACTCCCGCGTCCTGCTCGACACCGAAAAGGCCAGCACGCCGGCCACGCCCACCACGCTGATCAGCAGCGCCACCGCGGCAAACCCGCCAAAGACAATCGCATTCAACTTGTTTGGTGATAGCACCTCAGCCCGCACATCGCCCAACGTCGTGGGCTTCTCCACCGGCTGGTCATTCGACATCTTGCGAATCGTCTGCGTAATGACAGGCAGCAGCGCATAAGGATCCTGCTTTGCCCGTACAAACAGGCTCCCCGGAAAACCCTCCTGCTCCGTCGGCTGATAGATCGTCATTACCGGGGCAGGAATGATGTTCTCGTCATCAAAGTCCGGCACCACCGCCACAATTCTCCGCGGCTCGGAGCCCATGCCGATAAACTTGATCACCGGATCGGTCCAGCTTATGGTGCGGTTCAGCGCATTCTGCCCCGGATACAACAAGTCAGCCAGGCTCTTCGAAATAATCACAACCCGCTCTGCGCCTTCCTTGTCACCGTAGTTAAAATCACGCCCGCCAAGAAGCGGCACGCCCAGCGTGTCAAAGAACCCCGGCCCAACGGGGCGGAACTTCGCGCGATAGTCCTGTCCATCCGGCCGCCGAGCGCCGGACGCCGCAAACTGCAGCCCAAGCCCCAGGTTTCGCTCATCCCGCCACGGAACCGCAAAGCCCTCGGCCACATGTTCCACGCCCGGAATCGCCGCCACATTCTGCACCACCTCGCGCCGAAACTCCGTGATCTGCTCCGGCGTCCTGCCATACGACATCACCGGCAAATCAATCGCCATCACCCGCGAAGAATCAAACGGAGGCCGTGTCTGCTCCAGCACAAACAGCGTCCGCATCAGCACCGCAGCTCCCACCAGCAACAGGAATGAAGCCGCAATCTGCGTGATCGCAAAGATACGCAGCCGGCGGCTGCTTCCTCCCGTCACTCGCGTTCCACGGCCCGCAAGCCCGCCCTGTGCTGCATCTGGAGAAGGAAGCCGCGGCACAAACGCCAGGAACACCGCCGCCAATACAGCCAGCGCAATCCCCGCCAACACCAGCGTAATGTCGAGATGAATCTCGCTCGCCCGTGGAGTGAACCGCGCCGCATACCGCGCCAGCTCCTTCACCATAGGAATCGCCAGCGCCACCGCCGCAATCGCACCCGTTCCGCACAGCACCAGGCTCTCAGCCAGCAGCGTCCGCCTCAGAGCGCCGGTCGTTGCGCCCAGCGCCGCACGTGTTGACAGCTCGCTTTCGCGCCGCACCGTCCGCGCCAGCACCAGGTTCGCCACATTCGAGCTCGCAATCACAAACAGCAGCGCAGACGCCGCAAACAAGATCCACAGAATCGTGTTTGCCTTCGCATTGATCTGGTCATGCATCCGCCTCACGCTGATCTGGTAGTGATCCGTCGGGTGATACTCCTCCGTATGCGCCTTCGTCATCGCGGAGTAAACCGTGCTCAGCTCTGACCGCGCCTGCTCCAGCGTCGCTCCTGGAGCAAGCCGCCCAAACACCTCCGTCATCCGGTGCGAGCGCCCCGTCACCATCGTCGCCGAAAGATGATGCGGGCTCGTTACCAGGTTGGCAAAGATCTGTGTCGCCACCGGGTACGGCACCGAAGGCTCCAGCACTCCCACCACCACTCCTGAAGTCGGTCCGTTGTACACCTCGATCCGCACAACCTTGCCCAGCACATTCGGATCCCCATGCAGAGACTCGCGCCAGAAGTTGTACGTCAGCACAATCGCGCCCGGCGCATTCCGCCCATCATCGCCCGGTCCCAGCAGCCTTCCCAGCACCGGCCGCAATCCCATCACCTGGAAGTAATTTCCATCCACCACGCCCGCAGTCACTGTGCGCGGCGTCCCTAAGCCGATAATCGTGAAATCCACCTGCGAGAAGGTTCCCACCTCGCTGATCGACTTCAGTCCCGTGTTGATGTCGTTGATCTCCGGCACGGAAAAATTCGCGTTCTCCTCGCCCAGTCCCTGCGCACTCTGCCGGATGTACAACAGCCTGCTCTCATCCTGGTTCGCCAGCGGCTTCAGCAGCACCGCACGCACCACGCTGAAGATCGCCGCATTCGCGCCAATACCCAGCGCCAGCGTCAGCGCCACGGTAATCCAGAGTGCGGGAACGCGGGAAAGCGAACGAACAGCGTACTTCAAATCGCGCAGGAAGTTCATAGGCTGGCTCCAGGGAAGAAAATTACAATTAAAACCTTGACAGATATGTTGGTATCAACCAATCTATCTCCGTGTCAAGCTTTAAAATTGCATTACAGATGAAAATCCCTCCAAGTCCTGCCCGCCGCGCGCAGCCTGCGCCCCAGGCAAACATTCTCCCTTACCAGACCACGCTTCTGGTACGCGACTGCTGCCTCTGTCTTCACGTGCAGCGCGCCGCCCGCTCACTCGCCCGCCGCTTCGACGAAGCCCTCCGCCCCTTCGGCCTCACCAACGGCCAATTCTCTCTCTTAATGAGCCTTAACCGCCCCGAGCCGCCCTCCATGGCGCCCGTCGCCTCGCTGCTCGCCATGGACCGCACCACCCTCACCGCCGCCTTGAAACCCCTCGAGCGCCGCGGCCTCGTCAAAATCTCTCCCGATCCCAATGACCGCCGCAGCCGCATCCTGATCCTCACCACAAAAGGCAAAAAAACCATGGCCGCAGCCATGCCCACTTGGCAATCCACGCACAATGAAATTGAAGCGCTCCTGCCCGCCGGCTCCCCCCACGATCTCCGCCGCAACCTAAACTCCTTAGCCTAAGGACGAGAAATTTCAGCTCGGATTTTTCAACGCATCAGCTCAACCAATAGTCGCCCAGCCTATAATTCGGTCACCATGAAAATTTTGTCGCTCTCCGTGCTTGCCCTGGTCTCCCTGCCTGCTGTGGCCCAAATGGCAATGGATCATCCGGCCAAATCGGATGCGGCATCCGCTCCCGAACGGCTCGGAACCGTGTCCTTTTCCATCTCGTGCGCGGCCGCTGTACAGAAGCCCTTCAATCGCGGCGTCGCTCAGCTGCATGACTTCGGATACGACGAAGCGCTGCAACAGTTTCAGGAGATCGCAAAGTCGAATCCGGACTGCGCCATGGCGCACTGGGGCGTAGCCCTCAGCTACTTCCGTCAGATATGGAACCGGCCATCCGAAAGCGACATGGCTCGCGGATGGACTGCCATCCAGCAGGCGCAATCGGCGAAGACTCCCCGCGAGCGCGCCTATGTCGCAGCATTGAGCGATTTCTACCGTCCCGGCAAGCAGCAATTTCCCGAGCGCGTTCAAGCGTATTCCGATGACATGGGTAAGCTTTACGCGCAGTTTCCAGACGACGTCGACGCTGGCGCATTCTATGCGTTGTCGCTCTTGGCAGCCGCCCCATCGAACAACACCAGCCTGGTCGCAAATCGCAAGGCAATGGCAGTCCTGTCGCCTCTCTTCCTAAAGTATCCCGACAATCCCGGCGTGGATCACTACATCACCCACGCTTGCGACAATCCTGAAATGGCCGCCGAAGGGCTGTCCGCAGCCAATCATTATGGCGAAATTGCGCAATCCAGCGCGCACGCCTACCACATGCCGAGCCACATCTACGCCCGCCTTGGCATGTGGCCGCAGGACATCCATGCCAATCTCGGTTCGGTAGCAGCCGCGGAATCCGCACAGGCGAAATACGGCACCGGAATCATGAACGAGGCCCATGCCTACGACTTCATGCTCTACGCCTATCTGCAAAGCGGTCAGGATAACCGCGCCGGATGGGTCCTCAGCCAGACATCCGAGCTGTTGCCCAAAATCGCATCCATGGCCGCGACGTCAGATCATAACGATCACCGTATGGAGACCATGGCTCCTGCCTATCACACGAAATATGCGGTCTTCTATGCGCTGGAAACGCGGGATTGGAAGTCCGCGGCCATGCTGCAGGCCGCCGCCGGTGCGCCTTCTGAGACAGTCATGCTGGCAGCATGGGCACGTGCCATCGCCCATGGTCGTCTGCGTCAACCGGAAGAGGCGCGAGCCGACCTTGCCAACTATGCCGCATCCCTGGATGAGCTCAAAAAGGGTAAGGATTCCTACGTGGCCGAAGATACCGGCGTGAAGATCAAGCACTCAGAGATCCTAGCCTGGGTCGCCTTCGCTGAAAACAAACAGGACGAAGCCTTGAAAAACATCCGCGCCGCCGCCGACCTGCAGGACAAGGTCGGCCAGGGCGAAGTCGATATTCCCGCCCGCGAGATGGTGGCCGATATGCTGCTCGAGTGGCATCAGCCGCAACAAGCGCTCGCCGAGTATCAAATCGCCCTCAAGCTCAGCCCCAACCGCTTCAACGGCCTCTACCATGCAGGTCTTGCAGCAGAGGCAACAGGCGACAAGGCAAAAGCGCATCAGTACTACGCCACACTTCTGAAATCAACAGATAACGGCGGCCAATCGGCACGCCCCGAATTCGCACACGTGAAAGAATTCATTTCTTCCACGCAGTCGGCTTCAAAATAGGGTAGTGGTTCAGTCTGAATTGGATTTGTATCAGCGCACGGCTTTAGCCGTGTCGAAGATGACCCCAAAATGATGGGGCTTTAGCCCCTGAGAGACGCTTTTCAGGGTGGAATGGGCTCGAAAAGGACTCGTCAGAACTGCTTGATCCGCGCCTTCATTCGCGACTATAAATCTGAAACGGAGCCCAGTAAAACGGCTCCTTGAATCGCGTACCCGAGTGCAGCATCGCCAGCTTCGCCTCTCGCAGCGCATCGATCGGCTTCTCTCCCGCGGCAATCCCCGCATACAACCCATCCATCAGTCGCGGCGTGGACTCGTCCGTAACCTCCCACAGCGCCGCCACCACCTGCCGAGATCCCGCGCGCAGAAAAGCCCACGAAAGCCCCACCAGCCCCTCACCCGCATAAGCCCGTGTCCCCGTTCCATAGCACGCTGAAATCGTCACCAGCCGCGCATTCAACTTATGCGTCACAATCTCCCGCGCATACAGTTTGTACGCGCTCACTCCACCAGAACTGGAAGCACCGGAGTTCGCCCCCGCGGGATTCGACAAGATAATCGCCGAGTCCAGCGGGCTCGTCTCGCTAGCCGTCGCATGAGACACAAAATGGATGTAGGCAAACTTCTCCGGATTCGCCGCCTCATACGCCGCCGGCGTAGCCTTCGCTCCAGTAAAAACAGTCGTCTCTTCCGGCTGAAAGCGGCCCGCAATCCGCGTCATCTCCATGCCAAAGAGCGGCAGCGGCGGAAAATCCGCATCGGCAGCAGCCGCATTGCCCATCAGCAGCAGATTATTCGTCGCTGGATTGCCCTTCGTCTGTCCTTTTCCATCCAACCCTTTTCTATCTGGCCCAGTCCCGCCATGCGCCAGCAGATCCAATGACGGCGCAGATTCCAGCGTGTAATCCTCCACCAGGTAGTGCTGCGTTCCAGCTGCCGCGCCTCTCTGGTATGCCGGCCCTTCAGCCCCAACGTTTCCTCGCGAAGATGGGTAAGCCGGGACTTTAGCCCCGGCAATCAATCCCGCGGAAACCTCGCGGCTTTTAGGCCCTGAGGTTTGCTTTTCCCCCGCCGCCGCATTCGGCGCAAGCAGCGTCTCAAAATTCATCTGGTTCAACACGCCATCAGCCAGCACAATGACAGGCTTATGCGTATCCATCACCTTCAGCGCAGGAGCAATCAGCGCCGCATACAGCGCCACGCCGTCGGCATTCGCCGCCTCCGCCGGATCGCCCGAATCCAGAATCGCCTTGTTGTAGCGCGTCACCCATGTCGTAATCTGCTGGTTCGCAGGCAGCGTGGAAAACGCTGTTCTCTCCGGCCCAACCGCCCACAGGTACGAGTCCTTATCGCCCAGCCAATAAAACAGCAGCGTAGCTCCCGTCTTCCGCGCAATCTGCTCCGGATGCAGCACCTCCGTCGCAGACCCAGCTCCCGCAGCCGCATGATTCTGTCCAAACCCCAGCCCCTCAGCCAGCGTCCGAGCCCGGCTATTGTCTGCCAGCGCAAGCGCCTCGGCATTCCTGCCGCGCTCCACCAGGAACCGAACATAGTTCCCATAAACTCCCCTTGCATTCGTGCCAAACGAAAGCGCCGACTCCTCACGCTTCAACGCAGCGCGCGCCGCCTCCCATGCTGAAATCGTCTCCCGGTACTCGCGCTCCGCGGCAGCATACTTCTTCTCGTCCTCATACACTCGGCCCAGGTCATTGCCCGCATTCAGCCGCACCGCTATCGGACTGGCCTTATCGCTTAGCACTGCTTGAAACAGCCCCTCAGCCCTCGCGTACTCATGCCGCGCCGCCGCCAGATCGCCCTGCATCAACGCAAAAAACGGCCGCGGCTTCTGCCCACCGGCCGTCTCGATCCGCAGCGCCTCCACTAAGTGACCGTCAGCCGCCGTCAGATCTCCATTTGAAATTTCCACTGCAGTCAGATCGCCCAGCGCATTCACAATCTGGCCCTGGTCCTTCGTCGCGCGTGCTAGTCCCAGAGCCTTCTGCTGCAGTTCCTCCGCGCGACTGAGCTCTCCCCGGTCTCGGTAGACATAGGACGTATCGCTCAGCCAGCGAAATTCATCGTCCTCATCACCCAGACGTTCGGCGTTCTTCTCCGCTTCCTGAAAACGTTCCAGAGCCCGCTCGCCATCTCCAAGCTGGAACCATGCAAAGCCCAGGTTCCCGGTCGCCGTTCCCGCTATGCCCTCATAGCTATGCTGTGACGCGATCTGATATGAAATTTGCGACCAGTCGAGTGCTTCATTCAGATGCTCTGTCTGTAGACCGATGTAACCCAGATAGGCCGAAGCACGCGATTCCTGCCACGGATCATGATGGCTGTGCGCAAACTGATACGCCTGAAGATAGTATCTTCGCGCCTTCTCTAGCTGTCCCTCCCCAAGCGTCTGCCTCGCCAACAGAGCAATCGATCCCCGCGTGAAGGTCACACCACTGCACGCCGTAAGGTCGGCTTTCTTGCAAAGCGCCTCAGCCTTCGTCAGCGTCTGCTCCGCAGATGCTGGTTGACCAAGGGACGCCAGGGCGCGTGCCTCCATGACGTACCGCTGAACCACGCCCTCCGATGGGCCGGTATCCGGGTAAGAGGCCAGCACCCGCAGGACCTCTGCATTTTCGCCCGCATTCTTCAGCGCTTCGGCATAAAGCAGTTGATACTGAGCCGCCAGGGGCCGGTCGGTCTCGCGATAACGCTCCCAGCCCGCAGCCGCCTCGGCCCGCGCCGCCTCCGTGCGCTGCCGTTGAAAGAGCTTTAGAGCATGGTCGTAATTGATCTGCACCCCATCTGCGTCATTGTCGCGCAGAGGAATGAGCACCAGAAGTACCAGCGGGCACAGCAGCCACAGCCATATTTTCCGTGGCTGCTGCGCGCCCGCCTGTTTTAGCTGTTGCCGCCCTTCGCGGTTCCGCCCTTCGGGGTTCCCCCGTTGCTCGTGCTGGTCCCCACCGGAATGTCCCCGTCCACCGCGCAACCCAGCTTCAGGTCGATCATCGTCAGCGTGATCGTAGTGGTCTCCGGCACTTTTGGATCCGGGTTGTGCGGATCTTCCGGCGTCCCGTAATCCTCGTGCTTCACGCTCAGCTTCGCCAGCTCGATCGTTCCAAAATCCGGCACGCGAATGATATGGCCAAAGGTAAAGCCGGGGTAGCCACCCCACGCTTTTTTGACCAGCGAACATTCCACGGCCCCCGGAGACTCAAGATTCGATGAAAGTCGATTGTACTGCGCAGTCACCTCCGCCGGAAGCTGATCCGGCTTGCCGAACCCCTTCATCAGGTCCTTAACCTTCTTCAGCACGCCTTCGTGCTGCGAGTAGCCATGATCTTTTTCCGGCTTCTCACCCAGAATATTCAGGTCCCACTCGATGTCCACCGGGAATCCCGCAATCTTCAGTCCCTCAAATCGCGTCCCAAGGAACGAGATGCGCGGCACATACCCTTCCAGCGGATGCTCCGTGATGATCTGCCCCACCACCTTGTCCGCAGTCAGAATCTCCAGCACGTTCAGTTTCTCGATTACAGTCGTGGTCAGCGTAGACCAGCCGTGCCCCGGCTTCTTTCCAGGATTTCCCGCCACCTGCGTGTACGCCTTCTCAAAGGTCAGCACACCCTCCACCCGGAACTCGCCCACATGCTGAGCCAGGTACCCGCCCTTGTGGAAGAGGTTCGACTTCGCCTGCGGCTCAATCGTCTGCGGAAACGGCAGATGCAGGTTCCCGGAGACAACCGTTGCCTCCGCGTGAAACTCATGAGTCCTGCCATTCACTGCTGCATTCTCGTGCACTCTGGACATAACTTCGCCTTTCGCAACTTAGGGAACTGCCGGAATTGTACCCGGCGCACTATTACATTTATGACAAATTTCAAAACGCTGTATCCCCGGCACGTAATTTTGCGTGCCAGGGATAAGAAGGGTTAAAGTGCCCTCGCTCACACATTCGTTACGAAACCAAGACCGACCAGCTGACAGTTTTTTAGTCTCTCGTCCTTTGTCATTCAGCCTTATTCGGTCACAACCAAATTAAACACATACCGCTCCGTGTCGGTCCGCGCACCATCCGCACCAATTCCCGCCACAGTCACCGTAGTCGTTCCGTTGCTCAACAGCTTGCCCGGAATCTCAAGCGACATCTGGCGGCTCGCATCCGCAGGCGCCGGAATCGTGCCGCTCCAGGACACCTTGCCGTCCGGCCCCGTCAGCGTAAACGCATACGAAGCAAACTTCGCCTCCGGCATATCCACCGGCAGCAAATCCACCGGCAGCGTCAAACCCAGCTTCCGCGTCGTCGTCAGCGTCTGATGTCCGTCGCCGCGTGTCGCGCTTCGCACCGGCGTCAATGGCGCCAGCCGCGGCTCATTCGCCGCCTGCTCCAGCCCGGGCAGCGTCACAATATTCTGATACGCCACCACCGCCAGCAGCATGGCAAACGCCGGAGCCAGGTAAACCGGCCGCATCCACGCAAACCAGTCCCGCTTTTCCTTCACCGGCCTTATCTTCTCCCGGTCTCTCGCGGCGCGTGCTTCATCCTCTGCTACCAGAGCAGGCAGCTGCACCTTGGCTTCGCGCAAAAACATATCGCCAGCCCGCACATCCACCACGCACTCCGAACACTCGAACAAGTGTTCTTCGAACTCATCGCGAACGTCCGGGCCCAATTCGTCGAGTAGGTACCGCTCGGCGGCCATCTGTACAACTGCTTCGCTATGATTCATAGTCTTAATCCTCATTCTTTTCCAAGGCTGATTCAAAACTTCCAGTAAAACCATCAAAATGCCAGCTGTACCAAATTGCTTACGCTCCGGCTCCCTGCGGTGCAGGGCTTCCAACGCGTTTTATGTATTCCTGCTTGAATCCCTGCTTGGCCCTGTGCAGCAGCACCCGCAGATATTCGCGATCCACTCCAAACTTCGTGCAGACCTCTTCCCGTTCGCTCTCATCCAGGAACACCGCCTGCAGCAGCGCACGATCGCGCGCCGGCAGTTCCTGCAAAATCTCCCGCACCTTCACCGCAATCTGCCGTGAAGACGCAATCTCCAGCGCGTCCTTGCCCGGATCCACCGGCTCAACGCTGTTTTCCTCATCCAGGCTCTCCCCCCGTCCAGCCGACCGGTACTGCTCAAAGAGAACGTTGTTGCATACCGTATTCACAAACGCGCCCAGACGCTCCGGCTGCCTAAGACCGCCATCTCGCCTTAGCACCGTTAGAACCCGTGCAAAGGTCTCCTGGCGTACATCCTCTGCAGCCTGCGGAGACCGCAGCCGCGAACGCAGCTTGATCTGTAGAAGCGCCGAGAAATACGTAGTGAAATGCTCCTGTGTGACGCCATCGCCGGCACAGAGCTTTTCCACGTAACTCGCGTCAAAAGAATGAAATTGCAAACCCGTCTCCACCTTCTTTAAAGGAGACGAGTATAGCACCGGGCCGATTGTAGACCCATAAACGGCGCGACCTTTGGAGCTGTCCGAAGTCACCCGGCGCGACCCCAAAGTTTCGCGCGTTGCCGGCAGCGCCGCTGCCGCCGAGCAGCTCATCGCCGCCCCTTGCATTCTTCGGCTTGTCTGAGGATCACGCATCATGACGATCCCCTCTCTCTGAGCGGCTCTGATTCTTCGCCCGCAAGTACGCCGCCGCGGGCATCGCTTGAAACAGCGCCAGCAATGCAATTCCACTCATGCCCAGCCAAATCGCCATCGGAATTATTCGCGTCATCATTCCTGAACTCCGGCCCAAATCGCGGTCATTTACGTTCATTGCGCCCAGAACTCCTGCGGCACGGCTCGAGTGGGGGCACAGACGGAACCCGCGCCTCCGAAACGCGGGCACCGTCTGTGTTCTGGGAAACCGGTCCAGGTGCGTGCGGTGCCTGAACAAGCCTGGCCCAGAAATCCGCGTGCGCAGCGGCAAAATCACGCAAAGCACGCTTAAATGTCTTCCGGCCCGGAACGTGCATAAACTTCGCGGATCTGGGGATCTCCGCACGGAGAGCCGGGCCTGTATAACCCTCTCACTTGGGTTACGCATATGTAGTGCGTCCAAAGCGAAATGCGTTTCACCTATATATGCGTATTTTTAGGAGCGATGCGCCACGGCCGAAAATTGCTCATAGCCCCGCTCGGGTTCGTCAAGATATCGCAGGTCGCATTGCTTGACCCTACCTGTCACCCGGGGATGACTCCCGCTAGCAAGTTCATTCTTAACGGATTAGGCAGGTACAAACAATCCGCTTCGTGGGCATTGCAGTAATGTCTGGATTCCCTGACACTCCCGTTCATCTCGCCAACGGTTGCGGGAACCGGAACCCGCTTTTGCGGGCACGGAACCGATTCCTTGTATCCGAAGAGATAAGAAAAGGAGCAGCATCATGAATCAACTTGCAAACAAGCCGGGGATTCGCTTCATGTCCGCGCTGAGGGTAGCTCTGCGTAACCGGTTCTCCCGGGCGACGTTGGCTTTCCTCGGTCTCTTCATCCTTGTATCCACCACAACCCTTTCAGCAAAGGCAGCCGGATGCAACGGACTGGCCGGCAGAGACAGTATCGTCAAATATCCCCTCCAGGAGCACGACGGCGTCGTAGGCCCGAATTCAATTGTGGGTCTGTGGCATACCGTCTACACCGCCGGCGGAGCTAACTTCGGCATATCTTTCAAAGAATGGCACGCCGATGGAACGGAGTCTGAAAACGTTGACCATTCTGCCGTCATCGGAAATGTTTGCTTCGGCGTGTGGAAGGAAGTAGGTCTCCGGACAGTCCGCTTGCATCACACCGGATGGACGTTCGATGACAACGGGAATGCCACGGGGTCCTTCACCATCGACGAAACCGACGTCGTCGCCCCTAATGGCATGAGCTACAGCGGCACTTTTACGTTCAAACTTTTCGACACGAACGGATACTACATCTCCGGAACGGAGACGACAGGCACAATCGCCGCATCACGAATCACTGTTGACTGACCACGGAGGACCTACCTTGTTTTCGCGCAGCCGCTGGCATTTCCGCATGGAACTGTCAGCGGTGTTGCACTCTTCGCCAACTCAATACGCGGGCTGCAGCCCCATCCCCTTGATGACCGACCGATAGCGCTCATCGGAGTGAACAAAATCGTAGGCAGGATCATCCTGGACCCACAGCAGCAGAGGATCACGACTGCGATAAGCCTCTTCCAGGGAATTCAGCGTCTCCTCTCGCTGTTGCAATTGCGCATGCGCCAGCGCCAAAAGGACCGGGGAAACATAGTGCTGCAGGGATTGTTTTTTCAGGTCAGCCAGGTTCCAACGAACTACCGCCGTATAGCCTCCCTCCGCAAAGGCTCGCCGCACGCTCGATGCTGATACTTCATCGCCCCGCGCGGAAAACATATCTTCCCAGGCCTGTGCAGCCTCTTCGTACATTCCCTTGCACCGGTAAAGGGCAGCCAGGTTTTCTAACGTCTTCGCGTTGTGCGGACTGGATTCAAGGCGCAGGCGCGCATCAGCAATGCCAAGGTCATACTTTCGTGCCCATAGATAAGAGCGTGCCAGTCCCCACTGGTCGCCCGATGGATCAAGCTCGGTGGCAATCTTCTCCTGCGCGATGCCCTCGTCGTGACGATTGACTGCCCCGAAAAGTCTCGCGCGCATGCGATATGCAGACGCATATCTTGGATCCAGATCGATGGCGCGCATGCATTCCCTGTCGGCGCGCGCCCAGTCATGCTCCTTGAAAAAGATCGATCCACACAGCGCAATATGCGGGTCAGGAAGCGAGCCATCCAGTTCGACTGCTTTTTGCGCGGCCGCTTCCATGGGCACAAGCCCTTCCATGGGGTTCATCCGGCCATTCAGCAAGTTGCTCCCGTAGTATTGCGAAAGGCCCAGCCAGCCTAACGCGTAGTCCGGCTCCAGCTCGACTGCTCTCTGAAAGTAATCCTTCGCCTTATCGCTGTTGTTTTCGCTATACCAGAGATGTTCCCCCCGCATATAAGCGTCATGCGCCTCCGGGTTCACGTAGCGGGCCGGGGGCCGCTCCGCAACTGCGCTATTCGTCTTCTTCGCGATGGCCATTGCCGCTTCGTTCAGCAGGGAAACCGTGTTGTTCGCATCACGGTCATAACTCTCCGCCCACACATGCGCATCAGATGAGCCCTGAATCAACTGCAGCGTCATATGGACCTTGTCGCCACTTCGCTCCACTGAGCCCTCCACCACGCCATCCACTCCCAACGCCTGCGCTATCTCAGGCAGAGGCCGAGTCGCTCTTCTGTATTGCATGGCGGACGTACGCGAGACGATACGCAGCGTGGAGTCCTTTGCCAGCATGGTCGTCAACTCATCGGTCATCCCGTCCGCGAAGTAATCCTGCTCGTGGTCGCCCGATAAATTGTCTAGAGGAAGCACCGCAAGGGAATGAACTGGGGCTATCTGTTGTTCTCTTTCGTGCTTTGTGTAAGCCAGCCATCCAGCGCCCATCAGCAGTGCAGCCATGCATCCAGCCACCAATAACCAACCCGTTTTGGTCCGGGGTTCCGTTGGCAATATTAGTGTGTTCTTATCGCTGGCGGGCTCTGCAGGTAGCTCATCGCCCGTCTGCTCATCTAGCTCCTCGATGACTCGGCGCGCATTCTCCTTCACAGGCGCAATAAACCGGTATCCGACTCGTGGAATCGTCTCAATGA
Organism: Occallatibacter gabretensis; assembly: GCF_001449115.1. Lineage (GTDB taxonomy): Bacteria > Acidobacteriota > Terriglobia > Terriglobales > Acidobacteriaceae > Telmatobacter > Telmatobacter gabretensis. Next base: position 560,549 of record NZ_LAIJ01000010.1, on the reverse strand, counting down.
ACCGCGGTGATTCTGCCGAATCTCCCAGCGCATCTCGAAGCTTCTGCACCGATTTATTCAGTGCATGATCGAAGTCGATGAAAGTGTCTGGCGACCACAGCCTCTGGCGAAGCTCTTCTCGCGTTACCACTTCGCCCGGCCGCTCAAGCAGCAGGGCAAGCACTTGAGCAGGCTGCCGTGGAATGCGAATCCGGCTGCCATTTTTGCGAAGTTGGCCGCTCTTCAGTTCCAGCTCAAAAAGGCCGAAGCGAATCACGTTCTCAGTGGGCGAAACCGACACTTCTCTCCCCCGCGCGTCTGCCAGCACCGAGTTTAGCATTGGCTCTGAAGGGTGATTTCATCTGCGATTTTCGTCAGCAGCCTCAGTACGTGGCTTCGCCTGCTCAGAAACCAGCGCGCATCCGTTAGCGCATGATCACCAATTTGCTAACCGAACATCGGATACGAAGCTTCAACTCCGCTTCAGGGTTTAGCGGAAGCCATATATTCTCACCCAACCCCAGCCACCCGCCGCGTCAACTCCGCAGCAGGAATTTCCACGCACCCGGACGCATTTTCGCCGCCTTGCTGAGCGCGTTGTTGCATCCTTACTTCAGCAGAGGTCCTGTTTGTGAATCAGAATTTCGCCGTAATCATCCTCGGTGGCACCGGACAAGTCGGCGGTGCGGCTGTCGCGGAGCTGCTCGCTACTTCGGAATGCCGGGAAGTGGTAATGATCACCAGAAAGCCCATTGCGCCGCAATCGCGAGTGCGCAACATCGTTCTTGATACCGGCGCGGCTGACTTTTCCGAGCGCACTGCCGTCCTGGCCCGCGAAGTTTTAAGCCACGGGCCCGTCAGCGCCGTGAGCTGCGTCGGCGTCGGTTCCGGATCGGCCCGCTGGAGCGAAGAAGAATTGAAGCAACTTGAGATCGGCGTCGTCGGTGCCTTCGCACGGGGCTGCCATGACGTCGGGGTCGCCCAGTTTTGCCTCCTTTCCGCCGCAGGAAGCACAGCGAGCAGCTGGATTCGCTATGCGCGAATCATGGGCATGAAGGAAGACGCCGTGCGCAACATCAGTTTCACCCGCCTGGCCATCTTTCGCCCCGGCATCATTGTCGGCAATGCTCACACGCCCACCTGGGTCGGTTGGTTGGGAAACCTCGTCCCTGGTTCATTCGGCAATATCGATCAAAAAATTCTCGGCCGCTCCATCGCCGCCGAGATAGCCTTGCACAGCCGTGAGACAGGTGAAGTCACCCGCGAAAATGCAGCCATGAAAAAACTCGCCGAGCAGCTCAATAGCGTGCCTTAGGAGTTTTCGCCTGAGGCACAATCTAAATAAATGGCAAGAGAAAAAAACGGCGAGCCGTATTACCGGCTGATTTGAGTGGCCATTCCCTCCAGAGCAATCCCCCGTCGCCGCTAAATCGCCGAGGATCAAATCGAGACAAGCAGCGGACGAGTCGCGTTCAATAAGCGCGTTGCCCTGTTATCGCCAATTAAGAATGAGAGTGGTACACAGAAGCGGACTTCTCGTTACTTATCTTTCTCAACGAGTGCTTTGGCGATGATGCGCCATTCCGGTGTCATGCTGTAAGTCCGATGTCGGTTTACCTTGGTCATTCTGTCCGCAAGGCCTGCATGGGATCTACAGATGCTGCTCGGCGGGCAGGAACAAAACAGGCAATCAGTGTAATGACGCAGAGCAGAATGGCAACTATAACGAATGTCAGCCAATCCGCAGTCCCCACGCCATAGAGCATTCCACGTAGATAGCGGGTAAGAGCAAATGAGATCATCAGCCCGAGAACCACTCCAAAACCCGCAAGGCGCAAGCCTCGTCCCAAGACCTGGCGAAAAATGTCTTGCTTGCCTGCGCCGAGTGCTATGCGAATGCCGATTTCATGAGTGCGTTGCTTCGTGGCATAGGCAACCACACCATAAACTCCGATGGCGGCGAGGATAAGAGCCAACAGCCCGAATGAACCTGCGAAGGCTGCTTCGATGCGCTCGAAGGCATTCCCCAACTGCATGTTCGCAGCGAGCGTGGTCTCGTTGAAGAGCGGCAAATCAGAATTGAGTCCGTGGACTGTTCGTTCCACAGAAGAAGCATAGGACAGAGGATCGCCGGCTACACGCACATATAGAACCTGGTCGGTTCGGTAGCTCTGCAACATCGGAATCAGCACCAGTGGCGCAGCATCGTAAACCAGGCGCCGGTACTTCGCGTTGGCGGCCACACCAACCACCGTCGTCCAGTGTCCGGCAACCTGTAGCCGCTTGCCGAGCGCGTCCTGCCCCTGCCAATAGCGGTCGGCCAATGCCTTGTTGACAATCGAGACCGGCTGCGCGCCGGCATCGTCCCTGTCGGTAAAGTCCCGTCCCGCCAGCAATGCTGTACGCACCGTTCGCAGATACTCCGGTCCCGCCACACCTCTGTCGACCTCCATGGACTCGTTCTTCCGCGGTACATAGCCTTCAGGCTGGATAAAGTCCGTACGGATGCTAAAACTCAGCGGCGCGAAATCCCCCACAGTGACAGACTGTACGCCCGGCAGCGATTTCAGGCGCACAAGCATTTGTCTATCAAACTGAATGCCTTGCGCTCTGGAATAGCCAACGGGCCTCAGATCAAAGTAGGCCAAAAACACGTGGTTGGGATCGAACCCCGGATCGGAGCTCTGTTCGCTCTGCAGGCTGCGGACGAACAATCCGGCACAGACCAGCAGCAGCAGCGACAGCGCAATCTGTCCAACGACCAGTGCTCCTGCCAGGCGCGACTTGTGGATCCCTGCGGAGCTATTGAGTGCTTCGTCTTTGAGCGCAGACACCGGAGAGAGGCTGGAAGCGCGAAGCGCAGGCACTACGCCGGACACCACGGCCGTCAGAAGCGAAATCATAATGGTCGCCACCAGCACCGTTCTGTCAACGCTTCCATTCAGGCTGAGAGGAAGCGTCGTGGCCGGCAGAAACGCAGACAATCCGTGTGCCGTCCACATAGTCAACAACAGCGCGAGTCCGCCTCCTGCGAGAGCGATCAGCACATTCTCCACCATCAGTTGAAGCACCAGCCTCCGGCGGCTTGCTCCCATCGACAGGCGGATGGCAAATTCGCGCCGGCGGGCCACCGAGTGCACCAGCAGAAGATTCGCCACATTCGCGCAGGCCAGCAGCAAGAGCACCAAAGCCAGCGCCAAAAGAATGGGCAGGGTTCCGGAAAGATAGACGTTCACTCCAAAGGGCGACCGCCACAAGGGATCGGAGGAGATCATGTTCGGTCCCTGGTGCGCATCCGGAAACTGCTCCGCGATGTGCTGCATCAGGATATTGAGCTCTTTCTCAGCCTGGTGATGATCGACTCCCGGCTGGAGCTTGCCAAGCACGTTGAGCCAGAGGGTGTCGCGATACTTGATTCGATCGGAGCCCCAAACCTGCGACTCCATGCCAAGCGGTATCCATAGATCGGACTGCAACCCGCTCTTGCAACCCTGAAAACCCTCGGGGGCGACACCAACAATTGTGTACGGATGCAGATTGATCTCAACGGTTTTTCCAATGATGGAAGGATCCGCGCCAAAATGCTTCTGCCATAAGCCGTAACTGAGCACCGCTTCCGCTGTACCCAGCCGCTCATTGGGCGCAGTCGATTGAAGCGTTTGGCCCAGGATCGGGCGCACGCCAAGTACCTCAAAGTAATTCGACGACGCCAGTGTTCCATAAACGCGCTCTGGCTTGTCCGATCCGGTGATCGCCATGTAGTCGTCGTGATACGCGAGCAATCCGCTGAGGGTCTGCGTGCGATCGCGAAGGTCTGCGAAGTCCAGGTACGAAAACGGAGGCGTTGGATGCTCGCTTCTTTCGCCCCGCATGATCGTGATCATGTCGCTGGTGTGCGCGATTCCGGGAATGGGGTCAAGTAGAGTCGAGTTGATCCAACTGAAGACCGTGCTGTTGGCGGCGATGCCCAGCGCAAGGGTGACGATTGCGACGGAGGCAAAACTCGGATTTCTTATCAGCTGACGAATCGCGAATTTAATATCGTGGAGCAGATTGTCGAACCATACGATACGGCTTCGGAGATAGAAGCGTTCCTGTGCTGCCTGCGCGTTGCCGAACTCGACTCTTGCCCTGTGACGCGCCTCTTCTTCGCTCAAGCCTTCGCTCTGTAACTCATCGGCCTCGAGCTCGAAATGCGATTTGATCTCCTCGGCAAAATCGTCAGCGCTTCTTCTGCGTTTGAACATGACTAGACCTCCTCGCTGCTCGGTCGACCATCCAGAATCAATCCCATCGCTCTCGTCAGCCGCTGCCATTCGCTGGTCTTTTCTACGAGCTGCTGGCGGCCCTTACCAGTCAGCGAATAGAAGCGGGCCTTACGGTTATTCTCGCTAACGCCCCACTTGGCGCTGATCCACTTCCTGTCTTCAAGGCGCTGGAGAGCAAGATAGAGCGAGCCATGATCAACGAAAAAGACCTCTTCCGACTGACGTTGTATGGAGCGCGCTATGCCTTGCCCGTGACACGAGCCGAGCCTGAGGGTTTTGAGAATGAGCAAGTCGAGCGTGCCCTGCAAGAGGGCGATGCGATCGTCGGGATTGTCTTGGGAAGGCATCCGACCTAAGCTTGGCATTATCTTGGGTCGGATGTCAACAGGAGTTGGGAGCCTCATTAAAAATGTACGCTAAGAAGCAGGGCTGCTCAGAGCAAGGAGTCCTATACTGACGACAACACGCCAATGCAATCATCGACCTTCCGTTTGCGCATCCGCGACATGGCTGGTAACGACAAACGCCCTTAGCGTCAGCGATCAGCCGGTAAAGACATTGCGGCGAGTTTCATCTTTATGTAACCTCACCTCAGAGGCGTTCTGACATCTGTCTTGGAGGTCTGTAACTTGGCAAAACTCGTCTATGCATTGAACCAATCGCTGGACGGCTATGTCGACCACGACCACGAAAAATTTGTACCTCGCCCCGCGCTCTTTCGTCACTTCATCGAGGATGTGCGCGGACTTTCGGGCATGGTGTACGGTCGCCGCATGTATCAGATCATGCGTTATTGGGATGAAGACCAGGCGAACTGGGGCGCGGAAGAACATGAATACGCGGCTGCATGGCGCAGTCAACCAAAGTGGGTTGTGTCGCGCTCGTTGAAGTCGGTCGGGCCCAATGCAACTCTTGTCGCCGATGACATCGACGCGTTGATACGAGGACTGAAGGCACAGCTCGTTGGGGAAATTGAAGCCGGGGGCCCGGACCTGGCTGGAGCCCTCACCGGCCTTGGTCTCATTGATGAATATCGACTCTACCTGCACCCTGTCGTGCTTGGTAGCGGCAAACCGTTTTTCTCGGGCCCTCTGCCGTCGCTCCGTTTAGTTGCGAACGAACTAATCGCCGGAGACGTGATTCGCTTGACCTACGCTCCTGCTGCGCAAGTGCCGACAGACTACAACACGCTAAAGAGGTAACGACAAACGCGCATGGCGGAAGAGACACAGCTGGATTGAGCCAGATCGCCAATCCACTCAACGAACCAATACCGAGCCGAACGACTCAAAACCCCTCTAAGCGGAAGCTATCTGTTTTGAACCAACCCCGGCGAGCCGCCGCGTCAACTCAGCAGCCGGAATTTCCGCACACCCGGAAGCATTCTCCCCACTCCACAACGGCGAAAAATCACCAAATCCCAAACTTTCCGCCTTACTTCTCAATGGAGCCAGCGCCAGCGAAGCCAGCGGAAACTCCGGAGCCACCTCGTTCATCGCACCTATCTCACGAATAAGTCGATTGACAATCCCCCGCGCAGGCCGCCCCGAAAACAATCTCGTCAGCACCGTATCTCTCGCGCCAGCTCCCCGCAACGCAGCCCGATGCACCCGGCTCGTAGTTGCCTCCGGGCACAACAAGTATGCGGTCCCAATCTGCACCGCAGCCGCCCCCAACCCCAAGGCAGCTCGCACACCCCGATGATCTGCAATCCCGCCAGCAGCAATCACCGGCACCTTCACCGCATCCACCGCCTGCGAAACCAGCGCCATCGTCCCAACCTGAGTAGAGATATCCTCCGTCAGAAACATCCCGCGATGCCCACCGGCCTCCACTCCCTGCGCAATCACCGCATCCGCTCCACGCGCCTCCAGCCAAACCGCTTCCTCAACCGTAGTCGCCGAAGAAAGCACAAACGCCCCCGTAGCTTTCACCCTCGCCAGCAACTCATCCGACGGCAATCCAAAGTGAAAGCTCACCACCGGCGGACGTATCTCCTCCAGCAAATCCGCAACCTCGCTGGTAAACGGCGCGCGCCCAGGCCCCGTCGGGATCGTCGAAGGATCAACCTCCAGCTCTTCGTAGTACGGCAACAGCGCCGCGAGCCATGCAGCCTCTCGAACAGCATCAGGCTCAGGAGGCGTGTGACAGAAAAAATTCACATTGAATGGCTTGCTCGTAGCCGCTCGAATCGCCGCCACTTCCGCTCGGATCTGAGCGCCGGTCAACATCGCGCAAGGCAGTGACCCAAGCCCGCCGCAATTCGACACAGCAACAGCCAGCGCACTCCCCTGCACGCCCGCCATCGGAGCCTGAATGATGGGAAGATCGATGCCAATGCGGTCCAGAAACGCTGTCACCATCTTCTCCTGTCCGGCTATTTTTCCAGGTCCGGCGCCGCCGTAGGATATAGCATCTCTCGAATCGCCCGCTTGTCAGTCGAATAGTTGAGATGTGCCCTGATCGGGTTTTCTAAAAGCCAGAACCAGTGAATCGCATTCTTCACATACACATTCTGCACATCCACCGTCGTCAGCTTCGGCACCCGCCACGTCAGCAGATCGCTAGGGTCGCTCAGCGCCACAATCTTCGGCAGCCTGCATGGCGCATTCGGGTCCGCCCCTGGCGCAGACATCTCATAGTCGCAGCGCAGCTTACCCCAGTCCTCCAGGTGCGAAACAAAATTATCCGTCGGAGATTCCTCCAGGTTCGCCAGTTCCAGCATCCGCACCTGGTTGGCAAAAAAGTACACCAGCGCAGTCTGCCGCAGCACCTGCATATATGCCACCGCGGCCTGCATCAGAATCGGAGTCGCCCTGTCTTTTTCGTTCACGCTCAGCGCTGAAAAAATCAGGTAGCTCCCCAGCGATTGCGAAACAATCACAAAATCCTGATCCGGCACAGGGGACAGCAGCGGCGTCGGCGTCAAATCCCGCACCGTCATCGGCGAATCCAGCACAGCCTTCAGAATCAGTTGCCGAATCCCCTGCACCAGCAGGTCGTGCAGCGGCCCCAGTGAAGCAACCGCATCCGCAAACCCCCAGTCCGTAATATCCATCTTCAGCGTCCGGTTAATCAGCGCTGCCCGCTTCGGCTGCGTCAACAGTTGCTTCGCTTCATCCGGGTTAATCCAGTCATAGGAAATAAACCGCCCCGGTGCCGCGGGGTCAGGCTCGCGCGTCGAACACGTCTGGATATGTTTCGCCGCCGGCCCGGCCAGCAGCGCATCCGACACAATAATCTGCCGGCACTTCAGCGCAAAAACCAGCGGCCACCAGTTCAGCTCATCCAGATAAATCGTCCGTCCGCTCGTTCGTGCCAGTTTGTAATGCACCACAAACGGCGCTGCCGCATGCCATTCCTCCGGCGAATTCCACACCGGCCTGCCCATGTAGCGCATCGTCGGAGGAGCTTCGTTCATTCCAAACTTCGCCCCATCCGCATAGTCGTAGCCGCCCACCTGTTCGCCTTCCGGCTTCACGCAGTTCTTCACATATGCGCAGATACTCTTCCGCAGCAGCTCCGAGTCATGCGAGTTCGGGCCCTCCGACCCGATCCCATGAATAAAAAAGATATGCACCTCGCGCACGTTCATGCCGTTCAGCTCTTCGCCCAACGACCGTTCCACCTGCGCCTTCCGCGTGGAAACCTGCGGCACGGCCGCCTGCGGCGCGGAAGTACTTCCCGCTGGCTCCGTCTGCGCCCCCGCAGCAGTCACTGCCATGCACAACAATCCGATCGCCATCCCAAAGCAATTGAAAAAAGTCCACTTACGCATCGCACAATGCTCCCAATGCACGTTCCTCAATGTCAAGCCCATCTCGCCTTTCCAGCAACATTTTCCAGCGCCGCTCAAACCACATGCGTGTAGGCTTGCCTTCCGCAAAACTCGTCCAACTCACAGAACGTGTTTCTAAATTCCTCTGATCGATACTCGGAGGTGGTTGGTGGTCCGCTGTCTGCATTCTGTATTTCACTGGTCTTTTTCCCTATCTTTAGCAGCAATCGTTCTTTTCGCTTCGACTTCACTCCAGGCCCAAACTTCCAGTCAGACTCCTTCTCAAACGCCGGAGCAAACTCCCGCAGCCTCAGCTCCCACCGCCCAGCCCAAGCAACCTGCGGACAAAGCTCCGCCCGCAGACAATTTGCCCCAGGCCTCTAACCTCGGCACGTCTGACCCAAACCATAACTCCAGCAACGCGTGGAAAGGCCTTGCGCGTGATCTGGAGGAAGCCGGCATGAAACGTGCAGGCCTGCACAGCGGCGGCTCTGGCGGTCCCGGCGGCAACAGGCCCGGAGGACCAGGCAGTAATGGATCAGGCAGCGGACCAGCCTTCAGTTCCAGCTCTCAGGACACCATGCACTATGGCTCCGAAATGAAAACCAGAACCGGAGCAGGCATTGGTTCAGGCAACTTCGACAACAGCCTGCCGAGCGGATTCGGCAGCGATACCGGAAACGCCGTCGATGGCAGTTCCTTCGGTACCGGATCTACAGATCTCTTCGATGGCAACACAGGAAACCAGTTCGGCGGCACATCCGGCAATGGCTTCCGCGGCGGACGGGCCAGCAGCTTCAACCCCGGCTCCATCTCCCAGCTCAGCGGCGACGTCAGCCGTGGCCTCGCCGCCGGCGGACACACCAATGCAGCCTCTGTCCTCGGCGCGCTACCCTCAGCCAATCAATTGCTTCGCGGCGGCCTCAATCTTCCCGTCAACTCATCACTCGGCAACTTCCGCCTCTCATATCAGCCGCCCTTCTCACTCAACAACAACTTCCAGTTCAAAGATGCAAGCGGCTTCGGCTCACCTTCCGCCGTCTATGAAAGTCCTCATGCCCGCAGCGGCCACGTCGATTTCTCTGCCTCCGCAAAAGTAGGCGTAGGCTCCGCAATGGAAATGAACGGACCCGGCGGCGGGCAAAACGGCATCGGAGGCCACACTCCCGGCCACCCCGGCAACTCCTCCGATCCCTCCAGCTCCGTCACATTGAAACTTTCCTTTTAATCCCTCTCCGTTCCAGCGGGATTGTGCGTTCGCTCACAATCCCGCACCCATCCATTCCTGCTACCATTAGGACGATAGAAATACGCGCCGCAGGGCATATGTTCGTCCCCCCGCTCGACGCGCTCAATCACCACTCAATAAGGAGAATTCTTATGCCTCTCGTATCCATGCGGCAGCTCCTCGACGAAGCCGCCAAGGGCGGTTATGGCGTCGGCGCATTCAACGTAAATAATATGGAGCAGATTCAGGCCATCGTCGGCGCAGCCATCGAGACCAACTCTCCCGCCATCATCCAGGCCAGCCGCGGCGCGCGCTCCTACGCTGAAGATCGCTATCTCTACCACCTCATCCTCGCCGCCAACGAACTCCATCCTGAAGTCATGATCGCCATGCACCAGGACCACGGCAACAGCTTCGAGACCTGTAAGTCCGCCATCGAACTCGGCTTCACCTCCGTCATGATGGACGGCTCGCTCAAGACCGACGGCAAGACCCCCAACACTTTTGAAGAGAACGTCGAAATCACCCGCCGCACCGTCGAATACGCCCATGATCGCGGCGTCACCGTGGAAGGCGAAATCGGCGTCCTCGGCGGCGTGGAAGACGGCCACGGCGCAGGAGGCACCGGCCTCGAGCACCTCACCGACCCCGACCAGGCCGTAGAGTTCGCCGAGCGCACCGGCGTAGACGCCCTCGCCATCGCCATCGGCACCAGCCACGGCGCATACAAGTTCTCGAAGAAGCCAGACGGCTCCGTCCTCAAGATGGACCTGCTCATCGCCATCCACAAGCAACTGCCGCATACCCATCTCGTCATGCACGGGTCAAGCTCTGTGCCCAAGGAACTCCAGGACATCGTCAACAAATACGGCGGCCACCTCAAGGAAACCTGGGGCGTCCCCGTCGAAGAGATCCAGCTCGGCATCAAGAACGGCGTCCGCAAGATCAACGTCGATACGGACAGCCGCCTCGCCATCACCGGCGCCATCCGCAAGGTCTTCGCCGAAACCCCCGACAAGTTCGATCCCCGCGACTACCTCAAGCCCGCCCGCGAAGCCATGCAGAAGCTCGTAGCCGAGCGCATGCGCGAATTCGGCCAGGCCGGCCACGGCGCAGACTACAAGCCTCTCTCCATCGAAGCGATGAAAGAAGGCTACGCCAGCGGCGCCCTCGACACCCGCCCATCTTTGGCAACTAAGTAATCTCTGTCATCACCAGAAACACAAAACCAAAGGCCGCTCCCACAGAGCGGCCTTTCCTTTTCCTTTAGTTCTCCCACATAAAAGAGGTCGTCATCCTGACCGTAGCCGTTCTTCAGACGGAGGGAAGGACCTGCTTCTGTTTTTTTGCATTTACTTTTATCTTGGCTTTTCCAAACACATTAAGCTAACTTACCCTCAACCCTCATGCCCGCCAACTTCTATTTCACCTACATAGTGGCAAGTAAAAGCCGCACCCTATACATCGGAGTTACAAATAATCTCCTCCAGCGCATCTTCCAGCATAAACAGAAAACCTTCCCCGGCTTCACCGCCAAATACAACTGCACCCGCCTGGTATGGTTCGAGCGTTACATCGTCAGGGGAGACGCCATCTACAGGGAGAAGGAACTAAAAGGCTGGCTCCGCGCAAAAAAGCTCGCTCTCATCGCAGAGAACAATCCCACATGGGAAGACCTAAGCGAACCCTGGTATCCCCATCTCATCGCCAACAACTCTAGTCCCGAGCAAAACCGTCCACTATCCCACAAAAGCCCGTCATCCTGACCATAGTCGCTCGCTCACCCCCAATGACTGTCATCCTGACCGCAGCCCCTAGCTCCACCACAAAGGGTCGTCATCCTGACCGTAGCCGCCTTTCAGGCGGAGAGAAGGACCCGCTTTTGCTTTTGCAAATTCCGCCACCAGATCGCATGCCCATCAGCGAGACGTGTTTCCGAAAAGCACGACAACAACCTTCAATCTCAAACCCAACCGCCTAATCGCGATCGCAGCGCCCGCTCCCCACAAATGGTCGTCATCCTGACCGTAGCCGTTCTTCAGGCGGAGGGAAGGACCCGCTTTGCTTTTGCCAACCCATATTTGCCCCCCAGCGCAAAATCCTTCGACCTGCCTCCCTGTAACGGCCGCCGCCTTTCAACCACCATGCATGCACAGGCGTAATATGTTGGCCTGTCTATTCCACGGTCTATCTCGGCTCAAAGGACTTATATATGGCAGCCTGGCGTCACCATGCCTCTTGGAAGAATGGCTCATACTACGCAGGGTATCGGCGCTATGTCGGTCACCGCGCTCCGCACATGGAGAAATCCACGGATGATTGCGCCGATCTATCCGTGAGCATTCTCATCGAATTTGCCTCATTGAATGGCCTATGCGTCAGTTTTACTGACGATAGAGGTGCGCGATTCATTTCAAAGGCCACTCAGGCAACTTCGTCTGGCATTGTCACTGGATTCCGTAATGAATGGAAGCGCCTATTCTGGGGCGACGACAAGCAGAAGTTCATCGAAGTGGTGAAGGCGAACATAGGCGCAAGGAACCTGTTCCAACACAATTTCGTGATCAATAAGCGGGGGCCTGAAGTTGGAGATCTAATGGCCAATGCAGGGCATACGGCCCTCGTATATGCGGTTTATCCTCCCAAAACATTACACCCGTTGGGAGACAACTATGTGGACATGGCTAATCCAAAGAATCCAGCGTCTATACCTCGCTTTCCCGGCGACGGAGTCGCCCAGACTCAGCTGGACCAGACCCGCTATTTTCGAGACGAACCTCCGGTAAGGCTGCCAATAGTGCTGCCTTCAACTCCAGCAATTCACTTTGACTACCTGAATCATCGTGGTCACGGCGGCAAAGACAAGGCCGAACTCATCCTGTACGCCAATGTGGATGAACTAAAGAAAGAGAGCTTTGATTTCTTCTCGTACTCCCCGTCCGTCTTGGACGATTGGACAGATTGGGATGGCTTGGGAATACCGCCTCGCTAGTTGAATCAGAAACAACAGCAACCCCACGCACCCCATCACAAACAATCGCCATCCCAAACAATCGCCATCCCAAACACAGCCGTTCACTCCACCACAAAAGACCGTCATCCTAACCGTAGCCGTTCCCTCACTCCAAATGGTCGTCATCCTGACTGTAGCCGTCTTTCAGGCGGAGGGAAGGACCCGCTTTTGCGTAACCCGCCCTGTCTTAAAATCTTGTCAAGCCCTTCCCCAAAAAATATCTTCTAACCCCCTTATCATCAACACAAAATTCTTCGCGCAATTTGCGTAGTATTTCCAGCAATCTGTCATACTTATCTCAGGTAGAGAAAAAACGAGGCCCGAGTCCTATACGGATTCGGGCCTTTTCTTTTCCTGAACCCTGATCTCTGCTTCAAGGAGCATTCCATGGCAAACATCACCTTCAAACTCTCCGACGAACTCCTCCAGCACACCCGCCTTGCCGCAGCCCACCGCAACATGACCGTCTCGGAGCTGCTCCGCGCCTTCCTCACCACCCTCGAAAAAGCTCCCGCCGCCAGTGCTCCCGGCCTCAACCAAACCGACAGCCATCTCTTCAACCACTACTTCCCGCCGCAGCAGGAAAAGAGCATGGGCATAGAAATCATGCGCCTCGCCCACCAGATCGAAAGCCGTCGTCGATGATCCACCCCCTCTAGGGCCAGGTATTTCTGCACTTCTGTACGCAAACAGCTCAAAAACGCAAAAATCAGCTTCAAGAAAACGCATTTTGGCCACAATTAAGCCGCACTTTCGCACCCTTTCGAAATGGAATTTATGCAATCAACTCTCTCTGGATCAGATGTTTACACAAACCGGAAACACCAAAAACACGAATTCTAGCCGGTAATACTTCTGTACATCTGTACTTCTGTACGCACACCGCCACCAGCCAGCCTCTCAGCCCCCGCAAATATGGAATACTGAGACCCACACATGACAGCATCAGAACTAAACCAGACACTCGGTCTCCCCGGCATAGCGGAGATCGTCGAAGGCGAAAGCAGCCTGCCCAAAATCCGCGTCACCACAACCGCCGCCACAGCGGAAATCTACATCCACGGCGCTCAAGTCACCTCGTGGATTCCCGCACACAGCTCGGAAGTTTTCTTCCTCTCAAAACAGTCGCACTGGCAGGAAGGAAAAGCCATTCGCGGCGGCATTCCCATCTGCTATCCCTGGTTCCGCTCCAAAGCCGATGACCCCACAGCGCCCTCCCACGGAGTCGTCCGCACCACCGCCTGGCAAATCGAGTCCATCTCGCAACAAGCCGACATCGTCGTCATCTCGCTCATCATCACCAGCAACGACGCGACAAGAAAATTCTGGCCCTACGATTTCAACCTCAAGCACCGCATCACAATCGGTTCCGAACTCAAGCTAGAGCTAATCACCCGTAACACCGGCCCACGCAGCTTCAAGATTGAAGAAGCCCTGCACACCTACTTCCGCGTCGGCGATGTAGAAAAAGCATCCGTCTCCGGACTGGACGGCACCGTCTATCTCGATAACGTCCACAACAACACCGAAAACACCCAGCACGGCGACCTCGCAATGTCCGGCCCCACAGACAACGCCTACATCGATACACATTCCACGCTCTCAGTCGCTGATCCGGTGCTCAAGCGCAAGCTCATCACAGAAAAAACAAACTCCGCCACCACCATTACCTGGAATCCATGGCAGCAAGGAGCAGCATCGCTCTCCGATCTCGGCGATGAGGAATGGCGCGAAATGATCTGCGTAGAAGCCTCAAATATCCTGAGTAGCGCAGTCGATGTAGCCCCAGCCGCCGAACACATCTTCGCCGCAACCTTGCGCGTAGCGAGTCTTTAAGCTCATCTTTCAGGTGTCGCCAAGCATCAGATGGCTGTGGCCGCGTTCCCACAACCCGAAGCCATCATCTTCTACGACGGAGATTGTCACCTCTGCAATCGCTGGGTGGTCTTCGTCCTCCGCCACGATCCTGCAGCAAAGTTCCAATTCGCCACACTCAACTCACAGGCTGCCCGCGCCCGCATCCACGACGCCAGCCTCCTGAATGGATCAACTGTCCTCCTGCTCACATCGGAAGACCTCTTCACCCGCTCCACCGCAGTCTTGAAAATCGCCAGCGAGCTCAATGGCTACAGAACTCTTGCCCGGCTCCTGCTGAAAATCCCGCGTCCCCTTCGCGACAGCGTCTACGCCTTCATCGCACGCCACCGCCACGCGCTTCAGCCAAGCAGCAACCCCGCCTGCGCTTTCGTCCCCGGATCTGAAGGCCGCTTTCTCGATTGAGAATCAGTTATGCAAAATGGCCGCTCTGGCGCCGCAGGCGCAGTCGCCTGGACGGCCAGTCCCCTGATAAACTCGCGGCGTGACCAATATGCGACTCTTCCGGCTTTCTATCCTCGCTGCCCTCATCGCCGCAACCGCATCGGCGGCTCAACAACCCGCCCCAACAACGGACATCAAGCCCAAGCCCGAAGAAACCGAAATCTGGAAGCCCGCTCCACCCGTCGTCACACCCGCCGCAACCATCACGGCGCCACCATCCGACGCCATCATCCTCTTCAACGGCAAGAACACCGACGAATGGGTCAAAGTAAAGGACCACACGCCCGTCACCTGGGCGGTCCACAAAGGCATCCTCACCGTAGTCAAAGACGGCACCGGCAACATCGAAACCAAGCGCCGCTTCAAGGACTATCAGCTCCACATCGAGTGGCGCATTCCGCCCAACATCACCGGCACCAGCCAGGCCCGCGGCAACTCCGGCGTCTTTCTCGCCTCCACCGGCCTGGGCGACGACGGCTACGAGCTACAGGTCCTCGACAACTATCAGAACGAGACCTACGTAAACGGCATGGCCGGCAGCCTCTACAAACAAGCCATCCCGCTCGCCAACGCCGCCCGCAAGCCCGGTGAGTGGCAGTCTTATGACGTCGTCTGGACCGCGCCCACCTTCAATGAAGACGGCTCTCTTAAAACGCCCGCGTACGCAACCGTCTTCTGGAATGGAGTGGTCGTAGAAAACCACTTCGAGCTCAAGGGCCAGACCCTTTACATCGGCAAGCCGTTCTACAAGAAGTACGACACGGCTCCCATCAAGCTGCAGGCCCACGGCGATAAATCCGAACCCGTCAGCTTCCGCAACATCTGGGTGCGCGAGCTTCCCTAACCCACATGCGTTTCATGTTCTTTCTGGTCAGTCACAGATTCGCCGTCGCTGCGTTTCAGCCCCGTGAACACCAGCGTGGAGAACATCGTCATCACGCCCAGCCATAGAAACGCTTTATGTATGCCGCCAACCATCAACCCCGGATTGGTATAAGCCGATCCGGGTACAAAAAATGCCGTCGTCAACCCGGCCGCCGCCACGCCGAAACTGATTGATAGCTGCTGCCCCGTGCTGGCAACCGAGCTTGCCATCGAGGTATCCTTCTCCTCCACATCGGCAAACACCAGCGTATTCATCGCTGAGTACTGCAACGATGTACAGCCTCCATACAGCACCGCAATCAGAACAATCACCCACACCGGCGTTTGCAGACCAATCACCGCAAACAGCCCGAGCAGCACGCCCACGATCAGCGTATTTACCAGCAGCACCATCTTGTAGCCTCTGGCGTTAAGCAGCTTTCGCAAAATCGCCTTCATTCCCATGGAGGCAATCGCCTGCGGCATGATCAGCAGGCCTGACTGTATCGGCGTAAAACCCAGCCCCGACTGATAAAGCAGCGGCAACAGAAACGGCACGCCGCCAATGCCAAGCCGCGTAAAGAATCCCCCGCTCACCGCCGCGCGAAACGTCCGGATGTTAAACAGCGAAAGATTCAGCAGCGGAAACTCCAGCTTTCTTCCATGCACCCAGTAAGCCGCAAGCAGTAAAACCGAAAGCCCCAGCAACCCCGCAATCTCTAGTGTGCTCAACTGATGCTCGCCAAAGACCTCCAGCACATACGAGAGCAGCGCAATCCCCGATCCGAAAAGCACCAGCCCCACAAAATCCAGTGGATGCGACTTTTCTTCTCGATAATCCGGCAGATGCATGTACACCAGCACCAGACCCAGCAGTCCAATGGGCACATTCAGAAAGAAGATCACCCGCCAGTGGAAATAGGCCACAATCAGCCCGCCCGCCATCGGTCCCAGCATCGGCGCCACCTGTGCCGGCAGCGCAATAAATGTCATTACACGCAGCAGCTCATGCTTGGGAAACGCACGCACCAGCGTCAACCGTCCCACCGGCACCATCATGGCCCCGCCCATGCCCTGCAGCACGCGGCAAGCCACCAGCAAATGAATGTTGCTGCTCAACCCGCACAACAGCGACCCTAACGTGAACAGCCCAATCGCTGAAGTAAACACATGGCGCGTCCCAAACCTGTCCGCCATCCATCCGCTGATCGGAATAAAAACCGCCAGCGCCAGCGTGTAACTCGCCAGCACCGCCTTCATCGCCAGCGGAGCCACATTCAGCGCCTCGCTCACCGCCGGAACTGCCGTGTTCAGAATCGTCGTATCCAGCGACTCCATGAACAACGCCACAGCCACCAGCCACGGAAGCAACTGCTTCGCCGCTGCTGAAAGCTCCGGCGGCTCCGCATGGCCTGTAGAGATTTCGGGTGAACTCATGAGCCTCGCGACCGCAGTAAATTTGTTGATTATGTCGCAGCAGAAGTTGCCTGGACAGCCAGTCCTGCAGAAGACGCAGCTGCTGGAACCGCAAGCCCCTCTTGGTCCTTGTACTGCAACTGATATAGCTTCCAGTACAACCCGCGCATCGCCAGTAACTGCTGATGGCTTCCGATCTCGCGTAGCTGGCCCTTGTGCATCACCAGAATCGTATCCGCTCGTTGCACAGTCGAAAGCCGATGCGCAATCAGAACGCTCGTGCGCCCTTCAACCATGCGCTCCAACGCACCGCGAATCCGTAGCTCGGTATCCGTATCCACGCTTGACGTAGCTTCATCCAGAATCAGAATCCGCGGATTAAACGCCAACGCTCGCGCAAAGTTAATCAGCTGCTTCTGTCCCGTCGAAAGCGAGTTGCCCCGTTCCCGTACCGGGTCATCGAACTTGCCCGGCAGGCTCTCGATAAAATCCAGTACATTCACATCCAGTGCTGCCTGCCGCATACTCGCATCGTCAATCGCCGCATTCCCCAGCCGGATGTTTTCCGCAATCGTCCCGGTAAACAGAAACGGATCCTGCAGCACGACAGCAAAGTGTCGCCGCAGATCATGCAGATCCTGCTCCCTCACATCCACGCCATCCAGCAGAACCGCGCCTGCCGTCATGTCATAGAAGCGCATCATCAGGCTTGTCAGGGTCGTCTTGCCCGCGCCCGTATGGCCCACAATCGCCACCGTCTGTCCCGCATCAACCGTGAATGACACATCGCGCAGGATCCAGTCAATCTCCTTCAGCGCTTCAAGCTCTGCCGTGCTCGCCTCGGATCTCGCAGCCTTCGCTACCATCTCAAGCTGTTCCGGGCCTAGCTGCTGATACGTAAACCACACACGCCTGAACTCGATGCGATTCGATCCATCGCCCGCAACTGGTTTCGCTGGGCTCACAATCTCCGGCTTCTCATCCAGCAGCTTGAAAATGCGCTCGCAAGCAGCCATCGCCGCCTGCAGAATATTGAACTTGTCGCTTAAATCCTGAATCGGCCGCCAGAAACGCTGCGAATACATATTGAACAGCGCCAGCATTCCAATCGTCACCGCGCCATGCCGCAGTATGCTGAAGCCCCCGCCCCACAACACCAGGGCCACCGCCAGTATCGACAGAAAATCTACAGCGGGATAGTAGAGTGCATAGGCAAAAACCGTATCTTTGAAGGCCACCATGTGCTGCCGGTTCACCGTCTCAAAGTCATTAAATGCCCGATCCTCGCGGTTGAAGAGCTGCACTACGCTCATGCCGCCAATGTGCTCTTGCGTAAATGAATTGATGCGCGCAATCGCCGCCCGCACCCTCCGGTAGCTCTCGCGCACGCTCTTGCGAAAGACATTCGTCACGATAAAGATCACCGGCAGCACCGCAAACGCCAGCAACGCCAGCCACCACTCCACCCTCAGCATCACAATGCCCATGAATGTAAGCGTGAAAAAGTCGTCCACAATCGCCAGAACGCCTGCCGTGAACATCTCATTCACAGCATCCACATCCGACGTAAGCCGCGTCACCAGCCGTCCCACAGCGTGCTTGTCAAAGAACCCCACATGCAGTTGCTGCATGTGCCGAAAGATCTCCCGCCGCAGGTCGAACATCACCTTCTGCCCAACCCACTGCATCAGATACGTCTGGATAAACTCGAAGAGATACGCCGAAACCAGCGCAATTAGGTACAACCACACCAGCTGCGTAATGCCGGTCCAAGGATCGGGCGAAAGCCGCTTGCCAAGCCACGCCGTATACCCGCGGTTCTCATGCGTCATGTAGCGGTCAATGCCGACGTTCACAAAGTACGGCCCCGCCACATCGCTCAGCGCCTTCAGCGTCACGGAAACAGACGAAATCGCAGCCTGCACCCAATACGGGCGCATGTAAACAGCCAGCCGCCTCACAAGCGCCGAGTCGTAGACCTTCCCTACCGGATCTTCATCCTGCCTGCGGGCCTGTTTCTTGTCGGCTTTTTCGTCTTTGGGCTTTGTTTGGTCCGTCATCGGTTGCCGGGAAGTGTCCTCGCTTTATTGTACGAGGGCGGGCGCAAAGCCGCCTTCACCGCTCCCTCACATCCCACCGGCTGAAATTCAAAGATCGTACGCAGATCTCACAAAACAACCCTTCATTTGCTGTGATATCCTTCTCCCGGCTCTCACACCAGTCCAATTTAAGATAGCCCGCAATCCCTCGATCAACTTCGATTCTCGAGAGAGCTGCGGCCTCAACATATCTATCGAATCGGCTGCATAAGTATTCGATATCTCTGGAGTCCTGTGTCATGCGCAGACGTCTGCGGTTTCCCTTGGTTTTCGCCACCCTCTCTTTCGTATTTCTTGTAGTTTCCGGCTTCATCTCGCTCTCCGCGCCCGCCCAAGCCACAATACGACCCGGCACAACCCCACCAGACCAGCGCATGCGTCAGACAGATGCCGTCCTGAGCGCCCGCAGACCAAAAGCGCAGGCAAAGCGGGCCGATTCTACGCCGCAGGTAGCGCTGCCGCAGTTCTCCGTGCCCGCCGGCAGCTACTCCGGCACCCAGACAGTCAGCATTACTGACTCAACGCCGGGCGCAACCATCTATTGCTCCACAAATGGAACGGTTCCCGTAACCTCTTATCCTCCCGGCATCATCGGTACCCTGACACCCTGCCCTGCAAACATCACCGTTTCTTCTTCTGAAGTCCTGGTAGCAGTCGCCACAGCCACCAATTATGCTGAAAGCGGATACGCCTCCGCGCAATACAACATCGCCTCATCCAATATTCCGTATGTGTACTCCATCGCCGGCAACGACACCCTCGGCTATAGCGGCGATGGAGGCTCCGCTCTCCTGGCGCAATTCGGCCAGCCTCAAGGCGTGGCTGTCGATTCAGCAGGCAACGTCTATGTCGCGGACTTCGGAGATAACGTCGTGCGTAAAATCACAGCCGGCACTGGCATCATCTCCACGTTTGCCGGAACCGGCACTTACGGAGATACCGGCGACGGCGGTCCCGCCACAAGCGCGGAACTGTGGGAGCCAAGCTCAATCGTCATCGACTCCGCGGACAATCTGTACATTGCAGAAAACGGCGACAATGTAGTGCGCAAAGTAGAGGCTTCCACCGGAGTTATATCCACCTACGCAGGAAATCCGAATGGAACGGGTGGCACGAACAGCACCGCCACTAACATCTCTTTCGGCTACATCGGAGCATTGGCCCTTGACTCTTCAGGAAATCTCTATATCGGAGCGGTATATTACGTCTGGAAAGTAGACGCAGCAACCGGGAACGCTTCTCAGGTAGTGACCAACCCAGCGATATATTTTGGTTCGATCGGGGGTCTTGCATTCGACAAACAGAACAATCTATACGTCGCAGCTTCCGATAGCGACGTTGTCTACAAGATCAGCTCGCAAGGTACTCTCACAACGTTTGCAGGTGTGACAGCGGGCATCGGACAGTGGGGAGATGGCACTCCTGCAACCTCCGCATACCTGAGTTCGCCCTCCGGATTGGCATTCGATAGTGCAGGCAATTTATACATTGCTGACGAATTTGATTTCGCAATTCGCGAAGTAAACACAGGCGGCATAATCAACACCGTTGCCGGCGCGTTTCAAAACCCGTACACCATCTCAGGAGATGGAAGTCCCGCCACAAGTGTAGGCCTTACATATCCGCAATACATCGCCCTGGACGGTACGGGAAATATTTATCTCGCCGATCTTGGACACAATGGCGTCAGAAAGATTACTGCTGCCGCGCCACCTCCCACGCAGACAGCCGCCGCGCCTGCTTTCAGTGTCGCTTCGGGGACATATTCCGGCCCGCAAAACCTCACGATTACTAGCACCACGCCCGGCGCCAAAATCTACGTTGCATTCAATGGCTCGCAGGTCACTACTGCAAGCGAGGGCTATCACGGTCTAGTCGATGTGAGCGGTTCAGTAACCGTTCAGGCAGCTACGGTTGGACCTGGCTATCTCCCCAGCACGACTGCCACAGCCACATATACGATCACAACTCCTCCGTCCGCGCTTATTTCGACAATAGCTGGTATCGGACGTACCGGTTTTTCGGGTTCTGGCGGACTTGCTACAAGCGCGCAGCTTGACCAACCCCAAGACGTAGCCTTCGATGCCTCAGGCAATCTCTACATCGCTGATTCCGACAATAATGTCGTCTGGAAGGTCGCTTCCGGCACGCAAATCGCCGCTGTTTTCGCAGGCAATGGCACGTATGGCTTCACCGGTGACAATGGCCCGGCGACCGCTGCACAGTTATATGCCCCTCGCGGCCTGGCTTTTGATAAGGCAGGAAATCTATACATTGCCGACACAAACAACAATCGAATTCGTATGGTTGCGGCTGGAACCGGAATTATTACCACCATCGCCGGGCCAGGACAGTACGGCACACTCGGTGACGGCGGTCCAGCTAATTCTGCACTCCTTAACTTTCCAATCAGCTTAAGGATTGATAGCTCCGACAATCTTTACATATCCGATACTGGAGACAATCGTATACGCAAGATCAATCTATCAACTGACATCATTACGACTGTCGCCGGAGGAGGAACATACGGCATCCTGGATGGCACTGCAGCTACAGATATATACATTGCGCCGCGAGGTTTAGCGATTGACTCCCGCGGCAACCTGTATTTTTGCGACTCATTCAATCAACGCATTGTAAAAGTTTCTGCAGCGGACGGAACAATCGTTTCGGTCGCAGGAAACGGAGATTACACCATATCGGGTGACGGAGGTGTCGCCACTCAAGCCTCAATTGAAACAGTGTGGGGCATTGCGATCGACTCTCCCGGTAACATCGTCTTTTCGAATTCTCCGGCTACCGTTAGAAGAATTGATGCAAAAACAGGAATCATCACTACACTCGCCGGCAATGGTTATCGTGGCTACGGCGAAAGTACCCTCCCCCCCCCCCACCGCCACTCCAACCTTCAGTCTTCCCCCAGGTACTTATACCGGTGCACAAACAGTCAGCATTACCGACACGACACCCGGCGCAACAATCTACTACACAACCGATGGCAGCACTCCGTCGACTGGCTCTTCGGTGTACAGCAAGCCGCTCACGCTTACCTCAAGTGGGACTCTTCAGGCGATCGCGGCAACTACCAATTACATCGAAAGCGCCGTAGCCAGCGCGAGCTACACCATTACCATGCTCACGCCAACCATCCAGCTCACAGCCTCCGCGAATCCCTCCTTTACATCCAACGCAGTCACCTTCACCGCTACTGTCTCCTCCACCTCCGGCTCACCCAGCGGCACAGTCGCATTTCTCGATGGAACTACTCAATTAGGCACAGGCACGTTGAGCGGAGGCTCGGCAACCTACACCACATCCTCGCTTACCGCAGACTCGCACTCCATCACCGCCGTCTACTCCGGAGACACAGCCTTCATCGCAGTCACAAGCACCGCGCTCAGCGAAACTATCGATGACTTCACAATCGCTCCGCCCAGCGGAAGCTCTACTTCAGCCAGCGTATCGCCGGGCAGCACTGCCACCTATACGCTGGCAGTAACTCCGCCTTCGGGCACCACAACACCCACGGCCATCACATTCACCATTTCAGGTCTTCCCGCTGGCGCTACTGCAACCTTCTCGCCCGCCTCCGTACCCGCAGGCTCTGGAGCAACCAATGTCACCCTGTCCGTAGCTGTGCCTGCACAGGCCGCCGCAGTTGTGCCAAAGCATTCTCCGCAGAGCAGAGAAGCCTTGCCAGTGGCCCTGGGATTGATCCTGCTGCCACTAACCGCCCTGCGGCGCAATCGGCGCCGGCTCACGCAAACACTTGTCCTCTTCGCTGTATGTACTGCAAGCGCAATCGGATTGACTGCGCTCTCAGGCTGCGGTGGAGGGAGCAGCAGCGGAGGCGGCGGCTCTCAGCCGCAATCGCAGACCTACACGCTGACGGTCACAGCAACAGCAGGCTCACTCACGCACACAACGCAACTCACACTCACCGTCAACTAGCTGCCTCAACTAACATTTAAGGCGCGGAAGAACTCTTTCCGCGCCGATTCCTTACTCCACCAACGCATCCGCAATCGCCAGATGCCGATCCAACACGTCGATGCCGAGATCCAGCTCTTCTTTCGTCACAATCAGCGGCGGCGCAATTACAAAATGGCTCACCCACGCCTGAATTGTCACACCATCCGCCATCATCTTCGCCGCAATCTGGTCCACCACCAGCGCCTTGCCTTCCACCTTGTCACGCATCGTGTTGAACGGCTGCTTCGTCTTGCGATTCTTCACCAACTCCACCGCAAAGAACAGCCCCAACCCGCGTACATCGCCAATCGAAGGATGCTTTTCCTTCAGCGCCATCAGCTTCTCGCGCACATACGGCTCCATCTCCGCCGCGCGCTCCACCAGCTTCAACCGCTGCATCTCCTCAATCGTCGCCACCGCCGGCCCCAGCGTCAGCGGATGCGCCTCATACGTGTGCCCATGTGAAAAATAATGATCCTCGAAGTACTCCGCAATCTTCTTCGTCGTCGCGCACAACCCCAGCGGCACATAAGCGGACGTAATTCCCTTCGCCGTCACCAGGATGTCCGGCTTCACCCCCCAGTGATCCATTGAGAACCACTTCCCAGTCCGTCCCCAACCCGCCATCACCTCATCGGCAATCAGCAACACGCCATGCCGGTCGCAAATCTCACGCAGCTTCGGAAAATACTCCGGCGGAGGCACCAGCACGCCATTCGTTCCCACCACCGGCTCCACGATAATCGCCGCAACATCGCTTTCATTGCGAATCATGTGCTCAATGTAATCAGCGCAAGCGATGTTGCAATTCGGATACGTATGTTTGATCGGGCAGTCATAACAATTCGTCTCTGGCGCAAATACCACCCCGCCGCCCTTGCCGCCCGGCTCCATAGCCCACCGCCGCGGATCGCCCGTCGCCGCAATCGTTCCCATCGTCGATCCGTGATACGACCGGTATCGCGAAATAATCTTCGTCTTCCCCGTCACCATACGCGCAATCTTGAAGGCCGCCTCATTCGCCTCCGTGCCGCTCGTCGCAAAAAAGAACTTGTTCAGCCCCTCCGGCAACACCTCCAGCAGCTTCTGGCTCAGCCGCGCCCGCGCCCGCGTCGCATACACCGGCCCCACAAACGCCAGTTCCCGCGCCTGCTCGGCAATCGACTCCACCACGCGCGGATTCTTATGCCCCAGATTCACGCACATCAGCTGCGAAGAAAAATCGAGATACTTCTTCCCCGCCCCATCCGTAAACCAGCATCCTTCAGCATCCATCACCGGCAGCGGTTTCCACGTCTTCTGGAATCGCCACGTCCCATAGTTCGTCTGGCGCGTCAGGCTGGAAATCTGTTCAGGAGTTAATTCAGTAGAAGTCGGCGTGTCGCTCATCATGTACCTCTCGAAGAAGTTGTTTCCCATGCTAAGGCATCGCTGCCGCTCAGAGCGAGCCTGGCTTACACTGGACATGGGGAGACCGACCATGAGCGACGGCCGGGAAGAACGCGAAGAACAAGAATGGCGCCGCCAGCAGGAACAGCGTCGCGAGCAGCCGGAGCAATATCATGACCGCCTCGACCGTGACCCGAGCGATCAATGGCAGCCCGAACGCAAAGAATCCTGACCTGCCAACACTCTCCACAAACACAAAAGGCGCCATCTCGGCGCCCTTTGCACTCCAAACCAGAACCCTGACTATTTTCCATCCACAGCCGCCACCGGAAGGCTAATGAAGCTCGCATTCCCCGGCATATGCCAAACCCTCTGCGTCACCTTCTGATAATCCTTCGGCTCTGCCTTGAAGATATTCGGCACAAATGTCTGCGGATTGCGGTCATACAGCGGAAACAGCGTCGATTGCACCTGCACCATGATCCGATGCCCCGGCTCAAACGTGTGGTTGATCATCGGCAGCGCAAATGAATACTCCAGCGGCACATTTGCCTCAATCGCCTGCGGATGCTCAAAGCTCGTCCGGTAGCGCCCGCGAAAAATATCCGTCGCCAGCGGCAACTCGTACCCGTTCATATCCGTTGGTGGAATCGAGACTTCAGGCTGCGCGTCGATAATCTTCACCACCCAGTCAGAATCCGTTCCACTGGTCGAAGCCACCAGATGCACCATCGGCTCGCCAGAAAGCTTCATCGGCTCCTTCAGCGGTTCGGAAACATACGTCACCACATCCGGCCGCCCATCCACAAAGCGCTGATCCGTCACCAGCCACGTCTGCCAGCCAGGCCCGCCACTCACAGGCCGTGGACGATACGGCACCGGCTTCGCAGGATCAGAAACATACTCATCAAACTTCGCATCTTCCGCCGTAGGAGCCGTAAACGAAAGCTTCCCATTCGCGCCCAGATAAAGCGCCTTCGTCTTCTCCGGGCAGCCCTTCTCGCAGCTCACCGGAAACACTTTCGGCGTATCCCACTTATCCCGCCCCGTGTCGTAGATCCAAACATTCGGTGTCTCCGCATTCGGAGAACCCGGCTTCAAATATTGATTGAAGAACGGTAGCAGCACATCGCTCCGCCATTGCTCCGTCGTATCCGTCGCCCATGTCAGCGGCCCAATCGAGCGCCCCGGCCTGTTCACCTGGCTATGAAACCACGGGCCCATCACCAGGTGGTTCATCTTGTCCTGCGTACCGTTTGCCTTCAGTGCGCGATAGCTGTGGTTCGCTCCCCACATATCTTCCTGATCCCACAGCCCCTGCTCCCACATTGTCGGCACCGTCAGCTTCTGCTTGGCAATCAGCTTATCCAACGCCTGGCTCTGCCAAAACCCGTCATACGCCGGATGGTCCATCACCACTTTCATAAAAGGCAGTTGGTCCGCGCCCAGCAAATGCATAAAATCCGCCGCGCTTCCCGCCTCCAGCAAACCCGTGTAATCATCCGTGTTCGGGTGCGGCACATGCGCGCCCGCGCCGCGCTTTGTCGTCTGTCCCAGCGCGTAGTCAATATTCGGCTGCCGGAACGCGCCGTAATGAAACCAGTCATCGCCCATCCAGCCATCCACCATCGGGCTCTCCGGTGCAGCCACCTTCAACGCGGGGTGTGGATTCAACAGCGCCATCACCACCGTAAAGCCTTCATAGCTTGAGCCAATCATACCCACGCGCCCATTGGACTCCGGCACATTCTTCACCAGCCAGTCAATCGTGTCCCACGCATCTGTCGTATCATCAGCGCCCGTCGGGTTGTAACCCGAGTTCACCGGCGGCGGCGTCATAACGTACGGCCCCTCTGAGCCATACTTGCCGCGCACATCCTGGTACACGCGAATGTAGCCCGCCTTCACAAACACCTCATCGCTCAGCGGCAGCGTCTCAATCATCTTTGGACTGTCGGCTCTCTCCGCGCGCGCAGCCGCGTTGTAGCATGTCCGCGTCATCACAATCGGCACACCCTTCGCGTCCTTGGGAATCACAATCACCGTGTACAGCTTCACGCCGTCGCGCATCGGAATCATCTCCACGCGCTTCACGTAATCGCGCTCCACCACAGGAGCCTTAAAGTCCGGCATCAGTTGATCGGCAGGCAGCCCGTTTTGCGAACTGCCCTGCTGCGCCACCGCAGCCACTCCGCATACAGAAGCAATCACCGCAAGAATCGCGTATCGTCTCATCTCTCGCTCTCAAGCCGTCCTGGTCGAGCCCGTCCGGCCATGTCAGGAATAGAATCAGCCTACAACAACAAAAAGCCCCCGGTTTCCCGAGGGCTTTTCTTTGTTTCTCGTCGAGTCTTACGCGCTGTATAACAATACGCCAGCGGACTTCTCTTCGACTCCGGAATCATCCCGGCTTACCGGACGATAGAACAGCTGGTTGTTGTCCAGATACACCTCAAGGAATGCTGGCCGGTCTGCAATCTGCCCCGCAATCAGAGCCTCTGAAAGAGGATCCTCCACATAACGCTGCAGCGCCCGCCGCAGAGGCCGTGCCCCGTAGCTGCGGTCTGCCAGCGTCTTGTCCAGAATCCACTTCTTCGCATCTTCTGTCACAGAAATCGTAATCGCCTTCTGCGCCAGGTTCGAGTTCAGTTGTTGCACCAGCAGCTCCACGATCTGGATCAGGTCTCCATCCGAGAGCGACTGGAACAGAATGATCTCGTCCAGTCTGTTCAAAAACTCCGGATTGAAGGTCTTCTTGACCTCCTGCTTGACCAGTTCCTCAACCTTCTCCGTCACCAGGTCGTCACGCTCGCTCTGGAAGCCCAGTCCCTGCTTCTTCTGCAAGTGCCGCGCGCCAATATTCGACGTCATGATGAGAATCGTGTTCTTGAAGTCGACCGTATTCCCCAGCCCATCCGTCAACTGCCCGTCTTCAAAGACCTGCAGCAGCAGATTGAACACATCCGGATGCGCCTTCTCTATCTCATCCAGCAACACCACGGAATAAGGCGAACGCTTCACGCGCTCCGTAAGCTGACCGCCCTCCTCATAGCCCACATACCCCGGAGGCGAACCAATCAGCTTCGACACTGAATGCTTCTCCATAAACTCCGACATGTCGAAGCGGATCAGCGCCTTGTCTGAGCCAAACAGAAACTGCGCAAGTGTGCGCGCCATCTCTGTTTTGCCCACACCCGTCGGTCCCAGAAACAGGAACGAACCAATCGGCCGCGCCGGCGACTTCAGCCCCGCACGTGACCTGCGGATCGCCCGCGCCAGCGCTGAAATCGCCTTCTCCTGCGAAATCACGCGCTTGTGTAATTCTTCTTCCACGCGCAGCAGCTTTTGCGTCTCTTCTTCCTTGATGCTGGTCACCGGCACGCCTGTCCACCGGCTCACCACATCCTCAATATCCTCGCGCCCCACAATTCCGGCAGCCGAGTCATCCAGGTGGTACTTATCGCGCAGCGCACGCAGATTCTCGCGCTCCTTGCGTTCCTCATCGGAGTAGAACCGCGCCTTCTCAAACTCGTGGTTCGCAATCGCCGAGTCCATGCGGTGCACAATAAACTTGATCCGCTTCTGAACCTCGGTAATCTCCTCCGGCAACGAAGTCTGACGCAGCTTCACTCGCGCGCCGGCCTCATCAATCAGGTCAATCGCCTTATCCGGCAAAAACCGGTCCGGAATATATCGATTCGAGTGCGACACCGCGAACTCAATCGCCGCATCCGTATAGCTCACCGCATGAAACTTCTCATAGCGGTCCTTGATGCCCATGATGATCTTGATCGCATCCGCCTCATTCGGTGGCGGAACCTTCACAGCCTGAAAGCGCCGCTCCAGCGAGCGATCCTTCTCAATCGACTTGCGGTACTCAGCCGGTGTCGTCGCGCCAATGCACTGAATCTCGCCGCGGCTCAGCGCCGGCTTCAGAATGTTCGCCGCATCCAGCGAACCCTCCGCCGAACCTGCGCCCACCAGCGTGTGCAGCTCATCGATAAAGATAATGGAATTCTGATTCTCCATCAGCTCTTTCATGATCGTCTTCAGCCGCTCTTCAAACTGGCCGCGATACTTCGTGCCAGCCACAATCAGCGAGAGATCCAGTGCCAGCACTTTCTTGTCGGCCAGAAAAGTCGGAACCTCGCCATCTGAAATTCGCTGCGCCAGCCCTTCCACAATCGCCGTCTTACCCACGCCCGGCTCGCCAATCAGCACAGGATTGTTCTTCGTTCTCCGGCACAGAATCTGAATCACGCGCTCCAGCTCGCCATCCCGTCCAACAAGCGGATCAAGCTGTGTATCCATCGCCGCCTGCGTCAGATCACGGCTGAACTCCGCCAGTAAGCTCGACTCACGCTGCCTTTGCTGCGCAGGAGCCTTCTCCTGCGTCACGCGCGCCAGCTCATCGCGAATCTGCGCCAGCTTCAGCCCGCGCTCCTGCAGAATCTCTGAGGCAAAACATTTCTCTTCCCTCAGCAACCCCAGCAGCAAGTGTTCCGTTCCAATATGCTTGTGGCCCAGCCGCTCAGCCTCTTCAGCCGCGTACGCCAGCACACGCTTGCATTCGTTGGAAAGTGGCAGGTCCACCGAGGTCGAAACCTTTTCACGGATCGTCGTATGTGCTTCGATTTGCTTCCGAATCGATTCCACCGAGGCATGAGAAC
Source organism: Occallatibacter gabretensis (assembly GCF_001449115.1). GTDB lineage: Bacteria > Acidobacteriota > Terriglobia > Terriglobales > Acidobacteriaceae > Telmatobacter > Telmatobacter gabretensis. The sequence continues at coordinate 531,554 of NZ_LAIJ01000010.1, read as the reverse complement.
GTAAAAAGCGGTTAGTAAGCTGCTTGTCTTCGCGCAGCAAGCCTAGCAGCAGGTGTTCCGTCTCGATATACGGCGAGCCAAACTGGCTTGCCTCATACCGCGCAAAGAAGATAACGCGCCGCGCCTTCTCCGTATAGCGTTCGAACATGGTGTTCTCCCTTGTGCCGGGCTTATCGGCCCAGATGGCTGTCCAGTTCAATACCGTCCAGTACCGGCATCAGCCTCTGCGTCCTCAATCCCGGTGAAAAACAGTGCCGCCCAGAGCCTCGAGCTAAAAAGAATTCCTGCTCCGGAACAGCGAATTAAGACGGTGCGGAAGGTTTTCCGCCGGCTTTGAGCTCTGTATCCGCCCTCTGCCCCATCCATCCTGTCGGAAATCTGCCATCCTGCCGGCAGCCTTCCTGGCGCGTTGTTATTCATTCAGACTCATCCAGCGGTCTGAACGCTTCATTACTCTCTGCGGACCCGGCTTCCCCTGTCTTGTTGCGTCTGGTCCAGTTGTGTTAAGGGTGAACTTCCATAAGCCGGCCGCCCTCCAGGCGAAGCGTCCTGGTACATCGGGCAGCAAGCTCCATGTTGTGGGTTACAAGGATTGAGGTAAGCCCATGCGAGGCATGAACCCGTTGAATCAAATCGAAAATCTGCCCGGCCGTCGTCTCATCCAGATCGCCCGTCGGCTCATCCGCCAACAGCAAACGGGGATTGTTCACCAGCGCCCGAGCCAGCGCCACGCGCTGCTGCTCACCGCCCGAAAGCTCTCCCGGCCGATGCGCCGCGCGCTCCTCCAGGCCAACTTCCCTTAACCAGCTCGCCGCCTGCGCCATCGCATCCCGTTTCGTTAAGCCGCGCGCCAACAGCGGCATCGCCACGTTCTCCTGCGCCGTAAACTCTGGCAACAGGTAATGAAACTGCCAGACATACCCAATCGAGCGATTGCGAAAGGCAGCTGCCTCTTTCGATTTCAATTCCGCAATATTGGTTGACGCGCAGTATACAGTTCCCGCGGAAGGCGCATCAAGCGCGCCAAGAATGTGCAGGAGCGTGCTTTTTCCTGTCCCGGACTGGCCCACAATTGCAATCAGTTCCCCGGGCGCAACCACCAGGTCCAAAGCGCGAAAAAGCGTCAGCTCACCACGAGCAGTCACATAAGTTTTTTCAAGATTGCGTACCAGAACAGCCGGAGATTCCGCTGCCCGCAACTCCTGCTCCCGCACAGCGCGGGAAGCCTGCGTGGCAGCCGCTGGAGAAGTCAGGTTCATCCGTACATCTAATTTTAACCTGCCGAAATCGCCCCGCTCGCCCACCCCAAAGATTCCCGTTGAAAACAGGACAGAAACTCGTCTTCACCCCAATTCGGGAACGCCCAGTAAGGCCCTGCGCACGATGAGTGAGTCGAATCCGCCGGGGGATAAAACGGCAGCTTTCTGTCCACTGTCAAACAACCGATTCCGTAACAATCTCACTGCACCAGGCGAACTTCAATCACCCGAATCCTCGCCCCATTCAGCCGCGCCTTCAGCCGTTCAACAGCGTCCTCCTGAGCCTGATTGGCAGCTTGATGGGCGAGAGCAATCTTTTGGCCATCTTCTGGGTGCGCACAGGGCTCTTGAATCGCTCGAATCTTCGGGCCGCTTGCATTCATATTCTGTTGTAGGACGGCCTTTTTAGTAGCCTGACTGACGCTGACATTAGTGCGGTCAAAAGAAACGACAAAGATTGTGTAGTCGATCTGTGCCGGAGTAGCCCAATCGCTGCGCAGAATACCAGGAACCATGGCTAGAACTTCACGCAGCGAAGGACGGACTTGATATTTAGGGTTCAAGTCCGGCTCAGGGATTACCTGAGGAAGCGCATCGATCACCTTCACATTTTCTTCAGAGGAATCGCTGAAATAGAGAGGCACACCCGCGGAGGAATATATGTCGAGGGTGGGATAGCTCAGCCGGTAATTTCTATTAACGTTTTTATCATGTTGATTATATGGAAGCAGTGATCTGGTAACAACTACCTCTGTTGCCAGTTCGGGGTGATTCGTTAGCCATGACGATTGACGCCTTCCAAACTCATAGAGAGAAATTTTCGCGCTCACAAAATTTGGGCTTTCGGCAGCCTGGGACGGGGATTGAGTGAAAATCTGCTCCGCCGTGAGAAACAGAAGAACGAAGAACAGGATTTTTCCCGGGGCAACAAGCCGCATACTATTCCTCTTTTGTTAGGTGCATCCCATCTGTCGGAGTGGCGGTTACTCTTGTTTTTGCTTTTATCGGCCCTAATACTCCACCTTATTCGGCGAAGCAATCCAAGCCGCAAAACTGTCCCAAGCCTCACCGCTCAGCAACTGCACCGCAGGCAGCGTCCTCTCCGGCTGGTCCTTCTTAAACTCCGCATACAGAAACGCATCGTCAAATCCCGCCCGTGCCGCATCCGCCGCGTTCGCTCCATAATAAACCGCATCCAGCCGAGCCCAGTAGCTCGCCGCCAGGCACATCGGACAGGGCTCGCAGCTTGTATACAGCTCGCACCCATCCAGCACAAACGTCCCTAACGCCTTCGCCGCCGCGCGAATCGCATTCACCTCCGCATGCGCCGTCGGATCACTCGCAGCCGTGACGGAATTCGCGCCCTCACCCACAATCTTCCCGTCCCGCACAATCACCGCGCCAAACGGCCCACCACGCCCGCTCGTCACATTCTCGGTAGCCAGCGCAATCGCCCGGCGCAAAAACTCAGAATTCGGCCCAGCTGGCATGTTTGTGCCTCGTCTCGTATTCACTCTGCTACAAAAGTAAACACAGTATGGCACAGGCATTCCGCTCAACCCGAGTCGTCACACCGGAAGGCGTTCGCCCCGCCACGGTCCTCGTAGACGCAGGCAAAATCACCGCCATACATCTATGGGACGCACACACCCCCGGCGCAATCCTCCACGACTTTGGCGACCTCGTCCTCCTTCCCGGCCTCGTCGATACTCACGTCCACATCAACGATCCCGGCCGCGACTGGGAAGGCTTCGGGACCGCCACCCGCGCAGCAGCCTCCGGCGGTGTCACCACGCTCGTCGACATGCCTCTCAACTGCATCCCGGAAACCATCACCGCAGCTGCCCTCGAAGAAAAACGCGCAGCCGCCCGCCACAACGCCTGGACAGACTGGGCCGCATGGGGCGGAGTCGTCCACGGCAACGCCGACGAAATCCCCGAACTCATCGCCGCCGGCGTCCACGGTTTCAAATGCTTCCTCATCCACTCCGGCATTGAAGGCTTCGCCTGGGTCGACGAATCCGATCTCCGCGCCGCCCTCACCAAACTTGAAGGCACAAATCTACCCCTTCTTGCCCATGCAGAACTTAAAGCATCAGTTGAAGCTGCCACAGCTAAACTCAGCGCCACAAATGCAGATTGGCGTCTATACTCCACATGGCTCACCTCACGTCCCGACTCCTCCGAAGTCGAAGCCATCCGCCTCCTAATCCAGCTAGCGGAAGAGTTCCAGACCCCAATCCACATCGTCCATCTCTCCAGTGCTGAAGCTCTCCCGCTGCTAGCCGAAGCCCGCCAGCGAGGCCTGCCCATCACCGTAGAAACCTGCCCACACTATCTCTGGTTCGCCGCCGAAGAAATCCCCGACGGCGCAACCGAATACAAATGCGCCCCGCCCATCCGCAGCGCACAGAACCGCGAAGCCCTCTGGCAAGCCCTCTTCACCGGCCTCATCGACTTCATCGCCACCGACCACTCCCCATGCCCGCCCGCAATGAAGAATCAGGAAGAAGGCCGCTTCGACTCAGTCTGGGGCGGCGTCGCTTCGCTTGGCCTAGCTATATCAATCATTTGGACCGGAATCCTCGAGCGAAACTTCAACCACGAATCTGCTCTTATCCACATCGCCGAATGGCTCGCCGCCGCCCCCGCGCGCCTCGCTGGCCTCCATAGCAAAGGCGCACTTCGCCCCGGCGCAGACGCCGATTTCGCCATCTTTGATCCTGACATCACCTGGACCGTCACCGAATCCGGCCTCAATTTCCGCCACAAAATCTCGCCTTATCTCGGCGCAAGCCTCCGTGGCCGCATCCTCGAAACCTGGCTCGGCGGTGAAAAAATCTACGCAAACGGCACATGGAGCCCACAGCCGCACGGAAAAGACCTCACAAAACCGTAATGGACCAGACAATAAAATCCCGCCCCATGCATGCCCAGTCGGTCCGAGCCATCTCCGAGTGCCACACCCTCGCCACTTTCACAGAGGAGCCCGCCCACATCACCCGCCGCTTCCTCACCCCGCCCGTCCACGCCGTCCATACCCATCTCCGACAGCGCATGGAAGCCCTCGGCATGACTGTCCAAACGGACGCAGCCGGCAACCTCCGAGGCATCCATCAACCCGCCAACGCACCCGCTAAACGCTTCCTCATCGGCTCCCATATCGACACCGTTCCCGACGCCGGCCCCTTCGACGGCATCCTCGGTGTCACCCTCGCCCTCGAACTCGTCGAAATCGTGCAGGAGCGCCAACTCCCTCTCAGCATCGAAGTCATCGCCTTCAGCGAAGAAGAAGGCGTCCGCTACGGCATCCCGTTCCTCGGCAGCCGCGCCGTCGCCGGCACCTTCGATGAAAAACTCCTCGCCTATGAAGACGCCGACGGCATCCCCATGTCAGAAGCAATCCGCTCCTTCGGCCTCGATCCCACGCAAATCCCCTCTGCCGCCATCGAGCCGCAACAGACCCTCGGCTTCCTGGAAATCCATATCGAGCAAGGCCCCATCCTCGAAGCAGAAGATCTGCAGCTCGCCGCAGTCACTTCCATCGTCGGCCAAACCCGCGGCACCCTCACCTTCACCGGCCACGCCAACCATGCGGGAACCACCCCCATGCACCTGCGCCATGACGCCCTCGCCGCAGCCGCCGAATGGATCACCGCGGTCGAAACCCACGCCAACAGTACGCCATCCCTCGTCGCCACTGTCGGCAAAATCTTTGCCGACCCCAATGCCACCAACGTCATCCCCGGCACTGTCCACACCACTCTCGACCTCCGCCACCCAAGCGACCCCATCCGTACCGTCGCCGTCGAAGCCCTCATCGCTCAAGCTCAATCCATCGCTCAGCGCCGCGGTCTCACCGCCCAGTTCACCCAGACCATGAACGAACCCGCCATACCCATGGATCTTGCTCTCACCGCCAACCTAACCGCCGCCCTCGAATCCACCGGCCTCCCTGCCCGCATTCTCACCAGCGGCGCAGGCCATGACGCCATGATCCTCGCCGCCCGCATTCCTACCACCATGCTCTTCCTCCGCTCTCCCGGCGGCATCAGCCACCATCCCGCAGAATCCGTCCGCGAGCAAGACGTCGAAGCCGCCCTCCACGTCGCCGCCAACTTTCTGGAACGCATCTTCGCTACAATCAACAACACCTAAACGAGGTCACCGTGCAACATCTTGGCCACACACGCAGCAGCCTCAAACACGACCATCTCCTCCAAACCCCCGACACCTTCGTCCGCACAGCGCTCAATAGCGCCCCCGGCGTCGAATTCATCATCCACGCCGCCCCACAGCTCGGCGCAGAATTCACCCAGTTCACCGCCGAATTCGCGCCCAACGGCACCCTCGCCCCCGCGCCAGCCCAGCGCTTCCTCTACGTCCTCGAAGGCGAACTAACGCTCAGCATCGATAGCCATCAGCACACCCTCACCGAAGGCCACTTCGCCTACATCCCCGAAGCCACGCCCCACACCGTCACCGCCGTCACCAAATCCCGCGCCGCCATCATAGAAAAACCCTACGAGCTCACCAGCACCTCCGAAGCTCCAAAGCTCATCATCGGTAACCAGGCCAACGTCCCCGCCGCCATAGCCGTCCCCGGCGACGACGCCCTTCGCGTCCAGCCCCTCATCCCCGACGCCCCCGCCCACGACTTCGCGGTCAACATCATGACCTACGATCCAGGCGCAGCCCTCCCCATGGTCGAAATCCACATCATGGAGCACGGCCTTCTCATGCTGCAGGGCAGCGGCATCTACCGCCTCGGCGACCACTGGTACCCCGTCCAGGCCGGCGACTTCATCTACATGGCCCCATACTGCCCGCAGTGGTTCGGCGCGCTCGGCAAGCAGGCCGCCAAATACCTCATCTACAAAGATTCGCGCCGTCACCCACTAGGCGAATAAACCCATGGCTCCCACACTCACCACCGACAATCTCATCCACGAGCTCCTGACCCTCGGCCAGATCTCTGAGGCCGAGCCCCCCGTCGTCACTCGCGTCGTGTTCAGCGAAGCCGATCTCCGCGCCCGCGCCTACGTCAAGAATCTCTGCACCGCCGCCGGCCTCACCATCCACGAGGACCCCATCGGCAACACCTTCGCCCGCTGGCCCGGCTCCGATCCCTCGCTCGCCCCCATCGGCACCGGCTCACACATCGACGCCATCCCTAACGCCGGCCTCTACGACGGCTGCGTCGGCGTCCTCGGCGGCCTTGAAGCCATCCGCGTCCTGCAAGCGCTCGGCTTCACCCCGCGCCGCTCCATCGAACTAGTCATCTTCACATCCGAGGAACCCACGCGCTTCGGCATCGGCTGCCTCGGCTCTCGCATGATCTCCGGCGCGCTCTCTCTCCAAAAAGCCGCCACCCTCCGCGATAAAGAAGGCCGCACACTGGACGAACTCCGCGCCGCCGCCAACTTCCCCGGCTCTCTCGAATCTGTCGCTCTCCCACCCAACCGCTTCCATCAATTCATCGAGCTCCACATCGAGCAAGGCCCAACCCTCGAAGCGGAATCCATCGACATCGGCCTCGTCGCCCACATCGCCGCCCCCGCCAGCCTCCGCATCCTCATTGAAGGCGAAGGCGGCCACGCCGGAGCCATGCTCATGCCCGTGCGCCGGGACGCCCTCGCCGCAGCATCTGAAATCATCCTCGCCGTCGAATCCGCCTCCAAATCCACCGGCGTAGTCGACACAGTCGCCACCGTAGGCGTCTGCGAAGTCTTCCCCGGCGCAGTCAACTCCGTCCCTTCGCGCGTAAAACTCGAAGTGGACGTCCGCGACATCGACGCCACCCGCCGCGACCACGTCCTTACCGAAATCCAATCCGCCTGCAACCAGACAGCCTCGAAGCGCAACGTCCGCATCACCACCGAAATCGTCAACTCCGACCCGCCCGCCACATGCGACGAATCCATCCTCGCCGCGCTTGAAGACGCATGCAAAGCCTCCGGCAAGAGCTACAGGCGCATGGTCAGCCGCGCCTACCACGACTCGCTCTTCATTGCCCGCATTGCACCCGTAGCCATGCTCTTCATCCCCTGTCGCGGCGGCGTAAGCCATCGTCCCGACGAATATGCCTCACCCGAATGGATTGGCTCCGGCGTCCACGTCCTCGCCCGCACACTCGCCGCCCTCGCCTCATGAACGGCCCAGAATGAACCCAATCCTGACCGCATGGAACGACGCCCCTGAGCAAACTGCCCTCAGCGCCATGCTCGCCTGCTGCGGCGCAACCCGCTGGGCCACGGCCATGGTCGCCGCACGCCCCATCCCCACTCCCCAATCTCTCTACGAAACCGCCGACACAATCTGGTCTGAGATGCAGGAATCCGACTGGCTCCAAGCCTTCGCCTGCCACCCCCGCATCGGCTCGCGCAAACCCGCCCAGCACGCCTCAACCCAATCCGCATCCTGGTCGAACCAGGAACAATCCTCCACGCAATCCGCCACCGAGCAAACCCTCGCGCATCTCGTCATCCTCAACACGCAATACGAAGAACGCTTCGGCTTCACCTACATCGTCTGCGCCACCGGCAAATCCGCAGACGAAATGCTAGCCATCCTCGAACGCCGCCTTTCAAGCGACCGCCCCACCGAACTCAGCGAAGCTGCCGAACAGCAGCGCCAGATCACTCACATCCGCTTAAAAAAATGGCTAACAGAGTAGCGCCACAATCAATTCGACAGGTTAATCTCGGAGTCAGGTCCACACCATGAGCTCAATCTCCACACACGTCCTCGACACAGTGACCGGCAAACCCGCCCCCGGCATTCCCGTCCGCCTCGATAAATGGCTTCCCGGCACCGACGGCTCAGAACAATGGCAATCCATCGCTCGTGGCGCTACCGACCCCGACGGCCGCTGCCACCACCTCGCGGCCGAGGCACCCGAAGGCCTCTATCGCCTCCGTTTCGACGTCCACTCCTACTTCACCCACCGTGGCCGCACCAGCATCTATCTCGACATCACCATCCAGTTCCAGTGCAACGGCGAAGCCCACTACCACCTGCCGCTTTTGCTCAGTGACAACAGCTACACCACCTATCGCGGAAGCTGATCAAAGTCCAAGCCAGAAGAGGAACCATGGCCCATCTTGGAGAAAACCGCTACGGAAAATCGCGCATCCGCCTCTCGCGCATCACACGCCACGGCGACCGTCATGATTTTTCAGAGTGGACCGTCAGCGTTCTTCTCCGCGGCGACTTCGAAACCAGCTTCACTCAAGCAGACAACAGCAGCCTTCTGCCCACTGACACCATGAAGAACACCGTCTACTCCATCGCCCGCTCTTCCAAATTCGAAACCATGGAAGAGTTCGCCATGGAGCTCGGCGATCATTTCCTCTCGAACAACGCGCATGTCTCCGCTGTCAGCATCGAAATCACCAGCAAAGCCTGGGAGCGTCTCGTCCTTAACAACACAGAAGAACCCACCACTTTCAAACTCGGCGGCCCCGAGCTCCAAACCACTCACGCCGCACGTCGGCAAGACGAGCCTTGGCAAATTACCTCTGGCATCCAGGACCTCACCATCCTCAAAACCACCAAGTCCGCCTTCACCGGCTACATCGTCGACAAGCTCACCACGCTCCAGCCCGCCACAGACCGCATCTTCGGCACCGCCGCCACCGCCACATGGGACTATACCTCCAACACCGCACCATTCGCCCAAGTCCGCAGCCGCATCGTAGCCGCCCTCCTCAAAACCTTCGCCGCCCACGATAGCCAATCCGTCCAACACACCCTCTTCGACATGGGCCAGGCCGCGCTCGCCGCCGCGCCTGAGATCACGCGCATCACCCTCACCATGCCCAATCTCCATCACCTGCTCGCCAATCTCACACCCTTCGGCCAGGACAATCCCAACCACATCTTCGTTCCCATCGACGAGCCCCACGGCTACATCGAAGCCACCATCGAACGCTAGAAATTATGCTGCCAGGAATAAACACTCACTTGAATAAAGTGATGTCATCTTGAGCGAGTGCCTAAAGCTATGTCATCCTGAGCGAAGTTTGGCGCGTGCGCGCCAAACAAGTCGAAGGACCTGCGGTTGTTTTTGTATTTGTTTTTCGTTCGTTCACCCCCCCACATTCGGGTGCCCCATTCTTGCGACGTCTTTGTTTTGTCGCAAGGGTGGGATAGCACAAAAGCAAACCATGTCATTCTGAGCAAATGGGCCCCAAACGTCCTTCAGGGGTCCCCAAAGAGCGGTCTTTTGCTCTTTGGGGCAGAGTTCGGGGGTGGTGAGTCGAAGGATCTGCTTTCGCTCTTTCGTCCTTAGCCCTTCGTCACTCGCCCCTACTCCAACGCCTCCAGATCCTCCGGCGTATCCACATCCACTTCCCCACCCGGAAAATCCACTCGCATCACAACGCGCGCATCTTTCAGCTGCACCCGCGCCCCCTTATCCCCACTCAGCGCATACAGTTCCGCAAACATGCAGCGCGGAAAAATCGCCGGCACACCAACTCCACCCGCATACTCTGACGCCGCAATATCCCGTCCACCCCGCGCATCAAACGCCGCAACCAATGCCCGCAAATGCGAAACACTCAACCGCGGCTGATCGCACGTCAAAATCAGCGCCCCATCCACATCCGCATCAACTTCCTCCAGCGCCCGCAGCCCCGCATGAATCGAACCCGCAATCCCGCGCACCCAGTCTTCATTTCTCACCACGCGCACCCCGCTCAAATCCACCGCCGCAGCAATCGCCTCACGCTCCGCGCCAAGCACCACCACGGTATGCGCCAAACAAGCCTCACGCACCAGCCTCAAAACCCGAGTCAGCAACATCTCACCCTCATAGGAAATAAGCTGCTTCGCCCGCCCCAGCCGCCGGCTCGCTCCCGCCGCCAGAATGATCGCTCCAACCTTCATCGCCCCTCAGTCTAGAACCATCCGCCCCAAACCATCCATCCCCAACACGCCATCTTTAGATACAATTTGCAACACTCGATAGATAGACAAAACCAGCTCACCCAAAGGACCTCAGTGGCCGATCCAACAACCACCTCCGCATACGTGGAACAGCCCGCTACAAAAAACTACGGTCTCCATGCCGGCGTCCTCGGCCCTCTTGAAACCCTCGCGCAATCTATCTCCGCCGTCGCGCCCACAGCCACGCCCTCGCTCACCATCCCGCTCGTCTTCGCGCTCGCCGGCAACGCCACCTGGTTCGTCTATCTCCTCGCCACCATTGCCATCCTTCTCGTCGGCTTCTGCGTCAGCCGTTTTGCGCGCATCTCCGCCTCGCCCGGCTCGCTTTACTCCTATACCTCCAGCACGCTGCCACCCGTCTTCGGAGCCATCGCCGCCTGGGCGCTGCTTCTCGCCTACGTCGCCACCGGCGCATCCGTCGCCGCCGGTGCTCTCTACTACGCCGTCATCCTCTCACAGCAGTTCCTCCACTGGTCCGCGCCAGCTTTGCTCATCCTCGCGCTCGTCTGCGCCATCTCCGCATATATCGCCTGGCGAGACGTCAAGCTCTCCGCGGAAGTCATGCTCTGGATTGAAGCCATCAGCGTCGCCACCATCCTCATCATTCTCGCGGCCCTCGTCTTCCACTTCGGCCTGCGCCTCGACTGGGATCAGCTCAGCCTCAAAGGCATGACCTTTCCGTCACTCGGTCCCGCGCTCGTCCTCGCCATCTTCAGCTTCGTCGGCTTTGAGTCCGCCACGTCTCTCGGCGCTGAAGCACGCGACCCACTCCGCACCATCCCACGCGCCGTGCTCCTCTGCGCCCTGCTCATCGGCGCATTCTTCATGCTCTGCTCGTACTCGCAGGTGCTCGGCTTCCATGCCATCGGCGGAAAGCTCAGTGACGCCACAAGCCCTCTGCATCAGCTCGCCGCCATCGGCGGCATCGCACCACTCGGCGTCGCCATCGACATCGGCGCAATGGTCAGCATGTTCGCCTGCGTCCTCGCCTGCATTAACGCATCCTCACGCCTGATTATCAAAATGGCGCATGAGCGCCTCATGCCGCACGCCCTCGAACGCACCAGCAAGCGCCACGGCACGCCCGGCGCAGCCATCTTCGTATCCGCCACACTCATCTTCCTCGGAACTATTGTGCTTACGCTGCGTCACGTCAGCCCGCTCGATATCTACGACCTCGCCGGCTCGCTTTCAGTCTTTGGATTTCTCACCGTCTACGCGCTCATGGCCGCAGCACTGCCCTTCGCACGCCGCGCCGCCGGCCAGCACTCACTGGGCATTGCAGCCATCAGCGCCATCACCGTTGTCGTCATGCTGCTCATCGCCATCTTCGATCTGCAATCCGCATCGGACGCCGTTCACGGCCGCACCATCCCCGAAATCTATCTCGGCTATATCGTCCTGGGCCTGCTCGTATATCTATTCACTCGCAGGTCCTCCCGCACAACATCATCCTGATCTGCGACACGCAAAATCAAATTATTCAATGATGTAGTTAGAAATCTCGATCAGATTCCAATCTGGATCGCGTAGATACACCGAAAGCAATGCGCCGGCCGCGCCTTCACGCTCAACCGGCCCTTCCTCCACAGCCACACCCTTTTCACGTAACTCTCGCAGAACCTCATCAATCGGCACGTCTGTGATGAAGCAAATATCAATTGCTCCCGGCATCGGCACAGCTGCTTTTGGCCCAAATAAATCTTTCCCCAGTTCATGCAGGTTCAATTTATGCGCACCAGATTGCAATGCCTTGCGGCCATCCCCAAAAGTGACTACTTGAAATCCAAGCACTGATTGATAGAACGCGCAGGTGCGCTTAATATCCATCACAGTCAACACTAGATGATCAATACGATCAATCTTCATAGCGAAGCCTCACCACATAAGCCAACTTCGTATAAGCCTTCTTAGCCACTATCGGTCCCGTGGGCCCTCGTCTCTTACTCAGTCTCCGCCTGCACCATCAGGATGAACACAATCCCCACCACAACAAACATCCGGAACGCAGCCTCTTGCCCATTCCAAATCTTTGACTGCCACATCAGGAACCACTCCGCACCGACAATTAGAAACGCCACCAGCCACATCAACATAGAAAGCGCCAGCGCTCCAATCGCCAACTGCTTAGCACTATGAAACTCCACCGCTGGCTTCCGCAGCGCGCGAAACAGCTTCCACGCGCCTACCCAAAGCAGCGCCATCGTCACAATCTCCCACGCAATAATGCCCCAGTAAAACGCCAGATGCTCCGCAGGCAGCGGCAACGCCCGCCACATCCCATGATTACCAGGAAATGTCGTGTCCATCGCCAACACATGGTGCACAAACTGGTAGTTCGAATCGAAATCGGTGAGATTGTTAAACACCACCAGCGTATAAAACAGCGCGATACCGCACAGCAGCAGCAGCTTCGCAATACGAGTCATCATCAATCGATATTCCTCTCATGTGCGCAGGTAGGCCGGGGATTTATCCCCGGCAATCAAACCCACAAAAAACCTTTGGGCCTTTAGGCCCTGAGGGATGCTCTTTCGACAATCGAGTACTAATGCTTCTCCGATGCAAACGTACGAAAGTATGCCACAAGCGCATCCAGCGTAGCTCTGTCATAGTTGGGCGCAGCTGGCATACGCGCTCCGGGCACCACCTTCTCAGGATCGTGAATGACCCTGCGAAAGCGCTCCGGATCTTTTACCGCATCCTCGCCAAGCTGCGGCCACGCTCTCTTGCCCATCGTGCCGCCTTCAGCGCCGGAGTTATGACACCGGAAGCAATCCTCACGCGCAATCCTGTACCCGTCCATCACCTGATGGTTCTCGCGCCACGCTGCGCCTGGCAGAATCGACGCATAGATATGCGCCCCATTACGAAACTCCAGCCGCGTCACGCCGTAGGGAACCTGTTCCTCATCATCATGCGCCAGCACCTTGTATCTCGGCTTGAATGCCGGATTCGCAATCGTATATGGCACCAGCGCATCGCCGTTCGGAGCCTTCGGCCAACTATCGCGCAGCTTCCCATTCACGCGTAGCACAAGCAATGGATCGTGAGCCGCAAGATACTCAGGCGAGTAATCGCTCCGGTAGCTGTCGTAACAAATCGCCACAATCATGTCTGCGTGCTCGCCCAGCAGCTTCGCCAGGTCAGACAGCGTAACTCCGCCGATCTCCGCAGTCGTATGAAAATTGTCGTCGGTAACTTGGAACGTCTTCTGCGGCAGCTTCAGCAGTTCGTCGTAGCGCAAATAGCGCGTCGCTCCCTTCGGAACTCCCGCAAGTTCGCCACCGATCTCAAGGTCACCTGGCGAAGAGCGTTCCGAGTGAAGCTCAATAGGGGAAGGTACTGATGGTATCGCTGCTGCCATGAAGAGCGCCGGCAGCAGTGCCAGAAACAAGCGCATGGCCCATCGTACTCTGAGCGGCATGAAAATTTCAAAAGGAGTCGTGCTATCGTCGAAGACACCATGGCAGCCACATCGCACGCAGAAGAAAAGTTGAACGAATTAAATCTCGCCCTTCCAGCACCGCCAGCGCCCGGCGGCAACTACGTCTCCTTCAAGCGCGTCGGTCCCATCGCCTACCTCTCCGGCGTCATCTCCACCGGCCCTGAAGGCGCCATCACCGGCCAGGCCGGCACCGATCGCAGCATTGAAGATGGCTACGCCGCCGCCCGCGCCTGTGCTCTCACACAACTCGCCGTCCTCAAGCGTGAACTCGGCACCCTCGACGCCATCGCCGAAATTCTCTCCGTCAACGGCTACGTCAACGCCGCATCCGGCTTCCCCGATTCCCCCGCTATCATCAACGGCGCATCCGATCTCTTCATCGCTCTCTTCGGCGAATCCGGCCGCCACGTCCGCGCCGCTGTCGGCGTCAGCGCTCTCCCGCGCCACGCTCTCGTCGAACTGCAAATGACCGTCCGCATCCAGGAAAAATAATCAGGACGAATAGCCGCCATGCCTCAACACACTCTCATCGCTCAACCAACACACTCCATCTGGGACAACTCCCTCCCTCCGCGCCTTCGCATCACCTCCGGCGATGAAGTCTCCATCCAATGCGTCGACGCCAGCGGCTCGCAAGTCCATCCCGGCATGACCGTCGAGCAATATCTCTCCATCGACCGCACGCGCATCCACGCCCTCACCGGCCCCATCTGGATCGAAGACGCCGCACCCGGCGACGTCCTCCAAGTCGACATCCTCTCCACGCAGCATCATGGCTGGGGCTGGTCCAGCATCGTTGAAGGCCTCGGCTTCCTCAAAGACCGCTTCCGCACTCCATATCTCTTCCACTGGCAGCTCGACGCCGACCACACCACCTCGCTCTTCCCCGCCACCATCCCGCTCCGCCCCTTCCTCGGAGTCATGGGCGTAGCCCGCACCGATACCGGCAGCTTCCGCACGCGTCCACCCGGCCCCTTCGGTGGCAATCTCGACGTCCGCGAGCTCTCCGCCGGCGCCACGCTTTATCTACCCGTCTTCGTTCCCGGCGCGCTCTTCAGCTGCGGCGACGGCCACGCCGCACAAGGCGACGGCGAAGTCTGCATCAACGGCATCGAGTGCCCGCTCGACGTCAACCTCCGCTTCCGCCTCCACAAGAATCAGCCGCTCTCATCCCCCATCGTCGAAGCCGCGCCCGACACCACCCCCGCCTCACCCTCCGGCGAATGGCTCATCGTCGAAACCAGCTCCAGCCTCGAAGACGCCGCCCGCGCCGCCGCCTCCCGCATGATCGATCTATTAGTCTCCCGTTGGAGCCTGGATCCCATCCACGCCTACATCCTCTGCTCCGTCGCCATGAAGCTCCGTCTTTCGCAAGTCGTCAACGAACCCATCCACACCGTCAGCGCTTCCATCTCCAAACACATCCTCCCCGACCGCCAACTCTTCCCCACCACATAATCAAAAACATGACCATCAACGACCCCGCAATCAACAATCCGGAAGTCATCGCCGAGCTGGAAACCCTCTACCCCCAATACGAGCGCGCCCTAGTCACCAATGACGTAGAAACCCTCATCGCCCTCTTCTGGCACTCGCCCCAAGTCTCCCGCTTCGGCGTAACAGAAAACCTCCACGGCATCGCCGAAATCGAATCCTTCCGCAAATCCCGTCCCGCCACCAACCTCGCCCGCACCATCACGCGCCAGGACATCGTCTCCTTCGGCCGCGACTTCGCCAGCATTACCCTCGAGTTCGAGCGCACCACCCCAAACGGCCCCATCCGCGGCCGCCAATCCCAAACCTGGGTCCGCTTTCCGGAAGGCTGGCGCATCGTCGCCGCCCACGTTTCCTTATTGCCATAAAGAACCGCGTAAGGAATCCATGTAGAACCACGCCGCGACTCATTTCAAGGTGAATTTCTCATTGAAATTTCCGCCTTTGCCGGTATCCTGTCTACATACCCGTGGTCAAGCCGATCGAGACAAAACACAAGCGATTCAATCGCGGCAGTTCGGCTTTTCTCCAACATTCTTGAGCAACTCAACAACTTAGGAACCACGATCCCTCACAGTTCCGGTGCATGCGCCAGGGCTTGAGGCAATTTCTCTTCCGAGGCCGTCACTTGAGATATTCCATCCGCTCTGTTGCTTCCCTGCTTCCCAGGCTGCTTGTACTCATCGTAGCCATCGCGTTGTCCACCACGCTCACTCTCGCGCAGCAGACGCTCGGCGGCATCACCGGATCGGTATCGGACGCCTCGGGCGGTGTCATTCCTAACGCCACCGTCACCGTCGTCAGCGAGCAGACCTCCCTCACGCGCACGGTCAAGACAAACGCTGAAGGCGAGTACAACTTCGTCAACCTCCCCATCGGCACATACACGCTCACCTTCACCGCAGACGGCTTTGACATTCAGAAATCCGCCCACATCAATGTCCAGGCGGACCGCACCATCTCGCTCAATGCTCAGCTCAAAGTCGCAGCAGCCAAAGGCGAAACCATCGAGGTCGATGCCACTCCGCTCATGAACGCCGTCGATACAACCGTCGGCTACGTCCTCGATAACACGCAGCTCAACGCCATCCCGCTGCCCACCGGCAGCTTCACCGGCGCAGCCATTCTCACGCCCGGCGTAAATGCCGAGCTCTCCGGTGGAACCGGCGCAAACAGCGGCCTCGGCAACCAGCCCATCTGGGCCAACGGTCAGCGCGACAGCTCCAACAGCTTCTCGCTCAACGGCGTTGACTCCACCAACCTCTTCAACGGCAAGAGCACCAGCCAGGTTGGCTCCGCCCGCGTCATTAACAGCACCGGCTCCTCGGGCGGCGGCGGCGGCGGCGTCATCCAGTCTGTCGCCTCGGTCTATCTCTCCATCGGCAACGCCATCCCCACGCCCGCCCCTGAGTCCCTGCAGGAAGTCAAAGTCAACGCCTCCATGTATGACGCCACGCAGGGCTCAACTTCCGGCGCGCACATCGATCTCAACACCGCCTCAGGCACCAACAAGTATCACGGCGGCGTCTACTATACCCGCGGCACGAACTGGATCAACGCCGCGCCCTTCTTCTTCAAGCAGGATGCCGACGTTCCCGCCGCCTATAAGAATCCCGACCTGCACCGCAATCTCATCGGCGGCACCTTCGGCGGACCCATCATCAAAGACAAGCTCTTCGGCTTCCTCTCCTATCAGCACCTGTCTGTAGCGGACCAGGAGATCGGCGATGGCTTCCTCGACGTCCCCGTCGGCCTCAGTCAATGCACCACGCGTGACGCCTCCTGCCTCACAGGCATCCTCAACAATCAGTACTCCGGCGAAAATTGGGTGGGCTCTCCCTACGACGGCACGGCGCCTTTCACCACACCGCAGATCAATCCCATGGCCTTGCAGCTCTTCAATCTGCCCTCCGTTCCCGGGGAGCCCGGCAAGTACCTCATCCCCGACGACCAGTCGTCCTCCACCCTCGGCCCCAACCAGCAATACAACTCCTTCCTGCCCGGCACCGGCCGCTTCAAGGCGGATCTCGCCGTGGCCGGCGTAGACTGGAATGCCAGCTCCAAGGACACTCTCGCGCTCAAGTACTTCTATCAGCACGATCCCACGCTCGCTCCCTACTCTTATTCCAGCGTCCCCGGCTTCACTGAGCATCTCGACTCCGGCGCGCAGGTCTTCTCCATCATCAACAGCTACATCATCAAGTCCAACCTCTCCACCACCCAGACCCTGGGTTTCATTCGCGAGAAGATCTACGCCACCAATGAGCAGCCCTGGGGCCCGAACAACATGCCCTCCACGCCCTTCGGTACGCCCAACATCAATATGTTCGGCTCCACTTACTTCCCCGGCGTCTCCATCGTGAACGTGCTCGGCGCCACCGGTTACGCTCAGGGAACGCCCAGCACCGGCATCCTCAACATCGGCCCCAATGCGGAAGGCCAGGCGCCCAACACCGGCATGTTCCAAAACCGCATTGCCCCCTCCGGCAATGCCATCTGGATGCTCGGCAAGCACACCTTGAGCTTCGGTGCCGGCTACACCTACACACAGCTCAACACCATCGACAAGCGCACCAACGCCGGCACCATCGCATCGGACGACTTCAGCGCATTCGCGCAGGGCTTCGTCTCCCCAGGCAGCGGCGCCACCGGCTTTTACGTCACCTCCTTCCTCCAGGGCAACGCCAACCGTTACTACCGCGCCAACCAGCTCGGCATGTACGTGCAGGACAAGTATCAGATCACGCCCACGCTCTCCCTTACCGCGGGCCTGCGTTATGACTGGGACGGTGGATTCACTGAGAAATATGGCCGTATCTTCAACTTCGACCCTGGGACAAGTCCCGATAACTGCACGCAGAGCACCAGCGATCCTAACGCCTACTCTTACTGCACCTCTTCGGACACCATTCTCAACCCCGGCCTCATCATCGCCGGCAATAATGCCAACGGCACGCACGGAATCAGCAACACCACCCTCACCGGACGCCAGTGGGGCATGGCGCCTCGCGTCGGTGCGGCCTGGCAGCCAGGCCTCTTCCACAACAAGCTTGTCGTTCGCGCCGGCGGCGGCTTCTACTATGACCGCGGTGAGCTCTTCAGCTACTTTTCGCCCGGTTACGCCCTCGGCACTGTCACAGGCGGTCCCTTCGGCGTAAACCAGCAGCTTCCCTTCGTCAACGTCTCCCAGTGCCCCGCCGGAACCCAGTCGCTCTACAACTACTACATTCCCACCTGCGGCGGAGAAAACACCTTCGGCCCGCCCCTCGCTGCGCCCACAGATGAAACCGGCGACCTCGCCAATCCTTACGGCACCTCAAAACAGTTCGCTGCGCCCAATAATCCCAAGGCAACCGATCTCTCCGCTCACCTTCCCAATGCCTGCTCGATTGCCAACACCGGTCTCTCCGGCATTCCCGGCATTTGCCCCAACACTCCTAACCAGGGCGAGATCGTCAACAACGGCGTGCCCATCTCCCTCGGCGTCTACGACCGCGCCAACAAGCTGCCGTACACCGTCAACTACACCCTCGATCTGCAATGGCAGCCGCGAAACGACCTCGCCATTGAGCTCGGTTACATCGGCAACCTCAGCCGCCACCAGGTCATTCCGGTGCCCATGAACCAGGCCAACATCGCCTCGCCCACAAGCCCCTTCCTCGGCGGCGGCACGTGGCAGCAGAACTATAGCTATGGCTATACCGTCGGCTCGCCCGCCACGCTTCCGGACGGCACCGGCTACATGGCGAACGCTGAAGGTGGAAACGTCGACCTGCGCGTTCCCTACATCGGTTATGCCGCTGAATCCATCAAGTACGTCGCCGCCGGCATCGGCGCTTACAACGCCCTCCAGGCCCATATTGAAAAGCGCATGAGCAAGAGCTTTCAGATCGGCGCATCCTACACTTACTCGCACGCAACCGATGAACAGAGCGGCCTCGGCCTCTTCTACAACGGCAACAACGCCCTTGATCTCCGCTCCGGATACGGCCTTGCCGACTTCGACCGCACCCATGTCCTCAACTTCAACTACATCTTCCAGGTTCCCAACATGGCCCCGAAGAACTCGCTCCTCGGTAAGTTCGTTGACGACTGGTCCCTGACCGGAATCACCGTTCTTCAGAGCGGCCAGCCCTACAGCATCATCGACTTCTCAGGCGCAATCGGCAGCATCTATTACTCCACCTTCGACGGCATCACCAACCCCATCGTGCCACTTGCTAAGGGATGTTCCGCCAAGTCCGCAAAAACCGGCCACTCCGGCGCCTTCTATCCCATCAATGGCTACACAGCCCTCAATCCCTCCTGCTTCACGCTTCCGCTGCTCGCTCCCGGATCCCTGGGCAGCGCAATTCCCACTTCTGACCCCTACGAAACAGGCTTCACCTCTGGCCAGCGCAATATCTTCCGCCAGTCCTTCCAGAAACGCGCGGACGCCTCGCTCGGTAAGTCCGTTAACTTCAAGGACAAGGTCGACCTCAAGTTCACTCTTGACGTCTTCAACCTCTCCAACACGCCGAGCTTCGACATCCCCGGCAATGAGGTCGCGCAGAACCTTAACTACAACAACTTCCCGAGCTACCTTCCGCCGGGACAAAGCCCACTGCCCACTGGCTGCAGTACCTCGACCCCAGCCTCTCCTGGCCCTGGTGGTCTCTACTACTGCCCTCAGGGCCTCGGAATCGTCCAGCACACCATCGGCAGTGGACGCCAGGTTCAGATGTCCCTCAACCTGAAGTTTTAAAATCAATCTCCCTCCCCACACAAAAAGGGCGGCTCCCACTGGAGCCGCCCTTTCATTTCCCCAAAGCCCATTCCCTACCCAAACCGAGTATCATCCTGGCCGCAGCGTCCCGCCTGCCAACACCGTGTCATCCTGAGCGAACGCCCAAAGTTATGTCATCCTGAGCGAAGTTTGGCGCATACGCGCCAAACGAGTCGAAGGACCTGCGGTTACTTTTGTTCTTGCTTTTCGTTCCTTCAGCCACAATGATGGGTGCCCCAGGTCTCGATTTTGAGACCTGGGATAGCACTCCCTTCAACCCACCACCAAATGCCGTCATCCTGACCTTAGCGGACCAGGTTCCCTACAAATAAGTCTTCGTTCGTGGGGTTAGAGAGGGAAGGCCCCGCTTTGCTTTTCCTCTGTTCCTGGTCCCTTTTTCGCCGTCTTCCCCATTACCAAAGTCCACTGTCCTTTCGTAACGTCTCACCTCTTCAGATAGTTTGCGTAGAATTAGCCTCGTTTGTGCTTTACTCATAATCAGCAGAGAAAGTGACGGCCCGAATCCACATGGATTCGGGCCGTCGTCATTCAGGGAAGAAGGCCCCCCTCCCCCTGGTTTTTGAAGAGCGGGTAACCACTTCCGTTAGTAATTGGTAAACAGTAGCGCGAGGCCTGAGGAAGCTGCACAGTCTTAGAATGAAGATCGCATAAAGATTTCAATAAGGAGTGTAAAATCTCCTCCAAATCTAGCAAAATAAATAGCTTACAAATCAGCCTTGCACAGGATAACTCACGCCATCGTCCGCAAACGAACACTCATTTCTTCCACCGGAGCAGTCCGAAACGCCGCAGTCAGCTCCTCGGAAGACGAGAACAATTTCCCTTCAACCCGCCGCGCCGGAAACTGAAACACCAACTCCGCTTCAGCAAACGGCCACGGCGTCAACCGAAACTCCCGCACCCCCAACGCCTCAACCCGAACCTCCGCCGTCCCGCCATCACTCAGAGGCAACGGATGCAAGAGATGCGCTGGCCTGTCATACGCCACGCAAGCCAACAACGAAAGATTGTCACAAGCCTGCAGCAGCCGGAAATGCTCCACAATCCTCTGCTCTGATTTCTCTTCAGTACTCAACCCCGCATCCGCCGCAATCGCCTCGCATAGCACACCTTGGTACACCCTCTGCGCAGCGAGAAACTTATCCAGCAGCACCAGCCCCTCAGGAGCAATCGTCGAGCGGTCCGCATGTTCCGTCAACAGATTGTAAGTATGCATCGCCACTAGCAACCCCGCATAAGGATCACGCTCCGCAATGATCCTCACAGCTCTATCGCGCACAGCAAGGTAGTCCGCAATGTCGATCTCTTCAAACGCCGAGTACTTTCCAACAAGCTCCGTCGAAAACGCCGATGGTCTTCCCAGCCGCGTAATCGAAGGCGCCGCATCCCTCGCCGCCCAGCCGTCATCATGCGAAGCAATCCCATGCAACACACGCTCCCGCGGCTCCGGCCTGCGAAAGCGTTCATTGCCCCAAGCTGCGGCAAACGCACCCGCCAGCCGCGCATGGTTAGGATGCGTAATCAGTTGCCAGCCTGTCTCTGTTTCCATCCGCAGCATCGTCTATTCCCCTGCCGCTTCGCGCGTGGATTCATGCCAGTGATGCAGCGCCAGCCACTCGAAGAACATCACCAGAAAGAAAAAACCAAACCCCAGCAGTGTCGCCGCCGCCACCAATGCAAACATGTAGCCTGTTTCCATCTGATTATTCGCATAAATAATGGAATAACCTAGCCCGCCCTCACCCACGCGAGTGGATCCGGCAAAGAGCTCTCCGGTAATGCCACCAATCACCGCAATGCCTGCCGAAATCCGGATTCCGGTAAACAGAGTCGGCAGCGCATGAGGCAGCTTCAGCTTCAGCAGTATCTGCGCCGGTGTCGCCTTATGCATCAGGAAAAGATCGACCAGGTTACGATCCACACTGACAAGCCCCTGCGTCGTATTCGCAATAATCGGCGCAAGACAAATGATGAAAGTCACTAGCATCACCGCCTGGATTCCTGGCCCAACCCAGTTAATAATCAGCGGCGCAATCGCAACAATCGGCACCGTCTGCAACAGAATCGTGTACGGATACACAAGCTGCCGCATCCAGCGCCATTGGGCGAAAAGTAACGCAGCGGCAACTCCAACAACGATGCTGGCAGCAAGTCCGCCCACTGCCTCCATTGTCGTAATCCAGAGCGAGTTGATCAGCGAAGGATAGCGCTCCCACGCAGCAGCGAGAACTGCACCCGGACTTGGCAACATGTAGACAGGAATGTGCGCCACCGCCACCGCGCCTGCCCACAGCCCGATCAGGCACGCAAGAACGATAGCGCTGTTTGTGACAAGCCACGCCCGCTTCTTCATGCGTTGAGCGCTCCTCTCAGCAGGCGCGATACACGCGTAACTTCTGCCTCAAACGCATCCGATTCGCGCGTCTCCGCAGTGCGCGGCCACGGCAGGTCTACTGCAACATCATGCGCCACTCGCCCCGGATGCGGCGCGAGAACAATGATTCGGGAAGAAAGAAAAACCGCCTCTGCCACCGAATGCGTCACAAACAGAACAGTCCATTTTTGTTCGCTATAGAGTCGAAGAAGCTCCTCATTCATACGATCACGCGTCATCTCGTCCAACGCCGCAAAAGGTTCGTCCATCAGCAGAATGCGCGGCCGGCTGACAAGCGCGCGCGCAATCGAGACACGCATCTTCATCCCGCCCGAAAGCTGTCGCGGATAGCTTTGCGCAACATTGTCCAGCCTCACAAGCTCCAGCATCTGCTCCACACGTTCTTCGCGAAGAGTACGTGCAGCGCGTTCCAGTTCCAGGCCAAGGCCTACATTCTGCTCGACCGTACGCCAGGGAAGCAGCGTCGCATCTTGAAAGATAAAGCTCATCATCTGACGCGCATTTTCCGTAGTCATGCCATTCACACTGATTGACCCTGCGGTCAAAGGACTCAGGCCAGAAACAATCCGCAGGAGCGTCGATTTGCCACAACCGGACGGTCCAAGAATGCTTACAAACTCGCCTCGCTCAATATTGAGCGAGATGTCCTGCAGCACAGGCTTACCACCGCGAAATCGCTTCTCCACTCCGTGGAGCACAATCTCCGGAATCGTACCTATCTCGGTCACCATCCCGGTTCTCCCCTCATTGGAAGATAGAGGGCCGAAGGATATGCGACAGCATGGAGGACCTGCTGTGTGGACCGCACCCAGTTCCAGTTATCAGCCAGTTGCGGCGGAATGTCGTTGGAAGAATTGCGATCATAAAGCGGAAATGCCGAACTGGCGATCTCGAGCCGAAGCCGCTCGCCTGGCGCGAGCACAAAAGCGATTGGTTCCAGAGTGAACTCCCACAGCTGGATCGTGTCCGCTGCATAAGCGACATCCCTGAAGAGCCAGGAACTCCTGGCAACGCCGATGCACAAAAACTCTGCTCGTCCACTCGAAATCACGCGCACCAGCTTGGCAGTAAAATCTGCATTCGGCGCGGATGTTTCGGCATAGAGCTTGATGCGCGGCCGACCAAAGATCTCCGTCGTCTGTGCTACCGGATCTGAAGTATAGACGAGCAGATTATTGCCCATTTCAAGAACGGACTGATCGAATGGACCGCTCATCGCTTGCGGTCCGCCGGGAGCTATAACGGGAACCTCCGGATCGTAGACAAAAACATCGCGAGACTCATCACCGTCAGGTGCGTGAGCTGTCAAGATTCCATCGCCTTTGCGGGAGTTGGCGTTACCACTGCTATGCAGATAGAGTGGATAGTCTGCTTCCGCGGGCCACTCCTCCGCCGTGCACCAATCATTCGATCCGAGAGAAAAATAGCGGATGCGTGGCTCTTCATTCCATGTCTCAGCGTCCTTGAGCCAATGATCAAACCATCGCAGAAGAATTTCGTCCGTATTGAGATTGGCAGCGTCGCCCAGATTCGCTTCGCCTGCGCGGTCGCCCCAGGGAATATGAATCCACGGACCGGCAAGCAGGTATTGGTTCTTCCTGGCGAACTCTGTGCCTGAATGATCGCGCAATGCAACGTAGCCGGCTATGGAGCCTTCAAGATATGTGTCGAACCAACCAGAGATATGCAACGCCGGTACGCAAACTCGATTAAGCCTCGCGCTGATGTCCTGTTCCGTCCAGTAATTCCCCGGCTCGCGGTGCGTCATCCAATCCCGGAGATAGCTCGGAAGCGCTGGATCTGTAAGTGCCGGATGTGAAACATAGGGTGCAAAAGCAGACTGAGAGCGAATGCTGGCCCACGCGGCTTCGAGTTTGTTACTTGCCTCGCGCAGACCCTTGAGGCGGGCGTCCTCACGCAGCATCTGGATGCCCCAGCCAAGTGTGGAAGACAAGCGCAATGCACCGTGATGATAAAACCAGCCATGATAGAGATCGACGGCAGCCATGTGTGGCGCTATGCAGAGAAGTCCCTCAGGCTGCTCCGCAGCAGCAAGCAGTTGCGTGGCTCCCTGATAGGAGAATCCATACATCCCGATGCGGCCATTGCAGGCTGAATGCGTCCGTAGCCATGCAATGGATTCTGCACCATCGCGACCTTCGTTGCGGAACGGATAAAATTCGCCGCTTGAGCCGCCTCTGCCCCGCACATCCTGAATTGCAACGTGATAACCATGGCGAGCAAACCAGACTGGGTGCGCGTAGACAACTGTCGAAGCAATGTCGCGCCCGTATGGCTGGCGCATGAAGAGCGTAGGCCACGGGCCTTGACCTTCTGGATAGTAATGATCGGAAACGAGAATCGCGCTATCGCTTAGACGACATTCGGCTCCTCGTTCCAGCCGCACTCCATTGCCGCAATCTACAAGCGCCATGGGTCAGGCTCCATGCTTAGGAACGAAGTTGTACATGGCGACAAGAATTTCAGCAAGTCGCGCTGCGGCCTCGGTTGCCCAGCGGGCGCCATTCTCCGCAGTAGCTGCTGTTGGATCACCAAGGACACCGCTCGGCGCTATATCCCGGGTGAGCCACGCAAAGTTGGCGGCAGAGCCTTCAGGCTTGAGCAGCTCGGGCTGATCGATTCTGGCAATGTAATTCGAAGTGTACTCAGAAGTGTGAACCAACTCGGGCGTTGCATGTAGAAGATAGGCGGTTTCGATTTCGCCTGCATGGAAGCCGTATGTGCGCTCCTGTGGACTGACACCTTCGAATGTCACGCCGGGCGAGCCGAAGAGCGAAAAGGTTCGCAAGCCGAACTCCGCACGAAGATCACGCGCCAGCACATCCACGAGCGAGGCGTTGCCACCGTGCGTGTTGTAGAGGACCAGTTTCTTGAAGCCGCCGCCGGCTATGCTCGCGCCGAGATCGCGCACGATAGAGAGAAATGTCGAGGCAGAGACCGACAGCGTGCCCGGAAAGCCCAGATGCTCATTGCTCTTGCCATAGCAAATGGGCGGCAAAGCATAGATGGGCAGATCGGCAGGAACGAGCTCAAGCGCGTTGCCGAGAAGCAGATTATTGATCAGCGTGTCCGTCGCAAGCGGGAGATGGTGGCCGTGCTGCTCAATTGCAGCGGTGGGCAAAACCAGCAACGTGGTTTCACGCGGAAGAGCATCCACCTGCTTCCATGTGAGATATGCGAAGTTGCGCGCATCTGGGATCCAGGTCTTCATTTCGCAGTTTCCACTTCCAAGCTCTCTTTGTGAAAGCTGATCATTTTGCCGGGATTAAGCAGGCCGCGTGGATCATATTTCTGCTTGGCTCGTAGTTGTATGTTATCGGGACGAAAACGACCGCCATCTTCCAGATAGTTTACGTGCGGATTAGCTACAAACACTCCTATTGCGCGGCAATAGTCAATCATTTCCTGCAAGCGCTCGGGTGTGGTGAAGCGAACGACGGGAATTGCGCCGGGAATGACAACTCCTTCGCCATTCTTCATGAACTCGATGTGGAAGAGAAACTCTTCGCCGAAGCGCTCGCGAAGCTTGTGGAACTGCTCGCGGCAGCCCGTCGGCGAAAAGCCGCATTGGAGATAGGTCCACGCAGGATCAGCCTTCATTGCCCAGAGCGTAGTGTGGTTCCATGTGTAATCGCTCAGCAGCGGCTGTGTGCGCGGGCCATCATACGGCCCGGTAAATGTCACCTCGCCTCCTGCGGATTGAGCAGCGCCGTGTAGCAGGGTGAGCTGGTCCGTGGCAATCATCAGCAGAACGAGAGCCTTCCCCTGGCGGACAACCTGCTTGACCGGCGTAAAGAAGGATGGAATGGGCCACTCAAAGACAGTCACGAGGCGTTTGGTCCATTCGGCACCGCCAGCGATGGACTCCGCAAAGTCGAAGGCCCTGTCATAGTCATCGAATGCAATCGTAACCTGTGTCCACGCGACGGCTGGCGTAAGGGCGAACCAGATGCGGGTGAGGATACCGTTGGTTCCCCAGGCATGGAGAATCTCGTGCACGGTTGCGCCTTCATGCAGGACAACGCGCGGTTCGTCTTCCATCGTGACGACTTCGAAGGCGCGCACCGTATCGAAATCGCGTAGACCGCCGTGTGCCACCGAACCGATGCCTCCGGAGCCGCCGCCGAGGAAGCCGCCTATAGAGGCTTTCACGAGCGTTGAAGGATACATCCGCAGCTCCCAGCCGCGTGCGCGTGCCTCAGTTTCCAACGCGCCGAGACGCAGGCCGGGCTGGCAGACGGCAACACCATCCTCCGTGATGGATTCAAGCTTGTCCATCAGAGAGAGATCGAGAATGATTCCGCCGTGGAGTGGGACGCACTGGCCATAGTTGCCGGTGCCTGCGCCGCGCGTGGTGACGGAAATCTCATGCTGGCCGGCGAAACGGAGAATTGCGAGAACCTCTTCTACGCTGACTGGTTGGACTGCAATATCGCCCTGCTTGTCTGCGAGCTGCGGACGCAGGATGGGTGAGTACCAGTAAAAATCGTGCGAGAGGCGGTCAAGGACCGCCGGCGCAGTAATCACGCGCGCAGGATCGGCAACAAGTTGACGGAGATCTGAGGCGAGCTGTTCGCTCATGAGGGCCTCTTCTTGCGGGACCGCCTGAATTTGCCCCATTCCCGGAAGGCGCGGAGCATGTTGGGGTGCGTGAAGAGAGCGTAACACTCGTCGCGCAAGACAGGGCCGTCGACAACGCAGTTCATGTCGCTGCGCTTGGCGACTTCCGTGGCCGGTATGTGAATCTGCAGAACGTGGCGTTTGGCGTCCTCGATGGTGGCACCGTAGACGACCCTATCCAGCTCCGACCAGAGGGCGCAGCTCATGCACATGGGGCATGGCTCGCAGGTGGTGTACAGCGTATAACCGGCGAGCGAAAGCGTCTTGAGACGGCGCGTGGCCAAGCGAATGGCGCGGACCTCTGCGTGAAGAGAGGGATCTAACTGGCGGTGTGCGTCGTTCAATGCGCGGAGAAGTAACTTGCCGGTGCGGGTGTGAACGATGGCTGCGCCAAAGGGACGTGGTGTGGGCGTTTCCAGTGACCGGGCCGTGAAGGCAACCAGCGAGGCCATGCGCTCATTGTCGAGCGCGAGTTGCTGGCTGCTGCCGGAAGTGAATGCCATATAAGAACTTTGCACTGTTGGTGCATGAGAAAGCAATGAAGAAGCATTGGACGAACGCATGATAGCTTTCAATCACGGAGTAGCTCTCTTTTAAGGACCGGGTGATGCGATCAGGAATGCGTGTGCGTGTGTGGACGACTCTTTGTGCGGTTCTGCTGACCGCTGGTGTCGTTGTTCCGGGTTCGGGCTGCCGCGGCGGTGCGACTACTACAGCGAATGGGCTGACGCCGGTTCGGTTGCAACTGGATTGGTATCCCCAGCCGGAGCATGGCGGATTTTTTGAAGCGCAACTGAACGGCTATTACAAGGCCGAGGGCCTGGAAGTGACGCTTGTGCCGCTGCCGCAGTACGGCAGCAGTGGACAACTGGTAATGAATGGCAAGGCGGAGTTCGGGCTGGGAACGAGCGATCAGGTTCTGGAGTGGAACTCGAACGGTCTGCCACTCCGGGCCGTGGCGGCGACGATGCAACATGATGCACAGGCGATCATGGTCCATAAGGATTCGCCGATTCATGATTTCAAAGATCTCGAAGGTCATACCATTGCGGCACAGACCGGTGCGACTTGGCTCAAGTATGTAACGGCACGGTATGGCCTCAAGAATGTGAAGCAGATTTCCTCAACGCGTTCGGTGGCGAACTTTCTGGCCGATCCGAATTACGTGCAGCAGATATTTATTACGAGCGAGCCGTTTTTCGTGAAGCAGGCTGGGGCTGAGGCGCGAACGATTCTCATCAGCAGTTCGGGGTATGATCCCTACCGCGTGCAGTTCACGACGCGGGAGTATGCGGAGCAGCATGCTGACGTGGTGCAGAAGTTTGTGAGGGCCACGATTCGCGGCTGGCAGGATTACCTCAAAGATCCCAGTCAGGTGAACAAGTACCTGCTGACACTGAATCCGGCATTGAACCCGGCGCAGGAGGCTTATACGGCGCAGGCGCTTCGCGACGGCGGATTTATTGGCGATGATGCGCAGGTTGGCCAGATGACAGCGGCGCGCTGGCAGGCCAGTTACGACCAGCTAAAGGCGCTGGGGATTCTGCGGAATGCCTTCGATCCGGCGCAGGCTTACTCGCTGAAGTTTGCCGGGCAATGATTCAGATTTGTGACGCTGACAACGGACTGAGGTAGAGATTGGTGATGTTGCTGACGATGGCCTCGTAGGCGAAGCGCGGGTCGGCGGAAAGTTTCTTCCAGTTGGGGTCGTTGCGAAAGGTGTTCCACTGAGCGTCGAGTTGGGCTATGTCGTCGAAGGCCAGCATGTAGGTAAGGCTGGGCATGCGCGGACCGATGAGCGTATCGCCGAAGAAGACAGGGCGGAAGCCGGCGGCTTTGAAGATGTCGAATTCGCCGGAATGGAACATGCGGACCTTGACTTCATGGGCGTGGAAGCTGGGGCTCTCGTAGGTGCGGAGCTGGAAGATGCGCTTTGCGCCTTTGACGGATGGGGTGAGGCGCGGCCAGCCTTCGAAGGAGACGAGGAGAGTGGATTCGGCGCGGAGGAAAGCGGGAGCCGTGGCGGGAGCGGACCAGAATGGCTCGGCGGCTTTGACGAATTCCGGGTCGGTGATGAGTTCCTGGTCGAGCATGGCGGGGAACCCGGGAGTGTGGGCCAGAGTCAGCACATAGAACGCAGGCGTTTCGGGGCCAACGTCCAGGCGGAAGGCTCCGACGGGTCCGCTGTTGCGGCGCGAGAACGCGGGGATCAGCGCTTCCGAAATGAATTTCTCAGTCAGGGCGGTTTGGGGGCCGGATTGAAGTGTGTAACGGCGGAGCAGGTAGAACTCACGCGGGCGGATGATGTGCTGCTGGGCATCCTGGGCCTGAGTCGATTGCATGGGGGCAATTGTAGCGGCGGAGGCGGCTAGTGAGGCTGAGAGAAATTTGCGGCGGTCCATGGTTAATCCTCTCCGATGTCTTCGTTCCAGATTTCGGGTTTGGCGGCGATGAAGCGGTGCATTAGGTTGTAGCACTCGGCGTTGTCGAGGTCGATGACATGGACGCCGTTCTCGCGGAGCCAGTCGAGGCCGCCGGAGAAGGTGCGGCTTTCGCCGACGATCAGGGTGCCGATGCGGAACTGGCGGATGAGGCCGGAGCAGTACCAGCACGGTGCGAGCGTGGTGACCATGATCTTGTCGCGGTACCCGCGCTGGCGGCCAGCGGCGCGGAAGGCGTCGGTTTCGCCGTGGATGCTGGGGTCGTTTTGCTGGACGCGGCGGTTGCGGCCGCGGCCGAGGAGTTCTCCTTGAGCAGTGAAGAGAGCCGCGCCGACAGGGACGCCGCCTTCGGAAAAGCCTAGCCGGGCTTCTTCAAGCGCCACTTGAAGCATGGTGTTGTAATCTGCTTGATTCATTTGAGCTTTCGATCCGTGTGGATGATGATACTGCTTCCGATTGAGGACTGTTCGATTGCGGACAACTACGTGAGTTATCCTGTGCAACCCTCCGTCCGAAGCAGTTTGTATTTATGAGGTTACGGAGAGTTCCACACTTCCTACTAGAATCTTTATGCGATCTTCATTCTAAGACTGTGCAGTTTCCCAGGCCTCGCGCTACTGTTTACCAATTATTAACGGAAGTGGTTACCCGCTCTTCAAAAACCAGGGGGAGGGGGGCCTTCTTCCCTGAAAAATGACGGCCCGAATCCGTGTGGATTCGGGCCGTCATTTTTCTCTGCTGATTATGAGTAAAGCACAAATGGGGTTAATTGCATGCAAACTTTCTGGAGCGAGAATACGGTACGAAAGAGCATTGGACTTTAGTAATGTGCCGGTAAGAGCGTGAGGCTTTGCTGGGGATGGCGGCCTGGACGGGAACCTTAAGAAATGTAAAGCGAATGAAGCATAACTTGCGATTTATGCCACTAAGCAATTGATAATAATGATTTTTGATTACGGCGAAGCCTGTTTCCGCGAGGCGTTGAAGAATTGACTTTGAGCGCGCTTCAAGGAGTACGTTGATGGTATGCGGAACGCTGGATATACCATTCGCACGATGGCGGAGCGCTGCGGTATGACGACGCACACTCTACGTTACTACGAACGAGTTGGACTGATTCAGCCCGTGGGGCGGGCTCGGAACGGGCACCGGCGCTACTCGGAGACCGATGCGGTGTGGCTGAATTTTCTGCACTGTATGCGGGATACGAATATCCCTATCCGAGAGCTGCAGCGGTACGCGGCGCTGCGGGAGCAGGGCGAGGTGACTTCGCTGGAACGGCGGAAGATCCTGGAGGACCACCAGTCGGTGGTTGCGACGCAGATTGAGGCGCTTGAAAAAGCGCATGCAATTCTGACACACAAGATTGAGAACTACAGGAAGATTGAAGAGAAGCTAGGGCTGCGCGGCTCTTCAGAAGCGGTAGAGACTGAGCGGGAAGAGCAGCCCGTAATGGTGATGGCGTAGAGAGGCTTTTAGCTTCTAGCTTGGCGGTGGGATAGCTGGCGGAAGTGCTGTCCCAGGTCTGAAAATCCAGACCTGGGGCACCCGGCGTCATGGGTAGAATCCGCATCCTAAAAGCAGGTCCTTCCCTCCGCCTGAAAAACGGCTACGGTCAGGATGACGGCCCTTTAGGAGAGCGCACCACTACGTTCGCGCTGACATGCTTTTGCGAGGATTATGCAATGAAGAGACGGCGGTTGGGGTTGAATGGGCCTGAGGTTTCAGCTATTGGGCTGGGCTGCATGGGCATGAGCGAGTTCTACGGGGCTGGCGATGAGCAGGAGTCGGTTGCCACGATTCATCGGGCGCTGGAGCTGGGCATCGATTTTCTGGACACCTCCGATGTGTATGGGCCGTACACCAACGAGGAGTTGGTGGGGCGAGCGATCAAGGACAGGCGCGAGAAGGTCTTTCTGGCGACGAAGTTCGGGATTGTGCGCGATCCGGCGGACCCTAAGAAGCGGGGCGTGGATGGAAGCCCGGCGTATGTGCGGAAGAGTGCCGAGGCGAGCCTGAAGCGGTTGCAGGTGGAGACGATTGATCTCTACTACCAGCACAGGGTTGACCCGAAGACTCCGATTGAGGAGACGGTGGGTGAGATGGCGCGGCTGGTGGAAGAGGGCAAGGTGCGGTACCTGGGCCTGAGTGAAGCTGGGCCAGCGACGTTGGAGCGGGCCTGCAAAGTTCACCAGATTACGGCGCTGCAGACGGAGTATTCGCTGTGGTCGAGGGAGCCGGAAGATGGTTTGCTGGCGCTCTGCGAAAAGCTGGGCACGGGGTTTGTGGCATATAGCCCGCTGGGACGGGGATTTTTGACGGGCGCGTTCAAGAGCCCGGATGATTTTGAGCCGGATGACTTCCGACGGAATTCGCCGCGATTCCAGGGCGAGAATTTCCAGAAGAATTTGGCGCTGGTGGAGAAGGTGAAGGAGTATGCCGCTGGGGTGGGGCTGACTTCAAGCCAGTTGGCGCTGGCATGGGTTCTGGCCGAAAGCGAGAACATTGTGCCTATTCCGGGGACGAAGCGCAGGAAGTACCTGGAGGAGAATGCGGCGGCTGTGGATGCTGTTGTTCCTGCAGAGCTGGTGGAGAAGCTGAGTGCGGAGTTTCCGCTGAACTCCGTGGCAGGCGAACGGTATGCGCCGACGATGATGGGGTTGTTGAACAGATAGAGATCAGAGATCAGTTCTCCCACCCTAGCCGCAAAATCAACACCGCGGCGAGGGTGGGGCACCCAGTCGCGTTGTTGGCGCGATTTAAGCAATAGACAGAGCAGAAAACTGTATAGCAAATAAATTAGGATGATGGGCACGGCGGCGTAGACGCCAGTATTGGAAGCTATTTCTGGATGTTGTTCGCGGGTTCCCTTCCGATGGGAGCCTTTTCGTATTTCTCTCTATCAAGGAGGCCCACTGTGGCCGATTTTCCTGGGACTCGTTTCAAGCATCTGGGGCCGCGTAATGTTCCTGCTCCGCCAACGACGGATGCGGAGCGGCAAAGCATTGATCTGGAACCGTTGACTTCGGAACCCGGTAACGGAGGGTTCTCGCGGCGGTTGTTTCTCTCCGGGCTGGGTGCGGCGGGTGTGCTGAGTGCGGCTCCGCTGGCGAAGGCTGTGCCGGTGACGGAGCCTGAGGCGGCGGCTCCGGCTGAAGCCGAACATGTGGCCGATGTGACGCTGCGGGTGAATGGCAAGGAGTACCGCTTGCAGGGATTGGACACGCGGGCGACGCTGCTGGATACCCTGCGAGAGCGGATTCACTTGACGGGGACGAAGAAGGGTTGCGATCACGGACAATGCGGCGCGTGCACGGTGCATGTGAATGGGCGGCGGGTGAATAGCTGCCTCTCATTTGCGGTGATGCATGAGGGCGACGAGGTTACGACGATTGAGGGGCTGGGATCGCCGGAGAATCTTCATGCGATGCAGGCGGCATTTGTGGAGCATGACGGATACCAGTGCGGGTACTGCACGAGCGGGCAGATTATGAGTGCTGTGGCGTTGCTGAAGGAGCCGATTGGGCCATTAGACGAAGACATTCGACATGCGATGGCGGGGAATATCTGCCGGTGCGGGGCTTACGGGAATATTGTTGCGGCGGTGAGGCAGGTTCGCACCTGACGGCGCGAACCGAGAGATCAGGGGTCAGAGATCAGAGATCAGTTATCCCAGGTCTCAAAATCGAGACCTGGGGCACCCGGCTCAGGATGGCACGGTTTTTTGCTGGAGGACGGAGATGCAGAGTTTTGGGTATGTGAAGGCGACGGGGACGGATAAGGCGCTGGCTGGCTTTGCGGTGAATGCAAGGTTTATTGCCGGTGGGACTACGCTGGTGGACCTGATGAAACTGGGGGTTGAGAAGCCTTCCGGTCTTGTGGATATCAACCTGTTGCCGCTGGACAAGATTGAACCGACTGCCAGCGGTGGGTTGATGATTGGCGCGCTGGTGAGAAACAGCGACCTGGCGTGGAATTCGACGGTGAAGGAGCGCTATGCGGTGCTGAGCCAGGCGCTTTTGTCGGGGGCTTCACCGCAGTTGCGGAATATGGCTACGACTGGTGGGAATTTGTTGCAGCGGGTGCGGTGTGCGTATTTTCGCGAGCCGAGTGCGGGCCAGCCGGGAGGATATGGATGCAACAAGCGCGTGCCGGGGACGGGATGCGCGGCGATGGATGGGTTCCATCGGGTACATGCGGTGCTGGGAACGAGCGAGCACTGCATTGCGACGCACCCGAGCGATATGTGCGTGGCGATGGCGGCTCTGGAGGCGGTGGTGCATGTGGAGGGGCCGAACGGCAAGCGGACGATTGCGTTTGCGGATTTCCATAAACTGCCTGCGGATACACCGCAGATTGAGAATGCGCTTGCAGCCGGTGAGTTGGTGACGTATGTGGAGCTGCCGAAGCCGGTGGAGGGTGCGAAGAGCGCATACCTGAAGCTGCGGGATCGCGCGAGCTATGAGTTTGCGCTGGCGAGTGCGGCTGTGGTGGCTCGCGTAGAGGGTGGACGCGTGAGGTATGTGCGCGTGGCGTTGGGTGGAGTGGGGACTAAGCCCTGGCGTTCGCATGAAGCTGAGGCGGCGCTGATGGGGAAGGAAGCTACTGAGGCGAATTTTCGGGCGGCGGCTGAGGCTGCGCTGAGGCATGCGAAGGTGCGGCGGGATAATGCGTTCAAGGTGGAGTTGGCGAAGAGATGCGTGGTTAGGACGCTGAAGCTTGCAACTACTGCGTAGCAGTTGCAAGCCCAGGGACAAAGGACAAGAACCGATTCACGCGAGTTTGCCTCGTGGTATCCCAGATCTCAAAATCGAAACCTGGGGCACCCAGCGCAGTGCGAGAACGAAGGTAAGGACGGACAGCATGGATATGACAGTGGCACCGGATTTGGGGATTGGGAGTTCGATTGTTGGGAAGGCTACGTCGCGGATTGATGGGCCGATGAAGACTACGGGCGCGGCGGAGTATGCGGCGGATTTTCATTTTCCGGGGATGGTTCATGCAGTTCCGGTGACGGCGACGATTGCGAGTGGGCGAATCGTGAAGCTGGATTCGTCTGTTGCTGAAAAGATGCCGGGGGTGTTGCTGGTGCTGGATCACGGGAACGTGGGGAAGCTGTATAGGACGGTTCCCGGCGACCAGAATGCGACGAACAGCGAGGTGAGGGCGCCGCTGGAGGACGAGATTGTTCGGCACTGGGGCCAGTATGTGGCAGTGGTGGTGGCGAATACGTTGGAGCAGGCTACGGAGGCGGCTGCAGCGGTGAAGGTGGAGTATGAGGCGCTACCGGCGAATGTAAAGGCTAGCCTGGCGGATTATGACGGGAAGCGAAAGTCGGTATCGAAGCGCGGAGATCCGGATAAGGCGTTTGAGGCGGCTCCGGTGAAGGTGGACCAGACTTACATTACGCCGGTGGAAACTCATAGTCCGATTGAGTTGCATGCGAGCGTGGTGGTGTGGGATGGGGACCGCGTGACGATGTTTGAGACTTCGCAGGGCGTGGTGAATCATCGCGTGGTGATGGCCCAGGTGCTGGGTTTGCCTGTCGAGAATGTGCGCGTGGTGACGCGGTTTCTGGGGTCGGGATTTGGCGGGAAGCTGTTTCCGTGGCCTCATGCGGCGCTGGCGGCTGTAGCGGCGAAGAAGCTGGACAAGCCGGTGAAACTTAGCGTGGACCGGCGGATGATGTTTGCGAGCGTGGGATACAGGCCGCGAACGGAGCAGCGCGTGAAGCTGGGTGCTACGAAGGATGGGAAGCTGCTGGCGGTGCGGCATGACTACCTGAACAATACTTCGATTCTGGATGATTATGACGAAGGGTGTGGAGAGGCGACGCCGTATCTCTACAGCGTGGCTAACCTGGAAGTGACGAGCGGGCTGGTGAAACGCAATATGGGCGCGCCGATGTATATGCGCGGGCCGGGCGCGGTTCCGGGGCTGTATGCGACGGAAGCGGCGATGAATGAGCTTGCCGGTGAGCTGGGGATGGATCCGGTGAAGCTGCGGTTTCTGAACGATACGGACAAGGATGAGAGTGCGGGTGGGATTCCGTTTTCTTCACGGCATTATCGCGAGTGCCTGGAGACGGGCGCGCAGAAGTTTGGATGGGAGAGGCGGACGCCGGGGATTGGGTCGATGAGGCGGGATGGAAAGATTCTGGGCTGGGGGATGGCGGGCGCGAGCTGGGTGGCGCTGCGGCTGCCTTGCACGGCGGCGGTGGAGTTTTGCGATACGGGGCGCGTGTGCGTGCGGTGCGCTACGCAGGATATTGGGACGGGGACGTATACGGTGTTTGCGCAGGTGGCGCATGAGAAGACGGGCGTGCCGCTGGATCGGATCGACGTATTTCTGGGGGATAGTTCCCTGCCGGATGGGCCGACTTCGGGTGGATCGATGGTGACGGGCTCTGTGCTGAATGCGATTGCGCGGGGTGCGGAGAATGCCATTAAGAAGCTGCAGGAGCTGGCGGCGGAGACGG
This sequence comes from Occallatibacter gabretensis, assembly GCF_001449115.1. Lineage (GTDB taxonomy): Bacteria > Acidobacteriota > Terriglobia > Terriglobales > Acidobacteriaceae > Telmatobacter > Telmatobacter gabretensis. The sequence goes on along the minus strand of NZ_LAIJ01000010.1, from coordinate 495,660 downwards.
AGGGAACTCCGCTGAATGGCGCGAAGGTGGAGACGATTGCGTTTACGAATGGGCGGCTGCATGCGAAGGATGGGGCGGCGGGGAGCGGGACTTCGTTTTCTGATTTGTTGAAGGCGGCGAAGCTGGCGCGGATCAGCGCGGAGGGTAAGACGCTGGCGACCTGGGAGGATCCGAAGTCGAAGGGATTCTCGCTGCACTCGTATGGCGCGCAGTTTGTGGAGGTGGAGTGGGAGCCGGAGATTGCGCGGCTGCGGGTGAGCCGTGTGGTGAGCGTGATTGACGGCGGGAGGATTATCAACCCTAAGGCCGCGACGAACCAGATTGCCGGCGCGGTGGTGATGGGCGTGGGCATGGGGTTGATGGAAGAGACGATTTACGACGAGCGGACGGGGCAGCCGATTAACGGCAGCATGGCGGATTACCTGATGGCGACGTGCGCGGATGCGCCGGAGATCGATGTGACGTTTTTGAATTATCCGGACCCGGTGATGGGTGAGTACGGGGCGCGCGGGGTGGGTGAGATTGGGCTGGCGGGGATTGCGTCAGCGATTACTGCGGCGGTGCATCATGCGACGGGGGTAAGGGTGAGAGAGTTGCCGGTGAGGATTGAGGATTTGCTGGAATCGAAGGTGGTTTGAATTTAGGGACGAAAGAACAAAAGCAGGTCCTTCGACTCACCACCCCCGAGCTGAAAAACGCTCGGGGCCCCTTTCGCTCAGGATGACACCTCGTTGTCTTTCCACTATTGAAATGTTCTTTCCGACTTGAAATGTTCTTTGCATAGTTGAGATGAGATGACGGATTTGGAACAGATATTGCCACTGTGGAGGGAGCTGGAGGCTTCCGGGGCGGAGTATGTGCTGGCGACTGTGGTGAAAGTAGAAGGGTCGAGCTACAGGAAGCCGGGGGCGCGGATGCTGCTGGCTGCTGATGGGCGGCGTGCGGGGACTGTCAGCGGCGGCTGCCTTGAGGCTGCGGTGGCGAAGAAGGCCTGGTGGCTGACGGAGAGCGGGCCGGTGGTGAAGGATTATTCGACGCTGGAGGATGATGGCGAGTTTCCGTATGGTTCGGGCTGCGGCGGGGTGGTTTGGATTTTGCTGGAGCGACGCGGGAGTGCGGATGAGGTACTAAAGGCTCTGGAGCAGGCGTGGAATGCACGCGTGCCGTTGGCGATTGCTACGGTGCTAGAGGGCGAACGGATTGGGCAGCGGGCGTTTGCTAGGGCTGCCGGAGATTTGGAGCTGACGACGCTGGAGAAGTTTCATGCCGATCTGCCGGTGTGGATCGAGGAACATGCGGCACGGCTTGGGTTGTGGGTCTTTGGTGCGGGAGATGATGCAAAGCCGCTGGTGAAGATGGCGCGGATGTTGGGGTGGTATGTGGCCATTGCGGATGGAAGGTCGCATCTGGCGACTGCCGGGCGGTTTGTTGAGGCGGATGCGGTGAGTGTGCTGACTGCGGATGAGCTTCCCCCATTCGATGTGCGGACGGGCGATGCGGCGGTGGTGATGACGCATAGTTTCGAGCAGGATGTGCTGATATTGGCCGGGCTAATGAGCCGTGCAGCGTGGCCTGCGTATATTGGCGTGCTGGGACCGCAGCGACGGACGCAAGAACTGCTGGGGAATGTGGCGCGGAAGCTGGATTTGGCGCCGAGTGAGAAGTTGTTTAGAGGCTGGCTAGCCGATCTTCATGCGCCGACAGGATTGGATCTGGGCGCGGAAACGCCTGCTGCGATTGCGCTGTCGATTATGGCGGAGATTCAGAAGACGCTGATGGGTGGGACTGCGCTGCCTTTGAGGCAGGTGCGTGGGATGAGGGCCGCGGTGAGAGGGTGATTCTTGCTTTCCCACCCGTGGCGCGATAAAACTGCACCACGAATGGGGCACCCGTTGTGGTTGGTGTGTCCGCAAATGCAAAAAACAAAAGCAGGTCCTTCGACTCACCACCCCCAGACTGAAGAAAAGGTCTGGGGCCCCGTTCGCTCAGGATGACACCGCGTCGTTGAGTAAAGCAGCGAGCGGCTTCGCGAAGGATGACATCACTTTGGGGTGCCGTTCAGGCTACTTAGTATCGGCCAAGTGTGCTTCGAGGACTCCAAGGAATTTTGCGAGCCATGCGGGGTGCGCGGTCCAAGCGGGGCCTGTGACGAGGTTGCCGTCGACAACGGCATCGGAGAAATCTAACTTGACGAAGGTTCCTCCGGCTAGCTCGACCTCGGGTGCGCAGGCTGGGTAGGCGTTGAGCTTGCGGCCTTTCAGGATGCCAGCGGCGGCGAGAAGCTGCGGGCCATGGCAGAGAGCGGCGATGGGCTTTCCGGCTCGGTCGAAGTGGCGGACGATGTCGAGAACTTTCTCATTGAGGCGGAGGTATTCGGGAGCGCGGCCGCCGGGAACGATGAGGCCGAGGTAGGCGGCGGGGTCGATCTCGTCGAATGTGGCGTTGAGGGTGAAGTTGTGGCCGCGTTTTTCGGAATAGGTCTGGTCGCCTTCGAAGTCGTGGATGGCGGTGCGGACCTGGTCGCCGGCCTTTTTGCCGGGGCAGACGGCGTGGACGGTGTGGCCTACCATTTGCAACGCCTGGAAGGGCACCATGATTTCGTAGTCTTCAACGAAGTCGCCGGCGAGGAGGAGGAGTTTTGCAAATTTCATGGAGTGTTTCTCCGTGGATGAAGGGACGAAGACATTTTCTCGCGGTGGGTGAAGACGCACAAGAGTACGTCACTCTGTGTTTGAGTTGTTGGTCATATGAATGGATTGCGGAGGCTTTTGTGGTATCCCAGGTCTCAAAATGCTGGACCTGGGCATCCAATTTCCTTGCTGAACGAGCGAAAAACAAAAACAAAAGCAACCGCAGGTCCTTCGACTCGTTTGGCGCGCATGCGCCAAACTTCGCTCAGGATGACACGCACTGGTGGGTGAACGAAAGGCGACGCTATGGATGACAGTCGATCGTGAAAGTACGAAGGATGCTTACGCCAGCCTAGAATTGAGGTATGGGTTCGATTACTTCCCTGCCTTCGCTTGCGGTGCTGAATGAACAGATTGTTGCTTGCAATCGTTGCGTGCGGCTGCGGGAGTATTGCCTGGATGTGGCGGCGACGAAGCGTCGGGCGTATATGGACTGGGAGTATTGGGGTAAGCCGGTGCCGGGGTTTGGCGATGCGCGGGCGCGGGTGCTGGCGCTGGGGCTTGCGCCGGGAGCGCATGGGTCCAATCGCACGGGAAGGCCGTTCACGGGAGACGGGTCAGGGAATTTTCTTTATCCGGTGCTGTATGAGGCGGGGTTTGCTTCGCAGCCGGAGGCGGTGAGCCGCGAGGATGGAATGAAGCTGACGGATCTGTGGATCAGTTCAGTGGGGCGGTGCGCGCCGCCGGGCAACAAGCCGACTCCGGAGGAGCTGAGGAACTGCCAGCCGTGGCTGGATGAGGAGATGCGGCTGCTGAAGCGGCTACGGGTGGTGGTTTGCCTGGGCAAGATTGCCTTTGACGGGCTGCTGGGCTGGGCGCATCGGACGGGCATTGTGGGCTCGCGTAGTGGATATGTTTTTGGGCATGGAGCGGAGATGACGCTGCCGAATGGGCTGCATGTGCTTGCGAGCTACCATCCTTCGCTGCAGAATACGAATACGGGAAAGCTGACACGGGTGATGTTTCTGAAGGTCTTTGAGCGGGCAAAGGAGTTTGCTGAGCGCGCCTGAATTGCCCCGGAGCAGCGTCCTGCTGATGAAAGCATTCCTTCAAGGGCTATAGTCCACCGTTTTTCCGCCATTTTCGGCACGACTAAAATCGTGTCCTGTTACTAGGCAATTCCAGTTGAGGCACTACCGAATCCGCCGGGAGGATGCGTCGCATGTCGTATGCCGGTATAGTGGATGGAAACGGACGCATTGCACGCGAAGAGGCCAGCGTATGAGCAGGAGCCGCACCGGACATTTCATCAAAACGAACACGACTCTGAACGGAGACCCGATGCGCGAGATGGGCGGGGAGCTGAGCAGCGTGGATGCGATGGGGCAGGAGCTTGACGGGCGTGAGCAGGCTACCAGAGACGTGGCTGGAGCGCCGGTGGGCCGAAGCCTGAGTGGGGCTCCGCTGCCGGGCGCGACGGGCGGCAAGGGCAACGGTCTGGGCCGCGCGGTAGGGCTGGGACGGCCTCTAGGAGCCGCGGATGAGACGGAGCAGGCAGATCATCCGTCGGGCGGGCATAAGGCGCTGTCTTTGCTGAGACAGGCGCTGCCGGTGGTGAAGAATCTGCTGCCGTTGCTCGAAGGAAATCTGCTGGCGGCAGTGAGCAACCTGCTGACGACGCGTCCGCAGGGCCCGGCGAAGGTGGACCTGACGCCGATTGAAAACCAGCTGACGGAGATGCAGCTGCTGCAACACGACGTGCGCAGCAAGGTGGCGGAACACCACATGACGCTGAAGCGTGTGGAAGATCAGCTGGAGATGGTGAAAGAAGCGACGGACCGCAACACGATGGAGCAGCAGGAGCTGATGGAAGACCTTCGTGCGATGGGCAGCAAGGTGAACCTGTTTGCAGCGATGCTGATTGGGCTGCTGGTTCTTTCCGTGCTTCTGAATTTCCTCTTATTCATGCACATCAAGCAAGTACTTCCTTAGGCTCGGGCGGCAATGGCGTTCTGGAAAAAAGAGGAAAGAACGTCTCGCAAGAGCGTGGAGCCTGAGTTCCGCGAGATTGTCGATTCTGCCGGATCTATGATACTTGTGATCGGCACGGATGGAACGGTTCTGCACGTGAATCCTGCGGCAGAGCGGCTGCTGGGCTATTACGCATCCGAGCTGGTGGGACAACAAACAGTCGAGATACTTGCGCCCGGAGAAGGACGACGCGTTGCGGCAGAGTTGCTGCGACTGCGCGGCAGCTCGATTGACCCGAATGCCGGACCCCGAGAACGGCGGACGGCGGTGGTGGGTACGATCGGCGAGGTTGCGCCCAGCCTGGTTCCAACGATTGAGACCCGCTGCCGGCGCAAAGATGGCTCGACATTTCCGGTGATGGTACAGGTTTCAGCACTGCGTGACGCGGAGGGGACGATGCGTGGCCTGGTGATGGTGGGACTCGACCAATCGGCAACTCTGGAGCAGCAGCAGGCGACGCGGGAGTCGCAGGAACGCTATCGCGACCTGTTTGAAAACTCAAGCGAGATGATTGCTACGCTGAGCCCTGGAGGGCAGTTTCTGTATGCGAATCCGGCGTGGAAGCGGAGCTTTGGCAGGGATGCGGAGGAGCTGATGGCGGACAGCTTCTTTGCGGATGTCTTCCATGAGGAATGCAGAGCGTATGTGAAGGAGCTGTTTCGCGAAGCGCTTGACGGACATGCGTCGGACCGGATGCTGGTGCGGAATCCGACCAAGGATGGGCGGATGCTGGAGCTGGAGCTGAGCCTGAGCCGGCGACAGAAGGCGGGAAATCCGCTGGCGGTGCGCTGCCTGTTGCGCGATGTGACCCAGCAGAAAAACCGCGAGCACCGGCTGGCGCTGCAGCTGGCCGTGAGCCAGATCATGGCGGAGAATGCTGGACTGGCTACCGCGGCGGAGCGCGTGCTGGAGGTGCTGTGCGTAACGCAGGAGTGGGATCTAGGCGTGCTGTGGGAGGTCGATGCGGCATGGGACCGGCTGGTGTTCTCGACAGCATGGGGAGCGCCGGAGTTAGCTGCGGAGAGCATGATTCGACAGAGCGTGGGCCTGCAGACGGTGGCGACCAGCGAGCTTGCCGGTAAGGCGCTGGCCAAGGGCCGCACGGTGTGGATTCGCGACCTGACGGAAGCAGCGGCAGATCCTCGTGTTGCTGCTGCGATTCGGCATGGAATGGCGTCGGGATGGGCGATTCCGGTGCGCGTGGGCAACAGCGTGCTGGCTGTTCTGGAGTTTTATTGCCGGCGGCAGCTGCGTGAGGATGAAGAGGCTCTGGCTTCAGCGGAGGCCGTGGCGGCGTCGCTGGGCCAGATGCTGGCGCGCAAGCGCGAACAGGGGCGCGCGGACGACCTGACGCAGCAGCAGGAGGTACTGCTGAATGCGGTGGCGGACGGAATCTGCGGGCTGGACCGAGGCGGGCGCGTGACCTTTGCGAATCCTGCCGCGGCTCGGCTTCTGGGCGCGTCTGCGAGCAGCATTACGGGGAAAGCGATTCATGAGCTGCTGCACCCGGCGGGACGATGCGGGGCGGAGTGCCCGCTGCGCGAAATTACGGCGGGAACGGCGCCGCATGCGGGCGAAACGACGATGGCGCGTTCAGACGGCAAGGAGTTTCCGGGCGAGTACGGCTTTACGCCGATCTTTGAACGTGGGCAGTTTTCGGGATCGGTGCTGAGCTTTCGCGACATCAGCCAGCGGTATGCGCTGGATCGCATGAAGGACGAGTTTCTGGCCACGGCGGGACATGAGCTGAGGACGCCGCTGACTTCGATTCGCGGAGCGCTGGGCCTGCTTTCCTCGGGCATGCTGGGCGAGATCAATGAAAAGGGAAACAACCTGCTGCGCATTGCGCTGAACAACTCTGAACGAGTGATACGGCTGATTAACGACATGCTGGACCTGGAGAAGATTCAGCACAGCAGCGATGCGATAGAACACATGCCTGTGCAACTGGCGGATGTGGTGCAGGTGGCGATTGAGGGAGTGCAGCCGGTTGCGGACGCCGCGGGAATACAGCTGATTCACGACATGGTGCAGGCAGAGATTTTCGGCGATGCGGACCGGCTGACGCAGGTGCTGACGAACCTGCTTGCAAACGCGATCAAGTTTTCACCGGAGAAGTCGTCGGTTTCCGTGATGATGCGGGTGGAAAACGCGGGGGTAACGATCTCCGTGATTGATGAGGGACGGGGAGTTCCACAGGCGATGCTGGAGACGATCTTTGATCGCTTCCGTCAGGTGGATGCATCGGATTCGCGGCAGAAGGGCGGCACGGGACTGGGACTGGCGATTTGCCGGACGATTGTGGCGCAGCATGGCGGACGCATCTGGGCGGAACGCAACCCAATGCGGGGCACGACGTTTCGGTTTTTTCTGCCGTGGCGGCGCGTTGAAAGAAAAATGGAACCGGAAGCTGTTGCCGCAATCGAAAAGATAGAAGAGAATTAAGCAGATGCCCCACAACATACTGATCATCGACGACGAGGACGATATCCGCGCCGTAGCGGCGCTGAGCCTCGAGACAGTTGCGGGCTGGGAAGTGGCGACAGCCAACTCAGGAGCGCAAGGCGTGGAGCGGGCGGAAAGCCTGCAGCCAGAGGCGATTCTGCTGGATGTGATGATGCCGGGGATGGATGGGCGCGCGACTTTTGCTGCACTGCAGCAGAATCCGCGAACGGCTGCGATTCCCGTGGTGTTGCTGACGGCAAAGTCGCAGAGCAGCGAACGCGAGCAGCTGGCGGCACTGGGAGTGGCGGGTGTGCTGACGAAACCGTTTGATCCGCTTACGCTGCCGGGGGCGATTGCGGCGGTGCTGGGTTGGGATACTTAAGCTCAAGGGCTTATTCTCGGGCTGGAGTTGAGTACCGATGAGTTCAGGAAGAGTGGAACAGCCCGGAATGACCGAAGCGCTGGACCGGCTGTGGAAGCAGTATCTGCCCACGATGGAAGAACGCGTGGCGATTCTGCAGAAGGCGGCGCGGAGCCTGGCTGTGCGGGAGCTTTCTGACAATGAGCGAGCAGAGGCGAATAGCGCCGCGCATAAACTGGCCGGCGTGCTGGGAACATTCGGGCTAACCAAAGGCACTGTGCTGGCGCGCGAGGCGGAGATTCTCTACTCCGGCGATAACGGCACAGATCCTGAGAACGCGGAACAGCTTGTGAAGATTGCGGAACAACTGCGGGCGATGATCACGGGACGAAAATAAAGACGCGCCAACAATTACACTCGAAAACATGACGCTGCGCGAGCCAGAGGCCGGACAGCTTGCCCTGATCTTTGAAGATGCGGGAGCGGGGCGGCGTATCTGGCCGGTGCGCGAGCTGGTGGGACGGGCGCGCGAGCTGGTAGAGCGCGAGTTTGCCGATGTGTGGGTGGAGGGCGAGATTTCAAACCTTCGGCCCGCGGCTTCAGGACATCTTTACTTCACGCTGAAGGATGCGGAGGCGCAGCTGCCGGTGGTGATGTTCCGGCGGCAGGCGACGTTGATGCGCTTTCGCGCTGAGGATGGACTACACGTGCTGGCGCGGGGACGCGTGAGCATCTACGACCAGCGCGGGCAGATGCAGCTTGTGGCGGAGATGATGGAGCCGGTTGGCGCGGGCTCGCTGCAGGTGGCATTTGAGCAGCTGAAGGAAAAGCTGAAAAAAGAGGGGCTGTTTGACGTGGGGCGTAAGCGGCCTCTGCCGGCCTTTCCGCGCGCGGCGGGGATTGTGACTTCGCCGACGGGTGCGGTGATCCGCGACATTCTCAATATTGTGGGGCGGCGGCATAGCGGGCTGAATATTCTGCTATATCCGGTGACGGTGCAGGGCGAGAGTGCGCCGGAAGAGATTGAAGCTGCGATCGCGTATCTGAATGATTCCAGCTTGGTGGATGTGATTGTGATGGCGCGCGGCGGAGGGTCGCTGGAGGACATGGCGGCTTTTAACAGCGAACGCGTTGCGCGGGCGATTGCCGGCTCGCGCGTGCCTGTGGTTTCCGCAGTGGGGCATGAGACGGATTTTACGATTGCGGATTTTGTGGCAGACCTGCGCGCGCCTACGCCTTCTGCGGCGGCAGAGCTGATTACAGAAGCGCAGCACAAAGTGGGCGAGCATGTAGAGCGACTGGAGAGGCGGCTCGAACGCGGCGTGCAGTTTCAACTCATGCAGGCACGGCAGCGCATGGCGTATGTGAGCGTAAGCGGAACTGAGACTCGCATGGCGATGCTGCTGCACAGGCTGGAGCAGCGGTTGGATGATGCGACAGAGCGCATGGACGAAACTGTGAATGCGCAGATGCGTGAGCGGGCGCAGCTTGTGGTTGCGTTGAGAGCTGCAGTTTTGAGGCATGACCCGCGGCAGAAGATCGCGCTGGCGCGGCATAACTTTGCCGTGGGGCAGGCCAGGCTCGAACGAATGCTGGAGCGAACAATTGATGCGAGACGAGGGCGGCTGGATGGATTGGCCGCACGCCTGCGATCGCTTTCTCCTCTGGCTGTGCTGGAACGCGGCTACGCGCTGGTAACGGATGCTGAGGGCAAGCTGATTCGATCCGCAGTGCAGGTGAAGACGGGCGAGATGATGAAGACGCGGCTGGGCGATGGACAGTTTACGAGTCGCGTAGAAGACGTAACGCAAGCACCACAGAAATCGAGACGGAGAAGATGAGCACAAGCGGACGGAAGTTATTTGGGACAGATGGGATTCGCGCAGTGGCGGGCGAGACACCGCTGGATCCGGGAACGATTTATGCAACGGGGCTTGCGCTGGGACACTCGATGAGTGCGAAGAAGGATCGGCCACGGGTAATCCTTGGGCGCGATACGCGCGAATCTGGCCCGTGGATTGCGGCAACGATTGCAGCGGGGCTGAGCGAGGCAGGCGCGGAGGTGGAAAGCGCAGGAACTGTGCCTACGCCTGCGGTGGCGTTTCTTACGCGCAAGCATGGATTCGATGCGGGCGTGGTAATTTCCGCTTCGCACAATCCATGGCGCGATAACGGCATCAAGCTTTTTGGCAGCGATGGATTCAAGCTGCCGGATGCTGTGGAGCTGCAGATTGAAAAGGAGATTTTTGAGCGTGTAGGCACCGTGGCTGTGCCGGATCACGCTACGCTGCAGCCGGTGAAAGGCAACTCCGCATACAAGCTGGACTACATTGACTTTCTTCTGAAGGCAGTGCTGTACCTGAAGCTGGACGGGATGAAGATTGTGGCGGATTGCGCGAATGGAGCTGCGGCCGCGATTGCGCCGAGTCTGTTTCGTCCGCTGGGCGGCGAGGTGACGCTTCTGAACATTTCGCCGGATGGGCGGAACATCAACGATGGCTGCGGCGCGATGCATCCTGAGTGGGTGGCGAAGCAGGTGAAGGAGCGCGGCGCAGATTTAGGCCTGACCTTTGATGGCGATGCGGACCGCTGCATGCTTGCGGATTCGCAGGGCAAAGTGATCAATGGCGATGCGATTCTGCTGATTGCCGCCCGCGATATGAAGGAGCGCGGGCTGCTTACGGATGACGTGGTGGTGGCGACGACGATGTCGAACATGGGGCTGGAGGCGGCGCTGAAGCGGTCAGGGATCACGATGCTGCGCGCGCCGGTGGGCGACCGCTATGTGCTAGAGATGATGCAGAAGGAAAACGCTGCGCTGGGCGGCGAGCAATCGGGGCATGTACTGTTTCCGCACCTTGCAACGACAGGTGATGGGCTGCTGACGGCGCTGGTGGCACTGGACTTGATTGTGCGTAGCGGCAAGAACATTGATGAGCTGACTGCAGACCTGAAGGTGTATCCGCAGGTGATTGTGAATGTAAGGGTGCGTGAGAAGAAACCGCTGGAATCTATTCCTTCTATTGCAGAGAAGATTCGTGCGGCAGAAGAAGAGCTGCGCGATACGGGGCGCGTGGTGATTCGTTACTCCGGCACGGAACCACTGGCGCGTGTGATGATCGAGGCCGAGAGTGAAGAGGCGATGCGGCGCAATGCGGATGCGATTGCGGATGCGATACGGGCGGAGCTGGGAGCATAGCTGCTCCCATCCTTGCGACGGAAACAAGTCGCAAGGATGGGACACGATGAAGGGATTTATCCGCGCAGGCTGACGGGCGTATGGCTTACTGCGGAGAGTTCGTCGTAAGAGTTCTGCGGTAGCTCTAGCGCGGCTGCGGCGATGTTTTGCTCAACGTGCGAGACAGAGGACGTGCCTGGAATGGGCAGGATCACTTTGGATCTCTTGAGCAACCATGCCAGCGCAACCTGAAGCGGCGTGGCATTCAGCTCCTTCGCGACTTTCTCGATGGCTTCGTGGGCCTTTTTCGCCTGGCCCAGCGGAGCCCATGGCAGGAACGCGATGTTGTGCTGCTCACAGTAGTCCACGATGAAGTCGGATTCGCGATCGGCAAAACTATAGCGATTTTGCACGGAGACAATGGGAACGATCTTCTGTGCGCGTTCGATGTGTTCGCGAGTGACATTCGACAAGCCGATGTGACGGATCTTGCCCTGCTCGCGCAGTTTGGCGAGGGCTTCGACGGAGGCTTCAAACGCGACGGCGTTGTCTGGAGCGTGAAGCTGATGAAGATCGATGCGATCGAGACGAAGGCGCTTGAGACTGCCTTCAAGAGCATCCGTCAGATGCTTCGGGCTGGCATTGTGCGTCCACTGACCGGGGCCGGGGCGCTCCCAACCACCCTTGGTGGCAATGACGAGATTTTCGGGATATGGATGTAGCGCTTCGGCGATCAGCTCTTCTGACGTTCCGGGGCCATACGAGTCGGCAGTATCGATGAGGTTCACGCCGAGTTCGACGGCGCGGCGCAGTGTGGCCAGGGCGGCAGCTTTATCTTCCGGTGGACCCCATACGCCTTTGCCGGTAATGCGCATGGCGCCGAAGCCGATGCGATTGACGGTGAGGTCTGCGCCAATTACGAACGTGCCGGCAGCGGATGCAGGAGTGGATTGTATTGAGCTCATGAGGTTGCTCCATTCACGAAGATTGTCGCGGCGGATTGTCCGCGCATGTTTGACATTTGCTTGGATGGCAACGTCGGCGCATGGGATTCATCGCGTGAATCCATGAGTTGAATCGCGGTTAAAGATCGCGCCAGTTGGGGCCGAAGCCGAGATCGGCGACGATGGGAACGCTGAGCTGGACAACGCCTTCCATCTCCGCGCGGACGAGTGCGGCGATTTCTTCGCGTTCGTCGGCGGGAACCTCAAAGATAAGCTCGTCGTGAACTTGCAGGACCATGCGGGTTTTGAGCTTGCGGTCGGTGAGCTTGCGGTCGAGTGAGATCATGGCGAGCTTGATGAGATCAGCGGCTGTGCCCTGGAGCGGCGTGTTGATGGCTGTGCGCTCGGCGAAGCCACGCTGGTTGGGATTGCGGCTTTCGATATCGGGGATGGGGCGCATGCGGCCAAACATGGTGCGAACGCTACCTGTGCGGCGCGTTTCGGCGAGCGTCTTGTCGATGAATTCCCGCACACCTTGATAGCGGGCGAAGTAGCGATCGATGTATGCCCTGGCTTCAGCCTGCGGGATGCCGAGCTGCGTGGCAAGACCGAAGGGTGAGATGCCGTAGACGATGCCGAAGTTGACGGCCTTGGCGCGATTGCGCGTTATCTTGTCCATCTGGTCAGCGGGTACGCCGAAGACTTCGCTGGCAGTGAGGGTATGAATATCTTCGTCGTTCTGATAGGCGCGTGTGAGGAGCGGGTCGCCGCTGAAATGTGCGAGGAGGCGGAGTTCGATCTGCGAGTAATCGGCGGAGAGCAGTTCTGTGCCAGGCGCGGAGATGAAGGCGGCGCGAATTTCGCGACCGAGCTCAGTTTTGATGGGAATGTTTTGAAGATTTGGATTGATGGATGAGAGGCGGCCGGTGGCGACGGCTGCGGACTGGAACGTTGTGTGCACGCGTGAGTCGGCATCTGCTAGTAGTGGCAGCGCATCGACGTAGACGGACTTCAACTTCGAGAGATGACGAAATTCGAGGACAAGGCGCGGAAGTTCGTGCTCTTCTGCAAGCTGCTCAAGCACGTTTTGCGCGGTGGAGATGGATTTGCCTTTGCCGCGTGCTGCGGGTGCGGGCAGAGCGAGATCGGTGAAGAGCACTACGCCGAGCTGCTTAGGCGAGTTAATGTTGAAGGTTTTGCCGGCGAGCTCGAAGATGCGTGAGCTGACGCGCTGCATTTCAGATGCGAAGCGTGTGGACAGCCCATTGAGAGCGGCTTTGTCGATGCGAATTCCTGCCTGCTCTACGCGATAGAGGACGGGTGCTAGAGGAAGGTCGATTTCGGTGTAGACGCGGGCGAGTTCAAGCTCGTCGACGTAGGCGCGGAGTGCGGGGACGAGGGCGTTGATGGCGGCGGCGGCGGCTGGTAGGGAGTTTGGCGCGGGCTGGTTGCTGCGCGCGGCAACGTCGGCCAGAGTTTGCGTGGCGTGCGTCGGGTTGAGCGCGTAAGAGAGCAGCATGGTGTCTTCCGCGGGGCCACGAAGCGTGACACCGAGGCCATGCAAAACGTGAAGAGCTAGCTTGAGGTCGTGGGTACGCTTGGGAACGGCGGGGTCCTCAAGCAGCGCATGCAGCTCAGGCGTGAGCGGAAGACAGAGAGCAATTCCCTGCTCCGATTCCGAATTTGCGCAGACGCCGATGCTGAAGCGAGTCTTCTCCTCAGCCTCTTCCACGATATCGAGCAACGAAGGCGCGGGCGGAATGGAAGTATCATCGTCGGATTCCACGGAGGTGGGTTCGGCGGCATCAAGCGCGAGGGCAAAGCCGTGCTGGCGCGCTGCGGCGTAGAAGGCCGCCGCCTGTTCGTCTGTGGGTGAATCGAGCAGCTCGGTCTGAGTCTGCTGTGGCGCGGGAGCTAGTTCGCGAAGCATGGAGGTGAATTCCAGCTCGGTGAAAAGCTCACGGCAGGCTTCGAGGTCAAGGTCCTGCGTTTCCATGGCGAGCAGGTCGAGTGGAAGCGGCACATTGCAGTGGATGGTGACGAGTTCTTTTGAGAGCAGGACGGCTTCGCGGTTCTGCTCGAGCGATTCGCGGTAGCTCTTGCGCTTTACTTCAGAGGCGCGATCGAGGACGGCTTCGACTGTGCCGAATTCCTTGATGAGATCGACGCTGCCTTTGTCGCCGATGCCGGGCGCGCCGGGGATATTGTCAATGGCGTCGCCGCGCAGGGCCATCACGTCGATGACTTTGTCGGGAGGTACGCCGAGGACTTCGGTGACTTTTTCCGCATCGAGGATGAGATTGTCTTTCTGCGGGTTGAGGATCTTTACTCGCTCATTGACGAGCTGCATCATGTCCTTGTCGCCGGAGACGATGAAGACGTCGTGGCCCTGTTCGGAGGCGCGGCAGGAGAGTGTGCCGATGACGTCGTCAGCTTCGAAACCTTCGGCTTCAAGGATGGGAATGCGGAAGGCTTCGAGAGAACGGCGGATGTAAGGGATCTGGCGGCGGAGGTCTTCCGGCATGGCTTCGCGCTTGGCCTTATAGCCGTCGTAGCTGACTTCTTCAAAGCTCTGCGATTTGGCGCTCCACTTGCGCAGGGTACCGATGGCGAGGGCGCGCTCATCGCGGAAGACTTTGCCGCTGACATCGAAGACTGCTGCGAAGTAATGCGGCGAGAAGTCCTGGCGCAGCTTCTTGATCATGTTGACGAAGACGAACGTGGCCGCTGTGGGCAGGCCGGAACGCGTGGACATGGGGCGCGAGCGCTGCATGGCATGGTAGGCGCGGAAGATGAACGCCATGGTATCGAGGAGGAATACGGGTTCTTTTACCTGGTCTGGCACGCTGTTTGGCACGCTACCGAGTTTATCAGCGGGGAGTGTCAGTGCAGGAACATGCAGTCGCCGTAGCTGAAGAAGCGGTATTGGGATGCGACGGCGTGATTGTAGGCGGCAAGGACGTGTTCCCTGCCTGCAAAGGCGCTGACGAGCATGAGTAGGCTTGATTGTGGGAGGTGGAAGTTGGTGAGAAGCGCGCCTACGAGGCGGAATTCGAAGCCGGGCGAGATGAAGATTTCTGTGCTGCCGGAATGAGATTGGAGTGGGGCTCCGTTGGCGGTGAGGGCGCAGTGCTCCAGCGTGCGGACGGTGGTGGTGCCGACGGCTACGATGCGGCGAGACTCAGTGTGGGCCTTATTGATGGCTGAGGCTGTTTCTGCGCTGAGGGTGTATCGCTCGCGGTGGAGATGGACTTCGTCGACGCGCTCGACGCGCAGCGGGGCGAAGGTGCCTAGGCCTACGTGGAGGGTGATGCGGGCGATTTCGACGCCGCGGGATTGGATGGCTTCAAGGATCTGCGGGGTGAAGTGCAGGCCTGCGGTGGGAGCGGCTACGGAGCCGCGTTCGTGCGAGAAGACAGTCTGATAGCGCTCGCGATCGGTGTCGGCGTCGTCACGGTGAATGTAGGGCGGCAGGGGCATGTGGCCTATGCGGTCTAGTGCGGCGAAGAAGTCGGTGGTTGGTGCGAACTGCAGAAGGCGATCGCCGAATTCGCCGCGTTCTAGGACTTCGGCTTCCAGGGCGACGCTGCCGTCGGAGGCGGGAAAGGCGAGGATTTCGCCGACGGCTACTTTGCGGCCGGGCTTTACGAGTGCGCGCCAGCGGTTTTCGCCTTGCGGCTCGGTGAGCATGACTTCGATGCGGCCTGTGGGCGCTTCGCGATCACGGATCGTTGTGCGACGGGCGTAGAGACGCGCGGGGATGACGCGGCTGTCGTTGAGGATGAGCAGGTCGCCGGGCTGTAAAAGTGAGGGGGAATTTGCGAAAAGCTGGTCAGAGAGTGTGCCGGTTTGGCGATCCATGACTAACATGCGGCTGGCGCCGCGCGTCTCTGGCGGCTGCTGCGCGATAAGCTCCGTCGGCAGATGAAAGTCGAAGTCGGAGATGCGGAGGCTGCTCATTTTTGTCTGTCAATTTAACAGGTTAGCCGCGCTGCGCGCGGTGGCAAGTTAGCGGTTACGTCTTTCCGAGATGCCTTAGTGCGTTGAGGCGGGCGGTTTCGATGGCTGTGTTGAGCTCTTCGCGCTTTGGCTCGAATTGGTCGGGGGCCAGATCGGCGGGGACGTGCGTCCATGGACCCCAACTTACGACGATGCGTGTGAAGGGCATGGGGATGAGGAAGTGGTCCCATGAGTTCAATTTCCAGGCGCGCTGCGGCTCAAGATGAAAGGCTCCGATGGGTGCGCCGCTCATTTGTGCGAGCTTGATGGGGCCCATTTTGGTTTGATAGATGGGGCCGCGGGGACCGTCCGCGGTGAAGATGGCGGGCTTGTCGTTTTCTAAAACTTGATTGAGGCCGAGAAGGCTTTCGCCGCCGCCGCGGGAGCTGGAGCCGCGCACGGCATCGAAGCCGAAGAGGCGAAGGATGCGAGTGATGAGTTCTCCATCGAAGCTGCGGCTGATGAGAATGACGGCGCCGGTGCGGCGGAAGTAGTGCGCGCAGGGCAGAACACACTGGTGCCAGAAGCAGAAGATCTGGGAGCTTGCGCCGCGGCCTTTGATGAGTGGTGTGACGCCGGAAGGTGCTATGACTTCATAACGCCAGGTGAGTCCTGCGAGCCAGAGCAGCGCTTGGACGATGCGCGGCACGATGGCTAGAAGGATGCGCTGGGTGAAGGTGAATGATTTTTCCGCGCCTTGGCTCACCTGGTTGATTGTAATTGGCTGGAAAAATGGCCTAGGGGTTAAAGGCCCGTTTACGGGAGTGCTATCCCAGGTCCCAACTTCAGGGACCTGGGGCACCCATCATTTGTGCGAGAACTGAAACTACTAGCTGTAGCGGAGCCAGCGGAGCAGTTCGGGGAGTGTGGCGCGTTTGCCGTACATGAGGATGCCGACGCGGTAGAGGCGCGCGGAGACCCACAGGACGGCCCAGACGCTGACAACCATGATGGCAAGAGAAGCTGCGAACTGCCACGCGGGCGGAGTTTGTGCGCCCATGCGGAGCATCATGACGATGGGCGCAGTGGCTGGGAACAACGACGCGGCGATGGACCAGAAGGAGCTGGGATTGTTGATGATGAGCCAGATAAGCGAGAAGCTGAGCCAGATGGGCACGGCAGCGAGCGGCGTGTACATCTGCAGCTCCTGCTCGGTTTCACAGCTTGCGGCGAGGCCCGCAAAAAGCGAGGCATAGAGCAGGTAGCCGAGGATGAAATATGCGCCGAAGAGAAGGCCTTCCGTGATGGACAAATGAATGGAAAGCTGGCCATTGAGTACGGGAGCGGCGAAGGCAGAGCCTGCGAGAAGGGCTGCGGCGACACCCCAGATAGCGAGCTGCGTGAGGCCGACGGCACCGATGCCAAGGAGTTTTCCGGCGAGCAGGTCGCCGGCTTTGACAGAGGCGAGCATGACCTCAAAGATGCGTGAGGTTTTCTCCTGAATGATGGAGCGGGCGACGTTCATGCCGTAGATCATGGTAGTCATTGCAAGCATGATGCCCATGATGTAGCCCTTGAGATACGCGCCGATGCCGCTGCTCTTGACTTCCTTTCCGCCCTTGTCCACCTGCATGGTGTCTACGGAGACGGTCTTCATGACGAGTTCGACTTCTGCCTTGCTCATGCCGCGGGCGCTGAGGCGCTCGGCTGCGAGAGCGTGGTTGAGCGCAGATTCGAGGCGACTGCCGATGACGATGTCACCGGAGGATGTGGAGATGTAGGTGGCGGTGATTTTGCTAGGTACGGCGGTGTCGATCCAGAGAAGGCCATCTATTTCTTTTTCACGCACCTTGCTGACAAGGCTGTCGCGCTCTGATGGCGAAGAGGGTACGATCACATCGACGGTGGTCTTGGAATCTTTGTCGTCTGTCAGTTGTGACTGGATGTCGGCGGCAAGATTGCTGTCTGTTGTGGCGATCAACACATGCTTGCCAACGCCGGAGTTCTTGCCGGCAAAGACGGCAACAGCAATGATGACGGCGAAGACGACGGGGACGAGGATGGTGGACATGCGAAAGGCGCGTCCGCGGACTCCCTCAAGATATTCGCGCTTTGCGACGAGCAGAATATTACGCATCGGCTTTGCCTCCCACGGTCTGGATGAAGATCTCTTCTAGCGATGGCTCGACCAGCTCAAAGCGATATATGGTGGCTTTGGCAGCGGCTTCATGCAGGAGCTTTTGCGCGTCTCCGCTGGGCTTGAGCTGGATCTCGGCGTGGCCGGAGAAGTTGTTGGCCTCGGCGATTTCTGGGCTCTGCAGGAAAGAGGCATCGCCTTCAAACTCCATGATGACGCGGTCGCGCGAGTAACGGGATTTGATCTCGCGGACGCGTCCGGCGAGCACGGCCTGACCCTTATTGATAAGGCAGATGGAGTCACAGAGCTTCTCCACCTGATCCATGCGGTGCGTGGAGAAGATAATGGCTTTGCCCTGATCCTTCAGTTCGAGGAGCGTGCGTTCGAGCAGGGTGGCGTTGACCGGATCGAGGCCGGAGAATGGCTCGTCCATGACGATGAGGCCGGGATCGTGGAGCAGCGCGGAGATGAACTGAATCTTCTGCTGCATGCCCTTGGAGAGCTCTTCGGTCTTCTTGGTCAATGAGTCGGCAATTTCAAGGCGTTTGGCCCAGGAGACAGCGCGTGTCTGCGCGTCGGCGGCGCTGACACCGTGGAGTTCGCCGAAGAAGATGAGTTGATCTATCACCTTCATCTTTTTGTAAAGGCCGCGCTCTTCCGGCAGGTAGCCGACGCGCTCAAGGCTTTTGCGCTCGAAGGGCTTGCCGAAGAGATTCACCTGGCCGGAATCCGGCATGGTGATGCCCATCATCATGCGGATGGAGCTGGTTTTTCCTGCGCCGTTGGGTCCGAGCAGGCCGAACATCTGGCCGGCTTCAATGGAGAGGCTCAAGTTATTGACGGCGACCTTGCTCTCATAGGCTTTGGTCACGCTTGCGAGTTCGACAACTGGCATGCATTCTCCCGAAGGGTGTCTTCGCGTATCTTCGCGCGATCTTTGCGCGATCCATGGGGGCGAACAAACTGCCAGCAGTGTAGCAAAGGCTCCCGCAGGCGCAGAGTTCCCCCTTTGTGTGATACGCACAGGGCAATGGGGGAAGTTCCCTCCCACCCTAGGCGCAAAAACAAGAGCGCGCCGAGGGCGGGGCACCCGGTTGATTGCGAGATTTACGAGAGTAGCTTCATGGCGTCAGGGTCCCAGTGGACGATCTGGCCGCGATCGATGCTGAGGTTGGAAAGCAAGGCCGCGCCCGCTGCGCGGTAGCCGAATGTGGCATCTTCCACCACGGGCTGGCGTGAGCGGACGGAAGCGAAGAAGTTTTTGAAGTGGTCGTAGCTATCGCTATAGCCTTTGGGCGGGGTGTACTTCTCTGCTGCCGCGAGAGATTGCTTAGCCACGCCGGGAGGATATTTTTCGTCATACGCGGCGATGATCTCCTTCTGCATGGCTTCAGGGAAGGTTCCGACCATGTAACCGGGCGCGGTTTGGCGCGGCACGTGGTTGATTGTGAGACCGTCCGAACCGATGGTCATGGTGCCTTCCGAACCGGCAAAGGTGAAGCCTTCACCTTCTTCGCCGCCATCGACAAAATTGACATGGAGGCTGACGTTGAAGCCTTCGCGGTAGTCGAAGAGACCGAGCACCACATCGTTGGCGTCACGACCATCTTTCCAGTAACGAATGGCGCCGGTTGCCATGGCACGGGTGGGGCCGTTGGAGCCGGTGATGAAGTGGATGCCGCTGAAGAGATGCACGAAGAGATCGCCGGCGACGCCGGAGCCGTATGCCTTCCATTTGCGCCACTGGAAGAAGTGTTCGGAGTTGAAGGGGATTTTAGGCGCGGTACCCAGCCAGCGCGGCCAGTCGCAGGTTGTCGTGCTGGCGTCGGGCGGAACGGTGTAGTTCCATGCGCCGAGGGAAGAATTGCGATCCCAGTAAGCGGTGACCATGTTGAGCTTACCGATGGCACCGGAAGCGAGGATCTCTTTTGCCTTGGCGTAAACGATGTTGCTGACGCGCTGGCTGCCTACCTGCAGAATTCGGTTGGTTTGGCGTGAGGCTTCAATCATTGCCGGGCCGTCATCGTAGAGATGGATCATGGGCTTTTCGCAATAGACGTCTTTGCCGGCCTTCATGGCGTCTATGGAGGCTTGCTTGTGCCAGTGGTCAGGCGTGCCTATGATCACGGCGTCGATGTCTTTGCGGGCAAGGATTTCGTTGTAGTCGCGCGTGGTGAAGATGTCGCTGCCCCAGACTTCCTTGGCGTGTGCGAGGCGGCCGTCGTAGCAGTCGGCGGCGGCGACGAGTTTAACGCCGGGAACGCGGATGGCCACGCTTGTGTCGCCGGAGCCCTGCCAGCCTGCGCCGATAAGCGCGATCTGGACGTGGTCGTTGGCGGCGATGTTTTTCGCTTCGGGCTCTTCGGCGGAGAGCAAGGGTATTCCGGGCAATGCGGAGGCGGCGGATACGGAGCCAGCGACGGCGCCGGCGGCGCGGAGAAAGTTACGGCGGTTCCAGATGACCATCAAGGGTGCTCCGGGGATGATTTTCTTGCCGTAGACAACGATAAAGCATGGGGGCTGCAGATGGCCGCGGGCGTGCGGCTCAATGTTTTAGCATCCTGTTTGTGAACAAACTTGAAGACAAGGTGATGTATGCGCGCGGCGTGGGGCCGAAGCTGGCAGAAGTGATTGCCGCCAAGGGCATTGTCACCATGGAAGACCTGCTCTACCACCTTCCCTTTCGATATGAGGACCGGCAGAATCCGCGCAGCCT
This sequence comes from Occallatibacter gabretensis, assembly GCF_001449115.1. GTDB lineage: Bacteria > Acidobacteriota > Terriglobia > Terriglobales > Acidobacteriaceae > Telmatobacter > Telmatobacter gabretensis. Next base: position 475,279 of record NZ_LAIJ01000010.1, on the reverse strand, counting down.
GGATGAGCTGAAGCCGGGTGAGATGGCGAGTGTAATTGCGGAGGTGCGCGGGTCGGCGCTGCTAAGGACGAAGCGCGCGCCGATCTTTGAGATCACCATTGGCCAGGGACAGCTGGCGATGAAGTGTATGTGGTTCAACGGAACCTATTTGCAGGGCAAGTTTCAGGCTGGGCAGACGGTGGCGGTGTTTGGCAAAGTGGAGCCTTCACGATCCACGTCGAATATGAAGATGATTAATCCGCAGTGGGAGCTGCTGCCGGATGCGAGCGACGATGCCGAGACGCGCCTGCTGGAGGTGGGCCGCATTACGCCAGTGTATGAGTCGCTGGGATCGCGGCTGGCTTCGCGGTGGCAACGGAAGGTTATCTTTCATCTGCTGGAGTCGATGCACGGAGCGATGCCGGAGTGTTTGCCTGCGGCGATGATTGAGCGGATGGGGCTGCCGGATCGCGAGATGGCGCTGCGAGAGGTACATTTTCCGCCGGAAGGCACAGCGATGATGGAGCTGCAGGCTGCGGTTACGCCGGCGTATCGGCGGCTCATCTTTGAAGAGCTGTTTTTTCTAGAGCTGGGGCTGGAGCTGAAGCGGCGGAGAATGCGCGAGCGCGCCGGTGTTGCGTTTAAGACCAACGACAAGGTGCGCGAGGCGATTCGCGAGGTGCTGCCGTTTCATCCTACGGCGGCGCAGAAAAAAGCCCTGGGCGAGATTGTGAGCGATATGAAGCAGCCGAGCCCAATGCGCAGGCTGCTGCAGGGGGACGTGGGGTCGGGCAAGACGATTGTGGCACTGCAGGCGATGCTGGTGGCGATGGAAAACGGCTATCAGGCTGCGCTCATGGCTCCGACGGAGATTCTGGCGACGCAGCATTATCTGGCGGCGAGGAAGCTGCTGGAGCGGTCGTCGCGCAAATACCGGATTGTGCTGCTGACAGGGTCGCTCGATGAGGATCGCAAGCGCTATAACCGAGGGCTGATTCATCGCGGTGAGGCCCACCTGGTGATTGGGACGCATGCACTGATCGAAGAAAAGGTGGAATTCGACCGGCTGGGATTGATTGTGGTGGATGAGCAGCATCGGTTTGGCGTGATGCAGCGGTTCAAGCTGATGAAGAAGCCAAGGCCAGATGGGACAGAATGGGCGGAACCGGATGTGCTGGTGATGACGGCTACGCCGATTCCGCGGACGCTGGCGCTCTCGCTTTATGGGGACCTGGATTTGAGCGTGCTGGATGAGCTGCCGCCGGGGCGAACGCCGATTGTTACGCGGCGCGTGGCGGATGAGCGCGCGGATGAGGTGTGGGAGTTTGTTCGGAAGCAGGTGAAGCTGGGCAGGCAGGCGTACATCGTCTATCCGGTGATTGAGGGGGCCAAGGACGACCAGCCGGAGTTGGATTTCAGTGCGGATGCTGATGTGAAAGAGGCTACGGAGAAGGCGGCTCAGCCTGTGGCGCGGAAAACGACTCGGAAAGGTAAGACGGCGGAGTTGTTTCCCAAAGCTGCGAAGGAGGCGAATCCGAATGCGAAGCTGGGGCTGAAATCGGCCGTTGAGATGTATGAGAAGCTTCGAACCGGGCCGCTGAATGGACTGCGGCTGGGTTTGCTGCATGGGCGACTGGATGCTGATGAAAAGGAAATTATCATGCGGCGATTTCAGCGCGGCGACATTGACGTGCTGGTTTCGACGACGGTGATTGAAGTGGGTGTGGATGTGCCGAATGCGAGCGTGATGGTGATTGAACACGCGGAGCGCTTTGGGCTGGCGCAGATGCACCAGCTGCGCGGGCGCGTGGGGCGCGGCGCGGCGAAGAGTTACTGCATTCTGATGACGGGTGCACGTGTGAGCGAGCAGGCAGAAGAGCGGCTGAATGCGATGGTGAGCACGCAGGATGGTTTTGAGCTGGCGGAGCTGGACCTGGCTATGCGCGGACCCGGCGAGGTTTTTGGCACGCGGCAGGCAGGGCTGCCGGATTTTCGCGTGGCGAACCTGGTGCGCGACCGCAAGCTGCTGGAGCTGGCCAAGATGGAGGCGGCGCGGTTTGTCAACGGCAAGCCGGATGAGGCCGAAGGCACCGAGGCTGAGCGGGCGCGGGTATGGGTACGGCTCAAGGAAGCGTGGCAGCGCAAGTATGGGCTGGTGGAGGCGGGTTAAGAGCTTACCTAGCGGGCTTGTTCCGGCACGTTACCGCCGGGCGCGGAGCTGCCGGCGATCTTGAGCGGACTGGTCTGGATTTCTAACTCAATGCTGGCAATCTGCGCACCACACTCGCTGAGGTGATTGCGCGTGCAGTGGCAGAACTCGGTCATGCGGATGTGACCGTTGCGGCTGAGCTCGATTCCACATGCGATGACAGCGGTGTAAATCTCCACGCAGGCGGCGCGCTCGAATTCAAAGAGAATAGTGACGCGCCCGCTGTCAGTGGTGGATCGTGTGAGCACCCAACCGCCGCAGCCGAGGATGGCTCCAGTGAGCGTGCGCACCAGATTCGACGGCTCCCCTGAGGAGACAGCCTGAATCTCCAACGCCCAGGGCATGAGCGCGGGCTGTGCGTGAGCGCGTTTTGGGGTACCAAATTGCACAATGGGGTTATCGGGACTCTGCACGGGCATCATGATGCGTGTGCGGGAGTTGCACGATGCTTGACCTGCTTTGAAACAAGCGCAGCGAAAAGGTGCGCGCCGGCCCGCATAAGCCCGGAGTTAGAGTCCATAAACCCGGGGCTGGAGGTCATTGGAAACCTTTTATCTATTTGACCGGCGGTTCGACTACGCCTTGGCCGGGGTACGGGGATCGTGTAGTTTCATATCCATGATCCTCGGCTCGGGAATTGACCTGGTGGAGATCGACCGAATCCAGAACTCGCTTGATAAGTTTGGCGAGCGGTTTCTCGATCGCGTGTATACCAAGGCGGAGCAGGCATATTGCCTTCGCAAACATAATGCGGCGGAGAGCCTGGCGGCGCGGTTTGCGGCAAAGGAAGCTGCGGCCAAAGCACTTGGCACGGGCATTAACCACGGGATCACCTGGCGGGAGATTGAGGTGCAGCGTGCGCCGGGCGGACGGCCTTCACTGCAGTTTTATGGGCGGGCGGCGGAGTACGCAAAACGAATCGGCGTGCAGAATGCGGCGCTTTCACTGACGCACTCACGGAGCACGGCCATGGCATCAGTGGTACTGGAGGATGGGCGCTGAACGGACGGGAATCCGACGGCGGTCTGCTATGCTCAATGAAATACGGTCCGGACAGTATCCCCTCAGAGGAGAATCGTGCCAAGCCGCAAAGAAGTCCAGTGGTCCCAACTGAAAGTAGGCGCGCTGGTTCTTGCAGGCGCCGTTATCCTCATCTTCCTGATTTTCCTTATGTCAGGATCGACGGGGGGGCTGTTTGCCAAGAAGCTCACTCTGCGGGTTTATTTTGAAAACGCCTCAGGATTGAAGCAGGGTGCGCCGGTCACGCTCGAAGGCGTCACGATTGGAAATGTGACGAAGATTCGCGTGGTGCCGGAACGCAATCCCACGCCAGTGGAAGTCACCATGAAGGTGCCGGGCAAGCTGTCTACATTTCTGCATACGGACTCGGCGGCCACGATTGCCTCGGCCGGCGTTCTGGGCGACAGCTACATCGACATCACTTCAACCAATGCAACAGGTCCTCCACCGGCAAACAATGCAGAGCTGGTGTCGCATAACGTCTCGGGGCTTCAGCAGGTGATGAACACCAGCCAGGATGCACTGCAGCAAGTCTCCAAGGTGTTGAAGAAAACAAGCCTCCTGATGGATTCGCTGAATTCCGAGCAGGGCTCGGCGGGAAGACTTCTTCACAACCCGGAGCTGTACAACCACCTGAACCAGGTGAGCGCGAATCTGGAAGGCGTGACGAAGAGCATCAACCAGGGCAATGGAACGCTGGGTAAGCTGACGAAGGACACAGAGCTTTACGACAAGCTCAATTCAACTGTGGACCAGTTGCATCAGATCGTTGCCAACCTGAATGGGGGCAAGGGCTCGGCGGGCAAGCTGCTCACAGACGAGACGCTCTACAACAATCTGAATTCCGCTGTGGCCAACGCCAACACGCTTCTTGAAGGCATTAACAAGGGCCAGGGCGCGATTGGCAAGCTGGCGAAGGACCCGGAGTTTGCCAAGAAGCTGGATTCGACGGTGACAAGCCTGAACGGCATTCTCAGCGGCATCAACGACGGCAAGGGAACGCTTGGTCAGCTGGCGCAGAACCGCGCCGTGTATGACAGCCTGAATGCCACGCTGGACGAGTCACACAAGCTGGTGAAGGCGATCCGCGAGAATCCGAAGCAGTACCTGGTGATTCATCTGAAGGTGTTTTAGGGCGCCCGGATAGATTTTGACTTACTTTGCCGGGTTGCGGCTCATAACTTAAAGAATTATCGGCAGTGCGGGAACTTTCTGCCTTGCGGGTGCGTTTCCTGCTGCAGGAGTTCACCGTGCATCGTTCCCTTGTTTTTGCAGGAGTGGTTTGTCTTGTGGCCGTAAGCGCCGCCATATTGCTACGCCCAGCCAAGATTGCGCGGGCTGCTTCAGCGAATGCTCCCATTTATCTGGCGAATGGCGAGATGGTAAATCCGACCAATTATCGCGAGTGGATCTATTTGAGCTCGGGCGTGGATATGAGCTACTCAGAGAAACCCGCGAACATGACGATGTTCGACAATGTGTTTGTGAATCCAGAGGCTTATCGAAGCTTTCAGGCAACGGGCACGTGGCCGGATAAGACGATGATGGTGCTTGAGGTGCGCGAGGCGCGCGACAAGGGCTCAATTAATCAGCATGGGCACTTCCAAGGCCTGGATGTGATGGGGCTTGAGGTGCATGTGAAGGACGAAAAGCGGTTCCCCGGCAAGTGGGCATTTTTTGATTTCGATAAACCCACGAGCAACGGCACGCTCATTCCTTCCGGCGCGTCCTGCTACACGTGCCATGCCGCGCATGGGGCTGTGGATACTACGTTTGCGCAGTTTTACCCTACGCTGCTGCGGGTGGCGAAAGATAAAGGCACATTGAGCGCAGAATTTTTGAAGGATGAAGCGGCTCATGCTGCACCTGCGACGAAGTAGCTGTGCTAGCCCGGCAGTTCTCCGCGATAGACGCGCCAGAATTCGATGAAGCCTTTCAGGCGAACCACCTGGAAATAATCGCTGGCGATGAAGTAGAAGATTGTAACGACGGTCCACTCGAGATGCAGCGCGCTTGCGCCGACTTCTTCGCTGAATGGAATCAGTACGGCGGAAAAGACCATTGCGACGACTAGCAGCGCAAGCTTGACGATGCCCATGACGAGATTGATCTCGACGAGCTTGCCGGTGAAGGGCTTTCCAAGCCTTAAGCTTTGGATGAGTGCCGTGGCTGGGGAAGAATCTTCCAAAAGCATCAGCATGGGCGCAATCGTTACAACCCAGCTGATGAAGGCCCACAGCGTGAAGAAGCCGAGCGTGAGAAAAACGGCCCAGATGGTGTAGCCAATGAGGTCCGGTTCGCCTATGGCGTTGATGTGCGTTTGCCCGGCCCAGCTTAACCCGGCCCACCATGCCCAGCCTGTGAGCGCGAGCACGGCCAGCCATGCAGCCTGCAGAAGGATCATGGAGAAAGGGCGCAAGGGTAGAGACGGCTCCATGCGCTTGAGAACGAGGCTGCGGCCGATGCCAGAGACTACGATCCATGCAAGCGCGGCGACGGGTGCAAGCCGGCTCAGTACTGCGGCGATGTGGGGTTGGTACGTGACCCAGGCTTCGGCTATTTTGAGCGAAGCAGTCCAGGGGTTCTGCCAGTTGATTGCGGTGAGGCCTGCGCTCTCTGGCGGAACGATGGCGAAGATTTTTTGGGCTTCGATCCAGCAGATGACTAGCAGCGGCGCGCCGATGAGCCAGCGCCATGCAACTTCCAATGCGGTGAGTGAGGGCCGCGCAAGGACCCAGCCCATGTGACCGACCATGGACTGGGTTCCGCGCAGTTGCTGTTGCGGTTCCATGCTACTTGACGACAAGATTCACCGTCTTGCCGGGGACAACGATGACCTTGACCACGGTTTTGCCGGCGATGCGCGCCTTGACCTTTTCTTCGGCGAGCGCGGCGACTTCGATGGCTTTGGCATCAGCGTCTGCAGGCACGCGGATGACGGTGATCAATTTGCCATTGGACTGCACGGAGACTTCGATCTCGTCTTCTTTGGCGAGAGCTGGATTGCTGATAGGCCAGGAGGCGCGCAGGACCGCGCCCTCGCCGCCTAACTCCTCCCACAACTCCGCAGAGAGGTATGGAGCAAAGGGTGCGAGCAGCAGCACAAGGTTGGTGAGCAGCTCGCGGATGACCGGAGCGGGGACTTCTCCGGATGTAAGCTGTGCATCGGCGGCCTGGACCTCATTGACCAGCTCCATAATGGCGGCTACGCAGGTGTTGAAGTGCCAGCGGCCTGCGAAGTCGTGCGTGATCTTGGCGATGGTCTGATGCAGCTTGCGCAGCAGCTTGAGCGAAGTTCCGCTGGTCTCTGCGAGAGGCTGGCCTTTGGCAGAACGCGCTGCTTCCGCGTGCCTGGTGGTGAGACGCCAGACACGGCCCAGGAAGCGGCTGACGCCTGCGACGCCATCCTCCTGCCAGTCGAGGTCGCGGTCGGGCGGCGCGGCGAAGAGCGCGTACATGCGGGTGGAGTCTGCGCCGTAGCGGGCCACCATGTCATCGGGCGAGACAACGTTGCCCTTGGACTTCGACATCTTTGCGCCGTCTTTGATGACCATGCCCTGGGTAAAGAGGCGCTGCGCGGGCTCATCATTGAGAATCATGCCGAGGTCGCGCATGACCTTGGTCCAGAAGCGCGAGTAGATGAGGTGCAGGATGGCATGCTCTACGCCGCCGATGTACTGGTCGATGGGGAACCAGTGCTGCGCCTTTGCGGGAGCATAGGGCTCCACATCATTCTTTGCGTCTACGTAGCGATAGAAGTACCAGCTGGAGTCGACGAAGGTATCCATGGTGTCGGTTTCGCGCCGCGCTGGGCCGCCGCATTTGGGGCAGGTAACGTTGACGAACTCCGGCACGCGCGAGAGCGGCGAGCCGCCGGTCTGCGTGATTTCGATATTCGCGGGCAAAATGACTGGCAACTGATCGTCCGGCAGCGGAACGATACCGTCACGCTCGCAATGAATCATGGGGATGGGCGTGCCCCAGTAACGCTGACGGCTGACGCCCCAATCCTTGAGGCGGAAGGTGATAGTCGCCTCGCCGAATGCCTGCTCTTTTGCGATGTGCTGGAGGCGCTGCTGCGCTTCATCGCAGGTGAGGCCGTTGTATTCGCCGGAGTTGATGAGGATGCCGTCTTCTGAGAGATAGGGCAATGCTGGTTCTTCTGCTTGAGGATCTGCTGGAGCGATGACGCGACGCACGGGGATGCCGTACTTCGATGCGAACTCGAAATCGCGGGCGTCATGGCCGGGAACGCTCATGATGGCGCCGGTGCCGTAGTCGGCCAGGATGTAATTGGCGACCCAGATGGGCACGCGTTTGCCGTTGTAGGGGTTGATGGCGAAGCGGCCTGTCGGGGCGCCGTGCTTTTCAATCGCGCCGATGTCGCCGGTCTCGCGAGCTTTCTTCTGTTCGTCGAGTAGCTCCGCTACCTTTTCTTTTAGGACGGAATCCGTGGAAGAAAACTGTGCGGTGATCGCATGTTCCGGCGCGAGTTGCACACTGGTTGCGCCGAAGATGGTGTCGACGCGGGTGGTGAAGACACGGATCTTTGCCGGACTGCTTTCTTCGGGACCGCCTTCAACGGTAAAGTCGACTTCCGTGCCTTCGCTGCGGCCGATCCAGTTGCGCTGCATGGTGCGTACTTTTTCAGGCCAGCCGTCGAGTTTGTCCAGGCCATCCAGCAATTCCTGCGCATAAGCGGTGATGCGGAAGAACCATTGCTCCAGGTCGCGCAGTTCGACGATGGTGTCTTCATGCCGCCAGCAGCGGCCATCGATGACCTGCTCGTTGGCGAGCACGGTGGCGCACTCCGGGCACCAGTTCACCTTGCTCTTTTTGCGATAGACGAGGCCGCGCTCATACATGCGCAGAAAGAACCACTGGTTCCAGCGGTAGTAATCGGGCAGGCAGGTGGTGATTTCCGTGGCCCAGTCGTAGCCGAGGCCGAGGCGCTGCATCTGCCGCTTCATGGCGGCGATGTTTGAGAGCGTCCACTCGCGCGGAGGTGTGTTGTTCTTGAGTGCCGCGTTTTCGGCGGGCAAGCCGAAGGCGTCCCAGCCCATGGGGTGCAGCACGTTGTAGCCGCGCATCCACATATGGCGCGCAAGGGCGTCGCCGATGGAGTAGTTGCGCACGTGTCCCATGTGGAGCTGGCCGCTGGGATAGGGCAGCATCTCCAGCACGTAATATTTGGGCTTGCCGCTGTCATGCGGGTCAGCCGCATAGAGAGTGGGATCAGCTGCCCAGCGCTCTTGCCATTTTGGTTCGATTGTTGCCGGGTCGTATCGCAGTTCTTTCTCGTCCGCCATAAGTATCTAGTGTAAATGGCGGCGAGTTACTGGAACATTCTCATGGATTTGGGTTGCAGGTTAGGGCCGCACACGTAGGCGTTGGTCTCACTTCTGGCAATCTCGCGGTTGGCCGGAATTTCAAAAAGCTGCGGGTCAGGCTCCGCCTGGGTGAATTCGGTTAGCTCCCGCGTCGTTGTTATGCCTGAGAGGTGGTAGAGGTCTGGTAGACGACCAGTCCACCGAGCCTGGGATCAGTTGCCGTCCAGACCTCGTTGGTGCGCGTTAGAGGCGCCGTGGTATCCGACGCTGCCTGGCTGGATTTGACTTGAGCCACTGGCGTAAACGTTATCCTGCCTCCCTTGGCTTCTAAGCCAAGAAAGGGTTTTATCCCCAGGTCCTCAATTGGCGGCTGGGCTCCGAAGGGATGAAGCGGACCAATGGCCTTCATTACTTTCGCACAGTCGGTTTCCGGTTCGCCGATATCCGGCATGTGAACCACCTGTGCAGTCGTTCCGGGCTCGGTCCAGTAGCTTACGGTCAAATGAACTAAATCGCGAACTTGATAGCCGGTGCGTGGATCATTATCGCTGCTATCTGAGGATGGTAGAAACGAAGCGTAAAAGCGGCCATGTGAGTCAGCCGCCCTTATGGACTCGTGCTCTGAGGTGGATGTTGATCCATCCGCGAGCGTTTTCACCGTGGTGTTCTTGAAATGCGCGGTATAGGGCAGCTGTGCCGCATGAGGAGACGACTGGCCGCGGACTACAATGCAGGCAAGTAACAAACCGAGTTGAAATGCGCAAAAACTTCTCCACATGAATCGCCGCCTTTGCGGTTCGGCTGCTACTTCTTCGGCCGTGACTCAGGCGGAACGAGTCCCAGAACGCGGTAATAGACCACAAGCTGGCCGTAATGCTCGCCTGAGTGTACAACCCATCCCCAGGCGTTATCTCCGAAGTGGACCGGAGAACCCGATTCTCCGTCCGGGAAGACATCGTTCAGGCCTTTCTCGCCCTTGGCCTGGATGAGCGCAGCTCCGTCGGCAAAAGATTTGCGAACGTAGGCGACAATTTCAGCTTTCGATTTGAAATCAGAGCGCTTTGGATCTCCGGTCGGAGGTCTCTTTCCCTTGGCGGGATTGATGAGAAAGTAGTTTCCGCCAGCGGCGTGCAGGAGCTGCTCGGCGAAGGATCGCTGGGCGGGATTGGGCTTGTAGTCGTACTTGTCCTCCGGAAAGTCTTCCGCCATTGCGATAAGTTTGTTGCCTTCATAGTTCCACACTCCGAGGAGTGCCTCTGAGTGAGTGTGCGGCTGCGCGGATTGGGCCGGCATTTGCGGGCGTGCGGCTGCGGTGCACAAGATAACTGCGAATGCGAATGAAGAAGCGCTGCGAAGAGCGTTCATGATGGATGTCCTTTCTTCCCGGAAGATTGTTTGCAATGAGCCTGGAGCGGGCTACACTGCTTTATGCAACCTGTTTCAGAGTTTTTGCTCGGTCAATGCGGCGGCGACGGGCTGGCGTATGCAGAGCCTCCCACAGATCGATCCTGCGCTGGAGATTGAGCCAGAAATCGGCGGAGTTACCAAAGACGCGCGCGAGCATCAGCGCGGTATCTGCAGTTACTGTGCGACGATCGTTGCAGAGTTCGTTGACGAGTTTGCGTTGCACGCCCATTGCTGCGGCTAATGCTCCCTGCGTAAGACCGAGCGGCCCAAGAAACTCCTCTGCGAGCATTTCGCCCACGGTCACCGGTTTGCGCGCTGTATTTAACATCTGTACACCTCACCGATAGCTGTGATTATCGAGATAAACCCGGAATGCTTCGCCACGACCGGCATCCCACTGGAAAATGAGCCTCCACTGCTCATTGACTCGGATCGAATGCCAGCCCTCAAGGTTTCCGCGAAGTTTTTCAAAGTGGTTGCTGGGTGGAACTCGTAAATCCGCATCCGTTGTGGCATCGTCCAGCAATTGCAGTTTCCGAAACAGCCGATCCTCCAGATTGGCCGGAATCTTTCGGCTTGCCAGGTCTTGAACGAAGAAATCTTCTAGCCACCGATCACGAAATCCGGTAATCATTCAGGTTTCCCTGTTGATAATTGTACCGTTGGGCGGTACAGGAGGCAAGAACAAATCAAACCATCAGACTTTTCAGCGCCTCTACATTGCGCAGCTCGTCGCCTGGCTCGTCTACCGGGGTCTCGGCGATGAAGGCGGCGTGGGCGAAGCGCTTGTCGTTGAGCAGGCGGCGGAAGGGCTCGATGCCGATGGTTCCCTTCCCGATGTGCTCGTGGCGGTCGAGTTTCGATCCGCGGGCGGCCTTGGCGTCATTACAGTGCCATACCTTGACCGAGTCAAATCCGAAGGTTCCTGCGGCTTGCTTCATGGTCTCTTCATAGCCCTCGGGCGTGACGATGTCGTAGCCCGAGACGTGAGTATGGCAAGTATCGAGGCAGACGCCGACGGGGGCGTGGTTGCGCAGGCGTGTGACCAGTTCCGACACCTGCTCAAAGTTTGCGCCGAGCGAGTAGTCCGCGCCAGCTGTGTTCTCAATGAGGATGGAAAACGGCGTTCCCTGCCACGGGAGGCCGTCGATGGCTTTTTCGATGGAGTCTGCAGCCAGCTTGAGGCCTTCGTCGCGGGTGAGTCCCTTCCATGAGCCGGGATGGAGGACAAGATACTCCGCGCCGAGGTCCAGGGCGCGCTCAATCTCTCCGCGAAATCCGACGATGCTCTTCTGCCGCACTTCGTCGTTCTGGCTACAGACGTTGACCAGGTAGCTGGTGTGGATGACGAGCGGACTGACATTATGCTTGGCGCGCAGCTCCTTCATGCGGGCGGCTTCTTCTGGTTTAACCTTGGGCGCGCGCCACATGCGAGGGCTGGAGGAAAAGATCTGGAATGTGTTTGCGCCCACCTCTTCCGCGCGCAGAACTGCGTTTGATGCGCCGCCGGAGGTGCCGACATGAATGCCGATCCGTTTTGTCATGGCGTAAGTCTACTCTGCGGGGTACGCGTGAATGCAAGCTGGATTCTTAATCATCGTCGTCATCCTTCGTGGTCCGCTTGACGCGCACCTTAAGCATTGCAGGAACGGGCTTGTCGCCCATGGTGTCTTTCCACAGAATCACGTTGAGCTTCTGCGTGTCAGCGTGATCGGCATGGCGAAAGTCCATCTTCATGCTTTCCTGCGCGCCGGGAGCGGTCTTCTTGTTCGCTGTATAGATGAGATTGTTGTCGCGGTTGGAGTAGTCGGCGTCGAATGCCGGCTGATCCCCCGCGCCCGTGAAGAGCGGCGAAATGACCGAAGCAAACGCATCGTTATTGTTCATGGGCGGCAGGCCGAGCAGCAGTTCCATGGTGCGAATCAGGCTGACCGTGGTGTAGAAGCGGCTATCCACAACCGGCATGCCGCTGCCTGATTCGCTTGTGGGGCCGTGCGGCGCGTACCTGCTGATGACCAGCGCGGTGGAGCGATGCGCATCCACGTGATCCGCGCCAGCCTGCGCGTCGTCCTCGACGATGAAGAACGCCGTATCGGCCCAGAAGGCTGAATGCGAGATGGCTTCGACGGCGCGACCTACGGCAAGATCGTTGTCTGCCACGGAGGATTTCGGTGTGGGGCCGCCGGGACGCGTGCCCGCAGTGTGGTCGTTGCCCAGACGCAGCATCACAAACTCAGGCATGGTGTCCTTGCCCTGCTCCTTGTCGGCTATCCAGCCCTTGAGATGACGAGTGAAAATATCCACGCGAATCTGGTCCGGCACCATGAGGTCAAAGTCCGGAGCCTCCGGCGCATAGTGGCCGACCAGCTCCGGCTTTGTGGCCGTGTTGGTGGCGATGAGTGGAATGGCCCAGGGCCACTTGTTGGTGCCGCCGCCCCACTCCTCCGGCATTGCTTCGCCTGGCGCGATGGATTTCTTTGAGCAGTCGCTGCCGCGTAGCATGGGCCCTTCCTGGGGGTTCGCGGGAAGCTGCTCCGACTTTGGGTCCGTACAGAAGATTGTGGAGATGTACTCGCCGAAGTGATAGTAAGTTCTGTGATGCGCGGCCAGGTTGGTCCACAGGTAGCCGCTGGCCGGCTCATTCACGTCGGGAATCTTCTGCAGGAGGGGGTAGTTGTACGCCACAACGCCCTCAAAGTCGTAAGTGCGCTGCGCGTTGCGATAGCTTTGCTGCCATGTCTTTTCGAGATAGTCGCTGCCGATAGCTGCATTCGACCAGACGTGGCCATCACCGGAGACTTCGCCTGAATCGTAGAAGTTGTCGAGCACGCCGAACCGCAGCGCGAGCTTGTGCAGGTTCGGCGTGACATCTGCGCCGAACATGGTGAGGCTCGCATCGCCGTTGCCCACGGGCTTGCCGTTGAATTTGAGATCGCCATAGATCTGATCGTAGGTGCGGTTTTCCTTGATGATGTAGATGACGTGCTTGATACGATTTTGATCGCTCGCGAAGGCGATCTTCCCTTCGGCAGTCTTCATACGGTTGGATTCAATGACCTGCGCAGTCCACTGTTGGAGACCGGCTGCAATCTCCGTTTCATCCACTACTGCAAGCGAGCCATAGAGTAATGCGGCAATATAGGTCTGATGCTCGATATGCGGCGGCTGGCGGTCTTTCATGTCATCCGGCACGCGCTGCAGCATGTTGTTCGGTCCGGTACCGCGGCCTTTGCCGGTTGCGATGTAGAGCTTGCCGCCGGTCTGGACAAGCGAGAATGGCAGCCACTCCGTGGGAATGAATCCTTCCGGTGCAATGGCCGGTGCAGGGAGTTTGGAATTCAGCTTGGAGTTCTGCCTAATCTTTGTTGTATCGAGAACAGCGACCGCATCCGCAGCCATGTTTGCTACATAGAGGCGCGTTCCGGCAGCATTCAACGCCAACGCCACGGGCTCCGCGCCAAAGTAAGTCTGATGCGGCAGCCGCGTGTCGAAGGTTCCTCTTACAATGAGCGTGCTTACATCCACGGCGGCTACGCTGTCGTGGTTCTCAAGCACAACGTACAGAGTGCGCTCGTCCGGAGAAAACTCCAACGCGCATGGATGCGAGCCTGGCGCGATTGGGTTTTCAGGCTTGTTTAGCGCCAGCTTGCGCTCTACGGTTTGCTTCGTCAGGTCCAGCTCGACGATTTCCGACGCATTCCACAGCGCCACAAAGGCGCGCTTGCCATCGCGCGTCGCTGCGAGCGCAATTGGATAGACGCCGGGAACGGCATCACTCTCCGCGAGATCGAAGCGATGTTCGATTTTCCCGCTGGTGGCATCGACCAGCAGCACATCGTCGGAAAGATTGCCCGCCACGAGAAGCTTCTCTGAACTCGCATTGGGTCCGGAGCCGCCAATTACTTCAATCGCCGCCGGAAACGGAATTCCCTTGTCGCCTTCCTGCTCGCCAACGACGCGCGTCTTGCGGCCTGGGGCTAGTTGTTGAACAGGCAGCGGGATGAACCGCTGCTGCGCTACTTTGCCAGCACTAAAGCTGTACACGGCGATGCCGTTCCCGGTGTCGCCGGGCTTTTCGCCGTTAGGGTCTGAGATTGAGCCCATGCTGGCGTAGATGTGGTTTCCATCGTGGCTGAAAGCGAGGCCGGAATAGAGGGTTTGCTTGCCGCCGACGCGCATGCGGAGCTGCGTGCGGTTATCGGGAAAATCCGCTACCTTTCCGGTCTGCGTGTCATAGACGGCCAGCGACTGATCGTAGTGTGACTCATATGTGCTGTAGCCGTCATTGAGCGTGACTACGTAACGCTTATCGGGCGAGACGGCAATCGAGACCGGCAGGCTGTTGAGCCGCTGCGGATGCCCTGGGACTTCTTCCATGAGCTGCTTGCTGGTAGGTAGATCAATCGTCTGGGAAGGTGTCTGCGTGGCGCTTTGAGCAGCCAAAGCCGCTCCGCCCGTCAACAGAACCGAAATAGCGTACGCAACAAGGCTCTTCGGCTTCATGCAGACAACCGTAGCAAATTTGAAGCTGTCTGTTGTTACAAAAATGTAAGTTGTCGGCTGAAGGCAACGCCCTGCTGCCTGCGATAATGGCCAGTTATGCGTTCAGTATTTACTGCGGACCGTCTGTGGGATGGCCACACGGTTGTCGAATCGCCGGTCATTGTTGCTGAAGATGGCCGGATTGTCTCCATTGCAAGCCAGACAGCAGCTGCGATTCCGGGGGGCGAGTTGCATGCATTTCCCGGGCTCACGCTGGGGCCCGCGTTCTTCGACGTGCACATCCACGGCTCTGCCGGGCATGACGTGATGGAAGCTACGCCGGCGGCGCTGCTCACGATTGGAAAGTTCCTGGCCAAGCGGGGCGTGGGCGCGTACCTGGCTACCACGGTTACCGCGCCGATGGATGCGACGCTGCGCTCACTGAATGGGCTGGCGAAGCTCATCGAGAAGGCTCCTGAGGGCGCGCAGACTTGGCCTATTGGCATTCATCTGGAAGGACCGTTTCTCTCCCATGCCAAGCGGGGCGTCCATCCGCCCGATCTGTTGCTTGCCCCGCAGATTGATATCTTTGACAAGATGTTTGAAGCTGCCCAGGGCCACGTACGTCTGATGACACTTGCGCCTGAGCTGCCCGGAGCTGCTGAGCTTGCCGCTCATGCCGCGGCTAAGGGCGTGCGCGTGTCGGTTGGCCACTCAAACGCTACCGCTGCCGAGACCGCTCCGGTGCTGGCTGCCGGAGCTACCAGCGCTACGCATACCTTTAATGCCATGCGTGCGCTGGATCATCGCGAGCCGGGCATACTGGGCGTCGTGCTGACGAGGGACGATCTTTTTGCCGAGCTGATCTGCGATGGCATCCACACTGCGCCGGAGCTGGTACGGCTGTGGTGGAAGGCTAAGGGCGCCGAGCGCGGAATTTTGATTACCGACGGGATGGCTGCCGCTGGAATGCCCGATGGCGAGTACATGCTGGGCGGATTTCCTGTGCAGGTGGCGGATGGCAGGGCTACTGCAAACGGCGTGCTGGCCGGAAGCGTACTTACGCTGGATCGTGCGCTGAAAAACTTTATCGAGTTCACAGGTGCGACTGTGGAGAATGGCTTGCGGTTGCTGGGCGCGAACCCTGCTGCGATGACAGGGTTCAGCGATCGGGCTGGCTCTGTTGCGGTTGGGCAGCCTGCCAACCTGGTCGTTGTGGACGCGGCGGGCAGGCTGGTGCAGTCGATTCACATGGGGGCGCTGGTCTAGCGCGAGGCCAGGGCAAGCGGCACTACGTTCGGATGTACCTGGTCAACCGGAATCTCCACTGCGCCTACGCGGTCACTGCTGAGATCATGAACGCCTATGCGCAGGAAGTAATTCCCTTTTACAGGCACGGAGATTTGCAGCTTCACCGGCAACCCGTCTTTCAGCAGGTTGCGGTAACCGGCGTCCGTCACGTCGAGGTCGATCTTTCTCTCAATGGAGTTGATCATGTCGCCATCCGGCGTGTAGAGCGCGGCCACAAACTGCAGTGAGCCATGGCGTTTGCCGTCCGGCGACTGCGTAATGCTCAGCGCGCTCGGATCGGTGTGGATGTCGAGATTGAAGTTGTGGAACGGCTTGTCTTTGTATTCCGGCTTGAGGTAATTGTCCTTCGGCAGCGCGTCACTTTTGCTCAGCTTCACCAAGCTGTTATCAATGTCCACACTGGCTGTAAAGACAATTTCTGTTGGCGGAACTGCGCCGAGCGCCATGACTGCGTCAAAGCCGCCTTTGGGCCGCTTGATCGTTGCACCATTTTCGTCTACGACAGGGGCATCCTGCGATGCCTGTGGCTGTGCCTGGGCCACTTGCTGCCCGGCCGCCATGCGCTTCTGAAGCGAGGCAAGCTGCCTCTGCTCGAGCTGCGTGCGGTCCACGGCATAGTAGCCAGGTCGGTACTGCAGCTTTACGCCGGGGCGGTTGACCGCAATCCGGATGTGACGGAACTTTCCGTCCCACTGCTGGTTGGTGGTGGAATAGGCCAGAGTGTAGTAGTTGGAGCCGTTGTTTACGATCTCTGTGAGTGTTTCCTTGAGCCCGTTGGTGTTGTAGTAAGCCTTGCCGCCGGTGGCATCGGCAACCTGATCCAGTTCCATGTGACCGAAAGCCTGCCTGTTGTAGAAGCCGGTGTTGCTGACCGGCCGGCGGCGGGAGGCATCAAAGCTGGGCAGCGTCTGCAGGCCGCGGGCATCGATGGGATAGACAGCAACGCGGCTGAGGCTCATGGCGTCAGTGAGCCCGGCCATTTGATCGTCAAATACGTTGAAACTGTCTTTGAATGGGTTGCCGACACGGCGCTCCACCTCTTCCAGTGTGGGCGAACCAGTAGCCCATTGGGGAACGGAGCCGGTGAACCAGACCAGGTTCTTGCGTCCAGGGAAACCGGCCAGGTAGCGTCCTATCGATTGCATTCCTTCGCCCAGAATCTGGTTCTTTGAGACGACGTTGTAATAGTGGTCACCGCGGACCGGCTTCTGCAGCGAGGGCATGTTCCGTTTGCCATCGGCTGCCGACAGCAGAACTTTGGGGTCGGTGGAGAAGCCCTGGACCAGACGCATCTCGGTATCGAGCTGGAAGATGGCGATCGGCGTTCCCGGCTCCATGTGCTTGAGGTAGGAGATCAACTGCCCGCGCAGTTCCATCTGTGCGTCGAGGGGCGTGTTGAGTGCGTCGAGCAGAATGACGGTGTAGGCATTGCTGTTGGCCACTGGCGTGAAATTGGTGAAGGTATTCGACGGCAGAGGCGGCGTGGTTTTCAGTTTGGCCACGTCGGCTGCGCTCAAGGTTGCGTGCTCTTCCATATGCCGTAGGACCTGCGGCTGCTTCTCCTCCGTAATGGTGAAGTCCGCCGCGGTGAGGCCGGTTAGGGGACGGTGCTGCTGGTCAGTAACAACAAGATCGAGCAGAACCTCACGGCTGGTAATGGTAAGCGAGGGCGCTGGCTGCGCGGCGATACTGGCTGGATCAGGAGTGGGGTTTGAGGCTGGAGCTTGCGGCTGTTGGGGCGTCTGGGCTGTAAGAGCCGATGCCAGAATGGCTGCGAGAAGGGCGGAGATGCGAGCGGGGTTCGCAAGAGACACCAAGGTAGGCATACGACAGGTCTCCTAATAGTCCTACTATATGAGACATGACAGCTGGCCGGAAAGTTTCTTTGCGAATTGACATCTATGCGGTTGTTTGAGCAAATACGCCGGCCAACCGTTCGGCGCGCCATACCGCTCCATCAATCCCGTTGATTTCGCGGTCCAGCACCAGCATCTCAGGAGCTGCGGCATGTAGACCGGCGAAAAAGCCTTCCCGCACCAGACGCGCCTTGCCGACGACGCTGCCGATCCATGCGACGGGCACTTCCTGGCTGAGATTGTGCTTGCGGCGCAGCTTGGCGCGCACCAGCAACACCGATTCCACCAGATCCGCTGCGGCCTGTTTCAACACGCCCTGGGCCACAGCATCGCCTTCCTCGGCAAGCTGGCTGATGTGCGGTGCGAGGGCGGCAAAGTCCGGCCCCGGCGAGGCATCGCCAATATTGATCAGCTCGTCGATATCCTTTGCATCCCAGAGGTTGCTCACTACGTCGAGAATCCGCGTTGGCTGCTCGTGATCGTAAGCGCGCAGCGCGCGGCGCACGGCATGCAGGCCAATCCAGTAGCCGGAGCCTTCGTCTCCCAGGCGCGAGCTCCATCCGCCGCAGCTCTCCCAGCCGCCGTCCGGCGCGCGGCCAATGCAATTGGAGCCTGTGCCGGCAATCTGCAGAATCCCGGGGCCGCCCTTGAAGGCCGCGTCCAGTGCAATGACCTCGTCTCCTACGACCTCCGAGCGGGTGATTTTGAAATCGGTGAAGACGGCCTGGATCCACTCCTGGACGCCGGGCATCTTGGAGGAAGCCACTCCGGCACAGGCCGCAGCAAGCTCGGTTACGCCGGCCTGCTTGTAGACCTCTGCCAGCAGGTCGCGCAGATTCTCTTCAGCCACAGCCGCACCCACGCGCAGCCGCTTGATGGAACCGTTTTCCGCAAAGGCCAGAATGCGGCCTTCCTGGGAAACGGACACACGCGTCCGCGTTCCGCCGCCATCCAATCCCAGCACCATTGCGCTTTCGATCATTCCCTGCCTTGCCCCGCTGAACTGATAACCATTGTACGGGCCTGATGGTTAACAACGGCCCGAGCAGATTTCTAAAGACTCTTCTTTGACGATCTTTTCAACGCTTTGGTGTAACGTTACCACCATCATGAATAACCGCTCCGTACCCACCGATACCATTTTGCCTCACGTGATCTACCGGAACCTGCCTGAAGCGATCGCGTGGCTCACGAGCGTCTTCGGTTTTGTGGAGCACTATCGCTATGGCGACCCGAATTCTCCCTCAGGAGCGCAGATGCGCGCCGGCCGCGCATGGATTATGGTGCGCGACACGCGCGGCAGTGAGCAGACACCCGCCGAGCTCGGCTACGGAACCCAGAGCCTGACCATCTTGATTGACGACGTAGAGAAGCATTACGCGCACACTCAGACTGAGGGAGCAAAAATCGTGGAAGAGCTGCGCATAACCGAATACGGAGAATTCCAGTACGCGGTTCTCGACCTGGATGGCCATCATTGGGTTTTCTCACGCCATGCGCGAGACGCGGATCCCGCAAGCTGGGGCGCGCAGGTCACGAATTTGTTTTAGCACTCTGATTTTTTCACTAAAAAATTTCTTGTACGCTTACCTTCTTTGTATGTTACTGTCAGTAACACTATGACACGTAACACTAGCCCCATTCATGATCCGGCTGTTCACGATCCGAGTGACCTTGGCGAGCTGGAGCGGGATCTGCTCTCGATCGTCTGGCGGCTGGGCACGGTCACCGCTGAGCAGGCTCGCGAAGAGCTTGCCCGCCCGCTCAAGGACTCGACCATCCGCACTGTTCTGCGGCGGCTGGAAGAAAAAGGCTACGTGGCGCACTCGGTGGACAATCGCACCTTTCTTTACCGTCCTGCGGAGTCTCGCCAGCATGTTGCGGCGCGCGCGGCCAAGCGAATTGTGGACTGGTTCTGCGAGGGCTCGGTGGAGGCACTGCTGGTAGGCCTTGTGGACCAGAAGGTGCTCGACCGGGGCGAGCTGGCGCGGCTGGCCCGACGCGTCGCCGAGGCCCAGAATCAATCCGACCCAGCCAGAAAGTCCGCACAGAAGGAGGAGAAGCAATGATCGCCTTTGTTTCCTCAGCAGTGGTTCCGGTGGCCGCAGCGGCGCTTCGCGGCCTGGCTGCGGCGCTTGCCGTCGCGGGCGGGATTACGGTCCTGCGCCTGCGTCATGTGGTGGCGCAAAAGGCAGCCTGGACGCTGGTACTGGCCGGCGCGATGCTTATGCCGCTGACCTCTCCATGGCTTACTCCGTGGGTTGCGCGGCAGAACTGGCTGCCAGCATGGCTGCCAACCGCATCTAGCGCGTCTGCGGCCGCGTCCACAGTGATGACGCAATCGCAAGCCTGGCTGAAATCCTTCCGCACATGGCGAGAGGAGCATGTTGCAACACCTGTTGCAGCTCCGGTAAGCGAAACGCGTGCGCCGTCGTACGAAAACGCAGCTTCCGCCGCTCCCGTTTCCGCTGTGCATGCTTCGGAGATTCCAACAGTGGAACGCACCTCCGTGCCGCAGGAGCTTGCCGGCCCGCTGGGGCCGCAATATCCGCCCCGTGCGGTAGAAGCTTATGCTGCACAGCGCATCTCGCCGATACTGACCGCCGCTGCGGATGCGGCGTGGGCACTCTACCTTGTCGTTGCCGTAGCAATGCTGGGGCGACTCTTGTATGGACTGAGCGCTGCTATGCGCCTATGGCAATCTGCGTGGCCGGTTACGCTTGCGAACACAAGCCTTCCGGTTCGGGTGCACGGGGAAATTACTTCGCCCGTTACGATCGGCTCCGGCATTCTGCTTCCCGCCGATTACGCCGAATGGGATTCGGACAAGCTCGACATCGTTCTCGCGCATGAAAGCTCGCATGTGCGCCAGCGCGACTTCTACCTGCAGTTTGCTGCCGGCCTTTATGCGGCCATCTTCTGGTTCAGCCCGCTGGGCTGGTGGCTCAAGGGCAAGCTCTCCAACCTCAGCGAGGCTATCAGCGACCACGCCGCCGTAGCTCATGCGGCCAGCCGCACCTCTTATGCGCAAATTCTGCTGGAATTCGCAAGCCAGCCTAACACCACTCACTTCGAAACTCGACTGGGGGTCGCCATGGCGCGCAAAGAACGTATCACCGAACGCATTGAATGGCTGTTGAACGAAACCCGCTTCCGGCAGGCATTTGCCGGTGGCCGGTCGCGCATCTTCGCCGCGGCAATTCTTGCTCCACTGGCTGTCTTCGCCGCGACTGCTCTTGTCCGCGTGGAGGCCAAGGCGCAGCAGGCTCCTGCTGCGCAACAACCTAATCCGGCCCAGCAGACCGTGCCGGCACAAGGGCCGGCCAGCGCTCCGCAGAGCACACCAGCCCCCACGACCGGCGTCTCACGTCCTGATGAAGCACCTATCAGCATCCCGCTTGCTCCGGTAGTGACGGATCTTGCTCCGGCAGCGCCGGATATTGCCCCGGTTGCGGCTCCCGCCCCTGCTCCTATAGTGGCACCGGTTGTAATCCCGCCTTTCCCGCAGGCCTCCACGGATGTGAAGGTGTCCGTCGGCGCCATCCATCCGGATGTGAACGTTTCCGTCGGGTCGTACGCGAATGTCGATACCACCTCCTACGGGCGAGGCTACTCCTATGCTTATGCCAATTCCGGCCAGGACAAAGGTGATTCCTATGCCGTGATTACCGGCCAGGGGCAGCAGCATGTGCGCTTCTCGGGCGACTACCACACAGACACGCTCGACAAGGCTAAGCGGCAGGCGCATGGGGATTTTCTCTGGTTCACCCGGGACGGCAAGGAATACATCGTGGATGATCCCGCGGTGCTTGCGCGGATCCATACCATCTACCAGCCGATGGAGCAGCTTGGCGAGCAACAGCGGCAGAGTGCGGAGGCCGCGAAGGCCGAGGTTGATCGCGAGATGGCTGATTCCAACTTGAACCAAGCAGGATTCGACGAGCAACGGGTTGAAATGCTCGCCCGCGAGCCGGAGTTTCAAAAACAGATGGCCGAGTTGAGCGCGCAAATCGGCAAGATGCAAATGCCGAAGATCAGGGCGGTCGATCAGAAGCAACTCGATGACCTGAAACGGCAGATGGCGCAGCTTCAGGCGTCGCAGCCTGACTTCAATAAGAAGCTGAGTGATCTGATCAACAAGATGGTCAGTCTCGAAATACCGAAGATCGACGCGATTGATCAGGAGAAGCTTGCCTTACTGAACGCACAGATGAGCACGCTCAGCAAACAATATTCCAAAGATCAGCTACGCATTGCGGAAAAGTATTCCGTGGACGCGAAAGTTTACAGCAAGCAATACTCCGATGCCTACAGCAAGATGGGTGAAAAAATGGGCAAGCTGGGCGGCGAGATGGGACGCATGGCAGGCGAAGCGGACAAGCAGATGCGCTCCATTATCGATGAGAGCGTGAAGGACGGCAAGGCGCGGCCAGTGCAATAAGGCAGGGACTAGAGACTAGGGATTAGAAGCAAAAACCCGCTCGGAATTCATCCGGGCGGGTTTTATGTTTTCATTTTTCTTTCGTTATGATTTCAACAGACTTTTCGCCAAGAACAGCACATTCGCAGGCCGCTCGGCCAGGCGCCGCATGAAGTACGGGTACCACTCGCGGCCAAAGGGGATGTAGATGCGAACGTTGTAGCCCTCGTGTATCAGTTGCCGCTGCAGATCGCGCCGCACGCCAAAGAGCATCTGGAACTCAAAGCGACTGGGCTCAATGTCATGCTGCGCAGCGTAAGATTTTGCCGCTTCAATCATCTTTGGATCGTGCGTTGCCAGGCCGTGATAGACCGCGCTGTCCAACAGCTTGCAGCTCAGACGGATGTAGTTCGCATCCACATCGGCCTTGCTGGGAAAGGCTACGCCGGCCGGCTCCTTATAGGCACCCTTGCACAGCCGCACGCGAATGCCGTCGGCCAGCAGCTGATCAATATCTGCCTGCGAGCGATACAGGTACGACTGGATCACAATGCCGATGGCGCCACGCATGCCCGCCTGCGCGTGGACCCGCCGGACAATATCCAGCGTGACCTGCGTCAGCGAGGAATCCTCCATATCAATGCGGACAAAGGAGCCGATGGAGCGCGCGTGCTCTGCAAGATTGCCGGCGATTGTTTCCGCCAGATCGGACGAGAGCTCCAAGCCCATCTGGGTCAGCTTGACACTCACGTTGGCGTTCAGCTTGCGCGCGGCAATCGCATCCAGAAGCTGGTGATAAATCTCAGCGGCCCGGTGTGCTTCGGACTCGTTGGTGACGCTTTCGCCCAGGGCGTCGAGCGTCACCGCCATTCCCTGGCGGTTCACGGCTTCCGTTACGCGCAGTGCGTCGTTAATCTCCATCCCCGCCACAAAGCGGGAGCTGAGTTTAACACCAATGCGGGAGCGCTCACCAAAGCGGCGGAGGCTGCGATTACGGGAGAGTGCGATAAAAGTGGAGCGCAAAAAGGGCATACGTCTACAGCGCTATTTTCTCATGTTCGGCCTGCATCCTGGCTACTCTACGCGATACAGGGCACAAGCATGTGGCGCAAGCTCCATATGCAGAGTTTTCGAAGCGGGAATATGCTTTCCCGTCCATACGTCGTAGGCTGCGTGCGGCTTTTCAGCAAGGTGGAAACTGAGCCACGCAACATCGGTTTTGACTGGCTCATCGCTCACATTGAAGACCGCGGCGTAAGTCTTGCCGCCTACGTGGGCGTACCATGCCCGCCAGGACAGCGGAGAACCGTCATTCATCGGCATGAGCGCCGGTCCGCTTTTGTCAGCCTTCTGGTTCATCTCCATGACCTCTTTGTTCGTCAGCAGCGAGCGAGCGAGGTCATCCAGCTTCGTCAGGTTTCCGCCAAAGATCAGCGGCGAGCGGGAGATGGCCCACAGCGTGAACTCAGTCCGCGTCTCGTCCTGCGTGTAGCGGGACTGACGCGGCTGACCCCAGCCGGGATGCGGTGTCAGCGACCCCTCGGGCAACATATCCGGATCGGGCCAGAAGCCCGGCCGCGAATATTTGTTCCACGATGCAATGCGGTCGAACTCCTCATTTAGATCGAAGGGAAACTCTGTTTTCTTGTCAGGAGTTTTCCATGCGTCCCAGTGATCGTCGGCGATACGAGTCATCTGCGCGTATTTCATGACTAGGTCCGCATTGGAGAGATTCGTCGGCCCCGGCGAGAGACTCAGCAGAATGGGCCGGCCGGTCTTGCGGATGGCTTCGGCGACCTGGCGGATCTCGGTCGGACGGTATTTGTGGTCGGAGATGCAGTCCACCTTGATGAAGTCCAGGCCCCACTCGGCATAACGCTTCAGCATGGAGTCGTAATAGGCCTGACCGGCTGCATTATCCTTCACGCCGTAGTTGGCGTCATCCCAAGGGCAGGTTTCGGTGGTGTCCGCGGCGTCGGCTGCATGAAAGGCTGAGCCGCCGATGGGCAGATTCGCCTGCACTACCTGTTTAGGAATCCCTCGCACAATGTGGATGCCGAATTTGAGGCCCTGGCTGTGCACCCAATCGGCGAGCGGTTTAAAGCCAGCGCCATTGACCGCTGAGGGAAAACGCGCTTCGACTGGCATCAATAAGCCGTTGGGATCGTATAGGTACTTGCGTTCGGCGAGGTCATGCCCTGCCGGATTCTGCATATACCAGCCTTCATCAATGACCGCATATTGCCAGCCAAGCGCACGCATGGATGCAAAGACCTGCACGTTGGCTTTAAATTGCGCTTCATCGATGGTGAAGCCGTAGGCATCCCAGCTGTTCCAACCCATCGGTGGGGTTGCAGCCAACTTCTGGGCGAGGGACGAGGCGCACAGCGCCAGGACTAGAGACAAAACACCTGCCGTACGCTTGAACGGGAGGAAAGCTGGATTCACGATGGATGCGCTCCGGTTAATTCTGGAGAATTATACCGGCTCTTGAGCAGTGGCAGCACGCTTGTGCTTGCGTTCCCCGCGGCAGCGGAAGAGAGTCGTCTTGCGGCACTGCCCGCATTCCCACGGATACATGCCGAAGTGCGACCAAAATCTGAGTTGAAAAAAGCCTTCACGCTTGATGCGACGCAAATGGCCGCTTCCGCAGCGTGGACAAATCAATCCTTCAGGATTGCGCTCTGAACCCGGTTTGTAGGGTCGTGACTGCACGTTTTCGCCACCTGCAACGGCCGTAGCTTGGAGCTTCAGCCTGAAAGATTTTCAGCCCGCTCTCGACTGGGATCCGTTCGTCCGGATACCTGAAAATCGAGATCGTTCTGTTCATCCTACTTTGATACAAAATGCGTAAGTTGATTGCAGGCAATCCAAGAAATCAAAGGTAATAAAGTTTCACGTCGGGAATGTTACGCTCGATTCCATTTCGGTCAGGCGGTGCGGAGCTTTTTTAGCCCTCTTTCCGCCAGATTCGCAAGTGCGCGCGCCAGTGTGGCCGAAGCGTTCAGAGATTCCGGGCGCTCAAGATGAATTCCCTTCCCGGCAGCGTACTCTTTGAACGCTATATCCACATCGTACAAGATTTCGACGTGATCGCAAAGAAATCCTATTGGCTGCAGAATCAGATTCTTGACGGACTGTGACGCGAGTATATCCAGCGTTGCTTCCACTGTCGGCCCGATCCAGGGACCACCGCTGGCCCCCTGGCTTTGAAATGCGAAATACCATGCCGGAACCTCTGGCACGCGCGCGGCTACCAGTTCCGCTGTTTTACGCGCGTCCTTTTCGTAGGGGTCGACGCCCTCGCCCGGCCAATGCCGCGGCTGATTTTCGTCTGGAGCAGGCGGCTGGACTGTCCGCGCAGGCACGGAATGCGCGGTAAACAAAACCGGGGCGTACGCTCCTGTTTCAGCCTTTATGCGGGCCTGTGCGTCACGCAGCCGCTCTGCAAAGGCCTCCGCCAGCAGCGGGTGATCTGCCCAGCCATCCGTAAAGTCGATCCGTATGGCACCAGCCTCCGCCTGCGCCGCCCGCCGGTAGAGCCCCACACTGGTGCGCGAGTTCTGAGGCGCGAGGCAAATTACCGCAGCCTCTTCCACACCGTCGACGCGCATCTGCCGAACCACGTCCGGTATATACGGACGCCAGTTCCGCATGCCGACGTAAACCTGCACAGGCTGCCCTACCCGGGCCAGCTCCGCCTCTGTCAGCCCCGCCTGCTGGAGAGTCAACTCCGTCAACGGACTGCGGCCAATGAGCGAATACCGGTGCTGAATCTCTTCCACCACGTGCTCCGGCATGGGCCGCCCGCTTACCACGTTGCGGAGATAGTCTGGGATTTGCTCCACAGTCTCCGGCGTGCCGTGGGCCAGCAGCAGGACCGCTTGCTTAGGCAATTGCGTTCTCCAACTTGAAATCCCGCACCATTTTCGCGACCGCCTGCACGTTTTCTACCGGCGTTCCTGGCACAATTCCATGGCCCAGATTAAAGATGTGTCCTGGCCTGCCCGCCGCTGAGCGCAGAATCTCTTTTACCCGCATCTCCAGAATCTCCAGTGGAGCAAAAAGCGTAATCGGATCGAGGTTTCCCTGCACCGCTCGCGTGTGGCCTACCGAGGCCCAGCCTTCATTCAACGGCTGCCGCCAATCCAGGCCGATTACATCCGCACCGGTTTCCGCCATGGCTCCGAGCAACCCTGCCGTATCCACGCCAAAGTAGATCACCGGCACGCCCATCTCCTGCACGGCACGCACTAGCCGCTTGCTTGCCGCAAAGGCGTAGTCGCGATAATCCGTAAGCGAAAGCGAACCGACCCAGCTATCGAATATCTGTATGACATCTGCCCCAGCCTGCACCTGCTGGCGGCAATATTCTGTGAGCACGATCACAATCTTATCCAGCAGGGCATTCCATGCAGGAGCGTTCTGGTACATCAATTGTTTGGTGAAAATGTAATTCCTCGACCCGCCGCCCTCAATCATGTAACTAGCCAGCGTGTATGGCGCGCCGCAAAAGCCGATGATTCCAAGCCGGTCGCGGAAGTGTGACGCTACCTTCTGAATTGCGACTGACACATATTCGAGATCACTCGCGCGGTCGGTCCGCAGGGCGCGCACATCCTCGGCTGTTCGCACGGGGCGATGCACCACCGGTCCCTCGCCCGCCTGAAACTCAAAGTCCAGGC
Organism: Occallatibacter gabretensis; assembly: GCF_001449115.1. GTDB lineage: Bacteria > Acidobacteriota > Terriglobia > Terriglobales > Acidobacteriaceae > Telmatobacter > Telmatobacter gabretensis. The sequence goes on along the minus strand of NZ_LAIJ01000010.1, from coordinate 448,580 downwards.
CCATCGGCTCCAACGGCAGCAGCAAATCGGCAAAGATAATGGCTGCATCCACACCGAGCTTTTCCGCGGCAGTAATAGTCACCTCGGCAGCCAACTGCGGTTGTTTACAAATCTCCACGAGCGTGTGGTGCTTCCGCACCTCGCGGTATTCCTGCATGTACCGCCCCGCCTGACGCAGAAACCACACCGGGGTGCGGTCGACGGGCTTTCGCAGGCAGGCGCGTACGAAGCGGCTGCCGGCCAGTATCGAATCAGCGTTCAATTCGACAGTCGATTGAGGATTCGTAACAGTCTTGTCTGTAGAATTCATCCGGTATCAATTTTACCGGGCCTGACTGGGACGTAACGACATCCTTAAAAGGTCAGTTCAACGTGCGCTGCACTCCCGGCCACCGGCGCCGGCAACGCAATTCCTTCACGCGCCACCGACCGCAGTACGCGCCCATCCGCGCTGACTGCGTTCACCTCGTAGCTCAGCGTTGCCGCCGGCTGCGGGCGGTTGGCCTGCCACGCAAACGGAAGCTCCAGTGCGCATCCGGACTGGTTGCCTGAACCATTTGCCGGCGGCGCCGCATTTGTGCTTGGCATGATCCTTGCGCGGCACACATACACTGCACCTGCCGGCAGCGCACCCGCCTCTGGATGAAACGTGAGCGCATAAACGCTCGTCATAGCACTGCCTGCATTCACGCTTGAATCAGTCGTATTCGAGCTACCTGGGTCCGGCTGCGCCGCGGCTGCCAGCACGCCACACAATACAATCGCGCATATCGTCTGCATCGGAGTCCTCCCTCTATTTCCATCGGGCTCCTGCATCTGCAGCTTAAGAAAAATCTCCGCCTGGCCGGCTAGCGATACGGTACGAAAGTGTTTTCATGCCCCTTGTTTTCACGATTTGTGGGGACATGTTTTGGCATTCAAGCAATCGTCTGCAATCCGCAGCCGTGCCACTGGCCGCCCGTTCACCAGATGCTCTTCCACAATCTCAGCAGCGTCTGCGGCTGTGACACCGCCGTACCAGACAGCTTCTGGATAGACCACGACCGTCGGGCCATGCTCGCACTGATCCAGGCACCCCGCCTTGTTGATCCGCACAGGACCCTTTAGCAATCCAGCCTGACTCGCCGCCTTCGTGCGAAGCTGCAATTCCGCAAGCAACTCACTCTTTCCATCCACCGTGCACGATGGGCGTGGCGCGCCTTCCGGCCTGCTGTTCTGACAGACAAACACATGATGTTCAAAAACTGGCAATCGAAATTTCCTCCACGTTTAGACTAATGCACAGCTCCTAAGTTTGCTGCGCGAGGATTTATGTTGCGCGGCGCAACTACCGCACCCCTGCCCGAATCTGCAACAATGAACTCTGTGAGTATGAGTAAGGACGATCTGATTTCGCTTAAAGACGACATGGTGGCCTTCATTGAAGGTCATGGCATGCAACGCCTCCCCGGCTTCATAACCGAAGATGTGCCCACTGTCCTCTGGGACGGCAAAGACAATCCCGATTCGTGGAAAGACTTTGTCGAGATGGCCAAGCATGCCGGCGCACCCTTTGTAACCTTCAGTGAGGTCACGCTTGAGCATGAAGAGCTTGACGCCCTGGTTGAAGAAGCCAACGAGATGAACTACCCCGACGGGGAGGCCTCCGAACTGGTGGAAGCCGATTGGCTCCGCAAGTACACCGGCATGCTGGGTTACATTCAGCTTGGCTTTGTCTATCAGGGACTGGTCTTTCTGCATGAAACCACTACCGAGTGGTACGAGCGCTACCAGGCACTCCTTGAAGATATCGAGAGCTTCCAGGACATTGTTATCGACAGCCATCATGACCACGACGACGAAGAGGAAGACTAGGCACCTGCGGTGCGGCTGGCTGCGCCTTCAGCGCGAAAGAACCGATGACTGTCAAGCAACGCTGGCAAATCTCTCCGCCACACCCGGAAGCTGACAAGCTCGCACGCGACGCTCACATTCCTCAGCCGCTCGCTGAGCTGCTTCTGGCCCGAGGCATCTCCACTACTGCCGAAGCCCACATCTTTCTCAACCCCGCTGCGGATCAGCTTCACTCGCCTGCGCTCATGCTTGGCATGGACGCAGGCGTCGAACGCATCGAACGGGCCATTGCTAACAATGAGCCGATCCTGCTCTACGGCGACTACGACGTGGATGGCACCACTGCCGTCGTGCTGCTTAAGACTGCAATCGAGATGCTTGGCGGCACGGTGCGCTTTCATGTTCCGCATCGCATTCGCGAGGGCTATGGTTTGCAGTCGAGCGTGTTGGAAGAGGCCCGTGCTGCAGGCATTCGGCTCGTCGTGACGGTAGATACCGGCATGCGCGCCTGCGCCGAAGCTGAAACTGCACGCAGAATCGGCCTCGATCTTATCATTACGGATCATCATCTTCCTTCCGCATCCGACCCGCTACCGTACTGTGCTGCCATCCTCAATCCCAACCAGCCCGGCTGCGGTTATCCGGAAAAATCCCTCTGCGGAGCCGCCATCGCTTTCAAACTGGCGCAGGCGCTGCTGGAAAATCATGAATCGCACCGGCGTGATCCCAGCCGCCTACGCGAAAAGATATTGCCCAGCTTCCTCAAGATGGCGGCCATTGCCACCATTGCCGATGCTGTTCCGCTGCGCGGAGAAAACCGCGTCATCGCCTTTCTTGGCCTGCGTGAGCTGCGTCGTCCTGCCGCGGCTGGCCTGCGCGCTCTCTTTCAGGCTGCCGCGCTCGACCCCGCATCGAAGGCCATCACCAGCTTTGACATCGCCTTTCGGATTGCGCCACGCATCAACGCGGCAGGACGCATGGATATTGCTTCCGAGGTCATCGAGCTCTTCACGACGAGGGACGTGAATCGCGCGCGTGACCTGGCAAACAAGCTCGAAGCTCTCAATCGCCAGCGTCGCGATGCCGAGGCCTCTGCGCTTGCCGAAATTGAAAGGCGTCTGGCCGAGGACGCGGAGTTGAAAGACGCGCCTCTGCTTGTTGTGGACGGGGAAGGCTGGCACCGCGGCATTATCGGTATCCTTGCCTCGCGTGTTGTGGAGCGCACGGCCAAGCCAGCCTTTGTTGTCAGCGTGGAAGACGGCGTTGCGCATGGGTCGGGCCGCTCGGTGGATGGTTTTCCGCTGCTGGAAGCGCTGGAAAGTTGTGCGCCGCTCTTTACACGCTTCGGCGGCCATGCCTTTGCTGTTGGATTTGCGCTACCTGCTGAACGGCTTACTGAACTCAAGCGCGGCCTTGTCGCTCATGCTCACGAAAAGCTTGCCAATCGCGAGCCGGAGCATTTGCTTCGCATTCACGCTGAGCTGCCGCTTGAGCGGATTACTCCGGTTCTGGCTGGGTGGTTGCGCCGGCTTGAGCCCTTAGGGCATGGCAACCAGGAGCCGGTCTTTGTTGCGCGTGGTGTTCGCGTTCTCAACGCGCCGCGCATCATGAAGGAGCGGCACGTTCGGGTGGATCTGGCCTCCGGTCCCGCCACTATGCGCTGCGTTGGCTGGGACTGGGCTGCTCGCTGCGCTGCCCACGGCCTGAAACAAGGCTCGGTCATCGATCTGGCTTACAAGATCCGCGAGAACGATCATCCCGATTATGGCGGCATCGAGGTGGAGATCGCCGGAATTGAGATTCCTCGGTAATTTCACGCTACGTCCGCGGTGGATTCGTGCATGCTGGACGGCAGGCCGGTTGCACGGCTTCTTGAATGAGTAACCCCGCTTCATCCGCCTCGGTAACCATTTTCTGCGCTCCCCGGGTGCCAATTATCCACATCGCGGTATACACTTCTTTACGGGAGTTTTATATAGTGGCCACCGCAGCTGTGCGCTTTACCGCTGCCGCCCTTACGGATCGCGGTCGGAAGCGCCCCTCCAATGAAGATGCATTCGGGTTCTCGGTCGAGGATGGAGTCTATGTCCTCTGTGACGGCATGGGCGGTGCTGCCGCCGGCGAAGTCGCCAGCTCGATTGCTGTCGATGAGGTATTGCGGATCTTTCATGAGCGCAATGGCTCCGCTGTGCTGCCTCATGATGCGGAGGAAGCGATTGGCATTGCCAATGAGGCTATTTACTCCCGCGGCCGCCGCAATTACAAGCTCAGTGGCATGGGTACTACGCTTGTTGCCGTGGTGGTTCGCAACCAGCATGTCTGGGTGCTCAATGTTGGGGACAGCCGCTGTTACCGGCTGCGCGCTGGAAAGCTGGAGCAGGTTACGCTGGATCACTCGCTTGTAGAAGAGCAGGTACGCATGGGCCGTATGACCAAGGCGGAAGCTGCCCGCTCTCCGATGCGCAACATGATTACCCGCGCGCTTGGGACGCAGGGCCAGGTTACGCCGGATTGCTTTAATTTTGACGCCCAGGCTGGTGATCTGCTGCTGCTTTGCTCGGACGGCCTGACACGCGAGCTTTCCGATTCGCTGATTCAGTCGCTTATTTCTTCCGATCTACCGCTCGAACAGCGCTGCTCGCGGCTGATTGAAGCAGCTAAAAAAGCCGGCGGGCATGACAACATCACTTGCGTGCTGGTTCAGGCTGATTAGCGGTGTTCGATTCCGGACGATTGCTTAGTTATCCTGTGCAGGGCTGACTCCGAACTGATTTATTTTGTGCGAGTTGTGACGAACTGCACAGTTCTTACGTAAATCTTTATGCGATCTTCATTTCGGGACTGTGCGATCCAGATTTTACAGAATTTCACAGTGCCAGTGAAAAAGGGTGGGGGAGGGGTCCCCTCCCCTCCCATAAACACGACGGCCCGAATCCATGGATTCGGGCCGTCTTTTTCCTACTGATTATGAGTGTGGCACAAATGGGCGTTATTTTATGCAAACTTTCTGGAGGCGGGAGACGGTACGAAAGGACAATGGACTTTGGTAACTAATGAGCAGGCGGATTAGCAGAGATACCTGAAGAGATAGCCATGAAAAAATTTGCCACACTTCGCGTGAAGCACGATTGACATGTAACTCACGTTCTCATGCGGGTGGACGAAGTACAACAACAAGAACAACCGCAGATCCTTCGACTTGTTTCACGCTGTGCGTGAAACTTCGCTCAAGATGACAATGTGTGAGGAGAGTGGGCGGGAGTGCTATCCCAGGTCCCAAAAACAGGGACCTGGGGCACCCATCGTTGTCGTAGGACTAACGAAAGGCAAAAGAGGCAAAAGCAGGTCCTTCGACTCACCACCCCCAAACTCTGCCCCAAAGAGCAAAGACCGCTCTTTGGGGACCCCTGAAGAAAACGTTTGGGGCCCCGTTCGCTCAGGATGACACGGTGTAATGGGAGAACTGGTGGGAGTGCTATCCCACCCTAGCGGCAAAAACAAAGACGCCGCGAGGATGGGGCACCCGGTTGGTGGGAGGACGGGTGTTACTTACCCTCAAAGAATTTCTCTATTTCTTCTAATGTCTTCCCTTTTGTCTCTGGCATGAAGAAGGCGGCGGTCAGGAAGTAGATCACTGTGAAGCCGGCGAAGAGATAGAACATTGTGGAATAGCCGTACTTGCCGACTACGGGCAGGAAGATGGCGGCGAGTGTGGTGGAGACCGTCTGGTTGAGGACGAGTGCGACGGACATGCCGTTGGAGCGGATGCGGGTGGGCATGAGCTCTGAGAGTGCGAGCCAGACGCAGACGCCGGGGCCCAGGGCATAGAAGCCTACGAATAGATAGAGACAGATAGCGACTAGCCAGCCGTTGGTGGCTGAGGGCACGGGTGTGATGTAGGCGTGCAGGATGCGGAGCGGGGCGGTCTGGGCGGCTTTGAGGTCGGCGAAGGGGTTTTGGAAGAAGGCCGCGACGCTGGTCTCAGGGATGGATGAGGCGCGGTCGATGGATGCCGGTTCGGCGTCATCGAGCAGGACGGGCTTGGTGCTGGAGTTGAAGTCGCCATAAGAGTAGATGATGGCGAGGGACTGCGGGCCGGTTGTGGCGGCGGGCGCGCCGAGTTGCTTCAGAGCTGCGTCGTTGAAATTGATGCTGATCTTGTTGTCCGCAGTGACGAGCGACTGGATGGCATCGCGTGCATCGTAGCGACTTCCTTCAGAGCGGAGGAAGAGGGTTCCGACGGCGACCATGGAGAGGATGATGCCGGAGGTTCCGGTGATGAGTAGGAACCGGCGGCCTTTTTTGTCGACGAGCTGGAGGCCGACGACGGTCATGAGGAAGTTGCAGAAGGTGAAGAGCACGTATCCCCAGTGGGCCATGACGTCTGACAGGCCGCTCTGGATAAGGATGTCGACGTTGTAACCGATGACGGAATTGATGCCGGTGGCCGTGTTACAGGCAAGGATGACGCAGGCCAGGATGAAGGGGATGACGTAACGGCGGCTGAAGAGCGAGCCCTTGTGCGCGGCTCCCGAAAGCGATTTACCTTCTGCCGCGATTTGGGCCATTTCTCCGAGTTCTGTAGTGGCCTGCTCGGGAGTGCGTGAACGCAACAATGCGGTGCGGGCTGCGTCTGTGCGACCGCGGCTGAAGAGCCAGCGCGGCGACTCCGAGATGAAGAAGGCTGTAACGACGAAGAGCAGGCCGGGCGGCAGGGACATCCAGAAGATGCTGCGCCAGGCGAGATCTTTGGTGTGGTGGAGCAGATCAGGTGAGGCAGTTTTGGCGATCTCAGCCACGTGATAACTGAGGAAGATGCTCATGAGAGCGGCGATGAAGATGCCGAAGGTGAGCAGCCACTGGAAGATGCCGGTGCCTTTACCGCGTGATTTGGCTCCGAGGCATTCCGCAAGATACAGCGGGACGACGACTCCGACTAGACCTCCGCTGACGCCCTGAAGGAGACGCCCGGCGAAGAGCGCTGCGAAGCCGTGGGAGAGCGCGATGATGGGTACGGAGGCAGAAAAGGCGAGGCCGGAGAGAAGCATGAGCGGCTTGCGGCCGAGCCAGTCCGCGAGCAGGCCGGCGAAGAGCGTGGAGAAGACGCTGCCGAGGAGCACGGCGGCGACGATGATGGAGATCTGGCCGCGGTTGAGGCCGGAGGTGGCTTCAAGATATGGGAGCGCGCCGCCGATGATGCCTACGTCAATGCCGTAGAGGAGCCCGCCGAGTCCGGCAACGATCAGGAGAAAGCGGTTGTAGCGGGCGAGAGTGGATTCGACGGCAGTGGGCATTGGGGCTCCGGAGGTTAATTGAATAGAGATGTCAGCTTATCAAGTGGAGGGTTGAGTTGAGGACTAAAGACAACAGCAGGTCCTTCGACTCACCACCCCGAGCTGAAAAACGCTCGGGGCCCCGTTCGCTCGGGATGACACTTGTTTATTGTGCGATTCAAACGAAGGTTTCGCGCCAGAAGTGGCCGGCGCCGGCGAGTGGGGCCTGATCGCCGAGGGCGGCGGTGACGACGGCGAAATTGAGGCCGGAGATTTCGCGCTCTGTGATGGGAAGAAAGAGATTTGCGGAGCGGGCGATGCCGCCGCCGATCATGACGCGATCGGGATGGAAGGGCGCGATGACGTCGCGGAGGACGCGGCCGAGGTCTGTGCCGAAGCCTTCAAAGACGATACGGGCGTCGGGGTCGGTTGCGGCAGAGGCGGCGAGTTCGGCGACTTCCCTTTCCTGCCCAGTGCGAGCGGCGTAGGCGGCTTTGATGGCGCGGGTGGAGATGAGGTCTTCGACGGTTCCGCCCTGGTAGGGGTAGTCCCATATCTCGCCGCCAGGCGGGACGCCGGGACCGCTGGTGACGTGGTGGCCATCGACGACAAAGGCGCAGCCGACGCCGGTGCCGAGGGTGAGGCCGGCGGAGCGGGTGGTGCCTTTGAGGCTGCCTGCGCCTACTTCGCCGAGGACGTATGCAGCTGCATCATTGAGAAAGAGGATGTGGGCGGGTTGGAAGTTGAAGCGGGTGGCGAGGGCGGCGCGAAGGTCCTTTTTATATAGATAGCGGAGCTTGTGCTCCATGAGGCTGTGGCCGGCTTCGTGATCGAAGGGGCCCGGGACGGCGAGCGACGCGCCGGCGAGTGGCGTGCCGGCGGCGGCCTGGGTGCCGAGCGAGTGAAGGAGGTCGGCGAAGGCGTCAAAGCTGGTGACTTCTGCGGTGGATCCGGAGGCGGTGTGGATGAGCGCGAGATCGGAGAGGCGGCAGAGGCCGGCACTGATGTGGCTGCCGCCTACGTCAAAGGTGATGAGGTGTTGGGAGTCGGGTGCGGTCAAGATGTCTCCTGCATACAGCAACGAACCTTTGTAGCATATGGATGCATGAAGCTGCTGACGCTTGATTCGCAGCGCGATTCCAATAGAATGAATACTCCTTTGGAGGAGTTTCTGAATGGAGACAGACCTGGCGCTGAGTGAGCAATTGCCGCCGCTGACAGTTCATGAGGCCACGGTGGAAGCCGACCGATGCCTGTACTGCTATGACGCGCCGTGTACGCATGCGTGTCCGACGCATATTGATATTCCGAAATTTATCAAGAAGATTGCGACGCGGAATTTAAGGGGTTCGGCGCAGACGATTTATGCAGCGAATTTACTGGGTGCGACTTGCGCGCGCGTTTGCCCGGTGCAGGAGCTGTGCGAGGGCGCGTGCGTGCTGGGCTCGGAACATAAGCCGATTGCGATTGGACGGCTGCAACGTTACGCGATGGATTCTGCGAAGGCGAGCGGTGTGACGCCGAGGGCGAGGGGCGTTGCGGCAGGTATTGCGCGGAAGATTGCTGTGGTGGGTGCGGGGCCTGCTGGGCTTTCGTGTGCTGGAGAATTGGCGCTGCGTGGGCATGATGTGACGGTGTTTGAGAAGCGCGAGTTGCCGGGTGGGCTTTCGACGTACGGAATTATTGCACTGCGCGAGCCGGTGGATGTGGCGATTGATGAGGCTCGGATGATTGAGGGCCTGGGCGTGAAGATCAGGACCGGAGTGGAGTTTGGCAGGGATGTGACGCTGGAGCGGGCGCGCGGGGAGTTTGACACGATTGTGTTGAGCGTGGGGCTGGGTGCTACGCCGGCGCTGGGCATTGAAGGTGAAGAAGCGATTGTGGATGGCTTGGCGTATATCGAGATGAGTAAAACGGATGCGGCGAGTTTGCGCGTGGGACGCAATGTGGTGGTGATTGGCGCGGGGAATACGGCGATTGATTGCGCGACGATTGCAAAGAGGCTGCGTGCGGATCGCGTGACGATGGTGTATCGACGCACCGTGAGCGAGATGACTTGCTATGAGCATGAGTATCTGTTTGCGCTGAGTGAAGGGATTGAATTTCGGTTCTTGGCGCAGCCGGTTGGTGTGGTGATGAAGGATGGTGAGGTTGCGGGGCTGGAGTGTTTGCGCGTGGAGTTGGGTAAGCCGGATGCGACGGGAAGGCCTGCGCCTGTTGTGGTTGCGGAGTCGGAGTTTGTGATTGAGGCGGATCAGATTGTGAAGGCTGTGGGGCAGGTGAAACCCAATCAGGAAAAGACTGGGCTGGCTGCGGCGATGGGGTTGAAGACCGAGAAGGGATACATTGCGGTGAGCGCGGATTTTGAGACGAGCGTTGCGGGTGTGTATGCGATTGGGGATTGTGTTCGCGCGCGTGGTGCGGCTTCCACGGTGATGGCTGTGCAGGATGGCAAGGTGGCTGCGCGGGCGATTGAGGCGAAGCTCAGTGCGGTTGCTGCGGAGGTGAAGTAGAGATGGCGGATCTCAAGATTGACTTTGCGGGAATCAAATCTCCGAATCCGTTCTGGCTGGCGTCGGCTCCGCCGGCCAACTCGGGAGCGCAGATTCATCGCGCGTTTGAGGCAGGCTGGGGCGGCGCGGTGTGGAAGACGATTGGCGCGCCGGTGCTGAATGTTTCGAACCGCTATGGCGCGTGGCGGCAGGGCCGGCGGATGATGGCGATCAATAATGTGGAGTTGATTTCAGACAGGCCGATCGAGGTGAATCTGCGGGAGATTGCCGAGGTGAAGCGCGCGTGGCCGGATCGCGCAGTGATTGTGTCGGCGATGGTGGAGTCGAAGCCGGAGGCGTGGCACGAGATTGTGCGGCGGATTGAGGACACGGGCGCGGATGGGATTGAGCTGAACTACGGCTGCCCGCATGGGATGAGCGAGCGCGGGATGGGTTCTGCGGTGGGGCAGGTGCCGGAGTACTGCGAGCAGATTACACGCTGGGTGATGGAGACGGCGAAGATTCCGGTGATTGTGAAGCTGACGCCGAATATCACGAATATTGTGATGCCGGCGCGGGCGGCTGTTGCGGCGAAAGCGAATGCGCTGTCACTGATCAATACGCTGAATTCGATTGTGGGCGTGGACCTGGAGACGCTGGAGCTGACGCCGAATATTGGTGGCAAAGGCGGCCATGGCGGCTATGCGGGACAGGCAGTGAAGCCGATTGCGCTGAACATGCTGGCGGCGCTGGGGACGGATGAGGTTGTGAGCCACGCAGGGCTGCCGATCAGCGGGATGGGGGGGATTTCAACGTGGGAGGATGCGGCGCAGTTTCTGCTGCTGGGCGCGAGCAGCCTGCAGGTGTGCACGGCAGTGATGCATTACGGCTATCGAATTATTGAAGACCTGTGCGACGGGCTTTCAAACTGGATGGATGAGAAGGGATTCGCCAGCGTTGCGGATGTGGTGGGACGGAGTTTGCATCGGGTTTCGGAGTTTAAGAATTTCGATTTGTCGTTTCGCGCGGTGGCGCGGATTGACGAGGCGAAGTGCATCCAGTGCAACCTTTGTTATGTGGCATGCAACGATACGGCACATCAGTGCATTGATCTGATTGCGGCGAATGGGAGTGTGGTGCAGCCGTATGCGTACGATGTGCGTGCGAATGGCAAGGAAGATGCAATTGAGACGCGTCCGCAGCCGAAGGTTCGGGAAGAAGATTGCGTGGGATGCAGGCTCTGCTATAACGTTTGCCCGGTGGAAGAGTGTATCGAGATGGTGGAGTTGCCGTCTGGCCGAGAGACTGTGACGTGGCAGGAGTTGACTGAGAAACGAACTAAAGTGACAGAAGACTGGGATGCGATGAAGGAATATCGCGAGCGGGTGGGGATTCACATACATTAGGGACACGGGACGAGGGACGATAAGGGCGGATTCGATGAGTTTGCTAATACAGGGCGGCGAAATTGTTACAGCGGATGGTCGGAAGCGCGCCGGCATTCTGGTGGAAGGCGAGCGGATTGCCGCGATTGGAACGGGTTTGACCGCGCCGGCGAATGCCGAAGTGATTGATGCGAGGGGCAAGCTGGTGTTTCCGGGATTTATCGATCCGCATGTACACATACACCTGCCGTTTATGGCGACATTTGCGAAGGATACCCATGCAACGGCCAGCCGCGCGGCGCTTGTTGGTGGGACGACGACGTATATCGAGATGGTTTGCCCTTCGCGGGGCGAAGATGCGCTGGCGGGATATACCGCCTGGAAGCAGAAGGCTGAAGGGAACAGTGCGTGTGACTATGCATTTCACATGGCGGTGACGCGGTGGGATGAGAAAACCGAGGCACAACTGCGCGAGATTGTGCGGGATGGGACAGCGAGCTTCAAGATTTTTCTCTCCTACAAGGATTTCTTCGGCGTAACGGATGAGGAGATGTTTCATACGCTAAAGCTGGCGGCAGAACTGGGCGTGATTACAACAGCGCATTGTGAAAATGCCGAGTTGGTGGGCCAGTTGCAGCAAGAACTGCTAGCTGAGGGCAAGAGTGGGCCGGAATGGCATGAGCCTTCGCGGCCGGAGTTTGTGGAGGCTGAAGGGACGACGCGCTTTGCAACTTTCCTGGAGGCAACGGGAGCGGCGGGGTATGTGGTGCATCTTTCATGCCGACCTGCGCTGGAGGCTGCGCTTGCAGCTAAAGCGCGCGGAGTGCGATTGTGGGTGGAGTCCGTGCTGCCGCACTTTTTGCTGGACAAGACGTATGCGGAGCGTGAAGGCGTGGAAGGCATGAAGTATGTGATGTCTCCGCCGCTGAGAAATAAGCGGAATCAACCTGCGCTGTGGCATTCGCTTGAGGCCGGGTCCATTGATACAGTGGGCACGGATCATTGTCCGTTTGATGCGGAGCAGAAGCTGCTTGGCGCGAAGGCGTTTACGCAGATACCGAATGGGATTCCGGGGATTGAAGACCGCGTGAACCTGATGTGGACATACGGGGTGAAACGCGGGAGGCTGAGCGAGCAGCGTTTTGTGGATGCATTGAGCACGCAACCGGCGAAGCTGTTCGGACTTTATCCGCGCAAGGGTGCGATTGAGGTGGGCGCGGATGCAGATATTGTTGTTTACGACCCGGAGTATCGCGGAAAGATCTCGGCTGCAACGCAGCTGACGAACAACGACTACAACGGGTTTGAAGGATTGGAGATTGAAGGGCGGCCAGCGGTGGTAACGGTGCGCGGCAAGGTGCAGGTGAGGGATGGGAAGTTTGTGGGCGAGCAGGGACGAGGGCAATTCTTGAGGCGCGAACCGCAATATTTCAGGAGTGATGCAAATGGCAGTTAATGCAGAGCTGGCGATTGAACTGTTGAAAGACTTGCGTGCGCTGACTGCGGATGAGCAGGGAGCACAGCGCGTGGCGTGGACGCCGATGTGGTTGAAGGCGCGCGAGTGGTTTCAAATATGGCTGGATAAATTACCTGTCAAACATCATGTGGATGCGGCGGGGAATAGCTGGACGACTTTGAAGGGCGAGTCAGAGGAGACACTGATTCTGGGGAGCCATCTTGATTCTGTTCCCAATGGCGGATGGCTGGATGGTGCGCTGGGTGTGCTGGGTGCTTATGTTGTGTTGAAGCGGATTTCAGATGAGTTTGACGGCAGGCCGCCGGTGACGGTGCGGCTGGTGGATTGGGCGGATGAGGAAGGCGCGCGATTTGGGCGGAGTTTGTTTGGCTCGTCTGCATTTGCGGGGACGCAGACGATTGAAGCGGACCGCAATCGCACGGATGCGAATGAAGTGCGGCTGGAAGATGCGCTTGCACAATGCGACGTGAAGATGGATGCGATTGGTGAGGCACAGCGCGAGCGTGAAAATGCGGCGGCTTACTTGGAGCTTCATATTGAGCAAGGGCCAGTGCTGGAGAAGCTGGGATTACCGCTGGGTGTGGTGCTGGGCACGAAGGGCGTGGAGCGGCATGCGATTACATTTCATGGGCAAGAGGCGCATTCGGGCTCAACGCCGATGACGGCGCGGCGCGATGCGCTGGCTGCGGCTGCCAAGCTTGCGCTTGAGATTCGGCCGATTGCGATGCGGCATGCCGATGCGGTGTGCACGATGGGCAGTGTGAAGACTTTTCCGGGGATTGTGACGGCGGTCGTGGGGCGATGCGAGACTACGCTGGACCAGCGTGACCTGGATGCCGGTGTGCTGGCGAGCATGTACGCCGAGGCGCAGGCGAAGAGCCGGCAGTTTGCTACTGAAGAAGGCTGTACTGTGGAATGGTCGCGGATATGGAATATTGTGCCGGAGCTGTTTCATCCGGAGTTGATTGCGCTGGCTGAGGATGCGGTTCGCGAGACTGCGGGCAACGCCTATAAGCTGCCGAGTGGGCCGCTGCATGATGCGGCGGAGGTTTCAAGAGCGGGGATTCCGACTGTGATGTTGTTTGTGCAATCGCTGAACGGGATCAGTCACAACAAGATTGAAGATACGCGTGAGGAACATCTGAAGTTGGCGGTTGAGGCGCTGGATAAGTTGGCGTCGAAGACGATGGATTGGATTCAGACTCGCGCAGAAGGCAGGTGAGGTTATGGGAACAACGACAGCGGTAGTAGCCACAGTGAACCACTGGATTGGCGGCAAGCATGTTGCGACGGAATCCGGACGCGTTGGTGCAGTGCACAATCCTGCGACGGGCGAGGTGATTGCCGAGGTCGGCTTTGCGACAGCGGAGGAAGTGGACCGCGCGGTTGCGACGGCGAAAGCTGCATTTGCGGAATGGCGCGCGACGCCGCTGTCACGGCGGGCGGAAGTGATGTTTCGCTTTCGCGAGTTGATTGCGAAGAACCGCGAAAAGATTGCCGAGATTCTGACGCGCGAGAACGGCAAGACGACTGCGGATGCGCTGGGCGAAGTGGCGCGCGGGTTGGAGAATGTCGAGTTTGCGTGCGGGATTCCGAACCTGCTGAAAGGTGGTTACACGGAGCAGGCAAGCAAAGGCGTGGATGTGTACCAGATTCGGCAGCCGCTGGGAGTAGTGGCTGGAATTACGCCATTTAATTTTCCAGCGATGGTGCCGCTGTGGATGATTTCGAATGCGATTGCGTGCGGTAATGCGTTTGTGCTGAAGCCATCCGAGAAAGTTCCGGGAGCGAGTGTGCTGATTGCGGAACTGGCTAAAGAGGCTGGCGTTCCGGATGGCGTACTGAATCTTGTGCAGGGCGATAAGGTGGCGGTGGACAGGCTGCTGGAACATCCAGATGTGAAGGCCGTGAGCTTTGTGGGCTCGACGCCGGTGGCGAAGCAGATTTACGAGACTGCGACGCGGAATGGCAAGCGCGTACAGGCGCTGGGCGGCGCGAAGAACCACATGGTGGTACTGCCGGATGCGGAACTGGCGATGGCTGCGGATGCGGCTGTGTCTGCGGCGTATGGAGCGGCTGGCGAACGGTGCATGGCGATCTCTGTCGTGGTTGCCGTGGGCGATGTTGCTGATCCGCTGGTTGCAGCAATACGCGAGCGGATTGCGCGCATCAAGGTTGGGCCGGGAAGCGAGCCGGGGATTGAGATGGGACCGCTGATTACGCGGGAGCATCGTGATCGAGTTGCGTCTTATCTGGATAAGGCTGCGAGCGATGGCGCGACTGTTGTGGTGGATGGGCGGACGGATGGAGCGACTTCGAGGGACGGATTCTTTCTTGCGCCGTCACTTGTGGATCATGTGAAGCCTGGGACGGCTTGCTATGACCATGAAATCTTTGGGCCGGTGCTGAGCGTGGTGCGCGTGGATACGTATGTCGAGGCACTGAAGCTGGTGAATGAGAATCCGTATGGAAATGGGACTGCGATCTTTACGCAGAATGGTGGAGCGGCGCGGCAGTTCCAGTTTGACGCCGAAGTGGGCATGGTGGGAGTGAATGTGCCGATTCCTGTGCCGGTGGCTTATTACAGCTTTGGCGGATGGAAGTCGTCACTGTTTGGAGATCTGCACATGTATGGGCCGGAAGGCGTGCTGTTTTACACGCGGGGCAAGGTGGTGACGAGCCGCTGGCCTGATCCGGGTGCTAGCAAGGTGGATCTGGGATTTCCGCGAACCAGGGACTTGGAACTAGAAAATAGAGACTGACGGGCTGCGCTTAGCGCAGCCTGTTTTGTTTGGGCTGATAAAGGAATTGCGTCAGATGGCTTCTGCTGGGGCGGCGAGCTTCATGAGCAGAATGTAGATGCTGCCTGCGAGGAAGAAACCGACGAACCATGCGTAGTCGTAGAGCGGGTGCAGGCTGGGGACTAATAGCCCGATGAGGGCGACGAGGACTCCGAGAACAAGAGCGATGATGGCGCGGGGGTTGAAGCCCTTGGTGTAGTGATATGCGCCTTCTCTGTGATAGAGCGAGTGGATGTCGAGTTGTGTGCGGCGGATGAAGAAGTAATCGGCGATCATGATGCCGGCGACGGGGCCGAGAAGGCCGGAGTAGCCGATGAGCCAACCGAAGATGTAGGCGTCAGGTGAGGCGAGGAGCTTCCACGGACACATCGCGAGGCCGAGGACGCCGGTGATGAGACCGCCGGTGCGGAAGCTGATGAGGCGTGGGTAGAGGTTGGAGAAGTCGTTTGAGGGCGAGACGACGTTTGCGCCGATGTTGACGTTGAGCGTGGCGACGAGAATGGCGATGAGCGCGATGAAGGCCACGACAGGCTGATGGAATGCGCCGATGAGCTCAATCGGGTTCCAGATGGGATGGCCGAAGAGTACTGTTGAGGCCGAGGTGACGGCGATGCTGACGAAGGTGTAGAGGGCCATGGCGACGGGCAGTCCGAATGCCTGACCCCAGGCTTGCGCGTTCTGGGAATTCGAGTAGCGAGTGAAGTCAGGGATGTTGAGCGCGAGCGTGGCCCAGTAGCCGACCATTGCGGTGAGCGATGGGAAGAAGACAGCGAGAAATGCGTGCGTGGAATGAAACTGGCTTGGCGTGGAGAGCATGGAGCCGAAGCTGCCGGCTTTGATGCGGACCCAGATGAGCAGTGCGGCGGCCATGACGAACATGAAGGGCGCACCGAAGGCCTGAAGGTGGCGGATGGATTCAACGCCGCGCCAGACGATAACCATGTTGAGCAGCCAGAAGCTGATGAAGCAGGCCCAGCGGATGCCATCGTTGGTCGCTGCTGCGGGCCAGATGACGGCGATCATCGAATGAATAGCAGTGCCGCCGATCCAGGATTGAATGCCGAACCATCCGCAGGCAACGAGGGCGCGGAGGATGGCAGGAATGTTTGCACCGCGAACGCCGAAGGGTGCGCGAATGAAGACGGGAAATGGAATGCCGTATTTTGCGCCGGCATGGGCGTTGAGAAGCATGGGAACGAGAACGATGAGATTGCCGAGGAGCACGGTGCCGACGGCCTGCTTCCAGTCCATGCCTTTGGCGATGAGCGATGAGGCAAGCTGATAGGTAGTGATCTCCATGGACATGGAGAACCAGAGGGCAATGTAGTTGTATGTGCTCCAGGTGCGGGCTTCAGGCTCGGTGGGGCGGAGGTCCGGGTTCGACAACGTGGGGTCGATTGAGCTCACTCGTTCTCCTATTTCTTAGCAGTATGCACTGAGATGGCGATTTGCCAAAGGAGAAATCTGGCTCGAACGGACGGTCGTTCATTTCTTCGCACGGCGAATGACCTGCGATGCTTCGTGCATCTGAGGCATGCTGCGGGCCACAAGATAGGCGCGGAATGCTCCGGGGTTGCCATCGGGAACGGGACCGGCTGGATACACGATGGAAAATTTGCGGGTAAGCTTGAGACCGGGGACTCGTGCTACTTTCAGGGCTCCCAGGGCAAGATGGTTGCGTGCTGCCCATTGGGAAACGAAGGTCACGCCGAGGCCTGCTTCGACTGCATTGAGAAGGCTCTCTGTGGAATCGAATTCCATGCGGATGTTAAGTTTCTTACTGCTGATGCCGACAGCTGAAAATGCTTTTTCGACGACGCGGCGCGAGCCCGACCCGAATTCACGCATGAGCAGCGGAGCTTTGATCAGCGCGGGGAGATCGACATTTTGCTCGGCCCACTCATGACTTGCAGGAACGACCAGGACAATGTGATCGTCCATGAACGGCTCGACGTGCACGTCTTTGCGCAGCGCGGGGCCTTCAATGAGAGCTATCTCGATGAGATGTGCGGCGAGGGCCTGGAGTATCTCGTCGGTGTTTCCGCTGATGGTAGAGATAGAGACGCGCGGGTTTTCTCGCAGAAAGCCTGCGATGAAAGTGGGAAGAAGATATTGCCCAATGGTCTGCGATGCGCCGATAGTAAGTTGACCGGCCAGTTTGCCGGATACGCGGGCTACTGCTGCATAGGCTTCCTCGGAGATTTCTTTGAGGCGGTTGGCGAAGGGCAGCAATGCTTTTCCGCTGGGCGTGAGAGTTATTTTTCCGCCGGAGCGATCAAAGAGTGGAACGCCGTACTCCTCTTCAAGCGCTTTGATTTGCTGCGTGACGGCGGGCTGGGTCAACAGGAGCTCTTCCGCGGCGCGGCTGAAGTTGAGATGTGATGCCACCACGCGAAAGACTTTCAAACGGAAGTTTTCCATGAGTTCTCCTGAAACCTGTTGAGTGCGGCGGCGCGGCCGGCAAGAACGATTAGAAATCCAAATAGCTCATCATAACTTCTGCTTGGACCAGGAGCGTATCAACGGACCATGCTAATTGTGTGGCGAAAAACCTCCTTTTCCTTGGGATTATCTTCGCGGCCAGTGGGGTTATTGGGCCGCCTGTTGCGCTTGGGCTGGGCCTGGCCTTCGGGCTGGCATTTCCGCATCCGTTTCCTCAGGATACCCGGCAGTTATCGAAGCTGCTGTTGCAGCTTTCCGTGGTGGCGCTTGGCTTTGGCATGGATCTGCGCCAGGTTCTGGAGGCCGGGCGCGCGGGCTTTATGTATACGGCACTCAGCATCGGCTTCGTTCTGCTTGCGGGTAGCGGACTGGGACGTTTGCTGGCAGTTAAGAAGCGTGTTTCATTCCTGATTTCTACCGGCACAGCAATCTGCGGAGGGAGCGCGATTGCGGCGGTGTCGCCGATACTCGGCGCGAGTGAGGAGGAGATTGCTGTTTCACTGGGGACTGTGTTTGTGTTGAATTCAGTTGCCCTGCTGGTGTTTCCTCCGATTGGCTCTGCGTTGCATCTTACGCAAACCCAGTTCGGTCTATGGTGTGCGCTCGCCATTCATGACACGAGTTCCGTGGTTGGCGCGGCTGCGCGGTACGGCACAGTCGCACTCAGCGTTGCCACTACTGTCAAACTGGTGCGAGCGCTGTGGATTGTGCCTGTGTCGATCGGCGTGTCTCTTCATCAGAGAGGCAACGCGCAGAGAAGTAAAACGCAGATTCAGTGGCCGTGGTTTATTGCGCTGTTCCTGGTGGCGGCTGGATTCAATACTTTCCTTCCCGGTTTTCGTCTGCAATATGCCATGCTTCAGCACCTTGGCATTACGGGGCTTTGTGTCACGCTGTTTTTGATTGGCACAAGCCTGTCCAGAGGCACACTGAAGGCGGTCGGATTTCGGCCGATGCTGCAGGGAGTCATCCTCTGGCTGGCAGTTAGTGTCGGGTCACTCTGGATGATTGAACGAGGCTGGATTCGGTGAGGCTTATTGGAGCGTCATTATTGAGGCATGCCTGCAGTCGACGCTGCTGGCTGCGGGCGATTCAAAACCATTTCCACCATGTCGCCGAGTTGGCCGGCGGAGAACTGATTTCCCTCCAGGTTCGCCGCGAGCTTTCCATCGCGGTCAATTACTACGGTGTGAAAGCTGTGCGTAAGAAACCCTTCGCCGCTCCAAAAATTCATGCCGAACAACTCGGCCACGTTCTGCACGTCCTTGATGGTTCCAGTGAGAAAGTGCCATGTGGCGGGATCGGCTTTCCATGTTCCCGCATATCGCTCGAGAGCTTTGCCGCGGTCCTGATCGGGATCGATCACGATGGTGATGAGGATCAAATTTCTTCCAGCCTGGGCATGAAAACGTCGCTCCAGTTGGGACAGATTATTTGATAGACGGAAGCAATAGCTGGGGTTCGGGCAACGGGAATAGGTAAAGGTGAGAGCCACCACCTTCCCTTTGAACTGCGCAAGATGAGTTATTTGCTGCGTCTGATCGGTAAGAGCGAAGTCCGGCACCGGATTGCCGACAGCTACGGCTTTTGCCGCCGCGGCTGGATCGAGTGTTTTGTGCAGGAGGGTCAGACGGCCAGCTTCCATGGGCTCGGATTCAAAATTTGTAACGTGCACCACCTGCAGATGCTCTGCATAGGCCTCTTTTTTCGTCGCCACCATGTTGAAGCGGACGGTTGCTCCGGGAGCGAAGGTTTTGAGATCTTCCGAACCATGCACGGTAAATGGCATGGTCATCGCTTCCATGTAGCCTGGAATTGCATCGCATGAGACCACGATTCGATGCTCTGCGGGATTTACTTCAAGGAGAATGCCCTGCGCAGAATGCTGCGCGAATGCCCATAAGTGAGCACTCGCGAGAATCAATACGCCGGATAGAAGCTTGTTACGCATCACACTTCAAATCTCCTCGAAATTCGGCAAAGCATTCCCAAAAAACTTATCACGAAACGCGGTTACTCATTTAGAGCTTTGTGACGTTGAGGCAGCAACGGGCGCGCTTTCACGCAGGTGGAAAGGCTGACGCTTAAGGGGCGTGTAACTGGGAGCGAACTCTTTGATTTCGATAAATTGATTCTTTGCGACATTCGTAAAGTGCTGCCGCGTGTTGGATGCAGGCCACCAGATGTCGAGCGTCACGGTGCTTGCATTGGGGCCGAGACCAATATGCTGCTCCATTGGATTGGCACCGAATGAACTCGACTGCCCTACCGTTCTATACATTGATCGCGGCGGCTGGTTTGCATCCTGAACGGTAACGTGGATTTGCGCGCCCAGAGCTTCACGGTTGCTCTTTACGCCGACCAGGCGCACATTCAACCAATCGTTGGTGGTGCCGGGATTCTCGAAGACGCGCATTGCATGTTTGTCGGCGGGTATCGCGCCGCCAATTTGAGCAACTATATCTTCGACGCCGCGCCGGCTCAAATCCGCAAAGGCGATCCCGTGGCCTTTGTGCAGTTCGCCTGTGCCTGAAGATTGCGTGATATCGTCGAAGGATTTCCCTTCATTGTTTCTCAACAGCACATGGGGAAGAAGAGCAGTCTGGGAGGGATTTCCCGAGCCAAGATATATGTCCAGGTAGCCATCGTTGTCGATGTCGCCAAAGTTTGATCCCATCGCCATGAATACCTTGTCGAGACCGACCTGCGCAGTTACATCTTCAAATGTTCCATCATGCTTGTTGCGGTAAAGCTTCAGGGTCTCCTGATTATGCGAGCCGCCGACGTATGTCTTGAGCGTTTCGTCCATCGAGGTCATGAACGTATTGACAAATAGGTCGGGCCATCCGTCATTGTCGTAATCGAAGAACCATGCGGCAAAACTGTACGCAGGCGCTTGGACTCCTGCCTGCCTGCCGACCTCAGTAAAGGTGAGGTTGCCATTGTTGTGATAGAGAAAATTGACGCCGTTCTGATTCGTTACGTAGAAGTCAGGAAGCCCGTCGCCGTCATAGTCAGCGGAAACGGCTCCCTTACTGAAGGCCGTCTGATCAATGTGCGCGGCGTGGCCAATCTCCTCAAATGTTCCGTCGCCTTTGTTGTGAAAGAGCTGAGCCGGCGAATTTTCATTGGCGATAAAGAGGTCGAGATATCCGTCGTTGTCTATGTCTGCCCATGCTGCTGCCTGAGTGGCAGTTACCGATGCCATGAGCCCGCTGGCCTCCGTCACGTCCGTGAATGTGCCGTCACAGTTGTTGCGAAGCAAGGATTTGCGCTGGGGAAACTCCCAACCGCCGCGCAGCATGAGGATGTCCATGCAGCCGTCATTGTTGTAGTCGGCCTGAATGATGTTCAGCGCGCCGAGCTGATTTTCGAGGCCCGCCTGTGCTGTTCTATCACTGAATGTGCCGTCACCGTTGTTGTGAAAGAAGTGAATTGGATCGCACACATTCTGACTGGACACTACGACATCGAGGAGGCCATCATTATCAAAGTCATCGACGATCAGACCTCCGGCGTCGCGCAGCACATTTAAACCTACTGCTGCCGCTACGTCTTTGAAGCGGCCGATGTTCTGCCTGGACTTAAAGTCCGCCGCGGGAATCCGGTATGCAACAGGCACGCCATCTGGATATTCGCCGAGCGTCATATAGGCGAGATTCATCAGCCAAAGGACTTCGAGATCACCTGGACGCAACTCCAGATACTTCTGAAAGTATTCAATTGCGAGTTTCGATTCGTCCTTTTTTTCATAGCTTGCCTTGGGGTCGAGGGGGGGAAAGATATCCAGATCGCGAGAGCCGCGATAGACATTGTTTTCCATCTCTGACATATGTAGATAAGAGGCGCCGAGAGCTTCTTCAATATCAGGAAGAAATCCAGGTTCTACTGTCTTTGCCAAATCATACGCGGCCTTCCATTCCCTTACCGCCTTTTCCATCTCGCCGCTGTAGTCATAGAGCTCCCCGAGCAGGCTGTGCCCCTGAATCTGCTCAATGGGTGAGAGACGGGCTCCGGTGGCGCTGTTCGGAGCCATGGCCTCCTGCATGGCGTCTTTCGCGTTCGCCAACGAATTTTTTCGAATTTCGCAGACCTGCTGGAGATTGCGATCCCAGCCATCCGGCTTTGGGTATTGCGCAAGTACCGCGTTGGCTTCACTGAGGCCCGCCACCATAGTTCCGTAGCGAATGGCTCCGCTTGCCAGCAGGGACGAGATCCGCTTGGGATTCAGATCGCTGGTGGGCGGCGCGGCAGGCAACACCTTGAGAATGGCATAGCCGGAAGGCAGATGGACTATATCCGTAAGTTCGCCGGCTTTGTGGCCGTGCAGTGCGTCGCGCACTTCGATGCGGAGCTGGGTGGGGTCCAGATTTCCCATGTAGCCGCCATCGGAGGCTGTGGCGTCGATTGACTTTTCTTTAGCCAATACTGAGAAATCGGCACCACTATTCAGCTGCTTGAGAATGGTGCGGGCTTCATCCTGAGTGGGCGTGACGATGATGCCAACATCGATCTTCCGGCCCGCATCGCTGGTCTGCGCGTGCGTGAGGATCACACTTACTGCTGCGATTACCAACAAGGTTAGAAACCTTAGCAACGTATATCTGTAAATCCAGCCCATATGCGCCTGGTTACGGGAGAAAAGCGTATGAAATTGCTTTGGCATCAGCTCGGAGTTTATTTGATTGGACGGATTGATGTCTCCAGCTTTTGATTGAGCTCGAAGCTAAAAACTATCGATTTTACTCTTCCTCTTCCTCCTGCAGGCCAAGCCTATCGATAATGTGGCCTGGTTCTTCAAAACGGTCGTCCGTGTCTGAAGCCAGCCAGTGTGATCCCTTTTACCGGCTCTGCATCCGGATTCTCGCCAAGCAATTCGTTCATCAGTAAAAAAGCTGAGCACTGTATTTGCATCTCAGAGAACAGCGCATTTCACGTCTTGCAACTAGCTAAGTGGTCTCAAGTACAAGCACGGATGCGATTGGATCTGGCGCCTGCTCGGGTAACGATATATCAATTCCGTGAGCATTCTTCGTGATTCTGAGCTGCTTCTTCGATTTGTCCGCAAGCAGATATACTCCAGCCACCGTACGAGGGGTTGAATCAAGGTGGAAGACGGAACCTGGCCATTCCAATAAATGGATGTATACCTTCTTCTCCGCCGTCGTGGAGCGCCATTTCCAGCTTGGAATAAACTTCGGCTTTCCGTCTTCGCCTTTTTGTGTCGCAGAGAGACTTCCTGCTTCCGCGCCAAAGAGTGTCGCTTTTGTTCCGTAGACAGCCTCGCCATTGACATTCAGCCATTGGCCTATTTTCCGCAAACGTTCCACCTCGGGCGAAGGAACTTCACCTGTCGCCATTGGTCCGATATTCAACAGATAATTTCCGCCTTTGCTGGCAATATCGATCAGATTCCGCAGCAAATCCTCTGTACTCTTGAAGTTTGTATCACCTTGTTTATATCCCCACGTATCGTTGATCGTCATGCAGGATTCCCAATCGCGTCCGGGAAAGCCCTGTGCAGGGACATATTGCTCAGGTGTCTCGGTGTCTCCTTGATAGCCGCCACCTAGCCGGTTATTCCAGATCAGCCTTGGATGTTCATTGAGGACCTTTACAATTTCTCCCGCCAACTCCGGCGTCATGTCTTTGGTGGGTGTATCAAACCAAACGATGGCTGGAAAATCTCCATAATCTGAAAGCAATTCGCGCAGTTGAGGAATAGCCTTGCTTCGCAGATACTTTGAGAAACTCCCATCCTGAGCCGAGTCCCAGTGATAAGCCGGCGGCTGATGATCGCCTGTTTTGTAGGCGGCTCCTCCCGGAGCGGTCCAGTCCTGATCCTGCGAATAATAAAAGCCTAGCTTGATGCCCTGTCTCCGACACTCCGCAGCGAGCTCTTTCAGCGGATCGCGTTTGAATGGCGCTGCCTGGATGATATTGAATGGGTCCGCCTTGGAATCAAACATTGCAAAGCCATCATGATGTTTGGCCGTAATCACGATGTACTTCATTCCAGCTGCCTTTGCCAGTCCAACAATCCCAGCAGCATCAAATTTGGTCGGATTGAACTGCGCCGCTAGTGATTTGTACGGAGCGACCGGAATCGAAGCATTATTCATAATCCATTCGCCTATGCCAGGAATATCCTTTCCATCCCAACGTCCTGCGGGGATTGCATAAAGCCCCCAATGGATAAACATACCGAACCGCGCCTCGCGGAACCATCGCATCCGGGAGTCTTTCTGCTGCGGTGTCTCCGTGTCCTGAATCGCATGTACCTGGTGGGTGTTCGCCGTTTCGATCTTATCTCCCTGTAACTGCGCAAAAGCACGCGTTGAATCGGCAATAGCCACGCTGGATGCGGCGCCGGCACAAACCTTTACGAATTCCCGTCTGGACCACGTCATAATTTTCACCTTGCGGATAGACCGCACTTCTATTGTGTCAAGCAACCTTAAATCATTCCCGGCCAAACTTATGAGTTCAGGGTCATCGCTAAGTTTGAAAGAACTGTCTCCGAGGCAATTCGCCTCCGCTGCTCACTTCTCATTTTGAATTTTCTCCCATAATAAAATCCAATGTTCGCTGGGCAGTTATGAACTGATTCTTGCCAGCTTGGTGATACGACCGGTGCTGTTCCAATCGGAAACGTAAATATTGGTGTTCTTGTCGATGAAGCAGCCATGGGCGGCGCTGAAGATTGCGGGCGCTACCTTGCCGGGATCGACGGTGTAATTGGCCCACTGTTTTTTGTCGCGATTATCGCCGAGGAAGGCAGTCGCAACGTTGTCCTTGTCAAGAATGGTCACGCGGCCCTCCAGTTCCGAAACTATTGCGTAATCCCCATAGAAACTGATCTGGCAGGGACGGCGCAAATGCTGAGTTACTGTCCGGACAAACTTTCCATCGAAGTCAAAGTGGCAGAGACGGCGGTTTTCGCGGTCGCAGATTAAGAGCAGCGGCTGGTCGTAACGCACATCGATGGCCATGCCATGACTGCAGTCCATCAGGCCGTCTGCCGCACCTTTGCCAGAGTAGGCGGCGAGATAATTTCCCTTCTTATCGAAGTGAAAAAGCCGCGAGTCGCCATAACCGTTGGCAATAAAGATGGAGCCATCCGGTGCGGGAACCGCTGCGGTCAGTCGCCAGGCGTCGGGAGTTTTGAAACCAGCTTCAGGAGGTGCGGTAATTTTCTGAGTCACACTGCCGTCAGGCCGGAACTTGATAAATAACCAGTTCTCCTGCGGCGTGCCCTTCTGCACTGTCGCATAAAAAACTTCTTCGCCGTTCTCGTCCGCGTGAACTATCGAATGCACCTCAGGATACTGGCTGAGAATTGTCTTCAACAACGTACCTTCGGGACTGTATACAAGCACGCCTGTCGCGCTCTGCGTGCTGATGTAAACGCGGCCCGCGTTGTCCGTGGCAATGCCTCCATGCGTGCCTCCAAATTCAGTTCCGGCGGGCAGATGGCCCCATTCGGAAACCACCCGGTAGGTCCATTCTCCATTGCCGGTCAGGAGCTCCCGCGGCTGCGCCTGGCAGGGAACCTGAGCGGTAGATGTGGCAGGCTCGACGAGTGTCGTAAGGGCTGCGGCGCCTGCAGCCGTGAGA
This sequence comes from Occallatibacter gabretensis, assembly GCF_001449115.1. Classification (GTDB taxonomy): domain Bacteria; phylum Acidobacteriota; class Terriglobia; order Terriglobales; family Acidobacteriaceae; genus Telmatobacter; species Telmatobacter gabretensis. The sequence continues at coordinate 423,260 of NZ_LAIJ01000010.1, read as the reverse complement.
AAGCCGCGGCGGTTAAGGCCTGACGGAATGGCGAGCGAGGCGGTGGGCCGTATGGAACCTTTGCGGGGCATAAGTTGCCTCATTCTTTCTTATCGCCGGTTGCAAGCCTTGGCTCGGCAATCACCGGCACAGGAGCGGGCGGCCGTGCGGGAGTGTCGAAAAGGTAGACGTGCTGGAGGTTCTTCATCGTGGCAAGCTGTGCAGCAGCTTCCTTCGTGAGCTTCGTGTTGCTCAGGTTGAGGTAGACCAGATGCGGCAACGCCGCCAGCTTCGAGATTCCGGCACCTGTGACTGCTGTTGCTTCCAGATGAATAGCGCGGAGGTTCTGGAACTTCGCGAGCGTGTCAAAGCAGGCATCGCTAACCGCAGTGTGTCCCAACTCAACCTCGACAATATATGGAGCAAACTTCTCGAATTGCTTCAGTTGTGCTTCGTCAAAGCTGGATGCCACATCGATTGTGTGAAGCACCAGTCCGTCGGAGGGCTTGGACGAAACAGTCATCAGCTTTGCGCCCTGCGCACTTTGCATCTGGTGGATCTCTGCCATCAGGCTGCTGTAGTCACCAACAGGTGTGATGGGCGGGTCTTTCGGCGTTTCCGCGAATGTAATTCCCGGCATCGAAGCCGCAGCAGGCGAAGCGCCCTGCGCAATCCACGTCCGAATCCACCCAATCTCCTCGGCACTCAGCGGCGGGTGCCCCTCAGCGGGCATGAACAACTTGTTGTCCGCCGGCAATGTAATACGTTGCAGCAACAAGCTCTCCGTGGGCTTACCCGCAAGGATAACCGCACCGTCTTTGCCGCCCTTCATCAGCTCGGCGTAGGAATCGAGCCGCAACCCACCCTGCACTTTACTCTGCCCGTGACAGCTCAAACAGTTCGCGTCAAAGATAGGGTGAATGTGCTTTGCATAAAAAGAGCCATCATTCTCCTTCGTCTGGCCCGACATCGCAAAACGTTGCAGCGGCGCAGGAAGATACTGCGTAAGGTAGTTGCCGCCGTAGGTCAACGAGCCTCCCTGGTGCGCGGTGTAGATGAGCAGAAGCAGCACGACCGTTAGCAGCAGGGGATAGATCCGCGAAACATCCGCGGCAACCCACTCGCGCCGCGCCATCAGGCAAAGCAGCACGCCTATCGTAAGCGCGATGCCGGCCCACATATGATGGACAACCGTTGCACCTTGCGCGCCGCTGCCGTATGCCAGCAGGTAGCCGAGCGTGAGGGCGCCCACAGAACTGAGAAAGGCGAGTGTGAGGACAAACCCGGCAGCTTCGCGCAGCGCTGGCCGTCTGCGCCCGGCAATTTCGAGCAGTGGCAGTAATACGAGGAAGCCAATGGGCAAATGCACCGCTAGCGGATGGAAGCGCCCGAGGAACTGTTGCCAGTTGGCGTGCTGTTTTCCGTCAAAATGAAACAACACTGGCAATAGCAGCAGCAATACACTGACACCGATCGCCGCGAGCGCGGTAGGTGTGCGCAGCTGTGCCAGTAAAGGCTTGTAGCGCGCGAAGGGGGATGGCTTGACTCGATCCTTTTGAACTTTCACTGGAGAGACTGTCACGGGAGAAGTTCCTTTCCCGCGCCGTGGGGCAGACTGCCGGTCAATGTACGTTCCCCTCTACTTTGTAATCGTTTCGTCGAGGTTGAGAATTTCACTGGCAACCATCGTCCACGCAGCCAGCTCCGATGCGGGAATCGACGAATTCGCCTTTGACTCTCCGACCGCCAGCAGCGCATGAGCGGCCTTCGGGTCAGCGTCATAGTGCTTCTTCATCTGCTCGTAGGAGCCCATCAGCACGGAGGTCATCTGCGTGCTCGGCTCGCGCGAAAGCAGCACTTCAGAAAGCATGTCAATGCGATCCTCGGGAGCTTTTCCTCCGGTCAGAATTACCCTCTGTGCCAGGTTACGTGCAGCCTCCACCCATTGCGTGTCGTTCATGGTCACCAGCGCCTGCAGCGGTGTATTCGTCCGCTGCCTTCGTGTGCAAACCATGTCGCGCATCGGTGCGTCAAAGACGTCCATGTCTGGCATCGGCGCCATCCGCTTCCAGAAGGTATACATACTGCGCCGGTAGAGCGCTTCTCCATGATCCTGCACATAGTGCAGCGTGTCGCTCCCCGAATAGCTCACCTGCTCCCATATGTTCGCGGGTTGGTACGGCTTCACGCTGGGGCCGCCGATCTTGCGCGCCAGCAGCCCGCCCGACTCAAGCGCAATGTCTCTCAACATCTCGGCATCCATGCGGAAGCGTGGCCCATGCGAAAGCAGCAGATTCTTCGGATCCTTGTTCAGTTGCTCGGGCGTCGACTTTGCGCTCTGCCGGTAAGCCGCTGACATTACCATCAGCTTGTACATGTGCTTCATGTTCCAGCCGCTCTCACGAAACTCGACGGCGAGCCAGTCCAGCAGTTGCGGATGCGTAGGCCGCTGGCCCATGATGCCGAAATCTTCAGTCGTCTCAACAATCCCCGTGCCGAAGATCTCGTACCACATGCGGTTCACCGTAACCCGCGCTGTAAGCGGATTCTCCGGACTCACCACCCATTGCGCCAACGCCATGCGATTGCGCAACTCGCCTGCGGGCAACGACGGAAGATAATGCGGCGTGTCTGCTTCCACGCGCTCAGTGCGGTCCGTGTACACGCCCCGCTTCAACACATCGGCATACGCCACCGTGGGTTTTTCCCACGCTACCTGCGTTAACGGTCCTCCAGCGGAGAGCTTCACGAGATTCTTCTCCAGCTCCGCGGCCTGCGATTGCATCGCGCGATACGAAGGGTCAACGCTGTTCAGGTAGTATTCGCTGACCGTATGCCATTGATCGCGGTTCCACTCCTTTTCGGGCCGCGAGAGAATCTCCGCAACCACGTCTTCCTTCGGCAACCGCGTTGCTTCGTCACTTGAAAGAACGCGGCTATAGAGCCGCAAATCCTGGTAACGCGTATCATGCAGCGCAGCCGACTCCGGGTAGCGCCAGCCAAGTTGCATTGGCGCCGTGGTGCGAATGCTTCCCTGCCCCAGCGTGTCCGCGACGATGCGCGTTTCTACCGGCTTGCCATCGATATACATCTTCACGCCCGCGGCCTTGCCCGAGCCGTCATACGTGAAGGAAATATGCCGCCAGTCGCCGTCCGGTGGAAGCTGTTCTACTGTGGCCACTGCGATGCCCGTCATTGGAGGCTCTTTCTTCTTTTCCTCCTCTGCTTTTTTCTTTTCTCCGGCACGCCTGGCAATTTCCTTCGGATCGTTCTTCTTTCTCTCGTCTTCTGCTTTCTTCTTTGCTTCCTCCGCCTTGTTTTTGGCCGCTTCTTTTGGATCTACAGGCGGCTTGTATGCGGCCAGGTCCTTCTTCGTCAAATCAACCGGTGAAGGATAGCGGAAGGTCTCCGCATTCGGAAGAGTGTTCTTGTTTTTTGCTTCCTCTTTCGCATCCTTCTTCGGCTCAGGAAACTCCTTCGGCGACTGATTGATGATATGAACCGTCAGGATGCCGTTCTTGATTGCGAGATCCCACCCGCGGTTGTGCTGCGTGGTGTCCATCTTCGACACCAGCGCCCCATTGGCATTGTCCAGTGTGTATCCGGGGCCAACCCCCAGCATGATCCAGCTCCCAAACGAGAACGGCTGGTTCCACTCATAATCACCCGTTTGCCCCAGGTCGATACGCGTCCCCGTATCAAGGCGGAAATCCGGCCACAGCAACGTGGTCTCGCCCCACTGCGGCTTAATCTTGCCGATCGGAAAGCTCGCCATCTGCGCATGGGGCACGCTGTTCTTCAACACCTCGCCGCCGCCCTCATCCAGCCGCAGCCGCAAGGCCAGCTTGTCGTTCAACACAGGATGCGGCTTCTTCTGCCCCTGGGCAATCCACTGCTTCACCAGCTCGCGCTCGTGATTGCGCATCTCTTCCAACTGCGCGTTCAGTGCCGTCTGCTTCGCAATGATCTTGTTGAACGCCGCCTCATTGGCCGGCAAAGGCACCCTCGCCACCGGCGTCCACACCGGCCGGTCCTTGTTGTACGGCACCTCGTCAATATTGTTGAAGAAGGCACTCAGCGCATAGAAGTCCTTCTGCGTTGTCGGGTCGTACTTGTGATCGTGGCAAACGGCGCAGCCCACCGTGAGGCCCAGGAACATTGCGCCAAAAGACTCTGCCCTGTCGCGCGCAATGTTCACCTTCAACTCCTGCGGAATCGTGCCTCCTTCGTTGCTGCTCAGCCCCAACCGCACATAGCCGCCACCGATCAGCGGATCCATATTGTCCGCCTTCATCATGTCGCCGGCGATCTGTTCCATTGCAAAGCGGTCAAACGGCTTGTTGCTGTTGAACGAACGAATCACGTAGTCCCGCCACGGCCAGATATGGCGGCTGTTGTCATAATGCAAGCCATACGTGTCTGTATAGCGTGCGTAATCCAACCAGTAATGTGCCCGCTGCTCCCCAAAGGCCGGGCTCGCAAGCAGCCGGTCGACCAGATGCTCATAAGCATCCGGCGATTTGTCGGCGTTGAACGCCTTCACCTCATCCGGCGTGGGTAAAAGTCCCGTCAGATCCAGCGTCACCCGGCGGATCAACGTCTCTTTATTGGCTTCAGGAGAAGGGTGGAGCTGTTCCTTCTGAATCTTCGCCAGCAGAAAAGCGTCAATCGGGTTCTTGATCCAATGAGCATTATCCGAAGGTTGCGGCACCGCAGGACGCACCGGCTTTTCAAAAGCCCAGTGCGGCCGGTAAATCGCTCCTTCCTGAATCCACTCCTTCAGAACAGCAATCTCTTCCGGCTTCATCGGGCTGGCCTGGCCTTGCGGATTCTGCGGCATCAAATAGTGCGTGTCATGGGATTCGATGCGCTTGATGATCTCGCTTTTCTCCGGATGATACGGAACGATAGCGTCCGGATGCCCGTCGCGCTTCTTCATGCCATACTCGGCCAGATCCAGCCGCAGCCCGGCCTTTCGCATCTGCGGATCAGGCCCGTGGCAGCTGAAGCAACGGCTCGCCAGCACGGGCTGCACATCCTCGTTAAAATCGAGATGCTGGCCTGCGCCAGTGCGGGCGACACTCGTTTGCGTGTTACGGCAGCCGTCGGCAGTCGCCAGCAGCAACGCCACTGCCGCCGCTGCATACAACAGGCGTTTGCGACCTTTCAACCGCTTTGGCAATCTGATCTCCAAGACACCAACCCAAAAAATGCTAAGCAAGTAATCCCTGCACCACACTGGCTGGCGTAGTTCCCGTCAGCTTTTGGTCCAGTCCCTGAAACTCATACGTGAACCGATTGTGATCAATGCCCAGGCAATGCAGGATCGTGGCGTTGAAATCCCGCACAGGCACCGGGTCCTTCACCACGTTGTAGCTAAAGTCATCCGTCTCGCCAAAGGTAATGCCGGAGCGCACGCCACCACCAGCCATCCACGTTGTAAAGCAACGCGGATGATGGTCGCGTCCGTAATTTTCCTTGGAAAGCCCGCCCTGGCTGTAAACCGTACGGCCAAATTCGCCGCCCCAGATCACAAGCGTGTCATCCAGCAATCCGCGCCGCTTCAGGTCCGTCACCAGGGCATAACAGCCGCGGTCTACCTCGCTGCAAAGCTGCGGCAAAAGCCCCGTCACATCCCCATGGGTATCCCAGCCGCGCTTGTAAATCTGCGTAAACCGCACCCCGCGCTCAGCCATGCGCCGTGCCAGCAGACAATTGTAGGCAAAGGTTCCTGGCTGCTTCGCCTGTTCCCCGTAGAGATCCCACGTTGACTGCGGCTCCTTGCGCAGGTCCACCAGATCGGGCACGGAGGTCTGCATGCGGTAGGCCATTTCGTACTGCGAAATGCGCGCATTCGTCTCCGGATCGCCCAGTTCGGCCAGCGTCTGCCGGTTCAATTCCTCCACCGCGTCCAGCATCTTGCGTCTCACCTCCCGGTCCACGCCGTCAGGATCCGACAGGTACAGCACCGGGTCGCCGCCTGACCGTAGACCCACGCCCGCAAATTCGGACGAAAGAAAACCGCTGCTCCACAGACGCGACGAAACCGGCTGATTATTCTCCTTATCGTTCAGCTTCGTTTGCAGCACAACAAAGGTCGGCAGATTGTCATTCATGCTGCCCAGCCCATATGCGAGCCATGAGCCCAGGCACGGTTTGCCTGCATTCATGTTGCCCGTATTCATCAGCATGATCGCGGGCTCATGGTTGATGGCGTCCGTATTGGTGGATTTAATGATCGTCAGGTCATCCACCATCTGCGCCGTGTACGGCAGCAAATCGCTTACATGCGCGCCCGACTGTCCATAGCGCTTGAACCCCCAGTGCGACGGAGCAATGGGAAAATGCGCCTGGGCGCTTGTCATGCCCGTCAACCGTTGCCCTCCGCGTATCGATTCCGGCAAATCCTGGTTAAATCGAGCGGCCAGAGCCGGCTTATAGTCGAGCAAGTCGATTTGCGATGGGCCACCGGACATGAAGAGGTAAATGGCGCGCTTAGCTTTCGGAGCAAAGTGCGGCAGGCCAAGTTGTTCCGCCCGGGAAATGTGCGCATTCGAAGCCCCGCCAGCATGAGCAACACGGCTCAGAATGCCTTCGCCTGCAAGACTGGCAAGCGCGGCCCAACCTAGCGCTTTTCCTGCCCGGCCCAGAAAATTACGGCGTGTCTGGACGGCCGCCCACTCCTGCTTCAAAGCCAGCGGTACGGGCATCTTCATCACATCCAGGGCAGTCTCGCAATCAGTGCAAAGCGGATGTTGCTTCATCGCATCTCCTTAACGTCTGATCTCCATGAGAATACGTTCAGGCTTCACGACAAAAATACACAGCCGCCAACCTCGATCAACATGATAATCCCCGCCGGGGAAGGCCGTATGCAATTCTCTGCTCAAATGGGCTGCGCTTGCGGACAAGTCATGAAGAATGTGCACTATACACTCCCGAAGAGAGCGCTGCAATTTGCTGGGGTGGCGAGAGACAGCATGTCCTTGTTGTAGTCCGTGACCGGTCAGAATTTTGACCACAGCTTGAACTGGGTGATAACGTTTCCACCGAACCATACCAGACACGTTGCCGCGCGACAAGAAAGGATTCGTCGTGCGCAGGACACTCCGGAGACATGTCATGAATATGCGAACCAGCCGCGTTTCCCCAGCCCTGATGACAATTGCCGCGCTGGCACTATTTTTCGCGCTTCATGCCCGGGCCGCCGAAGCTCAAGGCCAGACACATATCGAGCCGTTGGGAGTCTTTGAGAGCCACGGCGATGTGGGGACTGTGCTCCACGCCGGCGCAGCCCGCTATGATGCCGGGGCAGGAACGTACACCGTGACAGGCAGCGGCGAAAATATGTGGTTTGGCACGGATGATTTTCATTTTGTCTGGAAAAAAGCCTCAGGCGATGTGGCGATCTCGGCAGACATCGCATTTGAGGGCACTCAAGGCAACAATCACCGCAAGGCTGTGTTGATGATCCGGCAGAGCCTCGATGGCAACTCGCCTGCCGTGGACGTGGCCAGGCATGGCGACGGACTAACCTCGCTGCAGTTTCGGCTGGCGCCCGGCGACGATGATCATGAGGTGCAATCGAACCTTGTGGCTCCGGAGCGGGTGCGTCTGGAAAAGCGCGGCGACTTCTTTTATGCCTTTGTCGCGGGGAAGGACGGCAAGCTGCATCCCTCCGGCGCATCCATCAAGCTGCCCATGAACGGCGAATTCTATGTAGGCATCGGCGTGTGTGCGCATGATAAGAACGCGACAGAGACAGCTCGCTTCTTGCGCGTCAAAATCGAAGCCCTGCATGCTGCCGGTGATATGAAACCCATTCTCTGGAGCACGCTTGAAACGGTTCCGATTGCCTCCACCGATCGCCGCGTGGCTTACGTGGCGCAGGCGCACTTTGAGGCGCCCAACTGGTCGCACGATGGATCGTTCTTCCTGTTCAATCAAAACGGCGGCATCTACAAACTTGCCGTCGGCGGAGATACGCCCGAGCATATTTCCACCGGCGCGCAGGTACAGTGCAATAACGATCACGGTATCTCGCCGGATGGCACTATGATCGCCTTCAGTGATTCAACTCAGTTGAAGAGGTCTCAGGTCTATACGCTGCCAATTACCGGCGGCACGCCGAAGCAGATCACTCCGAATGCGCCGTCCTACTGGCATGGCTGGTCGCCGGATGGCTTAACGCTCGCCTTCACCGGCCAGCGCGGCGATAACTTTGACATTTACACCATTCCGGTTGCTGGAGGCGAAGAGAAGCGCCTGACCACCGCTCCGGGACTGGACGATGGCCCCGAGTACTCGCCCGATGGTGCGTGGATATACTTCAACTCTGAGCGCACCGGACACATGCAGATCTGGCGCATGCATCCCGACGGCGGCAGCCAGGAACAGGTCATTATGAGCGAAACCAATGACTGGTTTCCGCACATATCGCCCGACGGCAAATCCATGGTCTACGTCAGTTTTGAAAAGGGCGTTACCGGTCATCCGCCCAACAAGGACGTAACGCTGAATGTAATCACACTGGCCGACAAGAAGGTTAAGGTGTTGGCTCACCTTTTCGGAGGGCAAGGCACTATGAATGTTCCCTCATGGTCGCCCGACAGCACCAAGGTAGCTTTCGTCAGCTATCAACTCCTCATTGACGAGCCGCGCGATTAAGTCAGCAATCCATTTAGGATGGTGAGCGTCATGAACCTGTCCCTCTTTGCGCCCCGCTTTTCACGCATTGGCTCAGTCGTCTGCTTTGCTACCGTTGCATGCCTTGTGCTTGTGCCTTATGCACGCGCCCAGCAGACGCCAACCGAAGTCTACGGACCCTGGAACGTCATTGTTCTTCCCGACGGTCCCGGCCTCTCTGAACCTATGCCCGGAGCCTATGGCGGCCCGCCATCAGCAGGTCCAATCCCTGCGGAGTTGCTTGCCGCCCATGCGCAATGGACAATCTCCTTCTGGTTTCGCTCTACAGACACTCTCAGCACTGATGGAACTGTGCTTCTTGCCGGCTTTGGCGACCCAGCAGCCAAAGATGCCCGCTTCATCGGCCTTAAGGGCAATCATCTTGCCCTCTGGCTAGGCACTGGATCAGGCAAATTCATCACATCTGACAAGCCGCTCTCCAGTGCCGAGTGGCATTTTGCCGCCGCCGTCAGCGAAGGAGACAGAGTTACACTCTACGCCGATGGCAAAGCGGTCGCAGCGTCTTCTCTTTTGCAGGACGCCGTCGCCGCGCATCTGGTAATAGCTCCTTCGCAGACATCAGGTGTCTCCAGCCTGCACTTCGGCGGAAAGATCGCCTTCCTCAAGCTCTACTCCCAGCCCCTCACTGCCGCGCAGGTTGACAATTTTGCAGCAAATCCCCCGGACTTCGGGCTCCCGCAATACACGGAGACTTCCCTTCACTGGTCCGTCTCCACGCGCGGAATGCTCGGCCAGAACCAGCCGCAGGATCCCATGACGCTGCCGAATGGCAAGGGGGAAATTCAGAAGTCGGTTGCCAAGCCTCTGAGTGCCGCTGACCTGCACACTGAACTTGCCGGCGGCAATCCGTGGACACTGCGCGGCGGATGGAAGCTTGCCGCCGCTCCAGACGTGAAGGCTGCGGGTGAAGAGATTTCGCGCGTGGGATTTGGTGCGGACAGTTGGCTCGCTGCTACCGTGCCTGGCACCGTGCTGACCACGATGATTGATCGCGGTATCTATCCGGACCCCGACTACGGCCTCAACAACCTTGCCATTCCCGAGTCGCTGGCCCACCAGGACTACTGGTATCGCGTCGAGTTCAAGTCACCTGCAGTCTCGCAGGGAGATCACATCACGCTGACCTTTGAGGGAGTCAACTATGCCTCGGAGGTTTGGCTCAACGGGAGCAACCTGGGCGGCTTTACCGGAGCTTTTCTGCGCGGCAAGTTTGATGTGACATCCTTGCTGGCCGCGAATGGAGCCAATGCGCTCGCCATTCGCGTAAGTCCGCCACCGCATCCGGGATTGGCGCAGGAGGAGTCCATCAAAGCAGGCCCCGGTGAGAATGGCGGCATGGAGATGCTGGACGGACCCACCTTTGGCGCGGCAGAGGGATGGGACTGGATTCCGAGCATACGCGACCGCAACACCGGCATCTGGCAGGATGTTACCTTGACCAGATCCGGAGCTGTCGAAGTCGGCGACCTGAACGTGATTACGACACTGCCGAAGGCGGATCGAAGCGAAGCCGACGTTGAAATCGAAGTGCCACTGGTCGATACAGCGAACTCCGGCGTGGAGGGCGAGCTAACCGCGAGCTTTGACAATGTGACGGTGACAAAGCACCTGCACATAAGTCCCGGCGAGACCGTGGTGCGCCTCAAGCCAGAGGAGTTTCCGCAGCTCAAGGTGCAGCATCCGCGCCTGTGGTGGCCCAACGGCTACGGCGAGCCCGCGCTTCATGCGCTCACGGTGCGCTTCACGGCCGATGGAAAGGTTTCGTCGGAGCAACAGATCGATTTTGGCATGAGGGAAGTGAGCTACGAGCTCTCGCTGATGGACGCGACTGGCCACTTGCGCCGCGTGGAAGTGCTGCCGAGCCGCACACACGATGAGGCTGCTCCTCTCATCAACGAGTCGAACCAGGGCATTCGCAGCATCGAGGACAAGACGCCGAATCTGCTGAAGCCGGGGCAGCCCTCGCCGGAATGGATGCGGCAGGCCTGGGTACATTCGCTCGCGCCGGGTGCTGAGAAAACGCCGTCGATTCGCCCTGTCGATGGCGACTGGCCCAGTACGGACCTTGTGATTAAAGTAAACGGAGTGCGCATTGCGGCGCGCGGCGGCAACTGGGGCATGGACGACAGCCGCAAGCGCGTCAGCATCGAGCACCTGGAGCCGTATTTCAGGCTGCATCGCGACGCGCATGTGAACATCATCCGCGACTGGATGGGACAGAATACGGAAGAGAACTTCTATGCACTGGCCGATAAATACGGCCTGATGGTGTGGAACGATTTCTGGGAGTCCACGCAAAATTACAACATCGAAGCACAGGACCCGGAGCTGTTTCTCAACAATGCGCGCGACAGCATTCTGCACTTCCGCCATCACGCGTCGATTGTTCTGTGGTGCGGACGCAATGAGGGAGTGCCGCAGCCAATCATCAACGAGGGCCTGGCCAAACTGGTGCGCACGCTGGACCACACGCGTTACTACACCGGCAGCTCCAACCGGGTGAACCTGCGCAATTCCGGCCCGTACCAGTTGCAGACGCTCGATACCTACTACAACATCAATCGCGGCTTCAGCGTGGAGCTTGGAATTCCGAGCGTTCCCACGCTTGAGGGCCTCAAGGCATTCATCCCCGAGCCTGATCGCTGGCCCATCAGCGATACGTGGGCGTATCACGATTGGCACCAGTTGGGGAACGGAGCCGTGAAGCCTTTCATGCAGACCATGGAGAAGGATTTTGGCGCGCCGACGAGCCTAGAAGATTTTGAGCGCAAGGCGCAGATGATTGACTACGCCGCGCATCGCGCCATCTTCGAGGGCTTTGCGGCGCATCTTTGGCAGCCGAACTCGGCGCGCCTCATCTGGATGACACAGCCAGCGTGGCCCAGCACTGAATGGAACTTTCTCGGCTCGGACTACGACACACAATCGAGTTTTTTTGGTTCACAGAAGGCCTGTGAGCCGATCCACGCACAGCTCAATCTGGTCGACAGCTCCGTCGATCTCATCAACCTGCATGAAGCACGGCCATTCAAGGTGCGCGTGCATGTCGTGGGCGTCGACGGCAAAACTTTGAGCGATGAAACCACTTCCGTACAGGCCGCCGCCGATGCGCGAACGCCCGTAAGCAAGCCCGATCTCGAAAAGCTTGCCGCCGGCCACACTGTCTTCGTCCAGCTGCAGGTAAGCTCCGCCGACGGCGCGCCCATCAGCGATAACTTCTACTGGTGGTCGAGGGACGAAACCGCTCTCCGCGAACTCGGCAATCTCCCCGAAGCCACACTTTCCACCACTGCCACCGTGAGCGCCGCAGATGGCGAGCGCAAAGCTCTGGTGCGTATTAAGAACTCCGGACCTGCACCCGCTCTGCTCGTCAAGCTCACGCTCAAGGACGCCTCCACCGGTGACCGCATTCTTCCCGCCTACTACAGCGAGAATTACGTTTCGCTGTTGCCGGGCGAAGAGCGCAACGTTTCCATCGAGTTCCCTGGAGGAGCCATAAAACCTGCGATCGGCCTGCGTGGTTGGAATTTGGAGACAAGCACAGTTGCCGTGCAGTAAAGCCACGCCGAGCTAGCTTGCGAGACTTACGGCGAGATTCAGTAACCTGCAGCTTGTTCCGCCTCTCCGGTCAAGCGGGCGCGGCCATCTTCTCATCGGGAATGCTGTCGCAAGTCGGATACCACTGCTATGCGGCTCCGCAGATTGCCTAGGCCGTGGGCCCCAGCACCGTGGGATCAATGCTGGACGGCATCCCATCTGATTGCTTGGAGTTCTTCATCGAGACGAAATGTTTTGAGTTCGCGAACGCACCTTTAAAGTTGCGGATCCATTTACGGGGTCGAGGCGGAAATGAGATTGATGCCACCAAAGATCATGCCGCCAAGGCGGCCGTTCCCGATCGGCAACGCTTCCAGCCATCGTTCCGCGAACTTTCTCGAACCTTAATAAACCTTTTGGAATCAATTTATTGGTTGCCCCCCAGGGATTCGAACCCCGATATGATGCTCCAGAGGCATCTGTCCTACCATTGAACGAGGGGGCAACTAGCGCAGAAAATCCGGCTCGTAGCCTTATGTGAGCTCATCGTGACTGGCGCCACGTTTTTATGAGCGAACCTGTTGATCATAAGGGATTGGCTCCCTTAGGTCAAACAATCAGCCGTGGCAGGCGGTTGACTTATCTCAGGTCTTCTAAAGGCACAGCTCAGCACGTGCGTCGCCGGTTCAGCATCCACCGCAGATTTTTTGTACTCTCTTTATGACTCTGTTATGTCTAAGTGTGCAAAATCTTTATATAAACATTAGAGCTCCAAAAAGAGACGGAAGGTTTAATTCACCTGCTGGTAGGATAAGAACGGAATCGAGCGTGGAGATTTTTCTCAATTTCGCCTGGGCAGCTCTGGCCTCTACGCTTGTGGTCTTGTGGCTCCGTACCGGTTGCCGCCTGGATCAGAACAGGTGCAGCCAGATTATTGCTATTGCAGTTCTGATCGCAATTTTGTTTCCGGTGATCTCTGTCAGTGACGACCTGATGGCAGCCCAGAATCCCGCCGAAACAGATAATTCCTTGCGTCGGGATCACCTGACGCCGGGAAGCGCGCATCTTCTGCAAATAACTGCCGTAGCGCCGCCTTCGATCCGTACTGTATATGCTTTCGGTATTGTTCAGTCTCTTCCTCCAGGAAAGCCTGTGTTACGTGTTGTTGCTCGTCCTGCACTGACGTCCATTGCGAACCGTCCTCCGCCTGTTGCATAGCTGCGCCCCCATCTTTTCTCGCATAATCAGGCTTTTCCCCTTTCCGAGTCCGCCGTGCAAACCGCGGCGTAAGGCATGTGTATGAACAGAGTCTTTCCTTCCCTGTCTCCACCCGCGGTGGCAGTACTGCTCGCGCTCGCGCCTGTCTCCCTTGCCGCACAGCAGGGTCTCACCTGGGATCAGGTGAAAGCCCGGTTCGAAGCTTCAAATCCCGTTTTGAAGGCTGACGCCGACAATGTGGCCGAAATGAAGGCGCAGGAGATTACTGCCTATCTGCGTCCCAATCCTCAGCTTTCCATGACGCTGGACCAGACTTACCCTTTCGGCAAGCATTACGATCCAAATATTCCGGGCAGTGCGTATCGGCCGCTCTCCGACGCACTTACGACAGGAAATATCAGTTACCTGCACGAGCGCGAGCACAAGCGCGAGTTGCGCCTCGAAACCGCTCAGGAAGGCACGCGAATTACGCAGTCTCAACATGAAGATCTGGAGCGTAACCTGATCTTCTCCCTGCGTACAGCATTTGTGAATACGCTACAGGCGAAATATGTTCTCGGTCTGGCAAAAAACGATCTTGAGTTCTACGACAAGATCATCGACATCAGCCAGCACCGTTTCAAGGCCGGCGACATTGCGCAGATTGACCTGGACCGCATAGAACTTCAGCGCGTGCAGTATGAGTCCGAGCTTCAAACCGCGCTCGTAAATTTGCGCACAGCCAAGATTCAGCTGCTGCAGATGCTTAACGATCGCACTCCGATCGACCAGTTTGATGTCGCCGGCGCTTTCGATTTTGGCGACACACTGCAACCGCTTGAGACCTACCGAGACGCCGCAGCCGCAGCGCGTCCAGATCTCCAGGCTGCTCTGCAAACAATTCAGCAATCGCAAACCAACCACAAGTTGGCCATTGCAAATGGTTCGACCGACCCCACCTTTGCCGTGGACGGAGGCGCCAATCCTCCATTGGGTCCATATATTGGAGCCAATGTGACGATCCCGTTGCGTATCTTCGACCATAATCAGGGCGAGAAGCAACGCACACAGATCGACATGGATCGCGCAGCGCAAGCTGCCGAGGGCACACGCGCGCAGGTTTTCAGCGATGTAGACACCGCGTTTGAGCTTGTCCGCAGTAACATTGCCCTGCTTAAACCCTACAAAGAGAAGTACAACGATCAGGCCACGCGTGTGCGCGAGACCGTGAGCTATTCCTATCTTCATGGCGGAGCTTCACTGATGGATTTCCTGAGCGCGCAAAGCGACTATCGCCAGGTGCAACTGGCTTACGCGCAACTAGTGGGTGCATATATGACGGCCGCCGGACAACTGAATCTTGCAGTCGGACGCGAGGTGATTCCATGACGCAGCATTTCTGTGCGAAGAAGTATTCAGCAGCTCTTACACCGCTCGTATTGGGAGCTTTGCTTCTCACTGGATGTAAGTCGAAAGAGCAGGGCGATGGAGCACCGCCTCCGGCGCAGGTGGTTCAAGTTGCCGACATGAACCTGATCGCGATTGACAGCAAAGATGTAAACAAGTTCCCTCTTGTCACCGCGGAAAAAACTGAATCTGCCGCAGAATTGTCCACCACAGGCACGGTCTCGCCCGATATTTCGCGGGAGGTTCCGGTCATTTCTCTCGCGAATGGTCGCGTAGTCGACATCAAAGCGCGATTGGGCGATAACGTTAAAAAAGGGCAAGTTCTCTTTCAAGTCCAAAGTCCGGATATCACAAATGCATTCAACGCATATCTCAAAGCTGTCAATGATGAGCAGCTTGCTAAAAAAGCTGATTTACGCGCCAAGGATCTCTTTGATCATGGCGCCACCTCACAGGCCATGCTGGAACAGGCTGACGATGCGGAGAACAATGCAAAGGCTGATCTCAACGCCGCTGAAGAACAGCTGAAGCTCTTCGGAGTCGACAAGGATCATCCCAGCAACGTCGTCAACGTTGATGCTCCTGTCTCCGGCGTCATCATTGGTCAAAACATCACCAATGCTGCTGCTGCGGGTGTTTCGCTCTCAGGATCGGCAACTGCGTTTACCGTTGCTGATCTCTCTACCCTGTGGGTTCTCTGCGATGTGTATGAAAATGACATCCCCAAACTCGCGCTTGGGCAGGAAGCTCGCATCAAAGTAGACGCGTATCCCGATAAGCCGTTGCACGGCCGTATCAGCGACATTGGCCCTGTGCTCGATCCGCAATTGCGCACTGCGAAGGTTCGCATTCAAGTGGACAATCCCGGATTTTTGAAGCTGGGCATGTTTGTCACAGCGACATTCACCAGCCGCAAAAAGGAGCAGCACGTCGTTGTTCCTGCGGACGCGGTGCTTCATCTGCATGATCGTGAGTGGGTCTTTGTACCTGTCGGAGACAGCCGCTTCAGGCGCACTGAAGTACTCGCCGGGCAGACGATCGATGGCAATCGTCAGGTGATTCTCTCCGGGATCGATCCCGGCCAACAGGTTGTTGGCAATGCTCTCATGCTTGAAACAGCGGGGAACCAGTAATGATTCGCGCTCTTGTCGATTTTGCGCTCACGAACCGCTGGATTGTCCTCGGCGGAACGGTATTGCTGACCCTGTGGGGCGTTCTCGCCTTCCGCGATCTTCCCATTGAAGCCTATCCCGACGTTGCCAATAACTACGTGCAGATCATTACGCAGTGGCCCGGCCGCTCGGCCGAGGAGATCGAGCGCCAAGTCACGGTACCGGTTGAAATCCAGATGGCCGGCATTCCACATCTCACGCATCTGCGCTCCACCACCCTCTCTGGCATTTCGAGCCTCATGCTCATCTTCGATGACGAATCGAAGGGCGACGTAAACCGCGAGCACGTGCTGGAGCGGCTGAGCCAGGTAAACCTGCCGGCCGGCCTCACACCGCAGATGGGAACGGACTGGAGCCCCGTCGGGCAGATTTTCTGGTACACACTTGAAAGCACCAACCCCGCCTACGATGTGATGGAGAAGAAATCGCTTGAGGACTGGACGCTTGAAAAGACGTTCAAAGGGGTCAAAGGTGTGGTGGACGTTTCAAGCTTTGGCGGGTCCACCAAGGAATATCAGATCAAACTCGACCCGGAGAAGCTGGTCGCTTACGGCCTTTCCATCGCACAGGTCGAACAACAAATTGCCGCTAATAATTCAAATGGCGGCGGGAGTTTCATAGAGCAGGGATCACAACAGATCAACGTACAGGCGCTCGGCTTATATAAAAGTGTCGCGGATATTGAAAATACCGTCATTAAAACATCGAATGGGGCAGCAATTCGCGTCAAGGACATTGCCGTCGTCGAGCAAGGACCCAAGATCCGCTTGGGGCAGATTGGCCGCGCATGGCACAACCCTGACGGCACGATCGTCGACAATCCCGACACTGTCGAAGGCATTGTCCTGCTACAAAAAGGCGACGACTCCGACCCAGTGCTGCAGGGCATTCACGAAAAGGTCAAGGACATCAACGCGCAGATCCTGCCTAAGGGCGTACAGGTCAAACCGTTCCTGGATCGCTCCAAACTTGTGGCCTTTACCGTGGAGACGGTTGAGCACAATCTTACCGAAGGCATGATCCTTGTCTCGATCATCCTCTTCCTGTTCCTCGGCAATATCCGCGGCGCGATTGTCGTCGCGCTCACTATTCCCTTTGCGCTCATGTTCGCGTCCATCTGCCTTGATATAAGTCACATTCCCGCTAATCTGCTCTCGCTCGGCGCGTTGGACTTCGGCATGGTTGTGGACGGCTCAGTGGTAATGATTGAAAACATCATTCGCCACCTGGCGCATAAGGACGACACACGCACGCCGATACAGAAAATCCGCGACGCCGCGCATGAGGTACAACGCCCGGTCTTCTTTGCGCGCGGCATTATCATCGTCTCCTACTTGCCCATCTTTACCTTGCAGGCGGTCGAGGGCAAGCTCTTCAAGCCGATGGCGTGGACCGTAACCTTCGCCCTTATTGGCGCGCTCATCTTCGCCATGCTTGTGGCTCCCGTCATGTCCAGTCTCCTCTTCCGCAAGGGCGCAAAGGAATGGGAAAACCCTATCTTGCGATGGCTCACGAACCGCTATCGTGTTGCGGTGCGCGCCGCCATCGTGCATCGCAAGATCACTGTTGGCTTGAGCACCTTCCTCTTCGCAATTGCGGTTTATCTCACGGTCGGCGGCCCCATCGGTTCGGAGTTCCTGCCTCATCTGGACGAAGGCTCAATCTGGGTGCGCGGCACACTGCCGCCAAGCGAAGGACCGACGGCAAGCGTGGACTTCACGAATAAAGTGCGTGTCATCCTTGCTTCCTTCCCTGAAGTCACGCAGGTAGTAAGCCAGACGGGCCGCCCGGACGACGGCACCGACACCGCAGGCTTTTTTAATACTGAATACTTCGTCGACCTGAAGCAGAAGAAGGACTGGCGCCCGGTCTTCAACCAGGATAAAGAGGCCTTGATTGCCGCCATCGACAAGGAGCTCTCGAAGTTCCCCGGTGTGCTGTGGAACTACTCACAGCCCATCAGCGACAACATGGAAGAGGCCGTCTCCGGCGTAAAGGGCGAGCTAGCCGTAAAGCTCTACGGCGATGATCTTCGCACGCTCGAGCATAAGGCCGAGGAAATTCAAACCCAGTTGTCCGGCGTGCAAGGCGTGGGCGATCTCGGCATCTTCCGCATCGTCGGCCAGCCGAATCTCAACTTCACCGTGGACCGTAACGCAGCTGCCCGCTGGGGTATTAATGTAGCCGACATTCAGGACGCGGTGCAGACTGCCGTGGGCGCCAATGCCGTTACGCAGGTGCAGCAGGGCGAGGCTCGCTACGACGTCAGCGTCCGTTACCAGAAGCCGTACCGTGACACGCGCGAGGCGATTGAGAACATTCGCCTGCTCTCACCTTCCGGCGAGCGCGTCTCCCTTGCTCAATTAACTCACGCCACGACCGACGACGGAGCCGAACAGATCAACCGCGAGGGAGGGCAACGTTACATCGCCATCAAGTACTCCGTACGCGGGCGCGATCTTGGCTCCACGGTGGAAGAAGCCATCCGCAAAGTAGAGCATCATGTGAAGCTCCCTGCCGGTTACCATCTCGAATGGGCCGGTGAGTACGAGAGCCAGAAGCGCGCCAACCGGCGCATGGCGATTGTGGTTCCCATCACCGTGCTTGCCATCTTCCTCATCCTTTACGCGATGTTCGGCTCCTTCAAATGGTCCATGATCATTCTTGTTTCAGTAATCATGGCCTCCGTTGGCGGACCGCTGGCACTGTTCGTCACGCACACCAACTTTTCCGTCTCATCGGCGGTTGGATTCCTGGCACTCTTCGGCGTCTCGGTGGAAACCGGCGTCATCATGATTGAATTCATCAATCAGCTGCGCGCCCACCGCAGAGGCATGGAGGAATCGAGTCGCGAGCACATCGTCGAAGCCGCCGTCGAAGGCTCCGTCCTGCGTCTGCGCCCGGTGATGATGACGATGCTGGTAGCGACTCTGGGCCTGTTACCTGCCGCCTTGTCACATGCCATTGGCTCAGATTCACAGCGGCCATTCGCCATTGTGATTGTGGGTGGACTTTTGGCAAACCTTATCATTGGCATTTTTCTGCTGCCAACGCTCTATGTATGGTTTGCAAGCGCGGATGACGCCCTTCCGGCGGTAGACATGAACGAGGAGTTCTGAGCCTACTCCTCGCGTAATACTTCAAGCGGCCGCAGACCCAGGATGCGATAACTCGCAAGCCAGCCTGTGGCCGTAGCAAGAATGGCAGTGCCAATCAGTGCCGTGGCCAGGGCGATCCACTCAATGTGGAATGAGATCTGCATTCTATGCAGCAAGCGCTCGGTGAGAAGATTGGCGAAGATGGCGCCCACGAGCCCGGCGAGCAGGCCCAGAACACTGAACTCCACGCTGAAGGTGCGAATAATCCGCATTCGTGTCGCTCCCAGTGTTTTCATCACTACAGCTTCGCGCATCCGGCGAAAGCGTGTGCTGGCGATTGAGGAAGCGAGAATCATCAACCCGGCAAAGATGGAAAAACCGGCCAGAAATCGAATCACAAATGTGATTTGATCGACAACGGATTCAATGCGATTCAGCACGTCCGCCAGATTGATCGTGGAGACCGTCGGATAGGACGCGAAGAGAGCACGCTCGATATTTCCCACTTGCCGCGGGTCAATATGCGCGCCGCCATACCATGTGGCTGTTTCGCCTTTAAGCAACTCTGAAGGCAGAACAAACGGAACGCGCGCGCCAAGGTGCTGTCCGTCTGCTCTGTAAATCGCTGCTACTTTCAGCTTGTGGGTTCCATTCACAGCGGTCGATAGCTCAACTGAAGAACCGACGCCAAGGTGCAACCTCTGCGCTGCTCCTTCGCCGATGGCAATCTCCTGTGCATCCTGCGAGGACCACCACTTGCCCTGCGATATTTTGTCTCCCGCAGGCGGTGTATTTGCCCAGCTCAGATCCGCATTTTCCAGCATTCGTAGCGGAAAATGCTGGCCGCGAAGCTGCTCCAGCGAAACGCCGTTGATGGAAACAAACTGGCCCCGAACCACCGGCATCAGGTCGAGCGGCTCCGTAACCCCCGGAAGACGATCGAAGAAGGTCTTGAAGGCGCCTGCTTCTTCTGTCGTAACGTCCACCACAAAAAGATTGGGCAACCTGGGCGATACCGTCTCATGTATCTCATGCAAAATGGCGGACTGCATCAGATACACCGCGAGAATCAACATGACGCCTGTGCCAAGTGACGCAAGCACCGACGCGGACTGATTGCCGGGGCGATAGAGATTTGCCAGTCCCTGGCGAAGAAAAGAGGGAATGTGAAGCCGCACACGGTTCAGAAGGAAGCGCAGTGTGCGTAGTGTGATTGCAGAAAGAGCGAGCAGGACAGCAAGAGCCGTTGCGAGACCAATAGCGAACACTGTACCCACTGCGGGTGAATCCGAGAGTGCCCAGGCAATGCCGCCCAGAGCAGCAAGCACAACGAGCGAAAGCAAAAGCTGCAGCCTGCGCGACCAGAGCCGTGAGATTAGTCCACGCACTCCCTCTGCATCCTGCTCTACAAGTCTCCGCAACACGAGAACCGGACGCACGCCTCGCACATCGAGCAGAGGAGGCAGGCAGAAGAGCAATGTAGTTAACAAGCCCGTTCCAAGACCTGCACCGATGGAGCGCCAGGGAAAAGAGAATACCGCATGCACCGGCAGCAGTTTGCCGAATACTGCCGGCAGAACTGCCATTACGCCAAGCCCCGCAGCTACTCCAAACAGCGCGCCTGCAAAACCAAGCCCCAACGTCTGCAGAAGAAAAATGCGCAGCAGGTCGGCAGAATTTGCACCGATGGCTTTGAGAATTGCGAGCATATCCATGCGCTGTTCAAGATGTGCATGCATGGACATTGCTACGCCAATCGCTCCGAGTACCATGGCGACCAGACAGATCAGCGAGAGGATTGCCGTCGCTCGATCCAGGCCATCTGTCAGCGCGGGATTGCCTTCACGGTAATCCATCACCTGCGCGTCCGGCAGTGCGCTCTCCAGATCGTGCCGAACGGATTGTGGCGTAACGCTCAAAGGGAGATTGGCAGGCAGCTTGAATAGAAGCCGCTGACTGGCGCGGCTGCCGGGAGCAAGCAGATGCGTGCTATCCAGTCCCGCGCGAGAGATCATGACGCGCGGCCCCATCCCCGCTCCAGCGCTCATGCGATCTGGTTCCTGGCTGAGTACAGCTGAGATGCGGAAATTCTTTCCGCCGAGCCGCAACGTCTGGCCCACATGCGCATTCAGCCGAATGAGGAACTCGTCCGCTACAACCACTGAATCGCCTGCGAGCGCCTGCTGCATAGACATGGCTGGTTCCAGCTCCGCGGAGCCGTAATATGGATATTCCGCTGGATCAACGGCTTTGAGACTGACAAGCAGAGGCACAGGATCCGGTGGCGCGGAAGCCATCGAGATAGTTTCGACAATCCATGTTCCACGGCTGCCGGGAATCTTCTTTTCTATCGCATCGATTTTGCCTAATTGATCCTGTGTTGGAGCACCGAAGATTCGCGCATTCAGGTCGCCGCCCATCAGCGAGCGTGCCTCCGCGCCGAGCGTGCTGCGAAAGCTATCACTGAAGCCTCGCACGCCCACCAGCGCGGCCACACCGATTGCTACCGAGAGAACGACAAAGATGAACTTTCCCGGCGCCGATTTCAGGTCGCGCCAGGCAATTCCGGCCGCACGCTTCCAACTCAAGGGACGCTTCTTTAATCGAGGTCTATCCATGCTGCGCCTGCTCTTCTGCCAGGGGCTCATGAGGCAGTGTGTCTTCAACAATCTGACCGTCGCGGAGAACAATCTTGCGATCCGCCATGGCCGCCACTTCCGGGTCATGCGTTACCAGTACAAGAGTCGTTCCCGCACGTTTGTTGCGGTCAAGAAGCAGATCGAGAACGAGGCGTCCATTCGTGGAGTCAAGGTTTCCTGTGGGCTCATCTGCCATCACAATCGGCGGCTCGACTACAAAGGCCCGCGCGAGGGCAACGCGCTGCTGTTCGCCACCGGAAAGCTGAATTGGATAGTGATCCATCCGCTCTGCCAGGCCAACAGACTTGAGCAGGCTGCGAGCCTTGTCCAAGCCGTTCCCGCTTGAATTCAGCTCGAATGGCAACAAAACATTTTCAAGCGCCGTAAGCGTGGGAATGAGTTGATACGACTGAAAGACAAAGCCGATTTTGTTCCCTCGCACCGCGGCAAGCTGCCCTTCTTCAAGATTATGAATAGGCACGCCATCCAGCCAGATCTCGCCGGAGCTGGGCGAATCCAGACCGGCCAGCAAACCAAGCAAGGTGCTCTTGCCGCTTCCACTGGCGCCTACGATTGCCACAAACTGGCCTGCAGGAATTGTGAGCGAAATTCCTTTCAGAATCTCGACTCGCCGAGCGCCGTTTTGAATGACTTTCTTGGCATTCCGGACTTCAATCAAAGAAAACTCCGTTTCGGGGTCAAATAAGAATACGCAGCTTGCGCGCCCTGGTTCCCTGCTTCTGGTTTTACACTGTCGTGGTGGACGTTCGGCGCGCACTCTTCGTTTCATTGTCTCTGCTGGTACTGCTTCGCCCGTCATTTGCGGCGGACCAGCGAACCCTCGTCTGCCTTGGAGATTCCATTACGGCAGGATACGGCCTGCCGTCCGGTCAGGGCTATCCTGAAGCGCTTCAACGGAGGTTGGCACACAGCGGATACCACTACAAGGTAGACAATCAAGGAACTCCGGGAGCTACTACGAAAGATGCCGTTGCCAGCCTGCATACTGTTCTTGCATTACACCCGGATGTGGTCATCGTGGAATACGGGGGCAACGATGGGCTTCGCGGCCTGCCGCTCGATGTGACCCGACAGAATCTCGACCTGATCCTTACAGCGCTTGCGAACGCGCACATCAAAATTTTGCTGGCCGGCATTACGCTGCCGCCAAATTATGGCTCCGACTACATACAATCCTTTGAGGCTATCTTCCGGGAGTTAGCAGCGAAACACCATGTCGCGTTCATTCCGATGCTTTACAAGAATCTGGCCCATGTGCCGGGCACTCTGCAGGAGGATGGCATTCACCCCACGGCAAAGGGATCTGAAATTATTGCCGACACGCTGATGCCTACGCTGACGCCTCTTCTTCGCAAAAACTGAAATTCATCTCAAAACGACGACGGGCTGAAACAGCGTGCCGGCTACGCGTCGTGCGATTGCGGCGAGATCCCGCTGCGCTGCAAAGACCTTCACGAGCGGCGCTGACGAAAACTCCGGGAGATTGGCCTGATTGCCGTTCCGCATTCGACCCAAAGTCGGCGCGTCCGCAGTTATGGCCGGCATCTCAGGCAGCAGGCTGCGCGGATGCACGAACTTCTCCTCCATGGCGGATAGGTTTCCAGCAAGCTGCTGCAGTTCATCGAGTTTGTGCGCCTCAGAGAGGGTAAAGACACCTGCGCGGGTTCGGCGCAGGCTGCTTAGGTGTGCTCCGCAGCCCAGCGTTTGCCCCATCTCGTGAGCAATAGAGCGCACGTAACCTCCGGCGCTGATGCTCAGCGTAAAAGCGGCCTGATCGCCATCCAGCTTTGTGATCTCGAAAGACTCAATATGCACCGTCGCAGGCTTCAGTTCCACTTGCTTGCCGGCGCGAGCCAGCTTATAGGCAGGTTTTCCGGCGATCTTTTTCGCAGAAAAGGCCGGAGGCATTTGCTGCATGGTTCCGAAGAAGCGTGCTGCGACTTGGCGGACCTGCTCAAGCGTCAATTCAGGATGTATAGCTGCAGACGCCGGTTCACCTTCGGCATCATAGGTGTCCGTAGCAAATCCGAAACGGATGGTGCCTGTGTAGGATTTTTCTGCCGAAGAGAAATACTGCGCCAGGCGTGTGAACTTTCCCAGTAGCAGCGGAAGGATGCCGGTCGCCATTGGGTCCAGAGTGCCCAGATGCCCGATGGACTGCTCGCCTGTAATCCTGCGAAGGCGGCTCACCACATCGTGGCTCGTCATACCTCCTGGTTTGTCGATCACAAGCAGGCCGTTCACTTGTTTACTTTAGCCGATGCACCGGCTGGTGGTCAGATCGTGTTTGTTCCCGTTTGCCGCACCAACGAGAGAAACTCCGAACGCGTCTCCTTCTGCCGGAAGCAGCCTACCATTGCCGAGGTCACGGTGGAGGAGTTCTGCTTTTCGATGCCGCGCATCATCATGCAGAGGTGACGAGCCTCAATCACAACTCCAACGCCGTGCGGCTCAATGGCTTCCTGAATCGCATCGGCAATCTGGCGCGTCATGCGCTCCTGCACCTGCAGACGCCGCGCAAAGACCTCAACAAGACGTGCAATCTTGCTTAGCCCGATGACCTTGCCTTTAGGGATGTATGCGACGTGCACCTTGCCAAAGAATGGCAGCATATGGTGTTCACAGAGCGAGAACATCTCTACATCTTTCACGATGACCATCTCATCGTAATCCACATCAAAGAGCGCTCCGCGCAGGATTTCGTTGGGATCCTCACAATATCCCTTGGTGAGAAATGCCAGGGATTTTTCGACGCGTTTTGGCGTCGCAAGCAGCCCATCACGCTCGGGATCTTCTCCAATGCGGCGCAGAATCTCACGATGCAGGTCTTCTGTGCTGAACTCTGAGAGATCACTCTGCTTTACAAAAGCCTTCAGCATCGATTTGCTTACCGCCGCACTCTGCGCCATGTGAGATGTTCCTTTCTGTACAACACTCGTACTTACGCTGCTATAGCACCAGCTATAGATGGCGCATCAAAGCACTGGAAGAAATTGTTTTCTGTCTCTTCCACGCGAACGGATGCGAGCTTGCCTGCGCGCAAATTTTCCTTCAAAAGGCCGAATACAATGCTGCATAAATTTTCCGTCGTTGGAACTACGGAGGCAAACAAAGGATCAAGATTCAGATTTGTGTGGTCGAAGCGATCGATCACAAGTGCTCTTACTGTTTCATCCAGATCCGCCAGGTTTATGACCATGCCCGTTGCCTGTTTCACTTCGCCGCCGACAAGTACTTCAATCGTGTAATTATGCCCGTGGCCATGCGGATTGTTGCATTTGCCGTACGCTGCGCGGTTCTCTTCCGGTGTAAGTGAATCACTGTGCAGCCGGTGACTGGCGCTGAGCATGTATCTGCGGCCAAAGTATGCCTTCCCCGCGCTTACCATCACAGTCCACCTCGGTACTCGGCAAATATTTCTGGCGTCTCATAAACGCGAATCGCACTCAGGCTTGCTCCCTTGGCAGCCTTCACTGCAGGCTCCAGCCGCCTCCATGCCGCAATAGCGATATTTTCGGTCGTCGGGATGTCCTTGGCGAACTCGGGCACTTCAAGATTCAGATGACGATGATCCCAGGCGGAGAGCACTTCATGTTCAATCACATCCTTGAGCCACTTGAGATCGACAACAAAGCCAGTTTGCGCGTCCGGCTCACCGGCAACAGTGACCTCAAGCGTGTAATTGTGCCCGTGGCCGTTGCGATTGGCGCAGCGGCCAAAGACCTGTTCGTTCTTCTCAGCAGACCATGCCTCATTCCAGTAGTAGTGTGAGGCGGAAAAGGTGGCGCGCCGTGTAAGAAAGATCATGGAAGCCTCGAATATAGAGATGATCCGGCGTACGGATCAGGTTCATAACAATGCAATTGCCCCGCAGAGCAGGCTCATTGCGAGTATGTTCGGCCCTTCCAGCTTACCTGTTTCAGAATGCGGTGCTGAAACCAGCTGCGGTAGAGCAGAAAGATCATCAGCGGCAGTCCCAGGGGCGCGAGAGCACAGTCAGTGGCAGGAAAGTTCGACTTTGCCACGCGCACATAAAACCGGAACAGCGTCCGTACCCAGAGAAGAGCGAGGACCCATCCGGCAGCAAGCCACTGTATTCCTTTGGGCGTAAAGCGCGCACCCCACAGTTCCGCGGCAAGAATTGGCAGCACGATCATCAATACCAGATCGAGAAGACGCCAAGCCGCCAGCACCAGCGAATCGTTGAAGAGCAATGCGAGGTTTTTGGTCCAGCCTTCTATCATGGCGGCCGTAGAACGATACATGCGCGTAGATACCGCTTCGCCGGCATAACGGAAGCGCAGGCCCACTTTACGCCGCTTGGCCAGGAAAGCCAGTTCGACGTCCTCCAGCACGCGATTCTTTACGGCGACATGGCCTCCGATACGACGGTAAGCTTCACGCTCAACCAACAGAAACTGTCCGTTGGCTGCTGCGGTCCGCTGGTTCGGGTCAGAGACCTTTGCCGGCGGATAAGCCAGCGACAGCTCACTGAAGATGAGCGGCATGAGCGCTCGCTGCGCGAAACCAGTCACGATCTGGCGGGGGGAGTAACTGAGCATCCCCACTTTGTGCCGCTCAGCCTCATGGATGCTGCGGTACAGATTGCCGGGCTCGTGAATCGTATCTGCGTCCGTAAATAGCAGCCAGCGACCGCGCGCCTTCCGTGCAGCGGTCCAGATAGCGTTGGATTTGCCGGTCCAGAATTTCTGTTGCTTCGCGGATTCCCCTCGCTTCGCCCCAGGCTGGAATTTACCTGCCTTAAGAACCGTGACGCCGTGGAATCCGCGGGCGATTTCGGCGGTATGATCGGTTGAGTCGTCATCCACGACAATCAGCTCCCAGTCGCGGACAAGCTGAAAAACATCCTCAGACTGGGTGACGAGCGACTGAAGGCAGGCTCCGATGCAATCTTCTTCGTTGCGTGCGGGGATGATGACGGTCAGCTCAATAAGCGGATCGGGTTCGGGCTGGTCAAAGACCGTTCCGGGACGCGTATGCCATTCGATCGGCTCGTCGGAAAGACCTAGAACAGGCCTGAAGCCGCCTGTCCTCTGGCTTTCTCCGTTTTCCTCAGGATCATTCGCCATAGTTCGACGCAGTTGTTTCTGCTATTTCCTCTACTTCAGTATTATAAAAACGTGCGCTCCCGTAGTATTGTCTCCCGTCTTTCAGGCCTCTCCTTTCTGTGTGCGGCTGTCCTGACACTCTTCTGCGGATGCAGCCGGGGTGCGCATCCAGCGCAGGTGGGCAAGGCGGCACCGGATTTCACGGTTACGGACAACAAGGACTCGATTCATCTGGCCAACTATCGCGGCAAGGTGGTGGTGCTGAACTTCTGGGCAAGCTGGTGCGGACCTTGCATTCAGGAGACGCCGGGGCTGGAGGCGCTGCATCACGAACAACCGGATCTTGCAATTCTGGGCGTGAGCGTCGACGAGCATGAAGATGCCTACCGGGAGTTTCTGGTCCGGCACCATATTGATATGGCTACAGTATGGGATCCGAATGAAACAGCCGCCAAGCTTTACCACTCCGAGGGATGGCCGGAGACGTACATCATTGACCGGCAGGGCGTAATCCGACGCAAGATTGTGGGCGATCCGGACTGGACAAACCCGGAGATCCGGTCCTATCTCAAGAACCTCTAGTATCATCAAGCCATGACGACAGTGGAGATTCTCTACCGCTACGCCGCGCAGCCGACAGAGGCTGTGCTGTTTGCGCTATCGGCGGCGCGCGAGGTGTACGGCATCCGTCACCTGGCGTTTGACCGTGCGGCGCAGACGGTGCGCGTGGAGTATGACGCCACGCGATTGAATGCCGCTACGGTGACAGCGCTCGTGCGGCGTGCGGGACTCGATATTGCCGAGGAGCTGCCCCTTATTCCTCCTCCACCGCCAGAGCCAGCGGCGACACCGGAACCCGCCAAGGCTTAGCATTCGACCTCAACGAGAGAGGCTTGCCACCAGGCCCTCGGCGTTGCGTCCGGACCGATTCCTTGGTACTCTGGATGAAGTTCATTTCTGAACTTCAATTCACTTTGCGCCCGTAGCTCAGCTGGATAGAGCGACTGACTACGAATCAGTAGGCCGGAGGTTCGAATCCTTCCGGGCGCACCATGATTTTAAAGACCTTAGCTTCAAAAAAGCCCTCGCATCCTTCGGATGCGAGGGCTTTCAACGTCAGCGAATTTAATGCGCTGAAGATCCTTGCAAAAAACAATACTCGGAACCCGACGCCCGGTACTGATATTCAGGCGTTTGCCGGCTTATATTCCCTTGGCTTTCTTGCGTGACGGTTTGTGGTCGAAGACGGCTGCGATGTTGTGCGATTCCCACTCTGCGAGCGTTTCATCTGCCTCGGTAATAAGACGGCTGAGTTCTATGCCGAGCGGCGAAAGGATCCGGCTCTTCAAGCGAACGATTGAGAAGCTAGGTTTTGCCCACGGCTCCATGAAGGGTAAAGCTGCAAGCGCGCCCGCGTTAACCTCCGGAAGTAGGACGTTGAGCGGCAGAATGCCCACCGCATCCGACTCTGAAACAATTGTGCGGATCATCGCCACAGAATCGCAGCCGATGGAGGGAACAGATTCTGATGCCAGCTTCGCTTTGGGTTGCCGCACAGCAGCTCTGAAACGTTTAACCAAATTGGCGGGCAGTCGATTGGTCGCTGCAAGCGGATACTCCTGAATCTCTGAGAGAGAAATATCTTGGCCGTGGCGCAACAATGGATGTTCGGCACGCACTGAAAAAAACAACGGGTGAGGTTTGAGCTTTGTCACTTCGAGTTGTTGGCCGGCATCTGGCGTTGAGAGATGCATGACCGCGAGGTCGAACTCGCGCTTGAGCAAACGCGGCAGGAGCTGAAAAGCATTGTCATAGACAATCGACAGACGCGCCGCCGGATGACGGCGCACGAGTTGCCCGAGGGCGCGATCAAGAAACATTTGCCCCGGATAGACTCCTGCGCCAATGCTCAGCTCACTCTTCTGCAATCCGCGCAGCTGATTCATTTCATGCACCAGGTCGCTAGCGCGTCCTAGCACTCCGTCTGCATGTTCGAGAAGGATTAATCCTCCCGCCGTGGGCTCTACGCCATGCTGGCTACGCGTGAAAAGCGAAACTCCGAGGCGGCGTTCGAGCTCCTGGATGTTGCGGGAGAGAGACGGCTGCGACATGTGCAGCGCCTTGGCTGCGCGCGCAAAATTACAGTGCTCAGCAAGCTTTAGCGCACACTGCAATAGCCTGAGTTCGATGTCCATGCGTAAAACGTATCACGACAATTCAAACTTCTCATTGGACGCCGAACAGCATGGACGATAATCTTCGTCCTAACCCCTGATCAATCTCTAAAAGGGCAACAATACTATCGTGCGAATTTGTACCATTTGTTTCGCAAGCAATTTCCGTTTGGTTCACGAGCCGCTGCGATAATCAGCGCAGTTTTAGCATGCCTGCGTTATGGGGCCACGCTGTAAGTCGCTGGCCGGATAACCTATAATTCCCAATCAATCCAAATTTTTCCAGCGTTCAGCGAGCCAAAGGTCACTACCCTTGCCCGCTACACGACGTTGCCAAGCTGTATTTCCAGGAGGTGCTGTGAGAGCAAACAAGACTCAACGAAGTACTGCGCATTCGGCCGGAGCCGCGCATCCGGCGCTATTGTCTGAGCTAAACGCAAACGCGCGCCAGTCCCATACCCATGCATCGAATGCCCTCTGCTTCCTATTGACGCTGTTGCTGACATTTTCGTTTGCGGCGTCGGCGCAAACGAAATCGGCTTCCGAGCATATGATCGCTCCCCGCTACTCGCCGATTCCACACGCTACAGCGCGGCGCGCACGCACCACAGCAGGTAAGTGGACCGGGCGTGGTGTTATTACCGCTTCTGCCGCAAAGTCCGGCAATGGGCAGGCAGCGCAGCAGAGCCCGCGCTTGCCTCAGCACTCTCAATGGTTGACCAAAGCCAAGGCGAAGCCCGCTAAAACAGCTGCGGCAGATCAGCCCGCCCTGACGGCAACTCACAATTTTGGCGGCTTCCTTGCGGCTCCCTCCTATCAGGCGATTCAGCTGCCGAATGATGGCACGAACGGCATTCTCGTGACCCTGGCAGCCGACTTCAACAAGGATGGCTCGCAGGATCTTGTAACGCTCGATGGCAACGGAAGCCTGAACGTGATGTTGAATGATGGCAAAGGTCACTTTGGCGCGCCGATCACGACTGTCGGCAATGGCCATCAGTTCATCGGTGCGGCAGCGGCGGATCTGGACGGCGATGGCTATCCAGACATCGTGGCCAAGCCGTGGGTAAACTTTGTTGCCACCGCGCAGAGCCTCTACATCTTCCATAACAACCACGACGGCACCTTCGCAGCCCCCACTGTACTCTCCATCGCGGCAAGCAGCTACGAGGACATAGGCTCGTTCGTGATCGGCGACGTAAACGGGGACAAGATTCCGGATATCGTCAGCCTGAGCAGCGTTTACGACGACGTAAACAATCGGAGCACGATCACGGTGCAGACCTTTGCAGGTCTTGGCAACGGCAAGTTCAATACGACGAGTGTTCCGCAGAGCGTATTAACGATTGGCGCCTACGATATTGGATTACCTAACGAGAGCGCACTGCTCCAAACGTTGAACGGCAAGCTCAACCTGGTGTTTGAAGGCCAGGCGTATGACGACTTCAACTCCGGATTGCTGGTGGGTACCAGTGTGTTTGCGCTGGCCAGCAACGGAGACGGCACGTTCAATACCACTCCGACTGCAGAAGCGGACTTCGCGGCCTCCTACGGCGAGATCACTGACTCTTCAGGTGGCCTGAGCCTTGCGGATCTCAATGGCGACGGCTATCCGGACATCACGCTGAACTTCAACGACGATTATGTCTACTCCGCACTTGGCAAGCCTGACGGCACCTTCGGTGAACCGCAGGTCGCGATCACTACTTTTGCGCTGAATCCTGCCGGCTGGGCCGTGGTGGATGTGAACGGCGATGGTGTGCCGGATTTCATCGATCAGGACACGTATTTCACGGCGGTCTTCCTTGGCAATGGAGACGGCACCTTTGCAAACACGACAGCGGTCTATACCTCCAATCAAGCTTCAGCGCCATACGGGAATAATCTTCCCGGCTGGAACCTCGCGATGGCGGACTTCGACAACGATGGCCACCCGGATTTCGCCCTCGTCGACTCAGGCAACGCTGATTATGACCGCGCATGGGTCTTCATCAATCGCGGCAATGGCAGCTTTGCGGCGGCAACTTCGCCGGTTCCGCTGAGCGACCCTAACACCTTCCCGCAGGCGCTCGACCCCGTGCTGGCACTGGATCTGAACGGCGACGGCAAGATGGACATGCTTGTGCTGGACCAGATGGGCAGCGGGCCGTTCCCGTACCTGGCGGCGATCAGCGACGGCAAGGGCAACTTCACCTACAAGCCGGGCATTCCGGCAAGCCCGGGCGGCTTGAGCCTTACGGGCATCGCTCGAGTCACCGGCGACTTTAATGGTGATGGGCTGCAGGACATCTTGTACCTGACAAGCTCGGGCAGTGGTACATCACTTGCACAGGAGCTCGCTGTTGCGTTATCAAACGGTGATGGAACATTCCAGAGTCCTGTCGTCATTGACCCAGGCACGACCACAACTGAGGTTGGCTTAGGAGGAATCTCCATTGCCGATGTGAACGGCGATGGGAAGCTGGATATTGTTGCGGTATCACAATCGCTGTCAAACTATTTCTCACATGCCATTCTTTCGACTTCCGGCATTTACGTGGCTTTGGGCAATGGCGATGGCACCTTCAAGCCGATGCAGTTTACCGCGGCAGGTGCGTCGTTGCTGACGGCCGCAGTTACCGATCTGGATGGCGATGGCAAAGCCGATCTGGTATATACCGACGCGGGCAGTTCGTCAGCGCCAGCACAGGTCTCGGTTATCTATGGGACTGGGAGCGGGGTCTTTGATCCGACAAAGGCGCAAGTCATACAAACCGGCGACATCATCTTCCAGGTGCTTGCGGGTGATCTGAATAATGACGGCAAAAAGGATCTAGTTCTGCTGTCAGAAGGATCGCTGTCAAATGGTGATCTGGATTCGAGCCAGGCGGGAGCATTTGTCTACCTCAACAATGGCACGGGCTATGCACAGCCGTCTTTCGAATCGACTCTCTACGAGCCGGGACGTGAAGCCACCGACGCATATCTTGCTGATTTTAACGGCGACGGTGTACTCGATCTGCTCTATAGCGAGTATGCACCTGTTGACGAGACGAGCGACTATTACGGCCTTCAACTGCTTCCAGGCAACGGTGACGGCACCTTCGGAAAGCCATACGCCTCTCAGATTCCGACGGCTGCAAGCCTGTACCCTGGCGATTATCTGCAGGATGGCGCGCTCGACGTCGTGATCGATTCGTACTATGGCGTGCCGGGATTGCTGCTGAACCAGGGCGGCACGGCAATTGGTCTCAGTGCTGGAGCGCCGAGCATCACGGTGGGCGACAACGCTGTTATCAATGCCACCGTGCAACCGACGATGGAGTATCGCCCAACACCAAGCGGGTCGATGCTCTTCAGTGAGAACGGCTCAGTGGTAGGAATCGCCGAAGTCGTTGCCGGCGGAGCTACCTTCACTGGATCAAATTTTGCTACTGGCAGCCACACGCTTACTGCCTCTTACAGCGGCGACGCAAACTTCAATCAGTCAGTCAACGCAGGAACGGTGAATTTCACGGTCACAGGCGCCCCGTCTGCGCCCGCACCGAACTTCATTCTCCAATCGAGCGGGGGCACTTTATCGCTCACTCGAGGACAGGCTGGTTCGATCGCATTGACTCTAACCGCGAACAGCACGTTCTCGGGCAACGTTGCATTCGCCGTCTCTGGACCGCTCAACGGGCTTACAGCACAGGTTTCACCCACAAGTCTGACGCTTGCAGCGGGCCAGAGCGCTTCGGTTTCTGTGACTGTCAGCTCAGTCCAGAAATCGGAGAATCATCCCGCTTCCATGTGGGGACGCGCGGCGGGCGGACTAAGCCTGGCCTGTGTCTTCGGGTTGATTCTTCCGATGCGAAGAAAGAAGCTGTCGAAGTTGCTGATGCTGGTGCTTGGATTGGCTTCAATCGCCGGTCTTGCGGGACTCAGCGGTTGCGGCGGTTCCGGTTATAAGACTGCAACAACGGGCAGTTCCACGCTGGTTGTTACGGCGACGCCGTCCGTGCAGGGAGTGGCTTCACAATCTGTCAACCTCTCGGTCACGGTCAACTAGCGACAGTCCGGGCGGAGTGCGTTGATGCATTCCGCCCATCACCGGACAAGAATGCGTTCCGCTGAACTGCGGAAGAAATTACGGAGATCCATGAAGCATACATTCTCAAGTCGGTCCCGCATTGCCGCTCTCGCGCTCTGCGCAGCGGTCTCCGCTGTGCCCTGCGTCCTGCCACGCGCAAATGCTCAAAGCAGCGTTACACCAGAGGCGCGCATTAGCCAGGCGATCAGTGATCACAGCCTTGTTCGCCTCACCGGCAATACACCGCCGTTTACGCATAAAGCAAATGACCTGGGCGTTGCCGCTGACGATCTTTCACTCAGGCATCTCCAGCTGGTGCTCAAGCATAGCGATACGCAGGAAGCGGCGCTCGAAAAGCTACTGCACGATCAGCAGAAGTCGGGGTCAGCAAGCTATCACAAATGGCTTACGCCGCAGGTCTTCGGTGCCACCTATGGCGTGTCCGATTCGGACATCAGCAAAGTGACGGCGTGGCTGGACCAGCACGGCTTCACAGTGGAAGGCGTGTCGAACGGCCGCAACGTCATCACCTTCTCGGGTACGCAGGCCCAGCTTCGCTCGGCCTTCCACACCGAGATGCATCAATACAGCATCAATGGCCAGACACACTATGCCAATGCGACCGATCCGATGATTCCGGCAGCGATCGCTCCGGTGGTCACAGGCTTTGCGTCGCTGACCACGTATGGCAAAACACCGCTGCATACAACGCCTCAGATGGCGCGTCGCGCTGCGGGTGGCAAGTGGCAGCAGTATGCTCAGCAGCCCACAATGCGCTCTCAGACCGCGATAAAGAGCGCTTCACCACAGTTCACCGCCGCCATCAACGGGAGCAACTATTACTTCCTCGCTCCGGGCGATTTCGGCACAATCTACAACGTGAAACCCGTCTGGAATCAAAAGATCGACGGTAGTGGGCAGACCATCGCCATTGTTGCGCAGAGTGACGTAAATCCCGCAGATGTGGATGCATTTCGCACGGCATTCAATCTTCCAGAGAAGAAGCTCAACACAATCTATGTTGGCGAGAACCCGGGCTACACGGGAGACAGCACTGAAGGCGAAGCTGACCTCGATGTGGAGTGGTCGGGCGCCGTCGCCCCGAATGCAACCATCGACCTGATCGTTTCCGGCCAGACCAACACCGGCGGCGGCGTGACAGAAGCAGCGCAGTATGCGGTAGACAACAATGTTGCTCCCATCTTGAGTGTGAGCTGGGGCGGCTGCGAGCTGGCACTGGGCGCATCCGGCAACCAGTTCTTTAACGATATGTGGCAGCAGGCTGCGGCTGAAGGTATCACTGTCCTGGTGGCTGCCGGAGACTCAGGCTCTGCGTCCTGCGATCAGAACCAGGAACTGTCTTTTTATGGCGAACAGGTGAGCGGCTTTGCCTCAACGCCTTACAACACGGCAGTTGGCGGCACGGACTTCTCTGGCAACTATGGACATACCAGCCAGTACTGGGGCAGCACCAATGCTGCGGATGGCTCGTCGGCTCTGAGCTACATTCCGGAATCACCGTGGAATGAAACCTGCGCCAGCACCCTGGTGTTAGTAGCGGCGCAGCAGAACGGCTTTTCCGCGGATACAACCAACGAAGCGCTCTGCAACGATTTCAGCAATGGTGCGCCATTCCTGAACACCGCGGGCGGCGGCGGCGGCGCCAGCAGGTGCACCCAGTCGGATGCGTCCGATCCGTCAAGCTGCACAGGCGGCTATCCACGGCCAGACTGGCAGCTTTCTGTACCCGGAATGCCGCAGAATGGCGTGCGTAACCTTCCCGATGTTTCCTTCTTCGCAGGCTCCGGTCTGTGGGGATCTGCATACCTGTTCTGCCAATCGGATTCGACGCCGGACAGCACCTGTAACTATCAGAATGGTGACCTCGCATACCTGACCGCGGGCGGCACTTCGTTTGCCACGCCCGCATTTGCAGGCGTGGTAGCGCTGATGAACCAGAAGGCGCAGGGATCACTCGGCAACATTAATTACAGCCTGTACCAGATGGGCGCCGCGCAGTATGGCTCCAATGGCCCAGCGGTTTATCACGACATCACCACGGATAACAACGCGACTCCTTGTTTGGCGGGCAACGTTGCAGTTCCCCCGGGCACACTCTGCTCGGTAACCAATCCGGATGACGAAGTAGGTATGCTCCCTGACTACAATGCCAATGTTGGTTATGACCTTGCCAGCGGCCTTGGCTCGGCTGACGTATCGGCGTTACTCAATGCGTGGAGCAACGCTATTGGCGGCCTGTCCAATAGCACCACAACTCTGAATCTGAGCGGAACGGCACTCGTCTATGGCGCGTCGCTGAAAGCACAGGTTCAGGTGGCGGCGGCTTCGGGAGCTAAGGTTCCCACGGGCGCTGTTGCGTTGTTTGACCAGGACACCGCCACCGGGACTCCGCTCGGCAACGCGCAGCTTGCAAATGGGGCTGCAGCCGTTATGGAAAATATGCTTTCTGCCGGAACGCATATTTTGTACGCACGTTATACGGGTGATGGCTCCTTTGGCGTCAGCACCTCCAGCACTTCGTCCGTCACGGTCAGTCAGGCAGCAACCGCGATGACGCTTGGATCCAGCCAGAGCACGGTTGCGCCGGGCGGCAGCGTACTGGTGAAGGTGAACATCGGCACCGCGACGTCGGCTGCTTCGCCGACCGGCAGCGTTGTGCTTACAGACACCACAACCGGCAAGACGCTGACGACGGTTCCGCTGCTTGCATCCACAGACACGTCGGGCAACTCCATTGCTAATGCGGCGGTAAGTGTGCCAGGCCAGTGGCTTGCGAATGGTGCGAATGTCATCAGCGCTACTTACGCAGGCGATACCAACTACACCGGCTCCACTAACTCGCTCACAGTAAGCTATACGGCCCCGTTTGCTCTCACTCTGCCCCAGGCAACACTTACGCTATCCCCAGGCAGCACTACCGGCAACACGATGGCGATTACGGTGACTCCTGCCGCAGGGACAACACTCAATCCATCGTCGCTTATCTTCGGCTGCCCCGGAACGTTGCCAACCGGCATGACCTGCTCTTTCAGCACGCCGGTTGCCGCATCCAGCGGCGCAGTTTCCTCCACGCTGACGATCACCCTCTCAGGGCCTCTTGCCGCACAATCGCAGCCCCGCACAATTGCGTTGCTTGGAACGGGCGCAATGACCGGTCTGGCGTGCATCGTTCTGCTCGGCCTGCCGGGCAGGAAGCGCCGTTTTCACTTCGTTGTTCTTCTCGCAACGATCAGCGTGTTCGCCTTCGTGACGGGCTGCACCAATGGTTCGAAGCCGAATGTTGCGAATACGGGGACGTCGGCAACCGCGCTTTCCGTGTCGTCCGCCTCGCCTGCGCTGGGTAGTGCGGTGACGCTGACGGCTAGCGTAGGCTCAGCGACCGGCAGCGGCGGTTCACCCTCAGGGACTGTGACGTTTGAGGACGGAACCAACGTTCTCGGAACGGGATCGGTCTCCGGTGGATCGGCGACGCTGACGACTTCTTCCCTGGCCATTGGCAATCACAGCATTGTGGCCAGCTATGGCGGAGATTCGACCTTCACGGGATCGAATTCGGCCGCTACCGCAGTGGATGTGACCCTTACGGCACCCGTCACCGTTCAGGTGATGGACAATGCGGGGAACATTGCTGCCCAGTCGCTGACCGTAACTGTTCAGTAGCTGTAAGCATTTATGGCGCTGTGAGCATCTGCTCACAGCGCCATTTTTGTTGTTCGATTTCGGACAATTGCTGGAGTTATCCTGTGCAGCACAGTCTTTGAAGCAATTTAATTTCTTAGAGATACGAGCGATTGCAAAGGGCTTATAGAAATCTTTATGCGATCTTTATTCTGAAACTGTGCAGTGCACTGTGCGATACAGATTTACAGAAATGCAGTTTCTGGTGACGAGGGAGGGGGTGGGGGGTTCCCTCCCCTCCCGTAAACACGACGGCCCGAATCCATGATGGATTCGGGCCGTCTTTTGCCTGCTGATTATGAGTGTGGCACAAACAGGCCTAATTTTATGCAAACTTTCTGAACTAAGTTCCAGCACGAAAGTCCATTGGACCAAAGTAACGTCCGGGGCGGGGAAAGCAACTCACCCCCCCTAAGGCCCATCGAAGCCTACATTCGCGGCTTGGCGCGTCGCTCCCATCGATTCATTCCAGTTGGCACCTGAGTGGGCAAATCGACTATATATCTCTCTTCCACCGTTGTTTACATATGGAGCCTTTCTTAATAAATGAGCGGCAGCAATTTCCAGTCGAAGGCGCCCTATCCACCCTTTCCAGGTAATGGAATGATGGGAGGACTCATGCGCGCCACAGATTGGACCAAGACCCCTCTGGGGCCTCCGGACACCTGGTCGCCCGCCTTGCGCATGATGGCGAGGTTTCTTCTCGCCAACCGATTTCCGCAACTGCTCTGGTGGGGACCGCAGTTCTGCTGCCTGTATAACGATGCCTATATTCCGATCCTGGGAACAAAGCACCCCTGGGCGCTGGGCCGGCCAGTCAGCGACGTATGGGAGGAAATCTGGCATGTGCTGGAGCCGTTGATCAAGACCCCCTTTCAAGGCGGACCCGCTACCTGGATGGAAGATCTTCAACTTGAGCTCAACCGGCGAGGATTTTTCGAGGAGACACATTTCACCGTGGCCTACAGCCCTGTACCGGATGAGAGTGTTCCGGGGGGTATCGGCGGCGTGCTGGCTACGGTGCATGAGATCACTAGCCAGGTGATCGGCGAACGCCGGACGCGTGTGCTGCGGGAACTCGGCGCCCACTCCACCGAACCGAAATCCGCCAAAGAGGCGTGCGAGTTTGTCGGCAAGACGCTCTCAACCTACGCGAAAGACATTCCCTTTCTTCTGCTGTACCTATTCGATGAGAAGCAGCAGGTGGCGAGCCGGACATGCACGGCCGGCGTTGATACTGAGGATCGAGGCTGCCCAAAATCGATCGACCTGCTGGCGACAACGGATCAGGTCTGGCCGTTGTCTGCCGCCCGTGCGACAGGAAAAATTCAACTGATTGAGAACGTGAAGAACAAGTTTGATATGCCACCGCAAGGGCCGTGGTCTCATGGACCCAGCATGGCTGCAGTGGCGCCAATCCGATCCAACCTTCCGGACCAGCTATCAGGATTTCTCGTTGCCGGACTCAGCTCGCATATCCCTTTCGACGGACACTATCGACACTTTCTGGAGCTGATGTCGACGCAGATCACGACGATGATCGGGAATGCGCGCGCGTTCGAACAGGAAGAGAGGAGACCCGCAATAGATAGCGTGTCGCCCACACCTTGCGGTACACCTGCGGGCAGCGAAATGCGGATTGACGAGATTATGGCGCCAGAGCTGACGGCGCGACCGGGCGCGGATATTGCAATGTATCGTCTGCGGCAGGAAATGATGCGGAACGAAGAGGAGCTGCACCTGAAGGCCGAGAGCGCCGAGCGGCAATACCGCACGATTCTGGAAAGCATCTCCGAAGGCTTCGTTTTCATCGATCGCAAGTGGCGCATCGGATACGCCAATGAGCAATGGGCGGCTTTGGTTGGTGTAACTCTGCCCGAGGTGACAGGCAAAGATCTGTGGCAGGTATTTCCAGAACTGGAAGACACTGCCTTTGGCCTCTGCTATCAACAGGCAATGAAGACCTCCAGGCCCGAGCGGCTGGAAGAGTACTATGCGCCGCTGGGCCGCTGGTTCCACACCAACATCATTCCTTCCGCGGAAGGTATCTCGATCTTCGTCCAGGATGTAACAGAGAGACACATTCAGCAGGAACGGCTTCTACTCTCAGAAAAGCTGGCGGCCACGGGCCGGCTTGCGGCAACCACGGCACACGAAATCAATAATCCTCTCGAGTCTGTGCTGAACCTGATTTATCTTGCCCGGATATCCAATGGTCAGGCCGAAAAGGTAGAGGAGTTTCTTTCCACTGCCGAAAACGAGATGACTCGCGTCTCGGACATTGCCAGGCACACACTCGGTTTCTACCGGCAATCGTCTATTCCGGCCCAGATTGATATGCAGGTTCTGCTGGAAGAAGTCCTGACGGTGTACCACAGCCGGCTGCGGGTGGGCGGAATTGAAGTTCGGAGGGACTTTGCCACGGTGCCGACGATCAAAGCGCTGCGCGGCGAGATGAATCAAGTGTTCTCGAACCTGCTTTCGAATGCAATTGACGCCACGCGGAAGGGCGGCAGACTATCCATTGCGCTTCGCGAATCGGAGCACAATGGAACGGCAGGCGTCGATGTGCGGATCGAAGATAACGGCAGTGGAATTCCGCCAGAGAATTTGCCCCGGCTCTTTGAAGCCTTCTTCACCACCAAGCCGACCGCCGGCACCGGGCTGGGACTTTGGGTAGTCAAGCAGTTTGTTGAATCCTGGGGCGGCAATATCCGTGTGACAAGCAGTACCGGAGCCGATTCGCACGGCACCACGTTCACCGTATTTCTACCACTGGTCGCGGTGAAGCGGTCTTATCAGCAGGACGGATCGGCCCAGGTAGCATAATTCTGTTTTTTGGATAGTATGTTCACGTCATTATGACTGACGATTGGGGGCCGTATCAGCCAGCAATGAAACAAGCTGGGATTACACGAGATCACCATAAACCATCAATCACTACAGCGGCCTATACGTGGACGGAGACGTTACACCAACGGAATAGAGCGCATTCAGTTTGCTCAAGCGCGGCATCTTTGGTTCGTGGCACAAAATCTCCGCAAAGCATTTGTCAGCTTACCTCGACGAAATGGCATTCCGATTCAACAACCGTTTCAATCCGTATCTGTTTCGCGACACGCCCATCAAGCCAGTTGAAGCGCCGGTGCTGGAATATAAGAATCTCACTGCTGCGTGATGGGCGTGCCCAATACATGTATTCCCTTCTTGACGTTGCGATCAAGAAGGAAGTTAAACATCCTACACTGTCCAGACACTTTCTTTGAGAATCCGAACAATTGACTCGAACTATGCTCATTAAGACTGATGGGCTGAGGGTCGGTCGTAAAAAAACCGCTTTCAACCGAAGCTATTGCTTCGCCGGGTGCTGTGTGTATGAGATAAAAATCTCGACTCTCATGAGGAGCCATATGTCCCACGGACATCTCGAATATGACATTCTCGACATCATCGTGGCACAGTCCTCCAATGATGTCGGTATATTTGGCAGCATCTCCAGTGGCTTCTCCAATCGGTTTTCGCGATGAAGGTGAAGGATCTATATCAAAGAAAACTCTTGGGTCTTGTGAGGCGTTGGGAATCGTTATATCCAGTTCTGCTAAATAAAGATCGTGGTCTGATCTGTTCGTCAGCGATATAAGATATTGCTCGTTACCACCAGGAAAATTGCCGTGGAACTTCAATTTTCCTGGGCTGGCTTCTAGAGTGTGTGGCCATACAAAATGACCGAACCATACACACACCGCAAGAGAGAGAACTGTCAAAATCCAAAAAATTGGTTTGCGGAAATGCACCCTCTCACTCAATCCATAAAGAAAGAGACTCAACATCGCGACAAGCAATATTGTTGTCGTGATGCGCCCAGAATTGTCTGCGCTCAGACGGGGAGTGATTAACAGTAGGGCTATGGCCATAATGCCCG
The DNA here is from genome assembly GCF_001449115.1 of Occallatibacter gabretensis. Taxonomy (GTDB): domain Bacteria; phylum Acidobacteriota; class Terriglobia; order Terriglobales; family Acidobacteriaceae; genus Telmatobacter; species Telmatobacter gabretensis. Next base: position 382,589 of record NZ_LAIJ01000010.1, on the reverse strand, counting down.
CCAATACCCACGGAAAATCAAATTGCCGTTTTGGAGTTCCTATCTCGTTGTATTTATCAGCCATGCATACCTCTGCTCACCCTCTTCAATAGCGGTTATAGGCGAAGCGTATTGCTTTGGGTTACTTTTCCCAAGGTGACAATCTTGCGAAATAATTTCTTCGAGTACTCCCTAAATCTTCATCCTGAAGAGCTTATCGTGCGATTGAAGGCGGACTGAATCCCGTCAAAATATTTTTCTAAAATACCTATTTTAAAAATAGGTATTTTGAGTTATCTTCATTGCATGGCGAAGAATCCCAAACACCGCGATCTTTTTCCGGGAGCGCTGGAGATCATGATTCTCCAGTCACTGCGCGTGAGGCCGATGCACGGCTATGCGCTTGTGAAGCACATCAAGGAAGTATCAGCCGACCTGCTCCAGGTGGAGGAAGGGTCGCTGTATCCGGCGCTGCAACGCATGCTGCGGGAGGGTTGGCTGGAGGCGGAGACGGGCACCTCGACGAAGGGCCGGCCTACGCGCGTTTACCGCCTGACGGATGCGGGAGTTCGGCACCTGGAAAAAGAAGTTGTGAGCTTTGAGCGGATGTTTGCGGGCATTACGCGCGTGCTGGCGGTTGTTACACCGCAGGAGGCTTGAGATGGGTTTGTTTTCAAAGTTATTTTCGCGACGCCGTCGCTACGACGACATTTCTGTCTCGATCCAGGAGCATGTGGCGGAGCGCGCCGAGGAGTTGATGGCGGAAGGGATGCCGCGCGCAGAGGCCGAGCAAACGGCGCGTCGGGAGTTTGGCAACGTGACGCTGATGGAAGAGCGCAGCCGCGAGGCGTGGCAGTGGGCATGGCTGGAGTCTGCGCTGAGCGATATGCGGTTTGCGCTGCGGCGGCTCAAGAAGGCGCCGGGGTTTGCTGTGACGATTCTGCTGACGCTGGCGATTGGGATTGGCGCGAATACGGCGGTATTCAGCGTGGTGAACAGCGTGCTGCTGAAGCCGCTGCCGTATCCGGATTCCGGGCAGCTGGTGGATTTACGGCTGGATGCGCCGGGCATGGGCGGGTTGTCGAGCACGAGTGATGGCTTGCGGCTTTCGGCGTCGATGTATCTGACGTTCTCGCGGCACAACCAGAGCTTTGAGTCCATGGGCGTGTGGGCGATGCAGAACGCGAATGTGACGGGCATGGCACAGCCGGACGAAGTGGACGCGGCGGTGGTGAGCGGAGGAGTGCTGGAGACGCTGGGCGTGCCTCCCCTGATGGGCCGATGGCTTTCAGCTGGGGACCAGGACCCGCGCGGCGCGAAGACGGTGATGCTGAGCTATGCCTATTGGCAGAAGCGGTTTGGCGGGGATCGTGGAGTGTTGGGACGGAGCATTGACGTGGACGGCGTAACGCGCACCATCGTGGGCGTGATGCCGAGGGACTTTCGCGTGGTGGACGATCACTTCGAACTGATTGTTCCAATAGCGTTTGATCCAACGAATGAGAAGCTGGCGGGATTCGGGCTTGTGGGAATCGGCAGGCTGAAGCCGGGAGTGACGCTGGCGGCAGCGAATGCCGATATTTCGCGGCTGATTGGCGTGTGGATGAATGAGTGGACGAATGGGCCGGGAACGAATCCGCATTACTACGAGGTGTGGAAGATTACGCCGCACTTTATGCCGCTGAAGCAGGCGGTGATTGGCAACGTGGGCCAGATTCTGTGGGTGGTGATGGCCACGGTGGGCCTGGTGATGCTGATTGCGTGCGTGAATGTGGCGAATCTGCTGATGGTTCGCGCGGAGGCGCGGCAGCAGGAGCTCTCGATCCGCGCGGCGCTGGGCGCGGGACGCGGACGGATTGCGCGTGAACTGCTGATTGAAAGCGTGATGCTGGGGCTGCTGGGCGGCGTGCTGTCTATTGGCGTGGCCATGGCTGGGTTGCGGCTGCTGGTTGCGCTGGGACCGACGGATCTGCCGCGGCTGAGCGAGGTTGGCTTTGATGCAGGATCGCTGGGATTCACGTTTGCTCTGGCGGTTTTCTCGGGGCTGCTGTTCGGGTCGATTCCGGCGCTGAAGTATGCAGGCGCGAAGGCCACAGCCATGATGGGAGGGACGAGTCGCACGGCGAGTGCAGGCAGGGCGCGGCAGCGGTCGCGCAACGTGATGGTTGTGGCGCAGGTCGCCATGGCGCTGGTTCTGCTGGTGTGCTCCGTGCTGATGATTCGCACCTTTATGGCTCTGCGGAATGTGGATCCGGGTTTCAACGATGCCGCGCATATCGAGACGCTGAATATCTACATACCGAAGCAGGTGGCGCAGGATCCGCACATGGTAGCGCGGATGCAGCGGGAGATCGGCGACAGGCTGGCGGCGATTCCGGGAGTGGCGTCGGTAGGATTTGCGGCCAATGTGCCGATGGATGGAGCCGGTGAGAACTGGGACGTGGTTGCCGTGGAAGGCAAGGTGTATCCGGGTGGGGACGGGCCGCTGGAACTCTTCAACTATGTTTCGCCGGAATACTTTCAGACGATGGGCGCGCACCTGGTGGCGGGGCGCGATTTTACATGGGACGATCTGGAAGGCGTGCGGCCCATGATCATGGTTTCTGAAAGCTTTGCGCGCGAAAACTGGGGTTCTGCGGGCGCTGCGATCGGCAAGCGCATGAAAAAGTACGACAAGTCACCATGGCAGGAAGTGATTGGCGTGGTGGAAGACGTGCATGTACATGGCGTGGATGCCAAGGCTCCGAAGATCGTCTACTGGCCGGCGGTGTTTTATGACCGCTTTGATACTCCGCCGACGATGAACGGGCTGCGGTTTGCCTGCTATGCCATTCACACCAGCCGCGCGGGCACAGAGGGGCTACTGAACCAGATGCAGCAGGCCGTGTGGGGCGTGAATGGAGATCTGCCGCTGGCGCAAGTGGGCACGATGCAGGAGCTTTATTCGAAATCGATGGCGCGGACGTCGTTCACGCTGGTGATGCTGGCGATTGCAGGCTCCATGGCGCTGGCGCTGAGCATCATTGGGATCTATGGGGTCATTTCGTACTCGGTGTCGCAGCGGACGCGGGAGATTGGCATCCGGCTGGCGCTGGGAGCGCAAAAAGACGAGCTGCGGTGGATGTTTGTGCGCTCTGCGATGGTGCTGACTGTGGTTGGTGTAGTGATTGGCGTTGGCGCGGCGGCCGGCCTGGTGAGCTTGATGAAGACGCTGCTCTTTGGCGTGAGTCCACTGGATCCGGTTTCATTTGTTGCCGTGCCGCTGGTGCTGGCCGCCGCGGCGGCGCTGGCCAGCTATCTGCCTGCACGGCGTGCTGCGTCTGTTGACCCTGTCGTGGCGTTGCGAGCAGAGTAATGCAGAGCTATTTCACCTGAGCGGCATTGCGCGCCTTGGCGATCAGTCCGTCGAAGCGTGGATCACTCCTCAGCGACTTGAGATCGTCGTCCTTTTCCAAATTGGCGGCATCGTTAAATCCGTGATCGATGGCCTGGTTCAGGTGCGCAAACGCTTCGTCTTTGTGTCCGGCGATGGCGGCTGCACAGGCGAAGTTGTACCACAGGTTTGGCTGCTGGGGCGGCCCGGCGCCACCGATCGCTTCCTGGAACAGCTTCTCTCCCTCGTCGTACCGGCCCAGATGGCTGAGCGAAGTGCCCAGATTCTCGAGCATACTCAGCAACAGGCGATCCCCAGGTTTCAGGGTCCGGCGACAGATTTGCAGGGCCTGGCTGTAGACGGACTCGGCCTGAGCGTAATTGCCCTCAAGGTAGTAGTCATAGGCAAGTTGTGACATCGTGGACATGGTAGAGCGGGCCTCGGGACCGGGCGCCCGACGCCGGATCTCCACGAGCTGGGTGAGCAGATCCTCAGCCTGCGCATACTTGCCTTCTGCGCGGTATACCCTGGCCAGTTGCTCCATTACTTCCAGGGTTGCGTTACTTTCGGGACCTAAGACACGCCGGATGCCTGGCAAAGTCTGGGTGAACAGATCCTCGGCTTGCGCGTTCTTGCCCTCTTCTGCGTACACCTCAGCCAGACCTGCCGTAGCATCCAGCGTGAAGGGGTCGTCCGTGCCCTTCGTCCGGAGACGTATTTCAACCAATTGCTTATAGAGCGCCTCGGCCTGCGCGAACTCTCTGGGTGAGAGAGAGAGGTTGGCTAGCTGTTGCATGGTCATGAGCGTTTTCGCATCTTCAAGGCCGAGCACTCGCCGCTGGATCTCAAGAATCTGGGTTAAGAGCGCTTTGGCCTGCGAGTATTCGTGCAGTTGATATTCAATATTAGCCAGCCCAGCCATACTCGAAAGCGTATCGGCATGTTCGGGCCCCAGTACACGGCGCTCGGTATCGATCGTCTTCCTTTCAAGCGCTTCAGCCTGTGCGTACTTGCCTTCACTGTTGTAAATACTGCTGAGTGCGGCTGCGAATCTCAGAGTCTTCGGATCATCGCTACCCAATTTACGGGTCAGCGCATCGAGGATTGGACTGACAAACGCATCGGCCTCTGTGTACTTACCTTGGTTGATCAGAGCTGAATCGTAGTTGTGCTCGTAGAGGAGAGTCTTGGGATCGGTATCTCCGTGCGCCCTGGTCTCCAGCGCAATAGACCGCTGAAAATGCTTCTCGCTCTGCGCGGGTAAGGCGAGATTCATGTAGGTGGCTGCGATGGTGTTCTCAATCTCAGCTTCCACCTCAGGTTGCTTATCAAACTTTCCGGCAACACTCTGAGATGCACGGTCAAGAGCTTTGCGTACTGTCAGATCAGGATCGACCTTGAATCCCTTTTCCGATTGCGAGAAAGCGCTGGCCTGATTCAACAAATCGTACTGAAGGAAGCGACTCACGGCCTTTGAAGTATCAGCTTCCGTGTTGGCCCGCTTTGTCTGCTCGTCGGCCAGATTGCGGTCGCGCAGGGCCTTGGCCTCGGAATCCAGCGCGCGATTGCGATCCTGCTCAGCCCGTTGCTCAGAAGCTTTGGCTTGTTGCTCCGCGGCTATGTCTTGTTGCTCTGCCTTCACTGCGCGGTCCCGTTCGCGGGTAGCTGCGCTCTGCGCTGAGAGCGCGGTATGTTCCGCGCTCCGTGCCCGCGTTGCCTCAAGGGTGCTGGCAATCACGCCAACCAGCAGCGCCAGGAAGACTGCGCTCACGCCGGCTACCAACGCCTTGTGCCGCCGCGCGAATTTCTGCACCTGGTAACTCACGCTGGGCGGCTGTGCCGCAATCGGTTCGTCCTTAAGGTGCCGCCGTATATCCGATGCCAGATCCGCAGCCGTTTCATACCGGCGTGTTCTGTCTTTCTCCAGCGCCTTGGCCACGATGGTTTCGATATCGCCGCGGTAACTGCGGTGAATCGAGCTCAGCGGCGCCGGATCCTCTTCGCGGATTACGCGGATCATCTCGTGAATCGCTACCCTGACCATGCTGTAGGGCAGCTTGTCGGCCAGCAGCTGGTAGAGGATCACTCCGAGCGTGTATACATCGCTGCGTATGTCGAGCTCTTCCGGGTTGGCCAGAGCCTGTTCCGGGCTCATGTACGCGATTGTGCCGACGAGTTGGCCTATGTCCGTCTGGCGAGTAGCATCTGCATCGGAATTGGTGACACGTGCCACGCCGAAATCCAGCACCTTGGGCTGGCCATCCGCATCCACCAGGATGTTGCCTGGCTTGAGGTCGCGATGAATGATGCCGCGCTGATGGGCATGATTGACGGCGTCGCATACCTTGGCCATCAATTCCAAACGGGCGCGCACATTCAGATGCTGCTCGGAGGCGTAAGCCACCAGCGGCTGCCCTTCGATGAATTCCATGGCGAAATAGGGCTGGGGTCCGAAACCGCTGTCGGCTGTGCCGGCCTCGTAGACCTGAGCAATGCCGGGATGCTGCAAGCGACCAAGCGCCTCAGCCTCTTGCTGGAAACGGCGAAAAAGGTCGGTCGTGACGATGCCAGCCTTAATTACCTTGAGAGCAACCAGCCGGTGCGGGTTCTGCTGCTCGGCCTTAAAGACAGTGCCCATCCCGCCTTCGCCGAGAAGGCTCAGGATGCGATAAGGACCGATAGTCTCTGGAAGGAGACTCGCCGCGTGGCTTGAATGCGGCATTGGCGCTGTCGTCGCAGTGGCTTCAGGATCGAAGACACCGGGATCAGAGGTTGGCGGGGGTGGCGTTGGCTTGTCCATGCGAGGATTTCCCCTTTCTTGCCGGGTAATTGCCGATGGGGAAGTGCGGCAAAGATAGCACAGCAATGCAACGATGGCTATAGTCTCAAGCGCAAAACCGGCTCTGACTTCCGGCCGTTTATAACTTCCTTACGAAATAAACTAAGTGGTGGATTCTGGTGAACTTATTGTTCGGGATGTAGCGGGCGATTCACGCCATGTTCACGTGAAACTTCTATTACTTCTGAGGCGCGATACTCAAGGCGCTCAGGAGGACTGTAAATTATGGAGAAGCTTGCGGCAGTTACGCTGGCCACATTGCTTGTGGCCGGGACCATGCCAAGCCAGATGTACGCTGCTGACCACGGCGGTAGCGCCCCGACTGCAACACCCATCAAGCATCTTGTGGTTATCTTTCAGGAAAATATCTCTTTCGATCACTACTTCGGTACCTATCCTTATGCGACCAACCCCAAGGGCGAGCCTGCGTTTTACGCCAAGCCCGGCACACCGTCCGTAAATAACCTGCTCGGCGGACTGCTCGAAAACAATCCGAATTTGCTGAACTCCGCAAACAGCACAGGCGCAACGAATCCCTTCCGTCTGGACCGCAGCCAGGCTGCGACGATGGATCAGGATCATGACTATACGCCGGAGCAGGCGGCCTTTGACCACGGCCTGATGGATGCGTTTCCGCTTTCGGTCGGCGTTGCCGGCCCGCCGCCCACTGGCGGCCCGAATGCAAAGATTACCGCGACGCCGGGCCTGACCATGGGCTACTACGACGGCAACACGGTGACGGCTTACTGGAACTATGCGCAACGCTATGCAATGAGCGATGACTCGTATGGAACAAACTTTGGGCCTTCGACCGACGGCGCGGTGAACCTGATCTCAGGCCAGCTGAACGGCGTGACCGAGGATGTGAATGCGAGCGGCTCGACGATCGGCGACGGCAATGGTGGTCTAACCCTGATCAGCGATGCCGACCCGGTAGGTGATGCATGCTCGACGACGACTGGCGAGCTGGTTCGCTTCGGCGGCAAGAATATCGGCGACCTTCTGAACAAGGAAGGCGTGACCTGGGGCTTCTTTGAAGGCGGATTCGATCTGAAGACCACAAACTCCAACGGGACCACAGGCTGCAAGCGCAGCACTACTTCCACCGTAACGGCCACCAACAAGGCTGACTATATTCCGCACCATGAGCCGTTCCAGTACTATCCTTCAACGGCGAATCCGACGCACGCACGTCCGTCCTCAACTTCCAACATCGGCTACTCCGATGCTGCCAACCACCAGTACGACATCAATGACTTCTATTCGGCACTGAAAGAGGGAAATCTTCCGGCTGTCTCTTACCTCAAGGCTCCCGGCTATCAGGATGGACATGCAGGCTACTCCGATCCGCTGGACGAGCAGAACTTTGTGACGACGACGATCAATGCACTGCAGAAGTCACCTGATTGGGATTCGACAGCGGTCATCATCGCCTATGACGACTCCGACGGTTGGTACGATCACCAGCAGAGCCCGATCATGAACCAGTCCGCAACGGCGGCTGACATCGTGAACGGTCAGCCCTCCTGCGGAACAGGCACCAAGGCGCTTGCCGGTGTTGCCTCCGGCACGGAGCATGCACAGGGCCGCTGCGGTTATGGCCCTCGTCTGGTGCTTCTGGTGGTTTCTCCGTGGGCCAAAGGAAACTTTGTGGACCACACGATCACCGACCAGACTTCCGTTCTGCGCTTTGTGGAAGACAACTGGCTCAGGGGCGAGCGGATCGGCGAAGGTTCCTTCGACTCGATCGCGAACTCGCTCGACAACATGTTCGACTTCAATCGCATGGGCAATGATGGACAGTTCATTCTCAACCCAAGCACCGGGCTCGTGGAACAGGAACGCCACGGTAACGGCTGGTAAGAAACGCAAGCGTCAACAAGTCTTAACAGGAAGGGAGCGCGGAGAATTCCTTCGCGCTCCCTTCCTTATATCGCGGGTTGCAGGAATATAGTCACAGCGAGAGAGCCTTTTCATTTGATTACACGAAGAAGATTTATCAGCCGCTCAGCATGGGCAGCCGCAGGTGTGTGCGCCGCGACACGAATGCAATCGCAGAACGCGCCAACAATGGGACACGGTGCTGGACATGCAACCGGCCACATGCAGGTTCCACTTGCAAAGAAGCAGATACCGAACATCGATCCCGACAGCCTGGCGCGTTGGGTGGATGCGTTGCCGATGCCGCAGATTGCGCGGCCCGTGGAACGCCGCGCAGCTCCGGATGGGAGCGGAAAGAGCGTGCCGTTCTACCGCGTATCGATGCGCGCGGCGAGTATGAAAGTACACCGTGATCTGCCGGCGACGAATTTCTGGGCTTTTGGCGGCGCAGTGCCCGGCGTGCAGTTTGAAACGCGCAGCGGCGAAGGCCAACTGATCGAATGGGCCAATGAGCTTCCGGCGAAGCACTTTCTGCCCATCGATCACACGCTGCACGGCGCGGAAAAGGGCCTTCCCGAAGCGCGCGGCATTGTGCATCTGCATGGCGGACGAACGCCGGCCGACAGCGACGGCTATCCGGAGGACTGGTATGCGCCGGGCCAGTCGCGCACGTATTACTATCCCAATCGGCAGGATGCCGCGCTGCTGTGGTATCACGACCACGCAATGGGGATTAACCGGCTGAACATGTATGCCGGACTCTTTGGCCTGTATGTTGTGCGTGATGAGGCCGAGGACGCGCTTGGCCTTCCGAGCGGAAAGTATGAGATTCCGCTGGTGCTGGCCGACCGCGACTTTACGCCGGATGGGCAGCTGAGCTATCCGATTTCCGCCTACCCCGGCCAGCCGTGGGTTCCGGAGGCATTTGGCGAAGCGCATCTGGTGAATGGCAAGCTCTATCCCTATCTCGACGTCGAAGCACGCCGGTACCGCTTCCGCATTCTGAATGCCGCCAATGGTCGCTTTTATCGGCTGTCGCTCTCCGGCGGTGGCGAGATAACGCAGATCGGCAGCGACCAGGGGCTGCTGAGCGCGCCGGTGAAGCTGAAGTATCTGCAGCTTGCTCCGGGCGAGCGCGCCGATGTGGTGATTGACTTTGCCGAGCATCGCGGCGAGAAGCTTGTGCTGGGCAGCGAACCGTTCGAGCTCGTTCAATTCCGCGTAAGCGCGCAGGCGGCGAACGATACCAGTTCCCTGCCCGCGACATTGCGGCCTGTGCAGCGCATTGGGGAATCAAACGCGGTGCAGACGCGAAGGCTGACGCTGGACGAAAACCTGAACCTGGTGGCCGAGTCGAAGGGCATGCTGCTGAACAACACGCCGTGGCACGCTCCGATTACCGAAAAACCGGTGCTGGATACGACCGAAATCTGGGAACTGGTGAACCTGACCGACGACGTGCATCCGATTCACCTGCACATGGTGCGGTTCCAGGTGCTGGACCGGCGGAAATTCGACGCTTTTGACTACATGAACTACGACAAGCTGCGCTTTACCAGCGAACCGCTGGCGCCGGATGCCAATGAGATGGGATGGAAGGACACGGTGCGCGTGAACTCGCACACGGTCACGCGGATCATTGTGCCGTTTGCGGGCTATGCCGGGAAATACGTGTGGCATTGCCACATTCTGGAGCACGAAGACAACGAGATGATGCGGCCGTATGAGGTGGTGGCAGCGAAGAGTTAGCGGCCTGCTGCCTTCTGCTGAGGCGCGGGCTCTTCTTCGGCATCCGGTTGGATGATTTTATTGTGCAGGCAGTAGAGCGCGAGCTCCAGGCGGTCGCTTACGCCGAGCTTGTCATAGATTTTGCGGAGATAGTTCTTGATGACCTGCTCGGTGGTGCCGAGCTGGTAGGCGATCTCCTTGTTGCGCTTGCCCTGCGTAATGCAGGTAATGATAGCCATCTCTTTGGGCGATAGACGGGGTTGGCTGCGCGGATTGACGAGCGCAGCGGCCTGGGCGCGGTAGGCCTCGATGACCCAGTTGACGGACTGATTGTCGATCCAGGTTTCGCCCGCAGCAATACGGCGAACGCAGCGGACGAGCAAGTCCGGCGAGATGGAGCGGGAGATGATGCCCCGGACGCCCCGGCGATAGAGCTCGACAGTGTGATTTTCGTCGTTGACGGGTGACTGGACTATAAGCTTGATGTCGGGCGCGATGGCCAAAAGCTCTGGAATGGTGTTGATAGAACTGGCGAGGAGTACGCCTTCCACCAGGACTACGTCCGTGGGATAGCGCTCGATGGAGGCCTTCAGGCTCTCCAGGGAATCAGCCTGCGCGACGACGCGGAGGTCGTCTTCAAGCGCAAAGATCTTACGAATGCCGACACGGAAAATAGCTTGCGAATCCGCGAGAATGATGCGGATGGCGCCTGGTTTTGCCGCAACGTCCTGCGTTCCGGTCTCTGGGGAATCTTCCAAAAAGTTCATGACGGGGTAACGTAACGCCCGCCCACATGTTACTGCTCTACAAATCGATAGTCATCAATTGTGGCGGCAACACGCGGCAGCGAGTTACTTAAGGAGCAGCGTACCACACGCCCACGGCACTCTACCAGCACATCCTTTGAGGTACCAAGGATAGTACCCGGCATTTCCATGGAAAAAACAATGGATTCGCCGACCGGAAATGCAATCTCTGTCTCGAAGAGGACACCACTGGCCGAGATATCGCAGGTAATTGCTGGCTCATTGCCACCGTCACGGAAGATCGAGACGGGCAGCGCGAGCGGAAAACGCACGGCGCAGCGCACATTCCGGGCCGGAGCAGCCGGCTGGTCGTCGTTTCCGTAAATCAATGTGAAGCCGAGTTTTGCTGCTTGCTGGTTCATATCTGGGCCCGCGCCGGGAGGTGTTGCATGTTTCACTCTATTTGACAATTCCTTCTGCAACCACGGCACAAAAGTATCCAGAAAAGTAACCGGCGAATGGCACTGTAGTGATAGCACTGGGCATGAAAATCGCACACACAGGCATCACTAAGCAACGGGGAAAAACGCCCCCGAGGCTCCTACCCACTCCAGATTACGATTGTGGTCTACACCCATCATACGACCTCTGCCCAGCCGGGCAAGCGAAATCGCAGGAAAAAGCTCGCCGCCATCCGGCCAGAGGTAGAGAATGCGGATTTCAAACTGGGTGGCGCCGAAGGGAGTTTCTATGGTGGGGACGAAGCTCATGCGCTGCTGGAGGAGGTAATCGCCGCGGTTTTCGGGCGGAATGGCCAGAAGCTGGGCATGCGTGGGGTCGAACTGGATGCCCTTGCCGGCGAAGGAGAAGAGCGGTTTTAGAAGAAGGCTGGAATAGACTGCATCAGTGGAAAGGGCCGGGAGAGGGACGCCGGCGGATTCGAGCTGAATGCGGCCGGGACCGGCGAGGAAGTCGCTGACAAAGACAGAGGGAGGGACGACGGGGTCGGGCTCGAGGGACGGCTGCCCATCGGATTGCGCTTCGGGACGGCAGAGAAACGGGATGGAAAACTTGCTGATAAGGAAGTACCAGTTTGGGTGGCCGGCCCATTCCACGTTCCAGGAGCGCTCCAGATCGAACTGGAGTTGGATATTGCTGGCAATAAGCTCGTCTGCGATGGCGCGGTTATAGATGCGGGAGATTGGGATGCGGCGGCCACCGGAACCCCGGTAGGTGAGGCGGGATCCTTCCGGCTCAATTGAGGCGATGTCGACGACAGCGATGCCGAGCTTCTGTGCCGTGAGGTTGAAGTCCGGAAGCGTTTTCTGATGGAACGGATCGACCTCTGTTAAGACTACAGTTTCCGGGTCGTGCGAACCGACGATCGTCTTGCCGAGGAGCTGCCAATAAGAATCTTCGTTAAGGCCAGACAAAAAAGTTTCCGGCCGAGCCTGTAACCTGTCATTAAATTTCGCATCCAACGAATAAATGTCGCGATAAGCAGCATTTAGAATAGCCTGGTAGGCATATACGGAAGGAAAGGCCTGTAATTCGACGAGGCGCGGACTGAGTTGGCCGTCGCTGTCACGGATAAGGGCGAAATCCGCGGTCAGGAAGTTAGGCCGGGATGTTTCCGAGGCCACACGGTAGCCGGCTGGAATAGCCAGGCGGGCTGCGGCCAGGTAAGCGGGATCAGCAGTGAGGCGCTCGGAGAGGCGGATCCCAGATTGAGCGATGCCATCGAGCAGGTCACGGGTCAGAAAGATGGGAGTCTCCGCCACCCGAAACTTCACTGGTACACCACAGCGCTGATGCAAAAGTGCGAGTAGCTCTGCGTATTGGGCAGGTGTATAGTCCTGGTTGAAGTGAGAACGAAGATTAACAATCACAAAAGATCCTTCCTATACCGATACATGTAACACTACGATTGCTCTTCCGTTCGCTATTCACTCTAATATGCCGGCTTAGGCCGGCTTTTGCCTTGTGAAGTGGTGTAGAAGCTGTCACTAGCGTGTCAGGTTTTAACTATAAGAATGGTACCTCTATGGTAACGCATCGTTATTACCAAAGAGTTTCTAAATTGTTACTTTTGTAGTGAATTTCACTCACGCTCTGACGTACCCTTTGGTTACAAAGTTCCACCTGGAAAAGGAGTTTTTCCCAATGATTTCAACAGTCAACAAGCTGCGTCTCGTTATGTTTGCCATGGTTTCTCTTGCCTCCGTAAATGCGTTTGCCGAGGGACCAATGCTGCCTACGCCGACCCCTCCAGGTGGTGGTTTTACCTCCAGTACATCTGCTCAGGGCCCCATGCTTCCCACGCCCACGCCTCCGGGCGGTAGCTACATCGGTCACGGACCGATGCTGCCCACACCCACACCTCCGGGTGGTGGAATGGTAGCGACCGTTGCGGCTGGTCCTATGCTCCCGACCCCCACGCCTCCCGGCGGTAGCTATGTTGGTCACGGACCAATGCTGCCGACACCCACACCTCCCGGTGGCGGAATGGTAGCTATTGCGGCTGGCCCGATGCTGCCAACGCCGACGCCTCCCGGCGGTAGCTATATTGGCCACGGTCCCATGCTGCCGACGCCAACGCCTCCAGGTGGAGGAATGGTAGCCGCCGTTGCTGGTCCCATGCTTCCCACGCCGACGCCTCCGGGCGGTAGCTACATCGGTCACGGTCCCATGCTGCCCACACCGACGCCCCCAGGTGGCGGAGTTGTGAGCGCTGACAGGGTGTAATAATGTTAGACTCGTATCGTTCTTATTCTTGCCGAAATAAGATTCACGTGTCGGGAATACTGCTTCCGTAGAACAGGAGACCCGCAGTGTCGCCGTTAGACACAGCATTAATGTGGAGCGGTTTCGCGGCGCAGGTGGGATTGGTTGCGCTGCTGATCTGGAGGCGTGCCTACAAGCGCTTGCCTCTGTTTTGCCTCTACGTTCTGTGGTCGGTGATCAGTGACTCGCTTGGTTTTTTGCTCGCTACGCGCTCTTGGAATTCCTACTCCCATTTCTACCCTTACGAGATGTCGCTTGACTGTGTGCTCCAATTCTGTGTGCTTGTGGAGCTTGCGTGGTCGGTATTGAAACCGCTGCAATCGTCCCTCCCACGCTGGACGGTACCGGCGATTGCAGGTCTAGTTCTAATTGCGGGAGTGGCTGTCTGGCCAATTTCGGGCACCACATTGATGCACGGGCTTCCGCCGGAATGGCATTTTTTCCTCCGCCTGCGACAGACGGCCTCAATGCTGCAGATTCTGTTTTGCGTGGTTCTGGCGGGAGGCAGCCATCTGCTTTCTATCAACTGGCGAGACCGCGAATTGCAGGTGGCCACAGGGCTGGGATTTTATTCGCTGGTGAGTCTGGCGGTGTCACTATTACATGCGCAGATGCCGCAGGTGGCCCACTACCATAAGGTAGATCAGCTCCTGCCGGGGGCTTATCTGTGCGCCCTCGTCTACTGGGCGTGGAGTTTTGCACAGCAGGAGGCAGTACGGCAGGAGTTCACCCCGCAGATGCGAAGTTTTCTGCTTACGGTTTCCGGAGCTGCACACTCAGGACGTATTGCATTGCAGGGAAATGATTTACGGGGAAATCGGCGGGGCTAAAACAGTGTTAATATGGATTAAGGACGTGAAACGTTACTTTAGTCCAATACACTATTGAGTGTACGGAAACGGTCGATTTTTATCATTTTGTGCTTGCATCGAACGACGGATTTGTTCAAACTTGGGTTCAAGCAGTTAATTAATATGAATGTGGTTGTTCATTCCCGCGAAGTGGCGAGGAATGCAATCCGAGGTAATCGATGATTTTACCTTTGCTGCAGGTATTAATTTTTGCGGCCTTGGTCACATGGTTTGTGCGTTGGCGAGCTGCCGCAAAGCGGCGTAGCCAGCAAACGTGGGACTCTTTGATGTCACGGCTCCGAGTGGATTGGAGCGCACGTGAGTTGAGCGACAACTTCCTTTGGAAGGAAGGCTTGAACGCCACTCCGGATGATGCCTGGACTCGTATGGAAGGTCCGCGCGGCCTGTGGGCGATTTATCAGAACGCTGGCGTGATGATGGAGATGGCTGGTTATGCGGCACGGAACTGCCCGGATGTGGATCTTGTGCTGGTCGCGACGCTTCGCAGTGACGCGATGCAGATTCGGCTGTGCGTGCTGATGGGATTGGCCCAATACGGTTTTACGCAGGCAAGTGAAGGCGTGCGGATCAATGCATATCGCGCAGCCGATATGTACTCCAGCATGGCGGCGCGCATGACGCAACTGCTCCAGGAGAATGCAGCGGTGGTACTGCCTGACTTTGTCGCAGCGATGTAAGCGAGGAAGGTTATTCCCCCGCAGAATGGCAACTGATTGCTTTCTGCCCTGATAAACAAGATTGCCCCCGGCCAAGGCCGGGGGCAATCTTTTGTGCTTTGCATTTGCAGACGGCTGCGCGCTTCGCTTATACCGGGTTTTCCGCCAGGAAGCTGTTGATGCGGGCATACTCCTCATCGCTGAGACGGAATTCGAGTGCGGGAGCAAGACCATCGACCTGTGTCGCGCTGCGGCCGCCGACGATAGCCGCTGTGATGGCAGGATTACGGAGCGTCCAGGCGACAGCAACGACTCCGGGCTCAATGCTGGCCTTAACACTACGGCTGGCCCCGATCTCGCGAAGCAACTCAACAAGACGCAGATTACGGCTGAGCCGCGGTTCGTTAAATTCCACTGCCTTGCGGCGCCAGTCATCAGCGGGCATGGCGGCTACGCGCTCTGCGCTCATTTTGCCGGTGAGCAGGCCGGAAACCATGGGCGAGTAGTTGATGACACCAATGTTGTTGGCCTGCGTGAAGGGCAGGATCTCTTCTTCGATGGCGCGGCGAAGCATGGAGTAAGGCGGTTGGAGGCTGGTGATGGGCGCAATCTGCTGCGCGCGCTTCATCTGCGCCACGTTGAAGTTCGACACGCCGATCCAGCGCAGTTTGCCCTGCTTCTGAAAGCGGGCCAGAGCTTCCCAGCCTTCTTCGATTTCGGCCTCAGGCATAGGCCAGTGAATCTGGTAGAGGTCGATGGTCTCGACGGCGAGGCGTCGCAACGAGCCCTCAATTTCCTCCGCCAGCGAGTCAGCCTTGAGCGAGCGATAGATGGAACGGTCCGCATCCCAGCGCATGGAGCACTTGGTGAAGACATAAGGCTTGTGGCTGGTGGTTTTGAGAGCGCGCGCAACAACTTCTTCCGAGTGGCCGAGACCGTAGATGGCAGCTGTATCGATCCAGTTGACGCCAAGGTCAAGCGCGCGATGAATGGCTTCGATGGATTCGCTGTCGTCCTGCGGACCCCAGCCATAATCCCAGTTGCCGCCGCCAATAGCCCACGCGCCAAAGCCGATAGGCGTGAGGTGCAGGTCAGAGTTGCCCAGAGTCCGAAGTTGATTGCGAAGTGCGGGCGAAGATGTAGTGGTCATACCATCAGCTTAGATGCACGCCGCAATACAAGGCTGCGGAAATCCATAGTGTTCGAGCGCGCTCCAGATGATGCTATGCGGCGATGAGGAACTTGCCGTCGCGCATAATCTGCTCTTCACCCTCGTCGGTTTCGAGCCAGATGTTGAAGCCAAGGCCGACAACGTCAATGTGCGTCGAAGAGCGCCAGGGAGCGCCGGTGTGCTCGCCGTAGGGATTGCCGAAGGCGATGTGAATACCGGGAAATTTTTCGTCCTGCAGGATGTTGCCAATCACGTGATCGACGCCAAGATTGGTGCCGATGGCGAACTCGCCCACGCGATCCGAGTTTTCATCGGTGTGGGTATATTCCCAGAAGTCGGCCTCAAGCTGTTTGTTCTTGCTCTTGCAGCTCACAATGCGATTCTCGCGAATTTCGATGGTCAGAGGAGTGCCCGCCAGCAGGCCATAGCGCGCGCAGAGCCAGTCGCCCACCACACCATCCACAACAAAGGTACCGTTCACTTCACCCGGCGAGGTGAAACACTCGCCGCCAGGCAGGTTGCCCCATTTCTCCGGCGAAATGATGCCGGAGGTCTTGAACCACTTGTAGCCGGGATTCATCTCCGAAACGATGTTCGTTCCCGCAGCGGTAGTGGCGCGGATACGGTGCGCACGGCGCACGCGATCGAGAACCTGCTGTGAGAGGCGATCCACGCGGTTGAAGTCGGCGCGCATGCCCTGGCACATCACATCCGATGTGATGTTCACCATGTGCGCGTGGCGCATGTGGCGGCGGTTCACCACGTCCGTCATTTGCATTCGAGAGCGAAGCTCATTGGCCTGCACCTGGACAGCGAAGATGGAGACCTCTGAAGTTTCCATGTCGGAAAGAACCTCGGCGGGCATATCGACGAGCGGGCGCGGAGCCAGGTCTTCGAGGATGAAGGCGTTCCATGTGCAGCCGTTCTTTTCAAGCTGCACAGCAAGCGAAGCACCAATCGCCTTGGTCTGCACGTCTGTGATGAGCGTGACCTTCTCCGACGGCTGAATTCGCAGGCATGTGGTCACGGCAGAGCGTGCACCCTCAATGAAGTCAGCGGGATATGGCAGGGAGAGCAGTTGCGAGGCGGTTGCAGTCATGCGTTGTACGATGTTGCTCCTTGCTGGATGCGTATTTATTCAGATTAACGGGAAATTCAACGAAATGGAACCATCCGCAGCTGGACCGGCTGCACCTTCGGCATCATTCCGGCGAAATTTAGTGCTATTACAGGCACATCTATCCATACTGCTTTGGCTGTGATCACAGCCCTTCCGCGGTCTCCTGCGCCATGTAATCGACGACGGCCTTGAGGTCGCCTTTCGTTTCCTCAAAGACCTTGAGCTGGCGATCAGCGCCGGTGCCTGTCTCCATGATTTTTCGAATGCCTTCAATGGCCCAGCGGCTATCGAGCTCATCTACAACAGGATCGATAAGCGCAAGATACTCTTCAAGAAGCTCGCGCTCGGGAACTTCGGTCTGCTTGCCGAAATCGATGAGCTTACCCTCCAGGCCGTAGCGTACGGCACGGAATTTGTTCTCCATCAGCAGAGGCCGCGCGTAGTGACGGTAATCCAGGTTGGACTCATGGAGCTGGTAGAGATAGGCAGCGGTGGCCTGGATGAGTGCGGCGATGGCGACGGTCTCTTCGGCGCGGAGTGGGATGTCGCAGGCGCGGACTTCAACGGTGTTGAAGAACGGATGCGGCCGGATGTCCCACCAGATCTTCTTGGCGTTGTCGATGCAGTTGGTCCGGATCAGCAGATTGACGTAGTTCTCGAACTCGCTGTAGCTTTGAAAAGCATCCGGGATGCCGGTGCGCGGAAAGTTCTCAAAGACCTTGGCACGGTAGCCCTTGTAGCCAGTGTTCAGGCCCAGCCAGAAGGGCGAATTGGTAGCAAGCGCCATGATGTGCGGGAGAAAATAGCGCATCGAGTTCATGATTTGGATGGCGGCTTCGCGATCTTCGATGCCCACGTGAACGTGCAAACCGAAGATGAGATTTGCGCGCGCGGCCAGTTGCAGTTCTTTGACAACCTGATGGTAGCGTGGGTCAGGATAAATCTGCTGCGTGCGCCAGTCAGCAAAAGGGTGGGTAGCGCCGGCAACGAGTTTCAGCTTGTGCTCATCGGCAAGGCGAATCATCTGGCGACGGAGATCGTAGATGTCTTCCTTGGCCTCAGTGATATTGCGGCATACGCGCGTGCCCACTTCGACCACAGACGTGTGCATTTCGGCCTTGACGCGCTCCTGCAGGCGCAGCTTGCCCACGGCGAGCATCTCGGTTTCAATGTGCGAACGAAGGTCGCGCGTGACCGGGTCGATGGTCTGGTACTCTTCTTCGATGCCGAGCGAGAAGGATGGCCGCATTAGTGCTCCTGATCTGGGAAAACGGAGTACAGCTTGCGGGTATTGTACGGGATGGTAGCGAAATATCCGCTGTGTCTACGAAATCGGTACGTCCTGCACCACTCTATTTCGGTGCCTCTGCATATGACGCAGGAGCAAATATCCAATGAGTGCGAACACGGCCCCGACGACGCCGAATACCAGTGAGTTGAGCCACAGTTGTGTGCCCGAATCGATACTGGCGCGCATCGGATTGGATGGAATATAGCGCACGTTCACGCCTTGTCCTTCTTCAAACTCAGGAGGATTGGAAGCAGCTGAAGCGTGAACGGTATAGTTCTTTCCATCTTCTGCAACGAAGGAAAAAACGGGAGCATAATTTACAGTGTGATTTTCCGAATCGGTTTGCGCTTCGAGGCGAATCACTTTGCCGGTTGTAGCAATGCTTTGTGCAATAAAAATGCGTGTGTAAACCCCAAAGCCAATTCCTACTAAAAAAAGACAACATCCGCCATATAATGCGCCTTTGGCAAAAGCCAATTCCCACAGAGCGAACGGGCGAGCGAGTAAACTACTGATTTTCATGCAGAAAAATCTAGCAGATCAATACTTCCTGCGGAAATAGAATCCGCAGGAAGATTCAATTATGCAGTAGGCGTGTTTCCTGTTTCAGGAGTGGGTGCGGCCTTCTTCGTCGCAGATTTCTTTTCCGTCTTCTTCTCGACCTTCTTCGCAGCCTTCTTTGCCGGCTTCTTTGGAGCGGACTTCTTCACAGGCTCGGGCTCAGCACCGAGAAACGCAGACCACTTGAGATTGAGGTGCTCGGGAGCGAGCTTCGCCTTGGCGATCGCGAGGTCCGCAACTTCCTTCACAATCCAGTCGAAGCTGGCCTGGCCGACGGAGTGCAGATCGGCGTCCGGAGCAGGGTTCATGAAGTCGATGGCGTAGGGAATGCCATTTTCGACGGCAAACTCAACGGTATTCAGGTCATAGCCCAGCGCGCGGCAGAGCTTGAGCGCATCCTGCTCCACGCGCTTGAGAAGCTTCTTGTCATAGGCCGGCGGATCCTGGATGTAGCGCTCATGGTGCGCGCGCCGCGGATCGTACGGCATGATGTGGACCTTCTTCTGGCCGACAACGTAGCAGCGGAAGTATTCATTGAAATCGACGGCCTTCTGGTACAGCATGCATAGCTCGTGCGATTGATCGAAGGCCGCGAAGAATTCTTCGCGGTTGTGAATGTGATACACGTCACGCCAGCCGCCGCCATCCACGGGCTTCATAAAGCCGTGCAGGCCAACGTATTCGAAGACTGATTCCCAGTTGAGCGGATATTCAAGGTTGCGCATCGACCGGTCTGTAGTGCCTTTGGGATGCTTTTTGTGCGGCAGAATGACGGTGGGCGGAACGGCGACGCCGAGCTTTTCCGCAAGCGTGTAGTTGAAAAACTTGTCGTCTGCCGACCACCAGAAGGGATTGTTGATGATAACAGTGCCGTTGATGGCAGCATGCTTGAGAAAGGCCCGATAGAAAGGGATGTCGTGCGAGATGCGGTCCACGATGACGGCATACTGCGGCGCCTTATTCATGTGCACGGCGCCGGTTTCAACGAACTCTGCGTGAATTCCCTCAACATTGCGCGCGTTGATGTGCTCCACAAGCGCGCCGGGGAAGCTGTTTTCCATACCGAAGAGTACGCCGATTTTCTTCATCCCTAATTGCCTCCTATATGTAGTGCGGAGCGGCATGCAAAATACTGCCCGTATATAGTCAGTTTACGGCAAACACAGGAAGCGCCACCGGCCCTCCTACCGGGTTGTACTCTGCGTAGTAACTGAGAGGTCGGAGTCGAAGGATATCTGTGCGATGAGCTCGTCCAGGTGCGCCTGCGCGGCTTCGCGATCTTTTTCGAGCAATTCACGCTGCTGGCGCGCCTGCTGCAGCGCGTCCTCTGCGCGAGTGAGTTCATCGACGAAACGCTTGGCGGCCTCATTGCCCTTGAGCGCGGTAACGTTCTCTCGCGCGCGGGCTTCATCGTCAGCGAGAGTTTTTTCCTTTTGCTGGAGCGCAACGATTTTTGCATTGAGATCGCTGACGGCGGTTTCGGCATCGATGAGCGGACGAAGCTTCTGCTCGAGATCAGGCGAGTACTTGCTGGCATTCACAAGATAATCCGAACGGAAGTTGTTCTGCTGGCTGATGTAGACACTTTCGTTGAGTTTGGCGCTTTCGCCTACGTGAAGAGTGGCCGTCTGATGCGGTTGCACGACGACGCGGAAGCGATAACCGGAAGCGGTGGTTTCAGCGGGAGCAAGATCTGATTTGAGATCGGCGTTGGGATAGCGCTGATGCTCGATGATGACGGTGCGCGGCTCATCTGCGCCGTTCGCGACAGTGTAGTTGGAATCCATGAGCAAGGTAGAGGACTCCACGATGACACCCTTGCGCATGGCGATATGGTGCAGGGTGCTCGTGTTGGTGCCGTTCACGCGGCGAATCTTCACCGCCTGATCGACAGCGTAAGAGAGCAGACGCTTTTCGCCGGGATGGATGGGGTCGAGCAGACCTTCACCGGCGAACTCGCCGCCTTCAAAGATGGAGAAGCTGCCCGAGTCAAGCGTGAGCTTCGATGTGTTGTTGAGCCAGACAGCACGCAGCGGCGCTCTCTCACGCTCAGACCAGAGGGTGACATGCTCGGCGGGAAGCTGCTCCTGCAGAATGGGCACCATGGCAGACTCATTCTTGCGAATAGTGACGGGCTGTGTGAGTGCGTAAGCGAAAAAATCATCGAAGGCGTTGGTAGAAACGCTGCCGGAATCAAACGCGTCCGAAGCGCGAAAAACTCCGCCAATGTGCTCGATCCCCCCGCCGAAATTGCCGCCGACACCTGCGCCGTAACCATTGCCGTTGCCAGAGCCAATACCTCCGCCGGAGCCGGTGCCGCGGGCTTCCAATGCGTCCATTGACCCGGCGTTGACCATGACTGTTTGTGAAGCAGCCCCAGGTGCCATCTTTGCCAGTTGGCTGACATCGCGCCCAGCCAATGGCGCATTTATGATCTCCGCCGCATCATGCGTCTGCGGGACGGTCTGCGCGTTGACAGCAATAGGAATCTCGGGACGATGTGTATACAGCGGCTGCGAGAGCGGCTGAATGAAACTTTGCGGCGCGCCGGCCACGAGCGAAAGCTGGACATTCTCCCAGTCGGAGCCGACAGTGTTATCGACGACAGCCCATCCCTGAATGGTGGCGTCGCCTTCCGCATGTGGGAAGACAATGCGGTAGGTAGATTTCCAGATGGGAACCTCACTGATGTAGCTGACGCGGAGCTGGCGTTGCCCTTGCCCAAGCGCGCTGAGAGTAAGATGACGCACCTGGCGATTCTGCCCGGAAGCAATCGTCTCAAGATAGCTTGCAAACTGCTTCTGCAGCCCGGTATCGGTCATGCGAACCGATACAGCATCTGTCAGGTCCGCGGTGCGCAATGCTCCTGCATCGGTGGCAACGATAAGAAAGTAGTGATCGTTTGTCGAAGCGCCGTTCTTATCCGTCATCGTGCGGAACTCAATGTTGACAATTCGTCCACTGATGGGCGCGCCAGATCCACTGACCTCAACATGTTGGCCGCGAAGAGCCTGGTAGATGGCAAGCGTGGGCGGAAACTCCATGAGGCCAAGAGCCAAAGTCCGCAACTGCTCGGCGATGGGCGTGGTGGAGTTGTAATTCACGCCCGCGATACGCCCACCGCCTTCATCAAGCACAGTAAGCGACTGCAGCACGTCGTTCAATTGCGACGAGGTGAAGTCGATGCCGACGCGCTGATTTCCGGTGACAGAGCCCGCGTGCTCAAAATAGCCGACGCCATTTTTGTAAAGCACAACGCGGCGAACGGGCAGGTCCCTGATCACGTTTGCGCTGGCGGATGAGGAGGAGTCGGATGCGGCGGGAGCAGTCTTTGGAGCAGGTTTCGGAGCAGGTTCAGCGTAGAGGTTGGTCAGGAGCGAAGCAAGGCACACTAAGGCAAAACCACGATTCACGGGGTCCTCCAATACAGCAGTTATCGCTGCTGAGTTGGACACCGTCCGGTGAAAAATGGTTCCAGCGCGTGAGAGGAAAATCTTTTTGCTGAATGAGAGTCCAACTTATGCGAACTGCGCAGCGATGCGCTCAAGCTGGACAAGATGATTCAGGTCGTGCCCAGCCATGGTCTCAACAATCGTCAGGAAAGTCATGGCGCCGCGCTCCGGATGCGAAACAGGTCGTGACGCAGCAGCAGGCAGAGCATTTGCGATGAGATGGAGATTCCAGTTCCTGATAGAGCTGAATACGCGGTGCGCTTCGCCGGCCGAGATACCGGAGTACGTTGCAGCCCACTTGTCCTGATCGAAAGGCTGAACGATGGGATGATCTTCCGCTAATGTCTGCCGCAGACGGAACCCAAAGACAAGCTCGCAATCTGCAAGGTGGGCGACAATTTCTGCGGGAGACCACTTGCCGGGCGCAGGCTGCACAGTGGACTTGTCGGCTCCGATCTCAGCGAGACAAATTGCGACTTTATTGGGGGTGAGCTCAAGAATCCGCTCCACCGGCCGTCCATCAAGAAACTTCTCGTAAGGATTCTGTGCGCTCATCGCTTGCCTCCGGTTGTCTTACAAGTACTCGCGCAGCATCTGCTGCCATGTGGGCCAGTCGTGCGAGTTCCACGTGTCCCAGACAAATAGCTTGTGCGGAATGCCCTTGTCGTTGAAGATGCGATCCATGTTCTGGTTCTGGCCAAGACACTGGTCGTCCCAGCCGGTGCCGAAGACCCATGTATTGCGGCGATAGCGCTCAAGAAACCAGGGATCGCCGAGACTCGGCAGAAACTGCGTTGGCTGATTGAAATACACATCCTGATCATGGTAGCCGTCGAGGAAGTTTGCCAGATCGAATGCGCCGGACATGGAGAGCATGCCGGTAAAAACATCCGGATGGCGCAGAGCCACGTTGAGCGCATGGTAGCCGCCAAAGCTGCAGCCCAGTGAGACAAGATGCGGGTTGCGGTTCTTCTGCCGGATCAGCGGCACCACCTCGTGAATGAGGTAGTCGTCAAACTGCGCGTGGCGGGCAACGCGCCAGCGGGGCGAGACGCGCCTGTTGTACCAGCTTTCGTGGTCAATGGAGTCAACGCAATAGACCTGCAGATGGCCGCCGTTGATGCGGTCGGCAAGCGCGCCGATCATGCCGCGATCTTCAAACTCAAAGAAGCGGCCGCCCGATGTGGGGAAGACGACGACAGGCAGGCCGGTATGCCCGAAGACGAGCAGTTCCATGGAGCGGCCAAGCCGAGGCGAGTGCCATTGATGATATTCGCGATTCATCTTTTTTAAATGGCCCCTGAAGAAGGTTGGAGAAGCGTCCGATTCTTGCTACTGTAACAGGGTACTGCGCGTACGGCGAACTGCGCCTTCGGCGCCGGCAGTTGCGCACAGGATGGCTTCGGAGACCTCTCACCGGTGTCCGCGGCACTACATTCGAAATCAGGATTGGTAACAACGAATTTTGGAACTGAGTTTGGAAATGCAAGCTGGAGCGCGGGCTGAGGGTCTGCTGGCACGCGATTTACTGACGCCACACCCACGGCTGAAGCTGCACCACGGCTTCAAGAGCCGCTATCTGCCAAACGAGCGCGACGTGGTTGTTTACCTGCCGCCGGGCTACAACCGCGAGACTGAGCGGAGCTATCCGGTGCTGTACATGCACGACGGGCAGAATCTGTTTGATCCCAAGACATCGTTCATAGAAGGGCGTACGTGGCAAGTGCGCGAGCAGGCCGATGCGGCCATTGAAGCTGGCGATGTAGAGCCGCTCGTGATCGTGGGCATTTACAACACCGGCGAGCACCGGCTGGCCGAGTACACTCAGGAACGCGAAGCGCAGCGCGGCGGCGGCGAGGCCGATAAGTACGGCAAGCTGCTGACGCGCGAGTTGCTGCCGTGGATTGCCTCGCAATACCGCGTACGCACGGACCGGGAATCGACCGGCATGGGCGGCTCATCCTTAGGCGGGCTGGTAACGCTGTACCTTGGGCTCAAGTATGCGTCGGTATTCGGCAAGCTGGCCGTGATGTCGCCGAGCGTGTGGTGGGCGCACAAGGGCATTCTCGGCTGCGTAAACGAGCATGCGCCGCAAATATGGGACAAGCCGCGCGTATGGCTGGATGTGGGCGACCACGAAGGCCGCAAGACGCTGCGCGATGCCGAGCAGTTGATGCGGCGGCTCAAAGCCAACGGATGGATTCCCGAAGAGTCAATGCACTTTGAGCGCGTAGAAGGCGGCACGCACGATGAAGCGAGCTGGGCAACCCGCGTGCGGCCCATGCTGCAGTTTCTTTTTCCTGGAGCAAGTTAGCTCAGCACATACGGCAAGCGCTGCGGACGCGACAACATGCCGTTCGCCTGCTGATCATCCTTGAAGCGCTCCTTGACCGGGTCCCAGTAAAGCTTGCGATTCAGCACCATGGCCATGTCATGCAGTAGGCAGGTGGAGCAGGCGCGATGGCCCATCTCCGCTGGCGAAATCGGTTCCCTGCGGCTGATGACGCACTCCAGCCAGTTGCCGTGCTGCTCCTTGCTCTCGTAGAGGTGAATCTCATCCGGGCCAATGACGGACTTGATGATGGCTGGATCGCTCGATGCCAGCGCCGTGTTGTCAGCAAGTTTTTTCACCGGATCAGAGCCAGTCACCTGCTCGTTGCCGCGCGAGACAAATATCCAGCCCTTGCTGCCGTAAAACTTGATGCCGTTCGCAAAGTCGCCGCTGATGGTCATGTGCACGCCTTTCGACGACACATCATTCGGCGCGTAGACAGCTTGAGTTTTGAAAGATCCGTGCACGTCCCATAGGCCTTCCTTCGGAAACTGCGCTTCGCCCCAGATTTCGATTGGGCCTGTGAACTCCGTGTTCATGCCCCAGTGCGCGCTGTCCACGTGGTGCGCGCCCCAGCCGGTAATCATGCCTGCGCCGAACTGCCGGCAGCGCAGCCAGCCCGGACGGCTGTAACCCTGCGGCGGATGCACGCGGTCCACTGTGTAGTAGACATCCGGCGTTTCCCCAAGCCACATCTCGTAGTTAAAGCCGGCTGGAACCGGCATCTGAGTCTTTTCGCCGCCTGCGGGGTCGCCGGGCAGGCCTATCTCCACGCGCTCCAGATCGCCGATGCGACCGTTGCGCACAAGCTCTGCTGCGTAGCGAAACTGCACCGTGGACCGCTGCTGGCTCCCGATCTGCAGAATGCGTCCCGTGGACTGCACAGCATTCGACATCGCACGGCCCTCGGAAATCGTGAGCGAGGCCGGCTTCTGCACGTAGACGTCTTTGCCTGCGCGCACAGCGTCAATCGCGATCAACGCGTGCCAGTGGTCGGGCGTGCTGATCACCACGGCATCAATGTCCTTGTTGGCAAGCAGTTCGTGATAATTCGCGTAGTCTGCGGTACCGTCATAGGTCTTGCCGGTCTTCTTGGTGTAGAAATCGTTGATGAACTGCTTCCCTTCCACCACGCGATGCGCATCCAGATCGCAGACGGCGACGATGCGTGCGTTGTCATACTGCAGAATGCCGGGCATGTCATGCACACGCGAGATGCGACCCACGCCGATAGCCCCGACGTTGACGCGCTTGGACGGCGCATACTGGCCGAAGACACTGGCTGGAACGATAGACGGAAAGCCAAGCGCGGCCGCTGTGCCAGCGACCTGTTGAATAAATTTGCGACGCGAACTAATTGAGAGATTCGACGGTAGTTTTTTCATGGCAGCTCCAGAATTATTCCTGAATTGTTACAAATTTTGCGCCTTTTTGGGCCTTGATGACAAGTTCGGCGGCGAGCAGGCACTGAGCCTGGTCCTGCGCAGTGTGCGTGCGGTTCACAATGTCAGAGACAAACTGCGGGCCAAAGGGCAGCGGCATGGCGTTGCAGTCAATGTAGCGAGCCTGCTTGTTGTCCACGATGAAAAGATTATTGCCCTGCTTGCTGACGGCTACATTCGTGTACTTGCGGACCTCAATGTAGCCATCCGTTCCGAGGATGAAGAGTCGCCCATCGCCCCACGTGCCCAGGCCGTCAGGCGTAAACCAGTCGAGGCGTACGTAGCCAAAGCCTTTGTTGCCGCGCAGCATCATATCGCCGAAATCCTGAAACTTGGGCCGCTTTGGATGGCGCACATTCGCAATCTGTGAGGCGACAACCTCAGCCTCTGTGCAGCCGGTGTAGAAGAGAAACTGATCCACCTGGTGTGAGCCGATATCGCAGAGAATGCCGCCGTATTGCTCAGGAACCCAGAACCAATCCGGACGACCGCCTGAGCCTCCGCCGGCATCGCCGTGTCCCTGCACAATCTGGTGCGGCGCAATGTTAATGGTCTGGATGACTTTGCCGATTGCGCCCTGCTTCACAAGCTCGCCCGCATACACAGCGGCCTTCACTTCCAGGCGCTCGGAATACATGATGGCGTAAATGCGCTTGGTCTCGGCAATCGTCTTGCGAACCTCCGCAAGCTGCTCAAGCGTCGTGATGCCGGGCTTGTCCGACAGATAATCCTTGCCGTGCTTCATCACCTGAACGCCGATGCCCGCGCGCTCATTCGCAATCTGCGAGCTCATCACGAGCTGAATATCCGAGCTCTCGATAATCTCCTTCTGTGTGGGAACAATCTTCACATCGGGGAAGCGCTTCTTGAAATTTGCGAGCTTGTCCTCTTCCCCACCCCACGCCATCACCAGCTCGCCGCCACCGTGTTGAATAGCGCCGATCATGCCATAGATGTGGTCGTGGCTCATGCCGCAGACGGCAAATTTGATCTTGTGCTGCGGAGCGGCTTCAGGCTGCTGCGGAGCATGGGTCTCTTCCACAATGGGCATGTTGCCGGCAGCAAAAGACGGAGCCCCCATCATTGCAAAGGAGCCGAGAAGGCTTGCGTTCTTAAGAAAGTCGCGGCGCGGAGTAGAACTCATCGTCTGAATCTCCTTGTTTGACGGCCAACAGTATTGCACGAAAGATGCACTCCACGGCAACGTCCCGTAACAATGGGTATGCGAAAATGGCTCTGAGATTGAGCATGAGTTTAACCGCACTCCAACCCGACCGGAAGGCTACTGTTCCCGGTGCAGCGCTCGCGCTGAGGGGGCTGAAGAAGGCCTTTGGAGATGTGCAGGCCGTGGATGGCGTGGACCTCGAGGTCCAGTCCGGCGAGTGCTTTGGTCTGCTCGGCCCAAACGGCGCGGGCAAGACCACGACGATTGAGATTTGTGAAGGACTTACCGAACTCGATGAAGGTGAAGTAAAGCTGCTTGGCCTCGATTGGAAGCGCAATGCCAATGAGCTGCGGCAGCGCATCGGGATTCAGCTGCAGGAGACGCAGTTCCCTGACAAGCTGACGGTAGAGGAAACTCTGCGGCTCTTTCGCAGCTTTTTCAAGCGCGGAATCTCAGCCGATGAAGCAATCCGCACTGCGCAGCTGGAAGAAAAGCGAAAAGCGCGCGTAGGCACGCTCTCTGGTGGTCAGAAGCAGAGGCTCGCCATGGCCACCGCGCTCGTCGGCGATCCGGAACTACTGTTCCTCGATGAGCCGACCACCGGACTCGACCCACAGGCACGTCGGCATCTCTGGGACCTCGTCGACGAACTGAAGCATGCCGGCCGCACCATCATTCTCACCACGCATTACATGGATGAGGCCGAGCGACTCTGCGACCGCGTGGCGATCATGGATCAGGGCAAGATCATTGCACTGGGCACCGTGCGCGAACTGATTGCATCCGTAGGCGGCGAACACATCGTGGAATTCGCGGTAAAGAGCAGCACGGATATCAATACGGCAGACCTCGCAACTCAGCTCAAAGCCATCGAAGGTGTGCATTCGCACCGCATCGATGCAGGCCTGCACCAGCTAAGCGTGACGAGCCTGCACACCACCGTGCCGCGCGTCTTTGAAGAGATGGAAGCCAGGGGCCTCACACTCACCGAGTTCCGGACGCACTCCGCAACGCTCGAAGATGTCTTTGTGGCGCTGACCGGGAGGAACCTGCGCGATGAGTAAGCTACAAGACAGCTCCCTCTTTCAGCTCACGGCTGCGCGGTTCCGGCTGTTCCTGCGCGAACCGGAAGCCGTCTTCTGGATCTTTATCTTCCCGATTCTTCTGGCCTTCGGGCTGGGAATCGCCTTCCGCAACCGGCCAGCGGATGTGCTGCCTGTAGCGGCCACAACGCTGCAACTGACTCAATCGCTGGCCGCCGACAAGGGCCTGACCGCGAAGACCCTGGACGAAACCGAAGGCATGCGCGAACTTACGATTGGCGCAATTCAGCTGTTGGCCATTCAAACGCCGCAGGGCGTGACCTACCAATACGACGACACGAATCCCGATGCACGGATTTCTCGGATGCTCGCCGACCGCGCCATCCAGGCCGCAGCCGGGCGCAAGGACCCAGTAAGCGCGCAGAACTCGTTGGTGCATGAAGCGGGTTCGCGCTATATCGATTTTGTGGTTCCCGGCCTGCTTGGCATGAACCTGATGGGCTCGGCCATCTGGGGCCTCGGCTTCTCCATCGTGGAGGCGCGCCAAAAGAAGCTGCTCAAGCGTATGGTGGCCTCTCCCATGCCGCGCTGGCAGTACCTGATGGCCTTTCTCCTCTCGCGGCTGATCATGCTCGTCATCGAGGTCATAGCATTCCTCGGCTTCGCGCGGCTCGTCTTCGGCGTACCCTTTCACGGCTCGTTGTGGGAGCTCGCATTGCTGTGCATTCTCACGTCGCTGGCCTTCTCGTCGCTCGGGCTGCTTATCGCCTCGCGCGCGCGCACCATGGAAGCCGCATCGGGCCTGATGAACCTGGCTATGCTGCCCATGTGGATACTTTCCGGGGTCTTCTTTTCGGCCTCGCGCTTCCCTGCCGTAATCCAGCCATTTGTGCACGCGCTGCCGCTCACCGCGGCCATTGATGCCCTTCGAGGCAACATGCTGCAAGGCATGCACCTGAATCAACTCATTATGCCGACAGCAATTCTGCTCGCGTGGATGGTGATCCCCTTCGCGGTGGCACTCAAAATCTTCCGCTGGCGCTAGACCCATCCCGCCAACCAGCGGTCGCCCACGCAGGCCCTTCACATAGGCCCGCTTTGGTATCATTCCTTCGAATTCATTCAGAGTTCGTCCGTTTCTCTCAAAGGAGATTTTCCTGGTGAAAAGTCTGTTTCGCTCCTCTCTCTGCGCTCTTGCTGCCGCTGCGCTGCTTGGCTCTTTCGTGGCCCAGTCGCAGTCCGGGCACAAGCTGCCTGAGATCAAGTATCAGGAGTTCAAGCTGCCCAACGGGCTGCAGGTCCTGACGCACGAAGACCACCGTCTGCCGCTGGTGGCCGTCGACCTGTGGTACCACGTAGGCCCGCTGAACGAGAAGCCGGGGCGGACGGGATTTGCACACCTCTTTGAGCACATGATGTTCGAAGGCTCCAAGTATGTGGGCGAGAAGGCTCACATCAAGTACGTGCAGTCGGCAGGCGCGACGGATGTGAACGGCACCACGGACTTCGACCGCACAAATTACTTCGAGACCATGCCCAGCAATCAGCTCGAGCTGGCAATGTGGCTGGAAAGCGACCGCATGGGCTTTCTCATGGAGGGCCTTGACCGCGTGAAGCTGACCAACCAGCGCGACGTGGTCCGCAATGAGCGCCGCCAGGGTGAAGGCCGCCCGTACGATGTGGCCGACGAAGCAGCCTTCCATCTGCTCTTCCCCAAAGGCCATCCGTATTACGGCTCGGTCATCGGCAGCCACGCGGATGTCGAATCCGCTCGTATTGCTGACGTGCGCGACTTTCATCAGCAGTTCTACACGCCAAACAACGCCACCATCGTCATCGCCGGCGACTTCGACCCGGCAATGCTGAAGAGCCTGCTCGAAAAGTATTTTGGACCCATTCCCAAGGGGCCGGCGGTAGAGGCGGTGAATGTGCAGACGCCGCCCATCACTTCGCAGAAGCGCGAAACGATCACGGACACGGTGAAGTTGCCCCGGCTCTCCGTGTCGTGGCTCACGCCAAAGGCGTTCACGCCGGACTCCTACAGCATTGATACAGCCATACACGCCCTCGGCGGAGGCAAGGCAAGCCGCCTGGATGAAGCGCTGGTCATCAAGGGCCAGACAGCGCAAAGCGTGAGCTGCAACAATGGCACCTACGCGCTAACCGGCATTACCTCCTGCGACATCACGGCCAAGCCGGGCGTCAAGCTCGAAGATCTGGAAGCAAGCTTCTGGGCTGAGCTCGGAAAGCTGCAGAAGGATGGCCCAACAGCTGAAGAGGTGCAGGCTTCAAAGGCACTCTCGCTGACCGAAAAGATCACCGGCCTGCAGCGCCTCGGCGGCTTTGGCGGCGTGGCCGACATGCTGAATTACTACAACCAGTACACCGGCAATCCGGGCTTCCTTCCCAAGGATGTAGCCCTGACGGATGCCGTTACCGCAGCCAGCACCAAGGCCGCAGCGGTGAAGTATCTCACCAAGGATTCCGCCGTAGTCGTCTATTGCGTTCCCGGCGAAAAGAAGCTCGAAGACGTGCCGCGCAGCCCAGCCGACACCGATGCAAACGTAAAGCTCGTCA
This sequence comes from Occallatibacter gabretensis, assembly GCF_001449115.1. Classification (GTDB taxonomy): domain Bacteria; phylum Acidobacteriota; class Terriglobia; order Terriglobales; family Acidobacteriaceae; genus Telmatobacter; species Telmatobacter gabretensis. The sequence continues at coordinate 351,577 of NZ_LAIJ01000010.1, read as the reverse complement.
ATCCGTATACCCCCGAGTTTGAGGCGTCACAGGATTGGCGCAAGACCAAGCCCGCTCCCGGTCCGGCTCCGGCCCTTCATCTGCCCGTGCCCACGCAGTTCAAGCTGGACAACGGCCTCACGGTTCTGCTCGTCGAAGACCACTCGCTGCCGGTTCTGAGCGCTTCGCTCGTTTCGCGCGCTGGCAGTGAGAACAACCCCGCAGGCAAAAGCGGCCTGGCAACGCTGGTAAGCGAAGTCATGGGCGACGGAACAGCCTCCCGTGACCTGGCCAAGCTGGCTGGCGATCAGGAGAAGATCGGTACGCACATTGGCACGGGTAGCGGCCTGGAGTCCGGTACGATCTCAATGAGCCTGCTGACTTACAACTCCGCCGAGGGCATGGACCTCCTTGCAGATGTGGCGCAGCATCCCGCCTTCCGCGCCGATGACGTGGACCGCCGCAAGAAGCAGCGGCTCATCCGCATCGGACAGGAAACGGACAGCGTGCAGAGCATGGCCACGCGTGTCGGCCCCAAGCTGGTCTTTGGCGATAGCCCCTACGGTCAGCCCGGCAACGGCACCGCGGAGACCGTGGAATCCTTTACGGGCAGCGATCTCTCAAGCTTCTACGCAAGCCACTACGGACCGTCCGACTCAGCACTGATTCTCTCCGGTGACATTACACGCGCCGAGGCAGAAAAGCTGGCCAAGACGTACTTCGGCAAGTGGAATGCGACAACGGCGCCTCCCGTAGTGATCCCGGCACCGCCTGCGCCGCAGCCTACCCACATTGTGATTATCGACAAGCCGGGCGCGCCGCAGACAGCACTCTACGCATATGGCCTCGGCGTCCCGGTAAGCTCTCCGGATTCCGATACGCTGGACCTCGTCAACTACACCCTCGGCGGAGCCTTCGGCAGCCGCATCAACATGAACCTGCGTGAAGTCCACGGCTACACCTATGGCGCCCGCTCCGGCTTCAGTGAATATCGCTCCGGCGGCGCCTTCTATGCCGGTGCTTTGGTGCGAACCAATGTCACGGCAGAAGCTGCCAAGGAGATGATGGGCGAGATCAAGAACTTCCCGGATAAGCCCTCAACGGACGAAGAACTGGCTGCAGCCAAGGAATCGCTCATACGTTCGCTTCCGGGGCGCTTTGAGACGAACTTCGCCATCGCCAGCGCTCTGAGCAACATCTTTGTCTACAGCCGGCCCCTCGACTACTACTCCAACCTGCCTCGCAAGTATGAAGAAGTCACGCAGGCCGATATTGCCAGTGCGGCGAAAAAGTATCTGCATGCGGATCAGCTCGTCATCGTCACAGCAGGCGACAAGTCGAAGATTGAGCAGGGCTTGAAAAACGCAGGCCTCGGTCCCGTCGAAACACGGGACATCAGCGGCAAGCTCATTCAGTAACAACCATCAACGACTATCTTCAATGCAAGACCAAACGGGCATCCTCAGGGATGCTCGTTTGGTCTGCTGAATTGTTTTGCAGTTTTGCTAAAAAAGGAACTGCGAATCTCGACTATCGATCCATTCCAAAGGCCAGCCTGAGGCTCTTCCAGTAAAGCCATGCGGAAACCGCAAGAGCCAGAAACGCAACGGACGCAGCCAGGAAGAAGTGTGCTGAAAACACTGCGATACCCAGCATTACGGGAAACAAAATTACAGTGACGACAGCAATGACGGTAGCCGTGAAGCTGAGCCTCACCACTCGCCACAGCCTGCGGAAACGAGCCTTGTATATATCAACGGCATCCCGCAAAGTCAGACGCCCACTGTCCATGCCGCCGCTGCTCCAACTCGCTGCTCTCATTTGAATATCCTCTTAACTTCCTCTCGGAGCCAACCAAGAACGGTCAGAATTGCCGTTAAGTCAATCAGAGCTTCTGCACTAAGGAGCGTGATTCGAGTGAACAAACTGCCTTCACCGAGACGGTAAGTCAGCCATTCGCGTCCATCGTCTGCCAGAATCATCGCACCGGCAAACACGAGCAGAACCACCAGGTCGAATAGGATCATTCCGACGCCGACCAACTTATTGCCGAACTGATCCTTGAACTCCTCCCAATGCTTTCCCATTCGTGCTCCGAACAGCGCCAGTATAGTCCAGAATTGGCAGCGGACTACAAACCATCGTCATGACCGCTAAGATGGTCCCTCCCGCGTCAGGGCGGGCTGTCCTGGTTCTGGAAGTTCTTTCACCATGAAATTGAGTACCACCCAGATCGTCAAAGAGAGAGACACGATCGCTGCTCCCTTTTCTTTTGTGCAAATTTCTTTCAGATAATTTGCATATTAATTCGCAGATTCTGTCACACTCAAACCATAGCAAGATTCCGTAGCACCCTCGTTTGGGGTAAATGGCTGGAAACCCCGTCCAAAAAGGTGCATTAAGGCTGCATTTAGATCGGATTAAGGCATACTTCATTTTTAACTTAAACTATTGATATTAATAAACTTAAATCTATTTCATTCAAGAAAACGCAATTTTTTAGTTATCATTTAGTAACTCCTTGCTTCGGCGCCGAGCATCTCCAGCTGAAAAGAACCATGTTTTCAGCCGTGTTGAAACCAATCTGTACCGTATTTTGATACGTCTCTGGCTCAGTTCCACGGCGGTCGCGCACTTGATTCAAGCCTCCATTTCGGCGATACTTAGGTGTTGTGTCTTGCGCTCGCGTGGCCTCGTATGTCTGGCCCAAGTGGCCGGCAGGCTTTAGCGCCTCTCCGCTCCCGATTTGCGGACAAGTCCAGAACAGATTTCTGAAAGGAAGTATTCCCGTGGTCATGATTCGTCTGGCGCGTTTTGGCGCCACCAAGCAGCCCTACTATCGTGTTGTAGTCATTGAGAAGGATCGCGCCCGCAACGGGCGTTCGATCGAAGTAGTGGGCACCTACAATCCCCGCACCAATCCCGCCTCCGTAGACCTGAAGCACGAGCGTATCGCGTATTGGAAGAGCAAGGGCGCGCAGTTCTCTGACACCGTAGCCAAGCTGGTGCAAAAGTTCCCAGCTAAAGCTGAAGAGACCGTAGCTGCTTAAGGATCGACTTCCGCTCTGCATATAAAGTTGTAAAATGGCTGACGGCGACGGTCCGGTGCTGATACTATTCGCGCAAAGGCCGCACATATAAGTTGTGTAAGGCTGGAGCTGTTTTTCCAGTTTTCTGGTGCATTTGAGCGTCGCGCAAGGCTGTTTCTTCTCAAGGGAAAAACTTCCTGGCCGTTGGCAGATGCATGAAAGAAACTGGAAAGATCGCAGAGACGGTCAGGGGCACGAACATGACCCAACATGAGATGGTTGCAGTCGAAGAGCTGGTCCGCGAGATTGCGCGGGCCCTTGTGGATGAGCCAGAGGCGGTTGACGTTCAGACTGTCGCACGGGACGAAAGCACGATCCTGAAGCTGAGAGTAGCTCCGGGAGACGTGGGAAAAGTGATCGGCAAGCAGGGACGCACAGCGCGTTCAGTACGCACCATTCTGAGCGCGGTGAGCATGAAACTGCACCATCGCTATACGCTGGACATTCTTGAGGAAGACGAAGAAGTCTGATCCTTTCGTGTCTAGTCCTTTCGCAACAATCAGCACAGCGGCTACAGGCTTTTCCAGCTTTGGTCGGAGGCTTGCGTGAGCGCTTGGGTTTGGCTGGCGCGGATTCGTCGTCCGCAAGGGCGCAAGGGTGAAGTCTTCGCCGAAGTTCTGACGGATTTCCCCGAAAAATTTGCGGAACGGAAACAGCTGTGGCTGCTGCGAATCACCTCCGGCGCGGGCGATTCTTCGGAGCCGCGTTGCGTGGAACTCGAGCACCACTGGCCCCACAAGTCCGGCGGCCAAAGCGGCATTGTCCTGCATTTTGCCGGAGTCGGATCAATCTCTGACGCGGAAAAGCTGAACGGCTTGATTGTGGCTCTACCCCTTGAGGAGCGCGCGGCGCTGGGCGAGGACGAAGTACACATCGCTGACCTGATCGGCTGCGAGCTGGTCGATGTAGCAGGGGCGGAGCCGGTCGTTGTAGGCCGGATCGAAAATGTGGACCGAAGCGCCGGCCCGAATACAGCGGATGCGGTTCCTCTGCTGATCGTTCGCGGCGAGCGGGGCGAGGTTCTGGTTCCCTTTGCAAAGAGCTTTCTGCGCAAGCTGGATGTAGCCGGCAAGCGCGTGGAAATGGCGCTGCCGGAAGGGCTGCTGGAGCTGAACGGCTGAGACTCAGCGATACGTCAGCGGCTGCCATGCACCGCCCTGGCGCTTCAAAGCCAGTTGAATCGGACGCGGCGGTCCTTTAGGCGGAAGAGTAACTTCAATCCAAAGCTCATCGCCTTGTTTCACGGGCAGTGGGCTTTCCGCGTGTTCGGCTATATAGAAGTTCACCGGCTGCTGCAGCGTCATCGCGTCACATGAGGCTCCGGCACGCCAGCTCACATACTCTGCGCTTAAAGAAAAATCGCGATCCGGAACGCGGCGTGCAATCAGCTTGTTGTCCTGGACAGCCAGCACCGCCTCAAACTGGGCTATCTGCCCGTTTGGAACGCCTACCGGCGTTACGAATGTATTCGGCTGTTCCAATAGGTGCTCGCCCAGCGTCTTAGCAGCAGCGCAACCATCTACCCTGAGCTGCAGACTCAGGTAGCGTCCGCGCATGAAGAGATCCGGATCGTAAACGGCTGTGCGCGTCCAGACGCGAGGGCAAGTGGCTCGCTGATAGAGATACTTCGCGGCGATCAAAGAGACGAAGACGAGCTGAATGGCCAGCACGGCAACGGAGACAGCCGAGAGGCGGACAGCACCGATTCTCATGCTCCCTCCTCTCGCGCCGCTTGCGGGGTCATGGAGGCCAGTAGACGTCGGCGCATGCGTTCCAGCACCCATCCGCCTGCCAGGAAGAGGACGCCCAGGCCGATCAGTCCCAGCGAGCGGCCGATCTTGTCAAAGATGTTGCTGAAGTAAAACCAGAAGACCGAGATGGCAAAGGCTGCGATGCCGAGATTCACCAACATGCGGCTGGCCTGCCGCACTCCCCACCAGATGGTGAATATGCAGAAACCGCTCACGAGCGCGTGGGCAAGGAGATTCGGACCGTAAACAGTGTAGGTGCCCTGCTGGCCGCGACCATAGTTATAGTGTTCCACCCAGCTATGTTGGGTCCAGGGCAGCAGGATGGTGAGAACGATTGCGGCGGCAACTGGAATGAGGCTTCTGGCGGCATTCCGAAGGGAAATGGCCAGCGGAAGGCAAGCAATGACCATCCAGCCGATGCATTGCGGCCAGAATGGGACCGCTGTCTGATTTGAGGACCAGGAGCGCCAGCCTTCGATCATCATCACCGTGCCGGCTACAGAGGCGATGGCGCCCGCGGCAAAGAGGATTCCCTGCACCGCGCGATGACGCGAACCGAGAAAGACGGTGAGATAGAGCAGCGCCCAGACAAAGAGAAAGCGGCCCAGAAAAGCGGACTGGCCGATCTGGCCGTTCATGGCGTCGTCCAATTCGGAGAAAATCCACGCTGGTACAAGCAGCAATGCGAGTGTCTGCTGGGCTTGATCGCGCAGCAAAGCCCATCCGGCAAGCGCGGCAAGCGCCCAGAGCAGGATTGCGCCCGGCCAATGCTCCTGAATGTTGAAAATCTGCCCGACAAGCGCAATAGCGGCCCCGGTAGAGACAGTGCCCACGGCGTGTAGAGCGGTGGATAGGCCGCGGAAGCTCTCCCGGCTGAGCGCACCACCGATGTGAAAGACTGAGACCATGGCCAGAACCAGCGCAAAACGTGAGCCGGGGCCAAGCTCATCCCAGTGGGCGGAGACAAATAGAATGACGCCTGTAGCAAGCAGAATGGCGCCGAGAATCAGCGCGACGATGCCCTGCCAGCACAGGCCGGCGGGCTTTTTGTGCTCGGCTTCATAAGAACGGATGCGCGCGGCTGTTTCGGAGTCCAGAACTCCGGCAGACTGCCAGCGGGCGAGAAGGCTCTCAATCTCGGGCATGGTTCCTGCCAAACAGTAAAGCACAGTTACAGGATGCGAGCGGAATTATGTGCATCTATCATCAAAGAAGCGATGCAGTTTGAGATCATCACCATCTTCCCCGGCTTGTTTGCCGGATTTTTTGAGCACGGGATTGTGCGGCGGGCGCAGGCTGAAGGGCTTGTGACGGTAACCCTGCACGACCTGCGCGGCTTCACGCACGACCGACACCGTACGGTGGACGACCGGCCCTTTGGCGGCGGCGAGGGGATGGTTCTGAAGCCCGAGCCTCTGGCCGAGGCACTGGCTTCCCTGGAAATCGAACCAAAAAGTCGCCGTCCGCAGGACGATGGAACTCGTGTTGTACTTCTTTCCGCCCAGGGACGGCCATTTACGCAGGCCGTGGCGCGGGAGTTGGTTGGGCTGAAGCGAGTGGTCTTTGTCTGCGGGCGGTATGAGGGCGTAGATGAGCGCATCAACGAGCTGTACTGCGACATGGAGCTTTCGATCGGCGACTATGTGCTGAGCGGCGGCGAGCTGGCGGCAGCGGTGGTGCTCGATGCAACGATGCGACTGATTCCCGGCGTGCTCGGGAATGAGGCCTCAGGCGAGTTTGAGAGCTTTGGAGTGCAGGACGCGGCCATCTCTGCCCACGTGGAGGGGGTTCCGCGCTCACAGCATGGGGCTGGCGGACTGCTCGACTACCCGCACTACACGCGGCCGGCGGAGTTTGGCGGGCTTGCCGTCCCAGAAGTGCTGCTAAACGGCGACCACCAGGTGATTCGCAAATGGCGACGGGAACAGCAGCTCCGGAAGACGTTCAGAAACAGGCCGGACTTACTGGAGGGTGCCGCGCTGAGCAAAGAAGATCGGGCTCTTCTAGAACGAATCAAGAAAGATAGATACTGAACAATCTAATTTCGTGCTACAGTCATGCACTCTGGAAGCCGAAATGAAAAAAGTCTGTTGCGTTGTTCTGCTGTTTTTCGGGTGCCTCATCGCGCATAGCCAATCAAACAATGTCCCCGCGAAGCCAGATTTGAGCAGACTGTCGTCTGAGCAGCTCAAAGCATGTCAAGCAAAGCCCCAGGCATGCGGCACAGATGACTGGTTTGCGATTAACGAGGAGCTTGCTAAACGGCTGGGAGAGTACACAACTGACCAGATTCTTGCCTGCTACGATGACTGGAAAATTTGCGGAGTGGAAGAAGACAGGACGACGGGATGGCCGATCTCGGATTATCTCGCCAGCCGCGGTGATCCGCACGAACTTTTGATTCGTTATTGGAAAGAGCCAAAGTCTATCATCCGCAATGGCATTGAGCGCGTCGCGTATCACTTCAACACTCCGGAAGTGACGGAGTTTATGCGCCGAGTTGTGCGTGAACGAAGATTCGACGGGGAAGATCTCTACTGGCCGGCAAATTATCTTGCAAAGAAATGCGACCCGTTGGGTCTGGCATGGCTTCAGACGGGGCGAGGCAGAAATCAAGGTGGCTTGCAGTACGAGACGACGTTAGAGCTTTTCGGAAGATGCGGGCATCGGGCTGCGATTCCGCTGCTGTTGGAAGCCCTCGATGATTTCTCCGGGAATGTTGTGAATGGTGGCGAAGTAAGCCTGGAAGCTTTATATCCAGATCATCCCAAGGATGCGACTGGACTTCAGGAAGAGCAGACATACTATTGCAGAAGGGCAAAGAAAGAAGGATTCAAAGTGCGCTGCAGCGCAGAACTGAAAACTATCGAATAAACACAAGGGCCGAGGCAAACGCCTCGGCCTTTGTGCTTTCTGAGGCTCGTATTACTGGCCTGGTTCGGGCGCGTTGGCCTTGGGGTTCACGCGGATACGATTGTTCTTCTTGTAATCCGCAGCAATGTTGGCGGCGAAGAGCTGGAAGGCTTCCTCGCGCTTTTCGGCGAGCATCTGATCGCGGGTCTGGTCGAGGTTCTTCTGAATCTCGTCAGCAGTAGGCTCCTGCTTCTCGAGAATCTTGGCCACGACAGCAGTACGGCCCGCATTGATGGGTCCGCTCACCGCGCCCTGTGCAAGATCGAAGAGCTGCGGCGCTACCTGGCCCACTGCGCCGAGATCCGGCACCTGGCCGCTGGAGCCAACGAGATCGCTGGTCTTGACGGTAGCGCCGGCGGCCTTGGCGGCAGCAGCGAAGTCGCCCGATTTAGCCTTGACGGACAGATCGTTGACCTTCTGCGCCAGCAGGCCGGCAAGGTTGTCACTGCGATAGTCATCAAGAACATGGGACTTCCAGTCAGCAAAGGCCGGAGCATGTGCGGCCTGGATGCCGGTGACCTGGAAGATGGCGAAGCCCTCGCCGGTAGCCGCGTAGTCCGGCACCGCGTTCACCTTGGCCTGGAAGGCCTTGGCGAGAAGCTGCGAGCCGTCCGGCAGCGCTGCGATGGTGCCCTGCTGCGCGGTAGGCGGGGCGGTGACCAGTTCAAGGCCATGCGCCTTGGCAGTAGCGGCGAGACCGTTCTTGCCGGCTTCCGCTGCAAGTGAGTTGGCGTAACTGTCTTCGGCCTGCGAGATCATTTGGCGGCCAAGCGTGGCCTGGATGGTGGGCAGAACCTCGGAGATCGACTGGCTGTGCGCCGTCGTGCGCTCCTCAACCTGAACAATGTGGTAGCCGAACTGCGACTTCACAATATCGATCTCGTTGATGGGCTGCGAGAAGATGGCCTTGTCGAACTCGGGAACCATACGGCCGCGCTGCGCAAAGCCAAGCTCGCCGCCGGAGTCTTTGCTACCCGGGTCGTCGGAATACTTCTTCGCCAGCTCGTCCCACTTGCCGCCAGCTTTGAGCTGCTTGAGCACGTCATCGGCCTTGGCCTTGGCAGCGGCGTCCGTCTTGGCGTCAGCGCCTGCGGCCTCCTGAACCAGGATGTGGCGGGCGCGAGCCTGCTCAGGAACCGAGTACTCCTGCTGATGCTGGTTGTAGTAAGCCTGAATCTCCTGCTGGCTGGGCTGCGGCATGCCGCCGGGAAGCTGCTGCGGAGTGAAGGCGAAGTAGGTGATGGCGCGCTGCTCCGGAACCGCGTTCGCGTAGCGGGCAGTGTTCTTCTTGAAAAAAGCTTCAAGATCCGCGTCCGAGGGATTGATGGTCTTACGGAGATCATCGCCGGAGAGCACGGCATAATCGAACTTGATCTTGATGTTCCCCTTGCGATAGGCGTCGCGAATCTCCTGATCGGAGGCAGTAACGCCGGCCGTCACGTAAGACTGAAGGCGCTGCATGACGATGCCGCGCTTGATGTCAGCCTCAAAGTCGGCGACGGTCTGGTGGCGGTTCTGCGCAACCAGATTCGAATAAGCGTCCGTGCCAATGAACTTGCCACCGGGGTAAAGGACCTCAGCGTTCGGGCCGGTCTGCAGCGTGTGAGCCACATCGGCATCCGTCGCTGTGATGCCCAGGCTGGCAGCCTCGGCAAGAAGCATCTGCTGCTGCACCAGTCCCTGGCCAACCTGCTGCGTCATGAAGTTCAGCATCATCGGGTTGTCAGCGTACTGCGGGTAACGCTGGGCCAACTGCTGGCTCGCGACCTGGCGTACGCGCTGCAGGCTGATGGTCTCGCCAGAGCGGAAGAGCTTGTTGTACCAGTGCGGGTAAATCTCAGCGTACGTATCCGCGGCGGTGACCCCGGCGCTGCCAAGGCCAGGGATGAGGTAGACGCACATGGATACAGCGGCGGCACCGACAATCACGATGAAAAGGGCTTTGACGAGGCGGTTATTCGACTGTTGCAGAAAACGAATCATGGATGGGTTTTCGACTCTTCTTTCTACACAAAATTATAAAAGACGGAAAACCGGCATCAGGGCTGTGGCGGTAAGAAAAAGGCAGCTTCAGCGGACGATTCGCGGCTAATTGCAGGAGTGAATGAGGAAACAATCCTGGTGTGCCCGCCGGGAAGTGCCAAATTCGGTCAAAACTTCATTGAAAAACGTTTTCATGCCGATAAACGCAGGGTCATGCCATGCGTGGGGGGCCATCCCTTTGTCTGAAGCCCCACACCGGGCTGCGAACAGACAGCATGGTCCATCGACACGGAGAAAACCTGCATGATGACCGGCGTCTATAACCCTTGGCTTGTACTTGCTTCGGTCCTGATTGCAATGCTCGCTTCATTTACGGCGCTCGACATGGCCGAGCGGGTCACGGAGGCGCAGGGACAGTCGTCCAGATGGTGGTGGCTTGCCGGCGGATCGGTTGCCATGGGCATCGGCATCTGGTCCATGCACTTTGTTGGGATGCTGGCATTCAGTCTGCCGGTTCCGATGGGATACGACCCGTGGACTACTGCTCTTTCGTTGGCGATTGCGATTGCACTTTCCGCGTTTGCTCTCTGGCGGGTGTGCTTTGCCAAGATGAGCTGGGTGCGTCTGACGGGTAGCGCAGTGCTGATGGGGTCGGGCGTGAGCGCCATGCATTACACGGGCATGGCTGCCATGCGGATGAGCCCGTCAATTCAATATGACCCCCCGCTGTTTGCGGCTTCGGTCGCGGTTGCCGTAGCAGCATCCGGCGCGGCACTTTGGATTGCATTCCATTTGCGCAGGAACGGCAGGCTGGTGTGGCTGATGCGCTGCGGCGCGGCCGTGATCATGGGGCTGGCAATTGCGGGCATGCACTATACAGGCATGGCGGCGGCGCGATTTCCCATGGGCAGCGTGTGCACCATGGATCACCCCGGGATGGATACGGCGTGGATGGCTCCGGTGCTGATTGTCTTCACGCTGGCGGTGCTGGCGATTGCGCTGATTACCTCAGTGCTGGACTTCCGGATGGAGTCTCGGACAGCAGTCCTGTCATCGTCACTGGCGACGGCCAACCAGACGCTGCAATTCATGGCGCTGCACGACAGCCTGACAAAACTGCCCAACCGTATGCTGCTGGAAGACAAGCTGGACTACAAAATGGAGTCGGTCCGTCTCAAGGGCGGGCGGTTTGCAGTGCTGTTTGTGGACCTGGATGGATTCAAGCAGGTGAATGACGCATTCGGCCATCATGTGGGCGACCTGCTGTTGGTGGAAGTGGCGCAGAGGATTCGCGTGACGATTCCTGCGCACGATACGACGGCGCGCGTGGGTGGTGACGAGTTTGTACTGACTGCCGATGCACGGACACCACAGGATGCGGCAAACCTGGCGGAGAGGCTGCTTGGAGTGTTGCGGGAGCCAATTCCAGCAGCGGATAACCTGTGCATTGTTTCAGCAAGCATTGGAATTGCTTTTTATGATGGCGGCGAGACAGATCGCGAGAATTTGTTGAAGAATGCCGATGCGGCGATGTATCACGCCAAGGCAATGGGGCGAAATACATACTGCTTCTTTGACGACTCCATGAATGCCGATGTGCAGAAGCAGATGCAGACGCTGCACGATCTGAGGCTGGCGCTGGAACGCGGAGAACTCGTAATGCATTATCAGCCCAAGCTGAACGCGCAGACGAAAACGATTCTGGGCGTCGAGGCCCTGATGCGATGGAATCATCCCCAGCGGGGGATGCTTTTGCCAGGCGAGTTCATTCCCCTGGCGGAGCGAATCGGATTGATTGTGCCAATGGGCGAGTGGGCAATAGACGAGTCCTGCCGGCAGATGAGCCTGTGGTGCAGCCAAGCCCGTTGCCACTGGACCGTGGCAGTGAATCTGTCGCCGGTGCAATTCAATCATCCGGGGCTGGTAAGTGCGGTGCGACGGAGTCTGGAGAAATATGCATTGTCCCCCCGGAATCTGGTGCTGGAGATTACAGAGACGACGGCAATGCACAATCCGGAGGCCAGCCTGGCAATTCTGAACGAGCTGCAGCGCATGGGAGTAAAGATTTCGATAGACGATTTTGGGACCGGATACTCGAGCCTGATGTATCTAAAGCGCCTGCCGGCAAGCGAACTGAAGATTGACCGCGCATTTGTGCGGGATTTAGCGCGTGATACGGAAGATGCAGCGATCATCTCGGCGATTGTGGCGCTGGGTAAGACCCTGGATCTGGCTATCGTGGCCGAGGGGGTGGAAAACGAAGAGCAGTTTGCGTTTCTATCTGACCTGGGATGCAACACGCTGCAGGGTTACCTGATCGGCAAACCTGTTCCGCCTGATGAGGTGCTGGATTGGTCACTGAACAGCGAAGAATTGCGTAAGGCTTCGTGAGAGGCCTGAAGTCCGCCAGACAAATCGGGCATCCTCAGATTTGAGGATGCCCGATTTTATTCACGCGGTTGGAAGATTAGCGCCAGTAGTAGGCTCCGCCGACGATGTAGTAGGGGCGGTAATAGACCGGCGGGTAGCCATAGGGAGCCGGATAGGCATAATAGCCGGGACCGGGAGCATAGCCACGGCGATAGAGTGTGGGTCCGCCGGGGTAGAGGCCCTGGGCTAAACGAGCCGCTTCCTGCTGTGTGATCGGATCCAGAGTGATCGGGCTATTCAGGTGAAAGGTCACTAGAGCTTCCGCAGGAATCCAGGCACGGGGGTTGGGGCTGGCTGCTGAGACCGCGGTGCCCGCAGTGCCTCCTGCGGCTGCACCGATGGCCGCGCCGCCTCCGCCGCCAGCTGCACCTCCGATGATGGCTCCCAAGAGCGCTCCACCGATGGCGTTGCCGACCGTGCGACCGGTCTTGCTTGGGCTCTTGACCTGGAAGAGATCCGAATCCAGCGGATATTGACGGCCGCCGAGATCGAGCGAGACAAGCTTAAGACCGAGTTCTGCGCTTCCGGCTAGCTGACCCGAATGCTTAACATCGGTCACGACACCGTGAATCATGGCGCCGCGGGGAATGGCCAGGTAGCCGTTGACAGCGATATCGCGAATGACCTGGAAGTCGACGTTTGTGCCCGGAGTAGCCCTCTTCGAGTCCACATTGTCTACCGTACGAAGCTGCAAAACCGTTCCCGGCAACAAAGTAACGGGACCATTAGGAATGGTGAAGCTGGGCGCTGGAGCGTACGGCTGCTGGCCGTAACCAGGAGGCGGAGGTGGATAACCGGGACCATAACCAGGCTGGTACGGCGCGCGGGCTGACGGCGGAGGCGGCGGGTAATTGCCACCCTGCTGCGGATAGCCAGGCTGCTGAGGATAACCCTGCTGTGGTTGAGGCTGTGGCTGACCGTAGTTGGGATCAGTCTGCGGCGCGGACTGCGCATCGGGCTGGGGAGCCGGGGCACCATTGGCCTGTTGCATTTGCTGGTCCGGCTGGTCATCCGCAGGCGCCGGGATATTCTCGGCCTGGGCAGCGTCAGCAGGATTGCCCACCTTCAGGTTGTTCACCACTCCCGAGACGCCTTGTACCTTGGCCACGATGGATGCAGCCAGATCCTTGTTGGCCTGGCTGGCTACCGTACCTGAGAGAGTTACTTTGCTCTGAATGGTAGCGGCGGTGATCAGATCGTTTTTGAGGGCCTGGGAGTCGTCGAGGGCTTGTACAACATCCATCTCGATCTGGCCGTCACTGCGCGCGGCGCTCTGCTGCGCGGCAACAGACGCGGGAGCCCAAACCGGGCAAGAAAGGACCGGTGCAAGAGCAAGTGCTAGTGCAGCCGGCTGAAGTTTATGTAGGAACGCAATTTTCATGATGAATCTCTCTCCTCCGACGAGGGTTCAATTCGCGCAACATCAATATCTTAGATGGCTTTCACGCGCGAATGGTCACAGGAGTAGACACGAGATTGAGCGAAAAGTTGCAGGACGGTCCATCCACACGATTGCGTCTTTCACCCACCCAATCGAGGCGGATACCCGGGAACTCGGCACGACGGCGCTATGTGCTCAGGATTGCAGCGATGGCCGGGCAGACTCATCTTTCGGAGCGCGCTTGGCGGCGAGCTGAGTGGGAGCAGAGAAGGTTTCGTCGTCTGGTAAGAAAATCTGGAAGACAGTTCCAGAGGAATGATTAGATCCGGCGGAGCGGCTGCGGACGCGGATTGTGCCGTGGTGCTTCTGGATAATTTCATAGCTGACCCAGAGGCCGAGACCAGTGCCTGTGGCGTCCTTGGTGGTAAAGAAGGCCTCGAAGATGCGGGCGCGCACCTCCGGCTCCATCCCGGAACCACTATCGGCCACTGTGAAACGAATTCCTTTCAACTCAGGCTGGCGCCAGTCGTGTGAGGGGCGCGCACGTACAAGAATGCGGCCGCCCGACGGAACGGCATCAATGGCGTTGCCGAAGAGGTTGGCGAAGACCTGGCGTATCTCGCCGGAGTAGCAAAAGACGGTCTGCTGCGGATCGAAGCCGCGATCCACATTGATGCTCTGGTTACTGAGTCGTCCACGATAGAGATCGAGGACGGAATCGATGAGTTCCGCAAGAGTGGCGCGGCCGGGCAGCGTGGATTGGCGATAAAACCGAAGCGTCTGCTGAGCGATCTCCGCCACGCGGCGAACCTCATGCTCCGCCATGACGACGTACTCATGTGCCTGGGCGTCGAGCGTGGAGAAGTTGCGGAGGAGAAAGAGGATATTGGTAAGCGCTTCAAGAGGATTGTTAATCTCATGAGCGATGGAGGCGGCCAGGCGGCCTGTGGCGGCGAGCTTTTCCGTCTTACGGAGAGTTTCTTCGGCCCGCACACGCTCGCTGACATCGCGAACGATCATGCCTGCCCATCGAACGTGCTCCTGGCTGGTGAGGACGGGGTAAACGCTGACCAGCCATGTCCAGTCGCGAATGGGAGCAGGGCCTTCGCCGAGCAGCTCAATCTCGATGTTGTGAATCTTCTGGGAAAAGACCTGCTGGAACGCGTCTTCCAGGCGCGCCGCAGCTTCGGGGGACATGATGGCGGAGACGGTGCGGCCAAGATGGCGGCTGAGCGGGACGCCGGTGAGCGTGGCGAATACCTGATTGACGCGAACGATGCGGAGGTTGCGATCGACAAAAGCCAGGCCGATGGGCGCATTGGCCAGCATGGAATCAAGTAGAGAAAGTGTGTCGCTCAGGCCGGCGCGCTGCTCCGCGATGGAAGCGACCATGCGATTAAAAGCAATGATCAGGTCGCCAAATTCGTTCTTGACCGTCACCGGTAGTGGGAAATTTCCGCTTCCCTGCGGCATGGACATGAGCGAACGTGTACCTGCGTGGAGCAGCGTGAGCGGACGGGAGAAACGTCTGGCTACAAGCCAGGCCAGAAAGGTAGAGAGCATGATCCAGCCGCCACCAAAGAGCACTGTGGCCCGCAGGACGACAGAGACCAGATCTTTGTCCCATTGGGTGTAGCTTTCCACCCATGCATAGCCAAGAAGCACAGAGCCGTTATAAATGGGCTGTATCCCCTCCTGGCGCCCATCACCGAACTGGAAAACATGTAATGCGTCAGGTTTGACCTGCCTGATTTGAGCCAGTTCCTCAGCTGTCAGTGGGTGCGCAGCGGCGGTGTCCTCGCTGGTGAAAAGAACTTTTCCAGTAGGATCGGTAATGAAAGTGCGCACCACGCTGCCAAATCCAGCTTGCAGCTTCACCGCCTGCTGGATCAGGTCGCCGCGATGATCGAGAATCGGCTGGCTTGCCTGCGTCGCAAGAGATAAAGACTGTTGCTCAAGACGAGAATGGGCGCGACTGGAGACTCGATCTTGCAGATAATCAGTCAGCAAGAAGGCGAACAGCGCGATGGATAGAGTCTCGATGAGAACGAGACCGAGCAACATTTGCCATCGAATCGTTCTCGGCCACAAGTACATGCATCCAGCCCTTAGGGGTGTAAGAGCCGACAGTCGACTCGTGCACCCAGTTTAATGGATTGATTGCTGTTCCCCCATACGTCCATTAGTCACTTGTGTGCGGCTAAGCTTAGCACAAGTGACTGAGCGATCTGACGGCCATGGAAGCGGCCATTTTCAATAAAAATCTCATTGGTGCGCGATCCGGCAACTATCACTCCCGCCAGATAAATACCGGGAACGTTGCTTTCAAGCGTATCGGGATCGCAGATGGGCAGACAGTCCGGGCCTTCAAATTGGATGCCCATACTCTCGAGAAAACTGAAGTCTGGACGATAACCGGTCATTGCAAAGACGAAGTCATTCGGGAGATTGACTCGACCATCCGGCGTATCAAGCATGACACTGTCAGGCGTGATTTCGATGACGTTGGAACTGAAGTAAGCGGTAATTTCACCATTCTTGATACGGTTCTCGATGTCGGGCTTGATCCAGTATTTGACGTGGCGGTGAATCTCCGCGCCCCGGTGGACAAGCGTGACGCGCGCGCCGTGACGCCATAGTTCCAGTGCCGCAATGGCGGCGGAGTTCTTGCCGCCGATGAGGAGAACATCTGTGCCAAAGTACGGATGCGGGTCGTCGTAATAGTGATGAACCTTGGAGAGTTCCTCTCCGGGAATATTCATGTAGTTCGGCAGATCGTAATAGCCGGTGGCAATGGCGAGTTTACGTGCGAGAAGAATGCCCTGGCGGCCGAAGCGATCGACGATATGGACAGAAAAATTTTCATTTGAACCAGTAACACGCTCCACGCGCTGATACTGGCGGACGTCAAGCTTGTAGTGTGCAGCTACATGGCGGTAATACTCGAGAGCTTCATTGCGTGTGGGTTTGGCGTTGGGACTGGGAAAGGGGATATCGCCAATCTCGAGAAGCTCCGAAGTGGTGAAAAAGGTCATGTGAGAGGGATAGTGGAAGAGCGAGTTGCACACACAACCTTTGTCCACCAACACGACGCGCAGACCGGAGCGCTGAGCTTCAATGGCGCAGGACAGCCCGGTGGGACCGGCGCCGATGACGAGCAGATCGTAAAGGGTTTCTGCTGTGGGGCGGACAGGCGTGGTCTGCGGCGCGGCGTCGGGGACGGAGTCGGGCGGAAAATGCGGCATAGCTCTAGACTATTGGATACTGCGATCCAGGCAAAATTTTTATGAATACTCATTGCCAATGACGATTGCACGTATTGAATCGCCTTTGAAGTTGTGCAGGCGGTTCGCATGTATGATGAACCTTCCCTCAGGAGGATCATTCGACGCAATGCGTATTCGCACTCTTATGTTGGTTTTCATGGCCGCAACCACACTTTCCGCACAATCGACTTCCTCTAAAGTGGCTCCGTCTCCGTGGGTCGGCTCATGGGCAGCATCTCCATTCGATGGGGATTCGTGGCATACTGTGCCGACGCTCGTAGACTCCACGCTGCGGGAGGTGATTCACACTTCCATCGCGGGCAATCAGCTTCGCGTGCGGCTGACGAATGAGTTTGGCACGGAACCGCTATTCATTGGAGCTGCTTCCATTGCTGTGAGCACAGGGATTAGCAGCATCGATGCGGCCTCGCTGCATGACCTGACATTTGGAGGATTGCCTTCCATCGTGATTCCACCGGGTGCGCAGGCTCTTTCCGATCCAGTTCCGATGACTACCGCCGCATTTGCCGACTTGGCCATCAGCCTATATCTCCCTCTGCAGCAGATCAGCGATGTGTCGGTCCACTCAAGCGCACAGCAGGATAACTATGCAGTGACTGGCAACCATGTTCGCGAAGCATCGCTTACGACGCCGGTGATTGTGCCGTCCTGGTATTTCATCAAAGGCGTGGACGTAGAGAATGCCGGACCGCAACATGCCGCGGTGGTTGTCTTTGGTGACTCCATTACCGACGGCGCTTATGCCACGGAGAATGCGAATCACCGCTGGGGTGACTATCTGGCAGTTCGCCTGCATGAAAATCCTTCGACAGCGAACCTTTCGGTCCTGAACGAAGGTATTGGTGGCAACTGCATTTTGGTTCACTGTGTCGGACAGAATGCGCTGGCTCGCTTTGACCGCGATGTGCTGTCGCAAGCGGGTGTGAAGTACGTGATTGTGCTTGAGGGGATTAACGACATTGGAGGGCTGCACAATCCGAATCGGCCCGAGTACAAGCTAACTGCTGAGGATCTGGAGCAGGGACTGGCGCAGCTCGTAGCGCGCGCACACGAGCACGGGATCAAGGTGTTTGGCGCGACTCTTACGCCGTACAAGGGCGCCGGCTACTTTACGGAAAAAGGCGAGGCGATTCGGAAGGCTGTAAACCAGTGGATTTTGACCGGCGGCGTCTTTGACGGGGCAATCGATTTCGATAAGGCTACGAGCGATCCGGCGAATCCGCTGATGTTTGCACCGCAGTACGATAGCGGGGATCATCTGCATCCAAAGGATGCGGGGTATGCCGCGATGGCGAATTCCATCGATCTCGGCCTATTTCAATAGCTGCGACATGAGATTTCTTTAGTATCAACGGCATTGTGACATTAAGCCAAATATGTGGTACTTCCATTACCCTAATAGCGTCTGAATACAAGGGAGTTTGCAGGGATGACGGTCATCAAGCAGGACGATTTTATTGCAACAGTTGCAGGCGCGCTGCAGTACATCAGCTTTTACCATCCGGTGGATTACATTACCAGCCTTGCCAAGGCATATGAGAAAGAGCAATCGCCGGCAGCGCGGGATGCCATGGCGCAGATTCTGATCAACAGCCGCATGTGCGCCGAAGGCCATCGACCTGTCTGCCAGGATACGGGGATTGTGAACGTGTTTCTGAAGATCGGCATGGACGTGCGTTTTGAGGCGGCGGCCGGCGAGGAGTTACTGGATCTTCAGGAGATGGTCGATGCGGGCGTTCGCAAGGCTTATCTCGACCCGGACAACCCGCTGCGCGCTTCCCTGCTGGCCGACCCGGCAGGCGCACGGAAGAACACGAAGGACAATACTCCAGCAGTGGTGAATATCGAACTGGTGCGCGGCAATACGGTCGAGATTACGGTCGCGGCTAAAGGCGGAGGTTCCGAAGCAAAGAGCAAGTTCGCCATGCTGAATCCGTCCGACTCCATCGTCGAGTGGGTACTGAAGACTGTGCCGACGATGGGCGCAGGATGGTGTCCTCCGGGGATGCTGGGGATCGGCATTGGCGGCACAGCTGAAAAGGCGATGCTATTAGCCAAACAATCACTCATGGACCCGATCGACATTCAGGATCTGATTGCACGAGGCCCCAAGACAACCGCCGAGAATCTGCGCGTGGAGTTATACGACAAGGTGAATAGGCTTGGCATTGGGGCACAAGGACTTGGCGGACTGACGACGGTTCTGGACGTAAAGGTGCTTGACACGCCGGCGCACGCGGCCAACCTACCTGTGGCGATGATTCCCAACTGCGCGGCAACGCGGCATGCGCATGTGGTTCTGGATGGATCGGGGCCGGTCTACCTGGATCCGCCGGACCTCGGTAATTGGCCGAAGCTGACCTACGACGTGCACGGAGCGAAGCGCGTGAACCTGGACACGGTGACGCGCGAAGAAGCTGCCACATGGAAGCCAGGTGAGGTGCTGCTGTTGAACGGCAAGCTGCTGACCGGGCGCGATGCGGCACATAAGCGTATGACGGATATGCTCTCTCGCGGAGAGACGCTGCCTGTGGACTTCAACGGACGGTTCATCTACTACGTGGGGCCTGTGGATGCGGTGCGGGATGAGGTGATTGGGCCGGCCGGGCCAACCACCGCCACCCGAATGGATAAGTTCACACGGCAGATGCTGGCTGAGACGGGCCTGCTGGGTATGGTGGGCAAGGCGGAGCGCGGCCCGGTGGCGATTGAGGCCATCAAGGAGTTTGGCGCGGTGTATCTGATGGCCGTAGGAGGCGCGGCGTACCTGGTTTCGAAGGCGATTATGTCCTCGAAACGGCTGGCCTTTGACGATCTCGGCATGGAAGGTATCTACGAGTTCGAAGTGAAGGATATGCCTGTGACGGTAGCCGTGGACACAAAGGGCACAAGTGTGCACAACACCGGCCCGGCGGAGTGGCAGCAGCGGATTGCAGGGATACCGATATTACAGTGATCAGTTGTTAGAGATCAGTTTCGCCGTGCAAATAGACCAATTCGCATAACAAAATGGGCATCCTTTTCAGGATGCCCATTCGCTTTGTGATCTCTGACTACTGAGCTCTGTTTTACTGCTTGCCGAACCGAAAGACGAAGCCGCCTGTAAAACCGAGGCTGTTCTGTATCGTAGAGCCAAAGCCGGTAGCGACGTACTCCGGAGCGATGCGGAGGCTAAGCTTGGGAGAAACGTGGTAGTCAAGAGGCGCGCTGACAGAGATGATGAAGGTATTGCCATCCGGCCACAACCCAAACTGGTCAGATGGAATGCCATTGGTGTCACCAGAAAAATTGCTGTGAGCCAAACCAGCCATCACGCGCCCCGCGACTGAATACCGAGGCTCTCGAATAAAGCGGTACGTTGGCCCGCCCATGAAGTTGTACATGCTGATTGCCGGATTTGTGACCCCGGAGTTGAGTGGACCGCCGATGCCTACAAACGGCGTGCCGTAGTAGCCGCGCCCGTCAAGCGTGATGCCAAGCTTCTCGTTGTAATAGCGGGTCAGGCCCGTATCCCAGGCGTAGAGAGTAACGCGCTGGAGGCTTGAACCGGGGGTCCAGCGCAGGTATCCCATGCTGGTGTGGATTTCATACAGGTGCGAGTAGACATCGTGGATGGCCTGGGCGCGGCGCTGCTCACGACGGGCGCGGAGGCGAGCCTGCACGCTGACGGCACCCTGATTTGGGCTGGCCGGCGGCTGCTGAGCCTCTGGTTGCTGGGGCGCCTGCTGGGTGGAACTGCTGGAACTGGAGTCCTGGGCAAGAGCGAAATGCGCTGCGAATGCAGACAGAGCAAGCGCAAGAGCTAAACGGCGAAAAGAACACATCGGTTTCGGGCTTCCTCTACAAAATTGCGGGAACACACTTCAAGTGAAGTGATTCTGTTGTGGGTGAAAGACTCTTCTTCCCTATTAAATCACCTTGAGGTGAACTTTGGGTTGGACGCTTGGCGGCGCGAATGGACTGCAGAATGGGCCAGGACTGCCGATATTTCTCCTGAAGTGCCTTCTTGCGGCGCCGCAGCGCGCCGGGAAACGGCATTTTGGAGGCGAACAGATATGGGGCGCGTGTTGGTGGGCTTGTTGATCGGAATAGTGCTGGTTCCTGCGGCAGCATTGATGTATTTGAAGTATGGCCGCCCACCGGTGGCGGCTGCGGATGCGCCTTTTCCCTTTGAAAAGTTCGTCACAGCCGTTCCGCTGAAGGCGCGTATTGAGTACGAACTGGTGACCAAACCGCCGGTAAAGTCCGATGAAGACACCCTTGTGACGGGTGCCCACATTTACGCGCAGGAGTGCGCGGTATGCCACGGATACCACGGACAGGCCTCGCGCTTCGGGATGAAAATGTACCCCACCGCCCCGCCGCTATGGGAGAAACATGGCAATAGTGACGTGGTGGGCGTGAGCGACGATCCGCTGGGCGAAACCTACTGGAAGGTCGAGAATGGAATCCGGCTCAGCGGAATGCCAGGATTCAAGGGGATTTTGACCCCGGCGCAGATGTGGCAGGTAAGCATGCTGCTGGCGAATGCAAACAAGCCGCTACCGCCTTCCGCGCTTGCTATTCTGCGCGGAGACGGGCCTGCAGAGGGTTCGGCCGCTCAATCCGGGGCCGCTGCCGCTGCGGCACTGAACTTGCCTTCGGGATCCAAAGTAGAGATGAGCGGTTCGCCAAACTGAAGCGTCGAATCCCTTCTGCGTTAAGATGAACGCAGGAGTTGCATATGCTGGAGAAGCTGCGCGGCGCACTGAAGTTTGCTCTGATGAGCATGGGCATCTCCACGCCGGAGAAGAAGACGCCGAAGCCAGCGGCGAAACCTGAACTGTAGGCGCCCATGGAAAGCGTTGTTGAATTCGTCTTCTCTTCCCTTGAAGTCATTCTGATGACCATCCTCGAAATCGTTTTTGAGGAACGGCAGAGAAAGCGTCCGCCGCAAGCGATTGAGAAGTCCGTTGCGCGGTAAATCCCAGCAAATTTCGCAACGTTCCGCCGCATCGCGGAATCAAAGTAGCATAAGGTAGAGGTAGCTTATGACTGAGAAGAAAGGCTTCTGGCGCGCATTTCTCGACTTCTTTGTTCTCTTCGGCGGCGTCTCCACCGCTTCCAATCTTTCGCGGACGCGCAAAACGCCAGTAGAGGGACGCGGCCTGTTCCTGTTCCGCAAGCGCCCATGAGTTGTTAGAATTTCATTATGCCGATCACCCGTGAACAGGCCCAGGACTACTTCAACTCGCCCGATCTTATCGGCGTAGGCATGGAGGCTGATCAACTTCGCCGCCGCCTGCATCCGGAAGAAGTAGTCACCTACATCATTGATCGCAATATCAACTACACCAACTTCTGCACGGAGTACTGTACCTTCTGCGCCTTTTACCGGCCACTCAAAGGGCCCAGGGCGAATGAGGGTTACATTCTCGATTTTGAAAAGATCTACGAGAAGATTGCCGAGACGATAGAGATGGGAGGCACGGGCGTGCTGATGCAGGGCGGCATCCATCCCGATCTCAAGATCGACTGGTTTGAGCGGCTGTTTACCGGCATCAAGCAGCGCTTTCCGCAGATATGGCTGCACTGCTTGTCTGCAAGCGAGGTGTTGGCTATTGCCGAATACAGCGAACTGAGCCTGCGCGATACGATTTCACGGCTGCGCGATGCGGGTCTGGATTCGATTCCGGGCGGTGGCGCGGAGATTTTGGATGACGACGTGCGGAAGCGCATTGCGCGACTCAAATGCCGCACCGAAGACTGGGTGAGCGTGCATCGCACGGCACACCAGCTTGGCATGCGGACTACGGCGACGATGATGTTTGGCGTAGGTGAGAGCTTCGATCAGCGCATCAATCATTTTGAAGTGGTCCGGCGGCTGCAGGAAGAGACCGGCGGCTTCACGGCTTTCATTCCCTGGAGCTTCCAGCCCGGACACACGGCCCTCGGCGGACGAGGCTGGGATGAGGCGACTTCAGTTGAGTACCTGAAGGTGCTGGCGATCTCCCGGCTCTATCTCGATAACATCGATAACGTGCAGGCGAGTTGGGTCACGCAGGGCCTGAAGGTGCTGGAGGTGGGTCTGCACTTTGGTGGCAATGACGTGGGCTCTGTAATGCTGGAAGAAAATGTGGTGAAAGCCGCAGGCACCAGCAACTGCACCACAGAGGAAGAGCTTCGCCGCATTATTCGTGACGCGGGCTTTAAGCCTGTGCAGCGGGATACGCTGTATCGGACAATGTTCTTGAATTAGGCGCAGCGTTTATGGATGCTGCTGTCCACCGGCCACAATCTCCAGAGCGTGCTTGAGCAGGGCAATAATTGACACCAGACTTTGCTTCACTGCGCGCTCGCTTCCCGGAAGATTCACAATCAGTGTGTTTGCCTTCAGGCCAGCCACGCCGCGAGAGAGCCAGGCGTATGGCGTTTGCGCGGCGCCGCCAGCGCGCATAGCTTCAGCAAGGCCAGGAGCTTCGCGATCCAGCACGCGCCGCGTAGCTTCCGGCGTGCGGTCGCGAGGACCAAAGCCGGTGCCTCCGACGGTGAGTATCATCGCCATACCACCTGCCACAAGTCGCTCGAGCAATGCAGCAATCGCATCCTCATCGTCCGGCAGCAACGCAGTATCAATCGCGGCCTCCGGCCATTGCTGACGGAGCAACGCAACCGCTGCGGGGCCGGCTGTATCGGTCATCTGCCCTTGTGAGCAGCGATCAGAGATGGTTACGACAGCAAAGCGCATCAGCTTGATTGTAGATGCGCCTTACGGATGCGCAATTCCAATGGTGTGCAGCCATGTTTCCACCAGCTGCGGCCACGCGGTGACAGGCAACGCGGTTCGGCGTAGTCCGTAGCCGTGGCCGCCCTCGGCGTAGATATGCAGCTCTGCCGGAACACCAGCCTGCTTCAATTGCAGAAAATAATTTGTTGCATTTTCCACGTGGACCGGGTCGTCTTCTGCCTGCACGATAAACGTGGGCGGAGTCTGCGCGGTGGGACTAATGTCAGGATTGGTCCTCATCCCCTCTTTGTCCTGCGCCAGGTATCCGGGGTACACAATAACGGCAAAGTCAGGGCGACAGGAGAGCTGGTCTGCCCCGTCTACAGCGTCATAAAGACGCTTGTCAAAGTGAGTGCTGAGAGCGGCAGCCAGGTGTGCGCCGGCAGAGAAGCCAAGGACGCCGATACGTTTGGGGTCGATACCCCACTCGGCAGCATGCTGGCGTACAAGGCCCACTGCGCGCTGCGCATCCTGCAAGGCTACGGGCGATTTGGGGTATGGGCCAGTGTTCGGCACGCGATATTTGAGCAGAATGCAAGCGATCCCTTTGGAGTTGAGCCAGTCGCAAACCTCCGTGCCTTCTAGATCGATGGCAAGGATTTGATAGCCGCCGCCGGGGAAGACGACGACGGCCGGCGCGTCGTTTGCGTGATTTGCCGGTTTGTAAAGCGTGATGGTGGGCACGGAAACATTGCCAAGCCGGATGAGCGACTTCCCCGCAATAAGCTGCGATTTCGCATCGGAGGTATCCACCTCTGCGAGCGAATTGGCCGGAAGGCCGCCAGGAACTCCGTTCGGCCAGATGGGAATTTGTGTATGCCCCACTGCAGGCTGCCATCCGGACTGGGCAAAGGACGCAGTTGCCGTGAAGAGCGCGGCAAAAAGAACGAAACGGGTACGCATGAAATAAGCTCCGGGCCTGTGGGCTGTGAAAGCTGCGCAGCGATCATTGCAGGCAGCGCTTATGACTTGCAACCCACGACGGGACGATGGTGCGTTGACTTAGATTAGAAGGTGTGATGTTGAATACGCATTCCATCTGGTTCACTGCGATTGTTTCTCTCATCGGCTTTGCCGGAGTGATGACGTGGCGCGTTCGTGAAGGCCGTACTGCTGTCACAGTACGAAAGATTGTGATTCCTCCGCTGGGCATGTCCACTGGCTTCTGCATGTTTCTTGTGCCGGCTTTTCGCGTACCGTGGGCGTGGGCCGGGATCGCTTTTCTGGCCGGCGCGATTCTGCTCGCATGGCCGCTGGTGGCCACATCCAGGCTCATCCGGGATGGCGATGCCATTATGATGCATCGATCAGGCGCATTCTTCGCCGTCATCGTTGCACTCGCGCTGATCCGCTTTCTGGCGCGCAGCTATCTGGACTCCGTGATGACGCTGGAGCAGACTGGCGGTTTGTTTTTTATCCTTGCGTTCGGAATGATTGTGCGCTGGCGGGTGCGGATGCTGATGGAGTACCGCGCACTGACGCGCCCATAAATAGAACTTCTAACGGCCTGTAAGAAGCCGCGACGAAGCAAGCTCAGCGCAGTCCCTCAAACCGCACTGTTTCTGCGAGCCTGTTCAAAGATCTTCACAAACTCACTGTAATGGCCTGCAATCTGCGAGACTGCGGCCTCGCGGGTTTGCTTATTTTCGCGCCACGCAACGAGTGGATCCCAGAAGTCAGTGCGGCCAACAGCAAAGCCGATGAAGCCCGAAACTGTAGCTGCTGTGGTAAGCCACTCACGTACTTTTTGCTCATCTTCACCGCGCCCAAGGATGATGCAGCGAACCGCGTCACGGCCATCGCGCTGTGCAACGGCCACGATCTTCTCGCAGTCTTCACGGCTGTCGAGCCCTTCGATCTTCCAGATGTCCGGCTCGACGCCTGCATCCTGCAGTTCCTGAATAGCCCTGACCATGAGCGCTGGACGCAGCTTCTGGTCGTAGGCTTTCTTGTCGCCATTCACATTGTCGAGCTGAGATTTTTCCGCGGGTACGAGCAATTCAAACATAAACAAGCTGCGATTGGCCTGCTGAAGGTAGTCAGACAGTTGCTTCAGACGCGCCGCCTGACGCTGGTTCATCGTCGTATCGGCTTCAGGGTTGTAGCGAACGAGAACCTTGGCGAAGGTGGGATGAAAGGCCTCTATGTGCGCGGCAAAATCGTTGCCGTATTCGAAATCAAACTCATCCTGCCCGCTCTTTTCGACGGCACAGGCGATGTGATATCCGCTGGCCGCGGCGTCTCGCAGAATCTCTGCGCCGAACTGTTCGTCGACGAGAATCCCGGCATCTTCCTGACGCACGCCGGCAGCAAGAGCGGCCTTGAAACCGTCGTAAATTACCTGCTTGGCAGCGGCGATTTGCGCCGTCTGTTCGCTGGTGAGTGCTCCGTGCCAGTGAAACATCCCGCTCTCAAATGAGCCACGATGATCGAAGGGAAGAATGTAGAGAGGGTGTTTGTATCCACGTGGGGCCATGAAATTACCTCCATGCGTCTCCGCAACTTCATTAGATAGCACAACCAGCTGTGGGAAATCACTTTTCGGCTACGTTCTGATGGCAAGGCGCGGCACAGTGATCGAAATTACCGCCGCTCATATTTTGCTCATCTCATGTCAAGAAGAGCAGTTAGGATGGTTCGTAGAGGAAGCTGGATTGCAACTTTGGAATTCATTTTTGATCGCTTTTAGTGCTTTGCTTCCTGTCATCAATCCGTTTGGTTCAGCGTTGGTATTTCTGGGCCTGGTCGGGGATCAATCCCCATTCGCGTACCGATCGCTCGCGCGAAAGATTGCAATCAATAATGTCATTTTTTTAGGAGTTTTTGAGCTTCTAGGCTCAACCATTCTGAACTTTTTCGGGATATCGTTGCCGATTGTTCAAGTGGCAGGCGGCATTGTTATCGCTGCGATTGGATGGTCGGTGTTGAATGAACCCGATTCGGCAGCGAGCACCAAAGACAAGCGCGAGGAAGCCGACGTGCGCTTGGAAGACGGCCTCCAGAACCTTCAGACAAAAGCCTTCTACCCCTTGACGTTTCCAGTAACTTCTGGTCCCGGGACTTTGGTAGTACTTCTCACTCTCGGCGCGCGCTTCTCGGGGAACAGCACCGAGAGTACGATTCTGCGCCATCTGGTTCTCTTCGCAGCCATCGTGGTGCTGAGCGGCGTGGTATATATCTGCTACGCATACGCGGCAAAGATCACAAAGGCGATCTCGCAGCCAACGGCGCATGGCATTCTGCGCGTAATGGCATTCATCTTGTTGTGTATAGGTGTGCAGATTGCTTGGAATGGTCTTTCTACGCTCATTCTCACATTAACGAAGCACTAGGTGGATGGAATGCTCAGCGAGCCTGACGCGAACAGTATGCGATGAAATCTTTGCTCAGGTAGCATGACGTTAGGAGTGTTCGAAGCCAATGTTGTCTTCATCTCCGCCTCTCTTTGCCACGCGTCGTCAATTTATCCGAGGGGCCAGTCTCCTCGGTTTAGCATCAACCTCGCCAAGCACCCAGCTTCTTCTTAACGCCTCCCAGATTGCTCCTGACCTACAACCCTCAACCCCTCCCACCACGCCCATCAAGCATCGCGCGCCGCTCGCAGCGGGAGTGTTCTACTTTCTGCCTGCAGGGTCAATCCGTGCGCGTGGCTGGCTTCAAAGACAACTTCGCATACAGGCAAATGGGCTGGGGGGACACCTGGATGAAACATGGGCTGACGTAGGACCGAACAGTGGCTGGCTCGGAGGAAACGGCGAATCGTGGGAGAGAGGTCCATATTTCCTGGATGGCCTCATACCTCTGGCATGGCAGCTCGATGATGCAACGCTTAAGGCTAAAGCGCAGAAGTTCATCGATTGGACGCTCGAACATCAAGCAGAAAACGGCATGATCGGTCCGCAGTCGAATAGCGACTGGTGGCCGCGCATCGTCATGCTGAAAGCCCTGACACAGTATCACGAGCTGACCGGCGACCTCAGAGTGGTTCCTGTCATGGACAAGTATTTTCGTTACCAGCTTGCGGCACTACCCGCGCGTCCGCTGATTGACTGGGGAAAGTTCCGATGGCAGGATAATCTGCTCAGCGTGATCTGGCTCTACAACCGCACTGGATCCGCCTATTTGCTCGACCTTGCAAAACTGCTGCATCAGCAAGGCTACGATTGGATTGCAGAGTACGAATCCTTTCCATACAAGCAGAAGATCACGGCGGAGTTTTTACATCTTTCCGAGGGAAACGGGCTCAAAGATCTCGCCCTCGCCACTCATGGCGTGAATAACGGCCAGGCGATCAAGACCGGACCGGCCTGGTCACTCGTTTCCGGAAATGCAGCAGACCGTGCAGCCGTTCTCAAAATGATCGACGAATTGCATCGATACCATGGCCTTCCAAACGGCATGTTCTCCTGCGATGAACATCTCGCTGGTTTGAATCCGTCCCAGGGGTCAGAGTTATGCACGGTTGTCGAATACATGTTTTCGCTCGAACAAAGCCTTACTATCAATGGCGATCCTTCGCTCGGTGATCGCTTGGAACGGCTTGCATTCAATGCCCTGCCCGGCGCGTTCACGGATGACATGTGGGCTCACCAATATAATCAGGAACCGAACCAGGTGGAATGCAGTCTTCACCATAAGCCATGGACAACGGACGGGCCGGAGTCCAATCTCTATGGCCTGGAGCCGAACTTCGGCTGCTGCACCGCGAATTTCCATCAAGGCTGGCCTAAGTTTACCAACAGTCTGTTTTTACTCTCCGGCGTGCAAGGCTCCGATGAGCACGATGGCTTGGTGGCTGCTGCCTATGCGCCATGCGAAGTGCATACCATCCTCGGTGGCACGTCCATCCGCATAGTCGAAGAAACCGACTATCCCTTCCGTGG
This sequence comes from Occallatibacter gabretensis, assembly GCF_001449115.1. GTDB lineage: Bacteria > Acidobacteriota > Terriglobia > Terriglobales > Acidobacteriaceae > Telmatobacter > Telmatobacter gabretensis. The sequence continues at coordinate 323,115 of NZ_LAIJ01000010.1, read as the reverse complement.
TCATGTGTTGCTCACAGTTGATCCCGCCGCGCCAATTCACTTCCCACTTCAGCTTCGTATTCCAGCATGGGCTGCCGGCACGACGATCACAGTAAACGGCCGGAAGATTGATCCCCCTCCTCCATCCTCATTCGCCCGCATTGACCGCACATGGAATGCAGGGGATCGTGTGGAAATCACATTTCCGATGGCTCCGCGCATCTCACGATGGTTCAACAACTCCATCGCAGTTGAACGTGGCCCGCTTGTCTTCTCCTATGGCGTGGCTGAGAGCTGGGTCAAGCTCCGTGACCGCGGAATGACTGCAGATTGGCAGGTGTTCCCTGCCAATGAATGGAACTACGCCTTAAGCGTAGATGCGAACTCCCTCGGGAAAAACATCGGCACCACGGAAACAGAAATTGGAGAGTTCCCTTTCGCACGTCGCCACGCTCCAGTTCAGCTCCATGTCAAAGCGCGCCGCTTGAATGAGTGGCGCGCCGAAGACGGAGTTGCGGCCCCAGTCCCACTCAGTCCGGCACAGACAAATGAGTCTGAAGAAACGATTACGTTGATCCCTTATGCTGCTGCAAAACTGCGCATTACTGCCTTTCCGCAGAGCAGCTGAATGCCATACAAGAACGCGCCAACCGTTGACAGCTACACCAGTCGAGTGAATACTGGTCCAGTCCAGACTGCTTTCTGATATTTAGCCTCCATGCATAAATCACATCCGCACCCAACCCTTGCCGAAGTGGCGCGCAAAGCCCGCGTCGGAACCACTACGGTTTCCCGCGTCATCAACGGCGGTGAGCGTGTCAGCCCGGACACGCTCAAGCGTGTGCAAGCCGTCATCGACCAGCTTGGTTATATGCCTAACCAGGCCGCACGCGTCCTGAAGGGCGAGCGGGCCAAAACTATCGGCATGGTGATCCCCAGCATCGCGGATCCGTTTTTTGCAAGCTGCGCCGAGGCCGCGCAGGCCATTGCACGCGCCCATGATTCGCTGCTAATGGTGACCGTGACAAACAACGATCCACGTACGGAGATGGAGAATTTAAATATCCTCACCCGGCACCGTACTGACGGCCTGCTGTTAGCACCTGCGAATTATCAAAACCAACCATTGGCCGAGTCTCTGCATCGCATGGGAATACCGGTCGTTACCTTCGACCGCCTGATTGTGAACTCCGGCATTCCCAGTGTGCTGGCTGACAATTTCAATGGCGCGCGAATAGCGACTGAACACCTGATCAGCCATGGATATTCGCGCATTCTTTGTCTTGGTGGCGAGCCTACGCTCTATACATTGCGCGAGCGGCTTCGTGGCTATCGCCTGGCAATGCAACACAAGGGGCTTGTGCCGCTGGTCGATATGTCCGTAAAAGATTACAAATCGGCAGAGTCTGCGATTGAAAACCTGCTGGCAACAGGCAAGCCGCCGGATGCCATATTTACACTGAAGAACAGCACGACGATTTACGCTTTTGAGACACTACAAAAGTTCAAGGTCCCTATTCCAAAGTCAATTGCGCTATTGGGTTACGACGATTTTGAACTGGCATCCGCACTGCGACCAGCGATCAGCGTAATTCAGCAACCGGTTGAGGACATCGGCCGCGTTGCTGCTGAGATTCTTTTCGAAAATCTTTTGAGCGTCGGCAAAGGGAAGAATCATGAAATCAAAAAGCGCCAGTATCCCATAAAACTGGAAACGAAACTTGTGTTGCGCCAATCTTGCGGCTGCCGTTTATAGATTAAATTCGCGGCCTGGGACAACAAAAAAAAGCGGTATCACTTGACAACATCAAAAACTCAGGTAGAAAATCCTACTCTGTGGAATCGTTACCATTTGAGATGGTAACGATTCCACTCTGAAACACTCATTGCCTTAAGAATCAGCACTCGATCACGATTAGGGCGCAATCGCTCCCCCTAACAATGCGTTACTGTTCGGTTTATTCGGAGGCTGTAAATGTATTCAATTCAAAGAAGTCCGGCGCGGCGTTGTGTCAACATCGCCCTTGTGCGTGGAATCATGGCCATCGTTTGTTTATTGGCCACACTCTGCGCGTATCCATCCTTCGGGCAAGAATTTCGCTCAGTTCTAGCAGGACAGATCACCGATCCTTCCGGCGCTGTCGTTCGCGGCGCGACCATAACAGCAGTGGAAGTCTCAAGCGGCACCAGCTACACCAACAAGACCACCGACAGGGGAACTTACTATATTCCCTATGTTGTTCCCGGAACCTATCGAGTAACCGTCGAAGCCAACGGATTCAAAACCGCTGTGCAGGATAACGTCCTGCTAAAGGCTTCCGATTCGTTCACGCAGAATTTCAAGCTTGAAGTCGGAACAGCGACCGAGAAAATCGAAGTCACGACGGCGCCGCCTGAAATTGAGACGTCCAGCGCCTCCAACAATACCGTTATAGACGCGCGCCAGCTTGAGAACGTGCCCTTGAATGGCGCGCAGGTGTATATGTTGCTCGGCACCACACCCGGCAGCCAGTTTACCCAAACGCAGTTCGGCCCCGGCGGCTACTCCGGAACCCGTGGCTGGGACGTAACGAACTCCTACACCCTGGGCGGCGGCGTCGGGGGTACTAATCAATTTACCTTAAACGGCACCAACATAACTCAGCAGACGGCTGCGCAAAACGGCGCAGGCTCTTGGATCGTGGCTCCCAACATTGATGCCCTCCAGGACACAAACGTCATGACCACCACCTACGATGTGCGCTATGGCCGCACAAGTGGCGGCACCGTCAACATGTCCACGAAGAATGGCACCAATCAATATCACGGCACGGCGGATGAAGCGTACGAAGGCGCGCTCATGAACGCCAATACCTACACCAACAATATCTCCGGTCAGCCGAAAGGCGGCTGGGTTCAAAACCAGTTCCACATCACGGCTGGCGGTCCGATCAAGCGGAACAGGCTGTTCTTCTTCTTCGGCTTCGAGGGATATCGCGAGTCGCTGGCAGGTCAGGTTCTTACGCATGTCCCTCCGGCGTATCTGCGGCCTGGCTACAACGGGAACCCGGGCGTGGACTATAGCTTGATCCAGACAATGGATCCTACGGAATACCCAAACGGAATCCCCATCTACCAGCCTGGAACGGCGTATTGCCAGACGCCCGGCACCACGCTGGCCCAGTGCAGCGGCGACCAGGTTGCGCAGGTGCAGTTTCCGGGCAACGCCATTCCCGGTTCGCAAATCAACCCTGTTAGCGCGGCAATGCTGAATTATGTTCCTCTACCGAACATTTCAAGCGCGGCAAATCTGGCGGGCGGAAACAACTTCATAGCCGGCACGCCCGATGTCTACGACTATAACCAGCCAATGATCCGCGTAGACTACAACATAACCCAGGCGACCAAGATGTACAGCTTCTTCGAGTGGCAGAAAGGCACCGAGAACCGCAACACGAACGGCCTCCCCGGCGTTGCGGCCACTGGCAATATCAACCACATTCGAGAGAACTGGGTTGCTACACAGGACTTTACCCATGTTTTCTCTCCCACGCTGCTGGGAGATTTCAAGGTCTCGTTCACTCGCTATCTTGAAAGCGCTTGGGATGGCAACCTGAACCAGGCGGTCGATCCAGCCAGTATCGGGCTGACCATGCCGCTGCCGCCTACCACTACGCTGAAACAACTTCCTGAAACCCACGTGACTGATATTGTTGGCAACAACATTATTTTCGGCAACACGCCGAGTGCTGGTGTCAGCAACAATATCGGCTTCGATACGGACTTCACAAAAACATGGGGTTCGCATAACATTCACGTTGGCGGCATGATCTACGAATTCCAATACAACGGTTTCGGCAACATTGGACAGGGCAACGGCAACTTCTCATTCAACGGTGGCTTCACGCAGTATGACCCCTCAAACGGGAGCTGCTACCAGGCAGTACCGGCTCCTAACAACCCTTGTAACTCAAACCAGGCCACAGGCTTGGGCTCAGCTTCATTCCTGCTCGGCGATCCATCCAGTGGCGGTATTACCTGGGACCTGACACAGGCGGTGGGACAGCCGGTATACGCCATTTACGCACAAGACGACTGGCGCGTGACGCCTCGCCTCACGCTGAACCTCGGTATACGTTGGGATATAGAGCGCGGATTGCGGGAACGGAACAATCTGCTTGATCGCGGTATATGTCTTACTTGCGTGAGCCCGATTACCAACGATCCAAATTACATAGCGAATATTAACAATGGAGCCAACCAGGCCGCCTGGGCGGCAGCTGGTGTTCCAACTCCCGGCACTGTGTACGGCGGTCTTGAATTCGCCGGCTACAACGGACAACCACGCAGCGCATACGACCTGGACTTGACGGATATCGGTCCGCGCATTGGATTTGCATATTCCATTAGCCCCAAGGACGTAATACGCGGCGGATGGGGACTCGTATACTCCTACGGACTGGAAGGCGGCAATGCCAGCGGCGCCAGTGCCAATACGCCCTACATTGGTAGTTTGGACGGCTATAACCCGACCGGCTACTTCCAGACCGGCAGTCCTTTCTCAAACGTAAACAATGTTGTAAACGCACCTCCGGGTAACTCACTCGGGCTGTTGACAGACGTGGGCGAAGGTATTGGCATGGAAGATTTCCCGGATCGCAAGATTCCGAGGGAAAAGGTGTTCTCGTTCGGAATCCAGCATGAATTTCCGGGTGCGGTGGTGCTGGATGCGCGCTATGCAGCCAATTACACCAGCAAGCTGCGTGTAGGTCTGTGGACCAACGGCACCGTGACCCTGGCAGAGCAAAAAGCGGCTCAGGCGAATCCTGCTATCTGGAATCAGCAGGTTCCGAATCCCTACTACGGAGTAGCCTCCATGGTGGCAAACGGCTGCGGCCAGGGTCAGACGGTGCAGGCCATTACCCTGTTACTAGCGCTTTCGCAATACTGCAATGCGGGCGGTAACTCTATTACCGGCCAGCCCAACGCTCCGCTGGGACACAACTGGTACAACGGCCTGGAAGTAAAGCTATCCAAGCGTCTGCAGGGAAATTCTGCAGCCAGCGGCCTCTCCTTCCAGCTTGCGTATACTTGGTCCAAAACAATTAACGGTGCCGGCTACCGCAATGGCTGGCCATATCAGGACCCAGAGCAGATCCATCAGCTTTCGGGAACGGACAGAACCCATGTGCTGGGCCTGACCACCGTCTATGACCTGCCCGTTGGTAAGGGAGCTCTCTTCTACAGCAACCCAAACCCGATCATAGGCTCAATCATCAGCCACTGGAGGCTCAGTTCCGTGGTTGCCGCGCAGAGCGGAGAGCCTGTTGGACTGAACGGCGGCTATCAGTACGACTGCGCACACAGCTTCCGTCCGGACAACGGAACCTCGGTTCGCCAGGGTCACTGGTTCTATGCCGATAAGTCCTGCTTTGCAGGCAACACGCAGTACCAGTTGGCGACTATAACCGACGTAACGGACGACGTGCGCACTCCAACCATCACAAACATCGACTTGTCCTTGATGAAGCAGATACCGATCAAAGAGTGGGCAAACTTCACCCTCCGGCTCGATGCCTTTAACGCCTTGAATACAGTGTTGTTCGGTGGTCCGGATACCAGCCCCGGCGACGCAAATGCAACCTTTACACCCGGAGCAGGCTGGAGCGGCTTCGGTACGGTAGGCGCTCAACAACTGAACTTCCCACGTATCTTGCAGGTCTCAGGCAAGATCACCTTCTAACCTTTAAATCGCCATTGCGGGCTTGCTCATGTTGTTCATGAGCAAGCCCGCAATGGCGAGTACTTAAAATCCCATCTGGTTTTTCTTTTAACCCTCTTTCGAGCAATCATCTTTAAGACAGGTCCGTCTCCTAATTCTGGCGCGTGATCGTTCGGGCCTTCATTACTGAAATCTTTTTTGGAGCTGCAATGGGAAAATTTCGTTTTGCTTTGCTTGCCGTTTCACTTGGTGCCACCGCTCTACCTTGGATGGCGTATGCACAAACACAGAACAAGCCCGATCTCAGCAAGGATCCTACGCTCTACGTAGTCGGCTATGCGCACCTTGATACCGAATGGCGTTGGGAATATCCGCAGGTGATTGACGAGTACATCCGCGGCACAATGGAAAAGAACTTCAAGCTCTTTGAAAAATATCCCCATTACATCTTCAACTTCAGCGGCGCCAATCGTTACCGCTTTATGAAGGAGTATTTCCCAGCAGACTTTGCAGAAGTCAAGAAATACGTCGATCAAGGACGCTGGTTCCCCGCCGGATCTTCTATGGAAGAAGGCGATGTGAACGCGCCAAGCGCGGAAGCCATCATCCGGCAGATCCTCTACGGCAATGAGTGGTTCCGCAAAGAATTCGGCAAGGCAAGCATGGAGTACATGCTGCCGGACTGCTTTGGCTTCCCAGCCTCATTACCCACCATTCTTGCCCACTCTGGCGTCAAAGGATTCTCAACGCAAAAGCTTTCCTGGGGATCATCTGCGCCAGGCGGCGGCCACGAATCGTTGGAACGGACTCCAGAAGGAACGCCCTTTAACGTCGGCGTCTGGGTCGGCCCGGATGGAGAAACCGTGCTCGCCGGAGTGAATCCTGGCTCCTATAGCGGCGGCATTGACACTGACCTCAGCCAGCCTCTGCCTGCAGAACAGGCGAATGCCGCTTCTGCTGACTTGCAGAAAAAAATCAGCGCGCTGCAGCAGAAGCTCCAGCAAGGCAGGCGTGATAATCAGCTCCCCGATGCGAAGGATATAGAAGAATTCATGGCCTTGCGCACGGAGCAGAATGCTTTAGCCAAGGAGCAGGTGGACCGCGATCTAAGCAGACATCAGGGCGATTGGGCCGCGCGTGTACAGCTTAACGGCAAGGTCACTGGCCTCTTCACTGACTATCACTACTATGGCACTGGCGACATCGGCGGAGCGCCTGATGAAGAATCGATTAAACGTCTTGAAGCCATAGTCACGAAGGGCTCCGTTGATATGCCTCCGGCAAATGGCTTTAGGTTCCGTGGTGGACCGAACGAATCCTGGCCGCAAGTACAGGTAGGCAATGGCCCCGTGCATGTCGTTTCCGTCCCAGCCGACCAGATGTTTCTCGACATCACGCCTGAGCAGGCTGCAGCTCTGCCTCGTTACACCGGCGAAATGGAACTGACGAATCACTCCGCCGGCTCACTCACCTCGCAGGCCTATCAAAAGCGTTGGATTCGGCAGGAAGAACTTCTTGCCGATGCGGCTGAGAAGTCTTCCGTCGCAGCAGAATGGCTCGGCGGACGCACCTATCCAATTGAGCGTCTCAATAACGCATGGACGCTCGCCATGGGCGCACACTTTCACGATCTCGCCGCCGGCACTGCAACTCCCCGCTCTTATGAGTTCGCATGGAACGACGACGTGATCGCCATGAACCAATTTGCCGGCGTGCTTAAAAGCGGCACAGAAGCAGTCGCCAGCGCACTCGACACACAGACACGCGGAGTTCCGCTGGTCGTATTCAATCCGCTGAACATCGCCCGGCAAGACGTAACTGAAGCTGAAGTTCACTTCCCCGGAGGATTGCCAAAGCAAGTGCATGTCATCGCACCAGGCGGCAAGGAACTTCCCGCGCAGATCGCGGACGGCAAGATCCTGTTTGTTGCAGATGTGCCCTCAGTGGCATACACGGTCTATGACGTACAGCCAGGCGCTGCACAAAGCACTTCTACACTGCGCGTTGCCGATAACGAACTTGAAAACGATTATTACCGTGTCCGCCTGAACGCCGATGGCGATGTTGCCAGCATCTTCGACAAACAACTAAACCGCGAGTTACTCTCTGCACCTGCACGTCTTGCGCTCTCCTATGACAATCCTCAGCAATGGCCCGCATGGAACATGGACTGGGATCAGGAGCAGGCCGCGCCAAGAGAATATGTGCATGGCCCTGCAAAAATCCGCGTCGTCGAGAATGGTCCCGTGCGTGTGGCCATTGAAGTCATACGCGAAACCGCCGGCTCACGCTTTGTGCAAACCATTCGCTTGTCAGCAGGGGATGCGGGCAAACGCGTGGAGTTCGCGAACGTAATCGACTGGAACTCACGCGAGGTCAACCTCAAGGCCACATTCCCCCTCACTGCGCACAATAATCTAGCCACTTATAACTGGGACATCGGAACCATTGAGCGCCCATCTGCTGTACCCAACAAGTTTGAAGTACCCTCGCACCAGTGGATCGATCAGATCGACATGAGCGGTAACTTTGGCGTGACGATTCTCACCGATAGCAAGAACGGCTCTGACAAGCCGAACGACGACACGCTCCGCCTCACTCTGTTGCGTACGCCCGGCGTCTCCGGCGGCTATGCCGATCAAGCCACGCAGGATATCGGCCATCACGAGTTCGTGTACGGCATTGCCGGCCATGCAGGCTCTTGGCGCGATGCTCAGACGGACTGGCAGGGACAACGCCTGAATACGCCGCTGATTCCCTTCCAAACTACAAAGCACTCCGGCGCGCTTGGCAATACCTTCTCGCTACTCAAGGTCAGCAACCCGCGCATTCGCGTGTTGGCTCTCAAGAAAACCGAACAGGGAGATGAAATCATTGTGCGACTCGTCGAGCTTGACGGCAAGGCGCAGAACAACGTTCAGGTTTCCTTTGCCTCTCCGATCACCTCAGCGCGGGAAGTCAATGGCCAGGAGCAGCCTGTTGCCTCTGCGACGACCACAGACGGCGCACTTGTAACCTCCTTCGGCGCATATCAACCACGTACCTTCGCCGTTCGTCTCGCACCGGCAAGTGCAAAGGCAAACAAAATTGAATCCGTGCCCGTTCCACTGTCCTACGATGTTGCCGCAGCCAGCAACGATGGCGAACGCACCACGGCAGGCTTTGATGGCAAGGGCAATGCACTGCCTGCGGAGATGCTGCCCGCGCACATGAGCTTCAACGGAATCGAATTCCAACTCGCGCAAGCCAAAACAGGCATCCCTAACGCAATTGTGGCGCATGGCCAAACCATCGCACTCCCTGCTGGCCAGTTCAACCGTGTATATCTGCTGGCCGCATCCACAGACGGAGATCAAAAAGCCACCTTCGACACCGGCAGCAAAAAGACCGAGCTCAACATCGAAGACTGGGGCGGATTCGTTGGCCAGTGGGATGACCGGATCTGGAGCTCGAAGGATACCGCGCATGGCAGTTATGGCCAGATGGTCGGCCTCAAGCCCGGCTTCATCAAGCGCGCAGACCTGGCCTGGTACGCAAGCCATCACCATAACCAGGCGGGTGAGAATGTTGCTTACGCATACTCTTATCTATTTGCCTACGCACTGGATCTTGAACCCGGCGCCACGAAACTCAAGCTGCCTAACAACAGCAACGTGCGTATCCTCGCCATCTCGGTGGCCAGGGAAAACCCTGAAGCTACGCCCGCACACCCGCTCTATGATGTTTTGCCTTCAACAAATGCCGGACCAGCAGACTTCTCACTCTCCACTGCGGCGCAAAAGATTTCCGTCTCGCAGGGAAAGACTGTTAGCACCGGCATCGTCATCATCCCCCGTGGCGATCTGAGTTCTCCCGTACATATCGAAGCCTCCGGCCTGCCTGCTGGCGTCAAAGTAGCATTCTCTCCTGCAACCTCAACAGGATCTGCTGCTGCAGCCTTCACGGCAGACCGGCCAGCCGCACCCGGGACAACGCAGATCACCATTACAGCCACAGCGGGCAATGTCGTTCACACCACAACCGCCACGCTCGACATTACACCGGTTCTTACCGGAACAATGCCTGTCGACCTCTCATCTGCCTACAACCTCACTGGGATCTATAAGGACGGCTCGAAGTTCTCTGACTCCGCCAGCATCGACAACGATGCTGCCTCCCTATCAGCAGAACAAGCAGGAAATGAAGAAATCGGCGCTGGAGTGGTATTCAAGCTAGGGCCGCCAAACCATCCCAACGCAATCAGCAGCAAAACCATTGAACTGCCTACAGGAAAATTTCAAAGCGTTCGTCTACTGGCTGTAGGCCTCAACGGCAATCAGCAGAGGCAGAGCTTCATCGTCAACTACTCTGACGGCACATCATCCTCATTCACGCAATCGCTCAGCGACTGGTCCGACCCCGGTAATGCAAGGGGCGAATCTGTTGCTTCTGAAATGCAATATCGGGTCATGGGAGACGGCAGTAAGGACGGGAATCCGTTCTACACACACGCCTACTCCTTCACGCTCGATTCAACCAAAACCATCAAAAGCATCAGCCTCCCTGCAAATCGTGACGTGGTAATTCTTGCCGTCACACTCGTTCCTGCCGCGTAAGCGTCAGGATTTAATGCAGCCAAGGCAGGCAGTGATTGTTCATCTGCCTGCCTTCTTTTTTCATCAGAGGATGAATTGATGATTGCGGCAAACAAACTGTCGAAGCAGGTTGGCCCATTGCTTTTCTTGGCGCTCATTTTCATTGCGCTTGCGCACACGCAAAGCACGGCGAGAACGGATAAATCGCCCCTCGCTTACGCCAACGGCCTTGTCGGTACTGCACCTCTGGACGATCAGAAGTTAATCGGCAACGCCCCACCTCCAGGCGAGCAGCTATACTCCGGTTTCACATCGCCCGGGGCACGACTGCCGCACAGTTCCACGGAGCTTGCGCCCATCAATGCCAACCTCGACCTCAGTTATCCCGCCGGCGTCCGCGCATCGTACTTCTATTCCAACCGCACTATCTATGGCTTCTCCAGCGGAGCCGGCAACAGCCCAACCGTTATGCCGGTCGTGGGCGACTGGACTGTGCCTCCTGAACGCAGCGGCTCCGTCTACGACAAGAAACAGGAAAGGGCTTCGCCCGGTTACTACAGCGTCTATCTCGAGGACTACCGTACACGAGTCGAACTCACTGCTACCACCTGGACCGGTATCTTCCGTTTTACTTTTCCGCAGACAGAAAAAGCCAATATCCTTCTCGATCTCGGCTTCTCCAGCGGCGACGTTGAAGTCGTCAATGACCACACCGTACGTGGCAAATCTCCCAACGGCAAATCCTGCTTCATCGCCGAGTTTTCGAAACCATTTCAATCCTTCGGCGTCTTCAAGCAAGTCCCATCGCGCAACCGAGATCCTCTGATTGGATTTAGCGATGTTGAGCCCGCAAATCGCGCAATCACCGGCCCATTCGCCGGAGCCTACCTGCATTATGCAACCACTGCAGGCGAACAAGTCCTCGTGAAAGTTGCCAGCGGCGTCAGCTTTGAGGCCGCCGAAGCGCGACTCCACAACGAGGATCCCAACTGGGATTTCGATGCCATTAAGCGTGAGGCTGAAAACGCATGGACATCCAAGCTGAATCAAGTCGAGGTGAAGGGAGGCACAGAAAAGCAGCGCATGCTCTTTTACTCCTGCCTCTATCACTCCTTCGCGAGTCCACGCCTGATTGCAAAAAAAGGGGAACAATTTACTGGTCTTGATCGCGAGCTTCACACAGCAGAGTACGACCGCTACGACACTGTTCCCTTCTGGGATACCGGCCGCAACCAGATCGTACTGCTGACGTTACTCGAGCCCAACACTAAGGTAGATATCCTCCGCTCGCAACTCGACCGCGCGCGCGAGTCCGGTCACATGGCCACTTCCTTTCACGGCGACAATGCCATCTTCATGTACCTCGGCGATTGGAAGCGCGGACTCAACTTCGACTGGGCCTCAGCATATGAGTATCTGCGGAAAAACGCGATGGACCCCAAAGGCCCACGCGGCCATCTAGCCGAATACATGCAGCGCGGCTGGATCTCCGATTTCATTCCCAAGGACAATCCCAGTCCCCCGTACGCCGACGGCAAAGCTGGTGCAGCCACCACGCTCGAGTACAGTTGGGATGACTACGCACTCGCGCAATACGCTCTCAAGCTCGGCAAACAAGATGACTACAAGATGTTTTTGAAGAGAGCGCACAACTACAAGAACGTCTTCGATCCGTCCATCGGCTTCATACGCGGGAAAACTGAAGACGGTCAATGGATTTCCCCCTTCGATCCACGCGAGCCCTACTACAACTTCATGATGAAGGAAGCCTCGGGCTGGTCAACACTCTGGCTCGTGCCGCACGACGTGCGCGGGCTCATCAATCTCCTCGGAGGTAGGGATAAGTTCGACGCCAAGCTCGACGAATTCTTCTCAACGCCCTACACCGCAAAAGGAATTTGCCGCGACTGCACTGGCGTCATCGGCCAATATGTTCAGGGCAATCAACCCGATCAGCAAGCCGCGTATTACTACGACTGGGGTGGCCAGCCATGGAAAACTCAGAAGCTAGTACGCCAGATTCTAGAGCAGATGTATGGCAGCGACCGTACCGGATACGCATTTCCCGGCATGGACGACCAGGGCTCAACCTCGTCCTGGTACGCCATGAGCGCGTTGGGCTTTTATCCTGTCGATCCTTCAAGTTCCGCATACATCCTTGGCAGTCCCATCTTTGATCAGGCGGCCATTCACCTCGGCAGCGGAAAAACCTTCACCATAATCGCCCATAACAATTCCACAAAGAACATGTACATCCAGTCAGCCACTCTCAACGGCCATCCGTGGAACAGAGCGTGGTTTGATCACTCAGATATTGCTGCCGGTGGCGAGCTCGTGCTTACGATGGGTCCGCTGCCCAACAAGAACTGGGCAAGTAGTCCCGCTTCCGCGCCCCCGTCTATGTCTGACAACGAACAATAGCGCAGTCAGGAGAGCAACGTGCCATCAGTTCAGAAGTTGAAATGGATTTTCTACTGCGTTCTCTTCGCAACATCATTCCGTTCGGCGGACACGCAGGGAGCCGCTGCGGCAAATGAAACTGTTTCTTATCACCAGCGAGCCGCACTCGGTATCAAGCGCCTTCAGGCATGGTACGACCCGGCCACCGGGCTCTATAAAACCACTGGCTGGTGGAACTCCGCCAACGCCATTACAACGCTCGCTGATTACACACAGGTGACCGGCGACAAACAATACGCAGACGTATTTCCCACGACTCTATCTGCGGCTCAGCATAAGTCTGCCGGCTTCCTGAACGACTATTACGACGATGAAGGCTGGTGGGCACTCGCCTGGATTGACGTTTACGACATCACCCGCGATCCGCGTTACCTGCACATGTCCGCATCCATCTTTGAAGACATGGCCAAAGGCTGGGATACAAACTGCTCCGGTGGGATCTGGTGGAGCAAAGAGAGAAAGTACAAAAATGCAATCTCCAACGAGCTTTTTCTGTCGGTCGCTGCGCATCTACTCACGCGCGAGAAAAATAAAAAGCTGCAAGCCCACTATCTTGATTGGGCCAATCGCGAGTGGGAGTGGTTTTCACACACCGGCATGATCAATTCAGACCATCTCATCAATGACGGCCTCGACGCGCAGTGTGCCAACAATCACAGAACTACATGGAGTTATAACCAGGGAGTTATCCTTGGAGGTCTATCTGAGCTGTACACGCGCACACATGATTCATCTCTCCTAGCTCAGGCCAGCTCCATAGTTGCGGCAACACTTACAAGCCCCATCTTGGTCGACGCGCACGGCATTCTCCATGATCCCTGCGAGCCCAACTGCGGCGGCGACGGCACGCAGTTCAAAGGCATCTTCGCACGCAATCTCGCCTTGCTGTATCACGTATCTCCATCGCCGCGATACAAGACCTTTCTTCTCACAAACGCTGAAAGCATCTGGGCTGGCATGAAGCCGCCTGATTACGGCATAGGCGTCACCTGGACGGCTCCTTACGGAACCATCGACGCCAGCACGCAAAGCTCAGGCGACGACGCGCTTATTGCGGCCGCCTCAGTATCTGGCATAACAAAGTAGTATCGTAATTGCTCAATTTTGCAATCGCTCGGTAAAAGAATATCTGGATCTAAATCTTGCAGTGTATTTGTCTCCCGAGCGAGCTGCGAGCATTCTCAAATGTGATCTATTTCAAGGGAGTTTCGATGAAAACCACCGTGCGATTTTTGACTTTTGTAGCAATATTTTGCCTGGGAGTTTGCGCCGCGTCGTCACAACAGAGGCCCCCTGCTACCCCGCTCATCGTGCATGATCCCTATTTCAGCATCTGGTCGAAAACTGATCAGCTAACCGGATCAGATACATCACATTGGACAGGCGCTCCGCAACCTATCGCAGGCATTGCACGCATTGACGGAAAAGCATTCCGCTTTATGGGGCGTCAACCCGAGTCTGTGCCAGCAATGGAGCAAACTGCCAGGTCCGTTTCGCCAACGCATACTCGCTATCAGTTTCGTCAGAATGGCATAACGCTCGAGCTAACGTTCTTTACGCCCGCAATGATGAATGATCTGGATGTTCTCTCGCGCCCCGTAACCTACCTTACCTGGAGCGTACAAGCAACAGATCAGCTGTCTCATCGGGTCTCGATTCTTCTCGACGTAGACCCCATAATTGCAGTCAATGACAGGGCTCAGAACGTCGTATTGCTCCGCAGCCAGACGTCACAACTCAATGTCCTCTCAGTGGGCTCTCGCGATCAGAACATTCTCAATCGTTCCGGCGACAATCTCCGCATCGACTGGGGTTACTTTCATCTCGCGATCCCTAAAAGCGAGAATTCAACAACCGCAATTGCGTCAGACAGTTTGCAAAGCTTTGCAGAGACCGGGAATTTGCCCACGAGCGATTCGATGAGCATGCCTCGGCCCGCAGACAGAGCCACTTCACACCTTGCGGCTAGCCTCGATTTCGGCACCATTGGTTCGCAGCCTGTTGTGCGACATCTCCTGGTCTCTTACACAGAAGACTATGCAATCCAATATCTGCAGCGAAATCTGAGGCCTTACTGGCAACGCGACAATATGCCGGTTGAGCAAATGCTCGATATGGCTGCTGAACAGTACTCTGCTCTGGAGCAACGCGCCACTGCATTCGATACTGAGCTGACAGCCGACTTAACCAAAATCGGAGGAGAACATTATGCTGCCATCGCAGTCCTGTCATATCGTCAAACGCTCGCTGCCCATAAGCTCGTGGCTGATGTAAACGGCGACCCAATGCTCTTTGCAAAGGAGAATTTCTCGAACGGCTGCATTGCTACGGTCGATGTGCTCTACCCCTCCGCCCCATTTTTCCTCTTTTTACAGCCAAAGCTGCTCGAGGCTCAGCTCATTCCTGTTCTCGAATATTCTGCGCTAGCGCGTTGGCGATTTCCATTCGCTCCGCACGATCTCGGCCAGTATCCTCTCGCTAATGGACAGGTATACGGAGGCGGAGAAAAAACAGAAGACGATCAGATGCCGGTCGAGGAGAGCGGCAACATGCTCATCCTTATTGACGCTTTGGCGCGTGCCGAAGGAAACGCAAATCTCGCTCAGCGCTTTTGGCCTCAATTATCGAGTTGGGCCCAATATCTAAAAGAGAAGGGCCTTGACCCTGAGAATCAACTAACCACCGATGACTTTGCCGGACACGTTGCCCATAACGCCAATCTCTCCATCAAAGCCATCGAGGCACTGGCCGCATATGGAGATCTTGCACATCTTCTAGGCCATGAAGACATCGCGAAAGACTATAGCCGTACGGCAAGGGCCATGGCGGAAAAGTGGGTCCCAATGGCGCGCGAAGGTGACCATTACAAGCTGGCCTTCAACAGCCCCGGCACCTGGAGTCAGAAATACAATCTGGTTTGGGATCAGATTCTCAGCTACAACCTGTTCCCGAAATCTGTTCGCGAAGCCGAACTCTCGTTTTATCTCGGAAAGATCAACACCTATGGTCTTCCGCTCGACAATCGCGCCGACTACACAAAGCTTGACTGGTCCGTCTGGACTGCGACACTTGCATCCAACTCGGAGCAATTCAATGCCATCATTGATCCCATCTATCGATGGACAAATGAAACACCGAACCACGTTCCGTTGACCGATTGGTATGACACAAAAACAGGCAAGCAGGTTGGCTTCCAGGCTCGCAGTGTAGTGGGTGGCGTTTTTATCAAAGCCTTATCGGATAAGCAGCTAACCACGAAATGGAACAGCTTGAACCTCATTCCGGGCATCAAGTAACGAACTTATAGAAAGCATCCTGGAACGAGCGACAACGTTGGGCAACGCGCTCTTAGAAATTGGCCATGCTTATGCCATGCAGAGGTTTGCAGATTCGTCAAAGATGCTTTCCGTGGGAATGGTCGAAATAGCATTCATAGGGCTTGCCTCTGCCATTTGAAGTAGAGACAAGTCCGAGTGAGTCGAACGAGTCTCAGTGACATATTTCTCAATCGAAGAAACCGCCCGTGAAATGCTTGATCTTTCCTCGGCCGTAAGCGAATCAAGCTGTCTAACTCGCCAGCCATCGCTGTCTACATTGATAGGCACGCCGCAAACGCCGTGAATGCCGGCAAACTCTCCCGCGAGTAAAACTTGCCCATGAAGCTGTTGTTGCTTTTTGGAGAGCAACGCGGTCAGAAAGCGAAGAGTGGCATTTGCCGTTGCATTCGGCGTCGAATGTATCGTGCTCCAAGTGATGAATGGTTGCACGAAAATGCGTGCATCGGGCAATTCCTTCCTTGTAGCCTCATAGGCTTCGTTGACGAGTCCATTCTGGAGAAGATCAAGCACGTCAGTCTTCAAGTCCGCTACTCTTTGAGCGAGCGAAGTTGCTTTGCTTTGAATTCGCATAGCCTCAAGACGCGCCAGAAGACATTCGTCATTCGTACTTAACTCAACACTACTCCAAAGAGGAACCATCGCCTGGCCGTGTTCGCCCAGGACAGAAGCGGATATGTCGTGTCTGCTTATACCAAGGTCGCGCGCTATTGCTCGCGAAAAACGAAGAGAATCTTGCTCTGCTCCCATCCCAATGACACGCTTGCGCCCCAGCTTCTCGGAGAAAATGCGCACCGCAAGCTCAACCGGATTACTGACGATAATGAAGAAGGAATCAGGAACCCGCTTCGAACAGGTTTCTGCGATCGATTCATGCATGTCACGATTGGCTCTTCCCCAGTCGCGGCGGTCGGTATTCTTTGAAGCTACGCCGGCACAAACAATAACGATGTCCCCATCCACGTCGTCAATATTTGCAACAACCTCGATGTTGATACCTTGATCGTCAAATGCATCCAGGAGGTCAACACGCATGCTCAACAACTTGCTCGAACTGGAGCCAGCTCCCCGTGCCACAAGTTGAAGCCGGTCGCCCTGCTGCAACAATCCGCTACGAAGGATATGCGTCGCCAGTGTGCTGCCAACAGCGCCAGATGCCCCGATGATTGAGATGCTTGACATATCAGCGATCCTTTCAGATCCATGAGAACTGTGCAGGTGAGGTCCGCTGCACAACTAGAGAGTATAAAAATGAGGTTGAAATCAACATAGAGGACGCTACACATTTATGCGTGTGGTTCCACATACCTTGCTTATGATGGAGTGTCTCGGATATCCCGGAAAATGCTATACGAAGGAATGATTCCCGCATACAATCGGGTGGCATAATTCATCAATGTAAAGGTAGACCGATGGAATCGACACGAAGAGAATTTTTGCGCGGATCTCTGGGGTTGGCTGTCGCTGGCAAGATAGATAGATCTGACGTTTGGCCCATCGAGTTGCCTGCGCCGCCCGATGTGCTCGCAAAGTATGGTTCGGGCAACTTCGGCGTATGGACGGAAGACGAGTTCGGCCTGCCTGCCTTTCGCTACACTGCGAACCAGACAACAGATCCGCGTGCAGTGACAGATGTGCGACCAGGCGCATTAAGTTCCACGGAGCATATTCATCAGGTTGGGAACGATCGCATCATTGCTATCGCGTCGAACTACGGCCACATACGCGTCCGTCAGGATGAAGGATCTCCAAAGTTCCTGAATGATTTCGATCCCGAAATGAGCCAGTTTGGAGGTGGCCTGGGATATCTCACGGACGGCGAAGAGTTGCTGAGCACTTACTACGACGGCAGTAGCACTGGCTTCGAACGTATCTTTGGAATCGGATATTACCGCAAAAAGATTGCGAGCAGGAGCTATGCAGTCGACCAGGTAATTCATGCACCATTTGGGGATGATCCGGTCCTGATCTCGCAAGCCACCGTAAGTAATCATAAAAACACTCCCGTGACGTTGCGATGGGTTGAGTACTGGGGATGCCAGCCTTATCAATTTTCCTTTCGATCGGCACTTGAGGGCACCTATGGAAAACGCTCGCAGACCGACTGGCGGCGAGATATGGGGCGCCGGTTCAATCATCACGTAACGCGCATCGCCAGCGGTAAGGGACTGCTCGACACGAAGAACTTTCTTGGTCGTGCTGCGGATGAGGAGGCCGCTTGGGAACAGACGAAAGCCGCGTTGAAAGCCAATCCGAATGGGTTTTATACGCCCGTCGGCGATCTCAAGTCAGGTACTGAGTTTGAAAGCCTTGAGATACCGCAGACATTTCTGGTCTCGCTGGATGGTGCCGCGAGCGGGCTCAGTTCCGGCGCCGCTTCTTTCTTTGGCACAGGCGGCGCGGCCAATCCCACTGGCTTAAAGCAGCCTTTCAGCGAAATGCTTGAAGACATCGGCCCACATGCCGGCTTATTGATCGAGCGCACGTTGCATCTACGAGCAGGCGAGTCGCTCACGCTCAGCTTTCTTTACGGGTATCTACCGCAGGGCTTTTCACTGGACGCGTTAATCAGCAAATATAAGCGATCCACAGAATCAGTGTTGCGCAGCTCGAGCGAACAGTGGAAGCGAACCGGAATGCGGTTTGATGTACCCGCAGAGCCCTGGATCAAGCGCGAGGCAACATGGAATCACTATTACCTGAGAAGCAGCCAGACTTACGATGACTTTTTCGAAGAACACATTCTGAATCAAAACGGATTCTATCAATACACCATGGGGTTTCAGGGCGCGCCGCGAGATCCTTTGCAGCACTGTCTGCCGTTCCTTTTCAGTAATCCGGAGATAGTGAAGAGCATCCTGCGCTACACACTGAAAGAGGTACGCGATGACGGGTCTCTACCGTACGCCATTGTGGGCCACGGTGTAATCGCGCCGATGCAGTCAGACAAGGCGAGCGATCTTCCCCTGTGGCTGCTGTGGACCGCAAGCGAGTACGTGCTGGCAACGCGTGATCTGGATTTTCTGAACGAGCGAATTCCAATGCGATTTTCAGCTACTTCGGGACGCACTGCACTGGTGAGCGAACTGCTTGAAAACTGCTATCGCCATCAAGTAAAGGACGTGGGTGTGGGCAAGCACGGCGTGATGCGCATGCTGGTCGATGACTGGAACGACGGTCTGATTTATACATGGGCCAGTTCCGCAATGAAAGAATGCATGGAAGAAAGCGAGAGCGTGCTGAACTCAGCAATGGCAGGATGGGTCTTCGATGAATACGCGCGCTTGCTGGACTATGCACAAAAAAACTCAGAACTGGCGCAAGAGGCGCGTAAGAGTGCGGACCAACACCGCGAAGCAACACGAGCGCAATGGAATGGAAAATGGTTTCGGCGTGCGTGGCTTGGGCCCACCCTGGGTTGGTTAGGCGAATCGACATTATGGATCGAGCCGCAGCCCTGGGCAATTTTGTCTGGAGCAACAACAGAGGCGCAAAGCCGCGATCTCGTGCGAAACATAAACGAACTGCTGCGGCATAGGCCGTTAGGAGCCGCGCAGATGAGTGATGGACCAGATATGCGTTCAAAGGGCGGCGACAATGTCGGCACGCTGGAATTGGGAGCGATCTGGCCGTCATTGAATCAGACGCTTGTATGGGCGCTGGCAGGCATCGATCCAGCAATGGCGTGGGAGGAATGGAAGAGGAACACGCTGGCATGCCATGCGGAAAGCTATCGGGATATCTGGTATGGGGTGTGGAGCGGAAACGACTCTTGGAATTCTCCGCTGAACAAGCATCCGGGGCGCGCAGCAGATGACCAGTACTTCCGCGGCACGGATTTTCCTGTTCTGAATGTCCATGCTCATGCCTGTTCGTTATACTCAGCAAGCAAGCTTCTCGGCATGGAATTTACAGGGGCAGGAATGAAGCTGAGCTTGAAATTGCCCGTAGATTCATATCGTTTCGATTCGCCGCTGGCGGGTGTGGTCAAGACAAATGGACGATATGAGGGATGGTACAAGCCTTCACGTTCCGGCACATGGAAGCTGGAGATTGTCTTACCTGAGGAAGCAGCCAAAGCGGTGTCATCGGCTGAGGTGAATGGCAAGCGATCACCAATCCAAAGACAGGCAGATGACTCGATTATCCTGAGCGATTCAAGCACGCCGGATAAACCTCTCCGCTGGGCCTTGTATTGATCAGCCACCAGTATGAACTTCGATCGCCGGCGACAACAACTCACGGCTTCAAACCTACATGCCGGCACTCATGCATGAACCTCAATCTCAAGCTTGTCTCCAGCTTTGAGCTGAAGAGGCTCTTGAAGATTGACTACGATTGTGGAGTTTCCACTCTCCACAGAGTTAGCCAGAATTGTTTCTCCGCGACGTACCGTGGCACTATGACCTGCAGCGGTGATTTCACAGGACCGGCATTGCAGAGTGCCCGTGACAATAGATAAAGAGAAGTGGGCACTCGTCTTTGAACTGCGGTAAGAGAACGTGCCCCAACCTGTCCCAGTGGCCCAGAAACAGTCGAAGTGATCGTGCGGGATGCGAGGCACGGCGACGACTGCAGACTTCACGCCGTCATAGCCAAAGCCGCTAAGCGTAATGAACGGGCTCCATGCAGCCATTGCACGCGCATAGTGATGCCCATACTCGGCTTCATCCCATGGACTACGTCCTTCTCCGTCGTAGCGCAGTCGCGTGTTGCGAACGACCTCGACACCTTCGCGCACCATTCCCCACGAGATCATGAGCGAAGCGAGGGTATATTCAAGCCCTGTCCAGGATTCGCTGAAATATGGGAAGGGGATGCGCGGACGCTCGGTCTTCGCATAATCGCAGATCACGATGGCGGCTTCATCATTGAGCGCGTAGGTGCGTGCCACGTTGTCATGATGTGCCAGACTGCGGCGGCCGTTGTATTTATAAATTGAAGCGAGAGTCTTGCGAATCTTGTCCGGTGAAACCAGTGGTCCCATGTGGCCAACATCTGCCAGATATTGGCCAACGAGCTGATCGACAAGGCAGCCTTCGCCTACCTGGAACTCCGGCGTCTCAGAATTCTCCGTACCCATGCCTCCGCGCAGACTCGGCGCAATCTCCGCGCTGCGAAAGCCACGAATTTTCTGCACGTAATACTCGCCGTTAAAGAGGTTGGAGTCAATCCAGCCACGGCCCTGGTCAAAGAGGCTTTGATACTGGCGGGAACTGGCACTATCGCCGACAGCATCCGCCATCTGCGCACAGGCACGCAGTGCGGCCAGGTAATAGATGCCGCACATCGGATTCGGCCCATAGAACTCGACATCGTAGGTGTTGTGCTGCACACCCTCAAGCACGCCATCGCGATTGCTGTCCCATCCACCTGTAACCCATGCAAACTCGATTGCTTTCTTGATTCGTGGCCAGAATGCGCGAAGCCACTCCATGTCACCGGAGAGCTTCCAGTCGAGCCATGCATGAACAATCTGGCCCATCTGGCCATCGGCTGCCGCGGTATTAAAGCGTGCCTTGCCATCGGGAAGCATCTGGCGGAAATGCATGGCGCCAGCTTCATCCATGGAATATCCGAATGCGCTGCGACGCAGAGATCGTGCGAAGCTGGGAAAAAAGAATGCGGTAGTTGTTTCGTAATTCCACACGTGAGTGCAGTTGCCAAAACCTAAGCCCGCTTTGTCGCCGCTTCCTTCAAAGCCGTGAAACTCCCCATCCGCTGTGCGAAAACACGTGTTTGTGGCCAGCGTGGAGAGATTCGCGCTCGCGGCTTCTTTGATCTCTGCAGGCAGCGTGCTGGCTTTGAATGCACTCGCAAAGGCCTTGGTGCGTGATTCGAGGCTTTCCCAGTGTTCAGCGGCATAGGAAACGGCCTCCCACGCATTGGCAAAGCGCGTTGCGTAGTAATTGCCAATGACGGTCTTGCCCTCGCCTTTAGGTGCCGCCCAATCGCACCACTGCGGTGTGCGATTAGGAAAATGCCAACCGAGAAGAAATCGAAAATCAACGGAGTGGCCTGGAGCAAGCGTGGCCTGCAGGCAAAGTGCTCCCACTGCGCTGTGTGGCTCAGGCTGAGTCCCAAGCCGTCCTTCCTTACTGAACTGGTCCCAGAAGAGCAGCGGTCCATTCCACCATTTTCCCTGTGGCCAGCCGTTCCAATGAGAGACCTCGACATTCGCGTCAGACAGAGCGCTAAGAGCGAAGCTGCCATGCATTGGGTCATCGGCTGCAAGCGCAGGATTGCTCATATAGAGCCCTGCAATATTTTTCCCCGTGCGATATTCGTTCGGTCGCGTTTGGGTCGTTATGGAGTGATTGTCTCCAGTCGCGGCGGCCTGGACGGGATTTTCAATCGAAAAGGCGATGCTGGCCTTGACCGTCTTACTGCCTGGATTGGTCACACGATAGTGGAGCATCGCCACAGGCAGGCCGGAATCATCCGGATCATGCGGGATAAACGGAGAAAATGCGTCAAGTTGCACCTGAACCGGTAGAGAGCTGTCATGAAAGTCGATGTGCGCAAGCGGATAAGCGCCAAGAAAGGTAGCCGATTCGAGACGGCTCATGCCTGGCACATTATCTGAGCCCAGCCCTTCATATCCTTGATAGGGAGGCTGAATCCGAGATTCAAGCACCCGCGTCACAGGAGCGCTTCCAGCCGCCTGTGCCCAGATTGAGGGGAAAGCATACTGAGGCCGATAGCCCTTGTTGGGGCGATTAAAAATCTCCCAATCGCACAGTTGTCCTCGACCGCCAAGGCTGATGCTGCCCGCAGCGACACCGCCAAGCGGGAAGGCAATCATCCGCAGCTGCCGCCCTTCAAAGCGGCGAGGAAATCCCTCTTCGCCTTGTTTAGCCCGGTCAACTCCAGCATGCTCCGGTTGTGCGCCAGGCTCACGCTGTTGCGCCTCTGCCGTGGCAGACCACTGGCTGGCCTGCGTTGCTGCTCCAAGCGCCCCGGCAGCCTGCTTCAGAAAGTCCCTGCGACCCGTCTTGAAACTCTCGCCCATGATGATGTCATCCCTCAGTCATGCCACTTTATGTCAATCTCGCATCAATTCTGACGCGTCACTGAAGGATAATCGAAACGTTACGATAAATCATAGCCCAGCTAGAAATTCTTCTGAGCAAAAGAAAAGGGCGGTGTCATCAGTGACACCGCCCTTAAGCATCTTTTGCACAGAAATCATGCTCGGCTACGAACTTTCTGCATTAACTGCAGCCGCTCGTAGACCCGCACTCCATGCACCGGTAGCAGCTTCCGTTGCGAACCATAATCGCTCCGCATGTTCCGCAGCTCGGCGCATCGCCCATCTGGTACATGTCCTTCATGCCTTGCGTTGCCTGGTAGAGTCCCCGGTCGGTCAACGGCGGTAGTTCTGACTGGGCCGTGGGACCAACCTGAACCTCCGGCGCAATTCCGCCCGCAGGCGCTGATGTTGAGCCCATGCCTGACACGCCTACTTGGTGCAGTTTGCGAGCTACCTCCTCGACCAGCCGGGAAAGCTGATCCGCAGGCATGGCAGCGGCTTGCTCCGGCTCACGATCAGCCAGAATCGTGGGCGGCGCTGCAGGCAACTGTGCCGGCTGCGGAGCAAGTCCCGCAAATAGCGTGAGCTGAGTGCCTGACAGGAACCGCAAGCTCAGCCAGCGGAAGATGTAGTCCATCAGGCTCTTCGCATAGCCAATCTGCTCGTTCCCCGTCCAGCCGGAAGGCTCAAAGCGCGTGTGCGCAAACTTCTCGCAGAGCACGCGCAGCGGTACACCATGCTGCAGCGCAAGCGAGATAGCCGTCGCAAACGAATCCATCAAGCCACTGACCGTAGAGCCTTCCTTTGCCATGCGAATGAATATCTCGCCCGGCTCTCCAGTCGGATAGAGTCCGACGGTGATGTAGCCCTCATGCCCGGCAATCGAAAACTTGTGCGTCACCGAAGCCCGTTCCTCTGGCAGCCGATGCCGTACAGCCTTCGGCGGAGCATTCAGATCCTGCGCAGGCGCAGCAGGCACCACCGGCGTTGCTGCAACCGTCGGAACCGCCGCCTTGGCAATCTCTTCAAGAGACCTTTCAAACGAAGCCCCTGCAGCCGCAATATGCTTGGCCGAAACCTCGATCTTCTCGCTCGCCTTGCCGTCCAGCGCCTTCAGGTCAGCCTCTACTGGAGCCTGACCTGCAGCAATGCTAGTCAACACGCGCGCGCCCACCACATCCAGCGCCGAGGGCTCCGTCTTCGTGTCCATGCTTACGTTCAGCGGCTGCGTACCCTTCGAGCCGTCGCGGTAAATAGCAACAGCCTTGATGCCCTGCCGCCAGCTCTCCGCATACGCCTCCGCCACATCGTCAATCGTGGCCTCCGTAGGCAGATTCACCGTCTTTGAAATCGCCCCTGAAAGAAACGGCTGCGTCGCCGCCATCATCTTGATGTGGCCCATGTAGTGAATCGATCGCGTGCCCTTGGACGGCTTGAAGCTGCAATCAAACACCGCCAGATGCTCCGGTTTGATTCCCGGCGCGCCTTCAATGGTGCCCGTCGCGTCAATGTAGCTCACAATCGCGTTCACCTGATCGTTGTTGTAGCCCAGCTTAAAGAGCGCGGACGGGACCGTGTTATTCACGATCTTGATCATGCCACCGCCCACCAGCTTCTTGTACTTCACCAGCGCCAGATCCGGCTCAACGCCCGTCGTGTCGCAATCCATCATGAAGCCAATGGTTCCCGTCGGAGCCAGCACCGTCACCTGCGAGTTGCGATAGCCATACTTCTCGCCTAGCGCTAGAGCCATGTCCCAGCTCTCGCGGCTCGCCTCAATCAGCGCATCGAGTTGCGGAGCCACGAAAGGCTCACTGCTCGTCTTACTTTTGCCAATCTTGTTCACCTCCGCACGATGCATCCGAATCACGTCCAGGAACGGCTCGCGGTTCACGTAAAAGCCGGGGCACGCACCGCCCTGCCGCTCAATGCTCGCCGTCAGCGGCGTCGCCGAACCAAGCTCCGGGCAAGCCCCCGCAATTACCGCAGACTGCAGATAGGCCTGTCCGCACATGATCGCCGTAAGCGCTCCAGCCAGATCCCGGCCCGCATCTGAGTCATACGGCAGACCAAGAGCCATCAGCAGCGCGCCAAGGTTCGCATAGCCCAGACCCAGCGGCCGGTAATCATGCGAGTTCTTGGAGATCGACTCCGTCGGATAACCGGAGTTATCCACCAGAATCTCCATCGCCGTAATCACCACTGCAATCGCATGCCGATACGCCGCAATGTCAAACTGCCCGCCCGCATTCACAAACTTCATCAGGTTAAAGCTCGCCAGATTGCAGGCCGAGTTATCCAGGAACATGTACTCCGAGCAGGGATTCGACGCATTGATCCGCGCTGTGTTCTTGCTCGTGTGCCATTTGTTGATTGTCGTGTCGAACTGCATGCCCGGATCGCCGCACAGCCACGTAGCCTCGGCAATCTTGTGCATGATCTCGCGCGCCTTGTAATTCTTCAGCGGCGTGCGCTCTTTCACTGTCTTAGTCGAGAACTCACCGTCATTCTCATAAGCACGCATAAACTCGTCGTTCACGCGCACAGAGTTGTTCGCATTCTGGAAGAAGATTGAGGAATACGCCTCGGAGTCCGGCCCTGAACCGTCATAACCTGCACGAATCAGCGCAAAGGCCTTCGCCTCTTCCTTCGCCTTGCAGTCAATAAAGTCCACAATGTCCGGATGGTCCACGTTCAGGATCACCATCTTGGCCGCGCGCCGCGTCTTGCCGCCGGACTTGATCACGCCAGCAAAAGCATCAAAGCCGCGCATAAAGCTCAGCGGCCCTGAGGCCTGCCCGCCGCCCGAAAGCAGTTCATTCGATCCGCGAATCGGCGAAAGGTTCGTCCCCGTGCCCGATCCCCACTTGAAAAGCATGCCCTCGGTCTTCGCCAGCGTCAGAATCGCATCCAGCGAATCCTCCACCGCATTGATAAAGCAAGCCGAGCATTGCGGATTCTTATACCCGGTCGGCTCAAACTTTACGCAGCCCGTCGCAGCATCCCAGTGCCAGCTCGCGCCGTCCGCCTGGGGCTCCAGCCGGTCGCAGCCCACGTTGAACCACACCGGCGAGTTGAACGCCACCTTCTGCGTCACCAGCATGTGCGCCAGCTCGTCGTAAAAAATCCCCGCATCCTCTGCCGTGGCAAAGTAGCCGCCCTTCAGGCCCCAGTCGCGGATCGTCTCTGCCACACGTTGCACAAGCACGCGCACGCCACTCTCGCGCTCCGGCGTGTCCATCTGGCCGTGCAGGTACTTTGAGGCCACAATGTTTGTCGCCGTCATCGACCAGTCAATCGGCACTTCCACGTCTTTTTGCTCAAAGATCGAGTTGCCCTTGCTGTCGGTAATCGACGCGGTGCGCTTCTCCCACTGCACCTCGTCATACGGGGAAACACCTGCCGTGGAGAAACGGCGGGAAAAAGTCAGCCGGGCTGGACCGGAGGCAGCTCCTTGCGTCGTTGCCGGAGCGTGAACGTGGGCCTCATGCATGGTGGAACTCTCCTTGGGGGATTCGTCAAACCTGGGTAGTCGAATTTGGGTAAAACAAAGAAAAATCTGCCTGTCTCCGGCAGCTCAGGGCCCCAGAGTATTAGATGTTTCAGCTCTCACAACGGACGAAAACGGACGTGCAATCGGAGTGCAGAATAAAAATCATTTGCGGTCTGCCGGCGATCCCTTCAGCCGGTCTTTCGTTAAAGCAGTTTTACAGCCGCAGATGAAAAAGTACCCCTCTCCATAGGCCAAGTCAAGCCCATGCCACAATATCTTGCGTAACCTTGGTGATCTGAGGAACCAAAACCCAAAACATTCGGCTTCAGCCTGTGGAAAGCGAGGGCCTATTTGCCTGGAGCGGATTTAGAGCAGGTTTCGGCATCCAAAATGCCCTTTTGACAGCCTAACTAGCAGTGGAAAACTGGTCTCCGCGTCACTTCGGAGCGCCATATGTGAACGCGCGATGAATCAGAGCCTAAGGCCAATGCCATGTGGGAAACAAGGCGGAAAACCGGTACATTTTATCCGCCTCCCTGTGCATCCTGTGGACATCCGGTGCCCCAATTCCCTTCCGGTTCTGACCCAATCCGGGAACGGTTGGCTCACACATCCCGCTGTTAGGCTTGAAAAATGCACGATCCACACCTTCTCCACTGGAAGCCCGCCCTCTATCCCCAGCCCGTTACCCTCCCGGGCCGCACCGTCACCCTGGAGCCGCTCGACGCCGAAAAGCACACCTCCGCCCTCTGGCAAGCCATCCACGGCCACGACGAGGTCTGGGCCTACCTGGCAGACGGTCCCTACGCCAATGAGACAGAACTACGGAGCGCGCTTGCAGAAAAACAGTCTGGCGCAAGTGCCCGGTTCTTTGCTCTCATAACCAAAGCAGACGGCCGTGCAAAGGGCTACGCTAGTTATATGCGCATCGAGCCCGCCCACGGCGTCATCGAAGTCGGCAATATCCTGCTCTCGCCCTCGCTTCAGCGCACCACCGCCGCCACAGAAGCCATGTACCTCATGGCCCGTCACATCTTTGAAGACCTCGGCTACCGCCGCTACGAGTGGAAATGCAACGCACTCAACGAACCCAGCCGCCGCGCCGCCCTGCGCCTCGGCTTCACCTTTGAAGGCATCTTCCGCCAGCACATGGTCATCAAGGGCAAGAACCGTGACACCGCCTGGTTCTCCATGCTCGACAACGAATGGCCTGCCCGCAAGCAAACCTTTGAAGCATGGCTCGATCCCGCCAACTTCGACTCCGAAGGCCGCCAGCTTCGCAGCCTCCAATCCTTCCAATAAAAAACGCCCCCGCCAAAACGGGAGCGTTTTTCTACTCACTACTCTCTACCTCTTTGCATCAATCCTCATCCCATAGAACGATTTCCAAACAAAGAACACCGACACCAGGAAGAACAACACTGCCAGCATGTGCGTGAGCAGCGGCTTGTCCGCACTGAGCGTTACCGCAAGCTCCACTGCCAGCAATCCGAACAACGTCGTGAACTTGATAATCGGGTTCATTGCCACGGACGAAGTGTCTTTGAACGGATCGCCAACGGTATCCCCGATCACGGTTGCGTCATGCAGAGGTGTCCCTTTCTGTTTCAGGTCAACCTCTACTACCTTCTTCGCGTTATCCCATGCGCCGCCGGCATTCGCCATAAAGATCGCCTGGTACAAACCGAAGATTGCAAGCGAGAACAGGTAGCCGACAAACAAAAACGGCTCCATGAATGCGAACGCGAGCGTAGCGAAGAAGACAGCGAGAAAGATGTTGAACATTCCCTTCTGCGCGTACTTCGTACAGATTTCCACCACCTTCTTGCTGTCCGCGACCGATGCCTTTTCGACGCCTTCAAGTTTGATATTCGCCTTGATGAACTCGACCGCTCGATAAGCGCCGGTAGTGACAGCCTGCGTGGAAGCGCCCGTGAACCAGTAAATGATTGCACCGCCGGATATCAACCCGAGCATGAAGGGTGCGTGCAACAGAGAAAGGTTCTGGACGCTGTGAGTCAGTCCACCTGTCAGCGCCATGATGATTGAAAATGTCATCGTGGTCGCACCCACTACGGCTGTGCCGATCAGCACCGGCTTTGCCGTAGCCTTGAATGTATTACCCGCACCGTCATTGGCCTCAAGCCAGTGTTTTGCGGCTTCAAAGTTCACATTGAACCCGAAATCCTTCTTCAATTCGGCCTCAATACCGGGCACATTTTCAATCAGCGACAGCTCGTAAACGGACTGAGCATTATCCGTCACAGGCCCGTAGGAATCGACCGCAATCGTGACCGGCCCCATGCCCAGGAAGCCAAACGCGACCAGTCCAAACGCAAAGACCGCAGGAGCCAGCATCAGCGCCATCATCGAAGGCCCCGTGCTGAAGTAATAGCCCATCCCCATCAGCGCCACCATGCTGAGGCCCAGCCAGTAGGCCGAAAAATTCCCGGCCACAAATCCCGACAGAATCCCCAGCGACGCTCCGCCTTCCTGCGCCGACGTGACAACCTCTTGCACATGGGCCGATTTGGTCGAAGTAAAGACCTTCACCAGCTCAGGAATGATCGCGCCCGCCAGAGTGCCGCAGGAAATGATCGAAGCCAGTTTCCACCAGAGCGTTCCATCCCCCAGAGTCTGAATCATCAGGTACGAAACGATGTAGGTCAGCGCGATGGAGAGGACGGATGTAATCCACACCAGCGAGGTCAGTGGCACCTCAAAGTCCATATCATCGGCGTTCGCGTATCTCGCGTGAGCAATTGCGGCATTGAGGAAGTACGCGACCGCGCTCGAAAGCAGCATGGCCACGCGCATCACAAAGATCCACACCAGCAGTTGCGCCTGCGTCGTAGGATCCTTCACCGCCAGCAGAATGAACGTAATCAAAGCCACGCCCGTCACGCCGTAGGTCTCAAAACCATCCGCGCTAGGCCCCACGGAATCACCCGCATTGTCGCCCGTGCAGTCCGCAATCACGCCCGGATTGCGCGCATCGTCTTCCTTGATCTTGAAGACAATCTTCATCAGATCGGCGCCAATATCGGCAATCTTGGTAAAGATGCCGCCGGCAATACGCAACGCCGCCGCGCCCAGTGACTCTCCTATCGCAAAGCCAATGAAGCACGCTCCCGCGTAGTCTCGCGGAATGAACAAAAGGATGAACAGCATGATCAGCAGTTCAACTGAGATCAGCGCCATCCCGATGCTCATGCCGGCCTTCAAAGGAATCGCATAAGCCGGATACGGCTTGCCGCGCAGCGCCGCAAATGCCGTCCGCGAATTCGCAAATGTGTTCACGCGAATCCCAAACCACGCCACCCCATAGCTGCCCGCAATGCCCACCAGGCTGAACCCGAGAATGATCGGCAGGGTAACTGCAATCGATTTCCCCGGGACCGGAGCCAGCCAGCCAAAGTACAGAGCAATAATGACTGCGATGAAAACCCAGAGCAGAACAATGAACTTGCCCTGCGTCACCAGATACGTCTTGCAGGTCTCATAGATCAGTTCGGAAATTTCGCGCATCGTGCGATGCACCGGAAGGTTTTTGAGCTGCGTATAGATCACCAGGCCGAACAGCAGTCCGCCCGCGCAGAACAACAGCCCAATCATCAGCAGGGTATGGCCGTTCATGCCGAAAAAACTTACGCTCGACAAATCCGGCAGCACCAGGTTGGCCTCGCCTCCGCCCCCATGTTCACCCTGTGCGGAAGCAAGTGAGGGAACTAGCAGGCCAAGGCAGGCCGCAACGATCCTGTACCGGTGTGTCAGTAACGCACCCGTGCGGCCTTGGATTGTTCCCACGGTCCGCCGCATGGCTTTCCCTTCGGTGGTACAGCTCCTCCAATGCCGCGCAAAGAACGCGGCTACCATCAGCGGTAGTATGCTAACTCCAACAAAAAAATAGACCCAACCCTGTGCTATCACTGGTCCTCCCGGATTCCGATTTATGCATGAAGCCGTTAAGAAATATTCAAATCCGTAAAAATAGCGACCTCGAAAAAGCCGGGGGAAAAGTCACGGGAAATGTAACATTCATATTCGGCGCTGTCGAGTGACGGTTATCACCGGCGCCTGACTGCCAAATCAGGCCCCAACTCACCCGGCTCTGCGCCGTTGGGATAATAAACAGAAAACAGGCATCCGGCAGCCGGATGCCTGTTCGATTCCTATGGCAATTTCAAAGCTCGCAGTACAAAACTGTGATGCAGTCTTTCACCTGCGCAATGCTTTTATAGCCCTTCCAGCACATCCGCCACCAGCGCCCGCGCAAAATTCCGCGCCAGCCGTTGCTCCGCCGCCGGGCTCTCGTCCAGATAAGTCGGCAGGTTGCTCGTGGACTGAAACTGCTCTCGATAGGTGTATTTTTTGTTCTCGTAGAGAACCTGCCCGTCCCGCCCGGTGAGCGTCACGGAGACCACAACCGTGATCAGAAAGCTCGAGGACTGCTCCGTCGCCGTGTTGTAGGTCAGCGGCATCACAGTCTGCTGCAGGATCGTTCCATGCAGCGTCACATCCGCATCGCCGTCGTTCTTAGGCGTCACCCGTAGCTTCGTCCGCGTGGCAAACTCGCGGATCACGGCCTCCGTCAACGCCGTCTCCGTGTGGTATGCCTCTGTATGCGTGGCAAAAACAGGCACAGCAAGCGTCTGCACTCCTGCCGGCAGATGCGTCGCCGCGCCTACTGTGTGGTAACCGCAGCCGGTAAGCATAAACACGCCGGAGACCAGCAACGCAAAAACAAACCTACGCATATGCCAATGGTAATAGGTCTGCCTTTTATCGAATGCCTTAGTCTCCCGGCCTCTTAAACCCACGCCGTCGTCCATATTCCAAAGCGCGCATCGCTCAACTTCAGCCCGTCCGCACGATCCGCAAAATATCGCTGGTTCATCTCGTCCGTGTCTACCTGCTCCACGCGATGAAACCCAGCCTGCCGAAACTCCGTTTCCATCTGCTCCTCCGTAAAAAAGAGCTGGAACGGCTCGCCGGCCGCAGCCACCCGCTCCGCAAGTCGGTCAAAAATCCCGCGTCGCTCCGGACTCAGTGTCTCCGGCGGAAACGCATAATCGAAGCTCACCGCAGAACCCGCCGGAAACCCTCCCACGGTCGCCAGTGTCGCTCGAAACGCCGGCAGCGTCAGATACGGCACCACGCCCAGCCAGCTGAAAAATGTCGGCTGGCTCGCATCCGCTCCCGCCGCGCGCAATCCCTCCGCCAGCGTCTGATGCTCAAAATCTACCGCCGCAAAGATCAGATTCTCCGGAACCGCCACGCCCGCCGTCTCCAGCACCCAGCGCTTCCACTCCTGCGTAGCCGGAAAGTCCACCTCAAACACTCTCAGCTCCGAAAACGGATTCCGGTACGCAAAGGTGTCCAACCCCGCACCCAGCACTACATACTGCCGTACCCCGGCCGCCACAGAATCCGCAAGCTGATCCTCTGCATAGCGGCTCCTCGCCGCCATCATGCACCGGAAATCCCGCCCTACCGGATGCATCGCCCGTTCCATATCGCGGTCGTATGACGGCCCGACCGTCTCCGGCGTCAGCAGCTGCGCCGTAATCGGGTCATTCAACACCGGCGGATGATCCGCCATCTGGTGCGCCGCGCGGCGTATCGCCACGCGCAGCGCAGTACGGCTTGGCTTTCCTGTCAGCATCCTCTTCGCAGTCTAACCAACTCCCCGGCGTACCATGAACTCCTGATGGCAGCTCAGTCTGAATTGGCTTTGTGTCAGGGCACGACTTCAGTCGTGCCGAAAAGGGCAGAAATAATGATTAGGCTTTAGCCCCCGAGGCGAAGACTGCTCAGCACACTATCATGAACTCCATGAACTGGATCGCATGGGCGCTTCTCTCCGCACTCTTCGCCGCCGCCACAGCCCTTCTGGCAAAAGTCGGCGTCGCGCATGTCGATTCCAACCTTGCCACCGCCGTCCGCACTAGCGTAGTGGTTCTCTTCGCCTGGGGAATCGCCATCGCCACCGGCAAGCACGTTGGCCTCCGCCAGCTCGATGGCCGCACCCTGCTCTTCCTCACGCTTTCCGGCCTCGCCACAGGTCTCTCCTGGCTCTGCTACTTCCGCGCCCTCCAGCTCGGCCCCGCCTCCCGCGTCGCACCGCTCGATAAGCTCAGTGTCCCCCTAGTCATGCTCTTCGCCTGGCTCCTCCTCGGCGAAAAGCTCACCATCCCCGCACTCTGCGGCGGCCTGCTGATCACCGCCGGAGCCGTAGTCATGGTGCTTGCCTGAACTCCGTGCCACATCCAGCCGATATTCTGAAAGCGATGACGGATCTGAGCACAATCTCTCACAGCATTCGCCAAATCGTCCTCACCGGCTTCATGGGTTCCGGTAAATCTACCGTTGGCCCGCTGCTCGCCACACGGCTCGGCTGGCAATTCATCGATGCCGACGACGCCATCGTGGGCGAGGCCCGCATGTCCATCCCCGAAATCTTCGCGCATCACGGTGAGTCTGCCTTCCGTCAGCGCGAGCACGAAACGATCGCCCGCCTCATTGCCACAGACTCACTCGTCCTCGCCCTCGGCGGCGGAGCCATCGAGACCGCGGCCACACGCGATCTACTCCTCACCAGCCCCGGCACACGTCTCATCCATCTCGAAGCCTCGCTCGAGACCTCCCTCACCCGCTGCAGCGGCACCGAATCCATCCGCCCCCTCCTCGCCGACACCGCCAACCTCCGTGCTCGCTATGAAAAGCGCCTCCCTCTCTATCGCATTGCGCATCATTCCATCCCCGTCGACGCGCTCACACCGGAAGAAGTCGTCCAAGCCATCCTCATGCGCCTCCAGTAGCCGGAAACATTCACTGCCCCCGCGGTGTCTAAATAAGCAAGCAGACAAACTGCGTCTCAAGCCAATCTCTCTTCGGAAATCTCCATCATCCCTCTGGAGTGCGAGTGACACCGAGCGGCCAGACTCTATCCATCGATCCAGCCTCGGCCGAAACCGAGGGCATCGCGCGCTTTCCCCGCCTCGCCATCGTCAGCGGAATCGTAAACGCGCTGCTGGCCGCATGGCTCCTCATGATGTGGCACAACAGCTTCCAGCTTCCGCCTGCCGCACTTTTTCTTCCCGCACTCGCTTACGTGGCCTGCTCCACGCTCCTCGCCGCCGCCGGAGCACGCTATTACTGGCGTCAGGCTAAATTCCGCTCGTCCTTCACGCAGCAGGAACTCATGCTCACCTGGGCCACAGCATGGGTCTGGATGCCCGCCATCGTCCTCTTCCTGCGCCGCGATTTCATCTGGGCGCCCCTGCTAGCAGCCCTCGCCGCCGCGCTCCCCGCCTGTTCCATGCAATGGCTGCGAACAAAAGCAGAACGCGTCCACCCCTCCGATACCATCGGCCAGCCAGTCCCGCAACCCATCTTCGCCGCAACCCTCCAACCCATCCCGTGGGACTGGCACGGCCTCATCATCGCCATCTGCGTCTACGCCACCTGTGCATCCTTTTTTGACGGAGACACCCCGCTCGCCTGCATTATCGCTGCCGCCGGAGCATTTCTGTTCGCACAGCGCCATGCAGTCGCATGGAACGGCCGCGCAGAAGTATTGAGCTCTTCCCGCCGCTCTCAAACGCGCCTCATCTGGTCCGCTCTGCTCGCCATATTGGTCACGGCGCTTGCGCTCATACCCGGCCAGCAATCCAGCGGAGGATTCGGCATCCTACCCGTAGCCGCAAAATCCACAAAAACCACCAAGAAGCCGGATATTACCGAACCCGGCGGCCTCGGCAGTTATCACAGCGTCATACTCTGGCCGCAAAAGCCGGAGAAGCAGCTCATCGTACCTCCGGATCTGCTAAACGCCGCGCCTTTGACCCAACCGCAGACCATCCATTTCAGCGGCGAGTACTGGTACTTTGAAGCTCCCGCGGAAGAGCCCGGCCCAAACGCGCACACGGCTCACGGCAACCCAATGGACGTCAGCATTCACACGCTGAACACCAGGCCGCTCATGATGCAGGCGCACCAGAAGCTCGCCAAACCCATCCCCCTCTCCACCGTCCGCGCCATCGACATAACCATGCTCAATCGCGATAACGACCCCGGCATACTTTCAATCGGCGTATTCCTGACGGATTCAGCAGCATCGGACTATAAAGGCGGCCTGGACCTCGGCCTGCAGCCGCTCACCTCAACCCAGCCGGATCACTTCGCAGTAAAAACCGTGCCAGTCTCCGAAAAACTGCACTTCGTCATTCCCGCACAATCCCGGCAGCACCGCTTTGACGGAATCACCGTAATGATCCTGCCCGCCGCCAACCGCATGCACTCAGGCGCGCGCGTCGCCATCGACCATTTCGACCTCGTTCCGCGATAAAATTGATTTTCACTGACTGCACGTGCTACACGTATTACACGTGAAAGGAGCCCTCCCATGCCTGCAACGGATGAAAAACAGAACATCACCGTCCGACTGAGCAAGGAGACCATCCAGAAGGCGCGCATACTAGCCGCGCGGCGTTCTACTTCGATCAGTGGCTTGCTGGCGAGCCAAATAGAAGAGCTTGCCGCAGAAGAAGACGCTTACGACCACGCGATGAAGCATGCCATTGCCATGATGGAGAAGGGGTTCCATCTCGGAGGCGTTCACAAGATCGACCGGGAAGAACTACATGACCGAGATAGTCTTCGTTGATACCAACATTCTTATTTATGCCTTTGACGCCGATGCGGCTCGTAAGCATGAAATCGCAAAAGAGATTTTGAAAAATCTCTGGGAACAGAAGACCGGCGCGATCAGTATG
The DNA here is from genome assembly GCF_001449115.1 of Occallatibacter gabretensis. Lineage (GTDB taxonomy): Bacteria > Acidobacteriota > Terriglobia > Terriglobales > Acidobacteriaceae > Telmatobacter > Telmatobacter gabretensis. Next base: position 287,763 of record NZ_LAIJ01000010.1, on the reverse strand, counting down.
CAGGTCTTGCAGGAGTTCTACAACAACGTAACCCGCAAGATCGCTACACCGCTCTCGCAGGAGCTGGCGCGCATAATCGTGCGCCACTATTCGCAGTGGTGCATCCAAACAACTCCTGCGGAAATAAATCAGGCGTTTCAAATTGAAGACCGCCATCATATAAGTTTCTGGGACGCTCTAATCATCGCAGCAGCAGAAAAAGCCGGCGCGGCCCACATTCTGACGGAAGATCTGAACCACGGCCAGCTAATCGAAGGCATCCGGATCGAGAATCCATTCAAGTCCCATGCCTACATCGCTCCACTTGGTATCATCTAAAGAGAGGCCCCGCACGCCACGCAATCCATCCGGGCCACTTTTCCTGCCGAGGTTTCTACCCTCCCGATGGCTCCAGCTTCCCAGGCCGCAGTTCCGGATTCTGTTTCAGGCGCACTCCACGTGCCGAAGCCGGGAACAACCGCGCAGCTGATCCATGACATTCAGGAGCTCTTCAAGCCCCGCGTCACAACCATGGTCGTCGTCACCGGCTGGGCGGGCTTCTACCTCGGCTCCATGCAGTCAGGAATCTCCAGCCTCCAGCGCGGCCTCCTCGACACCCTCTTCGGCATCGCCCTCGTCTCCGCCGGCGCCAGCGCACTCAACCAGTCCATTGAGCGCAAATCAGACGCCCGCATGAAGCGCACCGCCGACCGCCCTCTGGCCGCAGGCCGTTTCCCGCTCGCCGTCGGCGTCCTCGCCGGCCTCGCAGCCCTCGCCCTCGGCGCAGGCTGGCTCGCGCTCCACACCAATCTCCTCACCGTAGCGCTGGCGCTGCTCACAGCCTTCACCTACGTCGCCATCTACACACCGCTCAAGCGCCTCACCACGCTCGCCACCTTCATTGGAGCTTTCCCCGGCGCCATGGGCCCTCTGCTCGGCTGGACCGCCGCCCGCGACCGCATCGAGTGGCCCGCCGTCGCACTCTTCGCCATCCTCTTCGTCTGGCAGTTTCCGCACTTCATGGCCATCTCCTGGATGTACCGCGCGGAATACGGCAAAGCCGGCATCAAAATGCTGCCCGTCGTCCAGCCCGATGGCTGGTCCACCGTCATTGAGGCTCTCGTCTACGCCGTAGTCATGATTCCCGTCAGCCTCGCGCCATGGTATCTCGGCATGACAGGCCTAACCTACGCCATCATCGCCGCCATTCTCGGCCTCTTTTATCTCGGCTACACCATCCGCTTTGCCGGAATCCTCCGCACCACCGACGAAGCCCGCAGCCGCATGCTCGCCCGCGACCTGCTCAAGGTCAGCGTCATCTACCTGCCGCTGCTCATGACCGCGCTCATGCTCTGCGCCATCGCCAAACACTAAAGGACTATGACGACTCTGACATCCGCTCCAAAAGACAACTCCCGCGCCGCCATCGCTGCCATCCTCGCCATCAGCACGGCAGCCACGCTTTTCCTTTTCTGGCTCATCTACATACATCCGGCCTCAGACACCACCGGCACGCAATATGCCTTCCTGCCCACGCTCAACGCTATCTTCAACGGTCTCAGCGCCGTCTCGCTGCTCATCGGCTTCACTTTCATCAAAGCACGCAAGATCGCCCAGCATCGCGCGGCCATGATCACGGCCTTTATCTTTTCCACGCTCTTTTTGATCGGCTACATCTTGCACCACAAACTGCACGGCGATGTACTCTACCCGGCTCACGCTGCCTTCCGCACCTTCTATCTCTGGCTACTCGGCAGCCACATCCTTCTCGCCATCGTGGCATTGCCGCTCGTGCTCGTGACCTTCTTCTTCTCGCTCACCGGCCGCATCCGCCAGCACCGCGTCGTCGCCCGCTGGACATTCCCTATCTGGCTCTACGTCTCCGTCACCGGCGTCATCACCTACGTGATGCTCCGCCTGGCCCTAAGCTAATCAGGTCCTAATACACAATGGGTGAACGAAACAGCCACGCAGCTCTCAACCGCCAGGACGGCACCATCCAGCTTCTCCGCTCGGGTGGAAGCATGCTCGGCACAGGCATCCTCGCGGCCCTGCTGCTGGAAGCGCTCCTCGGCGGCTTCTCCGCCACCGGCGCACACACCAACAGCGGCTGGCTCGCGCTCATCGTCGCACTCATGTGCATTCCCTTCGGCGTCCTCCTGCTCCTGCTCGGCACAGCCAAATGGTTCCGCAACCGCCGCATCAGCCACATACGTTAAACTCAAGCCCGCAAAAACAATCAGGGCGCGACAATCGTCGCGCCCTGTGAATCAAAGCTCAAAACAAATTACTGATTCGCAACCGTCCGCGGAGTAACCTCCCGCACCGTGTACCCCTCCGGCAAGCGGAACAGCGCCGCATCCGGCTCACCCGGCGTAAACTCCGTCACCTCGCGCGTCGTCGTGCCGGAGCGCGGATCATCATTCGTGCTCATCAGCACAATTGCGTACTCCCTCGACGACCACGTCTCCTGTATCGTCGTGATCGGCTGGTCGTTGCCCTCCCGCGCCGCCGGAATCACCCGCGTAATACGGATACCCTTCGCATTCACGCCGACAATGTTCTTCGTTCCCAGGTCTTCACGCTGCACATCCGGATTCTGCCTGCGAACCGGCTGCTCCGTCTGAATCGTCGGAGCTATCCGCGTAGCTGTCGTCTGAGTCGGTCTCGCCTGCATCGTCGCCGGGTCAGGCCGCTGGGTCACCGTCGCCTCCTTAGTAGTGGAGTTCCACGAGGTTGTTGTCCGCGCCACCGTATCGAAAATGTGGTAATTCACCATCTCGCGCGGCTGCCCATCCGATCCCGTCGGAAGAGTGTTGTGTGTCTCCGTATAGGACCGTCCGCTGGAGTCGCGCGCAAACTTCGTCGTCGATTCATGCGTAACAGTGGTGCCGTTGGCCAGCGTCTGCACCTGCTTTTCTGTCCACGTAGCCGAGTACGGCTGCTTGGACATGCCTTCCATCGACCCAGCACCAAAGGTCGATGTGCCAATCCCCTGGGCTAGAATCTGCGGCGCAGCAGCGGCAAACAAGGAACCAGCCGCAAGCACACACACAAACCCCGGTACAAATCCGGTTACGCGCATAGGAACCTCCTGAATTGAACTAAGGATAACCGCGAGAGAGGAGCTTCTGTCCGAATGGACGCCAAATTTTATCTTTAGTTAAAGCCAAATCGACCGGCACACGTGATTTTTCGTCCTAGGGGCAAAAAGTACAACAAAGTCGCAGGTCTTACCTCATCCGGTTTTTCGGACTCAATGAGGCGCTAAAGGCGCAGATGCCTGGACGGCCAGTCCTCTGCTATTCTTTTTCCTTACCGGAGAGCATTCACCATGGCAAAAAGCGTCAATAAAGTCATCCTGTTAGGCAACGTGGGCAAAGATCCCGAAATCCGTTCCACGGGCGGCGGCACCATGGTCGCCAACTTCACGCTCGCCACCAGCGACCGCTTCCAGGACGCCTCCGGCAACTGGCAGGACCGCACCGAATGGCATAATCTCGTCGCCTTCAAACGCACCGCGGAAATCGTCCGCGACTACGTCAAGAAGGGCACCAAGCTTTACATCGAAGGCAAGATCCAGACCCGCAGTTGGGACGACAAGGAATCCGGCCAGAAGAAGTACCGCACCGAGATCATCGTCAATGATCTCTCCCTGCTCTCCGGTCGCGAAGAGGGCGGCTCCAGTGGAGGATACAGCCGCGGGACGAGTTCCAGCTCTGGTTCCACCGCTGGCTTCGATCAGCGCCAGCCCTCTGGCGGCGGCGACGAATACGCCAACCAGGCCGAAATCTCCGACGACGACATCCCGTTCTAACAAGCGTCTCAGCACCAAGCTCCACAAAAAATCGGTAAAGCTGCTTTCCAAACAGCTTTACCGATTTTTTTGTTTGTCTCACACATTGCGCTTGAGCACGCTCGCAGCTCTCTCTGCTGCGTCCGATATGCTGGATTCCGCAGTTCAGTCGCCAGTTATCCAGTGGCCCTGTTTCCGGTGGAGAGTCCCATGAAGCTGTCCTTGCTGCTCGCCCTCGCGCTATCCCTGTGCCCCGCCTCATTCGCATCGTCCAGCACCATCACCACACGCCCCGACGATCCCCACGCCGTCTATCTCGATGCGCCCAGCGCAAATGCCGATAGCTCCGCTGCGCTGCAAGCCGCCATCGACAAAGCTGAAGGCCCGGCCCGTGAAGGTCTTGTCTTTATTCCCACTGGCCGCTATAGACTCACGCGCACTATCTATCTCTGGCCCGGAGTGCGTCTCATCGGCTATGGCGCAACACGTCCCGTCTTCGTGCTGCCGCCCAACACTCCCGGCTTTCAAAAAGGCATGGGCGTCATGGTCATCTTCACTGGCCTGTCTCGCACCCAGCCCACCCGCGCCGGCGGACCAATCCCCTTTCCACCGCCCGGCTCTGTACCGCCAAATAATAACGTCGCCGACGCCAACCCCAATACCTTCTATTCGGCCATGAGCAATATCGATTTCGAGATCGGCGAAGGCAATCCCGCCGCAGTTGCTGTCCGCTTCCACGTGGCGCAACACGCCTTTCTCACCCATATGGACTTCCACATCGGCTCCGGTCTCGCCGCGCTTTATCAGGTCGGCAACGAGGCCGAGGACGTGCATTTCTACGACGGACGTTATGGAATTCTCACCGAAAAGACCTCTCCCGCGTGGCAGTTCACCCTGATCGACTCCACCTTTGATGGCCAACGCGATTCCGCAATCCGCGAGCACGAAGCCGGCCTCACGCTGATCCGCGACACCTTCCGCAATCTGCCTACGGCAATCGATATCGACGAGGGCTATCCTGACCAGCTCTGGGTAAAGGACTCGCGCTTCGAGAACATCCCCGGCTCCGCAGTCGTCATCAGCATGGAGCAAAGCCCTCTCACCGAGATCGGCTTTGAGAACGCCAGACTGAATCGTGTGCCCACCTTCGCACGTTTTCGAAACAGCGCCAAAACCGTCCCAGGCAAAGGCAATCAATACATCGTGCGCGCATACAACTACGGCCTGATCCTACCCGGTGAAGGGCAAATGGGGCAGATGGGCGAGCGCTATGATGCATGGGCTACCGACACAGACGCGAACCTTCCACCCGCCATTCGCGCCCTCCCGCCCAGCAGCGAATGGATCAACGTCCACACCCTCGGCGTAAAAGGCGACGGCACAACAGACGACACCGCAGAAATCCAGCAGGCCATCGACACACACCGCGTTCTGTATTTCCCAAGCGGCCATTACATAGTGCGCAACACGCTCACCCTCAAGTCCGACACAATACTGATCGGCCTTCATCCCACACTCACGCAGATCGACCTGCTCGACGAAACTCCCGGCTACGAAGGCATCGGCGCACCCAAACCCGTGATCCTCGCTCCGTCAGGAGGCGCGAACATCCTCAGCGGCATCGGCGTGTTCACCGGCGGCACCAACCCCCGCGCCGTAGCAGTGCTCTGGAAAGCCGGCGAACAATCACTCATCGACGACGTTCGCTTTCTCGGCGGCCACGGCAGCGGCACCAACCCCTACAACAACAACCACACCGCCGACCCCGACCTGCGCAAGCGCTGGGACGGCCAGTATCCAAGCCTGTGGATTGCCGATGGCGGCGGCGGCACCTTCACCGACATCTGGACCCCGAACACCTTCGCGCAGGCCGGCTTCGTCGTCTCGAACACCAAAACCCCAGGCCATGTTTACGAGCTCTCGAACGAGCACCACCTCCGCAACGAGATTAAGTTCGATCACGTCGAGAACTGGGACATCAATGCCCCGCAAACCGAAGAGGAAGCCGGCGAAAGTCCCGAGGCGCTCTCGCTAGAAATCAGCGACTGCCGCAACCTCACCTTTGCCAACTACCACGCCTATCGCGTCACACGCTCGCGCGCGCCGTTTCCCGCCGCCGTTCGCATCTACAACTCATCCGGCATTCACTTCCGCAACCTTCACGTCAACGCGGAAAGCGGCTACGCCATCTGCGACAACAACGGCTGCGGAACATTCCTGCGACTCAGCAAGTTCCCATATGAAAACGCCATTGAGGACATAACCCATCATCTCGAAGTCCGCGAGCGCGAGTTCACAGTCCTCGACATTCCCTCCGATCCGCCCCAGCCGACGGCATCGGATGCCTCCGCAGTTCTTGCTCCTGATGCCACCGTAAAAAAACTCGAAGATGGTTTCTTCTCGATCTCCGGCGCAGCAGTAGACTCCACGGGCAAGCTCTACTTCGTCGATCATCACAACCAGCGCATCTACACATGGTCTGCAAAGCAGGGCCTGAGCATCGAGCGAGATAATCCTCTCGATCCCGTCAACCTCGCCTTTGACAAATCCGGCAATCTGCTCGTGCTCTCCTCGGCCGGCCCTGAAGGCACGGTCTACTCCTTCCATCCCGGCACATCGGCAGAAGAGCTCACAGTGCTCACTCCGCAACCAGCACAGCCCCATCCAAATGCATCCGTCATTCTCCCCGGCAACTGGTGGAACAACGGCGAATTCCAGGATCAGCTGAATCTCGATACGCTGAGATTTACAACCCTCGCCGAGCTATTCGCCACAGATGCAACCACACCGAAAGCCCGCGAATACGTCTCGCCCGACGGCAGCGTGTTTCTGCCCGCAGGCCGCGTCTTCCAGCAAGGCCCAGCCACGGATAGCTCAGGCTGGCGCTTCAGTGACAACCTTGACACCTACGGCTTCCTCACCGCGGAGCCCGGCCAGCGCGTCTACGTCTCAAGCGAATCCGAAGACATCACCTACGGAGCCAAAGTGAACGCCAACGGCACTCTCGCCGATCTCAAGCCCTTCGCACAACGCGGCGGAGAAAGCGTCGCGGTCGACAGCAATGGCAATGTGTACATTGCGAACGGCCAGATCTTCGTCTACTCGCCCCAGGGCAAACAGATCGCACAAATCGATGTGCCCGAGCGTCCACTTCAGTTAATCTTTGGCGGCTCCAACCATAAGACGCTCTTCATTCTCGCGCACCACGCATTATTCGCAACACAAGTTCGCTAACATTCTTCAGCAGCAACAATCAGCATCCACAAAAAGAAACGGCTGCCCTCTTCCATTTCTGAAGAGGACAGCCGCGTGTATATGCAGAGATTAGTTCGACTGCACTGTGAGTGTGATGGTTGCCGTTTGCACCGCCGTAGTGTTGGTTGCCGGCGTCGCTGTAACTGTCAGCGTGTAGGTGCCCGCCTTCGCCACAGCAATGCCTGACCCGCCGCCGGTGCAACCAGTCATCCCCAAAGCTGAGAAGCCCAGCAACACGATCGGCACAATCAGCAGCACCCGCTTGCGGAACTTCCATCCCGCAACCAGGCAGAAGATGCTGGCCAGGCTTGTGATTCCAGAAGCCTTCTGGAGCAGGCTTGGCTGCGTATTGCTTGCGGTCGTCGAGGTGGTAGCACTGACGACCAGCGATACGGACCCGGTGCCTCCCGCAGCCAGAGCCACGGATGTGGGATTCACTGTGCAGGTAGCATTCACCGGAGCGCCGCTGCAGGTGAAGTTGATGGTGTCGTTGAAGGTGGCGTTAGCCGCCAGACTAAACGGCATCACGCCAGTCTGGCCGGGTGTTAGGGTCATAGTACTCGCGTTGGTGAGCGTAAAGGCCGGCGCAAGCGTCGTAACCGTCATCGCGGAAGCAGTCGACGTAACAGGATTGCTGTTCGTATCGCCCGCGTAAACCGCCGTGATGGAGTGCGCGCCCACTGCCAGCGTCGAGCTGACAAAGGTGGCCACACCGCCGCTAAGGCTGCCCGATCCCAGCTGCGTGGTTCCGTCATAGAACCAGACTGTGCCGGTAGGAGCAGGCCGTCCGGTCATCGCCGCAGTGATCGTTGCGGTCAATGTCTCCGCCGTTCCAAAGGCAATCGATGAGCCGGAGCTCGTCAGAGCAATGCTGGAACCGCCCTGGCCAAGGAAGAGCCCTGGGCCGTAACCGGTCTGCACGATCAGGTCCGCCGCATTATCCGAGTAGAAGTTACCCGCAAACACCATTTCGGAGTTAAGCGACTCAAGCTGGTTGATGGGATTGGTGAATGCTCCTCCGCCCGTGCCAAGCAGCGTCGAAAGCCCATAGTAGGTGTTTGGCTGGCCAATCGTTTGATACAGCGCAACGTTCAGATCAGGAATCCCATCGTTGTTCACATCGGTCAGCGTACCGTTCAAGAAGAAGTTGCCGGTGCCAATCTGCGTAGGCACGTTAAAGGTGCCATCGCCGTTACCGGGAATAAGCAGGATGCCTGCGGTGGTGTAAGCATCGGTTGCGGTCTGTTCGCCGTCAGAAAGCAGAATCACATCCTGCTTGCCATCCTGGTTAAAGTCGCCCACGATAACCTGGCTCACCATATAGTTCGAATTGATAGTGATGCCGTTGCCGAACGTGCCATCGCCGTTGCCGGGAAGCAGATCGACGGAAAAAGTGCCGGGGGTATAGAACGGTGTGTCATCCACAACCAGGTCCATCTTGCCGTCGCCGTTCATATCCGCAATCGAGGCAGAGTAAAGCTCGGTACCGTATGCATTGAATACAGGAGCCGCATAACTGCCGTTTCCTTGGCCCAGCAGCACGTAATAGCCGGATCCCGTGGTGACGGTGCCACTGCAGATCGAGTCACCGGGATACGGCGCAACGATGTCGGGAATCCCATCCCCGTTGATATCGCCCACAGCCGCATAGGCAATCTCGCACGCAGATGTAATGCCCAGCGACTTCGGCGTCTGGTAGGTGCCGTCGCCATTTGAAAGCGCCATCGACAAGCTGCCGTCCCAGCCGGCCAGCAGAAGATCCTGCTTCCCATCGCCATTCAGGTCAGCCGTAATCGGTTCGATATAGGCCAGGTTGGGAACAGTGGCTTGTGCCAGGCCCGTCACATACGTGAAGTTGCCCTTGCCATCGCCCAGGCCGGTCACAATATCGCCCGTATAGTCGTCGATGTAAACAGCGCTGCTGAATCCCTTCCCTTGCACATCGGCCACTGTACCGAGTGAAAGCCAGAAGGGGCTGACCGGAGTGACGAGCGAAGAAGCCAGTGCCGGCGCGGCTGCCAGCGTAGTCGTTCCGTTTCCGGTGAAGATCGATACTTGCTTGTAGTCTTCGCCCAGATGGCCGATATCAACTTTGCCGTCGCCGTCAAAGTCAGCCACCATGGCGCTCTCATATCCGCCCGCGTCAATGGTATAAAAATTCCCGGTCGGCGGCTGCCAGAAGGTGCCGTCACCCTTGCCGGTCCATATGCCGAGAGTGCCGTTTTCCTGAATCAGGTCCGGAATCCCGTCGCCGTTCACATCAGCAAAGACATATTGATCCGCTCCGCCAATAGGACTGCTTACAGCCGTGGAACTGAAGCCGCCGGAACCAGTGCCGAGTGCCACAAGCAATACGCCATCACCTTCGGCCGTAATGTCCAGGTTCCCGTCATTGTTCACATCCGCAATCTGCACGCCGCCCTGGCTCATGCCATCAAACGGATTAAAGATTCCAGGCTGAAATGTTCCGGAGATAACCGCATTCGTGTTCAACGCGCTGAAGGTGCCATCGCCGTTGCCCAGAGAGGTCGTCACGGTCACCGTTCCCGATGAAACGTACTCCCAGTACTCAATCGCCAGGTCGAGCTTGCCATCCTTGTTCAGATCACCCAGCGCCAGGGCGGCAATGCTCAGGTCCAGCTGCGGAGCACCCGGAAAAGTATAGGTCTGCGTCTGCGCGCCACTCGGTGTCTTGAACGTCAGGTCGCCATTCCCGAGAAACGTCGACACCGTCATGCTGCTGCCGGTGAAGCCTGCATTAAATGCCACCGCAACAATGTCCGGAAAGCCGTCATTGTTCACATCGCCAATCGCTACCGAGGCAAGATTCCCGGGAATCGAAAAGCTGGTCGCTGTCGGCGTGCCGAAGGTGCCGTTCTTCAGATTCGGATACACGATAAAGGCGTCGTTGCCTGCGTCAAGAACAACCACGTCAGGATAGCCGTCATGGTTCACGTCGGCCAGAAACGACTGCTGGGCATACGTCGTGGAGTAATTCGGATTCGTGTACGCCACGAGAGAACCAAAGCCGCTTCCGCTGTTCAGCATCACGTTCAGTGTGCCGTCGGACTGCACAATAGCAATATCCGGCTTGCCGTCCTTATCAAAGTCTGCAGTCAGCGCCGCATTAACGCCGCAGTTGTAAGGGTCGACGATGCACGAAGATTCCAGGCGAGCCGGATAGTTCTTCGAATTCAAAAATCCGCCGAAGTTCGGCACAATGTTCGTCTGCCCGGCGTCAAACGGCTTCGCGTCAAGGCCATTGCGGGACTGTCCCGCGGCGCTCAGCCGCTGCTGCAAATGTGGAAGGAATATCTTTTCCAGTGGCGTGCCGCGCTTGCTGGCGCCCGGTCTGGTGGCTGCGGCTTCCTGCCTGCGCGCATTGATCCCCGCGTGAGGCACTGGAAGCAGAACGGTGGTCTTGCCGGTCTCGGCTGCGCCAGTCATTGCCGCGCAACCCAGGGTGATCGAGAGAAGTGTCCGAAACAATTTCGACATAAAGGCCTCACTGAGTGCGTGGTGTGTACTTCTGCAATGCTTTGAAACAGTTCACATCCGGGGATTTAGTTGACCGTCACGGAGACCGTGGCTTTTGAGGTGATCGTGCCGGTGGCTGCGTCTGTTCCGGTCACAGTAACTGTGTAGGTGCCGGCACTGGTTCCCCCAGTGGAACCGCCACCGCCGCCGCCAGTACCACCTCCACCACTGCCCCCAGAGCTCGCGCCTCCGCATCCCGTCATCCACGCCGCACTAAGAGCGAGGAGAACCAGGGCAAATGGAATCAAGCGTCGACGTCTTGGCACGGCGAAGATCAGAATTGCCGCAAGCACCGCGCCCGCACCGCCTGCCACTCCAAATCGGACCGGCTTATTCAGCGCGCTCGTGGCCGCAGTTGTTGTAACGGTCAGTGTTCCGGTTGCAGTTCCTGACCCGGTGATGCTCACCGAGGTAGGCAGAGCGCAAGTCGGCGGATCGACAGGACTCGCAATGCTCGTTGTCACCGCGCAGGCCAGGTTCACCTGTCCCGTAAATCCGTTGGCCGGCGTCACGGTGATGCTTTCTGTATTACCTGTCGTAGCTCCCGGTGCAACCGTAATTGCTCCGCTGCCGGTCAGGCTAAAGCTCCCGGGCATAGTCGGGCCGGTCACCGTCAGGTTCACATTCGTCGTCGCCGTAACCTTGCCGGTCGTGGCATCGGTGCCCGTTACGGTCACCACATAGGCGCCCGGCGTAGTGCTTGTTGTAGTCGTAACTGTCAGGGAACCGCTGGGCGAAGTAGACCCTGCGGCAATGTCAACCGATGTAGGAACGGTGCAGGTAGGTGTGCTCGTTGCTCCGCTTGGGCTCGTGCTCACGGCGCAGGTCAAATTCACCAGTCCCGTAAAGCCGTTGGTCGGTGAAGCTGTGATCTTCGAGGTGTTGCCTGTTGTCGCTCCAGCCTCTACGGTGATCGCGCCACTGTTGGCCAGCGTAAAGCCCGCCTGCGTCACGGTAATCGTGAAGTTTCCAGTCGAGCCCGTGTAGTTGCTGTCGCCGCTGTAAGTCGCGGTAATAGTGTTCGCGCCGGCATTCAACACGCTGCCCTGCAGTGAATAAACCACATACGGCCCATCCGCGCCGTTGTTGCCGTAGCCCGGAGTCAGGTTTGTGAAGGTCGCTAGCGTCGCGCCGTTTGCTGTCAGCGTAAGCGTTCCGGTCGGGTCCGCGCCAAGGCTGGTCGTTCCCACGGTGACGTTAAGCGGCGTGGAAGCCAATGAGCTGATCGTCGCACTGGGCGCACTAAAGACGATGGCCGTTCCGCCTTTCACTACTGTGAAGTTGAACGGCGCACTGGTGCTGGCCTTGTAGCTTGCATCGCCCGCATAGGTCGCTGTAATTGAGTGCGCTCCGAGAGCGAATGTGGACGCCGATGTATTGCTTGAGCTCTCGTACAGAACTGAATTGCTGGCATTCAACGGCAGGTTGGAGGCAAGCGCCGCGCCATTGTCCAGTACAGACACGGTGCCGGTTGCAATTCCCTGCGTGTTCTGACCTTCTACAGTCCCCTCGATCTGCGCCTGTATCACTGCGTACGATCCATACGGCACGCTCGTCAACGTCGTGACGGGAACCAGTGTCGTGTTGACCGCATACAAGCCCACCGTCGTCGCTACGGTGCTGTCTTCGGCTGAAATCGTCACCGGGATGCCGTTCGAAGTGCTCCCCGCATCCGAGGTGTCACCGGCATAGTAGCCATTGACCGTATAGCTTCCGCCAGGCAAACCGTTGTAGATCGTAGTGCCGCTGCCGCCGGTCAGCGGAATGATCGTCTGCCCGTTGTTCTGCACGCCACCGGCAGTCTCATTGGCGTTATCGATGACGCTCACCGAACCAGTCGCTGCCGTTGGCGAAACAGAAGCCGCAAAGGTCAGCGCAGTTCCATGCACCACGTTGATCGGCCCAGTCGTCCCGTTAATCGTCAAGGATGTCGTGGTGTTAGCCAGACTCACCGAACTCCAGTTGTTCACCAGCTGCGCCACGTCGACGCTGCCAAGACCGGAAGCCTGGTCGTAGCCCGTGCCCGCGTTATACCCGGTCAGGAACCCGTTGCCGCCGCAATTTGGCGACCCGCTCGCGCAGACCACTGAATTGTTGCCCTCCGTCACGTCATGGAACACCGTGTTGTACTTCGATTGCGCCAGCTGGTAAAGCACATAGTCAGCCTGCCCCAGCCGCGAACCTGTCTTCTGCTCCACAAGTGCCAGCACGCCGGCCATCGTCGGAGCAGCAGCAGAAGTTCCGCCGTAGCCGCTGAAGCTTGTGGCACTCGTAAATGCGCCATTGTCGGTTATGCAGTCGGTATAAGGTGCAGGTGAACCATTGGCAGTGCTGTCCGAGCAAACCACCCACACAGCCTGGTACAAACCGTTTGCCGCGAGGAAAGAAACATCCGGAACGTCGCGCGAGTTATCATTCGGCGTCAGCGAACTCTGAAAAGCTGGCTTCGCGTATCCGCCCTGGCAGCTCGAAATGTCTCCAGTAGTTGTCGGGCTGATGCAGCTGCTCGCACCGCCGCTGCCCGCCACGATACTCGTTTTGCCGCCATTCAATAATGGCGAATTCGAGCTCAGGTCGCTATTCGTCTCAGTCGAGTTGTTCCATGGCTCTTCAGGAATGTAGGAAAGCGCCGTCCGATAATACGGCGGAGCACCGCTGTCTTCACTGCCGTTGCTGGAATCAACGGCATACATGCTGAAGTTCGCCGGCAGCACATCGTAATCCGTGCCGCCCACCGCAATGTTGTACGGAGTAGAAGCCAGGCCGCTTACCGCAAGTCCATACTGTGCCGACGTTTCAGCATTCGGGTTATCGCAGCTCGCCGAACCGTTGTCACCCGTGGAAACAGTAACGCTGATGCCTTGCGCCGCAGCCTGCTCCATCATCTCAAGTGCAAAGGTGTTGCCCGCCGTACCCAGCCCCGCCTCGCATCCCCCGAAACTGAGGTTAAGAATGCTCACCTGGTTGTCGTCCAACGCGCGCACTAGCGCATCGAAGATGCCCGTCTGCAGATCGGTGTTCGCGGCTACATATAGATAAAGCTTGGCCTTGGGCGCAAGGCCGCCGGAGATCTCGTTATCCAGCAGCGCTTCGCCCTCATCTCCGTTAATCCCCGGATCAACTCCGTCCACAATCACCGTAGGAAGGTTCGCGGTCGCCGCCGTCTCGTTCAGAAACGCCACCCGGTAGTTGCTCACATCGCCGATCGTGATATTCGAATCGCCGATAATGCCGATGTTGATCCCCGTGCCGTCGTAAGTCGTGCTGGTGTAATTCGCATTCAGCGTCGCATTCGGCGTGTCGTAGATCGTCGCCGCGTCCGCGGGATTCACATACAGATACGGCGTGCCGGTGCTGGTAAACAGCGTCAGATCCGGCTTGATGCTGCGGCTGGAAGTGTCATAGCGCGCCTGGCCGCCATACTGCGCCTGCGAAGTCGGACGGAAATCGTGCAGCGGCCCGACTCCAGCCACAACCGGCTTCAGTGCCGCCGGAATCTGAGGGTCTGAAACGTTTGCGAAGTGCGATGCGTCATTTACTTCGAAGACATGGATCGACGTATGAAACGCGCTCTCAACCTGGCCGAAGCTGCCGGAAAACTGAATCGTCGTTCGCGCCTTCGCCACGCGCTCGACCTTGAAGCCATGTCCCTGGAGCCAGGTTTTCAGCGTTTCGAGATCGGCGTCGCCCACTCCAAACTGTTTTCCGAATGCATCCGGCGTCAGCCACTTGTGGTAGCTCGCCGAGTGCGGATTCTGCACATCCGACAGGTACTGCGTCAACGCGTGCTGCTGCGTAGCGCTGCGCCGCAAAACAAGCTGAATGCTTCCGGTCGGCGTCGAAACAGCCGCCTCGCCTTTGTCGTATCTCGCCACGGCGAATGGATGCACGTTGCCCGACAGAGTGGCTCGATGCGCCTCGTCAATCGCCTCCGTAATCCGTGGAGTCGCCTGTACTGAAGATGCTGCTTGCGCCCACAAGCCGGAGCTGCTCGCTCCAGCCAATATCAGGGAAAGGGTTAAGCCGGAAACAAACGCCGAGATCGACCGCATTCTACGCAGAAAACCGCAAACCATATTCGCAATCCTTTGGAGGGTCTTTGAAGAAAGAAAGGTGAAGCCGGAAATGCAGTCGTGCAGAGGTGGTGGAAATTGAGTATTTGAACTTGCTGTGAATGTGATCCTAAGAACTGCCACGCATATGAGCAATTCTGGGAACCTAATTTTTTTCTAAACAATCTCTCGCATCGTATCTCTCACTATATCTAGCAATTGCGCCCCTTCCCGATCCGGGACTGCACGCAGATGGCGCCCTGCTGCGTGTTAATCTAACTTTGCATATTCATCCAGTTGTGCCTTTTGTGCCCTCATGGGTAGTGGAGCGGGTACAACCTTGGGGCCATGGCTAAACAGGTATTCGCATTTGCCGAGTTCACGTTTGACGCAGAAACCGGTACCTTAACGCGCAAAAAGCGCAGCGCACACTTGCCCGAACAGACCGCGCTGCTGCTTGAGGTGCTGCTCGAAAATGCGAACCAGCTTGTAAGCCGCGATGAGCTCCGTCAGGTCCTCTGGCCGGACGAAGAATTCCTCGACTACACCCAGGGAATCAATGTCGCCGTCAACCGGCTCCGCAACATCCTGCGCGACGATCCGCGCAATCCGCGCTTCCTCAAAACCATCCCCAAGCGCGGCTACAGTTTTTGCGGCGAGATCACAGTCATTCCCCGTTCGGCCCGGCCTGACAACCCGCCGGAGATTGTCTCGCCTGCCTTCGCACTTCCCTCTGACCTGCCCGACCCGCCCGCTCTGTTAGTCGCGCCTGCAGTAGATTTCTCCGCCGGCTCCCCGGTGACAGAAGAATTTCCTTCCGCTCCTCCGGCTTCCACATCAGAGACCCCTCCACGCACTACCTCACGGCCCCGATGGACCTGGATAGTCGCCTTGGTCGCCCTGGCCGCGGCAATTGCCATCATCGCCATCATTCGCTTGAAACCTGTACCCCCACCAGCCGCGCCCAGCCTCAGCCTCGGCATTGCGCCCATTCATGTTCACGGCGAGCCACAGGACTCCGATGTAGGCGAAGGCTTCCGGCTCGAGCTTAGCGATGCGCTTTCCAAGCTCCCGCGCGTCCAGGTGCGTGCGGCCAGCACCTTCACATCGTCAGACGCAGCGGAAGTGCCGCGCATCTCGAACGCATTGAATCTCGACGACGTGCTGCTCGGCAGCATGGTCCGCCAGGGTGACCAGTACGACCTCAAATTTGAGCTGGTGCGCGCCTCGGACGCCGTCCATCTCGCTTCCTTTGAATACAGCGGAGCAAAGAAGGACCTACCCGCACTCTGCGAGCGCCTGCAGCGGGACGTCTTCCACTACCTGCAATCGAACACCACAACCCTGCAAACGCTGAAAGGCAGCACAAACGACGCGCAGGCGTATGAGCTCTATCTTCAGGGCGCATATCAGATGTATGAGCGCGATCCCGATTCCCTCAAACGCGCGGCTGCCAATTTTCAGCTGGCCACGCAGCGTGACCCGAACTTCGCCGCTGCATACGCCGGAATTGCCACGGCATATTTAAAGCTCAGCGCCTATGACACCAACCCGCGCAATGGCCTGCTGAGCAAAGCCGAGGACGCGGCCCAGCGCGCAATTCAACTCAACCCCTCGCTGGCACAGGCGCATGCCGTCCTCGGCTGCATTGCCTATAAGCAGGATCGGAATTTTGTGCGCGGCGAGGCCGAGCTGCGCAACGCCATCCAGATCGATCCCACGCAGGCCGAGTATCGCAACTGGCTGGCTGTTTTGTTAGCCGTGGAAGGCCGCTTCAATGAAGCCCTCGACCAGCTTCACTATGCGCAGACCAACTCACCCTTCCTGCCTTCGGTCTATGCCATGCAGGGCCTTGTCGGCACCTATGCCCGCCAGAACAACATCGCCGTGGACGCGGCCAAGAAATACGTCGATCTGCTGCCCAACCTGCCCATCGCGCACAACACCTTGGCGTGGGTCTACTTTGAAACGGGCCACTATGAAGACGCAGTCCGCGAATGGCGTTACATGGCACAGTTGCAAAACGATCAGGCACGCATTGAGCTCGAAGACAAAGGCATGGATATCCTCAAAACCAAAGGCATCCGCGCCTATGCACAGTTGCGGCTTGAAGCCATCCACAATCGGCGAGGTGTGAGCCAGCTGAATGATTTTTCGCCCGCCGAGTGGCACGCCTGCGCCGGCAATCGCGACCAGACGCTGGCTGAGCTTGAACGGCTCACTGCATCACAGGACCCATACATGCTGCACGTCGCCGTGGACCCGCTCTATGATGCCTTCCACAAAGATCCAAAGTTTCTCGCTCTTGTAGCCAAGGCAGGCCTGACCGTCCCAGCCTCGCTCGAAAGCATCAACTCTCATCTCTGTGACTCAAACGGCAAAGCCAGAATCCAATAAGCGCATGACAGCACTCCTTGAACGCCTCTAGCGCATCCGCACTTCAGTTCTTCCCGTCGGCAACATGGTCAGCACGTAATCATCCTTCTGGTTCGCCCAGCGCAACTCCAGCAGGCCATTCGCCGAGACTTCAGGAAGCGCCTCGCCCTCGCGGTACGGATAAAGAAGCACTTTGAATCCCGGTTCCACACCGCGCACGCTGTACCTCAGCCGATTTCCCATTCCAAACGAAGCCGTATCCCCCGATTCAGGCGTGCGCTTCACTTCGTATTTTTCAAATACCCAGCTTCCCCCGCCGCTCACGCCGATCATCTGCACCAGCAGCCTGCGATTGTCCTTCGCATCCGCACTACCCAGCACCATCGAGTTTCCGTTCGTGCTCTTGACCTCCAGGTCATCCGCCACCTGCATCAGCCAGTCATATTGGTGACTGCTCCCATCCTTATTTATGTCATCGACAATCAGCGCGTAATCATGCGATCCATTCCTCCGCAGAGCAGCAGTGCGAAACGCCTTTTCTACCGGGTTGTAGACCGCATGAAAGGTATACTGCGTCGCCTGTCTGTCGTGCCAGGGCTCCGCCTTGTTCATGACTAGGGCATATTCGTCGAATCTCCGGACAACATCGGCTCTGGTATCCGGCTCCCAGTGAAATGCCGATATTGCCGGATCGTTGAGGCGGATCTGGGCCCGCAAGATCCAGTGGTATGGCTCCGAGGCATCGCCTGCCATCACCGTGAGGTTCGGTTCTTCGCGACGCTCCACAGTGGCCCCTCCAATCGGGAAAAAGCCCTGTCCGCGTCCGTCAATCAGAATGCAGGAACTGTCCTTGGTCTCCGCAACATGAAATCCGCGGTCGATCGCCCACTTTCTCCCCAGCGCCGAGAGCGTAAACTCCCCGGAATTGGAATGCGCGTGAGCAGCGGCATAATTCGCCTGGGTATTCATGTCCAGGTGCAGAACCATTCCGTCTCTGCCCCATTTATTCCGGGTGATTTGCAGGCCACGCTCCGGATCCCAGTAGGTAAGTGGAAGGTTCAGAGCCTCAATTCCGCTCACCGCATCAGGGTAATTGGCTGGAATCGCTGCCTCATTCAAGCCCCATTTTGTGTGCGGATTTGGGCCGCTGTAGGGCTTCCATCCAACGGGGTCCGAAGGAAAAAGCAGCACGAAGAGCCAGTCTCCGTAATTACCCAGCCCCGCCATTGGATCTGTTTCCACCCGGTTGCGCCAGATCATGTCAACAACGGGATCTTTGGGCCAGAGCCATTTCAGGATCAGATAGTTGGTGAGAACACCGCCTTGATCATTTGGCGTGTCCTGATGCATTGAGAAGGCATCCCCGTATGGCTCCATAGCTGCCACCAGCCAATTCGGAAGCGCGCGGTAATGGGGTTCTATAAAAAGATCGTCCCCATGCCTCGCAAAAGCCACCAGCGCCAGCGCGCCAACGCTCATTCCGTAATGGAAATAGTGCATCTCCTCAATGCTGCCGCCCGCCTGCGTAATCCCGTAGTGCAGGAAGTTCTTCATCACCTGCCGGCACGACGGATAGATCGCAGCATCGTATCCTTGCTCTCCCTCAATCGCCAGCGCCGAGAGCACAAGACCCATTCCGCCGGGCATCCAGTTGGACGTATTCCAATCCGCGGGCATGCCATCTCCGAAGACTTTTTTGCCCACCGTGGACAGGGAGATGGCCTGCCGGACAACCCGCCGTTGCACGTCGGTCATATAGACGTAATCGAAGTCGTACGCTAGAGCCAGATGAACGTCGGGATCTATCTTCGCCCAGTTTCTTGGGATAGAAGCGTACGTGGCAAGAGCCGCGGCTGCTTGCTGCCCTCTCACCTGATCCTGTCGAAGCAATGCCTCAAAACATTCCAGGCTGAGCACATAGACAATCTTGTTCTGCCAGAATCCATCCTTCACATACGTGGTTGCATTCAGGTCGCCTTTGACAAGTCCGTCAAATTCCGCGCCCAGCGGCTGGCCTGTGTGAAGCACTTCCACGTAATGGTCAACCCTGCCCAGCGTGTACTTGCCCACCTCCGTCTGCTGCATCACCTGCCGCAACCGGACCAGCTCATCCGGCCCCATCACAACCCTGGGGTGAACTCCCGGCGCAGGCACACGCCCAAACCGCTCCACCAATGTCGAGCCGACATCAGGAAGCAGCCGCGTCTGCGCAAATAAACTAGTTTGCAAAAAGGAAAGAACAAAGATCAGGAGAAGGAAAAAGCGAATCAGGGGGCTCAGCTTTCTCACGGGAGAATCCTCCGCGTCCATCCTCGCACTCTGCTCTTCCCCGTGTCATCCTGACACGCCACGCCGGAATGCCCGCTACTACGCCGGCGTCGCTTCACCCTTCGCCAGCGGATCATTCTCCCGGTCCATAACCTCGGCCAGCGCAGCCAGTCGCGCCGCAATCTCCGGCGTCCACGCGCCCTCCGCAGCTCTCCAACCCCAATTGCCACCCGCCACAGCCGGAGTATTCATCCGCGCCTCATCTCCCAGTTCCAGCAGATCCTGCGCCGGCGCAATCGCAATCTCCGCCACGCTCGCCTCCATCGCGCGAATCAGCGGCCATACCGGCCGGTCCGCAACTGGCCCCACATACGCCTCCACCGCCGCGCGCTCTTGGTCGTTCGCTCTATTCCACCAGCCCTGCGTCGTGTCATTGTCATGCGTTCCCGTGTACGCCACCGTGCCCGGCGTATACCGGTGCGGCAAGTGCGGATGCGCCCCCTTGCCGCCAAATCCAAACTGCATCACCTTCATCCCCGGCATGCCCGCCTCCAGCCGCAGCGCATCCACCGCGGGCGTAATCAAGCCCAGATCTTCCGCCACCAGCGGCAGCTTTCCCAGCGCCACTTCCAGCGCGCTGAACAGCGCCATCCCCGGTCCCTTCACCCATTCCCCATTCACCGCCGTCTCTTCCGCTCCCGGAATCGACCAGTACCCCTCAAACCCGCGAAAATGATCCAGCCGCACAATGTCATACAGCTGACATGACCGCCGCACGCGATCCACCCACCAGCCATACCCCAGCTCTGCCAGCACATCCCACCGGTACAGCGGATTCCCCCACCGCTGTCCCGTAGCAGAAAAATAATCCGGCGGAACTCCCGCCACATGCACCGGCCTCAACTCCTCATCCAGCTCAAAAATCCCCGGATGCGTCCACACATCTGCCGAATCCATACTCACAAAAATTGCAATATCGCCCAGCAGCCGAATCCGATGCTTAGCCGCAGCCTCCCGCAACGCATTCCACTGCATTGCAAACGCAAACTGCATCGCCTGCTCTACCGCCAGCTCGCGCCCACGCTCCGCAACCAGCGCCTTCAGCGCCTCAGGCTCGCGCCGCCGCACCGGCTCCGGCCAATGCGTCCATGCTCCGGTCCCATGCACATTGCGCAGCACCGCGTACATTGCATAGTCGTTCAGCCAGTGCGCCTCCGCCGCGCAAAACGCCGCAAACCCCTGCCACTGCTCCGCGAGCTTCGGATCGCTCGCCCCGCGGTCCAGAAAACTCCCCGCCGCCTCCCGCAACAGCGGCAACTTCTCGCTCTCCACCGCTCCATAGTCAACGGCGCTTTTCTGATCTCTGATCTCTGACAACTGATCTCTGCCCATCCATTCCCAATCCCCCAACACCTCCAGGCTGATCAGGTTCGGATTCCCCGCAAACGCGCTCGTCCCCGCATACGGAGAATTCCCGTACCCCGTCGGACAAAGCGGCAACACCTGCCACACATGCTGTTTTGCAGCCGCCAGAAACTCCACAAACTCATACGCCGCCGGTCCCAGGTCCCCAATCGGACCCCGTGAAGGCAACGAAGCCACATGCAGCAAAACTCCAGAAGAACGCGCAAATTCCATGTCCTCATTATGGAGGCTGAACACACTACAATTGGTTGGTTTACGAAAAACCATCTCTACGCACATTCAAATTTCATACCTCAAGCGAGGACTCTCTCCGTGCATGATCGTCTCGTCGGTTTTCTCCGGGCCTTGGCAATGACATCTCTCGCAATCCCCGCCCTAAGCGCCGCCGCGCAGGCTTATCCGCCTCCGCAGCTTGAAATCGCTTCCGGCTGGCAGCTCCAGGACTCCGCGAAAGTCACCGATACCGGCGCGCAGATCTCCTCCGCCGCGTACGCCCCAAAAGATTGGCACGCCGCCGTAGTTCCCGGCACCGTCCTCACCTCGCTCATCGCCGATAAAACCTATCCGGAAGCGCTCTTCGGCGAAAACAACCGCCCAGAAATCATCCCCGAGTCGCTCAACAAAACCCCATACTGGTACCGCACCGTCTTCACCGTCCCATCTATATATGTAGGCCATCGCATCTGGCTCAACTTCGACGGCATCAACTACTCCTCTGAAATCTGGGTCAACGGCCAGCAAGTCGGCACCACCAAAGGCGCCTTCATCCGCGGCAGATTCGACGTCACCGCTATCGTTAAGCCGCACGAACAAGCCGTCATCGCCGTCCTCGTCGCCCCGCAGCCCCACCCCGGCAACCCGCACGAGCACACCCTCAAAGGCGGCATGGGACCCAACGGCGGCATCACCGCCATCGACGGCCCCACCTTCCTCTCCACCATCGGCTGGGACTGGGTCCCCGCCATCCGCGACCGCGATACCGGCATCTGGCGTAAAGTCTTCCTCTCCGCCTCCGGCGACGTCACCATCAAAGACCCGCTCGTCACCACCGATCTCCCGCTTCCCAAAATCGATTCATCTGACGTAGCCGTCCAGGCCACCGTAGAAAACGTCACTGACGCCCCGCAAAAAGGCATCCTCAAGGGCACCATCGAAAACATCTCCTTCGAGCAGCCCGTCGAAATCCCCGCTCACTCCAAGCAAAAAGTCACCTTCGACCCCAAGTCCACTCCAGCGCTCCACATCCAGAACCCGCACCTCTGGTGGCCCAACGGATACGGCCCGCAGAACCTCTACAAGCTCCACCTCACATTCCTCGACTCAAAGAAGCACGTCTCCGACGCCACAGACGTCACCTTCGGCATCCGCAAAATTACCTACTCCGTACCAGATTCCGAAAACCTCACCATCTCCGTCAACGGTGCGCGCGTCTTCATCCGCGGCGGCAACTGGGGCCTCGATGAAGCCCTCAAACGCATCCCGCGCGAGCGCCTCGAAGCCCAGATCCGCATGCACAAGCTCGCGAATCTCAACCTCATCCGCAACTGGGTCGGCCAGTCCACCAATGAGGACTTCTACGAGCTCTGCGATAAGTACGGCATCCTCGTCTGGGATGAATTCTTCCAGCCCAACCCCTCCGACGGCCCCGATCCCACCGACCTCGACGCCTACATGGCCAACGTGCGCGACAAGATCCTGCGCTACCGCAACCATCCCTCCATCATGCTGTGGTGCGCGCGCAACGAGGGCTTCCCGCCAAAGGAGATCGACGATCGCCTCCGCGTTCTCATGGCAGAACTTGAACCCACCCGCCGCTATCAGCCCAGCTCCACCTCCGGCGGCGGCGTCCGCTCCAACGGCCCATACCACTGGCGCACTCCGCGCGAGTATTACAAGATCGGCGATGACTTCTTCAAGACCGAAACCGGCTCCATGTCCATCCCTACCCTCGAATCCACTCGCGGCATGTTGGATAAGAAAGATTGGGAGATGATCACCGACGCCTGGGCCGAACATGACTTCGCCAACGGTGCAGTCCAGGGCGGCAAATACCCCGGCATCGTCAGCGCCCGCTACGGCAAAATCTCCAATCTCGCCGACTTCGTCCGCAAGGGTCAGCTCATGAACTACGAGGCCTATCGCTCCATGTACGAAGGCCGCAACGCCGAACTCTTCCACCCCACCACGGCCATCATCACCTGGATGAGCCACCCCGCTCAGCCCAGCTTCGTCTGGCAGCTCTATCACTACGACTACGAGCCCAACTCCTCGCTCTTCGCCGTGCAGAAAGCCGGTGAGTTGCAGCACATCCAGCTCAACGAAGGCACGGGACCAAACGCCGGACAGGTGCAGGTCATAAACAACCTTCCCGACGCAATATCCAAAGCCACCGCACACGCCACCGTATACAATCTCGATGGCCGCGTAGCCTGGGAGCGCGACTGGCCTGTCGAGGTTCCCGCAGCCACAGCCGCAAATCTCGGCCA
The DNA here is from genome assembly GCF_001449115.1 of Occallatibacter gabretensis. Taxonomy (GTDB): domain Bacteria; phylum Acidobacteriota; class Terriglobia; order Terriglobales; family Acidobacteriaceae; genus Telmatobacter; species Telmatobacter gabretensis. The sequence continues at coordinate 264,589 of NZ_LAIJ01000010.1, read as the reverse complement.
GCTCGAGCTATCGAGCGCCATATCCAACGTCAACTTCATCAAGCTCGATCTGAAAGACGCCGCCGGCAAGCTCATCTCCACCAACTTCTACTGGCGCAGCAGCCGTACCCCGGATGTCGTCGAAGCCTCCCCGTCGAAAGAACCGCTCAACGACGACCTCACCGATCTGAATAAGCTGCCCACGGTCACCCTTGAGCCAACCATCGCCCGCCACGACGACAACGGCACGGCCCACTTCATGGTCACCCTTCGCAACCCATCCACATCCATCGCACTCATGGCGCACATCCAGCTCCGCCGCAAGTCAGGCGACCGCGTCCTGCCCGTCTTCTATTCAAATAATTACGTCTCGCTCACGCCCGGCGAAAGCCGCACCATCGAGATCGAAGCCGACCTCAAAGACCTCCACGGTGAAGAAGCCCTCATCGTCCTCGACGGCTGGAACACTTCGGTCACCAGAACCGCAGCCAAAGGCGTCTCCATAGCCCCCAACCTTGCCGCCGACCCCGCCAACTCACCCATCACCAACCTCCCCTTCCAAACCGAAGGCCTCCGCTAGACATCCTGTTTCTTGTTGCTCATGGTCCCGTTCTCCTCATTGGGTCCGCTGAATCCGAACCGCCGAGAAAATCAGGGCCGGGCGCTACTCAAGTGCTCTATCACCGAGAGCGTTGGGAAGGCGAACGGCCAACACGGGAGCGCGAGCGAACGGAGCGGGCAGCGCCGTTGACGGGACGCCGCGCCCGCCACTGTCGAGGCGTCAGGTTCGTGATTACCGGCCCGGAGAACGGGGCCAAATTTGAGCGAGGGGATGTCGCATGCGCGGCATGAAGGGGAGGCGGAGGAGGGGTTTGAGCGGGGATGGGCTCTTGCGGGAAAACATTCGCCGTGCCGAAGATGAGGAAAGGCGCTCGAAGCACGGCGGGGGCCGCAGCCCCCGGTTTGAGATGGGATTTGAAGTCGGGTTAAAGGCGCGCTATTCGGGTGGGGTTCCACCGCTCTGGGCACAGGCGTTGGAAGACCCCCCGGCGCAACCCGCCTTGAGTTGCTCGTAGCGATTAGGCCCGGAACCACTACTGCTGTGGCTTTCAGAATCTACCGAGAATGCGCCAAGCAAGAGCTGCAGCATAAGCACACCGGCCTGCTGATTTTGCTGGGCCTGTGCTTGGGCGCGCTGTTGTCGCGCTTCCTGCGCTTGTTGCTCCGCGCGGTCATTCGCCAGTTTGTCCTTCTCGTACCGGGCTCTCCAGAACTCCGCCTTGGCAGGATCTTTAGGCTTGCCCACTCCGCTGGCGAACATGTTCGACAATACGTGTTCGCCAAGATAGTAATTCTGCGCGGAGGCCTTTTCGGCCCAGTGTGCGGCCTCGGGAATATTCACCGGTACTCCGACGCCCCGATACAGAATGGACGCGAGGGCACCCTGGGCCATGGCATCGCCCTGTGTTGCCCCAATGCGCATCCAGCATATGGCATGAATGAGATCGTCAGCTTCCAACAGTTGTTCCGCGCGTTCACTGGCTTTCTCGATGGAGATGTGGGAGGACGCGTCACAAGGGACGTCGAGCCACCACCGTTGTCCTTCATACGGGTCTTGCGAGAGTATCCTGCTGCCCCATTCAGCGGTGAATGGACTTGAGCCGGAGTTGCCCGATGTCCAGTCGATCTTGCCGTTCACGACACTTTCGCCGTCGTCGGACATCCGGCCGGTCAGCGTCGCGGTCAGCGGAAAACGCCCCTTATCCGTGCGATGGATAATAACCGACTCGCGGGTGAAGCTCTCGACCGTGTAAATGCTGGTATTCTCCGGCCCAAAATTAATGTAGTGCCCGTTGTCCCACATGAGCGGTCCGCAATGGGCCATGCAAATGTGAATCACCGGGGGAAGTGTCGGTTCCGCAATCTTCAGCTCTCCAACGGGTGGCCGTGGCCCTGCGGAAGTATGAGAAGGGCGGCCTGAAGGCTGGTTTGCGGTGGCGGTCGTGTCCTGCGCGCGCAGGACGGTGATGGAGAACGCGGCCAGTAGGAGGGCCGTGAGTCGTGTGCCCGGCATGGATCTGTTCCTCGCTGATTTTCACATTTGGTTCTATGAACACCCGGCGGCGGATAAAGTTTCCAAATATTATTGCCGCCCGGACTGGACTGGCGTGCATCCGCGCTGAAAGGCCGTCCTTGCGTGAGCGGATCATCTCACGGATTGTCTATACACATCCACCAACTTATCTATAGTGTCGATTTAATTTAGCTTAATAATGCTTCACGTCGGGTGCTTGCAGAGGATCAAGAGGTTGTACCGGCGTCCCTGCCGTTGAGACCTGGGATACCCCGACAGCCGACCCACATCCATCCCGTTCATCGTCACCTGATTCGAGTCGAAAGCCCAACTTTTGCTCTGCGCTAACCCGCTAACTCGCTACGCGTAGCGCTAACTTGCTAACTCCTCCATTACGAAAGTCCATTGTCCTTTCGTAACGTCCCCAGCGCTCAGAAAGTTTGCATGCAATTAAGGGGTTTTCTGTCACACTCATAATCAAGCAGAAGAAAAGCCACGGCCCGAACCTTCACTGGTTCGGGCCGTGGCCGTTTTGGGGAGGGGACGGGACCCCTCCCCCACCCCTGGTGCACTAGAACTGGTGCAAAACTGAACAGAAAATACAGGTACAGCTGCACAGTCCCGGAATAAAGATCGCATAAAGATCCTTCCAGAAACTGTGCAATCACCCACAACCGGCACAAATCAAATCACTTCGGAACCACAGCTGCACAGGATAACTCGCCGGAATCGTTAATACTCAAAAATCGGAGCCGCCTGATCCACGCCAACCCGACCCGCAGCGATCGCAGCACGGAAGAAATCCTCATCCTTCTTCGTGTACTCAGCCAGCCGCCGCAGCATGGCAATCTGCCCGGTATGCGTCAACGCATCGGCCACCGGCCCCTGAAACAACCGCTCCAGCGGAGCCTGAATCAGCTCTTCACTCGCCAGCAACGCATCAAAAGCCTCGAGCGCCGCAAAAAAACGCAGCTTCTCCTCCGCCCACGGCAGCGGCTCAGAGCTATGCCACGTCTCCTCGCCTCGCGAAATGCTCAGCGCCCAGTCGAACAGATCGCCCATATGCGCCAGAATCTCTCCCGGCGTCCGCCCCGCGCCGTCAAAACCTGCAAACTCGTCAGGCGCGCCCGTCACAGCCCGCGCCGCGCGATACGCAAGCGTGGCCAAAGTATGCCGCAAAAACTCTCGCCTCTCGTCCATCCCGCCAATATACTCTGCGGGATAGGCACAAAGGCTCAATGTTTGTTAAACTAAAAGTTCTGAGTTCAAACGCAGGAAGAGTCTATGTCCATCCATCCAGTAATGCAGCGCCTGGCCGATAAGCTCAAGCGCACCGATCTGCCCAATTTCGTTCCCGGCGACCAGATTCGCGTCCAGGTCAAGATTAAGGAAGGCGATAAAGAACGCCTCCAGGCCTTTGAAGGCCTCGTCATCGCCATCAACAAGGGCCCCCAGGGCACCTTCACCGTCCGCAAGATGAGCTTCGGACAGGGCGTCGAGCGTATCTTCCCCTTCAACTCCAGGGTCGTTGACCGCATAGAGAAGATTCGCAGCTACAAGGTTCGCCGCGCCAAGCTCTTCTACATCCGCGGACTCCGTGGCAAGGCCGCCCGCCTCAAGGAAGTCGATCGCGAAGTCGCTGCCAAGAGAGCCTAGCTTTTTCGGGTCTTTCCGCCTCATCAGGAACAAAACCCCGGCCATCAGGCCGGGGTTTTTCTTTGCGCGCTGAAGTCCCACGTTATTTGTGCTGATAGCGCTTCACCATCTGGTAGCTCAGCAGCGCGGCCGCGCCGGCTGGTATCAGAACTACAAAGTACGCATCTGCCGTGTCGAACGCGATTACTCCTTCGAGAAGGGTTGATCCCGTCATTCCGGCGATCACTATACTGGATGCATGGTCAGACCCCCCCGGCAAAATCCCACTTGCGGCTGGAAGCATGAAAACGCCGCTCATCGTGGCGGCGCGTTTCGCATTGCCGGAGTGGATGAAGTCGGCCGCGGTCCAATGTTCGGTCCAGTCGTCGCCGCCGCGGTCATTCTGCCAAGAGGCTGCCGCCTGCAGGACCAGGGCCTGAACGACTCCAAGAAACTCACCGAGAAAAAGCGTAACGAACTCGACATCGAAATTCGCACACAGGCCGTCGCCTGGGCCATCGCCGCAGTCGATGTCGAGACCATCGACCGCATCAACATCCGACGCGCCTCATTGCTCGCCATGCACCGCGCCATCGAACAACTTGCCCTCACGCCGGACTACCTGCTCATCGACGGCATCGACACCATCGCTACCATTGAGTTTCCCTGCCGCCAGCAATCCGTCATCCAGGGCGATGCGACAAGCGTCTCCATCGCCGCCGCAAGCGTTCTCGCCAAAGTGCATCGCGACCGGCTCATCGTCGAACTCGATAGCCAATACCCCGGCTACGGTCTCGCGCAGCACAAAGGCTACAGCACCGCCATCCATCTCGAAGCTCTCACGCGCCTGGGCCCCACGCCGCTGCACCGCAAAAACTGGAGCCCCGTAGCACAGACTCTGCTCTCATTTTCCTCGGCCATCGATCTCAATCTCTAGAGAAGCCTATGCGCCTCATCCCCGGAATCGTGCTTTTTGCCATAGCGTGCACTGCATCCAGTTCTTCTCAGGAGCAGCGTGCCGCAAAGTCCCGGCCTCCACGCGGTGTTATCACCGGAACCATCTACTGCGCGGATACCAATACCCCTGCGCGCCTTGCGCACGTCACGCTGTTGCCTGCAACTAACCAAAGCGGCCAGACTTTCATGGCGCAAAGCGATCTCGAAGGACGCTTCGCCATCGGCAGAGTTCCTGAAGGCACGTACTATGTCTCCGCCAAATTAGACGGATATCTCGATCCCTTTCCGAGGCCTGGTGCTCGTGGTCTTAACGGAATGAGTTCTGACGAGAAAAAGCAGCTGGATGCGCAAGCAATCCGGGTCTCGGTAGCCGCCGACCAGACAGCCTCCATTGCTGTGCGGCTTGAGCGCGCCGCCGTTATGGAAGGAACGGTTCTCTATGACGATGGAAGTCCTGCCATCGGACTGCAAATCACCATCCACCCTAAACAGGACCAGGTCGAGAAAAAAGTTCCCGAGGAAGGCGTCGCCATCCTCATGGCCATGACAGAGGCATTTCAGCGTGTCACCGACGATCACGGACATTTCCGTGCGCTTGGCCTTGCGCCTGGCGAATATCTCGTCAGCACAATGGTCTCCACGGCATCCGGCGCGGCGCCACCCGCCAATCCAATCGCGGATGCCGTCAAGTTTTCCCAATCGGGCGGACTCACAATCTATTACGGAGACACCCCGAGAAAAAGCAACGCGAAGCCGGTAAAGATTGAGGGTGGAGAATCTGTTCCAGGAATCGACATCACAATTCCACTCAGCAAGCTGCACTCGATTCAGGGTCAGGTGCTCCTGAAACGCACAGGACAGCCGCCTGCCATGGCATCCCTGCAACTTCTCTACGCGGATTCTCATGAATTCGCGCGCACTGCAGTAGCGGTCAATGGCGAGTTTGCGCTCGATTACGTCCCCGAAGGCTCCTACATTTTGCAGGCTTCGGCCTCAACCGATCCTGTGCCGGCAATGGACCAGGACACTGGCGATCTCGTCGTCTCCGGCAGTCTGGGATTTTTTGTGGCCACAGGAGATTTCGATATTCCCTCGAATTTCAAGCAGGACAGCAGCGCCGAAACTCCGCTCGATGTGCATGGAGAAGTCGCCGCAGTCACGATCTACGTACCCGACCCCGCGGCAAAAAAACCCGCCACTGCCTCTATGCCTTACCCCACAGTCTCTGTCCAACCTCCACAGCAATAACACCCGCCAGAATGTAAACTGACCCCACGTATGTTGCCAGCGATCAGAGTGCAGCGCGCCTCGGCGCGCACCAGTGTAGTCCGTATGAGTGCAGTAAGTTTCCTTTCGGCAATCGTCCTTGCCGCCGCGCAGGCTCAGGGCCCGGACCCTGCAGCGCTTTCTCCGCATGAAGCCGGCTCAATCGCGCTTCCGCTCGCTGAAGATCGCGGTTCCGCCGCTCTCGAACAGGCCCTGCGCCGTCTCAACACCACAGCCAGTGTCATGATGATCGTCGCGCATCCTGACGATGAAGATGGCCCGCTGCTCACATACCTCAGTCGCGTCCAGGGCGTTCGCACCATCCTCTACACGCTCACCCGTGGTGAAGGCGGTCAAAACGCCATGGGCGCAGAAACCTACAATGCGCTCGGCCTCATCCGCACCAATGAACTCCTCACCGCAGATCAGTATTACGGCGTCACGCAGATGTGGGGCACGCAAGCCGATTTCGGCTTCTCTAAAACGCAGGAAGAATCCTTCGCCCGCTGGGACCACAACCGCGTTCTCTATGACGCAGTCCTCGCTGTCCGCCGCATGCGTCCGCAAGTCATCATCTCCACCTTCGTCGGCGCAGTCAGTGACGGCCACGGCCACCACCAGGTCTCCGGCGAAATCGCGCAGGAAGTCTTCAAAGCCGCAGCCGATCCCAAAGTCTTCCCCGATCAGCTCAAGGACGGCATCGAGCCCTGGCAACCGCTCGCTGTCTACGGCATGACGCCCTTCGCGCCCATCACGGACAAAGGCATCTTCGACTACGCAACCGGCAAATGGGCCCCCGCGCGCTTCAAAAATTACGTCACCGGCGAAACCATCTCCACCGCACTCTCAGCCGACGTCACCATCTCCGTCGGCGACCGCGATCCCATCCTCGGTCGCAGCCCCGTGCAGATCGCGCGAGAGGGCTGGGGCATGCAGAAATCGCAGTACGGCGGCGCAAGCCCCGCACTCAGCGGCCCGTCAACCACCAGCTATCACCTCTGGGCCGTCGCGCCATCCGCAGCACAAAAGGCAGATACAGCCGCACCCGATTTATTTACCAACTCTCGTGTCACAATCCCCACACACATCTATCTGGCGGGATCAACCGCGCCGGCATGGCTCACTAACGAGATTCACTCAATCGGCGATTCTTTCCATCTTTTCTTCATCCAGCGGTTGAAGGGACATGAAGATCCAACTCGCTTAGCTAAAATCTATAAGCAAACCCTCGACCTCCGCACCCACATCGGCGCCGCCACCGATCTCACCCCGCAAGCCAAAGCCAGCCTACTCCTCGAACTCGATTACAAGCTCGACACTTTCCAATCCGCCCTCAAAGAACTCCTCGGCCTCAACCTCACCGCCTTCCGCACCAACGGCGGCGGTGGAGGCGGTGGCCGCGGCGCATCCGCCGATGAAACACCCGCCAGCGTCTCTCCCGGCGAAGACTTCCACGTCCGCATTCACACCACACAATCCGGCAACGCCGCCACGCTGTCCAAAGCCTGGCTCGAAAGCCGCACCGGCGATCCATGGTCTGCGGAATCGGACGCAAAAATCGGAACCGACACGCTCTTCCGCGTAAAAGCCTCAGCCAACGCCCAGCCCACGGCGCCTTACTTCACACGTCCCACCACAGAGCAGCCATACTACGACATCTCCAACCCCGCCTGGCGCGGCCGTTCCCTCGCACCCTGGCCGCTTGAGGCCCACGTGGAATACACCTTCGACGGCGCACCGTTGCGCCTTTCAACAGTGGTCCAAACCCTCCAGCACGCCACCGGTCCCGGCGGCTTCTACGAACCCCTCGTAGTCACGCCCGCCATCGGCGTCAGCATGACGCCCGAAGCCCGCATCGTCCCACTCGACGGCAGTCCACTGCCCGTCAAAGTCGTCGTACACACACAAACCGCAGCTGAAGGCACAATCTCGCTCAAGCTTCCCGCCGGCTGGCACTCCGAACCTGCGGAAGCACACTTCGCCCGCAAGTCCTCCGGCGACACCGAACCCATCCTCTTCTCTGTCACTACTGATGGCGCTCAGTCAGGCGCATATACCGTCCAAGCCGTGGTGAAATCCGGCAACGCCACCTACACCAGCGGCTGGAGTCGCATCGGCTACCAGGGCCTTCGCCCTTACAATCTCTACAAAGCCGCCGAGCTCAAGACGCGCAAGATCGACGTCAAACTCGCACCTAGCCTCAAAATCGGCTACATCATGGGCGCGGGTGATCTTGTCCCCGAAGCCATCGAAGCCCTCGGCGTCATGCCGCACATGCTCTCATCCTCTGAACTGGCCTCATCCAATCTCTCCGCTTTCAATGTCATCGTCATCGGCATCCGCGCCTATCAAACCCGTCCCGAGCTCGCCGCCGCCCAGCCCCGACTCGATGCCTTCGTCCGCAACGGCGGCAACCTCATCGTGCAGTACCAGCGCTCAACCTTTCCTGCCCCGGTACCGCTCAACCTGGGATCGCGCCCCGAAAATGTCGTCGACGAAACCGCACCCGTCAAGCTTCTCGCGCCTCAGGATCCGCTCCTCCGCTCACCAAACATCATCACCACAGCCGACTTCGATGGCTGGGTTGAGGAGCGCGGCCATTCCTTCCTCGACACCTGGGATTCCGGCTACACCGCCCTCACTGAAACCGCTGATGCCGGCCAGGATCCGCAGCGCGGCGGCCTCATCGTCGCCCATCCCGGCAAAGGCACGTATATCTATGTCGCCTACGCACTCTACCGGCAGCTTCCGGAGCTGGTCCCCGGATCTTATCGTCTGCTGGCCAATCTTCTCAGCGCCAACGCGGCTAAATAGCTCTTCCCGGCACCCCGTAGGTTAATGCAGTGTAAATCTTTTATTACTAATACGTTACAACTATTAAATCCCTGTAAATTCGTCATATTTTCATCTTTCCCTGCCACTCTTGAACCAGAAACAACCGGAAAGCGGCGGGACCTCTCGTCGCGCGCATACTCTGTGCGCGTTCGTAATCGAAGCGCATAGCGGGCATCGGGGGAACTACAAAAATGCCCGGCATAAGCAGTGTGTGAAAAGCAACAAGCCGTATTTAAAAAGAGAGGCACAATGAACTGGAAACTCAAATCGGTTGCCGTAATCGCACTGGCAGCCAGCGCAATCGGCAGCTTTGCCTATGCGAGCGACGCCACTCCGCCCAAAAAGCACAAGCCAGCAGCCAAGAAGGCTGATGTTCCTTGCTGCGCGGCGACAGAAGATCAGATTAAACAGCTGCGTCAAGATCTGCAGAGCCAGATCGACGGCCTGAAGTCCGATCTGGCCGCCAAGGATGCCGCGCTGAGCGCCGCGCAGCAGAAGGCTGCCGATGCTGAGGCAGCAGCAGCCCGTGCGCAGGCCGCTTCCGCTGGCGTGGCTGATAACGCCGCCGCCGTCAGCGCTCTGCAGGGCACAGTCAACGACCTGAAGGCCAATCAAGTCTCGCTTGCCACTACGGTTTCCGATGAAACCACCAAGATCAAGCAGTCGATCGAGAGCCCGAACGTGCTTCATTACAAGGGCATCGCAATCACTCCCGGCGGCTTCACCGCGGCTGAAACTGTGTGGCGTGCGCACTCCACCGGATCAGACATTCCCACGCCGTTTACCGCCATGCCCTTCCCGCAGGCTGAGGCATATCACCTGAGCGAGTTCTACGGCACGGGTCGCCAATCGCGCGTCTCGCTGATGGCTGAAGGCAAGGTGAACTGGGGCACCATCCGCGGCTACTTCGAGGGTGACTGGCTCGGTACCGGCGTCACTTCAAACAACAACCAGTCCAACAGCTACGTCTTCCGCCAGCGCGTTGTCTGGGGCCAGGCTCTTACCAACAGCGGCTGGGGCTTCGCCGGCGGCCAGATGTGGTCTCTGGCTACAGAAGACGCCAAGGGACTCTCCAACCTCTCCGGCGACATCAAGACGCCGCAGACCATCGACCCGAACTATAACGTCGGTTTCGTCTGGACCCGTCAGTATGGCTTCCGTGTTACCAAGTCCTTCGGCGACAAGTTCGCCGTTGGCATCTCAGCGGAAAACCCACAGGTCCTCTCACCCGGCGGCACAATCTCGCTTAACCCGGGCGTCAGCTATATCTGGGGCAATCCCGGTTCAGGCGCAGGTCTCTATAACGGCGGCGTCAACGGTTCCACCTGCACCTCCACCAGCACCACCACCCCGGTCAGCATCACCTGCATCCCGGGCTACCTCACCACCTACGCGATCAACCCCGTTCCCGATTTCATCGCCAAGCTGGCCTTCGATCCGGGTTACGGCCACTATGAGATCATCGGCATCACTCGCGCCTTCCGCGATCGTATCTACGAAGGTGCCAACAGCACTCCCTGGAACGATACCCAGTGGGGTGGCGGCATCGGTGGCAGCGCACGCCTGCCGGTTACGCACATGCTCGACGTTGGTGTGAAGGCTCTCTACGGCCATGGCACAGGTCGCTATGGTGCTTCCACCATTGCGGATGTCACCGTCGGACCCGACGGCCGCTTCAAGCCCCTCGAGAGCCTTTCGGCCCTCGGCACGCTTGAATTTCATGCCACTCCGCGACTGGAAATCTACGCCGACTACGGCGCCGACTACATCGGCAAGTGGCTCTATGAGAACTCGGCCGGTAAAGCGGGCGGTTACGGTATCGGTGAAAGCAACTCCGGTTGCGGCACTGAGAACATGACACCCACCTCTCCCGTCATTCCCTCCAGCGGCAGCTCCTGCAGCGGCGTCAATCGCGGCGTTCAGGAAGGCACCCTCGGCTACTGGTATGACTTCTACAAGGGCCCCCATGGCCGTCTGCGCCAGGGAATCCAGTACAGCTACTCAAGCCGCGTAATCTGGGCCAACCTGTCCGGTTATGCTCCAAAGGGCATCGAGAACATGTTCTGGACCTCCTTCCGCTACTACCTGCCGTAGTCAACAGGCAGCCAACAATAGAAGGGCAACCCGCAAGGGTTGCCCTTCTTACTTTGTGCCCATGCTAAACAAGCGGAGGCGGACGGTATCCAAATTCACGATCCACAATCTTCGCAATGCCCAACACAATCTCGTCCTCGAAAGGCCGCGCCGCAATCTGAACGTCAATCGGCAATCCCTCGGGCGACCGTCCCACAGGAACCACCGCCGCCGGACACGCCAGCGCATTGAACCATTGCGTGTAGCGCACCGCATCCAGATACGCCACGGCCTTGCCTTCCACGCTCCACTCGCGCTCTCCGTGCTTCCACGCAGGCACGCTCGCCACCGGGCACAGCAGCACCGGATAGTCCCGCATCGCATCGAGCGTCTTTGCACGCAACAGATCCAGCTCCGCCCACGCATTCAGCAGTTCAGCAGCTGTCAGTGGCCCCGCAGCCTCAGCAATACCGCGAAACTCCGTAAAGATCGGGCTCAGTCGCTCGCGCTTCCCGCGAATTGCAGGCTCATAAAACATCGCCCCGCACTGCACAAAAAAGATGTTCCATAGCTTCCGCAACCGCTCCAGAGTATGTGGCCGGAACGGCTCCACGCGAAAACCCGCAGCCCGCAGCGCCTGGGCCGCGGCCTGCACCGCCCCACGCGTCTCGGCTGTCACCGGCACAACGCCATCGTCTTCAAAAAATCCGATTGTGCTCTCACGAAGCTCATCCAACGAAGGCGAACGCAAAGCCACGGGCGGACTCACCGGATCGCTCACATCCTGCCCGCTCAACACACGAAACAGCAGCTCCACATCTTCCATCGTGCGCGCCATCGGACCAATCGCACCTAGCGTAGAGAACGGCCCCACGCATGGCGGCAGATGTCCTCGCCCCGGTACGCGTCCCGGCGTCGGCTTCAGCGCGCAGATGCCGGTAAAATGCGCCGGCACACGCACCGACCCACCGCTGTCGCTTCCCAGACCAGCCGCTGAAAGCCCTGCCGCAATCGCCGCTGACTCCCCGCCGCTCGACCCTCCCGGAGTCCGCTCCAGATCCCACGGATTGCACGTCCGCCCATGCAGCAGATTCTCAGTCTCATACGCCATCAGGAACTCCGGGCAATTCGTCGTGCCCAGAATCAGCGCCCCAGCCCCGCGCAACCTCGCCACAACTTCCGCATCCTCACGCGAAGTCTCGCCCTTATTCAGCAAACTCCCAATCTCGCAGCGAAACCCAGCCGTTGCAATTGACGATTTCACCGTCACCGGTAATCCATGCAGCGGATCATGCGGCCCAAAACCAGGTCCGGATGAATCCTCCAGCACCCGGGCCTGCACCCGCACCCGCTCCGCATCAAAATCCGCAAAGGCATTCAGCTTCGGATTCAGCCGCTCAATCCGCGCAATATGCGCCTCGGCCAGTTCCGTCACGCTGATCACACCCGACCGCAGCATCTCCAGTTGGCGCGTCGCAGACAGCAACGTAATTTCACTCACGGCTTCACCGCGCCAGTTCCAGTCGCCCCATCCTCCCTCGGCGTCGAAGGCATCTCGTGGTAATCAAACCGATACGATCGCACCGGCTCACCCGAATCAAACCGCGTATTCCAGTCAAGCTGATACTTCAACGCACCCGCATCATCCGGAAATTGCTCCCGCTCGCCATACGGATACGCGCTCATCCCATGAAACGGCAGCGGAGCCACTGTAAACGGCGCGGCATCCCACCAGTCCATGTCCTTCACAAAACCATTCGCGTAGAAGAAGTAATCCCGCTTCCAATGCGCAGGCAGCGCAGGCAGCTTCGCCGCATCAAACTCCGCCGCAATCTCCTCACCGCTGCCAAAGATCACGTAGCGGTCGTCCACGCCCTTCACCAGCTCCGTCACATCGCCCATCCGCGTATAGTTCCCGCGCTGACGCTGGAACGGCCCCGTCAAACTCACGCGATTGTAGTCATAATCCAGATCGCCAGAACTAGCTCCCTCAATCTGTTTCGGATACCCCCGAAAATGCAGCGTCGCCTGCGCCAGCGGTACATCGTGCGTCCGCGCCTCCGCACCACTGCTCTGATCCACCAACACCTGGTCCCAGTAAATCTCCAGGTTCGTCATCAACCGGATTCGCCGTACCCCCGCCGGAATCTTCCCCGTCAGATCCACCACAATCGTGCGCTCCAGCCCCGCCGGAAATCCCACCTCATCCGTCACACGCCGCCACTCGCCATCCGGCATCTCGGCTTCCACATACGGCGCAATCGGTTTAATCCTAGCCTGCCATGCGGCATACAGCGAAGTCGCGCTGAAGTAGTTCACGTATCCAGTCATCAGCAACCGCAGCGGGGACTTCGCATCCAGCGAACCCAAATCGAGCGTCAACGAGTGTAAATTCGCAAACCCGTCATACGGCGTCGCAGTAAACCCACTCGCAAAGCGATGATCGCTGCTCTTCAACGCATCCATTGCCTCGCGCCCCTCGCCATCCCACGCTCCCACCGGCAAACGCGCACCCGCCGAAGCCACCACGCGCCCCGAAGCAAACGGCGGATCATCCAGAAACTTCTCATCCGGATTCACTTCCACCTTCTCCGGATGATCCACCGCCACCAGCCGCAACTGATCGACGTAATTCACCTCTTCCATCGGCTCAATAAACCGCAGGCTCAGTCTTCCATCCACTGGCTCCAGCCGCCCGCCATCTATCTTGATCCACTCACCCGGATTTGGCGTATTCCTCCGCGACGGCGTAAACCAGTGCCCCACCACCGCCGCGCCAATCGCATCCGTCACCAGCCGGTACTTGTGCCCATCCCACGCAAACAGCACCGGACACGAGCTCCCCCGCCGATCCGCTTCCTTCAGCGCAATCACCTGCTTATGAGGCAAATCAATCTCATCCTGCAGCACGCCCGTCGGCCAAAGAATCCGCAGCAGATCAATCCCCTCAGCCCGCCCCAACCCCACCAGCACCTGCGCTGGTCCCTGCGTCGCATACCCACTCGCCCCCGCAACCTCAAACTTCTGCCATTGGCCGTCCGCAAAGACTTCTACCTTCGCACCCAGCGCCGTCTTGTTATCCGCCAGCCCCGTCAAATCAATCCGCGCAAAATGATTCTTGTTCGCGCCAACATTCCTAAGCAGCACCGGCGGAGCATTCTCTTGCGTCACAATCAGGCCCGGTGCTCCATCTCCCACATCCACTGCAATCAATCCGCGCGGGGCCTTCATCATCTTGTCGAGACCCAGCCCATCGGTCACATCCGCAAAGCTTCCATCTCCTTGATTGCGAAATACTCGGAGCTCGTGTCCCAACTCCGTCTCCACAATCACTGTCAGATCAATCCAACCATCGTTGTCAATATCAATCGGTGTCACTCCCCATCCGCGCACCGCACCCTTCAGCGGAAGCTCCACACGCTCGAATCGCTTCCCCTCCACATTCCGCCAAAGCGTCACACCCGGCGCGCCGTCATGCGTCACCGCAATATCCATCCAGCCATCCTTGTTGAAGTCAAAGACAGCAACCCCCTCACTCGCCGGCAGCTTCGCGTCAAACAGCGCCTGTGCCGGATACTTCCCCTCACGCGGATTCACATAAATCACCGGCGAAGCCCCATCGCCAGTAACCGCCAGATCCACCGCCCGGTCGTTATTAAAATCCGTCAGAATCGCCGCCGCAGTCTTTCCACTTCCACCCAATCCAGCCTGCTCCGTCCATTCCGTAAAAGTCTTGTTCCCGTTATTCCTCCACAGCACATTCGGAGCGCCGCCCGCAGCCAGCGGAGCCCCCGTCAGCAACAAATCCAAATCCCCATCATGGTCATAATCCGCAAACGTGATCCCCGTAGGCCGGTTCTTCGCCGCCAACCCAGCCTCCGCCGTCACATTCTGAAACTTCCCGCCACCCAGATTCCGAAACAGCAGCACGCCATCCTCCAGCGCCACCGCCAGGTCGTTCAACCCATCGCCGTCGTAGTCACCCACCGCACAAGCCACAGCATGCCCCGCAGCCTTCAACCCCGCAGTCTCCGCATCCATCGGCTGCCACGCCCCATCTGCTCCCTTATGCAGCACCGCAATCGCCTGCGCCCCCGCCTGCATCAGCACCAGGTCCATCTGTCCCGCGCCAGTCACGTCCATCATGCAGGCGCCTCCCGTCGCGGCCTTACTCGTCCCCATCGTCTCAGCCATCAGCTTCACAGGAATCATCGCGCCAGCCTTCGCCGCGCCTTGTTCCACCGGCATCACCAGCGAAAGCCGTCCTTGCTCTCCATACGCCAGCCCAATAGCTGCCGAAATCTTCGCGTTCGTCAGGTGCTGAAAGCGCTTGAAGTGCTCCTTAGCCTCATCTGTCTTTCCCTCCCGCTGCAGCGCCCGCGCCAACCCAAACTCCGCCGAAGCATGCATCGGATCGATATCGAGCGCCTTCTTCAGAACCGCAATCGCTTCGTCATACCGCTTCAGCTCCTGGTAACACGCGCCCGCAAAGTAGAACGAGTCCGCATCCTTCGGATCAAGCTTCGTTGCCTCCAGAAAGCTCTTCAGCGCATCTTCCATCTCGTTGCCGGCATGTTGCGCCAGCCCCAGGTTGTACCACGCCGCCGCGCTCTTCGGGTCGATTTCAACTGCCTGCTGCAGAGCCACCTTTGCCTCATCCAGCTTCTGCAGGGTCATCAGCGCAATGCCATCGTTGATCGCCGCCCGCGCCAGCTTCCGGTCCGCCTTGCGCGCCGCCTCAAAACTCGCCGCAGCCTTCGCCGTCGCCTGCTGGCTCATCAGCGCCACGCCGCGATTGTTCAGCCGCACAGCCTCCTCGCGCGCCCCACCCTGCGCCATAACCGATGCAGCCAGCACCGCTGCAACCAGCACCCAAACCGCGCTCTTCCGCACTCTCACCGCTCTCAAATCCCTCACGTGAAAACCCTACCAGTGTATGCGAGCAACACCTCACTGCACCTCGATCCAATAGCCAGTCACCGCCCATGTGATACAAAGACATGTTCCCGGAGAATCCAGCAAAGATGCCCTTCCAGGTCGACGCGTCGCGTCACGAGTATCGACTCACAAGCAGAGATAAAGGATTTTCCCTTGTAGCCGGAGTCGCCCTTCCCTGCCTCGGCGTCTTCCTCACATGGAATACCTCAGAATCTTCCGCAAACTTTCTCGTCACAATGCTCTCGGCATTTTTCATTGGCTATGGACCATACCTCATCGCTTATGCCGTCCGTTCCCGCTTCATACTTGAAGCCACACGCCTCACCGTACGCGGTCCATTCCTCGAGAGATCCGTCGACCTCAGCGAAATCGAAGGCTTTAGAACCGTCTCCACGCGCAGAAGTTCGTATATGGAGTTGCAGCTCAAGAACGGACGCAGTAACATCGCCATCCGTGAATCCTTCGAATCAGACGATTACTCCGAGGGATGGTTCGGCCAACTCGCCGACCTTGACTTGACCGACCGCGATTCCATGATCGAAGCCATTGCAAATGAAGCAGAACTAGGCGCAACACCAGAACAAAGGCTCGCAGCTCTTTCAATCGCTCAGCTCTGGAACATCGCTCTCTCAGCCATCCTGGCAATCGCCGCCCTCACTCTGAATCTCAGCCATCCCCCTTACAGAGGCCTCGGAGCCGTCATCCTCATAGCAGGGCCGGCCGCCGCATTCTTTTTCGCCCAGCGCTCTCCTCTTCTCTTCACCGCGTTCAGAAGAGACAGCGATCCCCGAATAGAACTCGCAGTGCCCTTGTTCGTCTCTTCAGCAGGACTGTGCATCAACCTGTTCGTACAAGGCGCGAAATTTGTCTTTATCGAAGGTTCTTTTCTCGTCGCCACTCTCATTGCTGCTGTCTATCTCATCGTGTACTTCGTCACTGTCCGCAAAAGCCTTTCCCGCTCCAGGCTGGCTTTCCCGCTCCTACTCTGCGCGCTTAGTTTCAGTTATGGACTCACCTTTGTTGCGAATGTCGTCTTCGATGACTCCGCCGGCACACCATTTCAGACCGCCGTCTACAACAAGTACGTCAGCCATGGAAAATCCGACACCTATCACCTGCTGATTTCCCCATGGGGCCCAATTACCGACATCTACGATATGCAAGTTTCGGGCCCTGACTTTGATTCATACGCCCCCGGCGATCCCATCTGCTTCAGGCTTCATCCCGGCACACTCCGCCTCCAGTGGTACCAGCCAATCGCCTGCCCCAACGATGCCCCTCCCTCGCAACCGTAACGCTATACTGCCGAAGATGAATCCCCGTCCTCGCCGCATCGGCGTAGTCACCACCTCCCGCGCCGACTACAGCCATCTCTACTGGCCCCTCCGCGAGCTAGCCGCCCGCCCCGATGTCGAACTCGGCCTCTTTACCCTCGGAGCGCATCTCTCCCCCGCCTTCGGCAACACCATCCGCGAAATCGAGCGCGACGGCTTTCCCATCCAGTCCCGCATCGAATGCCTCCTCAGCTCTGACACGGACACAGGAATGGCCAAAACCATCGGCCTCGCCATCCTCGGCCTCGCCGACGCATTCACCGCTTGGCGCCCTGACATCCTCCTCCTCATCGCCGACCGCTACGAGATGCTCGCGCCCGCCTCCACCGCGCTCGCCCTTCGTATCCCCATCGCCCATATTGAAGGCGGAGAAATCTCCCAGGGAGCCATTGACGACGCTGTCCGCAACGCCCTCACCAAGCTCTCCCACATCCACTTCACATCTACGGAAACCGCCCGCCGGCGCGTCATCGCCATGGGCGAAGAACCTTGGCGCGTCCATCACGCCGGAGCCCCATCGCTCGATCACCTCCGCCGCTCCAAACTCCTCGATCGCTCCGCCCTCGAAGCCAAACTCGGCATCTCCCTCACCCCTCCAACCATCCTCGCCGCCTGGCACCCCGTCACCATCCTCGCCGACACCAACACCGAAGCCGACGCCTTCTTCGCCGCACTCGCCGCGCACCAGGGCCAGCTCATCTTCGTCTACCCCAACTCCGACGCCGGCAGCCTCGCCCTCATGGAACGCACCCGCGCCCTCGCCCAAACCCGTCCTGGTACTCACCTCTTCGTCAATCTCGACCCCATCACCTACTGGAGCCTGCTCGGCCAGGTCGACGCCATGATCGGCAACTCCTCCAGCGGCATCATGGAGGCCGCATCCTTCGCCCTGCCCGTCGTCAACGTCGGCATGCGCCAGCAGGGCCGCGAGCGCGCTCGAAACACCATCGACACCCCAGCCGACGCCGCCCTCATCCTCGACGCCCTCCGCCGCGCGCTCTCTCCGGACTTCCGCGCTGCCCTGCGCGGCATGGAAAACCCCTACGGCAACGGCACGGCCTCTCAAACCATCGCCCGCATCCTTGCCGAAACCTCGCTTGAAGGTATCCTCATCAAGCAGCCCACCCCCCTGCCCTATTAGGAATATCTCTTGCTTCCCGCGCGTTAAAACTCCACATCCTCCACACCGCAACGCGAACCTTGCCGTCTTCTCCCGCGTCTAATCCAATAGACAAGGCCATCGACGCTCGCTTGCAAGCAAGAATGAATTTGCACCCCAAATGCGGCAACCTCACTTCGTCAGCCCGCATCTATTTAGAACGGCACGCATGAATAACAAGTCGCCTATAGAGGCTCTCAAATACCGGACTTCCGGTGTTTCAAATCACGGCATTTGAAGATTCCTACTACAGGCCCACAAGTTTCTGCCGATAGCTCATGAACCCCCAAGAATCGTTGAAGGCAGGTTTTGCCATGATCGTCGAAGCTCAAAGTAAAGGTCTCGGCCGTTGCAGATTGTACGTAGGCGCTGAAAATGTCCGCCTCTACTTTCCCCGCAATCTCTCGGCCATCGAATTCAATCTGGGTCATCTCAAGATTGAGTGCAAACTAAACCCTGACTTCTGGCAGGGCCAGCCGGAGATCAACGATCCCCGGCTCGGTGCCTGGCTGGATTCCAAAACCATGCACGAAAGCCGTCACCGGGCCGCAGTTCGTCTGGCCATGATTCCCACCGGTGAGAACGCTTACAAGCTCCAGCCCGCCACTGCTGAAATGACGGCGCGCCCGAAGCTTCGCGCCACCGTGGCCGCGTAAGTCTCTCTCCATCCGCACATCCTCTGTGCGCTCCATCCTTCTCGTGTCTTTACCGGGAAGGATGGGTTAACCTCTTCCCACGTCCCGCATCTCAGCCTCCCTCCTGGTCCCACCACCGCTTGATCCAGGTTGATAAACTGAAGCCGGTATGACGACCCCAGAAATCTTAGAAGAAGAGATCCAGCGCCACTTTGCCGCCGGCGCTTCCGCCGCAAACGATCCCTCCGCCCGCGATGCTTTCTCCCGCTTCCGCTCCGCTCTCGAACGCGGTGGAATCCGCGCCGCCTCCCCTGATCCGACATCGCCCACAGGCTGGCGCGTCAACGTCTGGGTCAAACAAGGCATTCTCCTCGGCTTTCGCATTGGCAAAATGATCGGTTCATCGGCAGGCGTCATGTCCTTCGTCGATAAGGACACCTATCCGCTCCGCAATTTCACAGAAGCGGACAAGGTCCGCATCGTCCTCGGCGGCTCGTCCATCCGCGCCGGAGCCTACCTTGCGGAAGGAGTCATCTGCATTCCGCCCATGTATATCAATGCCGGCGCTTACGTCGATGAAGCCTCTCTCGTCGACTCCCACGCTCTCGTCGGCTCCTGCGCCCAGATCGGCAAAAATGTCCATCTCAGCGCGGCAGCGCAGATCGGCGGCGTGCTCGAACCCATCAACGCCAGCCCCGTCATCATTGAAGACAACGTGCTCGTGGGCGGCAACTGCGGCGTCTATGAAGGCGCCATCGTCCGTACCGGAGCCGTCCTCGCCGCAGGCACCATCCTCACCCGCGGCACTCCCGTCTTCGACCTCGTCAACGACACCGTGATCCGCGCCACGGAAGAACTTCCGCTCATCATCCCGCCCAACGCCGTCGTCGTCCCAGGCTCCCGCGCCGTCACCCGCGGCAAAGGCGCGGAGTGGGGCCTCAGCCTCTATGCCCCGGTCATCGTCAAATACCGCGACGAGAAAACAGACCTAAGCACAGCCCTCGAAGACCTGATTCGGTAAGACCTGATCCGATAAGACCTGATTCGGTAGCGTTCCGGCATCAGCCTTAACCCCTTTTGACCTCATCGCGGCCTTTGGACAGCGAAGCACGTCTTTTGATATGGATTGACGCCGTAAGTAAAATCACGCCAGTCCGGGGGCCGCAACCATGAAAAGGATCTTCGTCTTCACGTTGACTGTAGTTTTGTACGGCATAACGCAGCAATACTCAGCAGCCCAGACTCAAGTCGAAGTCCATCCCTGCACAGAGCACGGAAATACCTACGACTGCGACCGCCACAGCTTTGAACAACTCCTTCGAACCGCCAAAACAATATCAATCCAGGTCCCTCGCCTTGACGGAGGCTCATCGAAGCAGCTCCAGCAGCTCGCAGCCTCACTCGGCAAGATCGTGCAGCCCGACTCCGCGGACCTCACCTTCATTCTCGTCCGCCCGGATCCCAACGGCGTCTACTTCGGTCCCTCTGACCGCAAGCTAGCCACCATCAACATCTACTACAAGTCATCTTCGCCTGACCCCAGTCAGCTCATCTGGTCAGAAAGTTACTTCGGCCAGCCCGACACCCCGTGGCCCACCGCCGTCCACGCCGTCATTCAACAACTCCGCAAAAACATCAAGAACCCCTGACCCGCTCGCAACAGAATTCCATCACTCCGTTCGTAACGCCCGTATCGGGTCCACCGAGGCAGCACGCATAGCCGGAATCAGCGCCGCCACAGCCGCGCAAACCCCAAGCACCGCAACCGAGCCAACAAATGCCCAGGGATCGTCGCTGCTGATTTCATACAGCAGATGCTGCATCATGCGCGAAGCAAATAACGCAGCCGGAACTCCAATCACCAGTCCCGCAAAAAACTGCACAAACGCGCTGCGCAGCATCAGGGAGACGATCATCGAGCGCGAAGCTCCCAATGCCATGCGAATACCAATCTCGCTCGTGCGCCGCACTGCGGAATACGAAATCACTCCATAAAGGCCCACGGAAGCCAGAAGCAAAGCCAGGATCCCAAACGCCTCCGTAAGCCGGGCCAGCAGCCTGTCCTGGTTAAAGTTGTTTGCAACCATCGCCGGATAGCTCAACACGCGAACCACCGGGATATTCGGATCGACCTTCGCAATTGTGGACCGGACCAGTTGTTCCACATCCTGCTGCGGGCGGTCGAACTGTAAAACCATCCGGGTCAGGTACAGAGAGCTCACCTCAGCGGCCTGCTGATCCGGGGCGTTATAGCCCATATACTGCTGGCCACGTGGACGCAAAAAGAGCGGCCGAACATCACCGTGCGCATCCTCCAACTTGAAATCGGCAAAGACCCCTACAATCTGGAATGCGCTGGAAAATTCAAGATCATTGACGCCGAATCGCTGTCCCAACGCATCCTTGCCGGCAAAGAAATGTTTCACAAAGGCCTGGTTCACGATCACAACCGGTACCGCACTGGTTTCATCGTCCTGTGAAAATCCTCGCCCGCGAAGAACGGGCACCCCAATCGACTGGAGAAAATTCGTGCTCACTCGATTCCAGTTGGAAAAGCAATCGTCCTTCGGGCCGGGGGCCGGATGTCCCTGCAGAAGGACGCACGATCCCCATATGTTGTTCTCAAGCGGAAGATAACGCGCAAAACTCACAGCGGTCATTCCCGGCAGCGCCGAAAAGTGGTCCTCGATCTCGCGATAAATTCCATTCAGCCGATCACTGGTGTAACCAGGCCCATTCAGATCGATCTGCACCGTATATCGATTCGCCGTCTCAATCCCTGTCCGCTGATGCTCCAGGTTGTAGAGCGATCGAGTCGCAAGAAAGGCGCACACGATCAGAACCATCGACAACGCAACCTGAAAGACCAGCAGTAACCGTTGTGGAATAGAAGCATGATCCCGCGTCGATCGGTTCATGCCGCGCGCGGCGTCTGCGGGCTGCGTACCCGATGACACCCATGCCGGTACGCCCGCAAATAACAGCCCGGTAAGAATTGACGTCCCAAAGGCAAATGCCAGTACGACCCATGACGGATCGGCTGAAACCGGCATATTGCGCGAGAGCGGAAATGCCAACGCCAGAATCGCTCGCGATCCGAAGTAAGCAACACCCAGGCCCACAACTCCACCAATCACGCTCAGGATCAGACTCTCCATAAGAATCTGCTGAATGATTCGTCCGCGCGTCGCGCCTAACCCGATTCGCACCGCAATTTCAGCCCGCTGAGCCATACTCCGAGCCAGCAGAAGATTCGCAATATTGGCGCACGCAATCAGCAGCACCACGCTCGACAAAAACAGAAGTATGCGAAGTCCGGTCCCCGTCTGCTGTTGAACCTTCTGGATTCCACCGCCCGCCGGCGATAGCACCACATGTTGCCTGGGAATCTCTGCCGCTCCCCCACGAGCAGTGAACGTCGAAAGCGTGCCCATCCATTGCCGAAGCACACCAGAAAGCTTCGTCTGCAGCACGCCCAAATTCACGTCCGGCCGCATTCGGCCTATGGCATAAAGCCATGCAGTATCGGGTTGCAGTAAGGATGAATTGGCCCCTTCCATCACCGGCTCGCTCGCCAGCGGCATCCACATGTCAGGTGGGAACGGCGCAACGCGATCGCCATAGAATCCGGGCGGCGCAACGCCCACCACTACAAAGGCATGTTGATCCAGGTGCAGAGTTGCGCCGATCACATTTGGATTACCATCAAACTCTCGTTGCCACGCGGAATAGCTCAGTACAACCACGGGAGCCGCTCCCTTGGTGTCGTCGCCCGGCGAGAGCGGACGCCCGGCAAAGGTATTCACCCCGAACGTCGTGAAGTAATTGCCGGAAACATATTCCGTGCGCAGGGACTTCGCGGGAGAATCACCCCATCGCACGGTGTAACTTCCGCCACCAGCCTGCACCGCAGCTAATTGCTCAAACTCCGGCGACGCTTGCTGAAACTGGCGAAAAAGATCGTAAGAAAAAAGATCAAAATCACCGTCATTACTCTCAAACGAGCCAAAATAGCAGCAATGCATCTGGTCGCCAATGCGGTAAAGCCGCGACGGGTCTGTAACCGGCAAGGAACGCAGCAGAATTGCATGCACCAGCGTGAAAATAGCCGTATTCGCGCCAAGGCCAAGCGCAAGCGTCAGCACAACCATGCAGGAAAACACGGGAGCCCCGCGCAGCCTGCGCAGCGCGTAGCGCACGTCACGCCCAATCGTTTCCAGCCACATGGTTCCGCGCTTCTCCCGGCAGTCTTCCTTCACCTGCTCCATGCCGCCAAACTCGAGGCGCGTGAGACGGCGCGCCTCATTCTCGGAAACGCCGACACGAACCTTATCGGCAACCTGCGATTCAAAGTGGAAACGCACTTCCTTATCCAGTTCCGTCTCCAGTCGTTCGTGCGCAAAAAATCTCCCTAGCCAGCTCATCCGATCCCCTCCACGGTTCCCTTCAGCACAAGGCCCACCACATCGGTGAGCCGCGTCCAGTTTTCGGTCTCGGTCTTCAGTTGCGCGCGACCCCTGACCGTCAACTCATAGAACTTGGCTTCGCGGCCCGTGTCAGAAGGCTTCCACTTAGAGCTCAGAAGCTTCTTGTACTCCAGTCGGTGGAGCGCCGGATACAGCGAGCCCTGCTGTACCTGCAGCGCCTCGCGCGACATCTGCTGAATTCGCTGCGCAATGGCGTAGCCATGAATCGGGCCCAGCGCAACCACCCTCATGATGAGGAGATCGAGCGTGCCCTGCGGGAGGTCGAACTTGTCTTCAGTCTTCTTCATACCTTTGGCTTCTACATATACATGACAACGTGTAGAAGGTCAAGGTATGTTCGACGCAAACGACCGCCGCCGGATTCTGCCGATAAATGGGATAAGCAGATCTTCCGGGAGAGAGACTGTATTCCATGAAGAAGACGACGCAGCGGCAATCACCAGCAGATTGGGAGTCTGGCTTCGATTCAGGGTAGTGGGTCAATTTGAATTTTTGTGTGTCAGGGCACGGCTTTAGCTGTGCCGGATCGACGTCGAAAAAGAATGGGCCTTAGTCCCCCCCTCAAACTGACCCACTACCCGATTCAGCCCGGAATTGTTTTGCGCGAAGGCGACGCCTGCACCGTCGCAGATAGAAATTCAAGAAATGCACGCGTCTTCGGTGCAAGGTATTGGCGCGACGGATAGTAGGCATATAGCGGAAAGCGCTCCTCCTCCCAATCTGAAAAGAGGGCCACCAATCGACCACTCGATAGATGGGCGTCAACGCCAAGTTCAAGAACTTGGGCAATCCCATATCCTGCCAGGCACACCGCGTGCATCGTTGCAACATCACTCAACGTGAGCTGACCTTGCGTCTCAACCTTGATCTCCCTTCGACCCTTACGGAATGCCCACTCGAAGGGGCGGCCTGTCTCCGGGTCTCGAAAATCGATCATCCGATGTCGTTCCGCCTCCAGTTGTTGTGGATCGGCAGGGTGGCCGTGTTTCTTCAGGTAGCCAGGCGAGGCTACTGTAAGAACTCTCGTGTCCAGCAATCTACGGGCAACAAGAGTGGATGGGGGCGGCTCGCCGAAGCGAATTGCCAGATCGTATCCATCTGAGATCAGATCTCCGAGGCCCTCCCGCGTGATCAGGTCTACCTTAAGCTCCGGATATGCTTTGAGAAATCCACTGAGTTGCGGTCCGAGAATGAGCTGTGAGAAGTAAGGGTCCATGTTCACACGGAGCCTCCCTCTGACGGTCACTTTACCTTCGGTCAGAGCGGCGGTCGCGTCTTCGAGCGCCAACACAATCGGGCCAATGGTCTCGTAAAATCGCCGGCCTTCGTCCGTGAGAGAGACAGAACGCGTCGTGCGCTCCAGCAACCGGATTCCAACCTGCGCCTCGAGCCGAGCTACCGCACGGCTGATACCCGGCTGGGAGACGTTCAAGGATCTCGCCGCAGCCGCGAAGCCTCCCGATCTCACCACGGCTGCAAGGGCGCTCACACCATTCAGAAGACGGTCATCGAAGCTCATGCATTTATGCTAATCGGTTATAAGTGAAATGCCGCGAATATTAGTTCCGAATCAATCCCCGTGAGTCAGATACTTGGAAGCACTGAGAGGGAAAGGCAAGGAGCATGGCACGCATATTCATCACTGGATCTGCTGATGGTCTCGGCAGGATGGCAGCTGAGCTGCTGATTGAGCAGGGTCACAGGGTCGTCCTGCACGCCCGAAGCCAGACCCGCGCCGATGAGACAAAGAAGAACGTCCCGGAGGCGGAGGCAGTCGTTATCGGCGATCTCGGCACAATTACCCAGACCAGACAGGTCGCAGAACAGGTCAATGCGCTCGGCGCGTTCGACGCCGTCATCCACAATGCTGCCGTCGGCTACAAGGAGCCAAAGCGAATCGAGACGGAAGATGGTCTCTCGCAAGTCTTCGCGGTCAACACCATGGCTCCCTACATTCTGACGGCCCTGATCGCGAAGCCGAAGCGACTGGTCTATCTCAGCTCCATGCTTCACCAGAACGGCGATCCCACCCTTGAGGACCTGACATGGAAGGCCCGCGCATGGGACGGAGAACAAGCCTACTCCGACACGAAGCTGCATGACGTCCTCCTCGCCTTCGGTATCGCACGGCGTTGGCCGGCTGTTCTCTCGAATGCACTGGAGCCAGGCTGGGTCCCGACGAAGATGGGTGGCGCTAATGCAACGGATGATCTGAATGAGGCACATCGCACCCAGGTTTGGCTTGCCGCAAGCGATCAACCTGAGGCATTCGTCACCGGAGAGTATTTTTATCACCTGAGGAAGAAGAGCGCTCTTCCAGCTGCCCACGACGTTGCCAGGCAAGATCGGCTCCTCGCGATTTGCGAGCGCCTAAGCGGCATTGCTCTGCCCGATTAGCAAGCTTGATACGAATCTCTTGGTGATAGACGCCGCTTCGGTTGGCGGATGTCACCCATAACCAAAATACAAACCAGGAGGCATCAACATGTACGCAGTCATGGGAATCACAGGAAATGTAGGCGGTGCCGTTGCCCGCACGCTTCTTGCAAATGGCGAGAAGGTTCGAGGAATCGTAAGGAATCCCGAGAAAGCGGGAGAGTGGCAAAAGCAAGGTGTGGAGCTTTTCAAAGCCGACTACGACGACGTAGACGCGCTCACGGCAGCGTTCACCGGTGTCGCTGGCGCCTTCGTCATGGTCCCTCCAAACTTCGCGCCGTCACCGGACTTCGCTGAGACCAGGGCAGCTTTGAAGGTTCTGCATGATGCACTCTCAAGAGCTCTGCCGTCGAAGGCGGTCTACCTGTCATCCATAGGAGCGGAACAGGCCAGCGGATTGGGTTTGATCACAAGCTCGCATCTTCTCGAAGAGACATTCAGCGATCTTCCGTTCTCTCATGCCTTCCTGCGCGCCGCCTGGTTCTTTGAGAACTCGGCCGGCGACGTAGCGAGCGCGCGGAATGAAGGCAAGATCCTGTTTCAGCTCCATCCTCTTGACCGGAAGTTTCCTCTGGTTGCCACGGCGGACATCGGCAAGGCAGGTGCAGAAACGCTCACCCAGAGCTGGACCGGAATCCGCCATATCGAAGTTGCGGGCCCAGAGGGCTATAGTCCCCTCGACATAGCAGATGCTTTCGCAGATGCCGTTGGACACCCCGTTGAGGCGATCGCCGTTCCGAGGGAGGAATGGGAGACGCTATGGGTTTCGCAGGGGATGCCGCAGGGGCGAACAGCGCCTCGGGTTGAGATGGTCGATGGATTCAACTCCGGCTGGATTCACTTTGGCGTACCAGGAGCAGAGCATGTGGATGGCGCTACGCCGCTTCGTGAGGTGATAACTCAGCTCGTGACTCGCAGCTGACTTGATAAGAATGTGAGTTAAGAGACTGCCCTGGAACGCCCTAACTAAGTGCCGAATCAGCAGATCTGAACCAGCGCACAAGCTGAAACTCAAAAACGCCTCCCGCATCAGTCAGAGCCAGACGACAGTGTGCCCAGGACAGTCGCTGGCGGCATGCGTCACCATCTCTTCAGCCAGCTCAAAGCCATGACGCGCAAAATAGTATGCCGCTCCGTGGACGCGCTCCTGCGGCGCGCCATTGGGAAAGAGCGCTTGCACCATGGACTGCGCGTGGCGGCCAAGCGCGGCCTCTTTTTCAAGCTGGAAGTTGGCGGCCAGACGTCGCAGGCGATTCATCTGGTAGCGCATTTTGCTCCCAGCGGTACGGGCTGAGCGGCCTAGTCCTTCGTCAACGAGATTCATCCACTCTTCGACCTCGGTCAGCTCGGCATCAAGAGCATTCCCAGCAGCAGCAAGCTTGCGTTTGCCTTCGATAGGCATGGCGCGAGCGGCAAGAAGCTGCGCCAGGCCGTCTTCCGTCTGCGAAAACACGCGCTCCGGAGCAAGGTCGTGGCGGCGAAGCAGATCCCCAATTGCGGGCTCAATAAGCGTGGCGGAAAACCGCGCCTGCACAGGCGTGGCACGGCCCAGAATCCGCTCAAAGAGGACAGCGGATTGCGCAAAATAGGCGATCTCCGCCGGTCCGCCAATGGTGAGTGAGGTTCCAAAGAGGAAGTCCTGAAAGACTGGCCGCAGCAGCGCCGAGGGCGAAATTCGATGCGGCTCCGAGGCGAGAATCCCTGCAAGCTCGGAGGTGGAGTAATGATTGCGGCCGGCCTGCCAGAGCCCGTCCGGCTCGACCGCAGTAGGCGGCGTACGCTTGAGGGACTGACGCACTCCACTTTCCGCATCGATGAGGAAGAGCAGGCTGGAACCAGAGCCGACAGCAACCTGCGCATGATAGCCGGCCTCCGTCAGCTCACGATTTCGATCAAGAAGCGCAGCATGCAGCTCATCGGCACGTTCAATGGCAGCAAGCAGCACAGGCGCGCCCAGCCGATGTACTTCCGCTGACGCGGCGTCAAAGACGAGAAGACCCTGCGCAGCAAAGACTTTGGAATAAAAATCCGCGAACGCCTGGGCAAAGGTACGGCCGGGACGATAGGCAGCCTGAAGTGCTTCGAGAGCCTCAGACCAGCCGATCAGCTCGGCAGCTTCGTCCAGGAGCGGCGCAATCGTCTCGTCCAGAACAATAGACCCGACCGGCACCGCGGCTGACGGCTTGCTACGGTAGGCAAGCTTCTTAAGTTCATGGCGACCCGGAAAAACGACATGATCAATCTCGGCAAAATCGTGATCTTCGCTCGCAAGCCAGAAGATGGCCGAGTGAGGCTGTCCGGAAGCTGTGGCCTGCCGCGCGCGAGCCAGCGCTGTGGCTGCCTTGAAGCCGGTGAAAAGCGGTCCGCCAAAGAGGCCAACCTGCTGGCCGGTGAGGACTGTTCCGGCGCCGTCGCGCAGGGCAGCGATGGAAGCAGTAGCTGAGGGATTTTGCGCTTCCAGCAGATCAACAATTCTGGACCAATGAGCGGGACGGGCAGGGGCCTGCTGCCAGGAGCTGCCTGCTAGTGCGGTGGCGTAGAAACGGCGCACCTGGTTCGAAGCAACACCGGAGCCTGCATCGGACGCGGCGCAGAAATCCACAAAGAGCCGGGAAGCACCGGGCGCGATGGTGATGGGATGACACTCGATTGTCGACACTGCGGACACTTTTCTGGGATCCCTTTGAACAGACGCGATTGAAATAAGGATGACATGGAAGGGTGGAGGGATGCAGAAAGGCGGGCATAGAGAGCACGCAAGGGGACCAGGGACGAACCCGGCCCCCTACGCGGTTAGAAGTTGCGGAAGGCCGCGTCCGCTTCTTCGGCCATTTGCTTGAGGAGGTTGAGAAAGGACTTCGGCTGGCCGGTGAAGAGACCATCGTTGGTAAAGGCTGCAACGGCAGCCTGGGCGCCGGCAAACTTATCCGTGATGGGGCGGATGGTGGCGCAGAGCGGTAGTTTGGTGCTGATGAACTGCGCGGGGATTGGGAAGATGAGACTGGGCTGGATCTGAGGATTGTGAGTAGCAAAGAAATCGGGGAAGGTAAGCCCGCCGAAGGAAACCGGCGCAACTGGCTGCTGTACGCCGTTGCCGGCAAAGTCTACCCACTCGAGGAAATGCGCGATCTCATCCCCACCGATGCCGAGAACGATTTGCAGGACTTCAGGATGGTTCACTTTCTGGGCCATCGTGGCGTAGAGGCTGGTACCGCCTCCTTCGATAAATCCAAAGTGGAAGGCCGCGGTGTTGGCGATGACCTGGATGCCGTTGGGATCGTTGAAATCAGCGTCGGTAAGGGGAATGGCGCGGCGGTTGGTGATGGTGACAGCTTGCGGAAACGTGGCGTCGGGGGTCACGTCGGGGTTGGGAGTGCTCCGGTAGCGAGTGAACCAGCTGGTGTCGACATTGAGATGGCCAAGATTGGTAAGCCGTCCGATGTTCTGTGCACCGCTGGCCATCGACCCCTGAAGGGTGCGGAACTCATCAAAGTTGACTGACTCCGCTCCGCGTGACTCGAGATAGGCATTGAGGAAGGTTGCGTGGCTTATCTCGTCGTCGGTGTTGCTGGTAATGTATTGCGGGCCGTCTGTGTCGAGGTTACTGAGCGCCGTCTGATAGGCATTGAGGGTCGGCGGGTTGGGGTTGTCTTCGACCGGAACGCCGGAAGTAAGACCGCCGAGTTCGTTGTACTGCACCCAAAGATCGCTTTCGATGATCTCGGCAGCGGCAAGGAACCGCAGGATGGCGACATCTCCCCGGTCAAGCGGACGATGGGAGTTGAATTCGCCTTGTGCCAGGGCTGGAGTTGCTTTGGTGAGAAGGTCAGTGCCGAGAGCGGCAGCGCCACCGGCCATCAGGCCGCCTTTGATGAGAGCACGGCGATTGAGCTTGCTTTTGGCCGGGCTGATTGGGGTATCTTGCATCGGAATTCTCCTTGGAAACCTACGTCAAGTGCGTTGGCTCCGGCCCGAACATAGGCGTCGGCGAGAGCGCAGTTGTCATGGGGGAGTAAGACCATTGTCGGAACCACACGACAAAAAAATGACAAGATATAGGGCGGATTTCAGCAAACTCAGGCGGCTCAGCGGCTTCACCGCAAGATTGCGGAAATTCCAAAGCAGGCGCAGGAAAATAAGTTTTCATAAAGTCAATTCAGGCTGAGCCACCATCATGCGAAGTCAGAAATATAAAATCCGCGGCGCATGGGTATACTCGTGGTGATTGTGGCAATTACACGCGAAGGAGAACCAGATCACCCTATGGCAAAAAAGGCAACCGAGCAGAAGAAAAAGACGGCGAAGAAGCCCGTGGAAGTAGCAAAGGTGCTCAGCTCGGAGGTGGCTTACCAGGGGCCCCTGTTCCGCGTAACACGCGACCGAATTGTGGAGCCGGAGGGCAGCGAGAGCACGCGCGAGGTAGTGCGGCATAACGGGAGCGTGGTGATTCTGGCCATTGATTCCTCCAGGAGCAAAAAGGATCCGTGGGTGGTGATCGAGCGGCAGTATCGTCATGCCGCGGGGCAATATCTTTGGGAGCTGCCGGCAGGCAAGCTGGACCCCGGCGAAGAGCCGCTAACCGGCGCGCAGAGAGAGCTGGAAGAAGAGACCGGATATCGCGCAAAGAAGTGGAAGTTGCTGATTGAGTACTGGGCAAGCCCGGGTTTTCTGGGCGAATCGATGAAGCTCTACCTGGCCGAGGGGCTGATTGCAGGCGAGGCGCATCCGGAGGAGGACGAGAAGATCGATTTCCGGCTGGTCAAGCTGTCTGAGCTGCTCAAGAAGATTGCCAAGGGCGAAATCAAGGACGGCAAGACACTTGTGGGCACATTGCTCTATGCCAGAAAACTGAAGAAAAAGTAGCTTGAGGACAAAGTTCATCTTGCGTAAATACTTGGTGTTAGCGGATAAAGCAGCAAGTTCGTCCCACTTGCTGCACCGCGCGGAGCAACCTTTCATCAACCTTTGAACAGGCTGCAACGTCAGTAGAAATGGAACATCGCCGGGGAATAGAAGTTGTCCCCTGGTTCGCGAAGCTCCTATTACGACGCAAGGAAGGCAGCCGCCAGTGGCTCAGCATAAAGGGAAAGTGAAGTGGTTCAATAATGCCAAGGGCTATGGATTCATTGGGCGCGAGGACGGGCCCGATGTGTTCGTGCATTACTCCGCAATCCAGTTGGACGGCTACAAGACCCTGAAAGAAGGCGACGATGTGGAGTTCGACATCGTACAGGGTCAAAAAGGCGCTCAGGCCGACGCGGTAATTCGGCTGAGAGACGCCGCTGTAGCGCAGCATAACGCGGCGTAAGCCGGGCCGCTATGCGGCGGCAGGGTTGCAGTGCACCCAGAGGCTGGGCGCTGAGGATAGGTTTGCCGGGCGAAACCCACAAGCTGATTCTCTCAATATGCCGGTACACCTCTCGGCAAAGAGGCGTATCATGAGTTCGCCATGAGCCTCTTGCAGCAGAACTCCCCTGACCTGGATGATGCGGCGCGCGGCGAGGATTTTACTCGCGGCAGTAGCCATATTGTGTGGGCCGCAGTGATTGCGGCGATTGCGGTTTCAATTGCCGTGGTGGTCTATGCAGCGGTGACGAAAGAGATGCCCGCGGCCACGGGGCAGGTAGCGCGCACTACGGTGCATTTTGTGCATCGCGAGTCGAGCGGGTTGGATGCAGCGGGCAATCCAATGCCGAAGGAACCCTTCGACCAGGCACTGGTTTTCAGCCATATTCAGATACATAATCAGAGCAAGAATCCTCTTTTCGTGCGCCAGATCATGACCAACGTGACGCTGGACGATGGAATCCACACAAGCTATGCGGCGGTTCCGCACGACTACGAGCGGCTGTTCCAGGCAAACCCGGATCTGGCGGCTCTGCATGGCACGCCCCTGCCCGCAGATATGACGATTGTGCCGGGGCAAAGCCTGGAAGGCGACGTTGTGGCAGCCTTCCGGCTGACAGAAGCGGAGTGGAATGCGAACAAGGGAATTAACTATACGGTGAGCCTGCAGTATCAACCGGATTTGATTCTGCCGGGTCCAATGAGGGTGAATGTGCAGTGAATCAGGCGGCAGAACTGTCACCTGCCGCATCCTCTTACATTCCTGCTGGAGCAGGGCTCGTCTTGGGCGTAGAAAGATAACCGGTGATCTCGTTCTTTGAGCTGATCGTATTGACCACAATCTCAAACAGGCCGCGATCCTTGCCGCTGTAGAACTGGAGCGGCTCGTTAACGTTGCGATCCTTCTTTTCGTACTTCATGTCATCGGCATAGACGACGAGAGTAAAACGCGCCTTCTTGGAGTCAGTCTTTTTAAGTTCGATGCTGACGGTGCCGACAGGCTTTTTGTCGCCCTTGTTGAGAGTGAACTCGTAGTAGTTGCGGTCGCCCTTGTGCTTCAGAATCTCGAGTTCGTCGTGGTTGCGCGCGATGAGGCTGGAGTGGTCGCTGAGATCGCCCTTCATGGACTGGAGCTGGGTGATGGCGCCGGCGAGATCGGTCTGAGTCTTGGCGACATCGGTTTTCACGCCGCCCACGTCGGTCTTCACGGTAGAAACATCGCTCTGCACGGCAGTCACCTGCTGCGCGGTCTGCTGCTGAGCGGCCTCAAGACGCTTATTCTCAACCTGTTCCCGGGCAATGATCTGCTGCGCGCGAGCATCCATCTGCCTTTGTGTCAGGCCAAGCGATTGGGCGGTCTCTTCGCTGGTCACGCGGAGGCGGGCGTTGGTCTCGCGAAGATCGGCGGCAAGCTGAACGTTCTTCTGCTTCGCATCGGCAAGCTCGGTTTGCGTGGTGGTGAGCTTACCGTTCAGGCTATAGGACCAGACAAGGCCGCCCAGGGCGGCAAGAAGCGCGGCTCCAACGGCGACGATAAGCGCGACCGGCGTGCTGCGCGGGGTGGTTTCAATGGAATCGCTCATGATGACTACGTATATCTCCTTGCGGCTTCAACGCCGCGCAACAATAGAAGAAAATTCAGCTCTGTGTTCTCTTGTATTAGACGCAGCACAGGGCCGATGATGTCTATGTTACGTGCCTGAAAACACACTGAAAGCGGCTCGCCGTGTAGTTTAAAAGAATCTCTGGGCATTATAGAAAGAAAAATCGCGCGGAGGCGGCGAAATGCAATTCTGGCTGAATCGGACAGGCGAGGTCTCGCTGCGGGAGCAGCTGACAACGCAGATTGTGCTGGGAATTCTGTCCCGCGACCTGAGAGCAGGCGAGCGCCTCCCGAGTACGCGGGAGCTGGCGCGAAGGTTTGGGATCCACGCCAATACAGCAAGCGCAGCCTATCGCCAGCTGGAGCGCGAAGGCTGGCTGGAGTTTCGGCATGGGAGCGGAGTCTACGTGCGAACCCGCAGACCGGAGACACCGGAGACTCCCGAGAGAATGCTGGACGCACTGTTGGGGGAACTGGTGGTAAAGGCGCGCCGACAGGGACTGCCGGACCTGCTGGTGCGCAGCCGGCTGCTGCACTGGTTACAGACGCAGCCTCCTGGACGATGGCTTGTAATCGAACCGGACGCGGAGTTACGGCGCGTCGTGATGACGGAGATGGAGCAGGCATTGGCGCTGCCCGTGACCGGCTGCGCGCCGGAGGAATGCGGGCGAAACGGCACGCTGGATGGAGCGATGGCGATTGTTCTGCCGAGCAAGGCCGCAACGGTAAAAAAGCTGCTCCCGGCAGGCGCAGAACTGACGGTTCTCGACATACACCCGGTAGCGCCGGCACTCGGAAAGTATTTGCCTGCGCCCGCAGGCGCTCTGATCGGCATCGCTTCTCGATGGAGCGAGTTTCAGCGCATTGCGCGAACCATGTTGATAGCAACTGGTATCTCACCCGACGCGATCCTTGTCCGGGACGCCGCCGCACGCAGTGCGTGGAAGCGCGGCCTGGCTGCGACAGCAGCCGTGGTATGCGATGTACCCACTGCCGCCGAACTGCCTAAAGATTGCCATGCGATTGTCTTCCGGCTGCTTTCAGAGGCGGCGATTACGCAGCTTCGCAACGCGGAAGAGACTTTAGGTGTTACAGCTGCAAAAGTGTCCTAAACGCAAACCATCTAGTGCCGCGTGCCGCCTACGCTCCAGACTGAAAGGAGAAAGCGGCGATGAAAGTCTTCTGGTCTGCGTTGATCTTCGTGTTCGTTCTACTGCTGATCACCCTTCTTGCGTAGCGAGCACCGGCCTGAGATTCGCCGCACACCCATCCCATGAAAATGAAGAGAGCATTCTGGCTCGCGCTGACGTTTTGCGCGACATTGCATCCACTGGCGCGGCCACAGGCGCTGCCTGACAACCCAGCACCCGCGCAAGCTCATGATCCGATGTGGGCCCGGGTGCAAAATCTGAAGCCTGGCACGCCGATTGTCGTGAGCGATACATATGGACCGCCAGTGCGCTGTTTGTTCGCTGGAGCGACAGAGGCATCTCTGGACTGCAATCCCTTTGGAAATCCACCAAACACAGGGTTCCGCTTCAACCGCGTCGATGTAATCAGTGTGGAGCTGGATCGGCCCGGGCAGAATACTCTGCAGGCTAAGCACGCCCCGCGCAATTACCATCCGGGATGGATTGCCAGCATGGTTGTTGGTGGAACGCTGATGGGTGTTGGCTTTGCTCAACAGGTAAGTGCGGGTCACGCCGCCGCAGGCGGAGCCATCAGCGCCGTCATCATCGGTGGAATCGGCGCTCCCTTTGCCTTTTCGTCTGACCATAATTTCATGCCGGCCCGGCCGCAGTTTGGGATTGGGATTCCATTCGCGCTGCATTTTCGGCAGAGATGACCCTGCAACAAGCAAAGGAGCACGCGATGAAATCAATGATTCGTTTCTGCGCTATACATCTGCTATGCCTGGCTTTGTGCATGACGGCAATTGCACAGCAATCCGTCACACAGAACAATCCCGAGCCGCCTACACTAGCCGACACAGTCACAATCTCCAGGGAAATTAAAATCGAGTTTTTCTTACTCGAATCCGTCTCCTCTTCTACGGCAGAGAGAGGGCAGATCGTTCGCCTCGCTGTCGCCAATGACGTCTCCACGAATGGCGTCGTTGTCATCCCAAAAGGCACGCTGGCTGAGGGAAAAGTAACTCATGTCCACCAAGGCATTCCAGGCAAACGTGACGGACAGATTACCGTCGAAGCGACCAGCATGCTGCTCAGCAACGGTCAACGGCTGCGCCTGCGGCAATATCCTCCCGGCGAAGATGATTGCGGAGATATGGGACCATGCGTAGTCCTGGCCATTGTCGTTGCACCTGTAGCAATCATTGCATTGGCTGTCTATGCGGTCATTTCGCCAGTTGCTCTAGCTGATTACATCCGCAACCGCAAGTATTCGCCCAAAGTCTATCCTGCCGGCACTCAGATGACCTTGCAACCATGCGAACGAGTCGATGCCTACCTCTCCAAAAAGATCGCAATCCAGCCATCCGGCTTGACTCCCGCTTCGGCTTCACTTGCCTCAGGACCTTTTGCCTGCGAAACAATGAAATGACAGCTCCAGTAGCGCGGTATCCTGTCTGTGACCTATGGCCAACATCGGTTCCACCGCTTCCGCACCCGTTATTCCCTTAGCCCCGCGCCGCAAGAAGTTTCGCTGGTTGCGATTTGTTTTGTCCGCCTTGTTGGGGCTGATCTTGCTCGTCATACTGGTAGCAGTCGCGGGTGTATTGTGGCTACGCGGCTCTGCAAAGGCCGCACTACCGCAACTCGATGGCGAGATTCATCTAAGTTCCGCGGTCAGCGCGCCGGTGACAGTCCGGAGAGACGCGCATGGCGTACCGCACATCGAGGCAGCAACCCAGGCCGACCTCTTCACGGCGCAAGGATACGTAACCGCACAGGACCGCCTCTGGCAAATGGACCTGTACCGGCGACATGCGGGTGGCGAGTTGGCTGAGATACTCGGCGGGTCGCTCGTGGCGCATGACGAAGCGCAGCGCGTCCTGGGATTCCGCAAAGCCGCGCACAGAATCTATATAAGCCTCTCCGCAAACGAAAAATCCGGCCTCGATGCCTACGCGCGCGGGGTAAATCTTTTCATCGCCCAACACGGAGATTCCCTTCCCGCGGAGTTCAAGCTGCTGCATTACGTGCCGAGGCAGTGGACCGGCGAGGATTCAATCCTCATCGGCACCATGATGATCAACGACCTCGATTCGCACTGGGATACAAAGCTGGTGCGCGACCGCATCGCAGCAAAGCTGAGCAAGCTACCAAACAGAGCAAAACTCGAAGCGGATCTATACCCCGTAGGCTCATGGCGCGACAGGCCGCCGACCGGCGAAGTGATCGACATGACCAAGCCGCAGCCGGTTCCACCGCCGTCCAAGGATGACGATGACGACAGCACCACATCATCCCTGGACGTACATCAACTGCGCCAGACTCTTGGCCTGCCTGACTGCGATGCCTGCGGAGTAGGCTCCAACAACTGGGTCGTTGCAGGCTCACACACCGCCAGCGGAAAGCCCCTCCTGTCAAACGACATGCACCTCGGTATCACGGTCCCAAATATTTGGTACATGGCAGACCTGAAAGCTCCCGGATATCACGCCGCAGGCGTAACGCTGCCCGGCATGCCGTACGTGATAGAAGGCCACAATGAGCACGTGGCATGGGGATTTACGGCACTCTATGCCGATGTACAGGATCTCTACATCGAGAAGCTGGACGGCAAGGGAAATTATCAGGCTCCGGATGGAACGTGGAAGCCGCTGCAGGTGAGCCACGAAACAATCCATGTGCGCGGCGGAGCGGATGTGATCGTGGATGTGCAGGAGACGGCGCATGGGCCGCTGCTGAATCCGATTCTGAAAAATGAGACGCGCCCCATCGCACTGAAATGGACGCTGTATGACCCCGCCCTCAATTCCCTCCCGATTTATGCGATGAACACCGCTGCGAACTCGAACGAGTTTTCCGCGTCGCTTCAGCAATGGTGCTGGCCAACGCAGAACGTCGTATACGCGGACGACGCAGGACATGTAGCGTATCACGCGATCGGAAAGACGCCGGTGCGTCCGGCAGGATTGAAAGGCACAGCCATTCACGGTGGACAGAATGAATGGTCCGGATACACCCCATTCGATCAGCTGCCCAACTCCGTCGATCCTCCGAGCGGTTTTCTGGCAACCGCCAACGCAAATGTAACAACCGACAAATCTCCATATAAGCTCACGCTCGAGTGGGCCGACCCATATCGCGCAGAGCGCATCTACAAACTGCTGCAAGGTCGCGATAAACTGACGCCCGCAGACATGCTGGCCGTGCAGACGGACATCTACAGCGAAGTAGACCAGGAGATCGCCCATCGCTTTGCGTATGCACTGGATCACTCAGCTCAAAATGACAAACGGCTCAAGCAGGCCGCGGACCTTCTGCGAAGCTGGGATGGAAAAATGACGACAGATTCAACAGCGGCGTCGGTCGTCACCAAAGCGCGCGACGCGCTGTGGCCGCTCATCCTCGAGCCGAAATTAGGCGGTCTCACGGCGGATTACCGCTGGGCAGAGAGGAGCTTTGCTCAGGAAGAAATTGTGATGCACGGCGAAACAGACTGGATCCCCAAAGGCTACAAGACCTGGGATGATGTGCTCAGCGAAGCCGTGCGGCGCGGCCTGAAGAATAGCAATGCACCGGCCGATCTGGGCAAGTGGACCTATGGAAGCTGGCACGTAATCGACATCGAACATCCATTGCACCCTTTTCTGCCGTGGATAACAAATGTCGCCGGCACCGGCGCGCTGCCACTCAGCGGCGGCGGCACAACAGTGAAACAAGTGGGCAAAGCGTTTGGTCCCTCGCAGCGATTCACCATGGACTGGAGCAGCATCGACGGGTCAACTGAGAATATTTCGCTGGGCGAAAGCGGAAATCCATATAGCGAATACTTTCGCGACCAGTGGAACGACTATTACAGCGGTACGACTTTTGCGCTGCCCTTTACGGAGGCAGCCGTAGCGGCAAACACGCGGCACACGTTGCGACTGGAACCGTGAAAGGCAAGTGGACAGTGGACCGTAAACAGTGGACAAAAAGACTGCTCGGTCCGATGCTCATTCTGCTGGCGGCAGCAGTTGCGACAGCTCCGCTCCTGCTGAATGGATTCTCCTGCGGACATGATTTCGATTTTCACCTTGTCAGCTGGATGGATGCGCGCGACGCCTGGCAAAACGGAACCTTCTACCCGCATTGGACTCCGAGCGCGAATTTCGGCGCAGGCGAACCGCGGTTCCTCTTTTATCCTCCGCTGACATGGATACTGGGTGCGGCGCTGGGAGCCGTCCTAGGCTGGCAGGCCGCACCGGTCGCTATGGCATTTCTGCTCTTGGCCGGGACCGGACTCGCCGTACGTGTACTTGCAAAGCAGATGCTGCCGCAAGGCGCGGCAACGCTGGCCGGATGCATTGCGATCTTTTCCGGCTATGCCCTCTATTGCGTGTATGAGCGGTCGGCATACGGAGAGATGGTGGGAGGATGCACAATTCCGCTGGCGCTCCTGTTTGCAATGCGGCAGAAGCGTTCCACTCTTTGGCTGGCTCTGACAATCGCCGCTTCGTGGCTGGCGAATGCTCCTGTCGGCGTAATGGTCTGTTATCTGCTGGCCGCGTTTGTGATTGTGCTCGCCATAATGCGGCGAAGCTGGGCGCCGGTGTTGCGCGCTGCGGTCGCGGTTTCTCTCGGCCTGGGGCTTGCTGCGTTCTACCTGGTTCCCGCGGCCGTCGAGCAGCGTTGGGTGGATATTCAGGAGGCCATCAACGATCCGGGCCTGCAGGTGCAAAACAGCTTTATCTTCGCGCATCATGCCAGCGCGGCTCTGAAGGATCACGACATCGAGCTGTTTAAGACCTCGCTTGTCGCTACCACCATGTTCGCGATGTTCAGCACAGGCTTTCTCATTTGCCTCTTGCGAAAAAGAATGCCCGGCGAGAGCAATATCTGGCTTCCACTCGCATTGATTCCGCTTGCAGTGCTGTTCCTCCAGCTTCCCCTCTCGCTGCCGGTATGGAATCTGCTGCCGAAGCTCAGTTTTTTGCAATTTCCATGGCGATGGCTGGTAGTTCTGGAAGCGCCTCTTGCCATCTTTCTTGCCTCCTCCAAGTGGCCGCAAACCCAGCGCGGCCGCATCACGTTGGTTTGTATTAGCGCCGCGGCGTTCGTAGGCGTGGCATGGTTTGCAGGAACGCGCTTTCAACAGGTCTGCGACGATGAAGATTCCGTTGCCGGAATGACACAAGCCTATGAGCAGGGTCAGGGTTCTATCGGCACCGATGAGTATGCACCCCAGGGCGCGGACAATACGCTGGTGGCTCAGAAGCTGCCGGTCGCATGCCTGGTAAGCGATGCAACAGCGACGCTGGGCGAGGGCGATGCAGACGATCCGCAGCCCGTGTGGCGCGCCGGGCAAGCAAGCTGCGATCCGTTTCCGGTGATCGCAACAGGCGGCGAAGAGCACCGGCGCGTGCGAGGCATGGCCTCCCATGCGGGCTACGTGGTATTGCGGCTGCGGCGTTATCCGGCGTGGAACGTGCGCGTCAATGACGCGCCGGTGACGGACCAGGGAAACCGCGATGACGGATTGATGGTGGTTCCTGTGCAACCGGGCTTTGTCGATGTAACGATGGATTGGACAACGACGTCGGATGTAAAGCTGGGACGCTGGATCAGCCTTGTCGCATTGCTAACAGCCGCAGGCGTCCTATTTGCGGAGCGTAAAAAATGATGCTCGCCACGGGTTAAGCATCGTCCAGCACGCCGGCTTCGGCCTGTTGGGCCCGTCATCGCCTCCGCGCAAAATCTCTTTCAGAAAGTTTGCGTATTAATTCGCGGATTCTGTCACACTGAAACCATATCGAAATTCCATAACACCCTCATACATCAAACACCAGCACTCAAACGAGTCGCAAAAGATGCATTTTGGACGCATTTTCGCCAGGTTTTGGCGCATTTTCGCACCTTGAATTTGGCATTTAAATAACTGATTCAATTAAACTTAAAACCTTAACCTCAAGAAAAACGCAAGAATTTTGTAGTAATTCTGTACTTCTGTATTTCTTTACCAGCCAGTTTTCGTCGGAAAAAGCCCTAAATCTGATCCTGCGAAATCAAATCGTCTTGCATCGTGATACAAATTCGAGCTTGATATTCGCGGCGGCAGTAGGTCAGTGGAGATTCGTCAAACTCTGCCTAAGGCCCGCATCTGCAATGGACTGCGGTTTACATTGCGTTCATTTATCATGGGTGGGATGCCCACGGATGTGAAATCACTGATTCAGGAAGGCGCGGAGCTGACGGATCGCGCTCTCGAAGCACTTTTGCCCAGCGCAGAGACTGTTCCTGCATCGATACATGGCGCGATGCGCCACTCCACCTTTGCCGGAGGAAAGCGGCTGCGCCCGGTGCTGGCAATGCAGGCCGCTGTAGCAATTGCTGGTAAGCTTCCCGAGGGAATCGCCCAGCTTGGTGCTGCAATCGAAATGCTGCATACCTATTCGCTGATTCATGACGACCTGCCTGCGCTGGACAACGACGATCTGCGGCGAGGCAAACCGACGTGCCATGTGGTCTTTGGCGAAGCGATTGCGATTCTCGCCGGAGATGCCTTGCAGACACGAGCCTTTGAAGTGCTGGCGAATCTGCCTGTTGGAGCGGAAACAGCAGTTCAGGTCATGCGCCTGGTATCGAGCGCGGTAGGCACCGTGGACGGGATGATTGGCGGGCAGGTGCTGGATATTGAGAGCGAACACATCAGGCCGACGCCGGAGCTGGTAGAAGCGATTCACCGCGCGAAGACTGGAGCGCTGATTCGCGTGAGCATAGTGGCAGGCGGCGTGTATGCCGGAGCTACGGCAGCGGAGGCCGCAGCACTTGATACCTTCGGCCGCAAGGCAGGCCTGGCCTTCCAGATCGTGGACGACGTGCTGGACATCACGGTGGATTCCGAGCAGTTGGGTAAGACCGCAGGCAAAGATCTCGCCGTCGAAAAGGCCACATGGCCCGCTGTATATGGCCTTGAACAGAGCCAGCGCGATGCCGCGACGTTAATTGACGAGGCCTTTGCCGCGCTCGCGTCATTTGGCAGCCGCGCCGAAGGACTCAAGTCAGTGGCGCGTTACCTGGTCGAACGGCAGAATTAGCAGGTATGTTATCGGAATCCGAAATCCTGACCGCACTCCGGGATTGCTTCGATCCGGAAGTAAAGCTGAATCTCGTCGATCTCGGCCTCATCTACGGCATCGAAACCACGCCGGACCCGCACTCCACACCGAAATGGCCACGACAGCATGTCAAAGTCACCATGACGCTGACCACCCAGGCGTGCCCGGCAAGCGGGCTCATCTTTGAACAGGTTCATAACCGGCTGATGGCAATTCCTGACATCTCAAAAGTAGATATGAACCTGGTGTGGGAACCAAAATGGACTCCGCGCCGCATCAGTGAGGCAGGACGACGGCAGCTCGGGATCTGAAACCAGGCTACCTGCGGACCAGGCCGCGGAGCTTCTGCCGATGCGCGTCAAGCTCATCCATCGCGGTCTGCGCCTTTCCAATGATTCGCTGAGCGCTATTCATTACCACCGGCAGAGCCGCCCACCAACGCAGAGTCGTTTCCTTCTCATGAAGGAGCGTGAGCGCAGTTCCGGCAGCGGTGAGGACCAGGCCTGCCTTGCGTTTGTTTGCCAGCAGCAGCACCGCGCCTGCCAGAAGCGTTCCGCCCGCAGCAAGGCGCAGCGTGGGGGAAAGCTGGTTCTCCGCGTCGGGCACAGAATTTGTCTGGCGGGGAATGGGAATCACGCTCATCGGAAATCTCCTGCTCTAAAATTTGCTCCGCGCTTAAGTAGATTCAATCCAGTGCCAGATAGTTTTCTCAGCCCTCAATCAAGATCGAACTCGCGCAAAGGCTTACCTTCGGGCGCGTCCTTGGCCTTGCGAAGGGCGTCAGCAAACTTCTTTTCCAGCAGATCGGCCTTGTTGCGCTCGGCATCGACGCTCTGGCGAAAGATGGATTCCTTCCGTTCATCCTGCTCGCGCATGGCCCGGGCAGCTGTTTCCAGGTCCTCAAAGGTCCGCTTGCGCGGCGCGGGGGTGTGGCTGATGATGCCTCCAGTGGAGACATCGATGCGGATCATGGCACCGCAATCCGGACAGGCGACTTCCAGCGTCTTGTCTTTGTTACTTACCATCGCAAGAGCATTGTAGGCCGCGAGAGGGCGGCTTGCACAGGCCCGGTGTATCGACATTGGGAACCGCTCTGCCGGCCCAAGCGTAAACTATGGCAGATATCCGGGGGCAAAATGTCGAAGGTGCTTGCTCGTTTTTCTCTTCTTACTCTTCTTCTGTCTCTACTTGTTTCATCAAGCCGAGCGCAAACACCCATCACCGGCGACTGGAAGGGAACGCTCAGCGCCGGCGGCAACGAGCTTCACCTGATCTTTCACATTTCCGCTGACAAAGACGGCAAGTTCTCAGCCACCATCGACAGCGTCGATCAGGGCGCGAATGGGATTCCGGTAAGCTCTGTCTCGCTGAATGGCTCAAAGCTGAACATGACCATCGACGCGGTGCACGGGACGTATGAAGGCACTGTCAGCGCGGATGGGGCGTCGATTGTGGGGACATGGTCCCAGGGAACGCCGTTGGAGCTAAACCTGACACGGGGTGAGGCCCCAAAGCCTGCGACTTCTATAGCGGCAAATGATGTACCGATCGCTGGAACCTGGACAGGATCGATCAATACCGGTGCGTTCAACCTGCGTATCATCATCAAGATTGCGACCGGCACAACAGGGCTTACGGCGCAGCTACAGAGCCCGGACCAGAGCCAGCAGTGGATTGCAGCCGACAGCATTACACGCAACGGTAGTTCGGTGACGATGGAGTTCAAGGTGCTGAAAGGCACGTACGAGGGTAAGCTCAGCGCCGATGGCGCGACCATGGACGGCACGTTTACCCAGCTAGGCACTCCGCTCCCCCTATCGCTCAAGCAAGTGAAGGATCAGTCGGAGGTGGAGCGGCGCAGGCCGCAGAATCCGGTGAAGCCGTATCCCTACCACGAGGAGGATGTGAGCTTCCCGAGTTCGGCAGCGGGAGTAACACTTGCCGGGACACTGACAGTTCCGCAGGGCAAAGGACCGTTTCCAGCCGTTGTTCTGATCAGTGGATCCGGCCCGAATGACCGCGATGAGGCGCTGCTCGGGCACAAGCCGTTTCTCGTGCTCTCTGATTACCTGACGCGGAAAGGCATTGTCGTTCTGCGCTACGACAAACGCGGAATGGGAAAATCCACCGGGAAATATGCGATGGCGACGACTGCAGACTTTGCCAATGACGCCGAGGCAGCCCTGCGTTATTTGAAGACCCGCCCGGAAGCGGATCCGCATCACATTGGGCTGATTGGGCACAGCGAAGGTGGAGCGATTGCGCCCATTGTTGCGGCGCGGAACAAGGATGTAGATTTTATTGTGTTGATGGCGGGGACCGGCGTGCCGGGTGATCAGATTCTTGTGGAGCAGCATCGGCTGATTGCGATCGCGATGGGCATGCCGCCGGATGAAGTGGACAAGCAGGTGGCCCGCGAAAAGGCCTTCATCGAACTGGTGGAGCGAGAGAAGGATAATGCGGTAGTTGAAAAAGAGGTTCGCGCAAAGATGGGCAGCGAGGCTCCTCAAGCGCAGGTCGGCGCCATGGTGAAGGAGCTGACCTCGGTATGGTTCCGCTACTCTTTCACCTACGATCCGGCCACATCGCTGCGCAAAGTGCAGTGCCCGGTGCTGGCG
The DNA here is from genome assembly GCF_001449115.1 of Occallatibacter gabretensis. Classification (GTDB taxonomy): domain Bacteria; phylum Acidobacteriota; class Terriglobia; order Terriglobales; family Acidobacteriaceae; genus Telmatobacter; species Telmatobacter gabretensis. The sequence goes on along the minus strand of NZ_LAIJ01000010.1, from coordinate 220,987 downwards.
CTAAACGGCTCACTCGATTTGCAAGTGCCCCCGAAGCAAAATCTGCCGGCGATCCGCAAGGCGCTCGAAGAGGGCGGCAACAAGCACTATGAGATTGACGAGTTGCCGGGGTTGAACCATCTCTTCCAGACCGCAAAGTCGGGAGTGCCGAACGAATATGCAGAGATTGAAGAGACGATTTCCCCCGTCGTACTGGACAAGATTGCCACCTGGGTTTTGAAGCAGTAGGTTTTATCGCATTAAATAAAACAAAAGCCCTGCTCTTACGAGCAGGGCTTTTGTTTGCCTGTATACGATTTAGTGCTTTTCGGTAGCAGTGGCAAGCTTGGCTTCGGCCTCGGCAATCACTTCAAGGGCGTTGTCGTAGGCTGCTTCGCTGTCCCCGGCTTCGTTCCAGAGCTTATGGCCGCGATCCAGCTGCTCGTTGGCGCGCTTGACGTCAATTTCAGCGGGTTTGAGAGCATCGTTCGCCAGGATAGTAACTCGCTCTGGAAGGACTTCCGCAAAGCCCCAGCTGACGTTGTAGATCGCATCGCCCTCGGGAGCACCGTGGAGGCGCACGTCGCCGGCGCCAAGCTCCGTGAGCAGCGGCGCGTGGCCATAGAGCACTTCCATATGACCAGTGCGTCCGGGCAGCTCGACGGCTGAAGCAGTGGACTCAAAGAGAACGCGCTCAGGGGTAACGAGGCGGACGCGAAGTTGGTTGTTTGAATCAGCCATAGGCTCCTTTCAGTCGCCAGAGATCAGAGATCAGTAGTGAGAGATCAGTTCTCGCAATACACCAACTGATCTCTGAATACTGAAAACTGACAACTGCCTTTACACCGTTGCCTTGAGCGATTCGGCCTTGGCGAGCACGTCTTCAATAGATCCCTGCATGTAGAAGGCCTGCTCGGGAATGTCGTCGTACTTGCCCTCGATGATGCCCTTGAAGCTGCGAACCGTGTCGGCGATCTTGACGTACTTGCCGGGGATGCCGGTGAACTGTTCGGCCACGTGGAAGGGCTGCGAGAGAAACTTCTGCACCTTGCGGGCACGGTTGACGGTGAGCTTGTCATCTTCGGAAAGCTCATCGATGCCAAGGATGGCGATGATGTCCTGCAAGTCCTTGTAGCGCTGAAGGATTCGCTTGACGCCCTGGGCCACATCGTAGTGCTCATCGCCTACGATGCGCGCCGAGAGAATGCGCGACGTAGAAGCGAGCGGATCGACGGCCGGGTAGATGCCGAGCTCGGAGAGCGGGCGGCTCAACACGGTGGTGGCGTCGAGGTGGGCAAAGGTAGTTGCCGGCGCGGGATCGGTCAAGTCGTCGGCGGGCACGTAGACGGCCTGAACAGATGTAACAGATCCCTTGCTGGTGGAAGTGATGCGTTCCTGCAGTTCGCCCATCTCGGTGGCGAGGTTGGGCTGATAGCCCACGGCGGAGGGCATACGGCCGAGAAGTGTCGAGACCTCAGAGCCGGCCTGCGTGAAGCGGAAAATGTTGTCGATAAAGAGCAGCGTGTCCGCGCCCTCCTCGTCGCGGAAGTACTCGGCGACGGTAAGGCCTGTGAGCGCGACACGAAGACGCGCGCCGGGAGGCTCGGTCATCTGGCCGTAGACCAGGGCACACTTTGACTCTTCGAATTTGCCCGGCTTGATGACGCCGGACTCGGTCATTTCGAGCCATAGATCGTTGCCCTCGCGGGTACGCTCGCCGACGCCGGCGAAGACCGAGTAGCCGCCGTGGTTCTTGGCGACGTTGTTGATGAGCTCCATGATGACGACAGTCTTGCCGACGCCTGCGCCGCCGAAGAGGCCGATTTTGCCGCCCTTGAGGAAAGGCTGGATGAGATCGACGACCTTGATGCCGGTCTCAAACATCTCCTCGCGCGTGGACTGCTCATCAAAGAGCGGCGCGGCGCGATGGATGGGACGGCGAAGCTTTTCGCCGACAGGGCCGAGATCGTCGACCGGCTCGCCGATGACGTTGAGCACGCGGCCGAGGGTCTCCTTGCCGACGGGGACGCTGATGGGACCGCCGAGGTCGATGGCCTTCATGCCGCGGACCATGCCGTCGGTAGCTTCCATGGCGACGGTGCGGACACGGCCTTCGCCGAGGTGCTGCTGCACTTCGAGGATGACGTTGATGGGCGTGGGCACGTCGAAGCCATCGCTGACGACACGCAGCGCCTGATAGATGGCCGGCATGGTCGCTTCTTCAAACTGCACGTCCACCGCGGGACCGGAGATCTGGATTACTTTGCCGATATTTTCTGCCATAAGTGCTTTCCTAAAGCGCGGCTGCGCCTGAAACGATTTCGATAATTTCCTTGGTGATGGCGGCTTGGCGCACGCGGTTCATGTGCAGCGTGAGCGAGTCGATCATGTCGGAGGCGTTGTTGGTGGCCGAATCCATGGCCGTCATGCGGGCGGCGTGCTCTGCCGCAACGGACTCCGTCATGGCATGGAAGAGCCTGGCTGCGATGTAACGGGGGAGCAGCGCTTCAAAAAGCTCAGCCGGTGGCTGCTCATAGATATAGTCAACGTTTGCGGTGCCGAATTTTTTGTCTTCCTCTTCGGCCTCGTGGGTATCGGCTTCTGTGAGAGGCACGCCGGAGGTGGCAGCGGCCTGGCCGGCACGCGCGCGCTCTTCCGCGGTGGGCTCTGCCGAGTCGGTGACTTGCTGATCTCCGATCTTGATGAGCGGAAGAATCTTTTCGACGATGACGCGCTGCTGGATGACCGACTTGAACTCATTGAAAACGATATAGGCGGCGTCGATCTCCTCGTGCACATAGCGATCGATGATGCTTTTGGCCAGTTCCAGAACGCGGTCCGACTCAAGCTTGAGCAACATGCCGGGGTGGTCGCCGGTCATCTCTACGCGGCCCTTGCGGGACTGGCGCGTGGAGCGTTTTTCTTCAGTGGCCTCAGAGTACTCGGCTACGGGATAACGGCGGCGGAGCAGGTCGCGGGCCTTGCGGCCGACGGCCTCGATATCAATCTCCCTGCCGGCTTCAGCGCCTTCAAGGAAGTTGGAGGCGGTCTTGAGGATGTTGGAGTTGAATGCGCCGGCGAAGCCTTTATCTCCGCTGATGACAACGAGAAGAACGCGCTTCTCTTCGCGGACGGCAAAGAGCGGATGCGCGAGGCTGCCGGTTTCCTCGTCAAAGATGTCGATGCGGCGCGTGAGCGAATCAAGGACGCTGGCGATCATCTGGGCGTAGGGACGCGCGGAAACCATGCGCTCCTGCGCGCGGCGCAGCTTGGCCGCCGAGACCATCTTCATGGCCTTGGTGATCTGGCGCGTGTTCTTCACGCTGCGAATGCGCCGTCGGAGATCTAGTACGTTAGCCATAGTCTTCCGTTAAGCGGTGACCGCTTCCTTCTGCGTGGCCTTGAAGTTTTCCTTGTATTCCTTGAGGGCGGCGTGCAGCTTTGCCTTGATGTCGTCGTCGATCTGCTTTTTCTCTGTCAGCGACTGAACCAGAGCCGACTGCCCCGACTCAAAATACTTGTACAGGCCATCTTCAAAGGGACGGATTTCGGCGATCCTGAGATCGTCGAGGTAGCCCTGGGTGCCGGCAAAGAGAATAATTGCCATCTGCTGCCAGGTAAGCGGCTGGAACTGCGGCTGCTTGAGGAGTTCCGTGAGGCGCTGGCCGCGGTTGAGCTGCTTCTGGGTGAGTGGGTCGAGATCCGAACCGAACTGCGCAAACGCGGCGAGTTCACGGTACTGAGCGAGATCGAGCTTGAGCGTGGAACCGACCTGCTTAACGGCCTTGATGGCGGCAGAGAAGCCGACGCGAGAGACCGAGAGACCGACGTTGACGGCCGGACGGACGCCGGAGTTGAAGAGATCGGTTTCAAGGAAGATCTGACCGTCTGTAATCGAGATGACGTTGGTGGGAATATAGGCGGAGACGTCACCAGCCTGCGTCTCAATGACAGGCAGAGCGGTGAGTGAGCCGCCGCCGCGCTCCTTGCTCATCTTGGAGGAGCGCTCAAGCAGGCGCGAGTGAAGATAGAAAACATCACCTGGATAGGCTTCGCGACCCGGCGGACGGCGCAGGAGCAGCGAGATTTCGCGATAGGCCATGGCGTGCTTGGAGAGATCGTCATACATCACCAGCGCATGCTTGCCGTTGTCGCGGAAGTACTCGCCCATGGCCGTGGCCGCGTAGGGAGCGAGGTAGAGCATAGGTGCAGGCTCGGAGGCCGATGCGACAACGATGATGGTGTGGCCCATGGCGCCGGCTTCCGTGAGCGTCTGCACCACCTGCGCGACGGACGAGCGCTTCTGACCGATGGCGCAGTAGATGCAGATGAGGTCGTTCTTGGCGTTGTTGATGATGGTGTCAAGCAGAACGGCGGTTTTGCCGGTCTGGCGGTCGCCGATGATGAGCTCACGCTGGCCGCGACCGATGGGAATCATGGCGTCGATGGCCTTGAGGCCGGTGGCCATAGGCTCGCGAACGGGCTGGCGGTCGATGATTCCGGGAGCAAGACGCTCGACGGGCAGCGTGGCCGTGGTGGCGATGGGGCCCTTGTCATCGATCGGCTGGCCGAGAGAGTTCACGACGCGGCCAATCATGGCATCCCCGACGGGGACGGAGAGAATCTTACCGGTGCGCTTGACCTCGTCGCCTTCCTTGAGCTCGGTGTAGTCGCCCATGATGACGGCGCCTACCTGATCCTCTTCGAGCGAGAGCGCGAGGCCCGCGATGCCGTGCGGGAAGCTGAGCAGCTCGCCGGACATGACCTTGTCGAGGCCATGGATGCGGGCAATGCCGTCGCCGAGCGAGGTGATTGTGCCGACTTCGTCGACCTGCACCTTGGAGTCGTAATTTGCGATCTGCTCGCGTAGAAGCTGTGTAATCTCGTCTGCCTTGATTTGAGCCATTTTCGTTCCTTGGCGAGCTTATCAGCCCGCGACTAATACTTCTTTCAGTCTCTCCAGCCTTCCGCGGACGGAGCCATCGTAGACGGTTGAACCGATGCGAACCACGGTTCCGCCAAGGATGGATTTGTCCAGCTTGAAGGTGGGTTGAATCTTTGCCCCGGCAAGCTTGCCGACGCCGACGAGTAACGTGGTGCGCTCGTCTTCCGGCAGCTCGCGGGCTGTGGTGATTTCGGCCTGGCGAATTCCCTGCCGCTCTTCGAGTTCAGCGCGGTAGGCTGCGGCTACTTCTTTCACGTGAACGATGCGGTCGTTGTGAATGAGCACTGCGATCAGGTTACGCAGCTCCTTCTGGAGGCCCATTTTCGTGTTGAGCTTGTCGAGAATGGCGATCTTCTGGTTGGCGGAGATAGCTGGATTCTCAAAAGTGGAGCGCAGCTCGGCGCTGCCGTCCCAGGTGGCGAGGAAATCGGTCAGCTGTTGATCCATGGCGGCGGCGTTGAGGTGCGCGGAGGCGACGACATCGGCAAAGGCGCGCGCGTAGCGAGAGGCAAATGCGGATGACATGCTAGTTTTTTCCTCCCGGGCTGGAGCCGGATTCGGCTTGCGCGACAAATTCCTCAATCAGGGCGCGATCATTTTCAGCCGTGAGCGTGAGCTGCTTGACGGCCTGATCGATAGCAAGGTCCGCGGCGAATGCCTTGAGGCTGCGCTGAGCCTGGGCGGCTGCCATAGCGATTTCCTGCTCGGCGGCGGCGACGACGCGGGCGCTTTCCTCACCAATCGAGGACTTGATGCGCGCTTCGTCGCCCTTGATCTCCTCTTCGACCTGGGCGCGGATTTTGGCGATCTCTTCGTCCAGCTTCGAGAGCTGGGCTTCTACAGCACTGAGGCGGGAGTTAGCATCCGCGGTGGTCTTGCGGGCTTCTTCGAGGTTCCTGCTGAGCGTCTCGCGGCGCTTGCGGAAGGTTTTCGGCAGAATCCGGACCAACGGTATGACGATAGCGAAGAAGATGATGGCGAAGTTGAGCCAGAGGAAGAGGGTAGCGGTAGTTTCAACGCGCAGCCCCATCGCCTTGCCGATGGATTCAACCAGCTTGGTATGCAGGAATTTCTCTTCATCGCTTTGCTGCTTCGGCTTGGCCTCCCCCGCCGACGTGGCCTGTGCCTGAGCCGGGACTGACTGAGAAGAGGCAGGCTGAGTAGCAGCAGGTTCCTGTGCGGTGGCTGAAGCCGCAAAAGCGGCGAGCAAAGTGAGCGAAAGAATCGGGGCGGCAATCCATTTCAGCTTGAATTTCAACGTGCCCCCCCGGCGGCCATAGGCAGAATGGCGCGAACAACCTGGCTGGCCAATTCGCCGGCACTCGCATGAATCGTCTGGCGCGCGGTTTCGGCTTCGGCCTCGATGGCGACCTTGGCCTGGGCTACCTTCACGCCGGCCGATTTGCGGGTTTCGTTTACGGCAGCATCGCGCTCGGCGGTCCACTGCTGGATGCGCTTCTCGCGGGCCTTGAAAATCTCGGCCCGAGCGTGGCGAAGTTTCTCGGCATACTCAGCGGCACGCTGTTCGGCGCGGGCGATGGCCTTGTGAGCCTCTTCCACAGCCCCGGAGGTACGAGCGCGGCGCTCGGCGAGGGCCCGGGTAAGCGGTCCCTGGATCAGAAACTGATATGCCAGGACCAGTGCGATGAAGAGCAGAACCGTAGGCACGGCTCCGAGCAGAAGTGTCCCGACTTGTTGAATGATGTCGTTCATGCTGGGTTTCGGTGTTCGATCAGGTGGCCAAATACGTCAGCCGGATTTGGATGGAACAACACTTTTTTGTATCAGGCGGGAGCGGTTAAGGTCAATGTGGGAAGGGGCTTTGGAGAGCATCCGGCATGGCGAGGCCTGAATGGGCGATCGCGGAGATGAAAAGGCTGAGATTTTCTTAAGATTTCCCTTGCTTTTGTGGAAAACAGCCCTACACTGGAAATACCACCTAGACCCGGTTCAGGGTCCAGCGGGCAACCGGCTTGGGGAATTCTTCCACTTCCCAAACGGTTGCCCGCTTCTTACTTTCCTGAGCATATTGGAAACAAAACTTGTACAAACAGGAGTACTCAGCTCGACGCTTCTGTAGCGGCGGCCTCGACGGATGGCCTTTGGCTTTCCACGGGCTTTAGCCGGGCCGAAACCCAGCTCGACCGCAAACGGTTGATGGGATGATCGTAGAACTTCCAGATAATCCAGGAAATAGCAGTCACTGCAACCCACATCAGCGCTATATATGCAGCGCGCCTGAAGTTTCCGGCCGTCGCGTACCGCCCCAGCCAGAGAACACCAATCCAGTGAAGCAGATAAATCACATAGGAGAGATCGCCGAACATTCCGTCCGCAGAAAAGCCTTTCTGGCGAGTGGTATAGATCGCGTAAGGGAAAATGAAAAAAGCCAGGACGATATTTGCAGGGATGTTATAGCCGGCAAGCGGCCCGGGATGTGCCCCCACCAGCAGAATGCCCTTCCAGGGAGAACACAAACAAAGGATTACTGCGAGCACCATGATTGCAAGAAAGGAAAAAGCCTGCCCGCCAGACGGCTTCCATTGAATTGAGGCGGCGGCCATTCCAATCACGAAAAAAATGAGATAACTGAATACGAATTGGTCTCCCCAAAACACCATGGCGAGACCAGTGACAAGCGCCGTACCGGCAACGAGCAAGCCTGCCAACCTACGCGACAGTCGTTGCAAAGCAAGAGCAAAAAACGGCGCAACCAGATAGAACTGCATCTCGATATCCAGCGACCAGGCAGGCCCTATAGGCTTATAAGGAAGCAGGTTGTAACCGAAGATGAAGAGGCTGGACAGAGCCAGGTATGCGGCGCCGTCCTTTTGCAATGCATCGGGGAGTTTGCCGTTGAGGCTAACAAAGACAATCGCCAGCAACGATATCAGCAGGAACGTGGGCAGAAGTCGCCACATCCGCGAAATGAGATACGTGAGATAAGGGGATCTGGCTTTGGAATATCTGCGGGTGTACATCTGATAAATCCAGAACCCGCTCAGGCTGAAGAACACATATACCGCAGTTTTCCCGAACGCGAACCGGCTCAGATGATGTACAAAAACTACTTCCGCAAGCAGAAGGCGCAACAATCCAGGACCAGTGAGTTTCCTGAGCATATCGCTTGCACGCTCCCGTGCGTCTAGATTTGTCTTAAATTAGTGATTGGTAACGCGATAATTTACTGACGCCGAAACTCGGTTCACGCCTCGAAAGACGTGCACATGTTGTGATTATATCATTCACAATTCGCGTTAAACAGGCATGCCTGCGCCGACCATTCGCTACCCCATACAGGCTTTGAGGGTACGGGGACCTGACCCGCACCCTCAGACAAATCGCTTCTTTCATCCACTCTAGGGTTATGACGGCGATGAACTACTTCACAGCACTGGAGATAAATCCCTCCAAGTCCGCCTTAAGTTTATGTAAAGCCTCTACATTCAGGTAGATCATGTGGCCCGAAGGATAGTAGCCGAACTGCACGTTGCCGCGCAGCTCATTAGGAAGCTGCATGTGCGCGAGGTCGTACTCGGTGATGAAGAACGGCGTGGCGAGGTCGAAGTATCCGTTAGCGGAAAAGACCTTCAGGTGCGGGTTCTTGCGGATGGCGCCAGCCAGATCGCCGGCAACGTAGGGGGCCGTTTGCTGCCCGCCACGCCCGAAGCCACCGCTGGTGGGGCGGTGGTGCCAATCCCACTCGCCGATGGTGTTGGCGCTGGGATTGTAGGAATCGGTGGTTTCGTACTTCAGTTCGCGCTGAAGGTAGTCGTGCAGCGCGGAGATGAAGGCTCCGCTGATGCCGCTGTCGGAGGCGTCATAGGTGGGATTTTCGCCGGCTGCGTCCGCGTCCTCACCTTCAAAGCGCATGTCGTAACGGCCCAGCGTGAGGCGCTCGTCACGCAGAACTTCTTTGCGGAAGCGCGTGGGACTGATGCGCAGGTTGGCTTCCTTGACGTAATCCACGCTAAGACCAGTGAAGTGGCTCACCTGCTTAGCGACGGAATCGAGCTCCGCATCGGAGAGGTTGTGTCCTGCGAAAAGAGCCGTGGCATATGGGCCGGCGGCGAATTCGCGCGCCTGCTGCACCCAGTCGGGAAGGCTCTTTGGCTTGTTCTGAATTTTGTTGAAGTACCAGGACGCGGCGGCGTAGCTGGGAAGGTTGCCGATGTAGGGCATATCGGAGCCGGGATTTTCAATGTTATAGTTCAGGATCGACGAGATGAGCACGACGCCGTTCAACTGGACGCCGTCGCCGCCTAGCAGATCCGCCAGAGCCGCCGAACGCGTGGTGCCGTAGGACTCACCGATGAGGAACTTGGGTGAGTTCCAGCGCTGGTTGACGGTGATGTAACGCGTGATGAAGCGGTCAAAGGCGTGCAGATCCTGATCGACCCCAGCGAAATCCTTGGCAGTTCCCTTGCCCACGGCGCGTGAGTAGCCGGTGAGCGGCGCATCGATGAAGACCAAGTCGGTTTTGTCGAGAAGCGAGTCCTGATTTTCGACCAGATTGAAGGGCGGACCCGCAGTGGCTTTGGGGCTATCCGTCTGGATACGAACTGGCGAGAACGAGCCCATATGCAGCCAGAGTGTGGCAGAACCGGGGCCGCCGTTATAGAGAAAGCTGACGGGGCGGGATTTGGCTTCGGCACCGTCCAGCGTGTAGGCCACGTAAAAGATGCTGCCGTTGGGCTTGTCTTCCTGGTCGCGGACGAGAAGTGTGCCCGCCGTGGCAGTGTAGGCAAGCTGCTTGCCGCCGAGCGTCATGGTGTGGTGCGTGACGGAGGATTTCTCCGGAGGAATGGGCGTGGGCTTCTCGCCGTTCTCGTCTGCCGGCGTCTGCGCTTGCTGGCGGCCCTGGCGGGCTTCAGGATTGGGAGGATTGGGCTGCTGCGCCGGCGCTGCGCAAGTGGAGAAGATCAGGGACAGTGCCGCAACGGATGCGATGTGGGACACGTCTTTATTGGACAGACCTAGATGGGACAGACCTAGCCGATGCCATGCTTTCATCGTTCAGAAGCCTCCAAAGAGAATAAGAGCGGCGTAAGGAAAATCCGCTGGGATGGAAATGGTTGCTATACGGACGACGATACACAGCAGAAAGACGCAGAAAACTCAATGACCAGGTTGCGGAATGAGTCCCTGAGCGCGCAGCCATGTTTCGAGGAGCTGCGGCCACTGGTCCAGGGACGGATTACCTTTGCCGAGACCGCTGCCGTGCGAGCCATGGGCGAAGATGTGAGCCTCTGCGGGCACGCCGGCTTTCAGGAGAGCTTCGTAAAAGCGCAGGCCCTGATCGATGGGGACGGTGGAGTCGTCCGCTGTGTGATACCAGAAGGTGGGCGGCGTGTCTTTGGTGACGAAGAGGTCCGGCGAGAACTCTTTTGTCAGCGCCTCGCAACGATTTTCGACCTTCATCAGCTTGCAGTAGTTGAGGTGCGAGTAGTCCATGGAGATGGCGTCGATCCAGGGGTAGCCGAGCACAAGGAAGTCAGGACGGCTGGAGACGCGCTCAACGGGGTCGGCGGCATCTTCTTTTCCCTCGACAGGCTTGGTGGCGGCGAGAGCCGCGAGATGGCCGCCAGCGGAGAAGCCGATGATGACGACGTGATGCGGATCGAGATGGTAGTCAGCGGCGCGGGAGCGGACGAATTGCACGGCACGGCGGGCATCGTAGAGCGGAACGGGAAAGAGATAGCCATTGCTGCCGAGACGGTACTGCAGGACGAACGCCGTGATGCCGCGGGCGGAGAACCAGTCGGCGATTTCGCGGCCTTCGAGGTCTCCGGCGAGGCGCTGGTGCGAGCCGCCGGGCAGGATGATGACGGAGGAGCCATTGGCGACGCCTGAGCGTGGGAAAAAGATGGTGAGCGTGGGCGTGTCTTCGCAAGCTTTGCCTTTCGCCTCGGGGGCATCGCTGGACCATAGGCGAATGGTTTGAATACCGAGAAAGGCGTTATCTGTGCCGGCGGTGGTGCAGGGCTGTTTTTGGGCATAAACTGCCGAGCATAAGAGCAGCACGGGAAAGAAACGCTTCAGTCGAGGAGAGATTTTCATAGCGCGGTGATTATAGCGGTTTGGAACGGTGAAATTGCTTGTGGTGGTAGGATCAAAGCTGACAGATGCAGACTAATAAGTTAAAAATCATACCCTTGGGCGGACTGGGCGAGTTTGGCATGAACTGCCTTGCGCTCGAATGGGAAGACCACATCATCGTGATCGACGCCGGCCTGATGTTCCCTGAGTCGGAACTGCTGGGCGTAGACATTGTCGTGCCCGACATCAGCTACCTGGTGGAGAACAAGCAGCGCGTGCGCGGCATTATTTTGACGCACGGACACGAGGACCACATCGGCGGGCTGCCGTGGATTCTGAGCGAGATCAAGGTTCCGGTCTACGCGACGGAGTTCACGCTGGCCTATGTGGAGGGGAAGCTCGAAGAGCACCACATGCTGGACGAGACGGAGCTGGTTGAGATAGCGCCGAAGTCAAAGTTTTCGATTGGGCCGTTTACGATTGAGCCGATTCGCGTGACGCACTCGCTGGTGGATTGCGTGGCTCTGGCGATCGATACTCCGGCGGGAGTCGTGATTCACACGGGCGACTTCAAGATTGATCTCTCACCACTCGATAACAACGCTTTTGATTTACATACCTTTGCCGAATACGGCAAGCGTGGCGTACTGGCGCTGCTGCAGGACTCGACCAATGTGGAGCGGCCCGGCTATACACCGAGCGAGCGAGCGGTAAGGCCCCGGCTGGACGAGATTTTTTCGCGTGCGCCGAAGAAGCTGTTTTTCAGCTGCTTCTCGTCGTCGATTTACCGCATTCAGATTGCGATGGAACTTGCGCGGGCGCATGGACGCAAGGTAGCGATCATCGGGCGATCGATGGTGGAGAGCACGGAAATTGCGCAGGACCTAGGCTACATTGATGTGCCGAATGGGTTGATTATCAATCCGGGGCAGATGAAGGACTATCCGGTGGATCAACTCCTGATTCTGATCAGCGGCACACAGGGTGAGCCGATGAGCGCGCTGAGCCGTGCCGCGGTGGACAACCATAAGCACGCGCGCATTGAAAAGGGCGACACGGTAGTGCTTAGCTCGCGGATCATTCCAGGCAATGAAAAGGGCATCTTCCGCGTCATTGATCATCTGTACCGGCGCGATGCGAATGTGATTTATGACGATGGGTCACATGGGCTGATTCATGTGAGCGGCCATGGCAGCCAGGAAGAGATGCGGCTGATGATCAACCTGGTCAGGCCGAAGTTTTTCATCCCGGTACATGGCGATTACCGCTACCTGCGTCGCCACGCGGCGATTGCGATGGAGACCGGCGCTGTGGAGCACGCCATTGTCATCGAGGACGGCGACGTGTTGGAGCTGACAAAGGATGACGCGCGCAAAGCGGACAAGGTAACGGCGGGACGTGTGCTGATCGATTCCGGCTCGTCAATTGATGTGGTTGAGGACCTGGTGATCCGCGACCGGCGCATCTTGAGCGAGGATGGTATTGTGCTGGCGGTGCTGGCCATTAACAAGCGAACGGGCCAGGTGGAGCAGTCGCCGGAGGTGGTGATGCGCGGCTTTGGCGGCGCGGACATTACCGAGGAAGCACGCCAGACGGTGCTGAAATCACTGGACAGCCTGAGCGGCGAACAGAAGAGCGACTACGGCATGGTGAAGGAAAAGGTTCGCGTGGATCTGAAGCGGCTGATCCAGAAGCAGACCGGACGTCGACCGCTGATTATGCCCGTGATTCTGGAAATCTAGCTGCTGTACAATCCCGGCATGAAACGCATTGCGGTTTTACTTGCTCTCTCCGCTGCCACGCTTTGCCCTGCCGCCTTTGCCCAGGCTGGCACAGCTACTGCGCCAACAAAGGGGCCCTGCCCTTCCACCAAAACGCTCGACGATCTGGCAATAGCAATTTACGCCAACGTGAGCGGCCCCTACGACCAGGATCGCACCTGCTTCCGTGACATGTTCCTGCCGGATGCGCGTCTTTCGCCGATCAGCAAGGCAAAAGACAGCTCCACTTATGCGGCGCGCAATCTGACGGTTGAAGACTGGATCAGCGCGATCGCCAAGCGTGGTAGCGGCAACTTCTTTGAGAAGGCTACCGTGAACAAGGTGGAACAATATGGAAGCCTGGCGCATATCTGGTCTACGTATGAGTCGCGGCACGCGTTGAATGACGCCGCACCCTTTGCGCGTGGCATCAATAGCATTCAGGCTGTTTATGACGGCACCCGGTGGAGAGTGCAAGCCATTCTTTGGCAGGCTGAGACACCGGAGACGCCTCTTCCGGCAAAATATCTTCCATGAGTACTATGAGCGAAACACTGGTTGGCTTAGACACTATCCGAGCTGCGGCGGCACGTATTGCGGACGTAGCTGTGAAGACACCGCTCGTTCGCGCGCCGTTTGATGGCGTGAGTGGCGATGTGTGGCTGAAGGCTGAGAGCCTTCAGCCTATTGGCAGCTTTAAGCTGCGCGGGGCGGCGAACAAGATTCTTCAGCTGACGCCGGAGGAAGTGCGACGCGGCGTGATTACGTATTCGAGCGGCAATCACGCGCAGGGCGTGGCGTATGCGGCACGGGCGGTGGGGGCGAAGGCCGTCATCGTGATGCCGTCGAATGCACCGGCAATCAAGCGTGCGGCGACGCTGGCGCTGGGGGCTGAGGTCGTCGACGTTGGTGTGGCGTCAAGTGAGCGGCTGGCGAAGGCGGCGGAGCTTGTGCGCAAGCATGGCTACCTGGTAGTGCCGCCGTATGACGATCCGGCCGTCATTGCAGGGCAGGCAACCTGCGGGCTGGAGATTGCAGAGGCCGTGCCGGATGTGGACCTGGTGTTGGCTCCGGTGAGCGGCGGAGGCTTGCTGAGCGGCGTGGCAACGGCGGTGAAGCTGCTGAACCCAAAGGCGATGGTGATTGGCGTGGAGCCGGAGCTGGCAGGCGACGCTGCGGAGAGCTTCCGAATGGGAAAGATTGTCACCTGGCCTGCGGAGATGACCAGCCGAACGATTGCCGATGGGCTGCGGACACAGAGTGTGGGTGAACGAAACTTTGCTCACATTCAAGCATACGTGGACAAGATTATTACTGTCACTGAGGCAGAGATTCGCGCAGCGATGCGGGCAATTGTGGCTACAACGAGGTTGGTTCCGGAGCCGAGCGGGGCTGTAACGACTGCGGCACTGCTGTTTCATGCGGCAGAGCTACCTGTGTATCGCAAGGCTGTTGCGGTGGTGAGCGGGGGTAACGTGGATCCGAAACTACTGGCCGAAGTGCTTACGGAAACGACTGCGTAACGTCGTTTGGACTATGATTCGGTTGATGAAACGCATTGCTTATGCCCTCTCGATTTGTGCCCTGGTTCTTTTCACGCTCCATGCTGGAGCACAGAAGAAGAAGACTGACAATTTACAGAAACCGATGGCGGGGCCAAGGGCGGTTGTGCTGCGAGTTACATGGCTCTACGTGGCGGCGGACCTGAACTCGCAGAAGGTGGACCGTGTGCAGATTGGCCGCGAGATGGTGATTGCCGAGCATAGCGGGCAGTGGATGCGCGTGTATGCAAATACGGACGTGCAGCTGGAGCATGAGGGACCGGATACGCCGCTGATGGGAAGCCCGGATTCGACGCCGCCGCCTGTTTCCGGCTGGATTGAGGCCAAAGGCGTGGTGGAGGAGAGCACCCCGAATGGCGACCAGATTCTAATGGGCGAGGCCGCGAATGAAGAGTCGCTGGCGAGCGATCCACGCGGGCCGGCGAATGCGGCAAAGAGCGCGAGGCTGTTATATCGCAGGGTGGCAGAGATGTTTCCCAACTCGCCGCTAGCGCCTGAGGGCGCCTGGCGCGCGGCAGACATTCAGTGGCAGATTCAGAAAGCCGATTCGGCCTCCCGCCCTTCAGCCAAGGAGCGCGAGGCATATCTGCGCGAGCAGATGGATGAGGACGAGATGAAGAAGGTCCTCAAGTTCTATCCGCATACGCGGCAGGCAGATCTGGCGGCGTTTGAACTCCTAGACAACAAATTGTGCGGCGATTGGCAGGGGCAGGAAAAATGCCCGGAAAAAGAGTCCGAGCTGTACGAAAAATATGCCAACGAGCATCCGGACGGGCCGCGGACTGCGGAAGCGCTGTATTCGGCAACCTACCGGCAGGCGGTGCTGGTGGATATGTTCTCGGCGGACGGCAATGGTAACAAGTCGAATGCAGCTAAAGGGCGCGCGCATGAGCTTGCCGGACGGCTGAAGGATAAGTTCGCGCAGTCGGATTATGCGGGCAGGGCCGCGGCGCTGGTTTTCCGCATCGATCAGGGCGTTCCGGTTTACGGCATCGAGCACGAATAGAGTAGAGCGAGCATCCCTCGAGGCTAAAGCCGCTATCCTTCATTTGGTGCAATGACTTGTACCCTTAAATGCAACACATACTCGCTGCGGGGCCGTATGATCGAAGTATCCTTTTGCGCCGGGTTCTGTGACGTTTGAGGGCGATACTTTCCGCTTTATTCATTTTGATTCTTACTGCTGGCTTCCTCCGGAGGGAGTGTGAACGCTTACTTACAGTCCGTGATCCTGGGCATTGTTGAGGGTCTGACCGAGTTTCTGCCGGTGAGCTCGACGGCTCATCTGCGCATTGCCGAAGCCATGATGAAGATTCCGCTGGACGATGCGTACTGGGCGATGTACACGGTCGTGATTCAGGCGGGTGCGATTTTTGCGCTGCTGCTCCTGTACCTGACGCGGATTCTGGACTTCTTCCGGACCTTTCCTCGCGGCGAGCGTGGCGATAAAAACTTTTTCACGCATCCGATTTCGCTGACGATCATTGCGTTCACCTGCACTACGATTCCGGCGCTGGCGCTGAAGAAGTGGAGCGACAAGCATCTGGGCAGCCTGACGGCGATTGCATGGGCGCTGGTGATTGGCGGCGTGATCATGTGGGCTGTCGACTTCTGGGCCTCGCGCAGCGATCCTTCGACTGAGCATGTGGAAGATATGAACATTCTGCAGGCGATCTGGATTGGGCTTTGCCAATCGCTTTCGGCTATCTTTCCGGGGACTTCGCGTTCGATGTCCACAATTGCTTCGGCGCAGCTTGTTGGGATGAGCCGTCCGTCGGCGCTGGAGTTCAGCTTTCTGCTCTCGATTCCGACGATGCTGGCGGCGACGGCGTATGACCTGCTCAAAGAGCTCCATCCGAGCCGGTCCGCGCAGCTTGCGGGTGTGGAACCGGCGCATGTGGTGATGACGGGCGAACACTGGATCGTGCTGATCATCGGCTTTGTCGTCTCCTTTATTGTGGCTTTTGGCGTGGTGGAGTGGTTCCTTGGGTGGGTGCGGAAGCATGGGTTTACGGTCTTTGCGATTTACCGGATTCTGGCCGGTGGCGCGCTACTGATATGGGGCGCGAAGCTGATAGGTCAGTGACGCGTGAGTTATCCTGTGCAAGGCTGAATCGGAAGTGATTTGGATTGTGTGAATTGCGGCATGTTCCACAGTTCTTATAGAAATCTTTATGCGATCCTCATTCTGAAACTGTGCAACTTCCATGGCTTGGAAGCCTTTTAATGTGTTTGAGTTGCGGACGAACTGGTGATTTGATCTAGAAATCTTCATACGATCTTTATTTCTGAACTGTGCGAGCAGGCTGCGCAAATAAGAAGGCCCGAATCCTATGGATTCGGGCCGTTTCTTTTTGTGCTCATTATGAGCATGGCACAAATGGGTGTAATTCTACGCAAATTATCTGGAGAGATAATGCATTACGAAAGGACAATGGACCAAAGTAACGGGGAATACGGAGAACACATCAGCCATGCTTCCTTATGCCAGCTGCGGCCTTGGTTTCATCTTCTTTGGACTTCTTTTCGGAGTATTTTTCCTTGCCGGTCTTCGGCTCGGTGTCCTGTTCAGGTTCGGAGGCGGCCTGCTTCAGAATGGTCCTGGAAGCTGCGGTGATCTTCTCGGCAGCGGCAAGTTCTTCGTTCAAGTTTTGCGTGAGAAGCTCAACGATATCTGTCATGTTGACGGTCTTCGCCATCGCGATACAGGCTTGATATCCCGCGATCTCGTAATGTTCCGTACGCAACGCCGCGCCGATGAGACCGGCGTCGAAAGAAGCATCCTCGGTCCCTTTCTCAAGGGCGTCTGAACCCTCCTCGATTACACCTTCCATACCGCCGCAATGCTCACCGGTAGGCTTCTCATCGAGCGTTTGGAATATGCTCTTGAGCCGAAGGACCTGTCCCCTGGTTTCTTCGAGGTGATCTTCGAACAGTTTCGCCAGTGTGGCATCATTCGCGCCCTTTGCCAGTTTGGGGAGTGCCGTTACCAGTTGGTTTTCGGCGCTATACATATCGCGTAACTCATCGATAAGAACTTCTTTTAAGGACATTTTTGCTCCTCGCGCCATGCGCGTGTAACAGGGTGAGATGCCTGCCCAAAAAGGGCAGGCGCTTCCAATTGGTTGCCATGGGCTGCGAGGGGTTGCTTCGCAAAGTGGACGGCCAGGACTGCTGCAAACCAGCCCGCATGACGATGCCATCGCACGTTGCGCGTTCTTACCAACGCGACTGGAAGATGAAAAAGATTACCCATCCCGGAAATACGGCCACATGCAGATACGGGATGAAGGGGCGCGGAAGGCTGGAGTGGATAAGATTCCTGTCCACAATATGGCTAAATTCGTACACCATAACGGCGGCAATCAGTGGCGACATAAAGAAATAAAAATACCTGTTGAATCGTGCTATGCCCTCGCCATTAAGCAAACCTCCGAATGCTGAAGGCGATTGGAAGACCGATGACCACCATGTGCACCAAAATTCCCAGAATCAGGTCATGCAGCTCATACGGCCCCCGCGCGTGCAAGGCGGAAAGCGGAAGAACGACGAGATTCATGACCTGTTCCACAGCGGCGCCGTACGCCAGACCGCACACCAGTGGATGCTGCACCAGGAAGGTGAGCTTTCGGCTGGCAGCGTAGTAAAACGCCGAGAAGCTGAGCGCAATGAAGAAGTGCAGCAGCACTCCGAGCACGTAAGCGCCCACGCCTCCGTGTAGGGCCTTTGGTCCCAAGAGGCCGGCGGCAATCGCAAGCGGAATGTCCCATCCAAAAAGAATGCAGGCCTGGGAAAGGTCCAGGATGCCGGCACAGAGACCTCCCACGGCGATTGCCAGGAGAGCGTTATTCTTTGTTTTTCGTTCAGGCAAGGTGTCTTCCACCATTTGATTTCCCCCACATGGATTCGTTTTGGCTCCCTCTGCGCCGGCACTGTGCAGTCTGGCCAGGTTTACGATAGCCAATGGAACTCTGTAAGTCCTGAACCGCGGCTGAAATACTCTGAATCTCTCTGAAAGATGTGACATGGGACATCCGACAATGCTCCGTATCGGCGAATGGTGTCTGAACCCAGCTTCCGGGCAACTGCAGCGAAATGAAGAGACCGTCAGGCTTGAGATACGCAGCCTGCGCCTGCTGCTGTACCTTGCGTCCCGTCCCGGTGAGGTGGTCAGTATTGAGGATGTGCTTGGCGAAGTGTGGCCTGAAGTTGCCGTCTCGCAGGATTCCGTCTACCAGGCAATCGCAGGACTACGCCGCCAACTCGGCGACGACTCCAGGCAGCCCACCTACATTGCCACGGTGCCCAGGCTGGGATACCAGCTTGTAGCGGCGGTTGGGTCCTGCACCAGCGATGAGGCCAAGCTGGCGGAGGAGATAAAGCCTGACCAAAAACCGGTGATCTCCAAAAGACCACTCTTTCAGGGGGCCGATTTCTACCGGGCCGGTGTTGTGGTTGCTGTGCTTCTGCTGGCCAGTGTCACGGGCCTGGGCTTTCTGTGGCACAACCGGGCCGGATCGCCATCCCCTGTTCCCGCAACAGGTGCGGCATCGCAGGAGTCCGTGGCAGTGTTACCGTTCCTTGATCTGACTCAGGGCATGAAAGAGGGCGAATTTGCGGATGGCATGACCGAAGAGCTGATCGATAAGCTAAGCAAAATTCCAAATCTGCACGTTCCGTCTCCTACATCTTCCTTTTATTACAGAGACAAACAACTGCCTGTTGGAGATATCGCGAGAGCTTTAGGCGTGGCGTATCTGCTGGACGGCAGTGTGCGCAAGTCAGGCGCGACGGTACGAGTGGCCGTGCGTCTCACTCGTGCCGATAACGGATTTGTGGTGTGGGCCGAGACATACGACCGCGCATTCACGGACATACTGATGGTTCAGGATGACATTGCAAACCATGTTGCAAAACAGCTTCGTTCGTCGATCCAGACTGGGCCGAAAACGGCCTCAACGCAGAGATAAAAACTTGTTGCGCTCGACGATAGAAGCCCTTCTCACTTTGGATCCGGGGCTTTGTACACGACTTTTCCGCCTACCATTGTCAGCACCGATAGTGTCTTTGGCAGGTCAGGCGCCGGCACGGTGAATATGTCCTGCGAGAGGACGGCGATGTCTGCGAATTTGCCCGGTTCCAGAGTGCCTTTTTCTTTTTCCGCGAACTCAGCGTATGCCGATGTGCGCGTGTAGGCGATGACGGCCTGCTCACGAGTGATTGCTTCCGAGGGCCGGTTGCCGGGATTGGTGGCGAACATGATGTCGAGGTAGGGGTTGACCGGCGCATCGGAGCCGAAGGCCAATGGGATGCCTGCTTCCAGCAGCGACTTTAAAGGTTGAGCTTTCTCAAACGCCACCACGCCCGGCGGCACGATGGGGGCTAGATGGATGGGGTTTTGCACCACGATGATGCCGTCCTGCTTGATGCGCGCGAACTGGTCGGGGAAGATTCCGTCTCCATGTTCGAAGCAGAGGCGGCGGCCGTCCCAGATGCTTTTTCCGCCGGTCGCGTCGATGGCGTCGAGCACGGTCTGGGCCGATCGATTGCCGGAGATATGAAGCAACAACTGGTCGTTGTTATCGATGGTTTCCTGCAGCATGGTGCGATACTCGGCTTCGGGAAATTGGAGCGGCAGGTCAGCCATGAGGGAGTCAAACGGCGGTTTGGCAGGAAGTTTCCAGGCTCCCCTGGGTGTGAGGGTGCCTTCGACTCCAACACCATCGGCCAGCCATTTCGAGCCGCTCACGGTGATCAGGCTTGCGGGATGGGCTGGCATTCTCTTGCCTTCGGCAACGTCTCTGCCCGCTGGGGTGGTGCCGGGCATGCGCACGATGCGAACGCGGATCTGCGTGGGCACGGCCTTGAGAAGCGAGACGGCGCGGGCTGGAGGCATCGCTACCGACAGCTCCTGGATGGAGGTGACGCCGTACTTTGCTTCATCCTCAAGCTGCTGCCGGAGTTGAACGATTGCTTCGCTATCTGGAATGCGATCGGCCGCAGCACGCGACATATTCATGAGGGCGTATTCGCGGATGGTGCCGGTGAGCCGGCCTTTGGCGTCACGCTCGAGGCGACCGCCGAGCGGGTCAGGCTGAGTTTCGGAGACGTTATAGAAGCGCAGAGCGGCCGAGTTGAGAATCATCGCGTGGCCGGTGAATGTGCCGAGCGTCACTGGATTGTTCGGCGCGATTTTATCCAGGGCATCCCGGTCTACTGAAGTATCTCCGAAGACCTGGAAGCCAATGGTCACCGCGATCAGGCTGTTGGGAGGGTTTTTAGCGATGGCGGCTACGATGCCGTTCTTCACCTGCTCCCATGACGGGTCCAGCGTCTGGAAATCGACGTCGACCTCGGCCGGTCCGAGGCTGAAATGATGATGAGCGTCGTTGATGCCCGGAATGGCAGTGCTGCCGTGGAGGTCAATCGCAACCGTGTTTGGGCCGGCCAAAGCCTGGATTGTTTTTGTATCGCCGGTGGCCATGATTCGCTCACCACGGATGGCCACTGCCTGCACGTAAGGTTGCGATGCTACTCCGGTAAAAAACTTTCCGTTGAGCAGTACCGTGTCTGGTTTTGTCTCTTGTGCGGGCGCGAGACTGCAGAGAACGAGATTGCAGAGAACGGCAAGAGACAAGAATGCGATCAGGTTTTTCGTGGTGAGCTGCTTCATTTGGGTTCACTCTCTTTGCGATGATCT
Organism: Occallatibacter gabretensis; assembly: GCF_001449115.1. GTDB lineage: Bacteria > Acidobacteriota > Terriglobia > Terriglobales > Acidobacteriaceae > Telmatobacter > Telmatobacter gabretensis. The sequence goes on along the minus strand of NZ_LAIJ01000010.1, from coordinate 200,002 downwards.
CACGAGAGTGATCTCAAAATTATTAATGAGAGATGGGATTGAAGCGCGAACGAAGTTCGATGTTATGAATGGGCCTGGCGCGCGACGCATCATTTCATCGGACGTGATTCCAATCTGTTTTTACTACCCGGACGAGCTCCGCAAGCTAATGCAAACGTCTGGCTTTCCTTCGTCCTGGTCAGGCAATGGGAACGGAATTGAGCCGGCATCACAGTTTGATGAACCAGGAGATGAAACGGGACGACCATGCGAACGCACAAGACAAATATCAGGTGGTTTGTTCGAAAAGGCCGATCGAAAGTTCGCCGAAGAATCCGGCAAGTGTCTGCGTGGTTCGCTGCTTGTGATTCATTGCGGGATGGCATAGCATTTAGCGCTATAGATCGGCATGTGGCCTATTCCTGCGTGTTGCGGGAATGTGGATGAGTTTACAAATCAGGGTGCTGAATGTTCGTTCCGCCTGTCACAAGATCAAAATCGAGGGCAAACACATTCAAGCCGTCGGCGGCTGTCGGGTTGGGCGGATCGGGCTTGTCTGAGCATCGCGATGCGCAGCAAGAGAAGGCTGACGCGGGCGGACACGGTGCGGGACAGGGGTTGGATTTTGGCAAGATCCCGCTCTTTTCTCCCGGCTCGGGTGATTCCTTGCCGACTCAGGCGAAGCTTAAGATTGGCGCTGCCAATGATCCGATGGAACACGAGGCGGATCGTGCTGTAGAGCAGGCTTTGCGTGTTGCTGAACCGGGCTTCTCAGACGGTTCTGTGCCGCAGATCCGAAGCATGCAACCGAGGCTGCGCGCGAACGCGGCGGCCAAGCCGCTGGAACATGATTTGGCTGGGCCTGGTCCCGATTCGTTTCGAGGGCGAGGCTCTCCGCTGCCTGCGCCGGTGCGTGGACTTTTTGAAAAGCAGTTCCAATACAGTTTTGGCGACGTTCGCGTACATGACGGGCCGGATGCGGCTGAGTCTGCGCGTGGGCTTGGGGCGCGTGCCTACACGTACGGACGCGAGATTGTGTTTGGAGCGAATGAGTATTTGCCCGGCAAAGCGAAGGGAGCGAGGCTGCTGGGCCACGAGCTGGCGCATGTGGTGCAGCAGGGGGCGGGACGTTCGCTGGTGCAGCGCAGTCCGCTTTCAGATCAGGTGAAGAAAGACTGGGATGCCGACCCCAAGATTGAAACGCTGCTGGCCCGGCTGGGACAGGCGGATGTGCAGAATGCGTCGCAGGATGCTGATCTCGATGCCATGATTGCCAAGGAGTTGGCGACCAAGCCTGACGATCTGTGGCTGGCGCAGCGGATCCGGAAGCGCGAGCTGGGAAGGACCAGCGGAGAATTTGGTCCAAAGGTCAAGGAGAAGTACAAAGAAACGGTCAAGGTAAAAGTCAAGGGCAAGGTCAAAGAGGTGGTCCGGGAGAAGACGAGGGAAAGGGCCGTGCAGCGGCCGATTGAAGCGTTCTTCTTTCGAGGTAAGACTGACCGGCGTGCGCTGGTGATTGCGGGCGTGCATGGATCGGAACGGCAGGGGATGGAGATTGCTCGCGATCTGATTGCCGACCTTACGAAGGGCCCACCCGCGGTTATGAGCGCGATTATTGTTCCGTCGATGTTTCCTGATAATGCCGCGAGCGGGAACCGGGAAAATGGGTCCGGCAAGGATGCCACTCCCACGAACCGGAACTTTCCACCGACGTCAGAAGACCTGGACGCTGCGAAGAAGGCGGGAAAGGGCACGGCGGTGGACGCGACCACCGACGACCGCGGCAACCGCACACGGGAGATTTTGCAAGAGAATCAACTGCTGATGCAGTTGATGGAGAAATTCAAGCCGGAGAGGATCATCACCCTTCACGGAACCAAGCATTCGGGCGCGGCGGGGGCTTTCTACGATCCCAGGAAGCTGCGTCCGGACGAGGATAAGGCGGCCAGGGACTGGGCACATGCGAATGCTCCATCGCAGATGACGGCTGATCAGCAGAAGGCGCCTGATGCCCAAGACCAACTGAAGAAGCTGGAAGAGAGCCTGTATCAGCAGGAAGTGGTGAAGAGGACAGGACAGGACAGCGACACCGACCGCGATCTCTCACTCAACACAGCGAAACAAATTGATGCAGCCACGACCGGAATCAAGGGACGCGAAAAACGCCCAATGGACCGGGAGGATGAAGGCAAGAAGCAACGCGATGCGAACATGGCAGGACGCCAGGCTCATCCTTCGATTGCAGGAAATGTTGGCTCGACTGGAGCAATCGACCATCCTAAGTGGAGCGGCACCACACCCGGCGGGACTTCCCTGGGCGATTACGCGTCGGCCCGGGGAATGTCAGTGTTTACGGTGGAGGCGGCTCTGAATTTTAATACCGATGATTACGCGGGCAAGACAGACGATATAAGCCAGGCGGATCGCAAGATTGAGTTGCAGGCTTATTCCGATGCGGTGAAAGCTATTTTGCTTGGGACGTAGTGGGTTGGGGCGGCTGCGCGATTCAGTCCAGCTTGTAGGGCCAGTTGGGTTTTGAGAATGCGGCGCCATCTACCCAGATTGTCTGGCCGCTGATGAAGGATGCCTGATCCGATGCCAGGAAGACGACTGCGTCCCCGACATCTTTGGGCATGCCGACGCGGCCCAGTGGGGCTTCTGTTGCCCAGATGCCCTCATAGTGCGGGTCTTCCTGGGCTGTGCGCTCGGTGAGGATGGCTCCCGGGGCGATGCAGTTGACGCGGATACCGTATCTGCCCAGTTCGGTGGCGGCGATGGTTGTGAGTGCCGCGATACCGGCTTTGCTCACGCTGTAGGAGACGAGGCGTGGGAATGGGAGCTTGCTGCTGCCGGAGCCGATGTTGATGATGGTACCTCCGCCGGTGGTTTTCATCCAGCGGGCGGCGGCTTGTGTGCAGAGAAATGTTCCCTTGAGGTTGGTGTCGATGTCGCGGTCCCAGGCGCTTTCTTCGAGTTCGAGGAATGGGGCCCATGTTTGGGTTCCGGCGTTGTTGACGAGGATGTCGAGCTTAGTAATTTTTTGTGCGAGATGATCGAAGAGGCTTTGGATGCTTGTGCTGGAGCGGATGTCTGCTGGTACTACGAAAGCATTTGAGCCGAGGCTGCGGATTTCGCTGACGACTTGATCTGTGAGTGGGGATTCTTCCTTGTCGTTGATGGCGACAGTGCAGCCTGCCTGCGCTAAGGCGAGAGCGATTCCCTTCCCTACGCCCTGGGCGGCTCCTGTAACTAGCGCGGTTTTTTCGGCGAGCGGTTTGGGATGAGCAAGGCAGGGGTTTTCCGGTGGAGGTTGGAGCATCGATTTTCCTCGCTTTGAGTGTATCGCTGGAAATTCGCTGCTCGTTCTGCGGACACTCCTTTCAGGGGCGGAAGGTGATCCCTGTCAGGGTCTCGGCTTCACGCCAGAGGCGTTCTGCGTCCTTCGGGTCCTGTGCGGCGGATGGTATCGGGACGAGTTTTGGATAACCTTTCAGCTCGGAAAATCCATCGGGACCGTAGTAATCGCCAGAGGCGGCCTGGGGAGCTACGGCTGCAAATAAAGTTGGCAGAGCGCCGTGAGCCGCATCCTGTGAAGCAAACGGTTTCAAGATCGCTGCAACGATTTGGAATGGAGAGAGGCCAGTTCCAGGGCCGCTGGTCTGCAGGTTTGTGATGGCGTAGCCGGGATGTGCCGATGTGACGATGACGGGCGAGCCGGCCTTCGCCATTCGGCGATGAAGCTCAAGCGCAAACAGCGAGTCGGCCAGTTTGGATTGGGCATACGCCTGCGCCATGGGGCTGTAACGGTGCTCGCTCTGCAGATTGGCGAAATCGATCTTCGCAAACTTTGTAATCGAACTCGATACGATGACGATGCGGTTGCCTTGCTGCTGCCGCATGTGTGGATAGAGCAAAGCGGTGAGGGCGAAGGGGCCGAGGAAGTTAGTGGCGAATTGGCGCTCGAAGCCATCCACCGTTAATTCACGTTTGGGGATGGCCATCACACCGGCGTTGTTGATGAGCAGATCGATGGATGGGCCGGGGTACTGCGCGGAAAACCAGGAAGCGAACTCGCGCACACTGGCCTGCGAGGCTAGGTCCAAGACAGCGGGAACGAGGCTGGCTGACGGAATTTCTTTGCGGATGCGGTTGATGGCGTCATTCGCTTTCGCCAGGGAGCGAGCAGGAAGGATGATTTCAGCGCCTTTGCGGGCTAGCTCAAGGGCAGTTTCAAAGCCGATGCCGGAGTTTGCTCCGGTAATCACTACACGGCGGCCTGATTGCGACGGAATGAGATTGGCTGTCCATTGTTTCGTTTGCTCTGACATAGGAAGAGTATGGTTGATTCAGTATCCATTGGCAATAAGGCACCTGAATGGCGTGTACTTACCTGGAGGTAACTATGAAGAAGGTGGATTGGGAGAAAGCGGACGCGATGTGCGACAAGCTTTCCGCCGAACAGGATGTGCTGGTGCGGGAGATTGTGACGCAGATCTCTGAGAAGTGGACGCTGTGGACGATGTCTGTGCTGGCGAGGGCCGGTGCGCCGATGCGCTTTTCGCGTGTGATGGAAGAGGTGGAAGGGATCAGCCAGAAATCTTTGACCAAGACTCTACGGCAGTTGGAGCGGGGCGGGCTGGTCACGCGGGAGGTCTTCGCTGAGGTTCCGCCGAGGGTGGAGTACAAGATTACAAAGCTGGGTGAGGAGCTGCTGGTGCAGTTGCACCCAATGTGGCTTTGGACAGTGACGAATGTAAAGAGATTTGAGGCCGCACGGTTGAAGTACGCCGGAAATGGGCGGAAGAATCCCTGGACCAGGGCGCGGGTTTCTCGCTAGGTTGTTTGCCTTGGACGATATTCCAATATTTATGACATGCCGATGATTTCGCCGTGTTCGTCTACGTCGATGGCGAGGGCGCGGGAGAGTTTGGGCAGGCCGGGCATGAGCATCATAGCGCCGGAGATAACTACAAGGAAGCCTGCGCCGGCGGAGAGTGCGATGTCTGTGACGTGGAGCATCCAGCCGGTGGGTGCGCCGAGGAGCTTGGGATCGTCGCTGAGCGAGTATTGGGTTTTCGCGATGCAGATGGGGAGTTGGCCGAAGCCCCATCGCGTAAAGCGGGCGAGGCTTTCTTTGGCGCGATCGCTTAATTCGACGGCGTCTGCGCCGTAGATTTTCTGCGCTACCTTTGTGATTTTTTCGAGTACCGGATCATCGGATTCGTAGGTGGTGGTGAGCGCGGGATTTGGATTTGCTTCGATGACTTCTACGACTTTTTGTGCAAGCTCGACGGCGCCTGCTGCGCCTTTCGCGTATGCCTCGGAGAGCGCGAACTCTGCGCCGTGTGCATGACAGAAGGTGCGTAGTGTGTCGAGCTCAGCTACGGTGTCGTTGGGGAATTGATTGATGGCTACGACCAGCGGCAGTCCGAAGCTACGCACGATGGCGATGTGTTTTTCGAGGTTGGCGAAGCCGCGCTCGAGGTCGCCTTCACGTTGTTGCCTGACACTTTGGACGGTTGTTACGAGCACGGCAGCGGAGGGTTTGGTGCCGGAAAGTGGACTTACGAGGTCCATGTACTTTTCAAAGCCGAGGTCCGATGCGAAGCCTGTTTCGTTGATGACGTAATCGGCTAGTTGCATTCCCATTTTTTGCGAGATGACGGAGCTGGTGCCGTGCGCGATGTTGGCGAAGGGACCGCAATGGACCGTGGCAGGCGTGCCTTCCGTGGTCTGCACAAGATTTGGCAGCAGGGCTTCACTGAGCAGGGCCATCATGGGGCCTGTTGCACTGAGGTCCGCTGCACGCACGGGGTTTCCTTTGCGGTCCTGGCCGATGACGACGCGGGCCAGGCGAGTGCGAAGGTCTTCGCGACTCTGTGCGAGCGCGAGGATGGCCATGATCTCCGAGGCTGCTGTGATGAGGAAGCCGCTGGGGCAGTTGCTGCCGTCGCGCTGCTTTTTATCGGGAGCGGAGACGCTGACGGTGATGTTGCGCAGGGCGCGATCATTCATGTCGAGCGTGCGCGGCCATGTGATGCTGTTGGGGTCGAGGTCAAGCTCATTGCCGTGGAAGAGGTGCGAGTCGATGAGTGCGGCGAGAAGGTTGTGCGCGGAGGTGATGGCGTGGAAGTCGCCGTGGAAGTGGAGGTTGATTTTTTCGGCAGGCTCGACCTGTGATTTTCCGCCGCCGGCTGCGCCGCCTTTCATGCCGAAGACCGGGCCGAGAGATGGTTCGCGCGAGGTGAGGATGGCGCGCTTGCCGATTTTTTCCAGGCCCTGAGCGAGCCCTATGGAGGTGACGGTCTTGCCTTCGCCGGAGACTGTGGGTGTGGTGGCTGTGACCAGCACTAAGTGTCCGTTGCGATGAAAGCGCTGGTCTTTGAGGAGGTCGAGATTCAGCTTGGCGCTCACCGGGCTGCGCTTTTCGTAGAAGTCTTCGGTGAGGTCGAGCTTGGCGGCGACTTGTTCGATGGGGAGTAACGTTTTCAACTGACAATCCTTTAGATAGAAGATATTCGGTCTTTATTTGGGCATAGGGATCGACAAAGCTTTGCCTGCGCCGCGCTCGGTGATCCAGAGCGTATCGCCTGCAGGCTCTATGCCGGTGGGTGTCTTTAGTCCATCCTTGAGTACGATAACGCTTGCCTTATCTCCGTTGACGGTGATGGAGGAGATTTTGCCGCTGCCATTTTCGGCTACGTAGAGCTTACCGTTTGCGGCACGCATGCCGTCTGGCCCATGGACCGGCTGATCCATCCAGATATCGACGGGCGTCCCTGGCTTGCCGGAAGAATCGACGGGGATGCGATAGAGCTTGTTGAAGACGACGTTGTTGACGTAGAGCGTGCCATCGAGGAAGGTGATGCCGTCGACGCCCTGAAGCGTTCGATGCTCGAGGTAAAGTTCGGCAGCGGATGCGCCTGCGGGAAGCCTGTAGATTCTGCCTGTGGCGGTGTCCGTGATGTAGAGCGCCTTGTCCGGGCCAATTGCAAAATCATTGCATGTGGTGTTCTCTCCGGGCAGGTTCCAGCGGACTTTGGGCGCTCCGGTGGAGAGGTCGAAGCCTCTGAGCGCGGTATGGCGTTGCGTGGGTGTGGTGTTTGGCACCGGGGTTAGCTGGCAGGTCCATAACGTATGCGTGGAAGCGTCGGTGAGCATGCCGAAGAAAAATGTGCCGGGGCCTTCGGCGCTGGCGTCGATGAATTTTTCGGCTGTGGATGAGCCGGGATGCACTTTGTAGACGAAAGGTGAGCTTGCACTGCCGACGATGAGCACGCCATCCGGCGCAATGGTCAGGCTTTCCGGCTGTGACTTTGCATCGGCGATCAGGATTTCAGAGATGGATTGGGCTTGCGTCATGCTCGCGGTTAGAGCAATGCAGACGGCGAGGATTCGAGTGGTCGAGAGAAACATCGTCAAGTCTCCGTAGATTTGATCTTTGGGGCGGTCAGCTTTTGTGAACGACTTCGAAGGAGTAGCCGTCGGGATCTAATACATCAGCTGCGTAGTAGCCGGGATAGTATTCGAGCCGCGCTCGCGGTGAGATGTTGTCCTTTGCTCCTGCGTTGATTGCTGCGCGATAGAACTCGTCTACCTGGGCGTTGCTTTCGGCTTTGAATCCCCAATGAATGGCGGCTGGATTTGGTGTTCCTTGCTTGAGCCAGAAGCATGCTCGCTTTCCATCGCCGAAGCCCCAGAGGTCTGGGTGGCCGTTCTCACCTTTATAGGGGAGGAAGAAGCGGATGTTTAGCGGCTTCAGGGCTGCTTCGTAGAAGGCTAGGGAGCGTTCTATGTTGCTTACCGAGAGGATGATGTGGTCTAGCATGTTTTTCCTTGCTCTTATGCCTAAAAGCCGTGTTCGGATTACGCTTCGGCGAATTTGAGATTTTTGTAGAGATCGTCACTGAGGTAGAACTAGGCGGCGATTTGTTCAATGGGGAACCGGGGCTTCTTCACTTAGGTTCCTCGGGGAGTTCGTCAGGCTTATTCTAGTGAGCCAGGTGATCTATCTCGAATGGAATTTCGGAATTGTCTTCGTTCAAAATTCTGCTTTGCTCTGGATGAGTTGCGTTGTATCGGACGCGGACGGCAAGAGAGTCCATCGTCTCTCCGACTTGGTTGATTCGAGCGTCACTGATGGGCATACCCGTAGATGATCCGTCATAGGTTTGGCCGTTTACTTCGTATGAATAATCCACAAGCGGGAGGGTGGGCGATCCGGAGTCTGTGGTGAAGCGGGTGATAGTTCCGTTTGCGATGTGCCAGCGGAGGGACTGGGCACGACGGCGTTCTCTGCGTAATTTGCCGGCGATTGCGGCTAAGATTTCAGGCAAAAAGAAGCCGCCCATAGGAGGCGATTGTATCGCGGAGCGATACGACTTTAAAAGCCACGAACAGCAAAGGCAAGAGCAACCGCAAATCCTTCCCTCCGTCTGGAAAACGGGTACGGTCAGGATGACGGGGGTTTGTGGGTGATGGAGTGCGAGGTATCCCACCCATCGAGCAAAGACGCTCGATGGATGGGGCACCCTTTGTGGTGGAAGAACGGACAACTTAGAGGCCGAGTTCGGATTTGGCTTCGATGAATCTGGCTAATGCGAATTCGAGGTTTTCGCGGGTGTGGGCGGCGGAGATTTGGGTGCGGATTCTTGCTTTGCCTTGTGGGACTACTGGGTATGAGAAGGGGATGACGTAGATGCCTTTGGCTAGCAGGGCTTCGGCCATGCGGGAGGCTACTACTGCGTCGCCGAACATGACGGGGACGATGGGGTGCGAGCCGGGGAGGATGTTGAAGCCGGCTTTGGTCATCTCGTCGCGGAAGAAGCGCGTGTTTTCTATGAGGCGCTTGCGGAGGTCGCCGGACTCCGAGAGCAGGTCGAGGACTTTGAGTGATGCGCCGACGATGGGCGGGGCGACGGAGTTTGAAAAGAGATAGGGGCGCGAGCGCTGGCGGAGGAGCTCGATGATTTCCTTGCGGCCGCTGGTGTAGCCGCCGCTGGCTCCGCCGAGGGCTTTGCCGAGGGTGCCGGTGATGATGTCGACGCGGCCTTCGACGCCGCAGAGTTCAAGCGTGCCGCGGCCGTTTTCGCCGATGAAGCCGACGGCGTGGGAGTCATCGACCATCACGAGGGCGTTGTATTTGTCGGCGAGGTCGCAGATCTTGTCAAGCTTGGCGAAGTAGCCGTCCATGGAGAAGACGCCGTCTGTGGCGATGAGCTTGTAGCGCGCGGAGGAGGCTTCCTTGAGTTTGGCTTCGAGGTCGTCCATGTCGCCGTTGCGGTACCGGAGGCGCTGGGCCTTGGAGAGGCGGACGCCGTCGATGATGGAGGCGTGGTTCAGCTCGTCGGAGATGATGGCGTCTTCGGCGTCGAGGATGGTCTCGAAGAGGCCGCCATTGGCGTCGAAGCAGGAGCTGTAGAGGATGGTGTCTTCTGTGCCGAGGAAGCTGCTGATGCGTGCTTCAAGCTGCTTATGCGGAGCTTGCGTGCCGCAGATGAAGCGGACACTGGCGAGGCCGTAACCCCATTCTTCGAGGGCCTGCTGCGCGGCCTGGACGATGGACCAATGATTGGCGAGGCCGAGGTAGTTGTTGGCGCAGAGGTTGAGGACGGGCTCGCCGCCGGTGGAGACTTGCGCCTGCTGGGGGGTGGTCAGGACGCGCTCGTTTTTATAGAGACCGGCGGATTTGATTTCGGCGATTTTGGTTTTGAGATGTTGCTGGAAGTCGGTGTACATGGCGTTTCCTAGGATAGCGGAGTTGGCGGGCTGAGAGCCCACCCATGCGCAAAAAGCCGCGCATGAATGGGGCACCCGGCCTGGGGCCCCTTTCGCTCAGGATGACACGGCTTTATTAAGCGAGAATATTGGCGGAGCTGATGGACGCTTAGAAGGGATTTGCGAGGGTGCGGCGGATGCGGTCGCTGTAGGTGCGGCCGGATTGCAGACGCTGGCCTGACTTGAGCTCTACCGCATACTGACCGTGCGCCATGGACCATAGCTGCGCAATACTCCGGAGGTTGACGATGTGCGAGCGGTGGATGCGCAGGAAGCGGTTGGGATCGAGCACGCCTTCGATGGTGTTCATAGGTACATGCAACAGGTAGTTTGCCGGACCTGCGTGGAGGCGGACGTAGTTCTGAAATGCTTCGATCCAATCGATCTCGTTGACGGGGACGAATATGGTGTTCTCGCCGGATCGAATGGCGAATCGCTCTAGCTGGCGCGGCGGATTGGCTATGGCGTCGAGCATGGTGAGCACCTGGTTTGTGGCATCCTGACGCGGGGCGGCTTGCAGCCTGCCTATGGCTCGCTTGAATGCGAGATCGAAGCGCTCTTCTGTTACCGGTTTCAGGAGATAGTCTATGGCTGCGATTTCAAAGGCCCGGAGCGCGTACTGATCGTGCGCGGTTACGAAGATCACCGGCGGCATTTGCTCTGCTCCAATGGCGTGAACCACGGCGAAGCCATCGGTGCGCGGCATCTGGACGTCCAGGAGCACGAGATCCGGTTTCTTTTCGCGAATGAGAGCAATTGCCTCGCGTCCGTTGCGGGCTTCCGAGACGGATTCCACTTGCGACTGGCGGGTGAGCAAAAGCTTTAGCCCTTCGCGCGCGAGTGGCTCATCCTCCGCAACTAGTACTTTCAATCGCACAGTACACCTTCGGTTGGGACCGTACGGGCTGGGAGTGTGATGGTGACTCGGACACCTCGGTCTGCCGCTTGCTCAACGAGGAGATGCGCGCTGTTTCCATAGAGCCGCGCCAGGCGGTTCCTGGTGTTCGTCAAACCGATACCGTTGTGACCGGGTTTGGGCGATGCAAAACCGGGCCCATCAAGACCGGGGCCATCGTCCGCGACGATGAGGGTGAGTGAGCCGTTGGTGCTGGTGGCGCTTACTTCGATGGTCACTGCTTCCTCGCTTTGACCGAGGCCATGGCGGACAGCGTTCTCTACGATGGGCTGCAGGACCATGTGCGGCACGAGAAGATCGGAGAGTGCGGCGGCTGCGTCAATGCTGACTCTAAGGCGGTCCTCAAAGCGAACCTGCTCGATGGAGAGGTAGAGGCGCAGAAATTCCAGTTCGCGCCAGAGTGGAACCTCCTGAACTTCCACATCTTCAAGCGTGAGACGCAGGAGGCTTCCGAGCTTCTCGACCATTGCTTCAGCCTGCGCGGTTTTGTGTTGCTGGATGAGAACTGTGATGGCGCCGAGTGTGTTGAAGAGAAAATGCGGCTGCAACTGCATCTTGAGTGAGCTTAACTGCGCGGTTGCAAGCTGCTGGGCAAGTTCGGATGCCTGCATCTTGAGCTCGAATGCTTCTCGCTCGCGGCTCTTGGCGTTCTTTTGTGAGCGATAGACGGTGTGCAGTGCGATGACTGCCCAATAGCGGATGACTCCGCCCTGAAGGCCGAAGCCGAGCATGATTCTGACTCCCGCGATGAGGGACGGAGGAGTGCGAGCCGGGAAGACGTGGAGCAGCAGCAGAAAGGGGACTTCAAGGGTGGAGGCGACGACGGAGAAAATGACGCTGAAACAGATGTGCAATGCGATGTAGGCGACTCGGCGCTCGATGGGCCACCGATTGCTGAGCCAGAGAAGCGCCGGCGTGAGAGCGGCGCAGACATACATGCCCGTCATCCAGCCGACGAAGACATATTTCCAGGGCACGGTGCTGCCTGAATAGAGGCGCGGCACCATGTCCTGGACGATGTAGAAGAGCCCGGCGATCGTCCAGCCAAGCCAGATGACCGCAATCAGCTTGATTCGTTCGCGCATGCGAGGCGACGTCACTGCTCAATTCTGCCACGGACTGGTCTGCAACTTAGGCATCTTTTGACTAAGTGGCCTGCGGGGATGACGAACTGCGCTCGCAAGGGCGGTAATCCAGTTCGGCATCTCAGCGGGACTGTTTGTCAAAAAGATATGTCGGCGCGCGACGGAGCGCCTCAGGATGTCTTCATGCCGAAGAGGCAAGAACCAAATCCGACGAGAGGATGGAGCAGGAGCCATGAAGACTGGATTGAGAGTGTGGGTATTGGGAGCAATGGTGGTGGTTTTGGCGTTGGTAAGTGGAAGCGCGGCGCAAAGCGCTGTGAAAGAGACGGGCGCAGGGCAGGTTGGCATAGCACCGATTGGCGCAGCACAAGGTATTTTGCCGAGTGGAATGGGCGAGGCCGTTGATCATGACGTGATGATCATTCGTGAGGCAACTGCGAAGTTCAAGACGACCGATGCTGCTGAAGCGGCTGGCTATAAGGCCGACGGTGGCTGCATGGAATATCAACCCCATGGCGCGATGGGATACCACTACAAGAACAATGACCTCTATAACGAGGCGACGCTGGACCTGGAGCATCCCTCAGTACTGGTGTACGAAAAGATGACGGATGGCCACTTTCAATTGAACGGTGTGGAGTTTCTTATTCCTATCGCGGGTTGGAAATCAAGTGAGCCACCGCAGATTATGGGGCAGAAGCTGAAGAAGTTCGATAAGTTTGGCTTCTACTACCTGCATGTGTGGACGTGGAAGGCTAGTCCGACGGGGCTTTTTGCGGATTGGAATCCGGATGTGAAGTGTGTTGGCGAGGCGGCGAAGATGTAGTGATTGCAAGTTGCAGTGACAGAAAAAGCAAAGGCAACCGCAGATCCTTCGACTGCGCGAGGCGCATTTAATGCGCCTCGCTTTGCTCAGGATGACACGATGTTGTGGATGAGTTAGCTGAGTGAGGTCCAGTCGAGGATGACTTTGCCGGTTTGGCCGGAGATCATGGCGTCGAAGCCCTGCTGGAATTCGTTGTAGGGGAAGCGGTGCGTGATGACGGGCGAGATGTCTACGCCGGAGTCGAGCATGACGGACATCTTGTACCAGGTTTCGTACATTTCGCGGCCGTAGATGCCCTTGATGGTGAGCATGTTGAAGATGATCTGGCGGAGGTCGAGGGGCAGCTCTTTGGCGGGGATGCCGAGGATGGCGATTTTTCCGCCGTGGCTCATGTTGGAGATCATGTCGCGCAGGGCCTGGGCATTGCCGGACATTTCGAGGCCGACGTCGAAGCCTTCCGTCATTCCGAGCTGCTTCTGTACTTCCGCGAGCGGGGTTTCTGTGGGATTGACGGCGAGGGTTGCGCCCATCTTGCGGGCGAGATCGAGGCGGAAGGGATTGATGTCTGTAATGACGACGTGGCGCGCGCCGGCGTGACGGACGACAGGGATGGACATGATGCCGATAGGGCCTGCGCCGGTGATGAGCACGTCTTCACCAAGGACGGGGAACGACAGCGCGGTGTGGACGGCGTTTCCAAAGGGATCGAAGATGGAGGCGACCTCCTGATCGACTCCGGCGTGGTGGCGCCAGATGTTGGTCATGGGAAGCGAGATGAGTTCGGCGAAGGCTCCGGGGCGATTGACGCCGACGCCCTGGGTGGCGGCGCAGAGATGGCGGCGGCCGGCGAGGCAGTTGCGGCAGCGGCCACAGGTGACGTGGCCTTCGCCGGAGACGATGTCACCGGGGAAGAAGTCGCTGACGTTGGAACCGACTTTGACAATTTCTCCGACGAACTCGTGGCCGATGGCCATGGGGACGGGGATGGTCTTCTGCGCCCACTCGTCCCACTGATAGATGTGAACGTCTGTGCCGCAGATGCCAGTGTAGCGGACGCGCACGAGCACGTCGTTGATGCCGATGACCGGCTCGGGAATGTCTTCGAGCCAGAGACCTTTTTCCGCTTTGGATTTTACGAGGGCCTTCATGGGTCTAGTTTAGGTCAAGGGTGGGAGAGGTGAATTCCGCTGGGGGTGCGGAGCGTGATTCCCCCTGGGGTGTTTTGCCCGGCTTTCGCCTTGAGCGGACCCGATAATGGAAGCTGCTCTGGGATTCTCGCCTCCTTTCCTGGTGCTGGTCTGCAATGCGTACAGGATTGCGGCGAGCGTGCCGGTGTGGAGAGACGATTCCTACATGATTAAGCCTATCCAGATTGCACTTGCGCCGACGCGCAGCCGGCCCCTGAATATGTTTCTTGGCGTGGTGCTGGCGCTGGCCTCGATTTTGCTGCTTCTTTCGCTGGCCACGTATCACACGGCTGACCCCTCATTGAATACTTCCATCGACCCCGGCACGCAGGGAACGGTGAAGAACTGGATTGGGCCGTTTGGCGCGACGATGAGCGACCTGGCGCTGCAGACGCTGGGATTGACGGCATTTTTCGTTCCTATGTGGATGGGCGCGATTGCCTGGGGCTGGACGCGTTCGCGGTGGAATGGGGCAGCGTGGCTGCGCGGGCTGGGAATGGTGTGCGCGGTGGCGTTTGTGCCGGTGATGTTTGGGCTGCTGCCGTGGCACTGGCAGTGGATGCACGCGGTTCCCGTGGAGGGCGTGGTGGGCCGGTTAATGGCGGGCCTGCTGGTGGGATACCTGAATGTGCAGGGCGCATGGCTGGTTGCGGGCGTGCTGGCCGCGGCGGGCGTGTATTTTGCGCTGGCGCTGAATTTCCGCGCGATGTATGAGTGGCTTTCCGCGCATTGGATTCAGCTGCAGGTGTGGAACGACCGCTGGCAGAACTGGCGTGAAGAACGCGCTGAGCGGAAGGCTGAGCGCGATGCGATCCGGCGCGGCGCGCTGCTGGATGAAGAACAGCAGAATCCGGGACCGTCGCAGAGCTTGTATACCGGGTCCGCAGAAGGTGAGGCTGCGGCGACGATGCGGACGCCGAGAGGGCTTGCTTCGTTTTTCTGGCGGAAGCGCGAGCGCGAGATTGATCCGGTGGAGGAGATTCCGGCGTACCAGCGGCAGCGGGCTGTGGGGCAGGAGGCTGTCGGCGCGGTGGCTGCTGAGCCTGTTGCGGCCACAGAGCCGGTGCGGAGAGTTGCCGGCAAGGCGAGCATTTGGGAGCGGACGGTAGATGCGGCTGGGCCTGCTACGGCTGGAGTGAGTGCGGCGCAGGCGGCATATGCGGAGGCGGGACAGGGTCAGAGACCAGCGCCAGTGCAGACTCCGACGGCGATGCCGATGCGGGCGGGGATTCAGGAAGTGTATGCGGCGCCCGAGCCGGAGCAGGTTCCGGTGACGGCGCGGTATGAGGCAATCCAGGCGCATGTGGAACCGGAGCCGGTAAGGCCGCAGCCAATGGCGATGCGGGCTCCGCAGCCTGCACCGGTGGAAGAAGCGATTGAGATCCACGAGCGGGCCGATGTGGAGGAGAAGACGGTTACTGTGGCTCCGAAGCATGTGAGCGGCTTTAAGCTGCCGCCGAGCACGCTGCTGCTGGAGGGCGAAGGACCGCAGGCGGTTCGCGAAGAGGACCTGCGCGAGGAAGCACGCACGCTGGTGGAAAAATGCGCGGAGTTCGACGTACGCGGGCAGGTAGTGCAGATCAATCCCGGGCCGATGGTGACGACGTACGAGTTCAAGCCGGAGGCGGGCGTGAAGTACAGCCGCGTGACAGGGCTGGCGGACGATCTGTGCCTGGCGATGCGGGCGGAGAGCATCCTGATTGAGCGGATGGCGGGCAAGAGCACCGTAGGAATCCAGGTGCCGAACCATGAGCGCGAGACGATTCACCTTCGCGAGGTGCTGGAGTCGGAGACCTTTGCCAAGGCGAAGAGCCGGTTGACGCTGGCGATGGGCAAGGACATCAACGGGCGAATTGTGACGGCGGACCTGGCGGGAATGCCGCATGTGCTGATTGCGGGTTCGACGGGATCGGGCAAGTCGGTGGCGATCAACGCGATGATCATGAGCCTGCTCTTCCGTACGACGCCGCAACAGGTGAGGCTGATTCTGGTCGATCCAAAGCGCGTGGAACTGGGTATGTATGAGGGCGTGCCGCACCTGTTTACGCCGATCATTACGGAGCCGAAGCTGGCGGCGAATGCGCTAAGAAATGCAGTGCGGGAGATGGAGCGGCGGCTGAAGCTGCTGGCTTCGCGGTCGGTGAGAAATATCGACCAGTACAACAAACTCTTCGAGGGGTCCACCCTTTCACTTTTTGGACAGGGTCCTGAGGAGGATGAGCAACCTCTGCCGTTCATCGTGATTGTGATTGACGAGCTGGCGGACCTGATGATGCTGGATCGGGCGAACGTGGAAGAGTCGATTACGCGACTGGCGCAGATGGCGCGCGCGGTGGGAATTCACCTGGTGCTGGCGACGCAGCGGCCCAGCGTGGACGTGATTACGGGCCTGATCAAGGCCAATGTGCCGACGAGAATCAGCTTCCGGCTTTCGACGAAGGTGGATTCGAGGACGATTATCGATACGAATGGCGCTGAGGCGCTGCTGGGACGCGGCGACATGCTGTTTCTGCCGCCGGGGACGAGCCGCCTGATGCGGCTGCATGCGCCCTATGTCAGTGAGAAGGAGACGGCGGCCATTGTGAAGTTCTGGAAGGACCAGGGCCAAGCCGAGTATGTGGAAGGATTCCTGGAATCGCCGAAGGACGAGCGCGTAAGCATGGAAGGCGGGAGCGGCGGCGAGGAAGAGAACGATCCACTGTTCGACGATGCGGTACGACTGGTCTTCGAGTTCGGCAAGGCGTCGACTTCCCTGCTGCAGCGGCGGCTTCGGATTGGCTACGGGCGGGCTGCACACCTGATTGACCTGATGGAGCGCGATGGGCTGGTGGGACCTGCGGACGGCTCGCGGCCGCGGGAGTTGCTGAAAGCTCCGGGATGGCTGCACGAAGTGAGCGCAAGCGCGATGGAGTAGAGACGCGATCAAGTATCCCAATTTGAGTCAGTTACCGTGGATGCAGATTCTCTAGATGACTATATGAAGTTATCCATATCCCACTCTTGCGTCATGGCTGGGAGTACACAGGACATGGCAAACTTAGCCATGTCTTCCTATTATTCCGACGCCGGCGAAGTTTCCGTGCTCATTGTGGATGACGATGAGGTCAGCCGCGAGGTTCTGGCCACCGTATTCACAATTGAGGGCTACGAGGTGCAAACGGCACCGGACGGGGTCGCGGCTCTGGCGATGCTGGACGCCGAAAGTTACAGGCCAAGGGTGATTCTGATGGATGTCAGAATGCCGGGCCTGAGGGGCGCGAGCCTGATTTCGCAGTTGCGCGAGCGGGTGCGTCCGGAATCGGGCACCGTGCTTCTGGCCATGAGCGCAAGCGAGCCGCACATCGATGACGTGCTGGGAGCGGATGGGTTTCTCGGCAAACCTTTCGGTGCGAAAGAGCTGAAGCAATGGCTGGAAAAGAGCCCGCGCGCGCCCGCGAAGCCGGATAAGCCGGGAGCGCCTACGACGCAAGTAACTGATTACACAAGCGAAAAACCCGCCGACACTCCCGTCGCAGAGGATGTCGTTCTGGATCGAAACAAGCTGGCCGCGCTGCGGGCGCTGATGCCTGAGGCGGCTGTACGCCAGATCTATACAACTGCCGTGGACGACCTGAGCCGCAGAATGCCCACGCTGGAAGCCGCGATTGAGCGTGGAGACTCGAAGATGGTGCATCATATCGGGCACGGCATCAAGGGCGGATGCGGCATGGTTGGCGCCGTGAATGCGGCTCGGCTGGGCGCAAAGCTCGAAGCTGAGAGTGACAAACTGGATAACAGTGGCGCAATAGCCGCGCAGCTAAGTAGCGCAATCGAGGCCCTTAAAGATATGCTAGGGAGGGAGTTTTCTCCGCAGTAAAAAAGAAGTATGATGTGACGGGTATTCCGGCAAGGTCAGGCTTTGCAGTTCCTGAGATTGCCCTCGAGTCGAAGTTTGTTGTTGGAGGGATAGGCCTCGGTGGAACGAACGATTCGAATCGTTATTGCAGACGATCATCCCGTCGTTCGTATAGGCGTCCGCAACATGCTTGCGGATGCGAACGGATTCGATGTGGCGGGCGAAGCCGGAGACGGCGATGAAGCGATCACCCAGACGCTTGAGTTGCAGCCCGATATTCTTCTGCTGGATCTGTTGATGCCCAGGCTGCCTGGCCTTGAGGCGATGCGGGCGATCATGAGCGGATCGCCGACGGTAAAGATTCTCCTGCTCACTTCCACGATTACGACACAGCAGATTATTGAGGCCCTGCATATTGGGGCGCGCGGGATTGTGCTGAAGGATTCGCTGGTGCAGGATCTGCACACTTCCATCCGTACCGTGGTGAGTGGGGATTACTGGATTGGCGGCAAGCGCGTGGCGAACCTGGTAACGGCTCTGCATGAGCTGATGCAAAAAGCAGAAGTGCAGCCGCGCAAAACCTATGGACTGACGCCGCGTGAGATGGAAGTGGTGGGCGCCATTGTGGAAGGCTGCACCAACCGTGACATTGCGCGCAGCTTTGGGCTGAGCGAAGAGACGGTCAAGCGGCATCTCTCCAATATTTTCGACAAGACAGGCGTTTCGACACGGCTGGAACTGGCGCTGTTTGCGATTGCACACCAGCTTGTGGCTGCGACGCAATAACAGGGACTTTCGAGAGGGCAGAATCGCCTTCTCAGGAGAGGAACTGCTGAAACAGCCGATCCAGTAGATCAGCTGTTTCGCTGCAGACGCCTGTGTGGACCGGCGACGGCTGGATGATGGTGCTGCGTGGAGCGACGAGCCAGTGAAACCGCTCCCGCTGTGAGAGCGAAGCGATGGGGCCTGCCGAAGGATCGCCGACGCAGATGAGCTCCACAGCCTGAAGATGTTTTTCCACAAGCGCAAGATCGATATCTGCCCATAGCGCCTGGATGCGGTCGCGGTCGAGATGGACACGCGCGGCGAGATAGCGTTTTTCCGGACAGAATACGATGACACCGGCGTTGATGAACTCCTGCCGCTCAACCCGCGGCACAAGGCGCAGGATGGCGTAATCAAACGATGCGGGTTCGGGCATCTATCGCCTCCTGCTCAAAGATATGCGCAGCATTCAACCTGCGGACGAGGAAATCGAGATAGCCGGAACGCCGTTCAGCCGGGCTTTCACCAGTCGAATCGGCGGCAGACGCTTCAAGCCATTCTTCCGGGACCTGGTGGAGAATTTCTTCGAGGATGGCGGGCGTCAGCTTTGCGCAGGCCTCGCGTCCAACTGCCGGGATTTCCGCGGCCCAGGGAAGAAGAATATGGCTTTCGATCTGCGGAAACGGCGCATCGATTTTAGATTCACGGCTTGGCCAGTCGTGATGGAAAAAGAGAGCGGCTCCATGATCGATGGGGTAAAGCTTTTTGTGCCACACCAACAGATTGGCGTTGCGGGCGGTGCGGTCCACGTTCTGCGTGTAGGCATCGAACCAGACGAGAAGCGATGCCTCTTCTTTTGAAACGGTGTCGCGCGCCGCGGGATCGAAGGTGACGGAGCCGGGAAGATAATCGAGCGCAAGATTGAGGCCGGTGCTGGCTTTGAGAAGCTGGCGAATTTCGTAGTCGGGTTCGTTGCGGCCGAGGACGGGGTCGATTTCGATGAACACAAGCTCGGGAACACGCAAGCCAATGGCGCGGCCAATCTCGCCGGCAATGAGCTCGGCCAGCAGAGAACGAATTCCCTGCCCAGCACCGCGAAATTTAACGACGTACATGCCAAGGTCGCTGGCCTCGACGATCGCGGGCAGCGAGCCGCCTTCGCGGAGTGGAAGCACGTAGCGCGTTGCCTGGACTGTTCGCAGCATTGAATTCTAAGTTTAATGGACGCTGGCTGTGTCCGCTTCAGAAGCCGCGCGTGTGCAGGTAGAAGACCACAGCTGATGCGATGAGGCAATAGATTCCGAACAAATACCAGTGCCCGGATTCCAGCCAGCGGCTTAACCACTTGAGCGCGAGCAGCCCCGCAATGAAGGAAAACACTGCGCCGAGTGCGCCGGTGAGCAGCGATGCGTGGAGATCGATGGGAGCGCTGGAGGCGGCAGATGCATGCACGGCTTTGAGCAGGCGAACCAGCTCCGCGGCGATTACAGCTGGCGTGATGAGAACAGCCATCGCGAAGCTAAAACGCTCGGCTGGTTCTTTGGCTGCGCCGGTCAACATGCCGGTAGAGATTGTCGCGCCAGAGCGGGAGAATCCGCGGAAGGGCAAGGCGATTCCCTGCACCAATCCCATCCATAATGCCTGCCTGAGGGTTAATGTGGCTTCCTCATCGGCAAGGATTCGCGTGTAGCCGGCTTTTTTAATGCGGCGCTCCATGAGGCCGGCGATGAGGATAAGGATGCCGGCGGCGGCGAGAGCGGGCGCGATGAGCTCGAGATGACTGAAGAGCTGCTCGATCTCGGCTTTCTCCGCTCCACGAAAGATAGTTTTTTCAAGAATATTCTTGAGAGCAATACCGACGATGCCGGTCAGCGCTGTGGCGCACCCCAGATACACGACAATGCGTATGAATGAGCTGGTGCTGGAAAAATAGACCTTCTTCCATGTCTTCCAGAAATAAACGATGACGGCAAACATGGTTCCGGTGTGGAGCATCACAAGGAGCAGAGTCATTTGCGGCGAGGACGGATCGAGGCCCATCAGTTTTTCAGCAACTACGACGTGAGCAGAGCTGGAGACGGGCAGGAGTTCGGCGAGACCTTGAATGATGGCGAGGATGATCACGCTAAGAATGCTCATGCTCAAGTGGTATCACACTCAAATTACATAGAAGATTTCAGGGTGATGATGCAGGTTTACGATTCGTGCTGCGATGATTCCGCATCCATTGAGAAGGAACTGAGATTGTGAATTGCGGCGGCGGAAACTGAGAGGATATTTCGCAATGAAGATTGGATTTCTGGGATTGGGCAGCATGGGCACGCCGATGGCGCTACGGTTGATTGCCGCCGGGCATGAGCTGGCGGTGTGGAACCGCACTGAAGGACGCACCAAGCCCCTGTTACGCGAGGGCGCGATTGCGGCTGCGACGCCAGCCGAGGCCGAGCTTGGCGCGGATGCGGTAATCACGATGCTGTTTGACGATGCGGCCAATGAGGAAGTGCTCTTTGGCGCGAATGGATTGCTGGATGCGCTTGAGCCGGGCTCGCTCCATATTGCCTGCAGCACGATCAGTGTGGCGCTTTCCGAGAGGCTGACAGAAGCGCATAAGAAGCGCGGCATTGGGTTTGTGGCGGCTCCGGTGTTTGGCAGGCCGAATGTGGCCGAGGCCGGCAAGCTGTGGGTGGTGCTGGCGGGCGCGCAGGATGCGGTGGAGCGCGCAAAACCGGTGCTGGATGCGATCTCACGCGGATTTACGGTGGTGGGCACGGAGCCGAAGCAGGCTCATGCGGTGAAGCTAGGCGGAAATTTTCTGATCTCGGCGATGATCCACTCGCTCTCAGAGGGGTTTGTTTTTGCGGAGTCGCAGGGGATTGAGCCGGGGGTCTTCTTCGAGGCGGTGAACAGCGCGCTGTTTCAATCGCCGTTTTATGCGGCGTATGCCAATGTGATGCTGCGTCCGCCGGAACATGCGGGGGCGACGATTGGGCTAGGTAAGAAGGATCTTGGGATGTTTCGCGCGGCGGCGAAGACGGGCGGCGTGACGCTGAGTTTGGCGGAAGAGATGATGGGAGTCTTGGAGCAGGCGATTGTGGATGGGCTTGGTGGCGAGGATTGGGCGGTGGGGCAGTACAGGATGGCCGTACAGAGATCAAGGGTCAGAGATCAGAGATCAGACGAAACTGGGTTGTAGCCCAAGAAAACCAGGCCATAGCTATTCCACGCTAGAGGCAAAGAACAAATACGCCGCCAGGATGTAGCACCCGACTTTGGTTGGTTAGGATGAAGGCATGAAACTTCAAGGGAAGATTGTTTTTGTCACGGGAGCGAGCGCGGGGATTGGCGCAGCGACGGCAATGGCGTTTGCTGGCGAGGGTGCAAAGTTGTTGCTGGCGGCGCGGCGTGTGGAGAAGCTGGCTGAGATTGCAGACGAAGCGCGGAAATATGGTGCGCAGGATATACATACGTTTGCGCTGGATGTGCGGGACAATGACGCGGTGGTGGCTGCGATTGCGGCGCTGCCGGAGGGTTGGCGGGAGATTGAAGTCCTGGTGAACAATGCCGGGCTGAGCCGTGGCCTGGAGAAAGTCTACGAGGGCAAGATTTCCGACTGGGACGAGATGATTGACACCAACGTGAAGGGGCTGCTGTATGTGACGCGCGCGGTGGTTCCGGGCATGGTGGAGCGCAAGAGCGGGCATGTGATCAATCTAGGGTCGATTGCCGGGCACATTACATATCCGAATGGCGCGGTGTACTGCGCAACGAAGGCTGCAGAGAAAGCAATCAATGACGGACTTCGGCAGGATGTTTTGGGAACGCCGATCCGCGTGACCAGCGTGGACCCTGGGATGGTCCAGACCGACTTCAGCCTGGTGCGCTTCCACGGCGATGAGGATCGCGCCGGGAATGTCTACAAGGGCGTGAAGGCGCTGACGGCGGAGGATATCGCGGACGTGATTCTGTGGGCCGCGACGCGACCGGCGCATGTGAATATTGCGGATGTAGTGCTTACGCCGGTGCAGCAGGCGAACCCGTACATGCTGGTTCGGGACTAGCCGACCAGGCAACTGCGCCTTCGGCGCGGTTGGAACCGATACGAAATATTTTCATCCCTCTCGCAGGCGACAAAAACAAATACATCGCGAGAGCTGGGCAGCCTCGACGGTGGAGCGCAATAAAAAACCCGCTTTCGCGGGCCGGTTAATTCAGCTTTTCCAGTTCGGCTTCAATCTGTACCAGGGCGGCTTCAAGGGCCTGGCGGCGTGCCGGGCTTGAGGTTCGCTGCGAAAGGATGTTTTCCTTTTGCAGGTTCAGTGCCTGTTTCTGCCGGGCGCGGTGAGTACGCTCGGATTCCGCGACGCGGCGAGCTTCCCCAGCGTTGAAACCTGCCGGCACTATCGGTACCGTCTGCTGCACTGTTGCCATTTGCTCCTCCACGGATTTACTTTCCCAACCACGTGCCATATCTTCCATTCTACGGGGACTTCGACTCGTTTCGATTCCTTAAAATTAGTTTTTTGACCGAAAATCAGCAGGTCTTTACGGGTTATTCATACGTGAACAAGTGTTAAGGAGCATTTATGCGGGTTTGGCAGATCAGTTCTTTTGGAATCGACAAGCTGGAGTTTACGGAGCGACCGACGCCGGTACCAGGGCCGGGAGAGGCTCTGGTGAAAATACATGCCATCTCATTCAATTATCGGGACTTGATGGTGGTGAAGGGGACCTATAACCCCAAGCTCAAGCTGCCGCGGATTCCCTGCTCGGATGGCGCGGGCGAGGTGATTGCGGTAGGCGATGGCGTGTCGCTGTGGAAAGCGGGTGACCGCGTGGCGGGTATCTTTATGCAGAACTGGATTGACGGGCCTCCGACGCCGGAAAAGACCAAGGGTGCACTGGGCGGCGACATGGACGGCATGCTGGCGGAGTATGTTGTGTTGCATGAGAAAGGCCTGGTGGAGGTTCCCGAGCACCTGAGCTACCAGGAGGCGGCAACGCTGCCGTGCGCGGCGGTGACAGCGTGGAATGCGCTGGCTGCGGCGGATCTGAAGCCGGGCGGGACGGTGTTGATCCAGGGGACGGGCGGAGTGTCATTGTTCACGCTGCAGCTGGCGCGGCTGAGGGGAGCGCGGGTGCTCGGCGTCTCGAGCAGCGACGAAAAGCTGGAGCGAGCGCAGGAGTTGGGTCTGGATGCCGGGTTGAACTACAAGACCACGCCGGATTGGGCCCGCTGGGCGATGGATGAGACGGACGGCGAAGGCGTGGACTTGATTGTCGAGGTGGGCGGCGTAGGGACTCTGGCGCGATCCCTGAAGGCCGTGAAGATGGGCGGGACAATTGCGCAGGTGGGCGTGCTGACGGGATCTGGGTCTGGGCCTGGGCTGGCTCCGACTGAAGCATTGCCGGTTTCGTTGATTCTTCATAAGCAGGTGCGGTTGCGTGGAATTTATGTGGGCTCACGGCAGGATTTTCGGGATATGAACAAGGCTGTTTCGCTGGGCAACCTGAGGCCTGTGGGCGAGGATTTTCCGTGGACGCATGCCCGCGAAGTGCTGGCGCGGATGGAGAATGGCGCGCACTTTGGCAAGCTGGTGATGTCGGTGGGGTAAGTACAGAGATCAGGCATCAGGGGTCAGAGATCAGGGTTATAGATAAAAAACAAAGGCCGTAAAAAGCCATAGATATTCCCACCCTGGCGGCAAAAAACAACTATGCCGCTAGGGTGGGTACCCTTACATAAATTTCCTAGCTGAAGCCGAGAACCGGATGCGGCGTGTATGGTTCTTCGAGGGATTTGATTTCCTCTGGCGTGAGCTTGATGGAGAGTGAGGCTGCGGCGTCCGCAAGATGGTGCGGTTTGGTGGCGCCTACAATGGGCGCCGTGATTGCGGGTTTGGCGAGTAGCCATGCAAGTGCGACCTGCGCCTGCGGCACTTCGCGTTTGGATGAGACTTCAACGAGACGATCGACGACCTTGTGGTCAGCATCTTCTGTGGGTGAATACATGGTTGTGCCGAAGCGATCGGTTTCGAGGCGTTTGGTGCTTTCGGAGTTCCAGGGACGCGCTAAACGGCCACGGGCGAGCGGACTCCACGGAATGATTCCGATGCCTTGATCGACGCAGAGGCCGGTCATCTCGCGCTCTTCCTCGCGGTAGAGCAGGTTGTAGTGGTTCTGCATGGAGACAAAGCGTGTCCAATTGCGAAGATCGGCGAGATAAAGCGACTTGGCGAACTGCCACGCAAACATGGACGAGGCTCCGATGTAGCGCACCTTGCCGGCCTTTACGGCGTCATGCAGGGCTTCGAGGGTCTCTTCGATGGGGACTTCGTAATCCCAGCGGTGAATCTGGTAGAGATCGACGTAATCGGTCTTGAGACGCTGAAGGCTTTGATCAAGCTCAAACAAGATGGACTTGCGCGAGAGTCCTTTGCCGTTGGGTTCGTCGCGCATGAGGCCATGGACCTTGGTGGCGATAACGACGGACTCGCGACGCGTGTTGGCTTTGAGGAAGTTGCCGAGAACGACTTCGCTGTCGCCGCTGGAGTAGACGTTGGCTGTATCGAAGAAATTGATGCCGAGATCGAGTGCCTGCTTGAGGAACGGCTGGCTGTCAGCTTCATTGAGCGCCCAGGCGTGACGGCCTGGTTTCGGTTCAGCACCGGCGGGCGAACCGTAGGTCATGCAGCCGAGACAGATGCGGGAGACCTTGAGTCCGGTCTTGCCGAGATTGACGTATTCCATTGCTTCTCCTTGAAAAGTGTGGAAGGAAACGTTAAGAGTGGAGAATTTTAGAGATGCATTTTTAAGTACGCGCATCGGAAAGCAGATGTTGATAGATGCGTAGCGTCTCGCTGTTGAAACAGACGAAGAAAAGCTCGTCTATGCCACTTTCTTTTGCGCCGCTTTCTTCGATGCGCGAACGCACGATTGCGATGGCAATCTTAGCGGCGCGCTCCGGCGGAAAGCGATAGACACCGGTGCTGATGGCGGGAAAGGCAACCGACCTTGCTCCAACTTCAAGCGCTAGCTCAAGGCAGCGACGATAGCACCCGGCAAGGAGATCGTCTTCACCATCTGCGCCGCCGTGCCAGACCGGGCCGACGGCGTGAAAGACCCATTTGGCGGGCAGGCAAAAGCCGGGTGTGGCTTTGGCATCGCCGGTGGGGCAGCCATTGAGCTTGCGGCAGGCGATGAGCAGATCAGGTCCGGCGGCGCGGTGAATGGCTCCATCTACGCCTCCCCCGCCGAGCAGCGACTCGTTGGCGGCGTTGACGATGGCGTCGACGTGGAGCTGCGTTATGTCTCCTGAGACTGCGGTGAGCTGAGCCATGAAGCGCCCTCGCATTGAGGATACGCCCGCGTTTTTCTGGGTCGCATCTTGTAGGGGCTGCGGTGAATCGAATGGTTATGGCAAAGAGTGAAGGCGAACTGGCGGTTTCTGTTCTCGATCTGGTGGCGCTGCATCCGAATGAAGCGCCGGGAGCGGGGATTGCGCGCTCCGTGGACCTGGCGCAGCACGTCGAAGCGTGGGGCTACACACGATTCTGGCTGGCGGAGCATCATTCGATTGCAGGCATTGCGTCTGCGGCGACTGCGGTGCTGATTGGGCATGTAGCGGATGCGACGAAGACGATTCGCGTGGGCTCGGGCGGCGTGATGCTGCCGAACCATGCGCCGCTGATTGTGGCCGAGCAGTTCGGCACGCTGGAGGCGATGTATCCGGGGCGCATCGACCTGGGGCTGGGACGCGCGCCGGGCGGAGACTATCAGACGATGCGCGCGCTGCGCAGAAGTATGGCGCAGAGCGGGGATGATTTTCCGGAACTGCTGGAGGAATTGCGCACCTATCTTGGACCGGACCGGCCGGGGCAGGCTGTGAAGGCGACTCCTGGGCAGAATACGAATGTGCCGATTACGCTGCTGGGGTCGAGCGGCTTCAGCGCGCAGCTGGCGGCTCGGCTGGGGCTGCCGTTTGCGTTTGCGGCGCACTTTGCGCCGGAGTCTCTGTACGCGGCGGCGGAGATGTATCAGAGGCAGTTCCGGCCGAGCGAGACACTGGCGCGTCCATACATGATGGTGGGCGTGCAGGTGG
This sequence comes from Occallatibacter gabretensis, assembly GCF_001449115.1. Taxonomy (GTDB): domain Bacteria; phylum Acidobacteriota; class Terriglobia; order Terriglobales; family Acidobacteriaceae; genus Telmatobacter; species Telmatobacter gabretensis. The sequence continues at coordinate 173,534 of NZ_LAIJ01000010.1, read as the reverse complement.
TTGCGGCGGAGACGGATGCGGAGGCGCGCAAGCTCTTTACAACAGCACAGCAACGGTTTCTGCGGCTGATTCGCGGTCAGGCGGTGGAGTTGCTGCCTCCGGTGGATTCGATGGATGAGCTGTGGAATCCGGCTGAACGTGCGGCGGTGCAGAGCAAGCTGGGCGCGGCGATTGTGGGATCAAACGTGACGGTGAAGGCGGGGCTGGAACGGCTGGTGAGTGCGACCGGGGCGAGCGAAGTGATTGTGGTGACGGATACTTACCGGCATGAGGATCGGCTTGAGTCGTACCGGAGAGTGGCTGAGATTTCCAAAACGGTCGAGACGGCGGTAAGAGTCGGGTAAATACGTTTGCAGCGGTCCCAGGGCGGATTACACTACGAAGGCAGTAGGATTTTACTGAGAATGCCGATGGAATGAGTGTCGGCTTTGCAATGCTGGCCTGAATTCCGACCCGAAAGCGTCTGAGACATTGATTCTGAGCGAGTTACAACCGGCTTGGTCCGTTCCCACACATGAGGCGAGGACGGGAAGCCATGTGCGTAGAGCAAACGTGCGTGGAATCGGGCGATTGTTTCTGGCTGCAGTGGGTATGGCACTCCCCCTTGTGCTGGTGGGATGCGGGGCCGGATCGGCGCGGATGATGCAGCCGACGAGCACGGCGTTGATGCTCGCCGGGGGCGAAACAAGCATTGATACGAACTGCACGGGCTGCAATGCCACGCGCGCGAGCGGCGGGGCGGTTTACCGGATCACGACAATGCAAGCCGATGGAGCACCGGCGGATGCGACCTGGATGCTGAGCGGCGGTGATGCGAAGGCGGGCGCGGGCAGCATAAATAGTGCGGGCGAATACACGCCGCCGGGATTTTTGACAGCCGATCGTGTGGAGGTGACGCTGACGGCGCAGCTCAAAGCCGATCCTTCGATTACAGCGACGACACATCTTTCCATCACACCGGGATTTCTGGAGCCGCTTGCGCCGGAGAATGCGGCTGTGGCTCCGGGAGGGACGATTACGCTGAGCGGGCGGCTGGCGCAGGCGGGTGGGAATACGGCGATCCACTTTGCCGTGGCGGCCGGCGCACATGAAGGCGGGGCTGGCACACTGGGGCCGGTGGAATGCACGCACGCACGTGACACATTTACGACCTGCACTGTGACGTATACGGCGCCAGCTACAGTTGATGCCGCAGGCAGCGTGACATACGTGGAGGCGCGGACCGGAGCAGCTAAGACGGAGACGGCGATTCTGCTAAGCGCGGCAGGAGTGATGAGCAATCCGGCGCGGCACCGCGAGGCGCTGAGCTGGCCTGTGGCATTGGGCGGGTCAGGCGGAAACAACGGCGATCTGGATGCGCATGGGAGCACTGTGGCGGATTGCTGTGGCGGCACGCTGGGCGCGCTGATTGCGGACTCGAATGGACATCAATATCTGCTGAGCAATAACCATGTGCTGGCGCGCAGCGATCATGCAGCTGCGGGCGATGCAGTTGTGCAGCCGGGGCTGATTGACAACAATTGCACACCGTATGGCGATGGGCCGGGCGCGAGCCCGGTGGCGTCTTTGAGCGCGTGGCTGCCGCTGAAATCCGCGCAGACCAATGCCGATGCGGCGATTGCGCTGATTGGCACGCGCACGGTGGATCAGAGCGGCGCGATTCTGGAGTTAGGCAGCAAGCAGGCTGATGGCACGCTGGGCGCGGCGGCTCCGGGAGTCAGTTCGACGGATGGCAAGGGCGAGACCGGAAAGCTGACGATGAAGGTGGCGAAGAGCGGACGCACTACGGGACTGACTTGCGGTGCGATTACGGCGGTCGACGTAGACGTGAACGTGGACTACTTTGCCGATTGCGCCGAGACGCGGCCTTACCTGACGAAGCTGTTTACGCACCAGATAGCGCTGAGCGGGGATCGCTTCTCCGATGCGGGCGACTCCGGTGCGCTGGTGGTGGATGCGGCGAATGCGGAGCCGGTGGGGTTGTTCTTTGCTGGCGGCGTGGATGCCAGTGGTGTGGTGCAGGCCATGGCGACGCCGGCGCCTGAAGTTCTGAATGAGCTGAGCGCGCAGGGCTCGTCTGGCGGAGCCGGGGCGGGAACCAGCTACAGCTTTGTGGGCGGCGCGGACCATGCGGTAAGCTGCCTGAGCTATGGCGACAGCGCGGTAACGGCGGCACAGCGCGAGCCTCTGAGCACGGTAGAGATGGCGCGTGCGGCGCAGGCGCTCTTTGCCGCACGGCTGCTGGTGAACCCGGGCCAGGGGATTCTGGGCGTGGCTCTGGGTAAGAGCAGCGACCGTGTGGGCGAGGCTGCGATTGTGGTCTACGTGGATGAGACGATGACGCCGAGTGTGCCGGCGCAGGTGGGCGGCGTGCGGACAATGGTAATTCCCACCACGGAGCCGGCGGTTGTGGCTGGCACGGCGCCTGTGGCAAACACGGCGGCGATGACGGGATTGACGGGGGCGGCGCTCAGCCGCGCGTCGCAGGCGAAACAACAGGCAGCACGGCAGTGGATGCAGGAGAATCCGGCGATCTTTGGCGTGGGTGTAGGGCAGAGCCTGGACAATCCGCGCGAGGCGGCGGTGGTGATCTACGCGGACCGCAGCCGGCTGCCAAAGGATCTGCCGGAGACGATGGATGGTGTGCGGACGCGGTACATTGTGATGGACCGGCTGCATGTGACGCGGTCCTACATGACTGCCGGTCCGGCACATAAGTGCATGGCCAAGCCGAGCGAGGCTGTTGCCCCGTTGCCTTCCCTTCCCGATCCGCTGCTTAAGCTGCCTCTGTTCTGATACGCGTGTTGCGCCGGGCTGCGAGTGCGATGAGCGCGATGATGAAGAGGGTAAAGATGGCGTTGCCGGCTCGGGCTACAGTCAAACTCACATTTTCAATAAGCGGAGGCTGAGTGAAGCTGTGACCTCCGTAGGCGAGTGCTGCGCCGGCAGCCAGAGCCAATTTGTGTAGTGGCGTCCATGCTTTGCTCTTAGACCAGAAGAGAATCAGGACGAGTGCAACCGCATCAAGTGCAAAGACTGCAGCTGCAGCCCACCAGTTCCAACGATTGGGAACGAACATAACGCCGGAACCCAGAAGCAGAGTGACGAAACCGGTAAGCCATGGGTTGGGCACGGGCATAGAAGCGATGGCTGGTTTTGAGCGTGGAAGCAGGAACGCGGCAACGGCGAAGACAACGATGAGGACTGCCGCTGTGATGAACTGCGCGTGTGAGGCGAGATAGTGATCTTTGGCGTAGCTCAGGCGCGTCATCGCAACTGCGCCAATGGCAAAGAGTACCGTGACGATGGAAAGTCCGATGGGGCCGAGCCATGGAGTGGTGTTGCGGCTGGGGGCAAGGGCTTCCGCGATTGCGATGGAGGTGCAGACGCTCCAGGCTACGTGCAGAGTGAGCACAAAGATCGTCCACCACACGCCGATGCCTAGTGCGGGAATGAATGCGGGATCGAGCAGATGGAAGTTCTTGCCGAGATAGTTGGGGTTGAAGAGCGATTGCGTGGTGAAAGCTTCTTCGAGGATGCCGTAGGCAATACCGAGCAGGAAAATGCTGGGCCAGCCGCGGCCTGTGCGGCGCACGACTTCACGGATAAGCAGCGCGCCACCTCCATACATGGGCGCTAGCAGCACAAGCGCAATAAGCAGGGTGATAGGGAGATCGCCCAGGAGGTACTCAGCGATAAACGGAGCGAGAAAGAAGAGCCCGATGGCTGCGGAGATGCTGCGCCGCGGCTTCGGCTGCGTAACGGTCATGAAGGCCTCCGATGGGAATGGAGACGTTGTGGGCCGTCCCGCGAGAATCGAAATCAATGCATACTTTGTACGCTTGAAGGGGCCCGGCGTCAATTGTTATTGTGCGGCTGCCTTGAGTGCGGCGATGTCGAATTTTTTCATCTGCATCAGGGCCTGAAAAGCCTTGGGGCTGTTGAGCAGCTCGCCGATATTGGCAGGCACAATCTGCCAGCTCAAGCCGAACTTATCTTTCAGCCAGCCGCAGGCTACCTCGGCACCGCCCTCTGTGAGCCTGGACCAGTAATGGTCGATTTCCTCCTGCGATTCGCAGCGCACGACGAGCGAGATGGCATCGGTGAAGTTGTGGCCCGGGCCGCCGTTCATGGCTGTGAACTGTTGGCCGTCCAACTCGAAGCTGACTGTCAGGACTGCGCCTGCGCGAGTGGAAGGATTGTCGGCGGGGCTGCGCATTTCGCCATGACGGCGCGAGTTCTTGAAGATGGATACATAGAAGTCGACTGCCTCTTCGGCGTTGTTATTGAACCAGAGAAATGGCGTGATCCGAGGGAAGTTTTCAAACAGACTCATGAGCTATCACCTTTGTCTCGAAAATTTCATGACGAAATTCATTGCGGGAAAGACGGTTGATCCGATACGTTGTTATCAACGTTGTCCATCTTAACACTGAGATGATTGCGGAATGCAAGCGGAAACGAATAAGGCGCTGTCGTATTTTTAGTGCAAACCTTGAATCCCGGAAAAGGAGACTTCCTCATGAAACTGCAACCCTATCTAAACTACGGCGGCAACTGCGCTGAAGCATTTCGCTTCTATGAAGAGCATCTTGGCGGCAAGATTAATTTTATGATGACCTTTGCACAGATGCCCGAACCGAAACAAATTCCACCGGGTATGGAGAACGGTGTTCTGCACGTATCAATGATTTTGGGTGAAACGGTGGTTATGGCGAGCGATGTGCAACCGGAACGATTTCAGCCGATGCGGAGCGCTTACCTTTCGCTTTCTGTGGATAGTGACCAGGAGGCGGAACGCATTTACAAGCTGTTTGAGGAAGGCGGCGAGATATTCACGCCGATCCAAGAGACATTTTTTGCCACACGCTTTGCGATGCTGCGAGATAAGTTCGGCACATCGTGGATGGTCGTTCACAATCGGCCTATGCCTTCGTAAATCCGATCCTGCGCCGGCTAGAATTTTCCGTTATATTCTGATTCCCAACTAGCGGAGGTTGGGTGAAACTGTGCCATCCGTAGGCGAGTGCTGCGCCTGCAGCCAGAGCAAGCCTGTGCAGAGGCATCCATGCTGTGCTTTTTGAACAGAAGAGAATCAGGATCAGCGCCACTCTATCCAGAGCGAAGACAACAGCGGCAGCCCGCCAGTTCAAGCTCTGTTGAACAAGCAAAACGCCTGATGCGAGAGCTAGTGCGAGTGGGTCAGTTTGAGAGAAATCCTCCCTCAGAGGCTAAAGCCCTATGCATTCAGCGGGATTGGATGTGCTGGCTTAAGACCGTGCCCTTCAAACTGACCCATTACCTTTGACGGCTAATGTTTCTGACAGCAGTTCACGGATTTGCCGGCTGCCGCTTCGTGCCTCCGGGCGGCCCGGCCCAGCGGTTCAGGGTTGTCGCCAAAACAACAAGCAGTGCGATATAAAGCAGGCTCAGGTTGCGCAGCTCACCGGGTGCGCAAAGGAGCACAAAGAGGGGCACGTTGACCGCCGCGGCGATGCTTGCGTGGGACCTGAGGATGGCAGGCAGTCGAGGCCAGGCACGCCAGGCGGTCCATGCAAGCAGCGCCATGGGGAAAACCGTGGCAGCACTAAGTGTCGTGATTCCGTAGGTCTTGTCTGTGGCAAACAAGAGCGTCTGCAGATGGGTGAAGAACTGAACCTGCTGACGCCAGTGCACCTGGAATGTGCTGCCCGGGTTGTGCGCAAAACGGGAGTGGATGAGGAGATAGACACTTGCGCCCGTGAGGCCGAGAATGCAGACGCCCAGCAGCGCGCTTCACCTGGAGCTGCGCTGACGAAAGAATGGGGAGAGGGTGGGTATGAAGAGCAGGAATGATTCCTTGTTCCAAGTGGCGAGCACGGGGATGGGAAGAAGCCACCACCACTTGAAGCGCAGCGCCATCCATGCAGCCAGCGCGAGCATTGCGAGCTCGGAGTAATCGTAGAAATAGCCGCCCATGTTCATCGTATACGGCATAAGAAGCAGGACAAGCAGCGGAGCGAAGATGGATGAGAGGAGCGGAAACGAAAGCTCCGCACATATCCAGCACATGGCATAGAGCGCGAGAAGGACAAAGAGGCAGGTGGAGAGATAAACGACTAGAAAGCGAAACGCATACGCCTTGTAAGCGGCAACGGACGAATCAGGATCAAAGTTTGTAGCGAGAACAGAAGAAACAGGTCTGGGGCTTGAGGGACGCTGTGCGACGAACCAGCTTTTCCATGCGGGTGGCACGACGCGGTCTGCGAAGTTTGCGCTGTCGGGCAACAGTCGCCGGTAGACGTAGGGACGGGAGAGCGTGCCGTCGAGCATGAAATCGATGCGAGCCGAGCTTTGCTGGTAAGTATCGGGTCGTATGATGGATTCCCACTTGCTGTAGAAGCCATTGACAGAAGCGCTTGCAGTAATGGCGTAAACCAGAAAAATCCATACCCGGTCGTAGAGGCGCAAGCTGGTCACAGATTCTCTCCTCGACCGAAGTGCCTCGATTATATATTTGTGTGCTTTCTGAACAGGCGCCGCGGGCGAAGGTCATCCATCAGAATAGCGAGGTTAATTTGGTCTCACCTTACAATCAATCTGCATCTTTCATCCCGAATCAACAGAGGTGTATTAGGCTTATAAGCGATCAGATTTCTGAAAGGTCGAGGCACCCCTATGAGCACTTCTTCCGCCGCTACCCAGACACCGCTGACTCAGCTCCCTGCCTGGAAGGCGCTTGCCACCCATTACGAGAAGATCCACACAGAACACCTGCGCGATCTATTCAAGAACGATCCCAAGCGCGGCACGCGTTTTGCTGTCGAGGCTGAGGGCATTTACCTTGACTACTCCAAGCACCGCATTACGGAAGAAACGCTGAAGCTGCTACTCCAGCTGGCTGAAGAGAGCGGGCTGAAGGCGCGCATTGACGCAATGTTCAGCGGCGAAAAGATCAATACTACGGAAAAGCGCGCCGTGCTGCATGTGGCCCTGCGCGCTCCCAAGAGCGAGAAGATTGTCGTTGACGGTGAAGACGTGGTTCCCGGCGTGCATGAAGTACTCGATCGCATGTCCGCCTTTGCCGATCGCGTGCGCAGCGGCGAGTGGTTGGGCTACACTGACAAGCCGATCAAGAACATCATCAACATCGGTATTGGCGGATCCGACCTTGGCCCGGTGATGGCTTATGAGGCGCTGCGGCACTATAGCCAGCGCGACCTGGTCTTCCGCTTTGTCTCAAACATTGACGGCACTGACTTTGCTGAAGCCACGCACGATCTTGATCCGGAAGAGACGCTCTTCATCATTTCGTCAAAGACCTTTACCACGCTTGAAACGATGACGAACGCGCATTCAGCGCGGACGTGGGCGCTCAAGGCGCTGAAGCATCAGGCGGCTATTGCAAAGCACTTTGTCGCGGTTTCGACCAACGCCGCCGAGGTGTCGAAGTTCGGTATCGATACGGCCAACATGTTTGGCTTCTGGGACTGGGTTGGTGGACGCTACTCGATGGATTCGGCGATTGGCCTTTCGACCATGCTGGCCGTTGGTCCGGATAACTTCCGCAAGATGCTTGCCGGCTTTCATAGCATTGACGAGCACTTCCGCACGGCTCCATTTGAGAAGAATCTGCCGGTGCTACTAGGACTGCTGACTGTCTGGTACGCTGACTTCTTTGGCGCGCAGACTGTGGCCGTGCTGCCCTACGATCAGTACCTCAAGCGCTTCCCCGCGTACCTGCAGCAGCTCACCATGGAGAGCAACGGCAAGCACGTGACTCTCTCCGGTGATCACGTAAACTACGAGACCGGCCCGATCTTCTGGGGTGAGCCGGGAACCAACGGACAGCATTCCTTCTATCAGCTGATCCACCAGGGCACGCATCTGATCCCGAGCGACTTCATCGGCTTTTCAAAGACGCTGAACAAGCTCGGAGACCATCATGACCTGCTGATGGCGAATGTGTTTGCTCAGGCGGAGGCTCTGGCCTTTGGCAAGACTGCGGAAGAGGTAAAGGCTGAAGGCACCCCGGCCTGGCTGATGCCGCACCGCGTCTTTGAGGGCAACCGTCCATCCAACACGATTCTGGTGGAGAAGTTAACCCCTGAAACGCTGGGCAAGCTGGTGGCGCTGTATGAGCACTCTGTCTTTACGCAAGGAACGATCTGGCAGATTAACTCATTCGACCAGTGGGGCGTGGAACTGGGTAAGGTATTGGCCAAAAAGATCGGCGGCGAACTGGAAGGCGCGGGCGAAATCACCACGCATGACAGCTCCACCAACACGCTGATCAATTTCTACAAGAAGCAGCGCGGCTGAACAGCGGCGTTAAAACACTTCGGGGAGCAGACTTTGTGCCTGCTCCCCGAAGTGTTTTGACACCTGCTGGATCTAAATGCATTCCGCCGGCTCAGCGATGGCCAAAGTTGTAGAGCGCGCTGATGGTAAATCCATTCGGATTAAGTGCATTGGGGCCGAGAAAATCGGGCCACCACTGATATTCGTAATCGGCGCGCAGGGTAACCCGATGGATCAGACGATAGTCGACACCGCCGCCTATTGAGCTAACCGTACGGGTGTCATGGTTATAGGGAACGATATCCTGTGCGAAGTGGATGTTGCCATAGGATAAAAGGCCTTTCGCATACGGCTCGAACTTATGAAACCTTACCCAGTGCGGATGATAGATCAGGCCGCCTCCGAGCGTAAACGTACGTGGAACGATGGGCGCGCCTGTGACGGGCGCCGCACCGCGATGCCAGATCAGATTCCGCCCCTGGCCTTCAATATTCAAATCCTCTAAGAAACGCGGAAGCGGTGGATGATAGTCCACGGTATAGGCAACGCCAATGGGATGCGGATTTGGGCCCCAATCCTGGCTAAACATGGAAAGACCTGCACCGACAGACAGACGAGGATGATCTTCACTTGCCGAGTACACAGCCTGTGCGGAAGCAGGCCCTGCTATGAGAATGAGCAGCAATGCAGGGATGAACCATAATAGCGGCTTACTTTGCATATTTCTCTATCTCCTTATAATTCAGATGTTCCAATGGAATCTGTAGGCTATCCGGGGAAAAATATCTCTTGAGTAATTGCAACAAGGTAAATGAATCAATAAAGTAATGCGCCTGCTTCTTTTTTTATTGCTGCAACCAGGCCATGCAGGCTATCGATACGTTCAACGGCCAGCGCATTTGATTGTACTAGCCGCAACTTACCCGGCAAGTATTCGACGGACCTTTCCAGTACTGGTAACACATCCGAATAGGTAATGTAGCGCGTATCGCGCCCGATTTTTACCAGGGCACGCAATGCGCCCATAGCGCCAAGTTGTTCCAAAATATCCGCATCGCGAAGAATTATCGCCTCTATCAAGACCGGCTCGTCCTGCGGCTGATGCGTTCGGATAGATTCCGCAACTGCATTTAGTTTGGATGCAGGAAATCCCCAGGCAGACAATAATTCTCGCGAGCGGGCGATTGTATACGGCACATGATCCCAGCGCGCCAGCTGAGCCGGATCGCTTGGCCGGTGACCGAGGAACACGCCAAGATCATGCATCCAGGCAGCAGCAAAGACGACATCGTCGTCGTAATCCATGCCGTTGCCAATTTGCGTGGCGAGAGCGTAGAGGCGAGGTTGATGGCCGAACTTATCCACAGGCTGGGCCTCGGCGCGGATATATTCGACCACAGATTCCCGCCAGTTGGCTGTGTTCATGCGGTGGCCTCAGGCCAGCGCGGTACGATCCGGATCAGATCGAGACCGCCGGAATTTTCCACGGTGAACTCCGGCGAGGCCGCAGGAATTAGCACGATATTGCGCGCTGGTATTTCGATCGGCCCAAATGCGTCGCTCACGAGGCGTGCTGACCCCTCAGCGGCAAAGAGGTAAGAAAGCCCCCGCGGAGGCTCGCCGTCATAGCGCAGATCGGAACTGGAACGGGATCCCTCGATGGCAATTCGTTCTATGCGAAAGTATTCCACGTCGATGAGAATTGTCCGATCGCTCAGCACTTGCGCGGCAATTTTGCCGGAACGCGTTGCAAGCTTGGTTGCTTCAAGAGATTTCTCGATGTGCAGCTCACGCGGACGGCCATAGTCATACATGCGATAGGTGGTGTCTGAATATTGCTGTGTCTCGAAGAGGATGGCTCCAGGCCAGATCGCATGGACCGTGCCCGCATCGACAAAGACCATGTCGCCCTTTGCGACGGGAACCGCATTCAGGAAGTCTTCCAGTGTGCCGTTGTGAATGCCGGCTCGCACTTCATCCATGCTGACGCCGGGCTTGAGGCCAAGAGCGACCGCTGCTCCCGGATCCGCAGCGAGGGTATACCAGCACTCGGTCTTTCCGCGCGGCTCGCCATACTTGTGCGCCATTGCATCGTCCGGATGCACCTGCACGCTGAGCTTTTCCTTGGCGAAGATGATCTTCATGAGCAGAGGTGATCCGGGATGCCCCTTGGACCCCATAAGCTCGGCCGGGGCCTCGGAAAAGAGCTGGCCAAGCGGCTTGCCGGCGTGATGGCCTGAAGCGATGCGGCATTGATCGCCCGTAAACCAGACTTCGCCGATCGGCTCGTCGCCGGCGGTGACGTCAAACCAAGGGCGAAGATCGCGGTAACCCCAGATGCGCGGGTCAAAGTGAGGCTGAATGAGGAATGGGGCGAAGTCGGGGGAGATAACAGGTTCTGATGAGGTCATATGAGTGGGGTACCGGTCAGCTTGGGAATGAACTCTTCCCTTGTTCCGATTTTGCCATACATAGAGTGCCGGGAGGCTCAGCAAAGGCCGAAAAAACAAATCCCCGGGGCGGCTAAGCTCCCGGGGATTGTGGAATTGTTGAAGCGTTTATCTCTTGAAGGCGATACCGACCAGAGGAACAGGGTCGCTATGCAGGCCGACGTCGTTTACCGGAACCAGGACGTTGGCATAGAGCAGTATATGCTCCCTGGTTTTGGGTACTATCCACTTGAATCCGCCGCTAAAGTTGAAGGTGGTATAGGTGGTGTTTCCAGGAATGGAATAGGCAAGCTGAGACGGAATTGCGAGTCCCGGCTGATGCGAGGGCGGCAGCTGAATATTACCGGCACTCAGAGAGGGCGCGTTCACATACTGATTGCCCACGACGTCAGCCACGAGTGTAAGTGTGCGGAGAAGGCCGAAATCTGCGCCGAAGGCGTAGTTCAGACCGCCGGGAAGATTTTCATGCGGGGGATGCTGGATGTCCAGGAGCTGGGATTGGCCGTTCCACTGATAACCAACCTTTACGTGCGGAGCGATTCCGTGATGCTTGAAGGTGCCGCGATATTCGACCAGGCCGTAGGCATTGACTCCATACGCACCGGAGCCAAGATAGTTGTTGGCATCCCCGCTGGGAAAGCGCACCTGTGCACCAACCGCACCGGCGTAGCGGCCTTCCTGACCGAACAGAAGCTGTTTGACATTGACCGTCACGTCACCAACGCCGGAGGCGTTACCTTTGGTGATCAGAGGCACCTGCGTAGTAAGGCCCGGTGAGGTGAGCAGTGTATAGACACCCGTAGTGGGCGAATAAAAATAGCCCTGATAATTGTTGCTGGTGACGTTCAGTGTGACGTCATTGACGGGAACCGCGATAGTGACATCTGTGGTTTTGGTCACACCGTAGGTCAGCAACCCGATGTACTGATCCATTTGCAGGCCGACTTTGCTTTGCAGGCCGCCGTAAAAGGTGCCTGTGTTCCCCGCCAACATAACATTCTGCACCTGCGCACCCAGGACGAAGCTGTTTAGTTGCAGCCCATCGATCTCAGTGAAGTTGAAATGCTGATAGGCAAAGCTGAGGAAGAACTTTCTCCTGGGAAAGGTATCGGGGCGGTCAGAAAGAATCGGACCTAGGTTGTTGAACGGCGAACCTATATCGCTGCCGGGAAGTCTCAGGGTTACCGTGCCTGCGGCCGCGCTCGGCATAGGCAGCTGCGCCAGCTGAGTTGCAATGGAAGCGTTGATCGGCGTCGCGGTCAGCGACCCAGCCTGGTACAGCTGCTGATAGACCGGGTCAGTCTGAGGATTTGCAGGCAAATTGCCGCCGTAATAGATCAGCGCCAGGACAGAGCCGCTGTAAGGATACTGACAGACCATTGGGGCCGAGGTCGTTGTGGACGCGGTGGGGCAGTTTACCTGTGCTGACAGAAGCGAAGCTGATGCAAACGCGACGCATAACAGCGCGACTTTAGCTTTCACAGTTTGACTCCGGCGCAAGCTGCGCAGTTGACGAAAAATTGACGTTATCGCGAAATGTTGCTTCATGGTCGCCTCTGCCATTAGTTCACCGTGATTTGTACGAGCGCATAGTAGGTGTTAGCCGGAGTGCTGGCATCCATTGCCTGGACCAGGACCTCGTAAGTGCCTGGAGCAAGATTTGTTGCCGGGCTCGAGCTTCCGGTAGAGGTCACCTTATACCCGCCTCCGCAGCCGCTGACGGTGAGCGCGCCCCATCCGAGCAGCACAATCGTCATCATGCGGAAGAGGTTCTTGCGCGCCCGGTTGCGGCCGAACCAGCCGAAGAAGGCAAGCACTGGAACGCCGAGAGCTGCCGCGATGTACGAGCCGCCGGAACGCCCAGCCTTTCCGTTCACCGGGACAAGAGCCGCGGTGGAATCGCCGCAGCTGGTGGTTGCCCCGGCGGTTCCGGTTGCGCCCGTCTGGCATGGCGTGACCGTAACGGTGACGGCCGTGCTTCCCGACGTGATCGGCGTGGATGAGGCCGAGCATGCCACGTATTGTGCATTGTTGTTTTTCGGATCCGGATTCTGTTTCAGCGAAGAATCCGCAGTGAACATGATCTCAGGGCAGCCGACGAGCGTGAGTGAGCCGCCGGTAGACAAGGTGCCGAAGTTGAGCGATACCGTTTGCGGAACGCTTCCGGCGAAGACAAGCTGTGCGGCCGAAATGCTGGCAACGTTGAGTTGCTTGGTAACGGTATAGCTGAGCGCTGGCGCGTTCGGATCAGAAGCTGTGATGGCAATGGTGTACACACCCGTTTGCGCCGTGGAAGACGCGTTAAGCGTGTACGAAACGCTTGCGCCTGGAACGGCTGCGCTGGTAGCAGGCGAGCAGGAAGGATCTGTGACAAGCGAGCCATTCGAGGTCACCGTGCAGGTGTAGTTCAGCGTATCTGTCAGCACGCCGATCCCGGTGGATGCGGTGGATGTGGACATTGCCCCGACAATCTGGCCCGTGAAGTACGGATCATTTGTCGTGTTGTGACCCTGTGTGAGGGAAACGCTGCTCGAAGAAGAAGAGGTGAACCCGAGCGCGAAGTTCTGCACCGGCTCAATCAGTGGGCTTGCGGAGTTGTTGCTCGCAATGAAGTTGGCGTCGCCCGGCGTATACGCGGCGGTGATGGAGTCGGTGTTCAGGTTGCCCGTGTAGGTCTGTGGATAGGTCACGGTGCAGCTGACCGAATACGGGAAGGTAGTACCGGCTGGAATTGTGGCCTTCGGGCAATTTGTTCCACCAATGGCCAGCCCAGAGGTATTGGCGAAGGTCACTGTGCCAGTGGGGGCGATGCCGCCGGCTGGTATCGCAGGACTCGTGCTCACGATAGCCGTGTATGTGATGGTCTGAGTTGCATAGCCGGTGGCGGGAGCGCCCAAAACCTTCACGGAGGTGGTTGCGCCGGTCACAGTTACGGATCCTGACGTGGTGGTGCTGGAGGTCAGGAAGTTGGTGCTGCCGGTTGAATCGGGCGTGTAGGTTGCTGAGATTGAGTATGCGATAGCGGATTCCGGCAGGTCTGCAGATGCCGCTACACAAGAGACAGATCCGCTGCTTATCGTAGCGGTGCAGAGGGTTGTAGCTCCGGACATGAAAGCCACAGTGCCTGTGGGAACGATCGGGCCGCTGAAGTGTGGCTTGATTGAAGCAGTCAGCGTCAGCCCCTGATTGACCTGAATCGAGGCGGGAAGTGTGCCGATCGTCACCGCCGGAGAATCTTTGACAACAGTAATAGGCGTCGGGGCGTTACTGGTAACGAAATTCGCAGGAGATGCGGAATCCGTATAGGTTGCGGTAATAGTGTAAGTTCCAGCCGTAAGACTGCCCGCAGCCGGGGAGCACGATGCCTTTGATTCGCTCCCCACGGTCGCGGTGCAAAGGTTAACGGTCGACGATCCGTTGACATAAGTAAAGCTCACGCTGCCGCCGGAAGGTGACCTGCCGCCTGAGCCGCTGTACACATATGCCGGCGTAACGGAGGCCAATAACGTGTACGTCTGATTGACTTCCGGGGGGGTAAGAGGCGCGAGTGCTAAGAGGGTAGTTGGATCGGCATTGACGGTCTGCGTGATTGGAGTGGAGGTCTGCGCCTTGAAGTTCGAATCCGTCGCTCCAGGAACAAAAGCTGCCGTGACGCTGTGCCCTCCCAGAGACAGTGTGTAAACCGTGCAGGAAGCCGGCGTATAGGGGGAAGTGGTTGCGTTGACCGTCGCGGTGCACAGTACGTTGGCGCCGTCGTAATACACGATCGTATCGCCCAGACCGTTGGGCTTAGCCGTACCGGTCGGAAAGACCAGTGTGGAATCAAACTTAACCGGCTGGTTGATGACGGAGGGATTGACGCTGGCGCTATCGAGAGCCACGGTAATGGAAACCGCGCTTGCGTCAACGGTTACGGCCTGTGCATTTGCGGAGCTGCTGGTGGTGAAGTTCGCGGGGCTTGGATTATAGGTCGCGTTCACCGTGTAGCTGCCGGAGGCTGGAAACGCATAGGAGCATGTTGCGGCTCCAGCGGTAAGCGTTGCACTGGCGCACGGGGTTGTCGTAGTGCCGCCGGAGTTGGTCACCTTGAATGCAACGCTACCCTGCGGCACGGCTGTGCCAACCGCGTTGGAAGTAACGATGGCGGTGAAAGTAGCAGCAGTATTCACGCTTGCGGTGCTGGGCCCGCTCACAGAAGTGGTGGTGCCAGTGGCTCCGGTAGTCACAGTAGTGTTGCCGCCGGAGGCCACGGTGTTGAATTGAGTGTCCCCGTTGTAGGAGGAAGTCACGTGGAATGAGGCTGCGCTGGCAAATCCCGTGCTGTATGTGCAGGTTTTTGCGGGTAGAACAACCGTGCACAAACTCGTAGTGCCCTGCATCACCGCGATGTTTCCGGTTGGCTGCGTCGGCGCGGTAGATCCTGGAATCGTAAATCCGATTGTGAAGACCACGGGCACATTGACGGTGATACTTGTATTAGGCGGTTGCGGGGCAGCAGACAAGGTATAAGCAGGCGTCAGCTTGTTGACTGAAAAGTTCAGCGGCGTACCGGCCGTTGAGCCGTTGAAGTTATTGTCGCCGGAGTATGTGGCGCCAATTGAGACCGACGGAGCGGCCAGAGAGGATGTGGTACAGACAGCCTCAAGAGAGCTTCCGAGCAGCCCCACAGAAGGCGCGGAACTGCCGCTGCATCCTGGAATATTAACGCCATTTGAGGTGAAGCTGACGGTGCCCGTTGGGAAATTTGGATTGCCGGGCGGGCCCATCAGGGCCTTCAGAGTGACTGGCGTATCCACGGTTGGTGTTGTTGTAGCTAGAGCGAGCGTGACCGTGGTGTTGAGTGGAGTAAGCGTGACCGCGGTTGAGGCAGGGGTAGCGACAATGAAATTCCTGTTCGTGTCCGTGTAGCTTGCAGTCACGGTTGCGGGACTCGGACCTTTGAGAGCATTGGATGTGCAGGAAGCAATGAACGGAGCGTTCGTTGAGAGCGCCGCATTGCTGCAGAGCGTCGTGCTTCCCTGGCTAAAGGTCATCGTCCCGGCCGGCTTGATCGGAGTTGCAGGCGATGCAGTGAGCGTGACCCTAAAGTTGGCCTCTGTGTTGATTGTGACTCCGCCAGAGGGTACCGTGGTAAAGGCCAGGGTCGCGGGAGCCGCTGTGACAGTCTGACCAGCGGATAAAGACCCGGAGCTATCGCCGAAAGCCCCATCCGAGTTGAGATAGTTCGCCGTAATGGTGTGCGGCGAACCTGAAATCGTCAAGCTTGCTATCGGTATTGAAGCAGTGCTTGTGGTGCCGCTGCCCACGGTAAGCGACACCGCACTGCCGGAGTTGGCTCCATCCACCACGAATTGCACAGTGCCCGTAGGCGCGCTGGTTGCCCCGCTGGCAGTGTTCGTCACCGTGGCCGTAAAGCTTACGCTCGCATTGACAGTCGAGGGATTGACCGAGGACGCAACCGCAGTGGAAGTGGAAGATTGAGCAATGCCGCTCAGGTCGAATACATGGGTGGCAAACGGCGAGGTGTTGGCGTTGAGATTGTTGTCGACCAGGGTCGCCGTGCCGGTAAGCGGCGAGCCGGCCTCCGTCGGTTTAAAGTCCAGCGCCAGCGCGCAACTGGCTCCCACTGCAATCGGACTGCTAAACACGCCACAGGTGTTGGTCGAATCGAGAACGAAGTTTGCAGCGACTGCAGGATCACTTTCAATCGTGAGGGACGCGTTACCGATGTTAGCCACAGTCACTGTCTGTGCGCTGCTGGCTTCGCCGATGGCAGTGGAAGCAAAGGTAAGGGTCGGCGGATCGGAAACGTCCACCTTCTGAACTGTCTTCGCGAGGGTTCCGGAGCCGTTAGCCACGTAGACGTTGCCGCCGGCGTCCACCGCGACACCCGCGGGAGACCCCAATCCGCTGCCTACCGTGCTCTGCGTGTAAGCGCCGCCACTGCCAGGCGTAAATTCAAGCACGTCCGTGCCGCCAGAGAGAGTTACATAGACGTTGCCGGTAGCATCCACAGCCACGCCATAGGGGCTGCTCAGGCTGCTGGCCACTTCGCTCTGGGTGTAGCCACTGCCGCTGGGCGTGAATATGGATACTTCGCTGTTGCCAGCGTCGGCGACATAGACGTTGCCGACCGCATCCAGTGCTACGCCATTAGGCCCGAAGTTGGTCACGGTGCTGCCGTTTGCCACATCCTTGACATAGGTGTAGCCGCCGCTGCCCGGCATATACACATGCAGTGCGTGGTCGCCGCTTGTGGAAACGTAGAGGTTGCCGCTGACGTCCACAGCCACAAACTGGGGCTCGGAGAGACTGCCGGCCACGGTGCTCTTGGTGTACGTGCTTCCGCTGAGCGCATATTCGAACAAATCACCCGCGCTGTTGTCTGCGACAAAGACGTTGCCGGCTCCATCCACGGCCACGCCGATGGGCTTGGTCAGCCCGGATGCCACAGTTGCCGACAGGACGCCCGCCGCCGTGTATTTGAAGACCTTTCCGGCAGTGGAATCGGCGACATAAATATTGCCGGCCTGATCCGTGGTTGCACCCGCCGGAGCGGTGAACCCGATCAGGAGCGAACTCTGCACGCCGGGCGGGAAGGCAGCCTGCGGCGCAGTTCCCGTACCGTAGACGTAGGCCGTGGCAATCACCGCACCAGAGGTCTTCGTAAGCTCGACTGCGCCCATGCGCACGCCGGGGAAGGCGGGATTAACGGTGACCTTGACTGTGCAACTGCTGGTGCCGCCTGCGCTGTAGCTGGTGGTCGCGTTGCATGTGCCGCCGGCAGCCACTGCAAAGTCTTTTCCTGTAACGCCTCCGGTCAACGCGACAGGCGCGCTGATGTTTGCGGCCGTCGCATTTGTGAAGTTGAAGGTCAGCGTCTGTGCCGTACCTGGGGTGCCTACCGCCGCGGAGCCTAGATTCACGCTCGCGATCTGCTCCTCCACCGCCCGGTTGTTGGTGGTATCCGCGATGTAGACATTGCCATTCGAGTCCGCAGCCAAGGCAAGAGGATTGCCCAGTCCGGTGGTAACCGTGCTCTGCGTATAGTTGCCTGCGGAGAAGGTCTCCTTCACCACGCGATTGTTACCGGAATCTGCGATGTAGATGTTACCGCTCGCGTCGACGGCCACACCTTGAGGAAAATTGAGTGATGTGCCAACCGTCGTGCAATCGCCTGCCGTAGCACAAGCAGGATCTGAGGGCGGCACTATCAGCACGTTGTTGTTTTCGCCATTGGCGATGTAGACATTGCCGCCTGCGTCTACAGCTACGCTGGCTGGAAAGTTCAGTCCAGTGCCAACCGTGCTCTGAGTGTAGCTGCCTGCGGAAAATGTCTCTTTCAGCACCTGGTTGCCAATGAAGTCGGCGACATAGACATTCCCGCTCGCGTCCACGGCTACGGCAATAAAACCATTGCTCGCTGTTCCTGTGACAACCGTGCTCTGCGTGTAGCTGCCTGAAGAGAAGGTCTCCTTCAGCACACGCGTGTTGCCGGTATCCGCGATATAGACGTTGCCGCTTGCGTCCACTGCTACACCCTGAGGGAGGCGCAATCCGGAGCCGATTGTGCTCTGGATATAGCTGCCTGCAGAGTATGTCTCCTTCAGCACCTGGTTATGGTTGGTATCCGCAATGTAGACGTTCCCGCTCGCGTCCACTGCTATGCCTGAGGGATTGTTCAGACTGCTGAACAGCGCTGTCTGCGCGCCGCCAAAGTTTGCCGTCTGCGCCTGCGCGGCTGCTCCACACAGCGTCCATCCCAGTGCGAGCAACAGGGCTACGCATACTGCCGGCCGGGTCGCCACGATTCTCTTCGCGGTTCCGGAAAGCAAGGCTGAGAAGGAAAATACAGCAGACGAAGGTCCACTCGTGCGAGGCAACAGATTGCGGATCATCCTAATTCTCCAAGGTCGCAGTTACGTTATCCAGGGCAGGCAGAGCGGGGCGCAACCGCCGCACTTGGCCTGAATCCGGCTGATCTAATTCGTTCTTAGTTCCGGCAGCCGATCCAAGAAGCCAACGGCCCGTTGAGATGTGTTGTTATTCGCGGACAAAGCAATCAAAGCAAAAAACGGAAACGGACAGCCAGGCGTACTTCGAAAGAAGGAACGCGCTCAGATAGCTGACAGAATTAGAGAGCCGAATTAACCCCAGAATACTTGTGGACGAAATCTAGCGTTGCAGAAAGGGAATGTCAAGCAAAAATTTAGTAAGGAACGACGCTTGCCTACCCGCCGGACAAACGTATTGTCGAGTCTGTCTTGCGGCACGCGGCAGCGGCGAATTTTCGATGCGATTGCCCATTCTGCATCACTATACGGTGCGGACCTTTTGCGCTTGAGTTCCGTTTGTACCCACCTTCGGCCTGCACGAAAAGCATCTTCTCTTGCGCCGGTAAGGCTATGGCTGTATTGTGCATTTCAGAGTCAAAGCGCATCAATTTTGAAGCTGTATTTTTCTTCAGGAAATACCATTCTCATGCAACCCTTCAAGATCGGCGAACGGCAGCATACGGCATTTCGCGAGGATGCGGAACGACGCTATGTAGCCTCTGTTGCCGATTTCCTCAAGAAGAATGTTGCCGAAGCCGCCGAGGATAAGCCGGAAGCCCTGCATGCGTTTGTTGCGGCCATGGTGAAAAGGGCCAAGGGCTACGGCATGGTCACTAAGCCCGATGCGGCTGTTTACGTGACCACCTCCTATCTGCTCGGCGAAAACTTTGAAGACCACTTCGAGGTGGCGCGCGAGGTGCTTGACTCTTCCCTGCCCTCACCAGATAAAGCCGAATGGCTGCAGCAGGCGACTGTCCTCCTTCTCCTCAATACCGGCGAAAGGAAGCAGAACTAGCATGGGCGCCGGCGATTTCCTCAACAATGCGGTGGGAGCAGCGCAGAAGGATGCGCAGGATGGGCTGAAGAACGCCAGCAATGCTATAGCCTCGGGCGAAAAATCTGCCCAGCAGGAAGCGCAGAAAGCAGAGCAGGCAGCCAGTGCCGCCGAAAAGAAGGCACAGCAGGAGGTTGCGCAGGCCCAGCAGCAACTGGCCCAGGCAGAGCAGAAAGCCAAGCAGGAAATTCAACAAGCGCAGCAGCAGGTTCAGCAAGCAGAGCAGAAACTGGCTGCCGCTGAAAAACAAGCCCAGCAGTTGGAAAAGTCGGCTGAGAACGCGGCGGAGCAGCAGGCGCAGAAAGAACTCCAACAGGCACAGCAGCAGGTGGCCAATGCGGAGAAGCAGGCGCAGCAGGCTGTGGCCGATGCCCAGAAAAAACTGGCTGACGAAGAGGCCAAGGCTGAACAGGCAGCGCAGCTTACGCAGCAGCTGGAATCAAAAGTTCAGCAGACCGTCCAGCAGGTGAAGAATGAGGATCAGGCGCTGCAGCAGCAAGCGCAGGCAATCCAGGGAACGCAGCCGAGCACAAAGAGCCTGATGCAGCAGGTCTCCGACACCGCAAAAAGCGGCGTACCCCAGGCCGCTGCAACCGCCGGGGCGACCTTTGCCAAGCTGCAGCAGACATTTCCCTCTCCCGATCCTGTCGATGCCACTGAAGTCCCCTGCAAAAACAAGTCCGTATATTCCACACCCATCACTGGACAACAGACCCAACAGGGTGCGCCCTCCACCATGCAGCAGATCAACGAACTGAAGGCCCAGTTTCCAAAAGAGGTCGACAGTAAGAGCACCTTCACGCCGAATGGCGTAAGCGAGCCGGACGCGATGAAATTCCTCGTGACTCCCGACGGCCAAAACTATCTCAAACAGCTGAAAGCTGCCTCTCCGCGAGGTGCGAACGAAACGCCAACCGATTACGTCAAGAAGATCATTGGGCGTGCGCTTCAGCAGGTTATGTCCGGCTCGCAACTGCCCAAAGCTCTGCCAAATATTGGCCAACCGCTATTGAAAATTGTGCCGAAGGGACAGGCAGTCAAGTCCTATACTCCATATTTTGTGACAGCGGCGGATCTGAAAAACGCCTTCGATTCCGGTCAGCCCCTGGGTGACCTGCTTGGCCTGCCGCTCGCCAGCCAGGCAGAGGAATACGATATCCACCAGGTCAACCCCAAAGATCCGGCGAATCCGCCCACCGTGTATCAAAGCGCGGTCGCTTCGACTACTGAACTCTGGGGCAAATTCACCACGTCTGGCGGCGCAACGCAAACCCTGGTACCCAATCCGGGGGCGTGGACCGAGCCTAAAAATGTCGCAGCAATACCTGGCGTCAAGCCAGGGAAAAAATGAGGATGACATGAATCAGGAATTGCTCCATCAAAGCGCGGCACGTCTCAAAGAGCTTCTCCTTCACTATGCCTCGGAAAACGAGGACGCCCAGGAGCTGCTCAAGGTTCTATTCGTGTATATCCAGCGTGCGCTCGACGGCAAAATTCTTGAGCCTGTTGCATGGAACCAGATTCTGGGAGGTCGTATGTTCGAGGAAGGGTCCCTGCGTGACTTGCCTGATCTTGAAGCGGCCTACTGGAGCTTCAAGATCGAGATCACGGGCGGCGAATCGGAGGAACTTCGGGAACTCCGTTTGAGAATGCTGGCGGAGGAGGAACAGAAATGATATCGAGCACAAAGGATCGACGTAATCCCACTTACAGGAGGTACTAAACGATGCCACCAGCAGCGCGAGTCACCGACATGCACGTTTGTCCCATGGTTACCGTATTGGTCCCGCACGTCGGCGGTCCGATTCTGCCGCCGGGCGCACCCACCGTGCTCATTGGTTTTCTGCCGGCGGCGCGGATGAGCGACATGCTCACGTGCGTAGGACCGCCGGATGTAATCATCATGGGTTCGCCAACAGTCTTCATTAATTTTTTGATGGCCGCGCGCATGGGCGATCCGACTGCGCACGGCGGGGTCATTGTGTTGGGCGAACCGACGGTGATGATTGGCGAGGCCGGCGGAGGAGGAGCTGGCGCCGGCGGAGCAGCCGGCGCGGCCATGACAGCAGCGGCTAAGAGCGGAAGTCCATTTTGCGAAATTTGCAGTTAGTAATGACACAAGGAGGAGAGAGATTTGGAGTACGTGCTCGAAATCAGACCGGCGCTAGGTGATCCTCAGATCATCTCTCTGCCGCAGTCGGGCACCATCACGGTGGGCCGGCAGTCGCCCGCCGATCTGGTCGTCAATGACCAGTTCATGTCTCGCGCGCATTTTCAGCTCCAATGCAACGGGCCGCTGATCATGCTCTTCGATCCCGGCAGCAGCAATGGCACCTTTATCAATGGCGTGCGCTCTCGTAATGTTCCACTGCGGCCAAGCGACACGATCTTCGCCGGACGAACCGCCTTCCGTTTTGCCCTGGCCGTCAACGGCAAGCCAATGCTGGAGCATCTGCCGCCTTCGCCGGGCGAGATGCTGCCGTGGCAGCAGCAGATTCTCAGCGTGATTGGATCCACCTGCAACTATGCGGTTCTGGACGGAGCTATCAGCCCGGCCATTCTGGACCTGCTGAATCAGTCCGGCGCATACTACCAGTCGCTCTATGAAGGCGAGCAGAGCGCCGACATCGCCAGGTACGGACCGTATGTGGCACAGCTGCAGCCCGAGCGGCCTTTCCTGCCATATCTAGTCAAAGCGGCCTGGGGCATGTTCTGGGGCGTCTTCCTCGGCTCGGATCAATCCTTCGAGGAGACCAGAAGGCATCTGCGGCGCTTTTTGATCGTGGACAACAACTCAGGCAGCAAGTCGATCTTCCGCTTCTATGATCCACGCGTGCTGCGCGTCTTTATCCCGAGCTGTGAGTCCGCGCAGAGGAAAGATTTCTTCGGTCCCGTTCGCTGCTACTTTGCAGAAACTGAGCCCGCGCCGGGGCTGACGGCTTTCACTCCGGAAGGCCAGCAGAAGGTATCGCTGGAATAGGCTTCCAGTCCGCGCTCTGAAACTCATGGCGCAAGCGGGCACACTCTCGATGCACGCCGCTAGCTCCCCTGCTTCAACGCGCCACCAACAGTTCCGTCGTCAGCGGTGTCTGGATCTTTAGGTGTCTTAGGATCAGTAGGAGCTGTCGGAGGCGTCAGCGGGCCGGCCATGCCTGGAATAGCCATTCCACCACTGTTGATGAGAACCATTGTTCCGGAGATCATGATGCCGGCTTCCGAGATAGTGATAAATCCGCCGGGACCGCTGAGCGTAATTCCGTCAGCCGCCTGAATCACAAGAGTTGCGCCGGACGACGTGTACACTGCGCCGGTGACACTCATCGAATAGCTCCCGCCGACCTGCACCCCGTTGCTGCCGCCGATATTGTGCGAACTGTTGCCGCCAACCTTCTCGTTGAGATTGCCGCCAATACTCTGCGAGTTATCTCCGCCGGTCTTGAACATCTGATTGCCGCTAATATTGACCGATTCATTTCCACCGACCTTTTCGGTTCGGTTGGAGCCAATCGTAATGTCCTCGTTGCTGGCAACATTTTCGACGCGATTGCCCTTTACATTGATGTTCTGGTCCTGGCCAATCTGTTCGAGCTGATTGCCGGTCACAATCAGCGAGTCCTTGCCGCCGATAAATACTCGCTGATCGTTCTCAATGCGATGATCCAGATCTTTCTCCGCGTTGAGAAAAATCTGCTCGGAGCCGGTTTTATCCTCAAAGCGCAGTTCATTGGCATTGGCCGCGCTGCCGCCCTTGCTGCTGCGCGTTACCCAGCCGGAGCGCGTGCTCATGTCCGGTAGTGCGTACTTCGGCGCGTTCGTCCCGTTGTACAACGAGCCGACGACGACCGGGTTATCAGGATCGCCATTGAGGAACTCGACAATCACTTCATCGCCAACGCGCGGCCAGAAGTACGCACCCCAGCCATTACCGGCCCACTGCTGCGCCACGCGCACCCAGGTGTTGTCCGGAGTGTTGTCCTTGCGCACCTTGTCCCAGAAAAACTGAACGTTGACGCGGCCCATCTTGTCGAGGTGAATCTCTTCTCCCGACGAGACAACCACCTTTGCCGTTTGAGGACCATAGATCTTCGGCTTCTCAAAAGTCTGCGAGGGTTTGTAAGTGACGCCGGACTGCACGGCCATAAAGCGGTTGCTGTATTCACTTCCGGAGCTTGCCTTGGCGCGATACGACGGAAGCTGATCAACCGAGTGAGTTGCCCCAACTATCAGATACGCTCCGTCC
The DNA here is from genome assembly GCF_001449115.1 of Occallatibacter gabretensis. Classification (GTDB taxonomy): domain Bacteria; phylum Acidobacteriota; class Terriglobia; order Terriglobales; family Acidobacteriaceae; genus Telmatobacter; species Telmatobacter gabretensis. The sequence goes on along the minus strand of NZ_LAIJ01000010.1, from coordinate 149,675 downwards.
AGGCTTGGGTGATCTGACAGCGTGAACGTGTACCCGGGCAGCATCGTTCGGAGAGTCCCATTGCCGCGATACGTCTGAAAGACTGACTCGGAGGCCTGGAATCGCGCCTGAAGAAAAGCCTTTTCAAGAGCGATCGAGTCCTCCGGGTTGGCCATGGTTTGGAGTTCCTTCAGGTATCCCTCCTGGCCTGCGGGATAGAGATACACCTCGTAGGAATTCTTTCCGTATGTGCTCGCGCTCTTGGTAGGGCCTGCGTCCAGACGCTTGTATTGCGAGTAGTTGTAATCGGACGTGGAGTGCGAACCGGAAACCATGGAGGCTTCCATAATGAACTCCGTCACACGCGATCCATAGGACCCTTCGGATCCTGACTTGCTTGCCTCGAACATTACCGTGGAAACGACGGGGCAGTCCTGATAAGCGCTTGTATCGTCGCCAAGAATGATTTTGTTGTCGCTATCGGAATGTTCGAACCAGTAGTTGATGCCGTGCTGCTGCAGCAGCCGGGAGACGAAATGGAAATCGGATTCCGAATACTGCGTGCAGTACTCCAGCTTGAGGTATGTGCCCTTTGTCTTATCTGAAACCGACAAACCGTAGTCGGTGAAGACGTTTTTCACGATATCGAGAACGGTCATGTTCTGGAAGACGCGGCAGGTGGAAGACAGCGTAAGCTCCCACATGGACGGCATGATGGTCGCGTAGTACTCGTTGAATTCCCCGTCTCCCGCGCCCTGCTCGAAGGAAGTGACAATCCCGTTGATCCACCGCGTGCCCGTATCATCCGTCAGCGCAATGGCAACAGTGACATTGGTCCCGACAATGTCCTTGGGATCAATCGACGTATCTGCATCCGCCAGCAGATCCACGCGAAACTCGAAGAGATTCGAAATGCCTTCCGAGCCCGTGAGTCCTTCAATGACCAGTACGTCTTTGCCCAGCGGGCTCGTAAACTGCATCAACCGATCGTCTTGTGTCGCCATTCCGTTCCGCCCTTACGCGTGGAGAATCCGCGCTCGTCTCATACCCGGTCTCAGGCCCCAACATCACACTTCGACGAGCTCGGAATCCCATGCATACGTTAATTCGCCCCCGGCAACCGAAACCTGTACGCGGTTGGCCGATGTGCCTTCCGCAAGCCGCCCGAGAATCTGGCGAGAGAGATCCGGAAGCATGGTGTTGGACAGTATGTTATCCACATTTCGTGCGCCGCTCTCTACTTCCGTGCAACGCGCGGCCACTTCGTTCAGCAGCGCATCGTCGTAGTCGAGCGTGATCCTGTGCGTTTCCTTCAGCCGCTTCTGAATCTTGCCCAGCTTGAGCCGAATGATCTGCTTCAGCGCCTCGTCGCGCACCGGATAGTACGGAATAATCATGAGCCGGCCCAGGAACGCGGGCTTGAAGACCTTATCCAGCTCCGGCTTCATAGCTTTGGCCAGCGCCACAGGATCCGGCGACGTCTCCGGGTCAGCCGTAAGCTTCGCGAGCAAATCTGTCGCCGCGTTGCTGGTGAGCATAATAATCGTGTTGCGGAAGTCGATCTCGCGGCCTTCGCCATCTTCCATGCGTCCTTTGTCAAAGACCTGGAAGAAAAGCTCCAGCACATCGGGATGCGCCTTCTCGACCTCATCGAGCAGCACCACGGAATAAGGCCGCCGCCGCACAGCTTCGGTCAGCACGCCGCCTTCGCCGTAGCCCACATACCCCGGAGGCGAACCCTTCAGCGTGGAAACGGTATGCGCCTCCTGGAACTCCGACATATTAATGGTGATCATGTTCCGCTCGCCGCCGTAGAGAATATCCGCAAGCGCAATCGCGGTTTCTGTCTTGCCCACGCCGCTGGGTCCAACCAGCAGGAAGACGCCGACCGGCTTCACCGGATCGTCCATGTTGGCGCGCGAGGTGAGAATACGCCGGGCGATGGCCGCAAGCGCATGATCCTGGCCGATAACGCGTTTCTTCAGATGCTCGTCCAGCGTCAGCACCGTATCGATCTCGTTCTTCACCATCTTGCCCAGCGGAATGCCCGTCCAGGCCGAGATGACTTCGCCGACAATCTGCGAATCCACGGAGACACGCATCATGCCCTTCTCACCCTGAAGCTCAGAAAGCTCAGTTTCCAGCTTGCTCAGTTCCGCCTGCGTTGCAGGGTCAGCCGGAGCGGTATGGTCGGCCGTTTCCAGCTTCTCTTTCAGCCCGCGGATGCCGCCAATCAGTTCCTTTTCCTTCTCCCACTGCACATTCAGCGCGGCTTTCTCCGCTGTAGCGGTCTCAACCTCAGCGGCAATCTCAACCAGCTTCTCGGCGTGGTTCGCGCCCACCTTGGTCTCGCGCTCTAGCACACGCTTCTGAACTTCGAGCGCATCAATCTTCCGCTGCAGGTCTTCGATACGCGGCGGAGTCGTGTTCTGGCCCAACGAAAGCCGCGCGCACGCTGTGTCGAGCACACTCACTGCCTTGTCCGGAAGCTGCCGTCCGGCAATATAACGATGCGACAACTTCACCGTGGAACTAACAGCCTCATCCAGAATCCGCAGGCCGTGATGCTTCTCCAGCGCCTGCACAATGCCGCGCAGCATGATCGTCGCAACAGCCTCTGATGGCTCTTCCACCTTCACCACCTGGAAGCGCCGCGCAAGTGCGGGATCCTTCTCGAAGTATTTTTTGTACTCGGACCACGTCGTCGCCGCAATCGTACGCAGCTCGCCGCGAGCCAACGCCGGCTTCAGCAAGTTGGCAGCGTCATTTTGCCCGGCCTGACCACCCGCGCCAATCATCGTATGCGCCTCGTCGATGAAGAGAATGATCTTCGTGGTCGAAGACTTAACCTCGTTGATAAGCCCCTTGAGGCGATTCTCAAACTCGCCCTTCACTCCGGCTCCAGCCTGCAGCAGCGCCAGGTCGAGCGTGTGAATATGCACGCCCTGCAGCGCTGGCGGAACATCTCCCAGCGCCACGCGGTTCGCCAGTCCTTCCACCACCGCCGTCTTGCCCACGCCGGCCTCGCCGGTGAGGATGGGGTTGTTCTGACGGCGGCGCATCAGGATATCGATCATCTGACGAATCTCTGAATCGCGGCCCAGCACAGGATCGATCTTGCCTGCCTTCGCATTGGCCGTCAGGTTCACCGTGTACTGATCGAGATGCGGCGTCTTACCGCCGGAAGCACCAGCGCCAGCTGGTGCTTCGCCTGCTTCCTGCGTCGCGCCTGTGGCCAGCGCCACCTGGCTCTCGCGTGAGGCATGCACAATGTCGTAGAAGTTGGCCCGCAGCACCTCCGGCGAAACCTTCGCCAGCTCCTTGCTGGTTTCCTTCACCAGCCGAGACAGCTCCGGATTATCCAGCAGCGCCAGCAGTGTAAAGCCGGTGCGGATGTTGCCCGCATTGAAGTCGAGACTGGCCACGGACCAGGCTTCGGTGAGCATCTTCACAAGGTAGGGGCTGAAGGCTGGCGACCGCGCGTTGCCCGTCTTGAAGTTATCGAGCGCGCGCTCCAGCTCAGCCGTCAGGCGCGAGCGGTTCACCTCAAAGTGTTTCAGTATCGAGGCTACGTCGTTATCGGTCGCATCCAGCACCTTGGTAAGGTAGTGCTCGATTTCAATGTCGTAATGCGTGCGCCCCACGCACAACCCCGCGGAAGCCTCAAAAGCCTTGCGAGTCGCATCGTTCAACTTGCTGATCAGTGTCTTCAGATTGGTGCTCATGCCCGTATCTCCCCGTTGCAATCTTTCTTTACTGCACAAGATACTTCGCGTCGCCCGGATCGCGTTCAATGGACCGGGTACGCAGCCAACTCACAAATCCCAGTTGCGGGGCTGCCTGCCCCGCAGCGCCCAGCTCGCAGAACGGCACGTCCTCGCGAGCCAGAATCAACTGCACTTCCGCTTCATAACTTCCGCTGGAATAAAACCGCACCCACGCAGCCAACTCATGATACGCACTCTGCCCTGGTAGAAGACTCTGGTATTGATCAAAGCGCATGGGTCCCAGCGCAATGCCAATGCGGCCATGATGGTCGTACACTTCATCGCCCGCAATCGTTCCAATTCCCAGCCGCTCGTTCGAGCCGCCAAGGCCATTCATCCACGTCTGATCTTCGCGGCGCAGCTTTCTCCATGCGCCCGCGAACTGGCGCACCTTGGCCGGAACCTCGAAGTAGTCTTCCAGTAATTGCTCAAGTACAGAAGCCGAACGCACATGCCGGCCCAGCAACCCAACATAATTGAGATACGCCGCATCGGGAATCCCTCCGCGTCCGCGCAGCGTATCCGTGCCCAGGCCCAGAATGTCAAATAGCTTTTCGGAGAGCCGGTCATGGCCCGTACGCTCATATTCGACAAAGAACCGGTATTTCTCCCAGCCGCGATAGAAGAATGAGACCATGCGATGGTTGAAGATGTTGAAAAACTCTTCCAACGTATAATCCTTCTCCTTGGCGCGCGCAATCAGCAGCTCCGTATACGGAGTGGGCATGACGGAGATCGCCGCATTCAAACCCATGAATTCGACCATCATCTCCAGTTGACCTGTCTCCAGGCGGCGCGTCTTGTGAATTTCGCTCGCCGGGAACTCAAGCGAAGTGCGCGAAACAAAGCGGATTGTTTCTCCCTGCGGAGTCACAAAATATCCCACCGGCTTGCGTGGGGCCTCAATGCGCTGCAGCATCCGCACGGCCTGAAAGAACTGCACGCGGAAAGGCTCCACGTCCAGAAGACGCCGAATCTCGCGCAGCTTCGGGTCATCAATCGTCTCAATCAGATCGACGATCGTCTCTACAGGATCCATGGTGGACTCTGCCTGCGTTTCTATAGAAGGGTCTGTGTTCCCGCTCTCGGTGGCCATTTTGCCAGCACCTCCTTTCGCAAAGTGCTGCGCGCCGTTAGTTGCGCAAAGCTGTTCATCGAGGCGTACCCGGCCAGAAATCTCTCCAGCACCGCGGCAAACAGATACAAGCCCGCACCAGCGAACTGCTGTTCGTCAAAATCGATCTCCACCTGCGTCCCGCGCGCCGGAACCAGCCCATACGCCGAGTTGACCAGCGCGAATCCCGGCTCCGTTTTGAGGTTCAGAATCGAGCCGACCTGGTTGTCGGTGGCCACCTGTTCTGTCATATTATGCAACCGCAGGATCTCCTGCAGTGCGCCGCATCCTTCCTCGCAGAGTGAAAGATAGTTCAGCGACAGCAACGAGACGAGCCGCCAGACATGCCCCTTGCCCGCAGGCGGATCGCAGCTTTGCGTGGGCCGGCGGAAGGCCACAACATTTTTCGCGGCAGGATAGCCCGGGATCTCGAAATCTCCCTGCTCATTGCCAAACCGGATGCGCGACGGCTGATCGAAGTTGGTGCACAGCGTCTTCACCATCAGCACATCGGCTTCCGGATCGACGAAGCTGCCTTTCAGGTCCACAATGGAAATCGACATGACGGACGGCTGACGCTGCCCGAGCTCATTCATGCTGCGCGAGGCAACCCAGAAGGCCATATCCGGCTGGTTGCGCGTCTGGTGCCGATAGGCATGGAACGGTTCCAGCTCTATGGATTGCCGCAACCGCGGATTCGTAGCCACCACGTCCTCAATGCTGAAGACCTCCATGATCTCGGAGTGCCGGCTGTCGGGAATGACGGTGTATTCATGCCGTGTTTGATTTAACAAAATCGGCTCCGCGCCCTGCGAAAACAGGTTGACCGCCGGTGTGCATCCCAGCCGGAAGGTACGCTCATTGACTCCAAGCTCCAGCACCTGCTCACGCTCGAAGCGCTCGAAGCAGCCAATGATAAACACCAGCTCGGCCTCGTCCGTAAAGCCGCCATCCGCGAGAGGCTCCAGTCCGGTCACGTCGAAGAACAGAAACTTATCAGGAAACGCGAAATACTCCTGCAGCAAGCGGTGGCCATCGATGGACCGGCGCACGAAGGGCAACAGGCTCTCATCCCGCGCAAAGCCAACCGGCTGGATGTTGTCTTTGTTCAGAATGACAACCCGGCTCTCATCCTTCGGATTGCGGAGCTGAATCTCGATGCACTTTTCGAAGAGCAGCTCATAGACGGTGTAGACAACGTTCGCGTCACCTGCCAGGTGGAAGCGCAGCCGGCTTAGCGGCTGGCCTGCAAAGGTGGCATCACGCTGGCACTGAAGTTTTACCCTTACCGCGGCTCCGGTCTGCGCGCCGTGTGTGGAACGCGGCGGCTTCTTCATCCGCTCAGGCTGATTCCACTCGGCTGCGGCAACATGGAACGGCCAGAGATCGACGTCATATGCCGTCCGGAAGCGGCATGGCAATCCATCGACCGTGCCTTTGGAAACAAGCTGCGCGCCTCTCGGCACGCGCATCAGTTCGGTCTTTTTCCCCTGCGCAGGGTCGCGCTGGCACTCCACAATCGTCATGGAAGGCATGGGCCGAAGATAGCCGGGATGAATAACCCGCGTCAGTGCTTCAAAGACTTCGGGGAAATCATCGTCAATGCGCTTGTGGACGCGCGCAGCCAGCAGCGCAAAGCCCTCCAGCAGCCGGCTCACATGCGGGTCTTCGCAGCGTTCCGGATCGAGCAGCAGGCGCCCGGCTATGTTCGGATACTTGCGCGCAAACTCGCCGCCCATCTGGCGCAGATAGGTCAGCTCCCGTTCGTAATACTCAAGCAGCTCTTCGCGCATTCCCTCAGGAAACCTCGTACTCCCCGCTGATCAACTCCAGAACCGTGTCGAACTTGATGTCTTCTTTCGTATCCTCGTAGTGAATCTGCCCTTCAATATGAAATCTCAGGCTGCGGGCCAGCGTGTCTGATCGCGTGAGAAAGACGTGCGGCTGATAAATGCGCGGCTCAAAGGTCCGAATGCATTTTTCGAGCGCGCTCGAAACCGCGTCCTTGTCATTCCCCTGCGAATGATCGAAGTTCTGCAAATCGGGAAAGCCATAGTTGAATACAGATTTGGCGACCTCTGGGAACTGCTCCAGAATAGGCATAACAGGCTTGCGAGTATTCAGCATCCATTCCAGATCGCGACGCAAAGCATCCCTGTATTTGTCCATAGATTCTTTGCGCGTCTTCGGCCAGTCATCCTGAGAAAGGAGGAACCGGTCGATAATCGTCTGCGTGATAAGCGTCTCTGTTCTGACCCGCGCCAACTGTTCCTCCCTTCAAGAGCCGATCGGAACCTCTGCTCATTTTGCGTAGCATCCATCACTCGACTCCGAAGCCGAGCTAATAGCCGGACCGAACCTCTGCGATCGCCGGCGCTATCCTTGACCCAGCACCGTGGAATCAATCCACCGCTGCGTTTCCGGATTAGCCGCTCCCGTATCGTCCTCCAGAATCCAGTACCGCAACTCCGGCTGCACGGCCAGCAGATTCCGTATGGTCCCCACCACCGCTGCTGAAAGCGCATCCGCGCCGATCTCCTGCGCGGCCCTCCATATATATCGGTGCAGATCGAGCCACCCACGGGCGCACTCGCTGGCAAGAATCGGCAGCGACACCCGAATCAATTGAGCCCACGCGCCCTGTTGAGCCAATGAGCGCAACGCAAAGCGTACATCCGGCGTCGGGCCCACGGCAAAGCCTGGTTGCGGCGACTGCCCCTGCATCAGCGTCTCGCCCAGCCGCAGCCCCGCGCAGATCAGGTACGGGACAGCCGACCGGCTGTCCGCGTCAAAAAAATATTCCGCGCTGGCCACGACAGAACCATAGGCTGCGCCCAGCTCTCCCGGAGCCGCCATGCGCGTAATCTGCAGGGAAAATCCCGGAATACCGACCTGCGCTCCGCCTCCGGCTCCCTCGTCTTCGCCACCTTCCCCCGGCGCTCTCGGCGCCACTGGATCAGGCTCGGTCTTCCGCTTCTCATTCAGGAGCGTCTCAACGACCCCGTGCACCGCTTCAAGCGATTCTTGAAACTTATCGAGCGATGGATAGAAATCTGAGCCATAGGCTTCCCGCTGATAGCTATCCAGCGCTGCGACTGCCTCCAGGGTTGCCCGCAGAGCCGCATCAGCATCCGAGTAAACAGCCTTTGGAGTGGCCAGGAAGGCCTGGTCGAAATCCTCAGCCGTAAGCCGACCGCGTTTGATTGCATCCTCGCGCGACTCGCGTCTGGAGTCTGACGTCGCATCTTTCTCGTAGCCAACGATGCGGGCATCCTTATAGACCTCAAAGCTCAATCCGCTTTTGGTCAGCGGCAGCTTGCGGACGGCGTCGGTCAGCAGCCGCGTGGCTGCATCCACAGACATGGCGCGATACTCAAGGTCGCCGCCATCCTCCATCATCGGGTAGATTGTGTCCCAGAAGGTCTCCTGCAATCCGCGCAGCAGCTCAATGGACGGAGCCAGCACGGAAAAACCTTCCAGCCGGATGCTCGATTCGATGTACCATCCGGCCAGGCGAAGATCCTTGCTCCGCTTGGCAACCGTCTCTCCCGAGAGCTTGTTCGCCGTACGGAAATCAGCCTTCTTCCGATTCGCTACATCCCATCCGCCGGAAGGCAGATCGTCCACATCCTCGCGTCGAGCTTCTTTGATCTGCTCGAAGACAGGATCATAGTAAAGTTCCGGCCCGGAGGGATTGTCGCCTTCAATGGGTGTCAGCAAGTCGTCGCGCAGGGGCATCTCAGGATTCCTTCTCCTTCGCCAGCCACTCCACGCTCAACAGTTCCAGGATCGGAACATCGGCTCCATCCACAAGCATCGTCTTTGCCCCATAAGGAATCGCGTCGTACTTCTCATCCGCCTCCCAGACAGACTCGCGTCCAAGCGCGACAATCTCCTCCGGATAACGGAACGACAACGGGCAAATCGCCGGAATCAGAACCTCACCGAGGTCCTGCAGCCGGAACTCCTTGCTTGTCTCAATGCGCGCTCTTGCCCAGATCAGATCGCGCAAATTCGCAGGCCGCTCCATTTCGAGGCGGCGCAGGTGTTGAAATGGAATCCACGTATAGCTGCCGGCAATAAAAACTTCAAGATTCGGACCGATGCGCGGATCTGGATCCGAAATATCGTCAAATGATTTGCCATTCAGAGAGCCCCCATACGCGGGACTGTCTTTTACCTCTGGCGTTTCGCCACGCGCAAACATCTCGGCACGTGTCCGTTCCGCGTGGACGGCGGTGCGATACATCAAAGCGCCGCCTGCGGCCTTGGCCTCGGTTGTGGCAAGCATGTCGAGTTGCTTCTCCGCGCGATCATACTCTCCCGCAAAAAGCAGAAGCTCGAAGAGAAACGTACGGCGCGTGGCGTCGAGTGGATTGGATCTCAACTCGTCGCCAAGCGCCTTGATCGCTTCCCGCAGTTTTCCTTCGCGGTACAGCTCTTTGGCTGTCATCGGTCCTCAGGAAACCTTGTTCGCCTTCAGATCGTAGGAGACTGCAGCCACAGCCGTCAGGATGCCCTTCTCGTCCTGCGTGCTGTACTCCACCTTGATCTTGTTGTAGCTGAAAGAAACACTCTCAGCCGGGGTCTCGCTCGAACCGCTGATCGACAGGTTCGTGACGAAAAGCTCTTCGAAGGAAACCTTCAGGAAGGGCTTGCCGCCTGTGACACCGGACTTGCAAGCGCTCAGCACGCCAGTCTTGATATGTGTGCCCGAGATGAGCGCCTTGAAGAGAGAGGGGCTGGCTTTGTCGTAGTACTTCATCGCATGGAGATTTTCCAGGCTTACCTTGCCCGCGCCCGATCCGCCTGTTCCTGCTACGGAGCTGACCTGGCTTCCACCCCAACTGAAGGAAAGAAGCGAAATCTCATTCGTATGGCCGTCGGCCGCCGACTCGCCATCAATACTGTCGAGCTTCAGAAAAAAATCTACCGCCATGGAAGAATCCTTTCACGTTATCGCCTCCGCAAGGCGAGCTGAAGATAATCTCAAACGAGCAACACTTGATTATTTGCCCGCAGGTTTTGGAAGCTCCGCCACCAGACGAAGTGAAACGGTCAATTCATCCAGCTGGAAGTGAGGACGCATGAAAGCCACCGCGCGCAGAGCGCCTGGATTGCCCGGTACTTCCATGACCTCAATGCGCGCCTCACGCAACGGACGCTCGGCTTTCGCCTCTTTCGAAGCATTGTCGTCGGCAATCACGTAATTTGCGATCCACTGGTTCAGATAAAGATCCGCCTGGCTGCGGCTCATCGGGCTGCCGAGCTTATCGCGCATCATCGCTTTGAGGTAGTGCGCAAAGCGAGACATCGCCAGCATGTACGGTAGTTGCGCCGAGAGCTTCGCGTTGGCATTCGCTTCATCCTTGTCGTACTTCTTCGGCTTGTTGGCCGTCTGCACGCTGAAGAACGCCGCGTAGTCCGTACCCTTGCAGTGCACCAGCGGCACCAGGCCCTGATCGGCCAGTTCCTTCTCGCGCCTGTCGGTGATCGACACCTCCGTCGGACACTTCAGAGCGACGTCTCCTTCGTCCGTACGGAAGTTATGCACCGGCAAACCTTCCACCAGGCCGCCGTTCTCCACGCCGCGAATTGCAGCGCACCAGCCGAACTTGGCAAACGAGTTCGTCAGCCGCGCGCCCAGCGCGTAGGCCGCATTCCCCCAAAGGTACTTGGAGTGATCCGAACCGTCCACGCCTTCTTCATAAGCAAACTCTTCGATGGGCCGCGTCTCCGCCCCGTAAGGCTCGCGCATCAGGATGTGTGGCATCGTCAGAGCCACATAGCGCGAATCATCCGAGGCCCGGAAGCTCTTCCAGCGAGCGTATTCCGTGTTGTCGAAGACCTTTGAAATATCACGGATGCCGGTCAGTTGTCCGAATCCTGAAAGGTTCAGCAGCTCGGGACCTGCCGCCGTAAGGAACGGAGCATGTGCGGCGGAAGCCACCTGACTTACCTTCTCCAGCAGTTCAATGTCCTCGCCCGTGCGGGTGAACTCATAGTCGCCGATCAGTGCCCCGAACGGAGCGCCGCCGTAGATACCGAATTCTTCTTCGTAGGCCTTCTTGAAGAGCGCGCTCTGATCAAACTCCGGCGCCCGCTGCAAGTCGCGAAGCAGGTCCTTCTTCGAGACGTTGAGCACCTTGATCTTCAGCATGTCGTTCGTTTCGCTGTTGTCCATCAGGTACTTGATGCCGCGCCAGGTACCTTCCAGTTTCTGAAAATCCTTGTGATGCAGAACTTCGTTCAGCTGCACCGAGATCAGCTTGTCAATCTCCGCAATGCGGGAGCCGATAGTCGCTTCGGCATCGCGCGAGAGAGTCATGTGCCCTTCAAGAACCTGGTTGATGAACTCCTTCACCATGTCCTTGCCGCGCTCCTGCGAGGCGGTGTCCTTGCCAAACCTGCCCTGGGCGATGATCGAATCGAGTAGCGTTACTTCCGTAGTTTCTGCGGCAGCGGCCTGGGCGGCTGCCTGATCGGCTGTGCTCATCAGTTACCCCCTTCCGACTTCTTGTCCAGCTCGGTCTTCAGCTTGTTCAATTCCTCGGTGTTCGAAACCGCATCGAAGAGCGCCTGGTCCAGTTGGTCGTTGCCCTGCAGGCTGCCGCGCAGGTTGGAAAGGCGCGTACGAAGATCCAGAAGCTCCTTGATGGGGCCAACCTGCTCGGCCACCTTGGCGGGCGAGAAGTCGTCCATGCTGTCAAACTTCAAATCCACGGCAATCTGGCCGGCCTTGTCGCTGAGCTTGTTCTCAACCTTGAATTTCAGATGGGGTTGCATGCCTTTGAGCACGCTGTCGAAGTTGTCGGGATTGATCTCGACAAACTTGCGATCCTTCAGGGCCGCAAGCGGCTGCTCAGGATGGCCGGTGAGATCGCCCAGTACACCCATCACAAAGGGCAACTCCTTCAATTCGATTGCGCCGCCGGTTTCCACGTCGTAAGTAATCTGCACCCGAGGAGCCCGGACGCGACTAAGTTTTTGCTGGGTGCTCTCCCTGCCCATACAACCTCCGCTATTCGATTGATTTCCGTGACACTAACCTGAACACAACACCAGACGCACTGTCTACTGGATTTTTCCCGGACAAGATTACTTTAGGACAATGATCTTGAGCGACAAACCTGGTTACTACGGACGTGACAAGTGGCGCCAATTGGCGCCCTCTTTCACCCACTCAATTTCAGAGCAATTTTCCCCGGTGAGATGAACCGAGCAAAATTATGCTCTGGCGCTGTCGCTATGTCAATCCGTTATTTTTTGAGAATCTCCTCATCGCAATCTGCGCCTTCGTTCCCGCGCGATGTCTGCGTACCCATAGTGACGTTCCGCTCGTTGTCGTATCATGCGATACTCAGGCGAGGCCCCGACATGAGACAACTTCAACCAGTCGTTTGGTCGAAAGGAACGTTTCTTTCACCGCAGCATCTGCAATGCCAGGAGCGATTTGTTGAGGACTGCGCACGGTTTTATCTCGACTCACTGAACCCGCACCTGTGGGGACTTCGCGAACTTCAGATCGATACCAAAGCGCTCTCGGAAGGCCGCCTCGCCATCCTCAGCGCATCGGGCCTGTTTCCGGACGCGCTGCCCATCGACATTCCGGCCTCTGAGCACCCGCCTGCGGCGCGCGTGCTAGACGAGTGCTTCCGCCAGGGCATCACCAGCTGCATCTTCTATCTCGCCATTCCGGAATATCTGCACGGCGGCATGAATGTCTCCGTGGACCGCGGCAACGTCAGCACGCGCTTTCAAGCGCAAGTGCTCATGGTCCGCGATGAAAACTCCGGCAGCGCTGAAAAGCCGGTGCAGGTGGCGCGTAAAAATCTCCAGATACTTGCCGAAGGAGAAAGCCGCGAGGGCTCAGTCACGCTCGCCTTTGCCCGCGTGCTCCGCTCGCAGACCGGCTCCTACCAGCTCGATCCAGACTTCGTTCCGCCGCTGATCAATGCTCACGCACACCCACTGCTGAAAGGCATTCTGAGCAATCTCATTGAACTCATCGTGACGCGCTCCAGCCAGCTCTCGGGTGCGCGGCGGCAGAAAAATCAATCCCTCGCGGACTTCTCTGCCTCGGACATCGCTAACTTCTGGCTGCTCTACACCATCAACAGCCATCTGCCCATCTTCCGGCATTATCTTGAGTCGGGCTGCGTGCTGCCGGAACAGCTTTTTACAGAGATGGGTGCGCTGGCCGGCGCTCTCACCACCTTCTCGCAGAAGATTGCCCCCAGAAACCTGCCTCCGTATCACCACGATCAGCTTGGCGTTTGCTTTGCGGAAATGGATCGCCTGATCCGCATCATGCTCGACAGTGTGGTACCCAGTAACTTCATCTCACTCCCGCTCAGGTTCGTGCGCGACACCATCTACGCCACGTCCATAGACAAGGATGCCTACTTCCAGGGCTCGCGCTTCTATCTTGCCGTCGCATCGGACACGCGCGACGCCGATCTCATCGAGCGCGTGCCTAAGCTCATGAAGACCGGCTCAGCCAGCGAGATTGAGCTGCTCATTCGCAATGCTCTTCCCGGTCTCAGGCTGGCCTATGTGGCCACGCCGCCGCGCGCCATCCCTGTCAAGCTCAAGCATCATTACTTTGCCGTAGAGCAGGGCGGAACCTTCTGGGACTCCGTGGTACGCTCGCGAACCTTTGCCAGCTACGCACCCTCGGAGATTCTCAACCCGTCGATGGAATTGATCATCCTGCTGCCCGAGCCACAGTAGGGCCACGCAAAAACCGACGAATTCTCTTGCTCAATGTTTTGAAAGGGCACGACTTTAGTCGTACCGAAAATGTTCGAAAAAATGATGGGGCTTTAGTCCCCGAGGGATGCTTGCAGGCAATGCATCCTAGTGCTTCATCACGAACACTACCGTCACGATCAACGCCACCAGCAAGAAGATAATCACCACCAGAAACAGCGGAATCAACTGCTGCAACTTGTTGGGCACAGCCGCCGGAGTTGGTGGTGCAGGCACTGCAGGTGGCTGCAGGTTCACCTGAGGCATCTGCATCGGTGGCATCTGCATATGCGGCATTTGCATTCCGCCGCCAGCACCCGCACCTGCACCCATTCCACCAGGCGCTCCCATACCACCCGGATGCATCATCGCCTGCGGATTCATCTGCGGCACCTGCATCTGCGGCGGAGTGAACTTCACCCCGCCCGGCATCGCTGGCGGCGCACCACCGGTTGGCTGCGGCGCACCCGCAGCTGCGGGCTGATCCTGCGCTCCACCGCCGCGCAAAGCCGATTCCCGCATCTTCGAAGCATTGATGATGCGCGTCACCTCGCTCGGTCCTGAAGACTCCGGCGGTGCAGGTGCTGCCGAATTTTGCGGATTCGAGGCCGGCCCGGTGTTTACCGGCCTGAACATGGCACGCGTTGCGTCACCGCCGCTTGATGGAACCGGCGTATAACTCCCGCCTGGAGATCCAAACCCGCTCGGTGCCGCCGCAGCAGGCGAGGAGGGCGAACTGAGCGTCTCAAAGGTCTTTGTCCAGGAATCCCCCGCTGGCGCTGGCTCCGGATTGGAAGGAGCTGGCGCACTGTACGGCGCAGACGGCGTGCTGTCCAGCCTGTTCAGCAGCCGAGTCACGCTGACATTCATGCTGGGGTCGGATGGCGGACCCGAAGGCGTAACGCCAAACCCGCCTGCCGCGCTTGGAAAAGGATCGGGCCGTGCAGCGAATCCACTCGGCGCCTCTCGCACGGGCTCCCATGGCGCACTGGGCTGCGGCGGCGCAGCCGCGGAACGCGAGAGAATCTGAGTAAACGATGCAGGATCGGATGGCGGAGCCGCGGGCGTGCTCGGCGCGCTGCTCCCGGCACCACTTAACGCCCCGAACATCTGCGTCAGCGAAGGCTGCGGCGTGTTGGGCGCAGGCCCGCCTGAAAGCGCGCGATCCCGCTCCTCGGCTGGAAGCTTAGCAAACAGCGATGTGAATCCGCCGGAGGAAGGCGAAGAGGGACCAGCCGGAAATGGCGAGGCTTCAGCAGATGGGAATACAGGCGCGGCAGGCGTCGCCATTGAAAACGATGCTGTCGCTGTCCCTGCATGTGTCGGAGGCGTCGCCGGAGTTGGAGGTGTCGGCGGTGTCGCCGGCGTCGGTGGTGTCACAGGAGAGCTCGCCGCAGCTCCACCAAAGGCGCTGAATGATCCCGTCGCCGACCGCCGGAACGCAGCAGTGGCGGAATCTGGACTGGAGGAGGGCACAGGTGTCCTGGGCTCCGCAGCAGCCGTGCTGAAAAGTGCCGTGAATCCTCCCGCAGATCGCTCAGGTGCTGGAGCAGTCGGAATCACTGGCGTGGCAGGCGGCACAGGCGCGGGCGGAGCAGCAGCCGCTCCGCCGAAGGAGCCAAAAACTTGCGTAAAGGATCCCGCCTGCGACGGAGGTTGCGACACCGGTTGCGCGGCAGCCGGAGAAAACAATGGGTCAGGCTCTCGCACGGGCTGCGCGGGCGGAGGAGTGGCAGCTCCTCCAAAGGAACCAAAAACCTGCGTAAAGGATCCTGGCTGCGAAGTAGGCTGCTGCACAGGCTGCGCGACTGCCGGCGGAAAGAATGGTTCAGGCTCTCGCGCCGGCGGCGCGGGCGGAGTAGCCGCAGCAGCAGCTCCTCCAAAGGAGCCGAAAACTTGCGTGAACGATCCTGGCTGAGATGCAGGTTGCGAAACGGGTTGTGCGGCTGCCGGCGGAAATAACGGCTCTGGCTCTCGAGCGGGTGCCACAGGCGCGCTCTGAGGAGCGGAAACCTTGCCGAAAATTTCCGTAAATCCGCTGGACGCCCCAGAACCGGATCCAGGCGCAACCGCAGGCGTTACCGGCGCAGCAGAAGGCGAAGGAGCCGCTCCGCCCACGCCGGAGCTCACCGGCGAAGACGCTGACCTTGTCTGAAACATCTGCGTAAATACGCCAGGCTTCGAATCCCCATGGCGAGCCGGAGGATGCGATTGCGATGTTGGCGGAGCTTGCGCCGGGGCTGCAAATGCATTCTGTGCCGAAGTCGAAAACGAGCCCGGAGCATCCGCCGCGAACAACCGGCTCAAAATATCATCTTGATTTCCCGAACCAGGCGCAGCCACCTCATGCACCACCGGTTCTGATTGCAACGGTGCCGTAGCCACAGGGACCGGAGCATTTGCAGCAGGCTTCTTATCCCGGCCCAGCAGCATGCTCAGCAGATCGTCTTCGAAGGCAGCAGCGGCGGGAGTTGCTCCGGGCTTCACCGTCCCAAAGGCCGACGTGGCCCCGACGCCCTGCCCCGCATCGCCATCCTGCGCTCCCTGTCGATTGGCGGGCTCACCCGGATTCCTGTTCTCTTCGTTACCCATATCCCGCCTCCAATCGCATCCAGTTCATGCGTCTTTCATCACCACGCAAGATTAACCCAAATCGCTTGAGGAAAATGCATTTGCGTTCTAATATAGCCGACGTTACACTTCGAGCTGTCTCATCACTATGCTCTGTCGCTGCCGTGTTCTGTATGAGATCCGTTTCAAGACGGGTCCCATATCGAATTCTTTCGGCAATCGTGTACGAATGAGATAGCTTAGTGGCTAGTTTCATTCGCAGTTCTGGTTTTTGTTTTGGGAGGGCCGCCTTGCCTTTGTGCTGTCGCACCGTCTCCCTCCTTTGCTCAAAATTCTGTCACCGGTCACGGCGGTCCCCTTTATGAAATTCCTGTCGCGTGTTGTGTGGTCTGAAGGAATGCATCTCGGCCCGCACCACTTTCAGGCTCAGAGCCGGTATTTTGAAGACACTCTCTGGTTTCTAAACGCCTATCTGCATCAGGAGCCCTGGGGTGTTCTGCACTTCTCCATAGACGCCGCCGCTCTCAAGAATGGTGTCGCCACACTCAGTTTCGCTTCCGGAATTCTCCCGGACGGCCTCGTCTTCGATCTGCCCGATTGCGACCAGCCGCCGCCCCCGCTTCCGCTCGACAAGGTCTTTACTCCCACAGACAGCGAAGTACTTTTGTATCTGGGAATTCCCAAACGGCGGGACGACGGAACCGACACTAATCTCACTGGTAATGGCTCCTCGCGCTACAGCGCCACGCAAAAAACCGTCCGCGACGACTCCTACGGCAACGGCGAGTACAACGTCTCCTTCGCGCACAAGAACTTCACGCTGCTCAGTCAGGCGCAAGTCACTGACGATATGGTCGCCTTCCCCATCGCCCGCATCCAGCGCGACGGCAAAGGCGGCTTCATGTCCGATCCGGATTACATCCCGCCCTGCCTCCGCATTGCCGCCTGCGAAAACCTCGTCCTGCTCCTGCACAATCTCGCGCACGCCATCGAGGAGAAAATCGCTTCCACCCGCGCCGTGCGTGGCACTTCGCGAGGCATGGAACTCGGCACCTCGGCGCTCGACGTCGCCAACTACTGGTTCATCCATGCGCTTTCGGTCTCGCTGCCCGCGTTGCGCCATCATCTGCAGGACCGCCGCAGCCATCCCGAAGATGTCTACCGCGATCTCGCCCGGCTTGCCGGAGCGCTCAGCACCTTTGCCGTGCAGGCCCGCCCGAATGAGATCCCGCCCTACCGCCACGGCCTTCTTACCGCCACCTTCGGCGAAATGGATGCGCTCATCCGCAAGTATCTTGAGATCGTTGCGCCCTCCAATACCGTCACGCTCGACTTCAAGCAGTCCGCGCAATATATTTATTCCGCGCCTGTTCTCGACGAACGTTGCCTGCGCCGGGCGCGCTGGATCTTGGGCATTCGTTCCTCCATCGCGGAATCCATGCTGCTGCGCCAGGCGCCGCAGCTGATCAAAATCTGTTCCGCGGAAGGCGTAGGCAAACTCGTTCAGCGCGCGCTGCCCGGCATGGAGCTGGCGCACCTGCCCGTTCCTCCATCCGCGATGCGCGCGCAGGCTGACATGCACTACTTCTCTGTATCGATGGCCGGGCCCTGCTGGCAGCACATTCTCCAGACCAAACAGGTCGGAGTCTATCTGCCCGGAGATCTCGGAGATGCACAGTTCGATCTCACCGTCATTCTGGAGGCCAACTCATGACCACCGCTGCCACCGCCTCTGTCATTCCGGAGCCGAAAACCAATAATCTCGCTCTCGTCTTTCAGGAAGTCTTCACCGTCGTCCTCCGCACGCGTGTCCTCGGCCAGCGCGTGGAGAGCGCGGATTATTTCCGCACCAGCCTCCGTCAGATGATCTCCAGCGCGGTCAAGGACGCCTCCGCGCAGGGGTATTCCGACGAGATCACCCGCATGTCCATCTACGCCATCATCGGCTTCGTCGATGAAAGCATCCTCAACTCCAAAGACCCGGTCTTCGCCGACTGGGCTCGCCGTCCCCTGCAGGAAGAGATGTTCGGAGCCCACGTGGCTGGCGAAATGTTCTTCAAAAACCTCACCGACCTGCTCAACCGCCCCGACTCCTCTGAAGTTGCCGACGCGCTTGAGCTCCACGCCCTCTGCCTCATGCTCGGCTATCGCGGCAAATTCGCCTTTGGCGATGCCTCTGAAATCCAGACTGTCCTTCAGCGCATTCGCGACAAGATCGTACGCATCCGCGGCTCCTGGGCGCTCTTCCGCCCGCTCGAAGCACCGGCCGCGCCCACCGCAAAAGCCGCCGATCCATTTGTCACACTGTTAAAAATCGCCGCCATCCTGATTGTTGTCTTTACCGTGCTTGCCTACGCCGGATACATTTTCTTTCTCGGCCAATCAGTATCGGCAGCAGCAACCTCCGTCGTTGGTTGATTCCCGGAGATCCTCATGATTCGCGTTTTGCTTGGCATTCTTGCCTTTGTTGTCTATCTCGCACTCGTGGTCTGGCTCGCCTTTGTGCTGCACTTCACAGGCACAAAGCTGATTCTCTTCTGCGCCATTCTCGGCCTGCTCGGCGGGGCCATCATCGGCTTTGTCGTCTGGTATCTGCGCCCGCGCGGAGCCGCCATTACCGCTGACGCAAACTCGACCGACGCGGCCAATCTTGCTTCACTGCTTCGCGACGCCGACACGAAGGTGCGCAAGGCAAATCGCAGCGGCGCAAAGTCTCTCGCCGCACTGCCGCTTCTCTACATAATCGGCGACGAAAACTCCGCCAAGACCCAGACCATTCTGCAGGCCGGGCTGGATCCAGAACTGCTCGCCGGCAATGTCTATCAGGATGGCGGAGTCGTACCCACCTCATTGGCCAATGTATGGCTCACCAGCAATGCGGCGCTCGTTGAAGCAGGCGGCCCGCTGCTCAAGCAGCCCGGCCTCTGGCAGCGCCTCGTCAAACACACAGTCCCACCGCAACTCGGCTCCGCGCTCTCCAGTGGCAAAAAGATTCCCGCTCGCGCCGTCGTCCTCTGCGTCAGCGTGGAGCGCATCCTAGCGCCCAGCACCACCGAGCAGATTCGCGCCCTCGCCCAAACCCTCAATGAGCGCCTCCGCGAGCTCTCGCAGATCCTTGGCGTCTCCCTGCCCGTCTACGTTCTCTTCACCAAGCTCGATACCATTGGCTCCTTCGGCGAATTCGCAACGCGCCTCTCGGAAGAAGAGGTCAAACAGCCCATCGGCTCGCTGGTCTCCTCCATCGGCGCAGGCTCCGGTCTGTACGCCGAGCGAGCCGCCGGAGCCATCGGCTTGAAATTCGACCAGCTCGTCTACGCGCTCGCCGAATTCCGCCTCGACGTTCTCTCGCGCGGCACAGAGATACAGCAGCAGGCCCGCGTGTACGAATTTCCGCGCGACGTGCGCAAGCTGCGCGCCGGAATTGTCTCTTTCCTCGTGGAAGTCGCCCGGCCCACCCAGATCGGCGTCAATCCCTTTCTGCGCGGCTTCTTCTTCACCGGCATGAGGGCGCACATCGTCAACAATGTCCTCGATGTCGCAGCGCAGCAGGCTCAGCCACAGGCTCCCGCGCCCGCAGACGGCGCAACGCGCGTCTTCTCCTTCTCCGGCATGAAAGCCGCCGCACCCGCTGCCGCGCCACGCTCAGGCGGAACCCGCAAGGTGCCGCAGTGGGTCTTCCTGCCGCATCTCTTCTCAAACATTCTTCTCGCGGACAAATCCGCACTGGAAGCCAGCCGCGCCAGCACCCACACCGGCGGCCTTAAGAAGCTGCTCCTCGGCACAATCAGCCTCATTCTGCTCGTCATCCTGGGCTTCGCCACCATTTCGTTCTTCCGCAACCGCGCGCTCACCGCCAGCGTGGCAGAAGCCGCCGCCGCGCCGCTCGCCGCCGTGCCCGCCGGTTCATTCCCCGCACTTCCAGACCTGCAAGCTCTCGACAAGCAGCGCGAAGTCCTCGATCAGCTCGACAACTACCGCACCGACGGCGCGCCGATGCTCAACCGCATGGGCCTCGACCAGAGCGCCAAACTCTATCCCATCGCCTGCAGAGCCTATGGCGCGCATCTTCGCTCGCTGCTGCTCTCGCCCACGCAGCGCAATATCGTCACCTCACTCCGCGCCGTACCCTCCGTGCCCAAACCGGAAGATGACTACAGCGCAAGCTACCGACCGCTGAAGGCATACATCATCACCACCACGAATCCCAATCCGGATTCAGCTGCCGACACTGTCGAATTTCTTCCCGCCGCGCTGCTCACTGCATGGCAAGGCAAGAATGCAGTCGATCCCAGCGTCGCCGCGCTCGCGCAGACGCAGTTCACCACCTACGCGCGCCTGCTCGCACAGCCCAACTCCTGCATTGCAGGCATCGGCGGTTCGCCTGATCAGCCGGCCATCACCCAGGCCCGCGCTTATCTCAACGGCTTCCAGGGATTCCAGCACGTCTATCAATCCATGCTCTCCGCCGCAGGCCGCAAAGTTCCCGGCTTCACCTTCAACAGCAAGTACCCCAACTCCTCGGCGCACATCATCAACACATTCCCCATCCAGGGAGCTTTCACCAAGGACGGCTTCGCCTTCATGCAGGATGCGATTCTCCATCCCGACCCTTACTTCCGCGGCGAAGAATGGGTCCTCGGCCCCAGCACCGGCCAGCAGATCGATCGCGCCGCACTCACCGCGCAGCTCAAGCAGGTTTATTACGCCGACTTCATCCAGACCTGGCGCAACTATCTCGCAAAATCCGCCTTCGTCGGCTACAAAAACTACGCCGACGCGGGCAACCGCCTGAGCGTGCTCGACTCGAACACCTCGCCGATGCTCGAGCTCTTCTGGGTCATCTCCTTCAACACCGCAGTCCCCGCTCCAGAGATCTCCAGCCAGTTCCAGGCGCCGCAATCCGTCGTCACGCCTTCAGGCTCAGACACCAAGCTTCTCGGCCAGCAGAACCAGCCGTACATAGCAGGTCTTCAGAACCTCGAAGGCGCGGTCAAGAACATCGCAACCCTCCCGAATCCAAACGATCCTGCCGCAACAGCTCCCGTCAGTCAGGCAGCCATCAGCGCGGAACAGGCCGCGGAAAACCTCCGAAACAGCTTCACGCCCGACCGCACCGCCAACCTCGATCAGACTTCTTTCCGCCTCCTGCAAGCGCCCATCGAATCTGCGAAATCTCTCGCTGCACAGGCTCCAGCAGCAGCAGCCGGCGGCGGAGCCAAGAACTTCTGCGCCGCAGCCGAACCCGTCTTCGTCAAGTTCCCATTCAATCCCCAATCCACCGTCGATGCCACGCCGGATGAAGTTGCAGCCATCTTCGCCCAGCCGCAGGGATCGTTCTGGGCCTTCTACAACGGTTCGCTGAAGTCCATGGTCCAGCAGAACGGCACCAGCTTCTCGCCCATGCCCGGCTCCGCGGTAAAACTCGGCCACGGCTTCCTAAGCTTCCTCAATCGCGCCGCCACCATCTCGTCTGCGCTCTTCCCCACCGGCCCGCAGGCCCAGCTCAACTTCACCCTCACGCCGGATAAGGCAGACAGCATACCCAACGCCGTCCTCAATATTGACGGCCAGCAGGCCACTGCCACCGGCGCGCCCGTCACCTTCCATTGGGTCCCGCAGGCTGCCAGCAAGGTCACGCTCACCGGTCCCATCAATCCGCCGCCCTATCAGGGCACGTGGTCCGTGCTCCGCTTTGCCTATGACGCCGAGCATCCCAGCACCAACCGCCTCAAGAACAACTTCCAGGTCAACAACCGCACTTTGGGAGTGGTCATTTACGACGCAACCGGGGCCGGCGCACCGCTCCTCAATCCGGAATTCATGCGCGGATTCCGCTGCGTGACCAATCCGGCACAATAACCGACGCAACCAAATCCTCCACGAGGATGATGTAACTTGGTTAGCAAACACATTAGCCCCTCCCAAAGAAGAGGCAGAGATGACAGAAGAGATACAACACCTTACCGCCGCCGAAGAACACAACGAGCACACTTCGACGAATCATGCGGACACCACGCCCTTCATCGCAGCGTCTTCAACTGAAGACACGTTGAAGCCCACGCACGCCCCAGCGAATCGCGACACCGACGAGGCAGTCACACAGGCCCTCTTCGCTTCGGATGAGTCCGCCCCGATAGCCGAACCGCCGACGCCCACATCGGAATCCGAAGCCCCCCCATTGCTGGAGCCCATCGATCCTGAATCCTATCTGCCCGAGCTTTCCGCGGATCACCTGGCCCCGTTGCCTCCCACATTTCCCGTGGAACCCGAACTCGCGGTCTCTGCTTCATCCCGTCCCAACCTCGCCGTTGACGCGCTCAGCGACGTTGGCTGCGTCCGCACCAATAATGAGGACGCCTACGGCTACGACTTGGAACTCGGCCTCTTCGTCATCTGCGATGGCATGGGAGGCATGGCCGCTGGGGAAGTCGCCAGCTCCAACTCCGTTGCCGCGCTCGTCCACACCTTCGCTGAGTCCGCCGGCACCGCCCTGCCCATTGGCGCCCGCCTCCAGCAGGCCGTCCACACCGCCAACACCACCGTCTGGGATATGGGACAGCAGCCCGAACACAAAGGCATGGGAACCACCGCCGTCGCCGCCGCGATTGACGGCCAAAAGCTCGTCATCGCCAATGTCGGCGACAGCCGCGCCTATGTTATTCAGGACGGCGTTGCCACGCAGATCACCGTCGACCACTCCTATATCAATGAGCTGATCCGCAACGGCACCCTCACCAAGGAGAACGCACACCTCGCGGACCTCCACGGCTATGAATCCGTCATCACCCGCGCCATCGGTGTCTCAGAAACCGTCGAGCCAGATTACTACTCCGTCGACCTCACGCCGGGTACGCAAATCCTTCTCGCCACCGACGGCCTCACCCGCTACCTTAACGGCGACGAGATCGCCACCATCGTCCAGGCCACGCCCTTTGAGAGCACCTGCGCCAATCTCATCGATCTGGCCAAGCGCCGCGGTGGCCACGACAACATCACCTGTCTCTTATTGCTCGTCTTGCCCCCGGAATCTACCTCACAACCGGAGCCGCAACCCGTAGCCTGAGCAGTCAGATGACTGATATTTCGACCCAAACCGTCACGGTGAACTTTAAACTCGCGCTCGGAGATGGCATCTTCGACGCGAGCGCAACCGTGCCTGAGGGCAAATGCAACCTCACGGAGATCCTTCCCGTCCTCCAGTCGCTCGATAGCTCCCTGCTCAGCGCCGTCGCCGAGGATCTCAATGAGGCCGGCCTCTCCATCTCATGCAAAGCCGGCTGCGGCGCATGCTGCCGGCAGATGGTTCCCTTGAGCCTCTTTGAGGCAGAAGCTCTTGCAGCCTGGATCGCTACCCTCGACCCCGATACCCGCGAGATCCTCGCGCAGCGCTTCCATCAATCCCTGCTGAAACTCTCTTCCGCCGGACTCATTGATCGCCTCGTCTCCGACGACTGGCTTGCCGACACCGACTCTGCCCGCCAGCTCACAATCGATTACTTTTACCAGGGCGTTCCCTGCCCGTTTCTGCAGGATGAGTCCTGCTCCATCCATCCCATTCGGCCGCTTATCTGCCGCGAATACCTCGTTACCTCGGATCCGCGCCATTGCGCCGACCCCGCCGCCCTGCAGATCGATCCCGTCCCCCTCCCGCTCAACTTTTCGCGCGTTCTCAACCACATGGGCGCGGAGCTGGAAGCGGGCTCGCATGGCTGGATTCCCCTCGTCTTCCTCTTCGCCTGGATGGAGAGCGGCGCGCATCCCGGAGCGGCCTTCAGCGGAACCGGCCCCGAAGTACTGTATGAGTTCGTCCGCCGCATGGAATTTGCTGGAAAACCGTCCCGAAAGGAACCAGAAACTCCTGCTCGGGCCGCGCCCTGAGTACGTCGGTGACTTGCCCCATACGTAACATTCACAACCGCTTGGCATTCGTGATACCGTGGAAGCCTGGAATCCCCCGGCATCTCAAAAGTTCACTCTAACCGACAGATCACGCGTAAGGCGTATGGATCAGGTGTTGACGCCGCATGGATAAGGTCACCGCGAGCAGGATCGGCAAATACGAGATTCTAAGTATCCTCGGACGCGGAGGCATGGGCGAAGTTCTGCTCGCTCAGGACGATGTCCTCAGCCGCAAAGTCGCCATCAAGCGGCCATTGAAGACCTCCGGCGAAGAGGGTCTGGCTCGGTTCGAGCGCGAAGCACGCATCGCCGCTGCGCTCAAGCACCCCAATATTCCCGCCGTCTACGATAAAGGGCTCTTCGAAGACCTTCCGTATCTCGCCATGGAGTTCGTCGAGGGCGATGCGCTCGACAAGATCATTGCCTCCGACAAGCCTGTCGAGCTGATCACCAAGCTCAGGATCATCGAGCAGGTCTGCCTCGGCCTCAACTACGCGCACGAGCTACGCATCGTCCACCGCGACATCAAGCCCGCCAACATCATCGTCCAGCCCGACGGTGTGGCCAAGATCATCGACTTCGGCATCGCCAAAGAGGCCGACTCCACCAAGACCAACCTGACGGCCACAAGCCAGGTCATCGGCTCGCTCCATTACATTGCCCCGGAGCGCTTCAAAGGCATGAAGGTAGACGGCCGCAGCGATCTCTTCTCTGTCGGCGTCATGCTCTTCAAGCTGCTTACCGGCACGGAGCCTTTCACCGGCGGCGAAGCCACGGCTTCCTACAAGATCCTCAATGAAGCGCACACGCCGCTGAGCAGCTACCTTCGCAACTACCCGGCTGCCCTCGATGAAGTCGTGACCAAGTCGCTCGCCAAGAATCCCGAGGACCGCTACCAGACCGGCGAGGACTTTGCCGACGCGCTGCACGACATTACCGAAAGCCTGAAGAAAAGCCGCATCGGCGAGCTCTTCGGCGACGCCGAGCGCCTCGCTTCCGAAAGCCGCTTCGCTCCCGCCCTCGAACTGCTCGATGAAGCGCGCCGTCTTGATCCCGACAATACGCAGGTCCGCAAGCTGCAGCGCCTGGTTCGTGAGCGCGTACGTGAAGTCGAGAAAGGCCAGCGCTTCCAGGACACCGTAATCAAGGCGGAAGAAGCGCTCGCCGCCGGACGCTACGACGAGGCCATCGTCGGCTTTAATGAGGCACTGCAGTTCGACGCCAACTCAACCGACGTTCACCAGAAGCTCAAGTGGGCTGAGGACAGGAAGCGCCGCAACGAGCTTGCCGCCCGCGCTCTTGCGGAAGCGGAAGCCATCAAGGCCCGCGGCGACATCACCGGTGCGCTCCGCGCCGTCACTGCCGCCGCACAGGAAGACCCGGAGAACAAGAAACTCCAGGCCGCCGTTGAAGCTCTCACCCGGCAGCTGCAGGCCGACGCCAATCGCAGCCGCATGGCGGAGTTTCTCTCCACTGCGCGCCGCCAGCTTGCCTCCCGTGACTTTGCCGCCGCCGATACCGCGCTCCAGCAGGCCGAGGCCATTGATTCGTCCAATGCCGATGTCGATGCGCTCCGCAGCGAACTCAATCGTATTCGCGACCAGGAGCAGCGCCGCGCCGCGCTTGAGCAGATTCAGACCCGCATCGCCGATTTCCTTCACAAAGAGCAATACGATCAGGCCACGGACCTGATCAGCCGCGCCATTGAGAAGCTTCCCAATGAGCCCGTCCTGCACCGCCTCCAGGTTGAAGTCGAAACTGAATCGCGCAAGTACCAGACCCGCAAGCTAGTCGATTCCACCATCACGCAGTGCCGCGAGCTCTTCACCACCTCGCCCATGGAAGCTCTTTCGGTTCTGCAGGAGGCCATGACACGCGCGCCCGGCGACGAGCGGCTCATCGGCTACGAACGCGCGCTCCGCAAGGACCTCGAAACCGTACGCACCGAGAAGATTCTGGCCAGCACCATGGCCAACTCCCGCGAGCTCATCAACTCCGGCGATTACGCCAAGGCCATCTCCGTTCTTGAGTCCTTCCAGGTCGAGTACGGCAACAATCCGGACGCCGACAACCTGCTGAACTTTGCCCGCTCCGAGCAAACCCGCATTGAGCGCGCCGCGATTGTGGAACGCTGCTCCACGCAGGGCCGCGCGTTAATCGAAGAAGGCCGTCTCGACGAAGCCATACGCATCATCGACCAGGGTGTTCAGCAGACCGGCGATCAGTCGCTCACCCTGCTTGTCGAGCAGGCGCGCGAGAAACAGAACGCGCTCTCGCGCAAGATCGAAGCCCTGCAGATACGCATAGACAACCTGCGCCTGCATGGCCAGTACGAAGAGGCCATCGAGCTCCTTCAGCAGCAGATTACGGCCACGCCCGGCCGCACCGGTCTTCAGGACAAGCTAAAGGCTCTGCAGGCTGAGCGCACTCAGAAACATGCAACCGTCCGCACCATCGCCTCCGCCCGCGAATCCGCTGCCCAAAAGGACTTTACCGGCGCCCTCGAATCGCTCCAGGCCGTTGCCGGAGCCTACGGGCAATCGGCGGAACTGCAGACCGCTACCCAGGAAATAGAAGCCCAGCGTAGCGCGCACGCCGCGTCAGCCGTTGAACAGTCCGTCGAAACCGCCCGTGCCGCGCTCGTCAATAAAGACCCCCAGGGCGCGTATGAAGCCCTCAAGGCCACCACGCAGCTTTTGCCTTTTGCCGGCGAAAAGAATCAGGGCGACTGGCAGCGTATCGCCCAGTCCGTCAAAGAAGCTCTCGAAAAATCCGGCGCCAAGGTCGACGATCAGCTTGCCGCCCTCGCCGGCGGCCATCGCAAGACACCTGTCTGGATCATTGTCGCGGGCGTGCTCGTGGTTCTTGCGGCTGTCGGCGTCACTGTCTGGCAGATGTTGAAGCCCACGCCGCAGATACTCACGCGCATCAGCATTACAAAAGCGCCCCCCGGCTCCAGCGTCTCCCTCGATCACGGACCAGCCAAGCTCGCCGATCAGACCGGCAACATTACCATCCCAACCACGCCCGGCGATCACAAGATCACCGTCACCAAAGACGGCTTCGACCCCATCACCGATGACTCAGTCACTGTGAGTCAGGGCGAAACACTCGGCTATCCCGCTCCGCTGGCCAAGATCGTAGTTGGTCAGCCAATGGGCACCCTGCAGGTGAACTTTACCCCGCAGGAAGACATGAAGCAGGTTCGCGTCTTTGTCGATGGAGCAAACCACGGCGCTGTCTCGCCAGGCGGCACGATCAGGCTCTCCGCAGGCCATCACAGCGTTCAGTACAAGGGCAACGGCTACGATGATTCGCCGGTAAAGGACATCAACGTAGCGGAAAACGGCACCATTCCCGATACCGCGAGCCTCAACAAAGCCGCGCCCAAGCCCACCGGTTCACTCTCAGCCGACAAATCCATCATCGAAAAAGGCCAATCCGTCACGTTGAGCTGGCAGGTAAACAACATCGACAACAAGGCCGCCATCGCCATCAGCGGTATCGGGCAGGGGCTCAAGCCAAAGGATTCCAAGACCGTCACGCCATCGGGCTCCACGACCTACATCCTCACGGCAGGTAACTTCAAAGTGGGCGAAGCAACAGTGACCCTGAAGGATGCGCCGCCGCCACCACCACCGCCATCGGTCGACTATTTCAACGTCAACACCGACTCCATTGAAGTCGGCAGATCCGTGACACTCAACTGGCGCGTCAGCAATGCATCGAGCGTCACCATCAACGGACAGAGCGTCCCCTCGCAGGGCTCAAAGAGCTTCACACCCTCCGGCGCCGGAACCACCAAATACGATCTGGCAGCCAATGGCGTAACCCTGCAGTCGCAGTCCGTCACCGTCACCGCTCCGCCTCCGCCACAGCCGAAACAGGAGCAGGCTCCCGCAGCGGCGCCTGCGGCCGCGCCCGTTGCCACGCTGCCGGACGCCTCCGCGCTCGAACATCTGCTCGGGCCCTACAACGGAACTCTCAACTCCGCCCTGCCCCAGAAAAAGGACTGCAAAGCGAAGGCCGGCAGCGTATACGGCGGCACGTTTAAGGACATCGCGGAACAGTGGTGCGGAGTGGCCCGCTCCATCACCATGAGCGAAAGTGACTGCCACGTCACCGGCACGGCAGACGCTCCGGTACTGCGCTGCACAGTCGCCATCGGCATCACCCCGTTAAGCGGCGAATCCTCAAGCGGCTCAACCGCCAAATCCTTCCACTTCCAGAAGAGCGGCGACTCCTACACGCTGACCACCGTCACCGGCAGATAGCAACGCAGGCAGCGGGCTTTCATCGAAACCCCGCTGCCTCATCCATCAACTACACTCGTCAACATGAAGCTTTCCGCCATCCGCCGGGTTTTCTTTGCCGCACTGCCCCTCGCTGCCGCGCTTGCCATCATTCCACCCGCCGCGCACGCACAAGCCGCCCAGCCTGCTCCCCTCGAAGACCGCCGCAAAGCCCTCAACGATCTTTTCGCGCAATACTGGGACGCAACAATGAAGCTGTCCCCGGAGGAAGCCTCCAGCCTCGGTGACAAGCGTTACAACGACAAGATCTCCGACTACTCGCCGCGCGCCTTCAACGCATGGATTGCCCGCGAGCAGGAGTTCCTCGTGCGTCTCGCCGCCATCGACCCCACCGGCTTCTCTGAAACCGAAAAAGCAAGCCGCGAAATCCTTCTACGCGACTTCACCGACGACATTGAATCGCAAGACTTCAAAGAGTGGGAGATGCCTATCAACCAGCTGGGCGGCATCTACTCCACCTACCCACAGCTCGCCGACCAGCTCAACTTCAGCACCGTCAAAGATTACGACGACTGGATCTCCCGCCTCCGCGCCATCCCGGAGGCCTTCGACCAGTCGATCACCAACATGGCCACCGGCATCGACGACCACCGCGTACCGCCCAGATATCTGCTGGAAAAAGCTCTCGAACAAGTCAAGCAGCTCGCCAATCAAAAGCCGGAAGATTCACCGCTCGCTTCGCCGATCAAGAAATTCCCAGCCTCCATTCCGGCCGCCGAGCAGGACCGCATCAAGTCTGAGATCCTCGCTGCGGTCGCCAAACGCGATCTGCCCGCCTACCAGCGTCTCGCCCGATTCATGGAGATCACCTACATTCCCGCAGGCCGCGCCGAGCCCGGTATCTCCGCCATCCCGGACGGCGCAAAGTATTACGAGTTCCTCATTCGCCGCACCACCACCACGAACCTCACTGCCGCGCAGCTTCACCAGATCGGCCTTGACGAAGTTCAACGCGACGAAGCCGAGATGCTCGCCATTGCGCAGAAGCTTGGCTTCAAAGACCTCGCCGCCATCCGCGCCGCAGTCAAGGACAACCCTAAATTCGCTCCCGCCTCGCCTGACGCCCTACTAGCCGCCTACAAGAACTACGCCGTCGCCATGCAGGCAAAGCTTCCCACCCTCTTCGGCCGCCTGCCCAAACTGCCCTTCGAGGTCGTCGCCATGCCCGATTACCTCGCCGCCAATGGTCCCGCGGCCTACTACGAGGAAGGCGCTGCAGCCCTC
This sequence comes from Occallatibacter gabretensis, assembly GCF_001449115.1. GTDB lineage: Bacteria > Acidobacteriota > Terriglobia > Terriglobales > Acidobacteriaceae > Telmatobacter > Telmatobacter gabretensis. The sequence goes on along the minus strand of NZ_LAIJ01000010.1, from coordinate 120,057 downwards.
AACCGCCCAGGCCGCCTGTCCATCAACACCTCCAAAGCCACCACCCGCAGTCTGCTGCCAGTCGAAGCCACGGCCTATCATGAAGGCGTTCCCGGCCATCACCTCCAGATATCCTTGGGCCAGGAGCAGGAGAATGTTCCGGAGTTCCGCCGCCATGAGGGGTACACCGCCTTCGTCGAAGGTTGGGCGCTCTACGCTGAGCGCCTCGGTAAGGACGTCGGCTTCTACCAGGACCCCTACTCCGATTATGGCCGCCTTGAAAATGACATCTGGCGCGCCATCCGCCTCGTCGTCGATACCGGCGTCCACTCACAGCACTGGTCGCGCCAGCAGATGGTGGACTACTTCCACGCCCACTCCTCCATCGACGAGACCAATCTCCAGGCCGAAACCGATCGCTACATCGCCTGGCCCGCACAGGCCCTCGCGTACAAAACCGGCCAGCTCAAAATCCTTGCCTTACGCGACAAGGCACAGAAAGCCCTCGGTCCCAAATTCGATATTCGCGCCTTTCATGACACCGTCCTCGATTCCGGCGCACTCCCGCTTGACTTGCTCGAAGAGCGCGTCAATACGTGGATTGCAAATCAATCTGCAAACCCGACAGCTACTCCAAAGTAACTGCGAAATCATAGTCACCATCGTAAGGAAAGCCGAATCCTCATCTTTGCTATGCTGAACTCATCCTTCACTCCGCCTGAGATCATGTCCTTCCGGAGTCAAACCTTGGAGTGCAATGAGTGACTGCGCGCTGGCTCAGTAAGAATGCGCTGATTCTCTGTGCCAGCCTTGCTGTCCTCTGCGTTCACCTGGTGCTTGAAGCCGTCATCCCTGACGAGCTCCTTGATCCCTTCTACTATTTCGTTACAGGGTTTGCGCTCTTTGCCCTTGCTGCCTGCATCTGGCGCGCGTGGCATTGCCCGCGTGGCTTAAGGGTCCATTGGCTTCTCATCGCCACGGCACTGCTCTCATGGATCAGCGCCAATGTCATCATCATGGTGAGCACAGTTCTCAACCACCCTCCTTCACCCACCACCACCACCATTGACGATTTCTTCTACTTCTTCTACGGCATTCCTCTCCTGCTCGCCATATCCATGCCGGAGAAGGACAAGGCATCCCGCGCCTTCTTCCTGCTGGAACTCATTCAGGCAGTAGCCGCGGGCTATCTAGCCTATGTCGTTCTCTTTGGAACCCTGCCCTTCACCAGCATTCCTAACCGCCCTCTCTCAGAAGTCAACCTGATCATCGTCTTCGACGTCCAGGCTCTGCTCCTCGCCATACTGGCCACCACCCGCTTCATAGTTGCCTCACGCGGATCAGTCGAGCGCCGCTACTTGGCCATCCTCACCGGTTATCTCTGGCTCTACGGTTTAAGCAGCGCTGCTTATAACCATCTCGTTGTGATGGGCAGCTTCACGGCCAACCATCCCACCCTCAGTAACGTGCTGGGGGCCATCGTGGATGTGCCATTCCTCGCTCTCGCGCTGGCCGCTCTCATGCTCCCCACACCGGTTCGGCACACCCAGGGTTCCGAGGAAAAAACTCCCCTGGCGCTGCTCGTGGATAATGCTCGTCCCATCTTCTTCGGCTTCTCGATCGTGATCCTCAGCGCCATCGTCGCGCAGCATCATCTCGCAGTAGCTCTCGGCTTCATCATCGGAGCCTTCGCCGTCTACGGTATCCGCTCAGCTCTTCTGCAGAGCCGCCTCCAGCAGACCCGAATCGCGCTTGAAAAAGCCAACGGCCGGCTTGGCGAGCTAGCCATGCTGGACGGGCTTACCGGAGTCGCCAATCGACGTTCTTTTAACGACCGGGTCCAAACCGAATGGGTCCGAGCGCAGCGCATCGGAAAACCGCTCGCACTGCTCGTCATGGATATCGATCACTTCAAGGAGTTCAACGACAGCTACGGTCATGTTGTCGGGGACGAGTGCCTCAGGCATCTGGTGCGCTCCGTGCGCGCCGTGCTCCACCGGCCCGCTGACATGCTGGCGCGCTACGGCGGCGATGAGTTCGTGGTGCTGCTGCCGGAGACAGACGCATCCGGAGCCCTCCATGTAGCCGAGTTGATGAAGGATGCTCTCCGCACCCAGGAATGGTCCGGCGAGGGCTCCCCGATTGCCATCACCATCAGCATCGGCTGCTCCTGCTGGGAATCCCTGCCCGGCGCTACACCGGAAGCACTCTTCGAAGCCGCCGACAAAGCCCTTTACCAGGCCAAGCAACACGGCCGCGACCGCGTGGAATTCTTAGAAGTAAAGATCGCCACTGTGCAATAAGGACAACTTCACGAAAACTGGCGAGCAACCCTCCTCATTCTCAGTCCCAAAGCCCCCCAGTCCCTTAGCCCTCTTCCCTTCGTCCCTCGTCCTTCATCACTCGCCCCTAGTACAATTACCCCGCCTTCGGAAAACGCTTTCACACGACCCGAAGCGCAATTTCCTTCGCAGGGACGGATTCCACAATGAAGCTGCTTCCAAATATTGCCGCTGTTGCGCTCCTCATCGGCTGCGCGGCCGCTCCGGGCACAATCACCGCCCAGGCCGACACAGAAATCGGCGGCCAGAAGGTTGTCACCATCACCCGCAAGGCCGTCAGCACCACGCGCCCCGAGTTCACCAGCATCACCCTCGCCCCCGGCCGCGGCATGGAAGTCCTGCAGATCACCGCCAACTTTCCCGGCAAAGGTGAAGTCAACGTACTCGCCTCACCCGATCTCGCCGGCGCAAAGCAGATGCTCGACGTCAAGGATGATGACTTCGGCGACTTCGGCTACCGTCTCGGCGCAGCCTTCCTCGTGCCCTATCCCAACCGCATCCGCGGCACGCTTTCCGCCGATAAGAAGACCCTGACCACCACCTGGCAGGGCCACACACTCACGCTTCCGGCCAACAACTCCGGCAAGCTGCCCACGGCAGAAAAGCACGCCATGCACGGCCTCATCCTCAAGGCCAAAACGGAGGACGTGAAGATCTCTAAAATCTCCGGCGGCGAAAAGGTCACCGGAACCATCCACGCCGGCAACTTCGGCGGTCACTGGCTCTCCAGCACCGACCTCGACATCACCATCACCCTCACCGCTGACTCCGTAGATGCCAGCATCGTCGCCCATAACGTCGGCAAGGAAGCCGAGCCCATCGCCATCGGCTGGCATCCCTACTTCAACCTTCCCTCCGGCGATCGCACCCAGGTACGCATTCGCATCCCCGGCGAAAACTACGCGCACGTCGACAACTACGACAACGTCTTCCCCACCGGCCAGCTCTCGCCGGTAGGCGGCACGCAATACGACCTGCTCGCAGACAACGGAGCACCGCTGGGCAAAAATTTCTACGACGACAACTGGAGCAAGATCGACTGGAAAGACGCCGCGGCCACCGTCAAAGTCATCGACCCCGCGGCAAAGTACGGCGTCGCCATTGAAGGCCTCTCACCTGAGATCAAGACCATCCAGATGTACGCCCCGCCCACGCAGAAATTCGTGGCCATCGAACATCAGTACAACTTCGCCGACCCCTTCAACACCAAGGTCTGGAAAGGTATGGACACCGGCATGGTCACCCTCAAACCCGGCGCAAGCACCCGCTGGCACGTCCGCCTCAAAGTCTTCGTCCCATAATTCCTCCCATTAAAAAGGCCCCGCTTCATAGAAGCGGGGCCTTTTCATTCGCCTTGCAACTACGGCTGATACCACCACAGATCGTTGAGGTATCCATTCGATCCGATTGAGTCGTAGCCCTGTCCGCCAAACATCCAGACATTGCCCGACGCATCAACCCAGCTCACAGCGCCCAATCGCCCACCGGGAAGATTCGTGGAAGCCGGAGTGCCCAGCGTCCCATAAACTCCCGATTGGCCACCGCTGCGCCCAACTGTAGTGCTGCCGCCCATCCACGTCCACTCGCCTGCTGCGCCCAGTGTCGGATCAAACTCCCACAGGTCGCTCAGGTATCCCTGCGCTCCCGTCGAGTCATAGCCTTGCCCGCCAAAGAGCCACAGATGGCCCGACGCATCGATCCACGGTGTAGCGCTGAACCGTCCGCCGGGAATGTTGGCAGCCGCGGCCGTTCCAAGCGACCCGGGAACTCCGGACGCACCCCCATACGGAGTGGCAAGGGTACTGCTGCCACCCATCCACGTCCACTCGCCCACAGCCCCCACAGTAGAGCTCGGAGTGTACTTCCACAGGTCGTTCAGATATCCCTGTGTCCCGTTGGCGTCAGCGCCAAGTCCGCCAAAGAGCCAGACATTGCCCGCCTTATCCATCCAGCTCACTCCAGCATCCCGTCCTCCGGGAATGTTCGCAGCCGAAGCTGTTCCCAGCGTCCCGTAGACTCCCGGCTGAGCGCCGTTGGGGCCGATCGTATTGGGGCCGGCCATCCACGTCCACTCGCCTGTTGTGCCCTGTGTTGGATCAAACATCCACAGGTCGTTGAGATATCCAAAGGCTCCGGTCGAATCCACACCGTCGCCGCCAAAGAGCCAGAGTTTGCCCGTCGCGTCCATCCAGCTGTTCGCGCCGTATCGTCCTCCGGGAATGTTCGTCGGCGAAGCCGATCTCAGCGTCCCATACACGCCGGATGGCCCGCCGAACAAGCTCGGGACCGCATTCCCGCCGCCCATCCACGTCCACTCGCCATTCGAGCCCAGTGTCGGATCAAACTTCCACAAATCGTTGAGCTCTCCCGTGTTGCCGTACACGTCGTTGCCCTCTCCTCCAAAGAGCCAGAGTTTACCCGACGCATCCGTCCAGCTCACCACCTGCTCGCGTCCTCCGGGAACGTTCGTCGCCGAAGCTGTTCCCAGCGTCCCGTAAACTCCCGGTGAGCCGGCTGCGCCAAAGTTAGGGCTGGGAGGGTTAATGTTGCTTCCGCCCATCCATGTCCACTCGCTCTGTTTCGGGTCAAACTTCCACAGGTCGTTTTCCAATCCGCCCGCACCCGTCGAATCGTCACCATATCCGCCGAAAAGCCACTGGTTGCCGGATGCATCAGTCCAGCTAAGGCTCTGCTCTCGTCCGCCGGGAATATTCGCAGCCGCTGCCGTTCCCAGCGTCCCGTAAACTCCGGATTGGCCAAAATTGCTGCCCACCGTGCTGCTGCCGCCCGCCCACGTCCAATCGCCAACGCAGACCACGTTCACATCCGTCACGTTAGCCACGGCTATGCCGCTCGCGTTGGAGAGCACGCAGTTCCGGCTTGGCGGATTTGCCAGCACCGAGACCATGTATGCGCTGCCGCTCGCAACCGGATCAACAAAAGTAAAGTTGCCGTTGCCGTTCACCGGCAGCAGGTCGCTGTCGTTAATGCCGACACTGTTCTGCAGGATCAGCCCCGCGCCCGTGAGGCCCGTAGCCGTGCCGCCAATCGTATAGGCGGTGGCCGCAACATTCGTGCAGGTCACATTCGCGTTCGTAACATTCGCGGTGGCCGTGCCAATCGGGTTTGCCACCGTGCAGGCCTGTCCCGCAGGATTCGTGAGCACCGTAATTACATAAGGCGCACCGCCGCTGGGAATCGCGCCCGCAAAAACGAAGTTATAGCTCATTGCACCGGTGCCAACCGTCAAGTTGTTCCCGCTGTTATCCTCCAGCACCAGCCCTGAGCCGGTAAGGCCAAATACCTGTCCGCCGATCGTGTACGCCTGCTGGCAGGCAATACTCACGCTGGTCACATTCGCGCTGGCAGTGCCGCTGGCGCTCGTAAGCACGCAATTCTCTCCAGTGGGCTGCGTGAGCACGGACACACTGTATGCGCCGCCGCTGGCGATCGCAGTGGCGAAGGTAAAGGTGGTGGCGTTTGCGCTCACCGTCAGGCTGTTGCCACCATTATCTTGCAACACCAACCCTGAGCCGGTGAGCCCTGAAATGGTGCCGCCGATGGTGTAAGTGGCGGGCGCGGGTGGTGGGGTCGACTTGCCTCCCCCACCGCAGCCAATCACTGTAATCAATGCGATTGCCGGTAGGGCAAAAATACCGAATCTTATCCTGCTTCTCATCTTCATAGGCCTCTTTGAAATGGATTGAATTCAGATGCGCGCGACAGAATGCAGTGGGGGCTCAGTCCGTGTCTTGGGAAAACACAGCATGGGCTGAAGAAAAAACTGGGGCGCAAACTGAGGAAGGACGATCAGCCTGCTGGAATCGATTGCGGGGGTAGGGGCATTCACACACAACACCGGGAACACAATGCGCGCTCACTACGGATCAACTTGTCATGGTGAAAGTTGGAAAAAAGGAGCTTGGATTTTCAGTGCATGGGCCGAATCACCAGCACATACCTTTGCTCCGGTCGCAACAAAACCGATTTAGTTGAGGCGTTCCCGAGAAGTATCCCCATGTCTTTTTATGTATCGAAATTTAATTCGTGTCAACAATTATTTGCATCAACAGCGTAATTTCATCCTGAACCCGATATAAAAAGCTCCTGTCATCTTGAGCGAACTGGGACCCAGACGTTTTCTTCAGTCTGGGGGTTACCTTCACCCGCCGTGAGCGGAGGTAGTACGGAATCCAGATCGCAGCCGCAAGCAATGCGCTGACGAGCACATCAACGGAACGGCTTTACCAATCGGAACGTATACTTTGCTACCGTGTTGGAATCCGTTCTCATCGGAGATTGCGAATGACTTTCGGTCGATATGGGGCTGTTCTAGTCATCACAGTCTTGGTCGGGTGCACTCAGCCGGTTCGACAGAGCCCTGTGATCGACAATTACAATAACGCGGAATGTGTCCCCGTCAGGCTTGGGCCAGGAATCTCGCCGCCTACCCGGGCGTGGAACGATACAGTGATGACACACACGGGCATGGTTGTACTCGTATCGGGAGCAGAGATGCCCGGTGGCAAGATCAGCGTTCACTATCTCCCCGACGGAAAATCAGATGTCGCAGCAGACGCTGGAGACTACATCTATCCTTCTGACGTTCGTATGAACCGAGGCACGGATGTGCTTTACATCAAGGCGAGCGGCATACCTGCTGCATTCGGTGGTCCTCAAACCTGGCTCTTCGCTTATGACCTTCAACAGAAGCGGCAGACAAAACGCGTGCAGGTTGACCCAACCGTTCTGCCGAAGCAATGCGCCGAGCTGCCTTAGGAGGCAGCAGCCGGGGTGCCCCACCCCTTCGCAGCATCAATGCACGAACGTTACCTTCACCCGCCGCGAACGGAGGTAATACGGAATCCAGACTGCAGCCGCAACAAATGTGCGCACAAGGGTGAGGCTGGAGGAAGGTTTTGCCAAGAGGAAAACTGCCGCAAAGTGGTCGCCAGCGATAAAGATGCACTGGAAGACGAAGTAAAAAATCATGAATGTCGGAAAGGCTCGCCGTTTTGTGAAGAACAGGTAGTTGAGCCAGACAAGCATCAACACAAGAAGCACATTGGTAATGGCCTCAACGAGAATGAGCGCATGGAGAGTTCCATGTGTTTGCAGATATGACTGCATGTGCGGGTTGATAAGTACGCGCAGATGTACTGTGAAAATCCTGAAGAGAATAATCACCGGACTCAACACAAGACCAATTCCCACAAGAATCAGCCAGCCCGAAAGACCTTCGAGATGACGGTCTGAGTCGAGCGAAGAGGACGTAAAGAGATCTGGAGCCTCGTACACAGGCGTAGTAGATTCCAGCGCGGAAGCGCTCGCAGCCACAGGTACAGCAGCGGACTGCATCACGACCTCACCGCCACAATGAACGCAGATCACAGCGCCGCGCTCGATTTCCGACCCGCATCGGGAACATTGAATGGGCATCATGGATTGGAGAGAACTGAGCGCATCATCGCGTGAAAATCAGAGGTCTGTCAAGGTTCTTGGGTGAGCGTCGATCATGTATGCCGGGTTCCCCATTCATGGCGCGTTTCTTGCGCCATGAATGGGATAGCACTCCCGCCCCTAACAGTGCACGGCATTAGCCATGCCAAAATGTGGCCCAAAAGGATTGGGCTTTTAGGCCCCGAGGGAACATTTGCAGGGCGTGAAACACACATGAGTTGAGCACAATCAAGGACCTAGTCGCAGTCGAGGTTGCGGGAAAGTGGAAAGCGCTTTTCAGCTTTTCCATAACCCTACTCGTCTGAACCAATCCGCTCCATGGAAACAACCTCTTGAGACACGGCATTTAGCCCCGGATCTCGTGCGGGCTGCCGAAGTGTTTTGTCGAAGATCATCACTTCGCTCGCTCCCCGGTCAAAAACAATTCATGTGATCAGATCTCTCGGTAGTGGTTTAATTTTAAATTTTCGATTTACGAAAGCACGCCATTTGGGCTATGCATAACTTCCTACAAGGCGACTTCCCAGTACTCATCCGCCAGCAGCTCATCGGATGAGGCTTTCGGAAAAACGAAAATGGCGTCCCGGCTCTGCTGTCATGACAGCATCCAGGATCGCCGCAGCGATTGCGGGCGCGGGATTGATGCGCAGCTTCTTTGGAAGAACCGGCGCAAAGACGCTCATCAATCGCAGTGCAACGCCTTCCCTGAACCGCGGTTCGTCTCGCTCTCCACCGATGAGGCTTGGTCGAACGATGGTGAGTGATCTGAATCCTACGAGCTCGATGTCTCTCTCTATCTCGCCCTTGATTCGTGAATAGAACATCGCAGAGCTGACAGAGGCAACGCTCGCCGACACAAGGACAAAAGTCTCCACTCCATGTTCATGTGCAGATCGCGCGAATGCCAGGGGCAGCACGTAGTCCACTTCGCGAAACGCGTCTTTAGAACCAGCCTTGCCAATCGTCGTTCCCAGCGCACAGACGACGCCGTCAACCCCCTGAGTTACGCCGAGCATCGACTCCAGGCGATCGGACACAGGATTGATGAGCTTTGGATGTGGCGCCAATGCCTGGCGCGTGGGCGCGACCACGCCTGTGATGGCAGAATGCGCAAGAGCTTGCGCCAATACATTCTTCCCCAACAGCCCCGTGGCGCCCAATAGCAGTATCTTCATCGTCGAGCTTCTTTCTATTTCACCATTGCTTTTACCAGCAACCGTCGCCATGCCGCATCTGGCAGGAGTCGGTTCATCCAGAAAAACGGGCCGGGTTTGGCGAGATAACGTAGCCGATTGCTCGAATCATTCGCAGCACCGTAAATGACCTCTGCCACCTCTTCTGGCTTGGCCCCTGCGGAATTTCCTTTCGCAAATACAGCCAGGAATTTATTCATGCTTGCTTGGTACGGGTCACTCACGGCTATCTGCTTGCTGCCCTTGCCGAACTCGGTAGCAATGCTGCCGGGCTCGACCATCTTGACGCGAATACGAAACGGCTCCAACTCGTAGCGCATCGATTCGCTAAGGCCTTCTACTGCAAACTTTGTCGCGACGTAGGACGAGGCGTACGGAAGGGCAAAACGGCCCACAATCGAAGAGACATTGATGATCAAACCTTCGCCCGCCTCCCGCATGGCCGGAAGAACCTGCTGCGTCACCCCAATCAGGCCGAATAGATTTGTCGCAAATTGCTTCTGAATTTGCTGATCCGATAATGCTTCTATCGGCCCGAACAATCCATAGCCTGCGTTGTTTAGCAGCACGTCGATCTTCTGGTAACGGCCCAACGTATCGGCTATCCCGCGCGTAATGGACTCTGCATCTGTGACATCCAGCGCGAACAGGCTGATCTGCGAATGCTGAAGCCTGGGATCTGCCTTGCTTGGGTCGCGCATGGTTGCCGCCACATTCCAGCCTCTTTCGGCGAAGTAAAGCGCAGCCGCCTGTCCAATGCCGCTGGACGCACCGGTGATCAAAATTGTCTTTGCCATAAATTCCTCGCGTTAGTTACCTGGTTCGTCACTTCGCGTTCGCAACACTGGTGACCCACAATCGCATTCTATTGAGTATAGATATACCGAACGGTATTTAGGTTGCAAATAGTTTCCGTGCGTTATTCTGAAATCGTGCCGAAAGCGATCAAGCAGAGATTGACCCGCGAGGAGAGCCGCCTCGAAACCAGAACAAGGCTTCTGGATTCAGCAGCACAACTGTTTGCAAGGGGCGGTTATGAGGGCGCGTCTGTCGATCTGATCGCGGAGAGTGCAGGCTACTCCAAGGGAGCGTTCTATTCCAATTTTGAGAGCAAGGAAGCCATCTTTCTGGAGCTTCTCGACGCCCATAAGCGGCGTGAGATTGATGCGCTGGCGCAGCTTCTGGCGCAGGACATTCCCGCGTCGGAGCTTGTCTCACGGATTCGCAACTCTGAAAGTAGTCGTGTCTCTGATTTCGACTTCGGTTTACTTTCGGCGGAGTTTCAGTTGCAAGCCTGCCGCGATAAAACGTTCGCAAAGACCTATGCCAAGCTGCACCGCACTCACGTCGACACCATGGCTGGGTTGATTACCAAACTGTTCGCCAAGCTTGATCGGACTCCGCCCTCAGCGCCAAAGGATCTTGCCGACATCATTATGGCGTTGACCACGGGTCTCTCTTTACAAAGAACAAGCGTGCAAGGACCTCTGCGAAAGGGATTCCTGACTGCAGCGATTCTTCTCGTTCTTGGCCTCGACCCTATCGAAGGCGATAGGTAACGGCAAACGCACTTCTCGGCACTCAATTTCCGATTTGCGTTCCATAATCAGCCATTAGTGAATTTCAAATTGCACCACGACCGATCTCCCACTTTCATTACTAAAGTCCATTGCCCTTTCGTACCGTCTCGGCACTCCAGAAAGTTTGCGTAGAATTACCATCATTTATGCCACACTCATAATCAGCAGCGAAAGACGGCCCGAATCCAATACGGATTCGGGCCGTTTCGTTAAGGGACGGTACCCCTCCCCCATCCCCCTTGCACCACAATTGGTGCAAAAGGTGCCGTACCACCTGTGCAGCTTGCACAGTCCCGAAATGAAGATCGCATAAAGATTCCTGTAAGAACTGTGTAAACGTCAGTAACCCACACAAACTAAATACTTTCGCAAACAACCGTGCACAAGGTAACTCACAACAGTAGAGCCCTCAGTGGCGAACAAAACTCCAGCCATTCCCCGTAAACTCCTTATGAATTTCCAGCGTCTCTCTGGACATGGAAACCCGTTTTCGCTGTCCATGCTGCGGCTACCGGACCCTGAGCACACCGGAATCAATGGAGTTATGCCCAGTTTGCTGGTGGGAAGACGACGGCCAGGAAGACGAAGACGCCGGCGAAATTCGCCTCACGGTAAACGGCGCGCTGAGCCTGAATGAGGCCCGCATGCACTTCGCCGAGTGTGGCGCAGCGCATCCTCGTTTCCTTCCCTATGTCCGCAAGCCGGAAGCCACCGAAGTGGCCGCGGACTGATTAAACTCTCAGCATGGTATTTACCAAACGCCTTCGGGAAGGTGTCCGCCGCGGCGAAATCACATGCAGCGTCCGCATCTGGATGCGTCCACACGTGAAGGTCGGCCATCGCTACAAGATGGACGAAGGCGAGATAGAAATCGACTCGATTGAACCCATCGGCTTTCCGGACATCACTCCGGAACTGGCGCGAACCTCAGGTTTTCTGGGCGTCATCGACCTTCTCAAGGTCGCCAAACACGGCCCCGGAGAAAACGTCTATTTAGTCCGTTTCCATTACCTGCCGCCCGCCAAAACTCAGCGAGCGGTGCGCAAGAAAAAACAGTAAATCAGTCGACACAGCTACTGCGCAATGTTTGTCAGATGAATCGTCTTACCCGTGCGAACGGACTCACGCGCCGCATCCAGTATCTGCATGACAACCATGTTGGTATCCAGGCTGCTCAAGTCGCCGCGTGGAGTAATCTTTCCGTTCAGAACGGCCCTGAGATAGCTGATGGAGTCCTTCTCTGCATCCGGCAGGGAAGACACACTCTGAGTCTGCTCTTGAGACTCGTGCTCATGCCGCGTGCGCAGATGGTCGCTCGCAACGGTAATCGCGTATCCCGTCGCCCCATAGACCTCCATGTCCTTGCGGCCAAAAGGCCAGTTCCATGAGGCCTGGATGACAGCCTGCGCCTGAGGGTATTGCAAAACAATGGTGGCGTCGTCATCCACACGGGGATATTTGTCAGGCTTATCGTGGTTGGCAACCGCGGTCACGGTAAGCGGAGCCTCTCCATGCATCAGCCATGTAACAAGGTCGGCTCCGTAGCAGCCGAAATCATACATCGCCCCCGCGCCATTCTGCGCCGGATCGGTTAGCCACTTCAGAAACTCCGGCTGCACACCGATCTCCGCAGGCCCCTGGTGACCGTCATGCACCACGATGCGACGGAGAGGCCCCAGGCTTCCGCGTTGCGCCTCGTCATACGCAGCGCGATTGCTTGGGTACCACGTAGTCTCGTAGTTCACCAGAACCTGGATGTGGTGCGCCTCAGCAGTGGCGCGAATAGCGCGGGCGTCGTCCATCGAAATCGTTAGAGGCTTTTCCACCATCACGGAAACGCCACGCTCGGCTGCAATTTCAATGGCAGCCCGGTGACCGCCCACTGGGGTATACACCAGAATGGCCTGAGGCTTGATCTTGTCGATCATCTCCGCCTCGGAATGGAAGATCAGGTAATCCGGCCAGCCAAATTTCTTTTGATACTTGGCCAAAAGCGCCGAATCGGGGTCAGAGACGGCAACCAGTTGAACCTCGTTGAAATAGTTCTGCTTCAGGGCTTCAAGAAAGCCGTCCACATGGCCATGCTCCAGTCCGACGACAGCTACCCGGACAGGTCCGGGAACTACAGCCAATTGTGCGGATAGCGAGCCAGCAGTAAAAAGCGCAAGAAGAAAAACGCGAAACAAAACTCGGAACGGCATGGGCAGTCTCCAGCAAAAAACGATCGCGAAACGATTGTAAAGGGGCTGGCGCCCAACAGATAGTAACGTCCCGCGAAGGGTACGTTTGAACCAGGCCTTCCGCCCGTCAGTTTGACCCTTCGGTTGCTTCCCTCTTACCATGAATAGAGCACCTCCCCCGAGTTGGCGGCCTTTGTAGCACCCGCCCCATTTCCGGGGAGTTTTCACGCGGCGCCACGCGCGCCTGGAAGGCAACAAAGTTGAGTTCTGTTGACACCCTCGAAAACACACCGGAGCAGGAAGTTACTGGCCATGAAGGCCACGCGCACGATCACGAGCATCACGACCACGATCATGATCACGCCCACAACCCCGCTCCCGTCCTGAATCCTGACTGCACCCGCGACGTGGAGCTGGAAATCCCCGCCGAAGATGTGACCAAGGCCTTCCGCGGCGTCACGCGGAATTATCAGAAGTATGCCCGTATCCCCGGCTTCCGCCCCGGTAAAGCCCCGGAGAGCGTCATCAAGCGCAAATACGCGAATGAGATTCGCAAGGATGTGCTCGATCAACTTCTGCCTGAAAAGTTCAACAAAGCCGTAGCTGATCTGGGCGTTGCGCCCGTGGGCCAACCGCAGGTAACCGAGCTCAAGATCGAAGACGGCGAGCCGCTGCATGTCAAGGCCGTATTTGAGTATCTGCCCGAGTTTTCAATCGAGGGCTACCAAAATGTGACCGTGCCCAAGCCCTCCGTTGAAGCGACAGACGATGAGTTTAACGCCGAGATCGAGCAGCTCCGGGACTCACGCTCCACCGTTGAGCCGGTTGAAGAAGAACGCCCGCTCGTCGATGGTGACTGGGCCCTGATCTCCTACGCGGGCAAGATCGAAGGCTCCGAAGACACCGCGCCCATCAAGGGCGAGGAAGCACTCGTCGAAATTGGCGGCAAAGACACCGTAGAGGCCTTCACAAGCGCATTGCGCGGCGCAACGGTGGGCCAGACCCTGGATGTTTCCGCAAGCTATCCGGCAGAGTACCCGCAGGCCACGCTGGCAGGAAAGACTGTGGACTACACGATTGACGTGAAGGGCATCCGTAAGCGCATCGTGCCTGAGCTGAACGACGAGTTCGCAAAGGAACTGGGCAATTACGAGAACCTGGCGGATCTGGAAACCAAGGTGCGCGAGCACGTAGCCAGTCGCAAGCGGCGCAGCGTGGAAGGCGAAACGAAGGATCAGCTCTTCCATGCGTTAGTCGATCGTTTCCCGTTCCCCGTTCCCGAGACGCTGGTGCAGGAGCAGATTGACGCCCGCCTGGAACGTGGATTGCGCGCCCTTGCCCAGCAGGGCATGAATGCAGAGCAGATGCGGAAGCTGGACTTTGCCCGTCTGCGCGCTGCCCAGCGTGATTCCGCGGCCGCGGAAGTGAAGAGTGGCATTCTTCTGGCCAAGATTTCACAGGCTGAGAACGTGCAGGTAACGGACGAGGAAGTCAACCACGAGGTGCAGATTGGCGCCATGCAAACCGGTGAATCAGCCGATGCCCTGCTTGCGCGATTGACGCAGGACGGCGGTCTGGCTAGAATCCGGGAACAACTGAAACGCGAAAAAACCGCTCAACTTTTGTACGATCGGCTGCCTGCCTAGCGTGGGGCAACGTCGCGCTCATAAACGGGCGGCGAAGACAAGCGTAACTGAACTGGAGAGCGAAAAGGGCACACATGGCATTAGTTCCCATGGTTGTTGAGCAGACGAGCCGGGGCGAGCGCGCCTACGACATTTATTCGCGTCTGCTGCGCGATAACATCATTTTTCTTGGTACGCCGATTGATGATCAGATAGCCAATCTGGTGGTCGCACAGCTGCTGTTCCTTTCCGGCGAAGACCCGGACAAGGACATTCAGCTCTACATCAATTCACCGGGCGGTTCCATCACGGCCGGCCTCGCCATCTACGACACCATGCAGTACATCAAGAATTCGGTGACAACCTTCTGCATCGGTCAGGCAGCCAGCATGGGCGCGTTTCTGTTGCTCGCAGGAACAAAGGGTAAGCGGTTCGCGCTGCCCAACTCGCGCATTCTGATCCACCAGCCTTCCATGGGCGGACTCAGCGGTCAGGCCACGGACATCGACATTCACGCGCGAGAGATTCTTCGCATCCGCGAAATCACCAATACTCTAATGGCCAAGCACACAGGCCAGCCCCTCGATCGCATCGAACGCGACGTAGAGCGCGACTTCATCATGAATGCCGAGCAGTCCAAGGAATACGGCATCATCGACGAGATTATCGACCGGCCGCGCGGAAGCTAGCGCGGCTTTAACTTTTTCCGCTCACGCGGATGCAGAAACCGAATGCAAGTCCGGAAAGTCCGGGAGGAGTCGTATAACCATGAAAACGCGCACGGGACCTGAAGAAGCATTGCGCTGCTCGTTCTGCCACAAATCACAGGACGCAGTTGCAAAATTGATCTCTTCGCCCAGCGACTATCCCCGGGCCTACATCTGCGATGAATGCGTGGGTGTCTGCAACTCGATTCTCGAAGACGACCGCGGCGAAGCGCATCCCTCCACCACAGCCGGTCACCTGCCCAAGCCGCATGAAGTCAAAAGCTTTCTCGATGACTACGTGATCGGACAGGACCAGACCAAGAAGAAGCTCGCCGTGGCGGTTTACAACCATTACAAGCGCATCCAGATGAACCGCGCGCGGAACAATGATGTCGAACTGGCGAAGTCCAACATCCTGCTGGTCGGTCCCACCGGCTCCGGCAAAACGCTTCTGGCGCATACCCTGGCCAAGATGCTCGATGTGCCCTTTGCCATTGTGGACGCCACAACGCTGACCGAGGCCGGCTATGTCGGCGAGGATGTGGAGAACATCATCCTCAAGCTCCTGCAGGCCGCCGACGGCGACGTGACCAAGGCGCAGCAGGGCATCATTTACATCGACGAGATCGACAAGATCGGTCGCAAGGATGAGAATCCCTCCATCACACGCGACGTGAGCGGTGAGGGCGTACAGCAGGCGCTGCTCAAGATCCTTGAAGGCACGGTGGCAAACGTTCCTCCGCAGGGCGGGCGCAAGCATCCACATCAGGAGTTCACCGCGGTCGATACCACAAATATCCTCTTCATCTGCGGCGGAGCCTTTGTGGGCCTCGAGCGCGTAGTAGGCCGGCGCATTGGCAAGAAGGCGCTTGGCTTCAAGACCATTGACGCCGAAGCCGATGCCGCAACCACTCGTACCCACCGCGACACGGAGCTGCTGCGCAAAACCGAGCCGCAGGACCTCATCAAGTACGGATTGATCCCCGAGTTTGTCGGACGCTTGCCTGTGATGGGCGTGCTCGATGAGCTGGATGAAGCCGCTCTGGTTGAGATCCTCACCAAGCCGCGCAACGCAATTCTCAAGCAGTACCAGCGCCTGCTCGAATTCGAAAACGTCCGCATCCATTTCTCGCAGGATGCCGTGGGAGCCATCGCCCGCGAAGCCCTCACCCGCAAAGTCGGCGCCCGTGGCCTCCGCATGATCCTCGAAGAGTTGATGCTGGACCTGATGTACAACCTGCCCAACAACAAGAAGGCGCGCGACCTCGAAATCACACGCGACATGGTAGAGCGCCGCGATCTCTCACTCTGCCTGTTGGAAAAGGCTGGATAAGCCAGATCTGTTATACCGAAAACCTCAAGGGGCTCTAATCGAGCCCCTTAACTTTTTATCCCCCCCATAGAATGAATTAACAACTCAAACCAAAGGGACTGCCCAATGAACAGAGATACTCTCAAACGCGTTATCAGTTTGGCTGTCTTCTGTCTCGGTATACTCGGCGGTTTGTATAGTTGCGTGCTATCGCTCGGAGGCATCTTCACGATTGGTGTCAATGATTGCTTTCAGGAAATCCTCGCAATATGCTTGGCATGTTATTCGCCGTTCTGGTCTTCAATTCTTGCTCTTTGGAATCGTGTAGTCGCCGGCTGCCTGCTTATTTTTGCAGGGTTATATCTTCCTTTCGGAATGCTTGCTCAACGCTCTTACATGATTCATGTAAGGGGTTTTCCCGATCAGCCTTCGGTTTGGACAACAATTCGTGGCGGATTATCCTTCTGGACTCTGCCTTTAGTCGCTTACGGCTCATTCTGGCTTGTGACAAGCCTGTTGAAATGGCCCAGGCTGATCGGAGGCACAAAAGCTGCAGAAGCTGAATAATTCCTGTTGCGGGTTCAATCCACAGTCTTGTCAACAGTACAATCCAATCAATGCTGAGAACCGCCCATGCGTTTTGGCATTGCGGCAGAGCGGAGTTAAACTTGAGTATGACCACTCCCCGCGACAAATCCGAGCCGCGCAAACTGCCCATGATGCCCATTCGGGACATGGTGATCTTCCCCTATATGATGACGCCCTTCGTGGTGGGGCGCGAGTCGAGCGTGCGCGCGCTGGAAGAGGCGCTCACAGGCGACCGGCTCATCTTTCTGGCCACGCAGCATGACGCCACGATGGACGAGCCCAAGGCAAAGGAAATCTATCAGGTCGGCTGCATCTGCCGCATTGTGCAGAACGTCAAGATGCCTGACGGCAACATCAAGGTCCTTGTTGAGGGCGTAGAGCGCGCCAAGTCCGTCGAAGTAAACGACCGTGACGGCTTCTTCGTCGCCACTATTCGCACCGGTAAATCAAACTTTGAGTTGACCCCGCCTGTCGAGCAGCTCATGCAGCGCGTCACCACCCTCTTTGAGCAGTACGTCAAGCTCCAGCAGTCGCTCAACTACGAAACCATCATCGCTACCGTTCGCATGGACGAGGCTTCGAAACTCTCGGATGTCATTGCAACGAACCTGCAGATCGGCGTAGAGGAAAAGCAGGAACTGCTCAGCATCTTCGATCCCGCCGCCCGCCTCGCGCGTATCGCTGACGTGCTCGACGTCGAAATCGAAAAGCTGGACCTCGACCGCAACATCCAGTCGCGCGTAAAGCGGCAGATGGAGCGTGCGCAGAAAGAGTACTACCTCAACGAGAAAATCAAAGCCATCCAGAAAGAGCTTGGACGCGGCGAAAAAAGCGAGTTCGACGAACTCCGCAAGAAGATTGAAGCCGCAGGAATGCCGAAGGATGTGCTTGAGAAAGCCATCGCTGAGCTTAAAAAGCTCGAAGCCATGCCGCCCATGTCCGCCGAGTCCACAGTCAGCCGCAACTACGTCGACTGGCTGTTAGCCGTGCCGTGGAAGAAGCGCTCCAAGGAAACGCGCTCCATCGATTTCGCCGAGAAGGTTCTCAACGAAGACCACTACGGCCTCGAAAAGATCAAAGAACGCATCCTCGAATTTCTCGCCGTGCGTCAGCTCGTCAAGAACCCCAAAGGTTCCATCCTCTGCTTCGTCGGACCTCCGGGAGTAGGCAAAACTTCACTCGGCATGTCCATCGCCAAGGCAACGGGCCGCAAGTTCGTCCGCCTCGCTCTCGGCGGCGTGCGCGACGAGGCCGAGATCCGTGGCCACCGGCGTACCTACATTGGCGCGCTTCCGGGGCAGATTATCCAGCACATGAAGAGGGCCGGCACCAAGAACCCCGTCTTCCTGCTCGATGAAGTGGACAAGATAGCCTCGGATTTCCGTGGCGACCCGGCATCGGCGCTGCTCGAGGTACTCGACCCCGAGCAGAACTCCACCTTCCAGGATCACTATCTCGACGTCGACTACGACCTCTCGCAGGTTCTCTTCGTAGCCACTGCGAACGTGCTGCACACCATTCCAGCGCCTCTGCAGGACCGCATGGAGACCCTCCGCCTGCAGGGCTACACGGAACAGGAAAAGCTCGAGATCGCGCGGCAATATCTCGTCAAAAAACAGCGCGAGCAGACCGGTCTGAACGAAAAACAGATCACCATCCACGACGACGCGATCGTTGAGCTCATTCGCAGCTACACGCGTGAAGCCGGCGTCCGCAATCTCGAACGTGAGTTGGGCAACCTCTGCCGCAAAGTGGCGCGCCGCGTAGTGAAGAATGGCGCAAAGCACAAAGAGGAAATCACCGCGGCCAATATTGCCGAATTCCTCGGCGTGCCGCGCTTCCGCGACTCCGAAATGCAGGAGAAGAACGAGATCGGCGTCGTCACCGGTCTCGCCTGGACGGAGGTCGGTGGCAGCATTCTGTACACCGAAGTTCAGGTACTCGACGGCAAGGGCAAGCTCACCATCACAGGCCAGCTTGGCGATGTCATGCAGGAATCAGCGCAGGCTGCTCTCAGCTATATTCGCGGGCGCGCGCAGGCCCTCGGTCTCACGCGCGAGTTCTACCGCAACGTAGACCTGCACCTGCACGTCCCGGAAGGCGCAATTCCCAAGGACGGCCCCTCCGCAGGCATCACCATGGCCACAGCACTGGCTAGCGCGCTTTCCAAAATTCCCGTCCGCCGCGACATCGCGATGACGGGCGAAATCACGCTGCGCGGCAAGGTGCTGCCCATCGGCGGCCTCAAGGAAAAACTCCTCGCGGCACTGCGGGCAGGCATCTTTGAAGCCATTCTGCCTCGTGGCAACGAAAAGGATTTGTCCGAGCTGCCGGATAAAATCAAGAACTCCATGAAGCTGCACTTCGTGGATTCAATGGATGAGGTGTTGGCATTGTCTCTCACCGAACCGCTGCCCACTCCAGTTCCACCGGAGGCCGAAGTACTGGCCGCTGTTCCGGTCCCGACAGATATCGCAGGCGGACAAGCAGCACGACAGTAGAATCAACAAATCTTCTGTAGAAATGGGCCTCTCGCATGAGAGGCCCATTTCTTTTACAGATTTGCTTACTGTACAGCCGGAAGCTGGCCAGCGATTGTTGTGGAAGCACTGCTGCACGTTGGATGTCCCCATCCATTCCCGCTCTTGCCGATCATCAGATCGGGAGCATTCACGATATCGTAGACAATATTGTCTGGACGAGTAGCATCGCCGCTCACGCCGGACGGTACAAAGTCCAGGTTGAGCGTGTGACGTGTGCGCCATGCGATGTTGTGGTCAGCACAGGAAGAATCTCCGCTGACGCCAATGCCGCCGATCAACTGGTGTTGCGAGTTGTAAATTCCAAGACCGCCGCCAAAGACATTGACGCCGCCAATCTTGCCGCCAACCATCGGATCGTTACGCTGACCGTAGTCCGCCGAATCGCCGCGATAAGCAACTTCCGTGTTGACTGGATTGCTGGCCTGCAGGCCGAAGAGACTGCCGCCGGGCTGCACTGCCGTGTAGAGGTTGGCAGTGGAAAGCGCGAGCTGCGGCAGGCTGAAGGCATTGGCCGTGTTGGCCTTTTGCGCGGAGATTGCACGGCTGCCCGGCCACTGCGATCCGCGGTCCGATCCGGTAAAGGCAACCGCGCACACGATACCGTCGCGGTTCACAACTGTGCCCCACATATCGAGATTGAAGCCGCCGTTTTGCATGTTGCGGGCAGCGGTGAGTGCCGCCTTCAATTGAGACTGCGTTGGAAGGCCCTTGCAGGCCGCTCCGGAGTCGTAGTTGTTTTGAGAGAGCTGAGCAAACGCTGACGAAGAAATGCAGACCGCCAGCACAGGGAGTGCGAAACGATGAATTCTCATGGAAATCTTCCTCCTCGGCAAACAGAGGAATACGCACAAGTTTTTCGGAGAGGAGACCGCGTCGTAGCACTCTGGAGGCCACAGCGACGCTATCACGGCCTGATTTCGTCTGGCAATCGGAAATTGTGTTGAATTCAACACACGTCAAACTGGTAATGCATGAAGATAGAATCAATGCAATGACACACTGGTATCGGCGCGTCCTTCTGCTGGCGGTTCCGCTGATTCTGTCTAATCTCACGCAGCCGCTGCTGGCAACGGTAGACACCGCATTAAGCGGGCACCTTCCAGGCGCGGCGGCGCTAGGCGGAGTTGCGCTGGGCGGCGTTTTCTTCGACACCATCTACTGGAGCTTCGGCTTCCTTCGGATGAGCACCACTGGGCTTGTAGCGCAGGCACAGGGAGCGGGTCAGGACGAAGAGCTGCGGCTGCATTTTCTGCGCTCCCTGCTTCTGGCGTTGCTGATCGGAGCAATGGTCCTGGCACTGCAGGGTCCGCTCATCGCGCTCACCATACAGTTGCTGGGCGCAAGCCCGGAGGCTGCGGCAAACGCAAGCCTCTACTGCCATGTGCGTATCTGGTCGGCTCCGGCAGCGCTGGCCAACTTCGCCATCCTCGGTTATCTTCTGGGCCGCCAGCGCGCAAAGCTTGCGCTGCTGCTGCAGGCGGCCATCAACGTGGTGAACGTATGCGTGGCGCTGTTCCTGGTACTGCGCATGCACTGGGGCGTTGCTGGCATCGCCACAGGAACAGCCATAGCGGAATGGATCGGATGCCTTCTTGGCTTGGCGCTTGTGGAACGGCGCATGTGGGCGCCAATCCCATGGCACAGTCTCCTCGACCGTCCAAAGGTAAGAAAACTATTCGCGCTGAACCGCGATATTCTATTGCGAACAGTGAGCCTGGCCGCGGCATACCTATGGTTTGCGCGCACAGGAGCACACGAGGGCGATGCCATCCTGGCCGCAAACGCCGTGCTGATGAACCTGCACTACATTGCCGCGTACGGGCTCGACGGCTTTGCCAATGCCACGGAAACCCTTGTCGGCGAATCTATTGGAGCGCAAAGAATCGAAGATTATCGTGCCGTGCTGCGGGCTTCGTGGACATGGGCCGTGGCAGTCGCAGCTCTCGCCTCGCTCACCTACCTCATCGCCGGCCCATGGTTGGTGCCGCTCTTTACAAACGTGCAAGCCGTGCAAACACTAGCTCTGCGTTTTTTGCCCTGGGCCGTCGCGCTCCCGATTATTTCGGTGGCCAGCTTTCAACTGGATGGCATCTTCATCGGCGCAACACGAGGCCGCGAGTTGCGCAACGCCATGATCATCTCGTTCCTTTTCTATCTCGCCGCGGCAATCGCCCTCCAGCATTGGTTCGGCAATAACGGATTGTGGTGCGCCTTCTGCGGGTTCATGGCGGCGCGCGCAATCACACTCGCGGTTCGGCTCAAACGCATTGAAGTGCTGTTTCCCGTAACCGCGCGCTTTGCAAGAGTGGATGGTTGGACATAAATATGAAATACACCACGCAATTCCTGCTTTCGGCCATGGCCGCCGAACAGTTCCCCGCTCCGGATTCAGTGCGAAACGCTCCGGAGATCGCCTTCCTTGGCCGTTCAAATGTGGGCAAGTCGAGCCTGCTCAACGCACTCGCCGGCGAGAAAGCGGCAAAGGTCTCTTCCACGCCCGGTCGCACGCGCGCGATTAACTTCTTCGCGCTTCTCGACGAGCGCCAACGGGCCAAGCTCGTCTTCGCGGACCTGCCCGGCTATGGCTATGCCAAGATCTCGAAGTCGATCTCCGCAGAGTGGCCAAAGTTTATCGAGCCGTATCTCGCCGACCGCGAAACGCTCGGCCTCTGCGTCTGCCTCGTCGATTCCAATGTTCCTCCGCAGGATCGCGACCGGCAGCTCATCGACTGGATGCGGCACATGGGGCGCGCCTTCGTAGTCGTCGCAACGAAAGTCGATCGGCTCAGCGGTAATGAGCGCACGCGCAATCTCGCCGCGCTTAAAAAGGGTCTGGGAACCGACGACATTCTACCCATCTCCGCGAAGACGGGCACAGGAATCGGCGCGCTGTGGGCCAGAATTGAAGCCTTAAACAGCGCTCAGTAATCCGTCGTCAGGATTGCCGCAATCTCCTTCGTACAGGCCAGCGACCGCACTCCACGCGCCTTTGGCCCCAGATACCGCGAAGAAAGCCGCAACCAGCGTCGCACAGCCCGCTCACTCTCAGGTATCAGCGCAAGTACGCGAGCCTCAAAGTCTGCGGGCGCATCAGCAACAGCAAGAAAAATCTGATCCAGCCGCAGAGGCTGTGCAGCAATCGGCGCCCGCAAATCAGGCAGCACACCTCGTTCCTGCATCTCCGCTTCAATCGCATCCGGCGCAGCAGCCACACACACGGCAACAGTCTGCCGCTTGCGAATCTCGTTCTTCAGAATCCGCAGCGCCTCATCCAGTGAAGTCACAAGAAAATCAGCCACACCCTCACGAATCGCCATGCGTTGCATCGCCGCATCCGCCGTCGCACCCAATGACGCTGCACCGGCTATATTCGCAGCCCGCATCAGCCTGCCTCCCAGCGGATTCAGTTCGCCCGTATAGAGCAGCTTGCCGCCAAGGCCCGCTTCCGAATCGAGATCGCGCGCAAGCGCTGCGTAGAGCTCATACGTTGCAGCCAGCTCCGCAAAGAGAACAGGATCAGTTGTCGCTAAATCGCGCATGAATGAAGTTCATGCTACAGGAGCTACCTGCATGAGCTACCAGGTCGAGTAAGGCTGCCCGTCGGTGCCCGTATCCTGCGAGCCCGAGTGCACGTCGTCGACACCCGGATCGGTCTGATCAAGCGAGTGCAGCGTATCTCCCGTATCAGTAGTCCAGGTCTCCTTGCTCTGCGTCATCGGATCCACGGGAACCTCGCGCAGATAACCGTCCTGCACCAGATCGTCCAATGACTGCGGAGCCTTCTGTTTGTCCGCGGTATAGGAGTCGATCGCGGAGCGCATGGTGTGCAGGTCTTCCTTGAGTACAGCTTCGCGCGCATTGCGCACCGTTGCTTTATATGCAGGAATGGCGACGGCTACCAGGACGAGCATGATGGTCATGACAATCATCATCTCCAGCAGCGTAAAGCCGGCTTCGTGTTTTGGTTTACCAGTCCGCATATTTCGTGCCGTCCAGGCCTGTTCCCTGCGATTTTGTGTACACGTCAAAGACGCTTTGCCCGCCAAAGGAATCGGACTTCGGATCGTCCTGCATCGACCGCAGACCCCACTCGGTGCTGCCGGTCATGGGGTCAATCGGGATGCGGCGCAGAAACTTCATCTTGACCCCCTTCATGTCCACGCCTTTCACCAGCGTGTCCAGATCGGGCGGATAATTGTTGCTGTCCACCTTCACCATGATGCCGCCCTTGTCCGCTGCGTCTTTGTACCTGTCAATCCCCTCGCGGATCATCCACAGGTCCGCGCGCAACTCGCGTTCCTTTTGCCGCTTGATCTCGAAGCGCGCCACAGGCAACGCCGCGGCAGCCAGAATGCCGAGAATCCCCACGGTCACAATCAGTTCAAGAAGGGTAAGGCCGCGCTCGCCCCGCTTCCGTATTGGACTGCTGCGTCTCATCTCACTTCACGGTAATGTTCACGCCGCCGCCCGTAGCCGGTACGGACTGCTGGCTCTTGTTCATTGCAACAGGTTGTGTGATTGCAATGGTGCTGTCTCCCGGCGCCTTTGCCTGGAAGTTGAGCACATACACCACCCCCGCTCCGCTTACGCCTGGCGCGCTGCTGGAACGGGAAGCATTGATGGTAATGTCGCCAGGTGGATCTTCCCGGAAGGTGGGGCTCACAGTCTGGTTATCGCGGTTCAGGAAGTCCCCGGGCGCAACTCCCACCAGTGAAAGCTTCGTTGCATCGTAATGCAACTTAATCGGAACGGCGGCAATATCCGTTGCTCCGCTGATCACGATAGGAATCTGAAAGGTAGCTCCATTTGCGACCGGACCGGGACTGCTGAGAATAAAGCGAACCAACGATCCCGGAACCGGATTACTAGGGGGCTGAGCAGCCGCCGGCGGAGTCATCGGCACCGTCGGCGGAACCATAGGAGGCGGTGAAACCGGTGACGTGGGGCCTTGAGTCTGAACTGCGTTCATCGCGCCCTCAGCCGACTTTCGCAGCTCCGCAATGGCCATAGGCGCGGCAGCGGCGGCGCTCGGAGCCTTGAATGAGCTCACAATGGTAGTGGCAACACCTGCCTGTGCCACTGGCGTGGCATTGGCCGCGGCTCCGTCCACGGGTAGGTGGCGAAGTTGGATACTCTGCCCCGTGCCCGTATCCACCGGGCGCAGATTGGAAGCTGATGTCTCCGCCCTGCGCACGATATGCGGCACGAGCATGAAAACCAGCTCATCGTTCATGATGGTGTGGTCCTTGGAACCAAAGAGGTAGCGCAGAAACGGAATCGAGCTAAGGCCTGGAATGCCGCTCCAGCTTGTCGAATCGGTATTTTCCAGAATCCCGCCAAGGATGCTGACCTCGCCCTCGCGCAGGCGGATCGTCTGCTCGCTGTTCTTCTGGATAATGATCGGCTCGGTAACGCCGCTGATCGTCACGTTGCTGCCCTCGGACTGATCTTCAATCTTCAGCTTCAAGGTAACGTCGCCGTCCGCGTGGATGGTGGGTGTCATTTCCACGTTGACGCCGATATCGATATATGTGAATTGCGTCTGGGCCACGCCGGCAAGCACGCTGGAACTGACGCCGGTATTAAATGTGCCCGTGGCGATCGGGATGCGCGAGCCGATCTTCATCGTTGCTTTCTGCATATTGGTAGCGCGCAGACGCGGGCTTTGCAGAACCTTGGTGTTCGCGTCGGAAAGCAGCAGATTGGCCGTCGCCGCGCCCATCGTAATGGCAAAGTCATTCGAATTCAGATTGGCCAGGTTATAAAGCGTCAGGTTGCTGGTGCTGGTTGTGGTGCTGGTGCCGGTGCCGCTGCTGCTCGAAGTGCAATTGCTGCTCGTGCTGCTGGTAGTGCAGGGCGACTGCAGCTGCACGCCCACGCTGCCGGGCCACTGTATGCCCAGGGTGCGTTCCCAGTTCTTGCTCACTTCCATAATGGCAATATCGACCACCACCTCTGGCATGGCCTTGTCGATGTCGCTGATGATCTTCGCTGCAAGAAGCAGCTGGTCCGGCGTGCCCTTTACGATGATGGCGTTCTGACTATTGACGGGATACGCTTTGACATCCGTTCCCAGCACATTGCGAACCGTCTGCAAAGTGTCATTCAAATCGTTCTGCTGGACGGCATTGGTCAGATAAAAGGTTTGGACAGCGAACTCATCGAGATCGCGCCGCCGGGCGGGGGTATTCTCCGCAACAAAAATGGTATTCGAGGTAACCGGGCGCCAGAAGGTGTTCGATTGAATGCCTACAATGCGCAGCGCATCGAGATAAGAAACGTTGGTGAGATCCACCGTGATCCGCTTGGAGGTGTAAGCCTGATCGAAAAGCACGTTGACGCCGGCTGCGCGGCCAATGGCCTGATAGATATTCTTCGTATCCTCCGCCGCCCGCATCGTGAACGGCTCGGTGGACATGGGTTTAAGCTCAATCGGGCCGCCAAGCGAGTCAAAGGCTGCCTGTCTGGCCACTTCGGCTGGCGGAACAGGAGGCGCTTGTACTGCAGCATGCTTCTGGCGCTCACGCAGCGCCTCAATCTCTTGCGTGGCGGCCTCGTTGCTCGGATCAATATCCAGCGCGCGCAGCAGCTCTACCATCGCGGCCTGGTCTTCCCCGGATTTTTCCAGCTGCCGGCCCCTGGTCAGGTGGATCGCGGAGGCAGCGCCCCGCACGCGATACATCGCGGTGCGATAGCGAAGGTCTTTGGGATTCTTGGCGTATGCCTGCTGGTAGGCCTCGAAGGCCGCATCCCACTTCTCGCTGTTCTCGGCAGCCTGGCCCTGTTTATAAAGCTTGCCGGCAGACTGGGCATGGAGCGATGCGCCCGCGGCCAGCGTCAAGGCGAAAACGAGTAGAAAGGTAGCCCTCAAAGGGGAGAACAGCAACTTACGATTCATCAAGCTCCCTTTTCGGACGCCTTTTTGTCGATACATCCTTACTCTCAAGCGATGCCTCATTTTAGCAAAGACCATGTGCCGGACGCCCTTGCGCGCACTCAGCGGAAACTATGCAGATGCTAGGATATAGCTTTAAGGAACCCGTACGATGGCGCGCCAGACCAGTCATGTAATCGTCCAGCCCGACACCCCCAGCCAGAAGAAGGTTGCGCGTCCGCGCGACCCCGTGGCGTCCGGCGAGCGCGATGCGGCTCATAACCGCGCAGCCAGCCATAACTACTTTCTTCTTGAGCGGTTTGAGGCGGGCGTGGCCCTTCGCGGAACCGAAGTCAAGTCGATCCGCGAGGGCAAAGCCAATCTCAAGGACGCCTACGGTCTGATCAAAGACGACGAGGCGTTTCTGCTCAACCTGCATATTGGGCCTTATTCGCATGGGAATATCTCCAACCACGACGAAACCCGCACGCGCAAACTGCTTCTGCACAGGGAAGAGGTTCGTAAGCTACACTCCAAGACGCAGATCAAAGGACATACGCTCATCCCCACGCGGCTTTATTTTAAGCACGGGCGAATCAAGTGCGAGTTAGCAGTGGCCAAGGGTAAACAGGACTGGGACAAGCGCGAGACCGAAAAGCGCCGCGAAGCCGACCGCGAAGCCCGCTCCGCCATCAATGACAGCAAGCGCCGCAATCAGCGATAGACCCCGGCAATGCTGCTCAGCGGATAGTTTCGATCTCGATACCGAGGGAGAGACTCTGCCAGGCTTTGTCGGCGGTGCAGGCCGTCGCATTGCGCTCCATAGCAAGGGCCAGGCACGCGCGATCGCCCAGAGATAAGCCGTAAGGACGCGTGATCGAGATCAACTCCGCAGCGATTCTTGCCTGCTCACTGGTGAAAGGCCATATATCACATCGAAGAGCGGTCAGACGTTGCCATGCTGTCGCAGGCGGCTCGCCGAGATGAATGAGACGGGTATGAACTTCGGATGCATTCACCGCGCTTAATATCGCTTTGTCCAGATGAGGCACCACACGCTGTCCGCCGGGTTCGCCCAGTAGCAGTGCCAATACAGCTGAAGAGTCCAGCACAACGCTATCAGGCAATCTTATCCTCGATCAGTTTCCGAACTGTTGCGGCATCGCGCTCAAACGCTTCTTCCTCGCGCCGAGTTTCCGCCCGTCGTTCCGCGATCAGTTCATCTGAAGCAAGAACGCCCGGCTTTCTGAGATGAGCTAATTCCCTTTGAATCCTTGCAACACGAGTAGGATAAGACTCAATCTTCAAAACCCCATCCTCAACATCCATAAGAACTGTGTCTCCGGGATTAACCCCGAGCAATTCGCGCATCGAAGCGGGAATCACAATCCTTCCATTAGAACTGATGCGAGTTTTTGAGCGAGTTGCCAGATCCGACATAATTGACACCCCTTTTCATTTTGACACCAATGGATAGTTATGACAATCCAGGTCTCCAGTGCATGGATTCCTGAGAAAAAAAAAAGAAATGCAACAATTGGGTATGCGGACCGAACTTTCCTTTGCTCCCCTGAACGAAATCGAAACAGAATGGCTGGCCGTTCTGGCCGCAGACACCCAGACCGCCAAGGGCCCCGACGCCAAACCGGAACCACTCCTGCTCACAGCAGATGAAGCTGTAAAGGCCGCCGCCAGCGTTCTCTCCAGCGGCGAATTCAAAGCAGGCGCGAATGAGACCCTGCTGCTGCACGCACCGGCGGGACTTAAGGCAAAGCGCCTGCTCCTGATCGGGCTCGGCAAACAGGCAACAGCTACCCTGACCAGCGTCCGCAATGCCGCCGGAACGGCAGTCCGGTTCACCAAGCCTCGCGGCATCCGCGAGCTCGCCTTCGCACTCCCCGATTCCGAAATCCCGCTCCCCGCGGGAGCCCGCGCCACTGCCGAAGGCGCAGTCGTGGGCGATTTCGACTCGGACACCTACCGCAGCGACCGCAAGGACCTGAGCGTCAACTCCTTCACCGCCATCGCGCCTGCCAGCGCAGAAAAATCAGCCGTGGAAGCTGCCTTCGCGGAGGGCGCAATCATCGGCGAAAGCCAGAACTTTGCCCGCGTACTGGTCAACGAGCCGGGCAACGTGCTCACCCCCACCGAGTTCGGCCGCCGCGCCGCAATCATGGCTGAAGAAGTCGGCCTCGGTTGGGACATCAGCTCCACCGAAAGGCTTCGCACTCTTAAGATGGGAGCCTTCCTCAGCGTCACACAAGGATCCGAAGAGCCGCCCGCACTCATCGTGCTCAAGTACGAACCGGAAGGCGTCACCGACGGCCCGGTCCTCGGCCTGGTCGGCAAAGGCGTCACCTTTGACACCGGCGGAATCTCCATTAAACCCGCCGACAACATGGAAAAGATGAAGTACGACATGGCAGGCGGCGCAGCCATGCTGGGCGCCATCCGCGCCATCGCGCTGCTCAAGCCCAAAGTGCGCGTCATCTGCATCGTCTGCGCCACAGAGAACATGCCCGACGGCAAAGCGCAGAAGCCCGGCGATGTACAAACCGCAATGTCAGGCAAAACCATCGAGATCATCAACACAGACGCCGAAGGCCGCCTCGTCCTCGCCGATGGAATCACATACGCAAAGCAGCTCGGCGCAACCCACCTGATTGACGCCGCCACGCTCACCGGCGCAGTCGCCGTCGCGCTCGGCCAGATCAACGCAGGCGTCTTCTCCAATGACGACGAGACCTTCGGCAAATTCAATAACGGACTTGCTGCCAGCGGAGAAAAGTTCTGGCGTCTTCCTTTGGGTGACGAATACGCGGAGCAAATCAAATCCGACATCGGCGACATCAAGAACACCGGCGGCCGCTACGGCGGCGCAATCACAGCCGCCGAGTTCCTCAAGGTCTTCGCCGAAGACACACCCTGGCTTCACCTCGACATCGCAGGCCTCGCCTGGAATGACGAGAACAAGCCCTTCATCGCCAAAGGCCCAACCGGCGTAGCCGTTCGTTCCATAGTGGAATGGGTGCGAAGCTATTAGCTTTTAGCTACAGGGTAGGCCGGAGTAAGCCGAGGTTTATTGCCGGGGATTTATCCCCGGCAATAAACCAGGCAGAAGAGCGGGGGCTTCAGCCCCTGAGGTATGCTTTTTTTAAGACAGAACAGACTGATAAGTTCCAGTGTGGAAGTACGAAGCGCTGTGATCCCATTACTTTAGTCCAATGCCCTTTCGTACCCAGGATTCCTTCCAGATAGTTTGCACAAAATTAGGCCCATCCGTGCCACACTTATCTTGAAGTCAAAAAGGCCCGGTCTTCAAGGACCGGGCCTTCGTATTTTCCAGCCGTAAAATAATCTTCCCGCAGTCATCTCCGATTGAATTAGAGCTTAAGAATTGCCATTTTCGCCGCATTTTGACCACATTTTCGCACCCTTTTTCAAGCGGAAAATTGACCTCAAGTATATGAATATAAATATCTTACTAGGATTTACGAATAGAAAATTCGTGATTTTCTCTCGTCACAGAATCTGTAATTCTGTAAATCTGTGAGCCGGCCAGAGTCTTAAATCCATGAAAATAAAACAGATAGCATCTCTGTGTGTCTATTCTCCCCCACAGAAAAGCTGAGAGCCGGGTGCCGGGTGCCCCAGGTCTCGATTTTGAGACCTGGGATAGCACTCCCATACGTTCTCGCAAATTCAAGCCAGGAGCGAGCAGCTAAGAGCTAAAAGCTGCCCTACATCGCCTCCGGCGTCTCAATCCCCAACCACCCAAGCACCATCATCAGCTCTCGCAGCGCAACCGCAGCCGTAGCCAGCAGGAACGTCTTCTTCGCCGGATCCTCTTCCGTCAGGATGTGGTGCTTGTGGTAGAAGTTGTTGAACTCCTGCGCCAGTTGAAACACATGCTTCGCCAGATACGCGGGCTCTGAGGCGCCAATAGCCTGATCAAGCACCAGCGATCGCCGTCCCGCACGCAGCCACAGCGCCCAGATGTCCTCGTTCTCTTCGCCGGAAAGATAGCTTTCTAACTCGTCTATCTCCGCCAACCGTGCTAACTCCGCTTTGGGAGTAGTCCCACCCTTCCGGAAGATATTGCGAATGCGCACGGCAGCATACTGCGCATACGGCCCGGTCTCGCCCTCAAAACTCAGCGCATCCTTAAAGTCAAAAGCAATCACGGAGTTTCGCGTGAACTTCAGCATGAAATACCGCAGCGCGCCAATCGCAACCTGTTCGGCAATCTTCTGGCGCTCAGCCTCCTCGCGGCTGGTCTGGCGCTTCTCCACTTCCTCGCGCGTCGCTGCAATCAGCTTGTCGATCAGATCGTCAGCCTTCACACCAAAGCCCTTGCGCCCACTCACTTCGATATAAGGCCGGCTCAAATCCTCATCCGAAACCGTGTACCCAAGATCAACCGCACACCGCGGCGTCAGCGCCACCATCTCATAGCTGAAGTGCGTGTAGTGATCCGCCTGCGCCGTGTGCCCCATCCCGCGCAGCGCCTGAATCACATTGGCCTGCGGATCAGACTGCCGCGAATCAATCACGTTGTAAATAGCCGTCGCCCCGCCAAAATGAGGATGCTCCGCCTCACCATGCTCGGTAGAAATCCAGCACTCATGATCGGGATACTTGAAGAACTTTTTGTAACCAAAGTCGCGGCCCAACAAGCCAAACTTCCACAGGTGATACGCAATGTCCTTGCCAACATACGTCACGGTCCCATTCGACCGCACAATCACCTTCGCATCTTCGTCAAGCTCGCCTTCAGCAATCTCCGCGCCAGGCCGACGCATCACCCAGCAGCCCTTGTTCTTGCCTTCGGTCTCAAAGTACAGCACGCCGGTTTGCTTCAACTGCTCAAAGGCCACATCCCAGAACTTCAGGTGCAGAATCTCGCTCTCGCGCGGCAAAAAATCATACTCAATATCCAGCCGCAGCATCGTTTCCAAATGCCGCCGCAGCACAGCCGTCGAGATCAGATCAGCCACTTCAGCCGTCTCGTTGCCGCCCTGCTCAATCTCATGCAGCGTGGCATATCTAAATTTCTTGCGCTCCGCATTCTCTTCCGCGCTTCCCTGCTCGTACCACTGCGAAGTCCTTGCATACAGGTCCCAGCAGTAGTAATCCACGCGCTCGCCACTCGTCTTCAGTTCTTCCAGCAGCCGGCGAACCTCCGCCAGCGACTTACCTTCAAGATGCAGAAAACCCACAACCACATCCGCCACCTGCACCCCGGTGTTGTCGATGTAGTTCTGCACATCCACTTGGTTCCCAGCAGCCCTCAGCAGTCGCACAAACGTATCGCCAAGAATCGCATTCCGCAGATGCCCAATGTGCGCAGCCTTGTTGGGATTAATGCTTGTATGCTCCACCAGCACATGGTCCTGCATATCAAGCGAATGACCATCACCATCCACAACCGCCCGAACGCCCGCAGTCCGGTCCAGCCGAGCATTGATATACCCCGCGCCAGCCACTTCAAAGCCTGCAAACCCCGGCAGCGTCCCGAGAGCTTCAACGATCTCCTGCGCAATCACCTTCGGCGCCTTGCGCAGCGTCCGCGCCAACTGCAGCGCAATCGGCGTCGCCAGTTCGCCAAACTTTAGATCCGGCGGAATCTCAACGGGAACATTCTCGATCTCAATCGAGTATTTGCTCTGAAGAACCGAGCGCAAATGCCCGGCAAGCTGCTTTTGAAGTTCAAGATACACGCGCGCAAAAACCTCAGAAATCCTTGATTTGCAAGGCTAAGTTTAACATCCAGCGGCAATCAAATTTTCCATTTACTATCTGCTCAAGGAGAACAACAAAGATGGTCGCCCTCACCGGAGAACAACTCCTGGCATACGTCGAGTACACCACCGACAAGTTCAAGAAGCTCTTAACGACGCACCCGGAAATCCTGGCCTTCCCCTGCGACATCCGCGAAACGCAATCCGTCGCCCAACTCCTGCAGCACATTGTCGCCGTCGAACTGCGTTACCCCGAGCGCCTCCTCGAACTCCCGCAGACCGATTACGCGACCATCCCTTACGACTCCGTCGACGCCATCTACGCAACCCACAATCGCGCCTTCGATCTGATACGGCCGCTGCTCGAAAAAGACGAAGACTGGTGGGAAGAAGTGCTCGAATTCAAAACACGCAGCATCGGCGCTCTGCACATAACCCGGCGCACGGCATTAGTGCAGTCACTCACCCACTCCATCCGGCATTACGCTCAGTTAGCCACGCTGGTGCGCCACCACGGCATCACCGCTGACCTGCCACTCGACTACATCTTCATGGGCCTGCTCCCGTCCATTTCATAAGCTGCAATAAACCCAATGCCTTAAGATGGAGTGTCAGGGCTTTCCGCGCAGCACTGCCGTCTGCCCTGCCCTTCATCAATGACAAAGCCCGATTCCAGCCCCGGTTTGAGAACAGACCATTACTACCTCACCACGCCCATTTACTACGTAAACGCGCGGCCTCACCTGGGCCACGCCTACTCCACAATCGTCTGCGACGCCATCGCCCGCCGCAAGCGTGCTCTCGGCATCGAAACGTGGTTCCTCACCGGGACCGACGAGCACGGCCAGAAGATCGAGCGCTCCGCCAAACTCGCGGGCAAAACCCCGCTTGAGTTCGCCGACAAAATCTCCGGCGAGTTCCGCGCCCTCTGGGACCGCCTCGGCCTCAGCTACGACGACTTCATCCGCACCACGGAACCCCGCCACGTTCGCGGCGCACAGCATCTCTTTGCCACACTGCGCGACAAAGGCTACATCTACAAAAGCACCTACACCGGCCAGTACTGCGTCAGCGACGAGGCCTGGGTCGATGTGCCGCCCGGTGCGCCTTGCCCCGATTGCGGACGCATCACAGAAACCGTCAGCGAAGAAAACTACTTCTTCAAACTCTCAGCCTTCGAGCGCAAGCTGCTCGACTTCTACGAGGCCAACCCCGGCTTCATGCAGCCTGAGAGCACACGAAAAGAAGTCATCTCCTTCGTCCGCGGCGGCCTCAAAGATCTCTCCGTCAGCCGTACCAGCTTTTCCTGGGGCATTCCTGTCCCCGGTGATGAGAAGCATGTCATTTACGTATGGCTAGACGCCTTGGCTAACTACATCACTGCTATTGGTTATGGCTCGGATGACGTCCAGGACCAGAAAAAATTCGAGAAATTCTGGCCCGCGGACATTCATCTCATCGGCAAGGAAATCAGCCGTTTCCACTGCGTCTACTGGCCCGCATTCCTCATGGCCGCAGGCATCCCAACGCCCAAATCCGTTCGCGCCAACGGCTGGCTGCTCTTTGACGACACAAAAATGTCGAAGTCGCTCGGCAACATCGTCCGCGCAGAAACCATCGACGAAGTCCTTGGCGCCGACGCCCTGCGCTACTTCCTGCTGCGCGAAATCCCCTTCGGCCAGGATGGCAGCTTCACCTTTGACGCCCTCGTGCGCCGCTACAACGGCGATCTTGCCAACGGCTACGGCAACCTCGTCAGCCGCGTCGTTAACATGATGCACAAGTTCTTCTTCGGCGTTGTGCCGGACTCAGGCGCGCCGACAGAAACCGAAACAGCCCTCCGCGCAGCCGCCGAGCGCACCATCACAGAATTTCCGGTTGCCTTCGACGAGTTCAACTTCTCTGAGGCATTGAAAATCCTCTGGACGCTCGTTGCCGAAACCGACGGCTATCTCACCGCCAACGCACCGTGGAAGAAGCCCGCCGACCGCAGTGATGCGGACCATGAGACGCTGCAGGCGCGCGTGTTAGCCAACGCCGCGGAGTCCATTCGCATCATCACAGCATTGGTGTACCCCATTCTGCCCGCTTCGGCAGCAAAGGTTTGGCAGCAGCTTGGCCTCGGTGAAATTCAGGATGCGGCAAAAAAGACATTTTTGACGGAAATCAAATGGGGAGGTCTGAAGCCAGGCACAAAATTTGGCGAGCCGGCGCCACTCTTCCCCCGTGCAGAAAAGGACGCGATAGAACGTATGGAAAATCTCGAGAAGCAGAACAACGCAAGCGCCGTAGACGCAGCAGCCGGCAAACAGGCCGAGCCTATGCACGCTCCCGCGGCAACATCCGTCGACCCCACATCAGCACCGGACGCCACACCGGGCGAACACACAGCAACGCCAACCACCGTGGCTCCCCATCATACGGGCACCCCTGTGGAAACGGCCACTGTGCACCCAGTCCCGCCGGAGATTGCCAGCGCCCGGCTCGCCACCGGAGCCACAGACGCACCCGCCGGTACTCCGCTCACACCGGAGACTCACGCAACTCCAGCTGCCGAAGAAGAAAAGCAATTCATCACCATCGATGATTTCACCAAGGTGGAATTGCGCGTAGCCCAGATCCTCGTCGCCGAGCGCATCCCTAAAGCGGACAAGCTGCTCCGCCTCGAAGTCGACCTCGGCTATGAAAAGCGCCAGATCCTCGCCGGCATCGCACAGTACTACGAGCCGGAAAAGCTCATCGGCCGCAAAATCGTCATCGTCGCCAACCTCGCGCCCCGCAAGATGCGCGGCCTTGAGTCAAACGGCATGCTCCTCGCCGCCTCGCTGCCACCCGATGGCTCGCCCGTCCTCGCCAGTTTCCTTGAAGACGTCCCCCTGGGTGCACGGTTGAAGTAAGCCGGCGCTTCGCAGTATTGATACACATAAATCGTGCTATCTTTACACATCGGAGGGCATGTGATGCGGACCAACATCGACATCGACGACAAGCTCATGCGCCAGGCGATGAAAGCCACCGGCGCAATAACCAAGAAAGCCGCAGTTGAGGCGGCTTTACAGCTTGCTGTGCGGCTTCGGCGTCAGTCGCAAGCACTTGATGAACTCTGGGGAATTGGCTGGGGCGGCAACCTGGATCAGATGCGTGCAGACGAACATCCCAGCTCCGATTCTGACGTACAGACTGCAAATCGTGTAAAACGCAAATCTGCCGCATGACCTGCAATCCATCTCTGTGAGTACAAAATGGTCATCGTTGACTCGTCTGCCTGGATCGATTTTCTCAATCAGAAACTTACTCCTCAAACGCAATGGCTTCGGAACACGCAAGGAACCGTCGAGATCGGACTCACAACGCTGGTGCTCGCTGAAGTTCTACATGGAATCCGCTTCGATGGCAGGTTCCGTGTAGCCGAACGACTTTTTCGTACCATGACGATCTTTGAATCACCGACCATTCCAATTGCTATCCAGTCTGCAAGCAACTACCGCAGTCTACGCGCGCTCGGCATAACAGTTCGCAGTACCATCGACTGCCTGATTGCTACCTTTTGCATCGAACACAGCCACCAGCTTCTGCATAACGACCGCGATTTTGATGCCTTTGAAACTCATCTTGGACTGCGGGTCATTCATCCACCTGCCCTTTCACGTAGCTGATTTTTTGTGAGGCACTCTCTTGCTCATCGACTCGCACGCACACCTGGACAGCACACGCTACGCCGAAGATCGCGCAGAAATGCTACGCCGCGCTGCTGACGCCGGCGTTGGCGCCGTGCTGTCTATCGGCATCGGCGAAAACCCGTTGGAAATGCATCAGGCGCTCGATATCTGCCGCGAGTACAACGGACAGCCCGGCATGCCACAGCTTTACTCGAGCGCTGGAATCTATCCGCACTCCACAGTCGACGCTGACGAAGCGACCCTTGCCAAACTCGACAGCCTGCTCGCCGAGCCGGAAGTCATCGCCTGCGGCGAAATCGGCCTCGATTACTACCATGAGGGCGCACCCCACGATCTTCAGCGCAAAATGCTCATCGCGCAGTTGGAAATCGCCGCCGCACGCAAACGTCCTATCCTGATTCACTGCCGCCCAAAGGACAACACCACCGCCGCCTGGGACGACCTTTTTGTGGTTCTCGAAGAGCATTGGCAACACACCGGCCTCGGCGGCATCATGCACTGCTTCTCCGGAAACTACGATCAGGCGCGCCGTTCCCTCGATATGGGCTTCCTCTGCTCCTTCGCCGGGCAAATCACTTATCCCAAAGCCCAGGATCTGCGCGACGTGGCGGCAAAGCTCCCGCTTGATAGCGTATTAGTCGAAACCGACGCCCCATGGCTGGCCCCAGCACCGCTCAGAGGCCAGCGAAATGAGCCCGCACATGTGGTCCACACCGCACAAACCCTGGCCGTTCTGCAGGGTGTACTCGCTGAGGAATTAGGCGAAGCAACAACGAAAAACTTCCAAAGATTGTTCCGATTAGCCCCCTTCATGGGAAACTGATAATTACAGCTCCCCCTGGCGCCCCCATGCGCTCAGGCCGCTCGAGGGCAAACATGGCGCAAGACAATTCATTCGATATTGTGAGCAAGGTCGACATTCAGGAAGTTCGCAACGCAATCGACCAGGCACTCAAGGAAGTTAAGCAGCGCTTTGACCTCAAGGACTCCAAGTCCGAGATCGAGCTTCTGCAGGGCGACAAGGAGATTCAGCTCGCCTCAGCAGCGGAATACAAGCTCGACGCAGTCAAAGAAATCCTCGGCCAGAAGCTCGTCAAGCGCGGCGTCTCGCTCAAAAACCTTGAGTACGGCAAGCTTGAGCAGGCAGCCGGCCAGAGCGTGCGGCAGAAGATCACTCTCCAGCAGGGCATTCCCGGCGAAAAGGCGAAGGAGATTGTCCGCCTTGTGAAGGACTCCAAAAAGAAGGTGCAGGCCAGCATTCAGGGCGATACCGTGAGAATCAGCGGCAAAGACCGTGACGAGTTGCAGGCCATCATGGCCCTGCTGCGCGGCAAAGATCTCGGCGTCGATCTACAGTTCACCAATTACCGCACGAATTAGCTGTCTCACGTTACAACTCCAGCACCGGGAGAAAGATGATAAGCACACTGGCGATAGCGACGGCGCGAGAGGTCTTTGAGCTGCTGCGGGACGATCTCGTGGCCATTGAGCAGGAGCTGGGCCGCGACGCCGCCTCCAGTGTCAGCACCATCACGGAGATCGCCGAGTACCTTCGCGAAGGCGGCGGCAAGCGCATTCGCCCATCGGTGCTTTTGCTCTCCGCGCACATGATGGGCTTCTTCGGCCAGAGCGCCATTCGCCTCGGCACCGTCGTTGAAATGGTGCATACTGCCACGCTCGTGCATGACGACATCATCGACGGCGCAAGCACGCGCCGCGGCCGTCCCAGCACAAACACCACCTGGGGCAATGAGAAATGCGTCCTCGCTGGCGACTGGCTTTACATGCAGGCCTTCCGGGTCGCACTTGAAGAGAAAAATCTCCGCGTCCTCGATCTGCTCATCGCGCTCACGCAGCAGATGGTTGAGGGCGAGCTCCTCCAGATCCAGAAGCTCGGCAAAGCCGTCTCGGAAGCCGAATATTACGACCTCATCTTCCGCAAAACCGCATGTTTGTTTTCCACCTCCATGCGGCTTGGTGCGGTCCTTGCCGGTGCATCAGAAGCCGAAGAAACGAACGTAGCAACATATGGCCGCACCGTCGGCCTTGCCTTCCAGATTGTCGATGACGTACTGGACCTGACCGCAACCGAAGAAGTCCTTGGCAAGCCCGTCGCAAGTGACCTCCGCGAGGGCAAAACAACCCTGGCCGTCATTCACGCATGGGATCACGGAACCGCCGCCGACCGCCAGCTCATCCAGCGTGTTCTCGACGACCGCAGCTTTGAGCACGTCTCCCGGCAGGAGATTCAGGAAATCCTCAAGCGCCACGACTCTGTGGCGTATGCCATGGGCGTCGCCGAGCGCTACGCTGAGCAGGCGCGCCAGGCGCTCGCCGGTTTTGCCGAATCGGACTTCAAACGCGCGCTCCTCTGGGTCCCGGATTTCGTCGTAGCACGGGAAAAATAGCAATTCACTCAGTACTCGAATAGCGCATGGAGAGTAGACCCTATGCCAAGCCGCCCGAGGCAAGACCTTTGGAATCGTGTAGACCAGCGCCTAGAGCAGTTGCTGATCCGTCCGGAGGAGAATCTTTCTGCCGCTCTTGAATCGAATCGCGCAGATGGACTGCCATCGATTGATGTCTCTCCTCTCTTCGGAAAACTCCTCGGCATGCTAATCACGATCTCCAGCGCACGCCGCGTGCTGGAAGTCGGTACGCTCGGCGGCTATTCCACAACCTGGATGGCGCGAGCTCTACCTAAAGACGGACACTTGGTGACATTGGAACTCAACCCACACCATGCCGAAGTCGCGCAAGCAAACCTCGCTCGCGCCGGAGTGCTTGATCGGGTCGAAGTCCGTGTTGGCCCCGCAGCTGAAAGCCTTCGCAAGCTACAGGAAGAAGGCGCCAAGCCATTCGATCTCATCTTCCTTGATGCGGATAAGAGAAGTATGCCCATCTATCTCGACTGGAGCCTCAAGCTGGCGCGCAAAGACACCATCATAGTCGCCGACAACGTAGTGCGTGACGGAAGAATCCTTGATGCCGACACCAAAGATGAGGATACCCAGGGCACTCGGCGGTTTCTAGAGCTTGCAGGATCAAATCCGCACCTCAGCATCACAGCGCTGCAAACAGTCGGCATAAAAGAGCATGACGGCTTCGCAATCGCTGTTGTAGTTGACTAGCCAGCGAGTGAAACTCGCCTACTCCATCAAATTCCGCAGCGCAGCAACGTAGCTATCCGGCAGCGGCTGGCGCTCGAACTTCTCATCACAGACCACGTGCACAGTCTCACCTTCTGCAAGAAGCTTCCGTTCTGCTCCATCCTGGTCCGCATCACGGTAAATACGATAAGCAAACTTGATCACAGACCCGCGCAGCAGCGCAGGCCGTGTCTCGATCAGAATTTCCTCATCATATTTCGCGGGAGATTTATAACGGCATGACGCGTCGACAACCGGAAGAATCAGCTTGTGATCTTTTTCCATCTGGTCATATGAAAGACCCACGGAGCGCAGCACTTCCACGCGCCCAATCTCAAACCAGACAAAATAATTGGCGTAATAAACCACGCCCATCTGATCGGTCTCGGCATACCGCACGCGAATTTTAGATGTAACTGGCATAGGAAAAAATCAGAGATCAGATTACTGCATAGTCAGCGGAAAGCTGACATCTGATCTCTGACAACTGATCTCTGCTTTTACGGCTTCAAGTGCGTGAATATCGGCAGCTTGGTCACATCGTTAAAGATAATGAACGCGAAGAAGACCACCAGCACCACAAACGCCGCCTGGTAGATGCGTTCCTTCACCACCAGCGAAATATCATGCCGCATCACGCCTTCAATCAGCAGCAGCAGAATCATCCCGCCATCAAGAATCGGGAACGGCATGAGGTTCAGGATGCCAAGATTGAGGCTGATAGCAGCCGCCAGGCCAAACTTCGGCAGGTAGCCCTTCATCTCCGCCGCCTGGCCCGCCATACGCGCAATGCCCACGGGACCTGAAAGCTGCGACACTCCAACCTTGCGTGTGAAAAGCCGCCCCAGCACGTCGAGAATCAGCGTGGAATTGTCCTTCCAGAAGCTCGCTGACTTCACCATCGCCTCGCCAAACGGCAGAGGCTTCATCTGCATTGAAGGCCTGGCCCACTCAAACCCGAGCGTCCATACCGTGTCTCCCTGCTGGATCGAAGGCTGAGCGGTCAGTGTCAGCGGAGAGCCGCCGCGAAGCACGGAAAGCGTAACCTGCTTACCGGGATAAGCCTGCATGTAGGCCAGCAGCGTGGGCACTGTGTGAAATTGCAACCCATCCACTGACTCGATCAAGTCGCCGTCGCGCAATCCCGCACGCTCCGCGGGCCTATCCGTCTGCACCTTGAAAACCCCGATCGGACCGCTATAGCTCGCCGCCAGCATTCCCGCGAACGTGGTATCCGTCTCCTGGCCCTTTGGATTCTCCGGCACGTGCAGGGAAAGAGGTATGCTCTGCCCGTCACGTTCAATCGTAGCGGCCACTGTCTGGTTGGAATTGACGGCCATGCGCGCGCCCACCATACCCCAGTCAGGATTGTCGTAGGAATCGAAACGGCGAATGATATCGCCGGCATGAATACCGGCCTGCGCCGCCGGGGAGCCTGGAACCACCCACTCCACGACCGTCTGCTTGATCATGTCCTTCGGCTCTTCATTGAAGAACCAGTAGTAAACGCCCATCAGCACAAACGCGAGGATGAAGTTGGACACTGGTCCAGCCAGCCCGATCAGTATTCGCTGCCAGCGCGGGTGCGAGGTCAGCGCGCCGGGATCCCGCTGATACGCCTCAATCTCTTCCTTGCTGTCGGCTTCGAGCTTCATGTTCTCGCCCGGCATTGACTCGCCGGTCATCGCCACGTAGCCGCCCAGCGGAAGCAGGCAAACCTTGTAGTCGGTATCGCCGTGTTTGAAACCGAAGAGGCGCGGGCCGAAGCCAAGAGAAAACGATTCCACGCGAACGCGGAAGAGCTTCGCCATAATGAAATGGCCAAACTCGTGTACCGTCACCATCACGCCGATCAGCACCACAAAGGCGACGACGGCAACGACAAAACCATGAAGATTTTCCAAGAACAAGCGTGTATTCCTCTAGCCTTCAGCCAATCAGCGCGGCTGCTGTAGCGCGTGCTTCGCGGTCAGCCGCCAGCACCTCGGCAATCGTGCCCGGATGCGACTCTGGCGTGGCTGCGAGCACTTTTTCTATTGTATCCGCGATCCCGCTAAATGGGATGCGGCGGTCCAGAAACGCCTCCACCGCAATCTCGTCCGCGGCATTCAGCGCAATGCAATGCGCGCCGCCCTTTTCCGCCGCCTCAAAGGCCAGCCGCAAGCACGGAAAGCGAGCAAAATCCGGCTGCTCAAAATCCAGATGCTTCAGCGCCGCCAGATCAAAGGTCAGCGACGAGGCAGGCCGCTCCGGATACGCCAGCGCATACAAAATCGGCAGCCGCATATCCGTCACAGAAATCTGCGCCAGGATCGACCCATCCACGTACTCCACTAGCGAATGTACCGTCGATTGCGGATGAATCGTCACCCGCACCTGGCTTGGCGAAACGTCGAAAAGCCGGCACGCCTCAATCACTTCCAGCCCCTTGTTCAACATCGTCGCCGAATCAATCGTGATGCGCCGGCCCATCACCCACGTCGGGTGCTTCAGCGCCTGCTCCGGCGTAATGCTCGCAAACTGCTCCAGTGGCGTCGTGCGAAACGGCCCACCCGAAGCCGTCAGCCAGATGGTCTTGATCTCGTCGTGTGTGCCCACGCGCAGGCACTGATGCACGGCATTGTGCTCGCTGTCGATCGGCAAAATCGGCACATTCCACTCACGCGCCGCCGCAGTCAGAATCTCGCCCGCAGCCACCATGCACTCCTTGTTGGCCAGCCCTACAGGCTTTCCCGCCAGAATCGCCGCATGCGTCGCCTCCAGGCCCGAAACGCCCACAATCGCCGAGACCACAAAGTCAGCCTCCGGCAGCGTGGAACAGGCAACGGTACCTTCCGTCCCG
Organism: Occallatibacter gabretensis; assembly: GCF_001449115.1. Taxonomy (GTDB): domain Bacteria; phylum Acidobacteriota; class Terriglobia; order Terriglobales; family Acidobacteriaceae; genus Telmatobacter; species Telmatobacter gabretensis. Next base: position 78,262 of record NZ_LAIJ01000010.1, on the reverse strand, counting down.
TAAACAACCTCAACGTCGGTCACGCCTGCCTGCTTCAACCGCGCGGCAAGCTGGCCGGCCAGCTCTTCGTCGGCAAGCGAAACCACCTTGGGCCGCCAGCGGAGCACCTGCGCAAAGGCTTCCTCCACGTTGCGCCCCGCAGCCAGCGAGGCCACCGAGTAGCGCTCCGGAAACTGCTCAACAATGGAAAGAGTGCTTTGGCCAATGGAGCCAGTAGAGCCGAGAATCGCTAGTCTTTTCAATACTTTAGTCAGCCTTAAAACCTTAAAAATGCTGGTGAATAATCTGAGCGTACCATAGCACCGGAGCCGCCAATAGAAGCGCATCAATGCGGTCCAAAACGCCGCCATGTCCCGGCAGCAGCGTGCCGGAATCCTTCACCCCAGCCGACCGCTTCAGCGCCGACTCCGCCAGATCGCCCACCTGCGCCGCAACATTCACAATGGCCGCCAGAATCAGCCAATACCACCAGATCTCATCCTGATACGAAAGCGCCACTGAGTTCCAGCTGGTCGCCAGATGCCGGGAAATCGCCAGCAACGCCGCGGCGACCGCTATGCTACCAAGAATCGAAGCAACAGCGCCCTCCCAGGTCTTTCCGGGGCTGATCGAAGGCGCAAGCTTATGCCGCCCAAAGAGCCTGCCCGCGTAAAGCGCCGCAATATCGCCCGCCCACACCGCGCAGAGCAGGAAAACCACCAGCGACGGCCCATTGGCCTGCTCGTGCAGGGCGGGCAGCGTGACAAGCGTAAATCCTGTATAAACAAGCGCAAAAATAGCGCTCGTCGCATCCGGAAGCACACGCGAAACCGGACTGGTAAATGTGCAATAAACAAGCAGCAACAAACAGAGGCTGCCGCCAATCGCAGCAAGCTGATCAGGCCATTGGTAGTTCGCGGCAAAGAATGCCACGATAGCCGCCAGCACAATAATCCGCGGAGGCTTGGCCGCCGTCTGCCGCGCCAGCGTCAAAAACTCCCACGCCGCCAGGCACGCCACCAGAGCCGTGACCAGCGTAAAAATCCATTGCCACCGGGGCCCCAGAAACACCAGGAATAGGACTATAGGAATCAGTACGAATGCAGTAAGAACTCTTTTCATTTCGTTCAGGGATGAGAATACACTGTCGAATCCGGCCAGAACACAGCTCAGCCCTTCAACCGCGAGTCAAAAGCAAACCTCTCAGGCGCCGAAATGCGAATCTTCCCGAACTCAGCATGACGCGGATTCAGCAGATAGTTATGTTCCTGCGGAATCAGCACGCTCGGCACACGCAGAACCGCGGAAGCGCCGCTTCGAATCCATGCATCTCCTATCGCTTGTGTGCTCCCCGGAGCAGAATCATCTCTCCAATCCTGCGGCAGTCCACCCGCAGGCAGCTCCGTCATCAGCGACTCCGCAAACTCCGCCTCATAGAGCAGATAAGAACTAAGCAGTTGCGGCCCATCTAGATGCACCAACATCTCCAGGACAGCCAAAGCACGCGATCCGCCAGCATAAACGGCCGCATGGCCCACACTGTTCCAGCGCCCGCCATAAAGCCTGGCACCCTCACCCGTAAAAGCCTCTTTGGAAAAGCGCTCCTGCACAATCCGCCAGCAGGAGAGCACTAGGAAAAGACCCCATGCTCCAGCCTGCCAATCAGATTCTCGACTTCACGTGCTCCTAGTTCTGTCGATGAGAACTCTAATGGGCTTTCGCCACCCAAGGCCTTTTTGGGCAGTCGCATCCATCGTTGCGCCTTAGACACATCTCCATTGAAAAGCATCCGGGCTTTTTGAAACAGGTTAGCTAATCGGACCACATGCTCAGACTCGCCGACACTAAGCTTGCCCGTAACTTTTCGACGTGCGAGAGTTCGAGACGGAACGCCAATGTTCGCGCCCAGTTCGGAGATCGTGACACCGATTTCGGCGGATAACGCCTCCAAAACGTCAAATGGCAAGCCGTTCTTAACAGAACGGATCAAGTCGCCTAGCTTTTGTGAGGGCAAGCCCAGCTTGGTTGTAGGCAAAGTCGAAAGTTTCTGGCTTGACTCCATTACCCGGGATTCATTCATCAAGTCAGCGTTCAATTTACGCTGATTATCTAACCATTCCTCAAGCCTCGCTCGCCTAAAACGCCAGCGGTTACTCAACTTGAACGCTGGTACAAAACCTTCAATGGCGTACTTGTAAAGTACATCAGGAGAGATCCCTAAGTAGTCTGAGGCCTGACGAATATCAAGCACCTCTCCTAGCTCAGGAGCCGATTTTCTAGGCGTCGCACTTATTTTGAACGAACCAGCACGCATACGCCAAGTGTAGTTTGTATATCAGGCAAATTGGCAAAAATTTTCTGCCATTTGGCAGTCAGCTGACCGCGATCTTCACCCGCTCAGCTTCTTCGTCCGTCACGCCCACGTTCTCACTCAGGCCGCCAAAGCGCCGTTCACGCCGCTGAAAATTCGCAATCGCCTCCAGCAGATTCACTCCGCGAAAATCCGGCCACAGCCGGTCCGTCACGTAGATCTCCGTATACGCAATCTGCCACAACAGGTAGTTCGAAATACGCATCTCGCCTGAAGTGCGGATCAGCAGATCGGGGTCCGGCATATGCGCCGTGTAGAGATGCCGATGAATATCCTCTTCCGTAATCCTGTCGGGCGATATGTGCTTCAGCCGCATCTCCGCCGACAGCGCGCGAAAAGCATCTACCAGCTCCGAGCGGCTTCCGTAGTTCAGGGCCAGCGTCAGCGTCGTACCCGTATTGCCGCTCGTAGTTTCGCTCGCCCATTGCATGGTGTCCTGTACCTCGCTGGGCAGCTCGTGCGTGCGGCCAATGTAGCGCATGCGGACATTGTTATCCATCATGCGCTGCACATTGCCTTCCAGGTAGCTCTTCAGCAGCCGCATCAGAAAGTTGACCTCGGCTTTGGGCCGGCGCAGGCTGTTTTCAAGCGAAAAAGCATACAGCGTAAGCCACGGTAACCCAATGCGCGAAGCAGTTTCCGTCACAAGTTGTACGCTCTTGGCGCCTTGCTGATGGCCTAGAAAGCGCTTCAGCGAGCGCGAACCAGCCCAGCGGCCGTTGCCATCCATAATGATGGCCACATGCTCCGGCAGGCACTCCGGCTTCAGCGTGCTGTAAATCGCGCGCTCTTCCGGCGTCAGCTCATGAATGCGCAACGTGCCTGCGGGTCGCAATCGAAATGCCTCATTCCGGGGGGCCGGACGCGCGGAAGCGGGCGGCCAGAGTGGCGATACGCGCTGATTCGCCTAATATAGTCGAGTCCGCTCCCTCTGCGCATGGAGAGCGGAGTCCACGCAGACATTGCTACATACTTTGCAGCAGAAAGCTGGACCTCTCTGACGCTAGCACAACCGCATTAGGGCTGCAATGGCGCAGATATGCCCGCTGCAATCTAAGTTGAAGGCAAGCCATAAATTCCCGGAAACTGCCCTACGCTGTACGCCGCTGCCCCGTCGCCTTGTCTCGAACCGCACCCAGAAAAAGCGTACGCTGCAGCGAGTCCAGTCGAGGCAACAGTTGCGCTACCTCCGCCAGGAATGGATCGGCAAAGATCCCCGTCACCTCTTCCTCGCGCCGGCTGCGGGTGTCGCGCACAAGCTGGCAAACGTCCACCTCCAGCGCATTCGCAATCCGTTCCAGCGAGCCAAGCGTCGGAATCGCCTTCCCATTCTCAATCTTCGAGATATAAGTACGCGGAACCTGCATCCGGCCGGCAAGTTGCCGCTGGCTCAGGTGGCGCGCCCGGCGAATTTCCTTCACCTGCGCCGCAACCTGCAAACCGGCTTCTGTCTCCGGCGCAACAGGTTTTGCTCCGACAACGGGTACAGGCCCCGGCGCGGGAGCAGGCTCAGGCATATCAAGGGATTTGTGGCAGCGTCTGCAGTTTGAATCCTTGGTGCGGTACTGCACCAGAAGACAATGCTCGCAGCGAATAACCTCGCGGGTTGGCATCTGCATCACTGGAACCGGGCCCATTTGCACCGGCACGGGTCCTGCGATTGGCATAGTCACAACGGTTGTTGCCATAAGTTGTGTGCGAAGATCCAGAGCGTGATCTCCGCGGTGCATCTCTGCACCACGATTATTGCTAGATTGGGGGAGATGAACCATAATTGTCAATTACAGACTTAGAGTCACCCCTAAGTTGCTACTATAATACTCGGAAAAACCCGAAAAAACACGAACCAATCCTGCTAATAACGAACCAATGTAGTTAACAAGGGGAACAGATGTCCGAAAGCTCCAATAACGGAAGCACATACGGCCGCAGCCACGCCTTGAGCCTGCTCCACGAATGGACCCAGAGCGAAAGTCTGCGCAAACACGCCCTCGCCGTTGAGACCTGCGTCGCCGCCTACGGAGAAGCCGAAGCCGACCGTCTCAGCCTTAACGGCTCCGACCGTGAGCGTCTGATAACGCTCTATTCCACCACCGCCCTGCTCCACGACTTCGACTATGAAAAACACCCGACGCCCGCAGAGCACCCTTTCGTCGGCGTCCACGAGCTCGAGCGCCTCGGCTGGCCTGCCGAAACTCGCACCGCCATCCTCGGCCACGCGCAGTACTCCGGCGTCCCCCGGGTCACACATCTCGATAAAGTGCTCTTCGCCTGCGACGAACTCGCCGGATTCCTCACCGCCTGCGCACTGGTCAAGCCCAGCAAAGCCATCGCCGACGTAGAGCCAGCAAGCGTCAAGAAGAAACTCAAGGACAAGGCCTTCGCCCGCGGCGTCAGCCGCGACGATGTCTACCAGGGCGCCGCCGAGCTAGGCGTCGAGGTCGATGCGCACATCGCATTCTGTCTTGAAGCCATGAAAAAGCGCGCATCGGAGCTGGGCCTGTAATTGATAACCCTGGCAGGGTCTTTTGAATTGATTCACACAAGCCTGATAATCCCGGTCCTGCCGGAAACAAGTGTTGCGTACATGCACAAACACTTTCGTTGGAACACCTGGCCAACCTCTGACGCGGAATGTGTCTCAAACAGCGTAGAGAGAATCTATCTAGCAAGCCCGAGTCCACCCGTAAACATAGTTATCGAGATGCTGAACAATCGCAAGGAGCGACAAATGAAGGTTTTACTTGCTGCAACACTCGCAGTGGCCAGCTTGAGCCCCATGGCCGTAGCACAGGATACATCGAAAATTGACGCTCGCATTGCCGCCGCCCACGCCGTTCTCCATGAACTGATGGATACTCCAGACAAAGGAATACCACTGGATATCGCAGCCAAAGCCACATGCGTTCTGGTCGTACCCTCTTTCAAAAAGGGCGCATTTGTTTTCGGGGCCGAATACGGACAGGGTGTAGTGACCTGCCGAACTCCGAGTGGGCGATGGAGCGCTCCGGCATTCGTTCAACTTGAGGGAGCCAGCTTCGGATTTCAGGCTGGCGGACAATCCACGGATTTAGTTTTGATCGGCATGAATCATCATGCAATCGATCATCTCCTCAAAGACAAGGTGAAGCTTGGCGGAGATGCATCCGTGGCTGCGGGCCCCGTAGGCCGAGACACGCAAGCCTCAACAACCGAACTGGCAAACGCCGAGTTTCTCACCTATTCACGCAACAAGGGCCTCTTTGCAGGCATCGATCTCAACGGAGATGTCGTTCACCAGAACACATCGGACACACAAAAGGTCTATGGGCACGACATTCCCTTCGCCCGGATACTTGGGGGTGGTGTACCAACTCCTCCAGCCGCTACCCACTTTGTTGCCACTGTAAGTGAGCTATTCCGGCGAGGTGTCGCGCACAAGGATGCAGGGAAATAAAACCTCGAAATTCCCAAACTAACGATGGGTCGTGCTCTTGGCGCGACCCATCGTTTTTTCCGTAGAACATTCCATCCTTGGCCGCTTGCTCACTGACGCAAAAGAACCGGCATCCAGAACCGGTAAGTCAGGCCCATCAGAACAATCAAAACTAAAAGGACTGTCTTTACGCCTGTAAGCAACTGGCTTTGAAACAGCTCACGCAGATAAAACTCCGCCGGGTTCTTCGGGTTGTAACGGATGCGCAGACTCTGGCCATCTACCATTTGATAGAGCGGAGAGCTGTCCGGCACTTTAAAGCTTGCCGACTGCTCATTACCGGAGTCGTCAGTCCACGCAAGCACATCGCCTGATGCATAGGTGTAGGTAGTATTCCCATATCGATTACTGAGCTCGGTCTCCTGCACCTCGGATGAAACAATCCGTGCCTCAGCCTCAACCCATTTATCGAATCCCCGTAGCCGCTCCCACATCTCAATCAGCATAGTGGCAACAGTCTGCCACAAACACACGGTTTGCGCGTACAATTTCGCTGCCGGATCGGATCGCATCGGACGCGTTACGAAGCTCGCTTTCCGGCGAATACAAATTGCGTTATTCTCTGCTTCTCCGTAAGAGATGGAGACGATCATGTCCAGCTTTCATCATCTGCTCATTGAAGACAACGACGAAGTACGCACCATCAGCATGAACCGGCCGGACAAGCGTAACGCGCTCTGTCCTCTATTAATGCAGGAGATCTCCCAGGCTCTCAGTGAAGCCGAGGACTCCGACTGCCGCGTTGTCATTCTCACCGGCACCGGACCGGCCTTTTGCGCAGGCCTCGACATGGAACACCTCTCCACGCTCCACGCCACCACGGAGGAAGAAGGCCGCCAGGACTCCGAAAACATGGCCAATGTCCTGCGCACGCTCTATGAATTCCCCAAGCCGGTCATCGCAGCGGTCAATGGCCCGGCCATCGCAGGCGGCATGGGCCTGGCCATACTGGCCGATTTCACCCTCGCCGTCCCCGAAGCCAAGTTCGGCTTTACTGAAGTCAAGCTCGGCTACGTGCCCGCCATCATCGCCTCCTTCCTGCTTCGACAGGTGGGTGAAAAGCGCACACGCGAGCTGCTTCTCTCCGGTCGGCTCGTCAAGGCGCAAGAGGCATACCACCTCGGTCTCGTTACGCAGATCGTCAACTCGGACGAGCTGATGCAAACCGCTCGCGCGCATGCTCAGGGGCTGCTGCAGAACAGCCCCCAGGCCATGCAGGAGGTCAAGCAGCTTCTGAGTATGCACTCCAAGCGCCGTCTCGATGAGGAGATCGAAGAAGCCATCGAAGTCAACTCCCGCCAGCGAAGCACCGAAGACTTCCGCGAAGGCGTACAGGCATTCCTAAAGCACCGCAAACCCGAGTGGCCCAGCCTGCACGCAAAAGTCTAGACCGGCTTTTCAGGTTCGAAAAAAGATACGCCTCTCTCCTGTTGGCATCCAAAATGAAAATGTGCTACGCTTCTTTTGGATACCAAGAGAAGGGTCATGAAAGAGAAATCGGATGTTCAACAGGGAACGCTGACGCTGATGGTTCTCAAGACGCTTGAAACGCTGGGACCATTACACGGATACGGCGTCGCCCGGCGAATCGAGCAGATCAGCGGAAATCTATTGGCCGTAAACCAGGGAACGCTGTACCCTTTGCTGCTCAAGCTCGAACACGAGGGCGCAATCTCCTCCGCGTGGGGCGCATCTGAAAACAACCGGCGGGCGCGTTTTTACAAAATCACGCGCGACGGGCGCAACCGTCTGCAGAATGAAGCACGGGAGTGGCAGCAGACCGCGGACATCATCGCACAATTCTTCAAGCTCGAAGCGGGGGACTTCTCATGAGATTTTTGAGACGATTTTCGGCGCGCCTAATGAACCTGACAATGCGGCGCAACAACACCCAAAGGCTCCAGGAAGAGATGGAGGAGCATATCGCTCTTCAAACCCAAGAGAACCTGCGCGCTGGCATGACACTCACCGAGGCGCGCCGCCAGGCGCTGCTGAAGCTTGGCGCAGTAGAAGCAGTCCGCGAGCATTACCACGCCGAACAGACGTTGCCGTTGGTTGAAAGCCTGTGGGAAGACCTCAGGTATGCCGTGCGGCAACTCGTAAAATCACCAGCCTTCACAATCGCCGCCTTCATCACTTTCGCAGTGGGCATCGGTGTCAATACAGCCATATTCAGCAGCATGGATGCAGTCGTACTGCATCCTCTTGCGGTGCCGAGGCTGGACCGCGTCGTCACGCTCTCAGAAGAGAGAGTGAAAGGCGGCTACGAGCAGGCCGCCCTGGCGAACTATGAAGATTGGCTCCGGGGCTCTAGTTCGTTTGAAGAGCTGGCAGTGCGAAAAGAAGCCGACATGACGCTGACAGGCGCCGGCGACGCCGCGCACATTGAAGCCGCAGTCACCTCAGCCAGTTTCTTTTCCGTGTTGCGCTCCACCGCACTGTTTGGCAGGGTTTACGGCCCTGAGGAGAGTCAGCCGGGACGGGACGCGGTAGCCGTCTTGAACTACGCCTTCTGGCAGCAGCACTTTGGCGCAGACCCAGGTGTGCTAGGACGCAAAATCGAGCTCGATCAACGCAGTTACACCATCATAGGTGTCCTCCCGCAGTCGATGCAGTATCCCTCCACTGCGGACTTCTACCTTCCCTTCGCGCCCACCCCTGCGCAGCTTTCCGATCGCGTGGAACGCAACTATCTGGTAATAGGAAGGCTGCGCGATGGAGTTTCCGTCCAGCAGGCGCAAGCCGAGCTGCGCACAATGGCCGAGCACATGGCAGGGGCCTATCCCGCAACCAATCAGGGCTGGACCGTTCACGTCGAGTCCCTGCTCGATGGAATCAATGGTCCTTATACTCCGGAATACTATCGCCTGCTCATGGGCGCTACGCTCTTTCTCCTTCTCATCGTATGCGCCAATGTCGCCAATCTGCAGTTGGCGCGCGGCGTTGCGCGTCGGCCAGAGATTGCAATGCGAATCGCATTGGGTGCAACCCGCTGGCGCATTCTGCGGCAGTTGCTTACAGAAAATATTTTGCTCGGTCTTGCAGGCGCAGTTGGCGGCCTGGCCTTCGGCGCACTCTTTCTGCATCTCACGCTGATCACCATGCCTGCGCGCGTAGCCCGCTATATGTCCGGCTGGTCCAACATCTCGCTCAATGGACGCGTGCTGTTCTTTTCCCTTCTCATCGCAGGACTCGCCGGGTTCATCGCCGGCATGGCCCCAGCCGTGGACGCACTGCGCGTAAACCTCGTCGATCAGCTCAAGGCCGGTTCGCGTTCTTCGGTTGGCTCAGGCCGCACGCATCGACTGCGCAGCATCTTCGCAGTCGTCCAGATCTCGCTGGCAGTTGCGCTCGTCATTGGAGCAGCGCTCATCTCAAAGGGCATGAACGCATGGCTGCACGTTGCCGACTTTTACCGGCCCGGCACCATCCTTACCTTCAACATCAACCTGCCCAAATCCCGCTACGGCACTCCGCAAAAACGCGCACAATGGTACGACGCCAGCCTCACCCGTCTCCGCGCGTTGCCCGGCGTAACCCAAGCAGAGCTGGTCTCCGCGCTGCCCTACGACGACAACGGCTGGGTACGGGACGTCGAGCTTGAGAACAGACCCTCCGTTCCCGGCAAGCTTCTGAGCACGTTATACCTTCCCGTGAGCGCCGGCTATTTTGACGCTCTGCACGTTCCCGTCGTCGCCGGGCGGGTTTTCAATCAAGGGGATTCCCTCAGCTCCCTCCCGGTCGCCATCGTAAGCGAGCGATTCGTCGCAGAGCATTTCCCAGGGCAGAATCCGCTCGGCCATCGCATCCGCATCGGAGGGCGCAACAGCAATGAGCCCTGGCTGACTATCGCGGGCGTCGCAAAGGAGACGAACTACTCCCTGTGGGACTCGGTACAGCATACGGCGGTCTACGTCGATGCCGGCCAGATTCCGCCCGCGTCCGTCACATACGCCATCACCGCTACCGGCGATCCGCTGTCCGTCGCCCCGGCAGCGCGAAATGCTCTGGCAGGGATCGATCCGGCAATACCTCTTGACACAGTGGAGACATACGCCCAGTTGTTGCATGACAACCTGGTCGGACTCGCATACGTTGCCGCGCTTCTCGGCTTTGATGCCCTGTTCGCTCTCTTTTTGGCAGCCATTGGAATCTTCGCCATCATGGCCAATCTTGTCTCGGAACGCACCCGAGAGTTCGGCCTGCGCATTGCCATGGGCGCACGGCGCGAAGATGTGTTGCGAATGGTCCTTCGCAGGGCGGGCCGGCTTACGGCCATTGGCTTAGGCGTAGGGCTCCCGCTCGCCTTTGCACTCGCTCATGCCCTGGCGGGCATGCTCCACGGCGTACAACCTGGCGATCCGCTTGTCTTTGTTCTCATGGCGCTGACAATACTCATCGTCGCGCTCGCAGCAAGCTGGATTCCGGCCTGGCGAGCGGGGCGCGTCGATCCAATGGTCGCCCTGCGGGAAGAGTAGCTCGGCTGCACCACAAGCTCCCACCCGCCGTGCTACTCTGAGCACCCCGCCTTGGAAGAGGCGCTCAGGATCGCAACTGAGCCGCCACATACCTAGCAGCCTCTTCAGATAGGCGGACCCCATGCCTCGTCGCATGGAATTATGACCCGGCATTCTGGAGAGATATGAGTCAGACGTCGCATTTCACAAAAGTAAACCGGCGGGATCTGCTCAGCGCCGGAGCAGCCCTCATAGGAGCCGCTGCCACTGGTCTCGCCTTCGAGCCAAAAGCCTCAGCCGAAAAGCCTTCCACCGGAGCAACCCACACAGAACCATCCGCCACAGCACCCAACTATGCCCCGCCCATCGTCCAGATCCAGGGTGGCCAGCTCCGCGGTTACCGCGACGGCAAGACCACAGTCTTCCTCGGCATTCCCTACGCCACGGCAGAACGCTTCGAGCTTCCCAAACCAGTCCCGCCATGGCAAGGCATCAAGAGCGCCCAGAGTTGGGGTCCAGTCTGCCCCATCCCTCCCATGGCGCACGTTGGTATCGACGAGTTCGTCTTCCCGCATCGTTATTGGGTCGAAGACGAGCACTGCCAGATCCTCAACATCTGGACCCAAAGCACCTCAGCGTCTGCCAAAAAGCCAGTCATGGTCTGGCTTCACGGCGGCGGCTTCACCAATGGTTCCGCGATGGAAGCCTATGCCTACGACGGCAAGAACCTCAGCGAGTTCGGCGATGTCGTGGTCGTCAGTCTCAACCACCGCCTCAACATCCTCGGCACGCTCGACCTGTCAGCCTATGGCCCGGAATACGCTCAGTCGCGTTACACCGGCACAGCGGACATCCTCGCAGCGCTTCAATGGGTGCAGGCAAACATCGCACAATTCGGCGGCGATCCCGGCAGCGTAACCCTCTTCGGCCAGTCCGGCGGCGGCAGCAAAGCAGCACGTATGCTGCACACCCCCTCCGCAAAAGGCCTCTTCCACAAAGTCGTCACGCAAAGCGGCGGCGGAGAAGTTTTAGCCGATCAGGATCCCGCCGCGCTCCTCAAGATTCAGCAGCAGATTGCCGCCCAGACCCTCGCCAACCTTAACCTCACGGGCAGCGATATTAGCAAACTCAAAACCATCCCCTATCTCGATCTCATCACCGCCGGCCAGGCAGCACTGCGCTCCGTCGCTCAGGCCAACAATCAGCGCGCCGGTTGGAACGTCATCGCCGATGACAACTACATCCTTCGCCAGTTCTGCGACTGGTCATCCGACATCCCCCAGATGTCCGGAAGCGTCTTCAGCGAAATGTCCAGCAATTACGTAAAAAGCATCGACAAGAACAGCTGGACTCCGCAGCAGGTAAACGAGCATCTCACCGCCGAGTTCGGCGACAAGAAGGATGCCATCGCAGCCGCGTTCAAAACCTCATTCCCGCGCAAGCAGGTCCAGGACGTTCTCTTCTTCGCTCGCCCCAACACGCGAGCGCTCGCCGCCAAGGCCCAGGCCGGCCATGCTTCGGTGTACAACTATCTCTTCGTCTACGAGTACCCGGTCAACGGCGGCACCACATCCTTCCACACCGCTGAGATCGCCTTCGTCTTTCACAACCTCACCGAGCCGCAGGTCCGCGTTGCAACCGGAGACGCCTCGGAAGGCTACGCGTTGCAGGACAAGGTCTCCCGCGCATGGATCAACTTCGCCTACACCGGCAACCCATCGCAGCCCGGCCTCGATTGGAAACCCTTCTCCGACGCCGATCCGCAAACCATGGTCTTCGACACCGTCTCCGAATGCCGAAACATCCACGCCAAGGAGCTCATCGCCCTGCTACCGCCGCCCCCCGCCCCCAGATTCTGAGCACGTGCTTCTCATCTCGACACTCAGCGAGTCACTTTAACCAGCGGCGGTATCCACTGGCCGTTTGTGACCTCTTCCTTCGGCCAATATGCGCGAATATAAAGTGAGAAGTTATCTTTCGGCGCGGGCAGCCAGTTGTCCTGCTTGTCCGCTCCGGGAGATGTGTTCTGCACGTAAATCGTCAGCGAGCCATCCGGATTCTGCTTCATCGACTTGCTCTTCGTGCCAAGTGAGAACCGCTTCAGCGCATTGGGCGCGAAGAGATGCTCTTTGTTGTAGAGCGTAAGTGACCAGAAGCCGTTGACAGGTGGCGTCTGTCCCGCCGGGAAGGTCACAGTGTAACCATGAGCACCGCCCAGGCGCTGCCCGCTGGAGTCAAAGTCGGTATAGATGTAGCGGGTCTCTTGCGGCGCATTGTCGTACATGTTGGATCTTGCTGTCGCGGTGCGTGAGAGATAGTCAAAGCCCCAGTTGGCTCCGTTGGGCGGAGAGTTCCAACCGTTCCCAATAGGACGGCCATTGTTGTGAAATTCAAAAAGCGGACCAATAACCTCTTTTTCCGTAGCCACTGCAGTCTGAACCAGGGTCTGCTTCAGCTTGGGATCCTTCGCCGCAGCATCAAGCACAGACTGAAAGGTCGCGTACAGCGATTCCTCGCCCGTCATAGGCGGAATCTGTTTGAGAATGATGGGAAGCTCGTCGAAAAATTTCTCCGGAATGACCCACTTGATCTCGCCGCCGGCGCTGGCAGGCTCAGGATACGTCGGAATGCTCTTCCAATCCATCGTCTTCATCTTGCCATCGAATTCGCTGAGTGGGTAAAGCACCACCTGGCTTAAAAGCGGCTGGATAGCGGCCTTGTCCTCAGCCGTATCGTCCTGGAAGACGCGAGGAAGGATGACGACCAGATCCGTCGGAGAGTGAAGAACTGCCGTGATGCCACTGGGAATGGTGCCCTTCCAGCTTGAGCCGACAATCGCGTAAAAGCCGGGCTTGGTGCCATATTGGCTTCCAATATTAGCGAAGGAGTCAGTGCGCGCATCGGCAATCTGATAGACAAAAAACCGCTTGCCAAAGTCAGGAACTTGGATCACAACCGGTTGCGTATTGACGTGTTGGTAACCGGAGCCATAAACCGTGTCCTGGTTAGGGCAAGTGATCATGTGCTGGTCGGCGCTGATGTAGTCGGTAAGCATGGAGATATGCCCCGGAGGCGAAACAGGGGCCACACCGCCAACCAGGCCCGGACTAGGCTGCTGCTGCGCAGCCAGGGACCGGTTGAGATTGTTTACGAGCGGCCAGCCCCAGATGTAAGCAAACCGGCCCACGGATGCCACATATTCCGGAGTCATCACAGTGCCGGTGGGCGTGCCTGCGATCTGCGCCGCAGCCGGAGCGGCTGGCGGATTGCTGTTCTGCTGCGCGGAACTCTGCTCGTCAGCAGCTTTCTGCTGGCAACTTGTCAGCACTATTGCGAAAACACTGGCTGCGGCTGTGAGGTAAATACTGGCTCTGCGCATCATTCCCTCCGGAAGTACCACTGGCATCCGTGTACTCAGTAGCCATCTAGATTTAAACCCTTCACGACCAAACCGCACCTGTCATTACTCACAGATACAGGTTTGGTTGGTACCGCCATAGGACACATCGATCACACTTTTACGGGCTTTCGAAATCTGTGACAGAACAATGACAGCTTCCTGACATCTGGAGTTCAACGGTGGGACTAAGCTCGCTCTGGATTTATGTGTCCCCTCCCCGCATACACGAAAATCCCAGCCACCGTGTACGACTCGGCCGGTTGACGTAGCAACATTCGTAACATGACGCGGGGCATTACCTCCAGGAGGTTCAGGTATGAAGACGTTTTTGTCTTTGACCACAGTCGCATCGTTGGCCATCTCTCTGTATTCAGTCGCTGAAGCCCAGCATTACACCCAGGTCAATCTCGTAGCTAACACATCCGGCGTAGCCCCCGTTACGGATCCTCACCTCATCAATCCGTGGGGACTCTCCCGCACTTCCAGCAGCCCATGGTGGGTCTCCGACAACGCCACCGGCCTGAGCACGCTCTACAACGGCGCTGGAGCCATAACCCCACTCGTCGTAACTATCCCCAAAGCTGACCCCAACAGCAAGACCTTCCCCACCGGTACTCCAACAGGCACCATCGCCAACGCCAGCCCCACGGATTTCCTGCTTGCCCCAGGCGCACCCGCTGCCTTTCTCTTCTCTACCATTGATGGCACCATCTCCGGATGGAACCCAGCCGTCGGCATAGCTCCAGGCGGCAGCGCGCCTTCCACGCACGCCGTCGTCATGGTCAAGACCACAAACGGCTCCAGCTACACCGGCCTTACCAGCGCCACCATCAACGGCAAACGCTACCTTTATGCCGCCAACTTCACCAAAGGCACAGTCGACGTCTACGACAATGCCTTCCACAAGGTCACCCTCAAACCAAACCGGGACGGAAATCGCGATGACAACTATGGGTATCGCGACGGCGACAGGGACAATGACAATAACAAACCCTTCACCGACGATCGTCTTCCCCGGAACTTCGTGCCCTTCAATGTTCAGGCCATCGGGAACGACATCGTTGTCGCCTACGCCCTCCACGAAGAAGGTAACCCATTCGAAACCGACGGTCCCGGCCTCGGCTTCGTCGATGTCTTCTCCTCAGATGGTCAACTTCTGCACCGCCTCGAACACGGGGACTGGCTCAATGCCCCCTGGGGCGTAGCCCTCGCGCCTCTCGACTTCGGAACCTATAGCCACGACCTGCTTATCGGTCAGTTCTCCGGCGGCGGCGCCAGTGAGTTTAGCGGAACCATCGCCGCCTACGATCTCGCCACCGGTAAGTTCATCGGCCTGGTCCAGGATGCCACCGGAAAGCCGCTCGCAATCAACGGCCTCTGGGCCATCAGCCCCGGCAACAGCGCTGCCGCCGGCAGCTACGACCCCGCAGGCGCACCTGCCTCCGAGCTCTACTTCACTGCCGGCCCAGACCACGGAACAGGCGGCCTCTTCGGCTACCTAAAGCCCGTTGCCACCGACCTGACTGTGGGCAACGACCAGTAACCCAGCCTCCACAACCCACCAACTGATGAAGCCCAGATCCCAACTCGGGATCTGGGCTTCGTTCTTAGACCCTTTCACAATAGCTGGAGTTCCTGTAGAGAAACGCGGCTTTCGATAACCATCTCCTGAAGGATCAGTATCCCGCAGAATATTTCCCCTTCACATAGCCATTCGAGTGAAGTATAGTCACTCCCATAGTCATTCGAGTGGAGATACTGATGACGCCTAAACAACCGCCCGAAGCAGGTGACATCCTTCAGGGGACGCTTGATCTTCTCATCCTCCGCACTCTTATCTTCGGCCCTGCGCATGGACACACAATCGCACATTCAATCGAGCAAACCTCAGAAAACGCACTCGAAATCGAGCAGGGATCCCTCTATCCGGCTCTTCATCGTCTTGAAGACCGAGGCCTTGTTTCATCCAAGTGGGGCGTGAGCGATAACAACCGCAAGGCGAAGTTCTACCAGCTCACAGCCAAAGGCCGCAAAGAACTGACTGCGGCCACCAGCCGTTGGCGGCAAATGACCCGCGCCATCGGCCTCATTCTCGGCGAATCGAACAGCTAGGGCAGGAGGAACAACCATGGGCTTCTTTCAGCGTTTTCTGCATCGCAAAGAAAAAGACCGCGACCTCGCCGAAGAGATCGAATCCCATATCGCGCACGAGCGTGACGCAAACCAGGCGCGCGGTCTCTCAGACGCAGAAGCCCAGCGTCAGGCACAACTCAAATTCGGTAATCCACTCGTCGTCAGAGAACGCGTATGGCATTATCGTTCCGTGCCTTGGCTTGAAGATCTCTGGCGCGATGTTCGCTTCGCCTGGCGCTCGCTACGAAAAACACCCGGCTTCACCGCAGTCGCCCTGCTCGTCATCGCGCTCGGCATCGGAGTCAACACAGCTGTCTTCTCCGTCGTAAACACCGTATTGCTTCAACCGCTCCCTTATCCTGAGCCGCAATCTCTCGTGCGTATGGTGCAGAACTTCCCGCAGGGCAGCTTCGATTCCACCAGCGTTCCCGAGCTCAACATGTGGCTCCATCAAACCGCCATCCTCAATCAGATAGCTGCATACGATACCGGCGGCGCAGGCATCAATCTCACAGGCGGCGACCATCCCCAGCAGATACAGGGAATTCACGTAACGCAAAACTACTTCAGCCTCTTCGGCGCGCAGTTTATCGCGGGCCGCGCCTTTACGCCGGAAGAAGACAGCCCCAACGGCCCGCACGTCGTCGTGCTCAGCTACGGCCTGTGGAAACGCCGCTACGGAGGTGACGCAAACATCGTAGGCCGCACCGTTCAGCTCGACGGCGAGCCTTACCTCATAGTCGGCGTCGTCGCCCGTAACTTCGTCATAGACGATCCCGCCGACCTCTGGGTTCCCTATCAATTCGACCTCAACACGCAAGACATGGCGCACTACTTCGGAGTCGCCGCCAGGCTCAAGCCCGGCATCAGCATCGAGCAGGCAAATGCCCAGCTCAAGCTAGCCTCTGACCAGTTCCGCCGAGCCATCCCCAACGCCATCGGCCCGCAAAGTAACTTCGCCGTCATGCCGCTCAAGCAGTGGATGATCGGCGACACGCGCACCCCGTTGCTTATACTCCTCAGCGCTGTCGCACTTGTGCTGCTTATCGCGTGCGCCAATGTCGCCAACCTGCTTCTGGCACGCGCCTCCGGCCGCAAACGCGAGTTCGCCACACGCGCAGCCCTCGGCGCAGGCCGCTGGCACGTCATCCGCCAGCTTCTCGCGGAAAGCCTCATCCTCTCGCTCTCCGGCAGTCTGCTCGGCCTGCTTCTCGGCTACGTCGGCGTTCGCTTGCTGCTCGCCGTCAACATCGGCGGCCTTCCGCGCCTCGGAGAAGACGGCTCAACCGTCGCGCTCGACACACGCCTTCTGCTCTTCACCCTTTGTATCTCCGTTATTACCGGAATCCTCTTCGGTCTCGCTCCCGCCATCAGCGCGTTACGCACAAACCTGCTCGGCACACTCAACGAAAGCGGAAGCCGCTCCGGCACAGGCTCCCGCAGCACCAGCTTCCGTTCCATTCTCGTCGTCAGTGAAATCGCACTGGCGCTGGTCCTTGTCATCGGCTCAACACTGTTAATCCGCACCTACCTCAAGCTTCAGGCCGTCGATCCCGGCTTCGATCAACACAACACACTTACGCTGGCCATGTCCATGAGCGGTAGCCGTTTTCAAACATCCGCTCCCGTCGCGCAAATCATCCACCAGGGCACAGAGCAGCTCAAATCCATCCCCGGTGTCCTCGATGCAGCCGTGGCTAACGGCCTTCCCTTAGAGGGCGCCTTTGGAATGTCCTTCAATGTCGTTGGTCGTCCTAAAGGAAACGGACCCTTCGCCGGCGGTGCATCTTACTATTCCGTCTCCTCGAGCTTCTTTCACACGCTAAAAATCCCCCTGCTGCGCGGCCGCAACTTTACCGAGCATGACGACGCATCCTCTCCGGGAGTCATCATCATCAATCAGGCCATGGCCAAACAATTCTGGCCCAACTCCGATCCGCTCAAAGACCGTATCCAGAAAGCCCCGGGCTCCCCCGCCGGCTCACCATTCTCTGAGTCACCGCGCCAGGTCGTTGGCATCGTCGGCGATACGCGGGACCAGGGCCTCAATCAAAATCCCGCTCCCACCATGTACATCCCGCTCGCGCAAATGCCTGATGGCGAAACAGCCCTCAACTCACGCGTCGTGCCGCTCTGGTGGATCGTCCGCACCGCATCCAATCCGAACACATTCGTAACGCCCATCACAGAAGCCCTCCGCCAATCGAGCTCCGGTCTGCCCGTCGCACACATCCGCACCATGGATGAGATCCATAGCCTCACTACATCCCGCCAACGCTTCAACATGCTGCTTTTAACCATCTTCGGTGCATCCGGCCTGCTGCTCGCAGCCATAGGCGTATACGGCCTCATGGCCTACTCCGTCGAGCAGCGCACACAGGAACTCGGCATCCGCATGGCCTTGGGAGCGCAAGCCTCCGACATTCGCAACATGGTCCTCGGTCAGGGAATGCTGCTCACCCTCATCGGCGTCGCCATTGGCATCGGCTCCGCATTCTGGCTCACCCGATTCCTCGCCAGCTTCCTCTTCGCCGTAAAAACCTGGGACCCAATAGCCTTCATCCTCACGCCACTGCTCTTAGCAGCAGTAGCCTTAATCGCCACTTTGATCCCCGCACTCCGCGCCACACACGTTGATCCCATGACAGCCCTACGCTCGGAATAGCTGCCTCTTACGGCTAGCAGTCAGCACCATAACCACTGCATGTCATCCTGAGCGAAAGGGCCCAAACGTTTTCTTCAGTTTGGGGGTGGTGAGTCGAAGGACCTGCTTTTGTTTTGCTTTGAAAGGTCACGACTTCCGTCGTGCCGCAAGAGCCACCTATAAAGACGTGTCATCCTGAGCGAAGTTTTACGCTACGCGTAAAACGCAGTCGAAGGACCTGCGGTTGTTCTTGCCGTTGTCTTTCGCAAGCTCACGCACAAAAGCCAGTTGTCAACCCGTCACTCCCCACCTACCATGAAGAGCAATGCCTCCAAGCTACTTCACATACATCATGGCGAGCCGCAGCCATACGCTTTACATCGGCGTAACCAGCGACCTGCAGAAGCGCGTCTTCCAACACAAATGGCGCGAGCATGATGGCTTCACAGGGCGTTATAACTGCGACCGTCTAATCTGGTTCGAGACGCATCAGGATGTAGCAATAGCCATCGACCGCGAAAAACAACTCAAAGGCTGGCGGCGCGAAAAGAAAATCGCCCTGATCGAAAAAACCAACCCCGCCTGGATCGATCTAAGCCGCGATTGGTACGACCTCGAGCCCGCCGACCACAGCCGCTCCCTCGACAGAATGAACACCTGAACCACGACCCACATTCATCACAAGCACCGCCGAAGCTATCCCATAAAAACGTGTCATCCTGAGCGAAGTTTCGCGCGCAAGCGCGAAACGAGTCGAAGGACCTGCGGTTGTTCTTGCGGTTGCCTTTCGCCCACACCGCACCGCAAAGGGTGCCCCATTCATTCGGCGTTCTTTTGCCGAATGGGTGGGACAACACTCCCGTCCACTCCCCTCAAATGAGGTGTCATCCTGAGCGAAAGGGGCCCCGAGCGTTTTTCAGCTCGGGGGTGGTGAGTCGAAGGACCTGCTTTCATTCTTTGCTCGCAACAGGGCACAACTCCAGTCGCGCCGCAAAAACCACATAAAAAGCGTGTCATCCTGAGCGAAGTTCCGCGCGCAAGCGCGAAACAAGTCGAAGGACCTGCGGTTGTCCTTGCAGTTGCTTTTCGCCCACACCGCACCGCAAAGGGTGCCCCATTCATTCGGCGTTCTTTTGCCGAATGGGTGGGACAGCACTCTCGCCCACTCACCTCAAATGGGGTGTAATCCTGAGCGAAAGGAGCCCCAAACGTTTTCTTCAGTTTGGGGGTGGTGAGTCGAAGGACCTGCTTCTGCTCTTCGCTTCGCAATAGGGCACAACTTCAGCCGTGCCGCAAAAACCACATAAAAAGCGTGTCATCCTGAGCGAAGTTTCGCGCAAGCGCGAAACGAGTCGAAGGATCTGCGGTTGTTCTTGCGGTTGCCTTTCGCGCGCTTCCCATAAGGCCCCATCCTTGCGACAAAAACAGAATCATCACAAGGACGAAATAGCGCCCCTATACATTCATTCAGCTTTTCCATGCTCTAGGCTGAAGGCTCCATGTTCGGAAATAGAGTTTCGCGTGTAATTCTCGATTGTTCGAGATCGATGTATGGCATTTGATCCAATCCAAATCCAAACTGAACATAGATTCCGCCGAGAAGCTCATACACGACACGGCATAAATCAAAATTCTCGAATGGAGTTACGAAACTTGAGGTAAGAGTAGAGTTAGGCGCAGTACGAGTTGAGTTTGGAGATCGAAAGGTATTAGGTCCTCGATCGTCCCCTACCCCAAGAGTGCACGGCACTCCGTCTTCGGTCATGTTGTCGAGCTTCAAAGTAAATTTCAACTTTGGGGGCTTCGGAACGGCATGCGTAAAGACCTCTTGAGCCAAATAGCAAAAGTTCAGCGTGACTTCAGCAAAAACAAAACTCCGAATGGGTAAGCCTGGTTTGTTCTGCCTATGGCTCCTTGTGAACCAACACAACATGTCATCATCTGCGGGACCAATTGTAACCAATAAACCATCTTGCCAAAGTTCAAGGAGTTTACTACCTCGCGCGACAATTCTGCGGAACCGCCCTTGGATGATTTCGGATGACTGTCGTGAGCCGCCTAGGGTGATTGCGAACCCTTCCTGTCTCATGACCGGAGGACTTTCGATAAGCTGGACTTCAGCAGAGTTAGATCTAAGCAACGCTGGAAAAGTAGACGAGCCCTCTACGGTCGCTGACAGTACGATGTTCGGCCATGTTTCTCGATCAACAACCTTCTCGGCCTCGGCTACACGGCTTTCGATCTCCGAGTCGGTTACCCCTGTTGAGCAATGGGTTCGACGTTACCGAGAAATGCTTGTATCGAGTCAAGGCGCTGCAGGACTTCAGAGAAGCGCATCCCGTCCCGAATGTAAGATCTCAATGTCTCCGCAGATACAGCCGGAATACGATCCCCTTATGCGTTCGTAATATCCAAACTGCGTTCCTCTCACTTTGCCAGCCGGGTCAACTGCACGATTGACTAGAAACGGCTTCTGATCGATTTCGCGCGCCGGAACAAACAAAGCGACGACGATTTTTTCTATATTCGCACGAGAAGAAAAAGGCAGTAGCTCTACGGAACTCATTGCGGGGCAGATCCAGTCCGCCAGCACCTTAACGTATTGATCCAGATCGGATAATTTTCGGTCAAACGGTCGGCATTCATGTACGAATTCGACAAAACTATCCGGATCCTTGGATGTACAAAATCCGAGCACAATGAGACCGCCGTCACCATTAGCTAACGCTGAAACATCTTTTGCTAATTCGAGCTTCATCGAATCAGAAGCGAGGTGGTAGGGTGCTCCCTTGAACTCAAGGTACTCATCTTCGACCGCGTCGATTATTTCATCGAAGTCGCCACGACCAAGGAAATACAGGACCTCATCAACAGTAAGTCGTTTAGCCATTTAGTATCCAGCGGTTTTCCGGAATTCTACTCTGCACAACTGCTAATGCCAACTTCTAACCTTTACACCACACTGTGCAAGCCTGCTAAAAGGATGCGATTGGATATCATTTACGATGAGCGCCAGTCCCTTGTGGAAAACTTGTCAAGCCCTTCCCCGAAAAATATTTCTTAACTCGATGATTCTAAAGCCCCAAAAACTTCGCACAATTTGCGTAGTATTTCTAGCGTTCTGTCATACTTGATACAGGTAGAAAAAAACAAGGCCCGAATCCCACCGGATTCGGGCCTTTCTGTTTTTACTCAAAGGAGCTTTTCCATGCGCAACATCACCGTCTCTGTCCCGGATGAGGTCTACACCGCCGCCCGCACTTACGCGAACCCCCACGAAACTTCCATTTCCTCCATGGTCGCGGACTTTCTCTTCACCCTTCCCCACTGTCGCCAGACACATCCTCAACTCAAGGAATTAGGGGAACCTGGGTTTGCACAGTTGCACAGTCCCGGAATGAGGATCGCATAAAGATTTTTCCAAAAACTGTGCAATCGTCCGCAAGCAACACAAATTAGGTCACTTGGAAATCTGTGCAGCACAGGATAACTCATGACATTGCGCCAAAAATCAATTCCGTGCCCGCAGCTCCGCCACAATCTCCGCCGCCGCCACCCGCGCCGCATCTTCCCGATCCGGCGGAAAGCTGATCGCGCCCACCCGCGCATGTCCGCCGCCACCGTACCGCTCGCAGATTTCAGCCAGGTTCGCCAGCGTCGCAGGGTCCTTCTTAGTCCACGGATTCGTCCCCACAGCCACCTTGGTCCGGAAACTCGACTTAGACAACCCAATCGAGTAAACCGCCTCCGGATGCAGGTAGTACGGAATGAACTTGTTAAACCCTTCCAGCGGATGATCCGTAATATCGAAGAAAATCACTCCATCCTTCGACTCGCTCCGGCTCCGAATCAGCTCCAATGCAGCCTTATGCCGCTCCATCAGCGGCGGCAGCAGTTCAGCCACAAACGGCTGCGCCAGAACCTCCGCCAACGGCATCTCCGTCAACAGCGGAATCAGTCGCGGAATAAATCCCGGGTCCTCCGTCGACTCAATAATGAGCGTCAGCTTCATCGCCGGCTGAGCCATCTCAACAGCAGACTCTGGGCTCTCGTAGAGCGCGCCATCCACAATATCCGCCCAGTGAATCAACTCGGCAACCGGCTTGGTATCAAATCCAAACTTCGTCTCTCCAATATGCGCCAGAAAGCTCGTACAGGACGTATATTTCGGATCGAAAAACTTATGTTTCCCGCACACCGGATCCTGCTGGCAGGCAAGAAAATCCTGATGATCCTCCGGCGTCAGAAAAGCCGAAAGATGGTGATCGAACCACCATGTAATTTGCGGCGAAGACGAGTATTTGAAATCGACAATAGCATTCTCATCGCCGGTAAACTGCGCCTCGTCAAAAAGCGCACCCGCGCGATGCACCAGGCCGTGGTATTCATAGCTGGCGCCTGCGGTCACGCATTCGCGGTGAAAGCGCGTAAACAGCGATGCCGAGCAGGCCCCATCAAAGCATTTGTCGTGATAAAAGACGCGAACCTGCAAAAGCGGGCCTCCATGGCCTGAAAAGTACAAATTCCCAGAACTGTTAAGCATACCGGCTGTACCGGGAGTGTCAAGGAGGCTATTTAGAAGAAGTGCCGTGATGCAGCACACGACGGTTCCCGCATCCTGAACGGGCCGCAGTGACAACGGTAGAACCGTTCATTTATAAATGAATCCTTGCCTCAGCTTTCGCTGTCTGCCTGTGCGGGCGTTGATGCCATGGCGCGTTTCGACGACAGAAAGACCAGACTTGATCATCAGGAGTTAAAAAGATATGTCCACCGCTGCAGTCGCCGGTAAGGGTCTGGAAGGCATCGTTGCCGCAAACTCGGGAATCTGCTGGATTGACGGCGACGCCGGCGTGCTCGCGTATCGCGGAATCGATATTCATGAACTGGCCGAAAGCTCGACCTTTGAAGAGACAACTTTCCTGCTCTGGAACGGATGGCTACCGAAATCGGAAGAACTAAAGGAATTTTCTGCCAGGCTAGCCGAGGCACGCGAACTCGATCCTAAGATTATTGATCTCTTGAAAAGCCTGCCTACCAACGGCACGCCGATGGAGGTCCTCCGCACGGCGGTTTCCGCTCTGAGCTTTTATGACGCCGACGAGAAGGACAACACCCACGATGCCAATGTGCGCAAAGCTTTCCGGCTTACAGCGCAGATTGCAATGATTGTGGCCGTCTACGATCGCATCCGCAAGGGCCTGGAGATCGTGCCTGCGGATAAGTCATTGACCCACGCGGCCAATTTTCTGTGGATGTTGAATGGCGTGAAGCCCAGCGAAACTGCCACTCAAACTTTAGACATTGCTCTGATTCTCCACGCCGACCACGAACTCAATGCCTCCACCTTCGCAGCCCGTGTCATCGCAGCCACGCTATCCGACATTCACTCCGCGATTACCGGCGCCATTGGCGCACTGAAGGGACCACTGCATGGCGGCGCGAATGAAGCTGTAATGCGCCTCCTGCAGGCCATAGATAAGGCCGGAGAAGATCCAGTAGAGCACGTGAAAGCGATGCTGGAATCCAAGCAGAAGGTCTCTGGCTTCGGGCACCGCGTATATAAGACAGAAGATCCGCGCGCCACGCACCTCCGCCGGATGAGCGAACAGCTGGGCAAGGATTCGGGCAATTCGAAGTGGTTCGATATGTCCCGCGCTATTGAGCTCTACATCAACCGCGAAAAGAAGCTGAACGCAAATGTGGACTTCTATTCGGCTTCCACGTACACCACGCTCGGCATCGACATCGATCTGTTTACGCCAATCTTTGCAATCAGCCGCATCGCCGGCTGGAGCGCGCATGTCATCGAACAACTCGACGACAACCGGCTCATCCGTCCGCGCGCAGAGTATATCGGCCCCGAATATCCGACGCACTGGAAACCAGTAGCAGAGCGATAGCAAAGTCCAGCGTTCAGAACAGCGGCATCCGTTTCTGGCGCCGCTGTTTCCTTGCGTAAGGGTAGATTTCCTTGGCGTCTCGAGCGCGTCTCGTGTACTCTGGAATCCCTTTACAACTATGAATATGGGGTAAGTGCAAGGAGATCGCGGATGATTCTGGGACTGAGTGCAGGACTCTTTACAGGCATACATGTAGTGCTGAGCTTGCTTGGAATCCTTGCAGGCTTTCTGCTGTTGGGTACGCTGATTGGAAGAAAGAAGCACACGTTCTGGACGCCGGTCTTCTTTGTCGCCAACATTTTGACCGATGTAACGGGATTTCTCTTTCCGTTCAAGGGTATTACACCGGGGATTATTCTCGGAGTTCTGTCGCTGGTTGCGCTGCTAGTGGCGGGAGTGGCAGTCTCGAACAAAAAATTGCGCGGACTATATGTTTCTGCCGTTGCAACCGCGCTGTTCTTCAATGTTTTTGTGCTGATCGTGCAGTCATTCGAGAAGATTGGATTTTTGAAATCGATTGCGCCCACCCAAGCCTCACCGGTCTTTGGAATCACGCAGCTGGCAGCGCTGGTTCTGATTATTCTGCTCGCGGTGACAGCATGGAGAAGATTCCGCAGCATCATCTAGGGTATTTCCGGCGATACAGTCTCCGAAACTGCAAAGCCCACAGTACTTTAATCGACTATACTTTCGTGCAAATTTTCTTTCAGAAAGTTTGCGTACAATTAAGTCGTTTTGTGCCATGCTCATAATGAGCACCAGAAAAAGCGGCCCGAGTCCTTCACGGACTCCGGCCTTCGCATGTTCGACCGCACCAGCAGCATTTCAGCATGATTGGAGTTCAAAGTGGCGTTTAAAACCGCATTTATGCACCCTTTTTTTTCTCAATTTCTGCTTTTCAAGTCTCATGAAATTATCAACTTACAAAACTAAAATCGCAGAAAATGCACATAATCGCGGCGTACAGATTCTGTAAATATGTAACTCTGTAAGCCTTGTGGAGCTTAAATCGCTGAAAAAGAAACGGATAGCTCCCTCCCGTACCGGTTCATCTCCACAGATTCTGTAAATCTGTAAGTTCAGGCTGAAATGTACCCCACCCCCTTACAGACCACAGATTCTGTAATTCTGTATCCCTGCGGGAGACACATACCGCGGGAGAAGTTCGTGCGGAGAATGCGATCGCTCGCCGGGCAGAAATCTGGCGCGGAAACCTTACCCCCAATCTCAAGGGATGCACGTGCTCAAGATTCGCTCTGGCGTAAAACTTCCGGCTTCGCCTTCCAGAGAAGATACATGGCCCACGCGGCCATAGTGCAGTTGTCGCGAATGATGCCATCGAGAATCTTCTGCTCGAATTCAGCGATGGGCATGGAACGGACTACGAGGTCATGTTCCTCATCATCAGGGTCCGTCTCCGTTGCAGTAAGGCCTGTGGCAAGAAAGACATGATGCTTTTGGCGGCAGAAGCCATACGCAATCCAGTTCCAGCCGAGGTAAGTCATAGAGTCGGCGTCCAGGCCGAGTTCTTCCTTGAGCTCGCCGCGAGCCAGCTCTTCAGGATTTTCGACCTCCATCTCCCAACCACCTTGCGGCAGCTCAAGGGCGCGTTCCTGAATCGTGTAACGGTACTGCTCGACGAGCCAGATATTGCCCGAGTCAATGGGGATGATGATGGCGGCATCGTCCTTCTCGACAACGCCATAGATGCCAGGCTTACCGTTTGAACGCAGGATCTCGTCTTCGCGGAGGCGCATCCAGTGGTTGCGGTAGACTTCGCGAGACGAGACAGTGGTGATGGAGTCGGGGGCGGCGTTCTTCTCAGTCACGAAGATAGTGTGACATGACAGGCAAGGAACCAGACGTCGATTTCCTGCGTAACCATCTGCGACAATGAACCCATCAGGCTCCATGAATAGGATACGAATGCGGAGAGGTAAATCCTCAAGAGGCCAGTTGACCTCGATTTGCGCATGCGCGCTCGCGATTTTTAATGCCGCTCAATGCTTGGCGCAGCAAGGCAACACAGACAGCACGCCTTCATTACGGCTGACGACGTCCCTTGTAATTCTGGATGTGACTGTTCTGGATAAGAGCGGGCATCCGGTGACTACCGGGCTGACGAAGGATGACTTTTCAATTACGGAAGAGAAGCAACCGCAGACGATATTCTCGTTTGAGGCGCCGCAGGAGCATGTGGCGAATGGCGATGATGAGAGCGGGTTGAGCAAGGCGCCGACGACCATCCTGGTGCTGGATCAGTTGAATGACAGCGTAGATGAGTTCACGCTTCTCCAGAAAGCGGCGCACGATTACCTTGCCACGCAACCCGCTACGCTGCCAACTCCGGCGGAGATACTGGTGGCGACCAACACGTCTCTGGAGATGGTGCAGGGATATACGCGAAACCGCGATGATCTGATTTTTGCCGTAGATCATGTGCCTCCGGCGAATGCGTTCAAGTTTGCAAAGAGCGACTTTGACGGCGAGCGGGCGCGGCAGTCGATTGACAACCTGAAACAGATTGCAGTGCAGAACCGCGGCGTGCCGGGACGCAAGAATGTGCTCTGGCTGGGACGCGGCGGTCCGAACCTGAACCGGGCTGCTTATGGAACGATCCTGGATGGCTGGGCCCAGTATGTGCATGCGGCAGCGAACCTGCTTGTAGAGGCTCGTGTGAGCTTGTTTGTAGTGTTTCCGCAACTGAAGGTCATCAGCACTCATGGCGTGACGCTGCAACAGACAGACCGCGATGCCAACCACGGCAACAATGGGCCGTTTACGGGCGATGTGAACTTTGCGCTATTTGCTAAAGAAACCGGCGGCTCGCTATTTTTTAACCGCAATGATCTCTCCACGGAAATTGGTGAAGCCGTAGCGCAGGGTACAAGCTACTACATGCTAAGTTACAGGCCCTCGCAGACTGCCATTGATGGCAAATTCCGCAGTGTACACGTTACAACGCGCAACCCGAACCTGCGCGTGATTACGAAAATCGGCTATTTTTCCCTCCCGAAGAATGCGCCTGATCCTCAACAGCAGATCGCCATCGACATGTATGATGCGACGCTGCCGATGCATGCACTGGAACTGAGTGTGAGCGATGTAATGCGGCAGTCCGATATGCGCACGGTGCACTTTGTACTGCACGTAAAGCCGAGCCATCTAGGCTGGGCCGGAGAAAACGGCACAAAACAGGCAAACCTGGTGCTGGGCATGCTGAGCCTCTCGCACGGAAAAAAGATTCTGGCTACGCACTTTCAAACGGTAGAGTTACATTCTTCCGCAGCGGATCCGGACGCGGTGCAAGAGGAAGTACGATTCAAGCTAAGCGCCCATATTCCGCCCAAAACGCAGATGGTGCGGGTCGTGCTTCGTGTTAATGATAATGGGCGAACGGGAACGGCGGATTTGGACGCAAAGATGCTGGCGAATGCGCCTGAAATGGCCGCTGGGTCTGCTCAGAAATAGACGGCCGTTACTGCCGTGCGAGCTGAGGGTCTTGAATGCGAAAGGCGCGGAAACGGCCAACAAGGCTCGCCGAGCCAGTTACGCTGAGGTACACAAGATTGCCTTCATACCGACGAGCGTGGATGACCGTGCCTGCCTCGATAGCGGCCAGGACCGCGCCCTCGTGCTGCGGGATGCGGAACTCGGCGTCGACCAGCGGATCAGAACGAAGGGCCTCATCGATCGCTGCCAGCAAAGCGTCAGCGCCTTCGCCTGTCTGGGCCGATGCAGTCACTGCGAGGACTGCCTGGTGCGATGCAAGCCGGTTTGAAAGAGCATCCCGAGCCAGTGCATCGAGGAGGTCAACCTTGTTGAGGACCTCGATGCGCGGCTTCTGCAGAGAATCCAACTCGCCCAGGACCTTTTCAACCTGCGCTTTCTGCTCTTCGCCGTAGGTCGAAGCCGCGTCGCGGATGTGGAGCAGGACCTCGGCCTCCTGGACTTCTTCAAGGGTAGCGCGGAAGCTGGTGACCAACGTGTGCGGCAGATTGCGGATAAAGCCAACGGTATCAGAAAGCAGGACTTTGCGACGGCTGGGCAGCTCGATGGCGCGAACCTTTGGATCGAGCGTGGCGAACATCCGCGACGACGAAAGCACGTGTGCGCCGGTAAGGCGGTTGAAGAGAGTGCTTTTGCCGGCGTTGGTATAGCCAACAAGCGCAACCGTGGGCACCGGAACTGCTTCGCGGCGTTGGCGCTGCTGCCGACGAACGCGCCGAACGCTTTCGATGTCGAGCTTTAGATGATCGATGCGGCGCTGGATACGGCGCCGGTCCATTTCAAGCTGCGTCTCACCCGGTCCGCGGGTGCCGATACCTCCGCCGAGCTGTGACATGGCCTTGCCGCGTCCCGTCAAGCGCGGAAGCATGTATTCAAGCTGGGCAAGCTCGACCTGTAGCTGGCCCTCGCGCGTGCGGGCATGGCGGGCAAAAATATCGAGAATAAGCTGCGTGCGATCCAGAACACGGCAGGGGAGCGCAGAGTCGAGATTGCGAAGCTGCGTTGGCGTCAGATCGTGATCGAAGAGCACCAGATCTGCTTCTGTAGACGCTACGATACCGGCAATCTCTTCGACTTTGCCTGAACCGATCAGCGTGGCAGGGTCAGGCTTAGCGCGGCTCTGTATCAGCTCGGCTACGATCTCGCCGCCGGCCGAGAGAACAAGTTCGCGGAACTCGGCGAGGGATTCCTCGGCATCCAAGCCCACTGCAGAAACCCCTGATGATGGGGATGAATCCGCCGTAGAATCGGCGGATTCATTCACACGCAAAGCCGCGCGCGCACCATCAGCCCCGGCGCGCTTGATCCGAGAACGGAGGGTAAACTCTACCCCAACCAGAATGGCGCGTTCGGCGCGAGTTGAGCCGAGTGCGATTCTGCTCTCGTTAACCGCCAACTGCAACGGCTCCGCCGGCGACTGCGGGGGAAGCCACAGAAACCGAGGCAGGCCCAGTGCCAAGACCCGCATGGGTGGCGGGCGGGCGATGCTCAGTGTGAAGCACGTTGCGGCTGCTCACAACAGTCGAAATCGCGTGCTTGAAGATCAACTGTTCCTGGCTGTTGTTTTCGAGCAGCACGGAATACTTGTCAAAGGAGCGAATCTTGCCGGTGAGCTTGACTCCACTGACCAGGTAAATTGTGATGGGGGTTTTGTCCTTACGGACAGTGTTCAGGAAAGTATCCTGAATATTTTGTGCCGGCTTATTCTCCATGTGCCGATCTCCTGCTTCCTCTTCGGGTTGGTGATGCTTTTGTTGTCTTCACTTACAAAAACAAATGGACGCGGGGCCAGCACCAGAAATCCCGAGGCCGGAAATTCCCGCAATATGACAACATTATAGAGTTTTGGATGGTTCTAATCTGGCAGGGGTTGCACATATCGGTGCGGATACTGACGGCAATTGGCTTATGTGGCAAGAACTTACTACGCTAACCGCTGGTAGGATGAATGAGGACTTATGGTCGAGCGCGAACCTATGAAGGCGACTGAGAATGCCTTGAATGTGCCAATGCTGGACCTGGAACGCCAGTACGCCCCGCTTCGCCAGGAACTGCTAGAGGCGCTCACTGGAGTTCTGGATAGCCGGCAGTTCATCCTGGGCGGTGCGGTTGAGGCCTTTGAGGTCGCCGCTGCGGAACAGCTAGGCGTGAAGCATGCCATCGGTTGCTCCTCCGGCACAGATGCCCTGTGGTTGGCCCTTGCAGCAGCTGAAATTGGCCACGGAGAAGGCGTCCTTACCACGCCTTTCAGTTTTTTCGCCTCCGTCAGCGCTATTCTTCGCGCTGGAGCCAAGCCAGTGCTCGCAGATATTGATCCAGTCACCTTCAACCTCGATGCAGGCGCGGCGCAGGTAGTCCTGGCGAGTAAGCGCGGCACAAGTGTAAAGGCAATTCTGCCGGTGCATATCTATGGACAATGCGCAGACTGGAACGCCTTTAACGCCCTGAGACATGGGTATGGATTGAAGCTGATCGAGGATGCAGCGCAGGCGTGGGGTGCAGAGTGGAAGGGCGTAAAGGCTGGAGGACTTGGCGATGCTGCTGCTTTCAGCTTTTATCCCACGAAGAACCTGAGCGCGGCCGGAGATGCCGGCATGGTGACTACCAATTCCGATGAGCTTGCCGAACGCATCCGAATGCTACGTCAGCATGGAATGCGGCGACGCTATTATCACGACGAAGTTGGATGGAATGCGCGCATGGATGGCTTTCAGGGTGCTGTGCTTTCGGTAAAGCTCAAGCATATTGACAGCTGGAATGAAGCTCGGCGGGCAGTAGCCGCGAGATACGATGCACTTTTTCGCGCTGCGGGACTGGTGGAGACCGGACCTTATCCGCGGGATGGAGTCGTCTTACCGTTTGAAGCAGGCGGCGCGAAGCATGTGTGGCATCAATATGTGATTCGCTCGGCAAAGCGCGATGCGCTGCGCGAATTTCTGACTGCCAGCAGGATCGGCTCGGAGATTTACTACCCCGTGCCGCTGCATCTGCAGGAGGCGTTGCAACCGCTGGGCTACAAAGCGGGCGATTTTCCTGAAGCTGAGCGCGCCGCGCACGAGGTGCTGGCGCTTCCGATCTTTCCGGAGATCCGGGAGGAAGAACAGCAGGCTGTTGTCAGGTCAATTGCGGAGTTCCTGAGCTAGAGTGCCATCGGACACAACTCTTCTGTGAATTCAACATTTAGAATCAACACAACATGAAGTGTCCTTATTGCGGATTTACTCAGGATAAGGTGGTCGACTCGCGCGAGAGCAAAGAGGCGGATTCGATCCGCCGGCGGCGCGAATGCGAGCGCTGTACCCGGCGCTTTACCACCTATGAGCGCATCGACGAGATTCCATACATGGTCGTCAAAAAGGACGGGCGGCGCGAGCGATTCGACCGGCACAAGGTCCTGAGCGGTCTGCTGCGTGCATGCGAAAAGCGGCCGGTGGCTTCCTCAAAACTGGAAACAATTGTGGATGCCGCAGAAAGCTTTCTCGTGGATTCGCCGGAGCGCGAGCGAACGACGCGAGAGATCGGCGAGTTGCTTATGAGCCACCTCAAGGGCCTTGATACGGTGGCATACATCCGGTTTGCATCCGTGTATCGGGACTTCAAGGACGTGCGCGAGTTTAAGGAAGAGCTGGAAGGACTGCTGGAAGGACATAAGGCGAAGAAGAAATGACGCATAAAGTTACGTTGATTCCCGGAGACGGGATTGGACCGGAAGTAACACAGGCGGTGGTGCGAATTCTGGAAGCGGCCGGCGTGAAGTGGGAGTGGGAGCGGTTTGCCGCGGGAGCAGAGGCGTTCGAGATTCACGGCGAATATATTCCAGCGGAGCTGTACGCCTCCATTGAGCGCAACAAGGTGGCGCTGAAGGGACCGGTGACGACGCCGATAGGCGGCGGATTCAAGAGCATCAACGTGACCCTGCGGAAGAAGTTCGAACTGTATGCGAACTTTCGGCCTATCAAGAATCTGCCCGGCCTTGAAACTCGCTATCCGGGCGTGGACCTGATCATTGTGCGCGAAAACACCGAGGGTGAGTACGTCGGCCTTGAGCACGAAGTCGTTCCCGGCGTGGTGGAGAGCCTGAAGATCGTCACCGAGAAAGGCTCGACGCGCATCGCGCAGTTCGCCTTTGACTATGCACGCAAGCACGGGCGCAAGAAGATTCACTCGATTCACAAGGCGAACATCATGAAGCTCTCCGACGGGCTGTTTTTGAAGTGCGCACGGAAGGTGTCAGAAGGTTTTCCTGAGATTCAATATGGCGAGCACCTTATCGACAACACCTGCATGCAGCTGGTGATGAATCCGTATCAATACGACACGTTGCTGCTCGAAAACCTCTACGGTGATATTGTGAGCGATCTTTGCGCGGCGTTTGTAGGAGGGCTTGGCCTGGTTCCCGGCGCGAACATTGGGGTGGACTGCGCGATTTTTGAGGCAGTGCACGGCTCGGCGCCGGATATTGCCGGCAAGGACGTTGCCAACCCGACTGCGCTGTTGCAGTCGTCGATTCTAATGCTGCGCCATCTGGACGAAAGCGACGCTGCTGACCAAGTGCAGAAGGCTCTGGAAACGGTATACACGGAGAAGAAGACGCTGACGCGCGATGTGGGCGGCACAGCAGGGACTTCGCAGTTTGCCGATGCGATACTGGCCGCAATGGCTCAATGAGGACAGACCGATGAAGCACTTTCTGCTGTTTTATGAGCTCGAAGCAGATTATCTGGAGCGCCGCGGCGAGTTTCGCGGCGTGCATCTGGATATGGCATGGAAGGCGAGTGAAGCCGGTGAACTGGTAATGGCGGGCGCACTGGTAAATCCGACGGATCAGGCAATACTGTTGTTCAAGGGCGAATCGAGCGAAGTGGCGGAGCGATTTGCAAAGGCCGATCCCTATGTGCTGAACGGTCTGGTTAAACGCTGGTACGTCCGGGAATGGACGACGGTGGCAGGTGAGGGTGCTTCCAATCCTGTGAAGCCTGCCAGCAACTAATTCCCGTTTTGCATCTCCGTTCGGAGTCTTCCCTTCCCCATCCGCGTCCCTTGTTGCCCATTCCCTGCGAGCTGTTCCCGGATCAAAGTGCTTTGCCTGTACACTGGAGTGTTTACAGCCATGCAATCCAAATATCCAATTGGTATTCTTGGCGCGACCGGCATGGTCGGCCAACGTTTTATTCAGCTTCTCGAAAACCACCCGTGGTTTGAGATCACGTGGCTTGCGGCCAGTGACCGATCGAGCGGCAAGCTGTACAGTGAAGCGGCCAAGTGGCGTCTCGACACGCCGCTGCCGGAGCGCATTGCGCAAATGCGCGTTTCAATTGCAGAGCCTGCCGGTGCGCCGAAGATCATTTTTGCAGCGCTCGACTCGGACATCGCCAAGGAGATGGAGCCGAAGTTTGCCGCCGCAGGCTGCGCCGTGGTGTCGAATTCCAGCGCCTTCCGCATGGCCGCGAATGTGCCACTCGTGATTCCCGAGGTAAACGCGGAGCATCTGCACCTGATTGAAGAACAGCCCTGGCGTAAGGAATCCGGCGGTTATATGGTGACGAATCCGAACTGCTCGGCAATTGGGCTGGTCCTGGCGCTGAAGCCCCTTGAGGAGCGCTTTGGCATTGAACAGATCTTCGTGACAACGATGCAGGCGGTGAGCGGCGCAGGTTATCCGGGCGTGCCTTCGATGGACATTCTGGGCAATGTAGTGCCGTACATCAAGAGCGAAGAGGAAAAGATGGAGGCCGAGACACTGAAGCTGCTGGGTAAGCTCGAAAGCCATGGTGTCACGCCGTTGGCGGCGCGGATGAGTGCGCATTGCAATCGCGTCGCGGTGGAAGATGGGCACACGGAATCGGTTTCTATCAAGCTGAAGAAGCCGGCCACGCGCGAGGAGATTCTTGCAGCGTGGGCGGAGTTTCAGCCGCTCAAGGGACAGAAGCTCCCGATGGCGCCGGAGCAACCTATCGAGTGGGCTCCGCAGGAGGACAGGCCGCAGCCACGGCTGGATCGCAATCGCGGACGCGGCATGGCGGTGACGGTGGGCCGGCTGAGACCGTGCGGCATCCTGGACTGGAAGTTTACGGTGCTTTCGCACAATACGGTGCGCGGCGCGGCCGGCGCGGCGATTCTGAATGCAGAGCTGTTGGCGAGCCTTGGCAAGCTGGAACCTGTGGCAGCAGTCGCACACGCTTAAGAAGAACTGGAGAAATGAGAAAGCACGCATGAGCCTGGTGGTGATGAAGTTTGGCGGTACGTCGGTGGAAGATGCGACGGCTATCGGCCGCACCGCTGCTATTGTTGCGGGGCGTGTGGCCGCGGGCAAGAAGCCGGTGGTGGTGGTGAGCGCCATGGCCAAGGTCACCGACCTGTTGCTGCGTGCGGGCACGAGCGCGGCTGCGGGCGACAAGACCGGGGCGCTATCGATCAGCTCGCGGCTGCGCTGCCGGCACAGGGATACGGCTGCCGCTCTGGTAAAAGACCCGAAGGAAACCGCCGAGCTGCAGAAGTGGATTGATGCGAAATTTGATGGTCTGGACGAGATTCTGCGTGGGCTGGCTGCAATCCTGGAGATGACGCCGCGCATTTCTGACCTGATCGTGAGCCATGGCGAGCGGCTTTCCAGCCGCATGATTGCGGCGGCCTTTCGTGAGCGCGGCATCAATACAGAAGCGGTGGACGCGCGGCAGATCATCCTTACCGACTCGCAGTTTCAGAAGGCTATGCCGATCGATGCGGCGATTGAGAAGCGCGCCGAAGAGCAACTGAGGCCTCTTCTTGATAGCGGCAAGGTGCCGGTGATGGGCGGCTTTATTGGCTCCAATGAAGCAGGCATTACAACGACGCTGGGACGCGGCGGCTCTGACTTCACCGCCGCGCTGATTGGCGGCGCGCTGAATGCCGAAGCGATTGAGATATGGACGGATGTGGATGGCATCATGACATCCGATCCGCGTGTTTGCCCCGATGCTTTGCGGGTGAAGGTGATCAGCTTTGAAGAGGCAGCGGAGCTGGCCTACTTCGGCGCTAAGGTACTGCATCCTGCCACGATTCTGCCGGCGGTGAAGAAGAACATTCCAGTGCTGGTTCTCAACAGCAAGAACCCCACGAACGAAGGCACGCGGATCATTTCGCTCGCGCCTCACTGCAAGACCCCTTTCAAATCGATTGCCGTGAAGAAGAAGCTGAGCATCATTGATGTGGTGGCGAGCAGGATGCTGATGACGCACGGGTATCTCAAAGAAATCTTCACCGTCTTCGACAGGCATCAGTGTGCTGTCGACATGGTTTCGACGAGCGAGGTTTCGGTTTCGCTTACCGTGGATTCGACCGACAAGCTGCCGGCGATTGCCGCCGACCTGAGCAAGCTGGCCGATGTGAAGTACGAGGGCAAGAAGGCTCTGGTGTGCATGGTGGGCGAGGATATTCGCGGTCAGAACGGTATGGCGGCGCAGGTCTTTGGAGCGGTGAAGCACATTAACGTGCGAATGATTTCGCAGGGCGCGAGCGAAATCAACATGAGTTTCATGATTGACGAGGAAGATGCTGATGAGGCGGTGCGCTCGCTGCATGCGGCCTTCTTCCAGGATCCTGATCCAGAGATTTTTGACGTTGAAGCACGAAAAGCAGCTTTTAGCTCCTAGCTTTTAGCTTGTCTGTGCAGATCGCAATTTTGTTTGAAAGAAGAGCCAGCTGCTTTGGCTCTCGCAACATGAGCTAGAAGTTGATAGCCAGGAGCGTTCTTATGCTGTTTCTCGTACTGGGCAAGGGCAAGACGGGCAGTCTGGTAGCTGAAGTGGCTCGCGAGCGTGGGCATGGCGTGCGCGTGCTGGACCTCCGAGAGAACCGGGGCGCGGCATCGATTACGGCTCCTACGCTGGCGGGCGTGGATGCAGTGATTGATTTCACCAATGCCGAGTCGGCGGTGCAGAATATCCGCGCGGTGATGGCGCTGGGCGGCAAGATTGTTGTGGGCACAACAGGGTGGTACGCAAGCCTGGATGAGCTGCGCTCGAAGACCTCTCGCGGCGGATCCCTGCTGTATGGGGCGAATTTTTCGATCGGCGTGCAAAAGCTCTTCCGGCTGACCGCAGAGCTGGCGAAGCTAGACGGCTATACATTTTCTATCCGCGAGACGCATCATACGACGAAGCTCGATGCGCCCTCCGGCACGGCGGTTACGCTGCAAGAGATTGTTTCCGCGGCTCACCCCGGCGTCGAAATTCCCATCACATCGCACCGCGAAGGGGATGCCAGCGGCGAGCATGTGGTGACTGCCAAGTCCGACGTCGATCTCATCGAGGTGAGACACGACGCATCCAGCCGGCGTGGATTTGCCCTGGGTGCGGTTCGTGCGGCGGAGTGGCTGGCGCACCAGAAGTCGGGCGCGTGGAATTTCCGGGATATATTCGAGCAACTCTGATTCAGCCTGGTCCCGCCAGCGAGAACGGTTTGCGTTCATTCTCCTAACTCCGGTTATCGAGCAAATTCATACCTTTAGCGACTCATCCGGGAGGGTGCGTCTGCAGGTACAGAAATACAGAATTACAGATTCTGTATCGAAGATTTTGTTTTGTTGTTGATTTTACATATAACCAATTTTTAATGAATAAGTTACGAGCAAAATCAAGGTGTCTTAATGCTGCCTTGTTGCCGCCTTAATGCACTTTATTCCACACTCATTTTCTGGATTGCTTCCTTTCCGCGTGCTGTTTTGCACCGTTTCTGGTGCAGAGGGGATGGGAGAGGGGGGTGGGTGGCTGGCTCCCTGAAACGGCCGCGGCCCGAATCCGTTTGGGATTCGGGCCGCGGCCGTTTCTTCTGCTGATTATGAGTGTTTCAGAAAACCCCTTAATTGCACGCAAACTTTCTTTGGGTGGAGGACGGTACGAAAGGACAATGGACGAAAGTAACTACAGGTTACAGAAAAAGCGTGGGCCACCACAGCGGCTCATGGTTGATCGGGGCAGGTGGAATGCTGGAAGAGCGATGCTACGCCGCAGGTTGAGGTGAACATCTTGCCGCCGGAGTGGGCTATGTCCGGCACGAACCAGAGATGTTGGTTCCATTCGGTTTTGTGGCGTGCGTGGAGCCATGCGTAGTACGCGCGGCCGCGCAGGAGGCGATTCGGCCCCTGCAGTTCTCCGGCACAGGTTATGTCGAGGTCCTTTTCGTGCGGATCGATGTCGGCGGTTCCGAGCAGATAGGTCACATCTTTGCGGATAAAGGCGTCTTCGATTGCCTGCCAGCCCGGCTCGGCGCTTGAGCGCACATATTCTTCGCGGATGTTGAGCGGGCCGAACTTCCAATGGTTGAAGTTGTGGCAGGCGGCTTCGCTTGCGGGCATATAGCGCACAGTATTTGCGCTGAAAACAGGGCGATCGTCTGTGAAGTACATATATGACGACGGATTGGCGACGACGTAGCGAACGTGAATGCCGGCGCCTGCCATTTGCTCCGCGTGGCCGACGATGGCGTAGCGCTGCATGGCCTGGCCGCCGCCGGAGTGGCCGGCGAGAACGATAGTCTGCAGATTGGGATAGAGCTTGCGGTCAGCGAAGTGGGCCACGAGCGCGTCGATGATTTCATAGGCGCTGACGGTGGCGGGTCCGCTGGCTTCGCGGCCGGACTCCCATGTGCCTTCGGGCCAGCGCAGGATGGTGTCCGGCAGGTGATGGGCCCTGGCATCTTCTTCATTCAGGAATTGAGGAGCGATCAGGATGGAGGTCGAATCGGCGTTGCCTCCGGCTTGCTCGGCGGCTTTGCGAAGGGCGCGGTAATAGCCATCCACGTCGCGTCCTTTGCCGTGAAAGAGGATCACGGCGCGCGTGACCTGCGGCTGTGGTTTGTCCCAGTCGAGAGAAAAATCCATGGGAAGCTGGCCTGAGCCGTGTGGAGTGGTGAGATTTACAAAGTGGCTGGCGATGATGTCTACCGGCTCCTCTTTTGCGGCGTGGGAGAGTGCGGCGGATAGAAGCGCGGTGAGAAGAATGATGGCGGGCTTCTTCATGGTGCAAGAGTAGCAGTGCGCCGCGTCTCGTTACAGGTTGGGCGATTCACAGGGCCGTCATGCTGCGCGTTATAAACTGAGCTGTTATGGAAACGACAGGTTGCGGTACGGCACTCGTTACGCCCTTCCGGGTGGATGGTTCGGTAGATGAAGAAGCGCTGCGTGCGCTGGTGGACTGGCAGGTGGACTCAGGAATTGATTTCCTTGTGGCCTGCGGATCGACGGGCGAGGCGGCGACGCTGGATGAGGACGAGCTGCTGAATGTTGTCCATATCGTGGTGGATGCAGCGGGCGGACGTGTGCCTGTGTGGGCCGGATGCTCACATAACTCGACGCGCGTGCTGCTGCGGCTGGCCGGCAGATTGCGGCAGGTTTCGGGGTTAAGCGGAGTGCTTTCCGCAAGTCCGTATTACAACAAGCCCTCGCAGGAGGGTCAGTATCAGCATTTCCTGGCGCTGGCCCGGGCTGTGGATCCGCTGCCTGTGATTCTTTACAACGTACCGGGGCGCACCGGGGTGAACCTGGAGCCGCAGACCGTGGCGCGGCTGGCCGGCGATGCGCCGAATATTCAGGCTATTAAGGAATCGAGCGGCAAAGTGGCGCAGGTTACGCAGCTGGCGCATCTGCTGCCGCGTGGATTCAGGATCTTCAGCGGCGAGGACGATCTGGCGCTGGCGTCGATTGCTGCCGGAGCGCATGGGCTGATCAGCGTGGCCTCCAATGAAGCGCCGGCGGAGTTGGGCCGGATGGTGCGTTCGGCGCTGATGAATGACTGGACGCAGGCGCGGGAGATTGAGCGGCGCTACACACGGCTGTTTGAGGCGAATTTCTGGGATTCGAACCCCGGGCCGGTGAAGACAGTGCTGAACCTGATGGGCAAGGCGAACGATACGGTGCGGCTGCCGCTGGTGCCTCCCGATCCGCAAACGCGCTACAAGCTGGAGCGTGTGGCGGGCGAGCTGGGGTTGTTGAAACATTTGCCGAATACCGGAAACGAACTTTTCTAAGAACCGGTTGTCGAAATGGCGACCCCTTGCGCGTCATGGGAGTGAAAGTCAAAACTTCTTCAACGGAGGAATCCCATGCAGTATCTCTTTATGCTTTACAGCGACGATTCACAGTGGGACAAGATGTCTCCCGAACAGCAGCAGCAGGGTGCAGCGGCGTATTTTGCGTACTCCAAGGCTCTGCAAGAGGCCGGCGTATTTATCGGGTCTAACCGGTTGCGCCCCGCAGCGACGGCGACCAAAGTGCACGCAACCAATGGAAAGACACAGGTTCTCGACGGGCCTTTTGCGGATACAAAGGAGCAGCTGGGCGGCTACTACCTGATTGAGGCGCCAGATCTGGATGCGGCGCTGGCGTGGGCTGGACGCTGCCCCGGCGCTCACCACGGCACGGTGGAAGTGCGTGCGGTCTGGGATATGAGCCAGGCAACGGCGGCAGTCGCCGCGGATTAACGTGACGGCAATCCAGAATGGACCCGGTTCTTCCTTTGCGCCTGGCGCTGCGGAAGAGCCGGGTCCACATCCTTTTACGGCGGTTCCTGCAACAATGGGCGGCATGAACGACGCGTATGACAGCGCTTTGGCGCGGGAGACTGCGGAAGCCGCGGCGCGGCGTAGCTATGGCAAGCTAGTGGCTTTTCTGGCTGCGCGCTCGGGCGATGTGGCTGCTGCTGAGGACGCGCTTGCGGATGCCTTTGCCGAGGCGCTGGTGCATTGGCCGAACGAAGGCTCTCCGGTGAATCCGGAGGCGTGGCTGCTGACTGTGGCGCGGCGCAAGCTGGTGGACGGTGTGCGCAGACGGCGCGGTGAGGCCGGGGCGGATGCGCTGGAGACGATGGCGACAAGCCTTTCGGCGGCGGCTGAGGCGGACGAAATTCCTGACCGGCGGCTGGCCCTGCTGTTTGCCTGCGCGCACCCGGCGATTGATGCGGGGATTCGCGCGCCACTTATGCTGCAGGCGGTGCTGGGACTGGATGCGGCGAGGATTGCTTCAGCCTTTCTGATGTCTCCGACTGCTATGGGGCAACGGCTGGTGCGCGCCAAGACCAAGATTCGGCAGGCGGGAATTCCCTTTCATATCCCGGAACGCGCGGAGCTGGATGGACGGCTGGAGGCTGTGCTCGATGCAATCTACGCAGCGTTTTCTGAAGGTTGGATGGATGCTGCGGGGACCGATGTGGCGCGGCGTGATCTGGCAGAAGAGGCAATCTATCTTTGTCAGCTGGTGACGGAACTGCTGCCTGGCGAGCCTGAGGCGCGGGGGCTGCTGGCGCTGATGCTTTATGCGGAAGCGCGGCGGGCGGCACGGCGAGGACGGGATGGCGAATACATTCCGCTTGCCGAGCAGGATATATCTCTGTGGGATGAGAAGAGGATTGAGCAGGCAGAGATTGCGCTGCGGCAGGCGGGCGCCATGGGCAGGATCGAGCGCTATCAGCTTGAAGCTGCGATTCAGTCCGCGCATGTGGAGCGGCGCAGGACCGGGCACGCCAACTGGCAGGCGGTGGTGGAGTTGTATGACGCGCTTGTGGCGCTGACCGGTTCGCCGGTTGCGGCGCTGAATCGGGCGCTGGCGGTGGCGGAGGTTGCGGGCGCGGAGAAGGCACTGGCATGCCTGGCTGAGGTGAGTGCGGATGTGCGCGTGACGGAGTATCAGCCTTACTGGGCTGCGCGGGCTGAGTTACTGTCTCGAACCGGCGCGATTGAGGAAGCGCTCCACGCCTACGAGGTGGCGATTGGCATGGAGCGCGACCCGAGCGTGCAGCAGTTTCTGGAGGCGAAACGCGCAACGCTAAGGAGTGAGTAGCAGCGCTATGATCGAGCGCCGCTACGGGAATCGAGGAACAGCTGGTAAATTTCCCAGGCGAACTGCATGGCTACGATGAGAAAGACGACCTGCATTCCGAAATAAAGCGAGGGGTTGAGCTGGTTCAGCATGGCGTTGTATTTTGCCGCGTCGCTTGCCGCCGGGTCCTTGAGAAGCGCGAAGACGTGGTTTTGAGCAGTGAGCAGCACTCCGATGGTGATGAGGCCGCCCGCCTTGAAGAATAGCGGCTTGAGCGGAGTAGGCCTGCGCCATGCGCCGCTGGTCAGGTCCATGGTGTTCCACACAATCTGGGCGAAATTGAAGGCGACGACGACCCAGTAGAAGGTCCACCAGACGGACGCTATCTTGAATGGACCGACCTGAGCGTACCATGCACTGGGGCCGAACATAAGGAACGGGTATTTGGGCACCAGCAGCAGCCAACCGAGAAAGAGCCATTCGAAGATGACCTGGGCGGCGAACTTGGCAAAGACTGGCTGCTTGCGGCGCGAGCTGCGAGCCGGCTCCAGCGGAGCGAGTTTGCTGGGACTCCAGTCGACGTTGATGCCATCCATGCGCGGCAGCAGCTGCGGATGGCGCGCGAATATGTATTCGAGCACGACGAAGACCAGCGTGACCCATGTGGCCGCGGTGAACATGACTCCCGGAGCACGGAAGATGGCCTCGGCGACAGAGCTGACAATTGGCACGCCTGTCCAAGTAAGAACGATGGTCACGAATGCGTAAATGGCCAGCGACCAAATGAGCGCTAGACGCAACACATATAGATACATGGGAAAGAGCGTGGGACCGATGAGGTACTGCACGGGCTGATAGCGGCCTGCGACCTGCATTGGATTGCCAAGCTGCTTGAGCCAGTCGATCATTTCGCCTTCGGTGAGCTTGCGGTCGAGATCGGCTTCGCGCTCTTCCAGCTGCGACTCATAGTTGGCGCGCAGTTCGGCAACGATGTCGTCCTGGCGAGCGCGAGAGAGAGTCCAGGGCAGATATTTGCGGACTGCCTGGAGATAACGTTCGAGGAGATCCATATTGTGCTTCCTTTCCACGGCTCCGTTTTTCGTTTGCGAGCGTTCCCGTGCGGAACTAGACAATGCGTTCAATGGCGGCGTTCATGGTGTGCCATTCTTCGAGCAGCCTGGTGAGAATCGTTTCGCCATCGGGCGAGAGGCGATAGAAGCGCTTGTTGCGCTTGTCCTCCTCGCGCCATTGACTGGTGAGCAGACCCTGGGATTCGAGGCGGCGGAGGAGTGGGTAAAGAGTGCTTTCCTCAATCTCCAGGCCGCGCAAGGCCAGGGCCTTGCGAAGGGTGTAGCCGTAATGCTCCTCCTTGAGTTGAGCCAGGACGGCGACTGTTAGACAGCCGCGGCGAAGCTCGAGCCGGAGGTTTTCGAACGTATTTTCAGAGACGGTCATACAGTGCCTCTCTCAGAGAATTCAGAGCCAGTTCGCAACTTTGAGCAGGAAATCCACGCCCGCGCCGGGCCAGTCGACTGACTGCGTGAGATACAGCATGATTACGGCCATGCCGCCCGCCACCAGAAGCCAGCCAATGAATAACTGGAGCGCGACATCTTTCGTATGCGTAAGGGGGGCGGCATATGGGTGTACTGTCTGCCGGTTGTAAGGGGCGGGCCTGCATATGCTGCCGTGGGCGATTGCGCCGGTCAGGGCATGAAACCATTCCTCAATCGCGCCCTTGAGGTCGTTCCTATCTGTTTTCACTTCATGGATGTGGGCCATAGCTACCATCCTTTCCTCCGATTGCTTTGCGTTCGGCTGGATTCGTTCGTCAGGATTCAACCGCCGTACTGTGTCGTACATACTGTACTTCGACTACTGTATGACGCATAGTGTATGACGTCAAGCGAAAATTTCAGAATTTTTTCTGGGCCTGATATGCTTTGGTGGAATTCCGCACGCATACAACTGGCAACTTCTGCCAGATCAGAGGAATACATGCTCCGAAATATCTCTCCCGTCCCTGGCCGATTTTCGCTTTCGGTGGGTCTTCTGGCTTCCTTGCTGGCTTTTTCCACAGATTTTTTGCATAGTCAGGCCCCTGCGCTGCACGTGATGCCGCTGCCGCGGTCGGTCGAGGCAGGATCAGGCAAGCTGACGCTGGATGACCATTTTTATGCAAGCATTGCGGGCAAAGGCGATGAGCGTCTGAATGCCGCTCTGAACCGTTTTCTGGAGCGGCTCGATCGCCAATGTGGCGGAATTCGCCGCGCACAGTTCACGAATGGCTCGGGTTCCGCGCCGGTATTCTCCGTGAAAGTTGCCGGGCCGGGCGGCGCGGTGCAGGGCCTGAATGAGGATGAGAGCTACAAGCTCACGGTGACTTCAACTGGCGGGGAGTTGAGCGCGGCGACCGATGTGGGCGCCATGCATGGCTTCGAGACGTTTCTGCAATTGGTGGAAACATCCGGCACCGGCTGCTGGCTGCCGGCCGTCACCATTGACGATGCTCCGCGCTTTCAATGGCGCGGCTACATGCTGGATGTGAGCCGGCATTTTGAACCGATTCCAGTGATTGAGCGCACGCTGGATGCAATGGTTATTGCGAAGCTGAATGTCTTTCACTGGCATCTGAGCGATGACCAGGGCTTCCGCGCAGAGAGCAAGCTATATCCGAAGTTCACGCAGGTGGCGTCGGATGGCATGTATTACACGCAGGATGAGATGCGGCATATCGTGGCTTATGCCCGTGAGCGCGGCATTCGCGTGGTGCCGGAGTTCGATATTCCGGGGCATACTTCAAGCTGGCTGCTGGCGTATCCCGAGATTGGCGCGGGCGAGGACATCAAGGCGATGCCGCAGACCTTCGGCATTCCGCAGGCGGAGCTGGATCCGAGCAACGAGAAGGTCTTCAAGTTTCTCGACGGGTTCATTGGAGAGATGGGCGCGATCTTCCCGGATGCGTACTTC
Organism: Occallatibacter gabretensis; assembly: GCF_001449115.1. GTDB lineage: Bacteria > Acidobacteriota > Terriglobia > Terriglobales > Acidobacteriaceae > Telmatobacter > Telmatobacter gabretensis. The sequence continues at coordinate 34,630 of NZ_LAIJ01000010.1, read as the reverse complement.
CATATTGGCGGTGATGAAACCAAGGGCAAGGGATGGCTCGAAAATCCGCGCATCAAGGCCTTTATGGATAAGCAGGGCTTCAAGACGCCGGAAGAGCTGCAGGCGTATTTCAACCGCCGCCTGTTGCCGATCCTGAGCAAGCACGGCAAGAAGATGATGGGCTGGGATGAGATTCTGCAGCCCTCGTTGCCGAAGGACATCATGATCCAGAGCTGGCGCGGCGAGAAGTCTCTCTCAGACGGCGCTACACAGGGTTACACGGGAATTCTTTCAGCTCCGTATTATCTGGACGCGCAGAAGACCAATGAAGTGATGTTCCTGGCGGACCCGATTCCAGCGGATACTGCGCTGACGCCGGAGCAACAGAAGCTGATCCTGGGCGGCGAAGTCTGCATGTGGAGTGAGCACATCCATGAGGAAACAATTGATTCGCGTGTGTGGCCGCGAACGCTGGCTATCGCCGAGCGCTTCTGGTCGCCGCAGTCGGACCGCGATGTGGCCGACATGTATCGGCGTCTGCGGATTGCTTCATACGAGTTGGAGGATGTGGGCCTTACACATATCTCCGGCCCGGCAAAGCTGCGGCGGAACATTGCAGGCCGGGAAAACAAGGAGCTGGAACTGTACTCCGCAGTTCTGGAGCCGACAAGCCTGGGTGAGCGCTATAAGCAGCAGCACACGGATAGGCTCACGTCGCTGAACCGGCTGGTGGATGCGGTAGTTGCTGATCCGGCGTCTCGGGAAGAGATTGCTACCGAGGTGGATTCTGCTGTGAGTGCAAGCGGCGCGAGTTCGAAGCTGGCGATCGAGAAATTGAAGATGCGCTTCACGAGTTGGCAGGCTGCGGCTCCTGAGATTGCTTCGCTGGCGGCAACGCGCGTGAGACTGAACGATCAGGCAACGCGCGCTGCGCAGTTTGGCGCGCTGGGAACGGCGGGATTGGAAGCGCTGGAGTATCTGGAGATCCATGCGGCTCCGCCTGCGGGATGGAAGGATGCGAAGATGGCGCTGCTGGAGGATGCGAAGAAGCCCGCAGGAATGGTGAAGTTCGACTTTCTTCCTGCGTTACAGAAGCTGGTGGAGGCGGCGGCAGCGCAGGCTCAATGAAACTACTGTTTGTTTGCAGCGCCAATGCCCTGCGCAGCCCCACTGCCGAGGCGGTCTTCTCCCATTACGAAGGGATTGAGGCTGCCTCGGCAGGCACGAACGCAGATGCGGAGACGCCCGTCTCCGCGGACCTTATCGAGTGGGCCGATGTGGTGATTGTCATGGAGCAGCACCACGCGCAGTTTCTGCAGGTGCGATTTGGTTATCTATTGCGGCGCAGGCGCGTGTCGGTGCTTGGGATCCCGGATCGCTACGACTTTATGGAGCCGGATCTGGTGCAGTTGCTCAAGGATAAGGTGGATCTGCAGTTGCCGCGCTGGCGAAATGAGATTGCCGATGAGGGCCGCGCCTAGCTTGCCAGCGCGGCTTTCACGGCGTCGCTGACGAGCTTACCTTCTGCACGTAGCCCTGAGGCCTGAAGTTTTGCCTGGACGGCCTTGATGATGGGGCCCATCTCTTTCGGGGTGGGCTTAGCTCCCGTTGTGATCGAATGAGCTCCTATAGCTTCGGCAACGATTGCTTTCAGGGCTGCTTCATCCAATGCCTTCGGCAGGAACTCTTCGATGACAACGATCTCGGCGGCTTCTTTCGCTGCTAGCTCGGGGCGATTGCCGTTGGTGAACTGCTCGATGGAGTCGCGGCGCTGCTTGATCATGGTAGCCAGCGTCTGCTCGCTCTCCTGCACTGTGAGCGCAGCGCGCTTCTCAATAGCCTTGTTCTTCAATCCATTCTTAATCAGGCGCAGTGTGGTCAGCCGCTCAGCTTCTCTGGCTTTCATGGCGATGATAATTTTCTGATCGACTGCTTTTTCCAGTTCTCCGGCTTCGCTCATCACTTCGTTCCATTTCTATTCGGAATTCAAGCCATGCAATACATAGGCTCAAGGAATGATTGTAGCGAGTCTGGCTGCGGAGTTACTGCAGAAAGCTGCGCTGAACAACTTTTTCATACAATTGGCCTTCTATTGATACAACCCGCGGATGCGGATCTCTCTTGCCGAAGATAAGTTCGGCACTGACAGGAAATGAGCCTATGACGACAAAGAAGAGTGCTAAGAAATCTCCCGCAAAGAAGGCGGTGAAGAAGAGCGCGAAGAAATCTTCGGGCAGGAAATATGGCGCCGCCGCCAGCAAGCAAGTAGAAACTGAAATGCATGAGATGAAGGAAGGAAAGCTGAAGAGCGGACGCAGCGGAAAGAAAGTGACGAGTAGGAAGCAAGCGATTGCAATTGGCTTATCGGAAGCGCGCAAGAAAGGTGCGAAGGTTCCGGAAAAGAAGTCCTGACACAGGTGCTACCGATTTATCTGCGCCTATCCTGCGACTTATAAGTTACGAGCGTGCGGGCAGAACTTTCGCTCTGTCCGCACGCTCGTGTTTTGTAACCAAGGTTCAACGGCTATATAACTGGAATCGCCAGCGTTGCCTAATGTAAGGAGCGATTACAAGAGAGACTCAAACACTGCCTGGACATCTAACTGAACATCTGTTGACCCTATCTCTTGTGCTTATCGATGCTCTCGTTCGCACGCTCTTTCAGCTCTTCTGTCTTTTCAACTACGCGGTCGCGTGCATGATTCGCGTGCTCTTTATGTTCCGACTGAGCCGCATCCTTCACGTTGCCCCAGGTCTCGCGCGCAGCACCCTTCACCTGATCGGCTACGCCGCTATTGGCGAGCTTGTCGTTCCCGACAGCCTGACCCGTTCCCTGCTTGATCTTTCCAACTACCTGTTCAGCTTTACCTTTTACCTGATCCGTATTCATGGTTATACCTCCACTGTGTACTTCGCTGTAGCTTCCAGTTATGGATTATTGGGTTATGTTGCGGAGTTGGATTACGTCCGCCGGTCAGAGCGCTCTTCGTCCGCTGATCAGCTGGATCACAAGCACAACCAACGCTACGACCAGAAGGATGTGAATGTACCAGGCGACAACGTGGAATCCAATGAATCCCAGCAGCCAGGCCAAGAGTAAAACGATGAATAGTGTCCAGAGCATTTCGATCTCTCCTTTCGAACTGGAAGTGTAAGAGGGAAGAGCGGCAATTTAGGTTGCCTGCTTTAGCGCGAAATGCGGGTATTCGCGTGCAAATGGCGGATATTTACGCTTTGTCTTCAGCGTAAAAATCATCCCATTACAGGCAACCTATCGGTTGGAAATGATAGCCCTGATTCGTGGAATTACCTTGATATCGCAGTATGCATGGCTGATCTACGGATGCTTAACTCTCGTTGCGCACGACTTCGTAGCGGATGTGTTGGGCATCCCCTGTGTCGAGCGTATCGAGATGCTTGAGCTGGATGGAGCGAGGACCAATCTGGTCAAACAGGCGCTTACCCATGCCGAGAATAATCGGCGCAATGTGGAGATAGATTTCATCCACGAGGCCTGCTTGTAATGCCAGCTGCGCGACGCTGGCTCCGCCAATCGCTACGCGCTTGTCACCGGCCAAGGCCTTAGCTCTGGCTATGCCAGTGCGAATTCCTTCGTTGATGAAAACGAGCCCTGACTTTCCTTTTGGCCATAAAGCCGGCGGGGCATGGTGAGTATCACGACCGGAATTGCGTTGACGGGATGCGTGCCGCCCCAGCCATTGGTGATGTCAAATGTGCGGCGGCCGGTGAGCATTGCGCCCACGTTGGCAAAGATCTCTGCGAGCACAGGGCGGTTGGCCGCGTTGGGCGTGAAAACTGTTCCTTCAAACGAGTCCTGCCCGCTGAAGTACCAGTCGAAGAGCCGTCGTGCTCCGCGCTCGCCGAGGGGAAACCGCGGGCCATCGCCCGGACCGGTCACAAACCCGTCGAGCGACATTGACATGTCGATTACAACTTTTCCCATTGTCCTGTCCCAGAAAGCCAAGGGAATTCTATCGACGTCTGACGCCGCTTTTACAGGCGCATATTGTGAGGGGAGTTGGAATGCAAATTTTCACAATTTATCGATCACATTTGTCACATAAGTGTGTATTATGTGATTACGGACCTGGCAGAGCCAGACCAAAGCGAGGAAAATATGATTCGGAAGACACGGTTGTTCACTCCCGGCCCAACTCCACTGCTCCCAGCGGCACAGTTTGCCATGGCGGCAGCGGATATGCACCATCGGACGCCGGAATTCCGGGCCCTGTTTCAGAAGGTTCTGGCGCAGCTGAAGGTCTTTGTGGACACGCAGAATGATGTGCTGCTGCTGGCCAGTTCCGGAACAGGCGCGATGGAGGCTTCCGTCTCAAATTTGACCAGCCCTGGCGACAAAGTGCTGGTGCTGACGGCCGGGAAGTTCGGCGAGCGCTGGGTGGACCTGGTAAAGGCCTACGGCTGTGTGCCGGATGTGCTGGAAGCGCCGTATGGAAAGACTTTCAAGCTTGAGGACATCAAGGCTGCGCTGAAGCCGGAGCATAGGGCCGTGTACATGCAGGCCTCGGAGACTTCAACGACGGTGAGCCACGATGTGGAAGGCGTGGCGAAGCTGGTGAAGGGCACCGACACGCTTCTGATTGTTGATGGCATTACGGGCCTGGGGACACAGACCTTCGACGTGGATGGCTGGGGCATCGATGTACTTATCGGCGGGTCGCAGAAGGCGGTCATGATGCCGCCGGGGCTGGCGTATCTCTCGGTGAGCGAGAAGGCGTGGAAGGCGATGGATTCCTCGAAGAATCCGCGCTATTACTTTGACCTGCGCAAGGAACGCAAGAATGCGGTGAAGGGCGAGAGTGCCTACACACCGGCGGTTTCGCTGGTGGCGGGCCTTGGGGCCGCGCTTGATTACATTGCAGGACAGGCGGGCGGCGATCTCGAAAAGGGACGCATTGCGCTGATCAACAATGCGCAGGTAAATGCGAAGGCGACGCGCGAGGGATTGAAGGCCCTGGGCTTTACGCTCTTTGCGCCGGATTCGCCGAGTGCGGCTGCCACGGCTGTGGCTGTGCCGGAGGGAATGGATTCGGGCGCGGTGGTGAAGGCGCTGAAGGAGAAGTTCAAGCTGGTGACGGCGAATGGCCAGGGCACGATGCAGGGCAAGATCTTCCGTGTAGCGCATCTGGGCTTCTTTGACTATCTCGACACGGTGGCGTTTTTAGGCGCTGCGGAACACATTGCCAAGGACACGCTGGGGCTGCCGGTGGAGTATGGGCAGGCCGTGGCAGCGGCGCAGCGCGTTTACGCCGAGGCAGTGAAACAGTAAGCAGGCGGCAGCGCGCAAAGGATTGACGGAATGTCGGAACTAACTTTTGGCGAGAAGCTGGTGCTAGCCCGCAAACAACTCGATCTCTTTCAGTACCAGATGGCGGAGCGACTGAGTGTGCATCCGAACTCGATCTGGAAATATGAGCGAGGCGAGGGCAAGCCGCAGGCTGCGGTGGTGCGGATGTTTGAGCTGATGTGCGAGCGGGAGGGAATCCGCTTTGACGAGTATGAGAACACGCGACCGGGAACAATCGGCGGCAAGGGAGAAACGATGAAGATTGTATTGGCGGAGAAGGTTTCTCCGGCGACTTTGGCAGTATTTGCGGCTGAGCCTGGATGGGAAGTGCTGACGCATGACAATCTGCCCAATGGGCTTGAAGCCGCGTTGGCCGATGCGGATGCTCTGGTGGTGCGCTCCGCGGTGCAGGCTACGGACGAGCTGATGAAGCATGCGCCGAAGCTGCGCGTGATTGGACGCGCGGGCGTGGGCGTGGACAACATTGACGCGGATGCTGCGACGCGACGCGGCATTGTGGTGATGAACACTCCGGGCGCGAATGCTATTGCTGTGGCGGAGCTTGCGATGTGCCAGATGCTCGCGCTGGCGCGCAAGCTGCCCGCGGCGAACGCGACCATGCATGCAGGCAAGTGGGAGAAGAAAAATCTGCAAGGCAGCGAATTGCGCGGCAAGACGCTGGGCATTCTTGGCCTGGGACGCATTGGCCTGGAAGTGGCAAAGCGCGCGAAGGGTTTTGGACTGGAGCTGATTGGCTCGGACCCATTTGTGAGCGCAGCAGTGGCGCGCGAAAACGGCATCACGCTTGTTACGCTCGAAGAGCTTTTTGCAAAGTCGGATTATCTGACGCTGCATGTTGGTTTGACTCCGCAAACGGCGAACATCATCAATGCGAAAAATCTGGCTGCGATGAAGAAGGGCGTGCGGATCATCAACTGCGCGCGCGGCGAGCTGATTGAAGATGCCGCACTGGTGGAGGCATTGAAGAGCGGGCATGTTGGAGGCGCAGCGTTGGATGTGTTTACTGTTGAGCCGCCGAAAGATTCGCCATACTTTGGACTGGAGAATGTGATTCTCACACCGCATATTGCAGGCTCGACGGCAGAAGCGCAGGAGGCTGTGGGCATCCAGATTGCGCGCCAGGTGCGCGAGTATCTGAAGCTGGGTGTGGTGCAGAATGCTGTGAATATGCCTTCCCTGAGCCACGAAGAATATGTGCAGCTTGCGCCGTATATCGACCTCGCCGGACGGCTGGGCGCATTTCTGGCGCAGACCGGGTATACGGGCATCGAGTCGATCGATTTGATCTACAGCGGCGCGCTGGCCGAGGCAAAGACGGAGCTGGTGCGCAATTCGGCGATTGCAGGGCTGCTGCAGGGCCTGGAAAATGTGAACCGCATCAATGCTGCCGCTGTGGCCTCTGAACGCGGGATTCGCGTTCATGAGGACAAGCAGGCTCCTCAGCGTGGCGGCGCTGCAACATTGCTCGCCGTTGAGCTACGCTCGGCCGCGGGCACAACGCATGCGACTGCTACGGTAATTCACGGCGAACAGCCACGGCTGCTTGAGTTTGACGGTATTGATGTTGAAGCGCCGCTCGAAGGCAATCTCCTCGTATGCCGCAACCTGGATGTGCGGGGCGTGATTGGAAAGATAGGCACCACGCTTGGTGAACATGGGGTGAATATTGCCAACTTTGCACTCGGACGCGACCGGAGCGGATTGCAGCCCGTGAAGGCGCTTGCTGTTGTGCAAATTGACGCTCCTGTTTCAAGCGAAGTGATTGACGCTCTGAAACAAATTGAGGCAATTCTGGATGTTAAGCCGGTGTCATTACCTGCCTAAGGGTTGCGGGGATTTACTCAGACTGCGATAGAAACCCGCCACAACCAGTGGTGGGTTTTTCTTCTTATTTATGAATTCTCTGTTTTTAAGGCAGAACGATCCAACTGCAACCGCCAGGAGAGCATCTTACCGGCATCACGCACGGAACGCGTATTCACTCTTATTTGCCCGGGGAGACCTTTCGAATGCACCCAGTCGCGCAGAAGCACCTTGCCAAATTCCTTTGGCCCAAGTACTCCCGCAGCATGGACGTCGTGAACAGAAACGCGGAGATGTGGGATTTTCTCCACGAACAGACTCAGCAGTCAGTTCCATCGTTTCCGCATCGGTTTGAATTATATAGTTCAGTCAATCAACTGCTTGGAAATCAGGCAATCTGTTATTTGGAGTTTGGTGTCTTTAAGGGTGAGAGCCTGCGCAAATGGACGCAGCTCAATAGCCATCTGGACTCACGTTTTTATGGATTCGATTCCTTTGAGGGCCTGCCTGAGGATTGGCAACATGTTGGAGGCACAACGGGCAAGAGTGCTTTTGACCTCAACGGCAATCTTCCCATCTTCGATGATTCCCGCGTTGAACTAGAAAAGGGTTGGTTTCAGCTGACAATTCTGCCATTCCTGCGAGATCATGAAATTACACATCCGCTGGTCATTCACAATGACTCGGATCTGCACTCCAGCACTTTGTATACGCTTGCGATGCTCGACTCCTATATAAAGCCAGGCGACGTTATCATCTTCGATGAATACTCTTCTCCACTCAATGAATATCTGGCGTGGAAGGAATATCAGAAGGCATTTATGCGTACATCCAAGTGCATTGGCATGAGCAATAACTGGACGCAGGTCGCATTCAAGTTTGAGTAGTGGCGCAAGGCTGTGACTTTGCGAGCAAAAATAAGAGCCACCGCAGCTGCGGTGGCTCTTGTGCGTGGAAGCTAATGCATTTTACGCGCGGCTCAGGTATGTGCCTTCGCTGGTGTCGATCTTGATCTTCTCGCCTTCGTTGATGAAGGGCGGGACCTGCACGATAAGTCCTGTTTCCATCTTGGCCGGCTTGGTGACGCTGGAGGCAGTGGCGGACTTAAGGCCCGGCTCAGTCTCGACAACGGTGAGCTCGACGGTCTGTGGCAGATCGATGCCGACAGCAATGCCGTCAAAGTAGCTGACGGTGATCTGCATGTTCGCCGTGAGGTACTCGACCGCATCGCCCAGCGTGGAGTGCTTGAGAACAGTCTGCTCGTAGTCCTCGGGGTTCATAAAGTAATAGTCGTCGCCGTCGTTGTAGAGAAATTCCATGGTGGTTTCATCCACAATAACCTTCTCGATGGCGTCGGCGGAGCGGAAGCGGTGCTCGAACATGGCGCCGGACTTGAGATTCCGCAGCTTGGCCTGGATGAAGGCGCGCAGGTTGCCGGGAGTGCGGTGCTCGACCTTGAAGACCAGGTGCAGCTGCTCGTTGTGTTTGATAATCATGCCCGGACGCATTTGAGTGGCGGGAATCGCCATAGGTGAAACTCCTTGCTGGATGGCGCTTACGATAGCGCAAATAATTTGGCCTTAGCCCATTGATTATTGTAGCTGAGAGCCGCGTGAGTCCACCTATAGACAGCAGGTGAGGCGCATATGCGGGCTTTTGCTACAATTCTCGACGCACAGAAGAACTCACAAAAAGTCCCTCCTATTTCGCTGTTCACGCAACACTCGTGAGACGGCCTTCTATTTCCCAGGGCTGTTTTGACTTGAATTGAGACGGAGCAAACCTATGAGCATTCCTAAATACGCCGACTGGCAGAACCGGTACAAAATCTTCAGCCAGAACTGGCCGATATCGACGAAGGTGGCCCGGGAAGCGATCTCCGATGACATCAGGAAGTACGAGACGGAGGTCACCACGGCGGCGAAGCGCATTGCCGCAAAATCGATGCTGGACCATGTGGACGCCTTCGAAAAGCTCTGGAAGCGGGATTCGATCTACCCGATTCCCAAGGAGATTGCGGAGCTGCGGACGGCCGCTCAGATCGTATCCGGCGCAATCGTGTCGGGGCATAAATATGACTACGCATGTTGCATCGCCTACAAGGTAGGCACGAGCAAATTCGATCCGACTTACTGGGTTCAGGAAAATATAAACGGCGTGCAGTGGTATCAAGGCAGGCTTGTGCAGTACGACGGGAATCTGGACGACGAGGCAGACCGCACTCTGCGTTGTTCCTGGATGAAGGCTGCGATCAATCAGGCCTATTCGAGCTACTATGCCAAGCATTTCAACGATCCGATCGACGCCAAAACACTTAAGATTTTCATGGCGCCGGAGTTCTTTTTTCGTGGGAAAGATGGAGCTTACGACATATCGTTCTTCCCAACCATAGTGAACGAAATGCGCGGTTTGACCAAGGACACGAAGTTTAAAGACTGGCTCTTCGTGCTCGGCACGGTGATCGCCGCCACATTTACCGGCAAAGTCTATCTCGTATGCACGGAGTGTCGACAATTTGTTGAATGGGGCAATCGACAGGACTACAACGCTAAAGGCTTCACCTATGTGGGGATGGATCCAAGCGGCAAGCAGACTTTCGCATGTCCCGGTCTACCTACGGCAGTGGACTCTCAGCGCAAGGCGTGTACACCCGGAAGTGTGATCGAAATTCCGGATAAGGCGATCATCGACAACATGGCTCTGATACTGAAAGGCGGGGAGGATAGTGAGGAGAGCTTTCGCTATGTTCAAAAGGAAACTGTTTCCGCAATTGATTTCAGGCGACAAGTGACCAACAGGGGCGTTAAAAGGGGCAAGGCTGTCACAGGCTACGACAACATGCAGCTCTTCAATAACGACTGGAGCAAAAAACAGGGACGGAAGATCGAAGTGATGGGACGTGTTGTAACGGCGCTGCCTTCACCGGGAGCGCAGGATGTGAGCATTCCTAATTTCGACCAGCGGCCCACCGATAGCAAGGACGAATCAAAAAGTGGAGGATCGCTCTTCACGATCGACGGAATCAAGTTTGGACTGGAGATCTGCGTCGACCATACGAACGGTCGTCGTCTGCAGCCGACTGCGGGAGTTCAGATTCAACTTGTGCCATCGGCGGGTGCACACATTGCACATTTTGTGTGTCGTCCCGGAGGCATCGCGTTCAATGTTGACGGCTCATCGGCCGAAGGAACCTGCAACGTGCTGATCAACACGACAGGGAATCCGCAAAATTCTGGTGCGCCGGACCATACCTCCGGCGGCGCACCAGCGGGCGGCCAGGCGGGGACTGAAATCATTCTCTACGAACCGTCCCCGATTCCGTGGACATAAGCGAAGGCGGAAACCGGGGTAGAGGAACGTATCGGCCGATCTTACGTCCGTGCGATGAGGCAGCGGAATGTGGCGCCTACCCGATAACTGCCGTCGCTTTGCAGGAATGGGGTGAGAGCTGCGGCGTGCGCGGAGTTCACAGCTTCTATGCCTGAACCCTCGATGACTCGGGCGGCTACGCCGGAGGAGCGCAGGCCGCGGAGAGCTTCGTCGAGATTCGCGTAATGCCATGGGCAGTCCACATCAAAGACTTCTGTTGGCTCAAGGCCCGCGCTGGCGGCCAGTGCGCGAAGAGCAGCTTCGTCTGAGAGAGCAAATGGTCCAGGCGCGCCAGGTGGGGGCGGTGGCAACAATGGCCGCAATGCAGTAACCAGCGATGCGGCCTGCATGCCTTCCGGTTTTCCCCAGGTCATGATGAGTACACTGCCACCGGGGCGGGTTACGCGGCATGCCTCAGTGAGAGCTGTGACGGCGCTGGCAGCGTACTGGAAGGAGTTGAATCCTGTCACAACATCAAAGGCGTCTTCCTCAAATGGCAACTGCTCCAGCTCGCCAAGGCGGAAATCTCCGCTTGGTACGCGGGTCCGTGCAATCGCGAGCAGCTTCTCCGCCGCATCAATGCCGGCAACCTGCGCGCCACGCAGTGAAGCCATCTGTGCGGCCAGACCTGCTCCGCAGCCTGCATCGAGAAGGCACGTGCCGTGATCAACGTTGAGGCGGGCGAGTGCCGCTTCGTAAACGGGCTTGCAGGTTTGCTCCTGAATTGTGGCCCAGTCGTCAGCAGATGTTCCCCAGTAACGACCGTTGGTTTCAGATGTGGTTGGTGCGGGCTGGCTCATGGTGGGACTCTCCGTCACGCTTCGTACTTCCAGTTCCGCTTCCTGCCTTCTGCAATCCACTCTACCGCAATGGCTATACGCTTTTGGCGAGTCTCATCCCGCTTTGCTTCGGCGATCCACTCCATGTACTCCCGCTTGCAACTGGGGCTGAATGCCTCAAAGACTGCGAATGCTTTCTTGTCCTTCTTTAATGCGGAGGTAAACTGCGGGTGTATTTCAAGCGACGGTTTGGGTGCTTTGACTACGCTGTTGCGCGCGGAAATAGGGCTGACATGATCACCGCTATCAATCGACTGAGCTGCTAGACGGATCCATGTGATCATCTGCTTGTCCGCGGGCAGATCCTTAACGCTGGTGATGCGTCCCAGCGATCCCATGGCGCCATCGCGAACTACGCCGGAGTCCTTCAGAAGCTTTCCCATTTCCTGGCCCCAGAACCCGAAGCTGCAGTGCTCTTTAAAGGCGGAGAGGTTCGCGAGGATGACGCCTTTATAGACGAAGACCGGGCGGCTCCATTTGATGGCTTCTTCAATGCCGGGGCAGGCCTTATGCACGAGCTTGCGAACATGCTCCAGGATCGGCTGCGCGAAGGGCTGCGCTTTGGCGATGTACGCATCCACCTTGGGATTAAAGGCTTCCATTGTGATTGCTCCAGGTTCCGGTTGCGGCGATACGTCAGAATACTAATACCAAACGCCATTCATCAAACCGGAAAGACGGAATTCGTAATTCATGCGGGCATTCAAAAGTGCCGGCTCGCTTGCCGGCGCTGGAGCTGAAGGGAACACTAACATTGCGATAAGTGGCTGAAGCTTGCTCCAATAATCGTCCCGCAATTCGAAGCGCGGCGGGTGAAGCGCGGCATCCACACGGCGGACTGCGGCATCCGATAACCGTCGGAGGAGAAATCGTATGCAGAAACGGAAACTGGGTAGCAATGGGCCGGAGGTTCCGCCTATCACTCTGGGCGGTAATGTTTTCGGCTGGACACTTTCAGAAGCGGATACCTTTCACCAGCTCGAACGCGCTGTGGATGCCGGCCTGAACTTTGTCGATACGGCAGATGTGTACTCGCGCTGGGCTCCGGGTCATTCGGGCGGCGAATCGGAAACGATCCTCGGCCAGTGGTTTGCAAAGAGCGGCCGGCGCAAGGACGTGATTCTGGCCACCAAGGTGGGCATGGAGATGGGTGAGGACAAGAAGGGCCTGAGCCCGGCCTACATTGCGCAGGCGGTGGATGCCTCATTGAAGCGGCTGCAGACGGACTACATTGATCTTTACCAGGCGCATAAGGATGACGAAGCGACGCCGCTGGAAGAAACGCTGAGTGCCTTTGACAAGCTGATCGAAGCCGGCAAGGTACGTTACATTGGCGCGTCAAACTACACCGGCGCACGGTTGGCGAAGGCGCTTGATACCAGCCAGAAGTATGATCTTGCGGCTTATGTTTCACTGCAGCCGCATTACAACCTGGTGGAGCGGCTTCCATTTGAATCGGATCTGCTGCCGGTGGTGAAGAAATATCAGCTTGGCGTGATTCCGTATTTCTCGCTGGCTGCGGGATTCCTGACCGGCAAGTATCGCAAGCCGGAAGATGCGGCCAATGCGGCGCGTGGCGGCATGGTGAAGAAATATCTGAATGAACGCGGCTTTGCGGTGGTGAATGCGCTGGCCGAAATTGCGGAACGGCATAAGGCGACGCCGAGTCAGGTTGCGCTGGCATGGCTACTGGCGCAGCCGGGAGTTACGGCTCCAATTGCCAGCGCTACAAGCGACAAACATCTGGATGATCTGATTGCGGCGGCAAATCTGGAGCTGGATCGAGAGAGCATCCTTGAACTGGATGAAGTGAGCGCGCCCGTAGCAGCGTAAGAAAACGGCTGAAACAGAATGGGCTGCGATCGATCATGATCGCGGCCCATTTTTTGCTTAGGGTCTTACTGCGGTGTATACGGCTCCGCGCGTAGCACGTCGCTCAAAATGCCACGCTCCTGTGGGTTGAACTGGTTCTGATAACGGGCCGAGTTCAATACCGTGGCGCGCTGATCGGGCGGCACGGATCGCAAATCATGAAAGGCATTCCGCATCATGGCCTGGCGGTCTACGGGCAGCGCTCGCCATGCCTGTGCGGATTGATTCACGCGCATACGATCCTGCGGACTCAGCCGCTCCAGCATCTCGTTGCGGGCCAGGCGGCGCTGACGCTCGGCCTCATCCATACCGTTGACGTTGTGCAGTTGCTGAATCAGCCGCTGTTGCTCGCCGGAAGGCAATTTGCGGAAGCCGGGATCATTGCGCAGAATCTGTTCCTGGTTCTGCACGGGCGTGTTGCGATGATCGTTTAGCCAGGACTGCAGATGGCCCGGAGGCGCAGTGTTGGGGTTTGAATACGGCGAGCGATATGTACCCGCAGGCGCACCCGGATAGAGAGGGCGCGCCGTTGAATATCCCGGATAGCCTTGACCACCGCTCGGATAGGCGGGGCGGACAGGAGCAACGCCGGAATAGGGATTGCTACCGGGCTGGTTGCCGGGTTGCTGTGGATGACTTTGCTGAGCCTGTCCAACACCGGGAGCATGCGGCACGTTTCCACCACGCGGTTGCGACTGCTGCCGCGGCGCGGAGGCGCGAGGAGCTGGAGCCGAACGAGGTGCGGAGGAATGCGGGGCTGAATGCTGCCAACCACCCCCGAATCCGCTGCGAGCCCACGCCGGGGAGAGGCATAGCGCAGCCATCGTCACGGTTCCGGCAACTGCCCGGACCGTGCGGCGCGCAATACCCGTCTTGGCGGCGATGGTCACTTTCCTTCCCCCGTAGAGCCTTTCTTATTCCGGCAGCTTAATCCTGCGCCGGGCCGTTATCCTGCTGATCTGTGGCAGAGATGGACTCAAGCTGATCAAGCAGCTGTGCATTCGAGTCCAGCGTCTGCAAATCCTGCACCACCGCGGTCTGCGGCGTGGGTGTCGGCGGCTGTTCCCAGTATGAATTCAAGTACGCACCGCCGCCTACAAGCACGGCCACGGTAAGCGCCATGGCGGCCAGCGGACGAGCATGCAGTTGCTGCGGGTTGAGCAGCCAGCGATCCTGCAAACGCGCAACTGTTTGGCTCAGCCAGCCCGCGCGGGGAGCGTTCTTCTCTTCGCGAAGGCGGGCTTCAAAGCGGGTCATAAAGTAGGGATTGGGCTCAGGCGCCTGCCACGCGTCCATTGCGCCCATGGTGGCGCGCAGTGCGGCAAGCTCCGCGCGGCAACCCTCGCAGGCATCCACGTGGGCCTTCACTCCGGCAGGCGCGGCTTCAGGATCAAGCAATAGATCCGCCAGCTTTGTCTCCATCTCCGCGCACATGGTGTTGTTCTCCATCATGACCATCACCCCACTTCCCTGACAAATACGGCCAATTGCTGCCGTCGTTAAACGAAATCCTTAAGCGTCTCGCGCAACGTCTGATACGCGCGAAATAACAATGACTTGGTGGCCGACTCACTCAGCTTCAACACCTCGCCGATCTGCCGATAGTCCAGCCCCTGGTACTTATGCATCAACACAGCCATGCGCTGCCTTTCGGGCAACGCCTGAACATGATTACGAATGGCGGCCATGCGCTCGTCACGCAGAATCCGCTGCTCCACATTGAGCTCGTCGTCGGCAATTTCCGGCGTCGTGCCCGTCTCTTCATCCGGCACATCCAGATAGACATTGTGCGCCGCGCGCTCGTGCCGGGTATCCCGCGCGTGGTTCACCGCCAGGTTCGTGGCAATACGGTAAAGCCACGTTGTGAACTTGGCTTCAGCGCGGTAGCTCTCTCGCGAGCGGTAAACCCGCAGAAAGACCTCTTGCGCCAACTCTTCGGCTACGGCCTGGGTGCGAACCATCCGGTAGAGAAAATGCACCATGGCCCGGTGATACTTCGTTACCAGGTAATTAAAACCAGCCTCATCCCCGGCCGCCACGCGAAGCATAATCGCGGCGTCGCTGGCCGGGTCCAGCGCCTCGGCATGCATATGCGGACCCATGTTCGAGTCCGCTGCCGAGCCTTTGGCGCTGCTCGCTCCCACAACCGGATTGATGGTCAGGGTAGCCATATCTTCTGTAACCCCGCCCGGTTGGGAAGGTTGCGGCTTCTGGGCTGAATTCGATTCGGGTTCCGCCTCTGAAGCGGGGTCTTCAGGCTCGTTCTCCGCGCCGGAAGCAGAACGAGAGCCGCCTCCGCCTCCGGTCCTTGAGGGAAGGCCCGGATCGCCGAGCGGGCGCCCGCTGCCGGTTCGCCCCGCCGGCTCATTGGAGAAGAGGTCGCTGGAAGCCCGTATTGATCTGGCCCGAAATAACATGCGTTCACGTACACAGCGCAGCCGGATGCCCGGTTTCAGCCCCCAAAAACTGGCCGAACGCGCTTGCTGGTGTTACTCTAAACTAGTTGACCGCATCCGGCGCTTCTCTGTTGCCGGCCCCCTCACAAAGGGTGTAGAACAAGGCGGTAAGCGCACCTGCATGCAGGAATTGCAGGTTCCTTTCAGGGCGGTTAGTCTCAGCTGGTTAGAGCGCCTGCTTCACACGCAGGAGGTCGCAGGTTCGAATCCTGCACCGCCCACCAATACTGCGCGTATGGCGAACTGCGCGCTTTGCGCGCCATCAGCCCTTTTGGGCCTCCCGCTGGTCGGCGATGAGTTCCAGCAGAAATGCACATTTCTACTATCCTGCAAGGCCTGAATTCCATCTTCCAAGACTCGATATACCTTCAATTTTGCCTCTTTCAAGGCAATGCTCCGGGAGGCATTTTTGCCTTCTGCGGCAGGCCGCCGAATCTCCTTTCTTATTCTCTTGACAATGCAATTCTGGCTGAGATAACGTCTTCTCGGAATTTGCAGGGACCGACAAATCGGCCTGAAGGCATACGAACCGATTCCAGTCTTTCATGAGATGAAAGCGTTTTCATTGAAAGTAAACGGTTCACATCGATCAATGTCATTGCATTACTTCGGAGACGCCCAAAATGGTTAGAAAAGCAGGATCCCCCTTCCGCTGGCTGTTGTTATGTCTGCTAGCCGGAACCGCCGCCGCCAACCTCACCGCCCAGATCTCGAGCGGATCTCTTGCCGGAAACATCCAGGACGCCAATGGAGCGGTTGTTCCGAATGCTACCGTCACCGCTACCAATGACGCCACGCATGTCATAACCGTAGCCAAGTCCACCTCAGCGGGCAACTATCGTTTCCCCACGCTTTCGCTGGGCACTTACACGGTTACTGCCGTGGCGACAGGCTTTTCCACGGCTTCGGAAACCGGCGTGGTTGTGCAGATCAGCAGCACCACGGCGCTGGATATCAAACTCGCCGTTGGCGAAGTCAACCAGTCCATCACGGTGGATGCCAGTGGTTTGCGCATAGAGACCGAGTCCTCGGATATCAGCGGCACCGTTTCCAACAAGCAGATCGAAGATCTCCCGCTTTCGCTGGCTTCCGGCGTCGGCGGCCTGCGCTCACCGGAGACCTTCGTCTTCCTACTACCCGGCACCACGGGCCCCGGCAGCGGAACTTCAGGCAATACGGGCAACGGCGTATTCTTCTCGCGCATTTCCGGCGGCCAGGCTTACGGCGGCGAAGTGCTGCTGGATGGCGCCAGCATCCAGCGCAGCGAAAATGGTTCCTCGTTTGACGAGACCTCACCGTCTATTGAAGCGCTGCAGGAGTTCAAAGTCACTAATTCGAATCCCGCTGCGGAATTCGGGCGCAGCACTGCCGGCATTGAAAGTTTCGCCACCAAAAACGGAACCAATAGTTTCCACGGCACGGCATACACCATCATCAAGAACCGCGTCTTCGACGCCAATAGCTGGTTCAATAACGGTTACACTGTGCAGAATTGCCAGGGCGTCTCCGAGGTCAACTGCGCGTACTCCAGGCCACAGGACAGCAAGTTTGATTACGGCGGCGTTTTCAGCGGCCCTGTCTGGATTCCCCATGTCTGGGACGGCCACAACAAGACCTTCTTTCTGTTCGCGTGGGAGCAATACAAATTCACTCCGGGTGGCGTCATCGTCTCCACGGTGCCCACCGCAGCTGAGCGCAACGGCGATTTCAGCGACATCTACAATCCAACCAATTATGTGCCCGGTGGAACGCCTTATAACGGCCAGAATGTGTTGTGGGATCCCTGTAACAACCAGCCGGTAGCGTACAACGAGATCTACGATCCCAGGACCTCAACGAATGTCAGCCCTGGCGTCTTCTGCCGTACGCCATTTGCCAACAACCAGGTCCCGACCTCTCTCTTCAGCCCCGTGGCCCAGGCGCTTATGAAGGGCCTGCCGCTGCCTAACCAGGCGCCGCAGAGCACAGACGTCTTTGGTTACATCAACAACTATGCCTATTCCGGCGTAGCTCCGAACAACAACACAACCTATACGGTTCGCATTGATCAGAGCCTCGGCGATCGGAACAAGGTCTTTGGCACTTACAACACGCGTCAGAACACCAAGCTGACAGGAACGCCGGATTTTCCTGAGCCCTTCAATAACAACGGATACGCTCAAGCCTTTACCACGCATTACATCCGCGGCGGCTGGGATTTCAGCATCACACCCAACTGGCTGAACCACATGAATGTTGGCTACAACCGCACCAACAGCGTGAACCTGTCCGAGATATTCGGCACGTCGAACACAGCGGCAAACGCCGGCGTGGCGAACGACCACTCCGTCTTCTATCCGGGGATTTCATTCCCGAGCCCGGACGCGCCTTCAAACTGGGGCCAAACGCAGAATGGCATCAATATCGACAATGGTCTTCGCTTTAACGATATTGTGAGCTGGGTGAAGGGCAGAAACAGCATCCGTTTCGGCGTGGACTACCGGAACCAGCGGTATTCCACCAACCTGTATAACGTGGATAACTTCAACTTCTACCGCGATCAGACTGCGGCTGTCAGCAACTCCTGCTGCGGCTCGGGCAATCCCTTCGCAAGTTACCTTCTGGGCGAAGTGGGTGAAGGCGGACAGACGGTATACAACGTGAACCCGCGCTGGAAGTCCTGGTATGTCGCCGGCTTCGTCGAGGATGACATCAAGATCAGCAACGGTCTCACGATCAATGTCGGCTTCCGGTATGACCTTGATAATCCCCGGCATGAAGGCGGCAACCGCACATCCAACTTCGGCTTCACGACCCCGAATGCGGCTGCCGGGAATCTTCCGGGCGCGCTGGTCTTCGGCACCAACTGCCATTGCAACACTGCGTGGGCAGACACCTGGCGCAAAGATTTTGCCCCGCGCGTTGGTTTTGCATACGTACTCCCGAACACCAACGGCAAGATGGCTCTCCGCGGCGGAGCATCCATCATCTACGGCCCGCTGCAATACAACGACTTTGGCGGCAGCATGCTGCAGGGCTACAACATCAGCAAGAGTGTTTCGCTGGGCGGAACGGCTACCCAGGGCGGCGCCTTTACGCCGGCCTTCCGGCTCGACTCTTCCTCGCCGGCTGATCCGCAGAACAGCAACGCCGGCTTCCCGGATTACAGCTACGCTCCCAATACGGATCCCACGCAGTTGACGTCGCCTAACGGCATCGGCACCTTTAGTCCGGTGGCGGGCGATATTATCCGTCCGCAGGACGGGCGTCCTTCCATGACGACTACGTGGAGCCTTCAGCTTCAGGAAGAGATTGCGCAGGATCTCATCTTCTCCGCGGGGTACGTTGGCCAGGCATCCCAGAACCTCCGCTCCGGGTTCCTTACCAACTTCAACAACATCAACCCCTCCCAGTTTGGCCTGGGTGACCTGCTCAGCAACTCGCAGTACAACATTCCGCTGGGTGGTTCCAGCCAGGGATACAGTGCGCCGTATTCCAGCTTCACAGGCCCAATCGGTCAGTCCATCCGCCCCTTCCCGCAGTATGACTACCTGGCGGACGATTGCTGCCTGGAGAACCTTGGTCACTCGTCGTATCACGCTCTGCTGGTTTCGCTGGAGCGCCGTTTCCGCAACGGCTTCAACCTGCAAGCCTCTTACACATGGTCGAAGATTTTAACCGATGCCGACTCGCTGATTCCGTTCAGTTATACGAGTAACAACCAGCGTGAACAGGCGCAGAACTCCAACGACCTGAGAACCAATAAGGCAGTGAGTGTTCAGGATCTGACGCATCAATTCTCACTCAGCTACCTGTACCAGCTGCCGTTTGGCAAGGGACGCAAGTGGCTGAATCAGAACCGGGCACTGGATTATGTAATCGGCGGATGGCAGCTTGGCGCCATTCAACGTTACTCCAGCGGCCAGCCAATCGGCTTTGGCTGCGCCAGTGGAATTCCGTATTACCAGAACTGCATACAGTTCTCCGCTGGACCAGCCTCGAACGGCGCAACGGATTTTGCGAGCAGTGCATACAAGTCGAAGAAGAACGGCCCCAGCGTCTTTAACGGGGAGTCCTGGTTCAAGCCTGCATACCGCGTAGCCGGTACAAACGGGGCGATGGATGCAGGTGTTCCCATGGCACAGGCGGCCTTTGTGGACCAGAACCGCGAGGGTGTCGGCTGGGCCCGCCCGTACTCCCCGAACTGCGGAACTTCGGCTCAGCCCTGCTCCTTTGCTCCGTTTGCATTCGGAAATCTCGCTCGCATCACGGAGGCGGTTACCGGCCCGATCTACCTGGCCGAGGATGTCAGCCTCATAAAGGACTTTCACATCAAAGACAGACTCGCATTCCAGCTCAAGGGCGAGGCCTTTGACATCTTCAACCGTCACCGGATGGGTCTGCCGGACCTTGCACCTGGCGATACCGCGGTCTCCTCAAGCTGCCCAACCTGCAGCACCATCGGGTTCGGTATTCCTACCGCAACAGACTACGGTCCGCGTAACCTGCAGATCACTGGCCGATTTACCTTTTAACCGATTGCCAAAAGCGGAGACAGCTTATGCTGTCTCCGCCTTTCTCTTTGCTTTTGTTATTTGTTTTTCTTGCTATCATTCCCTGAGCCAACCTCCCGAGCGGAAATGGAACTCCATGCCCGGTTCATACTTCCACGGCTTTCTCTGTGCGCTGATTCTCGCCGGCCCGGGGGCTGCGGCCCACGCCCAAACCAATCCCGCCATTGACCCCATACTCATTCGTGCCGAGCATCTCCGCGCTCAGCACAAGCCCGATGAAGCCGCTACGCTTCTTCGCCCTTATGTTGAGCAGCACCCCGGCAACGCGGCCGCGCTCGTCCTCCTTGGCGATACTCTGCTCGACCTTAACCAAACAGAGCAAGCGGGACAGAGTTTCGCTCATGCACTGGCCGCGGTACCTGACTCCATCCCGGCCAATCTCGCAGCTGGTGAATTTCTGCTCTCCCAACACAATGATCCTGAAGCCATGGATCGTTTTGAAACGATCCTCGCGCAGGACTCTCACCATGTTGCCGCTCGCAAAGGAGAAGTCGCGGCCGCCACTGAGCTCGCCGTCACCAGCCGCCGTGATAACCACCCGGATCTTGCGCTTGTGGCGCTGCGCCATGCCTGCGAAAAGCTTCCTGACTCGCCTGAGTTGCAGCTGGATCGCGGCCTTCAGGCATTCGAGCTCAACCAACTTCCTGAAGCCGACGAAGCTCTGCATGCCGCGCGAAAACTCGATCCCGCGAACCTTGCGATCTTGTATGCTCTCGCACGCCTTGAAACCCAACAGCAGCATATGCCCGAGGCTGAGCGCGACTACAAGGCTTATCTCGCTGCGCGCCCCAACGATGCGACTGCGCACTACGGTCTTGGATATACCTATGCCGCGCTGCTACGCACGGAAGACGCCCGCCACGAGTTTGAAGCATCCATCCGGCTGCAGCCCCAGCAGACTGAGTCCTACTATCAGCTTGGGCAGCTCGCTCTTGATGCTCATCATGACGACGAAGCCAAACCGCTTTTTGAGCGCGTCCTCACGCGCGATCCCAACCACGCCGGCGCGCTCACGGGTCTGGGAGAACTTGCTTTCCGTGGAAAGGACTATGCCACTGCAGAGCAGCTTCTCGCCCGTGCTGAAAAATCCGATCCCTCTTACACTCGTCCGCACTACTATCGGGGTCTTGCGCTTGCTCGTCTAGGTCGCAATGAAGAGGCTCTGCGGGAGCTTCAGCAAAGTGATGGCCGCACGCATGCGATTTCGTCGCCAGCCGACACAACGCAGGCTCCGCCATAAATGGCTTTCCCTGCCCTGTTCTTCACTCTCTGTATTCGAACCGCTTTTAGCTACCAAAGGTGTCCAGTTATGTCTATTCGCACTTTGATGAATCGTATCTTTCAAGCCGCTCTTCTGCTTGCGATCTCCCTTGGGTCCGCCCTCTTCATTGCTGCGCAGCAGACGGCTGCACCGGAAGGCAACACATTCACTAACCCCCTGCTTCCTTCTGGTCCCGATCCATGGGTTATGTATTACAAAGGCGTTTACTACTTCATGGCTACTACCGGCCATAATCTTACGGTCCGGGCTACATCGGACATCGCTGACCTTGCCAACGCTCAGAAGCGTGTCGTCTGGACTCCGCCCGCTACAGGCCCTTACAGCCATGAGATCTGGGCGCCTGAGATCCATCGCTTTGACAACAAGTGGTACATCTACTTTGCCGCTGACGCCGGCACCAATGAAACGCATCGCATCTACGTCATCGAAAATCCTTCCGAAGACCCCATGCAGGGCGAATGGACGTTTAAAGGCCAGGTCACCGACCGCACCAACAAGTGGGCCATTGACGCATCCGCCTTCGAGCTTCACGGCCAGAAGTACATGATCTGGTCCGGATGGGAGGGGGACCATGATGGCGAGCAGGATATCTTCATCGCGCACCTGAAAAATCCATGGACCATCGACTCCGAACGCACGCTGGTTTCGCGTCCGCAGTATCCCTGGGAAGAGGTTGGCGATTTGCTCAACCGCCCGTCGATGCCTCATCTCAACGTGAACGAAGGCCCGGAGATTCTTATCCACAATCAGGACGTCTTCCTGGTCTATTCAGCCTCTGCCTGCTGGACTGACTACTATGCGCTTGGTGTGCTTCGCGCCGGAGCCAACAACAATCTGCTCGACGCAAAGTCCTGGCAAAAGTATGACCATCCGTTCTTTCACCAGAACCCCGAAGCGGGCGTCTATGCAACTGGCCACAATGGTTTCTTCCAGTCGCCGGACGGGAAGCAGGACTGGATCATCTATCACGCCAATTCCGAGAAGAACCAGGGTTGCGGTCCGCAACGCTCTCCCCGCATTCAGCCATTCACGTGGAACTCTGACGGCACACCGAACTTCGGTCCTGCGCTTCCCGGCGGCAAGCCTCTCGCAAAGCCTTCGCGGTAATTACTGCTCGTTAGTTCTGGCTGTGCTGCCCGTAAAGCGACTTGCTGAGATCAAACTCTGCGCGAGCTTTGTCTTGCTGCCCTGCAACGCGATACGCATGACCTAGCTCAAAATGCACCTTGGGATCGTTTGGGGCGAGACCAGCGGCGAGTTGCAGTTCGCGAATGCCGTGGGCGGAGTCTCCATTCGCAACCATGGCCATGCCCAGCTTTTCATGCGCCCATGCGGATTTCGGATCAAGCTCCACAGCTCTTTCAAGAAAAGGTTGCGCATCAGCGGGACGGGCTTCATCCAGAAGCTCGATTCCCAGATCGAGATAAGGCCAGGGGTCCTTGAGGTCGCGTTCCTTCGCCCATTGTGCAGCGGTGCGCAAGACTTTTTCCGCCTTCTGTGGATCGTTTTGCGCATCATAGGTGAGACCAAGATTCTCTTCGGCTTTGAGATTAGTAGGATCAAGCGCAAGCAACCTAAGATAAATCTTTTCCGCCTCAGGGAAGAGATTCTTCGTGTAGAGACAGCGACCCAGGCTGTAGAGAATATCCGTGTTGTTGGGCTCCATGGCGAGGGCGACACGCAGCCAGCGCTCGGCATCATCGTAGTCATCGAGCATCACGTAATTCAACGCAACGGATCGAAGCTGCTCGGTATTTGGTTTCTGTAATTGTGCGGCGCGGGTATAGGTTTCAAGCGATTCTCGAGGCTTTCTTTGTTGACGCAACACGAGCGCGAGTTCATAAAGTGCGTTGGCCGATTGCGGATTTTGCAGCAAGCTGGCGCGAAGCCGCGTTTCTTTTTCCACCAGCGAGGGATCAGGCGGAGCAACGGTTTCGTTGCCCAGCGAAATGCCTCCCGGCTGTACTGCTTTGGGCGGTGGCTGTTGCGCGGAGGCAGGATGTGTCCAGACAGTAAGCGTCAAGGCAGCCAGCAGAAGCGCCGTCGCAGGCTTTGTCAACTGCAGGGGCCGCATCGTTATTGCCTCATCTCGCTGCATCGCACAGTGTGGATGATTATTTCAGATAAGATCATCTGCTGACATCGACCACAATGTGTCTGGGAAGGCAAAATATACGCAGTGAAAGCAAGCAGGTATTGCCGGGCGCTATTGATGTGGGCAGCGATTGCCGCAGCTTGTTGTTCCTGGCTGTCTGCGCAGGCTGGCTCTTCAGCTGTCGGGCCTGCTAAGACTGTGCCGGGGCATTTCGTAGACATCACAGAGCAATCCGGCGTGCATTTTTTGCACCAGGCTCCGCATACCTCGCGCAAATATCTGCTGGAGACGATGGGGTCCGGTGTGGCGCTCTTTGACTGCGACGGTGACGGGCGACTGGATTTGTTTCTGGTCAACGGCGCTCCCTATTCAGACCCCACACCCAAGGGAGCCATCCCACAGAAAACCGGGCCGGAATACTGGAACCGCCTCTATCACCAGAAGAGTGACGGTACTTTTGAGGACATTACGGAGAAAGCGGGACTCGCAGGTGCTGGATATGGCATGGGTGCAGCCGCCGCCGACTACGACAATGATGGCCACGAAGACTTATTCGTCACCGGCTACGGTGGCAATCATCTCTATCACAACAACGGCAACTGCACCTTTACCGATGTAACGGCCACTGCCGGCGTGGCTGGCGGCGGCTGGTCGACAAGCGCTGCGTGGGTTGATCTCGACAACGACGGCCTGCTCGACCTGGTGGTTCTGCGCTACGTCACGTGGGACTGGGATGACAAATGGTGCGGGCCGCCGGAGAATCGCGGCTACTGCCACCCTGATGTGTTTGATCCCATCTCGATGCTTGTCTATCACAATGACGGCAACGGTCACTTTACCGAAGAGGCGCACAAGCTCGGCCTCAACAAGCCCGGCAAGGCACTCGGAATTGCTATCGGCGACTACGACCGCGATGGCCGCATCGATCTCTTTATCGCGAACGATTCCATGCCGGAGTTTCTCTTTCACCAGAAGAAGGACGGCACTTTTGAAGAAGTGGGCCTTGAAGCAGCTGTAGCCGTGGACGGGGACGGCCGCACCTTTGCCGGCATGGGCGTGGACTTTGCCGACTACGACAATGACGGCTGGCCCGACCTGGTAGTAACGACGCTCGCGAATCAGAAATACGCGCTCTATCACAACGAGCATGACGGCACCTTTGACTACACAAGCTACAAGACCGGCTTTGCGCGCATGACCTTGCTCCACTCCGGCTGGAGCCTCTTCTTCTTCGACTACGACAACAATGGCTGGAAGGATCTTCTAATCGCGCAGGGTCATGATCTCGACACCGTGGAGAAAAGCTATCCGCAGCTGCACTACCGCGAGCCCATGATGCTGCTGCATAACTCAGCGGGCAAATTCACAGACGTGACTGCAATCTCTGGTGCTGCATTGCAGCAGCCGTGGGTAGGCCGCGGCATGGCCATTGGCGACATGGACAACGACGGACGCGTCGATGCTGTCGTGACCACGAACGGTGGCGCGGCCCACATTCTGCGCAACGAGACACAGACCACGAATCATTGGCTTACGCTCAGGCTGGTGGGCCATAAGAGCAATCGTGACGGCATCGGCGCGGTCATCCAGGTCACTACTGGAACCGGCAGTCAGTGGGAGACGGTCACCACGTCGAGCGGCTACTTGTCTTCGAGTGATCCGCGGGCTCACTTCGGGCTGGGAAGCAGCGCAACAGCGCAGACGATAGAGATCCACTGGCCAAGCGGCATTGTGCAGACATTGAGAAACGTGGCCGGAGATCGCATTCTCCGCGTGGATGAGCCTACGGCAGGACTGCGCTAACGCCCCATGTGGCTGGATAAAAAAAGGGCAGAGGTTCACACCTCTGCCCACGATGACCCGCGTCTGGAGGGCGCGGATTCAAAAGCTGAGGCGAAATCCAAACTGGCCCCACACAGAACGTGGGATCGTGGTGGCGCTCGGCGCAAAGAAGCCCGCCGGCTTGCCGAAATCCGCCTGATCGGAGATGCTCGCCTCGATATTGTTGCCGTAGTTAGCGCGATTGGTCAGGTTATAAGCTTCAGCTATCAGCTGCAGGTTGACCCTGTCGCCAAACTTGAAGCTTTTGGCAAGACGCATATCCAACTCAAAGATGGGATCTCCGCGCAGCAGGTCGTACTTTGCGATCGTGCAGCTGGATGAGCCGCTGAGACCGTAGTAGCAATCCTGTGCGGACGCAATATCGTTCGCATAGGTGAAGTATGCGGTTGGAGAACTCTTTGGCACAACCACGGCGTTGGTGGTGCCGCCGCCCGTGTTGAGGGTGTTGGACGGCGCCGTGGGCTGCCACGGACGCGCTGACCCGTATTGCAGAATCGGAGACAGCTCAAAGCCTTTGGGCAGATTCACAAGGCCGTAGACCGTGACGTGACTCCGCTCGTCGTTTGGTGAAGGGCCCCACTCATAGGGGGCAAACAGGGCATAACTGTTACGCGCATAGTTGCGGAAGGAGCTGCCGCCGGTGTCATAACCATTCGCCCACGACAGGGTATAGTTGGCGCCAGCAGTGAAGCGCTTTTCTATGCGGTCTTTGAAGGTGAAGTTGATCCCGTCGTAGTGTTCGCGCCCTACAGCCTCCTCATTGCGAACGCTTGCCAGCTCCGGCTGATCCGATCCCGCAAAGGCCGGGTCCAGCGGACGAGTGCAGCATACGCCATCGACCGGAATCTTCTGATCGATATTCACGGTCCTGTTTCCGTGAATGCCGAGCACATGAACGTATTCTGCCTCGACGGCCGCACTGGAGTTGATGGCCCAGGTATAGCCGATATTGAACTCCTCCGTGATGGGATTGCGGTAGTGCGGATCCATCAGGCGGCCCACGCTACCCGATGCAAGTTCTGTCGAAGGCGGCGGAATTGTCGGCATGGGATCGACCCCATAGCGCCACTGGCCCAGTGTCTCGCCTGTGCCGGGAACAGAATCGCTGGGACTTGAGAGGCTGAGCACAGTCTGGAAGACGGTTGCATTCGCCATCTGCTCCATAAACAATGGAATGTTCTGGAAGACATTGCCGTAATACAGGCCGTAGCCGCCACGCAGCACATGATTGCCCTTGCCGGTCAGATCGTATGCAAAACCCACGCGCGGGCTGAAGTCAAGGTTGTCATCCTTGGCGATGGACGATACGTAAGGATTCGACCACGGGCTGTTCAGCGCGACCAACTCAAGATACGTGCGGCTTTGCTTAATTTTTGAGCCGCCGATCATATTGATGTCCTTGTCCCAGCGAAGCCCAAGGTTCAATGTCAGCCGGCGATTTACTTTCCAGTCGTCCTGCGCATACAGGCCGATCTGCTTGGTGGCAACAAGGAAGGTGGGGTCACCGTTGGCATATGCCATGCCGACCACAGCGCCCGGTGTGGCAAAGCCCTGCGGGTAGTCCTCGGTATCTGTTGCAATCTGTGTGGCCTTGGCGCCAAAGTCGATCTCCAGCGTAGAGCTGAACTCAAAGAAGCCCCCCTCAACCGGGTTGTTGATAAAGTCCACGCCGGCCGTCAGCGCGTGCTTGCCGATGGTCTTTGAGAAGTCATCCTTGAACTGCCACTTGCGCTGGAAAGACTGCTGCGGAACGTTGGTGTTGGTGCCAAAGGATGCCCCAGGGAACGTCACGAGCGGTGCGCTGATATCGCTGGCGATGAGGTTATTCCAATACTGCCAGCCCAGCGTGAAGGTGTTTACCGTGGTATTCGAGAGGACCGAGTTCAGCGTCAGGTTGCCGATCTGCAGGTGATTGATCGTAAAGTTTCCATTGGTCAGGTCGCCGGTTCCGTCCGACTGGTCGTTCTCGCTGTTGTTAGCCTGGGCCCAGAAGCTCACGTACGCGCTCTCTGTGGGCGTAAAGGTATAGTCGGCGCGGCCGCCGTAACGGTTCTCATAGAAAGGACGCGGAATGGACAAAGAAGGTTCTGCAGCAAGACCCGCATTCTTGGCAGCTACAAGCTGGTTGTAGGAGTCAATCTCTTCAGGCAGCCCCTGGTGCTCGCGTTCCCGCTCGAAGGCGAAGAAGCCAAAGGCCTTGTCCTTCAGGAACGGACCACCAATGGAACCGCCAAACTTCTGCCGGCTGTAGTCCGGATGCCCGTCCACCTGGCCACCGGTTCCATCCGCTTCTTTCTCGTCCGTATTTAAGGCAGCATCGCGGAAATAGCTGACGAACGAACCGTGAAATTTGTTGGTTCCTCGCTTTGTGATGATATTGATTGACGCGCCCTCGGAGCGGCCGTTCTCCGCGGAAAAGCGCTGCGTGCTGATGTAATACTCCTGCACGCCTTCCAGCGGCATCTGCATCACGGGGCCGCCCACGGTGTTGTCCTTGTTGTCCACACCGTTGATCGTGACGTTTACATTGCGTCCGCCATCGCCATTCACCGAAAGAATCGCATAACGATTCTTGGTCGGATCGTAGGAGTCAGCAACCTTCACGCCCGGCGCAAGGTATGCCAGATTGGCCACGTCCTGGCCGACCATTGGCATGTTCAGCACTTCGCTGGGAGTAATCGATGTGCCCACGTTCGTCTTCTCGATATCGACAATGGGGTTTGAAGCCTGCACTTCGACTGTTTCCGAGGCAGCGCCCGGCTTCAGACTGAAGTTAGAGGTCTCCGTGGTTCCTACCAGCAATTCAATCTTCTGGGTCTCCGTGGCGAATCCAGATCTCTTGACCGAGAGTACGTAGTTTCCGGCCTGCAGGAGATCAAACCGATAACTGCCCGTCGAGTTTGTCACTGACGTGCGAACAGAACCTGTTGCCATTTGGGTGATCGACACTTCCGCGCCGGCCACTACAGCCTGCGAAGAATCCGTTATGGTGCCGACGACGGTGCCGGTTGCTGTTGCCTGAGCAAATAGGGAAACCGGAGCGGTGACGAATACAGCTAGCAGGAGCAATCTGGAAGCAATGAATCTTGTCATCTTGTCTTCTCGATCCTTTCCGTACGTGAATCGATACAGTTTGGTCCGGGTTGGAGGAACGCGGCCCAGGAACAGACACAACAACTTGTATGCAGAGACAGCGCGGCCAGGCCTCTTGGAGTGGGTGACCAACAGGATGAAGCATGGCGCTTAGAACAGGAAGACGTAAGAAAATTCTAAATATTTCATAAGCAATCCTAGGTCCAAATCTTTGATGTCATCAAAATGCTTTTATTTTCATCGGCTTAAGCGAGAAACGAGAATCCCTGATGAACGTAAATCTTGAATTTGATGGAAAAATTCACTCAGAAAATACGCAAATCAGTAATTTTTATGTAAACCTTATTCCTCGTTTTACGTCACCTTCCCTCTTTGCAATATCATCCTCCCCATGACAAAGAAAATTCGTTGGGGCGTGCTCAGCACTGCCAGAATCGGCGTCAAAAAAGTCATTCCGGGCATGCAGGCCGGCGAGCTCTGCGAGGTTACGGCCATCGCCTCGCGGGATGCGGCGACAGCCCGCGAGGCCGCAAGCGAGCTTGGGATTCCCAAGGCCTATGGCAGTTATGAAGAGCTGCTGGCTGACCCCGAGATTGATGCAATCTATAATCCGCTCCCGAACCAGTTGCATGTGCCATGGACTGCGAAGGCTGCCGAGGCAGGCAAGCATGTGCTCTGCGAAAAGCCTTTGAGCCTGACCGTCGCGGAGGCTGAATCGCTGCTCGCCATTCGCGCGCGCACCCGCGTGAAAATCGGCGAGGCCTTCATGATCCGCAGCTATACGCAGTGGCTGCGCGTGGCGGAACTCATTCGCGATGGAGGTATTGGGACTCTGCGTGCCGTGAACGCGCATTTCAGTTACTTCAACGCAGATGCCACAAATATTCGCAATCAGGTAGAGTCCGGCGGTGGGGCACTTTACGACATTGGCTGCTACTGCATTCAGGCGGCGCGCGTTGGTTTTGGGGAGCTGCCGCGGCGCGTGGTGGGGCTCATCGACCGCGATCCAGCCTTCGGCACGGATCGGCTGACCTCCGCGATGCTGGACTTCACCGACGGGCAGGCGATTTTTACCTCAAGCACCCAGCTTGTTCCATATCAGCGCGTGCAGTTCTTCGGCACAAAGGGCCGCATCGAAATGGAGATTCCCTTCAATGCTCCAATAGATCGACCGACACGCATCTTCATCGATGAGACCGGCGAGCTCTTCGGCAGCGGAATCGTTACCGAAGAATTTCCGGTAGCCGATCAGTACACCATGCAGGGAGATGCTTTTTCGCGCGCCATTCTGGAGGACACAGAAGTGCCGGTGCCGCTGGAAGATGCGATTGCCAATATGAAGGTGATTGAAGCTATCTTCCAGTCGGCGAAGACGAGCAACTGGGTGACAATCCAGTCTTAAATTTCTAAGCAGCCGAGGCTATCGCGTACTCGCGCTCAATCGTCACCACGGTGATGTCGTCCTGCTGACCGAACCGCCGCGCCGTCTCCGCAATCTCGCTTGCCTGCTGCATCGAAATCTCCCGGCTGCGATCGAATCCGAAGAGTTCGCCTTTTGAATTCTGCGCCTCGATTACGCCGTCTGTGTAAAAGGTCAGCCGGCTGCCGGGAGGCAGTTGCAGCGTAAGCGTTTCGTAGTGCACCGGCGATGCAATGCCGAGAGGAAGTGCGCCGGGCAGCTCCACTTCCCTGCCGTCGAGATATGGCGAAAGATGACCCGCATTCGCGATGGTCACTGCCCCGCTGGCGGAAATATATGCCGCGAGCGCGGTCGCGAAACCGCCTGCAGTGTCCGTCTTGGATCGCCCCACCATACGCTCATTCAGCCTGTACAGCAGTGCTTCCGGCGCATGCGTATCGTCCGCTGCTGTGCGGATAGAGCCCACCAGGGCGGAGACGAGCATGGCTGCAGGCAAGCCTTTGCCTGCGACATCCCCCACCACCACAAGCAATCCTCCGCCGGCGACAGGAAGCACCTGAAAGAAGTCTCCACCCACCTGCTGCGCGGGCAGATAAACCGCTTCGACGGCAAAGCCGGGGACAATGGCCGTTTTTTCCGGAACAAGAACCTGCTGCACCTCTTGCGCAGCCTCAAGCTCTGCCTCAATCTGGGCCTGCCGCAGGCTCATGCGCGAGGAGCGCAAAAGAATGATGATTGCCAGTGCAATGACGGAGAGCGTGTCACACGCCGTGCCGATGTTGATACTAATTGGGCCCACCGGAAGGCCATTGAGAGCCGCAATGAACCGGGTGCCTGCGTCCTTTGTAGCCTGAAACTGAAACATCGTTCCGGCGATGATGAGACCGTAGACATACAAGCTGAACAGAACCGCCGGAATAAGCAGAATGCCGGCTTCGCGGCTTCCCTTGCGCCAACGATGAGCCAGCATGACAGGAATGATGCCTGCAAGCAGGATGATGAACGGAAGATTTGTGTAGAGCTGGATTCCGGTTAAGGCGGGAGCGAAGATATTCGTCAAACCGCCCAGCCCGTTCATGAGTCCGGCAATAACGAAGTAGCTGCGCCAGCGCCAGCCAATCTTGTGGCCGATAAAGGAGAAATACAGCGAAGCCCAGAGCCACGGCGAAAACAGCCGCGGCACAGAGAGACAGATGAGCCAGTACAAGGGAATATTGACGATGGGTGGCAGGATCAGCAGCGGAGCTTCTACAACCTGCAGCGCCGCAATCACGGCAATCCAGAAATACTCCCTCTGCGAGCGCTGCGCGGAATACAGGACCAGCGCGACGATGCCCAGCGCAAGATAGAGCGAACTGTTGAGCCATTGCAGCCAGTTGGTGCCAATCACATAGAGCCAATCGCTGCTGTAGAGCGACGACTCCGATCCCAGGGTCAGATTAGTGACGTAATAGCCGGGATAGAAACCGCTTCTCCACTCCACCGGATCCAGATGCACCCGCATGGCGATAACGAGTAAACCTGAAGCCATAAATTGTTGAGGAATGCGCGCGCGAACGTGCGCTTCATAGGTAGAGGGCCGGTAGGGCGAGATGCTCCCGACGGTAATGAGCCGCTGGCCGTTGGCATAAATCTCAAAGGCGCGGCAGATGCCGAGTTCATCCAGCGTAAGGTCCTTGTTCTCGGGATCGAACTTAACGCGAAGGCGATACCAGACGACTCGGGGGCGCTCCTTGCCATAGAGCTTTGTCAGCGCGGTGCTGGGATCGAATGGAGTCCAGTTGGAATCGTCGAAACCCGGCTGCGCATAGGCAGGATCATCACCAGCGTGAACAAGCCACTGAGCTTTCAGATGGCTGGGAGCATGCAGATGGGTAGCGTCAAAGAGATTTAACTCGGTCGACTGCGCGTACAGGGGCAGGCTCATCGCGAGCGCTGCAAAAACAACGGCGAGCAACCTCCAGGCACGAACTCTCAAGCCGCATCCTCCCGACCTCGCAAAGCTGAATACCAGATTACTCGAAGCCGGGAGAATGCCTGCTCGGGGATTGCGTTACCTGGCTCATCAGGCAGCCGAGGCTACCAGGTGGTCGCGCACAATTGTCACCACGGTAATGTCATCCTCCTGGCCAAAGCGCCGCGCCGTCTCCGCAATCTCGCTTGCCTGCTGCATCGAAATCTCCCGGCTACGATCGAATCCGAAGAGTTCACCCTTCGGATTCTGCGCCTCGATTACGCCGTCTGAGTAAAAGGTAAGACGGCTGCCAGGATGCAGTTGCAGCATAATCGTTTCGTAATGGATCGGCGATGCAATGCCGAGTGGCAGCGCGCCGGGCAGCTCCACTTCCCTGCCGTCGAGATATGGCGAAAGATGACCTGCATTCGCAATCGTCATTGCACCGTTTGGCGCAATGTAGGCTGCAAGCGCCGTCGCAAAACTTCCCTGCGTTCTGCCTACCAGGCGTTCATTCAGCCGATGCAGCAGCAGCTCCGGCGCATGTGTATCGTCTGCCGCTGTGCGGATGGAGCCCACCAGCGCCGAGACAAGCATGGCAGCCGGCAGGCCTTTGCCCGCCACATCGCCCACTACGACAAGCAATCCTCCACCAGCAACCGGAAGCACCTGGAAGAAGTCTCCGCCCACCTGCTGCGCGGGCAGATAAACCGCTTCGACGGCGAAGCCGGGGACCGAAGCTGTTTTCTCCGGCACAAGAACCTGCTGCACCTGCTGCGCGGCCTCCAGCTCCGATTCAAGCTGGGCCTGCCGCCGGCTCATGCGTGAAGAGCGCAGCAGGATAATGATGGCCAGTGCGAGCACGGAACCCGTGTTCGAAATATCGTTAAGCGAAAAAGTAAAAGGCCCTGCAGTAATGCGATCGATCAAGTTAAGACCGCTCAATGCTGTCTGCCGCCATGCGCCAAACTGGAAGAGAATGCCGAAGCCTATCTCTGCGTAGATATACAGGCTGAAAAAGACGGCCGGAATCAGCAGAATACCCGCTTCACGATTGCCCCGGCGCCAGTGGACAGCCAGCAGGACCGGAATCACAACAGCAAAGAGGATAATCACCGGGAGATTCAACATCACAGTCAACCACTGCGGCCAGGCAAAAAGCCCGGTCTGTGCCAATGCAATGATCGCGTTCGAGACACCAGCGAGGGTGAGAAAGGCGAGCCACCGCCACCCGGCGCGCTGACGTATAAAACTAAGATAGAGAGATCCCCATATGAGCGGCATGGCAAACCGCAGCAAAAGCCCCGGATACACCCACGCCTGCGGAATAGGATAGAGGGCAGAAAAGGCCGGCTCAATGAAATCGAGCAGTGTCAATACGCCTGCGGCAAAAATCCAGAGATATTCCTTTTGGTTGCGTTGCGAGATAAAGAGCACAAGCGCAATAATTCCCAATCCCATTTCCAGCAGATCGTCGAGCCAGTTGATGGTCTTGGCTCCAAGGATGCTGAGCGATTTCTCATTCTGAAGGGTTGTGAACTGCCCAATGCTGAGATTGCTGATGTCATAACCGGGATTGGTGCCCTTCCAATCCGCCGGCGTAAAGTGAGCGCGTAGAGCTATGACCACGGAACCGGAAGTGAGCAGACGGTTCGGAACCGGAGCCACTACGCGAGCGGCATACGTGTACGGCACGAATGGCTTCACGCTGCCGACGGCAAGGACGCGCTCTCCATTGGCATAAATCTCAAAAGCGTTGCAGAGACCGACTTCACTCAATCCCAGATCGCTCTGCGCAGGAACCACCTTGACGCGCAACCGGTACCAGACAACCTCCGGTTTGCTGCTGCCATAGATATTTTGAATGGATGTGCTGGGATCGAAAGGTATCCAGTGCGAATCGTCAAAGCCGGGATCGGCGTAAGCGGGGTCGTCGCCAGCGTGAACAAGCCACTGCGCATGAAGCAGACTCGGTTCACGCAGGTGTGTGGCGTCAAATACCGGTCCCTGCGCGCACAGGGGTAGGCTCAATATGAACGCTGCAAAAACAACTCCCAGCAATCTGCAAGCGCAAACTATCAAGCAGCATCCTCCCGGCCCACCAAATTTGAATACCAGATTACTAAAAGCCGGGAGAATGCCTGCTCGGAAATTGCGTTACTTGGCGCGTGTAGCCGTAAACTCGGCAGGCGGACGGTCACCAACCGTGCGTGTGAACTTGATGGAGTCGCCACTGATGGCTCCCTTGTAGGCGATCGTCATATCGTTGCCATTAAAGTTCACTTTCTGATTGAAGGTAACCGTGTCGCCGTCGATCTTGCCGTCGCTAATGTCGGAGTCGCCACGCGGCGAAGTGATCTTGCCGGTCAGCGCAGCTCCGTCCACGTGGAAATCGAAGCTGAGGGTCTGGGTTCCGCGGGGCGTTTCCACCGTGGCGGTCCATTTGCCGGTAATGTCGGCGGCAAAAGCGGTTACGGTGCCAAGCGCGACAAACAAGAGCGCAAAAGCAAGTTTTCTCAACATACTGCGGTTCTCCGATCTGAGTTTCAGTGTGGCATCCTGAAATTCTGTCCTGTGGGATGCCCGTGTCATCAAAGACGGGTAAAGCGTACAGGAAGTTACAGAGCGTGAGCAAAATTCACACCTGCGCGCAGGGCCGACGCATCTTAATTGCTATATGAGTGGAGGGTGATAGCGGTTGAGATGGAGGGATGAACAATCCTTTG
>NZ_LAIJ01000009.1:1246113-2394573 GCF_001449115.1 Occallatibacter gabretensis | reverse complement strand
CACTTCCTCCGCAAGGGGCTTGTAAACCATCTCCCCCGGTCTAAAACGTAAACACTGTCCCGCTTCGCTCACCTCAGCAAGGTTTGGTTTCCCTATCCGTGCGCGTCAGCGCACATGAATCATAGGGTCGCGTTGCGGCAGGAACAGGCCGCTGTGGTGGGAAGCGGAGAATGCGCAGCAGTCGCAGCGCGGGAGGAAACCCCTCCCGTGGATGGCGGATTGCCATAGGCATTGGGTATGACCGATGATGGAGGTGGGACGGGTACGCACCGTCCTGGGGTGTCGAAACCCCGATAGACAAAGAGCGCCGCCGGGCGCTCTGAGCAACTCCCTAGACCTTTTGGCGTCGGGGAGCCTGTGGCGTATGTCCAGGCCCCTAAAGCTAAAGGCCACAGGAGCCTGTCTATCGGCTTTCGAACTCCCCGACCTCGGGTTATAGGGCTGTTTGCGGGGGCGCACCGCAGACGTTTTCGCCTCCCCATCCGATTGAGGAGTTATGCTGATCCCGCATATTGTTTCCCGCAAATGGTTCGTGCTGGTCTCCAGGGAACGCGTATTTGTGTTGCCCTTAGATAGGCGATGGAGGCACGGCTTTGTATGTACGACAATTCCATGTGCGAGAACGACGGGGTGTCCGCGATGAGCGCCATTCGCGAACTGACCTTCGCGCCGAAAGGTGGAGGGCGGTTGCCGCTGCCTGACCGATGCAGTCTCGATCTCTCCTGCTTTGAAGAACCCAAGGTACAAGACGCACTGGCCGTCGCTATCGAAGAAATACTCTACGTCGTCACGTTTTCCGGGATCGAGCTGCAGGCGTTGGACGGCGTGACAGTCACGTCGGACTGCCGTGCGGCTGCGTGCGCCCTGCAAGACCTTCCCCAAGGCCAGGTGCCGTTAGAAATGAACCCCCAACCGGAGGTCATGGAGATGGCACGGACGGCTGCTGTACGCCGCGAGGGAGACCTGCGTTTCCACATCGTGTTACGCCGTGGCCTGGCGTTATCGACGCTTTCTCCGGAGCCGGCGATGCAGCGGTTGGCGCTGGGCTGCATCGCCCACGAAGCCGCGCATGTGGAACACGAGAGCCATCTCTACCGGATGTTTCCCGACAGCTATGGAAAGCCGCTGGAGTGCGGCAACCGTTCGCGCCAGACCTTCTTGAAGGCGATGGATGTCTGGAGCGAATATGCTGCGTGCCGGTCCTCGGCGATGTTTCGCCCGGAAGCGGTGGAGGAGTTTGAAGGGATTCTCTGCCGAGCAATCGAAGACAGCTCTGCAGCGGCATTGGAACAGATCAAGGCACATCGCGAAGGGCGCGGCGCCGGCGATGTGTTTCGCGAACTTCAGCAAATCTTCGGTGATGTTTTTATCTGCGCCGGTTACCTGCTCGGCCACGTCCACGGAATAGAACGGAATCTAAAGGATCGCACGCCGCACCTCGAGGAGATCTTCCGAAAGAAACCGTCCGTCAAAGACCTAATGACCCGGCTTGAACGTATCCTGCATGAACTCTGGCTACGGGAATTTGCTTGGGACTCCATCGAAGTGTTTGCGCCTATCTACGATCTGATCTGCGAGATGATGGCCCAGTGCGGACTGGTCTTTGCCAGACATGAAGAGGAATGGCGAATCTTCATGTACGAGGAGCCCGAGGCCGTCGAAGAGGCCAGAAAGGCTTTGGAAGGATGGACCAAGCAGTCGGAGTCACGTGAACAATAACGATCTATTCCTAGGGTTGCTTCAAACTGCTCAAGGAGCGACTTGGCCTGTTCTCGTCAATCGAAATCGGAGCAGGAAGTGCCTGTCTACGACCTCTGCCGGGGTTCGGCAGAGGTCTGTAACAGGCCATTTCGCAACCCACAGAAACGAATGATCAAGGCACTCGCAGTTCAATCGCTATGGGTGCAGAAGGGTGCTGAATTGTGGATCACTTCTTTTTCGCGGAGCCGAAGTAGAAGGCAATCACGACCAGCGGGGCTTCCTTGATCCCTCTATCCTCCATGCCAGATAGGGAAACCAAGCAGAACATGAAGATTACGATCAGTGCAACTAATAGGAGGGCGTCCCAGCCCTATCCCAGTTGAATGAAGGAGACCTGTATGCCTCTCTTCTCCAGAAACCATTGCAGTACAGCAAGAACAATTATGAGTTGGAGAAACGGCCGGACAGAGGACGCTGCAACAGCGGCATCCACAAAGTCACGCCGTAATCAGAGGTCTACCGAACCTCGGGCCGCATTATGGCTGCGCATCGAGAAAATCCATGATGCCGTTGTACGCAGTTGCCAACTGTGCCTTCAATGCGTTCCGCTCCCGCGATTGAAGGTGCTTCGTCTGCTTGCCACCCTTGGTTTCGAATGGATGGCTGTCAGGAATACGATTACGGCGATCGTTTGCAGCTCTGAGCGCCGTCGCGATCGCGGTAAACTCGCGCGCGAAGGCGGCGTTAGCGTCCAGGAGCTGACCGAACGTCCTGAGTTTTTGCCCGCTCCCATCCACCAACGGCATGGCACCAGCCAGGTTGTTGTCCGCCAGATACTTCTGGAAGGCGCGAAAGACGGCATCGTTGAACGAGTTCTGGGATGCGAGCCAGCCGGACCTATCCGAATAGAACTTGCTGTCGGCGTTCAGGAGCAGGTTGAGCGCGTGCTGAAAATTCGCATCGAGAAGTGGCTTCCAGCCTCGCCAATAGCGCAGCCCGAATCTTGTGCGGATCACGTCGCCAATCTGGTCAAATCTCGTATTGCGAGTGGCGCCGATCAAACCCAGTCCCTTGAAGACGTTCTTGGTCTCGGGTGGGATCCGATTAACTCGTAACCTCAAATTCTGCGTAGAAATATCGCGCTGCACTAACTCTTCAGCCAGCACCATCCCCGCAGCCGGTGCGTGCTGTTCAATAAGGTCAGCGACCACACCGCCGCGCTCGTAGTCGTCATCCGCGAGGTGCGGTATAACGAGCGACTGAACATATGCGGTACTGGTACGAAGCTTGTTGAGGACGCGGGTCGCGGGAACGACGCCAGCATTCCTGCACGTCAGGAAGAAAGCAAGAAGTGCACGCTGGATGGGAAACGAGAGGTGTCCGGTTCTGGCGCGCCGACGGGCGATCGGCAGCAACGCTGTAAGATCGCTGGGCTTCCCCAAGCGAGCAGCCAAGAGCCAGAGTTCGCCTTCGACATAGTCGTACAGAACTCCTTGGGTCAGCATCGCTTGAACCTTGGTCATGATCGGCCGCGACCTGGAATAGTTCTGGAAATACGCCGCGAAGGCATCGATATGCTCTGGGTGCGAAGGAAGAAGTTTCAAGGTCGTGGCGAGTATTTTCCGTGATGCACCCGCTCGGTAGAGGACGAAACGAAGACGGCTCTTGTCCTTCACTCGCAGCGGCCGGCCCCCAACCGCGTCGTTGAACACTGCGACCGCCGAATCATCGTCAAGCTCGGCCTCGTCGTCCGTCTTGCCCGTTGATTCGGCGATGCTGGGAAGCGTGCCTAGCGCATCTGCAAGCGTCGCCGCGTACATCACACTAAACTTCGAACTCTGCGGTATAAGGCTCCAGCGCCGGCACTCCATCTCGAGAATGATTGCGGCCTTGCGAACTTGCTCCTCGGTGCGAGCTAGAACGCGGATGTCGTCGACGTAGCGGATATACGGGATTCCAGCCTTCACCATCGCTTCGTCGAGTGGAAGAAGAAATACCTCCGCGAGGAAGTCCGAAGCCACTGGCCCTTGCGGGATGCCATGATCCACGGGGATGCCGCCGGCGCCAGAGGTCCAAACGCACAGCCAGTCCCGGATGAGTTTCCAAACTTCGCTGCTCCCACCAGATGGAGCCACGATGCTTTGCAGCGCACGGTGAGAGATAGTCTCATAGAACGCAGCCAAGTCAAAATGTGCGATCCAGTGGTTCCCGGCCATGAGGTGACGACCGAGGCGCGTCGAGAACCCGCCATAGGTGCGGCGCCAGTCCTGAAGGAAGAAGATCGACCTCGGATCAGGGTTCAGGCAGTTACTGAAGACGACATTTCGTTCGACAGCGGTACGCCGCGCTGCCATCTGCTCGGCGACCTCATTGGCAATCGCTTGAAGGACGATCTGGTCGTCCAGGGAGAGGAGGGAAAGCGGGCGGAGAAGCTTTGAAGCCTTCGGCATATAGAGCCGAATGGGACTCGTCGGTTTCCATGCGCCATGCAACTTCTCATGTAACAACCCAAGGTTCGGCTTCCGACCCGGCTCGTAAGCCTGGTACAGGTGCCGGAACATCCGCTTGTGCTGCATATTCGTCGCCGTGGTTATGCGCGCCCAGGCGAGATCGAGATTTCGGATGGAAATCAGTGAGGCTTTATTCATAGAAGATTGCCTGCGGCGCAGCGAAACGATTCTACGTCACTCGAAGCTTCTTCATTGAACAGCAACCCAAATTCTGCTAAGGTGCCGACTTCCTCCGCTCAACTGGGCAGTCGAAGAATCGAAATTGTGATCGGCCCGTCACCGCCGACGCGTGACCCAGTTACCGTCCGCATCGAAGTTCTGTGATGCTGGGAAGCCGCATGCGTTCCAGATCAGATCGAACATCGGCTTCAGGATTAGTTGCGCAGGCGTCGCAAAGGTTTCCACGATTGTTTCGGGAAGGATGATTGTTTCGGCGTCGATCGGATAGCCAGCCTCGTCTCGGAGGAACGTGTCGACACCCATCCAGAGATCCTTCGTGTTGGTCAGCGTCATCGCTACAACGATGGGCAGCCCTGCTCCGATGGTCTCCAATAGCCGGAAACATTGCGGTAGATACCGCACGATGTATTCCTCGAACGCCACGCTCGGGATCACGAGACGCCCTTCATGTTGGCTTGCCAATATCCTGCCCTGGACGACCTCCAGAACACCATTTCTAAATAGCTGCGTATAGGTCTCGCATGGCTGTCGGTTTCCGAAAGCGACGACGCCATCCAGGTTGAGGCGATGGCCCCACACTGTGGTTCCCATGGGGGCAATCAGTTGAGGGTTGTCATAGATCGGCCGCACATCATAGGTGGGGCCGCCCGCGAACGCCTCCAATGGAATGAAATGGATGATGACCTTCGGCGAACCCATGAACGGGATCGGCGTCTCCGCGTTCGTGAGCGCTATGATTCGGTCCGTTCGGAAGGCGCGTATCTTCTCGGTAGCAGTGTTTGAAAGCGTGAAAGCGGCGCGCAATTCGTTAACATCTAGCGGATATTTGCCGCCGGAGTTCCGGCCATAGAACTTGTCATGGCTGCCATAGATGACCCGGTGCGGGCCGGCCCAGCTGCGCTCAACCCTGATGATCAAGACGCTCGGCCCCGCCGCTGTCGTCACCGACCTTATGGAGTGGCGGATTCTGGGGCTCAGGCCCGCAGCGATGATGCTGTCGAGGCGTCGCACCTCGAGATCCAGGTCCGCGGCGCCTGTTCCCGTGATCAGTGTCGGCAGGCCGCCGGCCTCGTCCATACCGAACACCAGGTCGCCGCCGCCAGTGTTCGCGAACGAGGAGACGTCGGCCAGAAGCTCCTTTTTATCGCCATCGCCGTTGCCTGGCAGATCGCGCTTGTAGTCGATTGTGCGCCCCTCGGCGACGCCATTAGTGACCAGGGAGACCAGGTCTTCTTCGGTGACGGTATTCAGTGGTTTCGGGATCATGGGCCTGTCTTCTCTACCGACATCCTATTTGACCTTCAGAAGGCGCTCCCATTGTTTCAGATCGGTGAAGACTGGGAGCATGTCCTGCAGGATGATGTGTCGTAGCAGGCGACATAGCAGCATGATGGATGCTTCATGTAGAACATTCGCGTAAGTCAATAGACCGGGACAGGAAGCATTAATATTGCGCGCGGAACTGACCGGTGGCAGCTCAAGAAATCTTGAAAGAATGACCCCGCCGTGAGCGATCTGATTTCGAAGGATGTAGATGTCGGATGCTAAATCGTCCACGCTGTAGGGAGGTACTCCTTGAGCTTCCAGCCCAGGGAACACTTCAGTCTCTGGGCCGAGAATCTTGCAGAGCCGTTGCTTGAAGACCTTCGCTTTTTCCGCCATCAAGATAGAGTCCATCGCGGCCACCCACAGCAATGTTTTCACGTATATGTCTCCGCCTGACATACCGTTTAGGAGGAGCCCGAGCGGGGTATTCAAGCGCGGCTGTTCGGTCTCTATAAGCGCAAGGACACCGTCCACGACCTTCTCTATTTCCCCAGGGCTGAGCGCGCCTGCGCCGCTCATTCGGGCGCAGCCCGCCGATGTCAGGACCTGGTTGTGATCAATCTGGTAGAGGTTGAGCGACGTATCGCCGGACTGGATGAAGATGTCGAATATGTAGCAGCCTACAGGTGCCACTACTTGCAGCGCCAGCATCGTATTCGCCAGCGTCCTGCTCGCCTTCGCCTCGATCGGTGTACCGCCGCCTTGGTGAGGGTGCTCGACCTCGAAGTCCAAACACATCCATCGGCTGAACTGAGAAACTCTCGCTATCTCATTGGGGCTCATGAACTGACCCCAACTGCCTACATCCGGTTTCTCAGCTTCCGAAAGCGATCGGATCGAGACACCGTTTCGGAACCTCATGTCAGGCAGCTGAAGATGGAGCCACAGAGGTAGATAGGCTTTTCGGACGCTCGACACTCGCGAAGCCTCACCTCTCCTGGTTCTGAATGCTGACAGGGATCAGCTTAGCAGGCGCTGACGCCAGTTGTTCTTACGGCCGCTAGTGTTGGTCAACGCCCTCATTAATCGGAATGACGACGTCTGGCGACTCCTATGGAGGAACGCCGACCTGTATCGAGGTTCGGCGGAGGCATCTCTTCTGCCGAAATAGCGAAAAATACGGATGTTAGAATTGGCGCGTGGTTTTCCCCCGTCCATCCGTTAAATCCAATTTATTCGTTGAGGAATTTGCAATGCAAACCGGCGACATGGGCGACGACATCTCGATCAACTCTGATCAAAAAGAACGGCTGGCGTCCCTTTGGCGTGAGGCACAAGATCAGACCATTTCGGTGAGCAACACCACGCCACAGGCGCTGTTCGAAGGCGTAAACTTCCGGTTTCACCTTGGACATGCCATGAAGGCTGCCCTCGAAACGGCAAAGGCTGTGGTTTCGTTCGGCAAGGCGTTCCATAGTCCCTTCGAAATTTGGTCTTGGGTGGAGTGTGGCGCTGAGGCTGGTGCGGCTCTAATGTCCGTATTCGAGTCTCTCGTTCAAAGGATGAGCGCGATCCAGTACGTCACCGCGGTTGTGCTTTCCGAGCACATACCCGCAGGCATTAAGCCAAACGCTTTGGAAGCAAAGGTGAAGGACTTCCTGAATGATCCGAAGTCGCACGAATACGCTTGGCACCTGGGCATGAGCAAAGGACGCCTCAGCGAAGCGAAGGAGGCGATAGGCGACGAAGATTGGTTCGTGTTGAGCTTGGCAAAATTGCGGGACTTGGGCTTCATCTTCGACGAACCTGTCTCTGGCAAGCTGATGTTTAAATCAATCAATTTCGTAGTTGGTGTGAAGTCCGAAACCGGAGGGTAATCGTGATCAGCCCGAGCCTAGCAGCGACGATGTACCAAAGCCTTCTGCAAGGCGTTCTTCATTCCGAAATCAGCAAGGCTCACAAATATGGAGGAGCCTCATTCCTGCATCAACCCTTCGAGGTCTATTACCGGCTCTCTCGGCCATGGACGTTTGAAGGAGACCTGGAATGGCTTCGTCTGTTTTATAAAAGACTGAATTCCATGGCGGACTTCGGAAGACTGCTTTTCGATCATCTCCGGCTTCCGATCGTCGGGCAGGCAGCTCCCAACGCGGAACTGGGAAGGTTGACGGAGTACATCACATTCGACAGTACCGAAAACTCCCTATTCTTTTGGGGCCGCGTTCCCATTCCTGTTTTGCTCAATAGTCTTGGAGACTTTGCAAATATTCCGCCCGAGAAGATTTACCTGGATCTGGGCACACCGCTCCACGCTGGAACGGGCACAGGAACATTAGATACGGACATCGACGACTTGTTGAAGCAAGCGACCGATGCTTCTTCGGCGCGCTGCGGGGCTGCGATCATCGACTTGGGCGAGAGCGCACAGCACGATCCGAATGACTACAGCGGAAATCTGCGCCACGCCGTTACGGGCAACATTGAGCTTTCGGATCATGCCAAGAAGGTTCTAGTAACCCTCCTCGAACGAATCGGG
The DNA here is from genome assembly GCF_001449115.1 of Occallatibacter gabretensis. GTDB lineage: Bacteria > Acidobacteriota > Terriglobia > Terriglobales > Acidobacteriaceae > Telmatobacter > Telmatobacter gabretensis. The sequence goes on along the minus strand of NZ_LAIJ01000009.1, from coordinate 2,386,380 downwards.
CCACTCCTTTCTGATACCACCGTCAGTTGCGCACTCGTCCGCCCGCCCGCTCAGGCGATCACATCCGGGACAAGCTGCTTCGACCAGGCAACTACTGTGGAATTGCTAGATGCGGTGAAGGCGTTGGAGCCCCAACTAAACGCCGACAACAAGCCAGCTGCCATCAACATTTCGCTAGGCACGCATGTCGGTCCTCACAATGGCGATTCGCCATTGGAGGAGTACATCTCAACAAAACTTGCACGCCGTGGAGAGCGCTTTGTTGTCGTTTCGGCCGGAAACGATGGCGGGACTGGACTCGCGGCAAAGCGAGAACTGGTGGGAGGATCGCGCGAATACCTCAAACTTCGCACTGGCCCTCGGTGCGTTGACCTGCTCGTGGAGTTCTGGTGGTACGAACCGGCAAATTCCAACCTCGTAATCGAGGTCGATCTTTTTGAACGAAGGAATACGGGAGGGAGACGCCAAGTAGGAGCAACGCGGCTCCGCTCGGGCAAGACCCATCAGACTTTGAGTTCTGGTCACCTGGGTTTCCCGTCAATGTTTACGGCGCAGGCACTTTTTCATTCGAAGTGCCGCAACGACCTTAGTTGTGTCGCATTCTCGTTGAGCCGCTTGACTACGCAGTTGCCGACTTTAGAGGTCGAGTTCGCGCTGGAAAGTACCGCGGACGCTACCGTCAATGCGTGGATCGTCTTATGTGAACAAGACCCGGAAACGGCTTTCATCCAAGGTGACGCCGATGGAACTGTCCGAGTTCCCGCCACCGCCAACAACGTTGTGAGCATCGCTGGAAATGATCCGAACGGGAACATGTGGATCAATTCGTCGCGTGGCCCTTCCGCTGAATACGGCAATAGCCAAGTCGATCCTGCTCCTCTGATGTCGCATCTGGCTTTCCGGGGTGCCGAAGCCGGTACAAGCTTCGCTAGCCCTCGGGCCTGCGGGGATTTTCTCCAAACCATAGCCGACCCTCTGAAGCTCCAAAATTGTTCAGACGCTACCGACCTCATCTGTGAGACCTACAACCTCACGCGCAGCGCGCTCACTTGGAACCGAAGAAGCGGGTATCACAAGGTAATCGCTTAGGCAGTCAATCGTTCGTCCCGTCCGAGACCACCGCGATGCGGGCTCACTATGCTTTCTCCAGGCTCCTATATCCCGCCGAATAGGCATGAAGGGCACAGTACGCCACTCAAACGGCCGCGTCATATTCAGTTGGTGGAAGAGATTTACGAGGTAGTCGAGCGCAAGGTCGGACCCAACAACGCCGGGGCCTGAATCGCTAAAAACGTCGCTTTCAGTCGCGGAAAGCAAACTCGCGCGGCAAGAGCGGGTGAGAGGGAGATCGGATCGATTTGGTCGAATGCACGATCACCGTGGTGATTGGCGGACCGCGTCGAGTCGGATGTCGCGCTTGCGCTTCCGCTCTTTGGCATACTCGTCAATCTTCCTGGCTTCGTCCTCCGGAATTGCCCGAACAAAATCCCAAGTGCCTTTGCCTTCACACTTGATCTCATGAAGCAAGCGGCTATTGACATTTTCGAGATAGAGCGCAGCCGCATCACTGAGTGAAGACATCGACCCTATAGACTTTCCGTTCTCCAATACCTGCCATATCGTGATTTCTGTAGGTTCTACCATTCATTTATTCTACGCAGCCAGGCAGATCGCATATGCGATCTGCGCGCGACCACACTCGACGTTCAACGTAAGTTCGATGGGCTGCTGACCGCCTTTGCAAACAGGGCGCTACTGAATCAACTGCTGCGCGATTACATCCTCGAATCTGATCTAATTCGGTAGAGAACGAGACCTATGACCCGTGTGGAGACGTATTTACGCTACCAGGACGTCTTTGGAACGCCGTCCACCTTTGAACAATTCGAAGCGGCGCTGCGTTCACTGGATCTTGGCCTAGTTCTTCGCACCTTCGCCGCTATAAATGTCTTGTGTTCAAGACGCGGTCTTCCCCGAGATCAGAGGGCTCAGGTCGGCATCATTCGGGAGTTATTCGATTCCGCAACCGTCAAACGGCTCGAAGAGAGTGGCCTGCCGGTCTTCCATCGTCACCAATGTCTTTTTATCCTGCGCGAAGCCGCTCGATGCTGTCCCGATGTTCCCGACATGGTCATGACGCGAGAGATATCGCACAGAATCGGGACATTGGCTCTCATGTCCAACGAACACGACTCTAACCCGTCGCGGGCATCGAGCCTGGAGCCGTGGAGCGAGGCGTGGCTGGAACAGATGATCTGTGACTTCATTCCGATCACTGAGGCAAACGAGCTGAGATTCGACTTCGCATCCGTCCCTCGAATGCATAAGATCGTCAATTACCTCGCTCCGGCTCGCGTCACTCAGCCGGCGTACTTCGATGTAGGAGCCTTCTTTGAAAAAGCTTCGGGTTTACCGCTCAAGCTTTTCGAAGCCCTGATGATCGGAGTGCTGCCGAGGATCATGCAAAGCGCGGCCGATCTCACTATGAGATCTCCGCATTATGGCGTTCACGTTGATTTTTACGAGCAATCAAGATTGTCACCTGCACACCGAGACGCATTCCTTCGACTTTTGAGCAGTACCCCCGAGGAACTCCGAACACGTTTAACGAGCAGGCCGGGGATGCTCAGCGATTTCACCGCGCTGAAGGAATTCCCTTTTCTCAGAACCGAGCAGGTCCTTATCCCGCTCGACACCTTATTTTGCATGGAGAAGTTTGAGTCATCGGTCTTCTGGACCATTTACAAGTCGTTACCGAATCGAGAGCGCCAGAACTTCTCAAGCTTTTGGGGAAAGATCTTTGAAGACTACATTTCCTGGCTTTTTTCAAACTCCGTCGACCAGAAGCTGAACCGCTTTTATGCCTCTCCTCGGTACGTAGAGAACAACGAAGAAGTCTGCGATTTCATCATTATTTGCGGCACGACGGCTTTGTTCATCGAATGTAAAGGCGGGGTCATGCTCGGGTCGGCGAAGTACGGCGGCGACCCGTCTGCCCTCCGAGCGGAACTCGGAAAGAAATATATAAAGCCCCAGGGCGTTTATCAGGTGGCGCGATCGATCACCAAGGCCCTCCGGCAATCGCAAAGACCGTTGATCCAAGGCGTCGATCTTAGCGACATACGAACCGTCATGCCCGTCCTCCTCACACGCGACGACATCGGAGACGGCTTCTTCATAAACTCTTACCTCGATGGACAGTTCACCAAGGCCAAGCGCGAACTGAATCTCTTCTCGGAGATTTCTCCTGTCTATTGTTCGAGGCTGTTTTCAATGTCGGTAGACACGATTGAGAAGCTATCACCTTATCTCTGCGACACGAGACTTGCGGAGATCTTAGCGGAGCGTTACATGATGGACCCGCTCCTTCTGACGCCCTTCTTTTTGAAACCAAATCGCGCACTTCGGTCGAAGGGGCCGGATCGTCCACCCACGCTTCTACGGGCGATGAACGATGAGTTACGAGACATCCTTGCCGAATTCCTGAATGTGAATCGAGATGCCACAGTCAGGGAGCAAGAGGTTCGCGCGTCAACGATCTGCCCCCGTCGGCCGTTCTGAGAGGTAGCGATAAGCGCCATAGACCCGCTCCGAATACCCAAGGCAGACTCCTGAGAACTTCGCTCTCGGTTGGCGGGTCAAAGAAACTGGCGCTTCGAGACGGCGGTTTGCGACCTGTCATCCTGGGAATTCTTTGTCGTATGGAGGCATCTGCGCAGGCAACATCTCTCGCTGTATGGCGAAGTTCGATTCTTCACTATCCAGCCCGCCCGTCTCCCGGTCGTGATAGAAATCAACCCAGCGTGCCAGTAAGGGGCTTTCCTTTGGCACGTACATCATCGGTTGCGATTTCATCACCACAAGGTAATTCGTTGGAGGGCCTACGGTCTTCTCTTTCTGCGCCTCGAGCATTGCCTCATGGATATGGAATACGGTCCGCGCGAGGCCGAAAGCCAGGTTCTGTCCACGTTTGTTCAGCTGACTCATTCCGAGGATCGACCCACTGCCAATCGCATGCACACCCGGACTCGATTCGGACTGGATGTGTTCAATCCCCTTTGCGCAAAAGAACATCGTGTTTTCTGCGGTAAATCCACCGACGATGCAAGAAATATTTAGAGGAGTGCCGCGAATCGCCTGCATCCCAAACTTTTCCGCCATGATGTCGAAGTCGGCGGGAGGAAGGAATCGATCATGGAACTCTTTGAGCGTGATTCCCAGGCTCCTCCGGAGTTCCCAGTCGATCTTTGGTCGGAAGACCTGGAAGCGAGCTTCGTTGATCGCTTCCATCACTTCTTCGCGGTATGGATCCCTGTCTGTCTTTGCTAGCAGCTCCATCTGTTGCACGAGCCGACCCACGAACTCATGGCATTCGGAGACTGATCCAGCAATCGCTGTGGCGCAGTTGTATGGTGGCAGAGGGTACTGTTTGCCCGCCTGATCATTGGGATCAACGGGTGATGTCCCGTGGGTGACCCGAGTGTCTGCCGCGAGAACGATAGATGGGCCTGTTAAGGAAAGCGCCCCGATACACACGGTCATGATGTCTTGTCACCGTCCATGGCATCCCCCTCTGAATGCGCCGCGGGTAGGCGGCTCGGGAGTCTGTTCAAACATTCTATGATCCAGATTGCGCTCGGGCGGCACTAGGTCGTGGACTTGCAGACCTTTGCCCTCCAGGGGCAGAGGTGAGGCATCTCTGAGGCGCAACGGAATGAGGGTGCTGGCGAGGGTGCTGAAATTCTGAAACTGCTGTTTTCCGAGTGTTTTTGAGTGCTCAAGGGTGCTGTCGTTAGCCATCAACGCCCATGAAATCATTTAGATACAACCAGTTAGCGTAACTGTCACGACAGAGGGGGTGCAATCTCCTAACGCTGCCGTGCCTATTTCGAATGTGTGATAAATCGTCGAGTCACTCGTTGAGGCAGATGGGGCTGGAAACGTGCATTGGCCTGTTGTCACCAGTTGAGAACGACTAGGCGAATTACTGCCGAGAAGCCGACTTCGCGATACCACATACGATCGCCGCAAGTTCGACATGCGGGATCGCTTTCTTCTACGCCCACACGATCTACGCCCCATTCAACTGGACACGGATCGCGATGGTTCTCCACATGTTCATCTGAAGTATAGCGATCGGCACATCTCCGGTTGGAAGACGGTCGGAGCGACGAAGAAGCCGATCGAGGTTGAACTGAGTGGACCTGTCTGGGACGGTAATCTTTGGGGTCTGACGCTTGCGTCGTTGCCGCTCACAGCAGGTACGGATCTAACTCTGCCCACCTACCAGTACGATTCGGCCTAGGTGCGTTCTACATCAATGTCATCGACCAGCATCGAGAGAGTACCCCAGCAGGCGAGGTTCAGGCTTGGAGCATCAAGGCTGGACTGAGCCGCACTGAGCACGTCGAGTACATCGTTTCAGTACGTCCGGGGCTTGAGATTTCTTACAGTGCAGGCCCATCTTCGCAGCATATCGGCGGGGATTGTAGCGGAGTTCAGTAGGCACAAGCGGCGTTCCTCCAAATCCCGATGCTCAGATCTGACCATAGTAGATCATCTGCTCCAGTTCGTAGGCCTGTGGAACTCCGAGACTCACGAGCTTGCTCAGGATACGTTCGACCTCGGGTATGACCGTATCGTTGAACGCCTCGGGTGCTTGCTGGAAGATCGAGATCAAGAGCGTGCAAATTCTTACACCAAACTGCCACTCAATCCAAAAACGATCGCTGTCAGGGAAACGGTCTAACCAGATACCGGAACAGGTCGCGATGAACGATGCGTGCTCGGGTCGAGGAGCGACCTCCATGAAGTTGAGGTACATGAGTCCGAGGTAGGGCGAGGTGCAGTCTCGCAAGAAGGTCTCAAGAATCGGTAGAAAGACGTCTGCCTTCTCGATGAAGGAGGTCGGCAGATAGCACTTCGACTGTCTGAAGCCGCGATCGTTGAACGCGATTGTCGCCAGTGCGGGCGCAAGGTACATGGTGACGCTGAGCTCGTCGCGATCCTTGTTCCAACCGTAAAGCTTTGTGGTCTGCACGCGTTGAATCAGATTGGCGCGGATATGTGCGGCTTGAGCTGCTGTCAAAGCGTTTCGCTCGAAGTAGGCACGGTCTACGCTCACCAGGAGTTCGGAGACGCAGGAGCAAAGTGTGTTGTCCGGCAGACGAGAGAGAAGACTTTCAAGCGTGGTGTCCAGCTGCATGGGACTCTGTTCGCTGAGGCAACGTGATTCAAGGTCGAAGTACACTTCGTTCCACTCTTGGGGCGACTTGTCGCTGTTATCTTTGTCGTCAGTGCCTGCGCCATTCTCATCGCGGGTCCAGTTGCGATAGGTCGCCACAATCTCAGTCGGCCAACCAAACTTTGATGGATCAAACTGCGGCTTTGCCTGCTTCAACCAAAGAGCTGCGGACTGCCAATTCACATGGACTGCCGGACGCGGTGCCTCTTCCTCCTGATCGTCGGATTCATCTTTACGCCCAAGCGGAAAGACCGGCCACGCGGGCTCGGACGACGATCCTTCCAGCCAATTAGCGATTTCGTTCACTCCCGCATCCAGAACTGCTTGATGCTCTCTCGCGCGCACTTGTTTCTGTTCGTCCGTCAAACGCCATCCGTAGTCGAGCATTACAGCAGACAGGAAGGCGCAGCGGAGGATGGCGGGCACAAAGTGCTCATGGATCGTTGTGAGCGCATGGATGGTGACTCCAAAGCCGTGCGCGGCAGCGTATCCGCTGCGAACGACGAAGTGAAGAAGAAGCCTGAAATCGCCATCGCGCTTGTCTTTATATAGGAGTAGGGTCTGGCCGACGAATGCGATGGCCCGAGGGTTCATCGACAAACCACTCCGCATCATGAAGCTCGGCTCGTCGTTGCCCGCAAACGCTTTTATAAAGACGGTGCGCATCCAGTCCCCGCGTTCCCTGATGAGATCGTTCGTGCCGTCCCGCGCGATGAGCCACGCTGTGACCACGACGGACTCCGTGGTGGAGGAGCGTTCCCCGCTCGTGTCGAATTCGTCGATCCGGTCCAGTACAGAAACGTGCCGATCGGCCCAGGCTATAGCCTGCTCGATGAACTCGGGTGTGCAGGGAGTAGTGCTCGCCAGCTTGGCTTGAATCTCTATGCAGAGGGAGCTTTCGGCAAGCCTAGGTCTCGCCTTGCTGCGAATGGGCTCCATCTGGGCAGCCTCAGCGGGAGGCTCCTGGTAGACGATGACGGGACGGTCTTCGCCGTTGGGCTGGGGCAACGACGCATTGGCCCAGTTTTCGGAGCTAAGGGTGTTCAGCGCATGCCGGACCATCTGGCGAGGATCCCCAAGATCCGACTTTACTTCTGGTGGCCCAAGGCGCTCGGCGGCTCGCTGCAGTAACGACCGCAATCTTAGATTGGCTTCCTTCGGGCCGAAGGTATATTGCGAGAGCACTTTGTATAGATTTGTCCGACGCGAAGTTCTCTGCTTGAGGCTCTCAAGAGTGGCACGGCCGATCGGTTCTTTCTGGATCTCCTTAAGGCCCAGAAAATCCGGAACCACGGTATTGTCATGGCGGTCCCGCGTCATCTCCAGGCACAATAGTTCCGGACTCGCGAACAGTGGTATCGCGGCCTCGGCAGACTCTGGCCAGTGCGAAAGCACTACGTCGATCGCCACCAGCAACACAGCGCATGACATGGAGGGTGTCGCAAGAATATCCGCCAGGACGTCTTCCACCGTCTCCCCTTCATCGATGCGTTTGTGCGCCCAGGCCTCGAGCGCCATCAATGCTGAGACAATCGTTGCAGATGCGTTTCCGTAGTCTCGTGACCAGTAGTAGAAATCCTGCCAGGGGAAGGTATTGTTTTGCTCGCTAAAGAGGATCGGAATCGCGTGCGCATCTTGTGTGTTGGCCCGGTAGAAGCGGACTTCGTATTCGACGAGATGACGGACGAGTCTCAGGCCTTGTTCAGGAGACGCAACCAACAGCTCCAAGAAGGGGCCCTGGGCTGGTGACGCTGGCTGAAACCCGATATCCGCGTTCTCGAATGGTCTCTCTGGAAATAGACCGCTTCGGTCTCTCCGGCGTGGAGTCGGTGGGATGAGGGTCTCGATCGTAAAGTCGACAAGTTCTTTGGGAGCAACCTCCGCCAGCTTACCGCGGAATTCCAAGATGGAACGCCTGGTGTCACGAGAGCGAACTCGACCATGAAACGACGTGAGATAGTCGGCTGCGAGCTGCGGGGTCCTGTCACAAAAGAAAACGAGGGATGTGCGCAGCTCACCCTCGAGAACTTTGAGCTGATGCTCCTGCAGTTTGCCGTCAAAGATGCGATTGACGAAGCCATATGGATTCGCTTCGTTTTCTTGATCGATCGCCAGTAGCCACTCGTAGATCTTGGGCAGGATCAGTGGTGCAAGACCGTCGCCACCCCATGTTCCCATCAAGTACGAGCTATAGAGTTTAGCGACTTCCGGGATGGCGATGGCCGGTATGTACTGATGGATCACCAGCAGGCCCATGATGAGATACATCGGAGATGAGTTGCGAGGTACCCGGAGCTGCGAGGCGCCTGCGGGTACCTCGAGACCGCGCGCCTTGGCGCGCCTGCCGAACGACTCGAACTCCACGGCCAGGACGTAACGGATTAGGTCACGGAGCAGGAAGGCATCTTCAGCGAGAAGAACAGCGGCTGAAGTCCGTATCAGGCGGATCGAGATCTCCGATCGCACGAGGGAAAGAAGCACAGCTCGGCGCCAAGTTTGGTGAGTTGGACGTTGACTCACCGGGCCGAGGATCGCTAGCCAGGCTGCCGCATCCGAGGCGTTCTCGATCGCCAGCCGAGCGGCGAGTTCCACACCACGGTCGAGATCCAACGGAGCTCTCTTTTCAAGGGGCAGCTTCGGGATCAGCTCCGGTGACTCCGATAGCAGGCTGCCTACCGCCCATTCCCGCAAGACATCGTGTCGAAACGTTACGCTGTCAAGCCGCAACTCGCGGAGAGTCCCACTCTTGATGAGACTATCGAGTGCGGCAGCGAGCTCGCTTCGTGAGTGATAAGGTTCGATCGACACGAGATAGTGCTCGGCCATGCGGTAAAGCACGCGGCGCCGGTCCCGCAGCAAGCTGTCCGCTCGCCCATCCCCATCGCTCCACCACTGTCTTGCCATCTCGGCTTCGGTTGCGGGCCACGGTTGAGCTTCGTCGCGATTCACAAGCCGTGACAACCTGAACAGATTGCGCACGATTGGTTTCGCAGGGTGGGAATCGGAGAGCAGTTGCGAAAGTCGATTCGCTCCTGCACGCAGTTCATCCACTTCGGCTTCGTCGAGGTCGGGGATAAACACGGTTGGTGCTTGTCCAAGGGCGGCGAGGCTTTCTTTTGATAGCCAATTTGGCTCGACAAGCCCAAATTCCGTGCGGGCTGTGGCGATGACGCTGATCCCGGCAATGGATGCGGCGATGCGCACGAAATCGTTGACGGTGGACTTTGCCTCCGGGCTGAAGAAGTCCAGATTGTCGATGAAAAGCACCGCAGAACCACTCAGCGACAGATCTGTCAGTAGTTCCCGGCAGGTTCCGTCGTAGCCGATCGAGTCCCGAAACTTCCCCCAGCCGCCAGGAGTGGTCCGAATAGGACTGAAGATAAGAACGGGGGCCTCGGCCCCGAGTTCCTCCGCTAAGTGCCGCAGGATCCCAGATTTACCCACACCGGAGTCGCCGCGGATCTCAACATAGCGCTTTGACTCGAGAGCATTGCGTACTGCTTCTACCCGTTTCTCACGCTGCAACCTGACACCTGAGACGCGATCCTCGATGTCGCTGAGGGCCAATTCAGAGTCTTCGGCCAATTTGTCCAATGCCTGGAAATTCACGCGTCGAGCGGCGAGAGAGTAGTTCTTCTGCAACTCCTCGACCAGTGCCTCTCGAGAGATCTCGCCGCCACTGGCCGCGGTCTCGAGCGAGAGTTTGGTCAGAGTCGTCCAGAGATTGCCTGCTTGATCCGCATGGGAAGGATGGAGCGCTCGGACCGCGCGTTCCTGCATCAGCTCGACCGAGGCAGATCCAATGGCTGTGAAGTCGAAGACCAGAATCTGGAGTCTCCGGAGCAGCTGCCAGATGAACTCGTCATCGCTATCCCCGCCGCACTCCCGGAGGTTGTTGCGGAAGGTTTCGACGAACGTGCTCATGGGGTCGTTGCCCGCGCCAGGACGAGCCAGACGTGCATGGAACGCAGCTGATGATTCGAAGTTGCGGGCCCAAGTCAGAACGTCCTGATAGGATTTTTCAATCCTTTCTGTCGTGCGCGCTATTGCGATTGCAAGCTGATGATTACTGCTCCAGAACCCTGGCTCATCTGTGGCCTCCTTGATCTGCCCCGTGACTTTGCGAAACACTGGATCTTTGGGAGCAAAAGTAATGCTCCGTTTAACCTGTACTTCGAGTGTCGCCGCGCGGCCCGCTTTATCGTGAGCTTTGACGATGACATCGTCGAGCGGATTGCTCTCGTCCGCACGTTGAAACTGGATCTGATGAATCCTGCAGCCCGGTACACCCCGAGCATCAACGTCTAGCAGCAGCGACAGGAGGTAACTTCCTCCTACCTGTCCCTCGAAAAGTGAACCCGCAGGTCCGCTGGATGCTGGGCTGGTCATATATTGATTATCTCAATCACGACCGTAAAGGTTGAGTCCAGAGCGACTCTGTGCCCCGGGAAAGTGACCGAAAGGATTTATCGCCGGGATCGATTTATCCTCAGAGGTATTGGCTCACCGCGCCGAATATAGCTTCATAGCTTCCGCGTCGGTTGATTGGAATACGTCCACCCGGGCAAGCTCAAACTGCCGTTGGACGGCTGGAAATGACCAAGACAACACAGTTACAACTTACAATGAGATGACGGAGATCAAGTCAGCCTGCACTTGCAATGTACGAAGACCTCGATAAGATTGCGACGCTGAAGTTCGGCAAAGAGATGGAGTCTATCTCGGTCCAGACTCGTGACCGCGTTCGAGAGATGCAAAACGAATGTGCAGCCCGCTCCGGTGCCTCAGGGGGCCGGAGTGGCCAGCAAGAAGCTGCGATCGGTCGGGCACAAATGGAGGGTGCGGAGCGGTTAGTTCAACGCTTTTTTGAGATTTGGGTCGATCTAGTGAAGCGCTCCAAAGGGCACCTCGATCAGAAAGACATCGGATTCATTCTGCCCAAGGTTGAAGGGCTTGCGCAATCTCAGGTCCGGAATCTGCGTACAGCATTCCACCAGCAACGAGCAGGAGCCGTCGTCAATGTTCTGGCGCAAGAGGCCGACCTACGGATGACGGCGGCTGCAGCCAACGCGCGACGCGAGTTAAATATCATGGTTCGCGAGCATGAAGCATTTTCAAACGAAGCTAAGACCAGAGACGGTTCCACGCGAATCGATATGGAGGGCAAGCTTACGAGACGTTCCGCTGAATTATTAAACATTCTCATCGCGTCGCCATCAGATGTTGTGGAAGAGAGGGACGTGGTTGAAAGAGTCATCCTAGACTGGAACGCCTCTCATTTGGCGAGCACGGGAGTGATGTTGCACCCAGTTCGGTGGGAGAGCCATGCCTATCCTGCATCAGGTGATCATCCACAATCCCTTATCAATCGGCAGATCGTAGATTCCGGCGACATCCTTATAGGAATTTTCGGCTACAAACTAGGTACACCCACCGACAAGGCCCAGTCGGGAACGATCGAAGAGATCGAAGAGTTTCGAGCGGCCGGCAAGTATGTTGCGCTCTACTTTTCGACTGCCGATGTGCCGCGTAGCGCAGACCGAGACCAGCTCGCAGCACTCGCCCGTTACAAAGTGGATCGACAAAAAGACACTCTGTATTTCGACTTCGAGGACGCCACCGCACTTCGGAATCACCTGACGAGGCATCTGCCCAAGATCGTTGCCGATGTCCGGGGCCAGATCGGTTCACGCTCCACCGTAACTCAACCGACCGTAGAGCCGCAGTCACCGAGTTCGCTCATGCTGGCGGATCTGATTTCGGAGCTTGAGGACAACTTCGACTGCGCGTCTCGACCCAGGACTGGAGATACCTATCGCCGCCCATCAAGCAGAGAATGGTTGGAAAATCGCAACAAACTTTCATTGCCCTCGGATCTTCTGTCCGACCTGAAGACCACATACAACCGGATCAGCAGCTGGGCTGATATGGTGGCCTCAGGGCTGAGCCCAAACATCGGCAGCGCGGCTCTTGAGATGATTGTGTCTGATCTTCGAATGTCACTCCCATCGCTGATTGAGCGCTTGCGGAGAAACCTCAACCATAGCGGCAAGGGATCAAAATAGAGCGAGGGCTTCCCAGCCGTCGCAATTACTGCGGTGAACCGTGGTAGCGGACACGCTGCCACCCTCAGCCCTTTCACACTTGGGTGGCCGGGGGTCCATGGCCGATCAAGCCCGCGTCCTCCTGCGAATAAATGACGGGATGCGGATTAAATACCTCGGCAATCATCCTCGCCGTCGTCAGATCCTGCGCCGGCCGCTCAAAGAGCAGCGAATTACCAAGACGCGACATGCCAGTGTTACCGCCAACTATCTGCACAATGCTCTGAGTGAGGATCAGTCCAAGTATGTTCTCGAACTTCGAGGCGAACGTGACTATCCCCAATCCGACAGATTCCATCTCGTCTCTTTTTGCCTCTAGCCAAACGTGATGGTCCAGCACCGTCGCGAAAGTCCCGTGGTCGCCCAAGTGATGTGCATCCTCTACGGCGATCGCGAAGATGCCGAACTTGCCGGCCGCTCGCAGATTCCGGGCGAATTTGGAGATGTTGTCTTCAATCTGCCCGGTCGAGTTCGGATGCTTGCACTCGATCAAGATGCCCTCGACGCTCATCTCTCCTATTGGATCACTCCGGTCTTCGAGAAACTCAGGCTTCAGACCTCGCCGGATGAGACACGAGGCGATAAACAACTCGTACTCAAAGTCTTTGAAGTAGATGCGACTGTTCTTTCGGGTAGGTGTACCAAAATCCGTTGTGCCGGTAGCCATCTGGGAGAGCTGACGGGTGATGTCCAACCCCGAATTGAGACAAAGCTCGATGCTGTCCGCGATTGAATAAATCACATGAAGCGCCTGAACGGCTTCCTGGACTGCGGCGTCCGACGCAGACTTTGTCGACTTCAGATTTGCAGCGAGGGCGTTTGACTCCTCGAGTGCTAGGGCCAAGCCTTGTCCCGGCTTCAGGGCGATCCGTTTCTTGGCATACTCGTTCCGGATCATCGCCTCGCGGCGGCCCAACTCTTCCCAGATATTGTTCCCGACAGTTTTCATCTTTACTTCTCCCTTATAGCCTTCACGAATTCGAACTACATATCAGAGAGCAATAGTCGTGAACATTGATTTATCGGCAAATGCTCCAATAAATGCAGGTGCATCTTCGCATAGTTGACGAAGTGTAACCAATAAGACTAACATTACTTAGTCAACTGGAGGCCGTCATGCTCATCGTTTCTGAACATCCTAGGACCCTTGATGAGGTTCAACAGAGTATTCAACGTTGGCTGGGAAAGTCCTCCGAAGGCGTCTTGCCTTTCACCTTCTCTCGGGGCGACGGTCCGGCCGATCTCCTTTGCCTTGTGTCGCATAGCACTCAAGACGTCAAACTTAGCACGGCTCGGGAGTGGGTTCTGTTTGAGATGAAGCACAGCCGCCTTAAGCTCAATCTCGATAAGTTCTTGGTCACCACAGCGATTGAAGGCGAACGAGTGTGCCTGAATATCGAGCAGGAGCCTGAGTCGGAGCACCGTGTTCTGAGCTGGGTTCTGCAGGACATAGCGGAGACTAAGCATCCCGCGTTTCAATCCCGAATCCTGAGAGCCTTCCTCCATCTGGAGGAGGACCTGCCAAGCTCCACCATTGAGGAGGCGACGGGAGCACCTACTGACTTTCTGGTGGCACTCGAAGCCCTGAGTTCGGCTCCGGGGACGGCCCAACTCATCGCGGACGATCCACTTCTCGCCGCCAAGATCAGGGGGCTGAAGCGGAAGAGACAGATGCTGGAGATTGCCGGCGGCGCTCTCTCTTCGGGCCAAGTCGCGGAGGTCCTCAGCATCTCCAGGCAAGCCGTCGACAAGCGGCGGTCAGCAAACCAACTCCTCGCACTCACCCAAGGCAGGCGTGGCTACAGCTACCCGAGCTTCCAATTTGAGGACGGTAACACGATTCGAGGCCTCGAGCGGGCGCTTGGGCATCTGGCGAATCTCGATCCGTGGATGCGGATGGCCTTCTTCACCTCGCCCAATGAACGACTCGGGGGAACCACGCCGATTGAGGGGCTACAGGAGGGGTTGGTCGAAGAGGTCGCAGACGCAGCCAGCGGTTACGGGGAGCAGGGTTCTCTATGATCGATCTGCCGGGAGAGCATCCCCTTCCCCATCCAGAGCTCCCTACGCAGACGCCGCTTATATTCACGATCAAGGTCGGGGAGGTCCTCTACCGTCACCACCAGACCGTCAACGATCCTATCCACTTCGGAACCTCCGGGCTCAACCGGTTCGACGATCCGGACTGCGCCACAGGCGCGACGTTTGGAGTTCTCTACGCTGGTGAAGATCCCCACTGTTGTTTCATTGAGTCATGCGGTTCAACGACGGGCGTTCCCGCAGTGTCAGGCGCATACCTCGATGCACGTTCGATCGCGAAGCTTGAGCTGACCGAAGAACTCCGGTTCATCGATCTGGCTAGCTCCGGCGGACTGACTCATGTGGGCGCTGATGGGCGTCTTTTCACGGGATCCTACAAAGTCGCACAACGTTGGTCTGCCGCTCTTAGGCTGCATCCTGCGAAGCCTGACGGGCTACGGTACCGCTCACGACATGATCCGACGCGTATCGCCTATGCGATCTTCACGCGACCACACTCGACGTTCAACGTAAGTTCGATGGGATCGCTGACCGCCTATGCGAACAGGGGGCTGCTGAATGAACTGCTGCGCGATTACAACGTCGATCTGATCTGATTCGGTAGAGAACGAGCCTATGACCACTTCCGACACGTATAAACACCATCGACCAGGATGGGATTTGGCTGAAAGACGCAATCATGAAAGGACCGTATGCAACCCGCGCCGCAGGACACGGAGATTCGCCGGTTGGGGCATATGCAAGAACTATCGAGGCTGCTGACACCTGGTGCGATCGGCTTTTACGACCACATTGAAGTGACGGAAATTGTTGGCTTTGTCGACGACCCTACCAAGCCGGTCAATATTTTTACCATCATCGTTGCGGGCGAGGGCGACGTTGAAGCGACTGTCTCGCCCCAGTTCCTGAACCCAGGCCGAATCGAGCTGGCAAAGCTCAAAGAGTGGAAGTTCGGAGTCGTACGCTACCGTCTCCCCATTTGCGAACTGGAACAGCTCGTCTCTGATATCACTTCTCGCCAGGTTTGGCGCGGCTCCGGCAAAGACCTCAGACTCGGCAAAATGACGGCTCTCTCACCGAAGTTCGTTCCCCATGACGGTCGTAATGCGGTCCCTCTCAACCGGGTTCTTAAGAATAATTTCTGGAGCGGGTCACATGTGTTCGAATGGGTCGATCCGAAAAAGGAGCAGTTGCGCCCGTTTTTTGAAGACCCTACAAGGCTTCAGGATCTGTCGGATCGAATCGGACGATTCGTACCTATCGAGATCGGGGCGCTCTCGGACCGCCTGGGCAATGTCATGCTGCAGTTAGCGGTGAACGTTATGGCAGCGAAGTTCAGCGAGGCGACAATCGGCCATGCGCTTACGCTCAAGATGGGCTGGCATCCAAAAGCGACCCCGCGTGAGCTCATGGTGACCTGCGAACGCAACTCAGACGGGTTCGTCTCGGCCTTCGTCGCGGTGAAGGTTACCGGCGAGGAGACACCCATCCCACTTGCCTCCCGGGACGGACCCTATCGTGCCTCGATATGGGAACCCAACGGAGGGACACTTCTTTCTGCTACAGGAGAGTTTGATTTCTTCGATTCTGTTCCGATCAATATGCACGCTCTGACGAACCACACTCGCACGTTCGTCCTTCGGAACACCTTTGGCGCGGAAACGAAGCATGAGGTTGGCGTGATCACACATCAGAGCCTGTTGGTGGGAACGCCCTACGTGGACCCAAACGGAGGGTTTACTCAGAGCCGCCTATACGCCGAAGAGATTTCGGGTCTTCTGGAACGACGAGAGTTTGTTCAATATGCCAAGGAACTGACCGATCTCCGGCTTGAGAGAGAGCGAGCACTTTCTGACATCCGGAGGCTAATCAACCAACATTGCGAGGCTGGCGCCTGGTTGTGGGATCCGTTCTTAACCGCGAAAGATATTCTGGACACCCTCTTCTTCTGCCATCGGCGCAATGCCGACCTCCGCGCATTGACATCAGGCAAAGAATCTCCTGAAGGCAGGTTGTTCAGCACTCCCGAAGATGACTTCGTTGCCCTGCAGCGCCGTGTCTTCCAGGAGGCAGAAAGCAATCTGGAGGGCCTTCGACTCGAATTCAGGAGGAAATACGGCCAATACGGTTCCTCGTTCCATGACCGCTTCCTTATCTTTCCGCGCACGTTACATCGTGAAACGCTCGTTTGGTCACTCGGGACTTCGATCAACGGTGTGGGCAAAGAGCACCACATTCTGCAGCTGGTGGATAACGGACAGGCCATCATGGATGCCTTCCTCGAACTCTGGAACAAACTCACCGAACCGGAACACCTGGTCTGGAGGGTTCCGTGAAATTGGTGGAATGGCAGGAAGCCATATCTAAAGCTTTGGAACCTGGCGACGTAATTACCCCTGCGGGTCTTCTGCAGACCCTCACAAACGAGGGTGAACCGCGTCAGGCGCTGTCGAATATGGATCGTAGCAACCGTCTGTTCGCTTCGCTCCACAAAGAGTTCCCGTTCTTTCGACAGCCACTTCCCAATAAAATACCGCTGTCGGATGAAGATCAGGCGCGAGGGATCGGAGTCCTGCGTTGGTTGATCGAACAACTACGGGAATGGTCTGCTCTTCGAGACCCAGAGCTTGAGCGCTTCGTGGCGTCCGTCGTAGTCATCCAGTCGTGCCCATGGGATAGCGTGGCGTGGTTTTCACTGGACGACAACTTGCTCTTCAACGCGGAACTGACTGAGAGACTCAAGGCTATGCTTTCCTCCACAAAGGTCACGATCAAGGTTCAATCCTTGGGCGGCGATGGTAGAGCAGATGATGAGTCAGTAGCTCAACTCAGAGCGGCGGGAGAGATCAAGGATTGGAAAACGCTCTTGATCAGTCGAAGGCGTATGACGAACCTGATGTTCCCCAACCTGCTGATTATCCAGGCGGTTCGCTACTTGTATAGACACAGTCCTTCGGCGCTTGTGGCAGGCACATCAGAAATCCAGGATGCATCTCTCGTTCAACAAATCGTCGGTGCGTTGACGGTAGAACAGGGGTTCCGCTTCGCGAGCCAGACCGATAACGGCTTGATTCAGCTGATGGCCCTCGAAACAGCTTTCGAGGACCGACGTCTACGGCAAGTACTGTCGGGTGAGCAGCAACGCTCTCTCTCAGACTTGTTGAACAGCATCCTGACGAATGAAGGGACATGGTCGACCTTCCTTGCTCTCTTCTACGAATATCCTTCCGCTTATCCGTCGTTGCAGGCGTTAATAGGATCCGCACTGGCCGTAGCAACCGAAAGCGCGTTGATCGCCTATGTAGAGAGCGTACGGCTGTCCGCTCCGTGCAATTTGCCAAACCGGCAGGCGGTCTCCGTCTGCTTAGCTAGGTTTCGCAACGAAGCGAACGAACCGAGCCGATGGTTCCTGTGGGAGAAGGCGTTTCAGCGCTGGAGTTCCTGGCACTTTGATGGGGCGGGAAGAGAGCTTCTTGAGCCAACATTTTCCGAGATGGACTACGCCATCATCGGGTATTTGAAGGAATGTATCGTCGGAAGTGAGGCGCAAGCTCAGCTGTCGATGATTGAATCGGAAATCAAGAACGTTGAACAAAACTGGTTCCGAAGCATCACAGAGCTCTATACCTTTAGAAATCGGCTTCTCTCACGCCTGCAGCCATTTGCTCATGCGCTTGATCCTTCGAGCGAAGACAACTGGCTGGCTGAGAGCACTTGGTATCACCCGGCCGGGGGCGAACTCTTATATGCAGCTCTTCTGTTCAGCATTCGCGGTGGTTTGTGACGGGGCTACCGTCACATGTCCAAGCCCCCTGTTTCTATCGTTCAGCTCGCCCAACCTCCTCGATGAGTGATACATCGCCAATGCGCTCATTGAGGAGGTTGGGATCAGGAAGTCCTATTACTTTTCGAATGCAACCAGGACCCGCAGAATTTCCCTAAGCGTGCATCCGGTGGAAGGGCCCCTCTTTGGAAAGAAATCCTTAGACTAGAAGCCGATTCCGAAATCATTCTGCTGCTTGGTGGGCTGGGCGAATTCTGTTACTGCGATTTCCTTGGAAGAAGCAAATTCTTGCTGCGGCGGGCTGGTGTATAGAGCGAGATCCGCTTTGGCGGACGCTGCCTGGAACGCCTGTTGGGTGAGTCCATCGCCAGTTGCGATCACACGTTCTGCGCGAACGTTCTTCAAAGAATCGACGACGTAACCGTAGTCGATGTGCTGTGCCTTCTCAGGAGGAACTTCGGCGATCTTGCCGGAATCCATCTTCACGGTCATGGCGTGGTCCTCGCCGATGCGGGTGACAGTCCCGAGGTCACCGGAGCGCACGCCCATCTCCTTATCGTAGGTGCCGAAGCGTACGCGCTCACCCTGGGAGATTGCGCGAGTCTCTTCCTGGAAGACTCTGCTCTCGCGCGTTTGAGTTCGGAGCTGCGCGGGATCGTAGGTAACTTCTTCGCGGGTCGCGTCGAAGCGAACAGAGAGGAGATTGCCGCGCGAGGTCGTGGAAACAACCGTGCCCTGGCTGTCATGAGGGATACCGTCGAGGCCGGGGCTGCCGGTCTTGTACTGGATTTTGTCACCGAGCTGGTAGCTTTCAACACGCATCTTGCTCCCAGTCTCTTTCTCGATGAGAACTGTTACAGCCTGGGCGTCGCGGCCGAGTTTGCCTTGCGCGTAGAGGTCGGCCCGAATTAGCTGTGTCAGCTCGGCGCGCTCTCGGCGATCGGGCGCGACGATGACGGAATGTTGCGGGCGGCTGGCGTACTCGCTAGCGACGGCTGCGAGCCGTGAATCCGGCTTGCTGTACTCATGCACCGCAAGGGTCTGCGACTTCGAAACCTCCTGCGCTGCGGGCGGCTCGGGCTTGGCTGTAAAGTCCAGAGCCGTAGTCTTGGTCACATCGGTAGCGAGCCGCTGGCCCAACGTTGCAGCGTCGTTCGTATAAATCCTCGCGTCTTCGGAGGCGCGAGAGATGGCGACATAGGCGAGCCGGTTGTTGATGAGGCTGCGGCTGGACTCGGTATCGATATTGGCGATCACGCGATCTGCGGTTAGTCCCTGAGAGCTGTGGGATGTGACAGCGTAGCCGTGGTCAAACTGCCGAAACTCAGTGGGATTGAAGCTGACAGAACGCTGTTCCTTCCCATCCATGAGTACGGTGAGTCGGTCCGGCTCCATTCTAGTAATAGTTCCCATGTCGCGGTTCGAAATCCCCAGATCCTTATAAATAGCCGAGAACTGGAGCCGGTCGCCGGTGGCGAATTCCCGGCTGGTCTCGCGATAGACGTTCACGCCATAGACCCGCTTGGGGTCGTACTCGACACTGGAGCCATGGGAGAACTCCACGGTCAAACGATTCGTAGCCGCATCGCTCGATCGCACCACGCCGAAGCTGCCGCGCTCGATCCCCTCGGCTTTGCTGCCGCGTTCGTACTGAACGACATCGCCGGGGCGGTACATCGCCGCCCAGGTGCGGTCGGGGCCGGTCATATCGGAACGATGGGATAGCGTGAGGAACTGCCGACCGTCCTCGGCCAGCGTGCCAGCCTTCAGCAACTCGCCGCGCACGGCTTCATTGATCTGCTGGCGGCTGCGATTGTCCGGCGAAACGATGAGAGTGTTCTCCGGCCTGGCGGCGTAATCCCGTGCGATAGCGGCGATGCGCTCCGGCGCACTGGCAAACTCGGTGACACGGCCCTGCTGGGCGAGCAGAGCGATCCCCATCTCTGTTTCGTTGGTGGCAAGGTGCTGCACAGCACGTAGCAACTCCGGGTCTTTCTGCCGCATGATCGTGTCGAGCTTGGAGGTCTGCATCCCCGCCTCCTGCATCTGCTGGAAGGGGCGGCCAGCATCGACGCCCTGATGCTGGCGCGTGTCGCCAATGACCAGAACACGATCCTGCGGGTGTATCTTTTCGAGAAAGGCCCGCATCTGTTTGGTGCTGGCGAGACTGGATTCGTCCAGCATATAGAGATGTCTGCTGGAATCGGGGTCCTTCTGCCGGGCAAGGAAACTCTGAAGCGTGTTGGCCTCGATCCCTGCTTCGCGAAGCTGGCCTGCGGCTTTCGAGGTCGGGGCGAAGCCTTCGACCTTATAGCCGCCCTGCTCCGCACCCTCACGGATGGCGGCCAGCGTGCTCGTCTTCCCGGTTCCGGCTAATCCCTGGAATCCGTGTACGCGGTCGGTGCTGGCCAGCACCTCGCGGATGGCCGTTTGCTGCGCCTCGTTCAGAAACTCGCGGAACGTGGCCTGCCGCTCTGCGGCGGCTGTGGACAGCATTGGAGCCGATGCGCCCTGTCCGTTAAGGACATGCTGCACGTTTGCTCGCTCGTCGGCAATCGTCTCAGGTGTTGTGAAGCTGCGGCCAGAGCTGTATTTTTGACCTTGGACGGAACGGAATTCGCCTTCCTCCCGCCGCCGCTGGAACTCCGTCTGCACCTCCGAAAAGCTGACCTCGCCCATGCCCCTGCGTAGTGCTTCCCGCATGATGACACGTTCATCGGCCACGGCCTCTCGTTCGAAAACCTTCTCCTTCGCGAAGGCTACCGCCCCACGAAAATCCGGCTGCACACTGGGTTCCTGTGCCTGTCTCAGGGCACGTTCGCGCGCGGCGGCGATCACCCGTTCCGGCTGGTCACCGAAGTCTTTGGCCATCTCCTTGTGCGCCGCCAACACTTCGGACGCCGTGAGGGTTTGCTTCCGGTCACGGGTCGCGTGGGCGGCGATCTGCGCCGCCTCTGGTCCCTGGAAACCCGTCCGTTCCATCTGTTCTTTGATCTGCCGAGAACGAGGGCTGGAGGCGTCAAGGTATGCCTGTGTGAAGCCCAGAATTTCGGGTGCGCCGCTCTGTCCCGGCTCGATCTCATAGCCCAGCTTGCGTAGCTGATGCGTCAGCACCGATTGGTACACGGCGGTCGCATAGTTTTGCGACTCGAAGAATGTCCGTTCCTGGATGGCACGGGTGGAACCATCTTCGCGTTCCGTGACATTAAAGATGATGGCGTGGGTATGGAGCTGCGGCGCGGCGTAGCCGTTCACAGGCCTCGCCGTGTCATGTTCGAACTTTGCAGCGACGAACTTCCCGGTCACCTCGGCGGGATTGTTGCCGCCGATCCGCGCATGCGTGTACTTCTCCAACTCATCAAGGGCGGTCGTCACGGCAGCTCGGTGTGCCTTTGTCACGCGCTCGTCACCGCCAACGAGGGCAGTCAGCGAAACGGATTTGGGAGCGGAGAAGGTCGCGTCCCACCCGGCCCTGTGCTCGACGGGTTTGGTCACCGAACCATCCGCGTTTGTGTATTCCTGTCCTTCCCGGTGCCGCACCATCTGCGCCTCCGTCTGCGGGTGTATGCCTTCCGTCAGACGGGAGAACTCCAACGGTGCGACCTCACCGGAGAGGCCAAGGGAAGCGGCAAGTTTGCCCTGCCACTCTCCTTTTACCGTGTCGTCCTGCTTGTAATAGCTCTGCGCATCGCTGGTGTATTCGAGCTTGTGATACGTCTGCGCCTGGGCGGAGCTGATGGCTTTCGAAATGGTCAGCATGGCAGCCTACAAGTTGTGCGAGATGGAGGAAGTCTGGGCCTGCGCCGAAGGAACCACGGCCTTGGGAAGCTCCAGCTTTGGAACCATTGCCTCGGCTTCTTTGATCGGAGCGCCTTTGCTTGATGCGGCATTCCCGGGGTCGCTGCCGGACTCCGCGGTCGAATGCGCGGCAGGTGGACCGGCCACGGGTACCGGCGCGAGAGGGTTGAACCACATCTTGTGGGGAGGAATCACGCGCGGGATTAGGGCCTCTGCCACCTTGGGGAGGCTCATGGGCGGGAATGAAAAGCGTGAGACGTAGTTGTTGATCTTCACGAAGGTATGGAGGTCGGGCAGACCTTCCACCTCAGACTTCATCACCAGCGGCTCGATCTGCCGGTCAAGGGTGAAGCTCTTGCCCTGGCGCTTGCCATCCGCAACCGTCTCTCGGACGCGCTCGATCTCGACCTCGCCGATCATTTCCGCTGCCCACTTCGCCGCGTTCGGCTCGGCGGTGCGGAGGATGAATTTGGTAGTCGGTTGCGAAAGCATCACCTCGGCAAGATGACCGTAGATGGTTTCAAGCTGTGCCTTGCCCTGGTAGCCAAAGACGATAGGGTTATCGCTCTTACGGCCCTTGGTCAGCGCCGTATGGAACTGCGGAAGACGCTGGAGGCTGGCCAGCTCGTCGATCACCAGCCATACCTTTTTCTGTTCCGGCTTCGGCTTGGTCAGAAGACGCAACACAAGCAGATCAATCCAGAGCGAATGCAATGGACGAAGCGCCTCCTGCTCGGCTTCCGTGGATGTGAGGAAGATCCAGCCCTCACGCTTTTCGGCCCATTCCGTCGCGCACCACTCCCGGCCCTGGGCTTCTTCGCGGGTAGGCAGGAGACGCAAGCTGTCGGCCACAAGGCCGAGCGAGCCAAGTACACCACTCCGCTGCTGGGGCGCATCCTTGGGAGCGAAGTTCGCAAGCTCGGTGCCTTTCAAACGCCGATCGATCTCATCCTCGTCCGACATCCACGCAACCAATTCTTCGGGTGAAGGCTTGTACTTCAGGAGATGGGCGAAGATCTTCTGCGGCGTATCCGTAAAGAACTCGCCCCGCTTGTCCTCTCGCGGCTGGTACATGGAAGCCGCGATAGTCCGCGCCTCGGCGGGGTTCCGCAGTTCGCTCGATGGCGTCCAATAAGGCGCCCGTGAGTCCAGCGGATTCAGAATCAGGTCCTTCCTGCTCTCTCTGTAAAAGCTCTCCGTGAACTCGCCTGCCGGGTCATAGACGATGGCAATTTCACCCCGGTCGGCGACCTGCTGGAGGAGCTGTTTTATCAGTGTGGACTTGCCGGTCCCGGTGTCGCCCATGATCTGAATGTGCTTCGCTTCCGCGCTTCTGGGGATGCGGAGCTGTATTGGCTTGCGGAGATACCACGGCCTTTTAGAAGTCTCAATGGCCAAGCCATCGGCCTTCAGCGCTTTGTTGAACTCGGACGGGGAAACCATCACCGGCCCCTTCAGGTGGCGTCCGTACTTCAACTCGCGGAACCGTTTCACATCGGCGCGTCCGGCGAACGCGAGAGCGACCACCAGGACCAGAAGACCTTCTCCTAACGAGGTTGCGTAGATATCGAGCAACCCTTGCCCATCAAAATACACGCTGCGAAGCCACCGGCTCAGCGCGACGTCGTTGTAGTCCTTCTCCGGCCCTCGATAGAAAACCGTGTACCCCTGATTCCGTGTTGCCTCCGACAATTCAGCAGGAAAGACAGCACCGGTGGGCAGCTTGGTTTCGCCGGGAACGAAGTCGGCTGGCAGGGCCAGTCGGGGAGCGGCTTTGCCGCCCCCGACATACAGCAGTCGATACTTGCCATGCTGCTTGAACGTCGCACCGATGAGCGACTGTATATAGGTCGGGGTATATGTCCGGCGCAACGGCGTCTCCGTGAAGCGGAGAAACTGCCACACGAAAAACAGCGTTGCGAAAACACCCAACGCCAACGCGCTGAAGGTATAGACAGGAGCGTGCGGCGGCCAAACAATGGTCTCTTTGCGACCCCACTGCTGATTGCTATTCATTGTGCTACCTCCGTTCTGGCGTACTGTTGCATGACTTCAACTGCGGCCTTGTGCTTGCTGGAACGAATGCCTTGCAACTCGGTCTGGAACGCCTGCGGTGTCATCACCTCGCCGCAAGCCACATTCCGCAAAGTTGAGTTGAGGAGCTGACGGATAGCCACGATCTCAGTAAAGATCGGCGTGATGGTCTCGCCTCTGGCCGCTGCTAGAAGCACCTCACGGCACCACTCGCTGAGGCTCTGACCTCTTTGCATGGCCGCCGCTTCCATCTCGTTCTGCTCGTCGCGCGTGACCTTGGCTGTGGCACTGATCGTCCGACCGGTCCTGCCTTTGGACCGGCGAATCCGCGTCTCTAAATTGAGATGGGAACCTTGGGTTTCCGCTTCCATGCCGTCTACTCCGAAGTTGCTTATAGGAGCCTTGCGGTCTCCTATAAGCAACCAGATTTATGTAACTTGCTTGTTTGCAGAGAGGTCGCCTATAGGCTCCCTATTGCTCATTTCGCGACACCCTGGAAGGGATGGAGTGTCAATCTTCTTCCGGTGCGCAGCACCGTAGTGGCTCTGCCACTGCTTTAGCAGTGGGATCATGCCTTCGATCCCGCCACGAATGCAGGTGCTTGTGCTGGCGATGATGCAGCGGATACCGGCTTCTTTGCGGGCGGCTCCGCTGCATCGGTGGCAGGCGCTCTTCGGATGCGAAGCGTCGAAGAAGCCTGCTTGGCTTGTGGCGTCTTCAGGAAGTCCTGAAAGTCCCGATCTTTCGAGAAGACATAGGCAAGCGCCTGCTCCACGACATCATCCGCAGATGCGTGGATGAAAGCGGCGTACTGATCGACCTGCGTAGCGGTTGAGTCAGTGAGCCTGATAGAGGCGCTGACCTGGCGGGTTTGGATAACTTCGAGTAGTGGCATTGTTGCTCTCCTTTGGGTGATAAAGTCAGGCGACCTTGCTGCGTGCAATCATGCGCTGGGCCGTGGCCGCAATCTCCCGCGCACGAGCGGAGCAAAGTGCTGCGGGAATCTCAGGCTGTCTGCGCCTCTCTAGCATGGCGATCACGTCCGCGATGGATCTGCCTTCCATCAGCCAGAGACGGGCCGAAGCCATGTCCACGGTGCGCTGGGCATAATAGGTGGGATTGGGCTTGTCGGAGCGCCGCGAAGCCAGCTCCAGAGTGAGCGTCACGGCGTCTTTGCCGTGGGCAAGGTCGCGCACGATCCAAGCCCAATCATGCTCGGAGTTGGTCTGCATATCGCGGCGTACGGGCTGTTTCGGGATCGGCGGAATCAAGCAGGCTTCGCGAAGGACATACAGGTGAAAGTCATCCGGCTGGTAGGTCGCATCGGAGAGGTACTCGACGGTGATGAGCTGCGCGGGATCGTACTTGCAATTCTTGAATCCGGGGATACGAAGAACCCGGTTGCAGTCGGTGCAGGAGATGTCGCCGTGGAATGCCATCGCGAGGAGTTTGAGTGTCATCTCCTGCGTGTAGAAGTCGAATTCCTCCACGCGCCACAAGACCTGGTATTTGGCTGCCGATGTGGAGACGATCACATTCGGCTCCGGCACGAGCTCGGAAGCCCGGAGCGCAGCGAGCCGGGCTTCTCCGTTCACGTCGATGTCGATGTACAGGTGGCGAATGGAAGCGATGCAGTCCTTGGTGCGCTTCCGGCTGCCGTAGAGCAGCGGATTGGCCGCCACATAGATATTCGCTCCATAGTGGTTTTCATGAGCGAGCCATCCACGGTAACGGGGCGCGAGCGCACGTTCCAAAGGAACAATGCGTTGCTGTGTCTTTGCGGTGCTCTCGTTGCGAAGCAAGAGAGCGATCGTGTCACCCGGAGCGAAGCAACGGGTAAGAAAGTCCTGAGCTGTTCCATTCATCTCGATACCTCCAATCCGACCTGCACTGCGAGCGCGATGCCACGGGCCTTTAGCAGCCGAAGAAGCCCGGCTGGATGCCGGACTCTTCGGAGAGAAGGAAGGGCCTATGCGGCCTCTTCCTCGGTGGATTCGTCCTCGTCTTCCGCTGCCGCTTTGGCGGCACGGTCCAGCTTGAGAATCGAGTTGACCCGAATCTCCCAGACCGTCACTTCCGTGCCGGTCTTCGTGCTGTCGTACTTGCGGCTGCGCAGCTCGCCCTCGACCTGGATATGAGCGCCCTTCTTGAGCGTGGCGGCGAACTCTCCGAGCTTGCCGAAGACTACGCAACGGTGCCATTCGGTGTGCTCGATGTACTTGCCGTCCTTCTTGTAGGAGGACTTGGTTGCCAGCGAGAGAGTGGTAAGGCTGCGGTCGTTGTTGGTGCGAACTTCTGCATCAGCGCCGGTGAATCCGATGAGGGTGACTTTGTTTGAGTACATGGTGGTGATCTCCGTTTCGTTGAATTTCCCGTATCCTGCTCGGGTCACACTTGGCAAAGCCAGCGAGTGGGCCCGGCTCCCAAGTGCCAAGGAGTGCTTTCTTGGTGGGGCCCGAAAGAAGTTTGCGCGGTGTCTTTTGCCGCGGCTCTCAAACTTCTTTTGGGAGGAACCGAGACCCCGCAGGGGCGACATAGTCGAAGCAGAACGACGCCGAGCCGCAGGGCGCCGGTTTGGCCCCGAAGCGTGACCCCGAGCAGAGGACGGGATACGAGGCGGAAGGCTCCCCGATGCACCGAAGTCAAACTCTCGATCTCGGCGGTGGATGTTCGCCCAAACCGCAGTTCTATTCCGAGCGGCAAAGACTCCATAGAAGGACAGCCCAGAGCACCCTCCCTTGCGCTCTCGGCTACGCCGGAACGCCACGCTGGGCGCTTTTAGAGACGAGTTGGGCTGTGCAGCCAATTTGGCAGCATGACGGTACATCGAAGTGACCTCGATTCGGGTTCGGTTCTCTAGCTGTATGCCTGTCGATCAGGCGGCGGAAGCACGATAGATGTCCTCCGTCTGGAAGCTCTGGTCCGCGTGGGTGTATCCGGTGACGCTAATCAGCTCGCGCACCCGGCGACGGCCCGTGGCATCGCGCTCGCAGTACAGAACGAAGTCAATGGCCTCCGCTGTCTCCGAGCGAATGAACGCGTGATTCAAATTGGCCCGCGCACTCAGGGCCAAATCCGACAGCCTATTCAGGGCGTCCCATGCCGACTTTGCATGGATGGTAGATAGGGTTCCACCATGCCCGGTGTTCATGGCTTGCAGCAGGTCATAGCCGCACTCATCACGTATCTCTCCCATGATGATGCGGTCGGGACGATGACGCAAAGCGGCGGCGAGAAGCTGGCTCGGTGTGATGGCAACCTGACCCGGAATCGCCTCAACAGCCTCCCAGCGAACCGCGTTGGCGTGATTCACTTTCAATTCGGCTGGCTGCTCGATGACCACGAGACGTTCATGCTGCGGAACATGGTCAAGCAGCGCCTTCATTAAGGTCGTCTTCCCCGAACTGGTTCCACCGCTGATGATCCCGTTCTTTCGTTCATTGATAAAGCCGATTACTTTGTCGCGAACCGGCTCTGGCAAACTGCCAGCGGCGATCAACTCATCGGAGGTGTACCAGCGGTTGAATTTGCGGATGGTGAGTGTCGGCCCATTGATGGAGGATGGAGCACCCACAACCGCGACACGCGAGCCGTCCGGCAAGCGTGTATTCAGAATCGGATTTTGCGCCGTGAGATCTTGTCCAAGGATGCGCGCCACACGCTCGATCGCCGCCTGCAGCCGGTCATTGGTATATGGCGTTGAAAGAGGAATACGCTCGATGACGCCGTTCCGATCCGCATAGACGCCAGTCGTGCCATTGACCATCAGATCGGAGATGGAAGGGTCAAGCAAAAGCGCACGCAACTCCTCGGGGAAGAACGGAAGAATGAGGTGGTAGCTCATCGCGTCCCCCCTGTCGCAGGTATTGTCGGGAGTGCCGGCAACGCCGCATTCACTCCTGGCCCAACGGGATCGACGGAAAGACGATTCTCGTGGAACTCCGTGATGGTCAATCCGAGCGGGTTGATCGTCTCGAACTGCGGGAAGATGCGGGCCTGGTCGCTCACCTGCTTGGGGTTCAGATAATAGGTAATACTCAGCATCCAATGCTCTGTCCGGGGCTCACGGGAGTTCTGCGCAGAGTAGAACCTGTCAATGGCTACAAGGGCCGTTCCACGGGCGATTCGGGTACCCTGAACAGTCTCATCTGACATCGACGTGATGGTGACGTTCTTCACCTGCACATCGCTTGTCTCGACCTGGCCGGCCACCACCTGTGAGACAAGATGATTCGCGTTGTCTGCGGTCATCAATTGCGAGGCCAGCGTCTGGGACAGAAAGTAGTAGTTGAGCGGGTACTTCTTCGCGATCGTGTCCCGGCCAATGGTGTAGCGGTAATTGGCCCAATCCGTGAGGTACGTCCGCACCTCGCCTTCGCGCGGACTGTAGTTGAGGTCGCTGTATTGGATGGCCTGGGCGCGGCCCATCTCGTCGATGCGGATGTAGCGATTCGCAATCGGACGGTGTGCCAGAGAGAAGTTCAGCCACATCGAACCAAGCAACACAACCGTTCCGCAACCGATGACAAGACGGTGGGCTTTGCGCTCCGCATAGTGTGAGGCATAGACCTCATTCCCGATATGGTCGGTGAGCAGGGCTTGCTCCGGCGTGAGCGCGCTATCAATGGGTGCTGTGTGTGTGGACATGAGGATCTTGACTCCTTTCCGAGACGGCGTGGAAGACGACATAGGCGTAGATGAATCCGCAGACGATCACGCCTATCAAGAAAAGCCACAGGAGGGGTCGAACGATGCGCCAAATGCCTGTAGCTCTACCGAAGAAATAACCGAAGAGAAAGTCCCACATATTCTTATGCGCCTCCTGCTCGAACTGCGATTGTGGCGAGTCCTCCGGCAACGTCCGAAGCCCTCGATGCCAGTCCTGCCGCGCCGCCAAAGATGGCTTGCGTCATGCTCGGAATGAACAGCATATTAATGATGAAAGCGACGAAGACCATTAAGCAAGGGATCAAATTGGCAATCCACATATCCATCGAATAATTGCCGTTGAAGGTCTGCTGAAGGAATCCGTTCATGAATCCGGCCCACACATAGATGAAAGCGGCTGCAACAGCGCGAATCATGGCGAAGCTGATGAGCACATCAAGGAAGTGAAAGAACTTCGCCTTGAAGGTCTGTGTCATGAGCAACGGCACAAAGACAGGGCCAAAGAGTGCTGTCACACCGTAGAGGATGAAGGCGCTGCAATTGATGACGAACAAGATGGCCGATGCCAAACCGAGCATGATCTGTACGAGGACATAGCAGAGGATCTGAACGGGTGCGGTGAAGGACGGCATCGACGTTCCATCGCCAGCGTTTTTGAGAAGCTGAAGCAACTGGTCAAGCGAGTGCTGATCGAAGGCCGCGACCATCGCCTGTGCGATGTAGCTAAAGAAGTGATTGATGCCGAAGCTGGCACCGGGAAACGGATTCACCCAATAGTTCAGCAGCAAGCTGCACACGATGAGCTTGAGCAGAAAGTGGGTAAGGTCGCCCGCACGCACGGGATGGTGATGCAGCCGGAACGTCATCGTGCTGGTGTTCCAGTTGATGACCATGTTCACAAGGGTGAAGAGAGAGATGCAGCTCAGCTCCGTCCAACCGAACTGGGTCAACGCGCCGCCATTCTGCGTGGTGAGGTTGGTTAGATTGTTGGTGAACTGGTTGAGCCAGTCCATGCCCGACGATGCGGACGGCAGTGCTTGTGCGAGGACGGCGATGCTCATATCGGTCTCCGGTGAAATCAGGGGATATAGCTCTTCCAGGTCTTGCCTTCGTTACCAGCGGCGGAATTATGCCGCTTCTTGTCCTGCTCTACCTTGTTGCGAAATGCTTCATCCTGCCGCGCGCTCTCCTCTGCATCGTGCTGTTGCCGTTGAAGGATGGCGGCGGCCTTGTGAGCCTCGTGACTCTGGTAAATCACGGCGCTGCCGATGGCCGTCAGCGCCGCAAGGATGGCAAGTAGGATCTTGGTGTTGATCGCTTTCAGCATCGCGTCTCCGAGTCAGGGAAGATAGGTCTGCCAAGTGTTGCTTTCGTTCGCCGCACTCACGTTGTTGGTCGAACGTTGCTGCTGAACGAACGCGGCGGTGTTGAGATCTTGCGCCGCAGCGTTCCTGCGTTCCATGTTCGTGACGGTCATCTGAGAAGCAAGGCAGGCTTGCAAGACACCCTGCGACTGCATCTCCGACATCTTCTGGGCTTCGGCAGCATTCAGGAGGTTGAGCTGCTCGACTTCAGTGTTGGTGCCATCGCTGCCGTCGAGCTGCTGCGAGGCGAGCGTGTTGTTTGCGGTAACGTTCTGTGTCCTCGCGCCCCTGTACTGGCCGACTGCGGTAAGGCAATCGGGAGAGATGGAGTCCGACGCCTCGATCATGGCAAGTTGCGAGAGCTGTGCGCTCCCCGGCGTCTGTCCTTGAAGGTAGGTGGTCGTGTTCCCGCCTACCTTGATCGTTCCGGCAGTCCAGGCCGTGGACGATGCGCTGGGCGAGTTCGTATTGAGCGCGATGCTCATGCCGCTCGTCTCGCCAAACATATTCGCGACGTTGGCGTTCTTCATAGCGTTCAAGGTTGTCTGCCACTGCTGCTTGAGCGAGAAGTGCGTCACGTTGTTCTTGAGCATCTTGTATTGCGTCTCCAGCGTCGTGAGCTGCGAGACGAGACTGGCGTAGCTGGTCGGGTCGAAGACGATGTCGCCGATCCCGAACAGAGCGAAACTGGGCGTCGCGGTCAACAGGAGCAGACCGCCGGTTAGAAGATACTTGTTGCGTTTGGTCATCACGAGTTTCATACAGCCTCCTTTAGGTCAAAAAGCTAGAAGCACTGCGGGCAGGTGGGGTCCAACCTGTCCATGGAAAAGTGACGGATGTCAGTCACGATCTTGCAAGGAAACTCCGTCACGGTCTCAACGGTCTGGATAAACCAATCGAAGGTGCTGGCTATAGAGCTACGTCCGACAGGCGAGAGGAGAAGAGTGACAGCCAGGATGGATGTAACAACTGGCAAGATCGACCGGCTGTGTGTCTTAGTCGTGAGTATGGTCATACGGCTCCCCTCTCTCAAAAGAGCGTTTACATCGTTGGATCAACGCGATGCTCTGCGTAGGACGGGATGAGGATGTCGCGCCCAACGTATACGCGGGCACGGGAACCCTCCTTGAGCGTGATGACAGGCAGGCGATTCAGGAAGTGGTTCAACACCTGCTCACCCTCGGTGGCCGACTGCTCGGAAATTCCACTGCGTATCTGCGATGACGCTGTAAGGACACTTCCGTTGTTTCCGATCTGCGCCAAGCCACCTAAACCGCCCACGGCAGCCGCCGCGCCAAACGCCATCAGGTAGCCGTGGTCTACCTTCGTTGCGAGGCCGGTCGTGCCAAGGGGATCAAGGCCAATGTACTTATCGA
This sequence comes from Occallatibacter gabretensis, assembly GCF_001449115.1. Classification (GTDB taxonomy): domain Bacteria; phylum Acidobacteriota; class Terriglobia; order Terriglobales; family Acidobacteriaceae; genus Telmatobacter; species Telmatobacter gabretensis. The sequence goes on along the minus strand of NZ_LAIJ01000009.1, from coordinate 2,354,968 downwards.
AGTCAAGCGAGAACCCATCGGGACAAACGGCGCGATGGAAGGTGACGAACATCTTGCGCTGCTGAGCATTGCCCACGCTCTGCACTGTGCCTATCAGGCGAGTACCCTGCGGCATCAGAAGCTGCTGATGGTCGTGCGAGTAGTAGTCCGTGGTGAGCATGACCAGGATCGGGCCGCTCAGCCCACCGTCGATGTGGTTGGTGACTACTCCTTCAAATACTGTGCCCTCGAAGACGCGATAGAGACGGCCTTGATAGCTATCGAAGTCGTATCCGGCCATCGCGTCGGTCTTGGAAGCAGCTTTGGCCTGTTGCGCGGAGGGAACCTGCGCAACACCGGGCTTGTCACTCGCGCCACTGGGAGATGGACTGCTGGAAATCTCCGTGACCGCCTGGGGATGGGCCTCCTCACGCTCCCCCAATACAGCCGTTGCCGTCTGGGACGGGACGGCGGCACCGGCACCGGGCGCTGCGTCCGCATGGGCGAAGTCGATAGCGACCGTATCGCTATTGATAGCGTCCTGCGCTTGTTTTTCCTTCGCTAACTGTTTTTGCTTGGCCTCCGCTTGAGCCTGCGAGATGTTCGAGGTGTGTTGCGGTGCATTCGGGCTATTGCCATAGATCGCATCGCGTTGCGCTGCCGTCATTGGCTGTGTGCCTGCTGCCTCTGGACCGGGGATACTCTGTTCGGCCCGGAGCTGCTGCATGGCAGCGGCCAACTCCTGCTGATGCTGCCGCTCCTCGGCGTCCCGTTGTGCCTGCACCTGCTGCTGCGTCGAAAAACTGTTTACTTGTTGAGCATTCGGTGAAGCTGGGCGCATGGTCATCGCGCTTGCAGGTGCTGCTTTCTTGTTGCCGCTCAACAGGCTCGACACATTAGCAACGCCAATGAGAGCAATGATGACTACGAGGACGATCACCACCGGCATACCCTTCTTGAGTGGTGACTTCGCTTCCGGCTGCTCAGGGACGGTTGCGGGCGGGTTCTGATTAGGGTCAGTCATGGCTAGTTCGCCCCTCCCACGCGGTGAAAGTCCACCTTCTGTTTACCGATGGCGAGATAGCCGTTGTCCAACTGCTTCGGTACGGTGTACAGGCCATTGCTGAAATCGAAGTTGATGAGCGAGCCCTTCTTGTCCTTGACTTCATACAAGGCAGGCGTCTCCTGGAACTGACCGCGCAGGTAGGTGAATTTCTCGTCGCGCCATATCTGCTGGAGGCCAAGAGCCTTACCCTTCGATTGATCCCATGTGTAATCAAAGTGGAGGTTGCTGGGATATTGGCTCCGATATTGCTCGGCCTTCGTCTCTTCGGCCTTCAGCTCTGCTGCCTGGGCAGCTTTGGCGGTAGCGGCCTCCTGCTTGGCCTTATCCAGTTCTGCGGCAGGTACAAACACTGGAAGTTGTGTCAGCCTATCTCTTGCCGCCTGGTCGCCGGGAGCGATGAAGACCTTGGAATCGAAGTGAGTGTCAGGCTCGCTGGAGATTTCATGGAGCTGCAAGGTGTACTCGTTCCCGTGGTCGGAGACGATGTGAATGTCCGTCGATGCGTTGGCAACCTTTGGCTTGACGCTGATAAAGCGGCTGGCCACATGGCCTCCGTCAAAGACCCAATCGACAGTGTCACCGGCAAAGACATTGGCGACCTTCTCCTCTGCGGGAAGGACGATCAGTGTCGATTGCAGCAGGCCGGCGCGAATCACAGGAGGCGTGTCCGCCTCGGACACGGTGACGGTGCGAGGCGCATTCGGTTGGAGAGGATAGGGATCGGCGGCATGGCACTGGGCAGAGGCCAGCGCGAGTCCGGCGGAGACGACGATGGGGATAAGTGGTTTCATAGCACTGGCCTTTCTGGTTTGGGAATCGGTTACACAGACTCTCCCTGGGCAAAGCGATCGATGCCCTCGGTGAGTCCATACTTTTCGATCAGCTTCGACCGGCGCACCCGGTCCTTCGGCTTGGTGGAGAACGTGGCGTAGCTACGCTTATCGAGGTTCAACGTCACGACCTTGATAATGCCGTCGCGCCGCATATACAGCGCCTCGCGGTCCTGCAAGCTCTCGAATAGCGCAATCTGCTGTTCGTTCATCTTGAACAGCTCGGCATACCGCTTCCGGTTGAACGTCGCGTCTTTCAGGAACAGGAACGATGTGCAGGAATTGACGATGCTGTCGGCGTTGGCACCCAGGTCGTCGGCGGACTGACCGATCATAGTGACGCCGCCAAGGTTCTTGCGAACGGTCTTGATCGAAGCAAGCGCCCCGTCAAGCAATTGCTTGTTCTTCATCGAAGAGAAGATCTCTTCGATGAGGATGTGTTTGGGAACGCCCAGATTGGCGGGGTTGTAGAGAACGTCATTGATACGCCGGAGGAGCCATACCATCAGCGGCTCGATCAGGTCGGCATACTGCTCGTTGTTCACGCCCTGGAAGTCGAAGCATTGCAGACGCGACAGCGAGAGGCTGTCTTCGACGTTGTCGAAGACGGCGTTATAGATGCCTTTCCCAACCCACTTCGACAGATAACGGTCGAGTTTCTTCGGCAGAAACAGATTGGACAGACGGCGGTTCTCTGGGTCGAGCAGGTACATATCCTGCACGGCCTTATGGATCACATCGTCGTCTTCCGGCTCCAGCTCCGCGCCGCCATTGGTGAGCAGGAGTTTGATAAACGAGTAGAGAAACTTGATATTGCTTTCGGTCGGCTCCAGGGCGAACGGATTCACTCGCGGCCCGTCTTTGCCCACACGATCAACCTTGCCGCCGTACAGCTCCACCACGCTTTCATAGCTGCCGCCGATGTCGAAGATGTAGGTAAACCCGCCGTATTTCTGTTCCAGTGCGACGGTGGCGTTACCCACCACACTTTTTCCTGACCCTGTAGGACCGATGATGAGCATGACCCTCACGCCGTCCACATAAACGTCCTGGAAGAACGGCGTTCGGGTGCGGGTCTCGAAGATATTGAGGTACTCGTTGTCGAGGTCTTCCGAGTGGGGATGGCCGATGTGCGGAGCGAACACAGAAGAGAGTCGCGCGTGATGGTCCTCCGCGAGCCACAGCGGAAAGACATTGAACTTGTGATTGCCGGGGAACATCGCGTAGAAGGCTGAGAGAGTGCCCAGTGTCTCTTCCATCACCTGCGCTCGTGCATCGACGAAGATGCGATGCACGGCGGGGACGGTGTTGCGAAGCTGCTCCTGGTTGCGGGCTGCCAGCAGGAGCCGCAGCGAGTATTCCCCTTGGGCCTTCTTATCGAGCGAGCGGATGACTTCGCTCAGGTCATCGACATTGTTGTTGGCGGCCTTCGCGCCAGCGCCGGTTTCGAGCGACGCGGTGTCGCGCCCGCTCATCACGCGGGTCAGTACGCCGACTTTGAAGAACGAGATGAACTTCTCTTGCGCGTCGATCTCGCTGCGGGCGGAAGAGGTAGACTTCACCCTCCATGTCGAGCACAGAACACTATCGCAATCGAGCCTCAGCAGACCGGAGAAGAGGCACGGCCTCGACGCCTCCGGTGTGGTCTTCAGCGAGAACATCTGCACATGGCGCTTGCCTATCTGGAGGTAATCGCTATGCCATGCAACCGGAGTCTTCACGATCTGCCGGTCCACGCCAGTATCGCTGCGCAGTTGGTCACGCTCTGCCCACTCCTCAAGGTTGAACAAATAGCTGAAGAACTGGAAGGTTTCGTCCTTACCCAGAAGCCGCAAGCCAATGGCGCTGCCAAGATGACTCTGAAGAATGGTTGCGGTCTTTTCAAGGTCTGCTAGCATTCGCGACGTGTCGGCGGCATTCTCCTGCGGTTTGCGCTCGAAGGCTTTCACCTTCGACGGCTCCAGCGTGAGACACCAGTGCAGGTCGATACGGCGGAAGCCCGCAGTGTTCTCAAGGAACGTGAGACGGTCGCTCGCGAACACCTCCGTGGCGGGGTTCGCGTACTTGGCCTGACGCGGAAGATCGAACCCCGACATCACACGGGTGTATTGATAAAGGCACGAGCCTTCGGGCAGGCCGCGCAACGAGCCTTCGATGGAGCGCATTCGCGACTCAAGCTCCTGGTCGGTCAAGCCCTCTTCGTCGATGCCGGTGAGAGCGAACAGGCATCCGTAACCGCCGCCCTTGAGGGCGAAGATGTCTGGCCCGACAAAGCGCGCAATCGGAACGATGCTGCACGCCGCTCCTGCCTTGGCGAACCACGGAGTATGTTTGAGCTGCTCAGTGTTTACGCGGGTCATAATAGCTCTTCTGGTTGAGGCTGAGGCCCCACAGTTGGAACATCTTCGGGTGTTTACGGACGATGAGCCATGCGCCGACCGCAAGCGTCGGGAAGGCCAACATCGCCAACAGGCGGAAACCAACGAGGAAAACCGTTACGCAGACGAATACGATCGCCATCCATGCTGTAAGATCGAGACCAAGCTTGGCCCTCGGTCGATTCAGCGCTTGATTGATTGGTAACGGCTCTCCCCGCTTGGTCATGGGCGCACCTCACATGGACTGTCCGGTTAAACTGCCGATCCAGCCCGCACCCCATCCCAGGACACCAGCACCAAACAGCGCGCCGAAGAGCCCAGGAATCGCATCCTGAAACCGCCCAGACATCATGCGGATTCCGGCGAAAATCAGACCGCCGAAACAGATAACGGCACCCGCATAAATTGCAAAGGTCTTAAACGTTCCCATGAGCGTTTGCGCTCCTGAGAAGTCCATCGTTCCCTGGGCGTGAGCAACACCTGCGAAGGCGCACGCGACAAGCGTTGGCCCCATCACACGCGCTGCGTGGAGTAGTTTTCGATGAAGATTGTGTGTTCGGAAGCATGAACGAAGTGGCATTGGCATTCTCCTGATGGCGTATTCGCTTCGCCATGAGTGAAACCTAAAGCCGCTTCATCTCCTCGTCCAACAGTTCCTATCTATTTCGCCACACATTTTGTCTATGGCTACGGTCACGGGCTCAACCGAGCAACTCTAGTTGCTCGGGATGTCGCGTCTTCGACGGACGCTTGCTTCTCCTCGAAGCTGACCAGGTCTGCTGAAAGAATCGTTCGATGAATGGGAGCGCAACATGATCCATGTGGCTCGCATGAACAAAGGCGGTATCTGCCGTCCAATTGACACCTGCAATCGGTCGCGTAATTAAGCCAGGATCAAGAGGCGTTAGCTGGTCGATCAGCGCAAGACCGTAGCGCTCTTTCACCATCCATTGAATCTCTGAGGGAGTGCGAGCGGCGCAGGCTAAATGAATCGGGATGCCTACTTCCTTGAACATTTCTACCAGTCGTGTATGTGCCGAGGGATGCAGCTCTGGGTCGCGGAATATTGTGATGCGTTCCGCTACTTCATGAATGTCGAGTTGCGCGCGATCAGCGAGTACATCATCGGACCGCATGCAAACCACTAAGGGAGACTGAGCGATCTGCTGAACGTTGTAGAGAGTCGCATCCACTGGCAGGGGAATAATCGCACAGTCGAGCGCCCTGGCATCGAGTCGTTGCAGGCACAGCAGAGGATCGCCGCTCCACAGTTGAATGGCGCATCCGGGGAACATCCCTTCATAGTTCTCTCGAAATCTCTCAAGGAGCTTCGCATTGATGAAAGAGGAGAAGCCGAGGCGCAACGGTGGCACCTCATTGCGCTGGACAGCGAGGGCCATTGCCAGAGTTTGGTCCCACTCTTTCAGCGTGTTCTCTGCAAAGGTCGCAACGATGCGGCCCGCCGAGGTGAGCTTAAGACCATTCTGCAAACGGGCGAACAGCAGAAGCTCAACGGTGTCTTCGAACTTTCCGATTTGAGAACTGAGTGACGATTGTGCAACGAAGACTTGCTCGGCGGCACGGGTAAAGTTCAGCGTCTCTGCGGCCGCCTTGATGTATCGGAGGAGACGGAATGTAAGGGAATCTGACATCGGCCTTGGTACTCCACTTGGCTTTCGTCGATCCCACAGGCCCAAGCATCGGCTGTGGAAAACCTGCGCTTAAATCCATTGTTGGTAACAAATCGCAAATGTCAATTAGGCTCCGCGCGGTGGCCGGCCTCCTCAAGGTAACCATCTGCAGATTCAGCTTCGCTGGAGCCATAGACAAAAACTGTGGCGAAATCGGAAAAAAGTGTTGGACTGAAACTCGCTCCCGCTTCACGCTCAACTCTGAATCGTTCGCGTGAGGTGCTTATGAATAGCTCGTCCGAAACCGTTCTTACCGCCAATCATTCTGCAGCGGGTGTAAGAAATGAGTCCATCGAAACTCAGCTCGCTCTCGGCCTTCGCAAACCGCCGCGGAGTGTCGCAGAAGTCGAACCCCTGTTAACAGCAGATGAGGTAGCCAAGCGCCTCAATGTCAGCACGGATTGGGTGTGGGATCATTCCTCCCGTCGCAAGCCGCTCTTGCCGGTCATACGGATGGGAGACGGTACCTTGCGCTACCGGCCCAGCGGGATTGAGGCGTTCGTGGATGAACAGGAACGCAGATCGGCATTGCGTCGTAGAGCATAGTTGCACGCTTCACAAGCACTCCCCGCCGCGATCCCCAAGGGCAGTTAATCTTGTCGAATATCCGCGTAAACAAAGGATAAAATGGGCCTAGCCCGTTATTCCGCCCACAGAAATTGAGGAATACATGGGAACCTCGTATCAGAAGGGGTGGGTCAGGCTACGCGGAAAGAAGTGGTACGGATACTTCCGACGCATGGAGATCGATCCATCTACCAGTGAACCCAAACCGGCTGTCGCTCAAGTGATTCTTGGATTCAAGAGCGAGATGTCGAAATCGCAGGCCAGAGAGAAGCTGGAAGGCGAGATTGCCAAGCTGGGGAAACAGCCACTCAACGGTGATAAGTCCATGGTCAATGGAGCTGTCACCTTCGGATGGTTCGTACTGCACCGCTACTTGCCGCTGAAAGAGGCGGACTGGCGCGATGAAACTGCCAAAGTGAAGAAGCACCTCATCCAGGCTGATCTCGTTGACGAGTTCGGGGATGTGCGGCTCGAAAACTTTGACAAGTTCACGCTTCAGACTCACCTCAACAAGCTGGCCAAGACGCGGTCGAGAGACAGAGTCTTGCAGATTCGGGCATACATCAAGGCGATCTTCGCTGAAGCGGTCGATCAGGATTTTCTCCCGAAAGATCCTGCGCGCACGCTGAAGACTCCCGCGAACCTGCGGGAGACGGACAAGACGGTGCTGAGTTGGGAACAACTCGCAGCGGCCTTGGCCAGGCTCGGTCTGCGTGACCGGATTCTGCTCAAGCTCGATATGACGAATGCACTTCGACCGAGCGAGCTGTTCGCGTTCAGGTGGAAGTGTCATCGCGTGGAAGCGGTCTCGCTCACCATTGTGGAGACGATCTACAAGGGGAAGATCCGGTCCTACGGAAAGACAAAAGGAAGTCTCACCGAGGTGCCGATTGCGAAGGACCTCTCCGACGATCTCGTTGCCTGGAGGCAAGTCAGTCAGGAGCAGTACGACAAGAAAAAGAAGAAGCATGGCCTGCCGCCTGAGGATGAGGAAGCGTTTCTGTTTCCGAATCGGGATGGCTCCTTCATGGACCCAAGCAACTACCGCAAGCGGGTCCTTCACAAGCTGGCAACGGAGCTCGGTCTACCGAAGCTCACGTTCCAGGTCATCCGACGCACGATCGCAACGCTGGCCCAGAAGAAGGGCACAGTGAAGGACGTGCAGGGGATGATGCGGCACTCGCGTGTGGCGACGACTACCGACGTCTATATGCAGGAGATGCCGGAAGGTGTTCGCGCCACTGTGGACTCCATTCACCGGGAGCTGCAGGGCACGATGAAGAAGCTCGGGGCGAAGGGCAAGATGCGGCCGCCAGCCATTGCCGAATCTGTGGCGATGGTGCATTGATGGATAGGAATTTAGAGAGAAAGTCAGCCGAAGCGTGGCGCTTCAGAGAGGAGATGGAGACGACTGACATGGCTTGGCTGCACGGCAGTTTGAAATTTGCTGCCAATTTGCTGCCAAACGTTTGGGAGGGGTTCCGCTAAGTTGTTGAGATATTTGGTGGACCTGATCGGGATCGAACCGATGACCTCTTCCATGCCATGGAAGCGCGCTCCCAGCTGCGCCACAGGCCCACATTAGGAAGGATGCAACTTTTCTATTTTCGCTGTTCGCACTCGATTCGTCAATCGGCCTTGCTTGCAAGCGACAGAGCCGATGCAATTCCCGCCACAATCAACCTTACCCCTTCTTCAAATCGGGAATCGTGATTGGTAAACATCTCTGCCCCGGCCGCGGCCGCAAGCGGGTAGAGATCCTTGTTCACGCGTTGGTCCCGCGCATTCAAGGCATATTGCTCATTCGGCATTCCCGGTGCAATCTGCGTCGCCTGCTCCTCAATCACAAACCCCACCGTGTAGCTGTAAAGCGTGGTCAGCGCCACCACAGCCTGCCGCAGTGAAAAGCCCGCCGAAGTAAATCTCTGCAGGCTCATCTCCATCGCCTCGTACATCTTCGTATCGGTCAAATAAGTTCCACTGGCCATCTTTGCCCCATCGCGATGACGCAAAAACGTTCTTCTCAGGCTTGTGCAATACACAAACGCCAGTTCCTGCCAGGTTTCAAGTTCGCGCCACTTCGGCTCGTCCTCAATCGCTTTCAGTAAAACTTGAGTTCCCATCTCATCGAGCAGGTCCTGTTTGCTTTTGAAATGCCAATAAATCGCAGGTGCCTGCACTTCCAGCCGCGCCGCCAGCTTTCGCAGCGTCAACCCCTCCAGCCCGCCTTCATTTAATACTCCGAAGGCATGGTGCAAAATAAGCTGTCGATCAAGTGGCATAAAAAGAGTCTAGCATTTTTTATTTAACGGTGTTAAATTTAACTTAACAATGTTAAGGAGAGTTTTCCCATGAAAGCTGCTGTCGTAAATACCCCCGGTGAAATGCCCAAATATCAGGGCTTCGATGAGCCCACCGTGCAGGAAGGCGAAGTTCTCGTCCGCGTTCGCGCCGCAGGCGTACATCCTGTCGTGAAATCCATCGCTTCCGGCGCGCATTATTCCGCCAGCGGATCAGGCCCCATGATTCCCGGCATCGATGGCGTCGGTACGCTCGAAGATGGAACACGCGTCTATTTTGGCGGAGCCCGCAAACCCTGGGGAACCATGGCCGAGCGCGCCGCCGTCACGCGGTCCATGTACATTCCTCTCCCCGATGAAATCGACGACGTCACCGCCGCGGCCATTGCCAATCCAGGCATGTCTGGCTGGGTCGCGCTCAAAGATCGCGCCGGCCTTCTTCCCGGTGAAACCGTTCTCATTCTCGGCGCCACCGGCGTGGCCGGCCAGCTTGCCATCCAAGTCGCCCGCCAGATGGGAGCCAAGCGGATCGTAGGCGCAGGCCGCAATATAGATGCACTCCGCGACGCAGGCCTCGATGAAATCATTGCGCTCAACCAGCCCGAAGACGACCTTCGTAAGGCCTTCATCGCAGAGGCCGTCGCCGGCATCGATGTGGTCATTGATTATCTCTGGGGTCGGCCAACTGAGCTGCTCCTGGAAGCTCTCGCCAAGGGATTCAAAGCCACCGCCACGCACCGCACCCGCCTCGTGGAAGTCGGCGCAAGCGCCGGACCCAACATCACTCTGCCTGCCGCCATCCTTCGCAGTATCGATCTCACCATCCTCGGTAGCGGATTCGGCGCGGTATCCATTGATCGCATCTTCGCCGCGATCCCGGAGCTTTTCGCTCTGGCAGCCAGCGGAGCGCTCAAAATTGACGTCGATCCCATTCCACTCTCCGACGTGGAAGCGGCCTGGAGCCGCGCCGACAAGGGTCGCCGCATCGTTCTTACGGTATGAAACCTTGCGCCCGGTCCGTCGTCAAACCCTCAGGAACACTTTCCTCCGCTGCGGTGTCTAAGGAATCAGGAAGTTAAAAAAATGTGCCATAGAGCACAAACTGATTCCTGCAGAACATGCAGATTGCTGTAGTAATGTGGAGGAAACTGGATTTGCAGACGGACCTCACCATGGGCAATCTGGCCAGCGCATTGGCGCTCCATTCTGATGAAGCAGCTCTCGTAGCTGAGCTGCAAGCCGGCTCGGACGAGGCCTTTGCGTGGCTCATTTCGCGTTACCACCAGCCCATCTATTCGCTGCTGGCGCGCACCGTGCAGGATCGCGCGGATGCTGCCGATCTCGCGCAGGAAGTCTTCGTCAAGGTCTTCCGTGGAGTCTCCAATTTTCACGGTGAATCGTCGCTCCGCACCTGGATCTACCGCATTGCCCTGCGTGAAGCCTCCAACCAGCGCCGCTGGTGGATGCGGCACAAGCAGCAGGAAGTACCCATCGAGCAGGAGATTTACGAAAGCGACTCCTCCGCGCCCATCCGGTTGAAAGAAATGCTCGTCGACCCGGCGGAGTCGCCCTTTGACGCTGTCCTGCACGCAGAAACTCGCGCCCGCGTAGAAGCCGCGCTGGCCCAGGTTCCCGAGCCGTATCGCACCACGCTCATCCTTCGCGACATTGAAGGCTTTGTGTACGAGGAAGTAGCCGAGATGCAGGGAGTGAACCTCGGCACCGTCAAATCCCGGCTGGTCCGCGGACGCGCTTGTCTCAAGCAGATCCTGACCCGGTCTAATGTTCCAACCCACGCCGCAAGCTTTCAGTTGAATCTACGAGAGGAGGCGCAATGAACGGCTGCTCTGCCATGCAGGCAAAGTTTTCCGAGTATCTCGACGGCCGTCTCACCGGCGTCGAGATGCAGCGCATCTCCTCTCATCTGGATCAGTGCCTCCACTGCAGCGCAGAGTGGACCTCACTGCGCAACCTCCAGTCTTCGCTCTCGGCGCTCGGCTCCATGCAGGAACCGGACGATCTCCTGCTCCGCATCCGCGTAGCCGTCAGCCAGGAGCGCGCGCGCAGCCGTCAGAGCCGCTTCCAATGGCTCTCGCTCACCTGGAAGAACACAGTTGGACCATTCCTGTTGCAGGCATCAGCGGGCTTCGCCTCCGCTGTGCTGCTGCTCGGCACAGTGGCCGTCATGGTCGGCATCGTCAGCAATCCGCCCATGGCGCAGGCGGGTGACGAGCCGCTCGGCAACTCCACCGCACCGCGCCTGCTTTACTCAATCGGTGGTTCAGGAAACAACGACATTGCCGCGCTCTCCGGCCCGGTGGTCGTGGAAGCCTATGTCAACGGACAGGGCTCCGTCTACGACTTCCGCATCGTCTCCGGCCCCAACGATTCCCAGACCCGCGCCGCCGTGCAGAACCTCCTGCTGGTCAGCAAGTTCGAGCCCGCCCGCTTCTTCGGCCAACCCGTCCGCGGCCTCGCCGTGCTTTCCTTCTCAGGCGTCTCCGTCCGCGGATAAGCGGAAAAGCTACCCATAGATTCAGTGCGCAGCTAAGCTTCCATTATAATCAATGTTATAATTTCGGCATTGAGAGGGAGCTATGCAGAAGCTGAAATTGACCACAATTGGCAGTTCCACCGGAGTCGTCTTCCCGAAGGAAGTGCTGTCCAGGCTTAAGGTAGCCAAGGGCGACACTATCTTTCTGACCGAAGCGCCGGACGGCTATCGCATTACCCCCTACGACGCGGAATTTGAAGAAGACATGGCGCTGGCCCGCAAAGTAATGCGCAAGCGGCGCAATCTCTTGCGGGAACTGGCAAAATGACCGCTCCGACCTGGCGCTGGATTGCGGAAAATTCGGTCTTTGCTATGCACGATGAGCAAATTGCCGAGCACGGCGGCCTGGCAGGGGTCCGTGAGACATCGCTGCTACTGTCTGCGCTGGCACGCCCCCAAAACCTTGCAATCTACGGCGAGCCGGACATAGCGGATCTTGCCGCGTCTTACGCCGTCGGAATAGCGCGCAATCACCCTTTCTTCGATGGCAACAAGCGCACAGCATGGGTGGTCGCGGAAACCTTCCTGCTCAAGAATGGCTATGAGCTGACTGCAGGCGATGCGGAAGGTGTAACAACCATGCTGTGCGTGGCAGATGGAAGCATGGCCGAAGCCGAACTGGCAGCCTGGTTCCGAAGGTGGATTCAGCCCCTGGAAGACAACTGACCGGATGAATCCCCCCACAAGTCGATGCAGTCCTACGCCAGAATCCTCCCGCTTGACCCCCTTGGAGCGTCTAAATATACACTTCAGGCAGGGATCATTCATGCTTTCTAGTCCGTCTTCGCTCTCCGCTGCGCTCGCCTTCGCTCTCTCGCTCATTGCCGTTCCCGTTTTCTCGCACGCGCAATCATCCAGCTCTCAGCAAAGCTCGTCTTCCGGGCCCCCGCTCCAGCGTGAAAAGGCTCCCTCGCTCGTCGATCCTGCAGGCCCCACCGTCTCGCTCATCAGCTCTGAGCCGGTCTTCGTCATGGCCTCCGCGCTCAACGCCTGCGGCTACGATGAAGGTCTCGAAGAAAGCTCTCCCGTCCGCAAGAAGGTCCGCGACGAGATCAACGGCGCGCTCGCCATCAGCGAAGACGCCCGCAAGAAGCGCGACGCCGCCTGCCTCTACATCGCCCAGCACCGCATGACCGGTTCAGAGCGCGACATCTCGCAGTACATCTCGCTGGCACTCTATCTCAGCCCGCCCCCCGAGCTTGAAACCACCGTCGAGCTCACTGAGATGCCGCCCGATGCCACGCAGGTCGCGGAATTCGTGCCGCTCCTCAGGGATTTCTCAGCCGCCGTCGATCTGCATGGAATCTGGCTCACTCTGCACCGCTCCTACGATGACGAAATCAACACCATCCACGATCCACTCTCACAGATGATCGTCGGCACCAACCTCTATCTCAAGATGCCGGCATCCACCTACGATGGCCGCCGCTTCGTCGTCGTCATGGAGCCCATGCTCTCGCCGCGCACCGTCAACGCGCGCATTTACGGTCCCGATTATGTTGTGGTCACCTCGGCCGTCAACGGCAAGATTCGCATGAACGATGTCCGCCACACCTACCTGCATTACATGATTGACCCGCTGCTCTACTCGCGCACCAACGCGATGGAGCGCTCCCAGCCCATTCTTAAAGTCATCCGTGACGCGCCGCTCGAGTTCCGCTATCGCTCTGACACCGTCGCACTGACCATCGAGTGCCTCATCAAGGCCATCGAAGCCCGCACCATGGATACCGGCGTCGCCGATTACAAAATTCCCGCAGGCGTCGACCGCTCCGAGTTGCCAAAGTACGAAGGCGAACGCCACCAGGTAGAGGTCAAGCAGGAGTCCGTCCGCCTCACCGCCGTCCGTCATGACATGACCCAGGGTTTCGTGCTCACGCAGTATTTTTACGACTCGCTCATCCAGTTTGAGAAAGACCCAGCCGGCCTGCGTGACACCATGGGTGAAATGGTCTACTCCATGGATGTCGACCAGCAGGTGAGCCGCGCCAAGCGCATCCAGTTCGATACCGAAGCGGACGCCGACGTCCTCAGCCGCCCCAAGCCACGCAAGCTCGAAGGCCTGGACCTGGCCGAAGCCAAACTGCAGGCCGGTGATCCCGCCGGAGCCGCATCTCTGGCGCGCCCATTCCTCTCCGATCGGAATGCGGACAGCCTCCAGGCCGCAGCCGACTCCGCCCGCGCTAACTTCGTCCTCGCACGTGTCGCCCTCATCAACAAAAATCCGGAAGAAGCCGCAGGCCGTTTCAAGACAACGATTGATGGCAGCAAAGATCCTCGCCTGCTCGCCTGGTCGCACATCTACCTGGCCCGCATGCTCGATCTCTCCTGCAAACGCGACGAAGCCGTAGCCGAGTACAAGGAAGCCCTCGAAACCCGCGACGGCGAACAGGACACCCGCGTAGCCGCCGAGCGCGGAGTCAAAACCGCCTACGCTCCCATCAAAGGTCACTCCTGCGAGGACGACGACACCGACGACCCAGACCCCAAAGCAGACCCAAAGGCCGCGCCCACGTCCAAACCGCCAGCCACCAAACCGCAGTAACCTGGCGCAGGGAAAAAGCCTTCCCGCTTGCTATCCACCAACCTCCGTGTCGACCCTGCCTTATTCGGTTCGCAGGGCTTGAACGGGCTCGACGGAGGCGGCGCGGCGCGCGGGGATGAGGCTGGCCAGGATGCCAACAAGGGCCAAGCCGGCCGTTACGCCTGCCAGCAGCAGAAAGTCGTGGCTGGCATGCATTTCGACGACCGCCGATAACACCTTTCTGAGGGCAAGCGTGAGCGCCCATCCAATGGCAAGGCCCGAAAGCATAAGCAGCGCCACCTTGCCCAGAAGCAGCTTTGTAACCTGCGTGCGGGTTGAGCCAAGAGCCATGCGTATGCCTATCTCGCGGATACGGAGTTCGACTTCATGATTGACCAGCCCGTAGAGCCCGACGACGGCCAGCAGCAGGGCAAGGGCCGCGAAGATACCGAAGAGCCATCCTTCAAGCCGGTCAAGCGTGAGGCTGTCGCTGACCACATCGTTCATGGTTTCCGGCGTCTTGAACGGAACGGTCGGATCGATCTCATGAACTGCATTGCGGAGCGCAGGCACCAGCGCATTGAGGTCGCCATTGGAACGGACGATCAATGCCATGCTGTTCAGGGATTGCATCCGGTCCTTAGGCGTGATCTCGTCCATGAGCCAATCCATCTCCGCCATTTGCGGCTCGCGCAGGGCCTGCCGGACGTTGCTGACGACGCCCACAATGCCGCTCTTCAACTCCGGCTTGGGGTCATCGTCGATATGCGCGCCAACCGGATCGGCGCCCGCGGGAAAGAACTTCTGCTGAAAGGCCTGATTGACGACCATCGTTCCAGCCGCATTTTCGGACTTGTCGAGCGAGGGCGACAGCAGGCGCCCACGCGTGAGCTGAATGCCCATCGCATCGAAATATCCTGCGGAGACATATCGCGTTTCCGCGCCCATATCCACATTCGGTGGGTAGGGCGGCTGCCCGGTGATGTGGATGCCATAACCATCGCCCCAACTCCGAACGGGCAGCATATCGATGACGCCCGCGCCCTGCACTCCTGGCAAGTGAACAATCTTTTCCAGAAGCGGGTTGTAGAAGCTGGCGATGGGATCGCGTCCAGTGTAATGGCCTTTGGAAAGGTCGAGGCGGGTGGTTAGAATTTTGCCCGCGTCGATACCGAGATTGGTGTGGAGCAGGCCTTGCAGGTTCTTGAGCAGGAGCCCGGAAATGACCAGCAAAACGAGCGAGAGCGCTACCTGCGTGATGACGAACGCGGACCGAAGCCGGTGCTGGCTGCGCCCCGTGCCTGCGCCTGCGCTGCCGGCGCGCAGCGCGCGATTCGGATCGGCGCCAGAGAGTCGAATGGCCGGGAAGAGCGAGGCCAGCATACTGGCAAGCAGCGAAAGTGCTGCCGCAACAGCAACCACAGCGAAGTTGAGGTGAATGTCGCCGCCACGCGACATGGCGTTCACCAGAAAGACATTCATCGCTTTGAGGACCGTCCAGCCGACCAATATGCCGCCCAGCAATCCCGCGAAACAGAGCACGAGACTCTCGTTGACCAGTTGCCGCATGAGACGCCCGCGGCTGGCGCCCACTGCAGAGCGCAGCGCCATCTCCCGCTCGCGCTTGACTCCGCGCGCCATCAACAGTCCGGCAACGTTGACGCAAGCAATGGCCAGCAGCGCGAGCACAGCCAGGGCCAACGTGCCCAGCGGGCCGGCAAGCGTTCGCTTTCCAAACCGGTCAAGACTGTTCACCGCCACGTCCAACGGCAACAGCCGCGCAACGGTGTGGCCCGTCTCCTGTTCAGGATACGCACGCGCGAGATTGGTCATCACGCGGTTCAGATCGGTGCGCGCCTGTTCATTGGTTACGCCCGGCTTCAGGCGGCCTACGGTCTGCATCCAGTGCATGCCGCGTGCCTTGGCCCAGGACGGATTCAAGTGCAGTGGCGTGTAGACAGCCTCGTGCGCTTCAAGCGGAAAGCGGAACCCTGCGGGCATGACTCCGATTACGGTGTACGGCGTTCCATCAAGTTGCACATCCTTGCCGACGACATCGGTTTGTCCGGCAAAACTGCTTTTCCAAACCTCATTGCTGAGCACGACAACGTTATCTTTGCCGGGCTGGTCTTCCCCCGGCAAATAGGTGCGTCCGAGGAGCGGCTTGACTCCAAACACATCGAAAAGATTGTCGGTGCTCTTGACGGCGCTAAGCGCTACCGGGCCACTGGGCCCTTCAAGGTTGACTCTGCCGAACATGGAATAGCCGGCCAGCGCATCGAAGCTGCGCTGTTGCGCGCGCTCGTCGAGGTAGCTGAGATAGGACGAGGGCAATGTATCTCCGGTGCGCCCGATCATCACCGGAGAGACAAGGCGGTCCTGATCGGCGTAAGGCAGTGGCTGCAACAGCACCGCATCAATCACGTTGAAGATGGCTGAAGATGCGCCGATACCCAATGAAAGCGTAACTATGGCGGTGATGGCGAAGCCGGGCGAGTTGCTCAACTGGCGCAAGGCAAAGCGGAGATCCTGCAGGACGGAAGCAACCCCCAACGTGCCACGGCTTTCACGGCAATCTTCCTTGATCTGCTCCAATCCGCCGAACTCCAGGCGAGTGGTGCGGCGAGCTTCATCCTCGGTCATGCCGGCGTGCACCTTTTCGGCAACCTGCTGCTCAAGGTGAAACCGAAGCTCGGAGTCGAGTTTCTCTTCCATTCGCTTGCCTGTGAAAAGCCGCTGAAACCAGTTCATGATGTTTCTCCCTGCGGACCTTGAAGAATCAGCCCGACGACTTCAGTAAGCCGAGTCCAGCTGGCAGTCTCGTTTTCAAGCTGGAGCTTCCCTTTGTGCGTCAGGCGATAGAACTTTGCTTCGCGCCCGGTATCCGACGGCTTCCAGTCCGCTGCAAGAAACTTCTTGTATTCGAGACGATGCAAGGCGGGGTAAAGCGACCCTTGCTGAACCTGGAGCGCCTCTTGCGACATCTGCTGAATTCTCTGCGCGATTGCGTATCCGTGAATAGGGCCCAGTGCGACGACGCGCAGAATCAGGAGGTCGAGAGTGCCTTGCGGGAGATCGAGCTGAGCTGGCTTCTTCATACCTGTCACTTCTACATATATACATGGCGATATGTAGAAGGTCAAGGCCTCAGACAATGAAGAAGTAGTACGCTTCCCATAAACCAAACCCGCTCCCCTCAACGTCAAAGAATGTAAACTGGCTTTCGCTGGGGGATCAGCGATGGAAGCACTTGTGAGCGAACTGGAAGCCGCGCTGGGACACACATTTGCCCAGCCTGAGCTCTTGGTGCGCGCACTCACGCACCGATCCCTCGCCCACGGCAAAACCAGCTCCAACGGCAGCGCGGAAGCCCCGTCCGGCGACAACGAGCGCCTCGAATTCCTCGGAGACGCCGTCCTCGGCCTCGTCGTCGCAGAAGCCCTTTTCCTTCTGCATCCTGACTGGACCGAAGGCGAGCTCACCCGCATGCGGGCCCAGCTCGTCAGCCGCCAGAACATGGCTCTCGTCGCCGGTGCAATCGACCTCGGGCGTCACCTCCGCCTGAGCAAAGGCGAGGACCGCAGCGGCCTTCGCCGCAAAACCACAGTCCTCTCGAACGCCATGGAAGCCGTTCTCGGCGCGCTCTTTCTTGACGGCGGCCCGAACGGCGATCTCGACCCCGTCCGCGCCTTCGTCCACAGGCACGTCCTCGGAGAAGCCGCCGATCAGCTCGCCCGCGAAATGCGTTCCGGTGCAGCGCTCGGCAACTACAAATCCGCCCTGCAGGAGCATCTTCAGTCCACCCGCTCCGGCACACCCGTCTACCGCGTCAAAAGCGAGTCCGGCCCCGACCACAGGAAGCGCTTCCTCGTCGAAGTCCGCTTAAAGCCTTCCGCATCCGAAAACGGCAATGCCAATCCTGACCCCGTTGGACCCGGAAAACCCCTCGCCCGGGGCCTCGGCAGTACCAAGAAGAACGCCGAGCAGGATGCCGCCCGCCGCGCCCTAGCTCATCTCACCGGCACAAAAATCAGCGCAGCGCTCGACACCCCGCCACTCGACACGCCAGAGGAGGCAGCCGCCGAATGAGCGCGCCCGCTTCCATCCGGACTCAGCCTCCACTGCCCCACGCGCATCGCCTCCTTCTGCCCACGCCGTCTGACGCGTTCGCTCTGCTACTCCGCACTCTTGTCGTCGGACTATTTCTCCTCACCTTCCTGCT
This sequence comes from Occallatibacter gabretensis, assembly GCF_001449115.1. Classification (GTDB taxonomy): domain Bacteria; phylum Acidobacteriota; class Terriglobia; order Terriglobales; family Acidobacteriaceae; genus Telmatobacter; species Telmatobacter gabretensis. The sequence continues at coordinate 2,336,857 of NZ_LAIJ01000009.1, read as the reverse complement.
CCAGCCCTACCTCATCCCCTCGGAAAGCATGGAGCGAACCCTCCTCATCGGCGATTTTCTGCTCGTCAACAAGCAGATTCTCGCCCCATCCGACGCGCTCTCCCGCACCCTCCTTCCCTACCGCGAAGTCCAGCGCGGCGATATCGTCGTCTTCCACCATCCCCGCCCGCCGCTGCTCATTAAGCGCGTCGCCGGCATCCCCGGAGATCACATCCGCGTCGACGACGGCCATCTCTCCGTCAACGGCCTTCGCATCTTCGAGCCCTGGGCCGCCTTCGAGCCCACCTCCTACAATCCTGCCCGCGACGTCTTTCCCGGAACCGTCTACTCTGACCCAAACGTCAGCCCCGACTGGTGGCACAAGCTCCCCACCCTCGTCCAGAACGGTGAGCTCGTCGTCCCTCCCGGCCAGTACTTCGTCCTCGGCGACAACCGCAATCACAGCGAAGATTCGCGCTTCTGGGGCCTCGTCCCGCGCGACGCGATCATCGCTCGCCCCATGCTCATTTACTTCTCCGTTCGCCGTCCCTCATCCACAGATGTCGAGCAGCCGTCGGATGATAAACTCGGACACGATAGAGAACTTACGGCAAAGCTAACCGGATTCGCCCGCTGGGAACGCATCTTCCGCGTCGTTCGATAGAACGCCGGGACCAGTCCGTTAAGCCCTTGCCACTCTCGTCCTAGAGCCACGAATGACGAAAATAAACGCCGCAGACACCATCCCCGCAGCCGGGCAGAAAACCGGAGAAACCTTCTTCGAGGCCATCGCCAGCTACGCGGCGGTCTTCGTAGTCGGTCTCTTCATCTTCAGCTTCATCGGCCAGAACTTCGTCATCCCCTCCGGCTCCATGGAGAACACGCTCCTCGTCGGCGATCACCTCTTCGTCGATCGCGTCACCCTCTCGCCCGGCCACAACTGGTTCCCGCTCATCCATTACCGCGAGCCGCAGCACGGCGACATCATCGTCTTCTACAAGCCCGTGCCCGACGATGTCCCCGGCTCCGACACGCCGCAGTATAACTACCTCGTCAAGCGCCTCATCGGCGTCCCCGGCGACCACATCCATCTCCACGCAGGCGTCGTCTACATCAACGGAGTCCCGCAGGAGTTTCCAAAAACCTGGTCGGATACCCCCGCCGACTTCTCAGAGAAGCCCTTCCTCGACGAATTCCCCTCGTACCCTGTTGTCCCCGAGCCTGGCAATTACAAAACCGAGCAGTGGGCCACGGAGATCAACTCGCATATCGTCAACGGCGATCTCGTCGTTCCCCCCGGCAAGTACTTCATGATGGGCGATCACCGTCACGACTCCGCCGACTCGCGCTTCTGGGGTTTCGTCCCGCGCGAAAACATCGTAGGCCGTCCCCTCTTCAACTACTGGTCTTTCCAGACCCCCGACGGCCAGCTCGAGCAGCCCGGCATCGCCGCCAAAATCTCCTGGATGGGCCACGTCGTCGTGCACTTCTTCACCGATACCCGCTGGTCCCGCACCTTCAAAGTCATGCGCTAAACACACATTCTGGGTGCCCCACCCTCGCCGGGCCTTTGTTTTTCCGGCTAGGGTGGGATAGCACGGCTCAGGAATTACGATTACAAACAATGACCTCCGAGCCCAAGCCAGAAATCGAGCCAGCCACCAAACCCTGGCTTCGGCGGCACATTCGCTTAACTCTCGGTCTGAGCGTTGTTATTCTCATCCTGCTTCTCGTCTTCGTTCCGCCATATATAAGCATCAGCCGCTATAAAAGCCACATCACCCAGCTTGTCTCCACCTCTCTCGGCCGGCCCGTGCACCTTTCCGCCGTCGAGCTCCGCATGCTTCCCCGCCCCGGCTTCGTCATCACCGACCTCAACGTTGAGGAAGACCCCGCCTTTGGCGCAGAGCCGGTCCTCCACGCCGATACCGTCGTCGCCTCCGTCCGGCTCTTCTCCCTCTGGCGCGGCCACCTCGCTCTCGATCGCATCAGCGTCGACCAGGCCAGCGTCAACCTCGTCCGCAACGCAGATGGCCGCTGGAACGCTGACTCGCTCTTACGCACCGCCGAACCCACTGCCGACACAGCAGACACCGCCACCCGCCGCCCGCTGCCTTATATGGAGGCAACCAACTCCCGCATCAATGTCAAATTCGGCACCGAAAAGATTCCCTTCTCGCTCACCAACACAGACGCCTCGCTCTGGCGTGAGGACGACGGCTGGCACATTCGCCTCCGCGGTCAGCCCGCGCGCACCGACATTCCGCTCGATCAGGCAGACACCGGCATCGTCCGCCTCGAAGCTACCCTGAGTCCCGCCTCTCATCTCAGCCACATGCCGCTCCACGTTGAAATGGATTGGCGCAAAGCCCAACTCGGCCAGCTCTCGCTCCTCATCCTCGGCTCAGACCAGGACTGGCGCGGCGACCTCACCGGCGAACTGCACGCAGACGGCTCCGCAGACGCCTTAACCATCTCCACCCGCCTCCGCGCCACCGGCGTCCACCGCGTGGAGTTTGAACCTCTCTCTTTACTCGACTTCGACGCCAACTGCAGCTTTCTCTATCACTTCTCCGCCCGCTCCCTTGAAAAGATCGAGTGCAACTCACCCATCGGCGACGGCCGCGCACACCTCACCGGCAGCTTGCCCGCCTCGCCCGCCACCCCGCAACTCACGTTGGAGCTGGACAAAATTCCCGCACAGGCTCCGCTCGACATCCTCCGCACCTTCCGCGGCAACTTCAATCAGAGCCTCTCCGCGCAAGGCTCCTTCAGCGGCAAAATGACCTACGCGCTCGCAAGCGCCGCAGTGACCCAGCAGCCAGCCCAATCAAAGGCTCAACTTCATCGCGCCATGGGTGGAAAAACGCTCCCACCGTCATCTCTACAGGGCAGCTTCACCGGCCAGGACCTCCGCCTTACCGGCCAGGGACTCGCCAATCCCATCTCGATCACGAATCTCATCCTTTCGCCAGCGCCGCCCCAACCAAATCAGTCCCCCTCGCTCACAGCCGCCATCGCCATCCCCACAGGAGCGCCCGCACCGCTCGCCATCACGGCACAATTAAGCCAGCAGGGCTTCAATCTCGCCATACGCGGCTCCTCGTCGCTGCCTGCTCTGCGAGATCTGGCCCACGCCACCGGCGTCGCTCAGGATGGCGCGTTGACCCAGATCACAAGCTCTGCAAACGCCCCCATCTCACTCGATCTGCACGTCTCCGGCCCCTGGCTTACTTCCACCTCGTTCGCGGCAGTTACGCCCAATCCGGATGAAGGCGCCAAGACTCTCTCCGGCTCCATCGCCCTCCGTAATGCCGCATGGAAGCCCGATTTTCTCTCCGCACCCGTAGATCTCGGCTCCGCCACGCTGCGGTTTGAAAACGGCCTCGCCATCTGGGATGGCGTCAGCTTCGCCTACGGCCCTTCCGCCAGCCGCATTCGCGGAACCGCCACGCTTGCCATGCCACTTCCCTGCGCATCCAGCGAACCCTGCGCGCCGCATTTCACCGTCCGTTTTTCCGTACTCGATCTCACCACGCTTCAGCAGGCGCTGCTCGGCGCACACGAACCGGGAACCATCATCTCTTCGTTCATCGATCGCTTCCGCCCCCCCTCGCAGCTCGCATGGCCTGCGGCTCAGGGAACCGTACAGGTAGATTCCCTCACCGCGGGCCTCTTCACCTTCACCGGCGCGTCGGCGCGCCTCCAGGTGGAATCGCACGGCGTAAAGATCACTGGCTTTGAGGCACAAACGCTAGGCGGCCAGATCCATGGCACAGCTTCATTCGCAGTCCCCGCAAGCCAGCCCGTCATGCCCATTTACACGCTCGACGCCTCCTTCACCGGCATCAATCCCACGTCTCTCAGCAAAGTCCTGGGAGAAACATGGACCGGCAGCCCAATCAACGGCTCCGGAACGCTGAAGCTCTCCGGCTTCACCCCCGCTGACCTCGCCTCCAGCGCCCAGGGAACCCTGAACTTCGACTGGCGCAACGGACGCATCACACAACAGGTGGCGGTCCAGGCCACAGATGCCCTGTCTCCCACAGAATTCACCCGCTGGACCGGCACAGCAAAGATCGACAAATCAGCCATCACCCTCGGCGAAAACAAGCTCCAGCAAAACGGCAGCAAACCCACCCAAGCCGAAGGCTCCTTAACCTTCGCCCAGAAACCGAAGCTCACTCTAATCACTGTCCCCACCAACCCACAACAGTAAGGCAGTGTCATCCTGAGCCAAGCAAGGCGCATCCTATGCGCTTTGCGCAGTCGATGGACCTGCGGCTGTTCTTGCTTTTGCCTTTCGTCCATTCACCAGAACACTGGGTGCCCCAGGTCTCGCTCTTGAGACCTGGGATAGCACTCCCTTTAACCCGCCAAAATATCGTGTCATCCTGAGCGAACGGGGCCCCAAACGTTCTTCAGTTTGGGGGTGGTGAGTCGAAGGACCTGCTTTTGCTTTCTAGCCCCTGATTCCTCAGTCCCTCACTCACCCATCGCGCCCGCTAAAATAAACCCATGCCCTCTTCCATCTCATCCCCCGTCACCCTCCACTGCCAGGGAATCCTCTTCGACATGGACGGAATCCTTATCTCGTCCCTCGGCTCCGTAGAGCGGAGCTGGACCAAGTGGTCCAACATGCGCGGCCTCGACCCGGCCTACGTCCTCACCGTCATCCATGGCCGTCGCGCCATCGAATCCGCCGCCGAACTGCGCCCCGACCTCGACGCTGACGTCGAACTAAAGCTGCTTGAAGAGATCGAATGCGCAGACGGCGAAGGAATCGAAATCCTTCCCGGCGTCCAGCAGCTGCTCGCCGCACTGCCCCCGCATCGCTGGACCGTCGTAACCTCCGCCACAGAAAAGCTGGCCCGCACCCGTCTCGCCATGATCGGCCTGCCCGTTCCCGAGCGCCTCATCACCGCCAGCTCCGTATCGCAGGGCAAGCCGCATCCAGCGCCTTATCTAGAGGGCGCAAAGCTCCTCGGCTTCCGGCCTGAAGATTGTGTCGTCATCGAAGACTCTTATTCAGGTGTCAAAGCAGGCGAAGCCGCAGGCTGCACAGTAATCGGCACCACCTTCTCCCACACCCCGGCAGAGCTCTCCGCAGCCCACTACCTCGTCCACGACCTCACCGGCCTCGAAGCCACCGAGACCAACGCAGGCCTCGAGCTGCGCTTCGTCGCACTCGAGAACGCTAATTTAAAGATCAGGGCTTGAGCAGCACACATCCCAGCTCCACAACAGATGTGTCATCCTGAGCGAAAGGGGCCCCAAACGTTTTTCAGTTTGGGGGTCGTGAGTCGAAGGACCTGCTTTGCTTTCGTGGGTTCCAAGACAACGATGTGTGCCCGAGGGTCCGGACCCCCACGCGATGATTTTTGTCGCGTGGAGTGGATATATCCCGGTTTTTGAGACCTCGGATACCACAACAGCCAATCCCACTTTTCTATCCTTGGCCATCTGAAAAGGCAAGGCGAAGGACGCGGCCAGCCCGACCGACGTCTGACGTCTTATAAGGTCTAAGGTCGCAGACATCCAGTTCTGACGGCGGGCACTGTAGCTTGTGCCTTTTCAGTAATTTTTCGGCCATCTTCACCAAAAGTGACGAAGACCCCCAATAATTCTCTAAGCAACACATGACACCTTCTTTACATGTTTCAGAGTTTACTGGGATGAGAAGTGCGGATCTGATCCGACTCTGGAGGAAATACCAATGAAATCGATTACCCGTTTTGTCACAGCATTGGTGGCAGTTATGTTAACTGTTGCCGTACTGTGTCCCGCGCAGGACGCCAAGCCGAAGGACCTGGGCAAGGGGTCGGCGTTTAATGGCAAGAAGCTCGAGATGAAGGACAATGGAGAGGTCGCTTACCTCCTGTCTTTCACGGCGGGGAAAGAGTTCGAGGCCACCACAGACGGCCTGAAGAATACCGACGTGCACCTTTTCGTCAACGACTCCACAGGCACGGAGGTCGCTAAGGACGACTCGTCCGGACCGAAGTGTTCGGTTAAGTTCACGCCCGAGAAGGACGGCCAGTACAAGTTTGTCATCAAGAACTCCGGCGGGACCAACACGGTGACCTTCAATGTAAAGGTCGCCAAATGATGACTCGCCGCTTGTCGAAGAGACACTAGGATTCGCGCCAAATGGCTTTCGAAAAGCTGCGGATTATCGTCACGACGGCGATCCCTAAGCCTGGATCCCGCGAAAGGTTCAGCAAGAATAGCTGCAAAAAGACCGCCAACCCGGATGGGATTGGCGGTCTTTTTATTGCGGTTTCCTGGCTTGAAAGCTCAAAACTGTGACCAGCCCGGTCAAGCTGTGAATCCGTGAAAGGATCCCAACCAGTATATCCCTGAAAATAAGCAACTTGCAATAAGGCCCAACACAGGGTAATTCAAGCAGTTGTGAATCTGCGACTGACCACCCAGCCCTACTCGCTGGCCTCAATCTTCCGTCCGTGAAGATCCTGCAGCGGCCGCGAATTCACCGGATAGATCGCCGAAAAGGCTCGAATCTGGTCTCGGCTCACCGGCATCTGCTGCTGAAAGATCAGCCACTTCACGCCCTCCGTGCACGGCGGCGCAGTCAGCGAGCCGGTATAGGTCCAGTAGCCGCGATCCGCAGGAAGAAACCCGCCGGGGTTCACGATATCACTGACCTTCGCCGTCTGCCCCACGGTCTTCGGCATACTCGGCCACAGCGTGGAAAGCAATGCATTCGGCGCGTCGCGGTTTTCAATTAGCCGCACCGCAACCACGGCCAGCTTCCCATCGGAGCTCTTGTGCACCAGGTGTACCACCATGTCAGAGAGCTTGCCCTTCACGACCTCATCGCTCGGATGATGAAAGTGGAACTGCACCAGATCATAGCGAACGCCCTCGGACACGATGTAGCTGCCCGGCGCCACATTCACCTGGATGGTATGGCCGTTATTCACCATCTCCACGGGTCCCGCCATGTAATGAAATTCAATCGGCTGCAGAGCCTTGTTCAGCTTTGCATTGCGAATATCGACAGGCGACTGTTCCTTCCCCTCCGAGCAGACCTTCCAATCAGGGTCCAGCTTGCCCCAGTTGAGAGGACCGTACTTGCCAAGGTAATCCCATTTGGTGGTGGTAGTCGTTTGCGCGGACGCGGCACACGCAAGGCCGGCCAGAAGCAGTGCAACAGCAGGAAGACGCATAGTTTGCTCCGAAACAATGAGTAACTGGAAAAATTTTACAGTAGTGACAAGGTTGTGGACTGCCACAAAAGAAAATGGGGAGCCACTCGGGCTCCCCATAAACTTTGTGTAGGTTTCCAGTCCCTACTTCGCCGCAGCCAGCACAGCCTCGGCCTGTTCCTTGAGAACCGCGGCCTTGTCCGTCGCTTCCCAGGTGAACTCGGGCTCGTTGCGGCCAAAGTGTCCGTAAGCAGCTGTCTTCTGGTAGATGGGCCGACGCAGGTTCAGGCTCTCGATAATGCCCTTCGGAGTCAGCGTGAAGTTCTTGCGAACCAGCTCTGTGAGCTGCGGTCCGCTGAGCTTGCCCGTGCCGAACGTATCAACGAGAACCGAAACCGGGTCCACCACGCCAATCGCGTAAGCAAGCTGCACTTCCACGCGGTCAGCCAGGCCCGCTGCCACAATGTTCTTCGCAATGTAGCGCGCCATGTAAGCAGCCGAGCGGTCCACCTTTGTCGGGTCCTTGCCGGAGAAAGCGCCGCCGCCGTGACGGCCCGCGCCGCCGTAAGTATCGACGATGATCTTGCGGCCCGTCAGGCCGGAATCGCCCATCGGTCCGCCGATGACAAAGCGGCCCGTCGGATTGATGTGGTACTTGGTATGCTCGTCCAACAGCTCGGCAGGCAGCACAGCCTGAATCACATGCTTGAGAATGTCCGCGTGCAGTTCTTCATTTGAAACATTCTCGGAGTGCTGACTGCTCACGACAACGGCATCAATGCGGACCGGTTTGCGGTTCTCGTCATATTCCACCGTCACCTGGCTCTTGCCGTCCGGCCGCAGATACGACATCTTGCCGCTCTTGCGAACCTCGGTGAGGCGCCTCGCGAGCTTGTGCGCAAGCGCGATCGGCATTGGCATCAGCTCAGGAGTCTCGTTCGAGGCATAGCCAAACATCATGCCCTGGTCGCCGGCTCCGCCTGTATCTACGCCCTGGGCAATATCGCCCGACTGCTTGTTGATCGACGAGATCACCGCGCAGGTGTTCGAGTCAAAGCCGTAGAGCGCATTGTTATAGCCAATCGAGGCCACCACGCCGCGCACCAGCGCCTGGAAATCGACATAGGCCTTGGTGGTGATTTCGCCTGCAATGACGACAAAGCCCGTGGCGGTCAGCGTTTCCGCGGCCACGCGGCTATAGGGGTCCTGCTCAAGACACGCGTCGAGAATGGCGTCGGAGACCTGGTCTGCAATCTTGTCCGGATGACCTTCGGTCACGGATTCTGAGGTGAACAAGAAACGGTCGCTCAATTTAGGATCCTCCCTTGTGGGGATGTATTTGGAGTGGCCAGCACTTCGGAAGGACGGACAGGTAGCCCGCGCCGGACGGAGAGCTTTAGCTTTGCCGATACCGCTCTGCTGACTATGGTAATTGGAGGCCCGCCTCAGGAGCAAAGCATGTCATTGGAAAGCTAATTCGGGTAGTTGAAAGGAGTAAAGCAGAGGTTAAGCGGAAAAACTACCGGAGGACGCGACAAAGCGAGACTCGCGCGATTCCGAGGGGCTGGTCTGCGCCGGCACGTGAGTAAACGGAAGAACATGAGGCCACCAGCCGGCACGGATGCCGTAATAGCGTACGACAAGAAAAGCTCCTGCAGAAACGGCTGCCAAAAGGAGCAGTGCGCCAAGCCAGCGCACACGAATCTCCTGCTGGTCACGCCTTAGCAGCCTGGCCCGTCCCACGTTAGAGGCAAACTCTGTCCAGTTGCGGTCGTCGTCGATAATCTGGCCGGAGGCGGAATAAGCAAGCAGAAAACGCTGCGTCCAATCCTCCTGATCCAACCCGATCGCACCGGCATAACCGCGCACAATGCCCTTGTTCAGGATTCCGCCCGGAAGCTGGCGAAAACTCTCCTGCTCCAGCGCCAGAAGATGGTGCCGGCTGATCTTGGTTACCGCCGTGATGTCCTCCAGCGCAACGCCGCGAGTCACTCGCTCCTTGCGCAGGTCGTCACCGAAGCTCCCCATTCGCTGCCCTCGTGCGGCGCAGTCTCATGGAGCCTGCCCGCTCAATCGAGGTTTACGCCTCAAATGGATTATCCTCCATCGATTCAAGGCGGTCTAGTTCCTTATATGGATACATCGGGCGATTTTTCTCGTTCTTTACCAGATTGGAACCGAGAAGGAACCCGTTTGGTTCGACAAGCGCATGAGAGATACAGATACAACTTGCAGCTGCCTGCTTTCCGATCATTCGCGGCACTCTATCTTCTGGTCACCACCACCCGCAGCCTGTAACCTGTATTCAGCAATGAACAAGCTTGTCTTCGCCAATCTGCTCCATCGCCCGCTACGCTCCATCATCAGCGTGTTCGCCGTCGCCATTGAAGTCGTGATGATTCTTTCCATTGCAGGCGTCTTCATGGGCATGCTGAATGACCAGAAGACGCGCACCAACGGCACGGGCGCAGACTTGATGCTCTGGCCTTCCAATTCAAGCTATATGAACGGCGTAGGCGGCGCGCCCATGTCTTCCAAAATTGCCGATGTGCTGCGAAAGCTGCCTCATGTGACCGCCGCCTCGCCCGTCATTCAAAAGCTCAACACAGCCGGCAAGATTGAGCTCATCTATGGCATCGATTACGCGAGCTTTGATGCCCTCAAGCCCTTCACCTTTATCTCCGGGGGGCCGTTCCAGGAGACATACGATGCGATCGTGGACGATATCCAGGCCAATTCAACACCGGCGCTGCACGTAGGCGACACGATCAAGATTATGGATCATCCCTTCCGCATCTCCGGAATTGTCGAGCACGGCAAGGGTAGCCGTAAGTTGATTCCGATTGAGACAATGGGTGAGATGACGGGCTCCGTGGGCCGGGCGTCGGTCTTCTATATCAAGGTGGATGACAAAGCTAACCTTGAAGCCGTGAGAAACGAGATTCATTCCACCAAGGGTCTCGAAGATTATCCAATTCAGAGCATTGACGAGTGGCTGGCCACAATGACGCCCGATAAGCTTCCCGGCTTCAACATCGCCCTCACCACCGTCACCGGTATCGCCGTCATCGTCGGCTTCCTCGTAATCTTCCAGTCCATGTACACGGCAGTTCTCGAGCGCACGCGCGAGATCGGCATTCTCAAATCGATGGGCGCATCAAAACTGGACATTGTCTCACTCGTACTGCGCGAGACCGCGCTTGTCGCCATTGCCGGCGTCATTCTCGGTATCGTGGGGGCCTTCGGCGTCAAGCTTCTGCTGGCGCACGTATTCCCCACGCTGAACTTTGAGATCACAACAGGATGGATCGGACGCGGAATGTTGATCGCCTTTATAGGCGCTCTGTGGGGCGCTCTCTATCCCGCATGGATGGCCGCACGCAAAGACCCCATCGACGCGCTGGCCTATGAGTAAGGCAAGAATCAGCGGGCCGGGAACAGAAATCAACGGCAGCTTCTCGAAAGACGCCTGATTCGCCCCTATATACTGACCCCATCCTTTTAAGACCCTTGGGAGTAGCTAGATTGAGTGTTTCCCTCAAGCGCCTGGCAGAGGCGGCGTGGATCCTATTCATTGCGGCATTCGCGCTGGTGCACTTCGCGCACCTGAGCGCGGACTTTCCCAACCACACCCCGTGGTTCATGGACTGGGCCAAATACACCGACGAGGGCTGGTACGGCAACGCCGCAGTCCGCGCGCATCTCTTCGGCAACTGGTACATGACGGGCGACTTTAATCCCGCGCCTGCGGTGCCTGTATGGCCGTTTCTCGAGTGGTTGCTGTTCTTCTTTACCGGCGTCAACATTGAGGCGGCGCGCGCACTGGCCGTCAGCTTCTTTGTAATCAATCTGCTGCTGAGTTATACGCTGCTGCGCGTGCGCGGCGCGCGGTGGATGGCGCTTCTGGCACTGACGCTGATCGCGACAAGCCCGTTTCTCTACGCCTTCAGCCGGCTGGCGATTCTCGAACCCATGCTGGTGGCATTCTTCCTGGCAGCATTGAACCTGGCAGTGCGGCTGCCGCGGCTGAAACGCCCGATTATCGCCTCGATTGGGATCGGGCTGCTGTACACGCTCATGCTGCTCTCCAAGACCTCGGCAGCATTTCTGCTGCCTGCGTTGGGATGGGCTATTCTGGCTTCATTCGGCAGAGGCGCAAAGTGGTGGAAGCCTTCGCAGGCCGCCATCCGCTGCACAATTGCGACGGGACTGGCCGCCGCAGTCTCCTTCGGCCTGTGGATGGCGATTGTGATCGCAAGCGGCCTCCTCACCGATTACCGCTATCTCTTCTTCATCAACAAGTACATCAAGCCAAAGGAGTTTTACTGGCCACTGGTAAGCCTGTGGTGGTCATTCCACGGCGGTCTGTGGGTCGATCACATCCTGATTCCCCTCGCCGGCGTGGTCTTTTTGATAGCTCTGGCCGCATGGCGCACCAATTGGGGACGGAAACTGCTGGCCGAGCCCGTCTTTGGCGCTTCTGTGCTCGCAGCGGCGGGCTACATCCTCTTCATGACCTATCAGAACCACCCGCAACCTAGGTATTTCACCGTGGTCGGCGTGTTCTCCATCTTCGTGCTGGTCCAAGGCGCAGAGGCTCTAGTAAATGCGAGCAAGAGCAGCTCACATCGTTGGGTGCTGTGGCTGGGCAGCAGCGCAATTGCGGTTGCGGCGCTGGCAGCCGGGTCGAATGCAGCAACCACGCTCACCTACGCGACGCATCCGGAATACACTTGGGTGACCGCCGCGCAGAATCTCACCCAGTACGTCAATGAGCACCCCAACGGCAAGCGACTCGTAGTCTCGATCAGCGGCGATGAGATGACCATGATCACGCATCTGCCCACAATGTGCGACGACTTCGGCACCATGGACTTCTCCGACAGGCTCGGCAAATATCAACCAGGCTGGTGGGCCGGCTGGAACTCCCTCGACCCCGGTACGCTGGAAGACCTGCACACGCATTACTCGCTCGAACAGGTGGCCAGCTTCCCCGCCTTCGACGACCCGGACCGCAACGTCCTCGTGCTCTTCAAGCTCCATCCGCTGCCCGGCGGCAAGATACGCGAAAACATCGGACTCAGCCTGCGGGTCAAGCTGCCGGACGACAAGTTCACAGTCTCTGTCGATGCTGAAGACGAATAAGCGTACCAATTCCCACATCGTCCACAACTTCAATCGCTGCTATTCTGTAGACGCATGAAGCACATCCTCAACCGGAGTCGGAGTTCCCGGAGGCTCACACTTTGAGCGGGTCTCGCTGGGGCGCAGGTTTTTCCGCCACGGGACGCTTCGTCTCTGAAATCGAAGCCGCCGCAAAGGATAACAATCCTCTGAAGCCGGCCTATGTGCTGGCCGGCGATGAGCTCTTTCTGCAGGAACGCTGCCGCGCCGCAGTGCTGCGCGCATTTGTCCCCGCCGATCTCAGGGACTTCTGCCTCTCCGACATCGATCTTGCCTCGACATCCATCTTCGAAGCGTTGGACCGCGCGCAGACGCCTTCTCTCATGGCCCCGTTCCAGGTGATCTTCATCCGCAACGTGCGGCAGCTTTATAACCGCGGCGCAAAGAAGGATGAATTCGCCGCGCTCGACCGCTATTTCCGCTCACCAAATCCGCAGGCACTTCTGATCTTCGTCGCGGATTTTATCCGCATCCCGGCAGACACCCGCCGCATGGAGATGGAAGACAAAACCCGCTACGAGCGCCTCACGGAAACGCTGGGTGAGCACTGCGCCATGGTGGAGTTGACGCGCGTCTCGGAAGAAGACGCCATGCACTGGGCCGTTGCAACCGCGCAGGAGAGCGAGACAAAGCTCGACCCAGATGCAGCACGTGAGCTGGTGGACGCGCTGGGTGCGGACATGATGCTGATAGCTTCCGAGCTCGAAAAGCTGCTGCTCTACACGCAAGGCCGCGGCCGCATTACCCTCGGCGATGTAGAAACCATGGTGCTCGGCGCAAAACAGCGGTCCCTCTATGAGCTGACCGATGCCATCAGCGCCCGCCAGCCGAAGCGCGCACTGGCGCTATTGCATGGTCTGCTGAACTCGTCGGAAGCGGGCGAAGATGCCGCCATCGGGCACCTCTACATGCTGGCGCGCACCTTCCGCCAGATGCTCGTCATCCTTAAGAAAAACGTTCGTGACTCGCGCGCCATCTGGCAGGCGCTATGGCAGGGCTTCCGCATTCCGCCCTTCGCGGCAGACGACCTGATCCGCCAGGCGCGCCGCTACAAATCACGCCGAGAGCTGACACGCGCCCTGCGGCTGATTGCGCGTGCTGATCTGGAGCTGCGTTCCTCACCGCCGGACAAGCGGCTGGTGCTGGAACGGCTGGTCTACGATCTCGCCACCGAGCCAAAGCCGCAATCCGCATGGGCCGCAGGCCAGCTCACTCTTGAATCGTGAATCGAATCCTGAGTACAGCCGCTCAGAATAAATTTCCAGCCACTTGCTCAGATGCCGTATAGATCCTGGTCATCAGCGAAGAAGTATTCAGCACAGGATCGTCCTTGAGCGTCGTGGATATTGTGATAGTGAAGATCTGATTGCGTACGCGCCCCACAACGCGCTCACTGACAGATTTTTTGTGCACATCCATCGTGCACACGGCTGCCTCATTACCAATCGCCTGCAGAAGCTGCGAACTCGCGCCACAGGCCTGCATCATACCCGCCAGCTTGGTATGCGCATCAGGGCTCACTTCCATCGTTACGGTAAGCTCGCGCGTCGCCGCGCCTTCCTTATCTGTAAAGACGCACGTCCCAGGCTGATCCATCCGTACCGTCGGCCCAGCCTCCGGATTGATGGTAGCCGACGTTGAGGTGGTCACCGCCGGCCCGGCAGTATAAGCTCCCGCGGCATTGCCCCCCAGCAGCCCGCCAACCGTCGCCTCCGTCAGCCAGGGGCAATTGTTTGCGGCATGCGCGCTGGCAGGAATCAGCAACGCAACCACGGCCAGTACGATCCCCAGGGTCCATTTATTTGCCGCCATCGTGCATGCCCCCGGTCTCTTCCTTCATGTCAGAGTGAACATGCCACGGAATGCTCTCCGCGGAGATCTCCGGATGAGCACGCAGAAAGTTCAGCGAATAAGTAGGCGCGCCCGGATCCACTTTCTTGTCGGCGAACATGGCCTGCTGATCGCGCGCCTCCTGCATCTTGCCCTCGCGGCGATATAGGAGGGATAGGTTGTAATGCGCCACCAGATCATCAGGATCGATCACTTGCAGAGCCTCGAACTGCTCCACGGCATCCTTCTCGCGCTTCTGCTGGTAGTAAGTAATGCCGAGTTCGCGCCGCGCATCGCGTGACTGCGGGAACTTCTCGACGACATATTGGAAGTCGGCGATCTCAGCTGGCGTGTTGCCTGCGCGGCGCTGTAGAAGCCCATCATAGTAGTGCGCGCGTGCGCTCTCGGGATCAAGCTTCAACGCATGATTGATGGCCCCGCGCGCAGAGTCGTACTTCTCCCACACAATCTCCGTCAGACCGATGCTGGTGTAACCCTCAGCATAGTCGGGGCGCAGCTTCACAACCTCGTTAAAGGCGTCAACGGCCTCCTTGTACTGGAACTGATCGAGCATTGCAATGCCGAGATTATTCCAGCGCATCCAGTCTTCGTTGTCGTTTGGTCCAGGGGCTTCAGGGCTGTTCTCGCCGATCTTCAGCACGCGCGTGCGCGAGGCGATCTCGACGACCGGATACGCCGGATGGTCATCCTTGCCGAAGATGTTGTCGAGATAGCTCTGGCGCAGGTGGCGATAGTTGACCTTTGCCGTAACGCTGACCGCGCCCGTGATATCGGCCGGCATGCGGAACTGATACCGCACCAGCACCGAGCGCCCGGCCTGCACAGTGTTGTCGTATGCCACGGAGTGGATGGTCCACACCTTATGGTTGTCCACAAAATCGCCTTCATCCGTAACCGGGCGATTCGTGAAGCTGTGCGCGCGAGGATCGATCATTCCGTCGGGTTTCAGGAAACCGGAATGATAAATCTCCTTACCGTTCGCATCCTTGACGCTGAACTCGAGCCAGCTTTCATAAAGGTCGCGCACCTCAGGGATAAGCGAGTGACCGATGTTCTTGTTCTGAACAACCACATACGCTTCCACCACATCGCTAGGATCCAGCTTATAGGAGACTTTACCGAGCGGCGCGATGAGTTTCTCGTCGTGATTGCGCTTGATGGCCAGGATGTCGACATTCAGATAATTGCCCGTTTTGAGGAACTCGATGGTTTTGTCGAGCTGGTCCTTGAAGCCATAGTAGAAAGGAACAGCCGTGTTACCAGCGAGCCAGCGATGCGAAGCAAGCGTCCCGTTCTTCGCGCCGTAGTCAGGATGCGAGATGGCATTGCGCATCATGTGGCAGGTCTGGCAGGTCTTGAAGTCCGCCGTGTAGAAAGTCAGCGGATTGCGCTGCGAGAACTTCGACTGCTGCCACTCGTCGTAAGCGGTAAAGGCACGAATGAACTTGTAGTCGTTCAGCGGCGCAGGCAGGTTTGCCTTGTGGCAGGCGGCGCAGAACTCCGGCTTGTGCAGAAAGTCGTGCATCACAGCCGCGGAATGCCGCTCCGGATGCTGCAGAATCATGTCGAAGGGCACCTGCCCTGGAATACGGTTGCCCTTTTCATCCACTATGACTGAGGGCACGCCAATGACCACAGCGGCATTGCCGTTCACTGATCCGCCCTGCATCGCGTCACCAATGCTGGTGACCGAGTGGCAGGTCATGCAGGTAAGGCCATCGGAATCGAACTTGGCGCGATCAACCTTGCCATCTTCGGTAAGAGCCGCGCCAAGCACACCGATCGGATTGTGGCAGCTATCGCAGAAGCGTGCGAACGCGATACCGCGGATATTGTCGCGAATCAGCAGATTGACGCTGGTGCGGTAAAAGGGCGTGCGGAAGGAATTCGAGTGCAGAGCCTGCCGCCACTGGGAATAAGCCTCCTGATGGCACGTACCGCAATACTCAGCAGTGGGATACGCGCCTGGCTGAATAAAACCCACTCCCTGCGCCGCAATGTTGCCCGGTGTATAGGGGTTGCCCTTGCCGTAATGGAAGTTGTAGGACGGCGAAGCGAGTTCATTGAAAGCTTTGCGGTCGGTGGTAAATTTCTCGTCCGCACGGGCTTTGAAGCGCGCCATCGCGGCCAGCTGCGCATCCGTATCCGGTGTCGGCTGCGCGTCCTTGGGCTTCGCCGAATATGCAGGCGGCGACGCAAGCTCACTGGTACCGGGATCAGCCGGGTTCACACTTTGTGGTGCCTGCGCCTGGGCGCAGGCAGCAAACGCCGCCGAGAACGCCAGTGCGGACAGAATAAGCCTCGAAAAAAAATGTTTGGTCATGAACTTCGTGTCCTGTGCTTCTGTGACCTTTTTGAGCGCATTACCTTCACAAGTCCACCGCTCACATCGTCTTTCCGAAGGCTTTATACGTAGCCGGATTATCGTAGACGCTTGGAACAATTCCCTTGCCTTCTTCCACCGTGAAATAGCGGTCCACCGAGGCAGGGCTTACGGTTTCCTTGTTGCCGTCTGACCACTCGATCTCAACCTTGTCCACCTTTGTGGACTGGCCGAGACCAAAGTGAAGCCGGAAATCATTCGAGGATTCAAAGCTGCCGCCGCTCATCACATCGCTGCGCTGGCGCTGGCCGTTCACTGTGAGATAAACCTTTGTGCCAATGGCATCACGCGGACTCTTCGGCCCGCCGATGAGCTGAAATCCGACCCAGTGATTGTTGTCCTTATACACATTCCGCAGCAGCACCGGCGTGTGGTCGATGCAGTTGATGACCACGTCGATCTTGCCGTCGTTAAAGAGATCGCCAAAGGCAGCGCCGCGCGCGGGAATCACATCGGCAAGACCGGAGCCCTCGACCGGAGGCATCATCTCAAACTTCTTGCCTTGATTCACGTTATGGAAGAGCATGGGCCGCTCCGCCCATGAGGTGCCCCAGTTGTGCTGGTCCACCTGCGGATATACGTGCCCGCTGACAAACATCAGATCCTTCCATCCGTCGTTGTCGAAGTCAAAGAACGCATCGCCCCAGCTCAGAAACGGATAGGTGGGCTCAGCCATGCCCATCTGTGGAGTAATGTCCACGAAGTTTGCATCGCCGTCATTACGATAAAGAGCCTTGTAGTCATCCGAGAAGGTAGTCGTATAAATGTCGAGCCGGCCATTATTCATGTAGTCGCCTACAGCAATGCCCATGCCCGCCGTCTCGCGCGCGTCCTGGTTCAACGCAAAGCCCGAAAAGAAGCTTGAATCCTGAAATGTTCCGTCACCCTTATTGAGGTAAAGATAGTTAGGCGAGGAATCATCAGTGACAATCAGATCCACCTTGCCATCATTGTTGATATCCACAAAGGTGGACGAGAAGCCGTAATACTTGCGCTTGTCGCTCACACCCGCCTTTTCGCTCACGTCGGTAAAGGTACCGTCCCCATTGTTGTGGAAGAGATGATCCGGCTCGCCAGGCAAGCCGCGCGGCCCGCACATGGTAGTTGCACCACGGAAAGAACAGTTAGCAAAGCCGACCGCGGCAGATCCAGCCATCGGCAGGCGGTTCATATCCCAGTGAACATAGCCTGGGACGAAGATATCCAAACGTCCGTCACCGTCGTAGTCGCCAAAGCTTGGCCCGGTAGACCAGTTGCCAAGCGTAACTCCGGCCTGCTCCGCCACATCCGTAAACGTGCCGTCGTGGTTGTTGTGATAAAGCCGGTTCTTGCCGTAGTTGGCCACGTACAGATCAGGCCAGCCGTCGTTGTCGTAGTCGCCCACAGCCACGCCAAAGCCCCAGCGCTCGTTCGTTACGCCGGCCTTGTCGGCAACGTTCGTAAACGTACCGTCATGATTGTTATGGAAGAGCGCGGCCTTGGGCGCAGCTTCTTTGCCGTCGAGCGCGTCGCGCGTGGAGCCGTTGACAATGTAAATGTCCAGCCAGCCATCGTGATCGTAATCAAGGAGTGCCACACCTGAGCCGATAGCTTCCAGGATGTAAGGCTTCTCCGGCGTTCCCATCTTGTGCTTCCAGCTGGCAAGCCCGGATTTCTGCGAAATATCCTCGAAAACAACCGGGCCCGTCTTCACGAATCCGCCGGCGGTAATCGGCCGCTTCTCTGAGTCCAGCACCGGAGCAAAGACACCTGCCGTGGCAGACCCGCCCTGCGGCGGAGATGTGGTATTGCCTTTTCCGCCATAAAGCGGCGCCTGCGCAGGCGGCTCAGTCTGCTGCGCCCGAGCGCACAGTGGATACAACGTCACGAGCGCCCCGGCTACAGCCAGAACTTGCAGAGAAAACCTTGCGGCACACAACCTCATTCAAATGACCTCACGAGCTGGGGAGTCTCTAGCTTCGGATTCTTCCTGATGCGCACTTGCACTGTCACCATCTCTTTGACGGATAACGCATTCATCCGATGGATGGAGAAAACGCAACAGCAAAACACCGCGCGGCATAAGAAACCGGCGAAAAAGCATGCTTTGAGTCGACTTTAAGCCGATTGCATTCTACCCCTCCAGACATACAGGCAGGAATAGCCGAAAGGTGGCTGCCAAACCGCTCCGCTGCAGCAAAACTCGCATGAATAAGGCTAATGAGGAACATAGATAATCGCTATCGGCTCTCTTTCCTCTATCCCGCCAATAGAAAATATCCATATTTACGCGATCCTTTTGGCCTGGTTGGTTAAGTAGAAAAAGCAATTCCCTTTCCCGGCGGTCTATAGCCATCGCGTGATATTTTTGTGCACTCAGTCAGTTATCTGGTTCTCTTTCGCCCAATTTTTCGTGGAGATCTCGCACGTATGCCGTTGTCGAAAGCCACTTATCTCAGACCCGCCTGCATGATGGCGCTTGCCGTCTGCGCTATCAGCGCCGCTCAAACGCCCGCATCGCCCCCGGCTGCCGCACCGGCAAACCGTCCCCCGCGAGTCGTAGCAACCGGCGTCAATAAGCCCGGCGTCTCGCGGCCACTCGCCGATCTGCACGCCGGCGCTGTCTTTCCCGTCGCAGGCAGCCCCGACTGGAGCGTAGTCACCAAGGATGCCGTCTGGGTCTCTTCCGCGCGCCTGAACCACGTCGTCCAGCTCGTGCCCGCCACCAATACCGTAGGCCTGACCGCCGACGTAAAGCGCCCCTGCTCCGGATTGGCGGACGGATTCGACTCCATCTGGGTTCCAAGCTGCGGAGATCACGTCCTTCTTCGCATCGATCCCGCCACCGCCAAGCCCGTAGCCACCATCTCCGTCGTCCCCGCCAACTCCGAAGGCGGCATCACGGTTGGCGAAGGCTCCGTCTGGATCGTCTCCAAACCCTCCACGCTCGTCCGCATCGATCCCGCAACAAACAAGGTTGCAGCATCCATCGAACTCCCTTCCGGCTCGGAAAACCCGCTCTTCGCGGACGGCTTCATCTGGGTCTCCTCCTTTGAGCACGATTCGCTGATCAAGGTAGACCCCAGGGCGAACAAGATCGTAGCCACCATCCCCGTCGGTCCCAAGCCGCGTTTCCTCACCTCCGGAGCCGGCTCCATCTGGACGCTCAACCAGGGCGACGGAACCATCACCCGCGTCGATGAAAAGTCCGCCAAGGTTGTAGCCAGCATTCCGTGCGGCCTGCAGGGCGAAGGCGGCGAGATCACCTTCGGCGCTGGCTCTATCTGGGCCGCGCTCTTCGATTTTCCACTAACGCAGGTAGATCCAAAGACCAATGCGGTCGTAAAGCAATGGGCAGGCAAGGGAGGAGACGGCGTTCGATTCGGCCACGGCTCCGTGTGGCTCTCCAACCTCATGCAGCAAAATGTATGGAGGATTCCGCCAGACCAGAAGTAGCTGCTACACTGCCATCTTTGCGTGGAGATTTGCCCCACCCCGCACGGTTTGTTCAATTCCCTTCCATAAAGAAGGAGTAGGCCTTGCCCAACCCCATAAGTCTTTCCATCACCGAATCAGCCGCATCTCTGCAGATCACACAGCAGGCCGAACCCGTCTTTCGCGCCATCGTGGAAGCCGGCGACTACTTTGCGCGCGTCATTGAGAAGGGTCAGCGGGTGCGGATTGTGGACCTTGAAGGAAACCAGGCCGTCGACACCCTGTTTTACAACGCACATGACACGGCAGACCGCTACAGCGCACAGGACACCATCCGCGAACAGCAGAACATCTATCTCACAACTGGAACAAAGCTGCTTTCCACCAACGGCAACGCACTCCTCACGATCGTGGACGACACCTGCGGCCGTCACGACACTCTCGGCGGCGCATGCGCCCAGGAGTCGAACCAGGTTCGTTACGCCATCGAAAAAAAGCCCATGCACGCCTGCCGCCAAAGTTTCATGATGGGCGCATTTCAGTGGGCTGAATCCACAGGAATCGAGTTCAGCAAACACGACATAACAGCGAACATCAACTTCTTCATGAACGTCCCCGTCACGCCCGACGGCGGCCTCGCCTTTGAGGACGGCGTCTCGGAAGCAGGCAAGTACGTCGAGCTGCGCGCCGAGATCGATGTGTTGATGCTCATCTCCAACTGCCCGCAGTTGAACAATCCCTGCAACGCCTACAATCCCACTCCGGCAGAAATCGTCGTCTGGTCCAAATAATCCGGCGCAACCCACATGTACTCAGGAATGATCTGCTTCAGCTTCTCTCGAAC
Organism: Occallatibacter gabretensis; assembly: GCF_001449115.1. GTDB lineage: Bacteria > Acidobacteriota > Terriglobia > Terriglobales > Acidobacteriaceae > Telmatobacter > Telmatobacter gabretensis. The sequence continues at coordinate 2,316,033 of NZ_LAIJ01000009.1, read as the reverse complement.
GCGATCGTGATCCCGCGTCAGCGAGCACGCGCGCAGTTCGCGCAACTCTCCGGACAACTGCTGCCACGCAGCTGGAAAGCACTTTGCGCGTTGAATCTTGACAGCAGAAGTAGGCTCCGCCGTCTCTGAGTCGTAGAACAGCTCTTCATGCAGCTTTTCTCCGGGCCTCATGCCAATGTATTCAATCTCCACTTCGTTTTCACTCTTGCCGAAACCGCGAATCAGCCTTCCCGCCAGATCCACAATGCGCACAGGCTCGCCCATGTCGAGCACAAGAATGTCGCCGTGATCTCCCACGCCATATGCCTGCACAAGCAGGTGCGCCGCCTCCGGAATCGTCATGAAGTAACGCGTCATCTCCCGATGCGTAACCGTGACCGGCATCCCGCGGCGAATCTGCTCCTGAAAGATCGGAACCACGCTTCCCTGCGATCCAAATACATTGCCAAAGCGCACAGAGATGCACCGCATGTGCGCAAACGGCCTCGACCCCAGCACCATCTCTCCCAGGCGCTTCGTACAGCCCATCACGCCACCTGGCTTCACAGCCTTATCCGTGGAGATGAGCACAAAATCATCGCATCCGCACTCATCCGCGCATGTAAGCAGATCCATCAACCCAAAGACATTGTTCTTCAACGCCTCATATGGATTCTCCTCGCAGAGCGACACATGTTTGTACGCCGCGGCATGAAAGATCACACCAACGCCATGCTGCACCAGATGATGCCGCATGGTCTCGCGGTCAGTAATGTCAGCCACAACAAAAGTCTTTTCAACTCCCGCATGATCCCGCAGTCTCTCCTGCAGATGAAAAAGCGGCGTCTCGGCCTGATCGAGACATACAAGCTTCGCCGGCCCCGAGCGAAGAATCTGCGCACACAGCTCAGAGCCGATGGATCCGGCCGCTCCAGTCACCATCACAACGCGGTCACGCAGGCCTGTGTGCTCCCCTGTGTACTCCCAATTCAACTCCGCAGGCACAGTATCGAGGCTAGATAGCTCGTCCAGCTTCATAGCCCGCTGAATCGAAGCCTCGCGCGGCACAACTCCATCACTCCCGGGCCGGTGTTTCGCAGCCCGTCCCAGCATCAGCTCCACTGCATCGCAAATGCGCTCCATATGCCGCTGGCCAAGCGTCGGATGAACAGGAAACGCAATGCTGCTTTCGCCAAGCTCCCGTGCAATGGCAAGACGCTCGGGCGGACGCCACTCCACCGGAAATGCCTTTTCAAGATAAACCTCGCTGCAGCTTCCGCTGCCGCATGGAATGCCCTCTGCCCCAAGCTCTTCGAGAATGCGGTCGCGGCTATAGCCCTCAGCCAGCATTTCGCTGCGCACAAACGCATAGAACCGGTAATACGCATGGCCCACATGTCTGGGCACTGCCGGAACGCGCAAACCAGCAATTCCGCCCAGCCGCTCCGCCAGGTAAGCCGCATTCGCCCGTCGACGCTCAATCCACTCCGGCACCTTCCGCAGAGCCACCCGCCCAACGGCCGACTGCACTTCCGTCATCCGCAAGTTGCTGCCAAAGGACTCATGCACCCAGCGAAAGCTCGCGGACTTAGGTTCCGAATGCACCGCATCAAAGTCCTTGCCATGATCGCGGTAAGCCCAAATCTTCTTCCACAGCCCCTCATCTGAGGTGCAGACCATGCCGCCTTCGCCGGCTGTGGTCATGATCTTGTCCTGGCAGAACGAAAATGCCGCAACGTCGCCAAAGGACCCGACCTGTCTGCCATCGAGCGTTGCTCCCTGCGCCTGCGCGCAGTCTTCCACCACCCGCAGGCCATGCTTCCGCGCAACGGCAGTAATGGCCGGCATATCGCAGGGCCATCCGCTCAGATGCACCGCAAGAATCGCCCGTGTCGCCGCTGTAACTGCGTTGCCGATCGCCTCAACCAAAAGGGTCTGCGACCACGGGTCCACATCCACAAACACCGGACGCGCGCCCACAGCCACAACTGCCCCCGCGCTGGCAATAAAGGTTCGAGAAGTAGTGATCACTTCATCGCCTGGACCGATCCCAAGCGCACGCAGCGCAACCTCAAGCGCCACCGTGCCATTCGCTACAGCCAGTGCATGAGCGCAGCCTGTAAAGTCTGCAAACTCGCGCTCAAACTGCATGCCCTCCTGCCCCGTCCAGTAATTCACCCTGCCCGAGCGCAGAACAGACTCAGCCGCCGCAACAAGTTCTTCATCAAAGTGCGGCCATGAGGGGAACGGATCGGCAAAGCCCATCTTCACCACTCCCGGTAGTGAATTCCATTCAGGCCCACACCGTCCGACTTGGAATGCACATCGAAGACATTCTGGCCGCCCCAGGAATCAGTCGTCGGCTCATCCTGCATGGATCGCATGCCCCACTCCGCTTGATGCGTGATGGGGTCGACCGGAATCCGCTTCAGGAACTTCACCTTTTTATTCTGTATCTCAACGCCCGTCACAAGCGTATCGAGATCGGGCGGATAACCCAGGCTATCTAATTTGATCTGGAAGGCTCCGGCATCCGCGGCCCTCTTATATTCGTCAATCGCAGCGCGCATCTGCACAAGGGCGTATTTGAGCTCGCGCTCCTGCTCCCGCTTGATTGCATACCGGGTAATCGGCACCGCGCACGTCGCCAGAATGGCAAGAATCCCGGCCGTGACCACCAGTTCCACCAGGGTCAGGCCCATCTGTCCATTGGTCTTGTTGTGAAGCTTCTTTGGCATGTGCTCATTCCCCGATCGGCAGGAAGCCACTGTACGCGCATCGTAGTGCTCCAGTGCCGAATGACCCTTTATAACTGACGAAAATTAGACCCATTCCGCTTTGCGCTCCGGAGCGAAACCGCAGCCACTCATTTCCCTGTCAAGCCCTCAAGCGAAAGATACTTTCTAAGCCATTGATTTCAAAGCCCCAAAAACTTCGCCCAATTTGCATATTATTTCGCGGAATCTGTCATACTTGAAATCAGTAGACAAAAATAGCGGCCCGATCCTTGGATTCGGGCCGTTTCGTTTTCAGTTTTCAATGAAGTTTTTATCGATCAGCTCCCATCAAAAACGCACAAAAGGCGAACACACCGGGGCGCACAGAAAATTGCTCCTAACCATCTCAGAAACAATCGCTTACAGGCAAAAGTGCAAATTTTTTTATAAATTTGGCAACCAACTTCCTATATTTAAATAGTAAACAGCTCAGAAATCGCAACCGACTGCAATAAGCCGCATTAAGACCACACTAAGGTGACATTAAGACACTCCGTTTTTCACAAAAATCACCCGCAATACATTGATTCAGAACGGGTTACAAGAATTAGACTCACATAAAACACGAATTTTCACCGCGCACAGCGGACATACCCCGAGATCCAAAAATTATCTATCTGAATGATAATAAAAGGCTTAATGATAAAAAGTGAAATTATTGCGTCTCTCAATATGAGACAGTTCAATTTTTCACAAGGTCTATGATTCAAAGCCTCGGCGGCATCTGACTTTGTAAAGCAATGCGTTCCGTCACATAGTTCTGAGGCCATGAGAATATGTCGAAGCTGCAGGCTCTTGCCCTTCAAATCGCATTCTGCGCAACATGTCTGCTCGTCGCATGTCAGTCTCACCAGCAGAAATCCAATCCAGGCGCCTCCGTCCAGACCTCCATCTCTGGATGACCGCGGAACATCGCGCTGGAAACACGGGACTGTGGCTCATCACGGATGGACTTGCCAGATGCGGTGACATAAGGGACGCACAGCGTATCTCCGGAAAGTTTACTGATGTGGTTCGCACAAATTTCGCCCGCGATCACACCATTCGAGAAAATACAGCGTGCCGAATCGCTCGTATGAAGTTCACGTAATCGCCGCAGGCTACTCAGAGAATGTAGTTGCTTCGGCTGAACGAACGGTGTCTATCTGAAAATGAAAGCTTTGCTCATGCAGCAGGAATATAGCCTCGAAATACCGCACAAAAAACAAAAGGCAGCCCGGTAAAAACCGGCTGCCTCTTCTGCGTGTCGGAGGACTCGTTTATCCCCTTATGTCTATGCGAATCAAATGCGAACAGTCTTAACCTAAAATTCGCTTGCGTTGTACTCCCCTTTAGTTGTACACATACTTCATAAACACCTGTCGCTCATATTCCTAGTTTGCAGGTTCAAGCAGTTTGAGTGGGCCGCGCAAATGTTGCCATACCTGGCAATTGTTCAGCGCTTTATTACTTGGTTTTAATACCTATGCGAATGTCCGGAAACACAGCTCTTTGGTCATAATTTTCAAGTCACTTTCCTGAAGTAACCATGGTTTTCGAAGAGACAGGTCCAGAAATCCACGGCGAAATGACGTTAAAAGAAAAAAAATAATCCCCCTCCTTGGTTTTAACTCGTTTTAACTCATCATGCAGCTCCAAAAATTACCCAAGTTACCTTGAGGTAGAACTGTAGTGCTATTTTTTGTGGTACTATTGGGGAGTTGGTAATAAATAGTTGATGACTGAAGTAACAAAAAGCTGATGAGTGTGACCCAATCGTTCGATATGCCTAATTACAGCGTTTCACGGTTTGCTGTTCTGTCTTGGCGGACATCGTCTTCAGGAGAAACTTATGTTAGAGAGATCCGATTTTCCCTTTTTGTGCGGTTATGGCTCCAATTTGGCCGCATCGTATATTCGAAACTTTTCTGCACTGCGCAATAATGCGCTGGCCCGTACAAGTTTCTGTTCCATTAAATGCTCCAGGATTACATTCCTGGCTCTCCTGTGCAGTCTTGTCCTGGCAAACCTGACGGTAACGGGTTGCGCGGCCCTCCCGAAGAGCACCGCGACGGGCAATCCATCTGGAACCAGTGACGCGGCGACATCTACGCTGACGCTGAGTTCCACCAGCCTCAACTTCGGAACAGTGAGTGTTGGGGGAGGTGCCGATCAGTCCCTTACGGTGGGCGCCTCGGGCACAGGCTCGGTGACGGTGAGCGCGGCATCAATGAGTGGCGCCGGCTTCGTCTTCTCCGGACCTAAGCTGCCATTCACACTGAGTGCAGGTCAGACGGCAACACTGGGCATTCAGTTTAGTCCTACGAGCGCCGGTGTAGTGAACGGGGCGCTCACCCTGACCAGCGATTCCGCCACGGGGACCACCTCGAGCATAAATGTGAGCGGGACAGGACAGGCACTACTGCGCAGCCTGAGTTGTGCCAGCTCTTCGATGACGAAAGCTGCAACGGATACCTGCTCGGTGACGCTCAACGTACCCGCACCGGTCGGCGGCCAGGCCGTAAGCCTGGCTAGCAGCATATCCGCAGTGGCTGTGCCATCTTCGGTGATCGTTCCAGCAGGGGCCACCAGCGCCAGCTTTTCAGCTGCCATCGCCGCCGTGAGCACCGTTCAGACGGCAACGCTCAAGGCAAGTTTAGGCGCGACGACGCAGACTTATTCGATCGCTCTTGGCCCAGCAGCGCCGTCTACGCTGTCGCTAAGCGCAACCAGCCTCAGCTTCGGTACAGTGAATGTTGGGGGGGGCGGCGATCAGCACGTCACGCTGACCTCAGCGGGCACAGGTTCGGTGACGGTGAGCGCTATCTCGATAAGTGGTGCCGGCTTCATCTTCTCCGGACCCAAACTGCCATTCACACTGAGTGCAGGTCAGACGGCAACACTGGGTATTCAGTTTAGTCCTGCGAGTGCCGGGGCTGCGAGCGGAAAGCTCGCCCTGACCAGCAATTCTTCTACAGGAACAACCTCGGCTATCAGTCTGAACGGGACCGGACAAGCGCTCCTAAGCAGCCTGAGCTGTGCCACCGCCTCGGAGACGAAAGCAACGACGGACATCTGCACGGTAATGCTCAATGGAGCCGCAGGCGCCGGTGGTCAGGCAGTAAGCTTATCGAGCAGTACCTCAGCTGTGACGGTGCCGTCTTCCGTGACCGTCGCCGCAGGCGCCACCAGCGCCAGTTTCTCGGCTACTGTCGCAGCAGTAAGCACCACGCAGACGGCAACGCTCAAGGCCACCTCAGGTACGACGACGCAGAGTTATTCGATCAACCTGAGCAAGGTAGCGACATCCACACTGGCCGTAAGCGCGACTAGCGTAACCTTCGGAACGATCAATGTATGGGCGACTGCTTCGAAATCGGTCACGCTGACCTCATCGGGCACAGGCTCGGTAACAATAAGCGCTGAATCTTTGAAAGGCACTGGTTTCACTCTTTCCGGAGCAAGCTTCCCATTGACGCTCACTTCCGGACAGTCAGCCACCCTCGCAATCAAATTTAGTCCCACCACGGCCGGCGCAGCAAGCGGCTCGATAACTTTAACCAGCAACTCTTCCACGGGAACAACTTCGACCATTGCTCTGAGCGGAACCGGACTGGCGGCACTGAGCAGCCTGAGCTGCAGCAGTGCTTCGGAAACAACCGCAACGACGGATAGCTGCTCGATTACACTCAATGCATCTGCGCCGACCGGCGGTCAGGTAGTCAACCTGTCGAGTAGTTCGACAGCAGCAACGGTGCCATCTTCGATGACCGTCCCTGCCGGCTACGCCAAGGCCAGCTTCACAGCGACCATCGCGGCAGTGAGCACCGCGCAAACGGCAACGCTTTCGGCCACCGAAGGCACGACGGTGAAGAGTTATTCGATCAGCCTGGGCGCAACAACGAAACCCACACTTACCGTAGGCGCAACCAGCGTAAGCTTCGGAACAGTAAACGTGGCGGCGGCGGCTTCCCAATCAGTCACGCTGACCTCATCAGGCACAGGCTCGGTGACGGTAAGCGCAGAATCCGTGAGCGGCACAGGCTTCACTGTCTCCGGAGCAACCTTTCCATTGACGCTCACTGCCGGACAGTCGGCCACCCTCGCAATCGGCTATAAGCCCACCACAGCCGGCACAGCGAGCGGCACATTAACCTTAACCAGCAACTCTTCCACGGGAACAACTTCGACCATTGCTCTGAGCGGAACGGGACAAGCGATACCGAGTAGCCTGAGCTGTGCCAGCGCTTCGGAAACAGGCGCGGCAACGGATAGCTGCACGGTGGCCCTCAACGCGGCCGCCCCGACAGGCGGTCAGGTAGTCGGCTTGTCGAGTAGCTCGACGGCGGTAACGGTGCCGACCTCGGTGACCGTTGCAGCCGGCACGACCAGCGCCAGCTTCCAGGCGGCGATCTCCTCGGTAAGCTCGGCCCAAACGGCAACGCTGGCGGCCACTGTCGCCGGTACGGCGAAGAGTTTTTCGCTCAGCCTGGGCGCGGGAGTAGCCAAGCTGACCTTGAGCTCGACCAGCGTGAGCTTCGGAGCAGTAAACGTAGCTTCCACTGCTTCTCAGTCAGTGACGCTCACCTCATCGGGTACGGCTTCGCTGACGATAAGCGCCGCAACCATAAGCGGCACCGGCTTCACTCTCTCCGGGGCAAGCTTTCCGTTAACGCTCACTGCCGGACAAACGGCCGTTCTCACGGTCGGCTTTGATCCCACCGTTGCAGGCGCGACAAGCGGCTCGGTAATTCTGACCAGCAACTCTTCGACGGGAACATCCTCGACCGTTGCCTTGAGCGGGACAGGTCAGGCGGTACCTTTCGAAGTAAGTCTTAACTGGGTGGCGCCGGAAAGCACTTCCGTCGCAGTGGTTGGCTATAACGTCTACCGCGCAGTCTCCGGCACTTCCTCGTACTCTATTGTGAATCCCTCTCTGGATGCCTCAACCAACTACACAGATACCACAGTAGTAAATGGAAGTTCTTACATGTATTACGTTGTGAGTGTCGATTCAATAGGCAATCAGAGCGCGCCTTCCGGCACATTCAACGCGATAATTCCGTAAACGCTGATTTCACTCACGGCAGGGATGGTTCTCACGAACAGTCCCTGCCATTTTTTTGCTCTGGACATCTGCCCGGCAATTCCAAAAAAGAATTCCTCCTTTTCGACAGAATTGACAACTCCACTTACAACTTCTACAACGGCTCAAATAATTGCCCACCGGATAGCGATTAGCCTAGTATTATCGCCACAGTACAAGGTAGAAGAAGGGATTTTCTGAATGCTTACCAAGGACCTGGCAAGGTTGGATCGGCAGCATCAGATTCACTCACTACATCATCCGGTTGAAACCACTGACAGCTTGATTTTTGAGAGTGGAAACGGAATATATGTCCGAGACACGGAAGGCCGGGAATATATCGACGGCCTGTCAGGACTCTGGAACGTAAATGTAGGTCATGGACGGGGCGAGTTGGCAGAGGTTGCCGCTGACCAGATGAAACGATTGGCATACTACTCAGGGTACGCAGGATCGACAACAATACCTTCGATCGAACTGGCAGAACGCCTGATTAAATTAGCGCCCTCAATGGGAGCAGTATTCTTTAGCTCGGGCGGAGCCGAAGCAAATGAATCGGCATTCAAAACGGCTCGCTATTACTGGAAAGTATCTGGCAAGCCCGATAAGGTCAAGATCATCTCCCGCATCCATGGGTATCACGGAGTGACCTTACAGGCGATGACCGCTACGGGCATGGCAGGATACAAAAAGATGTTTAGCCCTCTGGTGCCCGGCTTCATTCATATCCCAACCTGTTATCCATTCCGTTCCGAAGAAGTTAAAACGGGCATAACGGTTGGCGAGGCGGCAGCTCGCGAGTTGGAGGAAGCGATCCTGCGGGAGGGGCCCGATACAATCGCTGCGTTCATCGGCGAGCCGATTCATGGCGCAGGTGGCGCAATTTATCCCACAGACGATTACTGGCCGCGCATACGCGAAATATGCACACGCTACGACGTGCTGATGATTGCTGATGAAATTATTACGGGCTTTGGGCGAACGGGGCGCTGGTTTGGTCTGGAACACTGGGACGTCAGGCCAGACATTCTGTCCTTCGCGAAGGGCGTGACCTCTGGATATCTGCCGCTCAGCGGAATTATCGTCCATCAGAAGATCAAGGACGCGCTCGATTCCGTCGAGCCGGCAAACCGCTGGATGCACGGCTATACAAATTCAGGTCATCCGCCTTGCTGTGCCGTCGCTCTCCGGAACATCGAAATCATCGACCGCGAAGGCCTGCTCGAAAACACAGCAAGAATGGGCGACCTTCTGCTGACACTACTCAAAGATGCGTTCGAAGATCATCCAAATGCAGGTGATATTCGCGGAGGGAAAGGACTGCTCGCCGCGGTGGAGTTTGTGGAGGATCGCAAGACTCGGAAGAATTTCTCTGCCCAAAAAGATTTTGGCGCGCAGTTAAGGATAGAGATGATAAATCGAGGGGTCATCACACGCACCCGCCCAGTTATTGGCGAGCATCCCCTACCGGGCGACGAGGTACTCTTTGCGCCGCCGCTGATTATCAATGAAGAGCAGATCCATCAGATGGTAGAAGTGACAAAGGAGTCGGTAGAAACCGTGCTTCGCCGCTAGCAGCCGAGTCAGGGACCTCCCTTACATAGGCAGCCTTAAAACATGCTTTGGTAAAGGTGCGGCCTGCCGCAAGATTGCAGTCGTTCCCATATTCGCGGCATCTCCGCTGTGAATGGAATCCGGCTTAATCACCTGGTCTTCGGCCTCTTCCAGCGCCAGAACTGCATATCCGGTTGCGGCGTCGCTCATGAAATGCCCCATCCCGCTGGCAGGATCACGAAATCCATTCATGGATGATGCCCACCAACTGCCCTTCTGCGATTGATGTGTTCTGAGCCACTCCAACCCGCGCTGTAAAGCAGGATACGTCGAACTGACGCCGGCTTTTTTCATACCAAGGACAGCAAGTCCTGTGGCACATCCGTCGCTGCCATCCACACGATCAGCGCGCTTGAACAGGCCCAGCACTGCAGACTTCAGGGCCTCCTGCCTGTCCAGAGCCGACAATGACCATCCACCGTCCTCATTTTGCAGACCAGTGATCTTTTGCACCAAGTCTTTGCGCTGAACATCGCTGAGGAGTCCAGGCATCTCAGCGGAGGCCCACAAAACATAGATTTGATTCAATGCAGGCTGAACGGAATAGTTCTTGAGCAAGTACTCGCGCAGGTGCTGGACGTGTTCGCGTGTCGCAGTGTCGTTGCCACTCTGCCCGGACGCCATTCCCACAGCAATTGCCATCATCGCGGCTCCCTGGTATCCGGATTCGGACGACTCCCAGGGCGCTTCATGAAAATTCTGCCAGTCCCAGGCACCAATGTTTTCACCATCTGTTTTTTGCAACGCCCATGCATTGTCAAAGGCCCGGTGAACCAACGGGTCAGACTGCTGATTCCCGCCGCCATATGCTGCCAGAATCACTGCATTGAGTACTGCTTCCGTGGAATGCGAGGGCATAGCATGAGCGGCATCGGTGTAGTACGGTTTCATTCGAGACCACTCATTCACCCGAGTCTCAATGCTTCCAAGCATCTTCGTTTCATAAGGCGTTAACGCGGCTTCGCCCAACTGCCGACGAAGCATCGGACGGACGAAGGCATACGGAACAACTGTATGACAGGAAATACAGACAGTTCCCTTTTCCAGTTGCGCCGGCTTCCATCCCTGCCACCAGGCTTCTCGATCATCGAGATAGCTTGCTGCTGCAGCGGGGCTCCATTCGCTACGGCCGGAGCCGTCAGCCTGTGTTGACGAAGCGCGAACGCGGAAAGCGGCCCAAAGCACTAAGCCCAAAGTGCCAAGGACTACGATCGAAATTGTATAAAGGAGTATTCGCTTCATGCTTTCCTCGCGTGAACCCCAAAAATCAATGCCCCATGATCTTCGCCTGTATGGCAGCGAAAATCATGAGGCCCGTGACTCCATACTATTACTTGCTAAAAGAAATTCTCTACTATCGCGAAATGAGCGCCGCTGGATCTTGCATTGACTGCTGCGACGAACTCAAGGGTGTCTCTATTTCGGCATATTTTTTCTGCATACATGCCCTTTTCTCAGCGGACATATATTGCAGCCAGTTACTGTAAAGGGTCTCGGCAATCCCGTGCCAGCTGTTCTTCACTTCAACCGAGGACAGTATTCTTTCAAGACGCGCAAAGCTTCCGTCAAGCGGTCGCGCAGTGACCTCGCGTTGCAAATCCACTAACGCCTGCTCAGTCTGAAGATCGAAGTAGGCTTGAGGAACATTCGGATAGTTACCCGTTTCCCCACGAATAAACCGGATTGCATCGCGACGATATTCCATTAGAAGACTATCTAATTGATACTCAGGATGACTTTGAAAGAAAAGGAACAGGCTCTGCTCCTGCTTGATGAAGGAGTCAGCGCCCGATCCGTCAGTCCGGATAAGCACCTGGTAGCCGGAATTAGTAAGATCTGTCTCCCGCAAGCCATTCCAGCGGGAGTGCGGCAGTCGAAACTGCGCGGGAAGATTTGCTGTGATCGGGTGCCCTGCGACTCCGGTGCTATCGAGAATCCCACTGTGCTTTTGAGCGCTTCTTACGCGCTGAATACCGTCCATATGCAGAACAGCAGCATGTGCTGCCAGACATGACCAGACTGTGGAATAGGTCTTCTCGCGAGCCCACTCTAGAAGACTGACAAAACTCTGCCAGTAAGGTTCATCGGACAGATTGGCGGCGATTGGTTCTCTTCCCGTGACAATCAGGCCATCCAGTTCCGTGTCCCATAGCGATTCAACGCTCTTGTAACTTTGGTCGATATGGCTCTGTGCCGATGGACTGCGGGGGATACTCGGCAGAGAGTAGAGCGAAAGACTGACAGATAACTCGCCAGAGGCAGCATTCAGCAGAGAGAAAAACTGCTGCTCCGTGGCAAGAAGAGCTCCATCCGGCATATTATTCACCAGCCCAATTGCCAGATTTCTGCTCTTGCGGTCAATGCACTCAGCCGACGGGCTGGCACAACCTACACTACAGCGTGAATAATTCGTGTTCGAAGAAGGCAGAGCCATCGTAACTGGCATGAAGTTCTCCTGAGGCTGCAGAGAGGCGTGTAAATTAGCTGCGCGCTGCAGCTTCGAGCGCCTGCTCGAGATCGGCAACGATATCGTCTATGTGCTCAATGCCTACACTCAGGCGAAGCATTTCCGGAGTGACGCCCGCACTGCGCTGCTCTTCCGGCGACATCTGACGGTGCGTTGTGGAAGCTGGATGGCAAGCGAGAGACTTGGCATCGCCGAGATTCACCAGCCTGGTGACCAGGTTGAGCGCGTCATGAAATTTGACTGCAGCAGGAAAGCCGCCCTTGATCCCGAAGGATATAAGCGAGCAAGCACGTCCTCCCAGATATTTTTTCGCCAGAAGGTGATATCTGTTTTCAGCGAAGCCTGGATAATTGACCCATTCGACCTGCGGATGGTCGCGCAGAAATTCTGCAACACGCCGCCCGTTTTCCACGTGGCGTTCTACTCTCAGCGCAACCGTCTCTATCCCCTGCAACAGCAAAAATGCACTAAAGGGCGAGAGTACTGCCCCTGTAGTCCGTTGATAAAGACTCTTGCAGCGCCCAATGAAGGCGGCCTTTCCGTAGTGCTCGGTGTAAACCAGGCCGTGATAAGAGGCGTCGGGCTGAGTGAACATCGGAAACCGTGCTGCATATTCTTTCCAGGGGAAGTTGCCACTGTCGACAATCGCACCCCCGAGTGTCGTTCCGTGGCCGCCAAGAAATTTCGTAAGTGAGTGCACTACGATATCAGCGCCGTAATCAATCGGACGAAGAAGGATGGGCGTTGCCACGGTGTTATCGACGATCAGCGGCACGCCGTGCGCGTGAGCCACTTCAGCTAGCGCCTCTATGTCGCAGACATTCCCCGCGGGATTACCGACGCTCTCACAGTAGACGGCACGCGTTTGCTCATCGATCAGAGATTCGATAGCTTCCGGCTGATCGGAACTCGCAAAGCGCACCTGAGTTCCCTGCTGTGGAAGCAGATGGGCAAGCAGCGTGTGCGTGGTGCCATACAACTGGGGAACAGAGACAATGTTGCTGCCGAGCGAGCTAACGTTGAAGAGTGCGTACGAGACAGCTGCCTGCCCACTGGCGAGACACTGTGCTGCCACGCCTCCTTCCAGGGCGGTAATGCGCCGCTCCAGAACATCTGTCGTCGGATTTCCGATTCTGGTGTATCGATAGCCTTCTGCTTCCAGGTTGAAAAGTGCCGCAGCGTGCTCAGCGCTGTCAAATGCATACGCCACGGTTTGATAGATTGGGACGGCGACAGACTTTGTTGTCGGATCCACCTGATAGCCGCTGTGAATAGCGATAGTCTCTGGTTTCATCTTATTCCTGCACGCAAAAAACGAGGGCATCGTTTATAGCGTGTCGTTGTCTTCTGCCAATGCGCAGGAGATTACCCGGCGGCATGAATGCCCTGTTTCGCCGCGAGGCGAGTGATATCACGAACAACATCATGTATGTCGCCTTCTGTGGTTTTGAAACTGGAAATACATGCGCGTACAGCGGACGTACCATTGATATGGGCCTCAGACATCCAGGCAGTCTGTTCATTGCGAAGATCTGATAGAAAACCTGGAATATCAAGGCCATCCCTTGTGAAACAGACCACCGGCAAGGGTGTTTTGTTTACGATTCGCCAGCCGGCGGCGGAAAGCGATTCTCTCAGAACTTCGCCCATTCGAGCCTGGTGCTCGATCATGGCTGCCTGACCAGATTCACCACGTTCAGCGAGGCTCATAAAGAGTTTCAGCCCCGTGAATCTGCGCGACCACTGAACTGAATTTGTATATGGATCGAAGGTTGTGGTGCCAGCGCTGCCCGGCATATAAGAGGCGGTCGCTCGAAAGGCACGCGCCACTGTCTCTGGATAACGGCAGAAGAACATTCCGCAGGCCATAGAGACAGAGAACCACTTGTGAGCATCGCAAGTAATCGAATCTGCGAACTCAATGCCGGCAATATGGTTTCGCAGCGAAGGCGCGAGAATCGCCGCTCCACCCCATGCAGCATCTACATGAAACCACATCCCCTCATCCCGACAGAGCTGAGCAAGTTCCTGCAAGGGATCAATTGCGCCGGCGGCAGTCGTACCGGCGGTTCCAACTACCATCAGGGGAGCAAATCCATTTGCACGATCTTCGCTGATCTCACGAGCAAGAGCGCGAGGGTTCATCCTTAGATCGAGGTCAGTCGGCAACGCTCGCAGGGATTTGCGCCCGAGACCCACCATGTGGACAATTTTGCTAAAGGAATGATGCGCTTCCGCTGAGAGATAAATGACAGGAGTAGCAGCTAGGCTTCTGAGACCATTATCACTGTAGTCGGGAAACGCATGAGTTAAGGCGGTGACGACAGCAGAGAGGTTTGCCTCCGCCCCGCCGCTGGTGAAAGTGGCGAGTGCATTAGAAGGCAGACCAAACTTGGTTGCAAGCCAGCCAAGCGTATGCCGCTCAATTTCGTTAGGTGCCGGCGCAGTCCGCCAAGCCGCAAGCTGTGGATTATAGGTAGCAACCAATGCGTCCGCAATGACGGAAGCAAAGCTAATGCTGGGGTTGAATAAGCCCAAGTAACGAGGATGCGTGATCTGCACTTGCCAGCGGCGCAGCATTTCTTCTACATCAGCGGCAACATCTTCCAGAGGAATCGCCCGGCTGAAATCGTATCGGGCCACAAGATGCTCTCGAACTTCTTCAGGAGAAACATTCGGCCAAACCGGCCCTTCATCGATGAGGGCCTGCGTTGTTTCAAACTCATGCCGGATTGGATCAATAAACATGGATTAGTTAGGCTGACAGTTCTTGCGGGTGTCTTATGCGAATGAATATGCAGCTTCATTCTTTTTTGTGCGCATACTCATCTGCGCGGATTTTTCTAAAGCTACCGCAAAGCTAAGAAAGCGGCTTCAGTCACAAGCGGATCTGCCCGGCTTGTATCCGCTCGTACAGATCCCGGTTGAGCAGGTGTAGCGCTTGCATCGCCGGATTAACGAAATAGACAGCATCGGCTGTCAGATCCGGATTGTATCCCTGGCGTATCAATTCGTTCTTTGAATACTTAAATGTTCCGGTTGTCTCGAAGTCATCCTGAAGGCGAATGAATGCTGGACGCGCGTACGATGGGAGACGCTGTACCCAGTGTTGCCGAAGTGCTTCCAGGTCCGGAACGCCGTCGACAGTGAGTGCAGCCATGCCGATCCTACCCTCTGCGCCCGCAATTTTTACACCATAAACAATTGCATGCTTGACGCCCGGAAATGCACGAAGGACTTCGGCGACTTCAGTAGTTGCAACATTCTCGCCCTTCCATCGAAACGTCTCGCCGATGCGATCGACAAAGTAGAAAAATCCCTTTTCGTTCCTTCGCATCAGATCGCCAGTGCGAAACCATACATCGCCAGGCTCAAAAACGTCCCGTAACAACTTGCTTTCAGATGCCCCTGTGTCCGTGTAGCCTTCAAACCGGCTGCCTACCTGCGATGGATCTTTGACTATCCGAGCAAGAGCTTCTCCTGCTTCATTGGTCGCACACGGAATGCAAAACCCCTGCGCATTGCGCACCAACTCCGCACGCTCAGGATCAAACTTTGTCAGAACCGGCGAAAATCGATGCGCCAGGTAGGGCGGGACGCGGCCAATTGCACCCGGTTCTCCCTCTACATTGAATAAGGACAACGCGCCTTCAGTGGAGGCATAAAATTCGAGAATTCTCGGAATGTGAAACCGTTCCTGAAACAAACGCCAGGTATCTGCTGACATGCCATTACCGCAGGCTATCCGGATGCGATGATTCAGATCGTTTGATCCCTGCGGTGCGTGAAGCAGGTACCGGCAGAATTCCCCGATGTATTGAAACATCGTGCAATCCCAACGGACTACATCATTCCAAAACTGGCTGACCGAAAAGGACTCACGAACCACAACGCTGCCTCCGCTCGCCAACGCAGCGCCGGGAACAAGTACCCCGCCAATGCTGTGATACATCGGTAAGCAGTTATATATTCGGTCATCTGGCTGAACGTGGAGCATTCCAGCAAACCATTGGGACCACTGCAGAATGCGCGCATGACTGACATTAGCCGCCTTTGGCAAGCCGGTTGTGCCAGACGTATAGATATAGAGCGCTACATCATCGATAGAGAGCTTTGGCTTCTCTGTATCCGTCAGATTGTTGGCCGGCAGCTCCTGAATGTAGTGATCGATGCGCGGGAGTGATCCGTAGCTAGCTCCGTGCATCCAGATTTGCGGTTCACATGAAAGGCCCGTCAGCGCTGTCGTTAGGGAATCAACGAATTCACCCGATACGATCAAATGCTTAGGCTGCGCAACGTTGATGCAATGGGACAACGATGGGCCGACAAGGTTGGTGTTAAGCAAGGCTACTACGCCACCTGCCGCCGCAACTCCAAGCCAGCAGGCAAAATATTCGGGCCGGTTCGTCATCAACAGACCTACGGCTTCGCCCTTTTTCAGACCCTGCTCGAGTGCCCATCGCGTGTACTGGTTTGCCCTTGCAAGGACTTCCGAGTAAGTGAAACACTCCCGATCTGACAGCAGGGCAGGAGCACCCCCGAATCTGTCGGCTAGTTCTTCCAGCATCGACGAGAGCAGGCGATGGGGATTCCGAGAAATGTCCGCCGTCCGCTCAAGGGCCCGCAACCATGCCCGTGCTGGCTTCTCTGCTTGTTCGGATGCAGCCAAAACGCTTTGAGTCACGCCGTGCTCCCAGCATCCACCGTGATCACAGTTCCGGTAATGTTCTTCGCTTTATCGCTCAGAAGATACTCCACGGCGTTCGCCACATCTTTCACTTCAGTCAACCGGCGAAGAGCGCTGCGCCGCGCAATCTTGTTCCGACTTTCTTCGTCAAGGCTGTGCGTGAGTTCGGTATCAACAAAACCAGGTGCTACAGAATTGACATTGATGCCCATCTCGCCTACCTCACGCGCCAGCGATCGGGAAAAGCCGAGGAGAGAAGATTTTGTTGCACCGTAAACAGAGAGTCCCTTGTAGCCGGTGGACGCGATAATCGATGACAGATTCACAATGCGGCCTTCACCCTGACTCATCATGCTTCGGACTACATATTTCGTGAGAACCATCGGCGAAAGAGTATTCAGGCGCACAAGCCGTTCTATCTGTGCCGTCGGCATCATGGCTAACGCCCCCTCAAAGCTGATGCCTGCATTGTTTACGAGCCCATAGATTGGCCCATGGTCCTTGCGCAACTGAGATACGAAGGATGGAATCTTTTCAATTTCGGCAAGATCAAGGCAATGAAAGACAAAGGAACCGGGATTGACAGCTTCTGCTCGTGCCTCAGCAAACTCGCTATTGTCATTGCGCGCAACGCCAATGACTCGATATCCTGCGGAAGTGAGCAGGCGGGCAATCCCAAGCCCCAAACCTCGACTCGCGCCCGTCACCAGTACATTACGCATTCCGGCGCAAAACCTTCCCAGCCCCACCCAGTCCCAGCATCGGAACAATATTGATGGTTGCAGGCACCTTGTAGGCGGGTAACTGCTCTCGGCAAAGCTGCAAGATATCCGCTTGAATCAGGGACTCGTCATGCTCTATCGGCGTGCAGTCTTTTCGCAAAACCACATCCGCAACAACCAGTGCGCCCGTGATGCGGCTTTTCTGCGCACGGACGACACACATTTGCACATCAGGGTGCCTGGAGATGACTGCTTCTACCTGCTCAGGGTAGACCTTGAGGCCGCCCACATTAATCACGCCGTCACGTCGACCGGCGAAATAGTATCGGCCTTCCCGCAATTCAAGAAGATCGTTGGTATCCACAAATCCATCTTGATTCTTCAGCACCGGTGCATTGTCCCCAAGATAGCGACTTGCGGTTCCTGCCGAGCGAATTCTCAGTGTGCCATCCTGCACATGCATGTCTACGCTTGGATTCGCCTCCAGAATGTCTTCCGGGAATCCGGGAGCTCCATCCGTCACTTCAAAGGCCACTCCCGCCTCTGTGGAGGCGAACGCATGCACGATCCGTGCTTCAGGATATGCGGATCGCAAATTGTTGAGAATGGCCTGATCGATGGCCTCGCCTGAGAGACGAACATATTTGGGCTTGAGCTGATGGGCTGCGGGAGACATCAGTGCACGCCGCCAATGCGAAGGCGTTCCGGATATATGAGTTACCCCTAAGGAAGCGGCGCGTGTCAGGAAATCGGCAGTGGATTCAGCTGTTCCGGGAAGAACCAATGATGCTCCAGTTCGAGCCGCACGGAGTAGGATCTGGAGGCCACCATATCTACGAATGTCATAGAAAGTGCTCCAAACCACCTGTGTGCTCATCGCACCTCGAGGTTGAATTGCAGCCGTCAGACTCCCGAGAGTATGAGCAACAAGTTTCGGCAAGCCCGTGGTTCCTGATGTCATCAGGACCCATTCCGTCTCTTTTTCTTCCCGTTCATAATTTTCGCGAGGCTGGATGCTTCGGCTGAGCGCACTGAAAAGCAAAGAACGCGGCTTACCCAGTTGCGCCATTACCTGGTCTGTCACTATTCCGTCCACCTGTGCGGTATCAATCACATAGGGAAGGTGTTCGAATTGTAGATCCGGTGGGCATAAAACGACCCGCTGCGCAATGCCATCCAATTCCATCAACGCAGCAATAGTTGCCAGTTGGCTCTGGACCGCAATCAGCACAGAACGACCCTGAAGCTCATCGCCACGGCTATACAGGACAGACCCTTCGAGCAGGTCTAGCCATTCAATACGCTGTTCAGGGTCTTGGATGAAGTTGCCAGGCGCACAGCCCGAATCTCGCAGAAGGCCGGATAAGCTTATAACTCTACCTTGCGGTGTTGTCACAGACATAGATTTCTCCAAAACCTGGAAATAGAGGAAATCAAGCACAGATGAATCGAGGAAAACTCTCCAACTGCTTCACTTTACAGGAGTGGATTGAATGCTGCCTGCATCCTTCGATGGGACCGACTTTGACACCGACAGTGGCTTGAGATTTCTGGAAAATTTTTTTAGCGAGATATCCTGCCTGAATGCAACCCCGCAACGGGCAATTGGCACCGCTGGATTTCCTTGAACCACAGTCATCGGAGGCACCGATTGAGACACTACACTTCCCGCTGCAACAACAGCTCCACGGCCAATTACGACGTTGGGAAGAATAATTACACCTGGACCGATAAATGCCTCTCGCTCAATCCGGACGCCTCGAAATTCCTTGAAGTGCGCAATAATAGTCGCACGCATACTAATGGCCACACCATCTTCGATGGTAATGAGGTCGGGACGTGCTGTATCCAGAACCACATCGTATCCGATCCATACCCCTTTTCCGATTTTTACTCCGCGGGCGCGGTGCAGCATTACGCGCAAAGTCTTTGCTCCTGGCATGCTT
Source organism: Occallatibacter gabretensis (assembly GCF_001449115.1). Taxonomy (GTDB): domain Bacteria; phylum Acidobacteriota; class Terriglobia; order Terriglobales; family Acidobacteriaceae; genus Telmatobacter; species Telmatobacter gabretensis. The sequence continues at coordinate 2,296,776 of NZ_LAIJ01000009.1, read as the reverse complement.
CTAGCCAGAATCTGGAGTATCCGCCCAAATGACCCTCGTAGCGAGCCTTCTTCAGGTTCCTGCCAATCGCCACTGATTTCTTGCAGCGCATCCACGTTGGGGCCGACTTGGGCACTATTCTCTACGTCGGCGCGGCGTGTCGACGACGCGTCATTGGCCTCACTATCCGGCTCAACAGCATGAGTCTTCGACAATACTGACTCCCCGGTAGAAGCACTCATCGCTATCTCGCAGAAGTTTCATATAGCTGAATGAACTCGCCAAAGGTTACCGGAAAGAGAGTATCTTCAGCAGCGAATGGGTCTACGCCTAACTTGTCTTCCAGGCGGGTGACAAGAATGGCGAAACAGAGAGAGTCCAGTCCGCATCCGACAAGCGGCAGATCGTCAGTCAGAGGAGGTATTGAACGGCTGTGCTCTTGCGCAACTTTTTCGAACTGCTCAACAATTTCAGCGCGTGTGCTCACGGGCTAATGTCCTCTTCGTTTTAGATTTGATTTGCTCAAGGAAACCTATGATACAGCAATTCATAAGTTATGTTTGAGAACAATTAAGCATTATCGGGCAGAAATCTGACTGTATCAGACCTATGTGGCAACGCGCAGAGAGGGTACTTGACAAGGTTATCCGCTTTATCAGCTTTGCACAGCCCTTGCAAAATACCCGTTCTCTCGTTCGGAGGCTACTTTACGCCGTTGCTAACTACATCATCTGCTCTGATCTGCTAATTAAGCAGAAACCGGTGCTGACTTAGGATCGATGGTACGTTCAATCAGTGTGCGAAGAAGATAGACTCCCTCATACAGATCCGTCCCTGGGGCAGCCGGATTGGCTGCCATTTCTAGGCCGAGCGCCCGGAAAAGCCCTGCGGTGTGCTCAATGTCACAAACTCCATGCACATCCGTATATTCCATCTCGGTGGATCCGTTTGCCGCTGCAAGACTGGCGAGAAATGGCATGAATTTCTGGATAAATCCTTCAAAGAAGCCCATCGTCACCAGTGACTGAACTCCATTCAGGCGGCCAAGGAAGACACGAACATCCATCAGCTCTTCATTCGCGGAGAGCGCATCCTGGTCGTTCGGAAAAGCGTTCGCGCCTATCGCGAATTTCCGCAACATGTTTGGATGAGCATCGCGTACTTCTTCGAGAAGGTTGTCAAGAAGGATGGGCCCTACTTCTGTGGCCTTGGCTGCCATGAGAGTAGCTGTCATCCAATAGATGAAGTTGCCCTCGAGAACAGAGCTATAGCGGGCAATGATTCCGCGCCGCTCAGAACTGGTTAACTTGTGGACATCGGGCAGAGAAGCGATCATCTCATCAATAATGCTCTCACTCTTCTGCTGAACTTCGAGTTCAAGTCCCTGAACCTGTAGCTGATCTGGTGTTGCAACGGTGCTCATACGCAAAGCCTCCTTGGCTTGGTTGAAACTTATGGATAAAAAGCCATCGCGATGAACCATGCAATAGCCGGTGCAGACTTTCCTGCGTCAGAAACCTGACAAGGGCTGAAATTGAAAACAGCAGCTATGCCCTCGTCTCAGAATGTGCTGACAGAACCTTATCTATGATGAACCCGTTTAGGTAAAAAACCCAAGTACCAAAAAGTGTTATGCATTCTCGATCTGGATCCCGAATCGAACTACCGCATGTTAGCCGGTATCGGGCGACCGAGCGTAACCTAGAAAATGCGGACAGCAGAGCGCGCATCGTCCCGGCTTGCGGCAGATTCGGTATTAACGCGGCTTAGATGTACAGCGCAGCTTGGAGTGGTAAGAACGTTCTATAGTCGCCACCGAATGCGTGGAAAATATCGTGTGCACTCTGAAAAATCAACGAGCTGTCTGTGCGTACTTCCTGGACACAAAATACGGAAGCATAACGATCTCCGCCAGCCACGGCAATGGATCATCCCAGCTAAATACTGATTCTATACGTGCAGCACGCATCGACTGGATATATGTGCGTAGATTAAGGCAGCCATGCGCAAGGTCAGCTAGCGCCGTCGGTACGTCAGTAAGCATCCTCACCCAGCCTACCCCGGACTTCGCTCGCGCCGGTTCAATCGGCAAGCCCATCTGATCTGCATATGCCAAATAGGGGAAATCTACTCCACATGCAGCCCCAAGGCCGTGAAATCCCCATGGTCGCGCATTCACGTCCAGAAGTTTGTACTTTCCGTCCCGCGGATCCCGCTTATACTCGATCTCCACTAAGCCATGGTATTTAATCGCGCCCAGGAATCTTTCGGAGAGGTCCTCAATTATCGGCTTTTCAACAGTCTCCACGTACGTCGCGGCCCGGCCGAACTCGCGCGGATGCTGCCGTGCCCTACGCGCAATCAGCGTACTATGTGGGCGTCCATTCTGATAGAAGGCGCAGTAGGAATACTGTTCGCGCCCATCCCCGGGAATAATCTCTTGCACCAGTATCTCTTGTGTCGAGATATGGCGGCTAGCATTTTCGTAGAGCTGCTCAAGCTCCTTCGCGGTATTTGCTCGCCATGCCTTTGCGCCCGTCGCATAAAAAAAGTTCTCCTTGATGGCCGGTTTAATCGCCAGCGGCAATCGCGAATGGAGCGATTGCAATTCACTGATCCCATTCAGAACGAAGGTCTTCGGACAGGGAATATCAAGTCTCTCCGCCAACTCGTAAGTTTTCGCTTTGTCCCAGGCCCATTCCACACTCGCCCATTCTCCGGTCGTAACCCTGAAGAACTCGGCGAGCTCGTCCCGATGTCGTGAAAATGCAGCGACAGTTTCGTCTCGCGTCGGGAACAGAACCCAGCCCTGGAGCTGGAATTTCCATCCCAACTCCAACACAGCATCAAGAGTTTCGCGCTCATTCAAGATATTGGGCGCCTTCTCTACGCGCGTGGCATATTTCGAACACGACGCGATGCAGTATTGGCTGTCCAAAATGTATACAGGAATCCCACGTCGGCCCAAGCTGCGCGCAATTGCCAAGCCGGAATGATCTCCACCGACAACAACCGCCCCCACGGCCTTTCCTGCTGAAATCTCCGTTTTATCCGCGTTCTGAATGTGCGCTCCTCAGTTCAGCTTCCGGGATAAATTGGAGACCAGTTCATTCGATGCAAATTCCGTCCCGGTAACAAAGTTAAGTAGTGGACCAAAACTCCGCGCTGCTGGTGCTCCGAGGAAGTGCAGTCCCGGCACCGAACTAAGTAATCCCCGTCTAACCTTAGGATATCCGTTGAACTGTTCGATCGCCTGTATCAGGTCTGTGGCGAGAAACCTATATTTCGTAATATCCACGCTATATCCGGTACCCAGCAGCACGTGATCTACCCGCCTTTCGCTGCCGTCATCAAGCACGAGCTTGACCTCGTCCCCTATTTCGGTAACAGAAACGATATTGCGCCCAGTCGTAATCTTTGCATTACCAAGCCTTGGAATTAACCACGGAGCACCTGCTGAACGCACCGCACGAGTTCGGATGCGATCTCTCCACCCCAATGGAAAATGATAAAGCATATTCGGGTAAGCAACTAGCCGACTAATCCCGATTGGACCAATGTCATGCTTCGAATAGAGCATCTTGGAGATCGGTCCGAGTCGATGTAGCTTAGGATGCATTCCAATCCAGCGAAGCATGGGAATTCGGGCAATCACTTCCACCTCCGCACCAGCCTCCCCAAGCAACGCCGCGCATTCCAAGGCACTCTGCCCTGCACCGATTATCGCTACGCGCTTCCCTAAGCCGACTAACTTGCGACCGTCGTAACAATGCGAGCAAGCCTTTTCAGATAACTTCGCATACGTCGCAGGAGTCCTGCGGAAATTTCCGACACCTGCTGCCACCACCACACAGCGGGCCGTGAGTTGAGCACCGTCCTCAAGCACAAGCTTGAACGTGGAATTCTCTTTTTTGACCGTGCCTATATTTCGTTGGTCAAGCTCAGAGCCTATCTGTTGCACGAACCATTTTCCGTAACCTACAAATGTCTCCAATGAAGTGCGCTGAGCCGGCGTTATATTATTCGCCGATTCATATGCTTCCAGAGTGAATTTGGACCTGGGGTCTGAAATCGTTGAAGCCGGCCTCGGTGACCGCAGAAGCATTCCTGCCGGCATTTTGTCGGCCCAAAATTCCATGGGTTTGCCGAATATCCGGGCCTCTATCCCCGCCTCACGCAGGTGAGCTGCCGCAGATAATCCATAGGGACCCGCACCAATAATAGCTATGTCAATGTCTGGTGAACTACCTGCCATCTCCCTGTCCTTCTCTCCCTCTCTGCTTCGTACGAGATATATAGCCGGATCTGAGCTAAGACTACTTTCGTTAGGTCGGATGAGGAAAAACATCTATAAACAATAGATTTTTTATCTTGAAGTGGTTTCCGACTGCCAGTTCTGCTCTGCAGCCTTCGAAGGATATTGCAAATCGGGTTCATTTGCTCCTTCCAGGCTCACTACAAGTCGTCCATCTCTTTCACTTGCCCACGCGAGGACGGCACGTTCCTTGCCTGGACCCTCGATACCCCAACCATCTTGCTTTTCGACTACTCGCATCTGCGTTCTCTGCCTCCACCAACTGTCAACTTCCCCAGGTGTAGTAATCCACAGAGATTTTTCGTCTCTCAACGTTGCCAAATGCTTTAACAAGGATTGGTATGTCCCGTTCTCTTGCTGCCCCATAACATAGTCTGGATGCACGATGAAGCTCATCAGCCCATGACGCGCCATAATAAGGCTAATTTGCTCTCTCCATATATCGATTGAATAATCATGCAGGATGTTGAACAGTGTGTAATCCTGAATTGTAGTTACAGGTATCTCCAGGATATTTCCAAGAAAATATGGCATCACCGTGCAACAGCCTCCTCGCTGCGGATCAAGGTGTGCCACATTCGGAACAGACATATCGTAGGAGAACTCGAACGCGTCGTACCACGGTTGCTTCCGGTAAAGAACTCCTGCGCGAAATCCTTTTGCCCCAAACTGTCTGCCATAGGAATTAATCTTTGCTACGCGCTCCAGGAACTGCTTGCGGTTCTTATACAAGCGACCGTCGTGGTTCAGATCATGCACAACAACTTCGAATCCACGCTGGCGGATGGAATCCAAATATTCCATCGGGACGTCGTAACGTTCCTCTGGAACAACCTGAAACGATGCCTTGATTCCAAATGAGTCATTGATATCCATCAGCACTCGGCAGAAGTCTCTTCCGACCTTCGTTTCGACGTCGTGCGTCACGATGGCACAGCTTGATTTCCCTTCAGGCCAGAACCAGATAAAAGGGATTCGCTCGATTTTGTTGGCCCGTAAAGATAACAGCAATAAGCGCTCAAGCAAAAGATCCACCGAGCAATCTACCGGCCACTGCGGAAACTTCAGCTTGTTCCATCCTCTCAAACGGAACTTTTGAAGCTTGCTTCGCACGCTTACAGGGAGCAACGGTCGCACAAAATAGTAGGCCTGAGCTACTAAAGAGGATAATCCCTCGCTGTCATCCTCTGCATAGAGTTCCTGCCGAAGATTTTCGATAACCTCGGCGGGATCGAAACAAAGAGAGACTGAGCCCTCTTCGATCACAGCATCGCTGAGGCCATCGTGAAGCGTCTCTGTGGCACGTGACGCAAGTTGCCGCCCATGATATTTTCCAAAGTATGTGCCGCAGTCTCCGAAGCGAAAGTACCCGCGTGACACAAGGGGACTCTCTTTCAATGCAAGGTGCGCATATTGTTCCGGGCAGCGGTAATAATCAGTTAAGTAATTGTTCATCTCGTTAGCAAAATTGAATGACGACTTCGGATAGACATCGTGGTTATAGTTGCGCAATGCATCAGAGCGTTACATCATTAACTTGAATGACAATTGACACGATCACAGACCGATGCCTGCTTAAACGAAAGCAGACCTAATCAGTTCCAGACTTTATATTCCGCGTTTCTTCAGTAATAAAATGTTCCCATGTCCAATTTGTACTCCAGTCGCGCTTCGAATCTCTATTCATAGCTCCGAGGGGCTGCTCTGCAGCGTACTTTTCCTGCGTTTTTCGCTAAAAACCTTCTCATAGGCAGCAAGCAAATTCCCGACGGAGTAGCTCCACGCAAGCTCCGTCTGGACGCGCGTATAGCCAAATTTTCCCATCCGTTGCCTCTCTTCCGGATGATCAACTAACCATAGTATCTTGTCTGCAAAATCCGCGACTTGGTTCTCTTTGTCGCAATACAGTGACGCGTCCTGTGCGCTTATTCTTCCTTCCTTAAGGTCAAACTGGACAATCGGCTTCCCCATAGCCATGTATTCCATGATCTTGATCATGGTTGAAATATCATTCATACGGCATGGTTTATCGGGATTGACACAGATATCCGCTGTGGAAAGAATTTCAAGGAGATCTTTATCTGGAATCCTCCCTGTGAAGTTCACAATATCAGCAATGTTCTTTTCGATGACCATTTGCTGTAGTTCCACGAAAGCTGGACCACTGCCTACACAAGTGAAGTGAACGTCTAGCCTTCCCAGTGCCTTGATATACTCCGCCACGCCTAAAAGGATGTCCAGGCCATCCTGAGCACTCATAACGCCAACATATCCAACTAGGTAAGGTTTCCCGTACTTTAGCGAGGGATTTGGGGCGACCGGTCGAAACGTTGTCAGGTTCGGTCCATTGCGAACAACAAACACGCGCTCGGGTGCTTTACGGCCCCGTGTCACCGCGATCTCCTTGTAGGTATCGTTTGTTGCGATAACGACATCGCTGGCTAGGAAGGTCATTTTCTCCAGCCACACTAGAACCTTATACAGAAAGTCTTTTCTTTCGTATTTCGCCAGATACAATTCTGGATTGACATCATGGTGATCAAAAATAAACTTAACGCCAAAAAGCTTGAACGGCAGGGCAATCAGGAAAATAGTGTCTGGCGGATTGCACGCCTGTATCACATTGAATCCGCGTCGGAAATAAATCCACCACGAGAGCAAGAATTCCCAGAACAGAGCACAGCAATATTCCCATATATATGCAAATGCCCCATTTCCTTCTTTCGGCATAGGGTGACGGTAGATATGAATTCCATCTATTAACTCATAGCCCTTCGTATAGCCTTTGTACTTGGGAGACAAAACCGTTACATCATAGTTTGCCTCGTTTAACGCAAGCGCTTCCTTCCAGACACGTGGGTCCAGCGGAACGGGTGCGTTTTCAACGATGATGAGAACCTTCTCTCTCACATATACCTCGTCTGTTTATGAAATTTCATGTCGAGTCCTGCAGAGACGCGATATATTATTGGCCACCGCGGTAGATTGCAGAATCTGCTGCCTATGCTTGTCTTGGCTACAGTGCTGACCACTTACGATGTAGGTCTCATTTGCTGCGGCAAGTTTGATCAGATCAAAAGCTTGAATATGCATGTGAATATCAAGTCTGCATTCCTTGAGTAACAGTCAAGGAATTCACCAGCAAATACCATCGTAGCCGTTCTCACTCCTCTGTTCGGCTATTCGCACAAAATCCACAACCGTTTGGCCCGGCCGAACTCTTTCAGTTACGCCAACGAATTCCTGAGCTCGGTTTCCTACAACAATGGTCTCCGCAAAATCCAGCACATCTTCGATTTTATCAACCATCAGACGTGATATATGGGGAATCTTATTCAGGATGAAATCTCGGTTGGCTCCAACCAGGCTTGCGACACTGACATTCTTGTCGTAAATGCGCAGCTCATACCCTTTGCCCAGCAGCCGCTCAATGATTTCAATCATTGGACTTTCGCGCAGGTCATCTGTTCCAGCCTTAAAGCTGAAACCGAGAACTCCGATTCTCTTTTTCCCCTTCCCTAGGATGATTTGCAGCCCCCGATTCACCTGCATTTCATTGCTTGGCAGTATCGAAGAGATAATTGGAAGTTCCAGATCACTTACCTTTGCTTTGTAGTTCAGCGCGCGCAGGTCTTTTGGAAGACAGGATCCCCCAAACGCAAAACCAGGAGTGAGATAAGCCGGAGAGATATTCAGTTTTTGGTCTTGACAAAAAATCTTCATTACTTCGTGCGCATCAATCGCGAGAACTTTGCTGAGGTTTCCGATTTCATTCGCGAAGCCAATCTTGAGCGCGTGCCAGCTATTGTCCACATATTTCACCATCTCAGCGGTTTCCAGATCGGTCCGAATGAGTGGCGCATCAAGTCCTGAGTACAGGCTTGCCAGGAGTTCGCCACCAGCTTCATTAAGCTGGCCAATGACCGTCTTCGGTGGGCTGCGAAAATCCTTTACTGCCGAGCCTTCCCGCAAAAACTCAGGGTTATTGCAGACATAGAAGTCGACGCCGGCCTGTTTGCCTGAGTGCTCTTCCAATGTGGGGATTACAATCCGCCGCATTGTCCCCGGAAGAATTGTGCTACGAATAACGACTGTGTGATTCCCTGCCTTCTTCTTCAGGACCTCGCCGATCATTTCGCAAACTCGCAGAACATAGGCGAGATCGAGATTGCCGTTCGGCAGACTTGGAGTTCCTACGCAAATAAACGACAAATCTGTGTTATTGATAGCTTCGTTCACATCATTTGTTGCGCGGAGCCGACCGGTGCGAACGGTCTCAGAGATAACTTCTCCGATTTCCGTTTCGATGATCGGTGATTGTCCGGCATTTATGATGTCAACTTTGCCTTGGACTGGATCCACACCGATTACTTCATGACCGTCGTACGCAAGGCAGCCAGCAGAAACCGTGCCAACATATCCCAAACCAAACACACTGATTCTCAACGTATCTTCCTTCCCCGTATGCTCAATCATTCGTTTTTCTTTGCATACACCTTATCAACCGATGCAAAGAAGTCTTCCGCTTTTCTAGTTTTTCTTCAGGCTACTACTATAGGCATTCCGTGTCAGTTCGGCGACGGCGGTCCATGAGTGATGCGTGTCGGCGTGTTCCTTGATTTCCGTCCGCGTCTTCCCTAGATCCTTATAGAGATCACTAGAGAAGTAGTCGTTGATCGCTCTAGCCAGATCTGCCGGATCGCCCGGTTGAGCCATGAATCCTGTTCTAGCCTCAATAACTTCTTCTTTGAATGAGCCAACATCCGTCGCAACTACTGGCAATCCGAAACTGTAGCCGAGGAAAAGCACGCCACTTTGAAAGATTTGGTTGTAGGGTAGAACCATCACGTCGGCGGCTTTCAGATAAAGCTCGACATCTTCATCGGGAATGAACTGGGCCTTAAGAAGGATCCGCTCGTCGTGCATCAGCTCTGACGGAATCAGCCGCTTGATTTCGTTGAGATAGTCCTCGTTTCTTTTTTCGGCCTCGCCCGCAATGATGAGACGGTAGCTCCTGTCTTGTTTGGCCAGGATCCTAAATGTCTCCAACATGTGCTCAATGCCTTTATACGGCTTGATTCTGCCAAAGCAAAGTAACGCCTTGTCGTGACTCTGCAAGCCCAGTTTTTTCTTTGCCTCAGCAGGAGTCATACTTGTATCGGGAAAAGCATCGTTGATGGGATGCCGAATCACAGTGATTACACGGTCGCGTACTCCGAAGTCGGAGATAAGTTCATCCTTCATCTTTTGTGTATGCACGAATATGTGGTCCGTCAGCCAGTACTGCATCCGCAGCGTCAGACGATTTAGAAATGAATCTTTTCCGTCTCTCTTAGCTTCATTGACATTATGCGCTGTGAGTGCAACCTTCTTACCCATAGCTTTGTAGTAGAGCATCAGAAGAGTTCTATCAAAAAACTGGACCTTGCTGTTCCAGAGGATGTGAAAGACTTTCGGCTTTGCCGCTGCGGTGTACCGAATAAGGCTGGCATAATGCCGCAGCACTCTCGAAAGCTTGCCGACCGCTGTGCGATTCGCCGACTGGGGCGGCCATAGATTGAAAAAATGCAGCCCGGACGTAGTTTGCATTTCCGGACTATCAACATAATCGCTGCCAATAACGTCCAGACGAACGCCTTTAGCAATCAGAGCCATCGCCAGACCTTGGGCATACGGCCGATCGACTCCGCCCGTCAGCAAGGAGACCTCTAATGGGGCCTGTCGGACGGACAGATTAGCAGGAACCGAAATGTCTTCAACTAGAGTTGGCATACCACTCATAAGTCTGTATCTGTTAGGAGATCAATGGTGCATAACCACACAATGGAGGTCGTCGAATAACCAACCCTTGCGTTCTTCATTTTGAAGTCGCTGGATCAGCCAACACCGAACACCGGATAGCTTCAGACAATGTTAAGTGAACTAATTGTCTAGATTCAATTCCACTATCGATGCACTTCTCAAACCGCAGGCACCACGCTACCACGGAGCCACTCTTCCAAAACAACCAAACTGAAGAGAATTTTGTGATGATCGCTCGCGCCGGAGCGATGTTGATCCAGAAGTGCCCGAACGGCTGCAGACTGCAGATAGTCGAATATATGTGACTGGGGATCCAGCAGCATTCCTTCCATTTTCTTCGACTGCTCAGCCCGGAACCATTCGTCCACAACATTCATGGCGAAGCCACGTTTTTTGCGGCGCATAATCGATGCAGGAAGGAAGGACTTGCAGACTTCCCGGTGAATCCATTTGCCCACGCCATTGCGCACTTTAAAGCCCGCAGACAGCCTTTCGCCAAACTCGACGACCTCCTTGTCGAGATAAGGTACACGCACTTCCAGGCTGTGAGCCATGGACAGCTTATCGCCATACATTAGTAGTTCATCCGGCAGAGTAGAGCGCATTTCAATGAACTGCAGGCCACCCAGTTCATCGGTGTGGTCCATCAGATCGGAGAAGTCGCCCCACGACTTCAGAATTTCGTCTCCTGGCGCAGGGGGCAGAATATTCGATTTGAAGAGGCCATCGATCTGTCCATCAGGCAGGAGTGAAAGAACCTGCTGATATCGCCGCAGGCGATCCGGCGTATCCAGTGAGCGCACGCCACGCTTCAAGGTTTCATTCCTGGGTAGCGCCTCAACCATGGAAGAAATCGGTCCTCGTACCCATTTAGGCATAGTGCCCCAGATCTGGCCATAACGAGTTCCCAGATGCCGGCGATATCCGCCAAACAGTTCGTCGGGGCCTTGCCCGATCAGTGCTACCTTCACATCGCGCCGGGCCCGCTCACAGACAAAAAACATCGGCAAAACCGAGGGAGTGGCAACAGGCTCTTCCATGAACTCCACCACCCGTGGCAATGAATCCTCGAAGGTCTTCCGGTCGAGCAAAACCTCTGTATGCATGGCGTTGAACTCAGCGGCAGTCTGCGCCGCATCGCTCAGTTCGTCATCCGCAAAAGTTTTACCGTACCCAACTGTGAATGTACGCCACGACTTCCCATATAGGTTCATGAGCGCCAGAAGTAACGAGGAATCTATGCCGCCACTCAGTAGCAATCCTACCGGCACGTCACTGAGCAGATGTCTCTTGACGGAACGCTTGTAAATCTCCAGTAACTCCTCGCGAGCCTCAGCTTCGGATTTCATCGGAGAGAATGGGTGGGGATTGTTGCGGTACCAGCGGCGCTGACTCGACTTGCCATCCTCGAAAATCAGCATCGTTCCGGCGGCGAGCTTGCTTATCCCCTTGAAAACCGTATAAGGCGAGGGAGTAAAGCGATACCTAAGAAAAAGATTCAGCGCGGTAGGGTCTGGTTCAGGATTATCCTTTGCCGTGGCCAGAATAGTTCGAATCTCCGAACCAAACCATACGCTGCCATCTTTAATCTTGTAATAGATTGGCTTGATGCCGAAGGGATCGCGTGCAATCAGCAGTCGGCGTTTGCGTTCATCCCAGATCGCGAGCCCGAACATTCCATTCAGATGATTGAGAACATCGTCGCCCCATTGTTTGTAGCCGAGAACGATCACCTCGGTATCAGAGCGAGTGCGGAAGACATGGCCAAAGCTTTCAAGTTCGCGGCGCAACTCTGGGAAGTTGTATATCTCCCCGTTGAAGACTACGCGCACTGTTTCCTCAGCATCGGACATTGGCTGATGGCCGCCCTCAATATCGATAATCGAGAGACGGCGGAAGCCTAATCCAATCCGGTCGTTAACGTAGTAGCCTTCGTCGTCGGGGCCGCGATGAATAATACTGCGCGCCATCTGTTGTACCTCGCGCAGCAGGACCGGAGCTTGCCGGCCATAATTAAATTGTCCGCATATTCCGCACATATCTAAACTTATGCCCTCGCGCCTGAAATATTTTTGTGCTGATCACTTTTCAGCAGGAGCAGAGACAGACTACGAAACAGCTGAGCCTGCGCCCAGCGATGCATCGGAACGTTATCCCATCCGAACAGCAGTTGTCGCGATCGGAACGAGCCATTTGGACGTTGCCAAATCGTCAGAACTTGGTTCACAACGCCGTCAACCAGCAGATCCAGTTTTTCGAAACGACCCCTGAGCAACATACCGAGATTGATGCACTCGGCATAGTCGTACAACTCACGGCGATACACAATTAGCCGAGGTGGTTTTGCGAAAGGCTTAGGCACACCGTGTTCATCAAAGAGGTTACGCACATAAAAATCGACGCCGCGCTCGATTGCTTGCGTGCATTCCGCATTGCCGGTCAGCGCTTCGATTTTGGCAAGGGCTTTCATGACAAAGCACGTGTGAAAGTGATCGACAAAATGTCTCGTGCCGTCGTTTGCGTAATGCCAGGATCCGTCTGCATTCTGAGACTCAAGCACAAAATGAAGATTCCGGCTGGCGACTTTTGAATAGCGATCGTCAGAAAAATCTATCGCCGCCTGCGTAAGCATAAAAGCGCGATAGGCATTTGCATTGACAACGCCCACTGACTGCTCGGGAAATGGACTGTAGGAGCAGGAAGACGCAAGCTCTGAAGTTTTGAAATCGTGATAATCCTCCACGCCGTGCTCTGCGATGGACCGCATGATTTCACGCCAGCGAGCATCATTATCGATCGCGTGAACTTCGCGGAAGGCCTCATACACGTAAGGCACCGTGGTGATGAGCGGCGTTCCCTGCCAGATCGTCCCGCGCAGGGTCCCCCAGTTGAATGGATAACCCCAGCAATACCGATCATGCCCGGCGCAGCGAGTCTCTTCGAGCACCTGCAAAAAGTGACGCGCGCGCTGATAGTGTGCTTCAGAATTTAGATGACGCGACAGAAACGCAAAGCCCATAGCGTAATGTGCATCTGCTATTGGGAATCTCTGGCGTTTCCAAAAGAGTCTTCGAGCAGAAGGCAGGAAGGCTTCGCAGAAGATGATAGGAGAGACAGCAACCGTGCCGAGAAGTGGCTGGCGATAGTAAAGCTGCTTAATATTTCGACATAGGTCGCTTGCGTAAAAAGTTTGAAAATCCCAGGAGGTCTCACCATAACGGTCAAGCCAGGAGATAAAGCGGTTCACACCACGAAGGACTTCTTCGCCCTGTAAAGAGCCTGTTTTAGCTATTGGATGAGTATCGACGACGGCTGGTACAGTTGACATGATGGCAAGTCCATTCAAGGGTGTTGAAACGGCAAATCTGCAAGCTGCGTTACTTCGCAGTGGTGGTTTGGGCCGAATTCGGTTCGGCTGGCAGAACCTCAAAATTGTTGATGCTCTTGAGCCTGCCCAGCGATGAGAGGATGGTTTTCAGCTTCAGCATCTGCTCACGGCGATGAAAGCGCATAAGCTCATCCGACACAGGCCGCTCTGCACGGCTTAAGAAGCCGGACACATATCCGGCGAAGAGCGCGACGCCTGCTATCCCGTAGGGACGCTTCGTCATTCGATAGGTGCAGCGGAAGACCTCCCAGAGCGGGTGGCCGCCGAGAATGTAATCTTTCTTGCCATAGGCAAAGGCCGAAGCGACCGCCCCCCGCTCCGCCGTTCCCAATGGCCGGTGATGCAGAAAAGATTTCTCTCGAAACGAGCGTGTTTTCCATCCGACCATGCGAGCCGTTGTGACAGCCATCCAGTCGATTCCGCCCGCCTTGCTGGGAATGTATCCGCCGATCTCTTCAAAGCACTTCCGGCGGAAGACCTGACACTGTCCGGAGACGTATGTCTGTCCTTCGAAACTATCAGTTCCAGAGTTATATCCGCCCGGCTCATGAAACACCGTACCGGCAACTCCCAGCCGCGGATCCTGCTTGAATTTGGATAGGAGAAACTCGAAGTGATCGCTGTCCAGCGTGACATCCCCGTCAAGGTTAACGACGATCTCATACGGAAGCAACTTTACGCACTCCAGGCCGATATTGACTGCCTCGACCTTGGCTGCAAAATGGCGTTCCTTCCTGGCTGGACGATTGATCAGCTCAATCCAATTGTGTTGTGCCGCATACTTCGTCACGATCTCTTCTGTCGCGTCTGTCGAGCCATCGTTTACGATGACCCACTTCAGCGGAAGTATCGTCTGGGACACAACAGACTTGAGTGTCTCCTCAATGAAGCGTGCTTCATTTCTGCAAGGAGTAATCAAGACATAAGGAAGATTGTTAGATTCGTTTTTCATGTCAGTTTTTGAGCCCCTGCCCGCCTAGTTGGATTCGACGAAAATTCTGTGTGCCAGTTCCAGCGACAAGAGCCTGTGAATCTCGTCTGTATGGTTTTCGTCTCCGCGCAGATGACCCTTCACAACACGCTCGACTCCAGCACGATTTACATAAGGCCGCGACAGCGCACGATCATCGAGAAGTATCTGGCGTACGTAATCGCTCAGCTGATCTCGATACCAAACCCGAAAATGGAAGGGTTTGTGGCGACCGAGCCAGATACGTTCCAGGTGCAGAGGAGCGAACACATGATCGACACGCGCCATCCACTGCGGCATGCCCATGTCGTAGGCATACTCTGCTTTAAAGAAGAACTCCAGATACATACGCGTCAATGAGCTGTTGAGTCCACCGATGCCCCGATCAGTACGTATCTTTGCCAGTGCGGGATTTCCCTCGCGGATGAGCCGGGCCCTTGCCGCCTCGTTTGTTGCCACGCTGTCCGGACCAGGCGCTCGATACGCGGCCCTGACGACTTCGTTGTCAATAAATGGCGCGCGAATCCCCACCTGCGTTTGTTCCAGGCCCAGAATGCCATAGTGATGCCAGGGCGATTGGCGAAACGCGACAAACGTGATGGGGTTAACTTGCCGAGCTGCGCTGTAGGTTGCAATACCGTTATCAACCTGTTCCTGCAATGGCGCAAACAATCCCGCTGCCGGCGCCACGGCTTTGAACATTACCGATTGCATGAGAATTTCACTGCCGTAAGTGCCCACCATGCGCACAGGCGCAATCTCGCGGACTTTTTCCTGAATGTAAAGATCGGGCGAGCGGCTGAGATCTACACAGCCATCAGCCAGATAAATTGTGCGCTCGGCGTAATGGGCAAACCGCGACATGAAATCCGGTCCCGCAGTAAGCACCTGGTAAGGTTGCTGACAAATTCCAGCGATGCGGCGCGCAAGCTTTACATCTTCATGGTCGCGATATGTGCTGCCCCACGTGTAGCAAGGAAGTGAGTTCGGCTCCGCTTTGTGCCACGCCAGAATGATGCGCGAGTCTATTCCGCCCGTCACAGACATTCCAACCCGCTCGCGGCCATTGAAATAACGCGGCAGATTACCGACAAAGGCATTGTGAAGTTCGCGATAGTACCCTTCTGAATCGAGCTTTTCCTGCTGCTCCCATTCTTTCGGCTCGAAATAGAGCTTCTTCTCTGCAATCGCTCCATTTCGAAAGCCCCAGACTGACGCAGGCGGAAGAAGATAAATGCCGCCAAAGAGCGTTCGATTATCGAGCACACAGCCGCAGGCGACAAACTCTCCAAGCCCACGCGGATCGATCGAACGCAGTTCCGGACGAACCTTCAAAATCGCCTTGGCTTCCGGCGAAAAATAGAATCCGTCCTTCGACTCGTGGTAGTAAAGGCGCTGTAGCCCGTAGCGATCGTTGAACAGCGTTACACTGCCTTGGCGGCGGTTCACCACCAGGCCATGAAATCGCCCGTTCAATCCCTTTGGGAAATCTGCCTCGTCTTCATAACGATGAGCCAGATAGGATGAATCTTCATCCGAAAATTGATGCCCGCGCTGTCGAAGCGAGTTCTTTAAACTGGGTTCCGGAAACTCCTCGCCCGCAAAGAAAAGTGTGATCTGGCCATCTTCATTGCGAATCGGCATGCCGTCGGAGGAACTGTCGCGCCGAGCCACCCATCCCACGTATACCCCCTGCTGCGGGTCACTCCATGTGCCGTAAGTGTAGAACGGCTCATGAATGAGACTCTTGACCATTGCGAGCAACTGTTGCTCAGCGGCAGCCTGAGGTAGTTTTGTAATTAGGCCCACGATTCCCGGCAAAACGGTCTCCTAGAGCGAATCTGCTTTGAGTTGAAATTTTTGAGCGTACCAGCGCGAGCGAAGTTCACGCAGCTTCGACGCCACTGATTCTGGCATGCGTTCAGACAGCTTGCGATGCAGGCCGAGACGAAGCGAGATCGATCCCCACAAAGTAACTGGAACGTAATACCGTGGCACATCCACCCGTTGAAATCCGTTTCGCTCCTTGAAGTCGCTTAGACTGCTCGTATTCTTTTTGCCGTACGCAAAATTTGCATACACTATGCGGACAACTCCGCGAGCAGCGCAGGAGCGCACAGCCTGCACAACCAGTGCGTTTGTCGGAGCTTTATCCCGATAGCCGGCCATCGAGAGGATGTGCATCAGCCCGGCCTGCGTCCGAGCGTCGTTCATAGTCAGCTTGATAAAGCCGATCAGTTTTTCGCCGTCGAAGGCACCGATAAAGACACTGCTGTCGAGGAACGTTGCACTCATGGTGCGTACCGCTTCAAAACTCTTTCCGTAGTGCGGAAAGCGACGACCCTGCCGGACGGGAACCTCGTTGTATATTTCCCAGATGCCGCGAGCAAGTTCGTCGTCAAAGGGTACTTCCTTAATCACGAGCCCTTTTTTCTCCGCCTGCTTGGCTTTATTGCGGGCTTTGAATCCAATCTGTTCTGACCACCACTGATCAAATGTGGAGATCGTCAGCACCGCCAGATTGTCCGATTCAAAGGGATAGGGATATATCGGTGAAGTCTCAGGTAGTTCCTGCAAAAAGGTGAAAACATCTGCGGACCGGGCATCTCGCAGTGCCGCGAGTGCCGATTTGGGATCGCTCAGGAACTTGTATCCTTCTCCCTCAACCTCCGCAACCCGGCAGAGCCGGCCACGCAACAACACTTTTCTCCCTTCAAGGCGGAGTTTGCCTTTGTTCGTATCCATCAGTTGTCCATTCGTTGAAATCGTCGGAATAAGTGACGAGGTGAGTGTCTTTCTTCTAACCTACTCGTTTTGTGTCGCCAGCCGCATCAAACTCTGGCAAAAACTGCTTCAGCTATTTATGGGACCGCTTCCAACTCATGCTGGTCCTTTCGCACAATCATGGCGTCCAAACGGTTTACCAGTTCCAGACTCTCATCCGAGAACTTGCGGGCGAATAAAACCTCTCCCGCACCAAACTGATCTTCGACCCGAATCTTCTGTTGTCCTTCGAAAAACGCGATGTGTTCGCCGGTAAGCATCTCTGGATGGGCACTCGCTTTCGGCCAATATCTGTATAGCAAGCTTCTTTGAGCGCGATTTCGAAATGGAGAATTGCCCAGGATAGTGTGGAAAAATGATTCTTCCGGACAGAAGACATAACGGAAATATGAGGCCACGCCCGGGTTTTCATCGGTGAACTGCAGTATGTACTTGCATGCCTCCTTCGACAGTGCCCAGCACGCATCCCCGGCATATGGTTCCAAACTTCCGAGATGTTTCTTGTAATTCCGCGTTGCTAACCCAAACTTTGCCAGAGCCCTCATGACAAATTGGCGGATCGGCTTATCGGATGTGAACCTCAGAGTGTTTATTCTTGAAACCGGATAGCCATCGGCCGGCACTTTAACCATACTTAAGAACTCTCGGCCGCGATTCTGTTCCAGAAATTCTCGAATATACTTGCCACTGCGCAACGGATAATCTGCACCCTGCATGAAGACAATATAGTCATATCCTGCAGGCGAGCTCAGTGCCTGGCGAATGAGCTGAAGCAGTACTTCGACGTTTGAGAATTCGCTCCAATATACCGGAATTCGACGTTCACTAAAAAAAACATGATCCGCGGCAATATCAGCGAAGCCTTCAAAACTTGCCTTTTTGTCAACGTGAACAAAAAAAGCTGCTTCCCCCTCAGAAAGAGTTTTGATAGCTCTTGCCAGAAGGCGGGGGTTCTTGTGAACGAGATTCAAGTACGCGATCTTCATCGATCTTCCAGCTCCGGTCAATCATTCTTTATTTTCAGGAGCGTGTCATTCGCTAAAAGCGCAAAGACATCAACCAGCAACCGCAGCCGGTGTCGCAGGAGCCTTGCGACGCGCAAAGACGGAAACAACTGTCATCAGGTCTTTTCGAGCAGCAGGAATGAATAACGACATTGCATAAACTACTGCGAAGCTCAGCCCAGCAGCTGCAAGTTGAAGCAGAGCGCCAGTTGGTTTCCACACATGTAAAGTGATCTCTGCCAAGGCGATTCCTCCACAACACACCGCAATTGGCCAGTACACTGCGCCCAAAAATCTGCGAAGAGTCAAAGGCGTATCACGAAAACTGAATTTCAGAACCCAGGGGAGGATTGCCATGATTACAGTCGATCCCATGACAGCTACACCCTTCACGCCAAAAGGCAAGCCGATGGCAAAACTTGAGATGATAATTACTGCGACAACGCTCAGAAGATTGCGAAGCCGCCGCGTGTCCCCCTTGCCGACCATCAACCAGATAGTCGGTTGAATAAGCAATTGGCCTAAAGCGCCTATGACAAGAATTTCAAAAACAGGCGCCGCATCATTCCATCGATTGCCAAGAGCCAGTAGGATAATGGGCGATGCGCACACAAAGAGGAATCCGAATATTGGCGCGGCAATCCACACCAGAATTGCAACCGCCCGCAAGTAGTAATGCGCCAGGCGCTCTCGATCCGACTGAATGATGCTGAATCCCGGCACAGCAACGCTAAATGCCGGGCCGCTAAGCTGCCGAATTGGGATCATCAGCAGGTTATATGCTCGCGAATATAGCCCGAGGGGCCCTGCGCCCCAATACCACCCAATCAGAACGTTATCCATGCTCCGGGCTGCGGTCAGGATGAGATAAGATGCCGCAACATCCCCACCAAAACTAATCAGCTTGCGTATTTCCACGCCTCGCTTAGGAAGCCCTGGTCTCCACCTGACCATTAACCAGGACTGAACCACAGCCGTGAAATTCAGCACCAGGGGAAGAATCACGATCGCCCAGTAGCCCGCTCCGTGCATCGCCGAGAAAATCGCAATCGGTACCGCAACTAGGCAGATGATCGCATCCCTGATCGCAAGCGCCGTGAATCTCATCTGGCGTTTGAGAAGCGCATCGTGCTGGACTCTCAGACCACAAATGAAGAAAACGGGAGACACCGCAAGCGCTATATTCCTGACCTGCGGCTCTCGATAAAACCAGGCTAGGAGAGGTGCGGATGCGATCGTGAGGATCGTCAATCCAAGTCCTATTGCAACATTGATCCAGAACAAATTAGTGACTTGCTGATGATTGATATCCGGGCGCTGAATCGTCGCTTCGGAAAGGCCGAGATCTGCAAATGATTGAGCTAACCCTGTAATACCAGTCACCATTGCTACAAGGCCGAAGTCGCGCGGTGTAAGAATATGCGCCAAAACGACTGTCGAGATTGTCAGAACCGAAAACTGCAGGACCTGCGAAGTGACCGTAACTACCCCACCGCGAACCGACCTGCCCTTGAGGTCCGCGTGGAGGTGTTCGGTAGAAAATGGGTCTGTGCTTTTAGAAGTGGACATGCGGAATCGGAAAATGAGCGGACCTACACTTAGCCCTGACGTTATGCAGAATAGTGATGAGATATTTTCAGAATATGCCATCTGCGGCATAACCTGCAACGCCGAATCCCAATATCACGCAATTTGAATTGACGCGGCCGTAAACGAGAAGTATCGCCGAGCGATTCTCTACACAGGCTCTGCTCCAGGCACATGATCGAATATATTCATGTCGCCTGATTCACGGTTCTACGCACCAAATACAAACCGAGCCGCGAATGATTCCAGAGAGATATGGAGAGAGAGTACGTTGCCTCTTTCGATATCATCTCCGGAACCAAGGCCATCCAGGTAAAGATCGCAGGCAGTTGCACGTACGAATAGCGAACATCCCTGCCTGCGTCCTGCTTAATTTTTAATCACAGCCCCATTAACACCGGAAGGAGGAGGGACGGTGGTGGTAGTAGAGGAAGGAGGGGTACAGGTAAAACTCAATGCGCTTCCACCGCCGCTTATTGGACCGCCCATCTGATCGAAGTAGCAATCCATTGCCGGATTGCTAACAACCGTTGGAAGCGCTGTGAATGTTCCGCCGGCTTTGGTGCACTGACTTGCTTGCGAGGTTGTCACTTCCATTGTGGAGTACGTTCCGCCATAGCATTGCCCCACGTTTCCAGTTGTAACATCCGGGCCAATGATCGGCCATGCTTTCCCTGCAGGCCACCAGGAAGGCTGGGCTGAATAAAAAAGTGATGGCGGCATTGGGCTTTGTCCCGCGGAGGTGTCTCCATACGTTGGCACTTGGTTACCGTACGAGCTTAGTGTGCTCGGAACCTCCGAAGCACCTTTACAAGTGGTTGACCAACCAGCATCCGTGGAATTCCCGCACCAGTGGACGGCATTGTCCGCTACATCGTAATTGCCCCACCGCAGAGTCGTTGATTGAGATAACGTATCAAACGGCAAACAGTCGGACGTGCAGGAAGAAGAATAAACCGCCGGATAGATGCCTAAGCCGTAAACCGAGGTTGCGTAATTGGCAAACGAAGTGGGCGTCGAGGCATAGGTTTTGTGGAAAACGTTCGTCCCGTTCCATGCTCCAAGAACGTTGCCAACTATGTTTTCGTAGCGATCTCCGGGATTAAGGATAATCGGAACAGTATTAGAAACAGTCAACGTTCCATTGTTCTGCTCTCGGCCATCCAGCCGGTTGCGAAAGAATGTGTTTAAGTCGTGTGTTCCGTGGAAGCTGTCACCGTAATACTGAGCTCCGATATTCCCTTCGGCCTCTGAAAAAAGCACGGTTCCATGAAATTCAATTGTTCCCGCTTGCCAGTTAGATGAGCCGGCAAAGAACTGTCCAGGGGTAAAATTAAAGTCAGAGACACACCCCTCGCAGTCGGAGTTGTAAAACGCAAGAGATCCGGCGTAGTAATGAAAGATATTTGACTCGATAAGCGAATCGCTTGCCATATCGACCGACACTCCGTACGTGTCTCCCGCGTATCCCCAGAAATAAGACTGTTCCACCGTGCACTTGTTGCAGATCGAGAATGTAACGTGGCCCCATGCGGTACCAGTCGCCGATCCACGCAAGCTACGAATTCCCTTCACCCAGCACCCTTGGCAGTTGAAAAACGTAATTCCATCTCCGCCACTTGTGTGATCGAGTGAGAGGCTTTCGACAGCATCCCCATAGACCGGGCTTGTGGCCCACCAGGCCCCGGGAGATTGGGCGCTATTCCAGTTGCCAGCATAGATTCCCGGTGAAATCCCGATAGTGTACGGGCCTTTGCCGCTACCGGAGATGCTTGTGACCGTTACAATCTGCTGCTGGCCGCGAATCGTAGAGAGCGAATTGTTGCCGCGCTCGTATCCATTGGGATTGGCCAATGAATAGCAAGCCGGCGAAGAATCCCCCCCGCTTGAACCACCAATCTCGCATCCGACGTAGAGGCCGCCATTATCCGACTGATTATCTATCTGATCCAGTACGATTGGCTGCCCTACAACTGGAGCCGAGCCACTGACAGTGCCTAATGTAATGCTGGTTGAGCCCGAAGCATATCCGGCAGTCCAGGTTGCCGTATTTGAAGGCCCTCCCCAGTAGTTCGTATCGGTACTCGCAAAGCAGACGTCATGGCCAGCACAATCGCCCGACCCTCCACCGGAACCCGACCACACGAGAAAGGTTGAGTTCGCCCCGGCGCCGCGAATCGTAAGGTTACTGCAGTTCTTGCCGGAGTTGCAATAAATACCGCTGCTCATTGGCCAGGTTCCCGCAGGGATCTGAAGGTACTGACCTGAAGACATGGAGGCAATTGCCGCGTTAATCGATGCTGCAGTAACACTTGTTCCGTTACTCACCGTGTTGCAGGCCGATGTCGCGCATTGCGTTCGCGTGGTTGAAATTGTTGCTCCGGCATTCGACCAGTTCGTCGCCCGGCTTGGGGAAAGAAGACCGGTCCAGAGCTGTTGTGAATGAGCAGGCGAGGGAATCAAAAAGAAAATTCCCAATAGGACAAACAATAAGAGGCAGAACTTCTCTTGTAGGTTCTTCATAATTTTAACGATCGTCCCGACCGTAGATATAGCTTATCAGCAATCCAACGTTTTTTGTGACGAAAGTAATAAAATTCGAATAACCGAAGTCGCATGCCTACTGGGCTAGGAGAATTGGAAATTGTTACTAGAGTTCCAAATTGGTCCTTTTAACCCCCTGAACTTGCGCTGATACGACGCGTTGATAGGTCCCTTTGGGCTGATCATTGCTTCGTCCAATTTCACGACCGGCTTATTTTCTGGGACCCTGAAATGCGGTTGAAGACCCAGTTGCAAAAGCAACACGCGCGGGACGTACGGGATCGTTACTTTCAATCGTCTTGCTCGCTGCAGAACCACGCGAGACCCGAGATTTTCGTTCTTCAGAGGGAATCAGGCC
This sequence comes from Occallatibacter gabretensis, assembly GCF_001449115.1. GTDB lineage: Bacteria > Acidobacteriota > Terriglobia > Terriglobales > Acidobacteriaceae > Telmatobacter > Telmatobacter gabretensis. The sequence goes on along the minus strand of NZ_LAIJ01000009.1, from coordinate 2,274,045 downwards.
AATAGTGATAGCGCTCGAGCTGATTACAGCAAGCAGTAAAGAGAACCAGGACGGCGTCAATATCCTGAAGCCTGCTTCAGTAATGTTGTAAAAAGCGCAGGTGATGATGTAGGCAAGACCCAGGCAACTCATCTCGCGATTGCGCTGAAATGCTTTGACAGCCTTCAAATACCCGCCTATTAGGATGGTCGACAGCAAGAATACACCAACCCAGCCAAGATCCAGATAAATCTGCAGATAGCCGTCGTGAGCTGAATTGAGATTCGATATGTCTTCGTAGCCCTGCGCCACAAGTAGTTGCACAACTTTGTGGCTGTTGGCATTCCAGAAGCTTTCAAAGCCGGTGCCAATCAATGGGCTATCGGCCGAAGCAATCGCAGCCGCCCAGATTTCAGTACGTCCTGAAAAGTCTGCCGTCCTGCCCATTGCAGTCGCACTTGCTCCCCCCCCTAGAACCACCCCTGCCACTCCCATCAGCAGGATTCCGAGACATAGAGCATGCACCCGGCCAGGGCGATTCTTGAACATTCGCATCCCGGTCGCAAAGATTAAGAAACTTCCCAGAATGAAGCAAAAGAGGGACGTTGCGCTGCGAGAACCGTGCAGAAGCAAAATTCCGAGAACAAGAACAGCACAGTGCGCTATCAGACGTTGAGGACGATTAGGAGCTTTCTTATCAGAAAGCACCATAAACAGGTTCCATGCTAGACCAATCGCGACGACATACAGCATGAGCCCAAAGGTGTTTTTATTGGTTGTGACACCTGTAAAGTGAGGACCAGTCTCGTCGTACATGACCCCCAGGTTCGTCCACTTGATCAGTACGATAGAAAGTGGAAAAAGAACAAAGCCGACGCGAGAAAAAAGGCGTCTCAGGGCCGCAATCGGACGGGGATCCGTAACGATAACCAGCACCATGACGAGATCGCCGACACATTTAATCCAGCGCTTAAAAGCCGATTCAGGGTAAGGCGACCACGCCACGCTCATCAAGCAGTACACGAAGAACAGAAGTACGGGCAGAGTCGACTTGAGTAGCGGATTTACTTTTTTCTTTCGCCGAACCAGGACTACGACAGCCGCAGCGATGAGAGCCTCAAAGATAGCGGCATCCAGAGGGCTTCCTTCGAGAGTTGCGTTGAGGGCCGCTGCGCCGGACGAAGGACCCGATATCCCCAGCCACATGGAAATCGGTCTCGATCCCACGATCCACATCCAGATCGTTGGAAGCCAGAGGCCTTTAGAGACTCGAGCCGACTTATCCCGATCAAGATAGAAAAGTCCGGCAACTACAATAGCGCAAATTAGGAGGGCAAGCGGGGCGCCCATCGATTCTCCGTATTCATGTGACTGGATGCCTCATGTTGCGCTGCTTGACGCATCAGATCATCCTTCGGCTCCGACGAAAAAGCCCCGTACCTGTCTGTTCGCTCTCACTGCAGCGGTTCAGGCGAAGACTGCCTTGTACAGCTTATCCACGCTGCCGGATCTTGCTCTTGCGCGATTGACCACTTCAATCGTCGCGATCGTCAGTACACATGCCGCGACGAAAGAGACTGGCAGCGCAGCAAGCCCAAGATTAATGTGATGAAATACCGCGCTAAGAATCTGAAGAATTGCGACCTGCGATATGTATCCCAACAAGGAATATTTTCCCAATAAAATGACCTCGCTCATAGCCACGCCGGTTTCGCTTCTGCTAATACCCACAGCGTAAAGAGCCATGAGGTTTAGCGCTACACCGACGAGGAGAAGAGGGAATGGGACATTCCAGATCGAGATTGCAATCGTATAGCAAAGATATGCAAAAAAAAGCGCATACCGATGGCGAACAATATCGTTCAGCCTCTGAATAGGCATGAACCCGGCCACCACGCCCAGCATTCCAATGGTGATGAATTCTAGATTGTAGCTCCCTGCACCGAATACCTTCAGCATCGCAATCGATAGCAGAAGCAGCAGGCATACAACATGAAATGTGTACTTGTACCGGTTGAAGAGGGGCATGAGCACCCCCGAGAATATGAGCACATAACTGATCACGATAAGAATCGTGAAGGAAACGAGCTTATTTCCAGCAACGGTGAAATTCCCGGACACAAAAATCGTAAAAAGATCTTGAAGTGATGGCAGGCTTTGCTCTGCGGTGCCCGTCCCCAGTATCGGAATGGCAAGATCGCGAGCCGCGTTCAGGGCCAGGAAGATTGCCATCAGTTTCACGCCTCTTGTAACTAATCTCTTCCAAAGTCGAGGGTCAGCCGCTGCATACTTTGAGAGATATATGTGGGAGATCATGAACCCGGTAATGAAGATGAATGAGGAACTCAGGAATCTGAGATAGCGATAGTATGGCCATTCCAGCCCAATGAAATAGTTGATCCAGTGATAAAGCACCATGATGAGGACCAGCGCACCTTTTGTGAAATCGAGCGCGTGAATCCGCGGGGCCTTCGGTGAGCTGGCTGTCGCCGGCAACTTGGGCTTCGCCGCTAGATTCTGATTTTCCTGAGGCACGGTCTCAATGGGCGTCATAGTCGGCAGCGGTTGCATTTAAAAACAAGTTTAAGGAACGAGAAATCTGGCGCAGGTTTACTACAACTTGCCCTGATCGACCAGTCGCTGTACGACAGAGATAGCGCCCGGGTTGCTGAGGTGGTTATCATCCGCCATCAACGGCAGCTTGTGGGTTGGATCAGCATATTCAAGGCAGCCGTTCGAACCGCAGATCTCATCGTAGAGCGAAATATAAGGCACATGCCATGTTGTCGTGGCCATCCGTTGCATCTCTGCGTCCAGCATTTGTTGGCCCTGTACCAGGTGTTGACTCGCCAGGGCAGGCTTATTCCAGGCAATCGAATCCGCAAGAAGTCGGGGAAGAGGCGCATCATATTCAGGCACGGGACCGAAGACAGTTACAGGTACCTGGTGCTGATTGAGCCATGTGATCAGTTCCGTCAGAGAACCCAGATTATTCTGTCCCCATCGCGCGGCAAGAAAAACACCCTGTACCGGATGTGTCGGCAGGTAGCTCCGGAAAATATACGCCATCATCTTCTTGCAGTCCTCGCTCCCCGATGGAGCAAGCGACGGAACGCAAGCCGCCGTGCTGGCCTGCATCACATTAGCGTTCTTGAGGCCTGTATTGAGAGCAGCCCAGAGCATGTCTGAATGGCTGTCGCCGAGCAAGAGGTAGTTTTTCTTCCCGCTATCCTGACGCAAGCAGGTATCTTGGCGATAACTGTCGAAGTGAAACTCTGTGGTGATGAAGCAAGTTCCAACCCGCCCAGACTTGCTTTCCTGCTGGCTATCAAGGGCAGAGGCAACTTGCAGCGCCTTTTCGGGAAAACGACCAGGAAACCCCTGAGCAAGTACCGTCCATGCGGCGCCTCCCATAAAAACCGACATGACTACAACGGCCAGCACAAAGAGCGGCCGCCGGCTCAGGCGAAGGGGTCCGCTGCGAAAGGGCGTCTCTACAAATCTCCAGGACAATATGGCCAGCCCGAGCGAGAGAACGATCTCGACAAACATATCGAAACGATGCTCGGAAAGCAGACCCGCGTGCGCTCCAAGGTGAACTCCGCCTAAGCCGATGAGCACGCCCATCTTTTGCAGCACAATGATCGGCCAATGCCATAGGTACAAGGAGTAAGAGATGAGGCCGACAAATACCACGGGGCGCCAGGACAATACTGAGCCGACAATCGATCCGCCAGTTTCTCCAGCCCAGATAATCAGCGCCGATCCGACACATGGCAGCAGAGCGCTGAAACCCGGAAACAGAGTTGCCTCGGAATAAAACATCACCGACCATAAAATCATTCCGAGCCCAGCCAGTGTAGCGACGTTTCGTAGTCCTGCCGATCTCAATGCTGGAAATATTTTGAGTGAAAGCAGGGTGCCTAGTAGAAGCTCCCAGGCGCGAGTGTATGGCATATAAAATGCCGTGGTTCGATCCTGCAGAACCACAATTCCGCTAGCAACAAGGGATGCAACGAATAGGAGCGAAACTGCCGTGCGGAGCCTTCCGGGAAAGAAGCGACGAACCACGAGCAGGAACAGTGGAAATGTGAGATAGAACTGCTCTTCCACCGCAAGCGACCAGGTATGAAGCAATGGCTTCGAGGTTGGCGCGTCGAAGTAACCGGAATGCTGCCAGAAGAATATGTTCGAGACTGAACCTGTCGCGGCGAGCATCGACTTCGCGTAATCGACCAGCTCACGCGGAAGCAGGAAAATGGCCGCGGCGATACTGCATGCTGCAAGCATGGCGAAAAGCGCCGGAAATATCCGGCGAATGCGCCGTTCGTAAAACCCGACGATCGTGAAGCGCGAAGCGCTGACCTCGGCAAAGATAATCGAACTTATCAGGTAGCCGGAGATGACAAAGAAAACATCAACGCCGACAAATCCTCCCCCAAATCGATTTAGTCCGATATGAAATGCAACCACGCTCACAACCGCGACAGCTCTTAGTCCGTCTATGTCGGCGCGATACTTCAGGCCACTCTTCTGAGCAGCCTGCGAGTTCGCATGACTTTTTGTCGGTTCTGTAGCTTTTTCGTCTGCAAGCGCAGTCGTGTTTATCATGTTGTCTGTTCTATTTGCGGCTCAACTTCAATCCGCGGTGCGGCGATTCACAAAATTGGCGGAGAGGGGAAGGATTCGAACCTCCGGGTGGCTTTCACCACCGCAGCCAGCAAGCTGACTACTGCCTTAGCCAACGGCGACCTCTCCGTTTGTACAATTCAAAAAATTATGCGACAGAGACTGTTTCGCTCACTGCTCTCGCAGAAAATGCCTGAACTGCGTTCACCACCTGTGCCTGTTGGTCTCCGCTTAGCTGAGGGAACATCGGCAGGGAGACAATTTCGGCAGCCACGCGTGTGGCAACCGGAAAGTCTTCTGGCTTGTAGTTGAGCCCGGAATAAGCTTTCTGCAGATGCAGCGGTACAGGATAATGAATTCCCGTGCCAATGCCAGCTTGCTTCAAGCTCTCAATCATTCTATCGCGTTCAGTCGTACGAATCACATAGAGGTGATAGACGGAACGGGACCAGGACGGCTCCCATGGGCAGCCCACAGCATCATTGTTCGCAAGAAGCTGGTTGTATTCGGCAGCCAACTCGCGGCGTCTCGCGTTCCACTGCGCCAGGTGGGCAAGTTTTACGCTCAACAGGCCGGCCTGGATCGCATCCAGCCTTCCGTTATATCCCTCAACGTCGTGATAATACTTCTTTGCCTGACCGTGATCACGCAGCATTCTGATCTTTGCAGAAATCTCACTGTCGTTGGTGGTCGCCGCTCCGGCTTCTCCACACGCACCAAGATTCTTTCCGGGATAGAAACTGAACGCTGCCGCACGTCCTACAGATCCAGCCTTCATCCAGCGATTGAGTTTCTTGGAGAAGTATTCAGCTCCATGTGCTTGGCACGCATCCTCGATCACGACTAACCCATATTCTTCTGCAAGAGCCAGAATTGGGTCCATATCTGCCATCTGCCCATATAAGTGCACGGGCACAATTGAAGTCACAGGACGATTGCTTCGCCGGCTGATCAATTTGCCGGACTGATCCCGTGAGCATTGCTGTTCCAGGTACTGCCGCAGGCTTTCAACAGACATGTTGTAGGTGCGCTCATCAACGTCAACGAACTCTGGCAGTGCGCCGGCCTGTGAGATTGCTTCTGTGGTGGCGATAAATGTATGGGGTACAGTCACTGAAACGTCCCCAGGCTGCACTCCGCTGGCCATAATTGCAAATCGCAGCGCGTCGGTTCCGCTGCTGACAGCAATGGAGTCAGCCGTGTCACAAAACACCGCGAAGGACTTCTCGAACTCCTCGACCATGGGGCCACCGATAAAGCCCGCAGTACGCAGCGCACGCTGAAATACCGCTGTGAGCTCCTCTTCGAGTTCGACGTGAGGAGCGACAAGATCTAAAAATGGAACACTCTGATGGTTACTCATGATGGGTCTCCGGACTTTGTTGGATATAACGCAGAACTCTGGCCGGATTTCCTGCTACGACCGAGTTAGGTGGGACATTTTTTGTGACCACGCTTCCAGCTCCTACAATCGCATTTTCACCAATGCTGATATTGCACAGAAGCGTAGTGCCGGAGCCGATGGATGCTCCTTTGCGAACTGTCGTCGGCTCAACCTTCCAATCCGCTTCAGTCTGCAGATTGCCATCGCTCGCTGTTGCGCGAGGGAAAATATCGTTGGTAAATGTGACTCCGTGGCCGATGAAGACATTGTCTTCAATCACCACTCCTTCACAGATAAATGTGTGGCTTGAGATCTTGCATCTTTTCCCCACGCGGGCATTTTTCTGGATCTCAACAAAGGCGCCTATCTTGGATTCATCGCCAATCTCACACCCGTATAGGTTGATAAATTTTGATAGTCGCACATCAACGCCCAGCTTTACATCGTCAGAGATAGCGTTCAGGGAGTTCACAGACGGACCAGTGTACCTTTCTTGTTCAAGGATTCCGTGGCTGCTTCCAGCATCTTCACAACGCGCAAACCTGCGTGCCCGTCGTTATGTGGATCTTGTCCGCTCGATACACAATCGACAAAGTAAGAAAGCTCTTCACGGAGCGCCTCTATCTGCTCCAACTGAGGAGACCACATATCACCCGATCGATAGCTCACCAGCATGTCGTAGACTCCTTCACGGCTATCAATCTTGACGCCTTTGTCATACACTCTGAGTTTTTCATCGGCCACAAGATCGTTCCACAGCAGCATGCGCTTCTCTCCGCCAATTAGCGTCATGCGCACCTTCACCGGCGACAACCAGTTTACGTTGATGTGCGCAATCACAGAGTCAGGAAAGTAAAGAGTCATGTAAGCGACATCTTCATGCTCGCTCAGATGCTTCTGCCCTGTCGCCACAACCGCTTCCGGAGTTGAGCGTATTAAGTGGTCCATGATCGACAAATCATGGGGGGCCAGATCCCACAACACATTAATATCGTGCTGAAAAAGCCCGAGATTAACGCGCGTTGAATCGTAATAATACAACTTTCCCAGAGTCCCTTCGTTCATAAGCTGAGAGATCTTCTTCACCGCTCCGGTAAACAGGAAGGTGTGATCCACCATGATCTTCAGGTTCTTCCGGGCGGCCAGTTCGATCAGTCTTTCTCCCTGCTCGGTCGTACTCGTAAACGGTTTTTCCACAAACACATGCTTTCCGTTTTCGAGCGCTTCCTTAGCCAATTCATAATGCGTCCACACGGGAGTGATGATGGCAATCGCGTCAATCTCGGTAGACGAAATTATCTCTTTTGCATCCGCAGTAATGTGAACTGCCGGATAGGCCTTTCGCGCGCGCTGGCGCGCCTTCTCACTCAGCTCTGCAATGGAAATAACCCGGGAGCCATCCAGGCCACTGAGATTCCTCACCACATTGGGTCCCCAGTATCCGAAACCAATTACGCCAAAATTCACGAGAGTCTTCCCTTCCTTACCAATGGCCTCACTTGGCCATCTTGCATTCAGAATGCAAACAAGAAACAACCAGATAAAAAGGCGGAATTTACTCTGCTATCCGCCAGCGCACGTCCCTTAATAAGCGCCTTTAATCACGGCGGCGGGTGTGCGCATAAGAATCTTGAAATCAAGCCACGGCGACCAGAAGCTTGCATAGTGCAGATCAAGGCGTACCATCTCGTCAAAACTCACTCGGCTTCGCCCTGTCACCTGCCACAAGCCCGTGATGCCTGGCTTCACATGCAATACCCTGCGCCGATGCCAGGTCTCATACGCCGCAACTTCATACGGAATCGGAGGCCGCGGACCAACAAGTGACATATCGCCGCTCAGCACGTTCAGGAATTGCGGCAGTTCATCTAGACTGGTTCTGCGCAGAAACTTTCCCAGCTGCGTAATTCTTGGGTCATCCACCAATTTATATACGCCTTCGGCTTTCCCCTTTGCCGATACACGATCAGCGTTGCCGGCAATCATCTGCTTCACATATTGCATGTGCTGGCTGTGATCATTGCGATTCCGCATCGATCGGAACTTCAGAAACGTGAAACACTTGCCAAACTGACCTACGCGCTGTTGCCGGAAGAATATCGGCCCTCGAGACGTCACCTTCACCGCTATGGCAATTGCGACCATGAAGGGCAGAAGCAGGATCAGTAAAAACAGGCTTCCAAGAATATCCATGCTTCGTTTAAGGGCCAGCATTCCGCGCTTGCTCGTATCTGCCTCTTGCAGTTCCGGATACAGCGTCGCGTTGCTCGGCCCTCCTGAGCCATCATTGCCCCAGTCATCGGGGAAGAGATGCAGTGTAATCGAGAGCTGCACGAATTTCTCAGAAAAGAGTTTATCTTGCAGCGCCGAACTGACGCGGTTCAAAATGGCCCCAACGCATGCGCTCTTGGAGTCTGCCGCAAGCCCGGTAAACAGGATCGCGATAGCTCGATTCTCCTTGTGCCAGCCAATCACGTCTGTTTCTCGCGTCGCGGAGAGAAGCACAGTCAAAAGGTTATCGATGCCATGGACACATTTCCCCGGCTCTCTGCACTCTACACACTCCAGCAGCATTAGCAGGAAAGGTTCCTTGGTTCGCTCTGTCCTTTTCCTCTCGATAGCAATCATCCGCCGAAAGGCTCTTTCGTCCAGAACGTCGCGAATCTCTGCCGGCTGGGAGCCGGAAAAAAGATCGTCTAAATGTGCGGGATTTTCTACTTGGAGACAGATCATGGCTTAACTCTCTTACGGAGCGGTAGATCCCGCTATTACTGCGGGGGCCTTATGGACGTGGGGGGATTGCAATTACCGAGGGAACTAGCAAACAGACTGCTAGCGGCGGCCGGAACCTGATTGCCGCGAAGTTTCAGATGGGCTGAGATAGGAGTAGTAATCGTTATCGTTTGCGCTCTTGGATGCGTTCAGCAGCGCACCAATCAACTTGCTGGGATCAAGCGCATCCAGTCCCTTTTGCAGTTTTCGTTTCTTCGTCGTTCCGTGACGCGCTACAAGCAGGATGCCATCTGCTAATCGCGCCCATACGCTTGTGTCGACCACAGGCAGCACTGGAGGAGAGTCGATCACAATCCAATCAAACCATCCACTCAGAGTTTCCATCAGCTTCGGCAGTTCTTGCGACTGGATCAATTCTGCGGAATTGCTGGGATTGTCGCCGGCTGGCAACATCCAGATGCCTGCTTCAGGTAGGTGGTAAAGACAAGCGGTTAGGCTACGCTCGCCCTGCAGATAGTTGATCAGTCCGGGAACCTTGGCGAGTCCAAAGAGTTGCGACTGCGAAGGCCGCCTCAAGTCTCCATCGAGAAGAAGAACCCGCTCGCGTTCTCCACCGCCAAGAGAGCTCGCCAGATTCGCAGCAACCAGACTCTTGCCTTCTCCAGGAATTGTGCTTGTGATCAGTATGCTCTTGAGCTCTCGCGTCCGTTTCAGGTCGTTCAGCCGAACCGCCAGCATGTGGAACGCTTCTCTTGCAGGTGCATCCGCATTGGAGAGGCTTACCAGGCGGCTGTCTTTTGAATGAGCGCATTCCAAGGTCTGGAAGTGGCTGAACGTCTCGCGGCGTTCTTCATCTTCCAGTGCCTTCGTAATGACACTCGGATCGTCGTCAACGGCGCCTGCTCCAAGTCCTTCTCCGCTGAGTAAGGGCCCCTGCGTTTCCTGCACTGCTTCCGCAATCGGCTCCGATGGAAATTCGGAGTTCCATTGTGCAGAGGCTTCACGCTCGGTGCGCTCTAGCAGCTCAAGAGTCGCCAGTGATCCCGTTTTGTTTGCCTCTGCACGCTCAGCTTGTGAGCGTTGTAAGGCGTCAAATATGTAGCTCATGCTCCCCTTGTTCTGTCACCTGACTCGAATCAGAAGCCAAACTGCTCACAGTAGGGTTTCTCAATCTGGAAAATATGTCTAGCATCGCGTTCGTTTGCTGCCGCAAATCGGCTTCGCTGATTCTGCCGGTCGCTACATCATCGCTAGACGAGCTCACGTCCAACCGAAACTCCCGGGCAACTTCGTGGATAATTTCTGGATTGACGCTGTGATCCTGCCGTGCATAAGACGCGATCAGTGCATTCTCACAGATTGTGTTGATCAGCCGCGGCAGACCTTGTGAATACCAATACACAGTCGAGACAGTTTCCGGAGGAAAGATCGGTTCGCCCTGAAGCGAAGCTCCTGCGATCTGCAGCCGTTTCTCAATATATTCCCGCGTCTCTTCCTGATCCAGCGCTGCGAGACGTGCACGGAGTGCAATTCTTTGCTTGAGCTGCCTCAGGCCGAGGGAATCCAGCTTTTCGTCCAGTTCGGGTTGTCCCACCAGGACGACCTGCAGAAGTTTATCGTCCGCTGTTTCCAGGTTGGAGAGCAGGCGAATCTCTTCGAGAATTTCCTCTGAGAGAAGGTGTGCTTCATCGACGATCAAGACCGTCGTGAGTTTCTTTGATCCCCGCGAAATAAGGAACTGGCCTAGCTCGATCAGGAGCTCGCTTTTGTTCTTGCCAGAAGTAGGCAACCCGAAGTCGGAGAGAATGTATTGCAGGAACTCCACGGGCGAAAGTCTGCCATTGAACACGTAGGCATAGGACACATCTTTGCTTTCCTTCAGCAGCCTCAACAGGCAACGCAGCAGAAGCGTCTTTCCTGTACCCACTTCTCCTGTCACAACCACGAACCCCTTGTGCCACCGTACCCCGTAATACAGCGCGGCCAACGCTTCATTGTGCCTTCTTGTAGACACAAAGCAATTCGGATCCGGAGTCAGATCGAATGGATTACGCGTGAGTTGAAAGAATGACTTGTACATTGAAAAGTATGCTCTAGGAATGTAGATAGCTGAATGCAGATCCAGTAAGAATTACACATATCACCAACGCAGCCATGGCCCAACCCAGTAAAATTTTCCGCTTCTCGCGTTCCGTATCGGATGGGTTCAGAATCTGCGGAATCTCAGCGATCACGCCCACAGAAATCATCTTGATAATTTCTCGGTCGCTGTACATGCAATCATCGAAAAATTCCTGCAGAACAACCACCAGCAACCCCAGCACCAGCCCCACTCCCAGCCCGACACCACACATCTTAAGGCGGTTGGGGAAATCGGGACGCACCGGCAGGCTTGGCGGGTCGAGCATCATGAATCGTTCGCCCTCCTGCATCTGCTCCATGCTTGTGGCCATCTGAGAGTCGCTTTCCTTCTTCAGCAACTCATTGTAGTTCGTCTGAGATTGCTCATAGCCTCGGTTCAGATCTGCCAGTTGCTGACTGACCGAAGGCTCGCTATTCAGTAAGGACTGATATTGGTTGATCCGCGACTCGAGACTACTGACCGCCCGCTCGCGATTTGCTATCTCCGTCTGATCGGCCTTTAGCTGACTTTGGAGCTGCAACAGCGGGGCATTTTGTGCAGGATCTTGAATCTCTTGGGTCTGCCCGCCGCCACTCGCCTGTTTTCCGTCTGGTGCCTTCTTGAGATTGGCAACTATCTGCGCCCTTTGCTTTTCTGCATCGGCGATCTGTGCCTTTACCTGTTGCACCTCTGGATACTGATCCGTATACCGAGTGCCCAGATCCTGTAGCTTCAATCGCAACTTATCAAGCTGATCGTCAATACCCGCCAGCCCAACCGAAGTCCCGCCGGCGGTAGTATGCCTTGAATCAAATGCGCGATACTGCTCAATTAACGACTGGTGGTAAACACTCTGTTGCTTTGCGGAATTCACCGCATCTTGCTCGTTCTGCAGTTGCGATTGCAGCCCACTCAGAATCTGTAGATTGGCCGTCTCCTGCGAAGGCAATGCCCCCTGATGCTGAGCTTGGAATGTCTGAACTCTCGCCTCTTGATCCGCAAGGTTGGCACGAGCAGTTACCAGTTGGCTTTCAATAAACTGCGTAGTATTTTCTGACTCTTGTTTGCGAGCTTTTGAGTTCGCGTCGATGAAGAGGTTCGTCAATTCGCTGGTCACTTGCTGCGCAATATGCGGATCTGCAGAGACATAATAGATTTTGAATGCTGTGACCGAGTTGGTCTTTTCGTCTTTGACGAGATCAATATTAATATCCTTGCGCATTTTATCTACACGCTGGTCGGGCGTTAAAACATGGCGTCCACCCTGGTAGAGGTGAAGCTTATCGATAATCAGAAGCAACCGCGTCCGGCTCAATATCTGTTGTGTAATGGTCTGCAGCCTGTCCTGCACGTTGTCACTGATATTAGGAACAACATAGTTCTTCGGCAACGCGGGTTCTTCCACAAGAATCAGCGTGCTCGACTTATATTTCACGGGGAGAAGCCAGCTCGATCCCCATACTCCCACCCAACCTACCAGCAGCAGCGTCAGAAAGATCAGATGACGCCGGCGGATAATGTCGAGATAGCGGCCTAGATCAAACGGTTGGCTGGGGCTTTCTTCAAATTCTTCGGGCATAACTATCTACCTAACTCGCGTTGGAAATTCCACGTAATCGAAGCCGAAAAGCGATCGCTGTCTGGGCTGGCCGCGATGGCAGCAACCTGACCATAGCTTTGATGGACCCGATCATAGCCGAACGCCAGGCTGACCTGTCCATGTATTGGATGCTGTAATGTCGCCGATCCGGTGATCGTATGTCCATTTTCAGCTTCCGTCGGGAGCAACGCACTGACAGATTTGTTAATGGAGTACGATCCGGAGGCTCCGGCCGTCCATGTACGCGCAAGCTGCCAATGCAATGCGGCATTCGCGCTGTTGGTATGGTAGGCCCCGATCAAGCCGCCAGCTCCTGTCACCGAATGCGAGTAGCTCGCGGCAAGGTTGAAGCGCCCGGTCTGCCAACCCGTGCTAGCCGATATGGACGGTCCCCATGCATTGAAGGAAGGCGACGCCGTTTCCGTCACTTGGTAATACTGAGGGCCTCCGGACACTGATACCGATAGGCGGGCATTTGGATAGACCGTGTAGAAACCCATCACCGTCGATGTTTTAGTAGCGCTTTCGCCGTCTGGTGGGGATGTCAGCATATCAAGGTACTGATAAGTTGCTCCAACATACTGTGAAGTGGAAATACGGTGATTGTAAAAACCGGTTCCGCCACGCGCGCTCGAGTTATAAAGCCCAAGAGTCAGTGATGAGCCGGGATATTGCAAAATCGCAGACAAACCCGATGCGCCAATCATCTCGTTCAACCCCGTCTGCATCGTGATCTCTGCGCTGACAGAATTGGTAAGCCGCTTTGCAAAAGGTGGCACCACGCCAGGTGTAGTCGATATTGGTATTCCTGATATACCGCCTATATCGCCAGCATCCGCAGGAGAGAACGGCATCGAGCTATCTTCAAATCGTTCCGTCGCGCTAATCGTTGTGTACGCAGATAAATGGAACGCATAGTCTGCCGACGCAATATTATCAACTTCGTTCAGCCCGCTTGACGGATGGTAAAACGTAAATCCAGGACTGTAAGTCACTACCGCATGTTGTCTCGCTGTAGAGGCATCCAGCGCAATCGTCGGCAAGATTGACATCGTTGTCTCGGCAATTGGCGCGCTGCCCGCATCCGCAAAGTAATTGTCAATATAGGAGGTGGTGTAAGTGAGCCCGCCTCGAAGATAATTACGTTGCGCTTCAGATCCTACTTGAGCCGTATAGTTCAGCACGCTTACAGGTGGCGGGGTTAGCATCCGTGTCTGAGCGGCTGCGTTTGGACTCTGAGGCTCTTGTGCTGCAGCTGCTGAAGTAAGCAGCATTACGATGAATAAAGCTTGTACGCGCATATGCAACCTCAAGGTACGACGATCGTGTCGTCAGGCCTGAGTTGGATGTTTTCTTCAGGGTGATTACCCCGAATAACGTCCTTGTAGTTGAAGGCGATGCGCGTCATACGGCCTTCGGAATTCTTGCGCAGGATGTAGACGCCCTTTTGCTTTGCAAAGTCCAGAAATCCGCCGGCTGCGGCAATCCCATCCAGGACCGTGGTGGTCGCTGACAACGGATAGGATCCAGGCTTGGAAACTCGTCCCAGAATATTGAACTTCTGGCTGTTCATCTGCAGCACTGTCACCGTCACATCCGGTGCTGACAGGTAAGCGCGCAGCTTGTCAGTGATATCGTTCTTGAGTTGAGTCGGAGTCCTACCGCTTGCCTGAATTTCACCAATCAATGGTAGCGATATCTTGCCGTCCAGACGTACTGGAATAGGCCCTGTAAGCTCCTGTTCCTTCCAGACGTTGATTCCCAATACGTCTCCGTCCCCGATGACGTAGTTCTCTTCAGGATGGTCCTTCCCTGCCGGTGCCGCAGACTGCTCCGATTTCGTGGACCCTGGAGCAGCCGTCTGTGCAGGTTTACTCGTGCCCATCTGAGCCCGTGCAAGTACAAACCCTGAAATCACGAGAATGGAAATTACAATCTTCATACTGCTTTTGATCAACATATTCCTATGCCCCAACGAAACTGCCTGTTCGAAAGACTTGCGTTCGAGGCACATTCCCGGTCAAGCTAACTTGCAAATGGACGAATCGGATATTGCTGCAACCGAGCGCCGGCCATTTCCGTCGGTGAGAGCGGTGCTGCCACCTTTGAATCTACGGGCTCGACATCTGCGGCATCAATCTCTACCGCTACAGCCTGTGCCAACATCTGCACAGAGAGAACCAGGCGAAATACGTTCTTCTTTCTTACAAGTATGCCTTCAACACCACAGAGAGAACCACGCTTCACGCGAACTCGTTCGCCGCATTTTAGGAAAGGGTGCGGTTCGACATGAAAGTTTCCTTCAATCGTTTGCCGAATCGCCTGGATCTCATCTTCAGGGATGAGCGCTGCGCGATCTCCCTGGCTCAAAATCATGTGTACGCCAGGCGTTGTCATAACGTGAAGTCGCTGTGCAAGCACTCCACGCACGAACACATATCCGGGGAAAAGCGGCATGTACAGCAGCTTGCTTCTGTCTTTCCAGCGGCGCACAGACGCGTACAAAGGCAGAAATACTTCCACGCCTTTCGTCCTCAATACTTCCGCCACCGTTTTTTCGTGTTGATGCCGGGTATAAAGAGCCCACCAGGGCATGACGGTTTCACTTGGTGTGAAATCGATTGCCGTATCCATTCCAGCCTTCCTCTCGTCTCCGGGATTACCTGAAATTGGCCCGCACTACTACCGCCACCGCTAGGCATAGCTTCGCCCTGTGAGCTACAGAGCCCATCAATCTCAAATTTGGCTAAGGCGTTGAGCATGCGGCACCTGAAACTGACGCCGAAACACCCAGAACTACAACCTGTGAAACGCCCCCTACTCAAACTGCAGCAGGCTACCGCTGGAAGAATACTCTGGCGATTTGTCTTCTGCGTTCTTTTTCCGCAAAAACCGCCAGCGCTTAATCCTGGCTGCCGCTAAAGCAGCTTTGTAGAAACCTTCACATTTTGAGGATCGGACAACCGAACCTCGGCATAATAATTCTGCGGCACTTTCGTCCCGCAGATGAACTGGTAGCGAAAACCGTAATTCAATCTCGGTTTCCAACTCCAGAAAAGTCGCGGCGTAAATGAGTACGCCGGAAATACTGATGTTTTTCACGACACCTTCTCGCCATTGCTTTTCCCCCCGGATGCGATAGCGCATTGTCGTGCTAATTTCGTAACGCTGAGCCCGAGGCACCTTCCTGCGAAAAACGATTTCGAGACGTCTGCCACTATCCTCTTTATCGTTTTCCATTCAGGCTGTTCCTCGCGCCTCATTCATAACGTGAACCAAGCCTAATGAAGTCGTCCCAACCTTACAATGGCCCATCAGTAGCATCGGAATAACACTGAATAGTGCCACATTCCATTAGACTTTGGAGCATTACCAGATCGCCTTAAAAAGCCAGCTTACTGGTTACCTTCGTTGTATCGGCAGACAACCTTGGAAGTTCAAGCTGGCCGCCATTACATGCCTTAGTGTTTTCTCTCAAGAGTTCGTATCAGTCAGCCGATGATTAACGGCAAAGAGAGCAAGCTCAAGCCTGTTCGAGACACCAAGCTTGTCGAAAATATTGCTGATGTGATGCTTTACCGTCTGCTCACTAATTGAAAACTTCTGCGCAATTCCGGGATTTGAGTAACCCGCGACCACGAGCGTAATGGTCTCCAGTTCACGCGGCGTCAGGCCAAACCGTCTCTGCCGCGAAATAGCTCCAGAACCATTCTCTTCCCGCAGCGCCTTTACTAGATCGGAAACGTTATCCTTGCCAATCGAGTATTGGCCAGACATGATGCAGCGAATGCTTTCATACAAACGCTGACTCGTCGCCTCCTGGGGAATGACGCCGTACGCTCCCATCTTCAAGGCTCGGACGACCTGTGCCTTGTCCGTCGATGACACCATCAGCAACGTACGCGCCGGGATTCCCGCGGTCGATAGCCGCCGTAGAACCTCAATCCCGTCCTGGCGAGGCATCGCGAGGTCCAATAATATCACATCTGGCCGCGTCTTCTCGGCCATGGAAACCACGGCTTCGCCATCCGCGGTCTCACCTACCACCTTGAAACCACCCGCCTCAAGCAACCCCCGCAAGCCATCTCGAAATAGACCATGCCCGTTTGCGACTAAGACACGAATCGGGGAATACGAAACCTCAGACAACGTTGCCACTTTCAACCTCCAACAGTTGGCAACTCCCGCCGGCAGGAAAAGCAATGCTCGCGCGCGAGTATCCTGGACTCCATGCCATTCACTAGGTGAACTGTCCGATATTCCTATCCCGGCAGTCGACCATTGGCAGTTTATGAATCGTCACGGCATGCACAGCACACACAACTACATCCTCCTCGGTGATAGGAAACGCGCAAAATACGCCTTCTCCACTCACCCGTCGAGGTGGATTTGGTTCTGTGCAAGAACCATGACAAATTTTCCCGGGGCCAAACTTGAAGGGAATAGATCGTGGACCGGAACCAACAACCCGCTACATAATCCACGAAATGCTCGCTATGAACCCGGCAACGAAACGTGTTCGAGGGCGAAAACTCGCCACCCGCAATTGGTTTCCGATAAAAATCCAACATGTGCGCAGCTCGGAAACTTATTTTTTGACCGATGTAGAGTCAACTTTCAAGCCATAATCGCAGGCCGCCAGGCTAAATGATATGGCAATTTGCGAACCCGCACCACCAAGGATAACCATGGGATGGTTACCAAGGAGGTAGAACTTCACAATACTCTAAAACGACCCCATAGATTGCGCCAGACCCAGCCTGGCCAGCCAAACCGGCGTCATAGATAGGCATCTCGAAGACGCCAACGCGTCTGTCCATGTTTCACAACAGGCCGGTGGGAACGTTTGGCATCCCGGCAAGGCCTTTCGTGTGATCAGGAACTAGCACCTACGTCGCACGAAGAATCGCGATTGATAGCATCTTCTGTACTGAAGATTAGGCTATGATTGGTTCTGGTCAGCTGGCCTCATCGTTTAGGTAGTGTAGAACTTTCGCCTGACCATACACCTTCCCCAATCGGAGACAGTTGCGATGCCGCATGATCCCAGCCCTTCAGTCGTCTTTACTGAGGCGATTCAAGAACATCTCAGGATAATTTCTGAGTTCCACTCTCAATGTCCAGTTCTGGAACAAATTGCACGAGTGATGTCGTCGTCGCTTCACGCTGGCGGCAAGATTCTCTGGTGTGGTAACGGTGGAAGCGCAGCGGATTCGCAGCATCTGGCAGCAGAGCTGGTCGGCCGTTTCCGTCGCGAACGGAGGGGCTTGCCCTCAATCGCCCTCAGCACCAACACGTCGATTCTCACAGCGATTGGGAACGACTATGGCTATGAACGCGTTTTCTCAAGGCAGGTAGAGGCCACAGCCAGTCGCGGCGATGTTCTCGTGGGCATCTCTACTTCCGGAAATAGCCAGAATGTCCTGGCTGCGTTCGAGACGGCGCGGTTAATGGGCGTTGTGACAGTTGCCTTCACTGGAGCCGGCGGCGGCAAAATGGCCGGCGCGGCCGATTATATGGTTGAAGTTCCATCGAATGACACTGCGCGCATCCAGGAAGGTCATATTCTCGCAGGCCACATGTTATGCGATTGGGTCGAAATCGATTGCACCAACCCTGCATCTCAGAGCCTCGCTGAAGCCGCACAGGCCGTCGAACAACATTGAGCTCAACTCGAATACGCGGACACTGGGCAAATTAGCGGTCTGCAAGCTCGCTCGCGGCCCGATCTAAGTCCGCGGGTACCCCGATATCAAGAAAATAGCCTGAATGCCGAAATGCGAGCGGCCGAAGACTTTCTACCCCTGGAACCAGCACGTCATTTTCAAATGAGAACCGCTCGGTGAGCTCTCCAGGCCAAGGGAACTCTCGATTCAGCGCATAGACGCCGGCATTAATCCATCCTTCGCCGCTCTGGCCCTTTTCCTCAAATCCAGTGACATATTCCGTATTTCCCTCTTCCTCAATGCGAACGCGCCCATAACGTCCGGAGTCTGCCACCTGCGCCACAGCCAGTGTGATGGCAGAATGCCCCGCGCGATGAAACCCCAGAAGGGCAGCACTGTCCAGGTCGACGTAAGTATCTCCATTCAGCACCAGGCAGCAATCTTCGCGGCCAAAATCCAGCGCCTTTCGTATCGCTCCTCCGGTACCCAACGGGGTCTCTTCAACCACGTAAGTAATGGGAATCCCGCGATAACTATCCCCAAACGCATCCGTGATCACAGAGCGCAAATGGCCTACTGACAGCAGCACGTGCGTGCATCCGGATTTCACGAGCCGATCGAGCAGTATTTCCAGAAATGGGCGCCCCGCCACTAAAGCCATTGACTTCGGACGATCCACAAGCCGGGAACTTAATCGTGTGCCGAGACCTCCGGCGAGTACTATCGCCTCCACTGTCTATTCCTTTCGCGTAACCTTCCTACGAACCTCGATCTACTTTCTAGGCTCTGCAGAAATCATCCATTTGTAATCATGCTTCTACGCGTCTGCCTTCCAAACCATAGCGCCTGAAGTCGTAAAGTGGCATCGGTAGACATTCCCGCAGGTATCCAGCGTTCCAAGTGCCTCAGCCACACGCTCTTTGCGCATCGGATCGGTCAGAAAAATCATGAAGCCGCCGCCGCCGGCACCGGAAATCTTCGCGCAGTGCGCTCCAGCATCCAGGGCCTTGGAGTAAGCAGTCTCAATCTGTTCATTCACAATCTGCCGCGCCATGCGCTTCTTCGCCTCCCAGCTTCGGCGCATCACCTCATGGAGGCCATGAAAATCTCCGCGCAACAGGGCTTCCTTCATCAGGAAGGCTTCTTTCTTTAATTGATGCATTGCTTCAATCGCGTCTTCGTTGTGTCGCTCAACATTCTGCGCCTGTTCGGCAATAATCCCTTTCGACTCCCGGGATGCGCCGGTAAAGAAAAGCAGCAATGAAGCTTCAAGTTCAGCCAGAACGCTCTCTTTGATTCGCAGTGGATTCACAAGAACGCGCCCTTCGCGCCCGAACTCCATAAAATTCACGCCCCCAAAGGCTGCGGCAAACTGATCCTGTCTTCCGCCCTGGAGACCCGCCTCCTCACGTTCGATCACGTAAGCGACATGCGCCAGGGTGTAGTCGTCCAGTGGCGAGTTCAGCAACTCGGAATATGCCTTTAAAATCGCCACTACCAGGGTCGAAGATCCGCCTAGGCCTGATCCGGAGGGCACGTCCACACGGGTCACAACCTTTACGTGGAGAGGCTTACCATCATTGAAATTCTTAATCGCGTAATTGTGAATGGCCTTCAGCAGGTCAAGTTTGCCATCCATCGGCAACTCACTTGTAGATTCATAATCTACCTGCTCATTACGATCGAAGGATTGAAAGGACACAATCGGGTCGGTCAATGGTTCAATCGTCGCGTAAGCATAGAGCCCAATAGTCGCGTTAAGAATTGCTCCGCCATATTCGTCGCAGTATGGCGAAACGTCCGTACCGCCTCCCGCCAGCCCAAGTCGAAGCGGAGCCCTTGCCCTGATCAATTTCACAGTCTTTCCCCTCTGCCGAAGCTGTTTGCGCGGCTGTGCTTATGGTGATTTGCGAGAACTGCCGTAGCTAAACATACGCTTGTCTACGCTGCTGCTCAAGTCACTTTCGGGGGACAAGAGCTCCCATAGACTCGGGCAATGACGCGAAAGTAGCATCCGCGAGCTCATGCGCTTTGACCCACTCCGGTCTGCGGCTCTCTGCATCCCCTGAAATCCATATCGTTGCCATTCCGAAATTGCGGCCTGCTTCAATATCTGACAAAGAGTCGCCGATGACAATACTGGTCTCCGGCATAATTGCAGGAAAATCCCGTTTGGCCTGTAGGAAGAGCCCGGGCTTTGGTTTGCGGCAATCGCATCCCTCCTTGTCGTGGGGGCAAAAGTAAAAAGCATCGATGTGCGCGCCGCTAGCTTTAAGTAATTCCTGGAATCGAGCGTGAATGGCTTCCACATCCGCATTCGACATGCGGCCGAGAGCGATTCCGCGCTGATTGCTGACTACGATTACGCGAATCCCTGCACGATTCAGTTTGCTGATCGCTTCAGCGATACCTTGCAGCGGGCGGAACTCATCCCAGGAGGTGACGTAATGTCCTTCCGGCATCTTCTGGTTCAATACGCCGTCGCGATCAAGGAACACGGTTTCGATGTGCTCGGGCATTCGGATTTCGAAATTGGTCATTGAGATCATTTTTAGCAGAGACCGGCAAGCGGGGTGGTGTGCGATTTCGGACAATCGCGGAAGTTATCCTGTGCAGACCCGGGCCCGAAGTGACTTTATTTGTGCGTGTTACAGAAGGCAGCACAGTTTCCGCAAAAATCTTTATGCGATCTTCATTCCGGAACTGTGCAAGCGTCAATCCCTGCTCCCGCGGTCGACGGAGGGAATAGGGATTATCGGTAAAACGTCCAAAAGCCATAGATATCCTCGGCGCGAAGCGATCCTGAAACTTGTCTGAAAAGAAAACGGCCTGAATCCTCGATGGACTCAGGCCGCTTTTTCTCTACTACCTATAAGTATGGCAGATTCGAAGAAATACTACGCAAATTGCGCAAAGTTTTTTGTGCTTTAAAATCAACGAGTTAAAAAATATTTTCCGAAAGAGGGCTTGACAAGAAAAACAGAGGCGCGAAGATGCCTTCGCGTTCCGGGGAGCTAGGCTATGGCTTATAGCCCGGAATATCCCGTCCGATGCGCCAAAGCATTTTATCCAGATCTGGTTCCGGCGTACCCTGGGACGTTCTGGTGTTCAAGACCGCTGCCCAACTACATCCACTGTGCGTGTGGACCATGAGGCTGATCGTGCCCGGCAGACTTCCGTTGTGCCATGCATTGCCGGCGCGATTGATTTCGAGTCCGCAGGCGTAATCCGGATTAGCGCTTGTTCCTGTCGTCATTGTTTTGAGGCTGGCAGGTGAAAGCACGGGCGTCGCGCCTTCCTGATCTTCAGGCGTGAAGAGGCATGCCAGAAACCGAGCCATGTCTTCAGAGGTCGCAATCCATCCGCCGTGAGAATCCATACGGGTAATGGGTATGCCATAGGGGTTTTCGCCATTCTGCCCGTAGTAGGTGACTTCATTGGGGACGGGCTTATGAGTGGCAATTCGCATGTCGTTGTCGCCGATTCTGTTAAGAATGTGCTGGTGCACAAACTGCGGGTAAGGCATCCCGGAAACCTTCTCGATCACCCGTCCCAGCACGCAATAGCCAAAGTTGGAATACGCGTAGTGCTGCCCCGGAGGGTATTGCAGTTCATGCGTTTTCAACGTCCATTCGATGAGCTGGTCATGATTGAACCCGCCTTTTTCGAACATGGGATCATTGTCCTGATTGCTCCAGCCTCCTGAGGTATGTGTGAGCAACTGATGAACGGTGATGCTGTGCAGCCAGTCCTTATGACCACCCAGATTGGAATACTGTGGCAGGATGCCGTCTGCGCTGAAGACCGTTTGCTCAAGCTGGAGCTTGCCAGTTTCTATCAGCAGAAAGATAGAGGCGGAAGTGAATGCCTTTGAATTGCTGGCAATGCGAAAAAGACTTGCGGCCGTTACAGGAGTACCGGTGGAGCGGTCGGCCAGGCCGAAAGCTTCGGAATAAAGCAGGTCTTTGCCGCGCAGAAAACAGATCGTCATACCAGGCACGCTGTAGCGCTCCATGTACTGGCGTATTTCCTGGTCAATCACCGGCAGCTTAGCCGATTGCCCGTAAGCGAGGACACGACCCGCGACAGCGCCGAGCCCGGCAAGCGCGGTATTCCGAAGAAAGTCTTTTCGATTGAGGATCGGCATGGTTCCCTCTTTATACAGCGAAATGCAGGGGCGAGAAGAAAGAAAATGCTGGAGAACTATGCAACCACGGCAGCCACACTATACCCACAGCAGCGGCTGCCGAATCGGATAATTCCGAATGATCTCTTTGTCAGTCGGGTCAGGATTCAGGCTCTTCCACAAATCGATGTACTGCGAATTGTGAAACGCCACGCCCGCAAACAACAGGCCCGGCGAGCGCACTGGAAGCGCGTCAAAGTGCTCCACGTCATGCGCCCATTTCCACGTGGATTTGTCTTTGAGATACGGGTAGAGAAACTGCGAGGCTTTTGAAAGGCCGCGCCCGTCGGCAAGCTGAAAGCTCAGCGGATCAGGCGTAAGGCCCTTGAGAGACTGGCACAATGCCGCCATCACATCGAAGTTGAAGATGGAATAGCTATAAGGTTTGGTACGCGTCAACTCGCGAGGAAATGAGCCATCCGGAGCCATCTGGTTGGGCAGCATAATCTCGCGATAGCGCTGGTAAATCTCCTGCCGCAATGCTTCATCGTCCGCAAGACGTGCGAACTCGGCCGCCTGCAGCGCCCAGCACATGGCATGGTTGTTCAACGCATCGCGCTCGGCCTTGCCGGAGTTGCTGGTGTTGAGCCATGCGAGATACTCGCGAAACCATGCCTTCACGGCAGCGGCATCTTCAGCGCTCAGCACCTGCGTATGCAACAAACTCGCCGCGCGGGCCACTTCCACCAGGTGCAGCGTATCGATGATTCCGTAGGAGCGCCCCGTAGAAACGCCGATGACTGCCTGCGCAAATTGCAGGTTGGGATTCATGCGCGTTTCCGGCGTCACAAACCACGCGCGCAAGTGATCGCCAGCCAGCTTGCCATAACTGGAGCGGCCAGTCAGCAGCCATGCAGCCGTGAGCGCCGGCATCTGTACCGAAAGTGCCACCATCACGCGGCGATGATCGTCAAAGTTGTCTGGATTGCTCTGCCCGTCGCGATTGATGTACGGCCCGTTCGGGTCTTTGGGATTCGGCCAGAAGTAATCCGCCTGCGAAAAGAAATCGTGTAACCCACCCGCGCTTCGCTTTGCAGGAAAGGCAGTAATCGTAAGTGGCTTTTGCAACAGATATCTGTCTGCAGCAGTAACGATTCTTTGGCGATCCGTTGCAACTACCAGGCGATATGCATCCGATTCCCCTGCATGACTAAGCGCGCCCCGAGCATACGGCGCCAGAGCAGCTAACCCGGATGCTGCTGCTGTTTTTAGAAAGATTCTTCTGTCAATTTGCGAGGTAGCCGATGACGTCCGGCACGCAATTCCGCTCAGCGGCTTCATAGCTCAGGATTCTATCTGGCGAGTATTGATAACGTACATCATCCAGCTGTTATGATTTCCCATCAGTATGGCGAAAACTGAAAATTCCAAACTGAAAATCAATGCTGCGCGATCCCTAAAAGCTGCTCTTACTTTTGGATTTCTGGTCGCGGTACTTGCCGTCGCTTCCATCTTCGCCCGCGCTCAAACTGCGCCGCCTGCTCCGGCCCCTGTATCCACAGAGCGCAACGCTGTGGGCGATGCACCGGAAAGCCCCGGCCCACTCTCCACGGACCTGTCCGCGGATCTGACACACGCGGCCATTCGCAAAGCCGCAAAGAAAGTGGCGGATTGGCAGCTAGCGCGCGTCGAATCCACATTCAGCCAGCAATGGACCTATGCCGCGCTCTACGACGGCATGCTCGCCGCATCGCGCACTACCGGCGACCCGCGCTATCACGACGCGATGGTAAAGATGTCTGAGAGCTTCGACTGGAAGCTGCTGAACAACCGCTTTCCTCACGCAGACGATATGGCGCTCGGCCGTACATATCTGGATCTCTACCGCGACAATCGCGATACCACCCGCATGGCCGACACCAAAGCAACGATGGACCGGCTCATAGTTCGGCAGGATGATCCGCAGAAGCTGCTTTGGTGGTGGTGCGATGCGTTATTCATGGCCCCGCCTGTACTGGCGCGCATGTCCACGATTACCGGCGATCGCCGCTATCTCGACTACATGGACAAAGAGTGGTGGGAGACATCGTCGAGCCTCTACGATCCTGTGGAACATCTTTACTTCCGCGACAGCCGCTACTTTACGCAGAAGCAGCAGAACGGGCAAAAGATCTTCTGGTCACGCGGCAATGGGTGGGTCATGGGCGCATTTGTGCAGGTGCTCACTGAAATGCCCAAAGACTATCCCAGCCGCGCTAAATACATTGAGCAGTTCAAGCAGATGGCCGAACGCCTCGCCGCAATCCAGGGCAAAGATGGCTTATGGCGCAGCGGTCTGCTGGACCCCGGCGCTTATGATCTGCCTGAAATCTCCGGCAGCGCCTTTTACACCTATGGAATGGCCTGGGGAATACGCACAGGCATATTGGATCGCAAGAAGTTTGAGCCTGTTATCAAACGCTCATGGGCAGCGATTCTCACGCACATCTATGCAGACGGCCGGCTGGGATCAATTCAGCCCATCGATGGCCAGCCCGGCAAATTCAGCGCCTCGGCGAGTTATGTATATGGCGTAGGAGGATTCTTGCTTGCCGCCTCTGAGATGGATGCTCTGGCCAAACACTGAGAGTGCCTGCTGCTAACGAAGATCCGCAATAGCCAGCGCGTCCATGTCGCTGTACTCCTGGTTTTCGCCGCCCATGCCCCAACAGAACGCATAGTTC
The DNA here is from genome assembly GCF_001449115.1 of Occallatibacter gabretensis. Classification (GTDB taxonomy): domain Bacteria; phylum Acidobacteriota; class Terriglobia; order Terriglobales; family Acidobacteriaceae; genus Telmatobacter; species Telmatobacter gabretensis. The sequence goes on along the minus strand of NZ_LAIJ01000009.1, from coordinate 2,249,083 downwards.
TTGGTCCCAACGCCGCAATGAATGGACCATCCAGGCGAGATTACCACCTGCTTGTTTGCAACGACGAGGTTCCGCGTTTCGTCGCCGGGCCCCATGAGATGAACCACGCGCTGGTCTGCGTCAAGGTCAAAGTAAAAGTAGACCTCAGAACGTCGCATGTGAGTATGCGCGGGCATCGTGTTCCACACACTGCCTGGCGCGAGGCGCGTAAAGCCCATCACCAGCTGCGAGCTTCTCACTCCATTGAGATGAATCAGGCGCGTAATCTCACGCAGATTCGCAGTCTCCGACGAGCCGAGCTTACTTCCCTGCTGCTCGCTTGCGCGTATCAGGCTTGTGGGGTGCACCGCGTGGGATGGATAACTCAAGAGATAAAACTCGGCCGGATGGGAAGCGTCCTTGCTGGCGAACACGACCTTTTCGTTTCCGCGCCCCACGTACAAGGCGTCCAGCTTACCGAGTTCGTACTCTGCATCCCGCACCTGCACTGTGCCAGGGCCGCCGATATTCAGTACTCCCAACTCACGGCGCTCCGTAAAGTAGGAGGCGCGCAACGCATCGTAGGTGGAAAGCCTCAGCGGCTCTGCAAGCGGAACCGCTGACCCGATCACCGTGCGGTCCAGATCGACGTAGAGGAATGAAATTTGTCCCGGCTGAAAGAGGCTGCTGATGAGAAATGTGTCTCGAAGCTCCTGCGTCGTCATTGTCCGGAACCGGACCAGATCTGCCATCTGTATGATCTTCATGATCTCCATCTTCTTGGATGCTCGCAATTCGTTGAGCGGCTCTCATCTTTGGTCTGAATTCCAATAACGATACGCAATCTGGGAAGGTCGCTGCAACGGCCTAGACGGCAGAGATCTCAACCTCGCGCTTGGCGACTCTCGCCTCATTGGCAGACACGACAGCAAGTGCAGAGCCCAGGCCCACATGTTCATCTGCAATGGGGCGCTCTCCTGTTCGAACACAGTATACGAACGCACGTGTTGCCGCCGTCGTCGGGTCTTCGGGATCCTTTACCTCAACAGATTTTCCGGGGCCGCGATATGGCATCTCGTTGGCCGGACTGTATGAGGCGCTTGTGACTACAGGCTCTTGTTTCTTATCGCCCTTTTCTTCCTTGACGGCCGTCACTTTTCGCGGCTCGTAAAAGAATGTCGCGTCCTGCAGCGTCAAATTCAATGAGCCTTTGGTTCCATAAAGCCACAGCTGGTCACCCTGCTTTGCGTTATCGGTCATCGAGGTGAAAACCATCCGGCGGCCGCCCGGATAGCTGAGAATCACCTGTACATTGTCGTCCGTCTCGCGCCCGTCGCGGTAGTAACAGATGGAGCCCGAGGCCTGCACAGCAACCGGGTAAGAGCCCATGGTCCAATTCGCGATGTCCATGTGATGCGATCCCAGTTCGGCAATCAGCCCGAGCGACCACTTGTGATAAAGCCTCCAGTTAATCAGCCGCTCCAAAGATGGATCAGGCACAGGCCGCCGCCAGCTGTTGTTGCGGTTCCAATACGCCAGAACGTGCGTGACGTCGCCAATCTCGCCCGCCTGCACCCGCGCCAGCGCGGCGCGAATCCATGGTGAATAACGATACTGATGGCCGACCTGGAAAACCTGCTTACTGGCAGCCACCGCCGCTACAATCTCTCGCGCCTGCGCGATGGTGTAAGCCATAGTCTTTTCGCCATACACAGGCCGGCCACTCTTGAGCGCTGCGAGTACATGTTCCGCGTGCAGGCCGAGTGGGGTGGCAATCACAATGACGTCGAGGTCCTTGCGATCGAGAAGCGCGCGATAGTCGGCGTGTCTGGCCACCTGGTAGCCGCACACCTTGTCTAGCTGCTCAAATCGCGGCGGATATACATCGGCGGTCGCGGTAATCCTGACTCCGGGGACGCGCAGAAAGCTCCGCACGAGTTCCTGCCCACGGCTGCCAGCCCCGATGAGGCCCAATCGCAGCGGCGTGTTTATGGTCGTATGCGCAATCTGTCGCGCAGCTCGCGTATCGTCAGCGGCTGCCGGCGCAGCAGCCGCGCCGGCAGCAGTCTGCAGCGCGGAACTACTCAATGAAGCGGAAGAAACCAGGGCGAGCGCTGAGAGGCCCTGGGTAAACGAACGACGATCCATCAGGGACGAACTCCTTCTCTCGTTATCGGTGTGTGATCATCGCAGATGGATTTCGAAGCTCCGATGACAACGCAATTCGATGCGCCAGGCACCGATAGAAACAGGATAGCCTGCGTGTCCTGCAGCCCGCGCAGAACCTCCTTGCTCTGATCAGGTGGCAGCACAAAGACAACGGTTGAAAGCGCATCGCTATCCGTCGCGCTAGGCGCAATCACTGATGATTGCAGCATTCCCTCCACAGGCATCAGGGTACGTGGATCGAAGATGTGGCAGTAGCGGTGTCCATTCTGCACAAAGAACTTCTCCGTGCATGCTCCTGTCGAAAGAGACATGTCGTGCAACAGAAGCGTAGTCGCTACACTGCCTGGCGTGCGGGGATCGGGAATCTCGACTGGCCATCCTGCTTTATCCGGCGGTGTTCCCAGACCGTACAGCGTGCTGCCGCCCGCTGAGATGAATGCAGCGTGTACTCCATTTTCGCGAAGCAGAGCCACCACACTGTCCACTGCAAATCCCTTTCCGATGCTTCCGGGATCCAGTTCCATTGCATTCCCGGTGGTAAATCGAACAGTATGGGCCGCCGGATCAAGCTGCACCTTCTCCCATCCGACCTGATCGCGGAGACCCTTCTGTTCTTGCTGAGTTGGAACATGGCCATTCCGGGCCTTGAAGCCCCAGGCTCGAAGCAGCGGACCTACGGTAATATCGAATGCTCCATGGGAGTGCTCGCTCCAATAGAGAGACCGCGTAAGGAAGCGAAAAGTCTCAGGGTCGGTCACCACCGGACTATCCCCCGCCTCGCGGCTGATTCGCGATAGCTCGCTCGATGACTGGTAGTTACTGAGCAACGCTTCAAGCCGAGAGATCTCTTCAAAGGCTGCATCCATGACGCGGTCTGCGCTGTCCGCGTCGGGCATGTAGCACTCAATTGTGAAAACTGTGCCCATCGCGGGACGTGACTCGGTATAAAGCGTCTCAGGGGATTTCGCAGACTGCGCCGTGAGCGTTGCCGCCCCGAAGAGGAGCACTGCCCCGGCCAACAACCGCCTCCAAAGAAAGGCTCGCATATTCACAAATCCCATATGCCTTTGACCTCTGCAGAGAGGTCCTATTCCAGCCTAACTCCTGCCGGTTATGTAGTTTGGGATTTTATTGAGATCACTGCGGATACACCCGTGTGGCAATCACTCGCGCCTCCGGTGCCGCGGCGCCAATGCTGGTGGTTTCCACCAGCAACTCAAACGAGCGCATAGGCCCATCACGGCGCGCTGCCTGCGCAAGAACAGGCACAATTGTTTTCCTGTTGAACAAAATATCTGCCGCAGCTTGGGTTGCCGCCATATTCAATCCCTGAATCAGCAGCACATGTCCCGCACCACCTGCGTCGGAAAGATAGACCACCGTGCCGTACGTGCGATTGAGCGTACCGTTCGTCTCATTGCGATAAGTCGCCGACTCGCCGGCCAACGGATGCTGATTCACGACGAAGGAGCGATCAACCTCCGGCGTATACGACAATTGAAAATTCACCCTGTTGTTAAACAAACCAACCCAGGGATTGCTGTGTACCGAGCCAAGAAGAATCACATTCGAGTTGTGAATATCTTCCGCGGTAACAGCACGGGCATAACGAATCTGCGTGCGATCCGCTATAAATTCAGGCAGCCGTTCCAATGCCGCGGTAATGCCCAGATCGACCACGCTGGTGTAGTGCTGGCTGCTCAAATCGTTGAAGTTGCCTGAATCCAGCCCCTCAGGGGCATGCATTTGCGCAAGAAACGAACCGTTTGCATAAGCATCCACACTCACCTGGCTGTGGGTCAGATTTTCGATGATGCCTAATCCACTATCCGCCGGAACAATCAAAGTATTGCGGGTCGGCTCAAACATCTGCGTCCACAGAGCATGGGCCGCGGAAATGTTCCTCTGGGCCGTGAGCACATGTACCGTTGTCCAGATCAGCACCGCCAGCACGCAGCCTGCAAGCAGCCCCAGAGCGGCGGAATACCAGTGAAATCGAGTTTTCGCAGTCAAAGCTCGCGTTTTATCGGAAGCCTCTGCCATGGAAGGCGCAGAATTTTCATGGATCGAAAACAAAGCTGGAACTTCCGCGGCAACAGGCTTTCGTGCCCCGGCCACAACCTCGAACGCGGGAACATAGCCACCACGCGGAACCAGCAAACGCAGGGTTTCCCCAGCGCCTTCTTCCACAAAATAAGCATCCAGCCGCTTGCGTAACATACGCGCATAGCTGCGGACTATATTGTCTTCTCCAGGATCGTAGCCTTCAGGACGGCCGAAAATGCGAATTCCAATGCGCTGCTCGGTGATCTCCTGCGCATCGCCCATAAGCGATCGCTCACATACATAGAGCAGAAAGTTCTTTAGCAGTTCCGATTTTGCGAAGCCTCGGCTGGCAGCAATCCGTTGCACCAGATGCCACTCCGGCAGCGTAGATAAGGGAATAGGCTCTCCGGCGCCTGTCAGCCGGGCCGAACTCTGCATCCCTTTTTCGGAAATTTCAGCCTCCGAAAGCACACTGCCCGGCGACCTTCGCATGGTTTAAACATACGGCTCGATGATTAATTTCTTGTGAACGGCAGCTGTCGTATGCTACGAATCCTGTTGAAAAATAGAGGGGTGAAGCAGGGGTAAGGCTCTCTGTTACGTAATGGTCCCTACGTTTACCCCTACACCACCCGCGGTTCAGCCGCCATGCTGAATCCATCTATGCTCGAAATGGAGCTCGGAAGCCTGTCCGCCTAGCGCGGCGACGCAAAATTCTTCTGCACAACTGCAAACACGCATTGGAGCAAAAAGTATGAAACGCAAGTCCTTCTCACTCCTCGCAGTAATCGTCTTCTTATGGTTGCAAGCTGCTATCGGTTTTGCGCAGTTTGAAACCTCGGCGGTTCTTGGCTTCGTCCGCGACACCAGCGGTGCACCGGTTCAAGGCAGCAAGCTCACCCTTACCAATGTCGCTACGGGTGTTGTTGTCACCACCCAGACGGATGACCAGGGCCATTTCCAGTTCCCGGACGTGCATGTGGGCCACTACAAGATTTCGGCCACGGCAGCCGGCTTTAGCGACTCCGTCACCGATCCATTTGCCGTCGATGTCAGTACCCGCCAGCGCGTGGACGTAACCCTCAAGCCGGGTAGCGTCTCAGAGACAGTAACCGTCTCCGGCGCGGCCACGCAGCTTGAAACGGAAACCAGCAGCACCGGCACCATCGTCTCCCAGACCCAGGTACAGGATCTGCCACTGAATGGGCGCGCCTATGCCGACCTGATGGCCCTGGCTCCGGGTGTTCGTCGCAATACGCTTGAAAACCAGTCCGTCACCAGCCGCGACGCCTCATACAACGTGAACGGCCAGCGATCTGAGTTCAACAACTTCCTGCTCGATGGTCTGGATAACAACGCCTACGGAACTTCCAACCAAGGCTTTTCCAACCAGGCGATTCCCCCCTCACCAGACGCCATCAATCAGTTCCGCATCGAAACAAGCAACTACAGCGCGGAATATGGCCGCGCTTCAGGCGCCGTCATCAACGTATCCATCAACAGCGGAACCAACCAGCTTCACGGCAAAGTCTGGGAATATCACCGCAATACCATCCTGAACGCCATTGGCCCCTTCACGCCGCCCACCAGCGCACTTACCGGCCAGCAGCAGAAACCTGAGTTGATCCGCAACCAGTTCGGCGGAGCGGTTGGCGGACCAATCCTCAAGGATAAGCTTTTCTATTTCGCCGACTATGAGGGCAACCGTCAGGTACAGGCCCAGTACACCACGGCAACCGTTCCCAACGCCCAGCAACGCCAGGGCATCTTCCAGACGACTACAGGAACTCCTGTCCCGCTGCGCAATCCCGTTACCGGTACGGTCTATGCGAACGGCGTTGTCCCAACTTCCGACTGGACCCCTCTGGCCGCGCTGGTAATAGCCGCTCTTCCTTCTCCCAACGTTGCCGGCTTCTCCAATAACTACGCATCATTCCCACGCGCAACCCTGGTAGACGACAAAGGTGACGGACGTCTGGACTTCATCAAGAGCGAGAAGACCACGCTCTTCGGCCGCTATAGCGAACACAAGGGCAATATCGTAGACGCCACCTCCGTTCCCGGGGAAGCAGGCGATGGCGGAAACGGCACAATCCACGCCTACAACCGCCAGATTGCATCCGGCGTTACCCATGCCTTTACTCCCAATACAGCACTGGATGCGCGTATTGGTTTCACATGGACACAGGGCGGCAAAACTCCGTACCTCGTCGGCGAGGAGAGCCTGAATACGATGGCTGGTATCCCTGGCCTGCCCACAGACCCGACCGTCACTCGCCGTCTCAGCAATGAGAGTGTCAAGAACTTCAATGCATGGGGCGCGCAGACCTCCAACCCGCAATTCCAGAATCCCTTCGTCATCAATCCCAAGGTGAACTATTCGTGGATCAAGGGCCGCCACAGCATGAAATTCGGCTGGGAGTTCATGTCGGTCAATACCGAGATCGATGACTTCAACCCCGTGTACGGCGGCGAAACCTTCAACGAAGGCTTTAGCCAGGACGGCGGCGGAACCAAAGACACCGGAGCAGGCCAGGCTGCTTACCTGACCGACTTCCTCACCGGCGCGCGCGATACCTACCAGCTCAACAATTTCCGAATCGTCAACTACCACCAGCTCATGGATTTCTTCTACTTCCAGGACGACTGGAAGGTGCTGCCGAATCTGACCGTAAACGTCGGCCTGCGCTATGAGCTCGTCACGCCGCAGTACGTGGACGGCAACCATCTGGCCAACTTCGATCCGGACAACAACACGCTCGTCCAGGCCTCCAGCGGCTCACTCTACAATAAAGCCCTGGTTCACACGCCGAAACTCGACTTTGCGCCTCGCTTCGGCGTCGCCTACCAGATCAATCCAAAGACGGTCATCCGCTCAGCCTATGGCCTCAGCTTTGATCAGTTCAACCGCGAGGGCGGCGAAAACCTGCTCGCTTATAACGGTCCCTACATCATTAACTCCGACGTCATCCAGGTTGCTCCCTTCGCCTTTACCGGCACAGGCACACCGCAGCCTCTCTGCACGGGAGACAATTACGCAGGCTGTTTCCGCACAGTGACGCAAGGTTATCCGAGCAACTTTGTCGATGCCAGCAACTTCAGCACGCTGCTCGCACAAAGCCGCTACATCCCCAAGAACATTCCCACCGGTTATGTCCAATCCTGGCATCTTGACGTGCAGCGCGAGCTCGCACGGAACACGGTGCTCACCGTCTCTTACATCGGCGAACACGGTGTAAAGATCTGGGTGCTTGCTGACTATAACCAGGCATTGGCCAATGCGGCCGGCGGCTCGCTCAGCGTGCAGGCTCGCCGTCCTATCCCCACCTTTACCACCATTGAAGTGTCGCTCCCCGCAGGTTTTCTCAGCTACAACGCTCTGCAGGCCAAGCTCGAGCATCGTTTCTCTGGCGGCCTTTACGTGCTCAACTCCTTCACATGGTCCCATGCCATCGACAACGCCTCGGGCCATCTCGATACCCCCAACGGCGACAACTCGCGCGTCAATCTCGCAAACCTCAAGGGTGAGACTGGCCAATCCGCTTACAACCAGCCGATCAATGAAACGCTCAGCGTTGTGTGGGATCTGCCGGTTGGCAATGGACGTCAGTTCGGCAGTCACATGAATCGCGGGCTGGATGCAGTCATCGGCGGATGGCAGCTTACCGCCATCAACACCGACACCAGCGGCCAGCCGGTCAACCTGACGTATAGCCCGTCCGCTGCCTACACGCTCAGCCCGCTCCTGGTACAGCGGCCCAACGTTTCCGGAAACCCCATTAATCCTTCCAGCAAATGGACCAAAACTCCAACTGCGCTGAATGGCTACCTCAGCTCGGCAGCCGTTACAGTTCCAACCACCGCCAATGAAGCTTATGGCAACGCGGGCCGCAACTCACTGCGCGATATGACCTTCAATCAACTCGATCTCGGCCTGCACAAAAGCTTCCGTCTGTGGAATGACCGCTCATCTTTTGAACTTCGCGGCGAAGCATTCAATCTCTTCAATCACGTCAACTACGCGGCTCCAACCTCCAATGCCAGCAGCGGAAGCTTCGGCTCCATCACCAGCAACTTCCCGCCACGCCAGTTGCAGGTGGCAGGCAAGTTCAACTTCTAGGAGAGGTTCGCACCATGAATCCCATCACGCGACGCCAGTTTGGATCGCTCACCGCCGCTGTTGCAACTGCAAGCCTCACGCGCTCTCTCTGGGCGCGTGAGGCTGCGGCGCTTGCGGGCGGACGCCGCTTCTACATCGCGCTCATTGCCGATAGCCACATCATCGACAACTTCTACGTCAAGGGCAGTGAGAACGGTGTTGAGGACAATGAAAGCATTCTTGTCACCACGCCGCGCCTCACCTCCGCGCGCGACCTCATCAACTCACTTTCGCCGGCCATCGAGCAGGTCTTCCTCATCGGCGACTACTTCCACAACTACCCTTCGACCGATTACGACTTCTATTTCAAGAACACCACGCGGCTCGATAATGCCAAGGCCATCACCGATGCCTTCCACATGCCTGTTCATTTAGGCTTCGGCAATCACGATTACGACGTGAAAAACGTGCCGCGTGAAATGAGCAATCGCCTCTTCAAAGCCAAGTTCAACGCTGATCCGTATTCCGTGCTTGACTACAAAGGCTGCAAATTCATTCACCTGAACAATTTTCTCGGCAGCACGCAGGATCGTACGGCTGCGGATTTCAACCCCGGCATTGGCTCATTGGGTGAAGAGCACCTGCACTGGTTTGAAGCTCAGCTTCAGCAGCACAAGCCCACCTTTGTTTTTATCCACTATCCGCTGATTGCCGTCCAAGCCACAGAGTTTCAGGGCTACGGCCTGCATCCTCTTCTGCGCAAATATCAGGACACGATTCAGCTCGTGGTATCAGGCCACGTGCACAGGTGGATCGACTATGCGCACACGTACGGACCGCAGCATTACATCATGGCCGCCACTCGCTACGATCCCAATGCCTACATGCTTCTCGAAATTGATCCCGATCACGGCACATGGCGTTTCATGAATTCGAATCTCGTGGAGTGGTCCACGCACTACAGCAAGCCGTATCACGCAGTTTAGTTTTTTCTATCAAGACCGGATTGTCTTTGCCGCGGAACAGAACGCCCCTGACATTGGCATGCATGTCAGGGGCGTTCTACATTCCTGCGTAGAAGGCGCAGGAGCGCCCGCTCCTCTTCGCGCAGCCCGACGGGAATGTTGTCTTTTAGAGTGGCATCTTGTACAAGATCGCTCAGAGCCTGCGTCACCCGCCCACCCATGTAGTGCTCAAAAATAGCTGGATGCACATAGCATTTACGGCAAACAGCCGGCGTGTTGCCCAGGTGGCGAGCCACATCCTTGATTGCAGTCACGATATTCTTTTTTGCTTCGGTCTCGGAAAGAAACGGCTCGAACCCCTGAAGCATGGCACAAGCCAGAACGCTGCCCGCCCAGGTGCGAAAGTCTTTCGCGGTAAAGTTATCACCGGCAATCTCGCGGAGATACTCGTTCACGTCGGCGGAGTCAATGCTATGACGAGTTCCGGTCTCGTCTACATATTGGAAAAGCTCATAGCCGGGCAGGTCGCGACATTGCCGGACAATTCGAGCCAGTCGGCGATCATGCAGATCAAGAGAATGCTTGACCCCACTCTTTCCGGGAAATTCAAAATGTACTGTGTTTCCGCTGACGGCAACGTGTTTATTGCGCATCGTCGTCAACCCGTAGGAGTGATTGCCCCGAGCGTATTCCTCATTGCCCACGCGGATAAACGTGGTTTCCATCAGGCGAACGATGGTCGCCAGAATCTTCGCCCTGGGCACACCCGGGTTCGACAGATCTTCCTCGACGCGTTGACGAATATTCGGCAGCGCGGAGCCGAACAGCGCCAATCGCTCGTATTTTGTTTCATCGCGAACTTCGCGCCAGCGAGGATGGTAGCGGCTCTGCTTACGCCCGCGGGCATCCCTTCCAGTGGCCAGCAAGTGCCCGTTCGCGAGAGGACAAATCCAGACATCATTCCATGCAGGCGGAATCACGAGCGACTTGATGCGAGCAAGAGTCTGCCGGTCACGAACAGCGTGACCCTCCGCGTCCACATATCGAAATGACTTGTCGTGGCGCAGACGGCGAATGCCGGGTTTCGCGTCGGTAACATAACGCAGCCCGGCTGACTTCGCCGACTGCGCAGCATCTTCAATGATTTGCTCAACCGAAAGTCTGGATGAGGAGGGTCTATGCCGGGTGTGCGTCGCAGCGTGCATAATGCAATTGGATGCCACTTGAACGTGGTACCTTACGGATAGACACGCTGTTAACCGCAACTCCAATGCAGTTGACGAAATAAATCATGTAAGTTATTGATTATCAATGGCAAGCGGGAGTAGTTCAGTGGCAGAACGTCAGCTTCCCAAGCTGAATGTCGCCGGTTCGATCCCGGTCTCCCGCTCCAAGTCTTCGTAGCTATTCCTACCCTGGTTCATTTCCGAGAACCGCTTTTGGCCGCACCTATCCTGTGAAGGATCTTTGATCGTGCTTCACGCTATTCTCTTTTCAAGGAGCTCTTGATGGCAGAACCCACCACTTTTCCTTACGAAACACGGCTTAACGTACTGCATGGCCCACTCGAACTGATCGACGTGAAAGCGATGGCCGATGCCTGCGAGTACAAATGGTTCAACCAGACGCTCTGCCAGATCAATAGCTCTATCGTCCGTGTGGGCATCATTGAGGGTGAGTACCACTGGCATAAGCACGACGAAGAGGACGAGTTCTTCTACGTTGTAGAGGGCAAGTTACTAATCGATCTGGAGGACAAAACCATCGAGCTTAATCCGGGCATGGGATTTGTGGTGCCGCGAACTGTCCTTCATCGCACCCGCGCCCCTGAACGCACAGTCATTTTGATGGTCGAAAACGCCGGCATCATTCCCACCGGGAACTGAACGTCTGTTGCCGTAGTGCATCCTCGCCCACGCGCCCCCTGATCCAGTCACTTCCCCTGTAATTTCACTGCGCCGCGTCAGGCGTTTCCTGCGCTTTCAATTCCTCGCCGGCGTGCCCACTCTCTTCCGTTACGCTGCGGAGATTCACCTTCTCCAATTGCGCCCAGATCAGGCCCAGCGGCACAATACCCAGAAACGTCACCAGCAGCAGCGTGGCAGCACACGCCGTAGAAGCCTCTGCCGACGCCCCGATAGTCGTATGAATGGTCGCCGCCACAATGCCGATCTGCGTAAACCATCCAATAATCGGCAGCTGCACAACGCTCGCGCCGCCGCTCACCGCCATCAGCAGCACGCTTTTGCCGGGAGTCATTGCCGCCAACTGCGGGCTGTTCACAAACGCAAGCGTCGTCAGCAGATAAGCGCCCGCAATCAGCAGCCACATCACAATCGATAGCGATGTCAGCATCGCGAAATCCGCAAACGAGCGAATCGTATCGAGGCCAGTCTGAAAGGTCCGAATCTTATCGCCAATTCCCCGCGCCAGTTTCTGCGATACAACACCGAGAGCTCGCTCAAAAATCGATGCTAATACCCCTCCCGCAAACCGAATAGCGACCAGAAACAACGCACCCGCCATCGTCGCGGCCAGACCCCAATAACCTGCCTTGCGTACAATCTCCGGATGCACCAGCGCTGACGGCGGCGAAAGCAGAATAATCGCTGAAAAGATCAAAGCCATGGCCCCGGCATCGGATAGCCGCTCCACAATATAGACCGCAACCTGCGCGCTGATGGCAGTCTGCGTCTTCTTGGCCACCAGGTAGGGCCGCACCAGGTCCGCCACGCGCCCGATCAGAGCGATCGAAGTAAATCCAATCACCTGCGTGCCCAGCAGTGAAAGCAGGCCAACCTTGCGGTTATGTCGCATCAGTAGAGCCCAGCGCACCGAACGGATGATGTAACCGGCATAGATACATGCAAGCGCCTCGGCAATTCTGCTCCAGTCCGCCTGCGAAATCTGCGTGCGGAATACGCCGAAATCAAATGGAACCCGCTGACGCACCCAGAGAATGAGTGCGATCAGCACAATCGCCACAATTCCGCTCAGAATCAGTTGTTTCTTTTTCAAGAACTCTCCCGCAGACACGCGCTGCTAATCACAGGCTAACAGCGCCGATGCGTCTCCGTGCAGAGTAAGGTGAAGTCCCCGTGGACTTGCTTGTCCGACTCTTTTATATGAATCAGTTCCCTGTCGCGTTAGGAGCTACCAGCGTAAGCCGGTTGCTAAGCGTAAACAGCAGCACCGAGCCCGGCTCCAGATTCGCCTGCGGATGATTCATCAGCAGATGCACCGTTACAGCGCCCGCGCCAATCAGCCCTCCGGCCAGCGCACCAGCCGGTCCGCCAAGCACCGCGCCAGTAACCACACCCACACCCACGCCTCCGGCATACTCAATGCCATCGCGCTTATACCGCGGGCCTGCCTGGATCGTTCCCTCGCTGTTCACCCGCGTATGCGAGTCCCTGGTATCGGCCACCCGCGCTACAAGCATGTACTGCGAGCCATTGGGAAGAATCACCATCTCCGGGCGCAGACGCAGCGAGCCGCGGCCGCCAAAGTGGCCACTTGAAGCCTCCACCACCTTGCCTTCTATCTCCGCCCCCGCAGGAATAAGCACCTGTCCATCCTGCATCACATCCGAATCCACGCGCCCGCGAAACGCATCGCCCTTTTCGCTCCGTGCGGAGGAAAGCTCCGTCTGCAGCCGCACACGAATTCGTGTACCCTCTTCCAGCGTCCCCGGCGGCAGCGGCTCAGGATGCACAATATCGCCATCGGGATCATAGCCCTGCGACCGTGGCGTCAATGCCGGCTGTGGCGGAGCCACCTGCACGGTTCCGCTATCGCCATCCTGCTGCGGCACATTCGCCGGCGGCTGCATTGGCGGCGCGGTCTGCGGAGCAGGATTCGGTGCAGGCGCAGGCTGCTGCATCGGCACGCTCGGCGAAGGCTTCTGCAGCGGTTGGCTCTGGTCTTGCGCCGGAGCCGTCTGAATCGTATCGTCCGCCGGTGGATTCGACTGCCCCTGGTACGCATTCTGTTGCTGCGGGTCGGTCTGCGGTGGCGGAGCCGGCTGCTGCGCCGCAGCCAGGCCGCTCGCCAAGGCAAGCAACGCCAATCCGCTCACCGCATTCACTCGATTCATCCGGCTATTCATCGCATCAAACTCCTTCAGGCGGCGCACCGCTCCGTATATATTGGAACCCTGCTCAGGCTCCACTGTCGCGCCCTATTCCGCCGCGCGTACATCATGCGGCAACATTCTCTCCATACGCTCAAATACATGTGACCCGCACCGTACCGGCGCGGTTAGCCACGTTTGTTAAACTTTCGTTGGACACATTCGCCAAAATTGATGAAGGGATGGTGACAAAAATGGCCCGCGGACCTGAGCTCCTGACCACGATTCAGAGCATCGCCGGTGCGTCCGTCGCTGTCGATCGCCGTCCCAAACTGAATGACCGGCTGCTGCACCGCATTATGAGGAATGATATGACTGAGATTGTTGCTATTCGCGCCAGGGAAGTACTGGATTCGCGCGGAAACCCCACCGTTGAAGCGGATGTAATTCTGGAATCAGGCGCGCTGGGCCGCGCCATTGTGCCCTCCGGCGCATCCACCGGAGAGCATGAGGCCGTCGAACTCCGCGACGGCGACAAAAGCGTTTACGGTGGCAAGGGCGTCCTCCAAGCCATCGCCAATGTCGAAACCATCATTGCCCCGGAACTTGAAGGCATTGACGCCGCCAACCAGCGCCTCATCGATCACACCATGATCGCGCTCGACGGCACGCCGAACAAGAGCAAGCTCGGAGCCAACGCCATCCTCGCCGTCTCGCTCGCCTCTGCTCGCGCCGTAGCGCAGACTCTTGAGATTCCCCTCTACCGTTATCTCGGCGGCGTCAACGCCTCTTTGCTGCCCACGCCCATGCTCAATGTGCTCAATGGCGGTGCGCACGCGGACTCGAACGTCGACTTCCAGGAATTCATGATCATGCCCGTCGGGGCCGAGCAATTCTCAGAGGCCCTGCGCTGGTCCACTGAAACCTTCCACACCCTCAAGGGCGTGCTCAAGAAAAAGGGTTACAACACCGCCGTCGGCGATGAAGGCGGATTCGCTCCCTCGCTCAAATCCAACGACGAAGCCATCGAGCTCATCCTCGAAGCCATTGAGGCAGCAGGTTACAAGCCCGGCGAGCAGATCGCCATTGCGCTCGATCCCGCATCTTCTGAGTTCTATGACAAGGACAAGCAGAAGTACGTCTTCAAGAAATCCGACAAGCGCGAACTCTCCAGCGAAGAGATGGTCGCCTTCTGGGAGAACTGGGCAAAGCAGTACCCCATCGTCTCGCTCGAAGACGGTCTGGCCGAAGACGACTGGGCCGGCTGGCGCTTGCTCACGGAAAGACTCGGCGGCCGCATTCAGCTCGTCGGCGATGACCTCTTCGTCACCAACGTCAGCCGCCTGCAGCGCGGCATCGAGGAAGGCGTAGCCAACTCCATCCTCATCAAGGTCAACCAGATCGGCACCCTCACGGAAACACTCGAAGCCATTGAGCTGGGTCGCCGCTACGGCTACACCGCCGTCATGAGCCACCGCTCAGGCGAGTCGGAAGACACCTTCATCGCCGACCTCGCCGTAGCCACAGGCGTGGGCCAGATCAAGACCGGCTCGGTCAGCCGCACCGACCGCATCGCCAAGTACAACCAGCTCCTCCGCATCGAAGAAGAGCTCGGCTCCGGCGCTCAATTCCTGGGCATCGAAAGCCTCAACTATCAGGACTAGTTCCTGCTGCGCTTAAGACAGAAATGCCCTCAGCTAGCCGAGGGCATTTTGTTTTCCAGCCAACGAGTCAGTTAAACAGGCTTTACTTCGCTGGTAACCAACTGCTGCTCTGTGGGCTCACTGGTAGCAGGCTGTTCCACCGGGTTTGTTTTTTTAGAACTACTCGATAGCAACCTGCGCTCTAAGAAGTGCCACGAAATCACAGCATATGCGAACGTAAAAGCTAAACCGATCGGAACCCCTTTAAGATCACCGAAGTGTCTCCGTCCGTAATCAAGAAAAAGATAATGCGTAAGGTACAACGAATAGCTGATCGTTCCGATGTACACCAGGGGAGCGCTTTTGAGCCATTGCACTCCAACTCCAGCTAACGCATACAGCACGGCACCCACAGAGATGGCCAGAGTGCCTTCGAAGACTAAGACGTTTCCCAGCCTGGTATTTGCAGTGTTTGTATAGCCCAGGTGGTAGAGCAAAAGTATGCCCGCAGCCGCAGTGGGTATAAGGAATATCCCAACCGCGGTACCCCATTTCTTAATTCTGTCCGGACGCTCTCGCCATTCCAGGCAGAGGAAAGCTCCAACTGCGAGCAAATCCATCCGAAACGGCGTCATGTGATAAATCGCCCAATCTGTCGGGAAATGAATACTTCCGCGAAGTACAGGCGCAAGCACCATGAGGAAAATGCAAAGTCTGCGTAGTTGCCGCGTACTCAAAAAGTACACCGCAAACGGCCATAGCAGATAGAACTGTTCCTCCACTGCCAGAGACCAAAACGTACCGAATGCTAGGGGTTGGGGAATGTTGAAGAACCCCAGAAAGTTGAAGAAAGCAATATAAAAGTACCAGTGCTTCATCCATCCAATACCAACAAACAAGCTGGCAAACGCAAGAAACACAACGTAAGGGATGAGGATGCGTCGCACTCGGCGTGCGTAAAATTGCCCCAGGAAAGTCCGGAGAGAGTGGCGTTTCGCGTCAAGCAAAACACCCGTAATGAGGAAACCGGAAAGAACGAAGAAAAGATCTACGCCCATCCAAAGCAGCTTCGCGTGCCATGAATGGAACAGCAAAACAGCCAGAATGGCCAGAGCGCGTACGCCATCAAGTTGTTGTATTCTTTTCCCGGCCAATGCTGTGACCTCCGCGTCGTTCTGGGCATCAGAACGTGAGGAAAGATAAATATCTTAAAGGTGTTGAATTTCAGGCGCCGCGTCTATCTCAGGTCCGTCTAGGGTGACTCATAGTAAGAATACCATGCTTTGAATTTGAGCCTGAGTTCCCGCTTTCAGGAATGACACCAAAATAGATATTCCACCTTTTAGTCTCATTGTTCTTAAACGATGAGATCACCCAAACTGATGTACGCCGCAACACGTCCACGCCCTTTATTCTGTGCATTTATCCTGAGTGTGCGACTTCGACTGATTCAGGAGCACACGCATCGTGTCCAAACGTCCTCTCGTTCTCACCATCCTTGACGAATGGGGCTATCGAGTAAAAGACCTCTGCAGCGCAATCACCCCAGTGCGCATTATTTTTTCTGTTGCCCTGCCTCTTGCATTGGCCCAGATGGTCAGCGCACAGTCCGTCCCTGCTTCTCCACCTCCGCTGCCGCCCGCAACCGCTTCCTCAAGTTCCATCTCCCACGCCCAGCTTGCCGAATATCTGCAAGCCGCCGGCACGCTGGGCGGAGCAAAGGCGGCTACAACAAATCAATTGGCCGAGTCGCGCAAAAGAATCCCCGCATGGTTTCCACCAAACGTCTGGGCTGCATTTGAGCGCAAAGTGACAGCCATCGATATGGCGGAAGTCTATCTACCCGTCTATCGCAAGTACCTCACTGCGGAAACCCTCAACGGCCTCATTCTTGTGTATCAAGGCCCCACCGGCCAGGAGTTCGCGCGCGTCTCCACCCAGCGAGTCATAGACGCCATCCAGCAAGGCTCCGTAGGACACGCCGCCGATACAAACGCCGCCAACGCAATGGACGCAAACGGCGAGAGCGCCCTGCTGACCAAGCGAATCAAGGAACTCACGCCCGAACAGCGCGCCGCCTATCAGAAAGCAGCCGCGACCTACCAGACTGTACTCAAGCCGCTAGATGACGAGCAGAATGCAGCCTACGCACAGAAGGTACAAGACCTCTGGCATGAAACGGTAAAAGAACACAACGCCGAGATCCTCGCAGCGCAGAACGCAGCCTCTCACCCGCATCCATGAAGCAATCGCACATGAACCGCAAACATCCCGCTCACACCCACCATTTATCCTGAACCTGCATCTTTAATCGATTCAGGAGCACTCTCGTCGTGTCCAAGCGTCCTCTCGTTCTCACCATCCTTGACGGATGGGGCTATCGCGCCGAAACCGCCAACAACGCCATCGCTCTGGCCTGCAAGCCCACTTACGACAAGCTCCTGCGCGAGTTCCCCAACACGCTCATCCGCGCCTCCGAGCACTTCGTCGGCCTGCCCGACGGCCAGATGGGCAACAGCGAAGTCGGGCACCTCAATATCGGCGCAGGCCGCGTCGTGCGGATGGACATCACGCGCATTGATGCCATGATCGCCGCCAATGAATTCTCCAAAGATCCCGCCATCGCGCAGGCCATGCACCGCGCCCGCGAAAATGGTCGCCAGCTTCACCTCTTCGGCCTCGTCTCTGACGGCGGCGTGCACTCGCACCAGAATCATCTCTACGCCCTGCTTCGCGCCGCCCGCGAGTACAAGCTCGACCGCGTCTACGTCCACGCCTTCATGGATGGCCGCGACACGCTGCCCACCTCCGGCGCAGGCTACATCGCCGCACTTGAGCAGAAGATGCGCGAGTACGGCATCGGCAAGCTCGCATCCGTCTCCGGTCGCTACTACGCCATGGACCGCGACAAGCGCTGGGAGCGCGAGCGCCTGGCCTTTGAAGCCATGGTCACCGGAAAAGCCGAAGGTGGCGCAACCTCCGACCCCATCGCAAAAATCAAGGAGAACTACAACAACGGCGTCACCGACGAGTTCCTGATTCCCTTCGTCGTTACGGATGCCGCCGGGAAGCCGGTCGCGCAGATCCGTGATGAAGATGTCTGCATCAACTTCAACTTCCGCGCCGACCGCGCCCGCCAGATCACCCGCGTCCTCGCCCGCGAAAGCAGCCTCAACAAAAACGGTGGCCGCGACCTCGATGCATGGGAATCACTCGATGAAATCATCCCGCGCTCCGAGCTCCCAAAGAACATCCACTACCTCTGCATGACGCAGTACGACAAGCTCTACTCACTCCCACTCGTCATCCCGCCCGAATCGATGGATAACATCCTCGCCAACATTCTCTCCGCGCATTCGCTCCGCAACCTCCGCGTAGCAGAGACGGAGAAGTTCGCCCACGTCACCTACTTCTTCAACGGCGGCATTGAGGTCCCCTTCCCCGGCGAAGACCGCAATCTCGTTCCCTCGCTCAAAGTCGCCACCTACGACCTCGCCCCCGAGATGAAGGCCGAAGCCATCGGCGACATCATCGTAAACGCCGTCAACGACACGGCCTTCGACCTCATCGTCGCCAACTTCGCCAACGCCGACATGGTCGGCCACAGCGGCAAACTCGAGCCCACCATCCGCGCCTGCGAAGTAGTCGATGCCCAGCTGGGACGAATCTACGAAGCCGTCCGCCGCCGCAACGGCAACTGGCTCATCACCGCCGACCACGGCAACGCCGAGCTCATGGTCGATCCCGCAAGCGGCGGCCCACACACCGCCCACACCACCAACCCGGTGCCGTTCATATACGTAGGCGAAGACGCCGAGCATTTCACGCTCAGACCAGACGGCGCACTCCGCGACATCTCCCCAACCCTGTTGGCCCTCCTCGACCTGGGCCTCCCCAAAGAAATGACCGGCGGCGACCTCCGCACCCCTATCGCCGGATAAGAAGCCGGGTGCCCCATCCATGGCGCGTCTTTATACGCCATGGGTGGGATAGCATTCCCTCCCGATCTCCCACAGTTGCATGTCATCTTGAGAGAACCAATTTAAAAAACGCTGTCATCCTGAGCGAAGTTTGGCCGCTACGCGACCAAACGAGTCGAAGGACCTGCGGTTGTTCTTGCTTTTGTCTTTCCTCTGTTCCCGCACGACGCCGGGTACCACAATCTCTATATTGAGCGGATTTTGAATACATGCGTCTGTGTATTTCAGAAGCCGCTCAATAGTTCCCGTGGAAAATCCTCAGTCAACATCCAATCTCCGGCTTCCATGAACTACGCGTATGGAGGGAGTAATCCATCATGCCAGCAGTGAGAGCTGTTGGATGTCTTCTATTCATCCTCGCGGCAATCTTTGCTTTGTTCGACTTGGCCTGTTGGCGCATCATCTCGCAGAACAGGCATATTCTTAGGTCGCTATCAATTCTGATAGCCACGATGTGCCTGCCTTTGTGCCTTCTCGGAATCGGTTTGCTCTACGGACGAAAATCTGCAGCGATCATCGTGACACTTGGTTCCATTGCTTCCGCATTGTGCCTGATCATCGGATCAATAATCTCAGTTCCCCTACCATGGACCCTGATCAACATCATCTTTGGCGGCGGGATGCTCATTCCCGCAATCGTTCTTCTCGGAAACTGGCGCTATCTGAAGGGATGGTAGTAAAGCATCCAGCGCGAAAGGCACGCTCAGCCCACATATGTGACCGTCACTGTACCCTCGCCGACAGTGGTTGCGGTCAAGGTGGCAGGAGGCGTCCCTGCACTCTCGATTTCTACTGGAACGCCTGAGGAAGGGTTGGCCCAGTCCATGCTGGAGAGATCGCTGGCGCAATTGCAGGCGAGCGCGCCTGTGAAGTCAATCGGAGTAAACCCAGCGAGGGTATAGGTGGGCTCGCCGCCGCCGGGATCTTCTGCGATCCATTCGGCGGAGGTGCCGTTGAAGTCAGCAGTAGGCGGCGGAGCGAGGACTTTATTGAAGTGGTTGCCCGCTCCGAAACTGTAGTTGTCAGCCGCCCATTGACTGACGTTCAAAAGCATGACCTGACCTGCCGTGCTGCCGACGTAGGAGACCATGGCGAGGATCGTGTCGCCGGGGGACACATTGAGGCCCGTGATTGTCTGGGCATTCACGTAATCGGGCGAGCTTTTCGTCGGATTTTCGAGCCACCATTCGTACCATGCCCAGGCGTACGCATTGTTATTTTCGTCGATCTGCTGCGCGATGCCGACCTGCAGGATGTCGTTGGAGTTATTCGGTGCATAGCCGTCGAGGCCAAGCCAGGTGGACAGCCACCAGCCCGTGAAAAACTCGCCGTTTGGATAGTTTATGGTCGTTGCCGGCTGCGATCCCTGGCTAAGTGTCGGGACGACCCAAAGGCCGCTGACGGCGGTCCAGTTACCGGTTGGGACAACCGCGCCGGCCCAGCTGAATTCGTTTTCGTCTGGAAGCCGCCGACGCCGGCGCGCGGGGAGCATCGGGTATGACGATGGGCGGTAGGGTGCAACGGTTTCGCTCACTGGCGCGTCACTTCGTGTAGTCACGCGTTCCCAGAGCGCGCGGGCGATCGGGTTGCGGTTGGCGACAGAGCGCCGCCAACGCATCCCAGCGCTGCGTAATTCCTCCGCGGTCGCGGTGCGCGGATCAAAGCCCGGTGGGGGCGGAGGGACATCGAAGACGCCGGAGATGCCAGTCGGGACGACATCAAACGGCAAGGCCCGGCGGAATTCCGCTTCATCGAAGTTTTTCATCGTACGATACTGGCACCAAGGAACCGCGATGTCAAAGGCGTCCGCAGTAGCAGGAGAGCCAGCAACGTAATACGCGATGAAAAGGGCGGATATGCGCCCAACAATTTCCAAACAGATATAGAAGCAAGATGGCGCGGCCGCAAAAAGCCGGCGCGGGCGGCGCCTGCTAAACTCCACTCTGGCAAGGAGGGTTAAGTGTCAGAGATCAAAACAGTAGGCGTAGTAGGCGCAGGCACAATGGGTTCAGGCATAGCGCATGTTTTCGCCCGCTCCGGCTTCCAGGTCCTGCTCTGCGACGTGGCGCAACATCAACTCGATCACGCCATCGAATCCATCCGCGCCAACCTCGCCCGCGAAGCAGCCAAAGGCAAGCTGGCGGTAACTGATATCGAAGCCGCCCTCGAACGCATCACACCCACAGCCGACCGCGCTGCGCTCTCATCCGCCGATTTCGCTATCGAAGCAGCCACGGAACGCTACGAACTCAAAGCCGAAATCTTCCGCTCCCTCGACGAAATCCTTCCCGCATCCGCCATCCTGGCCACCAACACCTCATCCATCTCCATCACCAAACTCGCCGCTCTCACCCAGCGCCCACAAAACGTCATCGGAATGCACTTCTTCAATCCCGTGCCGGTAATGACGCTGGTAGAGGTAATCCGCGGCCTTCAGACTAGCGACGAAACCTACGCAAAGGTCAGCGAACTATCGATCCAGCTGGGCAAAACACCGGTAGAAGTCAACGACGCGCCCGGCTTCGTCTCCAACCGCGTCCTGATGCCCCTCATCAACGAAGCAGCCTTCGCCGTCATGGAAGGCGTAGCCACACCGGAAGCCATCGACCAGGTCTTCAAACTAGGCATGGCGCACCCAATGGGCCCCCTCACGTTAGCCGACTTCATCGGCCTCGACGTGTGCGTGGACATCCTCCGCGTCCTGCACGAAGGCCACGGCGACCCCAAGTTTCGCCCCTGCCCGCTACTAATAAAGATGGTGGACGCCGGCTGGAAGGGTCGCAAATCCGGCCGCGGCTTCTACACCTATCCAAAATAGTGCTTGCACAACAGTTGAAACGGTACTGACGGCTGCAGCACAATACATCACTATCAAACTCTGTATGGATGAGGAGGAAGAGTTATGGGTGTGCAAGTAGGTTGGGGTACCGCTATCGTCGGGGCAGGTCCGCAAAATTTTTTAATTTCGCTTGACGCGCCGAATTCAAGGATCATCGCTACGAGCTGTTTATCCATGGTTTGGAATCACACAGACTCAATACCGGTGTCTGCCGCTACATATATTCCGTCGTACACAGTTGCGGGGTCCAATGATCAGGTAGTCAATCCAGGCAATCTCCCGGGTGTCTTGGCAGCAGACAATGTGACCAGCGTTACTTTTTCTGTCCTCGCCTCGGGGGCTTCTGGTGGTCAAGCAACAGCTGTTTTCACAATCATTACTGTTTAGAGTGAAATGAGCATTTTCGTTACCAGCTGACCCACCCAGGTTGGCATTCGTTGGTGTTTTTTGCCGAAAAATCCGGTAAGAACGATTCAGGATCGCAGGCGGTCGACGGGCATGAATATCTCTGGCAAGTCATCTTGACTCAATGCTCTCGGTTGGGCTTCTTCCTTGGCCAATAGCACGGAACTGCTCCGCCCCATTCTGCGTACCAACAAACATACGCTGCAAAACAGCGTCTTACCGCCATGCAGAATTTCTCCGACACGCTCAGCCAGGTCTTTCGCGCCATCGTAGCCAACAAGCTGCGTAGCTTCTTGACCATGTTCGGCATCGCATGGGGCGTAGGCTCGCTATTGGTACTGGTAGGCCTCGGAGAAGGCTTCCGATCCGGCCAGCACAGAAATATGGCCACGCTCGGCGACGACCTGGTGATGATGTGGAACGGCACCATTCCCGCCGTAGCAAACCAGCACACCGGCATGCGCCCTTATCAGCTCACCTTGCGCGACGCCGAGGCGCTGCGCAGCCTGCCGGAACTACGCGGACTCACGATGGAACTCCAGCGGACCGACCTGTACGAAGTGAGCCAGTGGAGCAACACCTCTAGCCGCGTCATGGGTGTGGACACCACCTACCCCATCGTTCGCAACATTCCTCTGTCGCAGGGCCGCTTTCTAAACAGTGATGATCTCGCCGACCGGCGGCGCGTGGCCGTGCTCGGCTATAAGACCACGCATCTGCTCTTTCCCGGCCGTCCCTTTCTCGGCGAAGCCATCACCATCAATGGCACAGAGTTCCGCATCGTAGGCACACTAGCATCTCTGGCACGTGGCAACAACGACTCCGACGACCAGAAGATTTACATCCCCGTCACCACCATGCATGAGCTCTTTCCAGTCAAGGGAGAAAACATTCCCCAGGATGCGCTGACCTCCATCCAATACCAGCCCGCAATACATGGCGATTCAGCAGCAGCCATCGCAGCCGTGCACCGCGTCATTGCGGAGCGTCACGGCTTCGATCCGAATATGGCGGACGCATTCGATGAGTGGGATACGATCCGCACCGGAAAGATGGTAGGCGCAATCTTTACGGCCATGGATGTCTTTCTCGGCGGCGTCGGCATCGTGACGCTCTCGCTCGGCGCGGTAGGAATCGTAAACATCATGCTGGTCTCCGTAACTGAGCGTACACGCGAAATCGGCCTGCGCAAGGCCCTGGGCGCAACGCAGCTGAGCATTCTCTCGCAATTCTTCTGGGAGGGCCTCCTGCTCACAGGCGTAAGCGGCGCAATCGGGATCGCGGTCTCGGCTGCATTTATGGAGACATTGCAGGCACTCTTTACGGGCGCAATTCCGGGCTTCGATCCGCCTAGACTCGTCCCGTGGTCCGCGGCGCTGGCAATGGGCTCGCTGGTGCTCTGCGGCGTAGTGGCAGGACTGTATCCGGCAAGCAAAGCGGCGGCAATGGATCCAATTGAAGCGCTGCGGAGAGAGTAAAGGCGATGCTCAAAGACATTCTCGGCCAGGCATGGGATGCCATGCTCTTCAACCGTCGCCGCACCCTCATCACCATCGCCGGCATGGCGTGGGGTATTGCCACAGTGGTGCTGCTGCTGGCTTACGGCGCGGGCTTTGCTAATGCCATTCAGGCCATCTTCGCGCAGTGGAGCACCAACACCATCGGCGTCTTTCCGGGCAAGACCAGTGAGCAGGCCGGCGGCGAAAAGGCCGGCGCACAGGTACGCCTCACGCTCGACGATGTAGACCGTCTGATGATTTCGGTGCCCGGCCTTCGGCGGATCTCTCCAGCAGCATACAAAGACGTGACAGTGCAGAACGATCTGCACTCCTACACATGGACCATCAACGGCGTGCGCCCCGTCTTTCAGGACATTTGGAAGCTGGACCTCGATCAAGGCCGCTTCTATAACGGTCAGGAAGAAGAACAGCGCGCGCACGTATGCGTCATTGGCTCAGAGGCCAAAACAAAGCTCTTCTCCGGCGGCTGGGCGCTCGGCGAAACCATCCGGCTCAACGGCGTGCACTTCACCATCATCGGCGTGCTCAAGCCCAAGATGCAGGAGGGCGGTGAAGACAACGACGCCAACCGCCAAGTCTACGTGCCCTTCAGCACCATGAGCGACCTCGTGGACACCAAGTATCTTGGCGGCCTCTGGTTCGACTATCAAGGCGACTACCAGATGATAGAGCAGACCACGCGCACGGCCCTTGGCGCAGCGCATCACTTTCGCCCCACAGACCATGAAGCCGTGCATGTCGCGAACCTCATGAGTCAGCTCCACCAGTTCAGCATCTTGTCGTTGGCGCTGCAGGTGCTGCTGTCGCTCGTGGGCGCGCTCACGCTGGGCATTGCGGGTATCGGGCTCATGAACATCATGCTCGTTGCCGTGCAGCAACGCACCAAAGAGATTGGCATAGAAAAGGCGCTCGGCGCGCGCAAGCAGCACATCCTCACGCAGTTCCTTGCCGAAGCGCTGGCCATTACGGCAGTCGGCGGCGTCACCGGCATCGCACTCGCCTATCTGGTCTCGCTCGCCGTCGGAAGAATTCCCTTCTACAGCAACATCGCACTGCACGCAGAGAACGCCGATATACAACTAGCAATCTCGCCCGCATCGGTCATTGTCGCCACAGTAATCCTCATGCTCACAGGCCTCGTAAGCGGAATGATCCCGGCAATTCGTGCAGCCAATCTAGACCCCATTGAAGCGCTGAGATACGAGTAAAGCGAAAGCATTCCCGAAGACGAAGCAGACGCATGCTTCACACGCGCTGTCGCAGCCTTAGCGGATGCTCTCCTGCAATTCTCTATGCTTTCTTGTTTGCTGCCCATCTCTTCCGCTGCGCGTCAGCAATGCGCTTTATGATGCCATCCAGCATGGCTGATGCCAGGCATGATGAAGCCTTAGAGCCATTTCACAACCACTGTCCACTCATCATCTGAGCGCGAGGACTATGAAGGCATATCGCGTCGAGCCGTTAGCAGGCCACTGGCCTCAACCCCTTGATCTCCTATAAGTTCGGACACCCTTCCTTGACTAATCCGATACAGATTGACTGGATCGCAAATGTGGACGGATTCAAGAGAAGCCAACTCCCATTCATGCTGGACCAACGCCACCGTCATAAGGCACGCGGTACAAATCGAATCGTGGCCTCCGTATTTGTTGTGCCTGTGATGGAATTTCGCTTGAGATAACATCGCGCGTCTTTCCGCTGCTGGATTTTTGGGCTGGCAGCAGAATAATAATCGCGTTGAACCAATGATTCTGAGCAATTTTGCTCACAATCCGCAGCGTCCTCCGATAGATACTCTTACCAATGATCTTCATATGCATTACTTTTGTGGATGTTTCGTAGGCCGATGCCAGTATTGCGACCGGCCTAAATCCTCATCGAATCACTTAGGAGCTGTGCCATCGGAGGACTTACATCGTGGTTGATTTAGAAGATTTTTCATTTCTTCAAAAAACGAATGTCGAAGAGGCAGACGGCGGCAATGGAGGGGTGCTGACGTTGAAGTGTAATTATTTCGAATCGCTAGAAGAAATGCGGAGGGGAAACATCAAGGAGATGAAGTTCTGGATGTATAAAAATGAGGCTCAAAAACTGGCATCACGCCTAACAACTTCATTGGGAGACACTTCCCGGCCTACCTAGAAGAAACCGACGCAATCGTAGACGCTATACGCCGCGAGGCCGAAGGCCTAACTAATTGAGACTGCCGCAGCGATTGGCCTTACACACGGCAGCCCACTGCCGCGCCACAGTGCTAAAAGGTCTTATCTATGTACTCGCTGGACGCGCCGCGTCCGAGGAAAGCTGTTATGCAAATATTTAGGTGTGAGGGATCGTGTGCTACATCCTTCGTCCAGCTATCTGCGATACGCATAGGCTCTCCCCGCAATATCATCGTTGCCCCGTTGTCAGGACCTTCCAGGTTATGTTTGGTCTTTACCTGCCAGGCCAGTTGCAACTCCTCTAAAGCGACCAAGGATTTCATCAATAGACTGACGTATTCGCCATCAGTCGAAACCAGCAATTCTGCATATTGGCTCATCTCAGCCCCTTCTCTACTATCACAACGGTAGTAATATTGCCGGAAAACTGTTTTGAGATGCACTGTCCTGTATTGCCAGGGCTATCCCGCTCATTCACCCGTCGCATTATTCTCTGCCGCCACTCGACGGCAACTGGGCGCAACTGCCTGATCAGGCACGAGTGCAGACACCCGTCCTTGACTCATCCAATACAGATTCACTGGATCGCAAACGTGCGCAGATTCAAGAGGGACCAACTCCCATTCAAACTCAACCCATGCCACTGTCCTAAGGCACGCGGAACAAATCGAATCGTGGCCTCCGTATTTGGTTTGCCTGTGATGGAATTTCGCTGGAGATAACATCGCGTACTCCTCCCACTTTTAGGTTTTGGGCTAGTAGCGGAATCGTAATCACGCAGCCTGAACGCGTCTGTTCATTTTTGCTCACAATACGCCACACGGGCTGCAATCCGAGGGAATGGAGTGAGTATCCCATTGCGGAGAACCCTGTGCTGTTCTATATTGCACACGCTGAATGGGCGGCGCTGGCCTAGGAGGGATTTAATCGACTTCGTGGAGTCACGGAAAGCTCAGGCTTCATGGCATGATCTTCCGGCAGTTGATCGTGCAGAACCACGTTGAGCAGAGATTTATGTACGCGGATACGGCCGTTGTAATCAATAAAGCCCAGTTTGCGGAACCGGTTCATAAAAAAGCTGACGCGAGACCGTGTCGTGCCGATCATCTCGGCCAGTGTCTCCTGCGTGATCTTCGGAATCAGTGTCTCTGGTTCTCCGGGTTTGCCAAACTCCGCCATCAATAGGAGAATCCGCGCCAAACGCTTTTCACTGGAGTTGAAAAGTTGGTCTACAAGATCGGCCTGAGTGCGCATGCTGCGGGCCAGCAGAAATGTAAGGAAGAGATCTGAGAACGCATGTTCCTCATGCATTACGCGGATCATCTCTTCTTTCATGATTTTAAGTGCGGTGCAGGCGGTGACGGCGGTAGCCGTGGTCAGTCTTAGCCCTCCGACAGCTGCAAGCGCCTCTTCTCCAACAAAATCGCATGCAGAGAGAAGCATGATAGTGGCTTCTTTGCCAACTTTCGAAACGACCATCACCTTGGCGCGGCCCTTCTGAAGATAAAAGACGGAGTCTGCTGAGTCGCCTTGGGAGAAGAAGTTCTCACCCGGCATCAGTTCGACGATTCTTCGACCCAGGCCCGCATTTGCCAAGAATGTCGCTGGGTCAAATGAAGTCGGAATAGCGAGAGCCATCAA
The DNA here is from genome assembly GCF_001449115.1 of Occallatibacter gabretensis. Taxonomy (GTDB): domain Bacteria; phylum Acidobacteriota; class Terriglobia; order Terriglobales; family Acidobacteriaceae; genus Telmatobacter; species Telmatobacter gabretensis. The sequence goes on along the minus strand of NZ_LAIJ01000009.1, from coordinate 2,221,563 downwards.
ATAGCCTCCTTCCGGTCAGTATCTTCACAATGAAAGCAACCTCATCCTGGAACGCTGTGCGGTAGACGCAGCGTCCCCGATTTAAGTTTTTCATGGGTCCAGTGGGTAGTCTGTCTCGTTTTATACACCATTCCACTATTTTCAGTGAAAGGCGCTCTCCGCTGCGTTTCCATTCCATCTCTGAGCACTATTGCTCAGACTGCCTGCAAGCTATCTCTCTATCGTCGAAATACCGTGTGCGCCCGCCATGCAGAAAGAAGGAATATATGCTTTGGACAATCATTGTTATCCTCGTGGTTTTGTGGCTTCTGGGTTTCAGTTTTCACATCGCGGGAAGTCTCATTCACCTGCTGCTTGTCGTCGCGGTGATAGTCCTGATCTACAACCTGTTTATCGGACGCAGACGCGGCCTGTGAATGCTGCAGGCAGGCGGGTGGCTCAGGTCTAAAGTCGCCCGTTCCCCCGCGAAAACTGGGTGCCCCGGAGCCTGCCCTGAGCGTAGCCGGGGCCCTGCTTCTGGGACCTGGGAATACCACGGAAGCAGATTCTCTTTATTCCGTGTCAGCTCCTTATCGCGCCAAAATTTCTCCCAGATAGTTTGCACAAAATTACCGCCATCTATGCCATACTCATTTTGAAGTGAAAAAAAGGCCCGGTCCTCAACGACCGGGCCTTCGTATTTTCCGCCGCTCTTAACGGAGGGAGCCGGAGCCTTTAGGCTCCGGAACACCATGGCCAGAAAAAATGAGGCTTCAGACCCGGTTGAAAATCGGCGCAAAAGATGCATTTTCACCGCATTTTGACCGCATTTTCGCACGCTTTTTTCGGTAAAAAATAGATCGCAAATACATGAAAATAATATACTTAATAGACATAGAAAACAGAAAAACGCAAAATTTCGCTCGGTACAGAATCTGTAATTCTGTAAATCTGTGAGCCTCGTAGAGTCTTATATCTATGAAAAATAACCAGATAACATCTTACAGACCCGCTTTTTCCTCACAGATTCTGTAATTCCCTAAACCGGCGGTAGCGAATCCATCACAGGCACTCCGGCAGGCGGAGTAAAGTGAAACGCCCCTTCTGGAACCGCAGCATTGGGTTGCTCGTCCGTAAAGGTAAACCGCGTGACAGCGCCGTCAGCCTCGTCGATCTCAATGCGGGTAATGGAGCCCTCGGCAGTAACCGTCAGCGCAAGCTTCGGCACACGGCTCTCCTGTCCCTTTGGTTGGCCGGTAAGCGTAAAGCGGCCGTTGGGAGCGGGAGTAATCGCAATATTGGTCAGTTCCTTTTCAAGCTGCGTGTGGCCCAGCAGAAACCTCAGCGGGGACCGCAGATCGTCCAGTTTTTTGGACTCCATGCGCTGTACCTGCGCCGCGCCCCGCGTGTAAAACCACGCATATTTGCCATCAAGCAGAAAGAGTTTTCCCGCAGGCGATGAGTAGTCCCACCGCATGCGCCCAGGCTTGAGCAACAGCAGCGTACCGGCCTCGCTGCGCTTCATGCCCAGGCCCTCGTAGCTCTCCGTGAACTGCGCCTTCAGCGAGTGAAGCTGGTTGTAGCGCCGGTCCACGCGCTGAGCCAAATCGTGAACAGATGGGTCATGCACAGACGGCTGCTGAGCTACAGTAGGCAGGCATAGCACCGCAGCCGCCAGCAAAAAGTGGCGCAGATTGGATTTCAACCTGATCACTGGCCGAGCGACACTGTGCAATTCGTGCCGCCGGCGGGATCGAACTTGATCTGCCCGGACTCGTCGCTGCAGAAGGTCCTGTTGCCGGTTTTACGCACGGTAATGGGCTGCGCGATGATCGTAAAACCCGTAACGCGGTCGGTGCCATTCTGGCTGTTCTTGATGCAGTTGGAGATAGCGAACTGATAGCCGGATTTGACGCCGCTGGCAAGATCGGGGGGCAGAATCTCAGCGGTCTCAGCGGACGGAGGTCCGGACTGCGGATCGCCACCGAGCGCCGTGAGCGTGCAGGCATAACCGCTCACCGGGTACTGCATGGAGAACTGCGTCTGCGCCTGGGAGATGGTCTGGATCGACTTGACCGCTGAGGTTTCATTGGCCAGGCGCACATAGTTCAGATAGGAAGGGATGGCGATGAGCATCAGCACGGTGATGATGGCCATAACAATTAGAAGTTCCATCAGCGTAAAGCCGTTTTCGCGCGTACGGCGATCGCTGCCGTTGCGCTGGCGGCTCAAATAAGTCGTGCCTGTCATTGATTTTTACGCCCTCCCAGGCCAGTGAGCGGACCGGAAACAGACGCCCGCCAAAGAGAATCCTACAACCTATAGACGCATGAGGGAAAGATGACGCTCAGGATTGAGCTTGAGAGGGGGATTGCGACTCATGGCTGCCGTCGCACGTAGCGCGGCTTATGCCGCGGCTGCTCCGCACCAGTTCCAGCAGCCGGATCAGCTCCGTCCGGTCGCCTTCAGTCAGCTTCGAGAACATTTCGTCCGGACCCCGCTCGATGGTGGAATGCATCTGATCGAGCAGCTTGAGTCCCTCCGCCGAGATGTGGTTCCACACTACGCGGCGGTCCTGCTTGTCGCGCTGCTGGCGGACAAGCTTGATGCCCTTCAGGCGGCCAACCAGACGGGTGATATCTGGGTCGGCGGTAATCATGCGCTCGCCAATGGCGGTGCAGGTCAGCCCCTGCGGCTGCGCTCCGCGCAGAATCCGCAGCACGTTGTACTGCGTGGAGGTAACGCCCCACGGCTTGATCAGCAGGTGCATCTCCCTCTGCAGCGCGTCGGCGGTACGCAGTAGATTCAACAACGCTTCCTCAGCCGCACTGGCAAATGGCTTTTGCTGCGCGATTTCCTGTCCCAGGCTCACCAAATCGAATCTCTCATGAAGAGAAATGCGCGAAACGCACACTGCGTCCCGCGCAATTTGCTCTTCTTAGTTACTGCTTGATTGCTTCCATGTCGATGGTCAGCTGCACGTCATCGCCTACGGCCGCCGTAGGAAAGCTCGCGCCGATACCGAAGTCAGTGCGCTTGATCGTGGTAGTGGCGGAAAAGCCCGTGTGCGTTTTGTGGTCCATGGGCGATTCCATCGGAGTCGTGGAGGCGTCCACATCCAGTGTTACCGGCTTGGTCACGCCATGCAGGGTCAGGTTGCCGGCAACAGTCAGGTGAGTGCCGCTCTTGCTCACACTAGTGCTCACAAACGTCGCCGTAGGAATCTTTGTCACATCGAAGAACGCGTCGGTCTTGAGGTGGGTGTCGCGCGCCGAGTTGCCGGTATCCACCGTCGTCGTATCAATGGTTACATTTACGGTCGACTTCGAGATGTCGGCGGCGTCATACAGAATTGTGCCCTTCACATTGTTGAAATGCCCGCGCACGGTCGATAGCCCCATGTGCTTGATCGCAAAGCCCACTTCGCTGTGCGCCGGGTCCACAGCCCACGTGGAGGTCTGCGCTCCGGCTAGAGATGCCGCCAGCCCCAAAACTCCGATTGCCAATGCCAAACGCTTCATATATGCCTCAATCCTTTCGCTCGCGGCCAAAAGCCGCAGTTAAACGCTATGTACAAAGGATGCACGCGCAGAGGTAGTCGTTGCAACAAATATTATTTTATTTCCGACCAGAAGAACTATTTAGGCCGCACCAGCTCAACCCGGTCATGAGTTCGCACCCAGGTATTGCCCGCCATGCGGCCCACGGCGTCCAGCCCGGCGGGGTCCACGCGAAAGTCATCAAAAATATCTCGGCGGATGTGAAAGCGCACCACTTCACCCAACACAACCACTCCCGCACCCGCGTGCCTGCCGGTATAGATTACCTGCCGAAGTTTGCACTCCATCTGCGCCGGCGACTCGCCAACGCGCGGCGGCTTCACCACCTCGCTTGGCACCGGAGTGAGCCCGGCAAGCGCAAATTCGTCCACTTCCGGCGGAACTTCAGCAGCGGTGGCATTCGCCGCATCCGCAATGGCTGCGCTCACAACATTAATGACAAACTCGCCGGTCTCCTCAACATTGCTCAGCGAATCTTTGCGGGCGGGTAGTTTTCCAGTGTCCCGCCGCAAAACCGTGCAAAAAAGCACCGTAGGAGGCACAGATCCCACGCCATTGAAGAAGCTGAATGGAGCCACATTGGCCACGCCATTGCGGTCCACAGTGGAGACCAGAGCCACTGGCCGCGGAACAATGATGCCAGTCATCAGCTTGTAAATGTTTCGAGCGTCATAATCGGCGGGATTCACCGTAACGACTGGAGAAATTTCGGAGTTCGACATACAACTCGATGCTAAAGCACTGCGCCGGACGCTTCGCGTCTCTCAAATTCAAGCCCATCATGCGGATGCGTAACCTATTGAAACTTCGTCCTTAAATGGGCCAGAGGCGAGTGACAGATCTGGTGCGTGACATTCGTATTTGCAGATGTGTAACATGAATTCATGCACAATCATTAGAAGGAGAACCCGTTCCCGTGCCGCGCATTCACTTCCAGCAGCAGCTTGCTGAGTTAAAGGACAAGATTCTCGCCATGGCTGCGCTTTCGCAGCAGGCGGTGGAATCTGCCGTGTATGCCTACCTCACGCGTGATCAGGGTCTCTGCCAATATGTGCGCCAGAACGAAACGGCCATCAACACGGCACAGCGCGAGCTGGACGAAATGGCGTATGAGCTGTTGAGCCGCGAGCAGCCCATGGCAATCGACCTGCGCTTTATTCTTGCGGTCATCAAGATCAACGGCGACCTGGAGCGCATTGGTGACCAGTCGCTCGCCGTGGCGCGCCGCACACGCGATGGGCTTGTGCTTGAGCCGATAGAGCTGCCCGTCGACTTTACCGCGATGGGCGAGTGCACCAGCCGCATGATCCGCTCTGCCATTCAGTCGCTGCTGGATGGCGATGCGCGCCTGGCTGACTCGGTACGAGAGATGGACGACGAAGTGGACCGCATGAATCGCCGCGCGCACTCTGACCTGCTCTCGATGATTCAGGCCGAGCCGCAGCATACGCAGCAAGCTATGAACGGAATCTTTGTCTCCCGTTCGCTGGAGCGCATTGCGGACCACGCATCGAATATCGCCACAGACGTGATCTTCTGGATTCGCGGCGCCGATGTTCGCCATCAGCTCAGCATGTCGGTAGACTAAGGCTCTCCGGGTTGAAACCCGCGCCCCGAATCGCTTGCATCTCCCTCAGCTTTGTACCAGGAAATCAGCGGCCTGTCGGCGCTGCGCCCGCAACTGGAGTAACTGGAGCAGCTACAGCAGGCTCCTTCACCAGCACAGCAAAGCGCGGGAAAGAGAAGCTGCCCGCCGCATCGTCGATCACGTTCAACTGGCAGATGTAGGAACCCGGCTTGAGATCGGCGAGCGGCACGTCCAGCTCAACCGAAACGGCATCACGCCCCTCGATGTTGGTCTCCTTTGCCTGCACCAGCGGCGACTCATACACCTTCGTCGAGCCTTGAATGAGTTCTAAGCTGCTCAGCAGGTTGATACCGGGCTTTGTTCCTTTGGGCGCATTCTCCGCCAGCTTCTCACGACCCGGCGCATAGATCTCGTAGAGCAGATACAGATGCTGATCCTGCCGGAAGACATGGCTGATGTTCGGCACGTACTGCTGCCCCCCGCGCACCAGCGGAGTCTGCGCCTTGCTGGGCTGCCGCGTGGAAGCCAGCACGATCGAGCTCATCCTCAGCGGAGACTTCTTCATATCGGGCAGCGTAACGTCCGCCACAAACGATCCCATATGCCCCGTCTGATTTTCGCGCACCAGGAACTTGATCTGATATTTACCCGGCGGCAGGTTAAAGCTGGTGTTGTACTGAATGTTCTTCTGCCGCGCCTGCTGCGCGGAATCAAGGTTCAACTTAACCGTCTCCCGCGCGCGACCAATGGGGCGCTTGGCTTCATCAATGACCGCGCCGATAATGTCCAGCGTGGCCTTGTCCTTATCGCCGCCCTTCACAAACGGAATCTGCGAGCCGGGCACGATGAGCGAAACCGGCACATAGTAACGGTTGTCATCCATCCGGAAGTACATGGCATCCATGTAAATTGCCATGTCTGTTGCGGGCAGATCGCTGCCAAGCTGATCTTCAAGCTCGCGCTCACGATCCTCTTTGCCGGAGTGCTGGAAGTCCGCCGGAGCATAATAGCCGGGGCGGAATTCAAGCTTGATTCCGGGCTTGTTGATCTTGATGGTCAGGTGGCGATACTTGCCGTCGCGCGCCGGATTGCTGGAGTGAAAACCAATGGCATAATAGGCTGAATTGTCCTTCTGCACTTGTGCGAACGCCGGCGCGAAATCATTCGAATCAAAGAAGGCCTTGCCGCCGGTGTCGGTGCTGAGCGTCGCCATCACTTCCTGCGTCTGGAAGTTCTGATTCATGTTGTTCATCAGCGAGCCGCCGTTGTATCCGCCGCTACCCCGCAGGTTGCCGGTGGAAGCGTCACCGAGCGGTGATACCGCCTGCAATCCGCGTGTATCCACGCTGTAGATAGCCAGATTGGCGCGTACGGCGGCATTGATGGCCGCGCGCAACGATGCCTGATTCTCAATGCCGTCACGTGATATGCCACCGGAGAAATACAGCAGCGATTTCTTCTCCGTAATGCGCTCAAGCGACTTCGAAATAGCGCGCAGCGCGAAGAGCTCTCGGTCCGTGTTGAGGTCGTTGTACTCGCTCTCGTCGGGCGTGTAGCCTGTCGTGTCTTCTACCTGGTTGGAGTTGGCGTTCGCGCCCTGCGCAAAACCCTGCCCTTCGGTGCCGTTGTAGAGACCCACTTCCTGAATGAGCGCGTCCTTGTTGGCAGTAAAGTCCTGATCGACCTTGAGCGTGTCGCCGAGCGAAACAAGCGCGACGAGATCAGCGGTTTGCAATTTCGTCTTGAGAAAGTCGCGCGCCGCATCCACGCAGCGGTCCAGGTCTTCAGGCTGCATCGACGTAAGATCGAAGAACATCACAATGAGCCGATGATTGCGAAGCTCCTCCGGCTTGGCAACGACGACAGCCTTGTTGCCGCTATTGCCCATGGCAAGACCGCTGACAGTAGCCTCACTGAGCGGCGTGGCCATGTCCACGCTCTGAAAGTCGAAGCTCACAATCTGTTGCGTCTTTCCATTCTCAGAGATTGAAAAGTCGCTCTGCTTGAGACCGCGAACAACTTCCCCGGTCTTCGCATCGCGGGCCACGACATTGGTCAGCACCAGCTCCGAGTTGATGCGCATCACGAAGCCGGCGTCAGGCTGATTCTGGCTCTGAGTCTGCTGGCTCTGCTGCTGAGCTTGCGCGAACGCAGGACTGACGGGCGGAACCATCAGCGCAGCCGCAGCCGCTGAGGCGGCAAATCTCATCATCGAGCTATATTGCCTGTGCCGCATCAGAATCGAAACCTCGTCGTAAAGTTAAACTGCCGCATCTGGGCTGCACTCAAAACCCGCCCAAAGGTTGATTTCTGGTTGCTCACGTTAGTATCGACTGTCGCGTACTGCACAGTATTAAAGACATTGCTCGCCGTAGCGCGGAACTCCCAGCTGCGCGTATCGCCGAGTTGCATGGTCTTGGAGAGCGACATGTTATTCGATATCGTTCCCGGCCCCGTGAGCACGTTGCGCGGCACGCTCCCATAGTTTGCACACGGATAGGGACTCTGTTGTGACGCTGACGAGCTGGCGCCAGGCTGACTGAAAGCTTTTGGGTTGAACCATTGCTGCAACGTCCCAGCTCCGTCTGAGGGCGAAACTCCCTGCACATAATCAGGGCGCAAATTGCCCAGCGTGCCGCATGCTGCGTCTGAGGATGCCGAGCCATACGTCAGATTGAGCGGCGTGCCGGTGGCGAAGGTAAATGAGCCGGAGACAGAAAAGCCTTCCAGAATATGCGAGGCCGTGCCGCTGGTGACCCAGAACTTGTCCTTACCAAAGGGCAGTTCATAGAGATACGTTCCGGTCACTTTATGCCGCTGATCGATCGTGGAATCGCTGACCTCACCGCGTATGTCCTGCCAGTTCTGCGCGGTGATGGGCGTGTTGCCACCCACGCCGCCCGCGTTATCGATAGCATGCGCCCATTGATAATTTGCGCCCACTGCAAAACCTTTCGTAAGGCGCTTATTCAAACGCACCGTGCCCGCATTGAAGTGATAGAAGGCTCCGTCTTCGAGATAGTAGAACGGCACTACGGCAAGGTCGGTATTGGGACTCGACGGGGTGGCGCGCGGCGCGATCTTGATGTCCATGTTGCCGCCAATGGAACCGTTATAGCCCACGTTCAGCACAATGTCCCACGGCAGCGTCTTCTGCACATCGAGGTTATAAACCTGCACATGCGGCAGCCTGTAATGCGGATCAAGCGCGTACGTACCCTGCGCATTCACCGTGCCAAAGCCTTCGGCGAGCGAGTAGCAGGGCGTCGCTGACTGGCAGTTATTCGTCTGCTCGTTTACAAACGGCGGCTGATAGGCAAAGTTCGAAGCGAAGGTCGAATACTCGCCTACCGTGTAATTGAGGCCATAGCCGGCGCGCACCACCATCTGTTTGACCTTCGGCACACGCCATGCGATCCCAAGCCGCGGTGAGAAGCCCACGCGATAGGGGTAAACAAGCGAATCAGGAATGGGCCCGTAGTTGGGACTGGTGGCGCCGGCAACAACCTGGCTCACGTTGGTGAATCCCCCATCGGGGTTCGTATCCACCATCGCCATGCGATTGTACTTCTCCGTGTAAGGCGCGTAGAAGTCATAGCGGATGCCATAGTTGATCGTCAGGCTCGGGCGCGCGCGCCAGTCGTCATTGGCGTAGAAATCAAATACGTTGTCACGCAGATAGGATTTACTCTCCGCTGCAGAGATCGATGTCTGAGACGGCTCGCCGGTGAGAAAATCGGCCAACGCGTTAAGAGATTCATCACTAGAGGTCTGGTGATACGTGTTGGTAAATGTAAAGGCACCTGTAGCATTGCCACGACCCAGAAAATCGCGGTGCACGCGCCGGTAGTCACCACCAAAGCGATAGTTGTGCTTGCCATGAATCCAGGAGAGCGTTTCAGAAAGCGATATGGTCTGCGAGACAGAAAAAGCCGGTTGCACTTCGCTTGGAAAGCCGCTGAACCCGCTAACCGACACACTCGGCACGCCGTAGTTCAACGGATTGGAGTTCAGCGCTTCGCCATTGGGCCCAAGAATGCCAAGTTGCGTGGCGATGTCCGTTCCGTTGGTGAAATAGTTGGTGGTGCTGCTATCCGCGCGATTCCAATTGGCATTGAAGACATTCGTCAGCTTCTTGTAACCCAACGTGTAGCCCGCCTGCACGGAGTAGGAATCAGAGGCCGTCTTTCCACCCAGAATCGGCAGAATGCCCACGGCATCGGAAGCGGTACGAGTCCAGTTGAAGTTCCCGTTGATGCTCTGTCGCAGTCCCTGGCTCTGTTGCGAACGGCGTCCGCCACCGCCACCGCCACGTCCGCCAAGGCCCATCGGCGAAGCGTTCGAACCGATACTCCGCAAGTAGCGCACGCCGGCCTGCGAAGTGTTTGTCTGCGCCGTCGTGAGCCGCTGGTAGTTAATGTTCTGCCCAGCGGAGGAAATATTCGGCTCCGGAACATAGGCAAGCAACGCGGTGGCCTGCGGTACCGGAGTCACGGTATATCCATCGCCCAGGTTGCCTCCACGCTGTGCATCGGTAGGAACCGTCGCGGTAATGAGTGACGGGCTGGAGGCACGCGTCCCGGAGAGCGTCAAAAAGACTGTGTCCTTGTTGCTCGGCTTGGTCAGCCCCGGAATATACGGCGCAGTCATGAAGGTCAATCCAAAACGATTCGTCCCATTCGCCGGCTGCTCCTGCGGCTGCCCTGTCACACTGAAAGGCTCTGCATTTAGCGCCGAGTTCGACCCGATCCAGAAGACCGCGCCATGCGGCTGGCCGGGATTGAATCCGCGAAAATTCCCGCGCCCGCCACCCGCTCCGCCGCGGCCACCGCCGGCTCCGCCGCCAGGTCCCCCGGCAAACCCGCCACCGAATGCGCCTCCAAAGCCACCCGCACCGAAGCTCTGCATGAGTCCGCCGCTAAGATCCATCCCACCGCCGCCCTGCGCGCGCATCGTCTCAATCGCATCGCGCACACGGTCCATATCCACACCAGCCAGCGAGCTTACCTGCCCGCTCTGGCCAGTGATCGAAACCGAATCGCCGCCGAAATCGCCGCTGCCGGCAATCGAGGGCAATGCCGCTCCACTCCCGCCAGCCGCCGCGCTGCCCGCACTTTGCGTATCGGCGCTTAGGGCACTCATCAGGCTCAGATTCTGCGGGCCGTTGCCGGCAAGCTGGCGAATCGCCTGTACCGCCTGCGCCTGATCTGCCTGCTGCGACTGCTGCGCCGCACGCGAGGCCAGCGTAAGGTCAAAACTGACCGTCTGATCACGGCTGCTGCTGGCATTAAACAGCGCCTCCTGCGAGCCCTGCGCAAAGGCCGCAAACTGCGTGCGGATCACGTATCGGCCATTTTGTGGAATCGTCATGGACCACGCGCCGGTCACATCCGTCGAAGTAGCGTAGCGCTTGCCCGTCAGCGTGTTCTGCGCGGTCACCGTCACGCCGGGGAGCGGAACGTTGCCGCTCTTCACCACGCCGTGCAACTTGCCGCCCATCACCGTCGCGTCCTGTGCCGCTGGCGCAGCAGGCAGAGCTGCGGGAGTTGCGGTGGATGGCGATGAGGCTGAGGTCGGACCTGGAGCTGGAGCAGGCGTCTGAGTCTGCGCGACACAAAGAGACACGCTCGCAGCAAAGACACCCGTAGCTACCAACCGCACTGAAACTCTTTGCCGCATCCCGTCTCCCAGGTATCTTTCAGATTTTCTCTAGAACTTTTTATATCTCGTATTCAAAGAGACGCTGTACTTGGCTCTAAGGTTTACCTTGGGCCCGGCCACATGCCGACGTACACTTTTATCATGCAGCAAACCGCAGCTCCGCGCCGCACGGTTTCTCTGGAGGAAGTTGCCGCAGACTCATCTGCTGGTACGCTCGCAGAAGCACGTGCTCTGCTGCTCGAATATGGACAGTTCATCCTTGCCACCGACCAGGTAGCGGGCTTTTGTTTTGGCTCACTTGAGCAGGAGGCCGCGCGGATTCCGCTCAACTACACAGAACGCGGCGGAGGCTGCCTGATAGCCCGGGCCGATGGTGTGGCCGCAGGCTTTGTCTGCTGGCGCGACATCTCTTCCAATGCAATCCCTTGCCCATGGGAGATGAAGCGTCTCTGGGTGCGGCCTGAAGCACGGGGTCTCGGTCTGGGGCGTACGCTTACGCAGGCTGTGCTCGACCGCGCAGCACATGCAAAACGTCGCGCCGTATACCTCGACACCGTTCCCGCCGCTATGGCTGATGCCCACAGGCTGTATCTCGTCATGGGCTTTACGCCCTGCCCACAATACAATGACAGCCCGATTGCAGGAATTGAGTATCTCGAAAAACTTCTTTGACGCTGCACGCCATTTGCCGGTATAACGCTCAGGAACTGGAGAAACCATGAAAGCCCAACGGCTGCTGCTTCTCGCCTTCACTATATGGATTCTTGTCGCAGGCATAAATGCATTCGCGCAGCAGGCTGTCACCTTTCCCAGTGGCGGCGAAACTGCGAACGGCTTCCTCTATCTCCCGCAGGGCTCCGGCCCGCATCCTGCCGTCATTGTCATTCAGGAATACTGGGGCGTAAATGACTGGATCAAGCAGGAGGCTGCGGGATTCTCCTCAAAGGGCTACGTGGCTCTGGCCGTCGATCTCTACCGCGGCAAAATAGCGGACACGCCAGATATGGCGCATGAGCTCATGCGCGGTCTACCACAGGATCAGGGCGTGCGCGATCTCGCCGCTGGGTATACCTTCCTCTCCGCGCGCAAAGATGTGAAGCACGACCGCATTGGTGCCGTGGGCTGGTGCATGGGCGGCGGATACGCCGCACAGCTTGCCATTGCCGAGCCCTCACTGCGAGCTGTGGCCATCAATTACGGCGCGCTGCCCACCGACAAAGATGCCCTGGCAAAGATCAATGCTGCCGTGATGGGTAACTTTGGCGGGCAGGATCGCGGAATCTCCCCCGAATCCGTGCAAGCCTTCGCAACAAGCATGAAATCGCTGGGCAAACCCGTGGATGCAAAGATCTATCCCGACGCAGGCCACGCCTTCGAAAACCCCGGCAACAAGACGGGCTACCGTCCGGAAGACGCAAAGGATGCGCTGTGGCGTATCGACAGGTTCTTTGCTGCGAATTTGCAACGCTAACAACCGCACCAAAACAGAACACTGCACCAAACTAGTATCGTCAAAGCGCTTCCATAAGCGCTCCGAGGGTTGCAATCCTGCCGATAGCATGTTTACCTTTAAGTAACTACCGCGCAGAGATACGCGATCGGTCAAACTGAAACGGGGAGAATGAAATGGCTATGCAGATTGGCACCACGATTCGCGCGCATCGCCTGCAAAAGGGTCTTTCGCAGGGAGACATTGAGAAAAAGACGGGACTGTTGCGGTGCTATCTCTCGCGCGTGGAGAACGGCCACACCGTTCCTTCCCTCGACACGCTCTCGAAGATCGCCTCCGCTCTCGATCTTCCGATCGCACAGTTTTTTGCGGAGGACTCGCTGAACAAGCAGTTGAATGCGCCCCGGCTCTCCGACGAGGAGCTCAAGTTCCTGACCCAGGTGCGGCGCTATTCGAGCAGCCTTAACAAGCCGGATCGAGAGATACTGCTGACCATGGTGCGAAAGTTCTCAGCGACGGCCTCGCGCTAACTCGCGCGGCTCATCCGCGCGGCAACTGCGCCAGGAAGAACGCAAACAGCACGAGCACCCCAAGCACAATTCCGATTGCCGTGCGCAGACGCACTGAAAAAACATTGCGCGGCGAGCCGATGCGAGGCACCATGGGCGCTGCAAAGAGCAGCCCGCAGGCACAGCCGCCAATGTGCGCCATATAGTCAATCTGCAGGCCGGCGTGTAAGGCATCTGCACCGAAATTCACCGCAAAGGGAATCACCAGGTTGATCGCCGCAAATGTGATCACCGAGCGGCGCAGCTTTTTGAGCTCGTCTGCAGGCACAGGAAGTCGCGAGCTCTTGAGCAGCACAATCAGCGCTCCGGCAATGCCAAAGACCGCTCCGGATGCACCCGCGCCGACAGGATAGGCCGGGTCTCCCGCGTCATGCATGTGCTGAATAAAATTATGAGCAATGGAAAGCATGTTTCCCGCCGCACCGGTGAGCACATACACCGCGATAACGCCGAAGGAACCCATCAGCGGCTCGGCCAGCAGGCCCAGGTTCCACAAGCACCACATATTCATGCCCAGATGCACAATGCCCACGTGCACAAACATGGCGGTGAAGAGGCGCCACCACTCGCCGTCTATCAGCACCGCCTGCGCATGATCGGCGCCCCAGCCCAAGAGCTGATCGGAAGTCGGACTAAATGGGCTCACGCCGCGCAGCGTCATCAAAACGAAAACTGCGACATTGATCCCGATGAGAACATACGTTGCAGGCGCTGCAGCCCACCATCCGCGACGCGGGCGCTGCGGCGGCGGAACCGCGCCCCCCGGCGGAAGAATCTCCGGCGAGTAACCAGGTTCTTCATAACCCGGCCCCTGGGGATGAAACGATGGGGGATTGCTTCCCATAGCTCCACTTTAACCGATGCGCCTGCTGTACTCTGAACAGTTGGCCTCGCAAGATGCAGGACTGCAAAAAGGAGTAAGTTTTGAGCGCAAAAAAGATTCAGCGTGCTTTGTTGAGCGTTACAGACAAGTCGGGACTTGTGGAGTTTGCCCGGGCGCTTGCCGGCCACGGCGTAGAGTTGATTTCGACCGGCGGCACGGCGCGCACACTGCGCGAAGCCGGCCTCGATGTCAAGGACATCAGCGACCTTACCGGCTTTCCGGAGATGCTCGATGGCCGCGTCAAGACGCTGCATCCCAAGGTGCACGGCGGCCTGCTTTACATCCGCGGCAATGCCGAGCATGAAGCCGCCGTGACTGCACATGGCATTGCGCCAATCGACATGGTGGTGGTAAATCTCTACGCCTTCGAGAAGACCGCCGCGCAGCCCGGCGTCGCCTTCGGCCACCTCATTGAAAACATCGATATCGGCGGCCCATCCATGGTGCGCTCCGCGGCAAAGAACTTCGAAGATGTAGCGATTGTGACGCGCGTGACGGATTATGCCGATCTGACCGAGGAGCTGAAGACCAACAACGGTGCGCTAACTCGTGAAACACGCTGGAAGCTTGCCAAACAGGCCTTCGCCACTACGGCGGCCTACGATACCGCAATTGCGAACACACTGGACCGAATTGCCGAATCGCCGGAGCCGGCAAAAGCGGCTGCTCCCGATGTAGGCGCCTTACCAACGACGCTCCGTATCAATTACCCGCTCGCGCAATCGCTCCGTTACGGCGAAAACCCACACCAGCGCGCCGCACTTTACGCAGATGGATCAGGCCTTGGCGTGGCCGGCGCAAAGCAATTGCAGGGCAAGGAACTGAGCTACAACAATCTCGTCGACCTCGACGCCTGCTGGGAGCTGGCGCTGGAACTCAGCCCGGAGCCAAACGATCCGCCCGCCGTGGCGATTATCAAGCACACCAATCCCTGCGGCGCAGCCACCGGCGCAACAGTGCTGGAGGCTTACCAGAAGGCTCTCTCTGCCGACCCGGTCTCAGCATTCGGCGGAGTCATCGGCATCAATCGCACCGTGGACGGCGCAGCTGCCGAAGAGATCGCCAAGCTCTTCGTCGAAGCCATCGCAGCTCCCGGCTTTACCGAGGAAGCAAAAGAGCGTTTTGCCGCCAAGAAGAATCTTCGTCTGGTCGAAATCCAATCCGCCCCGGCACGCCCCGTCGTGAAAAATGTCTCTGGCGGTCTTCTGTTGCAGGACGCCGACACCGATCGCATCACGCAATCGGAGCTGAACGTCGTCACCAAACGCCCGCCCACGCCTGAGGAGTTCAGCGCGCTGCTCTTCGCATGGCGCGTTTGCAAGCACGTCAAATCGAACGCCATCGTCTACGCCCGTGACGGCCAGACCGTCGGCGTCGGTGCAGGGCAAATGTCCCGTGTGGACGCTGCCAAGTTCGGTGCCATGAAAGCCGTGCTGCCGCTCAAAGGCACAGTCGCGGCCTCGGATGCCTTCTTTCCCTTCCCGGATGGTTTGGAAACAGTCGTCGAAGCTGGCGCAACAGCGGTAATTCAGCCCGGCGGCTCGGTGAAGGACGCCGATGTCATCGCGGCAGCCGATCGGCTTGGCATCGCAATGGTCTTTACAGGAATCCGCCACTTCCGGCATTGATTACGAGCGGCTTACAGCTTTCAGGGCAGATGGACAGAGGAAATTCCATCTGCCGGGACGTGCGCCTGCGTCTAATCCCGCGTACAATCGTCTGATAAGAAGTAGGAGCCCGCCTACTCTGGCGCGCATGGTTTTTGGAGTGAAATTCACCCTGGAGATGGCGCAAAGAGTTTGGATTTCCCTTACATGATGATGAATTCTCAGCATCGTTTGCCGCTCCTCGGGCTGGCGCTATTCGTGTCAGTCCCCGCCGCAATGTTCGCCCAGGCACCAGCTCCAGCTCAGGCACCTGCTCCTCCAGCCGCTCAGGCTCCCAGCCAGCCCAACGCTCTGCCAGACCCGCATGCGGATGCTCGCTCGCAGGCGTACTTCCACGCCGCCATGGCCGGCATGTACGAGGATGAGGCCATGAACACTGGCCGGCCCGAGTATGTGCAGCATGCAGTCGAGGAGTACAAGGCAGCCATCAACTCTGATCCATCTTCGCCGCAGCTTTACAACGGCTTGGCTGATCTCTACTTCCGCACGGGCCGCACGCATGATGCCGAGACCACCGCGCGTCAGGTCCTGAAGACAGACGCTAATAATATCGATGCGTTAAAGCTGTTGGGGCGCATCTATCTGCGCCAGCTGAGCGAGGACCAGAACACAGGTTCCACAGCGCAGGCGCAGCCCAACAACAGTTCGGCTGATCAGGCCATCGCTACCTATGAAAAGCTCGTCGAGTTGCAGCCGCGCAGCGTGGAACAGCGCATGGTCCTCGGACAGCTCTACCTGATGAAGCATCAGCAGGCCAAGGCTGAGCAGCAGTTCCAGACCGCGCGCTCCATTGAGCCGGAATCCGAAGAAGTCATCCTGAATCTCGCGCGGGTCTACGCCGAAAATAACAACCTCGCGCAGACCGCAAAAATCATCGAGTCAGTTCCGGAAGCCGACCGTACTCCACGCATGGAGTTCACCCTCGGCGCTACCTATGATCAGCTGAAGCGCCCCAAGGACGCGATTGCCGCCTACAAGCGCGCCAATGACATGCAGCCCGGCGATCAGCAGACGCTGAACGCGCTGGGCCAGGCGTTGCTCAACGACAATCAGCTCGATGACGCGCTCAAGCAGTACAAGGATCTGGCCGACGCCAATCCGGATGATGCCGACTCGCTCGTTCGCATCGCCGACATCGAACGTCGTCAAGGCAAGTATGAGGATGCTCTGGCTGCCGCTCGCAAGGCCCGAAAGAAGCAACCGGACAACCTCGAAGCCGGCTACAACGAAGGCCTGCTTCTGGATGTGCTGGGCCGCTATGACGAGGCCGCCGGCACCTTCGAGAAGATGCTGGAACAACCCGCTCTTTCCCACGCCAACGGTGCCTACACCGACAGCGAGAAGAACAATCGCAGCATCTTCCTGGACCGCCTGGCC
The DNA here is from genome assembly GCF_001449115.1 of Occallatibacter gabretensis. Lineage (GTDB taxonomy): Bacteria > Acidobacteriota > Terriglobia > Terriglobales > Acidobacteriaceae > Telmatobacter > Telmatobacter gabretensis. The sequence goes on along the minus strand of NZ_LAIJ01000009.1, from coordinate 2,204,829 downwards.
TCTGTTTACCACGAGCAGGGCAAGGTAGATCAGGCCGCAGCTACATACCAGAAGATGATCGATCTTGGTGGCGATAACGCCGTCCGCGGCTACCAGGGCCAGATTGACGCCTACCGCGAATCTCGTGTCTACGACAAAGCCGTGGATGCCGCGCGCGCAGCGGTCGCCGCCAATCCTAAGAACCGCGAACTGAAGCTGGCGTTGGCGGATGTGCTGGTCGATGCGAATAAGGGCGACGAAGCCATTACCACGGCAAAAAGCCTGCTGAATAATTCTCCGGACGACCGTGGCGTATGGCTTGAGATCACGCAGATCAACATCCGCCTCAAGCGCTGGAAAGATGCTGAAGAGACCGTGGACAAAGCCGACGCGCTGGCCACCAAAAAAGAGGAGCGCATCAACGTGCTCTTCCTCAAGGGCGAACTGGCCGACCGGCAGAAGCATATGGAGCAGGCCGAGGCATTTTTTAAGCAGGCTCTCGATCTTGACCCCAACAATGCCCTGACGCTCAACTATCTTGGCTACATGCTGGCCGATAAAGGCGTCCGGTTGCCAGAGGCTGTCAAGTACATCCGCAAGGCCGTGGAGCTCGATCCCACGAATGGTGCGTTCCTCGATTCACTCGGCTGGACTTACTTCAAGCTCGGCGAGTACGAGCTGTCTGAAGAAAAGCTGCGTCAGGCTGTCGATCGCTCGCAGAGCGATCCCACAGTACATGACCACCTCGGCGATCTCTATGAGAAGACGGGACGCATCCGCCTGGCAGCCGCGCAGTGGGAACTTTCCATCGCCGGTTACGCCAAGTCCTCTGCCGTGGACATTGAGCCCGGCGACGTGGCCAAAGTGCAGAAGAAGCTTGATGGCGCGCACGTGAAGCTGGCCAAACAGGACAACTCCGCGGGCACCGACAAACCGTAATCAAATTCCATTCGACCCAAACATCAGGCCCGCGTTTTCTACCGAAGACGCGGGCCAATTCATTTTTGTAACCTATCCCCTGTACCTTAGAACCTGAGTTATGAGCGAAACATTCAGCCTGGCCTCTCTCGCCGTTCCGCCCGGCGGCGAACTCACACAACGCACGCACGCTGAGCCTCCACACGCCTATCGCTCTCCCTTTGCCCGCGACGGCGCACGCGTCGTCCATGCTCGCGCCTTCCGCCGCCTTGCCGGCAAGACACAGGTATTTACACAGGCTCCCGGCAGCAAGCCCGGCGATCACTTTCGCAGCCGCCTCACTCACACCCTTGAAGTCGCCCAAATCGCCCGCACCCTTGCCACATCGCTCCGCCTCAATATTGAGCTAACCGAGACCTTGGCTCTCGTGCATGACATCGGCCACCCACCCTTTGGCCATGCCGGTGAAAAGGCACTTGATCATGCGCTTAAGCCCTTCGGTCTGAGCTTCGATCACAACCTGCACGCACTCCGCATCGTTACGTGGTTTGAGGAGCGCTATCCGGCATTTCGCGGCCTCAATCTTACGCTCGGTGTGCGCGAGGGCATCATCAAGCACTCGCGCGACTACTCGGACAGCGACCATCCGGAGCTCGCCGAGTATTTTCTTGGTTTACGTCCGCCACTCGAAGCCCAACTCATCGATCTGGCCGACGAGATCGCCTACCTCACCGCCGATATCGAAGACGGCATCGACTCCGGCATCCTTGAAATCGACGCCGTTCACGCAAGCGTGCCGCTCTTCCGCGAGTTCCACTCCGAAGCGCAGCAGAAGTTCCCCAATGCCCCGCCCCGCGTGCTTGCCGGCGAGGCCACGCGCCGCATGGTGAACGCACTCGTCACTGATCTGCTCAAAGATATTCCCCGTCGCGTCGAAGCCGGTGTCATCGACAGCCTTGGCGAACTCCGCCATGGTCCGCGCGTCGCCTTGTTCAGCCCGCCAATGGAAGCCGAGCGCATGACCGCAAAACGCTTCCTCTACGCCAACCTATACAACTCGCCGGACATGGAGCTGATCCACGCCGAAGCCGCCGAAGTTGTCGGTGGGCTCTTCACTCGCTTTGTGACGAATCCAGATCTGCTCCCGGAAGACCATCGCGAGCAGGTTCCCACAGAGGGCCTGGCGCGCACCGTCACCGACTACATCGCCGGCATGACAGACAGTTTCATCGAGCAGACGTGGGCACGGCTCGCTTCCTAACCCGCATTATTTTGCAGGCAAGAATTCAATCTTAGCCAGATCTTCGACGGCCTTGAAGCCATAGTCCGCAGTCACCAGAACATAATCAGAAGATTGCATCGACAAGTTCAATGCAAAGGCGTCTGCATAAGAAACTCCCCGGTAAAATCCCAAACTAACCCTTACTGCACAAGCCCCTGCGGTCTCAACCGCCGTAAATCCAGCGCACAATCCACAGCATTTTGCGCACTCAACCTCAGATTGTCCGACGCCGCCCACAGCCAGAATCGCGTCGCCTGCGACGGATTCCGCCCTTCCGCCACCGGCCGCAGACGCACCAGAACGTCATTTTGCCCCGTAGCGGCCAGGTTGGACGGCGAATCCGTGTCTTCCAGAACCAGGTCGACATGGTCTCCGCTCAACGCCTCTTCGATCGTCGAAATTGCCACCGGCCTTTCCAGTTCGACAGAAATTGAGAATGCATGGCCGTGAAAGGTCGGCGCGGCAATCGCCTGCAGAGCCAGGGCCGGCCAACGTCCCCCGCCCAGAACCGCGTAATCCCGCCGAACCCGTTCCTCCAGCTTTTGTAGGTTTATCTGCGAGTTCTCACCCATTCCACATAGCAGGTTGTAGGCCGCCTGCGCATCATAAATGGCCCGCGGCATCCCCTGAAAACTGAGCAGATTCACTGTCTGCTGATGCAGTTCATCCATCGCCCCGCGGCCAAACTCGCTAGCCGGTGCCAGCAGAGTCGCCGCCGCGCTCCGCACCGGCGCAGCCTGCCCGATGCGACCCAGCAGCAGACCCAGCGCCAGCGCCGCCGGATGCGCTGGAATCACGGCTTGCGTCAACAGATCAGCAGGACCGGCTCCGCCGCCCAGCCACGCCGCGCGCACCAGCACTCCTGCTTCGCCCTCAAGTGCGCCTGAAAGGTCCAGCACCATCGACCCGGCCCGCAGCGCGTTCTGCCAATAGTGCCGTGTCAGCAACTCCGATCCGCAGAAAAACGTGAAGTCCGCCTTATCAAAGGAATCCGGCTCGAAGGCCTGAATAAAGGTCACCTCGTCGCCTACCTGGTCCAGTTGCCCCTGGCCCTGCTCGTCATCCAGCAGGATAAAGTTCGCCGTCGCCAGCGGCGACTCAGAGAGCACTTCCTTCAGTTCCTTACCCAGCAGCGTGGAAGCGCCGGCAATCGCAATCTTGTACACGTGTCGTCCTTCGTTCTGAATTTTGCTTTGATTTTTTGATGCGTGAATTTCCGTTTTTCGATAATCGATGGAACGCGGCACAAAGGAAAGAGAAAAGTTATGGCCGCAGAGAGTCGGTCAGCGAGTCAGGCTCCGGCCCGGGCCGCGGATTAGCCGCTTTGGCCGATGCCGCATCCAGCCGTTTCCGTCTCCTCCAGCTCCATGAGTATGCCGCGCGCGCCCACAGCCCGGAGAACAGGTAGAGCAGCGCCGCGCTGAACAGCACACCCTGCGAGAACCGCAAAATCAGGAACAGCACAATCGCCAGCACCAGCAGAATCTGGAACGGATGGCTGCGCCCGAAGTTGATCTCCTTGGCCGACCAGAAGCGCCACGTGCTCACCATCAGGAAGCCGCACGCGCCCACCACAGCCATCCACACCAGCGCTACCCACCATGCCTGGTTGGGATACGCGCCAAAGAAATGCACTGTACTCGCCACAACCAGCGCCGCCGCCGGGATCGGCATGCCGACAAAATATTTCCGCCCCGGCCTGCCCGGATTTCTCGGCTGCGCGTCTGGGCTGATATTGAACCGTGCCAGCCTTGAGACGCCGCCAATCAGGTACACAAAGCAGATGAATCCGCCCGCCCAGACCAGGTCCTGCCGCAAATCCGGCCACCATGTCGGCCGAATCGTCTCCGGGAGAAAATGCACGCCCCAGACATACGCCAGCAAACTTGGAGCCACACCAAAGGTAATCGCGTCCGCCAGCGAATCCAGCTCTTTGCCGAACTCGCTCGTCGTATTCGTCATGCGCGCAATACGGCCGTCCAGCGCGTCAAAGGGAATCGCAAAGAGGATCGCGATCGCTGCGTGATCCAGGCGTGTGTGTGCCTCGCCGCTGCTCACAAGCGCGGAAAGCATTTCCAGGATGGCATAATAGCCGGCGGCGATATTGCCTACCGTAAACAGCGATGGCAGCAGATACATGCCGCGCCGCAGCTGTGCCTGAGCGTGTGCCCGTGCCGCTGTCTGGTCGCGGTTCGGCATCAGATCCCTGCCTCCTGCCCCGCAGCCTCACCCGCAATCTCGCCCAGCTTTGCGCGCATCTGCCGGCTCAGGTCGGTTTCAATCCGGGAGACAAGAGCTCCCTCGCCCATCATCGCCAGCACACTCGAGCCACCCTTCACGCGCTGGCCCACCTTTACCTGCAGTTCGGCCTCGGCAGGCACCACCACATCCACGCGGGAGCCGAACTTGATCAGCCCCACCAGTTGACCGCGCTCCACCAGGTCGCCCTGCTTGTAGTTAAAGACAATTCGCCGGGCCAGTAGCCCGGCAATCTGCTTGAAGGTTACTTCCATGCCCTCGCCGCGCACCGTCACAATATTCTGCTCATTGCTTTCGGCACTGGCGGGGTTCATGGCGTTCAGATACTTGCCCTTCTGGTAGCGCACCGTGCTCAGCACACCGGAGATCGGCGAACGATTCACATGCACATCAAAGACGCTCAGGAAAATGCTGATCCGCTGCCGTTCGCCCTCAGGCGTCTGGATGCGAACCGTCTCCGTCACCAGCCCGTCGCCGGGGGAGACAATAAGCCCATCCCCCGCGGGAATCAATCGATTGGGATTCCGGAAGAACCACAGGAAAAACGCAGCCAGTAAGACTGGCGCGATGCTCCAGGTCCACACGCCCGTAAGCCACACCAGTACCGCAGCTACCAGCAGAAGACTAAAACCGTAAATGTAACCGTCGCGAACCATCTGTCTCAACGATTATACGGTTCAATCGCTTTCGCTGCGCGCTGCCAGATACACCTAGAGCTTGGGGCTGCCGTGCAACCAGCACCGCACCGGTCCGCCTGAATTTAATCCACCTTTTTAGACCACAGCCAGCGAAACCCGTCGTTCGATGGCATAAATCAGATCTTTTGCATGGAGTTTCAGCTTCTTCAGTCGTATCTCTTCCAGTTGCTCATCATCGGAAAGATATGGCTTCTGAATCAGCTCATCCAATCGCTGAGCGTAGCGGTGGTGTTCGGAGTGCAGGCGGTTCAATTCTTCGCTCAGCGAATCCTGAATTTCATCCATAGGCACCTCCTCAGGTTACAGACGTATTACATATAGCTCCGCCAGCCCACTCCCTACAAGGGGAAACGAAGGAAAGATACTCAATTCCTGTGGATTTTTGATTGGAAACAACAGTGCTGTGACCGGTATCACCAACAAATTATTGAATTCCCCGCTGCATCTGCACCGCATCTTCTGGCGGATGAACGTAGTAGCCCGGCCGCCGCCCGGTTTCGGCAAATCCCAGAACCCGGTACAAGCTCAGCGCCGCTGCGTTGGAAGCACGAACCTCGAGCAGTACTTTCGTCACGCCTGCGGCAGCCAGTTTATCGGTCAGAGCCTCAAAGAGCCGCCATGCCACACCTCTCCGTTGAAACTCCCACACCACGGCAATCGACTCCAACTCCGCCTCGGGCGGAATGACAGAGGCTACCGTAAATCCGATCAGCACCCTCGGCGCAGTCTCCGCAACCAGCGCAATCCGCACAGGGCTGGTTTGCGGGTCGAGTGCCGCCAGATACGCATCCAACTGCCACTGTGGCGCCATAGGTAGTTTGGCAGCCAAAGCCGTCACCGCGTCTACATCTGCCGCGTCCATCACGCGCACCCGCACTTCCGTGCTCACGCCGATGCTCCAAAATGAATCTCCGCATCCGACCGTCGCAGATAATTCCCATCCAGCAACGCCAGTTCCACAAAGTCCCCCGCCAGCACACGCGAAGCAGCGTGCTCCAACGCGTCTGCTGCCGTCGGCGCTGCCACCTCGACCAGCTCCGTCTCAGGCCAGGCCGCGCGCAGCACCTTTGCGGCAGCCTCATCGCACACTGCCATCCGCTCCGGTGCGGCAATCTCCGCCAGTTCGTCCACCCCGGCCAGAAGCTCCCCGCCCACAACCCGTAGAAAGACCTCGCCGCGATGCGCATCCAGCGCCGCGGCATTCACCCCGGCCTTAGCCGTCAGCACCGCAAGCCGTGAGATCGTCACCACGGGCATCCCCGCGCCCATCGCAAAACCCTTCACAGTGCTCAGCCCCACCCGAACGCCGGTAAAGCTCCCCGGCCCGTTCACCGCCACAATGCAGCCCACACCCCGCAGTTTCACTCCGTGGCTTCTGAGCAGATCTCCCACCACGGTCACCAGCTTTTCCGAGTACCTGCGCCCATCCAGTTCGGTCTGCCCCAAAATTTCAATTGAAGACCCGTTAGAGCACCGGCCTTCTAAGCCGGGGGTTGCAGAGAGCCGCCCCAGCGCCACAGACCCCGTAGGTCCGCAGGTGTCAATCCCAAGCACCAGTAACGATTTAGCCGCCATAACTCACCAGAATGACACATCCTGCATCTGCTATACCTTCGCCAGTGAGATCACGATTCCGCCCGCGAGGATGAGGCCGCCCCCAATGAGAACCATCGTCGATGGCGCTTGCTTAAATACCAGCCAGGCAGTGATTTGTGAAATCAGGAAGAAAAAGACGACGTACAGCCCCAGCAATCTTCCGAAATCCCATGGCGGAGCGTTCACCGTCCAGCCGTATGCAAAGAGGGCAACTGCCGCCACCGCGAAGAACGCCAGCCGGCTCCAGAGGACGTTTGAGTGAAGCCCGATCCGCATCAAAGCGTCGCCGCCTGCCTCCAGTGAGGCCGCAACAATGAGCACCAGAATGGCTACCGTTCGATTCATGCAACATCCTTTTCGATACAGAATTACCAATCATAGCTATAGTCCATGCTGACGCCGCTGCCCGCCAGCTTTCCTGAGCCCGCTGACACCGATTCATCCGGTATTCTGGTACGGAACCGCACGCATTCAGGAGTAGTTTTTGGCCGCCACGGCGACAGCACCCGCCCTCTCGTTCCACGAAGTCTGGCGCCCCCGCGCCAACCCGTGGGCCATCGCTTTTACTGTCACGCTGGCCACCTTCATGGAGGCTCTCGACAGCTCCATCGCCAATGTGGCCATGGGTCACATCGCCGGCACTCTTTCCGCCAGCCAGGACGAAGCCACCTGGGTGCTCACCAGCTACCTTGTCGCCAACGCCATGGTGCTGCCCATTTCGGGCTGGATCGCCAACCGCATCGGACGCAAACGCTATTACATGAGCTGCGTCCTGGCCTTCACCATCTGCTCCTTCCTCTGCGGGATTGCCCCCTCCCTCGGCATCCTCGTCCTCTGCCGCGTACTGCAGGGCGCAGCCGGCGGCGGCCTGCAGCCCAGCGAGCAGGCCATCCTCGCCGACACCTTTCCACCCGAGAAGCGGTCCATGGCCTTCGCCATGTATGGCATGGCCGTCGTCATGGCGCCCGCCATCGGCCCCACTGTCGGCGGCTGGATCATCGACAACTACTCGTGGCGCTGGATCTTCTTCCTCAACATCCCGGTCGGCATCATCTCGCTCTATTTCTCCAACCGCCTCGTCGAAGACCCGCCGTACCTGGCCGAAAGCCGCAAGCGCAAGGAAGGCGTGGATTACTGGGGCCTCGGCCTGCTCGTCGTCGCCATCGGCGCGCTACAGATCCTCCTAGACAAAGGCCAGGAGGACGACTGGTTCTCCTCCAGCCTCATTGTCACCTGCGCCGTCCTCGCCGCCGCCGGCCTCGTACTCTTCATCTGGCGCGAGTTGGTCATCAAGCACCCCATCCTCGACCTGCGATTATTCGCCCGACGAAATACCGCCATGAGCCAGTTCGTCCTCTTCATGGTCGGCGTGGCTCTCTATTCCAGTACTGTGCTCATTCCGCAGTTTCTGCAGGAAATCATGGGCTACACCGCCCGGCAAGCGGGTATGGCAGTCTCCAGCGGCGCTATCGTCCTCATCGTTCTCTTTCCCATCGCGGGCCGTTTTGCGCCCAAATTCGATCCTCGCTGGCTCGTCGCCATCGGCTTCTTTCTTACCAGCCTGGGCATGATGCGCATGACCGAGCTTTCGCTCAACGTCAGCTTCTTTATGGCCGTAAGCTGGCGCGCCGGCATCGCCCTCGGCCTGCCGTTCCTCTTCATTCCTATCAACACGCTCAACTACGCCGACATTCCGCAGCACAAGAACAACGAGATCAGCGGCCTCTCCGCGCTCTCGCGTAATCTCGGCGGCTCAGTCGGCATCAGTTTCGTCACCACATTTCTGGCACGCAGCACCCAGCGCCATCTCGCCATGCTCAACCAGCACGCCGCGCCCGGCAATCCCGCCTTTGAGCAGATGCGCAACGCACTCACCGGCGCGTGGATGCAGCGCGGCCAGCACGCAGCCGACGCCGCGCAGCACGCCGGCGCGCAGATCTACGGCATAGCGCAGGTGCAGGCCCGCCTGCTCGCCTACGTAGACGTCACCTGGATCATGGTCTTCCTGCTCTTCATCATGGTCCCGCTGCCCTTCCTGATGAAGCGTCCGAAAAAAGGCGGCGAAGTCAGCATGGGACACTAAAGCTTATCGCCTAGAAAATAAATGGGTTCATTTCTTGCGCGGGTTGCTATTTCAGGTACAACCCGCGCGCCCTAATCAAAACGTGACAAGGTGCGATATAAAGTACAGATGAGTTTGGAGTGAATGAATATGACCGACTACTTGCAGGAATTAATCGAAACGGCAAGGCATGCTCCATTCTCCGAAGAAGAGCGCGAGGAGCAAAGGCGCAGCTTTGCGTATGGAAACACACGTATTGAAAACAATCTCATTACCCGAGAAATGATCGACGAGCAAGCTGAGGCGTTAAAACTGGAGTCCCCGAGCCAGTAATGCCAGACGCCACCCGCCACAGTCACGCATTCGATCCTGAAATTATCAGCGACCCTGAAGAGCGCGCCCGGCAGGAAGCGCTCAACGGGCTAAAACAATTCGATACTGTGATCAAAATGGTCGAGACCTTCCTCGATCCTGAACGGCAACCCTTCAAATTACGTCCATCTCACCTTCTGCAACTCCATCGTGAAGCCTTAGCTGGCATTTCGAACTATGCAGGAAACTGGCGCCCATCGGAAATTAAAATTGGCGGCAGCCGGCATACTCCGCCCGGAGCTTTTGAAGTACCTGAAAAGATCGAAGAGCTATGCGACTATGTCAATGAAGAATGGAGTGAAAAGAGCCCTCTTCACTTAGCCTCCTATGTCATGTGGCGGCTGAATTGGATTCATCCATTTGCAGATGGGAACGGAAGAACATCGCGTGCCGTCGCCTATATGGTCTTATGCGTCAAGCTGGGTTATATTTTGCCTGGCAAGAAAACTATCCCAGCTCAGATTGCGGAAAACAGAACGCCTTATTACAAAGCCTTAGAGGCCGCAGACATCGCTTACAAAGAAGGCAAAATAGACCTATCCGCGATGAAGGAACTATTGAGCTCAATGCTTGCAAAGCAGCTCTACGAAGTGCATGAAGACGCAAAATTAGGGGAAGACTAATCTCCCCTAATTCGCTCTTCGTAAATTGTTCTTAGAAGCTAGCCAGCGCCTGCTCCAGATCAGCAATCAAGTCTTCCTTATCCTCAATACCCATGGACAGCCGGATCATTCCCTCGGTAATGCCCATAGCCTCGCGATCTGCCGCCGACACCGTAGCATGCGTCGTAGTAGCCGAATGCGAAGCCAGCGACTCAACTCCGCCCAGCGACTCCGCATTCAGAAAGATCTTCAGCGCCGCAAGAAACTTCGCGCAGTTATCGCGCGTGCCCAGTTCCATGCTCAGCATCGAGCCGAAGCCCTTCTGCTGCCGCACCGCCAGCTCATGCTGCGGATGCGTCTTCAGTCCCGGATAATTCAACTTCTGCACCTTGGGATGCGTTGACAGATACTCCGCAACTGCGCGCCCGTTCTCCTCATGCTGCTTGATCCGCAGCGGCATGGTCTTGATGCCGCGCAGCACCAGGAAGCACTCAAACGGCGACATCACGCCGCCCGCCGCCTTCTGTACCAGCAGAAAGCGCTCCTTATGTTCCGGTGTCGAACCAATCAACGCCCCGCCGATGCCATCCGAGTGCCCATTCAGATACTTCGTCGTCGAGTGCATCACAATATCCGCACCCAGCGCGATCGGGTTCTGCAGGCAAGGCGACATAAACGTGTTGTCTACGCCCACCTCGACACCATGCGCGTGCGCGATCTTGGCAACCGCCGCAATATCCGTCAGCACCATCCGCGGATTGCTCGGAGACTCAAGATAAATCAGCTTTGTATTCGGCCGGATCGCCTTCTCCACCAGCGCGAGATCCGACATATCCACATATTCGATCTCGATCCCGTAGAGCACAATAATCTCATTGAAAAGCCGCACCGTGCCGCCATACACGTCGAGCGCGCAGAGCAGATGGTCACCCGTCTTCAGCATCGCCACCATCGCGGCAATCGCCGCCATGCCACTCGTAAAGGCATGGCCGCTATAGCCGCCCTCGAGCTTGGCCAGTGCAAACTCCAGCCGGTCGCGCGTCGGGTTTCCAGCTCGCGAGTAATCCCACCCGCGATCCGTACCGATGCCGGTCAGCTCAAACGTGGAGGAGAGATAAAGTGGCACATTGATTGCGCCTGTCAGCGGGTCCGGATGCTGTCCCGCATGCACTGCAAGAGTCGAGTACTTGTATTCAGACATGAAAAAGTATGGCTCCAGTAAGGTTGTCACTTTCAGTCTATCGCGCTCAAAAGAAACAGACTCTGACTCAGCAGCTAATGGTGGGAATGTAGCCTTAAATTGCGATATATGCCATTCAATGCTGCTGAAGCAACTGGCAAAAGTATCGCGCTCTAGTTCCCCGCCTGCGCCGCCTTCTTCGCCGGCTTCACCATCGGGAAGTACCCCGTCCGCGTCCGCACCGTCAGCTTACCTTCACCCTTCTCCGCGGCCGTCACATCCACGCGCCGAAAGCCCTGCTGCGTACTCGGTTTCGTCGAGTGATACCCGATCGTGTACTGGCTGCGAATATCCCGCGCCACCTCCGCCGCAATCTGGTCAATCTGCTCAATCGACTTCGGAAAGAACGCCATCCCGCCCGTCTCGCCCGAAAGCATCTCCAGCGCTCGCTTGGCGTGGCGCACTTCCGCGTGGCTCATCTCATCGCCAAAAAGCAGTCCGATCGTATAGACCACCGGCCCCGACAGCTCCTGAACGCGGTGAATCGTCTGTTCCAGGTTCAGCGTGGAAGCATTATCCTCGCCGTCCGTAATGATGATCAGCACCTGCTTGGGCCGTTTCGCGTCCTGCGCCAGCTTGTCTGCCGAGGCCACCACCGCGTCATACAGTGCCGTTCCGCCGCGCGATTCGATATGCCCTAATCCATCGCGCAGCCTGTTCACGTCCGACGTGAACTCCTGATCGATATACGCCTCATCCGAGAAATTCACCACAAATGCTTCGTCTGCCGGATTGGACGCCTGGATCAAATCCAGCGCGCTCTTGTTCACGGAGGGCCGTTTCTTCGACATCGAGCCGGAGTTATCCACCACCAGCCCGATCGATACCGGCAGGTCCGTGTGCTGAAAGCTGAGAATGTTCTGCTTGGCCCCGTCCTCAAAAACCTGAAAATCCTCTTTCTTCAGGTCCTGTACCATCTGGTTGCCTCTCAGCACAGTGGCGTACATCACCACCTCTTCCACATCCGTGTGCATGATGAAGCCGCCGCCGTTTTTTTCCACTTCAGCGGCAGAGGGGGGCGGTGCGGCATTGCCGTCCGGCGAGCGCACGGGATCGCGATCCGCCGCCGGCGGAGCCTGGCCCGGGCTCTGGGCAGGCCCAGATGCGGGATTGTTCTGCGCCGCCGCGAAAACCACAGCGCCTGCAAGAAAAATGGTTGTAAATATTGCTCTACTGCAATGGCGCATAGTAGCCCGTACGTGCGTGGACCGTCAGAGGTGGCAACCCCTGCGGCGGAGTCAGCTTCACCTTCACTTTACGCCACTTACCGTCATGTTGTAGATCCTTGGGCGTATATCCAATCACGTACTGGTTTCGCAGCTCGGTAGAGATCTTCTCCGCAATGTCTCCCATCTCGGAGAGATCGTCCACGCGGAACATTCTCCCACCCGTCTCCTCGCACAGCTCGTTCAGCAGAATCGGGCCCGTGCGCTCTTCCGGCGTGGCCGCATAGTTATCAAAAATGCCGATCGAATAAATCTCCGTATCAGACTCGCGCACCTGCGACTTCACTTCGCCTTCCGTGTAGCGCGAGCGGTTGTCGCCGCCATCGGAAACCACCAACAGCGCCTTTCGCTCCTGCCGCGCGTCCTTCATCTTGGCCACACCGTAGTAGATTGCATCCAGCAGCGCCGTCCTGTGCCCGCTTTTCACCGTCGCCAGCCGGGCCTCAATGTCTTCCACGGAACTGGTGAAGTCCTCAATCAGCTCCGGCCGGTCATTGAACCCGATCACAAAAAACTCGTCCTGCGGGTTCGCCGTCTTGATGAACTGCAGAATCGACTCCCGCGCCCGAACCAGCTTCGATGTCATTGATCCCGAAAGGTCAAAGATAATGCCGATCGAAACCGGTGCGTCCTCGCTGGCAAAATTCTTGATCTTCTGCTCGGTATTGTTCTCGTAAAGCCTGAAGTCGTCCTTCTCCAGCCCCGTCACCAGCCGGTTCATCGGGTCCGTCACCGTCACAGGGACCAGCACCAGGTTCACATTCATCCGGATTACCCCGCCCGGACGCGCCTTGGTCGCATCTTTGCCTGAGGCTGCAGGAGCTTCCGCCCCCGCAGGCGCACCATTGGCGGGCGCTGAAGCCGGCGGAGGGGTCACATGAATTTTGTTCAGAGGATCATCCTGCCCGTAAATCGCAACCGGACCGGCGGCAGCAAGCCAGCACGCAGCCAGCAAGACCGGCGCAGCAACTCTCCCCACTCGTCCGGAGACGAGAAGCTTTGACAAGGAGAGACACTGGCCGAAAGTCGAAATCGAGCTTGTTATTGTTCTCATACCGCTGAACCGGGAAACAGCCGCGGGGACGTGATCGTGATAGTAGCACGAGGCACACTACTTAAAGTTGGACGCTCGAACAACACCAGACGTTATCTGATTTTCTCTGAGATACAATCGAGCCTGAAATCTGAATTACCAATCTGCGTAGAGCTTCCTCTTAATTTCCTTGTATCTGATGGCAACCTCCCACCTTCACAGCGCGCGCCGCAACCGCAAGCCATATCGCAGCCGCTTGGGCATTCTTGCGTTTCTCTGCGCAACCGCTTCGCTCCTCGCCCAATCCCCTTCGCAGCCTCCCGTCCAGTCTCCTGCCCCGGCTCCTGTCCAGTCACCCGCGCCTTCCGTTCCCGTCGCGCCCGTTCCCGCGCCTCCACGCTTCGTAGTCGTACTTGACGCAGCCCACGGCGGAGATGATCTCGGCGGCAAGCTCATAGACAGCCAGGATGAGAAGGCCGTTGACCTGGCCTTCAGCGTTCGCCTGCGCTCGCTCCTTGCCGCGCGCGGCATGCAGGTCATCACCACCCGCGAGCAGGATCGCACCCTTTCGCCCATCGAGCGCGCTGAGACAGCCAACCGCGCCAACGCCCAGGCCTGCATCAGCCTCCATGCCGCCGAATCCGGTTACGGCGTACACATCTTCACCTCATCGCTCACGCCCGCCCAGTCCGCAGCGCACTTCACCGCCTGGAAGACCGCTCAGTCCCTCGCAGTCTCCCGCTCGCTCGCTCTCGCTGGAGTGCTGAACTCCGCCTTCAGCCAGGCCGACATCAACGTCACGCTCAGCCGCACCACCCTGCCCGGCATCGACAGCATGACCTGCCCAGCCGTCGTCCTTGAGCTCGCGCCCGAGCGCGACACCGGCCACAAAATTGTCTCTGAGCCCGGCAACGCCGACTACCAGTCCCGTATCGCCCAGATCATCGCCGCCGCGCTCCTGCAGTGGAAGACTTCCGATGGGAAAACGGAGGCCGCACAGCCTTGATTCCCCGCTACCAGACCATCCTCCTCATCGTCCTCGTTCTCGCCTCTATAGGAATGGGCGCAACGTTGTGGCACATGCGTGAGCGCGCTCACCAGGAGATGATCCAGGGACACGACGCCGCACCCACCAAGGCTCCCGCAGTAGCCGCCAATGCCCAGGCCACGCTCGTCATAGCCAATGACGACGACAACGGCCTCCGCGACCAGGTCTACTCCCTGCCGCTGCCCGCCGAAGACGGCGCCCGCATCCGCGCCATCCTCGGCAAGCTGCTTGAAATCTATGCCACGCCGGACGCCAACCACCCCGTCCCCAGCGCAACCGGACCCAATCAGGTGCTTCCAGTCCAGCAGGTCTTCCTGCTGCCCGCTTCAGGGTCGGCCATGGCCAACCCCGAAGCCGTCATGGAAAACCCCGAAGGAAGTTACGCCGCCAGCACACAGCTAGCCGTCGTCAACCTGGCCGGCAGCTTCGTCGCCAGTCATCCTTCGGGCCTTGAGACCGAAACCCTCACCGTCCTCTCTATCTGCCGCACCATCCACGCCAACCTGCCTCATGTCACAGAGGTCCGCTTCCTCGTCGATGGCCAGCCACGCCCCACCCTCGCAGGCCACGCCGACCTCACCCGCACCTACCTCGTGGCCGATGCCATCCAAAGCACGAACAATGCCCAAGACCAATAAAAGAATTGGAGTTTTCGACTCCGGCTTCGGCGGACTCACCGTTCTCCGCGCCCTCCTCACGCATATCCCTCAGGCACACTACACCTTCCTCGGCGACACAGCCCGCCTTCCCTACGGCTCCAAATCCCGCCGTACAATCGCGAAATTCGCCGCCGAGTCGGCTCAATTCCTCGTCAACGAGCAGGGCGCGCAATACCTCGTCATCGCCTGCAATACCGCCTCCGCACTCGCCCTCGACGCCATTCAGGAAGCCGTGCCCGTCCCCGTCCTCGGCGTCATTCAGCCCGGCGCACAGGCCGCCCGCGCCGCATCGCGCACGGGAGACGTCCTCGTCATCGCCACAGACGCCACCGTGCGGAGCCACGCCTACGCCGCAGCCTGTCAGGCCCTCGGCCTTCACGCCCTCGAAAAAGCCTGCCCGCTCCTCGTCCCGCTCGTCGAAGAAGGCTGGACCGGAGACTCGCCAAGGCACTCGGTCACCGAGCAAGTCATCCGCATTTATCTCGACGAGCTGCTCAAGGACGCCGCTGCCGCGCACCTTCATCCAGACACCCTCGTCCTCGGCTGCACGCATTACCCGCTTCTGCGCCCCCTCATCGAACAAATCGTCCCCGTCGGCATGAAGGTCATCGACTCCGCCGAAGCCACCGCCGCACAGGCCGTGCATCTCTTCGACACAAAAGACATGGGTGCCCCAGGTCTTCCGGTTTTGGAAACCTGGGAAGACTGCCCAGCCGACGTCCACTGTTTCGCCACCGATTCCGTAGAAAAATTCGAACGCCTGGGCTCCCGCTTCCTCGGCTGCCCCACCGGCAAAGTCGAATTAGTAGACCTCGGCGGTTGAGCGTGACGACGAAACCTCGCTCTCCTTCTAGCAAGCAAGTGTCATCCTGAACGATAAATATCGTTTGTCATCCTGAGCGAAGTTTGGCGCATTTTGCGCCAAACGAGTCGAAGGACCTGCGGTTGTTCTTGCAGTTGTTTTTGCCTTTATGGTTCCCTCGTTATCTCGGTCCCTTGGTCCATTTCCTGGCCTTATATGGCTGGTATTCTTGAACACGAACGAAAGGACCACAATGATCGATCTGCACGGAAAAACAGCCGTAGTCTTCGGCCTGGCCAACAAGCGCTCCATCGCCTGGGGAATCGCCCAGCAGCTCCACGCCGCCGGCGCAACCCTCGCCATCGGCTACCAGAACGAGCGCATGAAGCTCGAAGCCCACGGCCTCATCGCCGAGCTGCCCGGAGCCACCGGCTTCCAGTGCGATGTCTCTGTTGACGCCGAGATCGACTCCGTCTTCGCCGCCCTCAAAGAACAGCACGGCAAAATCGACATCCTCGTTCACGCCATCGCCTTCGCCCTGCCAGCCGACCTCAAAGGTGAGTTCATCAACACCTCCCGCGAAGGCTTCCGCATCGCCCATGAAGTCAGCGTCTACTCGCTCATCGCCCTCAGCCGCGCCGCCGCCCCGCTCATGACCGAAGGCGGTTCCATCCTCACCCTCACCTATCTCGCCTCGGAGCGCGTCGTCCCGCACTACAACGTCATGGCCCTCGCCAAGGCATCGCTTGAGGCCACCGTCCGCTACCTCGCCTACGAGCTCGGCGCAAAAAACATCCGCGTCAACGCCATCTCCGCCGGCCCCATCAACACACTCGCCGCCCGCGGCGTCGGCGATCTCAGCACCATGCGCAGCGCACAGGTCGAGCGCTCCCCGCTCCACCGCAACGTCGATCAATCCGAAGTCGGCGGCACAGCTTTGTTCCTCGCCAGCTCGCTAGCCTCTGCCGTCACCGGCGAAACCATCTACGTAGACTGCGGCTTCAACATCATGGGCTTTTAGAGTCTGACGAATGTGCTTCGTAACAGGGCACGGCTTTAGCCCCCGGGGGGATGCTTTTGTCCCGACAAACACATCCTTTGGTTCGTCAGACACTGCCTCAGCCCCGCCCAACCCACTTGATTCCGACATCGCACACCGTCCGCAGCCGCTCCCCAAGCTGCCCGGTGTGCTGGTGTATGTGGCCAATATTGTAGATATGCGCCTCAAGTCGGCTAAAAGGCAACCAGCCAAAGCCCGACGGTCCATCCAGCGCCACCTTCGGAACATTGTCTTCAATCTCCGCGAGGCAAATCAGCAGATACTCCAGCAACTCACTCTTCGAATAAGCCTCAATCCCCTCAATCTCTCCGCCCAGCATGCGGCATTCAGCGCGGTGCTTGGACCACGGCTCGAACTCAGCCTCTGACGCATTCACATACAAGTGCGCATAAAAGAGCGTGTGATACGCAATGTGCCAGTATCGATTGCGATACTGCGTATCGCGCCAAAGATCTTCCGGACACAACTCAATCGCCTGCCGCAGCATGGCAAGCGAAGCACGGTACTGGCTCAATATCGATGCAACTGCCTTAGCCTGTTCCATGCAAACCAGCATAGCGTCCCATCCGATAAAATCCCTCCAGCACACCGGAGGGATTTTTCATGTTCAAACGCAGTCATGCTGCATTCCTCGTCTTGCTCTTCGTTGCAGCCGCCTACTCCCAGCAGCCCGCCACCTCCGGCACCTTCATCCTCCACAAATTCGCCAAAGCAATCGGCAAGGAAACTTACTCCATCGCCGCTACCGGCGACACCTACACTCTCACCTCGCACTTCCTCTTCACCGACCGCGGCTCTAAAGTCCCGCTAGAAACCAGCTTCACAGCAAGCTCCTCCACCCTCGCGCCCATCAGCTACTCCGCAAAGGGCCGATCCGCCCGCGAATCCGCCATGGACGATCAGCTCTCCGTCCAGGAAAACACCATCAACATCACCCTCAGCGGAAAATCCCAAACCGTCACACCGCAGGGCAAATGGTTCATCACCGACGGCTACTCACCCGTCGCCATGCAGGAACAAATGATGCGCTGGTGGCTCGCCAACAACAAGCCCACCGAATTCACCGTCTACCCCGCCGCATCCAAAGTTCACATCGAACCCTCCGCCACCATCACCATCAACGGAACCGCCGCTCACGGCTACACCGTAGCCGGCCTCATCTGGGGCCAGGAATCCCTCTGGCTCGACGATTCCCGCAACCTCGTCGCACTCGTCTCCACCGATGCCGAATTCGACCACTTCGAAGCCGCCCGCGAGCCCTACGAATCCTCACTCGACCAGTTCATCTCCGCCGCCGTCCAGGCCAACCTCGGCGCCCTCGCGAAGCTCACAGCCTCAGCCCGCGTCGCACCTGCGCAGCGCCTCGCCATCACCGGTGCCACGCTAGAAAACACCAACGGCAACGCCCCCATCCCCGATTCCGTCATCCTCATCGAAGACGGCGTCATCACAGCCGCCGGTTCACGCTCCAAAATCCGCATTCCAAGCGACACCACCATCCTCGACGCCTCCGGCAAATACGCCATCCCCGGCCTCTGGGACATGCACGCCCACTACGAGCAGGTTGAGTGGGGCCCCATCTATCTCGCCTCCGGCGTCACCAGCGTCCGCGACGTCGGCAACGAATTCAACTTCATCACCACGCTTCACACTGAGCTTGACCGCAAAGACAACCCCGCCATCGGCCCGCATCTTGATTTCGCCGGCATCATCGACGGCCCCGGCCCCGTGTCCCTCGGCGCAGTCATCGCAGCCACACCCGCAGAAGGCATTGCTTTAGTCGATAAGTACAAAGCTGCCGGAGCGCGCCAGATCAAAATCTACAGCTCTATGCAGCCCAATGTGCTCAAGGCCATCACCGCCCGCGCCCACTCGCTCGGCCTCACCGTCACCGGCCACATTCCTGACGGCATGACCGCCATCGAAGGCGTCAACGACGGCATGGATCAGATCAACCACATACAGTACGAGATGCCCTACTTCACCCACCAGCCAGTCGGCCTTGACGGCAAGCCCGACCGCACCAAGCCGCCCATCCTCGATCTCGACAGCCCGCGCGCCCGCGATCTCATCACCACATTCAAGACGCACTACACCGTTCTCGACCCCACCATGGCGCTCTTTGAAACCTTCATGCACACTGAGCCGCTCAATCAGCTCGAGCCCGGCATCGATCACGTCGCGCCCCAGCTCCGCGAAGCCCTCGACTCACCGCCCGCCGCAAACCCCGACCTCGCAAAAGCCCGCTGGGCCGCCTTCATAGCCACGCTGCGCACACTCCACCAGGCCGGAATCCCCATCATCGCCGGCACGGATCAAGCCATCCCCGGCTACTCGCTGCATCGTGAGCTTGAAATTTACGTCCAGGCCGGCTTCACATCGCTTCAGGCCCTGCAATCCGCCACCATAGTCGCCGCCAAAGCCCTCGGCGTCCAAAACGAATCCGGCTCCATCGAGCCCGGCAAGCGCGCCGACGTCCTCATCCTCGACGCCGACCCGTTAGCCGACATCCACAACACCCGCAAAGTCTGGCGCACCGTCGCCGCCGGCTCCGTCTACTCACCCGCCCCACTCTGGACCAGCGTCGACTTCAAACCATAAATTGTTGTGATTACTTCAACCGGCGGGCGTGCGGCAAGCGCCCAAAGGCCTTATCAAAGGTGATGATCTCGTTAGCTCCGGTCTCGAAAGAAATTTCCGCAATCAAGCGATCCACAAAGCCGGACGCGCCAACGCGGGACTCTTCCAACGCCTTGATGGCAAGGGCCGGGGACTCAACAACAACGCCCTCTGTATTCAGAAGATGTTCAAGGGTATTGAGAACTCTTTCTTTCTCCCACTTGCGTCGAAGCACCCAAAAGAGTTCCGCTAGAACGACAAGAGGAACAAACAAGCCGCCGTTCGAACATGCCTTTTCGATAGCTGCGCGCGCTTTCCGGGCTTGCGCCTCATCGTCATTCAGATAGGCCCGCGCCCAGATGTTCGTATCGGCAGCAATCATTACCACTGTCGCCGACCCTTGGCTTCGTTCATTTCTTCAAACGACATGACGCTTTCAGGCTTGCCGCCTTCGTCGGCCATCTTCCATAAGTCTTGAATCTGATAGCGCACCGGCTCAACCTTGACAGCTCCCTTGGCAGGGATAAGAAACCGAACCTTACTGCCTTGCTGAAGCCCAAGCCGTTTCCGCAGCTCTTTCGGCAGCGTAATCTGCCCCTTCGAGGTCACTGTAGCCTCTACAGTCATGGTCGAATTGGAAATCGTCGAAGCCATATCGCCTCCTCCTTACATTATATGCATTTTCTCCTTACATACGTGTTTATTCATAGGCGTGTGCAAACGGACAAATCTAAGGCCTACCGCACGCTGCGATGAGCCTTAGATTAGTGAAACCCTCCGCCCCGACAAGCGGGAGAACCACCGAACCACGTGGCGGCAAAAGGCCGCAGTTCGCCGTGCGCGCAGCACTTACTTGTGATAATTCGGATAAGCAGGCCGCGCCGGATTCGTATCCACAGGATGCTTCGCCAGTTCCTCAAGCGCCAGCGCCACAGCCTTCTCAAGCTGCGGATCATGCCCCTCGCTCACCGCCTTCGGATCCTGCTCCACCTCATAATCCGGGTCCACGCCGTGATTCTCCACATCCCACTCACCCTTCGGCGAGAAGAACGCCACACTCGGCGAAGTCACATGCCCACCATCCATCAGCACCGGAATCCCGCCAATGCCCACCAGCCCGCCCCACGTGCGCTTGCCCACCAGCGGCCCCAG
Source organism: Occallatibacter gabretensis (assembly GCF_001449115.1). Classification (GTDB taxonomy): domain Bacteria; phylum Acidobacteriota; class Terriglobia; order Terriglobales; family Acidobacteriaceae; genus Telmatobacter; species Telmatobacter gabretensis. The sequence continues at coordinate 2,184,222 of NZ_LAIJ01000009.1, read as the reverse complement.
CTTCGCTTCCTTAAACAGCCACGGCAGCGCATCGCCGCCTGAGCCGGAAGTCTCATTGGCGATCATCACCTTAGGCCCATAAATCCCGGCATTCGGCGTATGCTCCACAGTGCCATAGCGCGGAGCCCAGTAGCTCTCAATCTGCCGCTTCATCACCTCAATGAAGTAATCCGCCACCTGCCCGCCGCCATTGAAGCGCTCGTCGATAATCGCGCCCTTCTTGTCCGTCTGCGCAAAGTAGTAGCGGTTGAAATTCGTAAACCCGCCGCCGCCCGTGTCCGGCAGATACACATACGCCAGCTTCCCATCGGAAAGCTTGTCCACCTTCGCCTGGTTTCCTTCAATCCAGTCGGTGTTTCTCAAGCCATAGTCGCTCGCTATCGGCGTCACGGAAATATCCCGCGTCTTGCTTCCGTCCGCCTGTCCAACCCGCAGACTGATCACCTTACCCGCCGTGCCTTCCAGCGGCTGCTGAATATCCATGCTTGCCGTCAGCTCCTGCCCCTCAATCGCCAGCACGCACTCGCCCACTGCCACATTTAATCCCGGCTGCGCCAGCGGAGCTTTCTCACTCGCATTGAACAACCCGCCCGTATAAATCTTCGTAACGCAGTAGTGATTGTCCTTCACATCGAAATCCGCGCCCAGCAGCCCACCCGGAACATGCTTAGCCGAGGGAATATCGCCGCCAGACCCGCGCAGATGGCCCACAGAAAACGCGCCCAGCATCTCTTGGAAGATGTAGTTCAGGTCCGCGCGTGAAGCCATCGACGCCACATACGGCTCAAACCGCTTCTCATCCGCCACCGTGTTTGTGCCATGGAAATTCTTGTCGTAGAAGTACGCCCGCTCAATCCGCCACACCTCGTGGTACATCTGCGCCCATTCGGCATGGGGCTCAACCCGCGCCTTCAAATCACTGAAGCTCAGCGTTCCCTCACCCGGCTTCACCGGCGCGCCGCTCGGCACAATCGCCCAGCTTGCTCCGGTCGCCACAATCATCTTTTCGCCATTCGCTGAGAGATCAAAGCCATTCACATGCTCAGCCAGCTTCTCCGTCTTGCGGTCCTCAGGCACCCAGCGGTTCAGCGTCATTCCACGCTCGGCAAATCGCCCTGAAGCAGACGCCTCCAGGAAATACAAGCTCCCCTTTAACCCACCCGAAAGCCCGCCATACACACTCGTCGGCAGCGGCAGCGCAACAATACGATCCTGAATTCCCGCCAGGTCAACCTTGATCGGCTTCGCAGCAGCCTTGCCGCCCGGCTTCTCATCGGATTTCTTGTCGCCGTCTTTCTTATCGCCGTCCTTCGCATCGGCATCCGGCTTCTTATCCGCATCAGCCTTTTTGTCGTCGCTCTTCTTATCGTCAGCCTTCTCGTCTTCCAGCTCCGGCGCAATCGGAGAAGCCGTATCCGCGGCCAGCGTCACCGCAAAAATATTGTTTGTCACCTGGTACAGGTCGCTCGTCATGTCCAGCCCGTTTGACGTCGCACCCGCATTCGTACTCGTCGTAAAGAAAAGATACTTTCCGTCGCGGTCAAACGTGGGGCTCGTCGACTCCGCCATCTGGCTCGTCACCTGCGTCGATTGTCCCGTCTCCACGTTGTACAGAAAAATCGCATGCAGATGGTTCGGCATCGACTGCGGATACGCCACCCACTTTGAATCCGGCGACCACGCCACATCGTAGTTGGTGTTCGAGAAGCCGCCATACACATTCTTCGCGCCCACCGTCGCCAGTTTGCCCGTCGTCGTGTCCAGCATGTAAATGTTCAGCCGGTTATCGTGAAACAAAATCTTCTTCGAATCCGGCGACCACAGCGTATTGAAGTAATAAGCCGGCTCACTCCCCAGCGAAAACTTCTTCACCGCCGCGCTGCCCGCCACGCTCGAACCAAACTGACTCGCAACATGCAGTTGATATAGCCCGCTCTCATCCGAGAAGTAGGCAATCGACTGCCCATCAGGCGACCACGCCGGCTCGCGCTCCATCACGCCCGGCGTATTCGTAATATCCCGTGTCGGCCCATGCTTCACCGCTACGGTAAAAATCTCACCATGCGCTTCCACCGCCGCACGCACGCCGGTCGGTGAAATCGCCACATTCTCCACCTGCTCCGCCACGCTCTCAATCCGCGGCCGCACATCCGGCAAATCGGCATCCACCTCAATCGGCACCATCGTCTTCTTGCCGTTCGCCGTATCAAAGAGATAAATCTCGCCCAGTTGGTCGTACACCAGCGTGTTCCCGTCGCCTGCGAGCGAGCGAATATCCGATCCCTCATTCGCCAGCGCCTCTTTCACCGTCTTCGATCCCGGATCATAGGCAAAAATCGCCGTGTGCCCCTTGCGTCCAGAGAGGAAATACACCTTGCTGCCCGCATACACCGGAAAGAAATCAGACGCCTTCTCATGCGGAATTTCCACCGAATCAAGTCCCGGCAGCGTCGTAATCCAGATCGTGCTCGCCAGGCCGCCGTGATAATTGCCCCACGACACAAACGAGGTGTAGTTAAACCCAAATGCCGGACCAAAAGGCGAGTAAGCGATAGCCTTTCCATCCGGCGAGAACTGCCCCTGCGCCGCCATCGGCAGCGGCAGCGGCTTCGCAATGCCGCCCTTCGCAGGCACCGTGTACAGCTTCGTGTAGCGGCTGGCAGAATCGCGGGTCGAACGGAAAACAATCTCCCGTCCATCCGGCGTCCACGCCACCGCCACATCGGCCGCCGGATGATACGTCACGCGGAACGGCACACCGCCCGTCGTCGGAACCGTAAACACATCCGTATTGCCGTCGTACTCGCCCGTGAACGCAATCGTCTGCCCATCCGGCGAGAAGATCGGCGCAGTCTCAATGCCCACGCCCACCGTCAGCCGCGTCGCGCGCCCGCCTGCCCGCGGAACCGTCCACAGATCTCCCGCATACGCAAACGCGATCAGGTCTTTGCTCAGCGCAGGCCTCTGAAAGATGTGTGGATTCGACGCTGCATCGGCAACGCTCGCCGCCAGCAGAACAGTGAAAAGAGCAATTGCCAAACGAGACACTGCAGACAAGCGGAATCGACGCACCGGAAGCCCCCACGCACAAATTTTGATTGAGGTCCATCTTACACGGCGGGCACAAATACGGAGCCATATCCCTGCCGGGTGCCCCGTCCTCGCGACGTCTTTGTTTTTGTCGCTAGGGTGGGATAGCGTTCTCGCCCACTCTCCATGAAGTTGTCGTCCTGAGCGAAGTTTGGCGCGGATGCGCCAAACGAGTCGAAGGATCTGCGGCTGTTCTTGCGTTTGCTTTTCGCGCGTTCCACCACAACAGCCGGCCATAAAGCCGTTGCTCTACAATTCTCACATCATGGAAAAAGCCATACCCAACATTCCAGTCGACGACCTGGCCAAAGCCAAATCCTTCTACGTAGACGGCCTCGGTTTCAACGTCACTTTTGAAGTCTCCGAAGATGGTCACACCGGCCTGCTCGGAGTCGCGCGCGGAGAGATGGAGATCACGCTAGCCAATCCCATGCCCGGCCACGGCCGCGATGCCTGCGTCGCGCTCCGTGTAGACGACACCGATTTCTATTACAACGAGTGGAGCCCAAAGGTGAAGGTCCTGCGCGCCCCGAAGGACGAAAACTGGGGGTCACGCACCTTCGATCTACTCGACCCCTCCGGCAACACCCTCTTCGTCATGGGCCCAGTCACCGGCAAATAGACCGCGATCTCGAATATCTAAAGCCTTTGCCTTTATCGATAGGTTTTCTACCTAAAGGCTTCTTATCTATAAAACCCTTGTCCCTTGTCCCTATTCCCTCAAACTCACCACAATCTTCCGCGCATCCCCGCCCTTCGCCTCAATCGAAATCTCGCCCGTAGCGCGCTTCTTCAGGCTCTTGAACTTCTCGCCCCATTCCACCAGCACCAGCGCATCATCCGTCAGCAGATCGTCCAGACCCAGCGTCTCCAACTGCCGCTCACCCTCCAGCCTGTAGACATCCAAGTGGTAGAGCTTCACCGGCACACCCTCGCGCACACCCTCATATTCATGCAGCAGCGTAAACGTCGGGCTCGTCACCTCATCCGGCTCCGCGGCCTCCAGCGCCTGTGCAATCCCCTTCACCAGCGTCGTCTTCCCCGTGCCCAGGTCGCCCGTCAGCAGCAGCAGTTGCGGCGGCTTCAGCAGCTTCACCAGTTTGCGCCCCACTTCCACCGTATCCGCGCCGCTCTGCGTGGTGAACTCATGCACCTTCCCAGCCGCCACCGTCGCTTCTGCCATCATCGCTTCCTCCTGCCGGTCATTCTGCGACCCTGCAACCAAACATAGCCCGAATCGTCCTGATTGCTTATACGAAACGCTTGTGAAAAATGTGTAAAACTGTCCGTCGCCAGCAGCGTATGCTCATTGCTCTTCCTCACGGCAATGTCCGCAGCCAGCCCATGCAGATAAACCGCCGCCTCCACCGCCCGTTCCGGCTCGTCCGGATACTGCGCCAGCATCCCCGCAATCATTCCCGCCAGAACATCACCGCTGCCGCCCTTCGCCATCCCCGGATTCCCGGTGGTATTTACGCTCACCTGCCCATTCGGATGCGCCACCAGTGTCCGCGCACCCTTCAGAACCACGATGACGCCATTCTTCACGGCAAATCCCCGCGCCACATCCAGCCGCTTCGCCTGCACCTCAGCCGTCGAAATCCCCGCCAGCCTTGCCATCTCGCCCGGATGAGGCGTAATCACCACCGTCCGGCCCTTCGCAATCTGCGTCAGTACCGTATCGGACTGTCGCGCCAGTTGATTCAGCGCATCTGCATCAATCACCACTGGCATCTTCGTGCGACTTAAAAAACTATTCAGAAACTTCATCGTGTCCGCACTCTGGCCCATCCCCGGCCCAATCACGGCAACCGTAATCCCCTTCGTCAGCGCCCCCAGCGCCTCATCCTCCGCCAGATTCTCCGCCGCAATCTGACCCTCGGCATTCGCCTTCAGCGGCCACGTCATCAGTTCCGGCGCATAACCTGACACCACCGCCAGCGCAGTCTCTGGCACAGCCGCCGTCACCAGCCCGGCACCCACACGCATCGCAGCCATCGAGCTCATCACCGCCGCGCCCGCCTTACCGCCCGCAGCGCCAAAGCTCCCACCCACCACCAGCACGTGGCCAAATTTGCCTTTATTCGCATCCGCCGCCCGCGGCCTCTGCACCAGTTCCATCGCCGCGCCGTCCCACCCCAGCCCGAGCGTTGAAACCATCGCCTCAGTGGGCGAGCCAATCGGGGCCACCACCACCGGCTGATCCCACTCCCGCGTCAATTGTCCAAACACATGCGCCGGCTTCGGAGCCGTAAACGTCACCACCGCATCCGCCGGAAACACATCAGTCTCAACCGCAGCCTTCGTCTCATCCGCCGGCCAGCCGGAAGGCAAATCCACAGCCAGCACTTTCGCCTTACTCTGCTTCACCCGCTTCAGCGCCTCAACAGCCAGCCCCCGCAGCGGCAGCTGAAACCCAGTACCCACCACCGCATCCAAAATCAGCTCAGCATCAAAAGCATCGCCATGCAGGCTCAGCTCTTCAGCTGTCGCAATCGCAAACACCTTGCAATTCGCCGCGGCCTCCAGCTCACCCCACGCAGTAGCCGCATCGCCCTTCAACTCAGCGGATGAACCAAGCAACAACACCGTCACCTGCAAGCCACCATCCGCCAGCAGCCGGGCCGCCATAGCCCCATCGCCGCCGTTGTTCCCCTTGCCGCACAGCACCGTCACACGTCGCGCACGCGGAAACACCCGGAGCGCCACATCCGCCACAGCCTTCGCAGCATTCCGCATCAACTCAATCGAAGAAATCCCAAACCGGTCCGTACTCAAGCGATCGCAAGCCTGCATCTCCGCAGCCGAAAGAACCAACATGGCTTTAATACTAGTGGACAGCTTGCCTCGGATTCATCGCCCTCCCCGATTGGCATAAAATCAAGCCGCATTAGAAATCAACTTTGCGATTGAGGAGAAAGCCAACATGAGTATCACGTTGAACGGAACCGTTCCATCTTCTCGAACCCCACTCGTGATCATCCAGGCGAATGGGGAAAACGGCCCCGGCGGAATTCTGAAATTCAAGTTTTCTGCGCCCCAGGCCGGAGCCTACTCATTCAACTTCTGCATCGGCCCTGAGAGCAATCCTTGCGGATCGAGCGGCGCTTACGTTGTCACAGTACCTGGAGGCCAGGAAATGCTGGCGGTGGTCGAAGCGGGCATTTTCAAAAAGAATGTTCTCGTGGTAAGCCAGGGAACATCTGACGCGCTGCCGTTTTCAGTAACAATCGAGTGACCTAAAGGAGGAACACGTATGAAACACATCACATTCTCCCTGGTTGCAGCTACAATAACAACCGGCCTCGCCGCCCTCATTGCCCCTGCGCCACAACACGCAAGCGGAGATCCCGCCCCGGCCTTCCTAACCGAAATCCCTCACGGCTACCGCGACTTCAAATGGATCTCTTCAGCCCATGAAGCAGGCAACCTCAACAGCATAGGTGCCGTCCTGGCCAACGATGTAGCGTTCAAGGCCTACCGCGACGGAAAGCTTCCCTTCCCCGACGGCACAATCATTGCTGCTTTGCATTACCGCTACGTGCCATCGGATGAAAACAACAAGGTCTTCGGACAAGCCCAATCTTTCGTCCCCGGAGCACCCACCAACATTCAGTTCATGGTCAAGGACTCAGTCAAGTACGCAGCAACCGGCGGCTGGGGCTTCGGTCACTTCGCAAACGGCAAACCCGGCAACGAAGCATTCATGCAAAGCTGCTTCCCCTGCCACCAGAAGGCCCAATCCACTGACTTCGTCTTCACTCACTACACGCCTTGATGTTGAGAGTTCAGATGCTGGAAGTCAGAAGCAGAAAGCAGTGAGACGATGGCGGATACCCGCGCCTCTTCACTGCCTCACCAGCAGCACCACAAACCACCCATTCAACCCAGCAATCACCACAGCAGCCGCCCACGCCAGCCCCTTCAGCCACGGCGCATTCACAAAATCCCCCATCCGCTTCCGGCTTCCCGTAAAAATCACCAGCGGCACCACCGCAAAGCTCAACTGCAGCGACAAAATCACCTGGCTCAGCAACAGCAGCTTCTCCGTCCCATGCTCGCCCCACAGCGCCACCACCACCACCGTCGGCGCAATCGCAATCGACCGCGTAATCAGCCTCCGCAGCCACGGAGCCACCTTCAGCCGCACAAACCCCTCCATCACCACCTGGCCCGCCAGCGTCCCGGTAATCGAAGAGCTCTGCCCACTCGCAAGCAGCGCCACGGCAAACAGCGTGCTCGCAAATCCCGCGCCCAGCAGCGGACTCAGCAGCTTGTAAGCATCCTCAATCCCCGCCACCTCGTAATGTCCGCTCCGATGAAACACCGCCGCCGCCACAATCAGAATCGCCGCATTCACAAACAGCGCCACCGTCAGCGCCGCCGCGGAATCGATATTCGCCAGCTTGATCGCCTCGCGCTTGCCCTTCGGAGTCCGCTCATAGTTGCGGCTCTGCACCAGCGCCGAATGCAGGTACAGATTGTGCGGCATCACCGTCGCGCCCAGAATCCCGATCGCAATGTAGAGCAGATTCGGGTCCTTCAAAATCTGCACCGAAGGCACAAACAGATTCCACGCCACCGCCCCATACTCCGGCCGCGAAAGCACCATCTGAATCCCGAACAGCACCACAATCGTGCCGATCAGCGCAATCACCACCGCTTCCAGCTTCCTGAAACCCCAGTTCTGCAGAATCAGAATCAGCAACACATCCAGCCCGGTAATCAGCACGCCCCACATCAGCGGAATATGAAACAGCAGGTTCAGCGCAATCGCTGATCCAATCACCTCCGCCAGGTCGCATGCCGCAATCGCAATCTCCGCCCCCAGCCACAATCCCACGCCTACCCATCGACCCGTCGCCTCCCGGCACAACTGCGCCAAGTCGCGCTCCGTCGCAACCCCCAGCTTCAGGCTCAGGCTCTGCAGCAGCACCGCCATCAGGTTTGACAGCATAATCACGCTCAGCAGCGTGTATCCATATCGCGAACCGCCCGCAATATCCGTCGCCCAGTTGCCGGGGTCCATATATCCCACAGCAATCAGAAATCCCGGCCCCAGAAACCCCAGCAGCCGCCGCCAGCCAACCACCGAGCTGCCCAGACGCACGCTCGCATTCACCTCCGCAAGGGAAGGCGCATTCACGGCCGGTTTTTGCGTGATTTCGGTAGACATCTCGGGGGACGGAAAAGACGACGCATTCGTCCTTCCTGTCCCAAGTATGCCACAGGCTACTTAATCATAGTTAATATAAATATTTATTTTGCGTTATCATATGCCATCTTCACGCAGCCAAACAGCTTCCCCCGCAGGCCGTCCCAGGACCGTTCCCCCTCTATCCAGCTCAATCGAAACAGTTTGATCGTAATTCTGACTCTTTACGTGCAGCCGCGTCCCCGGCCCAATCCCCGCATGATGCAAAAACAACAGAAGCTGCGGATCGCGCTCCTGCAGACTCACCACCACATATTTCTTTCCCGGTTCAGCTTCAGAAAGTGGAGCCTCACCCCGCCGCTTCCGCTCCGCTGGATTCTCCGGCAGTACAGCATTGCCATGCGGACACGCGCCATCACCCAGCTTCTCCTTCAGCTTGGCCTCAAAAGCCGGCGAAACCGCATGCTCCAGCCGCTCCGCCTCTTCGTGAATCTCGTACCACTCCATCCCGAAGACCTCGCTCAGCATCCGCTCTACCAGGTGGTGCCTGAGCGCCGTCCGCGACGCCGTCTCACGCCCCGTCTCCGTCAGCCGAACAATCCCATCCCCGCCCACGGCCACAAACCCATCCCGCTTAAGCCTCTTAAGCGCCATCGTCACCGCCGGCGCGGAAACCTTCAGCCAGTGCGCCAGCGTCGCAGGGATCACCTCATGACCCTCCGCCTCAGCCTCAAGAATGGCCTTCAGGTAATTCTCTTTAGAAACCGTAATCGACTCTGTCATGACGTTCCGACCAGTCTAACTCTCTGCCACCCATATGCCCCAGAGTCTCTCCTGAGCGCACCCTCACCACCTACACCGTGTCATCCTGAGCGAACGGGGTCCCCAAAGAGCGGTCTTTGCTCTTTGGGGCAGAGTTTGGGGATGGTAAGTCGAAGAACCTGCTTTTGCATTTCGTTGGTTCCACAAAGCAACGGGTGCCCCACATCCCTGGAGTTGGGATGTGGGATAGCACTCCCGCCAACCATGAGCTTCAAACAGGGCACAACTTCAGCCGCCGAAACACCTCACCGCAGCGTCTCCATCGGACTAACCCGCGTAGCCCGCCTCGCCGGCATCCAGGCCGCCACCAGTGCTACTACCAGAAACACCACAGGAGCCGCCGCAAAAGTCAGCACATCATGCTCGCCCGTCTTGTACAGCATGGACCCCATCAACCGCACCAGCGCAAACGCCGCAATCAGCCCCACTCCAACCCCCGCAGCGGCAAGCACAAACCCATGCCGCATTACCAGCCGCAAAATATCCACGCGCCTCGCACCCAGCACCATGCGAATCCCAAATTCTTTCCGCCGCTCTGCCACCGCATACGATAGCATGCTGTAAATCCCGATCAGCGCCAGCACCAGCGCCGTCCCTGAAAACACCCCCACCACCGCCAGCAGAAACCGCGGCTGTGCCCTCTGCTCGCTCATCAACTGCGTCACAGTCCGCACCTTCGTCACCGGCTGGTCCGCATCCACCGCCGCCACCTGCGCGCGAATACTCTCCGCCATCGCCTCCGGCTTCATCGCCGTCCGCACCAGCAGATTCATCTTGCCCCAAGGCAGTTGCGCAAACGGCACATATACCTCCGGCTGCGTATCCTCCGCCAGCCCTTTGTTCTTCACATCCGCCGCCACACCCACCACCTGCGCCGGCTCCGGAATGCGGCCAATCAGCACTGTCTGCGTCAGCGGATCAGGCCCCGAATTTTGCCCGCCCCAGAACCGCCGCACAAACGCCTCATTCACGATCACCACATGCGGCGAAGCCCCCGCACTGTTTGCCGCCGGCGTTTGCCCGGAGCCAGTCGGCTGCCCGTGGCCCGCCATATCCCTTGCCCCCGTGTCTGCATTTGTGAATGCGCGCCCCTCGATCAGCGGCACGCGCATCGTCTCAAACCACTCCGGGCTCACCGCTTCAATATCCACAAACGGCCTCTGCCCCAACGGCACATCCGGCTGCCCCTTGGCCAGCACCGGAGACATCCGCATCCATGCCATCGGCAGCGCCGCGGAAACCGCCGCGCTCCTCACGCCGGGCAATGCCTGCACCCTCCGCAGCACCTCATCAAAAAACGCCGTCTGCTTCCCCGCATCCCCATACCGCTGCGTCGAAAGCGAAACCCCCATCGTCAGCACATTCTCGGCATCAAAGCCCGTCTCCACCCGCATCAGCCGCACAAAGCTCCGCATCAGCAGCCCCGCGCCAATCAACAGCATCAAGCTCAACGCCACCTGCCCCACCACCAGCGCGTCCTTCATCCGCACGCGCCCACGCCCGGCAGAAGCACCGCGCCCTTCTTCGCGCAGCGTCGAATTCAAATCCACACGCGCCAGTTGCAGCGCCGGCACAATCCCAAACAGAATCCCCGCCAAGGCGGAAACACCCAGCGTAAACACAAACACCCGCCAATCCATCGTCAGCGAAAAACCATCCGGCAGCTCATCCGCACCCCACGCAGCCAGCGCCCGTGTAGCCGCCCATCCCAGCCCCGCTCCCAGCACACCCGCCACCAGCGCCAGCAGCAAACTCTCCGTCAGCAACTGCGCCACAATCGTCCCGCGCCGAGCACCCAGAGCAGTCCGCACCGCCATCTCGCTCCTGCGTGAAATCGCCCGCGACAGCATCAGCCCCGCAACATTCGCGCACGCAATCAGCAGCACCACGCCCACTGCGCAAGCCAGCATCAGCACCTTGCTGCGCATGTCGCCCACAGCCTCATCCCGCAGCCCCTTCGCCGCCAGCACAATATTTTTATCCGCATCCGGCATGGCGCCATTTTGCTTGCGATACTGCTCATTCACCACCGCCAGCTCAGCATTCGCGCCCGCCAGCGTCACCCCATCCCTCAGCCGCGCAATGATATTCAGATACCCCACTCCCTGCCGCAGCCGCGCCGGCGGAAACAGCGAAAACTCAAAGTACCTCGGCGTCCACACCGCAGGCTCGCCCATAATCGGAAACCGCATCCCCCTCGGCATCACGCCAACCACCGTCGCTGCCGTCGAATCCAGCTGAATCGTCTGCCCAATCACCTGCGGATCGGCATGAAACCGCTCTCGCCACAGCGAATCGCTCAACATCACCACAGCCTTGCCCTCAGGCCGCGCCTCCTCCTCGCTGAACGCCCGCCCCAACTGCGGCGTCACTCCAAGCAGAGAAAAGAAATTAGCAGAAACACGCGCCACTTGCACCTGCGCAGGCTCACTCGCACCAGTTCCGTTGCCAGAAAGATTCAGCGTATCCCCAGCCCAAACCGCCACACCCTCAAACGAGTGGTTGTGATCGCGCAGCATCTCATACCGCGTCAGGTTGATCCCGCGATCCTGCGTCTCATCATGCGTCGACACGCTCACCAGCCGCTCCGGCGCACGAAACGCAAACGGCCTCAGCAGCAGCGCATCCATCACTGTAAAAATCGCTGTGTTCGCACCAATCCCCAGCGCCAGCGTCAGCACCACAGCCGCAGTAAAACCCTTGTTCTGCCGAAACACGCGCACCGCAAAGCGAAGATTGCGAAGAAACGTCTGCATAATGGCAAGATTATAGGGCTAACTTGCCAACTCGCCATCGCGCGAAGCGCAGCTAACCCGCTAAAAACAAAACCGGGAACCTAATCACGCTCGGCACACTGCCAACGTCTAAGCTGGAAACGACTGCACAAGCCGAGGCCCGTTTGAAAACGCGACCCACATTTCCGCGCATCGCCTTATCTGCACTCGCACTCGCAACCCAACTCGCCTTCACCCAATCCCCCGCCCCATCCAATCCTCAAAGCCCCGCACTCACCGTACAAACTAATCTCGTCCTGGTCCCGGCCCTCGTCCGCAACAAATCCGGCGCCAACGTCTACACTCTCACCGCCAACGACTTCCTCCTCACCGACGACGGAGCTCCACAAAAGCTCTCGCTCCAGCAGGACACCGACAACGAGCCACTAGCCCTCGTCGTCGTCCTCGAAATCGGCGGCGCAGGCGCACGCGAATTCCAAAACTACGACACACTCGCGCCGCCGCTCGCGCCCATGCTCACCTCCATCGTCGGCAACGTCTATCATCAGGTCGCCGTCGTCACCTTCGACAGCCAGCCGCATCTGCTGCAAAGCTTCACCTCTGACACCGACGAAGCCATCGACGCACTCCGCAGCCTCCAACCCGGCTGCACCCGCCAGCATCATTACAACAACTGCACCGGCCCCAATCATATTTACGACATCCCACTCGGCGACAACGGTGCAGCCATCCTCGACAGCCTCACCTACGCCGTCGATCTGCTCCGCGATCAGCCACCCATCTATCGCCGCGCCATCCTGCTCATCAGTGAAACCCTCGACCGCGGCAGCACCACCACCATCCAGCGAGCCGTCCGCGCCGTCACCGACACCAACACCACCATCTACAGCATCGGTTTCTCCACAGGAAAATCAGAAGCCGTGCACTACGCCGCCCGCGAGCTCCCCACGCAACCCAGCGGCCGCCCAAGCGGCATCCTCAGCCTCGAAAACCATCACCCCAACCCGCCCCACGGCTGCATGGGTAAAGACCCCAATCCCGATCCCGACGCCACCCACAACAAATGGATTCAAGCCTATGACTGCCTCACGCAGCTAGCTCCACCGCTCGCCTTCGCCAAGATGGCAGCCATCGCCGCAGTCGACGGCATGAAGACCAACATCCCCGAAACCGTAGCCCACATGACCGGCGGCGAATACTTCCACCTCTCCAACCCCAAAGAGCTCGAAGGCTATCTTTCCACCATCTCCAACCACGTTCCCAATCGCTACGTCCTCAGCTTCTATCCACAAAATCCCCACCCCGGCTTGCACACCCTAACCCTCCACGCACCGAATTACTCCAGCCTCGAAATCACAGCCCGCACAACCTACTGGATTGATCCTCCAGCCATCGCCCCACCACAAAACTGACTACGCCCAAAAATCAAAAGGGCCGGCATCTCGCCGGCCCTTTTGATACTGCACTCCCCACTACTTCCGCACAGCCTTATGATCCTGCCCACCCTGATGCAAAATGGCATAGCTAATCTGCCCCTTGTCATCCTTCACAAACTCCACCTCAGCATCCACCACCGTCAGAAAGAACTTCGTCTCTGACTCCGGATACACCGGAAACTTGGGCTGATGCGTCGCCTGCGTCATCAACTGATTTCCTTCCAGCGTGAACACAATGCTGAAGTCCGGCGAAAGCTCATACGTCCCCACATACTTCGCCAGAACCGTCGGATCCACCTTCACAATCGTGCGTTCCACAGGCCTGTAATCCGGCCAGTCATACACCGCCGCAATCGCATGCATCACCTCATCGGCAAGCCGCGTTCCGCCCTGAGCATTCGTCATCACCACTGCGCCATCGCCATCCTTGTCGTAGGCAACAAACAGGCTCTCGTAACCCGCATTCACGCCACCATGCGAAAACCACGGATTCCCCGCCGCGCCGCCAAGCTGAACGCCAAGCCCCCAACCTCCCATTCCGCCAGTCAGCATCTTCTCCGTCATCGACTGCGATAAAACATGATTCGTCTTCCCAGCCAGCGAATTCTGCACCTCCAGAATGTACCGGCATAAATCCGAAGGCGTCGTCCACAATCCCGCAGCCGCCATCTCCGGATACGTATGCGGCCCACCCTTCACCGGCGTGCCATCGTCGTTGTACGGCATTGCGGCATTCTTCAAACGATCCGCAGGCAGTGGCTGTTCATATGTGCTACGGCTCATGCCAATCGGCGCCAGCACCGTATCATGCAGCAGCTTCGGGAATGGCTCCTTCGCCGCATCCACCGCCATCTGCTGCATCACCGTAAATCCGCCGCCGGAGTACCGCCAGTTCTTCCCTGGCGCGCTATCCACGCGAATCGCATCCGTATTCGCAGGCTTCTCGCCATTCAACACCTGCACAAGCGTGGGCACTTGAACCCCAGCCTCATAACCAGGAAAACCATGCACCGTCATTCCCGCCGTATGCGTAAGCAGCTCACGCAGCGTAACCGTCGCACCCGGCGCAGCGTCACTCGGCGGCAGCTTCCAGCTTGTCAGTTCTGTATTGATATCCGCATCGAGCGAAAGCTTGCCCTGTTCTACAAGATGCAGCGCAGCCAGGGCGGCCACGGGCTTACTGATCGACCCCGCCTGAAAAACCGTGTCAGCATTCACCGGCTCACCGCCCGTCTGCCGAACCCCATACCCCTTCGCCCACTCAATCGCTCCCTTGTGCACCACAGCGATGCTCACACCGGGCACATGCAGTTCCGCCATCCGCTTCGCCAGCGTCGGACACGGCTCCGGACCATTCCTGATCAACACCGTCGGCGGCACGCAGTTCTCAATCGCTGCAATTCGCTTCTGAACCTCTGGCGTTCCCTGCGCCACTGCCATCCCAGCGTACCCAACACAAACTCCCGCCCCAAGCATCCACATCATCAAAGTTTTTCCGCGCACACGTCACCTCTCACCCAACCCGCAATACGCCACAACCCTATCTTCTGTTCCGCAGAAAATCAAAGGGCCGGCTTTCGCCGGCCCTCTCGTCCTTCGTCACTCGTCCTTAGTCCTTAACCCTCACCTTAGGCTCAACACTCAACCCCGGCCTAAGCTCATGGTTCGGATCCTCATCCTTCAAATTCGTAAAATCAAGCCGAACCGGAATTCTCTGAACCACCTTCACATAGTTGCCCGTAGCATTCTCTGGAGGAAACAGCGAAAGCACCGAGCCCGTCGCGCCGCCAACCTGCGTCACTACAGCGGAGTACTTCTTCCCCGTAGCATCGATGGCAACCTCCACATGCTGGCCCTTGTGCATCTGCTTCAGTTGCGTCTCCTTGAAGTTCGCCGTGATCCAGATATCGCTCAGGCTCACCAGCGTCAGCAGGTTTTGGCCAACGGAAACATTCTGGTTGAGCTCAACGTTCTTCCGCGTCACAATCCCATCTTCAGGAGCCACAATCTTCGCATAGCTCAGGTTCAGCTTCGCCTGGTCCAGTTGCGCCTGCGCCGCCTGCACCTGCGCCACCGCCTGCTTGGCCTTTGCACTCTGCACCGCCACCTGCTGCGGACCCGTCTCAGCGTACTTCAACAGCGCATTTGCTGAAGCCTGTCGCTGCTGCGCCACTCCCACGGCATCCTTCGCCGCCGCGGCGCTCGCCTGCGAGCTCGTCAGCGTTGCCTGGGCAGCCGCCGCAGCAGCCACAACAGCGTCGTATTGCTGCTTGCTGATCACATCCTTCTCTACCAGCGGCTTGTAGCGCTCCAGGTCCTGCTGCGCCTTCGTATTGTTCGCCGCAGCCTGCAGCACCTGCGCATTGGCTGCATCAAGCTGCCCGCGCGCCTGCTGCACAGTTGCGCTCGCGCCCGATACATCCGCGCCCGCCGAACGTAAATTCGCACCCGTGTTGATGTCCGTGATCGGCACATTGACATTCGCCGCCGAGGCATTCGCCTGCGCGCTCGCCAGGGCAGCCTGCGCATTCTCCACCGCTACCTGAAAGTCACGCGGGTCCAGGTCCACAATCGGATCGCCCTTATGAATAAACTGGTTCTCATCCACGTAGACCTTCGCCACCTGGCCTTGGATGCGCGCGCTGATCTGGATCAGGTGACCGCTCACCTGCGCATCATCCGTATCTTCAAAATAGGTGGAGTGCCACCAGAACCCAAGCGCAGCCACGGCCACAACCAACAGAACCACGATGATGATTCCCCTGCGGCTCTTCTTCGGCGGCGCGGACTCCGTCTGCTGCTGCTCCTCCGCGGGATTTTTCGGTGTATCCGCCACGTTACTTTCCTCCCTGCTTGCCTTCCAGATAAGTCTTGTACTGCCCGGCCGCGCCCAGTGAGCGCGCCAGACTCAGCTTCGCCACATTGTGCCGGTACAAGCTGCTTACATACTGATCGTTGGCCTGTGCTACGGACTGCTCCGCCTGGCTCACCGGCAGGTTGTCACTCACTCCGGCCTTGTAGCGCTGCTGAGCCTCGCTCAATGCCTCGCTCGCCAAATCCACATTGGACTTCGCCACTTCCACCTGCTTCTGCGCGCTCTCAATATCCAGCAGCGCATCGCGCACATCGGCATCCACCTGCGCGTTCTTGTCACTCAACTGCGCCTTCGCCGTATCGAGCTGGCTCTGCGCCTGCTGCTCATCGCCGCGAATTCCGAATTCCTTGAACACCGGCACGCTGAAGTTGCCCGACGCATCCACCGTTCCATGCGAGTTGCCGACATTCACGCCAATGTCGCCATAATCCGCATCCACTTTCAACATTGGAAAGCGCTCCGCCGTCGCAGCCTTGCGTTGCAACTCAGCGGCTTTCGTCTGCTCCACCATCGCCGCCAGGTCTTTGCGATCCACATGCGCCTGCTTTAGCGCAGCATTCAAATCAATCTCGTCAAACGCCGCATACGGAGCCCTGTCCGCCACATTGAACTTCTGGTCCAGCGGCAATCCAATCGTCCGCGCCAGCGACAGCCGGTCCTTCTCCAGAGCATTCTGCGCGCTGATCAACTGCTGCTCCAGCGTCTGGTAATCCACACGCGCCCGCAGCTCATCAATCTTCGGAGCCGTGCCTGCCTCGTGGTTCGCAACCGCCTGGTCCAGTGAAACCTTGGACGTCGTCACCTGCGCCTGCACGCTGGCCACTTCCGTCTCATCGGCCACCACCAGCAGGTACGCATTGCCGACCGTCAGAATCACCATCTGCTTCGCGTCATCCGCAGTCAGCTGCGCCGCCGCAAAGTTGTGCTTCGCCGCAATGTAGCTCCTCAGCGATTTCACATCCACCAGGCTCCACGTCAGCGAAGCGCGAATGTCCGTAAATCCATACGGTCCGATGATTGTCGGAAAGCCCGGAAACCGGATACCCTCCGCAGCCAGATCCACCTGCTGATAGCTTTCCTTGAAGGACGCATCCACCGACGGCAGCAGGTTCTGCAACTGGCTCAGCCGCTGCCCCTTGGCCGATGCCGTCTGTGTACCACTCAAAATCACGCCCAGGTTCGTCCGCAGACCGCGCTGAATCGCGTCATCCAGCGTCAGATCCATCACCTGTCCGTTGGCCGTACCTTCCGCCACGCTGCCCTGGAAACTCTGCGCCGTCGGCCCGGCAGCGGTCGGCGTCGTTTGCGCCCCGGCAACTCCGGCAGACAGGCTCCCCAGCATCAGCGCCGCAAAAACAGCGCAGGCACAGGGACCAACCCTAAACTTTCTTGAATTCTCTAACGGCATCAATGATTTTCGACCTGATTTGCGCAAAAGACCGCAGGCTGAATTCCCTTAAAATCGTGTGCTTCTCTACAGATGCACCCGCCCGCCTCGAAGGTTCTGAAAATAGTTTATCGGAGACCAGCAATTAGCCCAGCTTCACCCCAAATTTGTCACCCTGAGCGAAGTTTCAAGCAGAGCTTGAAACGAGTCGAAGGACCTGCGGTTGTTCTTGCTTTTGCTTTTCGCAAGTTTGACCACAACCATCGGGTGCCCCAGGTCCCGCTTTTGAAACCTGGAATACCACAAAAGCCAACTCACTTTTGTCTTTATCGCTCCCTCGGTCCCTGTTCCTTAGCTCTTGATTCCATCCTGCAAAAGCTGCGAAGCCAGCCCGCAAAGCGCCTGCTGAAACAGCTCTCTCACCGCATCCGCCGTCCAGCCCGCACCCTTCGGTCCGCCATAAGCCGCCAGCAGCGCCGCCGTCTCGCCCGCGGGAATCCCCGCCACGGCCCGCAGCGTAAAGATCACCCGCATCGCCGCCGGCAGGCTCTCCAGCCAGGTCCGCACGCGCTCCCGGTCTGGCCCGGCAATCGCCCGCTCAAACTCCTCGCCATGCTCGCTGGCCGCATCCAGGTCGTCGTCTTCAATACAGGTCTGCGCATGCGCCAGGTCCTCAGGAAAAGCCAGCGCATCCACATCTCGCGCCGAAATCTGCGTCAGAGCCTCGCGCGCCAGCACCCGCTTGCTGCTCAACCCCGCCTGAGCCGCATTCTGGCAGCAGGTCACCTCGGAGTCCGCAATTGCAGTCTCAACAAGCTGAATGCTCTCTTCGCCTTCGCCCACCAGCATCGAAGCAATGCTGTACAGCTTCGCCGCAATCAGGTCGAACATCCCATCCTGACCCTCAAACGCGAGCTCCACCGTCGCCTCATCCTTCTCTTTGCCATCCAGCAGGTTCGTCATCGTGCGCTTGAACTCCTCAGCGCCCTCCGGAACCGGCAATGAAAGATCGAGATTTGAATTGCTGTTCTGAGTTTCCTTGCTCATCTGCAAACGCTCCTTACCAGCATGATCAGGAGTGGGGCCTGTCTCCTCCATCCTCAACCCACCAAGGCACCAAGGTCAAACATCCATTCGGAACATCAACTCCACATAAATATCCACCACCTCCGAGGTGTCATCCTGAGCGAACGGGCCCCCAAACGTTTTTCAGTTTGGGGGTGATGAGTCGAAGGACCTGCTTTTGCTTTGTCTTGATCGTTCCCTCGTCATTCGTCATTCGTCCTTAAATTCTCTTCCCCTTAACATCTCCCCGCCCCCAATCCTGTTAGCTAGTACCTTGAGACCGTAACGCGATAGACTTCACATCACCGCGCAGGTGCCAATTCCCATGCCAAAGACCACCACCCGGCAATCCCACTTCAACGGCCGCGACGAATCCTGGATGCAGTTCAACCGCCGCGTCCTCGAAGAAGCCGCCGACTCCGCAAACCCGCTTCTTGAGCGCGTCAAATTCCTCGCCATCACCGGCTCCAATCTCGACGAGTACGTCGAGATCCGCCAGGCCAGCCTCATGCAGCGCATTGAAGACGGCGGCCGTGAGCTCGGCTATGACGGCCTCACCCCAGAGGAATCCCTCACCGCCCTCACCAGCGCTATCCACACCTTCGTCACCGCACAGTACGAGTGCTGGACCACGCAGCTCCTGCCCGAGATGCGCAAGCAAGGCATCCGCCTCCTCGAATGGAACGAGCTCGATGAACCAGCCCGCGCCTTCGCCCAGAACTACTTCCAGCGCGAAGTCGACCCGCTCCTCACGCCCATCTCCATCGATCCCGCGCATCCCTTCCCGCGCGTCCTCAACAAGGCGCTGTGCCTCGCGCTTCTTCTCCGCCTCAAGCGCAAATCCTCCGGCCCGCAGGTCCTCGGCGTCGTGACCGTCCCGCGCGCGCTGCCGCGCTTCATCCGCCTGCCCTCCGAGCAAGGCAAATACGACTACCTGCTTCTCCAGGACCTCATCGCGCAGAATCTTTCACGCATGTATCGCGGTTATGAAGTCCTCGCCCACGCCGCCTTCCGCGTCACCCGCAACTCCAACCTCTACTTCGAAGAAGAAGAGGCCCGCTCGCTTCTTGAAACCATCCGCTTCGAGCTCCACAACCGCCGCAAAGGCGACGCCGTGCGCCTCGAAATCGAAACCGCAGCGCACCCCGAGATCGTCGAGCGCCTCCGCGTCAACTTCGAGCTCGATGAAGATCAGGTCTTCTCCACGAACGGCCCTGTGAATCTCTCGCGCCTCTTCTTTCTTTACTCAGACGTCCAGCGCCCCGATCTAAAATACCCGCCCTTCACGCCAAAGCCTCTTACGCTCTCGCGCAAATCGGCCAACATCTTTGAAGAGCTGCGCCAGCGCGACATCCTCCTGCACCATCCCTACGATTCCTACGATCCTGTCGTCTCCTTCATCCAGCACGGCGCGCACGATGACCGCGTCCTCTCCATGAAGCAGACCCTCTATCGCACCAGTTCCGACTCGCTCATGTTCCAGGCCCTCATTGAAGCCGCGGCCACCAAGGAAACCACCGTCGTAGTCGAACTCATGGCCCGCTTCGACGAGACCGCCAATATCCGCTGGGCCCGCTCCATGGAAGACGCCGGCGTCCAGGTCTTCCACGGCGTCGTCGGCCTCAAGACCCATTGCAAGCTCGCCATGCTCGTCCGCCACGATGAAGACGGAGTCACCCGCCGCTATTGCCATCTCGGCACCGGCAACTACAACCCCATCACCTCGCGCTTCTACACCGATCTCTCGCTCCTCACCAGCAATTCCGAAATCACCGAGCGCGTCCACACCGTCTTCAACTACCTCACCGCGCACGCGGAAATCGACGACTATCGTCCGCTCCTCGTAGCCCCGCTCACCATGGCGGAAAGCTTCCTCGGCCTCATCCGCCGCGAAGCCGACCACGCCCGCGCCGGCAAGCCCGCCCGCATCGTCGCCAAGATGAACGCGCTCCTCGAACCGAGCGTCATTGAAGCCCTCTATGACGCCTCCCAGGCCGGCGTCCACATCGACCTCATCATCCGCGGCCTCTCCATCCTCAAACCCGGCGTCAAAGGCCTCTCGGAAAACATCCGCGTCCGCTCCATCGTCGGCCGCTTCCTGGAGCACTCCCGCATCTTCACCTTCTTGAACGGCGGTGCCAATCCAAGTGAAGCCGAGGTCTACATCGGCTCCGCCGACTGGATGCCCCGCAACCTCTTCGAGCGTTGTGAAGTCGTCTTCCCCATCCGCGACGCCGCCACCAAAGCCCGCATCCAGGACGAAATCATCCCCGCCCTGCTCGCCGATACCCGCAAAGGCCGCCTCCAGCAATCCGACGGCGCCTACACCTGCGTCCACAAGGCCTACCCGGATGCTCCCGGCTTCTCCAGCCAGGACTTCCTGATGCAATACGCCGAAGGCAAATCCGACCTCTCCGAAATCCCTCCGCCCTGCCCCCAGGTCCACACGCATCACCACAAACATTCCAGTCACGAAGCCGCGACGACTGAAGCCGGAAGTCCTGAAGCGACAAACGGCAAGCCCACACCCAAACCCCGCCGCCCCGCAGCCAAACGCGCCTCAAAAGCAGCCGTCGCCACCGCCGTCGCCGACTAAGAGTTCCTTCACTCACCCCCACCCCTGCGGTGTCATCCTGAGATCAGCCGTCCACCTACCAACGCGTGTCATCCTGAACGGAGCCGTTTTCTTCAGGCGAAGTGAAGGATCTGCGGTTGCCTTTCAGGCATCCATCCTGTCCAGAGCCCGCTTGGAATCCGCAGGCTCTACGTCATACCAGCCTCTGCTCAGATCCTGCCACGTGACATTGGCTTGCTCGATCAGAGCAACTTTCTTTTCACGTCGCCACCCTTTCAGCTCTTTCTCTCGTTGGATGGCCAGCGATACATCGCTGAAGGATTCAAACCAGACAAGGCGATCGCAATTGTACCGGGCAGTGAAACCATCTTTTTCGTGCCATTTATGTTGAAAGACGCGAAGACGAAGGTTCCCAGTCATACCGATGTAAAGTGTATGGCTGCGGCTGGCCATGATGTAGGTGAAGTAAATGCGCTCAGCCATTGCCTCATCGTAGAAGCCAGAGTGCAATTCGACAATGTAGTTTTTGCTTCCCCACAGTCCCTCGGAGCAATCGCACTCCCACCCGCTTCCACCACCGCTTATCATCCTGAACATATCCGCATCTCAGGCGCCGCACTCCCGCCAATGGAGTTTCCATGACACCAGCTCACGAAAATAATCTCCTCACCCTCATCCTCGACTCCTGGGACCGCAACAACCAGATCCTCATCAATCTCCTCCGCGCCTTGCCGCCCGGCGGCCTTCAGGCCCGTGCGCTCCCCACCAGTCCCACCGTAGCCCGCATGTTCACCCACATGCACTACGTCCGGCTCATCTTCCTCGCAGAAGACGCTCCACAGTTCACTCCCCAAGTTCCAGACCGCGAATGGCTCGACATCGTGGACCCGGAGGAGATCGCCTCTCAGCTCGACTCAAGCGCTAAAGCCGTCCGCCATGCCGTCGAAAGTCTCCTCCTCTCCGGCACGCCCATGCTGCTCCACTACGACAACCCCCTCCTCTACCTCCAGCACATGATCTGGCATGAGGGCTACCACCACGGACAGATCAAACTCGCCCTCAAGGCCGCTGGCCATCCCTTCGACGACGAGGAAATCGGCCCCTGCACCTGGGACCTTTGGCTCGACAAGGCCCCGGATCATCAAGCCCGGCTGGAAAGAATGAAACTCCGTTAGGACCAGTCTGGCAAAACCGGCCCTTCCGTCTGATCCCGGTTTTGGGACTTGGGATCCCACAAAAGCCAACCTGTCATCCTCACCGCAGCAATACCTAAGGCGGAAGAAAGAACCCGCTTTGCATTCCTCGTCATTCGTCCTTATCCGTAACGCCCCCGCCCCCAAAATCACTACTCGCCAACGCTCTGCCTCCGAGGAGTCCGTAAACCAAAGGAGAAAGACATATGAGCAGCGCATCACGTACCACAGTCAGCGTCCACGTGCAGCCCAAAGTAGATGTGGAAGCCCTCTCCAAAATCATCAGCACCATCGGTGGCCGTTATGGGTGTCGCACCTGCGGCCTCATGGGCATCGATCTCCATCTCACCGGCGATGAAGGCGACCCCTACGAGCTCGCAAACGTCACTGGCGTCAGATCCGCCTAGGCAAATCAATGCAATCGCCTTCGGAGGGTTCAATGGCCGGCACAGTCGAAAGCACACCTCATCGTGTTCCTACGCCCGCGCTGGCCACTACCTACGAGGGCATGGATAGCGACCTCTTTCAGCAGGTCCTTCCGCTCGTCGATTATCTTGAGATCGCGCCCGACAGCATCTCGCGCACCAGCAACGGCCACGCCGGCGCCTTGCGCCCGGAACTTCTCGACCAGATTGCCTCTGCTACTCCGCATACCGGACTGATAGTCCACGGCATCGGCCTCTCCATCGGCACCGCCGACGGATGGAACAGCTCCTACATCCGCCTGCTCGATGAGTTCTTTTCCCGCTTCACCCCGCGCTGGCACAGCGAGCATCTCGGCTACACAACCGTCGATGGGGAAAACCTCGACACCATGCTCTCGCTTCCACGTACTGAAGAGATGCTGGACCTGCTTTGCGAGCGCATCCGCATCCTTCAGGAGCGCTACAAGGTCCCATTTCTCGTCGAGCACATCATCCACTTGCTTCCCGACGCCCCCGCCGAATACACTCCCGCCGCGTTCCTCAACGCGCTCACTTCACGCACCGGCTGCGGCCTCATCCTCGACGCCTACAACCTCGAATGTGACGCGCACAACTTCGGCTTCGATATCCCGTCCTTCCTCGACGAGCTCAATCTCCATCCGGTCCGCGAGATGCACCTCGCCGGAGGCTTCGAGCACCACGGCTTCCAGCTCGACATTCACTCCCGGCCCACCGCGGACTCCACTATCGCTCTCGCCCATCGGATCCTCGCTCGCTGCCCCAATCTTGAAGTCGTCACCTGGGAGCTCCTCAAAGAAGCCGCCCCAGCCCTCGGCGCCAGCATCACCTGCGCCGAGCTCACCCGCATCCGCGCCGAGATCGCAAACATCCCGGCAGAGCTGGCCTCATGCTGACCCTCCGCGAACAGCAGCAATCCCTCCGCCGCATTCTCACTGGCACACCAGTCACCGAAGCCTCAGCCCAGACCGACCCATGGTTGAACGAAGTCATGCACTCCCCCGGCCTCGCCATGACCCGCGAAATCGCCTCCTGGTGGCTGCGCTTCCAGGTCGAGTCGCAATGCATCTACACCTCGCGCCTCATGAAGCACATGGGATGCTACGCAACCTATATCGACGATCACTTCAGCCGGAACCCTACCCCACCCGCCATCGAGGAGCTATCCCGGCACTTCCTCACCTCGCTCGCCGCGCACCCCGACCGTCTTCTCCGATCCGTAGCCGCCTTCGAGCTAGAATGCCTCGTCCCCTCCGCCACCCGGCAAAACCCCGCACTCATCCTCTGGGACCGCGACCCGAACCACGTGCTCACCGCCCTCACCCAGGGCACGGAACTCCCCAAGTCCGACCGCTGCGCCCGCTACATCCTGACCATCGGCCCACCATCCGATTCACCCCGCCACGTCAGTTGTACAAGTGTGTGTCATCGCTGAGTGGAGCACGCCTGGAGCCCAGCAAACGATGGGTGCTGGATTAGTTTGAATTCTCAGGACTCAATGCAGCTTTCAGGAACAATCACGTCCTTGGAGTCGTCTAAGCTTGAGTACCAAGACGCATATCTCAGTTTTTAAGAGGACCATAATTGAATGGACTCGCCCCCCGCACAGCCATCCATTCCTGAGCGGCATGATTCGCTGCGACCTGCGGCGCTTCGGGTCGAGCTCGGCTCCTCTACGCCATCCTCCATTGCGCGCCGCGTCTTTATCGGTCCCTTCGGTCTCCGTGCCGGCTGGAGCCTGCTGATCTATTTCGCAATCTTTGCCGCGATCCTCGTCTCCATCTTTGTCGTCGTCCGGCATTCCGTCGCGGCTGCGCATCCTGCCACCGCGGCGGCCAGACAGACAACTGGCGCACCTGCACCGGCTGGAAAGCGGCTTGCGGACGCCCCTATGCTGACCCGCACCTTCCTCGAGTGGGCGATCTTCCCGATTCTTCTTCTGCTGAGCTGGATCATGGCCGCCGTGGAACGTCGCAAGCTCTCCGCTTTCGGCCTGGGAGGCGTCCATCCCTTCCGGCGCTTTCTCATCGGAGCTGTTTGGGGGGTTCTAGCGATTTCACTGCTCATCGTCGTCTTATATAGCCTGCATTTGCTTAGCTTTGACGCACGTCTTGAGCATGGCCCCGCCATCCTTATCTGGGGCGCAATTCAACTCTTCGCCTTCTTAGGTGTTGGCCTCTCTGAGGAATACCTCTTTCGTGGCTATATTCAGTTCACCCTTACGCGTGGCCTGGTCGGCCTCGGCAACCTGATCTCCCAACCCCATGCTCGCGCGATCTCCTTCTGGCTTGCCTCCTCCGGCACCTCTGCGCTCTTCCTTCTGGCCCACACCTCCAACAACGGCGAAAACCTCTTCGGGCTCCTGCAGGTGTTCCTCGTCGGCTTCGTCTTCCTTGCAGCACTTTGGCGTACCGGCTCGCTCTGGTGGGCTATCGGCTTCCATACTTCCTGGGACTGGACTCAATCCTTCCTCTACGGTGTGCCCGATAGCGGCAGCCTTATGCAGGGACGGCTTTTTGCCACACACGCATCCGGAAATCCTGTGCTTTCCGGAGGGACGGCTGGCCCTGAAGGCAGCGTGTTCTGTATCCCCGTGCTGCTCCTCGTCCTTGTCGTACTGTTCTTCACGCACTCCTCGCCGCAGCCGCCTCTTGAAACCAAAACCTGACGACAAGCGCCTGGCAGATACCCAAATAGCCCCGATTTATCTTTGCTCGCCGGGTGCCCCAGGTCCGGCGTCCCCACGGAGCCGGAGCGCCTTCTGCTTCGTGGGGTGGAGATCCTTGCAGTTAAGGATCCGGATTTCCAGCCTCTGATTTCCGATCCTCCCAACCCCTGTGGAAATCTTGTCAAGCCCTTCTTTCAGAAATATTTCCTAACACGCTGATTCTAAAGCGCGAAAAACTTTGCCAACTTTGCGTAGAATTACCACCCTTTATGGCACACTAAAAAAGATGAGAGAAGAAAACCGCCACTCCCGTTCCGGGCTGGCGGTTTTTGCCTTTTAGGAAGCAACAAACTGTGAAGACACCTTACGCACTGGAAACTTTCGCGTGAAGAAGAAGGCGGAAGCAATTGAAAATAGGGGATTTACAGAACTCTTCCACGCGTTCTCACAGCTTCACAGCCATGCCGCTCCTCACAGAAACTGTGAAGTCACACATAAGCCTCTTGAATTGAATTGCTTGCAATCGAAGCCCGCACAGGGTAACTCACGAAACTGCGCAACTGTGATCAACTGAAAGGAAAGAATATGTCGAACGCACCTCAGCTCTTTCAAAACATCTCTCCGGCCCACTTCGCCGTGCTCCAGCAAAAGGCCGCAGCCGCCGGCATCCCCATCTCCGGAAACTCCGGCTCCGCCTCCAAAATGGGCATCGAAGTCGCTTGGGACTACTCACCCGACTCGCAGCAGCTCAGCCTTCAGTGCCTCAAGTCGCCCTTCTTCATCAGCGTCAATGACGTCAACAAGAAGATCCACAACCTGGTCACCGAAACTCTTGCCAACGCCTGATTTCTGAATAAAAAATAAGGTATCATCCTGAGCGAACCGCGGTCCCCAGACCGGGGTCCCCGGCGAGCGATTTTTGCTCGCTGGGGTGGAGACGTTTTCTTCAGTCTGGGAGTGATGAGTCGAAGAACCTGCTTCTGTTTTTGTAGCTTTATGCTCTCCAAACCTCACTGAACAACAACCCAAACAGCATCTCTTTCCGCTCCTCAAGTACAAACCCAGCGCTCCTCAGCGCCACCGCATGATCCGGAAGCCGTCGGATTCGCAACCCCGTCAGCAGCCCGAAAGCGCGATACAAAAACCCAACCACCACCCGTCCCGCAAGCCGGCCAGCCCAACCCTCGGGTACAGCAAAATCGGAGACAACCCAACGCGCGCCCTCCGTCAGGCTTCCCCTGACGGAGCCAGCCAGCGCCACAACCTCCTCTGTCGCCAGGCAATCAAGAAAGAAATGGCTCACCACTAGGTCATACGCATCGGCACTTTCCGGTCGCCATAAACGAATATCCGCCACAATCGTCCGCACCCGCCCGGCACTCGCTCCAGCCCGCTCAACTAATGCCCGCAACATGGCAGGACTAGCATCCACAGCATCAACCCGCACCGCGTAATTAGCCCTCAGTAGCTCCGCCGTAAACCGCCCATCGCCATCGCCCAGCACTAACGCGCGCCGCGCCGTCTCCAACTCACCCAGAAACGCGCACCGGCATCGTTGCAGCAGCGGCCCAAAGCTGAGCCACTCCATCCAGCGATAAGCGCCGGCCAACCTGTCGAAATTTGCATTCGTATCGGGAACCATTTGGAAGTATAGGTAGGCCGGGGATTCATCCCCGGCAATCACGCCACAATAACGGGTCGGGCTTTAGCCCCTGAGGTATTTCTCAAGCAGCAACACCACCGGCGTCAGCAAAACCAGATCCGCAGCCGCCCGCAGACTCAACGCCGAAATCCGCCCGCGCAAACAATCGAGCAGCGCCAGCAACAACGCCGAACAGGCAGCCGCAATCAGCAGTGGACCGGACCTCGGCCCACAGAACACAGCCAGCCCAAGCGCCGTCACCGCCAGAACCACAGCCGCCCAACGCACCCGCGCCGCCCGCTGCGATTCCCACACTGCAATCGCATGCAGATTCAGCCACGCCAGCGCCGCAAAAACCACAATCGCCGCCAGCGGAAGCCGCAGGAACTGCGCCACACTATGCGCCGCGCCCACCTGCGAGCAAACCGGCAACGCACACCCAATCACAAACAGAGCGCCAACCACAATCTCCGCCACCCGCCCCCGCAGATGAGCCGCACCCCCGGAAAACATCCGCCGCCGCGTATGCACACTGGTCAGCCATAGCAGCGTTGCCGCCGCCACAATCGAATCCGGCCGGATGCTCCGCGCCGGCAGCCGCGACATCACCACCACCGCAGCCGCCACAGCAGCAAGCGCCGCGGCAGGCAACAGTACCCGCCTGTGCCGCCAATGAAAGTAGTGCCGTTCCCGCAGCTCATGTTCAGGAGGAGTCCGCAACCCGGCCCTCGCATCCAGCAGACGGTCGCCAATGTAGATCGTCCACACAATCAGCGCCAGCGCCGCCGTCATCCACCCCGGCAGGCTCACATGCGCAGCCCACGCAAAGGCCCACGCCCACACCACCGCCACCGTCGGCGCGTCCAGACTGGCCAGATGCCAGAGATGCACCGGCTCAATCAGCGCGCGGAGGCGCAAACTCATTGCCCGGGAAGGCGAATTCAGCAGTGTCGCCACTATCTCTATTGTAGGCCGCAGCTTTTCCACGCCTCGAACCGGACACCAATGTTACAAAAATGTTAAAATTGACTTTCTAGCGCAGGCGTCTCCGATCGACCCCGCCGAAACGGCTCTCTATGATTCTTTACCTTATGCGCCACGCCAACGCCGGTCTCCGCCGGCCAAACCCTTCCCTTGACGCCAAGCGCGCGCTCGTAAAAGACGGTAAGGATCAGTGCGTTCTCATGGCCCGCACCCTCAGCGCCTATAAGGTCCAGATCGACACTGTCGTCTCCAGCCCGCTCAAGCGCGCCCAGCAGACCGCGCAGTTCGTTGCCACCGAGCTGGGCCACGAAGCAAAGGTCGAAATCAGCACCGCGCTCGCGCCCGACGGCAAATACGCCGACTTTCAGGCTCTCCTGGCCAAGTACTCCAAAGCGGAAGGCCTCCTCGCCGTCGGCCACAATCCCAATCTCTTCGAGTTCATGGGCAAGCTCGTCACCGGCAACGGTGGCGCCAGCCTCCGTCTTCGTAAGGGAGCCATCGCCCGCATCGATCTCGACCGCCATCCGGCGCAGCTCCATTGGCTCATCGATCCGCGGCTTATCCGCAGCATCTACGCCAGCGTCGGAAAGAGCTCGCGTCCAAAGACCTCGCGGAAGTAGTCGGCCTCTTTCCGCAGCGACCAGAGCTCCAGCTCCGCGCCCGTCCGCCCCGGCCGAATCTCGAGATACACGCGCTTCGGATACATCTTCGCCGTCACCTTCAGCACGTCGCTCGCCCGATCCTGATTCAGCGCCACCGCCAGCCGCAGCAGCACCACCGCGCGGTGTACATTCCGGTGCTCGTCCGTCGGAATATTCCTCAGCGCCCGATCTTCCGGCCCCGGTCGGCTCTTGCCCTGGTATCGCGCAATGGCTGACACAATCGTCCGCTGCGTCGGCGTATATCCATACATCTCGGAGCTCGAAATGATGTACTGCGTATGCCGATGATGTCCCTGGTGGTTAATGAACTTACCCGTGTCGCGCAGCAGCGCCGCAGCCGCCAGCCAGTGCTCATAATCGCCCGGCAGCTCATGCAGGCTTTTCAGATCGCGGTACAGCTGGATCGCGTGTGCCCGCACCGGCTCTGCCTGTCGCGCGTCCACGCCGTAGCGCTTGGCCGTAGCCAGTACGCTCTCCCACCGCTCATGCTCAAACTCCACGTGGCTGCTGGCTCTCGTGTCCTGCTCAGCCAGCATCTGCGCCAGAATTCCATCTCGCAGCCCAAGCGGCGAGTAGCGAAATCCCGGCAGCACAAAGTGATCCAGCAACTCGGCATACACCTGCGCCCCGGCAATAATGATCTCCGCCCTCCGCGGTCCGATCCCCGGCATCGCCTCGCGTTCCTGCAGCGTCATCTTCGCCAGCCTGGCCGCCAGCTTTCGTACCAGCAGCGCTGGAGCCACACCGGGCCCGTGCACCAGCCTCTTCACGGACGCCTTACCCGCCTTGGCCACCGCAGCACTCGCCTCCGCCAGTGCAGCCGCCGTGCCGCTTGTAGCAATCACCAGCGAGACACGTTCGACCGTAATCTTCCGCCTCGCCCGCCGCAGCTCGCGCCCAATCAACTGCCGCATCTGCGCCAGTTCCTCAGCCGTCGGCGGATCAGTCGTCAGAAACCCTTCCGTCAGCCGCACCGCGCCTAGCGGCAGGCTCACCGTCTCCTTGACTCGCTTATGCTCGCTCAGCGTAATCTCGCAGCTTCCGCCGCCCAGGTCGACCAGCAGCACGCGGCCCGCCACACCCGGCTCCGCGCTCATAATGCCGCGATGAATCAGCCGTCCTTCTTCCAGGCCCGATATGATCTCCAGGCTCCAGCCAGTCTCAGCCTTCACCCACGCCTGAAAGGCCTCTCCGTTACGCGCATCGCGCAGCGCCGCAGTCGCCACCACACGAATTTCATCCGCAGCATGAGCCTGCACCGCTCGCTGAAATCGCTTCAGCGCGCGCAGCGTCAGCGCCATCGCCTCCGGCGAAATCAGCCCGGATTCAAACACGCTCGATCCCAGCCGTGTTACCTCGCGGTCCTCGTGCACCGTCTTAAGCTGGTGCGCGACAACCCGTGCAATCTTCAACCGGCAGGAGTTCGATCCAATATCTATCGCGGCTAATACAGGCATGAGGTCAATAGGGAGTGCTCTTCACACATGACAATACACGACCCATGTTGCAATTCTGCAACGTGCAAAACGCGACAGAAATTCAGTTCAATGGAAATCAGGGAATGGTGACATGGATCGTTGTGGTGGCTGCCACACCGAGCGGCGTATTCGGCGTAGCCTCGTTGCTCGCCGTGAGCGTGTAAGCGTATGTGCCAGGCGTCATGCCATTGCCGCCGCCAGCGCAGCCCGTGACCGCAACCGCTCCGGCAACGCCTGCCACAGCCAGCACTACCGCTGCAAGCCAGTGCGGCATCTTCCTGCGAAAACCGAACCCGATCAGCAGGCCGGCCGCAAGAATGCCGCCCGCCGGCCACACTGGTTTCGTGCGCTGCGCGGTCACCGGAACCGCCGAGCCATAGGGATAAAAATTAATGCTCCCTGTCACCGTCTGGCCAACCATTACCGGCGCAGGCGCAGTCAACGGCCCATAAACGCATGTGGGTAAATGAGCCGTCGTCGTCGGTCCGCTGTACGCGCAATTCACGGCGAGTGTTCCATCCAGGGGAATTCCGCTCACGGTGTAATGCGTTATGGCCATGCCACCACCGTTCGGCATAGTGACATTCGTAGCTGTGATTGCATACGGCACAGCCGCCATGAGCGCCCGCCCGCCCAGGAGCGCAAGCAACAAAGCCACGAAAGACCCAAAACCGATGCGCCTGCAGAAAATCCGCATCACAATCACCTCTTCTGAATTTTCGGAGTGCCCCTGCCAGCTTAGACCAAAGCCACCGTTAAACGCGTACCATCCTGATAAAAAATTCACGCGGCCACGTCACAACGCAACTGTTTCCGTTCCCGTCTGAAAACCTCTCGACATATGGTAACGCCCGCGTTACCATAGCAAAGATGATTGAGGTGCGTGAGTACATTGATCAAAGCGGCCGCAATCACTATCGCACATGGCTCGCAGCCTTCGATGCGGGTATTCGGACTAGGATCGATCGGGCAGTCTTCAGATTGGGCCAGGGTAACTTCTCGATCGTAAAGCCGGAAGGTGCGGGAGTATCTGCGCTGGGGCTCGATTTCGGACCTGGATATAGGATTTACTTCGGTCAGGACGGCTCGGAAATTGTTGTCCTTCTCGCTGGTGGCACAAAGCGGCGGCAAGAAGATGATATTTTGCTGGCAAAACAGCTTTGGGATGAATACAAGAAACGTAAGAAAGGAGCGCCAAATGCCCCTCACGCGTAGTTTTCGCGAGTCCGTAATGGAAGAACTGCAGGACAAAGAATATCGCCGTGCATTCCTTCAGGGAATCATCGACGACCTGCTTACAGGCGACCTTGAATTCGCCAAAACGATGCTCCGCGAATACATCAACGGCACAGTAGGCTTCATCGCCGCAGGCAAGGCCCTCAACCGCTCGCCCAAGAGCCTCATGCGAATGCTCAGCGCCACCGGCAATCCTCAGGCGCGAAATCTCCTGGAACTGATTGCATATCTGCAAAAAGCTGACGGCATTGCATTTGAAGTCCGAGTGGTAAAAGCAAAAGCCGTCAAACGCAAAGCCGCATAAATCTTTCATAAGGCTCGCACTCCCGTCCGCCATTGCAAAACCACTCGCAGATAACCTTGTTATCCTGATAAGGCTGTACTTTTCGCAATGACCACACAATCTCTGCAAGAAAATCGAACACATTCCGGGCCTTCCCCGATTGCCGCATGGCTCTCTCTGGCGCTCATCTTCGTCGTCGTTTATTTTGCCTCCCTGTTCACCCCGCCGCTCCTCGATGACGTAGACGCCGGCCACGCTCAGGCTGCGCAATATATGGCCGAGACCGGCGACCTGGTCACGCTCCATATCAATGGCATCCGCTATCTCGAAAAGCCGCCGCTGCCCTACTGGCTCGCCGCTGGCTTCTACCGCGTCTTCGGCGAAAATGTCTTCTCCACGCACCTGTCCAACTCACTGGCCGTACTCGGCTGCGCCTGGATCGCTTATCTGTGGGCCTTTCGTGCCTGGGGTCGACGAGCGGGCTTCTACGCAGCTCTCGGCGTGCTCACCGCCGTTGGGCCATTTCTCTGGACCCGCTTCTCCATTCCTGAAGCTCTGCTGAGCTTCCTGCTGCTCTTTGCGCTCTACAGCTTCCTCTCCGGCCTTGAAAGCCAGCGCCCTATCCGCTTCTACGGCATGTGGGCCGCGCTCGCCCTCGCCACGCTCACTAAGGGCCTCATCGCGCCGGTCTTCTTCCTTGCCGCCGCTATTCCACTGCTCGCACTCAGCGGCCAGTGGCGCCGCTGGCGCAGCCTCAAGCCCTTCTCCGGCATTCTGCTGTTTCTTGTCATTGCAGCTCCGTGGCACATTCTCGCCGGGCTCGCCAACCCCACCCAGGGCCATCCCATCGGCAATCACCCCACGCCCGGCAACGTGCACGGCTTCACGTACTTTTACTTCCTCAACGAGCACGTCTTCCGATTCCTCGGCAGCCGCTGGCCGCATGACTATAACCGCATGCCCGTTGCCTGGTACTGGCTCGCCCACCTTGTCTGGCTCTTCCCCTGGAGCCTCTTTCTGCCCGCGCTCCTCGTCGTTGCATGGAAGACGCGCCGCGGTTGGCTCCAGCATCTGCGCCGCGATGCCGGCCAGACTGTCGATTTTTATCTCGACAATGCCGCCCGCGAGGACGTAGCCACCTACGTCGCTCGGCTCAAGTTCCGCGTCCGCACCAACTGGCTTCTCGGCCTCTACGCGGCCTTTATCCTGCTCTTCTTCTCGCTCTCAACGAATCAGGAGTACTACACCTTCCCGGCATGGCCTGCGCTCTTCATCCTCATCGCAGGTCTCCTGGCCAACACCGAGGAGCGCCGCGACCCCACCGGCGGTGACAAAGGCCGCCCCATGCTCTCGCTCACATGGCTCACCGGCGCACAGGCTGTTTTCGCCATTGTCGGCGTGCTGGCAGCGCTGGCGCTCAGCTGGGGACTCTGGGAGTCGCGTCATCTTCCCTTCGTTGCCGACATCGGAACACTACTCGCTCACCGCGACGTAGGCGATTACACACTCGCTACCTCGCACTTCTTCGATCTCACCGGCCCTTCGTTCGCAGCGCTCCGCCTGCCCGCCTTTCTGGCCGCGATAACGCTGCTGATCGGCCCGGCTGTGAGCTGGTGGCTGCGCCTCAGGCGCAAACATCTCGCCGCCACCACAGCCCTCGCTCTCACCTCAGCCATCTTTCTCGTCGCCGCACATATCGCATTCGCGCGCTTTGAGCCCATGCTCAGCTCCAGGCAGCTAGCCGATACCATCCTCGCCAAGGGTTCGCCCGCAGACACGCTCATCATCTACCACGACCAGTCCGACGCCTCGTCCGTCATCTTCTACACGCATAATTTCTTCAGGAAGCCCGCCGATATCGTCATGCAGCCTTGCTCGCAATTCGGTGAAGGCTCATCGCTTCTATGGGGCTCCTGCTGGCCGGACGCGCCGAAGATCTTCCTCACCGAAGACCAGCTCCGTCAACAATGGGGCACAGGCGAACGCAAATGGCTCTTCGCACAGGACACCAATCAGCCCAAAGTGCAGCAGCTTCTAGCCGGCCGCCTCTATCCCGTCCAGTCCATCGCCGACAAAGCGCTCTGGACCGATAGGCCACTCTCCGCACAGCCCGAAAAATAAATCTCAAAACTGTGGAAAACCCTTGCGTAGAATTACGGGGATTTATGCCATAGTAAGAATCAGCAGACAAAACAGCCCGATTCTCCGGAATCGGGCTGTTGCATTTTCCGTAAAAAATTCGTTTTCGGCTTTTTCCCTCACGGATTTTGTAAATCTGCAATGTTGCAAGCCGGAAAATCCTCCCAATCGAGGCACCCCCACCCCTCCCCCTCGCATTTCGAACGGGAAAATCATCGTAAATGATTATATATAAATGATTTACCGATAATTTAACTCTGAAAAATATCGACGCAAAATAGGGGAAAAATCGAAGCGGGAGTCCCGAAGCATCAACCCCATAAAGCAGATCCCATCGAGTACCATGTCCCCATGTCCGCTTACTTCCTTTTCAAGACCGAACCCGAGGTCTACTCCTTCGACGACTTCCTCCGCGACCAGGAAACCATCTGGGACGGCGTCACCAACCCCACCGCCGTCAAGCATCTGCGCGAAATGAAAGCCGGAACGAAGTGGATCTTCTACCACACCGGCGAAGAGCGCACCGCCGTAGGCACCGCCACAGTCGTCAGCGTCGACCCAACCGACCCCAAGGTCCCTGTGGTCAAAGTCAAAGTAGGCAAGCGCCTCAAGACGCCGAAAACACTAGCCACCATCAAAGCCGAGCCACTCTTCAAAGACTCACCGCTCGTCATAATCGGCCGTCTATCCGTAGTGCCGCTGACTACCGAGCAGTGGAACTGGTTCATTGCTTGACTTCCAGTATTGTATATACAATACTGTAGATACAGGAGAGCCACTTGCACTGGACCTGGGACACCAAAAAAGCAACACAGAACCTGAAGAAGCACAAAGTAAGTTTTAAATTGGCCGAATATGCACTGGACGATCCGTTCGCGATGACATATCCGAATCCGTATCCATAGGAAACGCGGTGGACAACACTATGCTCGCCATCACCCGATGGCCGTCTGGTTCTCTATGTCGTTCACACATGGCCGAATGACGAAGGCGAACCCGGAAGAATTATCAGTGCGAGACAGGCAACAAGCCGGGAGAAACTTGCATATGAAGAAAGATAATCGCAAACCATTGACAAAAAAGCTGCAGATGGAGCTCGATGCGCTTGCGGCAATGCCTGAGAGTGAAATAGACACCTCCGAGATGCCGGAGATTACGAATTGGAGCGAAGGCGTTCGCAGCGCGCTCTTCCGCCCAATTAAGAAACCACTTTCTCTGCGCATTGACGCCGATATTATCGACTGGTTCCAGAAACAGGGTACTGGCTATCAAACGCGCATGAATACAGCGCTTCGCGAATATGTCAAACAGCATCAAGGGCATGCTTGAAAACACGAGGATTTTTACGAATGGCAAGCCATATAAGCCAGACGGTGGGAGCACTGCAGAGTTACAACCCACAATCTATCCACTGCCCTGCTTACGGAAATCATTTAGCCAGCCAACCCTTCGTATTCAGCAACTGTCGCTGATCCAGCGCCCAAACCTTGCCCGTCATCTCATCCGCAGCCTTACCCTCGCGGGCGCACTTGTCGAACTCCTGCTGCACAGCCATCATCTTCGCGTCGAAATCGTCCACGAAGCTCAATGCCAGCGCCTCAGGAATCATCGGCAGCTTCGGCGAACCAAATTCAAGCTTGCCATGATGGGACAGGATCAGATGCAGCACCAGCGTCCGCAGCCGAGGCGGAAAATCGGCTAGCGTATCCATCGTCTTCGCCGCCAGCTCATATCCCATCTGGATATGGCCTAGCAGCACGCCCTCCACCGTGTACTCGAAGCCCGACTCCCAGGCCAGCTCCTGAACCTTGCCGATATCATGCAGAATCACGCCCGTCAGCACCAGATCACGATTCAGTATCGGGTAATTTGGAATCACGCGATCAGCCAGCCTCAGCAAGCTCACCACATGTTCCAGCAGCCCGCCCAGCCACGCATGATGCAACTGCTTGGCCGCAGGAGCCTCGCGATATTTGCCGCCGATCCGCTCATCATGGATCAGAGTCTCAATCAGCAGCTTCAGATGCGGCTCCGTAAAGCTCGCCACAAAGCCCTCGAGCTCAGCCCAAAGCGCCGCCACATCGTACGTCGTCGTCGGCAGGTAGTCGGCTTTATCAACCTCGTCCGGCTTAGCCACACGAAGCTTATCGACCTTCAGCTGCGGCTTGTCGTTGAAAGGGCTATACGCGCCGCGTATCTTTACGATTTCGCCCTTCTCGAACTCCTTGATCTCCGGGTCGGCAGGGCTCCAGATACGGCCATCCACGTCGCCCGATTTATCCGCGAGCCGTACGGAGAAGTAAGAGCTTCCGGTTTTACCCGTACGCTGCTGCTTTTCAAGAACGAGGAAAAAACCTTCGACGGAATCTCCCTCGCGCATCGAAGTCAGATCGGAAACAAACAATGTCTTCATCTTTACGGAAGGATAAAGCACAAGACCGGTCTCGGACAGCGTGTCACAAAAAGCAAAGGCCCTCAGCGCACTGAGGGCCTTTGCCGCACGTTTGCTTTTATTGTTGCGGTTGCGGTGCTGGAGTTTGCGGTTGTGGTGCCGGTGCCGGAGCTTGGGCTGGCGGCTGCTGTGCAGCAGGTGCACCCTGTGCCTGCGGAATCGGCGTGGGCTGCGCAGGCTCGCCGCTCTTTTGCGCATCATCCGGCTTCCGCTGGCTGAAGCGCGTCTTCTCGCCCGTTGTAGCGTTGTCCTTCTTCTTCTTGGCGTCAGTAGCGCCACCCAGGCCAAGCGGCTGCGACTGCGTCTGGCGATCTGCAACCTCGCTCGCTTCTGCCGGCGCAGGAGTCTGCGCGTCTTTCAGAGATGTCGCAGTTGGCTTAGGCTGCTTCGGCTGCTTCGCGCGCTCACTGAAGCGCGACTTCTTCTGCGGCGCAGCCTGTTCCAGCGGATTGTCCGGCTCGGTATTCTGCGCCACCTGCGTGCCTGCTGTCGCCGTGGCTGCCGTTGCTCCCGAAGCTCCATTTGCATCTTCTGTCGGAGTTGCTGTAGCAGCTGTAGGCAGCGTCTTCGTCGGAGCCTTGCCGAAGCGAATCTTTTCCTTCTTACCCGGCTTCTCGGCAGCTTGCGTGGTCTTCTTCGCGGCTGCGGGAGTAGTCGTAGTCGTGGTTGCGGAAACATTCACGACCTGCGGCGACTTTTCGCGGAAATGCGCGTTCTCGCGGAACCGCGTGCGCTCCACCTTCTTCTTTTTCTTCGGAGCCGGTGGAGTATATGTCGAGTAAGCGATAGGGTTAATCCGCTTGTTCGTCGTCGCGCCCGTGTCGTCGTAGCCTGGCTTGATGGTGACGTAGGAGTCCTCGCGCATCTTGGTCAGATATTCGCGCATGGCCGGCTCCATCTTGGTCATGTAATAGGCTTCTTCTACCTGACCCTGAACGTCTTTAAACTCCGGTGCTCCCCCCGTGTGGTGTTGCGTGACCTTCAGAATCACATAACCCTGACGTGTCCGAATCGGCTCGGTGTACTGCCCCGCATTCAGGCCGAAGGTTGCATCTTCCAGCACTTTGGCCAGCGCGCCGCGCTTGTACTCACCCAGCTCGCCGCCTTCGCCCGCCGTCTGCCCATCGCTTGAAGTGCGCGCCAGCTGCGCAAAATCAGCGCCGCCCTTCAGCTTGGCCTCAATATCATCCGCCTTGGCCTTGGCTGCTGCTGTCTTCGCCTCGTCCGCATCGCCGGTGCCGGTCGAAACCAGAATCTCGTTCAGATGTACGCTCTCCGGCTGCACATAATCCTGCTTGTGCTCCTCAAAGTAGCGCTGTGCCTCACCCGGTGTAACGTTGATGCGCCGGCCCACCTCGTCACGCATCACCTGCTGCGTAATGATCTGGTTGCGAATATTCGCCTTGAAATCCTCAAAAGAAACGCCCTGCTCCTGAGCCGCCTTCGCCAGGTCATCCATCGAACCCAGGTTGTACTGCTTGCGAATCTCGTTCAGCCGGTTGACCAGCTCCGTGTCGCCGGTAACTCCCAGTTCCTTGCCCTTGGAGAGCCAAAGCTGCTGGTCGACCAGATTGCGCAGCAGATCCTTATGCGCCTCTGAGAGCTGCTGCATGGTCATCCCACGCTGGCGGCCTTCATCGTCCAGTTCCTTCATCGCGCGGTCATAGTCAGAGCGCGTAATGATCTGGTCGTTCACGCGGGCGATAATCTCTTCCACGGTCGCGCCGCCATAAGGGCTGGCCGGCTCGGCAACGGGTTTGGCCTGCGAAAAGGCCGGAACAGCGAGCAGCATGGCGCCAACCATGGAGAGCATGGACGCAGACACCGCGGGAGTACGAAGCAATCTCAATGTCATCATTCGGCACATAACAGGCACAGATGGAATCACCTGTCTTATAGACGTCATTGTAAATGCCGGGAGAGCCATCCGCGGAGCAGAATCGGCAATAGGCAGACCCTGGCCCGCATATATTCCAAAATCTGTTTGGAACGCGTATTGCTAACCGCCGCACCCGCCGCGGCGTCCATAAAGCCGGTGCTATACTTTAGCTCACGGCTCATGCTGTGGCGGGCCATATCGTGGCTCGCGCCTCAGCCTGCGCCCGGAGGTTCCAGCTGCATATGACTCCCCGCGCCCGCCGCGCACTTTTCTTCCTCGTCCTTTTCTTCGCCGTCATGGCCGTTGCCGGCTCCGTGCTGCAGCGCAAGGTCGGCGCGCAATCCTCAGAGGATGAAAGCCAGATCCGCGACAGCCTCAAGACCTTCACCAATGTCTACTCTCTCGTGGAGCAGAACTACGCCGAACCCATCACTGGCGACAAGGCGGATGCTGCCATCTACGACGGTGCCATCCCCGGCATGTTGCGAACCCTCGATCCGCATTCCAATTTCTATGATCCCAAGTCCTACGCCAAGATGCGCGAGGATCAGCGCGGCCATTATTACGGTGTCGGTATGTTGATCCAGCAGCAGCGTGATCCGAAAACCGGCAAGGATCAGGTCGTCGTCATCACGCCGTATGAAGGCACTCCCTCCTTCCGCGCCGGCATCCGCCCGGCCGACGTCATCGTCTCCGTGGATGGCAAGCCTGTCACCGTTGGCCCGGATGGCAATGACCCCAACATCATCAACAACTCCGACTCCGTGGCCAAAAATCTTAAGGGCCCCAAAGGCACGCATGTGCAGGTCAGCATGTCGCGCGCCGGCCAGCCCAAGCCGCTAGTCTTCGATCTCGTCCGGGACGAGATTCCGCATCCCTCCGTCGATCTCAAGTATGAAATCCGCCCAGGCGTCGGTTACGTCCACCTCACGCAGTTCATGGAAACCAGCGCACAGGAAGTCGATGACGCCGTCGATGGCTTCAGCAACCTGAAGGGACTCGTTCTTGACCTGCGTGGAAATCCCGGCGGCCTGCTCAGCCAGGCGGTCGAGATCTGTGATCACCTGCTCGCCAAGGGTCAGACGATTGTTTCGCAGCGCGGACGCGCCTATCCCGATCAGAACTACACCGCAACACATGGCAACGGCGGCAAGACATTCCCAATCGTTGTTCTCGTCAATCGCAACACCGCGTCAGCCGCGGAGATTGTCTCTGGTGCGCTGCAGGATCATGACCGCGCTCTCATCGTTGGCGAAACCACCTTCGGCAAGGGTCTGGTGCAGACCGTGTACAACCTGAGCGAGAACACCGGCCTTGCGCTGACCACGTATCACTACTACACGCCATCCGGCCGCCTCATCCAGCGCAACTACGAAGGCGTTTCGCTCTACGATTACTACTACAATCATGCCGGCGCCGCCGACGGCAACAATCGCGAAGTGAAGATGACCGATGCTGGCCGCACCGTCTATGGCGGAGGCGGAATCACTCCTGACGAGAAGGTTGAAACGCCCAAGTCCAACCACTTCCAGGACGAGGTTTTGTATCACAACGCCTTCTTCCACTACGCGCCGTTCTACTTCTCCACCCACGCCTCCGTCGACCGCAGCTTCCAGGTAGACGATTCCGTGATCACCAGCTTCAAGCAGTACCTCACCAATGAAGGCGTGCAGTATACGGACAAAGACATCGCCGACAATCTGGACTGGATCAAGGTCAATATCAAGGACGGCGTTCTAGGCAGCCAGTTCGGCTCCGTTGCCGGCCTGCGCGTTCTCGCAGACTGGGATCCGATGATTCAGAAGGCGCTCACCTTCTTGCCTGAAGCGCAGTCGCTTGAAGACACCGCTCACAAGGTGCTGACACAAAAGGCCCAGGCGCGCAACGAAACTCCTGCCGCCACGGGTGCCCAGCGCTAATCACACATACGTCGCAAAGCAAAACGGACCGGCAATCGCCGGTCCGTTTTGCTTTGCTGCAGGATTTCTCTCACTGCTCGTCGTTATAAATCCCCACAGTAATCTTTCCGCCCTCCGCCAACCGAGCACGAAACATTCCCGGCGTATTAAAGCTGAACGCCGTCTGTCCGTCAGGCGTAAGCGCAATCACACCGCCGTCTCCATGCAGCGCCTCCAACTCATGATGAATCACCTCATCGGCCGCGTCCTGTATCTTCATTCCCTTGAACCGCACAAGGTTGCAAATCTCCCGCGCTACGCCCAGCCGGATAAAGTATTCGCCCGACCCCGTCGCAGAAACTGCGCATGATTGATTCGACGCATACGTCCCCGCCCCAATAATCGGCGAGTCGCCCACACGCCCCGGCATCTTGCCTTGCAATCCGCCTGTCGAAGTTCCTGCGGCAAGGTTGCCGTTACGGTCGAGCACCACAACACCCGTTGTCCCATGGCTGCGCGGGTCCGCCGCCTCGTCATAGTAGAACGCAACCGGTACTGTCTTGCCCGGCTCCGGCGGCACGCCCTCAGGCCGTGGAGGAATCGGCTTACCCTCTTTGGCAAGCTGCTTCACCAGCGCCTGCCACCGCGACTCCGTAAAAAACCAGCTCGGAGGCTCCTGCTTCAGCCCCTGCTTCGCTCCAAAGTTGTCCGCACCAGGGCCAACCATCATCACATACGGCGACTTATCCATCACCGCCCGCGCCAGGCTGATCGGATGCCGCGTCTTGGTCACACCCGCTACTGCGCCGGCCTTCAACGTAGCGCCATCCATGATCGAGGAGTCCATCTCATTCTTGCCTTCTGCAGTAAATACCGCTCCGCGCCCCGCATTAAACAACGGATCATCCTCCAGCACATGCAGCGTAGCCTCAACCGCATCCAGAGCAGTGCCGCCCGCGTCAAGAATCTTTGCGCCCGCCATCGTGGCCTCTGTCAGGCTCTTGCGATACGCCTTGTCACCCTCCGGCCCCAGCGCCACGCGTTCAATCACACCCGCGCCGCCATGCACCACAATCGTCCACTTATGCGTTGCCGCCTGCTGCGCTCCTGCTGCCGTACAAACCGCCATCGTCGCCACTGCCAGCCAGAATCGTTTCATCGCGCGTATTCCCTTCACATTTATTTTTATCCATCCTACTATCGCATTTACCATCGCAGCCATGACTCGCCGTATCTTGCCCCACTTTGCTCGCGCACTTTTTACCGGCGCTTTCTTCGCCTCCTGTTGTCTGGTCAACGCACAATCCGCGCCCATTCCAGTCAAGGTTGTCATCGTCGCCATGTTTGAGCTCGGCGAGGACACAGGAGACAAGCCCGGCGAATTGCAGTACTGGGTGGAGCGCGATCATCTCGACCATATCTATCCGCTCCCTGCCGCCTATCACGCCGCGCGCATGAATGACCGCGGTGAAATGGCCATCCTCACCGGCCAGGGAACAGCCTCTGCAGCCTCAACAATCATGGCCCTGGGTCTTGACCCACGCTTTGACTTCTCCCATGCCTACTGGATCATCGCAGGCATCGCCGGCGGCAGCCCCGATCGCATCTCTCTCGGCTCAGCCGCATGGGCGCGTTGGGTCATTGATGGAGATCTCGCCTATGAGATCGACGCGCGTGAGATTCCACCTGACTGGTCTACCGGCTTCATTCCTCTCCGCAAGACGCGTCCCTTCGAACAGCCCGCCGTCGCTCTTCCCGGTCAGCTCTACGAGCTCAACGCGGGCCTCGCCGAGTGGGCCTTCACCCTCACCAAAGACACTCCACTCGCTGACTCCGATAAGCTCAAACAGGTTCGCTCAAATTTTGACGGAGCCGCCGCGCAGAAACCTCCCTTCGTCACCCTCGGCGACGAAGTCTCATCCTCCACCTACTGGCACGGCAAGCTCTTTGACGCATGGGCCGCTGAATGGACCCGCTACTTCACCGCCGACAAAGGCAACTTCGCCACCACCGCCATGGAAGACACCGGCACACTTCAATCGCTCCATTTCCTTGCCAACGCGGGCCGCATCGATTTGTCGCGTATCCTCGTCCTCCGCACCGTCAGCAACTTCGATCGCCAGCCCCGCGGCATGACCGCGTCGGAGAGCCTCGCCGAGCAACGCGTCGGAACCTACAGCGCCTATCTCCCCTCGCTTGAAGCCGCGTACGTCGTCGGCCACACCGTCGTGAATGAGCTACTAACCAACTGGTCGAAATACGCAGTTGCTTTGCCGCAGCAATCACATCCTTAATCGAATCCACATCCGCCGTCTGCCAAGGACCTTGGCGAATGTCACCCGCATACGCAACAATGCTTGGGTTCTACAATTCAACGTTTAACGCAAGGACAACCGCGCATGCACTCTGTCTGGTTCGGCGAATTTCTAGGCACGCTGGTTCTCATTCTGCTCGGCAACGGCGTCAACGCCGGCGTCACCCTCCGCAAGTCGTACGCCGCTGACTCAGGCTGGATAGTCGTCACCACCGGCTGGGGAATCGCTGTACTTTGCGGTGTCCTCGTCGCGCAGGCATGCGGCAGTGGGTTCGCACATCTCAATCCCGCCATCTCGCTCGCATCCGCCGTCCGCGCAGGAGACTTCTCTCAGCTTCTCTCACTCTGGTCCGCGCAGATGCTTGGCGCCATCGCCGGTTCCGCGCTCATGGCGCTTCACTACGGGCCGCACTGGAGCCACACGCCCGATCAGTCTGCGAAGCTCGGCATCTTCTGCACCGCTCCCGCCGTCAAAGCCACGCCCTTCAATCTCCTCAGCGAAATCATCGGCACCGCGGTGCTCATCATCGTCGCGGCAGCCATCTCTTCGCGCGGAGTCGCTACCAACGGTCCCGCAGCAGGAGTCGGGCAATGGCTCGTCGCCAGCCTTGTCTGGGGAATCGGTCTCTCGCTCGGCGGCACCACGGGCTACGCCATCAATCCCGCGCGTGATCTCGGTCCTCGACTCGTGCACGCACTCGCGCCCATCCCCGACAAAGGCGGATCGAACTGGAGCTACGCACCCATTCCAGTCCTCGGCCCACTCATCGGCGGCGCACTCGCAGGCTTCTTCCTACGCTTCGCTAATTTCTAACGGCACTTACTCAAGAAACGATCCCACCACAGCCAACGCCGCAATCGCTGCAGTCTCCGCACGCAGAATCCGCGGTCCAAGCGAAGCCGCGCGCCAGCCATTCGCATCAAACAGCGCTTCTTCCTCCGGAGCCCATCCGCCTTCAGGACCAAAGGCCAGCTCCAGCTTCGGCATCTCGTTGCTAGACGCACTCATCGCCTCTGCGAGTACCGAGCGCAGCGTCACACCGCGCTCCTGCTCCGCCAGCACAATGCGCATCCCATCATCCCCAGCAGCTTTCACTCGCTCTGCCAGCGGCTGTGGCTCCAGTATCAGCGGCACATCTGATCGCCGCGACTGCTTCGCCGCCTCATGCACAATCCTCCGCCACCGCTCCACGCGCTTCGCCGCAGCCTGCGCCAGGTGCTTCTCCGTCCTCCGCGCAATCACCGGCGCAATCGTTGTCACGCCCAGCTCCGTCGCCTTCTCAATGCCCCACTCCATGTGGTCAAACTTGAAGATCGAAATCACCAGCGTAATCGGCAGAGCCGGATCAGCCTCCAGTTCCGCAAGCAGATTGAAGCGAACCTCTTCTGGTGAAACCGCTGCAATCTCCGCATGAAACACAAACCCACCCGCCACCACATCGGCTTCCATTCCAGGCTGTGCGCGCAACACCCGCGCCAGGTGTTCAGCCTGCGTTCCGGTCAGTGTGGCTGTGGCTTCATCCCAGTGCTCGGCAATCCAGCGGCGGCGTGTCATCTCGGTATCCCTTCAAACATATTGATTCTAGCGATCCGCAGGCTCTCGACTACATCTCGCGCAAAACGTTGAAGGGGACGCTTTGAGCGTCCCCTTCAACGTTGCCTTGTTGT
Source organism: Occallatibacter gabretensis (assembly GCF_001449115.1). Taxonomy (GTDB): domain Bacteria; phylum Acidobacteriota; class Terriglobia; order Terriglobales; family Acidobacteriaceae; genus Telmatobacter; species Telmatobacter gabretensis. Next base: position 2,140,143 of record NZ_LAIJ01000009.1, on the reverse strand, counting down.
TGAATGGTACCGATTACTTCTTCTTTGCGGCCTTCTTTGCCGCCTTCTTTGCAGGTGCCTTCTTGGCTGCCTTCTTCGTTGCCATTTGCCTATTCTCCCTTTTCGATGAGTTGCATCGATCCTGCAATGTGAATTGCAGATGAGGAATGTATAGATTCACGCAAAACAAGTGTCAAGAAAAAAACACACTAAGAGTGGAAAAAGTGGCAACAATTTTTTCTTTAGGAACACGTTGTCGATTTTGGTTGAACCTATCTTTTGCCTGCGCCGATAAATAACACTCAGACTTCTCGCAATGAATCGGCTCGCCTGCCAGCGCAAACTCCGCGACTCAGCACTCAATCACATTCAATGCAAGCCCCGCTAGACTTGTCTCCTTATAACGCGACTGCATATCCATCCCGGTCAGATACATCGTGCGGATCACCTGATCGAGCGATACCTTGTGCCCTTCATCCTCATCCATCGCCAGCCGCGCTGCATGCACCGCTTTCACCGCACCCATCGCGTTGCGCTCAATGCACGGTATCTGCACCAGACCACCAATCGGGTCGCATGTCATGCCCAGGTTATGCTCCATACCAATCTCCGCGGCATGCTCAACCTGACCATTCGTTCCGCCTAATGCAGCAACCAGGCCGCCCGCCGCCATGGAGCAGGCAACACCCACCTCACCCTGGCATCCCACCTCCGCACCACTGATCGAGGCGTTCTCTTTATAGAGAATCCCGATTGCGGCAGAGGTAAGAAAGTAGCGCAGAATTCCTTCACCATCCGCGCCCTCCACAAATTGTTCATAGTAGCGGGCCACCGCAGGAACCAAACCCGCTGCGCCATTCGTCGGCGCTGTCACCACGCGTCCGCCGGCCGCATTCTCCTCATTCACGGCCATTGCAAATACCTTTGCCCAGTCCAGCGGAGCCAGAGGATCGCCGGCCTTGCCTTCACTCTCGCGATCGCGCAGTCGTTTCGCCAGCTTGAATGCCCGGCGATTCACATTCAATCCCCCTGGCAGAATGCCTTCCGTCGCCATGCCGCGTTCCATGCAAGCCTTCATTGCCTGCCAGAGCCGCTCAATGCCCGCACGAACCTCAGCCTCGCTCGACGAAGCACATTCATTCGCCATCATCAGCTCATGAATGGCTAACTTGTTTGCTGCTGCAATCTCTAAAAGTTCGGCAGCGCTTCGGAACGGATATTTTTCTTTTCCTCTAGCGCCATCCTGTACTTCAGCAGCAGCCCCATCCTCCACAATGAACCCGCCGCCAACAGAGAAATACGTCCGCTCCTCCACCGTCGCGCCTTCCGCATTGAGAGCCGTCAACCGCAATCCATTGGGATGCTGCGTCTTCGCACCAGGCGGAAACATCGTGTCCCTGTGAAAAACAAGGTCATTAATTTCGTCGAACCCAATCGCATGAACGCCATCAAGCACGATTCGCCTGCTCGCGCGGATCGTCCCAACCGTCGCTTCCATTGCATTGGGATCAATCGTTGCCGGCTCGCTGCCCGCTAGCCCCAGCAGTACCGCGCGGTCCGTCGCGTGGCCCACTCCCGTCAGCGCCAGCGATCCATATAGATCTGCCCGCACACGCCGAACCCGCTCCAGCAATCCTCGCTCCGCCAGCCCGCGCACAAATCGGAACGACGCGCGCATCGGCCCCATCGTATGGGAACTCGAAGGACCGACGCCCACCTTGTAAAGATCAAAAAGACTTGTCGTCACAAGAGAAATTGTAGCTTTAAGACCAGGTTCCTCGCATCCCGCGGCCGGAACGTACGCCCTTGATCGCGTACATCGCCTTGTCGGCTCGTGTCAGCATCGATTCAAGCGAGGTGTCATGTGTTGGCTCGCAGTATTCCAGTCCCATGCTCATCGAGAGCTTCAATCCCTTTTCCTCGCGCATATTATGCAGGTCAATTGCTCCCTGCACACGCTCCACCAGACCTGCCGGCGACTGCTCGCCCGCTCCAAAGATCGCGAACTCGTCGCCTCCGATGCGCGCCACAATATCCAGGTCGCGTGACGATGACCGCAGCACTCGAGCAGCTGCGCACAAAAGCTTGTCGCCCGCGTCGTGTCCAAAGGTGTCGTTCACGGGTTTTAGCCCATCCATATCCGCCATCAGGACCCACGCGTTGCCAAGCGCGCGGCGGGCCACGCGAAGCTGCCGCGCTGCCAGCACCATAAAGCCGCGCCGGTTAAACAAACCTGTCAGGTCATCCGTGAGCGAAAGCATGTGGACTCGCTCGTTCTCCGCCACCAGCGCAGCCGTTCTCTCGCGCACGCGCCGTTCCAGGCTTCCATAAAGCTGCACATTTTCAAGAGCCACCGCCGTCATATCTGCCAGCGCCTGCAGAATCCGTACCTGCTCCACCGTCGGCGTATAGGTATAGCTCCAATAGTTGCCGATCGCGCCCACAGGATCAACTGTGCGAATTGGCACCATTGCCAAGCTTCGTACAAACGTGGGTCGATAAAAATCCACCGTGATACGTGAATCGGCAAAGATATCGTCAATTACTACGGGCGTGCGGTTCGTCATCACCCAGCCGCCAACGCACACGCGCATAGGAAGACGCAGTCCCTTCCACAACGGTCCTATCGCCTCTTCATCCGCGTAATAGCACTGGTCGCCGTCGCGCAGAATAAAGGACGCGCCATCTGCGCCGGTCAGCATGCGCGCGGCGTGACGCACAATTCGGATCACATGGTCCAGATCGCGCGCCAGCGAGAGATCCTGAACCACATCGATCAGGTACTCCATTGCACGCGTGTAGTCGAAAGGAACTGCCGCCACGGCTGACATCGGATTTGCCTGCATTGCCATAGAACACCCTTACGGATTTACTCCGGCACACGTGGATCGCCCGGGAATATGCCCGATACACCGTACATTTCCCTATGCGCCACATCTGCCCGAGCGAGACGTGCTATCGCTCAATCTCAATTTTCGGGTAAATTCGCCGCGCGATCTATCCCACACAAGTGATACACTCGCCTCAAATCCCCCATCATGCTCTTTAAATCCTTCAGCGCAGCCGTTTATGGGATTGATGCCAACCTGATCGACGTCGAAGTCGATTACAGCGGCGCAGTCTCCGAGCAGGATCACTTCCACACCGTTGGCCTTCCCGACGCCGCCGTCCGCGAAAGCCGAAATCGCGTCCGCTCCGCCATCAAGAACTCCGGCTACCTGATCCCCCCCACGCACATCACCATCAATCTGGCCCCCGCCGACATCCGCAAAGAGGGCTCCGGCTTCGACCTGCCCATTGCCATCGGCATTCTCGGCGCTTACGGCGCTCTGCGCCTCGACAATCTCAACGGCTACCTCCTGGTCGGCGAGCTCGGACTCGACGGCAGTGTCCGCTCCGTTCCCGGCGTGCTGCCCATGGCCATCATGGCCCGAGAAAAAGGCATCCCTCACCTCATCCTTCCCGCTTCAAACGCCGCAGAAGCCGCGGTCGTCGAAGGTGTTCGTGTCTACGGGGTCACTTCGCTCCTCGATGTCGTCGATCTCCTCAACTGCTCCGAGAAAGGTGCACCTCAGCGGCTTCCCTTCTGCTCGGTCACAGAGAAGCTGCTGAGCGAACTCCAGCATTTCAACGTGGATTTCAAAGATGTCCGCGGCCAGCAGACGGCCAAGCGAGCACTTGAAGTCGCCGCGGCTGGCAGCCACAACATCCTGATGATCGGCCCGCCCGGCTCCGGCAAAACCATGCTCGCCAAGCGGCTTCCATCCATCCTCGCGCCTCTCAGCTTCGAGGAGGCACTCGAAACCACCAAGATTCATTCCGTCGCCGGCGTACTTGACGCAGCCGCAGGCCTCGTCACCCAGCGCCCGTTCCGCTCGCCGCATCACACCATATCCGATGCAGGTCTCATCGGCGGCGGAGCCGTCCCGCGCCCCGGAGAAGTCTCCCTCGCGCATAACGGCCTGCTCTTTCTCGACGAACTCCCCGAATTCCCGCGCAACGTCCTTGAAGTCATGCGCCAGCCGCTCGAAGACCACACCGTCACTATCGCCCGCGCCAGCATGTCACTCAGCTTCCCCGCCCGCTTCATGCTCGCCGCCGCCATGAACCCCTGCCCCTGCGGCTACTTCAATGACAAATCCCGCGAGTGCATGTGTACTCCGCCCATGATCCAGCGCTACGTCGCCAAGGTCTCCGGTCCACTCCTCGATCGCATCGATATCCATATAGAGGTGCCAGCCGTTCAATATAAGGAGCTGCGCGGAGGCACCGCCGCCGAAGGCTCAGCCGAAATCCGCGGCCGCGTCCTTGCCGCGCGCGAGCGCCAGCGGGCCCGATTTGCGCAACATGGCGAAAAAATCTACTCCAACGCCCAGATGACCACCCGCCAGATTCGCTCCTATTGCGAGCTCCCGCCCGACGCCGAGCGCCTCCTTGAGCGCGCCATGCAGCAACAGGGACTTACCGCCCGCGCTCACGACCGCATTCTCAAGGTTGCCCGCACCATTGCAGACCTTGAAGGCGCCGGAGATCTCGCCGTCTCGCACCTCGCAGAAGCCATCCAGTACCGCACTCTCGATCGCAGCTACTGGTCCTGATACTGCCGCAATGGCCAGTCCCTTGGCTGGCTGTCCTGATCCGCGCCATTCGATTGCCTTCCATTACTTTGGTACGCAGCCCGCCTCGCTGTTCCCGCAATTCTCTTCATGCCTTTTTCGTTCCCGACGAAAAGAAAAACAGGTTCTGCTTCCCAGGCCGGAACAACTCCTGAAACGGGAACCCGGCATCTGAATAATAAGCAGCAAAACCTCAGGACATTTCCAATGACCCCCACAATTCAGCCCAGCAATCTTCAGACATTCCTCTGCGTCTTCCCGATCATCCTCTTGCTCGTCGCCAGCATCTTCAAGCTCGATGTCACAGCGGCGCGCGGCAAAACCAAGCCTCCCGCCCGCGCTCTCGCTTCGGTCAATCAAACCAACTTGCATGCAGTGATGACTGACCCTGATGGACGCCCCTGGGACCGGGATTGATACTCCGCTCGACCGGCATTTAACAGCTTCGGCCAAAGCGACTATAACTTCATAAAAATCAACTATATAAATGAACCGGGATCGCTTTGGCCGAGGAACATTTACTCGCGAAAAAACTATTGACCCGAAACATGAGCGGGTATAAAGTCAAGAGTGCCATCCCCCTAGTGGAGAATGTATAGTCTGGCTGGCGCGTCCATCCGCTCTTTCCCCGCATCTTAACTAGTTGAGAAGCTTCGGCTCGGGCGTTGGTGCATCGCTGTGTTTCATCCCAATACCCAAGGCCTGTACGGCAAGCCAATTGGACTTCCGATCAAGCTGAATTTTGGGAATGATTCATAAAAATCTGGTTCCACATTGTGCGGAATCGCATCAAATATTTTGAACTCTGGACCAGGGGCGTACGTCTAAACCCTTGGAATGGAATAAAGGCGGCCAGATAAACAGGCTGCCGGCTGCACTGACGGTGCTATCGATGTTCCGACCGGGCAGAAATGAGAAGGAGAAATTCAAATGCGTTCTGATTTAGTTTTTGGGGCACTCTCTCATGTGTCCAATCGTTATCAGCTCTGTCAGCTGGCGAGCAAGGCGACCCGCAAGCTGCATAAGCCAACTACTCGTCTGCAGGACACTACGAACGAAGTCCTGTCCCACTTTCATGGTTCGAATCCTGCCGCCATTACCCCTGCTTTGCCGGTTGCATCAACGCCGGTGCAGCAGCGCCGCGCCGCATAAACATAACATCCTCACCCGCAATGGCTTGTGGGCGGCAGCTTTCTGAGCAAAAGCCGCCCCAGCCCTTAACCCACTCAAGCCTTTAACCAGCCACAGCTCTTAATCAAATTGTTCAGTTTCCGGCAACGGTATTCTGGCTCGACCGATTTATACTGCATTCAGCATCAAGCATTTTTAGAAACGCTGTATCTCAAAGCCGCAAACTCAAGTCGATGCGACCCGAGGCTTCCAGCGAGCAATTTACTCGATGGAGCAGCCATCGCAGGAAGCGTCAATCTTGAAAGACGGCAGTAAGAGCACGGATTTGCTGAAAATGTCGTAAGCCCCGCCTCATTTCTCGGAGCACAACTTCCCATCCCAATCTCTTCCTCCAATCCATCCCTCCCTTTGCAGGTGAACATGACCATCTCTGAACTCAAAGAAAAAAATATTACCGAACTGAGCCGCATCGCGCGTACTCTCGAAGTTCCCGGCGCCAGCGGCCTTCGCAAGCAGGATCTGATCTTCAAGATCCTTCAGGCCCAGAGTGAAAAAGAGGGCCACATCTTTGCCGACGGTGTCCTCGAAATCCTCCCCGACGGTTACGGCTTTCTCCGCTCGCCGGACTACAACTACCTTCCCGGCCCCGACGATATCTACGTCTCTCCGTCGCAGATTCGCAAATTCGATCTCAAGACCGGCGACTCCATCAGCGGCAACGTCCGCCCGCCCCACGAAGGTGAGAAGTACTTCGCCCTCGTTAAAATCGAGGCCATCAACTTCGAGTCGCCCGAGGAAACACGCAACAAGATCCTCTTCGACAACCTCACCCCGCTCTATCCGCAGGAGCGCATCAAGATGGAGACCGTGCGCGAGGCCACCAGTGGCCGCGTCATGGATCTGCTCACGCCCGTAGGCAAAGGCCAGCGTGGGCTCATCGTCGCCCCGCCGCGTACCGGCAAAACGATGCTCCTGCAGTCCATCGCCAACTCTGTCACGGCTAACCATCCCGAAGTCGTCCTCATCGTTCTGCTCATCGATGAGCGCCCCGAAGAAGTCACCGACATGCAGCGTAGCGTCAAGGGCGAAGTCATCAGCTCTACCTTCGATGAGCCCGCCGCACGCCATGTCCAGGTCGCGGAAATGGTCATCGAGAAGGCCAAGCGCCTCGTCGAACACAAGCGCGACGTCGTCATCCTCCTTGACTCCATCACCCGCCTCGCTCGCGCCTACAACACCATCGTTCCTCCCTCGGGCAAGGTCCTCTCAGGCGGCGTCGATTCCAACGCCCTCCAGCGCCCCAAGCGCTTCTTCGGCGCAGCGCGCAATATTGAGGAAGGCGGCTCGCTCACCATCATCGCCACCGCTCTCGTCGATACCGGCTCCCGCATGGATGAAGTCATCTTTGAAGAGTTCAAGGGCACCGGCAACATGGAAATCATCCTTGACCGCAAGCTCGTCGACAAGCGCGTCTTCCCGGCCATCGACATCCAGCGCAGCGGTACCCGTAAGGAAGAGCTCCTCATCCCCAAGGAAGACCTGCAGCGCATCTGGGTCCTCCGCAAGGTCCTCAACCCGCTCTCACCGGTTGAAGCCATGGAACTCCTCATCAGCCGTCTGGAGAAGGTCCGCAACAACGCCGAGTTTCTCCAGAACATGAACCAGCTCTAGGTGTGGGTCTAGGTGGTCTAGCAACTACACCATGAGGCAAAGGCCGGAGCTCAGCTCCGGCCTTTACTGCAAATATTGTTATTAGAGCGATTCGGATTTGTGTCAGGGCACGACTTTAGTCGTGCCGACAGGAGCGTTTAGGACATCCTGGGCTTTAGCCCCCGCGTTCAAACCTCCACTACCTGACATCCCAGCAGGAGTACACATGCAAAACATTCTCAAAGCAACTGTCGCAACGCTGGCACTCGCAACCTCGCTGCATGGCGTTGCGCAGCAGCCGGATCGCGGCTTCTGGCATGCTGCCAGCAACACAGCCACAAGCGTTACCGGCGACCTCACTATCTCAGGGTCCAAGCTCAGTATTGGATTCGTAAACTACGTGATCGCGCCCATTCGCAGCCTCAAGTCGGAGGAAGTCAGCGCAATCTTCGATGCCGACGCGAACACCGCCGGCCCCGGCGCCGTCTACCGGCTCAACGTGCCGGGCGCGCAGCGCTTCGAGCATAAAAACACACTCTGCGGATCGGAAGACACGCATTACATGGTGACTTGGCCCAGCGGAAAGACCCTGCAGGTGGCCTTCTTCTCCGGCGAAGCAGTCCCCGTCTTCACCTTCGAAGCCATCTCGCACTCAACCAGCCTCTGCGGAACCTATACTTACGTGCGTTGATGTTGATTCTGCGGCTTGATTCTGGAGCTATCCGGCCCCCTGGTTCGCTAATTTCACGACCCGAGCCACAGAAAATCGCCGAAACGCTTAAGAAGCTCCCAAAACCTCCCGATATACAACACATGCAGTCGCATCGTGGCAGCAATCCGTTTCCCGGCCTTGAAGGCCACGATGCTGCCGCTATATCGCCCTCCGGCGTCATGCGTTATCTCGCGCGCCAGCCCATCCTCGATGGGCAAGGACGCGTCGTAGCCTATGAGCTTCTCTTCAGAAGCGCAAACCTCTCCGCATTCGATGGATCAGGAGACGCCGCAAGCCTGACCATGATCGATAACGCAATGGTCTATGGACTGGAAAAACTGACCGCTGGGCTACCTGCATTTATCAACTGCACAGCGGCCACGCTTTCAAGCGAATACATCCTCTTACTGCCTGCCTCATCCACCGTTCTCGAAGTGCTCGAGGATATCGAAGTAACCGAAGACGTCGTGCGAGCTTGCATTCGATTACAGCAAAAAGGCTACAAAATCGCGCTGGACGACTTTATCTACAGCCCTTCTATCGATCCCCTGGTTGAAGTCGCCGATTTCATCAAAATGGACTTTCGCAGCACGCCCGCTGCTGACCGGCAAACTCTCATTTCAGCTCTAACCCATTTCAAGGGCGAGTATCTGGCGGAAAAAGTGGAAACCCGCGAGGAGTTTGAGGAAGCTGCCGAGGAAGGCTTCACACTTTTTCAGGGTTATTACTTCTGCAAACCTGCGCTCATCCGCAAGAATGCCGTGCCTTCCAACCATCTGGTGCATCTTCAGCTCATGCGCCGGCTTCAGGAAGATCCAATGGATATGCAGGCACTGGGTGAAATCATCAAATCGGAACCAGCCCTCGCCTACCGGATGTTTCAGTACGTCAACTCAGCAGCCTGCGGCCTGAGGGAAGAGGTCACATCCATCACCACAGCCTTGCTCGTCATGGGCGAAGACCTCTTCCGCCGCTTGGCTACTCTTGCAATCACCGTTGAGCTCAACACCGGGCCTTCCCCTGAGATCCTGCGCATGGCTCTCTTGCGCGCGCGGTTCTGTGAGACCACGGCTCTGCTCTGCCATCTCGAACCAACAGCGCAGTACCTGCTCGGCCTCTTCAGTCTTCTCGATGCCATGCTCCAGATCCCCATGGAAGAAGCGCTTGCACCTCTTTCTTTGCCGGCGTCCATTCAAGCGGCACTCCTGGGAGAAAAGAACAATCATCGCTCCCCGCTCACATGGCTTGAAAGCCACGAACACGGAGACTTCGCGCGCTGCGACGCACTTGCGGCCACTCACGGATTTGAACCCCATGTTTTAGAGCACACCCTGAACATGGCAACTCTGTGGACCGACGGCATCCTCGCCAGAACATAACGAGAATGCGGCGGCGTAACCTTCCTCTTGATTTCCTGCCCCACTTGCCTCATTGTTGTACTGCAACCACCGTGCCGCGCCGCACATCCATCGCTCACGATCTCGCCTTCGCTGCAGCCGCCCTCCTCTGCGCCTTCTGCGTGCGCTCAGACGCGCTGCCGCACTTCCATTCCCGCCTCTCAGCCCTTCCCCGCGTCACCCTCTGGGCATGGGAACGTCGTGAAGACCTCCACACCCTCGACACGCATCGCTTCGCCATCGCCTATCTCGATCGCACCCTCACCATCGGCTCCATTGTCGTTAGCCAACCTCGACGCGACACACTCATCATTCCTGCCATAGCCTCACGCATCCCGGTCGTCCGCATAGAAACTCTGCCCTACGTCGATCTCAGTGATGCAAACCGCGCTGAAGTTGTCCGCCAACTCCTCGAAGTTGCTGCTGAACCCGGCATCTCCGCCCTGCAAATCGACTTCGACGCCACCCGCTCCCAGCGCGCCTTCTATCGCGCCCTGCTGACAGACCTCCGCCGTCAACTCCCGGCAAATCTCCCGCTCTCCATCACCGCGCTGGCCTCCTGGTGTAGTGCAGACGATTGGCTCCGTACCCTGCCTCCGGAAGCCAGACCCGATGAAGCCGTCCCCATGTTCTTCCGCATGGAACCCGGCCGCCATCCCGGCGATCTCGAAACCTACAACATCCGCGAACCACTCTGCTTAGGCTCCGTCGGCCTTTCCACCACCGAACCCTGGCCCGATAATCTCGCAGGCAAACGCCTCTACATCTTTCCCGACAACGGCTGGCAAAAAGACTCGCCCGCCGACCTCATCCGGAGACTCCCGTGAACGCCACCCTCAACCGCCGCCGCACCCTGGCCATCGCCGCCTTCACCCTCGCCGCCCTGCTCTCACCCAACGGCCGCGTAGAAGCCTGCGGCCCCTTCTTTGAGCCAGAGGTCTTCATCCGCAACACCATGCCCGACAACCTGGCTGCGTTTGCCAAGGGCCAATTAGGCATTATTCAGCCCGGCTTCGACTCCGACGAATACGCCATCGCGTATCGCTATCTCAACGGCGGCACACTCGATGCAAAGGAGCAATCTGTTGTTAAGCCCTCTCCACATGAAGCCACGGATGAGGAATACACCGCGCAGGAAGAGGCCGACAAAACCGCTGCAGCAGAGCTGCCTCCGAATCAGTGGCGAAAGGCTCGCAACGAAATTTTGCCCGCCAGCGCACCAGCCCACCCAATCGATCCAAGTCAGCCAGACCGATTCACCAATGCAGCAGGCGCTATCATCTTCCAGGGCGACTACCTCAACTGCCCCGATCCCGCGTATGCCAACGCCCTCTTAACTCTTCGCAAGCGTGCCGCCACATGGGGCAACTCCAGTCCGGCGCTTTTCGACTGGATTCGCGGACAAGATACAGTCTTCTCAAATTGCAATGGTCAAACTACAACCATTCCCTCCCCCGCACTAGCCAATTCACCCATACTTCTCCGCGCCGACCGCGCCTACCAGATCGCCGCCGCCAATCTCTACGCGAAAAAATACGACGAAGCCGCCCAGCAATTCACAGCCATAGCCGGCGACAAAGATTCTCCCTGGCACGACTGGGGCACATACCTCGCCGCCCGCGCCACAGTCCGCAAAGCCTTCGCGACGGGCAAGACAACCGACCCATACAGCGGTGATCTCGCCAACTTCGATCCCGCCACCATGAAACAAGCCCAGCAGATGCTCGAATCCCTACTGGCCGAGCCTCACCCAGTCCCCTCACGCGAAGCCATCACAGCCGAGCTCAACTTCATCCGCATCCGCACTGAACTCGCCAAGCGCATCGCCGAAATCTCCGCCGCGCTCACCGGCCCCGCACACGATCCGCACTTCGCACAAAACCTCGCCGACCTCAACTGGATCCTCATCAAAGGAGCCCTCAACACTCCGCAGAAAGACAAGCCGAACTATCTTCAGATGGACTCCGCCCCGCAACCCGCACTCATCCAGTGGATCGCCGCATGGCGCGGCCCTACGCCTACCTCCACCATGCTTACCAACTGGCAGCAATCCCACGCACTCCCTTGGCTAGTCGTCGCTATCGCAAATGCCAATGTCAAATTCGACTCCGCCGCCATCCCCGAGCTTCTCTCCGCCGCGGCAGCCATCCCTTCCACGTCACCGGCCTATCAAACCGTCTTCTACCATCGCGTGCGTCTGCTCCTCGAACTCAATCATCTCGACGAAGCCCGCGCACTCCTCGATCCCGCCCTCGCCGCAACCAAATCCAGCACGCCTGACTCATGGCGCAATGCGCTACTCGCGGAACGCCTCTCCGCCGCCCGCGACTTCAATGAGTTCCTCACCTACGCCCCACGCACCGCGCTCGAATCCGGCTCACAGGCCGCGGACAATCTGCGCGGCTTCTGCAACACGCGCGCAGGCGTCGTACTCGACGGCAAAACCAAGCCCGCTCCCTGCCCTGAGCTTGACCACGCTCTCACCTTCGACGCCGACGCAGCCACCATCTTCAATGAGAAAACCCCACTAATCCGCCTGATTGAAGCCGCACAATCACCCATCATGCCCGCGCATCTGCGTCAAAACATCGCCATCATCGCCTGGACCCGCGCCATCATGCTCGAAGACGCAAAATCCGCCGCTATCCTCGCCCCGCTTCTGCCAAAATCACTTGGCATCACCGCAACTACCGGCATCGGCCTACCCGCCACGCTCGCCATCCTCCGCAATGAAGGCATCCGTCCCTATCTCGAGCCAGGTATCGCACGCGTTGCCAGCTACAGCGAGTTCGATAACTACAGCGACAACTGGTGGTGCCAGCCCACAAGGAATCCCGGTCAGATGAATGCGTCCACTCCACCCTCCGGCCTTCCCTCATGGCTCAATCAGCGCTATTGGACGTCAGAAATGCCCGCACCCGCGTTGCCTCCACCCTCCGGCATCCTTACATCGCAGGATCAGCAGCAAGCCGCAGCTGAGTCCGTCCGTCTCAAACAGCTCCCGGATTCAGCAGACCTTCTCGGACAGCGAGTCCTGGACTACGCCAAAACAAACCCGGCTGACCCCAACCTCCCCGAAGCGCTTCACCTCACAGTCCGCGCCACTCGCTACGGCTGTGCCAAAACCATACCCAACCCAAACAACTCACCACAATCCTCGTCCCACAGCCCCACCAGCAAAGCCGCATTCCAGCTTCTGCACAAGAACTTCCCAAACTCACCCTGGACAGCAAAGACGCCGTACTATTTCTAGCCCGGCGTCTTTGCCTAAGCGCTGCATCGCTGTTAAAATCAAATGAGTCTCGTGGGGCTGTAGCTCAGCTGGGAGAGCGCCTCGTTCGCAACGAGGAGGCCAGCGGTTCGATCCCGCTCAGCTCCACCAATCAGACCAATAACTTAGAGACACTCGTTCCAACGATCCGGGTCCAATCTGAGGCCATTAAGAATCCTCCTCTCATCCAGCCGCCCATTCCGCGGCATAACTCCAGCTATGATTCAGCTCTCGATTGAGTGCTCATACGGCACCCAATCTTAAGCGAACGGCACTTTAAGACGGCTTGCATTTACCACTCTTGACTCGCATCCTTTTGGGGGCGACAAATCCGAATATCGAAATTTAGTACGGTCCATGCAACAGCAGATAGCATCGTCATACCACGCGGGTGATCTATCACTCCCGGTCGATAGCGCAACGAACGATTGAACATCACCAGCTAATCACCATCACGGAAAATGGATTTAACACGATTCTGCTGTCAACCAACTTCATCTTGGCCGGTGGTTCGTCACCGGTCGACTCATCCACCGTTAGCGCAGAGGCATTCTGAGCATCTGGAAATTTGATCTCTATCGCCTGGTTTCGCTTGTTTGCGAGCAGCAATTTGTGACCGGCAGGCGTGATAAAAGCCTGTGCTTCGACTTCGCCGGAGGCCGGTCCTCCCAGGTTTGTATCGACTATCTTGTCTCCAGGATGAAAGTTGTCCTTGATCAGCTTGAGTACCCAGAAACGTGGATTGGGCTTGTTCGTTATCCAGTCCATCATGCTCACGCTGGGATACTGTGTCGGGTAACCCACCAGTTGCGATTCGCCGATGACGTCGATTTGGAGCCGTAACAGTTCGATATACAGATAAGCATAGAGTGAGCCGGCGAGATTGTAGTAACCGGCAGGCGGTGGAACCTTGTCCGCAGCAGTGTTATCTGTTGGGAGAATCACGCCTAGCTCATTGAGATCTGTCTTCGTCGTTGGTGATAGCCGCTTGCGGATGCTCTCGGCGTAACGAACTGTGCTGAGGAATCCTTCTGCTTGATCGAAGAAGGTGTACTGCCAATCATCAATGGTCTGGGAGCGTGTGGGCGTAGCGTAGAAGTGGTAGGAGATGTAGTCCAACGGAATGCCTGGCTTGTGATTTGCCGGGTTCAGGAAATATTCGAAGAAATCAGGACGGTCTCTGGGCGCTGCCAACGCCAGGCCCATGAACTTGGTCGTCGGGCTGGCACGATGAATTCCTTCGACGATGAAGTCGTATCGTCTGGTATAGTCCTCCGGTGTCATGGAGTGCTCTGCGTCTACCTCATTCAATACCTCCCAGATAGGCAGTTTGTAGTGATATCCGGACTCATGACGCACTCCGTTCTCATCCGTGAATCCGCCCTTGACATACCAACTCACAAGCCTTTCGTAGTAGTCAGAAACCTCTTTTCCGGTGGGATCGCGCAACTCTGTGCCTTGCGTGTAGTTCCAGAATGGCGCGTTCGGATCTGCAGGATACGTAACTGGCTTATCCGTCTTGAAGAGCCAGGTTGGCATCGTACTGAAGTTCATGACCGTGGAATGCCCTTCCGTTGCCGCGAAAAAATCCTTGGTCATTGGGTCAATCACACTAAAATCCCACGAAGTTTTCTGCGGAGTGGGCGGCTCCAACTCGGCGACTGCCAGTCGGGGATATGGAAGCCAGGGCACGTAACGCACATAGTCTGCTCCCAACTCCTTGAGTGCTTTATAGGAGGCCGCGCTCAGGGGTTCTCCGGGGCGCAAAAGTGGATTCACAACCACCTGCAACGTCGGTGTGGACTTTGAGATCATCACAGTCTTATCCCACTGGATCTTGATCTGGGCCGTCTGCTGTGCATACAAGGAAGTGATCGCGGCGATACATGTGGAGCCGCCAAGTACCAACCGGACGAAAGATCTGAATTGCCTTGAAACTTGCAAATACTCTATAGTCAGCCTTCTACACATCATGCGTACTCCCTGAATACGTCAGGTGGAACCGCTAGCGGTTCCACCTCGCTCACCTCCACCTATATCAGAATTTATAGCCCGCCCAAAGTGCCCAGTAGTTCAGATTGCGCCCCGGCTGTGTTTCCTTGAGAAAACGGCCCGCATAAAAGATTCCGTAGTCTCCCTGAAACCACAAGTGACGATTCGCCTGCCATCGAATCTCAGTGCCAGGCCTGTTTCCAACGAATCGTGCGCGGCTACCATCCGCAGCTCTAATCAGGAATCCGGGTACAGCATAAACACCGTCGTCCAGGCTCTGTCTCCATTGAAAGATCCAGTCGAAGGACAACGAGACATCGTGCGGAACAAATGCTTCTACGTGAGGATGAACGTCAATGAAGTTGATTGGGCCAGGACCTGTTGTCGCCAGGACCCCGAAGTAATTCCCTTTCGGGTAGAGCGGATTGAAAGTGCTCAGCGTATTCGTCGCTGGATGATCTCCGCTCGAGACATCAGCCTTTACGCTGAACCGCGGCTTCAACGCAATCGTGGGAATCCTATAGCCCGTCTCCGTTGCAACGGTCCATGCGCGAATATCTGCCGCTCCAAAGCTGCCAACTTGCCAAAGAGCTTCATCATCAAAATCCCAGCCCGGACGTTCACTGGCCACGGGCCTTGACACTCTCGCGCCGAAGGAATGGCGAACCTCACGCGCCGTCCCTCTCTCAAATGCGCCGTCTTTCCGATCCTGCCCGAGGTAGTAAAGATCCAACTGCATTTTGTCAGGAATAGAACCGGTCGCATACGCGCCCCAGAAGCCTACGGTGTGATCCGGAGCGTTGTCGAAAAATCCCGGCTTGTCTTCGTCAGGCCGCATAGCAAACCCGTCCACCAGCCACGCATGGGTCTTGGTACGCAGCAGAAACCCGTCGAAGCTCAACCTCACATTGGGACCTTCGCGCACATCCACAAGCCGGCCAGAGCCATACTCCAGTTCCTGCCGCCCGGCTCTCACCTGCACCAATCCCCATGAAGTCGCACCGCCAACCTCCAGGAATCCTGACTGAAAATCCAGCCTCTTCTCATCAATAGGCCGCGGCCCACCCGCGCGCCACGAATTAATCCCGCTCTTCAGTTCAAAGAAAGTCCTGACATGAGGCCCATAGTGGAGGTCGGCATAGACCATGTATCTCTCATTGAGATAGCCGTTCCAGAAAGGCGACTGGCCCCAGTTATCGTTCCCGATCTGTTCCCAGACCTCGCGCGCTTCACCGCCCAATGTCACAAACCAATTGCTGTCCGTCTTCCGCAGCGGAATGTACTTGATCGGGTCCCAGAAGTCGTCGCGCACATCCTTATTGCGCAAAAAGTTCCAGTCCTCATCCGATCGAATCAGCTTGTAGCTTCGATCAGGGGCCGGTGCGGGCGCAATCTGCTGTGCTCGCAGCGCAGGAAACGCTGACCCGACAAACAGAAGTATGGCTGTCGTACCAAGAAACCTGGTCAAACAACTTCTCACTCGGCTCGAGATGAATCGGAAACGCGTTCTGTCACCTTGACAGGTGCATCCCAGCACTTTCCGGAAAGGCATGTCTCTGCTGCGTGAGCCACATTGGCATTCCTGGTGTGAACCCAACTACCCACCTGCTCACCTATCACCATGCCGAGCAATCCTAGCAAAGCAATGATGGGTGGTGCGGGGCTCTTCACCTTGATGAATCCATAGAGCAGGCCCACAAATGCTCCAACTGCAAATGATATGAGTAGACCTTTCATCGCTTCTTTCTCCGGCTCTCGCGAACTGCGGTTCACGAAACGCATTCAGTCAGAATGCGAAACAATCGCATCCCAATCCCCAGATCGCTTCCCCTAACTTGTGCCGATTCGGCGTAGGGTATGCGTGCCCTTCGCAGCGATGAACGTGTGGCGCTGCGGTGGCGGGGATTACCTGATGATACCCCCCATAATGTGCGGTTGGAGCCCAGTCCAGCGCTGCCGGCAGTGGCGGCGGCGCCAGAGGCTGAAAGTCGTGGCTCGCGTGAACAATCTCTCCTGCCACCACCGTCAATTGAGATTCAAGATTCTTGATCTCTTCGGCCGGGATCTTGAAGTAGTCGTTGGTCAACACGGCAAAGTCCGCCATCTGGCCTTCGGATAGTTCGCCTTTCGTACCATCCTCGGTAGAAAACCAGCTGCTCCCTTCCGTGTAAAGCCGCAGCGCCTCTTCTCGTGTCATCCGGTTCTTCTCCGGGTACAGTTCCAGCCCACCAACCGTCTTTCCAGTCACCAGCCAGTAGAGGCTCACGAATGGATTGAAGCTGGCAACGCGAGTCGCATCTGTTCCAGCTCCTATCGGACATCCCAGCTCCAACATCCTTCGAATGGGCGGCGTCCTTCGCGCCGCTTCAGCACCATAGCGGTTCACAAAATACTCGCCCTGAAATGCCATGCGATGTTGCACAGCAATGCCGCCACCCAGCGCAACCACTCGCTCTATGTTGCGATCGCTGATTGTTTCCGCATGATCCAGGAACCAGTGCAATCCCTTGAACGGAATATCGCCATTCACCTTCTCGAAAACATTCAGAAAGCGCTCTATGGATTCGTCATAAGTCGCGTGCAGGCGGAACGGCCAGTGTGCTGCCGCAAGGTGGCGAATGACTGCTTCCAGTTCACTTTCCAGCACTCCGCCCAAGTCCGGTCGCGGCTCCAGAAAGTCTTCAAAGTCCGCAGCTGAAAACACCAGCATCTCACCTGCTCCATTCAGCCGGAGTGTGCCGTCTCCCTGGTAAAGTTTGGTACTGCCGGTCCATCGTTTGAAGTCATCGAGTTCGTGCTTGGGGCGTTGCGTGAAGAGATTATAGGCAACCCTCACAGTCATCTGGTTGCGGCGATGCAGCTCGGTAATCACGCCATAATCGTCAGGATAATTTTGAAATCCTCCGCCCGCATCAATTGCGCTGGTTACGCCAAGGCGGTTCATTTCACGCATGAAGTGTCGTGTCGAAATGAGCTGATCCTCAAACGAAAGGACCGGCCCTTTGGCAAGCGTGGAATAAAGAACTCCCGCATTTGGCCGCGCGATCAGCATGCCGGTAGGATTGCCTTTCTTATCGCGCTGAATCTCTCCGCCCGGAGGATTGGGCGTGTCCTTCGTATATCCCACAGCACGCAAAGCAGCCGCATTCAGGAACGCGCGATCGTAAAGGTGCAAAACAAAGACCGGCGTCTCCGGAGCAACCGCATTGATTTCGTCAAGCGTGGGCATACGCCGCTCAGCAAACTGAAATTCATTCCATCCGCCGACAACACGCACCCACTGTGGCGCCGGAGTGCGCGCCGCCTGCTCTTTCAGCATCCGCAGCGCATCGGCCAATGAAGGCACTCCGTCCCATCGAAGCTCCAGGTTGTAATGCAAACCACCCCGAATAATATGCAGGTGCGAATCATTCAACCCGGGAATGACTGTTTGACCGCGCAAGTCAATCGTCCCCGTGTCAGCTTTCTTCCAACGAAGAACGTCGGAGTTCCGCCCCACCGAAGAGATCTTCCCGTCCTCGACAGCAATGGCCTCGGCGAAATATGGCTTTGAATTGGTCGCAATCTTGCCATTATGAAAGATCTTCAGATTTCCCATGGATGCCTCTGCGTGTATGGTCTTGTCTGCAGACCAGGGGCCGGCCGATCGACCGGCCCCCGGTCTAAGCCCGCTAGGCGTGAACCTGTTCCGCAGGGACTTCCCAACCAGGATGAACAGTGCCCGGAGCGCCATGCACCATCGTGTAGGCATATTCGACTCCCATACCGTATCCGCCAGCATGGTGCTTCACCACATCCATCACTGCGTCGTACGTATCCCTCTCGGCCCAGTCGCGCTGCCACTCGAGCATCACCTGAATCCAGGTCACAGGTTTCGCTCCGGCCTGCTCCACCCGCCGCATCGCTGCTAAATGGGTCTTCTCATCCAGGTCGCCACACAGATCCTCAACCACATACACTTCATAGCCGTCGTGGATTGCCTGAATCGTGGGGAATGCCACGCACACTTCCGTCCAAAGACCAGCGATCACAATCTTCTTGCGCCCCGTCTTCGTCACCGCAGACACAAACTTCTCATCATCCCAGGAGTTCATCGTGCTGCGTTCAATCGGTGTTTGATCGGGATAAATTGCCTGCAATTGAGGCCAGATATTTCCGCTGAATGACTTCGTTTCAACTGTGCTCAAGATAAGGGGAACGCCAAAGATCTTCGCGGCCTTGGCGAAGCCAACAACGTTGTTAATCAGAGATTGCCTGTCGATGCTGGTGACGCCAAACAACATTTGCGGCTGATGGTCAATGAGCGTAATGACACAGTTGTCCGGAGTCAGCAGCCCCCTTTTCGCTTCTTGGTTTCAGCTTCATGGTTCCTCCCGCTCTTTTCACATATTCCTGAAATAGCTCGCCGGTTCTTGCCTCAGCGCAGTCGAAAATCTCGTGACGATTCGACACTGACGCATCTCGCATCGATGGCCACAGTCAACGAACGCGATAGTAGCAACAGGAAAAGAACATCGAAATTACATGTTTCTGCTAATTGCATCCCTCCACGGAATGCAATTCGTTTGGTAGTCTCATGGCATGTTGATCCCTGAAGCCGGAACCACAGCGTCGTGAGGAGATCCCGATGAGAGCACTGCATTCTACGTTTCGCTTCAGCGCCGCAATGCTTTTGGTTTTCTGTGCTTCATCTGCTCTGTCAGAAACGCGCCCCGCACAAGCGACACGCGCTGTTGCCGTCGGCCCGCAATACGACACAACGCACGTCTACGTCGCGCCGGAAAACGTGGACGCCTTCGTGAAGGCCTTCCTTGGCACCTTCGGAGGCGCCAGCACAAAGCAAGTCGTCGTAACGGTCACGCCCACTCCAAGCAGTACAAGCTCGCAGCTTCTGCAAACGCCGGCAGGCACAGTGTCGCTCTTTGGATTCAAGACTCCCATTCCGCATCCCTTCGGCGCGGAAAGGACCGGCTATCTTGTCACTGATCTCGACAGTGCCGTCGCTTCAGCGAAGTCCGCTGGAGCCGATGTCCTCGTCGCTCCGTTCCCTGATCCCATCGGGCGCGATGCAGTCATTCAGTGGCCAGGCGGAATCAACATGCAGCTCTACTGGCATACAGCAAAGCCTTCATACGCAGCGTTGCAGACAATTCCCGAGAACCGCGTCTATGTTTCGCCCGTTCGCGCTGACGCCTTCCTGAAAGGCTTCCTTGCCTTCTCTCATGGCAAGATCGCTTCCGATGATCCTCACGCGTCCGGAATTGAGATCGGCGGGCCACATGACACCTTCCGGCGTGTTCGCGTCGAATCGCTTTTCGGCAAGCTCACAGTCTTGGTTACCGATGGCCAGCTGCCCTATCCGTATGGATGGGAAATAACCGGTTATGAAGTTTCAACCCTGACAGATACGCTCGCAAAGGCTGAGTCGCTGGGCGTCCACATTCTTGTTCAGCCATATTCCTCGAGTGGGCGCGCCGCTGCCGTCGTCCAGTTCCCAGGTGGATATGTTGCAGAGATCCACCAGATAAGTAAGTAGTGCTCCTTATCCAGAAGCCTGCTACGTATGCCACGCCGGCAGGTTCAGCTTCTTCAGCAGCGTGGCAAATCGCGGATCGTTGTGCAAGCTCTTGAGGAAGGGGTCCAAATTCACAGAAACGAGACCAGTGTCGCGTTGAGCATAAGCCCGGTCCAGCCATTCAAACGCTTTGTCTGGTTGGTTCCGGCAAGCATAGATCTGGGCGACAACCACCGGTTCATGGTGTTTTGCAATTAACTCCCTCAATGCCGCGTCCGCCTCTTTTTCTCGACCAAGCGCATGGTACGCAATCGCATTCAACCCCTCACGTGCGGAGTCAAAGCGTACGAGCTCAATCTCAGACAGGGCATCGCGTGGCCGTCCCTGCATGAGATAGATTTTGCTTAACAGGATAGGGCCCGGCCAAACATCGGGACTCAGCTCCAGCGCCTTCTTGGCATGCGCTGCGGCTTCATCCAGCCGGCCGTCAAAATATTCCATCTCTCCAAGAACCGCCCAGCTGTCTGCATTGAGCGGATCAAGGTCCACGGCCCGTCGAGCCAATTGAAGAGCTTCGTCAAAGCGGCCGAGATCTTCCGCCAATCCAGCCGCCAGTCTGACAAACTCGGGATTTCCGGGTTCGAGAACAATCGCCCGCCGAAAGGAAGCATCCGCTCCAGCCCAATCGAAGTCTGCCTGTTGCTGAATCCGTCCCATTTGGGCGTGCGCCTCTGCCAGGTTCGGGTTCAACGCTAAAGCTCGCTCCACCGCTTCACGCGCAAGCCTGTGACCCTCCTCAGCGGGGAGAACGTCTATATTGACCTGCCAGTTGCGTATCCGAGACAACCCCACCCAGGCCAGAGCATACGAAGGATCAAGTTGTATCGCTCGTTCGTAATACTTTGCTGCCATATCCGCATCATTGCTGGTGTCCCGCTCAAAAAAATAGTAGCCCTCCATATAGGCATTTAAAGCCTCCGGATTGACTGGGTGTGACTGACCCAATGCTGCTTGTTGTTGCGAAGTCAAACGCACCCCGATTTCGTGCGCAACCGCCTTGGCCACATTGTCTTCGACATCCAATATGTCCTTCGCCGGATAATCGTAATCCTGTGACCACAGGTGAGTCTGGTCCTTCACCTGGATAAGCTGCGCCGTAAGGCGTATGTGGTCTCCGCTTTCGCGAAGGCTGTTTTCCAGCACGTACTGCACAGAAAGATCGCGTCCAATCTGGTCCAGGCGTTCGTCCTTGTGCTTGTATCCCATCACAGATGTCCGCGCGATCACACCCAGTTGTTCCGGGTTGAGCCTACCCAGCTGCGAAATCGTCTCCTCGGTCAGACCGTCCGCAAGATACTCCTTACCGGGATCGCCCGTAAGATTCTCAAACGGCAGAACCGCGAGCATGACCCTTCCCGTCTTGAGCTGTGTCGTGGACTGAGAGTGCCGCCAGAACATATAGCCCACCAACGCCAAAAGCAGGATCGAAGAAGCAACGACCATCACTTTGCGCCAGGATTTCGCCTTGATAGGAACCACCTCTATCTTCGAAAAATCAGAGACGGGCGGCGCATCCGTTCGCAATCCCTCAGTCCCAGCAGCCGTATCCTCGCCTTCAGTGGCAGGTTCTACTTGGGCAACAGCAACGTCTCCGGCAAACTGGTATCCCTTGCGAGCGAGCGTCACAATCAATCGAGCGTCTTCTGGGTTGTCCCCCAGAGCCTTGCGCAAATGTGAGATGTATTGTGTCAGATTCCCGTCTTCGACAAACGTGTCTCCCCACACAGCTCGAAGCAATTCCTCCTTGCTGACCAGGCGGTGGGGATTTTTGAGGAGAAAGAAAAGGACGTCAAAAGCCTTTGGGGTGAGAGTTACAGGGGATTCACCACGCAATAAAGTGCGCCGCCGAGGGTCCAGCGTGAACTCTCCGAAACGATACACATTGTGTGCCATAAGACCCAAAAGTGAGGTACAGTGACCATTATTGATTGAATTTACTTATTCTGCTGGGGCAATAAAACGCCAGTTTTTTCCTTGCAAGAAGACTACAGCGCCATTAAGCCCTTCAGGATGAGCCTTCAGAGTTTTTCATTCTTTTTCAGAGTTTCCTAAAGGACTTCCCGCCATCCTTCCTGCAAAATGCGGCCATTGGCTTTTCGACGCACTGGCAAGCGAAGAATAGAACGTTGAACCAATCTACAGGGACCCCTAACGCTTGGGGAGGTCGGACACATGGCAGGGCAAACGATCGAATTCCCCAAAAGCCAGAAAATGCCTGGATTGGATAGAGACGGAAATATCATCCAATGGCATGGCTCGAATATCGACATGGATGACCGGAAGAGAGCCGAGGAGCAATTCGAAACCATTCCCTCGATGCTTTGGTCGGCATCCCCCACGGGAGAAATCACTCACCTCAATCAAAGGGTTCTCGAATATAGCGGCCTCTCATACCAGGACTTTCTGAGCCTCGGCTGGAAGTGTTTTATTCACCCTGACGACTTCGAAGACACCGTAAAAGCATTTTTCTGGGCAATCAAGACTGGGGAGCCGTACAGCGCAACGCACCGTTTACGGCGTAGAGATGGAGAATATCGCTGGCATCACGCAAGCGGTGAGCCCCTCCGTGATTCGGATGGCAGGATTATTCAGTGGTACGGACTCTCGGTTGACATCGATGAGCGAAAACGCGCAGAGGATCATCTTCGCGACACGCGTATCAAGCTCGCCAAGGCTTCACGCCTGGCGGCCGTCGCGGAACTCGCAGCTTCCATCGCTCATGAGCTGAACCAGCCGCTTACGTCGATACTTGGAAACGCACAGGCTGCCCGGAGGTGGTTAAACGCCTCCACGCCGAACATCACAGAAGCCAATAAGTCGATTGAGCGAATCATACGAGACGCACGCGCAGCAGACGAAACCATGCAATATATCCGGGCACTCTTCAAACAGGAACCCGTCCTTAAGAAGGAAACAAGCATACTGGACATGCTGAAAGAGGCTGTTCGCCTGGTACAGGAGGATCCCAATAAGCCTGAAATCCAGATCGACTGGCCCTTCGATCTCCCCAAAATCCCCGTAGACCACATACCGATTCAAGAGGTCTTCATCAACCTGATCTCAAACGCGATTGAAGCTCTGGAGAACTATCCAATTCCTCCGCTGATTAAAGTGCGGGCAGCCGTAACAGATCAGAACGAAGTCGTCATACAAGTGATCGACAATGGTCCAGGAGTGAATGATCCGGAAAAGATCTTCGACGCGTTTGTGACGACAAAGGAAAAGGGTATGGGGATTGGTTTGGCGGTGTCACGCTCGATTGTGGAAGCGCATGGCGGGCGGCTCTGGGCGGAGAACTGCCCGGATGGCGGCGCGAAGTTCAATGTAGCCCTGCCGCTCTCGCCGGTAAATGGAAATCCGAATCGAAATCGAGGTAAGGCGAGTACCTCGGAGACTTCGGGATCGAATGTTGCCCGGCGCTCAAATGTGCGCGATTCAGGCTGATCCGCAGCTCTTCATATTCTGCAGTGACTCGCGGAATTGCTAATGGGGAATCGCATACCCCACTGTAACGATATTGGCCTGCACATCTTTCATTGTCGCCTCAGATGGAGTGCCGGCTGTCATAGCGCCCTCAAAAAACGATCCTATAGACGAATTACTGTTATCTCCGCCAATGCCGAGAATGATCGCCCCCTCCTGCTTCATCGGCGAGTATCCTTTGGGCGGCAAAGGAATCCATCCAGTTGAGGTGAGACTGCCCTTCCGTGAGTCACCCCCGTAAAGGACATATTTGTGCTGGCCATCGTTTGCGCCCATAGCCGTTACAAACGCCAGCTTCGCAGGCACCGGAAAAGGAGGATAGATTCCGTCCTCCATATCGAGTCCAACATGTGGATTGCAAGCATTGTCCTTGTCACACATCAGACTGATCGCGTCCATATGACCCGAACGATTATCAAGGTTGTTCGTCTCGGCATTTCCAAAGTCAAAGCAGCATCCGCTGTTGACGTGCGTGCCCGAGCTAACCATGTACACTCCCTCAGGCTGCCCATTCACCGCAATGCCTGAGGTCTTATCGTTCCGGTAGCCCATTCCCGCCGCAATATAAACGCCATATACCTTGTGCCCGCCAGCAATGATCGGCAGTGCATCTGCAACTGCGGGCAGATCCTGGCCATCTGGACCTTTGCCACGAGCAGCCCCGCCCGCAGGAGCAACAGTAAGGTCATTGTGTCTCGGGGATTGATCGTAAATTTTTGTGATCGTACAGGCCGTCTTCGCGCAGAAGCTATCCTGCTTGACCGCATCTGCATATCCATCTGGAAGGACTCGGATATCCTTGGTAGTTTTGTCGGACTCGCGCGTCACCTGATACAGCGGCCCGGAATAAGCCGAGTACAGTGCGCGAGTAGTGCTGATCGCAGCCACGCACGGTGTACGCGCGGCCTGATAAATATCACAAGGCTTTTTCGACGCAGTTGCTTTCGGCTGCGACTGAACAGGAATGAGTGAAAAGAAGCACAACAATCCAAGAACCAAAGTGAGCCGACGATTCCGAATAAGCATCGAGCCTCCGCACGCAAATCAAATCGGCGCAATTCTACACCTCAACAGAGGTTCCGCGCCTTCAGGCATCCACCTGAGGTTTTACTTTTGGTCCGTTTTATCTTTCGCGGAATTGGATTGCGCATCGGCGCTTTGCCCTTCCGCCTTGGCTCCATCGTTTTTAGCCTGCTCACGTTGAGGAGCGGCATTATCCTTTGGCGCATCCAGCTTCGCTGAGGCATCGTCCTTGGCCTGATCAGGCTGCGCGGAAGCGTTGTCCTTCGGCGGATCAGACCTCGGTGCGGCACTGTCGCCGCCATCACTCATGGGAGCCTTCTCTTCCTTCTTTTTCTTCTCTTCTTCCTGCTCCTCTCGCTTTTTCTCTTCGGCAGCTTTTTCCTCTCTTGCCTTTTCACCCTCAATAAGGTGCTGGAGCCTGACGCGGGCAGCACGCCACCTCACGCTGCTCGCCTTGCCGGCCTGCTTTAGATAAGCGGCAAATTGCTCATCAGTAACGATGCCTTGATCTTTCAGAAATTGAATAAGGGCGGCCTGACTGGCTTCGAGATCTTCCAGAGACGATCCCAGCGCATCCACCAGTTCCTCAGCTAGCTCAACGTTCATATCCCATACCTCTGTCCGCTTGGATGCCAGGAACCGGCAAATTGCCCGTTCGAGAATCGACCGAAACGCGGGAATAAGAAACCGGATTTCACACCCCCGATTCCCTTGCCTCCGCCTTTCTTGTCAAAGGGGCCGGTGCAAAATAGTTTCTAACTCGCTTATTCTAAATACAAAAACCTTCGCACCTTGCACATTATTTCGCGGATGGAAGTGCTGGATAAACCGATATGCTGGCTCCAGTTCAATGTGCCACACTCGCCGCGAGATGCTCATCGCGTCAATGAGTTTAGTGGTGATTTAGCGCAATCCCAGAATCCATCCGGCGGCCTCCGCATCGCCCACTATCCCTTCTACAGCGGCGAAAACCCCGGAACCAAGACAAGACTCCCTGCGTACCCGGATCAAGGAGATCAGTCAATTATGGTCTCGGAATGCGTATGCAACGGTTGGCGGAATCGTTGGTGGTTTCGTCTGGCTCTTCCGGTCCTCTTTCTTGCCTGTGGCTTACCTGGCGTCTGTGGCGTTCCTCATTCGTCCAGCGATGATTCCAGGCAGGAAATCGATCACTTCTTGCGCACCTTGCACGAACGCGGACAGTTCAATGGTGCGATCTTGGTTGGCGACAAGAATGGAATTCTGTACGAGGCAGCTTTTGGTCAAGCTGATCGCCCAGCCGGGACGAAGTTCACGACTGAAACGCAGTCCTGCCTCGCATCTGTGTCGAAGCCTTTTACAGCGCTTGCCATAATGATGCTTGTACAAGATGGCTCTCTTCGGCTTGACGACCCGGTTTCGAAATACGTCGATGGTCTAAAGGAGCCTATTGCGAGCGTGACCATTAGGCAGCTCCTCAACCATACCTCTGGTATTCCTGACTATGGAAATACCAACATTGAACATCCTGACGTTACGACCGAGGAGGTTCTCCACGCACTCCGCACGCTCGATCACCTTGAGTTCCCACAAGGACAACAATATAGCTACAGCAACTCGGGCTACGTATTGCTCGGAGCAGCGGTTGCAAAGGCGTCGGGGATGCCCTTCCCCCAGTTTCTTAGTACGCGCATTTTGCAGCCGGTCGGGATGAAGCAAACATTCGTTCTGACACACGAAGGACAGAAAACTCGCGGAACGGCTAAGGCCTATAACGATTTCGGGGACCTCGATGATTATGCCGAGTTTGTCACAGGGGATGGAGGGATGTACTCCACGGTAGAAGATCTCTATCTGTTCGACCGAGCCTTGTACCGTGGCAGTCTGGTCACTCAGACGACGCTTGATGAGATGTTCACACCAGCAACGGTGCGGAAGGGATCCACAACCTACGGGTTAGGCTGGAATATCGAGGATACCGGACCAGGTAAACGAGTCTGGCACACAGGGAGCACGGCCGGCTTCAGAGCCTATTTTGAGCGACGGCTCGCGAACCGTCGCGTCGTCATCATGCTCACAAACATAGGGAACAGCAAGAGGATCGAGATTAGCGCCGCGATCAATAACATTCTCGATGGGTCGCCGTTCACCTATCCGAAGCGCTCCGGAGCAGTGGAGTTGGAGGGTGTATACCGATCCTCCGGGATAGCTGGCGTCCTCGCCACCTATCAGACGCTAAAACAGAAATCGATCCAAGATTACGATCTCTCTGAAGGAGAGCTGAACACGCTCGGCTACCGAGTTTTGTACGCCGACCACAAGGGAGCTGATGCCATCAAGGTGTTCGAACTCAACGCCAAGGAGCATCCTTCGTCGTCCAATGCTTTCGATAGCCTTGCCGAGGCTTACGAAGTAAACGGCGATACGAAAGCAGCCAAGACAAATTACGAAAGGGCGCTTTCGCTAGACCCGACGAACGAACATGCGCGGACGGCTCTCGCAAAACTCAAATAAAATGAAAGCCGCCTCTTGCGGCTGGAGTCCTCGGTTTCCAAGCCTGCGCCAACGCATCGATTCAGGCCAATGCGCTCATCGGCAAACTCGGACCACTCGTCGTGCAGCTCTAAAACGAAGTTCGTTCGCATTGAATTCTCCGATCTCCATGTCTCGAAAGAAGACTCTATAAAACCCTGGTGTGATCAACTCGAACGCCAACTCTTCGAAGCGAAATACCTCGCGGATGAAGACTCTGTTTTTGTGCCCGCTGATGTCGCCGCTATTGTTCACCCGTCGCAGAAGGAGACTCTTCGGGTACGTAAAATCCGGTAACTTGCGTGGTAGTCGGACCGAGCTGGGGTGGTAGAGGCTCGCTGGGACTTGGTTGTTCAGGCCCTCATGCGGACGTTCGTTATTAAACACATAGCGAAAGTTATCGAAGCGGCTCTGCTGTGCGCGGAGGGATGCCGAAGGTGGTTTCGTCGTGTCCCCTTTTAGCGTGCGATGCATCCGCAATCGAACACCACAACCAAGCGCTTATCAGATCTCAAATATCTCCCGCTCCTCACCCTCCGTCGGCGCTTCCGAATGCTCTCCGGCAGCCGGTTGTCCGCTCACAATCTGCACAAGCTCAGCCAGGGCCGCAGGCGTCTGCGCTTCAAAGATACCCTTCAGCGAAAGCGTAACGCCCAGCCGCTCCCGAATCCGCGAGATCATCATCGTAGCCATGAGCGAATGCCCGCCGAGGTTGAAGAAATTATCGGACGGATCAATGGCATCGGTGCCCAGCAAATCCTTCCATATCTCAAGAATGACACTCAACTCACTGGAGTCAATAACCGCGGAAACCGCATCGTCGGAATCCGGCAACTCGACAGCAGCGGGAGTAGTCGAGTTGACCGAAGCATCCAGATCACAGGTGCTCACAAGAATGTGCGCTCCACGCCATTGCCCCAATACACGGCTAATGACTTCGATACCCTCAGCGTTCGTCATAGCACGACGCATTCCCTGCTCGCGGAAGGATTCCATCCCTTCAGGAAGCACTAGCTCGGCCATCATTCCCACTTCTCGCCAGGCATCAAATCCGATGGCAAACGCAGGAATCTTCAAGCTTCCGCGACAATATTCAGCAAAGCTGTTTTGGAAAGCATTCGCAGAAGAATATGCGCTCTGCGAAGCAGGCGGAAAGTTGGCACTGATAGAAGAACAGAAGAGAAGAAAATCAATGCCGCTATCGCGTAGCAACTCAGCAAGCACGCGCGACCCTTCTATCTTCGGCTTGCGAATCTCACGAGCCTCTTCAACTGGCTGGGACAATATCCTGCTTCCGCCGGCAACGCCCGCCGAGTGGATCACTCCATGAATTGGTCCGAACTTCGCTTGTGTCTGGTCTATGACAGCCTTCATGGCATCGCGATCAGCAACATCCGCAGCCATAAACAGTACCTCTCCACCGGCGCCTTCAAGCTCCTGCATCCTGCGAATACGTCGCGATGTTGCATGATCTTCTCCATGTGCGGAAACCCAGGACTCCCATTCACTCCGGTCTGGAAGTATGGTCCGCCCCACAACAACCACACGGGCACCGTGGTCCTGCAACAGATGTTTCGCCGCAACATAACCAATGCCGCCCACGCCACCCGTAATCAGATAAACGCCGCCGCTCCGGAACGGCGACTTAGCGTCTGCCTTCAGAGCTGCCTGCGTCCATATCTTCTGCCAGCGCTGCCCGCGCCGATAAGCGATTGAGAGGCCCGGACCAGATGTAGACAGTTCGTCGAGAACGTTCTGCACCAACGGCTCAACGTTGCCCTCAGGCAGTTCGATATCAATAGAGCGACACTCCACGCCAACCAGTTCAGCCCGCAGTGCACGCGCCAGGCCCAGCAGTTCACCATCTTCCCGATTCGTGACAGGCTCTCCATTCACACTTACCAACGAGTTCGTAATGAACTCAAACCTTCGCAGATATCGCTGGCGCGTACCAGCCATCTGCAGAAGCTGAAGAATGAAATCATAGCGAGATCCCTTGTTACCTTCGAGCCCGGACCTGGGAAGACATAGAAGCCCATCCGGTCGTAGTCCTGCAGCCTCAATCTGCTCCCACAGCGTCTTCAGATCGGCCGGACTGGACGGATTTACACGTACGTCTCCGTCCTGCCAGTGAAACTGTTCGCCCGCTTTCACGCAGATGACCTTTGATCCCTGCGCGCGAAGAGACGAAACCAATGCATTGCTAAGTGGATCTTCCCCATCCAACGCCAGCCAGCATTCAACAGATTTGCTTCGTGCACGCAAAACATTGCCGGCCGGTGGCGTCCCTTGCCAACAGGGAGCATAAAACCACTTCGAGATGTCTTCGTGCTTCGCCGGAGAATCGCTATCGGAAGCGGGCAAAGGAGATAGGAGTGGCGTCGCTGTCGAAACCGCGGTCTCGTTAACAGAAGATGCGGGCTCGACCCAATAGCGCTGCCGTTCAAAAGGATACGTCGGAAGAGGAACCCGTCGTCCCGCTGGTTTAGGACTGAGTCGTTCCCATTGGATGTTAACGCCGCATTCCCACGCAGTGGCCACAGCCTGATGGAAAATTACACCATCCGTTGCCCTGCGATTATCTGCCCCCAGAACAGGAATCAGGACACTGGTCGACAACTGCTGTCGCGCGATCCCGATCAGAGCTTCGCCTGGCCCTGCCTCGATCAGCAGCCTGCGACGCTCAGCCAGGGTCGCCAGACAACGAGTGAAGCGCACCGGCGAAATAATCTGATTTGCCCAGTATTGCGGGTCCTGCGCCTCCGCCAATCCGATCCAGCCGCCGCTCACATTGGAAACCCACGGAATACTGGGCGCATGGCGAACAGTAGCAGCTACGATTCCCCGGAATGTCTTTGCGGGTTCGGCCATAAGCGGCGTATGAAATGCATTTTTTGAGGCAAGGCGAATAGTCGCCACTCTCTCGACCGCCAACCTGCGTTCAAGCTCTTCCACCGCATCCACAAGCCCTGATGCCACTGACATTTTCGGGCCGTTTTCAGCAGCGAGCCAAAGACCATGATCGAGATAGCGCGCCAGATCTTCAGGAGGCAGCATCACAGCCAGCATGATTCCCGGTGGAGTCTGCGCCATGAGACGGCCGCGTTCGACGGCAAGTCGAAGGCCGTCTTCAAAGGAAAACACACCTGCAACACAGGCCGCAGTGAGTTCGCCAATGCTATGCCCAAGTAAACCGGCTGGCTCTACTCCCAGAGAGCGCAACCGTTCTGCTAAAGCGTATTCCACAAGCATCAGCACAGGCTGTGCAACCTGCGTATCGCGCAGACGGGTGGACGATTCTGACGTCCTCTCCCCGTTTACAAGAAGTGAACGCACATCCAGTTCTGCATATTCCTTCAGGAAGTCGCACCCTGCATCGATCGTCCGCCGGAAGACGCTGTCTTTGCGATACAGGTCCTCGACCATGCCCGGAAATTGCTGCCCCTGTCCAGGAAAGAGAAATATGACATCCCGGTCCAAATGGGTCCCTGGCTCGAGTTTTCTGGCGGGCTTGATCAAAAGCTTTGCAGCTTCGCTGCAGTTGTCTGCAACCACTGCTCGCCTGAATCCGAAGGATCGCCGGCCCAATTGAAGTGTTGTAGCAACATCAGAGGCCGATAAGTCACTCTCTGCTGCCAGCCGTTGCGACAACTGCTCGCACGCAGTGCTTAATGCAGAGGCGCTCTTCGCCGAGACGGGAAAGATATGTGATCGCACCGGTTCTGCATTGCTGCTTGCAGCCGCAGGCGCTGCACTCAAGACAACATGTACGTTGGTGCCTCCGATTCCGAAGGAGCTGACGCCCGCCCAACGCTCTGCATCGCCCGCCCAATCTAGAGAAGAAGAACTGATTACAAAGGGCGTCTTCTCAATTCCGAGCGCTGGATTGGGGATCTCGAATCCCGGAGTAGGCGGAATGATTCCGGTGTCCACTGCAAGCGCAGCTTTGATCAAACCAGCAATGCCCGCCGCTGCATCTGCATGCCCCATATTCGCCTTCACGGCGCTGAGCACAAGAGGATGCTTGCGCTCCTCAGTAGCGAAGACCTGAGTGAGAGCGGAGAACTCAATCGCATCCCCCAGTTCAGTCGCCGTGCCATGCGTTTCTACGTATCCCACGCGTGCGCCATCAATACCCGCCGCGGCTTGCGCTGCTCGTATGACCTCTGTCTGCCCGTCGACGCTGGGTGCCGTGTAGCCTACCTTACCGGCTCCATCGTTATTCCAGGCGGAGCCTCGGATAACCGCAATAATTGAATCTCCATCGGCAATTGCCTCTGACAGCCGCTTCAGAACGACAATGCCGGCGCCGCGTCCGGGCACAGTTCCTTCTGCATTCGCGTCAAATGGGCGACAGTGCCCATCCGGCGAAAGAATCATGCCAGGAATATAGGAATAACCAATTCCCTGCGGAAAAGAGATCGAAACTCCGCCGGCGAGTGCCATCGAACACTCGCGGCTCAAAAGGCTGCGGCAGGCAAGATGCACAGCGGCAAGCGATGTGGAGCAGGCAGTCTGCACCGTAACAGCGGGCCCGCGCAGATCAAGCTTGTACGCAACGCGTGTAGCAAGATAATCCTTATCGCTGGCCAGCATCATCTGGTACTCGCCCACGCTCGCCAGCACTCCCGGATTCCGCAGTAATTGAAGAACGTAGGTGTTCATTCCCACGCCTGCAAAGACACCGACGCGCTCACCCTCGCCGGTATGGCCTGCGTTCTCCAGAGCTTCCCAGGCACACTCGAGAAATATCCTCTGCTGTGGATCGAGGATTTCTGCTTCGCGGCGGCTCAGACCGAAGAAGCCGGCATCGAACTGATCTGCATCCTCAATGACATTGCCGCGCCGAACATAGTTCGCATCTCTGAGCATTGCCTGATCAATGCCAGCCTGATGAAGCTCATCCTCACTGAAATTTACGATCAGTGAGTCACCGGCAACCAGATGTTGCCAGAATTCCTGCACATTGCGTGATTGCGGAAAGCGCGCACTCATGCCGATGATGGCAATGCCATCGGGCCACCGTTCCGAATTCGATATGGACTCTGAAAATGTGGCTGACATCAATGGATTGATTTCATTGGACGAACTCATCAAGCATTAGCTCCCACAGGCAACGAGACTTCGGCACTTCTGCGGTCTAAAAACGACGCGAGTGCCTCGATTGTGGGATAACGAAACAAATCCACAACAGCAATGTTAGCGCTGAATTCACGTTTTAATTGTGCGTGGAGTTGAACCAGTAAAAGCGAATGCCCTCCAAGATCAAAGAAATTCTCTCGGATGCCCGGCCTTTCGACATGCAGAAGATCAGACCAAAGTTCGCTCAGTCTCTGTTCGGTACGGTTTCGGGCTGAAATAGAGTCGACGCTCCGATCGGGCAATGTTCCCCGCAGAGCGGGCAGGCGTTTGCGATCAATCTTGCCATTAGGAGTCAAAGGCACTTCTTGAAGCGGCACAATCATGGAAGGAACCATGTAGTCCGGCAGGATTGGGTGCAGCCAGGATCGAAGCTGATCGGCATCGTCCGAGCCTTCAAAACGAACGTATGCAACCAGCCGCTGTTCAATACCCTCACCATCCAACACAACCACTGCCTGCCGAACAGCCGGATGCCGTTCCATTGCAATCTCGATCTCGCCAGGCTCAATTCTGTGTCCGCGCAACTTGATTTGATGGTCCGTTCGCCCAAGTAATTGGATCTGACCGTCACGGCGATAGCGCGCAAGATCACCCGTTCGATACATTCTGCGAGCGTCGATCGTATCGAAAGGATCAGGCAGAAAACGGCTCGCGGTGAGTTCGGGGCGTCGCCAGTATCCCCGGGCCACTCCGTCCCCACTGATATGCAACTCTCCTGCAACGCCCGGCGGGGCCGGTTCAAGATTGTCATCCAGAATGTACATTTGGGTATTTGTAATTGGACGTCCGATCAAAATTTGTGTCTCACCGCTTCGAATGCGATGTACCGATGACCAGATCGTCGTTTCAGTAGGACCATAGAGATTCCAAAGCTCACTGCCGCGCGCCAGCAAGCTCTCGGCAAGGTTCAACGATAGCGCCTCGCCGCCGCACCACATGCGCAGCATTGGCCTGCCCGTCCATCCGGACTCAACTAGCATGCGCCAGGTCGACGGAGTCGCCTGCACAACCGTGGCGCCTGTCGAGTTCAGCAGCTCGGCCAGTAGCTCAGGGTCAACAGTCTGTTCTCGCGTAGCTAGCACCAATTTCGCGCCGCACATCAGGGGACCAAATATCTCCAGTCCCGCAATGTCGAACGAAATCGTAGTGATCGCCACCAGCGTATCTTCTTTTCTCAAGCCAGGATCTTTCAGCATGGATCGCAAGAGATTCACAAAGGCCTCGTGTTGAATCTCTGTTCCTTTCGGATTCCCGGTTGATCCGGAGGTATAGATCAGATACGCAAGATCCGAACTGCATACATCATCAGGAACCTGCGCATCGCCTTCCTTACTCACATCTTCAATCGGCCAAATCACCGCAGCGGTTGCCGGCAAGGTATCGCGTAGTTCGCGCTCTGTCAGGATGAGAGGAACCTGCGCGTCTGAAAGCATGAACTCAATTCGGTGGGAAGGCAGCGCTGGATCAAGAGGAAGGTAAGCCGCCCCGGCCTTAAGGATGCCCAACAGTCCGACCACCATATTAGAACTGCGCTGCATATAGATCCCAACGATAGTTCCGCGTCCGATGCCACCTGAGCGCAAATCGGCGGCGACCCTGTCGGATTCAATATCAAGATCCTGATATGTGAGCGAACGATCGCCCATCTCAACAGCTATTGCTTCAGGACTGGTGCGAGCCTGCGCCCGGAACCATGATGGCACGTTGGAATAAGCGGGCGCGGGCATCGCAGTGCGATTCCAATCATGGATAAGCTGACACCGCTCTGCGTCATCGAGCAAATGCAGGTTGCCGATCTGCTGTTGTGCGTTATCGCAAACCATCTCAAGAATGCGAATGTAGTGCCGCAGCATCTGCCGAATGGATGTCTCTTCAAAAATGTCAGTGTTGAATTCGAAACTACAACGGAAATGACCTTCATGCGGATAAATATCCACAGCAAGGTCATAGCGAGCATGAAGCCGCTCAATCTCTAATGGCGCCATGACCATCTCATCGAACTGCAGGCGCGGCATCATCGTATTCTGCAGAGTAAAGAGAACCTGGAATATGGGGCTTCGATCGAGATTTCGCTCCGGTTGCAGTATTTCCACCAGTTGATCGAATGGCGTGCTTTGATGCTCGAACGCTTCCAGCGCCACGCTGCGTACGTGGCTTAACAATTCTGAAAAGCTGGGATTGTCTGCCAAACCAATTCGTAAGACCAGATTGTTTACAAAAAATCCGATCAGCCCTTCGAAGCTGCTCTTCGTACGTCCGGCGGTTGGGGTGCCAATCAGAATATCCGTCTGCCGTGAGTAGCGATGTAACATCACGCTAAAGCCAGCAAGCAGGACCATAAAGAATGTGGCGTTGTGTTCTCGTGCTATTTTTTGTAGCTTTTCTTCAAGGCCCGCATCAATATCAACAAAAATCCGCTGTCCTTGAAAAGCCTGCACAGGCGCTCTGAGGCGATCGGCTGGCAATTCCAGGAAAGGTAATTCACCACCGAGTTGATTCCGCCAATATGTCAGATCGTTGCCAGATGATAGTTTCTCCTGCTCCGACTCCCATTGAACAAAATCACGGAATTGAATCGGCAGTGGAGGCAATGGACATGGCAGCCGCCTGACTGTTGCTTCGTAAATACGACCAAGCTCCTGCGCCAATACACCAATGGACCAGCCATCAGAAATGATGTGATGCATTCCCAGCAGAACCACATGCTCACGATGATTCTTCCGATAGAGCGATACACGGCATAGCTGCCCCTGGTCGAGCACGTAGGGGCGTTGAGATTCGACGGAAAACAACTGCTTCAGTTGATCCTCTTGGGCTTCTGAAGCAAGGGAGGCTAGATCGACGAAGTCAATGGACAATCTCTGCGTATCATCGACATCGACATAGGGCAAGCCATCCCGCTGCAAAAACCGCGCGCGCAACGATTCGTGCCTGCTGACGATCGTTTGTAATGTCTCTTCAAAAGCAACGCGGTCAAGTGGGCCATCAAGACGGAGCGCAATCGCGATGTTATAAACGGGATTGCCGGGATCCATCTGATCGAGGAACCATAACCGCCGTTGCGCACGCGATAGCCCATGCTCTTTGCTATTGACTGGATCTTTTACTCTCGTGTTCTTGGATGGTGCCTTCGCCGGTACTCCGCCCGCAGCCTGAACGCGAGCCGCCAGCCCTTCCACTGTGGGGTTCTGAAAAATATCTGCTACAGACAGGGTCACCCCGAAAGCGGCTGTGATGCGCGACAGAAGCTGCATCGCAAGCAGAGAATGTCCGCCCAAAGAGAACAAATCATCCTCAACCGTCGCCGCATTGGCGTGGAGCAAGTCCTTGAAATCGCCAAGAAGTTTCTTCTCTATTTCACCCGACGGCAGGCGAACCTCGCGTCCTTCCATCTTTGACTCAAGAGGAAGCGCGTCAAGCGCCGCATAGTCGATCTTGCCATTTGGAGTATGCGGAATCTCCTCGATGAATAAAAACGTTGAAGGAATCTGATGGCGAGGTAAAACCCGGCGAAGTTGAAGTTGCAAATCACCCGAAGACAAAACAGATTCGGATTGACTGATAACGTAGGCAACCAACTGCTTACTATCATCTGCTGCTATACGCGTCGAAACCACTACGGCTCTGACGCGATCAATCGAGAGCAGCGCTTCTTCCACTTCTGCAGGCTCAACACGGTAACCTTGCACCTTTACCTGCTTGTCCGTTCGTCCCAGAAACTCCAACATACCGTCCGACCGATAGCGCGCCAGATCGCCGGTACGATACGCCCGTACAGTTCCCACCTCATCAAAATTCAGCGTCACAAAAGGTGATTCTATTTCTTTGGGCGCATTTAAATAGCCGAGCGCAAGGCCGTCACCGGCTGTATATAACTCACCGGTCGCACCAACAGGAACGGGTTTTCGATTTGCATCCAGTAGAAAAACACGAGTGTTGCAAATTGGACGCCCGATCGGGATGGCACTTCCATCCAGCGAATCAAGTTTCACTTTACAAGTCGTCGTGAACGTCCCGTTCTCCGTCGGACCATAACCATTCACTAGATGAATATCAGGCGACTTATAAAGCAACTGGGCTGCGTGAGTGGGCGAGAGAACATCTCCGCCAACAATAACCTGATTTAAAGAAGCAATCGCGTCTGGATGATAGGCGGCGAAATGATGAAAAAAAGCCGTTGTGATAAACAACGTTGTCACGCCGTGATCACGAATCGCTCGACTGATTTCCTCAACACTGGGCCGCTCCGAGTCAATAAGCACAAGTCGCGCCCCATTCAACAGTGCTCCCCAAATCTCTGCAGTTGAAGCATCAAAAGACAGCGTACAAGCTTGCAGAAAGACTTCATCGGACGCAAACCGCGCGTAGTCTGTTCCTCGCACCAGCCGCATGATACTCCGATGCGGAACCACAACCCCTTTCGGCCTCCCCGTAGATCCGGAAGTGAACAGCAGACACGCGGGATCATCGGAATGGATAGCCGGGCCGGCAAACTCAGCGCAGGGTTTTGCGGAAATCTCTTCAAGCAAAGCGGTAGACACGGCCTCGGGTAAAATCAATCGTTCTCGAAAAGCAGCGGTGGTCAGAAGAACTGTTGTCCCCGCATCTTGCATCATCTTTCTGAGCCGTTCAGGTGGATCGCTCGGTGCGACCGGAAAGTACGCGCACCCAGCTTTGAGTATGCCGAGGAAGGCAGCAATGCCGAGCGGACTTCCAGGCGCACACACCGCCACAAAGGATCCAGCATTGAGACCGTACTCTGAAAGCCATGCGCCGATCGCATTCGCCTTCTGATTCAGTTCCTCGTAGCTGAATTCGCCGTCGGCAAACGTCAAAGCTGTCGCGTTTCCCTGTGTCCGCACGAACTCTTCGAAAACAGAATGTACGGGCGAAGACGGATACGGATGCGCTGTAACATTCAGATCGACAAGTAACCTGCGGCTTTCCACTTCCGTCACAAGCTGCACATCGTCAATCTGCTGCCTGGGATCGTCCAACAACTGTCGCAGCAGATTCAAGTATTGTGACTGAAGGTCATGAATAAACTCTTTATCGAAAAGATCTGTGCAATACTCCAGATCGAGGCGGTACGCACCGCCCTCTGGCCATACTGCGATCGAGAGGTCCATTGGAGAAATACCAATGTCGAGTGGCTTCGCATCAATTCGAAGGCCCTCTAGCTGGATAGGCTCCAATGGGACATTCTGCATGATGAAGGCAATCTGAAACAGAGGATTTCGACTCAATTCCCTGGCCGGTTGCAGCCTTTCCATCAACACGCTGAATGGAAGCTCCTCATGAGCATAAGACTCATGCGCAACGCGCCGAACCTGCCGCAGCAGGTCCTGAAATCGCGGATTACCGCTCATGTCACAACGGAGGACCAGATTGTCGACAAAAAATCCAACGACCGAAGAAAACTCCCCTCGCGATCGATTGGAATTCGCAGTTCCTACCAATAGGTCCGTCTGTCGCGTGTAGCGGTAGAGCAACACTTCAAAGACAGCGAGCAGAAACATAAATGGAGTGACGTCGTTGTCACGACAAAGCTCTTCAACTGAATCACGCAGATATGCATCGATCGTCACGGAGGAATGCTGTCCGCGAAAGCTCGGCACGGCAGGTCTGCGTCGGCCGGAAAGCTGCGAGAGCGGCAAAGGTCCTCTGAGGCGCTCCAGCCAGTACCCGAGATGAGCCTCGGAATTTCGCTGCACCGCATCACTCTCCAACCGTACGAAATCGCGAAATCGTGAGATTAGAGGCGGAAGCGATGGCTCTTTACCAGAGCGCAGGTCGGAATAAATCATCCCAAGCTCGCGCGCGAGAATGCCAAGCGACCATCCATCGGAAATGATGTGATGCATCACCAGCATCAACAAATGATGATCAGAGTCGGTGCGATAAAGAGTTGCGCGAAAAAGCGGTGCTTGCTCCAGCACGAAAGGCGTCCGAGCTTCTTCAACCGCCCGCCGAGTCGCTTCGTCTTGGGCAGCCTTGGGCTCCAGATAAGCAAGATCAACGAAAGCAGGATTCCACGTATTGCTCTCTATGATCCGTGCGAATGGTTTGCCATCGCTCTCATGAAAAGCAGTTCGAAGAGATTCATGCCGGTTGACAAGAATGCGAAGACTATTCTCGAGAGCACCCCATTGCAATTCACCGGTCATCTGAATGGCCACTGCCATGTGATAAACCGGATTCTGCGGATCCATCTTTTGAATAAACCAGAGCCTGCGCTGTGAACTCGACAGTGAAAATTCAGCCGCGTCCACGTTGGACTCATGGCTGTTGTTTTCAAGCGAAGTCTTTAGCAGGTTGAGAATCTCTTCTTTTCGCGCAGCTAGCTCGCTGCGAATTTCCGAGGTGATCACTCCCTTCGGCGCATTGCATTGCAGGCGGTCTCCTTCCATTGACAGGACCACTCCGCGCGAGCGCAAATCGGAAAGCATCTCGATCAGCGATCTCATAGCGCGATGTCCTCATAGTCGGCAGAGTGAGTCAGCGAACGTGGCTCTTTCTGATTTGACCCGATCATTGCATTCAAATATGCAGCGGCCTGTTGAATTGTGGGATATTCAAACATGAAGTTGGCAGGCAGCATCACTCCGGAAGATTGCTGGACGCTGTGTTTCAGCT
This sequence comes from Occallatibacter gabretensis, assembly GCF_001449115.1. GTDB lineage: Bacteria > Acidobacteriota > Terriglobia > Terriglobales > Acidobacteriaceae > Telmatobacter > Telmatobacter gabretensis. The sequence goes on along the minus strand of NZ_LAIJ01000009.1, from coordinate 2,101,025 downwards.
CCAGCGCCATCAGTGAATCCATACCCATTTCCGCCAGAGGCTTGTCTTCCCTCAGCTCTGCACTCACATTCATTTCCAAAACTTTTGCAATCTCGCCGCGCAGAAAATTACGGATGATTCCCAATCGTTCCTCGTCAGATGCATCTGTGAGGAGGAATCGAAGATCCTCCAGGTGCGGTTTAGCCTCCGTCGATCCAAGCGAAATCATTGGCGCTTCTTCGCGATCCAGACTCCGCTCCTTGAACCAGTAGCGCTCTCGCTCAAACGGATATATTGGCAACTCCGCCCTGCGCAGTCCTTTACCGGCTCCGCGCCGCTTCCAATTCACATCGCCGCCCTGGGCAAAAAGTTCCGCGAAAGCTTCTGGAGTCAACTCATCCGTTTGCCCCTGATTTCCGCGGCGCGCAGCTTTTACATGCCCTCGGTAAACTCCGTTTGCCGCTTTCCCACTCAGCCAGTCCGACAGCTTCTCGGCGGCCTCGTCTCGACTGCCCGCAACCACAGCTAGCCGCTCCGCCAGCGCCGCGCGCCCTACGCTCGCAGTGTGGCAAATCTCGCTCCAGTTCCACGTTGTTTCTCTCAAATACATCGAATATTTCTCAGCCAACCGCCGCAGTGAACCTTCAGTTCGTGCCGAGATCATCAAAACGTCAGATCCCTCAGGCACTTCACGTTGATCTTCTTCGCTCGACCATCCCTCCACCACTACATGTGCATTGGTGCCGCTGAATCCGAACGAACTCACTCCGCCGATGCGGCGCCCTGCTATGGGCATCCAGGCGCTTGTCTCCGCCGGTAATTCAAGCGGAAGCTCATCCCACCGAATGTACTCGCTCAAGCCGCGTCTCATAAGTTGCCCCGGAATCTCTCCATGCACCAGGCTCAATACCAGCTTGATCAGTCCAGCCACTCCTGCAGCCGCCTCCAGATGCCCGACGTTTGCCTTCACAGAACCGATAGCGAGTTTTTCCGATCTTCCCGCAAATACAGCTCCTAGAGCTTCACTTTCCACTGGGTCTCCAAGCTTTGTGCCGGTGCCGTGCGCCTCCACATATCTCACTTCCTCTGGCGCAATACCGGCACGGCGGTGTGCCTCACGCAACAGCGCTTGTTGAGCCAAACCATTCGGCGCCGTCAAGCCGCTCGACGGTCCATCCTGGTTGACTGCAGACCCGAGAATAACCGCGAGGATTCGATCACCGGCTGCTTCGGAGTCCTTCAGTCGCTTCAACACAACAATGCCGCAGCCTTCGCCACGCACGAATCCGTCTGCTGAACTAAGAAACGGAGCACAGGTGCCGCTTGCCGATAGCATACCTGCCTGAGCAAACGCTACAGACGCTTCTGGTGCAAGGATCAGGTTCACGCCTCCGGCCAGAGCCATCGAGCACTCCTGCCGTCGCAAGGCCTCGGACGCCAGATGCACCGCAACCAGTGACGATGAGCATGCAGTGTCGATTGAAATCGCCGGGCCATGCAGCCCCAAAGTATAGGCAATCCGGCCGGCGGCAATACTCGATGCCACCCCGACCGCGGAGTGCGGATGAAGCTCTTTGAGATTGCCGCCTCTTGTCTGCAGCTGCGCATAATCATGCGAAGTAATTCCGATATAAACTCCCGCCCTGGTCTGGTAGAGCGAGAAGGGATCAATACCCGCATGCTCCAGCGCTTCCCAGCTCACCTCAAGCAAAAGTCTTTGCTGCGGATCCATGGCAGCCGCTTCGCGGGGCGAGATTCCAAAGTGTTGCGGATCGAACAGATCGACTTGCTTTAGCAGTGCCGCGCCACGTGCTGAATCCGGCAACTGCACCACGCCATCCGTAGTACGCAATCGATCTTGCATTCCATCGGAGATCGCGCAATGACGATCGCTGAGAAGACGCCAATAGGAATCAGGCCCCTCTTCAGCATCGGGAAAGCGGCAGCCAATCCCGACAATTGCTATTGGACCCGACTGCTCAGCTTCCAGCTCGCGAATGCGCGCCTCCGCCTCCTGTAGTTTCAGAAACGCCAGCTTCACTGGAGAGAGCGGTTCCCTTGGTTGATCCGGATAATTCATCGTTCCGCCAATCGCTCCCTCAGTAGCTCTTCCACTTCGGCATCTGTCATGTCCTCCAAAGCCTCAGCACTTACTATCTTCGACTGAGCAGCCGCAATGCTCTCCGGCCCTCTTGCCGGAGAAGCGGACGCTATCACTGGAGATACAAGACTCACCAGCAAATTTGTTAATTCCCCCACAGTGCCGGTGTCAAAAGCAACCGTCGCCGAAATCTTTCCTTCCAGCCCCAGAGCCTTGCCTAATTCATTGCGAAGCTCCAGTGCGATTAAAGAATCCATTCCCAGATCGCCCAATCGATCCCGATCGTTCAATTCCTCCGGAGAAATAGTTAGTCGGCACACCCTGCAAATCACCTGACGCACAACGCCGTCAACCGCATCTGCGCATCGAGCCTCCGTGCGTTCACCCAATTCCGCGAACAAAGCTGGCGCGCTTGCCTGCGGTTGCCCGTCTGCATCTTTTCCGGTTACGCGGTCGCCAACCGCAACATGGGAATCATCATGCGAAGATCCGAAATGGCGTTGCGCCAGCACCACATGCTGACCCACAAAAAACGCCGGCGAATCCTTCCCCGGAAAGCTTATCGCATGCTCAAATCCGTTCTCCATCAGAACCTCGCACCATCTGCTCTCGGAGAGCAGCGGATTTTCGGCGCGTTCTGAATCTTCGAAATGCTGCCATCCTTCGATCAGGCCGATCGACATGTCAAAGCACGTCTGGTGAACCGTCGTCTCGATCAAGATAAGGATGCCGCCCGGCGAAAGCATTCGCTGAATTCGGCCTAGGGACAGAGGAAGATTGCGGCAAGCGTGTAGAGCATTCGCTGCCACAACCACATCAAAGTAGCCGACCGGCACATTCTGTTGCTCGGGCTCGCGGTCAAGATTGAAATGACCGTAACGAATAAATGGAAACTGTGCGAAATTTTGCCGCGCACGACGCAGGAACATCTCAGAGACATCTGTAAACCAATATTCCGTCTCCTCAGGCGACAACAAAGGCGCCACAGCGGATGTGGTACCTCCTGTTCCTGCTCCTATCTCCAGAATGCGTACATTGCGCTTTTTTCCCCAACCCTGTACCGCGGTGCGAATACCATTCGCCACAATGGCGTTGTTGTATCGTGCCTCCAGGGATTGTTGATAGAGCGCTTCCGCCAAATCGAACGACCCAGCGGGAAAAAGCGTTTCCAGTGGGCTGCTTCTCCCCACCAGCACATCTCCCAGAAGATCTCCGCAGCGCCGGAAATAGGTCAGCTGCCCAGGCTCTGCCCCGAGTGTTTTCTCCACATCGCGCCAAAGCTCTTCCAGCGCAACAGGGACCAGTTTCCCCACTGGGCTATATCGCTCATTCGACTCGGCAAGCACTCCAGCGATAGCCAGATTCTTCAGCCATCGGCCAACCAGCCTGCGATAGATGGGCTGAAAGCCGCAGCTCCCCATCACATCGCTCACCGTTGCAGCGGCTCCCTCAGGGAATGCACCGGCACGAAAAAGAACATTGCGCGCATACGCTATAGTCAGCCGCTCAAGCGCCGCCCAACGCTCGGGATAACTCTCCGGCTTCCATCCCAGAGGACCCAGGAAGCTCTGTCGCGTTGCCTCAGCGCAAACCGCTTGCCAAACCTGCTCCCGTTCACGCCTCCATTGAATCTCCGGAGCCTCTCCAAACCAGAACCGTTGCCTCTGGAACGAATAGAGCGGCAATGCAATGCGTCCTGAATTTGCAGACTCAATCCGCAGCTTCTCGCCCGTTAAAAACTCCATGGCGAACCGCGCCAAAGCATCATCAGACGCAGCATTTTCAATCGCGCCATTGCTTCCTGTCGCCACTCCGCAAGCCGCATCTCCGGCAAGCCACTTCTCCAGGGAATCTGCTGCGGCCAATGCGTTGGAAGCTCTCACTGCCAGGCGCTGCGTCAGCCTGGCACGTGTACGCAACGCGCTCTCGCAGATACCATCAAAGCTCTCATCCGTCTTTCGCAAAAATTCGATATAACTCGCGGCCAGCAACCGCAACGCCTGCGGGCTGGCCGCAGAAATGCAAAGCAGCGCCTCCTGGGATGAAGGCGCTACGACAACCGGCACAGCATCCGTCGTTTGCTCGACAGAACCCACAATCACATGGGCATTCGTTCCACTAAAACCGAATGAACTGACGCCGGCAAAATGAACGCCATCCTCTTCCGGCCAGGGCGTCAATGTATGAGGGATTTCGATCGGCCAACGCTTCCAGTCAATGCGGGAATTCGGCGAAGAACAATGAAGATGCGGTGCAATGCAATGGCCTGACTGTAGCATCAGAACGACCTTGATCAGGCTGGTCAGACCCGATACGCCTTCGCCATGGCCCAGATTCGTCTTCACCGATCCGATGCGAAGTGGACTGAGTGTGCTGCGCTTCTCGCCGTAGATCGCCCCTATCGAGAGAAACTCCATCGGATCGCCAAGCGGCGTGCCCGTCCCATGCGCTTCAACATAATTCACCGCAGTGGCTTCAACTCCAGCGTCCGCCAACGCCGATCGCATCACCTTCTGTTGCGCCCGAATATTCGGTGCTGTGAGGCGGGCGCTGCGTCCATCTTGATTCACAGCCGTTCCGTGGATGACTGCCAGTACCGGGTCGCCATCGCGCCGTGCATCGCTCAGCCGTTTCAATACAACGACACAGCAACCCTCGCTACGCACATAGCCGTCGGCGGCATTATCAAACGTACTGCACCGCCCGCTGCGCGATAACATGCCGCTGCGTGCGAAACAAATGTGCAGATCCGGAGAAAGGATCAGATTCGCGCCCCCAACGATTGCGAGATTCGTCTCTCCCAGGCGCAGACTTTGCACCGCGTGATGAATGGCAACCAGCGATGAGGAGCACGCCGTATCGATCACCTCGGCCGGACCATAGGTCCCCAGAAAGTGTGCAATCCGCCCAGCCGCAACACTCCCTGAGCCGCCAATACCTGTATAACCATCAATCTTCCGCGGATCTTCCACCAGTATCCGCGCCCAGTCATTGTTGGATATCCCGACCCATATTCCAGTCTCGGAGCGAGCCAGGCTCTGCGCATTGATGGATGACCGCTCGAGCGCCTCCCATGTGAGCTCCAACAGCAGCCGCTGCTGGGGATCAGCTTTCGAGGCCTCGCGAGGATGCATCTCAAAAAAGCTCGCATCGAAGGCATCGACGGCTGAAATAAACCCGCCATGAATGTCGTACATCGTGCCGATTTCATCAGGGTCAGAGCCTTGAAAGGAAGAAGCGTTCCAGCGCTCCGGTGGAACCGTGCCTATCAGATCCTGGCCTTTCTCAAGCGCCTCCCAGAACTGTTCCGGCGATGAAACTTCGCCCGGAAGCCGCAGAGCCATTCCAAGGATGGCAATCGGTTCCCGGCGCTGGTCACTACTAGTCACTGGGAACCTCTCTCTCGCACGCGGCGGAAACCAGCAAAGCCTGGCTCAGATTGCGCAACAGTACATCACGCGCGCTATCCAGATAAAGATGTCCCTCCTCCAGGACAAAACTTTGGAACGTGGCTGAAGTCTGCTCGCACCATGCTTCCACCTGCTCCAAAGGTATAGTTGCATCGAACCTGCCGGCGAAGGCCGTGATCGGGCACTTCAGCGGTTGAGGCTCATCCTGTCGATACGCTTCGAGCACACAGATATCGGCACGTAAAGTGGGTAGGGCCAGCGCAAGGAATTCTTTGTCGGCCAAAACGGGTGCAGGAATGCCTCCGTAGCGTGTGTCCACTTCACGAATTAGCTCTTCATCTTCCAGGTGGCCCATCGGCGGCAGAATAGATCGACAATGCGGAGCGCCACAAGCCGATACGAACAGGTGCAGAGCCTCGCGTCCGGTCCGCCGGTGTATCTCGTGCAATGTCTCAAATGCAATTACGCTTCCCATGCTGTTACCGAAAAACGCAAACGGCCGATCAGCTGACAAGCAGTCGATCACCGCGTCCGCGAGGTCATTCACAAGCGGCTCCATGCGCTGATAGGGTACGTCATAGAAGCGCGACTCTCGTCCGGGCAGTTCGACGACGACAGTTTCAATCTCGGGAGCTAATCGGTCTGCCCATCCACGAAATACGGCAGGGCCATTTCCGGCGTGCGGGACGCAGAACAGCTGAACAGCTGAATTGTCCCGATATCGAGTTCGCCTGAGCATATATCCCGCCGGTGGCCAAGGTAGTTAGTACTGCGTTAAAGTGCCTTCTTTTCTGCCCCGTCGTATAGTGGCAGCAAATATGACAGCGCTGGCCGGCAGAATCACCACAGCAATGATCGCAAGTGTGCTAACAGGTTTCGCCACCTCGGCCAGCGATGCACCCTTGAGCATGGTGAGCCGCAGCGCTTGCAAAGAATACGTCACTGGAATCAGAAAGGAGATCTTCTGCATCCAGGCCGGCATCACATCAATCGGAAAATAAGCTCCGCCCAGAATGCTGCCTAGTCCGCCCAGAACCCACGTGACCGGATCGCCCTTCTTTAGCCACACAATCGCAGCTGCCGAGAGCACTCCGAATGCTATGAAAATTGCAACCGAGACCAGCAGCACAAGCAAAGTCGCAGGCACATCCACATGCCGCAGATCCACTCCGAACAGAAATGCTCCGCCCAGCAGAATGAGCAGTAGTTGTATTCCTCCGGAAATCAAGCTGTAGAGCGATGACAGCATCACGATTGTGATACTGTCCGTTTGGCTGCACAGCATTGCCTCTAAGCAGCCCGTGACTTGAGCCGTACGAATCGAATCGGAAAACATTCTCAGCATCAGGTCAAAGTAGCGGGCGAATGCCACCCCAACAAGCGCAAAGGGAAAGTAGGCCAATCCCGAATGGCTAAGGGTGCCTGACGCCGTTGGGGAGACCAGCCGGCCCACAAAGCGCAGAATGATCAGCAGCATCAAAGATTCCATCAAGCCCATCACAAACGAGGCCTGATAGCCGGACTCTATGCAAAAATCGCGTCGGATGAATGCGAAGGCTTTTCTTAGCAATTGCATCATGAGCGCTCTCCGCTCACCATGAGCTGCCGGTAATACTCAAGCACAGTAGTTCCCTTTGCATCGAGTCCGCCAATGGATTCCCTGCCCAGGATGTTTCCGCCCCCGACAACCAGAACCTTGTTGCACAGCAACGAAGCTTCTTCGGGCCGATGCGTGGCGATTAACAGAGTCTTCCGTGAATTGCGATGAATGGTCGACAGAATCAGTTCAACGAGTTGATCGCAGGCCACCGGATCGAGTGCGCGGGTAGGCTCGTCCAGAATCAACACATCCGGTTCCGCAATCAGCACTCGTGCAATTGCCAGACGCTGCTTCATCCCGCTGCTGTATGTGTAGACCGCTTTGTCTCTAGCGTCCGACAGACCCACAAGCTCCAGGACATGATCAATGCGTTCGCGCAGTTGTCTCCCGTAGAGGTTGTCGAGTACTCCGAAAAATTCAAGATTCTGCACGCCCGTTAATCGCCAGAAAAAACTGCGCTCTTCGTTAAAGACAAATCCCACCGATCTCCGTGCGGCCGCGCTCTGCTCAAGTGTGCTATGCCCATTCACAAACACTTTCCCCTCAGTGGGCAGCAAAGCTCCTGCAATCAGCTTAAGCAGAGTTGTCTTGCCGGCGCCGTTCGGCCCCATCACCGCAATGCGATCGCCGGTTTGCACCTCAAGGTTCGCATTGGAAAGCGCAGTACACACACGCCGTCTCCGGTGGGGCGCCAGCACCCATTCCCGATACCGCTTCGGGATAGGAAAACGCATCGTCACATTCTCAACCGCAATGAGTGGGGATTCGCCCTGGCAACTATCCGAGATCGTGGCAGAGGGCGCGTTCGCTGTTGTCACAAAACTCCGGCCTCTCTATATTCCCTCACTTCGGAACGCTCAGCCGTAGTCTCGTCCAGGCATCGGCGGATGATCTGCGCAACCTCTTTTCCGTGCTCGCTCAGCATCGTTTCATGTTCCCCTGGAACGACGTGAACATCGTATCCTGCGTCAGAAAAGCCAGTCCAGCCAAAGTCGTGGCCAAGGTTAAATTCCTCTTCATTCCTGATCAGAGTGATGCGTCCGGACCAGCTCTTGAGCTTGTGTCTGCTCAGCAATCGCCGATAGCGATCTCTCCGCTTGTCGAAACGACCCATCTCGCGGTCTTCCGAGGATATTGCAACTCCCAGTTTTCGATTCGCCACCTGGCGAAACATGCGGAGCCGTTCTCCGTTTCTGGCGCTCACAATTCCGAAAAGCACGTCGCGGATGTGTTCCAGCCTCTTCTTGAAGAAAAACAGATCCATCTGTAATAGCCGCCGCGAGGATGGCCGTACAGTATCTAACAGCACCACCCGTCTGACTTCCTCGCCTGCCTCTTCCAGAAGCCTTGCCATCTCCAAAACCGCGATGCCATCCACGCAGTTGCCACCCAGCAAGTAAGGCCCCGTTGGCTGAACCTTGCGCAATTCCGCTATATATTCACGCGCCAGTTCCTCCACGTTGTCATAGTCGGTTCCGCCCTCCTCCATCCAGCGCGGCTGGAATCCAAAGACCGGTTGATCCTTGCCGAGGTGAGGAATCAAATGGGCAAGAACAAGCAGTGGGCCATCCGGTCTATAAAATCCGGCAAGGAAGAAGAACGGCGCGCGGCTGCCGCGTGGTTGCGCGGGCACCAGGCGCTGCCAGTGCGTCTGCTCGCTCGTATAACTGTATCGGCGAGTGGATGGCTCAAAAGAAATGTGGCTCGCAAGACTGGCGATCGTCGGATAAACAAAGATCGATCGCAGAGGTAAATCCATATCCAACTCGGCTCGAATATCCGAGACAGCTCGCGCCGTAGTGAGAGAATCTCCCCCAAGTTCAAAGAAATTGTCGTGTACGGAAATCTGCTCGACCTGCAGCACCCCGCGCCAGATCTCCTCTAGAACAGCCTCCACATAATTGCTTGGCATGACGCGCTCAGGCGTGATCCATCCCTCAACCGGAAGCGCCTCACTACGCCCCCGTTTGCCATTCCCATTTTCTTCCAGCATCGACCGAAACTTGGAACTGGCGAGAGCCTTTCGATCGACCTTATTATTCGGAGTCAGAGGAAAGCTATCAAGCTTGATGAATACTGCGGGAATCATTACGTCTGGCAACTGTCTGCGCAGGTTCTTGCGAAGTTCAGCGGCATCGACCTTTCCGTGGCCACGCATTGTCCAATAAGCGATGAGTTTTTTATCTCCCGGCTTATCTTCGCGAACCGTAACAATCGCCTGCGCCACACTCGGATGGCGTCCCAGCGTGGTCTCCACCTCGCCCAGTTCGATGCGATGGCCGCGGAACTTCACCTGATCATCCGCTCGAGTGACATATTCCACATTGCCGCCAGACAGCCTTCGCACCAGGTCGCCAGTCCGATACATACGCGTTCCTGAATAGCGGTCTTGTCCAGCCACAAACCGTTCCGACGTCAGATCCTCACGATTCCAATAGCCCCTTGCCAGCCCCGCTCCGCCGATGAAGAGCTCACCCGTCAAACCAGGCGGCAGCGGACGACCGCCCTCATCGAGAACGCATATCTGCGTATTGGCAATAGGATGACCAATGGCGATTCGATCAACGGGAGCCTCAATACGCTGTACGGTAGACCAGATGGTAGTCTCAGTCGGGCCGTAAAGGTTCCACAGTTCTGCGCCGGTCTCCAGCAGTTGCTCCGCCAGATCGCGCGGAAGTGCTTCACCGCCGCAGAGAATCTTGAATCCCGGTTTTCCCTTCCAGCCGGACTGCAGAAGCAGACGCCAGGTCACCGGCGTAGCTTGCATCACAGTAATCTTGAATTCTGTCAGCAGCCGAGCCAAAGCAGCTCCGTCAGCAACCGCACTCCTTGGCGCGACCACCACTTGAGCTCCGCTCACCAGCGGTAGAAACAATTCCAGGCCGGCTATATCAAAAGACAAGGTTGTCACTGCCAGCAGCCGATCCGCATGGGCAATTCCTGGCTCCTGCATCATTGAGGCCAGAAGGTTGACCAGCGACCGATGGCGGATTTCGACTCCCTTCGGATTTCCGGTCGATCCGGACGTATATATGACATATGCAAGGTCGTCAGGTTTCACAGAAACCGGAGGCAGACTTTCAGCCTCACTCAGATGCCCGTGCCGTTCTCGATCCAGGCAGATAAATGAAGGCAGGGCGCTGGGTAAGCGCTTCAGCAGATCGCTCTCAGTCACCAGAACGGAAACCCCGGCATCTCGGAGCATGTATGCCAGCCGGCCCGCGGGATAGTCAGGATCAAGCGGAACATACGCCGCGCCGGCCTGCCAGACCGCAAGTGGAGCGACAACCAGATCCACTGTTCGATTCAGGCAAAGTGCAACCCGGCTTCCGGGGCCCACGCCCAGCAGCCGCAGCTGATAAGCCAGCTTGCCCGCCCTGGCCCACAGGTCTCGAAAACTCAGCTGCTCCTTGCCGCAGACAACCGCAATCTTTTCCGGAGACGCTTCCGCCTGTCGCCGCACCCATTCATGTGCAGTGTCGGCAGGTAGCGGCACGGATGGACCGTTCTGCCCGGAAAACCACTCCTCGGCCTGGTCGGAAGACACCAGGGCAAGATCCATGAGCTGTGTATCGGGCTCAGACGCCATCTGCGCGGCTAAAGTTTGAAAGCAGCCTGTGAAGCACGAAATAGTAGCAGGATCGAAGAGCGCGCCATCGTACTCCAGGGAACCATAAAATTTGCCTTCTGCCTCCCACATGTACAGCGTCATGTCCAGATCGGTCCCGCCGCTTACTACCTCATATTCCTGTGCCCGGGGCGTATTGAGCAGAACGAACGCAATCTGAAAAAGCGGGGAACGGGACAGATCACGCTTGGTCACAAGCTCCCGAACCAATACCTCAAAAGGAACATCCGCATGGCTCAGCGATTCGAGCACCGTGGTGCGGACACGGTTGACCAGTTCTCTTGCTGTAATACTCTGGGCTACCGCGGTTCTAAGCAGTTGTGTATTGATGAAGCATCCAATCAGCCCTTCCAGTTCCGGCAAGGTTCGCGTCGACACTGGAGTGCCGACAACAATATCGCCCTGTTCGGTATACCGGGCCAGCAGCGCTTTGAAAATCGCCAGCAACATCATGAAGGGAGTTGCGGCGCTCTCTCGAGCCAGTCGTCTCAGGGATTCCGAGGTGACTTCATCCAATTGAAATGAACCGAGTCGCGACTTGTATTCAAGCGATGCTGAACGCGGATGGTCCAGAGGAATCTCAAGAGAAGCAGGTGCTCCCTTCAGCTTGTCCTTCCAGTATTTGAGCTGAGGAGCCAGCGACATCGAGTTCATCCGCTCCCGCTCCCATAGCGCGTAATCGCCATACTGAATCGGAAGCCCCGCTAATTCGATCGCCTGTCCGCGCTGCCCCGCTTCATACAGTGAGCAGAGCTCCGTAAAAAAGATGCCCAGAGACCAGCCGTCGCAGATGATATGGTGGGCAGCCATTACGAGTTGGCAATCATCGCTGGAAAGACGAATGAGGGCCACGCGGAAGAGACCTCCGCTTGCAAAATTGAACCGTCGTGCTGAGAACTTCCGTATCGTTGACTCCGCCGCCGTCATCTGCTCAGTTCCTGCAAGATGAGATAGGTCATAAACCTCAACAGTGGGCAACAGATCCTGTTGCACTTCTTGAGCAGGAACTCCATCTGCTTCTACAACACGCGTGTGCAGAATCTCGTGCCTCCGCACGAGGGTACGCAAAGCACGTTCCAGCAATTCCGCATTCACCGCACCCTGCAAACGGCGCCTGGCAGTGATGTTGTGAGCTGTGCTCTCCGGTTTTAGATTTTGCTGAAACCACAAGCGCTCCTGGGCAAAGGACAGAGGCATTCGCTTGTTTGGTTCGTATCGTCTGGGAATAGAAGAGGATGCATTCGAAGCGCGGAGAGTCTGGATGATCTCTGCTTTGTGCTCGACAAGAGCCTTTTCCAGTTCTTTCGTAAGGCGCCCCGCTGGGGCGTTACAGCGCAGTCTCCCACCCTCGACACTCACATGAATGTCAAGCCGGCGAAGTTCCGATAAGAACTGTACGGTACTCAAATGCTCCACAGAGCTGACCATGTTGTCTCGTCTGGTATCCCGCCAGGAAAAACATCGGGCATAGAGCCCTGCCGGGATCGTGCACATATCGTCAGCGGTGGTCGACGTAGCTTCCTTCTGACGCTTCTATCAGCAATTCCTCCTGCCGGCTCATGAGCTTCATCGGCCGCATGGAAAGAATTAAGAGCTGCGCCTTGTCTACGAATCCACCCGGCAAAACTGCAACGGCCCATTACGGCCGTGCAGACACTGGGAATAATTGGTTCAATTCGTCAGACAACCACCAAGGCAATCATCATGTTAGCAATCTTTCATTACCGTGACTTTAGCACTCCAGGGCCATTTCGATACCCACTTAGTAACATCTCCTGCCGTCCACTGGCTCAGTTACCATGGTTCTATAGTGCTATTAGCTGCTGTCCAAAGATAGCTTGGGGGATTTCCGGATGGGAACTGCATTGAACCTCTGGTATACCCGTCCGGAGGATATTTCTGCACAGACAATCGCTGAGGATTCCGAACGAATTCTCAGCGAAGAAGAGCTCTTGCGCAGCAAAACCTTTCGATTTGAAAGACATCGTCGTGAATATCTGGCTACCCGGCTCCTGGTGCGCAACGCACTGTCCTACTATCATCCACTTCCTCCGCATGCGTGGAAGTTTCAGACAAACCCCTACGAAAAACCCGCCACCGACCCGGATTGCGGTCTGCGCTTCAATTTATCCAACTGCACGGAGTTAGTCGTTTGTCTTATCGCCAAAGATGTTGAACTCGGTGTCGACATTGAGCCGCTGGATCGTGCACCAGACATAGTAAAGCTCGCCTCTGATGTCTTTTCGCCTCGCGAATTGGCACAGCTCGAGGATTTGTCCGATCCGGAAAGACCAGCTCGTGCATTATCGTTGTGGACGCTGAAGGAGTCTTACATCAAGGCGCGAGGGCTTGGTCTCTCCCTGCCGCTCAAGCACTTTTCCTTCGTTTATGACAAATCAAACAAATTCCATCTTGAAATAGATCGCGTCCTCGACGACGACGATCCGGCGCGCTGGCAGTTTCGCCTCTTCAATCTTGTGGAACACCGCGTTGCCCTTGCCGTCGAGAGCAAAATTGATCCCCGCCTGCAAATATGGGAAGCTCAACCACCTGGAAATGCCCCCGCGCTCCGGCCAGATATCGCCACGTCGCAATCAGAAACTACACTAGATATGTAATGCCTCCAATTCTTAACGCTCAAACTATCTCTAAAGCCTTCGGTGCCGCGCCTCTCTTCCGTAACATCTCGCTCACCGTAAATGAAGGCGACCGCATCGGACTCATCGGCCCGAATGGTGCGGGAAAATCGACTCTACTCTCTGTGCTCGCCGGAATTCAGTCGCCTGACTCTGGAGAAGTAGCAACACGCAAACGTGCGCGGGTCGCCTATGTCGCGCAGGATTCGTTCTATCCGGGCGGCCTCAACGTACGCGACGTGCTCGAACGCGCGCTTACTGAAGCACATGTTGCCGAAAACGATCATGAAGGCCGTCTTCGCGAGCTTGCCGGCCGCACCGGCTTCATCGATCTCACCGCCCAGGCCGCATCCCTCTCCGGTGGCTGGCGCAAACGTCTCGCCATCGCGGAAGCCCTAGTACTCTCTCCCGATGTGCTTCTTCTCGATGAACCAACCAACCATCTCGATCTCGCCGGAATCCGCTGGCTCGAAGAGCTTCTCGAAGATGCCGGCTTCGCAACCGTCATCGTCAGCCACGACCGCTACTTCCTCGAAAATGTCGCCAATGAAATCGTTGAGCTGAACCGCATCTACCCGGACGGCCTGCTGCGTGTGCGCGGAAAGTTCAGCCGCTTCCTCGAAGAGCGCCAGTCCTGGCTTGAAGCAAACTCGCGTGAACAGGAGAGCCTGCGCAACCGAGTGCGCACAGAAATCGAATGGCTGCGACGCGGCCCCAAAGCTCGCACCACCAAGAGCAAAGCCCGCATCGACACGGCCCATGGAATGATTCGCAAGCTCGCCGACATGGACTCGCGCTCCACCGTCAACAATGCAGGCATCGATTTCCAGGCCAGCGACCGCAAAACCAAGCGCCTCATCACGCTCGAAGACGTCTCCTGCAAAATTGGCGGTCGCACACTTTTCGAAAATCTCAACTTCGTCTTCACCGCCGGCACGCGCGTCGGTCTCGTCGGCGCAAATGGCAGCGGCAAAACCACGCTGCTGCGCTTGTTGCGTGGAGAGATCGAACCAACCTCAGGCACAATTCAACGCGCCGAGTTTCTCAAGACCGTTTATTTTAGCCAGCTCCGCGAAATCGATTCCTCACTCACCCTTCGCCGCGCTCTCGCCCCCGATGGCGATGCCGTCATCTATCAGGGCCGCCAGATCCACGTCGCAAGCTGGGCCGCGCGCTTCCTCTTCACTGGGGAACAGCTCAATCAGCCTGTCGATCGTCTCAGCGGCGGCGAGCGTGCACGCGTGCTCATCGCCCGCCTCATGCTTGAACCCGCCGATCTTCTTCTCCTCGACGAACCAACCAACGATCTCGACATCCCCACGCTCGACATCCTCGAAGAAAGCCTCCTCGAGTTCCCCGGCGCGCTCGTGCTTGTCACCCACGATCGTTATCTTCTCGACCGCATCTCCACAACCGTGCTCGGCCTCAATGGCAATGGCAGCGCGGAACAATTCGCCAGCTACTCGCAATGGGAAGACTGGCAGGCAGAGTCCGAGACTCCACAGTCAACGACCGCTCCCAAAGCTGATTCCGCGACTGCTCTGAAACAGGAATCCAAAAAGAAGCTGTCCTATCTGGAAGCGCGCGAGTTCGCAACCATCGAGCAGCGCGTAGAAGAAGCCGACGCACGGCTCATAGCAGCCCACGCGCGTGTTGAAGATCCGACCGTAGCCATCGACGCAACAGCACTCCAGCAAGCACTCGCCGAACTCGAAGCAGCTCAGCATGCAATCGATACGCTTTACGCGCGCTGGGCCGAGCTAACGGAAAAGGCGGGCTGAGTAACCAGCGCCCGCCGCGGTATACGCGTCACCGCGGCAATCCAGCTCATCGCGTACGGCAGCACCGGCAGAAGCCCAGGCGCCATTCCCTGCGCCACAGGATTCACCATGACTCTCGAAACCGCTGTCGCCAGCCTCATTCCCTGCCGCAATTGCCCCGCCAGCTTGCACTGATACTCCGCCTCACTCGCTCCCGTCAGGTACATCTCCGCCGCAAGTACGCCCGAGTGCAGTGCAATTGCCATCCCATCGCCGGTAAAGGACGGAATCACCGCGGCCTGATCTCCCAGCCTCCACACTCCATCAGGCTCATGCGCCAGATACCCATACGGAATCCATCCCACGGCCAGCGGTCGCTCCCACCTGGGCTCAGAGCCATCCAGCCGCTCGCGCAGTAAGCTGTTCCCCGCACAAATCCCCGCCATCAGCCCTGTCCATCCGCCCGCGGCATGCAATATCGCTCGCCTTACCACCAGGCACAGATTCGCCGCCCCATCTTCAATCAACGAAATCCCGCCATACCCTCCGCGAAAGAGAAACATCTCCATCGTGTCCCGCAACTTTTCTGCAGCCGCCGACGACAGTTTCCAGTGCATTTTGAATCCCACAAAATCGCTCTGCGCTGCACCACGTTCCGGCCTGCGATTCCACCCACGCAGATCATGCTTCCCCGTTGCAAGAAATACCTTCGCGGCTCGCACAGATGCTCCATCCGCAAGCTCCACGCGCCATCCATCTCCGTCCTGTGCCAGACGCTCCACGGCGGCGCCCCGCCGAACCACGCATCCAGCCGCTGCCGTCTTCCTCAGCAACGCCTCATCCAGCGCCTTGCGTGAAAGCGACAGCGCCGTAAACGGCAGTGCCGTTTCGACAATCTTTTCTCCGGCCCCCAACCTTACTCGCAGCAACCGCTCCGCGCCCAGCTTCAGCGGCTCCACGCCCGCTTCGCGCAAATAAACCACCGCCTCCGGGCTCAAAAACTCCCCGCACACCTTGTGCTGCGTTGCATGTTCCTTCTCTATCAGCAAAACCTCTCGCCCCGCTTGCGCCAGCCGCATCGCCGCCATCGCGCCGGCCAAGCCGCCGCCAATCACCAGGCATTCGACCCTGCTCATCACGGCTTCCTTCGGCCAACGCACAGCCGCGCAGGCTTCCATCCGGCAATCGTCACGTCCTGCACGCTCAATCCCGCAAGGGCACATAAGTTCCGCCAGTCGCTCGCCACAAACGCTCGCCTGATTGACACCGGTCCGTCATGCTGCACACCCGGATGCAGACCGGCCAATCGCGCAAACCATTTGAATTGGTAATACGACGCCGCTGACCGCGACAAATCGTTGATGAACCACCCCATCACACAATGGCGCTCCATCCAGCGCACAAACCGCACCACCTCTTCATCGCTCAAATGATGCGTAAACAGCGCACTCACCACAATGTCCACGCGCTGCTGTGGCACATAGGCAAGCACATCTCCCGTCACCCATTCGATCTCGCTCTCGGCTCCCGTGGCCTCTGCTGCAATCGCCGTCGCATCCGGATTCAGATCCAGCCCCGTCAGTTGCACGTGAATCCCTCGCTCACGCGCCCACCGCTCAATGCGCCGCAGCCCATCGCCATATCCGCAGCCCACATCCAGAATTCGTACCGGCCCGCGATCCTGCGGCAACTGCAAACTATCCAGCCATGCAAAAGTCGGCCGCATCGCCAGAAACCACCGGTTCACCTGTGCCAGGGCTTTGAGATACTCGCGCAGCATCTCGCGCTCGCACGGCTCATCCATGATTTCGCGCAACTGCGCCCTGCGGCTGAAGTCCAACTCACCTGAATGCGTCAACGTATCACGCAGCATGAAATAACATCGTTTCCGCCGTCACACCTGGCCCAAACGACATCGCGCAGCCCTGCTGCCCCGCCTGCGCCTGCGCCAGCACATCCGCCAGCACAAACATCACCGTCGCCGACGACATATTCCCAAATTGTCCCAGCACGCTCCGTGAAAAGCGCAGCGCTTCTTCCGGCAGTTCCATCGCATGCTCCACGGCATCCAGCACCGTGCGACCTCCCGGATGTACTGCCCACAAGTCCACATCCGCAATCTCTTTTCCGCGCAACACCTCGCGGCTCACATCCTTCAGCCCGCGCTTGATCTCCCCAGGCACCTGCCCGGAAAGATGCATATCAAAGCCGCCATCGCGGATCTTCCACGTAATCAACCCGCTCGTCTGCGGCAGATTCACCGCCAGAAAGCTGTCGATCGCCAGCCCCTGAGGCTCCGCGCCAATCAGGCACGCCGCACACCCATCGGCAAAGAGCAGAAACGAGAGTAGCTGCTCAATATTCTCAGTCTCCTGCAAATGCAGCGTGCAAAGCTCCAGGTTCATCATCAGCACCTTGGATTTTGGCTCCGATCGCACAATGTGATGCGCTGCCTTCAGCGCATTGATCGCCGCATAACAACCCATGAACCCGATCATTGTCCGCTCTACGGAGGTGCTCAGTCCCAGATGCCGCACAATATCGAAATCCAGTCCCGGCGCATACAAACCCGTGCAGGAAGTCACAATCACATGCGTTACGCTGCGCCGTTCTTCCTCGCTCAGAGCCAGCCTGTCCAGCGCATTCTCTGCCAGCCGCGGCGCAAATTTTTCATATGCCTCCATCCGTCGCGCCGTCGTCGGAAACGCCCCCGTCACATAGAGCCCGTCGCGGTCGCGCCACGTCGCATCCCCGTTCTCCACCGGCTCCACAAACGAGTACCTGTGCTCAATTGCCGACATTCTTGCCATGCGCCTGAATAAGCTCCGCACCGTTCCCTCCGGCAGCATCGTTTCCGCAAATTCCACAAACGGCCGGTGCACATCGTTCGGTGGAACCGCTGTGGCAATGCGATGAATATGTGCTGTCGTCATCCTGTACGTTCTCCTGAAAGGTCTTGCATGTACAGTTTGATGCTATGCCCAATGGACACAAAAAAGCCCGGCAGGATGCCCGCCGGGCTGTCATTTCATTGTCAATGTCGCATTTGAGCTAGCTGAACAGGTCCTTCATCTTGTCCATGAACGAGGGCGCCGCAGGCTTGTTTTCCACCTTCAGCGAATCCTCCAGTTGCCGCATCAGCTCGCGCTGTACTTTGCTCAGCTTCTTGGGCACCTGCACCACCACCGTTATCAGCAGATCGCCATTGCCTTTGCCGTTCAGCATCGGCACGCCGCGCCCGCGCACGCGCAACTCCCTGCTGCTCTGTGTGCCTTCAGGAACCTTCAGGCTCACAGGCCCGTCAATGCCGTCAATCTCGATATCCGCTCCAAGCGCCGCCTGCGGAAAACTGATCGGCACCACGCACTTCAAGTCGTTGCCCTCGCGCTCAAACACATCATGAGCGCGAATCGACAGCACCACATACAAATCGCCCTTCGGCCCGCCGCTGCGCCCCGCATCGCCCTCTTCGGAGTAGCGGATTCGCGTCCCATCTTCCACGCCCTTGGGAACCTTCACATTCAGCTTCAGCTCCCGGCTCACGCGCGTCTCCCCACGGCAGGTTGTGCAGGGATCGACCACCACGCTTCCCGCCCCTCCGCATGCTGAGCAAGTGCGCGCCACGGAGAAAAACCCCTGCTGATACCGGATCTGCCCGCGCCCCTGGCACTGCTGGCAGGTCACTGGCCCGCGCCCGGATGCGCTCCCGCTTCCATGGCATGTTTCGCACGCCTCCAGCCGGCGGAGCCTCACTTCCGTCTCATGGCCAAAGATCGCATCCTCGAAATTGATCGTCAGGTCCACGCGTAAATCATCGCCGCGATGCACTCGCGTGCGTCCATTTCCACGCGCCTGGCCGCCCCCTCCGAACATCTCGCCAAACAGATCGCCAAAGATGTCCCCCAGATCGACAGCACCTGAAAAACCTCCTCCAAAGGGTCCGCCGGCCGCAGGCCCATTCACTCCCGCATGACCATAACGGTCATACGCCGCGCGCTTGTCCGCGTCGCACAGTACCTGGTAAGCCTCGCTGGCCTCTTTGAACTTCTCCTCGGCCGCATGATCCCCCGGATTGCGGTCAGGGTGATATTTCAGCGCCTGCTTCCGGTACGCGCTCTTCAGCTCCTGCTCGGTCGCCTCACGGGAGACGCCCAGCACCTCGTAATAATCCGCTTTCGCCACTGTTGCCACTGTCTCTCTTCCGCAAACGTTACTTTTGTCCGGATGATCCGGTTTTGTATCAGGGCGCGACTTTAGAGTCGTGCCAATAAGCTCGGCAGATGATGGGGCTTTAGCCCCAGTGCCTAATCCGCTACCTGTTTGGGGTTCGACACCACACGCACCATCGCCGGCCTCAGCATCCGCTCACGAATCTTGTACCCGCGCCGAATCTCCTCAGCCACATGTTCATCCGGCAGATCTTCGCGTTCCACCTGACCCAGGGCCTCATGCACCCGCGGATCAAACGGCTCGCCCACGGTCGGAATCGCCGTCACCTGCAATTTCTGCAAAGCCTCTTCCATCTGCTTCACAATCAGCTCCACGCCGCTCCGCAGTTGCTCCGTCGAACCCGTCGATTTCAACGCCAGCTCAAAGTTATCCAGCACCGGCAGAAACTGCTCCACCACGTTGCCCGTTGCAAAATCCCGAAACTCTGTCTTCTCGCGCTCGGCCCTTTTGCGCGCATTCTCAAACTCGGCCTGCAGCCGCGCCAGCCGATCCAGCAACTGATCCCGCTCGCCCTTCATCTGCGCCAGTTCGCCCTTCGCTTGCTCGAGCTCCGTGCGAGGCACACTCTCATCTCCGGCCTGCTGAATCGCATCAGCCTCCGCCGAAGTTTCCAGCCCCTCAGGTTGCATCTCACCCATTTTTGCTTCAGCTTCCTTCACGTCTATTTCCTGTTCAGGCATACGTTTCCAAAACTTCCCTAGTTGTTCACCAATATTTCTTCGTTGTTTCAAGGATAGATTCCATCTCTTCGCCGTGGTTTCCACAAATAAGTGTCATCCTGAGCGCAGCCGTTATCAGGCGTAGCGAAGGACCTGCTTTGTTTTTCTGATCCCTGATTTCAGTTCCTTATTCCCTCGTTCCAACAATTCTCTCCGAGAGCTGCGCAATGTACCGCACCGCATGAATCATCTCCTGGTATTGGATGCGCGTCGGCGCAATTAGCGCCACCGTTCCCAAAACCGAGCCCTGACTCGCATCGCCCAGCCGCGCCTGTGAGCCAATCAGCACAAGATCCTGCATGGCATGCGGCATCGCGGGCGATGTCGCATCCCTTCCAGGCAAAGCCGAATCCAGGCCCACCACCACGCGAACCTCCTGCTCCCGCCCGTCCACGTACGCCGTCAACAGCTCCACCAGCCGCTGCTTGGCTTCAAGAGCCATAAGCATCTGCCGCAACCGCTCGCGATCCACCTCCGCCGCAATGAGGTTTGCCATCCCCTCCACAAACAGTGTCGGCCCCGAATCACTCGTCAGCGCACCCTTCCGGCAAAGCTCTTCCACGCTGGTCAGCAGCGCGCGATACACCTCGCGCTCAGCCTCCATGCGCTTCGTTACCTCTACCCGAATCCGCTCCACCGGCCAGCCGCGAAAACTCTCGTTGAGATACCGCGCCGCCGTCTCCAGCTCCACATGCGCCATCTCCCGATCCAGCGTCAGCACGCGGTCGTGTACCGCCCCGGCCTGCGTTACCAGCACTGCCAGTACGCGCCCGGCGGCCAACCGCGAAAAATGAATATGCTCCAGTATCTGTATTCCTGACGTGCTCGCCAGCGCCACACCAAGTCCACCAGAAAGCAGCGCCAGCATCTGCGAGGTCCGCTGCAGGTAATCATTCGTGCTCGAAACCCCGGCAAAGCTGTCCTCAATCTGCTCGCGCCGCTCCTGACTCAGTGAATTCGCGTTCAGCGTGTTGGGAGTCAAAGCATTCCGCTCCGGCTCGCTGCCCGCCACGCCTCCCGCAGCCACGCGCCCTGTCTGCGTAATCTGTTCCACGTAATAGCGAAATGCTGCCGCCGTCGGCACTCGTCCCGCCGAAGTATGCGGCTGCTCCAGCAGTCTCGCATCAGCCAGCGCCGCCATCACATTCCGGATAGTCGCCGAGCTCATCCCCTCACGGTCCGCAAAAACGTGTGCAACCGCCTGCGAGGCCACTGGCTCGCCGGTAGCAATATAGAGTTCGATGATGGCCGTCAGCACCAGCCGCTCTCGCGTACTGACGCGCGTCTCACTCATCGCGCCACACCCTCGCTTCCTCCCAATCCCAGCCTAAGCACAACAAAATAATAAACTTGGCCGAAATATAGATGAAGATATCCTCTATAAGTGTAAAAATCTGCGCCTGTTACTGTCAAGGTGTGCATAGAGTTTAGCCTATTTCCGTGTAGGATAGGCCAATGCCGGGACGCGAGCTCTACATCGACCGCCTGCGAGTAGTCATGACAGCCCTCGTCATCCTGCACCACACCGCCCTCACCTACGGTGCTATCGGCGGCTGGTTCTGGCGTGAACTCGATCCCTCCGCCTCCGTTTCAAGCCGCCTGCTGATTCTCTTCTGCACCACCAATCAGGCCTACTTCATGGGTTTCTTCTTCCTGCTCGCCGGCTACTTCACGCCGCTCTCGCTGGAGCGCAAAGGCTACGCCCGCTTCCTCTGCGATCGCTTCCTCCGCCTCGGCATCCCACTGTTGGCCTTCGGTCTCTTCCTCGGCCCTCTCACCGCCGCCATCGTCGAAGCATTCCAGGGCCGCAGCTTCTGGGGCACCTTCGTCTGGCTCTGGAATCACAAGCAATTCATCAACGGCCCACTCTGGTTCGCACAGGCTCTGCTCATCTTCTCCCTCGCCTACTGCCTCTGGCGCAAACTAGCCGGTGCGCCGCTCACCCAATCCGAACGCGCACCCAAACTAGTCCCATCCAACATCTGGTGGATCATCAGCGCCATCGCCGTCGGAGCAATAGCGCTTCTCATCCGCCAGTTCGTACCCGTCGGCGTCAATGTATGGGGACTCCAGCTCGCCTACTTCTCCAGCTACATCTTCCTCTTCGCCCTCGGCATCGCCGCATGGCGCCATGACTGGCTCCGCCAGCTCACATGGAAAAACTCCCGCTTGTCCATCCTCCGCGCCACCCTCTTCTGGATTGCCATGCCCGTCGCCACCTACTTCCTCGCCACGCATAGCGGCGGCGGCAGCGGCAAATCCAACGTCCCCAGCGGCCTCTCCGTGTCCGCCATCTTCTACGCCTTCTGGGAACCATTAGTAGCCTGGGGACTCATCGCCGCATGGCTTCTGGCCTTCCGCAAATGGCAAAACCAGCCCTCCAATCTGTGGTCCTGGCTCGGCCGCCGCGCCTACGCCGTCTACATCATCCATCCTGTAATTCTGGTCCTCATTTCACTGCTCCTTCATGGCTGGGCAGCCCCCGCGCTCATCAAATTCACCGCCACGGGCTCGCTCACCATCGTCGCCTGCTGGCTACTAAGCGACCCACTCGTCCGCCTCCCCGGCCTGCGCCGCATCGTCTAAAACTTGTAGTTGCTCTTTGACGTCATAATGGAAGCCGGCAATCTCTTGAGTCCGGAAGGCTGTTCTCACTCATGCGGAAACACTCAGGCTCGCTCATTCCTTTCTTAGTCGCTGCCTCGCTCTCCACTGCCCAAGCGCCTCCCCCATCACCTG
The DNA here is from genome assembly GCF_001449115.1 of Occallatibacter gabretensis. GTDB lineage: Bacteria > Acidobacteriota > Terriglobia > Terriglobales > Acidobacteriaceae > Telmatobacter > Telmatobacter gabretensis. The sequence goes on along the minus strand of NZ_LAIJ01000009.1, from coordinate 2,078,223 downwards.
ACAATCAAACCATCCTCAAACAGACCGTCAACAATGTCCTCGTAGACATCGTCGTCACCGACAAAAACGGCCAGCCCATCCAGGGCCTTACAAAAGATCAATTCCATATCACCGAAAACAGCGCGCCACAAACCATCGCATTCTTCGAGGAACACAACGACGCACCCGTAGCCAACACACCCGCACCACCCGCGCCTCTCCAGCTCCCACCCAACGTCTACTCCAACTTCCAATCAGCACCCGCCCGCGGTCCGCTTCTTATCCTGCTCATGGACTCCCTCAATACGCCCTTAGCCGACCAGGCAAAGGTGCGCCTCGCAATGCTCCAATACCTCCACCAGATCCCGCCGGGAATTCAGATCGCCATCTTCGCCCTCAACGAACACCTCAGCATGGTCCAGGGCTTCAACACAGATCCCGCCGTCCTCACCGCCGCGCTGAAACAGCTTGATGCCAAGCCCAAGCAATCCCGCCTCACGGATGATCCCGGCCACGACTCTTACGCCGATTCCATCCCCAAGCCCAACTTCGGCGGCGGTGGCAGCAGCGGCATAGCGGCAGAAGCCCAGGGCCTGCAGGCAAATTATGTGGCGAATGAAGGGTCCTATCGCGCCGATGCCCGCATGGAGTTAACGCTCGCAACCTTTGGCAGCCTTGCCACCTACCTTGGCGCCTTACCGGGCCGCAAAAGTGTCATCTGGTTTTCCGGCTCTTTTCCGCTCGCGGTCACCACCCAGGACACAATCCGGCAAGGGCAGGCAACACTGAGCACCAGCATCTCCGACGCACGCAATTACTCCGACAAAGTGACCGCTGCCAGCAAAATGCTGGATCAAGCTCGCGCAGCCATCTACCCCGTCCTCGCCGGCGGACCATCCGTGAACAGCCACTTTGACGTGGATCGTCAGTTGAATGGTGCGCCGCACAACTCCCCCACTGACCCCAATGGCGTTCTCGAGCGGGCTTCTACCCCTGCCGATGACGAAATCAGCGCCCACGAAACCATGAACGTCATCGCCGACCAGACCGGCGGCCGTGCCTTCTATTCCAGTACCGATCTCGGCGCAGCCATCCGCTCCGTACAGCAGCTCGGCGCGCACTACTACACCATCGCCTACGCCCCCACCAACACCTCCTACGACGGCAAATTCCGCAAGATCGCCATCAAAGTCGATTCCCCCAAAGCGCGCCTCGATTACCGCCGCGGCTATTTCGCAGAAGACCCCACCAGGCTGCCATCTACCGCCAGAATGCCCGCTCCAACAGAAGTCTCCTTCGCCCTGCTCCACGGCGCACCCTCATCGACACAAATCCTCTTCAAGCTCCGCGCCACACCCAAAGAAGACGCCCAACCCGCCGCCAACGCCGCCACCACGCCCTACAGCATCAACTGGACGGTCGATCTCCACGGCATCCCTTTCACGCAGCAGGCGGACGGCTCACGCAAAGGTGCCTTCTCGCTCGTGCTCGTCGCCTATGACACCGCCGGAAAGCTACTCAATCAGGCCAAAGACGGCGGTGACATCGCCCTCGATCCCGCGCAGTACCAGAAATACCTTGCCTCCGGCCTCCAGTTTCATCAGGAGATCGATCTCCCCAGCGGCTACGTCTTCCTCCGCGCCGCCATCGTGGACGAAAGCGGCAATCGCTCCGGTTCCATCGAAATCCCTCTCAATGTCGCCCCGCCGCACCAGGCCGGCAAATAAACTTGTGCGTCTTCCCGGCCTGCGCCGTACCGCTTAAAGCGTCATAATAGAAACGCCATGCTAAAGCGCTCAATCCTGGCCGTTACCCTCCTCGCTTCCACCGCCGCAGCATTCGCGCAGACCTCCGCCGCGCCCAAAACCGCCGCCGACGCCTCCGCCCAATGGAAGCAGCGCATCGCCGTCTGGCGCGCGCAACGCGACAAAGAGCTCTCCGCGCCCGACGGCTGGCTCACGCTCATCGGCCTCGAATGGCTTAAATCCGGCGGCAACAGCTTCGGCGCCGCAGCCGACAATTCCGTCCCCATCAAAGCTCAGGCCCCGGAGCACTTCGGCATCCTCACTGTCTCCGGCAAAACCATTCAGCTTCTCTCCTACCCCACCGGGTTCCCCGCCGATTTTCAGATCAACGGCAAACCGGCCCGCGAAGGCCAGCTCACGACCGACGGCGATAACCCCTCCACCATGACCTGGCACGGAATCACCATGGTTGTCCTCGCGCGAGGCGACCGCTACGCCCTTCGCATCAAGGACGCCAACTCGCCCGCCCGTACTGGCTTCAACGGCCTCCACTGGTACGCTCCGGACCTCAACTACGCCGTCGAAGCCAAATGGATCCCCTATCCGCCTGGGCACACCGAAAAGATCCCCACCATCATCGGCACCACGCTCAACCTGCCCGCGCCCGGCCTCGCTGAATTCACCCTCAACGGCAAAACCCTTCGTCTCGAGCCCGTCATTGAAGACCCGCACGACTCCACTCTTTTCTTCATCCTCCGCGACGACACCAGCAAGACCACCACCTACGAAGCCGCGCGTTTCCTCCGCACCCCATTCCCCGATCACGGCCTCGACAAGCCCGGAACCCTCATCCTCGACTTCAACCAGCTCTACAACCCGCCCTGCGCCTACACCCCCTACGCCACCTGCCCGCTCCCGCCTCCGCAAAACCGCCTCACTATCCCCATTGAGGCCGGCGAGCAGCGCTACTCCCACTAGAAATCCGGCTGTCATCCCAAGCAGAATCGTCCCCACACCCGGCAACGACCGTCATCGTGACCGTAGCCGTCTTTCAGGCGGAGAGCCGGGGCCCCGGCAAGCGATCTTCGCTTGCTGGGGTGGAAAGCGAAGGACCTGCTGTTGCCTTTCCGCTAACCCGCCAACTCGCCACGCGCAGCGCCAACTTGCCGCCTTTGTCTTGTCCCTGCTCCCTTGTCCCTCAGCAACACATTACTTTCGTCCATTGTCCTTTCGTGCAAAACGCCAAAAGATAGTTTGCACAAAATTACCGTCATCTGTGCCATACTCTTTTCTGAAGTCAAAAAGGCCCGGTCTTCAAGAACCGGGCCTTCGTATTTTTTCAGCCGAAAATGATCTCCCAGCGAGCATCTCCGCATGAATTGGAGTTCAAGAATTGCCATTTTCACCGCATTTTGACTGCATTTTCGCACCCTTATATCCGCGAAAAATCTCCATTAAATACATGAATATAAACAACTTACAGAATCAATCAAACAGAACATGCATGATTTTCGCTCCTCACAGAATCTGTAATTCTGTAAATCTGTAAGTCTCGCAGGAGCTTAAACCTATGAAAAATAAATGGATAACATCTTCGCATCTCCATTCTTCCCCACAGGTTCTGTAAATCTGTATCCGGGCAAGGGAGTCAGCAAATGTGAATTCCTCGCCTCATCACCCCGGCGAACGAAGAACCGCTGTTCTTTGGCTGCCCGGCAGTGCTTCCAGGCCCCGTGCCGCCCTCGATTACTGGTACATTAGAGTCAGGAACTTGCGCCATGCAGCCGCTAATTGAAGACCTCCGGATTCTCTCCAACAAAGTAGTCCTACCCCCGATTTTCCTCGAGGAAGAGCGGTCGGTCTCGGAAAACGCCGCCGCCACCATCTTCAATTCCCGCATCGACATCACGCAGATCCTCGCCAAGCGCGATTCGCGCCTGCTGGTTCTCGTCGGTCCCTGTTCCATCCATGACACCAAGGCCGCCGTCGAGTACGCCGGTCTCCTGCAAAACGCCATCAAGGAATTCGGACGCGATCTCCGCATCGTCATGCGCGTCTACTTTGAGAAGCCCCGCACCACCGTCGGCTGGAAGGGTCTCATCAACGACCCGTTTCTCAACGAATCCTTCCAGATTAACGACGGCCTGCGCCTTGCCCGCAATCTGCTCCTCGATCTCAACGAGATGGGCGTCCCATCCGGCACCGAATTTCTCGACATGATCTCGCCGCAGTACCTCGCCGGCCTCGTCGCCTGGGGAGCCATCGGAGCCCGCACCACCGAAAGCCAGGGCCACCGCGAGCTGGTCAGCGGCATCTCCTGCCCCGTCGGCTTCAAAAACGGCACCTCCGGCAATGTCCAGATCGCCATTGACGCGCTTCTCTCCGCCGCCATCTCGCACACTTTCCTTGGGCACACCAAGAACGGCCAGTCCGCCATCTTCCGCACCACCGGCAACCGAGACACGCACATCATCCTGCGCGGCGGCCGCAATACTACTAACTACGACGCCGCCAGTGTCAATGAAGTCAGCCGCCGCATGATCGCCGCCGGTCTCGACCCGCGCATCATGATCGACTGCAGCCACGCCAACAGCAGCAAGGACTACAACCGCCAGCCCATCGTCTGCCATGAGATCGCCGAACAGGTTTCCGCAGGAAACCGAGACATCCTCGGCGTCATGATCGAAAGCAATCTGGTCGCAGGCACCCAGAAGCTCATCGCCGGCAAGCCCCTCAGTGATCTCGTCTACGGCCAAAGTATCACCGACGGCTGCGTCGACTGGCCCACCACCCACGGCATGCTCACCGAGCTAGCAGCCGCAGTCCGCTCCCGCCGCACCGCCACCCAGCTTCAGCCCGCCGACACCACCGCCTCAGCCCTCGCAAAATAGCTAGATCGATGAATCAAGCTGTCATCCTGAGCGAAATTTGGCGCGCCCGCGCCAAACGAGTCGAAGGACCTGTGGTTGTTCTTGCTTTTGCCTTTCGTTAATTCAGCACGGCCTTCGGTGCCCCAGCTCCGTGTGTTCGGACCTGGGAAGCAGACCGTGCCGTCCTGAACGAAGCCTTTCTTTAGCGGAAGCGAAGAACCAGCTTTTCCGAACCACTAACCACTAACTTCCTCATGCGGATAATTAAACAAGATCTGATTCCCATCCAAATCATCCACCACAATCAACCGATATCCCCACGAACCATCCTTCACCGGAACGCCCTTAGCCTCTAGCTCCGCGCGCACCGCATCAATCGCAGCAATCCCGGCTTCAGGCGTCTCCGGCTCCGTATTCAGCGAAATAAAGAGCAGCCCTTTGCCAACCTTCTCCGGCGAGGTATCAGCCCAGGTGCTCGTAAGAATCAACGCAGCCCCCTGCCGATCCACCTGCGCCACGCGCGCCTTTCCATCCTCGTCATACCGCCAGGGACTCGTAAACCCAAGCTGATCCACATAAAACCGAAGCGAAGCCTCAACATCTCTCACATGAAAAATAGTGCGCGCAAACCACTCCGTCATACCCCATCCACCTCCATACCGATCCAACAACTTTACCCCCAGCCATTGCCAGCGATAAATAAGACCTCCGCAACCATTCCTCTTACCAGCTCCGCTATCATCACCTAAGCACCATGCCCCCAACGCTTTTCATCTCGGCAGGCGAAGCCAGCGGCGAACACTACGGTGCAATGCTCATGGAATCCCTCCGCAAGCAGTCCCCTACTAAACTGAACTTCATAGGCATGGGCGGCCCGCGCATGGTGGAATCGGGCCTGGACCGCATCGTCCGCGCAGAAGACGTAGCCGTCATGGGCATCACGGAAATCGTCCGCCACCTGCCGCGCATCTACGCCGAATTCCGCAAGCTCAAAGCATCCATCCGCCGCCGCAAACCAGACCTCGCTATCCTCATCGACTTCCCCGACATCCACTTCGCCCTCGCCAAGGAATTCCACCGCCTTGGCATCCCGGTCATCTTCTTCGTCAGCCCCCAGCTCTGGGCCTGGAAGAAGCACCGCATCAAACTCGTCCAGAAATACATCGACAAGATGCTCGTCATCTTTCCCTTCGAAGAACCTTTCTACCGCGAGCACAAGGTCAACGCAGAATTCGTAGGCCACCCGTTAGCGGATTTACCGCTCCCAACTGAAACCAGAGAAAAGTTCGCCGCCGAAAATACCCTCGATCCCGCCAAGCAATGGATCGGCCTACTTCCCGGCAGCCGCATCAAGGAAATCCGCGCCAATCTCCCCGAGATGCTCAAAGCCGCTTTCTTCCTCTACGACGATTACGCCGAAAACGCGCGCCTCGGCCTCCAGTACCCCGAGCCGGAATTCCTTCTCCCACTCGCTCCCACGCTAACCGCCATTCAGCGTGAAGAAGTCCACCAGATCATCACCGCACATACGCCCGGCCTGCCCGTCCATCTCGTCTCCGACGCCCGCGCCGCTCTATTCCACGCCCGCGCCGCTATCGTCGCCAGCGGCACAGCCACCGTAGAAGCCGCCCTCATCGGCAATCCCTTCGTCGTCGTCTACCGTGTTTCTCCGCTCACCTACGCCATCGCCAAGCGCGTCGTCACTGTCCCTCACGTTGCTATGGCCAACCTCATCGCCGGCAAGCGTCTCGTCCCCGAACTCATCCAGAACGACTTCACCGCGTCCAATATCGTGACGGAGTTACGTCCCTTGCTATCCGATGGCCCCGAACGAGCGTCCATGATGCAGGGGCTAGCCGCTCTTCGGGGCATGCTTCATCCACCTCACGGTCAGACAGCCATCGACCGCGTCGCAGAAATCGTCCTTCAACAGCTCTCCCTTACGCCCTCTGCCACTGCTGTCGCCCAAAAGAGTTAAGATTCCCGCAAGGATTGTGCGCCGTAAGGATCCCAATAATGACCAGCTCGACCATCACGTCTTCCCGCCGCTTCTCCGCACTCCTCGCCGTTCTCATCCTGCTGTCCACCGATTTCCTTGCGGCCCAGCGTATCGAGCGTCCCACCCTCACCGTTTCCGCCTACACCATTGACGCCGAGATCGACCCCGCCACGCACCACCTGCAGGCCAGGGTCACCGTCACCTTCACAGCGCCGGATAACTCCGATCTCATCAACTTCGGCTTCCATCCAGCCCTCAAAATCTCCAAGATCACCGACGACTCCGGCAAGATCCTCACCGGCGAGCGCACAGCGGATGGTTCCGTCCGCATCGTGCCCAACTCTCCAGTCTCCTCCGGCGTCCCCGCCCACTGGACCTTTGAGTACGAGGGCGTCATCACCGGCAATGAAGACGGCCCCATTGAAGGCCTCAAGCTCGCAGCCATTCAGGAGCCCATCACCTACCTCTTCTATCCCTCCCGCTGGTTCCCCTCCACCGGCTACATGACCAACCGTTTCACAGCGCAGATGCACATCCGCGTCCCGCAGGGTATGCGCGTCTTCGCCAGCGGCCAGACCGGCTCCCCGCATAGCGCGAGCCTGGCGAATGGCAAGCCCGGCGACCAATACGACTTCAACTGGAACAAACCTGGCTTTCCCGGCACCGTCATCGCCGGCCGCTACGTCGACCCCGCCACCGCCGGCCCCATCAAGGTCTATCTCACCGTTTCCCATCGCTCCGCAGCCGAGCAGCTAGCCCAGACCGCCGCCAAGGAACTCAACTTCTTCACCGATAGCTTCGGCCAGCCAGAAACGACCCATATCAATGTTGTCGAGCTGCCCGATGACACGCTCCCGGCCTTCTGGGCCCCCGAGATTGCCGCCATCATGGGTTCTCGCACAGGCGACAAATCCGGGATCCGTCTTCTCGCCAACACCCTCGCCCGTCAGTGGTGGGGTTCTGAGGTCAGCCCCAAAACCCTCTCCGATGCATGGATCACCAACGGCATGAGCAGCTACGCCGAGCTGATGTACGTCGAAGATGAGCAGGGCAAGGGCGCCATGCATACCGCTCTCCAGGACGTCGCAGCCGGTGCGCTCGCCTACGACATCACACCGCTCTCCACCGCGGGCCGCCTCAGCCCTTTCTCGCCCGAATTTCAGTCCCAGACGCAGTGGAAGGGCGCCATGATCTTCCACATGCTCCGCTGGGAAGTCGGCGACAAGCCATTCCTCGCCGCGCTCAAAGGCACTCTCTCGCAATACACCGACCAGGGTATCCGCGCCTCTGATTTAACCAAAGTCTGTGAAGCCCAGACCGGCCAGAACCTCACGCCGTTCTTCGCCCAGTGGGTCGATGGCACCGGCGCGCCCACATTCGTGAACAAATACGCCGTCTATCGCCTCGGCAATAACAAAGGCTTCCGTACCATCGGCGAAATCAACCAGGATCTCGATCTCTTCCGCATGCCCGTCGAGCTGCGCGTTGAAACCGAAGGCAAGACAGAGATCAAGCGCGTCGATGTCGTCGGTACTGAATCGCAGTACGTCGTCGACACCTTTGGCCGCCCGCGCCGCATCACCATCGACCCGCAGAACTGGCTCCTGAAATCGACGCCCGATCTCCAGGTCCGCATCGCTATTCTCAAAGGCCAGCAGCTCGTCGCCCAAGGCGACCTCACCGGCGGCCTCAATGAGTATCAGAAGGCCCTCGAAGCCAACCCGCAAAGCTCGCTCGCAAGCTATCGCATCGGCGAAGTTCTTCTCACCCAGCACAACTACCAGTCCGCCATCAACTCCTACCGTGACGCCCTTCGCGGCGACGACGAGCCCCGCTGGACCGAAGTCTGGAGCCACATCGAGATCGGCAAAATCTTCGATCTCACCGGCCAGCGCGACCGCGCCGTAGAACAGTACCGACTCGCCGTCCAGACCAACGACAACACCCAGGGCGCCCTGAACGAAGCTCGCCTGTACCTTCAGAAACCGTACATCCGTCCCGAAACCGAGTAGCTCGAAATCACCCGGCCGCACGCACGCGAGCACCGTGGCTACCTCAGTTGATCACGCTTTTTGCGCGTCGCTTTTCACCGCGCACAAAAGCACATGCGATGAAGTCAGCAGCGGGTGCAGCCAATTTCCGGCCTGCTTGGCTCCGCTTTCATGGGCCGGCATCAGCCAGATCTTGTCCGCCCAGCCCGCCAGTTGCGCGTATGAATCGTACACGCTGTAGGAGTAATACAGCCCATCGCCTTCCGAGATGCTGTACATCTTCCCTTTGGTCTGAACGTACCGCGCCGCATTCCAGAGATTCGCCTTGTAGAGCGCCAGCTTGACCAGCCGTGCCAGTGGCCTCCCCTGTCCAAAACGGTTGCAATCGGAGAGAAATACCGCCTTCCGCGCAACCCGCATCATCTCTGCAATCACCTTTTCCGGCTCCGGCACATGGTGCAGAACTCCGCACTCCAGCACAGCGTCCACCGATACATCTGCAAAAGGCAGGCTCGCTCCGCTCCCCTGAAGAATCGAACCCATGGGCACACCGCGCCGCTCACCAGCTGCAATCAGCTCCGCCACGGGCTCAATACCTTTCACGCTCTTCCCGCAGGAGGTAAGAAACTCCACTCCTCTACCAGTGCCTGCTCCCACATCCAGAAACGTTTCCAACTGATACAGGCTGCTGATGGCATCGATAAACGCAAGCGATATGTTATGCTCATGCCCCTCCTCGGAGTTATGCATCGCATCATATCGCTCGGCTGTCTGTCTGTAATAAGCGGCTTGGATCGCCGCCGCGTCGTCGAGGCTTTCCAGCTTCTGTAATTCAACTGGTTCCGCGCTGACCGATGCGGCGTCGGACACACCATGTTGTTGCGGCAGATCCGCGTTGAGCGACATGGAGGACGTCTCCTGATGCAAAGCTATTATGGGCCTTTTATGGATTATGGACTTTATATCGCACGAATTATGTATATTTTTGTACTCCGCTTTGTAAATGCCCGTGCAATTCATCGAAAGAAATCGGGAGAATCGTAGCCATCAGCGCAAAAACAAAACAGCCATCGCGCTGTGCGATGGCCGTTCTGTCACAGAATTTTTCTGGGATTCAATAACTTGGCGCTCTCCGTTCTCCGTCGCCCCGTGAAAGCACTTCCAGCACCACCGGAGCGAGTCCGGCGTTGCTCATTGCCAGCTTCTCCGCCGCGGCATGAGAAAGATCCAGAATCCTTCCGGCAGCCAGCGCGCCGCGGTCCGTAATCCGCACAATCACGCTGCGGCCATTCCGCAGGTTCTTCACCTTCACCACCGAACCGAAAGGCAGTGTCGGATGGCAGGCTGTCATCTTGGTCTCGTCGAAGGTCTCTCCATTCGCCATCGTCTGGCCGTCAAAGGCATCGCCATACCAGCTTGCAATTCCGCGCAATAAAGCCTTGCGCTGCTCAGCAAGCGTCAACTTTGGCTTCACGGGTGCCGCATGTTGCAGCGTTGGCGCGGTAGCTGCCAAAGTCGCACCAGGATTCGGCAGGGCGATCTTCGCATGCACCGGAACCAGCCACACGTTCACCGCCACAGCAGTGAACGCAATCGCCGTCACACCTGACAGAAGCCAAATTCGGAGCGGAGTCATCAGATTGGGGGTTCCTGAACCACGTCGAATTTCCATCCCCCCATTTTATCGAAATCTGGGTGTAAAGACACCCCTTGGCAACCCCAGACTGTCCGTTTCCGGCCAAAATGCCAATCCCATATCGGCAAACTATTCAGATAACTTGAGTTATATAGTTACTTTTTGAGCGATTTTTTTGCCTCAGCCGCTTCTATTTTCCCTTTTTCATCGCCTGAAACGAGCTCACAAAAAACAATCTCCGACACTCGGCCCGCGAAACCTTCCCCCTCCGCCCAGCGTCCTCATCAACGAAAGAGGATCGCCCATGCAAGCCTTTCGTCTTGGTTCTCACAGTGCACTTAAAATCGCGCTCATCGTAGCCTGCCTCACTGCAACATTCGATCATGCACAAACCCCTGCCGGGCCGCATGCTCCCGTCCCAACTACAATCCTCTCCGCACGAAAACTCTTCATCGCAAATGGTGGAGCCGATGCCGGTCTCTTCCCCAGTCCCTTCAGCGGAAGTACCTCTCACGGCTACGATCAGTTCTATTCCGCCTTTCGCGGCATGAGCCAGTACGACATTGTCTCCAACCCCTCAGAAGCCGATCTTGTCCTCGAGTTCCAGGTACAGGCGCCGCTCGGTCCCGCTAACGCCAACAAGCAAAAAGGCGCAGCAGATCCACTGCCCACCGTCTCAGTAAAAATCTACGACCGACCCAGTCATTATGTTCTCTGGGCATTTTCTGAGGAAGTGGACGTTGCTCTATTGCAGAAGACCCACGACCGCAATCTCGACGACGCCATCGCCCGGCTCGTGCAGGACTTTCAGAGCCTGACCCGGCCCCAATCCGCTACCCCATCTTCAACCCCGTGAATCGGCATCCAAGGCGGCTCAAATTCCCTCAGTCCCCGCCCTGGCCAACCACCGCACGCTCTAATTCCCGAACCTCCAGCCGTTCCCCGGCCTTCAAATATCCCTTGCGCCGAAACCACTCCTCCATCGCCACAGTCAGATTGTCCAGCGGAATGCGGAATCCTGCCTCCAGCAATCCATCGCCCACCGGAAGCGTATCGTCAAAGATCGCGTCGTTCGTAAAGTTCCGCATCGCAAAGTTGTCGATCCACTTTACCGGGCAAGCCTCTCGCATCCCAGTCGCATCCACCCGCTCTACCGCCAGCCTGCGCACGAACATACCAGCGAGTCTACTCAGCAATCCTGCAACCGGTCTATTGCAGCGCCCTCAAACGAATAGCGGTTGACAACTCGGCATCCGAACGCGAAACATGCAAAAGCACAGCGATCTTCCTATTTTTCGTTCCAACCGCGTTCCCCACACGCTTTGACCGGCAAGCACAGGGCAACATTGATCAGGCTCCGCACAATTCCTTCCGTCCTGCTCGGCGTCGTGCTCGCAAGCTGTTACGCGCAGAAGCCTTCCCCGCCCCCCGCCCAGCGAAACACCGTCAGCCCCATGCAGTTCCACTACGAAGCGGCCTATCGGCTGCAGGAGCAGGGTGATTTCGCGCACGCTGACGCGGAACATACCGCTTTTCTCATTGAGGCTCTTGAAGGCGTCGCCACCGGCTACGCAAACACCGGAGACTACGCCCACGCAGCCCCCGTCTATGAGGATGCGCTTACCCTGGCGCCCAACGATTTCACCATCCGCTACAACTACGCCCGCGCCGCGATCGACGCGAAAGATTCCGGCAAAGCCCTCGCGCTTATCCAGCCCCTCCTCGCGCCAGGCGCTTCTTCGCTTACTCGTGTCCAGATCATTCAGGCGCAGAAGAGTATTGCTGAGGCGCTCTATGGAGAAGGCCACTTTCAGCCCGCGCTCAACGGCTTCCTGGCCGTCGCTTATGCTGAGCCCAGCTACGAAAACCTGTATTCACTCGCCGCAGCCACGGTCGCCATTCGCGGTGACGATGCGGCAAAGCCCCTGTTTGCTGTACTGCTGCGAAACTACGGCGACTCAGCCCGTCATCGCATGGATATAGGCCGCATTTATGGCCAAACCAATTATGCAGACGATGCAGTGGAGGAGTTTAAGCGGGCTCTCGCATTCGATCCTTCTTTCCCCGGCGCGCATTACTCGCTCGGCGCGGCCTACATGAGCGGAAACTCTCCTCCTGAACTCGCCGAAAAAGAGTTTCGCAAGGAGCTCGCCCTCAATCCCAACGATTCTCTCTCCTACCAGCAACTCGGTCGCATCGCGCTTGCGCGCAACGACGACCATGAAGCCGAGCTAGATTTCCGCCATGCCATCGAGCTTGCCCCCAACAACGTATCCAACTACATGATCCTCGCGTCGCTCTATTACGATCACCTCAAACGCCCCCAGGACGCCGAAGCTGCCTTCCGCCGCGCCATCGAGCTCACAGTGAACCCAGCACGCAATAACTGGGAGATTCAGCGCGCACACTACATTCTCGGACGCATCCTCGCCACACGCGGCGACCAGGCCGGAGCTGAGCGCGAATTCACCATCTCGCAATCCATGCTCGAACGCAAGAGCCAGCAGGACCAGCGAATCTCAGGCCTTGAAGTAACTGCCGATCCGCTTGCGAAAACCCGCATCGCCTCAGCGCAGGACATCGCCGCCTTTCAGCAGTTTCGTGAGCACCTCACGCCGCTCATCGCCGGCAGTTACAACAACCTCGGTGTCCACGCCGCCATGGCTGGAAAATTCGACACAGCCGCAAAGCAATTCGCACTCGCCTCTCAGTGGAATCCGTCTCTCCCCGGCATAGACCGCAACTGGGCCCGCGCCGCCTTCGCCGCGCATGACTGTTCCCAGGCAATCACGCCGCTGCGCCGCGCGGCACAACAAGCCCCCTCTGACATGGAACTCAGCTCCATGCTCGCCACCTGCAATGCAGCCCATTGAAATATTGATTGACAGTCTCGATTCCCACGCGAGAGACTTTCCCGTCTTTATTTGCCCGCGTCGTTCGCAAGCTGAAACTAAACGCGCAAGAAGATTGCTGTGTGGGTTCGTTCTCTGCTGCCCATCCTGCTTGGCGTCACGCTCTTAAGCTGTTATGGGCAACAGCCGTATTCACCGCCGGGCCCGACAGATGCAACCAGTCGTATGCAACATCACTACGAACTGGCCTACCGCATGCAGGATCAGGGCGATCTCGCCCAGGCCGATGCGGAGCATACTGCTTTTTTGCTCGCCGCGCTTGAAAGCGTCGCCACTGGCTACGCCAACATTGGCGACTACACTCATGCCGCGCCAGTCTACAACGAAGCGCTTACCCTTGCGCCCGCGGATTTTTCGCTCATCTACGATTACGCTCGCGCCGCAATGGACAGTAACGATCCGCGTAAGACGCTTGCGGTTCTCACACCGGTGCTCGCTCCCGGTGCTGCACCGCTCACCCGAATTCAGCGCTCGCGTGTGCAGAAAATCATCGCCCAGGCTCTCCATGCTCTGGGATATCATCAGGCTTCACTCGATGCCTACCTGGCTGCAGCCTACTCTGATCCCAGCTATGACAACATGTACGCTCTCGCCGTCGCCATGCTCTCCATTCGCGGCAACACTCAGGCAAAGCCCATCTTCGCCGCTGCTCTGAATACCTACGGAGACTCCGCACGCCATCACATGGACATCGGCCGAGCCTACGGTCTATGCAGGTATCCGGACGACGCGGTCCCCGAATTCCAGCGCGCTCTCGAGCTGGCCTCGTCCTTACCCACCGCACATTACTCGTTGGGCGCCGCTTACATGGACGAAACGAACGCCAACGTCGCCCTCGCGGAAAATGAATTCCGCAAAGAACTGGCTCTCAACCCAGACGACGCCCTCTCTTATCAGCAACTCGGTCTCATCGCTCAGCGGCGCGGTGACAACAAAGAGGCTGAATTTGATTTTCTGCGCGCCACCGAGCTCGCTCCCGGCAATTCCTCAAACTTCCTGCACCTTGGTTCGCTCTACTTTCATCTCAACCGTCCGCAGGATGCCGAGCCACTCCTCCGTCGCGCCATCGAGCTCACCGTCAATCCCGAGCACAACTTCTGGGAGATTCAGCGTGCCCACTATCAGCTCGGACGCATCCTGTCTGCCAAAGGCAATCAGGACGAAGCCGCGCGCGAGCTCTCCATCTCCCAATCGTTACTCGACCGCAGCAGGAAACAGCAGGAGCAGCGCATCACAGGCCTCGAAGTGGACATTGATCAACTCGCGACAACTCGCATCGCCTCAGCGCAGGACACCGCTGCATTTCAAGAATTTTTGCAGCACCTCACGCCTCTCATCGCCGGCAGCTATAACAATCTCGGCGTCCACGCCGCCATGGCAGGAAAATTTGATACAGCCGCAAAGCAATTTGCTCTCGCCGCCCAGTGGAATCCGTCTCTCCCCGGTATAGACCGCAACTGGGCCCGCGCTGCCTTCGCCGCGCATGACTGTTCCCAGGCCATCACCCCGCTGCGCCGCGCGGCACGACGCGACCCCTCCGACGCCGAACTCAACTCCATGTTTGCCGCCTGCGGCAACACGACGAATCCGTAGTACAGCAGGCAAATACAGTGGTGATCTTGAACGGCGCAAAGAGCGTCCTTTGTATATCTATAGCCGCCTATAATTCTTGCCTTTTATATATAGACCTTGTCCCTCAGTCCCTTGTTCCCTTAATCCCTAGTCTTTCTTCACCTTCGCATCCTTCGCCTGCTCTGTCTCTACTTTGAAACGTTGATAGCCGTACACCTTCTCCATAAAGTGCTGCCGCATGTTTTTGAGCAGCAGCACGCGGGCCTGCACCATCGCCTCGCCGCCCGTGGGCAGCCAAAGACCGTCCGCCACCGGCGCTTGATCAAAGTGAAAGGTCGTTCCCTTCTGGATATTCGCCAGCAGCCCGCCCGCTACATGAAAGTTATCCGCGAACACAACCTCCAGATGCGCCACCTGCCGGTCAGCCTCGTCAATCCAGATCGACCCCTTCAGCTTCTTCGAAGCATCCTCCACCATCCCGTGCGTCTTCGCATCCTTGCGGCCCACAAAATCAAAGACAATCGTCGGACGGCCACGATAGCTCTCGCGACGCGGCGCGCTCACATCCATAACCTCCAGCAGATGACTGATGCTTACCGTCTGCCCTTCAAGCGATTGATCGGCCGGTGTCTTCTCCGCCTTCTCTACCAGCTTGGTGATGCGTTCGGTCTCTTTTTTCTCTTCGCCTGGGCTCAGCGGCTGGCCGTCCTTCTTCACCGCGCGTTCAATGGCATGACCATTCACAAAGAAATCTTCATTCTCCGTCGATTCGGTCTTGGTGACCTTGCCATTGGCGTCCAGGTCCTGCGTGGTCTGCAGCGAAGTATAGGTATAGCTCTCGCGCACCTTGTCCAGCTGCTTCTGATGCTCGACCACCTCGCGCATCAACTGGTGCACATCCGGCAACGGCGCGCTCGCCTGCGCAGCAAGTAAACAGGTGGTCAAAACAAATCCAGCGAAAGCAGCGGTAAATCGTCTCATCGGCATCCAGGCATTCACCAAAGGCTGCTCTCAGAATAGACGCTTGCCATCCGCTGAGATTCGGTTAACATAGCTTCGCAAGGAGAGTGCATGTAATGTTGAGACTACTGATTCACTGGCTGCTGAGCGCCATAGCCCTTATCGTCACCGCGGAGCTGGTTCCCGGCTTTGAAGTCCGCAATTTAACCGCTGCGCTCATAGCCGCGCTCGTCATTGGGTTACTCAACGCCACCCTCGGGCTCGTGCTGAAGATCATTACCTTTCCCATCAGCATCCTCACCCTGGGCCTGTTCCTGCTCGTCATCAACGCCCTGATGATCCTCGCCGCATCCAGCATCGTGCGCGGTTTCCATGTCACGGGACTGCTGCCGGCCTTCATCGGCGCTATCATTCTTGCGCTTCTGGGAATGCTTATCCGCGCCATCCTGAAAGAAGCATAGCCAACAATTGGAACCGTACGGGCTTTTTAAAGCCCGTACGCCGCTGACCCGATCAGCGAGGGGACTTCAGCTCCTGCGGAGCGTTTATCCCTTGTCCCTTGTCTCTTGTCCCTGGGTCCTTAGATCCTTGTTTTTTCAGCACTGGCCCGTTTAGCGTATCCGGTGTACGCATCGCGCCCGCATTTGAGAACCCGCCCGCTGGCCGCACATGCACCGGCGTCGCAACCGCGCTTCCACCCGATGCAGGCGCGCTCGCGGAAATCCACCACGCACCGCCCACCACCACACCGACAATTGCCGCAGCCGCCGCTCCACGCAGCCAATCGAAACCTTGCCGCGCAGCTACCGGCCATTCCAGCACTCGTGCGCCCCTGGGCGAAGCCCCCGTACGCAACCCATCCCGCACCCGCTCCACCAGCTTCTCCGGCGCAGGAAGGCTCGCAATCAGCCGTAACGTTGCATCTGCCTCACCTTGAAAACCAGCCTGCAGCTTTTTCCGATCCAAATTATTCATCGTCCACTCCTTGGCCGCTCCAGCAGCTCCGCCATCAGGTTTCGCGCTCGAAATAGCCGCGACCGCACGCTCGACTCCGTAATCCCCAGAACCGTCGCAATCTCCACACTCGAAAGCTCTTCAAATGCTGACAAAACCAGCACCTCGCGCTCCTTGCCCGGCAGAGTCTCCACCAGTGCAAGCACATGACCGTGATGCTGCGCCGCAGCCGCGCGCTCCTCCGCGGTCAGCCCGCTCGCAGGCAGCACCCGCTCCAGCTCTGCCACATCATCCGTCTCAGGGCGCGTCTTGACCCGGCGCTTCTTGTCCAGCACAATGTTCCATACAATCCGGATCAGCCACACGCGATGATCACGCACCTCGCTCAGCGTGTCCCGGTGACGCAGCACCCGCAGAAACGCCTCCTGCACCGCATCCTCGGCATCCTCGGCATTCCGCAGCACGGAGTACGCAACACGGTAAAGCGTGGAGGCATACTGCCCCACCATGGCGGCAAGCGCCTGTTCGCTCAAAATCTCTTTCGAGCCCTGTTCGTTCGTCTCGTCGCCCACGGCGCTCCCGGTCGTTCCTGCCCATGTTGGCAGAAATGCTGGTCCCATTGTCAGGCCGGCGCTGCTCATAAACACTTGACGCAACAGTCCGCATACCTGCTCATCGCATGCCTGAAAACGCGAAAAGGACTGCCCTCAGGCAGCCCCTCCGATTCTAGCTTGTCTTTGCTTTGAAAGGGCATGGCTTTAGCCCTGCCACAATCGCCGGAAATAGAGCGGGGCTTTAGCCCCCGAGGGATGTTTTTCCTAGTCCCTATTCTCTAGTCCCTGTCTTACTGCCCCGCCAGCTTCTGTCCAGCCAGCGAACCCGCCATGCCATCCTTGTCGCCGTCCTTGATCTTCGCCCACAACGCGCGCGCCTGATCCTTCTTGCCCTCGGCCACATATAGATCCGCCAACGCCAGTTGCGCCACCGGAGCCGTCACCGTCGCAGAAGGCTTGCTGACCAGCTCGTTGTACAGGTCAATCGCCTGGCTATCGCGGCCCGTCTGATGATAAAGCCCCGCCAGCGCCAGCTTGGCCAGGTTTGCCGTGTTCTTGTCCCACGCCCCTGCGGCGGTCTTCAGCTCTGTCTCCGCCGAACCAGTCTGACTCAGCTCCTGAAACGTAATCCCGGCAAAGTAATGCGCCTTCGCTGCCACCGGCAGGTAGCCATACTGCTTGGCCACATCGGCAAACTTCTGGTTCGCAGCCTTTGACCGCTCAGCTGCGGTGTTATAAAACCCGGTCTGCGCAGGCACGCCCGGCGTATTCAGCGGGGCCGAATAGGCATCCATCGCAGCGCCCAGAGCATTCTCCGCAGCGTTCGACTGCACAGTCCAGAAAATCACCGCGCCAACCACTACCACCAGCACCACAACAGCGGCAATCACCCAGCGCACAACGCTGGAGCGATGCTCGCCAATCCAGCTCACGCCACTGGCGGTAGCCTGGGCAAACTTATCTTGTTTCAGCGCATGACGGGTCTGTGTGTCCACGGTCGGTTTCTGTCTTTTCCTTACTCTGGATTCGGTGCAGGCGGGTCCAACAACGTAGAAAGGCACTGCCAATGCAACCTGTTTAGTCTATCAGCGCGATAGAATGAGCGTCCACCCACCCCATATAGCCGGCAACCACTAAGCCGCCGCACTCCCAAACTCCTTCACAATCACTTCGTTCCTATAGTTGAAAATCTGCTCCACCTGCCGCCGCACAAACAGCCATCGTGCGAACTGCCCCAGCGGCCCAAAGGGCAGCTCATAACCCACGCGGTCCGTCATCTGCGTGCCGCCTTCCGCATCTTCAAAATCATGCCTGTGCCGCCACATCCGGTACGGCCCTTTCAACTGCACATCCGCAAAATACGAGCCATCCACGAACTCCTCGATTCGCGTCCTCCATCTCATCTGCAGGCCATGCAGCGTCAGTTCATAATCGATCAACGTCCCCGCCTGCATCGCAATCGGCCCTGGCGTAAGGATGTGAAACTTCAGAAACGGCGGCGTAATCCGTTCCAGGTTGTGCG
This sequence comes from Occallatibacter gabretensis, assembly GCF_001449115.1. Lineage (GTDB taxonomy): Bacteria > Acidobacteriota > Terriglobia > Terriglobales > Acidobacteriaceae > Telmatobacter > Telmatobacter gabretensis. Next base: position 2,059,529 of record NZ_LAIJ01000009.1, on the reverse strand, counting down.
CCTCTGAAAAAAACGCAAACACTTCTCTTTTCGATCTTGGAATGAATGTCACTCTCTCCAGCCGATAAATCATCAATTTCGCCTCAAAAGCTTGGATGTCCTTTATCGAAAAGAAATCAACCTCAGAGAATCAGTTTCCTGTTTTTTCGCCCCTCGTCTTTAGTTGCGCTAAGCCACCCGGAGCGATACGCTTAACTCATGTACGAAGACTTCCACGTTTCTGACCGCTGGACGAGCGAAGACCTGCACTGCCGCTGGAAGGCTAACATCGTCGCCATCGCCACGCGCCACGCCGACGCCATAGACATCCGTTTCGACGTCAACGATCGCCCCATGTGGATCGCCATGCCCGCCATCGCCTGGGTCGAGCAGAAGAAGCGCACCGGCAAAGTCATCACCGATCAGCTCGCCGCGCAGATCGCCGGACGCTACCTTAAGCAAATCATCGGCGAGGGCTACGACTCCCGCCGCGAGATCTACACCATGACCGTTGAAGAAGTCCTCTCACACCTCGACGCCGTAGTCGACGAAGCCAAATCCGAAGGCAACATCCCGCAACTCCCCGTCGGCATCAACGCATAACAGCCCTCATCTCTCGCTGCAAGGAAACCCGCAGATTCCCCGCACGCATCGTTGACAGTCGCTAAGCCGGTTCTGCCGCGACAAAGACGGCCTTATACTCGCTTTTCTTCTTTTCCCGCCAGTGCGTTACAAATCAACTCCAACAACGCATCGGGATGGATCGGCTTGGCAACGATATGAAAATCGTGGCCTCGCTTCTTGGCCTCTTTCAGAATCATTTCTGTTTGAGTATGTCCGGAAAAGAGCGTAATCCTGGTCTTCGGATAGCGGCTCTGCAAGCGGAAAGCGAGTTCCAGACCATCCATTCCTGGAAGAATTACATCTAGCAACGCAAAGTCAGGAATCCAGCCTGCGTCTTCCTGATCCAGGAATTTCTCTGCCGAAAAAAATGTATGACATTCGTATCCGGCAATGGCAAATATCTTCTGAAGAGTTTCTGCGATCGTCTCTTCGTCCTCCACCACCAGAATCTTGGCAGCACCTGCTTCACTCGCCATTGGAACACCTGTTTTCCCAAGCTCATCTAGGACAGAACGGAAACGCAATTGGGAAGGAGAGAACCTCGAAGGCGATATTTCCAAACAGCACAAATGCAATCGATGAGGTTAAATCACATCCGCTAATTCCATCTCGTCACAAATTATGAAACCTCTAGCTACGACCTTTTCGATGCTGGTAGCATTACTCATGTTGCTATAAGTTATTGATTTCATTAGTGAAATTGCACCAATGAAAATCCGGCGACAGACAGGACGACATGGCCAAGCAGGAAAAATCGCAGTGGTCGCAAGAGGTCCGGTCGCTCCTCGGTAAGCTGGATCTGTCGCAGAAGCGCCTGGCCGCACTTGTAGGCGTATCCCCTCCGACCGTGACTCGCTGGCTTAACGGAACCCACGAACCCACTGCGGCTTCTTATATGGCGATGGGAAACCTGCTCGGACTTCCCGGCGGAGCCTACTTTTGGGAAAGAGCCGGGCTCGATCCAGCCAATCTCTCAGGAAACAAACTCAACGCCACACTCTCATCGCTTAAGGTCAGCCTCAAGGACTTCAGGATCTTCCTCGCGGGAAAGAGAAGCAGGGAAATCCTCAATCAACCGCATGAGATGGTCCTCGTACCGCTGTTCAACATTAAAGCCTATGGCGACGAGTATCCTCCTGGACCTCACATAACCATCGCAAAAGCCGAGATCGTTGATCTCTTCATCGCTCCTGCAAGCTGGTGCCCGCACCCGGAACATGCTCTCTGCATGAAGCTCTCCGGCCATTCCATGATGCCGCTCATTCCGGATGATTCCATCATCTGCGTGGATACCGCAATAACAGATCGCGAACAGCTGAACCGCAAGATCGCCGTCTTCTCTCACCGCGACCACGGTTTCAAGGTAGCGCGCCTACGTCGTGTCTCCGCCGCGGACATTATGGTCTCCGCAAACTATCACTGCTTGCCCGTCGACGTGACCGATTCATCCGCATGGAAAGCGGTCGGCGAGGTCGTGTGGTGGCTGTCGAAAGATTCTGCAAGCGGATAAGTTTTCTCAATCCCGTTCTTCATTTTCATCCCACCCGATACCCGGTAGCCGATCCTTCCACGTTTATGGAAGGATGGGATCACCAACCCGAACTCCGTTTTCTGCCCTGTGGAAATCTTTTGTCAAGCCCTTTTCCATAAAATATTTTCTAACCCGCTCATTCTAAAGACAAAAAAACTTGGCTCAATTTGCGTAGAATTATCCCCGTTTCTGCGATACTTGAAATATCCCGAAAAAGTCACACGTTTTTCGTCCGGCCTCGCGGTCGGCAAGGAGCTATTTCTATGACCACTGGAGTCTCTTTCAAAGCCATCAAGCGGCCAACTTCCAACGAGGCCGTTCAGTTCTGCCTCGAAATATGGAAGGAGGCCTACGACAAGGCCATCTCCCGAGGCACACAGGAGTACTTCGCCAGCAAAGCTGCTCATGATGCCTATCGCGATGCCATGCCTGATCTGACTGGACTTGCCGAGGTTCAGGACTTCATAGCGTGCGTCGGTCGCGGCATCCTCGTCCGAGCCATTGATCAGGATGAAGCCGCAAAACTGCTCGCCGCCGCCCGCATCGCCAGCCAATGCTTTTCAGCAGCAGAAAAGGCCGTACTGAGAGCCGAAACCAGCCTGCAATCAAGCAGCGCGACTTGAAAAAAATTTCTGCGAACTTCAGTAACCATCGCGTACAAGTAAAAGAATATAGACAACTTATTTAAATGTAAGTTGTTACATTGATTTTTCCATTTTCTCACTTTGCCCCATTTTTAGTGCAACAACAAGGCCGCAATCCTCCGCAACCTTGCCCCTATGTCAGTTCGTAGGTCCCTAAGTCCCTTAGTCCCTCTGTACCTTTTCCCCTGCCTCACTCATGCCTTAATGCCTCCATCGGCTCCACGCCTGCCGCACGCCCCGCCGGAATCCAGCTCGCCATCACCGCCACTCCCAGCATTACCGTCACAGCGCAACCCAGCGTCACCGGATCATACGGCGCAATCCCGAACAGCATCGACTTCACCAGTCGCACCAGCCCCAGCGCTCCCGCAACGCCCGCCACCAGACCCGTCGCCGTGATCCACGTGCTCTCGCCAAGAATCATTCCGCGAATCTGCCCTCGCTCCGCACCCAGCGCCAGCCGAATCCCAATCTCATTCGTCCGCTGTGACACCGTGTACGCCATAATCCCGTAAATCCCCACGGAAGCCAGTATCAGCGCCATCAAGCCAAACCCTGTTGTCAACGTCGCCAGCGTTCGCTCCATCTGCATCGTCGCGTCAATCTGCTCCCGCTCAGTACGAATGTCGATCATCGGCAGATCCGGATCAAGCCCCTGCACAATCCTCTGTATCGAAGGCGCCAGCGCAGCAGCAGACGTATGCGTGCGAATCTGGTACGTCATTCCGCCCACCTCCTTCTGCTGCACATACGGCAGATAAAACACCGGCGGCGGTTCATCCTTCAGCTGCGCATACCGCGTATCCGCGCAAATACCCACCACCTGAATCCACTCGCCCTTCGGTGGATCATCCGTGCGAAAGCGCTTGCCGATTGGATTGCCATTCGGGAACCGCTTCTTCGACAGCGCCTGATTGATCACCGCCACCTTCACGGAGCTGCTCGTATCTTGCGGACCAAATGCCCGTCCCGTAATCATCGGAATTCGCATTGTATGGAAGTAATCATTGCCCACCGCATTCAGGAATTCCGGCGGGTTCTTGCCATCTGCTGGCTTATCTTCGGTTACAAAGTCCGAATTCATCATATTGCCGGATGCAAGCGGCATCCACGCCGGCGACACGGACTCTGCGCCAGGCACAGCCGCGATCTTCTGCTCCAGTTGTTTATGCAACAGCACGTCTCTGCCATCCGCGTACTTCTTCGCCGGCGGCTGAACATCAAACATCAGCACATGATTCGGATCGAATCCAAGGTCCACCGAATTGAGTTGCAGCACCGTTCTCAGAAACACGCCCGCGCCAATCACCAGCACAGTAGAAAGCGCAATCTGCAGCGCCACAATCCCCTTGCCACTCCATGCCTTGCGACGCCGCGTAGCCTGGTGCCCGCTCTCCTTAAGCTGGCTGCTCACTTCATTCCGCGCCGCCAGCCACGCCGGCAGCAGCCCGAAGATTGTAGCCGTAGCAAACGTCACCAGCAGCGTAAATCCAAATGCGAGCCAGTCGAACGGAATCTGCGCCGTGTCCGTCTCCCACGGATTCTCCATTAGCCGCGGCAGCAGGTTGCGTCCAGCAATGCTCAACATCAGTCCGCCAACACCGCCCAACCCTGCCAGCAGCAGGCTCTCCGTAAACAGCTGCCGCACAATCCTTCCCCGCCGCGCGCCCATCGCCATGCGCACGTTGATTTCGCGCTGCCTCTGTGCGCCACGCGCCAAAAGCAGATTCGCTACATTCACACACGCCAGCAGCAGCAGCAGCACCGTAAACCCAAACAGCACATAAATCGGCTTCTCAATCTCTTCATCCATCATGTGAAGACCGCGGCTTCCATCCGCCAACACAAGTTTCGGCAGCGTCTCCCCATCCTTCAACTTCACCGTCCCGCGCAGAGCCGACTCGTACTTCGCCCCCAGCGTTGCCTGCGCAGCATCATCCTTAATCCCGGGTTTGGTTCGCGCCGCAATATTCACCCATAACATATTCGGATCTGTCATCACTGGCTGCTTGCCCCAGTTTTTGGGATCGATCACGGGCAGCATGGTGATCGGCACAAACAGATCCGGCGAGTCCATCGCTCCTTTAATGCCCGTAAACCCGCGTGGATTTACGCCCACAATCGTCATCAGTTGCTGATTCACCCGCACAATCTGTCCAAGCACAGCCGGCGAGCGCCCATACTTCCGGGTCCAGAGCCCATCGCTGATCACTACGACCGTCCCCGCGCCCTCCTTCACATCGTCAGCGGGCTCAAGCGGCCGGCCCAGTTGCACGCGCACCTGCATCTGCTCGTAGAAATTTCCCGATACCAGGACCACATCGGCCCGCTGTGCATCCCCATGCACCGTAGCATTCATACTGTCTCCCTTGAACGCTACCAGGTCTCCAATCTCATGATTCTCAGCCTTCAACTGCTGATACATGGGATAGGAAAAGATCGGCGCTATTGTTCCTCCCTCCGGCGCCGGAGACCACTCGCCCCACATGCCGAAACCCGGCGTGTGCTTACCGCCAAGCCAGTTCAAATTCCGCAGTTCCTCCGGGTGCGGAACCGTCACGCGCCCAAACAGCAGTTGTCGTCCCACAGCAAAGATCGTCGAATTCGCCCCAATCGCCAGCGCCAGCGATCCCGCCGCAATCAACGTGAACCCAGGACTCTTCCGCAGCAGCCGTAGCGCATAACGTAGGTCGCTCGCCAACTCATCAAACCACTTCAATCCCAGCGAAGTCCGCATCTCTTCCTTATGCATCAACATCGGTCCCAGCTCCACGCGTGCCTGCCGCGCCGCGTCATCTCTCGTCATGCCCGCCCGCATCAGGTCCTCTGTGCGATGAGCCACATGTTCCGCAAGCTCCGTCTCCATCTCCGCCTCAAGCCTGCCCCGCTGCGTCATCGCCCGCATCCACGACTTCAGTTCCGAAATCATCCACCCCACCTCGCAATCGTCCGTTCGTCCTTCGTCACTCGTCCTTCGTCGCTACTCGTGCCGCAACGCTTCCATAGGCTCCACGCTCGCTGCCCGCAGCGCCGGAACCCAACTTGCAGCAAGCGCCACTGCTACAAGTAGCAGCGCTGCAACGCCCAGCGTCACCGGGTCCCACGGCTTCAGCCCATACAGCATGGAAGCAATCAGCCGCCCCATCGCCAGCGCCGCGCCCAATCCCGCAGCCACGCCAATCAGCGCCATCCACCACGCCTCTCGCAGCACCATCCGCTGCACACGGCCTGGCTGTGCTCCCAGCGCCATGCGGATACCAATCTCATTCGTGCGCCGCGAGATTGAATAAGCCATGATCCCGTAGATCCCGATGCAAGCCAGGATCAGCGCCAGCACACCAAAGCCGCTGGTAAGCGAGGCAAAGATGCGCTGTTGCTTGGTCGTGTCATCAATCTGTTCCTGCTGTGTGCGCACGTCAAGCAGTGGAACGTCCTTATCCACCGACGCAACGGCACTGCGCAGTGCGGGCACAATCGCCGCGGGCTTCATACGGGTGGAAATTTCGTAGGTCATGCTCTGCTTGCCGCTCAACTGTTGCCGGTAAGGCAAATAGAAAGTGGCCGGAGGATCTGCGTGCAAGTTGCTGTACTTGGCGTCGCCTGCAATGCCCACAATCGTGATGTGCTGCTTGTCTTGTGTGAAAGTTCTACCAACGGGATTGATGTTGGATGGAAAAAATTCCTTCACAAGTGTCTGATTGACGATAGCCACCAGCGGCGAGGTCTCTGTATCCGTCGCGTTGAAGGCGCGTCCCGCAAGGATGCGGATGCCCATCGTCGAGAAGAAATCCTGCCCCACAGACATCACATTGGCCGACTGGTCCTCCTCGTTCGGCTTCTTCGGCAATCCATCCGGCGTAAAGTCCGTGTCGGAGTTGCTGTTGGCAATCAGCGTCATGTCTGAGAGCGTGACCGCGCTCACGCCGGGAACCGAGCGGAGCCGTTCTTCCACGCGGTGATAAAAAGCAAGATCTTTCGGCTCGGAATAGCGAGTGCGCGGCGGCTGAAGATTGAAGAGCAGAATCCCATCCGGACGAAAACCGAGATGACTGCCATTAAGGTTCATCAGCGTGCGCACAAAGAGGCCCGCGCCCACAAGCAACAGCATCGATAGCGCTACCTGCACCACCACAAGCGTCTTCCCTGTCACGTTGCGACTGCGCTGCGTCACCGATTGTGCATTGTCCTTGAGTCCGCTCGAAACCTGCGTGCGCGACGCATGCCATGCTGGCGCAAGTCCAAACAGAAGGCCGGTCAGGATCGAGATGGCTGCGGTAAAACCGAAAATCTTCCAGTCAAATTCAATATCGGATGTGAAGGCATGCCAGGATGAAGACAAAAGATGCGGAATCATATTGCGGCCGCAGTAACCAAGCCCAAGCCCCGCAAGGCCTCCAGCACAGGAAAGCAGCAAACTCTCCGTAAGCATCTGCCGCAGAATCCGCGAACGCCCCGCGCCCATGGCAAGACGTACGCTCATCTCCCGCTGCCTGCTGCTCGCGCGTGCAAGCAGCAAATTAGCAAGATTGGCGCACGCCAGCAGCAGAACAAAGCCGGCAAGAGCCATAAGCACGTACGCAGGCTTTGAGAATAAAACGCTCGCGTAGTTTTCGCCCCGGCTGCCATCCTGCAATATCAGGCTGGGAACCGTCTCGTCTTTACCAATGGTCGCAGTGGAGCGCACCGCGGCATTCAACACCACATCCAGCGCAGCACGCGCCTGCTCGTCCGAAACACCCGGCTTCACGCGCCCCATCACTGGCACCCACCAAAGATCAGGGTCCGTAAGCAGCGGCTTCTTCGACCAGACAGGCGTGGCAATAGAAGCCATGCTGAATGGGATAATCACGTCCGGAGCTTCCTGCGTGCTCGATGCCCCGGTAAATCCTCGCGGGTTCACTCCAATAATCGTGATCGGCGTAAGGTTCAGCTGAATCGTCTTACCCACAACGCCAGGCGAGCGCCCAAAGCGCCGCGTCCAGAATTCGTCACTGATCACCGCAACCGGGCCGCTACCCGAAGCGCCATCATCGGAATCCAGAATCGGCCTTCCAAGCACAGGCTGCACACCCAGCGTCCGGTAGAAGTTTCCTGAAACCATCTGCGCTGACACCGCTTCAGACTGCGCATCAATCGTAGCCGTGAGACGCGGAAACTCCTTGAAGGCAAATACGTCATCGAAGACCCGATTTTGCCGCCGCAACTGCTGATAAACCGGATACGTGAACGACGTGGAAAGGCGTTTCCCGTCCGGCGTTCGGGTCGACATTCCCCACGAGCTATGCACAGCGCTTTTCTTTGGGGATATCCATGCAAAAAGACGCAGCTCTTCAGGCTTATAAGCCGTCAGCCTGTCGAGCAGAATATGTTTCGTGACGCCAAAGATGACCGTATTCGCGCCGATGCCCAACGCCAGCGAGATCACGGCAATCGCCGTCAGGCCGGGCGTCCTGGCAAAGCTCCGTAGCGCATACCGAATATCCGCATACAAGTCATCCCACATACGCGTCCCCCATGCAGCACGCATCGTCTCCGTCTGCGCCGGTATTCCGCCCAACTCAATACGCGCTCGCCGCAGCGCATCCTCGCGCAAAACCCCGCCCCGCATCAGGTCCTCCGCGCGCTGCTCAATATGAAAGGAGAGCTCCTCTGTCATCTCGCGGTGAAACTCCTCCGGCCGCGTAAGAGCTTTCCACAGTGTGGCAATACGGCTGCGCAGGCTCATATCTCCTCCGAGGTCACGCGAAGAATCGTCCCGATAAGATTCGACATCCGGTTCCACTTCTCCGTCTCCGTCTGCAGGCGCTGACGTCCAGCCGCGGTCAGCTTGTAGTACTTCGCCTTGCGATTGTTCTCGCTTTCGCCCCACTCGCTCGCAATCGCGCCCTGGTGCTCCAGCCGGTACAGCGCCGGATACAGCGACCCCTGCTGAATCACCAGCTCCTCGCCCGAAATCTGCTGAATCCGCAGCAGCACCCCGTACCCATGCAGCGGCCCCAGGGAAACGGCCTTCAAAATCAGCAGGTCCAGCGTCCCCTGCAGCACGTCGTTCTGCTTTTCCTGCTTCGGCTGCGCCATTCTTCTCCCCTTGACAATCTAGGAGAGAAGAATACAAAAACTCTCCTAGATCGTCAAGGGGAATGACGAGGCTACGCTTTCAACTTGTGGGCTCTCGCGTCCGTCTATAGGAGTATTCGGGCCCATTGCTCATGTTGACCCCGCACCGTGGATTATTTCGTCCGGCTCGGCTCCGGCTTGCAGGACTTGTGTACCTGATCGCGCTCCTCAATTCTGCGCGCGGCCAGGATACATCGACTTCCATGGTTCCACGGACCACGTCGGAGCATGTTGCCGGTTCTGCGTGGTGGCCGACCAAAGGCACAGCCCCTCGCAGCGCATATGCCGGTTCTGCCGCTTGCGCTGCCTGCCATCGCGAGATTGCCCAGTTGCAAGCGCAGACCCCGATGTTCAAAGCGGCTAGCCGCGCGGAAGATGCAGCTGTCTTACGAGAGCACCCAAATCTGGATTTCAGCGAAGGCGATTTTCGTTATGCGTTGACCCGGCAGAATGATCGGGTAACGCTGGGGATAGAAAATAAGGCACACGTTCTCTCAGCGCCCGTGCTCTGGGCAATGGGAAACAATCAAATCGGGCAGACCTACCTGCTGAAAAAAGACGATACGTATTACGAAAGCCGGTTGAGCTATTTTCCCGCGCTATCGACTCTCGACATTACTCCCGGACATTCCCATAAGCTTCCGGCAACGCTGCTGCAGGCCGTAGGCGATCCACAGCAACCGGAAACCGCTCAGCGATGCTTCGGGTGCCACACCACGGCTTCTACCGTCTCCGGATCCTTTAACGCGGACAACTCGACACCCGGAATTGGCTGCGAGGCCTGCCATGGGCCAAGTGCTGCTCATGTGCTGGCGGCGAGACAGGGCAAAGGCCACGCGGCTATCCCGTTCAATCCTGCGACGCTATCGCCTCGCGATTCCGTCGATTTTTGCGGCGCATGCCATCGCACTTCTGCAGACGTAGCGGTAGATATGCCGGAGAACCTCGGTATCATTGGCATCCGCTTCTCCGCATATCGCCTGCAGCGCAGCCGCTGCTGGGGAGCCTCCGGTGATGCGCGCATCACCTGCATGGCCTGTCACGATCCTCACAAGCCCCTGGTAACGGATACCGCCAGTTATGACAGCAAGTGTCTGCAATGTCACGCCACGACAGGGCATCGGGCTACGGCGAAGCAGGCTCCGGCTTGCACGGTTGCCGCCAGGGACTGCGCCTCCTGCCACATGCCTCGCTATGAGCTGAAAATTGCGCACACAACGATGACGGATCACTTCATTCGCGTAGTACAACCGGGAGAGGAATACCGCAGATAGGTTCGCTTCCCGCTGCATCCGCGGCTAATCCTTGAATGAGTAGCCATGGCTCTTGAGGAACGGGCCGATCTCAGCCCAATCTCCCTGCCCGTCATGAGGGTCTCCAGTACGCGCGACGCTGAATATTGAGCCCGCTGGAAACTGCAGCAGCTTCTGTTCAAGAGCTTTCAAATTCATGCGTTTGTACTGATTCACCGAATAACGAAACTGCTCACTGGGCATGAGATAGTCGATTCGCGCATCACTTGGAGGCACCGGATCATTGGCACGGCCGTAAATGTAGTAATTGCCGGGTGCGGTCCCTGGGCTTATCTCGCTGCCGCAGCTGAACGCGCAGGCAAGCTCTTTCGTCTTCTTATCTCCAATCAACTTTGAAATGCTAACCACATCTTCCAGCGAAAGCGTCCAGCCCCGCGCATTAACGTACGCTGCTAGCAGTTTCGAATCCAGATTGTAAAGTTGCCAGTCATCCTGCTCGCTGTTCTGGCCTTCCATGCGGAGCTGTGTTCCGCTCTGCATGCTGTTCTGGCTCTCCATGCGGAGTTGCGCTCCGCTCTCTTCATACTTCTTGTGCCAGCGGGAGAGCTGCTCCCACACCTCCGGCTTCATGGCTGGGCTTCCATATCTCTCCAGGTAGCCCACCGCATCGGCAGCCAGCGGCGTTCCATTTTCAACTTGCCTAGCGGCCAAAGTGTCGAGCACCGGACTTGCCTGCAAGAAGAGTCCAAAGCTCGGGAAGAATTCTCCCCGCGGACAATAGGGCGGCCGCACCTTGGAAAGCACCTGCTGTACCCTGGGCGTGGCCTCCTCCGGCGAAACCTTGAGCAGATAAGCCAGAACAGGGATCTGGACATTGCAGGGCCACTCGGTCAGATGCTGATCAATAAACGGAAGGGCGGTGGACAGTGTGGCCCTCGTTGTATAGCGCTCCAGCAAGGTCGCCGCTCGTATCAGGTCTTTAGGCGCACTGAGCGCCACAAAGTTCGCGGCGATCTGCTGCTCCTGCGCCGGAAGCGATTCGTCGGTCAATCTCAGATACAACGAAGAAAAGCGCGGTGCCGGCCGAACGATTTCCTGCCGTATGAAAGCCTCTGCGGCGGGGCGATCGAGTTCACTCCATCTCAGCAGCGCGTGGCCATTGCCCGCTTCAGCCTTGCTGCGGACAACGGGCAGCATCAGCGGAGATCGCAGGTGATCCCAGTCGGTATCGAGCAGCGCCGCCTGGCTTTGCTCCGGCAGATGATCGAAATTTGCCGCCGCCGTTGCAATGATTTCAGTCGAATAAGGATCGCGCTGATCGTAAGCCGAACCCACTGCCACCCAGTAACCGTTCATCGGGTTCCGAAGTACGGTGTCGAGCGACGGAATCATCGCCTCGGGCGTCTTCTTCGGCAGCGACGCAAACAGCGTCTCCCGCACCTCATTCACAACCTTGACCGGCACGCCTGAAATCTCGCCATTCTTCTCCGTACGTGAGCCGAGGAGCCTGGCATACGCCGCAAAGAAGACTGGACGTACACCTGTATTCGGGTCGACCAGCAGACGGCCCATCTCCGCTTCTTCCACGTCGCTATGCGAATTGTTCCGCAGGCAATGCGCAACATCGATTCCCTTGCCCAGGAGCCCCGCCAGTGCTACCGCTGCCTCCGGCGTGCCTAGATTGCATAGCGCGTCTCTTTCCTCCTGATGCTTCAAATACTCCGGCGATGGGGGCGCACTATAAGCCGGTAGAGGCGCGGTCCACGCAACCACCCCTTGCGCAACAACCCTACGTTTCCACTCCTCTTCCGCGGGAACGATCTCTAAGACCATCTCCACGGTTTTACTCACCGAATTGTGCTTCACCGCGGAATTCTCTGAATTCTCGATCTTGTTGGTGTCATCGTCCAGCCCCACCGTCAATGACAACCGCACGGTATATTTTCCTGGAGCGTCGAATCGGAATTTGTCGGTCAGCGTATACGAGTACTTCTTCGGCTCCGCCGTCAGATCCGAGCTTTGGACCTCCTCGATGGGTCCGCTCATTGCGCCGCAGCCATGCCAGCCTATATCTGCCCGTCCAGTCTCGGGAATCACATCGAGCGACCAGCGCGTAAAGAACCGGCACCGTGGATACCCAAAGCAGCTCTCCCGGAACAGGGTGCACGGCTCAAGATAACGGTTGGGCGTGCTGCTGGAAATCAGAACCTCTAGCGGAATTATTTCGCCCAGCTGGAATCGGTTCGATCCAGTGGAAGTGCGCAGCTCAACCTTCAAGTCCGCAGGTTCCTGCCCCGGCGAGCCTTGCGCAAACAGTGCAGAGCTATAGAAGGCAGTCCATAGAAGGAGTGAGGCAGGCCCGGTTCGGATCATTCAATCTCCTCGTACACCAAGCGCACAAAAGCTACAGGTCAAGTGGCCCCATCGAAAATTAAATCATTCGATTCCTGATGGCTTAGACACCTAAATTAGAAAATCGTGCCCTGGCAACATGTCGTTCCTTCAGACTTCCACAATTTCGAATCTCCCTTGATAACCTCCTACTCATCCGCTCGGTTCCTCAGGATCCCCACGGGCGTTCGTTGCTGATCTCGCTGATTCTCCTGTTTCGGCGGCCTCACTCTCTCTTCTTGGCAATCCGGGGAAGAAGAACACCAAGTCTCTCTTCAATCGTCAAAGAGAGATTCCAGAGGACTGAGTCGTAACTGATCCGTCGCTACTTTTTCCTTAAGTGCGCAAGTTGCACTTCCAGACCGCCCTGAAAACTGCGCCCCGGCATCGGCACGCCCGCAATCTCCTGGTAGCCTGTATTGCTGAGATTTGCAACGCGCAAATAAGGATGCAGCCATCCCTTCTCGCGAACTGTCTCGACATCCCACACCGGATACGGCGTCTCCTCATAGCGCTGCGCCACCGCCACGCGCGTGCGCACCAGGTATGCCCCCTTCAGCACATCCGCCCACTCAAAGCTCGCATTGTTTACCGGATAATTAAAGACGTATTCCGACTGCAGCCCATGCAGCGCATTCTGCGCCCCACTGATCCCCGTCCATCCTAGTTGCACCGTCTGGTTTCGCGTCGGCGTCCAGCGCAGCGAGCCTTCCACGCCCGTAAAACGCAACCCTTGCAAGTTGGTCGCCTGCCACGGATCGCTCTCATCTGCCCGCACATAATCAATCGCATCGTGCTGCCGCGAGTAGAACACCGTCACCGAAACTGCGGTCTTCGCATTCGCATACCAGTCAACGCCGCCGTCCACTGACCACGCCGACTCCGGCTTCAGGTTTGGATTCCCAATCGTCGTCGGATCGCTGTAGTAAAGATCCGTATACGTCGGCAGCCGGAACCCGTGTCCTACGGAAGCCCTCAGCTTCACATTTTGCGCCACCATCCAGCTTGCGGACAGGTTCGGGCTCCAAACCATCTGCGCGCCGCCGCTCAGAATCTCCCCACGCAGCCCAGCCGAAAAATTACACCTCTGCGCCGGACGTATCTCCGCGCTTATGTAACCCGCACCCTCATTTCGCGCATGACGTCCAAGATTGTTGCTATCGATGGCATCGCCATTCGCCTCCAGCCCGTAAAACAACATGCCGCCATGCGCAATCGCATCCTTGCGCCGCAGCACCGCCTGCCAACTCGAATCGATGTGGTTGTTCTCGTAGTACGCAGGATCATCGCGCAGCAGGACATATTCGTCCGTATGCCGCCGGTATCCAAAAGCTGCCTCGGTATTGCCGCCCAGCTCCTGCCGTACCGTGGCCAGCCATCCCTTCGTGCGCTCCCAAGAATCGTACGGCCCATAAAACTGATTCGCGCCAAACGAGCGATCGCTCCCGGCAAGCAAAACATCCGTAGCGCCAGGCGCGCTCTTCAAACGCGGCTCAAAGCTCGCCGACTCATTCCTATAATCGCGGTCCGCAATAAAGCCGGTGGAAAAATTCCTTGTGCCCGTCAGCATCCCATCCCATCGCCTCCCAACCGCGCCGATCAGGGCCGACTGCTCGTTCTCCCCAAAGCTGCCCATGCCGGCGCGGAAGCGTGCGCTCGTCGCCTGCGGCTCAGCCGTCAGAAAATCCACCACACCGCCCAGCGCGTCCGAGCCATACAGCGTAGAACCCGCCCCATGCAGCACCTGAATCCCGCGCATCGCCTCCACTGGCACCGGCAAATCCAGGTTGTGATGCGAGGTCTGCGCGTCATCGATCCGCAGCCCATTCATCAACACCAGCGTCTGCTCAAACGAAGAACCGCGCATCGAAATATCCGCCTGCCCGCCGCCCGCGCCGCGTTGCTCAATATAAATCGAAGGATCCATCCGCAGATAATCCGCCGGAGCCTCAAATGCCAGCGGGTGTTGCTGCGCATCGATCACCACCACAGACCGCGGCGACTCACCCCGCGTCACCGGCTCAGGCTCACCCACGACGATGACTGTTTCTTTCACCGATGGTGTTGCAGAAGGAACAGTCTGTGAAGCTGCTGGCGGGTTTTGCTGTGCAACTGAATAAACTGCCCCGCAGGATATTACAAAAATAAAGAAAATATATTTCATGCCTATCCAGTGTCTCGTATCTCCTCTGCCGGCATGCCGGCGATACAAACATTGAATGGCGCAAATGCAAAAAGCTAAAAAGGCGTATGAGGCGAAGACCTGCCTTCCCGAATCTCACAATTTCGAATCTCCTTTGATAACCTCATAACATCTGCTCGGTTCATCCGGAGCCTCACATGCGTTCGTTGCTGATCTCGCTGATTCTCGCATCTCTGGGGCTTTCGATAGTGCCCGCACCAGCGCGGTCTGAGTCACAAATGCCCACGCGGATCCAACGCGCAGCAGAGTTCTATCACAATCATGATGGCTTTATGGGAGTAGTAGCTGTTCAACGTGACCACCACCTCATCTACGAATCGGGGTATGGCTATGCGAATGTCGCATCCAAAACGCCATTCACGCAGCAGACCCGCTTTCCCATCGGCTCTCTCTCAAAGCAATTCACGGCTGCCGCCATCCTGCTGCTTCAAGATGACGGCAAACTGAAGACGAACGATCCACTCCGTCTTTATTATCAAAACGCCTCAGCCGCATGGAGCACCATCACGCTTCGCAATCTTCTCACCCAGACCTCCGGAATCCCGGACTTCGACTTCGGCCGGATTCACCGCGACTCGCCGAATCAACCGGAAGAGTTATTGAAAGATATTTTGAATAAACCGCTCGGATTTCAGCCCGGGACAAAATTCGAGTACACCAACACCAACTACATGCTCCTCAGCGCCGTTGTGGAACGCGTGAGCGGCAAGCCCTTTTGCCAATTCCTTCACGATCGTATCTTTCGCCCCCTCCAGCTCGAGCAAACCGGCTGCGCATGGAACCCGCGCGTCGCCCACAGCGCGCAGGGCCATCATCCATCGCCCCAAGGTCCGGTCGCCTTTGAAGACAATGACCTCGCCGGTCTCGCCGGCGCCGGCAGCCTTTATTCCTCAGCAGACGACCTGATCCGCTGGACCGAAGCTCTCCACGGAGGAAGTCTGCTCTCGGAAGCCTCCCTTACCGAGATGACTACACCCTTTCTCGACGGCTACGGTTACGGTCTCAGCATCGACGGAGAAGGTGCGCAGCTGGACATCAGTCACAACGGCACGGTCGAAGGATTTTTCTCGTGCCTCGATTACCTGCCCGCAACCCATACAACGGTCGTCGTACTTTCCAATCAGGTCGCGGAAGGAAACCAATCATCTCCGGGGACACTCGCGCTCGATACGGAACTGGTTCAGTTGGCAATCGACGAAAACATGCTCCTGCCGTCAGAAGGCAAGGAAGTGCAGATCGCGGAGAAAGTTCTTCGCGGTTATACCGGTCGTTATCTCTCCGTCAACCCGGACAACCCCATATACATCACGCTCACCTTCCGCGACGGCAAGCTCTTCATCCAGAACGACACCGGCCCCGCACTTCCGCTCCGCGCCGAATCCGCAAAGCGGTTCTATCTATCAAACCAGGAAACAGAAATCGTCTTCGACGCACACATCCCGGGCCAATTCGGATTTCTAAATTACTCCCCAATCTCAGGAACCGTCTTCAACCGAATCCCCGAAGCAAAGAAGCCGGATGCGACGAACGGCAATGCGGCCCCGAAATGACTCGCTGCAAAGATAATTCCTCCGCTAGTTCACGGTAATTTTGAAATAGTCCTGTGCAGTAACCGTGCCCGTGGCAGCGTCCGCTGCCTTGAAGGTGACTGTATATGTGTCTGCCGTAGTGCCGGGAACACTTGTTCCACCGCCGCCGCCACCGCTGCCGCCACCGGACGAACCGCCTCCTCCGCAAGCGTTGACACCAGAGAGCACCAGCAGCAGTGTGATTACGGCCAGCAGGTAGCACTGCCGGATGCGACGTACAGGCAGAGCCAGCAACGCCAGGAACGTAAGAGCAACCGTGCCTGCCGCAATGGGATTGCCGGAACCATTGCGTCTAAGCATGCTGGTGGAGGCTGCTGTCGTATTGATCGTGAGAGTGGATTCAACGGCCTGGGTGTTCGTGATATTCACCTGAGTCGGATTGAAACTGCAGGTGGGAATATACTGATCGCTGCTGCTGGTTCCCGTCACAGTGCAGGTGAGGTTGACGTTGCCGGTGAATCCTCCGCCCGGGCCTACATCGACGGTGGTGGTAGCGCTGCCTCCGGCCGAGATAATGCCCGAAGTCAGGCTGTAGAACGCCAGCCCAAGTGTGTAGCCGGAGGCGTTGTAGCAGCCTGCCTGGCAGTTCACGGTGATCGCCGGAGAGTTCCCGGAAGGCAGAAAATTGCTGTCACCGCCATAAGACACAACAATACTGTTGTTTCCTGCCACAAACTGCGTGGAATCGGGATTGATAGCGGTGCTGACGCAATAAGTTGTTGCTCCTTGGCACGAGAAGCCGATCGAAGCCGAGGTGGTGCCAGGAACCGTATTGTTGGTTGTATCGGTGAAGGTAATGGTCCCCGTGGGAGCCAATGAGGCGTTGGCGGGCGTTGTTGTGGTGAGTTGCGCCCCAAGTACCAGCTGCTGCCCATTGATGACGGTAGATGTATTCGTCGTGGCTATTGCACTAGTAGTTCCCTGTGCCACCTGGAAGCTGACAACATCTGAAGTGCTCGCGTTATAACTCAGATCACCGGAGTAAGCAGCAGTGACAGAGTGAAATCCCGCCGGCATGAAATTCAGATTGACTTCGGCAACGCCGGAAGAATCGAAAGGAACGTTACGGTAACCGGACCCTGCCAAGGGCCCACTTGCGGCTGAATCAGTAAAGGTAACGCTACCGGTGGCATTGCTGATGGGATTGGAACTACTTTCTTGTGAGATGCCGATCGGTAGCGCGTTCAAGGAGATCAGGGTACCGAGTGGCATAGTCGTTCCAGTGGCATTCGTCAGCTGGCCATTTGTGTTCTGGGAGTAGACGGAGAAATTCAGAACGCTGTTCTCGGGCTAACCGTAACTTGAACAGGTTGAGAGACGCTTCCTGAATGGCTTCCATCACCGCCATAGTTGGCGGTGACGTTGTAGCTGCCGCCGGGGAACTGGCCGTAGCTGCCGGAAGCCGTTCCTCCGCTGAGGGTGAGTGAGGTGGGAGAAACGCCGCCTGTTGCCGCTGCCTGCGAAGCGTAATTCGTCTCAATGGCCACACTGCCGGTTCCTGATGGCGTGACCGCAACGGAAATACCGACCGGAGTGCCATGGGTAAATGTAGTCTGGCCCAGCGAAAGACTGGTGCTGGTCGCGGTGAGTGAGTCATCGCCCCAGGCCTGGATAAGCTTGCTCACATCCACACTGCCAAGCCCGGTCGCGAGATTGTAGCCCGATCCGGCGTTATAGCCAGTCATGAAATCATTGCTGCCGCAATCAGGACTTCCAGACTTGCAGACGACGGAGTTATTGCCTGTGGTGATCTGATGAAACGCACCAGGCGCCGCTGCTGCCAGATCATAGAGAATCCAGTTAGCCTGGCCAAGGCGCGTGGAAGCTCCCACCTTTTGATTGATGAGCGCAAGCATTCCGGCAAATGCTGGAGCCGCAGCCGAAGTTCCGCCTACGCCATGAATGCTTGAACCGGCCCCCTCTGCGCAATCGCTGTTTTCGCATAACGCCCACAGGGCTCCATAGTGGCCAGCGCCGGAAAACAAGGAGACATCTGGCAGATCGCGCACAGTGTCAGTATCGCTCGGCGAAAACTGCTGCTGCCAGGCGGGTTTGGCATAGCCAGTGCTGCCGTTGCTCGCGCGGCTTGCTCCCCCGGATCCCACCCAGATGCTCGTGCTTCCATTGCTGAGAAGCGCCACATTTGAGGCAAGCGTGCTATTTACGCTGGTGGAGTCATTCCAGGAGTTTTCCGGAATGTAGCTAAGAGCCGTCGTGTAAGGAGCCATGCTGGAACTCCCCACATAGGTTGAAAATTTACCACTGAGAACATCGAAATCCGTTCCACCCACTGCGATGTTGTATGGCGTGGATGCAAGTCCGTTCACGCCAAATCCACCTGTGGCAGCGGTAGCGGTGTTCTGGTTATCACAACCAGCCGAGCCATTGTCTCCGCTGGATACCGTCACGGTAATCCCCTGCGCGGCGGCTTGTTCCCAGGCGTTCAGCACCTGCTGATTGCCGGCTGCTCCGAGTTCCTGCTCGCAGGCGCTATAACTGACATTAAGAATGTTGACATTGTTATCGTCAATGGCCCGATAGATCGCCAAGAAAAGGCCAGACTGGAAAGCTGTATCGCCGGCCGCGTAATAAATGACGCTCGCATTAGGCGCCAGGCTGCCGGACACTTCCGTATCCAGCAGCGCCTCGGTCTCGTCGGCGTTCGGATCAAAGTCGCTTGGATCGCCGTCATAGACGGTAGTGGAGCTGGCAAAGGACGGAAGACCGAAGAAGTTGCGGTAAAAAAGAAATTGCCGCCATCGTTTATCGGGGTGGTTCCGGCAATGCCGATCGTAACGCCGGTCCCGTCATAGACGGTTTGTCCCGTGGCAAAGTGCGAATTAAATGAGTTTGGAGTGTCGTAGAGAGTTGCGGCGTCCCCGGGACCAACTAGGAACACCGTGCCCGAACTACTGGTCGCCGTGAGCTGCGGAAAAAAACGGTGCCGAGCGGGATCCCACTTAGCCGCCGGTCCCTTCACGACATTGGGCCGCGGCTTGAAATCGTTCAGGCTGGCAACGCCGCCGATCAGCACAGCCAGGGATGCCGGAATCCGCGGCTCTGAAACATTGGCCCAGTGTGAGGCGCCGCCAATCACAAACTTGTGAATCATCGTATGGAAGGCCTGTTGCGCCTGATCCACACTTCCGGAAAATTCAATTGCCGTGCGTCCTGTGTGGACGCGATTTACGGCGAGCCCGTAGCTCTGAAGCCATCCCCTACGCGGCATAGACCGGCGTCGTCCACGCCGAAACGCTGGCCGAATTGTTCCGGTGTAACAAACTTATGAAAACTTGATGAGCGCGGGTTCTGTACGTCGCTTAGAAGCTGCTGAAGCTCCTGCTCCTGTTGCGAAGTGCGCTTCAGGATCAGCATCAGCCGTCCGGTGTGCATCGCGCCACTGGACGGACCTCGATCGTACTGCGGCAGCGCCAGCGGATGCACATTGCCGCTGAGTGTGATGAGTGGTTTTTTGCTTGCAATCGACGCTTGAGCGGCGCCAACTCCGGTAGAAGGACATGCCTGTGAATGCGCAGGCAACGGGAAAACAACCAGAAAAAACACTACGATCCAAGGTAAACAGGTACAAAAACGCCGCACGGCACTTTCTCCCGCATCAACGCATCCTGAAGCATGAATTCAGCAAGATTAGAACGCGAAGGTTTGATAGGCGAACCAATACTATCCCATCCCCCTGAAATGTGAGAATAATAAGTTCGCTGGATAGGCAATCGATTCAAGATGCATGATCAGCTGTCGGGAAATGTCTATCCGCTCAGCCGGCCTCGAAATCAGATCTCTCTGCAGCCCTGCAAAATCTTCGTGACGTAGCTCCAAAATCTGCCATAAACGCAAAAAACCAAGCCCAAAGGCTTGGCTTTTGCTTAACTAATTGCCGGCGATCACCTAATCTCCCACACAGTCGCCCGTGCAGTACCATCGGCCCAACGAGGCTTAACTTCCGTGTTCGGGATGGGAACGGGTGATCCCTCGCGGTATGGTCACCGGCAAATTGAGGCGTTTTCAAGGTGACTGGTATTTCGAACCTGCCCCTTGAGCTGAAATCCTTAGCGATAGCGAAGGATTTCACGCCTTTGATTTTTGGTAGCGCCTGGCGGGTGGTTGCCCGCAGCTGATGTGCGACATCTGCCTGTCCCGGATAGTTTCTCCCGGTAGCCGGCAGGAACGCGTACTGCATTCTGGCGCTAAACAAACTTGCTCGTATTCGAGTTGATGACAAACAAAATTGATTGGGTATTTCTTTCTTTGCAAGGCCTACTTAGAAGTGTCCGCGAATAACTTAACTGCGCGGAGTTAATTCTATGGTAAAGCCGAACGGGCGATTAGTACTGGTAAGCTACACACATTACTGCGCTTCTACCTCCAGCCTATCAACCAGGTGGTCTTCCTGGGCCCTTCAGGGAAATCTCATCTTGGAGCGTGCTTCCCGCTTATATGCATTCAGCGGTTATCACAACCGAACTTCGCTACCCAGCCGTGCCCTTGGCAGGACAACTGGAACACAAGAGGTTCGTCCATCCCGGTCCTCTCGTACTAAGGACAGCCCTCCTCAAATTTCCTACGCCCACAGCAGATAGGGACCGAACTGTCTCGCGACGTTCTGAACCCAGCTCACGTACCGCTTTAATAGGCGAACAGCCTAACCCTTGGAAGCTTCTACACCTCCAGGATGCGATGAGCCGACATCGAGGTGCCAAACCATTGCGTCGCTGTGAACGCTTGGCAATGATCAGCCTGTTATCCCCGGCGTACCTTTTATCCGTTGAGCGATGGCCCTTCCATACAGAACCACCGGATCACTAAGGCCTGCTTTCGCACCTGCTCGACTTGTAAGTCTCACAGTTAACCACTCTTATGCCTTTGCACTCGACGACTGATTTCCAAACAGTCTGAGAGTAGCTTCGCGCGCCTCCGTTACAATTTAGGAGGCGACCGCCCCAGTCAAACTACCCGCCTAACTATGTCCCTCACCCGGATCACGGGTGGAGGTTAGGATCACAGCACACGTAGAATGGTATCTCAACGACGGCTCCATCAAGTCCGAGAACCTGATCTCAAAGCCTCCCATCTATTCTGAGCAACGAATGCCATAACCCATAGTTAAGGTGTAGTAAAGGTGCACGGGGTCTTTCCGTCTAGCTGCGGGTAACCGGCATCTTCACCGGTACTACAAGTTCGCCGAGCAACTCGTTAAGACAGTCGTACGATCGTTACGCCATTCGTGCAGGTCGGAACTTACCCGACAAGGAATTTCGCTACCTTAGGACCGTTATAGTTACGGCCGCCGTTCACCGGGGCTTCAATTCAAAGCTTCGCTTGCGCTAACCTCTCCTTTTAACCTTCCGGCACCGGGCAGGCGTCAGCCCCTATACGTCGTTTTCGACTTAGCAGAGACCTGTGTTTTTGTTAAACAGTCGCCGTACGCGCTTCACTGCGGCCCACCAAAGGTGGGCGCTCCTTCTCCCGAAGTTACGGAGCCAATTTGCCGAGTTCCTTAACGAGCTTTCACTCGAGCGCCTTTGGATATTCTCCTCGTCTACCTGTGTCGGTTTGGGGTACGGTTCCCTTTGTTCTCCTTAGAGGTTTTTCTCGGCAGCGTGAAATCAGCATCCTAGCCCCACTGGGACTGTGACATGCTTCACTGTTAACCTGGTGGATTTGCCTGCCAGATCCAGCTTGTGCATGCCAAACGCAATAGCCATAGTGCGTCATGCTTATCCTTCTGCGTCACCCCATCGTCAAACGAACATTGGGAGGGACGGAATATTAACCGTCTGTCCATCGACTACGCCTTTCGGCCTCGCCTTAGGGACCGCCTAACCCTGAGCGGATTAACCTTCCTCAGGAAACCTTAGACTTTCGGCGCGGAGGGTTCTCACCTCCGTTATCGCTACTTATGCCGGCAGGGTCTCTTCGCAACGCTCCACCAGTCTTCTCAGTCTGGCTTCGACGCTGTTGAGAATGCTCTCCTACCACGCACACACCTAGTGTGTGCATCCGCTGCTTCGGTGTACAGTTTTAGCCCCGTTGTATTGTCGGCACCGGACCGCTTGACCAGTGAGCTATTACGCTTTCTTTAAAGGATGGCTGCTTCTAAGCCAACCTCCTGGCTGTCTGAGCGTTCCGACTTCCTTTCCCACTTAACTGTAACTTTGGGACCTTAGCAGGCGGTCTGGGCTGTTTCCCTCTCGACGATGAGGCTTAGCCCCCACCGTCTGACTCCCGGATATGTTGTCACTGGCATTCGCAGTTTGGTTGGATTCAGTAAGCCGGAAAGCCCCCTAGTCCATCCATATCTCTACCACCAGTGCAATTCGTCCGAGGCTAGCCCTAAAGCTATTTCGGAGAGAACGAGCTATCACGGAATTTGATTAGCCTTTCACCCCTACCCACAGCTCATCCGAGCTTTTTTCAACAAACACCGGTTCGGTCCTCCAGTGGGTGTTACCCCACCTTCAACCTGGCCATGGGTAGATCATCCCGCTTCGCGTCTATTCCTGCCAACTGATTCGCCCTATTAAGACTCGCTTTCGCTGCGGCTCGCTTACGCTTAACCTTGCTGACAAGAATAACTAGCCGGCTCATTATGCAATAGGCACGCGGTCAGACATTCCCTTGCGGGCATAGTCCTCCCACTGCTTGTAGGCACACGGTTTCAGGTACTTTGCACTCCCCTCGACGGGGTTCTTTTCGCCTTTCCCTCACGGTACTGGTTCACTATCGGTCAGAGACTAGTATTTAGCCTTACGGAATGGTCTCCGTGGATTCAAGCAGGGTTTCACGTGCCCCGCCTTACTCAGGTACCGGCTTCGAGTCTGGAGTGTTTTCGTCTACGCGTCTATCACGCTCTATGGATCCCCCTTCCAGAGGATTCGACTAACACCCAGATTGGTAACTCTACTGTTGCCGGCCCTACAACCCCCGAAGCACCGAAATGCTACGGGTTTGGGCTGTTCCGATTTCGCTCGCCACTACTTTCGGAATCGAGGTTTCTTTCTTTTCCTTCAGGTACTGAGATGGTTCACTTCCCTGAGTTCGCTCTATCCCACCTATGTATTCAGTGAGTAGTTCCTAGGGTTTACCTAGGAGGGTTGCCCCATTCGGAAATCTCCGGTTATAACGCCTGTGTGCGGCTTACCGAAGCTTATCGCAGCTTGCCACGTCCTTCATCGCCTGTCTCTGCCAAGGCATCCACCGTGCGCCCTTAGTAGCTTGACCATAGAATTAACTCCAGGCAGGGTCCGCATCACTGCGAGCCTGTTTAAGAGATAACTCCTGTTATTCGCCTGCGTGATCAACTTGCGATCACGTCAAATAATATCTAAAGACACTTCTTGTTTTTCGAACATTTGCCTCGGTTCTTTTTTGTACGAAGAACCTACGGCTTATGCTCGGCCTTGTATGTCACATCCAGATATCTTGCGCTCTCCTAGCTGCGCCTCACGGCGAACAGAAGAACATTATCTGCATGTTACCCAATCAATTTTGTTGTCAAACATCAAAACCTCTTGTGCTTTCCCAAAAAGGAAAATCAGAGGCGCGCCCTCAGGCGCTTGAAACCTGCCTACTCTGACTCCGTATAAAGACCAAACGGAATCTTCGGCATGCTCCCAGATAGAAACCAGTAAAACTGATATCTATCTGGAAGCAATGAATGAGAATCTGGTGGAGCTGACCGGGATCGAACCGATGACCCCCTGCTTGCAAAGCAGGTGCTCTCCCAACTGAGCTACAGCCCCGTTTTAAAGGCGCTTTCAGCCAAGTTATGGTGGGCCTGGGTAGATTCGAACTACCGACCTCACCCTTATCAGGGGTGCGCTCTAACCAACTGAGCTACAGGCCCGTGTTGGCCGCCCCAACCGCCATACCAACTCCAAACAACTGAAAATACAGCGGCTCTTACATATCTCATTCCATGCTAAAGGGTTTCGAGGACAAGGTTGAACATGCTGAGCAGCTACGCCGCTCATGACGATCGTGCGATAGTCGATTAAGTAAAAGAAGACTTGATTTGAATTCCACAGTGACTGCAGGTTACAGCTATGTGGTTGGATAGCACCTTTACTCTACGTCTTGTGACGCTCCGCTATCGCGGAAGGAGTAACTGTACCACCGATTCTCTTTTAGAAAGGAGGTGATCCAGCCGCAGGTTCTCCTACGGCTACCTTGTTACGACTTCACCCCAATCATGAATTACACCTTGGGCGGCTGCCTCCTTGCGGTTGGCTCACCGACTTCTAGTACAACCCACTTTCGTGATGTGACGGGCGGTGTGTACAAGGCCCGGGAACGTATTCACCGCGGCGTTCTGATCCGCGATTACTAGCGATTCCAGCTTCACGTAGTCGAGTTGCAGACTACGATCCGAACTGAGGTCGGCTTTTTCCGATTAGCTCCCCCTCACGGGTTTGCGACGGTTTGTACCGACCATTGTAGCACGTGTGTAGCCCTGGACATAAAGGCCATGAGGACTTGACGTCATCCCCACCTTCCTCCCCGTTATCCGAGGCGGTTCTGCCAGAGTGCCCAACTGAATGATGGCAACTGGAAGTAAGGGTTGCGCTCGTTGCGGGACTTAACCCAACATCTCACGACACGAGCTGACGACAGCCATGCAGCACCTATATACAGGTCCCTTGCGGGACGCCGATGTTTCCACCGGATTCCTGTACATTTCGAGCCCAGGTAAGGTTCTTCGCGTTGCGTCGAATTAAACCACATGCTCCACCGCTTGTGCGGGCCCCCGTCAATTCCTTTGAGTTTCAGCCTTGCGACCGTACTCCCCAGGCGGACTGCTTAACGCGTTAGCTACGGCACGGCGGGATTGGGTACCCGTCACACCAAGCAGTCATCGTTTAGGGCTAGGACTACCAGGGTATCTAATCCTGTTTGCTCCCCTAGCTTTCGTGCATCAGCGTCAGTTATGGTCCAGTGAGCCGCTTTCGCCACAGGTGTTCCTTCCGATATCTACGCATTTCACCGCTACACCGGAAATTCCACTCACCTCTCCCATACTCAAGCCCGGCAGTTTCCGATGCAGACTATGAGTTGAGCCCATAGATTTCACATCAGACTTACCAAACCGCCTACGCACCCTTTACGCCCAATAATTCCGAACAACGCTCGCCCCCCTCGTATTACCGCGGCTGCTGGCACGAAGTTAGCCGGGGCTTCTTCTCTCGGTACCGTCATTATCGTCCCGATCGAAAGGAGTTTACGTCCCGAAGGACTTCATCCTCCACGCGGCGTTGCTGCGTCAGGGTTTCCCCCATTGCGCAAAATTCCCCACTGCTGCCTCCCGTAGGAGTCTGGACCGTGTTTCAGTTCCAGTGTGTCCGTGCGCCCTCTCAGGCCGGATACAGATCACTGTCTTGGTGGGCCATTACCCCGCCAACTAACTAATCTGCCGCGACCCCCTCCTTAAGCGAATTGCTCCTTTGACCCGTAGGTATTATGCGGTATTAGCCTCGGTTTCCCGAAGTTATCCCCCACTCAAGGGTAGGTTAGTCACGTGTTACTCACCCGTGCGCCACTGTACTCATGGATTGCTCCACTTTCTCGTTCGACTTGCATGTGTTAGGCACGCCGCCAGCGTTGATTCTGAGCCAGGATCAAACTCTCGTTTGAAACCTGTTGTCGATGCTTATTCAGGACGGAGGTCCGAATAACATCGACCGCATTCAGGACTGCTTAAGTACCTGAATGCCTTACCTTGTGAGATGATCAAGCCAAACTTGATCGATTCTCACGACTGGCACGTTCAACCTTATTGTCAAAGATCCTTAAGGACGATCCACCTAAGCGGTGCCCCTGGATCGAGGCTCAAACCTTGCAGTTTGAGTGTCCCCGAACTTGATGCGCTACGCCAATTTTGCACTTCTCAGTGCCTCTCGGCGTTTTTGCGCGAACTTTTTAAGAGTATCGAACTTTTAACCTTGTGTCAATCGTTATTTTTCTTTGCCATTTTCGCTCCCCAAATCGGTTGACTGGGCCGCCCGGACACCATGCCGGCGGTTCGTTCCCTGGTCCCAATTGGACACTGAGCGAAATGCATTGAAGCTCACGATTGAGCGGCTAAACTGCCTCTCAAAACACGCGCCTTGCGCAAAAATCTTTTCAAACAACGACCAGCCATACTCACGCCGCTAGAGGCGCGCCAGAATGTCTCCAAGAGAGACTCTGGGGTCATATATTGGGTTTGTTCTCTGCGGGATTCCCTACAGGGGTCTGGGGCTAGGCCGACTTTCAATCTCGGCTTGACTCACCCTACCCTACGAACCGGCTTTCCTCTTCCTTAACAGGCAGGCCCAACGGCCACCGGAAAGCTACCCTTCACATCAACAACTTTTTGAGATTAGCACATGCCTCTCTCATTTGCAACTCGCAGCGCTCACTTGCTTGCAACCGCTCATTGCGACTTCCTGAGAATAGCAACCAATCGGCCGTATGGCAAGCTTTTATGCTGTGTAAAAACAAGATCAATTGTGGGAAAGCCCGCCCCACCCGCATAAACGCTGGCGTTCGCCGGGCTAAATCCCTTCTCCCGCTACTTCGCCAGGTCGCATCCACGCCTCGAAACCACTCCAGCGCACAGGAATTCCCCAAAAGCCTCCAGCTCGAAACCGTTCCTCCGGCTGTACATGCAGATGTAGGTGCGGGATCGTCGTGTTCCCGCTATTTCCGCATCGTCCAATCAAATCCCCGGATCGCACCATATCGCCCACCCGTACCGCGGCCGATCCCATCTCAAGATGCGCGAGAATCACAAAGGCCTTCTCATAGTCCGCTGCCCCGTTCAGAATCCGGATCGCCACATAATTCCCAGCCGGATGCTCCAGATCCCGTTGGATCCAGCGTCGTGCCGGTTTGTCGCGATGCCCATCCTCCACATATGCCACCACCCCATCCACCGGCGACAGAATCCTGCTTCCCCAGCTCGCTCTATCCACCCGCACCCAGTCCACGGCAAACCACTGGTCCCGCGCCGCCAGGTGATGATTCCGTGCCGCCCAGGGTCCCGTCTCGAGCGCCTTCCACCTGCCCTCAAACGGGGCCTTAAGCATGACAGACTCGCCAGCCTTAAAACGTTTCAGCCACGCCGCCTTAAACCGCAGCGACTCGGACCATCCCCGCGCCACAAACACCACTGCGGCTATGTCAATCGCGAGCCCGATCAACCCCGCCAGCGCCCGTTGTCCAAGGCCATCTGCCAGGCTCAATCCCACTAACAGCACAAACGCCGACATCGCCCAGCGCATCACACAAAACCGAAAGCTCACCGGCAGCAGCACCGAAACCACGACAAGCCCCGGTGCCATCAATTCCGCCCAATACAACACCAGCATTGCCCAGTCCGGCATCCGCACTCCTTCATCACTATCACTGCTTCGCAATCACGCCCAGGTCCGTCAGCCCGTTCACGAAGAACTGCATCGCCAGCGCCACCAGCAGCAACCCCATGATGCGCACCAGAATCCGGATGCCGGTCTCGCCCAGCACCAGGCGAATCCGCCCCGCCGCCGCCAGCACAAAATAGCTGATCAGACACGTAACCGTAATCGCGCCCAGAATCAGCCCCATCTCATACCCAAAGAACTTCGGCACCTGTCCCACCAGCACCATGACAGATGAGATCGCGCCCGGCCCCGCCAGCATGGGAATCCCCAATGGCACAATGCCCGCATCTTCCTTGTGGCTCGCCTCTTCTGTATCGCCGCTCGCCTCCTGCGTCGCGGAGCGCTTGGCCTCCAGCATGTCCAGACCGATCAGCAGCAGAATCAACCCACCCGCCACTTCAAAGGCCGGCAGCGTAATCCCAAACATCCGAAAGATGAGCTGTCCGCAGAGCGCAAAGCTGGTCAGGACAATAAAGCAGGTAATGCAGGCCTTGCGCGCCATCCGGCTGCGCTTCTCCGCATCCGCATTCGCCGTAATCGCAAGAAATGACCCGATCGCCGCAAACGGATCGACCAGAAAAAAGATCGAGCTCAGCGCCAGCGCCGCAAACCGCACCCAGGGCGCAGTTTGCAGCTCATGCAATGCCGTTGCAGCTGGATTCTGGAGGTACACGCGTTCAGCCTATCGCATCGGCACACAGGCACAGCTACAAATTTTCGAAAGACTCAATCCGCTCATGCCCATGTGCATCCGCGACCGGCGCATTCCCTTCGCGCACCACCAGCCGTGTCCCGCATCCCGAATCCCGCGCCGCATCCAGCTCCGCCACCACATCCGAGAAGAACAGCACCTCACCCGGCGCAACCTTCATCTCCGCCGCAATCGCCGCATAGCTTGCTCTCTCCCGCTTCGCCCCAATCCGCGTGTCAAAGTAACCCGAAATCAGCCCCGACAAATCGCCAAAACTCGAATACCGAAACAGCAGCCGCTGCGCCTCCACCGACCCGGAGGAATAAATCGCCACGCTCCCCGCACACGCCCATCGTTCGAAAGCTCCCGGCACATCATCAAAGAGCGTCCCCTTCAGCTCGCCGCTCTCAAATCCCGCCTTCCAGATCTTCCCCTGCAGGCTTTTTAGCGCCGTGGATTTCCTATCCCGATCCATTAACCAGTAAACGTAGGCAAGTATCCTCGGAATCGCATTCGCCGGATTCATCGCGGCCCCATCATGCGACAAAATCCACGGCGCGTCAGAATCCGCCTCCGCCTGGTTCTCCTGCATGAGCCCTGCCACATCCAGCATGATCATGCCTTCAGGCGAATCCTCTGGCTTCAGGTTCTCCATCTCCCGAACCAGCCCCTCACGCAGAAACTCCTCAAAATGCCTCCGCGCATACGGAAACAGCACCTCGCCGGTCAGCGTCACCGGCGCAACCGTTCCCTCCACATCCAGCAAATATAGCTTCGTATCGCTCATGCACCCAAAATCTTCTCAAACGGCGAAGCCACCCTCGCACCCACATACGCCGGCCCAAAGCAAAGCGGCTGATACCCACCATCCACACCCGAATCGGTATAGGAAGGCGTCCATCCTGCAGTCTCCTGGAACCACCGGATCGCTCGAATCCGCTTATCCTCGCAGAGCGTAAACCAGTGCGTCGTCCCCTTCGGCACGCGCAGCAAGTCCCCCGGGTGTACCTCCACAGAAGCCACCCTCCCCGCAATATTCAGGAAAAATATGCCGCGACCAGCCAGAATGAATCGCACCTCGTCCTCAGCATGCGTATGTTCCTTATCAAACCGCGCCAGCATCGCGTCCAGGTTCCGCGTCTCCGGAGTCACATCAATCACATCCGCCGTCACATACCCGCCGCGCCGCTTCATCTCGTCAATCTCATCGCGATACGCGTCCAAAACAAGCTCAGCGGAGCTGTCCGCCGGCACGCGATCCAGGTTCCAGCGCTCATAATCAATGCCCAGCCCCCCAAGCTCTGCCCGAATCGCAGCCTCGCCCTCAAACATCACGTTCGTATCCGGAAAACGAAGAACCGCCATAACATCCCTCTCAAAAACTTAGAGCGCCCATCCTCGCCGCGCTTTTGTTTTTGCGGCCAGGGTGAGATAACTCAAAGCTCAGCTCCCAAAAATCCGCCGGCCCTCTACCTCAAACAAAAATTCCAGCGCCTCCAGGTGCCGCCGCGCATCCTCAACTGACTTACCCCACGTATACAGCCCATGCCCGCTCAGCAAAACACCATGCGCGCCCGCATTCTCCTTCAAAGCCTCCGCCAGCTTCACCGAAAGCCCTCCGTACTCCTGAGAATTCGCCAACACGGGAACCACCTCACGATGCTCATGGGTTGCCACGCCGTCCAGCGCCTTCAGCAGCTCATAGCCGGTAATCCGGAACTGCCCCGAGCCCGCAAACCGCGTCCCGATCAGCGTATTCCAGATCGTATGGACATGCAGAATCGCCTTCGCCTCTGGCCGGTCGCGATAAATCACCACATGCAGCGCCGTCTCCGCAGAAGGCTTGGCAATCTCACTCGAAGCTGGCCCGCGCACCACGTGCCCGGCTACATCCAGCACCAGCAGATCGGCAACCGTCATCTGCCCTTTATCCAGCCCGCTCCGCGAAATCAGAAACTGCCCAGCATGCGCATCCCGCACGCTGAAGTTCCCGCTCGTCGCCGGAACCCATCCCCGCGCCGCGCACCACCGCGCCGTCTCACACAGTGCCTCTGCTTCTTCCCTTAGCGGTTCAGCCTTGATTGCCATACCAACCTCAAATCGAGCAACGAGTGTCCATCCTTCTCCTCGTGCTCCGATTCAGCCATTCATCTTCACACACGCTCTTCCAGCTTCTTCAGAGCCTCCGGCCACGATGTTGCAATCAAAAGACCTGCATCCCGAAGAAACGCCGCAGTATTCATCGCACCAGAATCAATCATCACAACCAGCCCGCGCCCAATTCCTTTCGCAACAATATCCAGCGCGATCACATCTCCCGTCGCCAAAGTCAGCGACTCACGAAACGCGCTGATATCCAGTATCGTATCCGCCTCTTTCAAGGCTTTCGACAATGCAGCATTCACGCGCCGGTTAAGAGACGGATTATATTTCCCGCCATCCACCCGAACCGTGATCAGCGCCCGCTCGGAAAAATGTGAGCTTTCCACCACCACCCGGTCTTTGTAGAAAACAGCCTTCACGCCGCGCGGAGCCACCGGCTGAAAATCATCCGCCAGATCACTCGCCAGAACCAGCCCGCGTCCACGCGAACTCTTGGGATCGCCGCTCAAAGCCGTCTGCCGCAAAGCCAGTTCTAAAGCAGCCTCAAAACGATGTTCCCGCGCATTCTCCACCGTTACGGAAACATACACATGCGACACCTCAATCGTCACACGGATCGCCTGCCCCGAACTGCATCCATGCTCAAACGCATTGCGGACCAATTCCATGTACGCCGTTTGAAACGCGTGAATGCCTTCCCCCGTATAACCCATGCTCTCAAGCTTCGTCGCCGTCAGCCCCGCCAGCAGCGCGGCGTGCTCCTGGTGCGATTGCTCAATCTTCGCCTCCAGCACACAGATATTCTTCTGCCATTCCGGCGATCGCTTGATGAAATCCACAATCGCTGAAACACTCTTCCTCCCGTCCTCCGATAAAGCAAGCTTCGCCGCGTTCAGCAGAATGTCGAACATAAGGACACAAGAATAACAGCGTCTTGATTCGACCTCGCCAACAATCCTTCGCTCTACAATGAACTCTTGCTCACTCCCGCCCAACGCGACCGCATCCGCATCGTCCTCGTCGCCCCGCGCAACCCGCTCAACATCGGTGCAGTAGCCCGCGCCATGGCCAACTTCGGCTTCGCGAATCTCTCCGTCGTCTCCGCCCACGATCCCAACTGGCGCGAAGCCCGATCAGCCGTCGGAGCACCTGAACTTCTCCGAAACGCAACGAGCACGGAGTCCCTGGCCGAATGCATCGCCCCAAATACCCTCATCCTCGGCACCGGCTCACTCCACTACCGCAAGCCCGATCAATCCATCATCCAACTCCCGCAGCTAAGCCCGCTCATCCAGCAGGAGCTCGACCGCAATGGTCGCATCGCCATCCTCTTCGGCTCAGAAAAGCGCGGTCTCTCGCGCGACGAGCTCTCATACTGCCACGCCCTCGTCGAAATCCCTACCGACTCGCGCCAACCCTCCATGAACCTGGGCCAGGCCGCCGCCGTCTGCCTCTACGAACTGGCCTGCATCGGCACCCGCACCGCCGCCGAACCCATCCAACAGCCCCCCGCCACCCACCTTGCCGCCGACTCAGCTAACCTCGACCGCCTCGCCAACCTCATCGAAGAAACCATGCTCGCGGCGCGCTACTCACCCAAGTCCATGCACGAAACCAACCGCCATGACCTGCGCGTCCTGCTCCGTCGCCTCAACCTGGCGCCGCTCGACTCGCGCCGCATCTTCGGCCTCTTCCGCCGTATCCTGAATCGGCTAAACTCCAGAAAAGGCACACAACCATGAGTCAGACATTTTTCAAATTGATTCAGTCCGGAGCCACGGCAGAACTTGCGGACGTCGTACAGAATGACCCTTCGCTCGCTCGCCTCCGAGATTCTAACGGAGTCTCAGCGCTCATGTGGTCTATTTACACCGGCCAGGCTCTCGCCCGCGACTTCATCCTCGCCGAGCTCATCCATCAGCACGTGGATCTCGACATCTTTGAAGCCGCAGCCACAGGCAACACCGCGCGCCTTACGGAAATCCTCATCGCCGATCCCCAGACAGTGAATAATTACTCCACTGATGGCTGGACACCGCTCCATCTCGCCGCAGCCTTCGCCACGCCGAAAGCAGTCCAGCTCCTGCTTCAGCACGGCGCAAAGGTCGATGCCGTCTCCAAAAACCCACAGGCCAACCAACCCCTGCACGCCGCGCTCGCCCTCAGCCGCAACGCCGAATCCATCCAGCTTTTATTAGCCGCAGGCGCAGACCCTGACGCCCTTCAGACAGGCGGATTTTCGCCCATCTTCTCCGCAGCTACGGCCAATCGCCGCGACCTTGCCCAGCTTCTTCTCGGCCACGGCGCGCACGCCCACCTGCGCAGCGATCAGAACAAGACTCCCGCCGACTTCGCCCGCGAGCGCGGCCACATCGAACTGGCCGACTGGCTCGTCTCCCGCAGCCTCGACGAAGCTTCTAGCTCTTAGCCTTCGGCGGATAGTCCTTCAGAAGCTTCTGCATCGCTTTATTCAGATTCTTCTGATTCTTATCCTGGTCATTGCTCGGGTTCAGCGTCTTGGTCGCACTCCCCGTCCATACCAGCTTCTTCTGCGTAGGGTCGTACATATCCAGCACCAGCGTTCCCGTCTTGATCGTCGTGCTGTCCGCCGTCACCATTCCGCCGCCCCAGCGAATCCCGCCGCCCATTCCATACGCGTTCCATTGCTGTTGCTGCTGCACAGACACCTGGTAGCACACGTAGAGATCGGCCGTCGTGGCATCCGTCTTCGTCAGCCCCTTCGCCGTCAGTTGCGGATCAATCGCATTCTTGATCTGCGTATCCACAATCTGGTTTGGATACTTCGCTCCCTCAACAACAACCCATTTATAGGTGTGAAATTTCGTAAAATCCGTTCCCGGCATGGAGTTGGTCTTCACATCCTGCCCAACCCCCATCCCGCAGAATGCCACGCACATCAGCACGGCCAGCATCAAGCCAATCCCACCCGTCTGCACGCCCCTCAAAAACCGCTTCGTCATCACCAGCATCCTCTCGTTCCGGCAAAACACGCCCGGTACGCCACGGCTCGAATGGCCATCGGCGCAACTCTCTTGTACTCCGCGCGTGTATCGCACTGAACTGACAGAACTGACAGGACAAATAGAACTGGTTGACAAGCCTCAACCGCCGGGTGCCCCACCCTCGCGCCGTCTTTGTTTTTGGCGCTAGGGTGGGATAGCACAAAAGCCAACCCGTCATCCCACCGTAGTCATTTTTCTGGCGGACCGGAGTCCCCACGGACAAGTCTTCGTCCGTGGGGTGGTTAGCCGTTCTCCAGGCACAGGAGCAAGATCCTCGGCAAGCGATCTTTGCTTGCTGGGGTGGAAGCGAGGGGCCTGCCTTTGCTGCCCCTTGTCCCTTGTCCCTAATCCCTGTTCCCTACTCTTTCGCCTCTTCCCAAAGCTCCACCCGGTTTCCCTCGCCATCCCATATCCAGGCAAACTTGCCGAAACCAGCATCATCCCGCTTCGGGTCGATCTTCACCCCTGCCGCTTCCAGTTGCGCCAGCAGAGCATCCAGATCGTCCACGCGAAAGTTCACCATCGCCGGTTGATCTCCCTCACCAAAGTGCTTCGTATCCGCAGGAAAATGCGTAAAGACCGTCGTACCCGCCGCCTCCGGCCCTTCAAAGATTAGCATGCCGTGTTGCGGCACAATCCCAAGATGCTCCGCATACCACGTCGACAGCGCCTTCGGATCGCGCGCCTTCAAAAACACCCCGCCAATGCCTACTGCCTTTGCCATGAAGTCCCTCTCACTCGCACTGTACCTTATTCCGACTGCTCAATCACCTGCTCCAACTTCGGCTTGTGCTTCGTCTGGCGCCCGGTCCGCGGCGTGTCATCCACCACGCGCGCCGCCTTCGGCTGACCCACGCGCTCCCGCGCATTCGCCTTCACCGCCTTAGCCGCCGAAAACACATCTTTCTTTTTCTTAGCCATCCAATCATCCCCACCTATGTAATTCGCATCCCGGCCTCAGTCCCTCAGTCCCTCAGTCCCTCAGTCCCTCAGTCCCTCAGTCCCTCAGTCCCTCAGTCCCTCAGTCCCTCAGTCCCGGTGCGACAGCGCCAGTCTCTTGCTCTCACCAACCCTCAGGAACGAGTATGTATGAGGTTGGCTTCGGTGAGAAGCCCACCCGGAGCAGTCACCATGGAAGAGCGCGAATTTTTTACAGAATCCACCGAGCAGCGCACCCACAACCTTACCTGCCCCAAGTGCGGCCAGGCCGCCGAGTACAAAGTCACGTGGATCGTACGCCGCAAGCGCGCCCAGCTTCCCCGCAACGCCGATGAGCGCGACCGCGCCCGCTTCGCAAAGGCCCAATCCTACATGGTCCGCCGCGACGACAAGCTCTCCTGCCTCAACGTCCGCTGCCGCAAACCCTTCGACATCGCCGGTCTGCAAACGCTCGCCTTCCTCCAGGACTAAACGACGCCATCTGCCCCACCACAATCCTCGGGGTGCCCCATTCATGGCGCGTTTTTTGCGCCATGAATGGAATAGCACTCCCTCCCACACTTACCGCCAACGAAGTGTCATCGTGAGCGAACGGGCCCCCAGACCTTTTCTTCAGTCTGGGGGTGGTGAGTCGAAGGACCTGCTTTTACTTTCCAGTCCCCTTGATGCCTCATTCCTCATTACCAAAGTCCAGTGTCCTTTCGTATCCTGCATCTCCCCCAGAAAGTTTGCATAAAATTACACCCATTTATGCCATCCTCATAACAGGTAGAAAAATAGCTCCTCTGCTTGATACAAGCCAGTCTTTCCCAGTCCGGATCTTAGTGAAGAAAAAGAGCACACACACCCCCCCTCCCCTGCAATGAAGGAACTCCCAACAACATAGATCTATTCAAATTGCTCATTCAATAGCAGTTATAGGACATTTTCCAGCTCATCACCATATCGCATAATGGTACAAAATGAGCACAACGGCGCAACATGGGCCTTCCTTCCAGCTTTGCAGGCCCTATGGGAATGGAAATCCAGACGGACGCACTTCGAAGTAGCGCACTCGCACCGTCATATGATTGAATCGAAACTGTAAGCACCAGTTCTGGAGAGATACAAATGGCCAATTCCCTGCTGCCCCCCGAAGAGCGCAACCTGACCCCCGACCAGGTCGAAGCCCTGGACAAGCGCCGCGAGCTGGGTCACACCCTTTTGGTGATCGCTGGACAGTTTTCCGTCATCGCCACAGTGCTTCTGCTCTGGGTCGGCCAGGATCTCAGCTACTCGCCGGGCTGGGCGCATCCCATGGCTTACTATTTCGCCGTCGCCATCACGATTGTGGTCACCTTCGGCATCACCGGCATGGCTCTCCGCAAGGGAACGCCGCGCCTTGATTAGCATTTGCAGCCTCTACTAGCGGCCATACGTTTTAATAGGCTGGTATAGCCTATTAAAACGTATGGCCGTTGCTGTTTCCATTCCCGTAGCTTCCAATCAAGCGGACATACTGACAGACAGTCACGGCCGCATCATCCACGACCTACGCGTCTCCATCACAGACCGCTGCAACTACAAGTGCATCTACTGCCGCACCGGCAATGACGGAGCGCAGTTCCCAGAACTTGGTATCGAAGAATATCTCCGCCTCATCCGTCTCTTCGTCTCACTCGGCATCACTAAGGTGCGCCTCACCGGCGGTGAACCGCTTCTGCGCCGCGGCCTGCTCGATCTGATCCGCGAACTCTCTACACTCCGCACCCTGAGCGGCGAAAAGCTGGACCTCGCGCTCACCACCAACGGCCATCTTCTCGAAGGCCTGGCCCAACCGCTCAAAGACGCCGGCCTCGCGCGCATTACCGTCAGCATGGACGCCGTCGAGGAAATCGTCTTCGAGCGCATCACCCGCGTGCCCGGCAGCTACAACGCCGTCCTGCGCGGCATCCGCGCGACAAAACAGGCTGACCTCGGCCCTGTCAAAATCAACTGCGTCCTGCTCCGCGGCTTCAACGACAACCAGATCGAAGCCTTCGCCCACTTCGCCCGCTCAGAGAAAGTCATCGTCCGCTTCATTGAATTCATGCCGCTTGAAGAAGACCGTCTCTGGTCGCCGGAGATCGTCGTAGGCCAGCGCGAAATCCTCGACCGCATCCGACGCGCGCTGCCAATCATCGAACTGCCCCGCCATGACACCAGCGAAACAGCCCGCCGTTACGGATTCGCAGACGGTGAAGGCGAGTTCGGCATCATCGCGCCGGTCACAAATGCATTCTGCGGAGCCTGCAGCCGCATCCGCCTCACATCCGATGGCAAAATCCGCACCTGTCTCTTCTCGCAGATTGACCACGACCTCTACGGACGCATGAGAGCCGGCGCAACGGACGCAGAGCTGCAACAATACATCGTGCATACCGTTCAGGCCAAAGAAGCCCGCCATCACATCGGCGAGCCGGAGTTCCTCAAGCCCTCGCGCTCCATGGTCCATATCGGCGGATAGCTGTCTTTATAAATTCCTTGCACTCGTATGCCCGCCCATGAGATACGATTCGTAGACTCCCCTTGTAATTAGCACTTCCCAGGATTGGGTTGTTTTGCAAATGGCAAACGCAACAGAACAGCGCATCCCGCTCGACGATCTCCTCGTCTTCCACCGCCTGGCGCGCTCGCTCACATCGAGCCTCGACCTGCAAACAATTCTGCGCACCATCCTCGATCACATGGAGCGGCAGATTCAGGCTGAGCTATGGACGCTTCTTATGCTGGACGACGTGCGCGGCGAGCTGTATTACGCCATCGCAGCCGGCGGCGAGGAATCCGCACTGCGCGACCTGCGCGTCAAAGTCGGCGAGGGCGTAGCCGGCTGGGTTGCGCAACACGGAGAAACGCTCATCATCCCGGAAACCGAAAGCGACCCG
The DNA here is from genome assembly GCF_001449115.1 of Occallatibacter gabretensis. Taxonomy (GTDB): domain Bacteria; phylum Acidobacteriota; class Terriglobia; order Terriglobales; family Acidobacteriaceae; genus Telmatobacter; species Telmatobacter gabretensis. The sequence continues at coordinate 2,022,122 of NZ_LAIJ01000009.1, read as the reverse complement.
CGCCTCAAAGCCGCGGACACCGTGCCGCTCCGCGCCGGCAAAACCCGCCGCGTACGCTCTGTCATCGCACTGCCGCTCAAGGGACGCACCGGCACGCTCGGAGTGATTGAGATTCTCAATCCGCGCGCCGGGCAGATGGATGACTACACCATCGCCTTCCTGCATATCCTCGCCGACCACGCCGCCATCGCCATCGAGAATGCCAACGTCCACGCGCGCATCCAGCAGCTCACCATCACGGACGACACCACCGGCCTCTACAACGTACGCCACCTCTATGACGCACTCGGCCGTGAGCTCAATGCCAGCCGCCGATCCGCACTGCCGCTCAGCCTTGCCTTTCTCGATCTCGACCGCTTCAAGCTCGTCAACGATGAACACGGACACCTCATCGGCAGCGAACTGCTCTCCCGCGCCGGCAATCGCCTGCGCGAACTGAGCCGCTCGAGCGACCTCTGCTTCCGCTACGGCGGTGATGAGTTCGCCATTCTCCTGCCGGAGGCAGGTCCGGAGGCAGCATTGGCGCACATGACCGTGTTGAACAAGGCGCTCATGGATACTCGCTTCCGAATGTCGAACGGAATCGAACTCCGCGTGCAGGCCAGTGTTGGCGTCTCCACCGCACCCGCAGATGGAACCACCATGCATGAAGTCATTGCCACAGCCGATGCGCGTATGTATCAGGTAAAAGCCAGCGGCCGCGGCGCCGTCTGCGGCGCCTGAAATTTACGCACGTAAATTGGAACAGCGCAGGCAATTGCAAACAGGAACGAGTACATACAAGCGTTCACAAGCATGACCCAAACAAGAGGAGTGCGTCCTATCGAATCCCAACACCGGCAGGTAATATGCACAACGTTCCAATAGGCTGTAGCGAAATTACCCTCCGGCGCATTGAACAATAGAAAACTCAATGCGAGCCAGAAAATTGGGACGAACGCTCCAAAAATAAAACCCACAATCACAAACGTCTCAAGGCGTTTCACAAGTCTTTAGTGATCTTCCTTGTTAGGATGATCGCCAGACTGCTTCTCAGCAATCCGCTCCAGCTGATTGCGCCAATCCAGCGACTCGATAAAGCTCTTCGATTCCCGCCAATCCTTCTCCACAATAACGCGCAGCTCCAGATACACCCGTGTTCCCAACAGCGACTCGATCTGCTTGCGCGCTCCCGTGCCGATCTCTTTCAGCTTCGCGCCGCCCTTGCCAATGAGAATCGCCTTCTGCCCGTCGCGCTCACAGTAAATCGCAGCGGCAATCCGCGTCAGCGGCAGTTTCACAGGAGCGCCTTTCTTCTTCGGCGGCGTAACAGGCTCCGGTTCTTCATATTGCTCAATCACAACCGCCGCGGCATACGGAACTTCTTCGCCCGTCTCCACCAGAATCCGCTCGCGAATCAACTCCGCCACCATAAATCGTTGCGGCTGGTCCGTGTACTGGTCCTTCGGAAAGTAGCGCTCGCCTTCAGGCAGCACATTCACAATCTTCCGCAGCAGCAGATCGAGGTTGTCCTGCTTCCGCGCGCTGATCGGAATCACCTCAGCAAAGTTGTGCTGCTTCGTCAGCGCCTCAATCATCGGCAAAAGCTTGTCTTTCGCTACCAGGTCAATCTTCGTCAGGACCAGAAACACCGGGCAATCCAGCTTTTTCACCAAGGAAAACAAAAACTCATTCTCACTCGCCCATGCGCTGTCCCTTGTCCCTTGTCCCTTGTCCTTGTTTTCCTCAGGCTCCAATCCGACTCGCCTGCTCGCATCCATCAGCACCAGAACCAGGTCGCGCGTCTCAAGCGCCTCGTAAACCTCCTGCAGCATGCGCCGATCCAGCTGCGAGCCCGGCTTATGTACTCCCGGCGTATCCACAAAAACAATCTGCGCCGCCGCATGCACCTTCTTCCGCGCAGCCACCTCCACCACGCCCAAAATGCGATTACGCGTGGTCTGCGGTTTAGCGGTCACGATGGCGACCTTTTCGCCGGTCAGCGCATTCAGCAGCGTACTTTTTCCGGCATTCGGCCGGCCCAGAATCGCAACAAATCCAGATCGCAAAGGCTTCTATGCTCCTGCCCGAGTGTACGGCATTCCATCAAAGCCGGCCCGGAAAAGTAGATCGGAACCAGAAGCGCAGACCTCAGCTGGCGCTGTTCTTGCGCACCTGCCATCTACCCCAGCGCTTGTCGAAGAGCAGGTAAAGATACTCAAGGCCCACCATGTAGCCGAGTTTGCTCTCTCCATGCGTGCGATTGCGGAACTGATACGGCACTTCACCGATGCGCAAGTGCGGCCCGGCAGACGAAACGATATCGAGAAGAATTTTGAATCCCACTCCCGACAACCTTTGGGCAATCTTTTCGAAGACCTCAAAGCGGATCATGAAAAATCCGCTCATCGGATCGCTCAACTGGTGCGCAGCGCAGATCCTGCTGAGCAGCCTTCCAAGATGACTCAACCATACGCGGCCCTTCGCAAACTCAGCCATCCCTCCGCCTGCAATATTGCGCGAACCAACCACCAGGTCGAGTTTCTGCTCGCGAAGCTGGTACAGCATCTTCGGCAGCACCAGCTCGTCATGCTGCATATCAGCATCTATTACTACTGCGACAACTGGCGCGCTGGATGCCAGAATGCCCTCTGTGCAGGCCGAAGAAAGTCCGCGGCGTCCGATTCGCTGCAGAACGCGCAAATTTTCACGGCTCAGGGCCAGACGCCGCACAACCGCCGCCGTTTGATCTTGTGAATCGTCGTCTACAACGATCACCTCATAGTGAATGCCCGCCAGCGCTACTTCAAGACGATCGACCAGGCAAGCAATATTTTCGCTTTCATTCAGCGTCGGCACTACGATCGCCAGCTCAAATGCCATATTCGGTCCCTGAAGGCTTGCTCTATCCAGTTAACTAGGTGGAGGCGGCGAAAGCAACTGAACAATCTATAACAATCTTCTCTAGCATTGGGAAATTATCGTATGTCTTACAGGATTAAGCCTGAGTTGCGTCTTGATCCAATGCGGACCCGCTGCCAGCCGGCGGAAACACCCTTACTCGCTCCACCCTCCGATCAGTTGAAGAGATCACCTCGATCCGCAATCCTGCCGACTCCAGCAGAACCACCTCACCAGGCAGCGGAATCCGCCCCTCTATCTCGCTCACAAGGCCGCCCACCGTTGTGGCCTCGTAATCTCCGTCTATCTCCACAGGCGTATTGAACAAATCTCCCAGTTCGCCCGCAGCAAAGCCGCCCGGAACAATCCATGCGCCATCGCGTTCCCGTTGCGGATCCTCCACCGGCGTCTCTTCCTCATGCTCGTCGCGGATGTCGCCAACGATCTGCTCCAGCAGGTCTTCGATCGTCACCAGTCCGGCCACGCCGCCGTATTCGTCAATCACAATCCGCATATGCTGCTTTTCACGCTGCATCTCGCGCAAAAGCTCATACCCGCGTTTGGTCTCTGGCACAAACGCCGCAGGCCGCTGTATTGACTCGACGGTCTGCGTCCGCGCTTCCACATCGGCAATCTGCAGCAGATCATGTGCAAACGCGATGCCCGTAATGTTGTCCAGCGATCCTGCATAGACCGGCACGCGCGAAAAGTTCTTTTCCTTGAGCTGCATCAGAAACTGTTCCAGCGTGAGCGTTGCCGGAACCGCAAAAATCTTTGGCCTTGGCGTCATGATCTCGCGCACAAGCGTGTCGCCAAACTCCACCGCGGAACGCACCAGCTCGCGATCCGTCTCTTCTAAAATTCCCTCTTCCTCGCCTGCTTCCAGGAGCGCCTCGACATCGCCGCTGGATTCATCCTCCAGGCTCACCGGCTCTTCAGACAGGGCCACAAGCGAATAGAAGAACCGCACCAGCACGCTGATCGGCGTCATGCTCCACAGCAGCAGCCGTATCGGCCAGATCGCCCATTTCACCCATTTGCCGCGCGTCCGCTCAAACAGCAGCCACGGAAATACCTGCCCGCAGAAGACCGCTACCAGCACCACCCCCAGCACGGCCTGCACAATCTCCGCCGCTGTTGGCCTGCCCATATGCGAGTCGCGGTCAAATAGAACCGCGCCAAACTCCAGCGCAATCAGCCCCAGTGCCAGCAGTTGCGCCAGCGACGCGCAAAGTTCCGCATGATCGCGGCCCAGCCCTAACTGAGGCTCAACCGTCTCCTCCCACGAGTCAAGATTCTCCTCCACCTCGCGCGACAGAATCTTGCCGTACTCCGCATAGATGCGAACAATGTACGACGCAAGCGCCACTACCAGCGCCAGAATTGCCACCAGCACAATCGCCAGCACACTCATCGTTTCGCTCCAGAAGCAGCGGGAGCCGCAAGCGTTGCTTTTCTCTTCCCTTGTCCCTTGTCCCTTGTCCCTGCCCTCTCAATCAACCCCTGCGGCAGACCCAGCCGCCCGCGCAGCAACCGCTCCCGCCGCGCCATCTCGCCATGGTCCTTCTCGTGGTCGTATCCCGCCAGATGCAATAACCCGTGCAACATCAGCACCTTGATCTCGGTTCCAAGCGCATGCCCTTGGTCGTGCGCCTGCATTCGCGCCGTTTCTACGCTGATCGCCAGATCGCCGGCTACGCCTTCTACCATCTCAAGCGCTGGAAATGACAGCACATCCGTCGCCTTATTTTTTCCGCGAAACTGCCGGTTCAACCGCCGGATCGCAGAATCCGAGGTCAGCAACACAGTCACCTGTCCGCGCAGGCGTACCGCTGCGATAGCCTCGCTCAAGAAGCGGCTCAGCGTCCGCGCCGAAGGCACGCGCTCCGCCCGCGAAGCTGTTGCCGATTGTCGATCGGGTACCGAGTCCGAAGACAGTTCTGTATCGAAGAGGATCATCGCTGACCGGACCGTCCAGTGCGGACGGCCCGGCTCACACTCATTCTACGCATATTAGAAGCTTACTGCGGCTTCCGGACCGCGGGTGGCCGAATCGTCCGGCCCTCCACATCCAGGGCCTCGCCAATCGCAAGTGGAAGCTCCTGCTGTTGCGGCTTGGCTACATCGTAGGCACGCACAATTCGCTGCACCAGCGCGTGCCGCACCACATCGCCATCTTCGAAGTGACAGAAGGCAATCCCTTCCACGCCGTCCAGGACATTAATCGCATCCACCAGCCCGCTTTTGCGCGGGTTCGGCAGGTCGATCTGCGTAATGTCTCCTGTAATCACGGCCTTCGAGCTGTTCCCAAGGCGCGTCAGAAACATCTTCATCTGCTCGATCGTGGTGTTCTGCGCCTCGTCCATGATGATGAAGGCGTCATTCAGCGTGCGCCCGCGCATAAATGCCAGCGGAGCCACCTCAATCACGTTCTTTTCGAGCATCTTATCCACGCGCTCCGGCTCCAGCAGATCGTACAGCGCGTCGTAGAGCGGCCGTAGATACGGGTCTACCTTCTCCTGAAGGCTTCCAGGCAGAAAACCCAGTTTCTCGCCGGCCTCCACCGCCGGCCTCACCAGCACAATCCGGCTCACCTTCTTTGCATTCATTGCCGCCACAGCCATGGCCACGGCAAGGTATGTCTTACCCGTGCCCGCCGGCCCTACGCCAAAGGTCATGTCGTTGGCTTCAATCGCTTCGACATACTTGCGCTGATTGATTGACCTTGGCTGCACCGTCCGCTTCACGCCCGCGGAGCGCTGCTTGCCGCTGTCAGCCAGCGATTTCAACGTCACGGAAGGATCCGCGGTCACCAACCGTAGCATTCCGTTTAGCTCACCATTGTGTGGATGAATCCCCTGCTTTCGCAGCGCCTCAAAATCCTCAAAGATGCCCCGGACTCGCATCACGCTTTCTTCCGGGCCCTGCACCTGCACAGCGTCGGATCGCAGATCGATCCGCACAGCCAGCTTGTCTTCCATCAGCCTCAGGTTTTCATCGCGAGTCCCGAACAGGGGCTCAAGGTTAGGCGTGATTTCCAGTGCAATCTTCAATGGTTTCTGTGGCCTCCGAGGTTGTGAGTCAGCGCGCGGCTTATGCCGCACCACGCCGCAAATCCCTTGCGGGACCTATCGGCAGAGATGGGGAACAGGACCAGCCCAATGCCGAAAGGCGTGGACCGGCATACGGACGACAGAACAATGCAAGATTTTTTCGTGGGATGGAGCGGAAATCGGTCCGCGCAATTCAGACCTGAGCCGATGCTCTTCCTGACTGAAGTGCCGAACCGCGGGTTGGCGTAAGTGACCAAACGTTATCTGCGCTGAGAGTAGCGCCGCCGGAACAATCCGTCAATGCACACTCTAGCTATTTTTTGATGAAAAAGTGACTCCAAAGGTTCCCTCGGCGGCTGTTTACTTCATTGCAAAAATCTCTAAAGTTTTCACTCCCCACCCGCACTCCCCGTGCGCTACACTGCTCGCCATCCAGATAAAGGAACCTTCAAAGGACTTTGTTCATGCGTTCGACTCGTTTTCTGTGTTCTCTCGTTGCCTTGGTTTTCCTTGCCTCCTTCGCCAGCCTTCACGCACAGTTCCAAAAACCTACCGATCAAGAGCTCAAGATGACTGCTGACCCGCAATACCCTGACGCGGCTGCCGTTATCCTCAACATGGAAGAAAAAACGGACGACATCGTCCACTACACCAGCACATACAAGCGCATTAAGATCCTCAAGGATTCTGCCAAGGAGATGGCTACCGTCAGCCTCGGCTACCTTCGCGGAGGCATGGAGGTCGCCGCCATCCAGGGCCGCACGATCCACCCGGACGGCTCTATCACGGACCTCGCCGTTAAACCCGCCGACCTCATGCGTGCCAAGCAGGGCGAAATCGAAATCCACGAGGTGGTCTTCAATCTTCCTTCCGTCGAAACCGGCTCCATCATCGAGTACTATTACCAGCTCCGCTATGCCGCCAAAAGCGGTACCGGCAGCGGGGGGATGTGCTCCAACCCTGTCTGGGAGATCCAGGGAAATTATCCGGTGCGCAAGGCCCATTATTCCTTCGCTCCCTGCCCTGGCGTGCTGGACAGTGCTGCGGGGGTCGGCGGCTTCGGCATTATGGACGAACACGGCCAGATGCTCTACAACCTCTCCTGGTATACGCATCTTCCCGCGGGTAAAACCCTGCAGCCCTCCATCGCCAAACGCTTTGACCTCGATCTTTCCGACATCCCGCCACTGCCGAACGAAGCCTGGATGCCTCCCATCGAGAGCCACAGATATGAGGTCCGTTTTTACTTCACGGCCGGCAATACCGCGGATGTTTACTGGGCGCAGCAGGCCAGATACCTTCTGGGCGATGTGAACCGCTTTGCAGACACATCGAATGCCATTAAGAGCGCAGCAGCCGGCATCGTCTCTCCTTCTGACTCCGATCTCGACAAAGCCAAAAAGCTTTATTCAGCTATTCAGGCGCTCGACAACACTGACTTTTCCCGTGCCAAAGGAAGGGCAGAGCTCAAGGCCCGGGGCTTCCGAGTTGCCAAGCGCGCTGACGACACCTGGAATCAGAAGTCCGGCTCAGGACAGGACATTGCCCTGCTCTATCTCGCACTGCTGCGGGCTGCCGGCCTCAACGCCTATCCCATGAAGGTAGTTGACCGGAGGTACAACACCTTCAACCCCAATTACCTTGAGGCCAATCAGCTCGATTCACTTGTCATCATCCTTGAGGTCGGCGGCAAAGAAGTCGTCCTCGACCCGGCAGAGAAGATGTGCCCCTTCGGCCTGGTCTCCTGGCGGCATTCGGGCGCGGGCGGCATTCGCCAGACCTCATCGGGAGCCGGATCCGGCATTACTCCACTGCTCCCCTACGCAGCGAACACTCTTACCCGCCGCGCTACCCTGACCATCGCGCAGGATGGCTCCGTCACCGGCAAGCTCAACTTCACCTTCATCGGTCAGCAGGCTCTTCATTGGCGCCAGCTCGCCCTCCGGGTGGACGACCCTGCTGTGCATAATGACTTCGACCGCTGGCTCCAGACTCAGGTGCCCGCCGGAACTCAAGCTCACCTTGTCAGCTTCTCGAATCTCGACAACACCGCCGCAGGCCTGACCGCCGAAGCTTCCGTTACCGGCACGCCGGGCTCCGTCGCCGGCAAGCGCATCCTGCTCCCCGCCGCGTTCTTCACCAACGGCGAAACCCGAAATTTCACCTCGGAAGCCAATCGCCAGTTGCCCGTCGACATGGAATACGCCGCGCAGGTCAAGGACGGAGTTCTTTACCACCTGCCGGCCGGCTATACGGTGGAAGCCGCACCTGCCGCAGCCAACATCCCGTGGCCCAACCACGCCGTATATGTCTTTAAGCCCGCGCAGTCCGACAACGGCCTGAACATTGGCACTGCCCTGACGCGCGCCTTCACCATCCTCGATCCCGGCGAGTACGGCCAGCTCCGCGATTTCTATCAGAAGGTGGCCGCCGCCACCCAGCAACAGGTAGTGCTGACTGCAGGAGACGCCGCAAAGGGAAATTGAACTGTAATCACTCAAAGCTAGGCCGCGAGCAGTTGCTTATTCCGGCATCCATCTCCGCCACGCGCCAGTCAGACCCACAAGCAGCAGCAACGTCGTAAGGAACGTAACAACGCCGATAATCGTGAGAACCAGTTTGCCGAACAAATATGCCATGGCAACCGTGCGCAAAACCGCAATCAGAAGCGCCATAGCAGCCAGAACCGCGCCCAACCGCCTTACCGTGGGCATACCCGGCTGCCGCGCTGCTCCAGCCCATCTTGTCCACATCACAAGAAGCACCACCATCCCTGCCACCGAGCTGGCTGTCTGCAGAAAGTTACACATATCCACGCGCCAGCGGAACACCGAAAAGTGGGTCCTAAGGAACGCTATATGGTCGTAGGGCCAGAGGTGCTTGTGCGTAAAAGCGTCCCACACGATATGCGTCGCCGCACCCAGAAGAATCGACACCACAACGATCACCCATTGCATCGCCCCGCGCGCAATCGGCTCGGCCTTCCGTCCCTCCTCCCGGAAGGGAAACAGCCCCGGCCCAACCGCGTATAGACCAGCCTTCAGGTAGCTCTGATACAGCCACAGAACGAGCAGCGACACGGGCAGATCGGCCACCAGAACACCTAGCCAGGTATGCCCGAAGCTGCCCTGCGGGGCAAGCTGAAAAAAATACTCGAAATCCGGCGAAAGACACCCCACCACCATCGCCGGCAAGTTCAGCCGCGTCTTTCGGAATGGAAGCGCTGCGACAGCATGCGCAGGAGTAAACGGCACGGAACCTCTTGGTGAATTGGACTTGAGAAGACGGCCTGTGGTTCTCTCTGAGAATAACTAACTCTCAAAGCACCTCAGACAAACTCTGATCGATCCTGCTCCGTCTCACTCTCCGCGAAGTGCCTCATTTGGATTGACTGAAGCAGCTCTGTGCGCTGGCAACGCAGAAGCCACAAGCGCCAACGCAAAAACCGCAAGCGCTGTCAGAGCCATCACCAGCGGATCGAATGCGCTCACCTGAAACAAAAACGTGCTGAGAATTCGCGAGGCAGCGGCAGCAGCCGCGAGTCCAATCACGCACCCAATCACAGCCAGCTTAAGCCCGGAGAACAGAACCAGACGCACGATATCCGATCGCTGTGAACCCAGCGCCATGCGAATCGCCATCTCCTGCACCCGCGATGCCACTGAAAACGCAATAATGCTGTAAATTCCCAGCACCGCCAGCAGAACCGCAGCCAACGCAAAACTCGAAATGATGATGGTGTTGAAGCGCCGCGGAGCCTCGCTCTGAGCCACTACCTCGTCCATGGTCTGCACCTGCGTCAGCGGCAGTTGTGGATCGATGGACCGCACGACCGTGCGCAGGATATTTTCCATCTGGTCTGCAGGCAGTGCCGAGCGTAAAACAACATATCCGCCATTGCCGTTCAGATCCCCGGGCTGGGCCGTCGTGCCGGCATCCTTTTCAAGCTGCGCCACAGGCTGGTAGAACTGCTCCGACGCATCGGCATCCGGCCTGGTCAGCTTGGCATCGGCCACCTCGCCAACCACAGTCATCCATACAGTCGGTGTCTTCAGTGTGCCAACCCGCATCCGTTTGCCGATTGGGTTTTGATTCGGCCAATAGCGTTGGGCAAATTCGTGGTTCACAATAACCACAAGCTGGTTGTCCGCGTTATCCGAGTCCGTAAAATATCGCCCGCGAGTGAGGCGAATTCCCATTGCCTTGAAGTAATCTCCAATGACCTGTGAGGGCGACGCGGCAATCTGGTCGGGACCGCGCGGGTCCACATAGCCTTCGGCGACGAACGACTCTATGCCATCGCCTGTGGTGGGAAGCGTGCTCGTCAGCCCCACGGCTTCTACGCCTGGTTGTTGCTGCAACTGCTGCAGCAGACGGCTGTTGAAATTATCGATCAGGGCTTGTGTGGGATATTGCTTCTGCGGAAGCGAATAAGCTGCCGTGGTCACATGATTGGGCCGGAATCCCAGGTCCACTTCGCTCATCTTGCTGAAGCTGCGCAGCAGCAAGCCTGAGGCTGCCAGCAACACCAGCGCAATCGCAATTTCCATCACCACCAGCGCAGAACGAAGCCGCGCATGGCTTCCGCTGACGGAGCCGCTGCGCCCGCCTTCTTTCAGAGATTCGTTGACATTGGTGCGAAGGGCAGCAAAGCCGGGCGCCAATCCGCAGAAAAATCCCGTCAGCACGGCAAGCAAAAGCGCAAAACCTACCACGGCCCAGTTGAGCGTGATCGCACTCATCAGTGGCATCGTCTCTGGCAGGTAATTCTTACCGACAGCCAACGCCAGCGCGGCAAGCCCGATACCAAGCAGGCCTCCAACTATGCTCAGAACAAGGCTTTCAAGAATCATCTGCCTCAGAATCGTAGAAGCAGACGCCCCAATAGCCAGGCGCACCGCGATCTCCCGCTGGTTGCGAATCGCCCGCACCAGCAACAGCCCTGCGAGGTTCGCGCAGGCAATCAGCAGCACCACTACGACAGCCAGAAACAATACGCGAAGAAGCGGCTTGGTATCGAGCACCGTTATCTGCTGGAGCGGATAGACGATGGGCGTAAAGCGAAAGTTGGCGAAATCGGGCGGGAAGGTGCGCATGATCTGCGCCGCCACGCGGCCAGCATCGTCCTTTGCCTGAGCGACGGTGATACCGGGCCTGAGACGGCCGACCATACCCATACTCCAGCTGGCAGCGGATTCGGGAGCAAGTTCCTGCGCGGAAAAGCTCATGGGGACCCACAGCTCGGTGCGATTGAGACGACCGGAATTCAGTGGAAACTCGAAGCTGCGCGGCATGACGCCAATGATGAGATATGGCTTGCGATCGAGCAGAATTTTTGTGCCCAGGATGTTTGGGTTTCCGCTGAAACGATCCTTCCATGTGGCATAGCTGAGGACTGCGACTTGTTCCTTCTGCTCGTCCTCCTGTGCGGTAAAGACACGGCCCATCAGCGGTGCAACTCCGAGGGTGGTAAACACCGAAGGTGTCAACCGCGCAGCATTTACCTGCACTGGATTGCCTGTCCCAGCCAGCTCATAGCCCGTGTAACCAAAACCGCCCAAGCTCTCAAAGGAGTGGGTATTCTGGATATAAGTGTTCACTTCGCGTGCTGTGACCGGGCCCGGGTCATGCTGGCCCCAATCAGTTCCGTTCACGTGGTCGCCCAGAGTCACCAGGCGGTCAGATCCAGGAAACGGTAACGGGCGCAGCAGCACACCATCCACAATCGAAAAGATGGCAGTCGTGGCGCCAATGCCAAAGGCCAGCATGAGAACGGCCGTTGCCGTAAAGCCCGGAGATTTAAGCAAACGCCGAAAGATCAGCTTCAAGTCAGACAAGATTGTAGGCATACGGCTCCCCGAGCAAATTGGTTATAGCTGTTATTCCTTTAGAACGTATAGGCGCTGTGAAAGTTCCTTGGGAACCCACCCTTTTCAGCACTGACTTGCGACTCTGGTTTCCTGTTGCCGGATTTTTGACTTTCCAGTAGACTAAGTAATTGCGAGGGATGCGGCATTTCCTGCTTTCTCATCCCGCATCATCTCTTCGACCTGCGGACCCTGAATCAGTAACGGGAGCCTAGGCGATTTTTAAGGATTTCATTTCATGGCAAACCACGTTTCATCGCTCAAGCGCGCCCGTCAGACAGAAAAGAAGACCGCGGTGAACCGCGCCAACCGCAGCCGCGTTCGCTCCAGCCTGCGTGCTCTCCGTGAGGCGCTCGCCAAGGGCGAAGTCAAGGCCGCTGCGGAGCAGTACCGCGCGACAGTTTCCGCGCTCGACAAGAGTGTTCAAAAGGGCGTCTTCCACAAGAACACCGTCTCCCGCTACAAGAGCCGCCTCAACGCGCGTCTCAAGGCTCTGGCCACCGCCAAGGCGTAGCTTTCATGCTCTAAAAACAAAACAGCCGGGCTTGCCCCGGCTGTTTTTGTTTTGTCTGCTTTCTAGACTAATTCTGTGTCTTCGCCATGTCCGGCCCAAGAAACTCTTCCACGCTCACACCTGCCATCAATTCCGTTTCTGATGTGCGGGTATCCGGCAGCTTTCCGGCGGCGGCGGCTTCCGGCTTCAGGTGGTTATCCGTAAGTCCCTGCTTCAACAGGTCAAACGCCTGCTCCGGCGTGTCTACGAACTGAAACAGCTCCAGATCCCCTGGTGAAATCGCCCCCGAGTTCACCAGCGCCTCAATATTCAGCACCCGCTTCCAATACTCCGAGCCGTACACGAGCACCGTGATCTTCTTGGCCAGCTTGTGGGTCTGCGCCAAGGTCAGAATCTCGAACATCTCGTCCAGTGTTCCGAACCCCCCAGGAAAGACCACCAGCGCCTTGGCCAAGTATGCAAACCACAGCTTGCGCATAAAGAAGTAGTGAAACTCAAAGTTCAGAGCCGGCGTGATGTATGGATTTGGAGCCTGCTCAAACGGCAGCCGGATATTCAGCCCGATCGTCTTGCCGCCTGCCTCGTGCGCCCCCCGGTTCGCGGCCTCCATAATTCCCGGTCCGCCGCCTGAGGTCACCACAAACCGGCTCCGGCGCGAGGAAAGCGTCTTAGTCCAGTTTGTCAGCAGAAACGCCAGCCGCCGCGCGTCTTCGTAATACCGAGCCATCTCCACCGCAGCAACCGCCCGTTTGCGTTGCAGATCTGTAGCAGTCCCAGAGGCAATCTCCTGCGGACTCGCAGGCTGCTCCTCGCTCGATGCGGTCTTTGCGGCATAGCTGTTTTCCAGCAGTTCCAGCGCGCCCTCGGCCTCTTCCAGCCCCCGGAACCGCGCTGACCCGAAAAACACCACCGTGTCCTGAATCCGCTCCCGCCGGAAACGCGCCAGCGGCTCGGAATACTCCGCCATGACGCGAATCAACCGGCCGTCCGCACTGTTCAAAAAAGCGGGGTTCTCATACGCCAGCGGCGCCCTTTCGAGCGGAGCCGGTGCGGCCTCAGCGGCAACTTCTGATCCGCGATCCTTGTTTCCTGTTCCCTGGTTCCCTGGTTCCTGCATTTATCCGTCCCTGTGCCGGACTGCATCGCGGAACGCAATCCACAGATTCAGTAATCCCAATCCTGAGATCAAGCCCCGTACCGCTCCATGCGCGGCATACACCGACAGAGAGGGAAACCGCGTAAACAGTGGATTCTGATCCCAGAACAGATGCGACCATGGCACGTACGCCACGGCGATACCGATATACATCCGCAGCAGAACACGCAGAAACAGCTCCGCGCGCTCCAGCCAGTGCGGAATGCGCTGCGGGCCGTGGCCATGATTGGGATTCTGCGGAGTGCCTCCCGCAGCTTTCTGCCGGGCCGGGTCCGCCACGATCGGTCCCATAATCGGAGGAGCCATTGGTTCCGGGGAAATTGTCGTCACTTCAGGCTGCTGAGACATGCGTTCGATGCCCGGCCGCACCGTAAAGCTACGCCCGTACTGAAACACTAACATACGCCCCGCTCCACCACGCTTAATCGTTGCGTCCCCATGCCGCCCGGCGTATGGTGTTCCTGTCCGCCATTTCTCATAGGAGGCATGCGATGAAACCGGCCTTGTTCCTGCCTGTCATACTCCTCTACGCCGCGAGCCTCCACGCCCAGTACACGCCGCCTCACCAGAATGCGAACCAGAGCTTCGGAGTCGCAGGCATGGAAGGATTGGGCACCAGCAGCAATCCAATCGATCAAAAACTCACCGCCGAAGCTCAAAAACTCGCTGCGGCGGAGCTTGAACATGCCGTCAGCCGCTGCCCCATCGCCATGGAAGCTCGCCAGGGTGGCCGCCTGCACATCCTCCGTGCTCAGAAGGATGAGAAAACGTCCTCGCAGCCCTTCATGAGCCCCAGCCTCACACTGCACAATCCACAGGATCAGCGCATCGTTTCAGCATCCGTCACCGCTCTTGGCTCAGGTCCAAATAAGGGAACGACTCTTCTTCAGGCACGTGAACGAAAACACGACGACGATGACTCCCCTGGCGAATTTCTCTACCGTGTTCCGAATCCAGATTCATCTCCACGTCCGCTCCTGACTCGTACACTGACCGTCCAATTTGCTTCCGGCGATAACAACACAGTCTCAGGCGATCTTTATCTCCCGGGCTTCGTTCTCCTCGACTCCATCACGCTGAATGCCGTCACCTTCGCTGACGGCTCGACGCAATCCTTCGCCTCCAACTCCGGCTGCCGAGCCACGCCCAGCCCGCTCATGCTTGTCGGCATGGCGAAGTAGCTCTGCACTAGCGCCAATCAACAGATCCGTATACCGCGTAGTCGCTTCCTACCTCCGTTTACATCTAAGCCGCCCGCCATTTAATCTGCGACCCTATGGTAAATCTGGTTCGCCTCGCTCCTCTGACTGTTCTCGCCGCTGCCACGCTTCTCACTGCTCAGTCTGATCCCCTCGCGCCTACGCGCGAAACCAAGTCCGCTGCGGAAATTGACCGCGAATGGCAGCAGTCCGTTGCCAAGTACGATGCGACCCGAGCCAAGGTTCTCGCGGAAACCGACCGGATTGCCGACCAAGGTCCCTATCGCGCCGACTGGGAAACCATGATCGGCAAATACCAGCAGCCGCAATGGTACAAAGACGCCAAATTCGGCATCTTCATCCACTGGGGCGTTTACTCGGTTCCTGCGGCGGAGAACGAGTGGTATCCGCGCAACATGTACTACCCCAAAGAGGGTGCCTACAAAAATTATCGCGACCACTTTGCCAACGGTGACGAATCCAAGGGTTATAAGGACCTCATCCCGCTTTTCAAAGCGGAAAAGTTTGACGCCAACCAGTGGGCTGAGCTCTTCAAGCAATCCGGCGCGCAGTACGTCATCCCCGTCGCTGAACACCATGACGGCTTTGCCATGTATGACTCCGCGCTTTCTGATTGGACCGTCGTCAAGATGGGTCCCAAGCGCGACACGCTCGGCGAGCTCTCCAAAGCCATCCGTGCGCAGGGCCTGCACTTTGGCTTGAGCTATCATCGCGCTGAGCACGACTGGTTCCTCGACGGCGGCCGCGCCATCCGCTCGGACGTTAACGATCCGAAATATGCTTCGCTTTACGGACCAGCACACCATCGCATTGATGGCGGCGACTCCGACTTTATGCAGCAGGACTTCACCTATGTCTCGCCTGAGTTTGCCCGCGACTGGCTTGCCCGCGCCTCTGAGCTTGTCCAGAAGTACCACCCTGAGGTCTTCTACTTCGACTGGTGGGCAGGCCAGCCTGGCTACCGCCGCGAGATGACCACATTTGCCGCCTTCTATTACAACTACGCTGCCGCTAATCACTTCGGCGCGGCCATTGACATCAAGATCGACGACCTGCCGTGGAAGGCGGGGACACGCGACTTTGAGCGCGGTGCGCAGGACAAGATTCAGCCAGCGCATTGGCAGACTGACACCTCCATCTCAAATGCAAGCTGGGGTTACGTGGAGCACGATACATACAAAACCTCGGAACAAATCATTCATCAGCTCGTTGATATCGTGAGCAAAAACGGCAACCTGCTCCTCAACATCGGCCCCAGGGCAGACGGCACCATTCCTGACGAGGCGCGCGAACGCCTGCAGGCTATTGGCGCATGGCTCAAGGTCAATGGCGATGCTATTTACTCCACTACGCCGTGGGTCACCTTCGGCGAAGGCCCGACGCAGATCAAGGCCGGCACCTTCACCGATACCGACACACGCCCCTACACGTCGCAGGACTTCCGCTTCACGGCCAAGGGCGGCGCGGTCTATGCCATTGGCATGGCTTGCCCGAAAGATGGCAAGGCTGTAATTCATTCGCTTGGTTGGGCGCATGAGGCTGCTGGCTTTCCGGTCGGCGGCGTGGAATTGATTGGCTCCAGCGATAAGGTGAAGTGGACGCAGGGTGCGGATGCGCTCACGGTCACGCTGCCCTCTGGTGCTAGCTGCCAGTATGCCTATACGCTTAAGCTCACGCCTGCAAAATGATGGCAAAGTGACGCGGCGTTCGATACCTTCATTGCATGAGCCCCCATAAGTTCTGGTTGTTCTGGTTCAGTAAACAGGGCTGGATGGCTTTATGGGTCGCACTGCGCCGCTCACGCCGCGACCCGCGAGCCCGCCTAAACCTATTGCGGCTCCTGTTATTTCTGGCCTACCTGATTGCCATAGTGGTCTTTTACAGCAATCTATTCCTCGGCCTGTCCCTTGACTTCGGCAGGATCGGCAATCTGATCGTATGGGGCATAATCCCATTCTTCCTTCTCATTTTCATCCTTGTCGGCATTCTTCAACGCAGGCTCGAAAGACGCGCGCAAGACCGCGACAATCCTGCCGTTCCCGCCACAACAAAGCTCGCCATCTACCGCGAGGCCTGCCTCCTGGCTATTTTGCTCGAACGTCTCAGTAGTGAAATTGGCATGGAAAAGGAGTTACCGGAAGACATCGAAGTCATTACGCGCCGCGTACTTCTCGACCGGCTGGCTGAGCTCAACCTTCGCGACAACCTCGAACCAGAGTTGCGCGACATTCTTCTCGCGCCCGATGGCCACTGGCCTCAAGAGCTGAAGCAGCGAGCCTTTCAATCCTGGGAGTGCTTTACTGTTCTGCGATGGGTTCTCGGGCTTGGCGCGCTTACGCCGCTTACCGAGCAGCCAAATTACAAACTGGCAGACATAAATGTGCTCTTCGCCATCAAGCAGCTGGAAAAGCTGAGCGTTCTGCCCGCTTGGGATGTTCGTCCGCTCGCAACAACACCATGCTCTTTTTCAATCGCTGCTGGTCCGAACTTATCGCTCGCGGCGCCATTGGGGATGTCACGGAAGAAGCTGTTCAACATGCCATTGAAGCACGCGAGACAATTCAGTCCGAAGGGTACAATGCCGATTTTCTTGTTGGTGTGCGCACCGTACCTGAATTGCAGGATCAGCTGTTGTGGCAGATCACAGTGCGCACCTATCACCGAATGCAAATGCTTGCTCTTCTAGTGGACGTCACGAGCGGTGATAAACCGACAAGCGAGATTCGCACCTTGTTCGCCGGCTTCTTTACCCTGCCAATAAAAGAAGAAATGTCCGAGACTCCAGCGGCTGAATCTAGCAACTAGCTCAACCTTTCGAAAATTCCTGCTGCGCCCATGCCGCCGCCTGCGCACATTGTGACCATGCCGTAGCGGGCGTTGCGGCGCTGCATTTCGCCTAGCAACGTCGCCGTCAGCTTTGCGCCGGTGCAGCCGAGCGGGTGGCCGAGGGCGATTGCGCCGCCGTTTACGTTGACCTTTGATGGGTCGATGCCGAGTTCTCGGATCACGGCTAGGGATTGCGATGCGAAGGCTTCGTTGAGTTCGATGAGTTCGATCTGGTCGAGGGTTAGGCCGGCAAGTTTGAGGACTTTGGGAATGGCAAAAATCGGGCCTACGCCCATCTCTTCCGGCAGGCAGCCGGCGGCAGCGTAGGCTACCAGGCGGGCGAGTGGCTTGAGGCCGAGTTCTTTTGCGCGGCTGGCTTCGATGAGGATTGTGGCTGCGGCTCCGTCTGAGGTCTGTGAGGAGTTCCCTGCTGTGACCGACCCCTTGGCGTGGAAGACCGGCTTGAGTTTGGCCAGGGCTTCGGCGGATGTGTCGGCGCGTGGGCCTTCGTCGGCGGTGAAATCTGTCTCCGTAACGACTGGCTTGCCTGCTTTTGTGCCGGGAATGGCTGTGGTGATTTTTACTGTTACTAGCTCGTTGGCGAATCGGCCTGCGGACTGTGCGGCCAGTGCCTTCTGGTGGCTTGCGAGGGCGAAGGCGTCCTGGTCTTCGCGGCTGATGTTGTAATGCTTTGCTACGCGCTCGGCGGTGAGGCCCATAGTGAGCAGGCTGGCGGGGTAATTTTCGGCGAGCCAGGGGTTCGGGCTGGGCTTGAGGCCGCCCATTGGAATGAGGCTCATCGATTCGGCTCCGCCGGCGATGACTACTTTTTCTGAGCCCGACCGAATGCGCATGTCGGCCTGGGCAATGGCTTCGAGGCCGGAGGCGCAGAGGCGGTTTACGGTCACTCCGGAGACCTCGACCGGCAGGCCGGCGCGGAGGGCGGCAAAACGCGCCATGTTGAAGCCGGCTTCGCCTTCAGGCTGGGCGCAGCCGAGGATCACGTCGCCGACTTCAGATTTGTCGAGCGCGGGAACCTTGTCCAAAGCTCCGGTGATGGCAATAGAGGCGAGATCATCCGGGCGGGTGGTGGCGAGTGTGCCTTTGGGGGCGCGGCCAACGGGAGTGCGAACGGCGCTGACGATTACGGCTTCGAGCATGGGGACTCCGTAGATCAGAGATCAGGGGTCAGAGATCAGATAAAGACCACCTGGCTGCTGCGACATTGATAGATGGGCAGCCATGCAGGCGTCAAATTTCGGTTCCAGGGTGATTGTTGCGAGTTATCCTGTGCAGCACAGATTTCTAAGTTATTTATTTTTCTGCCGGTTATAGGCGGCAGCACACTTCCTATAAAAATCTTTATGCGATCTTCATTTCAGGACTGTGCAACTGCTCAAGGGCAACATGGGATCATTTGCACCGATTCTGGTGCAGGGGGGATGGGGGAGGGGTACCGTACCGTCCCTGAACCAGACGGCCCGAATCCGTATGGATTCGGGCCGTTTTCTTCCTGCTGAGTATGAGTGTTTCACAAACGGGGTTAATTCTACGCAAGGGTTTTCCACAGATTTGAGAAATATTTTTCGGGACTGAATCAGGGCAGCGGCAGCCTGGTCCATGCGCCGCCTGAGAAGTAGCGGTAGACGGTCGGTCCATCCACGTAGGACTCGGAGATGGAATCGTGGTCGGGGCGCGGCGGCCGAGGCGTGAGGCTTAACTGGGCTTCATGGACGCGGGCCGGTGAGGCTGCGTCGATGGCGAGGCCGAAGCCGAGTTCCCTCTGATTGGGGAGCGGGCGGAGAAAACTTTGCTCGGGTGCGCTCTCGACAATAGCTGGTGCAGCCGGATCACTTGAAAAAAATACGAACAGGGAGACGCCGCCATCCTTCTCCGTGCAGAGTACGGCCCAGTCCGAGGAGCCGGGGTGCTCGAAGCTGCCGTGAATGACGTTTTCCGGGTGGTGCGCTTCTGCGGATTGTGGGATGAGGCAGCCGCGGCGGGTAAGGGTGTCCGCGGTGGGGGCGGGGAGATCGGGAAATGAGCTGATGGGGAGGTGGTGGATGGTGTAAGGCAGGTCTGTGCCGTTGAGGGGGTGGTGTCCGGTGGTGACGAGATTGGACGGCAGGGGTTGCTGAGCGGAACTGAGGGCCGCAGCGAAGATGGCGATCAAGAATCCGCGTCGTACAAGCATCAGGGAAACTTTATGCGGGATGGGGTGGAAAGGCAACTGCCTTTGAGCCGCTTTTGTCTCCGGGCATAAAGGCCCGATTTTTCGCGATTGTTATTCCGGGGCCTGAAGGCCCCGGCTCCCTCCGATAAAAGCAGAAGTAGGTCCTTCCCTCTGACTGAAGAACGGCTACGGTCAGGATGATGGTCGTTGGTGGGAGAGCGGACGGGAGTGCTATCCCACCCATGCGCGAAAAAGATGCGCCTAGACTGAACCAATTTCTTTACAATCGACGCCGAACTAGCGAGAACTTAAATGGCACTGCGAACCTTCTACCGGATTGTGTTTATTCGTACCCCTTCCTTAATTGGAATTATGCTGGCCTTCTGCATCGTCGCTGTTCTGTGCGGCTTCGACACCTCCAATGCGATCGAAACGTGGCCGCTGGCCGTCTGGATTCTTCCTTGTCTGATTGGCTCGTTCTTCGCGATTGGCATTACTGTGGCTTGGCTCGGAATGATTTTGGATTGCGCATTTACAAGTAATCTGCCGATTTGGTCGAAGGGGTTGTGGCTAGTTCTCTTGGTCTTCACAAGCATCATCGGAGCACTGATTTATTACTTTTGCGTGTATAAGAACCGGCCTATACAAAGTGTGCTTGCGGAAGCTATTCCGCCAATGCAAGCGTGAGGGTCGTTGGTGGGGAGCAGACGGGAGTGCTATCCCACCCTACCCACGATCGCAGGTTTGCTTTTGTGGTATTCCAGGTCCCAGCGACAGGGACCTGGGGCACCCGAATGTTGGGGTGGAACGAGCGAAGAGCTACCGCAGATCCCTCACTTCGCCTGAAGAAAACGGCTCCGTTCGGGATGACAAGTCTTTGTGGGAGAGCGGCGGCCAGGGGTCAGGATGACAAACCATTTCTTAATTTCGCAATGGCTTGCCGGTTTTGAGGGTGTGGGCGATGCGTTCCTGGGTTTTGCGTTCGCCGGAGAGGGAGAGGAAGGCTTCGAGCTCGAGGTCGAGGAGGTATTGCTCGGAGATTAGGGCGCCGGCGGTGATGCGGCCTCCGGAGAGGATGTAGGCGGCCCACTTTGCGACCTTCTGGTCGTGCTCGGAGGCAAAGCCGGCTTCGCCCATGAGATAGATGCCGGTTTCAAGCGTGGCCAGGGCGGCGAGACCGGGAGCGGGAATCTGGGTGCGCGGGATTGGAGCCGCATAGCCGGATTCGGCGAGGGCCTGGGCCTGGGCTTTGGCGTCGAGGAGCAGGCGGTCGCGGTTGAGGGTGATGCGGTCTGAGGGGGCCATCAGGCCTAGCGAGCGGGCGTCGAAGGCGGAGGTGGAGACCTTGGCCATGGCGATGGTTTCGAGAGAGCGCTTGAGGGCGGTGAGCAGCTCGGCGGATTGGGCGAAGCGGGAAGGTGGGTCTTTGGGGTCGGGTGGCGCCAGGGCGGCAGCTGCGTCGATGGAGCGCAGTAGGAGTTCCTTGGTACCTCCGCCGGCGGGGATGACGCCGACACCAGCTTCGACGAGGCCGATGTAGGTTTCGGCGTGGGGCTGACGGCGGGCGGCGTGGAGATTGATTTCGGCTCCGCCGCCGAGGGTCATTCCGAACGGAGCTGTCACGACGGGGCGGGGGCAGAACTTGATGGAGGAGGTCATGCGCTGGAAGGCGGCGATGGCTCCGCGGACCTCGTCCCACTCGCCTTCCTGCGCGGCGAGGAGCAGCTGCATGAGATTTGCGCCGACGGAGAAGTGTTCGCGGTCACCGGAGATGACGAAGCCGGAGAAGTCGCGGACGGCTTCCGAATCTGGCTTGAGGACGGAGGCAATGAAGCTGGTGACGTCTGTGCCGAGGGCGTTTTTGAGGGTGTGGAGCTCGATGCAGGCGATGCCGTCGCCGAGATCAACGAGCGAGCAGCCGGAGTTGGAGCGGATGACCTTGTGACTGCGGCGGAAGTCGGCGACGCGGGCGTGGCCGGGCTGGGCGGGGATGGTTTCCCAGTGGTTGGAGACGGGATTGAAGCATTGTGGGCCGTCTGAGGCGTACCAGGATGTGTTTTTGGATTGCAGGAGTTCTTCGGCGGCGGGAGGGACGGGGAGATTTAACTCCTTCAGGCGGGCGACGGTTTCTTTGACGCCTGCTGCGTCCCACATCTGGAAGGGGCCGAGCTCCCAGTTGAAGCCGGCGCGCATGGCGGCATCGATGGATGGGGCGTCGTTGGCGGCTTCGCCGATGAGCGAGGCCGAGAGGTTCCAGAGATTGGCTAAAAGCGGCCAGAGGAAGCGGGCGGCTTTGTCTTTTGTTGGGTCGGCAGCCAGGAGAAGGCGCAGCTTTTCGGCGGTGTTGGGGGCGCTCTTGGCCATGTCGAGCGCGGGGATGGCGGCTTTGGCGAGAGGGCGGTATTCGAGGGTTTTGAGATCGAGTGCTGAGCGTTCTTCGAAACCATCGGCGGCGCGGGATTTTTTGTAAAAGCCTTGACCTGACTTGTCGCCTAGCCAGCCGCGTTTAACGACTTCCTGAAGGATGGGCGTGAAGGGGCTTTGCGTTGCGCCCTGCGGGAAGTTGGCTGCTACGTGAGCGAGGATGTCGATACCGACCATATCGGCGAGGCGGAAGGTTCCGGTGCGCGGCCAGCCGATGGCGGGGCCGGTCAGGGCGTCTACTTCTTCGATGGTGAGGCCCTGCTCCAGCATGAGCGCGGCGGCGGTGGAGATGACGGAGACGCCGATGCGGTTGGCGATAAAGTTTGGGGTGTCATTGGCGAAGACGGTTTCTTTGCCGAGGTGGAGGTCAGCAAAGGCGGCGAAGGATGCTGCGAGGGCGGGATCGGTCTGCGGGGTGGGGATGATTTCAAGCAGACGCATGTAGCGGGGCGGATTGAAGAAGTGCGTGCCGAAGAATTTTTTCTTTGCTTCGGATGGGAGTATTTCGGCGATCTGGCTTATTGGTAAACCCGAAGTGTTGGTGGTGAGGATGGCGTGCGGGGCGAGGTGCGGGACGACGCGTTGAAGGAGTGCGTGCTTGATGGCGAGATTTTCCGCGACGGCTTCGATGATCCAGTCGCACTGGGTGAGTTTTGGCAGGTCTTCTTCGAAGTTGCCGGGGGTGATGCGGGAGGCGAAGGAAGAATCGTAGAAGGCGGCTGGTTTGGATTTGGCGAGGGCTTCTAGGGCTTTGATTGCCAGCTCAGATTTGGATTTTGCGCCTTCAGGGACGATGTCGAGGAGCAGGACTGGGATGCCGGCGTTGGCGAGATGAGCGGCGATGCGGGAACCCATGGTTCCGGCGCCGAGGACTGCGGCGCGGCGGATGAGGAGGGGCTGGGTGCTGATGGACTCGGCAAGTGGGTTGGTGACGGCGGGGATGGTGGCGCTCATGCGTGCTCCTGACTCAGAGTGGGCGCGCGGAATTCATACGCGCCGGCTCGACTGCGAGGATACGGAGGCGCGGCGAAGGCGGTCAAGGATGGGCTGCCGCAGAAGCTGTGCTACTTGCGCATCGCCTTCTTTAACTGACCGATGAGGTTGTCTGCGATTTTTTGCTGGCCGCCGTGGGAGATATCGAGGGTCATCAGCGTGCGGTCGTTTGCGGTGCCTGACCAGAGGACCTGACGCTCACCGAGGTCGACAAGCTGAACGGTGGCTTTTTCCGTGGTCTGCGCGCCGATGTTAATGCCCTTCATGACGGCGTCGGCTTCTTTTTTGTCGAGAACGACGGTGACGCTGCCCTTGAATTTACTGGAGATGGAGGATGCCAGGTACTGGTCCAGATTGTCGGCCATCTTCTCGATGTAGATGCGGCGCACATTCGAGAGCATCAGGGTGGACTGTGCGAAGAGAGTGCCGCAGGTGAGGAGGAGGGCGAAAAGCGCCACCGGAAGAGACTTTTTCATGGCTCGATAGTAGCAAAACTCTTGATTTTGCGGCCTTCCTCTTTCGGGGGAGTCAGACTGCGCGATTGCCGGGAGGTCAGTGCTGCCATATGACTGCTCCTGAACGGATGACGGTTTGCACGCGGGAGAAGTTGGTGAGTGCGGTGGAGGGGTCGTCGCTGAGGATGGTGATGTCGGCGAGTTTGCCGGGGGTGATCGTTCCTTTGCGATCGGATTGGCCGAGGCGGGTGGCGGGGTTGGTGGTGAGCATGGCGAGGACGTCTTTCCAGTCGAGGCCGGATTTGCCGAGGCCTTCGAACTCACCTTCGGTGGTGTAGTCGGTCATATAGCCAACGTCTGTGCCGAAGAGGAGGGTTCCGCCGAGGGAGTGGAAGGTGCGGACCTCGTTGTAGATGGGGTCCATGTAGTGCGGGTCTATGGTGACGGTGGTGGTGAACATTTTGAGCGTGGGGGCCATGGCCATGTTGTGGTGGATGGCGTTGGCGAGGAGTTCCGGGGTGACGCCACGGGTGTCGTCGGCGGCGTGGGCGAGGACATCGACTCCGGCGTCGATGGCGACTTGCATTCCGGCGAGGTTGGAGGGATGGGCGAAGACGATTTTGCCGTTGAGGTGCGTGGCTTCGACGGCGGCTTTGGCGATGGGGAGCGGCATGGGCAAGACGTGGCCGCGCTGAATCCATGAGCCGGTGAAGAGCTTGGTGATGTCTGCGCCGGAGTGGAGGTTTTCGCGGACGATGCGCTGGGCTTCGGCTGAGGTTTCGGGCTGCGGCATGAGGGATTGCAGCCATTTAGGCGCGGATTCGCGGATGTAGAAGGGGATGCCGTGCGGAGGGTAGAGTGGCGTGCCTGAAGTGAAGATATAAGGGCCGGTGAGCTGGCCGAGCTCGATGCGGCGGCGGATGTCGAAGGTATCGGAGGGATTGGAGCCGGTGTCGACGACGGTGGTGAAGCCGCGGCTCAGGAACATGTCGGCGAGCTGGGAGTTGAGCTTGGCGTCGGGCTGAAATTGAGCGCCGGACCACTTGGGCTCAGTGAAATGGACGTGGACATTCCAGAAGCCGGCGGTGACGATGCAGTGATCGCAGGGGATTTGGGTTGCGTCGGTTGGGATGGGGATGTTGGGGCCGACGGCGGCGATGAGGCCGTCTTTGATGAGGACAGTGCCGTCATCGATGGGCGGATCTGTGGGCGATGTGTAGATGCGGGCGTGCTGGATGACGAGCGTGCCGTGGGCGAGGCGCAGCGGCGGATGGGAGTTGCGGCGCGGATAGATGAAGACGAGCCATGCGGCGGCAACGAAGCCCAGAATGAGGACGATGAGAGCGATGACGGCGCGTAGAATCCATTTCCGCATGAGTGGCTCCTGAAAGCAGATGGGACGAGGTTTTCTGCTGCTGCCGAAGTATACGCAAGCGCGCAGGATGTGGTTCGGTAGTTTGACGCGCGGGGCTACGAACAATACGTTGGAAGGAGCATGAGGGAATCGAATGGCGTTTAGACATTGGGTGGCGGGATTGGCGCTGGCGGCTGTGTGCGGGATTGCGAGCGCGCAGGATCAGAAGAGCTTTGAACAGCGGATTACGACGAAGGTGCTGCCGAATGGGCTGACGCTGTTGATCTGCGAGCGGCCAGAGGCGCCGGTCTTCAGCTATGTGACGTTTGTGGATGCGGGCGATGTGGACGACCCGTCGGGTGATAGTGGGCTGGCGCATATGTTCGAGCATCTGGCGTTCAAGGGAACGACGGAGATTGGGACGAAGGATTATGCGGCGGAGAAGGTGGCGCTCGAAAAGGTAGAGGCCGCGAATAATGCCTTTGAGGCGGAGAAGCTGAATGCGCTGGGCGCGAATCCCGAGAAGCTGAAGGAACTGGCGGCGAAGTTCAAGGCGGCGCAGGATGAGGCGCATACATTTGTGATTCCGAACCAGTTTACTGAAGTTGCGGAGCGGAATGGCGCGGCGGGGCTGAATGCGGAGACGGGCCTGGACGAGACGCTGTTCTTCTGGTCAATGCCCGAGAACCGGCTGGAGCTGTGGGCCTGGCTGGAGAGTGGCCGTCTTGCCGATGTGGTTCCGCGGGAGTTTTATGCCGAGCGCAACGTGGTGATGGAAGAGCGGCGGATGCGGACGGATTCGGACCCGATTGGGCGGCTGCTGGAGCAGTTTCTGGCGACGGCCTATGTGGCACATCCCTATGGGCGGAGCAGCATTGGCTGGCCGAGCGAAGTGGGCCAGATTACGGCGACCGAGGCGATGGATTTTCACAAGAAGTATTATGTCGGCTCGAATCTGGTTGTCGCGGTGGTGGGAGACGTGAAGGCTCAAGAAGTGATGCCGATGCTGGAGAAGTATTTCAGCCGCATTCCTGCCGGGCCGAAGCCGGAAGAGATGACGACGGTGGAACCGAAGCAGTTTGCCGAGAAGACGGTGGCGATCAAGGAGCAGACGCAGCCGTTTTACATCGAGGGATACCACAGGCCGAGCTATCGTGATCCGGATGACGCGGTGTATGACGCGATTGCGGACATTATGTCGAATGGGCGAGTCTCGCGGATGTACCGGAGCCTGGTGCGGGATCAGCAGATTGCGGCGGAGGCACAAGGATTCAGTCCGTATCCGGGAGACAAGTATCCGGGGCTGTTTGCGTTCTATGCGGTTCCGCTGCCGGGGCATGCGCCTGCGGAGATGCGGGATGCGATTCATAAAGAGATTGAGAAGCTGAAGACAACGGACGTGAGCGACGACGAGCTGAAGATGTTCAAGACCCGGACGCGGGCCGATCTTTTGCGCGGCCTTGCGGATAACCAGGGTCTGGCGAATGCGCTGGCCGAGTACCAGACGCGATACGGCGATTGGCGGGAGCTGTTCAAGCAGCTCGACAAAGTGGATAAGGTGACGAAGGCGGATATTCGGCGCGTGGCGAATGAGGTGTTTGTGGCAAGCAACCGGACAAGCGCGTGGATTGAGACGGAAGCGGCTCCCGCAGCGAAGAATGGCGGTGCGGAATGAGGAAAGAGATCAGAGATCAGAGACCAGAGATCAGAACTGAAGTAGCAGCAGTGCGTGCCGTTGCGATTCTTGTGGTGGGTTTGATGTCCATGATTGCTCCGGTGATAGCTGGCGCGCAACAGAGCAAGCCGTGGGAGAAGATTCCGGTTCCGCCGCTGCGTGAGTTCAAGCCGCAGATGCCGAAGCGCGTGGAGCTGAAGAATGGAATTGTGATCTTTCTGCAGGAGGATCATGAGCTGCCATTTGTGAGCGGGTCAGTGCTGATTCCGGGCGGAGCGCGAGATGAGGATGCAGCCAAGACCGGCATGGTGTCGCTGTACGGAGAGGCGTGGCGCACCAGCGGCACGGCAAAGATGGACGGCGACGCGATGGACGATTTTCTGGAGGCTCGCGCGGCGCATATCGAGACAACCGGCGGCGAGAATTCGACCGGGCTGTCCTGGGATTCGCTGAAAGGCGATTCGGACCAGGTGTTTTCGCTGGCTCTGGATCTGCTTCTGCATCCGAAATTCAACGCCGAAAAACTACAGTTGGCGCAGCAACAGGCGGCGGCTGGGATTGTGCGCCGCAATGACGATGAGGCTGGAATTGCGGGGCGCGAGGCAACGAAGCTGGTGTACGGACCGGCGAGTCCGTATGCGCGACAAGCGGAGCTGGCCACGATTGGCGCGGTGAAGCTGACGGACTTTGAGGCGTGGCACAGGAGAACGATCGGGGGCAAGCTGATTATTGCGGTGAGCGGAGATTTCGACGGGGCGGCTATGGAGGCCAAGCTGCGCGCGGCCTTTGAATCGCTGCCCGCTGTGAAGGCTGAGCCGCAGCGGCATGAAAGCTTCAGCGAACCGAAGCCGGCTCTCTACTTTGTGGACAAGGAAGACGTGAATCAGTCCAATGTGCAGATTGTGGGGCTGGGCACGGACCGGCGCAATGCGGATGTGCCGACGCTGGCGGTGATGAATGACATTCTGGGCGGTGGATTTTCGAGCCGGCTCTTTCAAAAGATACGCACCGAGATGGGTGATGCCTATGCGGTAGGCGGTGGTATCTCGTTCGACTATGACCATCCGGGAATCTTCAATGTGGAGGTGCTGACCAAGAGCGTCTCTACGGTGGACGCAACGAAGGCGGCACTGGATGAGATTGCCGGGCTGACGACGCAGCCGTTTACTGAGGAAGAGCTGAAGCGGTCACAGGAAGACATTCTGAATGGATTCCTCTTCCGCTATGACACAAGGGAAAAGGTTCTGGCCGAGCAGGTGCGGCTTGAGTTTTATGGCTATCCGCCTGATTATCTCGAAAAGTATGAAGCAGCGATTCCCAAGGTGACGCTTGCGGACCTGTCAGCAGCAGCGAAGAAGTATATTCATCCGGACAAGCTGGCGGTGCTGGTGGTGGGAAACAAGCAGGAGATCAAGCCGGGGCTGGATGAGTTGAAACTGGGGACGGTGCATACGCTGGATGTGACGATTCCCGGCATGCCGAAGGGCGGCCCTGGGGATGGCGGAGCGCAGCAGCAGTGAGTAAGGAGATGGAAGTGGACGCCAAAGAGCTGGCGATTGTGATTATGGCCGCCGGCAAGGGGACGCGGCTGAAATCGCGGCGGCCCAAGGTGCTGCATGAGATTGGCGGCAAGCCGCTGCTGGCCCATGTGATTGCGGCGGCGGAGCACATTGTGCCCGCGGCTCATATTTTTGCTGTGGTGGGGCACCAGGCGGAGCGCGTGCGGGCTGCCGTGGCGGCGACCGGCGTGCAGTTTGTAGAACAGACCGAGCAGCGTGGCACGGGACATGCGATTCAATGCGCGGCGGATGCGATCAAGGA
The DNA here is from genome assembly GCF_001449115.1 of Occallatibacter gabretensis. Taxonomy (GTDB): domain Bacteria; phylum Acidobacteriota; class Terriglobia; order Terriglobales; family Acidobacteriaceae; genus Telmatobacter; species Telmatobacter gabretensis. Next base: position 1,993,711 of record NZ_LAIJ01000009.1, on the reverse strand, counting down.
TTACGAAAATACCCTGGTGCTTTCAGGTGATGTGCCGTTGATTCAAACGGAAACGCTGGAGAAGCTGTGGAAGTTTCATCAAATGCAGCACGCGGCGATGACGATTCTGACGGCTGCTCCCGAAGACCCGACGGGATACGGGCGCGTGCTGCGGGCGGGTCCGGAATCGGCTGAAGTGACCGCGATTGTGGAGCAGAGGGACCTGAAGGCTGAGCATGGTGACTTGGATGGACTCAGGGAAATCAACTCCGGCATTTATGTGTTTCGCACGAAGACCCTACTGGAGCACTTGCCCCGGCTGACGGCGAACAATAGCGCAGGCGAGCTTTACCTGACGGATATGGCGGCGCTGCTGCGGGCCTCGGGTGAGCGCGTGGTGGCGATTGAAGCCCCGGATGCGGTGGAGATTCTGGGCGCGAACACGATTGCCGAGATTGTGGCGCTGGACCAGACGCTGCGCATGGCGACGGCAAAGAGGCTGATGGCGGAGGGAGTGACGATTTTTCGTCCGGAGACGTGCGTGATTGACGCCGATGTGCAGATTGCGCCGGATACGGTGATTGAGCCGTTTGTGCAGCTGCTGGGAAAGACGGTGATTGGAAGTGAGTGCCGGATCCGGTCCTATTCGGTGCTGGAAAACTGCGTCCTTGGTGATGCGGTGCTGGTGCGGCAGAGCTGCGTGATGGTGGAGAGCAAGGTGGCGAGCGGGGCGCAGATTGGCCCGTTCTCGCGGCTGCGCGAAGGCACGGAACTGGGCGAGAACGTGCATGTGGGCAATTTTGTGGAGACGAAAAACGCCGTGCTGGGTAAGGGGACAAAGGCGAATCATCTTGCGTATATTGGCGATGCCGAGGTTGGCGGGGGAACCAATATTGGCGCGGGAGTGATTACGGCCAATTACGACGGTGTGCGGAAGTCGAAGACGAAGATTGGCAGTAAAGTCTTTGTCGGGAGCGACTCGATCCTGGTGGCTCCGATTTCGGTGGGCGATGGAGCGCTGATCGGAGCGGGCTCGACGATTACGCGCGATGTGCCGGCCGATGCACTGGCGGTGGGACGCGCACGACAGGTGACGAAAGAGGGTTGGGCGGCGTCCAAGCGGATGCGGCAGGAGCAGGAAAAAGGATGATCCTGGCCGGATTATGATTGGATTACGCGTGGATCAACGAAAATGGGATCTTCGTTTATTACATGATGTACAGTACGAAATATTTTCTATACATTGGGATCGAAATAGCGTAACAACGCATCAGTCTATTTAGTAACTCTTTTTGCAGTGTGTCTTTAGTATGGAATTGCATAGAGCGGTGATGAGTACGGCTGATTATTCGCGACCACGGGAAAGTTTTTGCGGTATTCGCCGATATACACTATGCTATGCCTGCTTCCATGGTTCGCTTTTACCCTAAAGCGCATGAGAGATTGGAACCAGCAAGAGCGGTTTACGCATATCCAACAGAAAGGGTGGCCTGAGACGACGGTGGGCTGACGGAAAGTCAGTCTGGAGTCGCTAAAAACAGGCCGCACCGTTACAGGCTGTCAGGAGCTGCAAAGATTGCAAATGCGCCGCAATGCGACACAAACCGCACCAGGCGCGGAAGCCCCCGAGGGCTCCGCAGCAAAGAGTAGCGGTCCGGGCCGAATCCTTATAGTGGATGACGAAGCGAATGTGCGCGCCATGATGGGCGCTACGCTGGAGCACCACCGCCATCATGTACATCTTGCGAGCAATGGGCGTGAAGCGCTGGAGATGCTTCAGCAGGATACCTTCGATGCGGTTCTCACCGACATTGTGATGGAAGATGGCAGCGGGCTGGCGCTGCTGGAGCGGATACGGGCGCAACATCCCTACCTGCCGGTCATTATGGTGACGGCGGTACACGACATCAGCGTGGCCATCGACGCAATGCGGCGAGGCGCGTTTGATTATCTGCTGAAGCCGTTTGAGCGCGAACACCTGGTGGCCTCTGTGCATCGGGCGCTCGAACACAGCCATCAGATGCTCGAAAATCGCAGTTACCAGGAGAACCTGGAACGGATCGTAATGGCGCGGACAGAGATGCTGCGCCAGGCGATGCAGGACCTGGAACACTCGTATGACATTACGCTGGAGGCGCTGGGCGACGCGCTTGATTTGAAAGACGCCGAGACGGAGGGCCACTCGAAACGCGTGACGGCGTACACGATTGCGCTGGCGCGGGCGATGGGGCTGACTCCGGAAGAAATTAAAACGATTGCGCGCGGAGCATTTCTGCACGATATCGGGAAGATGGCGATTCCGGACAACATTCTGCGGAAGCCGGGCCCGCTGACTGATCCGGAGCAGGAGATTATGCGCGAGCACTGCACGCGCGGCTACCATATTCTGCGGAAGATTCCGTTTCTGCGCGGGTCGGCGGAGATTGTCTTCAGCCACCAGGAGCGCTTTGACGGCACGGGCTATCCAAGCGCGCTGCGCGGAACGGAGATTCCCGTTGGGTCGCGCATCTTTGCCGTGGCGGATACGCTGGATGCGATTACCAGCGACCGGCCGTATCGCGCGGCGGGGGGCTTTGACATGGCGAGGGCCGAGATATTGCGCTGCTCCGGAACGCAATTTGATCCGTCCGTTGTGGAAGCGTTTCTTAAAATTCCGAACGAGCTGTGGTACGAGCTGCGCGCAGAGATCAATGGACAAGCCAGGCGATACACTACCGCGGATATGGCGGCCGAGGCGCTGGCCCGGCAAATGGCAGATAAGCAATAGAAAAGCGCCCCTAAATTCCCCTAAATTTACAACTCATCGGCGTAGATCGGCCTTGAACGGCGATTCGCCAACTTTCAAGCCGGAACCTGCTGCCAGTTACCCGTGAATGCTTCTACCGCACTGGAGACGCATCCAGGCCAGGAAGAACTTGCCGGCAAATTGTGAGACAAAGAGCGATCTTCCCCTTGTTTGAATTCGGCGGGTGGGTTAGTGTAAAACAAATACGGACTAATTTGGTCGTATTTTAAAAAGCGCTTCGGAAGTACTTCCGTGCGAATCACAAGACAGGGAGAACCCTATGCACGACATCAACATCATCCTTGCTGACCGTCCCGGATTGGGGCGGGTTCGCATGTGTGAATGCAATTCGATCCATGTCAGTGTCGGTCCGGTCACGATCAATCTTGATCTGACCGCGTTTCAACAGATGGCCACGCTGATGACCGCTGCCGCGAATAAGCTCACGAAGATTCACGAATCGAGTGAAGATGTGGGTGGGAATCTCCGGATGTTTCCCGAGACGAAGAGCGGGCTGACTCATTGAAAGAGGTTTAGATAGTGAAGAAGATCCTGCTTACATCCGTCCTGATGGCTCTGATTCCGATTACGGCGCTTGTGCAGACCCCTCCGGCTGCGACGCAAAAGGTTCCGCGCCCCGGCATTCTGCTGCTGGCGCATGGCGGATCTTTGGATTGGAACGAAGAAGTCCGTCATGTGGCGGATCAGGTGGACTTGCAGGCACCGACGGAAGTTGCCTTCGGGATGGCTACGCGGTCGAGCATCCAGGCGGCGATTGAACGGCTGGCGAGCCGCAAGGTTACGGAGATCGTCGCGGTTCCGTTGTTCGTCAGTTCGCACAGCTCGGTGATCGAGAGCCAGGCATACCTGCTGGGCTTGCGGACGCAGATGCCGGAGGACTTGAAGGAATTTGCCGGCATGGATCATGGGTCCATGACGGGAGCGATGGACCACGGTGCCATGCAGGATTCCGCAGCTGCGGCCGCAGCGATGAAGCCAATCACATCGCCGGTTCCCATCCGGATGGCGTCGGCGCTCGACGCGCATCCCATTGTTGCCAATATTCTCATGGATCGCGCTGCTTCGATCAGCCACGATCCAGCGCATGAGGTTGTGATCCTTGTTGCGCATGGGCCGGTGCCGGATGACGATAACAAGCTCTGGCTGGACGATATGGGTCTTCTCGCGGATCGCATGCGTGCAACGAACCGTTATGCCGCGATTGATTGCCTGACGCCGCGTGACAACGCGGATGATCTTGTGCGGGATGCTGCGACTGCGCAGCTTCGGAAGAAGGTGGAGCAAGTTACGAAGGATGGGAATACGGCTCTGATTGTTCCTTTGCTGCTTTCTTACGGAGGCATTGAAGATGGGTTACGGAAGCGGCTGGATGGCCTTAGCTACAGAATGCCTTCGCAGGCGTTGCTGCCGGACAAACGCATTGTGAACTGGGTGATTGCAGAAGAAGCATCGCAGTCGTCTCATTGACACGTTTGGAGATGAAATGACGCGGGGTTCCCTTCCCCAACAATTGCCGACCGGGTGGGATTGTTTGAGTTGAGATTGAGACAGAATCGACAAAAGGAAATCGGCATAGCAAAAGCGATTATGCGCTCTGCTATGCCGATTTCTATATTCCTTCTTGCGCAGATGAGTTTCGGTCTTTACTGAACGGCGGGTCCGTGCTCCGGCCGCGTTGCAGGCTGCAGCGCATAACCCTGCGGCGCCTGGAAGAGCGCGGCAGAGGGCTCGCCTGCCTGAAATGCAGTTGCCGTGCGCGTGCTGGTTCCGAAACGCGGATCGGTCTCGGTGCTGGCCAGGATGACGCCTTCTGCGGAACGCCATACTTCACGCGTTGAGGTGATGGGCGCGTCGTTGCCTTGCCGCTCGGCGGGAATCACATGCGTGGTGCGCGTGCCTTGCGCAGCGACACCGGCGATGGTCTTTGCGCCGAGATCTTCGCGCTGCACGTCTGGCTGTGGACGGCTGCCTGTTGCGGGCTGCTCCGCGTCTCCCGCCGGCTGCATACGGGCACCGCGCCGCGCATCAGCCGCTGCGGAACCGGGCCGGTGGAAGACAGTTGCCGTCTTCGTCTCTGAACTCCAGGAGGTTTCTGTCTGGGCTACGGGATCATGAACGTGATACGACACGACTTCATGCGGCGTGTTGTTCTCACGCGTGGCCATTGTGCGGTGAACCTCTTCATAGATTCTGCCGCTGGTGTCGCGCGCAATCTTCGTAGTGGATGTATGGGTGATTGTGGTGCCGTTGGTCAGCGGCTGCACCGATTGCTCGGACCAGGTGGCGGTGTAAGGGCCTTTTGCCTGTCCTGCGAAATGATCGCCGCGGTCGAAACGGTGAAAGAACCCCGGACCATCACCGGGCCCCTGAGCGAACAGGGCGGGACCGGAAAGAACGATGGTGAGACCGGCAAGGATGGAGACAAACTGTAGTCTGCGCATAGGAACCTCTTCAAGTAAGAAACGATGAGCATAAGAACTGCTCTAACACGATGGACGATTAGTTTGGCCGGGAGTTGAGAGAAGCCACGATCTAAGACAAATTTTTAATTGATACGCGGAATTTTTCCGACTCTGGGCGGGACGATTTATGGCGCAAGTTTTGATTTCAATAGCTTGGTCGGAGGCGGGCAGGAGCCGCTGTCCGCTATAACGTGTGCTTGCGTGATGGGGCGAGTCCGCCTGGCCACCAGTTCCAATCGCCTGCAATGCGAAGGAGCGCGGGACCGATTACGATTCGGACAAGCGTGGCGTCGAGCAACACGGCGATGGCGAGCGTAAATCCGATCATCTTGACCACCAGGAAATTGCCGAAGGTGAATGCGGCGAAGACCACGATCATGATTGCGGCGGCGCTGGTGATCAGGCCCGCGGTTCTGGCCAAGCCTTCCGGGATAGCGTCCTCTTCACTCATTCCGCTGCGCCGCGCTTCCAGGACGCGCGCCACCAGGAAGACTTCGTAGTCCATGCTGAGGCCGAAGACGATGGCGAAGGTGACGATGGGAACGAGGGGGAAGATGCTCCCGGTTCCACCGGGAACTCCGAGGAATCTGCTTCCGTATCCCAACTGGAACACCAGAATCAATGCTCCAAAGGAGGCCGCAACGGTGAGCAGGTTCAGCAAGATGGCCTTTATGGCGGCAAAGAGCGACCGGAAGCCGCACAGGAGCGCGACGAGCGTTCCCACAACCACCATTGCGGTCACCGGCGCGAAGTGATTCCCGATAATCGTCTGATAGTCCGCGTTGAGTGCCGGGATGCCTCCGATGCTGAGTGTGGCGCCGGGAACGCCTGTAAGAGTCGCCGCGCCGGTGCTGCGAATCTGGCGAACCCAATCGACTTGATCGCGCATGGCGAGCGAAGTTGCGGGCATTACCTCAAGCAGCGCCGCGTGCCCGTCACTGCTGAGAAACGATCGATGCGTCTCGCGTGGGAGGCCGCTGAGGTTATCCCGCTTGCCTTCCGCAATGGTGGTGATGGAGATGACGCGGGCGCAGCGAGGGTCGCCGGCGAGGCGTTTGGAGATGCGATCGATGGCATTCCACCCGGCATCGGTCTGGGCTATGGAATCCGCAGGAAGCTCGACAATCACGCGCAGGGACTGAACCACGCCGGCGCGGTCCATCTGTTCAAGGGCGTGGAGCGCCTGGACGGATTCCGCAGTTTTTGGAAGCCAATCTCCCCTGGGAACACTGGTATCGAGCCGAGTGGCCTGCCAGGCGAGCAGGAGCATGGGGATGCCCGCGATAAAGAGGGCGCGCCAGGGATGCGCTATAACCACCGTTCCCCATTTCCTCCAGCGCCTTCCCACGCGCTCCAGGCGTTGCGGATCCAGCTTGGGAGTAAAGGGCAACCGGCCAGCGTCAATCCGTGGGCCAAGCAGGGCCATGACTGCCGGAACGAGAGTGTTGGTCAGCAGCACGCACAATCCTGCCACCAGGACTCCCGCGATGCCGATGGAACGGATTTCGCTGATGGGAACGGTCAGAAGAGCCAGAAATCCGATGGCCACGGTGGAGGCTGAAATCAAGAGTGTGCGGCCAGCCTGACGAGCCGCCAGTACCGACGCTTCCGGTCCGGGGCACCCTGTGCAGATGGCGTCCCGAAAGCGGCTGACCATGAGGAGCGCGTAGTCAATTCCTAGGCCAAGGCCAAGCATGGTGGCCAGATTCTGCACCAGGATGGACAGGTGCCAGCGCTGGGCCATGAATCCGGCGATGGCGAGGGTTGTTGCGATGGCTAGCTCGCCGACGGCCAATGGAATCAGCGCAGCGCATAGGCTGCCGAAGGCCAGCAACAAAAGTATAAGGGTGGCGGGAATGACCAGGGTTTCGCCGTGGCGCACATCGTCGGCGCTTGCTTTGCGGATATCAAAGTTCAGTGGGAGCTCGCCCGAGAGTTGGAGCTTTATCGCCGGATATCGGCCACGGAGCTGATTTTCAAGAGAGCTGTCGAGCTGGTGCAGTTTTGGAACGAGCGATTCCAGGGACCCGTCTGTGGACTCAAGCCCTATGAGGACAAACGTTCCGCCGCCCTTGCCCAGGAAAACCGAATCGCGCAGATCGAGGTGAGAGACAACTCCGGAGACGCCGGGCTCCTGGCGCAATGCCGCCACAATGGTGGTTAATACCTGCTCGCCTTCCTGCGAATCCGCAGGGGGAACTCCCCGGATTACCAGGACTACGCGGTCCACAAATGGCGACCGAAAGCGAGTGGCCAGCTCCTGCTGGACAGTTTCCGCTTCGCTGCCTTCAACGCGGGTCGCCGTCTCCAGATGGCGCTCGGCGTGAAACGAGAATGGAAGAAGCGCGAGGACGGCTACAAGGACTACCCCGGCCACCCAGAAGCGGCGCACATGCATGTGCCCATGATGTCATACAAACCTGCTACATTGGACCCGTTGGATGAGCCCATCCAGCTTAGGAGGACCAATTCTTAAACTCCCCTTGCTCGCACTGCTTGCCGTTTCCTCTGTAGCCGCCAATGCTCAGCAGGACCCCCGCATTGGCTCCTGGACGCTTACCTCGGCGCAGTCTGCCCTGGATCCGGCCAACAAACTTACCGTCACTTCAGCTCATGGCGGAGTGCATGTGGTGATGTCGGGTGAAACCCACTTTGATTTCACCGCGAAACCAAACGGGCACCAATCGCCAGCGCCGGGCAACCTGGGATTCGATCAGGTTCAGCTGCATAAAATTGATAAGAAGCAGTTTGAGGCCAAAGAGACGAAAGATGGCGCGTTGGTAGCGACGGTTCACAACAAGCTTTCGAATGATGGGAACGAGCTGACGATTACGACCTCCCGCACGGCTGCCGGCAAGGGGCCGACCGATCAAATTACAGTTTGGACGCGCAGCGGAGGCGCAAAGAGCGTTACTGACCCTTTGGCCGGAGAGTGGACCCAGGATGAGAACAAGAGCCGTATGCGGCAGGGATTGGCGCTGAAGATTGAGGCCGATGGAGGGGGTGGGGTCCGCTTTTCGGGGGATTTCAGCTACACGGCCCGTTTTGACGGCAAGCAATACGATCTGAAGAACTCCCGCAACGATACGGTAACGCTTCAGCTTGTGGACGCTCACACTGTGGATGCGATGTACCGGCGGGACAATCAGATTGCGCAGAAGGACAGGTGGGTGGTCTCCGGCGATGGGAAGCAGATGACGCTTACCACCACCGGAACTCTGGAAACCGGCCAACATGTAACCGAGAAGCTGGTGTTTCAAAAGCAGTAGCTGACCGGTTTATACGTCCTTCAAAGCAAGACTGTCAGCAGGCGAAGCCGCTTCACTGGGCTCACGAGCCGCAATCGAAATAATTCCCTTGCGGTTCATGAATTTCAGGATGCCGCTAACTACGTCTTCGAGCGGTGGATCCGGTATGCCCCATTTGGAAGCGTCGCGAGCCGCCTGATATTCAGAGTTGTCGTAGCGCTTGAACTCCATGGCAGTGATGTTGTCCACGGAACCGACCAGGAAGTCCAGCAGCGGGAAGAGCAGGTCTTCCTTGCGGCATCTGCGGATAAGCTCGGGAACGAAATCGTCCACGCTGAAGATGTCGAATTGACGGCCTGTGGACTTGGTGATGAGGCCGGTAATGTCGAGCATGTTGGCGTAATCGTCGCGGACAATATGATAAGTCTTGTTGCCGGTGCCCGCAGTGTTTGAAATGGCAACGATATTGTTGGCCACGATGTCAGCGGGAGTGAAGCTCACCTGGTTCAAGGCATCGACTCCGATGCCGTGATTGATCATGAAGGCAACCAGGCGCACGGCGATATCGAAGTTGTTGCCTCCGCCGTTGATGGAGGGGCTGACGAGCGCGGGCCGGAAGATGCGCACCGGGAGTCCCTTGCTGCGGGCGTCTGCAACCACCTGTTCGGCGACCCATTTGGACTGGCTGTATCCGAAATCGAGCAGCTCCATGTCCTGATTCATGTCCGTCTCGTAGAGGACGCTCTTGACGGCCCAGCCAAAGACGAAGGTGGTGGAGACGTAATTGAATTCCTTGGTGCGCTGTTCAAATGCCAACCGCAGGACCTCGTTGGTCCCTTGAACGTTTGCGTCGCGCATGCGGTCGTAGTTGAAGAGGTAGTTGACCGTGGCTCCGTTATGGAAGACGGTGTCCATTTCACTGGCAAGGAAATCCCATGCATCCTGCGCAAGGCCAAGGTTTGGCTGGCCGAGATCGCCGCAGATGGGAGTAACGCGCGCCTCAAAGGACTGCATCAGGCCGGCCGGGCAAGTGCCCATGGATTCCATTGCCGCACGCAGTCTGGACATGCCCTGCACTTCATCGGAGGCTCGAACGAGGACGTAGATTCTGGCGCGCGTCTGCTCAAGCAGGCTCTTGATGAGGAACGGTCCGATGAATCCGGTACCGCCGGTGAGCAGAACATGATTCATGGCGGGTGTTGCGGGGACGGGCGAAAGAGCCGGAGGCGTGAAGACGAGCTTTGTATCGTTGCTCATCATCTCTTTTTCCGCTGCGCGCTGTTCTTCACGGAAGACTGCAAGCGAAGAACGCAACTGAACCAGAGCCTCTTCGGGAGCGCTTTCGAGATGTTCTGCCAGTTGGAACAGCTCGGCCACGCTGACGCGCTGAATGACGCCGATATCCACCTGACGGGCGAGCATCTCTGCGCCCTTGTCCTTGAGGAGTTCCTTGAGCTCGTGCATGAAGACAACGAGATCGAGGGAATCAAGGCCGGCTTCGACCAGGTTGTAGGATTCCTGACCGGTGAGGTTGTAGCGGGCCTTCAATACGCCGAAGGATGACTGGATGCCGGAATCGGGAGCGCAGGCGCCGGCGTCTTTTTCCCGCGAATAATCGGTGAGGACTGTGAACTCGCCGTCGAGCCACATTTGCCGGGTCCTCTGGCGCATGATCTTGCCGGAACTGGTTCTCGGGATGGCGCGGGGAGCGATGAAGGAGATCAACGCTACTTCCACGTTGAGATAGTTGCGAACCGCCGAGGCGATCTTCCGCGCATCGGGAAGCGACTTGGGATTTTTGACTTCGGCAACGATGGCCAGCGCGGGCTCACTGTCTTCGTGAATCTGGAACGCGGCGACGCAGTTGCCCCGGATCAGGCTGGAGGCGCGCTCGACGACGTTCTCAATGTCCTGCGGGTAATAATTCTGCCCGCGAAGGATAATCATGTCCTTGATGCGGCCGCAGACGAAGAGCTCGCCGTCATGCATGAATCCCATGTCGCCGGTGCGCAGATAGCCGTCGTCATAGGGGCTGTCGTCCGCCAGGCGGGCGCGGAATTGCTTCAGCGTCAGCTCCGGGTTATTCCAATAGCCCAGGCACTTGCCGCTTCCGGCAAGCCAGATTTCGCCGACATGGCCGGGCGCGAGCGCATTGTGCTGTTCCGGGTCCACAATCTTGACGTCAAGACCCGCAAGTGGGGTTCCACAACTGACAATCTGCGCGGACGCATCGATTTCCGAAACCTCAGTGGTCATGCGCGCTTTGCCCAGCGCTAGGGCACGCTTGTTGACCGATACGATGGTGCGGCCGCCGAGCGAAACCGCCAGAGTGTTTTCAGCCAGCCCGTAGGCGGCGTAAAAACTCTCCGACTTGAGCCCGTAGGGCTGAAACGCTTCCAGGAATCGCGTAAACGTGTCCGGCTTGACGGGTTCCGCGGCGCACATCAACACGCGCAGCGAACTCAGATCACAGCCTTCCATGCTCTCCTTGGAGAGCCTTCCCGCGCGCAGGCAGAAGTCGTACGCGAAGTTAGGAGCCGCTGTTGCCGTGGCGCGATAGGTTTGGATTGCGTCAAACCACAGGATCGGGCGTTGAATGAAGTCCGTGGGAGAAAAGCCGTAGGTCGTTCCGCCTCTCAGCGCGGGATACAAATAACAGCCGATCAGTCCCATATCGTGATACTGAGGCAGCCAGGAAACAACCACTGGCGAGGTGTGATCGATGACGAGCGGGCAGGTCTCGAGGATGTTCTGGTGCGTCACCATGACGCCCTTGGGCTCCATAGTGGATCCCGAAGTGTACTGAAGGAACAGGATTTTCGACTTGGCGTGACCGTTGCCGTTGCCGTTCGATGCGCCATTTGAATAGCCATTCGATAGGGCGTGGGCGACACCGTTGGACGCACCGTTCAGAGCGCCATGCGAATTGCCATTCAAACCGTTGTGCGAAGCGCCATTCAGGCCGTTGTGCAGAGCGCCATTCGACGAGCCGTTCAAATGCGCGTCCGGAATCATGTCCACGAAGTCTTCGGTGACAATCCACGGCAGGCTGGAGATGTAGTCAACATCCACGCCTGAGGCCGCTACTCCGCTGCGGGCGAGATTGGTCTTGAGAGATGCGTGGTAGTCCCTGCTGGTCAAAATCGCCGCTGCCTGGCAGTCCTTGGCAATGTGGACCATTTTGTACAGAGCGCTCTGGAAGCCGCGGGAACTGGGGGGATAAACGGGGACGGGAATCAGGCCGGCGCGAACGCAGCCAAAAAACGCGCAGATCATTTCGAGGCCCGCCGGATACGCGAGCAGAACCCGGTCCTCGGGCGCAAAACGATGCTGCTTCTTCAGATGTCCGGCAATGGCCTTCGTCCGCTGGAGAAATTGGGCGTAGGTATAGCCTTCGATTTGAGTACCGTTCAGGTCGATATATGAGTAAAGGAGTTTATGTGGGTGCTCATCCCCCAACCGGTCCAGTTGGTCTAAGATCGACGCCATATTTGTTCAGCAATACCCCCGCGGTTGAATGGAAAAACTGAAAGCCTCGGTGCCCCGAATCTCGTTGCTCCGGTGGTCCCGGGGACAGGAAATGCGGCAAGGGCTCGGAGTGCGGAATTGGAGCGCAGGGCAAGGCGCAAAGATAGCGCGCCCGGAAGTCGCTCGATCCTGTGTATCAATGTTAGCAGAGCCGTGAAGCAATGCGACTTATGTTAGCAGAGCAATGGGTCTAAATGGCAGGCAAATTTTTGGCAGCGAAGCAGCCGAGTCACCCTAATTTGAGTGATTGACAGCGTTTACTTGATTCACGGCGAATCTTCACGCTAGTATCAGCAATAGACGCTGATGGCGGTGGGCATCCACTCCGCTGCCGATCTGCTTTCGGGCTGGGCCCGCCGATGCTAAAGGCCCCGCATTCCGCGGATTCAGATGCGCCGGATCGACTCAACAGGATTGGCGGAGGCGCCGGTGACGTCTGAAACTGAAGCGGTAATTACTCTCAAGCCGGAAATAGAGGATCTTGTGCCATCGGAGCTGCTGCTTCGGCAAGCCGCGGCCTCGTCGCGACTAACCGGCGGCGAACCGGAAGTTACGGCTTCGTTTCCGAAGGTCCTGCGCGGCCGCCTGGACAGATTTTTTGCCGACCAGAACCTCTCGCCTAAGGCTGACAGCGCGATGTGGATCAAGATTGCCGCAGGTCTGGCGGTGCTGGCAGGCGGTTGGATTGCTCTGTACGCGCTGAGACCGAATGCGTGGGTGTTTGTCGCCCTTTATGTTTTGGGCGGTTTGGCGCAGACCTTCCTTTTGCTCAACATCGCGCACGACAGCAACCACAACGCGATCTCATCCGCGCCGTCGGTCAACAAGACGCTGAATTATGTCTTCGATCTCTGCGGAATCAGCTCGTATATGTGGCGCATTCTGCATCATCGCGGCCACCATTCCTGCGTCAACGTTCACGGCGAAGACGACGCGTTGACCGGACGCGGCATTCTGCGGTTTACACCCCATGAACCGCGCAAGCCCCTGCAGCGGTTCCAGCACATTTATGCGCTATTTTTGTACGCGATATTTTCGCTCGACTATGTTTTCGTGCGGGATTTCGAATGCTTTTTCTTCCCGACCCATGAGTATCTGAGGCGTACGCGGCATCCGGCGCGGGAATACGTGATCCTCTTTGCGGGGAAGGCCTTTTACCTGACGTATATGCTCATTTTGCCGGTGCTGGTGCTGGGCAAATCGCCGCTGCTGGTGGCTGTGGCGTTTGTGCTGGTCCATTTGATCATCGGCTTGAGCGTGGCGCTGGTCTTCCAGACAACGCATACGATCGACAGCACGTACTTTCCCGCGGGCCGCGGCGAGTTTGAGAACGGCGTCTATCACATCTTTGCCACGACGGCTGATTATGCGACGGAAAGCCCGCTTGTAAGCTGGCTTACCGGCGGGCTCAATCATCACATCGTGCATCATTTATGCCCTTTTGTATGCCATACGCACTATGCTCCACTGACCCGGATTGTGAAGCAGACCGCGGAAGAGTTTGGCATTGCTTACCGGCAGCATCCCACCATGACCCGCGCAGTCTGGCATCATCTGATACTTTTGAAGCAACTGGGAAACCAAGACTCATTTGAATAGTTGATTGTTTTCCTGGGACTATCCGACCGCTTCCGGCAGACGAAAATGGGACTCTCCGCGGTTCTATGCAGGCGTCCAGACACGTACCCGGGCAGCGAGGAGTAACGTTGCCGTCGATACCTGCAGTTTCCCGATTTCGCTCCTTTGCCGATTCGCCAGCCATGGCCCGCAATCCCGTGGAGGTTCTGTCAAAGTACACAGGACAGCTTGGCGACACATTCCGCTTTTACCTGGGTGGTTTGAAAGAAGTCATCATCACCACCAATCCAGCCGTCATTCAGCATGTGCTGAAGACGAATGCGGAGAACTACCAGAAATCCGAAATTCAAGTGAAGCGGATGGGCCACTTCCTGGGCAAAGGTCTGCTGACGACCCATGGAGAAGCGTGGCGCACACAGCGGCGGCTCATCCAGACGGGCTTTGCTCCAAAACAACTGGAAGCTCTGTCGTTCATCATGCAGGACTCCCTCACTGAGTCGATCGAGGATTTTGACAGGGAAATCCAGGCAGGCCCTGTAGATATCTACCCTCACCTGATGAAGATGACCTTCGCGATGGTCGCCCGTTCGCTGTTTGGCGCCAAGCTGAAGGACGAAGACATTCACCTGGTCAGCGACACGATCTGCACTGTTCAGGAATTTATTGTTCGGCAGACGCTTCAGCCTTACCTAAATCCTTGGTTTGCTGCCTCCGGTGAGCTGCGCCGGCATGAAGAGATGCGCGCCAGCGCCGACAGCGTCCTGATGGCATACATCAAACAGCGCCGCGGCCAGGAACCGGGTCACGATCTATTGCAGACGCTGATGGACGCCCGTTACAGCGATGGCCAAGGTATGAGCGATGAGCTGGTGCTGAGCGAGAGCATGCAGTTGCTGGTGGCCGGGCATGAGACGTCATCGAATGGCCTGTCATGGCTTCTCTACCTGTTGAGTTCGCGACCCGATTGTCTTGAAAAAGTTCGCCAAGAATTTGATTCGATCTGTGGCAACGAGCCTTTAAGCCACGCACACGTGTCCAGATTTGAATTCACCACGCAGATCATTCAGGAAAGTCTCCGGCTCTATCCACCCTTCTGGATGGTGGATCGCGTGGCTGTTGAGGATGACAGTGTCGGGGAGATTGGCATACCCAAAGGCTCTACGGTCATTGTTTATGTCTATGGAGCGCATCACGCTCCGCGGTACTGGGAGAATCCCGAGAGTTTCGACCCGCAACGTTTTACCAAAGCGAATGAGAAGCTGCGCGCGCCGTTTACCTATCTGCCCTTTGGAGGCGGACCGCGGGTCTGCATTGGGAATCAATATGCGATGCTGCAGATTCTCATGATTCTGAGTGCTGTGCTCCGAAAATATGATTTCGAGCTGGTTCCGGGCCAGACAATCGAAGAACGCGCGATGGTGATTCTGCGGCCAAAGAACGGAATCCGCATGACGTTTACCAAGGCTGCCGCGCGTGAAATGCCCACGCCGAAACCCTACCGAGTGGAACACGCAACTGGCTGTCCTGTGGCACACGGTTAAGACGGCGATTGTTGGAAGATCGGTTGTAGAGCCTGGCACGATTTACTCGTAGCGTAGCGCCTCCAGTGGATCGACTTTCCCAGCGCGCCGCACCGGCGCCCAGCACGCCAGGAGTCCAACTCCCACGAATAATGCTCCCACAACGATGAATGTCGCAGGATCGCTGGGCTGCACTTCGAACAGGAAAGATCTCAACACTCCCGATAGAACAACCGCCAGCGCTATACCCCCGAGCACGCCTCCGACGATTAACCGGAAGCCTTCTCCGAAGATTAGCCTGCGTATGTCTGATTGCTGCGCGCCCACAGCGCTGCGGATGGCCAGCTCACGGCGTCGTGAGGCCACGGACAGCGAAATCACGCCGTAGATTCCTACCAGCGTCAGCACACTTCCCAACACCGAAAACCCCGTAAGCAAGTGCATTGCAAAGGTCCGAGATGCCAGTGATTCGTCGCGAATCTGCTCCAGCGTCTTCACGTTCTCAATGGCCGCCGTAGGATCCACGGCACGCAGTTCGCGCTCGACCGCAACCACCACCGTGCGCGGATCTGCCGTTGTCCGTACCACCAGATGCTTTGAGAACGCGTGTGCCTGCCATAGTGGCAGATAGACCTCCGGCAATGGCTCCTGTGTCAGGTCGTCGGTCCGTCCGTTCGCGATCTCGCCGACGATCTGGATGCCCGGTTTATCCCGGCTGCCAAACCAGATTTTTCGCCCTACTGAGTTGCTATTGGGAAAGTAGCGATGTGTAAATGCCTGGTTCACGATAGCCACACTCGGCGCTTTATCATCGTCCGTCTGTCGAAATTCCCGTCCGTCGGTCAGCGGCAATCCCATCAATTTGAAATAGTCAGGTGTCGCTGCGCGCATCGGCAGCTCTATTTTGTCGCTCTCTTTTGCCGGGGGTGGCTGGCCTTCAATGTCCATCGTCCCATGCCAATTGTTCCCCGTCAGCGGAACACCCCAGGCAAAGGCAGCATACTGAACACCCGGAATCGCCGCGACGCGCTCAAGCGCATGCCGGTGAAATGGGCCCCAAGCCGCCTGGTCTTGCACCTCCGTAACGCTCATGGTCAGTATTCGGCTGGTGTTATAGCCCGACGACACCTCGGCGATCTTTACCATGGTGCGAATCAACAGACCCGCGCCCACCAGCAACGCCAACGTCAACGAGATTTGAAGCATTGCGACCCCATGCAGCAGACGCCTCTCTCCGATTCCCGCCGTTCCCCTCGGCCCCCCATCTTTCAGCACCTCCATCGGATTTAACCGAAAGGCGCGCAGGGCCGGAATGGCTCCTGCAATGAATGCCGCCAGCACCGCCAATCCGAGCCCCCACCCCAAAACTGCCCAGCCTGCTGTCACTGCATCAAGGCGTGGAACGGCATGTCCGGCAACCACCTTGAACAAATGTACGGCGAAAACCGCTAGCCCAACGCCCAACGTCCCGCCGAATATCGCCAGGATCAAGCCTTCCGTCAAAACCTGTCGTAGAAGACCAATGCGGCCCGTGCCCATTGCAATTCGCACAGCATATTCCTGCTGCCGTTGCAGCCCGCGGACCAGCAGCAAAGCTGCGGCGTTGCCGCAAGCAATCAGCAGCACCAGTACCGAGGCGCCCAGCAGCGGCAAGAGAATCCGTCTGCCGTCCCGGTTCATTTCGTCCGTTAACGGCTCAAGCTGGGGTGAGAATCCTTCAAAGTCCTTCTCTGCGCTCGCCTCGCTTGCCGTGAGTGCGGCCAGTTCCTGCTGGCCGCGCTGCGGTGTTACTTCATCCCGCAGCCGACCCACCACGTACCAACCGGGATCCTTCATATTCTTCGGGTCCGGATCCGCCGGCACCCAAATATCCACTGTCGCGTTGACGTCGTAATTCGGCTCCTTGGCCGCTCCCGGCGACGGCAGGAATCGCACTCCCGGCTCCATCACGCCGACCACAACCGGCGACGAATCCCAGCGGCTGATGCGCACCGTCTTCCCGATAATCTGCTTATCGCCGCCGAACGCGCGTTGCCAGAACTCATATCCCAGCAAAATCGACTTCACATGCCCTTGTCCGAAATCCGAATCGTCAAAACCGTGTCCGAACGCCGTCTTCAGACCCATGACTCGAAAATATTCTTTGCTTACCTCCATGCCCTGCATGGACTGGCTGCCGTCATTGCGAACCAGGAAATTGAAGGTCCAACCATATCCCGCTATTCCCTGAAACGCTCCCACCTTTTCGTTCCATTCCAGCCACTGCTGCGCTGCCCAGCCTCGCGTGCTGTCCGTCTTTCGGCCGTCCGTGCGCACGGATGGAATCAGCATGAGTTGTTGCGGTTTCTGATAGGGCGGCGGGGTGAGCAATACGCCCTGAATCAAGCTGAAGACCGCAGACGTCGCTCCAATTCCCAGGGCCAGCGTCAGCGCCGCAATCACCGAGAAAGCCGGGCTCTTCCATAACATGCGGAAGCCGTAGCGCAGATCCTGCAAGATATTTGGGAATGACAAGAACGTGCGCGATTCGCGTTGGCGCTGCCGCAGCAGTGTGGTGTTGCCGAACTGACGGCGAGCGGCTGACCACGCATCTTTGGGATCCATTCCCTGCCGAATGAATTGCTCCGTCAACAGTTGAAGATGCGTCTGCATCTCCCGGTCAAATTCGGAATCCGCTTCTTTCCGTCCGAAAAGACCGCGCACTCTGGACATAAGTCGAAAAATTGAGGAAGTCATGTTTATTTCTCCGCCTCCAAACGCAAAACTCGGCCGATCACGCCGGATATCCGCTCCCAGTTTTCCGTCTCGACCGTAAGTTGTGTTCGCCCTCGCCTGGTGATCGAGTAGAACCTGGCCTTGCGGTTGTTCTCCGAAGTGCCCCACTCCGATTCGATCCATCCCTGCTGTTGCAGCCTCAGCAGCGAGGTGTACACCGTGCCCTCATTCAGAGTGAGAACATCCTCGCTTACCTGCTCGATGCGGCGTGCAATCCCGAATCCATGCTGCGGACCCAGCACGTGGAGGGTCTTCAGGATCATCATATCCAGCGTGCCTTGCAGAACTTCAGATTTATCGGCGCTCAAGATCGCTCCTTTGGCCATCGCAAAGAAGATATCAGAACTCATTTGGAATGTCCAAAGGACAACCAATCACGAAAATCCTCTGAGAAATTGAGCCCTGCCATCTAAATTCACATTCCCCTTGCACTTCTACAGGAAGTTTCGTACACTTTTGTCGAAGCGGAAGGGGAACACGTTGACGGGAAAAATCGAGCTGCCGCAAGGAACTCTGGACCTGCTGATTTTGCGTACGTTGCTGCCGGGAGCGCAACACGGGTGGGCAATCTCGGAACGCGTGCAGCAGGTGTCGAGTGAAGTGCTGAGTATTCAGCAGGGGTCGTTGTACCCGGCGCTGCATCGGCTGGAGCGGCGCGGATGGATCAAGGCAAAATGGGGAACTTCAGAGAACAATCGCAAGGCGAAATTTTACGAACTCACGCGCAGCGGTAAGCAGCAACTGGAACTGGAGACGGAAACGTGGCGGAAACTGACGCTGGCTGTAGAGCAGATTCTGGAAGGAGCGTGAGCCTGTCATGCTGAATGATTTGCGCTATCGCGTGCGTGCGCTGTTTCTGCGCAAGGCTGTGGAAGATGAGCTCGAAGAAGAGCTTCGCTTTCACTTTGACACAGAAGTAGAGAAGCACATGCGCGCGGGCATGACGCAGGAAGAAGCGAAGCGCCGCGCGCGGATTGTTTTTGGCGGGCATGAGCAGGTAAAGGAAGATTGCCGCGAGGCACGGGGGACGAGCGTGATTGAGACGACGATTGAGGATGCGAAATATGCGCTGCGGCAGCTTTGGGCGAATCCTACTTTTTCGCTGGTGATGATTTTGACGCTTGCTCTCAGCATTGGTGCGAACAGTGCAATTTTCAGCGTGATTAACGGCGTGCTGCTCAAGCGTCTTCCATATCCGCAGGCTGAGCGGCTTACGCGCATTTTTCTTTCCAGTGCAGACTTTCCAAAGTTCCCGCTGAACCCTTTTGACTTTCTTGATTTTCGCGCACGCAATCGTTCGTTCGAATCGATGGCGGCTTTTACGCGTGGCGATGTGCAGCTTTCCAGTGCGAGCGAGCCGGTTCATCTGAGTGGGTTCTATGTCACATCCGGATATTTTCGTGTGCTTGGGTTGCAGCCGCAGTTAGGTCGAGAGTTTGATTTCAATGCGGAGATTCCGGGCAATGGATTGCAGGTGATTCTGAGCGACCGCGTGTGGCGAACCCAGTTCGGCGCGGATCCAAATATTATTGGCCGCAAGATTACGCTTGATACGCAGCCGTATATCGTGACTGGTGTCATGCCTGCGGGCACGGAACATCCGGGCAACAACTATCACGCGGTGGCGTATGGGGACAGCGTGGATGTGTGGCGGCCATTCCCGTTTGAGGGGAGCTCCAATCAACGCGGCTCGCACTTTATGGAAGGAATTGGAAGGCTGAAGGCCGGTGTGAGCGTGGGGCAGGCGGCTGCCGAGATGAATGCCATGATGACGCAGCTTGGACGCGAGCATCCGGGCAACGATACCGGCTGGACGTTACTTGTTGTTCCGCTGTACTCAGAGATCGTGGGCGCGAGGCAGCGCATGTTGTTTGTGTTGCTTGGCGCGGTGGGCATGGTGCTGCTGATTGCATGCGCTAACACGGCGAATCTGCTGCTGGCGCGCGCTTCAGCCCGTCAGCGCGAGATTGCAGTTCGGCTTGCCATGGGCGCGCCGCGGGTGCGTGTGGTGCGGCAGCTTCTTACGGAGAGCCTCATCCTCTCGCTGACGGGCGGAGTGCTTGGCCTGCTGCTTGCGCTTGGCGGGGTGCGCGCGCTTGTCGCATTGCTTCCTGCAGATTTTCCGCGGGCGCATGATATTCATGTGAGCTGGCCGGTGCTTGTGTTTACGCTGCTCATCAGCCTTTTGACCGGGATTTTGTTCGGCCTAGCTCCGGCGATGCAGGCTTCGCATACTGACCCGAAGAAGGGATTGCAGGGCAGCAGAACTACGACTGCCAGCCGGCATCAGAACCGGCTGCGGAGTGCGCTGGTGATTGCTGAGGTGAGTATGGCCAGTGTGCTGCTGGTGGGGGCGGGACTGATGCTGCGCACATTTCTCAACCTTGTGCATCTTGATCCCGGTTTTCATGAAGAGAATGTGCTGACTGCCAATCTCTCTCTGCCGCATGCTCAATACAAAACCGACGAGCAGACGGCGCAATTCTATGACAATCTCACGAACAGTCTGAATACGCTTCCTGGAGTGGAGAGCGCCGGGGCCGGGAGCGATCTGCCATGGACCGGCTACGACGAAAATGCGGGATTCGGGATTGAAGGTAAGAAGCCCGCGCCGAACGACTACTTTCATGCGCGTTATCACAGGGCTACGGCGGGCTACTTCAGCGCTATGCAGATTCCACTTCTGGAGGGACGTTTCTTTACCGAGGGAGACAGAAAGGGAGCCCGTGCTGTAATAGTCGTCAACCGTGCGCTTGCGCAACGCTACTGGCCGAATGAAGACGTGGTTGGGAAGCGCATCACATTTGAGGACGAGCCTAAGACAGATGCGGACTGGCTGACGATTGTGGGGGTTGTTGGCAATGTAAAGGACCAGCCAAACAGCACGGGTGCAGAGCCGGCATTCTGGTGGCCGGAACTACAGCGGGCGCAGCTGGATATGTCAGTTGTGATTCGCACGCGCTCCGATGCACGGCAGGTTGCAGACAGTCTGCGCGCGGCGGTGCACAAGCTGGACCCGGCGCTGGCAGTGGCCGATGTGAAGCTGATGAACCAGGTGACGGATGCGTCGATCTCCGCGCCGCGATTTACGTTTGTGATGGTGAGTCTGTTTGCGGCGCTGGCGATTGTGCTGGCTGGCATCGGGGCGTATGGCGTGATTGCCTACACCGTGGCGCAGCGCACACAGGAGTTCGGCTTGCGCGTTGCACTGGGCGCACAGCATGGAGACTTGCTGCGCATGGTGCTGATGCAGAGCGCGCGACTGGTTGTGCCGGGCATGATTGTGGGGCTGGCGCTGGCTTTAAGCATGGGGCGCGTGATGCAGGCCCTGCTCTATGGAGTGAGTGCCGCGGACCCGCTCATTCTTGCGAGCGTGGCCTTTGTGGTGCTGGTGGTGGCGTTGATAGCGTCTTACGTGCCGGCACGGCGCGCGGCGAATGCCGACCCGATGACGGCATTGCGGGCGGAATAAATTTCGCTATCAAGGATAGCTCTACCGATGGGATTTATTCGCTGCTTTTTACTTCAAAAGGAACAGTAATCTCTGAATGGGCGCCGCTCATCGTGGTTGCCGTGATCGTGACTTTATAGTGCCCCGGTGACGCTACGACCTTGCCCTTTTCAGCGAAGGTTTCCGTGGAAAGCGTGAGCGTGTCTTCGAGAGAGAGTGTGTCAGAGAAGTTGAGGACAGCCGCGGCTAGTGAGCAAGGCACGGTAGGTACATCGGTGGTGCAGGTCAGACGCACGCGGCCGGTGTAGCTGGAGGCGTGAAGCGAAACAATGCTGGCTGCAGAGGAGCCCGCCTTGACCGGCACCGATTGCCATTCGATGCGGGGTGCAGGCAGCGGTGGAATTTTATAAACGCGAACGTAATCCACCAGCATGTCTGCGGGATTTGGCGTGGTCGAGTCTGAGTTCCCTGCCCAATCGCCGCCCATGGCAAGGTTCATCATCAGATAAAAGGGATGATCGAAGACCCACGCTCCGCCTTCAGGAACATCGCTGGCGTCATGGACCAGGTAGACGTTGGCGGGATCGTCCACATAAAACTGAATCATGCCGGGAGACCAGATGACGCCGTAGGTGTGAAAGCTTGCGTCATCTACCCTGGCGCCATTCGGCAGCTTGAAATCGTGCCATAAGCCATTGGAGCCAAAATACCTTGGCCCGTGCATCGTAGATCGGATCATGGAAGGGCCAAGACCGTTGGAGCCCGGCGAAACGGAGACATTCTCTGCAATGTCTACGGAGCCGGAAGCGGGCCAGCCGACCGTGTCCTTGTTTGCACCGGCCATGATAAAGGAAGGCCACAAACCATTTCCGACGGGGAACTTCATGCGAGCTTCAATACGGCCATACTGAAAATTCTGCAGTCCTTTGGTCGTAACCCGAACCAGCGTCCAGACACCATCTGGATTTTTCTGAGCTCGAAGCACCAGATGCCCCGTACCATCGAGGAAAGCATTCGGACGTCGCGGATCACATTCTTTGGAATGACCGGCTTGAGGGGAACAGTAAACCTGTCGCTCGTTGGGTCCAATTCCAGCCTGGTCCTCGACGTCGTAGCCCCACCTGGCTGGGTCGGGAAGCTGCTGCGCGGTGCCGTCAAACTCGTCACTCCAGACGGGCTCTCCCCATTTGAATCCTTCTTTGGCGATTTGCGGCAGGCGGCTTGTCTGCCGGCCAAGCAAGAAACCGACGAAGAAGATTACCGACACCGCAGCCAAGGCGGCGACCAGCTTCCAGGCTGTCAACGGGTTCAGAGAAAAACCGTGCGGCGTGTGCGCAGGCGTCTGTTCGATATTTCCGGCTTCATGCGGAACTGGAAGATCGAGATTGTTTTGTCCGGCAGCGTTTTCGAGAGATGGTTCTTCGGGTGAAACTGCTTCCACTGAAGCGGTCCATTCCGTGTCTACGTCTTCGCGCTGCAGAAATTGCGGAATGTAGTGCCCAACGGGCAGCACAATCTGCAATTTATGCGCCTGTCCGTCGGTCTGATACAGGGTCTGAAGTTTCTTGCGGAGCGTCCGCGCAGTCACGCGCACGATGGGATCGACGTGCGAATCAAAGCTCGATTGCTTGCGGCCCAGGGCTTCAATGGCAATCGCGTGCTCGCGAATATCGCGCGTTTCACCGTTGAAGTATTTGTTGCAGATAAACGAGAGGAAGCGAACCAGATTGGTGGATCGGCTAATCTCCGGATGAGAAAGCACCCACTCCAGTTCTGCTCTTTCTTCTTTGAAATCCGGGGAAACGCCAGGATCCTGCCCCTCAGGCGACGTGACAATCTCGGAGCTTCTATGTCCCTCGCTGGATGTCTCGAGATGCATTTCGGTCTATTGCACCCTACCTGCAAAGGCGAACGCAACGAATGGCATCTGGACCGAAGTAACAGTGCAGGTCATAAGGATGGCGTTGAAGACGTTGGCCCTGGAAATTACGTGTTGATCATAGCATTTGGCAGTATCAATACGAAATTCGATTAGGTACAAGCTGTCTGGACACGACCTGAGCGCCTGAAATCTCAATCCAGGCCAGCGGATTGTCGGGTTAAAGGGATACGCCGGCCTTGACTGGAAGCTCGATTTTTCAGGGATGAGATGCTGTGTCCGTTGTGCTCTTCGGGCGGTAAACACGCACGTAGTCAACCAGCATGCTGGTGGGGAATGCCGTGGTGCCGTCAGGATTTCCGGGCCAGTATCCCCCAATCGCCACGTTCAGAAGAATGAAGAACGGGTGGTCAAAGGCCCAGTGTTTGCCGGCAGGAAGGTTCTTCACAGACTGCGTCTCAAACACCGTGTTGTCCACATAAAAGCGGATCTCCTGGGGATCCCATTCGATGGCAAAGACATGGAAGTTGTCGCTGAAATGAGCCTGCTGAGGGAGTGTGAAAGTGCCCGTCAATGGCTCACCACCGGAGTATCCGGGACCGTGCAGGGTGCCGTGCACGGAAGAAGGCTCAAAACCTACGTTTTCCATAATGTCGATCTCTCCGCAGTCCGGCCATCCTACGGTGTCGAAGTTATTGCCCATCATCCAAAATGCGGGCCAGATTCCCTGCCCTTTAGGTATCTTGATGCGTGCCTCCATTCGGCCATACTTTTGCTGAAACCGGCCCTTGGTTTCAATGCGAGCGGAAGTATAAGGATGGGAGAGGCCATCGGGCCCCTTGTAGTCTTCCTTCTTTGCTGTAATGACCAGGTTCCCATTGTCCTGGTGAATGTTGGCAGGCAAGCCTGTGTAGTATTCCAGCTCGCCGTTGCCGAAGCCGGAGCCGCCCTGAATCTGATGCCACTTTGCGGCGTCCGGCAAGCTTCCATCCGGACCGTTGAATTCATCGCTCCATACCAGCGTCCAGTTGTCGCCTGTGGAGGGCTTTCCATGAGATCCCTTTGCGCCGCTACTATGCGCGGCGTTCATCGATAAGAGCCAACCAGCGATGAGTACTGCAACAAGCCCACTAAGACGCGGGTTGATCCGAAACATTTTTATTCTCCATTTGCTTTTGGACAGCTGAGAACACCGAGGACGTTGTCCTCGATGTTCTCACTGGCTCTACACAGAACAGCGCGCTGTCCTGTGTATACGGCTACTTTTTCAGCTCAATTTCCGTGGTGAGAGGCGTGTTCTCTGAGGAATCTCCTACAGCGATGACAAACTTCCCCGGATCCCAGTTCCATTGATTCGCGCTCTCGCTCCAGTAAGAAAACGAGCGTTCATCCAAAGAGAGCGTGACGTGTTGTTTTTGCCCGGGCGATAACCGCACCTTTTTGAAGTTCTTCAGCTCGATCCGGGGCCGCTCGATCTTTGCGGACGGGTCGCCGACATAGACCTGTGCCACATCGGCGCTGGCCACCTTGCCGGTGTTGGTCAGGTCGAACGATACCTGCGCCGACGCATGGCCGTTTGTTACGCCGGGCTCAACCTTCAAGTTTGAAAATGCGAAGGTGGTATATGTGAGGCCATAGCCGAAGGGAAAGAGTGGCTTTTTGCCGGTCGTTACAAAGGAGCGATAGCCGACAAACACTCCTTCAGAGTAACGAACATGCGGCGTGGCGCCGGTAGGGACCACGGGAGCGTAGTAACTGTCGTGGGTAGGATTCTCTTCCCAGCTATGCGGAAAAGTGATGGGCAAACGGCCTTCCGGCGAGCGGACGCCGGAGAGGATATCTGCCAGTGCTGTTGTGCCTTCCTGGCCGGAATACCACTGATGCAGAAGAGCGGGCGTCTTTTCAATCCAGCGATGTGTGTCAACGTCGCCGCCGCCGGTGAGCACAACAATAGTTTTGGGATTGATGGCCAGCGCTGCTTCAATCAGCTCATCCTGGCCCCAGGGAAGCGCATAGGTGCGATCGTAGCCTTCGCATTCCGTTGTGCCATCGAAGCCGGCATCGACGATGATGACATCGGCCAGGGCCGCGATCTTCCGCGCCTCGACCGTGACAAGCTCATCAAGAGAGCGGATCGCAAGACCGGCCTGCAGGTTCGGTCCATTCGGCATGTAATCAAGCCGAACCGCGACGGTCTGGTTTGCCTTCAGCGGCAACTCAACCCATAGCGGTTCAATGCCCTCGCGTGAGATCTGTTGAATCTGCTGCTTGCCATCGACGTAGAGGTTATAGGCCCCGCCTCCGCCGGCAGTGGCCAGGAACATGTAGATGCCGTCCTTGGCGGGACGAAATTGTGTCGAGTAGCGGACGCCTTTGGGCGTGGGAAATTGCGCGTTCTCAGGATTCAGGATTGTGTCTACACGATCAACAAACCTGGTGGATACCGGCGTTCCGGAAAAATCGGCGTTATCAAATTGCTCCACCATGACGCCATGGCCCTGCGCCGCGGGAAGTTCAGCGGCGGCGATCTTTTCAGGCAGCATGAAGTTTGTTTTCGAAAGCATTTCGTCCATGGGGGGAACGCCGCGAGAATAGAGGACTTTAGCTTTGCCGGCAAAGTAATCGCTCAATCCCGTCATGAGGCTGGGCGCGGAATACGGCGTTACCTGCGAGCTGCCGCCGCCTCCTGTAACTGCAGGCCAGGCATCGGGCCCGAGCACGGCAATGGTTTTCACCTTGCTCATCTCAAGCGGAAGCGTGGCGTGCTCATTCTTCAGCATCACAATGCTTTCGCGCGCCTCTTCAAGAGCAACCGGACGGTTCTCCTGGCTATAAGTAGGAAGTGAATAATCCTGCTGGTCGTGATCGATGAATCCGAAGCGAATTGCTGTTCTAAAGATTCTGCGTATCTTGTCGTCGATGACAGACTCAGGAACCTTGCCTTCCTTGACAGCAGGAATCAGGACTTTCGCATTCATGAAGTTCGGGTCGGGCATCTCGATATCAAGCCCTCCGTTAGCCGCGGCCACGCCGTCGTATGTGGACCACCAGTCAGACATGAGAATTCCCTTGAAGCCCCAGTCCTTTTTGAGAATGTCGTTGTTCAGGTGCGAGTTCTGCGTTGCGTGCTGGCCGTTTATCAGGTTGTAGGAGTCCATGACGGCACCTACGCCGCCTTCCTTGACTGCCGCTTCAAAGGCGGGCAGATAGATCTCGCGGAGAGTCCTTTCGTCCAGGTCGGAGCTAACGTTGTGGCGGTCGTACTCCTGGTTATTTGCAGCGAAATGCTTCACCGTCGCAATCACGTTTTGGCTCTGCATGCCCTTGATATATCCGACAACGAGGCGCGAGGACAAAAATGGATCTTCGCCGTAATACTCGAAGTTTCGCCCTGCCATGGGAGCGCGATAAATATTGACTCCCGGCCCCAATACGATGTGCACGCCGCGCGAATGTGCATCCCGCCCGAT
The DNA here is from genome assembly GCF_001449115.1 of Occallatibacter gabretensis. Lineage (GTDB taxonomy): Bacteria > Acidobacteriota > Terriglobia > Terriglobales > Acidobacteriaceae > Telmatobacter > Telmatobacter gabretensis. The sequence continues at coordinate 1,967,015 of NZ_LAIJ01000009.1, read as the reverse complement.
GGCAGCGCCGACGCGCTGGGCCAGTTCCGGATCCCAGGTCGCGGCCATGCCGATTCCAGCAGTGAACGAGGTGATTGGTCCCCATCCGCGCACGCCGATCGGTCCGTCGGACATCTTGATGCGGGGAAAGCCAACTGCGGGCTCGGCGCGGATGAACAGACTGTCCTCACCGCCGATGAGACGGATCTTTTGCTCCAATGTGAGCTTTGCGACCATCTCATCGACGCGCTGTTCGATAGCCGGGCTGTCTGGAATCGGGCCCTGGGCAAATGTCGTCGCTGCGCCGGCTGTAGAGAAGAGGATGAGATAACTTAGCAGGCTTTTCCAGCGGTATTTGTGCATGATATGACTCTCCTTGAATGACTAACTGCAGTTATTAGGTATGGGTTGCAGCAATGATGGATGTGGCCGGCACTTCAGGCCACGTGAATGACGTGTCGTGGGCTCAGTTGTTCGAGCGCGATGGTGAGTATCACAGCGGACATTCCGAGGTTGGGTACACCGAGAGCCTCACCCGTATGTGAGTCATAGTGCTCACTGATGCCCACCTTGATTGCGTTATCGATCAATCGCCCTGCGAGTTGCCCTACCAGCTCACGATGACCAAATGACGCAAGTCCTTCCAGCGTCTGATACACCGACGAGGGCCACACATCGCCGCGCCAGAATCCGTCGCTCTTGTATTGCGGGTCCGCGGTATCGACGGATGGAATTGGTACGGGCGTGTTCCAGTGAGGGCTGGCCAGCGCGGATGCCATGCGCGCGGCCTGTGCGGTTGTGGGGATGCGAGCCTGCAGCGGAACCATGCCGCCGATTGTCGCGGTCGATATTTTGCGCAGGCCATCACGGCGAACGCCGAGGAAGCAGCCTTGCTGTTCATCCCACATATGGCTGCGCATGGCCGCAATTCCTTTGGCAACGATGGGACGACGGCGGGCTGCGATTTCTTTTTCGCCTGCGGCTTCAGCCAGGTTGATCAAGCTCTGTTCAGATAGCAACAGGTATCCCGTGTTGGCGGGAATATAGATGTCGCCGTACCAGAGGCCGTTATCGGGGCCTGGCTTTCTTCCCGGATGCGGCGTAAGCTTCAGCGTGTCAAGGTCAACCTCATTGTCATAGGTCTCGTAGCGCGCATGCAGCAGTGATCCATCGTACGCACCGACTGTGACGAGTCCTACATTATCGAGATCGCGCTCACGCCAGTACCAGTTGTGAAACGCCTCAAGATGCGGCAAGGCAGCGCGCACCAACTCAAGGTCGTGGTTGCGCCGATAGACCCGCTCCACTCCCCAGGCCAGTAGAGGCGCCTGTGAGTAACCCGGAAACGTGAGCCAGTCTTTGCCGGTGAAGCCGGGAGGGCCGCTGTCAGGCGCGATGAAGTTAGCAACCATGCCCTGCGCGTAATCCGGCTTCGCCTTGTCCCATCGCGCCTGCGAATCCCAGTAGTTTGCATAGATGCCACGGATATAATCCCGCTGGTCCGGCACGATGGCAAGCAGGTCCGTCAAAAACGTTGTGTCCCATATCCATTGGCCTACATAGATTCCGCCCGGCACAAGCCACGGATGTTTGAGAGGCGGCTCCGCTGCCTGCATGCGGCCGAAGATACAGTGTTCATACACATCCACGGCAAACCGCCACATCGCCGGATTATCGGTAATTAACAGAGGCTTTAATATCTGCTCGATCTGGCTGCGATTGAGCTTTGCTGCCTGGCTTGTAGCTGCGTTCGGCAGCGCGAGCGTCAGCGCCGTCGCGCCTAAGCCGCCAAGAACATCGCGGCGTGTGGGATACGCAAACGAAGATGGCTCGGCAAGATTCTTAGCAATATGCTTCATCAAAAACTTTCTCTCCATAATTTCGTTTTCTTACGCCGATGGATGGACCGGCTGCGTGGCGCATGGATGCTTGCCGCAAGATACGGCGGTAACGCCTTTGCCCTCCGTCACGGTGTAAAAGCGATCCGTGGAAGGTGGAACAATGGTCTGTTTAGCGCCAGAGGGCCAGCGAATCTCTACGGACTTTACGGAGTCTTCGTCGCCAAGTCCGAAATGAACGCGCTTATCGCTGGAGGATTCGTAGCTTCCGCTTGTGCTCACTGTTGCAAATTGTTTTGTCTTTGCCGTGGTAACGCGAACCTCCGCGCCAATGCCATCGCGATTGCTTTGAACTCCAACGAGCTGGATCGTGATCCAATGGCGCGCCTTGCTGGACTCGTTATGCAGGATGTAAGCCTGTCCATCGTTACCTGTCATCACCACATCCACCAGGCCGTCGTTATCCAGGTCACCTGTTGCAAGCCCACGTCCCGCAAATGGCTGTTTGGAAATATCGCCAAGGCAGGCGGAAGCATCCTGATACACGCGGCCAGCATTGCGCAGCAGCAGCGGAGGCTCCAGGTAATTCAGTTGCGGATTGTCTTTCTGAATGTCGACATTGACATGGCCCTGAGCAGCAATCAGATCCCTGACTCCGCGATTTCCTGCATCGAGCGCCTGAATGCCCCATGCTGAATGCGACATGGTCAATCGCGTCAGGCCCGCCGTGGAGCTTGCGTAGTCGAAGGTTCCGTTGCCCTGGTTCAGAAAGAGCGGATAGGTCTGCTGCGCGAGATCAGTGACCACGATGTCCGGCAGGCCGTCATTGTTGAGGTCCTCAAACACCACGCCCATGCCAGCGAAGTTGCGTCCGTTTTCGTCCGTGGCGACGTTTGCGCTCACGCCCGTTTCTTCAAATGTTCCGTTGCCTTTGTTACGGTAAAGAAATTCGTCCATCCCATCATTGGCGACATACACATCGATCTTGCCGTCGCGATTGTAATCCGCGATTGCGATACCGAGTCCCTTGCTGGGCTTGTCGATGCCAATCTTCCGAGCTACTTCTACAAAGTGCCCATGCTTGTCATTGCGATACACCAGCGGCTCAATCGCCGGAAAGACTTTGGGATCACAATAGCTCCGCACTCCATCAGGCGTCGGGCAATCCTTGTCGTCAAAGTCCCATTTGAAATAACGCAGAACCACAAGATCGAGAAAACCATCCTGATCCAGATCTACCCATGCCGCGCTGGTGGACCATCCTTCGCCGGCAACGCCTGCGGCATCAGTTACATCTGTGAAGGTTCCGTTGCCATTGTTGTGATAGAGATGATTGTGCGGGAAGCCGGTAACAAACAGGTCTTCATTTCCGTCATTGTCGTAATCGCCAACGGCAACGCCCATGCCGTAGCCTTCGCCGGCCAATCCTGCCTTTGCGGTTACATCTTCAAAACTTCCATCGGACTTCTGATGGTAGAGACGATTCCAGTATTCAGGGCCGCTTTTTTGCGGAGCCTGCTTGGAAGGGTTGGGATCAGGAAATGCCGCACCGTTGACGAGGAAGATGTCAAGCCGTCCATCGTTGTCGTAATCGAGCAGCGCGACGCCTGACCCCATGACCTCCAGCGGATAACTCATGGATGTATGGTTGGCGCGATGATGAAAGTTCACTCCGTAGGCAGCGGCCTTCTCTGTGAAATGGATTCCCAGGCTTTGGTCGCAGCTCTGCGAGTGGGTCATCTGGATTCCGTTGCAGAGGATGCAAGCCACAAGAGCCGCGGCTTTCCATGCAGAGGGATTGCAAAGTCGAGCTGATGCTACATTCAGCGCAGGCTTGTATCTCATGGAGCCGCGCTTTCTTTGAGCTTCGCGTACTGCGCCTGCTCAGCATCGGCTTTTTCTTTGGCTCCCAGCGTGCGATAGATTCTTCCCAGCATGAGATGCAGACGCGCCTCATGCGGCTGGATGCGGATAGCCGCTTCAAGTTCCGCGGCAGCCTCGCCATTGCGTCCTGTCTTCGAGTACGCAAGACCGAGCAGCTCGTGCGCTTCCGAAGAAGGCTGCGGAGCCTTTGCTCCCACTTGCAGGAATGGAATCGCATCCTGCGGCTGGTTGTTGTTGAGCAGTACGCGGCCCAGGCCCACAAAAGGGATCGAGTCTTTCACCTCGCGGTCCGCTTGCCATGCAATCGCCTGCCGGTATGCCGCCTCTGCGGCATCCAGATGCGCGAGGCGCTCATTGGCGAGGCCGATAAGCGCCTCAGAGGAAACAGTGCGCGGAGCAATCTCTAACGCTCGGTTCAAGGCTTCAATCGTGGATTCATAGTGCTGCGAGGAAAAACGGACATGGCCAAGCGCTTCCCATGTCGCGGCGTCCTGATCATTTACATCCAGAGATCGCTGCAGCCATTTCTCCGCTTCAGGCAGGTCAGGAATTGCGGCGCAATCCAGAGCAAATACCCGCAGATCGAATGCCGATAAATCTGCCAGCTCTGACTCGCGCATAAATTCCTTCATGGATTCGCGCGGCTGATGCTGACGGTAGAGAATCAATCCCATCAGAGCGTGCGCGTCTGCTGACTCAGGGTGCTGGACCAGATAGCTTTGCACGAGCGGCGCAGCATCATTCCAGTGCGATGTGCTAAGCAGGCTCTTTGCTTGGTCGAGATCACTTGCAGATACTGTGCTTGCATTGTCCGATTTTGCCTGGCCCGCCGCGGCAGCCTGCGCCAACGTGGCACGGCATGAACCAGCGAGCAGCACTACGATTGCCAGCAATGCGCAGAAGAATTGCGCACGACCACTGACAAAAGAGCGACGGCAAGTGGAATGGAACATCCATGTCTCCGTAGATGGAGCGAATACTATCGCTGAAAGGTGTGTGCAGGCCAGAGGCAGGCAGCCCATTGGATGGACTGCCTGCCTTTGGATCATCGGGGATACGCGATGAGCGCTACCACTCGATACGTGCGCCAACCTGGCCTTGGCGGCTGCCACTGACACCGGTTACGTTGCCGAAGTATTGGGCTCCGATGTTGCTGGTGTTTGGTGAGCTCCAATGGTGCCGGTTGAAGACGTCGAAGAACTCGGCCCGCAATGTCGCACGAATGCGATCATCATGGAAGCCAAACTTCTTCAGTACGCTCAGGTCTTCGTTGTAGTACGCCCATCCTCTCCAGTCGGAGTTGAAGGGAAGCTGATTGCCCAGTGTTCCAAGGTACTGTCCCGTTCCGCCTGGGGCAAAGAGATCGGTAAAGCTGGACGGATTCACAAACTGATTGCTCGGGTCGTTCAGATTGTTCAGGTCCAGATGCTTGAAGTTATTCTTCAGAGCGCCTGGCGTCTTGACGAGATTGGCAAACGTGTTGCCCCAGTTGGGATAGCTCCAGAAGCTGGGCCGCACTGCTCCCATCGGTTGCCCGGCGTGATAGTCAACCTGTGTTGCAAGGTTCCATCCCCCCACAAGCTGCTTCGTCAGTTGATTGCCGCCTGACAGCCACCGTTTACCGGCGCCGAAAGGAAGCGCATACGAGACATATCCCTTTACTTCATGGCGAACGTCATTGGGTGAGATCAGATCTTTCAACGAATCCAACGCATAGGGATCCTGGTATGGATCGCCGCCGCCCCAGTTCTCGGCAAAGTTGCCGTTGGCGCGATTCACGTTGCCTGCCTCATGCGAGAACGTGTAGCTGAGGTCCGTGCTGAGCCCGTTGCTGGACCGGCGCTTGATTTCAGTCACCAGCGCATCGTACCTGCTGCTGCCGATTGGAGAATCTGTGAACATGATGCCGCCATTGGAGCCCGTCTGCGAATAAGGCTTAAGGGCATCCGTTGCGCTGTAGCCGCCGGGGCCGTTTGTCATGGTGGTAAGGAACGGGTACCAGTTCACGCCCGCATTCTGAGCATCTGACTGGCTGCCAATAAACTGGCCTGCGCATGAGGAGTACTGTGAATCCGTGCCGCAGTTGCGCTGCAGTAGCGGCTGATAGTTGCCCCAGGTGGCCGAGTTGCGCGGATCATCCGAGCCGTCGTGGAGATGTCCACCACGGTTGCCGATGTAGTTCACATCGAGGACCGTGTTCTTGGCCACTTCGTATTCCACACCCACGTTCCAGTTGTTGGTGTGGCCAAGGGTGAGCTTGGTGGGATCCACCGAGATGGTGCAATACGGGCAGATGATGTTTGCGTTCGGGTTGCGGGTTCCAGGCTGCGGATTGCCGGGATAGGTCGATCCGGTATCCCACTGATAGATCGGCTGCACTGGCGTGGGCGCTGCAGGCATAATGTCCTGGCCAAGGTATCCGAAGGAAGCTTCTCCCGCGAACGGAGCGCCACCCCACTGGTTAATACCGAGCGGCACATAGAACAGTCCGTAGGAACCGCGGGCGACGAGTTTCGGAGTGATCTGGTAGGAAGCGCCAACGTGCGGCGAGAAGAGATGCAGGTCCTGGTCCTTTTCGAAAGACTGGCCGCCGTTCGATAGAAACTCGTACGCGCCCGGCAAGCCCGGCCAGCTTGAGTTGCTGCCGGTTGTATCGAAGTTCGACCACTGGCCGTTGACTTCCTTCCACGCGGTGTTGAAATCCCAGCGGATGCTTGCGTCCACCGTCAGCTTGGGCGTGAGCTTGATCGTGTCATCGGCGTAAAAATCCAGTCCCTTGCGGCGGCCGCGTAGATGCCCGCCGACTGCCTTAGAGGCGGAGCCTACCTCGCCGAGCTCGAAGTTGGCGAAGCCAAAGCCGAGATACGGACCAATGACCGAATTTGCGACTGCCAGCGTTTCTCCCGTGTTGGAATTGAAGCCATAGTTCAGATAGCCGTCAGCCTCGGTGCTGTTAGCGCCATAGCCAATGAACTCCCCGCCGAACTTCATAACGTGGCGTCCGTGGACCCACGAGAGCTCATCCTTATAGTGCCCCTGATAGTAGGGAAGGTGATCCGCCTTGTTCGCGCCCAGGCCCGGCTCACCGAAGTTGTTATTTCCGCCAAAGCTCATATTGGGAAAGTTGTCGGCTCCGCTGCTGGTCGACGGAAAACCAAGCGTGGTGTTGTCCACTGGATGCGAGGTGACATCCCACCGCAGCCAGTAATTGTAATCGGCCGAAGCAAAGTTCACCAGGTTCGCGTTAAAGGTGTAATAGTCCTGTACCCGCACTTCCCAACCGAGTGTGCCCTGTACATAGCTTTGCGTAAACGGGCCGCCGTCGCTGCTACCATGCTGCCACAGGCCGCTGGTTTCAATCGGAGTCTCCTGGTAACGGTTGTAGGAGACGCTCGCGTGATTCTTCTCGGAGAAGTTGTGGTCGACTTTCAGATCGAGATGGTAGTTTGTGTTGATCGGGAAATTACCGAAAGTCGCGAAGCCCCAGTAGTTATTCGTCAGGTTGCCGTTTTCCGGCGCGTAATCCTGCTGGAAGATCTGCATCACCTTCTGCGATTGTGCGCTGATGCTTCCCGAAGGAATGATGTTTCCGGGAAAGACGTTCCCTGGGCTCTGCGGATTGAAGATGGCGCCGTAGTAGATCGGATTTCCCGACGCGTCGAGCTGGCCGGTAGGGCACGGCGCGGTGCAAGGGGCTCCAGTTATGGGGTTGGTTGTCACGGCATTGAGAAGCTCGCTGAAATCTCCGCTGAGCATCTTGGTCGTGGGAACCGTTGCCTGCTCCGGAGAATACGTCAGATTCTGCTTACGAAAACGCTCATATGAGCCGAACACGAAGGTGTGATTCTTCCAGATAGGGCCGCCAGCGCTGAAGCCGAAGTCGTGATAGCGATCAAGGGGTCGTGCATAATTTTGCCGGCAGACGGCGTCGCCCGCTGCGCACTGCGATAGAAAATAATTGCTGTCCCAACCGTTGGCATTCAGATCCTCGTTGGCCAGGAACCCGAAGGCGCTGCCGTGGAACTTGTTATTACCCGATTTGAGCTCGTACATCAATTCGCCGCCGCCGGTCTGGGCAGAGGCCGCAGTGATGCCGCTGGTTTGTACCTGGAACTGGTCGATTGAATCCATGCCCGGAGCGTTGACGATGCCCATGATGCCCGAATCGGCGCTCGTGCCGTCCACGGATGTTGCCAGAGAAACAATCTGCGATCCTGCGACGCTGTTGTTGTACCCGAGCTGCGGGCCTTGTACGGTGCTGAATGTCGCCACCACGGATCGCGCGAAGTTACGGGCATCGCGCCCGCCGTCGGCAGTCAGCGGTAAATCCGTCAGCACCCCGCCGCTGACCGTACTGCCAAGAGTCGCATCCTGGGTATCCAGAAGGGCAGCATCGGCGGTGACAGTGACAGTGTCGATCCGGTTGCCCACTTCGAGCTTGGCGTTCAATGTGACATTCTGTGAGATTGAAACAGTTACGCCGGCACGCGAGTAGGTCTTGAATCCGTCCCTGGCAAATGTCAGGACGTATTTGCCCACGGGCAGGTTCAGAACGCGGTAAACGCCCTGTCCGTTGCTCGTGTCGCCTTCATAGTGCACACCGGTTTCAGTTTCAACCAGGGTGACCGTAACCCCCGGCACAACAGCACCCGATGAGTCTGTGACGGTTCCCGTGATCGATCCGCGATCCACCTGTGCCCATAACAACGCGGGTGTGCAGGCAATCAGCATTAGTAGTACTTTCCAAAACGCACGCATACAGCCTCCTGAATTCTTTACTACGTCGACTCTTGTCGCCTATGAGGTAGGTCTCGTGTCGAGTGAACTGCCCAATACCGCCTGCCAAAGTTGACCTGCCGCGCCAAGTGCAGGTTCCCCTGGGCCATGACCGGCCGCTCGCGCCACAGGCTGCATCGAGACGATTTTTGTTCCGGAATCACCCGCAACTTGCAGTGTCTGGAAATCGGCCGACCGGGACTGGCAATACTGGAGAACAACGTCCACATAGGGTTTGTTGAATCTCACGTATTGAACATGCGGCTCGATACGACTGGAAACGTAAGGAAGGGATAAATTTACCGGCCAGTGTCCGGGGGAACACTCCTCCCTGAAGGCTCGATCCGAGGCGTATTCCCAGCAACGCCCTGAATGAGGCAGATCGTTCACAAACGGTCACTTGCATCCGCCGGCCAACTGGCAGCGCGCAGAGTATGAGTATCTCCTGAAGGCTTACCAGGAATCCTGAGCGATTGCCGGGATTGAGCCGGTAAGTTGAACAATTTCAGGAAAGATTCGCAGCATGGAAGGTCGGCTCACTGGCGTATAAGGACTCGCCCTCCTCGGAAATCGCGCGGCCGAGGCTGAGCTTTAGCGCAAACTGTCTGGAATTCCTGAACAGATGCCGCGAGTGAGCCAAGATGCGTGCCCTGGAGAAGCCGCTTCCTCACGCAACAGCAAACGCGCATATTATTACCCGTAAATCGCCCCTGAATCGTGCCGATTTACGGGGTAAATAGCTCCCGTATCGCGTTGATTTGACAGAACCATGTCGCCGCAATGGGCAAAGGGGCAGCTCAATCGGAGGAAGCAACGGCCAGGGACAGTCGGCTTTATATCCAACTCAAACTGGCGGAGATTCCGAAGGTCGGGCTAGAGGGCGGGGGCGTTTTCGACGCGAACGACCTTGCATTCGACGTGCTTCTTTGCCGGGGTAGAGATTTTGACCTTCTTGCCGTCGATCTCATAGCTCATCGTTTCGCCCACAACAAAGTCCGTCGCATTCATGGAGTGATCCGTATCGGTTCTGCAGGTATAGCTCTTGCCTTCAGCCCGAAAAGAAAGATCGTATGCCTGATGTTTATGTTCCTTATCAGGAGCCTGGGCTATGGGCTGGCAATCCTTGAGAACCCCGGAGCCTTTGATTTTTTCCGCTGAAAGCGGAACTGCTATGCCGGCAATAAGCGCCAGAACGATCATTTTCTTCATACGTTTTCCTCGATTTCAAAACTGATTCCTGACCTGGGAGATAGTCTTGCATAGGCCGGAGTTGGAAACAACTATCAACTCTGACAGTCCACGCGATGCAGAATTTAAATAGTACGAGGGACGGAGGCGGCGGCGGGAGCCACCCTCCGGCGCACAGGCGCAAACCACAATCCTGTTTAGGTGTAAAGTTAGCAAAAAGAAGCGGATCAAAAAAGATGGATGAGGTCTTTCATGCCAGACTCTGAAACCAGGAAACTTCAGGATATTCGCGAAGCTTTACATAAAGCCATCAACATCTGTTGGGATGTGACTATGCCAGGGCGTTTTCCTTCAAATGTCGATCCGGTTCGCTGGGTCCAGGAATTACAGACTCTTCTTGTAGACACCTTGGAGCAAAACAAATAACGAAGGATTGCAAATAAATATATGGTGGAGGCGGCGGGAGTCGAACCCGCGTCCGAAATCGCTGTCAGCCAGGAGAGTCCATGCTGTGTCCGATTCCGAAGGTTTCGCCGCAGGCACTCAGAACGGACAAGATGCACCTGAAACTAGTCCGGTTGATCTTGCGCAAAGCCGCACGGACCGAGCCGCTCGCGCCAGCCTACTGTGCGACGCCCGCTCTCAGCCCATAGGCAAAGCCGAGGAGGACGGCTACTTAGTTAATTAAGCAGCAAGTGCCAGGTTATCGTTGGCAACTTTAGTTTTGTAAGCGATTACGGGTGCCCACACCCCGGCATGTCTCCTAAGCCGCAATCGATCCCGTCGAAACCGTGACGCCCCCATATTGGTGAGCGCCAGTCGGAGAGACTGGCGATGCTGCTGACTACTATTCTACTCCGAATTCAGCATTAAGCAGCTTAAGCGCCCGGCCTATTCCTTTTCGAGATCGATGGACTCATAAGCATGGGCGGCAATACCGGCGCGGATCTGGGTCGGAGTCTTGCCGAGCTTAGTCTGTTGATAAGCGTAAAAGCCCTCTTTAGCGCAGGTGGAGCACTCGGCGCCATGGAGAGTTTCAAAACAGCTCCGCAGGCTGGTGTGGCCAAGGTTCCGATCGCAGCGGCAGTTGCAGGGAAGCTGATAGATTACGTTTCCAACCTTGGCGGCCTGCTGGTAGACATGGGCCTGCCATGCATAACGAAAGTTGTCGCCGGTGAGCCTGGCTCCGGAGAGGATGGGCGGCAGTTCGGCTACTTTGAGCGGCGCCGAGGGGTGGTATGCAGGAACGTCATTGGCGGGATTGGAGAACTGCGCGTAGCTGGCCATGGTGGCGGCGGCTACGGCAAACCCCAGAAACCACTTCTGCTGGAAGAACTTCATGAGAGGCCCTCTGGTATGGATTTTAGACGTAGGCATGGCTGGTTTGCGCGAGCAAAAAAAAACGGCACGAACGTTTTCTGTTCGTGCCGGGAGGCCAGTGACGCAAACTACTTCCGTTACGGAGGGTCAGGAAACTACCCCTTCACAACGGAATATATACACCATACCATAGACGCAGATGAATGCAAATACAAAATTTGAGAATTTTAGAGATTTTTGGCTAAGTTTTGCACAGGGTGAAGGCCTACGGATTAGAGAAGTCATTTGAATGCTGAGTGAAAGATCGGACGGATCGAGCGGGAAAGATTGCGAATGGAGAAGATTCCCCGCGAGCTAAATACAAAGCGCGTTACAATCATTGCTGGAAAGGTCAAACTACTTGGATTCAAAGGATTACAAGACGCGAGAGGACTTTCCGGCGAAGCCGGAACAGGCCTCGTCCTGGGTGAAAGTCGGGGCCGTAGCCGCGGTGTCCGCGCTGGCCGGAGGGCTGGCAGCGACGTGGTTTTACCGCAAGACACTGAGGCGGATACAGGCAGCAGAATTAGAATCGGAAGATTCCAATTTCCGTACCGAAAAAGAGCTAGAAGATGAAATTTGAAAGTTTTCGCGCTGATTGCCGGCTTCTCAGCCCTTAGTGAATGTGATGTCGAAGCTGTTGATCCGACTTCGTGCAGGAGTAATGCAGGCCAATCCATGCGCTTAAAAATCCGATTCCACGTAGAATAGAAAGGGGATTTTGCGATGCGGCATGTATACATGGACGCGAATGCCACGACACCTCTGTTGCCAGAGGTAGTGGAGGCGATGCACCCGTACTGGATCGAGTTCTTCGGGAATGCATCGTCGATCCACTTACCGGGGCAGCATGCGCGGCGGGGCGTGGAGCGGGCGCGCGAGGCTGTGGCAGAGCTGTTTGGGTGCCGCGAAGCAGAGGTGGTGTTTAACTCCGGTGGAACGGAGGGGGACAACACGGCGCTGTTTGGCTTGCTCAAGCCGGGCGATCACCTGATCACGACGGCGATTGAGCATTCGGCGATTCTGCAGTCGGCAGCACGATTGGCGGAGCGCGGTGTGGAAGTGACGTATCTGGCTCCTGAAGCGAGCGGGCTGATTGCACCGGAGGCCGTACGCGAGGCCCTGCAGCCGAATACGAAGCTGATCAGCGTGATGCTGGCGAATAATGAAACCGGAGTCCTGCAGCCCGTCAACGAGATTGGGCAAATTGCCGCAGAAGCGGGAGCGTTCTTCCATATTGATGCGGTGCAGGGCGCGGGTAAGATCCGTATTGACGTGCAGGAGATCGGATGCCATCTGCTCTCCATCAGCGCGCACAAGGTATATGGCCCAAAGGGCATCGGCGCGCTCTATGTGAAGCGCGGGACGCCGGTAGAGTCGCTGATTGTGGGCGGAAGCCATGAGCGGCGGCGGCGCGCGGGCACGGAGAATGTGGCTGGAATCGTAGGGCTGGGTAAAGCGGCGGAACTGGCGCTGAAGAGCCTGGAAGACGGCACAATGGATCGCGTGGCTGAACTGCGCGACCGGCTGGAGCAGGAGATTCTGCAACTGCCGGGCACGGGACTCAACGGCACAGCCACGCGGGCCGCGAACACGACGAATATCTGGTTCGACAACCTGGAGGGCGAGGCGCTAGTGATTGCGATGGACCTGAAAGGCATCGCAGTTTCAGGCGGATCGGCGTGCCTTTCCGGCAGGACCGAGCCGAGCCATGTGTTGCTTGCGATGGGAGTAAATGAGAAGCGGGCGCGGACGAGTCTGCGGTTCAGTCTGCTGAAGACAGTGACTGCGGAAGATGTGGATTATGTTGTGTCTGTGGTGCCGCAGGCTGTGGAAAGATTGAGGGCGGTTTCGCCGGTAGAGGCGGGGACGCTGGGTTAAGAGGAATCGTTAGGGAATCGACGCGGGATTTGCAGTCGAGAACGGCATCAATTAAGTCTGAGACCAGTCTCGAGGAAATGATCTCAAGAAGCTCCCCAGCAATATCCTCAAAGGAAGGCATGATGCAGAAGGAAACAATTGCCGTAGCGATGTCGGGAGGAGTAGATTCCTCGACCGTTGCGGCGTTGCTGGCGCGCGAGGAACTTGACGTCGTTGGGCTGACGCTGCAGCTTTGGGATCAGTCGCGCCTTGCCGGGAAGCATGGAATTCCTGAGGCTCCAAAGGCCGGGCGATGCTGCTCGCTGGATGACGTCTATGACGCGCGGCGCGTGGCGGAGACGTTGGGGATCCCCTACTACGTTGTCAATCAGGAAGAGCGGTTCGAGAAGGACGTGGTGCGGCCCTTTGTGGATGAGTATCTGGCCGGACGAACGCCGATTCCCTGCTCGCTGTGCAACAACCATCTGAAGTTTGATCAGCTGCTGAAGACGGCGCGGTCGATTGGCGCGTCGAAGATTGCGACTGGCCACTATGCAGTGAATGAATACGACCCCGCCCGCGGGCGCTGGATTCTAAAGCGGCCAACAGATCGAGCGAAGGATCAGACATATTTCCTCTTTGGCCTCACGCAGGAGCAGCTTGCCCATACGCTGTTTCCTCTCGGTCACATGCACAAGCCGGAGGTTCGCGAGGCGGCGCGTGAGCGAGGGCTGGCGCTGGCGGAGAAGCCGGATTCGCAGGAGATCTGCTTTATTCCCGGCGGGGACTACAAGCAGTTTTTGACGGCATATCTCGAAGAGCAGAACGAGACGATGCCGGAGACCGCGGGCGAGCTGGTAACGACAACAGGCGAAGTGATCGGCCGGCATGAAGGCATCACAGGCTTCACCGTTGGCCAGCGCAAGGGGCTGAAGATTTCTTCGCCGACGCCGTTTTATGTTTTGAATATCGATCCGGCTTCGCATCAAGTGACGGTCGGCGGCGATGCGGATCTGGCTACGCGCGAGTTGCGTGCGGGCAAGGTTAACTGGATCAGCATTCCGAAGCTTACCGGGCAGATGCGAGTACAGATCAAGATTCGGCATCGGCATGAGCCGGCCTGGGCAACGCTGATCCCGGCGGAAAACGGCGAAGTGCGGGCTGAGTTCGATGAGCCGCAGCGAGCGGTAACGCCGGGCCAGTCGGCTGTCTTCTACGACGGCGATGAAGTCGTCGGCGGGGGCTGGATTCTCTAAGGAATCACAGCCCACGCAAGACCGTCGGGATTGCCCGCGTCAATGTGTCCCACCACTTCAAGCGATTTCAAATCAATCACAGCGACATAGCTGTCAGGCGTGCAGGCGACATAAGCGCGAGCCCCGTCAGGCTGCATGAGAATACCAGCGGCTCCGTGGCCGATCGGGATGCGCTTGATTTCCTTGTGCGTTGCAACGTCGAGAACGACCACGTCTGGCTGCGAAAGCATGGAGATGAGGACATGCTTGCCATCGGGCGTGAACTTGAGCCGGTTCGCGGACTTCGTACCAGTGTTAAGCGTTGCGGAGACCTTTTTCGCGGCGAGGTCCACGATGGTGACAGTACCATCACCGGCGCTAGCAATCCATGCCTCTTTGCCATCGGGCGAAACATCGAAGCCTTCTCCACGCGAACCAACCGGAACCACAACAGGAAACCAGTCGCCGCCAGGCGGAAGGATGGCTCCCTGCGGATAACCCGGTGGAGCAGGCGGCGGCGTGGGCATGGCTCCCGGTGGTGGCGGCGGGGCTGCTGGCGTGTCCACACGATCCAGGATCGATAACGTGCCGGAGTTGACGTTGGCGGTGACGATACGCTTCCCTTCAGGCAAAACGTAAAGCATGTGCGTGCGGTTCTGGCCAGTGCCAAGGATGAAGTCGACTTTGCCGGAAGCGGGATCATAGCGGCCGATGACTTTGTTCACCTCTGCGGTAAACCAGAGCTTGCCATCGATGAAGAAGAGGCCATGCGGGCCGCGAAGGGGCGTGAGGTCGATGACTTTTTCCTGCTTCGCGGCAACAAGATCGACCACGGTAATGGTGTGAAAGGCGCCAAAGCCATAGTTGGAGACATAGGCGGTGCGGCCATTAGTCGAGGCAACTACTTCATGCGGATCGTCGCCGACAGGAACGCGGGCCTCAACCATGAGCGTGGCGGGATTGACGATAGCGAGGGTGTGATCGCGCTTGGAAAGCACAAGCAGATGCCCGCCGGTTGGGGTTTGCGCAGCGACAACAGAACAGAGCGCGACAAATGCGGCAGCGAGAGGAAGGCGCATGGTAAATTCTCCGCGTACAGCAAAGATTAGAGCAGAATGGCCTTGCCGGATGAATATGCCTCCGCTCGTGTTGCGATTTCATGCATATTTTGAACTTCCTTACGATTTCCGAACTACTGTTGAGGGTTGCGGGATTCGGGAGGAAGTTGTGATGCGTAGTTTGCGTTTTGCATTATTTGCTGTAGCGACCATGCTGTTGTTTTCATCCCTGAGTCTTGACGCGCAGGGCAGCAGCGAGGAAGTGGCGGAACTGAAGAGCCAGGTACGGTCTCTGACGGCGCTGGTGGGGAATCTGGAAGAGCGGATGACGGCGATGGAGAAGAGAAATGGCGTGGCCCCTGCGAGCATGAGCGCGGAAGATGGCGTGAGGCTGGCCACTGCGGCGCATCTGGTGCGGACGGGTTACGCGACGGAAGTGCGGACAGAGGAAGCAGAAACACGTTTAGAGACGCAGAGCGCAGTGGCTTCGACCGAAGCGTCAGCGAAGGCTCCGGCTCCGCTGACACTGCCCGGCGGCGCAACACTGAATTACTACTTCGACGGATATTTTGAGAACAACTTCAACAATCCAACGGGCAGGGTAAATGATCTGCGCGCATACGACGTGCTGAGCCGGACCTTCAGCCTGAACCAGGCGGATGTGGTCTTTGCACTGGCCCCCGATGTGGCTGCGGGGCGGCGATACGGAGTGCGGATTGATCTGCAGTTTGGGCAGGCGACGGAGACGCTGCAGGGCAATCCCGCGAATGAGCAGAGGCCGGAGATTTATCGCAATATCTTCCAGGCGTATGGGACGTATATTGCGCCCCTGGGTAAAGGGCTCCAGATGGATTTCGGCAAGTGGTCGAGTTCATTGGGAATGGAGGGGAATTACACGAAAGACCAGATCAATTATTCGCGGTCGTACTACTTCAACTTCCTGCCCTTCTACCACCTGGGCATGCGGATGCATTACAACTTCAACGACAAGTTCGGGGTGAACTACTGGATTGTGAATGGGACAAACCAGTCCGAGCCGACGAATGGCTATCGCGATGAGATGTTCGGATTTGTGGCAGCGCCGACGAAGACGGTGAGCTGGACGCTTAACTACTACCTGGGGCAAGAGCACGCGGACGCACTAGCGGCGACAAACTGCACGGTGCCGGTGCAGCCGGGGTTGTGCTACCAGCCGCTCACGAATCCGGAAAATGGCAAGCTGCATATCTTTGACAGCTACGTGACGTGGAACGCGACGCCGAAGCTGACGCTGGCCGGCGAGGGCGATTATGTGATTCAGCGAACATATACAGGGTCGGCTCCGCAGCATGTGGATGGCGGTGCGGGATATGCGCAGTATCAGTTCACTCCGCGCTACTCGATTGCGGCTAGAACGGAGTATCTATCGGACCGCGGAGGAATGTTCAGCAATGCGACCCAGGCTCTGAAGGAAGGCACGGCGACATATCGCTATAACGTGAGCGATAATTTCGCCGTGTTCCTTGAATACCGGCGCGATTGGACGAATATCCCCTACTTTGTGACGAACAATCCGGCGGCTCCAGCAACGCACCAGGACACTCTGGGCGCGAGCGTGGTCTGGTGGTACGGCGGCAAACAAGGGGCGTGGTAAGAAACCATAGCCTGACACAAGGAAACCTTCCCTCAAGACGAGCTGAAAACTCCGATATTTTCATTGAAATATTTCAAGTAAACGTTTGCGCGGAGCGGGACTCCAGCATTAGGATGGCAGCCATGCGTAGAAATCTCTTTTCCCATTGCGCTGTACTGTGTGCCATGGCCGCGGGCTGCACGATCGCGCCGGCTCAGGCTTCCGCTCAAAATCCAGTCACATTAACCATCCAGGCCGACAAGCCGGTGCATGCGGTGAGCCCAACCCTGTATGGCCTGATGACGGAAGAGATCAACTACGCCTTCGACGGCGGCCTGTATGCGGAGATGGTGCGGAACCGGACCTTCCGCGGCGACTGGAGCGGGCTGCTGGACTGGTACCTGGTGGAGAAGGGCGACGCGGCGGCGAAGATGACGCCGGACCATGCGACAGGCCCGAGCAAGGCGCTGACGGGAAGCTTGAAGATTGACGTAACGCGGGCAAGCGCGCAGAGCCAGGCGGGTGTACTGAACACCGGCTGGTGGGGTATGGCGTTGCGGCCGGAGACAAGCTACAAGGGATCGCTGTACGCCAAGGCCGGAGCGGAGATTGGGCCGGTGACAGTGAGCCTGGTGAATGACAAGACAGGCAAGGCCGTGGCGTCTGCACAGGTAACGGGCGTGGGAACGGAGTGGAAGCAGTTTCCCTTCACGCTGAAGACGGGAGCGATTGAGCCTTCGAGCACAAACCACCTGGAGATTACAGTGGGCAAGACCGGGACGCTGTGGCTGCAGCTTGTTTCGCTGTTTCCGCCAACCTATCACGACCAGCCGAACGGCCGCCGCGTGGATCTGATGGAGAAGATGGCGGCAATGCATCCGCAGTTTCTGCGCTTCCCCGGCGGAAATTACCTGGAGGGAAATCGAATCGTCGATTGGTACGACTGGAAGAAGACGATCGGTCCGCTGGTGGACAGGCCGACGCATCCGAGCCCGTGGAACTACCACTCATCCGATGGAATGGGGCTGCTGGAATTTCTGGGCTGGTGCGAGGACCTGAAGATGCAGCCAGTGCTGGCAGTGTATGCGGGCTACTCGCTGGCCAGCGAGCATGTGGAGCCAGGCGAAAAGTTGGAGCCCTATGTGCAATCTGCGCTGGAGGAGCTTGAGTATGTGACGGGTTCGACATCGACTAAGTGGGGCGCGGTGCGGGCTCAGAACGGGCACCCGGAGCCGTTCAAGCTGACATACGTGGAGATTGGCAACGAGGAATGGTTCGACAAGTCCGGCAGCTACGATGCGCGTTATACGCAATTCTCCAAGGCAATTAAAGCGAAGTATCCCGACCTGCAGTTGATTGCCACAGCGCCGGTGAAGAGCGCCAAGCCGGATGTGCTGGATGAGCACTTCTATGTGCGCGCGACGGAGAATTTTCACGATGCTAACCACTACGATGAACCAGCGGCAGGCTCAGCAGCACCAGTGTGGGGCAATGGGCGCTACGACAAGGCCGACCGCAGCGGACCGAAGATTTTTGTAGGCGAGTGGGCCACGCGCGAGGGATCGCCGACTCCGAACATGGGCGCGGCGCTGGGGGATGCGGCCTGGATGACGGGGATGGAGCGAAACAGCGACCTGGTGATCATGGCCGCATACGCGCCATTGCTGGTGAATGTGAATCCGGGTGGAATGCAGTGGGCGACAGACTTGATCGGCTACGATGCGCAGACCAGCTATGGATCGCCGGCATATTACGCGCAGGTGTTGTTTGGCTCGTACCTGGGCGATCAGGTGCTGACTTCAAAGTTGAGCGGCGCAGGCGAGAAGTTTTTCTATTCGATTACAGGAAGTGCGGCGAAGAAGAAGCTATACCTGAAGCTGGTGAATGCGTCCTCTGAGCCGCAGACTGTGGATGTGGCGATTGACGGAGTGAAGACTACCGGGAAGACCAAGCTGGTGACGCTAAGCGCAGCAGATACGCAGGAGACAAACTCCATCACCGATCCCAAGCGGATTGTGCCGGTTGAAAGCGCGATTGCGGTAAGTGGCGGTCGCGTGAAGCACACGATGCCGAAGTACTCGATTGAGGTGATTGTGGCAGACGTGGAATAGAGGGACTTAGACGCCACGGATCAGAGCTTGTCATGAGAGCCGACCCAATGAGGCCCGTTGCAGCCCATTACCAAAACCTGGGACAACTTGTATTCGTCAATTCCGTCTTCGTCTTTTAGATATGTGACATCGTCCACGGCTGGATGCCCATTGTCCTGAACCACTCGTACCGCGATCTCCCATGTCCACGGCTTTTCTGGTGGCCCTCCTCCTCGCAGGCTGACATATACGAGAGATGTTTCATCGTTCTTCAATTCCGTTTTCTCAATCTGAAAAGCCTGAGGGGCCGTTCTTTCATTAGCTCCAGAAAACAAGCCTGCTTCGCCCCATGCGAATGGCGCCTTAATCATCTGCCCATGATTTTTCCGTAGCCAGTCTTCCTGACACGAGCGGGTTAAATCGATACTCTTGATTAATTCTCCACTGAGGAAAGGTTTCAAGGCTTTCCAGTCTGCACCGGAAGGGACACCGCCCGGATCATGGGCCGCCACTACTTGCCGGTAAAACCTTTGAATAAATGCATCTGGCTGTTCGGTCAGGTTAGGTAGCCAGCTCTGGGAAACCGGCTGAGCAATAGCCACGAGCATGGCAAGCGGAGCCAGAATGGTGAGTCGTTGCATGAATGAACAATTTACTTTACACCACGACGTCTTTGTCTACCGGAGCAGATGCCGGTGTGGGCGTGACCACTCTGCGCGGTGCGGGCTTCATGAGGGTATCGACAAAGGCGCTGACAGCGGCAATAGCTCCGGAGACGCGGCGAGCAGGACCGCGCACGGCGTCAGTCACCTTGCGGCTCGCATAATCCACGCTATCCAGAACGGATGTCGCCATGCCGTCGATCCGCACAGCCTGAAGATGGACGCGCTGCTGAAGATCGTTCGCTGTGGATTCGAAACGGACAGCCTGAGCCTGCGCAGACCGTGTGATTGTTGCCAGGTCCGTAGCGGCCGCGTCAAGGCGCGGTTCAATCTTGGCGATGAGCGAGTTTACGGATGTAAGTAGCTCGCGGGAGCTGTTGAGCACCGGCATGATGGTGCCGCTCAGTTCGCTGGTCTTTTCACGAGCTGTCCGCGAAAGCTTAACAACGCCCAGAAGGATGGCCGAGAGCACCGCAAGCTGCATGAGCAGGATGACGCCTGCAATAATTACAACCGTAAGATGAAATGTTTCCGTTGTCACGTTCTGCCTCGAAATCTTGCACAAATTGTCACTCTCCGGCGAGCGATGAAGCCCGCCGGAGAGTGATTTCGATGAATTGAGTTGTATGTTGTATTTCGGTTAGCTTCCGCTGGTTTCGCCGGTACGATAGGCTTCCTTGCCGGCTTGCACGGCTGCCGCAACGCGCGAGGTTTGATCTGTGACCGCATCACGACCGCGATCCACAAGGGTGTCCCATTGCTGACGGCCACGATCTGCATATTCGCCGGCGTACTGCTTGCCCTTTTCATAAATATCGCCAGCGTATTCTGCTGCCTGCTTGCCCCTGACACGGACATAATCCGCGCCTTCACGGGCGCCTGCGGCGATATCTTCACGGGTTTCCCTGCCGCTCTTGGGTGCATACAAAACGCCTACTAGGGCACCAACGCCCAATCCGGCCAAAAACCACGCGATTCCATTGATTCCATTATCTTCTGACATAATCCCTCTCCTTTTTCGCTCCAAGATGACAAAGATCAGAGCAACATGCTAACTCAATCGATGCACTATGGGCGCGAATTGTCGCTTGGGAATTGGAAATGAACGGTTATTTGGGCAAAAGGCTGTGCGCGACAGCATCAAGAAGACCGTTGAGGAAGTTGATGGATTCCGATGCGGAGTATCGGCGGGCAATTTCAAGCGCCTCATTGATGACGACCGGAAAAGGCGTGGACTTGAAGCCGAGCATCTCTCCGATCGCCATGCGGAGGAGATTGCGATCGACACCGGCCATGCGCTCGATGCGCCAGTTCTTTGAGTTCTTGAGGATGAGTTCGTCAATCTCCGCCTGACGGACCATCGCAACGCGAAAGAGGTCTTCCGCAAAGCCGCGGACCTCGGTTTCAACGGGATCTCCGGCCCGCCAGAAGGTGGCGCGAACCTCATCCTCCGACTGGTGTCCCATATCGGCCTGGAAGAGCATCTGCATGGCCAGCTCGCGGGACTTGCGGCGTGTTTTTGTAGTCATTGCGCGCTCGCTTTCACTTGTGCCAGCTTACGGCTGAGGCTGACCATTTCAAGGGCGGCGACGGCAGCTTCGAAGCCTTTGTTTCCGGCCTTGATGCCGGCGCGGTTGAGCGCCTGCTCCAGCGTTTCGCAGGTGAGCACGCCAAAGCTGTGCGGAATGCCGGTTTCCTGCTGCGACTGACCAATGCCGCGAGCGACTTCGTTGTAGATGGCTTCGTAATGAGCGGTTTCGCCGCGTATGAGGCAGCCGAGGGTGATGATGGCGTCGACACTCCCCTGCTCCGCAATCGTACGGGCGGCGGCAGGGATCTCCCATGCGCCGGGAACGCGGACGATTCCGATATCAGCTTGCTGCGCGCCGCTACGGAGAAGCCCGTCAATTGCGCCTTCCAGAAGCCGGTCGGTGATGACGGCATTC
The DNA here is from genome assembly GCF_001449115.1 of Occallatibacter gabretensis. GTDB lineage: Bacteria > Acidobacteriota > Terriglobia > Terriglobales > Acidobacteriaceae > Telmatobacter > Telmatobacter gabretensis. The sequence continues at coordinate 1,945,528 of NZ_LAIJ01000009.1, read as the reverse complement.
CAGCGCGAGACAACGATCGCGAACTTCATGCCAGCAGCAGAAAGATCGCCTTCGACAGCGATGGGCTTGCCTTTGAGCGGATCTGTCTTCGTCGCATCCCATGCCCAGAAAGAAAATTTGTGGCCGGGCACGGGCTCAACCGTGAAGTAGCGGGATTTCCAGTCAGTATCCGCCACGGGTGTGAGGAGCGATTCCAGTTCGAGTGCTTCTGGACTGGGGGAATCGGCGCGAAGCCATGCGGCTGCGGCCTGATAAGCGGCATCAACGGAAGTGACTTCAACTGAAAATTCGGAGAAGAATGGCATGGCCCCGAAGATCAGCTCGATGCCGCCGCGAGGAGTAAAAAACAAGGCTCCCTGCGAGGCTTCCTCGTCCCACGTGGAGCCCGGCTCAAAGCCGATCGCGGCCAGAAAGCTGGCTAACTTCTGGTGGTCTGCAGCACTGGCAGTGGAATGGAGGAATGCGAGGCTCTTGATCACTTTTTGATTCTATCGTGGCAGGGCATCCCACCCTCGCGAAGAAAAAATTCGCAAGGATGGGACACTTCAGGATTTGTATTGTGCTAGTTGGTAGCGCGCGGCTTCACAGTGATGACGGTTGCGGGGACGATGCTGGCTGTGCCCGTGTAGAGGCAGTCAGTGTCTGTTCCGCCCGCGGAGACCGGAGTGCAGGCGGGCAGTTGAGGAGCCATGAGCTGCTGCGGTACTTCCTGCAGGGTGCTGGTGTTAATGGTGTGCACCAGGTTGTCGCCTGAAGTGGAGACAAAGAACAGCGTGTTATCGATGCTGAAGGCTCCGGCTATGGGCGCAGTGATGTAAGAGGTGAGGTTCTTCTGGATACAGCTATCGGGAGCATTGGGAGGAGCGCACGTGAATGTAGCGGAGCCAAGCGTACCCGCGTTGGCAGTGGAAGCCACGGTCTGAAGGTAGTAGGGCAGTGCGGCGTTGCTTGTTGCGCCGGGCGTCGCTGCAGCGTTGTACGTAACAAAGGTGAGGCTCTGCGCTGAGATTGCCGTACCGTTGGTGACAGCAGCAGGCGAAGTAACCACCTGATTGACCTGAGTGGCGTCAACAGGGATCTGCTGGTTGGTGACAGTGTGCGAGAGCAGCAGCGGCTGCAAGGGGCTGCCGAGCTCCAGCGTGTCACTTGGGTAAATGCCGTCCTCTGGCGCAGGCGGCAGGCAGCTATCGGAAGGAACGGTCACGTCGATGTCGGTGAAGGTGAGCGGACCGCTCGATCCAGCGCTGCCGGTATGCGTCGCGCCAAGGATGTGGTTGCCATCGACGGTTGCGGCAAGCTGATCGGTATCCTCGGAGACGGAGTCGCCGGCGACGTTATCAATCTGCGGATAGAAGAGCATGTTGGCGTACTGACCAACGTTGCCTGCGGGGCACCAGGTATGCGCAACCGTGGGATTACCGCTGAAGTATGCGCCGACGCTGGGTACTGTGATAGCGATGCTCTGCGCGCCGTTCGATGTGTTGCTGCCGGAAGAAATGCAAGGATTCGCCGTCGTCGGCCCGCCGTTCGAGCAAGACAGAGGGTAAGTAGTCCAGCCCGTGTTGGCGTTGAAGACGTAAAGGGTATCGGTGTGGCTTGTGATGCCGGCAGAAACATTGGCCGGCAGAATATTGGCCGCGGCGCTGTCAGAGACGTAGAGCGTCTGCGAATCCGGTGTCCACTGCGCGGTAACGCCAAGGCCGCCGAAAGTACCGGTCACAGTGGCGCTGCTGGGAGTGAAGAGATAGAAGATGCGGCGCTTCTGATCATTGACCAGCACACTTGAATTGCTGGGAGAGACACCGAGCACAACACCGGGGATGCCGGTGTATTGGCCTGCAAGAGAGTTGGACGTGGCGCTGTACACCATAAGCTCAGTCTGTGAGCCGAAGTAGAGATTGGTGCCTAGGCGATCCATCACGAGCGAGTTAGGCACGTAGGGCAAACGCACGGTGTTGCCGGGCGTGCCGGTGAGCAGTTCAAAGGGAACAAAGTACTGCGACTGGCCCGGCGCAGCGTACCAGACGAAGGCGCTTGTGGAACCGGGAATCGTAATGTCGACAGGATTCGAAGAAATGGGCAGTCCAGTGCCAAAGACACCAATTTCATTAATAGGCGCGGGATTGCACGTCGCCGGTTGGCAGATGGCATAGACACTGGCCGCGCCGGGGAAGCTGGCCGTGATCGCGCCGGCGCTCGAAGCCGACAGATTCTGCGGATTGGTGGACTGGTAATTGAGCGTAAGACCGGTGATGGTGTTGCCCTGTGTATCGGTGACGTTGGTGACCAGGTTCTGCACTACGCCCTGGGTCACCGTGCCACTGGTTGCGCCATTGAGCGTAACGGAGATGGACTTCGGCGGGCAGGTGGAGAAGTAGCCCGCGGTAGATCCGGAGCCGGCGAGGTTCGCCGTGATAACTGTGGTGCCCGGGAGCTGCGCGGTAATCTGGTTGGTCTCAGCATTAATAGTGGCCACTGAAGGGTTGCCCACGGCATAAGACATGGTGCCAATGGAGTTCTCGCAGGTGGGCACGGTGGTGCCGGCCCGCGCCGGGCACGCATACTGCGTCGATGGGAGGCCCGCCGGAGCGCAGAGAAGGGTCTGTACACCGTTGTTCGAGTAGCAGGCCTGAGAGTCAAGCTGTGCCAATTGCCCCTGCGATAGACATTGCTGTGGGCCCGCAAGCGCTATCGAAGTGACGGGTGTATGGATGTAGACCGGCACAGGATTGGAAGTCACGCCATTGGCGGAGGCGGTTTCATACGCCACGCCGTAAGGCAGGTCACCGTTATTGGGCACCGGGTTGGGCGCGCTGCAAATGGTGTAATCCGCAATGCCGCCGCCGGAATTCCGGTTCCATGTGCCGGCGCAAATATTGCCGGTGGGGGAAATATCAACCAACCGGTTATTCGTGGTGCCGTAGCTCCATGTCGTAACGCTGAAGGCGGTGTTCTTGCACGTAAATGCGGACGGCGCGTTGCTCTGGCGCGTCTGGCCAAAGGCCAGCGAGATGCCCGTGAACTGAGGCCCGAGGGTGATATAGGAGAGCTCGGTAATCTTGGGGCCGTAACCCAAACCGTTGCAATAATTCCCGGCTGGATTGCGCGTGCATCCGGCAATAGTAATACCGGCCGGAACAGCCAACACCAGCAAACAAACAAGCGTCAAAAACCGCCGCATGAATCCTCCCCGCCCCGCATTCCGTAACCGCGGAACGGTCTTTCCTAAATTACGCCACAAAATTTTGTTTGAAAGCGCGTCCCGCCAGCGTGGGCGAGAGGAAAAAATCCGCTGTTCTTCCAATCCAAAGTGTATCAGGGCCAAATGATCCCGAACGAGCCAGGCCGGAATCAAACGAGCCAGAACCTGTGAAGCCGTCCTGACCGAATATCTTTATTTCCGTACTCACATAGACTCATGCAGCCCCAAACCGTAACCGGTCCCGTCACTCCGGCATATAGCGGGCAAACCAATCCACGGCCCGCTCCATCACGTCACGGCGATGCGCCGGATCGACAAAGCCGTGCCCCTCATTGGGATAAACGACGAATTGCGTGGGAACATGCTCATCGCGCAGCGCATGCCAGAACTCGAAAGACTGCGGCGCAGGGCATTCGCCGTCCCGGTCGCCCACAACCACCAGCGTCGGCGTCTTTACCCTCTTGATGAAGTTGATGGCCGAGCTCTTCGCATAAACGGCAGGGTCGTCATAGACGCTTGCGCCGAAATACGGAATCATCCACTGACCAATAGAGTTTTCGCCATAGTAGCTCTGCCAGTCGGAGATGCCAGCCCCCGCCACAGCCGCGCGAAACCGATGCGTCTGCGTCACGGCAAACATGCTCATAAAGCCGCCGTAACTCCACCCCGTCAGCCCCACGCGCTTGTCATCAATCGGATATTTCTTCTCAGCAGCATCCACACCACCAAGAATGTCGCGTAGATCACCATATCCGAAATCCTTGCGATTCGCCTGAACGAATGCCTCGCCCTGCCCATAGCTGCCGCGCGGATTCACCTGCAGAACAAAATAATCCAGCGCAGAGAAGGCCGGAGCATTAATACCACCGCCCGCGCCCCAACGCGATTCGACGGCTGAGGCCGGGCCGCCGTGAACGAGAACAATGAGCGGATACCTCTTGCTCGGATCGTAGTTCTTAGGCAGCAGCAGCCAGCCCTGCACGTTGAAGCCGTCAGACTTCCAGCTCAGCGATTCCGATTTGCCCCATGCAGGCTCAACTCCGTCGTTCAGGTGCGAAAGCTGCGTGAGACCGGCAAGCGTAGTGACAGTCGCTCCCGGCTGAGCGTCGGTCCGGACAGCATAGATTTCCGTGGGGTGGTCGAAACTGCTAGCGCGAAAAACGGCCAGTTTGTGATCGGCGGTAAAGGAGATGCTGTGCGAAATGCGTCCGTCGCCAATGCTGCCAGCCACCCGGAAGACAGGCGGCTTCAGCTGTACAAGGACATTCGAATTGGAGCCAGCCCGGATCATGCCAAGCTCATCCTCCCCGCCCACAACCCGGACCACGTACAGCGCCGTGCTATCCCCCGCCCAGTCAATCCATGCCACGGAGGACTGCGCACCTGGAGTAAGATTGCGCGGCGCACCGCCGCTGGCAGGCACAAGCCACACATCGCCGCCGGTCGAACCCTGATCGCTCATCAGACCGCCGATAAAGGCGATGTTCTTCCCATCCGGCGACCAGCGTGGAACAGCCATCTGCAGCCCATGCAGCGGCCCCGGAACTTCAGCAGGAGCAAGAATGACCTCTGGCGCAGACGCACCAATCGTCTGCGCGTAAAGCTTCGCCGTCCACCAGTTGTTCTCCCCCGGCGGCTCAGCGGCAGTGTAGGCCAGAGATTTCGAATCCGGCGACCATCCAAACTCAAAAGCATGAAGATTCGCAGGCGTCACCTGCTGCGGCTTCTGCGCCTCGCCCGCCGTAGCATCGGCCACAGCAATGCGCTGAATCTCGATCCCATCTTCCCCAATAACCCCAGCAAAAGGCTTCATGGCAGCCAGCGCACCCGCAGGCCGCGTCGCGCCTTCCACATACAGAAAAGCCATCTTTGTACCATCGGGCGAGAAAGCGGCCTCGTTGGTATAGCCGGTAAGCTGCGTCAACCGCACCGCAGGCTGCCCATCCAGATGCGAGAGATAAAGATCGGCTTGCTTGGCATCCCCACACGAGGCGAAAAAGGCAAGCGCCTTCGAATCCGGCCGCCAGAGAATATCGCTCTCCGAGCAGCGCCCGCTAACCTGCACAGGTTCAGCCGTCGAGATATTCGAGATAGGCGCAATGCGCAGACCAGGGTTAGGCCCCAGGTCGATCCACGCCAGCCGCGACCCATCCGGCGAAACAGCCACCTGCCCCACACTGCGCCCACGATTCAGCCCACGAAGAACCTCATCAATATGAGCCTTGTCAGGAGCAGTCTGCGCGGACGAAGCGACGCTGGAGAGAAGCAGAATGAGGCCGGCCGCGATGCGACGGAAAACTACAATGCGGGTCATGAAAAAGATGCTAACAGCCAAACCGCGCATGCCCCTGGACTTCCTAGTTGGTCCGGGCCAAGTGTACTAGATCCGATGCACGTGACGCAGAACTTCACCCTTCTTGAGATTCTCGAATACGTGGCCGAAGTGCTCAAAAAGATCATGAAATAAAAAATGGAATAATTTGTGCTCAAAATTTTAAACCCATGATAGAGTCTAGATATGTTTAACAGCAGCCTCGCCGGACAGGCGCTTATCACAGAGGAGCAGGCAGAAAGTGTCCTGCAACCCTACTTCGACACCCTCAACAGGTGTATTGACGATGGCTGGGAAGCATGGAAGAAAGACTATGCTCCGATGCACCATAAACTCGATGCGCGGGCACGGGCTGCCATTGTATTTTGTGAAATTGCCCACCGCGCAGAGAATGCCTTTTTTGAACTGGCCAATGTAAAAGTCCTCCGTCGGACGGGAACGATCACGATATTCATTGGCGAACAGATCACGCTGCGGTTTAAGAAAATGGGTAAGAAAGGCCGGTGCAGCAACATCATCACCAAGACTCAGGCACTTTTTCTTGCTCAATTACAGCTTCCAGGAATGCTCGATGGGACATTGGTTCATGCTGGATACGAACTAGACGCCCTGCAGCAGGAAATCGTGCGCAAGGCAGTCGTATGCCAGCTTGACAATCAAGTGCTATGGCAAATTCAAATCGCTGGACCTGCTGCGATGCTCATTGTTATGCCGCCGCAATCAACTCCACCAATCCCATCCAGTGAACCTCGTTTTGTTGCAAAGGCTCAAAATCAAGAGAAGCCCGCAGAGGCGGAGGGAGGTAGCGCCTAACGTGCCAGCATTTAATCGCGAAATGCTTGCGCTTGCTCGGGAGTCGAGAGGATTGACACAAACACGACTCGGAGCAGAAGTTGGAATTTCTCAGGCAGAAATCTCGAAGTTTGAAAATGGCCTGAAGATTCCATCGGATGATCAAATCCGGCGAATGTCTAATCGGCTGCATTACACGGTCGATTTTTTCTTCCTCAACGAGTCTATGAGGGATTTCGGGTCAAACTGTGCTTACCATCGCAAGAGAAAAAGTGCAACAGACTCAAAGCTCACTCAACTGCTTGCCATCATCAACGTACGAAGGATTCAAGTGAAACACCTGCTTAAGTCTGTAGAAGACAGAGCAACGTATTCATTTCCTCGTCTCGATATTGATGAGCATGCAGGTGGACCAGAGGAAATTGCAAGGCTCGTTCGAGCTCTTTGGCAGATCCCACCCGGTCCTTTGCAGAATCTTATTCGTGCAATTGAAGATGCCGGAGGTATCGTTATTCGGTGCGGTTTTGGAACAAACAAAGTCGACGCCATGAGTCAATGGCTGCCGGGTCAAAAGGCACCAATTTTTATGGTCAATGAATCAATTCCAACTGATCGGATGAGATTCAGTCTTGCCCATGAATTGGGTCACATCTGTATGCACGCGACTCTTACGGACAACATGGAGCGCGAAGCAGACAAATTCGCTGCCGAGTTTCTTATGCCAGAAAAGGACATTCGCCCGTACCTGTCCTCAGTCGATATTCCCAAATTGGCAGCAATGAAGCCTTATTGGAGAGTGTCCATGGCTGCGCTCCTGTATAGAGCCGCTGAGCTAAAACAGATCGATGAAAGGAGGAAGTCATATTTATGGTTTCGAATGGGGCAAGCGGGATACCGCTCACACGAACCAGTTGAGATTCCGCCTGAGAGCCCAACGCTGCTGAAAGAGTTGGTTAAAGTTCACAAAGAGACTCTTGGGTACACAGAAAGGGAGATTGACGCAGCGGTTTGTGAACCAAATGCGTTCGCTGATCTTTGTATCCACGATGAACCCAGAGGACTTCGGCTGGTAGCAAGATAGGGAAAAACGGAGGGCCTCTAGCGGGTGCTAGGCCGGGTGCCCCAGGTCCAGCTTCCGAGCGAAAAGCGAGGAATGGGGACCTGGGATAGCACCACCGCCCGCTCTCCACCGGGATCGAAGCAGCCGCCCTGTGGAAATCCTGTCAAGCCCTCTCCTCGAAAATATTTTCTAACCCGCTGATTCTAAAGAGAAAAATCTCCACCGAGTTTGCATATTATTTCTCTGAACCTGTCATACTCATAATCAGCAGAAGAAACAGCTACGGCCCGAATCCCCAAAAGGACTCGGGCCGTAGCCGTTTTCAGGGGACGGTACGGTACCCCTCCCCCATCCCCGCTGCACCAGAATTTGTGCAAATGGCCCCATTTCACCATTCAGCAGTTGCACAGTTACGAAATGAAGATCGCATAAAGATTTCTGTGAGGAGTGTGGGACCGCCCGTAACTTGCACAAAATAAAATAACTTCGAAATCAGCACCGCACAGGGTAACTTCCAGAACTGTGAGTCTGTGCTACTTCGCCGCAGCCTGGTTTGAAGCAGAATGGATAGCCAGCAAAGTCTCCAGCAGCGGCTTCAGCAGATCAAGCTGAAGCGCATTAGCCCCATCGGACTTTGCATTTGCCGGATCATCATGGACCTCAAGAAAGAGTCCATCCACACCCGCAGCAACCGCCGCCCGCGCCAGCAGCGGAATAAACTCCGGCTGCCCACCGGAAACACCATTAGCCGCCGAAGGCTGCTGAACAGAATGCGTTCCATCAAACACCACCGGCGCAAGCCGCCGCATCACCGGCAGCGCACGATAATCAACCACAAGCGTGTTGTACCCAAAGCTGGCGCCCCGCTCCGTAAGAAAGACCCGCTCATTCCCCGTCGAGCGAACCTTCTCAACCGGATGGTTCATATCCCACGGCGCAACAAACTGCCCCTTCTTGATGTTCACAGCGCGCCCGGTCTTCCCCGCCGCAACAAGCAGATCAGTCTGCCGGCAAAGGAACGCCGGAATCTGCAGCACATCCACATGCTCCGCCGCTACCTCGCAGTGCCCAGGCTCATGAACATCCGTAAGAACCGGAAGACCAGTATCTTTAGCCAACCGTCCCAGAATGGCCGCACCTTCCACCAGTCCCGGCCCGCGAAAGCTCTTCACACTGGTGCGATTAGCCTTGTCATAGCTCGCTTTGAAGATGTACGGAACACCAAGATCAGCAGTAATCCGCTGAATCTGCTCAGCCATAAAGCGAACGTGCTTCTCCGACTCAATGACGCATGGCCCGGCAATGAGAAACAGCTTGCCCGCGCCAACATGCACCGGCCCGACTTCAAAAGAATGAGTCACGAACAAATCCTATCTAACTGCGGGCAGATGTTGTCTTGTTCGCAACCTGCTTCGCGGAGTCTGTTTGCCTGTTCTTATAGCTCGCCGCAATGAAGGAATGGAACAAGGGATGCGGCTCAAGCGGCTTCGATTTGAATTCCGGATGGAACTGGCAGCCGATGAAGAAGGGATGGCCCGGGATCTCCACGATTTCGACATACGTGGCGTCTGGCGTGGTGCCGCTGATGCGAAGCCCCGCGCCGGTGAGCAGAGCTTCATACTCACGGTTGAACTCATAGCGATGCCGGTGGCGCTCGCTGATCTCAGTTTCGTTGTTGTAGATCTTTGAGGCCAGCGTCTCCGGCGTCAGAATGCAGGTCCAGGCTCCCAGTCTCATGGTCCCGCCCATCTCTTCGACACCCAGCAGTTCGCGGAGCTTGTAGATAACACGGTGCGGCGTGGAGGGGTCGAACTCGCTGGAGTTGGCCTCCTTGAGGCCGCAGACGTTGCGCGCGAACTCGATGCAGGCGGTTTGCATGCCGAGGCAGATGCCGAAGTAAGGCACGTGCTTCTCGCGGGCGTAGCGAATGGCGTTCAACATGCCTTCAATGCCGCGCTTGCCGAATCCGCCAGGAACGAGAATGCCGTCGAAGCCCTCGAGCTGCGATTCGTAAGAGCGGTCGTCAGGAGATTCGCTTTCCAGGCCCTCGGATTCAATCCAGGTGATGTTGAGCTTCAGGTTTTCGGCGAGCGCCCCATGCGTGAGCGCTTCTTTGAGGGATTTGTAGCTGTCCTCGTATTCCACATACTTGCCGACAATGCCAATTTTGACTTCATCCTTCGGATTGGCGTAGCGATGAGCGAGGTCCTTCCACCGGCTGAGGTCGGCCTCAGGAGCTTCCTTGTGGAGGTATTTCAGGATGAGGCCGTCGAGACCTTCTTCGGCGAAGTTGAGCGGAACCTGGTAGATGGAGGGAACGGTGGTGGCGCCAATGACGGCGCGCTCTTCAACATTACAGAAGGCGGCGATTTTCTGCTTGATTTCGCGGGAGAGATTGACGTCGGCGCGGCAGAGAAGGATGTCGGCCTGGATGCCGATGCTGAGCAGTTCTTTGACGGAGTGCTGCGTGGGCTTGGTTTTGAGCTCCTGCGCGGCGGCGATCCAGGGGACGAGCGTGAGGTGAACGAAGACGGTGTTTTCGCGACCGAGTTCCTGGCGCATCTGGCGGATAGCTTCAAGAAATGGGAGCGATTCGATGTCGCCGACGGTGCCGCCGATCTCAACGATCGTCACGTCAGCGCCGTTCGCGGAGACCTTGCGCATGGCGTTCTTGATCTCATTGGTGACGTGGGGAATGACCTGGACGGTTTTGCCCAGGTAGTCTCCACGGCGCTCCTTGAGGATGATCTGCTCATAAATGCGACCGGTGGTGAGATTGTTGTCGCGGGAGAGCGGCGCATGGGTGAAGCGCTCATAGTGACCTAGATCGAGGTCGGTTTCCGCGCCGTCATCGGTGACGAACACCTCGCCATGCTGAAAGGGCGACATGGTGCCGGGGTCAACGTTCAGGTAGGGATCGAACTTCATGAGGTTGACGCGAAGGCCGCGGCTTTCCAGCAGACAGCCAATGGAGGCGGCGGCAAGACCCTTGCCGAGGCTGGACACGACTCCGCCCGTCACAAACACATACTTTGCAGACATTGGTGCGACCTCTTGATTTGAATGTATGGATTGGACGTACCTGGTGGGCACAATCAAGTATGCCAAAGGACTGGCCGTCGAGGCAAGGACTGGTTGCCCAGCCAACTGCCCCTGCGACGCGAATGTACATAAAACAGCACGGCCTCCGCCAAAGCGGAGGCCGTGATAAAGCCGGACCGGTGGAGGCCGGGAGTTTTACTTCATGTTGCCGCTGGAATCCATGACGATGCCGCCGGGACCAGCGTTCTTCTTCTCTTCGTTGGCCTTACGAGCGCCGAGCGCCTTGCTTGCCCAGTCCTTCGCAGTAGCGACGTCCGTCTTCACCGCGTTCGGATCCTGATAGTCCAGGTCGGCTTTGCGGCGATAGACAAGGTTGATGTAGACCATCGCGTCGTCGTAATTGGCGCGATTCTGGATGGCCTGGTTCAGGTACTGGAGACCTTCATCCACCAGAGCCTGGTTCTTATCCTTAATGTCCTGAAGAACTTTCTTGCCGGCCTTGACGTTGCCTTCGCCGTCGTCACTCTGGCCTGCTGCAGCAAGCGCGTCCTTAGCGTTCTTATAGGCGACGGTGTAGTCGATTACGCCAATGGTGTAAGCAGCTTCGGCGTCCTTGGGATCGACCGAAAGAACCTTCTTCTGCCATTCTTTGGCTTTGTCAAAATTGTTGAGCTGGAAGTAGATAGCAGCGATCTGCTTTGCGCTGTTTACGTCCGTCGGGTCCTTGTCGAGGACTTCCTGGAAGAGCGAAATTGAATGATCGGCGTTCGCCAGGTTCTCCTTGGAGGTGACCCCGGGAACTACGTTCTGCGCCAGTGCCGTGGCCAGATAGGTCTTTGCCATAGGAAGGCTGGGATCAAGCTGCGTGGCCTGCTGGAAGTGGTTGATGGCTTCTTCATAGTGCGCGCTCTTGAATGCTTCCACGCCTTTGTTGAGGTGGTCGCGAGCGGCAAGCCGGTTGCAACCGCCTAACGTAAGCACCATTCCGCCCAGGGCAACCGCGAGTGCCATCATACGTGCGGGTCGATTCATGTCTCTGTTCTTCTCCTTGCAGGGGTACCCGGCGGTTGCGCGCCTGGAACTAACATCAGTCTGGCGCGAAATGGAATCTTACGCGCATTATTGAACTTTGTACTTCAAACTACATTCGAGAGTGCTGCCGAAAGCTGCCGCAATCTTAACGCGCGGCTGCCGCACCCGGAGTGATGAGCGCCACGTGTTCGACACCAGCGGCGTGGCCCATGTCAATAGCCTGAGCAACCTGCGTAAAAGCCAGCTTGTCGTCTGCCTTGACGAACAACAAGCGATCTGCACGGGCCGCATAGATTTCTGAGAGCCGGGCAGGTAAATCGAGCTTTGCAATTGCCTGGTTGTTAATCCGATAATCCGGCTCACTTCCCTTACCGGCCGTTAGCTCCAGAACGATTGGATCGGATGGTGGGTTCAGGGAGTGCGTGGCGGGTTTGGGCGCAAGCGCCTGTTCACCCTTGGAGACGATAGGGACGATCACCATGAAGATAATCAGCAGGACCAGCAGAACATCGATCATCGGAGTTACATTGATCTCCGATTGCATTCCATTTGTGGATTTACTCATCGTCATGGCTTCAGACTCCCTTCTCCCGTGAGGGAACTGCGGCTTATAGACTTATTGGCCTGCGAGAATCTTCGGCGTCATAAGGCCGATGTGATCCGCGTTGGCGGCGTGGCCGATATCAATGACTTCCGCGATATACGAGAAGTTCACGTCATCGTCACCCTTGACGAACATGACGCGCTCGGCGCGGTTGGCATAGATGTCGGTCAGCCTCTGCTGTAGCTCGCTCTTAGCGTAGGGGGTCTCGTTGATCTTGTAGGACGGAGCCCCGTTCTTGTTCGAGACAACCTGTACCACGATGGTGCGATCATTGGGCTGCTGTTGCTGCGGGTTCTTGGGCGGCTGCGGTACGAGCGCGTCCAGTCCCTTGGGGGTTACCGGCACAATCACCATGAAGATGATGAGCAGCACCAACAGAACGTCGATCATCGGGGTGACATTGATGTCGCCCATCGCGCCACCACTGCTACCGCTTGACATTGCCATGGCTTCAAACTCCTCGTTTTATAAAAACGTATCCAAAAATTAGCGAATGACTACTCGCCGCCAGCTCCAGCTGCTTCCTTCTTCTGAGTCAAGAGGCCAACCTCTTCCACTCCCGCTGTACGAACAGCATCAATCGCGTTTTCCACGTCGATGTACTTGGCGCGTGCGTCTGCGCGGAAAAAGACGGTCTTGCCAGGCTTGTCCGCCAGCTTGCCCTGCACAGCAGAGCCAAGTTCGCTGAGAGCAATCTTGTTCTGACCGAGGTACACACTGCCATCGCGGGTGACACCCACAACAATGGCGTCTTCCTTGTCGGCGTCCGGCATATTGGTCGGGTTCTCGACCGTGGCCATTTCCACCTGCACCTTGTTCTGGAGCATGGGGGTGATGACCATGAAGATGATGAGCAGAACCAGCATGACGTCGACCATTGGAGTGACGTTGATGTTGGAACTGACATTGGCTGCTTCGTTACGAACTGCAACTCCCATCGCGGGGCTCCATCTTTTGGATTTCTTGAACCGTACTGAATACCGGTTCGGGTGCGCTTCAGGGAACCATGCAAAACTGGCAGCGGGGAAGGGAGACGATCCGCTCCCCGCGCCAAAATATCCCGCTCAGCTCAGGCAGATCCAGTTACTTCTTGTGGCTCTGCTTGATGAAGTAGTCGATGAGTTCGCTCGACGAGTTGTCCATCTCGACGTCGAACGCCTCAACGCGACCTGTGAAGTAGTTGAACGCCATAACGGCAGGGATGGCCACAAGCAGACCGAATGCCGTGGTGACCAGAGCCTCCGAGATACCGCCGGCGACTGCGCCGATGCCGGAGGTCTTCTGGGTGGCGATCTGCTGGAAGGCGTTCAGGATACCGACGACGGTGCCGAATAGGCCGACGAACGGTGCGGTGGCACCGATGGTGGCAAGTACCGAGAGGCCGCGCTTCAGCTTGGCATGCACGATGGCCTCGGCACGCTCAAGAGCGCGCTCGGAACTGGCAATCGTGTCTTCGGTTGGGTTGCCGCCGGAAACGCGGAACTCCTGCAGGCCAGCGGTTACGACCTCAGCAAGGTGCGACTTCTTGTTGCGGTCGGCAATCTTGATGGCTTCCTCGAGCTTGCCGTCCTTGAGAGCGCCGGCAACCTTGGGAGCGAACTCGCGGGACTGCTTGCGGGCTGCCGAGAAGTACAGGTAGCGGTCAATCATGACGGCCAGAGACCAGACGGACTCGACGAAGAGAATGATGGCCACACACTTGGCCAGCCATCCCATGTTGCCCCAGAGGCCGAGGAGGCTGAAGCTTACCGTGCCGCCCCCTTCCTGAAAGAAGGCCAGGCTGTTGACCGAGTGCGAAGCAAAATGTGCGAGCTGAGCGAGAATCACTGAATCGTTCCTCCTAGGGAGTTTGCTTTTTTAGTACGGGGGTTACAAAGTTTATAAGCGCATCTACAAGGGACTCCGGAAGTTTGGCGTCTGAAATTGTTTCCAGTGCCACTGCTGCCGATAAAACCGATTGTAGCTGCAGTAAGGACGAGGTTCTGTATGGAACGTCATCCGGCTGAAAAACATGCGTCCCTTTTCCTGTCGGAAAAGGGACGCGAAAACCTCATCCACCAAGGCTGAATATCACGTTGACGGTGGTGTCGACCTCGACCGGCTCGCCATTGAGCAGGTAAGGACGGTAACGCCAGCTGCGAACGGCATCGAGAGCGGACTGACGCAGCATCGGGGGACCCTCCACCACAGTAAGATTCTCGATGGTGCCGCTCTTGGAGATGGTGGCGCGGAGCACGACAGTGCCGGAAACGCGCGCGGCCTTGGCGATGGCAGGATAGGTCGGCGAAGGCCGGCTGATCGCCAGACCCTGGGCAACGCCCTGAGAGATGGTGACCTTCTTCGGCGCTTCCTTGGTGACCTTAGGCGCGGGAGCGGAGCCCGAGAAGAGACCGCCGATCACGCCGCCGGGCGCGCCGTTGCCTAGGCCTTCCATACCGGCTACGCCGAAGCTCTGCGGAGGAGCTTCCTGCTCCTTAACGTTTTTGATGTCTTTAGGAATCTTGGTGGGAGCGACGAGCTGGTTGTTCATCATCTCCGACTGGACGTGGACAACATGCACAGGCGCTGCCGGCGGTGGCGGCGGCGGCGGAGGCGGAGGTGGCGGAGGGGCAACGAGAAGCGTCTGCATCATGGCCTTGGGCAGCGCCTCCGGATAGATCAGCGGAATCAAGATGATGACCGTGATGATCGACAAGCAAAATGGAAGCGTAACCATCATCCAGAATTTTGCTTTGCTCTTGATCTTGCCGCCTGATTCAAATGTGGAATCTTCAAACATAGCCAGCCTCGAATCGGGGTGTTGGTTTCCTCTATTTAGACACCACGGAAACCTTGAATGTTCCCGGAGCATCCCGCCAACTGCAATCAGCGTGCTCAACCTATATCAGAACGAACATACAGGTTGCAAAACGCTGCCTCAAAATCGGTGCAACTTTATACCAACCTCATGCGTGGCCGGAAAATCGATTTGCCGGCCACACATGCCTAGCGAGCGCGACGAGCAGCCGGAAGTATTGCTGCCTTGCCGTTTTTCCCCCGCCACTGCTGATATGCCACCAGCATAGGCGCGGCTACTGCGATGGAAGAGTAGGTGCCAATCAGAATGCCGATCACCAGAGCGAACGAAAATCCGCGTAAAACCTGGCCACCGAAAATATACAACGAAAGCACGGTAAGAAAAGTTAATCCTGAGGTCAAAACCGTTCGGCTTAATGTCTGGTTAATGCTGCGATTGACGACATCGGGGAGTTCCTCGCGGCGGTTCATGCGCAGATTTTCACGAATGCGGTCAAAGACCACGATGGTGTCGTTCATGGAATAGCCGACGAGGGTGAGAATAGCTGCGATGACGGTGAGCGAGATCTCCTGGCCGGTGAGCGAGAAAAAACCAATGGTGATAAGCGTGTCATGGAAGCAGGCAATGACGGCGGCCACACCATAGATGAGCTGGAAGCGGAACCAGAGGTAGACCAGCATGCCGAGCAGTGAGTAGAGCGTGGCCATGATGGCCTTATTCCGGAGCTGCTTGCCGACTGTAGGGCCGACGACATCGACCTTGACGCCCTTGGCCTCATCGAAGGGGTTGTTGTAGTGCGTCTTGAGCGCGCTGACGATCGCCTGGCGCCCTTGATCGAGCGAAGTCTCATTCTTCTGCTCGGGAAGGCTGATAAGGACCTCGTTGCGGCTGACATCGCCGCCGTAGGACTGGATCTTGGCGTCTGTGATGCCGGCGGAGCTGACGGCTGTGCGGATGGCGCCGATGTCCGGCGGGTTGGCGAACTGAACCTGAACCTCTGTGCCGCCGCGGAAGTCCACGCCCAGAGGCACAGGACTGCCAGTCTGAGCGAGATGAATGCCCATGGAAATGAGGCCAGCGACGCTGAAGATCAACGAAAAGGCGAGGAAATACCACTTCTTTCCAAGCCAGTCGATGTTGACACCGTGAAAAAGTTCCACTGAAGTTTCTGCCTTCCTGCAGCGAGGGCTAAAAGCCCCCGGAATCTTTTTTTGCGTTCTCGGCACGGCTCAAACCGTGCCCCTTCAAAATTTTTAGTTCCCCATGACGATGGGTTTTCGTCCCTCGTCATTCGACCCTAGATGGAGACCATCTGTCCGGTCTTGAGCTTGTTCAGGTGCGCGTCAAAGATGGTGCGCGAGACAAAGACCGCGGTGAAGAGGTTGGCCAGCAAGCCGAATGTCAGCGTGGTGGCGAAGCCCTTGACCGGGCCAGTGCCGAAGAGGAACAGGATGGCTGCTGAGACGATCGTTGTCACGTGAGTATCCACGATGGTGATCCATGCGTGGCCAAATCCCTGCTCAACAGCGGCGGCTGCCGATTTGCCTTCGCGAATTTCCTCACGGATACGCTCGAAGATCAGCACGTTCGAGTCGACGCCCATACCGATGGTCAGGATGACGCCGGCGATGCCGGGCAGTGTAAGCGTCGCCGTGGAGAAGCCCATGAAGCCAAGAAGAATCAGCAGGTTCAGCAGCAACGCGAGATCCGCATTGATGCCTGATCCCTTGTAATAAACGAGCATGAAGAGCATCACGACGAGCACGCCGACGACGGCTGCCGTAACGCCTTCCTTGATGGAGTCCGCGCCGAGCGACGCGCCTACTGTCCGGGTTTCAATCTCTTCAAGCGAAGCGGGCAGAGCACCGGTGCGGAGGAGCTTCGAGAGTGAGGCGACTTCGTCTTCGCTGAAGGAGCCTTCAATATCGCCCTGATCGCGGATGCCGCTCCGGATGTTGGCGACTTCGCGGACAGTGCTGCCCATAACGACGGCCATAGCGGAACCGACGTTGTGGCTGGTGTACTCGTAGAAGGTGTCGCCGGCGTCCGTGGTCAGAGTGAAGCGGACCATGCGCTGGCCAGTGTCGGGGTTGGTGGCTGACTCAGCGGAGCGGAAGTCATTGCCCTTGACCACTGCCGCGCGCTGGAGGAGATAGACGCTGTCAGCGTCCGAACGGCTGCCAATGGCGCCAGGGGCATGAAGCATGACCTGGTCAGGCGGGATGACGCCGCCGGGAACGGATGCGAGGGCAGCCTGCTCGGTGGGAAACGGACCGCCGACGACCGCGTGAATTTCAAGACGCGCCGTTTCCTGAAGAAGCCGCTTGATACCCTCGAGGTCCGATACGCCGGGCAGTTCAACGAGAATCTGATCGGCGCCGAGGTTGTACTCCTGAATTACAGGCTCGCTAACGCCAAGGGTATCGACGCGATCACGAATGGTCTCGATGGACTGCTGGAGGGTACGCTTCTCAAGGTCGGACTGGTAGGTCGGCTTCATTGTGAGCGTGTACGTGCCGTTGGCGCTCGAGTAGTCGTACTCCGTGCCGTACTTTGTATCCAGCGCGGTACGGAACTGGCTGGCGGCGGCAGCGGGAACGCCCTCAACAGAGATGACGGTAGGTTTGGCTGGGTCCGGCTTGTAGATGCGAGTAAAGGCGGTATTGGCCTTCTTCAAATCCTGCTGGAGCTGCGCGACGGTGTTGTCGGTCTCAGCGGAGACGGCTTCCTGTACCTTCACGCGCAGGATGAGATGCGCGCCGCCCTTGAGGTCGAGGCCCAGGTGAATGTTCTTGGTGATGGCCTCAAGAAGCGCCGGGCCGCTCAGACCTTTGGGAATGCCAAGGATGCCGTAAATGCAAACCAGAAGGACAGCGACGATCAGCAAAACTCTGTTTCTAACGTTTTTCATTCAAGTTCTCTAGTCCAAAGAATAAAAGTGCGGAGCACCCTAGGATGCTTTGTCTTCCGTGGTAACGGAGCCGATGGCGCTCTTGGCTATTTCCATCTTGATCCCGTCGGGAGCCACCTTGATGATGATGCCGTCGTCCTTGATGGACAGAATCGTGCCGCGGATGCCGCCGGATGTGGTGATTCTATCGCCGGGCTTGATGTCTGCCAGCATCTGCTGCCATTGCTTTTGCCGCTTCTGCTGCGGACGGATCATTGCAAAGTACATGATCGGTATCAGGAGCAGGATGGGGAGCATTCCGAGAATGCCTCCACCAGCCGGCGCCGCATAAACTGCTAAAGCGATTGCCACACTCATCCTTTACTGCCCTGCCTTTGGGAGGCACGGGGCTTCCGGCGTATCAGCCGGACTCGAACGCGAAATTTGTCTCCGGGAACATTTCCTCACCGGGCAGGCGGATGGCGCACCCGGGTTCAGACTCGGCATATACGGGTGCAAATTGCGGCCCGCTCACCGTCGGCTTCCTGTTCGACACGGCTTGCTCTGAGGAGATTTGCGGCCAGCCAAGCGCGGTTTGCGCAGGCGAAAAGCGAACATGTCTCCCGAAAGATTGCCTAGCACGATAAGAAACGGCAAGACGCGGGCGTGTCAAGGTGCTGATAGCGCCGCTTTGCAAAAGCCTTATAGAAGCATTGGCGCGGGTTTACGGCGCAGGAGTTCTTCTTGAGACACCATGTTGTTGCATTCGGCTGTCGTGATGTTCTCCATGCCGTCGGAATTATGGCTGCTTCTACTGATCCCATTTGTGCTGGCAGAGGCGGTGATGTTGTGGATTCTGTGGCATCTATGGCAGGACAGCCATAAACGACGATAGGCAAACGATTCCCTGCTGAGACGGTAAACTCTGACCATTGTGGGCGGATTCAGTTGGATGGCGCTGCAGCAGCCGGTGTCTCCGGCTCGTCACCGGAGTCTTCGACAAGAACAGCGGAGCCCGGAACGATCTCGTACATGAAGTCACCCTTGCCGACTTGGTGAAAGGTGATGCGCAGGGGGTCGCGCTGCCAGTCGGGCGGGATGCAGGCCGGATCGGAATGCGCCGCTGGATCAGCATCGTAGACGTCAAGCTTCTTGACGAGAATGGGTTTGCGGGCGGTTAACTGGGCCACGACTGCGTAAAGGCCTTTGCCGCTGGAGGTGAGGCCGCAGTAGGCTCCGTAGTCGCGGAACCATGTGACCTGACTGACACCGGGCTCATAGTCAGGCAGCTTGAGGGCGGTGACGCGGCCTGTGAGGCGGTCAATCATGAGCCAGGGACCTCGCTGCCAGACCCAGTGCTCTTTCTGAGCGCCGGGCTTGTCTCCGGGCAGCGCGTCATTGAGGCGCACGGCGCGGCGGACGACAAACGTGCGATCGGTGACATCGTGGGAGTCCCCGGCAGTCCATTCCTTGACCTGGTCATCGACGAGGAGAGGGCGGATTTTCAGCCACTCTTCCCCAGGAAGCGCGCCGGATGGATCGCCAGCTTTGGAATAGGGGACTTTTTTGGGCGCACCGAGCGCAATGACGTGCTGTTTATGTGCGGTAGCGGCGAAGGCGGAAGGGCTGAGGATGGGTGCGGTCAGTAGACCGGCGACGAAAGCGAATCGGATCCCAAGGCGCATGACTGCACGCTCCGGTAGCGGAGGATTACGCAGGAACTTGGGGAAAAAATGGTTGCTGAAACTGTGTTTTGTTATTGTTGCGAGCAGTGTAGCAGGTGCCGCGCAGGCTACGGCAGCTGAAAATTATCCTGCGCCGCTTCCACCGCCCGCGCCACGCGGAAAGCGGTGCTTTCGCCGAGGTGCGTAGCCAGAACCTGCATTCCCACCGGCAGACCTGTCGAAGTCGTGCCACACGGCACCGTAACACCGCAGATGCCAGCCAGTGAAGCCGTCACAGTGTAAATATCGGCGAGGTACATGGAAAGCGGGTCGCCCGACTTTTCGCCGAGTTTGAACGCCGGCACTGGAGAAGTCGGAGTCACAATCGCGTCAACTTCAGCGAAAGCGCGGAGGAATTCTTCGGCCAGAAGGCGGCGAACCTGCTGCGCCTTACCGTAGTAGGCGTCATAGTAGCCCGCACTTAACGCATATGTCCCGAGCAGAATGCGGCGCTTGACCTCGGGGCCGAAGCCCTCCTCGCGGGAATGGCGGTACATAGCGGCAAGGTTTTCGCTGGCGGGCGAGCGAAAGCCGTAACGCACGCCATCAAAGCGAGCAAGATTAGCGCTGGCCTCAGCGGTGGCGACGAGGTAATACGTAGGAATCGCGTACTTTGTATGCGGCAGCGAGATGGGCTTGATGGTGCAGCCTGCGGCCTTGAGGTCTTCAATTCCCTTCTCAATGGCAGCGCGAACTTCGGGATCGAGACCCTCAGCAAAATACTCGGCGGGCACGCCAATGCGGAGGCCTGAGACGCCTTTATCGCTCTCGGCAGCGTAATCAGGGACAGGAGCCGGAGAGCTGGTCGCGTCCTTGGGATCGTGGCCGGCCAGCACATTGAGCAGCGTAGCGGCATCGCGAACGTTGCCCGCAAAAGGGCCAATACGGTCAAGCGAGGAAGCAAAAGCGATGAGACCGTAGCGCGAGACGCGGCCCCACGTAGGCAGCACACCCACTACGCCGCAGAAGCTGGCGGGCTGGCGAATGGAGCCGCCCGTGTCGGATCCAAGCGAGGCGACAGCGAGATTAGCAGCCACCGCTGCCGCTGAACCGCCCGAGGAGCCTCCCGGAACGCGTTCCGGATCGACGGGATTGCGAACGGGACCATAAGCAGAGTTCTCGGTCGAAGATCCCATGGCGAATTCATCGCAGTTGAGCTTGCCGAGCAGCACAGCGCCGGCCGATTCGAGCTTTGTAACGGCGGTCGCGTCGTAAGGTGGCTCATAGTCCTTGAGAATTTTGGAGCCGGCGGTGGCAGGCGCGCCCTTCATGACGAGAACGTCCTTGATACCGATGGGAATTCCGGCCAAAGCCGGCAGCGCGTAGCCTTTAGCTGCAAGCGCGTCGATGCGAGCGGCCTGCTCGATGGCGCGATCTTTGGTCAAGCTCAGGTAGACGTTGAGCTGGGGGTTCACAGTCCCGATGCGGTCGAAGTAGGCGGCTGCCAGGTCGACTGCCTTCGTGCGGCCTTCGGCAATTTCGCTCTTGAGAGCAGCCAGGGTCTTCGGCTTCTCGACGTATTTTCCTGAAGTCAATTCCGTTGTCATCGCTATCGCTCAATCACTTTGGGCACTTTAAAGAAGCGGCCGTCAGACTCAGGCGCCTCCGGCATGACGGTAGCGCGGTTGAGCGAGGGCTCAACTGCATCCTTGCGCAACGAGGCAGAGCCGCCGGCGCCGGGAAGTTCACTGATCTGGGCCAATGGAGCAATGCCCGTTGTGTCGAGCTCATTCAGCTCGGCGACGTAATCCAGGATGGCGTTGAGGTCGCCGACCATGCCGGGGATCTCCTCGGGAGTCAGCTCCAGGCTGGCCAGCTCAGCTACGCGGGCTACTTCTTCAGTGGTTACTTTGGCTGTCATGTGTTTTTGCCGAAGCTCCAGTATAGAGGGTGAGACAGGGACTATGGCACTGAGAGACTAAGGGGACCAACCCCGTGCGGATCATCGAGAAAGGACTGCAGGATGAGCGTTGCGGCGACCTGATCGACAATAGGCGCGTGCTGTTGGCGGCTGTGGCCGGCCTCATAGAGAATTCTGTGGGCCTCTTCTGTGGTCAAACGCTCATCCCAGAGATGGATGGGCAGGCCAGACAGTTCGCCAAGCTGAGCGGCAAAGGCCTGAACCTTGGCGGCGCGAGCGCTCTGGTCGCCGGAAAGGTGAAGCGGGTTGCCGACCACGATGCCGATGACGGAAAACTTACGCGCCAGCCGGGCAATGGAGCGGAGATCATCCCGGCGATTTCGGCGTACTTCAAGCGTGAGCACCGGTTGTGCGGTAAGGCCAAGCTCATCGGAGACAGCAACGCCGATGCGCTTTGTGCCGACGTCGAGAGCGAGATAGCGGGGAGGCATGGCTTGAGGATACGGGATCGCCGGGGGAGTTCGTATCCGCGCCGATACAATAAAGATATTCAGAGGCATCTCCCGGCTGTCCGGTGCGTCTGATGAAAGAAGGCTACGGAGGCAGATGGGCAGCAGGCAAAACATAAGTAAAAAAAGAAGCTGGTTTGGCCGGCTAGTGGGCTGGATGCTGCTTCTGCTCCTTTTGTGCGGCGCGGGCGCAGCGGCTTTTGTCTGGCTGGTGCCGTACGGGCCCACGCAGGAAACGTTTGTGGAGATCATCCCCGGCTCGCCAACGCTGGAGATTGGCAAACAATTGCAGCAGGCCGGCGTGATTCCGAGCCAGTATGCCTTTGACGCGTTGCGCATTGTGAAGGCCGGGGTGCTCAAGGCAGGCACTTACCGCTTTGCGGGGCCGGATACGACAGCAAATATCTATGAACGAATTCATCGCGGCGACGTATACACCATTGCAGTGACGATTCCGGAAGGCTCAACGGTGTTTGAAATAGCGGCGCGCCTGCAAGGAGCGAAGCTCGGCCCGGCGGCGGATTTTCTGACAGCCGCGAAGACCGAGACGGAACTGATCAAGGATCTGGATTCCCAGGCCACAAGTCTGGAGGGATATCTGTTTCCCGACACATACCGCTTTGCCCCGAAGACAAAACCGATCGAGATTGCGGCGTTGATGGTGAAGCGCTTCCGGACGGCGGCCACGCAGTTGGGACTCCACGGAAATGTGCACGATGTAGTGACGATGGCCTCGCTGGTAGAACGGGAGACAGCGATTGACAAGGAGCGGCCCCTGGTGGCCAGCGTGTTTGAGAACAGGCTTGAAAAGAATATGCCGCTGATGACGGATCCTTCCGTGATCTACGGGCTGCAACTGGCGGGAGCGTGGCGCGGAACCATTTACGCCAGCGATCTGCAGCGCGACACCCCGTACAACACTTATCTGCACCAGGGTATGCCACCAGGGCCGATAGCCAATCCAGGGTTAAAGTCTCTGAAGGCGGCGATGGATCCCGCGCAGACGAACTATCTTTACTTTGTTGCGGCAGGGGCGAATGCCCAAGGCCAGAGCCTCTTTGCCGAGACGCTGGAAGAGCATAACCGTAACGTGAGTGAGTATCGCGACGCAGTGAAAAAAGCAGGTGACCAGTGACTGCTGCGCACAGGGTGGACGGCGCTTCGCGGGACTGGCCGTCCAGGCAGTGGCGGCTTCCCCGCGCCATTTCGCGGGTGAGTGCGATGGCCCTGACGATTCTTCCGCTTTCCGGATGCCTGTTTACGACGCGCAAATTGCCTGTTCCGACGGCACCGTCCGTGACGCAGACAGCGTCGGCAGAAGATCTGGTGAAGAAGCTGAATGAACGCTGGGATGGGCTGAAGACGCTGTACGCGAAGGTGGATGTGCAGTTGACCACCAAGAAGTCCAAAGAAGGCCTGGAAAAGAGCTGGTCTTCATTCCCGGGGATCATCATGATGCGGAAGCCGGAGATGCTGCGTGTGTACGGACGCGTTCCGGTCATCGGGTCTCCCATGTTCAACATGGCGAGCGATGGAAAAACCTTCACCCTGTACGAGAATGCGAAGAACGTTGCGTATAAGGGACCGTATGTTGTGACGCATAAGTCGGCAAACACGATTGAAAACATTCGTCCGGGGTTCTTTCTGGATGCGCTCATAGTGCGCGGATTGAAGCCCGAAGACGAGTACATGAAGACCGCGGACAACGATACGGTGGAAGACGCCAAGAAGAAACACCTGCTGTTGGTTCAGGAGTACATCCTGAGCGTCATGGAGCATAAGCCGGGAAGCCAGGAACTGCGGCCAATCCGTGTAATTCATTTCCACCGCGATGACCTGATGCCCTACGAGCAGGACCTCTACGACGAGCAGGGAAACCTGGAAACAGAGGTGCTCTATGGCAACTATGAGGACTTCGGCGGCAGCAGATATCCCAAGACGGTAACCATCAAGCGGCCGCTGGATGAGTTCCAGATTGTGCTCACGGTAGAAACCGTCAAGGAGAATCTTGACCTGAAGGATGATCAATTTCAGATCGAGATTCCGCCTGAGGTCAAGATTCAGACCCTGCAATAGCCGCTCATCAGAAATTCCTAGGTGCGATTAGCGCCGTCTTCCAGTCGTCGCGTAGCTAATACCAGGAAGGCAATGGAAAGCGAGACAACCAACCAGCGTTTGTAGTGTTTCTCCATCTTTAATTAACCTCTCTTATCTTCATATAGATATGGGCGACGCGGTCTTGGCTCAGTACATCCCGACCGGGTCGCCTGCTTCCTCTGGTTAGATGCATCTAAAACGCCAAACGAATTCTGCTGCAATGGCAGGAGATACGGGCGTTAACGGCGAGTGGACCCCGTAAAAACGACGCGCTACTGGAAAAATGTGCGCTTATGCGGAAGGCCGGATTTATGCAGCTGGACCTGTGTGCTAGTATCCGGCCAAGCACGCGATTCCTGATTCCATTCTGCTTCCAAGGACACCTTTCATGGACACCCAACTGCGTCCAATGTCGCTCAGCGAGATTCTGGACCGCACGGCACAGCTTTATCGCACGAATTTCCTGCTCTTTGCGGGGATCGCGGCAGTCTATGCCGGCGCACTGATGGTGGTGGGGCTGGTGCGCATCGGGCTGGACGCGTTGCTGGGCGCAATGCACTGGACGCAACTGGTTCTATGGCTGAATATTGGCGCGGTGCTACTGCAATGGATGGTCATCTTTCTCATTGGCGGGTTGGCGATAGCGGCCAACAACCGCGCCGTCGCGTGGGTGCATCTGGGCCAGCGAGCCACCACCCGCGGCGCTTATATGAGCGTGCTGCCGCGGCTGGGACGCATTCTGTGGCTGATGACGATCATTACGTTTGTAGTGTGGACACCGTTAGCGCTTTGCTATGGGGGGTTCGCATCCATAGCATTCTTCTGGTACAAGCCGCTGGCCAAGGCCGGTGGGCAGGCGAACCCACAGGCGGCCATCCTGTTCGGCATGATGGCCCTGATTTTCTTTGCGGTGGCATTTGTAGCACTCGTGTATGCGGTACTGATGGGGCTGCGCTATGCGCTAGCGATTCCGGCGTGTGTGGTGGAAGAGCTGAAGGCGCGTACGGCTCTGAGACGCAGTATCGATCTCAGCCTGGGATCGCGCGGGCGCATCTTTGTGCTGGGATTGCTGGTGACTGTGATTGAGATCGCGCTGGTAGGTATTACGCAGTCATTCTTCATCTTTCTGGCATTCAAGAATCATCTTGTGCTGCCAACGTGGGCGGCGGTGGCGCAGCAATTTGTGTCCTTTGCAACGACCTCCTTCATCGCGCCAATGTTTTCAACGGGACTGACACTCTTCTACTATGACCAGCGCGTGCGGAAGGAAGGCTACGACATCGAGTGGATGATGCAGGCGGCGGGCATGAACGCCGGCTTCGATGTGACTGCCGCGCCACCGGAACCGCCCGCAAGTGCCGCACCGATAGAAGAAATTGCGGAGACGCCGCAGGCCGAAACAAACGGAGCGGAGCAGCAGGCACACGGAGACCAACCGTGACAGATACGCTCATGCCGGACGCGCTGCGGCCCATGCACCTGGGCGAGATTCTGGACCGGACAGTGCAAATCTACCGGCGGCAGTTCCTGCTCTTTGCCGGCATTGCGGCGGGACCGTCTCTCGTGGTGCTGGGATGCTTTGCCGCAGGGTTTCTGCTGTATCTTTTTGCGCATGGCGGGGGGACGGCTGCGAACCTGCTCCTGGGGCTGGGATTTCTGGCGTTGCTGGCGGTGGGAGTGCCGCTCTACATTGCGGCTAGCGCATTCGGCTTTGCGGCGTTGAGTCAGGCAGCGAAAAAGCGTTTCTTCGGCGAGCCGGTGACGATCCGCGGCATGTACCGCGAAGCATGGCCGCATGGCTGGCGCTATCTGGGGCTGTTTGCGCTGGATTTTGCGATCCTGGGCGTGGCTCCGGGGATTGTTCTGTTTGCTCTTTCCATCGGCATTGGAGTGGCGGCAGCCGCTGCCGGCGGCGATGCGGGTAACGCGACGGTGTTGGCAATCGTGGCTCTTGGCGCACTGCTGATGATTTACGAGCTGTGGATGCTGCCGCGTCTGTGCATGTCGTTTGCTGCCTCCGTGGCTGAGAAAGCGGGCGTGGCGGAGTCATTGAAGCGCGGATGGACACTGAGCCGGGGGACGCGCTGGAGGATTCTGCTGCTGTTTGTGATGGGCGCGGTGTGCGGCTGGATGCTGACGTGGCTGGTGACGCTTCCGGTGATCATCGCGGTATCGCTGATCCCGGGCATGAACTCGCCGCAGCACTCGCAGATGATGGGGTCGATCATTCTCTTTGGCACTTATGCGGCGGGATTCGCGGTACAGGCGCTGATACGGCCGGTCTATGGCATCGCGCTGGTGCTGTTTTATTACGATCAGCGTATTCGCAATGAGGGTTATGACATTGAATGGATGATGGAGCGGGCGGGGTTGACGGCGAATGCGGAGTCCGTGAGCCAGCCACTTCCGAATCCTGAGATTTTGCCGGGGGCGCAGATATGAGTACTTATCCTTTTGCACCGTTTGTTTCGACGACGCCGTTGCCCATCAGCACGGGTGAGGTGCTGGACAAGCTATGGAAGACGCTGCGCGGCAATTGGAAGCTGTACCTGTGGCTTGGCTCTCCGCTGGCTGCGGTCGGCATTCTATTTTTGGCGCTCTATGCCGGGGCGCTCTTTGTTAGCGGGATCTTTCCGATGCACCCAGGAGTGATGCCTGACTTGCGGGCTTTTTTCTGGGTCTATTGCGCCATGTTCATTGGGTCCATTCCAAACTTGTTCGTCTTTGCTTTGTATCAGGCGGCCACGGCTTTTGCCACGCTCAGCAAAGCAAGAGGGCAACAGATAACGATGCGCGAAGCTTACGCTGCGGCGTGGCGTAAGGCTGGACGCTACTGCTGGCTGATGATTCTGCATTACCTGTGGGTTGCGGGACCGATCGTGGTGGTGATGATGCTTGTGGCCGTGCTGATGGGACTGATTCAGATTGGCACCCATCCCAACCCTGCGGTGTTGTTTGTGACCATCCCGTTGTTCTTTCTGTTTTACCTGGGTGCGATGGTGTATGCCATTTGGATGGCTCTACGCCTTGGCTTGGCATTTCCGGCATCGGTGGCGGAGGACCTGCCCGCTGCTGCGGCGCTCAAGCGCAGCTCGCGGCTCAGCTTCGGGGTCAAGGGCAAACTGTTTCTGACGCTGGTGGTGGTCGCTGCTATCAGCTATGCGGTGGTGCTGGTGGTGGAATTCGTTGTCTTTGGCGTTGCTGCGCTGGGCGTGGTGTTGTTCCAACTGCTGCATCTGAGTATGGCTGTGGGGATTGCTCTGGGTGTGCTTGCGGCGCTGATTTTTATGGTG
Source organism: Occallatibacter gabretensis (assembly GCF_001449115.1). Lineage (GTDB taxonomy): Bacteria > Acidobacteriota > Terriglobia > Terriglobales > Acidobacteriaceae > Telmatobacter > Telmatobacter gabretensis. The sequence continues at coordinate 1,918,293 of NZ_LAIJ01000009.1, read as the reverse complement.
CTGATGTTTTTGTATACAGCGCTGGCATGGTCGGCTTACTCCATCACTTTTACGATTGTGTATTGCGATCAGCGGTGGAGGGTGGATGGGGCTGTGACGAGTGGATTTGGACCGTCTGCAGGAGGCATTGTTCCTGCATGAGGCAGCCGCTGCGGCCGATGAATCTTGGGGAGATTCTCGACCGGACATTTCAGATTTATAAGTCGCGGTTCTGGGTGTTTGTGGGAATTGCGGCTTTGCCGGCGCTGGTGATGATAGCCGTCAGGTTCGCGATGGAATCCTGGTGGAAGCTGGATTCAGCAAGAGGCTTTCGGGTCTTCGGTCTTATCTACATGGAGCAAGTGATGTGGATGCTGCTCCTTTTTCTGATTCAAACGCTGTTTGACTTTCTCATCAGGCCCTCCATGACGCATCTGAGTTCGGGAGAGATTCTCCATAGTCCTTGCAGCTTATCGACAGCGCTCAGAAGCATACTTAATCGCTGGCTGGCAAATATAGGATTAGCTTTATTCGTACTCTGCTGCGTAATAATATTTCCATTCATTGTCATCATTCTGCTGGAGGCGTGCAGCGGCGCACTTGCCCAGGCCGCAAGAATTGACACCACGGCGTTCGGGCCAATCTGGGCACCCGAGATGGCAACCAGTATCTTACTGGGCTTCGTCTGCTTCTTCTTGTTTTCAGGCTGGTTTGGTCTTAGCTGGTGTGCTTGCCGCCTAGAAAAGCTTGCAGCGTGGCAAGCGTTGGGCAGAGGCAGGCGGCTTTCGCGCGGTGCACTTCGAAAACTCTTAACGGCACAGTTAGCTCAGGCGGTCCTGTGGTGGTCTTTAACATTTGCATCTCTGATTGCACTTCATTTTTTGACTCGCCCTTTACGACTCAAGTACTTGAACCACACGGCTGTACTTCGCGCGTACACCATTCTGGTATCGAGCGGAGCATTTGTGATCTCCAGCCTGCTTGGCCCGATTTACCCTATCGCATTGACACTTATCTACTATGATCAGCGGATACGCAAAGAGGGTTACGACATCGAGCAGATGATGCAATCGGCGGGGTGGATCGCGGAAGAGAATGTTGTGACTCCGTCTCTGCCAGTGGAGGCTCCGCAAGGATGATTCTGCTGCGGGTTTGCGCGAAGACTTCTTCTGCTGCGATTGCGGTGCTGGTTCTGCTGAGCACGATGGGCGCGGCGCGGTGCTTTGCTGTTGCGCCGCAGCCGGCGCAGGCTGCGGCGCAAGGTAGAGCGGCTAATGCCTCATTCGATGGCTATCGCAAACATCTTGAGGCGCTGATTTCGCTGACACAGAAGTGTGCGAAGGGGCGCAATGTGGAGAGTTGCGATGCGCAGAGTATTGAGCAGGATGAGCATGTGCGGCTTGGTTCTGAACAACGCGCTATTAGCTATGAATGGTTGCGAGTGTTGTTTGCTCACGCGCAGGAGCCGGATAAAGCACAGCAGGCCGCGGGTGTGATGGGAAATGCTCAACTGCAGAATGATTCGTCTCTGCCGAAGCCGAAGACCACCTCGCAACTGCTGGAGGCGGCGCAGACGCGCTTAGCGGACGATCTGCGGCAGGCGGGCGGGCAGGTTGCGACTGTTACCGGACACCCGGCGGAGGCCGACGCCATGCAGAAGGTGCTCTCGGAGCGCGAGTTTCGCAGGCTCAAGGGGCAGAGCTCTACCGATTCGATCCTTGAGAAGGTTAACGACTGGATCAACTCGATATTTGGAGGAATCAGCCGCCTGACTCAAGGGGCCAAGTGGCTGGGACGCGCGCTGGTGTGGGGTTTTGTGCTGGCGGTGGGGATTGGGCTGGCGTGGGCGTTACTGCAATTGGAGCGTCGGTGGAGGATCCGCCTGGTTCCAGAAACGGAAGCACCGGCTCCGGGAGCGGCCTCTGCACGAGATTGGCAGCTATGGCTGGCGGATGCGCACAAGGCAGCAGCGGCTGGGCTGTGGCGCGAGGCGATTCACTTTCTGTATTGGGCGGCGATCTCGCGCCTGGAATCAAAACGGCTTTGGCCTGCGGATCGGGCTCGCACGCCGCGCGAGTACCTGGCGCTGGTGGCTCCGGAAGATCCGCGGAAGGCTGGACTGACTGCGCTTACGGGGAGCTTTGAGCGGACGTGGTATGGCGGGCGGGCTGCGGCTGAGACTGATTACAGGCAGGCGGATGAGTTGACGGCGGCGCTGATTGGCGCGGGCGCGGCGGATGGGGGACGGGCGCGATGAAGTGGCTGTCTCGACTGATGCCAGGGCTCGATGCCGGCGACCGCAAGCTGCTGCTGTGGTGCGTTGGTATTGCGCTGGTGCTGGCGATTGCTGCCGGAATACTGACGCCCAATAATGAGGATGCGAACCGACTGCCTTCGAGTTACCTGAGTGGGCAGCACGGTGCGCTAGCAGCGTATGAGACGCTGCTGCAGTCCGGCTATCCGCTGGAACGCTGGGAGCGGCCTTTGGGCGAGCTGGCTGAGACTGCGGGACCGGAGACGGTAATCCTCTTTGCGCAGCCTATGTCGCGCGACATCGCGGACATCCGGGCGATACGGCAGATTCTGGATCGTGGCGGGCGCGTGGTGGCTACGGGGTTTGAGGGAGGATTTCTGCTGCCGCGCGGAACTCCCGCGGCGCCCTCCGACCTTACCTTTGCGGCGTGCAAGCTGGAGCCGAATGGGCTGGACGCACTTGCCAGCACCGGCGAAATCTGGATGGTGCCGCAGGCAAGCTGGCAACTAGGCAATCCGACAGACCGCGTGCAGTACACCTGCGCAGGCAAGCCCGCGGTGGTGGAGTTCGGCTGGGGCAAGGGTCACGTAGTGTGGTGGGCCAGCTCCACGCCGCTTGAAAATGGCTCTCTGAGCCGCGCGCAGAATCTTGATCTGCTGTTGAACTCGCTGGGACCGAAGGCGGGACACAAGTTTTACTGGGATGAATCGCTGCACGGGGAGATTCGCTCCGTATGGACGTTTGCGTGGGGACCGTCAATGACGATCCTGTGCTGGAGCCTGCCGGTGCTGGCTCTGCTGGTGATTTTCAGCTTCAGCCGCAGGAGCGGGCCGCTGCGCGCGCTGCCGCTGCCGGCGCGGGCAACTCCGATTGAGTTTATCGATGCGCTTGGGTCGCTGTATCGCGGTGCGGGGGCTTCTTCGACGGCAGTGGCGATTGCATGGGAACGCTTCCGTAGGCAGGCGTTGGCACTATGCGGCATACGAGCGCCGAAGATGGAAGCGGCGGAGTTGGCCATTGTGCTGCGGCGGCGATTTCCTCTGGCAGACGAAGCGCTGGAGGCCGATCTGACTGCGTGTGAGCAAAGCGCAAAGGAAGAAGCTCTGCAGCCTCGCGAGGCCCTGCGGCTGATCCAGCTGCTCAACGCACACTGGGATAAGTTGAAGTCCGCTGCGGGGCCACAAAGAGCAGCGGTTGAACACACGATCGATAATGGGGTAATTCACGAAAGGGCTTCATGAGCGAGGAAATCTCATTCACGCACGCGGAAACGCTGCGCGCCACGCAGCAACTCATCTCACAGGTGCGCACGGAGCTGGGCCGCGTGATTTCAGGACAGAACGATGTCATTGAGCAGGTGATTATGGCCGTGCTGTGCCAGGGCCACGCACTGCTGGAAGGCGTGCCGGGCATTGCCAAGACGCTGACTGTGAAGACGCTGGGGCGACTGCTGGGATTGGGCTTTCAACGCGTGCAGGCTACGCCGGACCTGATGCCGGCCGACATTCTGGGCACTACGATTCTGAAGCCCGGCACGGATACCTTTACGTTCCATCACGGGGCAGTGTTTACCGATCTTTTGCTCGTGGATGAGATCAACCGTATGCCTCCACGCACGCAGGCCGCGCTGCTGGAGTGCATGGAAGAGCGGCAGGTAACGGCGGATGGCGTACGGCATGCGCTGCCCGGATGGTTTACGGTCTTTGCTACGCAGAATCCGGTGGATTTTGAGGGCACCTATCCGTTGCCGGAGGCTCAGCTCGACCGGTTCCTGCTCAAGATCCGCGTCTCCTATCCTTCGGAAGCGGAAGAGCTGCAGATCCTGCAGCGGCATCATGCAAGTGGCGGCGCGGGGCTGTTGGAAGAAGCCGCGATTGTGCCTGTTTCTGAAGGCCTGCTGGCGGCAGCACGTGCCGAAGTGCGCGCCATTCGCGTGGAGCCGGAGCTGTATGGCTACATTGTGGCGCTGGCGCGGCGCACCCGCGAGTGGCCCACGCTGCTGCTTGGCGCAAGCCCGCGCGCTGCGCTGAGCCTGATGCTGGTGGCGCAGGCCGCGGCGGCGTTTGAAGGGCGCGATTACCTGGTTCCTGACGACGTGAAGCGCGCTGTGCTGCCGGTGCTGCGGCACCGCGTGATGCTCAAGCCGGAAGCTGAGCTCGAGGGCTTTGACGCTGACCGCGTGCTGACGGATGTGATTGCCGGGGTTCCGGTGCCGAGGGAAGCGACGAAATAGTGATCTCGCCCTCGCTTCATCCCGAACCAGTGCGCGCCGCATGCGAACCGCGGCGCCGGTGGGCGTTTGCGCTCACACCGCGAGCCCTAGTGCTGCTGGTGGCGGGATTTCTTCTGCTGATTCCGGGGTTTTATGTAGATCGGCTAAGCTACGCCATGCCTGTATGGGATGGACTGATTTTGCTGGCCTGCCTGCTGGATGGAATGAGGCTGCCGAAGGCCGCGAAGATTGTGGCCGAGAGAAGCTGGTCCAACGCGCCTGCGCTCGACAGCGAGACTGAGATCGAGATTGCGATTGAGAACCAGAGCCGTATGGTGCTGGACTGCCGCATTGTGGACGATCTGCCCGTGACGCTTGCCAGCGAACCTGCGAAGCTGCGGATGCAGGCATTTCCCCGGGTGCCTGCGCGGAAGCGGTATCGTGTGACTCCACAGCAGCGCGGAGATTATGAAACTGGCGGCCTTTACATACGCTACCGCTCGCCGCTGGGGCTTGCCGAGAAGTGGGCCAAGGCGAAGCTGACGCAGACGGTGCGCGTTTATCCGGCTCTGCGGTCGAGCGAGGAGCAGCAAATCTTTCTCGCACGCAGCCGGCAGATTGATTTGCTGCTCCGCCAGGCAAGGCAGCGCGGCCTGGGTCGCGATTTTGAGAGCCTGCGTGACTACCTTGAGAGCGACGACCTGCGCGACATCTGCTGGACTGCGACGGCGCGGCGCGGAAGCCTGATTACACGGCAGTATCAGACGGAGCGCAGCCAGGCGGTGTGGATCGTGCTGGACTGCGGAAGGCTGATGCGGTCACAGCCGGATGGGAAGCACTCAAAGCTGGATCACGCCTGCGCGACTGCGGTGGCGCTGGCGCAGGTGGCGCTCTATTCGGGAGACCGCGTGGGATTGCTGGCTTACGGGCAGAGCATACAGCAGAGGCTGTTGCCGGGGCGCGGCGCGTCACACCTGAGGCAGATGATTGAGCTGCTGGCGCAGGTGCGGACGGAGATTGGCGAGGCCGATCATCTGCGTGCGACGGCAGTGTTGAGCCGCCTGCAGCCACGGCGATCGCTGATTCTTTGGATCACGGATCTGGCGGAGACAGCGATGCGGCCGGAGGTGATTGACGGCGCAATGCAATTGCTGCGGCGGCATGTGCTGCTGTTTGTGGCGATGGCACAGCCCGAAGTGGAGCGCATTGCACATGCGAGGCCGAAAAATGTAGAGGATATGTTCCGCTCCGCCGCGGCGCAGGAAATGGCGGGCCGGCGCGAACTGCTGCTGGCCCAACTGGCTGAACAGGGCGCGCTGACTCTCGATCTCGATCCGGAAGTTCTCACCTCGACGGTGCTGAACCAGTACCTCAAGGTGAAAGAACGCGCGATGGTGTAGTCGTTCCGGTTTATTCAGGCCGGCGCAGGCGCTTTGCGAGCGCCCACTTGAGATCTTCAATTCCGTGCCCCGTAACCGCCGAGATGGCATGGAACTCGAGTTTCCGGCGCTTGGCGTGTGCGGCGAGCTTTTTCAGCTTTTCAGGATTCGCCACATCAATCTTGGTCGCGACGACGATCATGGGCTTCTTGTCCAGTTTGTTTTCTGGATCGTTGCCAAAGCTTTCCAGTTCCTTGTTGATGACCTTGAAGTCTTCGACGGCATCAAGTCGGCCCGAAGCGTCGGAGACATCGACGAGATGCACCAGTACGCGCGTGCGTTCGATGTGACGCAGGAACTGCACACCGAGTCCCTGGCCGAGATGCGCACCCTCGATGAGTCCCGGAAGATCCGCGACAACGAACGATTCCTGATCCGGCTCCTCGCCCACCGTGACGACGCCGAGATTCGGCTCCAGCGTGGTGAAGGGATAATCGGCAATCTTGGGCTTGGCGGCGGAGATGCGCGAGATCAGGGTGGACTTGCCGGCATTGGGATAGCCGACGAGGCCGACATCGGCCAGCAGCTTCAATTCGAGGCGAAAATTTCGCTCTTCGCCGGTGCGGCCCATCTCATGCTCGCGCGGAGCCTGGTGCGTGGACGTGGCGAAGTGCTGGTTACCACGGCCACCGCGGCCGGCTTTGGCGACGACGACGCGTTCGTCCGGCTGCTGAAAGTCATGGATCAGCTCGCCAGTCTCCTGATCGTAGACTGCAGTGCCGACGGGCACCTGGAGGACGATGTCCTGGCCGTCAGAGCCGGAGCAGTTGGAGCCCATGCCGTGTTCGCCGCGCTGCGCCTTGTGCTCCGGGTTGTAGCGGAAGTGGATGAGCGTGTTGTGGCGCTGCGAGGAGACCATGACAACGTCGCCGCCGCGGCCGCCGTCGCCGCCCGAGGGTCCACCGCGGGGAACGAACTTCTCGCGGCGAAAAGCCATGCAGCCGTTGCCGCCGTCGCCAGCCTTGACACGAATCTTTACTTCATCGATGAACATGGTTTTCCTGCCCTGCGGCTCATTTGAATTGCTCGGGCCGCGCTCACTGTCGGTTCCAGAACGAAAATGCCGTCTTTTCAGTTTACCGGATGCCGGATTCAGAATAAAATCGGAGCAACTTCCCAAAGTAATTCCGGAGCTGGCCTAAAGAGCGGCCCGGCTGTGTGATCTCCCTTCGGTTCTCCATCCCAGAAAGCAAAAATCGCTTTCCGGGAACCCTGGTCTGCCACGCGCGGGATGGTGCATGGCAGTAACACGATTGAAGTGTGTGCGATGGCTGGTGGCAGCGGCGCTGCAAGGCGCGGCGTTGGTGTACGCGCAGACCGCGCCCACGGGCGGCGTGGCGGGCAGGCTCACAGACCTGCACTCAAAGCCAATCGGCGGCGTCACGGTGATTCTCCGCAATACGCTTACTGGTGCTGAGGCATGCGCGACGACTGCGGGGAATGGCGCTTATCGTATCTCCGGACTTGCACCGGGCGAGTACACGCTTGAGGCCGACAGTCCACAGCTTGGGCAGGGACGCGCAAGCGGCATTGAGATCAGTGCGGGATATGAAGCACGAGTTCAGACAGCCGTGCAGTTTGAGGCTGCTCCTGCGTCATCACCTGTTCTGGCTGAATTAGCGCCGCTGATTTCCGCGCCGGTGGCAGCGACTTCCGCTGCGCCTGCATCGCGCATGAATCCCGTAATTGTTTCTGAAGCGCATGAGATCTCCGCAACGCCTGCACCGCCGGTTGAGGCCGCTCTGATCCCGCAGCCGATAACACCACTTAATCCGCAGATGCTCACACTGGCTCCGCATATTGAGTCCGAGGAGGCGCTATCTTCGGCACGAGCCGCGGAAACTGAGACGGTTGCATCGATTGCGAATGCGGCTATTCCGACTGCATCGGCACCTGTGGCGAAGGCAGCTGTAATCCCCGCCGAGCCGGTGGTTTTGGTGGCGAAGGCTGTACCGCCGACTCTGCCGATGATGAGCACCGCTGCACCTGAGCCGCTTGCAGTCGCTTCATTGGAGCCAGGCAATGCGGAGAATGCGCCGGAGATGGCTGCAGCGTCGGAGCACGTGCGTATTGGCTTTGCCAGTCTGACTACAATCCAGGGCGCATTGCGAGGTATCGGCGCGGCAGCTCCGGCTCTCGAAACGCCGTCGATTTCGACTTCGCAGGCGACATTGACTGGCGAGGAGATTCGCTCGCTTCCCGTTGCAGGGCGCGATTGGCGACAGTTCACCCTGGACGCACCGCCTGCTGGAAATCAGCCGAATGGGGCCGAGGGATCGGAGTTTGGCGAGGAAGCACGCGGAGCCAGCCGGATTCTGGTGGACGGAGCCAACACAGGCAAGACCGCCGAAACCACGATGGGACCGGCAGGAAACGAAGCCGCGATTCATGCGGTGGAAGTAGCGGACCAGAGCGCAGCGGGCATGGGGCGCACGAATGTGGAGACACGCAGCGGCGGGCGCGAAATCCACTCGGAAGCCTCTCTCTTTTCTCGCCAGAGCCTTTGGGATGCGCAAAATCCCTTCTCGCAATGGACTCAGCAGACCGCGCCTGCAACGCCTACGACAGTGCCGGTGTTTACGCCGGTTCCCTACACCCCCGCGAATCACGAATTGATCTGGAGCGCGAGCCTGAGCGGCCCGCTGCGGCGGTATCGGATGACATGGTTTGCGGCGGTACAGGGCGAAGAGCGCAGTGATCCCGGCATGGCGACGGTGAAGCATCCGGAGGATTTCTTTGCCCAGCCGGCAAATGACGAAATGCAGGTGCTGAGCGCGCGGCTGGCCCTGAGCAGCACCAACCCTGTGGTTGAGGGGCTATCGGCCTATTCCGCCATGCTTGATACGCTTGCCGGATTGCTCGGTCCCGCGCCGCGCTCAACGAATCACTGGTCGGGCTTTGGGCGCGTCGACTGGAATGCGGCAGAGAGGCACCGCTTCATGCTGGAAGGCAGCGGCTCCCTGCTGGATGCTCCGGGCGGTGGGCTCACACGCGCCGCAGAGAGCTACGGAAGCCACAGCTTTGGCGCACAACACGTAAGCGGCGAGTGGATGCTGGGACGCTGGGAGGCATTTCTGACGCCGAACCTGCTGGCCGTGACGCAAGGCTCCATGGGACGACAGATACTCTCACAGCCAGCTGAGACGCCTTCGCCATTCGAACAGGCATTCAATATCAATACCTGGGGCCAGCTGCCGCAGATCGTCGTGGATTCGCAGTATGGTTTCACGATTGGCAATCCTTCCCGCTTTGGCACGGGGAGCTACCCGGATGAGCATCTCTACGAGGCGCAGGAAGGTGTCGACTGGGTGCATGGCAAGCTCATGGTGCAGGCCGGCTTTGATGTGCGTCACAGCACTGACGCCACGAGCCTGCTGAGGAACCACACGGGCACCTATCACTATTCGCGTATCGAGAATTTTGCCTCAGACGCTCTGGTCTTTGCGCAGTACGGTATCGCTGGAGAACTGAATCCGTACGACCAGCACAACTGCGATGAACGCGGCAAGGCATGGCGCGATGCAAGCGGGCAACTGCATGGGCTTGGTTATCTGCCCTGTTATTCGTGGTACTCGCAGACATTGGGACCGACGGAGTGGAACCTGAGCACAAATGACTGGGCCGGGTTTGCAACGACGCAGTGGCAGGCGGCTAAAACACTTGTGCTGACGGCATCCATGCGCTGGGAACTGGAGCAGATGCCGCCACCGATTGCGCTGGTGAACAATCCAGACCTGCCGCTCACGCAAAGAGTTCCCGGCATGGGTAGTGAGTTTGCACCGCGTATCGGGCTGGCGTGGGGAATACGCGAAAGCCACTGGCCAGTGCTTCAACTGGGATACGGAATGTATTACGGCCGCACGGGAAACTCTGTTCTGGAGGCGGCGCTGACGCAAACTGGATCGCCCAACGGCGATCTGAACTTCTTTCTGCGCCCGACGGACAATCTGCCCGGAGGTACTGGTGGCGCGCCACCGTTTCCGTATGTGCTGGCCGGAGAACCAGGCACGTTTGTGAAACCTGGTGCAGTGGAATTTGCTCAACGATTCCGAAATCCGGAGATTCACCAGGCTGTTGCGGGTCTGGAAGAGACGCTGCCGGGGCGTGTGCGGCTGAGCGTGAGCGCGCAGGCAAGTCTGGCGCGTCGGCTGCCAATTACGCTCGACGAGAACTACGATCCTTCGGTTAACCCCGGAACGCTTACGTATTCGGTGCTTGATGCTATTGGCGCTGGTCCAATCAAGACGCCTACGATTACCGTTCCGTTCTATGCGAGCTGGCCCTCGCCTACGGGCGGCAATGGGCGGCTCAATCCTGGTTATCAGCAGATCGTACAGCTGATGAGCCGAGCCAACTCGACTTACGAAGCGGGCAGTGTGCGGCTTTCGCGTAATGTGGCGAAGGGACTGAGTCTGCACCTGCGTTACACATACGCTCATGCGATGGATTGGAATCCGGATGAAACTGCGCAGGTGTCGGGGCCAAGCGTGCTGGCCCCGAATGATTTTCAGCAGGAGTACGGCACGGGCAACCTGGATATGCGGCATTCTGCTTCAGGCATTGTTTTGTGGGAGGCTCCGTGGAAGCTGAGCGGCATGAGTGGACGGCTGGCGAATGGATGGACGCTTGCAACAACCGGACATTACAACAGTGGATTGCCATACACCATGCGCGTGAGCGGCTCGATTCCGGAGGAATTTCTTTCTTCCGGCGCTGCAATCATCGGTCTCGGCCCCGGCATGAATGGCTATGGCGGAGATAACCGCGTTTATGGAGTGGGACGGAATACCTTCCGCTATCCGGCCACGTGGAAGGCCGATGTGCGACTGGGCAGGCGATTCACGCTGCCGCATGGAAGTGTATTGGAACTGATGGCCGAGAGTTTCAATCTCTTCAATCATCAAAACGTCACCGAGGTGGAAACGACCGGCTATTACATTGAGCCGGGAAGCACATCCGGCGGTCTGCCGACATTGAACTTTATGACAGGGCTCAAGGCTGGCCAGACCGAGTTTGGCCAGCCCCTGAATGTGAACGCTACGGACTTTTATCGTCCGCGGCAGATCGATTTTGGCGTACGGTTCAGGTTCTTCGACCAGCCGGCGGTTGTTCCCTAGGGGACAATTCCGCACTCGGTCTGCGCTATCACATTTTTTCCGTCGAGAGTGAAGCATGTGGCGCCGTGAATATCCGTGCTAAGGGTTTTTACTCCGGCATCCTGTAGCTCCTGCAATATCTCTTCGTGCGGGTGCCCATAGATGTTTTGCAGCCCGCAGGAGATGACTGCCCACTGCGGCGCTACACGCGAGAAAAACTCCGGTGTCGTGGAGGTGTGGCTGCCGTGATGGCCCACTTTGAGCAACGTGCTGGCGAGCAAATCCGGCTGCAGCAACATGGCGCGTTCTTCCGGCGCTTCCGCGTCTCCGGCGAGCAGTACTGAGGTGGCGCCATAAGCCACTCTGAGGACCAGGGAATCGTTATTCGACGGCTCGTCGGAAGGCTGATAGTCCGCCTGCGGAGCAAGTACGCGAACCTGAGCCGCACCTAGCAGCATTTCATCGCCCGCATGTAGCTGCCGTATGCGGATGTGCAGCTCTGCGGCTTCCTTCAGCAGCGCGTCGTACTCCGGCCCATGGGGATTGTTGCCGACCCATAACTCATCAGGATGAAAATTCCGCAGCACGGCGGAAAGCCCGCTGATGTGATCCGCGTGTGCGTGGGTAAGCGCCACCGCGTCAAGCTTTCGTATGCCACGCGCCCAGAGTACCGGCGACACAACCTCTTCGCCGATGTCGATCGGTTGCGCGGCGTGGGACATGCTTGCGCCAAAGGCTCCGCCAAAACCGCCGCCATCTTCCAGAAGCGTTTTGCCGTCAGGCGTAATGAGCAACAGAGAATCGCCCTGGCCCACATCGATGGCTTCCATCAGCAGCGCTTTTGGAGGATGCTGAATGGCGCGCGGAACAACAGCGAAGAAAGCTGCTGCAACTATTGCTGCCCAGACGTGCGCGATCCATGCGCTACCGCGCCGCCTGCGACTCCACGATGCGAGCGCGAGCGCCAGCACCAGAAATGCACAAAATGCCGCCACCTGCCACGCCTGCGGAGTGGCAATGCGCCAATCGCCCAGCGGAAATGCGCCGAAGAAATGTACGATGCCGACGCCAATATGCAGCAGCGGCGCGGTGGCCGCAGCGGGGATAGAGGCTATGCCAGGTCCTGCGATCAATGCGGCCCACGTTAGCATCGCCAGCGGTACCAGTATCACAAGAAGCGGCAGAGTGAGGAGATTCACCGGCAACGCAAACAGGGTGACGCGATGAAAATACACGGCCATGGGAAGCGCCATGGCAAGCTCTACGATTGCTGTGACGGTTAGCATCTCTGCAACTCGCAGTGTTGTACTGACGGCCCACGGAAAGATAGTCCACCCAATCCATTTGCCTGCCAAGCGTTGCAGCTGAGTGGCAAACATACGCAGAATGACGCGATACTGCGCAAGATTAGGCGAGGACCTGGCATCGAGGACGACGGCGCGAAGATCTTCGGTTGCGATGCGGTATGGCTCGATTGTCGTCCGCAGGATTGGCGCAGCGATGCCGCCGATTGAGATTACCGCAAGTAATGTCATTTGAAAGCTGGCTTCAAAGAGGCTGTGCGGGCTTGCCGCGAGCATGATGAGAGCGGCAAAGCCGATGGTGTTCAATCCGCTGCGGTCCCGAAAGAAGAGCCTGCCCACCAAATAGAGGCTTACCATCCACAGGGAGCGCTGCACCGGCGCAGCAAAACCTGTAAAGAGCGCGTATGCACATGCCGTCGCAATTGTCAGCAGTGTGGCAGGGATGCGCGGAGTTCGCAGTTTGCGCGCAAGCCAGAAAATAAAGCCTGCAACCAAACCCAGATGCAGCCCGGAGACCACCAGCATATGAAAGGAACCTGTGCGCTCAAAGCCCGCGCGCAGAGAAGGGGCGAGCAGGGTGCGGTCTCCGGTGATCATAGCTGTCAGAAGAATCGCGTCGTTGTCACTCAGCCGAAGCAGAGTGGGAAAGTTATGCGTGGCCGCGGGCAACGCGAGCAGACGCGCGCTGGATTCATGCTGCCACTGGCTCAGGTGGCAGGAAAAGAAATTATCCGGCGCCACACCTAGCCGCTCCACGTGCTCGATACTCACGGATGCTGTCGATGTGATGCCCTGGTCGAGTAAATATTCCTGACGGCTCCATGTGCCTGGATCGCGATAGACTTCGGGCGGGCTAAGGCGTGCCAGCGCGCGAACGCGCTCGCCACAATGGAAGGTCTGCGGGGGAAGCGACGCAATATCAGGCCAGCGGACGGTGAGACGCACGCCGCCTGACTCGGGCCGTTGCACATCCTGCGTATCATCGACAATTTCCAACGAAGTTACGCGCAGATCAATGCGTTGCGAGGGAGCACTCGATGCGGAGCCGCTCTCACTTTGCAGAGCTTCCGTACGAAGCATGCCGACATCGGTGACATCTCCCTCTACGGTACGCAACAACTTATCCGAGGCATTGAGCAGATCAGGCGCTGGCGCAGGTGCCGGCTGCATCTGCGCGCACCATAGGCCCAGTAGAATCCAAAGCGCACTGAGGGTGAGCCAACGGAGACGTAGCGCGGTAAATGCGACCCACGCACAGAGCGCCATCATAGTCAGTAGTCCAACAAGCAGGATGCCAGGGCGCAACCATGTTACGCGACTGCATGCGATACCGGCGGCAAAGAGCCACGCCGCATGAAAGAGCGGTGTGCCGGTATGCGGCGAAGCACGCGATACGGCAGCAGGCTGGCCGGAGATGGGGGAGTCCGGTGGCATGGCGCTGAATGAAAAGAATTCTTGCTCTTGAGGCTATCAGAGATGCCGCAGGCGGACCACGGTTTCCAGATGAAATGTCTGCGGAAAGAGATCGGCCAGGGCGACGGATTCCATCGTGTAGCCCGACGCTATCAATGCGCGCAGATCGCGCGTGAGCGTGGTTGGATCACAGGAGACATACACGATGGATGGCGCTGCGATACGAGCGAGCTCAGCGGTAACCTCTGCGCCCAGTCCTGCGCGCGGGGGATCGACGACGATGAGATCGGGGCGTGTTGTACTGCGATTCCGACGGAGAAAATCGAGGGTACTGGAGCGGACAGCTTCGCTTGCGGTTCCAGCAAGATTCGCCTGCAGGGCTTGTGTGGAAGATGGTGCGGATTCGACAGCGACGACCTGCTTAAACCGTGACGTGAGCTGACGCGCAAAGAGGCCCACGCCTGCGAAGAGATCCCAGGCAAGTTTGCCACTCTGGCCATTCACGACTCGATCTGCCAGTGCATCCACCAGACGGCGATTCACCTGAAAAAATGCGCCGTGATCGACACGATAGGCAAAGCCAGCCGCATTGTAAGAAAGCGACTCCGTGCCCCAACTCGCAAGCACGCGAGGCGGTAGCGACGCGGTGCCTGCAATGGCAAGCTCGACGCCTGTGAGCTCAGGAATCTGCTCCTTCAGTACTGCGATGAACTGGTCCAGATGCAACCTTGCCGGCGCAGGGAGGACTACCGTTACGAGAAGCTCCGTTTCTTCTGCATTGCAGAAGAGCGCGATCTCACTGACACGCGGCTTCGGCTGCATAGCACGCAGGATCTCTGCTGAGGCTAGGGCGGCGCGAACCAGTGACGGTGCGGCGATCGGACACTCTTTTATGGGAACGATGGCGTGCGAGCTGTGCGCGCGATAACCAGGCCTGCCTGACGCGTCAAAAGCCAGCCGTATGCGATTGCGATAGGCCCACGGCTCGCCTGCAAGCACATCGATCTGCTCCGAAGCAGATACGCCGCCACGAGCAAATGTCTCGCGTAGAATCTCCTGCTTGTAGCGAAGTTGTGCGGCATAATCCGCGTGCTGATAGTGACATCCGCCGCAGGGGCCAAAGTGCGGACATTTCGGCTGCACGCGCTCTGGCACCGCGGAGATAATTTCATCCACTTCTGCCGTCACATAGCCGCGCTTGCTCTTGTCCTGCACGATGCGAATACGTGCCTCTTCGCCGGGTAACGCCATCGGGACAAAGATCGCTTTTCCCGCCTCGCGCGCAAGAAACGAGCCGCCGTAGATCGGCTTTTCGATATGGACAAGCTGAGTGGAATCTGAAGGCTTCATTGCTGACTCATGTAAAAAAGGCTAAGCCGTGGAAAGTTATAGTGTGCCAGCAGCTGTTTCTGCGTGAATTGCCGCTCCACCTGCCGCAACTGTACTGCACCCATGCGGCTACGATACGGCGCAAGTTCGCGCGAGGCTTGTTCTTTCAGGCCGACGAGCAATTCTTCCGGCGCGGCGGCCATGAGCGCTGCAAAGAATTTTTCTTCGAGCACGATAAGCGTACGCTCGAGCGATTCCATATCGAATTTTGTGCCGTCTTCCGCGTGAAGCACTGAGGCTAACTCGCGGAGCCGCGTGGCAGTGGATTGAGCGGCTTCCGGAGTGATATGCGGTGCCTGATACACGTCGGCGACGGATTCCAGATGCGCTATAACCCGCTCGCGTTCAAAACCGGATTCAGCTTCAGCCGCAAATGTTTCGCTATTTGTGCCTGCCGCAGCTTCGCGCGATTCTTCAGCGGCTTCCATGACGGCCTGGGCGCACCATGCCAGGCCATTGATGCGCCGCACTCGTCCGCGCGCCTGACGAGTTTCATATTTGTCGAAAGCTGCGTCAATGCCGCGCAGCACTGAGTCGAGGGGAATGCCGGCTTCGCGCCAGGTTTCAATCAGCGCCCAGTCGAGCGTGGATAACAGGAGCAGCGATCCGCGACGCTTTTGAAAGCGCTCCTCAATCTCAGTGAAGTAATTGAAATAGTTGCGCACTGCATGCGCCTCAGTGCGCGCGCGGGCGGGGGCGCGCCGTGCGATTACGCTCAAAGAGAATCTTGAGCCCGTCGAGGGTGAGCATGTCATCAATCTGCGTAATGAAGCGTGAGTCTTCGCTGATCTGACGGGCAAGGCCCCCGGTGGCGATTACCTTCGCCTCTGTGCCAAGCTCTGCAATCATGCGATCGAGAATGCCATCCACCAGACCGATGTAGCCGTAATACAGCCCGCTCTGCAGATGCGTCACTGTGTTGGTGCCGATGACCTTTACTGGACGCTTGATGTCCACGCGGCCCAGCCGCGCTGCGCGCGCAAAGAGCGCATCCGCGCTGATACCAAGGCCAGGCGAGATGGCTCCGCCAAGATACTCTCCCTTGGCCGAAATCACGTCGAAAGTTGTTGCAGTGCCGAAATCGACGACGATACACGGGCCGCCATAGCGCTCGAATGCGGCAATCGCATTGACGAGCCGGTCGGCTCCCAGTTCTGCGGGATTGTCCACCAGAACAGGCATTCCGGTCTTGATGCCGGGTTCCACAAAAAGCGGCTTCAGATGAAAATACCGCTCACAGACGCGCCGCAAGGTGCTTTCCACAGGCGGCACTACGGACGAGATCATGATGTGCTTCACCACGTCCACGCTCAGGCCGCTCATGGTGAAGAGATTCACGAAGAGAACGCCGTATTCATCTGCTGTCTGCGTGCGATGTGTTGTGACGCGCCAGTGAGCTGCCAACTCGCCGGCCTTTTCATCTTCCAGGCGATAGAGGCCCAGTACCGTGTTGGTGTTTCCCACATCGAGAGCAAGCAGCATTTCCGTGTCTCCCTAAAATCTGCGTGCTTCAAGCGGAGCGAATGCCGCCGGTTTGCACGCGCACAAGTCCATTCTCGCCGCGAACGAGCAAAAAGCCGTTGCCGTCCAGCCCTTCTGTCATGCCCACACAAGCCTGCGGACCGTGCACTTCCACGCGCCGTCCGCGCACCCATGTCGAAGCCTGCTCCACACGTGAGGGAATCGTTGCGGCACCGGCAGAATCGAGCAGTGCAAGCGCCTCGCGCTCCAGCGATTCTAGCAGGGCGACAAGCAGCTCCTGCCTGCTGATATAACGGCCTGATTCAAGATCCAGCGATGTGGCAGGTGTAGCCAATCCAGGTTGAAAGCGGCTCTGATGCACGTTGATACCGATGCCGATTACGGCGTAGCTCAATGTGGCAGCGCCTGGGGTGTTTTCTGTCTGGGCTTCGGCAAGAATGCCGCCGGTCTTGCGCTCATCGAGGAGCAGATCATTCGGCCAGCGCAAATCGACGGCGAGCCCACTGACAGCGCGAATGGCCTCAGCGGCGGCCAGTCCTGCAGCAAGTGGCAGCAGTGGCAGGCGCTCGACAGGGAGCGCAAGCCGAAAGAGCACACTCACATATATGCCTTGTGCTGCGACCGAGAGCCATGCGTGATCGCCACGTCCGCGTCCGGCTGTCTGCTCATCGGCAAAGTAAACGGAGCCATGCGGAGCACCGCTGCGTGCAGCAGCTAATGCGTCTGTGTTGGTGGAACCAGTGACCGGAGCGTAGTGAAGCTTGCCGGCATAGATGGAAGCTGCGAGCGAGGCATCGAGCGCGGGGAGATCGTACATAGGGCCTGTTTACGCTCCTGAGATTACTCCGCCACGATGCTCATAGAAATATCCGCGGCTATGGCGGAGTGCGTGAGCGCACCGACGCTGATGAAGTCGACGCCGGTCTCTGCGTAGGCGCGAATGTTTTCGAGCACGATGCCTCCAGAGGCTTCGGTCGGAATCCAGCGATTTTCCGTCTTGATGCGATCGACGCAGTCCTTCACCTGCGCCGGCGTCATGTTGTCGAGAAGAAGCGCCTCCGCACCGCCTTCAAGAGCTTCATTCAGCTCACGCACGTTGCGCACTTCCACTTGTACACGCTGTGTGCCTTCGCGCTTTTCAAGGGCATTGCGCAAAGCTACGGGCAGACCGCCGCCAAGCGAGATGTGATTGTTCTTGATAAGTATTCCGCTTGCCAGATCGAGCCGGTGATTGGTGCCTCCGCCGCAAAGCACTGCATACTTCTCCAGCGCGCGCAGGCCTGGCACGGTTTTGCGCGTGTCGAGCACACGGGCGTTCGTACCTTTAATTTCGTCCACAAAACGGCGCGTGTTGGTGGCAATGCCGCTGAGATGCTGCATGAAGTTCAGAATGACCCGTTCACAACTAAGCAGCACCCGCGCATTGTGACGGATGACGGCCAACACCTGGCCCTTCTTGACGCGCACGCCATCGAATATCTCCGGATGGCTTACTACCTCAAAGCGCGTTTGTGCCTGCGGGCGTCGATCCAACCGCGTGAGGATTTCAAGGATGCGCGGCACGGCGCCAAGGCCGCAAACAACCAGATCCTGCCTGGCAAGAATAGATGCTGAGGCACGCAGATTGGGATCAATGGTGAGATTTGTCGTCAGGTCGCCTGCTGCCCTGTCTTCTACCAGGGCCTGCTCCAGCACGGCGTCGATGCGGCTGCTCTTCCAATCCATGTTTGTTCAATTCACAATGAAATTCCTGTTGCGCTCAACAGGTAAGGGCCGCGTTACATAAGAAACGCGGCCCTTAAAGCATTAGAGCAAATTCGCTTAGAAGGGATTCAGCTTGGCAAGACCCTTCTTTTTCTTCTTCTTGCTTGAGGACTCGTCGCCCAAATCCGTCTTGGGCTTCTTCGACATGTCCTTTCTATTGGCGCTCTGAGCTGGCGTCTGCTGTGCCGTTCCGGGCTTGATTTCGTTTACCTGCGCCGGAGCAGTTGCCGGAGCTTCTGCCGCCGGGATATTTCCAGAGTTGTCAGGAACAACAGGCTTGACCAGCGCATTACTAGGATCCGCTGCTACGCCGGAAGGCGCATTCAGAATCTGCACCCCTACGCCGGAGCCACCCGGCGCGCCACCACCCTGCAAAGGAGCGGCGGAAGGCTGATCGCTGCGCGGAGGCTCATTGGGGCCGGTGGGCGTTGCGGCTGTTGCTTCGGCTGCGGGCTTGCCGACGTTGCGTGCTTCTGTAATGAGAGCGATATTTTCCTTGGTGATATCCGGAGCCAGCGTGCGCTTGGGTGTTTCAAGAGTCGGATCGCCTACGTGTGCTGCTTCGACCGTTATGGGACCGTGCTTAATGATGTCCAGCGTGCGATCGGTGAAGTGAATCGGCTGACGGCTGGCTTCTTCGGCCTCGCTCTCAGCAATTGCATCCTTGGTCGGCTCGGGTACCGGGCGGTTCATTGCAACCAAGCGATCCTTTGCGTCTTCCACGCGCGGAGCCATAGGATACTTCGTGATCACCTTGTCGTAAGCGGCTGCGGCCTTATCCAAATACAGTGAGGCCAGACGCTCGCGCATTGCGCCAGGCATCGCCGTTAACCCGCGGTAAATTTTTGCTTCCCCGGCATAAGCATCGCCAATGGTCAGCATGGCCAGATCGCTCTTGGAATAGAGCGGATATGCGTCTACTACCGTCTGCAGGCGCGCGATCGTCGCCGGGAAATCCTCGCGGCTGCTGTAATAAAGGCCAATCTGCATCTCGCGTTCGCCCAGAACTTCCTGCACGTTGCGCAGCTTCTGCTTGGCGCGCGGGATCAGCGTGGAATCCGGGAACAGGTTGATCATCTGGCGGTAAGCTTTTTCAGCTTCGAGTGCATTCGTGAAGTCGCGGTCTGGCTTCTCCATCTGCTGGTAGTAGATGTCACCCACTTTCATCTGCGCTTCGGCGGCTTCAGGCGCATCCGGGAAGAAGGTGATGAAGTCCTTATACTCGGCCTCGGCCTGCGTCAGCGCCGCTGTGCCGCCTTCCTTGAACCAGGTATCGCCCACGGCCAGCTTGGCACGCATGCGGTACTCGGAGTCCGGATAGGTATTCAGCATAGTCTGCAGATCCAGCCGCGCCACGTCGAACTTGCCCTTCTTCATAGCGGCCATCGCCTTGTCGAAGAGTTCCTTATCCGGCTGCTTGGAATTCACGTTTGCCAGCGGATTGGCGCTTAGATCCTGATCTTTCTTTTGCTTGGGCTTCTGGTCGCTTGCAAAGGCAAGCACGCCTGGTACGACGAGGGCGGCCAGCGCGGCCGCGACAATCCTGTTGGACAACCGGTTCATAACACCTCTTTGCAGCAGAGCATTCCTTCCGCTCCGCCTCATTTCATCCGATAATTCCGGGGAAAACTGAATCTTACTCACCCGCAGCCTTGCGCGCCACTGCCAGCAGCGCCCGGGCATCCTCTTCCGCCCTGCCTGCGCCGAAAACAGCATTGCCTGCGACCAACAGCTCCGCACCCGCTTGGACGACCCGCTCCACCGTATCGTGAGCCACGCCGCCGTCAACTTCAATCTTAAATGCCAGCCCCAGCTCTTTGCGCAGCTCGGCCAAATGCCGGATTTTATCCAGCGAAAACTCTATGAATTTTTGCCCGCCAAAGCCCGGATTGACACTCATGA
Source organism: Occallatibacter gabretensis (assembly GCF_001449115.1). Classification (GTDB taxonomy): domain Bacteria; phylum Acidobacteriota; class Terriglobia; order Terriglobales; family Acidobacteriaceae; genus Telmatobacter; species Telmatobacter gabretensis. The sequence continues at coordinate 1,898,059 of NZ_LAIJ01000009.1, read as the reverse complement.
TGAGGACGTGATGCAGCATGGGCAGGATGTCGCGGATCAGGTCCACGCGCGTGGCCGGGTTGAGCACCACGGCGGGCTTCATTCCGTGGTCCTCAATTAACTGGATGGTTCGGTGCAGGTGCCGACACGCCTCAAAATGCACGCTCACCCAATCCGCGCCGGCATCGGCAAAGGCGGGGATGAACTCGTCTGGGTTTTCGATCATCAGGTGGCAATCGAGCGGCAGTTTGGTGTGCTTCCGGATGCTGGCCACTACCGGCGGGCCGATCGTAATGTTGGGGACAAAATGCCCGTCCATCACATCAACATGGATGACAGTGCCGCCGCCGCGCTCTGCTGCGGCAATTTCGTCCGCGAGCCGGGCAAAGTCGGCAGAAAGAATGGATGGCAGCAGTTCAACCATGTTTCGGAATCAAGACTCCCTGGAATGCCTGTTCAGAAGCTCAGTGTATCAAGCCAATTCTACAGTTCATTGTGCAAAGACGTGCTCGGCGCCGCGAAAGAGACTCTTCAGCGCCTTCCAGATGAGCCGGATGAGCAGAATGGTTACAACCACGCCGGCGAGCGCAATGCCACCCGCGACGTATGGATGCGCCGTGGCGAGCCAGGTGAGCCCTACTGCGCCTATATCCTCGACCGAGCTGAGGGCAATGTTGGAAAGCGGCTCGGGCGAGGGTGTGACTGCGGCGCGAACAGCAGTTTTACCGCCGTGCGCGGCGAGGGCGATGGTTCCACCGATGACGGCGGCTGCGGCTTGTTCGAGGGGCGATAGGCCTGCACTTGCCTGATACGCCAGCAGGGCGGCTACCGGGACGCGAATGAAGGTGTGCAGCGCATTCCAGACGAGGTCGAAGGCCGGGACCTTGTCCGCAAAGAATTCGACGGCGAAGAGAGCGGCGGCTGCGCCGATGATCCACCAGCTGCCGAGCAGTTGCAGCGAGGGCGGCAAGGCCAGCCAGTGCGTGTGCGCGAGCAGGCCCAGCGTGGCCACGGTGGCATACACGTTCAGCCCAGCGGCAAAGGAGACCGCGATGAGCAGGGCGACGAGTTCCTGAGGGGGAATGGCCAAAACACTCACGGAGCAAGTATAGGCGTAGACGTCGCCACTAAGAAGATTTTGCCGCAGCGAGACTTTTGGCTGCTACGCGGCCGATGCTGCGCAGCATGGCTTTGATGGGCCAGTGCCCTTCGGCGTCGGGGAAACATATTTCTCCCGGACGCTTGACCTCCGGGCGGTAATACCAGCGCTTCAGCAAAGCCAGATGGCCCTGACGAGTTGTGACGTCAGGTTGCGCCGAGGGCACGGCAAGTTGCGTCAGGATGGTCTGCATGCGCTCTTCCAGCATGTTGCGCGCCACCAGCGGCGAGGCAGGGCCTTCGGAGGAGTTTTCAGGGATGGCGGCAAGCGCCATGGGCTGGGCGAAGAGTGAGCTGGAGCCAGACTGCTCGTTCTGAATTCGCATTCCTAGTGTTGAAAATGCGGCTGGTCCGCATAGCTGGCCCTGGTTGAAGAGAAAGACTGCTACCTCGTCGGGCTGCGCCGATTCCTGAAGGATGACGGCGCTCAGCTGGTCTAGCGGCTTTACCAATTCCGGGGCAAGGGCGCGGACGCTTTCGACCTTCTGCACTTGTGCGTGCATGGCTGCCGCGGACTCAAACTCGAGATTTGCCGAAGCTGCGTCGCGCTGCGTTTTTAGAGTCACCAGCTTGCTTTCGCCGCGGGTGGCGAGGAATTTTTCTACCTCGTTGGATTCCTCGGCGTAACGTTCATCGCTGCAGCCCTTGTAGCAGGGCGCGAGACACATCTTCATCTCCGAGTAGACGCAGCCGGGATGACTGGGATCAGGGTTCAGGTCGTCTGTGCAGCGGCGCAGGAGAAAGAGCTTCAGCATTTCGTCGGCGAAGCGCTCCGCTGCTGCTCGCGATGCGAACGGGCCGTAAGACCATTCGGCCTCACGCAGGCTGGGACGGTTGGTTATGGTTACGCGAGGATACGGATTGCCGCCGAGAAACCGCACAAAGGCCGGCATGCGTAAATGCATCCTCTCCAAGGCCTTTGGCCCATATACCTTTTGGATGAGTTCAAACTGGATCAGCAGGGCCTCAAAGTCTGATCCTGTCGCGCGCCATGCGATTTGGCGCACCCGGCTGGCGAGCTGCAGTCGCCTGGGATGGCTTGGCGATGGAATGAGCAACCGCTCCAGGCGTCCGCGAAGGTTCGGTGTGCGACCGATGTAGGGCTCGGCGTGAGCGGCTTCCCCATAGAGCGCGAAGACTGCAGCCTCGCGGGGAAGCTCACCGAGCGCTGCTCTGGGCTCGGCGGGATCGAACGGAATAGATTGGAATTCAGGCTGCACGAATCTAGTCTGACTTATGCGCCTGCGAGTGTCATGCCGTCAATGCGCAGGGTGGGCGCGGCGACTGAACTGCGGAAGACGAGATCGTTGCCGATGGCGGAGATGTTTTGCAACATTTCGGCCAGATTTCCGGCTATTGTTACCTCTTCTACGGCATGGGTCAGCTCGCCGTTTTCAATCCATAGACCGGTTACTCCGCGCGAGTAGTCACCGGTTACAAGGTTGACGCCCTGGCCCATCAGGCCGGTCACATAGAGGCCCTTCGGGATTGCGGCGATGATGGACTCCGGGGTCTGCGTTCCGGGCTCCATATAGAGGTTTCCTGAGCCGATGCCGGGCGTCCCGGCAAGTCCGCGCGCCGCGTTGTGCGTGGATTTCATGCCGAGCTTGCGCGCTGTGTACGTGTTGAGCAGATAGCTCCGCAGGGTGCCGTCCTCGACGATAACGGTCCGTCGCGTTGGCAGGCCCTCATCGTCAAATGGCGAGGTGCCGAAGGCAGCCACGCCGCTGGGGAAGACCATGATGTTGTCGTCGACGATGGTGAGGCTCGATGCGGCGATTGCCTGGCCCAGCTTGCCGGCGAGGAACGAGGCGCTGCGCCAGACGGAATCTCCCGATGCGGCGTCAAAGACGGAACCGATCAACGACCGCGCTACTTCTGAAGCAAAGACAATTGGCACCTGCTGCGTGGGCATGCGCCGTGCGCCGAGGCGGCGCAGAGTACGGCGGGCAGCCTCGCGGCCTACGGATTCCGGTGATTCAAGATCGATGAGACGGCGCGCGCTTGAATGCCAGAAATCGCGCTGCATCTGGCCGTTTTCATCTTTTGCCAGAGGCACAACTGAAACGCCTGCATAGCTGGAGCGATAACTCCCTACGAAGCCGCGTGAGTTGGCGAGGACCTTGCGGCCGGTGGATGCATTGAAGCTGGCGCCATTGGAATTGGTAATACGCTTGTCGTACGCGAGCGCTGAGGACTCGGCCGATCGGGCCATCTCGATGCGCTGCTCATTGGGCAGTGAGTAGACATCCTCGAAGTAAAGGCGCAGGTCGTCTCCATTTGGGCCCGGTGTCGTGCCAAACTCGCTTGTCTCAGGCAGGCCGGTGAACGGGTCTTCCTCCGTGATGTGTGCCAGTGCCACTGCGCCTTCAACGAGCTGGCGGATTCCGTCAGCCGTCAGGTCGCTGGTGGAGGCTGATGCTGACCGCTTGCCGAAGAGCACGCGCAGTCCGAGCGCCCGCGAGCCTGATTCCGTCAGCGTCTCCACCTGGCCCATGCGAACGTCCACGCTGAACTCGTCGCCTTCGCGTGCTACGGCTTCGGCGTCGCTTGCGCCGGCCTTCATCGCCATTGCTACGACGTCAGAGGCTAGCGACTCGAGATCGAGGTCAGTATGTTCCGATTGTGAAACTACTTCTGGCATGATTTGAAGCTATCAAATGCGGCGTTACGAGCGGTGACTCTCTCGCCGATGTGGGAGTTACCAGATAATTAACAGAAGCAGGTTACCAAATTTATAAAAAAAATTTGCACATTTGCCTGCAAGTTTTTGATTTCTATTATACTTATGGACGAAAATGGGGGCGCCCGGAGGTGTTCGCCTTGACTTCCCCTATGCCATATAAATCAATACGTTACGAGGTTCCGCAGATTAACTACTGCTATCCTTCCGGCTTGCTGGTTGCAAATTCATTTTTGAAGACAGCGTGGGACGGTTCGGTTTTGCACCAACCCTGGTGCAGAGGGGATGGGGGAGGGGTACCGTACCGTCCCTTCACAAGACGGCCCGAATCCCTGAGGATTCGGGCCGTCTTTTTGCTGCTGATTATGAGTGTGGCACAAATGCCCCTAATTGCACGCAAAGTTTCTTTAGGAGCGGGACGGTACGAAAGGACTATAGACCAAAGTAATGCTTGCCGAGTCAGTTTGAATAAAATCTTCCCTCATGGCTAAAGCCCCCTTGATTCAGCGCATTTGATGTACGGGCTGAAGACCCTTCAAAGTGAAACATCGCCGATTTCCAACGCGGCTGCGCAAATCTGTTATCGTGGTGGGCGCGGTTGGTTAGAGTCCTTTGCTGCAGAGCGGTGATTTTGAGGTTTCGAGCATCCATTCTGATTCTTCTGTTGGCCGCGCTGAGTGCGGCGGTGACGGCTCAGGGCATCTCCGCACGCACGCAGGCGCCTATCCCCGTGAGTGAGCTGCGGCAAAAGCTTGCGGATGCCTTGTTGGCTCATCCCAGCCAAGGCGCGGACCCGGTTGCGAAGCTTGAGGATGACAATGTGGCAACCGAGATCAACCAGTTCCAACTCTCAGAACGGCTTACCTCTGTAACGCTGGCAGACATTGAGGCAAAGAACACAGTGGGGCCACATGCAAAGCAGGCGCTGCAGTTGCTTGCAGATCGCTCCGCACTGCTTAATCCGCCGGCCAGCGAGTTGCCAGATATGCCGCCGCCCGATGCGAGCCATCAGCAGCAGATGCTGGAAGAAGCGCGCGTTTACGTTGCACAGACACTTGCGCGTCTTCCGAATTTCTTTGCAACGCGGGCGACGGAAAGGTATTACGGCATTCCTCCGGGATTGAATGAACTCAGCCGGCCGGTGATGGTCGGCCTGCTTCCACGCGGGAAGTACAGCCGGGAGATCACCTTTCGTGACGGAAAAGAGCTGATCGATCCGATGAAGAATTCTCAGGGCCAGCAAACGGCGCTATCGCTTGGCCTGGAAAGCTCGGGAGAGTTTGGACCGGAGCCTGCAGTGGTTCTGACTGACGTGACCTCGGACACCATCGCGTTCGATCACTGGGAAAAAGGTCTGACGGGCGCGAGTGCTGTTTTTCGATATTCGGTGCCGCAGCAGGAATCGCATTTCGACGTGAATTATGCCTGTCTTGGAAAATCGACCTTTCACGGCCAACCTGCATACCATGGAACAATTGCGCTTGACCCCGCATCGGGCACGGTTTTGCGCGTCACCATTGAGGCGGACTCGAACACTGACGACCCGCTATCGCACATTGCTTCCGTGGTGGAGTACGGTCCGGTGGAGATTGGTGGAAAGGTCTATAACTGCCCGATCCGCAGCCTGGCCTTCAGCGTGGTTGGATTCAACGACTGCACGCAGCAGACGCACAGCATCAGCACTGTGAAACGCATGTATCTGAATCGGACTACATTTACCGACTACCACAGGCTTGGTTCCACATGGAGAATCGTCCCGGACACTGCCGCTGGCGCAGAGACGCCGCAGCCGTAAATGCCATGTGCCGATTGACCCGGACTGCTGCCCGATGCATTCCCGTTTCAGTAGTGCTGGTATTCCTGCTGGCTGTGAGTGAGGCTGCGCTTGCCGGCCCGATCCACAAGGCGGCGCGGAAGGGCGACCAGGCGACGGTGATTGCGTTGCTCAAGCAGAATCCCGACCTGGTTTCAAGCAGAGATAGCCTGGGTTACACGCCCCTGCATCTGGCGGCTAAATACGACCGGCCGGAGATTGTGGCGCTGCTGCTGGCCAACGGCGCGGATGTAAACGCACAGTCAGACGTGAGATACGTAACAGAGTACGGAGGAATGTCCCACTATGGAGAATCGCCTCTTACGCTTGCCCTTCAGTCTTACTACCACAAGGAGGTGGTGGAACTGCTGGTGACGCATGGAGCCGATGTAAATGTGGAGCTAAGCAATGCCAATACGCCGCTCTCGCTCGCTATTGACCGGAATCTTCCGTACGATGTGCAGGTGCTGCTGGCTAATGGCGCGAATCCGGACTATACGATCTTTAACGGACAAACTGCGGTGCACCGGGCGGTGCTGGGGCGCAAGATTGAGATTTTAAAGATACTGCTGGATTTCGGCGCAGACCCGAATGCTCAGGACCTGGCGCACCATCCTCCGATGTTCTATGCGGACAATGGGAAGATCGTCACTATTCTGCAGGCACATGGCGGGCATAAGTAATGCATGGTTGCGCAGACCGGCTATCTGCCTCTTACGACGACCGTCATGCGGTCCAGCTTAATCGTCGGCATGCCTACGCCTTTCCTGAAGGAGATTTTGCACGAAAGGACTATGGACGGAAGTAATGCTTGTGCAGGAGCCTTGAGGTCTGAGGAGCCGGAGTTGGCGGAGATACACTTCTTTACAAACGCGTTATGAAGCGCCATGTTCTCATCTTCGGTCTCGTGGGCGGCCTGCTCATTGCCACCCTGCAATACACCGAATACCGCTTCGTCGTCATTGAGCACTCCATTGAGCTTTATGGCGCGCTGGTCGCTGTCCTTTTCGCGGCTTTCGGCATCTGGCTGGGGCTGCGCATTACGCGCAGGCGTGAGATCGTCCGCGAAAGGGTGGTGGTGCGGGAGGTGCTTGTTCCCGCGGAGGCACCTGCCCCGCTTGCTACCGATACGGTTCCCTTTGCTCCCGACAGGGCGCAGCAGCGGAGTCTTGGCATCACGGCGCGCGAACTCGAAATCCTCGCCCTGGTGGCCCGCGGCTTCAGCAATCGCGAGATTGCCACTCAGCTTTTTGTTTCTGAAAACACCGTGAAGACGCACTGCGCCCGCGCCTTCGACAAACTGGGAGCTGCCCGCCGTACCCAGGCGGTGCTGCGCGGCAAAGAACTGGGCCTTTTGCCGTGACTGAGTCATCCGAAAGCACGATTTAGGCTTGAATCCCGCAAAATCATGCGAAAGTATGACGACATCCGGATCCGGTACACGGCATGGTGAGTTCATTCTGACTCGCACCTCACTCGCAACAGGAGCCTCACATGAAGAAAACCGTCCTTACCTTTGGCCTCATCGCCGGCCTTATGATCTCCGTCCTCATGGACAGCTCGCTTTTGCTTTCCAGCAAGATCGGCTCCGGCCACAGCATGGTTCTTGGCTACACCATCATGGTGGCGTCATTCCTGCTGGTTTACTTCGGCATTCGCAGCTACCGAGACAACACCCTGGCCGGCCGGATCTCCTTTGGCCGCGCCTTTACTTGTGGGCTCCTGATCACCCTGATCACCTGCGTCTGCTATGTCGCGACGTGGGAGATACTCTACTTCAACTTCATGCCCCACTTTATGGACGGCTACTGGGCCGCGCAGATTCACAAGGTCCAGTCCGCCGGACTGGATCCCGCCACCACGGCGGCGAAGGTAGCGGCTATTCAGCAATCTCAGCAGAGCTATCAGACCCCCATTATCAACATGGCCTACACCTTTATGGAGCCGCTGCCGGTTGGTCTTCTCATCACGCTCATCTCCGCTGCCATGCTGCGTCGCAAAGCCTCTGTTGAACCTGCTGCCGCCGCTGGAGCGATGACTGCATAAAGCAGAAAGGCCGGGGCGTGGGCTCCGGCCTTTCTGCTTTTGGATTGTGAGTTTACTTGCCGGAGGAAGCTACCTGCCTGTTCCGCCTACGGTCATGCGGTCCAGCTTGACGGTGGGCATGCCTACGCCTACCGGCACGCTCTGGCCGTTCTTGCCGCAGGTGCCGATGCCCTCGTCCAGCTTGAGATCGTGGCCGACCATGGAGACATACTTGAGCGCTTCAGGGCCGTTGCCGATGAGGGTGGCGTCGCGGACGGGGGCGGTGATTTTGCCGTCCTCAATGAGGTACGCCTCTGAGGCGGAGAAGACGAACTTGCCGTTGGTGATGTCGACGGAGCCGCCGCCGAAGTTTGGCGCGTAGAGGCCGCGTTTGACGGAGCGGATGATGTCTTCGGGCTCATCCTCGCCGGCCAGCATGTAGGTATTGGTCATGCGGGGCATGGGGATGGACTGGTAGTTTTCGCGCCGGCCTGAGCCGGTGTTGGCTGTGCCCATGAGCCGCGCTGAAAGCTTGTCTGTCAGATAGCCTTTCAGCACGCCGTTCTCGATCAGCACGGTTTCCTGTGTCGGCGAGCCTTCATCGTCCACGTTCAGTGAGCCGCGACGGCCGGCCATGGTGCCGTTATCGACTACCGTGACCTTGGCGCTGGCTACCTTTTGCCCGATGAGTCCACTGAAGGCTGAGGTTCCTTTGCGGTTGAAATCCGCTTCCAGGCCATGCCCTACCGCTTCATGCAGGAGAACGCCCGGCCAGCCTGGGCCTAACACCACTTCCATTTCGCCTGCGGGCGCATGCACTGCGCCAAGCTGCAGAATGGCGCCGCGCCCTGCCTCTCGCGCGAGGCCCTCCGGGCTTTTACTTCCTGTAAATTGTGCCAAACCAGCTCTGCCGCCTGCTCCAGCTGAACCCTTGGTTGTCAGCACGCCATCCTTGGCGATGACAAATGCATTCAGACGGCAGAGTGGCTGCGTGTCGCTGGCGAACGATCCGTCCGAGGCGGCTATCAGAATCCGGCGCAGCTCTTCACTGTAGCTGGCGCGTACCTGGGTGATGCGCGCGTCAAAGGCCCGCGCGGCGCGGTCAACGCGCAGAATCAGCTCCAGACGGGCTGCGAGGTCGAGATCGAATCCGCCGAGCGGGACGGGGTAGAGGTCCGCCGCTGGAGCTTCTGTAAACCCCTGAATTGGCTGCTTTGACGGTCCGGAGGCAATCAGGGCTGCGGTCTTTGCCGCGTGGAGCAGTCGATCGGGATTGAGGTTGTCAGTGTAGGCGTACCCTGTCCGTTCGCCGCTCAGGACGCGGATTCCGCATCCGGCGCTGGTGCCCTGGCTGGCCGACTTCACAATCTGCTCGTCTACGCCGAGGCTTATGGCCGTCACGGACTCAAAATAGAGGTCCGCGTAATCGCCGCCTGCTGAAAGAGCTTCGCCAAGACAGCGTTCCAGGAGCCGTTCCGTAATGCCAAATTTCTCGAAAAAATAACGCTTGTGGCCGGAGTTGGATTCGGGATGGGGGGATGGTTCCGGAATACTCATCGTGCTTTAAGTTTACGCCTGTTCCAGGTTGCTTACTTGATTCCACGCCATCAAAACTGCATCGTCCGCTGTATTCCGCTCTCTATCGGTGAGTGCTACAGTCACAGTATGAAGAAGCTGTTTGTCTCCTCCCTGCTTGTCCTGGTGCTTGCGGCCGTTGCCACGCCTGCGTTTGCTGCACATCATCACCATCACCACTATCATCACCATCACCACGCCGCGTAACCCTGAGCCGACTCCCAAAGAAAGACCGGAGTCGGCGCCAGGCGGCCTAATTCCAGTTGAGACGGGCGCTGCTATTGGCTCTCGCGCTTATGTGGCGTGCTCATGGTAAGGTTTGCTCATGACCTCCCCCACGCTGGTTTTGGAAGACCTGCGCTATCCAATTGGCCGCTTTGATGCTGCTGCAGTCATTTCCACACGCGCGGAGCAGATAGAAACCCTCCGGCTGTTTCCTCTGCTACTCCGCGCCGCTGTTTACGATCTGAGCGACGCCCAGCTCGATACCCCATATCGCGAAGGCGGCTGGACTGTTCGACAGCTTGTGCATCATATAGCGGACAGTCATGCCAACGCTTATATCCGCTTTAAGCTTGCGCTGACCGAAGACAACCCCATCATTAAACCCTACGAGGAAGCTGCCTGGGCTATGCTGCCCGACAGCAGCCTGCCTATCGATCCCTCTCTGATGATTGTTGACGGTGTTCATGCGAGGCTGGTCGCGCTGCTCGAGTCTCTGCCGGAAGGGGAGTTCGAGTGCACCTTCCAGCATCCCGAACGCGGCCCGATGACCGTTGAGCGCAACCTGGCCTCATACGATTGGCACGCACGCCACCACCTTGCGCATATCACGACGCTTCGCGAACGGATGGGCTGGTAGCTCCGATGGCCTTGGCAGGCAAGGGCTCGTCACTGGGTGCTCGCAAGAGCAGCAGTACTGTGCGGGAAAAGATGTCTGGGGAAGAGATTGCGCCGGAGAAGCTGGCGCGTGAGCTCGAAGAGTACTTTGCGGCGCATCCCGAGGCTGCCATTCTTGAGGAGGGCCGCGGACTCTTCGATATGCGGCTGGCGCGGTACTCCGTTACTGAATCGCATGGGCGCTGCCTGCTGCAACTATGGAGCGATGAGCGCAACCTTATGCGTACCGTGGTCGGAGTGGAGCATCGCGCGCAATCGCTTCGCATTCTGACGCGCAAGATGGGCGCAGCTAAGCCGCAAGCGCTTGAGATTGTTCCGAACAGTGACCGCCGGACGCCAACTGCTCGCGAAGCCGCGCGCCGCAACTACCAGCGACTGCTGGAGCGCGTGCTTTCGCGAAGCTTTATTGGATTCAAGGTGGATGGGCTCCGGAATGCGATGGACCTGGAGCACAGCTTCGGTCCTGCGTATGTGCGCGGCCGCTTGCTCAAGGGCACGACGGCCGAGGCCGTGATCGGGGCCGGGGAAGATGAATCCAGCGCGATCGTCGAAGGCATTCTCACTCTTGGCATTCTCTGGCTGGATTATTGCCGCCAACACTCAGATGTTCGCCGACACTTTGGCGGGCTGAAGATCATTGTTCCGGCAAATACATGGCGCGTGACTGCGGAGCGTATGGCGTGGCTCAACCATGCTGCTGCGAATTTTGAGCTATACACGCTGGATGAACGGAGCGAAGAGCTGACTCAGGTTGACTTCCGCGACACCGGAAACGCATCGTCACGGTTGATGCAGTCCTTCTCCGTGCAGGCTGCTGTGGAGCGCTGCCAGTCCGGGATTGACCAGATATTTGCATTGCTGCCAGAGGGCGGCAAAAAACGCACGGAGGTGCAGGCTCGCTCTGCCGGTGAGGTCTCGCTTGCGCTTCATGGGCTGGAGTTTGCGCGTGTGCGCTGTGGATTTGCTGCTAATTCCTTTGTGCAGCAGAATGAGATCAGCTTTGGCGCGGGTCCGCATGAAACTCCGCTAACCGAGGAGACTGAGCCCCTGGCCCGCGAGCTTTTCACGCGGCTTTTTGCGAGCCGGCATTCCAATGGCGATCACAAAGATCCACTCTTCCGCATCCAGGCTGAACGATGGCTGGAGTCGCGCCTGCGCCACGAGCTGCCTGAGCTTCTGCCGGGTCTGCGCGGCGAGCTGATCTATTCGCAGGTGCCTGCGCTTTCCTCGGGCGACCGTGGGATGCTGGATATTCTTACGATCGATCGCAATGGCCGCCTCGTGGTGATGGAGATCAAGGCTCATGAGGATCTCCATCTTCCGATGCAGGCGTTGGATTATTGGATCCGTGTGCGATCTCTGAATGCTGACCGTCCGATTGGCGGGGATGGCAATGCTCTGTCCGCGTTTGAGCGGCATGGCTATTTCGATGGAGAGCGTGTTTCGCAGCTGCCGCCGCGGCTGCTGCTTGCTGCGCCGGCTTTGCGGATTCATCCGGCGAATGAGCCCGTGCTGCGCTATTTTTCGCCGGAGATCGAATGGGAGCTGATCGCGCTGAATGAACATTGGCGCGAGGAGCTTGGTATTGTGTTTCGCAAACGCAGTGCATGAGAGAAGCGCGCCGGAGATTTGATCGGACGCGCTGATTGCTACCTATTGTTCGTGCTATTCGAAGTGCTGCGCGTTGAGAATGCCGAAGACCTTCTCGTATTCACCGCGACTTGCTGCCTGGCTCAAGAACTTGACGCGCTCAGTGGCAATCTCTGGTGGCGTGGGCTGGGTGGTGAGCAACGCGATTGTCTCGGCGATGAAATCCGTGAGCGGCATGGCGCGTGGATCTTTTGCTCCGCCCATCAAGTCTGTCTGCACATAGGGCGGAATGATTTCCAAGACCTCAATCTTTGTCGCCTTCAGCTGTTCGCGCAGAGATTGCGTGTAGGAGTGAATCGCTGCCTTTGTGGCGCAGTAGGTGGGTGTGGCCGACAGGGGCACAAATGCGAGGCCTGACGATACATTGATGATTGTCGCGCCGGGCTGCTGCTGGAAATGCGGAAGCAACGCTGCGATAAGCCGGATTGGACCGAGGAGATTTGTCGTCACGATTGCCTCAGCATCCGCGAGATCCTCGGGCTGCTCCAGCAACTTTTCCGGACGCATGATGCCCGCGTTGTTGATGACCACATTCAGCTTGGGGAATTGGGCCAGCAACTCGGGCACGAAGGAACGAATGCCGCTTGCCTGCTCGATATCAAAGACCATGGAACTCATGCCGGGATTGGCCGCTGTTGTCTCGTCCAAAACGCTGCGCCGCCGGCCGGCGATGATGACGTGATTGCCCAGCTTTTGCAGCTCCTCGGCCAGTCCGCGGCCGATGCCTGATCCGCCGCCGGTGACCAGAATTGTGTTCCCACCTGGATTCATTTCTGATTCCCTCCCCGAGAATCATACGTCCGTAATTTCCCTCGCGCAGGTCAGTTTCCAGCGCCTGCGCATTCGCGAATGTCGGCTGCCAATTCATCCACGCGTTTGAGACTCGCATCCCAGGCAAACATGAATCGCGCTGCGCCACCTATGAAGGTGTAGAAGCGCCAGCCGCGCGCTCGCAGCTTGTTGAGAATTTGCTCTGAAGCCAGCAGGAATACGCCGTTGGCTTCTACCGGCGAACTGATTTGTACGCCGGGAATTCCTTCCACCTGTCGCGCGAGGTGCTGGGCGCAGGCATTTGCATGACGAGCGTTTTTGAGCCATGCGCCTGTCTCCAGCATCCCGACCCATGGTGCGGACAGAAAGCGCATCTTGGAAGCTAGCTGGCCTGCCTGCTTGCAGCGATAATCGAAATCCTCTGACAGCTTGCGATTGAAGAAGATCACTGCTTCGCCTACTGCCATTCCGTTCTTTGTGCCGCCGAAGCAGAGCACATCCACGCCGCTCTTCCATGTCATCTCTGCCGGTGTTTCACCTAGATAGGCGCAGGCATTTGCGAAGCGCGCACCGTCCATGTGCAGTGAGAGGTTGTGCGCTTTACAGGCCAGGGCGATTGCCCTTGTCTCGGCTGTCGTATAAACGCGCCCTGTCTCAGTCGATTGCGTGATGGTGACGACGCGCGGCTTGGGATAGTGGATATCCTGGCGTTTGACGGCCAGTTCATGAATCTGCTCCGGCAATATCTTGCCATCGTCTGACTGCGCGGCCAGAAGCTTGGAACCATTTGAGAAGAACTCCGGTGCGCCACACTCGTCTGTCTCGACGTGCGATGAATCGGCACAGATGACGCTGTGATAGGACTGACACAGCGAAGCCAGAGCCAGCGAATTGGCGGCTGTCCCATTGAAAACGAAGAAGACATCGCAGTTGGTCTCAAAGAGCTTGCGGAAGGCATCTGCTGCGCCCTCGGTCCAGATATCGTCACCGTAGGCGGGGGCAAAGCCGCGATTGGCTTCGTCCATGGCCGCCCAAGCCTCCGGACAGATGCCCGCGTAATTGTCGCTGCCGAACTGTTGCTCTGTTGAGGCCGTCGAAGGGGAAACCGTTGTGCTCATCTTGCTTTAAGAATAGCGCTGGAAGCGCCCGGCTCATACCGGCATGAGAATTCACAAAACAGGCATAAAATGTATTGCACTCTACTTTTAGAGGCTCATTCTCCGTGCTGAATACGATTTTTGGACGAATCATTCTGGCGGTGGCCGCGCTGGCCGTAGTTCTTCCCTCATTTGCCCAGTCTGCCGCTCCCGCGCAGCTTCACACGATTCATGTGGAAGGATTTGGCCAGGGGAGCAATGCCGCGGCGCTGCGGGACAGGGTTGTAGAACGGCTTAACCATAGCGGTCAGATTCAAGTTGTGGACAACGCCTCTGCCTCGGATGCTGTGCTGCGGGGGGACTCGAATATCTGGGCTACTGGTTCGGTGGTTATGAACCCGCGCTCAAGCGCCTCCCGCCAGACGGATTATCAGGGTTATCTTTCGCTGGAGCTTGTCGACAAGAATAACCAACCGCTCTGGTCGTATCTTGTGACGCCGAGCCGCTTTCGCACGGACGGCATTATGCATGATCTTGCTGATCACGGTGCAGAGCGGCTGATTGACGCCGTGCGCTCAGGCTCGCTGAGAGCCGATTTGCCCGCAGCCGGTGCAACCAAACATGTGGCACTGCGCGCTGCCGGCGCTACGCTTCCCCAGGTGATTTACCTGAAGTGGTTCAAGTCTGCCGGCATGGCTGTGAGTTATTACGCCGTTGGATCGGATGGAGGCATTGAACAGCTTGCCGCCGGCAAAGTTGATTTTGCTGCTTCCGACATGCCGGTCACGCCGGAAACAGCTTCCGCTTCCGTTGCCGTGACGAATTTTCCTACGCTTGCAGGCGGGGTGGTGCCTATTTACAACCTGGCTGGCGTGAGCGGTTCTCTGCGGTTTACGCCGCAGGTTCTGGCGGGGATTTACTCCGGTGCAATTCATTGCTGGAATGATTCGCGCATTCGTGCCGCGAATGGCGGCCAGCATTTGCCTGATGCGGAGATTACGGTGGTGCATCGGTCTGACGGCAGCGGAACTACGTTTGTATGGACCAGCTATCTTTCACTCGTCAGTCCGGGATGGAAAGCTGGCGCGGGCTCCGGCACGCATGTGATCTGGCCTGTGGGAACCGGCGCGCAGGGCAGCGATGGCATTGCGGCAATGGTTCAAAAAACGCCTAATTCCATTGGGTATGTGGAGCTGATTTATGCGATTCAACATGAGCTGAATTATGCGGCTGTCGAAAATCCGGCGGGACAGTTCATCAAGGCTGATCTGGCCAGCATTACAGCTGCTGCGCAGTTTGCGAGTGAGAATTCCGAGAAGGGTTTCCGGTTTTCCATTTTGAATGCGCCGGGCAAATCGGCTTATCCCATCAGCACGCTTACATGGCTGCTGGTGCCTTCACAGGGGCTCGATGGACAGAAGAAAGAGGCTGTCTCTTCCCTGCTCCGGTGGATGCTGACTGCGGGACAGAAGGATTGTGGTTCGCTTGGGTATGCGCCGCTGCCGCGGGAGGTTGCGGTGCGGGCGCTGCGCGAGGTGGATGGGCTGAAGTAAGGCGCCGATGTTTACTTCTTCAGGGGCTTACGGGCGAAGTAATAGAGCGAATATCCGAGCAGGGCGAAGGCTAGCACTGAGACCCAGGTGTGATTGAGGAAGTTGGTCTCAGGGAAACGTACGAGGCCGTCTTTGCCCATTGCTGACAGGGCTACGCCCATCAGTCCGACGATGCCGCCCGCTGCTATGAGGCCGGAGGCGTAGAGCGATCCTGGTGAGATTTCGCTTTCGACCTCGGACGTATCGTCGCCTTCGCGCGCTGCTGCGCGATCGACGAGCCAGCGGACTACGCCGCCACAGAAGATTGCCAATGTGGTTCCGATGGAAAGATAGGAGCCTACGGCGAAGGAGAGCGAGCGGATTCCGAGCAGCTCTACGGCGATGACGAGGAAGACGCCCATCATCACAAGGCCCCAGGGCAGCTTGCGGCTGAGGATGCCGCTGATGACTGTGGCCATGAGACGGGCCTGCGGGGCGGCGGCTTTCTCGCTGCCGATGCCCTGAATCCACTGCACCTCAATTTTGCCTGTGGCTGGTGAATAAAGGTACTTGCCGTCTGCAAGCTCGGCTGAGCCTACAGAATTCAGCACCACGTATTCACTCTTATGATGGGTCGCTGTGCTCTTGTCGGCGTTGATGACCGGAAACTGCTCGGGCAGGTGCTTTACATCCTGCTGGACGGTTACGCCGGGATGCGATGCTGACAGATCCCAAGCCTCTGGCGCTGCTTTGAACTGCTGCAGGCCTGTATTCATGAGGTTGAGCGTGGCCCCGATTGCGAAGGTCGAGATGACCACGCCGATCATCAGCGCTACCTGCTGCTTCCATGGGGTTGCGCCGATGAGGAAGCCGGTCTTGAGGTCCTGAGAGGTGTCGCCGGAGTTGGATGCGGCGATGCAGACTACGCCGCCGATGGTGATGGCCAGCGCGCCGAAGGCCGGAGCGGTCCAGCCCTGCACGAGGAAGATGGCGGAGGTTGCCATCAGCGTGGCGATGGTCATGCCGGAGACTGGGCTGGCTGAGCTACCGATGAGGCCGACGATGCGCGAGCTGACGGTGACGAAGAGAAATCCGAAGACCACTACGAGCAGCGACGCCGCGAGGTTTGCTGCCCAGCCTACGAATGCGCCTGGAACCGGCTTGAACTCCAGGAAGACAAACATCAGTGCGACCAGGGCCAAAGAGCCGAAGACCACTACGCTCATGGAGAGATCGTCTTCAGTGCGGATTGGGGTCTTCTTCGCGGCACCGGGCTTCATGTTGCGGAAACCTGCGGTGAGTGCGCTCATGATTGTCGGGACTGTTTTGAGTAGCGTGATCAATCCCGCTGCGGCCACCGCGCCTGCGCCCATGGGCCGGATGTAGGTGGACCACAACTGGCTTGGGCCCATTTGTGAAATCGGAATTGTGCCTGGATAGATTGGATTTGGGAGTGATTTGCCGAAGAAGTAAATCAGGGGCATCAGGACCAGCCAGGAAAAGATGCCGCCGGCGAAGATCACGCCGGCTACGCGTGGGCCGATGATGTAGCCGACGCCGAGATATTCCGGTGTTGCGTCGGCCTTGATGGAGGCGCCCTTCAAGATGTTTTGCGGGCCGAAGTCGGGCTGGAACTCCGGTGTGCCGGGCCACGCTTTGAAGATGTTGTCATTCTGAAAGAGCGTGTACAGCGCGCCTAGCCCCAGGCCGAAAAATACCCGGCTGGCCAGCGATCCGCCTTTTTCGCCCGCGATCAGGACTTCGGCGCAGGCTGTGCCCTCTGGATATGGGAGAGCGCCGTGCTCCTGGACGATGAGCTGGCGGCGGAGGGGGATCATGAAGAGGACCCCGAGCCATCCGCCAATTAAAGCCAGCAGGAAGATGCGCGAATATTCCAGGTCAAAACCCAGGAATACCAGGGCTGGAAGGGTGAAAATTACGCCGGAAGCAATCGATTGGCCTGCATTGCCGGTGGTCTGAACAATGTTGTTCTCGAGAATCGACGCCTTGCCGAAGGCGCGGAGAATGCTGATGGAAAGCACCGAGATCGGGATGGATGCAGCCACGGTCAATCCGGCTTTCAACCCCACGTATACCGTCACGCCGCCGAAGATGATTCCAAAGAGCGAGCCGAGCAACAGCGCCCGGAAGGTAAGCTCAGGCCGGCTCTCATTGGCGGGCACAAAAGGCTGGAATTCAGACACGTGGGTTCCTCCGGGACATTTGCAAACTTCAGGTAGGGATTGCTGAAAGGCCGAGTTTAGCAGGGAGCGCCTGAGGTAACCAACAGAGGTACTAACGCCCGCCTAGTCCTTTCGTTCTTTTACATTCACCTCAAGTTCATGGAGAATTCATCCACGCTCAAGGCCATACTCGCCTGTGCGCGCAGTACCGTCAATCCTCAAATCACAGATCTGGAGGGATCCAATGCGAAATGCAGCAAGGTTTACTCTCACGCTTGCAGCGGTCATGTCGTCGGTGACAACCGCATCCATTGCTCAATCTGTCCTAACCCACCATGTCCGCGACTCCGTGATTACCGGAGACGCACTCTACGTTGAGCGAATGAATCCGGTTGAGGTTCTGCAGCTTGATCTCGTACTTCCCCTTCGGGATGCTGCGGGTCTCAAGCAGTTTCTGGCCAATGTCTACAATCCAAAGAGCTCTGTTTATCACCAATTCCTGACGCCGGCGGAGTTTACTGAGCGTTTTGGCCCCACACAGCAGGACTACGAGACCGTGCTCCAGTTTGCGAAGAACTATGGTCTTGAGGTTGTGGGCGGCTCCCGCGATGGCATGGAAGTGCAGGTCAAGGGATCAGTAGCTGCGATTGAAACCGCCTTTCACGTGAGCATGAGCAGCTATCTTCATCCCACGGAGGATCGCATTTTCTACAGCGCGGATCGCGAGCCTACGGTTGATCTGCCCTTCAGCCTCTGGCATATCTCCGGGCTTAACAACTTCTCTGTGCCCCACCCGCTCTACTCCAAACGCAGTGAAGTAGCCGCCGCCCGCGGGATTCAGGCTGAAGCGCTTGTGAGCCACGCTACTACGGGTTCCGGGCCGTCGGCTTCGTTCCTGGGCAGCGATATGCGTGCTGCCTATTATGGTGGAACTGCACTGACTGGCGCTGGGCAAAACCTGGGTCTGTTTGAGTTCGAAGGAACCGATCTTGCAGACGTGACGACTTACTACAAAAATGTCAAACAAACTAACAGCGTTCCCATCTCGCTGCTTTCGACCGATGGGACCAGTACGAGCTGCGTGGACTCGAGGGCAGGCGGACGCTGCGATGACACAGAACAGACGCTCGACATTACGCAGGCTGCCGGCATGGCTCCGGGACTGTCGAGCCTTGTCGTATATATCGGTTCCACGGACACGGCGATCATTTCTGCCATGACCACGCATAGCCCGCTGCCTACGACCATTGGCTGCTCGTGGGGATGGACGCCGGACGATCCGAGCACACTCGATCCGTATTTCGAGAAGATGTCAGCGCAGGGGCAGAATTTCTTTGCGGCATCGGGGGATGACTCGACCTGGTCCACCCGCAACGAAGCATGGCCTGCCGATGACGCCAATGTTGTCTCTGTCGGCGGTACGGATTTGACCACGGCTTCCGCCGGGGGAGCGTGGAAGTCCGAAACCGCGTGGGCTGATTCCGGCGGCGGCATCTCGCCGGACAAGATTGGTATCCCCTCATGGCAGGCGGCCGCAGGCGTTATCACATCCACCAACAAAGGCTCGACCAAGTACCGCAATGGGCCGGATGTTTCAGCTAACGCTAACTTTACCTTCTACGTTTGCGCGGACCAGACCACCTGCACAGCCAACGAATATGGCGGCACGAGCTTTGCTGCTCCCATGTGGGCGGGCTTTATTGCGCTAGTGAATCAGCAGCGAGTGGCCAATGGCAAATCGACCATTGGATTCATCAACCCTGCCATTTATTCCGAAAACTTGACCGCAGCCACTTACTCGGCTGATTTCCATGACATCACCAGCGGCAAATCCGGCAGCTACTCGGCTGTTACCGGATATGACCTTGTGACCGGCTGGGGCAGTCCCAAGGCTGCTCTCATTACGAAACTGGCGGCGCAATAAATGAACGCTGCGGTTCAACAGGAGAGCCCGGGCCTGTATGGTCCGGGCTCTTTTTGCTGCTTTCTATTTGGCGATTTCCGGGCCTACCGCATAAGGTGAACAACAGCATCTTTCTTGCCGGAGCAGCTTATGACCTCACCTGGCCTTAGTGCCGCCAAACCTCAACGCGTCATTTCGATCGACATTGTGCGCGGCATCACTATCGCGTTCATGATCATGGTCAATAACAATGGCGGCGCTGGTTCCTGGTGGTTCATGAACCACGCGGCGTGGAACGGCCTGACGCCTACTGATCTTGTCTTTCCCACTTTTCTGTTCCTGGTTGGCGTGACGACTGTATTTGGCACAGAAGCGCGCCTGGCAAAGGGCGCGGCTAAAGGTGAACTTGCCAGGCATACGGTGATCCGCACTGTTGTTCTGATTCTTCTTGGTATTCTGGTCAACAGTTTTCCGTACTTCCATTTGGTGCACATGCGTTTTTATGGCGTGTTGCAGCGGATTGGGATCTGCTATCTGGTCGTAGGCCTTTTCTATCTGGTGGACAGGCGCTTCTGGAGCAAGGCTGCACTGTTGATTGCATGTGTGGTTGGCTACTGGGCGCTGGTCACTCTTGTTCCTGTGCCTGGAGCGGGCATTCCGGGCCGCGATGTGCCGTTACTCGACAAGGATCAGAACATTGTGGCTTGGGCTGACCGTCAGCTTATGCCTGGCCACCTTTATGAAGAGCGAGGCACGCACGACACGCGTGATCCTGAAGGCCTGCTGAGCGACATTCCCGCAATTGGCACTGCGCTGCTTGGCATGATGACGGGGATCTTTCTCCGCTCCAGCCGGTCTACGAAGTCCAAGGCGTTGGGGTTGATTGCCGGATGCGTTGCCTGCCTTGCGATTGGCTATATCTGGTCTATCTGGTTCCCGCTGAACAAGAAGATGTGGACGAGTTCCTACGTCTTTGTGGCGGCGGGCTATTCGCTGGCGCTGCTGACTGTTGTGTATTGGATTGTGGAAGTAGGAAACTGGCGCAAGGGATGGACATGGCCGTGGCTCGTTTTCGGCTCGAACGCCATTATGGCTTACATGGTGAGCGAGCTGCTGCCCGGCATTCTCGATCTCTTCCATGTCTCCGATGGCGGGCGCATGGTGTCGCCGGCGGCGTGGTTCTTTATGCATGTCTGCGTGAAGATCCCTGATCCCGGATGGGCAGCGTTCTCCTGGTCTGTGCTGTTTACGGCGGTCTGCTTTATTCCGGTGTGGGTGCTGTACCGGAAGAGGATTTTTGTGAAGGTGTGAAGGCAGTCGTTCGTGGTTAGAAAAACAAAGGCCCGGTTCCGAAGAACCGGGCCTTTTCATTTTAGTTGATTATGTATAGACGCAGGCGCGCTCGTCAGCTTGTGAGTCCGAAAGGTTTATTAGTGTTTGAGACGAGAACCGCGAGAGAGTTGTTCGATTCCTCCTGCTCCGCGACGACGGAAAAATGGCATAGATCGGCCTGACCGAAGGATGTAGTCAAGGCGACGTCTGAGGCATCCCGTCCGACGGCCATCAGGACTCGGCCAATGCGTGGCACGTTATGACGGGCATCGAAGGTCCACCAGCGATTCTCGAGATAGACCTCGAACCATGCGCTGAAATCCATGGGACCGTTGGGTGTAACGCCGAAGTCTCCGAGGTAGCCGGTGGCATAGCGCGCTGGGATGTTCATGGCACGGCAGAAGGTGATGGCCAGATGCTGGAAGTCGCGGCAGACACCGACGCGTTCGGTGAAAACATCCAGTGCTGTCTTGGTCGGACGCGCTGTCGCGTAATCAAAGCGCACTTTCTCATGGACCCAGTTACAGATGGCCTTCACGCGCGACCAGCCATGTTGAGTCTGGCCAAAGAGTTCATAAGCAACGTTGCTGAAGCGATCGACTTCGCAATAGCGGCTGTTGAGGAGGTAGGTGAGGACTTCTTCGGGAAGGTCGCCCACGGGGATCTCGCGGGCAGACAGTTCGACAGGGTCTGGCTGACCGTTATCCAGAACGAGTGTCGAACCGGAGAGCCGGATATGGCCTGCAGGAGCGGTGAAACGGACGCAGCGGTTTCCGAAGCTATCGAAATAGTAGTTGAGGGGCAATTGGGGCTCTGTATGGACCTCATCGGGCTCAAGCAGATCAATCGCTCGAGCGGGGTACACATTCAGCATGGCCACCATGGCCGTTTCTTCAACTAGTTTGAATTCAATTTGATATCCGACACGGATCTGCATTTATGTGGTCCTTGGGGTTTATGCGCATTGGGGGGATGCACAAACGTATCCAAGCTTAGATGCAGGATGTGGGAATGGGGCTATTTTGGCGAACTACGGCGAACAGGTGGCGGAGGTGGAGGTCTGTTGGTGGTGCGGGCGAAGAGCAAGAACAAAGACGGCCGCGGACCTAAAACGCGTTTTCGCTGACTATGGTCTGGATGGCGTAGCTGTCGGCTAACTCGCCGTCGGTTACGGTGAGGGAGCCTGGGACGTACGTGAGCGCGTACTGGAGGCGCACGGCTACGCTGTTTGCGACCTCTGCAGTGGAAGCGACTGGACGGAGGTGAGGTGGCCCATCTGCGGGCGTCCAGGTTTCGCGGATGAGGTCGAGAGCAGAGTCTGCTGGGAGCGTGGCGAACTGTGCGGTTGTTCCATCAACAAAGGTGAGGCCGCATTGCTGGGCGCGTGAAACCATCCATCCCATGGTGACGTCGCAAAGCCGCGTGCCAGCATCCATTGGGCCGCCTTGCGCTGTGCCGCCGCCTACGTCTCCGTGACAGCCGGAGAACCAGACCTGCTCGAGGGTTTGGCCGGGAGCAGCGGGACCATCCCAGAGTGTTGCGGGAAACTGCATACGCTTTTCATCGAGCGCCAGACATTGGAATGCATTTTTAACGCATGGATGGAGCGACGTATCGAGGAAGCCGTACTGGCTCTCGTTGATTCCGCCGAAGATGGCGGGAATACCGAGCGAACCTACGGTGTCCCAAACGCCGACCATCTGGATGGAAGCCTGCTGAAGGTTGCTTGCGCTCAGGCCCGCGAGGATAGATGCGCGCTGCGTGGGTGTTCTATACGCCGTGAAGGCCTGTGTGACGCAGTCGTTGGTGAACGAGCCACCTGGAAGGCCGCAGGTGGCGATCATTCCGGCAAGACTGCGAGCCGTGTACGCGCCACGGCTGAAACCAAAGAGGAAGATCTGATCGCCTGGCTCGTAGACGTGCGCAATTTTCGTGTAGGAGTCCTGAATTTTTTGCAAGAGACCCTGACCAAATGCGCCTTCGAGAATGCGGGACAGGCCTGTGGCATCTGCGCCGACGCCGTCGTCGTAAAAGGTGATCTGATCGTCCGCAACCGCTAATGCCTTATAGAGGCGATAGACGTTAGTGTTGTTGAGCGGGGCCTGCCAGGTACCGTCTGAACAGAAAACGATTCGTTTCGACATAAAGAGCTTCGCTTACATGAGGGTTTAAATTGCGTCCTAAGTCTACACCTAACTTGAGATAGTGAATTACGAAACGCCAGCGTTACGACGCTTTCCGTCTTTCCTGCATTGACTTTTGCATGTGGTGCTCCAATAATGCGTCCATGATTTGCGGCAATCTTTGGAAGTCCCGTATTACGCATGTGCGGGTTGGCATTGTCGCCCTGCCAATGGCCGGCTTGCTGGCGCTGTGCATCTCGGTGACCGGATGCTCGACGACGCCATTGAACAAGCACGCGACTGCGTTTTCAGCTTCGCTTGCTCCGGTGGTGGATCAATCGGCCGCTGCTTATCGCGATGCGGTGGCGCTGCATAATCTTCGCAACGATTACGAAGCGGTAGTGGCTTACACGAATAAAGATGCCAGCTACAACCCGCGCAATGTGCCGACGCTGCTCTCAGAGAAGGATATTCAGACGAGGCTGGCTGTGCTTGCGGCGCTGCAGGTGTATGCCAAATCATTGATTGAGATTACGAAGAGCTCTGATTCTCCGGCGCTTGATGCGGCTTCGAAGTCTGTGGGTGGCAATTTGACTTCGCTGGGAAACAATCTTGCGCCGTCGATCGAAAATGTACTCGGGATTGCGGCGGCTCCGGACACAACCACGACCACCACCACTACCACGGTAACGGGGTCGACCAGCACAACAACTTCATCCACTTCGACGAGCGCTGCTCCGCTGCTCTCCACTGAGGCGCAAAATGGCATCAGCACCGCCGTAAACGCGCTGGGGCAGTATTTCACCAGCCGAGTTGTGGAGAAAGAGCTGCCGGCAAAGATTGAGGCAATGGACCCTACGATTCAAACATTCTGCAAGACGCTGAATGATGACATTATGGCTCTGGATGGTATCGGACAGCGTGACTACGACCGGATACTGAACCTGGAGAAGCAGTACATACTGGCAGACCAGCAGAGCGGCAAGGATGTAAATCCTCAGGAGTGGCGGGCGGAGGTAATGAAGCTGCCCGAGATTGCGCGTCAGCAGAAGCAGGCACATGAACGGCTGGCGGCGCTTCATGATGCGCTGAACAACCTTGCGCTGACGCATCATGCGCTGGCGGCAGAGGCGCAGCATAACAATCCTGAGTCGCTGACGAATAAGCTGGGCGATCTGAAAGCTGCGGGCGACTCGCTTGGCAAGTTCTACTCGTCATTACCCACCGACTAGGCCGACGAATTCGATTTGAAGGAATAAGGATATGGCGACACCGATTGGAAGCACTCCTCTTCCGGCTTACACTATTCCGCTGACACCTGAAGTAAGAGCGGCGTATGTGGACCTCTACAACAAAATACAAGACGCAATTGACAGCACGATGGATCTTGCGACCGTTGAGGCGCTGAATCAATGGCAGCCGCAGGTGAGACTGGTTCTGGACGAGGACGATGAGTACACGTTCAGCAAGGACACGAATATCTTTGCGAGCCTGCAGAAACAGATCAAAACCGTGAATGATGGCATTACGCAACTACGCGGCCAGATAGCGGCTATTGCGTCACACTTTGCGATGGCCGGCGAGATCATTGCGGCGATCAACAAAGTTCTGTCTGTAGTGACATCCACTTAGAATTCATGCGGTGAAGGTGCGACCGAGGCCGAGTGCGGCTAGACCTTTGCGATAGGTGACTGAGCTGCGGTCTGCGGGAAAGTGCGCTTCATCGTGGAGATTGAGCGGCAGGTCTTCAGGGTATTGCGTCTCTACTATTTCAATGTCTTCGGCGAAGATCTGGTAGTTGAAGTCGAGAGTGTTCTCGATGGGCGCGTCCTTGTCGAAGTTGCGGCAGATGGGGACGAAGAGTTTGGTTTTGCGCGCGGATACGGGCGATGCTGCATTGAGGATTTGCAGCTTGCCGCCGCCGGGGAAGATGACGGTGAGCTTGGCTGTGAAGGGCAGATAGACTTCGAAGCGGCGATGCCAGGGGAAGTCCGCCGGAGCGAGGTGCTTGTAGCCGTGGGCGTAGTTGCTGACAGAGCTGATGTAGTCGGCGATGAAGCCGCGATTGGTTTTGGTGACTTTGTAGTCGGGCACAACGGGGTTGTCGGGCTCGCCGAAGCTCTCTTTGTGGACGAAGGCGAAGTGGCTGACGTCGAGGAAGCCTTCGACCTGGCGGCCCGCGGCGGCTTTGATATCTACGCTGTCGAGATGGACCTGAAGGTAGTCGGGGTCCTCCCATTCGGCTAGCTCGGGGAGTTCCTGCTGGCCGTTGTCCAGATTGTTATTTAAGAGGCGAACCCAGATAAGGCCGTACTTTTCCTGCGCCTGATACATGTCGAGATGCAGGCGTGGAGAGATGGGCCCGTTGGGATGCGCGGGGATGCAGATGCAGCGGCCTGTGGAATCGTAGCGAAGGCCGTGGTATTTGCAGATGATCTCGTCGCCTTCCACATGGCCGAGACTGAGCGGAACGCCGCGGTGATAGCAGATGTCGCGGGCGGCCGAGACGGTGCCGTTCGAGAGGCGATAGAGGACTACGCGTTCATCGAGAAGGCGGACGGCGAAGGGCTTGTCGGTGACCTGGCGGGAGTGGGCGACGGGGTACCAGAAGACGGCGAGAGCGCGCCAGTCGGATTCTGTGAAGGAGCATTCGCGCGGGAGTGGGGGCTGCGCGGCGGGGGCAGCCAGTTCTGAAGATGGGATAAAGGAAGAAGAGGACGCCATGCATCATTATGGGGCGCACTAGATGGTGAATCAACAGGATTCGGTAATCTGGGGTCTATGACGGTGTTACGGCCAGAGGTTTGCGGAGTGGAGCTGGATGCGCAGACGCGGTGCGCGCATTACAGGAGTGATCTGGACATTATTGCGATCAAGATGAAGTGCTGCGGGGTTTATTACGCGTGCAAGGATTGCCACGAGGCGCTTGCGGGTCACGCGATCGAGGTGTGGCCGCGGGCGGAGTGGGGTGAGACCGCGGTGCTTTGCGGCGCGTGCGGGCGTGAGATGAGTATTGAGCAATACATGGCGAGCGGCTATGAGTGCCCTGCGTGTGGGGCGACGTTTAATCCCGGGTGCAGGAAGCATTACCAGTTCTACTTTGAGGCTGGTTGATTGGTTTCGATGAAGCTGCCCACGATGGCGGCGCATTGCTCCAGGAATTCACTATCATGTGCGGTGAAGGCTGCGAGGTCGTGGCTGTCTATGTCGATCTCGCCTACGACTGCGCCGTGGGCGCGGATGGGGACGACGATTTCGGATTTGGTTTCGAGTGAGCAGGCGAGGTAGCGCGGGTCGGAGTGCACATCGTCGATGATGACGGTGCTGTTTTGGGCGACGGCGGCTCCGCAGATTCCCTGGGTGACGGGGATGCGCACGTGCTCGGTGGGCGCTCCGCGATAGGGGCCGAGGACGAGCGTATCCGGGTCGTTGGGATCGAGCATGTAGAAGCCGGTCCAGTTGTAGTACGGCAGGCGCTCGGGGATGATCTCGACGATGAAGTTCTGCAGGGCAGCGAGATCGATGGTGGATTTCGCGAATGCGCTGACTTCGATGAGGATCTGGGTAAAGTCCATCTCAGACATATTTCTATTTTGCACTGGTGAGCTTCAGTGGTTGGCACGGCTGAACAGAGTGCGGAAAAAGACCCATTTTGTCGCAGTAACCGCAAAAACCTTCCCTCAGCGGCTAAAGCCGCATTCATCTTGCTCGACTTACGGCACGGCTAAAGCCGTGCCCTTTCAAAGCATGGAGTTTTTCCGCAGCCTGTGAAGCGGTGCCCTTTCAAAGCAATGACTTTTTCGCAACCTGCAAAGCCATCGCCTGATACAAAAACCTGACGCTGGCGATCAGGCTAGCTTTGCGAATTTGAGTGAGACTGAGTTCATGCAATAGCGGAGGCCTGTAGGTTGGGGGCCGTCGTCGAAGACGTGGCCGAGGTGCGCGTCACAAAGGCGGCAGTTGACGGCAGTGCGCAACACGCCGAGAGAGAGATCGTTGCTTTCGCGAACATTTTCCTTGGCGATGGGCTGCCAGAAGCTGGGCCAGCCGGTACCGGATTCGAACTTGGTGTCGGAGTTGAAGAGCGGGATATTGCAGCAGATGCAGTGATAGATGCCCTTGTCGTGGAGGTTCCAGTACTGGCCGCTATAGGGCTGCTCTGTGCCTGCGTGGCGCGTGACTTCATAGGCGTCCCGCGATAGCTGGCTTTTCCAATCGGCATCGGATTTGACGACGACGGGCAGTGTGACGACATCGCCGCGCTGGCCGGCGGGAGTGAATTGGACGATTTTGACTTCTTTAGGCGGCGCGGCGGCGTAAACGATGTTTTTACGCAAGGTGAATACAGCGGCTGCGGCAGTGGCGCCGGCGGCAATAAAAAAAGCGCGACGAGTGATGTGGGGGGACGCGATATCTGACTTGAACATGGGGTACCTCTGTCGGGCTTTAACCGAAGGTGAAGGAGAATGCCTGGACGCCGGGGTCGAGGAATTCTATGACGAAGACGTGGTCCTTTACCGCACCTTTTAGACGCACGAGTTGATACAAACGGTGCTCCGTGACGACGCCGTTGCCTTGCGCGTCGGTATCGATTCCGTGATTATCGCCGGGAGCCTGGCCGTCTATTGTGACGCGGAAGCGGACTGGCTTGCCGCTTGCGGTGGGACCGAGGACGAGATGGAGATCGCGGGCGTAAAAGCGGAAGGCGATTTTGCCGGTGGAGCTTTTTAAAACGGCCACCTGCTCCTGATCATGCCATTTCCCCGCCAGTCCCCACTCGTTGATGCGCAGGTCATTGGGGATGGTATAGACCTGATCCATATCGCGCATCATTCCTTCCGGCGAGCCGAAGTGGTCGGCGCGGGAATATCCGATATAGGTTTCGGGCGATTTGACGTCCTTCATATCGGCTGCGGCTTCGGCTCCCTGCCCTTCCACGCTGACGGTGCCGGCGGGCATGGACTTGGCGTTGGCTTCTTTGAGCAGCTCCTGAATGTGGTGCTCAGACTGATCGTATTCACCTTCTCCGAAGTGGGTATACCGGACTTTTCCAGTGGCATCGATGAAGTACGAGGCAGGCCAGTATTGGTTGTGGAAGGCGTCCCAGATGGCGTTGTTGCTATCGAGCGCAACGGGATACGTGATGTTGAATTTTTTGACGGCGTGCTGGACGTTAGGGAGTTCCTTTTCGAAGTCGAATTCGGGAGTGTGGACTCCGATGACGACGAGGCCGCTGTCTTTGTATTTATCTGCCCAGGCGCGGAGATATGG
Source organism: Occallatibacter gabretensis (assembly GCF_001449115.1). Taxonomy (GTDB): domain Bacteria; phylum Acidobacteriota; class Terriglobia; order Terriglobales; family Acidobacteriaceae; genus Telmatobacter; species Telmatobacter gabretensis. Next base: position 1,870,064 of record NZ_LAIJ01000009.1, on the reverse strand, counting down.
AACGGAGCGGATGCAGTTGATGCAGGAGTAGGCCCAGAAATCGATCAGAACGACTTTGCCTTTAAGCTCTTTTGCTGTCAGCGGCTTGGAGTTGATCCAATCAGTTGCGCCGGAGAGGCCGCCTAGCGGTGAGGTGCCGATGATGCTGGGGGCATCCTGCGCTGTGGCTGCGGTTTGAGCGGCGATAAGCAGGATGCAGATGGCGGCGATGAGCGACAGCAGGCGCGAGGCCTGTCTATTTGGATGGATGACGGAATGCATCGTGGGCTTCGACCCCTTCCTAGAGCAACTATAAATCGGACGAATTCAAGGCTTCTATCCGTCTCGATCCTCTGTGTATACGCTCTGAACGAGAAAAAAGTTACGGGACCTGCGTCCGGAACCTGCATCCCTGGCTCAGACTGTGGAACTGGAGTCTGCAGATTGTTTGCCTGCGCCGAAGAGCCAGGCGTTGAGGAAGGCGAAAAGCATGCCGCCTACGGTGAACTTGAGCCAGACGGGAGCTGAGGATGGCGAGAAAAAACCTTCGAGGCAGCCGGCAACGACGAGCATGGGGATGGTGCCGGAGACGAGACGTGCGGCTTCCATGCCGCTCTGGGCGACGGCGTCTTTCCAGCGCAGTGCGCCGGGAAAGACCATTCCGTGTGCGAGGCGGAGGCCGGCTGCTCCGGCGAAGATGATTGCGGGAAGTTCCAAAGAGCCGTGGGGAGCTACGAAGCTCCAGAGTGCGACGGACATGCCGTAGTGGTGGCAGGCCGCACCGATGACACCGAGCATCATTCCGTTGTTGTAGAGCGAGAACAGGGTGAGGAGACCGAAGGTGATTCCGCCGGCGAAGGTGACGAAGCTGACCGAGAGATTGTTGGTCATGATGGCGCTGGTGGCGGTGGGAGCGACACTGACGACGGAGTGCGTCCACATTTCGTGGCGCTCCATGGTGGCGATCATCTGCGGGCCGAGGAAGTGGCGCATGAAGTCAATGTGGGTGCTGGTGATGATTGCGCCGAGTGCGCAACAGGCCAGTGTTATACCGACGGAGAACCCGACGTAGGCAAGATTGCGGCGGAAGATCTCCGGGTATTCGTCGCGCAGATAGCGGAGGAGATGTATTGCGCTCGTTTTACGACCGGCATAGATGATATGGTGGGCGCGAGCCAGCAGTTGATTGACATGGGTAGCATAGGTCTGTGCGGTTCCGTCGCGGCGGAGCACGGAGAGATCAGAGGCTACCTGCCGGTAGAGCAGGGTCATCTCCCGCATTTCGGCGCGGGAGAGCTGCTTGATGCCCCCGGAGTTGACAGCGGCGAGCAACGCTTCAAGGCGGCTCCAGTAAGGGCGTCGCTTTTGGAGCCAGAGGTTGGAGACAATAGTATTTGCCATGAGTACGAACCCTAATTCGACAAGACTGGAACAGATGGGACTGGATCAGGTTAACGCAGAGGCCATGAATCCGGAACGCCACGCGATCGATACACCGGAATTGGTGGCGATTGAGATGCCGTTGGCGGGCATTGGCAGCCGCTTTATTGCCATATTGATCGATTCCCTGCTCTGGGTCGTGAGCCTTTTCGTGCTGATCATTGTCTTCAGCGTTTTAGCGCCGGCCTTTCATGCGTTCAGCCGCCTGTCTGAGCAGTGGATCACGGGGATTGTCATCTTCCTGGTGTTTCTGCTGCAGTGGGGTTATTTCACGCTGTTTGAGGCTTTCTGGAATGGGCAGACTCCGGGCAAAAAGATTGCCAGGATTCGCGTGATTCAGCGCTCGGGGCGCCCTATCGGCATTCTGGAATCGATGGCCCGCAATTTCATTCGGATTGTGGACCAGATTCCTACGTTCTATGCGGTGGGCATTGTGACGGTGTTTGTGACACGGCAGAACCAGCGGCTGGGGGATCTGGTGGCGGGAACGATTGTTGTACGGGATCGGCCCCAAGAAGCTCCGCTGTGGGGGGATTCGGGCTCGCGCATTTTTACGGCTTTCAGCGTAACTCCGCTGACCCTGCCGGCTGAACCACACATGCGCGTGAGCCTGCCGCCTGTCAATATCGCCAAACTGGCTGCTGGCGATCTAGAGGTGCTGGAGAACTTTCTGTCACGGCGGCTCGATATGCCGCTTGGCACGCGGGCGACTCTGGCGGAGCGAATTTCAGTCGCGCTGAGGGCTAAATCGGGCCTGGAGATGCCTGCCGGAGTGAGCACGGAGACGTTTCTGGAGGCGACGGCACGGCAACTACGTGACATAACCCGAATGGGTTAGGGGAAGTCGCCCACGAGTAACCCTTAAATGAAAACGTTTGCACTTTAAGAGGTGCTAATTTTCCTCATTTTGACTCTCCGCCAATGCATTTTCGGCGGCAAGCCGCTGTAAACGTTTAACTTAATTTCTTGCGACTTAAGTAACCCCTTCGTTTCCAATCGTTCATAAAAATGATATGACAATTTCTTGACATTGCGTTTCTGAAGAGAGTTAAATCACATGCGGCTGGAAGGCCGCTTTTTTTTGAGGAGCCAACTTAATCGATTAAGTGGCTTCCTACAAAAAAGCAGAACCAGCAAATCCGCACTATCCGCTTTGGTGGATTTCTCCGGAATTACGGAATGCTCAGGAGTCCCCTGAAAGCAGTGCGGTGAGAAATGGGAGACAAGACAACGATCGTTCCCAGGCTGGATTGTTGGACAGACCAACAGGACAGACCAACAAAAACGAAGTGCAACCAGGCACCATGCCTTTTTGAAAAGGAAGGTCAGATGAGAATCAAATTGCCAGGGAGACACATCCTTCTGCTGTTGCTACTGGCCCTAGCAACGTCATTGGGCGCGTACGCACAGGAAAACGCTGAATTGACAGGAAGCGTCACAGATCCCACGGGCGCTGTGATACCGAATGCAAAAGTTACCATCACCAATACTGCCACTGGAGAGACGCGGTCGACGCCAAGCAATGGCGCGGGCCTTTACGATTTCTCGGGGCTGAACCACGGCACCTACGTCCTGAAGGTAGAGGCGTCGGGATTCAAGCAGTACCAGAAGACCAACGTTGTGCTGAACGTGGCCTCAACGGTGGCCGAAAATGCGGTGCTTGAAATTGGCACCAACAACCAGACGGTGACGGTGGAAGCCGACGCGCTCCACTTGCAGACGGAAACCAATGAAGTCAGCAACCTGATTACCGGCGATCAGATTACCCAGCTGGCCACCAACGGCCGCAACATGGTTTCGCTGACTACGCTGGGTACGGGCGTTTCGAGCAATATCATGTCGTTTAACGGTGTCACGGCGCAGGGCAGCGGATTCGGGCTCAGCTTCAACGGCATGAGACCGGACCACAACAACTGGCTGATCGACGGCGGTGAAGCCTATGACCGCGGCTCGGGCGGCAAGTTCGACCTGATGCCCACCATGGACATTCTGGCCGAGTTCCAGGTGCTGAGCAGCAACTACAGCCCGGATTACGGCATCAGCTCCGGCGGCACCGTCACCATGGTGCTGAAGTCCGGCTCCAAGAACTTTCACGGCGGTGCATGGGAATTCAATCGTAACGACGCATTCGATGCCGCCAATTACTTTTCCAAGCAATCGAACACGCCCACGCCGGAGCTTCGCCTGAACATTTTCGGCTTCGATATCGGTGGGCCCGTATTCATTCCCGGCGTTTATCCAAAATCGAAGAGCAGAACCTATTTCTTCGAGAGCGAGGAATGGCGTCGCTATATTGCAGGCGCGAATCCAGTATCCACCGCAACGGTTCCGGACGCGGATTTCCCGACCGGCGGACAGGCTCTGAACTACGTTGCATGGAACCTTAAAACAGCGCCGATTGTCCCAGTTACTTCGGACCCGAATGAGCTTGCCAAGTATCCAAGCAACTGGGTTCCCGGGCAGCCGATGCCGGCAAACGAAGATGGAACCTATACGATTCCGGCCAGCGTGCTGGACCCCAACGCCGTGCTGTTTATGGGAACGGGAGCGATTCCGCACGCGTCCAACGGCACGGGCAGCACCGCCAACCCGCTGGTATTCTCAGCGCCCAAACAGCCCACATACGTTCGCGAGGACGTGGTCCGCATCGATCATGACATTACTTCCAAGTACCACTTGATGGGTCACTGGATTCATGACCAGATGTCGCAAACCATCTTCCCCAGCGAATGGAGCGGCAGCAGCTACTACACGGTGGGCACGGTGTTTGCCAACCCGTCGTGGGCCTCTGTGATCAAGTTGAGCCAAGAGCTTTCTCCAACACTGCTCAACGAGACGTCTCTGAACGTGAACGGCAACACAATCGTCTGGAGCCCGGTGGGCATCTCTCAACAGCCGTCGGGGTGGACAGCACAGCCTCTGGCTGGCTTTACAGGCAATGACGCACTCAAGGAACTGCCTGGATTGACGTTCTCCGGCACACTGAATACGCAGTGGACGCAGAATTATGATCCATGGCACAACGCGTTCCTCGACTATCAGCTTCGTGATGATCTGTCGTGGGAGAGGGGCAGGCACGGCTTGAAGTTTGGCTTCTCTTATATGCGTGTGGACAAAAATCAGGAGCAACAGGCTCTGGTCCAGGGAACCTATAACTTTGGATCGGACTATTCAGGTGACTCCTACCTGAACTTCCTTATGGGGTTTGCGGATCAATTCCAACAGCTCCAGAATATTTCTACGGCACACTGGCTGAACAACACTTACTCCTTCTATGGCATGGACAACTGGCACCTGACGCCGCGCCTGACCCTGAATCTTGGGGTACGTTATGACGCACTGCCGCATGTCTATGAAAAATACAACCGCGTATCGAACTTCAATCCGGCGCTGTTCAGCGCTAATGCTGCACAGGTTCCGGACCCGACAACCGGCTCTCTGAATCCGACCGGACCCGGAGTTCAGAACATCAACGGAACGCCTTTCTACATGAATGGCATTGCGATAGGCGGCTCGAGCAGCACACCGCGCGGACTGGTGAACAATGACTACAACACCGTTGAGCCTCGCATCGGTGCTGCGTTTGATGTGTTTGGCACTGGTAAAACAGTTCTGCGTACCGGCGCCGGCATCTTCTACGAACGCGTTCAGGGCAACGATATGTATGGCTTGAGCTCGAATCCTCCGTTTGCAGTCAATGCGCAGGTGAACGGCATTTACTTCACCAATCCGAACCAGAGCGTCACAACCGGTGCGCAGGCCACCAGCCCGCTTAACCCAAGCAGCCCAGGAAGCCTTGCCAGCCACTATCCAAATCCTGGCACGGCACAGTTCAGCGTGGGTGTACAACAGCAGCTTCAGCCGTCCGTTGTGGCGGTGGTGCAGTACGTTGGATCTGTTGGCTGGGACCAGAACAATGAGCGCAGCATCAACACTCTGCCGCTGACGGACCCGAGCAACGGCACCTACGACCAACGCGAGGCAGTGGCAAATAACAGCGGCCTCTCCAACCAGTACAGAATCTATCCCGGCTTTGGTGGAATCACCCAGGTAGAAAGCATCACGAACTCCAACTACCACTCACTGCAGGCAGGACTGCGCTTTGAAAACAAGCACGGCCTCAATGCCCAGTTCTCGTATACCTACTCGCATGAAATCGACATTGCGAGCGGCGACGAGGGATCGACAAACGCACCGGGGGGACAGGCTTTTATCTCAAACCCCTTCAACCCAACCTATGACCGCGGCTCGGGTGTGCTCGACCGCCGGCATATCTTCAACGTCAACTATGATTACAAGCTGCCGTTCTTCCGGAACAGCAATGCGCTTGCCCGCACGACACTAGGCGGCTGGGAGATTTCCGGCGTTACTGTGGCACAGGCCGGTTCACCGCTGCAAGCCTATTACAACGGTCCAGACATTCTGGGACTTGGCGGCGGAACGGTCAACCGGCCTAACCTCTCCGGCCGGACCAAAGGACCGAAGAAACAGACGGCATGGTTCAATTCGTCGGCCTTTTCTTCTCCCGCCGCCCCCTGGGATGGAGGCGGTAACCAAGGCTTCGGCAATGCCGGCAAGGATGCTGTAGTCGGTCCGGGGCTCTTTAACTGGAACATCGCCCTGTTCAAGAGCTTTGCCCTCACCTCTCATGAAGGTCCCCGATTCGAGTTCCGCGTCGAGTCCTTCAACACCTTCAACCATACCGAGTTCCAGAATCTGGATACGACCCTGGAGGATAAGAACTTCGGTCAGGCAACCAGCACGTACGATCCTCGTACACTGCAGTTTGGCGGCAAGTTCCTGTTCTAAACTGCAAACTCAACCTGGCGCGGCGGGCGTTTGCCTGCCGCGCTTTTTCTTTGTTGGAATTTGGCATCCTTTGTAACGGCTGGTGATGCATCTTCGTCGCATGTCTTTTTGCGAGAAGATTGGGACAACTGAGAAAATCAATTCCGCAGTCTTAACAGAGGCAAGCGTGCCACGAGTTTTATCTCTCGCTTTGATTCCCTTTTTATTTGTCGCGCCTGCGTTGGCGCAGAACGCGGCGAATGTGAATGCCTCGCGTGAAGCCGCGTTGAATCTAGAACAGCAGGGCAAGCTTGCCGATGCTGAGGCTGCGTGGCACGTGATTCTGAAAGCCCAGCCCGGCAATGCAGAGGCGCTGGCACATCTCGGACTTGTCGCGAGTCGCCAGGAACACTACAAGGATGCCGCTGCGTACTATCGTAAGGCGCTTGCGATCAATCCCAAACTGCCCGGCGTGCAACTGAATCTTGGGCTTGCACTTTTTAAGGACGGCGAGATGAAGGAGGCCGTGCCGGTCTTTGCACAGCTTCTCAAGTCTGCTGCGCCAGATTCTCCAGACGCACAACGCTATACCATTCTGCTGGCGATGTCTCATTATGGCGCGCAAGAATATGCCCAGGCCGTTCCGCTGCTCAAGCTGGCTGCCACACATGATCCGCAGAACCTGACCCTACTGATGACGCTTGCCCATAGCTGCCTGTGGTCCAAGCAATATCCATGCGTGCTGGATACTTACCACGAAATTCTCGCGTTGAATGCCGAGTCGGCTGAAGCCGACATGCTGGCCGGTGAAGCGTCCGATGAGCTGCATGATCATGCCGATGCCATTGAGCAATTTCGTGCTGCCGTCAAGGCTAACCCAAACGAACCAGAGGTGCATTTCGGCCTGGGATACCTGCTATGGACGCAGAAGCATCTTGATGAAGCCGCTACGGAGTTTCAGGCGGAGTTGACGAACGATCCCAAACATACACAGTCCATGCTTTATCTGGGCGACGCATATCTGCAGTTGAACCAGCCGGAGAAGGCTCGGCCATTTCTTGAACAGGCTGAGCAGGCCGATCCCTCGCAGTGGCGGGTGCATCTTGATCTTGGCATACTGGCGACCGATGCAGGGCAGAACGATGAGGCTTTGCGCCAGTTGCTGCTGGCTGACAAACAGCAGCCGAGTGAAGTGAGTGTTCACATGCGTCTTGGGCGGCTATACAAAGCCATGGGCAAAACCGCCGAGGCCAAGACAGAGTTCAGCAAAGCTTCCACGTTGACTCAAGCGTCGGACGAAGTACTGGTGCGCCAGATGCGTCCAAAGAATCCTGCGTTACCGCCTCAGTAAGCTGTGGTCTGGTTGGTGTGCGTGCGCAGGTACCAGCAGGGGCTTGACTGATTCTGCTGATATGGCGGAAAGGGGAACAGGCTCCGCGTGCAGGTCCACTGTTCCTGGCCAATGTAGTCGATTTCCTGCTTTTCATTTTTAAGCGACGCGGAGACGAAGAGGCTTACCGTCACGGTGTCTCTTGGTGAGCCGCGCAGTTTGTAGATGAGCCAGTCGCCTACGTAGAGAACTGCGGCGACGATGAGAAGCCCAATGGCGGCAATACGCAGATAACGCATCATAGCTTTTCTTCTCCTGCGGGGAGCGAGGCTGGAATCGAATGGGAAGCTACGCCGGTGAGACGGCGTTCGCGCGCCTGGGTAATCGCGCGTTCGAGTTGCGAGGCTGCCTGTGTGTAGCTGAGTCCTTCGGTGCGGATGTTTGAGATGCAGACGCGCTCGGCATCCGTGCGGCCTGACCTTGGTTGCCATGTGATGTAGGCTCCGAGCGAGTCGGGCGAGCTGAGACCGGGGCGCTCGCCGATGAATACGATGGAAAGCTGCGCGCCGAGTGTCTGTCCGATCTCGTCGCCGATGGCTACGCGGGCCTGCTCGACGATGCATATGGGCGCGAGACTTGTGGTAGCGAGGCGAGGAAGCAGTTCGTTGAGGACGGCTGGGACGTGACGCTCGATAGCGAATGAGGAGAGTCCGTCGGCGACGATGAGAACAAGGTCCGCGCCGGATGACTGCGCGGAGAGTAGTTTGCGACTGGCTTCGTTCAGCTGCCGGCCAAGATCGGGGCGCTGCAGATACTGCACGCGATTTGCTGCGGCGGAGTGCAGTTGCAGGACAGTGGAGCAGGTTGTGGTTTCGATGGCTGCTGCGAGGCCTGCGACATCAAGACGCGCATGGACTGCGTCGCGTGCGCGAGCATGGGCGAGTTGAAACTCGAGCACATCACGCGTCTCAAGGCTGATGCCTGTGCGACCGAGGCCGACGCGCGCGGGAGTAAGCGATTGCAGCTTTGCGGCGATGCCGTTATGAACAAGATCGCTCATGCGGTTAAAAGCCTCTCCGGATGCGTTGCTTCGAGCATGAGGCGGGCATATTCATCGCCGGCGAGCCATGCTTCGAATTCGGGTGCGGGTTTGAGGCCGAGAATGCGGCGCACGTAGAGCGCATCGTGGAAGCTGGTGCTCTGGTAGTTGAGCATAACGTCATCTGCGCCGGGAACGCCCATGATGTAGTTGACGCCTGCGGCGCCGAGGAGCGTGAGAAGGGCGTCTGTATCATCCTGATCGGCTTCGGCGTGATTGGTGTAGCAGACGTCACAGCCCATGGGCAGGCCGAGAAGCTTGCCGCAAAAGTGATCTTCGAGACCGGCGCGTGTGATCTGCTTGCCGTTGTAGAGATACTCGGGGCCGATGAAGCCGACGACTGTGTTGACGAGCATGGGCGAGAAGGCGCGAGCGACGGCGTAGGCGCGGGCTTCGAGGGTTTGCTGGTCGACGCCCAAACCACCTGCTCCGTAATGCGCGTTGGCGGAGAGTGCGGAGCCTTGGCCGGTTTCAAAATACATTACGTTGTCGCCGACAGTTCCACGGTTGAGCTTCTGGCCGGCGTCGTTGGCTTCTTTCAGTAGTGCGAGATTTATGCCGAAGCTGCGATTGGCTGCTTCTGTGCCTGCGATGGATTGAAAGATGAGATCAACCGGTGCGCCGGATTCGAGAGCGGCCATTTGTGTGGTGATATGAGCCAGAACGCAGCTCTGTATGGGAATGGAAAATCGCTGGCGCAGGGCGTCGATGAGACGGAGCAGATGCGCTGTGACCGCTGGACTGTCGCCGGCCGGGTTGATGCCGATGACTGCATCGCCTGAGCCGAGAAGAAGGCCGTCGAGGATGGATGCGGCTATTCCTGCGGGATCATCAGTGGGGTGATTTGGTTGGAGGCGTGCGCTCAGTCTGCCGGGTAAACCGACTGTGGTGCGAAATCGCGTAACGACGCGGATTTTTGCCGCTGCGACGATGAGATCCTGTAGGCGCATGAGCTTGCTTACGGCTGCGGCCATCTCTGGTGTGAGGCCGGGAGCAAGTGCGGCGAGGCGCTCCGGCGTGGCTTCGTCGGAGAGCAGCCAGTTGCGGAGTTCGCCGACGGTTAACGATTGCACCGGCGCGAATGCTTTTGCATTGTGGGTGTCGATGATGAGCCGCGTGACTTCGTCGGTTTCGTACGGTACGACCTGATCGTTGAGGAAGTGTTGGAGCGGCAGGTCGGCGAGTGCGCACTGCGCAGCTACGCGCTCTTCGGCTGATTTCGCGGCAATTCCGGCGAGTATGTCTCCGCTACGCTCCGGCGTGGCTTTGGCCAGCAGCGTGGGCAGACCCGGAAAGTGGTGGCGAATGTTGCCGACGGTGTGCGCGAAGCTCATTGCATTCAGCATAGCTGCATCCTGCGGGCCTGGTTCGGGGTTGATTGCTAGAATTCTCGCGTAGTTGCTTCACCTGATCTGCTTGTCTGGAGAAGATATCGTGAACCGTTCTAATATTGTTGCGGCATTTGTTCTGGCAGCCACGCTCCTAACCGCGCACGGCCAACAGACATCGGATCCGTTGGTGGTTAGCACATCCGCGGGACAAATTCGCGGCGTTTCACGTACGGGTGGTGGGGCGGAGTTTCTCGGCGTTCCTTACGCTGAACCCCCTGTGGGCAACCTGCGGTGGCATGAGCCTATTCCTGCGAAGCCGTGGCCGGGTGTTCGTGATGCAACACAGTTCGGCTCTCCGTGCGCGCAGCCAGACCTGGGAGCGTGGAATCGCCATGATGCGGCTACGGGCAAAGAGGACTGCCTCTTTCTCAATGTGATTACGCCCGAGTGGCCGGCGCAGAAGAAGCCACTACCGGTGATGCTGTGGCTGCATGGCGGCGCGAATGCCGGAGGGTCTGCCTCAGGTGCGCTGTACAAAGATGGAACGCTGATTCGTCACGGCATTCTGCTGGTGACGGTGAACTATCGTCTGAGCGTCTTTGGATTTCTTGCGCATCCGGGTCTTACGCGCGAATCGGCGCATGGAAGCAGCGGCAACTATGGGCTGGAGGACCAGATTCTGGCGCTGCGCTGGGTGCGGCAGAATATTGCCCGGTTCGGCGGCGATCCAGACAACATTACTGTCTTTGGTCAGTCCGCGGGCGCGGTAGATACAAGCCTACTGATGACTTCCTTTGCAAAGAACGAGTTTCATAAGGCAATTGCTGAGAGCGGTGCCGCGTTCCTGGCTCCAGTGCCCAAGCTGGAGGAGGCCGAGAAGGCTGGCGTTGCATTTGCGTCGACGATGAACGCGCCGGAGGGCGGAGATGCAGTGAAATTTCTGCGCGGGCTCAGCGCTGAGGAGTTGCTGAAGGCCGTGATGGATCCCGATGTTAAACGGCGGCCGCGTGTCGGGCCGATTGTGGATGGATGGGTCATTACGCAATCGCCTGCAGAGGTTTTTGCTGCCGGGCATCAGTCGCAGATTCCGATGCTGCTGGGCGTTACGACGCGCGAATTTGGAAGCGATGTGACGCCGGAACGGCTGACTGCACATATCAAAATGATTGCGGGTAGCCATGCGGAAGAGGCGCTGAAGCTTTATCCGATGAGCGATAACACTTCCGATCCCTTGTATGGTAAGCCCAGCGACCAGTGGGCCGCGGATATGCGTTTTCATTGCCCGGTTGCGACTGAGGGCGCGTGGCAGAGCAAGGCGAAGCAGCCGGTGTATCTCTACCAGTTTGATCATCCGATTCCCGGACAGGAGGCGCAGGGGGCTGTTCACTCCGCAGATTTGCCTTATGTGTTTGGATACTTTCCGAAATCCGGGAATATTGCCGGCAAATTTACTGACGTGGATATGCAGCTTGCCGATCTGATGGAGACTTACTGGACCAACTTTGCGAAAACGGGCAATCCAAATGCAAAGGATATTCCTAACTGGCCGCGTCTGACCGAAGCGGGCGGATACCTTGAGTTCATGCTGGATGGTCATGCGGAAGCGCGTGCGTCGCTGCTGCGGGAACCGCAGTGCGCGTTGTATCGGGAGATGCTGGATAGCTTTTTGCATGATGCGCAGTGAGTTGCTGCGCTGAGCTTGAGCACACCGCAGAGGATACATGCAACGCATCGCGTTGATTTTGGAATTTCTGCTGCTATTTGTGGGTCTGCCGCTGGGGTATCGTTTTGCGCCGGTCAGAATTCCTGCGTTGCCGGTGCTGTGGGTGATTACAGCGTATGCTTTGTGGCAGCTTATGCGCGACGCACGATTCGATCGCGGGCGGCTGTGGAATATTGGTGCGCTGCCGGGACGCGTGGGTTTGATTCTGGCGATCTTTGTAGTTGTGGCGGTGGTGATCTGGCTTGGCGTGCGAAGGTTTGCGCCAGAGTTGGAGTGGGGCTTTGTGCGCAGTCACCCTGGCTTCTGGGCGATTGTGATGGTGGCTTACCCGGTGCTGTCGGTTTATCCGCAAGGGATTATTTATAGAGCATTCTTCTTCGAGCGATACGGGGCATTCTTTCCTTCACGCTGGGCGATGATTTTGGCGAGCGCGGCGGCTTTCGCTTTTATGCATTTGATCTTTCGCAACTGGCTTGCGGTTGGGCTCACATTTGCCGGAGGACTGCTCTTTGCGTGGCGCTATGCGGAGACTGGGTCGCTCGCGACGTCGAGCTTTGAGCATGCGCTCTATGGGTGCTGGCTGTTTACTGTAGGGTTAGGACAATACTTCTATCATGGGATGATTGCGACAGTGGGTTCGGCGCTGAAACGGTGAGCAAAAAAACGCCCCGGCTCTTGCGAGTCGAGGCGTTTTTGATTTCAGCGGTTGCTAAAACTGGATGGAGGCGGCGCGGGGCGAGATGCCGCTGATTTCCGCTGCGCGGGCTTCAGCGTAGGCGGCAGCGCCGATCACGGCTGCGTACGGCTCCAGAATTACGCGGACCGGCATGTTGATGAGCAGCTGGCTCAGGCGCCCCTTATCTGTAAAGGCCTTGATGAAGGTGCCGTCCTTAAGCTTTTCCAGGATGCGTGGCGCGATGCCGCCGCCGACATACAGGCCGCCAACGGAGAGAATCTTGAGTGCGAGGTTGCCCGACTCCGCGCCGTAGACAGAGACGAACATATCGAGTGTCTTCTCGCAGATTTCGCTTTTGGCAGCCAGGCCGTTTTCCGTGATGACGGAGTTGGGATCGTGCGCGGCGGCAATCTGTTCGCCGAGCCATGCCGGCACCTCGAGCCCGCGCACATCGCGCAGAAACTCGAAGATGTTGGTCATGCCCATGCCGCTGATGACACGCTCCCAGCTGATGCGGCCGTTGTACTTCTGTTGGAGGAAACGCAACAGGTCGATCTCGTCCTCATTGCGAGGAGCAAAGTCGGCATGTCCGCCTTCCGACGGATACGGCATATGGTGCCGTCCGTTCCATGTGAGCAGGCCTTCCCCGAGGCCTGTGCCGGCGGCGATCAGAGCGCGGTTGCCGGTCTGGCTGGGGTCGCCTTCGGCGAGGGTGTAAACCTGGTCGGGCTTGAGCTCGGCTATTCCGTAGCCATTGGCTTCGAGATCATTGATGAGAAACACATAGGGAATATCGAGGCCGGTCTGCAGTTCGCGGCTATCGAGAGTCCAAGGCAGATTGGTCAGGCGCAGCCGCCCGTCACGCACCGGGCCCGGAACACCAAAGCAGGCAGAGGTGGGCTTGTCGGCGGCGAGGAACTCTTTTGCGATCTCTTCCAGGCCGGAATATTCTTTGGCCGGATATTTTTCATCCCGAATATGGATGAGTTGCCCGTTGGCAAAGTCGTACAACGCAAGGTGAACTTTAGTGCCGCCTACATCTCCGGCAAGAATCATCGCACTCTCTCCAAAATACCGCGGCCTTCCGCATCGGGTGCAGGTAAGAGCGCCGCAGCGACCTTATCCAGAAACAACGTGAGTATACCGCTTGCGGGCCAGATGAGTTGACTGGGCAGTGTTTCGACATCGCGGGGCCCGAGGAAAACTTCTTTCAGCCGCTCAGTCTTATCCGCGCCGCCGATGAGGAAAAAGACGCTGCGCGCCTGGTTGATGACCGGCCAGGTGAGCGTGATACGCCAAGTGTCTTTCTGCGGGACGTGATTGGCTGTGACGAGTTTGCCCATCTCGTGAATGGCCTGAGTACGCGGGAAGAGCGAGGCCGTGTGGCCGTCGTCCCCCATGCCGAGTGCGACCAGATCGAAGGTTGGAGTCTCGGCGCCTTCGAGACGAAAACTGTTGCGCAGCTCGGATTCGTAGCGGGCAGCTGCGACTTCAGGGTCGAGTTCGCCTTGCATGCGGTGAATCTGCTCAGGCTTGAGCGGCACGTGGTCGAGCAGCGATTCCTTGGTCATGCGATAGTTGCTGTCGGCGTCTGTGGGCGGAACGGTGCGCTCATCGACCCAGTAGAGCTGGAGCTTGTCCCAAGGCATGGCGGAGAGGAATGGCTCGGCGGGATTGGCGAGCAATTGAAATGCAGCCTTCGGAGTGGATCCGCCGCTGATGGCGATGCGCGCAAGTCCGCGTGCCGCGACAGCCTGCTGGACTTTGCCGAGAAATTCCTGTGCTGCACGGCGCGCGAGTGCGGCTGAGTCCGGCTCGATGAAATATTCGACTGTGAGGTTGCTGGACATACGGGAAATCATCCTCCGGATACCAGCTTACAAGGTGGGAGTAAAGGTGCGATTAACGACCAGATTTGCGGTCCGGATCAACGTCCCAGATAATCGCGGTACTGCTGCTCCAGTATGCCGGCAGAGCGCGCCAGGATCAGCTTGGAGATGTTGAACTGATAAAGGCTTTCGACGTAGTTATTCTGGGCGGTGGCAAGCGATGCCTGCGCGTCCACGAGCGGCAGAGTGTCGTCCACGCCCGCGTTGACACGATCTGTCTCGTCACTCAGTGCGCGCGTGGCGAGTTCAACGTTGGACTGGGCTACATCGACGAGCTTCTTGTTTGCTGCCACGTCAAGCAGCGCTGTGCGCACCTGCTGATCGATCTTGACGCGGAGATCGCTGAGCTGCGCCTCCGCCGAGTCAGACTGCGCCTGCGACGCATCGATATTGCCACGCAGACTCGCCTCACGGAAGATGGGGAACTTCAGTTCTCCGGTGGCCGCAAAATTGCCGTGCGAGCCGATGCTGGTTACTTCTGTGACGCCATAGTAGCCATTGAAGCTGAGCGTGGGCAGGCGCTGCGCACGGTATGCCTGATGGACGGCCTTCAGCTCCTGGACCTGGTTCTGCATGTTCTGATAATCCTGGCGGTTCTTGTAGGCGATGGCGCGGACTTCTTCCGGCGTTTGTACGGCGAGTTCGCTATACGGCGCACGGTCTATGAGAACGATCTTCTGGCCGGGATCGAGGCCGATCTCACGCTTGAGCAGGATCAGATCCTTCTGAAATGTATTTTCGGCCTGAATGCGCGCCTGCTGCTCGGTCTGGTACTGCACTCGGGCGCGGAGCTCGTCGAGATTGGCGGCGGTACCAGCCAAGTGTGCCTCATGTGCGTTGTTGAACGCGACGCGGTCCGCCTCTTCAAGAGCACGTGCGTTTTCCACGGCGCTGGCTGCAGAAATGGCGCGGAGATAGACCGAAGCTACCTGCTGGACAACTTCGCCGCGGGCAGACATTTTGGCGAAATATGCGGCTCGCATTCCCGCACCCGCGGCCTTATAGCCTGCAATAACGGGGCCGGAGAAGAGTGTCTGCTCGTATTTGAGCTGCCCTTCGGTGACTTCAGCGCGGGTGATGAACGACAGGCCAGCGATATTTGTGCCGGGCGGCAGAATGGGCAGGATTTTCTGGACGAGGCCCGGACCGAAACCCAGCGCCGCCAGGTTGTACATGTGATAGCCGGCATCGCCAACGAGGGATATCGTCGGCAAAAACTGCTGTACGGCCTGGTTGTACTGCCCGCGCAGATTCTTCTCGGAGTACTCAGCTTGTTTGAGGCCCAGATTCGTGTCCAGACCGCGCCGAACGGCATCATCCAGCGAGAGCTTCAGCTCCTCGTCCGTCACTGGCTGTACGGTTACGCTGCCGTAAAAGGAGTTCGCGGCGGAAGAGTAATTGGAGTCAGAAGATGGGTTTACCTGCGCGCGGAGAGTCGGCACGACGCGTACAGCCGCAAATATCACGGCGATTGCCGCCAGTTTAGCGGCAGAATTAGAAGTTCTGCTCACAATCATCATTTTCTCAGATGATTTTGGAGCGACCGGAGATTCGGCGGAGGTGGAAAAATCCGTCTATCTGATGAAGAGAATTACCGTGCGTAGCCAAAACGGCTACATAGAGGCAGGAGAAGCGCAAAATCACCTCGGCGCGCCCTTCGACAATCCAGCCAGCATGGCGATAGGATGGAGCAACTCTCGTCGCATCCTCAGCAATGCAACATACTGGGCTCATCACTTCCATTAGGAGCCTGTTAGAAGGAACTCCAACATCATGAAGCTATTTTCCTCAGTCACCTTCAGCCTCGTTTTTCTTTTGGGTCTTACCGGGCAGACGCAAACCGCAGCGCAGGCGCCGGCCGCTGCTACAGGTCCAACTGGTCAGACTGCTCCAGCCGCTCCCGCACCTGGCAAACCCCACGACTGGTGGCACCAGGCCTACTTTACGCGTCCGCTCAACAGCCCGGACGGCAAAAAGCTCCCGCTCATTTCGGTCAGCGGCAATCGCTTCGTCGATCCCACCGGCAAGCCCATGCTCTTCCGCGGGGTCAACATCGCTGATCCCGACAAGATAGAAAGCCAAGGCCACTGGAGCAAGGATTTCTTCGTCAAGGTCAAGGACACTGGAGCCAACGTTGTTCGTATCCCCGTGCATCCTATCGCGTGGCGCGGACGCGGCGTGAAAGGCTACCTCGCGCTCCTTGATCAGGCCGTCCAGTGGTCGACCGACCTCGGCCTCTACGTCGATATCGACTGGCACTCGATCGGCAACCTCAAGGAAGGGCTTTTTCAAGACCCGATGTACGAAACCAGCCTGCCCGAGACGCTCAACTTCTGGCGTACCATAGCGGCCCACTTCAATGGTAATCACACCGTGGCCTTCTTTGAGCTCTTCAATGAGCCCACCAACTTCCGCGGCCGCCTCGGCACAATCACCTGGGATCAGTGGCGCGATATTAACGAGGAGATGATTGCCCTCATCCGCGCTTATGACAAGGAAACTATCCCACTAGTCGCCGGGCTCGACTGGGCCTACGACCTGGCACCGCTGCGCGACAGCCCCGTCCACGCCACGAACATCGGCTATGTTACCCACCCCTACGCCAACAAGCGCCCGCAGCCCTGGCCAGGAAAGTGGGAAGAAGACTTCGGCTTTGCTGCTTCCACCTATCCCGTCATCGCCACCGAGATCGGCTTCAGCACCCGCTTTGGCCCTGCAGGCGAGGGCCTCGCATACGGCTCCGCCATCACCGGCTATCTCGAATCGCGGAATATCAGTTGGGTCGTCTGGTGCTTTGATCCCGAATGGGGCCCCACCATGCTTAGCTCCTGGGACACCATGGACCTCACTGACGCCGGCAAATTCTTTGTCGATGCCATGCACAAAGAAGCTGCGGCTGCACCGCCAGCGGTGAGGTAAGCTCTGCAGGGGCTTGGCTGGTATTGCTCTGTTAGAGCACAGCCGCAATTCCTCCGACGGGGGATCTATTCTTCCTCTTCCTCTACCGGCTGCTTGGCACTGGCCAGGATTTTGTCAGCGACTAACTGGGGAACAATGTCGTAGTGGTCCATCTCCATGCGGTAGGTGCCCTTGCCCTGGGTCATGGAGGTGAGATGGATGCCGTAGGCGAGCATTTCAGCCATTGGGACTTCGGCATTGATGATTGTGGCCTTT
The DNA here is from genome assembly GCF_001449115.1 of Occallatibacter gabretensis. Classification (GTDB taxonomy): domain Bacteria; phylum Acidobacteriota; class Terriglobia; order Terriglobales; family Acidobacteriaceae; genus Telmatobacter; species Telmatobacter gabretensis. The sequence continues at coordinate 1,852,635 of NZ_LAIJ01000009.1, read as the reverse complement.
CCGCGCGCTTCCATGCCCTGCACGCGGCCACGGCGGCTGTTCAGGTCGCCCATCAGAGCGCCGGCAAACTGATCCGGAGCTTCAATCTCCACCTTCATGACAGGCTCAAGCAGGCAGGGCTTTGCCTGTTCCATACACTTGCGGAAGGCGATGCGGCCGGCCATTTTGAAGGAAAGTTCGTTTGAATCGACATCGTGATAGCTGCCGTCATAGACGGTGGCTTTGAAGTCGACGACCGGATAACCGGCGAGCCAGCCGCGCGAGGCGGATTCGACAATTCCCTTCTCCACTGCCGGGACGAACTGCCGCGGAATGGAGCCGCCGAAGATTTCGCTCGAAAACTGGAAGCCTGACCCGCGAGGCAGCGGCTCGATGCGAATTTTGCAGTCGCCGAATTGCCCGTGTCCCCCGCTTTGCTTCTTGTGGCGGCCCTGCGCTTCGGTCTTCCCGCGGATGGTCTCGCGGTACGGCACCTTGGGAGCTTTTAGTGTGACCGCGGCGTGATAGCGCTTGTGAAGGCGGGAGACGATGGCCTCAATATGCGGCTGACCTGCCCCGGCGATCAGGAACTCATTTGTCTGGGGATCGCGGTAGAAGCGAATGAGTAGATCTTCTTCCATGAGCTTGTGAATCGCGGGTGCGAGCTTGTCCTCGTCGGCGCGCGACTTAGGCTCGATAGCGTAGGTCATTGCCGGCTCAGGGAACGGGTAGAGGTCTACCTGAATCTCTGCGCCCTTCTGGCCGAGCATGTCACCGGTGAGTGTGTCGCGCAGCTTGGCCACTGCGCCCAAATCCCCTGCGTGCAACTCCTTCACCTCCACGGACTTGCGCCCCTGCATCACGCTGAGGTGCGAGAGACGCTCCTGCCCGCGGCGGGTGTAGTTCTCGAGCGTGGCATCGTTTTTGACCACGCCGCTGATGACTTTGAAGAAGCTGATTCGGCCGGCAAAGGGATCGCTCATGGTCTTGTAGACAACCAGCGACGTGGGCTCTGAGTCGGCAACGAGGCGAAAGCCGATTCCGCCCAGTGCTGCTTCACCCAGGCCCGAGCTCTGACCGCCGTCTCCGTTGCCGTGGCCATTGGTCGCAACTGCCACACCATCGCCTCCACTAACCTGAACAGCGGCAAAAGCCGCCGGCGCGTGAACTGCAAACGGCGCGCGCTCAATGGGCGCGGGAGCATAGACCTTCAGGAAATCCAGCAGATGATCAGTAGCTACGTTTGTCTCTCCACTGACAAAGAGCACGGGGAAGATGCGGTCCTCGCGGATGGCCTCATGGAGAGCGGAAATCAGGTGCTGCTCGGGAATGGTGCCCTGGGCAAAGAACTCCTCCATGAGCTCGTCCTTGCCCTCGGCCACGAGCTCTACCAGCGCCTCGTGCGCGGCCTTGGCGGACGCAAACAAAGAGGCTGGTATCTCGCCAATCTTGCCCTGGCCATCGCCATTCGGCGTGTAGTAAAAGGCCTCCATCGTGACCAGATCTACCACTCCGTGGAAGCCTTTTCCGTCGGAAATGGGCAGTTGCACCGGAACGCAGGTGCGGCCCCAGCGCTCATGCAAATCTTCAATGAGCGAGGCGAGACCACCGTTGCCGCCGGCTTTGGGATGATCCATCTGATTGATGACCACGATGCGTGGGATGTTCGCTTCCTCGGCGTACTTCCATACGCGTTCCGTGACTGCTTCAACGCCGTTTTGCGCGTTGACGATAACTGCGGCGGATTCAACGGGAAGCAACGCGGCGCGGGCTTCATGGCAAAAGATATGGAAGCCGGGCGTGTCGACGAGGTTGATCTTGACGCCTTGCCACTCGGCAAAGGCCACGGCGTTCTGCATCGTGGTGCAGCGGGCGACGTCTTCCTCGTCGTAGGCTGTGACGGCAGTACCGTTCTGAACGCGGCCCTGCGTAGGCGTCATGTGCGCGGCGTGGAGCAGCGCTGAGACCAGCGTGGTCTTGCCACTGTGCGAATGTCCTACTACGGCGACATTGCGGACTTCACTTCCCGGATAGGTTTTCATGGCTGGTTTCCCTCGAAGGTGGGAGATGGAATGGACGAGCAAACTGGAGGCTAGGGCGGAGGCGCAGGGAAATCAGCAGGGCGTCCGTTGGGGCGTCCGGCTGGCCGAGTTGGACAACTCGGGATCCGGCTTTGGGGTCTGCCTCATCCATGCGAAGAGACTCCGGGGCGCAGAAATTACGTCTGTTTAGAGAGACGCATCCGGCGCGGCTTGATTAGGTACCGGATGCTATCACAAGGGGAGGGGTTAGCCGTCAAGTGTTTTTATCACCGATGCATTCCCCGCTCTGTGGTACAGTCGGCTCATCCCACGCCGTTCTCCGCAGTCTTACTTCCAGCCATGAGGTGAGCACCTGGATCCTTCTGACGATTCCGGAGTTGCCGCATCCGCGCAGCGCAAGGCTTCATTACGGATCATTCCGCTGCTCGGCATTGGATACTGCCTGGCGTACATGGATCGCGTCAATATCAGTTTTGCTTCACTCAGCATGAACCGCGACCTGGGCCTGAGCGCAACGGTGTACGGGCTTGGCGCAGGCTTGTTCTTCGTTGGCTATGCGCTCTGCGAGGTGCCATCCAATCTGCTGCTGATGCGCTTTGGAGCCAAGCGGTGGCTGGCACGCATCATGTTCACCTGGGGCCTGTTGGCTATGGCGATGATGTTCGTGCGGACGCCACTTGAGTTTTACATTCTGCGCTTTCTGCTCGGCATGGCGGAGGCAGGCTTTTTTCCAGGTGTGATTTACTACCTGACGCTTTGGTTCCCGGTCCGGATGCGGGCTCGGGCGGTAAGCCGGTTTTATATCGCTTTGCCGCTGAGCTCGACGGTGATGGGATCGCTGGCTGGATGGCTGTTGGGCATGAACGGCAAGTTCGGACTGACGGGATGGCAGTGGCTCTTCCTGCTGGAAGGTATTCCGCCCGTCCTCTTCAGCTTTGTGCTGCTGCGGACGCTGCCCGACGGCCCGGAAAAAGCACGTTGGCTGACACCGGATGAAAAAGCAGCGATGGGCCGCGTGCTGGCCGCGGATGGAGCGCAGGCTCATCTTGGCCACGACTCAGGAATTCTCCGCACGCTGCTTTATCCCAAGGTGTGGATGATGGGCCTGTTCATGTTTTTCCTGCTCACATGCAGCTACGGGTTTAGCTTTTCCGCTCCGGCTATTCTGCAGGGCGCCACGGGTTGGAGCGTGGCCACGGTGGGCTACGTGATAGCGATCTTCGGCGTTGCGGGGGCAGTGGGAATGCTGATAGGCGCGGCCAGCTCAGATCGGGCCGGCGAGCGCACCTTTCATACGATTGTTCCCGCGCTCGGCATGAGCGTTGGATACCTCATTGCGAGCTATGGACACGGCGTCTGGACCATGGTTCTGCCATTGGGTCTGAGCTTCCTTTTGTATAACGCGATTCAAGGACCGTCGCTTGCTATCCCCATGCAGTTTCTGAGTGGCCGCGCAGCGGCTGCGGGAATTGCCGCCATGAATACCATTACGATGTTCAGCGGCCTGGTGGCTCCATACTGGATGGGCCTGATGAAAGATAAGACCGGCGATTATCGCGTTGGGCTGCGTGGGCTGGTTCTAAGCAGCCTGTGCGCGGCAGGGATGATGTGTCTGCTTTCGTGGAGTTTGCGGCGCACGAAAATGCTGAAGGCACGTGCGGTTGATGCGTCCAGCATGGATGGCGTAAAAATCGACCTGAAGGCTTAAACGCTTGCCGTGGCGGGTAGAATCTCATCCACATCTACCCATTGGGTTGGATATTCTCCCGTGTAGCAGGCTACGCAATAGCCGGTTCCTTGGCCGCCGTCACAGCATTTGAGCATGCCGTCGAGAGAGAGATAGGAAAGCGAGTCCGCCTCAATGTATTGGCGAATCTCCTCGACGGATTGATTGGCGGCGATCAGGTCGCGCTTGCTCGGTGTGTCCACACCATAGAAACACGGCGAGATGGTGGGCGGACAGCTGATGCGCAGATGTACTTCCGTCGCGCCGGCCCCACGCACCATGCGGACGATTTTGCGTGAAGTGGTGCCGCGAATGATGGAGTCATCGATGAGGATGACGCGCTTGCCTTCGAGAAGATTGCGGACCGGATTGAGCTTGAGCTTGACGCCGAAGTCACGGACGCGCTGCTCCGGCTCAATGAAGGTTCGACCAACATAATGGTTGCGAATGAGGCCAAAACGGAACGGGATGCCGCTTTCTTCAGCGTAGCCCAGGGCCGCGGTGACGCCAGAGTCCGGTACCGGGACAATGAGATCCGCTGGGACGCCGGATTCGCGTGCTAGCTGGCGGCCCATCTGGTCGCGGCTTTCCTGCACCCAGCGGCCGTAGATTTTGGAATCGGGGCGAGCGAAGTACACGTGCTCAAAGACGCAGCTCGATTGCGGCACGCCGCTGGCAAACTGCCGGCTGGTGACGCCATCCTGCGTGACCATGACCAGTTCGCCGGGGAGCACGTCGCGCTCATACTCGGCGCGAAGAAGATCGAAGGCGCAGGTTTCAGAGGCGAAGACGATGGTGTCCGGTCCGTCTGTGTTGCGAATGCGTCCCATCGACAGCGGACGGAAGCCGCGCGGATCGCGGGCGGCGAAGACACGGTCGCGGGTCATCATGACGATTGAGAATGCGCCTTCGACCTGTGCGAGCGAGTCGGCGATGGCATCCACCAGTGTGCCGGCTTTGGAGTGCGCGATGAGCTGGACGATGATTTCGGAGTCAGAGGTCGTCTGAAAGAGTGCTCCGTCGCGCTCAAGCTTGGTGCGCAGATTGCCGAGGTTGATCAGGTTGCCGTTATGCGCGATGGCGATGAGACCCTTGGTGGATTCGACGCGGATGGGCTGCGCATTCAGCAGGGCCGAGTCACCGGTGGTGGAGTAGCGCGTGTGACCGATTGCCATGGAGCCGGGCAGCTTACGCAGTACATCATCGGTGAATATCTCCGAGATGAGGCCCATGCCCTTGATGTTTGCGAGTTGATGGCCATCCGCTGTGGCGATGCCACCCGACTCCTGCCCACGATGCTGCAACGCGTAAAGCGCAAGGTATGCCTGCCGCGCCGCGTCTGGGTGGCCGTGGATGGCGCATACGCCGCATTCTTCACGCAGCTTGGGATCTTCGTCTGTTAAGCGCGTATCGTGAGCCGTGCATAGTTCGGCTTCCGCGAAGGAAGTGTCTTCCACGCCCGGAACGCCCTGATACATCAACCGGCTCATGCCAAGACCTCACGGTGGAGTGCGGCTTCAAGAGATTCCGCCCAAGGCTCGCGGAGTTCGGCAAGTGAAGCGGAGATAAATGGCTCGTGGTTCACGCTGATCTCCAGGTTGCCGCCGCCTGTGACGCCAATGCGCGCAGCGATAAAGCCGTACTCATCGGCGAGCTTTTCAATCTCGTCAACATCCGCGGACTTTGCTGTCAGTATCACGGTTGAAGCTGGCTCAGCAAAGAGTCCAAAGAGTGGATGAATTAGCAGCGATTCATCTTGATCAATTTTTGCGCCGATGCCGCTACGAATCGCGGACTCTGCAAGCGCGATGGCGATGCCGCCGTCTGAGATGTCTTTGGCAGAGTGCACCAACTCACGCTCGGCGACTGCCCTAAGCAATGTATGTAAGTCGGCTTCGGCTTCGAGGTCGAGCGACGGCGGGGTACCCCAGACTCCGCCGAGAACGACCTTGGCGTATTCCGAGCTACCAAAGGCTGCAAGCTCTGCGGTGGCCGTCGCTTCGGGATCTTCGGAGTCGGCATCGGCTACAACTTCCGCCTCTGCTTCCACGACTGGATAGCGCATAGGCTCTGGCGTAAACGGCACCTTCAGGTCGGGATTTGGTTCTTCGCCGCGGGGCACCGGCCAAAGCAGAATAATGGCGTCATCTGCCTGCTGAAAATCCGCTGGAACGGCTTTGGTCACATCGTCCAGTATGCCGACGATGCCGAGAACCGGCGTGGGATAAATTCCTTCGCCGCGGGTCTCGTTGTAAAGCGAGACATTGCCGCCGGTGATGGGCGTGCCTAGCGCCGTGCAGGCCTCAGCTATGCCGTCAATGGCTGCGGAAAGCTGCGCCATGATCTCGGGCTTTTCTGGGTTGCCGAAGTTGAGGCAGTTGGTGGCGGCCACGGGTTCCGCGCCTGTCAGCGCGACTTTGCGGGCGGATTCCGCCACTGCATGCATTGCGCCTAATTTTGGGTCCAGATAACACCAGCGCCCGTTGCCGTCGAGAGCCATGGCAAGGCCGCGCTCGTGACCTGGCGTGCCGGTGCCCTTGATGCGCATGACGCCTGCTTCGCCACCCGGGCCTTGAACAGTGTTGGTCTGCACCATGGTGTCGTACTGCTCGTGCACCCAGCGCTTGGAGCTGATATTTGCGCTGCCCAGCAGCTTCATGAGATCGGCGGTGTAGTCGCGGTCCTTGGTGAGCTCTTCCTGCGCGTGCACGGGAGGCTCGGCAGGCAGAGGCGTCTTCCACGTGCCAACGGGACGATGATAAAGCGGCGCATCATCGGTCAACGACTCATTGGGGATGTCTGCGACCAGCACGCCATGATGCCGGATGCGCAGCCGTGACTCCGGCTTGACCGTACCGACGACGACTGCATCCAGGCCCCACTTGGCAAACACCTTCAGGACTTCGTCTTCGCGGCCCTTTTCGGCAACGAGCAGCATGCGCTCCTGACTTTCAGAAAGCATGATCTCGTAGGAGGTCATGCCGGTTTCGCGCTGCGGAACGAAATCGAGTTCGACGTCGAGGCCCACGCCGCCACGCGCGCCCATCTCACAAGTTGAACAGGTGAGACCAGCCGCGCCCATGTCCTGAATGCCTACGATTGCGCCGGTTTTCATGGCTTCGAGACAGGCTTCGAGGAGCAGTTTCTCCATGAAGGGATCGCCTACTTGCACATTGGGCCGCTTTTGCTCAGAGCCTTCCTTGAATTCCTCGCTGGCCATAGTGGCACCGTGGATACCGTCGCGACCAGTTTTTGCGCCTACATAAATCACGGGGTTACCGGTACCGCTGGCCTTGCCGTAGAAGATCTCGTCTTGACGGACCAGGCCGAGAGCAAAGGCATTCACAAGCGGATTTCCGCTGTAACAGGCCTCAAACTTAGTTTCGCCGCCGAGGTTGGGCACGCCAAAACAGTTGCCGTAGCTGGCGATGCCTTCGACGACACCTTCCACGATGGAATGGTTTTTGCGAATAAGCTCCGGTTCGATCGCTGCATCGGAATCGATTGGGCCGAAGCGCAGAGAATCCATGACTGCCAGCGGCCGTGCGCCCATGGTGAAAATGTCGCGCAGAATGCCGCCTACGCCGGTTGCGGCGCCCTGATGCGGCTCAATATAGCTGGGGTGGTTATGGCTTTCGATCTTAAAGGCGCAAGCCCATCCGTCCCCTACGTCGATAATGCCGGCATTCTCGCCCGGCCCCTGGACGACCCGGTCGCTCTTTGTGGGCAAGCGGCGCAGATGTACCTTGGAAGATTTGTATGAGCAGTGCTCACTCCACATCACGCTGTAAATGCCAAGCTCTGTGAGGGAGGGAACGCGTCCGAGTGCCTTAAGGATGCGGTCATACTCTTCCGGAGTAATGCTGTGCTGGGTCAACAGCTCCGGGGTCACCGCAACGGGCTCGGGAGGTACAACAGCAGAGGGGATAGGATTCATCGCTCTGATCCCATTGTCGCATGATATTCACAATTCCCGCGCAGGCCGTGTCATGTACGCGTTTGTAGGAAGCAGGGACAGGAACTAAGGACGCTGTAGCAGGTCAAGTTACGCCTGTGCGATACTTTAATCTGCCCATCCAAATTGCCGCCAAGGCAGGCCGGGATGGCGGAACTGGCAGACGCAGCGGACTCAAAATCCGCCGACCGCAAGGTCGTGGGGGTTCGACCCCCCCTCCCGGCACCAAAAAGTCAATCAGTCAAATCTGCTTGCTATCGTCCGAGAGGGTTTCGTTTTGTTTTTGCTTGCCAGATTCAGCGCGATTGCGGCATGGATCAGGTTCTTCAGGGCTGTCTCATCGATCTTGTCGCCTTCGTGGATGTCGATGGCGCGCCGGACGTTTCCGTCGAGGCTGGAGTTGAAGAGACCTTTGGGGTCTGGCAACGCAGCTCCTTTAGCGAATGTCAGCTTGACGGCGTTCTTGTAGGTTTCACCGGTGCAGACGATGCCGGCATGGGAAAAGACGGGCGTTCCGCGCCACTTCCACTCTTCTACGATCTCAGGGTCTGCTCTGTGGATGATTGAACGTACTTTCGCGAGTGTCTTGCCGCGCCAGTCGCCGAGTTCATTGATCTTTGCGTCGATGAGTGCGGAAGCCGATTCCGCCGGAATAGGTGTTTTCATAAACGGCTCCAATTTTCGCAACCTATTTAGATGTGCTCATGTGGCTCTGCGGCCTCGATACGCAGCCTAAGAACATATGAGATCGCGAGGAGGACAAAGGCGACAAGAGCCCAGAGCCACTGGGCGGGGCCTTGGCCTACGGAAAGGTGAGCGATGAACGCGGAGATACAGACGATGCCAAATCCCGCATAGGCCCACTCTTTAACGCGGGCGGGGACGGGAAAGAGCAGTGCGGCAATGCCGAGGAATTTGGCCCAGGAGAGTTCGATGCGGAAGTAGCCGGGGAAGCCCAGCTGCCTGAAAGCCTCTGCTACTTGCGGGAGTTTTAATTGCGCGAAGGCGGTGAAGGCCATCCACAGGCAGAAGAGGCCGGTGACGATCCAGAAAGAGATTTTGGGCGGCTTGGATGGGGACATAAGAACTGCCTTTCTTCAGGATTTTGTGGCTGGTGGCTGCCAGTTGGGCGTCTCCACACCTAATTGCTCGGCGTATTCGATGTTCAATCGCTGCCACTCGAATTTCATGGCGTCGGCTCCTACAATGCGTCCGACTGGATTCCCTGAGAGGGATCGATCCATCACATCGAGGCAGATGTGCCAACCTGCTGCGCCCCATGCGATGAAGTGGCGATCGATGCTGTGCCATAGCGTCAGGCGTGTGCCGCCTGCAAGCGGCTCCAGTTCCCATCGCATGTCGTTATACTCCAGCACTCGGGGAGCGTCAGCGCGCACCACCTTTGTTTCGGTGACCCGCGTTGTTGTCACCCAGCTAAGCTTCACCGGGCTTCCAGCCGTGCCGAGGTTCCCATCCGCTTCGAAGGGCGCCCACTCGCGCAGATGCGCTGGATCTGTGAGCGCCTGCCAGACGTTTTCCGGTGAGTGATGCAGTTCTCTCACCAGGACAAGGGTCCATTTCTCGCCGTCCTTTTGTACCTGCGCACCGTGCGCCGGACCTGGCGTATATGGAGTGCGATCGGTCATGGCTTCATCCCTGCCAGCTTGCCAGTTGTGTGACCTGAATGAGATTACCGCAGGTGTCGTTCAGCATGGCGATCTTGGCATACTTCACATCCGTTGGCGGCATGGTGAACTCTGCGCCACTGGCTTTCATGCGCGCGTGGTCAGCCTCGATGTCGCTAGTAAAGAAATTGGCCGCAGGCTGCCCCTGCTGAAAGATGGCATCCTGATAAGTCTTTGCTGCCGGATTGTTGTTCAGTGCTAGCTGCAGTTCCGTGCCCTCCGGTTCTTCTGCTGAGGCCACTGTGAGCCAGCGAAACGGACCTTGGCTGAAGTCTGCTTTCTTCACGAAGCCCAACACTTCGGTATAGAAGCGGAGTGCCTTCTCCTGATCATCTACAAATACGCTCGTCAATTTGATCTTCATCATTTTTCCTCGCATCGTCAGATCGCGGGCAACGCCGCGTCACTTCTTCTTTTTCGTGGGTACAGCTTTCTTTTGTGTCGCCTGCTTCAATCGGCTCTGCTCCATGCGGTCCAGATGGCGCTCGAGCGCATCCACATACGGCGTCCAGAATTGGCGATATTCCTCGATCCAGTGGGAGGCACTCTTCAACGGCGAGGCGTCGAGCCGACAGGGCCGCCACTGCGCCTCGCGCCCACGTGCGATGAGCCCGGCGCGCTCAAGCACTTTCAGGTGCTTTGAGACCGCAGGCATCGACATCTCGAAGGGCGCGGCCAGTTCAGTCACAGAAGCCTCGCCCATTGCAAGGCGGGCAAGAATGGCGCGCCGGGTGGGGTCGGCGAGCGCTGCAAAAGTCAAACTGAGCCGATCATGCATTTTAATAAACCAATCGATTAAATAACCGATTGGTTAAATGTACGGCGCGGCCAATTTTCTGTCAAACAAATTCTTCATGAAACGGAGATTGAGGCTGGCGGGCCTCTGCGCTGGTTACTTTTTCAGGTCATTGCAAGCGGAACGTAGCGTAAATTCGAGGGACTCCCGCGGAACGCTTTCGACAAAGGGCTTGATCGCCCAAGCGAGCCCTGTTGGGATCGACCGCGTCAGTGAGACGCTTTCAATCTGCATATAGAGCCCGCCGTCACCCTCTTCGTAGCTCCAGTAGGTATTCAGTCGCCACAGGAATCCATGTTCCTCATCATCGCTGAGTGCGCGTTCCTTGCTCGTTCCAGCGGAGCCGATCTCCGCAACTCGCGTGCTTCGCGAAGAGCTGTAACCGTGCTGAGCGTCAAGGCGGGCGAAGACGACGTCATAGTTCATGTCCATGACCACGGTGAGGACATGCTTCTGACGAACCCGCATCGATGCGTCGATGTGGTCCACTCCGTTGTCGTTGCGTTCGCTGAGCACCTTTGCCTGCAGCACGTCCGGCGAAAAGTGCTGCGGATACGTGTTGAAGTTTTTCATCAGCCGCTCAAAGTCTGCGACCTGTGCGTTTGGGACAAATGCCGTGCCACGCCAGTGGTGCAGCATGGCGCCGGGCAGATTGGTGTTCGAGCCGGCGTTGAGATTTTCGCTGACCAGTTCTCCGCCACGCAGGCGATCCCGAGCCGAATCGAGGCCAGCGAGAAAGCCTGTTGGTGATTGATGCTGATGCGCGAGTCGCGCTTCTACTTTCTCCAGATAGGCATCGAAGCCGGCATTTGCTGCGGGCTGAGGAGCGTCTGCAGCCCGAGCGCGGCTACATGGGACCGACAAGAGAAGAACGAACCCCAGAACGAGCCAGGATTTTGTCAAAGATATATGCCCCCGGACAGCTACTTCATAGGACGGATTTTTGCGCTATTGGTTTCCTGTCACGCCAAAGGCTTTGTTGAGGAACTCGACGATGCGCTGGCGGCCATCGTAGCCGTGCCAGGGTTCAGGCGAGGGGCTGCCGAAGATTCCCTGCGCCAGAGGGCCGTGGTTTTCGCGGGGATAGGTGACCAGCTCGACCGGAACGCCCTCTTGCCGCAGGGCGCGGTACATCTCCTGCGCCTGGCCGACCGGGTCGGTGGTGTCGCTCTGGCCTTGAATCAAGAGAAAGGGTGTTTTGGCCTTGGCCGCGCCGGAGAGCGGACTCTGCCGCCAGGCGTCTTCCATGTGCTCCCATGGCTTGCCGTAATACCAGCGGTCGTACCACGAGCCGCCTTCTGTGCCGTACTCGCTGAACTGATCGATAACCGGCGCGCCTGAGATGATGGCCTTGAAGCGGTCGGTTTTGCCCTCGACAAAGCCAGCCATTTCACCGCCATAGCTGTAGCCCATCAAAGCCATTTTGGTGGAATCGAGCGGATATTTCGAGAGAACATAGTCCACGCCGGCCATGATGTCCTGGTAGTCGCCGCCGCCCAGGTCATTCTTATTGGCCGCGCCAAAAGCGACTCCGTAATTCGACGAGCCGCGTGGATTGGGCCGCAGAATCGCCCAGCCGTGGCCCAGCAGGAAGTCGGCAAAGACATCATGGCGGTTCACAAAGGCTCCAAAAGGGCCACCGTGCACGTCGACGATGAGAGGAACTTTGCCGGATTGAGCCTGCGGAGGCAGGTAGAGCAATCCTTCGACGATGAACTTGCCGCTCTTCCAACTCACCAACTCGGGCTCCACGGCCTTCAGATCCGCCGATCCCATCTCCGGCACAGGCAACAGGGTGCACGCGTCGCCCAGTTTGATGGCGAAGCATAGCTTGGCGGGTTGTGCGCCGCTCGACGCCGTCCATAGCCAGCCGGTTTGCTTGCGGTTGGTGGTAAGGCCGCTGATGGCAGGTGCTCCCAGGTCGATGGGCACGGGCTTGCCCGTGCCATCGAGCGCAACGCGGAGGACTGCGGTGCGCGTGCCGATGCCCGCGGCGGCGATCAGCATGTTGGGCTGGCCAGCGGGAAAGTAAAGCGTGCCGGCATTTACCTGCCCGGCAAAACCGGAGGTCAGGCTGACGGGCTTTTCCGCACTGAGCGAGGGCAGGACGAACAGCTCGTCATAGCCCGGAGGCGCATCTTCCGGAGTGAGCGCGGCAAAGACAATTTTGCTGCCGTCGGCCGACCATGCTCCGCCGCCCGCCGTGGTCGGAATCGCCTTCAACTGTTCGGGCTTGTCCAGAGCCGACGCATCGACCACCCACGCCTTGCTTGCAGGGCCCAAGTCGGAGAGGTCATTTGGAGGCCCGGTGAACACCAACAGCTTGTCCGAGACCGGCGACCAGACGGCTCCGTGCACTTCGGGCGCAATGGCTACGACCTTCAGGCCGCCGTCGAGCGAGCCGTCCGCCTTGATAGCCGCCAGATAGAGGCGCGTGCCGTGCGTTTCGTGGTTGACCCAGTCGGCATCGGCTTTGGCATCGATTCCTTTCTTTTCGCCGGACGTCTGCGGGTCGTGAGCGGTTATGGCCAGCCATTTGCCGTCCTCAGAGATGGAATAGTTGCCAACGTCCATGGGCAGCGACTCGTCTTTTTTGTCCTTTTTGTCGTCGGACTCGTCTTTCTTCTCGTCTTTCTTTTCGTCTTTCTTTTTGTCCGCACCCGGCGGGGGAATGAAGTTCTTCTCCTTCGACTCATCGACCGGAGGCACAATCTTCAGATCGTAAGGCGAAGCCTCGCCGCCGCGCAGATCGAGACGAAAAAGCTGCGTGTGCTCGCCGCGCCGGGCGAGGAAGAAGATGGCCTTGCCGTCGGGTGACCATTGTGCGCCGCGCTCGCCACGCTTGTCTGCCGGAGGGCCAAAGGTGAGCTGACGAAGCGTGTCAGCTCCGCCGGAAGTGGAGACCACCCATAGATGGCTTGCCGCGCCGTCAGCGGTCGAATTGGTCACGGTGAACAACACCTGAGAACCATCAGGCGAGAGCTGCGGCGCGCCAAAGGCTTTCAGATGGCGCAGATCGTCCGTGGTGGGAAAGCGCGGCGAATCGGCTGCATGGAGAGCAACGCCGAAAGACAAAAAAAGGGCGAGCGACAACTGCAAGCGGGAAGGCAGGTTGCGTGGCATGGCAATAAGCATACACGGGGGGAAATGTGGGCCAGCTAAGGAAAGTGGGGCCAGGGCCTGCGATTTCCAGCGTCTCAACTTTAAATCATAAAATGTTGATAATAATATATTTATGTCTTATTTTCAGGGGTTACTGACTTGTAAACATTTGTTTAAACTGGTTACCTTTTTTTAAAAAATAGAATTTTTTCCTTTTTTTTCCAAGCCATGTCCCAATTAAGGCCCGGGCTGAGGCTCCTTATTTTTGTTTACGACTGTTTCAGGGGCTGAAAACCTGCTCCTTTGCCTTGAGTTTTCTGGTTTTGCACACATTCTGGTGCAAGGGGGATGGGGGAGGGGTACCGTACCGTCCCTAAATTCGACGGCCCGAATCCGCAGGATCTCCGCGGATTCGGGCCGTCTTTCTGCTGCTGATTATGAGTGTGGCACAAATGCCCTTAATTGCATGCAAATTATCTGAAGGGGCGGCACGGTACGAAGGGGTATTGGACCTTGGTAATGGGGAGAAGACAGGGACTACCGGGACTGAAAGACAAAAGCAGGTCCTTCGACTCACCACCCCCAGACTGAAGAAAACGTCTGGAGCCCCATTCCCACCCCACGGACGAAGACCTATCCGTGGGGACCCCGGTTCGCTCAGGATGACACTTTACACTTTTGCTATGTCCCGTAACGAAACACAAAAGCCGCCCTTTTCAGGCGGCTTTTGCAATGGTTATCAGGCTTTCTACTGGGCGACTGGTGTGGCGGCAACTGGCTGCGCGGGTGCTACGAGCTTAGGCTTGGGCGGCTCAGCCTTTTTGCTGGGCGCGAGGATGGCGTGCAGAATGGTGCCTTCCATGCGCGGCATGAACTCGACAACGCCAACCTCGCCTATGTCCTGAATGAGGCGGTTGATGATGTTGTACCCCAAGTCGCGGTGAGCCATCTGGCGACCACGGAAGCGGAGGCTGGCCTTGACCTTGTCTCCACCATTGAGGAATTTGACGGCCTGGTTCTTCTTGGTCTGGTAGTCGTGTTCGTCAACAGTGACAGAAAACTTGACCTCTTTGACGATAATGACTTTCTGCTTCTTGCGCGCGGCGCGGTCGCTCTTGTCCTTCTCGTAGAGAAAACGGCCATAGTCCTGAATGCGGCAGACGGGCGGTACGGCATTCGGCGAAACCTCGACCAGATCAAGCCCGCGCTCGCGAGCGATCTTCAGCGCCTCAAAAGGCGCCAGAATACCCATTTGTTCGCCATTTTCGTCGATGACGCGGATCTCGCGCGCGCGAATCCTGTCGTTGATGCGGATAAAGGACTTAGCTGCTCGTTTATCGAATGCGATGATGCTCCTCCATTGTCGTTCCCGCAGAGGATTCATTCCTCAGCAGCGGGAAACGCACCCTGAGTATAGCACTGGTTTGGTTACGAATGTGCATGCGGGCGGGGGAAAACGCGATCTACCACGGGGTGCTGGCTGACAAGGGTTGCGGCGAGAGTGAGATCGTCTGCGAGGGCTGTGATCCGGACGCTCACGAGGCTATTTGGGGCTGTGATGCTCCCATCCGCATTTCGGGTCTGGACGGGGAGGAAGTTCTGGGTGAGTGCAGCGGTACAGCCATCGCCAGCAAGGGAATCCGGCGTGTTTAGCGTGATGGCGTCCAGTGTGCGGCCGATCATGGATTGGCGGTGTGTGCGGGTCTTTTCACGAGCGAGAGTGCGGAGAGCGGTCATTCGTTCTGTGACAACGCGGGGCGGAACGGGCCACTGCCGGTGCAGCTCCCAGGCGCGCGTGCCGGGGCGCGGCGAGAAGGGGAAGAGATGCAGATAGCCGAAGGGCAGAGCTCGAATCAGCTCGTAGGTTTCAGTGAACTCGGCATCGGTTTCGCCGGGAAAGCCAGCCATGACGTCTGCGCCGAGAGTGAGCGTGTCTCCACAAGCTGCCGAGAGTGCTGCGGCCTTTTCAACGTAGTGCCAGGGGCGGTAGCGGCGGTGCATGCGGCGAAGTACGGCGTCCGATCCGGACTGTAGCGGCAGATGCGCGTGGCGGGCAAGGCGCGAGGGCGGGAAGTCGCGGAAGAGAGCGATGAGGTCGGCGTCCCAGTCCATGGGCTCAATGGAGCTGAGGCGCAAGCGAGGCAGCTTGGTCTCTGTGAGGATGGTGCGGATGAGAATGGCGAGCGTGGGTTTTGTGTCGAGATCGCGCGGCCAATCTCGACCCCAGCGGCCGAGGTTGATTCCTGAAAAGACAAGCTCATTACCGCCGGCTTCGACGAAGTTACGGACCTGGCGGAGGATGGATTCGGACGAGAGGCTGCGTGAGTTGCCGCGGGTTTGCGGAATGACGCAGAAGGTGCAGCGATTCGAGCAGCCTTCCTGAATCTTGAGATTGGGGCGGGTCTGAGCTCCGGGCAGGACCTGTGCTTCTTCCAGGAAAGAGTGGGCGAAGGCGTCGTCTGCCCAGATTGCCGCGCCGGAGCTTGTGAGAGCACTGATGGGCACGATCGTTGCGGCTGTATCCGCTTCGCCCGCAGCGAGGCGCATGGCGATTTGCGGCGCGAGAGCTTTGTGACTGTTGCCTACTACGGCGGAGACGCCTTCAAGGGCAGCAATCTCCTGCGGAGCGCGCTGGGCGTAGCAGCCGGTGACGAGGATGCGCGCGTCGGGGTTGAGGCGATGCGTGCGGCGGATGTAGGCGCGGGCTTCGCGGTCGGCTTCTGCTGTGACAGAGCAGGTGTTTACGATGACGACTTCGGCTTCCGGCGCTTCCCTGCCCTGAAGCCCTCCAGAGCGTAGGAGCGCGGAGAGCGCTTCGCCATCGGCGCGTGCGGCGCGGCAGCCGAAGTTTTCGATGTGGAAGCCGGAAGTCATCTCTTCTTCTAGTCTACGGTCAACTGAAGTTTTATACTGAGGCTTGACCACCCCCGTCTCCAATCTTTCAGCAGGCCGGCCTCCGCACACCAGCACGGAGCAGGTGGCGACTACGCTGCGGATTGTTGGCTACACCTCGTTTACGTTTGTGGTGTACCTGGCGATTGGGCTGCCGCTGGCGATTCTGCCTCCGCATGTGCATTTGCGAATGGGGTTTTCCGCGGCGTTCGCAGGGCTGGTGATTGGGATTCAATACATTGCCACGTTTATCAGCCGGCCATGGGCGGGGCATATCTCTGACCGCGCGGGCGCCAAGGTAGCGGTGCTGTGGGGTATGGCGATGTGCGCGGCGAGTGGTGCGCTGCTGCTGGGCGCCGATCTTTTAAGTAGAGACCTGCTGCATGTTTCGCCGTGGCTCAGTATGACGGCGCTGATTGCCAGCCGACTTGTGCTGGGTGTAGGCGAGAGCCTGGGGTCGACGGGTTCGACGCTGTGGGGCATCAGCGCGGTGGGGCATGAACATACGGCGCGCGTGATTGGGTTTAACGGCATCAGCACCTATGGAGCGATTGCGCTGGGCGCGCCGCTGGGAGTGATCCTGGAGGGGCGGTGGGGGTTTGGTTCCATCGGCGTGCTGACGATTGTGGTGTGCCTGGTGAGCCTGATTCTGGCGGCGGGCAAGCGGCCTATTCCAGTGGTGCATGGTGAGGCGCTGAGCTTTCGCAGCGTGCTGGGGCGCGTGGCTCCGCATGGGATGGCACTGGCGCTGGGCGGTGTTGGCTACTCCGTGCTGGCTACGTTTGTGACGCTGTTTTACGCGAGCCGCCATTGGGATGGCGCGGCACTTTGCCTGACGGCGTTTGGCGTGGCGTTTATTGCCGCGCGCATTCTTTTTATTCATGCGATACCGCGGTTTGGCGGGTTTCCGGTGGCGATTGTCTGCCTGAGCGTGGAGTCTGTGGGGACGCTGGTGATGTGGCAGGCTGATACTCCGTGGGTGGCGGCGGTGGCGGCGGCGCTTACCGGGTTTGGGTTCTCGCTGGTCTTTCCGGCGCTTGGCGTGGAGGCGGTGCAGAAGGTACCGGAGCAGAATCGCGGATCGGCGCTGGGCGTGTATACGGGCTTCTCGGATGTGTCGTTCTTTTTGGTGGGGCCGGCGGCGGGTGCGATTATTGGCGCGTTTGGCTATGCGAGCGCGTTTCTGTTTGCGCTGATCTGCGTGGTGGCGGCGCTGGGGATTGTGCTGGTGCTGCGCAGGCGGGATCAAGCTGTGGCGTAAACGCGGTTGGTGTACTCTGTTGGTGGCGCACAGGGCGCCGCCCGTCCGCGGACAGGACCGAGTCCACCTGTGAAATGCAAAATTCAAGGTTCTTTACGAATCTCCTTTTCGCCCCGGGCAGCGGACCACGGGCATAGACCAAAGGAGGTTTGTCATGGCGAAACGCCACTTCCCTGTTCGTCCTAATCTCATTCAACTGAAACACCAGGCCAAGGATTTTCTGCGTGCGCTGCATCGCGGAGAGGCTGAGGCTGTTGCGGATTTCGTTGAGAATCACCCGAAGGCGGTTGAGCTGGCTGCGACGAAATTGCCCGCGAAGCTTGCGGATGCGCAGCTGGCGCTGGCGCGGAGTTATGGGCTGCCAAGCTGGCCGCGGCTTGTGACTGCTTGCCAGATGACGGATGCGATCTGGCGCGGAGATGTGGAGGCGGTTCGCGCTTTGGTGCTGCGTTCTCCGGAACTGGTGGAGGAGGATGCGCGCGGCGTGAAGGGCAACTGGGGACCTCCGCTGTCTTACGCGGCGAATCTTGGGCAGGATGGTGTCATCGAGATGCTGCGTGGGTTGGGGGCTGCCGATCTGGAATTCGCGTTCGGGCGTGCGTGCCTGCAGGGACGGATTGAGACTGCGCGGAAGCTGCATGCGATGATGGGCGGGCCGATTCCGTCGAATGGAGCGCTGGATGGGGCAGCGTATACGCTCAGCGTTACCGGGACATCTCTGCTGCTGGAGCTTGGTGCGCGGGTGTATGACGAAAACGGCGGGCGGATTGCGCCGGTGGATGTGGTGCTCGGGACCGATAGCCGCAGGCCGGAGGACAAGCATCGCATCCTGGAGCTATATGCGGAGTATGGATTTGTGTTTCCGGATACGCTGACGATGGCGTTGCATCGGGGGCGGATCGATCTGCTGGAAGAGCATTTGAGACGCGAGCCGGAACTGCTAACGCGGACTTTTCGGTTTGACGAGATCTATCCGCCGGAGATGGGATGCCACGATGAGTTGCATGAGACGTATGGAACTCCGCTTGGCGGGACGACGCTGCTGCATATGTGTGCTGACTACGGTGAGTTGGAGATTGCGCGCTGGCTGCTGGAGCGCGGCATGAATCCGGATGCGCGAGCGGCGGTGGATGCAGATGGGTTTGGGGGGCATACGGCGCTGTTTTCGACCGTGGTTTCGCAGACGAACTTCTGGATGAACCATCATGGTGAAGCGCCGACTGCGCCTTTTACTCAATTGCTGCTGGAGTATGGGGCTGACCCGAATGTGCGGGCTTCGCTTCGGAAAGAGCTGCATCCGGGATACGAGATTCCGGGCATGCGGGTGTATCGGAATGTTACTCCGCGGGGTTGGGGCGAGCAATTTCACTTTCAGAAGCTGGTGAATCGGGCGGCTCTGGAGCTGATTGCTACGCATGGAGGGGTGGTTTAGATGCGAATGCTAGGATGGGTTCCTATCAAAATGCTCCCGAGAGGTGACTATGCCGCCACCGTATACCGTTCGTCCGGCAGGTAATTTCGCATGGTTGATGATTTCGGTTCCCGATTCAGTTCGCAAAGATATCGCCGAGATCATCAACGCGCTGAAGGCAGATGCGTATTTCGTTCCGAGCGAGACGGAGTATCGTGTCGAGCGATTGGGAGAACATACCGTTCAGTGCACGAAGATCGACGACTGGAAAGGCTTGTATCTGTACTGGGAGCTCGATTTTACTTCCGGGAAGGCTGACCAGCCTGTTGTTGTTTTGAGCATAAAACCTCCTATTACCGTGAGCTTGCCGATGGAGGCTGAGACACGGGATCTGCTGCCATACATAGCACCTACCGTGCAGCCCGGTGGCGCATGGCGAGGATCGACATCGCTGCCTATCCCTCCGATGGCTCCGGCGGCTTCGGCAGGGAGAAGAGATTCTTCGGATCACAAGCTGAACCGGGTGAGGGGTGGGTGGGATGCAGATGCAAATCTCTCGTATGTGAGGGTCTTCTATTCGACGGACCGGGAACAACTGACTCTGCCCGGTCTGCCGCCGGAGTATGGGCCAGGGCGATCGCAGGCTGGGGAGCTGCATTACGGAGAGTGCGAGATTTCCATTCCCAAGACGCATAAGCAGGGAAAGCTGGAGAGCCCGTCGATCATGCGGCTGGAATTCTCTCCCGATCCGCAGAAGCATATTGTGCTGGCTTCGATTGAATCGCTGGAGGAAGAGGCATTTCTCAAGACTGTCTCGGATGCGGTGGCAGCGTCAGCGACGCAGGAAGCGTTTGTGTTTGTGCATGGGTACAACGTGAAGTTTGAAGATGCTGCGCGAAGGACGGGGCAGATTGCCTTTGACCTGAACTTTGTGGGCGCGCCGATCTTCTATAGCTGGCCTTCGAATGGACGCGTGGAGGATTACACCTTTGACGAGACCAATGCGCAATGGTCGCAGGACCACTTCAAGCGGTTCCTGTGCCTGATGGCGCAGCATGTGGCGGCGACAAAGATTCATGTGATTGCGCACAGCATGGGCAACCGGGTCGTGTGCGGGGCGCTGAAGGAGTTGAGCCTGCAGGCGGATAATCCGGTTGCGCTGAGCCAGATTGTTCTGGCCGCGCCGGATATGGATGCGGATACCTTCAAAGAGCTGGCGGCAATGCTGGGGAGGCTCTCAAAGAATGTGACGCTGTACCAATCGTCAAAGGACAAGGCATTGATGGCTTCGAAGAAAATCCATGGAAATCCGCGGGCCGGCGAACCCGTTCTGGTGATCGCGGGAATGGATACGATTGACGCTTCATCTGTGGATACGGATTTTCTAGGGCACGGATACTTTGCCGATACGTGGGCACTGCTCTCGGATATCCATGCGCTGCTGGCGAATGCCGAGCCTGCGGCGCGGAGGGTTGGCATGGAGATACGGCAGACGGCTGCGGGTGTGTATTATGCGTTTCGGGGAGCGTGATTGAGGAGGGTCGACAATGGGCGAGACAGCTGAGCCACCTGCCACTGACGGTGGGGCAAAAGGCGGAAATAAGTGGGCCTTGTATGTCGCGATTGTGACCGTGTTGGGAGGAATCACCGTAGCTTTTATCAATCGGCCCCACGCGAAACCTGAAGCTGAAAAACAGGTGTCGATCGACGGGAGAATTACGGATGGAAATGGCCCGGTCATTAGCGCTCAGGTCACAATCGACCAGGCAGGTACAGGAACAATTCAAGTCATCAGCCGGTCAGGGGGCGATTTTCATGCCGATCACATCACTGCAACTCCACTTACGTTGTCTGTTCAAGCGAATGGTCATCTGCCGCACTCTGAAGATGTGAACCCTTCGGAAGGCAGCTTCCGGTTTCTTGACATCAAACTTGAACCGAGTGAAGTTCCGCTTCAAAATGCTCATGCGACCCATTCAGCAACGGCGAATGCGCAACTTATCAAGCTTGTTCTTGAATTCGATTACCGGGTAGACGACGCGCAGAGGACTCAGAAGCTTCTTGCTGACGCGGTGAGGAGTCATTCTGATCAGGTTTCGCTGATCGATCATATCGGGTATCTCTGGTATGGCCAGCAAGACCGTGGCCCTACAGCACCGGAATTCAAAGATGTTACGTGGTTAGAGATTGTTTCGCAGATCCAACTGAATGGTGTGGTTAAGGATTCGCAGGAATTAGAGGACGCCATTCTTGCTATTCGCGACGAAGCGTTTCGAGCGCAAGATCAGAGATCATGGGATCCGAAATTACTGCAGACGCACCTTGACGTACTTAAGAGATATAGTTCGAGAGTTCTTCACCCTGCGATTGGGGATAAATGAAGGCTACGCGGAAAAGAGTGAGTGGGGCGCCCAAATTCATAGCCGGGCCACCCACCGTCCAAATTTGTGATTGGGAAATTACCAACCCGCTTATTTGGCTTGCAGTAGCAGCACGTGCTTTTCGAATTCGTCGCCGGCCAGATGCATGATGCCCCGATCCAGCGTGACCAGAATCAGGTTTTCTTCGATGGCCAAGCCTAGAAGGTAGGCATCGGTCACTTGTTTAGTGCCGTAGAGACGCTTGAAGAAGCGGCTGCAGAGAGTGTCCCAGTCGGAGCGGATGGGGATGTAGTGGTAGCCCGGGTGCTTTTTGAAACTGGCAAGAGACTCCGTGGCCTGAGCGACGGTGTGTTGCCCCGGACGGGAGGCGATGCGGAGATAACCTGCTTCCGTAAAGGCACAGATTGCCCATTTGAGCCGCGGAGTCCGGTAGAACCAATCTTTCGCAATCTGGTGATACGAGTGATTCATGGACAATAGAGCCAGCAGAACATTTACATCGAGAAGAAATGTGTCTTTAGGCAAAATCGTCCTCCGGATCGTCCTCCGAAAGCTCCTTCACCATCTCCGGGGTGATGGGATGGCCGGTGGCGGGAAGTTCCAGATAGCCGTATTCGTTACGCACCAGCCTGGGTGAGGGCACTAGGGTCTGCTGTGTGTTCTCGGCTTTGCGGAGGAGTTCGCTGATGGCCTTGCCGAGTGGGATGCCGTTGGCCCGGGCATAGGCGTAAGCAAAGTCGTAGGCGTGCGGTTCGAGATTGACGTTGGTGCGGATTGAGGTGGCCATAATGCAATTATGCACCGAATTATATTTATGCGCGTATTATTATTTATGCGCAGCTTGGACTCAGAGGAAGAAGAACGCTAAGATGCTGCTGCTTAATTGAGCTGGTAGTTATCCCACCCATGCGTGATAAAGCTGCGCATGGGTGGGAACACCCAAATTTGTGGGGGAACGGTGAGAGCTTACTGCTCGTTTAGAAGGTTTCGCCGACCATCTGCTCGCTCTTTTTCCAGAGAGCTTCGGCGTTGGCGGGGTCGAGAGCGTAGCTGCGCACGCCTTCGCTGACAGCAGTGATGACTGCATCATCCGACACCAGCGGGCCGACACCGCAGTTTTCACAATACTTTCCGCCGATCTCCTCCGCGGGAGCGACGACGGCGGCCCAGACCGAGGTTGCCGCGCCCTGCGGAATGGTCTTGAACTGGAACGGTCCTTTGCCTTCCGCCGCGAGTCCCTCATTGATCTGCGTAATCATCTTTTCAAGCCAGCCGGGGCTTGTGCTCTCGAGATGGCGGCCGAGCTCGGTCTGGATGCCGCCGGGATGCACGGCTGTGGCGCGAACTCCGCGGGCGCGATGGCGTGCGTCAAAGGCTATGGCGAAGAGAATGTTTGCGGTCTTCGAGCGGCCATAGGAGATGAAGGGCTCATACTGCGTGTGCTCGAAGTTCGGGTCGTTGAGGTCAACGTTTGAGAAGCGGTGGCCGGAGGAGGCGAGGCTTACGAAACGTCCGCCATCGCGGATGAGCTTTGCAATGCGGTTGACGAAGACGAAGTGGCCCAGGTGGTTGGTGCCGAACTGAGTCTCAAAGCCATCCTTGGTGTGGCCGAAGGGCGCGGCCATGACTCCGGCGTTGGCGATGACGATATCGAAGAGCTCGCCTTTGGCTATGAGCGCATCGGCTGCGGCGCGGATGCTGGCGAGGTCGGCGAGATCGAGCTGGATGAGCTCGAAGCTGCCGCCATTAGCTGACGCGGCTTTGCGAACTTCTTCGGTTGCGGCTTCGGCTTTCTTGAGATCGCGGGCTGCGCCTACGACATGGGCTCCATGTGCGGCGAGCGAGCGGGCGGTTTCGACGCCGATGCCTGCGGAGACGCCGGTGACCAGAATCCGCTTGCCTTTGAGGTCCACTCCGGAGAGAACTTCGTCGGTGGTTGAGGTTGCTCCAAACTTGTCTGCCATTTACTTATCTCCTGCGCAGGGGTTGACGTGCGCTTGAACTGCGAATAAAACGGAGAGTGTCTCCGTATAAGAGGTAGATAACCGGAGAGTGTCTCCGGTTGCAAATTTTCTGTGAAATGACTGTGAAAAAATCCAAACCCGCTGCTCGCACGCTGCGCGCCGACGCGCTGCGGAACCGCGAGCGGATTCTGGCGGCAGCGAAGGCTGGCTTTACGAAGAACGGCGCGGACGCCAGCCTTGACGAGATAGCACGGCGAGCCAAAGTGGGCGCGGGCACGCTCTATCGGCATTTCCCCACGCGGGAGGCACTGCTGGAGGCCGTCTATCAGACGGAAGTGGAGAAGCTGGCCGCCGTGCAACGCGAATTTTCCAAGACCATGGAGCCGGTGGAGGCTCTGCGGGCGTGGATGCTGCTGTTTGTGGACTACATTGCCGCCAAGCAGATTATTGCGCCCGCGCTGTACACGCTGCTGGGCGCATCGCCGAAGGTCTTTCAATCCACTGGCGGCCTGGTTACCAGAGCGATCGAAGCGCTGGTGGCGGGTGCGGTTGCAAGCGGGGAGATTCGGGCCGATATCAACGCGATGGATCTGCTGCGCGCGGTGTATGGCGTTTCATCCGTTGCGTCCGCGCCGGACTGGCCGCAGAGAGCCAAGCGGCTGGTGGATATTTTGATTCATGGGTCGCGAGTGCGCTAAGGATGCTGGCTGATTGGGCTTGTGGTTATGACACCCAAATTCATGACTAGGGCACTTGCCGCTATTCCGATAGCATGAAGTTCGACATTTTACGACTGGAGTCTCCTTGAACATGAACCGTCGTCATTTCCTCTTTCTTTCATTGGCAGGAGCTGCGCAACTGGCTCGTGGGGTGACGTCTGCCCGCGCCGAACCCGACCTGAAGAAAGTGCAGATTGTGATGGGAGAGGAACGGCTGGGGCTAGTGCCAGTGGACTACACGGGGCTAAGTTACGAGTCCCCGCAGCTCTACAACCCCGCTTACTTCTCCGAAGCCAACACAAGTCTGGTGAAGGCCTTCCGCAAGCTGAGCTCGCACGGAGTGTTGCGCCTGGGCGGCAACTTGAGTGATGTGACCCGGTGGAAGGGACCGAATGGGGATTTTTCCACGCCGAAGCAGACTGCCGGCATTGAGTACGGTAAGACCTACTGGGAGTGGAAGCTGACCGACCCTAGTGTTCGAGCGAACAAGGATGGTGCGATCACGCCGGAAGCGATTCGAAACCTGGGCCGTTTTCTCCATGCGACGGGTTGGAAGCTGATTTATGGCTTGAACTTCGGATGCGGTTCGCCTGAGCGCGCTGCCGAGGAGGCCATGTACGTTACGCAGGAGGCGGGTGACCGCCTTCTGGCCTTTCAGGTGGGCAATGAAGCTGACTTCTTTGGAGGCCGGCCGCTCTTCCGGCAGAAGCCGTATCAATTCGATCAGTACTTTCAGGAGTACAAGGAGTTTGTCGATGCGGTGCGCGCCAAGGTTCCGCGGGCTCCCTTTGCGGGACCGGATACGGCCACCAATATGGATTGGGTTGATCGCTTTGGCCAGCGCGTGGGCACCTCAGCTGTGATGCTTTCCAGCCACTTTTACGCAATGGGGCCGGCAAAGGACCCCAGCATGGATACAGCCTTTCTGCTCTCCCACAACAAGAGGCTCGACCAGCAGATCCAACAGGCGAAACAGGCTGTTGGCCACTCTGACGGCTTGCGCTTCCGGATGACGGAGGGTAACTCCTGCTTTGGAGGAGGAAAGCCGGGTGTCAGTGACGCATTCGCATCCGCTTTGTGGGGGGCAGATTACATGCTGACGTGTGCTGCGGGAGGATATTGCGGGGTAAACCTGCACGGCGGCGGTGATGGCCTCTATGCTCCCATTGCGGTTGGAGAAAATCTCTCGACGGAGTTACGACCGCTCTACTTCGGCATGCAGTTCGCCGAGCAGTTCGCGGGATGGGAGCTTCAGAGTTGCGCCGTTGTCGGAGAGGCAAATCTCACAGCGTGGCTCGCTCACAAGGGTAAAGAGCGTCAGCTGGCTTTGATCAACAAGGATGGAGCGCCGGTGGAGGTGCAACTCAAGGGAGCCATCGGCGCGCATGGCGCCGGCCATACCATGCGCCTGAGCGGGCCCGGACTCGATGCGAAAGATGGAGTTACGTTTGCTGAGGTGAAAGCGCCATCGGGAAGCGCCTTTTCGATTGATGGTTATACGGCGTTGCTGCTTCGTTGGCAATGAATTGATTCCGGGATCGAGACGCGATGGGACGCACGTTGCCCGGATTGGAAAAGAGAAGAGGTAAATCATGCCACGCAATGTTGAGGAAATTATCCAGAGCCTACCGGCAAGCCGCCGGCGCAGGATTGAGAAGCGCGCAGCCGAGCTGATTGCCGAGGAGATGACATTGAAGGAGCTGCGCCGGGCGCGGGCCATGACGCAGGTGCGGCTGGCAAAGAATCTCGGCGTGGCGCAGAAGCAGATTTCGGAGATTGAGAAGCGAACTGATATGCACATTTCGACGCTGCGGCGGTCGATTGAGGCGATGGGTGGAAAGCTTTCGCTGGTTGCCGAGTTTCCGGATCGGGAGCCGGTTGTGTTGGCGGGGATTGCTTCGCTGGATGCTTGATGGGTGAGGATGCCGGGAAGTTGGCGGGAGTGCTATCCCAGGTCCTCAACTGCAAGGACCCTTCGGCTGCGCTCAGGGCAGGCTCTGGGGCACCCGGGTTCTGGTGATGGAATGAACGGGGTAAGAGCTGGGCCACCCGCGCTTTGCATTTCCTGAATGGCGTGCTACGATTCCGCTGAATTCCTCTCCTCTAGTTCCTGTATTTCTAATTTTGTGAGGCTATCTCATGGGTCGCAAGTGCCTTTCCGTGCGTGGGATTACCGTGTGTTTCTGCATAAGCGCCTGCTGGCTGATCATAGCCAGTTTTGCAACTGCTGACGCGATGCCAACAGAAGTTGGGCCGGCCCTGTATGTGCAGCAAGCTGGTGGCAACACGGCGGAAGCTGCTTCTGCAAATGCAGCGGAGCGAAAGAAGATGCCCTCCGGTGCTTACCCCGTCGTCGACCCGGCAGCAGGCATTGAGCTTTCCGAAACTGACTATCAGCTTGCACTGCTTTATTTACGCACTACCCCTACTGCACTCAGCGATCCACGGATGTTCAGGTCTTACATTGAGCTGGTCACTTGCGGAGATCACAAAACTGCAACACAGATGCAAAACGAATTTGATGGTGCTCAGATATCGGCGTTTTACCGGGACAATGTATCTGCAATTCTTGCGAATGTTCCATCCCGCATTCGCGTAGGAGTGCAGATTGCGCTGGATCAGTACGATTTCGCAAGCAGCAGTTTTCCAATTGTTGTGCACGGACTACCGCAGATGCTTACAGGACTCCATCCGGACGCGCGCGGTGGTGGGCATGCGACGCAAGGTCTTTCAATCGACTATGCAGACTTTGCGGGGAGAACTGTGAAAATAACGCATTGTCCGACTGCAATTCCGCTGGACTTTACATTGCGACCAACAAACAAGCTAAACCAATCTACGCTTGTATATGAAGTCGCCTTTAGTCCGATTGCACTTGATAGGGTGAAGATGGACCAGACTGCCGCGCGAGAGTACATTGAGCAGCATCCGGGCCGTGCAGCTTACGTCGTTCTGAACCTGGAGATCTCCGGGGATGGCACGAAATTCTTTCAGGGACCGAACTATCCTGTGGTGGTATTTTCAAGCCGCGTCACCGGCATGTCCATCTATGACTCCTATCCGATGGGCAAGGAGATTGCCAAGATTGATCTCAGCACGGCCACCGGAAAAGCGGCTGAGACGGGGACCGCTGGTTCCATTTCCGGCGCGGCTGGTGTGCAGCCATCGCCAGTCGTGTCTGCGGGGCAAGCAAATCCTGTCTCAGCGGGCAGCTCCGCGCTTCCTGTGCCGGTTGTTCACGATGGTGTCGCGGGGAAGGTTCTTTCAAAATTTCTGGAGAAATGCTCGGCGGGCGATTCGAAGGGGTGCGAGATGGCCGGCTACGATCTTGAGAATGGCTACGGGGCGGATAAAGATCCGCAGGCTGCGAAAGCTTATTATGCGAAGGCCTGCTCGATGGGGCGTAAGGGCGATTGTGGTAAGTAGCTTTATCCCACCCATGCGCGATGAAGCTGCGCATGGATGGGGCACCCAAATTTATGGCTGGACCACCCGCCCTGATTGCTGAGTTTCCGGACCGGGAGCCGGTTGTGTTGGCGGGGATTGCTTCGCTGGATGCTTGATGGGCCGGTGGGAAATGCGGATTCTGTAGACGGCAGACGTGTGGCGTGGAATGTTGGTGGGAGTGCTATCCCAGGTCCTCAACTGCAAGGACCTGGGGCACCCGAGTTTTGTGGTGGAATGAACAAGGTAAGACCTGGGCCACCCGCCGAAGAATAGCCTGTTTGCTTATTTTTGATACTATATGTAGTATCAAAAATAAGCAAGAGTTGGAATCGGACTCGACTGGATTAAAAACCTACAGGCCGTACTGTCTATATAAAAGGTGACAAGACGATATCACCTGTAGTATTGTTCTCTGCTGTAGGCAGTATCAATCGGAGATCGGCACGGAGGAGGGATCATGACAAATAGGGGAAACTTTCTAGTGGAACTGAGGCGAGAACGCAAATGGCGTCTACTGCAAAGATTCAGGAAAGAATCGCTGACATAGTCGGTCGACCGTATAATGTGCGGTTTGAAGAAATCAAGTGGGTAATGGACCAATTGGGCGCTTCTGAGCGTTCAACTAAACACACGCGTATGTTCACGCTGCCAGGACACAGGTTCACGGTCAACGAACACAGCAATGGAAAATCTACAGTTCCCAAATACTCAGTCGATAACTTCAGGAATCTGATGATCGAATTGGGTCTGTATGACTGAATCGAGTTAAGTATGGCGAAGACAATTGAAGAGTATCTTGCCCTTCCTTACACAATCGTATTGCGCAGGGATGTTAAGGACGAGATTTTTGTAGCGCGCGTGGAAGAACTACCCGGATGTTCAGCACATGGAAATACTGAACCTGAGGCCCTTTCAAACCTGCGAGATAGCATGCAGCTTTGGATTGAGGATTGCATCGAATCTGGCGATGCGGTTCCTGAGCCCTTCGAAGAGATCGAACTACCGAGCGGCAAATGGCTTCAACGAGTACCGCGCTCTCTACATCTTAAGCTGATTCATTTAGCGAAGAATGAAGGCGTAAGCCTTAATCAATTTGTTACTGCGGTGCTAGCAGAAGCCGCCGGAGATAAAGCCGCGCGACACGACAAAGGCGTCTCAGCTGCTCTGATTACGATTGGAAGTATCGATCCGTGGTTCATCGATTCTCGGAACGAACCGATCGAGTGGGAAGCGCATACTGACTCAGCGCTTGATCGCCGTAAGCGAGATCATGGTATTCGCTCGCTCCTAAGTAAACATCATGCAGCAGACTCGAACTTAACTAGAAGAGGGCTAAAAAGTGGCGACAAGGAAGAAACTCACGGAAACTGGAACACCACCCAGCCGCTCGAACTCGTTGGTCGATAGGCTAGACCTTTTCGCGATTGGGCTAGATTCCATAAGTGCGAACCTTGACCGATCCAACTATGCAAAAGCGTACTATTCAAAAGGTAAAGATCATCTCAAGCGTAGCTTCGACAGCAGGTACGAGGTGTCGAAATATAGCAAAGAACACTTCGACGTCACAGCTACTCTATCTCTACGGATTAATGTCGTTGAATCTGAAAAACCTATTCTCGCGTTGGACGTCAAAGTTTCTGGCCACTTTCATCCTACGAAAAGTATGTCCCGAAATGAAGCAGATGGATTTGCGGGGGCTGAGGCTAAGCTAATTTTCTGGCCTTACCTTCGACAAATAGTATCTGACACAACAGCTCGAATGCATATAGGAACGATTACTCTACCTCTGATCGTGAGTTAGCATTGCCTGCTTGTGCTAATTGTTAAACTAGTATGGAATGCTCGCTGTAAAACACAACTACCACCCCGGAGGGTGGCAGTTGTCGTTTGTGGAACTGAGAGTGAAGTTACTCGCTCTTCTTCCAGTTGATGAGGTCGCCGAGGGTGGTGGTGGAGCTGGAGACGGGGGCCTTGTGGGCGCTCTCCTTGTAGCTCTCTACGGCCTGGCGGCTGGCTT
The DNA here is from genome assembly GCF_001449115.1 of Occallatibacter gabretensis. GTDB lineage: Bacteria > Acidobacteriota > Terriglobia > Terriglobales > Acidobacteriaceae > Telmatobacter > Telmatobacter gabretensis. Next base: position 1,823,258 of record NZ_LAIJ01000009.1, on the reverse strand, counting down.
CGTGGCCGATGGAACGCAGGCTGAGGCCTACCTTCTTTTCTTCCACGTTGATCTTGATGATCTTGAACTCGTGCTCGTCGCCCTGATCCATCTTGGCCGGCGTGCCGCTGTCATCTACAGCTTCTGAGATGTGGCAGAGGCCTTCGACTCCGTCCGCGATTTCAACGAATGCGCCGAACTGCGCGGTGCGGAGCACCTTGCCGTGGACGACATCGCCGACGCGGTGGGTGGCGAAGAAGCTCTCCCAGACATCGGGCTGAAGCTGCTTGATGCCGAGTGAGAGGCGGCGATTCTGCGGCTCGACGCCGAGAACGACTGCCTTGACCTTTTCACCCTTCTTGACGACTTCAGACGGGTGCTTGACGCGCTTGGTCCAGCTCAGGTTCGAGACATGGACGAGTCCGTCAATGCCGTCTTCGATCTCAATGAAGGCACCGAAGTCAGTAAGGTTGCGAACGCGGCCTTCCACGATGGTTCCGGCCGGGTAACGCTCCGTGAGGTGCTCCCAGGGGTTCTCGAGGAGCTGCTTCATGCCGAGCGAGATGCGGCGGTCACTGGGGTTGACGGCGAGGACGACAGTTTCGACTTCGTCGCCGGCCTTGACCAGCTTGGAGGGGTGCTTGAGACGCTTGGACCAGGTCATCTCAGAGAGGTGAACGAGGCCTTCGATTCCCTGCTCGAGCTCGACGAACGCACCGTAGTCAGTGACCGAGAGAACGCGGCCGCGGACGTGTGCGCCGACGGGGTAACGCTCGGTGGCATCGAGCCACGGATCAGGCGTGAGCTGCTTGAAGCCGAGCGAGACGCGCTGCTTGTCTTTGTCGAACTTGAGGACCTTGACCTGGATCTCGTCGCTGACGTTGACCAGATCGCGGGGGTGCGTGAGGCGGCCCCAGCTCATGTCCGTGATATGCAGCAGGCCGTCAATGCCGCCGAGATCGACGAATGCGCCGTAATCGGTGAGGTTCTTGACGGTGCCGGTGAGGATCGCGCCCTCGTCGAGGTTCTCAAGGGTAAGGCCGCGCTTGGCTGCGACTTCCTCTTCGAGGATCTCCTTGCGGGAGACGACGACGTTGCCGCGCTTCTTGTTGAGCTTGATGACGCGGACTTCGATCTGCTGGCCGAGATAGCCGTCGAGGTTGCGAACGGGGCGAATCTCAAGCTGCGAACCGGGGAGGAAGGCCTTGATGCCGATATCGACAGTCAGGCCACCCTTGACGCGGCTGACGACAGTTCCGATAACCGGAGTCTTGTCGTTGGCTGCCTTCTCGATGGAATCCCAGACGCGGAGGCGCTGCGCCTTCTCGTAGCTGACTAGATAACCGCCCTCCGGCTCCTCACGCTCGATGACCACTTCGATGACATCGCCGGCGGTGAACTTGACCGTGCCGGTGTGATCGGTGACCTGCTCGATTGGCACGAGGCCCTCAGACTTGAGGCCCACGTCGACCACGAGATGCTTTTCCGTCTGCTTGAGGACTGTGCCTGAGACGACTTTGTCGCCGTAGGCTTCAACCGCAGCGGCTTCAGCAGCCTGCTCGCGCTCAAAGGCCTCAAGAGCCGCGGAGAAGTCATCCATCGACTCACCGTGCTCGTGGAACTCACTATGCTCTGCTTCAGCTTCCGCGGCATACGCTTCCGCAGCGGGTGCTTCTGCGACATGCGCTTCTGCAACTGACGCTTCCGCCTCATGCACAGGTGCCGGGGTCGAAATCGCGACCGGGGCTTCCACTTCCGGGGCCTCTACTGCAGAGGCTTCAACTTCAGGGGTGGCAGCTACGGGTTGTGGTGCGGCATCGGCGTCCAGCGCAGGGGCTGTGATTTCTTCGGGCTCGGGTGTGGACGTGGATTCGTGGGACGGCTGTTCCAGCTCCGTCTCAGGCTCAAGGACAGGGGTTTCAAGTTCGGTGTTCAGGGTTATGCTCTCGGTTTCGGGATTGAGGACGTTTGCCATCACTGCTAGCTCCAGGAATTACGCACCGGCGCAAGCCGGCCTTCGCTTCCTGCTATCGCGCGGCCACATCCACCGGAAGTCCGCATGGCATAGTCCTTGTCATGGGCGGGTGATCCGGGGGTACCGTTTGACGAGCCCCGCTGGGGACTGCGAACGGCTCGTCTCCGTGAGGGTTTCCGACGTAGGATTTTGCGCTCGTTTCGGAGCGCTCCCAAGTCGGTTTCCGCGCAGGAAGCTACATAGATAAGTGTAGCTTTATGGGAAGCCTGAGTCAATTCGGGACTATTCCGGATGGTGGAGCCGGTGAAGGACCGGAAATACCGGGGCAATTCCCGCGAAATGTTGGGGATTGAGGAATGTGTGGCGGGACGGCGGGACTGGCGCGGAGAAAAAAATCCTGTAAAAGTTGAGGGCGAGCCTGACGCGGGGCTGCCTATACTACTCAAGCAATGGACATTTTGTGGACTCCCTGGCGGTATAGCTACATTACGGGCGCTGATAGAACGGCGAAGCCGGGCGTGCCGGCGAAGCTGGCGGCGTGGCCGGGCGACAAGGGCTGCGTTTTCTGCAACCTGCTGGCCGCGGTGGATTATGCGATTGAGCATGGGATGGACCGCGACGAGGCTGAGGCAGCCGGGGGGATTGTGTATCGCGGCGAGCGATGCTTTGTATGCCTGAATGCGTTTCCGTATGCGAGCGGGCATGTGATGGTGATGCCTTACGAGCATCTGAACCGGCTTGCCGCAATGCCGGTGGAGGCTGCGCACGAGCTGGTGGAGCTGGCGCAGCGGACGGAGCGGGTTCTGGAGGCGACGTACCGGCCGCATGGGCTGAATTTCGGGCTGAACCTGGGCGAGGCGGCAGGAGCGGGCGTGGCGGGACACCTGCATCTGCACGCGCTGCCACGCTGGGTGGGCGATACGAATTTCATGACCGTGACGGGCGAGACGCGGGTGATTCCTGAGTCGCTGGAGATTACGTGGAAGCGGTTGCGCGAGGGATTTGCGGCGAGCTAGGCCGCTGTTGATGCGGAGCAGGCCTGGACGTAGACTTCTGCGAGGAAGAGCAGCTCCTGCCGCATTGCCGGGAAGTGTTTTTCCGGCGCGGGAGATTCCAGGAGCTTGCGGCTGACGCCGGTCATCATGCTTTGCAGCATGGAGGCAATCATTTCCGGTTCCCTTGTCAGCGGCTCAGGTGCGGTTTCAAGCATCGCGACGATTTCTTTGAGCGCGCGCTTGCTGGTTTGTTGCGCTATTCTCCATCCGTCAACATCCGAGCTGACTGCATAGAGCGCCGCGCTTACCTTCGGGTCGCGCATCTTGGCCGCGAAGAATGCGTCGATGAGGGCTGGGACCATCTTTGCGATGGGTTTTCCGCGCTGCTCACTGCAGACCTTCCGGATGGTTTCCGCAATTTCATCCATGTGCTGACGCAAGGTAGCTTGCAGGAGCGCGCTTTTGTTGGGGAAGTATTGATAGAGGGTTCCGACGGAGGCTCCGGCGCGTTCTGCAACGCGCGTGGTGGTGAGGCGCTCTTTGCCTTCTTTGAGCAAAAGCTGAATGGTGGCTTCAAGAATGGCTTCGACCGTGGCGGAAGAACGCTGCTGGACGGGCGATTTACGCGGGGTTAGCGAGGGTGCGACTGCGCCTGGCAAATGCGAACTCCAAACCTGAAGTTTCCTTCATCTAAGGATTGTACGCGGATGTGAAGGCGAAAATCTTCCGCGCGTTTGAGGAGAGAGATGACTGAAGCGAATCTGAAATCAGAAAAATTGGGCGGAACGTTTACGTTTCCGGGCACGGAGTTTACGGTGAATCGCCTGGGTTATGGCGCGATGCAGCTGGCGGGGCGCGATGGCGCGAAGCTGGTGTGGGGTGCGCCAAAGGATGTGCCGGGCGCGCTGGCAGTGCTGCGCGAGGCGGTTGAGGCCGGTGTGAACCATATCGACACGAGCGATTTCTACGGGCCGCATGTGACGAACCAGATTATCAAGCAGGCGCTGCATCCGTATCCGGAGAAGCTGGTGATTGTGACCAAGGTTGGTGCGAAGCGTGGGCCGAATGGCGAGTGGCCTCATGCACGATCCGCACAGGATGTGACGGATGCGGTGCATGACAATCTGCGCAATCTTGGGCTGGATGCGCTGGATGTGGTGAATCTGCGGCTGGGTGGGTTTTCGGGGCCGGAGGATGAGCCATTTGAAGAGCCACTGACGGCGCTGGTGAAGCTGAAGGAGCAGGGCAAGATCAAACACATTGGCATGAGCACGGTGAGCGCAGCGCAGGTGGCTGAGGCGCAGAAGATTACGCCGATTGTGTGCGTGCAGAACTTCTATAACGTGGCACAGCGCGGGGATGATGCGTTTGTCGATGCGCTCGCCGGCCAGGGCATAGCGTATGTGCCGTACTTTCCGCTGGGTGGATTTTCGCCGCTGCAGTCGGGCAAGCTGGATGAGATTGCGGCGGCACTTGGCGTAACGCCGATGCAGGTGGCGCTGGCGTGGCTGCTGCATCGCTCGCCGAATATTCTGCTGATTCCGGGGACTTCGTCAGTGGGGCATCTGCGCGAAAATCTGAAGGCTGCGGAGCTGGAGCTTTCGGCGGAGACGCTGGCGGAGCTGGATTCGATTGGCTGACGTGTTGTGTGGATCGTTGTGTATCATTCCTCCACGGATTTCCCCTGGAGACTGAACACAATGAAGCGTATTTTCCTTCTCTTCTCAGTGTGCGCGGTGCTGCTTGCAGCAGTTGCCGCGCGCGGTACCTTTGCTGCGACGAAGACCAACGCGACCGATATTACGGGCACCTGGGCCGGCGACCTGACGACTCCGGATGGCAACGGCTTTACGCTGACCTACACCTTTAAAGTGGATGGCGCGAAGTTGACAGGAAGCGTGCAGGGACCGCAGGGCGATCCGCTGAACCTGGACAACGGCAAGGTGGATGGCGACAAGTTCAGCTTTGATGTGAGCTTTAATAACATGACGATCAACAACGAAGGCACCGTGAATGCGGATGACACGATCAAGCTGAGCACGAAGGCCAGCGATGGAAGCTTTCCGCCGGGCGAGTTGACGCTGAAGCGGGTGAAGGTGGATGCGCCTGCGCCGAAGCCGACGATGTAATTGCTAATCCTGAGTTGTGGAATCGTCGGCACTGGCGGCCAGGGCAAGTGAGGGCTCGTCTGCTTCTGCTGCGTCGAGCAGATTCTTGGGCAGTGACTTGGTGCTGCGAATGCCGAGTTTCTTGAGCATCTCCACTTGACGGACAAGATTGCCGGGGCCTTCAGAGAGTTTTTTGATGGCGTTCGAGTAGCTTTGATCTGCGGAGCGAATGCCTCTGCCGATGGACTCCATATCCGTGACGAAGCCTACAAACTTTTCATAGAGCGCTGTGCCGCGATCCATTACTTCCTGCACGCTTTTTGCCTGGAGCTCCTGCTGCCAGAGCACGTGGACGATGCGGATGACGTAGAGCAACGTGGTGGGGCCGACGAGGAGAATTCCCTGCCGGTATGCGTCAGCCCAGAGATTTTCATCGTTCTGGAGCGCGAGCAAAAAGGCCGGCTCGATGGGAATGAACATCACGACAAAATCGGGCGACTCGACACCAGAGAGGCGATGATAGCCGGCTTTGCCAAGGCCTGTGATGTGGCCGCGTACGCTTGCCAGATGCTGCCTGAGCGCGGCGGAGCGGGTGAGATCGTCTGTGGCGCTGACGCAGTCAGTGTATGCGGTGAGCGAAACCTTGGAATCGATGACGAGATGGCGGCTGCCGGGCAGATACACGATGACGTCTGTACGCACGGTGCGGGTGCGATCGCTGTTTTCACTGTCTGCCGCTGTGAACGACTGCTGAAAGCTGTATTGCTCGCCTTCGCGCAGGCCGGCCTTCTCCAGCAGATCGCGGAGGATGAATTCGCCCCAGTCGCCCTGCGTTTTGGTGGAACCGCGTAGCGCGGTGGTGAGGTTCTTTGCTTCTTCTGCAAGCTGTACGTTGAGCATGCTGAGTGAGCCGATAAGCGTTTCGAGCTTGGTTACTCCGGTATTGGAATCCTTTTGTGCTGCTTCAACCTTTTCGCGGAACTCTTTGATTTGAGTTTTCAGTGGATCGAGGAGGTTGTTGAGATCCTTCTGGCTGACGTCGGCGAAGGTCTTTGATTTTTCGTCGAGGATTTTTCCGGCGAGGGCTTCGAACTGATTGGCGAGCGCGGTCTTGGCGGTTTCAAGGAGGGCTACTTTTTCCGCCATGTTCTTCTGCTCATTTGCCAGAGAGGTTTCAAGCTCGCGGATGCGGGCGGCGGATTGCTTTTCTGTCGCGGTATGTGTCTGGAGATCTGCCTGTAACGATTCGCGTTCGCGGGCCAGCGTGTCTAGAGTCTTCTGCCGCTCTTCTGCCGTGGCCTCAAAGCGCGCGCGATCCGCGGAGGCCGACTGTGCTCTTCCCTGCGCCTCTGTGAGCTGCGTCTTCAGGGTCTCAGCGTCTGCTGACAGCTTCTGGTTGAGCGCTTCGATGAGCGCCTTCTCACTTTTTGCCGAGGCGTTCCGCAACAAGAAGCCAACAGCGATGCCTGCCAATGCTGCAATGACCGCAATAAGTGCCTGCATGATTTCCTCTTCGCTTAATTTACGCCTGCTGGCTGTGAAATTCTGGATGGAATTCAGTTATCCCCTCCTTTTCGCAAAAAGCGCGCAAGGGGGAGCACCCAGGCTGCGCATTCCAGCTGTTTCTATTCCCTGTTCCCCGCCTTTACACACTGCGAATCGGACCGTTAGACTTGGAGTTTCGGGACCGTGGGAGTTTTTTTATCTGCCCCGGTTGTATTCCCCGCCGCAGACGGGTATTGTAGGCAGGCGGAGAACGGATTTTTATCCCCGGGCGATTCCCCGGATTTCCAACAGATTCAACGAGGAGAAGCACGCATGGCCGTCGAAGAGAAAGTAAAACAGATCATTGTTGAGCAGCTGCAGGTGGATGAGGCGGAAGTGACGCCCGGCGCCAGCTTTCAGGAAGACCTGGGCGCGGATTCGCTCGACGTGGTTGAGCTTGTGATGCAGTTCGAAGAGGCCTTCGACCTGGAGATTCCAGACGAAGACGCGGAAAAGATCAAGACGGTCAAGGATGCGATCGACTACATCGAGAAGCACGAAAAGACAGCGAAAGGCAAGTAATCGGTGACCCGAAGAGTCGTCATTACCGGCCTTGGGCTGGTTTGCGGTGTGGGCAACACCGCGCCCGAAGTGTGGCAGGGGCTGATTGAGGGAAGAAGCGGCGTTGGCCCGATCCAGGGCTTTGACACCACCGGCTTCCCTGTCACCTTTGCCGCCGAGGTCCGGAACTTCGATCCGCTCAATTTTGTGGACAAGAAGGAATCGCGAAAGATGGGGCGATTCACGCACTTTGCCTTTGCCGCGACGGCGGAGGCAATGGCGCAGTCCGGTCTGCAGATTACGCCCGAGAATGCCGAGCGCGTTGGGGTGTTTATCGGGTCGGGTATTGGCGGCTTCGAAATCATTGAGCGCGAGCACTCGAACATGCTGAGCGGCGGCCCGCGCAAGCTGTCGCCCTTCTTCATTCCCGCGGCTATCGTCAATATGGCCGCCGGTTTCATTTCCATTCGCTATGGTGCGCAGGGACCGATTTCAGCCACGGCTACGGCCTGCGCCACAAGCGCCAACTCGATTGGCGACTCGGTGCGGATGATTCTGCATGGCGATGCGGATGCCATGATTGCCGGAGGATCGGAGGCGGCTGTCACACCGCTGTCTGTGGGTGGATTTGCGGCGATGCGCGCGCTTTCCACACGCAATGACGAGCCGACGAAGGCCAGCAGGCCATTTGATAAAGATCGCGATGGCTTTGTGATTGGCGAAGGCGCGGGCATGGTGATTCTGGAAGAGCTGGAGTTTGCCAGGAAGCGCGGCGCGAAGATTCTGGCCGAGGTGATTGGCTACGGCATGAGCGCCGATGCCTACCACATGACGGGGATTGCGCCAGAAGGCGCGGGCGCGCAACGCAGCATGCGGGCCGCGCTGAAGGATGCGGGCATTGCGCCGGATGAAGTGGGCTATGTGAACGCGCATGCCACCTCGACGCCTGCAGGCGACGGCAATGAATCGAAGGCGATTGAGCTGGTCTTTGGCGAGCGTGCGCTTTCAAAGCAGCTGAAGGTGAGCGGCACGAAATCCATGACGGGCCATCTGCTGGGCGGCGCGGGTGGACTGGAGGCCGGCATCACCGTGCTGGCGCTGCAGAACCAGATACTTCCGCCGACGATCAACCTGGATAATGTGGACCCGGAGTGCGTACTGGATTATGTGCCGAATGTGGCCATTCCGCACAGCTTTGATGTGGCGTTGTCGAATTCGTTCGGGTTTGGCGGTATTAATGCGACGCTGATTATGCGGCGGTGGACGGAGTAAAGGCAGCTTTCAGCTTCTAGCCTCTAGCGTCCAGCTCAAACAACAACGGCGCGCATCCCACGATGCGCGCCGTTGTTGTTTGTGAACTTCGTTTAGCTTGTTGCGACAGCAACGCCTATGCCGATAAGCACCATAACTGCCCACCAGCTAAAGACCGAGATGTAGCCAGATGTCTTCTTGACGCCCGCCACAATCGCAATGCCAATGCTGGTCAGCGCCAAATTCCAGATGGTGATGACGTCCAGCGATTTGAGCAATGCGTACAGCGCCTTGTTTGTATCGATAGCACTGAGGAATGCAGCGATATTGGTCGGGGCAAAGTTATTGATGTTGAATGATTCCGGCGCCGAACTGGCAAAGACCACAATGATTCCCAGGAGCGCCTGGATGACTCCTATCAAACTTGCATACATGGAGACACAATAGATACTGCCGTAGCTGGCCTTACCGCCGAAGACGAAGTTAATCGTCCCCATAAGCACGAGCGATGTTATGGCCACTATGGCGAGCAGGAGCACCGGACCTGCGAGGAAGACGCCCTCCGTAATGTAGACGGTGACTTTCATGCTCGTCTCGCGCTGGTCTGCCGGCATATCCGCCATGCGGGCTTCCTGCTTGGCGTTCATGTGGATCGAGTTCTCCGCCACCTGCCGCATGCCGATCTTGGTGTAAACGGCAGCGAAGAAGAGGTATCCGACCAGCAGGCCGATCAACCATGGCATCCACCAGCTCCTGTTACCTGCCTTGATGTCATTGAATGTTTTGGACGGCGCGGTGAAGGTGTAGATCACGCGCTGGATCTGTGAAAGACGGGGGCCGGGCGGGGAAATTAGTTCAGAGACAGGCTGCACTATCGGATCGCTCATCGTATGCCTCACAAAAAATATGCACTAGCTACTTGTGCGCGATTGTATCGTGAAACGGCATACGGCGCGATGATTTCGCGCCGCTTGAGGAGGCTGCAGGGAGATTATTGCGGGTCGTCCGTAGAGGCTACTTGCGCGCTGGCTTTGCTGCGGACTTTTCGGGCAGACGCGACAGACGTGGCCGGCGCCAGCGGCGGCACGTAGGATTTGTAAACGGTGATATGGAAGCAGGCCTGGCGGAATTCTTCTTCCACGTCGATCTTGCCGTCAAGCTGCAGCGGAAGCAGGAAATTCCTCATCCAGGCCAGCTCGGCGCGGCTCATAGTGTTCTTGCCGATGTCGATGGTGGCGCCGGTGAGATGCGGGCTGACAACGTCGCCTTCAGCCTGCGTGGCGTTGCCGTTCACATGCATCAGCTGCTTCTGGTAATCCACGGTACGCACGGCGGAGGTGACCTGGATGGGGCCGTCAAAGCGTTGCGCATGAGCTTTGGATAGATCTCCCAGGAAGGTCGCGGTCCAGGGCCGCACGTAGCGATGCGTCTCGGCAAGATTGTTGTTGATGCTGAGTGAAGCGGAGACCGGAACAGGTACCAGCAGCTTGTGGTCGATGCGGTCTTGCAGGTCTTGTTCGTCGAGAATGCGTTCAAGACCGTCTTCTTCGGTCTTTTCATTCTGGCGCGCCAGGGATTCAAAGGAGCCTTTGAGCGGCGCGGGCATGGAGACGGCTCTGGACGCTGCATGGCGCGTAGAAGGCAGCGTCATGCTTTCCGTATTGAGCGAAGCTATCTCTACGTGCGGGTCGGGAGTGGACTCTGTTTCGGGTTGCGGCACCGGTTCGCGCCGAATACGGCGGCGAACTGCCGGCAGATAGCGGGGCTGTGGCGAAGTACGTACGTTGCGTTGTGAGCGGGCATTTGCGGAAGGCGCAGGTGCGCGGCTGGCGGAACGCGCGATAGTACGATTCTGGGGGCGATTCTGAGTGTTGCTTGCTGCGCTGCGCGTGTTTGCGTGACGGCCTGCCGTTGAAGTTGCCGAGGCGCTGGTTGCACTGCGAGACTTTGCTGAAGCGGGTTTTGTGCTGGATTTTGTGGGAGCCGCATGAGACGGCTTACGAGGCGGCACGAGTGCCGGCGCGCGCTTATGCGCTCGCGTGACCGGAGTGGCGAGGGCGGAGGCCGCAGCGAAAACTGCCAGCGTAAAGATGAGGCACACATTCCTGAACTTCATAGAAGTGTGCGGAGATTCCAGAGCTTCTTCAGTTTATGCCACACATGGGTCTCAGGGAGAGTATCTATCCGGATGCGGCTATGTCCGATAACATACCGCTTACATTTCTTAAGCTTGGACGACCGTGCCAGACTCTTGTGAGCCTGTGTAGAATTTCGCTGCACTCAAACGTTTCACTTCGACTCTTTTGAAGGATGTACGATGAACCTCTCGAAACGCTGGATCTGGATTATTGTTGCCCTGCTGATTGTGGTGCAGGTGGCCCAGTTTGCCTATGTTGTGCACCGCGAGTCACTGACGTGGGACGAGGACGACCACATGTTTGCCGGTTACGAGATGTGGAAGGCCGGCGACTATGGGCTGAATCCTGAGCATCCGCCGCTTGTGAAGCTGCTGGCCACATTGCCTCTGCTAGGCGAGAAGATGTGGGTGCCTACGGTGCGGCAGGATCGCGACTTCAAGACTGAGGCGTACCAGGACGGGCGCGAATGGCTGGCGCGTAATGATGGCGCGGGGCAACGGCTTGTCTTTCGGATGAGGATGGCTGCGGGCCTGTTGGCGATTGCGCTGTCACTGGTTGTGTTTTTTGCGACGCGTGAGTGGTTTGGCGCGAGCGCTGCGCTGATTGCACTGGTGCTTGTGGTGTTTGAACCTAATATTCTTGGCCACTCCGCACTGGTGACGACCGATGTGGGTGTAACGCTCTTTTTTCTGCTGAGCGTCTATGCGTTTTATCGCTATGTGAAGCAGCCTTCGCTGTTGCGGCTGGCGCTTGCGGGCGTTGCCGCGGGGCTGCTGCTGGCTACGAAGCACTCCGGCATTCTGCTGGCGCCTATGCTGGTGCTGCTGATTGCGTATGAGGTCTTTGTTGCGGCCAAGGGCACGCGCGGGCGCACGGCTCTGCGGCTGAGCGGAGCATTTGCCGCTGTTGTTGTGATTGGCGTGGTGGTGCTGTGGGCGTTTTATGGATTCCGCTATGCGGCGCGGCCAGCGGGAATGGCACTGACCACTTCGCTGGCGGATTACGTGATGCCGTTGAGCCACTTTGAACAGACAGGCGTGATGACGATTGCGCATCTGCATCTGCTGCCGGAGAGCTACCTGATGGGCCTGGTGGATGTGAAGCGCATGGCGCAGTTTTATCCCACATTCATTCTGGGCCAGCAGATTCCCCATGGTGTGTGGTGGTACTTCCCTATCGTCATTACGATGAAAACGACGCTCGGGCTGCTCGGGCTGGTACTGCTGAGCTTCTTTGCCATTCTTACGCGAAAGCTGAACAAGGCACGCGAGGTGACATACATTCTGGTTCCCTGGATCGTGTATCTTGCCGTGGCGATTCTCTCCGGCATGAACATTGGCTCGCGGCATATTCTGCCGCTGTATGCGCTGGCTGCGATTCTTTCGGGTGCTGGTGTGGTGGCGCTGAGTGCGAAGAGCAAAGCATGGGCGTGGGTTTGCGGCGTGCTGATTGCGGCGCATGTTGTTTCCGCGCTTGTGGTGTTTCCAAATGATATTGCGTATGCGAATGAAGCATGGGGCGGCCCGAAGAACCTGCATAATCTGTTGAGTGATGCGAATGTCGATTGGGGGCAGCAGTTGATCTCCGTGAAAAAGTGGCAGGACGCGCATCCGAATGAGGAGTGCTGGTTTGCTTACTTTGCTTATCCGGAGGTGGATACGGCAACGTATGGCATCCGCTGCCATCATCTGCCTACGACGGACACCTTATGGCAGGGCACATATGCATGGGGCGGACCTGAGGCTACCCCGCCCGTGATCCATGGGACGGTGCTGATGAGCGCGGGCGACCTCAGCGGCTGCGAGTGGCCTACCGGAGCGTTGAATCCATATCAAAATTTTCTGGGTATTGAGCCGCAGGAGTACATCGATGATGCGGTGTTTGTTTATCGCGGAACGTTTGATATGAAGAAGGCTGCCGCGCTGAGCCGGGCTCAACTCGCACTGCTGTCACTGCAGGCGGGCAGGATGCAGGAAGCTCTGACACTGGCGCGTGAAGGCGTGGCGATGGATCCAACGGTCATTGACGCGCAGGCGGCTCTGGGCGATGCGGCGAATGCAAACGGGCAGAAAGATGAAGCGCGCACTGCATGGACCGCGGCTCTGAATGAAGCGAAGAAGCTGGAGGCCGGCGCGCAGCCGGCCTATGTGCCGGGGCTGGAGGCGAAGCTGAGTAAGCTGTAGTCTACTTCGCGGGCGCTACATAGAGCGTGGCATTGCCGCCGATGACGGAATCGGATAAGGGCTGATTCAGCAGTGTGCTCCAAGGTTCGCCGGGATGATGTGCAGCCCAGAACTCAACCCATGCCGGCGGCTTTTTGCCAGAGAAGAGCGAAAAGCTTTGCGGCTCCGATGCGTATTGCTTCATGAGGTCGGGATTTGCGGAGGCGCGCACAAGAAAGTCGACGGCATCCGCAATGGTGTGGCCGTTTGAGCGAATGCTATAGAGGTCTGTGCCTTGGCGCGCGGCAAGCTCGGCTACCATGGCAAGAGGCTCAAGCGCAAAGCTCTGGTAGTGCAGCGCATTTTCGTGGCGGGCCATTTCGAGCGGCAGTGAGCCATCGGGATTCATCTGTCCGATAGCGCGCACATATTGCTCCAGGCCGCGGCGGTAGAGACTGTTATCCGAAGCGAGCACGCCGACCGATGTGGCGCAGAGTGCGCGCCAGTAGGAGTGATTGTTCTCGCGCGTGTGGTCATCCGGACGCGGGCCCTGATCGAACATGTAGATGGTCACATCGTGCATCCAGTTAACAATCTGCTTGCGCTGATCCGCAGGGATGGCGGAGTCCGATTGCACGACGGAATAGGCGAGTGAGATGGAGCTGAGCGTCCACTCCACCTGGTACCATGCCTGACTGCTTTCCTTCGAGGTGTAATCGAGCAGTGTTCTGGCCGCGGCCCAGCGGGCGAGCAGGTTGGCGACGCAAACGGCTTCAGCATGATCGCCCGTAGCCACATAACGGCTTGCGCCGTCTGTCACTGCATCCTGAAGCTTCTGATATGGGACGGTAGCCTTTGCCTCTTCCGGATTAATGGGCCCATTGCTGCCGCTGAGATAGTGATGCGGAATGATCATGCGGCCGGTGGGCGGCGCGGGCTGCTCCGAGCGGGTGCAGCCCCACTTGTCTTTGAGGGCTGCAATGACGCGCGGATTCGTTGCCGAGGCAAGCGCAGAACGGCGCGAGGCGACGTCGATGAATGATGCCGAGGAATTGGTGATGCTGGCTTTATCTAGGAGATCTTTTTGCGCAGTAGCGGGCAACGCCAGCACGGAAAGGAACAGGGGCAGGAAGAGTTTGTGAAACTGCATGCGCATCCGGTGGCCTCGCTCTACGCATGATCATCTTACAGGGGATGAAAAAACCGCTTCCCGAATTCTCTGAAAGAAACCCGGGAAGCGAATTTTTATTGGATTAGTGTGCCCTGCTCGTCGTCCTTGCCGTTTAGTTCGTCAGGCGGGATGATTACGGCGGCGGCAACCTTGTCTTCCGCATCCAAGTTGAGCAACCGCACGCCTTGCGTGGCGCGACCTGCGGCGCGCACCGTCTTGGTGTCGAGGCGAATGATCTTGCCCCACTGGCTGATGACCATCAGCTCGCTGGTTTCATTGACTAACAGAATGGAAGTGGTTTTTCCCACCTTTGGCGTGGCTTTCAGGTTATTTACACCCTGTGCGCCGCGTGCGGTCAGGCGATACTCATCCACATCTGTGCGCTTGCCGAAGCCGTTCTCCGTGACGGAAAGAATGAGCGACCGCGTGACGCACAGCTTGGTGTCGAGTTCCTTCAGCGCGGACCATGCTTCTTCGACCGCCTTCTCGGCATTCTTTTCGCTGGTCTTGAGCTTCTCGTCTTCAGATTCTCCGCCGCGCCGGTCTTCGCGGGCCTTGTGCAGAGCATCCTTCGCGTCGCTATAGACCTTACGTAAGGCGGCGAGCTTGTCCGTCAGATTCCGTTCCTTGGCACACTCATCGCGTTCCTTATCGCGGGTTTCGTCCGAGTCCGTAATGGCAGCGCCGATGACGTAGTCGCCCTTCTTGAGGGTGATGCCCTTGTTACCGGCGGCATTCCGGCCCATGGGACGCAGGCCTATACCGCTGCGCTCGGCGTCATACTCCTCCTGGAACCGGATGGCCATTCCCTCGCGTGTGGCGAGGAAGATGTTCTGCTTGCCATTGGTGATGTCAGCGGTGACGAGATCGTCGTTCTTGTCGATGGCGATGGCAATGATGCCGCGCGCCATGACATTTGAGAAGTCCTTGAGCGGCGTTTTCTTGACGACGCCCTGCTGCGTGGCGAAGAAGATGAACTTGCCTTCTTCTTCGAGATCGCGCACGGGAAGAATGGCGCGGACAGTTTCGCCGGGCTGCAGGCTCAGCAGACTCGCCATGCTCTTGCCTTTGCCCGCAGCACCCACGTCAGGAATCTCGTAGATCTTGAGCCAGTAGACGCGGCCCGAGTTGGTGAAGCACAGCAGATACGCGTGCGTGGAGTCCACGATGAGCTGCGCGACGAAATCCTCTTCGCGCGTCTTCATGCCCATGCGACCGGTGCCGCCGCGTCGCTGCTGGCGATACGTGCTGATGGGGGTGCGCTTCAGGTAACCCTGATGGCTGACGGTTACGGCAACCTGCTCGTCTGCAATCAGGTCCTCAAGCTGGAGTTCGGCGGACTCATCGACGATCTGCGTGCGGCGTGCGTCGCCGTATTTGTCGCGAACCTCTTCGAGTTCCTTAATGATCACTGCGCGCAGCTTTGTGTCGCTGGCGAGAATGGATTCGTACTCGGCGATCTTCTTGCGGATCTCGCCGAGCTCACTGAGGATTTCATCGACAGAGAGCTGCGTGAGGCGATAGAGCTGCAGTTCGAGAACTGCGTCAACCTGGCGTAACGTAAGGCCCTTCTCTTCTTGAGAAAGACGCTCGCGATTAAGGTTGATGACGATCTCACTGCCTTTGCCCCAGGCGTAGAGGTTTTCGCGGGCCTCTGCGCGAGAGCCGGACCCGCGAATGATCTTAATGACCGTGTCGAGATTGTCGAGCGCGATCTTGTAGCCTTCGAGGATGTGTTCACGCTCGCGCGCCTTGCGGAGCATATACACGGTGCGGCGCTGCACCACCTCCACGCGATGATCAATAAACGCGCGAATTGCCTGGTCCAACCCAAGCTCACGCGGCTGACCGTGCAGAACGGCAAGGAAGATCATGGAGAAGCTTTCCTGCATCTGCGTGTGCTTGTAGAGCTGATTCAGCACGATCTCCGGCTGCGAGCCACGCTTGAGTTCGATGACGATGCGCATGCCGTCGCGATCGCTCTCATCACGCACGTCGCTGATCTCGTCAATGATCTTTTCGTTGGCCAGCTCGGCGATGCGCTCGATGAGCTTGGACTTGTTGACCTGATATGGAATCTCGGTGACGATGATCGCCTGTTTTTCCTTGGTCAGGAATTCCGTGGCCACGCGAGCGCGCATCATGAAGCGACCGCGGCCAGTGCGGTAGGCCTGCGCGATGCCGCTGCGACCGTAGACGAATCCACCAGTCGGGAAGTCAGGCCCCTGCACATGCATGAGCACTTCAGCCAGGCCGGCTTTGGGATTTTTCACAAGATCGATCGTCGCATTGACGATCTCAGTGAGGTTGTGCGGTGGAATATTTGTCGCCATTCCGACGGCGATGCCACTGGAGCCATTGACGATCAGGTTCGGGATGCGCGTGGGCAGCACCGAGGGCTCAAACGTGGACTCGTCGTAGTTCGGCACCATGTCCACGGTTTCCATATCGATGTCAGCAAGCAGCTCGCCGGCAATGCGCTGCATGCGGCACTCGGTGTAACGCATGGCGGCTGGCGGATCGCCGTCGACAGAGCCGAAGTTGCCCTGCCCATCGACAAGCGGATAGCGCAGCGAAAACGGCTGCGCCATGCGGACCAGCGTGTCGTAAATGGCGGAGTCGCCGTGGGGATGGTAGACACCCATAGCCTGACCGACAACTTTGGCGCACTTGGTGTACTTCTTGTTGTGCTCCAGGCCCATCTCGCTCAGCGTGTAGAGAACGCGGCGATGCACGGGCTTGAGCCCGTCACGGGCATCCGGAAGGGCGCGCCCGATGATGACCGACATTGAGTAATCGAGGTAGGAGCGGCGCATCTCATCTTCGATATTGATGGGAATGAGACTCGGGTTGGAGCCGCCGGGCGGAGTGCCGCCGTCGAGGGGAAGCTGCGGGTTCTGATCGTCTGCCATAAATGTTTTTACGCACGTTGCACGAGTGCGGCAAAAAAGAGCCGAAATGCGGCAAGTGCTGCATCTATTTTACGCGTTCAAAGCAGATTTCAGCAAGGTAAACGAATGCGAATAAACCTTTATTTTTCTTTATTTTGGAGACAGGGAACACTGCTCGTTACGGCCGCTCGGCGCAGACCGGTCCGATAGAATCTTTGCGTGCCCATCGCAACCGGAAATTCACCAGAAACGCGCATCAATACTCCGGCCCAGGTTCTCTTTGCCAGCCTGGTTGGAACGGCGGTCGAGTTTTTCGACTTTTACATTTACGCCACGGCTTCCATCCTGGTCTTTCCGCACCTGTTCTTTCCGAAATCCGATCCTTCGACGGCCATGCTTGCCTCGCTGGCGACATTTGCGGTGGCGTTCTTTGCGCGGCCTATCGGCTCGGCTCTCTTTGGACACTTTGGCGATCGCATTGGCCGCAAGCGCACGCTGGTGCTGGCACTTTCAACCATGGGCGTGTCTACGTTTCTGGTGGGCGTGCTGCCCGGCTACTCCGCAATTGGGATTGCCGCTCCGATGTTGCTGGCGCTGTGCCGCTTTGGCCAGGGCATTGGCCTGGGCGGCGAGTGGGGCGGAGCGGTGCTGCTGGCGGTTGAAAACGCGCCGCCTTCAAGGCGCGCGATTTACGGCATGTTTCCGCAGCTTGGCGCGCCCATTGGATTTGCGCTCTCCGGCGGGATTTTTCTGCTGCTCTCGGATTGGCTGAGCAACGATCAGTTTTTAAGCTGGGGTTGGCGGCTGCCGTTTCTGGCTTCAGCAGCGCTGGTGCTGCTTGGGCTGTATGTGCGACTCAAGATTACCGAAACGCCGGTCTTTGAGGAGGCACGCAAGCACATGCATCCAGTGAGCGTGCCGCTGTTCTCGGTGTTTCGTCATCATGCGCTTCAGGTTGTTGCGGGAATCCTGGTCTGCCTGTCAACGTTCGTTTTGTTTTACCTGATGATCGTGTTCACGCTGGACTGGGGCACCACAGAGCTGCATTACAGCCGCAACACGTTCCTGGTCTATCAGCTCATTGGCACGGCTGCGTTTCTGCTGACGATTCCGATTGCCGCATGGATTGCGGAGCGTGGCCGCCGCCGCACCATGATTGTCATCTCCGTGCTGATTGCGGTGTTTGGCTTTGCGCTGGCGCCTCTGTTCACGCTCCACCCGCTCGTCCTGCTGCTTGTAGGCCTTTCGCTGATGGGCCTTACGTATGGACCGCTGGGCACGGTGGTTTCGGAACTCTTTCCCACGCCGGTACGCTACACCGGCAGCTCGATTGCATTTTCGACGGCGGGAATCCTTGGCGCATCGCTGGCGCCGTATGCTGCTCGCTGGCTGGCCTCGCATTATGGGCTGCAGTATGTGGGCTATTACCTGACGGCCTCTGCGATTCTTACGCTGATCGGGCTGTTCATGATCCGCGAGACCAAGGACGAGACGCTATAGCGGGGTCCCCGGGGACAGGTCTTCGTCCCTGGGGTGGTTTATAGCAGTCCGGGCAGGCTCAGCAAGCAGAAGACGGCCTGCAGCAGAACCACAGCGCCGCCTGCGGCCAACGCGAGCTTAGGCCGCGGCCCTTCATAGGCATCCGCAAAGACGCCACCGATGAAGGTAAGCAGAAACGGCACCGCCCACAACCACGGTGTGGCGTGGACGCCTGTGGTTACGAGAATGAAGCAAACCATGGTGCAAAACAACGGAGCTGTGTTGCCGAAGTAACGCGAGCGCCGCAGCACAAGATACAAAATTACCGATGCTGCCGCGGCGATGGTGATGCCGGCATTGCTGAATGTGGTGAAGAAGCGCAGGATGGGGTCGAACGAGAACCACATGAAGCCCGATGCTGAACGGAAGAGATAACTGAAGGCGTCCGGCGAAAAGCCATAGCACGCAAACACCAGCAGCAATGCGCCAACCGCGGCCATCATCACGATGGGCAACGCCTGGCTGCGCCGGCCTTCGGCAATCCACAGCATGAGCAGCATGCCCAGCAGCGCCACCACCGGCAGCGCAGCAATATGCGCGGCTGCTGCCACACCAAAGATGCATGTGAGCAGCACAATGCGCGGACGCCATTTTTTGCGCGGCCCCTGCATGGCATGCGCCACACCAATACAGGTGTATATGCCGCCGTATACGCCCAGCGTTGCCAATATCTCAGGCCCCGGCGTAATGCTGGCTTTAATGATTGAAGGTGAAAAGCAGTAGAGAGCAAGTGCGGTATAGCCGCCCCAGTTGCCGTAGAGCCGCCGCGTAACCCACCATAGCGCACCGCCCAGAACTACGCCGACAAAGAGAAACGGCAGCCGCAGCAGAGTGAGTACATATGGCATCTGATGCCGCAGCTCCCATGTGCTGAGTTGAGTCCCTTCGGTCTGGGCTGTCTGGATTACACGGTCTTCCGGCTTGCGGAAGTGATCGAGGCCGCGCTCCGCGAGCAGATTCAGCGTGAGCGGCAGGCCGGCTGCGCGATAGGCCAGAACGCCGTCATGGATGTTGCCGCAACTTGTGAAATACCCGGCGAGCGGCGATGGCTTCTCCCACATTTCGCGGCCACAGCGCGCGTACTGGTAGTCGCGGTCCGTAAGCGTTTGCCTGCTCATGAGCCAGAAACCCTGTGCCAGAAAGAGCGCGAGCATCACAGCGGCGACGCGCTGCGGGAGATTGAATCGGAAACGGCGGAGGCGGGCGAACGGACGTGTCATCACTGAGTCTAGCTATAGTTTTAGTTTAAATGGCGGGTTTCAGGCGACCTTTCCGCATTGCACCCGCAACGGCTACACTGACCCCAACGGTTGCGAATCCATCTATGGCCATTGCCCACGACAACTTACCGGAACGGCTCGTCAGCGCCTCCCGCGCCGAAGAAGAGCAGAATTTTGAGCTGAAGCTGCGGCCGCGCTGGCTGGGCGAGTTTATCGGGCAGTCGAAGGCCAAGGAACAGCTTGCCATTGCGCTTGAGGCTGCGAAATCCCGTGGCGAAGCGCTGGACCATGTGCTGCTCTTTGGACCGCCGGGACTGGGCAAGACGACGCTGGCGACGATTATTGCCAACGAGCTTGACGTGGGCTTCCAGCAGACCTCCGGGCCGGCGCTGCAGATTCAGGGCGATCTGACGGCGATTCTTACCAACCTGCGCGAGAGGCAGGTGCTGTTTCTCGATGAGATTCACCGCCTGCAGCCGGTGCTGGAAGAAAAGCTATACACGGCGCTTGAGGACTACAAGCTGGACATCATTATTGGGCAGGGGCCGGCGGCACGCACGCATGTGATGGAGATTCGGCCCTTCACCTTTGTTGGCGCGACGACGCGGCCGGGGCTGATTTCTTCGCCACTGCGCTCGCGTTTTGGGATTCTGCTGCGGCTTGAGTTCTACACGGAAGATGATCTGCGCATCATTGTCGAGCGCTCTGCGGAAGTGATCGGCGTGCCTATCGACACGGATGGCGCCGCAGAGATTGCCCTACGCTCGCGTGGCACACCACGTATTGCGAATCGCCTGCTGCGCCGCGTGCGCGATTATGCGCAGGTGCGCGGCACAGGCGTGATTGATAGGCCCACGGCACATGCTGCACTTACGATGCTCGAAGTAGATGCGCACGGCTTTGATGAGATTGACCGCAAGCTGCTGCTGACCATCATTCAGAAATATGATGGCGGCCCGGTGGGGCTGGGCACGCTGGCCGCCACGCTGGCTGAAGAAGAAGACGCGCTTGAGGAAGTCTATGAGCCGTTCCTGATACAGATTGGTTTTCTGGATCGTACGCCACGCGGGCGAGTGGCAACGCGTCTTGCCTATGAGCACTTTGGGATCGCGATGCCGGGCAGGCAGCCGGGGCTTTTCTAACCTCATCTCAATTTTGAAAACAAAGGAGAACTCGCATGGCTCGCACTGAATCCACCATGCTCACGCTCGGGACGATAGCGCCGGACTTTGCGCTTACGGATGTTGTAACTGGTAAGACTGTGCGCCGCGATGACTTCAAGGGAAGCGACGCGCTTCTTGTGCTCTTCATCTGTGCGCATTGCCCGTTTGTGAAGCACATTGAGAAGGAACTTGCGCAGTTCGGCAAGGATTACGCGGGTAAGCCGCTTGCTGTTGTAGCTATCAGCAGTAATGATGCTGTGGCATATCCGGCAGACAATGCTGCGGGACTGAAACAGCAGGCCGAGACTTTTGGCTTCAACTTTCCGTATCTCCTGGATGAGACGCAGGAGGTGGCAAAGGCTTATGACGCTGTCTGCACGCCGGATATTTTCCTTTTTGACAGGGACTGGAAGCTTGCTTATCGCGGGCAATTCGATGGAAGCCGCCCCGGTAATGGCGTTCCTGTCACTGGGGCTGATCTGCGCGCGGCAGTGGATGCGGTACTTGCCGGTAAGCCTGCGGCGGAGGATCAGAAGCCGTCGATTGGTTGCAATATCAAGTGGAAGGCATAAAAGCAACGAAGCCGGCACAATGCGTGCCGGCTTCATGTTTGGCGCGAATGCGGATGATTACAGCGGAAGTCCTTTGAGATACTCGCGGAATTTTTCGCCAAACTCCGGACGCTTGAGTGCGAACTCCACTGTTGCCTGCAGCATTCCGAACTTATCGCCCGCATCGAAGCGCTTGCCCTCAAAGGTGAAACCGAAGACCTTCTCGTGCTGGAGCAGCGCCAGAATACCGTCCGTCAACTGAATCTCACCGCCTGCGCCGGGCGTTGTCTTTTCGAGCAGCTCGAAGACTTTGGGAGTAAGAATGTAGCGGCCGATAATTGCCTGCTTTGACGGCGCGTCTTCAAACTTCGGCTTCTCCACCATACCGGTGCAGTTGTAAAGGCGTTGATTGGCGCTGTCCTGCGAGCCTGCCAGAACGCCGTAAGCACTGATGCTGGGGCCGTCGATTGTCATGGTGGCAAGCACGGACCCGCCGTGCTCCTCATACACGCCGATCATTTGTTTAATGCAGGGAGGTTCGGCGTCAATCACGTCGTCGGGCAGCAGAACAGCGAATGGCTCATCGCCTACAAGCTGCTTGGCGCAGAGCACGGCGTGACCCAGGCCGAGTGGTTCCTTCTGCCGCACATAGCTTACGCGCGCCATGGACGAAATCTTGCGCGAGAGCTCAAGCAGCTCCTTCTTGCCCTTCTTCTCAAGCGTGGCATCGAGTTCATAGCTGATGTCGAAGTGATCTTCCATGGCGCCCTTGCCGCGCCCCGTGATGAAAATGATGTGCTCAATGCCTGAAGCAAGCGCTTCTTCTACGCCGTACTGGATGATCGGCTTGTCGACCAACGCCAGCATTTCCTTGGGAATTACTTTTGTCGCGGGCAAAAAACGTGTGCCCAAGCCACCGGCGGGAAAAACAGCCGTCCGAACTTGCTTGCTCATCTTCTAATCCTCACTTTTCTTATCGTTAAGTTTTCTATGGGTTGAGATGCAAAATTCGATTGCGTTGCCGCCTGCGTTTCATAGCACTGGCGATCCATCGCCCAGCATTGCTTCACGCACAATCTTGATGGGCGGAAATCCCTGACGAAGGAAATTGTTGTGAAATTCTTCGAGCGAAAACGCTGAGCCCTGCTTCTTCTTCATATCCTCGCGCAGCTTCAGAATCTCCAGCTTGCCGAGCGTGTAGTAAAGATAGGTTGCGTCACAGGTGCCGCGCTTGGTTTCAACCAGCGCTGACTCCTTCGACTGATAGCCTTCCTTCTGGAAGAACTCAACAGCCTCGTCGAAGCTCATCTTGCCTGTGTGCATCTGAATGCCTACTATGAAGCGCGCATTCCTGAGCAGTGCATCCTGTAGCTGGCCCAGGCGAAGGAACTTTGCTTCACGCTCATCCTTCGCTCCTGTGCCGGGTTGGCCGTAGCCTTGGTCGAGCATCATCTGCTCGCAATAGTGCGCCCATCCTTCCGCGTTGGAACTGGCGCCCAGTAGCTTGCGAACGCGGCTTGGCGCTTGCGGCACCCAGAGGAACTGAATGTAGTGCCCAGGGTACGCTTCGTGCACCGCCGTAGAAATCACTGTGCCTATGTTGAAGGCATGCATGAAGCTTTCAACTTGCGTCGGCGTCATGCCGGGATCAGGCAGCGTCACGTTGAAGTACGCTTCGGTTGCATGCGCTTCGAATGGGCCCGGCGTGTCCATGCTGGCAAAGGTGGTGGCGCGCATGAAGGGCGGCGTCTCTTCGACGATGGGGCGAATGTCAGATGGAATCGTGACGATGTGATTCGTGCGAATGAAGCCGATCAGGCTGTCAAACGTTGCGCGGAATGCGTCGAGCAGCTTACCTGGTACGGGGTGATTGGAGCCAAGCTCCTCCAGCACTTCGCGCGGATCTTTGTTTGGTTCCAGCTCCTTGGCCAGCGTGTTGAAGTGCTGCTGGTTCTTCTTTAGATCCGCCCAACCGATTTCCAGCAGCTTATCGAGCGGAATGTCGACCATCTCGTCGTAGGCCAGCTTCTTTTGGAATGTATCTGCACCGATGCGGAAGTCGCCCTGTGAATGCGGAAGCACATCCGTCTTGAGCCAGTTCTGATAACTATTGAGCGCTGCAATCACTGCGCCGTTCGACTTTGCGAACTCCGCTTTCAGCGCAGCGTCTTTTGCATCGGCAAAGGCCTGCGGTACATCGTCCTGAAAGAAGCTCACAATTCCGGGCAATTGCTCAATCGCAATTTCCGTGTAGATTCGCGGCGGATTCTTGAGATTTGTGTGTGCCTCATCAAGCCTGCCCAGCGCAAGCTTCTCGCGCGCGATGACGGAACGAAGCCGCTCATCGGGCGAAGCAAATTTGCGCTCCATCAAAGAGAAGATGGAACCGGAGATGGAGCTGGAGTATGTGTCTGGATTTTTCTCCAATGGGCGAATCGTTTCAAGCGTAAGCAGCTCCGAACGGATTGTGCCCAGCACCAACTCGCGGTCGCCGCGTGAGACCTGATCTAATCCTGCAGCGGGAATGGCAGCGATGCGCGCTTCAAAGCTCTTGAGGGCCGCTACCTCGGCAGCGATGGTCTTCGGAGAAAAGTCCTCGAGCTGCGTATCGTACTGGTGATAACCCGACAGCGTTCCACCCGTGGGCTGATAGGGGAAGTAGACCTTGTCCAGATAATCATCTGACGCGCGTTGAAACTGCTGCTGCGCAGTCTCTGCAGCAGCCGATGTTGCAATCGCCGAGGCCATACATGCTGCTATTGCAAACTGCTTGATCGTTGATTTCATACTTTCCTCAATTTTCCTATCATGCCCGAACAGGCTCGCGCTCCAGCTGGCTTAGCAAATCTCGAATTTCCAACAGAACCTCATCTGGCCTGCTGGCCTTAAGCGGAAACTTCAACAGGCCCTGCGGAGTAAACTGCGCGCCGCGCTTCGCGTTCCGCGCTACCAGGCGCATCAGTCGCTGGGGGTCGATTGCGGCGTTGTCAGTCGCAGCCTCCTGCGTAAAGCGAATCTGTAACTCAGCGCGCTTGCGGTCAACCTGCGCGACGCCGATGCGCTCGCACTCAAGGCGCAGTGACGCTGCTTCAAGCAGGTACACGGCTGGGTCAGGCAGCGGACCATAGCGATCTTCCATCTCCGCGCGAAGCTCTGTAATGGCAGCCTCGCTTTCGGCTCCTGCGATTTTCTTATAGAGCCGCAGCCGCTGATTTTCTTCTTCTACATAGCTCTCGTCGATGCGGAGTGCAATGCCGAGATTGAGCTGCGTCGTTGGCTTCTCTTCAACGCCCTCGCCCTTCATTTCCTTTACAGCCTGCTCAAGCATTGACGTGTACAGCTCAAAGCCTACGGCCTCAATGTGGCCGCTCTGTTCGCCGCCCAGCATGTTGCCCGCACCGCGAAGTTCCAGGTCCAGCGCTGCAATCTTGAATCCCGCGCCGAGATCGCTGAATTCCTTGAGGGCAGCCAGCCTGCGACGCGCAATTTCAGTCAGCTCTTTCTCGTTCGGAATGAGGAGATACGCATAGGCGCGGCGGTTGGAACGGCCCACGCGTCCACGCAACTGATAGAGCTCGCTCAATCCATGCCGGTCCGCGCGGTTGATGAGGATCGTATTTGCGAGCGGAATATCCAAGCCGTTTTCGATGATCGTGGTGGCCACCAGCACATCGTACTCGTGATGCATGAAGGCGAGCATCACCCTTTCGAGCTCGGTTTCACCCATCTGCCCGTGGCCAACCGTAACGCGTGCTGCGGGAACGAGCTCCTGAATTCGCGCTGCAATCTCATAGATGGTCTCCACACGATTGTGCACAAAGTAAATCTGTCCGCCGCGCTCCAGTTCCAGCTCAACTGCCGAACGCACCAGCTTCTCATCAAACTTTGCAACGACGGTCTGAATCGCCATGCGATCTTTCGGCGGCGTTTCGATGACGCTCATGTCACGGAGGCCCACCAATGACATGTGAAGCGTACGCGGAATGGGTGTGGCACTCATGGCCAGCACATCAATCTCTTTCTTGAGCTGCTTCAGCCGCTCCTTGTGGCGCACGCCGAAGCGCTGCTCTTCATCCACGATGAGCAGGCCGAGATCCTGAAACTTAATGTCCTTTGAGAGTAGCCGGTGCGTGCCGATCAGCACGTCCACCTTGCCTGTCTCCACCTGCTCCACAATCAGCTTCTGTTCCTTCGCGGTGCGGAAGCGCGAAATCATTTCGATCTTGATGGGGAACATCGAGAAGCGCTTCTTGAATGTCTCAAAATGCTGGAAGCTCAGTACCGTTGTCGGCGTGAGGACTGCCACCTGCTTGCCATCCTGCACGGCCTTGAAGGCTGCGCGCATGGCCACTTCCGTCTTGCCATAGCCTACGTCGCCGCAGAGCAGGCGATCCATGGGCGTGGTGGATTCCATGTCCTGCTTGATGGCCTGTACGGCCGTGAGCTGATCGTCGGTTTCGGTGTAGTCGAAGGCGTCTTCAAATTCGCGCTGAAACTCATTGTCCGGCGAGAATGCTGTGCCTTTGGCATCATGCCGCTCGGCGTAAAGCTTCAGCAATTCGTCGGCCATGTCCTGCATGGCCTTGCGCACGCGAGCCTTGGTTTTGGCCCACTGCTGCGAGCCCAGCTTGTTCAATATCGGCGCGGGGCCTGCGTCCGTCGAACGATACTTCTGGATGAGATCGAGTCGCGTCAGTGGCACATACAGCTTTGCGCCTTCGGCAAATTCCAGAATCATGAACTCGATGGACAGGCCGTCCTGCACAATCTCCCTGAGACCCTGGTATTGCGCGATGCCATGCTCCACATGGACGACGTAATCGCCCATGGCGAGATCGCGGAAGTCCGAGACAAATGCCGCGGTCTTTGATTTCTTCGGCTCCAGCCGCGCTGTGACATCGGCATCGTCATTTAGATCGTTTGCGCCAAAGAGGACCAGGTTTGCATCGACGAAGCTTACGCCAGCGGCAATCGGCGAGCGCACGATGACCGGCACGCGCAGATCGTCGGCAAGATAGCTCGCTTCTTCCAGCACCATGTCGCTACCTGCATGCACCATACGGCTGCCAAGCCGATACGGGACCTGGTATTCGCGCAGTACGGTGGCCATGCGCTCCACGTCACCCTGATGCGCTGTGGCGATGACGACGCGCGTGGGCACTTCCATCAGCTTGCGAAGCTGCTCCACGAGTGCGGGAATGGAGCCATGAAAACGCAGCGTAGGCCGCGTGTTCAGCTCAATCTCGCCGAGCGTGGTGTCTTCATCGAGAATGTCCACTGCTCCAAGCTGGTCGAGGTCCAGACCGAAGTGTGCCTGCAACAATCCCTGCAGAATTTCGGGGCGCACGTAAATGTCTTCCGGGCGAATGAGATTGCCGATGCCGCTGCGCTCATGCCGCTGTTCGACCTTCTCCCACCAGCGGTCAATCTGGTTGCGCACCATGCCGGGCTCATCGACGAAGAGCGTGCATTTTGGCGCGAGCTTGAGTATATGGTTCTCCGCCCCGGAGACTGGCGCAAAGAATTCCCAACCCGGAAAGATGCTTACGCCACCCGCCGTTGCAGCCTCAATGGCGAACTCTTCGCTTGCCTCATCCTGATCCGAACCAGCGGGGCCATCAACGCTGATGCGCTGCTTATTCAGCCGCGCGTGCACGCCGGCCAGTAGCCGCTCCGTCACAGGCGTCTCTGTCAGCGGCAGCAGCAGCGCCTCATCCAGGCCGGATTGCGAGCGCTGCGTTTCGGGGTCGAATTTGCGGATGGTCTCAATTTCATCGCCGAAGAACTCGAGACGAATCGGCCTGTCCGCCTCCGGCGAGTACACATCAAGAATGCCGCCGCGCCGCGTGAACTGGCCCGGCATCTCGACGAGATCCATCTGCGTGTAACCCACGCTACCCAGGTGCGCCGTGAGCACTTCGATATCGATTTCTTCGCCGCGCCGCAGCGTCACGGCAAGGCTTGCGTAGTAGTCGCGGTCAAAGAGGCGGAGCGCTGCAGCCTCCACTGGCACAATCAGGATGGAGACAGCTCCGGTGGCGAGCTTCCACAGCGCGGAGGCGCGCTGCTCCTGCACATCGGGATGTGGCGAGAGATTTTCAAACGGCAGCACATCGTGCGCCGGCAGCCGTACTACGCGCTTGGGATCGACGGCTCCCGTGAGCTCGCAGCCAGCCTTTAGCAGCGGTTCCAACGTCTCGGCAGCTTTGTTGTCCGGCACGATGACGATTACCGGCTGCCGCGCGGCCTTTGCCATGAGCGGAATGTAAAGCGCGCGCGCTGTGCCAGTAAGTCCGGAGACACGACGACGCCCCGCGCTGAGGCTCAAATGCCTCTGCACGCGCTCAAATGCGGACGAGTGCTCCAAATCCGCGAAGATTTCGCGGACGAAGGGGAGAATCATGCTCTGCTAGTTTATCAGCGGGCTTTGCAAACGCCTGCGCTGTTCCGGACCTTCGCGGTTTCGGCCAGGCTTTTCTACACGCCCGTCTTTTTCAGCGCGAATTTCTTGTCGATGATCATCTTGAAGGCATTCTCTTTGACACTTTCGGAATCGCCAATTGTGTCCTGTACTTCTTCGCTGAATTCCGAAATTAGTTTTTCATCCGGATAATTCTGTATCGCTTGCTGCAGAGTAGGCAGTATACCCGGATTTACGGCGGTAAGGGTGCTCCTGCTTTCATGGAAAACGCGACCATTCATGCTTTCCACAAGCTTCATCTGACCGCCAACATTTTGGTTGCCAATGGTGTAACCTACCGCGCTTTCCACCGCTTGCCGCCCTACATTCTGACTATAGCCGTGCGACTGCGTGATATGGCCAAATAGAACCGGTGTTTGAAAATACACGGTCGGGTACCAATTTATATTCCCGGAGTACCCGATAATGTTTGCGGCAACGTAGAAGTCGTCTTTGTAACCCAAGGCTCTCTCCTTTACTGGCGCGCCAAAGAAACTGGCTACAATCTGGACTCGTCAGGATTGACGGGCAGAAGCCTACCACAGCCCCATACTGAACTGACAATCGAAATAGAGGCTCTCCGCAGGTTGGCCCTTTTTCGACTTAATGTGGCCTGCCGGGCAGCACGAAATGCTCCTCGCAGCGCGGCTCGTAGCCATCGCCGGCCAGGATCACCTGGCTGTCATACGGCGCAGGCTTGCCGTCAATCAGCCGCTGCGGGTAAAGCGCTCGCGCACCGCAGTGGCAATATGCCACCATTTCCGTGATGTTGCCCGCAGAATTGCGCACCAGCCAGGAGAGCGACAGCATTTCGCCGAAGGGCAGGCCGCGGAAATCCAACTCCAGACCCGAAACCATCACGTCGTAACCCTGCTCCAGCAGCCGCTTGGTGAAGAGAAACAGCTCCTGCACAAACTGGCCTTCGTCGATGGCAATGCAATCCACCTTCTGGCCAATTTTGCTTTCCGTTTCCGCAATTGTCTCCAGCAGGCACCACGGATTCGACGAGGGAAACTCCGCTGCCTCCATCCGCGAGCAGCCGTTTGTGTTCCGGCTCTCCACCACGCCTGCCGCAGACTTGGTGTCAGAGCCGGGCTTGAGCACCATGACGTGCTGCTTGGCGTATTGCCGCCGAATCTCCACGCGGCGCAGCAGTTCCGCCGTCTTGTTGCTGCGCATGGTGCCTACAATCAGTTCCAGCTTGCCCGTCATTTTTTGCTATATCCCGATTTCCAAGACAAAACTTACTTCCCGCCCACTTCCTTTGCAAACGCATAGAAGAAGTCCAGCGACTTCCAGTATGAATCCATTGGCAGGCGTTCGTCTTGTCCGTGGGCCCGCTCGTCGCCGCGCTCCAGTGCGACCGCCGAGTAGCCATAGCAGGGAATACCCGCCCAGGCGAAGTAAATCGAATCGCTCGCGCCGTTTTCCATGATCGGCGTGATCGGCACGCCCGGCCAGATGGCCTGTGTGAGCCGCGTCAACGGCTCGAAGACCTCTGCAATCGGCTTAGGCGGGTCCATTGCCTTTCTGTCCGAGGCTTTTTCCAGCACATGGCCGGAATCCGTCACATATTTCACCGTCAGCTTCTCGTCGCCAAAGAGCGTAATCAGCTGCTGACGAATCTCCTCCGGCGAGTGGCCCGGAAAGATGCGGCAGTTTACGTTGGCCTGCGCCGTCTGCGGCAGCGCGTTGTTGGCGTGTCCGGCTGAGAGGCGCGTGGCCACGCAGGTGGTGCGGAAATTCGAATTCATGCTCGGGTCCGCGCTCAGCCGCGCCGCAGCAGACAGGTCCGGCGGCGTGGCAAGAATGGCGTGAATGTCTGCCGCGGTCTGCTCGGGCTCCTGCTTTTCGAGACTCGCAAAATAGGTGCGCGTCACCTCATTCAACTCAAAGGGAAAGCTGTAGCCGGAAAGCGTGTTCAGAGCCGTCGTCAGCTCGTAGATTGCGTTGTCAGGCCGCGGCAGGCTGCTGTGTCCGCCGCGATTCGTCGCCGTGATCTGGTAGTCGGCATAGACCTTTTCCGTTGCTTCCACGGCGGCTACCACCGCCTTGCCGTGCTCCAGTTCCACACCGCCCGAATCCGGATTGATGACATAGGCCGCACCCACCAGATCGCGATGCTGCTGCACCAGCCACTGCGCGCCGTTGTACTCGCCGCCTTCTTCGTCCGCCGTCAGCGCCAGAATCAGGTCGCGCTTGGGTTTGTAACCCTCGCGATGCAGCCGCAAAAAAGTGGCCACCAGTGCGGCGTCGCTGTCTTTCATGTCCTGCGTGCCGCGGCCGTACACGTAGCCGTCTTTCTCCACAAACTCGAAGGGATTGGTGTGCCAGTCCGAGGGCAGAGCCTCCACCACGTCCATGTGGCACAGAAACAGCACCGGCTTTGCATCCGGCGTGCCTGCGGCGCGATAGCGAACCACCAGGTTCATCTTGTGCGGCGCCGGGCCAAGCAGCTTTACGTCTTCGCGCGCAAAGCCCGCATCCAGAAAGCGCTTCTCCATCGCCGTGGTCCCGGCGGTCACGCTTCCCTTCGGCGTGTCCGTGGTGTTGATCTCGATCAGCTGCTTGAAGATTTCGCGCGCCTCGGCGCGGTCAGCGGCAGATGTGGTGGGAAGCGGGCTCTGTGCCTGCACATATAGGCCAGAAAACAATCCAATAACAGCAAAGGAGGCAAAGGCTTTCAAGGGCATGTGCGAATTGTAAGGCTTCAACTTGGCAAATCCGATCGTAATTTTGAGTTCGCTTCACGTTGCGCCGTTCATAGAAATCGATTTATCGTGGTGCGGTCCAGAAAATCGAGGTATCCATGCGCTCCAAAATCTTTGTCGCCGTTTTAATGTCCTGCTCCGCAGCCATGCTCGTCGCTCAACCTGCGCGCCCCAAAATCACCGGCATCTCCCATCTGGCTGTTTACACGTCGGACCCGAAAGCCACGGAACGCTACTACACCTTCATCATTGGCGCGGTAAAAATGCCTGATCCGGAGAATCCGCAGGGCGTGAAGTACGCGCTCTCCGACACGCAGTACGTTGAGGTGCTGCCGCTGCCCGCCGATGCGGGCGTGAATCGCCTGGACCACACCGCATACAACACCGAATCTGCCGAAGGCATGCGGAAGTATCTCGCCGCCAAAGGCTGGAAGGTGCCCGCAGCCGTGAGCAAAGGCTCCGACGGCAGCCGCTGGTTCGCCGTGCTCGATCCCGAAGGCAACAGGGTCGAATTTGTGCAGCCGAACCCGAAGGCGAAGGTAGACGCGCCAAATGCCATCGGCCACCACATCATTCACCTTGGCTTTGCAGTTCATGACCGCGCTAAAGAAGATACGTTCTACCGCGAGATTCTCGGTTTCAAGCCTTACTGGTTCGGCGGCATGAATCCGGAAAAAATTGACTGGGTCAGCCAGCAGGTGCCGGATGCGCACGACTGGCTGGAATACATGCTGAGCAGCGGTCCCGGCAATGGCATCCCGGCCAACATTACGCAGCGCTCGCTCGGTGTGCTCGATCATCTTTCCATCGGGCAGGATTCCGTGGACACAGGCTACGCTACGCTCAAGAGCGGTGGCCGGCTTGTGGATGTCCGCACCGACGCGCATACGCAGATTGGCAAAGACGGTAAGGGTCAGTTCAATCTCTACGATCCGGACGGCATTCGGCTGGAGCTGATGAATTGGCACGCCACCGAGAAGCCCTGCTGCTCGGCCTTTACTGCGCAAGATCCCACGCCTTCAGAATAAGTACAGGAGAATTCGCTTATGCTTCGCAGACTTGCGCTTATTGTGTCTCTGCTCGCTGCTGCATCCGCTGTGTACGCGCAAACCCTCTCACCCAAGTGGGAAGAGCTGACTGCGCCCGATTTCGTCACGGCAATTCATCAATCGCAGGGAACATGCGTGCTGCCGTTCGGAATTCTTGAAAAGCATGGCCCGCATCTGCCGCTCGGCACTGACTTGCTCGACGTGCGCTTTGCCGCGCTGAACGCGGTCAAGCAGGAGTATGCCGTCGTCTTTCCGGAGTATTACTTCGGCCAGATCTTTGAGGCGCAGCAGGAGCCCGGAACCGTGGCCTACAGCCTTTCCACGCAGCTTATCCTGCTGCAGGAAACCGTGAAGGAGATGGCGCGTAACGGCTGCAAGAAGGTACTGATCGTCAACGGCCACGGCGGCAATGAGTACCTTCTGCCGCTGTTTGCGCAGGCGCAACTGGCCACGCCGCGCGACTATGTTGTCTACCTCTTCGGCATCCCCAGCCGCAACGCGCCCGGCGGACCCAAGCACAAGTCCGACCCCAGGAGCGACATGCATGCCGGCGAAACCGAGACCGCCGCGATGCTTGCCGCGCGGCCCGATCTCGTCCACATGGACCGCGCCGAGCAGGAGTCCGGCGCCGACCAGAACCGCCTCAAGGGTCTGCCGAACACGGTGTACACAGGCATTTGGTGGTACGCCAAATTTCCTGACCACTACGCCGGCGAAGGCTCTGCAGCTACGAAGGAATATGGCGAGGCCGGCCAGAAATTCTGGTCGCAGCAGATTGCCGAAGCACTCAAGGCGATTAAGGCTGACACCGATAGCCTGAAGCTGCAGAATGAGTTCTTCGAGAAGACACAGCATCCGATCGATACGAAGCAGTAAGCTGACTTCATCATGAACACACGGGCAATGCCCATTCACGCAGCCGTATTTCTGCTATCAGGCGCATTGCCTGTCCGCGCTCAACTTCCCGCACCTGCAGTCTTCAGCGATGCGGGATATGCACAGTGTGCGCATCACACCTGCACATGGCTTCCATTGGGTGCCGAGCATACATTTACGCGAGGAAATCTCAGTTACACCGTCGATGCAACCAGCGATAAGATTGATGCTCTTTTCGTCCTTCGTCGCGCCGACAAAGAACTACTACGAACTCCTCTCAAGGAATTGTCCGCTAGTGTAAGCGTTGTCTGGGCGGACGATAGCCGGCACTTCGCAGTGACCTGGAGCGATGGAGGAGCAATCGGCGGCTTTTGCGTTCGCGCTTTCCGAATTGACGGCGATACTGTCACAGAACTTCCCGCTGTCTCTAAGGCGTTCGAAGCGTTCAAAGCACGCCACTGGTGCGAAACACGCGGAGATAATGTGCAAGCCTACCGCTGGTTGCCTGATTCCCGTCAGTTGGTTCTAGTGTTTTCCGTTTACGACACCTCCGACTGCGGCAAGGAAATGGGCCATACCGAAGGTTATGTAGTGGACGCTGCAACTGGAGAGATTCGCCAGCACTGGAGCGAGAAGCAGTTAAATCAATACATCCGCTCCCATCCGGAATAGTCGGCCCAGGCGCTAAAATTAACTTATGCTCGCCGCAGGCATCTCTCCTGAAATCCTCGCCAAATATGAGCCCGTGATCGGGCTTGAAGTCCATGTGCAGCTACTCACCAACACTAAGGCGTTTTGCAGTTGCGCCAACAAGTTCGGCGCGGAGCCTAACACCAACATCTGCCCGGTCTGCCTGGGGCTGCCTGGCGCGCTGCCGGTGCTCAACGAGAAGGCCGTAGAGTTTGCTACGCAGGCTGCGCTCGCCATTCACTGCACCGTGAATGAGCGCTCCATCTTTGCGCGCAAAAACTACTTCTACCCCGACCTGCCCAAGGGCTATCAGATCTCGCAGTTCGACAAGCCGCTGGCCGAGCACGGCTATATCGACGTACCCACGGTAGACGGCAGCATGAAGCGCATCGGCATCACGCGCCTGCACATGGAAGAGGACGCGGGCAAGAGCATCCACGATGGTTTTGCCGACTCGAATTCGCGCACGTATCTCGACCTGAACCGCTGCGGGACCCCATTGATCGAGATCGTCTCCGAGCCGGATATCCGTACGCCGGATGAGGCCTTCGAGTACCTCACACGCCTCAAAGAGATTCTGCTCTATACCGGCGTTTCCGACTGCAACATGGAAGAAGGCTCACTGCGCTGCGACGCCAACGTGAGCGTCCGCCTGAAGGGCGCGCCGAAGTTCGGCACCAAGGCCGAAGTGAAGAACGTTAACAGCTTCCGCTATATTCGCGCTGCGCTGGAGTACGAGATCGAGCGCCAGATTGAGCTCATCGAATCCGGCGGCCGCGTGGTGCAGGAGACACGCCTGTGGAACGCAGGCGAAGGCCGCACCTACTCCATGCGTTCCAAGGAACAGGCGCATGACTACCGCTACTTTCCAGAGCCGGACCTGCCGCCGCTGACGATTACGCCGGACTGGATCCTTGCGCGCGAAAGAGATCTTCCGGAGCTGCCGGAGGCGCGCCGCGCGCGCATGATCTCAGAGTATGACCTGAGCGAACAGGATGCGCGTACGCTGACGGCTTCGCGCGAATTTGCCGATCGCTTTGAGGCTGCGGCAAAGACAGCGAAGAATCCGCGCCGCGTGGTCAACGTGCTGCTGAGCGAAGTGGGCGGGCGCCTGAAGGCGCTGGGTCTCGAACAGGAGCAGTCGCCCGTCTCCATGACCGGCATCGTGCTTGCCGCCGATCTTTTGGATGAGGGCAAGATCAGCTCCAAACAGCTCAAACAGCTTCTCGATACCAGCTTTGAAACCCGCGAAGACTTCCCCGTTGTTTACGAGCGCGAGAAGCCGCAGCAGATTACCGACACGGCTGCGATTGAAAAGCTCATCGACGAGGTCATCGCCGCGAATCCGAAGCAGGTGGAGCAGTACAAGGGCGGCAAAAAAACGGTTGCGGGATTCTTCGTCGGCCAGGTAATGAAGGCCTCAAAAGGACAAGCAAATCCGGCGCTGCTCAACGAGTTGGTCACAAAGAAACTCGACGCCTGAAGCAAAACCAAGGATGCAAAAGCCCGCGCACTGGAACTCCAGTGCGCGGGCTTTTATGCCAGGTTAGAAGAGCCTAGACAACTTGATCGATTCGTACCGAAAGATTGTTCTCCGCGTCCTGGGCGCTGGAACCCGTGGCCTCCGCGCCGCTCACTCCGGAGGCGCTGGCCACATATTCGCCATCGGAGTAGGTCACCTGCCCGCTGTAGGTTTTGCCGTTCACGGTTGTTGAAAATGCAGCGTTCGACATCAGCTCATTCACAGTGGACGCAGTTGTTGAGGTCAATGAAATACCAGCCATAAAGTCCCTCCATGTCCGTTATCGACACAGCGGCACAGGACTTTAGTCATGTTCTTACGGCGTCGCTTTTGGCGGCGCAAACTCCTGCATATTAAACACGTGCATAGAGCCGCCCGGCGGCTTCACCTGTAGCACCAGAGCCAGCCGCGTCGGCGTTCCCTGAAAATACGGCACATGAATCGTATGCTTGCCCACCGCCAGATTCACATGCGCTGACTTGGCCTGCACTGGGTGAAGGCCATCGTCGTCGATCAATTGCTGATTGTCGATCTCGAGCTTGGCCCCGTCGTCGGCCTGCAGATCAAAGGCATATTCGCCCGGCTTGCTCACATAGAACTCGCCGAAATAATCCACGCCGAAGTACAGATTGGAGTGTGTAGCTCCGGGAATGCCTTCCGTTCCGTAGATATCCTGATCCCACACCTCCAGCTTGTCAGTGTAGATGGACCCGACCGGCTCGATATTCCAGAAATCAGGCAGCATGGATATGCCGGTCGATAGCTCATACACATCGCCGCAGAAGGCATTCTCATGCGGCGTAATCACGCCAAACACGCGGGCGTTGCCGTTGGGAGCCATCAGTTCCTTTGCAGCGTTGTCCAGTGAGACGGGACGCGATACATCCACAATGCCCATGCTTCCCGTTGTGCGATCGCGCACCACCAGCCGCGCCATGGCCGGCGGCTGATCGCCCGGAACCTCCAGCAGGTTCGGCAGGCCGCGCGTCTGGGCGCGCTGCGCGTCTTCAGCCGTCAATTGTCGGTCTGAGGCCGAATGCAGATACTGCAGCAGGCCGCCCCTGGAGTCAAAAGTACACAAGCCGAAATCGAGCTGCACATGCCGGTTGGTGTCATCAAGGCCAATGTCTGCAAGCGACTCCGGTTTTACAACCACGATGTACCGCGTGGCCTTGCCGCCCGGCGCTGCCAGAGCATGAGCGGAAACCGCAAGCGTGGCCGGAAAGGTTGAGGCCAGCATGCGGCTTCGCCCAGCGCAACATCCTCGGTAGCGGCCTTGCGATCGGCTGGCTTGGCCTGATCCGGCGCCAACCCCACGTAGTACCGCCGCCGATAGGAAAGGGTCACGCCGGGCCGCATGGTCTTTACCGGCACCTAGTGATATCCCGGCTCTGGCGCGGCCTGGATCGCAATCTGGTAATGCGTGGTGGCCTGCAGCGCACACACAGCTCCAGAGCTGACATGGAAGCCATTTTCATTGGCGCCTGAGCGGCTTGCATCCTTGTTCGGATCAATCACGCGCACGGACAAAATGCGGCGCGGAGTCTTGTCTCCGTGCTTGGGAACGTCAAATGTCTGGAAGTCGCTCTCCGCCAGATCCGCAACGGCAGTGCGGTCCTTGGCGCGCACGATCACATCCAGCACCGCTTCACGCGTGCTGATATGGAGAACCGGACCGGCATCCGCCAGCGGCGGCGGTTGCTGGCTTTGCTGTGTTAGCGCGGGGAGCGCAGTGGAGAGAACAAGGCATAAGGCGGCCCAAAGAGAGCGTTTCCGTTCTTGCTGGATCGGCATGGCAAGCACTGTATCGCATGCCGTTGAAAGTTGTTAAGGGAAAAATTCGAGTGCGCTCAAATGC
The DNA here is from genome assembly GCF_001449115.1 of Occallatibacter gabretensis. Classification (GTDB taxonomy): domain Bacteria; phylum Acidobacteriota; class Terriglobia; order Terriglobales; family Acidobacteriaceae; genus Telmatobacter; species Telmatobacter gabretensis. The sequence goes on along the minus strand of NZ_LAIJ01000009.1, from coordinate 1,786,903 downwards.
GCGCGGCAAACCTCTGCACAAAAAGTGAACAGGCCGGAACAATCGTTCCGGCCCGCCAGTATGACTGAACAAAAATTGCCTTGTCTTCACTATCGGGTGGCGCTACTTGATTCGCAGCTCCACTGACACGTCCTTGCGGGAATCCCATGAGCTGATCGTCTTGGAAGGGCTTTTCTTGCTGTCCTTTTCCGCCCATAGATCGAAATCCTCTGACATATTCACCTGCGCAAAGCGGAAATGCCCATCGGCCGCGGTTGTATAACTGCGGATCGACTTGTTTTTCGTATTCTGCAGAAATACCGTGGCGCTGGTCAGCACGACACCATCCGCGCTCAGCACCACGCCATTCACCACGCGCTGGCCATAGTTCGTCTGCGCGTATGCGGTCAGGCCTCGCCCGCTCAGTCCTGTATCAGGCGCCAGCGCAACCAAGCCAAGGAGCATGCCGAAGCAAAGCCCTCGTACCGCAAGTCGTACTCCACTCCTCATTCTTCGTCTTCCTCTTCCTCTTCGTCGGAGTACTCGTCCTCGTCCTCGTCAAGCTCGTCGCCCACGGGTGCAAGCTCCAGCGGTTCCACGGCTACTATTTCAAACTCCGAACCGCACTCATCGCAGGCAACCACATCGCCCTCCGCGATCTCGTCGAGTTCAAGGTCCAGTTCGTTATCACACTCAGGGCAGCTGGTCATGGCAGCCTCCTCATCCTTCCCAATGAAAATTTCTTCGCCGTCCTGTACGATGGCGATACTGCTTTTGAAGTTATCTCCATGCTATTGGACTTTCGGCCTCTTCCAAGATGCCGGAGATAGCTTGGTACGCTTGGCTAGTTTTAGACGGACCACCCCGTCAGGTCAAGAGGCTCGGACGTCAAAATCTGTGCATTTGCTCTCCCTATCATGCCATCCGGAGACCTGTTCATGAAACCCTCGCTCCTTCTTCTTGCCTCCGCGCTCGTTACAGCTTTCGCATCCGCTCCAAACACCATTGCCCAGCAGCCCGACTATACGCTCAACGCCGCGCCTGTTCCCGCGCCCGTGGCCGATCCGGCCATCGCCCGCGCCATCTCTTCCATTGACGCTGCTCGAATTCATCAGACGATTGAAACTCTAGTTGGTTTCGGCACGCGTAACACCGCCTCCGTCAATGACTCTACTCTGCCCGCCGGCAAGGGTGTGCAGGCCGCCGCTGACTGGATCTTCGACGAGTTCACGCGTATTTCCACCGCGTGCGGCAACTGTCTTGAGGTCAAGCGCGACATCTTCATCCAGGAGCCGGACTCCGGCCCTCGCAGCCGCATCGTCAAGCCGACGCAGCTGACCAATATCTACGCCATTCTTCGTGGAACAGATCCTGTACTCGCCAAACACATCGTCCTGGTGACAGGTCATTACGACTCCATGAACTCTAATTCCTTCAAGAACTGGGGTGACACTTCCGGCGACGCGCCAGGCGCAAATGACGATGCCTCCGGCTCATCTGTCTCCATCGAGTCCGCCCGTGCGCTCTCCAAGCTCCGCTTTCCTGGCACCATCATCTTTCTCACCGTTCCCGGCGAAGAACAGGGCCTTTTCGGCTCCGCGCATCTGGCCAAGCTCATGAAAGACGAGGGCTGGCAGGGCGAAAATGGAAAACTTGACGCCGTCCTCAACAACGACATCGTGGGCGGCAACACTACACCCGGCGACACGCTCCAGATGAAGGATCGCGTCCGCGTCTTCTCTGAAGGAGTTCCCGTGGCAGCTACGCCGGAGCAGGCTCGCCGCATCCGCGCCATTGGCGGGGAGAGTGACTCGCCCAGCCGGCAGCTTGCCCGCGCTATTGCGGATATCGCCCGGGCTTACTTGCCGGCCTCCGGTACAGATGCTTTTGCTCCTTTCCTCGTCGCGCGCCCGGATCGCTATCTTCGCGGCGGTGATCACTCTTCCTTCAATCAGCAGGGCTTTGCCGCTGTTCGCTTTACTGAATGGCGCGAAGACTACAACCATCAGCACCAGAATGTTGTGCTCAGCGATACGCCCATCAAAGGCGACCTGCTGCAGTTCGTAGACACCAATTATGTGGCGCGAGTTGCGCGCCTCAACGCCGCTACGCTCGCCACGCTGGCCTCATCCCCCGGCGCGCCGGCCAAAATCACTTTGGATACTCAGAAGCTCGAAAACGGCACCACGCTCAAGTGGGATCCTTCACCCGGTACCGTGGACTACTACGAGTTGCTTTGGCGCGAAACCACTTCTTTCTACTGGCAATATGCGCAGCGAGTGCCTGTACCAGCCACCATCGAGCCAGGCCCCATTACGATCACTGTCCCCGTCTCCAAGGACAACGTCATCTTCGGCGTCCGCGCCGTCGATGCCGCCGGCCACCGCAGCCTGGTAGTTGTTCCATAGCGGGACAATTCATTACGGATGACAGCGGAGGATTGCCTCAGCCGCTGTCATCCGCCCCCCGGGCCTGTAAACTGGAACCTGCAAACGATGCCTCGCATGGGCCAACTACCTCTCGCCTTTCCCGACTTCAGCGGAGCTACGCGTCGCCTCGTCCTCATCAATCTTGCCGCCTTCTTCGCGCTGCTCATCCTGAATCTGGCGCACTACGGGAATGCAATCGTCCTGCATCTGGCGCTTACCCCGACAGATTTTCTCAGTGGCAGGTTCTGGCAGCCATTCACCTACAGTCTCGTTCACCCAGCGCTGCTCAATACGCTCCTGGAGCTGCTTTCGCTTTGGTTTCTCGCCAGCTTTCTTGAGAGCCATCGTGGTTCGCGCTTTGTCACCGGCCTCTACATTTGGAGCGTTCTTGGCACCGCCGCCGCCGCCATTCTTCTGGAGTTCGCAGCGGGCAGGTTCGGATTCGATCTACCTGAAGCGCCGCTCGCCGGCTGCATGGGCGCAGTTTTCGGAATGCTCATCGCCATCGGCGTTCTCTTCGGCGACGTTCAGTTCCTCATGTTCTTCGTGATCGGCATCAAAGCCAAGTACCTGGCCGCCATTTACGCGCTCATCACCTTCGCCACGCTCTTCGGCCAGAACAGGCTCATCGCCTTCGCCCAGATTGGCGGAGCGCTGGCCGCGCTGCTTTACATTCGTCTTGCTCCCGCTCGCGCCGGCTTGCAAAGCTCAAAGCGCGGCATCGGTTTTTCCTTCAGCGAGCGCTGGTACGCCCTGCGCAACAACTATTACCGCTGGAAGCGCCGCCGCGCCGGACGCAAGTTTGAGGTCTACATGAAGAAGCAGGGCCGCACCGTTCGCCTGGACAGCCGCGGCCGTCAGATAGACGATGACGATGATGAGCACAACAACCGGGGGCGTTGGAACTGAGCCGGCCCGCGCCCTGTGCGCCTCAATCTTCCAGGTTCATAGCCACAGGCGGCTTCTCCGGCGCTATCAGCGGTGCGGGCGCCATGATAGCGATGATTCTCTCCGAAATCCAGTGCAGCGCCGCGCCGATCAGCCCGCCCAGCAGCACCTCCGCACCCCGATAAAAACCCACCATCAGCAGCGGCATCGCCTGGTCCGAAAGAAACACGATCGGGCAGGTCCACATGCACACTCTTACAAGTGGATAGCGGCGCGCCACCACAGCCGCCAGCGCAACGGCAACCGCCATCTGCACGGCCACTCCGGCATGAAGCGGAACAAGAAGACGACCCACCGCAACCGCGATCACTATTCCAATCACAGTCCCAGAGAGCCGGCCCACAGTCGCGTTATGCGTCTGAGTGAGATTTTCCTGGCTGACGATCACGCCAGACATTGCCGCCCATACAGGATGCGGCAGGCCCACTGCCTGCGCCAGCATATATGAGCCGGTAGCCGCAGCCGAACAGCGTAAAACGAAAGCGATATGGCGAGCCAGCTCATTTTGCATGGCGCAATTCAGATTGCCGATAGCAACGCTGAATCAGTCTAGCGCGAGCCGGCCAGAGTAGCTGTGATCTCCGCGGCTCATATCCGGCCGCACTTGTCTCTGCCCTGAGTGTTGCTGAAGGTTCCCAAGTCTCTATCTCGCCAGTTGCAGCTTTCCCTTGAATAGCTTCCGGTTCACATCCGGCCAGAACTCCTTGGCCGCATACGTCAGCGCATCAAAGCCGATATTCAGACCAAATCGCTCGGCCGTAACACCAGGTCCGGTCTGCTGGCTCGGATAGTACAGATTCGCCAGCCCCGCCGCCGATGCCGCACCCATCATCTCAGAGCTATTGAAGACTTCCCTGCCCGAATCACTCCGTATTACAAAGGCGCGGCTCAGCGCATATCCTGTGCGATGCCAGAACTTTCCCTCTCGCATTGCGTAATACCGCGAGTCCTGATGCATCAGTACCGGAAACACGCCCTCCACCAGGTAATTCTCCGATACCTCATCCACCGCCGTGCGCCAGTAGTACCGGCCAAAGTCATCGGCAGTATGCCCAAGCTGCGGATCCCTGTTTGTTACCTCTTTGAAGCCTCCGGCAACTGCCGGCTTTACTATGGCCAATACGCTCAGCGTGTTCCGCGTGGGAACCATGAACTTTTCTGAGGCCGTCTGTGGCGGCAACTGATCATCGATGGACGCCGTGCCAAGATCCGGTATGACACTGAAGAGCGGCTTGTGATCTGTGTCGCCACCACCCCCTCCATGCGTCCGCTCCACCATTTCCTGTTGCCGAACAGGCGCAGGAGCATCCGGAAGCTGACCCGAAACTCCGGATGCCGCCACAAGGGGAGTCGCGCAAAGAGCAGTCTGCAATAAACGGCCCACGCCGAAAGAAAATCTCATGGAAAATAAGTACTTAACGTTCAATTTTTTGTCTTCCTTCTGGATATAACCCGTGTCTCGTAATTGAATTAGGAGTTCTACATCTAAACAAGCCCGTTCGCCCCGGGGCCGGTTGTAGCAAATACAATCTATTAAGATGCTATGAACACGAAAATAGCTTTTCTCTTCCCCGGACAGGGCTCACAAACCGTAGGTATGGGCCGCGAACTGGCAGACCGCTTTCCGGTTGCCGCCGCCACATTTGCTGAGGCAGACGAAGCCCTTGGCTTCGCTATTTCCAAAGTCTGTTTTGAGGGCCCGGAAGAAGACCTTCGCCTGACGGAAAACACGCAGCCTGCAATACTTACTGTCTCCGTGGCAGCCTGGCGCGTCCTGATTCAGCATGGCATTCAGCCCGCTCTCGCCGCCGGGCACTCACTCGGAGAATGGTCCGCGCACATTGCCGCCGGCACGTTGTCCTTTGCTGATGCTGTTCGCGCCGTCAAGGCCCGCGGCCGCGCCATGCAGCAGGCCGTCCCGGCAGGCGTTGGCGCCATGGCAGCTATCCTTATGCTGGATCCCGCTCTGGTAGCGGAAGCCTGCGTCGAAGCAGCCGCCGAAACCGGCGAACCTGTCGCCGCCGCCAATCTCAATTCGCCATCGCAGACCGTGATCTCCGGCGCAAAGGCCGCTGTCGAAAAAGCCTCCGAGATTGCCAAAGCCAAAGGCGCACGCCGCGCCGTGATGCTCCCTGTCAGCGCGCCCTTCCACTGCGTACTTATGCAGCCCGCACAGGAAGAAGTCGCCCGCGTGCTTGGTGGCATCGCGCTCTCAAATCCGGCAATCCCTGTTGCCTCGAATGTGACAGGCAAGCTCGTCACCACGGCCGAAGAAGCCCGTAACGCCCTCATTCAGCAGGTGACTGGAGCAGTAAGGTGGGTGGATTGCGTCAGTGCTCTTGTCGCCGCCGGCGCAAATACATTTGTGGAAGCAGGCCCCGGCAAGGTCCTCACCGGCTTGATGAAACAGATAGCGCCGGATCAGAAAGCGCTCAATGTGGAAGATGCCGCAAGCCTGGAAAAGACTTTGTCTGAGCTGAAGTAACCAGAGTCTCCCGTTCCTGGCGCATATTTTGTGCCAGGGTGGGATACTTATAGTCTTTGCTTTTTTATAACCCTTGTCCCTTTTCCCTCAGTCCCTTGTCCCTGTTTTACTTATACGATTCCGGATTGATCTCTATATCCGGCGGCGCAAAACTGAGTGTGCCATCATGCGGGTCCCAGTCCAGGCTCAGCGCCTTGCTTTTGCGTCCATTGATCAGAATCGCCATCAGCAGTTGATTCCCATACATCCGAGCCGCTGCAATTCTGTGCGACTGAATCACGCCGTATTCATTGTCCGGGCTCGTCTGGCTCCAGTCGTCCTGAAAGCGTGGAAACGGGTAGGTCGTGTGCTTGTCCAGATGCTGCTTCCAATTTTTGTCGTGCGTCCAGACGCCGTACGCGGTTTCCAGATCGTTCTTCTCGACAGCTTCAAGAAAGCGATTGGCCGATGATCGCCCAAAGAGATGATTCTGCCAGTTCCAGGGCCAATCCACCGGACGCGCCGCAACTAACCAATACACAATCACCAGCAGAAAAAACGACACCACGCCGGACCAGAGAATCGTTTGATTCCGCCGCGCCTTCGCCTCATCGTACTTCGGCGCATCGAGCAGGGTCATGAAGAGCTCCTATCAAAAGCAGAGACTAAGGGACTATCGGGCCTAGGGGACTAAAAGCATTCCCGCTTCCAGTTTAGACACCGGCGGCGCGTCATCTGTTCCCTCATCCTTCGTCAATCCGGGGTCCCCTGCGATCTTTACTCGCTGGGTGGTCGTCCTTATTCCCTCGAATACGAATTCCTCTCCTTCTCCTTCTGCCTCTCCACCGCCAGCTCAATCAGTCGCGTAATCAGGTCGCGATACTTCACGCCTGTCGCTTCCCACAGCTTGGGGTACATACTGATCTGCGTAAACCCAGGGAGCGTATTCACCTCGTTAAGGTAAATTCGCCGCTTTCCATCGGGCTCCATCAGAAAGTCCACGCGCGCGAGGCCGGCTAAATCGCACGCGCGGAACGCTTCCACCGCCATCGCGCGTATCTGCTTTGTCTCCGCCGCGGTCAGCTTTGCCGGAATCACCGGCACCGACCCCTCCGAGAGATACTTCGCCTCGTAGTCGTAAAACTCCTTGCCGGGAATGATCTCGCCCACCACGCTCGCCTTCGGATCATCGTTGCCCAGCACGGCTACTTCGAGTTCGCGCGCCTTCACGCCGCCCTTGCCGCCTACGCCCTGCTCAATCACCAGCTTGCGGTCATACTTCGCCGCCTCGTCCAGCGCCGGCCCAAGCTCTTTGCGGTCATGCGCCTTGCTGATGCCTACGCTCGAACCCAGGTTCGCTGGCTTCACGAAGACGGGATACTTCAGCGCTGCCTCGATCTTCTGGACCGCCTTGCGTGGCGCTGTCTCCCACTCATGCCGCAGAAGCGTCACATGCTTCACAATCGGCAGCCGGGCCTGGGCAAAGAGCTTCTTCATCACATCCTTGTCCATGCCTGCTGACGAGCCCAGGACGCCTGAACCGACATACGCTATCCCGGCCAACTCAAACAGCCCCTGGATCGTGCCATCCTCGCCAAAGGTCCCATGCAGCACAGGGAAAATCACATCCAGCAACTGGTTCTTCGTGTCCGTTGCAGCCAGTGCAGCTGGCTCCGGAGACAGCAGCGTCGGAACTCCCTGGTTCAGCATCTTCGCCCCCGGCGTAGCATGAGGATCACCAGCACGCAACTGCTTCGCCGTTTCACCGTTCCCCGCGAGCAGATTGTCCGCCTCGCCCGCCGTCAACCAGCGGCCCTCTTTGGTAATGCCAATCGGCACCACGTCAAACTTCTTGCGGTCAATCGCCTTCAAAATCGACGCCGCCGAGAGCAGCGAAACCTCATGCTCCCCGCTCCGCCCGCCAAACACCACTCCAACCCGCAGTTTCTTCGCCATTCGCTCTAGCAACTTCCTTTATGCCGCACATTGCCGGCGGCAGCTTTCAGTTTAGAGCGGGAATCGTCGCTCACAAGGCAACAGCAAACAAGCATGTACCTGACAAACACACATTTCGCCGGCAAATTTATTTGCGGCAGTCTTTTTGTCCCCGCATCTGACTCTTTAGAGGAAACAGGCGGATGTTGATCCTGGACGTCACAACGATCGTTTGCATTGGCCTGATGGTCGGCGTGGAATTTGCCGTCTCTGCGTTTATCAATCCTGTGCTGTGGAAGCTTGAGAGCGGCGCTCAAATGCAGACGATCCGGCTGTTCGCAAAGAAGCTTGGCTTCGTGATGCCATTTTGGTATGCGCTCGGACTTTTGCTTCTACTGGTCGAGACATTCTTCCGCTGGCATCAGCACAATATATTCCTGCTCGCCATTGCCAGCGGCTTATGGGTGCTGGTGATCATTCTCACCCTGCTTTTTCTGGTGCCCATCAACAACCGGCTCGCGCGGACAGAAGCTTCTTCGTCATCCGATAGTGCCCGGAGCGAACATCATAAATGGGATAGCCTGCACCGTTTTCGCATCTTGGCGTTAATCACAGCAATGGTTCTGGTACTGATTGCCATCGTGCAGTGAATTCGGATCAGCTGCTCACAGTATCTTCTTCCCAAACGCCGAGCAAGCCAGTTCCACCGCGAGGTCTGCGGTACGGTTATGTTCATCAATCACCGGATTCACCTCAACGATTTCCATGCTGAGCATCTTGCCGTCGTCGGCGACGATCTCCATCGCAAGGTGCGCCTCGCGATAGGTAGCGCCGCCGCGCACCGGCGTGCCCACACCCGGCGCATCTTCCGGATCAATCCAGTCCATGTCGAGCGACACGTGATACCCCGCCGTTCCCTTGCTTGCCGCGCGCAAAGCCTTTTCCATCACAACGCGCATGCCGCGCTCGTCAATGTCGCGCATCGTATAAATCTCCGTTACACCCGCGCGGAGAAGGTTTTCCCGTTCCGCCGCGTCAATGTCGCGCACGCCAATAAGGACTGTATTCTGCGGAGCAATCTTGGGACTGTATCCAAAAAGATTCGCCAACCGCTCCGGCCCTAACCCAAGCAGCGCAGCCAGCGGCATGCCGTGAACATTGCCGGACGGCGAAGACTCAGGCGTGTTGATGTCTGAGTGCGCATCGATCCAGATCACGCCGATCTTCTGCTTCTGCCTGCGATAGAACTCCGCAACGCCTGATACGGAGCCCGCTGCAAGCGAGTGGTCTCCTCCCAGCACAAGCGGAGTCACACCGTCCTCCAGTGCCTTCACCACAGCTTCCGCCGTGCGCTCGCAGGTCTCCGCAATCTGCTTCAGATATCGCGCGCTCTTGCTGCCCAGCGCCTGCGTCTCAGCAATCTCCACACGAATGTTGCCGCCATCCGTAACCTGATGTCCAAGTGCTTCAAGCCGTGCCTCAAGACCCGCCACACGCATGGCGGATGGCCCCATATCCACTCCGCGGCGGCTGGCGCCCATATCTAACGGAACGCCAAGCACGCGAATCTTGCGGACAGGCGCGGCCTGCGGGCTGCCATAAGCAAATGTTGGAGTCTTTAAGATGTTTTCACCGCTGCCGGACATATAAACCTGCTCCAATCCTGAAACACGATTCTGAAAGATGGTCTCGCATGGGTTCTAAACCCAAACCCGCTATTAGAGCAGAGCTACGTCAAGATTGGTCAGTGCCTGGGCGTATCAAATTCGAAAAAGCAAAGATATGTAAGAGCTTCTGATTCCTCTTTTCAAGATTCAAAGAAGAGATCGCCTCGTTCATCTTCTGAAACTTCGTCTTAACTCTAAGTATTGCACGAGGGTAATTTTATTAGACGAAGCGAATGCTTATAGGTTTTACGAAAGCCGCACTATTACTGGAGATTTCGCAGTTTACGCTTATTGAATCGTATTGTGGCATCGATATGCAACCGTTCTCAGGGATGTTTCGTCTCTATAAAAAAGACTCGCCTGTTCGCAGATCTTCGAGTACGGACGAACATGACTGACGAATCCCCCATTGCCCTTCACGCCATTAGTGTATCCATTCGCTCCAAGGGCGGTTCACGGTCATTCCATCTTTGCGTCAGACTTTTTGCGCTCTCTTTGTTCTGCACGCTGATCTTCATCAGTCCGCTGCGCCTGAGCGCGCAGGGCGCTGCATCGGTAGATGATCTGCCGCAGCGCGCTACCGCTGCTCGCAACTCCGGAAATCTGCCCGCTGCGATCAGTCTTTATCATCAGGCCGTGCAGCAGAAAGCGGATTGGGCAGAGGGCTGGTTTTATCTCGGGTTACTCAATTACGAATCCGATCAATTTGCAAATGCGACTGCGGCCTTCACCAGCTTTCTCAAGCTTCAGCCCGGCGTGCCGCCAGTCATGGCTTTGCGGGGATTGAGCGAGTTTGAATCCAGCGCTTATGACGACGCGCTGCGTGATCTAGAGCAGGCTGTCTTGCATGGCGCTGCCAACGATCCGCACAACGAGCAGATCATTCGCTTCCACTATGCTCAACTGCTTACGCGCGCCGGACGCTTTGATGACGCGATGAAGCAGTACCAGTTTTTTGCCGATCGCCACATCGAAAATCCAGATCTCCTGGCGGGCCTGGGGCTGGTTGGAACCAGAACGGCAATACTGATGAGCGAGGTGCCTGCGCAACAACGGCCCATGCTGGAAGATGTTGGCAGGGCAACTTACACCTTTCTCTCCGGCGACAATGAAGGGGCCGGAAGATTGTTCAATACCCTGTTTACGCAATATCCCTCTTCGCCCCAGCTCTATCTCTTCTACGCAACGCTGCTCTATCGCGACCGCTCCAATCTCGCTATCGACGCCATCCGCAATGAAGTAGCAGCCATGCCGGACAACGGCTATGCGCGCGCCGTGCTGGCCTTCACATTGATGATTGCCGGACGCTTTGCCGAGGCCAGGCCAGAAGCAGAGAAAGCCATGGAGCAGAAGCCGGATCTGGAGATGGCCCAGATTGCGCTGGGCAGATGCCTGATTGAAACCGGAACTGGACCAAGCGATGACAAGCGCGCCGAGGGGCTGTTGAACCAGGTGCTGTCGCGCGACTCTAACAACCTTGAAGCGCATATGGCGATGGCCGCACTCTACTCCCGCACCGGACGAAGGGAGGACGAGTATCGTGAGCGCATGGCTTGCCTCCGCCTGGAAAAGTAGCCTGCGCATATTGCTCGCGACTGCGGCTATCGCAGCATTGCTCCTGCTGCTGAGCGGCATGCGCTGGAGCGGAACGGCAATGGCGGGTTCGCGTACATCCAGTTCCACAAATGCAACGACTCCGGCCGCGGGCTGCGCTCAATGCCATGCGGAAGTGGTTTCATCCTATTCACACGCTGGCATGCAGCATGCACTTGAGCCAGAGGGCTCTGATCCGGTTCTGAAATCCCATCCAAGCCTTCATGCGCAGGTGGGCCCTTACTCCTATGCCATCGAAACCAAAGGCGCCGAGAGCACCTACACCGTTTCAGACGGTAAAGACTCTCTTACATTGCCTGTTCGCTGGATCTTCGGCCAGCACTCCCAGACCTGGGTACTTGAGAAAGACGGAACCTTCTACGAGAGCGCGGTGAGCTACTTCCACCGGGAACAGGCCCTGGCCGCTACGCCCGGCGATGAAAATCTCCAGCCGCAGAGCGTCCCTGACGCTATTGGCCGCAAGGTTTCGCAATGGGAGCTATTGCAGTGCTTCAATTGCCACGCCACACATGCCACTGAAGGCGAAAAACTGACTCTTGACCGGCTCAGCCTCGGTCTGGGATGCGAACGCTGCCATCAGGGCTCCGATCAACACATGCAGGATGCGCTGCACGGTAACTTTGCCAGCCGCCCAAGATCATTGAAGACCATGAACGCCGAGGAAACTTCAGAATTTTGTGGGCAATGCCATCGCACATGGGATACGGTCGTGCGCAACCACTGGCATGGGGAAGCGGATGTGCGCTTCCAGCCCTACAGGCTGGCAAACAGCAGATGCTTTCTTGGAACGGATCGCAGAATCAGCTGCGTCGCCTGCCATGATCCGCACCAGCCTGAGAGCACCAGTGTCGAGTTCTATGATGCGAAATGCCTGGCCTGCCACGCGACAGGTGGGTCACATGCGGCGGCTGGTGAAGTAAAAGAAACAGCCCTTGCTGCAGCGCCAAAGACCTGCCCGGTAAGCAAGACAAAATGCGTCACGTGCCACATGCCCAAAGTCACGCTGCCCGGCGGCCACGGCGTCTTCACGGATCATCAGATCCGCATCGTCCGCACCGGCGAGTCGTATCCGGACTAAATATTGCTCAACGCATTTCAAAGCTCTACGCGTTTCAGAACTTGCTGTAATAAAAAAGGCCCGGCATCTCTGCCGGGCCTTTTTAGTTTCCTGCGTTGATCGGAGCAGCGCTTACTCTGCCGCCATCTCTTCCGCTTCGCCTTCCTGGCGCATCAGCTCCAGTTCGCGCTCCGCGGCTTCGATCTCCGCCGTTACTTCTTGCTGTACGCGAGCCGCCGCCTCTTCAAGCTCAGGCGAAAGCTGCACGTTGCGGTAGTACTCCAGGCCCGTGCCCGCGGGGATCAAGCGTCCCACGATCACGTTCTCCTTCAGGCCGCGCAGGTTATCGATGGCTCCGTTGATGGAAGCCTCCGTCAGCACGCGCGTTGTCTCCTGGAAGCTGGCCGCGGAGATGAACGAATCCGTCGAGAGCGACGCCTTCGTAATGCCCAGCAGCAGCGGGTGAGAAGAAGGAGCACGACCGCCTTCCTTCTCCACGCGGTCCTTCTCTTCCTTGAAGCGGAAGCGATCCACCTGCTGCTCAAGCAGGAAGTTCGAATCACCCACCTCATCCACGCGGACCCAGCGCAGCATCTGGCGCACAATCACTTCAATGTGCTTGTCGCTGATAGCCACGCCCTGCAGACGGTAGACTTCCTGGATTTCGTTCACCAGGTACTTCTGCAGTTCCTGCTCGCCCAGCACGTCGAGAATGTCGTGCGGGTTCAGCGGCCCATCCATCAGCGGGTCGCCGGCGCGCAGACGCTCGCCTTCCTGAACGTTGACGTAGATATTGCGGGGCACGGAGTATTCACGCTCATCGCCGTTGTCGGCGGTGACGTAAATCTTCCGCTGGCCCTTCTGCACTTCGCCAAAGCGAACCACGCCATCGATCTCGCTGATGATCGCGGTTTCGCGCGGCTTGCGGGCTTCGAACAACTCGACCACGCGCGGCAGACCGCCCGTGATGTCCTTGGTGCGCGTCGACTCCTTCGGAATCTTCGCAAGCACGTCGCCGGCACCCATCTCGTCGCCATCCTGCACCATAAGGTGCGCGCCCTTCGGCAGCAGATAACGCTTGGTGCCCTTCGCACCCTTGACCACAAACGAGGGCTGACGCTTTTCATCCGGTGAGTCGCCCACAACCCAGCGCGACAGACCCGTAACTTCATCGACCTCTTCGTTCAGCGTGATGCCTTCCTGAAGGTCCTTGAACGTTACCGTGCCGCCGATCTCGGTCAGGATCGAGTAGGTGTACGGGTCCCACTCGGCCAACTGCTGGCCCAGTGCAACCTTCTGCCCGTCCTTCACAAGGAAGCGCGCGCCGTAAACCACCTGGTAGCGCTCCTTCTCGCGTCCGCGATCGTCCACGATGGCAATCGAACCGGAGCGGTTCATCGCCACCAGTGCGCCGTCCTTAGCCTCAACCGTGTTCAGGTTGATGAAGCGGACGTTGCCATTGTTCTTCGCGTCAAGGCGTGAACGGTCCTGCACACGACTGGCCGTACCGCCCACGTGGAAGGTACGCATGGTCAACTGCGTGCCCGGCTCGCCGATCGACTGCGCCGCGATTACGCCGCAAGTCTCGCCAAGCTCCACCATGCGGCCTGAGCCGAGGTTGCGGCCATAGCACAGAGCGCAAACGCCGCGCTTGGACTCGCAAGTCAGCACTGAGCGGATCTTCACCTTCTCGACACCTGCGCCCTGAATCGCCGAGGCGGAATCCTCATCGATGGCGCCGTTGATGTCGATCACCACGTTGCCGTCGTAGTCCTTGATCTTCTCGAGTGAGACGCGGCCGATGATACGGTCGCGCAGCGGCTCGATGATTTCACCGGACTCAACAATCGAGCCCACATCGATGCCTTCGCGCGTGCCGCAGTCATACTCGGTCACAATCACGTCCTGCGCCACGTCCACAAGACGCCGCGTCAGGTAGCCCGAGTCGGCCGTCTTCAGCGCCGTATCGGCCAGACCCTTACGCGCGCCGTGCGTCGAGATGAAGTACTCGAGCACTGTCAGGCCTTCACGGAAGTTTGACGTAATTGGCGTCTCGATAACCTCGCCCGAAGGCTTGGCCATCAGTCCGCGCATGCCCGAGAGCTGACGAATCTGCTGCTTCGAACCACGAGCGCCGGAGTCGGCCATGACGTAAATCGGATTCATGGCTCCTTCCTGGTCGGCACGCTTCATGTTGTTGAACATCTCGTCCGCCACCTTGTCGGTGACAGTCGACCACATCTGGATGACCTTGTTTGAACGCTCGCCGTTGGTGATGGCGCCGTCCAGGTATTGCTTCTGAACTTCGATCACCTTCTGATCGGCCTCATCCACCACGGTGTACTTCGACGCCGGGATGACCATGTCGTCCAGGCCCACAGAGAGGCCTGACTTCGTGGCGTAATTGAAGCCCAGCGACTTGATGCGATCCAGCATCTGCACCGTTACCTCGAGTCCGAGGTTCTGGTTGCAGTAGTTCACCAGCTGGCCAATGCCCTTCTTCTTGAGCAGGCCGTTGATGAACGGCATTCCCGGCGGCAGCGCGTCGTTCAGAATCACGCGGCCCACGGTCGTGGAGATATATTCCTTGTTGAACTCGACGGGCTCGGTGTGCGTCAGATCCTGATCGTCGTACGCCGTCGTCATGTCCAGCACCTTGCCCGTGTAGCGCAGGCGGATCGGCGAAAGCGTCTCCAGCTCCTTCGCTTCAAGCGCCATCAGCACTTCTTCCACGTTCGCAAAAGTGCGTCCTTCGCCCTTGCCGCCCTTCTTTTCCTTGGTCAGGTAGTACAGTCCGAGCACCATGTCCTGCGTGGGCACGGTAATCGGCTGGCCTGACGCCGGCGAAAGAATGTTGTGCGAGGCGAGCATCAGCACGCTGGCTTCAATCTGCGCCTCAGGCGACAGCGGAATGTGCACGGCCATCTGGTCACCGTCGAAGTCCGCGTTGAACGCGGTACAAACGAGCGGGTGAATCTTGATTGCCTTGCCTTCCACCAGCACCGGTTCAAATGCCTGGATGCCCAGGCGGTGCAGGGTTGGGGCGCGGTTCAGCAGTACCGGGTGGTCCTTGATGACTTCTTCAAGGATGTCCCACACCACCGGCTCCTGCATCTCCACCATTTCCTTGGCCTGCTTGATGGTGGTGCAGTGGCCCGTCTGTTCCAGGCGGTGATAGATGAAGGGCTTGAATAGCTCAAGCGCCATCTTCTTCGGCAGACCGCACTGGTGCAGCTTGAGCTCCGGACCCACAACGATCACCGAACGGCCCGAGTAGTCCACGCGCTTGCCCAGAAGGTTCTGGCGGAAACGGCCCTGCTTGCCCTTGAGCGTATCGCTCAGCGACTTCAGCGGGCGGTTGTTTGCGCCACGCAGCACGCGGCCACGGCGGCCGTTATCAAACAGCGCGTCCACAGCTTCCTGCAGCATGCGCTTTTCGTTGCGCACAATCACTTCAGGCGCGTGCAGGTCCATCAGCTTCTTCAACCGGTTGTTGCGGTTGATGACGCGGCGATAGAGATCGTTCAGATCGGACGTGGCAAAGCGGCCGCCATCCAGCGGCACCAGTGGGCGCAGCTCTGGAGGAATAACCGGCAGCACATCGAGAATCATCCACTGCGGCTTGTTCGAAGACTTGCGGAATGCCTCCACAACCTTCAGCCGCTTGGCGTACTTGATCTTCTTCTGCGCGGACGTCTCGGTCTTCATGCGGTCGCGCAGCTCAACGGCCAGCTCCTCCACGTTCACGCGCTTTAGAAGCTCCTTGATCGCCTCTGCGCCCATCATGGCCTTGAAGCCCGAGGGACGGAACTGCTGATCGAGCTCGCGGAACTTCAGCTCGTCCTTGATGATCTCGCGCTCGCGCACCGGCGCGTCGCCCGGATCGACAACAACATACGACTCGAAGTAGAGAATGCCTTCGAGGTCGCGCAATGAAATATCGAGCAGATGGCCGATGCGCGAAGGCAGGCCCTTGAAGAACCACACATGTGAGCAGGGCGAAGCCAGCTCAATGTGGCCCATGCGCTCGCGGCGCACCTTGCTTACGGTCACTTCCACGCCGCACTTGTCGCAGATCACGCCGCGGTGCTTCATGCGCTTGTATTTGCCGCACAGGCACTCCCAGTCCGTCACGGGACCAAAGATGCGCGCGCAGAACAGGCCATCGCGCTCCGGCTTGAAGGTGCGGTAGTTGATGGTTTCCGGCTTCGTCACTTCGCCATGCGACCAGCTGCGGATCTTCTCCGGCGATGCGAGCATGATGCGGATAGCGTCGAAATCGGTAATCGGGCTGGTGAGCTCAAATGGGTTCGATCGGAACAAGGTGACCCTCCCTGGCAGGCGTGTTTTTGCTCTGCCGCGGCAACTCCCGGGACTTTTTTAAAGGTTCTTCTCTCCCGGGAAAGCGGCTTGTTTCACCGCTTTAAGAAGAACCCGAAAACTCAACGACTTCAGGGTGCCCCACCCTCGCCGCGTTTTTGTTCTTGCGGCCAGGGTGGGATACCAATCAGTTAGTCAGCAACCGCAGGCAGTTCAGGCGCCGGGGCCTTGCGAATAAGGTCCGCGCGCTTAATCAGCTCCACGTCCAGGCATAGCGACTGCAACTCGCGAATCAGCACGTTGAACGACTCAGGGACGCCCGGCTCAATCGCCGCTTCGCCCTTCACAATGGCCTCGTAAATCTTCGTACGGCCATACACGTCATCCGACTTCGCCGTCAGCAGTTCCTGCAGGATGTATGCAGCGCCGTATGCTTCGAGCGCCCACACTTCCATTTCGCCGAAGCGCTGTCCGCCGAACTGCGCCTTGCCGCCCAGAGGCTGCTGCGTAATCAGCGAGTACGGTCCGATCGAACGAGCGTGGATCTTGTCGTCCACCAGGTGCGAGAGCTTGAGCATGTAGATGTAGCCCACCGTCACCGGCTGTTCAAACTCGTCGCCAGTCATGCCGTCAAAGAGTGCCGTCTTGCCGGAGGTCGGAAGACCCGCAGCCGTCAGCAGCGCCTTGATTTCGCTTTCCTGCGCGCCGTCGAACACGTTCGTGCCGAACCAGATGCCCTTCTCCATACCAGCCACAACGCGAAGCAGCATCTCGTCGTCGAGCTCAAGCAGCTGCCGCAGCGTCGCCGTGCCTGCAAACTCCTTCTTCACCTCTTCGCGAATGAAATTCGCATCGCTGTTCTGCTTCAGCAGCGCGGCAATCTTCTTGCCCAGCCCTGCAGCAGCCCAACCAAGGTGCGTCTCCAGAATCTGACCCACGTTCATACGGGAAGGAACGCCCAGCGGATTCAGCACAATCTCCACCGGAGTGCCATCGGGCAGGTACGGCATATCTTCCTCCGGAAGAATGCGCGCAATCACGCCCTTGTTGCCGTGACGGCCTGCCATCTTGTCGCCCACGCTCAGCTTGCGCTTCATTGCAACGTAGACCTTCACAAGCTTGATCACCCCCGGCGGGAGCTCATCGCCCTTCGCCAGCTTCGAAATCTTCTCGTTCGTGATCTTGCGCAGCACTTCAATCTGGCGCGAGGTCATCTCTTCGATCTCGTCGATCTGCTCGTTTACCCGCGGGTCCTTATCGGCATAGCGGATGCGCTTCAGATTCTTCGTCGAGATGCGCTCGATCGTCTCGCGGTCCAGGATCGCGTCCTTTGTCAACAAACGCTTGTTGGTGCGCTCGTCGTGCAGGTCGGCCAGAACCACCTTCTCGCCCAGAATTGCTTCCAGACGCTTCAAACGCTCGTCCGTCAGAATGCGGATTTCGTCGCCCAGGTTCTTTTCGAGCTTGGACACGTACTCCGTTTCAATCTGCTTGGCGCGCTCATCCTTCTCCTGGCCCTTGCGGCTGAAGATGCGAACATCCACAACCGTTCCCTCGATACCCGGAGGGCAGGTCAGTGAAGCATCGCGCACATCGCCGGCCTTTTCGCCGAAGATCGCGCGCAGCAGCTTCTCTTCCGGCGTCAGCTGCGTTTCGCCCTTCGGCGTAACCTTGCCCACCAGAATGTCGCCATGCTTGATCTGTGCGCCGATGCGGATCACGCCGCTCTCATCCAGATCGCGCAGCGAGTGCTCGCTCACGTTCGGAATGTCGCGCGTGATTTCCTCAGGTCCCAGCTTCGTGTCGCGCGCCTCGATCTCGAACTCTTCGATGTGCACCGAGGTGTAGTAGTCCTCGCGCACCAGCTTTTCGCTGATCAGGATCGCGTCCTCAAAGTTGTAACCGCGCCAGGGCATGAACGCCACAAGAACGTTGCGTCCCAGCGCCAGCTCGCCCTGCTCCGTGCAAGGTCCGTCGGCAATCACCTGACCCTTCAGCACGCGATCACCTTCGCGCACCACGGGCTTCTGGTTAATGCACGTGTTCTGGTTCGAACGCTTGAACTTGATCAGCGTGTAAATGTCCGAACCCACCTCACGCGAAAGCTGCGTGGGATGATGCTCGCCTTCGACACGCACGATGATGCGCTCAGAGTCCACCGAGTCAACAATGCCGTTACGCTTGGCCAGCACAACCGCGCCTGAATCGCGCGCCGTCACGCCTTCCATGCCGGTTCCGACAAACGGAGCCTCGGCCACCAGCAGCGGCACCGACTGGCGCTGCATATTCGCGCCCATCAGTGCGCGGTTTGCGTCGTCATGCTCCAGGAACGGCACCAGCGATGCCGCAACCGAAACAAGCTGCTTCGGTGAAACGTCGATGTAGTCGACTTCAGCCTTGCTCACCAGCACAAAGTTCCCCTGGCGGCGCGCGTTCACCAGATCTTCGGTGATTACGCCCTCGTCATTGAACTCAATGTTGGCCTGCGCGATGGTGTGCTTATCCTCTTCCCATGCGGAAAGATAAAAGCTGTACGGAATCGTATCGATCGTCCGCTTGCTGGCCTTCTTCAGGCTGGCAGCCAGCTTGATCGATTCTTCCTTGTCGATGTGATCGCCGACGCGCAGTCCGCTCTCGCCCGCATTGACGATTTCAACGTAGTCCAGGATCATGCCGTCCTTCACCTTGCGGTAAGGCGACTCGATGAAGCCGTACTCGTTGATCCGCGCAAAGCAGCTCAGCGAGCTGATCAGGCCGATGTTCGGACCTTCCGGCGTCTCGATCGGGCAGATGCGGCCATAGTGCGTCGGGTGAACGTCGCGAACTTCAAAGCCCGCGCGCTCGCGGCTCAGACCGCCCGGTCCAAGTGCCGACAGACGCCGCTTGTGCGTGATCTCGGAAAGCGGATTGGTCTGGTC
Organism: Occallatibacter gabretensis; assembly: GCF_001449115.1. GTDB lineage: Bacteria > Acidobacteriota > Terriglobia > Terriglobales > Acidobacteriaceae > Telmatobacter > Telmatobacter gabretensis. The sequence continues at coordinate 1,767,572 of NZ_LAIJ01000009.1, read as the reverse complement.
CATGAACTGCGAAAGCTGCGAAGAACCAAAGAATTCTCGGATCGCCGCCATCACAGGCTTCGCGTTGATCAGGTCATGCGGCATTGCCGTATTCAATTCCTGATACACGCTCATCTTTTCCTTGATCGCGCGCTCCATGCGCACCAGGCCAATGCGGAACTGATTCTCCATCAGCTCGCCCACCGCTCTTACGCGGCGGTTGCCCAGGTGATCGATGTCGTCCACGATGCCGATGTTCTTGCGCAGCTTCAACAGGTAGCGGATCGTCGAATAGAAGTCATCCGCCGTCAGTGTCCGGTGATCGAGCGGCGTGTACTCCTGGTTCTCGTGGAGCTTGATGTTGAACTTCAAACGGCCCACGCGCGAGAAGTCGTACTTGCGCGGATCGAAGAACATGCCCTCAAAGAGCGCAGTCGCCGTATCCAGCGTCGGCGGGTCGCCCGGACGCAGCTTGCGGTAGATCTCGATCAGCGCCTCTTCCGGCTTGCGAATCGCATCGCGCCGCAGCGTGTTCGTAATGATGTTGCCTACATCGTCGCGCTCGGGGAAGAAGACCTCGAAGCTCGCCGCGCCGCTCGACATAATCTTGTGCAGGCGGTCAGCAGTCAACTCCACGTTAGCTTCAACAACAACCTCACCCGTCGTCGTATCGACAACGTCGGCAGCCGTCAGCGTGCCATCGAGCTCCGCCTGCTCAATCTCAACCTTCTCAATACCGGCCGCACGAATCGCCTTCAGGGTATGCGCCGTCACCTTGCGGCCCGAGTGAGCAATCTCTTCGCCCTTGTGCAGAACGGCGTGCGCGGGCTTGGCGCCCGTCAGATGCGTTGCGCCTTCCGGCTTCACTGTCCAGAAGATCTTGCCGTCGGCAATCGTCATCCTGTCGACCGTGTAGAAGGTCTTCAGAATATCTTCATCGCTCTTCAGACCCAGCGCGCGCAGGAAGATCGTGCCCAGGAACTTGCGCTTGCGATCAATGCGGACATACAGCGTGCTCTTCTGGTCGAACTCAAACTCCACCCACGATCCGCGGTAAGGAATGATCTTGCCCAGGAAGTAGGTACGGTTGTTCGCCGTTTCAAAGAAGACGCCCGGCGAGCGGTGCAGCTGTGAAACAATCACGCGCTCCGTGCCGTTCACGATAAAGGTGCCGTTCGGCGTCATCAACGGAATATCGCCGAAGAAAACTTCCTGCTCCTTGATGTCGCGGATCGTTTTGGTCCCCGTCTCCGGGTCCTTGTCATAGATGGTCAGGCGAACCGTGACCTTCAGCGGCGCGGAAAACGTCATGCCGCGCTCTTCGCACTCCTGCTGGTCGTACTTCAACTGCAGGCTCACCGGGTCGCCGCACTTGTTGCAAAAGTCCGGCGTGTTCTTGTTGTAGTGACCGCACTTGGTACACAGCACATCGCCGGAGTGGAACGGATCGGTGATAACCATGTTGCCGCAGTTCGAGCAGGCGGTACGCAGGTGATGCAGGCCCTTCAGGTGGCCGCACTTGCACTCCCAGTTGCCGATCGAGAAATCCACGAAATCAAGCTGCGAGATGCCGCGGAAATCGGTGATCGGAAAGACCGACGTAAACACAGACTGCAGACCCGAGTCATCGCGCTCGTTCGGCAGCTTGTCCATCTGCAGGAACCGCTCATAGGAACGGCGCTGCACTTCAATCAGGTTAGGAATCTGGGTTGCAGTGGGAATCTTGGAAAAATCGAGCCGGCTGCGAATCGCGCGCTTCTCGTTTGGCATGAAGTCACTCCATGAGGCTCTTGTCATTGCCGGAGCGAAACGCCTGACCTGGGCTTGGCCTGATGTTTCATCCGGGCCGGCCGCGTGAGTCTCATCGCGAACCAGCAAATTCGTATCGTTGCTGCCATCCAGGCCAAAATCCAAGCCAGCTCACTGCTGGGATTCGGCCCAATCCTGCTCACCCCCGGCCAAACACGCCGGGGCATCCTCGCCAAGTGCCAATACGGGCATGGAGGAGCGGAAAATTCACAGCCGGCCATTGCCGGGCATTTGACAGGTGCGCTAGACTGCGCACATCCGGAAGAAGGGAACGCTCATCTTAAAAGAGCGTCGGGGGTGGATTTTAGCAACCCACAGAGATGAGAGACACGAAAAGCCCGTGAGGACGCGATGCCTCACGAGCGCGGCTCGTTGCCTATGCTCCCATTCGAATTCTCAAAATACCCGCTTCCGCCTGTTCAAAAACCCGCTTCGCTTCGCCGCCGACCCGTCGGCGCTTCGCCTGGCAATTATCAGCTAAACCATTGCCCGCAAAGCGCTTGAATCTTCCGCTTTATCCCGCCGCCGGAAACGCTTGGCACGTCCTACGACAACGGAAATCCGCTCAAAACCCGCAAACCACCTCGAAAAAACAGCGCCCGGTTCCGTTCGATTTCGGGAAAAATCCTGAAAAGGAACGGAAAGACGCGCAATCATGATTGTAGCGCGTCTTTTCCGGGCTTGCAACTTTCGAGGGATCGAGAACTACTTGATCTCGACCGTGGCCACGCCTTCAAACTTCTTCTTGATGGCCTCAGCCTCATCCTTGGTCGCGCTCTCCTTCAGTGCCTTCGGCGCGCCATCGACCAGGTCCTTGGCTTCCTTCAGACCGAGCGAAGTAACTTCACGAACGGCCTTGATGGTGTTGATCTTGTTCGCGCCGGCATCCTTGAGAATGACCTGGAACTCAGTCTTCTCTTCAACCACCGGAGCTGCGCCAGCCGCTGCGCCGCCAGCCACAACCACAGGGGCCGCTGCTGCCGCCGAAACGCCGAGCTTCTCTTCAAGCTCCTTCACAAGAGCCGCCGCATCCAGCAGGCTCAGGCTGACAATCTCTTCAATTAACTCTGGACGAATCGCCATTTTCTCTTCTCCAACCTTTGATTTTGTCTTTCCCCGGCAGCAAGCTCAATTCAGAAGAGTTCCGATGCGCCAGACAAGCGCCCCTTCTGAATGTCTTCCTGCCTAAACCCTTAAAAACAGCTTTCAGCTTCTAGCCACCAGCTTTTAGCTTTGTCTTCGCAGAACCGACTTTGCCGGTGCTCCCGCAAACGAGCTACAAGCTAATAACTGGCGGCAGCTATGCCGCCTGAAACTTTTCCTTCTCCACGCCCTGGTTCAAAACTACCGCCAGGTCGCGCCCGGTGGCATTGATCACCGTGGCCAACCGCTGCGCCGGAGCATTGATCAGGTACAGCAGCTTCGAGAAGATCTCTTCCTTGCCCGGCATAGTCGCCAGAGCCTTCACTTCTTCCACCGTGAGCAGCTCGCCATCCACAATGCCCAGCTTGAACTGGAACTCTGCGTTGTTGCCGACCCACTTTGCGAAACCCTTGGCCAGCGCCACCGGATCGCCCGAGGTGAACGCCACGGCGCTCACGCCCTTCAGACCCTTCAGCGCGTCCTCAACCTTGGTGCCCTTGCCGGCAATTGGAGCCAGCTTGTTCTTCAGCACGCGGTACTTGCCGCCCGCTTCGCGCACCACCTTGCGCAGCTCGAAATCCTGCGCCACTGTCAGCTTGGCAAAGGTGCCAATGATCGCGGTCGTCGAAGACTCCAACTCCTTGGTCAGAATCTTAACCTTTGCCGCCTTTTTCGCCTTCGAAATTGCCATATGTCTCGCTCCGCTCGACAGGGATCAGGGGTCAGAGATCAGGGATCAGCAAACTAATCCCACCAACTTGTCCTGTTCCTGCTGCGCCATCTTGGCGCTCTTGCAAATCCCGTTCTTAAACCGTCGAATCAGAGCACAAAGTAAACGAGGTGATCAACCAACTGATCCCTGATCCCTGATCTCTGACCCCTGATCTCTGCCTTAGTGCTTGCCAGACGCCTCAGCCGTAGCCGTATCCAGCGGAACGCCGGGGCCCATCGTCGAGCTCAACGTCAGGCTCTTGATGTACTTGCCCTTGGCCGCTGAAGGCTTGGCGCGAACCACAGCCGCAACCACCGTGTTGGCGTTGTCCACCAGCTTTTCAGCAGAGAAGCTCAGCTTGCCCACCGCAACATGCACCAGGCTGGTCTTGTCCGCGCGGAACTCCACCTTACCGGCCTTGATCTCCTTGACAGCCGCGGCCACATCCGTGGTCACCGTGCCCGTCTTCGGATTCGGCATCAGGCCCTTGGGACCGAGCACCTTACCCAGCCGACCGACCACCTTCATCATGTCCGGCGTGGCGATCAGCGCATCAAAATCGGTCCAGTTTTCCTTCTGGATCTTCTCTACCATCTCCTCGCCGCCCACAAAATCCGCGCCTGCTTCCTGCGCTTCCCTCTGGCGGTCGCCGGTGGCGATCACAGCAACGGTCTTGGTCTTGCCGAGGCCATGAGGCAGAACCACAGTGCCACGAACCATCTGGTCCGCATGGCGCGTATCCACACCCAGGCGCAGCGAAACCTGCACCGTCTCATCAAACTTTGCAAACTTGACTTTCTGCAGGAGGCTGACCGCATCCGGCAGCGCGTAGACATCGGCCGTTACAGCAGCACGCGACTTCGCAATATTCTTGCTGGCTTTCTTTGCCATTCTTCCCTCGTCTCCCACCGCATCTGCCAGCCCTTTTCAGGGAACTTCGCCGGAGACAACTTCCGTTGTCTCAACAACTAGAAGCCCAAATGCCGTAGTGAAATTGACTGTCCGAAGAAACACCCCGGACACATCTATTGATAATACAGAACCGGAACCAGGAATGCAACTAGCGTGACGGCTAAGTTGTGTGGAGTTTGCAATCGCGATCGATATCTAACGAGCCTTGAACCTTTTAACAAACCAGACGATTAGAACTATTGGCGCACACAAGATGAGAGCATACATTCCAAGCACTAGGAATATCAGCATCCAGCTTCCGCTCAACAAGATGAAGGCCATGCCCACCATGCTCTCATGCTAGGCCCGCTGATCGTTGAGAGTGTTGAGCTGAATAGCTTCAACATAGATAGATTTTTCGCCCCGCCATCGAATTATGTGCCGTAAATGATATATACTTTAGGTATATATCATTTACGGGAGGCTACATGAGCCCAAAACCAGCCGCTCCCAAGCACACCGACGCCAAGCTCTTCTGGAATGGCCGCAGTCAGGCTGTCCGCCTGCCCAAGGAGTTTCGCTTCGAAGGCGACCATGTCCGCATCTCCCGCGTGGGCAAGGGAGTCCTCATCGAACCCGTCGAAGAACATCCCAGAACGAAAGAGAGCATTGAAGCCTGGTTCGTACGGCTTGACGCCTTAGGCGGCGATCCAATCTTTCCGGAAGGCCGCAAGCAGAATCTCGCTCCTATCCGCGAGTATTTCGAGTGAGCTTTCTCCTCGACACCAACGTCTGCATCGCGCTCATGAATGGGAATTCCGAAAAGGTCCGTTCTCTCTATGCTCACGCCGTCCTGGCTGGCATACCGCTCGCAACGTCGTCCATCTGCATGCATGAGCTTTGGTATGGAGTGGAGAAGAGCAGCCAGCAGAACCGCAACAGTCGGAAGTTGCGTTCCTTCATTGCAGAAGACATCGAGGTGTTGAACTTCTCCAATGAAGATGCCCTCGCCGCAGCCCAGATCCGCGCAGAACTGGAACGTAAAGGCACCCGCATCGGCGAATATGACACCCTGATCGCCGGTCAGGCCCTAGCCCGCCAGATGACTCTCGTCACCGCCAACACCCGCGAGTTCCACCGCGTCCAGGGCCTCCAGCTAGAAGACTGGACGCAATAACCCTCCATTCCTCATATCTTCTTCATTGCAAACCCCGCCTCGCCGTGGCATTGTTGTACTTCACGAAAACATTCCACTTTGCAAGCTCCTTCTTTTGAGGCCTATGAAATCGCTGAAGTCTGTCCTTCCGCTCATCCTTTGTGCCGCATCCCTCGCCGCACCCCGGACCAATCAAGCTCAGTCGCCCAACGCCGCACTCAGCGCTGACTACGCCCGTGACCCCAAGCAGCCCATCGACGACGACTACACCGCCAAAATCAAGCAGTACACCACGGCGCCCAGCTTCCTTTCGCCGCTCGTGGACTATCTGCCCGCCTCGAAGACCGTTCCCACGCCAGCCAAGGTCCTCGGCGACGTCTCCGGCGCGCCTAATTTCCTGCCTTACGCAGAGGATGTCTACAAATACTTCCGCCTGCTTGAGACCTCCAGCCCGCGCGTCAAGGTCTACACCATCGGCCACTCCGAAGAAGGCCGTGAGATGATCGCCGCCGCCATCGCCGATCCTGAAATCCTGGCCCACGCCGCCGAAAACAAGGCGCGTCTCGCCCAGCTCGGCGACCCCCGTAAGATCAACTTCGACGACGCCAAGGCCAAGTCCCTCATCGACGCCTCGGTCCCGGTCTACTACATCACCGGCACCATCCACTCGCCGGAGACCGGCGCGCCCACCGCGCTCATGGAGCTCGCCTACCGCCTCGCCGTCGACGACTCCCCCTACATCAAGTACATCCGCTCGCACATGATCGTCCTCATCACGCCCGTCGTTGAAGTCGACGGCCGCGATCGTCAGGTGGACATCTACCGCTGGCACAAGGCCAATCCGGACAAGACCTTCCCGCGCCTGCTCTACTGGGGCCACTACGTCGCGCATGACAACAACCGTGACGCCATGGGCATGACCCTCAACCTCACGCGCAACGTCCTCGACACCTACATCGATTGGCACGCCCAGGTCCTCCATGACCTGCACGAATCCGTCCCCTTCCTCTACGACAACACCGTCGGCGACGGCCCCTACAACGCCTGGGTCGACCCCATGCTCACAAATGAATGGCAGGAACTCGGCTGGAACAACATCGCCCAGATGCAGGCACTCGGCATGCCCGGTGTCTTCACCCACGGCGATTTCGACACCTGGTCGCCCGGCTATCTCATGTTCCTCGCCGCCATGCACAACGGCATCAGCCGTCTCTATGAAACCTTCGGCAACGGCGGCGCGGACACCGAAAAGCGCATTCTCACGCCAGAGGAATACTCCCGCACCTGGTATCGCCAGAACCCGCCTCTGCCCATCGTCACCTGGTCCCAGCGAGATAACAATAATTACGAAGAATCCGCGCTCCTGACGACGATCTCCTACTTCTCCCACAACACGCGCCACTTCCTTGAGAACTACTACCTCAAGAGCAAGCACTCAATCGAGAAGCCCGCACTCGAAGGCCCATCCGCCTACGTTATCTCCGGCGACGAAGCCAGCTCCAACCGCCTCGTCAGCCTCGCCACCGTCCTCAAGCTCCAGCACATCGAAATCTCGCAGCTCACCTCCGCCGTCACCGTACCCGTAGCCGGAGCCAAGCGTGGAGATAAGCCCGCCGACACCAACTTCCCCGCCGGCAGCATCGTTGTCCGTATGGACCAACCCTTCGCGCGCGCCGCCGATGCTCTTCTCGACAAGCAGTTCTGGGCCCCCGACGACCCGCAAAAGCATCCCTACGACGACACCGGCTGGAGCTTCCCGGCGCTCTTCAACGTCAAGACCACGCGCATCACGGATCCCGCCATCCTCAAAGCCGCAATGAAGCCCGTCGATGATCCAGCCTCGCTCGCTGGCACGGTCTCCGGCTCAGGTTCCATCACCGCAGTAGCCAACCACGGCCAGACCACGCTCCTCGCGCTCCTCTATAAGCTCAAGGACGCAAAGGTCGAAGTCACCGAAAAAGCCGCCGACAATCTCCCTGCCGGTTCGCTCCTCATCTCCGGCGCAGACTCCAAACAGCTCGCCGACGCCCTCAAATCGCTGGCCCTCAACGCAACCACCCTCAGCGTCGCGCCCAGCGTTCCGACGCATCCCGTCACTGCCCCGCGCATCGCCGTCATGCACACCTGGCTCGCCACGCAGACAGAAGGTTGGTGGCGCTTCGCCTTTGACTCCGCCGGCGTCCCCTTCGAATACATCTCCACCCAGACCGCCGCCAAAACCGACGACCTGCGCTCCAAATACGACGTCATCATCTTCGCCCCGGTCGGGCGCGCCGCGTCCTCGGACATCATCAATGGCATGCCGATGTGGAGCAACCCTCTGCCATGGCAAAAATCCGACCTCACACCCAACCTGGTCGCCCCCGGCTTCGACTCGACGGAAGACACCCGCCCCGGCCTCGGCTATGACGGCCTCGCGCACCTCAAGTCCTTCATCGAAAAAGGCGGCCTGCTCGTCACCTGCGAAGACACATCTGCCTTCGCCATCGACATGGGCCTCGCACCCGGCGTCTCTGTGGCACCCTCCGCAGACGCCCGCGTCGTCGGCACCGTCCTCAACTCCGTCTTCGTCTCACATGACAGCCCGGTTGCCTTCGGCTACGGCGATAACCTCGCCGTCATGAGCGCCAACGGCATGGCCTTCAATGTTTCGAACACCGTCGGTCGCGGCGGTGGCCGCATCCTCATGGACCCCTATTCCCAGCGCCCCACCGGCCGCGGAACCACCGAAGAAGACGACCAACCGCAGGGCCGCACCCTCACCGCCGCCGAAGCGCTAGAAAAGCAGCAGCCCTGGCAGCCTCGCAAACTCAATGAAGAGCAGATGCGCAACAACGTCTCCGTCATCCCCGCGCAATACCGGCCTGACGTCATCCTGCGCTTCTCTGACGGCAAATCCCTGCTAGTCTCCGGCCTGCTCGATAAGGGCGGCTCCATCGCCGAACACGCCATCGTCGTCGACGCGCACCTGGGCGAAGGCAACGTGCTCCTCTTCGCCAACAACCCCATCTACCGCGGCGAAACCATCGGCTCCTACGCCTTGGTCTTCAACGCGATTTTGAATCATGACCACCTCGCCCACACCGCATCTACGAAATAGCTTTTATAATGACGTCAAGTTTCAACTTTGAAATGGGAAAGGCAAATGAGACGAAAGACCCTTTGTTTTCTTTTGGCATGGGCTCTTTCATTATGCGCACTTGCCGCGCAGGAGCCTTACCGCGGTCCCGACGGCGGGCCACCACTCACGTCTCAGGAGTGGTGGTGCTCAATATTCCCGACAAACCTTTTTCAGCCAGGACCAGTACCGACTGGACCAAAACCCTGGAAGACGGCAGCACGGTCACGACTCATCTGGATGCTATGCTGGCGCGCGACAGCGTGGGCCGCGTCTATCGCGAGAATCACACATTTGTCCCTGCAAATTCAGGCGAGAAATCCCCGCTTTATGAGATTCATATTTATGATCCGCGTTCCCGTTACCAAATCATTTGTTCCACGCATTCCATGAAATGCGTCGTGACCGATTATTTGCCACACACATTCTTTGAAACCCAGCAGGCTGGCCCCTATGACAATGGGACAAAAACACTTGCCCGCGAAAGTCTGGGGTCGGATTCAATAGAGGGCCTGAGCGTAAGCGGCACTCGCGAGACCGTCACGGTTAACCAAGGTGTAAAGGGAAATGAGCGTCCTCTCGTCTCGGTGAACGAATTCTGGTACTCCAACGAACTGCAGACCAACCTTCTGGTGAGCCGTACCGACCCAATAGAGGGAAAGCAGGTCATCCGGCTTTCGAATCTCTCCCTGGGCCAACCCGATGCTCATCTTTTCGAAGTCCCTCTCGGCTATACCGTTCAGGATATGCGCTCGTCCGTTTTGCGGCACAGATAACGCGTAAGACGAAAACGCCTCAAACAACAAACGCCCTCCCAACCGGGAGGGCGTTTTTGCATTGCATCCAAAGCAGCAGCCTATTTCTTCGCCGGCTGATTCGCAATAATCAAGCTCGAAATCTTCGCATAGGTAGCCGCCGGAATAATGCTCTTCGTCTTCAACTGCGACTTGTTGGCATACGGACGCCCGGCAATAATCTTGGCCGCATACGCATCCCCAATTCCAGGCAGAGCCTTCAACTGATCCGCAGTGGCAGAATTAATGTCCACCAGCGCCGCCGCAGCCGGTGGCGCAGCAGTAACAGCCGCGGGTGCCGCAGCAAAGATTGCAGGAACCATGCCAATGGCCAGCGCAGCCATCAGTATGGATACAGAGAGTAGTCGATTGATCTTCATGCGAAATTCTCCTTAACTAAATCTGTGCCGTCTCAACTTCCATGCGACTTCCGCCGCGCGAGAAGCATACTTCCCAATACCCTCCATGGCAAGAAACTTCTCTTCCCAAAACAAAAACGCCCTCCCAATCGGGAAGGCGTTTTCACATCCAATCAACCAGCACTTACGCGACGACTTCAATGCCCATCGAACGCGCCGTGCCCTTGATGCTCTTGATGGCCGTCTCGACCGAGCCCGCGTTCAGATCCGGCATCTTCTGCTCGGCAATCTCGCGCACCTGTTTCTCGGTCACCTTGCCCACCTTGTCCTTGTTCGGTGTGCCAGAGCCCTTTTGCAGGCCGGCGGCCTTCTTCAGCAGCACAGCTGCCGGAGGAGTCTTGGTGACAAAGGTAAAGCTGCGGTCAGCATATACCGTGATGACGACCGGGATAATCAGCCCAGCCATCTCCTTGTTCTGCGTCCGCGCGTTGAACTGCTTGCAGAACTCCATGATGTTGACCTGCGCCTGACCGAGCGCCGGGCCAACCGGAGGAGCCGGCGTCGCCTTGCCGGCTTCAATCTGCAGCTTGACGTATGTGGATACTTTCTTCGGGGGTGCCATTATGCTTCCTTCGCAAACCAGCTGCTGGCTCCTGGCTTATAAGCCTCTCGCTGGTTACTTCTTGTGTAAATTTTGATGTTGCTGCCCAAGCGTTCGCCATCAAACCGGCGGTTACCAGGTCACCGCGCCGGCTAGAAGCAGAAGCTAGTAGCTAGAAGCTGCAACTATTCAATCTTCAATCTTTTCGACTTTGCTGAACTCCAGTTCAACCGGCGTGGACCGCCCGAAGATCGTCACCATCACCTTCAGTGTCTCGCGATCCTCGTTGATCTCATCCACAACGCCGTTGAAATTCGCAAACGGCCCGTCGGTAATCCGCACGGACTCGTTCTTTTCAAACTTGATCTTAAGCCGCGGCTTATCCTTCGACACTTCGCTGCGGTACAGGATCGAGCTGACCTCTTCCTCGCTGAGCGCCACCGGCTTGTCGCCCGTGCCCAGAAAGCCAGTCACCTTTGGCGTGTCCTTCAACACATGCCAGAGGTTGTTGTCCAGCTCCATCTCGATCAGTACGTAGCCAGGCAGAAACACCCGCTCCACTGTCCGCTTCTTGCCGTTGACAATCTCCGTCACCGGCTCCATCGGAATCATCACCTTGCCGACGCGATCCTGCAGGCCAAAAGCCTGTATGCGGCTCTCGATGGATTCCTTCACCTTGCGCTCAAAGCCCGAATAGGCGTGGAGAATGTACCACTTGAAACGCTCGTTAGTGGGCGTCAGATGCGGCGTCTCCGCGCCGTCGCCTCCGCCGTTATTTTCGAGGTCCGGTTGTTTCAGTTCTTCTTCCATCATGTTCTCGTTTCGCGGCTTTGAGCCTGCAACTACTCGCCGGCCAGCTTATGCAGAATCTGCCGCACCGCATTGCTGAAAACCAAGTCAGTCAACCAGAAATACAGGCCAAAGATAAATACAGTTATGATCACAACCGTCGTTGTCGCCTGCACTTCCTTGAGCGACGGCGAAACCACCTTGCGAATCTCCGAGCGCACTTCGCCCAGGAAGGTCGTAAACCGTCCCCAGATCGACGTCACGTTGCCGGTGAAGTTTCCCACGGCGTTCGGCTCCTGACGCTTAATTGAAGAGCCGCGCTCTTCCCTATTCACAACTGCTGTCTTTGAAGCCATACTTCCATTCCTTCGCTCCCGAGGCATTCATGCCGAGGGATCACCGCAAAATCTGGCAGGGGCGGTCGGATTCGAACCGACAAGTTCGGTTTTGGAGACCGACAGTTTAACCATTGAGCTTACGCCCCTGTAACGCAGGGAACAGGGCTCAGGGGTCAGAGATCAGTTTCTTCTTAGTTGGGTAACCCGCTAAGGCTAACACTTTACCGCACTAACTGATCTCTGATCTCTGAAAACTGGCCTCTGTCTTACTTTGTTTCCCGATGCGCCTGGTGCTTACGGCAGCGGTTGCAGAACTTCTTGAACTCGAGACGGCCAGTGGTCGTCTTCTTGTTCTTCGTCGTTGAGTAGTTCCGCTCTTTGCACTCAGTGCATTGCAATGTCACGATTTCCCGCATGGTTCAATCCTAACTGATCCGGCGCGCTCGTTCCTGTCCGCCAAATCCTGAAATTTTCAGAAACTGAAGAACCAGTCCCCTGGTCCCTCAGTCCCTTGAGTCACTTACTTAAGAATTTCCGAAATGGTACCTGCGCCGACGGTACGTCCGCCTTCGCGAATCGCGAACCGGAGGCCCTTTTCCATGGCCACCGGCGTGTGCAACTCAACCACAAGCTGCACGTTGTCGCCCGGCATCACCATCTCCACGCCCTCAGGAAGCTCCGCCGTGCCCGTCACATCCGTCGTGCGGAAGTAGAACTGCGGACGGTAGCCCTTGAAGAACGGTGTGTGACGGCCGCCTTCTTCCTTCGACAACACGTAAACTTCGCCCTTGAAGCGCGTGTGAGGCGTAATCGAACCGGTCTTGGCCAGTACCATCCCGCGCTCCACGTCTTCCTTCGGAATGCCGCGCAGCAACAGACCGGCGTTGTCCCCAGCAAGACCTTCGTCCAGCTGCTTCTTGAACATTTCCACGCCCGTCACTACCGTCTTGCGCGTCTCGCGGAAGCCCACAATCTCAACTTCCTCGCCCACCTTCACCTTGCCGCGCTCGATACGGCCCGTCACCACAGTGCCGCGGCCGGAGATCGAGAAGATATCTTCAATCGGCATCAGGAACGGCAGATCGATCGCGCGATCCGGCTGCGGCACGTTCTTGTCCACCGCATCCATCAGCTCGTCGATCTTCGCTTCCCACTTCGGATCGCCATTCAACGCGCCCAGGGCGGAACCGCGAACCACCGGAACGTCGTCGCCCGGGAACTGGTACTTCGAAAGAAGCTCACGAACTTCCATCTCCACCAGGTCCGTCAGCTCTTCGTCTTCCACCGAGTCGCACTTGTTCAGGAACACCACGATGTACGGCACACCCACCTGGCGGGCCAGAAGCACGTGCTCCTTGGTCTGCGGCATCGGGCCGTCGGTCGCGGCAACCACGAGAATGCCGCCGTCCATCTGCGCCGCGCCCGTGATCATGTTCTTGATGTAATCGGCGTGACCGGGGCAGTCCACATGAGCATAGTGACGGTTCGCCGTCTCATACTCCACGTGCGCCGTCGCAATCGTAATGCCGCGCTCCCGCTCCTCAGGTGCGTTGTCGATCGAATCAAACGAACGAAACGCGATCTTCGGGTTGTGCTTCGACAACACCTTCGTGATCGCCGCCGTCAAAGTCGTCTTGCCATGATCAATATGACCAATCGTTCCCACGTTCACATGAGGCTTCGAACGATCAAACTTTTCCTTCGCCATAAAAGTCCCGAATCCCTTTCGTAGCTCCTACTGCCTGTTTCACATCGGGGCGCCGCCCACGCGGCTCCAGCCCCAAAACTTTTCCACATGCTTCGCTGTAATGCCGCGAAGCCTGAAAACCCTATCTACCGCCCTGCGCGCGACCGATGATCTCATCGGCAATCATGCGAGGAGCCTCTTCGTAGCGTGCGAACTGCATTGAATACGACGCGCGACCCTGCGTGGACGAACGAATGTCGTTCACGTAACCAAACATTTCCTTCAGCGGCACAATGGCCTTGATGACCTGCGAACCGGCGGCGTGTTCCATGCCTTCGATGCGGCCACGGCGCGAGTTGATGTCGCCAATAATGGTGCCCATATGCTCTTCCGGCACGGTAACTTCAACCGCCATGACAGGCTCGAGCAGAACCGGCGAAGCCTTGCGCGCCGCCTCCTTGAACGCAATCGAACCGGCGAACTTGAAGGCCATTTCGTTCGAGTCCACGTCGTGATAGCTGCCGTCGAACAAGAACACTTTCACGTCCACGATGGGGTAGCCTGCCAGGATGCCAAGCTCCAGCGCGCCCTGCACGCCCTGATCGATGGGCTTGATGTACTCCTTCGGAATCGAGCCGCCCTTGATCTCGTTGACAAATTCGTAGCCCTTGCCCGGCTCGTTGGGCTCGATGCGCAGCTTGCAATGGCCGTAGTTGCCCGAGCCGCCGGTCTGGCGAATGTACTTGCCTTCAGCCTCGGCGATCTTGCGAATGGTCTCGCGGAACGCGACCTTCGGCTCGCCCACATTGGCCTCGACCTTGTGCTCGCGCTTCATGCGGTCCACAAGAATCTCGAGGTGCAGTTCGCCCATGCCGCTGATAATCGTCTGGCCCGAATCCTCATCGGTCCGCACCTTGAAGGTGGGATCCTCGTCTGCCAATCGTGAGAGCGCAATGCCCATCTTCTCCTGATCAGCCTTGGTCTTGGGCTCGATAGCCACAGAGATCACGGGCTCCGGGAAGGTGATGGCACCGAGCGCAATCGGATGCTGTGGCGAGGAGAGCGTGTCGCCTGTCTTCAGGTCCTTCAGGCCCACGCAGGCGCAAATGTCGCCGGCATAGATCTCGGTAATGTCTTCACGCTTGTTGGCGTGCATCTTCACCAGGCGGCCCACGCGCTCGGTCTTGCCAGTGCGGGGGTTCAGAATGGTGTCGCCCGTCTTGAGCCCACCCGAGTAGATGCGGATAAACGAGAGCTTGCCGAAAGGATCGTTGATCAGCTTGAAGACCAGCGCCGAAAGCGGCTCGCTGTCCTCAGCCTTGCGGATCAGAATCTCGGTAGGGTTCGAAGGGTTAATACCTTCGACCGGAGGCTTGTCGAGCGGGCTGGGAAGATAATCCACCACCGCATCGAGCAGCGTCTGTACACCTTTGTTCTTAAAGGCCGAACCGCAGATTACCGGGAAGACCTTCAACTCTTTCACGGCATTGCGGATGCCGGCCTTGAGCTCGGCAATCGTCGGAATGTCGCCCTCGAGGAACTTTTCGAGCAGCACATCATCGGTCTCGGCGATGGTCTCGATGAGTTGCGTGCGGAAAGCTTCGGCCTTCTTCACCAGGTCGGCGGGAATCTCTTCCACGTCGTACTTTGCGCCCATCGTCTCGTCGTGCCAGAGGATCGCCTTCATCTCGATCAGATCCACAACACCTTTGAAGTTCGCCTCGGCGCCAATTGGAATCTGCAGTGCGACAGGACGCGCGCCCAGCCGCTTGCGGATGGTATCAATCACGTGCTCAAAATCAGCACCGTTCTTGTCCATCTTGTTCACAAAGCAAATACGCGGCACCTTGTATTTATCGCCCTGACGCCACACCGTTTCAGTCTGGGGCTGAACACCACTCACCGAGTCGAACACGGCAACGGCGCCATCCAGAACACGAAGCGAGCGCTCCACCTCAGCGGTAAAATCAACGTGCCCTGGCGTATCGATGATATTGATGCGGATGTTATTCCACATGCAGGTTGTCGCGGCCGACGTAATCGTAATACCGCGCTCCTGCTCCTGCTCCATGTAATCCATGGTCGCGGTGCCTTCATGCACTTCGCCGATGCGGTGCGTGATGCCCGTGTAAAACAGGATGCGCTCTGTCGCTGTCGTCTTACCGGCGTCGATATGCGCCATGATGCCGATGTTGCGGCAACGATTCAGAGGTATAGTGCGAGCCACGTCAATTCTTCCTTGCGGTATCAACCGCCGTTATTCGTTTCAACAATCTCAACCCAAAACCAGGACAGCCCGAAGGGCTTTACCAGCGATAGTGCGCGAAGGCCTTGTTTGCTTCAGCCATGCGATGCACATCTTCCTTCTTCTTCATCGCAGCACCGCGGCCATTGGCCGCATCCAGCAACTCATTCGAAAGCTTGTCTACCATGCCCTTTTCACCCCGGCTACGGCCGTAAGTAATAAGCCAGCGAATAGCAAGCGAGGTGCGCCGCTCCGGGTTCACTTCAATCGGAACCTGATAGTTGGCGCCGCCCACGCGGCGGGTCTTCACTTCGAGCAGAGGCTTGCAGTTCTCGACAGCCTTCTTAAAGAGCTTCAGGGCCTCATCGCCACCCTTCGACTCAAGATTCTTCATCGACTGATAGAAGATGCCTTGCGCGGTGGACTTCTTTCCGCCCCACATCATCGAGTTCACAAACTTGGTGACCAGCGTGGATCCATAAACTGGATCCGGCGCTACTTCCCGCTTCGCAATGTGCCCTTTTCTCGGCATAGTTCGTCAAAACCCTTTCGCGCTCAGTGCGCTGCTTCTGCTACCCCAGTCCCGGCACCATGCTCCGTCCGGGAACCGTCTCAATCAAGCACCCTTGCCAGTCCAAAATCAGGACGGCACGAAGTGCCTACTTCTTACCCTTGGTCGGCGCTGCTGCACCAGCCTTGGCGCGCTTGGCGCCATACTTCGAGCGGCTCTGCTTACGGTTGGCCACGCCCACCGAGTCAAGCGTCCCGCGCACCACGTGATAGCGCACGCCAGGAAGGTCCTTCACACGGCCGCCGCGGATCAACACAATCGAGTGCTCCTGCAGGTTATGGCCGATACCCGGGATGTAGGTCGTCACTTCGATGCCATTTGTCAACCGAACACGGGCCACCTTACGCAGCGCCGAGTTTGGCTTTTTAGGCGTCTGGGTGTACACACGCGTGCATACGCCGCGCCGCTGCGGCGAGGCCTGCAGCGCCGGCGAGGCCGTCTTGTAGCGAGGCGCCGTGCGCCCCTTGCGAACAAGCTGATTAAAAGTAGGCAAACCGAAACTCCTTACCCAAAAACCCTCAACTTCATTACAGCGCGCCGCACACTCTTCGGGCTCTCATGGTTTTGAAAGGCAATTAAGCCCGACAAAACGCACAGAAGCCCAATAGCTGCTTCGCGTCTGCTTTCTTCCCGTTCAGACGAGACCCGTGACGGTGACTGCACGTTCCGTCAAGCTTTAATCAAGCCTTGGAAGTCAGTTCCGTTTCGCGGTTCCGGCTCGCATAGCCCTTCAAGGTGAAGAACGCGCGAGCACCGTAGCGAATATTTGCGAAGGTTGCGCTCTACTTCAAAAAACTGCGCGCCTTCGACTTCATGCCCCTGCTCTTGCAAGAATAAGAGCTAATTTCAGAGCTTGTCTGGCCGGAAAAACCTTCATCGACCCCAGATTAGCTCAAGTTTGAACACAAACTGGGCTCCTGTTCGCCCCTGTTTCGTCATGACACACGAAAAGGGGTGTTCTTGCGGAACCTTCTAACAATAACAAGGATTTTTCTGAGGGTCAATTCTTTTTGAGATGAAACAGTCAAAATCCTACGAATCCGCATGACAAATTGCCGCCTGGAAACTAGGTTTCCAGAAATATTTCCTATTGACAGCATAGAGACCCTTGCTACAATCCCGGACATGGCGTTCGAACCCGTAATCCCGACGCTTCCTACCCAAGACGCCGCGCGTTGTTGTTAATGCCTGCCTTTCAGGCCCGTCCGTAGCAATTTCTTTGTGCTGCCTTGGCCTCCCACGGACTGAGCCTACTTCAAAACATTCCTAGAGCAGGAGTCTCCCTGCCGCGCAATAACGGCGAGGTACTGCGCTTCAGACCGCACGATTGCTCCTGAAAGCGCTCCACGAGCGCCAAAGCTCGCTTCGCCACGGGTCTTCGATTGTCGTCCTTATCCCTGAGCTGCGCATCCTGCGTTGAGCGCCGGCGTGTCTTCTGACCGCTCACCGCCAGCTACATGCAGTTATCTAACCCGTTTTCACTCGAGGAGATGCAATGAAATTTTCAGCCCTTCGCACTGCGGTGGCATCGCTGGCAATTGCTTTCTTTGCCTCCAGCTACTCTCTGTCACAGCTTCCCTCCCATAATGTCCCTCGTGCCGTCTCGCTCACGAAGGACCTCGGCCACGTCAATCCTTCAAACCAGGTCAACCTGACGGTAGTTCTCCAACCACACAACGAAGCCGAATACGACAAAGCCGTCGACGCCCTTTACGATCCCGCTTCTCCCACATTCCACCAATGGTTCACCGACTCTGATTTCGAAAAATATGCTCCCACTCAGGAGGAGTTCGACAGCGTTAAACGCGAGCTCATCAATCAGGGTTTTACTGTTATCTCCTCAGACTCCAACCGTTTCTCGATTCGCGTGCACGGCACGGTCGGCAACGCAGAGAGCGCCTTTCAGACTGAAATTCATTCGTTCCAATTGAAGAACGGTCGCATTTTCCAGGCACACACGCGCGACGCCGTCCTCACCGGCCCCGCAGCGCCGCTGGTCAAGGCAGTGGCAGGCCTTGAACGGCACCAGGCCCAGCCTCAACTCGTCTATCAGAAGAACTACAAAACCGGCCAACCGCGCTTCAAGAAGACTCTCGTTAGCGTGAAGGACAGCGGTGGAATCCTGAGCCAGATTAGTGAGCTGCCGCTGTCGGCGTCTGAGACGTTTAACTACACCACTCCTGGAGCATCGCTGCCTACAGCGACCTACACCGGGACGGTCTACGATCAAAACTCGAATCTGATCGTTTCCTACACGCCAACAGATCTGCAGACGCACTATGGCCTTATCCCCCTCATAGAGGAAGGCTTCGACGGAAGCGGCCAGACTATCGCGCTGGTGGAGGCCTTCGGCTATGCAGCCGCAGAAACCGACGCCAATGCGTTTTCTACGCTTTTTGGCTTGCCTGCACTTACTTCGAAGAACTTCCAGGTTATCTATCCCGAAGGAAAGCCTCTAAACCCCAATGCTGCGGACCTGACCGGTTGGACAACTGAAATTGCACTCGATATCCAAACCGCTCACTCGATAGCTCCGGGCGCCAAAATCCTGGTCGTCGCCTCAGCGGGACAAGATAACGAGGATCAGATCGCCTCACTGCAGTACATCATCAGCAAAAAACTGGCCAACACTGTCTCCAGCAGTTGGGAAAATGACGACGAGATCATCGCAGGTCCTGCCGAACTCGATGCCTTCAACTCCGTGCTCAAAAAGGGTGCCGCTGCTGGTATTTCTTTCCAATTCTCCAGTGGCGACGGCGGCGACCTTGGCCTGGGAACACCGGTTGGCGCGGTTGAGGTGCCGTCGGACTCTCCCTATGCCGTAGCTGTGGGTGGCACCAGCATTCTGAATAACCCGATCGGCTTAGGCGACATCGTCACAGGCTGGGGCAACAATGCCGCATACGTTGCTCTTGGAGGCGCGCTTGATCCGCCGTTTGCGCTCGGCTTCCTTGGTGGAGCAGGTGGCGGGCAGAGCCAGTTCTTTGCCAAGCCTTCCTGGCAGACGGGTGTGCCGGGCAAATGGCGTCAGGTGCCGGATGTCTCCGCTCTTGCCGATCCAAATACCGGAGTTGTAGTTGTCGTAACGTCCCAGGGAACGCAGTTTGTCGAGGCTGGAATTGGTGGCACCAGTCTTGCCAGTCCGCTCTTTACTGCACTCTGGGCTATTGGAGATCAGATCAACGGCAAACCGCTTGGTTTTGCCTCCCCCACGATAGCCAAACTCAAAGCAGGACAGATCACCGATGTCTTGCCAACGAACTCGATTATCGGGAATAACCCTGCCGGCTCGGTTACGGATTCGAGCGGCACTACGGATTACTCTGCTGCGGATCTATTTACCGGCTTGCTGTATAGCCAGACGCAGTTTACCAGCGGCCTCCTGCCATTCGATTCATCAGATGCTGCCGTGTTGAGCTTTGGGACTGACTCCTCACTCACGGTCACCAAAGGCTGGGATAACGTTACAGGCTATGGTGAGCCGAACGGCCTGCCCTTCTACTTCGCAATTCTCGACAATGAGAAGGCCAAGAGTGCGGTGAAGAAGGTGCAAGCAAGGATTGAAAAATAACAAGCAAGATGAACGAAAGACGACGCGCCAGAGGATTTCCGGCGCGTCGTCTGCATTTTCCCGGCACTTAGTGCGCGCTGGGCGCGATTCGTCCCCCCAGCAATTCCAGAAAACCCTTTTCATCCGACTTGAGACAGACCTGAGCGTTGGGCGCGCCACCCACTGGCACGGTCATTCCCTTGTCGTCTACATCCAGACGAATGGACTGCATGGTGCAAATATCAGGCTTAAACGCATAGGCTGCGGCGACAGGGTCAAAGAGCGTTGGGGAGGCGCCATGCCAGTCATTCAATGCCCTCCACTGGTAATAGAGCAGCGTGAGTTGGTCCGTCATCGGCGAACCATATGAAAAGATCTGGTCCTGGTCAGCTTGTGGAAGAGAAATCTGAGTCGAGTCCAGCGGCATAACAAAGACCGGAACGCCGGAAGCTAGAAGTGCCCGCATACCGGCTGGATCGCGGCCGGTATTCCACTCTACCTGCGGCGGCGTTCCGGTGAGCCCATAGCCGCGATGAACGCTACCGCCCATAATTACGACGCGCTTAAGCTTGCGAAAGGCAGCGGGGTCTTTGTCGATGGCCGCATGAATGTTATTCAGCGGGCCGATGGCAATCAGCGTGATCTCGCCAGGATGTAGCCGGATCTGACCGAGTAGAAAATCAATGCCGTCCGGATATTTACGATCCGGCTGACGACGAGCATAAGTAGCCTGCGTGAAGATATTGGTCTGCGCGGTATGGACGCCGACTGCAATGGGAATATCCGTGCGGCCAACAGCCGTAAGGTATCTGTCAAGAAGGCGGGCACGAAGTTCGGTATCACCGTAGGCGGTGGTAATTCCGAGAAGCTTTACTTCGGGGCTTTTGATGAGAAGAGAGAGCGCGAAGGCATCGTCGATGTCGTCGCCGATGTCGGTGTCGAGAAGAACGAGCTGCGGTTTTCCTGCTGATGGTAATGCCGCAGGTTGGCTCTGGGCGCATGAGGCAAAAACAGCGATTTGCACCAGGACGCAAACGAACAAGAGTCGCACCGGAAATCTCATGCACACCACTTTAACCGGTGCGGCTGCTGAATCATTGAATCGTGGCGTCCGGACCGGTGGCGGGAGGATTAGAAGGGCGCTGGGGGCGGCTGGCGAATTCGCGTTCGATCTTCTCGTTTGTGCCGGACTTGGCGAACTCGTAGGCTACGCGGATGCCATTGAAAATGGCATTGTCATTGGATGAGCCGTGACCGATGATGCAAACGCCACGCACGCCGAGCAGCAGTGCGCCGCCATATTCGGTGTAGTCTAGCCGGCGGCGGAAATCATTGAACGCCTGGCGGGAAAGCAGCGCGCCCACCTTGGCTGTGACGGTCGTATTCAGTGAAGCGCGCAATGCATCGCGGACAAAGCGTCCGATGCCTTCGCTGGTCTTAAGGGCTACATTGCCGACAAAGCCGTCGCAGACGATTACGTCCGCATTGCCATTAAAGATGTCGCGGCCTTCGACGTTGCCGACAAAATTGAGTGGAAGCGCCTTCAGAAGCGGAGTGGCTTCGTGCGTAAGCTCGTTGCCTTTGGTCTCTTCCTCACCGATCGAAAGCAAGCCTACGCGCGGCGAGCGGACCTTGAATACGCTTCGCGAATACATTTCGCCCATTACAGCGAATTGTTCGAGATTGTGCGCCTTGCAATCCACGTTGGCGCCGACATCCAGCAGAACACAGGGGCTGCCGGTTACGGTCGGCATGGGTGTGGCCAGCGCGGGCCGATCAACGCCGGGCAATGCGCCGAGGACCATCTTGGCCGTAGCCATTGCTGCGCCCGTATTGCCGGCAGTGACAAAGCCAACTGCCTTGCGCTCACGGACAAGCTTGAGGCCGACGCGCATGGTGCTGTCCTTTTTAGTGCGGACGGCGTGCGCGGCCTTTTCGTCCATTCCAATGCGCTCGGAAGCGTGATGAATGATGATCGGCAGATCTTCGTCTTGAAGGTGCTCGTCGAGCAGGTCGCGCAACTCCGGCTCCGGGCCGATAAGATGCACCCGGACTGGCAGCGTGCGGCACGCGAGTATAGCGCCCCGAATTTCAGGTTCGGGGGCTTTGTCGGAGCCGAAGGCGTCGAGAGCTATGTCGATGAGCATGGTGCCCAGAATACCTGTTCCGGAACCTACTTGGCTGCTTCCTTCACTTCGAGAACCTGGCGGCCCTTGTACTCGCCGCACTTGGGGCAGGCGCGATGGGGCAGCTTCTTCTCGTGGCACACCGGGCACTCGGAGAGGCCGGTAGCGGTGAGGAAGTCGTGAGAGCGGCGGAGGGCGGTGCGGCGCGTAGAGTGGCGCCGTTTCGGATTAGGCATGGTGCAATTCCTTTCGTGTTCCGCCCGGACTGGCCGTCCAGTCAACTAGCCAGCACAAGATCCCGGTGGGCAAAACACCTAAAAATCGTTGAAAAACTCATTTTTCAAGACTTTATCGTGCCACGGAGTCCGGCAAGCGCCTCCCAGCGGGGGTCGCTTGCTTCCTGCTCGCAGGAGCAGGAGTCTGTATTGCGGTTCAGGCCGCAGCGCGGGCAAAGTCCCTTGCAGTCGGGCTTGCACAGCGTTCTGGCCGGCAGGGACAAAAGCACCTGTTCGCGCAGCACATCTTCAAGCAACAGACTGTCCTTTTGATAATACCCGATTTCTGTTTCTTCTGCAGTTATGGATCGCTCGCTGCGACCGGAATCGGCGCCGACGGGGCGAAAGATCAGGTCGAAATCACCCTGAAGGCTGGTTGCGACGGGTTCGACGCAACGGGCGCAGGGAACTTCGAAGTTGCCTGCGAAATGGCCTTTGAGGCGAATATCGGAGATGATCTGTTTCGGTCCGTGGTGCTCGTGGAGGACTTCGGCGCGTCCGCTGGTTGAGAGCGGGCCGGATTGTACGGCTTCTTCGACGTAATCGATGCTGCCAGGCTGGAACTGGAGATCGAAATCGATCGGTTCTTTTTCCAGCTCAATGACTTTGAATTCCATGATTTAAGCGTAGGCTCCGTTGTCGGGGGCGTCAATTGATAGATGCGGCGAGCGGGTTTAAGTATCAGATTTGGAACTGTTCGATTTTGGACAATTGCAGGAGTTATCCTGTGCAGCACAGATTTCTAAGCGATTTTATTTCTTTAAGATACGAACGATTGCACAGTTCTTATAAAAATCTTTATACGATCTTCATTCCGGGACTGTGCAACTACAGATTTACAGAATTTCACTTTGCCAGTGAAAAGGAGTGGGGGAGGGGTCCCCTCCCCTCCCTTAATGACGACGGCCCGAATCCAAGTGGATTCGGGCCGTCTTTTTTCTCTGCTGATTATGAGTGTTTCACAAAGGGGCCTAATACTACGCAAACTATCTGAAGAACTGAGACGGTACGAAAGGACAATGGACTAAAGTAACCAGGGACCAGGAACGAGAAAAACGAGGAGTTTTGATCAGTCCGCGCGCAAAATAAATCTGCCCAATGTGCCTCTGTAGCGGCAGAAGGATCGTAGTAAAGCACAAAGCTACGGCGACCCACCCGTGCCCATTCTTTTGCAGTAGAGGTCACTCGATAGCCAGCGCCGCTGCTCCTTCCTCATCACGAACCGTTTGTTGATCGCTCGCGCTGAGGTTTGAAGGCTGGATGTTGATCTGTATCTTCTTGATCGTCCCGGCGTATGTGAACGGCGGTTCATAGGCCTCGCTCACCGGGGAGCCGTTGTCCATGCCCACATCGAAGGATTCGGGCCCGAAACGTCCAGGCACGCTCTTGTCGATCCGGCCCTCGCCGACTTTTTTGTCATTGATGAAGAGAGTGGCGGTCTCTCCTTTTCCGATGCCTCCGCCGTCGTATTTGACCTCGACCCGAATGACAGCAGGACCGGGTGAAAGCGCCTCGGAACTCGCGATCTTGTATCGCTCATGTGCCATGAAGTTGTACTCGTAGACGGGCTTTCCATCCTTGACGTAGAGCGTGTACCCGCCAGCCGCGCCACCTTCAGCCACGAGCACTCCATCCGCTCGGCCCTGCGGCACTTCAATGGTGGCAGTGATGGTGTGCGATGTATTCTTCGTATTCGCGGCGGATGGCTCCGGTATCCGAGTGGCGCCGGGGTAATAGGTGAAGTCGGTTCGTCCGGCAATCAAGCTCGGCCGCAGACTGGGGTCTCCGCGCTCCGCAAAACGGTCGTCCAGCGGTAGAACATCGTACTTTTTCGCCTCGACCCAGAAATCATCCTGTAGCTCCTTCAGCTTCTGCGGATATTTGGCCGAGACATCGTTCGCTTCGCTGAAGTCGTCGGCGAGGTTATAGAGCTCCCATTTGTCGTTGTCGAAGTCTCCTGTGCTACCGCCCATGTTCACCCAGGGAAGCCGCCCGTGACGAGCGGTGGCGATCCAGCCATCTTTATAGAGAGCGCGGTTTCCGAACATCTCGAAGTATTGAATGTGGCGGGGGCTGATGGCCTTGGGGTTATCGAAGCTATACATCATGCTTACGCCCTCAATGGGCTTCTGCTTCACTCCATTCACCTCCACCGGTTGCGCAAGATGCGCTGCCTCCAGAATCGTGGGCGAGATGTCGATGACATGGTGGAACTGCGTGCGTATGCCGCCCGCGTCCTTGATGCGGTCCGGCCACGCTATGACCAATGGGTTGCGCGTGCCGCCAAAGTGCGACGCCACCTGCTTGCCCCATTGGAAGGGAGTGTTCACGGCCCATGCCCAACCAACGGGAATGTGGTTGGATGCCTTGGCGCTGCCTAACTCGTCGATGTGCTTAACCAGAAACGACGCGTCTTCCGGGACGCCCTGTAAAGTAGCAAGCTCGTTGAAACATCCGCTCAGAGTTCCCTCCATGGAAGCACCATTGTCGCCAATCTCCCAGAAGATGAGCGTGTTGTGAAGCTGGCCGATCACTTCGAGATTGTCCAGAACGCGTCCCACTTCATAATCCGTCTGCGCGGTGTACGCGGCAAAGATCTCCATCAGCCGCGAGGCAACGCGCTTCTCGTCCGGCGAGAGAGAATCCCACGCGGGAATCTCAGCAGGCCGCGGAGTCAGCTTCGTATCGGCCGGAATGACGCCCAGCTTAAGCTGCCGCTGGTATGTCTCCTCGCGGTACTTGTCCCAGCCCTGGTTGAACTGGCCCTTGAACTTGTCGATCCACTCCGGCGGCACATGGTGCGGAGCATGCGTCGCACCGGGAGCGTAGTAGATGAAGAAGGGACGGTCCGGTGTCGTGGATTTTTCCAGGTTCATGTACCGGATCGTGTCGTCGGCAAGCGAATCGTTCAACGTGTAATGGCCCTCCCGCCCCTTCGGGATCTCCATCGTTACCGGTGTCGTACCCCGGTAAAGGGTCGGCTGCCACTGGTCCATCTCTCCACCGATGAAACCGTAAAAATAATCGAAACCCTGCAGGTTCGGCCAGCGGTCAAATGGGCCGGCAATGCTTGTCTCCCAG
Organism: Occallatibacter gabretensis; assembly: GCF_001449115.1. Classification (GTDB taxonomy): domain Bacteria; phylum Acidobacteriota; class Terriglobia; order Terriglobales; family Acidobacteriaceae; genus Telmatobacter; species Telmatobacter gabretensis. The sequence continues at coordinate 1,742,348 of NZ_LAIJ01000009.1, read as the reverse complement.
TCGGCGATGTTGTGGTTCTTGCCGATGAATGCGGTGCTGTAGCCACCCTGACGCAGCACCTCGGCGAACATCGCGGCGCTCTTGGGAATTTGTCCGCTATATCCCGGATAACCGTCGCCGACCTCTACGATGACTCCGGTTCCGGCCGAGTGGTGGTTGCGCCCTGTGAGAAGGGCCGCGCGCGTCGGCGAGCAGAGAGCTGTAGTGTGGAAGCGCGTATAGCTCAGGCCCATCCTCGCCAGGCGATCGAGATTTGGCGTGGGGACCTGACCACCGAACGTGCCCCATTGTCCGAACCCGGCGTCATCGATCAGGATGTACAGCACGTTGGGTGCGCCGGCGGGTGCTGTGGTGAGAGTGAGCTTCCCTGGTGTTGAATCTTTGTAGGTGCGTCCGATCTTTGCGTCCTTGAAGCCCGCCTCGGGTTTGGGCAGTACTTCTTGCGCTGCTGCGAACGAGATGGCCAGAAACGCCGCTGCGCCTGCGATACAAAGCCTTTGCATATTCATGGGTTCGTCCCTTCCTAGATGTCTTGAGGCGTGCCGATTCGCCTCCGGATCTTCGATCTGGCTTCACTTCTTCGGTTTGGGTGGAGCGAGGTCGAGATAAGTGATACCGATGACAAACACACTCCCTGACGTCTTGGCTTGCACCGCGAACTGTTGCTCGTAGCGCAGGTCGAAGCCGAGACGCCATTTGAGTTTGGTGTACTTCCATTCGGGGCCGATGCCGAAGGACCGGTCAGTAATTCCGGCGAGCAGTGGATTGATGCCGCTGCCCGAATCCGCCGACAGTTTCTTGTAGCCGTAGCCAGCGATGCCGGCGTTCATCTGGTATTTGTCAAAACGGCGGCCAAAACTGTATTCGCCGGTGAGCATGGGGCCGGGCGTAACAGCTAGACCGATCTTGCTGTGATTGATCTCCCAGGTTGTGAGGAAAGAGGTGTTCCATAATTTTGGCTTGCCAATCGAGTACGTCGCACCGGCCTGGATTTGGTGCTCCCAGAACCCCAGGCCAGGATTCAGCGGCGATGCCGGATCAAAATCGCCGCTCGGCGCGTAGAAGCCGTAATTGACCGTGTAATTTGCGTTCCCTTTTTCCCAGCCAAACACGAGAGGGGCGAAATAGATGTCCGACAAACCGGCGGATTCAGCGGAAGCATTGAAGAGATTTGCGGTGAAGCGTGTGTTGACCACAGGGATGATGACACTAAGTCCGTAGTCTGCTCCGAGAATCTTCTTCTGCGTAGTTACCGCATACGCAACCATGTTTGCGATGACGTTGATGTCAGGTTTCGCGATCGTTGCTCCCCCCGGTCCCTTCAGCGCATCGACACGCTCAACAACGGGTAGAAAAGAAAGAAAGAAACCGGGGGGTGCCGTGGATCCATTCTCAAGGCCTGTGGCTCCGCCGATGTAGTGGCCAGCCTGTTGTCCGAAAGCTCTGTGCACCGACAGGAAAGCCGGGATCAAGAGTGCGACCGAAATCACGAGAAATACGCGCGCATGGAGCTTCAAAAAAACCTCCATCAACAGTGCATCCCAGGAACTTAAGGCCTTGACATGCGATTTCTCGTTTTCGATTCAATGGCAGAAAAATCGGAGTAAGGTGCAGTGTGCACGACGGGGCCTGTGTTAGGAAAAAGGATGCACCTGTTGTTACTGCAGGTCCTTTGGGGATGACACCATTTAGGGAATCATCGCCGACTCGCGGACATCATACGCGCAATGTGCTGTATGTCAACGCTGGCAGAATTGACAGGTTAACGATCGGTTGGAAATTCTTTTGCTTGTTCTCTAAGGGCGCAGGCTGCGTCCGATGAATCGAATGATATGCCTCTAAGATCCCTAAGAGGCTAAAGGCCTATTCATTTCTTCAGCTGCTTTCGGCACGGCTGAAGCCGTGCTCTGTTACGAAGCAAAGACAAAGGCAAAAGCAGGTCCCTCACTCCCCCTGAAGTACGGCTACGTTCAGGGGGACGGGCTGTGGTCTGGAAACGGCTTGGTTTGGGAATTGAAGGAGCGTAGCTGAGAGATAGGCAACGGTGTGACTCAAGTCCTCTCTTGAACGCGCCGATGAACGGGGATGTCGCTTGTTGGAGGGAGTTCCTGTTTATGGTCAACCTGAAGAATATGCCTGTTTCGACCAAGTTTGTATATGCGTTTGGAATGGTGTGCGGCCTGTGCGTGGCGCTGGGCGTGTACACGTTTCTTACGTTTCACTCGATTGCCGTGAGCAGCCACGATGTGAGCAGCTCGGCGCTGCCGGCCGTGGTGGAGCTGTCGAAGATGCGCGGCGCGATTGATACGGTTCGCCTGGAGGACCTGGACATTCTGCTGTGCCAGAATGCGGCCTGTACGGCGGCGCATACGGCGAAGCGGCAGGATGCACTCGCAGAATTGGAGGGGGCGCAGAAGCGGTATGAGCCGCTGATTGCGTATGCGGGCGAGCGCGAGGTGTACCAGAGATTTACGGCCAACTGGGCGAAGTACGTGGAGAAGAGCAACAAGGGTGTTGCGCTGATGGCGGCTAATAATGCATCCGACGGGCTGGACACGCTGACCGCCGATGCGACGCAGGCGCTGTTTCACAGTGCGCTGGATGATGCGAGCAAAGATCTGGATCTGAACATCAAGTTTGGCACCGAGAGCGCGGACAAGGTGACGAGGGCGAGCCAGCGGTCGACGTGGATCAATGTGGCGATCACGACGTTCATTGTGTTGATGTGCGCGCTGATTGGGCGGGTGCTGACGGCGCTGATTGCTCCGAGGATTGCGAAGGGGATTGCGCTGCTGGAGCGGATGGCGGAGAAGGACTTCTCTGTTCATGCGGACGTGAAGGGCGAGGACGAGATTGGACGGCTGGGGACAGCGCTGAATACGTGCGTGGAATCCATGCAGACGGTTCTGAGGGCGGTGGCGCAGGGCGCTGAGACGCTGACGAATTCCTCTGAGGAGATCAGCGCGAAGGCAGTGCAGACACTGGGCAATGCGCAGACGCAATCGAGCAGGACGAACCAGATTGCTGCGGCGGCGCAGGAGATGACGGCGACTATTGGAGAGATTGGCAAGAATGCGGAGCAGGCGGCGGGGGCGAGCCGGATTTCTGCCGAGACGGCGGAGCAGGGCGGCGCGGTGATGCAGGCCGCGGCAGCGACGATGGAGAAGATTGCCAAGGCGACGGGGCTGGTGGCGGAGAAGATGAACTCGCTGGCGGCGCGGAGTGAGGAGATTGGCAAGGTGGTGAGCGTAATTCAGGGCATCAGCGAGCAGACGAACCTGCTGGCCTTGAATGCGGCGATTGAAGCGGCGCGGGCGGGCGAGCATGGACGCGGATTTGCGGTGGTTGCGGGCGAGGTAAGGCGGCTTGCGGAACGCACCAAGGGCGCGACGGAGGAGATTGCGGGAACGATTCAGAGCATCCAGGTAGAGACGCGTGCGACGCTGTCTGTGATGGAAGAGAGCAAGACAGCTGTGGAGACCGGGTTGGGCGAGACGGGCCGGGCGCGAAAGAGCCTGGAGGAGATCATTGTTTCGTCGAAGGAAGTGGAGCAGCAGATTCAGCTGATTGCGGCGGCGGCGACGGAGCAGACGGCTGCGGCGGGCGAGATCTCGATGTCGGCGGGTGAGATTTCGAATCTGGCACATGAGAATTCGATGGGATCGGAGCAGTCTGTGGCCGCGCTGAAGGAGCTGGCGAGCCTGGCAAGCCAGCTGGATGGAATGATCAAGCAGTTCCACCTGGGGGATGATTCGCAGAAGGGCGGACGGATGGACAGCTGCGCGTGGCAGCCGGCGATGAAGACCATTACGGCGTAAAGGCAGGGACGAGTGACGAGAAAAGAAGGCCCTTCCCGAACTGGTCCGCTAAATATACTCCAAAAAGCCCTGGGAATCTTCCGGGGCTTTTCATTTGTCTTCACATACCTGCTTAGAGCAATATGTTAGGCTCCGATTTGTGGGGTCTTTTCCAGACCTTGCTACGGAGCCGGAAGGCTGTTCAGGGGAGAACGAGACGCATGAACGCCGTGAAATACGATCTCGCTATCATTGGCTCGGGCCCGAGCGGGCAGCGCGCTGCCGTGGCCGCCTCAAAGATGAAGAAGCGCGTGGTGGTGATTGAGGCGCGGTCGGTGGTGGGCGGTGTGTGCGTGAATACGGGCACGATTCCGTCAAAGACGATGCGCGAAGCGGTGCTGCATCTTTCGGGATACAACTACAAGTCGGTTTACGGGATGAACTACCGGGTGAAGGAACGCATTACGATGGCCGACCTGGCCTTCCGGGTGCAATCGGTGGTGAAGACCGAGGTGGATGTGACCGAGGCGCAGCTGTCGCGGAACGGGATCGACGTAGTGCATGGAATTGCGCACTTTACCGATCCGAATACGCTGCGCGTGGAAGGACCGACGGGCGATGCGACGATCGAGTCCGAGCGGATCATTATTGCGGTAGGAACGAAGCCTGCTTCGAGCTCGAAGGTGCCGATCAACGGGCGCACGATTGTGAACTCGGACCAGGTGCTGGATCTGCCGGTGTTGCCGCGGACCCTGATTGTGGTGGGCGGCGGCGTGATCGGCGTGGAGTATGCCTGCATGTTCGCGATCCTGGGCGTGCGGGTGACGATTATTGAGAAGCGGCCCAAGCTGCTGGAATTTGCCGACCAGGAGATTGTGGAGTCGCTTAGCTACCACCTGCGCGACAGCCGGGTGACGATGCGGCTGGGCGAAGAGGTTTCCACGGTAGAAGAGATGCCGGATGGCAGCGTGGTGGCGAATCTCGAAAGCAAGAAGCGGGTGAGCGGCGACGCGCTGCTGTATGCGATTGGGCGGCAGGGCGCGGTGGATGAGCTGAACCTGGCAGCGGCGGGGCTGGAGTCGGATTCTCGGGGCAGGATTCCGGTGGATGAGCACTACCAGACGAAGGTGCCGCATATCTTTGCGGTTGGCGATGTGGTGGGCTTTCCGGCGCTGGCTTCGGTATCGATGGAGCAGGGACGGATTGCGGCGCACCGGGCGTTTGACGATACTGCGGCGGCATCGAACCCGAGTTTTTATCCGTACGGAATTTATACGATTCCTGAGATCAGCTTTATTGGCAAGACGGAAGAGCAGCTAACCGATGAGGACGTGCCGTACGAGGTGGGTATGGCGTATTATCGCGAGACTGCGCGAGGGCAGATTCGCGGAGATACCACGGGCAGGCTGAAGCTGATTTTTCACCGCGATACGCGGAAGGTTCTGGGCGTACATATTATTGGCGAAGGCGCCAGCGAGCTGGTGCACATTGGCCAGGCTGTGATGACGCTGGGCGGCACAGTTGACTATTTTGTGGAGACGGTATTCAACTATCCGACTCTGGCCGAGTGCTATAAAGTGGCCGCATTTAACGGACTGGGACGGCTTGGAAAGTACCAGGTACAGGCCTGAGCAGGCCCGCCTCGGGGAAGCTGGTCTCATACAAGCTGGGCTCATTTAAAGGGGAACGCAATGACGGTAGCGATCGGCGTTGTGATGACCGAACATCTTGTGGCGGGACGCCTTAAAGATCACAAATTGGTGGATAAACCGGTGCGTTTTCCGGCGGACTCCTGCGAGCTGGATGCGCTGATTGCGGTACCGGGCAGCGAGCTGGTGGAGATGCTTGCGGCGCAGATTACCGACCTGGCGAACAACGGCGAGCCGGTCCATGCCATTGGCGTGGCGGTGCCGGGAATTGTGCGGCACGGAATTGTGGAAGACAGCCCGAACCTGGTGCAGCTGAAGGGCATGCATATGGCGGAGGACCTTGGCGCGCTGCTTGAGAAGCGCGGAATCAAGGCTCCGGTGCATATTGCCAATGACGCTGACGCGATTGCTGCGGGCGTAGCGGCAACCCGCGGACAGCTTGACCGGCTGACGCGCGTGTGGACGATTGGAAACGGCATTGGATATGGGCGCTGGCCGTATGTGGAAGGCGTGTGGGAGGGTGGGCACATTACTGTCACTCTCGACCCGAAGGAACGCTTCTGCGGCTGCGGCGGTCAGGGACACCTGGAAGGCATTATGGGCTACCGCGCGATGCGCCTGCGGTTTCTGGACAAGGAACCGGAGGAAGTTTTTGCGGCGGCGAAGCAGGGCGACCGTGAATGCCGAGAGTTTGTGACACTGTGGCATCGGGCGCTGGCGGCGGCAACGGCTTCCTTTATTCATCTGGCGGGGCCGGGACGATTTTACTACACCGGACACAATGTGGGCTTTCTGGACCTGGGCACACTGCGAGAGTGCCTGGAGCCGATGGTGAGGCTGAGCCCGCTGCAGAGCTATTCGCTGGAAGTGCTGGAGCCAAATGATGAGACGGCGCTGCTGGGCGCGGGCGTGAGTGCACTGCGGGCGCTGACCTGGTAAGCCGCCTAGTTTTTCTGATGGGTTATTTGAATTTCTGCTTGGACATGGCGATTGCATTGGCGGAAACTCGGTAGAACAGGATCTGATTCCGCCGAGGAGTTTCCCGATGAAGAAATTTGCTGTTGTCATTCTTCTTCTGGCCGTTGCGTTTGCGCTTCTACAGCTGGCGCGGCCCAGCATCCCTTCACAACCTGCAACGGCGGAAGTACAGGCGCCTCCAGAGGTTCGGCAGGTGCTGGAGAAGGGCTGCTACAGCTGCCACTCCGATGAGCGAAAGCTGGCGTGGTTTGACGAGGTTGTGCCGGCTTACTGGCTGGTGCGGCATGATGTTTTGACCGCGAGAGAGCATCTGAATTTCTCGACTCTGGGCTCCAAACCCGCAGCGGTCCAAAGAGCAACACTATTTGAAGCTGTGAACATGATTCAGCTGGGGGCTATGCCTCTGCCGTCGTTTCGAAAGGTGCATCCTGAGGCGAAGATTATGCCTGAGGACATGGCTATTCTCAAGAATTACCTTGCGCCATGGAGCATAAAGCCGCCACATGCCGCCGCTACTCTGCAAAATGCGACGCAAGCACTGGTAAATCTTGACGCGGTGCAGCCCGAGTTCAACGGCCAGGCCTTTGATGCGGCCTTTGAAGGCTGGAAGCTGCTCAGTATCACGGATCGCGGCGACAATAACACCTTGCGCGTAATTCTGGGCAACGAGATTGCCATGCAGGCTGTTCAGAGGGGCAATCTCTCACCGTGGCCGGACGGAGCGCGCATTGCCAAGATTGCCTGGCAGCAACAGACCGGCGAGGATGGACTAATTTATCCCGGAAGCTTTGTGCAGATAGAGCTGATGGTGAAGGACCACGCACGCTACAAGGACACGGAGGGTTGGGGCTGGGGACGATGGAGGGGGTTCGGCCTTACGCCCTATGGAAAAGATGCGGCGTTCGTGAACGAATGCACAAGCTGCCACCTGCCCGTGCGGGGAAATGACTATGTCTATACGCTGCCGGTCACTTCCGCTGCGGCTGGCGGAGAGGAAATTGTCAATCGGCACGCGGCGGCATTCCCAGCCGGCCTGCCTTACCAGCCTCTCGGCTGGAACGTCATTACGACGTATGTCGATCCGGAGCGGCGCACCACGGCTGTGCTGTTTGGCAATGACCAGGCGATGAAAGCTGTGAGTGCGCGTGGACCAATGGCGCAGGCTTCGCAATATCCGGCAGGAGCTGTGCTGTCACTGGTAACGTGGGCCCAGCGCGATGATCCGCATTGGTTCGGAGCAAGGATTCCGGATGCGCCGATCAGTGTGGAGTTTGTGCAGGTTGCGTCAACGGGACAGGCAAGCGCATATCGGGGATTTGGCGGGGCGGGGCTGGCGGAAGAGCATCCGACAGTCAATGATTCAGAGCAGAAGACGCATTTTATTGAGGCGTTGATGCCGACTCGCCTACCGTGAAGAGCAGAAGGGTCATTGGCAAACGGTACGCATAGCTTCCACAAGCCTTCTTAAAAGCTGACTATTCGGCCCAGTTTTCCAGCTTGAGGCCTGGAATGCGAGTATATTCGCGAATATTATTTGTCACCAAGGTCAATCCAAGATAGCGGGCATGAGCGGCGATCAAAAGGTCGTTGGAGCCGATTATTTGACCGCGGATCTTGAGATCGGCGCGAATTGTACCGTAGTCGCGCGCAGCTTCGACTGGGAAATCAAGTACATTAACGTAGCGCAAGAAATCGTCCAACCGGCTTCTATATGGAATCGGCGCAACAGAAGCCGCGACTCCAAACTCTAACTCCGCTAACACAATTGAAGACAAACAAATATCCGTGAGGGCCGTTTGCGCAAGCCGGTGTAAAACCTTCGGACTCGTCTTTTTCATTGCATAAGAAACAATATCTGTATCGAGCATATAGCGGGGCATTAGAGTTCAAAGTCCTCGGGCGGCAGATCTTCATAGCCTTCCATGTAGTCTGGCGGTGCGGGGGGGCCTGCGAGGAAAGCAGACCAGTCTTTCGGCCGTGGCGAGAGGATGAGATTCTCGCCCTCCTTTCGGATGTAGACCTCAGACGTCGAGAACTGGAACTCGCGGGGAATCCGGACGGCCTGACTGCGATTGTTCATGAAGATTTTTGCTGTGCGCTGCATGAATTGAGGCCCCTCCGGTGTGGCATATACAAAAGTATATGCCACACCGGCGATTGGGGCCAGAATCTGCGCAATTAGCTATGCCGGAGGTAGGTTTGCGAGTAGCGGTCGTGCCAGCTGAGGCGGTCTTCGTCGAAGAGGCTCCAGAGCATGCCGAGGCCAAGTGGGAGCATGGAGACGGTCATCGCTCCCAGGCGGCGACGCATCTGCTCGGGCGAAGGGATGCAGTCATCGAAGGTGCAGAGCGAGAGACCTGCGTAGCGCATTCCGGGAGTGCGAAGCGAGAGCAGGCAGAAGAATGCGTGATACGAGAGGCCGGCGAGAGCGAAGATGCCCGCGCCAAGCAGCTCCGCCGTGCGGGGCACAAGCGGGCTGGCCATGCCAAGGGCCATCGTGAACCAGAGGAAGGACGCGATCGCGGTGACGAGTGCGATATCGACGGTGCCCGCCATGAGGCGGCGGTTAAGACCGGCTAGAGCCGGCTTATTCTGCGCACTGAAGGCAGAGGCGGGAACAGCCTGAGCGTCTAGCTTCATGCCATGCCACACAGGCGTGGACCAGGGAACGGATGGGAGGGCTGCGGGTTGGCGAACAGCTTGCGAGGCTGCGACGGGCTCACTTGCAGGCTCGGTGTGTGACTCCGGCTGCGCGTAGTCAGGATATGAGGTCGGATCGGGCGTCTCGGCCTGGATGAGATCAATTTGAGTAAGACCAGCCTGAACCGAGCCGGGATCGACTTCAAAGATGCTGAGCTGCGAGCCGGGCTGCTCCGGCTGAGTGATGCCTTCAGCGAGACGCGGGCGCATGCGGCGTGTGGCGACCAGCTCGCGCGGGAAGTGAATGAGATTGGCGTGGATGGTGTGGGCTTCAATCTCAAGCGGCTCGTGCTGATTGTGAGCCGTTTCGGCGGGAGTAAACCAGTCTTCTGTGCTGAGATCGAGAGGCTCGGATGCAAATGTGGCAGCCTCGCGGAGCGGCATGTCCGGCTCCCAGCGAATGTGCAGGAGATTGCCGGAGCCGTCTTTTGCGCTGGTGACGGGGCCGGATGGCGGCTCTGGAAGTGGTGCGGGAGCGACAGTCTCGGGGATGGTTGTTGCCGTGTAGGGCTCAGCGTAGAAACCGGTATGAAGATCGAGAGGCTGGTTGGCAACCTGCTCAGGAACGAGGGTGTCGTTGCGCCATTCCCATTCGGCTGGCGCAGGCGGTTCGGGCTGGCGGGCAGCTTCGCGCGACATGGTGACAACCGGAGCCACTGGACGTGCGGGAGCTTCAACAGAGGCGGCGTGCAGCCCGGCGAGCGCGGACTCGGCGGCGGACTGAGCTTCGAGAGCTACCTGGGTGGCGATCTCCGCTGCGCGGACAGCCATGCGGGCTTCTTCAGCCTGCATCTGGCTATAGCTTTTAGCCTGGGCATAACGCGCGGCGACGCGGGCAGCAGCCTGGGCTGCACGACTGGCGCCGGGGGCTATCGGCTGGACCGGAGCAGAGGCATCCGAGTTGCTGACCTTGCGGTTTTTGTGTTCCGCGAGGCGGCGGTTCACTTCCTGCCGCCATTCGGGGGCGATGGGCTGGCCGAGTGTACTCAATCGTGTCTTCCCTTCAAATTGGCTCCTCATCCATCTCGGTCTTTCTGCAGATTTCAGAGCCGCTCATGTTGGACTGGCCTTCCGGCCAGCCGGTTGCTCGCTTGAAAGGTCGAGTTCGCGGAAAATACAGGGCTGCGCGGGCAAACCGCTGAATGTGCGGCGGTTGACTCGTGTGGAACCAGGTTAAACCTGAGCCGAATTTTCCTGTTGCCAGAGCCGCGCGGGAAGCGTCCTTAAACAAGACGCTGCATTTGCTATGCTGAGCCTTGGTTGAAGGATGCACCTGCGCAATTTTCTGTTTATCACGGCAATAATGCTCTGTCACCTGCAACTTACGGGACAGACGTTGACCAATGGGTTACCTCCCTCGCCGCAGCCTGCTACCCAGACCGGGGAGAACCAACTGTTGCCGGACGATCCGGGGCTGGAAGCGCTGCCTTTGGCGAAGCCGGAGCCGGTGCCGGCAGGAGGGGAGCCGGTGAGCTGGATCGCTGACCGGCAGACCTTTGGAAACAAGATTGCCACCCTCTACAACGTGACCGAGTTTCGCTACAAGGACTACGTCCTGAGCGCGGACAAGGTGGTGTATCACCAGGACACGACAGATCTCGAGGCCGAGGGGCACGTTCGAATGGTGGGCGGGCCAGGCGACCTGGTGCTGATGGCCGACCACGGCGAGATGCAGCTGAACACGCACACCGGGCGGTTCTATGGCGTGACGGGAACAATAGGAGTGCGCTCGACTGGGCGGTCAGTGGTGTATTCGACGGTGAACCCGTTTGTGTTTACGGGCCGCGTATTGGTGCAGAGCGGCGAGGGCAAGTACCAGATTGTGGACGGAACGATGACCAACTGCCGGCTGCCGAAGCCGGACTGGCAGATTCTGTCGCGGCAGATTCGTGTTGAGGACGAAAAGGCGACGACGAAGAACGCGCATTTGATGCTGCTGGGAATTCCGATCTTTTATCTGCCGTGGCTGCAACATCCGACGGATGAGTCAGGGCGGGAGAGCGGGTTTGTGAATCCGGTGCTGCCGAGCAATTACAACTCGATTCGCGGATACACAATGGGCGTGCAGTACTACTGGGCGATCAGCCGCAGCATGGATATGCTGATTGGCTCCGAGTACTACTCGAGGCGTGGCTTTGCGCCGAACGGAGATTTTCGCTACAAGGGACTGGGGCTGGACCACGTGACGGCGCGGTGGAATGCGCTGCTGGATCGCGGAGTGGAGGAATTGCAGACCACTGGACCGCAGGCGGGCCAGACGGTGCTGGTGAACCAGGGCGGCGTGGATATTGTGGCGCTGGGACGGAAGGACCTTTCGGACGACACGCGAATCTCGGGGAACGTGGAGTACCTTTCGAGCTATTTGTACCGGCTGGTTTTTAACGATAACTACTGGCTGGCGATTGCCTCCCAGGTGAAGAGCGACCTGGCGGTGACGAATGAGCATAACGGCCTGGTGGCGTCCGGCGAGTTTTACCGGATGCAGAACTTTGCGAGCTCGACGGAGGGACAAGAGGCGAGGATTCTGAAGCTGCCGAGCTTGCGGTACGAGGTGCTGGACAGGGCGCTGGGCGCGAGCCCGGTGTATTGGGGGATGGATTCGAGCATGGCGTACCTGGGGCGTTCTGAGCCCGGCTTTCACGCGCATAACGAGGGGCGGCTCGATCTGTATCCGCATATCTCGATGCCGATTGTGGCCGGTGGTTGGAGCTTTGTGCCGGAGGCAGCGTTCCGGGAGACGTTTTATACCGGAAGCCAGACACCGGATCTGGCGGGAGTCAATGGCGGCATACCGTTTGTGAACCACCAATCACTGAACCGGCTCGATCTGGAGGCCGGAATGGACATACGGCCGCCGGCGGTGGAGCGGGATTTCTCGCTGGGCGGCGGGCGTGTGCTGCGGCACGTGATTGAGCCTGAGCTGACGTACCGGTACGTGGGCGGAATTGGCGTGAAGACACAGGATGTGCTGCTCTTTGACACGACGGATATTGCCTCTGATACGAACGAGGTGGGCTACAGCCTGACGCAGCGGTTTTATGTAAAGCCGCCTGCCGGATCGGTTGACAAGAATTGCGATGAAACGATCGAGATTGATTGCACGGCGCATCCGCGGGAGTGGGCGAGTTGGCAGATTGCGCAGCGATATTACCTGGACTCGAATTTTGGCGGAGCGATCATCAATGACCGGCGCAACATTCTGGAGCCGACGCTGGATCTGACGGGCATTGCGTTTTTGACGGGAGCGCGGAATCTGTCACCTGTGATTTCGCGAATGCGGTTTGAGGCGGTGCCGAATCTGCGTCTGGAGTGGGACCTGGACTATGATCCTCATGCCGGGAAACTTACAGCGGACAATGTGTTTGCCGGATACAGCTGGGGGATCACGACGATCGGGGTGGGACACTCGCTGCTGAACGCGGTGGATGAGCAGGGTGCGACGGCGTCGACGATCCAGAGCCAGCAGATTAATCCGTTCCTGGAGATCGGCAAGCAGAACCGCACCGGGTTCAACCTGGCGGCTAACGCGGGTTACGACATTGCACAAGGCTCGCTGCAGTATGCGGGGATTCTAGGCGTCTACAACTGGAACTGCTGCGGGATTTCGCTGGGATACAGGAAGTTCGATCTGGGGCCGCTGCGCGGCGACGATGTGCAGTACCTGTACAGCTTTACGTTTGCGAACTTTGGATCGCCGGGAAATGTGCGGCACTCGACGACGATCTTCCGGGATGCGACTCTGCCGCCGGCGTATTAGCCTTTGCAGCAAGCGAGAATCGCTTGCTGCAAAGGCAGGGACAAGGGAATAGGGACAAGGGAAAGACCGCAGTCCACTATCAGCGCTCAGCCTGGCATAGCTACAGGGTGAGTGATACATTCTTGTCCCTATTCCCTTATCCTGTTTTTCAATCCACGACAAGCGTGAGGCTGATGGAATGCTGGACGCCGTTAGCGGTGACCTGCACGGGGATGGTGTAAGTTCCCGCAGGAGTTGTGTTCGTGGTGTCTCCACCACCCCCTCCACTTCCTCCGCCGCCTTTGCCATCCCCACCTCCGCCGGAGCCGGAACAACTGTTGACCACACACGTAGAGAGCATGATCACCGCGGCGAGCAACACGGCTCTGCGGAATCTGCGCAGCGCGGCAAGCGGAAGCAGAAGAAGAACACAGCACAGAGCTGCGAATGGGCTGACTGAACCGGAGTGAGAGGCAGAACGCGGGTTGGGCCGGAAGTTGGACCGCGAAGGAAGGCTGAGTGCGCCAGTGGTCTGGCTGGTGGTGATGTCAACGGTTTCTGTGCCGGAGGCGCCTGCAGCGACGCTGAGCGTGGCGGGCGTAGAGGTGCAACCGGCGTACTGAGGAAGGGTTCCGCACTGGAAGGCGAAACTAGCGGAGATTCCGCCGAGAGGTGTGATGGTAAGCGCGTAGCCAGCGGTCTGGCCACTGGCTACGGTAACACTGGAGGGCCCGTCAGCGGCGACGGTGAAGTCGAATCCCGTGCCGGTGAGTGGAATCATCGCGGGAGAGCCGAGCATAGGGCTGGAGACGATGAGATTCCCGGTGGCCGGACCCGCGGCGATGGGCTCGAACTCAACGCCGACGGTGCAACTGGCATTGGGCGCAAGCGCAGAGCCGCAGGTATTGCTGACGAGCGCGTAGCCGAAGGAGGCTGAGAGGTTCAGGCTGGAGAGTGTATTCGTGGGATCGACATTGGTGATGGTGACGGTGGTGGCAGCACTGGTCTGACCGACTCCGACCACGGGGAAAGCGATAGAAGAGGGCTTGAACTGAACAGCGCCGTTGAGTCCGCCTGTTCCCGCTAACGAGATGGTAGCGGGAGCAAGTGCCCAGGTGGAGTTGACCGAGAGCTGACCAGTAATGGGGCCGCCGGACTCCGGCGTAAAAGTGACGCCGACGGCACATGTCGCTCCGCCGGCAAGACTGGATGGACAGGTGCTGCCGGTAAGGCCGAAGGAAGAGGAGACGGCGAGGCTGAAACCTGTGGCAGCGGCGCCGCTGGTGTTGGTGATGGTGACGGTCTGAGCGGCGCTTGTCTGACCGAGTTCCTGAGCAGCGAAGGTGAGCTGTGCGGGAGTGACTTTGAGGCCGACTCCGGTTCCGTTTCCATTGAGCGAGACTGTGGCGGCGCTAACACCGGTGGTGGACGAGGAAACAGCCAGCGAGGCCGAAGCTCCGCCGATGGCGGTGGGCGTAAAGACGATTTGCGCAACGCAGCTGGAACCGGCGTTGAGGCTTGCTCCGCAAGTGGTGGAGGCGACAGAGAAGGCAGTGGATGAGGCTCCGGTGATCTGGAAGCCGATATTGGCCATAGACGCGCCGCCGGTGTTTGTGACGGTGAGGGTTTGCGACGAGCTGGCGACACCGGCCGGCTGCTGGCCGAAGTTGAAGGCGGTGGAGCTGACGGAGATCACGGGCGGATTGAGGCCCGTGCCGGTGAGGGAGACTGTCTGCGTCCTGAGGCCATCCGCCACTGTGAGAGTGCCTGTGGCAGAGCCCGCGGCTGTGGGCACAAAAACGACATTGATAGGGCAAGTGGACTGCGCGGCAAGCTGGGCAGCGCAGCTTGTGGTTTGCTGGAATGGTCCGGAGATGGAAATGGAGATTCCGGTGAGTATGTTCTGGCCGGTGTTGGCGAGGGTAACTGTCTGTGCGCTGCTGGGCTGATCGATGACAGTTCCGGAGAAGGAGAGCGACGAGGGCGAGAGTGCGTCGGTGGGCGGCGTGGTTCCGCTTCCGGTAAGTTGTACGACCTGCGTTCCCGCTCCATCGGACATGGTGAGAGTTCCGTTGGCGCTGCCAGCGGCTGTGGGATTAAAGCCGACTGAGAGCGCGCAATCAGATGTAGGCGCGATCGAAGCTCCGCAGCCGTTGGAGATCAGAACAAAAGGCGGCGTGACCACGAGGCTGGTGACGGTAAGCGGAGTGGAGTTGGCGTTTTGCGCGGTAAGCGACTGCGCTGAGGATTGCGAGCCGACCTCAACATCGCCGAAAGCGAGTACGCCGGGAGCGATGGTGACGGAGCCAGCGGGAATGCCGGTGCCGGTAAGCGAGGCAGTCAGTGAGCCGCCGGTGATGCTGCCGGAGACGGTGAGTTGACCCGTGGCAGAGCCGGTGGCGGTGGGAACGAAGAACACCTGAACGGTGCAGGAGGAACCAGCGACAATCTCCTGGCCGGTGCAGTCATCATTCTCCAGAAAGCTGCCGGAGACGGAGACCGAGGTGATGGAAAGACCGAAGCCTCCAGTGTTCTTGACCGTGATGGTCTGCGGACTGCTGGATGAGCCGACGGACTGCGCAGCGAAGGTGAGAGACGAGGGCGAGAGCGATGCGGAGGTGAGCTCCGTTCCCGCGGTCAGCAACGGGATTTGCCAGAGGCCACGGCCGTATGTGGCAGCGACGAGGACGGGCGTAGAGGAAGCAGCAGGCGTGGCTCCGAGAGCCACTGCGGGCGCACCGGGAAGGCCCGCACCCATGGGCTGCCAGCATGTGGATGGAAGAGTGGCGCAGGAGCTGATCTGGCGCGTTGCATAGACCCCGAAGTCCGTGGCGACGTAGACGGTATTGGGGTCGTTGGGATCAATGGCGAGAGCATTTACGGGAACGGTTTCGAGATTGGAGATGAGACCGTACCAGTGTGCGCCGCTGTCGGTGGAACGGTAGATGGTGCTGAAGGTTTCCGATCCGGTGGGAAATCCGTCCACGGTAATGTAAACGGTATTGCCGGTCGGGTCGCTGGGATCGATGACGATGCTGGAGATGTCGAACTGGAAGGCGTTGAGCCCGACGGTGCCGTTGACGACGGGATTGAGGGAGAGATTGGTCCAGGCGGACCAGACGCCCGTAGAACTCATGGTGGCGCTGAAGACCTCACCGGCGAGGCGCGCGCCGCCGTCGAGGAAGCCATACATGCCGGCGTAAACCACTTCCCCGTCCCCGGCGAGCGGCATGGCTGCGAGGGTGCGGATGAGGGCGTCGCCATTGCAGTAACCGCTGGTGGAACCGGTGTCGAGGATGGGACTGATGGCGTTGGAGGAGGTCCAGCCGCTTCCATTGGCGGGGCCGCGCCAGATGCGGCAGGTGCCGATGAGAAGCTGCGTGGGGTCGGCGGGATCGACGAGAAAGGGCGCGGGAGTGGTCATGGTGAGACCATCGTTCGCGACCTGCGAATTGCCTACGACAGGACTGAGGCCGAAGTCCGACGCGGTGCAAGCGCTGGAGCTGGAGCAGAGATGAATGGAGACGCCTGCGCCATTGTTCACATACCAGTTGTTGGAGCTGGAGGGATCGATGGCGACGGGACCGCCTTCGCCAGAGAGAATCTGCGGCCATTGCGCGGTGGGCGCGGATGCGCCCTTGACGCCAGCAGTCCCGTTTACGCTGAGGCCGAGCAGAGTGTTGTAGGGCGAGAGGCCCGGCGGTGGCATGAATTCGATTTCAGCGAGTGAGCCGAGGCTGGAGTTGAGATTTTGAAAGTGGCTTGCATCTGTCGAGGCGCAGACAGAACCTGTTTCGCCGATGCCATCGAGGCTGCGCCAGAGGCCGCTGTCATTACCGATGAGGAGCTCGGTCGGATTGGCGGGATTCCAGGTGAGAGCATGCTGGTATGGACCGACCTGCGCGCTGAGGCATGTGAGCGCGTTGGTGGTGTTGCGCCAGGGGCATCCGGCGGCCACGGAGCACTTCCAGAGATCATTGGCTCCGGCGTAGAGCAGCGTGTCCTGCTGCGATGGAATGGCGGCGAGCGCGAAATTGTAGTCGCCGTTCCAGATGGTCTGCGGGCCCTGAGATGTATTGGATTCAAGCAAGGCAGTGCTCAATTGCGTGCCAAAGGCGGGAATGGGATTGGGGCAGGCACCGCCGGAGATGGCGCAGGCATCCTGCCAGAGACCCTGATCCTGGTTATTGAGATCAACGCTCCAAGCGAAGGTATCGCCGCTGAGCGGGTTAACGGCGAGCGCTCCGCGAAAGATGGGGCAGGCAGGCGAGCCGGTGGTGGTGGCATTGGTGGGGCACAGGGTGGTGGTAAGGTTGACGCCGGGCTGGTTGGCAAGCCGCGTCCAGGTAACGCCGTCCGCTGACTGATAGTAGCCGTGGTAGCGAATGGCGGTGAAGAAGAGCTTGCGGATGGGGTTCCAGACGACGGCTGTGGCTGAGTTGCCCTCGCTGTTGCCGATACTGTCGTCGGGGCCCTGCACGTCGACTCCGTTGGGATCGACAATGCGCGAGAGATGCCAGGTGGCTCCGGCGTCTCCGGAGTAGTAAAGACCGGCAAAACTGAGACCGGGCTGCTGGGCGTTGACGAGCAGGCCTTCATAGGCCTCAGAGACAGCGGCGACGGCAACCTGCGTGTTCGCCGTACTCCAGGCAAAGCCGGCAAAACCAAGGCCGGTAAAGAGGAAATCATGGGAGCCGGCGCCGGTTTCAAAATCGGAGCTCTGCTCAATCAGCGTCCAGGTAGCGCCCTTGTCCGTGGAGCGGAGAATGCCCGCGCCGTAATAGGAATCCAGAGCGTCGTTGGGGTCGCCGGTGCCGGCGAGCAGGACGCCTGTGCCGCCGGGCTGAACGGTGACCGCGCCGATGCTGATGGAGGGATCGAATGCGCCGTTCAGTGCGCTGGTGGAGTCCGTAAGAGGCGAAAAGAGGATGTTGGCGAGGTTGGAGGTGGCGGCATTCTGCGAGGCCCAGACGCCTCCGCCGGTGGATCCGATATAGACGGTGTTGCCTGTCGAGTCCGAAGGATCAATGGCGATGGAAGCGATGCGGCCGGTGACGGCTCCGTAGTAGGGCGTGACGATGCTCTGAGGACCCAGCGGCTGCCAGATGGATTCTCCGGCTGCAAATTCAGGAGACGCGAGTGCGGAGGCGGCGCGGCGCGGGCGAAGAGACTTGCTCTGCATGCCGGGCTTGAGGCCTCGGCGGCCAAGAAATCGCTGGGCCTGAAGAACGCGCGGCGGAAGTGGATGCGTGGGAGCGGGCGCAGCAACCGGTGTTTGCGCGGCGGCCGTTTGCGCGAGATAGACGAATAGGATTGCCAGGCAAAATACTGCACACAGGCTTGCAACGCCTGCCCGGAAGAATACCTTGATGATGAACACACGCATCCCTTCGCCGCCCGGGATCTGTTCCTAAACCTTTCTCAGAAGGCGGAGTGCAGTTCCGATAAAACGGCTGAGTGGAGACACGCAGTTCCAGGGACAAAAAAAGTGTGCTGCTTATGTGTGTTTTCTAATCGCATTTTATGACATGGAGTGCGGCTGTGCGAGCTGCGCGCGATTATTCTGTAGCTGACCTCGGTGAATCCTGAATGGTTGAATCCTGATGCGAATCCAGCTACTGCTTGCGAACGATGATGACGCGCCGGGATTGGTGCGACTGCGCGAGGCAGTGAATACGCGTCTCGTGGAGAAGTTTGGGCCGGGATTCTGGTGCATGGCGCTCACCGAGCATGGAGCGCTCTCAGCGGTGCGGCAGGCTCAGGTGTATGTGGCGCGGCATCGCGGCGAGATTGCGGCCACGCTGGCGCTGGCGGCACGCAAGCCGTGGGCGATTGACCTGAGCTACTTTGAGCCGCGATTAAAACCGTTCTACCTGACGAATATGGCGGTGCATCCTGAATTTCAGCGGCTCGGAGTGGGACGAGAGACGATTCACGAGGCGCGGCGGATTGCGCTGACGGCGGGCGGAGATGTGATTCGGCTGGATGCCTACGATGTGCCTGCTGGAGCCGGGCCGTTTTATGCGAAGTGCGGATTTACGGAGGTAGCGCGAGCAGAGTATCGCGGTGCGCCGCTGATTTATTACGAGATGCTATTGAATGGAAGCAAATGAAAAGGCCGCCACGTGGCGGCCTTTGTGCTGATCTCTGACAACTGATCCCTGTTCTACCAGCGGCCCCAGGCGCGACTGATGTAGTCCGAGAGCGTCATGAAGATGAGGACGAGAAAGGTAAAAAGTCCCGCACCGACAGTCAGCTTGGTGAGTTTGGGGCTGTACTTGACGTGCATGAAGAAGAGCACGACAAGCGTGGCCTTGGTGACGGCGATGGCGATGGCGATGATCGGGTTCCACTCATGCAGATCGAGATAGGACGCGCCAATCGTGGCTGCAGTGCCAATCAACAGGGCAATGAAGATGATGATGTAAACGACAGGACTGACGATGTGGCCTTCAAGTGCGTCATCGTGACCTTCGGGTGCGTGCGATTCGTGATGTTCGCTCATGATTTCAATTCCTGAAAAGCGATTCTGATTACGTTTCTTACTGATGCCGGCTGATCAGATAGAGCAGCGGGAACAGGAAAATCCAGACGATATCAACAAAGTGCCAGTAAAGGCCGAAGTACTCGACAAAACTGACGTGACCGGTGGTGTATGCGCCTTGCCTGGCGCGGAAGATCATATACCCGAGCAGGCAGATGCCGATGATCATGTGCAGCGCGTGCATGCCGGTCATGGCGAAGTAGAGCGAGAAGTAAATTTCGGTGTGACGAGCCATGTCAAGCGGCAACGGCTTGTCGCCGGCATCCTTCGCTTCCTTGTCCGAATCCGGATTCAGGAAGGAATTCAGGCTGTAGTGCGCGCCGGGGACGTGATGCTTCTCGAACTTCTCCTTGTACTCGATGGTCTTGATGCCAAGGAAGCCGAGGCCGAGGATGAAGGTGAGCACGAGACAGAGCACAAGCGTACCCTGCTTGCGCATCTGTGCGCTCCACACGCCCATGGCCATGGTGAAGCTGGAACTGATGAGGATCAGTGTGTTGAGGCTGCCCCAGAAGATGTTGAGCTGATGCGATGCGGCGACGAAGGCCGGATAATACCAGTTGCGATAGATGAGGTAGGCGGTAAACATGCCGCCGAAGAACATGATTTCCGTGAGCAGGAAGAGCCACATGGCAAAGCCGGTGGCATCCACCTGCTGCTGCATGGTCTCAAAGTGATGACGCTGATACGGCGGATGCTCGTGCGCGTGATCAGCTTGAACCAAAGTAGAGCTATCCGACACTGGAAACCTCCTGCTGCTTCTTGGCCAGTTCCATTTTTTCCAGCCACTCGTAGTCGTAGGCGTCGTGATCGACGATCGGAATCTCGGCGAAGTTCTCGGTAAGCGGAGGAGACTGAATCTGCCACTCAAGGCCGGTGGCCTGCCAGGGGTTGCTACCCGCGATCTCGCCATACTTGAGCGACCACGTGAGGTAGAGGATCGGCAGCAGGTAGCCCACGCCGAGGACGGTAGCGCCGGCGGTTGAGAAGACGTTGAGAATCTGGAACTCTTCCGGATAAGACGCATAACGGCGCGGCATACCGAGTTCGCCCAGAATGAACTGCGGGAAGAATGTCAGGTTGAAGCCGATAAAGGTAACCACGGCTGCAAGCTGCGAGATCTTCTCCGGGTACATGCGGCCGGTCATCTTGGGCCACCAGAAATGGATGCCGGAGAGGAAGGCCATCAACATGCCGCCGACCATGACAAAGTGGAAGTGGGCGACGATGAAGTAGGTCTCGGTGAGATGAATGTCGGTGCCGGTGGCGGCGAGGAAGACGCCGGTGAGACCGCCGATGGTGAAGAGGCCCATGAAGCCGAAGGCGTAGAGCATCGGCGTCTCGAATGTGATGGAACCCTTGTAGAGCGTGAAGGACCAGTTAAAGATTTTGATAGCCGAGGGCACGGCAACCAGCATCGTCAGGAGCGAGAAGACCAGCGTCGAATAGTTCGAGACGCCCATGATGAACATGTGGTGTTCCCAGACGAAGAAGCCGAAGACCGCGATGGCGACCGAGCTGAATGCAACAGCCGTGTACCCGAAGACGCGCTTGCGGGAGAAGGTTGAGATGACCTCAGAGATAACGCCCATGCCGGGAAGAATCATGATGTAAACGGCAGGGTGCGAGTAGAACCAGAAAAGGTGCTGAAAGAGCAGCGGGTCGCCGCCCTTGGTAGGATCAAATACCCCAATGCCGACGGTGCGCTCAAGAGCTACCAGAACGATGGCGATGGCGAGAACCGGCGTGCCAAGGACCATGAGAATGGAAGCGGCATAGTTGGACCAGACGAAGAGCGGTAGCCGGAACCAGGTCATGCCCGGAGCGCGCATCTTGTGGATGGTCACGATGAAGTTGAGGCCGGTGAAGATGGAGCTGAAGCCGGCGATAAAGATCGCGAGCCCCGTACTGAGCACGTTGGTATTGACGTAATGCGTGGAAAGCGGAGTGGTGAAGGTCCAGCCCGTGTCCACGCCTCCGGTCATCATGGTGTAGAGCACCAGGGTGCCACCGGCGATATAGAGATACCAGCTCAGGAGGTTGACCTTGGGCAGGGCGAGATCCTTGGCTCCGATCATGATGGGGATAAGAAAGTTACCCAGTGTGGCCGGCACCGATGGCACCAGGAACAGGAAGATCATGATCACGCCGTGCATGGTGAACACCTTGTTGTAGGTGTCCGTGGCCATCAGATCCGACTGCGGCGTGAGCAGCTCAAGACGGATGAGGCCGGCGAGCGAGCCGCCAATAGCAAAGAAGAACGTGATCGAAATCAGGTAAAGGATTGCGATCCGCTTATGATCGCCGGTCAACAGCCAGCTCAGAAGACCGTTTTCCTTCGTAATGAAGTTGGTCTTCGGAATGCGGGCTGTGGACTGGTCGGGAAGACTGACAATTGTTGCGCTGCTCATGGTGTCACCGTCCCTTTTGCTGCGGGGGGAGCTGCCTTAGGCGTCGAAGGCGATTTCGACGTAGGCTCGCTCTCCGGCAGCAAACCGGTTGTGTTCAGCGTCTGTTCGACGCGGTAGTTCGAGTTGAGTGTCTTGATGTATTCGACGAGCGAGATGACGCCATCTTCGCTGACCTGGCCCTGATAGGTAGGCATGATCGGCGCGTAACCCTGCGTCACGTGCTCGGAGGGGTTGAGGATGGCATCGCGGAGATACGCCTCGTCAGCGATGGTCTCCTGGCCGTTGGCCAGGCGAAGCTTGGAGTTGTAGACGTTGGCAAGCGATGGGCCGCGAGCATCGGGCCTGCCATTGTGGCAGGCATTGCAGCTCAGCGATGCGAAGAGGCGCTCGCCGTTCTGCGCAAGGCTCATACCGGAGGTCGATTCCGCGAGCCACTTCTTGTAATCCTCGGGCGTGAGCACGGTGATGGTGCCGATCATGTGCGAGTGATCTGTGCCGCAGTACTGCGTGCAGAAGAGGTGGTACTGGCCGGGCTCGGTGGCCTCAAACCAGACCGAGGTATAGCGGCCGGGGATCGCTTCGCGCTTTACACGGAAGGCGGGAATCGAGAAGCTGTGGAAGACGTCCTGCGAGATGAGCGTGAGCTGAATCGGCTGGCCCGTGGGGACGTGCAGCGCGTCGATCTCATGCTGGCCGCCGGGATGCTCGGCCTTCCACATCCACTGCTTGCCCACCACATAGATGTTCATGGCGTTAGCAGGCGGCGTGTAGATACGGAAATAAATGAGCGAGCCCCAGACGAACATGATGAGGAAGAGGCCCAGCGGAATAATGGTCCAGGTGGCTTCAAGCAGCGTAGAGCCCTCGATCTGCACGGCGACCGGATGGCGTTTTTTGCTGTAGAGGATGGAGAACCCGACGATCAGCAGGCCAACCAGCGTGAGGCCCACGAGGCTGACCAGAACCATGAAGAAGTACAGCGCGTCCATCTGCGGAGCGATCTTCGAGGCTTCCGGTGGGAAGAGCGCGAAGTTCGTCATCCACTTGACGAGAAATTGCCAGAGTACTGGGCTAATATGATCCATTCCGTTATCCGTTCACCTTTGTTGCTGGGCGCTGAAGCGATATTTCCGGCTGTTTGTCGCGTTTTGCGTCCGCGCGAAACATGAGGTACATGAATCCGCCGAGCGTGAGCACTGTGACCAGACCACCCAACTGGACGATGCGGGCGACAATCAGCGAATGCTTGTTTGTGCCGGGATCGTAGTGGTAGCAGTAGGTCAGAATGTTATCCACCGGCGAACCGATGCGGTTGTCTGATGCCTCGGCGAGGCCGAGGCGAAGATCCTTGGGGCTGTATTCGACGCCCATGTAGTACTGTGCGATCTTGCCCAGCGGCGTGATGATCTGGATAGCGCTGGCGTGTGCGAACTGCGTGAGCTTGCCGTCCGGGCCGGGAATCTTCGTGTAGCCGAAGCCGAGTGCCTGGGTAAGCGCATCAATATTGGGCTGCGTGCCGGTGAGAAAGTGCCAGCCGCCGGCAGACTCGGGATGGCCATAGCGCTTGAGGTAGCTGCGCTTCTTGGATGCCGCGAGATCCGGGCCTTCCGAAGGATCGATACTGACGACGATTACGTTGAAGTCGCGCCCGGGCTTTTCATCGACCATCTGTAGTGCGCCGGTGAGGCCGTTGAGCTCTTCCGAGCAAAGCATAGGGCATTGGTAGTAAACGAGAGCGAGAATGGCGGGCTTCTGGCCAAAGTAACTGGCGAGTTGAACCTGCTTGCCGGTCTCATCGGTGAAGACTGTGCTGAGCGGAAGCTGCTGATTGAGATGCTGGGCGATCGAGATCTTCGAAGTGATGGAGGGCTTCACGTTCGCCGGCCCCATCTGCTTTTCGCCGTAGCCGGAGACCTGAGCCGCTGCCGTTCCAATCAGGCATGCAGGCACGATCGCAAGGGCGGCAGTGAAAAGTACCACGCGGCCAGCGTTCCGAATTGTGCTCTGCATCAACATCCTGATCTCTATACCTTCGGGGCTACCGCCCTTGTTCCTTATTCCTGTTTCACGCCGAAATCCTTCCGGCGTGGCTACTTCTCGGGCCGAGCTTGTTCGGCCTGCTTGTGCAATGCCTCATCCTGTTCGTAGCCGGTGAGGGCAAATCCATTGGTCAGAGGCGCGGTAACGCCGGGGATGGAATCGCCGGTCATGGGCTTCTGAGTATTTACAGCGGTTGCGGCGGGCAGACCCTTTTGGGCGATCAGCTGCATTGCCTGCTCGATCGGAATGCGAACCTTTTCCGAGCCATCGATCTTCGAATAGTGCTCCAGAAGAAGATCCTCGTGCTCATGCAGGTCGGCGATATCCTGTGCTCCATCTCCCTGATCGTTCTGTAGACGCGGCGAGGGAAACTGCTGTGTGAGCTGAGCTACCTTGCTCTGAATCTCAGGATTGTTGGCCAGGTTGCCAAGCTCACGGACGTCAGCGGTCTTGGTCCACTTGTTGTTCGGGCCGTCCTCGTGGTTAAGCACGGTGTTGATGGCCTTGCCGATGCCCCAGCTCAGGACTGCGGTGACAACAACCAGGATCGACAGCGCCGTGAGGAAAACGACGATGCCCGTAACGCGAACGTCTGACAGCTCGTAGCCGGCGGATGTGTCGACGGGTTCGGGTGTGTGGCCTTTAGGCGTGTGCATGTTCAGGCTCCAGAATCTCCACCACGTGCGGGTCGTTGATCGCCACCAGGCCGCGGGTTTGAAGCCGCGTGGTGAAGAAGGCGAACCAGAAGGCCGTCAAAGCCACAGGCACGGCGATGTACTCAAGAATTCCCCAGGAGAAGTGCAAATTGCGTGCGGCATCCTTGAAGTTGGGCTCGATGAGCCAGAAGAGATCGAATGCCTTGGCGAAGATCATCCATTGGCAGATGCGAGTGAGGCGCTTCTTGTTGCGCTTGATGTCCCGCGAGAGCAGAAGCGAGAACGGGATGAGCCAGTGGAAGATGAAATCGAGCGTGATGATAATGCCCCAGTGGCCGCGGATGCGGTCCAGATACCAGGGAATCTCTTCCGGCAGGTTGCCCGACCAGATAATGAGGAACTGCGCGAAGCCGAGGTAAATGTTGAGCATGACAAAGGCGAAGGTAAACTTGCCGAGGTCATGCTGCTCAGTCTGGCGAAGCACGGTCTTGAAGGGCTCGTACTGCGAAAGCGCGATGGAGATGAGGATGGCGAAGGCAAGAACCTGATACCCCTGTCCGACGAGGAAGAGCAGGCCATAGACCGAGGAGTACCAGGTAACATCGAGCGACATGACCCAGTAGATGACGACCGCGGTCATGGTGAGCGAGTAGACGAGAATGCCGAAGCCGGAGAGGTTTTCGAACTTCTTGATCCAGAATGGGGTGTTGTCGGGCGAATCGGCGTCGCGTTTGAGGGCGAGCGAGTTGAGCCGCCAGGTGTAGAAGCCCCAGATGGCGAAGCAGATGACGCTGACCACGACAAAGGACGTGGGGTTGAGCATAGGAGCCTTCCACTTGATGGCGTGGTCGATGGCTTCTACCTGATCCTGGGTAATTTGGCCGAGCTTCAGGGCCTGATCGACGATGCCGTGGTTGGCCCACATGTAGAGTTTGCCCTGAAAGACTGCAATCGGAATCCAGTAAACGAAGACGAGCGGGAGGGTGCGGCTCATGGCTTCAAGCGGCCGGCGAAGTAGCAGGCCCCACTTGCCGCCGGTGACATACTGCACCATCAGGAGCGCGAGACCGCCGACAGCGAAGCCGAACGTGAGCACAAGGCCGAGGAGCCACGCGCGCAGGACATGGTCAATCGACCCGTCGGCGAAGGCCAGACCCGCGGCAATGACCGAGAAGACAACGCCGACGATGAGTGCGCGGGTTCTCCAGGTGTTGACCACCGGAGGTGCGCTGAGATCGGCGGGCAGCGTCTTCGTGTGAGATTCGTGAGCCATCGATTCGTCCTTAAATTCCTCGTCCAACGTTTGTTTCTTGCCTGCGCCCAATGTCCGGGCTGGTTCGGCCTTTACTTGCCCGCCGGAATCTTGATCATGGGGTCAGCCGGATTGGCCGGAGCCATGCCAGGTTTGCCTTCCTTGTCGATACTCGGATAGGCCTGAACTGCTGTTCCCGGCAATACCCAGGGCTGCGCATAGCTTGCGGGCAGGCCTTGCTGTGTCGCGATGTCCCTGAGGCTTTCTACCTTGACGCCGGAGGGCACGTCCGACTGGCTGGCGGCCTGGCTGAGCTGCAGGGCGCGGATGTAAGCCGCGACGGCCCAGCGGTCAGCAGGCGTGAGCTGCATGGAGTAGTCGGGCATGGCGCCGTAGCCGTTGCTCATAACAAAGAAGTAGTGCGAGAGCGGCTGCGCGGTGCGAACCTGATCGTGAAAGTTGCCGGCGGGCTTGTAGCCGCGCTGAACGATCTCGCCGAGGCCGTTGCCGACGCGCGAATGGCACGGCGTGCAGTAAACGTTGTAGCGCTCCTGGCCGCGCTTCAGCACGTCGAGCGTCAGCGGAATCTCTGCCGGCAGCTCATTGCGCTCTTCGCGGTAGCCGTTCGCTCCCTGAACGACGCCAGTGTAGAAGTAGCTGTCCTCATGAAGCTGGCCGCGGGCAACGGTATTAACAATCTGCGGACGAGCGCCGCGCCCATCGTCAAACATGACCGAGCCGCGCTGCGGAAAAATCTTGGGCTGATTCTGCATGTCTTGGCGGCAGCCCGCGAGCGCAAGTAAGGCAGCGAGCGATGCGAAAGCCAACGGCTTACCCATTCGCGAAACGGGGCGGAACTGATCTCTGATCCCTGATCTCTGATCCCTGTACATCAGTACTCCACCTCCACGACCGAAACCGGAGCAAGCGTCTCGAGATAAGCCCGGGTATCGAGCAGGTCGAACTTGGGGTCCAGCGCCTCCAGGCACAGGAAGAACTTGTCGTCGAGCGCGCCTGCGCGGAAGTTGGGCGCGTTAAAGAGCGGATGATACGGGCTGGGCAGGCCGTTGAGCGCCAGCATTCCGAAGGCCGCAGAGAGACCGGCCCAGAGAATGGTCCATTCATAGGCGGGTATGATGAAGGCCGGCCAGGAATAGGTCGGACGTCCCGCGATATTCAAAGGATATGCTAGTGTCGAGACCCATGTTTCGAGCGAGAACATGGCTACCAGGCCCATGAGGCCGCCGATGAGCGTGACGAGCGGCACCTTGTTGCGATGGAAGCCGATGGCTTCAGCCGCTTCCTCCACCGGATAGGGCGTGTAGCAGTCCAGACGCCGCCATCCATCCAGACGCGCTTTCTGCGCCGCGCGAACGAGATCGGAGGGCGTATCGAATTCGGCCAGCAGGCCGTAGGTTCCTTCCCGAGGAGGCATTAGTGGCTCTCTCCCGCTACCGCTTCTTTGGGCTTGATCTTGGCCCCCGGCAGCATCATCTTGATCTCGTTCATGGGAATCATGGGCAGGAAGCGCACGAAGAGCAGGAAGAGCGCGGTAAAGAGGCCCAGGGTTCCGATGTAAGTCATGAAGTCCCACTTCGTGGCCCGGTATGTGCCCCAGCTGGACGGCAGGTAATCGCGGTAGAGGCTGGTGACGACGATGACGAAGCGCTCAAACCACATTCCGGTGTTGACCACGATGGAAATGAGGAACATGAAGCCGATGTTCGTGCGCAGCTTCCGGACCCAGAGCGTGGTGAGCGGGAAGGCGATATTGCAGAAGATCAGCACGCCGTAAGACCAGCCCATAGGACCGAACATGCGGTTCCACATCATGAAGTATTCCCAGTGCGAGGCCGAATACCAGGCCATGAAGACTTCCATGCCATAGCCGTACGCCACAATGAGGCCAGTGGCGAGCATGACCTTGCCCATATTGTCGATGTGGCGCTCTGTGACCAGGGCTTCAAGGTGGTAGAACTTGCGCAGCGGAATCGCCAGTGTAAGCACCATGGCGAAGCCGGAGTAGATAGCGCCGGCAACGAAGTAGGGCGGGAAGATGGTGGTGTGCCAACCGGGCAGAGTGGCCACTGCGAAGTCGAAGCTGATGACCGTGTGCACGGAGAGCACCAGCGGCGTGGCAAGGCCGGCAAGCAGCAGCGATGCGGTCTCATAGCGCATCCAGTGGCGGACCGAGCCGCGCCACCCGAGCGAGATGAGGCCGTAGAAGTATTGTGCTATCGGGGTCTTGGCGCGATCGCGCATGGTGCCGAAGTCGGGAACCATGCCGATGTACCAGAAGACCACGGAGATGGTGGCGTAGGTCGAGACCGCGAAGACGTCCCAGAGAAGCGGGGAACGGAACTGCGGCCAGACCGTCATAGAGTTGGGGTACGGCAGAAGCCAGTAACCGAGCCACGGACGACCGACGTGGATGAGCGGGAACATGCCGGCGCAGACGACTGCGAAAATCGTCATGGCCTCAGCAAAGCGGTTGATGGAGTTACGCCAGCCCTGCTTGAAGAGCAGCAGGATGGCCGAGATCAGCGTGCCGGCATGGCCGATGCCGATCCACCAGACAAAGTTGATGATGGCAAAGCCCCAGGCGACGGGCTGGGTGACGGCCCAGATACCCGTGCCCTTGAGGAAGAGCCAAGTCACGGCGGTCAGCAGGAAGGTGGCAACCGCGCCGCCAATGCCGAATAACGCAAACCAGCCGAGGGGCGTGTGCGGAGTCAGCACAATGTCGCTGATCTTGGCGGTGACAGACTTGAAGGTCTGTCCGGGCTCAAGAACCCGGAATTCACCTGTCGCCGGATCGATCCAGCGCCCGTGGTCCGGATTGCCAGGTTTCAGTTCGCTCGTTGCCATCGTGGCTTAACCCTTTGCCGGCGCGTGTTCCACCGGCGATTCTTCGAGTTCGCTGTTCGGGTTGATTACCGCAGCCACATACGTGGTGCGCGGACGGGTGTTGATGTCGGCGAGTACCTGATAGGTGCGCTCGTCGGCACGGAGTTTTGCCACCCTGCTGTTCCTGTCGTTGAGATTGCCGAAGGTGATCGCCTGCGCCGGGCATGCCTGCTGGCATGCGGTCTGGATTTCTCCGTCGCGAATGGTGCGGTTCTCCTTGTCGGACTCGATCTTGACGGCCTGGATGCGTTGCACGCAGTAGCTGCACTTCTCCATGACGCCGCGCGAGCGGACGCTGACGTCCGGGTTGCGCATGAGCTTAAGGCTCTCGGTCTCAAAGTCAGAGAAGAGCAGGAAGTTGAAGCGGCGCACCTTGTAGGGGCAGTTGTTGGAGCAGTAGCGGGTTCCCACACAGCGGTTGTAGACCATCGAATTGAGGCCTTCCGGCGTATGGATGGTTGCGCCGACGGGGCAGACCTGTTCGCAGGGCGCGTTCTCGCAGTGCTGGCAGGTCATGGGCTGAAAGTGCGCGCGCGGCGCGGAAAGATCGCCCTCAAAGTAGGTGTCGATGCGCAGCCACTGCATGTTGCGGCCGATGCGAACCTGCTGCTTGCCAACGACGGCGATGTTGTTCTCCGCATAGCAGCCGACGATGCAGGCATTGCAGCCGGTACAGGAGTTCATGTCAATCGACAGGCCCCATGCATTGCCTTCGGTGTAATTCCAGTTGGGGAACATGGAAGTACCCATTTCGGTCTTCTCGTGGCCCTCGCCCTCATTGGCGAAACCGGGATGCTGCTTGTATTCGTCGAGGGTGGCGTAGCGGATGATGCCGCGCTCGCCGATCGCCTCGTCGGCCTCAAGCGAGTTGTTGCCGTTGCCCTGCTGGCCGAACTTCTCACCGCGGTGATCCTGGAAGTGTGACTTGGTGACAGCCAGGCCCCACTTGCCTTCGATCTTTTTGACGGAGCCGGTGGCGTAGAACGGAGCGTCTGTGCTGCGGATCAGGTAGGCATTGAAACCTGCGCCCGATCCGACGCGGCCCGCGAACTGGCGACCATAACCAAGGTAAACCGTGACCGAGTTATCAGCATGGCCGGGAGCGACGATGACCGGAGCCTTGACCTTGCGGCCATTGACCGTGATCTCGAGGATGTCGTCCTCTTCAACGCCGAGCTTTGTGAGCGTGGCGCCGGAGACGATGGCGGCGTTATCCCAGCTCAGATTCGTGACCGGCTTGGGCAGCTCCTGCAGCCAGCCGACGTTCGAATAGCGGCCATCGTAGACGTTCGGATCGGGACGGAAGATGATTTCGATAGCGTCCTTCGAAGATGGCGTCGGAACTTGCCCCTTGATGGCGACATCCGTGCTTGTCTTCGTGGCGTCAAAAGCCGTGCCGTCGATCCAGCCGTCGTGAAGAGCCTTGCGCCAGCCGGTCTCGAAATCACCCTTGATGGAAGTCTTGGCAGTTTCACGGACTGCGTCGTACGGGCTCAGCAGCGGCTGATTGAGCAGGGCCTGGAAAACGTGATGAGAAGTCTTGCCGCTATAAAGCGGATCAATGAGCGGCTGAACGATGCTGACAGTGCCGTCGTAGGCACGGGCATCGGACCATGATTCAAGCGAGTGCGCCGCAGGAATGTGCCAATCGGCGATCTGGCCGGTTTCATCCAGATGCGAGCCTAGATGCGCCGTGATCTTCGCCTTGTTGAAGGCCGAGGCGAATTCGAGATCAGCGGGAGCGTTGTAGATCGGATTGGTGTTGAGCATCACCAGCCAATCGACCTTGCCCGCGTTCAGGTCCGCAACGAGCGCCTTGATGTCGGCAATCTGGTCGCTCGGCAGCGGATTGACCGGCTGCGAGGAGACAAGAACGGTCTTGCCGGTATTGCCAAGCGCCTGGTTGATAGCGGCGGCTAGCGCGGTGACCGAGGGGTCCTGATACAGGCCCGGAATGACAGCGGACTTGCCGGCGTGAGCCTTGAGGTCCTTGGCCAGAGAGGCGAGGAACTTCTGCTGCTCAGCAGTCCAGGAGTAGCTGGGGGCCGAAGCTCCAGAAGCTCCAACAGCAGCGGCAAGCGCGGCAGTAAAGGCCGGGATCTCACTGGCGCGAAGGCCGAGGCGATGCTCCGCCTTCATGCCCGTCGTGGTCGTCGAAGACTCGATGGCATAGAGACGATTCAGGGTGCCGGGGCTCTTGCGGCGAGTCGCGTAATCGCGGACGAGCTTGTGGAAGCCGGGGTACGTTGCGCCGGAGAGGAAATCGGCATCGAGCGAGACGATCACGTCAGCATCCGCCAGCGCGTATTGCGTCGAGGTCGAGCCTGTGAGCGCGGTACCGGCGACGGCGGGATCATATTGAACCAGCTTTGCCTTGGGGAATGCCTTCTGAACTTCGCTCCACTGGCGGGCCAGCGTGGGCGAGGTGACGGTCGCACTCAGGAAATAGATACCGGTGCCGTCTTTCGATTCCGTGGCGGCGTGGCGGAGGCTCTGGGCGAACTCCGTAAACTGACGCTCTTCGCCGTCATAGGTACTCTTCTGCGAGCGATCAGGATCATACAGATCGAGCAGCGAACCCTGCGCGAAGACATCCGAGGAGCCTACGTTATAAGGATGCTCCGGGTTGCCGTCGACCTTGATGGGACGGAAGGAGTCAGCCTTGATCAGCGTGGGAAGCGCGCCGGTAGCGAAAGGGAATGCCGTGGCAAAGTAGTTGGGCTTGCCGAGGACGAGGTCTTCCGGGGCCTTGACGTAGGGATAGATCGGCTCGTCGGGCTGCTTGGCGCAACCGGCAAGGCCGGCGAGGGCCATGCTGGCGCCCATGAGCTTCATGAATCCGCGGCGGGAGACAGGATCAACCCATTCCTGCGCTGCGGCGGGAAATTCGCGCTCGACGGCGGCCTGAAATTCTTGCGTATTGGCCAGCTCATCGACAGAGCGCCAGTAGCGTTTGCCCTTGACGTTCTTCAGCTTCTCACGCACCTGCACCAGACTCATAGAAACTGGTGTCGCCGGCGCGGAGTTGGCAGATTGCGGATTCTTGTTTTCGTTATCCACACTGCTCCCCATAAAGTTGTTTCCGTTGGCCTCCGGCCCAATCCCTACGCTGCTCGTCAGATTGCTCATCGGTGGCAAACCTCGCAGCTGGTGAGATCGTGCGGAGTGCGAATCTTGTACTGCTTTACCAGGAAGTGACCAAGCGCGTCCTGGCTATCGAATTTCTGATAGTTCAATGCGGCGGGCAGCATCGCAGCGGGCGCATCTGTCGCCATGCCCTTATCAGCAGCAGTCTGCATGAGAGCTACCTGTGGGCCGGAATCCTTGGGATCCTTTGTCACGCAATCAACCGACTGCGCAGTGGGCGCATCATTCTTCCCGTCCTTGACGGCACACCAGACCGGACGCTCAGAGGACGGCTTCTCCCAGGCCATGTTGTAAATCTGGCTCGTGGGACGAATGTTCTTCGAGGGATTGCGGTGGCAGTCGAGGCACCACTCCATCTGAAGGGTGTTCTGCGCGTACATCAGCGGCATCTGGTCCACGCGGCCGTGACAGGTGGCGCAGCCCATACCCTTATTTACGTGAATTTCATGGTTGAAGTAAGCGAAGTCAGGCAGATCATGCACGCGGGTCCAGTTGATGGACTTGCCCGTTGCCCAGCTCTGGCGAACCGGCTCGAGCAGCTGCGCGTTGGTCCAGATCTGCGAATGACAGTTCATGCAGGTCTTGGTGGGCGGAATGCCGGCGTAGCTGGACTTCTCGACTGTCGTGTGACAGTACTGGCACTGAAGGCCGAGACCCTGCACGTGGTGCTTATGGCTGAACGGCACGGGCTGGTCCGCGCGCTGCCCCTGCCGCGTGACCCAGGGCGAACGCTGCAGTTGATCGAGCGTAACTCCCAGGGCGATCACGATCAACCCCGTCAGCACAAGGCTCATGCGAGCCAGTGCATTGGAGTTGCGGTCAAATATCTGCGCCATGAATGCTTTCCCTTGGTCTTACCTGAGCTTGTTATGTGGCGGAGAACGCTCGTTGGAACGTGCGAACACACACCCTATGTGCTTGCCTGCAAACTGTGTCGCTTCTATAAGAAGGGGTCAAGGTCCAGCTGACGGATGGTAACCCCGAAAAATTACTATAGCAGCCGCCCCCTGTCTGGGTTGCTCGTCACGGCTGTTTTCGGCAAAAAAATTGGCTCCGAATCTCATGATGTAATCCGCAGAAAGAACTGGAGTTCCAAAGTGGTTTTATGAGCAGGAATTTCGGTTCATCGTTTAGATGCTTGTGTCCCAGAAAAAGGGGCATTTCCCGGACTACGGAGCGGCGAATTTCTGCCGGAGCAGCATCCATGCGTGAACGACTGTAATTTATAACGCTGAAATTTGACAGATGCTCTTATGATGGAATTACACATGCGCTGCCGCGTGCGACTCCTAACAGCCTGCCTGATACTGGCCAGCGGATTTCTATCCGCGAGCGCGGGCAGCTCCGCGCTTGCCGAAGGCAGCAGCAAGCCGAAGCCTCTGCCGCTGCAGGAAACGGGCTTTTTGAACCGGCGCATCGAGTTCCACGGAGTCACATATCGCTTTCAGGTGTATCTGCCGGAGGAGTTCCGGCGGGACGACAAGAAGCCCTGGCCGATGGTTCTGTTTCTGCATGGACGCGGCGAGCGCGGTGCGGAGGGGATGTGGCAGACGCAGATCGGGCTGCCGCTGTCGCTGCGTGACCACCCGGAGCGCTGGCCGTTTGTGATTGTTCTGCCGCAGTGCCCCTATCCGAACTTCTGGACCGATCCGGACATGCTGACGCTGGCGATGACGGAACTGGATCAGGAGCAGGAGGAGTTCCACACCGACCCGGACCGCACCTATTTAACCGGATTGTCGATGGGCGGCTACGGAGCGTGGGAGCTGGCGAAGCTGTACCCGAAGCGGTGGGCGGCGATTGCAATTGCTTCCGGAGGTATCTTCTGGAGCTACGCGCCGGAACGCTGGCTGGAGGCCGCGACACTGCCGAATGATTATGTGCGCGCGGTGGGCCACACACCGGTATGGCTCTTTCATGGCAGTGATGACCCGGTGGTCCCTCCGAAAGAGAGCGAGATGATGTTTGCGGCGCTCAAAGCCAATGGCGGAAATGTGCGGCTGTGGGTCTACCAGGGGCTGCAGCATGATTCCTGGTCACGGGCTTTCAATGAACAGGAGCTGCCGCACTGGCTGCTGATGCATCGGCTGAACCCGCCCGACCCGAACCAGGCAAACCAGGCTGCGCAGCCCTTTGCAGAGCGGATGGTGATTCCGATGCACCCGGTGGCAGTGAGGCTGACGACAGCGGCTCTCGATTTGATTGTGGGCGACTATCACGACGCTGCCGGACATCCGGCTGCAACGATCTTTCGGCAAGGGGATCAACTGTTCGAGAGAGACCCGCACGGTCAGGTAACGGGGCTTGAGGCCGAATCCCCCGCGTCCTTCTTCTATCCGCTGGGCGGCTACTGGACACGGCTGCTTGTAGAGCGCGATACGACGGGGCACGTGACAGGGCTGATCTTCCGCGATGACCGGCATGAGGAACGCTGGGAACGGAAGCGCGTGACGGTGGCGAAAAAGGACGTTTCGTTCAAGCAGTAGTACGGCCGCCGGAACCGCAGCCTGATTCTTTGCGTATTTCATGATTGCGTAGAGGAGGCGGGTGCAATGTATTGCAGTGGATGCGGTGTTGGACTGGCTCCCGGACAGACGTTTTGCCCACAGTGCGGGCGGCCCGTAGTAATGGTGGCAGCTCCTGCGGGGATTCCCGGCTACGAATTGCAGCTTCACAACTATTCCGGTCAGATTCGCGCGCTGAGCATTGTGTGGTTTATCTATGCCGCGCTTGGGCTGGCGCTGGGAACAATGGGACTGGCCTTTGCCAATGCGGCCCTCTCCCACCATTGGAACTGGTGGATGCATGGCAATGACTGGCCGCTGGGCCATAACTGGTTCCCCCTGGTCTGGCTAAAATTTGCCTGGGTTATCCTGCTGTTCCGCACCGCTCTGTGCGTTGCCGCAGGATGGGGATTGCAGGAACGTGCGCCATGGGGCCGCGTGGTGGCGATTATCGCGGCTATCCTCAACCTCCTTCACTTCCCTTTCGGCACGGCGATAGCCATCTGGACAATGGTGATGCTGCTGGGCTACCGGAATTCGAGGCTGTATGACCAGCTCTAAGTACAGCTTCTAGCCATTAGCTCCTGGCCTTTAGCTTTTCCGCGCTGAATTGTGGTTGTTTCATGGATCGTTGCTCAAGCTAACGGCTAGAAGCTAGCGGCTGGAAGCTGCCTTTACAATCAGGGCATGAGTTTTCCCGCAAACCGCATGCGCCGGCTGCGCCGTACGGAGAGCCTTCGTGCGCTGGTGCGCGAGACCACACTCGATCCCGGCGACCTGATCTATCCCCTCTTTTTGTGTCCCGGTGAGAGCGTGCGGAAGGCTATCGGCTCGATGCCTGGCGTCTTCAATCTCTCCATAGACGAAGCGATGAAGGAAGCCGAGGAAGCTGCAGCGCTGGGCGTGGGTGGCCTGCTGCTCTTCGGCCTGCCGGAATCGAAGGACGAACAAGGCACAGGCGCGTGGGATGCAAATGGAATCGTCCAGCAGGGACTGCGCGCGCTGAAAGCATCCAGCCTTGCCAAGAAACTGGTCCTGATCGCCGATGTCTGCCTGTGCGAGTACACCAGTCACGGGCACTGCGGATTGATTCACAAGACCGGCGACAACTGGGAAGTAGACAACGACCCCTCCGTGGAGCTGCTGGCGAAGACCGCGGCCAGCCTTGCTAAAGCTGGGGCGGACATTGTGGCTCCAAGCGACATGATGGATGGGCGCGTTTCAGCGATCCGCACGGCGCTCGATGCAAGCGGGCAGACACAGACGCCGATTCTGAGCTATGCATCGAAGTTTGCTTCAGCGTTTTATGGGCCGTTCCGTGAAGCGGCAGACTCAGCGCCACAATTCGGCGACCGCCGAAGCTACCAGATGGATGGAGCTAACGTGCGCGAGGCGATGCGCGAGATCGAATTGGACCTGGCTGAAGGCGCGGACATGATTCTGATGAAGCCGGCTATGCCGTATCTGGACGTGGTGCGCGCTGCGCGCGAGCGCTTCGACGTGCCAATGGGCGCTTATCAAGTTTCCGGTGAATACTCCATGCTGCATGCGGCGTTTGAAAAAGGCTGGCTGGAGCGCGACCGCACCATGCTAGAGTCACTGCTTGGCATCAAGCGCGCGGGCGCGGACTTTATCGTGACGTACTTTGCCAAAGACGCCGCTAAGCTTCTTTAGCCAAAACTGAGAAATCCTTACGAAAAAACTATTGGGTGTTGTGCATAGGTATGGTCTTCTTAAGAATCCATGCTGCAATCGCTTGCGCGCTATTTTGAATTTGAACAACTGAAAACCAACTGGCGGACGGAGATTCTGGCCGGAGTAACGACATTCGTTACCATGGCCTACATTGTCCTGGTGAATCCGGCCATCCTTGCGGACGCCGGGCTTCCGCTACCCGCAGTCACTGCCGCCACGTGCCTTTCGGCGGCCTTCGGATCGATTCTGATGGGCGTTGTGGCCCGCTACCCGATTGCGCTCGCGCCGGGCATGGGGCTGAATGCGTACTTTGCCTATACGGTGTGCATTAAGATGCACGTGCCATGGCAGACGGCGCTTGGTGCGGTGTTCATTTCGGGCGTGGTGTTTCTGTTGCTCACGGGCGTGGGCATCCGGCAGATGATTCTGCGGGCCATTCCGCATGAGTTGTATGCCGCGGTGGCGGGCGGGATCGGGCTGTTCATTGCATTCATTGGCTTTCAGCGTGCGGGACTGGTGGTGCGCGACCCGGCAACGCTGGTGGGACTCGGCAATATCCGGAACCCGACGGCGTATCTCTCACTGCTGGGACTGGTGGTGATGACGGCTCTCGAAGTGAAGAAGGTGCGCGGCTCCATCCTGATTGGCGTGCTGGCGATTACCGGTCTGGCATGGGCCATCGGCGCTGCACACTGGACGCCTACGCCGGGTGGCATATCAGCGCTGACTCAGACGGCGTTCAAGCTGGATATTCGCGGCGCGCTGAACAAAGGGCTGCTGGAAATCATCTTTGTCTTTTTCTTTGTAGACCTCTTCGACAACCTGGGCACGCTGGTGGCTGTGACCAAGCGCGCGGGACTGCTTGCGCCGGATCATTCGATTCCGCGGCTGAATCGGATTCTCTTTGCGGACGCAACGGCGACTGTTGTGGGCTCGTTGACGGGCACATCGACTGTGACGAGCTATGTCGAATCGACAGCGGGCGTGGCGGCGGGCGGCAGAAGCGGCATCACGGCGATTGTGACCGGACTCTTATTTCTGGGAGCGATTGGATTTGCGCCCTTCATTGGAATTGTTCCGACAGCGGCAACGGCACCGGCGTTAATCCTGGTCGGTTCACTGATGGCGGCCTCGATTACGGAGATTCCGTGGA
Organism: Occallatibacter gabretensis; assembly: GCF_001449115.1. Classification (GTDB taxonomy): domain Bacteria; phylum Acidobacteriota; class Terriglobia; order Terriglobales; family Acidobacteriaceae; genus Telmatobacter; species Telmatobacter gabretensis. Next base: position 1,705,179 of record NZ_LAIJ01000009.1, on the reverse strand, counting down.
CGGAGCCTCTGGTGGCGGTCCCAGCCTTCCTGACACTGATCACGATTCCGCTGACGTACTCGATTGCCAACGGGCTGGGCTTTGGCATCATTGCATGGGCATTGCTGCATCTGCTAACCGGCAGAATTCGCCGGCAGGACTGGCTGTTATATATCCTTGCAGCGCTGTTCCTGGCGCGGTTTATCTATATGGGCAACGGCTGAAGCCCGAAAACTGTCTCATCAATATTTTTGTGCTGGAAATATCTCGGGTGGCCTGCTCGAAAGAGTTGCCGCGGGATGTGCACGCGCGCACCGCTGAGCACAAAAGAGATACCGGAAAAGCCCGGCATCCAGTTACTATGAGCAGAAGGCCGGAACCCAGGAAGGCGACCATGGTGTTGGAAAAACAGGCTGGCGGCTGGTCGGGTGCTGCAAAGCTCGCTGCGGCTGCAACCTGCGCGCTGTTGACGGCCTTCGGCCTTGCGGGATGCCAGCACGTGCAGGGAACTACCCCCATCGCGCTGGTGCGAGTGATTGACGCCTCCTATATTGCTCCACCGGCAAATGTGTCTATCGAGAACAAGCTCTTCGCCGGCAATATTGCACAGGGATATATTTCCAACTACGGCACTGTGACGCCCTCGGCAGCCACAACCGTGTCGGTATCGCCGGTTACGGGAACCACTCCGACAGCCTCTGCCGCGGTCACGCTGAATGCAAGCACGCAGCATACGGTCTTTATTACGGATAACGGGCAATCTGCCACCCAGTACGTGCTGACGGTGCTTGAGGACCAGGACACAGCAGCGGCGATTGGACATTCGACATTCCGCTTCCTGAACCAGGCACCGCGCACCGGAGCCGTGGACATCTACATGGTGCCAAGTGGAAGTGAGATTACGGATACGATTCCGCTCGTAACGAACCTGGCCCTCGGCGCATCCACGGCCTACATCAGCTTTACCTCGCAGACAGTGACAATGGTGATTACGCCTACCGGAACGGTAACGCCGAAGTACACCTCGGCCGCGCTGGCTCTGACTGGCGGCGAAGTGCGTACGGTAGTGGCCGTGGACAGCCAGCTAACGACGAACCCTCCGGTACAGGCACTGATTGCCGACGACGTGAACTAGAATGCGGTTCTCCTGCCATCGCTTTGCACTGATTCTTCTGTGCGCGCTTGCCTGTGCGGCAGCGGGAGCGCAGAGCTACAAAATCATCCATACCTATCCTCACGATCCGCACGCCTTTACGCAGGGGCTCATCTTTGCGGACGGACGCCTGTATGAAAGCACGGGGCAGAATGGGCAATCGTCACTACGGATGGTGGACCTGGAAACCGGGCACATTCTGCAGGAGCAGCCGGTAGCGAAGGAGTACTTTGCCGAGGGATTGGCGACGTGGGGCAGTACGCTGGTGCAGCTGACCTGGACGAGCCATGTGGCCTTTGTCTATGACCGGTTCAGCTTCCGGCAGCTGCGAACGATGAGCTATCCCTGGGAAGGCTGGGGACTAACCTCCGATGGCAAAGAGCTGATCCTGAGCGACGGAACCCCAGATCTGCATTTTCTGGATCCAGCCACATTCCATGAGCTGCGGCGCGTGACGGTAAAGGACCATGGCAAACCGGTGCAGGAATTGAACGAGCTGGAAATGGTGCACGGCGAGATTTATGCCAATGTGTGGCACTCGGACCGGATTGCGCGAATCTCGCCACGAACGGGCGCTGTATTAGGGTGGATCGACCTGGCCGGCCTGCTTCCCGCGAATCTGCATTCCTCTCCAGAAGCAGTGCTGAATGGGATTGCCTATGATCCGGCGCATGACCGGCTATTTGTGACCGGGAAGCTCTGGCCGCGCCTGTATGAGATTCGCGTAATTAAGCCTGCTAGGCAGCGCTGAGGCTAGACCAAAAATGAAACGAAAGAATTAGTTCTTAAAAAAATTCAAGAAAAGCGATTTTCCTCTTGCGCACTCCGAAAGTAATACGTTACTTTTGCTGTCAACAATCATTCACTTGGTATCCAGAGAGGGCTTTGAGGGCCTACGGGGGGCTCCTGCGCCGAAAAACGGCGGACAGGCGGTTACCTTCGGGAACTCAGGGAGGGCTAGCTACGCCCGCGCTTCGGCTGCAATCGAGAGATTGGCCCAGAGGCGCAGGGACGGGTCTGCCTGATTGATAGTGTAAAAGTGCAGGCCGGGCGCGCCGTTTTTCAGCAGTGTTTCGCAGAGGCGGGAAACGACGGCGAGGCCGAAGTCAAGCAGAGCCGACTTGTCATCCTGGAGGGCCTCGAGACGCAGCTTGATCCACCGGGGCAGATCGGCGCCACAGCCCGCACAAAAACGAACAGTATTGGCAAAGCCGGTGACGGGCATGATGCCTGGAGTAATGGGAATCTTAATGCCGGCCTTCTGGCAGCGCTCTACGAAATCAACATATGCGTCAGCGTTGTAGAAAAGCTGCGTGATGGCTCCGTCAGCCCCGGCGTCCACTTTGCGGCGGAAGTTGTCGAAATCGGCATCGGCGTTTGGAGCCTGCGGGTGCATCTCCGGATAAGCTGCAACTTCGATCTTGAAGTGATCGTCGTGCTCCTCGCGGATAAACGCGACAAGCTCATTGGCGTAGTGGAACTCACCCGGCGCGGCGGAGCTATAAGCGGTAGCAGGCAAATCGCCGCGCAATGCCACGATGCGCTTGACGCCGGCTTCGCGGTAGCGGTCAAGGAGCGAGCCGATTTTTTGCCGCGTGGACCCAATGCAGGTAAGGTGCGGCGCAGCCTCAGCTCCACAGGAGCGCGCCACGGTAAGCAACGTCTCGTAGGTGCCATCTTGATCTGAGCCGCCTGCTCCATGAGTAACGGAAAAGTAGAGCGGCTTGGCTTCTGCAAGCTGGCAGACAACATCGGGGAGCTTGGCCGCAGCCTCAGGAGTGCGCGGCGGGAAAAGCTCAAACGAGATGGGAGGCAGAGTAGTCATCACAGTGCTCGGTGGTTAGTGATTCGTGGTATGTGGTTAGTGACTAGTCAAACGAAGACCAATCACTAACCACCATCCACTAACAGCTAGTAGCGGTAATGATCCGGCTTGTACGGACCTTCGACCGGTACGCCGATGTAGTCAGCCTGTGCCTTCGAAAGTTTCGTCAGCTTCACGCCGATCTTCTCAAGGTGCAGGCGAGCCACTTCCTCGTCCAGCTTCTTGGGCAGCACGTAGACGCCGACCTTGTAGACATCCTTGTTCTTCCACAGGTCGAGCTGCGCCAGCGTCTGGTTAGCAAAGCTGTTTGACATGACGAAGCTGGGATGGCCGGTAGCACAGCCGAGATTCACGAGGCGGCCTTCAGCGAGGACGAAGATCTCATGACCGTCGGGGAAGGTGTACTTGTCCACCTGCGGCTTGATGTTCAGCTTCTTCACGGCCTTGTCGCCGTTGAGGCGGTCCATCTGGATCTCGTTGTCGAAGTGGCCGATGTTGCAGACGATGGCCTGGTCCTTCATCTTCTGCATGTGCTCGTAGGTGATGATGTCCACGTTGCCGGTGGTGGTGACGTAGATGTCGCCGCGACCGAGTGTGTCCTCAAGCGTGGTGACTTCAAAACCTTCCATCGCGGCCTGCAGTGCGTTGATGGGGTCGATCTCGGTAACGATGACGCGAGCACCCATGCCGCGCAGCGAGTGCGCGCAGCCCTTGCCTACGTCGCCATAGCCGGCGATGACAGCAACCTTGCCGGCGACCATCACGTCTGTGGCGCGCTTGATGCCGTCGGCGAGCGACTCGCGGCAGCCGTAGAGATTGTCGAACTTGGATTTGGTGACCGAGTCGTTGACGTTAATGGCGGGAATGAGCAGCTTGCCCTTTTCGAGCATTTGATAGAGGCGGTGCACGCCTGTCGTAGTCTCTTCAGAAACGCCGCGCCACGCCTTGACGACCTTGTGCCAGTGCTTCGGATTCTCGGCGTGAACACGCTTCAGCAGATCCTTGATGACCTGCTCTTCGTGGTTGCCAGAGGGAGTATCGACCCACTTGTCGCCGTTTTCCAGCTCATAGCCCTTGTGAATGAGCAGCGTCACGTCGCCGCCGTCATCAACGACCAGTTCCGGACCCGTGCCACCCTTGTGATTCAGAGCCTGCCAGGTGCACTCCCAGTAGTCTTCCAGGGTCTCACCCTTCCAGGCGAAGACCGGAACGCCGGTGGCGGCAATCGCTGCGGCCGCGTGGTCCTGCGTGGAGAAGATGTTGCAGCTTGCCCAGCGAACCTCTGCACCGAGGCTCACGAGCGTCTCAATGAGCACTGCGGTCTGAATGGTCATATGCAGCGAACCGGTAATGCGGACGCCTGCGAGCGGCTTTTCCGCCGCATACTTGTTGCGAATAGCCATAAGGCCGGGCATCTCGTGCTCGGCAATGTCAATCTCTTTGCGGCCCCAGTCAGCCAGGCTCAGGTCAGCCACTTTGTAATCGGAAGCAATTTCCAGCGTTGTCGCCATGAGGAACCCTCTCTTCACGTCCGATCGAATGATTCTATCGACGTATCGTGATATGTTGATATGTATCAGGGCTTGAGTCGATTCGTCAAGGCGGCTTTGTAAATTTCTATGGCGTCAACACCCTCAATCGTGAAAATTCTGCGCGCCGCAGCGGACTCCAACCGGCTGCGAATTCTGCTGCTGCTGAAAGCAGAAGAGTTATCTGTGGCTGAGCTGCAGGAAATTCTGACCATGGGCCAGAGCACGATATCCACGCATCTGGCGCAGCTGAAGCAGGCCGGCTTGGTTGAGGATCGACGAACCGGCAAGAGCAGCTTCTACCGGCTCATCACTACGAACGGAAATGGCGTGCTGGCGGAGATCCTTACTGAAGCAGCGCGTGAGACCAAAGAGTCTACAAGCGACCAGACTGCGATGCGGCGCGTAGTGAAGAAGCGCCAGGACCGGATGCGGAACTTCTTTGACAGCGTTGCCGGGCGGCTGGGGCGGGATTACGTTCCCGGAAAAAGCTGGAAGAGCGTTGCCGAGGCATTGCTACGGCTGATGCCGCCGATGACGATTGCCGATCTGGGCGCGGGCGATGGAAGTTTTTCTCTGCTGCTCGCGGCGCGGGCGAAGCGCGTGATTGCGGTTGACTCCAGTGAAAAGATGCTTGAGGTGAGCCGCGAACAAACAACTCGCGCGGGAATTGAAAATATCGAGTTTCGGCTGGGCGATATGGAAGAGCTGCCCGTGGATTCGGGATCGGTGGATCTCGCGTTCTTCTCGCAGTCGCTGCATCATGCGCTGCATCCGGCGCTGGCGCTCAAGGAAGCGGCTCGAGTGCTTGTCCCCGGCGGCCGCGTGGCTGTGCTGGACCTGGCCAAGCATCGCTTTGAAGAGGCTCGCGAACTGTATGCGGACGAATGGCTGGGCTTTGGCGAGGCGGAGTTAGAAGAGATGCTGATCAAGGCCGGATTCATGGATGTGGAAGTTACCGTTGTCGATAAGCATGCCGAAGCGCCGCAGTTTCAGACGCTACTGGGGCTCGGCATAAAGAGCGCTTGAACCACCGGTGGGATACCATACATCTAAATAACTGAAGTTCACTTTATGGCTCTGGCGACACAAACCGGCGCAGCAGCAAAATCGTCCACTCTAACGGGCGAGCAAAGGACTGCCATCCTGAAGGCGCTGGCTGATCCAAGACGCTTTGAGGTGCTGGAGCGCATTGCGCGGTCAAGCTGCGCTGTCAGCTGTTCGCAGACACTTGCTGACCTGCCGATCGCCGCGGCTACGCTTTCGCATCACCTGAAAGAGCTGGAAACCGCGGGCCTGATCCATGTGCAGCGCGAGGGCAAGTACCACATGCTCAGCGTGCAGCCCGGCGTTCTGGAAGCTATGGCTGAGACGCTACAAGCGCTCAGCGCGGCCTGCCCCAACGCCGCCAGCAAAAACAAAAAATAAATTTCCACAGCAGTTCTGAATCTTCTTGCTGTCTGGCTAATCAATTCGATAGTTGTCGAAATGTCGAACCGATGACGGCCCGGCGTTCCTGACACAAGGAGATACGAAAATGGCAACTCTTACTGGAAAAGTGGCGCTGGTAACCGGCGCATCGAAGGGCATCGGGGCGGGCATTGCGAAGGAGCTTGCAAGCCGCGGAGCTGTTGTGGCTGTCAATTACGCGAGCGATAAGGCTGGTGCGGACAAAGTTGTCAACGAGATCAAGGCCAACGGCGGCAAGGCGATTGCCATACATGCCAACGTGGCTGAGCCGCAGACAATCGGGCCGCTGGTGGATGCTGTGGTGAAAGAGTTCGGACCAATCGACGTGCTGGTGAACAACGCAGGCATTTATGAGTTTGGCCCGCTTGAAAACATTACGCCGGAGCATTTTCACAAGCAGTTCAACGTGAACGTTCTTGGCCTTCTGCTTACGACCCAGGCTGCGGTGAAGCAGTTCAACCCTGCCGGCGGAAGCATTGTAAACGTCAGCTCGGTGGTGGTGGACGGCGTTCCAGGAGCCTCTGTTTACAGCGCGACCAAGGGCGCGGTGGACACGATTACTGCGGCGCTGGCCAAGGAGCTGGGACCGAAGAGAATTCGCGTCAACTCCATTAACCCCGGCATCATTGAAACCGAAGGCACGCATGCAGCGGGCTTCATCGGCAGCGACTTCCAGAAAGAAGCCGAGAAGCGCACTCCGCTTGGCCGCATTGGTCAGCCGAAGGATATTGCGACTGCGACAGCCTTCCTGGCATCAGAAGACTCAGCATGGATCAATGGACAGGCAATTTACGCTGCGGGCGGATTCACACTCTGAGTGTGGACACGCTGCACTCAAACGAGTAACAACAAGAGGCAGCAAAATGAATTTTGCATTCCTTCCAGAAATCGCGGCGGCAGCGGTAGCGCTGTTTGCCGCGAAGGCCGGCGACAAGCTCCGTATTCCATCTTTGAAGCGCAACCCCTGCGCGGATGCGGAGCGTAAAGCCGTAGTGTGGAGCTATAACCCAACGAACAACAGCAACGGACTGGATGCGTGGCGACCCGTGACGCGCACCGGAAACTGCGCTTAACTTTTTCTTTCCTACTTTGTTCTTTCCGTCTCAGCGTCGAGCAGCTTACGTTTTCGCTCGACGCCCCAACGATATCCAGTAAGTGAACCGCTGACTCCTACGACGCGGTGGCATGGCACCAGCACTGAGACTCGATTGAGTGCGCAGGCGCGGGCCACGGCGCGTGTGGAGTTTGGCATTCCCATCTCGCGGGCGAGCTGCGAGTAGGTGCGCGTTTCACCGCGCGGGATCTGTCGCAGAGCGTTCCAGACGCGAAGCTGGAAGACGGTTCCTCTCAAATCAAGTGCTTCCACGCTACGAAGGCTGTGGCTCAGGTCCGAGCCTTCGTGAACGCTGGCCAGTGCGGCATCAATCAACTTTGAAAGTGAAGCGTCGCGGCGCAGATCCGCGAGTGGAAATTCTTCGCGGAGAGTGGCTTCTGCTGTCGCCTTTGTGCTGTCGAGGGCAAGCCAGCAGAGACCACGGTCCGTTGCTCCGACAATCATCCATCCAAATGGCGTCGATGCCGTGGCGAAATTGATCCGCTCGCCTTTGCCGCCTTGTGCGAAGCGTGCGGGCGTCATGCCAAGCTGCGCGGCCTCATGGGCGCGGCTGGGCGAGCTGAATCCGGCGTTATAGACAGCGTCTGTCACGGAGTCTCCTTCCTTGAGCGCGGCGCGGAAGCGGCCTGCGCGGAGAGCGCGTTGATACGCGAGCGGGCTGATACTGAATTCGCGTTTGAAGTTCCGCTGCACGGTGAAGGGGCTTAGGCCCGAGATGCGGGCCAACTCGGCAAGCGGGACAGCGCGGTCGAGGTTGGCCTCGATGTGTTTACGGACCCTGTCTAAAGAGTTGCTGCCGGCAGGGCCGGTTGGTTTGCAGCGTTGGCAAGCTCGGAATCCTGCAGAGCTGGCTTCGGCGGCGGTGCCGAAGAAGCGAACGTTCTCGCGGCGCGGCGGGCGGCTGCCGCAGCCGATGCGGCAGAAGACGCCGGTGGTGAGGACGGCGTAGAGGAAGCCGGCGTCCTTGTCGCGGCGGATCAGCTTTTCCCAGGCGGCGTCTGGATTGAGCTGCGGTGCGAGTTGTGCGGTTGCGGTCATAGAAGCATCATGGCTCGGATGGCGAAGAAGTACACTCCGATTCTTGCGCGCAATTCCATACGGTAGCAGCGCGAACAGGCCTAAGGCCGAAAGAGCGCATTTCCCATATTGCGAGACGGAAGAATTCGATTATCGTCCTGCAACCCGTTTATTTGCTGTTAGATAGGGAGTTTCTGGTGCAGGCGGTACAGATTCTGTACGCTAAAAAAAACGGCGATTTCTTTCTGTTTTAATTCTATAAGTCGTTACATATAAATAACTTGCGAGAGATTTTTACACGAAAAAAGGGTGCGAAAATACGGCCAAAATGCGATCAAAATACAACTTTACTGAACATGTTTTCAATTTTTCAGCCCGCTGCCAGCGACTCGAAGCTGGAAAATGTGAAGCCCGAATCCGCATGAATTCGGGCCTTGTTTCTTCTGCTGACTATGAGTAAAGCACAAATGGGGTTAATTGCATGCAAAGTTTCTGGAGGGGACGAGGGTACGAAGGGGTATTGGACTTTGGTAATGAGGAGGAAGACAGGGACTAAGTGACTAAGGAGACTGAAAGGCAAAAACAGGTCTTTCACTCCGCCGAAGAACGGCTACGTTCAGGATGACATCGTTTTGCGTGTAAACAGCAGGGCTTCGGCGCGGGCGAGGTCTTCTTCGGTGTCGACACCGATGGTGTCGGCAGGCGCGGAGGCGACGTAGATGTCGATGCCGTTTTCGAGGAGCCGCAATTGTTCGAGGCGTTCGACCGTCTCTAGCCAACCGGGTGGGAGGGCGGCGAATTGCTCCAATGCTGACTTCCGATAGGCGTAGATGCCGAGGTGTTTGCGATAGCCGGCAAATCCGGAGGCGTCGCGGTCAAAGGGAATCGTGGAGCGGGAAAAATAGAGGGCGCGACCATTGGAGGCGGTCACGACTTTTACCGCATTCGGATTGATAATGTCCTCCGCCGGGCATCGTACGGCTAAAGTGCCGACCTGGACTTCGGGACGGTCAAAAAGCTTAATCAATGGGGTGAAGAAATCCGGTGTCATGGTCGGCTCATCGCCCTGGATGTTGACGTAAATATCGGCGTCGATACGAGACGCGACTTCCCTCACCCGGTCTGATCCGCTGGCGCAGTCGGGCGAGGTCATTTCGAAGCGAATATTGCGCTCGCGGCAGGCGGCTGCGACCTCTTCGGAGTCTGTGGCAACTATGACCGGGTCCATGAGACCGCTTTCTGCGGCGGCGCGCCAGACCCACTCCACCATGGGACGGCCTGCAATGGGACGCAGGACCTTGCGGACGAGGCGCGTGGAGCCTAAGCGCGCGGGAATAACCCCGGCAATGCGAAGGGGAGATGCCATGACTGTCTGAGTTTAATGGGGAAGACTGGGCACTGAAAACAAATCCTTCTCCGGTTCATCTTTCGAACCGGAGAAGGAAAGTTTTTTAATCTATGGGGAGGGCTTGCTATACCCAATCTGATGCCCGCCCTTGCGAGCGAGTTGTCCTGAATTACAACATTCCGCGGGAGTGCATGAGACGCTGGCGATGTTTGACCGCGAGGCCCGTTTGACCATGAACCCGTGCGCCCGTAAAATCTATATCTGGACCTCCACTCTGAGGCCCGTTCCCTTGGCGGAGTAGCTCAGATGGTTAGAGCGTGGGATTCATAACCCCAAGGTCGGCAGTTCGATCCTGCCCTCCGCCACCAGTGCTTCGCGCACGGCGAACTGCGGCCTGAAGGCCGCCAAACGGCTTGAGTGCGATCCCGTCCTCAACAGGGCATGATTGACCGCATCGATAAGTTACTGATTCCATGAATACATCTCTCTCTACCGCTGCTCTTCCCGACGTTGAACTGAAGGAGACCTTGCATGAGGCTCCCACCCAGCCTTCGAGGGCGCTGTTCCGTGTGCTGGCCGCGATCAGCTTCTGCCATCTGCTCAATGACATGGTGCAGTCGCTGCTGCCATCGATCTATCCGATTCTCAAGAGCCAGTTTCACCTGGATTTTGTACACCTGGGAATGCTGACCTTTACCTACCAGGTGGTGGCTTCGCTGCTGCAGCCGCTGGTGGGCCAGTACACGGATAAGCGTCCCATGCCGTTTGCGCTGCCTGTGGGCATGACGTTTACGCTGGCGGGGCTGCTTCTGCTGGCTACGGCGCCGACCTTCGGCTGGCTGATTGTTGCCGCCTGCCTGGTGGGAATGGGCTCGGCGATCTTTCATCCGGAAAGCTCTCGCATTGCGCGGATGGCTTCTGGCGGCAAGCATGGCTTTGCGCAGTCATTTTTTCAGGTGGGCGGAAACACAGGCTCTGCTATTGGTCCGCTGCTTGCGGCATTTATTGTTCTGCCGCAGGGGCAGAGGGGCATGGCGTGGTTTGCGATTCCGGCTCTGGCGGGGATTGCGGTGCTCTACCGCGTGGGGCGCTGGTACCGGGAGCGGAACCGCGACGGCGTGGCAAAGAAGCAGGTGGAGAAGCATGCCACGGTTTCGCTTTCCAGGGGACGCGTGGTACTGGCACTTGCGATCCTGATTGCGCTGGTCTTTTCGAAATATTTCTATCTGGCCAGTCTGTCGAGCTACTACACCTTCTACCTGATCCAGCGGTTCGGTGTTTCGGTGCAGACCTCACAGCTTATGCTGTTTGCTTTTCTGGGCTCTGCGGCTGTGGGCACGCTGATTGGTGGATCGGCGGGCGACCGCTGGGGCCGCAAGCTGGTGATCTGGATCTCGATTCTTGGCGTGCTGCCTTTTACGCTGATTCTGCCGTATGCTTCGCTCTTCTGGACGGGCGTGCTGTCAGTCATTATTGGCTTTGTGATTGCGTCGGCCTTCTCGGCGATCCTGGTCTACGCGCAGGAGCTTCTGCCGGGGCGCGTGGGCATGATCTCGGGGCTGTTCTTCGGAGTTGCCTTCGGCATGGGAGGCATTGGCGCGGCGGTGCTGGGCAAGCTTGCCGATACGACCGGCATTATCAACGTCTATCATCTGTGCGCGTATCTTCCTGCGATTGGGCTGCTTACGGGATTTTTGCCGGATATTGAGGCAAAGCGGCGGCCTGGGGCTGTTGAACGGGCGGCTGGTTGAGCAAAAAACCGCCCGTTTCGACTATGATTGCGTCTATATAGCAACGGCGGTGTGCTTTCGGCACACCTGCGATGGTGGTGTGCGTGTCTCGATTCTTTCAGCGGCTTGTTTTTGTGCTCGGCACGGCGGTTTTTGCCGCTCTCGGCCTGGGCTTCCTCTTTGGGCAGTTCGGCTTCCTTGGCGTTCATGCGGGCGGCGACCAGGATGGCGCTTACCGGCAGATGAGCGTGTATGCGCAGGTGTTGAAGCGCATCCAGTCTGACTATGTGACGGAGCCGAATATTACGGATGTGACGACGGGCGCGCTGCACGGGCTGCTGGAGAGCCTCGATGCGGACTCGAGCTACCTGACGGCGGCCGAATACAAGATCTACAAGGATCGTCCGACGACGGGCGTGGGGCAGATCGGGATTACGGTCTCCAAGCGTGGCGGCTACCTGGCGATTGTGGATGTGACGCCGGGTTCGCCGGCGGACCACGAGCACCTGGCCGGCGGCGACGTGATTGAGTCGATCGGCGATACCTCGACCTTTGAGGCGTCTCTGGCCGTGACGCGGATGATGCTGGAAGGCAAGCCTGGAACGAGTGTGACTCTGACGGTGGTGAAACCGCGGAAGGCTGATCCGGAGAAGGTGACCGTGACGCGGGCGTTGACGCAGGTTCCGTCGCTGAGCGAGACGCAGTATGAGAACTCGACAATTCTGTACCTGAAGCCGGGCGTGATTTCCAAGGCGCGCGTGGATGAGCTGGGCGCGAAGATCAAGGGATCGAAGGCGAAGAAGATTCTGTTGGACCTGCGGGATGTTTCAGGCGGTGAGGAAGAGGACGGGGTTCGGCTGGCGAATTTCTTTATTCAGAGCGGCACGCTGGCGCAGCTGGAGGGTCAGAAGTTTCCCAAGCAGACCTTTGCGGCGGACCCGGCAAAAAGCCTGACGCAGGCTCCGGTGGTGGTGCTGGTGAATCGCGGCACGTATGGTGCGGCGGAGCTGGTGGCATCGGCGATTGAGGATTCCAAGCGCGGCGATGTGGTGGGCGAGCGGACCTTTGGCGAGGGCTCCATGCAGAAGACGATTGAGCTGCCGGACGGTGCGGCGCTGCTGCTGACAATTGCCAAGTACGAAGGTCCGGCGGGCAAGAAGATTCAGGACGAGGCGGTGATGCCGAATGTCCGGGTTGCTCCTGCCGAGGACGATGGAGATGAGGACACCCCGAGTAAAGGCGACCCGATGCTGGATAAGGGGTTGGAGCTGTTGAAGGCGAAGGGATAAAAGCAGGGATCAGAGATCAGGGTTCAGAGATCAGAAAAAGCTCCGTTCGGCTATTCGCGGACGGAGTTTTTGTTTGCGCGTCAGGAAGCAAAAGCTGATTATCCGCTGAAGCTGAAGAACTGATCTCTGAACCCTGATTCCTGATCTCTGTCTTTATCCCATTCTTGTACACGCTGGTTCGGGGGTGGCGGTTCGGTCGGCCAGCGCATCTGATGCCGTGCTAGGCTCTGAGTGTTAGAAGATTTTGTCTTTTATTGACTGCGTTTTTGCTCGACTTATATGAGGCTTGACCCGCTTGGCTGTATCCCCCAATCCGATTTCAGAACCTCCTCGCGACCACACTTTAGGGCGTAGCCATCTGCTGCCGCCTGATCCATCCGAAAAGCCGTTCCGAAACAACAGGCACAAGCTGGCCGGAAGGCCGGCGTTGATTCTGCTGCTGGTGTTGTCGGCGGTGGCCGGGACACTGGCAGGGTTGACGCTGGTGTACTCGTCGGACCTGCCGCAGATTCACGATCTGGAGCGCTACCGGCCTTCTACTACGACGCAGCTTTATGACCGCAAGGGGCGCGGGGTTGGCTCGTTCGCGCTGGAGCGTCGCGTGGTGGTGAATTATCCGGATTTTCCGCCGGTCCTGCGGCAGGCTGTGATCTCGATTGAGGATAAAAACTTCGAGTCGCATGGCGGAATTAACGTCTTCCGCATTGTGGGAGCCTTGTGGCATGACTTGCGTAGCCATGGGAGGGCGCAGGGTGGATCGACGCTGACGATGCAGCTGGCGAAGAACCTGTTTCTTTCGTCAGAGCGCACCTTTGGCCGCAAATTTCAGGAGGCGTTCCTGGCGATCCAGATTGAGCGCTCGTTTACCAAGGAGCAGATTTTTACTCTGTACGGGAACCAGATCTATCTGGGCAGCGGGCAGTATGGGTTTGAGGCGGCGAGCGAGTACTACTTCTCGAAGAAGGCGAAGGATTTGACGCTGACTGAGGCGGCGCTGCTGGCTGGGCTGCCGAAGGGGCCGTCTGCGTATTCGCCCATTCTGAATCCGGAGAAGGCGCTGACGCGGCGGAACCTGGTGCTCAGCGAGATGGAAGGCGACGGGAAGATTACGCACGAGCAGGCCGAGGCGGCGCGGCAATCCCCGCTGGGACTGAATATCGCGCAACCAGAGGGTGCTGTGGCGCCGTGGTTCCAGGAAGAAGTGCGGCAGGAGCTTGAAAAGCAGTTTGGCGCCGAGCAGGTGCATGAGGCGGGGCTGCGAGTGGATACGACGCTCGACCTGGACCTGCAGGAGACAGCGAACAAGGCTGTGGACGATGGGCTGGCGGCCTACGAACGGCGGCATGGTTGGAAGAACAAGCAGCCAAATGTGCTGGCTACAGGGACTTCCATTGAGGACTATAAGCATCCGGACTGGGTGACGCAGGCGCATCCCGGTGACTATGTGCACGCGGTGGTGACGCGGGTGCTGCCGATGGAGATCCATGCGCGCATGGGCGCGAAGGAGATTCTGCTGGAGCCGGCGGACTGGCAGTGGACGGGGCAGCGGTATGCGGATGCGCTGGTAAAGCCGGGCGATGTCATCTACGTGCATCTGACCGATGGCAAAGAAGCCCAGGAGTTGCGCGGGACGCTGGAGCAGGATACGGGTGCGCAGGGCGCGCTAATGGCGATTGATAACGCGAATGGCGACGTGCTGGCGATGGTGGGCGGACGCGATTATGCGCTTTCGCAGTTCAACCGCGCTACGCAGGCTGAACGGCAGACGGGTTCGAGCTTTAAGCCGTATGTGTACACCACGGCGATTGAGAATGGATCGCGTCCGGATGATTTGGTTTTGGATACGCCGGTGAGTTTTGGCGGATGGACTCCGCATAACTACGAGAACGACTACATGGGCGCGATCACGCTGACGACGGCACTCGCGCACTCAAGGAATATTCCGGCTGTGAAGCTGGCGGCGCAGGTGGGGATTCATAAGGTCATCGACATGACGCACCGCTTTGGCGTGACGTCGAATATCCCGGCGTATCTGCCGATTGCGCTGGGCGCGGCGGAGATCACGCTTGAGGAGCAGGTGGCGTCGTACTCGGTGTTCCCGAATGACGGCGTGCGGGTGGCTCCGCGAGTGGTTCGCAAGGTTTCGAACGCGGATGGAATTACGCTTTGGGAGCAGCCTGCGGCAATTCAGGAAGTGGTGAGCGCGAAGACGGCGCGGACGATGGTGAAGATGCTGCAGGCGGTGACTGCCTATGGCACGGGCGCAGCGGCTTCGAAGCTGAATCATCCGGTGGCGGGCAAGACAGGCACGACGAGCTCCTATACCGACGCGTGGTTCCTGGGCTTTACGCCGTCGATTACCTGCGGCGTGTGGGTGGGCTTTGACAGCCGCGAGTCGCTGGGCGAGAAGGAGACCGGCGCACAGGCTGCGCTGCCGATCTGGATGACGGTGATGAAGCAGGCGATTGTGGGCAAAGACGACGAGAAATTCTTGTCGGATGATCCAAGATCGACGGTGGACGTGGCGAAAGCTGCGACGACACAACCTGCTGTAGGTACTGCCGGTCAGGGTGCGAATACAGGCGCGAATGTTGTGAAACCTGTTACGCCTGTGAAACCGGCGAGTGCGCAGCCTGCTACGAAGAAGCCGCCGCCGGTAGTGAGTCCGGCGACGGCCAATAAGCTGGATTCGATTTTGAATTAGATCAAGGACGCGCGCTAATTAGCTGGTCCGGCGAAGAGGATCAGGTTGCCGTCGGGATCTTTCACGATAAAGGTTTTGGCCTGCCAGGGTTCGTTTCTCAGGGACTGCGCAAAAGTTACCTCCGCTGCCTGATAGGTCAAGAAGAGAGTTTTGATCTCCTCTGCGCTTGCCAGTGTGATGGAGGCGGAGAGCAGCTGTTCCCTCTCGCGTACATCTTCGCGAAAGAAAGTCTCGTCCATGTGACGCAGCGCGAGATGGGCGTTGTCAGGGCTTACCTGGCCATAGAAAGGCGGATCGCCGTAGACAAAATCGATGGTGAAGCCGAGCTTGGTGGTGAAGAAATCGGTGGATGCTTTGAGGTCGCGAACGTAGAGGTGCGCGGCGACCGAGGTGAGGATGGGCTGAGAGTGCGTATGCGTCTGGGACATGGCGATTGAGGCTCCTGTTTTCAGCGCCTGCCATCCTTCAAATCCCTCTTTACGCGCAACTAGCTCCTGCGCGTCAGCCAGCCGGAATGCCGCCGCCAGAATTTCCGGATCGGAAAGCTGGCGAAACCGGGGCAGGTGTTCCCGGATCATGGCTGCGACTGGATAATACCGGTCACGATGCCATCGCAGATATTGCTTGGCTTGCTTTTTGAGGTTTTCGAGATTCGACATCGGCGCAAATGGTGTTCATGTTCTGTAGGAGGGCCTTGCCCTTTCGACCTGCGCCGATGCGTCCTACGCCACGATTCCAGATTGTTCCGCGGCGGGCCGGTTTGTCAACGGAAAGCTAAAGACAAAAGCAGGTCCTTACCTCCGCCTGAAAAACGGCTACGGTCAGGATGACGAACTTCTATGGGAGATGGGCGAGGCGGAAGTAGCGTTTGGCGCGGGCTACATCTTTACCGATTTGCGCCTTGAGGGCATCGACCGAGGGGAAGCGGATTTCTTCGCGTAGGTAGAAAAGAAATTCCAACTCCAGTGGAGTTTCGTCGGTCAGGTCGACTGGCTCAAAATTGAGAATGTGGGTTTCTATGCTGAAGCCTGCGCCTTCAAAGGTGGGACGGTTGCCGACGTTGCTGACGGATTCAAAGCAGCGCTCGCCAATGGTGAGGCGCGTGACGTAGACGCCGAAGGCGGGCAGCAGGCCATCGTAGGCGGCGAGATTGACGGTGGGAACGAGAAGGCGCGAGCCAACTCCTCTGCCATGTGCCTGCGTGGAGCGAATGACGAACGGGCGGTTCAGCATCCAGCGTGCGCACTTCATATCGCCTGCGGTGACGGCGGCGCGGATGGCGGAGCTTGAGACTTCGAGGCCGTGGACGTGAACCGGCTCGTGGATGGTGAGGCCGAAGCTGAATTCTTTGCCAAATTCCGCAAGCTCTTTTACTCCGGCCTGAGCGCGGTGACCAAAGCGGAAGCTGCCGCCCTCATGCAGCCTGCGAATCTGCAGGGCGCGGACGAGGACCTGTTCAACGAATTCGCGGGCGGTGAGGCGGGCGAATGCGGCGTCAAATGGCAGCACGACGATCGAGTCAATCCCGGTTTCGGCGAGCAGGAGCAGACGCTCATCCTTTGGCGTGATGCGTTTCGGAGCCTTGTCGGGGCGGAGAAAGTGCTCGGGGTGCGGCTCAAAAGTGACGGCAATTGCGCGGAAGCCGTTCTGGCGGGCTTCCGCAACTGCAGCGCCGAGAAGCTGACGATGGCCGAGGTGCACGCCATCAAAGTTGCCGATGGCGGCGACGGTGGGGCCGAGGGTTGCGGGGATTTCCGCGAGGGAGCGGTAAACGGGGATCATGCCCTGACTCATTCCTGGCCCGCTTCGCTCAAATTGATTGGGATTTCGAGGCCGTCATACGCAAGCGCTACGCCGCTGGGGAGCATCTTATTGGTCTCTTCATGCCCGAGCTCGTGCGCGATGTGAGTAAGCCAGGTGTGGCGCGCTCCGATACGTTTTGCCCAGGCAACAGCCTGCTCGACATTGGCGTGGCTGGGATGGGGAGTGTGGCGCAGCGAGGGGAGGACGAGGTTTTCTAGACTGCAATTTCCGGGGCCGGTGAGCAGATCGAAGCTTGATTCCGGGATGAAACTGACGTCCGTGAGATATGCCACATCCCCAAAGCGAAATCCCGAGATCTCCTGCGGGCCATGCACGACGGGGATACGAATGATTTCGAGCTCATGGATGCGGATGCGATCGGTGAGCGGATGCAGCTCCACGCGCGCTCGGTTGGCGTAGGTGGCTCCGGGCGCGAGCGTGTAGTGATAGATGCGCTCCAGCGTGCTTGCAGTGCCGGCATCGGTGTAAAGAGGGATAGGGCCGCCGGCGCGGAAGGCAGCGAAGCTGTAGGGGCGCAGATCGTCCATGCCGAGGATGTGGTCGGCGTGGTCATGCGTGTAGAGAACGGCGTCTACACGCGTGATTCCGTGGCGCAGGGCCTGCTGGCGGAAGTCGGGGCCGGTATCGACGAGGACGGTGCGCTGCTGGCCTTCAACACCCGTCCAATCGATGACGACGGATGGTCGCAGCCGCTTGTCGTGTGGGTCTGTACTGGTGCAGACCGCACAGCGGCAACCGAGCGTGGGGACGCCCATGGAGGTGCCGCTGCCCAGAAATGTTAGGCGTGCCTGCATTCGTCGCTATTTTTTCCCTACCGGCGGCGGAGGAGGCGGCTGCAGGGTAATCATGTTGGTGAGCTCAAGAAAGGCCATGCGGGTTTCAAAGAGCACAGTCTGGAGCATGCGGTCTTCCTGCGGGGTGACGTTACCCTTGGTTTTTTCCGCAAGAATGCCGAGCAGATCGATGGTCTGGCGCGCGCCGAGGATGTCGACGCGTGGACGCTGGCCTTCCTGCGTGCCGGCACCCATCTGCATCATGGTGGAGAGATAAAGCTGTTGCACCAGGCTGTCAAACGTAACTGGGGGCAACGGGCCGGCGCCGGGGTTTTGCGCGCGGATGAGGTCCTCGAGGTGCTCGGCGGAGGCGTCATAGGCGGACTTCTGCGCGCGGCTCTCCTCGGCGGTTGGGGCTTCGGTCAGTGGGTCGCCGTCGGCCTGCGGCTCTGCGTCAGGCGGCGCCTGTACGGGCTCATTGACGACGAGGCGCGGGCCTGCGGATGGTTCGGGCTTCGGTTCCGGTTGCGGCTCAGTAGTTGCGGCAGGAGTGGCAGCAGGGGCTTCGGCGGCTTCTTCTTCCAGCTTGCGCTTGCGGCGGTCAATGACTTCGAACTTAGGGGTATCGCTCATGGTTTCTATTTCCGTTCGCAAAAAAATTTATAAGGTTGGCGGCGCAGTGAGAATGCGGACTGTGCCTGAGTCTTCAGATGCAGCATAGGACAGTGGGAGATTTCGGGCTTCGGCTTCGGCGCGAATCATGGCGAGAGCGAAGCGGCGCGTGCTTGCTGGCAACTGAAGCTCAGCGACCGATGTGATTGTACCTGCGGCGGTATTCTCCAGCGTTAATTCCGTGCCCGGAGCGGGCAAGGGGCCGTCGATCTCGATTGGGCGCAAATGGCGGTGGACGTTGCCGCGGGAGCGGATGCGCTCGACGATCTCCTGGCCGAGATAGCAGCCCTTGCTGAAGTGCAGGGCGTGGAGCTGGCCCGTCTGTTGAGAGACGGCCTCCTGCGGCAGGTCGCGCTCGGCGATGTCGATACCGTAGACCGGAATGCCTTCTGCGATGCGGAAGGCATCGAGCGAGGTTATGCCGGTGGGCTGCGCTCCAGCGGTGATAAGAGCGTGCCAGAGCTTCTGCGCGTCGTCTTCCGCGACCCAGAGCGTGTAATGGTCTGCGAGCGCGCCGTAGTTGCGGCGGACGATGAGGCTGAGACCGCCAGCTTGGGCTTGAATCTGGGTCAGGGGTTCGGCGAGTGGAGTGACGCCGATTTTTGTGAGGATTTCGGCAGCCTTGGGTCCGGTGAGTCCGATGGCTGTGACGCCTTCGACGGGCACCAGTTCAACATCGTCCATGATGATGAAACGGTCGAAATGAGTGAGAAGTTTGTTGTACTGATCGGCGGCGATTTCGATTTCGAGCTCGTCATCGCTGCGCCACGCCATCAGATCGCCCTGGATGCGGCCCTGCGCGTTGAGGACCAGATTCCATGCGCCGCCGTGGGCAGGCAGATCGCTGACGGTGTTGGTGACCATGCCGCTGAGCCAGCGGAAGCTGTCTTCTCCGCGCACCTGGGTACGGCGCAGCCAGCCGAGGTCGTGAACGGCGGCTCCGTGAGACAGTGCAGCGATTTCGGTCTGGGGCGCGTCCAATTGGGCAATGGAGATGACTCCGCGAAAGGGCGCGAATGGACCAGCTGCACCGCTGGCGGCGAGGATTCGGGCCAGGGGAGTTTCGGTAAGCGTAGCGTCAAGTGCGGTTTCCGTCATATCTTTGAGTGAACTTTGCAGCGCGGCGTGGATTTTTTCGCGGCCCTCGCTGCGCAATCACAACAGTTGATTATAGCTTTGATAGAGATGCGGAGTTTGCGGGCAGGACTCAAGGAGAGCGGGATGGCAAGTGGGTTTGGAGCGCGTTTCCGGAGCAGCGGCTGGCAGGCAGCGGCGCTTCTTACCTTGAGCGCGGCGCTGTGTTCGGGGGTGGGCACCGGCCAGCAAGCGCCAGCGGGGCAGAATCAGAGCCAGAATCCGTCCGGCAAGAGTGCTCAAAAATCCAAAGCCGGGCAGCCTGAGACCCGCATTACGCCGGAACAGGCGAAGAAGCTCTTCGCCATGGTGGATCAGTTGCTGAAGTTCTCCTCGGATGAGACCGGGCTGACTGTGAAAGCGACCGTAGGGCGGAAACTGACCAGCCGCGCCGAGGTGGAGAGCTACCTGAAGGGCAAGTTCGACGAGGACGAGGGCGCCAAGCGGCTGCAGCGCGGCGAGATTGTGCTGAAAAAGTTTGGACTGCTGGACCATGACTTCGACATGAAGCCGTTTCTGCTGGCGCTGCTGACGGAGCAGATTGAGGCCTATTACGATTCGAAGACCAAGACGGTGTATCTGCTGGACTGGATGCAGCCGGATGACCAGGAGTCGGTGCTGGCACATGAGCTGACGCACGCGCTGCAGGATCAGCGTGTGGATCTGGAGAAGTGGAACGACCAAACGCCGAACGATGTCTCCCTGAATTCGCATGAAGATACGGACCACCTGGCGAAGGACGAGATTGACACCGCACGCGAAGCCGTGGCGGAGGGCCAGGCGACAGCGGTGATGGTGGACAACGAGCTGAAGCCGCATGGCAGGAGTTTGCTGAAAGATCCCGAGGTAGTGGAGTTTCTGAAGCAGCAGATGGCGGACCCGGACAGCTCGCCGGTGATGGCACGCGCGCCGCTGCTTCTGTCGGAGTCGCTGATGTTTCCTTACCGCGAAGGGCTGAGCTTTGAGCAGGACATCTGGATGGATCGCGGGCGTGAGGCGGCGTTTGCGGGCGCGCTGGATAAACCGCCCTCTTCAAGCTGGGAGATCATCAACCCGCTGGAGTTTGAGAAATCGCATGTACCTGCGGTGCCGCTCTTGCCGGATATTCATCCGCTGCTGGATGGGACGTATAAGCCGTACGACATTGGGCAGGTGGGGCAACTGGACCTGCACATTCTTACGCAGCTGTTTGGTGGCGACGAGGCAGCGAAAAGCCTGACTCCGGCGTGGGATGGCGGCATTTATTGGGCTGGGCAGCTTAAGAGCGCAAAGACGCCGCAGGAGCAGGCAAACACGAAGTCGATTGCGCTGTTTTATCTTTCCGCGTGGAAGAACGATGAGTCGGCGGAGGCCTTTGCGCAGCTCTATGCGAACGCGCTGGGCAGAAAGTATTCCGGACTGAAGAAGGATGTTTCTGTGGCACCGCCTGCGGACCTGCCTGCGGGGACGGAAGAGCTGGTTTACACCACCAACGAAGGGCCGGTGGTGATTACGACGCGGGGCAAGCTGGTCTTTGTGGCCGAAAGCTTTGAGCTACCGGTGGCGCGCAAGCTGACTGCGATGATTCTGGATATGCAGGGCACGGGCGAGATGCGCATGGCGTATGGCGCGGGGCCAGATGTCGCGCCTGCGGGGCAGGCTGTTGGCGGCTCAACACTCTCCGGCGGACTGGTGCATCTGTTTGCGGAGAGCGGCGCGATGAAGGCGGCAGTGCGGGCGGCAAAGAACGCGGCGCAGATGGCTCAGTAAGACTTTCGATTGAGCTACCACAACTTTTGGTCCCGCACTAGCGTCACTAGGAGCAGGGGTGAAAGTATGAAAGCCTTTTTGCTCAGCTGCTCTGTTTTCTCTGCTCTAGTTCTCTCTTCTGCCGTCTCTGTTGCCTGCGCGCAGGATCCAGGCATGATGGCCGCTCAACAGGCGATGGATGCTGCACAGCAGGCGAATCAGCAGGCCATGCAGGCTTCGCAGCAAGCCAGTCAGCAGGCAATGCAGGACGCGCAGAACGCGGCCCAGAATCAGGCTCCGGCGGTGGCCATGACGCGCGCACCGAAATTCTCTTCCGGTTCCGGCAAGCTAACGACCGGTACGCTGGTGCGCATCACCAGCCCCTCGCATTACGCCACCATTTACTACACGACCGATGGCTGGTCGCCGACAACGAAATCAAAGAAGTACACCGGACCGGTCAAGATCAGCCATGACACGGTTCTGCAGGCCATGGCGATTGCTCCCAATATGACGCACAGCGTGATCGCGCGTGCAGAGTACACGGTTCCCGGCAGCAGCCCTGTACTGCCTGCAACGTTGAGCACGGATGGCGTGCTGCGCGCAGGTACAAAGCTGCGGCTGGTGACTGCCACACAAGTTAACTCGAAGGCCGTGCAGGTGGGCGACAGGCTGCCTTTGCAGCTCGATCAGGACATTATGGCAGGCGATAAGGTGATCCTTGCCAAAGGGACAACCGTGGATGCGCTGGTGACGCAGGCAGACCCGCCGGGACACGCGGGCATACCCGGCGACATTGTCTTCGAGGTGAATGCGCTGGCCGCCAACGGCATTACCATTTCGGTGCTTGGCGGAGAAACGATGGAAGGACCGAACCATCTGAAGCGCACAGTTGGCCTGCTGATGATTCCGGGGATTGGCCCTGCCACACTACTGGCGCATGGCGACCAGGCCGTGATCAAGCCAGGGATGACCTTCTGTGTAACCGTTCAGACCGACACGCCGCTGCTGGCTACAGCAGCGGCGGCTGGTACAGGATCGCGTTAGTTGTACTTGGGCAATTCTTTTCGGCACAATTGCCTACGGGCTATTGGTTACCCCAGATAATTGACGAGGGCAATTTGAATCCTGAATTTATACCCCCAACGTAGGATGGGAATCCCACCTGGAATACCTCAGGAGTGCCTTCGCCGAAGACCCAGCCGTCCGGAGCGTTCGCGAGATAAATATTGCGCGCCGCCCAGGAAACTTTCACTGTTCCCGCTGTTGGATCTGCGGCCTCGCCGCCGAATATATCAATATCATCCGGGATGCCGCTCGCAAGCAGATCCCGAGAGCTGATCGAATATGGCCCAGTGCCAAGTACTGTCCAGCACTTGGGCTCGCCCGGCGTGCAAACGACATACCCCGCTGTCTTCTTCCAGTCATTTGGTGGAGCTCCAACGATTGAGTCAAAGGAGGCCGGAATCAGTCTCCAGGGTTGGGGTGTTTGACCGTATTGCAGATCCCGACCGAAGAAGGTTGTTTGGGAGCCTTGTTTTGCCAGAAGAATATACCCGTTGAATTGTCCGGCCAGCAGAGTTTCGTAAAGCGTCATTCGATTTTCCTCTCTTGATTAGTCATCTGTGATTCAGAGCCGTGTAGCTTGTTCAGGCCGACTCAAACTGTACCGCTGTGGAGTGCGTCACACTAAAGGTGATAACAGTGATCCAATCGTGACAACGCGGAGTCTTCTCGGATTGGGACCCTGTTCCTGCGGGAACAGTGCTCTGTTTCCCGCGCCGGCGTCCCAGCATTGTCGCCAATTGTGAGCTTGCGGGGCAGGTTCTGTCTCGTTGTTCTGCAATAAATTTGTGCTAATTTGCGCTAACAGCCTGGACTTTGTGGACTTCCTGGACATCGAGCTACAAAGAACCCACGCACAGATTCGGCGAACAGAGCCTAGCTGTCTTTCGAGACCAGATACTCATCCACCAGCACGGCGACGAGGGCCGCCGTGGGCACAGAGACGAGGGCTCCGACGATGCCCGCCAGCGCTGAGCCGATCAACAGAGCGACGAGGATGGCGAGACCGGGTAGACCTACACTGTGGCGCATAATGCGCGGCGTGAGGATGGAATTCTCGATCTGCAGATATACGAGATAGAAAACGGCCACGCCGAGGACGCGGCCCCATGAATCTACTGCCGCGGCCAGCAACGCGAGGGCGATAGAGACAGCTCCGCCAAGGACCGGGATAAGGTTCAGCAGACCGTTGAGAACGCCGAGCGCGTAGGCATAGCGCACGCCGAGAAGCAGGTAAACAATCACGCTGAGCACACCGAAGATCAGCATCAACGAGCACTGGCCCAGCAGCCAGCGGCCCATGCGAATCTGGGCGCGACGCAGTGCAGCATCCAGACGCATGCGGCTGAGCGGCGGAAAGAAGGAAAGCCCCCAGCGATAGGCGACGTCGCCTTCCAGCGTGAAGTAGACGGTGAGAATGAGGCCCATGGCCAGGGTGAAGAGAGTATTGGCCCAATTTTTAATGGAAAGCAGGACAAAGCTGGCGCTTTGCGTAAGCGCTCCCTGCGCCTGGGTGACGAGTCCGGCGGCATCGATCTGGTCGGCAAAGGGAACCTTCTGCAATTTGGCCTGAATCTCCGGTAGGCGCGAGGGCATCTCCTGTGCGAAGGCGCGCAGATCGCGCAAAACCGGCGGCAGCGCCAGATAGACGAAAAGTCCCAATCCCGCGATGACTGCAAAGATCAGTACGACGATGGCAGACTTGCGAAAGGGCCGCCAGCCACGGATGTTGAAGCCTGCGATGAACTCCACCAGGGGGCGCAGTACGATGGCAAAGAGCGCGCTGACGAAGAGCAGAAGCAGCTCTGCCCGCAGCAGCCACGCCAGATAGCAGGCGAGCGCGAGACCGAAGGCGAAGACGATAGCACCGCGCAGCGTCTGCACCCGTTCTTCAGTTGCCGCCATTCAATATCCTTCGAGAGCTAGGATTGAAGCTAAGATTGCGTGCTGCGCTTGCAGACCAGGTGATCGGCAGGTATCCAATTGAATTGTGCGCTCTTGCTGACCTGCCAGTCCATTGTGAAGGTATCCGGGTTCACGATAGAAAACACAAAGCGGTTGGCAGCATAGGGAGCTTTGGAATCGCTGCTGATGGGTGAGGTCAGGGTAAGTACATCGCTTTTCCAGCCTTCCGCACTGGAGTATGTGGCTGCGCTGAAGTTGTTAGCGTCGAACTCGACGAGCTGCTTCTGCTGTGCGTCGTAACCGATGAGATACTTTGCAACGTAACCCGTGGCAGGTTCGATGTCCTGCTCCATGAGCTCCAGCCACTTATCGCCGACGACAATCGAGCCTGTCATGCTGGAGCGATGCGGCTTGCCGTTGCGAAAAGCTCCCGCACAATTCCACGAGCCTTCAAAGTGGAATCCCGAGGGGATGGCAGAAGGAGGCTTCGCGCCTTGTTCCTGAGGTGCAAGAGCCAAGGCGCCGGCTGCGGCAAGCGAAAGAGCTGCCTGCGTCATGAATCGAAACAATCGCATTTACTCTCCGCTCAAGATGGAGCCTACGATACCTCCGATGACGCCTCCTGCAGCTGCCTGCGGAACCTCGCGCGAGTTGTGCGGCAGATACTGTTCAATGGCATGCGCGAGCCGCGAAAGAGGCAGCGTCTGCAGCCATACTGTGCCGGGGCCGGTCATTTGTGCGAGAAAGATGCCGTCTCCGCCGAAGATCACATTCTTGATGCCGCGCACTGTGGTGATCTGGAATGAGACGGAGGTCATGAAAGCGCCTACGTGGCCGGGATGCACATAGAGTATTTCGCCCGGCGCCAGTTCCTTCTGGATCAGCTCGCCGGAGAGTTCAAGCCACGCGGTTCCCGCGCCGCCCACGCGCTGGAGGATAAAGCCGCTGCCGCCGAAGATGCCTGCGCCAAGGGACTGCTGGAAGCCGATGTTGAGCGTGACCTGCGGAGTGGCGCAGAGAAAGCCGTGCCGATGCACCATGTACTCGTATCCGTTGCCGAGCTGCACGGGAACGATGTGGCCGGGAACGCGGGTGGCAAAGGCCACTTCGCCGGGGTACTGGTAGGCACGATACTCGGTCATAAAGAGGCTGCCGCCCGCGGCCACGCGCTTGAGTGCGCCGAAGAAGCCGCCACCCCCGCCCATCTGTGTATGCGTGGTCATCTGGATGGTTTGCGTCATCCAGGAGAGCTCGCCGCTCTCGGAAAAGACGCTTTCGTTCGGGTCGAGCTGGATCTCCAGCACCGGCATGGTGGTTCCCTGAGTCCTTGCCTGCATTGCGCTTATCTCCTTCGATTTCGGGTGCGCCCGGGTGCGAACAGTGTACCCGCCGGGCGAAGTCCTGCGTGAAAAATTACTTACGCAATCGAGCGCCGTCCGGTTCTGTGTGCAGGAAACGCCGCCCCACCGCAACCTGTATCTCTCGGATACCGTCTACAGCGTTCAGAGAAAGCTGCATCCGGTGGAACGGCAGCACGGGCATAAAAAGACACTCGCGCGAACAAGTTGAATTGCTCTACTCTTGCTTCAGAACAACATGCGGAACGTTCTTTCACATTTCCGGCTGACTCTGGCAAAGGCAATCGACCATGACGTGTTCAACACGGCCAAGGCGACTGCCTATTCCGGAATGCTGTGTTTTTTTCCCGCTGTGCTGGTGCTTACCACGGTGCTGGCCAGTGTGGATGAAGGGCCATCGATCATCGGCGTGATGCGCGGAAGCTTTGATCAGGTGCTGCCGCCTGAATCCCTGGCACTTTTGCAGAACTCGCTCGATACGGGCCCCATTCGTTCCACGCAGGTTATTCTCTCAGCTACGATTCTGACGGCGTTTGCCGGCCTGGGCGTGATGCTTTCTCTCATGGAGGGCTTTCGGCGCGCTTATGAGCTGCCGCGCGATAACTGGAGCTTCTGGGCAAAGAGGCTAAGGGGGATATTGCTGGTTCCCATTTCCCTGTTGCCATTGTGGCTGGCCAGCCTGCTGCTGGTCTTTGGCCACCAGATTGAAACGTGGATGGTTGCCAACGCCGACCACGAATTGCGGCTATTGGTGATCTTCTTCTGGCGCCTGGTGCGCTGGGGGGTTGCGATGACCACCACGGTAGCAGTGCTCTCGGCGCTTTACCACTTTGGTACACGCCGAACAGAGCACTGGTCACGCGTTCTTCCCGGTGCTATTGCGTCTACTGCCATATGGTTTCCGGTAACTCTGGCCTTTGGCTGGTATGTGACGCGCATTGCAAATTACACGCGGTTTTACGGCTCCTTTGCGGCCGGGATTGCCACGCTGGTGTGGCTATACCTGACCTCGTTCAGCGCACTGGTTGGCGCGGAGCTCAACGGCGTTCTCTTCCATGACAGGCTGGTGCGGGAAGGGGCTGCTGCGGCCGGGCAGGCCCAGGAGACCACAAGCGAGGCGCTTACAAGTTTTTGAATTTAAAGAAGATAAACTGGTCTGACCAGACGGCGTTGCCGCAATGTACAATAAATCCGGTCATCCATTCATACCCCGATCTGCTCTTTGTTTTATAAACCGATTCGCTTTTGCCGCAATCTTATCCGGAGCTTTTCCATGTCTTCAGCTGTTTTTAGTCCTGCCAATCGCCGCGCAAAGATCGTGGCTACCCTAGGGCCCGCGTCCAACACTGAAACCGTTTTCCGCGAGCTGGTGCGCGCTGGCGTCGACGTTGTTCGCCTGAATTTCTCGCATGGAACACACGAGGAAAAGCTTGCGCTGATTGCGATGATTCGCAAGGTGAGCCGCGAGGAAGAGAAGCCCCTGTGCATCCTGGGCGACCTTCAAGGCCCGAAGATTCGCACCGCCAAGCTGGTGGACCGCAAGCCAGTATTGCTCAAGGCCGGCGAGCGGCTGACCATCACTCCGCGTGAGATTCTTGGCACGGCGGAGCTGGTGGGCACGACCTTCAAGACATTGGCGGAAAACGTGGAGGCGGGATCGCGAATTCTGCTCTCCGACGGCCTGATTGAACTGCGCGTGGCTGAAGTGCAGGGCCAGGACGTGGTCTGCGAGATTATCAATGGCGGAATGCTGGGCGAAAACAAGGGCATCAACCTGCCGGGGATTCCGGTCAAGGTGCCCTCATTGACGGAAAAAGATGAGATCGACCTGGAGTTTGCGCTGAAGAGCGGCGTGGATGCGATTGCGGTCTCGTTCGTTCGCACATCGGATGACATCCGGCTGGTTCGCAAGCGCGTGGCGGATCTTGGCTCAGAGACATGGATTATTGCGAAGCTGGAAAAGCCGCAGGCGCTGGAGCATCTGGACAGCATTCTGGAAGAAGCGGACGGCATCATGGTGGCTCGCGGCGACCTGGGCGTAGAAGTTCCGCCGGAGCAGGTGCCGGCCCTGCAGAAGCTGATGATCCGCAAGGCAGCGGAGTATCGCAAGCCGGTGATCACGGCTACGCAGATGCTGGAATCTATGATTGAGAATCCGCGGCCGACGCGTGCGGAAGCATCCGACGTGGCAAACGCGGTTTATGACGGCACTGACGCGGTCATGCTCTCCGGCGAAAGCGCCATGGGCAAGTATCCGGTGGAAGCCGTCTCCATGATGGCCCGCATTGTGTGCGAGGCCGAGCGGACGATTGACACGCAGAACGCGCATGATCGTCGGCGGCAGCACACGACGGACTTGTCGATTGCAGAGACGATTTGCGAAGCGACGGCGCATGCCGCTGAGGACCTGCATCTTTCCGGCATTGCGCTCTTCACGGAATCCGGAACCACGGCGCGGCAGCTTTCGAAATACCACCCAGGTGCGCCGATCTTTGCGATGAGCGCAATTGAAACTACGATCAACCGCCTGACCATGCTGTGGGGAACGATTCCCGTGCGTTGTACCAAGGTGCGCTCTTCTGAAGAGATGGTGGACACGGCGGAGAAGCTGTTGCAAGCCGAAGGCTACGTCAAGCCGAATGAAGTGATCGCTATTGTGGCCGGCACGCGGACTCGGTCCGGTTCGACGAACTTTATGCGTCTGCATGTGATGGGCGAGCAGGAGATGGACGAGGACAACTTTCTCACTGTGCATGAAGAGGCTGAGCCGGTGGGCGCGAAGAAGTAAGTGCGGGCTGCAGGAAAGAACAAACGCCGCTCCGGATGGGGCGGCGTTTGTGTTTATGTCATTATTTTCCGATCTCAGGAACCGAAAGTCCTCGGCAAATCTTGCGTGCGAGAAGATCAGCAACTTCTGTATGACGAGGAACAGCTTCGATCTGTCCCGTCGTTGGATTACACCAGATGGAATGCGAGCCGCCTTCGCGTTTGAGATAACATCCGTGAAGACGTAAATGGCGCAGCAGCGATTCACGCTTCACTGGATCGTGACCGTCTCACGCAGCGCATCGGGAGGCGCTCCACGCAGTCCATCTTCGCGCCGGTCTTCCAGAATCAACTGGATGGCCTCGCCGAGATTCTCGCGACACTCTTCAATCGTGCGGCCCTGGCCGTTAGCGCCAGGAATCTCCGGCGACCAGCTTACAAACCATTCGCCATCGCGCTCGATTACGGCCGTGAATTCATTGTGCATGGCAAGAGTATAGACCAGAAGAAGACGCCTAGGTGCAACGCGCCTACGAATCGGAAGCTGAATGAAGCACGACAGCAAGAGCGCCGAATACGACTGCAGCGCTGATCCCTTCCATCTCCGCGAATCCCCTTTCGATTCCCCAGACGGCATGAATTAAACCGCCGCCGATGAGAAACGAAAGCCCTGCCAATCCGAAAAGCGCTTTAGACACCATCGGCAGCAGGGCCTTCATGTTTTGTTCGCGCGAATCACTCACACGCTCATCTTACTTCGCTGCGAGTTGCCGCAACACGTATTGCAGAATGCCGCCGTGCTCGTAGTACTCGATCTCCTGCGGGGTGTCGATGCGCACCTTTGCGGTGATGGACTTCACCGTGCCATCGGCGGATGTGGCTTTCACCGTCAGCGTGCGGCCACCGGCGAATTTGCTCTTGAGCAGATCGGTAAGGCCTGCGAAGTCGTAGACCTCTTCGCCTGAGAGACCAAGCAACTCAACGTTTTCACCTTCCGCAAACTGCAGTGGCAGAATGCCCATGCCCACAAGGTTCGATCGGTGAATACGCTCGAAGCTTTCGGCAATGACGGCGCGGACGCCGAGCAGATTTGGACCCTTTGCAGCCCAGTCGCGCGAGGAGCCCGAGCCATACTCTTTGCCGGCGAGAATCACCAGAGGCGTCTTGCGCTCGGCGTACTTCACGCTCGCGTCAAAGATCGACATCTGCTCGCCTTCGGGCAGCAGGCGCGTGACGCCGCCTTCCGTACCGGGAGCGAGCTTGTTACGCAGGCGCACGTTGGCAAAGGTGCCGCGCACCATGACCTCATGATTGCCGCGGCGCGAACCATACGAATTGAAGTCCGCAGTCTTAACACCGTGCTCGGAGAGATACTTCCCTGCCGGCCCGTTCGCCTTGATGGAGCCTGCGGGTGAGATGTGGTCGGTTGTTACTGAGTCGCCCAGCACAGCGAGGACACGCGCGTTGAGAATGTCGCTGATGGGCGCGGGCTTGAGCGTGATGCCATCAAAGTACGGAGCCTGGCGGATGTAGGTCGAGTCCGGCTCCCATTGATACACGTCGCCAGTGGGAAACTTGAGGCCCTGCCAGCTGGCGTCGCCGAGCGAGACAGTTGAGTACTCCCTGCGGAAGCTTTCGCTGCTAATTCCCTTCTCGATAGCAGCAGCGACTTCAGCTTGCGTAGGCCAGATGTCCTTGAGGTAGACCGGCGCGCCGGTCTGGTCCGTTCCGAGCGGATCGGTGTCAAAGTTATGGCCGATCTTGCCGGCGAGTGCATAAGCGACAACCAACGGTGGCGACATAAGATAGTTCGCGCGCACATCCACGTTGACGCGGCCCTCAAAGTTGCGGTTGCCGCTGAGAACGCTGACGGCGACAAGACCGTGTTCATCGATGCTCTTCGAAACATCCGTCGGCAGCGGTCCGGAGTTGCCAATGCATGTGGTGCAGCCGTAGCCGACGACGTTGAAGCGCAGCTTTTCGAGATACGGCAGTAGGCCGGACTTCTTGTAATAATCCGTGACGACGCGGGAGCCGGGCGCGAGCGAAGTCTTGACCCACGGCGGTACGCAAAGGCCCTTTTCGACGGCCTTTTTGGCGAGAATGCCTGCAGCGATCATGACGGAGGGATTCGAGGTATTGGTGCAGCTTGTAATCGCCGCAATCACGACCGCGCCGTGATCGAGATACTTGTCAGGATCGACGTGGAAGCGCTCCTTCACGGTCGTCGTAACATGCAGCGGCACTGTGGGAGTCGTGGCGGACGATGTCGCCGGGCCTTCGTTTTCTTCGGCAGCAATGGCCGAGTCGGTCACGCTCGTCGCACGCTCCCATGCGGCGGCGGTACGCGTGCCGAGCGGCTTGGCCGTAGGTGCAAGCAGTGAAGGAAGCTGCTGCGCAAAGCTGGCTGCGGCGTCCTTGAGCAGCACGCGATCCTGCGGGCGCTTGGGTCCGGCAACGCTTGGTTCCACGGTCGCGAGATCGAGCTCGAGTGTCTGCGTGTACTCGGCCTCTGGCGTGGCGGAGGTATGGAAGAGTCCCTGCTCCTTGTAATAGGCCTCGACGAGTGCGATCTGATCTTCACTGCGGCCTGTGAGGCGAAGGTAGCGGAGGGTTTCGGCGTCCACAGGGAAGATGCCGCATGTTGCGCCGTACTCGGGAGCCATGTTGCTGATGGTCGCGCGGTCGGCCAAAGGCAGTTCCGCGATGCCGGGGCCGTAAAACTCGACGAATTTGCCGACGACGCCGAGCTTGCGTAGCGCCTGCGTGACGGTGAGGACGAGATCGGTGGCGGTTGCGCCTTCGCGCAGCTTGCCGGTGAGCTTGTAACCGACGACCTGCGGCACGAGCATCGAGACGGCCTGACCCAGCATGGCGGCCTCAGCCTCGATTCCGCCGACGCCCCAGCCGAGAACACCAAGGCCGTTGATCATCGTGGTGTGAGAATCGGTGCCGACGAGCGTGTCGGGGTACGCCACTTGCTCCCCATCGATCTCAGCGGTAAACACCACTCGCGCCAGATATTCGAGGTTCACCTGGTGGCAGATGCCCATGCCCGGCGGCACGGCGGAGAAATTACGGAAGGCCGTCTGGCCCCACTTGAGAAAGGCGTAGCGTTCGCGATTGCGCTGGAACTCAAGCAGCGAGTTGGCCTCGTACGCTTGCGAGGTGCCGAACTCATCCACCTGCACGGAGTGGTCGATCACCAGCTCGGCTGGAATGAGCGGATTCACGCGCTCAGGATCGCCGCCAAGAGCCTTCACGGCGTCGCGCATCGCGCCCAGATCGACTACGGCAGGCACGCCGGTGAAGTCCTGCATGAGGACGCGGGCGGGCATGTAGGCAATCTCTCGGCTGGGCTCCGCCCTGGCATCCCACTGTGCCAGGAACTCGATATCGGAGGCGGTGACGTTCACGCCATCCTCGCGGCGGAGCAGGTTTTCAAGCAGGATCTTGAGGCTGAAGGGGAGGCGGCTCAGGTTGAAGCCCTTGGCCTCCAGGGCGGGTAGGCGATAGATGGTGTAAGAACGGCTGCCGGAGTGCAGTGTGGACCGGCTGGCAAAGCTATTCATCGTTGCATGACCTTTCTCGGCTCACGCATGCGGGCCGATGACATGGGCTCGTCTCTTCTACACGGTCCATCGGGACTCGCTACGCGGCGGGACAAGCCGGAAAATTTTGTCGGAAACAGCTTACTCAGCGAGACGGATCAGCGTCCACGGTCGTGACGGCCGCGATGGAAGCGCTTGAACCTGGGAGGGGCGGAATGTGTGTGAAAAACGCGCATGGATTTCGGACATAATTTTAGCGCGATTGAATAAAGGGTGGAAATGGGCTCGAAAGATACAGTCAACCATTGACGTCTTGAATAATAGCCTCCGTAATCTCCTGAACTGTTTGCCTCTGAACGCTGCTCTGCGGTCCAAATAATTGGGTCTCGATATGGCCATCCGCGAAAAACTCAATTTCGTAATACTTCGATGGTGTGGGCACAATCACCATAATTGCATCCCGCACGCAATCTAACTGGTAGCTGATTTCCAGACGCTGAAGCTGCTCCAAGAACTGCAGCAGTTATTCGAGACTATTCATTGCTTTGCCAACTTATGCCGAGAGCGAAGCGGTGAGGCGTACACCGAGCGCATGCATCACCTTTAGCGCCGTGCCAAGCTCAGGGTTCCCTGTCTCACTGAGCGCCCGATAAAGAGCCTCGCGCGATATGCCCGTCTCACGCGCCAGCCATGCCATACCACCTTTCGCACGCGCAACCGTACCGAGAGCCTTGGCAAGAAAAGTCGGATCGTTTTCTTCGAGCGCTACCGTCAAGTACGCCGCAATCGTCTCGTCATCCGTCAGATACTCCACTGCATCAAAGGGAGCTACTTTGAGCGCCATCACTCTTCCTCCTTCCACTCGATCACCAATTCCTTCGCCTTTGCAATATCCTTCTCCTGCGTGCTCTTGTCCCCGCCGCATAGAAGCACAACCAGAACTTGCCCGCGCTGCGTGAAATAGACCCTATATCCTGGCCCGAAATCGACCTTCATTTCAAAAACGCCGGAGCCAACGCTTTTTGTCTGGCCCGGATTGCCATCTTCCATTCGCTGTATTCTCGTCAGAATCTTGAAGCGGCCTCGCAGATCCCGGAGGCTCTTGAGCCAATCATCAAATTGCCTCGTTCGAAGAATCCGCAAAAACTTTCTACCCTCTCCGCGTAACGACTCTTTTACTGTAACCTAAAAGTTACATTCGCGCAACTCCGAAACTTCTGAGAGCAATTCGCTTCCATCCAGGAAAAATCTCACTTGCAGCCAGATGCAGCCCACCCAGAGAGTGAACCAGCCAATGCCAAGGATTGGCGTAAGCACCCATTGGACTGACTGGATTGCGGGAACCGGCCAGGTAGCAGAAACGGCCCAACCAAGCGCAATGACACAGACGTTCACAAGCAGGATCGGGCCGATGGCGAGCAGGCGGTCGCGGGTACGCTCGCGGCCATAGGCGTAGCTGCCCATGTAGTGAAAGAAGCTGGCTCCGGCTACGTGGAAGACGTACACGCCGGTGCGAAAGGCGGGCGTCATGTAGGCTCCGTAGGTTCCCCAGACCAACGATTCGCCGAGGAAGAAGAGCGCTATTAGTGCCAGCTTCTGGCCGCCGTGAAAAAGCTGCCGCCAGCCGCCGAGAGTCAGCACCACCCCCGCCAGCACCAATGTCCCCATGAAAAGCAGCCATCGATGCTGCTGAATGTGGCCCGCGTTAAACAATACCGCCGAGAGCCATGAGAATGAGACGACCGTAGGGAGCGAAGTTCGCCAGGCGCTGGTATTCCGCGGCGCGGTGTCCCCCGCGAAGACTACCTCCGCCCGAACGAAGTGCGCGATGAACCAGATCCAGACCAGAGCGCTGAAGAGGCCCACCCCGAGGAGAGCGCGCAGACCAACAAGAATCGCGATGGCCACGGCAACCAACGCGCAATAGCCAGCTCTCCATTGCCATTTGAGCCTCGCTAGCGCTCCCCACTGCCCGCGCCCCGCATAGAGAAAATGCGCCCAGCCGGCAAAGGCTGTGAGCGCATAGAGGTTCAGGACCTCCGGCGATATCGCTCCGCTCCAGATTCCAGGCGGAACGCTTTTGACTAATGAAAACGGCAGGCTGAAGCCGAGCCCCAGCAGCAGAAAGGTGAGAGCCAGCGCCAGCCAGGGACGGCTCGATGGCTGTCCGGCGGATTGCGTCAATTCAACCGTTTTGGCTTCGGGAGACGGCATCTCTGGTTCTTGTTATAGGCTCAATCTACATTGCCATAGGAGAGTGTTCCATGTCCTTACGTGCAGCCTACTGTTTATTTGTCTTTCTGATTGGCGCGGGAATCTCCGGCATCGCCCAGACGGGAGCTGTCGCTCCCTCCTGGCCTACGCAGAGTGGCTGGGTGGCTCTGCCCAACTTCAAGTTCGGCACGGGCGAAACGCTGCCTGAGCTTAAACTGCATTACCTGACGCTTGGCATGCCGCACCGCAATGCCGCAGGCCATGTGGACAACGCCGTTCTGCTGCTGCATGGCACCGGAGGCGACGCGCATTCTCTGCTTAATCCTGCCTTCTCGAATGTCCTCTTTGTGCCGGGAGGCATTCTCGATATCAAGAAATACTTCCTCATCCTGCCGGATGATATTGGCCACGGGCTGAGCTCCAAGCCATCCGACGGCCTGCACGCGCATTTCCCTGCCTACGACTACGACGACATGGTGCGCAGCCAGCGCATGATGCTGGACGACCTGAAGATCGATCATCTGCGGCTGATTCTCGGCACCTCCATGGGCTGCATGCAGAGCTTTGTCTGGGGAGAAACCTATCCCGGATTCGCCGATGCCCTGGCGCCTTTTGCCTGTCTGCCGGTGCAGCTTGCCGGGCGCAATAGGATGATGCGCTACATGGCCATTCAGGCCGTCAAAGACGATCCGGCATGGATGAACGGAGATTACAGGACTCAGCCGGTGCAGGGGCTTCGCGCCGCGAACGAGATTGTCATGATCATGGGCTCCAGCCCGCTCCAGATGCAGAAGCAGGCGCCTACGCGCCAGCAGGCGGAGCAGTATGTAGACCGATACCTGGACCGTGTGATGACGACGACTGACGCCAACAATCTGATCTTCTACTTCAACGCGAGCCGCAACTACGATCCCTCGCCGCGCCTCGAAAGCATCACCGCGCCGGTACTGTGGATCAACTCCGCGGATGACTTCATCAATCCGCCGGAGCTTGGTATTGCAGAGAAGCAGGTGAAGCGCATGCCGCATGCGCGCTTTATTCTGCTGCCCATTACCGATGAGACACGCGGGCATGGGACACACACCATGGCTGCGATCTGGAAGGACTACCTGGCCCAGTTCATGCGTGAGACGGAGCCAAATCACTAGCTTTTATACTGTTTGTTGACGAGGTCTTCTTCCCCCATGAATGATTCGGAAGGACTTGCAGGCATTTGGTCGCGATTTCTGGCGTGGCTCACGCGCCGTATGCCCAGCGAAAAACAGCGGTTACTGGTATTCACCATTGTTGCGGGCGGATTGTGCGGGCTTGCTGCGGTAGCCTTTCACGGCTCTATCCAAACCCTGGAAAAGCTGATGATTGACCGCGCCAACGCCGCGCCCGGCCACTGGTGGATCTTATGGACGATTCTGACGCCGGCGCTGGGCGGCCTTGTTGTGGGCGTAGGACTCGTTTATTGGGCTCCGGCGGCGGCGGGCAGCGGGATTCCGCAGGTCAAGGTTGCATACGAGCTGCGCTCCGGGCTGGTTTCGCTCCGAGAGACAGTCGGGAAATTTGTGCTCTGTGCCGTGCAGCTTGGCTCCGGCGCTTCCCTGGGTCTGGAAGGCCCTACGGTGCAGATCTGTGCCGGAGTGAGCAGCCTGCTGGCCCGTGGTGCGCGGCTCAGCCCGGCCTATCAGCGGCGCATGGCCTCCGTGGGCATGGCAGCGGGCATTGCGGCGGCGTTTAATGCGCCGATTGCAGCCATTACTTTTACCCTTGAAGAGCTGATTGGCGATCTTGATCAGACGATGCTCTCCGGCATTATTGTGGCCGCGGCGCTGGCCGCGGTGGTAGAGCACTGGATCCGGGGCGGCAATCCCATCTTTCACATTTCACAGCCTTATCAACTGAAACACGCTTCGTCGCTGGTGTGGTATGCGTTGATCGGTGTTCTGGCAGCGGTTGTCTCGGTGGCTTTTCAGGAGTCGTTGATCTGGCTGCGGGGAAGGTTCAAGCAATGGACCGCTGTGCCGAAGTGGGTGCATCCGGGCATTGGCGGGCTGGCCACTGGTGCGCTGGCTGTGCTGGGCTTCCAGTTTTTTCACCACAACGGTATTGCCGGTGACCCTTATGGAACGCTGACCTGGGCCTTGACCGGAGCCATGCCGCTGGCGCTGATGGGAGCGTTCTGCGTGCTCAAGTTTGCGGCCACCATCTTTTCTTACGGCAGCGGCGGCTCGGGAGGCATCTTTGCCCCGGCGCTCTTTATGGGAGCCATGCTCGGCGGCTCGGTGGGCTGGCTGGATGTAGCTGTCTTTCACCACCCGGCAGAGGAGATTGGCGCATTTGCCGTGGTAGGCATGGGAGCGGTCTTTGCGGGCATTATCCGCGCGCCCATGACCTCGATCCTTATCGTCTTTGAGATGACGGGCGGCTACGGGCTGGTGCTTCCACTGATGATCGCCAACATGAGCGCCTTTGCGCTGGCACGCCACTGGCGTCCGCTGCAGATCTATGAGGCACTGCTTGAGCAGGATGGTATCCACTTGCCGCATGGCGGCGCGCCGCCGGAGGTGCTTCCGGTGTATCCGGGGAACCAGACCCAGGACGCTACGGTGTAGAAGGCGGTTGTTAACTCTCAGCTTTTTAATGCATGCCGATTTGCGATAATATGCACCGGTCTGCCCTGACGGTTCCACTACCGCACGGTAAGGTTGCTCTGAAACATAAGCACCGATCTCATTTCAGATGAGGAGCCTGTACTGTCCATACCCGTGAAATTCCAAATAGCCTAGATCGCGGAGGACTTGCAACTGCTGTCTGATCTTTGCTCGAACGTTATGGTTATTAGGATAGGCGGTTGCAAATGCGCGTTCGCGCAAATAAACGTCATTCAGCGAAAATTCCGTACATTGAAGATTTCTAATAATTCCTAATGTGAATGTCGTCCAACCACGTTGCCGGACTGGAATGTTCTTGAGTCTTTCAAACTCCTGAAATTTCTCGCGAACAATACGGCGATCGACAGGAACTCCACTACTAACAAGTGAAATCTGTGCGTCCGGACCGATCGTGTCGAGACGAATATTGCAACCGACCCATCCGGCTCGACGAGCCATTGAAGATAAGGGCTTCCTCATCTCAATAATCTCTGGCGTAAGAAATAGATGATGCACCGCGGTGAGGCCTTGAATGCGCCAGCTGTCCGTGCGCTCTAAGAGCAATAGCGTCGGCGCGGAACCGCTTTTGATTCGCGAAATCATCGCACTGTATGCACCGTCTACCAACCGATTCTTTGGTTTTATACGAAAAGCCTTAAGTTCATATATCTGTTCGCAATTGCGACATGAAAAATCCGAAGCTTGGGTATTCGCAGGCGTCGGGAAGAGTTGATCACTCTCGCAGGCCAAGCAATAACCATTTACGCCGAACCACTGCTCTGACAACACGCGCGAAATCTGCTGTTGGCTCTTGTACCCTGCGGCGAAATCAATATCGCATTCAAATTTCATCGCGCGGTTCCCGGTCAAGCCAGACTTGGTAGGAATTTCTCGGAGCTAGAGTTTTCATAGCCGCATTCGTCGCAAACATATCGCCGGTCATCGAACGTATGTACCTCTGGCTCATCTGCGAGGATCGGGTCACTTTCTCTATCGAACCCTACGAGCGCGTAATTTGCATATGCGTCGCATTGGACTGTCACATCATTGCCACCGCAATTCGGGCAACGGGGGGCAGCGATAGGTTTAGGTTGATTTCCAAGCATGACTATTCTTTCGGCTCAATTTCCAGCGCAAACAGTTTATCGCCCAAGCACTTTTACCCTCCGTTTGCGATAGCCCAGATCTTACACGGAAGGGGATTATAAGATTTCGGAGAATTCGGCGAATTCACGGCTACACTAGCTCAACCATGGTAATCCTGCTTGCTTTTGCGCCGTTCCTTGTCTTCGCCATTGTGAACAGGCTGGCCGGGTCGGAGATTGGCCTGGCTGCAGCTGCAGCCACTTCGGCCGTTTTACTTTTGCGAGATATGCTCGCTCCCAATCGCTCTCCCAAGATTCTTGAGATAGGCACGTTCGTGCTGTTTTGCGGCCTGGCTTTGTACGGATGGTTCGGACATCCTGCCTGGACGGTGATCGGCGTCCGCGTCCGCGTTGACGCCGGCTTGCTCGTAATCGTTCTTGTTTCGATGCTGGTTCGCCGGCCCTTTACTCTGCAATATGCCCGGGAAAGGGTAGCTCGGGAGCACTGGAATAGTTCGGAGTTTATTCGCGTGAATTATGTTATTTCGAGTGCCTGGGCGCTGGCGTTCGCTGTGATGGTGATCGCCGAACTGGCTCTGCTGTACGTTCCCAACTTTCCCAACGCGGTCGGGATCGCCGCAATCGTCATTGCGCTTGTGGGTGCAATCAAATTTACGCGCTGGTATCCGGAACACATAAGGAGTCGGCAACTCCAGCAACAGTGACTGCCGATTCTCACTGCTTCTGGTTGTACATAAACACCGCTCGCAGCTCCAGGAACGGTCCGTGGAACTCGCGCGGCAGCGGCGGATAGCTGGAGCCGCGGATGGCGCCCCAGGCGGCACGATCCAGACCTGTATCGCCGGAGCGGCCGTCAAGGGTCATGTCCGTAACCTGGCCATTGGGTAGCACCTTGAAGCGGATCACGACTATGCCGGCCTTGAGGATGGGCGGGTTAACCTCATCGGGAATCAGCGGGTCCCAAGTGCGCTCTGTTTCGCGGTGCCAGCGGATAATCCAATTGCTGAAGTCGACGCCCTGCGTGTCAGAAAGCACTTGCACGCCGCCAGAGCCCGCGCCGGGATGTGCGGCCATGCCGCTGCCGCCATTGCCGGGAAGCTGGCCTGCGTTGTAGCTGCCTTTTTGCGCCGCGCCGCGCATGGCCTGGTTCAGCTGGTCAGCGGGATTCTGCGAGCCAAGCTGGAAGGCCTTTGCCGGCACAGAGGAGGGTCGCGGAGCCTCAGCCGCGGGCTGCGGAGCCACAGGCGCAGGCTGGGGTTGCGGCAGAACGGGCTGATCGATCTTGGCCTGCTGCGGCGGCAACTGCGGCTCAGGCTGCGGAACCGGAGGCTTGGGCTTGGCGGCTTCCTCGCGCTGCAGCGTGTCGAGCGTTTTACGGTCGATCTGCGGCTTGGGCGTAACTGGCTTGATGGCTACCTTGGGCTGATACTTTTGCACCAAATCCGGCGGTAAATCAAGATACTTCAGGTCTTTGCGTTCCTTGATGGCAGCAAACGGGTCGATAACAGCCGGCTGCCTTAAAACGTAGCGCGGAATCCAGGTGAGAGCGGAGATCAGCAGAATGTGAAAAAGAATAGCCCAGAGAATGCCTTCGCGGAGGCGCGCCCAGCGGCGCTCGTCCTCCATCCCGGAGATCACTTCCAGCAGCTCGTGGGTCTCGTAATCAACCCAGCGCGAGGTGCTGCGACCGCCGGAACTACCTGTGGATGGCTCGTTCTGATCCGAGGAGGGCGGCAGCTCCGGCTCGCCAGGCGGAGTTGCGCCCGGGGTGTTGCTGCTGGTTGGCACTACGGATGTGGGCATTCGCGGGGCAAAGAGTCCGCCGCTCGCTCAGGGTGCGCGGCGCGGCTCCGGCTGGGTTCCTTTCTTCCTATTCTCTCATTGTGGCCGTGTGAGGGAAAGCACAGACCACGACGGCGGCCCGGGAAGACGCGCAACGTACAATGTACCTTGTCTTATTGACGGTTTGGCGCGCTGAAAGGGAACGGTTTGAAGCAATTTTTTGTCCACCTGCTGAGCAAATGGAATCTCATCCTCCTGCCCGCAATTGTGAAGCTTGGCTTCTGGGGAGCCTTCGCAATCTCCGCTGTGGATGCCTCGACGATTCCTGTGCCGATGGACGCGATTCTCGCAGTTTGGGTGTGGAACGACAAGCCGAATTGCTGGCTCTATGTTCTGCTGGCGTCCGCAGGCTCGGCAATTGGCGGGCTGCTGCCCTATGGGCTTGGACGCGCCGGTGGGGAGCTCTTTCTGCTGAAACGAGTGAACCGCCAGCGGTTTGAGCAGATGCGCGACCGCTTTGCGCGCCAGGAATTCTGGGCCATGGCGATTCCCTCAATGCTGCCGCCGCCTACGCCGTGGAAGGCCTTCGCCTTTGCAGCCGGAGTCTTTGAGATGCGCGTACCGCTGTACCTGCTGGCAGTATTTGTAGGCCGCATCGTTCGCTGGGGACTGCTCTCCGTGCTGGTGCTGAAGCTAGGGCCGGATGCGGTGAACGTTGTGGCTCATCACGGACCGCTTGTAGCTGCGGTTTTTGCGCTATTGGTGGTGGCTGGCGGAATTGCATGGTGGATGAAACGCAAGCGTGCGGCTACTACTAATCCAGCAGCTTAATGATCTCAGCCAGATCGAAGCGGCACTTGCTTCCCGGAAGATCGAAAGCTGTTTCTGTAAGCGGCTCAAGCGCCCCGGCCCGGAAGCGGAAGTGCTTACCATCGGGGTCCAGCACGAGAATCGTCTGGATGCCCATCTGCTCGTAGTCGGCAAGCTTGGTCATCATGCGCGTCACCGAGTCTTCTGGCGAGAGAACCTCGAAGACTGCGATGGGAGGACGCGTAACCACCTGTTCGACGGGAAGACTGCGGTCGAGGACAGTGACATCGGGAATACGAAAGTTTGTTTTCCGAACCCTGATACGCAGTTCAGGGCGTACGCGAATGTCCCATTCCTTTGCGTGCTGGGCAAACCACATCTCAAGCGCGTGTTGCCAGGAAGAATGATCGTACTGTCCCACCGAACGCTCCTCTATCACGCCGTCCACGTACTCTGCGTCCGGCTCATAGGAGGAGCGGAGATAGACTTCGAGCGGCACAAAGGGAAGCTGAGCGGCAGCGGCCATGGAACGATCCTCCTTGCGAGGATTTTAGAGCAAAACCAGAGCGATCAGCGCGATATCGGAGCAACCTGCGCCGCAGAGTTACGACGCATCAGCGCGGGAACTCCGAAGGCAAGGCCTGCGACGATAGCCGTCGAGATCAGATCGGTTTCGTAGCCATGGAAGGCAAGCGCCGCGACATAGCAGTCGCCCAGTCCAGCCAACGTGTGGGCATACATATCGCTGCCAATCCAGACCGCGAAGTTTGAAACCAGGAAGAACGATGTAGGTCCAAGCACAACAGCCGAAACCAGGCGTGCCACGGTGGTCTTATCGTGCAGCAGAATGCGTCCCAGCACCATCGCTGCCGCGTACCAGAGCCATGTGAGGACGTAGCCCGCTGTGTGGAAGTCGTAGCGATAGACAAACGCCGTCAGCACATAATCGGTAGCCATGAACGCGGCCATGGGCACCAGCATCTCCCGCCAGGAGCGCCGCGCGCCGAAGTAGAGCAGCGATCCACCCACGGCAGTGAAGTTAAACAACGGCGCGTGGGGAATGAAACGGCTCAGCACGGCAACAATCAGCAGAAGATAAGCAGGCATGGGTACCTCGATGGCGTTCAGGTTCTCCGCTTCCAGCATCGCAGGCGAAGAACGGTCTACTTTCATTCTGCGGCGTCGAGGCAGCAAGGTCAACCGTAGAAACCCTATTTCTGCTCCTTTGAACCCATTCCTT
This sequence comes from Occallatibacter gabretensis, assembly GCF_001449115.1. Taxonomy (GTDB): domain Bacteria; phylum Acidobacteriota; class Terriglobia; order Terriglobales; family Acidobacteriaceae; genus Telmatobacter; species Telmatobacter gabretensis. The sequence continues at coordinate 1,663,451 of NZ_LAIJ01000009.1, read as the reverse complement.
CGGCCGCTTCCTCGTGGCCGTCCACGATGTACACCCATCCGTTAAGGCCAGCCGGAGGTCGGCGGCTGTCTCCTGGGAGGAAAGCGTAGGAAAATCGCAGATCGCTGAATTCAACCGTCGTCCAGGTGCGATCGGGGGGAAGTTTCGGCGGGTCGATTCCAGGAACCGGGGACTGCCCGAGATCGCGCACGACGGACCATGTAGACCAGTCGAGATAAACCTGCCCGAGGGATGTGCGTTTGGCGACTTCGACGGCGGGAGTCCATTCAGGCTTGTAGAGAATGTCCGCATTCGAATCACTCTCAACGGTACCGGTAAGAGTATTGACCTCGGCGGTCCGATAATAAGCCGGCGTTTCGAGAATCGCATGCCAGCGCCACGGGTTGATCGGATAAGGCTCAAGCGCGATGCGAACCACTGGCGCGGTGACCACCTGCGTGTGACCGAGCAGCGTACGCGCCTGCGCCTGCTCAAACCAGCGCCAGCTCCAGAGCGCAACCATCCCGGCTAGCGCAAAGATGGCCCAGCCGCGCCCGCGGAAGCGCTGCTTGCGCGCGCCGATCTCTCGGTCCGCCGCACCGAAGATCAAGGGCAGAATGAGCGCCAGCGCAAAGAGCGCCCACAGGATCGGCTCCGCGATAAAAACAATGTCGCCCGAATACCAGCGTGAGTTGAATGGAAAAAACGGACGCACTCCGTAGTTGTTCGTCCAGTCCAGCAGAATGTGGCTGAGAGCCGCGATCAGAGCCGTAACGTAGAGCCACGCCCACTGAATCGGCTGGTCTCCAGACTGGGAGGAGGGACGGCGCTTTCGCGCAAGATGCAGCAGCGCCACCGCGCCCACAACAACCGCCGCGACCACCGGCGCGCCGATGAGCGTATGCGTAATGCCGCGATGATGTTTGAGCTCTTCAACCGGCCCGCGCAGGCCCCAGAGGACGTCAAGATCCGCGGCCTCAGCGGCCAGCACAGCAGCCAGCGTGGCGTAAGCCGTCTTGCGGTTCAGCCCGGCGCGGCCAATGCAGGCTCCGGCGAGAAAGTGCGTGATGGGTTCCATACGTCTGCCGACAATCTTACCTTGCGTGCGGCCTCTTATAATCCTGCCCATGAGCGGGAAAGAGCGAGCACAACATAACGATGTGAAACGAATAGAGGAACTGCGCGCCGATCTGCGCCATCACGAGCACCTGTACCACGTGCTCGACGCGCCTGAGATCAGCGACGCCGAGTACGACAAGCGCATGAATGAGCTAAAGAAGCTCGAAGCCGCGCATCCGGAGCTGATCACGCCGGACTCACCGACGCAGCGAGTGGGAGGCAAACCCGCAGAGGGCTTTGTGAAGGCGGCGCACTCGCGGCCCATGCTGAGCCTGGACAACGCCTACAACGAAGAAGAGCTACGCGACTGGGACCGTCGCGTGCATGAGCTGGCTGGAAGTCTTCCCGTGGAGTACACGGCGGAGCTGAAGCTGGATGGCCTGAGCGTGGCTCTGCACTACGAGCCAGCAGGGGACGGCGGTGCGCGCCTGGCACTTGGCCTGACGCGCGGCGACGGACAAATCGGCGAGGACGTAACAACAAACATCCGCACCATCCGCAGCGTGCCCCTTAGTATCCCGAAAAAACTCCTCCAAAAGCTCCGCCTGCCGCAGGCATTTGAGGTGCGCGGTGAAGTGGTGATGCCTGAAAAGGGTTTTGAGCTGCTGAACAAGGAGCGCGAAGCGCAGGGCCTGCCGCCGGCAGTGAATCCGCGCAATGCAGCGGCTGGAACGCTGCGCACGCTCGATCCAAACATTGTCGCGGCACGCCGCCTGGTCTTCTTCGCATACTTTCTGCTGACCGATGGCGAATATCTGGCCACAGGACAGAACGCCACGCTCGACGCGCTTACGGCGCTGGGCTTCCGTGTGAATCCGCACCGCGAAAAGATGCACGACGTGGAAGCCATGCTGCGATTTATCGCGTCCACGGAGCAGCAGCGAGCCACCCTGGGCTATGAGATCGATGGCGTAGTCATCAAGGTGGATTCGCACGCAACGCAACTGCGCCTGGGCTACACAGGCCGCGCGCCACGCTGGGCCATCGCGTATAAGTTTGCCGCTCAACAGGCAGTCACACAGCTTGAGGACATCATGATCACGGTGGGGCGCAGCGGCAAGCTCACGCCGACGGCGATGCTGACGCCGGTGTTTGTGGGCGGCGTCACAGTGAGCCGCGCCACTCTGCACAATGCCGATTTCATTGAGCGCATGGGCCTCGTCATCGGCGACTGGGTGCGCATCGAACGCAGCGGCGATGTAATCCCCAAGGTCGTAGAGGTGATCGAAGACGCGCAGCATCCGCGCGGGAAACTCCGTTTCTCTTTCCCTTCGGACTGTCCTGAGTGTCATAACCCTGTGGTGCGAGAAGAAGATGAAGCAGACTGGCGCTGTGTGAATGCTGACTGCCCGGCAAAGATACGCGAGACGCTGCTGCACTTTGGCGCGCGCGATGTGATGAACATTGAGGGCCTTGGTGAAGCGGTCGTATCGCAGCTCCTCGATCGCGGCCTGGTGCATCACGTGGCCGATCTCTACACGCTAACGGAAGAGCAGCTTGTCGGCCTCGAACGCTTCGGGGAGAAATCGGCGCGCACACTGCTTGCTGAGATCGAGCGATCGAAAAAGGCCGGTCTGGCGCGCGTCGTGATGGGCCTCGGCATCCGCTTCGTCGGCGAGCGCACCGCCCAACAACTCGCTGACGAATTCGGTTCGATCGACGCGCTGATGGCGGCGAGCGCAGAAGAGCTGGAGCGAGTTGAGGAGGTTGGACCGCGCATTTCGGAGGCGATTCTCGACTTCTTTGCTCTGCCTGCGAATGTGAAGCTTGTCGAAAGCCTCAATGCTGCCAGCGTCGACATGACAGCGGAGAAAAAGCAACGCTCCGCCGAACTTGCCGGACTCACTTTTGTGCTCACCGGCACGCTTCCTACACTGAGCCGCGACGACGCAAAGCAGAAGATTGAAGCCGCCGGCGGAAAGGTCTCAGGCTCGGTCAGCAAAAAGACGAGCTACATTGTAGCGGGCGAAGAGGCCGGTTCGAAGCTGGACAAGGCGCATGAACTGAAGATTCCTGTGCTGGACGAAGCCGGACTGCTGGAGATGCTCAAAAAGTAATTATCTGCCGAAGGATTCCCGCTTGCGCTCGCGTTCCCACGCGCTGCTGCGCCACTGATGCGAGATATATTTCGACGTCTCAGCTGCCGGCGGTATGGGAGATTCCGGCGTGCGCGTAGCCCGCATCTCGCTTACATCGGCGGGCGTAGGAATGAGCCGCGCCGAAGAGCCATATTCATCCCCGTACTCATCTCCGTATTCACCCTTACATGCAGCAGATTGAAGTGCTGCAGGCGGCACCGCTGGCGCTACCTGCGGAACGGATTGCGGCTCAAGCGAAGCCTGCTCCGCGGCAGCCATCTCGCGGTCTTCTGCAATGGCCTGTGCCATGAACTCATCCACCAGCTTATGCAGGCATGTCTGGCCGCAGAGATGACGAGAACCGGCGCGCTTGCAGTAACGCGATTTCCAGCCGCCAATGCGAAGCTCTCCTGCGTGCTCGTAAGCCACAAACCAGTGATTGGTCTGCTTCTTCTCGGCTCCGCATATATCGCATGAAATGGCCAGTCGGATCACTCGAACCGTCTCCTCACAACGCGGCCGGAGTCGCGTCGTTCTCCATTTATCGTTCGGGCGTCATGAAACGCGAGCGTCAGCAAAGGCGCGGCAACTCTGACGCCAATTCGGGAACAAATGGAGCGTTCGCTTCCCAAAACAAAAACGCCCGCCGCAGAGTTGTCCAAGTGGACCTTATCCGGGCGGGCGTTGCGATTCCATGCAGACACACTACGGCGTAGCGAAGTAGCCCTTCTTGGCGCGTACCTGGTATCGGCGGTCGTTGCAATAGAGATAGATGGTTCGGAAAGCGCCATCCAGTTTGAAATCCGCCGGCGTATACGTCAGCAGGTACTGGCTGCGCAGCTCGGCCTGAATATCCTTGAAGCTGGCGGACATCTCCTCCACCGAAGGCGGAAAGAAGACCTGGCCGCCGGTAGCCGTGGCCATATCCGCCAGGACTTTATCGCCTCTGCCGCGGCTCGGTGTCCAGTTGGTGCTGATCGCGTAGATGATCGTCTCCGCGCGTTGGCACATCTTGATGGCTTCATCCTCATGCACGCGGCTCTGGTTATCGTCGCCGTCGGTAATCAGAATCATGGCCTTGCGAACCGGCTCCACGCCGCGCTGTGAGAGCAGCTTGTCACGGCAGGCGGTATAAACAGCGTCGAACATCGCCGTTCCGCCGCCGGGACGCAGGCGGTTAATGCCGGTTTCCAGGCCATCCAGGTTGTTGGTCCAGTCCTGCGTAATATTCGGCGTCACATCAAAGCCCATTACAAAGGCCTTGTCGTTCTGCGGCTTGAGCGTAGAAAGCAGAAACTCCACCGCCGACTGCTGCTCGAATTGGAAGCGTGTGCGGATCGAAGTACTGGCATCAATCACAATGCCCACACGCATGGGCAGGTTGGTCTGCTGCCGGAAGGACGTCACCTTGGCCGGAGCCTTCTGATCATCGAGCAGCGCAAAGTCGCTCTGCTGCAGGTTGGAAACGTAGCGCCCGTGCCTGTCCGTAACGGTAAAGATGAGGCTGACTTCGTTTACGCCGACGCGCAATACCTGATCGGCGTCCGAAGGGGCTGGAGCTTGATTCTGAGCGGGCGGCTGGGCCGGAGGCTGCTGTTGCGCCGGTGGCGTTGGCGGAGCGGTTTGCTGCGCGGCAAGCGACAGAAAAGCAGAGACGGCAAGCACAGCGCAAGCTGCGGCACGGACCAGCCGGTGGCGTGCCGGCGCTGAATCAGGAAACTTTACGATCATGTCGTTCTTAATTCTATCAATCCACTCTGTCCCGGTTCGTGTCCGGGCTCGATCCCTGGGCCGCTTCCAGGCTGGCCAGAAAATCAGTGAGCTCAGGCGGCAGGGGTGCTTTTAGATGGACTGGCTTGCCCGTGATGGGGTGAGCAAACTCCAGCTCGGCGGCATGCAGAAAGTTACGCTCGAGTTTCAGCCGCTCGGCAGGCCTGTTTCGCCGCGCCGCCCGAGAGGTCACCACATTCGAGGCCACCTGGTCGGTCAGATGACCTGATGCGCTGTAGAGTGTGTCGCCCACCACGGGATGCCCAATGGACGCCATGTGCACGCGAATCTGATGCGTGCGGCCGGTCTCGATGCGAACCTCGACCAGCGTGAACTTGCCAAAACGCGTGGCAATACGGCGCAGCACCGTGTAATGCGAAACGGCCGAGCGCGCCTGGCCATCTTCGGCGTCAGCGGCGATCCGCGTAGTCATGCGCGTGCGGCGAGCAGGGTCACGGGCAATGGCCGCGTTAATGGTGCCGCGCTCACGCTCCACCGCACCCTGCACCAGCGCGATGTAGGTTTTCTTCATCTCGCGCGCAGAAAATTTCTTGGCCAGCGCGGCGTGCGTGCGGTCGTTCTTGGCGACGACAATCAGGCCGCTGGTCTCCTTGTCGAGCCGGTGCACAATGCCGGGGCGCAGATCACCGCCGGTCGCAGAGAGCTTCTGAAAGCGATGCAGCAGCGCATTCACCAGGGTGCCTTTATTACGCTCATCGTCATTCGCTCCGGACCCGGCGTGCACCATCATGCCGGCGGGCTTATCAATCACGGCAAGATTGGTGTCCTCGTAAACAACGCTCAGCGGAATATCCTCCGGCGTGGCTTTGAGTGGCACTGGACGCGGCTCGCCGGAAATCTCGATCCGCTCGCCGCCACGCAGCTTAAGCGAGGCCTTTGGTACATCCTCATCGACGCGCACGCCGCCCTGGTCCAGCAGCAGCTGCACGCGAGAACGGCTTACGCCGTCGAGTTGCGAGGCGAGAAATGCATCCAGCCGCTGGCCTGCAGCCTCTGCCGGGACGACGATCGTTTGTATCTCAGGCATAGCTTGCCTCTTTCCTGCGGCGCTCGAGCAGCAACAGCGCACCTGCTAAAACCAGTATGACCGCTGCGATCTGCGGGCCATCCAGCGCCCCATGCAAAACCGCACCGCGGCCCTCCCAGTCACGCCAGAACTCAGTGACAAAGAGAACTACACCGCCGCCCAGCAGTCCGATGCCTGCGGCATCTCCCGCCCTGCGCCGCATAAACACAACTGCCGCAAGCCCCATTGCCAGCGTGAGCATGCCGAAAGCCGCGTACGCCTGCACCGGATGTACGGCAACGCCCAGCGGAGCGCCGCTCCAGCGCGCGGTAAGCGGGCTTGTGTACGTTACAGCCCACGGAACCGATGCGGGCATGCCATAACCAGAACCGGCCAGCAGCGCGCCCACCTGCTCAAAAGCAAGTGCCAACGCAACCGGCGCAGCCAGCACATCCGCAGTGATGAGCAAAGGCAGCTTCATTCTCCGCGTATAGATCCACGCGGCCAGCAGGCCGGCCAACGCGCCCGCACCCGCCAGCAGCGGATTGTGAATCATGGCCAGGCCCAGCATCCACATGGGATGCACGAGCAGATCGCGCCAGTTAAACGCGATAAGCAGCAGCCGCGCGGCAATGAGCGCGGCGCAAAGCGCAAGAATAGAAAGATTCCACACGTGCTGAGGAGCGATGCCCACAATCGCCGCCAGCCGCTGCGCCAGTAGAAGCGCGAGCAGCACGCCTATGGCAGCAATCGCGCCATAGCTCGGAATATAAACAGCGCCGATGTGGAAGAGAACCGGATGCACAGGTGTCAGAATACGTTATTCAACACAGTTGCATCCGGCTCGCGATGAGTAGAAGCCGACCCACTGGGCCGTGCACGATGCGCTGGTGAACCCGTCCTAAGACGGTGGAGCTCTCCGCGGTTCATTAGGCATTCCGGACTGGCGGACACTGCACACAAAACCGATTGTCGAGTCGAGCCCCTGTTCAATGAATGTTGGTTCATCCAGCGTTGACCGAACACCTGCTTCGCAGGCCGGTTTCTAATGCGGATAGTAGGGCTGTTGGCTGAGAATTGCAAGTCTTGTGCGGCGCGGCGCATTGTGCTAGGCCAATTTTGGGAATCCTTCCGACGCACGCGGAAGGGCACAAAACCGAGCCAATCTGCCCCTAATTTGTTTCTGTCCGCGGCTTCAGCGCTACTGCATCGGAGCTCTTGCGACTGTTCAGCTCAGCAGCGCGCGCAATCATTTTCTTCAGCTTGCCTTCAATGTCCGCCTCGCCCACGTGCTGATCTTCCAGCACTCCATCCGCATCAATCGAAAACGTCGCCGGAATAGCATGAATGCCGAATAACGTGGCGATTTTTCCGTCCATTCCTGCGTCACGATACTGCGGCCAGGTCATTTGGTTCTTAGCCACAAAGTCGCGCCACTTCGCATCGTCCGTGTCCACGCTGATGCTCAGCACAACAAGCGGCTGCTCGCTGAACTTCTCTGCAATCTTCTTGATACGCGGCAGCGCCCGCACCACGTAGCCCAGAAGTCAATCAACACTACCTTCCCGGCCAGGCCGTCCATCGTGACCGGTTTGCCGTCCAGCGTAACAAGCGAGAAAGGAGGAGCCATGGTAGACCGCGCCAGGTTGATGTTCTCCATGTAGCGCGAGACACGGTCATGAAGAGCAACACTCACCTTATCCTGGTTGCTCTTGTCAAGATCGAGATACGTGGAGAACTCCTGCTTCGCAGCATCATCCTGTTTCAGATGCGCAAGCGAAACACCAAGCGCATAGTGAGCGAGCGGAGTCTTCGGCGCGGTATTGATCACCGATTTAAACTCGCCGCAGCTCTCCTCAAAGCACTTATCCTTCTTTTCGTCCAGCCCCTGCTTCTGCAGTGCAGTTCCCAACTGATAATGCGCCATCGCCTGCTCAGTGGACGTGGATACCCCGGCAAGCTTCTCCCGTGCAATGTCGGCAGCGTCCTTGTACGCGCCAATTTCGAGAGCAAGTGAATAGGCGCGCTGCAGGCACTCAGTGCAATGGCCGCCATCCTGCTGGTTTGCTTTGCGGAAATCACCAATAGCCTGCGAGTAAGCACGTTGCTTCTGCCAGTTCAGCGCGCCCTGATATGTCTTGACAGCTTTGGGATTGGTCGGCTCACCCGGTTTGGGAGCCTGCTGCGAACTCAGTGTATGCAGATGGAAAGAAAATGCGAAAAACGCCAGGCTAAAGGCGCAACTCAGGCGAGATAAAGTGCGAAGCGCACGAATCATGACAGCTACTCTTGCTCCAGAATTCAGGATGGCAGCAGTGTAGCTCGGAATGAAGAAATTTACGAGCCGGTTTTGCGCTCTGCCGGAATCTGCTCTTCAACGAGCACTTCATCCAGCAGCCCGCGCAGCGCGGCGGCCCGTACGTGGCCCAGCTTGGCGCCGTCGTTGCTCTTCTGCATCAGTGAGAGCTCGTCGGCCAGATTCAGCGCGGCCAGCACAGCCACGCGAAGCGAGTCCACGGTGCGGCCCTGCGCAGCCACTGCGCGCATCTTCGCATCCACCTCCGCGGCCAGCGCGCGAATGTGCTCCGCATCGTGGCCGAAGAGATGGTAGGTCTGGTCGTAAATCTCAACCGTTACGTAATTGGAGTGGGGATTCTCCATATTGCCTTAAATCTCCAGTGCGTCTAATTGCGAGAGCAACCGCTCCACGCGCTGACGAACATGATCGCGCTCGGCCCGCAGCGTCTTCACCTCGCCCTGCAACTGATCCACCTGCGCCAGGTGTTCGGTAAGATGCGTTTCGTGCTGATTCAGTTTCTCTGCATGCTCGGCCAGCTTGGCTTCCATCTGCTGGGCCTGCTCTTCAGCAGCCACGCGCGCCACACGCTCGCGCTTCACCAGGTTTACGGCACGCAGCACCCGCTCTTCGAGAGCTGCAAACTCATCCACGCTCAGCGCCAGCGCCTCAGGGTGCGTGGCTTCCTGGCCACGCTCCTGAACTTCTTCAGTAACTTCGGATTCGGCAACTTCGGGAAACATCTCGGACTCGACCGTAACTTCCGACATGGCGAAAACCCTCCACTCACGGGCAATAACATTTTCAGAGATTGTCAATCCCGAATCCGCCATGCTAAGTCGACGCGACCATCAAGGGGCAGCGACCTTGAACAACGTTTGAGACGGCACGGTTTCTCTGAAAATGCCGTTATTTCTGTATGAGTATAGACCGCGAGTAGAGCGCACTCGGAGTTAGGAACGCAGGCGCGCACCAGCCTTGCCAACTGCCTGAACCACTTTGGTCTGCCACTCCTGCAATTCCTCATCCCGGAGTGTGCGGTCCCCCGCCTGAAAGGTCACTCCCAACAACAGCGCGTACTCATTTGCGCCCAGTTTGGGATCGCGGAAGAGCTCGCGCGGACGCCACTCCACCAGTTCCGGAATAGCCAGCGAAGAAATTGCGGCATCGATCTTTTCCCACACAACGCTCTGGTCCAGGACCAGCGAAAAATCACGCCGCACCGGCTGGAAGCGCGAAACCTCCCGCGCAGCAGGTTTACGTACCGGCAATCTGTAAAGCCGATCCAGATAAATTTCGCCGACAAGCACTGTGTCCTTAAGTTTGCGTGCGGCTGCTTCTTTGGGATGCAGTTGACCGAACCAGCCCACGGTAACTCCATCAGCGGCAATGCGCGCCGAACGATACGGATGGAGCCACGCCGGAGTTAGGGCAGTTTCTGCCGGGAAGCGGTCGAAGTAAACCGAATCCATCTCGAAACGTGAGAGAACCTGCTCCACCACGCCTTTGATGTCGTGGAAATCGATTGCGCGAGGTGTATGCAGCGCGGATTGCTCCGGCAGCGCACCAGCAGCTCCAAAGGCAAGCGCAGGCCGCTCTTCTACCTTTTCAGTGGTCCCGCTGAAGACCGTGCCCAACTCAAAAAGACGCACATCGCTCACATCGCGGTGCAGATTGCCCGCAATCATGCTTAGCATTCCAGGCACCAGCGACGGCCGCAGCACACCAGCCTCTTCACTGAGTGGATTGCCCAGCGGAACAACCAGCCCCGGCTGCGGCGCGGTCAGCGCAGCATCTGCCGCCGAACAGAAGGTGCTGCCAATCGCCTCGTGGAATCCCGCTCCGCGCAGCGTCTCATGCACGGCAGCCTCAGCCGCAGCCCACGGCAGAGCTTTCACACCCTCGCCAAATGCGGGCAGCGTGTTGGCAAAGCGGTTGTAGCCATAAACGCGCGCCACTTCTTCAATAAGATCGATCTCGCGCGCTATGTCCAGCCGCCAACTCGGCAAGGTCACCTGCCATGCAGTATCCTGCTGCGGCGCGAGTTTACAGCCCAACGCGCTCAGAACCTTTTCGACAGTCTTCGCGGTAATACCTTCTTTGTCGAGTGTTGTTCCCAGGATGCGCTGCACCTCGCTCAGCGCCAGCGCGATCGGCTTACGCTGCGCGGTCTTCTCTTCGATCGCAGCCACACGAACATCCACAAACTCGCCTTCGATGTGCCCACCACTGGCGAGAAGAATACTCGTCACAATCGCCGAAGCCACTGGCCCGGCATTGAAATCCGCACCGCGCTCAAAGCGATGGCTCGCGTCCGTATGCAGCCCATGCCGCCGCGCCATACGCCGCACCGCGATGGGATCGAACCACGCCGCTTCGACGAGCACATTCTTCGTCTCCGGCGTAATCATCGTGTCCCATCCACCCATCACGCCTGCAAGTCCAAGCGGCTTCACATGATCGGCAACGATGAGATCTTCCGCCTCAAGCATGCGCTCCACGCCGTCCAGCGTCTTGAGCTTTTCACCCTTGCGCGCGCGGCGCACCACAATGCCGCCTTCAATCTTGTCGAGATCGAAGGCGTGCGTCGGCTGCCCCATCAATAGCCATGCGAAATTCGTCGCATCCACAGCGCTCGAAATCTTCTTCTGCTCCAGCAGGCCGAAGTACGTCGCCACCTCCGCGCCCGCAAACCAGTCCTTCGTCTCGCTGACATCGATGCCACGCAGCACGCGCGCGGTAAACCGTCCGCAAACGTCCTCGGCCTCAATCTTCACGTCGAAGTCCTTGGCGGACGGCTGACCCTTTGGAAGTTCGAATACGAGCGGCTGCAGCGTCAGCCCGTAAATAGCCGCCGCCTCGCGCGCCACGCCGTAGTGGTTCATCGCGTCCACGCGGTTGGTCGTAATGTCCATCTCGTACAGCGAGCCGTTGCCCGCGCCAAGATCGTACACGCCTTCGACTGCAATCCCGCGCAGAGTCAAATCTTCCGCGAGCTGCGTGTCGTCAACAAGCAGCCCCGGCAGGTAAGCTTGCAGCCATTTCGTCAATATCTTCATCGGTTCAATTGCTCTCTTCGCAAGTTGGCGCGCTACGCGCGTGGCGAGTTCGCAGGTTCGCGCGCGCCAGTTTCTTCAGCATCCGTTTCAAGCACACCCAGAAGTCCATTTATCAGTTTGGCGACACGAGAACCAATATCCAGCAGTTCTTCACTGAAAGAACTTTCAAAATAACCAAGGCTGGCCGCCAGCTCAATTTGCGTCTGCAACTCGTTAATGGCCGCACGAGCTGCCCCGAGTCCTTTCCGCATTTCAGAATCGTTCAGGCGTCCATGTGCTCCTGCAATATGGCTCGCAACTCCCACAGCTGACTGGCGCAGTTGCATCTTTAATCCGAAGGTCTCAGATTTAGGAAATTCCTCCGTCCGCGCATAAATAAACCGGGCCAGTTCCATAGCCTTCTGCCAGGCAATCAAATCGCGATAATGTCTCGTTCTGCTCATCGCCAACCTGCCAACTCGCCACGCGCGCAGCGCGCCAACCCGCTAAACAAACTGACTCAAGAACCTCATATCGCCGGCATAGAATTGTCCAATTTCACTAACTCCATATTTCATCATTGCGATACGTTCCACTCCCATTCCAAACGCGAAGCCCGAAATCTTCTTCGGATCGTAAGCAGGCTGCTTCTCCGCCGCAAAGGCAAAGACCGCAGGGTCCACCATGCCGCAGCCCAGCAGCTCAATCCAGCCCGAGTTCTTGCACTTGCGGCAGCCCTTGCCCCCGCAGAAAATGCAACTGATCTGCACATCCGCGCTCGGCTCCGTAAAGGGAAAGAACGAAGGAAAGAAGCGCGTCTTCACACTCGAACCAAACAAAGCCTTCATCGCATGGTCCAGCGTTCCCTTCAAATCGCTGAAAGTGATGTTCGTATCCACGCACAGCCCTTCCACCTGGTGGAAGATCGGCGAGTGCGTCGCATCCGCCGCATCATTGCGGTGCACCTTGCCGGGAATCACGATCCGCACCGGCGGCGGCTGCTGCTCCATTGTCCTCATTTGCACGGGACTGGTATGCGTCCGCAGCAAAAGCCTATCGCGAAGCGAACGACGCTCCTGGTTGGCAATGACAAGCGTGTCCTGCGTATCGCGCGCCGGATGCCCCGGCGGAAAGTTCATGCTCTCGAAGTTGTAGAAGTCGGTCTCGACCTCCGGCCCGACGCCGACCGAAAAACCCAGCCCGGCAAAGACACTGACAATTTCATTCAGCGTCTTCGTAATCGGGTGCTCGGCTCCTGTGAGCCGCTGCGTTCCAGGTAGCGTAATGTCGATAGCCTCAGCAGCCAGCGCAGCATCGCTGGGCCCTGCTCCCAACGCCTGCTCCAGCAACCCATCCACCGTAGCTTTGAGCGCATTAAAGCGCTGGCCAAGCAGCTTCTTGGCCTCCGGCGGCGCAGCCTTCAGCCACAAGCCGGAAACATCATTCAGCCGCCCCTGCTTGCGGCCCAGCCATTCCAGGCGAAATGCTTCAACGGCCTCAGGGCCATCCATCGCAGCAGCTGACTCGCGCGCTTGCTTCTCAAGCGCAGCAAAGGCTTTATCGAGTGAGGCTTCGTCAAAAGCCTCTAAAGTAGGAATCGGTTCGTTCATCATGCGTAAGTCTCAGAATACTTCACGGATGGACATTGAAAGGATGGCGGACGTAGACCTGTGGGCAAAGGAAAAGGCCCCGCGATGCGGGGCCTTTTGTGGCTTACTGGCTCGCTCGCTTAGGCGGCTGCTTGGCTGGCCAGAGCGGCTTTCGCCTGCTCCACCAGCTTGGTAAAGCCTGCAGCGTCCTTGACTGCGATATCGGACAGAATCTTGCGGTCGAGCTCGACGCCGGCCTTCTTGAGGCCGTTGATGAACTGCGAGTAGCTGATGGCGTTGAGCTTGGCGGCGGCCGAGATGCGGACAATCCAGAGCGAGCGGAACTGGCGCTTCTTCTGGCGGCGGCCGGTATAGGCAAACTTCAGGCCGCGCTCCACGGCTTCCTGGGCTGCCTGGTAGAGCTTCGATTTCGTGAGGAAGTAACCGCTTGCGCGCTTAAGAATCTTTTTGCGGCGGTCGCTGCGCTTTGTACTGCGTTTTACGCGAGGCATTGCTATGTTCTCCGTTTGTGTTGCATGTGGGTTACGCGGCTGGAGGCAGGATGTGCCTCTTCACTCGCTCATTCATCCTGAACTCTACACTCCGTTGCGCTCCCAAAAGGAATACGGCACGAAGTGCGGGGCCTTGCCACTCAAGGCCCTGTAAGCTTTCGCTTACTATCAGGCGTAGGGAATCATGCGCGCGACCTTCTTGTAATCGCCATCGGAAACAAGCACGCTCTTACCGAGCTTGCGCTTGACCTTCGGCGATTTCGACGTAAGGATGTGCCGCACCTTCGTCTGGTTCCGCTTGATTTTGCCGGTACCAGTCTTGCTGAAGCGCTTGGCCGCGCCCGTATGAGTCTTCAACTTGGGCATTTTCTTCTCGTTTTTGGACGGACTTCATATCCATCCAATAGCTGCCTCCCACGGAGGGAAATCCGGCGGAAGGCGCACCAAATCAGTATAACCCAGCTTTAATCTTCGCGCTACAGGCTTGTAGAGCGCACCTCCATGCTCGATGCTGGATAGGCCATGTCCATCCTGTCCGTCGATCTCGCCTACCGCCGCTGGTCCGATCTGGGAATCGCAATTCTGAACCAGACTATAGGCGAAAATGGGCTGCCCGCGCCGATCGACTGCGAGCTAATCTCGTGGGACGGCTCCGATCTCGACGAGCCTCATCCCGGCCCAGTCCACGCCGAAATCCTCGCCGGCCGCCTCAACTACCTCGCCAACGTCCGCGGCATCCGCGTTCTGCTGCTCGATGGCCCCCAGGCCTGGAAGTCCGAAAGCAATGGCTGCGCCCATGCGCGTCTCAGCGAGCGCCAACTCAACTGTGCCGCCAAAACCGGCCTTCCCGGCATGGTCAAGCCTGCCACCTATCGCACCTTTGCCGAGTTCTGTGTGGACCTTTACGACGCCCTCTGCCGCCGCGGATGGAAACGGCTTACCACACAAGAACGCCCCGGTGACATCCCGGAACGCGTATTGGTCGAAAGCTATCCTCACGCGGCATGGCGTTCGCTCGGCATCCAGCCGCTGCCGTCCAAGCGCCGCGCCCGCGTCAGCGATCTAGCGGCCAGCTTTGCCGCGCTCCAGACGCTCGTTCCGCTTACCGTAAACCGCCCGCCAAACCACGATCAGCTCCAGGCGATTGTGGGCGGATTGCCCGGCCTGGCTCTCGAATCCCAGGACCCCACAGGCGCGCGTTTTGTGGGCGAGCCGCCGCGCCGCGAAGACGGTCACTGGCGCGAGGGCTTTATCGTTCTCCCGCTGCCGCCGCGGCGCACAGGAAACCTGAATTGGCTGCGTTAGGCAGGATCGTTAGAGAGCGCTCTGGCTTTCGTCGGCAGAGCCGTTCTTTTCCCCGCTCGTGGGGCCGCGCTTGCCAACCGGCCGTTCCAGCCCCTGCGCCTCCTGGGCCATGCGCAGGTGCTGTTCCATCAATCTGCGCGCCTCGGCGGGTTTGCGTGTACGAATAGCCCGGTAAATCTCGCGGTGCATCCCCGCCGATTCCCGCAAATCAATCGACCGCTCCACGGTTTTTCGCCGGCTGTCATACATGGACGATACGATGGTTTCCATGATGGCGGCCAGGATCGGGTTGCCCGATGCCTGCGCGATGATCCGATGGAAGGCGACATCGTGAATCAGATATTCAGTGGGGTTATCCACGGAGGCAAACATTTCGGCCACTTCCTCGGCCAGCGCGGCCTGGTGCTCATCCCTGCTGCGTTCGGCGGCCAGCGCGGCCAGCCCGGTCTCGAGCAGTATGCGCGTCTCAAACATCTGCCAGGATTGAAACCCGTGCAGCGCGCCGATGAAGCTCAGGGAATCCTGCCCGAAATCCGGCGGTCCATCCGCAACAAAGGTGCCCACTCCGTGCCTGATCTTCATCACGCCCAGCGCGGCCAGATAGCCAATGCCCGTGCGCAGGCTTGCACGGCTGATCAGCAGCGTCCGCGCCAGGTCTCGCTCCGGCGGAATCTTGTCGCCCGGCTTGAGCGTTCCGTTTTCGATCATGGCGCGCACGTGGTTGACCACTTGCATTGTGCGGTGCGATTCTTGCTGGTCCGGTTTCGCTCTGGCCATAGACGGAAATTGCTCTCGGAAACACTCAATACTCTGCAGATCAAGTCGAGAGTACCACTAAATGAACGCACAACCGAATCATTTTCTTGCTGCACGCTCAAATTACCAGTCGGCCATGTATACTGTGGTCTGACCACTTAAAGAAAAATCAGAGATGCGATAATCCGAAGTCAGAATATTCAAATTGAGGCGGCCAGCATGGAGCGGCGGTCTTACGCGATACTCAATCGGACGCATTCTCTCTGGTTTTGCTATTGAAGCGTGCGGCTACGGAGCAACAACGACATGCTCATCCATCCAGATCGACTCTTTCCCGCCGACCCCGACACGCGCAAGCTGGCCCGTTCGCTCTATCAACATATTGTCGAGATGCCCATCATCAGCCCGCATGGCCACACGCAGGCATCCTGGTTTGCGCACAACCTGCCCTTCCCTGATCCAGCCAAGCTCTTTGTGCAGCCGGACCACTACGTCTATCGCATGCTCTATAGCCAGGGCATCTCCATGGACGATCTCGAGATTGGCAAGCCGGAGATTGAAAACCCGCGCGGCGTCTGGAAGATCTTTGCCAACAATTATTGGCTCTTCCGTGGCACGCCAACAGCCATGTGGCTCGATTACGAGTTTCAGGAGCTCTTCGGCCTCTCCGAGCCGCTCAGCGAGAAGACCGCCGATCTTTACTTCGACACCATCGCGGAGAAGCTCAGCACGCCGGCGTTTCTGCCCCGCGCGCTTTATGAGCGCTTCCGTATGGAAGTACTCGCCACCACCGACTCCCCTCTCGACTCGCTCGCCGATCACAAGGCGCTGCGCAACTCCGGCTGGAAAGGCCGCGTGATTCCCGCCTTCCGGCCCGACACAGTCGTGGACCCCGATTTTGCCGGGTTCGCCGAGCGCGTGGCTCAACTTGGCACGCAGACGCACGAAAACACGGAGACCTGGATCGGCTATTTGAATGCGCTGCGCCTTTCACGTGCGCGCTTCCGCTCATTAGGAGCGACGGCTACGGATCACGGCCACCCGACCGCACTTACCGCCGATCTCAATCCATCAGAAGCCGCAGCGCTCTATGAAAAAGTCCGCACCGGCAAGAGCAGCCCAGCCGACAACGAACTCTTCCGCGCACAGATGCTTACCGAAATGGCCGGCATGAGCGTGGAGGACGGTCTGGTGATGCAAATTCATCCCGGCTCCGTTCGCAATCACAATCGTTCGGTATACGAACGATATGGCCGCGACGCCGGCGCAGATATCCCGCAGGCCGTCAATTACGTCAACGCATTGCGTCCCCTTCTCGACCGCTACGGCAACGAGCGCAGGCTCACCCTCATTCTCTTCACGCTGGATGAAACCACCTACAGCCGCGAGCTTGCGCCGCTGGCAGGCCATTATCCCTGCCTGCGTCTCGGCCCGCCATGGTGGTTTAATGACAGCCCTGAAGGCATGATGCGCTTCCGCGAGCAGGCCACCGAGACCGCGGGCTTCTACAACACCGTCGGTTTCAATGACGACACACGGGCCTTTCTCTCCATCCCCGCGCGGCATGACGTGGCGCGGCGGACTGACTGCTCGTTCCTTGCCAGGATGGTCGTCGAACACCGCCTGCGCGAAGACGAAGCCTATGAAGTAGCGCGCGATCTGACATACACGCTGGTCAAGAAAGCATACAAACTGTAATCCTCGGAGACGCCCATGAATATCACATCAGAGCAGTCTCCGCAGAAAGAACTAGCCCCCGGCGCGCGCATCGGCAAAGTCCGCTGGACTATCTGCGCCATGCTCTTCGCCGCCACCTCCATTAACTACATGGACCGGCAGGTTCTCTCACTGCTCAAGCCCACGCTGATGCACGCCCCGGCGCTTGGCGGCATCGGCATGACGGAAGTCGGTTACGGCTACATCATGGCCGCCTTCCAGGTCTCGTACGCGATAGGCCTGCTCGCTGCAGGCCGCTTTGTGGACAAGGTCGGCACCCGCATCGGCTACATGGCCATCATGGCCGTCTGGAGCCTTTCGGCCATGGGCCACGCATTGGTCAACTCGATGTTCCAGTTCGGAATTGCCCGCGTCTGTCTTGGCCTTGGTGAGTCCGGCAACTTCCCCGCCGCCATCAAGACCGTAGCCGAATGGTTTCCACAGCGCGAGCGATCGCTCGCCACGGGCATCTTCAACTCCGGCGCAAACATGGGCGCTATCCTTGCTCCGGCTATCGTTCCGTGGGTTGCATTGCACTACAGTTGGCACGCGGCTTTTCTGGTGACCGGAGTCTTCAGCGCCGCCTGGATTGGTCTCTGGTACAGCAAATACCGCAAGCCCCAGGATCACCCCACGCTTACCGGCGCGGAGTTGCGCTTCATCTATGAAGAAGCCGCCGCAAAGATGGGCCCGTCGGTCCCGTGGATGCGCCTGCTCGGCTATCGCCAGACATGGGCCTTCGCTATCGGTAAAGGTCTCACCGATCCCATCTGGTGGTTCTTCCTCTTCTGGCTGCCGGATTTCTTCAGCAAGAAGTACGGCCTTGACCTGAAGCATGTGGGCCTGCCGCTGATCGTGGTTTACACCGCATCTTCCATCGGAAGCATCGGCGGCGGATGGCTACCGATGCCACTCCGCAAATTCGGCCTCTCCGCCGTGGCTGCGCGGCTTACAGCCATGTTCATCTGCGCTTGTGCCGTGACGCCCATCTTCATCGTCAACTCGCTCAATTCTGAATGGGCCACCATCGGGCTGCTTAGCCTGGCCACTGCAGCGCATCAGGGATGGTCGGCCAACATCTATACGACCGCCAGCGATATGTTTCCAAAGAGCGCAGTGGGCTCGGTGACGGGCATTGGCGGCATGGCAGGCTCGGCCTGCGGTTCGCTCTTCGCCATCTTCGTTGGTTATGTCCTGCAGCTGACTCATAGCAACTACACCGTTCTCTTCGGCATCGCAGCCAGCGCCTACCTGGTCGCGTTCGCGTTCCTGAACCTGCTCGCTCCTGGCTTGCGTAAAGCGGAGTTTGCCGCATGAGTTTGTACTGCGCCATTGGATCTCCGGAAACAACGCTCGACTCCGAGCGCCTGAACGCTCTGCTCATCGAAACACTCAGCAAGCTAGGCCAGCGCAACAACGTGCTCGTCATACCGCCCGATCAGACTCGCGCGCACTCCCGCGCCGGCGACCTCACACGCTTCGCATGGCAACATTACGGCGACAAGCTCAAAGCAATTCTCCCCGCACTCGGCACACACGCGCCCATGAGTGACGGTCAGCTTGCATACATGTTCGGTGCCATCCCGCTCAATCTCTTCCACGTACACAACTGGCGCACCGACATCGAAACACTCGGCGAAGTCCCCGCAGAATACATCCATCAGCAATCCGAAGACTTGCTCAATTACGCATGGCCCGCGCAGGTCAACAAGCTCATCTCGCGCGGCGGCTTCGATCTCATTCTCTCCATCGGCCAGGTCGTGCCGCATGAAGTCATCGGCATGGCCAACTACAACAAGAATGTTCTCGTCGGCACAGGCGGCCGTGAAGGCATCAACCGCAGCCATTATCTCGGTGCGGTCTATGGCATGGAGCGCATCCTCGGCCGCGCGGACAATCCCGTCCGCAACGTGCTCAACTACGCCTCCGATCATTTCCTGAAGCATCTTCCTATCGTCTACGTGCACACCGTCGTCCGTCGCACTGGAACAGGCGAGCTCGCCGTCTGCGGCCTCTTCATCGGCGACGATATCGAGTGCTTTCACAAAGCCGCCGAGCTCAGCCTCAAGGTCAACTTCGAAATCGTCCCTGAGCCACTCAAAAAAGCCGTCGTCTATCTCGACCCGCATGAATTCCACTCCACATGGCTCGGCAACAAGGCCGTCTACCGCACGCGCATGGCGCTAGCCGATGACGCTGAGCTCATCATCCTCGCCCCCGGCGTCAAAGAATTCGGCGAGGACAAAATCATCGACCAACTCATCCGCAAATACGGCTATCGCGGCACGCCCGCCACACTGCGCGCCGTCGAATCCGACCCCGAGCTGGCCAACGATCTCAGCGCCGCCGCGCACCTCATTCACGGCTCGTCGGAAGGCCGCTTCCGCATCACCTGGTGCCCCGGCCACCTCAACAAAGACGAAGTAGAAGGCGTGGGCTACGGATACGGAGAGCTCGCCTCCATGCTCGATCGCTACAACCCGCAGACACTCGCTCACGGCGTAAATCAAGTCGGCGGAGAAGAGATATTTTTTATTGCCAATCCGGGCCTGGGCCTGTGGGCGCACCAAAGCCGCTTATAAATCCGTTTATAAATCGAGGAGAACTATGAGTACCCCACTCACATTACCGAAATATTCGCTCGGCACCGGCGATCGCTTCGCGCATCAGGCCAAGGCGCAGCTCGCCGCGTGCCTCAAAGCGCTTGATGCCGGCCTCGAGATCATTCCCGTCTGGAATAAATCCAATCGCGAGCACATCATCATCGGTTCGGAGCCAACTTCCGCGCGCGCAGCCGCCGATGCCGCCGTTAAAGCACTCAACTGGAAGCTGCCCTACTTTCTCGACGCGGATCACATCGGCCTCACCACCGTCGATCGCTTCATCTCCGTCTGCGATTTCTACACCATCGACGTCGCAGACTTCATCGGCAAACCCGCGCCCGCGGATGAGATTGAAGCCTTCGTCCGCGCGCATCGCGGACTCGTAGGCACACTCAAGCTGCACGGCGTTGCCGATGCGATTTCCATCACCGAAGAGGATCTGCACCAGACAGCAACCAAGTTTCTCTACGCCGTAAAAATCGCCGGCGACGTCTATCGCAAGATCGCTTCAGTCAAGGGCAAAGACAACTTCATACCCGAAATCTCGATGGACGAAACCGACCGCGCTCAAAGCCCCGTTGAGCTACTCATCATCCTCGCTGCCATTGCATCCGAAGGCATCCCCATCCAGACCATCGCACCGAAATTCAGCGGCCGCTTCAACAAAGGCGTCGATTACGTTGGTGACGTAGCGCAGTTCGAGCGCGAGTTCTCGCTCGACGTTGCAGCCATCGCCTACGCCGTCGAAACCTTTGGCCTGCCCGCAAATCTCAAACTCAGCGTGCACTCCGGCAGCGACAAGTTTTCCATCTATCCGGCCATTCACGCAACACTCAAAAAGTTTGACGCGGGCGTGCATTTGAAAACCGCCGGAACCACCTGGCTCGAAGAGCTCATCGGCCTTGCAGAAGCCGAAGGCGAAGCTCTAGCGCTCGCCAAAGAGATCTATGCTGAAGCCTTCGCGCACCGTGAAGAGCTATGCGCACCATACGCCACCGTCATCGACATCGATCCCGCAAAGCTGCCCAATCCAGAGACGGTCAATAGCTGGACCTCAACGCAATACACCTCCGCGTTACGTCACGTACAGAGCGATCCAGACTACAACCCAAGCCTCCGCCAGCTCCTGCACGTCGGCTTCAAGGTTGCAGCCAAAATGGGTAAGCGCTATCTTGATCTGCTCGAAGCCAACGAGCCTGTCATCGCAAAAAACGTAACGGAAAATCTCTACGACCGCCACATCGTTCCTGTATTCTTCGGCAGCGCGGCGAATGCAGCAGTTACGGCGCACGCAGGCGCAGATAGCAAATCAGTTTGAATTTGATTTGTGTTTCGCACGACTTTAGTCGTGCCGAAAATAGCTGAAAGAAGAATGGGGCTTTAGCCCCCGCGTTCTAACTAACCCACCACCCAATCGCAATATTGGAAACAAAATGAGCGAAAACATTCTCAATCTTGAAGGTAAAGTCGCCGTCATCACCGGCGGCACATCCGGCATTGGCCGCGCACTGAGCCTCGGTCTCGCACAGGCCGGCGCAGACGTCATCGCCACGGCACGCCGCAAGCAGCAGGTAGAAGAAACAGCCGCAGCCATCGAAGCCCTCGGCTGCAAAACCCTCCGCTTCGAATCCGACGTCACCGACCGCGCCTCGCTCATCGCCCTGCGTGACGCCACACTCGCAGAGTTCGGCAAAGTCGACATCCTCATCAACTGCGCCGGGCGCATCAAGCGCACACCCACGATGGATGTAACAGAAGAAGACTGGAACACCATCATCGACACCAATCTCACCGGCACACTGCGCGCCTGCCAGGTCTTCGGCAAGCCCATGCTCGATCGCGGCTACGGACGCATCATCAACATCACATCGCTCAACAGCTACGTGGCCCTGCATGAAGTGGCAGCCTACGCCGCCAGCAAATCCGCCGTCTCGTCACTCACGCGCTCGCTCGCCGTAGAGTGGTCGCGCAAAGGAATTACCGTAAACGCCATCGCACCCGGCGTCTTTAAAACAGAACTGAACGCCGCACTGCTTGAAGGCACACCGCGCGGCCACGAGCTGCTCATGCGCACGCCAATGGGCCGCTTCGGCAAAACAGAAGAACTGATTGGCGCAGCGCTCTACCTCGCCTCTGACGCCGCATCCTTCGTCACCGGACAAACCATCGTCGTCGACGGCGGTTTCCTATCCAGCGGCGTGAACCAATAAGCTTCGCGCCATTGCTCAACAAAAATGTCGCGCTCGCAGCGCGGCATTTTCCATTTGCATGAGAACAAACTCAATGCAGATTCAGCTTCGCCCCCGCCGCCTGAACAATCGCAGGATTCTCCCCAGCCGTCACCACGAATCCCCTGCCGGTCACTTCCGCATATCCCACATTCATCCCATGCTGCGCGCTGATCCTCACATTCCGCAGCGTAACAGCCAGCACAGGAGCCTCGGGCAGTCCCACAATCGCGCCCGCAGACACACTATCCACGGCCGTCACATTCTCCAGCGTGATGTCATGAAAGTGCGGCGTCAGCCGCGTCACCGGCTGTGGCCCATCGCCCTCCGGCGGCAGCACCTTAGGATAGTACTCGCTGATGATGAGCGCATTCTTCACGCCCTTCATCTCAATATCCTTGAAGAAGAGATGCCCCACATCGTTGCCACGATCGCGGTTTGCCTTCACACGAATACCGTTATCCGTGCCCTCAAAATGAATCCGCTCCGCGCGGATATTCTGCGCGCCACCCGCAATCTCGCTGCCAATTGAAAGCCCATGCCCATGCAGAAACGTGCAATCAGTAATCGTAATATCGCGGCTCGGCGCATCCGGCCCCGGCGAATTGATCATGCCTGACTTGATCGCGATATTGTCGTCGCCCACATCGGCAAACACATGATCGATCGTCACATGGCTCGATGAAAATGGATCGATCGCATCCGTATTCGGCGAGTGCGCCGGCGCCAGCACCTTGATATTGCGAACCACGACATCATCCGCGTAATACAGCACCAGTTGCCACATCGGCGAGTTCTGAATCGTCACGCCTTCCACGCGCACATGCTTGCAATGATCGAAAACCACCAGCCGCGGTCGTGTATGCTCCGCGCCCAGAATCCCCGAGTCCTTGTACGCGCGCGCCTCCTGCCACCAGCTTTCGCCGTTGCCATCAATCGTGCCCTCACCCGTGATCGCCACATGCTCCGCATTCGTCGCGCTCACCAGCGACTGCATCCCCGGCGCACGAAACTCTGTCTTCGCTGGATAGTCCTTATGATCTGGCGATCCCAGCAGCGTTGCACCTTTATCGAGCTGCAAAGTGATGCCGCTTTTCAGCACAATCGGCGCGCTCAGGTATATACCCGCCGTCAGCCGCACCGTGCCGCCATCCTTCGCCGCACATGCATCAATCGCCGCCTGCAGCGCCGCTGTGTCCTTCGTCGCACCGTCGCCCCTGGCTCCGTACGTTCGCGCATCGCATATCGCGGCTGCATGAAGCGCCACAGCCGCAAAGAAAAACAACGCCGCTGCAATCAGCAGCGGCGCCCTATAGATGAATCGGTTCATCATCATTCCGTTTCGTTGATTTTCTATCGCTGAATACGCGCCGACCCACCCGCCGCAAAGGCCTTCACCTGCTCAAGCGTGGCCATCGTCGTATCACCAGGAAATGTCGTCAGCAATGCGCCATGCGCCCAGCCCAGCTTGATCGCTTCCTCCGGTGCTTCGCCCGCAAGCAGCCCGTAAATAAACCCCGAAGCAAAGCCATCGCCACCGCCCACGCGGTCATAAACAGTCAACTCCGCAGTCGGTGCGTGCAGTTGCTGCCCATTTACCCATGCAACAGCACTCCAGCTATGATGGTTCGTCGAATGCACCTCACGCAGCGTCGTAGCCACGGCTTTCACATTCGGGAAGCGCTGCACCACCGTGCCCATCATGGCAAAGAACGCCGTCGGATCGAGCTTCGACTTCGTATGGACCTCCGGACCCGTGAGCCCCAGACCCTTCTGCAGGTCTTCTTCATTGCCCACCAGCACGTCCACGTTTTCGACAATCGCCGAAAGCACGCTCTGCGCGCGGTCAATCCCGCCTGAAATCTTCCACAGCTTCTCGCGATAGTTCAGGTCAAACGAAGTGATCGCACCAGCCTTGCGCGCCGCCTTCATCGCTTCAATTACAAGCTCCGCCGTCGTCTCTGAGAGCGCCGCAAAAATACCGCCGGAGTGAAACCACCGCACGCCTTCGCCAAAAATCGCCGTCCAGTCAAAGTCACCCGGCTTCAGTTGCGCCGCGGCCTCATTGCAACGGTTGTAAAACACCACCGGAGCGCGCACGCCCAGCCCGCGGTCGCTATACACCGTCGCCATGTTCGGCCCGCGCACGCCATCATGTTCAAACATGCGATAGATAGGCCGCACACCCATTCCGCGCACACGCTCCGCAATCAGATCGCCGATGGGATACTTCACCATCGCCGAGGCAATCGCCGTGCGCTGCACAAAACAATCGGACAAATTCGCCGCCACGTTGAACTCGCCGCCACTGACATGAATCTTCACCTCCGTGGCCTTGCGAAAAGGAATAATGCCCGGATCGATCCGATGCACGAGCGCGCCAAGAGACAACAAATCGAGCGCGCCTTTCTGTGGAACTTCGAACCCAAGGTTCATCGCAAAACTTCTCCCATGCGAAAAATGGCTGACAACTAGACCGCGCAGAATCTTACGGCTATAGCTTCACTGTATGCTCGCAGATCAGGGTCGAGCGAATGTTGTTTCTAACTGACAGAAGAATTGTATCGCCCAAGAGGTCTGACCATCAACCGCAAATCTGCTATATCAAATAAACTTTATTATGTCGGCAAAGCCTGCACACATTTCGCTCAATCATTCAGGATAATGCGTAACACTCAAGATCAGCGTGGTGGATCGAGCAACCTTAACTTGACTGAACTAAGCGGCAACAATTCTCATGGTGTCGTCAAGTGGTCTGTCCTCTTGATCCCTTTATTCCCTTGAGGAGATGTATGCAGATTCGCTCTTTTCCTGCAATTTCTGTCGTCCTTTTGTTCATCACGGCAGTTCATTCCGCGCCTGCACAAGACACGCGTAGCGTCACCGAGCCACGCATCCCCGCGCCCTGCGTCACGCTGAATGCGCAACTCGAAGCGCACAATGGCCAGCTTTCTCCAGCCGACGAACAGCGGCTCGACACCACGCGCATTCAGGACGCGATGGATCGTTGTGCAGCCGGAAAGGCCGTTGTGCTCAAGGCGCAGGGCCGCCGTAATGTTTTTCTCACCGGCCCGCTTCAGTTGCAGTCCGGAGTCACGCTCGTCATAGCCGCCAATACAGTTCTCGCAGCCTCACGCGATCCGCGCATCTACGATCTCACGCCGGGCAGTTGCGGTATCGTGGGCGAAAAAGGTCACGGCTGCAAACCGCTCATCACAGCAGATCACGCAACGAACAGCGGCATCATGGGTGACGGTGCCATCGACGGACGCGGCGGCGCAACACTGCTCGGACAAAAGTCGTCCTGGTGGGATCTCGCGCATGAAGCCAAAGTCACTGACAAGCAACAGAGTGTGCCGCAAATGATCACGCTGCGGCAGGCAGACAACTTCACGCTCTATCGCATCACACTGCGCAACTCGCCCAACTTTCACGTAGCCATCAATCAGACCAACGGCTTTACCGCATGGGGCATAAAGATCATGACGCCCGCCACCGCGCGCAATACCGACGGCATTGATCCCGGCTCTTCCACCAACGTCACCATTGCGTATTCGTTCATTCACACAGGCGATGATGATGTCGCCATCAAGTCGGGCGGCTCAAACTCAGCCTCGCACATTTCCATACTGCACAATCACTTCTACACCGGCCACGGCATGTCTATCGGCAGCGGAACCAGCGGCGGCGTCGATCACATTCTGGTGAACGACCTCACCATCGACGGCGCAGACAACGGCATCCGCATCAAGAGCGACCGCAGCCGCGGCGGCCTCGTGCAGGACGTTCTCTATCGCAACGTCTGCATTCGTAACGTAAAAAATCCGCTTCTCTTTACGCCAAAGTACACCACCTTCGATGGCAATCTTCTGCCCATCTATCGCAACATTACTTTGAGCGATGTCCGGATTGAAACGCCCGGCATTTACACGCTCGTGGGCCTGGATGCGGAGCATAAGCTTGGCCTTCAATTCGACAACGTATTCGCAGACGACCTCTCTCACGCCTTCATGGACGTCAGCAATGCGGAGTTCAAAATAGGTCCGCGCCGTGGCAATCTCGCGCCATCCGGCGATGGCTCCTCCGCCGCAGAAATGCCAGGCACAGTCGCAGGCAGCGAAATGAATTGCAGCGCGCACTACGCCGTATTTCCAACCCTAAAGACAGCGCCTGAAATGGCTGGCAAAATCCCCGACGAAGATCGCACGCTGTACGTTGCAGCCGACGGCACGGGCGATTACTCATCCATTCAGAAAGCTCTTTACTCCGCTCCAACCACTGGCGGCCTTGTTCTCGTTGGTCCCGGCATCTATCGCGAAGTCATCGCGGTTGATAAGCCGCACATTGAAATCCGCGGCTCCTCGCCAGATCCATCCAAAACCGTCATCGTGAACGACCTGAGCGCCGGCACCAGCGGCGGCACGCTGCACTCAGCCACGGTAAACGTCACGGCAGACGATTTTCTCGCGCAGAACATCACCTTCGCAAACGACTTTAACCGCACGCATCCTCAACTCCCGCAGGGCTCGCAGGCGCTCGCGCTGCGCGTCATCAGCGACCGCGCCATCTTCCGCAACGTGCGCCTGCTCGGCAACCAGGACACCGTCTACGCAGGCAGCCGCAACTGCACGCCCGACGGCGCAAACTGCATTCCCACGCGTCAATATTTTGCCGATTGCTACATCGAAGGCAATGTGGATTTCATCTTCGGCGATGCCAAGGCCGTCTTTGACCGCTGTGAGATACATTCCACATCGCATAAAGGTGGCTATCTCACCGCGCAATCCAAACACTACCCGGAAGAGGATTCAGGCTTCGTCTTTAACCATTGCAAGCTCACCGCGGACCCCGCAGCCGAGCCGCAGATTTATCTCGGCCGTCCATGGCGTCCGTATGCACGCGTCATCTTTATGCATACAGAGATGGGCGCGCACATTGATCCCGCAGGCTGGCGCGAATGGCATCCTGGAGAAACGCACTCGATCGATACGGTCTACTACGCCGAGTTCGATTCTACCGGCCCCGGCGCTAACAACTCCGCGCGCGAGCCGCACACGCATATGCTCACACCGCAGGAAGCCGCGCAATATGATCCCGCTGCATTCCTGACCGGCAGCGACCACTGGAGCCCAACCGCTGCAACTCCTCCCGCGCAATAGCAAAAGAAAATGGGCGCGAACCTGGCTGGGTTCGCGCCGCTGCGAGAAAATTCTTATCTTCAAGCCTGATTCTAAGAAGCCTCGTTAGAAGTTGAAGTGACCCGCCATCTGGAACTGGCGCGGATTGTTCGCCTGGCCCGCAATGGTGCCAAACGACCCCGAGCCGACTGTCGAGCCGATGGAGCCATCCGCCGTTGCCGCCGTGCTTCCAAACCACACATGGTTCACCGCATTGAAAACGGCCGCGTCAAAGACGAACTTCACGCGCTCGTTCCTCCACAGACTGAAGGTCCTGCGCAAGCTGCCGTCAATGTTGTAGTTGCCGGGTCCGCGCAGTCCGTCAGCGCCCGTACGGGCCACGTCACCCAACACGTATTCGTTGCTCAAGGAACCGGTCTGCACGAAAGCCTCCGGATTGATGTACTGCATGGAGCTCAGGTTCGTGCGCGTTGCGCCATGCCCCCATCCGCCGTTCTGGCGCGCCGGGCCGCTGAAAGCCGTGTTGTAAGCCGGCATGCAGGTTCCCTGGCCCACAACGCCGGTGCAGGTGCTGCCCGTCAGCGCCAGCGGATTGCCCGACACATAAGTGAATACATCGGAGAGCCGCCATCCGCCGGCAATTGCGCGAACAATCGCGTTGCCTCCGCCAATGTGATCCTTGCCGAAGGGCAGATCGTAAGTGCTCGTAAAGACCAGGTTCTGCGGCTGGTCCTGCGTGCTGAGCGAGCGCTCAATCCGATCAATCGCCCAGGCTTTCCCGCTGTTGGCCAATGCGCCCGACGGAATCGCATAGCCGGTGCGGAAGGTGCCCACATCGTCGATAGTCTTGCTGTAGGTATAGCTCAGCATGAAACTCAAACCGTGGCTCAAACGTTGCTGGATGAAGAGCTGCAGCGAGTTGTAGTTGGAGTTGCCCACTGCGGGCACCGTGTCCGCCACGCCGCTGTACTGCGGGAATGCCAGGAGCGCCTGGCTCACCTTGTTATTGAAAGTTGCATAAGGCAACCCATTCGGAGTGTTGGCCGAAGTAGCCGTAGCACCCAGCGTAGCTCCCAGAGATAGATACTGCGGATCGAGCTGGTTGCTCCAGTAGCCACGCGGCGCGCCGGTCGGCACCAGGAAATGTCCCTGGTTGCCCACGTAGCTCACCGTGGCCGTCATGTCCTTGGTCACAAGCAGTTGCCAGCCAAGCGACCATCCTTCAAATGTCGGCGTGCGTCCTCCATACTTCGGATCAAGATAGGCCAGCGTCGAGGAAATCTTGTACGGCGAGACCGCCGCCGTCGAGTAGTAGGTCGCGTAAGCGGGATTGAAGACCGGAGGAGCAGCAACGGTGCTGGTTCCAAAAGCCGTGTTCGCAATGCCCGCACCAGTGAAGTACGTTCCGTTGTTCAGGTAAAACGCCGGCAGGGAGTCACCGGGGCTTACCGGACTTGGCGCAGCGGCAAAGCCCAGTTCCATTTCGCCATTGCTGGAGGTAGGAAGCGTGGTTTGCCCGCCCGACGTGCCGCCGCCGTGGCCATAATAGATGCCGTAGGAGCCGCGCAGCACAAGCTTGTTGCCCATCTGGTAGGCAAAACCTAGGCGCGGACCCAGGTTCTTGTAATAGGTCTGCATCGGGGTTGAGCAGTTGCAGCTATCAGGTCCGCTGCCGGCAAACTGCAGAATGCCGTTATTGCCGGTTACAGGATTGGTCGCCGTCGGATTCAGGAAAGAAAAGCGATTCTCCGCTTCCGTCATCGGCGGCATCACATCCCAGCGCAGCCCGGCGTTCACCGTCAGCTTGGTCGTCAGTTTCCAGTCATCCGTGGCATAGAAAGCGTAGGGACGATACCGCGCGCCCGTCTCCTGTGCAATGGGCGCATATTGCGTGTAGCTGCCCGTGTCTACCGCGCCCAGCAGGTAGCTGGCATACGGCAGGCCGGTGTTGGAAGTAGCCTTAGCCGTCGAGCCGCTCACCTGCGCAGTTTCCGTTACCGCAAAGTTCGTCGTGGCCAGCGTGCTGCCCCCAATCGCGTACAGGTAGTTGTACTGCATCCATTCCATCTGTCCGCCAAAGGTAAAGGAGTGCCTGCCCTTGATCCATTGCACGTTGTCCAGCAGCGTAAAGGCATCCGTGTTGCCCACATAGCCGGTCTGCGGACCCCAGCTTGCAAAGCTCTGCGGACCGCCGCTGAATTTTTCATACGGAAAGCTGCCTGCTGCCTGGCCCGTAGGCAGGCCGGTGATTCCGGCAGTCGATGCCGCATACTCCGCAATACCGTAGGTGGGGTTGTGATCCGGCGAGTGATACTGCGCCGCGCCAAACTTGAACTGGTTCACCAGGTTGTCGGTAAGGATGTATGTGTCCTGCACGATCCCCACCTTCGAGATCGGCGTGTAGTTCTTCGCGTACAGGTATGGCAGCGGAGCCACGTTCGTCGTCTGGCTTCCTGCCGGACCAATCAGCCCCTGCCGACCCCAGCCGAAGATTCCGCTCACGCTGTGTTTGTCGTTGATGTGCACATCCAGGCGATCCGCCGTCGACCAGTTGTTCAGGCCCCAGTTATATGAGCCCCAGTAGTTGTTCGTCAGGTTTGAATTGCTTGGCGCAGGCATAAACTTCTGCAGGTACTGCGCAATCGGAGAAATCTCGTCCTGTGGAATCACATTCGTTGCCACCGGCCCCGTGCCGCAACCCGCGCTGGTCCATGTAGGTCCGCGGAACTGCGTACGGCTATAGCTGCCGCCCGTGAGAGTCTGCGTCGTCGGATCGTAGATATTCACGCCCAGCGCCGAAAAATCGCCGCACTGCTCCGCCGGTGTAGGATTCGTCTGCACCTGCGGCTTGGTCAGTGTCGAGTAGCGAAAACCCGTGTAGTTGCCAAAGAAGAAAATCTTGTTCTTCCAGAACGGCAGGCCAATCGTCATGCCGTACTCATTCATGTGCTCCGGCGGTTTGTAATAGGTGCTGGCCAGAGACGTGTCAGGATAGTTGGCCGGGTACTGCGCCGGAATAAAGCCCGCTGAATCGAGCGCGGTGTTGCGGAAAATATCGTAGAACGTCCCGTGAATATGGTTCGTGCCCGCCTTCACAGTGAAGTTCTCCACGCCAATCCCCTGGTATTCCGCCGAATAACCCGTCGTCTTCAGTTGGAACTGGTCGATCGTCTCCACCGAAAACGCCGGCCAGATAAAACGCGGATCGCCCGCCGTTGAAGCCGATTCCAGGGGAATGCCTTCCACGTACATCGTTGTGCCCGAGCCATAGCCATTCACCACCATCGGCTCATCCGACTCGTTGTTCTTGATTTCGTTGTTCGTAGCGCCAGGCATCATGATCGCGTAATCCGTCACGCGCCGTTGATCGGTACTCACGCCATTCGCGCCGCCCATCTCCAGAGGCAGTGAAGTGTACGTGTCGTTCTCCATCGTCGCGCCAAGCGTCGCATTCTCAGTCTCCAGCGCCGGCGGCGCCGAGGTCACCGTCACAGTCACGCTCGCCGCGCCAAGCTGCAGCGGCAGGTCTAGTCCCAACACCTGCATGCCGTTTACATGCAGCTCCGGGCGCTGCAGCGTCTCAAAGCCCTTCGCCGTCACCGTCACCGTATACGTGCCCACATCCAGCGGCGCAAGACTATAGCGTCCATCGGTGTTGGTCGTGCGAACCATCTCCGCGCCTGTGCCCGTGTTCTTCGCCACCACCCTCGCGCCTGCAACCACCGCGCCCGTCTGATCGGTGACAGTTCCCTCAATGGTGCCGGTGCCGCCAATCTGCGCTCCGGCCTTTGCAGGCAACAGCAACATCAGGACAGCGCACAGTGACGTCAGTCCTGCAAAAACGAATCTGCCGCGGCTTTCTGCGCAGAATCTTGAAATCAACCCTTTTTCAGATGGCTCGACCGTTCTCTTTGTTATTTTCATGAGTGGTCTTACCAGTACGACCCCAAACCAAGTCTTCATATGCATTGCACTGGCGTCCTTTTCCTTCAGAATTTTGCTGAATTGAACTTGTATGCGAACGTCGAAAATTCTCTCTCTGCTTGGGTAGAGTTGTCAAACGGGAGTTGAGCGGGTCGCTCTGAAACAGTTTCTGTTTGGAAACCGAAAATTCCGAGACACGATACACGTGGATTTTTAGAATTTCGTTTACTGGTCCGACCACTTGGAGACAAAAATGCTCCTCCAGATGTCTTCAAGGACCCCAAAAACAACAAAGCGCGCCCCGAAGGACGCGCCCTGCTCATTGGAAAGAAACGGAAATTTAAACCACAATATCGACCCTGACACCTTCCAGATCAGTAGCCGTCTCAGCAGTCCCGTATACAAGCTCCGTCGTCCGCACCGCAGCGCTGATCGAAGCCTGCATCCGCTCCACAGTCGCCGCAATCTCGGGCTTCGCACCGGTCACGTCCAGCGTCACCTTCGCCAGCCGTCGCGTCTGGCTCACCTTCGCCGTCGTCCGCAGCCCGCGCACCGCGCGCAAAATCGCAGACAGCACTTCCATCTCCGGCACCGTCACATCCCACTCAGCATTCGCCTGCGGCCACGCCGACTTATGCAGCGAAGCCGCCTGCTCATGCCCCTTGTAGAACTGCTGATACAGATACTCCGTCACAAACGGCAGAAACGGCGCATACAGCCCCAGCACAATCCGCAGGCTCTCAAAGAGCGTCGTCCGCGCCGAAGCCCGCGTCTGCTCCACATAGTTGTCCGGCGTCCAGAACCTGTCCTTGATCAGCTCCAGGTAGTCATCGCAAAAGACGCTCCAGAAGAAGCGATCCGTCTCCTCGCGCGCCTCATGATAGCTGTAGCCCTCAAACGCCTTCTTCGCCGCAGGGAGAACCTTGTTCAATTCAGCCAGCAGCCAGCGATCCTCCGGCGTCCGCGCCGCAAACGGCACAAAATCCTTCACCGGATCGTAAGCGCCCATCTGCAGGTCCGCAAACCGCGCCGCATTCCAAAGCTTCACAACGAGCTTGCGGCCAATTTGCACATCCTTCTCGTTGTAGCGGAGATCGTGACCCAGCGAGCCTCCCGAAGCCCAGTACCGCAACGAGTCCGCGCCAAACTTCTGAATCACCGCATACGGATCGTAGCGGTTGTAGCCATTCGCATCCGTGTACTGTTCCAGGTCGCGCTTCGAAATCTTCTTCCCGTTCTCGTTCAGCCCCCAGCCGGAGATCATCACACTCTCCCACGGCAGGCTCTTCGTATGCAGGTGGCTCTTCACCACCGTGTAGAAAAGCCACGTGCGGATAATCTCAAAAGCCTGTACGCGCACTGTCATCGGATACACGCTCGCATCGCCAATCCGTCCCGGCGTTCCCGCCCAGTTCGAATTGATCAGCGGCGACACCGACGAAGTCATCCACGTATCCAGCACATCCGCATCAGGAACAAACTCCGCGCTTCCACACTTCGCACATGCACTCACCGGCGGCTTCGACTCCACCGGATCAACCGGCAGCGCAGCCTCATCCGCTAATACCACCTCGCCGCACTTCGCGCAGAACCACACCGGCACCGGCACACCGTAAAAGCGTTGTCGCGAAATATTCCAGTCGTACTTGAGGCCCTTGATCCAGTCTTCCAGCCGAATCTGCATCCACTCCGGAAACCACCTCAGCTCCTTCGCGCGCTCCAGCAGCTCATCCTTCATGTCCATCACGCGGATAAACCACTGCGGAGCCATCACAAACTCAACCGGCGCATCCGAGCGATCAGAAACGCTCACCACCTGGTCCACAGCCTTCGAGCCAGTCAGCGCACCAGCTTCTGTCAGCGCTGTCACAATCTTGCCGCGAGCCTCATCCGTCTTCATCCCGGCAAACTCGCCCGCCAAATCCGTCAGCCGCCCGTTGTTGCTCACCACAACCCGCAGCCCAAGCCCATCACGCTTCCAGCGGCGCACATCTTCGCTGTCGCCAAAGGTGCAAACCATCATCAGGCCCGTGCCAAACGCCGGGTCAACATCGTCATCCGCCAGCACCGGCACAGTCTGCCCAAAAAGCGGAACTGTCGCCGTCTGCCCCAGCAGATGTGTATAGCGCGCATCCTTGCTGTTGCAATAAAGCGCCACGCAAGCAGGCAGCAGCTCCGGCCGCGTCGTTGAAATCGTCAGCGGACTTCCATCCACACCCTTGAAGACAATGTCATGCAGCTTGCTCTTGCGCTCAATCGTTTCGAGATCGGCCTGCGCCAGCGAGGTCTCCAGAATCGGATCCCACAACACCGGCTCATGCGAGCGATAAATCCGCCCCAGCTTGAACAACTCAATAAACGATTTCTGGCTAGTCCTCTGGCAGTGATCATCAATCGTCGAGTAGCGCAGATTCCAGTCCACGCTCAACCCCAGCGCGCGCCACAGCTTCTCGTACTCCTTCGCGCCCTCGGTCGTCGTCTGCAAACACAGCGCTCGAAACTCGCTCCGCGTTGTCTTCGACTTGTTGATCTTGAAAGTCTTCTCGACATACCGCTCCGTGGGCAGCCCGTTGTCGTCAAAGCCCATCGGATAGAAAATCTTCCGCCCGTTCATGCGGTGGTAGCGCACGATGAACTCAGCCTGCGCATAGCTCATCGCATGGCCCACATGCAGGTGCGAAGCGGAAACATACGGCGGCGGCGTGTCAATCGAAAACACCTCGCCGGCCTCATTCGGGTCATACAGATAAATGCCCAGCTCATCCCACAGCCGCTGGCAATAAGCTTCCACTTCGGCTGTATCAATCTCTTTCGGGAGCCGGCTCTCGGTCTCAAGTTGCATAGATTTCAGGTTCGCTTCCCTGCCCCATCAGAATTCAGCAGTTTTCAGTCATTACCCGGCAGTTGCACGGGGAAAACAGCGATACAGGGCCAAGAACTTGATTATAAAGGAGCGCACTATCTGCCGGAATACGCGTCGCAGCGCGGCTATGTGACAATCTGAGTCCACAGGCACGAACACCAACCGGAGAAGCAGAAATGGCCGCCACCGAAAATCCGATTTCCACGCCAGCCATCGATGACGCTCTAACTGTCTGCGCCATCAGCCTGCTCTCGACTATCGTCTCCGACGTCCTGCATGAAGCACTGGGCCACGCCGCCGTGGCTCTCGTCACCGGCGCGCAATCCGGCGTGCTCTCCACCGTCGCATGGTCCAGTGTCTTCGATTCGCGGCTCGTCGCAGCGGGAGGAACGCTCGTGAACATCGCCGCAGGCCTCATACTCTGGCTTGCGCTCCGCATCGCAACAGACGCATCCGCACCATGGCGCTTCTTTCTGTTCACATCTCTCGCGTTCAATCTGTTTACCGGCACCGGATATTTCTTCTTTTCCGGTGTCACTGACTTCGGCGACTGGTCAACCGTAATTGCCGGCATGAGCCCGCACTGGCTCTGGCGAGGCCTGCTTATCGTGGTGGGCATCGCGACCTACTATGCAGCCGTGCGGATCATCGGCTCTGCGCTGGTGCGCTATGTCGGAGTACAACAAAACGACCTGAGCCGTATGCGAAGGCTTACGCTGCTGCCATACCTCTCATCCGTGTTCCTGCTGTGCGCCGCAGGATTCATGAATCCAATTGGAATCCAGCTCGTATGGCAGTCCGCCCTGCCGGCAGCCGCAGGCGCGCAGTGCGGCCTGCTTTGGATGAGATATTACATTCCAAAATCCATTGTTCCCGAACGTGGCTCCCAAATCATTCGCCGGAGTTACACGTGGATCGCGGTTGCCGTATTTCTCTCACTGGTTTTCATCTTCGTCCTCGGGCGCGGTATTCAGCTGCATCGATAGATTCCCGCAGAAGTCCTGCAGCCCTCAGTTCGCCGCATGAGCCCCAGCCGGAAACG
The DNA here is from genome assembly GCF_001449115.1 of Occallatibacter gabretensis. GTDB lineage: Bacteria > Acidobacteriota > Terriglobia > Terriglobales > Acidobacteriaceae > Telmatobacter > Telmatobacter gabretensis. The sequence goes on along the minus strand of NZ_LAIJ01000009.1, from coordinate 1,628,468 downwards.
GCTCCGCCGTCACTGTCAATGTCTCAATCGGCCGCTTAGCCGCCGCCAGCTTCAGCCCAAGCGTAGCCAGCGCCGCATTGGCAGACGCCACATCCGTCGGCGCAATCTTAAGCGTATCCATCACCATGCCATCCAGTCCCGTTTCATCCACCACCGGCATCTCCAGCGCCTTTTCAAGTCCCCCCGCCACCTGGCTCAGCGTAGCGTTCAGGCACTGCAAAACCTGACGCTTTGTGCTGTAAAAAGCCGCGCCGCCTCCCGGCGGATGTGTCAGGTGCCCCGCAGCCTCGGGCGTAGCCGTCAGCACATAGGCATCCTTCATTGCCGTCTGCCGCTCAATCCGCAGGTGCGCTCCTGTGGCAATCGCCAGTTCCACAGCGCTCGCCAGTTGCTTCGGCTCTGCATTCGGAGCCTCAACGTGCAGGTTGTACAAGGCGTTGTCAATTTCCTTCGCGCCCGTAATGCGCGTCGCTGGAATTCCCAGGGCCATGTTCAGCAGCACAGTAGCTGAGGCATTGGTCACATCCATCTGCCCCGGCCCGCGCATCATCAGATGCGTCTCCGGCTCCTTGCCGGCTTCAACATGTCCCGCCGCCGTCAAGCTGATCTCAAACAGTGCTCCAGCAGTTGTCGCAGACTTGCTCACCTGATCGGAAAATGCCTGCGCCGTCGCCTGATCAAGCTGGGACTGCGTTGCCGCATTCGGCGCAGCGGGCTTTAGCGGCGCGCCATTGGCCAGCGCCAACAGATTCGCAGCGTTCAGCGACTCAGGCCGCATTGTCGTACTCGCCACGCGCCCGTCCGGCCCCACAATAATCGTCTCCGGACGGCTATACACCCCATATCGATCGAAAACTTTACCTGAAGTATCGAGACCAATCCACCCGCTGATCGGCTTCTTCTTTAAGAAAGCCTGCACCACCGCCGGATCTTCATCATCCACCGAGACAATCTGCACCTTCGATGGATCGACCGAAGCATTCAGCGCATTCAGCACCGGAATCTCACCAATGCAAGGTGCGCACCACGTAGCCCAGAACTCCAGCACTATCACCTTGCCGTGCAGTGCAGCCCAATCCGTCTTCGTTCCCGCCGGAGCCTGCATCACCTGCGTCAGTAAAAGCTCAGGAGCAGCGTTGCCCACCGCAGGCAGATTCTTGTTCGCCATCGCCGCCTGCGAAAAAGCCACACCCGCACACGCAACCGCCGGCGCAATCAAAAAGAGACACCTATGCACACGCTTTCTCTGCAATGATTTGCTCCTTTATCGAGGCTTCTGAATTTTTCCAGGGACAAAATGAATGTATTGCATGGACGAAATCATGAGTGAATCGTCTTCTCTTTGTCCTTACGCATTTGCCGCCTCACGTGTTCCGCACCCGCACAAAACCTGCCGCCCGCCTGCCAAGCCATTGCGTCAGCATATCGAAATGCAGAAGCGCAGATTCCCTCATCACTTGCATCTTTGGAATCGCGCCGAAGGCGCTGTCGCCTGGACGGCCAGTCCTACGGATTCACAAACACCGGCTTCACATCCGGCGCTCCCGGAATCCGGAAATTCACCACCGTATACGTCACCGGCGCACCCGAATCATTCCGCGCCGCGTGCGGCACATTCGAAGCCAGGTACACCACCGACCCCGGCCCCACCGTCTTCCACTCGCCGTTAATCAGCACCGTCGCCTGGCCTTCCTTGATAATCAGCATCTCCTCATTCGGATGCTTATGCGGCTGATGCGAAGCCGCATGCGGATTCAGCGTAGTAACATGCACATCCAGATCCGCCAGCGTCGCCGTCGGCCCATTGAAGAACGTCCGCAGCACACCCACCTCCGTCGTCTTCGCCGGAACGCTGTTCCAGTCAATCGCCCAAGACTTCCCCACCGCCTCAGCCTGCTGCGCCACAGCAAAGCCACCAGCCGTCAACACCGCCGCAACCAACGCCACCAATCCATCTCTACGTGTAAACATCAACCCTCCACAAAGGAACGAATCAAATTTACGCCTCAGCACTATGCGTCATGCAAACAAAGAAAGGAACTTTCAGGCGCCGAAGGCGCTGTCGCCTGGACGGCCAGTCCTTTATCCTGACTTCACCGATGAACAACCGCGCCACCCTTGCACTCCTCGCCGCCATCGCCGTCACAACAGCAACCGCCCAACAGTCTCTCGACTACAAAGGCGAGCAGCCCACCCGCACGCAGCATGGCATGGTCGTCAGCGTGCATCATCTCGCATCCGATGCAGGCGTACAAATTCTGCAGCAAGGCGGCAACGCCGTTGATGCAGCCGTAGCCACCGGCTTCGCGCTCGCCGTCACGCATCCAGCCGCAGGCAACCTGGGCGGCGGCGGCTTCCTGCTGCTCCGCAGACACAACGGCAAATCCACTTTCATCGACTACCGCGAAAAAGCCCCGCTAGCCGCCACAGAAACCATGTACCAGGATGCGCAAGGGAACATCCTCCCCGGCGCCAGCGTCACCGGCTACAAAGCCATCGCCACGCCGGGCTCAGTCGCAGGCCTCGTCTATGCGGAAAAGAAATACGGCAAGCTCGGCCTCAAAAAAGTCATGGCTCCCGCCATCAAGCTCGCGTCAGAAGGCTTCCTGCTCACATCAGAAGAAGCCCGCGAACTAGCCACACCCGGCCTCGCCGACTTCGCCGACTCCAAGCGCATCTTCCAGCGCGACGGCAATCTCTACAAAGACGGCGACCTCTTCCAGCAACCCGACCTCGCCCGCACCCTTCAGCGCATCGCCGACAATCCGAAGGATTTCTATCACGGCAAAATTGCGCATCAGTTAGTCGATGAAGTAAAAAAAGGCGGCGGCCTCCTCACGCTGCAGGATCTCGCGCAGTACAAAGTCGCCGAGCGCAAGCCCATCGTCGGAAAATTCCACAACTACACGGTCATCTCCTCGCCGCCGCCATCCTCCGGCGGAATCGTGCTCATGACCACGCTCAATATTCTGTCGAGCTACGATCTCTCCAAGCTAGGCGACCGCTCCCCGCAGGAGATCCACCTCATCACCGAGGCCTATCGCCGCGCCTTCATGGACCGCACCGACTACATGGGCGATCCCGACTACAACCACATCCCAACCACCGAAATGATCTCGCAGAAATACGCCGACGCCTGGCGCACGACCATAGATTCGAATCCAGCCACGAACGCCGCCACGCCCAGCGCCAAGCTCGTCCGTCCCGCAGGATTCCTCCCCGCCGCACCCACCAGCGCAGGCTCGCGCCATGAGTCGAACAACACCACGCACTACTCCGTCGTCGATAAAGACGGCAACGCCGTCTCCGTCACCACCACGCTCAATAACAGCTTTGGTTCGGACGTCACCGCAGGCTCGCTCGGCTTCCTGCTCAACGATGAAATGGACGACTTCGCCTCAAAGATGAACACGCCGAACATGTTCGGCCTCATCCAGGGACCGGCCAACGCCATCGCCCCCGGCAAGCGCCCACTCTCCGCCATGACGCCCACCATCGTGCTTGAAGACAACAAGCTGCGTTACGTCCTCGGCTCACCCGGCGGCCCGCGCATCATCACCACCGTGGCAAACATCTTCCTGTCAGCAACAGAAGGCGGCCTCAACATCCAGGAAGCCGTAGACGCCCCGCGCTTCCACCACCAGTACCTTCCCGACAAGCTGTACATGGAACTGGGCTTCGCGCCGGAAACAGTAGACGCGCTCAAAGCAATGGGCTACGACATCGCCATCAGCAAAGGCCACTGGTCTAACGGCGAATGCATCGCCATCGACCCCAAAACCGGCGAACTCCAGGGCGGCCAGGACCACCGCAGCCACTATGGCAAAGCTTCGGGATATTAAGGGGTCATCAAAGTTGAGCTATCGTTTTCTCAAAGATTTTCGGCAATTCCGCAGGTGAAACAAATGAAGCGCATTCTCTATTTGGCCGCATTTCTACTCATACTGCTCATTGGAACTAAATCGGGTGTTGGGCAGGTTCAACGGGCATTACTGACTGTCGATGGCTTGAGTATTCCGGCCGACGGTGCGCTTGCTACATTCCAAATCGACACTTGGGGCGTGATTCCCTTGACTGTATGCAAGGTTCCACCTCAGTGGGAGTTCAAAGAACAAAAATTTATGGACTCCGAAGGCTCTTTGTCTGGCCGGTCTGATCCCTACCACCGGACGCTGCAAAAGTTAGATCGAATGTACCTTGTCGACGTTTACAGCTATCAAGCTTTGCCTAAGGGCGATCCTAAAGGCGAATATCACCCTGCGTCTTTTGCTGGTTGGTACGAGGTATTTGACGGAAATGGCGACATAATCAAGAAGCGTCGACAGTTTCATGCAAGCAATTTTCATTTGACACCAGCGGCACGCTGCCCCGACGCACCTCCAGCGGAACCGTAGATTAGCTTTCGTATGTAGGTCAGCGTGTGTCCAGATCCCTCATTTTGCGACTTGAAATAGAACCACGCTCAAATCAAGCAGTCTTAGCCTGCGCCAACTCCGGCTTCGGCAAATGATAGCTCTCCGCATCATTCGGAAACGCGCGATGCTCCACATCCTCGCGATAGCGCTCAATCGCTCCGCGAAAGAGTGAGGCAGCATCCGCATACCGCCGCACAAACTTAGCCTGCGGAGAAAAGCTCAGATTCACCAGGTCGTGGAAAACCAGAATCTGCCCATCGCACTCCGGCCCCGCGCCAATCCCAATCGTCGGCACCGTCAGCTCCGCCGTAATCGCCGCAGCAGCCTCGCGCGGAACACCCTCCAGCACCACCGCACCCGCACCAGCCTCAGCCAGCGCCAGCGCATCGGCCTTCAGCCGCATCGCAGCCTCCGCCGTCTTCGCCTGCACGCGGTATCCACCCATGCGATGCACACTCTGCGGCGTTAGCCCCAGATGCGCCACCACGGGAATCTCCGCAGCCGTCAGCGCAGCTACTAACTCAACACGCGCGCCCTCGATCTTCACAGCCTCAGCGCCCGCTTCCTTCACAAAGCGCACGGCATTCGCGACACCCTCGGCAATGGTCCCGTGATAGCTGCCAAACGGCATATCCGCCACCACCAGTGCGCGCCGCACAGCCCGCCGAACGGCCCGCGTGTGGTGCAGCATCTCGTCCACCGTAATCGATAGCGTGTTCTCGTGGCCCATCACCACCATCGCCAGCGAATCGCCAACGAGGATCAAATCGATCCCCGCCTCATCCACCAGACGCGCCGTCGCATAGTCATACGCCGTCAGCGCAGAGATCGGCTTCAGCTGCCGCTTCATCTCGCTCAGCGCAGGCACAGTCACTTTTGTCGTGGGATTTCCGGTTGGCAGATTGCCACCGGCAAGGAAGTTGGTAAGACTCATCGCATCTCCAGTGCCGCTCCGCAAATTCAGGATGCAGCCCGTACACAGGCAGTATACCGCCCGTCGATACAGATGCCAATTGCAGATAGTGGCGGTCAGTTTGAAATCTGAGGTTTTCGCGTGGGTTCGGCAAACGGTACATTTGATGTATGGACAAGAGCCTTTTGCAACCTCGTTGGATAGTGTTTGTTGCCGCGATACCGATTAGTCTCTACGTATCCCTTCTAGGTACGGCCTTCATGGGATTGTGCTCCGGGCCATCCGCAATCTCATGCTGGCCGCACACCTTCACGTGGACGCTTCTTGCTCCGTCTCTGCTCTTGGCCAGGTTTTCAATTCGGATTACTGCAATCGTGGCGGCAATACTCCTCGTCGCGCATTTTTATATTGAGGTTCACTTCTATGGGGAAGATTTAGCAGCTCTTTGGGACACAGATAGGGCACTGGATAAATGTTTCCTCATCGCAGTGCTCCTTTTGGCTGTTTCGGCATTATTCCCGAGGAAGATTTCAAACTGATCCATTACCCAGAGCCCTCTAAATTGCCAGTCGGCACACGGCTCAAGCAAACTTGATAGATGGGAACTGGGTTAAGCCTGATCACAGGAGCAACGGCCGTTGCGGCAGTCACCGGCCTCGCCATCGGCGGCTACTATTACGCATCCCTCTGGCCCACCTCGCAGATCTTTGGCCGCACCCTCACAGCGCCGAAACTTGCTCCGGGCAAGCCTGGCGAAATCGCCCTCACCTTCGATGACGGCCCCAACCCCGCCTTCACCCCGCGCCTTCTCGACCTCCTCGACCGCCACAACGTCAAAGCCACCTTCTTCCTGGTCGGCCAATACGCCAGCAAAGAATCCGCCCTCACCCGTCTCATCGCAGAGAACGGCCATCTCATCGGCAATCACACCTGGTCGCATCCAAATCTCGCCAGCACCGCTCCGCACAAAGTCCGCGAAGAACTCCGCACCACCAGCGACGCACTCGAGCAGATCATCGGCAAGCCCATCCGCTTCTTCCGCCCGCCCTTCGGCGCCCGCCGACCCCACGTCCTGCACACCGCACGTGAGCTAGGACTGGAACCCGTCACCTGGAACGCCATGACCAACGACTGGGAGGAACCCTCCGCCAACCGCATCGCCGCCACGCTCAGTGCAAAAGTCGACAAGCTCCAGAGCCGTGGCTACGCCACCAACATCGTCCTCCACGACGGCAGCCACCGCGAGCCCGCAGCCAACCGCGAACCCTCCATCACCGCCGCCACGCAGCTATTAGAGCACTACGCAAAAACACACAAATTTGTCACGGTTGATGCCTGGGGATAACACGCGGGAGAATTTACTGGTCGAATTCAGCGATGGCTGTTTTCAGTTGCCGATAAAGTTCAGGAAGGTCGTGTTCAACGACTCTCCACACTACTCCCAGATCGACAGTGAAATAGCCGTGTGCTAATTGGTTGCGCATCGCATAGATTGCAGCAAATGGAATCGATCCGAATCGGGCAGCCACATCCGGCGTAACCTCGAGCAACTTGCGTGATGCCTCGCCGAGAATCTCAATATTCCGAATCACCGCGTCCTGCAAGAGTCGCTCAGCTTGAAAATCCTCTTGCGCCTTGCCATCTGTGTATGTCTAAATCTGGCGCACAGCATCCAGCATGTGCCCAAGATAATCACGCGCCCGCAAATTGCGATCGATCATACCGGAACAGCTTCCGTCAGCACCTTCTCGCGAAAATTGCCCGGCAAAGCCTTTGGGGTAAGCAGATCGATCCTGATGCCGGTCACAGCCTCCAGGCGAACCTGCAGCTTCGCAATATCCAGCAGGCTGGTCTCGGGCGATGGGTCCACCAGCAGATCCAAATCACTCGTCTCGCTGTCCTCGCCATGCACAACTGAGCCGAAAAAACGCGGATTCGCCATGCCGGATTCCAGCACCATCTGGCGGATCGCATCCCGATGCTCAAGCAGAACTTCCGAGGGCCTCATGCAGACATTCTACAGCGACCGAAACGCAATCCGCGCCGCATCAACAGTCCGCGCAATCTCCGCGTCCCCATGCGCCGCACTCACAAACGCCGCCTCAAACTGCGACGGCGGCAGCCACACACCCGCATCCAGCATCGCCCGATGAAACCGCCCAAAAGCCGCCGTATCCGACTTCGCGGCCTCGTCGTAGTCCGTCACCGCATCCGCAGTAAAGAACCAGGTCCCCATCGACCCCACGCGATTCGTCGTCAGCTCCACACCAGCCTTCGCAGCCTCAGCCGCCACGCCGTCAAACACAGCCTTCGCCGTAGCCTCCAGCCGCGGATACACCTCACCCGCATGCCCCTGCAGATAGCCAACCGTAGCAATCCCCGCCGCCATCGCCAGCGGATTCCCGCTCAGCGTTCCGGCCTGGTAAACAGGCCCCAGCGGCGCCAGCAAATCCATAATCTCGCGTTTGCCGCCAAACGCCCCCACCGGCAGCCCGCCGCCCACAATCTTGCCCAGCGTAATCAAGTCCGGGGCCATCTTGTAGCGCTCAACCGCTCCGCCCAGCGCCAGCCGAAAACCCGTCATCACCTCATCGGCAATCAGCAGCGCACCCTCACGCCGCGTAATCTCCCTTAATCCTTCCAAATACCCATCAGCCGGCAGAATGCACCCGGCATTCCCCACCACCGGCTCCAGAATCACCGCTGCAATCTCGCCCGTATGCGCAGCAAACGCCGCTTTCACCGCACCCAGATCGTTGTACGGCAGCGCCAGCGTCAGCTTCGCCACCACCTCCGGCACGCCCGCCGAACCCGGAATCCCAAATGTCGCCACACCTGACCCGGCCTTCACCAGCAGCCCGTCCGCATGGCCGTGGTAGCAGCCCTCAAACTTCACAATCACATCTCGCCCAGTCGCCGCCCGCGCCAGCCGAATCGCCGACATCGTCGCTTCCGTCCCGCTTGAAACAAACCGCAGCCTCTCAATCGCCGGATAGCACGCCATCACGCGCTCGGCCAGGTCGCCTTCGGCAGCCGTAGAAGCCCCAAAGCTGGCCGACTTCCGCGCCGCGCGCTCAATCGCCTCCACCACCGGCGGAAACGCATGTCCCAGAATCATCGGCCCCCACGAGCCAAAGTAGTCGATGTACCGGTTCCCATCCGCATCCGTCAGCCAAGCGCCCTCCGCGCTTTCGACAAACGGCGCGCCTCCGCCCACCGCGCGAAACGCGCGTACCGGCGAGTTCACCCCTCCGGGAAACACGCGCTCAGCGCGCTCTTGTAGTGCCTGGGAACGTGTGCGTACGGGTACTGCAGTTGGCGTAGTCATCTCGATCTAAGTATAAAAGTCACACCGCGGCACGAAACTTACATCAGAGCCTCAATCACCAAGACCGGCAATCAAAAACGCCACACCAAGACCCGCCAGAAACCCATCGATCAGATGCATGTATTCCCTTGAGTGCATCCCAACAGGGTGCCTGAACAGCCACAACAACACACCCGCCGCAAGACAAACGCCTCCAAGTTGCAACAAATGAGTTCGCCTGCCACCGGATTTAGCCATCTATCTCCTTTTCGATCAATACTTACTTTATTTACACTGCTTCCCGCCTATCTTGCCAGATCATTTTTGCGGTTGCGCCTGCGCATCCACACAACATGGAAATTCAGTGCAATGGAGACGCCGAGCAGCATACCCACCAAAAAATGGAGCGCAGCAGGCGAAATGATCCCGTTTGCAGGAACAAAGAGCCGCAGCATCAATCCCGCAGCCATGCTGCCATTGGCCAGCGCAAGTATCCAGCGCAGTTTTTTAGAATCCTTGTTATCGATCCCACACATAATCATCTCTCCTCTCAAAAGCAGTTCAAAGTCTCTAGTCGCGAAACCGATACCACAGAAACAGCCCCATCTTGATCGCCACAAAAACGAGAGCCACCGCCGCCAGCTCCCAGTCGAAAACGCCATAACGCAGCAGACGGTACTCGAACACAACCAGAGCCAGCACCGCCGTGATAATTCCGGCCACACTCGACGCCTTGCGCCGATGCTCCAAAAACCGCTCATCGACAAACTGCCCTAGAAAAGGAACACGCGTTAAGGGATGGCTCATTTGAGCGCCTCCAAATGAAAAATTTCGTCTGTTGAACAGGCAAATATACGCGCAAAAATCAGCGCCAACTCCAGGCTCGGCACATACCGGTTGCGCTCAATCGAAATAATGCTCTGCCGCGATACGCCGGCAGCCGCCGCAAGCTGCTCCTGCGTCCACACGCGAGCCAGCCGAAGCTCCTTCACCTTATTCGCAATTCGATATGGAATCTGAGCCGACATGTCAAGCAAACTTTACTAGGTAATCCTAGACACGGCCCACATAGATGTCAAGCATACTTTCCATTTATTTCGTACTAAGCTGCTTCTTACCGGCAGAGCCTGTTTTAGTCGGGCGAGCTTTCCCAGACCGCTTCAACTCCAGCCAGTCCTTCTCCGTCCGGTCGGCATATCGTGCGCCAAACTCCGCCAGCGCCTCCGCAAACCCATCCCCCACCCCTACGTAGCCCGCAATCGACAACGCATCCCCCGACCGCGCATGGCCCCGCGCCAGCAGCTCACCGCACACCTGCGCATAAGCCGTAAGCCCCTTGCCGGCAAAATCGTTCATATCCACGCTGCCCTTGTGGTCGTTGAGCTGCCGTACCAGGTAGTGCCGCCCATCTATCTCCGTCCATCCCAGAAACGGGTCTGACTGCACCTGCATCGCCTTCTGCCCTTCCACCACGCGCTGCCCGTTTTGGCGCGCAGGTTTTGCGTGGGGAAGATAAGCCGCATAACCGCTAGCCGTCTCTTCCTTGATCTGCAGAAACAGCGGATCACCCGGCCCATTGCCCTCAAGGTAAACGCAGTAATCCCTCAGCCCCACCGATCCCGTGCCCACCACCTTGAACGCCACATCCACCGGCCGGTACAGCGAGAGCAGATGCACCCTCTGCGGCTCCAGCATCTTTCGGTACGGTCCCAGGCTGCCAATGACATCCTGTGCCTGCTTACCCGTCACGCGCGTCAGCATCGGCGGAATCTCCTTGAACCGCCGCGGGGCCTCGCGTTGTGTCGCCTTCCTGTCTGCGAGCTCAGTTATCTGCTCCAGCGTATGCAGAGGCGTCGCGCGCTCAGCCTTCAGCAGCGCATCATGCATCACCGCGCCTTCCACATGCACCTGGTGCCGCGCCACCTCCAGAATCGGCATCTCAGCAAAGCTCCGCATCATCTCCGCATAGCGCCGGATGCACGCCTCCACTGCCGCTCTTGAACTGCTGTCCTTTTGCCCGCCCTCGCGCCCGGCCAGCACTAGTGATGCCGCCATACGCTTCAAATCCCACTCAAACGGCCCGCGGATCGTCTCATCAAAATCGTTGATGTCAAAGACCAGCCGTCCATCCGGCGCGGCAAACGCTCCCAGGTTTCGCACATGCGCATCCCCGCAGAGCTGCGTCACAATTCCCGTATTCGGCAGCGCCGCCAGGTCCGCCGCCATCACCGGCACCGCTCCGCGAAAATACCCAAACGGCGAAACAGACATCAACTGAAACTTCAGCTTCACCAGCGCCGGCACGCGCCCCTTCGCCGCGCGCTCCAGCAGCTTCAGCGCATCCGCCGGCCGCGCCTTGTCCTTCAACTCGTTGTTCGTCTGCCTGCCCACATGCTTGCGCCGCGACTGCCCCAGCTTGCGCCGGTCCGCAGGGCTCAACCAATCCGAATTTGTCGTATTCATGTCACGCACCATACAACCTGCACCTTCCTGCTGCATAGCAACTTGTGTGTAAGTGGTCCGAAGCTATCTATACTGCTCTCATGCCGCCCCAAAATTCATCTGCTAACCGGATCGTAGTGGCCATTTCTCTGCTAATCGGAGTTCTTAGCGTTGCTTCGTTCCAGGCATGCCATGGCATGAAAGATCACAATGAGCGGACAGTGAATAGAAAGAGCGTGAAAAAGCCATTGATTCAGGGACGCACGGCAACAAAGGCAGACTTCGATTCTGGTACGGCGATCTATTACATACCGTATGGCCGGAGTGCGCCATATTCGCTCGGACACGATTTGCCGATCAGAGCCGAAATCGTGAAGCCAGGTGTAGGTGATTGGTCGATTGGACATCAGGTCTCGATAGTTCAAGCAGAAGTCACGGACGGCCAACACGTCACCCTAGGCGTTATCGACGGAGATGAGCAAGCAGTGTGCTCTCTGGCGGATGTGAAGCTGTTGGAGTAGATTGCGCACATTGTCGGAAACATTCTGTTCGATAACCAGCGCGCAGTTCGATCACACGAACTTCCTCTACACCCAAAGATGGATGCGCCCTTCCACCCGTCCTCCCTACGATGGGCGAATATGGGGACTATAGCGCCAATCCGCCAGATGGGCACATGGGCCGCCACCGCAGCCGTCACCGGTGAAGCCATCTCGCTCGGCATCTTCCTCACGCCCGCAGGCATGGCAAAATCCCTCGGCTCACCCGCGCTCATCGCAGCCGTCTGGGGAGGCATGGCTCTCATCACGCTCGCCGGCGCACTCTGCTTCACAGAACTAGCCGTCCGCAACCCTCATGACGGCGGCGAATACGTCTACCTCCGCCGCGGCTTCGGTCCCCGCGTTGCCTTTCTCTACGGCTGGATGGCCGCCATCGTCATGTATCCCGGCGTCGCCGCCGCACTCTGTGTCGGAAGCGTGCCGTATCTCCGCGCGCTCTTCCCCATCCCCGCCTCGCTCACTCCGTTTCTCCCCGCCATCCTGCTCATCGCCGCCGCCGCACTCAACTACTGCGGCGCGCGTATGAGCAGCGGCGTCATGACCACCCTCAACTGGCTCAAGGCACCGGTCCTCGCAGGCCTCGCGATCTGGGCGCTCGTCTCAGGCCACGCCACATTCGCCAATCTCGCACCCATCGCAGCACGCCGCCCCGGTTCTGATCCCCTCATCGCCGCCATCGCCGGCGCAGCCGTCAGCGCCTACTTCTGCTTCGGCGGCTGGTGGGAAGCCGGCAAGATCGCCGGCCAGCTTCGCAATCCCTCCCGCACCCTGCCCATCGCCTTCACCGGCGGAGTTCTCATCGTCGCCGCGCTCTATCTTCTCGTCAGCCTCGCCTTCGTCGCCGTCGTCCCGCTCGGCAGCATCGGGTCAGACACCGCATTCGTCTCTGCCTTCGGCCAGGCATTATTCGGCTCCGCAGGCGCACGTATATTGGCCGCTATTGTGGTCCTCTGCGTTCTCGGCGGCCTCATCCTGCTCACCATGGTCGTCCCGCGCGTCACCTACGCGCTCGCCTCCGCCGAATCCTCCAGCACCGGCCCTCTCGCCGCCTTCGCACGCCTTCATCCCCGCTTCCAAACCCCCGCCAACGCCATCGTCCTGCAAACCGTCATGGCCCTCTCCATACTCTTCCTCGGCGCATTCGATCGCATCCTGGCCTTCATCGTCTTTTCATCCGTGGTCTTTCTCGCACTCACCGTCGCCACCCTCTTCCGCGGCGGCATCGCGGTCGATCGGTGGTGGTATCCACTCGCTCCCATCGTCTTCCTCGTCGGCTGCGGGCTTCTCGCTCTCCTGCTCCTCGCGCACAGCCCCATTCCCTCGCTCATCGGAGCAGCCATCGTCCTCGCCGGCCTGCCTCTGCGCGCCTTACTCACCCGCTCGAAAGGTGCTGCCCGCGCCATTCCAGCCGCGGACTCACTCACAACTGATCTCTGAAACCTGATCTCTGATCTCTGGAGTTCCCATGCCTCACATTCCGCTTCCCGCTGATCTTCCCGGCATCCGCGGCGCCATGGCCTTCCGGCCTGAAACCGCGCGCCCCCTCAACCAGATCGTCGAAATCCTTCTCACCGGCCCCAACTCACTCTCCAAAGGCGACCGCGAGCTCATCGCCACCTACGTCTCCAGCCGCAACTGCACGCATTACTGCCACAGCATCCACGGCGCCATCGCCGCCGCGCACCTCGGCGGAACCGCAGCCAGCGAAGCCATCGTCAAGCAAGTCAAGACCGACTTCACCCAGGCCGAAATCAGCCCCAAGCTGAAAGCCCTCCTCAACATTGCCGGCAAAGTCCAGCAGGACGGCAAGCTCGTCACCTCAGCCGACGTTGAAACCGCCCGCCACGAAGGCGCAACCGACATCGAAATCCACGACACCGTGCTTATCGCCGCAGCCTTCTGCATGTACAACCGCTACGTCGACGGCCTCGGCACCCATCAGCCCGACGACGAAGCCCTCTATCGCGACCGCGGCCGCCGCGTCGCCCGAGACGGCTACGTCACCGTCAGCGAAGAGTACCTCGCCAACCATGCAGCGGCAGCTCATAGCTAATCCGCACTTGCTGATCCCTGAACCCTGATCTCTGGAGTTACCCCATGCCGCACATCGAACTGCCCGAAGGCTATCCCGGCATCAGCGCCGGCTTCACCTACCGCCCCGAAACCGCAAAGCCCATGCGCGAACTCGCCCACATCCTCCTGCACGAGCCCAACTCCCTCGCCCCCGCCGAACGCGAGCTCATCGCCACCCATGTCTCCGCCGGCAACAACACAAAGTTCTGCGCCCTAAGCCACGGAGCCGCCGCCACCGCTCATCTAGGCGGAGACGACACCCTAGTCAAGCAGGTAAAAACAGATTTCACCAGTGCAGAAATCAGTCCCAAGCTCAAAGCTCTTTTAAACATTGCCGGCAAAGTCCGCCAGGACGGCAAGCTAGTCACCTCGGCCGATGTCGAAGCCGCCCGCCGCGAAGGCGCAACCGACCTCGAAATCCACGACACCGTCCTAATCGCCGCAGCCTTCAGCATGTTCAACCGCTACGTCGACGGCCTCGGCACCTGGCAGCCAGACAACTCTGAGATGTACGCGCAAATGGGCAAGCATCTAGCCGAAGAAGGCTACCGCGCCCCCTCCGTCAAGCACCCCGTAGAAGAAGCCGTCGCAAGTTGAAGTGCGCTGACCCACCACACAACCGTGTCATCCTGAGCGAACGGGGCCCCAGGCGTTTTCTTCAGCCTGGGGGTTGTGAGTCGAAGGACCCGATTTTGCTTTTACGGGTGTTTTGGTGCCTTGTTCCCTCGGTACCTATCTAGTCGTCCTTCTTCTCATTCCGCGCCTTCACCTTGAACCAGATCGGCGTCCCCTCAAACCCAAACGCAGCCCGAATCTGATTCTCCAGAAACCGCTCAAACGCAAAGTGCAGCTTTATATCGCGGTCCGTGAACAGCACAAACGTCGGCGGAGCCACCGCCGCCTGCGTCATATAAAAAATCCGTATCCGTTTCGACATCGGCACTGGCGCGCGCTGAAAATCCACCTTCTGCACAAACTTGTTCATCTGCCCTGTCGTCACGCGCTTGCGCCGCTCGGCGGCCACACGAATCACTTCATGCAGCACGCGGGCCAGGCTCTTCGATTCCCGGTTCGTCGCTTCCAGCGCGGAAATAAAAATCAGCGGCGCATAACTCAGGTACTTCAGCACATTCCGCGTCTGCTTCTCAAAGATCTCGCGATCCGCCGGCGGCTTCCCATCCGTGCGTCCCGTCGTCACCGCATCCCATTTGTTCACAATGATGATGACGCTTCGTCCGCTCTCATGCGCGTAGCCGCCAATCGTCGCATCGCTCGCCGTCACGCCCTCGGTCGCGTCAATCACCAGCAGCGCCACATCCGCAGCCTCCAGATGCCGCCGAGCCATCACCACGCTCAGCTTCTCCGCCATCAGGTGCGTCTTGCCCTTGCGCCGAATTCCCGCCGTGTCCACAAACCGCAGCGTCTGTCCCTCAAACTCCACCACCTCATCCACCGCATCGCGCGTCGTTCCCGCAATCGGCGAAACAATCGCCCGCGTTGTCCCCGTCAGCGCATTCAGCAGCGTCGACTTGCCCACATTGGGCTTCCCGATAATCGCAATTGAAGTCTCATGCTGCTCATACTCACCATGCGTGCGATGCACCTTCTCATCGCCGTCCACCTCTTCCGCCGCGGCATCCTTATCCGTTTCGACTTCAGCCTCTTCGTCCGCCTCAACTTCGTCCGTCTCGGGAACCGTCTCCTCACGCTCCGGCAGCACCGCCGCCAGCGCATCCAGCAGCTCTCCAATCCCAAGCCCGTGTTCCGAGCTGATCGGGTACACCTCCTTGATGCCAAGTTGGCGGAAGTTCTCCGCCACTGACTCCATCGCGTCGCCCTCTACCTTGTTCACCGCCAGAAACACCGGCTTCCGGCTCCGCGTCAGCAACCGCACCAGGTCATAGTCCGGACTCGCCAGCTCCGTCCGCACATCCACCACCATCACCAGCGCGTCTGCCTCTTGGAGCGCCACCTTCGCCTGGTTGTAAATCTCCGCAGGAATCAGCGCCGGATCATCCGGCACAATTCCGCCCGTATCCACCACCCGGAACCGCCGCCCGGCCCACTCGTACTCGCCATAGATGCGGTCGCGCGTAATCCCCGGCTCGTCGCCCACAATCGAGCGCCGCGTCTTCGTCAGACGATTAAATAACGTGGATTTGCCCACATTGGGCCGTCCCACAATGGCCACCAGCGGAAGCCCCTGCGCGTCAGCGCTGGCTGGAATCACGGATCTGCGATAACTTGGCACGAAAATCTCCTCATGCCGCTCGTCCGCACACAAGGACGGGAAAGACGGCGTACATATCTATCCATTATCCAACGAGCAATCTCGCAAACTGAATTGTTTTGAAAGAGCACGGCTTCAGCCGTGCCGATAGAGGGCACAAAAGCATCCGGGCTCTAGCCCCTGAGGGAAGCCTTCTGCGAAACCCCTCGCTCACCCCATAGTCGCCGCAACCGTACGATTCCGCCCCTCTGCCTTCGCCTGGTACAGCGCCTTGTCCACAGCCTCAATCAGCCTCCGAGGCGTAATCGAACTCGCTTCCCCTGGCCCAGGCGCGCACTGCCCGCATGAAACAACGCCAATGCTCACAGTCAGGATGCGTTGAAACGGCGAAGCATGATTCTCAAGCGCCAGCTCGTCAACCGCTCTGTGAATACTCTCGGCCACAATAGCCACTCCCGCCCCATCCGTCTCCGGCAAAAGCAGCATGAACTCCTCGCCGCCCACGCGCGCCACCAGGTCGCCCGCCCGTTGCGCCTGCTTCCCAAGCACGCGCGCAATATGAATCAGGCATGAATCGCCATACGGGTGCCCATGATGGTCATTCACCCCTTTAAAGAAATCCACATCCATCGCCAGCAGAGAAATCGTGCGGCCTTCGCGCACCGCCAGCCGCCACGCCGCCTCCAGCGCCGAGGTAAATCGCCTCCGGTTGGCAATCCCCGTCAACGGATCCATCAGCGCCAGGTCCGCCAGTGTTTCATTCGCCACCCGCAGGGCCTGCTCGCGCTCCAGCAACAGCTCGCGTCCTGCAAGATAATTCATCTGGATCACCGCCGCCTGTGCTCCCTGGATCACCAGCAACACAAGCAGCGAGCCAATCCCCAGCAGCATGTGCTGCCGCATCACCGCAGCCGCCAGCGCAAAGATTCCCGCGTTCATCAACAGCGGGCACAGGCACTCCACCAGCAGCCGTCCCCTGCTCACCTCGTGCTGCAGCTCTGACCGCCCGGCGGAATCCCGCTCCATCACATCAAATTCCGGCAGCGGCAGCGTCAGCGCCTTCCATCCCGTCACCGCAAACGGAATATTCCACGCCAGGTCCAGCACCGTCCCCGCCTGCAGTCCGCGATACTGCGTCAGGTAGTCCATTCCCAGCTCAATCGGCAGGTAAGTCCACAGAAAGATGCTGATCAGGTGAAAGCACTGGCGCTCCTCCTGCGTAGCCCAGGTAAAGCTCCGCATCACAGACATCACGGCCAGCAGCACACACGCCACGCCGTACACCTTGCCCATCACTGTTTCTGCCACCGTTGGCGCCAGCGCCATGCGGTATAGCAGCACATAGGTCAAAAAGCAGGCCAGCAGGACCTGCGCGCAGTTAAAGAAAAAAACCACCCGCTGCGATTGCAGCTCGCGCGTCGTCGAGAAGGCCATCAGTAGAGGAAAGATCGCGGCAACGTAGATAAAATCCGAAGCATCGACCGAGAGATTGCTCGCCCCGGCAGTTCCGGCAGGCGCAATCAGAAAGATCTCCACTACATGCGCAACAGCCCAGAGCAACATGCCCAGCGCGGCCCAGAACCACGTCGCGCGCTCCCGCACCGGCAGCAGCCTCAGCCGCGCCAGGAGACTGATCGAGGCAAGCGCCGCAATCGCCCCGGTACAGGAACGGGAAACCGGCCCCGCATGCGCCAGCGAGAACACAATCAATAGAAAATGGAGTGCGAAAATCCCGCAGATGGCCCATACAACAACGCTCCGGAATTGCATCCGGACAAGTGGACGCGGAAGCGCAAGGGCTTGAATCATAGGGCGTTTCGGTACAGGGAGAGACTTTCAACCGAACTAAGCCACTCTAAGCCCATTCTACAGTGACTCGATTACAGGTTGGTTGCAGCGCGCGCCCGCTCGATCTCAATCTCAAAAAAGGCGGTGTCATCCTGAGCGAACGGGGCACTAAAGAGCGGTCTTTGCAATTTGGGGCAGAGTTTGGGGGTGGTGAGCCGAAGGACCTGCTTTTGTTCTTCGTCGACCTGCCAACTCGCTGGGTGCCCCAGGTCCCTGATGTTGGGACCTGGGATACCTCTACAGTCTGGACTCCCACCACACCGTGTCATCCTGAGCGAACCCGGTCACGTATCACGTGACCGGCGAGTCGAAGGAGCTGCGGTTGCTTTTGCCGTTGCCCTTCATCCATTCCACTACAACATCCGGGTGCCCCATTCTAGGCGCGTCTTTTTGCGCCTAGAATGGGATACCTCCGCCGCCTGTTCTTCCACTCTTAAAGTTCTTCCACAAAAATCGCATGTCATCCAGACAGTATGAGTGCACCGGGACATGCATTACGTTGTGGACCTGAGGCATCGGTTACAAGCCCATTGTGGTGGCGACGGTTCGAGTTGAGGAGGCACGAGAAGACATATATCTAGTGGACTGTCGCAGGGAATTCATTACCGGATAGTGGTGCAGTTTTCGGTTCGCGACGATGCGACCGTTGGTGTAAATTCTTTGTTACACGGCATCAGGTAGACTTGTCGCCGTTTCTTGAGATGGTGGCTGGACATGGGCTGGCGAAAGGATTTCAACGCTTGGCTAACGCGAAAGCTCGGCTGGTACGGAGCCTTCATGGCGACCGCAGTCTGCCTTGTTGTTCTTACCTGCGGGATCGCCGCGCTTTCAGTGCAGACGGCACCGCGTGAGCTTTTTTTACCGGGGTTGCTGGCAATTGCGATGTTTGCAGCCGCCGGGCCATTCTTCTGGGCGGCAAATAAAGAACCAGGCCGCATACATATCCGTCCGGCTCTGGCGGGAATGGCAATAGTAATGTTGGGTGGATCTCTGACGCTCTTCTATTCGGCCCTGCGCCTGGGGCTAATAGGAGCGGAGACATTCCATGGATTCGTCGTGACCATTGCCGTCGCTGCGCCTTTCGTCATGATCATCGCTTACTTCACGATTCGCCTCCAACTCAAGGGCAAGAAGGAACTGGTTTAGACGTTTGTCAGCTCTTCGCACTGCGCTTCCGTTATTTCAGCGGTGTCATTCGTGCCGAGTCTTGGGCGGGCAGCGGTTCGGGTGAGTGACCGACTTTCCGGAAACTGCACCATTACGCGTTACCGGAGATGCGTTTCAGAGGGTCTGAGTACTTCCACCGGATTGGTCTGGCGTTGGTCGAATAGGCATTGATGTAGCGGCGCAGCTTGCGGGCCAGATCCGCAACCGAGGTGAAAACACCGCGAGCGATGACTTCACGTTCGATTTTGGAAAACCAGAGTTCGACCTGATTCAGCCACGAGGAATATGTGGGCGTGAAGTGGAAGTGGACGTGGGGATGCTGTTCCAGGAACTCCCGCACCAGGGCCGTCTTGTGAGCCGAGAGGTTGTCGAGGATGATATGGATCTGCTGCCGCGGTGGGCACAGTGCGACGACTTCCTTCAGGAAAGCGACGAAATCCTGACTGGTATGGCGCGCGGCAGTCTTTCCGTGCACCCGGCCGGAGGCCGTTTCCAGCGCGGCGTAGAGAGACAGCGTGCCGTGCCGGTAGTACTCGAAGCCGTGACGCTCGGCGCGGCCGGGCGAAAGCGGCAGCACCGGATCGAGCCGGTCCAGGGCCTGAATGGCGGTCTTCTCATCCACACAGAAAACCGCCGCATGCTCAGGCGGATTCAGGTACAGCCCGATAATATCGGCCGCTTTGGCTTCGAAATCCGGATCGTCGCTGGCCATGTACCGCTCCAGACGATGCGGCTTCAGACCGGCCTCTTTCCAGACGCGATGCACAGCGTCCTTGCTGACGCCCAGTTCAGCAGCCAGTTTGCGGCAGCTCCAGTGCGTGGAACCGTCCTTCGGCTTTCTGCGGGTGGCCGAGAGAATCCGCGCCCGCAGCTTCGCAGTGAGCACAGAAGCCGACTGACCGGGATGACTGGTGTCCAGCCCATCGACCCCGGAAGCAAGGAAGCGCTGCTTCCATCGGCTGATGGTCGGAGCGGTGGTTCTCAAATGCCGCTTAATAGTGTTGTAAGAAGCGCCCTCAGCCAGCATCAGGACAAGCCGGGCACGGAAGACATATCCGGCAGGCAGAGAACGCGACTGGGCGATACGGCTGAGTTCGAGTTGCTGGATGTCGGTGAGAACAAGAGAATCGCTGGACACATCTCATTAGACGTCAGCACGCATAGTAATGTTTACTCTGCGACAGGCCACTAGTCGTCAAGGCCGTGGGAATGTGGGAGGGTGGAAAGCCGGCTTCTTGGCTTTCCACCCTCCCATACTCTCTCATTTCCATGGCCTGCTTTTCGCACGACAAATGCTGGACAAACCGATGTGCCCCCACCCTGTGAAATGTGTCACACACACCACGAGATGCTCATGGGTACTCGTCGCTTCTCATTGAGTGCCTTGACGATTTTGCGTCCCCTGAGAATGATCGGCTCAGCATTGCTTGCGGATTGCCGAACACTCGACAGCGACGACGCTTCATATCCCGGCACAAACCAAGATCCAGTGGAGAGAACCTAGTGCGAACTCCTCTCCTCCGAGGCCAAAATCAGAGCGAAAACGCAACAGGCGACAGCAGATCCGACAGACCGATGTTGCGATACATCTCGGTGCGAACACGATCTGCCACTCCATTGACGATCTCCGCACCGTCCTGCGCGGGATCGATGTGCACGCGGAACGGACGCTTACCGAAGGGCAAATCCACCACACTGACGATAGCTTTGGCGACATCGGCCACATCGGCATCGGCAGGCGCGGTAGCAGCGAACCCCTTCATGATGTCGTTACCAAGATGGGCGTAAGGGCCGTTATCGTACTCGGCCTGGCGAGCCTTGTCTGCTGGTGAGCCAGCGTGTGCGAAGTGGTTTGTGCCGGAGGTGAAGGCACCGGGAACGATGATGGACGTCTCGATACCCCAGCGATTCAGCTCCGCAGTATAGCTGACAGCGAGCGCATCCATAGCTGCCTTCGCCGCAAAGTAGGGTGAAAGATAAGGCGGCGTGCCTCCGCGCGTACTAGTGCTTCCGACCCATAGCACTAAACCACTTTATCTGTTTGCGCAGTTGTGGCAGAGCGGCACGATTGACGCGCTGCGTACTGAGCACGTTGATGTCATAGACCTGCAGGAGCTGTTCGGGAGTGAAGGCTTCCGCCGCGCCGAAGACCATGTGTCCCGCGTTGTGGATGACGACATCGAGACGACCGCCTTTCTCGACGATGGTTTTGATGGCTTGGTCGGCTGATTCCTGAGAGGCGACGTCCAGCTCGATCGTGCGGAGATCTACCTTGTTCTCGACCGCGAACTCTTGAGCAGCTTCCATCTGCGCAGCGTTGCGGCCAGTGGTCTCGCGCATGCTGGCGTAAACGGTGTGACCTGCGATAGCGAGAGCGCGTGCCGCGAGAGCGCCAAAGCCGCTCGAAGCTCCTGTGATGACGATGATGCTTTTCATATTGATCCTCCTTTGACGTCCGTGCGACGTGCGTGAATGTCGTGATCGTGTGCAAGCGGTGTGCGCTGTTTATGCGAAGCCCCCGTTTGCCCGAAGCACCTGCGCGTTGACCCATCCGCCATCAGGTCCGGCAAGGAAGGAGACAACGCCGGCGATATCATCTGGCTGGCCGAGCCGTTCAAGCGGCGCCATGTTGCTGATCTGCTTGATCTGCTCATCCGTCTTGCCGTCAAAGAAGAGCTCCGTCCCGACAGGTCCGGGGGCAATCGCGTTGACCGTAATCTTGTGTCCGCGAAGCTCGTTGGCGAGGACGTGGACGAGCCCTTCAACACCTGCCTTGGAGGCGATATAGGGACCGTAGGCGGGGAAGTTTTTGGCAAGAACACTGCTGGAGAAAGCGATGATGCGACCGCCTTCCGCAACGCGCTGCGCTGCCTGCGAGAGGACCAGAAAAGTCCCGCGCAGGTTTGTCGCGATCACCTTGTCGAAGGTCTCCACGTCGCCTTTGGCGATGAGCGAAAGAGGCATGATGCCTGCGTTGTTGACCACGACATCGATCTGTCCGAAGGCCTTGAGGGTCTTCTCGAAGAGCTGCTTGACATCTTCGGGGCTGGC
This sequence comes from Occallatibacter gabretensis, assembly GCF_001449115.1. Classification (GTDB taxonomy): domain Bacteria; phylum Acidobacteriota; class Terriglobia; order Terriglobales; family Acidobacteriaceae; genus Telmatobacter; species Telmatobacter gabretensis. The sequence continues at coordinate 1,606,462 of NZ_LAIJ01000009.1, read as the reverse complement.
CACGTCAGCCTGGACTGCGAGCGCGCGTCCACCCAAACTGGTGATCTCGTTGACGACCTCTTCGGCCTTGGCTGCGTTGCCGGCATAGTTGACCACAACGCCGAATCCGTCCGCCGCGAGGCGAAGAGCGATGGTGCGTCCAATGCCGCGGGATGCGCCGGTTACGATAGCTGTCTTTCTCATGGTGGTTCTCCTTTAGGGCGGCTTCTTTGAACCTGAAGTCCGTCGCTAAAAAGAGATTGAACCTGCCAGAGATATACGTCCAATGCATAGTACTAATATTAATTATGCGTATAACGCAATTACGTCAGGCCGACTTGAATCTCCTGGTTGTGTTCTCGGTGCTCGCCGAGGAGCGCAACGTATCCCGTGCCGCGCAGCGGTTGTTATTGAGCCAGCCTGCGGTGAGCCGCGCCCTGCAACGAATGCGCGATACGTTTCACGATGATCTGCTGGTGCGGACCGCAAAGGGTTATGAACCAACGCCGCAGGGAGAACGTATCCTGCAGGAGCTTGAGATCATGTTGCCGAAATTGGATCGGCTCATCTCTGGTTCGACCTTTGACCCGGTAACGGAGCATTGTTCCTTCCGGATCGCAGCCACAGACAATGCGACCTCGATCATTGCTCCCGTTCTCTGTCGCGAGTCTCTCCCGGTGGCGCCGTTGATTCGCTTCACGTTCGTAAGCTGGCGAGGCGACGTCTTCGAGGACCTGACTCACGGCCGCCTCGATCTCGCCCTGATTGGCGATGAAGGCAATGTGCCCTCGCCGCTGCTGACTGAAGTGATCTACGAGGAAGAGCTTGTCTGCATTGTTGCAGCGGACGCGCCCTACCATCGCCAACTGACGCTGAAGCAATACCTCGCGGCCGAGCACATCGGCGTCGACGTCGTCGAAGGTTCACAACATATACCGGAGAAGCGTCTTGCAGCGCACGGCCATCGTCGTCGAACTGTGATTACGCTGCCATATTTTGGAGCAGCTACCCGGTGCATTCCGGGAACTAAGCTGATTCTGACCGCACCCCGGCGATTCGCAGCATTGGAGGCCGAAAATCACAAAATCAAGGTGCTGAAGGCGCCGGGAGAAATGACCGGCTTTAAGTACCTGATGATCTGGCATCCGAGAGTCAATACTGATGCCGCACACGCATGGCTCCGGGGCGAGATCAGGAGAATCGGTAAGACGATAAGTTCGTGATCTTCGTGGCGGATGATCGGATGGACTAGGGCGACTCCGCAAGCGGTTCCCGACTCACGGGCAGCCGGAAGTAATTCTCGAATGGTGCGAACAGGCCAATGCACTCATCGGCAAACTCAGACCACTCGCCGTACAACTCTAAAACGAAGCTCTTCTACTTCTACATTGAGTTCCCCGACCCCATGTCTCGAGAGAAGGCTCTATAAAACCCTTAAGTACCTCACATACGAGTGCCCAGTGACAGATGGGTGTTTAGCCGTCTTTCAGGCGGAAGAGGTCTGCTTTTGTTTCCCGTTCCTCGTGATTCGGCTCTTGTCCTTGTCACCCATTACTTTCGTCCATGTCCTTTCGTAACGTCCCCACCCAAAGAAAGTTTGCACATCTTTAAGTGGTTTTCTGAAACACTCATAATCAGCAGCAGAAAAAGGCCCGATCCCCTCGCGGATTCGGGCCTTTTTCTTTTCTGTTCCCCGTCCCCTATTCCCTGCCTTAAGGAGCCACTATGCCCAACATCACCATCCAGGTTTCAGACGAGCTCTACCAGCACGCACGCCTCGCCGCCGCGCGCCGCAATATGTCCGTCTCCGCCATGATCCGCGCCCTGCTCCTCACCACTCAGAACGACCCCGCTCAGCAGTTCCTCCAGGCCAGACCTTCGACGACCTTTTCTGGTCCAGGCGTGAATTCAGCGTCGCAATGGAAGCCGAAAGACTGGCCATGGAACAGCACCGCAGGAACATTCAGCACATGAGCCGCGCCCGTCACTGAGAATGCGGATAGAAGTGCCCCCCACCCCCCTGTCAGCCACCAGAACCTGTAATTCTGTAAATCTGTAAGCAAGGGGGTACCCCCCTCCTCGCCACCAGAATCTGTAAATCTGTAAAACCGGCGATCCACTCTATGATGAAAAGAACCGCCGATGGCCTCGACAGCTTCCCAGCCGCGCACCTTGCCCTCCCTGCACGAGTTTTTCTCCTCCGGCGGCATCCTCGCGCAATCCAAACTACCCTTTGAATACCGCCCCGGCCAGCTCCAGATGGCTAAAGCCATCGAGCAGGCGCTCTCGGAGCGCCGCCACCTCATCGTGGAAGCAGGCACCGGCACCGGCAAGACGCTGGCCTACCTCCTGCCCGCTCTCCGCACCGGCCAGCGCGTCATTATCTCCACTGGAACCAAGGCTTTACAGGATCAGCTCTACTTCCGTGACATCCCTTTCCTCGAATCTCTCCTCGGCGATCTGAACGTCTGCTACATGAAGGGCCGAGCCAACTATCTCTGCCGCCACAAGCTCGTCCAGCTCCGCGATCAACCCATCCTCAACGGCCTTGAAGAAATCGACCAGTACCGCCAGATCGCCGAGTGGGAACAGACCACCGAAACCGGCGATCGCGCCGAGCTCTCCGGCCTGCCCGAGTCCAGCGCCCTCTGGCACAAGCTCGACGCCCGCTCCGAGGCCTGCCTGGGCCAGACCTGCCCCAGCTACCAGCGCTGCTTCATCACGGAGATGCGCCGCCGCGCCCTTGAATCCGACATCCTCATCGTCAACCACCACCTCTTCTTCGCCGACCTCTCCGTCAAGCGCGAAGCAGCCGGCGCACCCGATGCCGGAATACTCCCGGAAGCCGCCGCAGTGATCTTCGACGAAGCCCACGAGCTCGAAGAAATTGCCTCCAGCTACTTCGGCCTCTCCGTCTCAAACATCCGCTTCGAAGAGCTGGCCCGCGATCTCGATGTGCAGCTCCGCGGCAAAGAAGGCGCAGGCAATCTCGTTGGCGTAACCCAGCAGCTCCGCGACCGCGCCCGGCTCTTCTTCTCCGCTCTGCCCATCGGCGACGGACGCCAGCCCTTCGCCCAGCGCGAAGAATTCCTCGAAACCTCCGGTGACCTCTACCTCAGCGTCCGCGCCACCCTCCAGCGCATGGAAGCCGACCTCGAAGGCGTCAAAGCCGATGAAGTCCCCGGCCTCCGCAAGCGCATCGCCCGCCTCCGTGGCGAGCTCGAATTCGTCATGGAGTCCGACGCCTCGAACCTCGTCTACTGGCTCGAACGCCGCGCCTCCGGCGGCCGCAACACAGGCAACCGTGCCACCTTCGTCCAGGCCACACCCATCGATGTCTCTGAACTCCTCCGCGAACTGGTCTTCGAAGCAATCCCCACAGTCGTCCTCACCTCGGCCACGCTCACCGTCCAAGGCGGCTTTCAGCACTTGGAGAAAAGACTCGGCCTCGAAGGCGCGCGCGAACTCGTCATTCCCTCGCACTTTAAATACGGTGAGCAGGCCGTACTCTATCTCCCGCCCGAGATGCCCGACCCGCGCGATCCCGACTTCCCCGCCATGGCCGCCGACTGCATCCGCCGCATCCTCGACATCACCAAAGGCCGCGCCTTCTGCCTCTTCACCAGCTACAGCCAGATGCGAGACCTCTACGAGCGCCTCCTGCCCGTGCTCGATTACCCAATCCTGCTCCACGGCACCGCTCCGCGCCACGCTTTGCTAGACGAGTTCCGCATGACGCCCAACGCCGTCCTCTTCGGCACCTCCAGCTTCTGGCAGGGTGTAGACGTGCAGGGCGAAGCGCTCAGCTGCGTCATCGTCGACCGGCTGCCCTTCGCCGTTCCCAACGACCCTGTCGTCCAGGCCCGCATGAAAGCCATCGAAGAAGCCGGCGGCAAACCCTTCTTCGACTACCAGGTTCCCGAAGCTGTCCTCACCCTCAAGCAAGGCTTCGGCCGTCTCATCCGCTCGCTGGAAGATCGCGGTGTGCTGGTTCTCCTCGACCCGCGCATCCGCCGCCAACGCTACGGCCAGACCTTCCTGCAATCCCTGCCGCCCTACCGCGTCACCACCGAAATACGCGACGTAGAACGGTTCTTCGAGCAGGAACCAGAGCCATGAAGATCACACCCACCGACGCACTCCTCGTTATCGACGTCCAGAACGATTTCTGCCCCGGCGGAGCGCTCGCCGTCACCGGCGGCGATGAAGTCGTCCCGATCATCCAGCGCATCGCCCCGCTCTTCGATCACGTGATCCTCACGCAGGACTGGCACACGCCCAGCCACAAGTCCTTCGCCTCAGCACATCCCGGCAAGCATCCCTTCGAGCAGATCGAACTGAGCTACGGCCCGCAAACCCTCTGGCCGGACCACTGCATCCAGGGCAGCCCCGGCGCGGAGTTCCACCCCGACCTCAAGCTAACGCAAGCGGAACTGATCCTCCGCAAAGGCTTCCGCCCGGAGATCGACTCTTACTCCGCCTTCTTCGAGAACGATCGCTCCACACCCACCGGCCTAGCAGGCTATCTCCGCGAACGCGGCCTCACCCGCATCTTTCTCGCCGGCCTGGCCTATGACTACTGCGTCGGCTTCTCCGCACTCGACGCCCGCCGTCTCGGCCTGCCCGCCGCCATCCTTCGCGACGCCTGCCGAGCCATCGACCTCAATGGCTCAGTCGCCCGCATGGAATCTGAATTCCTCGCAGCTAGCGTAGACATCATCGACTCGGTCTCGCTTATTCGCGCCGCGTAAAATTGAAGCTGAGCCATGTCCCGCAACTTCTACATCCTTGCCGCAGTTCTTGCCTTCTTCGCGCTGATCGCGGGCGGCATGTCGCTCATTCCCTCCGGTTTTCAGCCGGGGCTGCCGGCCAACGGCTCTCTATGGCGCACCGTCGCCCTCCTGCTGATGCTCGCCGGCCTGGCCTCAGCACTCATCGGCACTATGAGCCACCTCTTTGAACAAGTAGACCGCCGCAGCGAAGAAGCCCGCCTGACCGCACGACAGAAACGCCGCGGCAAGAACTACTAAAATCAAAGCAGGGACCCTTTCCCGCGAGTTTAAGACGAATCATGTACGAAGTCACAGTAGACGCGGGTTTTTCCTCCGGCCACTATCTCCGCAACTACCACGGCCGCTGCGAAAACCCTCACGGACACAATTACAAGGTGCGCGTCACGCTGATCGGCAAAGAGCTTGACCAGACCGGCCTTCTCCTCGACTTCAAGCAGCTCAAACACGTCATGCGTCCGGTCATCGACCGCATCGACCACCAGATGCTGAATGACCTGGAGCCGTTCACAGAGATCAACCCCTCAGCCGAGAACCTCGCCCGCTACTTCTACGATCAGACCAGCGATCAGCTCCACGAAATGACATCGGGCCGCGTGCGCGTCAAGGACTGCACCATCTGGGAAACGGACACCACCTCCGCTACCTATTACGAATAGCACTGCTCAAGCCGTCTTCCGCGCCACCAGCATCCGCAACGGCGGAAAAGTTCCGGTCCAGTCCAGAGAGCACAACTCCACGCGCAGTCCGTTCTTCGTAAATTCGCTCGCGTACTCTCTCACATGCTTGTAGTCGGAGATCACGGCCACTCCACCTGGCTTGAGCACGCGCACAATCTCGCTGCAGGCCTTCGCCCTACCCGGCTTGTTGTAGATATTGTGCAGGCAGAGATTCGAGAGAACCACATCGAACGTCCCATCAGCAAAACTCACCTTCTGCGCATCCTCGCTCAGAATAGTCGTGTGCTCGCCCACGCCTTCCATGGCGATATTCGCCTTCAATCCTTCTGGCCCGTTGCCCGAAAGGTCCTCCGCGTTCCATATGTCAATGCCCGTCGCATGTCCGCTTGTCAGGCGCTTGGCCGCGCCGATGAGCAACAACCCACGCCCCGTGCCTACATCCAACACCTGCTCAGAACTATTCCATGACACCTTGGCCAGCATCCGTTCGCGATGGCGGAATTTTCCGGCCAGCGCATAGATCAGCATCAAGATGCCTGTCAGGAAAAACCATCCGGCAGGCCAGAAAAAGCCCGGTATAAGCAGAAACACGAGAGGACCGATGGTCACCTTCGGAAAGACCAGCGCGACAACGAGAAAAAGAGCCCCTGCGATGAACATATTCCGGATCACGCCCGGAGCATCAATGCCATAATCCGGTTTACGAGCCAAACTCAACTCCAACTGCCAAAGTAAACACACTACGACGAGTGCATCCTAACATCCCCTGGCATATCAGCTCAGTTCATCTGGCTGGACTTCGACTGCAAATACTTGTCGAAAGGAATCTCGAAATAAAACAGCTCGTCGCCTTCGGCATTCCGTAACTTGTACAGATAGAGCTTGGCGTTTTTCAGCGGATGGTCAAGCTGCGACACGTCGTAAAAGAGAAATCCGGCGCGCGTGGTGTGCGCCTCGACAACAAGTGCTCCATACTCAAACGTGTTGAAGTCCGCCTCAATGTCCTTGTTACTGGCCTTCGGTTTGAGCTTGATGGAGGGGATAGGGCCAGGCATCGGAACTTTTCCGCCTTCACGCTCCTTGCGCGTCATCAGCCGTTCCACGTCCTCAGGCTCCGCCGTCTGGATGCGATCCCCGCCCGCCGTCTCAAAGAGAATGCGTGCGTCGCGCAAAGAAATTGGCTTGTCGCCGTTGTTGGTCACGATCAGCCGCACCGGCATCACACCGTGGGCCAGGTAATCCACGCGAAAGAGCGCCTCTTTCTCTTTGGTGTCGTACGGCTCAGCGGCAATGGCAACCTTCTCGTCCGCATGAACCTCCACGGCGGCAAAGGTAGTAGCGGGCTGCACCGGCGGCTGCGCATGATCATTCGCCTCAACCGCAGGAGAGAACCACAGCACCGAAACCAGGGCAAGCAACGAAAACAAGCGCGCAACTCTCATCGCCATCGACTGTATCATTTGATGGATTAGACCGAAAGAAGGCGAAATTCGTAGCGGATGATTCTATTTTTCTACAACCTCGCCTTGCTTGCTGTGCTCATCCTTGGTCTGCCGTGGTGGCTATGGCAGATTGCCACGACGGCGAAGTACCGCGAAGGCATCCGACAAAGGCTTGGGAGTATTCCGCACGGGCTTCGCCTGGCTGGTAAGCCTGTGATCTGGCTGCACGCGGTCTCGGTGGGGGAGGTGCTGGCAGTCTCACGCTTGGTCAAAGAACTTGACGCCGCGTTTCCGAACCATAGGCTGCTGATTTCAACCACAACCCGGACCGGACAGGCTCTCGCGCGCGAACGCTTCGGCCCTGATCGCGTCTTCTACTGTCCGCTCGATCTACCCTGGGCCGTCCGGGCATACCTCAACGCTATCCAGCCAAAACTCCTGATTCTGGCCGAGACCGAGTTTTGGCCGAATCTGCTTAATGGCTGCTTCCGGCGCGGAATTCCGGTCGCGGTCGTAAATGCGCGCATCTCTGACCGCTCCTGGCCGCGGTATCGAGCGCTCCGCAGCCTATGGAAGCCGTTTCTTGCGCAGCTCACCTTGGTATCGGCTCAGAGCGAACTCGACGCGGAGCGGCTCAAGACGATTGGCTGTACACCGGAGCGGGTCTCGGTGGCGGGAAACCTGAAGTTTGACGTGCGCTCCAGCGGAGAATCAAAGGCGACAAACGAGTTAAAGGCCCGCGGGACAAATCTGCGCTTCCTCATCGCGGGCAGCACGCTCGAGGGCGAGGAAACCGCTCTCCTTGAAGTTTGGCCGAAACTGCTGGCCGCCGATCCCAATCTCGCTCTCCTCCTTGCTCCGCGTCATCCGGAGCGATTCGGGACGGTTGCCGCCCTGCTTGATGCTTCAGGCCATAACTGGATACGACGTTCTACCTGGAATGGCCCGTTTTCTGAGACATTGCAGGCGGGTCAGATTATTCTTCTGGATACGATCGGAGAGTTGGCTTCGGTCTACTCTCTGGCATCCATCGCCTTTGTCGGTGGCAGCCTCGTCGCCGCCGGCGGACATAACCCCCTGGAGCCAGCGCAGTTTGGAGTGCCGATTGTGATGGGACCGAACTATGAAAACTTCCGCGCGATGGTAGACGACCTGCGCACCCACAATGCCATCCGGATCGCCGGCAAAGAGGCTTTTGCCGATGCTTTGATCGATCTCGTGAACAACCGCGTCGCTGCGGAAGCCTTAGGCGCACGCGCCCGTGAGGTCTTTGAGCGGCAAGCTGGAGCGACCGCCCGCAGCGTTGAAGCGATTCGCACGCTTCTGGGGAGAGACTCATGAATCAGTTCACGCGTGCATGGCTTGCCCCGTTTGTGCCGCTCTACAAGCTAGGCCTGGCCCTGCGCGAGCGGAGGCTGGCATCCGGGCGTGAGGTGGAATGGGAACTGGAATGGCCTGTTGTTAGCATTGGAAATCTCTCGACAGGCGGTACGGGCAAGACTCCGCTGACAATTGCTCTCGCGCGAGCGCTGACGGCCAGAGGCTTCCATGTGGACGTACTTTCCCGAGGATATGGGCGCGCTGACAGAGACACTGCGCTCGTCCAACAACAAGGCAGTGCGCAGCACTTTGGGGATGAGCCGATGTTGATTGCACGAGAGGCCGGCGTGCCGGTGTACGTGGATGCGGAGCGGTATGAGGCAGGATTACTGGCAGAGTCTGAACAGACGCCGGATGGCCCTGCGGTGCATCTTCTCGATGACGGCTTTCAGCATCGCCAGCTTTACCGGAATGTGGACATTTTGCTGCTCGACGAGCATGATTGGCGGGATCGACTTTTGCCGGCCGGCAATTTGCGGGAAGAACGAAACGCGATCAAGCGAGCCGATGTGGTAGCAATTCCTGCCGATGAACTCGCACTGGAAGCCGAGCTGCAAAGAGGGGGCTGGGATAAGCCCATCTGGAAGCTGCATCGCCGCATGGATGTGCCTGGTGTGGATGGGCCAGTCGTCGCATTCTGCGGCATTGCGCGTCCGGAGCAGTTCTTCGCGGGGCTCGAAGCCGCAGGAGTGCAACTTGCCGAACGAATTCCCTTCCCGGATCACCATGCTTACGCGCAAAGCGATCTCCAGAAGCTGCGGGCTGCTCTAGAGAGCACCAGGGCGTCCACCCTGCTCACCACGGAAAAAGATGCTGTTCGACTTGGCAAAATGGCCAACGGCCTGTCACTGAAAAGCGTCCCTCTGCGAACCGAGATCGAGAACGAATCGGCAGCGATCGACTGGCTGATTGGCAAGATTCAGAGCGGCGAAGCAGATCGCTCCCTATGAGAAAATGGAAACTTGCGTACGCAGTCCCAGTTTCGTCTACTCGTGGTTCGTCTGGGCGCCATGGGGGACATTCTTCACGCCCTTCCCGCGGTTACGGCTCTTCGCCAGGCGCATCCGGGTTGGCAGATCGACTGGGTGGTGGAACCGGCCTGGGCGCCTCTTCTAACTGCACGGCCTATATCGGAATCCGGGGCACGATTCGACCGAGGACCGGATCAGCCGCTGGTGGACAACATCCATCCCGCGGCGGTGAAGGCATGGGCACGCAGTCCATTGAGCAGAAACACGATCCGTAAGATCAGCAGTTTACGACGCAGTCTGCTTGCCAGCCGCTACGATGCAGTTCTCGATTTTCAGGGCGCGATCCGCTCGGCAATGATTGGGCGTCTGGCTGGATGCCGTCGGGTTATTGGCGAGGCTATTCCGCGTGAACCCGCAGCAAAGTGGCTCTTTACCGAGCGGGTGGAGACTTGCGGGGTGCATGTCATTGAGCAGGATGTAGAAGTGGCCTCCGCTGTAGCTGGTGACGCCCTGCAACCGATTCTGCCGCTCCTGCCTGTCGATCCGGAGGCGGAATTCTGGTGCGACACGTTGCTCGGCGTGAAACCTGCTGCGGGCTCGCGCAGGAGCTCGGATTACGCTGTTCAACCGATTGCCCTTCTCAATCCCGGGGCTGGCTGGGGCGCCAAACGCTGGCCGGTAGAGCGCTATGCGGCGGTGGCGCGCGGACTGGTCGAGCGCGGCTTCTCCGTGGTGGTGAATGCAGGACCGGGTGAAGAAGAGCTTGCCGAAGCCATTCGCACGCAATCCGGCGGCGCAGCTCTGCCCGCAACCTGCTCGCTCAGCCAGCTGATTGCACTCACGCGGCGGGTAAGTCTTGCCATTGCAGGCGATACCGGCCCGCTTCATTTAGCCTGTGCCCTTGGTAAGCCGGTCGTGGGCATCTTTGGCCCCACGGATCCGGCGCGGAACGGGCCCTTCGGCGCACGTGGCTGGGCTCGATTTCGGGTGCTGCGAAGTGCGGAAAGCCGCCGCGACCATACCCGGCGCGCGGAGCCAGAGGCCGGATTGCTCACGATTCAGCCGGCGGAAGTGCTACAAGCCGCCGACGAACTGCGGGGCGGAGTTCGCGATGGGGAGGCAGTGCGATGAGCGGGAATAAAACAACCGGAAACGACTGGATTGCTCGCTGGCAGCGCATTGCGCGGAGGATTCGCGTGCCACTGGGTTTTGCCACGGCTGCGCTTTATCTCTTCGAGCTATGGCGGCGTGAACCGGATCCGAGAGCTGTGACCTGGAGCCTGGCGCTTGTGATTCCGGGCCTATGGCTGCGCGGTTACGCCTCGGGGTACGTGAAGAAAAATCAAGAGCTTACCATCACGGGGCCCTACGCATGGGTGCGAAATCCGCTCTACCTCGGTTCAATCCTGATTGCAGCAGGCTTTGCCGTAGCGCTCGAGAGTTGGGCCGTAGCTTTGGCGCTAACCATTATGTTTGTAGCCATTTATGTCCCAGTTATCATCTCCGAAGAGCGATTTCTCCGAGCCACATTTCCGGGCTTTGACGCTTACTGCCGGCAAGTTCCTCGTTTGATTCCGCGTATCACTTTGGTACGCGCTCCCCAAGAAGGCGAACGAGGCAGCTTTTCTCTGGCACTCTACCTTAAACACCGCGAGTACAATGCTCTTTTGGGAGCAATCTGTTTGTATTTGAGCCTGGTCCTCCTCCGGCCGGTTATGAGTGAGCTTTTGCGCGGGCGGCCATGAACGATTCCGTGCGGCAATCGTCCAATGACCACGTGAAATTTGTTAAGGAGCCTGAAAAGCGCCGGTGACGAAGTATACAAGGGTTCCAGCCTGTTTTTTGTGTGTTTTTGCGCTTGCCGCTCCCCTCTTCGGGCAGCAGACTGCCGCACTTCCAGCACCTCGGCCCGGTTTCAGCTTTCCACAAAAACAGACCCTGACTTACTCCGTAGACTGGCGTGTTTTCCCTGCCGGGACTGCGGTCCTTCACTTTGAAGCGGCGGGCGACCGCGAGAAGATCTCCGCCACCGCTGACACGGCAGGCGCCATCAACCTTCTCTTCCACGTCACCGACAAGTTCCAGTCGAGCTTCGACCGCGCCAAGGGCTGCACCTATGAGTTCGACAAGCAGACAGTGGAGGGTCGCCGTCAGGTCAATTCCACCCTGCGACTGGACTACGGCGCTACGAAGTCTGTGCTGGACGAAAAAAACCTGGTCACCGGGCAGACCAAGCACATTGAGCAGCCCATCACTGGCTGCCTGACGGACCTGTTGACTGGCGTCTTTTACGCCGCCTCGCAGCCGATGGAGGTGGGCCAAAGCTTTGTGGTTCCAGTTGTAGACGCAATGCATACAGTGCCGGTGACGCTCAAAGTAGAGGGCCGCGAGCAGATCAAGACGCCGCTAGGGACGTTCAAGACTCTGCGCGTGCAGCCCACAGCAGACGCCGGAGTAGTAAAAAATCGCGGCAACATTTGGATCTGGTACACAGATGACGACCGGCATCTGCCCGTCCAAATGCGGGCGCGTCTCTTCTGGGGCACTATTACCTTCCAGCTCACTGCGATGGACAATAAATAGGTTTATTGCATCCGGTAGCGCTCGCGCATCAGCCGCTGCAGCCTTGGCCAGAAGATCAGGTTGAAGGCCAGCTCCTTGTCTGGAAACATTCCCAGAGCGAGACGGCGTGTATCTGCCACCATCTCCGAGGCTTGCTCAACAGAGATCGAAGCATCCTGCGCGATGACCTGCGCGACCATGTTGACCACCATCTGCAGGCGGCGAATATTGCGAGATTCTTCCTTGAGTTCTTCCGGAGATTGAGCGACGGGGGAAACGGGAGGAGCAGATTGTTGCTCCCAATTGCAGTGTGTTGAACCCATGCGACGAGTGGCCTCCCTGAAGCGGGATTTTGGCGTGCATTGCGAGGATGGTATTCCGGGGGCGGAGATTTTTCCAGTCCTCATTCCGCTCACAACCGCAGCATGGGGTAGCGAAGAAGATTCATGCGGGAGTTCCTGCGGCACAGATCAGTGTCCTGAGCCGCTGCCCGTTCTAGTGCCCGATCCGCCACCTGAGCCACTGCCTGATCCGCTTCCTCCACCACCGGGGGCGCGTGTCGCCGCCCTGACCGTGACATCCTCATGCTGTGCCGCCGAAGGACCGGCTTCGGTGGAAAAGCTGTTTATCGTGGCAGCCTTTGGGGATTTCTCCGTGCGCAGAACGATGCTTTTCCCCGCGCCTGTGATGATGCTTCTGCGAACGACGTAGCCGGAGTGAGGAATTACATGGGGCGTGCCACCCGACGCGCCCTTAAAGATGTCGAGTTGAGCGCGATCATAGGATCCATCGCCGCCATGGTTGTCGGCGCGGTCGAGCACCTTGCTGCGAGGGGTTCCATGCTGATCGTCTGGAATTGGAAAACCGGTCATGAAGTCACTATTGTTGGAGTGGCTTGCTGGAAGGTCTTTACAGCTCCCCGTGTGATTGTTAGATTCGCTAACCTGCTCACTATCCTGAACAACACTCATATCCTCGTCTTTTCCTGTCGATGAGGTAAGCGTGATGGCAATCGCCATACCAACGTTGTCTGGATCGTCGATAGGCGTGTGGTGCGGGCCATTGCGAACGGCCACAGGCGTGGCCGCCGCACTGGCCACCGATCCAGAGCCTGAGCCTGAGCCGGAACCTGCCCCTGAGCCCGATCCAGATCCGCTTCCAGAACCGGATCCGTGCTGGTCCGTCTCTCCTTTTTGCGGCCCGTCGACGCGCATGTCCTCTTCGTTGTTGCGATCGGAACTGGTTTTCTCACCGAAAATCGAGATGCCGCCGAAGTTCCAGGCAGGCTGCACGCGGGCCGCGTGCGGTGTCTCTTCGCGCGCAATCGGATTTGCATACGCTCCAGAGCGCTGGGAAGATTGAGGTTGCCTAAGCCGGGTTGCGAACATAATCAGTCGGTTCCTCCGTATGAGAGATGGAGATCGTGACTATTGCTCATGTTGGCGGCTGAGTATGCCGCTCATGAAAATGTAATCGCCGCTAGAATAAAAGTGAATGGTTTTTACGGAGCGTTACGACATTGCCGTAGTGGGCGCGGGTCACGCTGGTTGCGAGGCGGCGATGGCGGCTGCCCGGATGGGGCTGAAAACGGCGCTGATTACGATGAACCTCGACCTCATTGCGCAGATGAGCTGCAATCCGGCCATCGGCGGCATAGCGAAGGGGCACCTGGTGCGCGAGGTGGACGCCCTGGGCGGCATTATGGGCGAGGTCGCTGACGCCGTCGGCATCCAGTTCCGGCTGCTGAATACATCGCGCGGGCCTGCGGTCTGGAGTCCGAGGGCTCAGTGCGATAAGGCGCTGTACCGCGTGAAGATGCGTGAGGTGCTGGAGGGCCAGGCGGGGCTGCATATCCGGCAGGCTGAAGTCGTCGATCTGGTGCTGGAAGAGGGACAAGGGACGAGGGACGAGGGACACCGCCGCGTGCTGGGGTTGAAGCTGCGGGATGGAAGGCAGCTTTTGGCTGGGGCGACGATTATCACGACCGGGACGTTCCTGAATGGGCTGATTCACTGCGGCGAGGAGCGCTATCCGGCGGGGCGTTCCGGTGAACCAGCGTCCGTGTTGCTGGGTGAGGCATTGCGGCGGCTTGGGTTGCGAACGACGCGGCTGAAGACCGGAACGCCTCCGCGGTTGGATGGGCGGACGATCAAGTGGGAGATGTTTGAGGAACAGCCGGGGGATGCTGAGCCGACGCCCTTCAGCTTCCGTACAAAGAAGATTGTGCAGCCGCAGGTGAGCTGCCATATTGCCTTCACCACGCCGGAGACACTGCGGGTGATTCGCGAGAACGTACATCGCTCCGCGATGTATTCAGGCCAGATCGAGGGTGTTGGGCCGCGGTATTGCCCATCGATCGAAGACAAGGTCGTCAAGTTTCCGGACAAGACACAGCACCAGTTCTTCCTTGAGCCCGAGGGCCTCAACACGCATGAGGTGTACGTCAATGGCATGTCCACTTCCCTGCCGATGGAGGTGCAGTGGCAGATCGTGCGGTCGATTCCTGGACTGGATGAGGCGGAGATGCTGCGGCCTGGCTATGCCATCGAATACGACAGCGTGGACGCAACGGAGCTGGACCGTGCCCTGTGTGTGAAAAGCATGGAGGGCCTTTACCTGGCCGGCCAGATCAATGGAACGAGTGGGTATGAAGAGGCTGCGTGCCAGGGGCTAATGGCGGGCATCAATGCAGCGCTTCGGGTGAAGGGCGAGCCGCCTTTCACTATGGACCGGACGGAGGGTTATACCGGCATCCTGATCGACGACCTGATTTCGAAGGGAACCAACGAGCCGTATCGAATGTTCACTTCAAGGGCGGAATTTCGACTGCATCTGCGAATCGACAACGCGGACCGGCGTCTGACACCGTATGGGCGCAAGCTGGGCTTGATTGGCGATGCGGCGTGGGCGGAGTTTGAGCAGAAGCAGGCCCGGATGACGGCACTGGAAAAGCTGCTGACGGCGAAGAAGGCAGATGAAGCGGGACTGCGCGCGGCGGGGCTTGAGGGTTTGACCTCTGTGGCGGGGCAGACCTGGGCACAATTATTGAAGCGTCCTGAGGTGAAAATTGAGCCGGTGCTGCTTGCTGTGCAGTGGACTGGCCGTCCAGGCAGTGGCGCCTTCGGCGCGGAATTGCCGGAGCAGGATCCAGTCGAGCGCGCGGTCTTCCGCAATGAGGCGCGGGCTGTTGAGACGGAGATCAAGTTTGCCGGGTATCTGGACCAGCAACGCAAGTCGATCGAGAAGCTCAAGGCGGCGGAGGGCGTGCAGATTCCCGCGTGGCTGGAGTACCGCATTATCAGCGGCCTCTCACGGGAGATGCAGGAAAAGCTGGAGCGTGTACGGCCTGGCACCATTGGGCAGGCCAGCAGGATTCCGGGTGTGACGCCCGCGGCGCTGAGCCTGGTGCACGTGTCGATTAGGGTGCAGGGAGCTCGGCGACCTAAAGAGGCCAGCCTTCCCGGCTAGTTCTTGCTGAAGATGGGAATGTGGAAGGGCAGCTCCGCGTCTGTTTTCTTCTTGGTTTTGGTTGGCGGCCCATCTTCCCGTAGCACTGTGCGCTGGGCGTTGATGCAGAGCCAGCTGTTGTGTACGCGCTGGAAGACGTGGGTAAAGATGCCTTTTTCGTCCACGGGTCCGGTTGCGCCCTTGTGATGCAGCGTGTAAGTACCGTTCACCACGGCCACATCGCCGAGCGTGCGAACGGTGATGGCATGCTGGTCAAGGTGCATCGTTTTGTCTTCAGCGTTGATGATCTGCGCCAGTTGCTGGTTGCGAGTGGTTACGTCGCCACTGGCGGCAATATCGACGTATAGGGGCGAGAGCACCAGTTCCAAACCATACTGATCGCGGCTGTTGATGGAGGCAGACCACGAGTCTTCGACCTTCTGGAACTCGATCAGCTCCGGACCAGCGGCGGATGCGACGCCGACTATCTGCGGGGTTGCCGGCGCGGCCGGAGATTGGGCAAATACGGCAGAGCACGAAAGCGGAACAAGAGCAAAGAGGGCAAGACGACGAATCATTGTTGGAAAAAGCTCCCTTCTAATGATAACTGTTTGACGATGAAGTTCGCATTGTGGGCAGCCACGCTACAATCAGTGCCAGCTAGCACTGATCCACGAAAGTGATAAGCATCAAAGGGCTTTTCACCCGACAATAGAACCTGTTGCAACCGTCAGGCGCACCAGAGCAGAGAATGGCACTGAGAAAGAGCTTGGGATGGATGGCTGCATTGCTTGCCTTCGCCTGGATGGCGGCGACGAGCAGCAGCTTTGCCCAAAATCCTGACGCTAACGGCACGGGCGACACTACTGTTTCGCTTACCTTTAGCCCCACGGTAGCCAACGATACGTACAATCCTTCCGCAAAGGTCACCTTCACGTGCGTGGTGATCTCGAACACCGGCGGAGCCACGCCGACTGGGAGCGTCACATTTACCAATGCGACAACCGGCGCGCAGCTTACGGGCAGTCCGGTGCAGCTGGACGGCACGGGAACTTCGATTCTGGCCGTAACCTCCGGACTAGCGGTTGGCGGCAACAATGTGATCGCGAGCTATTCCGGCGATTCCAGTTACGCCGCGAAGGATTCGCAGCAGGTTGTGGTGACGATGGAAAAGAGCTCCACATCGCTTACCGTGACGCCAGCGACGACGACTCCCGTTGGAGGCGCAAGCCTTGCGGTTTCTGTGCCTGTCACGGTTGGTACGCCACCGATTGGCGAGGACAATCCAACAGGCGCGGTTACGCTGAATGTGGACGGCAAGGCAACGGGGACAGCAGCACTTGCAACCGCGGGCAGTGTTACCGCAGCATCGTTCAGTATTACGGCTCCTGCCGCAGGCTCACACGCTCTGCAGGCGGTGTACAACGGCGATGACAATTACGTGTCTTCGACCTCGCCTGCTGTGACCATTACCGTTTCAAAATTTGCCTCAACCACAACGCTGACTGCTGCTCCGACCACACTGCAGGTGGGTATTCCGGTAGCTCTGACGGCTGTTGTCAATGCTGCCGCTGGTGTCTCGACATCGATTGCGCCGACTGGAACCGTCAGTTTCTATGACGGAGCGACGCTGCTGGGAACGCAGCAGGTGAGTTCTTACAGCGCTACGCTGTCGAACCTCATGCTCGACACCACCAAATCGCACCTGGTCACGGCGGTTTACTCCGGCGATACGAATTATGCGGGCAGCACCTCAAATGCTGTGAGCCTGACGGCTGCGCTGCTGCCGGATACGGTGACGCTCACAGCGGCGCCGACGGTTGCCGGTCCGGGGCAGGCTATCAACTTTACAGCTACGGTGACGCCGACTACCGCGCCGCCTGCGACGTACGAACAAAATCCCACCGGCAAAGTCACCTTCTACAACGGCACTACAGTGATTGGCACCGGCACGCTGATGATTGCGCTTGGGAACAGCTCGACGGCTACTTTCACCATTGCGACGCTGCCTGCGGGACAGGACACGATCACGGCTGTTTATGTGGGAGATTCGTATTTTGCGCCGGGAACATCGAGTGCTGTGACGGTGACGGTACAGGATTTCACGATCGCTCCGGTGACGCCTCCGGCGAGCCTGACGATTCCCAAAGGAGATTCGGGGCAAGCGGCCTTTATTGTTGCGGGACTGGCGGGCTACACCAGCCAGATCCAGGTGACGTGCAATGTGCTGCCGCAGGACGATATGACGTGTACGCCGAATCCGGTGCAGGTGACGCCTACGGGGACGGTCACCTTCACGGTGCAGACGTATAAAACTGGCGGGCCATCGAGCAGCTCGGCACACCGCGGCAATGGTCCGATGTGGCTGCGCGCGGGCGGCGGGATGGCTCTGGCGCTGGTTGTATTGCTTGCGCCAGTGGGACGCAGGGCGCGACGGTTGCGGCGATTTGGGGCGCTGGTTCTACTGCTGGCTGGACTGTGCGGTGCCGGCGTGGGGTGCAACAGTACTAATAAAGGTTCGAACGGTGCGGGAACTCCGCTTGGCACGACAACGGTGACTTTGACGGCTACGGCTTATATAGATAACGCGGTGGTGAGCCACAGCGTGTACCTGACGGTCAACGTGATTCCGTCGACGGATTAAAGACAGCGATCAGAGATCAGGGGTCAGGGATCAGGAAAATCCATGAGCCATGGTGTGAAGTGATAGGCTGCGAGTTGCGAACCGGAGTTGAATAGATGAGTTCAGGTCAGCCTGTGCACTTTAATCTTGTGGCCGCGGCGCATGCGGCAATGCTGGAACATGGATTTCAGCCGGATTTCCCGCAAGGAACGGACAAGGAGCTGGCGGCGATTCTCTCTGATGATCGCCTGCCCGAAGGACCGAAGGACCTTCGTTCGCTGCTGTGGTCGTCAATCGACAATGACACCTCCAAGGATCTGGATCAGATTGAGTGGGCGGAGAAGCTGGCCGATGAAGGTCCGGACGGGCGGATTCGTGTGCTGGTTGGCGTTGCGGATGTGGATGCGCGGGTGCATCTCGGTTCCGTGATCGACAAGCATGCGCAGAGTGAGACGACTTCGGTGTATACCGGCGTGAAGGTGTTTCCGATGCTGCCGGCGGAGCTTTCGGAGGGTGCGACGTCGCTCAATGAGAATGAGGATCGCGCGGCGATTGTGATTGAGTATTGCGTCGACGCCAGCGGCGCGGCTAGCGACGGTAAGGCTTATCGGGCGCTGGTGCGGAACCGGGCGCAACTTGCTTACCCGAGTGTTGGCGCGTGGCTTGAGGGTACCGGGCAGGCTCCAGCGAAGGTGGCTGCGAATGCGGATTTGGCCGCTCAGCTGAAGCTGCAGGATGAGGCGGCGCGGCGGATGGTGGGTGCGCGGTTTCAGCATGGGGCGCTGGACCTTGAATCGATGGAGACGCGGCCGGTGATGCAGGGAGACCAGCCGACCGATATTGCGCGGCAGGAGAAGAACCGCGCGACAAGCCTGATTGAAGAGTTCATGGTGGCGGCCAACGGCGTGATGGCGCGGCACTTTGAGGATGCGAAGGTGGCATCGATTCGGCGCGTGGTGCGGGTGCCGAAGCGGTGGGACAGAATTGTGCAGCTTGCCGAAGGGCTGGGAACGACGCTGCCCGCGGAGCCGGATTCGAAGGCGCTGAATGAGTTTTTGCTGGAGAGAAAAAAGGCTGATCCGGAGCGGTTTCCGGACCTCTCGCTTTCCGTGGTGAAGCTGATGGGGCCGGGCGAGTACGTGCTGGTGCGGCCCGGAGTTGAAGCGCCGGGACACTTTGGCCTGGCGGTGCAGGACTATACGCATTCGACGGCGCCGAACCGGCGGTTTCCCGACATGGTGGCGCAGCGGATTCTTAAGGCTCTGGTTGGCGGTGAGGCGAAGCCTTACTCCGAAGAGCAGCTCGGTGCGATTGCGACTCGGTGCACGGAGATGGAAGACGCGGCGCGGCACGTGGAGCGCGATATGCAGAAACGCATTGCGGCGGTGGTGCTACATCCGCGGATCGGGCAGATCTTTGACGGCATTATCACCGGCGTAAACCAGCATGGAACCTTTGTGCGGGCGCTTGATCCGCACGTGGAAGGCATGCTGATACATGGGGCCAAAGGCCTGGATGTGGGCGACCGCGTGAAGGTGAAGCTGGTTGGGACGAATCCGGCACGCGGGTTTATTGATTTTGCAGCAGCGTGAAAGCAGCTTTTAGCCCTTCTGTGGGAGAGCGAGCTTTTAAGGTATCCCACCCATCGAGCAAAAGCGCTCGATGAATGGGGCACCCGGCACCCGACTGAATTGCAGAAAATACTACATGCCTGGTGGCGTAAAGGGCTCGCAGATGCCGACCATGTTGCCGGCGGGGTCGTTGAACATGCCGATGACGGGGCCGTTGGGAACCTGCATGGGGCCCATGAGCTTTTTGCCGCCGAGGGACTCGATTTTCTCAAGGTGAGCGGCGACGCTGGGGACTTCGACGTAAAAGCTGACGTAGTGGTCGACATTGGGCGAGGTGCCGATGCCACCGGCGGGGCCTGAGCCGGGGAAGATCATGGAGTATTCATCCATGACAGGCTGGAGCTGCCAGTCAAAGGCTGCCTTGTAGAAGGTTTCGAGGGCGGGTTTGTCTTTGCCCATGATTTCAAAGTGAACAACCGGGTTAGGCATGGTTTTCGTGCTCCTTCTGAATCCAGGGAAATAACAGCAGCGATCAATTTACTCCGCGCCATGCGAGTGAGGCGAATGAAAATCCGGCGAAGGGTCAGACGGCCTTTCCGGGGCCCAGGCCTGATGCCCCTGGGCGATGCTTTGGAATGTCCCCCCGTAGCATCGGTACAGAAATACAGAAATACAGAATTTATACAGAAAAATCAGTATTTTCATTTAAATTGCGTATAAATCATTTTTATTGATAGACTTACAGGAAAAAATAGGCTGCGAATTTGCGGCCAAAATGCGGCGAAAATACACATTTACTGCATCTTTTTTGCGATGTTTGCGGCTGGAAAAAGAAGGCTCGGTCCTGATGGACCGGGCCTTCTTTTTCTGCTGCTTATGAGTCTGCCACAAAGGGCCATAATCTTATGCAAAGTTTTCCACAGGCTTTGAAAAATATTTGCATCGTACCTCTTGACGTTTATTGCAATTCGCAATAGAGTTATTACGGATTGCGATAGGCCGTTTCGTAAGACTCCTAATCGCGGGATGGTTTTAAGAAACGTTATGACGCTCGGCGACAAAATTCGATACCTGCGCGAGGTGGAAGGCAGTTTGAGAGGCCTGGACCGCGCAATGAGCCAGATGGAGCTGGCAAGGGCCATTGAGGCCGAGACCGGCTCCAAGATCAGCCAGAGCTACCTTTCCCAGATTGAAAGCGGAGCGCGGCCCCATCTGACCAATACCAGCCGACAGACTCTTTCCACATTTTTCAAGGTGCATCCGGGCTACCTGGTGGATGATCCCGAGGGTTATTCGACGGAGCTTGAGAGCCCACTGCGGGATGTGGAGGACAAGCTGGATCTGTGGCTGGTGGGTGGCGCGGAACGGTTCCGGAGAGATCCGGATTTGCGGTGCGCGCTGCTGACGCTGGCAAAGCATGAGAATACGCGGGAGTGTTTGATGCTGCTGGAGGCGGTGATTGAGACGCCGGGGTTGGTGGATAGGCTTTCTGAGGTGCTCAGAAAGCCGGGGAATAAAGGGACTGAGGGAGTAAGGGGCTAAGAACGAGGTACGGCGAGGGTTCGTGCTATCCCACCCATGCGCGAAAAACTGCGCATGGATGGGGCACCCCTTGCCGTGGTGGAACGGAAAGAAAGACAAAAGCGGGTCCTTCCCTCCGCCTGAAAAACGGCTACGGTCAGGATGACGACCTTTTGAATAGTCGGGAGTGGTTATGAACTGGGAAATGTTTTACCTGATTTGTTTTGTGGCTGGGTTGATGCTGAGCGTGGTGGCGCTGCTGGGCGGGATGGGGCATCTGCATTTTGGTGGGCATGTGCACGTGCATATTCCGCACAGCGTGGCGGGAGCAGCGCACGGAGTTTCGAGCGCGGCGCAGATGAAGGTTCCGTGGTGGAACGGCTTCAGCGCAATGATTTTTCTCTGCTGGTTTGGCGCTTCGGGATATTTGCTGACGAAGTATGGGGGATTTGTGGCCGGGGTGGTGCTGGCGCTGGCGGCGGTGTGCGGCGTAGCAGGAGGAGCGATTGTCTTTGTCTTTCTGACACGCGTGCTGCTGCCGCATGAGCGCGAGTTGACTGCCGATGAGACCGCGGTTGTTGGAGCGGTGGGAAAGGTTTCCGCTGTGATTCAGACGGGCGGAACGGGGGAGATTATTTACCAGCAAATGGGAGCGCTGCGCTCGGCACCGGCGCGCTCCGAGGATGGACTACCGATTCCAAAACAGGAAGAGGTCTTTGTGGTGCGGTATGAAAAAGGCATTGCGTATGTTCGCCGCTGGGACGAGAGCGTGCGCTAGCCGCAACCGAAATTGAGGACTGCAATGAGCAACACCGCGGTAATTTTCGCTGACATGGGCGTTCTGGTGGTGATTTTTCTGGCCGGACTGCTTGCTAAGCTCTATCCGCGTAAACGCAACGGCGCCAGACAGTAACTCAGGAGGCCTGATTACTGTGGTTGTACCTGGCATGTGACGTGAACCTTTAACAAAGTCGTTTTCCTGGTTGAAGGGACTGGGAATGCAATGATGAACCAAATTGTGTTGATTTCTGGACTGTCAGTCCTGGCATTGATTCTTCTTATCGGAATTCTGGCGCGGATGTATCGCAAGGCCGGCCCGAATGAGGCTCTGATTGTGTATGGCTTTCGCGGACCGCGCGTGATCAAGGGACATGGCACGGTGATCTTTCCGATGGTGGAGAACTGCCGGGAACTGAGCCTTGAGCTGATGAGCTTTGATGTGGCTCCGCAGCAGGACCTTTATACAAAGCAAGGCGTGGCTGTGACGGTGGAAGCTGTTGCGCAGATCAAGGTGCGGAGCGATCAGTCTTCGATTCTTACTGCCGCAGAACAGTTCTTGTCGAAGGCTCCGCAGCAGCGCGAGGGATTGATTCGCCTGGTGATGGAGGGGCATCTGCGCGGGATTATTGGTCAGTTGACCGTTGAGCAGATTGTGAAAGAGCCGGAGATGGTGGGCGATCGGATGCGCGGGACGTGCGCGGACGACATGAGCAAGATGGGGCTGGAGGTGATTTCGTTCACGATCAAGGAGGTTCGCGACAAGAACGAGTACATCTCGAATATGGGCCGGCCGGATATTGCTCGGATTAAGCGCGATGCGGAGATGGCGACCGCCGAAGCTGAGCGCGATACCGCCATTCTGCGGGCCACGGCGACACGCGAAGCCGCGGTAGCCAAGGCGCAGGCTGACCAGGACCGCGTGATTGCGGAGACGGCTTCACAGACACGGCAGGCTGAGGCGCAGCGCGACCTGGATATCAAGAAGGCCGAGTACACGGAGCAGAGCCGCAGGCAGGAGGCGCAGGCGGATAAGGCTTATGAGATTCAGACGAACATTATGCAGCAGCAGGTGACGGCTGAACAGGTGAAGGTGCAGCAGGTGGAGAAGGAGGGCCAGATCAAGGTGCAGGAAGCGGAAATTGCGCGCCATGAGAAGGAACTGATTGCCACGGTGCTGAAGGAAGCCGAGATCAGCCGTCAGCGGATTGAGACGATGGCTGCCGCGGAGAAGAATCGTTTGACCGCCGAAGCAGAAGGCCGCGCCGCTGCGATTCGCACGCAGGGCGAGGCTGAGGCTTCGATCATCTTTCAGAAGGGCGAGGCCGAAGCGAAGGCAATGACGGTGAAGGCTGAGGCTTACCAGGGATGGAACCAGGCGGCTGTTGTGGACAAGCTATTGACCAACATGGCCGATGTGGTTCGCGCAATGGCGGAGCCGCTGAGCAAGGTGGACAAGATCACGATTGTGTCCACTGGAAACGACGGAGATGCCGGCGTGCACAAGATCACCGGAGACATGACGAAGATTGCGGCGCAGGTTCCGGCACTGTTTGAGGCGCTGAGCGGGATGGACATCAAGCAGTTGATGTCGAACGTGAAGGCGATGAAGGACAAGCCTGCGAATGGTGAGACGAAGAGCTAACTATTGGCTATCAGCAGTCAGCTTTCAGCTCTCAATGTATGGAGCTGGAAGCTGAGGCTGAATCGACAGAGTTCAGAACGAATGTTGCGTAGGCAACATGGATGGGATCGACGAGGACATTATGGTTACTGGAAACGAAATGGGAAAGAGTTTAGCGCGTGGTTTTTGGGTAGTTGCGATTGGCGGCTTGATGGTGCTGGGGCTGGTGCTTTGGGGTGGCCCGGTGTACGGCCGCTACCAGACGCGCGCGAATGAGGCCAACAAGATCCAGGTGAACGAGCTGCTGATTCAGCAAACGGAGCAGCTTGTGCAGGTGGAGCGGCAGAAGGCTCAGATCCGCATTGTGGACGCAGAAGGCATTGCGAAATCCCAGCAGATTATCAATGCGACGCTGACGGACCGGTATCTGCAGCATGAGGCGATTCAGGCTCAAGAACAGATGGCGAACAGCCCGAATCACACAACGATTTACATTCCGAGCGGCAACAACGGGATTCCGCTGGTGAAGACAGTGGATGAGCCGGTGCAGCCTCAGGAGAAGAGCAAGTAGCAAGAGGAACGAGTAACAGGACGAGCGAGTAGCCGAGGAGGTTTTTATGTCGTTACTTGAAAGAGTGGGAACGTTGTTGCGCGCCAATCTCAATGAGCTTGTCGACAAAGCGGAGGATCCGGAGAAGCTGCTGAAGCAGATTGTTCTGGACATGGAGAACCAGCTGATGCAGCTGAAGACGCAGGTGGCGATTGCGATTGCGGATCAGCATCTGCTGGAAAAGAAGCGCGGCGAGCAGGAGCGCGAGACCGCGGACTGGCGGCGGAAGGCGGAGCTTGCCGTGGGCAAAGGGCAGGATGACATGGCGAGGGCGGCCCTGGAGCGCTCGCTGAGCCATGAAGCGCTGGAGAAGGGGTTTGCGATGCAGGTGGTGGAGCAGCGGCAGGAGGCGGACCATTTGCGGCAGGCGCTGTGCAAGCTGGAGCAGAAGCTGAGCGAGACCCGGGCGCGGGCGGAGATGCTGGTGGCCGAACACAGGCGGGCAAAGGCTGTGGGACGTGCCGCAGAGGCGCGGCGGGTGGCGGGTGTCGACAAGGCTCACGCCGTGGAGCGGATGCAGAGCAAGGTGCATGCGCGCTCGGCTGAGAGCGAGGCGGCGAGCGAGGTGCTGGAGCAGGAATCACTGGAAGAGCGGTTCCGGGCGCTGGAGAGCGAAGACCGGGTGGAGTTGCTGCTAAAGGAGATAAAGGAGCGACAGACAGCTGTAGGTTAAAACGACGAAAAAAATGGAGCGGCAAGGGCGGAGAAACGTCTAATCAGGAGGTTACGCCTGAGTAGGATCTTCGCCCTTTTTGCATATGCGAAAAGGAGATGAGGTGCGTAAAGCCTTTAAGGTGTGTGTCTTTCTTCTTACAAGCCATTCCTGACTGGCAATCTTTGATTTGGTGGAATGATGTACTGGAATCGTACTTTCTTAAGAACCTGGACTGCCGCAGCCTTTTTTGTCTTTTTTATTCTGAGTTTTGAGGCGGCGATGTCAGCGCAGCAGGTGGATTCTGCTCCGCCTGCCACGGCTCCCGTTGAGGTGCAGCAACCGGCAGCGCCGCAACAGACGGGGCAGGCACAGGCGACGCCGGCGGCTCCAGATGCGCAGCCCGGGCATATCACAGGCACGGTTGTGGATACATACGGCGACGTGGTGGTGGGCGCCACGGTGGTGCTGGATGATGGCACGATTACGGATCAGCGCTCGGTTGACAGTGACGATAACGGATTCTTTCAGTTTGCCGGGGTAAGGCCGGGAGTGTCTTACCATGTGACGATTCGTGGCAAGGACTTTGCGGACTGGAAATCCCAGGAGATGGTTGTCAAGCCGGGCGAGTTTGCCACGGTGACGGGAATCCAATTGAAGCTGTCAGAAGCTTCTACTTCCGTGACGGTATACGGCGACAATCTGCAGATTGCGACCGAACAGATACAGGTGGCAGAGAAGCAGCGCGTTCTGGGGTTTATTCCGAATTTCTACGTGGTGTATGACGCACAGAATGCTGTGCCGCTGCCGGCCAAGTTGAAGTTCAAACTGGCTTTCAGGGTGGCTGTAGACCCGGTGAGCTTTGCAGCCGCGGCGTTCCTGGGTACTGTAGATCAGGCTTCGGATTCGCCGAATTATCCGCAGGGCTGGGGGGGATTTGGAGAGCGGGTTGGAGCCAGATACGCGGATGGGTTTACGGATATCATGTTTGGCGGAGCAATTCTACCGGCGCTACTGCACCAGGATCCGCGCTACTACTACCAGGGGACGGGAACGACGAGCTCGCGGCTGAAGCATGCGCTGGCTTACCCGTTTATCTGCAAAGGGGATAACGGGAAACTGCAGCCGAATTATTCGACGATTGGCGGAGATTTGATTTCGGCCGGGTTGTCGAATCTGTACTATCCGCCGTCGAACCGCGGTGTCGGCCTGGTTTTCACGAATCTTGCGATTGGCACAGCTGAGCGGGGACTGAGCACGGTGCTGCAGGAGTTTGTGCTGCGGCGGCTGACGCCGGGCTCAAGGAAAACGAACTAACGGCTAAAACAATCTTTTTATAACTTGTGGGTTAACCTCAAGAGACGGGTGATTCGTTCCGGAGAGGCTGGCCTGTTCTTCCGTCGGCTGCCGGGACTCCCTACTCCCGCCGCACACTGGAGACGGTCCCGGTCCGGCTTTTCTGGTGATGAATGCAGTATTTCCTTCGGGCGATATGTTTCGGCGCGGTGATTCTGTCTGCGGCTGGCGTTATTGCGCAGAGTCCTCCGCATGTTCAGGAGAACGCCCCCGCCACTGAGCTGCCGGATGCGCCTCAGCCACAGATGGCGGAGCTGGAACTGTTCCAGCAGCAGCAACCTGCGCCTAGCAATAATGGAAGTCAATCGAGTTCTCAGGCCGGGTCTCAATCGGGTTCAGGGTCTCAACAGCCGGGACAGCAACCTGCGGACCAGAGCCAGTACGATAAGGCGCAGCAGCAGCTCAAGAAGCAGGAGTCACAGCGCGCTTTCGGAATCATTCCGTCCTTCAACACCTCGTTTACTCAAGATGTGGTCCCGTTAACCAAGGGACAGAAGATGAAGCTCGCGTTTCGCGGGTCGATCGATCCGTTTACCTTTGCGCAGCAGGCGTTGATTGGCGGCTACCGGGAGTTGGGGGATAACTACTACGGATACGGTTGGGGTGTGCAGGGGTATTTCAAGCGTGCCGGCTCAGCGTATGCGGATTCGTTCCTGGGAAACATGATCGGCAATGGTTTTTTGCCTGGTATATGGCACCAGGAGCCGCGTTACTTCCGGCTGGGACATGGAAATGTCGTCCATCGCGCATTCTATGCGGCGATCTCCGCGGTGCGATGCAAGCATGACGGCACAGACCGGTGGGAGCCGAATTATTCGAACGTGATCGGCAACATTATTGCGGGCGGAATCTCTAACCTCTACTATCCGCGGGAGCAGAAGGGCTTGGAGCACACCTTTGGCGACGGACTTGTAAATACAGCAACGGGTATTATCGGCTCGGAGTTCCAGGAGTTTGCCTGGGATATTGCGAAGAGGTTCCAGAAGAAGACCGCGCAGCAGATCGATGAGGGGCAGCAGGCGAATCAGCAGAAGAAGCAGGATCAGCAGCAGTAGCTTGCTCTCTTCAGGGGCAAAGCCCACGAATTTTTCAGCGAAGGTTTGCGGTATCCCACCCATCGAGCAAAAGCGCTCGATGAATGGGCACCCGGCGTTACAGGTATGTAAGAGTTAAAGCCCGTACCCTTTCAATCCCATACAAGTGAGATTCAGACGCGTCAGGGCTTTGCGGAGTCGGATGTGCTTGCAGGGCCGACTTTGGTTACGTGCACGGTGGCATTGGTCTCCGGAACGGAGCCGTCGTTAACGCGCACTTCGACGGGACGCCCATGGATGGGAATGCGTGCGATGGTTTTACCGTGCGCGGGGATCTGCACGCGCTGCGTGATGGAGATGGTGTCTGTGCGAACGATGACGGGGACGTCCACGCCGGCATAGCCTGAGTTGGACAGGTGGACGGCGGTGAGCCAGTTATCGCCTTGCTGCGGGCTGGTGAAGAGGCTTTCGATGGAAAGATCGGGAAGGCCGCGGTCGGCATCGACCCAATCGGCAAAGAACCAGTGCAGATCTGACTTGGCGGATTTTTGGAGCGCTGCTTCAAAATCGGCGGCGGACTGAGGGCCGGTGCGCAGAGCGGCGGAGAGCGCATCGTCTCCTGCGATGTCGCGGAGCATCCAGAAGACATAGGCCGCCTTGGTGCGGTAGTAGGCCGGCGTGGAAGCGGAACTGAGCGGTTGGCCGGGGCTTTGGCCGGGGCTTTCGGGCTCGGCGAGCGCAAGGGCTGAGCGGCCGCCTTCCAGCATTTCGAGGGCCCTGGCGCGGCCATACTGCTGCTCGGTCCACAGGGTGCCCACGAAATAAGGGATGCCTTCCGAGAGCCATGCTTGTTGGGGCGGGGCCTGCGGCGATTGGAGCCATACATGCGTGAGCGCGTGAGCGAGCGTGAATTTGAGCTGCTCCGGGTCAGCGTCTTTGATGGCTGTGACGAGCAGCGGGCCGGTCTCGTAGGGTGCGTCGTTGGGATCGGGCAGGTCGAGCACGGTGAGCTGCGTGCGCGGCTTGTCGCCAAGCCACTGCTGAAGGAATGCCGTCACGGGCGTCTCGGCCAGTGTCCATGAGGAGGCCCAGGCGTCATCTTCAGCGCGGGTGAATGCGGTGAGGTTTGCGCCGGGGTGCAGCGTGCGGATGGCGACGAAGAGGCTGGGAGCTTCAAAGCCGAGCGGTGCGGCCTGCGATTCTGCCGTGGCTACGCCGGAGACTTCGATGCCTGAAGTTTCTGTGTCTGTGACAGCGAGCGGGACAGGATGGCCATTGATGAGCGCGATAGTGGGCGCCTGGCCATGGGGAAACTCGGCTGTGAGGCGAAGATGGAAGCGCGCGGGGGCCATGCGGGACTTCTGATCGCCGATCTCATCGAAGAGGCGCGAGCCATCGCCGAGGATGACGGGCGGCGCGGAGATCGGATACCAGGCGACATTGCCGAAGCCGCGCAGGCCGGTGAATTCGGTGTCGATGCGGTCCCAGTCAGAGTGCAGAGCGGCGTCTTCCGGAGCGCCGACAGAGATGAGGCGCTGGGCGGAAGGCTCAATTATGCCGGAGTAGGTGACATCGAGCGCGATGGTTGCGCCGGGAGCGAGCGGGGAGCTGAGCGCGATGGCCGCCTCATGGAGTTGGCCGGTGTGGTCGGAATCGGAGTTGAGCGTGGCGACCTCGAAGGCAGCATCTTTATCCGCTACGCGGATGCGCTCCCAGTTCAGCGTGGAGGAGATTTCGAGCGGAATGCGGGCTAGGGGCGTTTTGCCGTCATTGCGGGCGGTGAGCTGGGCGCGTGCGGCGATCTGGTGTTCGGCGGGGCGCAGATGGACATCGAGATCGTAGGCGGTGAAGGTAACGGCTTGGCGTTCCTCGTCCGTAGAGACGGGAGCTTTGGCGAGCTTTGTTTCCGGCGAGGCTTCCGTAGTAGTTTGGCCGTTTTCGTCGGTGGAGCGGGAGAAGATGACTTTGCCGCTGGGGGCTGGCTGAGCGGGCTGCTGCGAAGCGGGCTGTGATGGTGATGCGGGAGGTTGTGGGGCTTGCGGCGGGTTTTGCGCTGCGCTGACTGCGAGCACGAGAAGACACTGCGCCGCTGCTGGGAAAAACTTCATTTACGAACCGAGACCCTTCTGTTTCTTTTGAGGCTTGGACGATGCGGAGGCCGGTGCGGAAGCAGCGCGGAGTTTTGCGCGGCGCTGACGGGAGGCTTCATAGAGCACGACGGCGCCTGCGGCGGAGACGTTGAGCGAGCTGACGCCGCCTGCCATGGGGATGCTGAGAATGTGGTCGCAGGTGCGCTTGACGAGATCGTGCAGGCCTGCGCCTTCGCGGCCCAGAACGAGGACGCAATCGCCTGTGAAGTCGAACTGGTCGTAATCGGATTCGCCGCGTTCGTCGA
Organism: Occallatibacter gabretensis; assembly: GCF_001449115.1. GTDB lineage: Bacteria > Acidobacteriota > Terriglobia > Terriglobales > Acidobacteriaceae > Telmatobacter > Telmatobacter gabretensis. The sequence continues at coordinate 1,577,048 of NZ_LAIJ01000009.1, read as the reverse complement.
GACCAATGATCCAGAGATTCTGCTCTTTGAGCTCTTCAAGAGCGCGGACAAGGTTGACGACGCGGGCGATGCGGAGGTGTTCGGCCGCGCCGGCGCTGGCTTTTACGGCAACGGGGCTGATTGGCGCGGAGCGACGCTCGGTGAGCACGACGCCATCGACGCCTGCGCCATCCGCGACGCGAAGCAGAGCGCCGAGGTTCTGTGGATCTTCGACACCGTCAAGCGCGAGGACGAGACGAGGCTGGCCGGGTTGTTGCGGCTCAAATAAGTCTTCGATCGATAGGAATTCAGCGGCGCGGACCAGGGCGACCACGCCCTGATGGCCAGCGGTGCCGGCGACCTGGGTAAGCTGCTCGCGCGACTCCTGACGGACGCGGACGCCAGCCTGACGGCAGGCAGCGACGAGGCGTTCCAGTCGTACGTCCTGACGCTCGCGGGCGACGATGACGTGGTCAAAACGGCGGCGACCGGCCTTTAAGGCCTCTTCAACGGAATGGACGCCGTAGAGAATCTCCATGTATCCAGTGTAAAAGGCTATTTTGCGGAGCAGATTGTCTTTCGCGCGTTGGAATTGCATACTGCTTTTACTTGCGATGGCTGCTCCAAAAGCAAAGAACTTCCGCGCCCGGCTGGAACTGGTCAGGGACTACATGAACTGGACCGTGGTGCGCGTGCCGTTTGACGCAGCGAATACGTGGCCGGAGATGAAACGGCGACGAGTGAAAGGCACGCTGAATGGTGTCGGCTTTCGCACCTCGCTGCTGACGATTGCCAAGGGTGACGGCGACTGCATTGTGGTTTACAAGAAGATGCAGCGCGAGGCCTGCGTGAAGCCTGGGGACGAGGTAAAGGTGACCCTGGAGCCGGATTTTGAGCAACGGCAGGTGATTCTGCCGGATGAGTTTGCGCGGATTCTCAAGGGCGAGCGGGAGCTGCGAAAGTGGTTCGAAAAATCGCTGAGCCAGTCGGACAGGAGCTGGATTGGGCATTTTATCGGGCAGGCGAAATCGGCGGAAACACGCGAGCGGCGGGCAGAGCAGATGGCGGAGCGGCTGATGCTGACGATGGAGGGTGAAGTGGAGACGCCGCCGATTCTAAAGATGGCCTTTCAGAGGCATCCGCTGGCGGAACAGGGTTGGAAGGCAATGACGATTGTGCAGCGCAGGCGGCAACTGCTGGGGATCTTCTATTACCGGACGCCGGAGAGCCGGGAAAAGCGCCTGCAACAGATGATTGAGGAGGCCCTGGCCGTGGCTGAGCGGGCGCGGAGAAGGCACAAGAGTACGTAAAGTTTTGTAAAGTACGGAATAATATACATCTCCAGCGATTAACCTGTCGTCTATACACACAGATGCGAGCCATTGCCACAGTTCAGTCAGTGTTTACCCGCAGCGCAGCCACAGCTGAGCAGGAGGCTGTACGACAGGAAAATCTGGCGATTGCCGGCGGGTTGAAGCGCCGCGAGGTAGGGCTGCTGGATGAGCTGATTGTGCGGTACCAGCATCGGCTGCTGCGCTACCTGGTGTACCTGACCGGAAACCGCGAGTTGGCCGAAGACCTGTTCCAGGAAGTATGGATGCGGGTGCTGCTGCGCGGCGATCAGTTCAATGGCAAGTCGCGCTTTGATACGTGGCTCTTTACGATTGCGCGCAACCTGGTGATTGATTTCCGGCGCAAGCGCACGTTATCCAGCCTGGATGAGCTTTTTGAAGGCTCGGGGGACGATGACCGGCCGATGAGCTTTGAGTTGACGGACGGGCAGCCTACGCCCTTTGACCGCATGGCGACGAGCGAGGACCGCGAACGGGTTTCGCAGGCGCTTCTGCAGGTGGATATGCTCTACCGCGAGGTTCTGGTGTTACGCTTCCATGAAGAGCTTTCACTACAGGAAATTGCCGCGATCACGCGGGCGCCGCTTTCGACGGTTAAGAGCCGTCTGTACCGGGGCCTGGCGGCAATTCGACCGGAGCTGGAAGACCATAACTTCAGCGAGGCAGCGGGATGAACCAGATAGCGAAGGGGCCGGAGTCCGAGCAGGGACTGGCCGCTTCGATCTCTGCAAACATGTCAGCCGAGCGCGACCGCGAGGTAGCGCACAAAACCCGGCGGGTGGTGCTGGCCTCTGCCGGTGTGCTGAATGATCAGAGAGCGGGCCGGAAGCGCGTGCGCTCATTAGCGCTGGCGGCTACTCTGATTGTGCTGCTGGTGGTGGGGCCGCTGTTGTGGTGGGCGGCCGAGACGTTGATTTCCGGTGAGCACATGGGCGACCTGACAAGCGAATTCAGCCTGTGGGTGTGCATTCTGTGCCCGGCGCTACTGGCGGCGGCGCTGATCGCGGGCTGGCTCAGGAAGCGATAACCTCCGCAGCGAAGCTCCTAATACAATCCGCATTCTTTTAAATCCGATTTCCCTTCTCGCGCGATATACAAGCAGACCGAGTTTTGCTCGGGAAAGGAAATTCCATGCAATCCCGTTATCGTAGTGTTCTAGCAGGGCTCATTCTGGCCGTATCGACCGCAGCATTCTGTCAGCAGGACCCAATGGTTGGCGGCGCGGCCATGTACGCCAACAAAAACATCGTTGAAAACGCAATGAATTCACAGGACCATACGACTCTTGTGACCGCGGTGAAGGCTGCCGGTCTTGTGGACACGCTGCAAGGTCCAGGGCCCTTCACAGTCTTTGCGCCGACCAATGAAGCCTTTGCCAAGCTGCCTGCGGGCACCGTGGACAATCTGCTCAAGCCGGAAAACAAGGACATGCTGACGAAGGTCCTGACCTATCACGTGGTTGCGGGCAGGGTCACGGCGGATGATCTCAAGAAGATGATTCAAGACGGCCACGGCAAGGCGGAGCTGAAAACCGTGAGCGGAGGAATGCTCTGGGCCATGATCCACGACGGCCATGTGGTTCTGAAGGATGAGAAGGGCGGAATGGCGGTTGTAACGATCCCCAACGTTTACCAGTCGAATGGCATTATCCACGTGGTGGATGCGGTACTGCTGCCGAACTGAGTCTATAGCGCAGAGCTTACCCACCCACGCTACCCCTCCCGCACAACTCGCGTGAGGGGTAGCTTATTTTGTTTCACTCCGACTTGGACGGAGCCGCGGATGGCGCGGGAGTGCTGGGGGATTCTGTCTTTGCGGGGGAATCGCCGGCTGGCTTAGCGGCGTTGTCCGGAGCGGTTTTAGCAGCGCTACCGACTGCGGGCTTGGGCGCGTAGTCGTTGATGTACCAGCCTGCGCCCTTGAACTGGAGGGCGGGCGCGGTTAACGGGCGCTCCAGCGGGCCACCGCATTGGGGACAGATGGTCTCCGGCTCGGCGTTGAACTTCTGAATTTTTTCATACTGGTAACCGCACTGGGTGCAGCGATAGGCATACAAAGGCAACTTGGTGCTCCGGAGAAGGGAAAATCTTCTGTATCTATTTTACGGGCAGGGCGGAAACTTGCGTAAATTTCCGCCCTTGTTCCCAGCGATACGTTTAGTGCGTGTCGACATCGACGGTGGCGGTGTGGTTCTCCCAGCTCAGCGTGATGGCGCCCATGCCGTTGCCCTTGTCGGTGATTTCCCACTTCAGGTTTTCGACCATGGAGGACGGTGCGGACATGGTGAATTTGGTTTTGCCCAGGTCATCGGCGGGGTCGTAGGACAAGCCCCACTGGCCGGTCTTCTTGCTGATGATGAGCGTCCAGTTGTTCTGGTCAGAGATGTCAGCGAAGAGCGTGTAGGCGCCTGACGGCACGGTGATGTCACCTATCTTTACTTTGCCGTCAACGATGAGGGTGGTGGCAGAGTTGGCTCCGGTGCGCCAGATGGGATATTGCGAGCCGCCGGCGGTCTTGATGAGGCCATCCGCAGTGAAGATCTTGCCTGCGCGGCCTTTGACGCCTGGCGAAGAGTAGGCAATCCAGAAAGACTTGTTGCCGATGACACTTACAGCTGCGGCTGGCGGGCTGGCTGGAGCTTTGGGCTTGGCGGCCATCATAGCTTGCCCAGAGGCGGGCATGGCGGCGGCGAAGATGCCGCAACAGAGGGTGAGACAACAGAGAAGACGTTTCATGGATTTCTTGCTCCTTGGTTGAAGGTTGAGGACTGGCCGTGCAGGCGAATACGCCTCGGCGCCGCAATTCTGATGTGACCCTCCCTGTAGCCGGGAAGTGCATATGTTAAGCGCGAGCGAATATCCTGCTATGATGACGCCCAGACACGATATAAGGCGAGCAATGTCCGACTCGAATTCTACACTCACTCCCGGCGCGCGATTTCGCGCTGCTGTGAAAGAAGAAAAACCGCTGCAGGTGGCTGGAGCCATCAATGCTTACACGGCGAAGCTGGCGGAGGCTGCGGGCTTTCGCGCGCTGTATCTCTCGGGTGGAGGCGTGGCGGCGAATTCGCTGGGGATTCCGGACCTGGGCATCAGCACGATGGAGGATGTGCTGACCGACGTGCGGCGGATTACGGATGCGAGCGCGCTGCCGCTGCTGGTGGATATCGATACGGGCTGGGGCGGGGCGTTCAACATTGCGCGGACGATCCGGCAGATGATCAAAGCGGGCGCGGCTGCTGTGCATATGGAAGACCAGGTGGGACAGAAGCGCTGCGGACACCGGCCGGGCAAGGAGATTGTGCCTGCGGAAGAGATGGTGGATCGCGTCAAGTCTGCTGTCGATGCGAAGACGGATTCGCAGTTTGTGATTATGGCGCGGACGGATGCGCTGGCGAGTGAGGGCTTGGCTGCGGCGATTGCGCGGGCGCAGGCGTATGTGGCTGCGGGTGCGGATATGATTTTTGCCGAGGCGGTTACGGAGCTGGGGCAGTATACGGAGTTTCGCAAGGCTGTGGGCGTGCCGGTGCTGGCGAATATTACGGAGTTTGGGCAGACGCCGCTGTGGACGCGTGAGGAGTTGGGCGCGGCTGGTGTGGATATTGTTCTCTATTGCTGCGGGGCGTATCGGGCGATGAATGCCGCGGCGCTGAAGGTGTATGAGACGATTCGCGCGGAGGGCACGCAGAAGAACGTGGTGGAGACGATGCAGTCGAGGGCGGATCTTTATAAATATCTTGGGTATCACGCGTATGAGCAGAAGCTGGATGAGTTGTTTGCGAAGGGGAAGAGACCCGAAGTAGGATGAGCCAGCCTGATTCCAGCGAGACAGACCATCGTTTCTTGAGTTACGGACGGATATATTCCATTGCTGGGATCTGGGGAATATTGTTTGGGTGCTTGACGTTTGCTGCGGGTCCGATTTCGGCGCTTTCCGAGAATGCTGTGGTTGCAACCGCTCAGACAGGCTTAACAATTCTTCTCATTCCAGGGCTTTATGTAGCGGCGGTTACTGGCTCATTAGTTCCCGGTGCACTCATCAATGCATTCCTCCATTTCATTCTTTGCTGGGTTGTGCTGCTTCTACTCAGAAAAATTATCGGAAGAAGCCGACGGCCTCGGAAATAGTTTCGATTGACTGACTCTAGACACCCGTACGCAGCGTTCGATACGGTGAAGCTCTCGGGAGTTGTGTGATGAGCGAAGCTGCAATTGCGACATTTAAGCCGAAGAAATCTGTGGCGCTGTCTGGGACGCCTGCCGGGAACACTGCACTGTGTACCGTGGGCCATACGGGTAACGACCTGCATTATCGCGGGTACGACATTCATGATCTGGCTGCGCACTGTGAGTACGAAGAGGTGGCATATCTACTGCTGCATGGCAAGCTGCCTACGGCGGCGGAGTTGGCTGCTTACAAAAGTGAGTTGAAGGCGGCGCGCGGACTTCCAGATGCGGTTTTGAAGGCGCTGGAGCTGCTGCCTGCTACGGCGCATCCGATGGATGTGTTGCGGACGGGTGTTTCCGTGCTGGGGTGCGTTGAGCCGGAGGGGCTGGACCATAATGCGGCAGCCGCAACGGCGATTGCCGATGGGCTGCTCTCGAAGCTGGTTTCGATGTTGTGCTACTGGCTGCAGTTTGCGCGGCATGGCAAACGGATTGCGATTGAGACGGATGATGATTCGATTGCGGCGCACCTGCTGCATCTGCTGCATGGCAAGCCTGCGAGCGCGGAGTGGGTGGCGGCGATGCAGGCCTCGCTGATTTTGTATGCGGAGCATGAGTTCAACGCTTCGACGTTTACGGCGCGGGTGATTGCGGGGACGGGATCGGATATCTATTCATGCATTACGGGGGCGATTGGCGCGCTGAAGGGGCCGAAGCATGGCGGCGCGAATGAAGTGGCGCTGGAGATTCAGGAGCGCTATGCATCTGCGGATGAGGCTGAGACGGATATTCGGCGGCGGGTGGCGGAGCGCGAGGTGATTATCGGCTTCGGGCATCCGGTGTATACGATCAGCGATCCGCGGAGCGAGATTATCAAGGGGATTGCGCGCGAACTTTCAGATGAGGCCGGCGGTATGACGCTGTATGCGGTTGCGGAACGGATTGAAGCGGTGATGCATGAGACGAAGCGCATGTTTCCGAATCTCGACTGGTTTTCTGCGGTCGCATATCACGAAATGGGCGTGCCGATTGATCTGTTTACACCGCTGTTTGTGATTGCGCGGACGGCGGGATGGGGCGCGCATGTGATGGAGCAGCGTGCGGATGGAAAGATTATTCGGCCGAGTGCGAATTATACGGGTCCGGAAAATCTGGAGTTTGTGGCAATCGAGCAGCGGATCTAACCTCAGGCAAGAGATTCCCTCAGGGGCTAAAGCCCGCTATTTTTGCCGCATTCTCGGCACAACTAAAGTCGTGCCCTGTTACAAAACCTATCCAAGACGATCGACCAAATATTGCCTAAGATCAGGAGTCTTACTTGTCCTCTCATATTTCGAATGACCGTCCTGCGCCGGATCAGGTGCTTGTTGATATTGCTGATTACGCGCTGAATTACTCGATTGAAAGCGAGCTGGCGTGGTCTACTGCGCGGGCTTGTTTGATTGACACGCTGGGATGTGGGCTTGAGGCTCTCGAATATCCGGCCTGTACGAAGCTGCTGGGGCCGGTTGTGCCGGGCACTGTTGTGCCGAATGGGGCTCGGGTGCCGGGGACGCCGTATCAATTGGATCCGGTGCAAGCGGCTTTCAATATTGGCGCGATGATTCGGTGGCTGGACTTTAACGACACCTGGCTGGCGGCGGAGTGGGGACATCCTTCGGACAACCTGGGTGGGATTCTGGCGGTGGCGGATTGGATTTCGCGCACGAACATTGCTGAAGGGAAGCAGCCGCTGACGATGCGCGATGTGCTGGGTGCGATGATCCAGGCGCATGAGATTCAGGGATGCATTGCGCTGGAGAACTCATTCAACAAAGTTGGCCTGGACCATGTGGTGCTGGTGAAGGTGGCTTCGACTGCCGTGGTGAGCAGGCTGCTGGGGCTGACGAGGGAGCAGACGATTAACGCGATTTCTCTGGCGTGGGTGGATGGGCAGAGTTTGCGGACGTATCGCCATGCGCCGAATACGGGAAGCCGGAAGAGCTGGGCGGCGGGCGATGCGACGAGCCGCGCGGTGCGGCTGGCGCTGATGGCCCAGTCTGGAGAAATGGGTTATCCCACGGCGCTGACGGCGAAGACGTGGGGCTTTTACGATGTGAGCTTCAAAGGGCAGCCGTTCAAGTTTCAGCGGCCTTATGGCACGTATGTGATGGAGAATGTGCTGTTCAAGATCAGCTATCCGGCGGAGTTTCACTCGCAGACGGCGGTAGAGGCGGCGATGACGCTGCGGAAGCAGCTTGATGAGCGTGGGCTGACGGCGGATGCGATCAAGAGCATCACGATTCGCACGCATGAGGCTTGCCTGCGGATTATCGACAAGAAGGGACCGCTGGTGAATCCGGCGGATCGCGACCATTGCATTCAGTACATGGTGGCGATTCCGCTGATCTTTGGGCGGCTTACTGCGGCGGATTACGAGGATGGCGTGGCCTCTAATGCGCGGATTGATGCGCTGCGCGAGAAGATTACGTGCGTGGAGGAGCCGCAGTTTACGCGCGATTATCACGATCCGGAAAAGCGGTCGATTGCGAATGCGCTTCGGGTCGTTCTCGCAAATGGAGACCTGCTGGAACAAACAGTTGAGTATCCCATTGGGCACAGGCGGCGGCGCGAGGCTGGGTTGCCGCTGCTGGTGGAGAAGTTCAGGACGAACCTGGCGCGGCGCTTCCCTGCTGCACAGCAGGAGCGGATTCATGAGGCTTCGCTTGATACGAAACGGCTGGATGCGATGCCGGTGAATGAGTATGTGGATTTGTATTTGCCGTGATGTCCGGGTCGGTGAACGGGAGTGCTATCCCAGGTCTCAAAATAGAGACCTGGAGGACCCGCGTGTTGGGGTGGAACGGGCGGAAAGCAAAAGCGGGTCCTTCCCTCCGCCTGAAAAACGGCTACGGTCAGGATGACGGACTTTGTGTGGGGACCAGGCAGCAGTGGACGGCAAATTTTTCTTCGCGCAATGAACGGTGAGAGGGGATAATAATGTCACCTCCAAATCTAATTTTTGTGCTGGTGTATCTTGCTGGATTTTCGTTCTCGTTGCCCGTTGGTTCTGTGCCTTGTTCTGTTTGCCGCTGTACTGGGAAGCACATCCCTCTGTGCACAGCGGCCACCCAATTCCAATGCTTATTATCAGCAGCTCAGGAATCTGCTGCCCGGCGGTGAAGTGATTGCTGTGCATCACCTGGAGCTGAAGCGTGATGCCGCGGTTTTCACATTTGAGAGTGGCGACATCTCGTTTTATGGCGAGGTGAACGGCAAGGTGACGGGCGCGGTGTTTCGCGGGCAGGGTCATCTGCATCTGACGCCTCCGACGCTGGAGGAGCGGCACAATCTGCGCATTCTGAGCCATGCGGAGGAGTTCGATGAGGACTTTGACCAGGCGGTGCTGCGCTTTACGGATAAGACCGCTGCGGAGTTGCATCAGGCGGGTGCGGGCAAGGGCGGCGATAGCAAGCCGCTAATTCAGAGTGCGATGGAACTGCATGCCTTTCAGCGGCTGAAGCTGTTTGAGAATATCGACCTGCGCTTGCTCGAAGATGTGTTGAGCCCGGCTGATGGCGGATTCTTTATGGCCGCGATGCATGGGAAGAAAAATCCGCACCTGATCTTTACGGTGGACCCGGACGGGGCTCGGCATGTGGCTCCGGAAGAGGTTTCACTGCTGACGCTGAATGACTGGGGCGAAACGTATCTGTGCGCGTTTTCATCCGGCGAAGGACACGCCCACGCGAGGAGCCGGTCTGACAGCGGCGCGTATCGCATTGATCGTGAGGATCTGGACACAACAATTGAGAAGAGCGGGTTTTTGACCGGCATGGCGACGCTGCACGTGGTTGCGCAGCAGGATGGCGTGGCGGCGGCGCGGCTGTCGCTGTTTCCGAGCCTGCGAGTGAGCAACGTGGCTAGCGCGAGCGGCGAGGCAATGGATTTTGTGCAGGAGAAGAAGGAAGAGGATGCGGATTTTGGCGTGATTCTGCCGCATGCGTTGAAGAAGGGCGAGGATGTTTCCATTCGCATTACCTATGGCGGCAAGGATGTGGTGACGAACGAGGGCAACGCGAACTACTACCCCACGGCGCGCGAAAGCTGGTATCCGAATGCGGCGCGCGGGCTGGGCGACTACGCAACATATCACATGCTTTTTCATGTTCCGAAGGGATTGAACCTGATTGCCACGGGCACACGCGTAAATGAAACAACTGACGGAAGGATTACAACCTCTGAGTGGAAGACCGATGTGCCGATGCCGGTGGTGGGCTTTAATCTTGGCCGGTTCACGATGAAAGAAGGCGTGTTGCCGGGCAAGCTGGGCGACAACCTGACGATTGACGCGTATGCGAATACGACCCCGCCGGATGAGTTTGAAAACATGGGCAGCGCCGGCCTGGGGAACTTTAATGCTCCGGGGATGCTGCCGCAGCAGCTGAGCGAGGGCGAAGCGGCGGCGCAGATTTATACCAATTACTTTGGGCCGCTTCCGTATGCCAAGGTGGCGCTGACGCAGCAGTTTGCGTGCGACTACGGGCAGAGCTGGCCGATGCTGGTGTATCTGCCGATCTGCGGGTTTCTGGACTCGACGCAGCAGCATTTTATGGGGCTGCACCCGGAGGACATGTACTGGAAGGTGGTGACGGCGCACGAGGTGGCGCATCAGTGGTGGGGCCAGACAGTGGGCTTCCGGAGCTACCGCGATCAGTGGATGAGCGAAGGATTCGCCGACGCCTCGGCTGCGATGTTTCTGCAGGCCACGCGTGCGAAGAACAACGACTTTCACGAGTTCTGGAAGCAGCAGCGCAAGCTGATTACGGAGAAGAACGCGCAAGGGTTCCGGCCGATTGATGTGGGGCCGGTGACGATGGGCTTCCGGCTGGCGACAGAGAAGACGGGCTGGAATGTTTATCAGAATCTTGTGTATCCGAAGGGCGCATTCATTCTGCACATGCTCCGCATGATGATGTGGCAACCGGCGGATGGCGATGCTCGATTCCGGGAGATGATGCACGACTTTGTGGCCACGTATCGGCTGCAGGCCGCTACGACGGAGGACTTCAAGGCGATTGTGGAAAAGCACATGACGCCTGGGATGGACATGGATGGGACGCACACCATGGACTGGTTCTTCCGGCAGTATGTGTATGGAACGGACCTGCCGGTGTATCACTTTGAGTCACAGGTGACAACGGCCGACAACGGAGGAGTGAGCCTGCATATCAAGCTTGTGCAGTCTGGCGTGCCGGATAACTTCCGGAGTATTGTTCCGATTTACCTGGAGTTGCAGGACGGCAAGGTGTCGGAATTGGGGTCGGTGCGGATGAATGGCAACACGACGCTGGAACACACGGTTGCGCTACCGAAGCCGCCGGCGCCGATCAAGAAGGTGTGGATCAACTACAACTACGACGTGCTGAGCCTGGAAAACTAGCCTGAGAAGCAGCCTGGAGAGGTGCGAGCAGGATTACGAGTGGAGTGCCGGCTGCTGCGGTATACTCCTCACGAATTATGATTCCTGATAGAGGTAAGACCATGCATTTCACGAGACTTCGCGCATTTGCCGCTGCGGTGGTGATTTCAGTCGCTGTTGTGGCATCGGCCCAGTCGGGCACCGTCCTTAAGCCTGCCGACATGCAGAAGCTGCTGCCGGCTACGGTGTATTACAAGGGGCAGTCCGCGCCGGTGCAGCTTCGCAACTCCAGCGGAGTGAAGTTTGGCGATGGTTATAATGTACTGGCCGCAATGGTGGACACGAGCGGCTACTCGAGCGATGTGTCTGCGAAGTATCAGGCGTATTTCATTACGGAAGTGGCAGTGAAGCTTGGCGGGCAGGTGCTGCCGGCGGGCATTTACGGGGCCGGGATTGTGGGCGGCAAATTTGTGCTGACGGATGTGGGCGGCCACGATGTGCTGACTTCGCCGATGGCTACAGACGACGCGATGAAACACCCGATTCCTCTGCAGTTTATCTCCACCGGAGGCGGGTACCGCTTTTATCTGGGGCGACAGTTTGTAACGCTTAGCAGGTAGGTCCAGACATGCAGGGACGGTGGTATGGGAGGAAAAAATGCGATCAATATTGCGTTCGGAGCCCGGCAGCCGCAACTTCCCACAGGACGGCCCCGTCAGTAAGATAGGAGCACACTCGAACTTCCCGTCACGCTCCAGGGAGAGTCTGCGGGAGGGCCTTTGCCATGCATAACCCGGAAGCCATCCAAGTCGATAATGACGCACGTCTGATTCCAGCCTGGTCGATAGGCCTGGCTGTGGTGGCATTTGCCGTTGTGGAGTACTACTTCTGGATGGTGCTGCCTGCCACGCGCCACCATGCCCCGCCGCCGCTGGGCTTCCGTATCTACTTCAACCTGTCATGGGGACTGCTGGCGGCGATTTACTTCCTGATGATTGGCTATGTGAGCAAGGATGCGCCGCGCCGGGCGATGAGCGCGCGCTTCTGGATGGTGCTCTGCTTTGTGATGCCGGGCGGCATTGGCGCAGTCCTGTACTTTCTGCTGCGGCAGCCGCTGGTTTCGGCCTGCCCGGCGTGCGGAACGTTTACGCAGAGCGACTTCCATTTTTGCCCGCAATGCAACTACCAGCTGACGGCAAGCTGCGGCAACTGCTTCCGCACTGTGCGCTCGACAGACCAGTACTGCACGCGCTGCGGCCACGAGCTGGCCGAGGACCACATGCCTGCGCGGCTGCACTTGATGGGCTAAAAACAGAGCTCCGGGGTCAATCGTCAATTGACCCTGAGCGCGCACCGGCCCTGGAGCGCGCTTTTCCTCTACAATCGTGCTTGGCATGGCACTTTCCGCGCTCATCATCGATGATGAACAACTGGCTCGCGACGAGCTGAAATATCTGCTCGACCAAGTGGGCGGCGTGGATGTTGTGGCGCAGGGCGCCAACGGCATTGAAGCGATTGAGCTGATTGAGGAGCACCACCCGGACCTGGTGTTTCTGGACGTGCAGATGCCGGGGCTTGATGGCTTTGGAGTGCTGAAGCAACTGGCGGAGCGCGGCACGGCGAAGGCTGCCGGAAATGCCGGTGAGGAGCTGGAGCCGCTGCCACAGATTGTCTTTGCCACGGCATACGACCAGTACGCGGTGCGCGCCTTTGATGTGAACGCCGCCGATTATCTGCTAAAGCCGTTTGACCGAGCGCGAGTACAGCAGGCCGTGGAGCGCGTGAAGAGCCGCATGGCCGGCGGGCCGGAGGCAGGTACCGCGACGCACGCGCCGTCGCAATCCCAATCGCAAATTGACGCGCTGCTGAAGCTGCTGGGCGGCAGGCCGGGCGCCGCGGCGCAGCATGCCAAGCTGATTGTGCAGGCGCAGAGCCGGCTGCTGCTGGTGGACCAGGCGGAGATCTGCTATGCCTCGATTGACGAGGGCGTGATTCATGTGGTGACGCAGCATTTTGAAGGGCAATCGAAGTGCCGCACGCTCGAGGAGCTATTAGAACAACTTGATCCCGCGGTTTTCTGGCGCGCGCATCGCGGTTTTGTGGTGAACATCAATCACATACGCGAGGTGGTTCCGTGGTTCAAATCGAGCTACCAGCTTCGCATGAACGACAAAAAGCAGACAGAGATTCCGGTAAGCCGCTCGCAGACGCGTCATCTGCGCGAGTTGTTCAATCTGTAACTGCTCGTTGAGCAGCTTCCAAAGAAAATTCCACGCATGGAGAGCCTTGCATGGCCCGTTGTTTGCTGCCTTCGCTCAAGCTAACTGTCCTTTTGGCCGCTGCGCTTGTTTTTTGCGGAGAGATGTTTGCCGAACCCGCAACTGCTGGAGTCACAGCGCTGCTGGTAAGCGATGTACACTTTGAGCCTTTCTGGGATCCAGCAAAGGTGCCGCAGCTTGCTGCCGCGCCGGCGAGCGAGTGGAAGACGATCCTGGCTGCGCCGCCCTCGGCGGATCAGGCGCAGCGGTTTGCTGCATTGCAGCAGACATGCAATGCGCGCGGCGTGGATACGAACTACACGTTGTTGGCTTCGAGCCTGAAGGCTATGCGAGCGCGGGCTGCGGATGCGCAGTTTGTCACCATCAGTGGGGATCTGATTTCCCATGCGTTCTCCTGCAAATGGATGGCAGCGATGCCGAATGCGAAGCCTGCGGAGTATGAAGCCTTTGTGGTGAAGACGCTGGAGTATGTGCTGAGTTCGTTCCGCACGGAGTTTCCAGCGACGCCGGTGTATGCAGCGCTGGGCAATAATGATTCGAGTTGCGGGGACTACAAGGTCGATGCGAACAGCAGCTTTCTTGCCGCGGCGAGCAAGGTTTTTACAGAGAAGCTGCCGGCGACGGAGCGCAAGGCTGCGGAAGAAACTTTTGCGGCGCGCGGCGACTTCCGTGTTGCGCTGCCTGCGCCTTTTGAGCATACGCTGCTGCTGATTTTGAATGACATTTTTCAATCGAAGAAGTACCAGACCTGCGGGGGGAAGACGGATTCTTCCGGCGCTATGGCGCAGATTGCGTGGCTCAAGAGCGAGCTGGATGAAGCGAGGCAGAAGCACGAGAAGATATGGGTGATGGGACACATTCCACCAGGCGTGGACCCTTATACGACTATCTCCAGGATGCGGAATGTCTGCGGAGGCAAGGATCCGGAGATGTTTCTCTCGTCAGATGATTTGGCCAATACGCTGGACAACTATGGCGATGTGATCCGGCTGGCGATCTTTGGGCATACACACATGGATGAGATGCGCGTGGTTGAGCAGTTTCCGCTCAACGGGAAGGACGAGCCTGTTGCCCTGAAGATGGTTCCTTCGATCTCGCCTGTGAATGGAAATAATCCGGCGTTCACGATTGCGACGGTTGATCCGGCTACGGCTACGCTGCGTGATTACCGCGTGATTGCTGGATCGAACCAGACGGGCGTGGATACGAATTGGAGTGAAGAGTACGACTACGCAAAGGTCTACCATCGGCAGGCTTTTGCGCTTGCGGATGTGGAGGCGCTGGCTGATGAATTTGCTGCGGACACTGGAGCGAAGTCCGCCGAGAGCCGGAGCTATCTGCGCGATTACTTTGTAGGCGACAAATCGGCGGAACTGACATTCGTCTGGCCGCAGTACACATGCGCGCTCACGAATATGAGCGCGGATGCGTATCGCGCATGCCGCTGCCCGGCGAAGTAGCTATTGTTTGTTCACGTCCACGTAGTAGAAATCAGTCGCAACCTGAAAGTCATCCTTGCTGAGCGGTGATTGCATCCACTGCCATTTCGTCGTGGGATGAATGATCTGCCAGTGATCGGGCGTGCCTACACGTATCGGCATGGCGAAGTCGTCTTCGTCGGCGTCCCATTTGTACATGACCAGATTTGGGGACTCGCCAAAGAGCAGCTCAAGCCGTGGAATGTGTGCGCGGCGAAGGTACTGGTTAAAGATGGGCGTGAGATTCATGCCGGAATGCTGATTGAAGTAGGCGACGATATCTTCCGTCTCGATTTGCTGATGCTTAAAGTGCTGATAGAGTCCTTTGATCAGCGCGAACCATTTTGCATCATCATTGATCACGCTGCGGAGCGTGTTTAGCATGAGCGCGCCTTTGAAGTACTGATCTTCCGTGGGATCGGCGTTGACGCCGCGCTCAGCGATGATCGGGCGAAGATTATGTATCTTAGGCCTGTAGCCGCTTAGATACTTGATAGCATCGGCCTTACCCCAGCGGTATTCGACATACAGGCTTTCGAGATAAGTGTCCCAGCCTTCGTGAATCCACATATCGGATGGATCCACGGCGGTGATGCTATTGCCGAACCACTCATGGCCGCTTTCGTGAATGATGATGAAGTCGAACCTGGGACTGATGCCTACGCCGGTCCAGTCGCGGCCGTAATAGCCATTCTTGAATAAATTACCGTAAGTGACGGCACTCTGGTGCTCCATGCCGGTGTAGGGAGCCTGGATCAGCTTATATCCGTCTTTTGCGAAGGGATACTCGCCGAAGTAATGGGTGTAGGCTTCGATCATGCCTTTAGCCTGCGAGAATTGCGCTTTGGCTTTGTCAAGATCTTCGGGAAGCACGTAGAAATCGAGCGGCAGGTCGCCGAACTTATCGGAAAAGTGAACATAGTTGCCTATGTTCAGCGAAACATCGTAGTTATTGATGCCGTAACTGATATGCCAATCCCAGCGTGTATAGCCATCGCCCAGGTCGGTCTTGCTCACGAACTTGCCATTTGAAACATCGACTAGACCAGTGGGGATGGCGACGCTCAGGTCCATGCTTTCGCCTTCATCGCGCCACTGATCCTTGTTGGGCCACCAGACATTTGCGCCGTCGCCCTCGCAGGCGGTGTTGATCCAGTCGTGGCCGGAAGAATCTTTTTTGAAGGTGATGCCGCCAAAACGCCCGACCTCCGGTGGATTGCCAGAGTAGTAGAGGTCGATGGATACAACCTGCCCGACGCGCAGCATAGACGGGAAGTTGACGAAGACGGCGCTGCCGTCGCGTTCATATTTAAGCGGCGTGTCGCCGAAGAGAATCTTGTCGATGTTCAGCTTGTCCGTCAGGTCGAGCTGGATGCGATTGCCGGCTTTGAGCATACGAAAGCGGATGGTGTTTTTGCCGCTGATGTATTTCTTTTCCGGATCGAGGCGGATGTCGAGGTGGTAGTAGAGCAGCTTGTTGTTCTCGCGGTATGGCCCGTAGGCGCCACGGAGCATATCTGCGCGGATGGGAATGGGCGCGCCCGCGTCATTGGGCCGGATGCGCGGCTGCGGCTTGGCGGGTTGTGTCTGCGTTTGTCCTGTTGCTTGCCCTGCTGCTTGTCCAGTTCCCTGCCCTGTGCCCTGATTCGCGTTCTGGCCGTTCTGTTGCGCCACCGCTGCGCAGCTGATCGCAACCGAGGCCGCAAACATTGAAAAGCGCTTCATCCGCATTGCACACATTTGTATCTTTGTCCTTTTAGCTTGTCAGCCGATCTGGAAATAAGTGGAGTAACGCTCGTCTAGTACCTTATGCATCGGCTTGAGCCGAATCGATTCGGCCTGTCCGCGCGTTTCAAAGGCGAGCGCGGCTCCGGGGACCTTCTCGACCCACATTTCGCCGGGCTTGCGCTGAATACGCGGCATGGCGAGTGCGGGCAGCTTGCTCATATCAGGGCCCTCGTGGTTTTCAATGAGCAAGCGCGTCAGGCCATCGCGTCCCATGGCTGCGGCGAGCGTCAGCGGCCCGTAAGCAACTGCGGCAAGATCGGGGCTGCCGGGGACAGACAGCTCACGCAGTTTCATGGGCAAAGTCATTTCAACACGATCGCCATCGTGCCACGTGCGCTGGAGGGCGATGTAACCGTCGGCTTCAGTTGCGAAGGAGATGGCGTGGCCGTTGACGGTAACGCGGGCATCGTTTGCCCAGCCAGGCTTGCGCAAGCGCATGGTGAATACCGTCGGCTGAGTGGCGTGAAGTACGAGAGTCGTTTTTTCTTCTTCGGGGAAGAAGGTGTGTTGCTCGATGCGAAGATGCTTCTCCGGCCACTCCACGTAAGAGGCAGCGAAGTGATTCACGTAAATGCTTTCGGCATCGCGGAAGTAGAGCGTGTCGATGAGCTTGGAGTACTCTTCGATGCCGGAGCCGGTGCAGCACCAGTTGGAATCAAACTGGCTGCCGAAAGTCTTCCATGCGCCGGCGGCTGTGGGCACGTAATACATGAGCATTCCTTCGGGGTTTTGCGTGCCCATGCGGACGTTCCACAGGAGACGCTCGTAGTAATCCATGCGGCGCGCTTCAGGATTCCAGCCGAAGAGATGGCGCGTGAGCTTGAGCATGTTGTAACTGCAGCAGCACTCCTGCCCAGCCGCTTCCAGATGTGCGCCTGCGGTGTCGGGCGCACTCCAGCCTTCGGTGGCGTTGGAGGTGCCGCCGGCTGCGAAGGTGTGGTGATCGACGACAGTGGACCAGAAATACTCGGCAATGGTGTGATAGCGCTCACTGCCGGTGAGCTCATAACCGCGCGCCGCGCCGATGACCTTGGGAATGTTGGTGTTGGAGTGCAGGCCGTCGAGATTGTCCTGATGCGCGGCCAGCGGGTCGAAGAACTTCTTGTGTTCAAAACGCAGGCCACCGTCGAGATACTTCTTTTCGCCGGTGATTGCGTAGAGATTGAAGAGCGCTTCGTTCATGCCGCCGTGCTCGACCAGCTGCACGCGCGCAAGTTCTTCGTCGGAGAGCGGTCCGATCCAGTTGATGGCCCAGTCGGCCATGCGCGTGGCAGTTTTGAGGGCAGTGTCGCTGCCGCAGTGGACATACATGTCAATGTGGCCGGCGAGGATCTTGTGGTAGGTATAGAAGGGCGCCCAGACCTCCTTGTAATGACGGAGGCGATCGTAAAAGTTTTCAGGATATGCGCCGAGATAGCCGTTGGGCTGCTGGCATTTGGCAAGCTCTTCCACCAGATTGATCGCTTTGGCTCGCAGTGCTTCATCCCACGTGGAGGCGAACATCAGTGCACAGGCGGAAAGATAGTGGCCGCCGGCAAGATGGCCCCGCAGTTCGCTGTTCGGCAGCTCCCAGCCGCCGAGGGATTGCGCATTGGACGGAAGCCCGGCAGTAAGACGGAAGTTATGCAAGAGGCGGTCGTTCGGCAGCATGAAAAGATAGACGCGGTTGCGTTCCTGCGCCTCTTTAAACGGGCCATAGAGCAGGCGCACCTGCGACATGGGAAAAGGCTGCGCCTTCCAGGGAATGGTTTCCGTGACCGCGTCCGAAGCCGCAAAAATCTTTCGAGGCGTGAAGGCAGCGGCTGCCGCAAGCGCGGCCGAGGACCCGATAAAATGGCGGCGTGAGATGGGACGCATTGCAGGTTGCTCCTATGTGAAAAGCCGGCACTGAATAGACTAGCGGAGCGATGGCTGAGTGAGCTTGAGCGTTCCGATTGTATTCTATATGTGCTTTACTGACCGATCCCTGAGCGAACCGCTATGAAGACCGAGAAATCCATTCGCAAGATGACTGTGATTGACTCGCACACGGCGGGCGAGCCAACGCGATGCGTGCTGGCGGGAGTGCCGGAGCCTGTTTTTAGGAGGAGCGCAGGCACCCTGGCCGAGCGTGTGGAGCGACTGAAGCGCGAGCATGACGATCTGCGGAGGGCGATTTTGTGCGAGCCGCGGGGGTCCGACGTGCTGGTTGGCGCCTATCTGCTGGAACCGGATGAGCCGGATTGTGCGGCGGCAGTTGTGTTCTTTAACAATGCAGGCTATCTTGGCATGTGTGGCCACGGGACGATTGGCGTGGCTGTAACGCTGGCATATCTTGGCCGCATTGCGGCGGGAACGCATAGATTACAGACGCCAGTGGGCGTGGTGCAGGTACATCTCAGAGACGCACATACGGTTACGGTGGAAAATGTGCCTGCGTATCGATATAAGATGGGCGCGCGCGTGAGCCTGCCGGGCGGCATTGCAGTGACAGGCGATGTGGCGTGGGGAGGAAATTGGTTTTTTCTCGCACAAAATCACGGGCAAGAGCTTGCGCTCGAGAATGTAGAACATCTAACGGAGTATACGTGGCAGATTCGCACGCAGCTTAAGGCGCAAGGCATTACAGGCGCGAATGATGTAGAGATTGATCATATTGAATTATTTTCCCCACCTCTGGACACGGAGAATCATAGCCGGAATTTCGTACTCTGCCCGGGAAAAGCGTACGACCGCTCACCGTGTGGAACAGGAACAAGCGCTAAACTTGCGTGCCTGATTGCCGATGGCAAGATTGCACCAGGTGAAGCGTGGCGGCAGGAAGGGATCCTGGGCACGGTGTTTGAAGGCCGTGCGCGTGTGGAAAACGATGTGGTGCATCCTTCCATTACAGGTTCCGCATATATAACGGCAGAGGCTACATTGCTTTTCGACCCGGAAGATCCATTCCAGAACGGGATTGGCGCATGAACCATCATTTCGACGCAATTGTTGCGGGGGCTGGCATTGTGGGAGCGGCGTGCGCTGCAAGTCTGGCACGGGCGGGAATGCACGTGGCGCTTGTGGACCGCGGCGGAGTCGGCAGCGAAACCACTTCCGTGGGTATGGGACACATTGTGGTTCTCGACGACTCCGAGGCGCAGTTTGCCCTGACGCGCTACTCGCAACGTCTATGGCAGGAGCTTGCGCCGACGCTTGCGGCGGAGGCGGAATATGAGCCTCTGGGCACCGTTTGGGTGGCGGCCGATGATGAAGAGCTGGCAGAAGCGGAGCGGAAGAGCGCCTACTACAACGAGCGCGGAGTGCCTGCAACTGTGCTGAGTCCCAGCAATCTGGCCGAGCACGAGCCCAATCTTCGCGCCGGGCTTGCGGGCGGGATGTTTGTGCCGCAGGATGCGATTGTCAATCCACCAGCAGTGGCGATGCACCTGGTGACGCAGGCGCTGGCGCATGGTGCTGAACTGCTTTTGGGCTGCAAGATTAACGCACTCCGCAGAGGCGAAGCTGTGCTTGATAAAGGCGTGCGGCTGACCGCGCCGCTACTCGTCAATGCCACATGCGGATGGGCGACAGACCTTAATCCCGGCCTGCCGATCCGGAAGCGCAAAGGGCATCTGGTCCTCACGGAAAGATATCCGGACCTTGTGCGGCACCAGGTGGCCGAGCTTGGATATTTGAAGAGCACGCAGGCCGCGGAGTCCGATTCCGTGGTGTTTAATGTGCAGCCGAGACCGAACGGACAGATCCTTATCGGCGCCTCACGTCAGTATGACAATGAGGATACGGGCGTAGACAAGCGCATCGTGGAGGCGCTGCTGAAGCGCGCGGCGCAGTACATACCTGCACTAGCCACAAAGAAAATGGCGACGACCCGAGTGGGCTTTCGCGCGGCTACGCCGGACAAGCTGCCACTGATTGGCCCTGTTCCGGACGATGAGACGCTTTGGCTCGCCACCGGGCATGAGGGACTGGGCATTACGACATCGCTCGGCACGGCGGCGCTGATTGCAGCGGCGCTCACGGGGCACAAGTTGGAAATTCCAATTGAGCCGTATCTGCCTGCACGATTCGACAACTAAGCAAAGAGGGTTTCTTATGCAGTGGAAGGGCGTTATGCCGGCGATGACGACGGCATTTGACGAGCAGCTCAGCGTGGATCATGGCTTTGTGGCGCGGCACGCACGCTGGTTGATTGAGAATGGCTGCACCGGCATCATCTGTCTTGGCTCGCTTGGCGAAGCCGCAACGCTGACCTTTGATGAAAAGATCGCCATTGTGAAGACTGTCGTGGATGCGGTTTCGCCTGCGATTCCCGTAGTGGCGGCCATCTCTGCGCTTTCGACGGCAGAGGCAGTGAAAATGGCAGAGGCTTCTGCGGGGGTTGGCGCGCAGGGGCTGATGATTCTGCCGCCCTATGTATACAAGGGCGACTGGCGCGAGATGCGGGCGCATGTGGCTGCGATCCTGAAGGCCACGCCGCTTCAAGGCATGCTGTACAACAATCCGGTGGCCTACGGCACGGACTTTATTCCCGAACAGATTGCTGAGCTGGCCGATGAGTTTCCCAATCTTGTTGCGGTGAAGGAATCCTCGACGGATGTGCGGCGTGTGACGGCGATTCGTGCGCTCACAGGCGACCGGCTGGCGATTTTTATGGGCGTGGACGATGCGATTGTGGAAGGCATCGAAGCAGGCGCTCTGGGCTGGGTTGCAGGCGTGGTAAATGCGCTGCCGCGTGAATCGGTGGATGTCTTTGACCTGGCTGCGAAGGGCGACAAACAGGCGGCGTTTGCACTTTACCGCTGGCTTCTGCCGCTGCTGCGCATGGATACTGTGCCGAAGTTTGTGCAGCTGATTAAGCAGGTGCAGGAGGAGTTGGGCGCGGGCAGCGCTAGAGTGAGGCCGCCACGGCTGCAGGTGGTGGACGCGGAGCTTGCGGAGACACGCGCGGTTGTGGCTCATGCGCTGGCGAATCGTGTTGCAGGCGCAAGCGTAAGCACACCGTTCCAAAAATAAACGAAGGGGACGATCGGCTTCACGACTTGCTTTGCGCTGCAGGCGCGGCTTATTGGCGTGGCTTGCCCCATCCGCCGCCGCCCGGCGACTCGATTCGCAGCCGGCTGATTCCCCTTGCGCCGGACTCACCGCCACTCAGTCCCCAAGGCTGCATCGTGCGCCGGTCGGCCAGCAGCGTGACCTGCGCATCGCCAAGTAATTCGATCTCGCGTACTACTCCATCGCCGCCTGCATGACTGCCGGTGCCTCCTGATCCGCGCCGCAGCGAGTAGCGCGTGACGCGAAAGGGATAGGCGTACTCAAGAGCTTCCACCGGCGTGTTCAGCGAGTTGGTCATGTGCGCATGATGTCCGCTGGCTCCCGTGCTTTGCGGCGAGCCGCCATGGCCGCCGGCGATGGTTTCGTAGTAGGTGAAGGGCAGATTTGTTCTGGGATCGATGCCGCCGATGGTCAGGTTATTCATCGTGCCGTAGCTTGCTGCCGGAACATGGTCCGGGCATGCCGCCGCGAGCGCGCGCAGCACTACATCCACGATCCGTTGCGACGTTTCAACATTCCCGCCCGCGACAGCTGCGGGAGGCCGCGCGTTGACGACGGTTCCCTCAGGAGCGATGACACGAACGGGCCGCATGAGGCCTGCTGTTGCGTGGCCCTGCGCGCCCATTAGGCATCGCAGGGCATAAAAGACCGCTGACCATGTAATGGCATAGACCGCGTTAATACTGCCTGCTGCCTGAGGGTCCGTGCCGGTGAAATCGACCTCGGCTTTGCCGCGTTTCGGATCGATTCGCACGGCTACGCGAATGCCGATCGGCTCCGCATGTACGCCGTCATCATCCAGAAAATCCTCGGCGCGAAATTCGCCGGCAGGGAGCCTGGCCAGCATGGTGCGCATCTGCTTCTCCGAGCCTGCAAGAAGCGCGCGCACACCCGCATCGAGCCGGGTGTCTTTGGAGCCTGTGGGGCCAAAGCGCGCGGCAAGCTCCCGCATACGCTCGATGCCCACGCGGCATGCACCCATCTGTGCAGTCAGGTCGCCTTCGCGCTCTGCGGGCGTGCGCACGTTAGCCAATAGAATTGCCATCACCTGCGCGTCCATCTTGCCGGCGTGCATCAGCTTCACAGGCGGAATGCGAATCCCCTCCTGCGCGATCTCGCGACATGGGCCCATGGAACCTGGGTACATGCCGCCTACATCCGCGTGATGCGCGCGATTGGCCACGTAAAACGCGGGCTTGCGCTCGCGGCCGATAAAGACCGGCGCCACCATCGTCAGGTCGGGCAGGTGCGTGCCGCCGCGATACGGATCGTTGAGCAGCGCTACATCGCCTGGTCGAAGCTCGAAGGCGTCGAGTGCCGCTCGCACTGACATTGGCATCGACCCCAGATGCACCGGCATGTCATCGCCCATGGCAATCAGCTCGCCGCGCGCATCAAAGACTGCCGAAGAATAATCGCGGCGCTCCTTGATATTGGGCGAGAAGGCGGTACGGCGCAGCGCGGAACCCATCTCGACAGCGACAGAGTGCAGTGCCGCAGCGATGACCGCTATCTCCGCAGGGTCAGGTGTATTTTTGCGTGTGCGCTTCATCGCTTGCCTCCGGTTCTCAAGACTTCAGCCTTCAAGATCAGATTGCTGTGCGCATCCACCGTGCCGGTCCAGCCGGATGGCACAAATGTGGTGGCAGACAGTTCCGTGATCACTGCAGGCCCGGCGAAGCGATCTCCGGCGCGTAGCTTTTCGCGATCAATCAGCCATGCGCGTCGCCAGCGGGCGCTTTCATAGATGCGATGCGCTGCGAGTCGCGCCTGCCGTGCGTCGCCGGGCCTGAGTTTTTCGGGACGCATGCGTGGAGGCGCGGTTCGCGCAGTCGCCATTACGCGCAATGTAACGATCTCTACCGCGCGCGAAGCATCCTTGTAGCCGTAGCGCTTTTCATGCAGCGCGTGAAAACTCCGCGCAGCGTCGGCACTCCAAGGCACGCGCAGCTCAAAGCCCTGGCCGCGATAACGCATCTCTGCAAATCGCTTCATCTCGGGCTTTAACCCGTCTGTGGCGAAGGCTGCCTTTGCCTCTGCTTCGAGTTCGCGAAAAATCCGCGCCACGCGCGTATCCTTCGCCTCCATCATCACAGTCCGCGCAAACTCACGCTTTACATCTGCATCGAGAATTCCTAACGCAGACAGCGCACCCGGCGCGGCAGGAATTACAACCTGCTTCATGCCCAATGCAAGTGCTAATTCGCAGGCATGGAGCGGCCCGGCGCCACCAAAGCCGATCAGCGTGAAGCTACGCGGATCTTGTCCCCGCTCGACCGAAACGCGGCGCAGAGCCGCCTCCATTTCCGCATTTGCCACGCGCACGATGCCCTCGGCCAGCGCTTCAATAGACTCCATCGCATCGGTTTCGCAAAGCAGCCGATCAAGCGCAGCATGAGCGCGGTCTGCATCCAGTTGCATTCCACCACCGAGAAAATTTTCCGGCGCAAGTCGTCCTAGAACCAGATTTGCATCTGTTACCGTTGCTCGCTCTCCGCCTCGTCCATAGCAAGCAGGTCCCGGCACAGCGCCAGAAGATTCCGGACCCACGCGCAAGAGGCCACCTGAATCAAAGCGGGCGATCGATCCGCCGCCTGCGCCTGCGGTGTGAATGTCCAACATGGGCACGCCGACGGGCAGGCCTGCTACTTCACCTTCGATGGTCGCCTCTGGCTCGCGCCCTGTTTCCAGGAGTGCCACGTCGGTCGAGGTACCACCCATGTCGAAGCTCAATGCCTGTGCAATGCCCGCACGCCTGGCCACGCTCAGCGCGCCGATCACACCGCCCGCGGGACCGGAGAGAATCGTCCTTACCGGTTCCTCTGCTGCGGCGTGCGCCGACAAGATGCCGCCGGAAGACTGCATGATGCTGAGTCTTCCGGCCAGCTTATCTTCCATGCCACGGATGTAGCGTTCCATTTTTGGCGCGACGTATGCATTGATCACAACCGTGGAAGCACGCTCGTACTCGCGGAATTCCGGCAGAATTTTGTGCGACAAACTGATTGGCAGACCAAGCTGCGTGAGCGCTGTGCCCACCGCGCGCTCATGCACTGGATTTGCGAAGCCGAACAGAAGCGATACGGCAATGGACTCCGCGCCACTGGTGCGAATCTGCTCACGCAGCTCAATCAGTGCAGCCTCATCGAGAGCACGTATCACTTTGCCGTCTGAACCGATGCGCTCCGCTACGCCGAAACAGATGCGAGTCAGCGGCTCGGTGCGATGCACATTCCAGTCATACAGACTGGGACGCGCCTGCCGCGCTAGAGCCAGGATGTCCTCAAAGCCTGCGGTGGTTACAAAGGCCACGCGCGCGCCCTTGCGCTCGAGAAGCGCATTCGTCCCGACCGTCGTGCCGTGGCGCACTTCCACTTCGTCCGCGCCTGCCTGCACGGCGATTTGCGCTACTACTTCCAGCAGCGCGCGACCGGGGTCTTCGGGCGTCGAAGCCACCTTTACCACTTGAATGCGCCCGCCTGCGCGAAAGACGCAATCGGTAAATGTGCCACCGGTATCGACGGCAATGACAATTCGCTTGCTCATCAGAAGCCAACATATCAGGCGCGGCGCGTGTTTTTCTGCTGGACTGCCGAGCGCCCGAATGAGAGAGTGAAATCTCGCCTTATGCGCGTCAGTTCACAATCCTTTCGCTGGTCCGCAGCCACTCGGGCACAGCGCCGCGTCGTCATCGCGGCTGGGCTCGGCTGGATGCTGGATGCCTTCGACGTAATGCTCTACTCGATTATCCTGGCGAGCCTGATGTCGGCCTTCGGCATGAGCAAGTCGACAGCCGGGCTGCTCAATGCGCTCACCCTCGTCGCGTCAGCGATCGGAGGAATTCTCTTCGGCTTGCTTGCGGACCGCTTTGGGCGCCGGCCAATGCTCTCGCTGTCGATCCTTGTGTATTCCGTCTTTACCGCAGCCTGCGGGCTTTCCACGACGATCCCCGCGCTGGCAGTGTGCCGGTTTCTGCTGGGCCTGGGCATGGGCGGCGAGTGGAACACCGGCGCGACGCTTGTGGCCGAGACATGGCCCACTGCACTGCGCGGGCGCGCACTGGGCATTGTGCAGAGCAGTTGGGCCGTGGGATATGCGCTCTCCGCGCTTGTGGCGGGGCTGATTCTGGTGCATTTCAGCTGGCGCTATGCCTTCTTTGTGGGCATTCTACCGGCGATTGCCGTTCTCTGGATTCGCCGCGAGGTTCCGGAGCCGGAGGTCTTTCTACAGGCGCGCTCGGCCACTACTCCGCGCTCGTCTCTGCGTGCTTACTGGAAGCCTCTCGCAATCCTCACCGCAGCCAATACCTGCGGCATGTTTGCATGGTGGGGGCTGTTTACGTGGATTCCCGCCTATCTTGTGCTCGATGGCGCGCATGGAGGCCGCGGCTTCAGCCTAATGAATCTTACCGGCTTTCTCGTGGCGCTGAATCTGGTGGGAATGTTGCCCGGCTATCTGCTCTTCGGCGTGATTGCGGATCGCTTTGGACGACGCCTCAGTTTTGTAGTCTATCTTTCAGCTGCAGCGGCTTCTGTGGCGCTCTTTGCCTCTGCGCGCCAGCCTGTGGCCATCTTCCTGTCCGCCTGCGTCTCTGCGTTCTTCGGCACTGGCTTCTTTACAGGCTCAGGCATTATTGCTTCGGAGATATTTCCCACTTCGATACGCGCTACCGCGCTTGGCATCTCCTACAACCTGGCCCGCGGACTAAGCGCGCTAGCGCCTTTCACGATCGGTGTGCTGGCAGAACGGCACGGGCTTGCCGCAGCCTTCACGGTCTCCGCTGTGGCCTTCGCGCTGGCTGCGTTCTTTGGCCTGTTCCTGCCGGAGACCAGTAGGGCAGCGCTCGACATTGCATAATGCACATCTTCGCTGAAAACCTAATTGCCTGCACATCACACATGTCTTGCAACTGACCCTGCCGTAACGTATTCTCCGGTTTTAACGCTATGGCGAAATTCCCCTCGGCCCTAATCCTGCTCGTATTCGTATCCAGCGCTTCCGCGGCGGCCCAGTCTGCGCCTCCGGTGCCGGATAAGGTGTGGCACGCGCCTGCCGAGCACGGCCTGAGCCGCGATCTGACAGCGCACCCCGAGCAGAAATACGAGATTGACGCGACGCACGCCTACTCACTAGCGGAACTGATCGATCTGGCCCAGCGGCATAATCCGGAGACCCGCGAGGCTTGGCAGGCCGCACGCGCTAAGGCCGATGCTCTTGGCATTGCCCGCAGCCAGCTTTTTCCCACTCTGACCGCGGTGGTCCTTGCGTCCTCTCTTCGCCAGGCTGCGCTGCTTTCTTCTCACTTTGACCGCCAGACCGAGGGTCTTTTTATTCCCGAGCTGCACGTCACATGGCTCGTCTTTGACGGCGGCGAGCGCGGCGCAACGATCGACACTGCCAAAGCCAATCTGCTGGCCGCCGATGTGAGTTTTAACGACACACATCGCAAGCTCATCTACGCGGTTTCTTCAGCCTACTACCATCTGTTGAACGCGCGGGGACAACGCGAGGCCGAAGAGGCGAGCCTGAAGAACGCGCAGGCAGTGGAAGATCAGGCTCACAGCCGGCTGGATAACGGGCTGGCTACCAGGCCTGATCTGCTGGAGTCCACAGCCGCCCGCGCGCAGGCCGAATACGATTTACAGGCCTCCATTGGAGCAGAAGCTATTGCGCGCGGTGAGCTGGCCACAACCATGGGCCTGCCACCCGAGACAGAGTTCGCCGTGGTGGAAATCGACAAGGTGCAGCAGCCTGCCGCAATGGCAGACTCGGTGGACAAGGAGATCGAACGCGCCTTTTCACAACGCCCGGAGCTGCTCACGCAGGTCACGCGCCTGCGGGCTGCATCGGCATCCATCAAGGGGGCGCGTTCCGCATATATTCCATCTCTGAACCTGACTGGAGATGGTGGCATGGCCCGCGCATACGGCGAGCTTGACCAGTTCCCGCGCACCTATGCGCAGGGCGAAATATGGACCGCAGGCCTGGAGCTGCGCTGGACGCTTTTTGACGGCCTGCGGCGGGAGCGCGAGATGGCCCGCGCAAAGGCCGAAAAGAAAGCTGCCGAAGCCGGCATTGACTCGCTGCGCGACCAGGTTTCGAATGAGGTGTGGGCCGCATACACCAACATGCAGACTGCTCTGCGCCAGCAACAGGCCGCCGCTGCGCTGCTGGCTTCATCGAGCGAGGCATACGATGCTACGCGCGAGTCTTATAGTTACGGCGTCCGCAACATCATTGATGTCATCACTGCGCAAAAGACCCTTGCGCAGGCGCGCTCGGAAGACGTCTTCGCCCGCACGCAGCTTTTGCTGCAATCGGCCACGCTCGCCTTCCGCACCGGCGACCTGATCCAGCTTCCGCCCGGCAAAGGAACCCCATGAAGCACGCACGCAAAATTTCGGCGCTGCTGCTTGCACTGCCGCCCGTTCTTTTTCTGACCGGCTGCTCGCATGCGCCCACGTTCAATATTCTCGGCTCGTTTTTCCCTTCATGGCTGCTGTGCCTCATCGTAGGCATCTGCCTGGCCGCGCTGGTCAACTGGCTTTTAACACGTTACAAGCTTGAAAAGCTCATCGCCTGGCCTGTGCTGATCTACCCTTGCCTGGCCGCCTTCTTTTCATTTCTTCTCTGGCTTATATTTTTCAGTTAGCGAGCATGACCTATGGCGAATGAAGAGACACAAAACGAACACGGCGTACTGCGCTACATCGTCAGCGGGGGTATTCTGCTTGTCACCGCCATCACAGGCCTGCTGGTGCTGCGCCAGATCAATGACAACCCGCGGACGGACGACGCCGAAATCTTCGCCAATTACATCGGCATGGCTCCCGTGGTCAGCGGCCCCATCACGCATCTCTATGTAGCCGACAATCAGCTGGTCAAGGCCGGCGATCCTCTGCTTGAAATCGACTCGCGTCCTTATGCTTACGCGCTTGCTCATGCAAAATCCGACAAGGCCACACTGCAAGGCCAGATCGACGATGAGCGTCGCATCATTGCTTCCAAAAGCTCCGCAGTCGACGTTGCCAAAGCCGGCGCCGCAAGCGCAGAAGCGGCTTTGCATCACGCAAACGCTGCCATTGCACAAGCCAATGCGGAAGTGGGTAATGCAAAAGCTGCGCTCGACCGGGCCATCACCGAGCAGGCCTATGCGGACAACAATCTCCACCGTCTTGAGCCGCTGCTCGCCAAGCAGTTCGTCACTGTGGACCAGGTGGATCAGGCGCGTACCACTTCTGTTGCCCGCGCGCAGGCTGTTGAACAGGCCCGCGCGCAGCTTGCACTCGCGCAAGCAAGCCTCGAAGGTGCGAACGCACTGTATCTTCAGGGGCAGGCAAATGTGATTGGCAGCACGCACGGAGTGCAGCAGGCCACGCACTCGGTCACCACGCTTGCGCCATACAGTGAACAGCTTGGGGGACGCCAGGCAGCAATCGATATAGCGCAATACAACCTCGAAAATAGCCGCCTCATTGCGCCATTTGACGCCCGTGTAACCAACCTCACGCTCTCGCAAGGCGCCTACGCAAGCGCAGGCCAGCATATCTTCACGCTCATTGACACGCGGATATGGTGGGCTGTTGCCAACTTCCGAGAAACGCAGCTTGGCCACATTCAACCCGGCATGAAGGCGGATGTTTACATCATGTCGCGACCCAATGTTCGCTTTGAAGGCACGGTGGACAGCGTCGGGTTTGGCGTCACGCCGGATGCGGAGCTCGTGGGCAAACTCACGCAGCCCGGCCTGCCCGATGTGCAGCGCACGCTCAACTGGGTCCACCTTGCATCGCGCTTTCCTGTTCGGGTGCGCATCGATAATCCGCCGCCGGAACTCTTTCGCCTTGGCGAATCGGCCATTGTCATCCTTCGTGGCGACACGTCCGTAATCCCGCATGCCGTACCGCACCACTGAGCGCGTTTATGAGTCCAACTGGTAACACCACTCGCGCGGCCTCGCACGCACTTCCTCACGACGAGCGCGTCTCTGCCTGGTTTCCAGACTTTCTGCGCAAAGAACTCGCGCCCTATCCGGGCCGCGGAGCCATCGTGGCGCGCATGGTCATTGCGTCCACCATCACTGCTGTGCTCGTTGTCGTCTTCCGCATTCCCGGTGGGTCCATCGCCGTGCTACTGGCGATGATTCTCTCTCGTGAAGACATTGTTTCCACCACGTACTCTGCTGGTCTTCGCGTCCTCGCATTCGCACTTGTTGCGCTCTTCGTGCCAATCGGCGGCCGCCTCTTCGCATCTGTGCCAATCATGCACTTTCTCTGGCAGGGGATCAGCATCTTTCTCTGCTTTTATCTGCTCCGCATTCTGACGAACTTCGCTGTCGCGTCCACGCTCTGCCTGGTTGTCACCAACATTCTTACCATCTGGTATCTCCCCGGCCCGGCCGAACGCAATGTCGAGAACACTCTCTGGCAGGTGGCCGCGGCCTGCGTTGGAGCTTTGGTCACGCTGGCCGTGGAACTCGTCTACTATGCTTTCAACAAGCATGATGAGGTCATCACCGGCGTCGATAACCGCCTCAAGCACATCGAAGAATTGATGTTGGCCTATGCTGCAGATGAGCCGGTTCCGGCCGCCGTCAACCGGGAACTCGCGCGCTATGCCGTGGTAGGCGCAGGCGCTCTACGCCGCCACATCGCCCGCACTGCAGACGAGCCCATCCATCGCATGCGGATGAGCACCCTTCTCTCGCTCACTGGCCGCTCCATCGACTTCGCCGCTGCCATAGCTGCCTCTATGCCGAATTGCACGCCTGACGAGCGCGAACGCATGGGCCACCTCGCCCTTCGCATTGCGGAGATTCGCCATGGTCTGGCCATGCCCAATCAGCCGCAGCATCAGCCGGCACAATGGGAGCCGGAGTCGGAATCTACATCCACGCCGCTGCTCAGCGAGCTGGAAATCATCATGTCGCTGCTTCCCTCGGTTTTGTCCAACGATACATCGCTCGATCCGCGCTTTGAAATCCTGGATACTCCAAAGGAGGAGTCGCGCATCCTTGTTCGCGACGCCTTCACAAATCCCGAGTATGTTCGCTATGCGCTCGCCGGCACGCTTGCCGCCATGCTCTGCTACGTCTTCTACATGGGACTTAACTGGCCGGCGCTCGCTACCTCAGTCACCACCTGCGTGCTCACCGGCCTTACGAACATCGGTTCCTCACGTCAGCGACAGGTGCTTCGCCTCACAGGCGCAGTCCTCGGAGGATTCGTCTTCGGCATGGGCGCGCAGATCTTCGTTCTGCCCTTTATTGATAACATTGGCGGATTCGCGCTGCTCTGCGCCGCTGTCTCCGCAGTGGCTGCATGGATTACAACTGCAAGCTCCCGCCTCTCGTACGCCGGTCTGCAGGTTGCGCTCGCCTTTTACCTCATCATCCTCAGCGACCCGTCCAACATATCGCTCACTGGCGCGCGCGATCGTGTTCTTGGCGTGCTGCTTGGCACCTTCATGATGTGGCTCGTCTTTGAGCGCTTCTATCGCCGTCCTGCCATGGATGAGATGGTCAACCAATTTATCCGCAACACGCGCCTCCTTGCCGAACTGGCCGAGATGACCGTGGTAGAGACAGACGCGAATACCATCGTGCGCGTCCGCTATGTACGCGACCGCATCAACAGTGGTTTTGGTGAGGTCAATGCGCAATCTGACGCGGTGCCCTTTGAGACCGGACCGGAACGCGCCGGGCACATGGCGGCGCGTGATCGCATCCGCCGCTGGCAGGCCGCGGAGCGAACCTTTTACCTGCTGCAATCCCCGCTGCTTCAGTTTCGCGTGTTTGCCAATCCGGCGCAGCGCAACCGCCCCTTTTACGGCATTGAGAACCAGTTTCGTCTCACCTGCGGCCAGATCTTTCGCCACATGGCAGAACATCTTGAAAGCCAGGCCGGCTCCGGGTCGAAAGGCACCACCTCACCAGCCGCGGCGGAGGTACACCATGACCCCGTTCCACAACTTGTTCCACTGCTGGATGCGTTGCAAGCTGAGTGCAAGGAGCCTTTCAGCGAGCGCGAGCAAGCTCTCTTCCGCATGGCCCGCACCATTGGCGGTGTTGTGGACCGCATGGAGCAGGAGACCGCCGCCGAGCCGCTATTTTCCACTGAGTAGCCTGACAGCTGCCCGATCGGACCGGTCCGCTCCGGGGTTCTTGAGCCGATCACCTTGATGGGGCAAGTCCGCTGATTCAAAACAAAATCCTTACAAGATACTCTGTAAACTTTGTCCAGTACCCCCCTTAAACTCACCCGCGTCACAGGCATTAGCAAAGCTGTCACGTTTGGCGATGGCCATAGCGAGGGATCGTGGACTGGAAAGTACAGCACGAGGTGGATCGTCCCCAGGCAGAGCACGAGTTAGACCCCATGCGGCCAACGGCGACGGATACGATGCTGCGGTCAACAGGGGACAGATTTTTCAACTTTCTTCTGAGGCTTTGGAGCTGGCTGGTACTGAAAATTGCGCTGCTATGGGAACGAAGGTGAGGCACAATGGCAGAAATGGCAGCAAGAAAGAAAGCATAAAAAAAACGGCGCTTGGCCGGGGCTTTGCATTGAGGGAGATTCAAAGGCGATCGCTACCATGTCAAACATTCACAGTGATCGGCTCTTAGCCGGGTCCACGGCATTCGGTATAAGCGATGCCAGTCTTAGAGCGTCATTTTTATACATGCAGAATTGCTGGTTTCGACTGACGGCGAGCACGTCAGTCTATTGATGAAATCCTTGGCCGCTTTAGAGGAACTGCAACTGGCCTGGGATGTCAAGACCAAACACAACCTCGAAGGCCCTGACAACGGGGCAACGATGATGTTGCGGGGAGAACCTATGCGTATCGCGGATAGCTGGACGAAGGATGTAGCACATGATCCTTCACACCTAAATATTTGCTTAACGGCTTTCCTCGGACGTGGCGCGTCCAGCGAATACATAGATAAGACCGTTTAATGTTGTGGCGCGACAGCCTCAGCTGGTACGGCCTTCAGACTCGCGACGTATGGCGTCTACGATTGCGTTGGTTTCTTCCAGGTAGGCGGGGAAGTGTTTCCCGATGAAGTCGTCCAACTCTGCTGTGGTGCTCACAGTTTCGTCTTTGATTTTTTGTCCGTCTTCAGTGTGAAAGAGAATCACCTTACCGCCTTCAGCAAGTGTCTCCTGCGCATGGATAACAAAACTATTAACTCTGTGCGGACGATTCGCAGAGAGGCTTTGCAGATGAGAAAGGTCGTCATTGTCTAATAGAAGATCGGACATCTGGTTCAGCATAGGAGTGTGGTTACAGCTTCATCGAAATCCGCTTTAAAAGTCCATACAACTTAAGATTATTCGCCGATGACATAGGCCACGCTTGGGTTTTCGGTCTGATCCTCACCCCGCAACCTCGACTCAGCCAGCACTCAAAATGTGAGCTTGTACACGTTGCCGTTGCTGTCCGCTGCAACGCCTCTCACAGCGGAGGCCGCAGTGCCCGGGGCCGGGTTCTGCGCGGCCTGGAACGCCTCAATCGTAAGCGTGGTTCCATGTTCTCCTGTCAATGTCCCGCGAATCACATCCCGTCGTCCGAGCACATGAGCGGTGTAGTATCCGCTGCCAAAAACTGCATCCCACGCTGCGGACAGGTTCGCCGGGGTATTCCCGTTGCCTGGATTCGTGGTTCCATTTGCGGGAGCATCGGCAGTTTCCATCCACCTTCCTTTGAGTGTTTCGCCGTTGACCAGGGTAGCGGAGATTCCTCCCGACTTGCTGAATCCGGCGGTAAATTGAATGGGGAAAGCCGGAGGCGGCTGCTGAGCGGCCAGCGGCCCCTGTATGGGATAGAGTTTTCCGTCGAAGTGGCAGCCGGAGAGTATTGCGGAGCACACGAATACCAAGGCAATCAAGAAGTTACGTTTCATGGATGATCCTCGCTCTGTAAAAACCCACGTGCTGAGAAAAGTTGTGCACGCCTGGGACGAAAGATATGCAGTCATCTGCCTAAATCTCACGGGCAACAGCTCTATGCATTTGACTGATAGAGCATCCCCGACGCAGCCATCTTCTCTACGAGCTTCTGAGACAATCGGCCAAAGAATGTCTCTGAGGCAACTGTGTTACTCAATGATTTGTAAGTGATTGGTGAAGCAGATTGGTGCCGAAGAAGGGACTCGAACCCCCACACCCTTGCGAGTACGTGGACCTGAACCACGCGCGTCTGCCAATTCCGCCACTTCGGCACGGGACACAAGTCAGGCACGAAGCCGACCGGCAGTAATTTCGAGTTTCGCAGATTGCGCCCGGTATGTCAATTTAGCCGGGCCCTTCAGCCGGGCGTCTTTACCCCATCCCGAAGCATCTCCACAGCCTTTATCAGCCGCCGTTGCCGCGTCTCTTCCTTCTTCGCTTCCGTAATCCATCGCACATACTCTTTGCGATGCGAGTAACTCAGCGTTTCAAAGATCGCCTGCAGCTTTTCCTTCTTCAGCAGCTTCGTAAAATCCTCAGGCGTCTCGATCGTCCGCTCAGTCTCATCCCTGGTAATCGTCACGTCAATCGTATCGCCGATGTTCTTGTCGATCTGCGCGCGAATGGCTTCGATGACCGGAATGAGGTGCTGTACGGAGCCATATTTCATCAACGATCCGCTATAAGGCACGCCGTCAAAGGTGGCCTTCACCGGAACCCGGCCGCGTGTGCCGAATTCCTTCTCTGCGTCGTGGGGAAAGTAGACAGAGCAACTGTCGCCCGATTCACCGCCGATCTTCGCCTTGAACTTATAGGTCTTCATATGCGCACAAGTTTACCGCAACACAAAAAGGCCGACTCCTCACGGAATCGGCCTCTTGCAAAAACAGTACCCGTTGCGAAACTACACCAGCGTCGCGTCCAGCGTGAGCTCGGTGTTGTTCGCAAACAGCTTCGAGATCGGGCAGCCAGCCTTGGCATTCGCCGCCGCTGTGTCAAAAACTTCCTTGGTTGCGCCGGGAACCTTCGCTTTCGTCGTCAGCGCAATCTTGGTGATCGCAAAGCCGCCATCCACTTTGGCCAGCGTTACTGCCGCTTCGGTCTCAATCGACTCCGGCGTGAGCCCTGAGCCGCCAAGCTGCGCGCCCAGTGCCATCGAGAAGCAGCTCGCGTGCGCCGCGGCAATCAGCTCTTCCGGCGTGGTGCCCGAGTCAGCGCCCTCAAACCGTGTGGCGAACGAGTAATTGGCGTCCTTCAGGACGCCTGTTGCTGTCGAAATCGTGCCTTTGCCTTCCTTCAGGGAACCTGTCCAAACCGCGCTAGCTTTGCTTGCCATTATGCTTCCTCCTTGGGGGGTTCATGTGGTTGTTGCCGCCGACTTTCGTCCCTGATGCGTCACAGCGCAGCAGAGTAGCCGGGGTTAATGGTTCGGGCACGCGCGGAATACTCTCCGCCTGTCTGCCCTCTACTCCATGCTAACCTCTTCCCCATGCTGCCCCACGCGCCCGGCATCCTGAAATCCGGCATAATCGACGATTTTTCACAATCGACCGCAGCTTGCGAGCTCGAATCCGGCGTCGTGGAAGCCCCGATTGATCACCATTGCCAGATATGTCCCACCTGCAGCCACCGACTCACCAGCCACCGCTGCAAGCTCGTCTGCACCTGTTGCGGTTATTACCTCAGTTGCGCGGATTACTATTGAACGTCTATAACCCCAGATCCTCGAATCGCACATTCAGGATCGGATACTGCTTCCAATCCTTGTAATCAAAATGCCACCACTCTTTGGGAATGACAGCGAACCCCTGGGCTTCCATCGCCTGCCGCAGAAGCTCACGCAGAGCTCGCTCGCCCTCCGTGCCGCCCGCATAGTCCGCATACGCGCGCTCTGTCATCTCGTCATATCCGCTCGGCATTTTTACTTCCTTGCCAGTGGCCAGGTCATATAGAGACAGATCGACGGCGCATCCGCGGTTATGTACCGATCCCTTAGCCGGATCAGCGACAAAGATCTTCTTATCGTCCGGAGTAGCGTCCCAGAAAATCTTCGTCACATACCACGGCCGATAGCCATCGTGAATAATCAGGCCGTATCCACGGCTCTTTAGCTCGCGATGCGCGCGCACCAGCGCCTCTGCCGCCGGACGCTGCAGGAAGGCCCGCGCCTGCGTGTACACCGGCGTACCAAGAAAATTGTTGGTCGTTGCGTAGCGAATATCCAGCTTGATGGTCGGGTCAAGTTTTACAAGCTCCACCAGGTCGGGCTTACGAAAGCTTCCCTCTTCGTGAGGCGGCTGATCCTTGAGCGCCTCCGCACGCAGCTCCTCCACTGGGCGCAGCGGAGTGATATGAAAGCTGACCTCCTGCGCAAAACCAATTTGCAGCAGAAAGAGAAAACAAGACCAACGCATCCATGACTTTATCGATTTCACCGCAGCCATACCTCCGCGCTCCCATGGAGAACTTCTGACAGCATACGCGGTATTGCGCCAAATCTTTCGATCAATAACGCAGCCCAAGCTTCATCGGAAAATCATCTTCTCCTTCTTCAAGTTCGATCAGGCCACAATGAATCCGCACAATATCCATGTATTTCCACCGCAGCCACAGATGTGCCACCACAATCACCGTCACGGCAGCCCCGGCATGCAGCCAGTTAGCCTCAATCCATTGCTCAGAAGCCTCTGACAGCCAGATCGTCAATGGAAAGAAGGTGAAAAAGCGCAGCAAAGTAAATGCAAGATTCTCTTCCGTCTGAGGCGCTGCTCCCGTGAACGGCGCCGAAACAACATGCAGAAAGCCAGCATCCGTGAGTAAAAGACACATTCCGATTGCAACTATCAACTGCGCGACCGTGGATTGGAACCCAAGCAGCTCCACCGGCGCAATTATGTGGAAGACCGCAATC
The DNA here is from genome assembly GCF_001449115.1 of Occallatibacter gabretensis. Classification (GTDB taxonomy): domain Bacteria; phylum Acidobacteriota; class Terriglobia; order Terriglobales; family Acidobacteriaceae; genus Telmatobacter; species Telmatobacter gabretensis. The sequence goes on along the minus strand of NZ_LAIJ01000009.1, from coordinate 1,540,709 downwards.
GTACTTATCGTCAGCGCAGTGCCGCATAGCATCACCCACACTCTTGCAGCCAGTAGCTTCTCCAGTGTCAGTTCAAGCTGTGGAGGGCTGCCATGCACAAAACGCCATACCCAGCTTCCCTGCCGATTCCCCGGAGAGCCAAAGGCAGTGCGCAAACCGGCAACCACCCAGAAGGCCACCATGCCAATGGAAGCCCTAACCCCGTCTGCCGAAATTTCAGCGTGAAGCATTCCTTTGTGCACCGTGAGGCGCAGTACGGTTGCGACCAGAATCGACAAGCCCACGCCTCCATACAGCACCAGATAAATTCTGTATCGCGGAACGCGTTGCAGCGTCTGCTGAATGAAGTAATACACGGCACGGCGCGCCGGAGATCGCACCGCCGTTCTATGCAGCAGCCAGCGGAGCGGAGCAATTCCGCTTCTCGCCCGCGAACGCGCCGTTGAACCCTCCACAAGCTGACGCTCACGCCGAAAGTACGCAATCGGATAGGTTACAGCCGCGACTCCAGTTGCCATCAGCGTTCCTACGCACGCCATCTTTGCCAGCGTCCCATACATAGGCAATGCGGCCGTGCCTTCAAGGAACCACTGATCGACGCCGAGAAACCAGTAAGGCGGCAGCCACAGCACAATCGCGCTGTGCGATTGCAGCAGAGCAGGCGTAACTCCGGCAAGCACTGGAAACAGCAGCAAGACCATCACCAGCACAGTGACTGCGGCTCCCTGCACGGCGAGAGAAATTTTCTGGAATAGCCGGTCGCCGAGAATTGTGATCAACAGGCCCTCAAACGCCAGAATCGCGGCTGCCGAAAACAGTCCGGCCATCACAACAGAGACGCAGTGTCCCACAAGAAACCGCGGCATATTCGGAGGATCGGTGGCAGCAACAAGCGTCATGGGTGCAAGAAAGTTTGCATCAAAGAGAAAGGCCGAAACGAGAACGGCGATCGCTCCAACACGCGCAAGAAAGACCCTGGTGCGAGAGATCGGCAGTGCTCCCAGCACTAGCACATCCAGCAGATCAGGGAAGAACATGTCCCACTCGTAAACAACAGCCAATCCCATCACAACAAGAGAGTAGGTCACATAGAAAAAATGGTGATTGACCTGCACCCAGTATGGAGGGCGGGGAGGCAGCACACCACTTGGATGCGTTGAGCGGAGGATCAGCGGATGGTATACCGGCCATAGATAGAGCGCCACAACGAAACCTGGCAGACCAGCCGCGAAGGCAATCAACACCATGCGCGTCTTCGCATCTCCATCCGCAGATGCCGTTTCATGATTGAAGAACCGCTCAAGGAAATGACGGATCAAATGTGAAACCTGGCTTCGCTCCGGCTGACGCACCGGCCCCAGCGCAGCCTGCGTATTGAGTGACATGGCCGAAGAATCGGATCGCTGAAAAATACGCTGAATGAATTCAGGCATGAGTGATCTGCATGACCTCCGTGATCTGATGCGCAACTGACCGCGTATCCTGCTGCTGCACGAGCTGCGCAAACACATGCTCCAGGTTTGGCAGGCTCATCATGGCGGCTAACTCGGACGGCGGCGCATCGGCCAGCACCTTGCCTTTCGCAATCACAATGACGCGATTACAGATCTGCTCCACCACTTCAAGCACGTGCGAAATGTAAAGGATGGCCTTACCTTGCGCGGCCAGCTCTTCCAACAGGTCTTTGAACAGCCGCGCTGTTAACACGTCCAATCCCGAAAGCGGTTCGTCAAAGATCAACAGCCGGGGATTGTGGATCAAGGCGGACGCGATCAGCACTCTCTGCCGCATGCCCTTTGAGTAGGTCGAAATGGGCGAGTGTTGCCATGACTCCAGTTGCAGATGGCGCAGCAGACTCGTAGCTTTTGTTTCAATCAGCGCCTCGCCCATTCCGCGCAACCGGCCAACAAGCTGCAGATATTCAAGCCCGGAAAGATATGAGTAAAGATGCGCCTCTTCCGGCACATAGCCGAGCACACTGCGGTACGCCACCATGTCTTCGCGAATGTCTTTGCCTTCAAATAGCACGTGGCCATCGTTGGCGCGGAGCATGCCGGTGATCATCTTCACCGTGGTCGATTTTCCAGCGCCGTTCGGCCCTAGAAAGCCGACAATTTCACCTGGTGCTAGCCGAAAACTCACATCACTGACAGCAGCAATGCCGCGAAAACTTCGGTACAGGTGTTGTGCTTCCAGCATGGTGAGCCCTCCGGAACCCTATGTAGCATTCAGCATAATCAGAATCTTCCTGTTGTCAAGTAGTTTGCTACATAGGTAGAATTCCGCCATGGCTGCCGAGACAAAACTCTCCCATACGGCCGCAATGATCCTGCAGGCAATCCATGCCGGCTACGTGTACGGATTCAGCATTATGGAGGTGACGGGTCTGCCCAGCGGCACCGTCTACCCGGCGATGCGCCGCCTGGAGCGTGACGAGCTGATTCGTTCGCAGTGGGAACTCCAGTCTATTGCCGACTCTGAACAACGACCGCCGCGCAAATACTATAAGCTCACTGCGGTTGGAAAGACTGCCCTTGAATCCTCCCGCAAGCGCTATCCACTACTGGAGCGTCTCTTCCCCGTCGAGGAGGCGCAGCAGGTATGAACCTCAACTTGAATCTTGCCTTCCGCGCAATGAATCTGAGCATGTTGTATGCAGCCTCTCTGCTGGTGTCGGTGGACCGGCGAGAAGAATGGCTCAGCGAATGGAAAGCAGAACTGTGGCATGTGGCAGATGCGCGCATTGAGCGGAGCGCGTTCTGCTGGCACACGCAGCGGGAGGTGGCCGCGTTCTGCCTCGGCTCATTTGCGGATGCGCAGTGCCTGCGGCGGCAGGCATGGGATGAGCAATCGAAAGCTGTGAATGTGCACAGTTCCGCCATGCAATGTCTGCTGTGGCTGGCATCTCTGTTCGTGCTCTGCGCGATACTCGCGTGTTTACTTCCAGGTGTTCGTGCGGAATACGATACTGTTCTTCATCCGGTGCGACCGAATCTGTTGCTGATTGCGGCAACGAATTTCGATGACCACCAGGTACCGGCGATTACCTATGCGGAGTTTCAAAATTGGAGATCGAGCTACCAGCGATATTTCGACGGACTCGGATTTTATCGCACGGATACACAGACAGTAGCTCTCTCAGCAACTCGCAATGGCAAATTCATTGTGGCACTCGCTAGCACAAATATGATGACCCTGTTGGGGCTTCCGGTTCGCGGTGCCAATATAGCCATGGATACAGACCGGAGCCTTCCACAGGTGATTCTGAGCTATGACATGTGGGTTCGCAGCTTTGGCTCTGACCCGCATGCCGCCGGACGGACGATACGGATTGGAGAGCAGATCGTCAGGATCGCCGGAGTGCTTCCGTGCAGTTCATGGAAGCCGCCTGTTAATCCTGATCTCTGGCTTCTTGTACCGGACGCGCAGCTTGCTTCTGGAAATCAGGACGCCTCCGGCTACGTGGTGGCGCATCTGACGAAGATAGGGCAGCAGGCGATGGACACCGAACGGATTTCCGTTACGGTGCGTGGCATGGGAGATCACGAGCCGTCCTTTTGCGGTATCGCGATTAACGGCAACGCGACAGGCCCGTGGAGGATTTATCTCTTTGCGCTCTTCCTCGCCGCTCTGGCGCTGCCTGCCGTGACCTCGCTCTCCATGAGCGAGTCAAGCTTCAGCTCGCATCGGCCATCGTGGAAGCAAAGTATGTCGCGCTGGCTCTTTCTCTGCGCAAAACTTGCGCTGATTTCCTCTATCGCTTACTTTGCTTCACTTGATATTGCATACGCGCGCGTCGGAGGGTATTCGGAAACGGCTGAGCTCATGCAGTTGATGGCAAACTTCCTGCTTTGCCTCTTCGGCTTTCGATGGGCATTGATGGACCAGCGTCAACGATGCCCGGTGTGCCTGCGTCGCGTAACGCACCCCGCCCGAGTCGGACTCGCCTCACAGACCTTCCTGGGTTGGAATGGAACGGAGATGATCTGCGTCGGTGGGCACACCCTGCTGCACGTTCCCTCTCTGCCGACGAGCTGGTTTGGCGCGCAGCGGTGGCTCTATCTCGATACCTCGTGGGAGTTTTTGTTCGCTGACCTGACCCTCTAGTTACGAAGCTCGGGTCTTGCTCTTGTGCCGGAAAAATATTTCTTCAAACTGTGGAAAACTATTGCACAATAATTCGCGGATTCTGCCATACTCATAATCAGTAGAAGAAATAAAAGGCCCGGCTCTCAAGCCGGGCCTTTTATTTTCTACAGTTATAGAGTCACGAAGTTGCACAGTCTTGAAATGAAGATCGCATAAAGATCCAAATAAGAACTGTGCAATCGTCTGCAATCTATACAAAAGAAGTCACTTGGAAAACTGTGCAGCACAGGATAACTTACGCAAATCTACTGAGATTTCTTCCGCGCTGCCTCAAACTCGTCGCCCGGTTGCCACTCGATCGGCATTGGCTGTTCGCTGGCCAGCCAGCCGAGCACAAAGCCGAACTGAGCTAATTTGGCGTTTCCGCGGAAGTCCCATTTAGGGTCGTACTCATCCGAGGGCTGATGGTAGTGGTGAGCCACATAATCCTCGGCCTGCGCCCGTCCCCATGATTCGTCGTGGCCCTCGAAGAGTTCGCCCTGATCGACCGAGAAGGACGGAATGCCCACGCGGGCGAGTGAAAAATGATCGCTGCGATAGTAATGCCCTGCGCCCGGAGTCGGGTCGGGCTGGAGCTTGAGGTCAAAGTCTTTGGCAACGGACTGCACGGTGGGCCAGAAATTGATGCGCTCCGCACCGCCAAGCGTGACCGAGCGTGGGATGCCGATGGGAAGCAGCATGTCATAGTTCAGATCCAGCGTGATCTGTCCTGCGGGCACAGGTGGATGCATGCCGAGATATTGTGAGCCCAGCAAGCCCTGCTCTTCCGCGGTTACGGCGGCAAAGTACATGTCATGCGGCGGGCGCTGTTTCGACTGCGCAACGGCGCGAGCCATCTCGATCAGAATGCCGCAGCCGGTGCCGTTGTCTGCCGCTCCGTTATAGATACCATCGCCCTTGGCGTTCGGATCGATGCCGAGGTGGTCGTAGTGCGCGGTGTAGAAGACGGCGTTTGAACCGGAGGCCGCGCCGGGGACTTTGGCTACAACGTTAGTAGAGTTGTAGCGGCGCACGCGGCTTTCGATGTGGCCTTTGAGCCGGATGGGCAACTCAACGGCGTGGAAGCCTGGCTTGCCGGCTTTGTCTATAAGCTCGTCCATCTTGCCCATGCCCGCTGCATCGAAGAGTTTCTGCGCAACATCATGCTGAATCCATGCGGCAGCGCGGAGCGTGGCGAGAGGATCTCCTTGCAGATAGCTCTTTTCGATAATCTGCGAGTCGCGGACGACCTGCCAGCCGTAACTGGCGAGATCTGTGCGATGAATGATGAGCACGCCCACAGCTCCTCGGCGAGCGGCTTCTTCGTACTTGTAAGTCCAGCGGCCGTAATAGGTGAGCGTTTTGCCTTTGAAGAATTTTTCATCGTCTGACGGCGGCTCGTTGACGATGACGAGTGCGATTTTGCCCTTGAGGTCTATACCGGCGTAATCGTCCCAGTTGTACTCGGGGGCGTGGATGCCATAGCCGACAAAGACAATGGGAGCGTCGATATCGGCGGATGGCTGGCCGGTCTGGTTTTTTGAGACGATGTCGGTGTTGTAGGCCAGGGAGATGGGTGCGCCGCTGGAGGGAGCGAATGAGAAGGTGGTTTTGTCCTCAAGCGTGTGGACAGCGTAGAGCGGAACCTTCTGAAACCAGCTTCCGCCATCGCCAGCGGGAGTAAGGCCATTCAGGGCGAATTGCGTGGCAATGTATTCGGCTGCAAGCTGGTCACCGCGAGTGCCCGGGCCGCGGCCTTCCAGCAGATCAAGCGCGAGAAAGTGCACGTGGGCACGCATGTGCTCGGGGTTGATGGACTCGGCTGCCTGGTGCGCGGCGGGCGGAAGACCAGAGACGGCGGGAACCGTCAGTTGCTGGGCGGCTGCGGGGATGGTAAGCACGGTGGCGAGGGCGATGAGCCTGAGGTTCATGGGATTTCCTGGAGAAGGGATTGGAGCGGATGCCTGTCTCTACGATAACGCTGCCGGGAGGAGTTCCAGACGCTTAAGTATCTTTCGAGCGAGGCCGGTGAGCGGCAGTGATGCCGCTTGAGTGAGCGAAATCCAGTGGCGCTCGCCGCCTTCGACGGTGTGCGCACGGACGGTTTTGGCGGTGGCGGAACGGACTTGAACGTTGTAATTAACCTGCATGATGGAGTGGCGGACAGCGAGAAGCAGGTCTTCCTCTGGAACTTCTGGCGTGTTCAGCATCGGCAGTTCCCATAAGCCGGGCATGACGGATTGTGCGGCGGGGCGCTGCTCAAGCAAGACTTCCTGCGTGGCTTGCCGGCTGCGGGTTTTGCGGAGGACTAGCGCATAGCCGATGGGACGGCTCTGCATTTTGGGCCGGGGCGTGGTTTTGTGTTCGCCGCGTGTTTTGCATTCGGTAAACAGCGGACAGGCGGTGCACTGCGGATTGCGTGGCAGGCAGATGGTGGCGCCCAGCTCCATCATGGCCTGATTGAAGTCGCCGGGATGCGCGGGATCGAGAAGGCGATTCGCTAGTGATCCGATTTCGCGGTCTTGTGCGGTCGCTCCGGCGCCGGAAGCCTCTTCCCAGCCGGCGAGGCGGCAGATGACGCGCTCGACATTGCCATCCACTACCGCGATGGGCTCGCCGTGAGCGATGCTGGCGATGGCGGCGGAGGTATATGCGCCGATGCCGGAGAGCTTGCGGAGGTCCACCGAAGTAGAAGGCAGCGCGTTTTGATGATTGGCAACGAGAGACTGTGCGGCCTTGTGCATCATTCGGGCGCGGCGATAGTAGCCCAGGCCGCTCCAGAGGGCGAGGACCTCTTGTTCCGATGCGAGAGCGAGTGCGGTGACGGTTGGAAGGCGATCCATGAAGATTTTGAAGTGGTCAATGACTGCGGCGACGCGTGTTTGCTGCAGCATGATCTCCGAAACCCAGATGGCGTATGGATCTTCGGTTCTGCGCCATGGGAGATCGCGCTTGTTGGCGTGGTACCAGGTGAGCAGGGCGGCGCGGAGAGATGGGACGTCGGCTAGCTGCATAAAAGCGGCCTCCTCTCAGGCGAGAAGGTCGCTGACGATTTGCGGGACGGCATCGAGAGCTGCGCCGATTTGAGCCTGGTCCTTGCCGCCGGCTTCTGCGATTTCCGGCTTGCCGCCGCCGGAGCCACCGACGAGCTTCGCGACTGCGCCGACTAGCTTGCCGGCCTGGATGCGCTTTACCAGGTCGGGAGTGATGCCGGCGATGATGGCGACTTTACCTTCGGGCTGGGCGCTGGCGAGAACGACGATGGCTTCGCCGGCTTTCTGCTTCAGGTTGTCCACGAGGGTGCGGAGTTGGCCGCGTTCTAGCTGGTCGGCGCGATGACGCAGGACCTTGACGCCTTTGACTTCGACGGCTGAGGCGAGGACTTCGTCGAGACCTCCGGAAGCAGACTTCATGCGTAGTTCGTCGAGCTCGCGGCGGAGCTTCTTGAGCTCCTCTTCTTGTGAGACGAACCTGGCATCGAGGGCTTCGGCGGGGCCGAGAGTTGGCGATGGCGCGAGGCGGGCTGCGAGCTTTTCGACTTCGAAGTCGCGGCGGAAGGTGTCGAGCGAGCCGAAGCCGCTGATGGCTTCGACGCGGCGGACGCCACTGGAAACTGCGCCTTCGCTGGTCAGTTTCAAAAGGCCGATTTCGCCGGTGGCTGCGGTGTGAATGCCGCCGCAGAGCTCAGTCGAGAAGCCGTCAGAAAGCTTTACGACGCGGACCTTGTCGCCGTACTTTTCTCCGAAGAGGGCCATGGCGTGATACTCGTTGACGGCTACGTCGATGGGCACGTCTTCGAGGGTAACGACCGCGGCGTTGGAGAGAATTTCGCGGTTGACGATGGTTTCGATTTCCTGGAGTTCTTCGTCGGCGACCTGCGCGAAGTGGGAGAAGTCGAAGCGGAGGCGCGTGGGATCGACGAGCGAGCCGGCTTGCTTTACGTGGAGCCCGAGAACCTGGCGGAGCGCGGCGTGGAGCAGGTGCGTGCCGGTGTGGTTGCGCTTGATGGAGTCGCGGCGTTGGCCATCGACGATTGTGTTGACGTGGTCGCCGACGGCGAGGTCCTGCTTGAGGAGCGCGCGGTGAGCGCGGACTCCCTGCACGGGGAGGACGCAGCCTTGAATTTCGGCGACGGTCGTGTTGCCATCGGTGGAGAGGAAGACGCCTGTGTCGCCGATCTGACCGCCGGAGTCGCCGTAGAAGCTGGTGTGGTCGAGGACTACATCTACGAGCTCGCCTGCTTTGGCGGCGGGGATGCCTGCGCCATCTTTGACGATGGCGAGGACTTCGGAGTTCGTCGAAGTGAGCTGCTTATAGCCTTCGAAGATGGTCTTTGGCAGCTCGCGGTAGGCGGGGCTGGCGGTCTTCTGGCTGCCGCCTTTCCAGCTTGCGCGGGCGCGGGCTTGTTCTTCGGCGCGGGCCTTCTCAAAACCTTCCATGTCGAAGCCGATGCCAGCATCGCGGGCTGCATCGACCATGAAATCGAGTGGCAAGCCAAAGGTTTCGTAGAGATGGAAGGCATCTGTTCCTGGGAAGGCTACTTTCTGATGAAGGAGGTGGTTTGTGCCGCATTCATTTCCCCAGTATTCGCCTCGAAACTCTGAATACTTTCCCTGAATTACGTCATAGAGGTCATTGATTCGGCTCACATCGTCGTTCCCCGAGAGTGAATTCGTAGCTTTTTCCAAAGCTACGAATTCCGACAAGAGACGTTTTTTCTCGACCAATTGCGAAAGTTGGTCGTCGAGGCGCGTGAGGCCGATTTTAAGCACGCGGTCGAACTGCTTCTCTTCGGCTTCGATGACTTTGGCTACGCGGTCGGTGGAATCGTTTAGTTCTGGGTAAGCGCCGTTCATCAGGTCGCGAACAGCGTAGACCATTTCGAAGAGGAAAGGCTTTTCCTGGCCGAGCAGACGGCCGTGACGGATGCCGCGGCGAAGGATTTTGCGGAGCACGTAGCCGCGGCCTTCGTTTGAGGGCACGACGCCGTCGTTAATGAGAAAGGTTGCCGCGCGGGCATGGTCGGCGATGATGCGGAGGCTGGCATTTTGTACCAGCGATTCAATTCCCACAGGGGCTAAAGCCCCATCTTTTTGGGGTGCGCTTTCGGCACGACTAAAGTCGTGCCCTGTTACAAAGCCTTCAGCCGGACTTGATTCGGAGCCTTTCGTGTCGTGCCCTGTTACGAGGCCCGTCAATTCGCCAGCGCGTTGGATCAGCGGCGTGAAGAGGTCGGTTTCGAAGTTCGAGAGCTTGCTCTGAAGAACTGCCGAGACGCGCTCCAGGCCCATGCCGGTATCGATGGATGGCTTGGGGAGCGGGGTGAGCATGTAGCCGGTGGTTCTGCCGTTTGTTACTACCGCCGAGCGGTCGAACTGCATGAAGACGAGGTTCCAGATTTCTACGTAGCGGGCGTCGTCCTGGCCGAAGGGCAAATCTTTGCCGTGCTCGCTGGCTTCGAGGCCCATGTCGTAGAAGATTTCTGAGCAGGGGCCGCAGGGGCCGGTTTCGCCCATCTGCCAGAAGTTGTCTTTGACGCCGTACTCAAAGATGCGTTCTTTGGGTACGCCGACTTCGATCCAGAACTGCTCGGCTTCGTTGTCGCGGGGGACTTCGCCTGCGCCTTCAAAAATCGTGACGTAGAGCTTGTCTTTCGGGATGCCGTACCACTCGGGGCTGGTGATGAGTTCCCATGCGTAGGCGATGGCGTCCTTCTTGAAGTAGTCGCCGAAGGAGAAGTTGCCCAGCATCTCAAAGAAGGTGTGATGGCGGCGCGTGAAGCCTACGTTTTCGAGGTCGTTGTGCTTGCCGCCGGCGCGAACGCACTTCTGCGAGGTAGCGGCGCGGACGTAGTCGCGCTTTTCGGCGCCGAGAAAGACGTCTTTGAACTGGTTCATTCCCGCGTTGGTGAAGAGCAGCGTGGGATCGTTGGCAGGCACCAGTGAGGAAGAGTGCACGCGGCGGTGCGACTTCGACTCAAAAAAGCGCAGAAATGTTTCGCGGATTTCGTTTCCCGAGCGGTATTGCATACGCTTCCAGTGTAACCACTGCGCGTGGGGCGGGCGGCGCTTCGCGCGATTCGTGCGGGGGATGAGAGCTGCTATCCCAGGTCCGAAAATCCGGACCTGGGGCACCCATTGGTTCATCATTCTTCGTCACTCGCGCCTAAGAGAACTCCCAACGGCGGGCGAAGCGGCGGCCTAGCAGGAAGAGCACTGCGCCGGCACCGAGTAGGACGGCTACTTGCGGCCAGAGGGCGGTGACGGGCTGGTCGCGCCAGAAGACTTTCGTGAAGCCGTCAATGGCCCAGGAATTGAGCGTGAATTGGCCGGCCTTTTGCATGGCATCGCTCATGAGGTAGCGCGGGAACATGCTGCCGCCGATGGAGGACATGGTGAGGATAAGCAGCGTGGAGATGGCTCCGAGCTGGGCGCGGGTTTTGGCCAGGCTGGCGAGGAGCATTCCAAAGGCTGCGACGGCGAAGGCTGTGCTGAGGCCCATGACGAGGAAGCCGGGAATGTGTGTCCAGAGATCAAGGTGGAAGACGGCCCAGCCGAAGACGAACATGGCGGTGAGCTGCGTGAAAGCGAGCAGCGTGTTGTAGGTGAGCTTGCCGGCGAGCAGGGTGGTCATGCCGATGCGCGAGCTGAGGACGCGGTCGAGCGTGCCGCTATCGGCTTCATCGAGCAGCGCGCCCGCGGAGCTGGATGCGGTGAAGAGCAGGAACATGACTCCGACGGCGGCGGCGTAGTAAGAGATCATCGGCTTGTTCTGCGATTCGCCTACGACGGAGCGGGTTTGGACGCTGATGATGCCGTTGAAGCCGGAGCCGGAGGAGGATGAAGTTGGGCTGGCGCTGGCGGTAGTTGCGCTGGTTTGCGTGCGATCCTGCTGGAGTCTTTTGAGGTAGGCGAGGTTGTCGTTCCACTGCTTGCGCTGCTCGGGCGTGAGTGTGCCTATGTATTTTTCCGTGTACTTCTGACCCATCTCAGCCATGGTGGCGGGAAGCGAGGTCATTGCGGCCTTCTGCAGCATTCCGCTGACGACCTGCGGGGCGATGGCGTCGCTGGAGTCGTTGAGGAGCTGGATTTTGTGTGTGTTTTGATCCTGCCCTTGACCAAAGGAAATCGGGTTTGCGCCCCAGCCCTGCGGAATGATGAGCGCAACAGAGACGTCGCCTGCTTTGACGGATGCCTCCGCTGACTGTGCGGTGTAATCAGGCGGGTTGGGCTGGGCTTTCGATGCTTCAGGGTGAGTGCTGACGCGGAGTGTGTCTTCGTGTAGGAGCGCGTTGACGAGGCTCTTTGAGGCTTCGGAGTTGTCCTGGTCGACGATGATGACTTTTACGCGGGGCACGGTGTCATGCATGCTGCCGAAGATGACGGCGAAGATGCTGAAGAAGCCGATGGGCAGAATGAAGGCGAGGGCGAGCGCGGCTCTGTCACGGCGCAGGCTGGCGAAGGCGGTTTGGAGGATGGCAAACATCAGTCTCTGAGCTCCCTTCCGGTGAGATGAAGGAAGACGGATTCAAGATTGGGACGGCGGAGGGCGAGGTCTTCGAGCTCGATCGCGGAGGATGCGGCGTCGGCGAGGAGCGTGGAGATTTCCGTCGATTGCTCAATGGTGAATTCGGCTGCGCCTTCAACTATGCGGCCGTTGTGGCGGGCTGTCCAGGCTGCGATGGTTTCCGGCGAGCCGGTGACGCGCGCGATGACCTGGCTGCGGGAGCCGAAGGAGCTGCGCACGAGCTCGGCGTATGTGCCTTCCGCAATGATGCGGCCATGATCGACGATGGCGATGCGATCGCAGAGGCGCTCGGCCTCTTCCATGTAATGCGTGGTGTAGATGAGCGAAGCACCCTGAGCGCGCAGGGCTTCAATCATTTCGAAGATGCGATTGCGGGACTGCGGATCGACGCCGACGGTGGGCTCATCCATGAGAACCACTTTGGGTTGGTGGATGATGCCGACTGCCATGTTGAGGCGGCGCTTCATGCCGCCGGAGAGCTCGCCGGCGACGGTTTTGGCGCGGTCTGTGAGTGCGGCCCACTCGAGGCACCAGGTGGATTGCTCTTTGAGCTTGCTTCCGGAGAGGCCGTGGTAGCGGCCGAAGGCGATGAGGTTCTCGGCGCAGGTTAGGCGCGGGTAGATGGCTAGCTCCTGCGGGATCCAGCCCAGGGCCTGACGGGCGGCTGTGCTTTGGGCGGCGCTGCCGAAGATCGAAACTGTTCCCCTGTTGGGGATGACGCGGCCAACGATGGAGCGGATGAGCGTGCTTTTGCCTGCGCCGTTGGGGCCTAGCACACCGAGACATTCTCCTGGCGCGAGCGTGAGCGAGATGCCGTCTACTGCGGTGAGCGAGCCGAACCGCTTGACCAGGCCGGCGATCTCGAGCGGCAGAGTTGCGCCGGTAATCGCTGCAGCCGATGCCAGCTTGACGGTTGTTGCGGACACGATGCGGAACTCCTCTCAGTGGAGCGTGAGGCAATCGTACCTTAGATACGCCACACGAGATACGCCACATGGCGGGCGCGAGTTCCGTCGGCGTATGAATACATGGCGAATACAGGCGCGCGAATGTAACTCGATTGGCTGGCGATACGTCTCATAAGAGCAGCGAAAAATCTGGAGGACAAAACATGGACACACTGGCGATTCTGGCACTGCTTGAGGCGAAAGCTGGAAAAGAAAACGAAGTAGAAGAGTTCCTGAAGTCAGCGCAACCGCTGGCGGAGCAGGAGACCGGAACGACGAGCTGGTATGCCGTAAAGCTGGGACCGGCGAAATTCGGCATCTTCGATACGTTCAAGGACGTAGAGGGCCGGAATGCCCACCTGACGGGCGAGATCGCCAAGGCACTTTTTGCCAAGGCGGAGGAACTGTTTGCTACGCCGCCGCAGGTGGAAATGCTGGATATTCTGGCGAGCAAGGTTCCGAAGGTTTAACGGGGCTCATTCGTTAAGTGGCTCGTCTTCGAGTGAGTCTTGAATGGTTTCGATGGCCGACAAGGTTTCTTCGGGGACGTCCCACTGGCGGAGGATTTTGTAGATGACGCGGGTGGAAAAGCCGGCGGCGATGAGGCGGCGCAGTATGCGGGCGGTTTCCTTTTCGTTTTCGGGCTTCTTGAGACGCTTGCGCTCGATGTGCTGACGGGCGAGAGCTTCTTCGTCGGTTCCGGCGTAGCGCGCTTCAATGGTTTCGTTGACGATGGGTGCCGGGACGCCTTTCTGTGTGAGCTTCTGGCGGACGGTGCGCTGACCTAGCTTCTCGTTTTCTACGCGGAGGCGGGTGAAGGTCTCGGCGAAGGATTTGTCGTCTAGGTAGCCGTGCTCTTTGAGGCGTTCTATAACCGTATCGATGACGGGCTGACCGGCCTCGCCCGGTTCGACGCGCTGGCGCATGAGGCGGCGGAGTTCGGCTTCGGTGCGCATGGTGCGGCCGAGGGATTTGATGGCGTAGTCGTAGAGGCCAGCTTCGTTGAGTGGGGCCTTCGGCTTCGAGGATTTGCGGGCGAACGGCATCGGAAAGCATACCTCAGGGCCTAAAGGCCCCAATCGTTTGTGGATATTATTGCCGGGGATAAATCCCCGGCCTACCAGCCCGGGCCTATCTTATTTGCCCATTGGTCTACCCAGTCGTTGACGGTTCTGTACCAGAGGCGGGAGTTTTGGGGCTTCTGGACGAAATGGCCTTCGTCGGGGAAGTAGAGGAATTTGCTGGGGACGTGCTGGAGTTGCAGGGCTGTGAAGAGCTGATAGCCTTCCGAGACGTCGAGGCGGTAGTCGAGCTGGCTGTGGATGACTAACGTTGGGGTTTTGAAGTTCTTGGCCGAGAGTGCGGGCGACCATTTGCGGAAGGGGTTCTCGCTGTCGGGTTTGCCGTAGTAGTCCCAGGGTGCGCCTTTGAACTCCCAGGTGTTGAACCAGAGCTCTTCTGTGGTGCCGAAGGCGGATTCGGGGTTGAACATGCCGTCGTGGGAGACGATGCACTTGAAGCGGTTGGTGTGGCCGAGAATCCAGTTAGCCATGTAGCCGCCGTAGCTTGCGCCGAGCGCGCATTCGCGGGATTTGTCGATGAAGGAATAATGTTGCTCGGCGTAGTCGAGGCCGGTCATGAGGTCCTGATAGGGCTTGCCGCCCCAGTCGCCGTTGATTCCGTCTATGAATGCCTGGCCGTAGCCTGTGGAGCCGCGCGGGTTGATCATGACGACGACGTATCCGTTAGCGGCGAAGAGCTCGGCGTTCCAGCGGTAGCTCCAGCTATCACCCCATGCGCCTTGCGGGCCGCCGTGGATTAAAAACTTCACGGGATACTTTTTGGCGGGGTCGAAGTTGGGCGGGCGGATCAGGAAGCCCTGGACCTTTGTGCCGTCTTTGGAGGGGAACCAGAAGGATTCGAGCTTGGATTGGTCGAGTTGGGAGAGGAGTGTGTCGTTGAGGTGCGTGATAAGAGTTGGCTCGTATGTCTCCTTTGTTGTCTCCTGAACCGATCCAGGGTTACCGAATGTCACAATCGCTGTTCTTTCAGAGTCATTGATCTCGAGCGGATCGCCGAGCACCACCTCACTCGGCATGTCCACACGCATTAGAGTGCCGAGCAGTCTAAATCTCCCATTCACGATCACGCCGTGAATTCCGCTCCACTCGCCACGAATCTTTCCGTATCGATCAAGCTGCCTATGAACAGTGGAACGCCCTCCCTCCGCTGATTGAGCAGGGCGTGGGGCAGCGGCATCTTCGTGCAGAGCCTGCTCTGCGTCATGGGGAATCGGTTCTAACGAAATGCTCTGGATCGGTGCTTCGCCGTCGTATCCCGAAGTGAAGTAGATGAGTTTCGAATCATCGCGCCACGAGAACTCGTCAACCCACCGATCAAAGTTGGCTGGTTTGGGACCGGCCTCGAACACGACAGAGGAACTCAAAGGATATTCCAACGTTCGCTTTTGCCTGTCGTACAGGGCGAGGCGGAATTTGTCGCTCTCGTAGGCGGCTCGGGCTTGCGAGCGCCATGCGATGTATTTGCCGTCGGGGGAGTAGGCGGGTGAGAAGTTGCCGCCGGCTGATGTGCTGATTTTTATTGGCTTGGCGGATGGGTTGGTCAGGTCGAGGGTGTAGATTTGCGCGCTGGTGGACGTGGCGGGGACTTCGTCGGGGTTTTCGGTGAAGGCTAGTTCTTTGGAGTCGGGAGAGATGCTGAAGCCGCCGTCGCCGCCTAGCGAGAAGGGCGGGACGTCATGAGTGTCGTTTGGCGTGAGGTCGCGGATTTGGCTGTCGTCTACGGATAGCTCAAAGAGGTGGCTGCGTTTCTCGCCGGTGAAGTGGTTCCAGTGGCGGTAGAGGAGTGCGGTGAAGATTTGTGCTTTGACTTTGGTGTCGGCGGCGGCTTTGTCGCGATTTATTGTGCATTTCGCTGCGCTTGAGTTCTCAAGGCTGATAGCAGGACAGTCTGGATACACTTCTGATGTGAAGATGATGAACTTGCCGTCTGGCGACCAGCGGGCGTTGTCTTCATCCAGTGAATAAGTCGGCGGATTGTCTGTGGTGTTCGAGCGAAGCCGCCGATCCATTGCCGTATTGACGGGATTTGAGATCGTTCCCGTTGCAGCATCAAAGTCAGCAATCCAGATTGATTGCGAACCTATGCGGCTGGAAATAAAAAGGATTTGTTTGTCGTCCGAAGAAAACTGTAGGCCGGAGTCGCCGGGGTTGAGTGAGCTCAGCTGTACGGGTTTGCCGCCGGAGATTTTCTGGAGGTACCACTGTGAGGTGGATTTGTTGGCTTCTATGTTGATCGTGGCGACGGAGTAGGCGAGCCACTGGCCGTCGGGTGAGACGGCGGTTTCGCCGAGGCGCTTCATGGCCATCATGTCTTCAAAGGTCATGGGACGTTTTGTTTGAGCTGAGGCGAGGGATGCGAAGGCGCACAGGATGACGGCGAGAAGGAACGGCTTGCGATGGGTCATTTTTGTTTCCCTTGGCGTAATGTGCAAGTTTATATCCCTCCTGTGCCGATGATTTTGTAGCGGCTGCGATTGCCGGCTGCGTAAAGAAATACAGATTCTGTACGGAAGATTTTGCGTTTTGTCGTTGATTTTATCTTTAACTCGTTTTTATTGAATAATTTGCGATCTGAAATCAGGGTGTCTTAATGCTGCCTTATTGCGGCCTTAATGTCACTTTGTTCCACGGGTTTTTGTGGATTGCTTCCTTGGTTCATGCTGTTTTGCACCGTTTCTGGTGCAGAGGGGATGGGGGAGGGGGTGGGTGGCTGGCTCCCTGAAACGGCCACGGCCCGAATCCGTTTGGGATTCGGGCCGCGGCCGTTTCTTCTGCTGATTATGAGTGTTTCAGAAAACCCCTTAATTGCACGCAAACTTTCTTTGGGAAAATTTTGGAATGAGAATGAGAGGTGAAAAACATCCCTCAGGGGCTAAAGCCCAGGTAATTTGGCGAGACGCTGCGGCACGGCTGAAGCCGTGCCCTTTCAAAGCGAAAAGCAGCCGCAGATCCCTCACTTCGCCTGAAGAAAACGGCTCCATTCGGGATGACACAGCTGTTTTTGTGGGAGAGCTGGGAGTGGGAGAACGGGCGGTTGAGGTATCCCACCCATCGAGCAAAATGCGCTCGATGGATGGGGCACCCGTTATTGGTGGCGGTGCGGGCGAAAGACAAGGGCAAGAACAACCGCAGGTCCTTCGACTTGCCGGTCACGCGATGCGTGACCGGCTTTGCTCAGGATGACACCGCTGTTTTTGTGGGAGAACTGGGAGTGGGAGAACGGCGGTTGAGGTATCGTAGGTCCGAAAACACGGACCTGGGGGCACCCGGCGGTGGTGGTGAGTACGGCTATGTGATTATTTGCTGTATTCGTCGCGGAGTTTGGTTTGGCGGCTGGTCATGGGGACGGCTATGCCTTCGATGTAGACCTGCTTGACGTCAGTACGAACGTCGAGGGGGTCGCCGTTGGCGAGGACTACGTTGGCCGTTTTGCCGACGTCGAGGGAGCCTAGCTTGTCGCCGAAGCCGAACATTTCGGCTACGTTGAGGGTGATGGCTTTTAGGGCTTCGTCGTAAGGCAAACCATAAGCTACAGCGAAGCCTGCAGCGTAGGGCAGGTTGCGGGCGGAGTGGCTGGAGACGGGACCGCCTGCATCTGCCGAGGAGATGGCTATTTTGACGCCGCGCTTGGCCAGTTCTGCGGGGAGGGTGTAGACGGAGTCGTAGCGCTCGCCTGCGCGGGGCTGATCGTAGATGGAGCCGATGATGACAGGCACGTGGTAGGCGGCGATCTTGTCGAGGACGTCCTGGGTGTGGGTGAGGTGGTTGAGGATGACCTTGAGGTGGAACTCCTGGGCGAGCTGCATGATGACTTCGACTTCGTAGCCTTCATAGACGCCGAGAACGACGGGACGCTCGCCTTTGAGATAGGGGATCAGGGCTTCGTATTTGAGGTCCGGTTTGGGCTTCTCGCCCTTTTTGGTGTCGGCCTCCTGTTTGTGCATGTACTCCTGCGTGTCGAGGAAGGTTTGGCGGAGCTGGGTGACGAGGCCCATGCGGGTGGATGGGAAGGAACTGTGAGCGCCGCGGCGGCGCTGATCGCCGCCGAAGTTCATGGCGAGGGCGACGTCTTTGCCGAGGATCATCTGATCGCGGTCGCGACCGTAGAGCTGGATGAAGATGTCCTGGCCAGAGATGGAGTCCTCACTGGCGGGGGCGACGACGGCGTTGGTGATGCCGTTGAGGCGCGCGACCGGGATGAGCTCGGTTTCAGCGTGGAAGGCGTCATAGACGTGCATGTGGGGCATAATCTCGTCGGAGCGTTCGACGAGGTCGTTGTTGCTGTCGTCGGCGGAGATTTCTGTGAGGCCGAAGTTGGATTCGGGCTCGATGAGGCCGGGGTAGACGGTGAGACCTTTGGCATCGACGATGGTTGCGCCGGAGGGGATGGTGACTTTGCCAGTTTCGCCGACAGCTGAGATTTTGCCGTTGGAGAGGATGAGGGTGCCATTTTCGATGGTGCCGTGGGTGATGGTTAGGAGCTTGCCGTTGGTGATGGCGATGGGGGTGGATTGGGCTGCCAGAAGCGTTGGTGCGATTGCGAGCGTTAGTGCGAGAGCGAGCTTCATTCCCTGGTCCCCAAGTGCGAGGGACCAGGGGCACCCGGCTTGTTGGTTAATCATTGAGAGTTTCACTGGCCGTCCTCCTGGTCGTCTGAGCCGAAGCCGCCGCCGTCGTGCATGACGCCGTGGAAGTGGGTGGTGCCGAGACCGGGTAGCGAGTTGTCGAAGAAGAGGTCGCCGTCGATCCAGACTTTTTGCGCGCGGGCGTAGGTGGAGAGCGGGTCGCGGTTCCAGAGGACGAGGTCGGCATCCTTACCGACGTCGAGGGAGCCGGTTTGGTCGTCCACGCCGATGATCCAGGCGGGGTTCAGGGTGATCATGCGGATGGCTTCGTCCTCGGTGGCTCCGCCGTAGTGGATCATTTTGCCGGCTTCGGCGTAGAGGCGGCGGATGTGGTCGTCTGAGTCGGATTTGAGGGCTACGCGGACTCCGGCTCGCATGGACATGACGGCGTTCCAGGGGATGGCGTCCCAGGCTTCATCCTTGTAGCCCCACCAGTCGGAGAAGGTGGCGATGGCGGTTTCTGTGGGCGCGATTTTGTCCGCCACTTTGTACATTTCAAGCGCGTGGTGGAAGGCGCGGATCTTGTAGCCGTACTCCTTGGCGATGGCTTCTTCGGTGAGGAACTCGTCGGCGCGGTAGCAGTGGATCTGGACGTAGAGCTTGCCACGGAGAACGTCTGCAAGGGCTTCGAGCTTGAGGTCGCGCTTGGGGGCGGTGGCGTCTTTGTCGCCCTTTTTGACCTTGGCGTCGTAGGCGTCCCAGTCGGCCATGTAATGCTTCGCATCTTCAAAGGCCATGCGCATGACTTCGAAGTTGCCCATGCGGGTGGAGGGGAGCTGGTCGCGCGAGCCGTAGACACGCTTGGGGTTTTCTCCGGAGGCGAACTTGATGGAGCCGGGCGCGTTGGGGAAGATCATCTGGTCGCGGTCGAGGCCGAACTTGTTTTTGATGACGACGGCCTGGCCGCCGATCATGTTGGCGGAACCATGCAAGAGGAGCTCGGTGGTGACGCCGCCGGCGAGCGCGTAGTAGAGGTCGGACTGGCGGTTATCGAAGGCGTCGACCATGTGCATGGAGGGCGTGACGGGGCTGGTGGCCTCGTTGACGTCGGAATCGAGCGCGGAGTGGGAGTGGGGGTCGATGATGCCGGGGGTGAGCCAGAGGCCTGTGGCGTCAATGACGACGGCTGATGCGGGCGCGCTTACGGTGGCGCCGACGCCGGCGATTTTGCCCGCGTGGATCCAGACGGAACCGCTCTGGATGGTGCCGTGGCTGGCTGTCATGACTGTGGCGTTTTTGATGACGAGATCGGTTGCGGGCATCTGCGGTGCGGCTGATTGCGCCTGCGACGCGATGGTTGCAGAAGCGAAGAGTATGGCGCAGGTGAGGAATTGCGCGGAGCGATGAGGGTGCATCAGGGTGTCTCCTGGAATGCAGAGTGGATGTTGGGGTGGTTCGTGGTGATTCCTTGACGAGGATGGTACAGGAGGACTAGCCGTCCAGGCGATTTTTTGTTGCAGCAATGATGGCGTCGGCGATGAGGGCGGCTTCTATGGCGGGGCGGACGGAGTGGGTGCGGATGATGGAGGCTCCGTGAAGGATAGCGGCGGTGTGGGCGGCGATGGTTGCTGTTTCTCTTTGTTTTGGACTGCCTGGAGTGCCTGCGTAGAGGGGCGCGAGTGTGTGGCCGAGGAAGGATTTGCGAGAGAGGCCGACGAGGAGAGGGCGATTCAATTCGAGCAGAAGCGATTGCTGTGCGAGAAGAGAAAAATTTTCGTTGAGGCGCTTGCCGAAGCCGTAGCCGGGGTCGAGGACGATGGCTTCGGGTGGGATTCCAGCGGCGTGGGCGATGGCGAGGGATTCGGTCAGGCCGTTGCGGACCAGTTGGAGCAAATCGTCGGGTGGGAGTTGGGGCTGGGTGCGCCATTCGTGGGGCAGGCCGCGGGTGTGCATGAGGATTACGCCGCATTGGGCTTTTGCGCAGCAGGCGGGCATGGCGGGATCCCAGATGAAGCCACTGACGTCGTTGATGATTTCGGCACCAGCAAGGAGCGCGGCGCGGGCGGTGGGGGCTTTGTAGGTGTCGATGGAGATGATGGCGTCGGGGCGGACTTTGAGGATGCCTTCGAGGACGGGAAGGAGGCGGGATTGCTCTTCTTCTGTTGTAAGGGCGGCGGTTGTGCCGGCTTTTGATTCGGGGCGGGTGCTTTCGGCTCCGAGATCGAGGATGTCTGCGCCTTCGTCGATGAGTTGGAGGGCGTGGGATATGGCTTTATCGGGTACGAGGAAGAGATTGCCGTCGGAGAAGGAGTCGGGGGTGATGTTGACTACGCCGCAGATGAGGGTGCGGGAACCGAGTGAGAGATGGCGGGTGCGGAGGTGCCATTCGGTGATGGGGCGGAGCGGGCTCACATTCCGATTCTAAGGGTGCATTCTTGTAAACTCCGGCCATGAATATGGTGCGTCGTTCCCTTCCCTGTTTATTGCTCACTTTACTTGTTTGCTTGCCTGCTCTTTCTGCGCAGAGTGGGAGTGATGCTGCGCTTGGTGCACGGGTTGAGGCGATTCTGGCGGAGCCGCAGTTGGGGCATGCGACGTTTGGGGTCAGCGTGACGACGCTGGATGGGAAGCTGCTGTATGGGCACAATGAGGGGCGGTTGTTTGTGCCGGCTTCGAATACGAAGCTGACGACTACGGCGGCGGTATCGGCGTTGCTGCCGGTGAATACGCTGACCTGGACGACGCAGGTGGTGGCGACGGGGTCGATTGATACGGATGGCGTGTTGCATGGGGACCTGGTGATTCTGGGCGCGGGAGATCCTACGTTGAGTGCGAGGAAGTATCCGTATGAGGCGCCGCAGGCGACTCCGCTGCCCGCGAATGCTGTGCCTGCGGCGAAGCCTGACCCGCTGGGGCCGTTGAATGAGCTGGCGGCGCAGGTGGCGAAGGTGGGGGTGAAGCAAGTTGCGGGGCGGGTGGTTGGGGATGAAAGCTTTTTTCCGATGGACAGGTGGGGGACGGGATGGAGCTGGGAGGATTTGGCGTGGAGTGATGGCGCGGCGGCGAGTGCGTTGAGCTTTAACGAGAATTCGATTGAGCTGGCTCTGATGCCGGATGCGGGGAAGGTTGCGGCTACGTGGAATCCGGCGGTGAACTATTACACCGTTACGAATGCGATGACGGTGGCTCCGGCTGGTACGGAGGCGCATGTGGGTGTGGATTTGCAGCCGGGGAGCAATGCGGTTCGCACGTTTGGGACGCTGGGCGCGAAGGGATGGCATGGGGATGTCGCTGTAGATAATCCGGGGCTGCTGACGGCGCAGGCGTTTGTTCAGGCGTTGCAGACTGCGGGGATTTCTGTTGCGAACGGTGCGACAACAGCGCAGAGGGAGTTGTTGGATACAGAGAGCTTTGGCAAGGAGCGAGCGGAGGCTGTCGCTCTGGCTCCGCGGACGGATTTGACGACGATTGCGATGCCGACGGAGGGGCGGCAGGTTCTGGCTACACGGGTGAGTGTGCCGATGCAGCAGGACATTGTGATGACGAACAAGCTGAGCGAGAACCTGCACGCGGAGCTGATGCTGCGGATGCTGGGCAGGCTGTTTGGGACTGATGGGAGCATTGCGCAGGGGGCGCGGGTGGTGAGGCAGTTTCTGGTGAGCGCGGGCGTGAATGATGGGGATTTTTATCTCTATGACGGCAGCGGGATGAGCAATGACGACAGGATTGCTCCGCGGGCGCTGACGACGCTGCTGGCGTATGCGGCGACGCAGCCGTGGGGTGCGGGGTGGCGCGCTTCCCTGCCCGTGAGCGGCGTGGACGGAACGATTCATGGGAGGTTTCAGAAATCGCCGGTGAAGGGGCGCGTGCAGGCGAAGACGGGGACGCTGAATGGGACGAATGCGCTTTCGGGGTATTTGCAGGCGGATTCGGGGAAGACGCTGGTGTTTTCGATTCTTGTGAACGGGCACAGGCCGGGAAGCAATGATGAGATGCATGCGATGGACCGGATTGTGGAGGCGATTGCGGCGGCGGAGTAGAGATCAGGGTTCAGAGATCAGAGATCAGAAAAGCCAAAGCAGGTCCTTCGACTCATCACCCCCGCGCTGAAGAAAACGTCTGGGGCCCCGTTCGCTCAGGATGACACGTTTTATTCTGCATTGTGCACTTGTATCATCAAGAGAGAATGGGCTTGAGATTGATTGCTGGTGGGTTTGCTTTTGCTGCGGGACTGTTGGCTGCGGGATGCCATGATCTGCCTCCTTCGAAGCCGGCCTCAGAGTGGACTGCAAGCGAGGCGCGTGGCGCAGAGATTTTTCAAGTGAATTGCACGCGGTGCCATAATCCAACGACGACGCAGGCCAAGCAGGGGCCGGGGCTACAGGCAATTACGAAGGTGAAGGCGATGCCGAGCGGCGCGCCGCCGACGGATGAGCGGCTGACGGCAACGATTCTGCATGGGCGAGGGATGATGCCGGCGGCGGCGTTGAGCGATGGCGAGCTGCACGATTTGTTGGCTTATCTACATACGTTATGACAGAGCCGAGCCCCCAACGCGAACAGAAGCGCGAGATGCCGATGCCCGGTGTGGCGGCGATTGCCCTATACCTGATGCTGATTGCCGGAACGATTGTGGTTGGCGTAGTAAACGGCGGGCACTATCCGTGGGGCTTTCTGATTTTTTCGGCAGCGTTTATTGCGGCGAGCGGCGGGCTGATTGTCGGGTTTCGCTGGGCGTGGGTGCTGGCGCTGGCCGCGGTGTTTCTGCTGATGGGGTATAACTTCTGGGTCTTCTCGCAGCAGCAGCAGGCTGCGGCGGTGGTGCAGGGGTTTCTGAACCTGGTGTTCTTTCTGTATTTGATTCGGCCTGAGGTGCGGGCGCGGCTCAGGTAGTTGAAGCTATGCCCTTTCACAACAGTTCAGACTAAGAAATCGTACATCCTGATCTACATTTTTATGCGCCCTTATGCGCGCGGATGTTACTCTTCTGCCCATGCTTTTATTTCTGCGAAAACTTGCTGCCTGCGTGGCCGTGTGTTCTGCCGGTCTTGTCTTTTCCTTTGCCCAAGACGCGCCGAAAAAGCGTGCGATCACGCTCGAGGACGTGGGAAAACTTGAGCGCGTGGGTGGGGCGGCTCTGTCTCCGGATGGGGAGTGGCTTCTCTATTCCGTGAGCAAGACGGATTTCAAGGAAGACAAGAACGAGAGCCACCTGTGGATGGTGAAGTGGGATGGGTCAGAGCGGATACAGCTGACCTATGGCAAGGAAGGCGCGGGCAATGCGAAATTTTCGGCGGATGGGAAGTACATCAGCTTTCTGTCTTCGCGACCCGGGCCTACGGCCACTTCAGCGAAGGGCAGCCAGGTGTGGGTGATGGACCGGCGTGGCGGTGAGCCGCAGCAGCTGACCGATGTGAAGAGCGTCGATGGGAAAGACATGGAGATTTCCGGGTATGTGTGGGCTCCGGATGGCAAGAAGCTGCTGCTGACGCTGCATCCCAAGAGCGAACCGGATGCGGAAGAGGGCAAACCTGCGAAGCCGCAGCCAATTGTGGTGGATCGCTATCACTTCAAGGAAGATGTGGAGGGGTACATTCACAACGACCAGTGGGATGCGCTGTATCTCTGGGATCTGACGACGAAGAAGGCGGAGAAGCTGACCACGGACAAGAACGTGAATGAGGAAGGTGCGGTTTTTTCGCCGGATGGGCAATGGATTGCATATGTGAGCAACCATGATGCGGACCCGGATCGCAGCACCAATACGGATGTGTTTGTGGTGGCGCCGAAGGCGGGTTCGGCGGCGAAGAAGCTGACGGATTGGAAGGGTCCGGATGGCGGGCGGATTGCGTGGAGCCCGGATTCGAAGTCGATTGCGTTTCAGGAAGGTGCGGAGCTGAAGCTGCTGGAGTATTCGCAGTCAAAGCCAGCGGTGGTGACGCTGGATGGAAAGGTGAGCTATCCGGCGACGAAGCTGGATAGGGCGGTGAGCGCGCCGCGGTGGGCAGCGGATGGGACGCTGAGCTACCTGGTGAATGATGACCGCTATGAGTATCCGGCGCAGGTGGAACTGGATGGGCCGGGCACGAAGAAGCTGCTGGATGTGAAGGGTGTGGTGACAGGTTGGGAGACGGCTGGTGGGCACACAGTAGTGTCGTACACGGACGATGCAACGCCGACTGAGTTATATGCCTTTGAAAACGGAGCGCTGCGGAAGCTGACCCACAACAACGAAGCGCTGATGGCGGAGCTGAATTTAGTTCCGACGGAGGATATTGAGTTCAAGGCTTCTGATGGAAACGACGCGCATGGGCTGATTACGAAGCCTGCGGATTGGAAGGCCGGTACGGCAGTGCCGATGATCCTGTTTATTCACGGCGGGCCAAACGGCCAGGATGCGCACAGCTTTGATTTTCAGCGGCAGTGGCTGGCAACGAAGGGTTATGCCGAGCTGAATGTGAATTACCGCGGATCGAGTGGGCGCGGGCAGGCGTATTCCGCTGCGATTTCTGCCGACTGGGGCAACAAGGAAGTGCTGGATATCAAGGCCGGCGTGGATAAGGCGATTGCGCTGGGTGTGGCGGACCCGAAAAAGATGTGCGTGACGGGATGGAGCTATGGCGGCATTCTGACGGACTACATGATTGCCAGCGATACGCGCTTCCAGTGCGCGATCAGCGGGGCCGGGACGGCGTTTGCGCTCTCGTTCTATGGCGTGGATCAGTACATCCTGCAATATGACAACGAGATCGGAAAGCCGTGGGAGAACCTGAAGCTGTACGAGAAGATCAGCTATCCGTTTCTGGAAGCGGGCAAGCGGATTCATACGCCGACGATGTTTATGGGCGGCACGAGTGACATGAATGTGCCGCTGCTGGGCGGCGAGCAGATGTACCAGACTCTGAAGTCATTGGGCGTGCCGACAGAGCTGGTGGTGTATCCGGGGCAGTTTCATGGATTCACCAAGCCGAGCTTTATCAAGGACCGCTATGAGCGGTGGCTGGGATGGTGGGACAAGTATCTGCAGCCGGATAAGGCGAGCGCGGCGGACAGGAAGAAGTAGCGAAGATGCGGCTGATTGTTCTGTATGGGATGCCGGCGGCGGGCAAGCTGACTGTGGCACAGGAATTGAAGGCGATTACGGGCCTGCCGCTGTTTCATAACCACCTTGTGGTGGATTTGCTGCTTTCGACCTTTGAATTTGGAAGCGCGCCGTTTGTGGAGCTGCGCGAGGAGATATGGCTTTCGTTCTTCCGCGAGGCGGCGCGAGCGAAGCAGCCGGGGCTGATCTTTACCTTTGCGCCTGAGGCGACGGTGCGGGCTACATTTATTCCAACACTTGTCGAGACCGTTCAGGGCGAGGGCGGGACGGTGGAGTTTGCTGAGCTGGTTTGTCCGCTGGATGAGATCCGGCGGCGCATTGCGGAGCCGTCGCGGCGGGAGTACGGCAAGCTGGCATCGGTGGAGCTGTTTGAGGAGATGCATGCGGCGCGGAGTTTTGATGTGCTGGTGATGCCGACGCCAAAGATTACGGTGGATACGAGCACATGCACTCCGGCAGAGACGGCGCGGGCGATTGCGCGAGCATTCAAGCTGGCGTGATGCGCGGCTATTCGTCGAGCGGAATCAGGCGAACGGATTCAGTCTCTTCGTAATCGTGTCTGTGGGTGGGCATGAACTGGATCACGATCGCCGCAACGAATGCGATGGCCAGCACGATCACTCCGACGAGGATGAGCGGAAGGCCGACCCACACGGCAGTTCCTATGGTGGTGATGTTGACGCTGAGCTTGGAACCGTCTGCCGGCCAGCCGAAATTAAAACTGGTGGCGCCGTTACAGTAGCTCAACAGGGTCCACAAG
The DNA here is from genome assembly GCF_001449115.1 of Occallatibacter gabretensis. GTDB lineage: Bacteria > Acidobacteriota > Terriglobia > Terriglobales > Acidobacteriaceae > Telmatobacter > Telmatobacter gabretensis. The sequence continues at coordinate 1,514,598 of NZ_LAIJ01000009.1, read as the reverse complement.
CCACCTGTAAGCAGAGCCACGGCCGCGATAAACAAACGACCAGTTGTCTTCATAACCTTCTCCCATGCCGTGAGATGCAGAGTTTCGTGCGCAGGGAGAGATTGTATTACCGGACAGGCGGATTTGTATCGGCAGGGGCGACGGTCCACATTTGCTGGACGATCAGCCAGCGGCCTTCCGCATTTTTTCGATAGACGGTTAGGTAGGTGCCATGCAGTTGCTGCTTTTGGCCCGTTGCGCGTTTGACCAGAGTTTCCTGATAGATTCCGGCATCGTAGGCGAGATTGCCAGAGGTCTCAGAGCGATGATCGAGAAAGGTGATGTCGCTGTCGAATGTGTCCGTTATGGTTTGAAAGAGCAGGCGTAGAGCGGCTGTGCCGTGCGTAACGACTCCACTTGGGTCATGGAAATCGGCTTCTGGCGCATATTGCGCGATGGAGGCTTCTACGCGCTTGTCATGCAAATTATGCGCCCACTGCTCGCGTAGCGCTGTGAGGTCATTGCCGGCGGAGGCCGGCAAAGCGAGTGCGAGCAGAAGGGCGAGGCGAATCATGCCGGCAGGATACTACTTTTCCTGCGCGGCGGCTACGACTACTACAGCACCAGCTTTTTCGGCTTGCCCTGCTGTGCGTTGTATGTGGCGGGACGACCGATGCTGACGTAGGTAAAGCCCTGATCGGACATCTCTTCCGGCTTGTAGAGGTTGCGGCCGTCGATGATGATGGGGAAGCGCAGGGCGCGGTTGAGACGCGGCAGGTCGAGTTTGGAGTATTCCTTCCAATCCGTGAGGATGAGCAGGGCGTCCGCGTTCTGCGCTGTTTCGTAAAGATCGCTCGAATAGATGAGCTTGTCTGAGGGCGGCAGGACAGCCTTGGCACGATCAATGGCTGCGGGGTCGTGGGCGACGACGGTTGCGCCGGCTTCGACGAGACGCTTGATAGTGTCGATGGCGGGAGACTCGCGGATGTCATCGGTATCGCCCTTGAAGGCCAGGCCGAGAGCTGCGATGCGCTTGCCGCGGAGGGTCCAAAGCGATGAGCGGACCTTGTTGAAGAAGACGTCGCGCTGCGCGTCGTTGATGCGGCGCACCTCTTCAAGCAGCTGGAAGTTGAGGCCCTGCTGCTGCGCGACGTAGTGGAAGGCAGCGACATCCTTGGGGAAGCAGGAACCGCCGTAGCCAATGCCGGCGCGAAGGAACTTAGGACCGATGCGGCTGTCAAGACCGATGCCAGCGGCAATATCTTCAATATCGGCATCGACGGTCTCAGCGAGGTTCGCGACGGCGTTGATAAAGGAGATTTTGAGCGCAAGAAATGCGTTGGAGGCGTGCTTGATGATCTCCGCGCTTTGCGCCGAGGTAACGAGGATGCGAGCCGGTTGCGCGGCTGAGCAGACGCCGGGAAGCGCGCCAGACTGATCGTAGTAGGTGCCGCTGGTGAGCGGAGCATAGATGCGCTGCAGAAGCTGCGCGGCGCGCTCCGTGCCCGCACCGACAACGATGCGGTCCGGATGCAGGAAGTCGATGATGGCGGTGCCTTCGCGCAGAAACTCGGGGTTCGAGACTACATCGAAGTGTGCGGCGTCGACGCCATGGCGGTTGAGCACGCGACGCACCCACTCATTGGTGTAGACCGGCACGGTGCTTTTTTCAACGATCACCTTGTAATCGGTGACAGAGCGGGCAATTTCAGAGACTACCGCTTCGACATAGGAGAGATCGGCCGCGCCGGTATCGCCTTGCGGTGTGCCGACGGCGATAAAGATGGCCGCGCACTTCTCAACCGCACCGGCGAGGTCGGTTGTGAATTCGACTCCACGTCCCAGATGCTTGCCGAGCAGCTCAGGCAGGTGCTCCTCGTAAATGGGCACGCCGCCGGAGCGCAGCGTTTCGACCTTGGTCTTATCGTTGTCCACACAGATGACCTGGTGGCCCATTTCAGCAAAGCAAACTGCGGCAACGAGTCCTACATACCCGGATCCGATCACGCAAATCGACACTGGTGTCGACATATTGAGGGTTCTCCTATCTTTGCTCGCGGGAGCGCGGCGGGATGGAAATGAATCTAATCGTATGAAATGATGGAAGTGAAGCTTTATACCGGCTTCTTGAATTATAGGGTATTTGTGGATTTTTCGCCGCGTCTAAGTCTTAACTGCGCTGTAACCAGCGTAACCGGAGCCGCAGATTAAGGGCTTATGACAGTACGTATATCTATGTCTTTGCGGCATAAAACAGCCGCACTTGCAATGGTAGAGTGAGGAATATGAAGACGAGACCTGTCGCGGCCAAGAGGCTGCGTACGATCGTTACATTTGCAGCTGTTTTTTTCGGAACCTCGGCAGGCCTGATGGCTGCGGGGCTTGCGCCCGCTGCAGAGCCCGAAGCAGGTCTTGACGGCCAGGCTGTTCCCGCAGCCCAGTGCCAGATATCCGGGATGGGGTCTCCTTACATACCGGTGGACAGCTGGGTTTATCCGGCCATCTACCGTCTTTATTCCCTGGGATACGTGGACGCGGTGTTCCTGGGAATGCGGCCGTGGACGCGCACGAGTGTGGCCCACATGCTGGAGAATATGGCGGATCGCATTGACGATGGACAAGGCACACCAGAGGGCGACCAGGCGCAGGAGATTTACGACTCGCTGCTGCATGAGCTGCGGTATGACATTGCGGGGCCTTGCAGTGCGTTGAAGGGACAGGCGCGGATTGAGTCAGTCTATACGACGCTGCGCGGCATGACGGGCACGCCGCTGCGTGACAGCTACCACCTGGGATCGAGCATCATTAACGATTATGGCCGGCCGTATGAGTCGGGCTTCAATAGCTACATCGGAATGAGCGGATACGCGACCGCGGGGCGTTTTTCACTGTATGTGCGCGGAGAGTTTGAGCAGGCACCTTCTGCGGCTGGATACTCGACCTCACTGGCGGAGATACTGGCGTCTATTGACGGCACATACGGGCAGAACACGGGCAATGTGTATTACAACCAGGCCACGATTCCGATGGGAGAGATTAATTACATATCTCATGGGCGCATCCAGGAGGCCGTGATCTCCGCGAATGTGTGGAATCATGAGATCTCCTTCGGCAAGCACGACCAATGGCTGGGCCCGGCGCAGGGCGGTTCCTTTGCTTACTCGAATAATGCTGAAAACATTTATGGGTTTCAGATCAACCGCGTGGAACCGCTGCGGATTCCGCTGCTCTCGCGGCTGACGGGGCCATTTCGCTATGAGTTTCTGGTGGGTGGGCTGCGGGGACATACGTACATTCCGAACGTAAATTACATGGGAAATCCAGGGGCACAACCCAACGTGACGACGCCTGGCGATCCGTGGGTGCATGTTGAGAAGGTCAGCATGCGGCCGACGGAAAACCTGGAATTCGGCTTTTCGCGAACGGTGATCTGGGGCGGCCAGGGCCATGTACCGATCACGATTCATAGCTTTCTGAAGAGCTTCTTCAGCTTTCATAATGTAACTGCCGTGGAGAAGGATGGTCGTGATGACCCAGGCGCACGCTTTGGCCAGTTCGACTTTTCCTATCGCCTGCCTTACATGCGGAACTGGCTAACGCTGTATGCGGACGGCGAGGTGCATGACGATGTGTCGCCGATTGATGCGCCACGGCGCGCGGCTTGGCGATCGGGATTGTATCTCTCGCATGTGCCGGGTGCGCCGCGTCTGGATCTTCGCACTGAGGGCGTGTACACCGATCCGCCGGTGGGCAGCAGCAATTTCGGAAGGTTTATGTACTTTGAAGCGGTCCAGCGGCAGGGCTATACCAACCAGGGACAGATCTTTGGCGACTGGGTGGGCCGCGAGGGTAAGGGCGGACAGGCGTGGCTTACCTACCATCTGAGTGGCAATGAGTGGCTGCAGCTGAACTACCGGCGGCAGAAGGTTGCGAAGGACTTTATTGCGATTCCCAACTCCACGCAGTACGGCACGACGCTGGATGATGTTGGGTTCCAGATGGTGAAGCGCATCGGCAAGGATTTCGAGATCAATGGGAATTTTACGTTCGAGCACTATCTTGCGCCGATTTATCTGCAGAACAAGCAGACGGTGACGAACACCAGTGTTCAGCTGACGTGGTATCCGAGCCGGCGGACGAGTTTCTAGGGACTTGCCGTCCAGGCATCGGCGCCTTCGGCGCAAATCTTGTGAATATGATCGCGAGTATAATCGCCGCATGATTGAGGCAGCACACGAGCAGGTTGCCGAGCACGGCTCAATACAGAAGCTGCGCGCGCTGGAGGCTCAGCTCCGCGAGCTGAACTCTGTGATGGTGGCCTATTCCGGCGGCGTCGATTCGGCATTTCTCGCGGCTACGGCGCACAGGGTTCTTGGCGAGCGGATGATTGCGGTGCTGGCTGATTCCCCGAGCCTGGCGCGACGCGATCTGGAGCAGGCTGTGGCGTTTGCGCAGACGATTGGGATGCCGCTGAAGATTATTCAGACTGAAGAACTTGAAAAAGTTGAATATCAACGCAATGATGCGAACCGGTGCTTTCACTGCAAGACGGAGCTGTTTGCGGGTATGGAGACGCTGGGGCGCGAGCTAGGCTTTACGAATATCGCTTATGGCATGAATTCGGATGACACGCGGGATTTTCGGCCTGGGCAAAGGGCGGCGGAAGAGCATGCCGTGCTGGCTCCGCTGGCCGATGCGAGTTTGAGCAAGCTGGAAGTGAGGGCGTTTGCCAAGGCGGCGGGCTATACGCTGTGGGACCGGCCGGCTGCGCCGTGCCTGTCTTCTCGCGTGGAGTATGGACGGCCTGTGACGCGCGAGGTGCTGGAGCAGGTGGAGCGCGGCGAAGACGCGATGCGCGGGCTTGGCTTTCGTGAGTTTCGCGTGCGGCACCATGGGCCGCTGGCGCGGGTGGAAGTAGCGCGAACGGAGATGCCGCAGGCGTTGGATATGGCGATGCTGGACCGCATAACAGCGGAGCTGAAGGCGGTTGGCTTTCAGTATGTGACGCTGGATGCTGCGGGGTTTCGCTCTGGATCGATGAATGCCGTGCTGCCGGTGGATGTGCTGCTGCGGCGCGGAGCCTGATTCGTCAGACCAGGCTTCTTCTGTAGAATTTCCTTTGATGCGAATTGGATATCTGGAATGCTTCTCCGGCATTAGCGGAGATATGTTTCTGGGCGCGCTGGTGGATGCGGGCGTGCCATTGAGCCATCTGGCTGAGGTGACAGCTGCGCTGCATGTGGGTGCGCGGCTGGAAGCGCGCAAGGTGATGCGCGCGGGAATCACGGCGACGAAGGTGGATGTGGTGACGGATGAGACGGCTCATTCGCATGAGCATGAACAGGTGACAGGGACCAAGGGACTAAGGGACCAAGGGACTGAGGCTCTACATGCGCACAGCCATGAGCATGAGCATTCGCACTCAGATGAACACTCGCATGGGCATAGTCATCAGCATGAAGATCATGCGCATATTCACTCTCACGAACATTCGCACGAACACTCCCATTCCCATGAGCATGAACAGGGGCACTCACATGAACATAGTCATGCTCACGCTGACGAACATGGGCACAGTCATTCGCATGAACACTCGCATTCTCATTCAGATGAACATGGGCATACGCATGAACACTCACATTTGCATGAGCATACGCACAACCATGAGCATTCGCATGAGCATCGTTCGCTGTCGACGATTGTTGGCATTCTGCGTGGAGCCGCGCTGGATGAGGGTGTGAGGGCGCGCGCGATACGCGGGTTTGAGATGCTGGGTGAGGCTGAGGCGGCGATTCATTCGATGCCTGTTGAGGAAGTTCACTTTCACGAAGTGGGCGCGGTGGATACGATTGTCGATATTGTGTGCGCGGCGGCGGGCGCGAAATGGCTTGGAGTGGACAAGTGGGTTGCTTCTGATCTGAATGTGGGCAGTGGAACGGTGAAGTGCGCGCATGGCACGCTGCCTGTGCCTGCTCCGGCGACATTGAAGCTGCTGGGCGATGCGCCGGTGTATGCGGCGGGGCCAGCGATGGAACGAGTGACGCCGACGGGCGCGACGATTCTGAAGATGCTTGGCGCGGAGTATGCGACGCTGCCGCGGCTGCGGGTTTTAGCCACTGGTTATGGAGCGGGCGGGCGCGATACGGCAGGCGAGCCAAATGTTTTGCGGGTGCTTGTTGGCGAAGGCGCAGATGCAAACCAGAACGAAGAAAAAATTGCGATTCTGGAGACGGTGATTGATGACTCCACGCCGCAGCTGCTGGCGTATGTGAGTGAGTTGTTGCTGGCGGCGGGCGCGTGGGATGTGTATCGCGTGCCGGTGCAGATGAAGAAGGGGCGGACGGGTGTGCAGATGACGGTATTGTGTGCGCCGAACAAGTTGCAGGAACTGCGCGAGATTCTTTTCCGCGAGACGACGACGATTGGTGCGCACTGGCGCATTGAGACCAAGATGGCGCTGAAGCGCGACTTTGCTGAGGTTCAGACGGAATGGGGCGCGGTTCGGATGAAAGTGGCAAGGCTTGCGGCTGGTGAGGTTGTAAATGCGCAGCCGGAGTATGAGGATTGCAGGAAGATTGCGGAGGAGCGCGGCGTTCCGCTGAAGCAGGTTATGCAGGCGGCAGTGCAGGCGTACATGGCGCGGACTGACGCGAAGAAGGTGCTGTGATGGATAGCGCGCAGATGGAAGCGCTGCTGACGGCAGTGCGCGAGGGAAAGACCGAGGTTGCCGAGGCGCTCGAGCGGTTGAGGAATTTGCCGTTTGAGGATATGGGCTTTGCGAAGCTCGATCATCATCGCGCGCTGCGAACGGGGATGCCGGAAGTGATTTTTGCCTCAGGCAAGACGGATGCGCAGGTGGCGAAGATCTTTGCGCGGATGGCGGCGGCGGGCGGAAATGTGCTGGCAACGCGAGCCTCGCGGGCGTGCTTTGAGGCTGTCACTGAGGCCGAGCCGAGGGCTGAGTATCACGAGACGGCAAGGTGCATTACGCTTGCGCAGGCTTCAGCAATTGTCGGCAAGGGAACGGTGGCGGTGGTGTGCGCGGGAACGAGCGATCTGCCGGTGGCGGAAGAAGCTGCTGTTACTGCGCGGCTGATGGGAAATACTGTCGAGCTGATTGCCGATGTGGGCGTGGCGGGGATTCACCGGCTGCTGGCGCAACGGGAATCATTGCAATCGGCACGCGTGCTGATTGTATGCGCGGGGATGGAAGGCGCGCTGCCGACGGTGGTTGGCGGGTTGGTGAATGCGCCGGTGATTGCCGTACCGACAAGTGTGGGTTATGGGGCTTCGTTTGGTGGCGTGGCTGCACTCTTGGGAATGCTGAATACCTGTTCGCCGAACGTATGCGTGGTGAATATTGATAATGGGTTTGGCGCGGCGAGTATTGCGACGTTGATTAATCGGCTGTAGTGGAAGAAAAGCATACCTCAGGGGCTGAAGCCCAATGCTCTCCGTTCTTGATTGCCGGGGATAAATCCCGGCCTACCTGTTCTGCCTATCCGACCCATTCGCCTTTGCGCATGAGCGGTTCGCGGGTGTTGGTGGCGGTGATGCCGTCGATGTCGAGTTCGCCTGAGCCGATCATCCAGTCGACGTGGATCAGGCTCTTGTTTGCACCTTTTGCTGCTAGTTCGTCTTCGCTGAGCTTGTCGCCATCCTTGATACAGGAAGTGTAGGCCTGGCCGAGGGCGATGTGCGATGCGGCGTTTTCGTCGAAGAGAGTGTTGAGGAAGGTGATGCCACTCTGCGAGATGGGCGAGGAGTGAGGAACGAGCGCAACTTCGCCGAGGCGGCGCGCGCCGTCGTCTGTGCTGATGAGCTGATTGAGGACTTCTTCACCTTTGGTGGCGTGGGCTTCGACAATGCGGCCGGCTTCAAACTTCACTTGAATGCCTTCGATCATGGTGCCTTGATACGAGAGCGGCTTTGAGGCGGTCACTGTGCCGTCGGCTCGGTCTTTATGCGGCGTGGTGAAGACCTCTTCCGTGGGCATATTGGGGATGCAGTAGAGGCCATTGCCAGCGGTGGTACCGCCACCCATCCAGACGTGATCGTCGGAGAGGCCGAGGCGGAAGTCTGTGCCGGGAGCTGTGTATTGCAGCGCGGAGTAGCGCTTTTCATTGAGGAATGCTGCGCGCTTGTGAAGGCCGGCGTCGTGGGCCTTCCAGTTGGTGACGGGGTCAACGCTGCCGCCGATACGAGTGGTTGAAAAGATGGCTTCCCAAAGTTTGGCGAGAGCCTCTTCCGGCGAGTCGTTGGGGAACATGGCGGCGGCCCAGGCGGGTGTGGCTGCGGCGACGATGGTCCAGTTGATTTCGTGGCGGGTAATGAGATCGAGCGCGGGGCGATACGCGATGGAGACGGCGCGGTTGGCGCGGCTTACCTTGGCGGGGTCTTCATTGGAAAGCAGGAGCGGGCTTGCGCCGGTGATGGCGAGGCGTGCGGCTCCGCTTTTGAAGGCTGTGCCCATGCCGTCATAAAGCCACGCGGCGGCTTTGTCGAAGGCCGCGTCGGGAGCGTATTTGTAGCGCAGGAGCGTGGCTTCGTCATCGGCGTAGATGGTGGTGACAAGCGAGGCTCCGGCTTTGTAGGCATGCTCGGCGATTTTGCGGGCCAGCGGTATGGCATCGAGAGGAGCGGTCATGACGAGCTCCTGGCCGGGAGCGAGGCCGAGGCCTACTTTGATGGCTACTTCAGCTAGCTGGTCGAGTTTTTCGGTGAAGGCGGGAGAGGACGTGAATGGCGCGGCGGTGAGTGACATGACTAGAAGATTGTAGCGCTCACTACCTAACGCGATTTTGCCTTAAACTTCAGGACCTATATAGTTGGTATTCTGCGAGAAAGACGAATGAATACTCCATCATTTGAACAATTAGCTGAATGCATTCGCAGAGAATGCGGCTTGCGGAAAGATAAACATATTGATCCTGATACGCAATTTGAACGCGACCTGGGGATTACGGGAGATGATGGGGGAGAGCTTCTGGAAGCTGTAGAGAAGCAATATCAGGTCGAGTTTACCCACGAATCTTTTGGTCTTGAATTCAATGAATACTTATTCAATTCCGAAGGATTTGATGCATTTCCTGTCTTTATTCAATCCCTTTTTGGTAAGCCGATCCCTGAGGTGCGTTCCTTCACAGTAGGTGAACTGCATAAGGCCGTGCTGAAAGAACAAGCAAAACAATTCCCTTCCGCTCAATAAGTAAGCCCCGTCGAATGACGGGGCTTAAAGTATTCATCGCTGTTTGTAAAGTTACGGGCGGTCGTAGAAGCGGAAGAAGAGCGAGGGCTTGGCTACTGGCTCGGCTTTGGCGACCAGCTCGGATTGCTGCTTGTCGGTGAGTGGGGTGAAGTCGCGGGCCAGCTGGACGTTCTGCTCCAGCTGGGCAATGTTGTCGCAGCCGATGATGACTGTCGATACAGGGCGCGAGAGGGTGTAGTACATGGCTTGTTGCATGGTGATGGTGCCGGGTGTTGGCGCGGGGACCATGCCCTCCCACATATGCTTCTGCTGCTCAAGCGGCTGCGGAGTCCAGCTGGAAAGGATACGGCCGCGGCCGGGAATCTTCATGCCGATGATGCCCATCTGGTGCTCGACGGCGAGCGGGAGCAGGTCTTTGTCGAAGCTGAAGTGATGCGGATCGGCGGCGTTGACGGCCATGAGGACGGTGTCGAAATCGTGGCGCTTGATGCACTCCATGAGCGACTCAGGCCGGTAGTGGCCGGTAAAGCCGAGATAGCGCACGACCTTCTGCTGTTGCATTTCGAGCAGGGCTTCCATGGCGCCGCCCTTGGCAAAGATCTGATCGACGTCATACATGGTGCCGACATCGTGAAGCTGCCAGAGATCGACGTGATCGGTCTGCAGGAGCTTGAGCGACTTGTCGATCATCTGCATGGAGCCGTCGCGGGTGCGCTCCTTGGTTTTGGTGGCGATGAAGGCTTCACTGCGGCGGCGAGCCATGACTTTGCCGACGTATTGCTCGCTCCAGCGGTCGGGGCCGCCGTAGATGGAAGAGGTGTCGATGTAGTTGACGCCGAGGTCGAGGGCGCGCTCGACGATGGGTACGGCGACGTCGAAGTTATTGGGCTTTTCAAGAGCGGCCTGGCCGCCGAGCGAGAAGATGCCGACCTTGTAGCCTGTCTTACCCAGGTTGCGCGTGGGCATGGCCTTGAGCGTGACGGGGTTCGACGGCATGGCGGGCAGGGGATGCGGGCCGTCGGCCAAGGCTATGCCGGGCGTGAGCAGTGCGGCGGTGATTGCGCCGCCGGTTTTCAGGAATTCGCGACGTCCGGTCTTGAAGCTATTGGGCTGCTCGCTCATGATTTGCTCCCCTGCACAACTGTGTCTTTCTGATGGGTCCATGATAGCCCACCGGAGCTATGAGCTCGGCGGAGGCTTTACAGCTACGTGAAATTTTCTGGCGGCAGTGAAAATCAGTGAGGTATAGTCCTGATCATGAGACTGAATAGTTACTTCCCTTCTCTTTTTCTCGGCGCAGCTCTGGCTTGCGGAGCGATTGCGGCTCAACCTTTTTCAGCTGCTCAGAGCACCGCTGGACAGGACATAAAAGACGCCGGCAAGGACACATCCAACGCGGCGAAGAAGGTTGCAAGCGGTACCAAAAAGGGCACCGTAAAGGCCTATGACGCAACCAAAAAAGGTACCGTGAAAGCAGCTGACGCTACCAAGAATGGCACTGTCAAGGCGGCTGATGCGACCAAGAACGGAACCGTGAAAGCAGCTGATGCCACCAAGAAGGGCACGGTGAAGGCTGCTGACGCCACAAAAAAGGGTACCGTGAAGGCTTACGACAAGACTAAAGACACCACCAAGGGCGCGGTGAATGGAGCCAAGAGCGGCGCGAAGGACAGCCCGAAGCCACAGTGAAGCTTTACTGACCGGGGGCGCGAGGATATGGGCTCCACCTGCCTGCTAGTATGGGGTTCATAGCATTCCTGCTGAGGAATTCCACCTTTCATGTTCTCCGTGCCTATCCCCGCCTCCGCGACGAAAGACATTTTTCTTCGCAGAGACCGGAAGCGGGCCTGTACGCGCATTTTGCTGGGTATGGCTGCCATTTTGTTCGTCTTTGGAGTGCCGGTGGGGGCACAGGCGGGGGCGCAATTTGAAGATCTTGCGGCGCGAGCGGCACGGGCTCGGGATGCAGGCAACCTGACGCAGGCGGTGGAGCTGTACCAGCAGGCCACTGCCGCGAAGCCCGACTGGCAGGAGGGCTGGTGGTACCAGGGCCTGCTGCACTATAGCGCGAACCAGTATCCGCCGGCGATTGACGCCTTTACGCACTTGCTGGAGCTTGAGCCACACGCTGTGCCGGCGATGGCGTTGCGCGGACTGTGCGAGTTTGAGACTGCAGCCTATGACGACGCACTGCGCGACCTGGATACGGCTGTGGTGCATGGAGCGGCCAGCGATCCGCGCAATGCGCTGATACTGCGCGTTCATCTTGCACAGCTGCTGACGCGTGCGTCGCGCTTTCAGGATGCGCTGGCACAGTACAGTTTCTTTGCCCTGGGAAGGGTCGAAGATCCGGATCTGGATGCGGGGATTGGGATGGCGGGAATGCGCACCCCGGGCCTGGTGAGCGATGCTACGGCGGCGGACCGTGTGGTGTATGAGGCTGCCGGGCGCGCCGGTTGGCAGTTATTAGCCAACAACACCATGCAGGCGGATGCGCGATTCCGAGAGCTGTTTACGCAGTATCCCACGACGCGAAATCTGCATTTTATGTATGGCTACATGCTGTTTCCGCATGATTCCGCAATGGCGCTGGACCAGTTTCAGCAGGAGCTGGCGGTGGCTCCCAATAACACCGCGGCGCGCGGGATGCTGGCTTTTACGCTGATGATTGCCGGGCGTTATGTGGAGGCGCGAGCGGCGGCGGAGCAGGCGTTGACCGAGGAGCCGGGGATGGCTATGGCGCAGATTGCACTGGGACGCGCGCTGGGCGAAACAGGCGAGTATGCGCGCGGTGAGGAGATGCTGAAGAGGGTGCTGACAGAGGATCCGAAAAACCCGGAAGTGCTGATGGGGCTGATTTCGATTTACTCGCATACGGGGCGGAGTGAGGAGGCGCGGCGTGAGCGGCTGGCCATGGCGAAGTAACGCGGTGCGGGCGGCGGCGATTGCAGCTGCACTGCTGGCTCCGCTGGCAGCGCGGCTGCTTGCCCCGATTACCGCAGAGGGAGCGGCGCAGAAGCAGAAGGTCTCGAGCGCTCCGGTGACTTGCGCAACGTGCCATGCGAAGGTTGTGAACGACTTTGCCCATGCGCCAATGCGGCATGCAATGGAGCCGGAGGGAGCTGACCCGGTGCTGGATGCGAACCCAGACTTGAGGATTGAGCAGCGCGGGTATTCCTACAGGATTCAGACGAAGGATGGGAAGAGCACGTACACGGTTTCCGATGGGAAGGAGACGCTGACGCTGCCGTTGCGGTGGCACTTTGGCATGCGGGCGCAGACGTGGGTGCTGGAGAAGGACGGCAAGTTTTATGAAGGCCTGGTGAGCTACTTCCCAGGAATTCATGGGCTGGCGACTACGCCGGGGGACGACAAGATTGAGCCGCATACGGTGGCCGAGGCGATGGGGCGCGAGCTGCCGGTGTGGGAGACGCGGGACTGCTTTGAATGCCATGCCACCGGGATGAAGGTCGGCGCAGTCTTTACGCCGGAGAAGCTGAAGCCGGGACTAGATTGTGAGCATTGCCATGAGGGCACAGCGCAGCACATGGCGGACGCGCAGGCGGGGAACTTCAAGACGCTGCCGGTGAGCCTGAAGAAGATGGATGCGGAGAGTGTGTCCGGCTTCTGCGGGCAGTGCCATCGGTCATTTGATACGGTGATTCGGAATGGGTGGCATGGACCGCCCTTTGTGCGCTTTGCGCCGTACAGGTTATCGCTGAGCCGGTGCTTTAGCGGCAACGATGCGCGGATCAGCTGCCTGGCTTGCCACGATCCGCATCAGCCGGTGAACCACGATACGGCGTCTTACGACAAGAAATGTTTGGCGTGCCACTCCGGCAGTGCGACCGTGGCGTCTGTGGGAGCAGCTGAGGCTGCGCCGAAGACCTGCCCGGTGGCGAAGGCGAACTGCACGAGCTGCCATATGCAGAAGGTGACGCTGCCGACCGGAAACCTGCAGTTTACGGATCACTTCATCCGGATTGTGAAGCCGGGAGAGGCGTATCCGCATTGATTTTCTGGAGTTATCCTGTGCGACTGTGCTTTTTAGGTTATTTGTTTTGTTGCGGTTGTGGGTGACTGCACAGTTTCTGGAGAAATCTTTATGCGATCTTCATTCTGAGACTGTGCAAGTGCGCTGTGGGGAAAAACGAAAGGCCCGAACCGTCCGGTTCGGGCCTTTTTTGTTGTTCATTATGAGTGTTTCATATTCGGGGTTAATTCTACGCAAACTATTTGGCGGAGATTTTGCACGAAAGGACAATGGACCAAAGTAATGCTTGCGGCTTTGGTAGCCTTGAGAGAGATGGGCCCCTCTCTCTTACTTCTCTTTACCTTGGCCGTGTTGACCAGCCGTTCCGCTGGCGAGGCGTGATGACGCGCCGTGTTTCGCATTGGGAAGCCATTGGGCTGGCCCTGGCTGGATTTGCCTTCTGGGTGTTTACGGATACGAGCATCAAGCTCGCCGGGAACTCCCGGCTGCCGGTTTACGAGATCTCCATGTCCATGGGGCTGGTGTCTGTGGTGGCGCTGTTTCTGCGGGCGACTGTGCAGAGGAATCTGCAGGCGCTGCGGCCGCGGAATATCAAGGCTCATGCGGTGCGGTCGTGCCTGGATTTGGCGAATAACCTTTGCGTGGTGGTGGCGCTGCGGCATTTGCCGCTGACGCTGTTTTACATCCTGGTGTTTCTGGCGCCGATGGTTACAGCGCTGCTTTCGGCGGTGTTTCTGCGGGAGCGGTTGAGCTGGCAGAAGATTGCGGCGGTGCTGCTGGGGTTTGCGGGCGTGGTAGTGGCGGTGAATCCGTTTGGCGCGGCGCGGCAGGGAGATTGGATCGGCTATGCGGCATGCATGGTCTGCGTGGCGTGTTTTTCGGCGAATATGGTCTGGTCGCGGGTGCTGACGCAGACAGAGACGCCGGAAAGCCTGACGTTTTCTTCGGGGATGATGCTGACGGTTTTTGGTTCGCTGATGCTGCTGTGGCATGCCGAGCCGCTGACGATGCGGCTGACGGCGACGCTACTGGCCGTGGGCATCTTTTATACGCTGGGGACGATGTGCTTCTTCTTCGCGCTGAAGCATACTTCGGCGGTGCATGTTTCGCAGTGCCACTATACGCAGCTTGTGACCGGGGCGATTGTTACGTATATTCTCTGGCGGGAGACGCCTACGGTGTTCATGATTGGCGGGGCGGTGCTGATTGTTGCTGCCGGGTTGCTGATGGCGGTGGCTATGGGGCAGAAGCATCATTCCAATCCTGAGTTTTTTGCCGGGGACTAGCCGTCCGGGCGACTGCGACCTTCGGTCTCCTGTCAGCTTCTGTGGGGCTCCCGATGGTCGCCGCTGACTATGGTACTCGCGTCCCGATGTGATGATTACGCTGACGGCACGGGCTCAGCGACACCCGACATTTCTGGCAAAACGGACTGATCTAAGAGACGGGCCACCTACCCCTTGATACGCCTGGCTGGTGAATTTCACTACACAGCAGAGGGAAAACATTCTATGAATACGGCAACCATTTATACGTGGTCGGCGCCCCCTAACTTTAGTCTCACCCTGTGGTGGTGGACGAACGATTGGGGAGTGTTCCATTCCTTTCAGGCAACGCCATCTTATGAGCAGGGCTTTAACCAGGGGGTCGCGTCTATCTCCGGGGTCAACACTTACATGCCTCCCGCCGAACCAAACTCAGCTACTCTCGCCTACATCATTACCGTCCAGAACTATAGCGGCCAGTCCGGCCAGCCCAGCAGTTCGGGAAACTCAACGATTGATGTGATTGCCGCGTGGCAATAAAGAAGGGGCGCGATAACGCGCCCTTCCATAGGAGATATGAGCATGGAATTCTCAGCAAAAGCGTTCATCATCCACGATACTTCCGGGAAGATCGTGTCCGTGGGACGGGCACCGGCAAACCTGAAGGGCAAACTGGAAGTGAAGATTGATAGGCCGGGGTTTTCCGTGCTCGAAGTGGAGCTGGATGCCGATCAGGCTGCATTGCCGTTGATGGATATTCAGAATGGTCATCACGTGCACGTCGCGTCGGGGAAGCTTGTAAAAAAATAGACTAGCCAGGTGGGGTAAGCGCCAGGGTGGTTGAGGTTCTTGCTCTCCCAGGTCTCCAACTGCAGAGACCTGGGGCACCCATTATTTGTGGTTGAACTCACTGCCTAAAGACCTGGGCCACCCGCCGGGAGTGCTATCCCACCCATGCACGATGAAGCCGCGCATGAATGGGGCACCCAAATTTATGGGTGGGCCACCCGCCCGTGGGAGAACAGACCGACTTAAGACCTGGGCCACCCGCCGGGATATGTCAGAAATTGACATATGTTCTTTAACGCAGGAAACCGTGTGCCAATGAAAGCTGGATGGTTGAGGTTCTTGCTATCCCAGGTCCCAAAATCAGGGACCTGGGGCACCCACAGTTTGAGGCAAGACCAACTGCTTTAAGACCGGGGCCACCCGCCACCCATCGCTAGTCAGGACTGGATAAGATCGCTGACTGTAGCTGCAAGCAGCTTCCAACTTTCGGTGCCTTGTCCATTGTTCGCATACTTATTTTCTTGTAACAATCTCTTCTTGAGCAGAGCAGGTGATTTCTTAAGTTCAAATTCTGGATATAAATCACTGATAAATTGCTTGCCACTGCACTTTTCAATCCAGTTAGAATTCCATTCTTGTTCGCGCTGCGCGACTAGTGCATCGCATTTTGCAATGAATTGCTTTTTCCAATCCGCCTCAGTGATCGGACTCAGCTGGTTCTTGACCGCTTCGATTCTCCCGAAAAGTATGTCAGCCGCTTGTACGAACGATTTCCCATCTCGATCCTTTTTTCTCATGCCTACACCATCGAATGCGAAATCTGCATATACATCTTCAATGACAATTTCCCTGAGCTGTTTCTTCGCTACGTTTGCAAAGCGCGCAAATGCTTCGCCGAGATTTGTTGGTGTCTTGTCCGTCTTGAATTCGCCACCGTTGAGCAAATCAAACAGAATCTCCTGCTCTATCAAATAATTTTCTAGACAATATCGGTGCCATTGCTTTACCTTCACTTTCTTACTGCTTGATAGCCCTGTTAGCTTTCTATCTCGGTCAAACAAAAAGTAGGAGATATTTTCCTTTTGACCATTCTTTTCCGCGTCTTGCAAGCTTTGGATGTGCTTTTCAACTTCGGCCCGTCCAAACAATTCGCGAAACTTAATTCGAGAGAGTACGTTCGGAAATGCGATTTCGAGAAGTTCAACGTCGTCTGGACCTTCAACGAAAACCACTGCATCATAGAGCATCTCTTCCACTTCCGAAGTTCCGAGCAGCTTCAGCGCTTGGATCACTTCAGGTTGATCTTGCTTTCTGATAGGTGATAATGAGCCGCTTTGGCGTACGTGAAATACATTGCATCCTTCCATGCGCATCGCTGCACTAAGCATTTCAGGTGAATGGGTGCAGATTACTGCCTGGATATCCAAGGGCTTTAAGTAATTTTTCACCAAAAACGGAAGCATTTCCTTACATACCGCGGGATTAAGGTGAAGCTCCGGCTCGTCAATTAACACAAGACCACCATTTGAGATCGATCTTGAGATGATAAGAAATGTAAGAATTACCCCCTTTTCTCCACTGCTTAGAGAATCAATATCAAATACCTTTCCAGTCTTTGTATCTTTAATAGAGATTGATGCCTGTCCGAACCTATTTATGCTGTACCCGATAATTTCCTTTTCTTTCAGCAGTTCACGAAAAATAAGTTTGAAGGTCTCATTCAATTCTTTTTGACTTTCTGGGCTTTCAACAAACGCAGAAAAAATCGTATTTTTGAACCTCTGAAATTTTAGGCTGGGATTCGAGTTGTGTGACTCCATCTGCTGTTGTGCGTCCACCGACCCGATCTGTATTGCTGGGTCACCAAATGGTAATGCCCTATCGGCAGTGAAATAACTAAACTTGGATTTATAAGGGCTTAGACGAGAATCGAGTTGGCTCAAAAGCATTTGCGAGAAAATGTCATTTCCACGAAATTGGCATCCGTTAGGATCGACGATGAGGCTGAGGAGACACTGACCGCTGCTCGTAACTCTGACAATGTTCTCTTGAACAAATCGCGTTGCGTTAATCAAGGCTTGTTGACCCATTGGAGAGGCAAAGAATTGGATAGCTTGAAATTGTGGTCCTTCATTCAAGGGCAACCCCACCTGCGCTGCTGCTATTGATCGAGATAACTCGTCGACCATTCCAGGGATTTCCCCTATTTCACTATCAGTCAGTCTATAAGTACTATTTATTACTATTTGTTGTTGCGGATCACCTGCAATTGCAGAGTAATTCAGAGCTTGAGGCAGCTGAGGCGTTGTAACACTGAGGGAGATCAAAACATTTTTACTCTCTTGTGGAGTACGCGCGGATAACATTGCCTTATTAAGTCGGATAGCTTCAAGAACTGTGGTTTTGCCTACTGCATTCGGTCCGACAAGTATATTTGCGCCTGTTTTGAAGTTAACAGTGAGATTTGTTAGCGCACGAAAATTTGACACCTCAAGCTTCTCTAAATGCATTACTGTCTCCGCTAAATACCATGGCAATTTACCGCAACTCTACACTAAATCTTCAAGGTAGTCTTAGAAAACCACAAAGGCCGCTCCTTTCGGAGCGGCCTTTGTGTTTTTTGCGCGAAGCGCGGACGCCTGGACGGCTAGTCCCCGGCTACGGGTTCGGCGGGTTGGACGACTGGCTTGGCGGGGGCGATGGCGTCTAGTCTTACGAGGCCTTCGATGGGCTTTTCGCCGAGGACGTGCTCGCGGTAGAGCTTGGCCATCTTCTGGTTTTCAGAATCCTGCTTGAGCTTCTCGTCGCGGGCGCGAATCTTTTCTTCGCGGGCGTTCTTGGCGATGCCGAGGTTGTCGAGGGTGTGGTTGGCTTCAGAGTTTACGTGCTCCATGTTGAGCTTGAGCTCGTGACCGACGAAGGTCATGCCAACCTTTTTGCCGCCGGCGAAGATTTCATGACGGCCGTGCTCCTCATACCACTTGGTGAGGGTGGAGGTCATGTGCATCTTCTCGATGATGTTGCGCCAGCCTACGCCGGTGTTGTAGGCGCAGAAGGAGATTTCGCCTTCCTGCGTGGCGTAGGGGATGATGCATTGCTCGGTGCGGCGGAAGTCGTAGTTGAAGAGATCCTGGAACCACATGCCGGCGATGAAGAGGAAGTTCCAGCGATCGGAACGGCGCTTCTCGATGTCCTTCATGGTGCGGTCGCCCTTGACGGAGCCGTAGTCGCGGCCGGTGGCGTTGAAGGTCTTGTCCATCTTCTTGAGCATGTCAGTGATTTTGAAATGCGTGGGCGACATGAACGGATCGTAATTGCGCATGAGCGCGAGGCCGAAGCCGATGACCGAGAGCCACTTGCCGCGGGCAGCGTCATTGACCTTGGCGAGATCCTTGGCCACCTGATCCATGTGGAGGAAGGCCGTAACGGGCGCTGCTTCCTTGGTTTCCTTATCGATCATGAGCGCCATGCCGATGCCGCAGTTGGGGTGGCATCCGCAGGAGAGCTGGCCCCATTCGGCGTTGGGTCCGTGAACCATGTCAGCCCAGTCAGAGAAGGTGGACATGAAGGAGATGGGGAACCAGTCGCGCTCAGGCTCACCGAGGCCCATCTGATTCTTGATGTCGTGGGCCATGTGCGAGAGGGTGTAACGCTGTGCGAAACGGCGCTCGTCTGTGATTTCCTCATCGCGGCCGGTGAAGGAGACGGGCTGGAAGCTGAGGAAGGAAATCTTCTTGGGGTTGTCGAGGGCGAACTCGATGATGCGGCCCACCTGCTCATTGTTGATGCCGTTGATGATGGTGGTGACGGGCACGATATCGACGCCGGCTTCATGCAGGTTGTTGATGGCCTGCAGCTTGACGTCAAACATGTTGCCGACCTTGCGGTGCGAGTTGGCGGCGTTGCCGATGCCATCGAACTGAAGGTAGACGTAACGGAGACCGGCTTCCGCAGCGGCGCGGCAGAGCTCTTTGGACTTGGCGAACTCGATGCCGTTGGAAGCGGCCTGGACGGAGTTGTAACCGACCTTGCGGCTATAGGCTACGGCGTCAAGGAAGTAGGGCGAGAGCGTGGGCTCTCCACCAGAGAACTGGACCGACATTTGACGACGCGGCTTGATGGTGATGGCGTTGTCGAGCATGGTCTTGATTTCTTCCCACGTGAGCTCGTGGACGAAGCCGACCTGATTGGCGTCCATGAAGCAGGGATCGCACATCATGTTGCAGCGGTTGGTGAGGTCGATGGTGAGGACCGAGCCGCGGCCGTGCGTGACGGTGCTGGTGCCGTGGTTGTGGAGCTTTTCGTCGTTGTGGGCGCGGATGTCGCGGCCGGGGAAGGTCTCTTCAAGGTGCTTGAAGAAGGCCGGATCGATGGACATGACGTCTTCGAAATGGCCGTGCTTGGGGCAGTCCTTGACCATGAGGATCTGGCCGTCGCGCTCGATGATCTGGGCCTTGATTTCACCAACCTTCTCATTGAGAAGGACTTCATGCGGGAGCTTGCCGTCGAGGATCTGCTGGCGGATTTCGGGGACGCACTTGGGACAGAGGGAGTCCGTGGTGCGGGGCCAGCCGAGGGGCGGCTTTTCCTTCTGGTAGGACTTGAGGAGTGGCTTGTCGCTCCACTTGGGTATGAACGAGGAGTTGGGGCTGATACGGTTGAGCCGTTCAAAGACGACCCATGCTGCCTTGGCCGCGTACACTGCGCCTTTTTCCGCGTATTTAATCGCTTTTCCCATGATGGGCGATTCTCCTTTGAAATCAGTGGCCTGGGCTGTTTTCAGCTCCCAGGCTGGGCTCCGGCGGTTTTGGTCGTTCGCACGTCCGGAGTCTGAGATTGCAGGGTCTATCGTAACTGGCCGGGGTGGGCAATTCAAAGACGAAACAGCGAATGGGGAATTTGGGGAGTGAATGGGGATTGAGGGGAGTTCGGCGGGGAGGGAGGGAGGGCTATTCGATTGTGAGGGTGAGAGTTGCGCTGTGGATGAGTGAGCCGGATTGGGCGGTTACGGTGACGGTGGAGACGACCGGCTGGATGGGCTGAACTGGATTGGCGAGGGTGTAGCTGGCGCAGGCGGTGAGGGTGCTGAGCGCGACGACGGTGAGGACGAGAAGGATGGGGAGACGCAGGCGGAGTTTGCGCCGGGTGCAGAAGAGGAGCAGGGCGAGCGCGGCGGCAGGGATGGGGAGAAGCGAGCCTGGCCTGGATTTGGTCGTGGCGGAGGTGGAGACGGTGAGTGTGGCTGAACCCGGTGAGCCGGATGGGGTGACGGTGGCGGGTGAGAAGCTGCAGGCTGCTCCAGCGGGAAGGCCAGAACAGGTGAAGGAGACGGCGGAGGAAAAGCTGTTTTGCGGAGTGATGGTGAGCGTGGTGGAGGTGCTTTGGCCGGACTTTACGGTGACGGCTTGTGCGCCGAGGGCGAGGGTGAAATCGGCGGGTGGTGGTGGCGGGGTGGTAGTCGTAGCAGGGGTGTAGCGCCAGAAATCGTTGGGCTCACCTATTGTGCCGTTGGCATCGAGGGCATTTCCGCCGAAGAGCCAGAGATTGCCGTCGAGATCGGTCCAGCTTGCGGCGGCGTGGCGGCTGCCGGGCATGTTGGCTGAGGATGGTATGCCGAGAGTGCCGTAGGTCCCGCCCTGGTCGCCGAGGCTGCTACCGCCTATCCAGGTCCACTCGGCTTTCTGCGGATCGAATTTCCAGAGATCATTCAACACGGAATAAATGCTGTTGCCGTTGTATCCGTAGCCGCCGAAAAGCCAGAAATTTCCGTCGGCGTCGGTCCATTGGGAGGCATCGGTACGACCGCCGGGCAGATTGACTGCTGATGGTACGCCAAGAGTGCCATAGGCGCCGCCGATTCCGCAGTTCTGATTCTCGCTTCCCGGAGCGCAGTTCATGGTACTGTTGCCGGCCATCCATGCCCACTCGTTTGTGGAGGGATCGTATTGCCAGAACTCATTCAGGTAACCGGAGTTTCCTTTGGAGTCATAGCCCTGACCACCGAAGAGCCAGAGTTTGTTATCGGGGCCAGTCCAGGTTGTACCTTCCCAGCGGCTGCCCGGGAGGTTGCCAGCGGCAGGAGTGCCCATGGCGCCATAGACGGTCGGCTGGGGCCATACAGCGGAGAAATTGCTGCTGCCATCCATCCATGCCCATTCCGCGGGAGAAGACTCAAATTGCCAGAGATTGTTGGGTAGGCCATTGGTGCCGGTTGCGTCATCGCCCCAGCCGCCGAAGAGCCACGCGTGGTCATTATGGTCATGCCAGACGACATCGAGCATGAGGCCGCCGGGGTGATTGGACGAAGAGAAAACTCCCTCCGTGCCAAATACGCCGGCGAGTCCATAGCCTGATCCCGGGACCGTGTTGCCCCCGCCTTGCCATGTCCACTGATTTGTGGAGGGGTCGAATTCCCATAGATCGTTAAGCACACCAAGATTGCCTGAGGAATCAAAGCCATTGCCACCGAAGAGCCAGAGATGGCCATTGGCATCCGTCCAGGAGGCTGCATACTCACGGCCGCCTGGAGTGTTGCCGGCTGCGGCTGTGCCCGGTGCTCCGTAGACTCCGGCCTGGCCACAGGAGGGATTGCCCTCGACGATAGCGCATGGTGGTGCATTGCTTCCGCTCATCCATGTCCACTCGTTGGTTTTGGGATCGTATTTCCAGAGATCGTTCAGGTAATACAGGGTGTTTCCTGCGGCGAGAAACCCGCCGAAGAGCCAGAGATTGCCATTGGTATCTGTCCAGGTCTGGGGCCAGATACGGCTTCCGGGAAAGTTGGTGGGAGATGCTACTCCGAGGGTTCCGAAAACGCCGGTTTGATAGCCGGTGGCGCCTAATGTATTGCTGCCGCCCATCCATGTCCATTGATTGGCTGTACTGGTTTGCGCATGGGCCGGCGCGAATGCACCAAGCACAAGAAGAAAGATGGCGAATGAACGCAGGCAGGATGACGTGCGGGCTTGCAACGAAGCTCTCCGAATCTGGATGATGCTGTGCGCAGTGTACGTCACGCTTCTGATTTCATGGTCAAATTCAATGCAATAAAGACAAGCTAATGACAATGTGCGATGTGCACAGTGCTGCAGGTGCGCTGAGGAGGGCCTGATTGTGCTGACGGTACTGAGAGTGGAAGCAGAGCGCCGAAGCAGGGATGGATTCTCTTACAGCTGTATTGATTAGTGGGGTGCGGAGTGCTGGTCTTTCGTTGACCGGATCTTTTCCACAGCATCAGACTAAAGCTGGGTAAGTGCGTCCCAGCTTATGGCATGCGAGTTGCCAGATACATCTTGGGAGTTTGCTGATGAGTTCAGGTTCGCAGGGGCCCAGCGTTGGCCAACGGATTGACGAGATGGTGTCGCGGATGGAGACCGAGCTGCGCGGCGCCGTGACGTATGTGAATGAGAACGTGGTTCCGCAGGTACGGCATGAATCGATTGTGGCGATGCGGACGATCTCAGAGAAGCTGCGCGAGATGGCCGACCGAATGGAGCCGCCTGTATCGAAAGGGCCGCAGGCATGATGGAGGCAGCTGAAACGCACTTGTCGGGCAAATACGAACTGGGCAGATATGAACTGCGTGGCAGCCGACGGCGGGCAGCAGCGATAACAGCTGCTGCTGGACTGATGCTGCTGGCTGCCGGATGCGGACATAAAGCGCAGCAGAGCCGGCAGACTGCGCCTCCGATCAGCCAGTATCCGCCGGGGGATTCTGGACCGGTGAACGTGGCGGGGAATGCTGCGCCGAATGTGCCGCGGAGCGCGACTCCGCCACTGAATACACGGCCTCCAGCGAGGATTGCGCCGACGCCGGCTCCGGAAGGCGGAATTGATGATGACGATCGCGATTTCATCAACACGCATCAGCCGGTTTACAGCGAAGAGGGATTGGCGACATGGTACAGCGCTCCTTATAAAGGACGGAAGTCTGCGAACGGGCAGGTCTTTGACGACAACGCGCTGACGGCGGCGCACAGGACGCTGCCGATGGGATCGCTGGTGGTGGTGACGAACCTGAAGACGGGACAGACAAGCGCGATGCGGATTACAGACCGCGGGCCATTTGTGGAGGGGCGCGTGCTGGATATGACGAAGGCCTCGGCGATGGCGACCGGGGTGTATCGCGCGGGGCTGGCGCAGGTGCGGATTGATGTGTACCGCACGCCTAAGCCGATGGAGACGGGCGGGCGGTGGTGCGTGCAGATTGGCGCGTTCCACAAAGAACACGAGGCGCGCAAGCTGCAGTCAAAGCTGGAGGATTCGTACCCCGATGCGAATGTGATTGAGTTTCCGGGAACAGATAGCTACTGGGTGCGGATTCGGCCTGCGGGCGACAACCGCGAGGTGGCCGAGCGGATTGTGCATAAGCTGAGGCTGAAGGATGCGGATGCTAGTGCTTATCTGACGCGGTTGGATTAGGCGAAGCAGGTGCCGGGACTAAGGGACTCCAGGGACTTAAGGGCTGTGCTGGATGCGTACATTCAAGTGGACGATGTGGACGCGCTACATGCCGAGTATGCGGCCAAGGGGATTGAGTTCACGCTAGAGCTTGGAGACACGCCCTAGGGTGCGCGTGAGTTTGTGGTGAAGGATTGCGGCGGGCGGTTACTGGTGTTTTGGGGCGAGTTTGTAGGGATTGGCCTCAAAAAGACTACCTGTATTCCGAAAATGCTCTATGGGCCCTTACTGTCCCTGGTGAACTTTTCGAAGGATTTCAGGATATGCGGCGCGACATTCTCGGGTTTCCTGGTCCAATCGTCATTGCCTTGAAACCGGGCGATGTAGATGAGAGCGCCGGTTCTGGGGTCAATCAGCCCGATTTGCACATAACAACCTCCGTTCGTACGCAAGCCCGATCCCGGCGCCCATTTATGGCCCTTTGTCTCAACCGTGCAGTTGATCTGCGGCACCGCAATGGCCTCGACTTCGGCCGGCGCATGCAGTCCTCCGACCTCTTCGCGGAACGGATCCGGCAGAAGTTGCTGAAACTCCTTTTGCTTGTGTTGACCGACCGCGTCGACAGACCCAAATTTGCTCTGCAGACGCCCAACCTGGGCGCTGAGCTCAGGGTTCCTGGTAAGAGCCTCCGGCGAATACGTCTCTTTATCCACCGAGAATCCAACCTGGCCGAGCGCGTCGGTTACAACCGGCCACAGGTCCTTCGGGATCTGCTGGGATGCATCTTCATCCGACGTGATCCGATTTGCCCAGTCGAGCCTGTCGATCCTGGCGCAGATCGGCAACACCGCAATGCGCTTCACGTGTATCTTTCCCGCCTTCAGATCGTCAGACTCAAACGAGCTTTGAGCGAGCAGGTGCTGCGCGCAAGCGGAACCGGCAATGACGAGGAGAATAGAGGACAGGACATGGGCTGCTTTCACGAATGACCTCCCAGCTTGCAATGATCCCGGGGATTTGCCCAAGTTGATGGGAGAAATTCTACCGCAGATTTGTTTCTGCCGTTCCGATATTTGTGGAGTTGGCTATTACTCAGTGCGTTCGGAGACCCTGCCGTTACAACTACGACTTCGATTTTTTCGAAGCGGCGGCGAGCATGGCGGCAATGAGTGCGGTGCGGGGGGCGAGGGGTGCGATGAGCACGGACTCGTGCGAGGCGTGAGCGCCATCGCCTACGGCGCCCATGCCGTCGAGTGTGGGGATTCCGATGGTGGAGGTGAAGTTACCGTCGGAGGCTCCGCCGGTGGAGGCTTCCGCAAGTTCGAAGCCGAGATCGGCGGCCAGGGCGCGGGCTTGTTTGTAGAGTGCGACTGTGCCGCGAGTGCGCTCCATGGGCGGGCGGTTGACGCCGCCGGTGATGGTGAGCTTGCAGCGCTTGTCCATAGTTTTGAAAGAGGTCTTGAGCGAGGCGAATTTGCGCGCGATGCGGGGGCCGTCGGCTTTGCGGGCGAGGCGAACATCGACTTCAGCCCAGGCGGTGGCGGGGATGACATTGGTCTTGTTGCCTGCGGCCGCTACGTTGACCGATACGGTGAGGCCGCGGGCGAGCTCCGTCCATGAGTTGATGGTTTGAATGATGCGGGCGAGCTCGACGAGGGCGTTTGCGCCTTTTTCGAAATCGACACCGGCATGAGCGGCGATGCCTGTGACCTCAATGCGCCAGTTGCCGGTGCCCTTGCGGGCGGTCTTGTATGCGGCTTCGCCTTGAGGAAGATTCTGCGCGGGTTCGAGGACGTAGACGGCGCTTGACTCTGCGGCAAGCTTCTCCGTGATGGGGCGCGAGACGGGGCTGCCGATTTCTTCATCCGTGTTGAGCAGCAGAATGATTTCCCTGTTTTGAAGATCCGCTTCGATGAGCATCTCGATGGCGGTGAAGGCCATGGCGACGCCGACTTTCATGTCGAGTGTGCCAGGGCCCCAGAGCCGGGGCTGGCCTGCGGAATCCGGCGCGATTTTGCACGGCATGGACTGAATTGTTCCGATGGGCCAGACGGTATCGATGTGGCTCAGCAGGAGCGTGCGACCCTCCGGGCTTTTACCTTTGGGGCCAAATCTGAGTTCGAGAACGTCTCCATGAGCGCGCTGCTTGTGGACCTTGACCCGGCCGCCGAGGTTGCGGGCGTGGGTGATGGCGAGCTGGCCGCAGGCGTCGACAGCGGATTTGGTGTCGGAGGGCGACTCGGCGCGGACGAGCTTTTCAGCCAGGGAGAGCAGCTGCGTTTCCTTGCGGCGTGCGCCGGCGAGGAGGGCGCGCATGCTGATTTCGGGGACGATTGCGGGCTGGGATGGGGTGCTCATGTGGGTGCGCGCCTGTTTTTGAGAAAGCCGCCGATATGATGCCGACTACCGCGATTTTACAGATTCTAAACGTTTTTGTCGTTTTGGACGGAGCTCTGCCATTTCACAACAATCACAAACCACGCAGTGTGGCAAAAATACCACAGTTAAAAGAGGCAGACTCCGTCTAATCTGACGTTTGCAATCTCTGTAGTGCTTGTAAGGCTTGCCTGACGTTCTCAGTTTGGAGCGATGATTTTGGCTCATAGAGCACATTTGGAACAGACCATTGCCGGGCCCCTGGAGTTTGCCGGAGTCGGATTGCACTCTGGCGCGCCGGTTGCGATGCGGCTTTTGCCCGCGCCGGCGGGTTCGGGAATTGTCTTCCGGCGAACCGATCTGGACAACTTTGAGATTTCAGCTATTGGGCGGAACGTGGCGAAGGTGAGCTACGCGACGAGCCTGATGCGGCAGGGCGTGCTGATTTCTACGACGGAGCATCTACTGTCGGCGCTGATCGGCATGTCGGTGGACAACGTCATTGTGGAGTTGGACAACCTGGAGCTGCCGATTCTGGATGGGAGCGCGCTGCCGTATGTGGAAGCCATCGGGACGGTGGGGATCAAGCCGCAGCGGCGACGGCGCGAGTACATGCGGATCCTGAGGCCGGTGGAGGTACGCGAGGGCGGCAAGTTTATCGGCGTATATCCGCACGCGGATAAGGGCGAGGGCTACTCGATTGAGTACGCGATCGACTTTCCTGCTCCGATTGGGCAGCAGTACACGAGCGTGGACCTGGCGACGGAGACCTATGGCGCGGAGATTGCCCCGGCGCGAACCTTTGGCTACAAGGCGGACGAGCAGAAGCTGCGCGATATGGGGTTGATTCGCGGAGCGAGCGAGGAGAACGCGATTGTGCTGGGCGCAACAGGACCGGTGAACGGGCCGCTGCGCTTTCCGGATGAGTATGTGCGGCACAAGGTGCTAGATCTGATCGGCGACCTGGCGCTGGCCGGGCGACGGATTGAAGGACGCGTGGTGGCAGAACGTGCGGGCCACGCGATGCATACGGCGCTGGTTTCGCGGCTGCTGAAGGACCGCTCAGCGTGGGAGCTGGCTACGGCTTCTGCTGAGAAGGTGCACAAGGAAGAGAGCAAGCATGCGGGGCTGGGAGTGCCGGCGCTGCAGGGCGTTTGATCGCGAGCACGTTTGTCCCATTACATCAGCTTTATTCGCATACCGGCGCTGGCGATTGGGTCATTGGTTCGGCCGCTGCCGAAGCTGGGCCTGTTGAAGGAAGACCGGCTGAGGATGCGCGTATGGCCGAGCGGCATTGATTTCAACTTTCATCTAAATAACGCGCGATATCTCTCCGTGATGGACTACGGGCGGATGCACCTGCTGGCGCGGACGCAGGTGCTGCCGGCTGTGCTGCGCGCGCGATGGACTCCTCTGGTGGGTGCGGTATGGATGACGTACCGGCGGTCGCTGCCGCTCTTTGCGCGGTTCACGCTGGATACGCGGCTGGTGTGCTGGGATGAGCGATGGTTTTACATGGAGCAAACCTTTACCGGCGAGCAGGGATTGGCAGCTATCGGTTGGGTGAAGGGCGCGTTGCTTGGACGCGATGGCATTGTGGACCCGCAGACAGTGCTGGAGCCGATTGAGCCCGGCATCGCGAGTCCACCAATGCCGGAAGCGATTGCGACGTGGAATGAGCTGACGCGAGAGAAGCTGCAGGGGGCGTGGCTGCGAAAGATGCTACGGCTCATAGTGCGCGCCGTCGATCGACACTTTCGTACACCAAAAGCAAAAGCGGACCTTTCGATTTGGCGCTATATTTTCGACGTCGAGCTGACGCCAGAAATGCAGACCTGTGCGGCACAAGAGTCCGGTAACTGCGCTTGACTCGTGTGCCCGATGCGGCCACATTCTGGCCAGCCTGCTCGCGAGCGCCGCATCGGGCGATGGTTGAGAAGTTGATAGGTCAGCATTCATCTTTCTGATTCCTCCGCACCTCACCGCCCGAGCGAAAAGATAACGTTGATGGTGGTTTCCACTTCGACGGGGTCGCCGTTGAGCAGGTAGGGGCGATAGCGCCATTGCTGCACGGCATTGAGGGCGGCCTGCTGTAGCATCGGCGAGCCGCTGAGGACGCGCAGGTTTTCGATAGCGCCGGTTTTGGAGATGGTGGCTTGCAGAACGACGGTGCCTTGAATGCCTGCGGCTTTTGCGATGGGTGGGTATGCGGGAACGATTCGCGCAATCAACATGCCTTCAGCTATGCCTGTTGAGACAGTGATGCGGCTTGGCGGGTGGACGACGCGAGGAGTGGAATTGACGGAGTGCGCGAAGGCATCTGCGCCAATAGTGTTGCCGGTTCCTGTGCCAATGGGAGAGTCCGCGCAGCAAGCGCTGGACGCATTGGGCGCAGGGCCGGAAGGTTGAAGATTGATGTGGATTTGGCCAGGTGCATTGATTAGTGGTATCTCAATCGGGCGCGGAGCTGTTGCAGATTGTGACGACGAGTGCGCCACGGACTGCGGGGCGGAGTGAGGAGCAGCGGGAGTGGTGATGACGATTTTTCGCAGCTCGTTTGGAAGTGAGTCCGGGTGAAGCAGCGGAATGAGGATGAGGGTGAGAAGAATGCTGCCATTGAAGAGAAGCGTGGCGAGCATCCAGTTTCTGCTGCCGGTGTGGATTCGGCCCTGAGATTCAAAAGTTGCGTCTTCAAACATGGCGGCTCTCCTGTGTTTCCATCGCGGCTCCGATGGAAACAGGAAGGCGTGCGCTCACAGCCGCGCGTTACGGCGTGAGAGCGTAATGCAGGACGCTCTGCTGATTCTCATTGGAACCACTGTGATCAAAACCACTGTGCTTGTGTAGACACCGGAGAATCGCAAAGTGTTCCCGCTTGTAGTAGCAAAAAAATAATGGGCGCTCTCATAATGAGAGCGCCCTGTTTACTTTTGCGTGTACTGTGCGAATTATTCCGGAAGCTTCTCCGTGCCGGTGATGATGAAGTTTCCGGAAGCAGTTGGCGCACCGGTATCGGGCTGGCCGCCGCCGATGGAGAGCAAATACTTACCCTCAGGGATGACTATCTCGCCGGCTTCGGTGACCATGCTGAGGTCGCGCGGCTTGAGATCGAAGTGAACGGTAGTGGTTGCGCCGGGATCGAGATGCACGCGCTTGAAGGCGCGCAGCGCGCGGATGGGAGCACCCTTCACGTTAGGGAAGCTGAGATACAGTTCGGCGACTTCGTCGCCTGCAACCTTGCCGGTGTTGGTGATAGTGACATCTGCCGCGAGCGGTGAGCCTGCTTGCGTGGCAGAGCTTGGCAGCGAGAGGTTGCTGTAGGAGAACGTCGTGTAACTCAACCCGTAGCCGAAGGGATAGAGCGGCTTGCCGGTGAAGTAGCGATAGGTGCGTCCGCGCATGAAGTAGTTTTCGAATGCTGGAAGCTGATCGACACCCGCATAGAACGTGACAGGCAGGCGGCCTGCTGGATTGTTTTTGCCGCTGAGGGTTTCCGCCACGGCTGCGCCGCCTTCTTCACCTGCGTACCAGGATTCGAGTATCGCGTTGGCGTGCTGCGAGGGCCAGTTGATGCTGAGCGCAGAGCCATTGGTGAGGACGACGACGAGAGGCTTGCCTGTTTTGGCGAGCGCTTCAATGAGATCCTCTTCGGCCTTCGGAAGATCAAGGCTTGTGCGGTCGCCACCTTTGAAGCCAGGCTCCGTGACCTGCATCTCTTCGCCTTCAAGGCGGCTGGTGATGCCGACGACAGCAACGATGACATCGGCCGTCTTTGCGGCTTCAATGGCTGCGGGCTGCGGAGCGAGATCCACTTTGGTCCAGATAAGCTTTGCTTCCGGTGTGCTGCCTTCAGGCTGGCCCCATGATGCTTCAAGCTTGTAGGTGTGGCCCTTTTCAAGCTGCACGCGGCCCAGGTGTGTTTCCGTGCCGGAGAAGCTGAAGCCGCTTGCGACTTCTTTGCCGTCGAGCGCAACGCGGAAGAAGCCGTTACCGCGCATGCCGAGGTTGTATTCGCCTGTGTCAGGCGCGGTGAGTGTGGCCTCCCAACGGATGGCGGCGCGCTTGCCTTTGAGCTCATTGGGCGTGGGTTGTGCGGCGTCAATCTGCGGCTCCACGCGTGTGGCGAGCGGCGTGGGTGGCTTGGGATCAAAGAGATTGACGGAGGCCATATCGGCGTAACTGGTCTTTACGCCGGGCTTGCCGTCTGTGGTGAGTACGCTTGCGGGAACCTGCGTTGCGCTGTCACTGAGGAACTGTGTGCCTTCAACATAAGTGACGTTTGAGAATTCCTTCTTGATGCCTTCAAGAATTGTGACGGTATGGCTGGGAATGCCGTTGTAGTTGCCTAGCAGGACGTGAGTCTGATCTGCTAGCGGGCCGACGACGAGAAGCTTTGTGCCGGTGGACTTGATGGGTAGCGTGCCATCGTTTTTGAGCAGCACCATGGACTCATTGGCGAGCTTGCGGGCGAGCGCACGATGCTCGGCGGAGTCGAGAAGCTTCTCATCGATTTTGAAATACGGGTCAAGCTCCGGCGGATCGAACATGCCGAGCTTGACGCGCGCGGTGAAGAGGCGAATGAGCGGAGTGTCGAGATCAGATTCCTTGAGCAGGCCTTGATGTACGGCGTCAATGTAAGGCTTGTAATCGTGATCGTCCTTGACCTTCTGGAAGAAGTCGGCACACTCGTTATCTTCTCCGTGCTGGATAGCTAGCGCAACAGCCTCAGGCATGCCGGGGGTGTAGTGGTGCGTGTGAAAGATGTCATCGACTGCGTCGCAATCAGAGACGACATAGCCTTTGAATCCCCATTTACCGCGGAGTTGATCGACGAGAAGAAAGTCGCTGGCGCAGGCTGGCTGGCCGTTGACGCGATTGTAGGCGCACATGATGGAGCCGGCGTGGCCTTCTGTGACTGTGGCGCGGAAGGCGGGAAGATAGGTATCGAACTCATCGTGCTTGCTGGTGGTGACATCAATGCGATGGCGCTCCGGCTCAGGGCCTGAGTGCACAGCGTAGTGCTTGGGCGTGGAGATGACGCGGTAGTGCGCGGGATCGTCGCCCTGCATGCCGGTAACAAAGGCAACGCCCATGCGGCCGGTGAGGAACGGGTCTTCGCCGTAAGTCTCCTGGCCACGGCCCCAGCGCGGATCGCGGAATATGTTGATGTTGGGCGCCCAGAAATCGAGGCCCTCAAAGATGTTGCTGTGGCCGGCGCGCACGGCCTGCACGTGCTTGATGCGGCCTTCCGTGCCGATGACAACGGCCATCGAGTGGATAGCATCAGGATCGAAGGTTGCGCCGAGGCCGATGGGCTCAGGGAACTCTGTCGTTCCGTTGGTGGCAACGCCATGGAGCGACTCGCTCCACCAATCGTAAGCCGGAACATTGAGATGCTGGATGGCGCGGGCCTGGTTGATGAGCTGTGAGGCCTTTTCTTCCAACGTCATGCGCTTGACGAGATCGGCCGCGCGGGCCTCCGGCGAAAGCGAGGTGTCAAGATACGCGGGCTTGTCTTGAGCGCGGGCAGGTGCGGAGAAAAGCGCACACGCTCCGAGAGCAAAGGCTGGGATGCAGCTCAAAAATTTCTTCATGGATTCCCTCTAGGGTGAACGAAAAATCTAGCAAGCAGAGAAATTGCTTTTCGCTCTTTGGGAGGCAACGCTAAAGGGCGCAGGAATGGGTTGTCAAGCGGAGGAATATTAAGAAATGTGGCCTAGAAAATCGCTTTATTTGCGGTGCCCGTCAAGCAGGCTCGAAAAAGGTTCCGAGACCCGCGCTGTGCGCGTGGGCGGCCATGGCGGATTGGATCTCAAGCGCGAGAGCCAGAGCATCGCGGCCCTGGCGCGCGGTGACGTGGGGCTGCTTCCGGGTGCGGACCGACGAGAGAAAGGATTCAATTTCGAGGCGTAGTGGCTCGCCTGCGGCCACTTCAGGCTTGACGAAGTTGAGGCCGGGATTGGGCGATGGCGATACAGACGCGCTGGCAGCAATCTTTTCGACAAGCGCCGGATCAACTTTCCCGGCGTCGAGAGCAGCTGCGATTTCAGGCGGAAGGTTCTGCACCATCTCCGCCAGATGCGAGTCCATGCGGATCATGAGCAGATCGCGGCGTGCATAATCGATGGAGACGTACTGGCGCGGCTCAAAGTAGCGGAGCTTGCGGACGCGCTCTGTTGAAACACGAGATGCGGTGAAGTTGGCTACGCAGCCCGATTCAAATTCCACGCGAACGTTTGCGATATCGACCTTGGGCGAGAGAATCGGCAGGCCGACGGCACGAACCTCGCGCACAGGCGACTTGGCAAAGGTGAGCACGATGTCGAGGTCGTGGATCATGAGGTCGAGCACAACGTCTACATCCAGCGAGCGCGGAGTGAAGATGGAAAGCCGATGCGCCTCAAAGAACATAGGGCGGCGCAGGCTGGCTTCCGCGGCGAGCACGGCGGGATTGAAGCGCTCAAGATGGCCGGGCTGCAGAATGCAGTTGTTTTTTTCCGCGAGAGCGATGAGATCATCCGCTTCAGCGAGCGTCGCTGCGAGAGGCTTTTCGACGAGGAGGTCGATATGAGCATCGAGCAGCGACGCAGCGACACCGTGATGATGCATGGTGGGCACGGCAACGGAGGCAGCGTCTATTTGAAGATCAGACTCAAGCAGGTTGTCGAGCGAAAGAAAGACTGGGATGCCGTACTGCGCGTGCGTCTCCGCAGCGCGGGCTTCGTCCGGCTCAAGTGCGGCGACGAGCTGCACGCCTTCGCCTGCCTGTTCCAGCTCGCGGTAGACACGAAGATGGTTGCGGCCGAAGGCTCCGCAGCCTGCTACGGCAACGCGCAGATGGGTTTTGCCGCTGATGCTACTCTCCCTTGCCTTCAATGGCCTTGAGGCAGCGGCCATAGAGCTCAAGCAGCTCGGTAACGTGCTCCTCAGGCTTGGGCGTGGAGGGAGCGTTGAAGCCGGTGGAACCGCCGGTGGTTTTGCCGACGCCGGCAACCCCGGAAACGAACTTCAAGAGGTCGAGCGCGATATCTTCATTGCGGCGTGCGCCGAGCGAGCTGTTAGCAATTGCGTCCATGATGAGTTCTCCGAAGAGTGATTCTATCGGATGACAGGCGATAGTCTGAAGTGGATGGAGATTGCATACATTGGAATGGGCGGGAATGTGCCGAGCTCGGCGGGCGAGCCGGAGGCAACGCTGGCAGCTGCTCTGGTACGGCTGGGCACGCTGGGACGCGTGGTGCGGCGCTCGCGGCTTTACTCGACGGCTCCTGTTGGATTTGCTGATCAGCCGCGGTTTGTGAACGCAGCGGTGGCGGTGGAGACTGATCTTTCAGCACGAGAGCTGCTGGACGCGCTGCTGGGGATTGAGCGCGAGTTCGGACGGGATCGTGCACATGCGATTCCGAATGGCCCGCGTACGCTGGACCTGGATATTCTGCTCTATGGACAGCTGCTGCTGCGTGAGCCTGGGATCGAAGTGCCGCATCCGCGGCTGGCGGAACGCGCGTTTGTGCTGGTTCCGCTGAGTGAGATTGCGCCGGAGGTGGTTGTGCCGGGTTTGAACAGGAGCGTGAAAGAATTGCTCGAAAGCCTATATGCGAATGCTACACATAAAACCGATGCCGTTACTGCTTTCGATAGCAATCTCTGGGCTGGCGCTTAACGCACAAGCGCAGACAGCGCGCACGCTGACCATCGAAGACAGCACCGGGCACGTGATTGCTGATGCGCAGGTACGCGATGCGGTAGGCAAGGCGCTGGCGCGCAGTGACGCAGCAGGACGCGCAAGTTTTGCATGCAATGCGCCGTGTGCGGTGCGCGTGGAGGCTGCGGGCTTTGTGGCTAAAAACGTTCGAGCGGATGCGGAGAGCATTGTGCAGCTTGCGCCTGCGGGCAATGCGGAGCAGGTGACGGTGACGGCGTATCGCGCGCCAATGGGAGAGCTCGAAAGCCCGGTAACGACGCGGGTTCTGACGCAAAATGCGCTTCAATCGACTGCCGCAATTACCGCGGATGGGCAGATTCGGCAGCTGCCGGGTGTGGAGCTGTTTCGGCGATCAAGCTCTCTGGTCGCAAATCCCTCTTCGCAAGGGATCAGCCTGCGTGCGCTTGGGTCAACTTCGGCAAGCCGAACGCTGCTGACGCTGGATGATGTTCCGCTGAATGATCCTGTGGGCGCGTGGATTCATTGGCTGGAGCAGCCGCAGCTTGCGATTGCAAATATTGAACTGCTGCGCGGCGGAGCCAGCGACCTGTATGGTTCGAGCGCAATTGGCGGTGTGGTGAATGTGCATCTGGCGGAGCCTGCCGCGAATGCTTTTGCATTGCGATCAAGCTACGGCGGCCTGGGTACGTATGCGGACGATGCGCTAGGGCAGGCTATACATCATGCGTGGGGTGTGCTGGCTTCGGGCGGCGCAACGGGAACCGATGGCTACATTCAGGAGGCTCCGTGGCAGCGCGGTCCAGTGGATACGGTGTCCAATGTACATGCGCAGAATGGGCTGCTGCTGGCGGAGCACAAGCGCAACGAGTTGCGTTTGTTTGTGCGCGGAAGCGGCTTCAACGAAGCGAGAGCGAATGGAACACCGTACCAGACGAACGGAACGCGGCTGTGGCGCTATGCGACGGGCGGTGACTGGCAGAGCGCAAATGGCGCAACTGCAAGCCTCAGGCTGTATGGCTCAACGGAGCATTACCGGCAGGCCTTTTCAAGCATTTCGAATCTTCCTGATTTTGGAGATGCGAGCTGCGCCTATCGCTGCGGAGAGACGCCGACGAAGTTTACGTTGATTGCAGATAACGAGCTTGGCGGCGCGGCGCATTGGAGCAAGCCGCTGACCGCTGGATGGGTTCTGCTGGCAGGCGCGGACACGCACGATGTACGCGTGTGGGATGATGAGCAATCCTTTGGCTCGTCTGCTGCGTTGACGGATACGAGTGTGCATCAGCGCGATTCCGGCGCCTATGTGGAGAGCCTGTACACGCATCGAGCATGGACGGTGACGGCTGGCGCGCGCATGGATTGGTTCCAGAATTACGACGTGCAGCAGATGGTGGAGAAAAATAATGCGTGGACGCCGGGAGCCACGCTGCCGCAGCTCACGCAGCATGTTTTTGATCCGCGTGTGGGCGTTTCGCGCAAGCTGAGTGAACATTGGGCGCTTTCGGCATCGGGTTTTCGCGCCTTTCGCGCGCCTTCTCCGAGCGAACTGTATCGCTCAACGCAGGTGGGCAATCAGCTGACGCTGGCAAATGGCGCGCTGAAAAGCGAGCGGGCCACCGGATGGGAGACAGGCGTGGCTTCGCAGCGGGCGTGGGGCACAGTGCGGACGAGCTATTTCTTGACGGAGATCAATCGGCCGATCAGCGCGGTGACGATCAATCCGAATTCGTCTCCTATATTGCTGCAGCGGGAGAACCTGGGACAGATTACGAGCCGCGGAGTTTCTGTTGATTTTCAAATTGCGCCGCGGAAATGGTTGGCGATGGATGGCGGCTATCAGTACGCGCATGCAACGGTGACAAGGGGAACCGAGGAATCAGGCTCTCAAGACGTGGGCAACTGGATTCCGGAGGTTGCGCGCAATATGGCCTCGCTGAACCTGCGTGCTGAGAAGGTACGATGGGGCTCTCTGAGCCTGCAGAGCCGGTTGAGCGGGCATCAGTTTGACGATGATGCGAATACATATCTGCTGCATGGGTACTTCAAGCTGGATGCGTATGCGGCGCACACGTTTGGCAGACGTGTAGAGGCCTTTGCGGCGGCCGAAAATCTGCTGGATAGAACGATTGAAGTTGCGAAGACGCCAACTACGACGCTGGGCATGCGGCGCACGGTGAGAGCGGGATTTACGTTGACGCTGGGAGCGGCCAAGTAACATCGGGGTCGACGCAGACCGATAGAATTACAGTGTGGGACTCAAGTTCAATCTCTCGAATACAACGGAAGCGGGCGGGCGGCGCGCGCAGATCGATCTGCCGCATCGGCGGGTGGAAACCCCTGTGTTTATGCCAGTGGGAACAGCCGGCACGGTGAAGGCCGTTCCGCAAAATGTGCTGGAAGAGCTCTGTGCGGAGATCATTCTCGGCAATACCTATCACCTCTATCTGCGCCCCGGGCATGAGCCGATAAGGCGCATGGGCGGATTGCACAAGTTCATCAGCTGGGACCGCGCGATGCTTACCGATTCCGGCGGCTTTCAGGTCTTTAGCCTGAGCGCGCTGCGCAAGGTGACGGATGAAGGCGTGAGATTCCGCTCGCATCTCGATGGAAGCAGCCATTTCTTTACGCCAGAACATTCGATGGATGTGCAGATTGCTCTGGGCGCGGATATTGCAATGGCGTTCGATGAATGCACGGAGTATCCGGCGGAACGCACCCGCGCGGAAGAAAGCCTGCGGCTGACGATGGCCTGGGCACGGCGATCGCTCGATCACTTTCGCGCACGACAGACGGATGTGCCGTGGTACGACGAGGGCGATTCCAAACTTGGGGGCCGCACGCAAAGCCTCTTCGGCATTGTGCAGGGTGGCATGTATCGAGACCTGCGCAAAGAGAGCGCGGAGCGGCTGATGGAGATGGACTTTGATGGCTACGCTATCGGCGGGCTGAGCGTGGGCGAGCCACGCGATCTGACGCTGGAGATGATCTCCGAGGTGTTGCCACTGCTGCCAAAGGACAAACCTCGCTATGTGATGGGCGTGGGCTATCCGGATGAGATTGAGCAGTACGCAAAGATGGGCGTGGACATGATGGATTGTGTGCTACCCACACGTGCCGCACGCCATGGGCTGCTCTTTACGAGCGAAGGGCGCATGACGATCAAGAACAAAAAGTTTGCCGAAGATCAGAACCCGCCTGATCCCAACTGCGACTGCATGGTGTGCCGGCGATACACGCGCGCCTATCTGCGGCACTTGATGCAGGCGGGCGAGGCGCTTTCGGCCACGCTCAATTCGATTCACAATCTTGCGTACTATCTGGGCATCATGAAGCGCGTACGCGCGGAGCTCGAAACAAAAAATGGAGAGTCTGGTTCAACACCCGGCTCTCCCGTTGCGAGTTGAAATTTGCAAACTGCTCCATCACATAGCGCCATAGACCAGAGATGTCACGGCGGCTACGACGTGAACCTTATTCGCCATAGTAGCGATTTACGCCCTTCGAGTAGCCGCGAATAAAGGCTTCGCGATAGGAATCCAGCAAACCCGCTGGAATATCATGCGGATGGCGATACTCGTCGCGATTCTTGGGATCCGGCTTACGGTGGTTTTCGTGGTCCTTGCGCGCGCCTTCAACGCCTTCATGGAACCCGCGGCGCTGAATGTCGTTGAAGTCGGAAGGAGGCGCATCCCATCCCTGCTGTTGGTTTGGCGGTTGACTGTGGGCCGGTGAGGGACACGCCATAAGGAGCGCGAGCGCCACGAGCGATAGCGAAAACTTATTGAGAACCAATCGATTCAGAGTCATATGTCGTTCACCTCTATATAGGAGCAGATGCGGTCATTGAAATAAATATCGTGAGTAGTAATTGAGGCACGAACTCACTCAGCACAGGCCACATCCAC
Source organism: Occallatibacter gabretensis (assembly GCF_001449115.1). Classification (GTDB taxonomy): domain Bacteria; phylum Acidobacteriota; class Terriglobia; order Terriglobales; family Acidobacteriaceae; genus Telmatobacter; species Telmatobacter gabretensis. The sequence goes on along the minus strand of NZ_LAIJ01000009.1, from coordinate 1,477,016 downwards.
GAATTCAGGATAAAAATTCATCCCGACAAGTCAGATGCTTTGCTACGCGGCGAAGGATGCTTTTCCAATCGTCCTGCTGCGGTTGGCGAAAGAGGCGCGCGGTGGGATACCACGGAGTTGTCTCGGTCTGCTGCATCCAGCGCCAATCAGAGAGCCAGGGCAACAGAATCCAAACTGGTTTTGCCATCGAGCCGGCCAGATGCGCAATAGATGTGTCCGTGGTGATGACAAGATCAAGCGTGGAGATGAGAGTAGCTGTGTCCGCCAGATCGCGATCATTGCTTACGCCGTCCGCAATACGAATCTCCGGCGAGAGCGCGGCAAGCTGTGCGACAGCCTCGCCCTTCTGCAGTGAGATCCAGTCGATGCCCGGCGTCTCAAGCAGAGGCTGCAATGTGGCCAGCGTTGTCGAGCGGCGCGCGTCAGCCTTGTAGCGCGGATTGCCTGCCCATGCGATGCCAATTCGCGGATAACCGCAGTCGCCGTCTGGGAACGGCATAGCATGCGCCTCGATGTCCTTAAGTGCGGCGCTCAAGTAGGCAGCTTCCCATGGAACCGTATCGACGGTGGTGCCGAAGAGCGCAGGCAGGCTCATCAGCGGGCACTCTAGATCGAAGTCAGATGGTGCGGCGCCGAGTAAGCAAACTTCAGCATCGCCTGAGCGGACAATTGCAAGCGAGCGTATAAGACGTTCGACGCGGGCCTGCACCTGTAGAACAGGAAAACCTCCATGCGCGGCGATCAGCGCAGCGTAGCGGCAGAACTGGATGGTGTCGCCCAGCCCCTGCTCGGCGTGAAGAAGTACACGCTCGCCGTGCAACGGGCCACTGAGTAATCGCTCGCGCGTCAGGCGCGGACGATTCAAGATGCACGGCTTGCGATGAACTTCTCGGAAGCGCCAACGAGCCTCATAATTAGCCCAACCTTCAGCCCATTGGCCAGAACGAATCTGCGTAAGCGCAAGGTTGTACTGCATGCCCGGATTGACCGGATCCGCGTCAGCGGCGCGGCGGTGCGCGTCAAGTGCTTCTTCCACGCGTCCGAGGTCGAGCAGCGAGTTTCCGCGATTGGAGACGGCCTGTATGCTTCCGAGAGCTTCCGCGCGATCGAATGCGGAGACAGCTTCAGCAAAGCGGCCTTCATTATGAAGCAGTATGCCCTGCATGTTCACGACTTCAGGATGCTCGGCCTCGCGACTTTGCGCCTTGGCCAGCCACTCCCACGCGGTCTTGAGATGCTTTTGCGCAACGTACAACTGCGCCCAGGCAATATGTGTTTCCACGCGATCAGGATCAAGTGAATCGGCGCGCTGCAGGCACTGCTCCGCTTCTTCCATACGGTTCTCACTGCGCAAGAAAACGGCGAGACTGACCCAGCCGGCGATAAGATCGGGGCGCAGCTCGACTGCGTGACGCAGCGCGGCTTCGGCATAGAGATCGCTTCCCTTGTCGCGAAGAAGACAGCCGAGATTCATCCATCCAGCGGCAAAATCGGGCCGCAGCGAGATGGCGCGACGGTAACGGCGCTCGGCTTCCTCCATGCGGCCAAGACGCGCGAGAGCAAAGCCTACGGCAAACTCCCCTTCCGGCAGCCGGCGGCTGCATGCAAGCGCTTGCTCATAGTGGACGAGAGCTTCCGCAAAACGGTCAAGACAGCCAAGGGCGTGGCCGAGCCCCATGCGAGAGGCAAGAAGCGAGGGATCGCGCTCGAGCGCAAGTGTGAAATGCGGGAGCGCGTCTTCCGGCTTGCCGGCAGCGATCTCCAACTCTCCCAGGCCGGTGTGCGCGAGAGCATTGCCGGAATCAAGACGCAGCGCGGAGCCATACGCATCTCGCGCAGCATCGCGCTGACCGGCGGCGCGCAGAGCCTGACCAAGCACAACCCACGCATGCGACATAGCCGGCGCAACCGTAACAGCGGCCTGCGCCATGCGGACAGCCGCATCAGGCTGACGACTGGCAAGCGCGATCAGGCTCATGCCCGCAAGCGCTTCAGCGTGGCGTGGATTGTGAGCAAGAATCTGCTGGTAGCACTGCGCAACCTCACGCAAACGCGTGGTGAGCTGCGGCGCCTGATTTGCGCGCTGATTCAGCTTTTGTAGAGGCGGGTGCTGGGTCTGCGCAATCACGACACGAATCCTGTGGGCTTAATTCCTATGCCCTGGTTCGCACGCTATGAGGCGTACGACAGAGATTCAAGGACAATTACCTTTTTCGTGATCGAGGAACCGCAGATGTTTCCTGAATATGTACTCGTGTTGATTCGGGAATCTTGAATTGGCCGCGCTATTTCTTCAGAGCTTTTACAAAATAGTCGGCCATCATCTGGTTGGCTTCAATCGCTTCCGGCAGGCGCGGATCATACCAGAAGGCATGCGGCAGCGCATCGAAGACGACAAGGCGCACGTCAATACCCGCCCGCAGAAAGGCGCGGTGAAGGTTGGATGTGCCGCTCAGCAGAATATCGCGGCCGCTGGTGATGAAGAGCGTTGGCGGCAGGCCATGCAGATCCGCATAGATGGGCGAGAGAACCGGATCCTTCAGATCGGTTGAGCCTGCGTACGTATCACCATGGTGGCTGGGATCGGGCGGGTCGAGATGGCCGGAGAAACCGCGCAGAGCGTAGATGGCGGTCGAGTCGCCGGCGCGCGCGAAGTCTCCCATGCCGCTGAAGATGCCGAGTGCCGCGGGCTGGGGAAGGCCGAGTTGCTTGAGCTTCACCGCAACTTCAGCCGTGAGAATGGCTCCTGCCGATGTGCCATACATGATGATGTGGTCCGGCTTATAAGTCTTGAGCAGCTCTTTGTAAACGGCCACGGAGTCATCCACGGCTGCGGGAAATGGAGACTCCGGCGCGAGACGATAAAGGACCGCGACGACCTTGATTTTTGTGTAGCCAGCGATGGGAATCGATTCGGTATACGAGCCGGAATCGGAGTTAAAGCCGCCGCCATGCAGGCAGAGCAGCACCTTGTCTTTGTTGACTTCGGGCATCCCCTCCGGCGTGACGATGTGCACTGGAACGCTTGCGATCTTGTCGTCGACAAGCGTATTGGGCAGCAGGTGCGACCATGCGACGCGCGCCCGCGCGGTGTATTCATCGGTGAGCTTGCGGCGATCGGCGAGCGACTGCGGCGGACCCTGATCAAGATCCACATGGCCAAGCATCAGGCGGGCCTGCGGGCTCAGGTCTTCCGGCACGGGAATCACGCGCGTGATATGCGCGGTGCCTTGCGCATCAATGAAGCTGGTGTCGCGCTTGGGAGCATCTGCTTCTGTGGTTGGCGCGGGTTGCTGCGCAGAGAGAAGAGATGGCACAAGCAGGACGGGCGCAAGCAAGCTCAGGCGAACAACGGAACGAGAAAAAATGCGCATGGTATGCCTCGGGACGAATTCGGTTCGCCTTCTGAGAGAGCGCTTGCGGAAGGCCCTGTCCACGATAACAGAGGGGATTACCAAGGGGTCCATACGACGACAAAATGGGGCGCAGAGCGCGCCCCATTTGCTTTTTCACCTTCGCGCGGCTTCAGTAGGTGAACTGAAGCAGGTCCGAGTCGAGAAGCACTCTCGTCATGCGGTCCAGCGCGTCGGGCAGTTTGTAGTTCACGGCGCGAATGCTTATTCCAAGCATGTCCGCGACCTCAGACTGCGTGTACTCCTGAAGCACGATCCGGTTGAGGAGGATGCGCTCCAGAGCGGAGAGCTTGCCCAGGCAGGCTTCCACGTCGAGAACGAAGATGACGGCATCCTCAAAGGTGCGGAGGCGGCGGTGAGAGACGTTTCCACGTTCAACCGGCTCTGTCATAGCCGATGGCGTGCGTGCCACCTGCATGGAGACATACAGATAGCGCCGGAGAAGGCTCTCGGTATGTTTCCTGTAGAAGGCCAGGCTGGCCGATGGGCCTTCCTGCTCTGATTCCTCCTCAGCGTCTTCCGCAAAATCCACCTGCAGTGACGCCGGTAACTCTTCCTCCTGACTGCTGACTAAGTTTGTTTCTTCTTCCGGCCAGTATGCCGGAGCTGTAGCGGCTCTCCAGACGATTGGAAATTGCAGGGCTGCGCTCATCGCACACCTCCTGCTGCTTCCGCCACTGCCCAGACGCTGAGCACCGGCTTCCGCACCGGACGTCCACGCCTCTTTCTGCTTTCAGGCGCGGGAAAGTCCAGAAGTTTTGTCTCACAAGATCTGCAATAAACAGTCCCAAGGTTTTGAGTACGATACCAAAGGCAACCGCACCCTTCGCAAACTTTCAATTGCACGCGCAGTTCCATGACCAGTTCTCCGTAGGTCGAGCACCCAGCTGAATCTAGTTGTTCGGTTTGTTTGCCGGGGTAGAGGGAAACAGCCAATGCGACTCGGGATTCTAACGGCCCGATGGGGGAACGCTGGCGGCTTTCTCTTGTTGAATGTCATGACCAATAGCGCGCAGTATCTGGTAAATCCGCATAGCCGACCCGCAGCACCGCGACCGGCCTGAAGGCAGAGAGTTGATTGCCGGATGGTTGCGTCACCCTCCGGCGTTCTTCTATCGGGCCGCTCCAGAGACAAATGGAGAACAGACCGCTCGACTTCGCGGATGCGAATCATATGCACGTGGTAGCACCACAAGCCTTTATGAGGTAAGTAGCGCTACTCTAAAAGCCAGTATCCCCAGCGTCAACAGCGCCAGGCCGAAATCTTTCCGCCACTTCTCTATGCGCAGCGGTTCCGCTGACAATAAAGGGAAATCGGCCCGCACAGGTTTTCCTACAGCAAAGGAGAGACCTTTTCTCCTATTGCTGGCGGCGGATTTTCAACAGGATGAACTTCACCCAAATGCACGAGCGCCTCCGCATGGAATTGCAGCGGAGAATACAACGGGGCACTCTCAGCGTCTCCCTCCTTGCTCGGCAAACGGGATTCGGACAATCACACCTGTCCAATTTTCTGCATGGAAGACGGCAGCTTTCGCTGGAAGCGATGGATCGCATTCTGGCTGCGCAGAGTATGTCCGCCGCCGATCTGCTGGCCACCCCATCGCGGCGCATGGAGTATCGCGAAGGCGAGGAGAGCGGAGCTGTGCCTGTGGTATCGCATACAACCGCACTCTTTGAACCGCATGTGCGTCCTTCCGCTGTGCAATCTATGCTGCACCTGCCGGGCGGTATGCTGCGCGCCGCGCCGTCGCGCCCTGCAAAGTCGCGTCAAGCCTGGCAGCGGTTCGTGGTCGTGGCCATCTCCGCGCAGGAGGCGCAGGCCATGGAGCCGCTGGTGCTGGCCAATGCGCTTGTGCTGCTGGATCGGCATTACAACTCCCTTCTGCCTTATCGCGCCAACCGGCCCAATCTGTATGCCGTGCGGCACGATGCCCGGCTCAAGCTGCGCTATGTGGACTTTCAGCTCAACCGGCTTGTGCTGCGTCCGCACAGCATCGCGTTTCCGGTGGAGTTGATCGAGGTGGGAGTGAATGAGACACCGAACGATCTGATCGTGGGCCGCGTGGCGCTGATCCTGAATGAGCCGTAGAAGCCTGCAGTGACTCGGCTCGTGTCACGCCTGTCAAACCCCATCCGATCCTTTCGGGTTCGATCGTTCCGATCCAAGGCGGCAGGGAATCTGAGATTTTTCTAATCGGTCTACCCGCGGTGTGGCACTCCATGCGCATCACGCATGGACAAGTCTGCTTTCCGCCAAAACATACAAATCCATAAACAAGCGGCGGACCAGCCTTCATTGATCAGATGCAGCGTCATGCCTGCGCGTCCTGCGCGGGCCACACGAAATCTGTGCCCAAACGCCGAGCCTTGCCTTCCGGCCAAAGTCATCCGTGTGCCTTCGTTTTCGCTGCGTGCCTTCATACAAGCTCCTGCGCGCCCCCGTGCGCCAGACAAGGAAACGAGGATTGCCATGCGTCCGCAAAATTTCTCTCTGCCTTTGTATTTCGCACTTCTTTCCTGTGCCATCCCGATGACTTTCGCAACCGCGCAGGACATACAGCCAAAGCCACGGAACGTCGCCTACAACGCACTGGGAGACAAAGCTGTCCCGGCCTCGCACGATGCAGCGCCTCAGCCCGCAGCATCGGGAGAGGCTGCTTCGCCGGCCACGGCTAAGCGCGCTATTGGAACAGTCACCAGCAGCGTAGAGGTACACGCCGTCGATCTCTCCGACCTCAATATCGCTCCGGCGCGAGAAGCAGTGCGAGCCGATATTCAGTCCTCAGCCGGAACCTACGGCGATTTCTCGCGCTATCTCCTGATGATGCCCGGGGTTTCCGGCAGCGCCAACTCCGATTCCATGAATGACATCCTCGTTCGCGGCGGGCATCCTTCAGAGAATCTCTATGTGATAGACGGCTTCGAGACGCCATATATAAATCACTTTGCCGTGGAGGGGACAACGAGCGGTTTCACGCCCATGCTCAACACCAGCTCGATTGACAAGGTATCGCTGCAGCCGGGCTTGTATGACTCACAGTATTCCAGCCGTCTCTCCTCCCTCATCGATATACAGACACGGCACGATGAAGCGCTCGAAACGAGCGAGGTCAGCGTTGGCATCGCGGGACTGGGCGGATTCTGGGAGCGGCATCTTGGCGAGCGCGGCAATCTGCTACTCTCCGCCGATCGCAGCCTGATGAATCTGGCTACCAGCGATCTGGGACTGGATGGCGTTCCGATCTTCACGAACGGCATGGCGCATCTGGAGTGGTCTCCGGATGCGGCGGATCATCTCTCATTTCTTAATTTGAGCGGCGCCGATTCGATTGCTATTATGCCCTGCGCAGGCGATCACCTGGAGTCACTCTACATCGACACGGAGTACGGCGGGATGCGTTCCACAAGTGGATTTACGTGGCTTCATACGCATGATTCGACCACGGTTTCGAAATTCACGGTGGGTTATGCTTCGCAGGGACTCGAGATCAATCAACAGGATCAGCTTGTAAACGGCGTATATCAGCGGGCCTCCGGAGCGCAGAATTGCCAGACGCCGACCGCTCCGGTCTATGCGGAAAACACCGTGGACCGCATGACGACTCTCGCCTACAACCTACGCCACGACGTGCATAAGTGGCTGCTCTCGGTCGGATCGACGAGCGAGATTGTCAATCTCAACTACGCGGTGAGCCAGCCTGCGGGAACGCAGTCTCCGTTCAATCCCGACCCAACGTGGAGTGACGCCGACAGCTTTCAGAGTTCTCCGCTCACAACGCAGACAGGCAGTTACGCCGAGTTAGCCGGACCGCTTGGTCTGCGCTGGACGGCCGCTGCCGGAATGCGTGTAGAGACCTATGGTATGACTCATGCGAGCGCGCTTGAGCCACATGCCGGAGCGGGATTCCGCATTAATGATCATCAGGCAATTCATGCTGCGTGGCGTCGTTCAGCGCAGCTCCCTGCGTATATCGATCTGCTGAGCTATTCGCAGAATCAGCTTCTCAAGCCTGTCGGCGTGGATCAACTATCGGCGAGCGGCAATGTGTGGAGTACAAGCGCGCTGACGTTCAGCGTGGAAGTTTATCGGAAGCGCTACTTTAACGAGCCGGTGAGCACGCAGTATCCAAACCTCATGCTGGCTAACATGATCTACACGCCGGGCGAGCAGTTTGTTTGGCTGCCGCTTGCCTCATCCGGCAGCGGTAAATCGAGCGGAATTGAAATAATGCTGCGCGGGCACTTCGCCTCGCGCCTCTCCGCACTTGCTTCCTTTACTTACTCGCGATCGAAGTATGCCGCGCTCGATGGCGTGCTGCGCTCAGGCAATTACGATATTCCGCTCATAGGCCATGCGCTTGTGAATTATCGCCTGCCCGGCGAGTGGAACCTCTCCGTGCGCGACAGCTACACCACGGGGCGGCCATACACGCCTTATGACATTCCGCTCTCTGCCGCGCAGGATCGCGGCATCTACGACCTGAGCCAGGTGAATGCGTTGCGCGGCCCGGCATACAACCGCGTAGATATCGCCTTTGACCATGACTTTCGTATACACCGGAGCATGTTGAATCTTTACGGCGGGGCGCAGAACATTCTGGATCGCAAAAATTTTCTAGGCTACATCTGGCTGGACCGCTGCAACCAGACTCCGGCCTGCCTGGCAAGCCTGGATGGCCTGCCCATGCTGCGGGTCAATCAGATGCCGGCGTTTCCCGTGGCCGGTGTACGCTGGCAGTTCTAGCGGTCGCCTTCTGTATGGGCTCAGGGGCTCCGGCATACGTCAATTCAGCTCCGGAGCCCAGGTACAGGGTGCACTTCAGCGCACCTGTTTTTGCCGGAAGCATGCATCCCGCAGGCCATGACTACAGGCAACTCCAAATTCATACCTGGCAAGCTTTGCGTCCCGATAGATCCCTAATCCCTTGTCGAATATCTCGCCCAGGCTGGCGCACGCGCGTGGATTTCCGGCAATGCAGGAAGCCAGAAGAGCACTTTGCACGGTGTGGTAAGTGTCTGCGGCATTGCTCCATAATGGAAGGTTTTTCTGCACTGGGAGCTTGACCAGAATCTCACAGGCAATGAGGTTCAGACCCTGACATTGCGAGGCGTAGGCTATGTACGCGTCTTCGGAGTATGGTTCCGCGATAAAAGTGACGTTGTCATGCAGGACGTTAAGTTCCTTACAGGCGTCGTCGTCCGGCTTTTGGCAGAACTTGCGAAGCCCCTGACGAGCGAGGGCAAGGTCATCCGTCGTTCCGTAACCGAGCTCATAGTCAAGACCCAGATCGAAACAGCCGTCGTAGTTGTCACCCCGGCATGCTTTGCGCAGCAGTTCCAGGCCATGATTGAAGTCCTGTTGCGCGTCGAGGGAGTAGTTTTCGCCAAGCGTGTTGCAGGCGTACGTGTTATCCAGGTCGCAGGATTTGCGAAGCTCGGCTCTTGCCTTGCTAAGATCACGCGCGCCGCCGCGAGCGAATATGGCATCTTGCGCAGCTCCGACACAGCCTATCGCGTCTTGTCCACTACAGGCCTTTTCGAATACAGCGCGCCCTTTGACGAAATCGTGTTCGTTTTCGACAAGAACGCCAAGCCACGCGCAGCCGTAGTCGCTTGCTCCGTTGCAGGCTTTTTCGAGATAGACGTGGGCCATAAGAGCGTTCGGTGATCCGCCTAAGCCGTTTGCGTAGCCTTCTCCTTCATAAGCACATCCTTCTATGTATGCGCCATTGCACGCTGTGGTGTACATCGTGAGCGCGCGAGGGCCATCCTTGTCGCCACCGAGGCCATTTGCGAGAAGATCGCCGAAATTGAGGCAGCCGCGCATCTCACCTGCGTTGCATGCCGCAGAAGTATAGGTACGAGCCTTTGTGTAGTCATGAGGCTGGTCCAGATCGCGCATGGCCATCCAGCCAACGTCATTACATGCGCGCACATCATTCGCTTTGCAGGACTGCTCGAAGAGCGCACGGGCGCGGGGATAATTACGCTGAACAGACTCCCCGGTGAGGTAAAGAAGCCCGAGTACGCGGCAGCCGACTATGTTCCCCGCATTGCAGGATGAAATGGCGAAGATAGCCGCGCCACTGTAGTTTTTTTGCTCGTAGTCAGTCTCGGCGCTTTTGCCATCCGATTCTGCCTGTTGCCGTGTCTTCTGCGTGGCAGCATCACGGATGGCCTTGTCCTGTTGCTCCTGTCTATCTCTCGCGGCTTTAAAACGGGCCTCCCGTGCCGGACCAAGAAACATGTGCTGGGTCACCGGAGTTGTATCGGTCGCAGTGAATTCGCGCGTCGCATGATCCAATCCATCGAGAGACTCCGCAGTGACCGTATGCTTGCTGATACGGATTCGCGCAGTATCTGACTGACCGCGGAGGGTAGCCTGGAGAATTCCGTCCAGACTCCACTTGCAGGGCATATCGCAGGTGACAGTGAGAACCAGGTCCTGCGGGTGATTGCCTGGCGGGTGTGGATTCGACGACTTGGGATGAGGATCGATGGTGGGTCCTTCATCCTGCGCGTGGGCGAGGGAGCCGCCGAGCGTAAGCAGAACGAGAACGAAGGCGAATACGTATTTATTTGGCATTGCCGGCTCCTGAGTTCGGGGGCCCAAATGGAAGTGCTTATGGAAGACGTCGCAGCGCATTGCAGCCTTTGTCGTTTCCGCTGTCGCAGGCCCTTTTATAAGAATCGCGAGCCTCGGAGGTCATTCCCACGCGCTCATAGATAGCGCCTAGATTGGTGCAGCCTGTGGCAATGCCCGCATCGCAGGCTTTCTGAAAGTAGACGTGTGCCGCAGCATTATTCGCTCCGAACAGGCCCTGGCCTTCGGCATACATGGCGCCGAGATAGTTGCAGGCCAGGGAAAAATTTCCGTCACATGCTGCCTTCAGCGGCTCGCGCGCCTGCATGTATCTTCTGTGGTCGTAGAAGTACTTGCCCCGGTTAAAACTGCCTTCCGCATCGCTTATGTAAACAGTTCTCTCGGCCACATTGCTGGTGGTGTGCCCTGATGCCTTAGCGATGGCGCGGACGGTCGTTCCTCCGGAAAGTCCACCGACTCCGTTGTAGTTGTCATAACGCAAGGATGAAGTAGTCGGCGTTGATCCGTCGGTGGTGTAGTAAATCGTCGCACCGCCCGTCGCGTCGCTGAATTGTATGACATGCCCCCACGCCGTGTTGTTCTGTTGAATCTGCGGCGTAGCTGTCTTTGAAGGCCACACTGCAATGACCGTAACGACGAGGATGGCGGCAACGGCCGCGCCGACAAAGACCTTGAGCCAGCTTTTATTGCCGGCATTCTTCTTCTCGTTAGTACCGCCGAAATGATTTACGTGGGCCTTCAAAATGATCGTGCTGGGCGGGCGCATCAGTCCCCGAATGGTGACCGATGCGATGGTTCCGTCTTCGCGTCCGGCCTCGTGAATGGATCGCAAAGACGTGTGCCGCAGGTCATCCAATCGGGCGCCCTCTTTCGGCTCGATGAACTTGAGACCCGCCAGGGAGACCATTTCCTTAAGCGCAGACTGCAGCGAGGAATTCTGTCTGTTTTTGTCGAACCGATTGTCAGCGACCTGAATCAAGGCCTCAAGAATGTGTGCGGAATTTTCATTGAAGAGCTCGGACAGTCTGCGGGAGCGGATCTGTGCTGCATCTTCGAGCTCTTTTGCCCAGATATTTACCTGCTCCGGTAAGACGAGCCCAGCTGCTTTGCAGCGCTTGAGAGCGTCAAGAAAAACCGCAGTTGGATTCGCGGGCTTGGCGGATAGAGATTCGAGAGCTGCAGAAAGCAGATCGCGAGCCGCAGCCTCTGAGGAAGCGACAAGATAGAAGCGCCCGTTTGCAGTGAATTTCTCCGCTTTCAGAGTTTCAGCCACGGCAAGCAGCGCTTTTGTCTGGGTTGCGCGGCGGGAGGGATCGAACTGGATGGGAGCGAGCCAGACCTGCGCGCCATTGGCCTCATCCATGGCGGCGATGAGCTTCGAAGGCTCCTCACGCAGAATCCGGAACCGGTAAAGCCGGTCAATCATGCAGTCGTTCCCCCAAAATGCGCCCTCATGCGAGCGTCTTGATTCCAATTGAGCAGCGCCGAGAGCGCTATCTACTGTTGGCGATGATAAATATCACAACGAGCACCGCGGCTGCAGCCAATGCAACGAGCAGAAAAATACGAACGCGGTCGGACTTGGCTGGTTGCGGTTCAGTGGTATCCTCCAGGTCACTTTTCCTAATATGATCCTGGTCGCTGATCTCCGGTTTCGTTTCATCCACGATGGATATGCAGGCAAGGGCGTCCGTCAGCAGATCGAGAGCCTCAGCTTCTGAGGAGGCGACAAGATAGAAGTGTCCGTTGGCGGTGAAATTTTCCGCTTTCCGCGACTCAGCGATAGCAACAAGCTCCTCCGTCTGGATTGCGCGTCGGTCAGGGTCGAACTGAATGGGAGCAAGCCAGACCTGCGCGCCATCTGCCTCATCCATAGCAGCGATGAGCGGCGAAGGCTCCTCACGCAGAATCCGGAACCGGTAGAGCCGGTGAATCATGCAATACATTCCCCTCGCGCCCTCATGCGGGCGTCTTCGGTTCAGGTTGAAGCTGCACCACAGCCGCTAGCTGCGGCTGACAACGATGGCGACAACAACAGCCGCGCCGATGACAAGAACGAACAACAGAACGATGCCGATAGGAAAACTGCGATGCCCCGACTCCCCGTGCGCTGACGCAACCGAGGATGCCATTCCGTGCGACGGCGAGTTCACGTTCACGTTCAGCTCCTGAAGAAACTCGCGCGCAACGCCGATATCGATGGCAAAGTTCAATCCCTGCGAATCAGCCTCCATGAAGGTGGCCTGGCCCACGACCTGTCCAAAGTCATTGAGCGCGGGACCGCCGCTGTTGCCGTGGTTAATGGTGGCGTCCGTCTGGATCACATGAAACCCGGCGGCCATATCGCGGATGCCGCTTACATGGCCAATGGTGAGCGAGGGCTGGAGCTTGCTCGCGTCTGTCATGTCAGGGTCCTTGAAGATCTGGCCGGGGTACCCCATGATGAGCAGATCGGAACCGACACTGACTCCGCCGGCCTCGATACCTTGCGCCAGGGGCAGCGTGGGAAGATTACTCCCCATGATTTTGAGTACTGCCACGTCCTTGCCCGGAGTGACTTCGCCCAGCTTTTTTATATCGCAGCGGCGCGTGTCAGGCTCGCCGCCCGGAGTCTTGGGAGAGAGCACGACCAGCACCTCGGTTTGGAAATTGAGGTCGGCGTCTTTGGCGTATTGCTTGAGGAGGGCAGCTCTCAGGCGGTTGGCATCGCTCTCGGAAATGGCCTCGCCGGGCAGCATACCGTCAATATTCTGCTTGATGCCGTCGACTTCATGATTGACTTCGTCGGAGAGTTTCTCAAGAACGGCCTTGGCCAGTTCCTGCTTGTCCGGCTTGACGACGTGAGCATTGGTGAGGACGTAGCCATCCGGAGTCACAATGAAGCCCGTTCCCAACATCCCGACTTCCGTCTTAACGGAAAAAGTATCATCTCCTTCGCGAAGATAATCTTCCGGGCTGTCGAGAAACGTCTGCACATATTTTTCCTGCATGTCCTTATCGGTGTCGCCGGCGCGGAATCGTGCAGAGGCATCCGTCTTGAGATGGTTTGTATTGAGGGCTAAGTTGGGAATCGTTCCGGTGGCATTGACCTTGGTAAAAATAAGCACCGTGGCGGACTTGGCCCTTTCCGCAATCTGCATCGGCGTGAGGGATACCGGCGCAGTGCGGCAGGCGGAGAGAAACATAAGCCCGATGAGACCCGGAAGAAGCCATCTGCGATTCATATCTACCCCTCAGCTGAAGAGATTTACGTGAGCTTTCAAAATCACGGCGCCAGGCGGCCGCATCAGTCCGCGGATAGCGACAGATGCAATAGCGCCGCGTTGACGGTCCGGCTCGTGAACGGCCTGAAATGCCTTGTGCAGCCGGTCATTCCTGGGGTCGCCCGTATTCGGAACGATAAATTCAAGGCCCGCCAGCGCAGCCATCTCATCGAGTGCATCCTGCAGCGCCAAATTCTGCCGTTTTACGTCGACCTGATTGTCCGCAACCTGAATCACGGCCTTAAGGATGTTCGCGGAATTATCCCGGAAGATCTCCGGAAGGCGGCGGGACTGCTTTTGAAGCGCGCTGTCAATCTCATTCGCCCAGGCGTTTACCTGATCCTGGAGCCGAAGTCCAGCATCCTTACAACGTTGAAGTGCGTTGAGAAAAATATCAGCCGGATGCAGGGGCGGTGCTGGCACGCCCGACGGAGAAGAATTAGCCAAGCCGGGTGCAACCATCGCGGGATGCCCAGCAAGACGTTTGATCTCAGTTTTGAAACTCGTTGAGGCAGCAGTAATGCCGAACATGGCGACTGCGCTCTGGAAGGCGGCAAAGCGCGTCTGCATAGCCTGGGCACGTGAAATGGTCTCGCTGAGACGGACGAGAATCAGCACGGCGAGCACGATTCCACACACCGGCAACACGACTGCGGCAATGGAAATGAGGGCATTCATTCCACTAATCCTTTGGCCGGCTATCTTCACCTTCGCGATGGAAGGCAATCTGCTCCCCGCGAGGGCCAATCGCAGAGACTTTGAGCTGAAAATCCTTGAGAACAAGCCGAAGCGTCCAGGGCTTGCTATCGGCTGAAGGCGCGGACCGCTCCGGAATCCATGTTCCCAGCTTTGTGAGCAGCTTCTTGCTCAGGGCTGAGTCGATATCCTCGCCGCTGAGTGCAAGATTCTCCCAAAGCGCGATTTTTTCCTCTCCAAACCAGTAGCCGGGAAGCTCCCGGAGCAGTCCATCGACAGGAACTTCCGTATTGACGGGCAGGATGGCGCGGAAGAGGCGCGTGACAACGTCAAAGACGCCGATGCTCGATGTAGTGCGCTGCGCTCCGGAAGGAAGGACAAGGCGGCGTGCCGTTCCCGACCGCATGGAGATAGAGAGACAAGCTCCCGCAACAACGCATTCCTTGGGATTTCTCGCCGGAATGATCGTCACTTTCGGGAATGCTTTTCGAATGGTTTCTTCTACAACGGGCAAAAGAGATGTCTTTCCCGAAAGATGAATGTAGTCGAGAGCTAAAACCTCCGCGGTGCAGCGAAGCAATAGCTGGGCCAGCTCATCGATCTTTTCGCGCGCATGCTCAATGAAATCCGTGCAGAGATTGCGGCCTCCGGCTGCAATGAGATCAGGGATGCTGAAAGACTCATACCGCGCCACGCGCTTTTCTTCGGAATACACATGCAGATCGATTGCCCGCGAGGACTGGTCCTTTTTTGCCTCGCGGCTGAGACTCTCTTTGATGTACTCAGCGGCTTCATGCAGCGCGGACTTGTTCAGAAACGTAGCGCCTTGCGAGACGCCGCTGATCCAGCCCTGCACCACGCGAAACCCCGGCATCCTTGAAGAGAGCAAAAGATTGCAGTTGGCAAGAAGGCGTTCCTCAAGATAGGCGGTGAGATCTTCTCCACCAAAGCGCACGCCCTGAGAGTTCGCTATGCGAGGCTGAATCTCGAAACCGCTGCCGTCTTTATACTCGCGGTGAACAATGAGAATCGCGATGTCTGTGGTTCCACCGCCAAGGTCGAAGGAGGCGACAGTGAAATCGTGGCCGGGAGTTTTGGGATTGGCTACGAGATCTGTAATGAGCGGAATGACAGCGGCAACAGGCTCCTGAAGCAGCCGGATGTTTGCTTCGCCGAACGCCTGCCGGACAGCCCAGTTGAGATTCCGGAACTGATCGAGAGAGCAGACCGCTGGATGGGTGAAGATGAAGTCACGAAAGATAGCTTTTCTTTGAGACTCGGCGGTGCGGCGTATTTCGTGGAGGTAGTCGGCAGCGGCAAGCGAAACGCTGCGCGTCATCCAGTCAGCGCTCTTCTTGGGGCGCACGGGCAGCACGGCGTTTGGCTCTCCAAGCTTCTGCTTAAGCCCGCTCAGCGTGCTGGCAGACTCATCTTCATCGATGGCTGCAAACGTCTTCACTTCAGAGCCAATGCGTACTTCCGGCACAGCCGTCGAGAGATCCACATACTGGATATAAGTGGGTGAGACAGGCTGCTGATGATCAAGCGGGATCATCTCAAGGTCGCGGCCTGTTTCAACAGTGGCGCTTGTGGTGTTGCTCGAGCCAAAGTCAATGGCCAGCACACCGTCGAAGAACGGCAGTGGGCGGATGAATAGTGGAACGCGGCGGCGGGCAACAGGGATGTTCGCTTCCACATCGAGATCGAAGTGAAAGAGCTCCTGCTGTGCAAGCTTCATGCCTTCCAGGTTCAGACTGAACTCAAGTGCGCCTTCGTTGCCGCCGAGGATCTCGATCGGAAGCTTGGTCTGCAGTTGGACGATGGCCGCGGGGCAATTCTGCGGAGGTGTCAGTACGGCGGACTTCACCACCAACTTTGCGTTTCCACGGCCGCCTTCAGGGTCGTGATCGGCTTGATTGCGCAGAACAAGGCGAAGAGTCTGGCCGCCGGTCTGAAAGCGGGTTTCCGGGGCCTTGCTGCCGTCGGCCCAGGTGATCTGCGGCGGCTTGCGCTCAGAAGAACCGATCTTGACTTCGGTTTCGCGCAGTCCATGCGCGCCTTCAAATCGCACGGTAAGCGAAGCGTAACTTTTTTTGACCAGCACTTCGCTCTTCGCATTGAGCGTGAGAGCAAGGCGGCGCTCCGGGGAAGCGCGAAATGGCTGTTTGAGCGCCGTAATCACGTTCAAGCCGCCGGACGGTCCCTGGTTGACGGAATGAATGACGAGGTCTCCACCGCTGGGAGCTAATTCGATGGTGATTTGCCTCGTGGTCTGCGACTGGGAAGTCCACACCTCAACTTCCTGCGGCGTGCAGACAATCGCCGGATGCTCATCGATAATGCTCACTGCTGCTGCTGCGGGGCCAAGCGTGGTGGCAATCGCGATTTCTCCCGATTGCGGCTCGGCAAAACCGTACGTGGACGCTTCAGCCCATAGAAGGCATTGCTCGCCGGGGGCCACGGTCTGCCCGATGCACGGCTCGATGATCATCCATTGCGGCGTATGGACGGAAACGATGGAGAGCTGCGAGAGCGTGGGATTGAACAGGCGAATGCCGATCTTCGGCGCAATCTCGCCCGCCACCAGAATCGAAGGCCTCGCTATCACATCCAGCCGCGCGCAGGAAGAACCGCAATAGCCGCACCATGCGTCCTGCGGCGCGCAGAGCCAGGCCTGGCAGCTCTCACAGATGCGTGCCTCAGCCATTCTGAATTTCTCCCGCCTCGTCCAGATACCACTTGTCGCCGCGTTGCAGCAGAACCGCAGCCCTGATCAGGCGAGGCCTGCTGCCACCGGCGCTGCGGTAAGTGAAGACGCCCTCGAACTCCTGGCGAGATGAGCCGGGGTCAAAGGTGAAAGCGGGAAAAGCAAAATACGAGTCCGCATCTCCGATACTTCTGACAGCCAGAAAAGACCCGCGAATGTCGCGCACAAAACGCACCTGAGCGGAGCTGCTCGCCTTTAATGCGTCCAGATTTTCGCAGGCAAGGTCAGTGGGACTGTGATGACTGCGGAACCAGGATTCTCCGTCGCCGCCCATGGACCGCGCGCGGTTGTAGTCCTTCACAGGATCCCCGCTGGGCGCATCCGGATCAGACGCGGGCTCGGCGGCTGCGAGCCCGATGTCTGCCGGAACATTCTGCCCCGAACCGCTGCCAGTCGAGGATTCATCCAATGCCGGATTGAAAGTTGCCGGAGACGGATCATTCTTGAAAGCCCGCACGATAGGCGGAGCCGGCGGTGGTGCAGGCGTGGAAGCCGCGGCCTGACGGCGGGCCTCGACGGCAGCATCGATCGATGCTTGCGATGCCTGCGAAGACGCCTGCGCGCGCTTGTTCTGCTCCTGCTCAAAGATCGTCAGGTTCGTCATGAGTGTCTGAACCTGCTGGTTGAGCGCGCTCACTCGAGTCGACAAAGCATTCACGCTCTCAGTAGCGGAGGCCAGCGCCTGCTCCTGCGTACCGCTCAACTGAAGAACTTTGCTGTCACGCATCTTCAGCAGAATGACGATGAGGAGCACGAACAGAATCACATCGAAAAGGAGACTTGGAACTGGCGAGCTGAGCAAGGATTTATGCTCGTCTTGTTTCGTGTTTTGCTTCTGGTCAGTCACCTTGACGCCCGCATCCGCAGCGGGTGTTGTCACTGGAGTGGTCTGGGAAGCATCTGCCTGGAATCCAGTCCCGGCTGTTGCAATGGCCGGCAGGACGCCGAGGCTAAAGCCAATAGCTTTAGTTTCACTCGACTGTGAGAGCTTGTTTCCAACATCCTTGAGTTGTGCCCACGGCGCGGCAATGGTCTGAAGATCCGTTTTCAGCCCGCCAATGTCTGAGCCGTCCTGCGAGGATGCGATAAGATCGTTGCCGGCTTTCACCAGGCCTTGAAGCTTCATCGCCAAATCCTTCATAGACGACGAAAACTGACCTTTCGTGTCCTTGACGGTAAGCGGAGAACCCAGGCTCTTGATGTCTGTATTCGGGTCGCTTGTATCGGAACCTGCACAGGGGTCGCCAAACGAACGAATAATGGATTTCTTCTGTTGGTTACGAAAAGTAAGCTGGTCAATGGATGCATTCGTAAGATTGTTAATGGCGGCTTGCAGTGCGGCGGATTGAGGAGCTCCTCCATCCACCACGCGCTGCGCACTTTGACAGGCCTTTCTCGATACTGCAAGCAGTTGTTTAAGGCTGCCGGTCAGCTTAACCGCCGTGGTGCTGTCCATCGGATAACCAGGAGCGTTCACGTCCGCCGCAAACGATTGCGGCCCTGCAAAACCAAGCAGCACGAAAAGCGCCGCGAAGACACACGAATAGCGCGAGATGTGCCGGTTCGTCATCATTTGGCCAACCGTTCCGTCTCCAGCTTCTGGAGAAACGCGCGCAGTGCCTCGAAAAAGACCGGGGATCGCCTGAGCTTATCGGCCGCAAGAGATCGTTCCGGGTGCTCGCTGTTCTGGTCTGTCATCTCGCCGGCCAGCTCGTTGAGCCTGTTCTGAGCCGGACCGCTGAAACGAGCAATCTCGGTGGGAGAAAGTGAGAGATTCAGATGCACGTGGTCCAACGATTCGATGAACCGGGCAAAGACAGGCATGCTTTCATCCACCTCGACGCGCCGCTTTGCCACGTCGATCGCCTCAATGGACTCTGCCCATTGCTCCTTTGAAGCCTCCTTGCCTGAGATGGTGAACGCCTCGCCGGCCATCGGATCAGGGAACCGGTCTTCCTCTTCCTTGCTCTTTTTCGTATTCAGGTTGATCGGCATGCCTGAGGTCACCATTCCAGCGGCAACTTCTTCCTTCGGGTGCGGGCTGAGATGAACCTCGATCTTCGCGTTCAGCTCAGGCACCGCATAGCGCGCGCCGGCAAGAAAGCTCTTGGGAAAGCTCTTGTAAAAAGCTCTGTCGGGCTTGAATGCTCCCAGGCTGCACCAGTCGAAGAGCTTGGAACCATTCCCGCCGATGAAGACCGAGATCGTCTCCGGATCACGATAGAAACCATCATGCACAAGCTTGCCCACCTGCAGGCCTGCGTAAAAACCGATGCCGCAAAGCCCGATCTCCAGGATCTGGAGAAATTCAGCGACAGGAGAAGTCGTTGCCTTGGTCCCGATGTGGTTTTTCATCGTGTCGCCGTGGGCTGCAATCACGGCATTGAGGAACGCACCGGAGGCATTGTCATGCTCATGCGATCCTGAGGCTGCAAGTTTTGAAGTGTCGATGTTCTCGTCGAGTATGGTGAGTATCTTTGGCTGTTTGCCCAGCGGGTTAAGAAAGACGTCTCTGCCGGCAAAGAGAACCGAGAGATGAGCCAGAAGTGAGGGCTGCTTGTCCGCATCCTTGTGCCAGACCGCAATGTCGGTAGTTCCGCCGCCGATATCGAGCGTAACTGCGCCCTGCTGGATAACCAGTCCTTCACGCTTGGAAAAGTAGTGCGTGGCAGCCACGGCTTCCCTGCAGAGCAGCTCTTTCTGATCCGGCTCAATCGAGATGCTGGTTACGTCTTTAAGATTGCCGACGATCGTATCCCAGTTTGAAACCCAGCGTGTCCGATCCCTGCTGCCGAAGGCCGTGGGATAGGAATAACGCAGCTTGACCTTCTCTACGCCGTCCATAATCAGAAGCTCGGCCAGCGTCTGCATGCAGATCTGGGTAAGAAAACCCTGCGCCGCCTCATTCTCCTGATCGTGGCCCCACTTCATATCTGCGTGGACGGATTTGTCATCGCCCACAAAGAAACCGCTGGCGTTATTCGGCTCGGGAAACAGAACATGGCCGTCGCGCACAGTCGTCCGAGTGTTGTCCCCCGGATGGTCTTTGCTGTTCTTTGGAAAATTCTGATAGACGCTGAGAATCCTGCCCGCGTTTTCCGCCTTGGAGATACCCATCTCCTGCGGGATGAAGAGCTGGCGCGTGATACGGCCAAGAAATTGCTCGTTGCCGCCAACAGTAACCGGAAAGAGATGGCTGTTGAAGGTGACGCGCGCCGCTGCATCCGGGCTGTCGTGGCCGTCGATGCGCCGGTAGACGCTGGTGCCGGTAGTGCCGAAGTCGATGCCGACGATAGCCGTCTGGCCGCGCCCAGGGCCCTTGGTTGCCGGGGCCTTGAGAAGCAGCAGGCCTTCCGGAGGATCGCCATCAATGGAGCGAGGATCGCCGCCGCGTGGCGTGCTGCAGACAAGCACCTCCGGAAAGCTCTTCATCGGGTACAACTGGAACTGCTCGTCGCCGAGCGCAATGACCCGCTGATCTTTGTCGTCGCCATGCAGCGGCTTAACGGCGAAGGTCCGCGTATCGCTCATCCCGCGCCAGGATTCGAAGAGGTAATACTTCTTCCAGCGATTGTTGCCGTTCGTGTCGTCCTGGAAACGGAAGTCCGGCCAGATATAGATCGGCGGAATGCGGCGCAGGCGGACGATGTCCTCTTTTTTGTATGACTTTTCGATCGTGATCCTGCGCATCGGCGGCGGCTCCGCGCCTGCTACGGGAGTGCCTTTAGCCACAGTGCGCACGGCGAAAGTGAGCCCGCAGACGGCGCTGCCATCTTCCTCCCACTTCACGCGAAAACTATCGACAAGCTCATCGACGGAAAACAAATTCAGCGCGGCCGTAGTGAGCGGAAAAGCGATCTGGCGCACCACGTCATCGGATGGCGAGGATGAGTCAGCCGACTTTGCGTTATAGCAGCCGGGAAACGCGTCCTCATCTTTTTGATTGCTCTTGCCGTTACCGGGAACCTTGGGAGACCTGGGAGTCTCTTCGCAGATGATGCTGTTCTGGAAGATAAACGCCGGAGTGCACCACCTCATTCCCGAATTCCCAGGAAACTCTCCGGCGATTTTCTTGCCGGCGAGAGCTGCCGCAGCTTCCAGTGTGTAGTTGTCGTACGCAACGATCTCATTCAATGACCGGACAGGCTTATGGTCTTCGCTCAACAATGGCGCGATGAGCGGATCGATGAGCACATAACCGGTGCCTTCGTACTGTTCGGTGCCTTTAACCTTTCTAACAATCTCCAGTTCGGTCACAACGCCGCTGCTGCCGCGGTGGGCCTTAGCCAGAGACTTGAAGATCCCTTCGGCCAGCTTTAACGGCAATGCGTCGGAAATAATCTCAGGTCCGGGATCCGCGTTGGCATGCCGGTCGAGCGCAGTGGCATATTCCGCCAGCCGCTCGAGAATGATTCTGTGATACGGCGAATCGGATTTCACCACGCTGATGCTTTTTTTCAGCCGCTGTACCCATTCAGCCAGAGCCGTTCTCTCGTGATCATTGAGAATGGCGCGGTTGTTCAATTGACCGCATGGATCGACAAGTTTCTCGCCGTCAAACCAGGGCACAACCTTGGGGTCGAAGATGCCGTCATAGTGAGCGCCGGTGGCGACAAGCGTGGTCGGCGAAGTGATTCCGAAAACGCGCGGCGGCTTCATCCCGCGCGGCCTGGAGTGCGCCTTCACAAGATAAAACTTGAAGAAGCTTGTCTCCGGATCAATCTGATCCTGTTCGCCGGGCATCAGGCGCGCCAGCACGCGCGAGAAGCTTCCCGATCCCTCATCCTCCGCGCTCGACAGATCTACGAGCTTCAGGTCAAGAAAATCGAAGCGCCGGATCTCGCGGAGCCCGAAGAGCGCCAGCATGCCTCTCCACTCGCCGCGAATGGTCTCGTGCAACGGATGATCGTCTTCCTTGAGCGCACGCGCGAAGAGAAGAAACCTGCCCCAGGGATCAGGGATGGAGTGAATCTCCTGCCGCGGTTGCTTCTGCTGATCCTGCTCGACTTCATCGGCTTGCGTAGCGAGAGCGCCGGCTAGAATCTCGATGCGTCCGCGCGCCTGCTCGTCGCTCCATAAGCCCTCGCGAGCCGGCGGCACAAGCCCGTCCTCGCGGTTCTCCTTGAGTCTTGGAAGATAGAGAATAGCCATAGTCCCTCGTCTTGAAATCGATCAGTTGAATAACTTGCAGGCGTCATACAGCGCGCGGACCAGATAGCCCGTGCCGTGTGGCTGGGAACCCTGAATCTCCATCACTGTGGCGCGATTCAGGATAGTGCTGTGATTCAGCTTGACGGCATCATTGATAAAGAGGCCGTCGCGATCAAAGTCCTTGTCCCGGAACTCTTCAACCGTTCTTAAGCGCCAGCCCTTGCCCTCCGGTACGGCGTAGATGCCGATATTGGTCAGCGATGCGCGGAATCCTTCACGATGAGAAGTGGACAGGCTAAGCAGCCAGCTCAGGAACTTCTCCACATAATCATTCACATACCCCACATCGCGCGCGACATCTCCGCTTGTCACTCCGTACGGCACCACGTGCTTCCGGATAATAGTTGCGTTGGACCCTTTGAGAGCCCTGTCGTTTTTCGCTTCGCGCAAAATATACGGGCTGTAAACATAGCGGAACATCACTGCGAAGAGAATCATCTGCTTCAGTAAGGCAATCTGCGTGGCGCGTATCGGATCCTCGAACGGCAGGTCCGCCCATCCAAGATTCGACTCGGTTGCGCGCATCGCGATCGAAAGGGTGTGCTCATCGCCCCTTTTCGGCAGGCCGGAGTAAAAGCGGACTGCTCCAAGAGCGGCAATCAGTTCAAGAAAATGAGGCGGGTTCTTCTGCTGCTTTGCACCAACTGCGGCCACAGGCATGCGAGCCGGGATCGATTCTCCAAGCGCGTACATGGAGTTGCTCATGGAGAGAAAATCGCGCTCGTGGTAATACATCAGGGCTTCCGCAGTGGCTTCAGCGAAAGAATGCGGATCGGCCTGTATGGCTTCGCCTTCCACGTTGCCGAAGGTGAAGTAAGGAAGCATCAGGATGAGGCCGAGGCGCCTGTTGTTGACTCTCTTTTTTTCCAGCTCTCTATCCAGAACACGGAAGATAGTGGGTACGCCGGCAGCTCCGGTTCCGCCAAAAACTGAGCCGGTAAAGAGCACAGGAACAGGGCCGCCCGCTGAGGCGGAACGCATGCTGTCAACCATCCGATACCAATCGTCTCCGCGCTTATCAAAGTCGATGCGATCCGAGAAGATCGACGCGCCAATCGCTGGGCGTCCGCGGAATCCCTGGCGGACCTGCATCTCTCGCTCTTTCGGCTCATAGAGCAGCTCCATCAGCGCTGCTTCATCCGTGCCGCGGCTCGCCTTCTGCGTGTATTGAAAGAACTCATCAAAGGACTGCACGTCGTTATCGGTAACGGGTGTCCATGGACCGGTTAGACTGAAGCTGTTTTTAAACAGGGTGGTATCGCCCAGGGTGAGGCTTTTGCAGGCTTTGACAGAATCAAAGACCTCGCGGCAGCCCAACACATTGCCGTTCGCCTCATCCGCATCCACAAGAAGACATGTGAGACTGCCGTTGCCGGGCAGCAGGCCCGCCGCGCTCACATGCAATAGCGATTGCATGAGCTTGGCACCTGTGCCGCCGACCCCAATCATGAAATAGCTCAAAGTTTCCCCCTTGTTTGCCTTGGAGACCGGTTAGCGGCGCACATGCCTTGCCGGCCAGATGCGATAGCGCGCATGGAGCGGCGAAAAGAAGACCGAAGCCAGGTAATAGAGCAGGAATCCGAAAAGGAAGTAGAACCCGGCGACATACCCCTGCTGGTAGTCCGCAGTGATTTCGTCCATCTTCAGCTGGGAGTAAAACGTCACAACACCGGCCGCCGCCAGAATGACAACTACAAAGAGGAACCAGACAATGATCCATGTCGAGGACGGCGCTGTGGCCCGAATGACGACCGATCCGAGCAGATACCAGAGGAAGAAGCAGACCAGCGAGACGCCCAGAACGATGGAGGCATAGAGCTGGAAGGTGTCGATGAGGTTGGAGAGCTGGTTGTTCACGCTGGATTCGTCCGCGACCAACCCGGTGCCCAGCAGGAAGGGATCAACCGAATAGCGAAGAATCCAGATGGCCGCAAAGACAAGGCCGTAGAGCACAAGCGCGCCGAGAATTTCGTACAGTATCGTTTTCATGGCTCCTCAATTGGCGTGAACAAAAATGTAGTGGTGGTTGGCAACCTGCTTCTGTGTACTGTCAGAGAAGATTCCAAGCTGCAGAACAGTCAGAAAATCCGCAAACGCAGGAGTCAGTCCCGGGCTCCGATCGTCGATTTTGTCAATGCGCGAAAAACGTCCGCCGGGATTCTGGCTCACGGCTGCAGCGTCTTCCAGCTCGATATTCCAGTTCCGCACAGCCAGAGCTTTGGCATCGAAGTCTGACGACTGCGACTTCAACACATCTATACGGAAGCGATAGTTCTGCCCATTCAGCAGCCCGGCGCGATTGATCGTGACGCAAGCCGTGAGGCCGATGGTGCAGGAGGAAGCCGCCTGCGTTCCTGTCGGATCATCGGCAGGAGAATTCGCAGCTCCCTTCTTGCCGCCATACAGAACCGCGCTGATCTTATCGCCGCTTACCGCGCCTGCCGTAGTAGACCACTCAGGCTTCCATTCCTTGGCGCTTGCCCATGTCACGCCGGAGGGCTCTGTCCAGCGCGCCGTCATCGTTCCTTTGTCCAGCATGTAAAACGGAATCGCCGTGCCGTTATATTTCTCGTGAAAACTATGAACCCGGTGCGGGTCCTTCTCATGCTCAGGCACGGTTGCCTTGGAGCCGTCGTAAAAATTCTGATCCTTGCCGAAGTAGAAGAGCCGCGCCTTTTGATCGTCAAACGCGCTCAACATGCCGACCTCGTCCAGCAGCACTCTCACGCCGTACTGCACAGCCGGTGCCGGCCCGGCAAGAATCACATAGAACGGCATCGAAGTGGCGACCGGCTTGGCTTTGCCCTGATCAGGAAGATCTTCGACATGCCCGAAATACGGATTGCGAATCGCCAGAATGCCGACTGCCGTGGAATCACTCCCCAGATATTTGTCGGCGATCCTCTTGCCCACCTCGTTCAATACCTTCGGATGCTGCGGGTCACTCACGTAGAGATCTGAGATCAGGATTCGCAGCTCAGGTGGCGCCGAAGCCGCATCCGCATCATCACTTTTTTTCTCTGAATGCGCATGTCCGGGGCACTGTGCCGTCGGGTCATCCTCATACGGAATGTCGAGCAGCGTATTCGGCTCCGAAAAGCTTCCGGCGGGCTGTGTCGCCATCTGAGCGACGGTGCCTTTATCCAGATCGCTTTTATCCAGCTGCGATGGGCATTTTCCACCAAAGCGCCAGAACTCAGTCTTATGAGTGCCCCACTTGGTCTCAATATGGGTGAGCAGATTGTAGAGATAGTTCGTGCCGCTGGCGGCGGGAAGGTCGTTCTCCTGCTGTTTCTGGGGATTATGCAGAAAGTGCTCAATCGAGCCGGATCCATCCACATACACCTTGACGACAAGATTGGACGGAACAGAAGAGTCCGCGGCAACTAGTTTGCCGTCCGTGGTCACTTTGGCCTCAGCAGGCACTTCAAGATTTGATGGCGGTGTCGTCTTGCATCCCGCCAACCCCACAATCATCGCAATAGATAACAGACCAGCCGCCGAACATCCAATGAACGAACCACGTGCCATGTACGGGCAACCCCTTCCAGACTCTATGCAAAGCGCCAGTGCGCCAGTTTGAGACCCTCTGCAGCCGGGTCTGACGAGATTCTGAGAAATGGAACGACAACATCGGGCCCGTCGATAAGAATTCCGCAACAGGAATCCTCATCGCACTCGTTTTCCGCATCCTGAAAAAACGCCGTCGCAGCCGAAGCGCCCGAACCGATGGCGATCTGATGCCAGCCCTGATCAGGATCATTGCGAAAATATGCTGCCGTACCTGAATCCAGGCTGACCGGCATTCCGCCCTTCATCGTCTCGCGCAGCGCAGATTCATTGCTCTGTCCTGGAAATTCAATTCCAGCGAAGGTGCCGACAAAGAACTTTTCTTCCGGCAGGCCATAAAAACAGAAATCCTCGCCGTCCGCAATACCACTAAAGAAATATGCGCTGTGTTCCATAGAGATTCGCAGAAGTCCGTGGCGCACGGCATCGCGGCCCCGCGCTCGGTCCGCCTGGTATCCGGCGATCCATGCCTCAATCCCGCTTTCGCCCACAATCGCTGACAGGGGCATCTGTCCCGGCGAAACTCCAATCCCTTTTTTCTCGCGGTTCATCATGGGCCGGAAGTCATCCGGCAGTGCAGCCACAAAGGCGCGTCCAGTTTCAAGATCGTAGACGCCGGCAGACTCCTCAGTGCACAGAGTGATGAACCGGCCGCTGAGCCACGGACCGCACACGTTAGTTCCCGTTATCTTGAGCGGCTGCTCGGTGGCCCGCTCTCCGGAAAAATACACCAGCGTGAGCGCAATCTCTCCAGCCGCCGTGCGCACCGCTATGGCAGCACAGCCCGGAGTCGCGGCTACGCCCTTAAAAGCCGTCGAATCCGTCTCCGAGGAGTTGGCAACGATGCTCTCACCGTCTCGCGGCTCATACAGCAGAGATACCTTTCCTGTAGCCAGCGAGACAGCTTCCAACTTCGATGGGCTTACCGCGAGATAGAGATATCCGCGCAGCCCTTTTGCCGAGGCCGCCGCCTCCACAACACAGCCGGAATTAAAACCTGCTTCGCCTGATTTGAGCCGCGCCACCTCTCGCGCCTCCGATCCAGTGCGAGGCGCAATCTCGAGCAGCCTGCCTGCGGTATCGAGCGCATACAGCATCCCGTTCATCAGCAGCGGCGGTCGGCGAAAGCATCCCCGCAGCGAGAGAAAATCAGCCTGCGAAGCAGCGCCGGAGAGTGTGGCTGTAACAGGAGGTTCAAGATAGGTGTGGCATTTACGGCAATAGTGCGCCCCAGCGCGATTTCGCACTGCACACTTCGGGCACACTGCGATTACCCTGCGAAGCTCACATGCACATACGAGGGAAGAACTTGCTGATTCCTTCGAAACTTCACACAACGCGTAGGGGCAAGAATGGACCACAATCGTCGATAAGACTGAAGAAGCCATAATTCATAATCTGTACTGGGGAAAAAGGGCCGTAGGCGAATACTAGCCGCGCTCTGGTATCGCGTCAAGAAATTTAGCGCGCAGCAAGAAAGAGCACTCGCCAAGATGAGCGCATGGTTTCTTCTAACCTATGAATTCTTAATGAGATAAAACCATCACGCAGTACTCAGAGAATCGCTGGAGCGAACTCTCGAAAGAGGTTTCAAATCCTCACAAAATTATTTAAAAAAAAGTGGCATAAATTCACATCTTTTACGTATGCATTACATGCGCAGTATCAGGATTGCCGAAGCGCGTGAAGCTCGAACGGAAATTCAAATACACAACTTCCGTCGGACCATCGCGCTATCTGGCAATGATGATCTTTGACTCCGCCTTGTCCGCAGCGGACTGCTCTACTTCACGATTGCAGTAGTCCTCGCGGGGAATGAGGGCCACAGCGCCCGCATCCTGCTCGATCAAGCCCGATTCGCGCAGATTGTTAAAAACGGCTTCACGGCTATTTACCGGGGATGGGAATTCCAGTCGAATGCATCTGGGCCTGCTTGGCGAGTAAATCTCCAATACCAGCGAGGAATGCGGCCGGCTCCTTTTCGAGGATCATCTCCGCAAAAGCATCGTATTCAACGAGTCCTCCGGAAACGGAGGCTACTGCAATACGCGAACCGGATGCACGAATGAAACGGATCAGATCTTCACAATCTTCTTGGGGGAGGGTATGGCACAGGATGATGAGATCGAAATCACTCTCCTGAAAGAGATGAACCGCTTCTTGGATGGATTTGGCCGATACAACGATGTAACCCGCAGATCGCAGGATCAGATTGCGCGTGCCCAATATTGTCGGGTCCGAACCGACTGAAAGAACGAGAGTCTGCGGCATTGAGTGGCCTCCTTTCCGCAAAATTGCGTACCTTGCGTTCTATCCGTATTGATTTCCAATGGTCCTGCAGACCTTCTTTCTTGAAAGAATGCGGCTCGATGCTCATCGCTGGACAACGAACGCACCCCCCCCGTAAATCATCCATTTTGAATGATTTGCGATCTTGTCGCTTTGCATATGAGGCGGATGAAATCATTGTCGTCCACCTCAATTTAACTGCCAACTCTAATGGCGTCTGTCGTTTATCGAACCTTCTAGCTACGAATTTAAGCGTAGGATCGCTGTAAGTCTAAATCTGCACGTCTGCCTCCTGGCCCGGCTCCTGTGCCCATTCGGATGCGAAGTCTTTACTTCGCCGCGCAAAGGAGATCGATGCCGTCGGTTGTGCTGCCTTACAAGAATCGTGTACTTGCCTCTTTTACGGGGTTGGATATCCAACGCCTTGCCGCCCATCTCGTGCCTACAATCTTCAAGTCCAAGCGTAGCTTGCATGAGCCGGGAGAACAGATAGAGACTGTCTACTTCCTGGAGGATGCCGTTGCATCAGTTGTAATCACGGTGAAAAATGGCAGCACCGTCGAAGTAGGTCTAATCGGACGGGACGGTGTGATAGGCCTGCCGGCAGTGATGGGCAGTGGCCACGCGGTAAACCGGACCTTCATACAGCTGCCCGGACGTGGCTTCAGCATGAAAGCCAAGATTCTCCGTGAACAGATCGAGTTGTCCAGCAAGCTGCGCTCATCTCTGTATCTGGCCATTGAGGGCTATCTTGTGCAGACTGCGCAGACCGCCGCATGCAATCGAATCCACGAACTCGAAGAGCGTTTGGCCCGCTGGCTGATGATGTGCTCTGACAGGGTTCAATCCGATGACATTCCGATAACCCACGAATTTCTTGCGATGATGCTGGGTACGCGACGCAGCTCGGTCACCATAGCAGCGGGCATCTTGCATAAGGCGGGGCTTATCACCTATTCGCGCGGTAGTGTGACCATCCAAAATCACAAAGGCCTGGGTGAGGCCGCCTGCGAATGTTATCAATCCGTGTACGAAGAGTACGTTCGTCTCGGGCTTCTCTAGATGCGAGCCGAGTTATAACTCGGCTTCCCAGGCTGAAAAACTCTACAGCTGTTTTACATGCCTTCGTGTGCAGAGTCCGGATTATCAAAGCGCGTAAAGCTCGACAGGAAGTTCAGATACACAACACCCGTCGGGCCATTGCGCTGTTTGGCAATAATGATCTCTGACTTCGCTTTGTCTGCGGCGGACTGCTCTTCATCGCGGTTGTAGTAGGCCTCGCGATGAATGAAAGCCACAACGTCCGCGTCCTGCTCAATCGAGCCCGATTCGCGCAGATCGCTCAACAATGGACGCTTATCATCGCCGCGCTTTTCGCTGGCGCGCGAGAGCTGTGAGAGCGCCACAACCGGCACATCCAGCTCCTTGGCCAGCGCCTTCAGGCCGCGTGAGATAGCCGCAACCTCCTGCACGCGGTTCTCATATTTCTTTCCGCCAGCTGAGGGCAGCGTGGCAGACATAAGCTGCAGATAATCGACAACTATCAGGTCAATCTTGCCAGCCTTTTGCCGCAGGCGGCGTGACTTGGCGCGCATCTCCGCAAGCGAGATGCCGGCGGTATCATCAATAAACATCTTCGACTCGACAAGATCGTTCAACGCGCGCTGCAGCTTCTCCTGATCCTCGCGCGCAATAAAGCCGGTCTGCAGTTTCCGCTGATCCACCCACGCCTGCGAGGCCAGCATGCGTCGCAGCAGCGACTCCTTGCTCATTTCCAGGCTGAACACCGCAACCACCGCGCCGTGATTCACTGCAGCATTCTGCGCCATGTTGATCGCGAACGCGGTCTTGCCCATCGACGGGCGCGCAGCAATGATGATGAGCTCGCCCTTCTGCAACCCGCTCATCATGCGGTCCAGCTCATAGAAGTCCGTGGCAAGCCCCGTAACTTCCCTGCTCTGCTTGTACAGATTGTCGATGGTGCCGAAGGAGTTGGCGACAATCTGATCGAGCGATTGAAAACCATCGCCCACGCCCTTCTCGCTCACCTCAAGCAGCCCCGCCTCAGCCGCGCCCAACACCTCAAGTGCCGTCTCGCTCTGGTCCGCCGCACGCGCAATCGCAGCCGAGCAGATCATCATCAGCCGGCGCAGCAGGCTCTTGTCCTTGACGATGCGGATGTACTCTTCAATGACCGGCCTGCGGGGCAAACCTTCCGTCAACGACGCCAGGTACGCCACGCCGCCGACAGACTCGACTTCCTTGTACTTGGCCAGCTGGTGCGAGAGCGTGACAATGTCCACCGCGCGCTGCTCATCCATCAGCTCGCTCATGCGGGTGTAGATCCGCTTGTGCGAGTCGAGCGAAAAGTCGTCGGCCTCAAGCTTCTCCGCAGCCTCGGAGTGAGCGGCATTGTCCAGCAGAATCGCGCCAAGAATGGTTTTCTCAGCGTCGATCGAAGCAGGCAGCCCCTGGTCAAAGTTTGAAAAGCTGGAGCCGGAAAAGTTGGAAAGCGTTGCCATATTTTTTCGAGTTTAGGCCGGGTCGACCTATAGATAAAAGCGAGGATACTTCGGAAAACTTGGAAAACAGGACGAACTTATAGAAATGTAAGGAGATGCGCGGGATGCATCTCCTTACGGATTACTCCGGCTTCCACCGCAGCACCGGCTTGCGCGCCGCCTTCACCTCATCCAGCCGCGAGATCCGCGTGGAGTGCGGCGCGGACTTCACCAGCTCCGGCGTCTCTTCCACTTCCTTCGCAATGGAGCGCATGGCGTCAATGAATAGATCCAGCTCTTCCAGCGACTCGCTCTCCGTCGGCTCAATCATCAGCGCGCCCGGCACAATCAGTGGAAAGCTCACCGTGTACGGATGGAAGCCGTAATCGATCAGCCGCTTCGCAATGTCGCCCGTCTTCACGCCTTTGGCAACCTGCTTCTTATCGCTGAAGACCACTTCGTGCATCGACGGCGTCTTGTAAGGGAGCTCGTACACATCTTCCAGCTTTTTGCGAATGTAATTCGCATTCAGCACGGCGTCTTCCGTAGTCTGCCGCAGCCCGTCCGGCCCGTTCGCCAGAATGTACGCCAGCGCGCGGATAAACATGCCCGTATTGCCGTAGAACGCGCGAACACGCCCCACTGACTGTGGCCTGTCATAGTTCCAGGTCTTCATCCCGTTCTCATCCTGCACCAGAACAGGCGTCGGCAAAAACGGCTCCAGAAACTTCTTGCAGGCAACAGGCCCCGATCCCGGTCCGCCGCCGCCATGTGGCGTCGAGAAGGTCTTGTGCAGGTTCAGGTGCATCACATCCACGCCAAAGTCGCCGGGCCGCACTTTGCCTACCAGCGCATTCATGTTCGCGCCATCCATGTAGAGCAGCGCGCCCTTGTCGTGCAGAATGTCTGCAATCTTGTGAATCTGCTCTTCAAAAACGCCAATCGTCGAAGGGTTCGTCAGCATCAGCGCAGCCGTCTCTTCGTCCACCTGCGCAGTCAGCGCTTCAAGGTCGATGCCGCCCTCGGCATTTGACTTCAGATTCTCCACCTGGTATCCGCAGATGGCCGCCGTCGCGGGATTCGTCCCGTGCGCGGAATCCGGAATGATGATTTTCTTGCGCGCATTGCCCTGCGACTCATGCCACGCCCGAACCAGTAGGATGCCGGTAAACTCGCCATGCGCACCCGCCGCGGGCTGCAGCGTGATCGTATCCATGCCGGTGATCTCAATCAGGCACTTCTGCAACAGGTCAATTATGTTGAGGATGCCCTGCGCCAGCGAATCGGGCCGGTAAGGGTGTGCCTCAGCCAGACCGCGGATGCGCGAAACCCACTCATTCACGCGCGGGTTGTACTTCATCGTGCATGAGCCAAGCGGATACATGCCGAGATCAATGGCGTAATTCCACGTTGAAAGCCGCGTAAAGTGCCGAATGATTTCAATCTCACTCAGCTCCGGCAGACCCGGCGGGTCCTTGCGGACGGCATCGCCAAGCAGCGCTTCAGGATCAACCTCAGGCACATCGAGTGGCGCCAGCTTGTAAGCCTTCTTGCCCGGCGAGGACTTCTCAAAGACCAGCCGCTCGTTCTGCGTCTGATGCGGACGAACCTTGCCAATGGCCTTATTCACTGCGGGTGTCTCTATTGTTGACATTCTGTTGCCTCTCTGCGCCGCTGCTCCAATACTTTGTAACAGGGCAAACTTCACACGATGAATCCGACAATAGTTCCAAATAACGCAATACCAGACCACACCTTTGCCAGAAAAATCACGGTATCGCGATCCATTTCTCTACCCGAGGTTTTACCCCAACCAAGAGACAATACAAAACCTACGATTCCGACACCCCAGACTATGATGAGGAGGGGGATCAGTTTTGTAAGTTTAGATTCGATCACGCACCTATCCTTCCGCCAATCCCGCAGCCAGCACCTTCGCCGCCGCTTCAATGTCCTTCCGCTTAATCGGCTCCGTCGTACACCAGAGCGTGGCATTGCCCAGCTCCGGATACCACTTCTTCAGCTCAATGCCGCCCACAATCTTTTCATTCAGCAGCCGCTGGCTCCAGAGCGGAGGAGCCTCCGCAGTATCAATCACAAACTCATGGAATCGCGGCGCGCCTTCAAAGAGCAGCTTCACTCCGGATTGCAGCTTGAACGTCTCTGCCGCAAACGCAGCCTTGGCCAGGTTGTGCTCGGCCAGCTCGCGAATGCCTTCCTTGCCATACACAGTCAGAAAGATCGTCGCCATCAGCGCCACAAGCGCTTGATTGGTACAGATGTTTGAAGTCGCCTTCTCGCGCCGAATATGCTGCTCGCGAGTCGAGAGCGTGAGCACAAACCCACGGTTCCCATTCGAATCCGTCGTCTGGCCTACAAGGCGTCCCGGAATCTGCCGAAGGTATTTTTCCTTCGTCGCCAGCACGCCGACATAGGGACCGCCATAGCTGAGCGCCACGCCAAAGCTCTGCGCCTCAATGCTGACAATGTCTGCCTCAACCGGCGGACGAACGATGCCCAGCGATACTCCCTCCGCAATCGAAACAACAAGCAGCGCGCCCTTCTTGTGCGCAATCTCCGCAATCGCGGGAATGTCCTCGATCGTGCCAAAGAAATTCGGGCTCTGCACCAGCACCGCCGCGGTTTCTTCAGTCACTGACTCTTCCAGCGCAGCCAGATCCACGCGGCCATTCTTGGTGTACGCAACTTCACTGGTTGCCATGTCGCGGTGACGGAGATAGGTGGCCAGAACCTCGCGATACTCCGGATGCACCGTGCGCGCCACCACAGCTTTAGACCGTCCCGTAATGCGCATCGCCATCAGCACAGCCTCTGCCGCGCCGGTCGAGCCGTCATACATGCTGGCGTTGGCCACATCCATGCCAGTCAGTTCGGCAATCATCGTCTGGAACTCGAAGATCGCCTGCAGCGTGCCCTGCGTAATCTCCGCCTGGTACGGCGTATAACTCGTCAGAAACTCGCCGCGCTGCACCAGCGAATCAATAATGATCGGCCGAAAGTGGCGATATGCGCCCCCACCAAGAAAGCTGGCATAGCCAATGATGTTCTTCGCAGCTTCCTCGTTGAAGTAAGCAATAATTTCGCTTTCAGCCTGCTGGCGGGGAACATCCAGGTCGCGAGTCAGCCGATATTCCTCAGGAATGACGGAAAAAAGTTCGTCAATCGAAGAGACGCCAATCTCGGCAAGCATCTGCTCGCGCTCGGCGGGGGATTTAGGGAGGTAGCGCATAGCTTATAGATTCCTTCGTATAGCGGAAAGTTGCGAAAGGACCCAGTCTCCTGAGTCCCTTCGTCCTTCTAGTCCCTGTCTTTTATCTACTGCTCTTCCGCGATAAACGCTTCATATGCCGCCGCATCCAGCAGCCCATCAAACTGCGCCGGATCGGAGAGCTCCACCTTGATAATCCATGTCTCGTGCGGAGCAGAATTGATCTTGTCCGGCTCGGTCTTGAGCGACTCATTCGTCTCCGTCACCGTACCGGAAACGGGCGAGAACAAATCGCTGACAGCCTTCACGCTTTCAACGGATCCAAATGTAGCGTGGGCCGTTACCGTATCCCCCACCTTCGGCGCGTCCACATACACAATGTCGCCGAGCGAGTTCTGCGCGTAGTCGGTAATGCCAATCGTGCCAATCTTGCCCTCGACCGAGATCCACTCGTGCTCGCGGGTATAGCGGTAGTTTGTGGGATAAGCCATAGCGCTCCTTTATACATTCCAGGAATAGCGAAGTTCCAGTTTACGGCCTCGCGGCGGGAAGCCTCAAAAACAGATCCCGGCGAGGGACGAACGAATCGACCGCATACATTTTTTCGCCCCTCATCATTCGTCCTTCGCCCCTACTTATCAAAGAACTTGCCCTTCCCTCCATTCGCCCACGGATCATACTGCCGGGCAAACTTAGCGCGGGTCTGCACGGAAGGATGGTTGTAATCCCAGAACTCCACAATCGGACTTGGATCAGGATCCTCAAGCCACGCCTCACCCAGGTGGTTGAACGCAGAAACAGATGTCTTCACCGGGTCCGGCACCAGCCCGTGAATCGCTTCCTGGCCGAAAATATCCGCCTCATGCTCATAGTGACGGCTTATGGTGTTCGTCACCGGCGTCAGAAAGAAGCCCACAATCGAAATCGCAAAAATCAGCGTCAGAAACCCCGCTCGCCCTGCAACAGACTCAATGCCCCAGCGTGCTCCAAAACGCCTCACCAGCCACTCGCCAAAGCGCGCGCACCCCCAGAACACAAAGAACAGCATGGCGGAGAAGATCGCAAGCATCTTGGGAATGTGATTCCGGACGTAATGCCCGCTCTCATGGCCAAAGACAAACAGAATCTCGTCATCCGGCATGCGATCCGTCGTCGTATCCCACATCACAAAGCGCTTCGTCGCGCCCAGGCCGGTCACATACGCATTGATGCCGTTCGATTTCTCGCTCGCCTTCATCAGAAACATGCGCTCCGGGGGAATATTGGTTCCGGTCCTGGCCACAACCGTCTCCAACTTCGTCACCAGCGGTGCGTGCGTCTTCATCAGCGGCTCAAATTTGTTAAACAGTGGATCGGTCACCAGCGGCGCAAGCACAACGGAAGCCACAATCAAGGGCAGAGAGATGATCCACACCCATATCCAGTAACGACGCGGCGAGACGCGCACAATCCAGTTAAACAGCAGCAGAATAGGCGAACCAATGAGGATGCCAAGGGCCAGAGATTTGCCCTGGTCGCCCAGCCAGCTCCCCCACTGCTGCACGCTGATGCCATAATGCCGGCTGGCGGCGTGACCAATGGCGTCCAGCGGCAGGCTGGCAATCGTCGTGATTACCGTAAAAACCGCGAAGAAGATCAGCCCCTGAATCCACCGGAAGCGCACAATGCTCCCGGCCCACTTCTCCAGGCCGGTAGCCCAGCGCCGGGCAAGCAGAATCCAAAGCACCGCCAGCCCCCACAGCGTTCCCACAATCTCCAGCGTCAGCCGAATTCGATTCAGCGCCTTGGCCTGAGCCAGTTTCTCGGGCGTCAAGGTGTAAGCGTCCGTAGATGCGGGTTGCGCCGCTGTGGCCTGAGCAGAAGATTGCGGAGCAGGTTGAGCAGCATCTGCCGCCTGGCCCATGCACAGGCTTAGGCCGCAAGTCAGAGCAGCAAGCGCGAGTACAACACAACGAACAAATCTCATGGAATTCTCCTTTGTAAAGCCCCGGAGTCTGAGAGAATCTGGCTACCGATGTTTTTACCCGATTTTGCTCCTTCCGCACATACAAATCTCCGCGCCATCTCCACAAGGCGTCTCCTGCGCCCGCTCAAGTTCGTCCTTCCCGGCCTGTTCGTCGCCGCGTCCGCCGCGCAGATCCACTCCCAATCCTCTCCGGTCTTGTTGGACTCCATGAGCACGGAGCTGCATCGCGCCTTCACCTCGCTCGGCAAGCAGGGCGATGAAAAGCAGCCGCCACCGTACTTCCTCAGCTACTCCGTGCGCGACAACGACGGCGTCTTCGTCATGGCCCAATACGGAGCGCTGGCACGCAGCGCCGCCACACATGAGCGCATGGCGGATGTGCAGGTGCGCATCGGCGACCCTAAGCTCGACAACACGCATGGCGATCATCGCGCCTCCGCGGTCAACAGCCTCCAGCTTCCGCTCGGCGACGACCATCAGGCGCTCTCGCGCACGCTCTGGCTCGCCACCAATGCCGGTTATGCCTCCGCGCTCGACAATTATCTACGCGTACAAACCGAGTCACAGGTTCGCGCCAAAGAAGAGGACACTTCGCCGGACTTCAGCCAGGAGCAGCCTCAGACAGCCATCGGCACGCCCGCGTTAAAGATCGCCATCGACCGCGCCGCATGGGAAAAGCGCGTCACAGCGCTCTCGCGCGTCTTCCGCGAATTTCCTGATGTCTATCAGAACGCAGCCATCCTGTCGGTCACCAACACAACCAATTACTTCGTTTCGTCAGAAGGCTCAAAGATCGTTACACCCAACGTTGCAGTGCGCTTGATGATCCTCGCCGTTACGAAAGCAGACGATGGCATGGACCTCTTCCGCGCGCAGACCTTTGAGGCGGAAACGCCAGACGGCCTTCCCTCGCAGGACAAGCTGGAAGCCGCAGTGCGAGATCTGGGCAAGAGCCTCGAAGCGCTCCGAAAAGCTCCCGTAACTGAGCCCTTCAACGGCCCCGCAATTCTCTCCGGACGCGCCGCGGCAGTCTTCTTTCATGAGGTGCTCGGCCATCGTCTCGAAGGCCAGCGCCAGCGCGGCGATGAAGAAGGCCAGACCTTCACCAAGGAACTCAACAAGGACATTCTTCCCAGCTTTCTTTCTGTGTCAGACGACCCCACCATCTCAAGTTTCAAAGGCACATGGCTCAGCGGCACCTACGCGTATGACGACGAGGGCCAGAAGGCTCGCCGAGTCGACCTCATCCAGGATGGCGTGCTCAAAACCTTCCTCATGTCGCGCCTGCCCATCGCCAGCCTCTCGGAGTCGAACGGCCACGGCCGCGCGCAGTCCGGCCGCGTGCCCACAGGCCGCCAGGGCAACCTGATTGTTACCTCCACAAAGACGGAAACCGACGCCGATCTGCGCAAGCAGCTCATTGAAGAAGCGAAGAAGCAGAACAAGCCCTTCGGCCTCTACTTTGAGGACATCTCTTCCGGCTTCGCCGTCACCACGCGCTCCTCGCCGCAGGCTTTTCAGGTCATTCCGCTGGTCGTCTATCGCGTGTATGTCGATGGCCGCCCCGATGAACTCGTGCGCGGCGTCTCCATCGTCGGCACGCCGCTCGCCGCGATGAAGCGCATCGTCGCTACTGGCGATAAGCCCGAAGTCTTTAACGGCGAGTGCGGCGCAGAATCAGGCTCAATCCCAGTCAGCGCCGTCGCTCCGGCCATGCTGGTCAGCGAGATGGAAACGCAGCGCCAGCCGCAGGGCACCGCGCGGCCGCCAATCCTGCCCATTCCCTCGGCCACAGGAGGTACAAAGTGATTACCATCCGCTCTATATCTTCCTTTGCGCTCCTCGTGGTCGCTCTTTGCACTTCAGCCACCGCCCAACAAACCCGCGCCGACGCCGAAAAAGATCCCGTCCTCAAAGCCATGCTCACCGAGATGGACCGCAGCAAGGCCGGCCTTCAGCTTCAGGGCTTTCAAAAGCCGTTCTTCATCGAGTTCCGCATCGAAGACGCCGCCACCTTTGAGACGCGCGCCGAGTTCGGCTCAAGCGAAGGTTCCGAAAGCGGCCATCAGCGCATCGCACGTGTAGCCGTTCGCATAGGAAATTACAAAACCGACAGCTCCTCCGCGCGCGGAGATGGCGCAGTCGAAATCACCACCATCGACGACGACCCCATCGCCTTGCGCTCCTCCCTCTGGTCCGCCGCCGACACCGCCTATAAGGCAGCTCTCGACGCCTACGCGCGTAAGCAGGCCGAGCTCAAGCAGGTGCAGACGCCTCCCCAGGCCGATGACTTCAGCCAGGAAAAGCCGCTCATCTCGCTCGCCGCGCCCGCAGTTCTCGACCTGAACGACCAGGCGCAGAAGACATGGAGCGACCGCATCGCACACGCCAGCGGCCTCTACCGCAACGCGGCAAAGGATAGCCAGTTGCAATACTGCGTCGCCTCCTTCTCCGCGCGCGCCGTCACCACATGGCTCGTCAACAGCGAAGGCACCATCGTCCGGAAGACCACCTCCAGCTATCAGGAATCTTTCGGCGCCGGCGTCCAGGCCGCGGACGGAATGCGCATCGACCGCACCAACGCCTCCGGCGGAAAATCCCTCGCCTCGCTTGACGCGCCCGACGAATTCGAGAAACATTCCGAGCGCGTGATGGCCTCGCTGGCCGAGTTGCGTAATGCGCCGCTGGTTGAAGAGGAGTACCATGGACCGCTCCTGCTTTCCTCCCACGCCGGCGCTGAGGCCATGCACACGCTTCTCGCGTCCGGGCTTGCGGCCACGCGCCCGCGCCTCGGCACCGAAGCCCGCACCAACGGACCCTTCGCATCCAGCTATCACGCCCGCATCTTGCCCGATTTTCTCAACGCAGTAGATGATCCGAGCCTGAAGACCTTTGACGGCAAGGATCTCGCGGGCGCATACGATGTCGATGATGAAGGTGTGGCAGCCAAAGCCGTAGAGCTTGTCACCGCCGGTAAGCTCGAGAACTACCTCATCGGCCGCGAGCCGGTGCGCGACCTGCCACAATCTAACGGTCACGCGCGTGCCGCAGTTTCCGGCCCGGCGCGGCCTGTCATCGGAGTGCTCAAAATCTCAGCCGATAACGGCCTCTCCGACGATGACCTCAACAAGAAGCTGCTCGATATAGCCAAGGACCGCGGCCTCACCAACGTGTATTACGTAGCCACCCTCGGCGCAGGGCTTTCGCCGCATGTGCTCTACAAAGTCTCTGTATCAGATGGCAAGCGTGAGCTGGTGCGCGGCGCAGCCCTCGCCGATATCGATCAGCGCGCTCTCCGGTCCGGCATTGAGGCAGCAGGCAACAAACCCTGGGTCGCCAACTACAACTCCGCGATTCCGGAAACCGTGCTCGCTCCCGCGCTCCTGCTCAGCGACGTCACCGTAAAGCGCGCCAACGAGAAGAACAACAAGCTGCCCTACTATCCCCCGCCGGATTAAATCGCCGGGCGTAGAACGGGTCTTGAACCACCTTCTCGGCATGCCCGTTTGCCGCCAGAAAGCGCTGTCTTGCCCAAAGGTGAACTGGGGTTGAGTTAGCCTCACTAGCTTACGCAATGTCTGAGAGTAGTTCCCGGAGAATCGCGACGATCCTCTCGTTCATGGACTCGCTCTTCACTGCTATGCGGATTGTATGCGGTCCGAGCGAAGGATGAATCCCCGCTCCGCTGCGAATGAATAAGTTGTGCTTGCGCGCGCGATTGACAATTTCATCTGCGCCGGGACCGTCCGGAGGCAGAGCGCATAACAGGCAATTCGTGGCGCTTGGGAATACTGCGATTCCGCACTCCGTTCGCAATCTTGACGCCAGTTGCTCGCGGAGTTCTGACGTGGCACGATACTGCGTCGCGTAGTAGGAGGGCTCGTCCAGAGCTGCGACCGCTGCAATCTGGGCTGGCAACGAAACCGCCCAGGGCGGCGCCAGCCGTGAGAGCTCAGCAATCTCCGCGGAAGGCCCCACCAGGTATGCCACCCTGAGGCCGCTAAGAGCGTAGACCTTCGACATAGACTTGCACACGAAGGCATTGACGGATTCACTCGCAAACCTCTCCAGCGAATGCTCAGCGCCACAAAACTCGATGTAGGTTTCATCTATCCAGAAACGAGTGCCTGGAAAACGCGCAATCAATTCGGCCAGGGACTCCGGCGGCAACAAGGTCCCTGTGGGCGAATTTGGATTGACAAGAACTACAGCGTCCTGTCCTTCATTGAGTCGCTCTTCCACTTCGCGCAGGTCAAAATGAAAAGCGTTTTCAGCCCTGGCAACGACGGAATCCACTACGCACCTGGTTACGTTCTTGAGCACGTGACGATACTCGCCGTACATAGGGTCGAGAAGAAGTACGCGCGAGTCCGGACGGAACCACGACTGGAATGCCATGAAAATCAGAGCCGATGATCCGGCAGAGGGCAAGATACACGGTGCCGGAACTCCGCGTGCATGAGAGATGGCCTTTACCAATCCTTCCGCATGAGTAGGAGGAGATGTCCGAACCAGAAGCGGCAGGTTTCTCGAGATGGCGGAGAGGACAGCAGGAGCCGGATCGAACCATGCGTCAAGCACGTCGGCATTAACGATCTGCTGCGAGCGGCCGAGGTCTGAGAAATCTCCGCTAAGCTCCTCCCATAAAGCGCCGCCATGATTGCAGTGATCGGATCGGTTGAATGCAAACGGGAGCTGCCAATCTACGGCGTCGGTGAGCCTTTCGAAACTGCGTGTCATCGCAGCAGTTGCCCGATACACCTGTTGTACATTTCCGGTCATCAGTTCGTATTCAACAGCGCCAGAGCGGGCGGAGGCGCCTGTCCGCTTCATTCCGCAGTGCGAATACATGCCGGCGACTTCTCGTCTGCCAATTGCTACCAGTTGCGATCCGCCGTGCGACTCGATGTACCGAAGTGCCCCGTACATCAACAACGGCGCGATGATTCTCCCTCGATGCGCAGGCAAAACCGTAAGAAGGCGAATCTCATATAGAGATTGGTCAAAGCTGACGGGGATATCGCTGCGGTTGAAATATTTGTCTACCGAGTAGCTGGCACCTGGTGGCGTAACGCTGACAAAACCCAGCAATTCATCGCGCTGTTTCACCACAATGTACTCATTGCGTTCGTCCAGCGCGTCGCGAAGCAGGCGTTCTTCACTTGCCTGATGCTGATGTAACTCGAGAGCGTAGACTTCATGCCGCGCGGAGTAGATTTGTTTGCGGTCCTTCGGAGAACTAAGGGCTATCGTCAGATATCGTGCATCCACCGATTGCGAGCTCATAAGCAATTGCAATCTCCGCTGTTTAACTTATGGATTCCGGAATAGCGCCGCAGAAGTCACGTCATGGACGAAGTATATGACTCATGGAGAATGCATCGTCGATACTTTGTGACAGCTTTCTAACTGTCACAATTTGAGAAATGGTCCAAGAGAGCTTTGGGAATTCAACCCGGAGAGTGAACCACCTTCCATTGTTCCCTGCCCCTATCCACGCTTCAACGCATTCCGCAGAAAGAAATACTCCGCACTCGAAATTCAGCCTGTCTCCATCAGTCCGCGCGCAGCGCCGTTACCGGTTCCACGCTT
Organism: Occallatibacter gabretensis; assembly: GCF_001449115.1. Lineage (GTDB taxonomy): Bacteria > Acidobacteriota > Terriglobia > Terriglobales > Acidobacteriaceae > Telmatobacter > Telmatobacter gabretensis. The sequence goes on along the minus strand of NZ_LAIJ01000009.1, from coordinate 1,435,912 downwards.
GCCGCGCGCTGCGCCGGAATAAAGCTCGCAATCAACGCGCTCAGAAGCAGAGTAGCGGTCGCAATACCCAGCGCACTCAGATCGACTTCGCCCACCTGATACAGGCTTGAGTGCAGCATGCGCCCTGCAACAAAGGACAGCCCCAATCCCAATGCCAGCCCCACCACCACCTGCGCAAGCGCTGAGCGGAGCACCAGCAGGACCACGTTGACTCGCGATGCCCCAATCGCCATACGCACACCAATCTCCATCGTGCGCCGCGCAACCGCATACGCCATCACGCCATACAGGCCAATCGACGCCAGCAAAATCGCAAGCCCGCCAAAAAGCGTGCTCAGCTCAGCCACCGTTCGCTGCTGCTCGTAGTGCACATCGATCTGCTGCTGCAGCGGGTGCATATTCATGATTGCGAGATTGGGATCGACTTCCGCAAAGACCTTGCGGACCTGTGGCTCCAGGCGGCCCATATCGCCATCAATCCACAACTGGGCGCCGTTGATGAAGTGCGCCCACTTCTCGTTTTCCTTCAGCGCGCCGTCGGTGTAAGCAATGCTCTGCGAGAGCGCGCCGAAGACCATCGGCGCTGGCGGCAGCGCGGGGTCTGCGTATTTCGCGTCACGCGCCACCCCCACAATCTCAAAACTGTCGCTGTTGGCCGGCAGATTAAAGCCGAAGTGGCGGCCAATGGCATCGCCCTCCGGAAAAAACCGCCGCACAAAGGCCTGATTCACCACGGCAACATGCTGCGTATCTTCGCGATCCGAGAGAAGGATGCCGCGTCCTTCCACAAGCGGCTGGCCGATGGTGGCAAAGTAGTCCGGGCCCACGCGATTGTAGTCCACACTGTGTGCGCTATCGCTTGGCGGCACGCCTTCCCCGGGCTTCAGCACATATTCTTCCCAGTGCCCATCCATCGGGCTATCCAGCGCCACGCTCGCGCTGCGAACTCCAGGCAGAGCCTCAAGCTTTATCTTCAGCGCGCGATACATCCTATCGAGATCCGCAACCGTGTATTTAGCCAGCGGCGGTTCGATAGTCACAATCTCGCGATTCTCCGCGTGAAAGCCAAAATCCTGATGGCGCAGGTTCGAGATGCTATGCGAGAGCATGCCAGCCACGGCCACCAGCACCAGTGAAACGGCCGTCTGCATCACAATCATCGTCTTCTGTGGCAAACCCGCGCCGCCCCGCATAGTTCTGTTGGCCCCGCGCATTGAAACCATCGGGTCTGTGCGCGAAGCCAGCCACGCCGGCGCCATCCCTGCAATCAGACCGGTCACAATCGATAGCACCAGGCAGAACCCCAGCACAGGAAGCGATGGCGAAACATGCACCGGAGCCACCACGGCATAACGAAATGCCAGGCGCACAATCAGTCCCGCGCCGGCCCAGGCAACCACTACACCCAGCACACCGCCCATGACAGAGAGCAACATGCTTTCAAGAAAAGATTGCTGCAGAATCCGCCCCATAGACGCTCCCAGCGCACGCTGTAATGCCGTCTGTGGGCTCCGCGTCATCCCGCGCGCCAGTAGAAGATTCGCCACATTCGCGCACCCAATCAGCAGTACCGCCGCGCAGATGCCGAAAAGAATATACAGGCTGCTGCGATAGGAATCGCGCATCTCGCCAATGCCCTGTCCGCCTGGCCCCAGCCGAATCACCTGCCGCGAAAGCTCGTCTTTCAACTGCGTCTCGAACTGCGGCGCCATTGCGCCCTCGCCGGTAAGCCAGTGTTGCAGATAAGCAGTCAGCCGTTCCGATACACCCGCTGTTGTCGCGCCGGGCTTCAGCCGGCCAATCAGTCGCAGCCATGCCATTGAAGGCACATCGCAGTATGGAGCCTCGGCATCCGTCAGGTAATCCACCGATAACGGAACCCACAGGTCCATGGGATTGCTACTGAGCGTTTCGCCGAAAAATCCCGGCGGCGCAATGCCGACAATGGTGAAAGAAAATGTCTCAATCTGAAAGGTCGCGCCAATGATCTTCGGATCGCCGCCATAGCTGTTCTTCCAGGTGCGATAGCTCATCACAGCCACTGGCGGAGCGCCACGTCTGTCGTCCTCCGGCCTCAGCATACGTCCGGCAATCGCATTCACGCCCAGCGTCTGAAAATAGTTGCCGCTCACATACTCACCCATCAGCGCGCGTGCCTGCGCCCGATCTGCGTCCGTGCCGTAGCGTACGCTCAGCACACCGGGCTGCGCCTGAAAGGCGGCAACCTGATCGAATTCCGGCTGCGCGGCCACCGCAAGCTGCTTGTACAGCTTGTACGAGTAAAGTCCCCAGTCTCCCTCCGGGCTGTTCATCAGGCAGCACGCCTTGCCAATGCCAATCTGGTAAAGACGCGATGGGTCCGTCACCGGCAGTGACTTCAGCATGACCGCATCAATCAGCGAGAAGATCGCCGTGCACGCGCCAATACCAAGCGCAAGCGTCAACACCACCGTCGCCGTAAACATCGGCGCAAGCCTCAACTGCCGCACAGCGTAACGAAGATCAAGCAGGAATGTCATCGGAGAAATTCTACAGGCATAGCAGTGCGGATTCTTATGTCGCCGCTATAGCGGCCGCCAGGCGAGCGAAACCCCTGCACCAGGCTTTACCCATGCATCAGCGCATTCTGCAGAAAGAAATACGCCGCCGTCAACAATCCAATCGAAGCCACCGTCCAGCGCATCACGCGCTGGTTCACCTTCGGGCTCAAGCGCGCAGCCAGGTATCCGCCCACCGCGGCCAGCACCGCCATCTCCAGGCAGAAGCGCCAATCCACGCGCCCCGCAAGGATGAAAGTCAACGCGGGAATCCCAATCGAAACCACCGCCGTCAGCACCTTCAGCGCATTCATCTCGTGAATGTCATGCACGCCGCAAATTCCAAGCAGCGCCATCACAAGAAATCCCCCGCCTGCGCCAAAGTAGCCCACATACACGCTCACCGCCACCATGCCGATCACCAGTGCCACTTCATAGCGCTTGCCGCCCGAGCGCGTCGCGAGCCATTTGCCCAGCGGCATGCTCACAATAAACATCAACGCGGCAAACAGCAGCAGCCACGGCAGCAGCTCCTTGAACCAGTGGTTCGACGTAATCAGCAGCAACCGGCCGCCAATCCAGCCGCCCAGCCCGCTCGCCAGCGCAATCGGCGCCATCTTCCAGCCATAAGCGCGCAGATGCCTGCGAAATGCCACCAGTGAAGTAAGCTGCCCCGGCCACAGCGCCACAGTGTTCGTGGCCTGCGCCGTAACCGCGCCCACCCCCACCGCGCCGGTGGCGGAGAACAGCGCCGGCAGCGTGAGAAACGACCCTCCGCCGGCAATCGTATTCAGAGCTCCGGCAAAAAAAGATGCTACCGGCAGCCAGAGCCAGCGCACTACATCCACAAAATGTAGAGACATATTTCTTCACCATAAAGGCAGCCATATAAAGATGGAATATCGGACTCACTGCGCAAATCGCCTGGCCGCCGCACCTGGAGTGCTAAACTCCGATGTGAAAGCCATCCCGGAGTAGAAATAAAGTAATGAAATCCAGTTTTTCGCTGCTTGTCACGGCAGCCGCATTCGCCGCCATCCTTCCCGCACAGGCCCCAACAGCTTCCAAGCCCGCAGCGCCTGCAGCCCATGCTTCGACAACCTCCACCGCCGCAGCAGGCGCCATCAAACTGCCGCCCGGCGTTCCGCCCGCGCGCGGAATCGTTAAGACCGCCCTCGCGCTCAAGTATCAGGACACAAAGCTCGGCACCGGCCCTCTCGGCCAGGACAAGCAGATCTGGCACGTAAAGTACACCGGCTGGCGCGCCGCTGACGGCGTAAAGTTTGACGCCTGGGATGATCACCCTCAGCCCGCCCTCGGACCGGACGGCAAGCCGGTCATGGGACCGGACGGCAAGCCCAAAATGGGTGCCGCACAGCCCATGGAATTTCCCCATGGCGTCGGCCGCATGATCCCTGGCTTCGACCTCGCCATTGAAGGCATGCACGTAGGCGGCAAACGCCGTATCTTCATCCCTTGGGCGTTGGCCTACGGATACCGCGCCATCCCCGACCGCGGAGCGGAGCACCCCGGCATCCCCGCCAAGTCAGACCTCATCTTTGACGTCGAACTCGTAGGCGTATCGGAGATACCCGCGCCACCGCCCTCACCCATGCCACGTCCCGGCGGAATGATGCCCGGCGCACCCGGAGCCGCACCAAGACCCGGGCAACCCGGAACTCCCGGCCAACCCCCTGCGGCGGGCCAGCCATCAGCCCCGGCAACCACTCCCGGCAGCGCTCCGGCAACCGCGCCCACCACGACAACGCCGCCGCCAGCAACTACAACCCCGGCGCCTCAGCCCAAGCCAACAACTCCACCGCCTGGTCAGTAGAGAGAAAACATAAGTACAGCGCTGATGCATAACAGAAAAAGCCGGGGTTTCCGCCCCGGCTTTTCTGTTCCCTATTCCCTATTCCCTTGTCCCTGCTCTTTCAACTCCGGCGTAGCCGCCAGCAGTTGCCGCGTATAAGCCTCCCGCGGCTCCTCACACAAAGCCACCGCCTCGCCCATCTCCACCAGTCTTCCGCGCTCCATCACCGCAATCCGCGTGCTTAGGTATCGCACCAGCGGCATCGAATGCGAAATAAACAGATACGTCAGCCCATGCTCGCGCTGCAGCGTACGCAGCAGGTTCACAATCTGCGCGCCCACCGAGACATCGAGCGCCGATACCGGTTCATCCAGAATCAGCAACTTCGGCCTCAGCGCCAGCGCCCGCGCAATGTTGATCCTCTGCCGCTGCCCGCCAGAAAACTCGTGCGGATACCGTCCCAGCGCGCTCTCATCCAGCCCAACCTGCTTCAGCAGAATTACTGCCTCGGCATGACGCGCATTCGGGCCCATTCCTGGCTTATGAATCGCAAACGGCTCCGTCACAATCTCCAGCACCTGCATCCGCGGATTCAGCGCCGCATACGGATCCTGAAACACAGGCTGCATTTCAAGCCGCAGTTTTTTCATCTCCGCGCCCCGCGCCACAGCCACATCCACCCCGCCCACGCGCACCGTTCCGCTCGTCGGCTTCACCAGTCCCAGGATCATCCGCGCCACGGTCGTCTTGCCCGAACCCGACTCGCCCACCAGCCCCAGCGTCTCGCCCGGCTCAATCTCCAGCGACACGTCGTCCACCACCGTGCGCTCTTCCGTCTTCAAGCCCGCCCGCCGCAGATAACTCTTCGTTACCGATTGCACTTCAACCAGCGCCATGAGCCGATACTAAATGCTTCGCGGAAAATTCCAGTTGCTCACTGCCGTCCGCTCCGATAGGATGGCCTGCACAGCAGTTCAATTGAATTTCAGGGGAAGGGATTATGGCCACAATTCCAGGTCAACTGGGAGCGAGAGCTACGCCCTATGTAGCTCGGTTCCTGGGCAATCGTTTCGTCGGCAACTCCGTCCGCGACGTCATGTCGGATGTGGTCGGAGGCCTCGCAGATCCCTTCTACTCGCACGGAGTCAACCAGGGAATCGCGCATATCAACGACACAACCGGGTCTCGGCTTCCTTCCTACAACAGCCCGCCGCCCAATACCCTGCCGTCACTTTTCGGATCGACGATAGGTGGATACCTCTTTAACAACAGGACCTATCTCCAGGCGCGAGCCACGCAGACCTTTCATGGCCCCAATACAAATGAAGGAATCAATAACTTCGTCCAGGACACACACAACGCCGTCCACTTCGATCCCTTCGAGTCTTACGGCAGCTAGCCCCATCAACGCCCGTCATCTGAATGATAGGTATGGTTTGTCATCCTGAGCGAAGCAGGCCACGTCTTTCGTGGCCTGTGAAGTCGAAGGACCTGCCCTTGCTTTTGCTCTTCGCCAGTTCCGCCACAACCCTCGGGTGCCCCATTCATGGCGCGTTTTTTGCGCCATGGGTGGGATAGCACTCCCACCCACTCCCCACAAAACCAAGTGTCATCCTGAGCGAAAGGGGCCCCGAGCGTATTGCAGCTCGGGGGGTGGTGAGTCGAAGGACCCGCTTCTGCTTTTCTCCAACCTGTAACCTGAACAAACTCCGCTATAGTGTCGAAAAGACATCATCCCCATTCGTAGAGGATCCCAGTGACCTTCGACCGCCGCCGCTTTCTCTCCGCCTCCACCCTCGCAGGCGTCTCGTCCACCCTGTTTCCCGGCGTCCTCTACACCCTCTCCATACAAGCGCAGGAAGCCTCGGGAACGGACCAATCCAAGCCCCCGCAAATCACCCCGGAGATGATCGACCAGGCCGCCATCCTCGCCGGCATCGGCCCCTTCACCGCCGAACAGAAGCAGATGATGATCGACTCGCTCGTGAACGTAAACGGGTCGATGAAAGCCATCCGCAAGCTCAACATCCCCAACTCAGTCGCACCGGCATTCGTCTTTCATCCGCAGCCCGCAGCGAAGCCCGTTCCGTCGACCAAGACTGATTCCAGCAAGGAGTTTGACCGTATTGAATTAGGAGGTGGGCTCCTCACACCGCCTTCTGCTCCGGATCGTCCATCTCAGATTGAAGACCTGGCCTTCGCCAGCGTGAATGAACTGGCGAAGCTGGTTGCGGCCCGCAAAATCACCTCCCTCGAGCTCACAAAGATGTACCTCACCCGCCTAAAACGCTACGACTCCAAACTCCACTTCGTAGTCACACTCACCGAAGACCGCGCCCTCAAACAAGCCGCACAGGCCGACGCCGAAATCGCCGCCGGAAAATACCGAGGCCCGCTCCACGGCATTCCTTGGGGCGCAAAAGACCTCCTCGCCGTCAAAGGCTATCCCACCACCTGGGGTGCAGGCGGCTTCGAGCATCAATCCTTCGATGAAGACGCCACAGTAGTCCAGCGCCTCGACGCAGCCGGAGCCATCCTCATCGCCAAGTTCACCCTCGGCGCGCTCGCCATGGGAGACAAATGGTTCGGCGGCCAGACCCGCAATCCATGGAATCCCAAACAAGGCTCCAGCGGCTCCTCTGCCGGTTCAGCAAGCGCCGTCTCAGCAGGCTGCGTCGCCTTCGCCATCGGCTCAGAGACTCTCGGCTCCATCGCATCCCCCTCCACCCGCTGCGGCGTCTCCGGCCTTCGACCCAGCTTCGGTCTCGTTCCCCGCACCGGAGCCATGGCCCTCAGCTGGACCATGGACAAGCTCGGCCCCATCACCCGCTCAGCCGAAGACTGCGCCCTGGTCCTCGACGCCATCCACGGCCCCGACGGCAAAGACACCTCCGTCTATCCGGCGGCGTATTTCTGGGACCCCAACCTCGACTGGAAAACCCTCCGCATCGGCTACATAAAATCCGCCTTCGACCCACCCAAGCCGCCGACCCAACACGAACCCAAGCCCAACGAAACCCCCGAAGAAAAGAAAAAGCGGGAAGAAATGATCGCGAGCATGACGGTCAACCGCGCCCGCCGCGACTACGACCGCAAATACGATCTCGCCACACTCGACAAGCTTCGCTCCATGGGCATCAATCTCATCCCCGTCGAGCTGCCCGATCTCCCCTACAACGCCATGACGCCCATGCTCGAAGCCGAAGCCGCCGCCGCCTTCGATGACCTCACCCGCTCCGGCCGCGACAAGCTCCTCACCGAGCAATCCGCAGACGACTGGCCCAACACCTTCCGCATCGCCCGCTTTTACCCCGCGGTCGAATACGTCCAGGCCGCCCGAGCCCGCACGCTGGCCTGCCAGCAGGTATCGGCCCTCTTCGAAAAAGTCGACATCATCGTCGCCCCCACCAGCGGCCTGCAGCTCGTAGCCACCAACCTCACCGGCCACCCGGCACTCATCGTCCCCAACGGCCTCCGCGGCATCGACGCACCCCACCCACCCAAAGAAGACTCGGGCGAAAACGACAACATCGGCGGCCCCAACACCCCCGTCTCCATCACCTTCCTCGCCGGCCTCTACCAGGACGCAAAACTAGCCGCCTTCGGCCACGCCTACCAGGAGGCCACCGGCTTCCACAAACTCCACCCCAAACTCGACTAACCACCACGCTCCCCCACCTCCCTGCCAAACAAGTGTCATCCTTCGACTCACCACCCCAGACGTTTTCTTCAGTCTGGGGTGGTGAGTCGAAGGATCTGCGGTTGTTCTTGCTGTTGCTGCTTGTGAGTTCCACCGCAACGCTGGGTGCCCCATCCATGGCGCGTTTTTTGCGCCATGGATGGGATAGCACACCCGCCAACTTGAGCTTCGTAACAGGGCACGACTTTAGTCGTGCCGAAAAAGACACAAAAACATCCGGGCTTTAGCCCCCGCAGGATTCATATATCCACCAAAAATTTGTCATCCTGAACGTAGCCGTTTTTCAGGCCCGGGTCCCCGGCGACAGGTCTTCGTCGCTGGGGTGGAGAAGGAGTGAAAGACCTGCTTTTGCTTTCGCCATCCCACCACAACACCTGGGTTTCCCATGTCTCCCGGTTTGGGAGACATGGGAAACCACAAAACCAAACCTGCTGTCTTTCCGGAGGGAGTCAGGGCCTTCAGGCCCCGTAATAAGTTGGCTCAAAAATCCGGCCTTTAGGTCCGGAAATATTCTCTCTAAAACGGCGCTCCACCCTCGCCGAGTGCCCCATCCTTCGCACTCTTCGCCAAGGGCACTTCACCTTCCTCACCACCGCCCCTCATCCTGAACGAAGCCGTCTTCTTAAGGCGAAGTGAAGGACCTGCGGTTGCACTTGCCGTTGTTTTTCGCCCGTAGGACCACCACAAAGGGTGCCCCATCCTTCACGTTCTTCGCGAAAGGTAGGATTAGCACTTCACTCCCCCCACCTCCGCCACATTGTCCAAAACTCCGGCGAGTACAACTTCGCTGAAATGTCGGAAGAACTCGTCCGCTACGAACAGAGGAGGCATCCCGGAATCTTCCGCGCCAAAGGCTACCAGGACCCCACCCCCTCTTTTCACTGCGACAGTGAAAAAGCAGGCTGAATCAGCCACCACCACCCCTCCCCCATCCCATTTCACTGCCACAGTGAAATCAAAATCACTGTCGACTCTCATCCATAACCTGTAACCTGTCTGCGTGACCACTTCGCCCTTTGCGATCTTCAACCAGCCACCTCTCGACCACGAGCGCTTCGACGCCCACCGTGAGCTTGAGTCCCAGCTCAAAGCAGTCGTCCGTGGTGAAGTCAAATTCGACATGGGCTCCCGCGCCCTCTACGCAGCCGATGCCTCGAACTACCGCCAGCTTCCCGTCGGCGTCATCCTGCCCCGCGACGACGACGACGTCGAAGCCGCGCTCGCAGCCTGCCGCTCCGTCGGCGCTGCCGTCCTCGCCCGCGGCGGTGGAACCAGCCTCGCCGGCCAATGCACCAACGTCGCCGTAGTCTTCGATTACTCGAAGCACATGAACCGCCTGGCCTCCATTGACCCGGCAGCAAAGCTGGCCGTAGTCCAGCCCGGCATCGTCCTCGACCGCCTCCGCGAAGCCGCCGAAGAGCACCATCTCACCTACGCACCCGACCCTGCCACGCACTCGCGCTGCACCCTCGGCGGCATGATGGGCAATAACAGTTGCGGAGTCCACGGCCTGCTCGGCGGCAAAACCGTAGACAACGTCGAGCGCCTCGACATCGTCCTCTACGACGGCACCCGTATGTCCGTCGGCAAAACAAGCGACGAAGAACTAGCCGCAAAGATCAAAGCCAGTGGCCGTGAAGGCAAAATCTATGCTGGTCTCGCCCGCATCCGCGATCGCTACGCCCCGCTGATCCGCGAAAAATTCCCGCGCATCCCGCGCCGCGTCTCCGGCTACAACCTCGACGAGCTGCTGCCGGAAAACGGCTTCCACGTAGCCCGCGCACTCATCGGTTCGGAAGGCACCTGCGCCACCATCGTCTCCGCCACGCTCAACCTCGTAGCCAGCCCGCCGTACCGCGTGCTCACCGCACTCGGCTTCCCCGACGCCTTCCTCGCCGCGGACGCCGTACCGCAAGCGCTCGAACACTCACCCATCGGCCTCGAGGGCATGGACGACCTGCTCCTCAGCTTCATGCAGCGCAAAAATCTCGCCGTAGAAAACCTCGGCCTGTTGCCCAAAGGCGGCGGCTTCTTACTCGTAGAGATGGGCGCATGGACTCCCGAAGAAGCGCAATCCAAAGCCGAAGCGCTGGTCAAAGCCGCTCAGGACTGGCCCGTAGTACCTTCTGCTCGAATCTATGCCGCCGATGAAGCGAAGCGCGTCTGGTCCGTCCGCGAGTCCGCCCTCGGAGCCACTGTCTTCGTCCCCGGCGAACCCGAAGGTTGGGAAGGCTGGGAAGATGCCGGCATCCCACCCGAGCACCTCGGCGCATACCTCCGCAAACTCACCACCCTCATGGCCGAGTACGGGTACCGGAGTGCCCTCTACGGCCACTTCGGCCAGGGCTGCGTCCACCTTCGGATCAACTTCGACTTCCGCAGCGAAAAAGGCATCCGGGATTTTAGAGAATTCCTCGACCGCGCCACCGATCTCGTCCTCAGCTTCGGCGGTTCCATCAGCGGCGAACACGGCGACGGCCAGGCACGCGCGGCTCTGCTCCCCAAGATGTTCGGCCCCGAGTTGATGGAGGGCCTCCGCGAGTTCAAGATGCTCTGGGACCCGGCCAACCGCATGAATCCCGGCAAGCTCATCGACGCCGTTCGCGTCTACGATCCTGCAGAGAATCTCCGCCACAGTCCCTCGCAGCCCCACATCGCACTCACAACCCACTTCGCCTTCTCACGCGATGGCGGCTCACTCGAACACGCCACCGAGCGCTGCGTCGGCGTAGGCGCATGCCGCAAAACCGAAGGCGGCGTCATGTGTCCCAGCTACCGCGCCACCGGCGACGAACAGCACTCCACCCGCGGCCGCGCCCGCCTGCTCTGGGAGATGCTCTCCGGTGACCTGCGTTCTGAAGGCTTTCAGAGCCACGCCGTGCATGAAGCACTCGACCTCTGCCTAAGCTGCAAAGCCTGCAAGACCGAGTGCCCCGTGCAAGTGGATATGGCGCAATACAAATCCGAGTTCCTGGCCCAGCGCTACAAGGGCAAGCCCCACCCGCTTCGCCATTACGTCTTCGGCTTCGCAGACAAGCTCGCAAAGTGGGGATCGATCACGCCCGGCCTCACAAATGCAATTCTGAACGGACCACTCACCAGCCCACTCATCAAGCGCATCGTCGGCATCGCAAAAGAGCGCGAGCTACCAAAGCTCGCCGCAAAGCCCTACATAAGCTCACGCAAACGTGATGCGCGCACCGCGCAGTCACCCGTGCTCCTATGGCCTGACACCTGGAACAACTACTACCATCCCCAAACACTCGCTTCCGCTGAATCGCTTCTGTCGGATGCAGGCTTCCATCTGCAAACGCCACGCGGTCATATCTGCTGCGGACGCCCGCTCTACGACTTCGGCCTGCTCGATGCGGCAAAGAATTATCTGTCAGACGTACTCACCCGGCTATCTCCCGAAATCGACTCAAACCTGCCCTTCATCTTCCTTGAGCCAAGCTGCGCCAGCGTCTTCAAGGATGAACTGCCTGAGTTATTACCCAACGATCCGCGCGCAGCAAGGCTAAGAGAAAATGTCTGGCTCCTCGCCGACTGGCTCGCAGCCAAAGCCCCCGAGTCCGTAGCTGGCCGCCTCACCGGCAAGCGCGTGCTCATCCACGGCCACTGCCATCACAAGGCCGTCTTCGGCGGGCCAAAAAGCGAAATCGCCCTGCTCCGCGCCGCTGGCGCTACCGTCGAGCCCATCGAAACCACCTGCTGCGGCATGGCCGGCCCTTTCGGCTTTGAAGCAGAAAAGTACGAAGTCTCAAAAACCATCGCAAACCTGGGCCTGCTCGGCCCCATCAACTCCGCCGCTCAAGAAACGATCATCGTAGCCGACGGATTCAGTTGCCGCGAACAGATCGCACAACTCAGCCACCGCGAAGCAATACACTTCGCCGAAGCACTGGCCACACCAGAACGCTAGTTATCGGGAATCTCGCGCTTGCGATATTCATCAAGATAGATCGTCATCGGCTGCGGCATCACGTTCCGGTAGAGTCCCATTTTGAAAGGAAAATAGCCGGGTACGGGATAACCAGTTGCATCACCTGAAGTATTGGCAGTTATGCCGCTGTAATCCACGACCTGCTTGCCATCCAGCCATGTCCGCACAATGCCGTTTGTCGCTGGAGTAAGGCGCACCTGGAAGCGCAGATCGAGCCACTTCCCACGAAGGTCGCGCTTCTTCTCATACAGAACGATGAAGCGATGATTGAGATCCTGCGTAATGCGGAGCACTCCATTGATGTAGCGCACGGCAAGAACAGGGCTGTTGTTGAAGCAGGGCAAGTCGGGATGGGGACAATACTCCAACCATTGCGCGACTACAAGCCGGACAGGAACGATTGGGAAGTCCTTTGGAAGATACATGCTCCACGAAAACTCATACAGCCTGTTTTCGCGGGTTGTCAGAGGCCGCGCTTCCCGAAGTTCATCTCGTTCGCTATCGGCATCGCCGCCAACGCCACGCCAGAACACGTCATTTGGGTGCAGATCGATACGAAGGGCGCTGTGCCCTGCACGAACAATGCTCGATTCTATGCTGACGGAACTCGGGACGAGGCTTTCTGTAGCCCAGAGGTCGCTCAGAACAGGTCCTTCAAAGCCGTCATAAACGTCGATCGGCGGCCTGGAAGATTGTGCGTAAGCTAGAAGCGAGGAAACGATGAAGAGGCAAATTAGGACGACATGGCGCATAGAAAATCCGAAGACCGCGTAAGAACCGCAAGACCGCCTCAGCAGCATACCGCTCCGGCTACTTCGGCTTGTCGTCATCTTTCTTCTTCTTTTTGAAGAGCCCGCTGATCGCATTCCCGGTTGCGGAGACAACCCCTTTTGCCGTCTGCTTGACCAGGATATGCGCAGCAGCCTTCGTGTCCACCACATAGATCGGCTTCTCCACCGTGCCTACTATGGTCACCGGAATATAACCCTGTCCGCTGCCAACTGAGGCCATCTTCGTCAGTCCACCAGCCACGCCGCTCGAAGGGTAGCTTTGTATGACATAGTGGAGCGCGCCATCCGGGCTTACGGTTCCCGAGCCGGTTGAATAAGCAACGTCGGGAATGTCGGACTCGATGTTCGTCGATGTCGAGCCTGCCCGCGTCGCCTTGGAGTCACAGGACATCCGACGAATGGAAGTATCCGGTTTCGAGATGGCCTTCCCCGCAAACGCCGCTGTCGAGCCCAGCTGTTCACCCAGGTTGTAGCCAACCAGCTTTGTATCGATCACCAGCACATGCCCCGCGGCGACTGCGGAGGCCAGCGGCCCGGTAATCGTGAAATCGACGGACAGCGTACCACCCTGCAGATGAGAGCCCAGCGGCAGGCGAACAGCAGCGGAAGGCAGCACCGCCTGAAGATCGTCTATCGGAACACTCTTGCCAGTCAATCGGAGATTCGCCACCGGCCCATCAGGTTTACTCTCGATCGTCCCGGTCATCTCGAACTTCGCATTGCCGACAGCTATATCGGACTGCGTAATCTTGACCAGTTGAGTGCTCAGATCCACCTCCGCCCTGCTTTGAATGGCGATCACTTTCGGCGAAGGTTTGCCCTTGGGCGCAAAGGTCATCGACGTCCCGGTAACTGCGCCACTTACGATTGCCGTAGTTCCATCCGAGGACAAGTTCCCATCCAGGCTCATCTGCCCCGAGATGCCGCTCGCGGGGTCAATCAATCCGTACCCGGAAAGATCCAGGTCGTGTATAGCCACGGAGGCGTCCAACGGAGTTGCCGCAACATTTGCAGAGCGGATAGGTCCAGCCTTGCCGGAAAGCCTGGCGTCGCCGCCGCCGGGCAGCTTGCTGGTGAGCTCGAAGTGAAACTGCGAAGTTGCGGAAAAGTCTGTCACAGAGATGTTGAAATCGTCATAGACCTGGACCCCTCGCTGCGATCCGACACCCGCCACAGTTAGCTTTCCATGATTGACTCTGAGCCGGGCCACTGAGAGCCGGGCATCGTTGTGGAGTTGCACGGCTTGACTCGTATGAGAAGCGCCCCCGAGCGATGAGAAGTTATAAGTGCCATCCGACGCCTTAAGGATGGAGATCTGCGGCTGATCGATGATGATTTCGGTAACGTTCAACTGCCGGGAAACGATCAGAGGCTTCAGCTCCACGCCAATCTCGACAGATTTAGCTTGAAGAAAAGCGGATTGACTGAACGCCGGATCGTCGGCAATCGCGATGTTGTCGGCGATAACCCTGCCGGCAAGGATCGACAGCCGCAGGTTGCCCAGTTTCACTTCGCGCCCCAGGGCCTCGCTTGCCTTCGCCTCAAGCTCCGGGCGGAAACGATTCACATCGATCAAAAAGGGCAGCGCCACCAGCGCCAGCAGTACCGCGGCAATTGCTCCCGCTGTAATCATCAGCCAGCGCTTCTTCATAGGCACCTCGTCTTCCGCTGCAGGATCGAAGAGCGCAAGCTCGCGCTTCCGCAGCGTACTCCAAACGATACCACCGCTACTAAGCGCAAAGCATCGAGGTAACTGCCGTAGAGCGACCAAAGTAAAGTAGCTTTACTGGAGCGTTGCAGCTTCATCGAGCTTCTTTTGCGCGTCTTGCGGCCGGTTCAGCACCTGCAACACCTGTGCATGAAGGTGTAAATCCTGATTCAAGCTCTGTCTATAGGAGTCACCGTGCTCAAAGCCAACCTGTTTGGCCCACGCAATGGCTTTTCTCCCAAAATCCTCAGCCGTTGAAAAGCTACTATCTGCAGACTGCAGGTCACCTGACTTAGCCTCTGCAAGGGCGAGCACCGTATAAGCAGCATTGCTGCCGGAATTGTCGTCATGCTTTAGCTGAACGACCATGACAGCCTTCTTTGCCCAGTTCAAGCCGGCGCTGAAATCATTGTTATATATCGTTGCCCATGCGGCCCATACATAGGCTGAGCGCTTTTCAATAAAGCGCCGATCCGATGGGAACTGCTCGGCAATTTTTGCGGCATGATCACAGACCGATGCAGCATTCGTGACATCCGAATGGTTTGAAACTGCCTTCCGGCACTCACCATCAACAGCGAAATACTCTTTCGCTGTTTTGAGCTCATCCGGTGTCGACCCGTCTTTTCCCAAATCAAATGCAATTGAGATGGAACCGGTAGCTTTGACGGCTTTGCCATCCTTTTCGAAAGGCTGAAAGGTCCACTGACGGAATGCGTCGATCGCTGCCTGCCGCAACATCGGGGGTCCGCTTTGTGCCTGGACGGATTCAACGCGGCCAGACGCGTCTATCTTCACGGAAAGCACTACTGTGCCCTGAACCTGCGCCGCTTTGGCAATCGGTGGATACACCGGGGAAGCCTGCTGCTGGGCATGGTGCCGAATCGCCGATTCATCCACAGTGAGAAAATCCTGAGCGCCTGCGATGAATGTCATTGTGGCGATGAACGAGGCAGCAAATACGAATAAACGAAATTGCATGGAAGTCTCCGGGGAGCGCTCTCATCATATCTTGAATATTCCGGGAATTGAGATGCTCAAATGCCGCCTTCATGCTTTCGCAGCAATTTACCTGAGCTACGATGGAATGCAGGACCAAATCATGTTCATCGTCGTCTGGCAGTTTGAAATCGCCGAAGAAAATATCGCCGCCTTTGAAGCCGCCTACGGCTCTGAAGGCCCATGGTCACAGCTCTTCCGCGAGTCTCCCGAGTACAAGGGCACAGAGCTGCTGCGCGACGCCTATGTACACGGCAGCTATCTCACCATTGACCGTTGGACCAGCGAAGAGGCCTTCCGCAGCTTTCGTAAAGAGCACGACGCAGCCTACGAAGCTCTCGACCGCCAGTCCGACGCGTTGACCACACGCGAAACTCGCATCGGCGCTTACGCGATCTGAGTCCACGGCTCCAGCTACAGCAGAATCCAGGCAGATATACCCGAGGCCAGGCCATCGCACGTTACTGCGTGGGTTGCCCTCTCGCACCCAAAATTCCTTCCAAATAGTTTGCGTAAAATTATCCGCATCTGTGCCATACTCGTGTTGTAGTCAAAAAAGGCCCGGTCCTCATAGACCGGGCCTTCGTATTTTTCACCCCCGACATCTCGCCGACAGCATTTCAGGATGAAGTTTGACGCACAAAAATGGCATTTAAACCCGCTTTAGACCGCATTAAGACACCCTTTTTCAGCTCAAAAAGTGATCTCAACTATTTTAAAATAAACAACTTACATGAAATGAAAACAAAAAACGCAAAATTTTCTCCTTTACAGAATCTGTAATTCTGTACCCGTCGCAGAACCTTAAACCGCTGAAAAAGAAACGGATAGCTCCGGAGCGTCTTAGCTTTTCCCCACAGATTCTGTAAGTCTGAAATCTTTACCCCTGTTTACGCCGCACAAGGGCAATTTCAGAAGTCGGGATTTTGTACTACGGCTTTGGAAACCCGGCATCCGGCTCAGGAACCTTTTCCGGCGGTGTGGTCTTGCCGCCAATCGCCCCCGGCTGCGCATAGTAGCCCGCGTTCGTGCGGACCTGTGCGTTCTGCTTGTCCACGCGCACTTCCAGCTTGTGATATTCATTTGGCTTTGCAGCAGCGGGGGCCTCAAAAGTCAGCTCGTAGTACGCGCCGGCATCCCGCATGGCTGAGTTGAGATCGCCCAGAGTGTCATTCGATGAGATGAGCGCGCGGCCGCCGGAGTGCTCAGCAAGCACCTGCTGCGCCAGATACGGATACTCGGCCTGATTCACCTTTGTCACCGGTTTCCGGTAGCTCTGGTAATAGAACGGATCCGCGTGCCCTCCCGGCGAACCCAGGCCAAACGGATCGAGGCTGTAAAGCGCAACACGCCCCTCACGTAAGCTGTTGGAGATCTCTACGAGTGTATTGAAAACCCATGCGCGCTGTTTGTCGCTGGCTTCCACGCCCGCATTCACCAGCATCGGCCATCCCGGGCCAATCATAAATACCAGCTTGCGTCCCGGCTGTTTCGCTTCAAAGGCGGCAATCTCCTGAAGTCCTCTGAGCGACTCCTGCAAGTGTTCCGCAGCTCCATAGAAACCGGCTGAACGGCCAACTGGACGAATTTCAGACTGTACCTTCTCAAAAGCGTTCTGCAGTTCGTGACCATCCCGGCTGTATCCGTTCATCATCTTCACGCCGTTTTCCGTCATTACAGCCAGCCCCATGGGATGTGCAAGCCTGCCGCCATCCTGATTGAAGAACTCGCTGATCTGTTCTCGCTGTCGCCCCACCTGAGTGACTGTGTTATTCAGCATGTCCACAACCAGCAGGACACTAAGACTATTCGGTTCCGCAGTTGGATCCACGGCACGAAAACTCACCAACTGGCGTGACTGGCCATTGTCCATCAAGGTAAAGCTCTGCTGATCAAGCCCGTGCAAAGGATGGCCAAGGTTGTCCGCCACAAAGACATCCAATGTAATGAGATTTGGCTTTGTGGGATCCTCTGACACTGCGGCGTGTGCCCGCTGAGCGGCAATAAACAGCACGACAACTGTCGCAGAAGTCAGCAGAAAACGCCGTATCGATGCCCCGGAAGACGAACCAGCCGCAGAACGATGGAATTGCATAAAACTCCTCCCTGAGCGGCAAACGCATGAAGCCCTTGCTTTTCAGGCTTTCCCCTTTGTTAAGACGGCCTATCTGCGGTCGAGGATGCAATCCTGCGCTGGATTGCATCTGGTTACTCATGAGCTACGTAAAAATCTTGAATTCGTCCCCGAATTTCGCCGTTTGTACGCTATCTTTGGTAATCTGAACCTTGTTACACTCGCTTCCACAAACTACCCTCAAGGAAATGTGGTTGACCGCAAAAAGTGCCCATGCGCGCTGAGAGTGTTGTTCTGTTGAACAGTGGTACGCGCAAGCTCTATTCTGAGGACCGCATAAGGAGACGTGCCAAATGGCCATTGCCGACGACCGTGCCAAAGCAGTAGAACTCGCCCTCTCACAAATTGAAAAACAATTCGGCAAAGGCTCTATCGTGCGGCTCGGCTCGCGTGAGGCGCTGATTCCTATCGCCGTCATCTCCACGGGTAGCATCAGCTTTGACGCTGCGCTCGGCGTGGGAGGCATTCCTCGTGGCCGCGTCGTTGAGATCTATGGTCCTGAGTCCTCCGGCAAAACCACGATCACGCTGCAGATCATTGCCGAGGCGCAAAAAAACGGTGGCCTTGCAGCCTTTGTGGACGCTGAGCACGCACTTGACCCCGGCTACGCCAAGAAGCTGGGTGTAGACGTGGACAACCTGCTGGTCTCGCAGCCGGACTCCGGCGAACAGGCGCTGGAAATCACTGAAGCACTCGTCCGCTCCGGCGCAATTGACGTACTCGTCGTCGACTCCGTCGCCGCGCTGGTGCCCAAGGCCGAGCTCGATGGCGAGATGGGCGAATCGCATATGGGCCTGCAGGCGCGGCTCATGTCGCAAGCGCTCCGCAAACTCACCGGCACTGTCTCGAAGTCGCGCACGGCTCTGATCTTCATCAACCAGATACGCGAAAAGATCGGCGTCATGTTCGGCAATCCGGAAACCACCACCGGCGGCCGCGCACTCAAGTTCTACTCCTCGGTTCGCATCGATATCCGCCGCATCTCTGCGCTCAAGGATGGCGATGTCGTAGTCGGCAACCGGACCAAAGTGAAGATCGTCAAGAACAAGGTCGCCGCGCCTTTTCGCGAGGCCGAGTTCGATATTCTTTACGGTGAAGGTATCAGCCGCGAAGGCGACGTTCTCGATCTTGCAGTGGCCAATAACATCGTCGAGAAGTCCGGCGCGTGGTACAGCTATGCAGGCGAGCGCATCGGCCAGGGTCGCGAGAATACCCGCAACTTCCTCAAGGAAAACAAGGAAACCTTTGCCAGAATGGACGCGGAATTGCGGAAAAAGCTGAACATCGGCGCCGCATCCAAGGCTGAAGTTCCTGAAGTCCCCGCCGGCGGCACGGCCGAAGCTAAGGAAGCCGTGAAAGCGCGGCGCTGACAGGGAACCACAGAACCACTCAGCGCGTACAAATAGCAAGGCCACCCCGAACACCGTGCTCAGGTTTTCCTCGGGGCAAATTGAGTTCGGGGCGTGTAAAGCACATGACAATGACCCGGCGAGCGCCAGTGCAGGACTCCTCGCGATGGATCTTTCGCTGGCTAGTAATGCTTTGTGCCCTTTCGCTCTGTCATGCGGGCGCGCAAACTCCTGCGCCCTCCACTACCGTGGCCTCTGCGCCAATCAATCTGCGCGGCGTCATCAACCTCACCGGCCCCTGGCGCTTTCAGATCGGCGACGATCCGAGCTGGGCCCAGCCCGGCTTTGACGATTCCACCTGGTCAGTCGTCGATCCGAGCCAGCCGCTTACAAGCCAGGGATTCGAGCCCTACACCGGCTATGGATGGTATCGGCTGCATCTTAGCAGCGCTCAGGTCGCTGCCTTCGGCAATTCTTCCACCAACGCTCCGTTGGAGCTGCTCATCACCGGCAATGCCGCCGGACAGCTCGTCGTCTTCGCAAATGGAGTAGAGACCGGCCACACAAAGGGAATGACCGAGCATCCGGTGGAGTACCAGTCGCCGCCGTTTGACGCTTCGCTCTATGCGCCGGATGCCTCTGGCGGGCGAGTGCTCGCGATCCGCACCTGGGCCGGTCCGAAAGATTTTATACATCGAGGCCTGCTTGTCAGGGTGGAGCTCGGTACTCGTCCCGAAATCTCGGACAAACTGGCGGAGTCCTCCGCCACTCAATGGAACGAGCACGCCACTGCTTCCATCGTCGTCGCATTTTTATTTCTGTGCGCAGCCATGCTAGGCGCGGCCCTTTTTCTGGCGCAGCGAAATCATTCGGAATACCTCTGGCTCTCACTGCTCTGCATAGCCGTTTCCATCTCAGGAGCGGTCGACGCATGCTTTGGCCTGGATGTGCTGTCGTTTCCCGCGTATCAAATTCTCTCGCGCTTTATTGGCCGCATCTTCATGGCAGTAACGCTTGAGTTTGTCCTTCGCTTCACGGCCAGTCCCTATCGCAAACTCGTCCGTGGCGTACAGATCGCCGTGCTTCTTCTGCCCTTTCTGGCGCTCACCCCTTTCGATCAGATATACGACTTCCTCTCGGTCGCTATTGAAATCGTGTTCTGCTCCCTTACCTGCGTCCTGCTTTTCCTGGCCTGGCGTAAACGTCGCGGCGACGCGGGCGCAATGCTCCTGCCATTCCTTCTTGCTGCCACAGCTGATTCCACCGATAACGTTCTCACATACGCAGCCAACAAACATTGGCTTCCGGAGCAGTTTGAGTCTCTGAGATTCCACATCGGACCAGTTGCATTTGGCCCTGGCACTGTCTCTTTTTCCATCTTTCTCATCAGTCTCGTCGTGGTCATTCTCTATCGATTCATCCGCGTCAGCCAGGACGAACAGCGTTCCAATGCAGAAGTCGCTGCCGCACGCAGCGTGCAGGCCTTACTGATTCCAACGCAGCTTCCCTCTACCCGCAATTTCATGCTGGAAAGCGCCTATCTGCCTGTCAACGGCGTCGGTGGCGACTTCTTCCAGGTGCTTCCGCTCAAGGACGAATCGCTTTTTATCGTCGTGGGCGACGTCAGCGGCAAGGGCCTGCAGGCAGCCATGAATTCGAGCACGTTGGTCGGCGCGTTCCGCAATGAACTGTCCCACGATCCCGCCACTGTGCTCGAACATCTCAATCGCGTGCTGCTTGGCGCCGTTTCCGCGCCCGGCGCAGTCCCGGAACTCGATGCTGCTCCTTGCTTTGCCACCTGCCTCTGCGCGCGCGTGTATCCCAACGGGGAGATGACTATCGCCAATGCCGGCCACCTCGGTCCCTACCGTGACGGCCGCGAAATCGAATTGCCTCCCGGCCTGCCTCTCGGCGTGATTGCCGACAACCGTTATGAGCAGATTACGTTCCAGCTCAATCGCGGCGAGCGTCTCGTTTTCCTCTCCGACGGCGTCGTCGAAGCCACCAATGAGGCCGGAGAGCTCTTTGGCTTCGAGCGCACGCAGCAGGTCAGCAACGAACCCGCCCGCTACATAGCCCAGACCGCCAAACGTTTCGGGCAGACGGATGACATCACCGTCGTCTCTCTCTATTTCTCCTCGCGCACCGTGCACAAGGACAACGAAGAGCCCGCCTATTCCAGCTGAGTGCCGCCGTGCTCCTTGGATGTGGGATACATATCTACGCAAATACCGTAAAATCGCGCAAGAGCCGCAACCATGAGCGCTAAGGCACTTTATCCCGGAACATTTGACCCGCCGACCAACGGCCATGTGGATCTGATCCAACGCGGGTCCAAGCTCTTTGAGCATCTCACCGTCGCCGTGCTCAATAACCCCGGCAAGAATCCGCTTTTCCCTGTCTTGGAACGTGTAGAAATGCTGCAGGAGGCAACGCGCGCGCTGGACAATGTCTCGGTGGCTACCTTTGATGGCCTCATGGTGGACTTTGCCCGCTCCATCGGTGCCTCGGCCGTGCTGCGTGGCATCCGCGCTATCTCCGACTATGAATACGAATTCCAGATGGCGCTCATGAACCGCCGCCTCGCGCCGGAAATCGAGACAGTCTTCCTCCAGCCCGCGGGCCGCTACTCCTTCGTCAGCTCGCGCATGGTCAAAGAAGTCTTCAGCTTTCACGGCGACATCTCCGGCCTCGTGCCTCCCAACGTCCTCAAGCGCCTGCGCAGCCGCATGCCTAAATAGCAAAATCTCACAATTTCATTTCAGTTTTCCTTCAGAGAATCTATCCGTCGATTATTTATCTTGCAAATCACATCTTGACACTCAAGAGTACACAATCTACTGTCATTGTCATGACGGATGAAAACACAGACGTAATCCAGGGCACGCTCGACATGCTGATTCTCAAGACCCTCAGCCTGGAGCCGATGCACGGCTTTGGTATTACGCGGCGCATGGAGCAGGTATCGCGCGGGGTCTTCAAGATCAACCCCGGCTCTCTGTTGACCGCGTTGCAACGTCTTGAACGCGCCGGCTGGCTTGACTCAGAGTGGCGACAGACAGAGAACTCGCGCCGAGCCAAGTACTACTCGCTCACCCGTGCCGGCAAGAAGCAGCTCGAAAAGGAAACCGCTGATTGGGCGCGCCGAGCATCTGCGGTAGCGCGTCTACTCAAGGTGGAGGCGTAACGCATGGCTTTCCTGCGCTCGCTCATCTATGGCATTCGAAATCTGCTGCGGCGCACAAAGCGTGAGCGCGATATCGCCGACGAGATAGAGCGATACTTTGAAGAGGCCGCAGCTGCGCAGGTCGAGCACGGCATGACTGCCGAAGAGGCGCGGCGCACCATCCGCATGGAGGCTGGAACAATGAGCTCAGCAAGGGCGCAGGCAAATTCGTATGGCTGGGAAAATTCCGTCAGCTCATTTTTTTCTGATCTCAGATTCGCGGCACGTCAACTTGCCAGGCATCGCGCCTTTACGGTGACTGCCACACTTACACTGGCGCTCGGCATCGGAGCCAACGCCGCTATCTTCACGGCAATTGATTCCATCCTCCTCGCTCCGCTTCCGTTCAATCATGCCGACAGGCTCGCAGTTCTAGGCACGCGCTACAGTAACACTGGGCGCACAACACGGCGCGTCACCGGACCGGATGGCGTAGACGTACGTGATCAGGCGAAGAGTCTCGAAGCGGTAAGCCTGATGGCCGGCGGCGAGGAAGGCGTGCAGTTGCGGGATCACGCTACATATACCGAAGTCACCTGGGTGGATGAGAATTTTCCGCGTGTTTACAGTTTGCAGCCCATCGCGGGAAGGCTTTTCTCGGATGCCGAGTCGCATCGCTCGGCTTTGGTGAACGAACAGTTTGCACGCAATAACTTTGGCAGCGCGCAGGCTGCGCTCGGCCAGACCGTTCACATTGAAAACGAAGCAATTGAAATTGTCGGCGTTCTTCCGGGCAGCTTTCATGAACCAGGCAAGACCGAGGTGTGGGAAGCATTTTCTCTTCTACCAGAATCGAAATCGCGCACAGCTTTTAACTACAGAGCTGTGGCTCTGCTGCGGGAAAGCACGAGCTTTCAGACAGCGCAAACGGAATTGAATAGCCTTTCCCAACGTTTGCAAACGGCCTACCCCGAAGATAATCGCAACAAGCAAATGGTGGCTCTGCCAATGACAGAAGCGTTGACCGGCAGCGCGCGGCCCACCCTGATGCTACTTTGGGGCGCAGTAGGCATCATCCTGCTCATTGCCTGCGTCAATGTGACGCATCTGCAGCTGGTGCGCTCCATGACGCGCCAGCGTGAGATTGCGATTCGCAAGGCGCTTGGCTCTTCACGCTGGCAGGTCATGCGGCCCGTGCTGCTGGAGAGTCTTCTGCTCGCAATACTGGGCTGCGCAGCAGGCTTGCTTCTGGCTCTGCCTGCTGTCCGAATACTGATCGCAATGGCTCCCAAGGAATTGCCACGAGCCGGCGAGATTCATCTGAACGGATGGGTGCTGGCATTTACGATGGCGATCTCAGTATTGACAGCGCTGGTTTCGTCGATCCTTCCGGCAATGCGCGCGGCAAAGGTAGCAGCAGCCGATGCGATGAAGCAGGATGCCTCTCGCGGCATGGAGCGTAAGGGTGCGGCCAGGCTGCGCGATGGCCTGGTCATTGCGGAAATCGCCGCAACCTTTGTTCTGGCTGTGGCCGCAGCGCTACTGCTGCGTACCATGTCCACACTGATGACCAGTGATCTGGGTTTTGAAACGCAGCGGATGCTAGTCGTGGATGCCGACAATCCTGCACATACTGACGATGACTATCGCCGCATGTTGCGGCAGTTCGACGAGATTTTTGCCAACCTGGCGGCCATACCTGGCGTGGAACATGTGGCAGGCGTAATGGGCCTGCCCATGGGGCCGTATGGCTCAAATGGCAACTACAACACACGTGGTGGACTGCCTGTGGAATCCCATCACGCGCCAGAGGCGATCTTCAGCGTAGCCAGCCCTGAATATTTCCAGACAATGGGCATTCCTATGCTGCGCGGTCGGGACTTCAATGCGCAGGACGCCTACGACAATCCGTTCGTTGTCGTCATCAGCCAGTCTGTCGCAAAGCAGAGCTTTGGCAACATCGATCCGATTGGCAAACAGATTCAATGCGGGCTTGATTCCGACAAGTGGATGACAATCGTCGGTGTTGTCGGCGACATTCGCCAGAACTCGCCCGCAGAAAACCCTGGGCCTGCGCTCTATATGCCGATGAAACAACATCCGGCCTACGCAAACCAGATCCATATTGTTCTGCGAACCCACGTAAAACCGCTGACGCTGATAAACACCGTACATTCGGAGATCGCGCGGGCAAATCCACTCATCGCCATGCGCTTTACCACCATGGACTCGATCGTGAATGAATCAATTACCGCGCAGCGATTCCGCGCAGCGCTTATCTCGCTCTTCGCTGCCGCCGGCCTGCTACTCTCCATGCTTGGCGTCTACGGAACAATGGCATACACAGTCGCGCAGCGCACCTTCGAGATCGGCATCCGCATGGCCTTTGGCGCGAATCGCGCTGTCATTCTCCGCGCCATTCTGCGCCATGCAGCCATCCTCGCCGGCATCGGCATTGCAGCAGGATTGGTGTTGAGCTTGCTGCTTGCCAGGCTTGTTTCAGCCATGCTGGTAGGCGTGCAACCCATGGATCCGGCAAGCCTGGGCGGAGCTTCTCTGCTGCTTCTGCTTACTGCGATCGCAGCAGCATCGGCCCCCGGCTGGAAGGCAACGCATATTAACCCTCTGGCAGCCTTACGCGCTGAGTAGGTTTACCCGCGCAACGCTTTCAGCACATTATCCGTCGTGTCCACTTCACCCATGCGCGGAAACGTCGTTTCCAAAGTGTGCTTGTGCGAAACAGGATTCAGGTCCGTCATTGCGTCTGAAACAAAGACCACGTTGTAGCCAAGATCAAATGCGCTACGCGCTGTTGCTTCAACACCCATGCTGGTAGCGATGCCGGTCATGAACACCTGCGTCACACCGCGTTCCTTCAGCTTCGCGTCGAGATCCGTTCCTAGAACCGCTCCCACGCGCTGCTTGCTGATCAGAATGTCCGAAGGCTGCGCATCGAGCTCCGGTACCAGGTCCGCCCAGTCTGGAGGAAAGGCACGATTTCCGAATCCCTGGTCAACGCGCCCCGGTGCGCGGCCAGTCACATTCACCAGCACCACAGGCAGTCCGCGCTCGCGAAACGCCTTTGCCAGCTCAGCCGAGCGGCTCACTACATCGGCGGAGCCAAGTTCAACAGTAAAGCCGGTTATTCCTTTCTGTAGATCAATCACTATCAGGGCGGCGGCGGAATCAAGTTGTGTCAGTGGCATCTTATTTTCCTTTCGGGAAGTGTAAGTAAGGGTTTCAATGTGCGGCTTCCTCAGCGACCGGTTCTAACTCGTCAGAAGGAAGCTGCCCTGTCTTGCAATAGATAGACTGCATCGATGCATTCATGCGAGGCAGGCGAAACGTAAACCAGATAGCGACAAGTACGCAGCACGCTCCGGTCAACATCACGGTACGCGGCGCGCCTATCCAGTGCGCCAGTGCCCCTACCATCAAGCTGCCAAATGGCGCGGAGCCAAAGAACGCCATCGTGTAGTAGCTCATCGAGCGGGCTCGCATATCTTCGCTCACCAGCGACTGAATCAGCATGTTGCTTGCCGATGCGCACTGCATCAGGCCATAGCCCGCAAAGCACATCAATACAAGCGATAACCACAGCCAGTTTGAGAAGCCAAAGAAGATCAGCGCAACGCCTGTCACCGCAATTCCGGACAGAATCACCCTGGAAAGTCCGGCAACGGATTTTCGAGCCGCCAGCAAGAGCGCGGAGACCATCATGCCAACCCCCGTCGCAGCAGAAAGCCAACCAAGCGTATGCGCACCGCCGTGTAACACCTGCGCAGCAAAGACCGGCAGCAGCACCGCAAACGGATATCCCATCAAACTTGTAAGCGCAAAGACCACTAGCGTCGTGCGAACTGGCTCGAAGGTGCGAACGTAATCCCATCCCTCGCGCATCTGCTCCAGCATTGTGCGCGTATGGCGCGTGACGGCCTCGCGCTCAATATGCATCATCAATAGCGATGCAATCACGGCCAGGTAACTAATGCCGTCGATGAGAAAACAAATGCCCTCGCCCCAGACCGCGATCACCATGCCTGCAATCGCCGGGCCAATCAGGCGCGCACCGCTGTTCATCGACGAGCTGATGGCGATGGCATTACTCAAGTCATTGCGGTCGTCCACCATCTGTACCAGGAACGATTGCCGAGCCGGCATATCGAAAGCGTTAATGATGCCCTGTACAGCAGTAAGAACAAGAATCTCCCAGAGATTGATCTGATGTGTCAGCGTCAGCGCGGCCATCACAAGAGCTTGCATTGCCGATGCGGCCTGTATCCAGGCCAGCAACTTGCGGCGATTGAGCCGCTCCACCCATACGCCCGCAAATGGACCTAATAGAAAGGAGACTATCTGTCCCGCAAAACTCACGACACCCAGCAGCAGCGCCGAGTTTGTGAGTCGATAAACCAGCCAGCTCGCAGCCAGTCTCGTCATCCACGTTCCAATAACGGAGATGCTCTGACCCGCAAAGAAGAGCTGAAAGTTCGGCGAGCATAGCGCCCGCCACGCATGCGAAAACCGCGCTTCGCTCACTTCTGCACCATCCGCCGGAGAATCTCTCCAGCTGCAAAAAGCGTCTCCTGATCCTCTTTGCTTAGTTCAGCAACTGCCCGCATCATCCATGAGTGCTTCGCGCTCCGCACGCTTGCGCGTACTGCCGCTCCCTTGCCCGTAATCGAGAGAATCATCTGGCGGCCATCGGAGGGATGCGGCGATCGCTCAATCAGAGCCTGCTCCTCAAGCTCTGCAACCACTGTTCCCATCGACTGCGGCCGCATACTCTCTGCGCGCGCCAACTCGGCTGTCGTCGCAGGACCTTCTTTTTCGAGCCGTCCCAGTACCAGTGATTCCGTCATCGAAAGTTCATTCGATGACATGATCGCAGCCGAGCGCACGCGGCGCACCAGGAGACCGATAGCCTGGATCAAATCCGAGATGGCAGTATCGAGCGATCTTTTCGCCATACGATAATTTTTACATATTAGAAGTTTAACTTGCAAGTTTACCTGTTTAATA
Organism: Occallatibacter gabretensis; assembly: GCF_001449115.1. Taxonomy (GTDB): domain Bacteria; phylum Acidobacteriota; class Terriglobia; order Terriglobales; family Acidobacteriaceae; genus Telmatobacter; species Telmatobacter gabretensis. The sequence goes on along the minus strand of NZ_LAIJ01000009.1, from coordinate 1,408,750 downwards.
TTTAGAGAGAATTACCCGCGGAAATGTCGGGGAGATGAAGCAAAAGCGAACCGTGCCGCGGCAAATTTATACTGATAGAAGTATGAGCGCGTTTCTACCCGTAGACGAACAGTTGGATTTACTGCAAAAGGGCGCGGCCGAAATCATCCGCGTCTCCGACCTGCGCGAGCGCCTTGAAGAAAGCCGCAAGACAGGACGCCCGATGCGCGTCAAAGCCGGCTTTGATCCCACCGCACCCGACCTGCACCTGGGCCACACCGTACTGCTGCGCAAGCTTAGGCATTTTCAGCAGTTGGGGCACACAGTCATCTTTCTGGTGGGAGACTTTACTTCGCTCATAGGCGATCCGACCGGGAAGAACGTGACCCGCAAGGCGCTGAGCCGGGAGCAGATCGACGAGTACGCCAGAACCTACCAGCAGCAGGTCTTCAAGATTCTCGACGAAAAGCTCACCGAAGTCCGCTACAACTCCGAGTGGCTGGGCAAACTGGGCTATGAGCAGACCATTCGCCTTGCGTCGCACTTCACCGTCTCGCAAATGCTCGAGCGCGACGAGTTCCACAAGCGCTTCCAGAACGAACAGCCCATCAGCCTCCACGAGCTCCTCTACCCCCTCATGCAGGGCTATGACTCCGTGGCTCTTGAATGCGATGTCGAGTTAGGCGGCACCGACCAACGCTTTAATCTCGGCGCTGGCCGCGAGCTCCAGCGCCACTACAATCAGAAGCCGCAGATCGTGCTCATGACGCCGATCCTCGAAGGCCTCGACGGCACGCAGAAGATGTCGAAATCGCTCGGCAATGCCATCGGTATCCAGGAACCGCCATCCGAAATGTACGGCAAGCTCATGTCCATCTCCGATGAATTGATGTGGAAGTATTGGGTTTTCCTGACGGACCTGAAGCAGAGTGAAGTCGACGCAATGAAAGAAGAAGTCGCTGCCGGAACCCTGCATCCCATGGAAGCCAAAAAGCGCCTCTCGCGCACCATCACGGCAGGCTTCCACGGTGAGGCCGCCGCGCAGGCTGCCGACGAAAACTGGGCCCGCATGTTCCAGCAGAAGACTGCCAGCGAAGACCTCGAAGAGGTCCACATCGCTTTCGCCGATGTCGAAGGCCCCGCCGAAATCCTGCAGATCCGTCTGCCGAAATTATTGATCCAGCTAGGCCTCGCCGTCAGCGGCGCAGAAGCCAGTCGGAAGATCGCCGAAAAGGCCGTCAAGCTCGACGGTGAAGTCGCCGCCAACTCGCTCGTTCCCATCGACTTTCTGCCTGCAAAGTTTGTCGTTCGCCTGGGCAAACGCGCCAAAATCGCAATCATCGGCGGCGTAGGCGAAGGTGTCTAGCCCGCGAGTAGATTAAGCCTCGAAATCCAGTTCTACCGGCTCAATCAGTGGGACCAGCCAATCCAGCAGCGCCTGGTGCTGTGGATGAATCGTATACGCATCCGCAGCGGCCTTGTCCGTAAAGGTCATCAACCCGGCAAAGGTAAATCCCTGGTTGCGCGGCGAGACATTCTCACCGACATGCACGTCGATCAACCCTGGAATCGCACCGCGAAATGCGAGGATCGCGTCCTTCGCGCTATTCTTCTGGCTATCAGCGGCTTCTGGCCTCCAGCGAAAACCAAAAATGTGGATAAACATTCGTGTCTCCTCTCGCAGGCTCAGTTTCCCAGCGCAAAGCTCCGCGCCGACTCCAACAACTTCTTCACATTCTCCGGCGAAGTCGACTCGGTGTAAATTCGCATCAACGGCTCCGTGCCGCTGGCGCGCAGCAGAATCCAGGTCTCTGCGGCATTGGGCTTCGTCGCCGCTTCGGGATTGTCGAGATAGAATTTCACCCCGTCCAGCGTCTCTTGCCGCAGAATCTTCATCCCCGCAAAACCAACATCGCCCGTCTTAAGCGCCTTAGCCCGCGCAATCGCACCATTTTTGATCTCGTCAGAAATATGCAGATCGATGCGTCCATAGTGATGCTCGCCATACTCAGCCTGCAGATCGGCCACAAGCTGCCCCAGCGTCTTGCCTTCCTCCGCCATCACGTTCGCCAGCAGCAGCGCATTCAGCAAGCCATCACGCTCCGGCAGATGCCGTTGAAAGCCAATGCCGCCCGATTCCTCACCGCCCATCACAATCTCGCGCTCCAGCATCAGGTCGCAGACGTACTTAAAACCGATCCCGTGCTCAATCAGCTCGCGCCCGTATTTCGCCGCAATCCGATCCAGCATCTTCGTCGTGTTGAAGGCCCGCGTCACCGCGCCCGGCCAGCCTTTGCGCTTCAGCACCCAGCTCAACAGCACTGAGAAAATCTTGTGTGGATCGACAAAATTTCCATGTTCGTCCGTCGCGCCAATGCGATCCGCATCGCCGTCCGTACAAAGTCCGGCATCGCATCCATGCGTCACCACCGCCTCACCCAGCGCGCGAATATGCGGCTCGATCGGTTCCGGGTTAATCCCCGGAAAGAGCGGGTTCACCTCGCCGCGAATCTGCACGTGCTCCACGCCCAGCCGCGTAAAGATCTCTGAAAGAATCGTTCCCCCCGCGCCATACATCGAGTCAATGCAGAACTTAAATTCAGACTTCACAATCTGTCCCAGATCCGTGAAGCTTTCAATTGCCGCCAGATAATCCGGTAGAAAATTCACTTCCGTAATCGCCGCAGACTTAGCCGCCGCAGGCACCGGCGCCCCCAGAAAGCTCTCAATCTCCGCAATCATCGAGGGCTTTCCCGACCCACCATACCAGCCCTTATACTTCACGCCGTTCCACTGCGCCGGATTGTGCGAAGAGGTAATCATGATGCCGCCGGCGGCTTTCCGCCCACGCACCCCATAGCTCAGCGCCGGCGTTGGCGTAATACGATCCGCCAGTAGCACCGGAATCCCTGTAGCCGCAACGACTTCGGCACAAGTCCGCGCAAAGGCCTTCGATCCAAAGCGCGTGTCGTAGCCAATGCACAGCCCCTTCGCATGGTCCTCCTTGGCATGTACATACGCGGCAACCGCTTCCGCCGCTGTGCGCACATTCGCAAACGTAAAGTCGTCTGCAATTACACCGCGCCAGCCGTCGGTGCCAAACTTGATTTGAAGATGAGGCATCGTGAACCTTCTCTCCTTAATAAGCGAAAATAGGAAATATCTAATTTGCTCCGCATTGTGATCAATGCAGCCCTGAGAAATCAAAAATATATCGAGAAACAATCGCCAGGCAGCAATGCCATTTTAGCCCGGCGGCCAGCCGAGTCCCCGACCACCCAGCAGATGCAGGTGCAAGTGGCCTACAGTCTGTCCACCATCCGAACCGGTATTCGCCACCACGCGATACCCTGCGCCCAATCCCTTGCTGCGCGCAATCTCTGCTGACACGGCCATCAGGTGCCCCAACATCGCCGTGTCTTCCGGCCCCGTCTGCGCTAAAGAGGCGATGTGCACACGCGGCACAATGAGAATATGCACTGGCGCCTGCGGGTTAATGTCCGCAAAGGCGTAACACTGCTCATCCTGGTACACAGCTGTGCTAGGAATGCTTCCATCGATAATCTGGCAAAAGAGGCAACTCATCGTGCTCAGTGTACAAGACCGGAGTTCAGTGGACGGCTTCCTCGAAATGATAGACAACCCCGCCGGGAGCGCATTTGCGCTCCGCCAATTCCATCCAGCGGGGTGTGCGACTTTCGTTGAACCATGTAGCACCCTCCTTGAGGACACCAACAGCATCGCCGGTTGCTGCCGAGACAAGAATCGAGAGAATCTTGACCCGCGTTGTACGCTGCTGCTCCTTCATGGCCGCCGTGTACTTATCCGCCATCTCATTAAAGTCCTGGATCGCGCGACGCAAGCCACCTTCGTGATCGGGCGCGAGCAGAATGGCAGGGATGCGAAGATACTTCCATTCGTTTAGATCCTTCATCGCCTGTTGAAATGCGGCGCTTTCGCGCATGCGAATCAGGTCTTCAAGCGGGGTGTCATGATCCGGCACCGGAAGAGTCTGTGCAATCTCCACTGTCAAGGCTTCGTTGACTTCGCCCCAGCTCACCAGGCCCATCGCACCGCGTGCCATGCCATAGGTTGCCATGTTTCCGTACACAGGCACCGCCTCCACGCCGTCGACGGTCATCTTCTTGGCTAGCATGATGCGTGTATCCATGTAGGTATCGCGACGGATGCCGCGCGCCAGGGCCTCAGCCATCAGCGGAGAGCGCCACTCAACATATTCCTTCGTGTCCCACTCGTAGCGCCGTGCGGCGCCAGATTGCTCAAGGAAAGCAACGTCGGCTTCGAGCCGATCAAGTTCTTCAGCAGTCTGGTCGCCGATGGGCGAAGAGGGAATCGGCACGACGATCTTGTCGAAGAGTGCAAGCGCCTGGCGATAGATCGGCTTGCGGTGGTCGGTAATGGAGAGTGTGGCCCAGGTTTCCATGGCAACCTCCTGAATGAATCGTGTGCCGCGCACAGCAAAGGTTTCAACTCGTGTGGTCCAGAATGATCTTCCACCCTTTCGGTCCTTTGCGCCATACCAGTGAGAATATGCCGTCATCCTTCTTCGCTTCGCCCTTGGCCGTGCGCTCAAGGTGAAACTTCCCCGTCACCAGTGCCAGCTCAGCTTTGCCGCATGCACCCGGCAGCAGCCGTATGTCCAGATCGGTAAAGGTCAGCTTTCCCATCTGCTCTGCAGTCGTATAGCTCTGCTTGTATCGCTCCAGGATCGGCCTATAGCCTTTGCGCAGAGTCATACCAATGAACGTCGTGTCGGGCGAATCCTCATAGGTCTGCATAAACGTATCCACATCCGCGCGGTTCCACGCATCAGCCTGCGCTGTAATAGCTTCGCGAATGCTTGAGTCCGCCTTGGCAGCCTCTGCGGCAGCCGGATTCACAGCGGGCGCGGTTTGCGCGCTTAGCGCAGCACAAGCTGTACCCACCAGCACAACAGCAAGAAGAGCTGATTTCATACAATATGCCTCCGTCAAGTAAAAGTCGCATTCAGCTTACAATGATTCACGGCTTCTACATTCAATGATTCAAGGTTTCTATGGAGTTTTCTGGATTCAAGTTACGCCTCGCCACGCCTGCCGACCTTTCCGCCCTGCACGCGCTGATTGAAGCCTCCGTACGAAGCCTGCAGGCCAATGACTACACGCCTTCGCAAATCGAAGGCGCTCTCGGCACCGTGCTCGGCGTGGACACGCAACTTATCGCAGATCAGACTTATTTCGTAGCTGAATCTCCCGAGCGAAATCGATTGGTTGCCTGTGGCGGATGGTCGAAGCGCAAGACCCTCTTCGGCTCAGACCGTGGCCCGGGACGTGAGCCGGAGCTACTCAACCCCGCCACAGACGCAGCCAAAGTCCGCGCCATCTTCGTGCATCCAGACTTCGCTCGTCAGGGCTTGGGCTCACTTATTCTCTCCACAGTAGAAGACGCCGCCCGCGCCGCAGGCTTCCGCCGCTTCGAGATGGGATCGACACTCACCGGCGTCCCGCTCTACACACTCAAAGGTTATGTCGAAGCCGAACGCATCGCAGTCCCGCTCTGGAATGGTGACGCACTGCCCATCGTCAAGATGGTTAAGAGCGCGGAGTAGTTAATACCCCATCCCCCCAAACGGATCCTCAATCGACGGACTCTGCGGGGTCAGCAGCTCTGCGCCGTTTTCCGTGACAAGCAGATCGTCCTCCAGCCGCACGCCAAACTCACCCTTGATATATACGCCTGGCTCGTCGCTCAGCGTCATCCCGGCCTTCAGCTTCGGCGCAAGATCCCACCCATACATATCGTTCTTCACAAAATACGGCCACTCATGCATATCCATGCCGATGCCGTGCCCCACGCGATGCGTAAAGTACGTGAACGCCGGCCCATAGCCGCCATCCACAATCACCTTGCGTGCAGCAGCATCCACATCGCCCGTCACCACCCCCGGCCGCGCCGTTTTCAACGCAGCCGTCTGTGCCGCCTTCACAAGATCAAATACCTTCTTCATCTTGTCCGTCGCCTTGCCCAGCACAAAGGTCCGCGTAATGTCGGAGGTATAGCCTTCTACCACGCAGCCGTCATCGAGCATCAGAATCGATCCGTCCTTCAGTGTCTGCGGCTTGGGCGAGCCATGCGGCAGCGCCGTAAACTCATCGATATTCAGTGACGCATCTCCCCGAAAACCGACCTGCCGGTAGCCCAGATCTACGAGCTTCTCAACATCCGCATTCGTCATACCGGGATGCACGGACCGCGCCACCGCACGATAGACCAGCAATGTCGCCTTGCAGGCCAGACGCATGCATTCAATCTCGTGTGCATCCTTCACCATGCGGCAGCCCGCAGTCACCGGCGTCGCGGAAACGATCGTCAAATGCGAATTCGCCGCACGAATCGAATCCGCGAAGACAAACTTCGTATTCTCATCAACGCCCACAGTGCCCGTCGATATGCCTCGGTCGCGCAGCCCCTTGCCAACCAAAGCAAACGGGTTCTCATCCTCTTGCCACGTCAGTATGTCGGCGTTTTTGCCAAACGGCCCCGCATCCAGAATCTCCCTTGCACGGTCTTCCTCAAACGCAGGCACCACCAGGAACGGCTTTGCCTTGGCAGGAATCACCAGAGCCCATAGCCGCTCGCTGCCATAAAGCCGCAGGTCTGCAAAGTACACCGACGAAGTCCCGCCCGTAAGCACAATCGCATCGATCTTGTTCGCCGCCATCAGTGTTTTCGCGCGATCGATTCGAGCCAGTCGCTCAGCATTCGTAAATGGCCGTGATTGTCCCGCAAGCTTCGGCAGGCTCGTAATCTCAGGCCATGACTGGGACTGAGACTGCACCATGCTCGATTCAGCATGAGCCAATGCGAGCGGTGCGGCAGAAGAAGCAAAGGCAGCTCCGGCGGTAGTCGAGAGAAAACGGCGGCGTGAGAAAGACATAGCTCTCCTAAAATTCAGAAATTCGTGCAGGAACATTCAGAATAAGTTACTGTACCGGCATCAGCTCGATGTAATCCAATGCCGCCGGGTCGCCTTTATCCGGCACACCTTCGATGGTAATCGTGTCGCCGGGCTTCAAATCAATATCCGGCGCAGAGAATCGCGCCGAGTTATCCCCGTGCAGCCGCCGACTCTGCCAGCGCCAGAAAAAGCCCCCAATAAATCGCTTTGTTCATTGCAGAAGAAGTCTAGTTCAGCGCTTCACACTGCGTCGAATCTGACCCTCAATCACAACAAAAAAGCCGCGCACGATGCGCGGCTTTTTCTTCTAGTTCACGAGAGTCAGTTCGCTAGCGTATTCACCGTCAGCGCAAACTGTGTTGAATGTGTTGTCGCCGAAACGCCATTGCTCGACTGTGCCGTTACCAGCAACTGATAGGTCCCCGCCGGTGTGGGCAGGTTAGGGTTCGGCCCGTGATTGTAGTAGTTGTAAAGCGGCGAGCAAGCCGACATACCCAGAGAAGTCGCCACGCCCACCAGCGCAATCAGCATCAGCCGTGCCCAGCCGCGCTTGCGTGCTCCAAATGCCAGTCCCACCAACCCCGCAGCACCAGGCAGCAGAATCGCCAGCGCCATGCTATTGCTGCGTTGCAGCATTGCTCCACGCTTTCCCGTAGCCTGCGTGGCTACCACCATATCGCTCGTCACCGCCGCCGTCGTATTCGGCTGAATCTCCACATTCTGCGGCGTAAACGTACAAGAGGACTGGTCAGGAAAGCCCGAGCAGGAGAGCGTCACAAACATCGGACCGGTCAATGCACTCGCATCCACCGGCGTCAGCGATACAACCGAGCTTCCGCTCTGTCCCTGCGTCAGCGTCATGGAGGCCGGATTCAGCGCCACCTGGAAATCCGGTGTTCCGGTAGCCTCTGCCGTCACCTGCGCGGTCGCGGAGTTCGATCCCGCATGAGCCGTGTCGCCTGCGTAAATGGCGCGCAGCGTATGCGTGCCCGCAGCCAGATCCAGTGTGATCTCTGCCTGCCCTGCGGCATTCAGCGCCGTGCCGGCCAGCGGCTTACCGCCGTCCTCCAGCGTAACCGTGCCCGCAGCTGCCTTGCCGTCCTCTCCCGTGACGGAGACCGTAAAGACTCCCTGCGTGAGATTGCTCCCATTGCGGCTCTCGATACGCGTGTGGGCCTCAAGCCTCGTCTGTGTGGCAGGGGAATCCGTCGCGGCGAGCGCCACGCTCCCCATCACGCTCAATGACCCCACCAACATAAGCCGCAGACCGCGGCCAATCGTACCTCTCACGTGCGCCTGCTCCAGCATTCTCAAAAAATCTCTCTTATTTCTGCTCACTAGCCGAATGAAACCATTGTATCGGACTGCCTGCGGTGGGGCGAACCACACCTCCGGCAATTACGCATACGGATAAGCATTGGACGTATCAGCACGCAATCCGGAAGTATCGCGAGAATCCACTGCTGCCTGACTCCCGATCCCTGCTTTCCGGTACACTAGCACTGGCAGGAGGACCGGGCGGTCGCTGCCGAAGAAATGCGAAAGCATGACTTCGGGGGAGGAAAGTCCGAACTCCGCAGGGCAGTGTGCCGGATAACGTCCGGGACGCGGGCGTCAAGGCCCGTGGACGGCCAGTGCCACAGAGAAGATACCGCCTGAGTGGCCTCGCGGCCAGTCAGGTAAGGGTGAAAAGGTGCGGTAAGAGCGCACCGCTGTCACGGTAACGCGGCAGGCAGGGTAAACCCCACACGGAGCAAGACCAAATAGGGAGGAAAGCGCGCTAAAAGAGCCACGGCGCGCTCCGTATCGGCCCGATGCGGCAAGGCGGCTTGAGCAATTGCCGAAACCTCCGGGTAGGTCGCTGATGAGCGTAAGCGGTAACGCTTCGCCTAGAGGAATGACCGCATAAACAGAATTCGGCTTATGAGTCCTCTTGCTGTTCATGATCGGCCCCGCTCAGGTATATCCCTGACGGGGCCGAGCCATTTTGTGGCGGGGCCAATTTTCCGATTTCGTTGTCACTTGTCGCTCGCATACATCAGGGTATGCGTCGCTCCTCTTTCCTAGAACTCGAGAAAATTGGCTCCCACCGCTTAAACCAGCCTTGCGCCGGCCATCTTTTCAAGCACCGCTACGGGCGCGGACTCCGGCGTCACCATCGCTGCCGGATCCACCAGGAACGTCTGCTCCAGCGCATATTGCCCGGCAAGCACCGCATGCGGCACCGTCTCCGTGTACACCATCCAGCTTGAGCCAGGTGCGAAGCGCACTTCCTCTCGTACGCAGCCGGCCTGAAAAGCTGCATCTTCCTTCATGGTGTTGTGCAGTTGCATCATGAACTCGTCGTATGGGGTGCGCTTCCACTGCGGAACGGCTTTGTCCAGCCCTACTGCCTGCGCGATCTGTTTGCCTGCACGCGCCAAACCACTATCAGGCTGCGGAACCGCAATCTTTGCCGGCGCAAACTGTCCCACGATCTTTGCAAACGGCTCGCCCGTCACCCAGTCCCGTGTCCGCGTGGGGTGAATGTTGTGAAAGAAGCGGAGAATTCGCCAACCCTTTGTCGGCCGAGTCGGAAACGCGTCCGTATGTAGTAGGTCGTTCCGCTTCCGCACGCTCAGATCGCGTCCCTGTTCTTCAATTGGCCGGTAGCTCGCGTAATCGAGTGTCCATCTGCGCTGATATGGCGCAAGGAACCGCATCAGAAACTCTTCCACGCTCGCTGAATAGCGCCGCATAATCGCGTGCAGCTCCCGGACAGCCTCCGGCGGCGAAGTTTTCTCATCCACGCCAGTCAATTCATCTCGGTTCGGCTTGTACGCGATGTTTTTATGCAGCCGGCTGTCGGTCTGCTCACCGGTGAGCAGCGTCTTGAGGTCGCCTTCGGGGATCGCTACCGGCGTCTGGGGAAAATACACGACCTGCCCGGCCTCAAGCGCGGCGCACCAGTTGCGAATCGGCTCGCCGCCATTTGTGCTCGCAAGCTCGAGATCATCTTTTGAAATCGAATAGACAGGCATCGCATTGCCTCTACTTTAAGAACTTGGCTCGAACCCAGAGCGTGAGAAAAAACGGCAGCGCCAGTGCCAGCACCCCCATCGACGCGGGAAAGCCCACATCGCGGTAGCTCATCGCAAAATCCACTCCCGCATGCCCTGCCATCCGCCACACCAGCAGCGAAAAGATCGCCACCATCGTCGTCAAGCAAAAGGTGATGATTGCGGAAGCAAACGAGAGCAGCAGACTGCTGAAAAGCCCAAAGCCCTTGAGCGGAAATCCAAAAATCTTTCCTGACTCGCCCTTTTCACTACCGGGTTGCCGAAATTCTGTCTGTTGTATCGCCGTCATAGGGTCACTCATCTAGAATACAAGTTCTGTATGACATCGAGCGCTCAGATCGAATTATGGCAGGCGGAGAAAGTGGCTTCGCAAGCCAGCGTCTCCACTGCTTCGAATGGCATCCGTTACACCTCATGGGGGGAGACCCGTCTTCCCGAATCGGATCTCGAACGCCTCGTCAGCGCCGTTCCCGCCTCCATGTCCGACGCTCTCGCGCGCCGCACCTATTACTTTGTGCCGCTTGCCATTGCAGACACTGGCGAAACCCTCATCGCTCCCGGTTACACTGTCGATCTCGGCGACCGTGCCGTCTGCCATCGCAACGCCAGCTTAGGCACAACGGATGCTGTCTTTCTCTCTACGCGTCTCGTCGAAGACCGCTTCGGCCTCGCCTTTGAATTCTTCATCAATATCGCGCACAATTTTGTCGACGCCGCGGGCGTCCCCGGCAGCTTCGGCGATCTCGTCTGGTCGCAGGCCCAGGCTCAGGTTCGGGGAGAAACCAGCGTGGACGCATGGGAATCCCGCCGCCGTGCGCTCAACTCCGGGCTCGCTTCCAGGCTGCCGAACGACGATCACAAGCGGTCCCGTGACAGCAAGCCGATGACAGACGAGCAAGCCCGCAGCCAGTACGCCGAGGCCACATTCTCAGACGCGCTCGCCATCTACATGCTTGCTCTCGCGGTGGATTTCGACTACCACGACCTGCGTGAGCGCGAGTACCCGCTTCTCGCCGCTCCCGCCCTCGCGGAGCGCCTCCGCCACATTGCCAATCTCTTTCCCGCCAATCCCGGCTTCGAGTTCCAGATCCTTTACCGGCGCAAGGGTTAACTTCCGGCACGGCAACGATTTGCCAATTTACCGAATCTGTTGAGAAGAACGGATGCGCGATCTCGCTATCCGTTTCTTTTTCATAGACTTAAGCTTTCATGAGACTTAAAGAATTACAGATTTACAGAATCTGTACGGGGGAAAAATTTTGCTTTTTCTTTTTCTCACCCGGCGCAAGTTATTCATTTTTATATAGTTTATACCAATTTTATGCTTAGAAAAAAGCTGCGAAAATGCGGTCAAAACCCGGTGAAAATACCACTTTTGAAGTCCAACCTGTCTTCCTGGCGGAGAATCTTTGCGGCAGAAAAACATGAAGGCCCGAATCCTTGGATTCGGGCCTTGTTTTAGGTCTGATTATGAGTGTGGCATAGATGGACTTTATTCTATGCAAACTTTCTGAGGGCACTTTTGCACGAAAGTAACGTTGAGTAAAGCGGCTGACGGGACTACCCGCAATCGCTTTTTTACGCCAGGTTCAACCCTGTGCGTTTAGTGAGCTATGACTACCGACGCAACCACGCCGCTGGATGACTCGCCCAACACGAAGTTGCCGTCCACACGACGCCATTCGTAACCGTTCGGCGGCTGGCGCAGCTTGTACTGTTTCCAATTGTCGATGTGGTCTCCGCGGCCCCAGTCCTCCTGCTTCATGTGGTATCCCTTCTTCCACTCAGCATGGTGAACATAATGACCGTTGTCGTGATGGTCTTGAGCAAGGACTACGTTCGTTCCCATAAGTGCTATGCCCAGCAATGGGATAGCGGCGAGTCTCTGAATACGGTGCATAGATTCTCCTCGAATAATCTAAGTACTTCCAGGACCATTTGATTCTCAGGATTGCGTCCGTGTTGCCCCTCTGGATTTTTCCGCCGGCACAACCTTCCACATTAGGAAGAGCGCAAGTTGTATCCTCGGGATTCGCGGGCACTTAGCCTGCACCCACAAAACAAAAACCCCGGCAGCCTTTTCGGGCCACCGGGATTTTGTTTCCGTTTTGAGCTGTGCAGCTTATTGCATCGCCGCTGCAATGATCGAGGAAATGATCCCGGTAGCAACTGCGGCCAGCACAAAGTTCCCATCAATATAGCGCCACTCATACCCATACGGCGGTTGAACCAAGTGGTAGTGGTGCCAATCGTTGATCACCATGCCCCTCCGCCAGTAGTCAGGCGGCAGGCGGTATCCTCTGCGCCAGTTGTCATGGCGAATATATCCTCCACCCCCTCCTGGTGGCCTGGGTGGATGCCACTGATGTGGCGGGCCCGGAGGGCGCGACGGACCTGGACCCGGCGGACGTGGACGTGGCGGCGGTCCGGGCGGTCTCGACGGGCCACCATGCCCAGGCGGTGGACCGGGCGGGCGGGATGGCCCCGGTTTCGGAGGCCGATTCGGCCCTTGTGCCGGTGGTCTGCCAGGCTGCGTGGGCGGTCTACCCGGCTGTCCGGGTGGTTTACCGGGTTGTCCTGGTGGTCTGCCCGGCTGGCCAGGCGGTTTCGATGAATTCGGTGGCCGGCTTGGTCCCTGAGACGGCGGGCGCGATGGTTTGCTCGGCCCCTGGGAAGGTGAGCCAGGCTTATTAGGCGGCGGCCCCTGTGCGATCCCCATGCCGCCAGCCATCATCGTGCCCAGTAGGGACTGGGCGAGCATTTTGCGTGCGTTGCGTGCGAACCGCATAGATTCCCTCACGTATTTCCGGACCCATAGTAGTTTGGATTCGCCCTTGCCGCAAATTATTCTTTTGCGCCGGCTTAATTGCCGTACACCACGCGCCCCTCGCTCACCGTCCAGCGCACTTTGCCCAGCATCGTCCAGCCATCAAACGGCGTGTTCCGCGACTTCGACTTGCCCTCCGCCGCCCGGTACACCCACTCTACATTTGGGTCAAAGACAATCACATCAGCAAAGCTGCCCACGGCCAGCGTTCCGCGCCCTCTCAGCCCCAGCACCGCCGCAGGCTGTGCGCTCAGCAGGCTCAGCACCCGTCCCAACGGCATCTTCGCCTCACGATGCAGCCATGCCAGGCATAGTCCCAGCGCAGTCTCCAGGCCCGTAATCCCATTCGGAGCGCGCTCAAACTCAACTTCCTTCTCGTGGCTTGCATGCGGCGCATGATCGGTGGCAATCGCGTCCACCACGCCGTCCATAATCGCTTCCAGCATCGCGTCGCGGTCCGCTGCACTTCGCAGCGGCGGATTCATCTTGCAGTGCGTGTCGTAGTGGCCCACATGCTCATCCGTCAGCAGAAAATGGTGCGGAGCCACCTCGCATGTCACTCGCAACCCGTTCCGCCGCGCCTGCCGCACTGCCTCAATCGCCTTTGACGTTGAGGTATGCGCCACATGCAGGTGCACCTTGTCTGAGCGCAGATCCTGCACGAGCCGGATGTCGCGCTCCACCAGCCCTGACTCGGCCTCCACGGGCATTCCTCGCAGTCCCAGCCGAAACGCCACAGGCCCCACATTCATGCTTGCGCCCACAGTCATCCGCGTATCTTCCGCATGCTGAATTACGCTCAGCCCCACGCGGCTCGCTGCGGCCAGCGTATCGCGCATCACGCTGTCCTTCAGAATCGGATGCCCGTCATCGGTCACGGCAACGCACCCCGCAGCCTTCAGCGCGGCAAAGTCATTCAGCGTCTCGCCCTTCGATCCGCGCGTTGCCGCACCAATGGGGAATACACGCACGCTGGCGCCGCGCTCGGGCGACTGCATCCACCGCGTAATCTCCGGCGAGTCATTCACGGGAATCGTATTGGGCATCGCCGCCACAGCCGTAAATCCACCCGCGGCCGCCGCCGCCGTCCCTGTCGCAATCGTCTCTTTGTAACCCTGGCCCGGCTCTCGCAGATGCACGTGAATGTCGATCAGGCCCGGCGCAACCACCAGCCCCTTTGCGTCCAGAATCTGCGCGCCTGCTGCCTGCTTCAATTTTCCCGGCGCGGCTACTTCCGCAACCCGGCCATCCTTCAGCAGAATGTCCTTCGGCGCATCGATTCCCGTGCCTGGATCGATCAGATGGCCGCCCTTGATGGCAATCGCACTCGTCGGACTCATACGCGCTTCTCCGTTCTGCCTGCGCCAAGCGCGCGTTCAATCACCGCCATGCGAATCGCCAGTCCGTGCGTCACCTGCTCCAGAATCGCGGACTGCGGCCCATCCGCCACGCCGCCCGTAATCTCCAGGCCGCGAATGATCGGCCCCGGATGCATCACGACAGCCTTAGGCGCTAACCGCGCGAGGCGCTCGCCGGTCAGTTGATACCCCGCTTTATACTCGTCGAGATCAAGCTGTAAGCCGGCCAGCCGCTCCGCCTGAATGCGCAGCATCATTGCCACCCGCGAGCGGCTCAGCGCCGCCTCAAAATCCCGCTCAATTCTCACACCCGGTGTTTCCGCCACAGCAATCTCCGGCAACAGCTCCTTTGGGCCGCATAGCAACACCTGCGCGCCCAGTCGCGGCAGTAGCAGCATATTCGACCGCGCCACGCGGCTGTGCAGAATGTCGCCCGTAATGGTTACTGTTACGCCGGCAAGCGTCTCCGGTCCGGCGATTGGCCCCACCTTCTTCCCGACGGATTTCCCGCTATTCGGAACCAGGTGTGCCAGAATCGTCCGCAGATCGAGCAGCGCCTGCGTGGGATGCTCATGCATCCCATCGCCGGCATTGAGCACCGGCAGCCGCGTCGACTCTTCCAGCAACCACGCCCCGCCCGACAAGCTGTGCCGAAGGATAATTGCCTCCGCGCCCAGTGCCCGCAGGTTCAGCCCCGTATCCTTCAGGCTCTCGCCCTTCTCAATGCTTGAGGAAAGATTCGACACCAGCGCCGTATCCGCGCCCAGAGCCTTGGCCGCCAGCTCAAAGCTGGTTCTTGTCCGAGTGGAAGCCTCGTAGAACAGGAGCGCCACGCGGCGCTTGATCAGTATGCGGTCGCGCGTCAGCGGGTCCTGTTTTTCAAGCGCCGTCGCTCGCTCAAGAATGTGGTTCAGCTCATCGAGCGAGAGATCGTTGACCGAGAGCAGCGAACCAGGATTGTAAGGAAAAGGGGATGCGGAAACAGGCGGAGTATTCGACTTGCGGCGTACAGCTGTCATGTTAGCTTCTAGCTCTTAGCTATCAGCTCTTAGCTTTTTGCTTTGAGCCAAGCTTCTGGATAAACGCGGTGAACATTCTTCAATCAATTCGCTCAACTAACAAAACCTGCTCGTCCGTATCGACTTCTTGAAACTTTACCTCGATAATCTCCCGGCTGCTCGTCGGGATAGTCCTGCCCACATAGGTCGCTTCAATGGGCAGTTCGCGGTGGCCGCGATCAATCAGCACGGCCAGCTGTACACGCCGCGGCCGTCCATGATCGAAGAGCGCATCCAGAGCTGCGCGAATCGTGCGTCCGGTGTACAGCACGTCGTCGCACAAAATGACATCTTTGCCCACAATGTCCACGCCCAGAGCGCCCACGGTCACAACCGGCTTCAGTCCGGCAGTCGAAAGATCGTCGCGATAGAACTGAATGTCCAGCACGCCCGTCGGCACAGGCGTCTTCTCGATCGTCGAAATCAGCTTGCCCAGGCGCTCCGCCAGCGGCACGCCACGGCGCTTGATGCCGATCAGCACCATGCCTTCGCCGCCCTGGCTCTTCTCGACAATCTCGTGCGCCAGGCGCACCAGCGTGCGCTCGATCTCCGAGGCGGACATCAGCCTGCCCTTCACGCGCAGGGAAGTTTTCTCAGTAGCTTCACTCATCGGGGTATTCTCGTTGTTCCGCTTCTCGACGGATGATACGAGGCAGGGGTGGGACAAGTAAAGCAAAGTGCCAGGAACGAGAAAACATCTTCGTCCTTAGTTCCTCGCCTGTGTCCTCATCATCAGCTTCGCGCCCAGCGCACCGCCCGCCACGGCCAGGCCCACCAGCATGAACTCAATCAGCATCAGGCCGCCAATCGTAGACCCCGCTCGTCCTTCCGCAGAAAGCAACCATGCTGTCAATGACTTGAAGACCGCACCTGTCGTCTGGGGATCCTGACTGGCCGCGCTTGCCTGCTGCCATTGCAGGGAGGTTTGCGCCACAAATGTCTGCCAGAAATCGTCGAAGTCCTTGCCCTGATGAAAAGCAAAACGTTCGAGATAGAGATAGGTTCCCATCGAAGCAAAGGCAATCCATCCCGTAATAAGCCCTGTCACCAGCCCGATGCGCGCACCTGCGCCGGTCGTCAACAGCACTGGACGCTTCGCAGCGCGCTGCCTGCGCACATACAGCAACACGACCCACGCAGCCGCGGCAGCAATCCAAACCAGTCCCAGAAGTCCCAGGAAGGATGTTCCGAAAATCAACCCCGCCGGAATCGCCAGCAGGAGAGCCACGCGCAGCGCCGGCTTCCATTCCACAGCGCCCGGCTCGTGCAGCACCGTGTCCCATTGGTTCACCTGCGAAGGCACAGCTCCTTCTTCACTGGAATACACCAGCTGAGGGAGTCCACAGGAGGGACAATATAAGCCATCCGCGGGGATGGCTTGATGACAGCGGCTACAGGTAATTTCCATCGCTCTGTTAAGAGCCTATCGTACTTTTCCGGCAGAGCACCCAACAGGTAGTCAGTGCAAATGAGAAAGAAGAGATATGAAAGCGGAAGGAAATTAGATCAGGCATGTCCGTTCTGAGCAATAACGTGATTCTTCTTTTTGCGCTTGTGACGCAAAGAAAGCGCCGTTCCCAGATAGGTAAAATCCCGTTCCTTACAGATCTTGCAGCGAATCGGATAACGCAGAACCAGCAATCTGCTTAGATCCGCTCGGCGGAGATGTGAAATGCGAAACTCCTGGGACCCACAGCTTCGACACACAGGCAACGACATACCAACACTCCCATACTTTCCGTTCGGCGATTCGAGCTTAGAAACGACGCGCAGCGAAGTCTGGCCAAAAGCTCATTGTTAGTCTTTATTCTAGTTTTGTCTGAAATATGGTCGGCTCAAGGCCAGAATCCCAAAAGGGGAAGTACCCCTAGAGTGACACAGTTGATAGTCGATTTAGTAAATTATTTCTAAAAATCCACATGGCAAACTTACTCCGCCCCATTGTTAAATGCGCTTTTTTTGAAAAACACTCTTCAGGCCAGACGGGCCTCGACAAGCCGCTCCGCCACCTTCACTGCCTCAGCCAGCGTCATATCGGTCGAGTCCAGCACAACCGCATCCTCAGCCGGCTTCAGCGGTGAATCCGCGCGATTCCGATCGCGTTTATCGCGTTCGCGCAACTCCAGAATCACTTCATCCGGCTGCCGTTCGGTATGCGCGCCCATCTGCTCGAATCGCCGCATTCCCCGCACCTCGGGCGCGGCATCCAGAAAAATCTTCACGTCCGCGTGCGGAAAAACCACCGTTCCAATATCGCGGCCTTCCATCACCACGCCGCCGGCAGAGCCCATCTGCTGCTGCAGACGCACCATCCATGCCCGGATCACAGGAAACACGCTCACGCGCGAGGCCGCATCCGTCACAGCCGCATTTCGCAGCTCCCCGGTCACATCCTCGCCGTCGAGAAAGACGCGATTCTCCCCCGATGTAGGCACAAGATGAATGATGGTTTCTCCGGCAAGTCGCTCTAAAGCGCTGCTTTCATCCAGAGAGAGTGCCGCACGCAGCGCCTTAAGCGCAAACGCGCGATACATCGCCCCGGTTTCCAGATTGAGCAGCCCGAAGTGCCGCGCGAGATGGCGCGCAATCGTGCTCTTGCCGGCCCCTGCGGGGCCGTCAATCGCAACGATGATCTTTGGAGCAGATGCAGACGAGTGTTCTGAATGAAACTCCGTGCTCATCCGCGCTTCTTGGTCCCCTGCTTGCCACGGAAGCTGCTACCAGCCAGCGCCGGTTTCCGCCTCGGGCCCGCGGCTCCTGCTGCAGTGCGGCTCAGCCCGCCACGGCGCACCGCGGAAGCCGGTTTCGCCGAAGTAGTCGTCCTGCTGCTTCCAGGTCTGCTGCTTCCTGGCCTGTTGCTGCTCGCCGGACGGCTGCTGCCGCTCCGCACATGCCCATTGCTGCTCGCGGTCTTGCTTCCAGCGCTTTTTGCCGGGCGGCTTTCCGCCGACCGGGCTCTGCTGGTCGTCGCTCCGGGCTTGCGCGTTCCTGCTGCGTGTGCAGCTCCATGGCCGGATGAACCGTGCCCATTCCGGCTGAAGTGCGGACGCGCGCCGTTCTTGTTCTTCGCGCCGCCGTTGCGGACAGCACTCTCTTCCTCGCGCCCGGCGGAAACCGTCTCTACCGGTTCCACGTGGCTGTCTTCCAGCTCTTCCTCGCGGCCATAGTACCCGCCGCCGCCGGACCTGTATCCGTTTCCATAGCTGCCGGAATAACCGGATGCACCGTAGCCATATCCGCCCAGCGTCGCGCTGGCGTAGATCTGCGGAGCCACACTAAATTCCGGCAGCGTTCCTGCCACGTAGAAATGAGGCGCATGTCCCATCGACAGCGTATGCACCTGCCGCGTCGCCACCAGTCCGCGCAGGACTTCACGGATTTTGCTCCGCGCTGTCAGCGCCGCCAGGAACAGCTCCACCTCTTCCATGCTGGCGGCAATCACAGCCTGCAGGAAGATCGATGCCAATACTGAAATCGCCGTTACCTGCGAAGTTGAGGCTCCCTCGGCAATCGCCTTCTGGAAACGCACCCGCAGAAGCTGCCATTTTGCAGCCTTGCCCGGCGCCGCAATTACGGGAATAATGCGCAGTTGCTGCCACAGCTCTGTAATGGCGCGCAGCACCGCCACCTCGGTCACGCCCTGGCCGAGAATCGTTTTTAATTCGGAGATATTTGCTTCGCCCTGCTCAAGGCGCTTGTAAGCCTGAATGGCCAGCGGAGAAACCTGACGCGATCCCGTCAACTGCGGAACCCTGCGCCAGTCACGATCGCCGCGGAGTGCATACACATAGGGAAGCACCCACGTTGCCACAATATAATCCGGCTGTTCGCCCGGCTGGCCTAGCAGGTTCAGTCGAACCGCCACATTGTCCAGCTCGAGTCGCACCAGCAATTCCTCAGCCAGCGCAATCTGTTTTGGGCCCGGTGCCGAACTCCTCTCCCCAGCTACCGCCTCCACAAACGAAGGTGCAAGCGAAGGGGTCGACTGTTTCCGCGGCAAAAAGAGACACAAGCCCGTCTCTTCAATCCACGTCCGGGCATCCTCCAAAGTAAGGGCCCCAATTCCATTTTGGCGCATCCGTTCGGCGCGCGCTGCTTCCAATTGCTCCGATGTCAAAGAAGAACCTCTTTTCCAAGGCTGGCGTTCTCGCCGGGCAGTCCCGCCCCCTGGGGGTGGGCTGCCGCCTTCCTATTACCTGTCAAATACGGTGGAAGGCCCGCTGGATCTCTCTCCAAGAATACAACAAAGCGATTGGACGTCCATGTGGGCAGCTGGTTGGGTGTTCTGTCCTGGCCAACTCCAACAATAGCCACTCAATTATCGCCGGGTCAAGTGGCGTATTCACCTTAATCGCAGCATGGCATGCAATGGACGCCGCAATACGCGTCTTGAGCGCGCTAAGGCTATGATTCTGCGCGTTTTCGTGAACTTCCGTATCTACGCCCGCGCCGCTTGCTCCACTCGTCTGCTCAATCACCTGCTGCAGCATCCGCTCCAGCTGCGCGCCTTCCAGACCCACCGGCGCGGCTTTCACCGCCAGCGTCTGCGGCCCAAATGGCTCCGCCTCAAACCCGTTCCGCTCCAATTCAGCCGCAATCTCTGCAAATACAACCATTTGCGCCGGTTTTAGCTCTACCAGAAGCGGCATGAGCAGCCTCTGGCGCTGCACGTTTTCCACAGCCCGCTCGCGCAAAATTTTTTCAAATAAAACCCGCTCGTGTGCGACATGCTGATCAATGATCCAAAGCCCTTCCGGCCCAGTCGCCAGGATGAACGACTCCTTAAGTTGCCCCAAAGGCTTCAGCCCCGCCAGATGATTCAGCGTCTCCGCCGCCTGCCGCGCTTCCACCTCCGCTGTAGCCACCGCGTAATCATTTGATTCCGTTGCGTTTGAAACCAGAGCTTCTGCGAGCGCAGCCAAGCCGCCCGCCAGGTCTGGAACTGGAGAGGTAAACGGCAGCCGCACTGGCTCCGGAGGTAGCTCAAACTCCGTCAGTTGAAATGGCTCAGCCTCTGCCGCGCCCACCGGCTCGGAATCCGGCTGTGGAGGACCCAAAATAGACGAGCCCGGAAGCCTCGACTCTGCCGGAGGCATCAGCGATGGGCTCGCATTCGGTGCATCCAGCGAAGCCGCAAACGCCGCTACAGGCCGCGCTTTCACCAGCGCCATCCGTAGGCTGTCCCGCACAAAATCGTGAATCACGCCCGATTGCCGGAACCGCACTTCCGTCTTCGCCGGATGCACATTCACATCCACCTCTTCGGGCGGCATCTCCAGAAAAAGCAGTACAACAGGAAAAGAGGTCGGCGGAATAATGTTCCGGTACGCCTCTGACACCGCATGAAGCAGCAGCCGGTCGCGAATAAGCCGCTTATTGATAAAGATATAAATCGAATTCCGATTCAGTTTCTGTAGCTCCGGCTTGGAATAAAACCCCGTCAGCCGCAACTGTCCCGGGGCGCGTTTCGGCTCATCGGGATCCACCTTCCACGGCGGCGGTTCCGGCAATCCCCCACGCTCCAGTTTCAGCTCCGCAGCCACCGGAAGCAGCTTCTCAAGCGTGTCCTTGCCAAAAATCTGGTACACCCGCTCCGCCGTCCGCGTCACCGGCGGTGCGGAAACCAGCGTATGACTCGCCGAAACCAGCTCAAAATGCTTTTCCGGATGCACGAGCGCGTAATGCGTCACCAGCGCTGTCACATGCGAGAGCTCTGTCGCCTCCGCCCGCAGAAATTTCCGCCTCGCCGGCGTATTGAAGAACAGGTCTGAGACGCTGATCGTCGTCCCGCGCGCCAGGGCCGCATCTTCCACATGCAGAATCTTCCCGCCGGCAATCTCGATTCGCGTTCCTGCCTCATCGTCACTGGTCTCGAGCTTCACCCGCGCAACCGATGCAATCGAAGGCAGAGCCTCCCCGCGAAACCCCAGCGTCGCAATCGAGAGCAGATCGTCCGCCGTCCTCAGCTTGCTCGTCGCATGGCGCTCAAAGGCCAGCAGCGCATCGTCGCGGTTCATCCCGATTCCGTCATCCGCAATTCGAATCAGCTTGCGCCCGCCGGCTTCCACTTCAACTCGAATGCGCGTCGCACCAGCGTCCAGCGAATTCTCCAGCAGCTCCTTCACCACCGATGCTGGCCGGTCTACAACTTCGCCCGCGGCAATTTGGTTTGCGACCTGGTCAGAGAGGATTCGGATGCGGCCCATAAGATTTCAGCCTAACGCAAAGCGAAGAATCAGTGGGCGTACATGAAGGTAGGAAAAGTAGTCCGTTATTCAATTTGGATTATTCTTAGCTGCAATCAGGAAAATACCGAATGACTTTAGAAGACATCGATCAGACGCTACCAAACGGATTCCACGACGCCACTATCAGCGAAATTACACACAATTACATCCACGCCACACTCAAGTTCAAGATTGAGGTTCTGGTTGGATTGCCCGATATGCCTCCGCAAGATCGAAGCCGCTACCGGCAAGCAGAATTGCTTTTTCGTGGCGTTTTGTTTTGCATAATCGAGAGTCCAGATTTTGAATCTGCGTTCAAACATCCGGGAAACTATGGTTCAGTTTCAGCAGAATGGAACCGCAAACAATACCGGAAGAGCTGGCAAAAACCATCCCATCTCAAGCACTCTGCTATTCCTTTTTCGTTCTTGATTGGCACTCCAGCATCCATGTTGCAGTTGCTGATGTGGAGTTATCTTGGCTGGATTAACAAATGCGCCTACAGATGGCGCCGAAGGCGCAGTCCGCCCTGCGCGCAGCAGCTAAATACCGACCCCAAACTCATTCGCCGTTTGCTGCTCTCCCTCGGCATGGGAGAAAAAGTCATACGGCGTCCGCTTGTTGAACTTATACCGGCACCGCAACTCATAGCCGACCAGGAAGCTCAGTCCAGCCAGAGCCATGCCCGCTGAGAACCATCCCACCACGCGCAGCGCTTTGCGCTCGCTGTGCGGCTCAACAATGGAAAGTATTTCCGATTCTCTGGACATAATTGGAACGGCCCCCTTGCACGCATAATAGCGCATTTTGCCTTTGATTGGCTCGTAAGTCCAGGCAGACGCGCACTTTCGTTACTCTGTTGTGTGAATCTGGTCCAGCCAGCGTTTCTTTTCCTCTTTGGGAAGAAAGCTCGCTGTAATCGAGTTCGCCGCAAGCTGACGCAATTCCTCCTGCGTAAATCCCTGCTCCGTCGCCGCCAGCAGATACTCGTTCTCAAGATCCGAGCCAAAAAACGCCGGATCATCCGAGTTCAGCGTCACTAGCAGCCCTTCATCGAAATACTTTCGCAGAGGATGCGCCGCAAACGAAGCACAATTCCCGGTCCGCACATTGGAAGTCGGATTCAGCTCCACCGGAACCTTCCGGTCCTTTAACTCTAGGGTCAGTTTCTCGTCATCCTGTGCGGACAGGGCATGGCCAATCCGCTCGGAACCAATCGCCAGCGCCTCCCAGATCGCAGAAGCCGGCGTCGTCTCGCCCGCATGATTCGTAAGCCTCAACCCTTCAGCCTTCGCTTCGGCGTACATCTCGCGGAACGGCTCTGAGCCGCGCTGCCGCTCATCGCCGCCCAGGCCAATTCCGATGATCGATGGATACTGCGTGCGCATCGCGGCAGCTTTTTTGAAGACCCGCTCGGCTTCGGGAACCGTAAAGTGCCGCACGGCGTCGAAGATCCAGTAGAGAGAGAGTCCAAGTTCTTTTTCTGACCGCTCGCGCGCCCGTTCCAGTCCTTCAAAGATTGGCTCAAACACGCCCCGCGCATGGTTGCGCCACATATAAATCACGCCCACCGAGATATACACCTCGGCATGCACCACGCCCTGCTCTGCGAGCCGCTGGCACATCCGCCACGCGGCAAGCTCATAGTGCTCCGGCCCGCTCAGCAGTCGCGTCACGGCTTTGAATGCCTCAATGAATCCGGTGAAGTCTGTGAACTGATACAGCTTCTCCGCATCTTCCAGCGTCAGCGGCTTTTCATCCTGACGCACGCTCAGCTCCACCAACGTTGCTGGCGTAATCGTGCCTTCGAGATGCAGATGCAGCTCCGCCTTCGGCAGTCTGCGGATGAAGCCTTGCACATCAGATTGAGGTACCGTGCGATCCATTACTTCTCAGTTTAGTGGCCAGGGGGTGCGCCCGACATCGCCCGCACTCGATCACCGCTTCGGCGTCGCCATATCCTGTACGGCGATGATCTGCCATTTGCCATTGCGCTTGAGCCAGGTGTCAGTCCAGGTAAGGCCGCGGTCGATGGGCTTGCCGTTGGAGTCTTTACGCACTGAGGTCTCGCTGCCGTAGATGATGGCGATGTCAGGCCCATAGTACCGAACGCGCGCGCCAAGCAGCTTGCAGCCGCTCGCTTCAGCGCGTTTCTCATGCCGCTTCATCAGGTCGGCCTTGGTGTAGATCGGGCCCTCCGGCGCTGTGCCCACAAAGTCCTCGGCCACGGCTTCGGCCACTACATTGCTTGGTTCGCACTCCAGCACGGCCCACTTTCGCTCGAGCTCGATGAGTTGCTTTGCCACCGGGTCGTTCGCGTCAGCCCAGCGGCCCGCGCTTGATTGCGCTGTAGCAGTCGTGAGGCTGGTTGCCGCAAGCAGGACCGCGAGAGCACATCGACACATCCACTGCACATCGAACCTTGTTCGCTGCATGCACAATCTCCTCAGTTTCTTGGCGAGTGCTTTCTATTGATTTATCTTGACCCTGTCGCCTTCGGTGCGCGCGCAAACTCCGACCGGTGCCGACTGTAAAGGAAGTAGACCACCAGCCCAATCACCAGCCAGACTATAAATCGGAGCCACGTGATAATCGGCAGTCCCGACATCAGCAGGAAGCAGAAAACTACGCTCAGCGCCGGAATCACCGGCCCGCCCGGCACGCGAAAACCGCGGTGGCGCTCCGGCTCGCGATACCGCAGCACGATCACGCCGATCGATACCAGCACAAACGCGAATAGCGTGCCGATGTTCGACAGGTCTGCCAGCGTGCCGATGTCAAACAGTCCTGAAGGAATCGCCACCACGAATCCCGCCACCCACGTAGAAAACGCAGGCGTGCGGTAAATCTTGTGGACGTCCGAAAAGACCTTCGGCAGCAACCCATCGCGCGACATGGAGAACCACACGCGTGACTGGCCAAGCTGATACACCAGCAGCGAGGACAGCATGCCCATCAGCGCGCCGACCAGGATTACCAGCCGCACCCAGTGCAGCGGATGCCCACCCGGCAGCCCGGAAAGCTTCTTCAGCGCATTCACCACCGGCGCCGCATCGCCCACCATGGAATTCCACGGCACAAGCCCTGTGAGGCATACCGCTACGGCAACGTACAGCACCGTGCAGACAATCAGCGTGGCAATAATTCCAATCGGCAGATCCCGCTGCGGCCTCTTGCACTCCTCCGCTGCCGTCGAAACCGAATCGAACCCAATATAGGTGAAGAAAATAATCGACCCGCCCGTCAGCACTCCGCTCAGCCCATTCGGCATAAACGGATGCCAGTTGGTCGGGTGAATAAAGTGGATCGCCGCAGTCACAAAGATCATGATGGCAATCAGCTTGATGCCCACCATCATGTTGTTTGTTGAAGCCGATTCGCGAATGCCCCGCACCAGGATGACGGTAAGAAACAGCACCACCAGAAAGGCCGGAATATTAAACCCGAAGTGCCATCCCGGCTGATAAATCCAATTCCCTGCCAGGTCCTGCAACCCGCCCGGTAGATACGCAGGCGAAATCCAGGTAGCCGGAGGGTGCAGCCCAAACCAGTCCAGCAGATCCACCACGTGCGCGGCAAAGCCCACGCTCACCGTCATATTCGATCCGGCATATTCCAGGATCAGATCCCATCCGATGATCCACGCCACCAGCTCGCCCAGCGTTGCATAGGTGTACGTGTATGCAGAACCCGCAATCGGAATCATCGACGCCAGCTCCGCATAGCAGAGCCCCGTCAGCGCACACACGATCGCCACCAGCATCAGCGAAACTGCAATCGCCGGTCCCGCGCCGGGCCGTCCAGCCAAAGCTGTGTGATGAATCAGGTAATCTGCCAGCGGCGTGTTCACAATGCTGGAGGTGTCGAACTGCTCGCCGGCAATCGCCGTGCCGATCACGGTAAAAATTCCCGAGCCGATCACCGCGCCAATGCCCAGCGCGGTCAATGACCAGGGCCCAAGCGTCTTCTTCAGCGCGTGCTCCGGTGATTCCGAATCCCGGATCAGCTTGTCAATGGATTTACGGGCGAGCAGTTGGCTGGCCAGATGCATCTCCCCTTCTCATTTACGAGAAGATTCAGCATACACGCCAGTACCCGCTTCCGAAATGGAGATTTCCTTATGCCGCGAAGGAGCCGCAAAAACCTCGCGCCCGGCTGAGTCACTCCGCCGGGCGCGAATCCTGCCACTGCTTAAACTAGCGCTTCGATTGACCGCGCGACAGTTGCTTGACCTTCTGTTTATTGCTGCCGCGCGGGGTGGTCCGCTTCGGCTTCGGAGCAGCCTTCTTGCGCGCCGTGCGCTTTACCTTTTTGCGTTCTGCCTTGTCTTCAATCTTGGTGGTATTCGCCACTGCAAATTCCTCATTCCTCAAAAATCTTCTGCGCCCGGCCAAAGAAACTACGCCGCCCGCACATATAACGTCTATCGTATCAGCCATCTCGATTGAAACCAAGGCAAAACCAGCCCCCTACGGTCCAAATCTCTGCGCTATCCTCGACGCATGGCCGCAAATACACCCACCAAAATGCCTCCCATGAAGATGGCGCGCGTCATCCTCTTCACCGCACAAATGGACCTCATGAGTGACTTTTACGGCCGCATTCTCGGTTTGAAACTCATCTCCGAGGAGAAAGGCTGGCGCGAATTCGCCGCCGGCGGCGCATCCATTGCTCTGCACTCTGGCCCCGCATCGCCCGGAAGCAAAGGCCCCAAGATCGCCTTCCATTCCGCTGACGTTGCCGCACTCCGCGAAACCCTCGTGGCCCGCGGCGCAAAGTTCGGAAAAGTCCGCGAGGGCGAAATCTTCTGCCTCTGCGACGGCAAAGACCCCGACGGCAATCCCATCCAGTTATCCAGCCGCTGACGAGCCTTTGTTTCGGGCTTTATCCTAGTCTTGTAAATGAGCACAGACTTGGAACGAACCCTATATACCGCACGGCTCGAACGCAAAGAGTGCATCTCGGAATCCGCCCAGTGCTATCACTTTGAATTTGTAGTCGATAACGTGGTGGATTTCCCCTTTACGGCAGGCCAGTTCGTCTCGCTCGTTGCCACCGATCCCAGTGGCAAGGAACAGACCCGCGCCTACTCCATCGCCTCCGCCCACAACAGCGGCCGATCCGGTAATGTGCGCTCTGGGAACATACTGGACCTATGTGCCAATCGCACAGAGGGCGGCTTCTTTTCGAACTTCCTCGCGGACATACCCATTGGTTCCATCATCGACATGCACGGCCCATACGGCTATTTTGTGCTCAAGCAGCCCGTTACCGATTCCATATTGATCTCCACTGGCACCGGCATCGCGCCCATTCGCGGCTTCACACAGTGGCTCTTCCCTGAGAACGGCCCTGATGCGGGACAGGATCGCAGCGAAGGCAAGGAAATCTGGTGCGTCTACGGCACCCGCCATGAGTCCGAGCTTTACTACCGCGAGGAATTAGAAGCTCTGGCTGCCAAACACCCCAATTTTCATTACATTCCCACGCTCAGCCGCGCCGGAGAAGAATGGAGCGGCCTACGCGGCCACGTCCAGGAGCACGTCGCCAGAATCATCGAAGAACGTGCCGCCAAACTCGGCATCGCGCTGCCCCTCGCTCCCGTTGATCCCGCAATCCGGCCCAATGACCTCAAGTTCGACATCAACGCCTACGTTTGCGGCCTCAGCAACATGATCACTTCCGTGCGCGAGAAACTCGCAAGCTACGGCTGGCATAGAAAGCAAATTGTCGCTGAGCGCTACGACTGAGCGCTGTGCACACGGCAGAGTACGCTTGGTGCGCTATTCAAGCTTGCGCCTGATGGACAGCTAATACCGATCAGCTGATTTGAGGTTGAATCGACCACAAATGAGCACGTTGACCTGCATGCATCGGTGCTCAATATGTCGCTAAAGTGACGCGTAGTACCTCGTGGGCCGAAGTGAAATTGAGGCCGTAGTCGGTCTGATCGCCATTCCAGATCCG
The DNA here is from genome assembly GCF_001449115.1 of Occallatibacter gabretensis. Classification (GTDB taxonomy): domain Bacteria; phylum Acidobacteriota; class Terriglobia; order Terriglobales; family Acidobacteriaceae; genus Telmatobacter; species Telmatobacter gabretensis. Next base: position 1,381,317 of record NZ_LAIJ01000009.1, on the reverse strand, counting down.
TTCAAACTTCCAAACGCCGTGTTCGTAATAACCCTGCTCTACGCGGACAAACTGCCGTTGCTTGCCGGTTTCGGCAGGCCGGAAATCAACGCGCGCATGGATGGCTGAGACCAGGAATTCGTTTGGGCCGAGTTTGCCGACGAGCGCCCCTCCGTCAGGCTGAGGATTTCCCTGGGGCTCACGGCCCATTCCAAATTGTGGCATTCCGTATGAAACAATCGCCTGCCACGAACCGAAGTCAAGCGTCTGGCGATGCTCGGCGGGATTTTCAGAGACAGCCTGCAGCTTGCCGTCGAAATTCAACGCGGCCAACTCGCGATCCATCTTCTCCGCCAGCTCATAATTCAATGCGAACGGGGCCAGCGCCTCTTGATTAAGCTCCGTCGCACCGATCGGTTCGTTGCGGGTTCGGGTGAAATCCATGCCAAAGGGAGAAAAACCGAAGGCGCCGTGGCCCAGCGCGGCAAAGAAATAACGCGCGTATGGCCGCTGATTGCCGGTCTCCGGAATGAACAGGGGATTATCAGGTCGGCTGTAGTGATCGAGATAATACATGTAGTCGTCGTAAGCAGGGTCGTAGATGTCCGGAGCGAGCAGATCGAGCGCCGGAGCGGCGATCTTCCAGATGTCGAGCACATTATCGGTAGGGCCGCCACTCTCATATGTGCCGGGCCGCGCGTGACCGACCGGCCTCAGCGCAGCATTCGTATACATGGGGAGTGGATCAAGCGCTTTGCCGGCTGCAGTCACCTGCCCGACAAAATGCGCGACATACCATGCGTGAAAAGCCACGTCGGCTTCATCGCCAAAAACCTCTTGCCAGGTGCCCGGCTGCTTATGCAGGCCCGCAAGCAGTTCTGCTGGAACAGAGCCCGCGAACAGCTTCTGTGCCGTCGGCGAAAAATCGCGCACGCAGCCCCAAGTGCCGGATTCATTCTCTACCTGGACCATGAGCACCGTGTGCTGCGGATCGTCGGCCTTCAGGTGCCGCATAAATGCGCTGAATGCAGTGCGGTCGGCCTCCAGCGTAGCGGGAAACAGAGGCGAAAGTGAGTCCATGACTTTGCCATCCGAGCAGATCACGCGTGGATACTTTGCGTTGTCGAGCTTCACCCACTCTGGCGTGTAATGCGCGCTGCCGTTCTTCCAGGTGCCGAACCAGAGCAGAACGAGATGCACCTTATGCTGGCGCGCCTGGGCGAGCAGGGTGAGCAATAAGGAATCATCAAAGCGGCCCTGTGCAGGCTCAAACTGCTCCCAATAGATGGGCATTTCCACGGTGTTCGCATGGAGATCGTCAATGGCCGGCCAGACTTGCTGTAGCATCGCGGGCCACGCACTGGAGTTATGGATCTGCGCACCCAGCATCAGATATGGCGCGCCGTCTACCAGGAGTGCGTAATGACCATTGCGCTTCTCAATGCGCGGTATGGGAGAACTTGCTGGACGCGATTGCGTTTGCGAGGGTGAAAAACCTGGACCAATAAGCGCTGCGCACAGCACGATGAACGAAGGCAGAAAAGCTCTATGAGTCAAATACAAATCTCCTGTCCCGGCGAAAGGAGATTATAGCTGGAAGCTCCGAACCCCCGGCCTGCCAATCTCAAATCTGCGATACGACTGACCTGGCCATTTAGGCAGAGCGCCATTACTGTAATGTGCAACTTTCTATACACATTGCTTTAGCGCCACCATTCGGATCGCAGCTCTTCGCCTTTAACGACCTCGGTAGGGACGCCGGGAGCCGGAGACCAGAGCTTCAGCTCCGCAACGCCCCAAATCCTCTCAATCGGCTGTGTCCAGTAATGCAGAGCGAGATCGAATAATCCCCAATGAATCGGCATGAGCAAACCATGACCACCCAATGCTTGAAAGCTGCGAACCGCGCCGTCCGGACCCATGTGAATATCCGCCCATAATGGATCGGAAGCGCCAATTTCCAGCATGGTTAAGTCGAACGGGCCGAACTGCATTCCGATCTCGCGAAAGCCGGACCACTCTCCGGAATCCGCTCCGTAATAAACGCGATGTTGCGGGCCAACGATGGCGAATGACGCCCACAGCGTCTCGAAGCGGTTCAAGAGGCTCCGGCCTGAAAAGTGTCGCGTCGGCAACGCCGTTATCTGCAACCCACCCACGCCCACGCTGTCCATCCAGTTCAACTCCCGGCAATGTTCCGCCGGTACTCCAAGCTTCTCGAGGATCGCGCCAACGCCGAGCGGCGTGATCCATTGCGCTTCTCTAAATGCGGGTCGGCTTGCCATTGCGCGCACAGATTCTGCGCCCAGGTGATCGTAGTGATCGTGCGATATCAACACCGCATCGATGTCCGGAATCTCATCCAATCCCAGCGGTGCAGGAAAGAACCGCTTAGGTCCGCTCCATGTTGTTGGGGATGCTCGCTCGTCCCAAACCGGATCGATCAATATACGCACACCGTCAATCTCTAGAATCGATGTGGAGTGCCCCATCCATGTGACCCGCAGCCCCGAATGCGGCCTCGTTGAATAGACCTCAGCATCTGTGCGAAATGGGCCAAGCGGGCTTTGTGGCGAACGAGCCTTTGTACCAAAAAAGAATTTCGGCCCTATCTTGAATATGGTGGAGAAGCCGCCAACCTTCGTCGGCACAGGATTGAGGTATTGACGGCCGCGACGCCGTGCAGGTTCGAGCATACTCATCTGATGATCCGCATTCAGCAACGATCCAACATATGGGGGATCGCAGCCGGCGAATGCTCAGTACACGTCCCTTAGATAGCGCTTCTGCTTCCTCATGTCCGCCACAAATGCCGCCGCATATTCCGGTCCCTTGCCGCTATGCTGAGCAATGGCTTCCAGAACAGCCGCTTCCACATCCGGAGCCATCCGCTTGGAATCGCCACAGACATAAAAGTATGCGCCGCGCTCCAGCCACTCCCATAGCAGTGCGGACTGCTCGCGAATCCGATCCTGCACATAGATCTTCTTCTGCTGATCGCGCGAGAATGCGGTGTCCAGGCGCTGCATCACGCCGTTTTCCAGCCACGCGTACATTTCTTCCCGATACAGAAAATCCTGCTGCTCACGCTGCTCGCCAAAGAAGAGCCACATCGGCCAGCGTCCGAGCCCAGCCTGCTTATGTTCCAGGAACGCCCGGAATGGCGCGAGTCCCGTGCCCGGCCCCACCATAATCACCGGCGCATCCGGATTTTCTGGCAAACGGAATAGCTGATTGGAATGAATGAAGGTAGGTAGCGCCGCTCCAAGGGGCGAGCGTTCGCCGAGCTGTCCTGAACAGACTCCAAGCCTCTCTCGCCCATAACTCTCGTAGCGCACAATGCGCACCGACATGTGTACAGTCGCCGGATGAAGCGCCTGACTGGACGAGATCGAATACAGTCTTGGAGCCAGCCGGGGGAGAATTTTGAAAAGCTGCTGAGGATCCTCCAACTTCGCCGGAAATTGCTCCAGCAAATCGCGGAACTCCCGCCCCCAGAGATAACTTTCCAATTGGACTTTGTTTTCCGGCAATACAAGTGCCGCCAGCTCTACGTTGTCCGCCAGTTTCGACCAGGCTTTGACGGTGGAGTGGGACATCTTGCCGAGCACCAGCCAGGATGTCAGCGCCTCGCGAAGCTGAAGCGCTCCGCCATAAAAATCCTTCACAGCCTCGTCGCCTCTGAAATTCAGAAGCTGCAGCACTTCCTGCACCATGTCAGAACGGTTCTCGGGAAGGACACCTAACGAGTCTCCCGGAGTGTATTGAATGCCGGATCCTTCCAGCGACACCTCAATATGCCGGGTCTCTTTCTCTGAGGCTGGACCAGTCAGCAGGCGGTTCATCAGAACAGCGGCAGTATATGGATTCTTGCGGGAGTAAATAGAAGAGTGCTCTGCGCCACGGGCTTCCGTGGCCTGGTTCGCCTCGAGTTGCATCCGTTTTTTGTTCTCCTTTGGGCGGACCGGCAGGCACCATGCGCGCCTTCACCGGGATGCTGACCCAAGCGTGCGGATCATCTATCACAGCTATCAGAAGTGTACCCCTACAGTCTCTGATTGCGCTCACCCACCCTGCCCGACCGTATACTCAATCCGCGATGCGGATGCGATGGTTAAGTGTTCTGAGTTTGGCGGCAGTGTGCGCTTGCACAGTGCTGCACGGACAAACGGGATTTGTGCATGCCAAGGGCACTGAACTGGTAGACGGGGCAGGCAAACCTTTGATGCTGCGTGGAACCAACCTCGGCAACTGGCTTGAGCCGGAAGGCTACATGTTCCATTTCGAGGACGGTGCGCAAAGCCCAAGCGAAATCCTCCAACTGAGCCAGGAACTCATCGGTCCATCCAAGGCCGACACCTTCTGGAAGACGTGGCGCGAAAACTACATCACAGAAGCGGATATCGACCGCATCGCGGCAATGGGCTTCAACTCCGTGCGCGTGCCCATGCACTGGAAGTTCTTTGACGGCGATGGAGCCGAAGGATTCCGTCTCGTGGACCATCTCGTCCAGTGGGCAAAGAAGGATCACATCTACGTCATCCTCGATCTGCACTGCGCTCCCGGCGGCCAGACAGGCACCAATATCGATGACAGTGATGGCTACCCATGGCTCTACCTCGACGCCGCCGCGCAGAAAAAGACCATCGAGATCTGGCAGGGGATCGCCAGGCATTACAGTGCTGAGCCAACCGTCCTTGGCTATGACCTTCTCAATGAGCCCATACCGCATTTTCCCGCACTGCAGCGATACAACAGCGATCTTGAGCCGCTCTACAAGCGAATTGGCTCCGCCGTGCGCGCAGTAGACAAGCATCACGTACTCATTCTGGGCGGCGCACAGTGGGATACGAACTTCAAGGTATTCGGCAAACCGTGGGATGCGAACGTCATGTACACCTTCCACAAGTACTGGACAAAGACGACGGACGCGGACGTCATCCGCGAGTATCTCGATTTTCGCGACAAGTGGCAGGTGCCCATCTGGCTTGGCGAATCAGGCGAGAACAACGACGCATGGATTTCCGCATTTGTAAAAACGCTTGAAGAGAACCACGTGGGCTGGTGCTTCTGGCCGTACAAAAAGATGGACGTTCCATCGAGCGTTGTGACCTTCGATCGCCCGGCGGGATGGGACGCCATCATTGCGCTCAGCAAGATGCCAGGCGGAACAGGAAATGCCGAAAAACGCATCGCCACGCGGCCATCACCTGAAGATGCGCAGAAAGCGTTTGATGATCTTCTGAAGAAGATTACCTTCAGCGGTGAACGAGTCAATCCTGGATACGTCACAGCGCTGGGCAGGAAAGCGCCATAGCGCAAATGCATCGCGCGTAAGAAAATCTCTTTCCCCTTGCAGTCCAAGGGGAACCTATGCGACACTCCCCTAGCAACCAAAGGGGAGACAATGCCTAAACTTCAGCTCGAACGCCTTCGCGACACACTGAAAGCCCTCGCCTGGGGTACGCAGCACAGTTATGGCATTGCTGCGAGCATGCACCGACGAGGGAGTAGCAGGCTGGCTTGGCTTCCGGTACTTATATTTCTGACCCTGTTCAGCTCACGCTATGGGTTTGGGCAGCAGGCAGCACTCGATGAGGATTTCCGTATCCTGGTAGAGAACTGGCAGTTCAATGGCGGCGTGCTTATTACTCAGAGTGGCAAAGTTGTTTACGAAAAGTCCTTTGGATATGCTGATTTTTCAGACCACCGGCTGAACACTCCAGATGTTCAGTTTCCGATTGCTTCCATATCCAAGCTCCTGACCGCTACGGGCATTCTTCAACTCGCTCAAGCTGGAAAACTACATATAGACGATCCGGTTACCGACTATCTGCCGACGTTTCCGTACCGGGAGATCAAGCTGCGGCATCTACTCTCTCACAAGTCTGGTCTTCCGTCGTACAACACCTATTTCGATCCCCTTTGGCATGCTTCGCAGGAACGCGTGTTTACGAATGCAGACTTTCTTTCGGTCGTCAGTGCAAGTCACATCCCGTTACTTTATGCTCCGGGCGACAAGGAAAATTACGACAACATCAATTACATCGTGCTCGCCCTGGTATTAGAGAAAGTAAGTGGTGAGCCTTATCCGGACTACATTGAGAAACACATACTGCGGCCTGCAGACATGCATGATACGAAGTTCATTCCATTGCCGCTGCAGTACAACGAGTTTGATTCAAAGACATTTGCATACCCGCACATCTACGCACACCCTTACTCCGATACCCCGGTGCGGGCCAATACGGTTCCTTATATCCGCCAGTACTGGCACAGTTATGCATTTTCGGGCTTTGGCGACTATGTGAGCACAATGCGAGACCTGCTAAAGTTCGACACAGCGTTCAGGCGCGGGTTGCTTCTTGGCAAGCTGATGCAGGAGCTTGCCTACACGCCGATCGTTCCCCGGTTAGAACCGAAGAAGACGGATGTTTTCGGGCTGGGATGGGAAATTGAGCCGGATTCGGTATTGGGCCATGTGGTGTATCACAGTGGCGGGGCTACCGGCCTAAGTTGTGTGCTGTTGCGAAACCTCACTCGCGACCAGACTGTGATTGTTTTTGACAATACCCATTCGAACGCGCATGAAATCGCTAGCCGTGCGCTGAAGATTCTCAATGGGCAAGCCGTAGCGGCACCGCGTAAGAGCGCCGCCCGGCTGTATGTACAGACTCTCCTGAAGGATGGCCCGGACGCTGCGCATCAATTGCTCCCAACGTTGCGCAATGAAGCAGGCACGGTTGAGCTGTCAGAAGACGAGATGAATTCGATGGCCTATGAGCTGATGGGGGCGAACAACTACTATCATCTGCCCGAAGACATTCATCTGGATGCTGCTATCGATGTGCTGCACACCAATACCGTGCTTTTCCCACAAAGCTGGAACGTATGGGACAGTTACGGGGAAGCTCTGCGGAAGGGTAACCATATCCCGGAATCGCTGGACGCCTACCGGCGGTCGTTGGCGCTTAAGCCGGACAGTGAGGGCGCGAAAAAGGCTATCACGGAGATGCAAGAAACATCGAAGCCATAACGCATGGTGTGACGTGCCCACCTACCGCAGCAGGACACGCGTGGCAGACCAGAACTATTCTTGCCGTTTCCGCGCTTCTTTCCATCTTCGTAATGGGCGCATCCGCCGCCCTCGCAGCCATGCGGATGATCGTAACCCATAGAAAAAATAAATGAGTTTTAACTTCCCCTTGCATTCCTAGGGGAATCATGCGACACTCCCCTAGTAACCAAAGGGGAGCCAATGCAAAAAACCAAACTCGAACTCCTTCGCGGAACCCTCGACGTACTCATCCTCAAAGCCCTCTTCTGGGGTCCGCAGCACGGCTACGCTGTCACATCCTTCATCCGCCAGCACAGTGGGGATGTCCTGCTCGTCGAAGAAGGCACTCTCTATCCGGCCCTCTGGCGGCTGGAGAGTAAAGAATTTCTCGTCTCGGAATGGGGCTTGTCGGAAAACAACCGCAAGGCCAAGTTTTATCGCCTCACGCCGGCGGGCAAAAAGCAGCTCAATGAGGAGCGCGCCGCCTGGGAGGCGTATGCTGAAGCCGTCTCTCGTGTGCTGGGCGCCACTCAGCTCGCGTTTACGGAGTAGTAAGCCATAAACAAACTGCCCATTTGGCGGCGCTACGACCGCTTCTTCGGTCACGATTCCGCAGCAGATGTTCGCGATGAGCTCGACTTTCACATCGAGTCCAAAATCGCCGATCTCATTGCCGACGGAATGAGTCCCGAAGCAGCGCGCCATGAAGCATACCGCCAATTTGGCCGGGTTCAGGAAATCGAAGAAATCGGCGTACACATGGGAGACAAAATGGAACGCAAAAAGCACCTCGTGGATTACTGGAATGACCTCGGCCAGGACATTCGTTACACTCTCCGCACTCTCCGTCGCGACGCGGGCTTCACCACCGTCGCTGTGCTCATTCTCGCCCTCGCCATCGGCGCAAACATCGCCGTCTTCTCGGTGGTAAACACGCTGCTCCTGCGTCCGCTGCCATTTCCCAACGCGCATCAGCTTGTCTGGATCGCCCCGCCCCCCACCAAGTGCGGCCAGTCCTGCGCTACCTACTCTTCAGACGGCTATGAAGAGTTCCGCGACATGAGCCGCTCCTATCAGGACATCACCGGCTACTTCGCCTTCTCCGGCCCTGACAATCTGAGTCTCAAAATCGGCCAGAGCGATCCCATTCCCGCCACCGGCATCGACGTCATCACCAACTTCTTCCAGGTTCTCGGCGTGCAGCCGCAGATGGGCCGCCTCTTCACGCCCGCCGACTCTCGAAACGGCGCGGCGCCAGTCATTCTTCTTTCGAATGGATGGTGGAAACACCAGTTCAATGGCGACCCCAACATCGTGGGTAAAGCCATCGACATCAGCGGCACTCAGACCACCGTCATCGGCGTACTGCCTGCCAGCTTCGACTTCGGCGCGGTCTTCCAGCCCGGCTCGCGGTACGACGCCTTCACGCCGCTCAACCTCGACCAGGACCGCAACTACGGCAACATCGTCACATTGCTCGGCCGCATGAAGCCCGGCGTCACCGTGGAACAGGCAAAGGCGGAAGCCGCCATCGTCGCGCCCAGGCTCTACTTCCGCAAATCAATACCCAACACGCTTGGACAATACACAGGTTCGCTCGTTCCCGTCCCACTCAAGGACTACGTCAGCGGCAAGCTCCGGCGTTCGCTCATCGTCCTCTGGTCGGCAGTCGGAGCCATCCTCCTCATCGCCTGCGTCAATCTCTCCAACCTTCTGCTCGCTCGCGCCTCCGCCCGCTCCAAGGAGTTCGCCATGCGCGGCGCTCTCGGCGCAAGCCGCGCGCGTATTATCCGTCAGCTCCTCACAGAAAGCCTCATGCTCTCCGCCGCTGGAGCCGTACTCGGTCTCGTGCTCGCAGGCACGCTGCTCTTCTGGCTTTCGCATCAGGGCTCCGTCGCTTTGCCGCTGCTCGCCACGCTGCACATTGACATGAGCTCCCTCCTCTGGACCGTCCTGATCGCCATCGTCACAGCTGCCTGCTTCGGTCTTCTCCCCGGTATTCGCATGGCAGGCGTCAATCTGCAGGAAGCTATCAAGGATTCCGGCACTGGAACCGGCCAGAGCCGCAAACACGAGCGTGTTCGTTCCATCCTCGTCGTTACAGAGGTAGCACTTGCCTGCATGTTGTTAGTTGGCGCAGGCCTTCTGCTCCGCAGCTTCCTCAAAGTCGTCAATCTCGACCTCGGCTTTGAGTCAGCGCACTCCGCCGCCGTCAACGTCGATTACGACGACAACGTTCCCAACGACAGAACAGGTGCATTGAGCGCCGCGAAGCGCGGCGTCATCTTTCAGCAGATCATCTCTCGCGTCACCGCCATTCCCGGCATTGAGGCTGCCGGAACCTCCGACTACCTGCCGCTCGGCCGTAACCGCGCATGGGGAGTGCCAACTCCGCAGGGCCGCAACCCCGACGACTTTCGCGGTGCAGACAGTCCGCTCGTCTACGTGGTCTCTCCCGGCTACGTCCGCGCCATGGGCATGAGAGTGCACGGCCGTGACTTTACATGGGACGACGGTCCTGCAGGCGAAGGCGTCGTGCTCATCAGTGCCGGCATGGCCCGCTACCTCTGGCCCAATGAAGACGCGGTGGGGAAAATCCTCATCAACGCCGGTCAATTCGATCATGCACGCGTCGTTGGTGTCGTGGGTGACGTCCACGCCGACAACGTGGAAGCCCCCACCGGTTGGCAGATCTACTACCCCATGATGCAGACCGGTCCCAACGGGGCACAGTTGGTCCTGCGCACCACGCTGCCGCCAGCAGCTCTCGCAACCAGCGTCATGCACGTCCTCAAAGACCTCAACCCTAAGCAGACTAATGCCGAGTTTCTGCCCATCCAGACGCTTATCGATCACGCCAACTCGCCGCGCCGTTTCTTCATGCTGCTCGTCGTATCCTTCGCCACGCTCGGCCTGATTCTCGCCGCGCTCGGTATCTACGGCGTCATCTCCTACTCCGTTACACGACAGACGCAGGAGATCGGCATTCGCATGGCTCTTGGCTCCAGCGCCGGTCGCGTCCAGCGCAAGGTTCTCGTCGGCACACTCCGCCTTGCGCTCGTCGGCATTGTCCTTGGCACGGCGGCCTCGCTCGGCGCAGCTCGTCTCATCGCCGCGCTGCTCTTTGACGTCTCCCCATGGGACACAGCCACATTTATCGCCATGGCGCTCACCCTCATCGCCGTCGCCGTTCTCTCCGGCTATCTACCCGCGCGCCGCGCCTCCCGCATCAACCCGATGGTCGCCCTGCGCAACAGCTAAATTCCTCACATCGTCGCCAATTCCGGGTGCCCCAGGTCCGTGTTTTCGGACCTGGGACAGCACTTCCGCACGTTCTCTCGCTATCAAACTACGAACTCCCTCCTAAAAGCTGTCTTTCTCCCCGCCATCGAAATTCTTTATCTTTATGCGTTCACCATACCCCGCCTGACAGCCTCCCATTAAGCCAATTCCCTGAAGATCACTTGCTTGGCCCTTCGCTGACCGAACGATTACAGCACTCATAACTTCGCGCCAACTCCTCGCAATTCTCGCTCGCGGAGAGCGCACCGCTATCTCAGAAACCATGCCGCTCACCGCGCAAGCGGGCGCAGCGGAGTCGCATTTTGTATCACTTTCGGAGGCAATCTATATGAGGCATTACCGCACGCTCCTGTTATTCCTCTGCGCCGTCGCCGCGCCCATGGCGGTCGTCGCCCAGACCGCCGTCACCGCCCTGCACGGCACCATCACCGATCCCTCAGGCGCGGTGATCTCCAAGGCAAAGCTCTCCATCGTCAACCCCGACACCGGCTTCAAGTCAGAGCACATCACCGGCGATCGCGGGGAGTACGCCTTCGAGCAGATCACGCCCGGAACCTACACCGTGCAGGCCGATGCTCCCGGTTTCGCTCCGCAGAAACAAATCGTCGAGCTGCTCGTCAACCAGCCCCGTACCATCGATTTCAAGCTCGGCGTCGCCTCTTCCGGCGCGGAAACCGTCGAAGTCGTCGATACTCTCTCAGCCCTCAACACCAACGACGCCACCATCGGCACCCCCTTCGACACCAAGCAGATTCAGTCGCTTCCCTTTGAAGGCAATAACGTCCTTGATCTGCTCAGCCTTCAGGCCGGCGTCCTCTTCCTCGGCGACAAAACCACCCAGCAGCAGGATTCAGACTCCCGCTCCGGCGCAGTCGACGGCGCGCGCTCCGACCAGAGCAACGTAACCCTCGACGGCCTCGACGATAACGACCAGAACAAGGGCTATGCCTTCTCCGGCGTCCTCCGCTCCACCCGCGACTCCGTAGAAGAATTCCGCGTCGTCACCACCAACGCCAACGCTGACTCCGGCCGCTCCTCCGGCGCACAGGTCGCCCTCGTCACCCGCGGCGGCACTAACAAATTCCACGGCAGCGCCTACGAGTACTACCGCCCCACCAACACCGTCGCCAATGACTGGTTCAACAAGCAGGCCGAGCTCTCCAGCGGCCTGCCCAACATCCCCGGCAAGCTTCTTCGCAACACCTTCGGAGGCTCATTCGGCGCGCCCATCCTCAAAGACAAGCTCTTCGGCTTCGTCGCCTACGAGGGCCAGCATACCGCTGAAAGCGCGCAGCAGACCCGCGGTGTTCCCACAGACAGCCTTCGCTCCGGCAACGTCATCTACAGCAGCTCCGGAGGTTCGGTCACCCTCACGCCGACGGATATCGCAAGCATGGATCCACTCTGCTCGTCGCTTGGCTCCTGTCCACTCGGTCCCGGCGTTGATCCCGCCGCGATGAGCTACTACGCGCAGCTTCCGGCCCCCAACGGCGTCCAGACCGGCGACGGCATCAACCTCGCCTCCTATACCTTCGCCTCGCCCAATCCCATCAACCTCAACACCCTCATCGCCAAGCTCGACTACACCCCCGGCGACCGCCATCATCTCTTCGCCCGCGGTAACTTTCAGGAAGATCACACCTCCGGGCCCATCCAGTTCCCCGGTGCGCCGCCTAACTACAGCATCGTAGACAACTCAAAGGGCCTGGCCGCCGGAGATACCTGGACTCTCTCGCCATCTCTGGTCAACAACTTCCGCTACGGCTTTGTACGCCAGGGCTACGCCAACCGCGGCAGCACAACCAGCCCTTATGTCAGCTTCCAGGGCATTGATACCCTCGTCGGCACCGGATACACCTCCTCCATCGTTTCCGTTCCCACGCACAACTTTGCCGACGATCTCACCTGGGTCAAAGGCAACCACACCCTGCAGTTCGGCGCCAATTACCGCCTCATCCTTAACAACCGCTCCGCTGATGCCACCCTCTTCAACCACGCCGAGGTCACCTACGAGCTGCTCGGCTACGGCGCCATCGCCGGCACCGGCTCCAGCCTTGACCCGGACGCCTTCGGCTTTCCCACCGTCACCTCCAACTCCTCCTACAACATCGCCATCGCGGCCGCCACTGGCATGATCACCTCCGCCACGCAGTACTACAACAACAGCCTCACGAACGGCCAGCTTGACCCGCTTCCTCCGGGGCAGTGGGTAAACCGCCATTTCCTCACCAATGAGGCCGAGTACTACGGCCAGGACAGTTGGAAGCTCCGCCCCAATCTCACCTTCACCTTCGGCCTGCGCCACACGCTCCTGCAGGTGCCCTATGAGCGGAACGGCCAGGAAGTCGTTCCCACCGTCAACATGGGCCAGTGGCTCAACAACCGCTGGAAAGGCGCCACCGCGGGCCAGGTCGTGCAGCCCGAGTTTGGCTTTACCGCAGGCGGGCGCGCCAACAACAAGCCCGGTTTCTGGAACATGGACAAGGCCGACCTCGCTCCCCGCTTCGCCGTCGCCTGGCAGCCCTCTACCAGGATGAACATCCGTGCCGGCTTCGGAGTGTATTACGATCACTTCGGCCAGGGCATCGTCGATTCCTTCGATCAATCCGGCGAATTCGGCATCGCCACCTCAAACCAGGCTCCCGTTGGCGCAGCCGACGCTGACACCGCTCCCCGCTTCGGCTCGGAAACCGCCGTTCCCACCAGCATTGTCCCGCCCATTGACTCCACCAGCCTCCTACCGGGGGACAATCTCGCCCTTGCCTGGGGAGTCGATCAGAGTCTCAAGAGCCCTTACTCCTACGCCTTCAACCTCGGCTACCAGCTCCAGCTCCATAAGGGCCTCATGGTCGAATCCACCTACACCGGCCGCCTCGGACGTCATCTTCTCCAGATGCGCGACATAGCCACCCCCACCAACCTCACCGACCCCGTCAGCGGAACCGATTACTTCACCGCCGAGAGGCAGATCGACCAGCTCAACGACGCCTCTACCCCTATCGCCAATGTCAAGCCCATCCCTTATTGGGAGAATATGTTCCCCTGGATGGCGGGCACCGGCATGACCGCAACCCAGGCCGTCTATCAGACTTACTTCGGCAACAGTCCTGGCCCCTACGCAGGCTTCCGCGGTAATGAGTCCTCGGCCCTCTTCGTCCTCGATCTCGACACACCCTGCACTAACCCCAGCCCGGGCGGCCTCTGCACCCGTTACTTCGATCCGCAGTACTCCTCCCTCTACACCTGGTCCTCCATGGGCACCAGCAGCTACAACGGCTTGCAGTTCGCCCTCCACCAGCAGGCGATACATGGCCTTCAGTTCGACGCCTATTACACTCTCTCCAAATCCATTGACCTCGGTTCCGACGCTGAGCGCAGCGGTCCCTCCGCCACCAGCTTCGGCGGTTACTCCAGCCAGATCATCAATGTCTACAATCCCAAAGGCAACCGCGGTGTCTCCGACTACGACGTCCGCCACGCGGTCTCCGTCAACGTCATGGATGAGTTGCCTTTCGGTCGCAACCGTCTCATTGGCAGCCAGGTCAACAAGTTCACGGACTTCTTCATCGGCGGCTGGAATTTGAGCGGTCTCACCCACTGGACCAGCGGCCTGCCCTTCAGCTCCATCGACGGCCTCGGCTGGAACACCGACTGGGCCGATCAGAGCTGGAACGTCAGCACGGCTGCCATAGCCTCCGGCGGCCATAAATATGACGCCCTCGGACAACCCAACGCCTTCAAGAACCAGCCACAGGCCATCGCCGACGTCCGCCCGCCCTACGCTTCGGAGAGCGGCCAGCGCAACGCCTATCGCGGCGACGGCTACTTCTCCATCGACACCGGCATCTCCAAAACCTTCTCCATCACCGAGCGCCATACCATCAAATTCGCCGCCGAAGCCTTCAACGTCACCAACTCTGTCCGCTTCGACCCCGCCAGCGTCTCCAACGACCCGTACTTTGGCCCCGCAACCTACGGCCAATACACCGCCCTGCTCACCCAGGGGCGCAGACTGCAACTCTCCCTGCGCTACAGCTTCTAACTTTTAAAAACCGATCCCCCCTGTCTGCGCCGTTGCTTCCGCAGCCAGGGGTGGAATCCTCACATCGATCGCGAATTTATATTGGATTATGGTCGCTGTAGATCGAGCAACACCAGATTCGAACGTTCCTGCACTCGTTCGATGACAACTTCATGACCGTCTGGCGAGATGTCGAAATCCTGAATGTCTGATTCAGGAGCGAGGTGAGTCAGCTGCCGCTCGGCCCCCGTCTCCAGGTCGATGAGCCAGAGGTTCTTATGTTGAATCTCCCCGCGCAGGAGCATGAGTGCGTGACCACCCGGCAGAAAAGCCACGCGTCGAGCCCCGCGAGTCATGGTCAGCGTGGACAGCGGATGCTGTGCGCCCTCATTTGTGGAGGCTTTCAGGGAAAATGTACTGCCGATGTCAGGGCCCGAGTAGACAACAAAGTGCCCGTCGGGCGACCATGCGGGATCGATTGAGTAATCACGGACAATGGGAGTGGGAGCTCGGCCATCGATTGGTATGCGAAAGAGATGTGGAACGCCTTGATCAGTCACGGCCGTAGTGATCGATTGGCCGTCGGGTGACCATGCCGGATTGCCTTGAAGATCCAGCGAACCAGCCACCACTCGCGCATTCGTACCGTCCGCCTGCACTACGTACAAGAGCGATTGCCCGCTTTGCCGGACCGAGAATGCGACTTGTCGCCCATCGGCAGAGATGGCCGGAGCGCCAAAGACCTTCGCTCCCTCACCGCGCCACAACTCAGTGCTTGTCCCGTTGGCCAGCTTCCAGACGCCCTCGCCGGTGCCGGTCGCAGAGACATACAGAAGATAGTTGGGACCTAGTCGTGGGGAAAATCCCGGACTGGTGGTCAGAGGGATTCGCTCAGCCTCCGATAGCTCTGCCGATGAATCCTCGATGTGCATGCGCCAGAGTGTTCTATCAGCGGCAGTGCGCGTGGTAACCAGCCGTCGACCATCGGCGCTGACTGCCAACGAAGTGTATCGCTCAAGGTCAGAGGTAAGCCGGTGAGGGATGCGGCGTTCGAGGTCCAGGCTATAAAGCCAGGGCCCTGAACCATCGGGATCGCTGGCGAGATAAACCAGAGTGCGCCGATCCAACAACACCGGATAAGTCACCCGCGCATTGTGCGAAGTGATCCGTTCAGGAGTTCCACCGCCAGGGCGGATGCGCCAGATGTCCAATTTATCCGGGAGTTCGCCCTGAACAAAGTAGATAAATGCTGCATCGGGCGCCCATAACGGAAAGTGAGCGTGGAGCCCGGCAGGCGCTGTGAAGATGGGTTTGTTCTCCGATCGCAGTCCACCGTCTGAAACGAAAAGCGGGTCTCCGGGACCCGGCGTGTGATATGCCAGCCGGGCACCGTCGCGAGACCAGTCAAACTCGGCCACGCCCTGTAGGTATGCTCTCGGTTCGCCGCCCAGCGTGGGCACCGCCCAGACACTGATGTCGCTGTTACCTGAGTTGTTCTGTTTGCGGACCCAGAAGGTGACCAGGGAGCCATCCGGCGAGAACCCGAGGGTTCGAATGGATGAGTTCACGAGGTCAGGAGCCATTCCGTGGGTCAGGTTATGGAATTCACCCGAGCCCACTTGTGTCACCCAGACGTCCATCGGTCCATCCCGGTCTGATAGAAACGCAACAAAATGACCGTCGCCGGAGAGCGTCGCGGCCTGCTCCGACCCGCCAAAATCCGTAACCGTCTGAAAGCGTGCGTTGGCCAGGGGGCTTCGCCAGAAGTATTCCGTTTTATAAAGCCAGAAGCTTGCGACAATCGCCAGGGCCGCTGCCGTCGCTGCCAGCGGTAAGATCAACCTCCACCTTGTTCGCGAAGTCGATACCGCTATCAGGGGAGATTGTGCCGGAGGGTCGGGCAAGATGGCACTGTTTCCAATCTCCTGCGCTGCTCGAAGTTTCCGGCTGCGCATCCACGCATCCAGTTCCGCCCGGGAGGCGTAGACCGAGCCCATCCTGTCATGCACGTGCCGGTGAACGGGCATCCCCTCCCGTTTCTCCCAGCGCTGGACTGTCGTCACATCGCGGCTGAGGTATTCCGCGATCTCCTTCCACGAATCGAGAAGGTCTTCAGGCAGTCTCTCGGAGGGCGCTATGCCAGGTGCTCGTTCGCTCATCACGCTCTCCAGGGGTGGGTTTGCAACCCTCATGAACCGGGAATTGAATTGTACCGCTGCCCTGAGAAGGCACGGCAAAGGGCTGCATTCGACGGTAAATCGAGGAATCGGCTGCGAGTCTGCACCTTACTGCTTGAACTAACCCGCAAGATACCCGACTGTGTCCATGGATCACGAACAAATCTCAAATTGGAGATCATCATGAAACACAAAATTCTGACCTCAGCGTTATGCGTGCTCACCTTACTCTTGTTGGTTTCAGCCCCTCATGGTTTCGCCCAGGAGCGCAGGCCACTACACTTCACGGGCCTGATCAATGACTATTCACCACTGAATGCGACCGTCAAAGGCAGCCCATGGGAAATGCACGGTCAATGGACAATGGACGTTCACCGGGGATGGGAAACCGCTGACTTCTCAGCGGATATGACGATGTCTGGTTATGGGAAGACTTCGATGGGCGCCGTCGATCCGACTCAGCCGCTGGTGAATCCTCACACCCATCACATTGAGTTGAAGAACACGAAAATTATCTGGGATATGAGTGGCTGCCCTGCCTATATGCCTCCAGCCACCATGATGGGCTTTCAGTTAAACGACACGGTCAGCCTCTTGACAGGAAATGGAAGTATCGCCCCATTCGAGACGAATCCGCCTTCATCGACGCTTCAGGTCTGCATCACCGGAGGGGATGACATCCGGTACTCGGTCGTGAATTCAAACATTACTATGGTCTTCGCAGGGCCCGCGGTGATGCACTTCGGGGCGCAGGCCATTCACGGCGTCGTGCGTAAACCGGAAGCCAACGAAATCGAGCATCAACAAGGTCGCTGGTAAGCGACCTTGTTGTCATTTCTGACAACGGAACGATTCAACGCACTGTCTTCCTTGCTCCAAAATGTGGAAGGGAGTTACAAGTCATGGTTAGAAGGCGAGAGCCGCAATATCTCAGGAGCATCCCGGCACAATCTCTTCTTTGCGTCTTGCAAGTCTGCCTCTTGACTAGCCTGCTCGGCGGCTGCTCTGGCAAAAAAGACGAAGCGGCTGTCCTTGTTCCAGTACAAGCCATGTTCGATGGAATGGCACATCGCGATGCTGCCGCCATCAAGGCTCCCTGGCTGCCGGGCGGAGTTCTGGTCGTGGTGCAAAGTGGCGTGCTGAGCCAACTCACGGTGGAGTTCTGGGCCAATCGCGTAGCGACATCGGGGACCACACACATTGAAGAACGCATCCACGATCCGGAGGTCCGCATCGACCACGACCTGGCAGTCGTCTGGGCTCCATTCAATTTCTACATCGATGGCAAGCTCGATCATTGCGGCAGAGATCTCTTCAATCTCAACCAGAAAAACGGCAAATGGCAGATTGTCGCATTGGCCGCTACAACCCGGACGGACTGTGCTGCGAACTGATCTCAGCCTTCCGGTTGTGTTCACGCGTCGTCTTTCCGGCAGGCTTTATGACGAATCTCAGTAACGCATTGCACTCGCCCGTCTCGTTTCACGCAAGAGGATAGACAGGGCAATTTCCCGCATAGGGCACGGGCCTCGTTTCCAAATTCACGAGTGGGGATTTTTATGACCAGCGCAGGAGACACCCAAATCAAAATCGGTTCCAGTGGCGATCCCATCTGTCATGCTGTGGTGTCTCCGTTAACGTTCAACTTATTCGGTTGCGACTTCCTTCAATCCGATTGCAGGAGTATCGGAAGTGTGGGATTCAAGGCGTGTCGTCTTCGCAATCGTCGAAGCGTGCTTGCAAGGCTCACCGAGCCCTGGCTTTTGGCGGCGCTTGCAGCCCTCCTTCTTTCCAGGATCTTAGTGGCCCAGGCGCCGACATCCGTACTCACTCCGCAGCGGATTCCCTTGCCTGGCGATATCAAATTCACAGAGGCGGATGGGATAGTGACTCTCATCCATCAGACCATTACCTTGAAGGCAAATGAGATTCGGCGATTGATGGGTAGCGTCGAACTGAGTAGCAGTGCCGCGAGTACGATTGCATATGCTGAGGCGCGGGTCGGATGCCAGCTGTCGGGCAACTTCGTGGGAGATATTGGTGGCGCCGCAGAAAATCATGAAGGATATAACGCGCCTATCGCTGCGAATTATCCGTCTCAGGGCATCCTGGCACTGTATCCGTCGTTGCTGTTCACGGCGCCCAGCGACGGGCAATATGATTGTCAGCTTTTCGTCACGAATGGGGATACACCAACACTCACTGCGGTGGCCACGGATGGACACGAGAGCCTGACATGGCTGATCGTCGACCAAACGGATGATGCGGGCTTCTGGTTACAAAATCCACCCTGCGATACAACCGGATTTTCGGCTTGTACTTACCTCGGCCAGGATGCGTCGACTCAAAAAATGGAATCGTTGGTATTTGCCGACGACGGTACGGTTGTTCCAGCCTGGCAAGCTCCGGCAGATGCAGCCTTTCTGGATGCAGTGGCAGGAGTGACTGTCACGACGTGCTACTACGGTACAGGAGCGTGCACAAAAAACAACTGGGGGCCTAACGTAGGCCTGACTCCCATCGTGAAAGGGTCGGGACCGACGACTATCAACTCATACCTGGAAGTGTTTCAGCTCAATAACGACTCGTCTGTCTGCAAGACTTACCAAAGCCTGCCGATTCAATCCACAGTCACGACGCCCGCGCATCACTATGCGCTGAATTACCTATTGCAGGACATTCCGGTCTATCCTGACTGCACGTCACGGTCGTTCCGGCTGCAGGTGGTCGTGGACTATGTATCAGGCGATCCAATCAAAATCGACGCAACCGACAGTAATGGAAGCGGAACCCTGGCTCATGCTTTTGTGATTGAAGAAATGAAGGGTGTGGCTCGCGCGATACCAAATGTCGTCGGGGCAAACCAAACGAATGCGGCGCAATCCATTACGGCAGCGGGCTACGTTGTCGCAGCGAACGGCCTCACAATTCTCAGCACGGCCAAGGCGGGTACAGTCACCGCACAAAACCCGGCGGCTGGCATCATTCAGTTACCCAATACGGCGGTCCAACTCACCGTGTCCACCGGGGGTGCAATTGTGCCAAACTTGCTCTCATATCCGCAAAAGAACGCCACTGCGGCCATTACGGCTCTCGGACTCATTCCAGTAGTGAGGTTCAGTAAAGACTGCGTTAATCCTGGCGATGTGATGATCCAGTCGCCTTTGGGTGGCGTTCTGGTGCCACTGAACACCACTGTCACTCTTACTGTCGATAGCGGCACTGTAAAGTCGTGCGGAATTTTGAAGTAGCAGGCACAATCGGCCGTTTGTGCAAGGAGAACGTGGCGTTCGCGAAGATTTGTGCCTGAAGTTTTGTTAGCTTAGCGCACATCGAAGAACGCATTCACGATCCGGAGGTCCGTATCGACCACGACCTGGCAGTCGTCCGGACTCCATTTAATTTCTACATCGACGGCAAGCTCGATCATTGCGGCAGGGATCTCTTCAATCTCTACCAGAAATACGAAGCTTCCATCCGCGGAGATCCGGGCGCGCCACCGATAATCTCCGTGCTGATTACCACTTCCATGTTGGTCTTGTTCCCGGCATCCCGCGCCGCGCGCCGCAACTGGTCAAGAAGCTCGCGGTTGCTCAGAAATTCACCCGCCGCAATCGTCCCGCCGCGCCCGATGCCCGCGGCAATCACCGCCACTTTGCCGGTATTCACGTCGGTAAACCGCGCCAGAATTGCGTAGTCCCGGTAGTTATTCGTCGCGATCTGCACATTGCGATCGACCACCCAGCGATTCTGGCCTGGATTCGTCGAATCCACAATCCGGAACTGGCTCATATCCGGCGAATTCGCAAAGTGATACCGCAGCGAATTCGTCAGCCGCAGCGTCCAGGCGTTATCGAACGCACCAATGAAAATCGTCGGCCCGGCGCGCAGGTCTTCAAGTCCGGTTACACCCTCACTCTTGAGGCTGTATCGCTTATCCGCCGCCTGCAGAATCCCCGCAACCTTCACGGCGGCATTCAGGTCGTCGAAGATAGCCGCAACCAATGAGTCCTTCAGCACCACTTGATGCGACGGATTCGCCGCATCGCGCAGCGAAATCTCCGAGTACTGGAGCTGGTCCGCAATACAAACCAGAACCGGGTCCGGCGAACTCAATATAGGCCGCCAGAAGAAGTTAAAAGCCGATTCGCGCGCCTGATGGACGGCAAAATTCACGCCAATGGCCAGTAAAGCCAAGCTGACGCAGATCAGTGCCGCGACGATCACACGAAAACGGATTGTCTGCGCCCGATCAGTCCCATTGGCCACGGCATCTATCTGCGCCTCTGCCTGCGGACCTTCATCGGCAGCAGTCTGGCCATGCAAGTTTTCGCCGGGTTTAGCTGTGGCATTCGTATCTAAATTCGTTGTCGGCCAATCGAATTTTGGCACGTAGCTGCCCGACGGAAGCGTGATTCGCAGCTCGCTCTCCCGCCCCGGCTCCTGGTAATACTGTGCGATGCGCTTGCGAATTTCCGCCGCCGTCACGCGCACAATGGGGTCCGTGCCCGTATCGTAATCCGCCTCTTTGCCGAAGACCTCAATGCCGACCGTGCGCTCCTTGAGCGTCTCAGTCTGGCCGGCCAGCGTGTGGTGCACCACGAACCGCAGAAAGTCAGGAAAGCGACGGCTGTGGCTGAAGTGCGGGTCGCTCAGAAGGCGGTCGAGCTGTCGACGCACCTGCGTCGCATCCACCTTTTCCTGCGTCCCTGCAGCCGTCATGCCGTGCATCACCTCGCGTTCGAAGGGAATTATACGCCTTTACATGAGGTAAAGACTGAATCTTTCGACGGGTAAAAGACGATCAAAATAAATGACTTGCGGCACTTTACAGTAAAGAAATCCTCCCACTATCCGCAAGGACCTTATCAACTCTTTTGCCAGCTGCCTATAAGGGCACGTTGCATGAAATTCCATCTTCACGTCGGTTGGCTCTCATGCCCTCCATGCGCAAAGATGGATGCTTTGCCGGGAGGCACGCTTTGAAAACGACGCACAAGAGACAATACGAGCTCCACAGCTGGAGCCAATTCCTCAGCCGGGTCATTACCCGCACAATGTTCCTTGGGATGCTGGCGATTCTGCTCGCGGTTGTTCCCAGTCTACGGGCACAGGTCAACAGCGCTACCCTGAGTGGATTTGTCCAGGACCCCAGTGGCGCCGCAATTTCGGGTGCTGCAGTGAGTGTCGAAGACGTACTGAGCGCAGCACAGCGCACCACCACAACCAACGGAACCGGAAACTTCACCTTCGCCGGCCTCCCGGCGGGTGACTACAACCTGACCGTCGCTGCCAAGGGCTTCAAAAACTTCATCCGGACTTCGGTTCACCTGAACCCCGGCGACAGCACCAGTCTGAACGACATAAATCTGCAAGTCGGCGGCAGTACGGAATCCGTAACTGTTGCAGATACCGTTGCCGGACTTCCACTGGACAGCGGCCAGTTGTCTTCTACTATTTCGAGCGCCGACATCGAGCGCCTCTCCGTCTCGGGCCGCGATGCCACGGAGTTGCAGAAGATTCTTCCCGGCTTTGCCATTCGCAGCCAGGATTCCACCAACTCGGCCTCCGACTTTTCGCAGTTGCAGATCGGCCAGGCCACTCCGTATGCCTCAAACGGCGCGCCGGTTGCGGGCATCACACTTAAGCTCGATGGCGCCAGCCTGACAGACGCTGGCAACTTCGGCGCAAACCTGCAGAACATCAACGACTCCTGGGTGAGCGAAGTGCAGGTGCAGACCTCAAACTTTGGTGCGGATCAGTCAAATGGTCCCGTGATCATCACCGGAGTTACCAAATCTGGCACCTCCCGTTATCACGGCTCGCTTTACACGTACGCCCGCACCTCGCAACTGAATTCCAATGACTGGCTTGCCAAGTTCAACGACATCGGACGGCCAGATGACCGCTATGTATATCCGGGCGGTACCTTCAGCGGCCCTGTTCCAGGGCTCAAGAAGCTCACCTTCTTTGGCGGCGCGGAGTACGATGCACAGCGCAACGTTTACGCCTACAACAGCGCATCGGGCGCCATTGTTCACGCGCTCGTTCCTACGCAGGCCATGCGCCAGGGCGACTTCAGTCAGACCTCACTGCAGAACTATCTTGGACCGAATTACACCAGCGGCACATATGCGGACATTTCACCCGTGCCCACGGTTGGCGATGATGGTTCGGTGGTCACCAATGGCAACATTGGGTCATTTCTTGATCCCGGCGCATTGGCACTGATCAATGGCACGCTGCCGATGCCGACCAAGGCCACGGACACGAGCGGATTTAACTGGGTTAACGAAAATCTTGTCAACAACAACATCTTCCAGGCCGCGGCCCGCGTGGATTATGCCATCACGCCGCGTAACAGCTTCTTTGCACGCTACAACTATGAGAAGGGCAAGCAGGGCCAGCCGCAGATTCCCTACTACTCGCCCTCGGCCTCTTCAATTCTGGGCGCGGTAAACACACCGGGCTATGGCGTGCTGAACGACATTCATGTCCACTCTGCCGCCGCCAACTATGTAACCGTCTTTTCGCCTTCACTAACCAACGAGCTTTTCGGAACGCTCACCTACTTCACAGAGGCATTCGATCCGCGGCAGTTAAGCGCGTTCCAAAACTCGGCAATCAATTATCCCTACCAGGGCGCATTCAACAACGGCAGCACGCAGTATCCGCAACTTCGCACATATGCTGCCGTGGGCGGACTACCGCTGGGCCTTTGGCCCGACTTTTCCTTCGGCTCCCCTTCGCTCAAGAAGTTCCAACCGAACGGGGGCGATAATCTGACCAAGGTTTGGGGCCATCACACAGTCAAGTTCGGTATCTTTGCCGAGCATGTGACCAACAATCAAAACATCACCAACGGCAATTCGAATGGCGCCATCCAGAACTACTACTTCGGCCCAGCCGGCACGCAATTCCATAGTTACCTTGGCACCTATCCCGACGGCTCGCCGGCCTATGATCCTACGACACATTTCAACAGCGGCAACTGGCTGGCGGATTTCTTCGAGGGTCATGTTCAGACCTTTGACCAGCAAAACATTCTGCCGCGCACCAATGTTTATTTCTGGGATACAGATTTCTATGCGCAGGACACATGGAAAGTCCACCCGCGCGTTCTGCTGACATATGGCGTGCGCCTGCAGCATCTGGGCGCATGGACGGACGCGCACGGTATTGGCGCGGCCGTGTGGTCGCCTTCGACCATCACCACACCATTTGACATTGTTAAAAACCCTGTGCCCGGCCTGCTCTGGCACAAGCTCGATAATTCCATTCCTAACTCCGGTACGGGATCACAAGCGTTATGGGCATCGCCGCGCGTTGGCGTAGCGTGGGATGTCTTCGGTACCGGCAAGACAGTGCTGCGTGGCGGTGCCGGCATGTACCGCTTCCACGATGCTGAAGTGGATGTGGATGGTGCATTCCAGGAATCACGCGGAATGCGTGACGCTCTGCTGGCCGGCTTCGGTAATGCGACGCTGGCAGGCATCAGCTCTCTCAAGCTGGATCCGGGAACTTACGGCCAGGCGGGCGGTACGGAGACGCTGGCTGCAGTCACCTCTATCACCGGCCTTGATCCGACGGATCGCAAGATTCCTATAACGAACAACTACAGCTTCAGCGTGGCACAGCAGTTGAGATACAACACGGTGGCACAGGTCTCCTATGTCGGCAACAACTCCAGCTCGTTGATGAACAACGGCACTACGCAATCGGTGGTGCTGAACAACGTAAACGCAATTCCTGTAGGAACGCTTTATACGCAGCAGAGCGCAACGACGATCAACAGTAAGTTGGGCTATAACTTCTGCGATCCGACAGCTTGCACACCGCAACAGGTTGCAAGACTCGACCTCACGGCGGGCTACCCGGGCGACCCAAGTGTTCAGTATGTGCGTCCATACCCAGAGTACGGCTCGATTATTGTGCCGCGCCACAACACCTATGCCAACTACAACGCGCTGCAAGTTCTGCTGCAGAAGCAGGCAGGGCGTCTGAATTACGGCGTCAACTACACGTGGTCGAAGGCGCTGGGCATTCTCGGTTCCGCTGCGGACTTCAATTTCACCGCGCCGGTGGATCCATTCAATATCCAGCACAACTACGGTCCGATGAATTTTGATCGCAGCCACATTCTCAACGCGAATTACTCCTACCAAACCGGCAAATTCACAAACAACCGTCTCCTGGGCGGATTCATCAACCAGTGGCTCATCTCAGGAATCACATCCCTCCAGAGTGGCGGCAACATGCAGACTGGTGTAAGTTTTTCACCTAACTTCTACCTGCAGGGCACGGTGAATACGGGGGCGAATGCAATCAATGTAAACAACACGGTGGTTCTGGGCACGCCGGATGTGAGTCTGCAGCCGGTACTGACATGCAATCCGAGGAGTGGGCTAACCAGCCACCAGTTCATCAACGGCGCATGCTTCAAGCTGCCTAACTTCAGCACCAACGGCCAGTACATCTTCCCGTACGCGCATGGACCAATGTACTTTAACTCCGACCTGACGCTGGAGAAGGGCATCACACTGGGCGGCGAACGCAGCCTGAGGTTCCGTATCGCGGGCTTCAACTTCCTGAATCATCCGCTCAACAGCTTCGGCACCGGATATGCCTCGCAGACTACGCTGGTGCTCTCCGACACCTCGCCGAGCGGCACGCTGAGCTCGGCGAAATATGATCCGGCCTCGGGCTTCGGCTTCGCTCCACAAAAGCTGGGCCGTCGCTTGATGGAGGTTTCGGCGAAGTTCACCTTCTAGACCAATTACCGGGAGACTCAAGGGCCTTGAGACTCCCGGTAATTTCCTTGCATTCGCGTAAACACATTCATTTTTCCGGCAGGATTTTCGCTCTTATTGAAAGCAGGAATCATGCGCATACTTCGCATTCTTATTTGCGGAGCAGGAGTTCTTGTCGCACTGTCCGCAGCGGTCTTCGCCGGGACCGGCCCGCATACGCTCGGCAGTGTTTCCAGCGTAACAGCGCTTGAAAATGGGATCCGCATTCTTACGACAAGTGGAGGCACCGAAGAGATTACTGCTCTGCGGGATGACGTAGTGCGCGTGCGCGCTTCTACAGGCGCATCGCTTCCAGAAGATGCATCGTGGGCAGTCCTCGAGAAATCACGCACTGCATCGGTTCCGGTTACACCGGAAAATACTGCCGTAACAGTGGGATTTCGCACACAGTCGTTACATATCGAGATCGATCGCAAGACGCTCTGTCTTACCGTTCGCAACCTTGATGGCCGCATACTTCAACAGGACGCGCAGCCGCTACGCTTGGAAGATTCGGCCTTTCGTATTGCGGAGGCCATGCCCGCCGATGAGCACTATTACGGACTCGGCGATAAGACCGGCCCGACAGATCGCCGCGGCCGCGCCTTCTCGCTGTGGAATACGGATGCGTATCACTTTCAGGAGTCCACCGATCCGCTCTATAAAAGCATTCCGTTCTTCATGAGCTTTCGTGCGGGAACTGCAGTCGGAGTTTTTCTCGATAATACTTTCCGGTCAAGCTTCGACTTCGGTGCGGAGTCGGCGACGAGCTATTCGTTCGGCGCAGCAGATGGTCCAGTCGATTACTACATCTTTCCTGAGCCCGCACCGCGCGCTGTTTTGGAAACGTATGCATGGCTCACCGGCAAACCGCCTCTAGCGCCGCGATGGTCATTGGGCTTTCAGCAGTCGCGCTATACGTACACACCGGAATCGCGGTTAATGGAGATTGCCGATCGCTTGCGTGCGGATCGCATTCCCGCCGATGCGCTCTATCTCGACATTGACTTCCAGGATCGCAACCGGCCTTTCACGATCAACACGAAAGACTTTGCGAATCTCGGTGAGGCTTTAGCGAAGCTGCATACGATGAACTTTCACGTAGTGGCGATTACGGACCTTCACATTGCGCACGCGCCCGACCAGAACTATGCGCCGTACGACTCCGGTGTTGCGGGCGATCAGTTTGTCCACAATCCGGATGGCTCAGTTTTTGTTGGCCCTGTCTGGCCCGGGCCCGCCGTCTTTCCAGACTTTACGCGAACCCAAACCCGTGCATGGTGGGGAACGCTTTATAAGGACTTCATCGCTCTTGGCTTCGACGGCTTCTGGAACGACATGAATGAGCCTTCGATCTTTAAAACGCCTACCAGCACGATGCCACTCGATGTTGTGCATCGCATCGATGAGCCGGGCTTTCGCACTCGCACCGCGCCGCATGCAGAGATTCACAATGTATTCGGCATGGAGAACTCGCGAGCAACGTATGAGGGACTACTCAAGCTGGAGCCCAACACGCGACCCTTTGTGCTCACACGCGCCAGTTATGCAGGCGGGCAGCGTTACGCGGCTACCTGGACCGGCGACAATACGAGCACATGGAATCATCTGCGTGAATCCGGTCCTCAACTTAAGAGCCTTGGCCTCAGCGGTTTTGGCTACAGCGGCGCAGACGTGGGCGGCTTTGCGGGAACCGCAACGGCGGATCTGCTCACCAAGTGGCTTGAGGTCGGGGCCTTTGAACCAATCGATCGTGACCATACGGAAAAAGGCACCGGAGACCAGGAGCCGTGGGTCGGAGGCTCGGAGCAGGAAGACATTCGCCGACGTTTCATTGAGGCGCGCTATCGGCTGATGCCCTACCTCTACACGCTGGCCGAAGAGACGTCACGCACCGGGATTCCCATGATGCGTCCACTGTTTCTTGATTATCCGGAGGCTGCTACGGATAAGCATCCGATGGACAACGATGTCGATAACGAGTTTCTGCTGGGACATGATCTGCTGGTCGCGCCATCTCCGTTTCCTGACACACCGGATGCATATAGTGTCGAGTTCCCTACGGCAGAGTGGTTCGACTACTGGACCGGCGAGCGCGTGGAGCCTGCGCCGCGTAATCCTCATCCGGACCCCAATGCGCCTCGCTCGCCTGCAGAGCTGGTTCCGCTGGCGACCGATGTACACCCGACGTTAGACGCGCTGCCGGTGTATGTTCGCGGCGGCGCGATTCTCGCGCTGCAGCCGCTGGTGCAGAGCACACAGGAGACACCGCATGGGCCGCTCGAACTGCACGTATATGCGGGCTCAGACTGCCGAGGCTCGCTCTATACGGATGACGGCAGCAGCTTTGCTTATAAGCGTGGCGAGTATCTGCGTCAGAGCTTCACCTGTTTCGTCACCGCTGAATGCTTAACGATTCAACTCTCGGCGCGCGAAGGAAGCTATACACCCTGGTGGAAGGAGATTCGCGTGGTTGTGTACGGCTGGCAGCCGAGGCACGGAACAGTTCGCATGGATGGCGCGACGAATCCGAAAGTGGAGCGCGTGGGAAACACTGTGCTGTTCACGATTCCGGCTTCGAGCGCTGCAGCGACGCTTGAAATTGAGTGATAGGCTGATGCCTGCGCTTCGACGCCATGATAGCTCCAGCCAAACGCCGCCTCCTCTTTGCGCTTCTGCTGCTCGTGCCGGGGCTTGTTCCAACGCTTGCCCCGGCTCAGCGGATGGTCTTTGCGCATTACATGCTCACCAATCAGGATTACCAGGGTGACACTGATCCCACACAGGATCTGAAGATCGCGTCCTATGAACGCGAGATTCTCGAGGCGCAGGCGATAGGCATTGATGGTTTTGCATTGAATGCGGGAGGCTGGTTCCGCGAGCCATATTACATCCGTTATGCGGCGCAGATGTTTGAGGCCGCGCTGCGCTTGCACTCCGGTTTCAAGCTCTTTTTCTCCGCCGATTTCTGCTGCGGCAATACGATCGACGAAGCCGAAGATATGATGCGGCGTTTCGCGGGGAATCCGCGCTATGCCGATGTGTACTTTCGCTACAAAGGCGGCGCGGTGCTATCCACCTTTGCTGGCGACAAGTTCGGCGTTGCGGGCTGGCAGAAGATTCGCTCCGATCTGGCCACGGGCGCGAATCTCTCAACACATACCGCATCGAATGCGCAGGATGCTGTCCGCGGTACGCCCTCGAATGCGCCGCTTGCCACTTTCCTTGTTCCGGCGTTTTTCTTTGGTGGCGAAACGCCCGGCTCAGACGATGTAGCCAAAGGCGTTTCGCAATGGAAGTCCACACTGGATGGCGTGCTGTACTGGGGCATCGCCGGTGTGCCGGCATCGGGTGGGTCGCTCGATACTGCCGCAAGTTCTCGTGCTTATGCAGATGCGCTGCACAAGGACGGAATGCTCTACATGGCTCCGATTGCTCTCCAGTTCTGGGGATCGAATGCTAACAGGTACTACGAATATTCGGGTGCTGCGGGGATGCGCGCGCAGTGGATGGACGCGATTGAGCGGAGCCACCCGGAGTGGGTGGAGATTATCACCTGGAATGACTTCATTGAGGGAACCTACATCAGCCCCATCGATGATCCTAATAAATATCCGAATGCGAGCTTCCTTGGGTCGAGCGGAGTTCCGGTTGGGACGCGAGGGTACTTTCATTCGCATGCGGGCGCTGCGGCGCTGCTGCCGTACTTCATCGAGTGGTACAAGACCGGGCTAAGGCCAGAGATCAAGCGCGATGCTGTCTACTACTTTTATCGAACACAACCGAAAGATGTGGATGCCGGCACACCGACGATGGCGCATCCGTACGGGCCGGTGAAGGACGTGATTTACATTACGGCGAATCTGACGGCTCGGGCTGAACTGCGGGTCACATCTAGCGGTCAGACTCGGGTATTGCATTTGCCGGCCGGAAGCACGGATGTTGAGACACCGTTTGCGGCGGGAGGTCCGCCGAAGTTTGCGCTGATCCGAGGCGGCAAGGTGATTGCGACCGGGAGCGGAGTAGATTCGATTGAGGCGGCGCCGAAGTACAACAACTTCTATTACTCCACTGGAGTTATGACGGCGCGGTAGCGTTCTTTGCGAAATGCTGCGAGTTATCCTGTGCAAAGCCGCTTCTGAAGTCATTTAATTTGTGAAGGTTGCGAGAACTTCCACACTTTCTACGGGAGTCTTTATGCGATCTTCATTCCGGGACTGTGCAGCTTGCACAGTTTTGAGAAGCCCTTCCTATCGCGAAAGCAGTCGCGATGTTGATCTGCAAACCCTCCTAAATTTCCGGAAATCGACCTTTCTTGCACCAATATTGGTGCACAGGGGATGGGGGAGGGGTCCCATCCCCTCCCTAAAACTGCCACGGCCCGAACCGGTGAGGGTTCAGGCCGTGGCTTTTCTTCTGCTGATTATGAGTAGAGCACAAATGGGGTTAATCGCATGCAAACTTTCTGAGCGGGTGGAACGGTACGAAAGGACAATGGACCAAAGTAATGGGAAGTGTGGATGAAACTGCCTCCGGGGCTAAAGCCCCATTCATCTTTAATTGCCCTTTCGGCACGACTAAAGTCGTGCCCTTTCAAGACAAACTCCAATGAGACAGCGCGGAAGCTGCGGAGATATTGACCTTAGGGTAAAAAGCCGGTAAACTACCTTAGTTTGGCGATTCATGCCAGTTGCCATAGTTCGGGCGCTCGCTTTGAGAGTGTATCCAAAGCTTGAGCGTACCGGAGGCAGGCCAAAGGCTAGCAAGTTTCCGCCCAGAGTGTTTTGGGATTTTTGTTTGGAGCAGGCGCGCGTGCGCGTGAGGCTCCGGAGGATTTATGTACGCTGTTGTTCGCACCGGTGGTAAGCAGTACCGTGTCGCCCCCGGCGACGTTTTGAAGATTGAGACGGTCACTCCGACCGAAGGCAACACCATTGAGTTCAGCGAAGTTCTCGCTGTCTCCGGCGACGACGGCATTGTGAAGCCGGGCGCGGCCAAGGTGACTGCCGAAGTGGTAGGCGAGGGCCGTGGCCAGAAGATCCTGGTCTTCCACCTGAAGCGGAAGAAGCAGTACAAGAAGCTGCAGGGACACCGCCAGAACTTTACCGAGGTTCGCATCAAGGCCATTGAGGCTGACGGCGTAACCTACACCGCCGCCAACTAGGTCAAGAGTTCCTGGGGCGAGACTTCAGATTTAAAAGAGGATTCGGCAATGGCACATAAAAAAGGTGGAGGCAGCTCCACAAACGGACGCGATTCAAATGCACAGCGGCTTGGCGTAAAGGCCGGCGATGGCCAGCTTGTCACCGGCGGGTCGATCATCATTCGCCAGCGCGGTACGCGCATCAAGCCCGGCACCAACGTGGGCATCGGCTCAGACGATACGCTGTTCGCTAAGATCAGCGGACGCGTGAAGTTTTCAGACCGCGGCAACTTCGGGCGCTTTGCCTCGATTGAGCCTGTGGCAGCGGAGTAAGCAGCTTACGGTTTAGATGTTTCAAAGATGCCGCGGCGATCGCCGCGGCATCTTTGTTTGTGTCGATGGAATTGCGATGGTTGATCCTACCCTAGCCGGAAAAACAAGAACACGGCGAGGATGGCGCACCCTCTGTGTCTGGGTAATTAAGGGCGTTTCCCTAAGGATGAAAAGGGCTAAGGCCCGGGCCTAAAGGCCTTACTTTTTGGATTGATTATTCCGGGGCCTGAAGGCCCCGGCTGCCTCCGTTCAAGTAAGCGGGAACAGTATCAAAGACGAAAGAAGGCCGCGGCGATTGCCGCAGCCTTCTGTTTACTGATGCCTGTGTCTTACGACCGGGACTCGCCTTCGCGAAGGGCGGTGCGGGTGAGGACCTTTTCGACAACCTTTTCGACGTCGGTGAGGAAGAAGCTATTGGCTGGCTGCTGCACGACAACCTGAGGGCTCTTGTGTCCGAGGGCCGAGGCAATCTCGTTCCAGCGATAGATGGTGGAGTTGGCGGAGACGACGACGGGCTTGCGCACCGGCTCAGGTAGCGCGGCATAGACCAGCCAGATGCCGAGAGCGAAGAGCGTAATGCCCTCGCTGATGAACTGCGCCGGATCGGTCAGCGTGCCCTTCCAGGACTGGAAGGCGGAAAGAATGAAGTCGCTGGAGGAGAAGATGCCGAGGCCGAATGCGATGCCGAAGCTGAGGTCGCGCGGGGAGAGCTTGAGGGCATTCATGCTGAGGCAGAGGAAGGCCAGCAGGCAGAGCTCAATAATGCTCACCGAGCGCATCAGGCGATAGGCGATGTCCGGAACGATCCGCCAGTCGTGGCTGGCAAAGCTGACCGTGGAAAAGCTGATGATGAGAGAGGCAAGAGCAGCCCAGCGAAATATGAGTGAACCGAAGCGCTGGATACCGGAAAAACCTGTCAGAGCGGAGCGGAAAACCTCGACCGAAACGAGAAAGACCAGGATCGTGCAAGCGAAATAGTTCGCTTCGTACACATAGAAATAAGAAACCAACGCCCAATGTCCCCAGGGCTGCCCTCCAATAAAAAGGAGCGCAAGAAAGACCACTGAAGATATAGTGCGCAGGGCCAGGTACCAGCCCATCGCAGGTAAACGCTTGTGTAGTTTTTTATTCCAAAAAACTAGGGAAAGTGCGGCCCAGAGTCCAAGCTCGCCGAGAGTCATGGCCCACATTGTAGGGTTTAATTGCATAGAAATCCGTCGCCTTTCTGAGGCTGGTCCCAGAATAGCGCGAAACAAACTATGCACCAATCAAAATGTGATCAGAAAACTGGCACTTTCGTGTCAGTTTTCAGTTACCCACAAGCACCACGGAAAAGCTATCGGACTCTATTTATTGACACTTATTGTGTCGACGCTTTTCGGGCAGGTGGGGATGCCGGGGGTGCAGACCGGGCCGGGCATAGCTGCCGAAACAGCCTGACGGCTGGGGGTGGCATGTGAAGAAGACAAAGGGACGGAGGAAGCGGCAACACCGGCAACAACAATGGTCAGAGTGGCAATACGGATAGCGAGTTTCATTCGAAATATTCTCCTGGTTGGAAATTCTGATATGGCTTGCACGTTTGAACTATTGGGCCCTGTTTAGTTGGTGGCGTTTCTGGGGCAGGTTGGGATTCCGGGAGTGCAGACCGGGCCGGGCATGGATGCCGAAACGGCCTGGCGGCTGGGGGTGGCATGCAAAGAAGAGGACGAGACTGAGGCTGCGGCAGCACCGGCGAGAACAACGGTCAGAGCGGCGATACGGATAGCAAGTTTCATTTGAAATATTCTCCTGGGTGGAAATTCTGGTAAAGCTCTTGTAGTTAAATAGTTGGGCCCTGTTTAGTTGGTAGCGTTTCTGGGGCAGGTCGGGATTCCGGGGGTGCAAACGGGGCCGGGCATGCCTGCCGAGACGGCCTGGCGGCTGGGGATGGCATGGGAAGAAGCGGACGAGACTGAGGGTGCGGTGGCACCGGCAATCACTACGGTCAGAGCAACGATACGGATGGCGAGTTTCATTTGAAATATTCTCCTGGTTGGAAATCCAGCTATGGCTTTCGCAGTTGAACTATTGGGCCCTGTTTAGTTGGTGGCGTTTCTGGGGCAGGTCGGGATGCCGGGGGTGCAGACGGGGCCGGGCATGGATGCCGAGACGGCCTGGCGGCTGGGGCTAAAATGCGAGTTTGAAGAGGAGACCGAGGCTGCGGCGGCGCCGGCAAGAACAACGGTCAGGGCGGCAATACGGATAGCGAGTTTCATGTGAATATTCTCCTGGTTGGTATGGAAAACAGCAGTGCGAAAAAAGACTGCTTGTTACTATAGGATGGTAACCTAGGTACTGCGTGGCTCAGCATAATTTTTGCCCTGCCGCACCTGTTTACCCATTTCGGGAATGACTCCTTCGGACCTGCTACAGGCACCCCGCCTGGGCAGGATTGGTTACCTCTTAAAGCACCCGATTAAAGACAGATTTTTCCCTCTCAGCATGGTAAAATTAACGTAGGCGAAGTCGTCCAAAAGTCCTCGTTTTTTCAAGCGATTAAGCCCAAAACCGCGGCGCCGGAAAGCGGGTCGGCCAGCGGGATTTGGGTAGGACTGCCGGAACGAATGCCGAGATGGAATTTTATGGCGACTGAGAGCACTCCTCTTCCCTCCGATCCAACCCAGGTCCCAAACCCAGCCCAGAGCCCGGTGAACAGTTATACCGGCGACAACATCAAGATTCTGGAAGGTTTAGAGGCAGTGCGCCTGCGCCCGGCCATGTACATTGGCTCGACGGGCGAAATGGGCCTGCATCACCTGGTCTACGAGGTGGTGGACAACTCAGTGGACGAGGCCCTGGCGGGCTATGCCAGCAAGATCGAAGTTACGATCCATGTGGACAACTCGATCACGGTGACTGACGACGGCCGCGGCATTCCGGTGGACATGATGCCGGTGGGCAACGGGAAGATGATGCCGGCGGTGCAGGTGGTGCTGACGAAGCTGCATGCGGGCGGCAAGTTCGACTCCTCGACATACAAGGTCTCCGGCGGTCTGCACGGTGTGGGCGTGAGCTGCGTGAATGCGCTGAGCCAGGAGTTCAACGTGGAGATCTGGCGCGACGGGCACACGTGGGAGATGGACTTCAGCTGCGGCGATCCGGTAAGCGAGCTGCGCGAGGCAGGCACGAGCAAGAAGCGGGGCACGAAGGTCCACTTTCTGCCCGACAGGACGATCTTTACCGCGACCGAGTACAACTACGACACGCTCGCTCAGCGGCTGCGCGAACTGGCCTTTCTGAACAAGGGTCTGGAGATTACGCTTACCGATGAGCGGACGGCGGACGCGAAGACCGGCGACTCGAAGCGCACGGAGTTTAAGTACGCGGGCGGCATCAGTGAATTCGTCAAGCACCTGAACCGTGGCAAACAGGTGCTGCATGACAAGCCGATCACGATGGAAGCGCTGCGCAATAACGTGGATATTGAGATTGCGCTGCAGTACAACGACAGCTACTCGGATACGTTGTTCAGCTTTGCGAACAACATCAACACGGTAGATGGCGGCTCGCACCTTTCCGGTTTTCGTTCGGCGCTTACGCGCACGATCAATGCGATTGGCCAGCAGCTTGGGCTCTTCAAGGACATGAAAGAGAGCCTGAGCGGCGACGACGTTCGCGAGGGCCTGGTGGCCGTGGTGAGCGTGAAGCTTTCGCAGCCGCAGTTTGAAGGGCAGACCAAGGGCAAGCTGAATTCGGATATTGCCGGCATCGTTCAGGCGTTTGTCAACGAGCGGCTGGGAGCGTTCCTCGAACAGAATCCGCCGATTGCCAAGCGCATTATCAACAAGGCGATTGAAGCGGCACGGGCACGCGAGGCTGCGCGCAAGGCGCGCGACCTGACGCGGCGCAAGGGCGCGCTGGATGGCGGGGGGTTGCCGGGCAAGCTGGCTGATTGCAGCGAGAGGAATCCTGAGCGCTGCGAACTGTATCTCGTCGAGGGTGAGAGCGCAGGCGGCACGGCCAAGCAGGGCCGTGACCGGAAGTTCCAGGCGATTCTGCCGCTGAAGGGCAAGATTCTGAACGTGGAGAAGGCCCGCTACGACAAGATGCTGGGCCATGAGGAAATCCGCGCTATGATTACGGCGCTGGGCACGGGCATTGGCAAGGATGACTTTGACCCGGCGAAGTTGCGCTACGGCAAGATCATTCTGATGACCGACGCCGACGTGGACGGCTCGCACATTCGTACGCTGCTGCTGACGTTCTTTTTCCGTCACATGACGGAGCTGATAAAGCGGGACAATGTGTATATTGCGCAGCCGCCGCTGTACAAGATCAAGAAGGGGCGCTTTGAGCAGTACATCAAGGACGACCGCGAGTTTGTGAAGGTGATGGTGAAGCGGGCGAGCGAAGGCACGACGATTCGCCATGGCGAGAACGCGCAGAAGATCGAGGGAGCGGACCGCACACGCTTTATGAGCACGCTGAGCGAGTATCTCGGATTTGTGGAGAAGGTGAACAAGCGCATCCGCAACGAGGGGCTGGTGGAACTGCTGGCGCGAGCCGAGCTGACGCATCGCGCGGACTTTTCTTCAGCCGCGGATGAAGATGCGATTCCGACGAAGATTGCCGCGCTGCACGCTCAACTTGAGCAGAGCGCCGAGAAGTTCCAGATCAAACCGGCGACGCCGGTGCGCGATGAAGAGCACCGGACGTGGTCTGTGTGCTTCACGGATTCGCAGGCGGCAACGCGTTGCATTGACTGGACGCTGGCTTCGAGCCCGGAGTTCCGGCAGATGATGGCCAAGTACTCGCTGATCAAGGAGTACATGGAGCCGCCGTTCCTGATTGAGTTTGCGGGAAAGGGTGGCGCGGCGCAGGAGACCTCTGCGGAAGATGAAGAGGCCGAAGGCGAAGAGGCGAAGGCTGAGACGAAGGCGGCACGCACATCACGTATTGTGCGCGATCCGGTAGAGAAGCAGACGGCGCGCGAGCTCTTTGAGTACATCGTGGAGCAGGGCAAGAAAGACTACCAGGTGCAGCGCTATAAGGGTCTGGGCGAGATGACTTCCACGCAGCTTTGGGAGACGACGATGGATCCGGAGAAGCGGACGCTGCTGCAGGTAAAGCTTGAGGATATTGCGGAGACGGAGACGATCTTCACTACGCTGATGGGCGAAGACGTAGAGGCGCGGCGCAAGTTCATCGAGGACAATGCGCTGGATGTGAAGAACCTGGATATCTAGCGGACGCTGTAGGTGAAAACTCAAAGAGGGCCGTTACGCAACGGCCCTCTTTTTATTGTCCGCGCTTATGCGTAGGTCTTTGTGATGCTTGCGTAGGTGATCGTGACTGACTTGCTTAGGGGCGTTGCTGCGCTGAAGATTGTCATGAGTCCCAGCGCATCGTCAAACAATGGCGCTTTTTGAATGGCGTTCTGGAGCTGGCTTGCAAAGGTCTTGCGTTTGCTCAGGAATCCGGCGTCGTGTAGTGGATAGATGCCCGGATTTTGCGTGAGATATTGCAGTACGCTCTGAAGCGCCATGGCTGTGGAATGCATGGCAGATGCCCAGTAGACGACGTGCAGCGTCCAC
This sequence comes from Occallatibacter gabretensis, assembly GCF_001449115.1. Taxonomy (GTDB): domain Bacteria; phylum Acidobacteriota; class Terriglobia; order Terriglobales; family Acidobacteriaceae; genus Telmatobacter; species Telmatobacter gabretensis. The sequence continues at coordinate 1,344,939 of NZ_LAIJ01000009.1, read as the reverse complement.
GTGAAGGAAACCACCGCCCACTGCGGAGGGTTGGCCAGATCGACCCCGAGAATCTGATAGAAGTGCTGGGATGAGCCTGCATCGAGGAGCTGCGGCCACACCGTTGGGTTGTTCATGCCGGCGATAAACTGCGGGCTCAGTCCGAGGCCCGGTGTATTCAGCAGAGCATTGCGGCCGACCTGCTGATAGTCCGCGATGCTGCGCGGATTTTGAGCTGCATCGAGAAAGAGACTTCTGCCGGAGGCACCGTCGTAGCCCAATGATGCAAACAGAGATGCCGCCTGGCTGACGGAGTTAGACTGCAGCATCGCGGCCCAGTCGCCTGTGGCGTTGGCCTCACCGAGCTGCGTGGCGGTATCTACAAATAGCTGGAGATCGGCCTGATGCGCATGGCGCTTGTACGAAAAATAGTTGTAGCCAACCTTCAGCGTGGGAACAAAGTTGCCGAAGGAGGCCGAATAGCCGATGGTTGCAACGCAATCTTCTACATAGACCTTGCGCAGCTGATCACCTTTGACAAGCGGAGTGGCTGTTGCTGCCAGGCGCGTGAGGTGCGCGGTATCGGTGATGATGAGTTGCCCGTCCTCGGAGACCTTGGCGGACATGTCGAGCGTGGCATCGTTAACGGAAGCATGATCGAAGAGGCCGAGAAAGTTGAATGAGAAGGTATGTTTGACGTCCGTCGTTCGATCGAGGATGCTACCGGCTTTTGTGATGCCCGCAGGCAGGTCCGCGCCGCTCAGCAGGGCGGTGAGATCGCCGTTGAGCAAGTCTGACAGTGCGCTTTGGCCTGTCGAATCCAGAGCAGAGAGATCAAAATTCCAGGAGAACGCCGCCTGATCCGTGACCGAGGTATCGCACTCCGCGTCGATGGCAATGGAAAGCTTCGTTTCGACCGCTGCCTTATACGCATTCTGTACGTCCGTCGCCACCGAAGCCGGAACATGAGCCTTCAGCCATGCAGGATCGAGCTTTCCTGAATCGCCGAGAAGGCTGTAGATCTGCGCGACCACGTCGAATCCTCCGACGGTGACATCCGCAGCTGCGCCTACATTAAAGGAAACGTTGAAGCTGCTTCCCTGCTTCTTGTAATAACCGATCTGCACCACGGTGGCTGATTTCTTCCAGATGCGTGTTTCAATCTCACCGCTGAGCGTAAAACCCCCACCGATAGTCACGCTTGGTCCCGTGGTAACACTGATGGGCCCGTAGCTGGTGCTCACTCCTGGTGTTGCCGTGGGATTTACAGCGGCCAGAAAGTTGAGCTTCGCCTTGAATCCAATCGTGCCCTGAGCGTCATACGCAAATACAGATCCCACGGGGAATTTGTCTTTGTCGAGGAGGTCATCCTTCGAGGACGGGAGGGTAAACGCTCCGAACAACGTTTCAAGCGCGTTCCGCAGGGTGGGATAGGCTCCGTTCACGCCGGGGCCAAAGGGCAGATAGAGCTTTGCGCTTCCGGTAGCGGAACTGGACGGTGTAAAAGTGTAAGCGCCGTCCTTAGCGCTGCCTCCTGCCTTCACGCCAAGCTGAAATGAGAGCGCCAGGTAGTAGTTGCGCCCCATTTCGATTTTGGTTCCGAACTGATCGGTCTTGATGAGCGGGCATGAGGCTCCGCCAGCCGCGGGCTTGTAGAGATCGAGCTCTCCAGTGGGGCCGCCGCCCGCCGTGAATTTGGCCGTGCAGCCGGATAGAGAAAAAGGCGGCTCAAAATCAAAGCCTATTGAAAGGCAGTTGATCTGAACCTGGTCGAGCGTCTGGCTCAGCGCGCCGATTGCATCAGAGCGCAGAAAATGCATTTCCGATGCGGTGGTTTTTCCAAGAGCGGAGTCGTCCAGCACAGTCGCGTTGACGGAGGCTGACGAAATATCACTTAGCTTGATTGTGGCCATCTTTCCACCTTGCCCTTGCATTGCCGGAAGCCGGATTCTTACTTTCACGGAAAGATGATCAGCCTGCAAGTAAAAAATCAGCGAACACGGGAACCCAGATTACACCGCAGGCGCGGCATGTGCGGAGTTTCTTCAATGTAGATTGGCTACGCGTTGCTGAAGGACGTCGGAATTTTAGACGGTAACGGCGCTTTCGGCCTGTTCGTGCGCGTGATAGGAGCTGCGGACAAGGGGGCCGGATTCGACGTGGCGGAAGCCCATTTTTAGCGCTTCAGTCTTCAGCTCCGCAAACTCGCGCGGCGTGTAGAGACGCGCCATGGGCAGATGATCGCGCGAGGGACGCAGATACTGGCCGATGGTGAGGATGTCGCAGTGCGCGGCGGCGAGATCGCGGAAGACCTCAAGCAGCTCATGGGTTTCTTCGCCGAGACCGACCATGACGCCGGACTTGGTCAACCCAGTGGGCCTTAGCTCCTTGGAGTAGCGCAGCAGCTCAAGGGTGCGCTCGTATCGCGCGCCAGAGCGGACCACGCGGTAGAGGCGAGGCACGGTTTCAGTATTGTGGTTCAGTATCTCCGGGTGTGCTTCGACGACGATGCGAATGGCTTCGCGGTTGCCCTGAAAGTCGGGGATGAGAACCTCAACGCCGCAGCCGGGTGACTGGCGGCGGATTTCTTCAATGACCAGGGCGAAGGCGCGTGCGCCGCCGATAAGATCGTCATCACGATTGACGCTGGTGATGACGGCGAATTTCAGATTGAGAGCAGCGACTGCCTCGGCCACGCGGCGTGGCTCGTCCAGATCGATCGGCTCCGGCCTGCCTTTGGGCACGGCGCAAAAGCCGCAGCGGCGTGTGCAGAGATTGCCGAGCATCATGAAGGTGGCGGTACGATGGTTCCAGCACTCGCCGATGTTGGGGCACTGTGCACTTTCGCAAACGGTATGCAGGTTGAGCGAACGGGCCAGCTGCTTAAGGCTGTGATAGTTCTCGCCGAGCGGGGCGCGCGCCTTCAACCAGTCAGGCTTGGGCGCAGGCGTTCTGCGCACGGGCTGAATCTGCACCAGGTCAGTCTGCATTGGATTCGGGACCGGATTCGTGACGGGTTCCAGCACCTTTTTATTGTAGAGGCCGAATCCGCGGCTTGGATGGTTGCCTGTTGAGTAACCATGAACTTTAACTCGACACTACCTGTAAGTTATTCAAACAATGCGACAATAGGGAGTAGGGTTGGCCGGGTTTCCGCAGTTTGGCAGATTCGACCAGGGGTGTTCGATTTGATGTTGCGGGTTCTCTCCACGCACTTGTTTCTGAATCAGCGCCTGCATCCGGGGCTGTTGGAGCTGGCTGAGCGCGCAGGCGCGCAGGCGGTGGAGATTTTTGCCGCCCGCCAGCATTTCGACTATACGAGCCGCGATCATGTGATGGAGCTTGCCACCTGGTTCCGCTCGAATCCCCTGGAGCCGTTCTCCATGCACGCGCCGCTCTTTCCTGACCGCGAGATGGGCCGCGCCGGTGCTCCGGCTGTGAATGTTCTGCATCCGGACAAGGCGCGCCGCATTGACGCAATGGACGAGATCAAGCGTGCGCTTGAATCCGCGGAGCACATTCCGCTGCGTCACCTGGTGGTGCATCTGGGTGAGCGCACGGATATGTGGTCGCCGCGCTCGATTGAGTATGCGATGACTGCGCTGGAGCATCTGGGAGCATTTGCGCGGCCGCTAGGCGTGAAAGTTCTGGTGGAAAACCTGATGAGCGAGCCGACCACGCCGGAACACCTGGTGACGATTCTCGATCTTGGGCACCTGGATTCAGTGGGCGTATGCCTGGACCTGGGCCACGCGCATGCGACCGTTGGCCTTGACGAGGCTGTTTCCACCCTTAGCAAGCGGATTGTATCCACGCACGTGCATGATAACCACGGCGTGCGCGATGAGCATCTGTGGCCGGGAGATGGCACGATCGACTGGGCAAAGACCGCCGGAATGCTGCAGTCATTGCCAGCGCTTCCGGCGACCGTGCTTGAGATCAGCTATTCGCTCAACGACGAGCCTGCGTCGATTCCGGAGAAGATCAAGGCAGGCTTTGAAAAGCTGACGGGTGCAACCGCTCACTGAGCGGTGTGAACTCCTCCGAAGACTGGTCTTGCCTGGCCCCTGAGGATAGGTTCGTCGATCGCGAGGGAGAGTTGCTGCGTAGCGATGACTCCATCGCCTTGCGCCTGAACGGTAACCTGATACGATCCCGCGGACGCATTGGGTCCGGCGGCGAAGGTCAGCGCTACGGTTCCCGCGCTCGGCAGCTGAGTCTGGCTTAAGGACGCGGTTACGCCTTGGGGCAGACCAGTTACGCTGAGTGCGATGTTGCCGGTGAACGACCCGCCCGTTGCCACCGTGACGTTAAAAGTAGAGCTTGTGTTGATCAGAACCGTGACGAAGCGGGTCTGTGCCGCAACAGTGAGTGTTGGCGGCGGAGGCGGAGGCGCTCCCCAGTTCGATACGAGCAGATCGGCATCGACGGAGCCCAATCCGGTGGCAAGGTTATAGGTATCTCCATTGGCAGAGTAGCCCTGCAGGCGAGGAACATCGTTGTTTCCCGAGGGCGTTGGGTGAAAGAAATTCTGCGATGTGCCGGAGGTGGATTCGGCGAGCGAATAGAGGACCGGATTCGCATTGCCCTGGCTTTCGCCCTTTGACTGCACAACAAGCGCCATGAGGGCGGCGAAGGATGGCGTCGATGCCGAGGTTCCGCTGACGATCCATTCAATTCCGTCCTCTACGATGATGTATCCATCATGGCCGGCAGCGGTGAGCGAGACATCCGGCACGGCGCGCATGCCGTTTACTGCTGCCGCGCCATTCACTGCCTGCTGCCAGGACGGTTGCGGATAGACAGTACTGATGCCGCCTCCACTGGCCCAGAGGCCTGTGCCTCCATTGACAGCACTTTCATTCCATACGGTTTCAGGAATGTAGCCGAGCGCGGAGACGTTGCCTGCCGAGTTTGTGGTGGACCAGTACTGGTTGGGGTTTAATCCTTCTGAAAATTCCGTTCCGCCGACGCACGTGGCATATGGCGAAGAGCACAGGCCGTTGACCGCAGGCTGGGTTCCCTCTTGAGCGGAGCCAAGATCACAGCCGGACACACCCGAGTCTCCAGAGGCGACAAAGACACTCATACCCTGTGCCGCAGCCTGCTGCCAGAGACTGTTGTAGAAGGTGAGTTCCGATGCGCCCATATCCTGCTCGCAGGAGGTGAAGCTGAGACTGACAACCGGCGCGACAGCATTGTTGACGATGTATGCGGAGGCAAGGTCGACACCGTCGGTTGTGGCCGTGGACTCCTCAGAGACGAGCGTTACTTTGGCGGCGGGAGCGATGGCGCCGGCCCATTCGACATCGAGCGTGGCTTCGGCCTGGTCGCCGGGCGAGGGAAAGAAATTGCCGTCAGGCAGCACTACCGTGGGCTTATTAGCAGCCAGCGCTGCGGCGTCGCGGAAGGCAGCCACGTCAGAGGTGAGGATATTACTGCGGCCTGCAATGGCGATAGATACGCCTGCTCCCGTGGTTCCGCTGGCGTAAAGCGGGTTGATATCGTAGATTGCCGCCAGGTCGCCGGGGAAAACGTAGTGCGATTCGTCAAGGTTCCACTGCGGGCGCGCGGTAAGCTGCTTGTGCATCTGGATCGCTGATTGGCGGCGCAGATTATTCAGCGAGACCACGCCGGCGACAAAGCCGGAGAGAGATGCGGGAATCTCGGGCGCGACCACATTGGTAATATGTTCGCCGTTAGCAGATACGAAGCGATGAATGGGTGAGTGAAATGCTTCCTCAACCTGCCAGGCATTGCCGGAGAAGTAAATGAGGCCGCGGCCTGCGGGAATTTCATCTACCCTAAAGCCGTTCGCGCGGAGCCACGCAGAGGCTTTCGCGAGGTTTGCCGCGCTGGCGCCGAAGCGTGCACCGAACTGCGCGGGCGTGAGCCACTGGTGATACTGCTGCGAGTGTGGATCCTGCTGCGCCGCGAGCAGAGTGTTCAGGTCTGCCTGCTGGCCAGCCGTGGGCTTCATGAGCAGAATCATGCGGTCGAGCCGCGTCTCGCCAGCGAGGAGCCCTAGATCTCGACCGAGGCCAAGCCTGACTGGGAGCACCGCGGGCTGAGGGTCAGGCCGCATGACGGCGAGCCGTTGAGGAGCAGCCTGGGAGACAACCAAGGAAACGGAAAAAAATGCAAAAAAGACTGTTACCGCGAGCGCAAAGGCTCCGGTGGGGGAGAATCTCTGGTTATTCAAAGTGAGTTCTCTTCCTTTCGGGAGAGTTTCTTGCGGCACTTATTGAGTTAGATGCACGCCGCGGCCGTTCTTAACTACTTCTAATGTAGCCACGATCGGGAAAACATGAGTGGAAAACTGCATGGGTCCCCGTCACGGGGGTACTTAAAAGGCGTTACAGACGTCCAGAAACGGTACACAATATAGCCATATTGTGCTAACGATAAGATGTAGCTGGAGCGCCTTTCATGAGTGAAACGATTGCGCCTGTTGTATCACGGCTCTACCTAAGTCAGCTTGCGCCCGGAGCGGTGCAGTCCGAGATCCGCGCGATGAGCTTGGCTTGCGACGCGATGGGTGGTATTAACCTGGCGCAGGGTATCTGCGACACGCCGGTTCCGGCTGTGGTGGAAGAAGCTGCGATTGCGGCAATCCGCGAGGGGCATAACATTTACACGCGGCTGGACGGGATTGGCCGGCTGCGTACGGCGATTGCCGTCAAGCAGGAGCGAGACTACGGGCTGAGCTATGACCCGGAGAGCGAGGTCCTTGTAGCGTCCGGCGCAACGGCCGGGTTGCATGCCGCGGTGATGGCGCTATTGAATCCGGGCGACGAGGTCCTGCTCTTTGAGCCGTTTTACGGCTATCATGTGGCGACCCTGAAGTCGATGCGCGTGAAGCCAGTTTTCGTACCGCTGGCCGATGGTGACTTTGCGCTGGATGTGGACGCGCTGAAAGCTGCCGTGACGGCGAAGACTCGGGCCATCATTCTGAATACGCCGGCAAATCCGAGCGGCAAGGTATTTACGCTCGCCGAGACCGAAGCGGTGGCAGAAGTATGCCTCGAACACGACCTGTTTCTCTTTACCGATGAGATTTACGAATACTTTGTCTATGACAGGCAGCGGCACATAGCTCCGGCTACGCTGCCGGAGATGAGAGAGCGGACGATTGTTATCTCCGGCTTCTCGAAGACCTTTTCGGTGACGGGCTGGAGGCTTGGGTATGTAACGGCACCGGCGCAGTGGATGGGCGCAATGTCGTACTTCCACGATCTGACGTATGTCTGCGCGGCGTCAGCGCTGCAGCATGGAGCGGCGGCGGGGCTTGAACAGCTTCCGCCGAGTTTCTATACGCAGATTGCAGCGGATCACCAGTCGAAGCGGGAGCGGATTGTGTCAGCTCTACGGGATGCGGGTATGACGCCGAGCGTTCCGGCGGGCGCTTATTATGTGCTGGCGGATGCGGCCAATCTTCCGGGTGCGACGGCTGCCGAGAAGGCTCGCGAGCTGCTGAAGGCGACAGGAGTAGCGGCAGTGGCAGGCAGTGCGTTCTTCTCCAAAGGACGTGGCGAAAACCTGCTGCGGTTCTGCTTTGCGAAGAAAGACGTTGACCTGGACGAGGCCTGCGCGCGGCTGCGGCAGTTACGCTGAAAAACTCAACAATATTCCTGCGACGTACTGCGACACTCTCGTAGAGGCACGAATTTAAGCATCAAACTGATGCTATTATATGCATACAGGGGTTTCCATGCGTACAACGATCGCACTCGACGACGAACTGATGCAGCAGGCCGAGCGTTACACCGGCATCAAGGAAAAGGCTGCCTTGGTAAGAGAGGCTCTTACGCGGCTGGTACGAAACGAAGCGGCACGGCGGCTGGCGGCTCTTGGAGGAAGTGATCCGGCAGCGGAAGCCGCGCCACGACGCAAGGCGGAAGAATGATCCTGGTTGATACCTCGGTCTGGATTGACCATTTGCGAAAACCCGAAGTGCCGCTACAAAATCTGCTTCAAAACGATGAAGTTGCCACACATCCGCTCATTCGATTAGAGCTGGCCTTGGGTTCAATCGCCCGCAGAGAACAAGTACTGGATGACTTGACCCTGTTACACCAGGTTCCGGTATCGGATACTGATGAATTGTTTGCTCTGGTGGAACTTCGGAAGCTCTTCCGAAGAGGAATCGGTATCACGGACCTTCATCTGATAGCTTCGGCTCTTCTGGACAAGTCCATATCGATTTGGACCAGAGACCGGCGGCTCGGTGAGTTGGCTGACGAACTTGGCGTTCGCGCTGCAATTTCCTAAGACTGTTCCGAACTATTCCGGCTTTTGCTGGGTGTCAGCCGGATTGAGCGTCTGGACTGGGGCCGAAGCTGCGGCTGGGCCTGGCGGTGTAGGCTGGCCGGCGGCGGTCTGGGTTCCGGGCGGCGCTAAAGTGACGGGGAGCGTCAGGGTTTGTACGGTCCCGGGATCGTCGCGGAGCTTAAGAAAGAGCTGGCCGTTGACCGGGTGGGGCACGATGAGCTGGCCGCTGGTAAAGTCCGGAGGAACCTCGACTCCGGCCGAGAGATCCTGCGTAGCTCCGATGGTCTGGGCCAGGAAGAGATTGTTGCCGGTCAGCGTGCATGGTTTGGCCGTGGAGCGCGGGCAACGCAGTTCCTTGAAAGCAGGTATGCGGACCAGTGTGCCGAGCGGCATCCACTCGCCGGGTACACCATCGGCTGAGATGGCGCGGGCGCGCAGAGGGCCAAAGGCCGAGGGGCCGAATTTGGCAAGCGGATCGATGGTCCCGAGAGCTGTGCGGGCGTCTTCGAGGACCAGAGAACCGTCGGAGATAGAAAGCATGGTGTGGAAGCTGTCGTCTGCCGCCGCGACCTCCACGTTCTCATTACGTGGAAAGCTCTGCGGGATCTCCGACTTGAGGAAGAAGACGAGCTTGGCATCGAGAGCGAAGTCTTCTGCGCTACCCAGATGGACCGGGATTGAGCCGTCCACCTGCGAGCCTTTATTAAGCAGGCTCACGTGGGGACGGGATGAACGCACCGTAACCGGAACCTTCAGCTCGCGTCCATCGCGGAGCTTCACTTTAGCGCTGTAGCTGCCGGTAGTTGAGAGCCGACCCGTGTCTGCGTCGGTTTTGAGCGTGAGCCGATCAAAGTCTTCCACGCGTGCCAGGCCGTCGGGAGTCCAGGCAATGTTTTCAAATTCGGCTTTTGCCACCTCGTCGAGGCGAGTTCCCTTGAGCGTGGCCGTGCGATCGCCAATTGAAAGAGTGAGCCGGTCAAGCGATGCGGCTTCGGCGTACGAGTTCACGGAGACTGTATCGGGCTTGTCGGTTCCGAACTGGTGAATTTCAAGGGTTACCTGGCCCGGAGACGCCTTTTCAAGCGGCACGGAGACCTCAAGCTGGTCTGAACCGGAAGACTTGAAATGAACAATCTTCGAGGAGTTCGGCCCTTCGCGAAGCGCCACGCTGAAGACGCATTGTGCAGTCTCGCCCTGAATATGCAGCTTGTCCTCGCGGCCTACGACGAGCGCGGACTGGTCGGCGGGAGCCACTTGCCATTTGCCGGAGACAGCTGTGACGAGGCGGAAGCGCGGACCTTCCCAGTCATCGAAGCCCCATTTGCCGTGCAGCGATGCGGTAAAGGAGCCGACAGGCAATGCGGGTAGAGAGCCGGTCAGAATCAGGCCGCCGCGAGTGGACTCAGCCCGGACCGGCAAATCCGTATAGGGCTGCGAACTCTCGATATGCAATTTAAGATCATGCGCCATATCCGTGCCGAAGATCAGCGGCGCGTTGTCGATGGGCAGAGCGAGATCGGGTTTCTCGATGCACTGGGCGTCCATAGAGTTGATATCGCGCACCGGTGGCGGCTTGGATGGGCCGATGGGCGGCAGGGCTACTACTACGACGGATTTGGGATCCCGGAAGGAAGGCGGAACGTTGAGCCGGAGATTCATGGTGTCTTTCGTCGGCAGCGAAAGAGCGGGGATGTACTGAAAGTGCGCGGTATGGAGCGAAGAAAGAATCCTGACCGTATCGATGATGGCGCCGATGTACGGGCTGTACAGGCCTGCGCCGCCCATATTGGAATAGCTGAGCTGATTCATCAGGTCGGCGGTGGAACCGTTGGCGATCTGCGTAACCAGGGACTGTGCGTTGGCGTCGTCGAGCACCACGCCTTCCGTATGCTGGGTAAGGCAGGTGGCCTGCTGATCGACGGGGCGATCGAAGCACTGCTGATCGAGCTTGATGCCCAGCGAGCGAGCCGACAACTGCATGCGGTCCTTCAGGTCTTTGGCGTCAATCTGGTTGGTCTCGCGGACGTCGTCCAGATAAGTATCGAGGCGCATGCGCTCCCAGCTTGCAAAGACGAGGTCCTGTGCGGCGCGAACGAAAATTCCTGGCCGGTCGTGGACGGCCTTGCGGAGCGTGGTGAAGTCGCCTCCGGTCTCCGGGGCGAGAAACAGGAGTGCCTGCTCGGCCCCATCTGGCACCGTAATAAAGACTCCTTCGCTGCGTACCTTCGGATTCCAGGTCTCCACACGAGTGAACCAGTCATTGGGCGGCTGATTCGTGACTCCGCGCAGAAAAGCGACGACAAGCACGAAATGATTGAGCTGGGTCTCGGGCAGATCGGCATGGACCCAGAGCCGGTCGCCGGGAAGCAGGTTGGGAGTTTGGGCAATCGGAAGCGTTATGTCGCCCCGCTTCACGCGGAGATCGACTTTTGGTCCGACCAGGTCGAAGGCGGGGTTGTCCGCATGGACGAACCGGGGCGAAAGTAGAAGAAGCCCGGCTATCAGCAACAGACAGCGACGCATAGTGCTATTGTACGAGGGATTGACAGGACGGGGCAGCCGAGGAGACCGGAAACAAGAGCAGGAGCGTTCCACAGGATGGAAATTTGGCAGATTTCTGACTGGGTTAGATAGAAATCAGGTTACAATCCCAATCAAACACCGAATCCTGGCAGTGTGTTGATACGTCCATTCCAGTAGGCAATGAAGGTGGACGTGCTTCGAGGGTGTCGGTCTTTATGAAATTCATATACACTACCGGGGTAGTTTCAGGAACAACTTTAGGTAAACCCTATCTTGACCTTATTTAAGTTAAGGTCCTTTTCTCAGATATACCGGCACATAAGAACGCTCGCAACGGCATGGAGCAGCCGGGGGGCCATCGGGGCAGGTTGCGCAGCCACAAGCAACGCTCTATGAGACAGGGCACACATATAACAGACAGCCGGCCGCCAGGCCGTGCGTTGGAATTCTTGCGAGAAGAATAGTTAAGCGGATACGGAGAGTCAGTGATGAAGCCGAGCAGGGCATATCAGGCCAATGTAGATGTAAGTAGTTTAAGCATTCCGGATGCAGAGGAGATGATCGAGGAAGCGCTGGCTGAGCTTGGGTACTCGCAGGATCCTGGTTTGTCCCGTGCGCTGCATTTTCTGGCGCCGCCGGGCTACCAGGCAATTGTGGAATTGTGCAGCGAAAGCGGGCGGAGCAAGCGCCGCAACGCTTCGGCGGAATCGTGGTCGCCGGAAGAAGATGAGCTGCGAATTTACTTTGAGCGCGTGGATGGGGAAGAGGCTCCTGTAAGGCCGACCCGGGCAACCGTGCCTGTGCATGAAGTGCATTACCAGGATGATGACGGCGAAGACGAGATGATTTTGCCGGCTGACATGGACGGCCGCGTGAAGGAGCTGTGCGGAGCACTGGCAGAGGCGGAGCGCGGCGGACATGCGTTTATTGCGCTGAAGTGGTTTCGCGATTCGTTTCTGCCGCGCAAGAGCTTCCGGTGGAACCAGAGCCCGGAGATGCGGCAGACGATACTGGCCGAGGCGATTCAGCGTGGCGTGGTGCTGACAAGCAAGATTGCCAACCCGAAGACGCCGGCCTATCCGACGACAACGATCCGGCTGAATCGCTCTGAAGCAGGGATTCCGGAGGAGGCGCACCGCTTCCACCCGGTTTCAGTCCAAGGTGAGACGCTGACCGCAGTGATGGACGAAGAACGAGGCGCTCTGTGACCTGCTATTTTCTGGAAGCCACGGCCTTTGCCAAGCTGTTTGTGCGGGAGCCTGGCACTGAGGCGCTGATCCGGCTGGTGGAGTCCGTGGAGGACAACCGCAAGCTGATCGCCGCCTCGACGCCGTTGGAGGTGTATGCGGCCATCCGGCGGCGTGAGCGCACCGGCGGCATCAGCCATGAAGACGCGGGCGCAGCGCTCGAAAGCCTGCGGACAGAGGCGGCGCGGACAGTGCAGGAGCCGCTGAACCCGGCTGTCTTGGAGGCGGCGCGGCAGCTGCTGGATAAAAGCGCTTTGCGCTGGCCCGATGCGCTGCAGATTGCCGCTGCACAGGTGACGCGGGAGATGTTTCCGGGCACGGAGATTGTGTTTGTAACGGCTTCAGCACAGATGCTGGAAGCTGCCCGGACTGAGGGCTTTAAAGTCGTGGACCCGGTTGCGGAAGGTGCGCTGGACGGGGCAATATAAGCCGGACTGATTGGAAAATTAAAGGCCCGCCTCTTGCAGGCGGGCCTCAGTTTTTATAGTAGCTTTTACACAACTGGCGGATTGCGCTGGGTATTGTTGTTGCGCTGCCACCAGTAGGGGTAAGCAGGCACGACGGCGGAGGCAGCGTCGAGTTTGGCAACCTGTTCCGGCGTGAGGTTCCAGCCGATTGCGCCGAGGTTCTGCTTGAGCTGCTCCTCATTACGCGCACCCAGGATGATGGAGCTGACCGTGGGCCGCTGGAGGAGCCAGTTGAGCGAGATCTGCGGAACGGATTTGCCGGTTTCCTTTGCGACCTCGTCGATGGCGTCGACAACGTTGTAGAGATACTCCTCGGGAATGGTGGGGCCGGCCTGGGCGGTTTTATGCAGGCGGCTCTCGTCGGGGATCTTTGCGCCGCGGCGGAGCTTGCCGGTCAGACGGCCCCAGCCAAGCGGGCTCCAGATGAGCGCGCCGACCTTCTGGTCGAGGCCGAGCGGCATCAGCTCCCACTCATAGTCGCGGCCGACGAGTGAGTAGTAGACCTGATGGGCGACGAAGCGCGTCCAGCCATATTTTTCCGCCACGGCGAGAGACTTCATCAACTGCCAGCCGGTGAAGTTGGAAGCGGCGATGTAGCGAACCTTGCCCTCGCGGACGAATGTGTTCAGCGTGTCCTGCACTTCTTCGATCGGCGTGAGCGCGTCAAAGCCGTGCATGTGGTAGATGTCGATGTGCTCCGTGTTAAGGCGGCGGAGCGAGTCTTCGAGCGCGCGACGCAGGTGGTAACGCGAGGAGCCAGCGTCATTCGGTCCTGTACCCGTCGGAAAGAAGGCTTTCGTGGAGATGAGGACCTGGTCGCGGCGGCCTTCGAGAGCCTTGCCGAGGATAGTTTCCGATGCGCCGTCCGAATAGCCGTTGGCCGTGTCGAAGAGATTGATGCCGGCTTCGAGGCAGATATCGACGATCTTCGTTGCTTCGGCAACGTCTGTGTTGCCCCATGCGCGGAAGAACTCATTGGTGCCGCCAAAAGTGGCAGCGCCAAAGCTGAGAATTGAGACCTTGAGGCCGGAGCCTCCAAGAAGACGATATTCCATGGCTGCTTGGATGCTGGAGGTGGCCCGCGGATGCAGGAAAGACGTGGTGTTACAGCACGGTCTAAGAGCGCGGCCGGGCTCGTTAGATACCCGATCCTTCCCCCAGTAATTCCGGAGAGATGAGAATATTTGCCTCGTACAGGAGCCGGTGTACGGCGGCGACGGCGGTGGATGGTGCAAAGTCGGGCTGGGAAACGTCAAGAAGGATGGATTGATCTGCCGTGTGCGCGGTGAGCACGGCATCCTGCTGCGTGCGGACCAGCAGCGTGAGCAGGCCGGCGCGGGTTTGCAGCGTGGTGATGGTATCCAGAAGCTGCGGATGCAGAGCGAACTCGCAGTTTTCTACATCAATGCGTACGGTGGCCGCGCCCGCCAGCAGGAGCGAGCGCTCGATGGCATAGGTGAGCACAGCAGGGCCGGACAATTCCAGCACCCCGCCGCGATGACGCCAGCGCGCCTGACGCTCGATCGATGTGACCGGACCCGGCGCGGTCTTTCCGCCGCCGGCATCGGCAATTGGCTCGCTGGATTGGGATAAAGATGCGTTTTTTGTATTTGCTGGGACGAGTTGTTCTGCGAGCGGCATTCGGGCCTCCATGAAGTTTTGCGGATGGATGGAGGCTGAACACACACGAAGAATCGCACAGCCTCAGGCAGCTACGCGGGTGTCATTCTTCAGGAGTCGATTGTTCCGGAATTGCTTTCCAGAGGGAAATCGGAGACTAGAGGGGCCACCCGCCGAAGTGGTTCGACCGACAACATGCGCGGGATGGATAAAGGCGGGACATACGACAAAGATATGGTAGCAAATGCGGGAAAAGGGACAAAGCGATCGCAGAGGCAGTCGTTATAGATAAATAACGACGGACATAAATGTTTTGCCAGATATTCGTTGCAAATTGCGCTGATTCGTTCAATCATTTCTGCACACCTCTGGGCCTAATTCCTGTGCTCTGAAAGTCCTAAGGAGAAGTCATGCGTTCACTCTTAGTTGTCGTATTTTTTTCTTGCTCCATTGCCTTGGCACAACAAGCTATTCCTGCACCAAGCACGCCCACGCTTGCAACGGAGCAAGCACAGGCGCAGGCCCCAGCAGGACTGCCCCAGCATCATACTCTTCTCGACGGTATGCCGATCAAGCTTCGCATAAGCCAATCGATCTCATCGGCTGATGCAAAAGTCGGACAGGAAATTCCGTTTGAAGTCATCGAAGACGTAAAGGTAGATGACATTGTTGTGCTGCCGAAAGGCGCAACCGCGATCGGCACTGTGACTGACGCCAACCCGAAGAGAAGCATGGGGCGCGCCGGAAAGCTCAACATCAGCATTAGCTATGCCCGGCTTTCCGATCAGGAAAAGGTAGCCCTGAGAGCAATGAAAGATACCAAGGGCGGCGGACATGTGGGCGCTATGACAGGCGCTATGGTCGCCACATCCATCGTTTTCTTTCCAGCGGCGCCGCTATTTCTCTTCATACATGGAAAAGACATTACGATTCCACAGGGAACGGAGATCACCGCCTTTGTTCAGGGAGATATGCACCTGGATATGTCGCGCTTCGGTGCAGCCCCGCTGGCGTCAGTCGGAGCTGTTGCCGCCCCCATTAGCCAGGCAAGTCTGATCATTGAATCTGCCCCGCCCGGCGCGGATATTGAGATCGACGGAGCTTTTGTGGGCAACACTCCCTCTACGGTATCTGTCGCTCCCGGCACGCATGAGATAACTGTTAAAAAGAAGGGGTTCACTGACTGGGACAGGAAGTTGAATGTCACCGGCGGGAGCGTACACCTGGACGCGGAACTCACTGCTACAACCGTCCCCGCGCAATAGGCCCCGAATGTTAGCTTTATTCCTGATGGCTGCTTACGGCTCAAAGGAATGAATAGACGCACGCGCAGAACACTTCTGGCAGTGGCCGCGGTATTGCTTTTGCTTGCGCTGGCCATCTTTCTGCGCTCCAAAGCTCCGCCGGAGGCTGCGCGACTGCTGCCCGAGGCCGACGGCATTCTGTATGTGAATCTGCAGCCGATGCGCGCCTTTCTGCGCCGCGACCGGCACGGTGATCTGAAACCGCCGACGCACGATCCCGAGTATCAGCAGTTCATTGACGCCACGGGTATTGACTGGGAGCAGGATCTGGACCAAGTGGCGGTGGCGCTGCATCGTATGGATGATCCGCGCGGGCCGAACGGCCCTGTGGCGTATTCCATGGTGCTGGTGGGCAAACTCACCGGGCCGAAGCTGAAAAGCTGGCTTGAGAGCCATGCGGCGGCACAGGAGGCCTACGCAGGCCACACGATCTACAGCATCCCTTCCGAGGGCCGCACAGTGCGCGTAACGCAGATTGGCTATGACATGATGGCGGTGTCGAATTATCCGACGGCTGAGAAGATTCACTCGATGATTGACCGGCACCGCACCGCAGCACTGCCTTTTGCCAACTCAACGCTGCTGGCTGCGCACTACCATGACGTGCCGCTGCTCTCGCTGGCGTGGGGCGTGGGGGAGATAGGGTTGCCGTTTAACGAAAGCGGCACGATTCATGTGCTGGGCTTCGAGCTGCCGCTGGCCTCAGACTCGACGATTGTTGCCAGCGTGACACCGGGGCTGCCGCCTGGGTTGTCGATTTCGTCGGGACTGCTGCACTTGCGCGTGGAAGAGATTGCGCCGACGGAAACCGTTGCGGCCAGGCAGTATGCGGATTTGAAGCAGCTTGTGGATGTGGCCGGCATCTTGACCGCTCCCCTGGGTGAGACGCCGGCCAACCGCGGCCTGAAGGAGCTGCTCAAAACCGCGCAGGTAAGCCAGGATCGGACGCGCGTAGTAGTAAAGGCAACACTGACTCAATCTGCATTGTCGGCCTTTGCCGCAGAAGATGCGGCATCTCCGGCACAAGGGAGCGCATCGAAGTAACAGATTTTCGCTGACTTCCTTGCAGCTCCGCTCGTCCTTACAACGTAGGCAAAAACTATCGCGAGGTTTTTCATGCGCCACTATCGTGTGCTTTCTGCTCTTGCTACAGCCGCTGTTGTGTTCACAGGCAGCGCAATCGCTCAGAACCAGACCGTGCTTACCGGCCAGGCCGCATTTACAGATGCGCAGCATGAGTCGCCCGGAACTCGCCGGCACCTGACCACCGCGGACCTGCCCGGACCTGCGCCCGAGCAGTCAGTGGACAATGGGCCGAAGGTTGTTCCACGCGCGAATGATGCGTGGCCCAAGGCTCCGGCGGGCTTTAAGGTGGAGCTCTATGCTACAGACCTGGACAATCCGCGTCTGATCCGCACCGCACCCAATGGCGACATTTTTCTGGCCGAGAGCGAGACGGGCAAGATCGTGATCTTTCGCGGCGTGGGCACGGATGGAAAAGCTCTGACGACGACAGTCTTCGCCACGGGGCTGCATCAGCCTTTCGGAATTGCGTTTTATCCGCTGGGGCCGAATCCGGAATATCTCTATGTCGGCGATACCGACCAGATTGTGCGCTTTCCGTATCACAATGGCGACCTGAAGGCGACGGGCGAGATGGTGAACATTGCCGAGCTGCCCGGCGGCGGCAGGCTGCGCGGAGGCGGCCACTGGACTCGCGATGTGGTCTTTTCCAAGGACGGAACGAAGCTCTTTGCCTCCGTTGGATCGCACTCCAACGTGGATGATGCGGACACGCATCCTGAGGAAACGCACCGCGCCGATGTGCTGCAGTTTACGCCGACGGGCAGCTTCGTAAAGGTGTACGCCAGCGGCATACGCAACTGCGTGGGTGAGGCGATTAACCCTACGACCGGCGAGCTGTGGTGCTCGACGAATGAACGCGATGGCCTCGGGAACAATCTTGTGCCGGATTATGTGACGCATGTGCAGGAAGACGGCTTCTACGGCTGGCCCTGGTTCTATTACCACGGAATCGCCGGCCAAGCTGGAGGCGGACTACAGGACCCGCGCCATCCAGGCAAGCATCCAGAGCTGCAGTCGAAGGTGATTACGCCGGACATTCTGGTGAACCCGCATTTTGCTTCCCTCGAGATGCTGTTTTACGAAGGACAGCAGTTCCCGAAGGAGTATCGCGGAGATGGCTTTGCCGCCGAGCACGGCTCATGGAATCGCGCGCAGCGTTCAGGCTATGAGGTGGTCCGGCTGCCGATGAAGAACGGCCACGCGACAGGCGAGTACGAGGACTTTCTCACCGGCTTTGTGAACGCGGACGGCACGGTGTGGGGACGCCCCGTAGGCGTGACGGTGGCCAAGGATGGATCACTGTTTGTGTCGGATGACGGCTCACGCTCGATCTGGCATGTGAGCTATACAGGAAAGTAAGCGTAATCAACCCTATCTGCAAATCCGACATTGCCCACGTCTCGCTTTAGAGACGTGGGCAATGTCTATCTATCAAGAAAAAAACCTAAAGCTGCACAATCTCAAGACCGGGAATCAAACGAAAATGACGAAGATTGACGGTCGCTACCGCATATCCATACTCCAAAGCAGTAACTCCGATCAGTAAGTCAGCGAAAGGGATGGTTATGCCCTGAGCGCGTTGTTGGCCATCAATCTTCCCGGCCAGCAAGGCTGTCTCTCTGGAGTAAGAGACCACTTCCATATCAGCTAGAAGATCTTCAAGAAATCGCTCATGATTCTGGCGCTGAGCAGGATTTGTCACGGATAAATAGCATGGACAAGCTCAGTGAGCCCCACCGCTGAAAGCGCAACCCTTTGGTCACCGGCCGTTGAGACAATTCGCTGAATTAATTGCGGTACGGCTTCGCGTTGGCGCTCAGCAGCTATAACGATGCTGGAGTCAAGTATCAGTCCCATGGATTTTCGAGCGGCTCAGGATGGCTGGCGACAACAGCCTCCAGATCGCGAGCGAAACTGCCATCGAGCACCGCCGAAGAACCACGCGCCTCGGCAGCTGCGAGGATTTCGGAGAGCAGACGGCCTGGAGCAGGATCGGCTGGACGAACAACAGCCACGGCGCTAGCTTCGTTCTCGATAACCACCTCCGCACCTGAGCGAACGCGTGCCATAAGTCCGGCGAAGTCGCGGGCAGCCTCAGCCTCCGAAATGTGGATCGTTGCCATACCTAAAATGATACTCCGATTCTGGTTTATTCAGCCTGCTTCTTCAGCCCCAACGCTTCCACCGTTCCCGGATCGACGACCGACTTGCCATTCGCATCCTTTACTGCGACGCCGAAGCCGTTGTGGTAATCCCACATCGTCCAGCCGATCGAGTTTGCTTCGAGCGCGGTGCGAACGTCGTGAATCCAGCGCAGGCGGTCTGCCGGCTCGACGACTTGGCGGAAGACGCCGAACTCGTTGCAGATGAGCGGCACGTTATTGGCACGCGCCCATTCACCAGCTGAGTCGATCATGAGCCGGATGTGGTGCGCGTCCCAATGATCGAACCAGTAGCTTTTGACCCGGTAGCGGGAAACTGCGTCGGGAATCTGCTTCAAACGATCCTCCATCACTGCCTCATCCGACGGATATGGGATCTTCTTCTCCCAGGTCCAGTAGAGCGATCCCCACGTTGCTCCCTGATGCGTGAACTCGTGCGGATCGTAGTAATGAAAGTTGTAGATCACGTTGCCGTCGGCCAGCGGCTCCACGGCGAGCAGATCCTGGATGTCGCTCCAGTTGGCGCCGGTGGCAATAATGGTTTGCTTGGGCGCGGACTCGCGGATGGCGGCTGCAACGCGAGCCTGGATGCCTGCCCAACGGTAGGGATCATTGACCTCAGGCTCGTTCTCCACTTCGAAGAAAACGCGCTCGGGATCGCGGTCAGCGTAGTGCGCGGCCAGCCGCCGCCAGACTGCGACAAAGCGGTCCACTCCGTCTCCGGTGGTCTTCACAGCCAGCTTGAAAGGCGGCTCGGGATGAATGTCGAGCTCGACGGCCATGCCATTGGCAAGGATGGTATCGACAGCTTTGTCGAGCCGGGTGAGGAAATCGCTATGGCCCGCCATTGACTGCTCAAGCGGTGTCGGATCGACGCTGACACGTACGTTATCGAAGCCGAGCTTCGCCATGATGGCAATATCGTCCGGCGTTGTCTCCGTGTCGGTGTGGTGCGCTGAGTAGTCGGAGGCATGCTGCGCGAACCAGATGGAAGCATTGATGCCATGACGGAGGTGCTGCGCGCGCGCAAAGGCGATCTTCACATCTGCTTCGCGCGTTTGGGCAAGCGCAGATAGGGTGGCGAGCAGAAGAATAGCGCAAAGAATGGCGCGAGGATCGCAATAAGCGCGCAGAAAACGCATCTGGAGAAGCTCCCGAATACAGGAATTGAATTCGGGATAACGATACTATGCCGGACTGATTCGCCGCGCCGAGCTAGCGGCCAGAAGCCTTGGATGCCGAAGCCGTTGTGGCATCGGCCAGCTGCTCGAAGGTATCCCGCAGGTACTTATGCGGATTCACCGGCACATCATGCACGCGCACTTCATAGTGAAGGTGCGGGCCGGTGGAGCGGCCTGACTGGCCGACATAACCGATGACCTGACCGCGTGAAACATGCTCGCCTTCCACCACAGCGATGGATGAGAGATGTCCGTAGAGAGTTTCGAGACTATGGCCGTGATCAATGGTGATCTCGCGCCCGTAGCCTGTGCCGAAACCGGCCTTGGTGATGTCGCCATCCGCGGTAGCGCGCACAGTCGTGCCGTAAGGTGCAGCAATATCGATGCCGGAATGGAACGCGCCTTCGCCGTTGAACGGGTCCTGGCGCTCGCCGAAGCTCGAAGTCACTTTGCCTTCTGTAGGCCATAGCGAGGGCGCATCAGAATACTGTGTCCAGTCGCCCGCGAAGCTCGGTGTCAGGCCGCTTGAAAGCGCGCGGGATATGCGACCGCTCATGGCGTCGTTACGCAGCGCATAGAGCTGGTCGATCGAAAGCTTCACGTTCTGAGGGCTTGGGTCTTCCGAGACGGCCAGCGTCGCCGGCGTTGGCGCGGCAGCGGCCTTGGCGGCATTTACGTGTGCGGAAGCGTGGTTCTGGCGCAGGCCGTAGAGCGCGGTGACTTCATTAGCAAGCGCACCCAGCGAGGCCACCTGCACATCCTTGTCGTGCGCAATGCGGGCCATCTGCTGATAATTTTTGCGGAGGGTTTCGCGCTCCTCGCGGACCTGGTTGTAACTCTCGGTCTTGAGCAACATGCGGGTGTAGGACCCGGCGAGACCGGCAATGGTAAATGCGCCAACGACTGCTGCAGCTACAAACCCGTACGCATAATGCAGAGGGATCGGAATCTTGCGGACCCGGCCATCTTCATCCCGTGCAACAAAGAGAATGTAGTAGCGTTTACGAAACATCGTTGACCCACACATCCTTCCCGTACGCTTTTAAGCTTGCCAGCGGGGGAAAATCGCAAATTACCGTCCTGAATGTAAGACGAAACTGCAGCGTCTATTGTCGAGCCGTCAGACATGGAGGCGAATTATCTTCGCCAAATGCCAACATGCCCTTTCTGGAGACGCTCGTTCAGGCTATCAAAGGGCCTTTTACAGGTCAATGATAAGAAACCTAAAAATTGAGTTTTCCACAGGAAAGAGGCAGCCCCTAGCGGACTTTTTGCATCCGCATGCTGTCACGCTATCCTGCTTGGGATGCGGCCTGATAGAGAAAAACCGGGAATGGCGAGCGGTGAATTGGCGCTGCTGAGGAAAATTCGGCAGCGTGTGGCTGGTATTGGGGCCGGAATCGGCCGCGGCGACGTGCGCCTGGGCATTGGCGATGACTGCGCCGTGCTGCGGCTCAGTCGCGGCGAGGAGATGGTTGTCACCACGGACCTAAGCCTGGAGGGCCGGCACTTTCGGCTGGACTGGCATGCGCCGGAGGCTGTGGGGCATCGCGCGCTGGCGCGGGGGCTCAGCGACCTGGCCGCAATGGGTGCACGGCCCGTGGCGGCGTTTCTCTCGCTGGCTGCGCCAAAGAAGCTCACCACAGCGCAGCGCGGCGCAAGTACCTGGGTGGATAGGTTTTACGGTGGACTGCTCGCGCTGGCCGAAGAGCACAGGACCCCGCTTGCGGGAGGTGACTTGGCCGAGTTTCCGCAGGTTCTGGCAGATATTGTGCTCGTCGGTGCAGTGCGGCAGGGCCGTGCGCTGCTGCGTTCCGGAGCGCGGGCAGACGACGAAATCTATGTGACCGGTGCGCTGGGCGGAGCGGCAGCAGGGTTGCGGGCGCTGGATGCTTTGGGCGGGAAAAAGCCGCCTGTGCGGCTCGCAATGACGCTGAAGCCGCATCTTTTCCCTGAGCCACGGATTGCGCAGGGGCTTTGGCTGGCTCGTCACAGTGCGGCAACTGCGGCAATGGACCTGAGCGATGGGCTTTCTATCGATCTAGAACGGCTCTGCGAGGAGTCCGCCGTAGCCGCGGAGATTGACGAAAGTTCCCTGCCCGTTGCGCCCGGGGCGACGAAAGACGATGCGTTGCATGGCGGTGAAGACTACGAGCTGCTTTTCACCGCCAGGCCTGACACGAAGCTGCCTCGCAGCATCGCCGGCGTATCCATTACACAGATTGGACGCATCGTGAAGCGCAAGGCAGGCAAGCCCCGGGTGAGTTTATTCACGGCATCCAGCTCAATTGCGCTCCAGTCACGCGGCTGGCAACATTTTGCCTGAGTCAAAGCAAACATAGTTCCGGAAAATAGCGCCGATAGATGCCTTCATCCAGGGTCACCAGCCGGTCTGCATGGACGAGCGCATGCGCGCCGATGAGAAAGTCGGGCAATATTCGACGTGGCGACTCACCGCCCGAGGCACGGCGGACATTCGCATATCCTGCGTATCGCTCCTCGGCGAGAACCCAGATGTGCTCCTCCATCTGGAAATCGATACGAATTCCAGCAGCATGAAGATTGCTTCGGAAAGGTCCGCCAACAACATTGGGATGGGCGTGCAGCTCTCCAAAAACCGCCGGTCCTATGACCAGGGGTCCGTCTTCCAAGGCCATGCCCAGCTTTGCAAGCAGAACTGGGGCTGAGACCTCGTTGGACCAGAGCGCAGAGATGACATTGGTATCGATGGCGGTGATCAGGGCGTGTCCCCGTAGCCGAAAAGCTTGGCATCCAGTTCATCGTGTCCGCGCATTTCACGCCAATACGCAATAATTTCCTCGCGCGTTTTGAATGCCGGAAATGCTCCGATCAATTTACCCAGAGAATTGGCGTCGGTCTTTTCCGGACGCACCACCGTGCGCCCATCCTCGTCATAGACGAATTCGACTTTATCGCCTTGTTTTAGTCCAAGACGGCGGCGCACTTCGATGGGCAGCGTGATCTGGCCCTTACTAGTGATGGTGGCAGACGGCATCCTTACCTGTACTCCTTACGGTAAGGATGCCGCTCCTTACCTGCAATCGCAAGCAATCTCGCCTTCTAGTACGCAATCGTGAATTGCTGATTCAGCCGCCGTGGCCGCTCCAGCTCATCCACCAGCGCAACGGCGTAGTCCTCTGCGGAAATGCGGCTTTCGCCGTTCGCATCCGTCAAAAATTCCTTGCCGCCCATCCTGAAATTTCCCGTCCGCTCGCCGGGTTGGATCAGTCCCGCCGGGCTGAAGTAGCCCCAATCGAACCGTGAAGCCTTCAGCAGCGGCAGAATCTCCCGGTGCGCCCGCGCAACAGCGAGCCACTCGGCAGGAAACTCCGGCGTATCCACAATCTGGATTCCCGTCGCAACCTCCAGGCTCCCGGCGCCGCCCACCACAATCAACCGCTTTACGCCAGCGCGAGAAAGCCCATCCATCAACGACGACACAACGCCTGCAATTGCACCGGGATTATCATGCGACGGCGCAATCGCGCACACCGCTGCGTCCGCGCCATCGGCAGCCGCCGCCACGCTCTGCGGATCATCCGCATCGGCCTCGACCGCCGTGATGCCTGCTCCCTTGGCAATCTTTTCCGGATTCCGGGCCGCCGCGATAACGGTGTGCCCGCGCCTCACAAGCTCCTGCAAGACCCGGCTGCCAATCATGCCGGAGGCTCCAAACAGAACAACCTTCATAGTCTTTCTCCTTCGCATCGGATGCGGCAGCCTCGCTGCTCGTCTCGCACTTTTTTGCGCGCGAGAGGATCATAGCAAGCGGCTATCATGAATGCTGTGACAACCGAGAAGAAGATTCGCGTGCGCTTTGCGCCCTCGCCCACCGGAATGGTGCATGTGGGCAATGCGCGGACGGCGCTCTACAACTGGCTCTTTGCACGCCGCACGGGTGGCGAGTTTTTGCTGCGCATTGAAGACACGGATCTGGAGCGCAGCGAGGTTCGCTACGAGATGCAGCTCATTGAAGACCTGCACTGGCTGGGCCTGGACTGGGATGAAGGCCCTGGCCGGCTGGGCAACGCGCCCGAGGGACCGTATGGGCCATATCGGCAGAGTGAGCGGCTGGAGATTTATGCAAAGCACACCGAGCAGCTGCTGAATGAGGGCAAAGCCTACCGTTGCTTCTGTACGCCAGAGGAGCTGGAGGCTGAACGCAAGCAGGCTACAGCCGAGCACAAGCCGCAGGTGTATTCCGGCAAATGCCGCAGTCTTTCACAAGAAACCATTGACCAAAACCTTGTCGCCCACAAGCCTTACGCTGTGCGGCTCAGAATCGAAAACCATCCGCTGAAGTTTCACGATCTCGTACGCGGTGAAGTGGAGTTTGCGCCGGAGACGGTAAGCGATCCGATCCTTGTGCGCTCCGCTATCGGCGGCGCTTCGCAGGGAGTGCCGGTATATAACTACGTCGTCACAGTTGATGACGCGCTGATGGGGATCACGCATGTGATTCGCGGCGATGACCATATTTCAAACACGCCCAAGCAGGTGGCCATTTATGAGGCCTTCGGCTGGACGGTGCCGGAGTTCGCGCATCTCTCCACGATTCTAGGTGCGGACCGCGAGCGGCTCTCGAAGCGCCACGGAGCCACGTCCATCGCAAGCTTCCGCGAGATGGGCTATCTGCCTGAGGCCTTGGTGAACTATCTGGCGCTGCTTGGCTGGGGCGCGGAAGACGGCAAGACCGAGACCTTCACACTCGACGAGTTGGCGCAGATATTTTCGCTTGAGCGCGTGACGCCTTCGCCTGCGGTCTTTGATTTCGACAAGCTGAACTGGCTCAACCGGCATTACATCAAACTGGCGGACCCGCAGCGGCTTGCTGCGCTTGCGCTTCCCTACTTTTCTGAGAAGCTGGCGCAGGCTACGGCACCGCCCGAGGCGTGGTTCCTGCGGCTGCTGGCAATGATTTTGCCCAGCGTGGATCATCTTGACCAGCTTCCCGCCAAGGCCGCGCCAATCTTCGACTACGACGCCGAAGCCGGACGCACCAATCCCGAGAACGCTCCGCTGCTGAATACGGACTCCGTCGGTATCGTGCTGGGAGAGTTCGCGCACCGCACGCGGGCGCACATGGGTCCCATCACGCCAGAGCTTTTCAAGGAGTGGATGAACGAGATCAAGGCGGCAACGGGCGTCAAAGGCAAGGATCTCTTTCATCCGGTGCGGATCGCTCTGACCGGCGCGCACTCGGGGCCTGAATTCGACAAGCTGCTGCCGCTGATTGAAGAAGGCTCGTCGCTTGGAATGGGCATCCAGAGCGTGCAGGAGCGGATGCAGCAGTTTACGGGGGCGTAAGCGCAGTGCAAGATGTCTTCTGGATAGACGGCGAGGATGCTCCGCGGTTGGCGATTGTGCTGCGCCCACGCGGCGAAGACTGGCTTGAAGATGAGATGCGCCGATTGAAGCAAAACGGCATCGACACACTTGTCTCTATGCTTGAGCCACAGGAAGCTGCATCATTAGGACTCGCAGAAGAAGCGGCAAGAGCGCACGGCGCGGGTTTGCGGTTTCTGTCCTTTCCAATTTATGACCGCAACTTGCCAAGTGACACTGGAGCTTTCCGTGAGTTTGTTTCGGGGCTTGCAGAGCGATTGAATAGCGGTGAGCGTGTTGGCATCCATTGCCGGGCAAGCATTGGCAGAGCCACGATTGCAGGCGCATGCACGTTGATTCATCTTGGCTGGAATCCGAAGGCTGCGATCATGGCAATCGAGACAGCGCGGAGAGTGCCTGTGCCCGATACGCTTGAACAAACAGCATGGATTTTGCGCTACGAGGCGAAACCGTGATCGCCATTGAAACCGACTTCCGCTTTCCGCACACATGGGTCGCGGAAATTTTGCCTGCAAGGCCGCTGATTTTGCCGCAGCGGACTTATATCTATCCACAGGCTGCCGAAGAGGTAGAACGCGGCGCGCTTGAAGTCCTTATCCGGCCAGCCGGTGAAGGCGTACAGCCGTTCCTGGCCACGTGTGCACTGGGATTTCGCGATCCTTCAGTTCCCTCTGGCCTATGGTCTGCGCCGAACTCCCAGGAAATCTGCGCAGTCTCCGGTGGATATGCCTACCTGATCGACACGACCGCGCCGGAGCACTTCACGATGCTTCCTTTCCGGCCAGTGATGCAGGTGTGGCCTGCGCTCGAAGCCGGTTTACTGCTCTTCGCTGGGCATCACAGCATTCTGGCGTGGGGCAGTGAAGGACTGGCGTGGCAGAGCGGCAAGCTCTCGGATGAGGGTGTGACGATTACCGGCGTCGAAGACGGCCTCCTGCGTGGAACCGGCTGGCAGATGATGACGGATCGGGAAACCGAGTTTGCGCTGGATGTGAAGACGGGCGATCTAATTCGTTACTGAAACACGACCGATCTTGCGATACGATATTGGCCTAACCATGCGCATCCTTGGCCAGACTGATATTCAAAGTTTCGACTCGGATAACGAATTGACTTTTATCGTCACTCGCCAACGCGGTTGGGCGGACTATTTCGTAGTGCCGCT
This sequence comes from Occallatibacter gabretensis, assembly GCF_001449115.1. Taxonomy (GTDB): domain Bacteria; phylum Acidobacteriota; class Terriglobia; order Terriglobales; family Acidobacteriaceae; genus Telmatobacter; species Telmatobacter gabretensis. The sequence continues at coordinate 1,318,567 of NZ_LAIJ01000009.1, read as the reverse complement.
CTGCATAGGCATTGCCGTGATGGCGTGGGTACAAGGATCTCAAGTATTCGCGCTCTTGTGCTTTATTTGTAGCGGGGCAGCATTGATAATCAACTGGGTTCAAGGCCCGTCCACGCGCCTGAGCGTAACGCCGAACCAGATCATCGCCGACGGCAATCTGCACGAAACCTTCGACTCAAAAATCAAAATTCTGACCTCTGAAGTGAAATCTATCGACTACGCCATCGGAGGCGAGCATTCGCCAAGCGGCCTTTACGTGCGACATGGATGGTCTAGCTCCTGCGTACTGCCGGGCATCAGCCGTGAACAAGCCGACTCGATACGCGATACCATCGCCAGAAGATTCCCCGAAATCGGAAAGATTGACCCCAGCCCCGCCTCACTATTGCATGGCGATGCGAGCGGCATAACGACACTGGGGCTTAGCAAAGCAGATTCAAATACCAATTCGTGAATTGCTCTAACGAACGGCCATGAGATTGCCGATAAAGTATGGAGCTATGCGTCGAATTGCAATTGTCAACTCGCAGGGTCAAGTAACAATTCCCGCCATTTTCCGCAGGATGTATGGTTTGGCTGCCGGAACAAAAGTCTATTTCGAAGAAGCAAACGGAATGTTGTTTCTCGTTCCATGCAAGTCTGATAGACCTTTGTCGCTCAAGCGAAGCCGAAAAGTAGCTGTTACAACGAAACGTTAGAACAAACCGTGCGCTCATGCACTTCGAATTTACGCGCTGAGAACCTCAACCTGCGGAATCAGCGTTTCATACGCATCGTAAACACCATCGAAGACCGCATCCCAACTTGCTGTAAGCGCGTAGGCGCGGGCGGCATTGCGCATGGCTTCGTGCTTTGTCGGGTCCATAAGAATCTCAGCCACCGCAGCGGAGAATCGCTCATCCGGAACGATGCGCCCCGTCTGGCCGTCGCGCACAATCGTGCATGGGCCGCCATCCGGTGTGACGACTGCCGGAACGCCGCTGGCCATTGCCTCCAGAATTACGTTGCCGAAGGTATCCGTGTGCGATGGAAAGACGAAGAGGTCCATGCTGGCGTAAGCGGCTGAGAGCGCCTCGCCGCGCAGTACGCCCGGAAACTCCGCGCGATGGAGCCGCTCGCGCAACCAGTTCTGCTCTGCGCCATGCCCCACGATCAGGAACCGGAAGTTCGTAATTCCCATGCGCTCCAGCTCGTCCTGGATGGCGACGAGCTGAGTAACATTTTTCTCAATTGAAAGCCGGCCCACAAAGCCGAGAACAAACTCCCTGTCGTCCGTGCGCCTTACACGCTTTGCAGGATGAAAAAGCTCTGCGTCCACCCCGCGTGGCATCAGGCGGCACTCACGGCCAGTGGTGCGCTCAAGCAGTTTGCACAGATTGCGGTTGGGCGCAAAAAGAATGCGGGCCACGGAATAGAACTTGGCCGCAGCAGTCAGCGTCAACTCTTCAATCTTCTGCTCGGTAGCTTCGGCACGCTCTTTGGGCAACATGCGCAGGAACCAGTCGGCGCGCCGCGCGGCGTACTCATGCACGTTGGTGTGCCAGCTTGCGGCCAGCGGAAGACCAAGATGATGCGCGAGGCCCGCGCCCAGCATGCCTACTTCACTGGGGCCGGTAATGTGAATCAGGTCCGGCGAAAATCGCGCCAATGTCTCCTCAATCAGCGGAACGTGGCGCGGAAAGGCGGGGTCGAAGCGGAGGTCTTTTTCAAGCGCGAAAGAGAAGATCCCGCGCGGCAGTTCCAGTGTCCAGACATTGCCATCCTGAATCAGGTTTTCTTCGCGGTCGCCTGCGCGCACGCAGAGAAACGGCAGGTTTCGCCTGCGGGCAAACGCCTCAAAGTGACGGCTGGTGTGCGCCACGCCGTTGATCTCGTGGAAGGAGTCCGGAAAATAAGCAATGCGTGGCGTGAAATCGATCATGATCCCTTGCAAAGCCGGAAGACCGGCCCCGCTTCTGAGTTAGCCTTCCTGTTCGCCCAGCGCCAGGCGAAGCTGACGCGACTCGCTCCAGGCGAAGCGCAGACTCTTGGACACAGGCGCGGTGCCCATCAGCAGCACCAGCGCGATACCGTAGCGCATCACTGGTGGCGCATTGCCATCCGGCCAAAGCTCGCATAGGGGGCGAACATTTCCTTTGGCATCTGGATGATAGACGCGCTCGTCCCAACGCTGTGAGCCTACCGGGAAGTCAGGATAGTGGCGGACGGCATCGAGCGTCGACTGCAGAATACGATGCTTCCACGGGTTCGCATACTGCGGCATAAAGAGCACGTCCGAGCGCTTCTCTTTGCGAATCTCGTGCACAAACTCGGTAAAGCTGGTGGCGTTGGTCAGGTTGATGTTCGCGTTCGCCTCTACACCGTGGCGATCGCCGCCGGAGATCAGCAGCATGTTCCACTTCTCGGCCAGACGGCGCACATCGCGATTCTCTTCCCAGTTGCGCAGGCCGTTCAGCTCCAGCGCGTGCATAAAGTTGCCGTACTTGAGCAGGAACTCATTGACCAGAAACTTGTGCTTCTCGCGGCCGATGAGGAAGAGATCCCAGAGCGGGTGGTTGAAGATGACGAGCACATTCGGCTCATCGTTCAGCGCGGCCAGAATCTCGCCGAGGCGCTCATCGCTGGGGTTCTTCGTGTACTCCTCAAGGGTTGCCATCCACTCGGAGGCCCTGGCGCTGGGCAGGTTGTGAATGCCCAGGTGAAAGTCCTGCTCGCCTCCATAAGGCGCGCTCCACTCCACTGAAACCGGAATCTGCCGCGCGCTGGGCACGGTGCGCAGCAGCATGGGAGCCTTGATGTTGTCGTGGTCAGAGATCGAAACCATCGACGCCACATTCAGGTCCTCAATCTGTTTACTCTCCAGATCGAAGGCCAGCTTGGGGGTCATCGGCGGAGTCCAGTAGCTGGAGGCGTAATTCACGGCAACGCTGTGGTTGTCCTTGGACCGGCGCTCCATACCCGAAATAATTGGACGCATGATCGGATACTGATTGCCGAAGTTCGCCAGAAAATCAAGCGTTTCCTTGGACTGATTCGTGTGGCTGTGCAGCGAAACACCTGCGCGGTATCCATCGGCGGCCTTGCGGTCGCGCCACAGATAGGAAACGGTCGATTGGGCCATTTCTTCTCCTTAAACCAGTATTTGCTAGCGCTTAATCCTTATTCAGTTTCAAGAATCGACGTGAAAGCGCGGTGAACGGTGGAAAAACAGGCGTTCAATATCGGCGAGGAACCAGTATAGGTACCGGGAGGGGGTGGAGACAAGGAGCACAGAAGCCGGAGGTCCAGGGCAGCGTGTTCTTACCGCCCCGGCCACTCCTCGACCACGACACCCATGTCGTTCAGCTTCTGGATAGCGGCTTCCATGTTGCGGCGAATCGCCGGTCTTTCCTTGCGCGCAGCATCGGGAGCCTCGGCAATGGCCACCACCCGGCCATAGCGCCACGCGCCATCCGGCAGAGCAATTAGCGCCTTCGCCAGGTCCGCTGGGTGAATCTGCAATTCCTGCCGCCGGGCGGCCTCGGGACGCAGCATTGTGCCGGCGCCGGCCTGGCTGGGATTGGCGTCCGTCATGATTACGCGCACGTCAACCTGGTCTGCAGCGACGGTCAGAAAGGGATTCTTCCACTCCCCAGGCTCATGCACGTTGACATAGAGGCTCTTGGTGGGCAGCGGAATGTGCTCCAGCGCCGTTCGCTCGGTGGCACTCTCCGTGGCGGAGGTGCGGGCAAGCTGGGCCCGGGTTTCGGCGCTCTGGGCGGCATGAGCCGCAGCCTGCTGCGCAGAGTGTGCCGCATTGGCGGCAGCACCGGCCACTTCCTGCTCCTGCTTGCGGCAGGCGGAGAAAGTAAGGCTGAATATCAGCCCGGCGGAGACAAGAAACATAGCTTTATTGGAGGGCGCCACGGTTTTCATTTTCAGCATAGCAGGCACTCCTTGTTCGGCTGACCGCACCTCAGGCGTAATTCTTCTTGGCGCTTCATCGCCTTTAATCCGGAGAGCGCGGAAAACTCTGTTGATTTCGTCAGGCTAAATACTGCCTCAATTCATCATCCCGGACATTTCTTTGTCCCAGATCTTGTCTACAGATGCACCCCACTAGAAAATCTTTTCTTGATGTACTCTTCCGAATCGTGGGTACGTCTTTTCCTAAAACAGGATTACATCCGAATGCCCTAGCAAAGTCTGCGTTCAGCCCAATTGAGATCTTCCGCTCTCGTTTCTTGTCGATGCTTGACCAGGACACGGCACTCTTATGGATGCAGTGTACAAATTCTGCATACGCAACGTATGCACTTCAATTTCGAGGTGATCTCTCTTCATCTCTAGCATTTTTTCTTTCGACCCCTGTGCTGATCCATGGGGATATTGAGCAGTTACTTCAAAGGGGGCGTACCAGCATTGGCCACAATAGCGATGCAGAACATTCTGAGGGGAGCATTGGCCGCAAGCCTGAGTCTGATTGTTTATGGATGCGGGGCAGGATCCCAAAAATTAAGTACTTCTCAACCCTCAGACGAGCCTGAGGCGCAACAGAGTGACATCGCCATCACCAACAGTCAACCGGGCGTCACTCCTTTCATTTCCTCGGTTCACTTTTCTGGACAAAGTGTCTCCGAAGTGACCTCCGTGACATTCGCCATCTCTCCTATGCCGAATTCAGCGTCTCAACCGGTGAATGTAACCTGGAGCGCGGCGGCTCTGTCTACCCGTGGCTACCTGCAGCCTTTTACCATCAATCTTCCGGTTTTTGGCCTATACGCCGGATATCAAAATCAAGTCAGTTTTTCGCTCACTTTCGGTGACGGCTCAGTCCAGCAGTTGCAATACCAGATTGCGACCGAGCCCTATACTGACCCAACCGGGATTTATCTAAATCCGACCATCTACAAGGCGCGCGCGCCAGGAAGTACCCTCGGATTCAATTTCTTCATGTTGAAATCCTTGGTCACTTCCCCTGTCATTGTCGATACCGATGCGCAGGTCCGCTGGGTCGTTCCCGGCAGCAACAGCGAAAGCGCCATCTACGATAATGGTCAATTTGTCATTGGCAGCGAAACCGATCCAGTCGTGAACTTGATTCAATTCGACGGCACGCAGTCAATAGCGCCAACCAATCTTCCGCAACCGCTTCTTTCCTCGTTTACCCATAACATCGATCCTGGTCCAAGCGGCTATTTGGCGGACTTTAACGGGACCGACTATCTCGGCGACGGTATTGACGATATCGTTGCTGAATTTGTGCCTTCCTCCACTCAGCCGCCGGTTCAAACCTTCGATATGGCGGAAATATTGTCGTCTTACATGCAGGCGAATGGCGATGACCCGAGCGCGTTTGTGCGGCCTGGCGCCGACTGGTTCCATCTCAATGCCAGTACCTATGACCCGAGTGATAATACTGTGATCATTTCCAGCCGCGAAAACTTCCTGATCAAAGTAAATTACTCAACGCATGCCATTATCTGGATTCTGGGCGACCCCACCAAGTACTGGTATACGTTCCCATCCCTGAGGGCCAAAGCACTCACGTTAAACGCAGGCGGTGACTATCCGATCGGCCAGCACGGGGTTTCCATTACAGCAGACGGCTACATCATGGTGATGAACGATGGATATGGAAGTCTCAATCAGCCCTCCGGAGAGCCATCTGGTCTTACCCGGACTTTCAGCGAAGTCTCCGCCTACTCGGTAAATGCCGCTGCAATGACGGCCCAGAACGTATGGAACTTCAATGATGGTCAGAGCATCTACTCGCCAATTTGTGGAAGCAGCTACGAATCGGGAAATTCATACCTGGCCGATTTCGCGACCGCAGACGACTTCCTGACCGCGCGATTGATTGGTTTGGACGCGAACAAGAATGTCGTATTCGATTTTCAATATGAATCGCCCGGAGAGTGCTTTGCCGCCTGGAATGCAATACCGATTCCGATGGAGAACCTCCAGATCAACTAAAGACTGCGTCGACATTTAGGCTTCCACATTGGGGCGGCACATTGGAAAACGATACAAGCTCTGCGGACGACAGCAGGAGATCCGTCCAAATACTCCACAAAAGCGGCAGCCCCGGCATCTTATGCGGAGTAGATCAGCCCAGCTTCGGCTGAAACGTCAGATCAACCGCTGCCTCACGGGAGATTCAAAGGTCTTTGGGCTCATAACCCAAAGGTCGTAGGTTCAAATCCTACCCCCGCAACCAATCAAATCAATAAGTTACGAGAAACGAAAAACCCAATTAAGTCCCCATTATCCCCTAATCGGAAATGGCCACTGATTCAGCCCTTCTACGGAAGGGCTGTTGTGCTTAATGCCTCCCTTCTCGATTCCATCGTTTCGCCGAATGCCAGCCCAACGACCTGGCTGTTGGCTTTGCGTTTGGAGTCGTTCATCGCTCGTCCATAGATGTTCATCGTCGTCTGGATGGAGGCGTGTCGCATCAGCTCCTGCTGCACCTTCATGGGAGCGCCTGTCTCGTCCAGCCAAGAACGGTAAGTGTGGCGGAACGTATGCCACCCGATGCCGTCCGGCAGGCCGATGAGTTCGGCAACCCGGTGGAGTTGATGCTTCTTGAGGCTTTCCTGGTGGAAGGGCTTTCCGGTCTGCGGATTGGCGAAAACCCAATCTGCATCGCTGGAATATGCGCTGAAGGTCCGCCACTCCAACAGCAGTCCTTCAAGACGCGGATCGAGCGGAACGTAGTCCTTTGAATATTCCGTCTTCACCGCATCTACCCTTCCGCTGACAACGCTGCGCTGAACCATGAAGGTGTGCGCTTCAAAATCGAAGTCGCCCCACTGCAGGCCAAGGATTTCGCTGATGCGAAGCCCCGTACACTGCGCCACCATGACCATCGTTCGGTACGGCTCCGCGAGATGCTTGAGCATCTCGAAGAACTGAGCCACTTCGAGGATCTGAGGCCGCTTCAGCCGCTTGCTTGCATTCTTGACGCGCACCAAAGCGACGGGGTTTTTGCCGATCTCGATTACTCCCCATCGTTCAGCGCATTTCATAACCAGGTGCATCAAGCTTCGGATGTGGACCTTCGACTTGGGTGCCAGCGGCAGATCGCGCAGCCACTGCTCCATCGCCATCGGTTTCATCCTGTTTATCGGTTGATCGCTCCAACGCGGCCCGATGTGTTTCCGAATGTTCGAGAGATGCGACCTCTGTGTAGAGTGTCGCTCTGGCAACTCATGCTCGATATACCTATCGAGCAGAGCCCCGAACGTCGGAGCTTCCATCTCAGCGCGTGGAGCTTCGTCGTTGAGCCGCATGAGAAGAGCTTGCGTTGCCTTCCGTGCGTCGGCCTCGGTCCGGTAGAGAGCTTGATCCCCAAGGATGACGCTCTGCCTGATCCGTTTGCCAACCGGGCTGGTCTCGTAATAACGAAACTCCCACACGTCGGTGCTCCGCTCGCGCTTCCGTAGCCGCAGACTGCCATATTGAAATCGTGTCCGAACAAACATGGATATTCCTCCTGTTTAGTTGCGGACACAAGTGGTACTTAAAGCGTACCGCTCGGCAGTGTCGGAGTCGAGTGTGGAAGAGAAGCTATCGTGGCGACCTTCGAGGTCGGAGGCGTGAAAACGCCACAGCTTCCCGACGCGGTAGCCGGTGACACGACCGCACCGCGCGAGGCGTTGAAGGGTCTTGGGATGAATGCGAAGGATAGCGGCGGCTTGATTGCTATCCAGGAACGGTTCAGAAACAAGCTTGAATTCGGACATTGCTCGTACGCCTCCTGAACACACAATGGAACGTGCGTTTGGATTTGTCTATGGGCTGGCAAGGCGGCGAGGGCAGAGGTCTTTGGCGCTCTGGAGTCGTTACAGTCGCTACAGTGTCTTCTAAGGAATTCATAGGAACTCTACGGACACGATTCGCCTGTGGAAAACCAGCAAAAAATAGTTGGTGACGAGTCTTGCATGATGGTCGAGAGCCGGGATCTTAGCGTGGTTAGCCTTGTCACGTAAACTTAGTTCTCAATGCTCCTAACAGTCTCCACCACGCATCAGCCGGCAACCGATCTCGGCTATCTGCTCCACAAGAACCCGGCGCGTCTCCAGACGGAAGAGCTTTCGTTTGGAAAGGCCTATTTGTTCTATCCCGATGCTTCCGTTAATCTCTGCACGGCAGCTCTGCTGGTCGAGATTGACCCGGTGGCGTTGGTACGCGGTCGAGGGCCAGCCGGTGAAGGCGGACAATTAGAGCAGTACGTGAATGACCGTCCGTATGCTGCGAATTCTTTTCTCAGCGTCGCGATGGGCCGGATATTCAGCACAGCAATGAGCGGGCGGAGCAAAGATCGACCCGAACTGGCGGAGACGGCAATTCCGTTGACTGCCCATCTACCGGTCATCGCTGCCCGTGGCGGTGAAGATTTGGTCAAGCGTCTGTTCGAGCCGCTGGGCTACTCCGTAGAAATGCAGGGCTCACAGCTTGACGACAAGTTCCCTGAATGGGGTGCGGCCCCCTATGTCGCATTGACCATCGCAGGTACTGTTCGGCTGCAGGATTTGCTGACACACCTCTATGTCCTGATTCCTGTCCTCGACAATGAGAAGCACTACTGGGTGGCCAGCGACGAGATCGAGAAGCTGCTGAAGCGTGGTGAAGGATGGCTCGGCAGCCATCCCGAAAAAGACCTCATCGTCTCGCGCTACCTAAAACGCCAACGGAGCCTCACACGAGAAGCACTGAGCCGATTGTTAGCAGAGGATATGCCGACCGATGAAGCGGGCGAGTTGCCTTCGCTTGAATCGCCTGCGTGGGAACGCGCACCTTCCCTGCACGACCAGCGGTTGCAGACGGTTCTGTCGGTCATACGGGAGACAGGTGCGAAGCGCGTTGTTGATCTCGGATGCGGTGAAGGCAAGTTGCTGAAACTGCTTCTGTCGGAGAAACAGTTCGAAACCATCCTTGGCATGGATGTGTCCTGGCGTTCTCTGGAGACGGCGAAGGAGCGCCTGCGATTGGATGAGCTTCCAGATCGGCAGCGCAGTCGCGTCGAGTTAATCCAAGGATCGCTGACCTACCGTGACGAGCGGCTGAATGGATTTGAAGCAGCCGCCATCGTGGAGGTAATCGAACATCTGGATGTGTCCCGTCTCGCCACCTTTGAACGCATCGTCTTTGAGTTTGCCCGACCGACGCATGTTGTCCTGACCACTCCAAATGCGGAGTACAACACCGTCTTTGAGACTCTTCCAGCGGGCGAGTTTCGGCATGGCGACCATCGCTTCGAGTGGAAGCGTCCTGAGTTTGAGGGCTGGGCAACTGGAGTTGCAGAGCGGTTTGGATACGCAGTCCGATTCGAACCAGTAGGCCCAGTCGATGCAGAACGAGGGGCACCAACGCAGATGGCGGTCTTTTCAATTGCATGAGAAAAACAAACTTTCGGCCAGCTTGATCGTTCCTATCGGAACGCAAGTGGTGGTGCGCAAAGCTATTACCGTCGGCTTGACTGAAGCGAATTCTCAAGGTGCTGTTGGAGAAATCCTCTCTTATCCAGCGGACGCTCAGCACGCATATCGGGTCCGCTTGGTTGACGGCTCAGAGATCAGCCTCCACCGCCACCACTTTTCCATTCTCAAACAGGTCAAGACTGGACCGCTCGTAGATTCGCAGGCAGCTCATGCAGAACACGAGTTAGACCAGTACGTGATTTATCGCTGCGTCGTTGGGTCCCAAGCTTATGGACTGAACCGCGAAGGTTCAGATGTAGATCGTCGGGGGATTTACATTCCGCCAGCAGAACTTGAATGGTCAATCTACGGAGTTCCTGAGCAAATAGAGAGCCACGAATCAGAAGAGTGCTATTGGGAACTCAAGAAATTTCTCGTGCTCGCCCTAAAGGCGAACCCGAACATTCTCGAATGCTTGTTCACTCCCATGATCGAACAAAGTTCTGAGATCGCAGACGCTATCCTGGCGAAACGCCATATTTTCCTCTCGAAGCTGGTTTATCAGACATACAACGGATACGTAATGTCGCAGTTCAAGAGGCTGGAGCAAGATCTCCGAGCGACAGGAGAGGTGAAATGGAAGCACGCAATGCACCTTATTCGGCTGCTCCTCCAAGGGATAAGCGTTCTAACGGAAGCCTATGTTCCTGTGCGCGTGTCAGAACACCGCGAAATGCTCCTCGCAGTGCGCGATGGTGTTCGAGGGTGGGATGAAGTGAACGCATGGCGCTTGTCACTTCATAAGGAATTCGAATCGGCATTTCGATCGACCCGCCTTCCGGAATCGCCCGATTACGTAGAGGCGAACCGGCTTTTGGTCTGGGCTCGCAGAAAGATGGTAGAGGTGAAGCTTGGTTCCTGAGCAAGTAAAGGCCGCAGCTCGTGAGCATCGCTATCCACTGCTCTTTGCCACCGTGAGTGGCGCGCATCTCTATGGATTTCCATCACCCAATTCGGATTGGGACTTAAGAGGCGTCCATATTCTTCCTGTGGAACAGGTTGTTAGTCTGCTGCCTCTGGAAGAGACAATCGAAGTTTCTCAAGACAATGAGATTGAACTAGATCTAGTCACGCACGATGTCCGCAAGTTCATCAAGTTACTTTTACGTCCGAATGGTTATGTGCTCGAGCAGTTGCTATCGCCGATCATTGTTCATACAACCGCCGAACATGAGGAACTGAAGCAGCTTGCGCCAGCCTGTATAACGAAACATCACTTTCACCATTACCTTGGCTTCGCTGAGAACCAGTGGAAGCTGTTTCAAAAAGAGGAGCATCCCAGAGTTAAGCCTCTGCTTTATACGTTTCGAGTATTGCTCACAGGGATTCATCTCATGCGATCTGGTGAGATTGAGGCTAACCTCGGTTTGCTCAATGAGATTTATCGATTGCCATTCATTCCGGATCTCATTGCTCGCAAGCTGGCAGGGGCGGAGCAACAAACACTAAATCGAGGCGAAATCGACCAATACGAGGGCGAATTCCATAGTTTGCGCACGCGCCTTATCGAAGAAGCCTCCATTACCGCTCTGCCGGAATCCCACACTGCTCAACCCGCACTGAACGATATTCTTGTCAGAGTGCGACTGGCCTCCCTAGCCAAAAGGCCATAGAAAGCAAAACCGTCCATGAAGATCAGCGTTCCCGAACTGTCTCTCGTGCTTTTGGTCGGCCCCTCCGGTTCCGGCAAGTCTTCGTTCGCACGAAAGCACTTTCTTTCCACAGAAGTTGTCTCCTCTGACTTCTGCCGAGCACTCGTCTCTGATAACGAGAACGACCAGTCTGCTACCGGAGATGCCTTCGATCTACTGCATGAGATTGTGCGTAAGCGGCTCGCTCGTGGTCGTCTGACGGTAGTCGACGCAACGAATGTCCAGCCCGAGGCAAGGAAGTCTCTGATCGCACTGGCAAAGGAGTTTCATCTCTTCGCAGAGGCAATTGTCTTCGACCTCTCGGAGCGCGTATGTCAGGATCGCAACGTGCTCCGTCCTGACCGGCAGTTCGGGCCGCATGTCATTCGCAACCAGTCGCAGCAGCTCCGCCGTTCCCTGCGCGGGTTGGAGCGAGAAGGCATCCGCCACGTCTTCAAACTCTCAAGCCCTGAGGAAGTGGACGCCGTAACGATTGAGCGCCACCAACTTTGGAATAACAAGAAGACCGAGCACGGCCCCTTCCACATCATCGGTGATGTTCATGGGTGCTTTGATGAGCTTGTCGAACTGATGGCGCAGCTCGGCTACACCGTGAATCGAACCGATGATGTGTATTCGGTGTCATCCTCGGGCGACCGCAAGCTCGTCTTCGTAGGCGACCTTGTAGATCGTGGTCCAGGAACAGTTCAAGTTCTTCGTCTCGTATCCAGCATGGTGCAGTCCGGCCAAGCGTTCTGCGTTCCGGGCAATCACGACATCAAGCTCGTACGCGCGTTACGAGGCAAGGACGTGAAGCGCACACACGGGCTTGCAGAGACGATGGAACAACTCGGCAATGAGTCGAATGATTTCCGCGTCGAAGTTGCCAAATTTCTCGATGGCCTCGTTAGCCACTACGTTTTCGACGACGGAAAGCTAGTTGTTGCCCACGCTGGCCTCAAGGAGTCCATGCACGGTCGTGGGTCAGGAGCAGTGCGGGAATTCGCCCTCTTTGGTGAGACAACCGGAGAGACGGACGAGTTTGGCCTTCCCGTTCGCTACAACTGGGCAGCGGACTATCGCGGTAAGGCTCTGGTGGTTTACGGACACACCCCCGTACCCGAGCCGCTCTTCCTCAATAATACGGTCAACATCGATACCGGATGCGTCTTCGGGGGCCAGCTCACAGCGCTGCGCTATCCCGAGCGCGAGATCGTGTCCGTCAAAGCGCATCAGACATACTACGAACCTGCCCGTCCCTTCTTGCCTGAAACGACCGAGACTAAGCGGCCCTTGCAGCACGCCCAGGACGATGTGCTTGACCTTGCAGATGTAGTTGGCAAACGTCTCATCGACACGCGGTTGAAGCCGAAGATCACGATTCGAGAAGAAAACGCTATCGCTGCGCTTGAGGTCATGAGCCGGTTTGCGAGCGACCCCAAGTGGCTTATCTATCTTCCGCCGACAATGTCACCCACAGAGACAAGCAAGCACGAGAACCTGCTCGAACATCCCGACGAGGCATTCGCCTTCTACCGCAAGGAAGGCATCGCAACCGTCATCTGCGAACAGAAGCATATGGGCTCCCGCGCTGTCGTAGTTCTTTGCAAAGACGAGGCCGTCTCGCAAAAGCGCTTCGGTGTCGTACAAGCATCACTCGGAACGGTCTACACCCGCACCGGTCGCCGGTTCTTCACCGATGAGGCATTGGAATATCAGTTCCTAGCCCGCCTGCAATCAGCAGTCAAGAGGTCTGGTCTATGGGATGAACTCGCCACAGACTGGCTCTGCCTGGACTGCGAGCTGATGCCTTGGTCTGCGAAGGCGCAGGAGCTGCTCCAGAAGCAGTATGCGCCTGTCGGCAATGCAGGCGTCCATGCTCTTCGAGCTGAGAGCGAACTCATCAATCAAGCTGTGCAGCGCGTCTCTGATTTGGGAGCCCTCTCTGGGCAGATGACTGCACGCCTCGATGCTGTTGAGCACTACATCCAAGCCTATCGGCAGTATTGCTGGCCGGTCGGCTCATTAGGCGATCTCAAACTCGCACCGTTCCATATTTTGGCAAGTGAAGGCGCAGTTCATACAGACAAGCCGCACACTTGGCACATGGAGACGATTGCTAGGCTCTGCGCTGCGGATTCGGAGATATTGTTCGCTACTCCATTCAAGGTTGTTGATCTTCAAGATGAGGCGAACACTTCGGATGCAGTTGCCTGGTGGACGGAGATGACAGCTCAAGGCCGAGAAGGCATGGTTGTGAAACCTCTCAACTTCATCGCAGAGGGCAAACGTGGCATCACCCAACCGGCCATGAAGTGCAGGGGTGCTGAATACCTTCGCATCATCTATGGCCCGGAGTATCTCCTCCCCGAGAACCTCGAACGGCTGCGTTCGCGGAACGTCGGAGCCAAGCGTTCCCTCGCCAGCCGGGAGTTTGCACTTGGCATAGAGGCGCTTGAGCGATTCGTTCGCAAGGAACCACTACGCCTTACGCATGAGTGCGTCTTTGGAGTTCTCGCGTTAGAGAGCGAGCCAATCGATCCGCGACTTTAGGCCGTTCCCCTACAAGCTTGACCTCGCCCAAGATCGGCCACAACATCGGCCAATGTTAGCGAACAGAGTGGCGTATTATCAATGGATACAGGGTGTTTCTCCTGGATAACTTCGGCCATTCATCCCATGTCAGACATTGAGACTACAAGTCGAATCGAACCGGCTCTCATTGACGAGCCCTCATCCGCTATTGCGGACGTTGTTGCAGATCTGACAGCCGCCGTATCCATCCTCGGTAAATTTTTGCATCCCCTCACAGCCGCGAATTTGGCCGATGCTGTACGCATCATGAACACCTACTACAGCAATCTGATCGAAGGGCACAATACACGGCCACGCGACATAGAACGCGCTCTATCGGGCGAGCTGGATCAGAATGAAGAACGCCGCAACCTGCAGATCGAAGCGGCGGCGCATGTCCGAGTGCAGTCAGAAATCGACCGAATGTTTCTCCAGGGTACCTTGCCCCCCGCGACATCCGCTGGATTCGTTCAGTGGATTCACAACGAGTTTTATCGGGATGCTTCCTCGGCGATGCTCACCCTTAAGAACGAAAAACGGGAAATCGTGATGGACCCAGGCCAATGGCGTTCGAGGCCCGAACACGACAATGCGGTGGGTCGGCATTTGCCGCCTTCCAGCGAACGCGTGGCGGACTTCATGCGGTATTTTGAGCAGCGGTACAGCCTATCTCAGCTTGGAACAGCCGGCCGCATCACGGCCATCCCAGCCGCGCATCACCGTCTGAATTACATTCATCCATTTCCTGATGGGAATGGGCGTGTGAGCCGTTTGATGAGTCACGCAATGGCACACCAGATAGGCATCGGAGCGCACGGGCTTTGGTCAATCTCGCGTGGCCTTGCACGAGGACTTGAGAGTCGAGGCGAATACAAAAGCATGATGGACTTGGCGGACATGCCACGACAGGGGGACTTGGACGGACGAGGAAACCTTTCACTGAAGGCGCTGAAAGACTTTGTGCTTTGGTTTCTTCGAGTCTGCCTGGATCAAGTTCAGTTCATGTCAGGGCTGTTCGACCTGAATGAGTTGAGGCTAAGACTTCGGACCCTTGTTCAAAGAAGTAACACTCTAAAGCCGGAAGCTGCCGCTCTCTTGGAAGAGGCGCTTATGCGGGGTGAATTTGAAAGAGGAGAGATTGCGCGCATCACAGGCCTTCCAGAACGTACCGCGCGTCGCATTCTCGCTGACGTGACAGAGCTTGGATTGCTGGCATCTTCCACGCCAAAGGGTTCCGTCTCACTTCGCTTCCCAGAGAGCGCACTGGAAGAACTATTCCCAAGACTGTACCCGCAAGTTTGACCGACAGAGCTCAGAACCAACCAGAGATCAAATGCTAGTCGTAGCGACACCGTCATACAGCCCATTCAAAGGCACGACTCGTACGGCGACATCCGCCCACAAGTCGCGAGCTTGGAATCTCCATAGCTTGCCAACACGGTAGGCGGTGATGCGCCCCGAACGTGCCAGCCGCTGCAATGTCTTTGGGTGGACACCAAGCATCGCCGCTGCTTCGTCGGTATTCATGAATGCTTCGCTGGATATAAAAGGACTTGGCATGGCCTATTACTCCCTATATCCACAATGCCGCGAACTACGGGGCTTGTCCAGAGGGCTGCGACTAGCAACGGATTACTCAGAGCTGCACACGAGCGCAATGCGTTGCTCAGCATTGCTAGGCAATACACAAAATATTTCTTCGCGAGAAACGTTACAAACCCAATCCCATCTCAAACCCGATCTCTGGGGTCTTGATGGGAAGCTTGATCTCCGGCTTGGGGCTTTGGGCGATGTCCTGATTGGGCGAAACCTTTTGTTTGGCTATGTCGTTCGCTAGTTCAATCGCAGAAGGACGCGCCATCGAAACACCCAGCGATTCGCCCAAGCGCTCTACGTCCGACGTGACGATAGAAATGCCCTCGCGTCCACGCGACGCGGCGACGTAAAAAAGCTCCTGCTTCATTACGTCCGCAGAGACGATGACATGATCGACAGTCTTGCCCTGGCTCCGGTGCGCCGTAATAGCATAGCCATGCGTGAACTCACGATAATTTGCCGGTACGCTTCGACCGTCTTCCAAGTTGATGATGCCTCGCTCTACGCTCCGAACGGTTGTCAGCTCTCCGTTCGTTGCTCGGAATCCCGGCTCTTTACGATTGCCCATCAGCAGCAGCTTATCTCCGGCAGCAATTTCAATCTCTGTGCGCTCATGCACGGAGAACGATCTTGCCTGTGTGAGACTGACGGACTTATCTTCACCACGCTCGTTCATCGTGTGGATGCTGGAGCCGGATACGTTAGTCACCGTCAGCGCCTCATACTTCTCAATTCCATGTGAGGCACGATGGAACACCAGCACCTGGTCAGGTTGATAGTTCGAGATGTCCTTCTTCTGCGCTTCCGTCCACTGCAACGGGATATGCCGGTGAAGCGTGTCACCGTCGCACAGGACAGCTCTCTGCTTCAGATCTTCACGGATAGCGTGTGTCACTCTCCCGATCTCTTCATGCGTCGGCGCAACGACAAGCACCTTGCGGTTCTGCCCTGCCGTCAACGCTCGATACACGTCGGCCACGGCTTGTGCATGCTCCACATACGGCACCTCCCGCACGGCTCCCATGTCTTGCAGCTTGGCAAAACCTTGATCGGGCGATCTACGAAAGGTTTCGATGGCATCTCGATACTCAAGGTTTGACTGGCGTTGAATGCCCGCCAGGGAAACACTGGTCATGTGCGATTCGCGCTCCAGAATCCGCAGAGCATCGGAAGACTCGACACTCTGTATTTGGCGTGTGTCACCTGAGAACAGAATCCGCGCATCCTCACGGCGGGCTAGGTCGAGCAGCCCTTCCATCTGCCGACCCGAAACCATGCCGGCCTCGTCTACGATCAGCACATTTCCGCGAAGGCTTTGCTGCGCGGTCTGGTCCTCCAGTAGTCGCGAGACGGTCATCGAGTTTCCAAAACCTACCTTACGCAGTTCCTCGACAGCACTCCGCGTCGGAGCGACTGCCAAGACCTCATGTCCCGCAGCGTGCAAGCCGCGATCAATTTCCTGCAAGGTCGCCGTCTTCCCGGTGCCTGCGGCACCTCGCAAGTTGATTGCGAAATCTTGAGACGCAAGTATCGTCTCGACAGCGTGACGCTGCTCGGTCCGAAGGCTCACCTTCGGCTCAAAGTGGTCGCTGCCACCCAGCGCCGGGTAGCGATGAATGCCTTGATCGACGACGGCAACCATGCTGCGCTCGCGCTCAAGACTTGCTTGAGTCGCGACGTTCCCGCTCATCTGAAGCAGCTTGCCCCGCGATACCTCGAACTCATAGCTGCCATGCAAGTCGCCAAGGTCGAGATTACCCCTGCCGTGACGCAGGGCCTCCGTCATCAGCTCGTGATCTTTGGAAACTGTCTTGCGCTCAAAGAGGTGTTCCTCCGCGTGCTGTAGGGATCGGGCAGCAGAGGCGCGTTCAGGAACGAGCGGTTGGCCACGCTCGATAGAAGTCTCCCGAAGACCGATTAGGTTGGTATGCTCCTGTGACGAGATGCGATTTACCTGCAATCGGTGAACCTCCGCCGAGCTAATCTCATGTAGCTTGTCCGGGCGAGATTCCCGCACAAGGACGGCGACTTCGTTGTCCGTAGGCTGCCGTCCATGCTCCGCCGTAAACTGCCGGATGGATTCATCCCGTTGCTCGCTCCGCTGTGAGTAACGCTCCAGTACATCTTTGGAAATGCCTCCGATCTCGAATCCGTTATGGGCCCCCTTTGCATTCCGCTGACTCTCAATCTCGTATCCAAGCCCACGCACCTCCCGCGCTAGCTCGTTCCGATAGACCTCAGTGATGTAGGCACGGCGCTCATATACCCCTGACGCCTGGAGCGCCTTCCATCGTCCCTCGACTCCGTCGTAGCTCAGGTTCGCGGCGACCGCGTGTGTATGAAGCTGGGGATCAAGCAGACGGCTGCTGTCGTGCGTATAGGCCGCGATGACGAGATTCCCCGTCTGACGGTCATGGTTCGCCCCGTCCAGACGCACCCTTGTGCCCGCATAGCGCTCCGCCTCCTGCAATGCCACATTCACTGCGTGACGGTGTGCTTCCAGCAACCTGTCATCGCCACCGACGAGAGCTTGGACTGAGACAGATTTTGGAGCCGAAAACGTAAAGTCATAAAGCGAACGCGCCTTGCTTTCGACCTCGCCATCAGTAGCAATTCGATCCGCGCTATGGCGCGGACGGAGGAACTCACCTGTCTCGGGGTGGAGCCCCTCACGAACGGCTTCGAACTGCTCATGCGTTACCGTGCCATTCAGTCCGAGCAACTCCGCTCCTCGACCGTGCCACTCGCCCTGCACCGTTCGGTTCTGATCGAAGTAGTCGCTGTGCTCCAAATGCTTCTGTGCGTAGCCAGCTCCGCCCGTCATCGCCCGAATCGTCAACATAAGGCGACGCTACGGCTGTTCGAAATTGCAATGCAAGCTCGGTGGATTGTCTGGGCGATGCTCCACATTCGACCTGACCGCTGAGTTGGGCGTCTCCAATTTCGGCGACTATTTAAAGATATGGCCCTATCTTTAAATAACGTGGTTCGCTATTAAGCCTTCGCGTGTCGGGTGAAAGCTCTGCGGCGGACGGTACGGCCTTTGGTATGAGCATCTTGGGCTTCTTATTCCTGGGAGGAATAACGGAAGTCGCAATAGTCATTGGACAAAATCCTTAACCTTCGAAGAAGCTAAAGGTGAGGGATTTTGAACGAATGGCCCCTCCCACCAAGGGAGATACACAATGGACTTCGCAAAGAAACCACCCGCACGAGTTTCGGCAATCAGTGACTCACGGATCGAGCCGCTGATCGACACGGAAGAAGCCGCAGCACTCCTCAGAATTCACCCCAAGACCCTCCAGCGCATGGCACGACGAGGTGAGGTGAGGGGTTACCAGCTTGGCAAGCTCTGGCGTTTCCGTGCCTCCGATCTCGTCAAGATCATCTCCGTCGAAGTCGCGTCCTGACTGTCTGAGTTGCGTCACAATATTGGCCAGACGATGTCTGGCTAATCCAAGATTGCGTCCACATACATCCCCTTTGCAAGATCCCAAGCAAACGTCAGACAACGGCTGACGATTCCGGCACCCTCCACATCGCCCAGATACCGTCTGGGTCATTCAGCAGAGGGACAATTGTCCAGACGCTGTCTGGACAATTGCGGGTCCCTGCTTTTGACGCCAAACGCGCTAAAGTTTCTTCGTATGCAACGGACGTTTTCCGAGACGAGGTTTCGACTCGATAGCATTCTGTAGATAAAACTCATGCAATTTGGCTTGGAGCAGCTTCTTGTCGGGTAGTTGCGTCTCGTATTGCGCTATCAGCGTTGGGGACAAGCTGCGGCTGAGCGAGTATTCGACGACTTCGTCGTTCTTGCTTGCACAAAGCAGAACGCCGATGGATGGCTGCTCATGTGGTTTGCGAACGTCCCGATCCAACGCCTCCAGGTAAAAGTCCAGTTTGCCGAGGAACTCCGGCTCGAACTCGCTGACTTTCAACTCGATGGCGACCAGGCAGTTTAGCCCTCGATGGAAGAAGAGCAGGTCGAGCGCGAAATCCCGATTGCCGACCTGAAGAGGGTACTCTGAACCTACGAAGCAGAAGTCTCGTCCCAGCTCGATGAGGAAGTTCTTCAGTTTATCGAGTAGACCGCGATGCAGATCCGCTTCGGCGTGGCTTGCCGGTAGGTCGAGGAACTCGACTGCGTACGCATCTCGAAAGACGTTGATTGCGTCTGGATATCTTTGTGTCACCAGTGGTGTCACTTTAGGCGGATGCAGGATGACGCGCTCGAACAAGGCTGAATTGAACTGACGTTCCAGTTCTCGCCTGCTCCATCGCTCCCGAATGGCCATTCGGATATAGAACTCGCGCTCTTCCACGCGCTTGCTCTGCCCCAAGATGATGAGATGGTGCGACCACGGCAATTGTGTCACCAGTGGTGTCACAATCGATTCTTCCTTATAGGCCTCGTAAAACTGCCGCATTCGGAACAGATTCCTGCGAGTAAATCCACGCAGCCCTGGCTCAGTTCGCGCGATGAATTGAGCCAACCGATCCACAACCCCATCACCCCACTCCGCAGTTTCGATCTTCTTGCTAATCGTGGCACCGATATTCCAATAGAGATCGATCAGGGTTGTGTTGACTGCTTGGAATGCCTTCTCTTTGGAGGCGGCAATCAGCTTGGCCACTTCGGAGAACGCCGCTTCGTCTTTCTTTGTTACTTTCAACTTCGATGATGGGGGTTTTGAGGGCATCGCTCGTTTCCAATCTCCATCATAGACAAAGGGTCGCACCATTTTCCCAACATGATTGGCGGGAGTAGGCATCCTCCCGCACTTCGATCCTACGGCTCTCCGCTTCCCATCTCTGCGGGCCGTTCCTTCCCGCAACGCCCTCCCTGAAATCCGGCGCGCTGACGCGCGCGAATAAGGTAGCCAAACCTCGCTGAGGTGAGCGAAGCGGGACAGTGTTTACGTTTTAGACCGGGGGAGATGGTTTACAAGCCCCTTGCGGAGGAAGTGGCTCTGGTTCAGGGTTATGGCTGGCTAGGCCCGGTCTTAATAAGATATCTCGTCGCCGTCGAAGCGTTGGGAATGTGGGAATCCCGAAGGGATTTCCAAGAGGAGTGGAAAGGGTGGAAAACCGGCTGTATGGTTTTCCATGCTTTCCACTCCTCGGCATTTCCAACGCTTGCTTTCATGGGCGAAGCCCGGGCCGAAATCGCATGTCGTCGACATTGAACTCGCCGACTTCCAAAGAGCAGAAATACACTCGGTAGAAGTTCTCCTCAACTTTTTCAAGCGCAATATCTTCACCACGGAAGACCTCGCTGATAAAGACCCTGCTCTTATGCCAGCTGATGTCTCCCGCATCGTTCACGCGCCGTGTCTGGAAGTGAGCTGGGTACTGATGGGCCTTCGTGTACCGTGGCAGGAGCCGCGAGCTCGGGACGTAAATGCTGCCTGGAGTCTCGTTCCCCAAAGCTTCATGAGGACGCTCATGGTTGTAGACACGAACGAACTCATCGAATCGCTTCTGCTGCGCATGGAGTGTCTTTGCCGACGGGTTGGTCGTATCCTGCTTGAGCGTGCGGTGCATGCGCTCATGGCGGCCGTTCTGCTGCGGCTTGCCTGGTTGAATGCGCTCATGCACGATCCCAAGCCTCACCCAGCTTAGGGACAGCCGCGACAATCCCATCACACCTAATCCAGAGAATGGATTTCCGTTGTCCGTCCGAATCCGTTCGGGAACACCGTACTCGCGCATGGCGGCCTCGCAGATCGCAAGGACGTGCGCAGTATCCATGCGAGCCACTGCCTGACAACGGATCAGATAGCGACTGTAGGCATCGGTGATCGTGAAGGGATCGCATCGGTTCCCGTCGCCAGTGCGGAACCATCCCTTGAAGTCCATGCACCATAGCTGGTTCGGAGCGGTGACCTCGGCGAAGGGTTCTGAGTACGGGGTCGTTCTACGTCTCTTGCGAATAGGGTTGGTGAGTCCCGCCCGGCGCAGAATCTGACCTACGGTGCTTGCCGCCGGCCACACGACGTTCGGGTTGATCTTCTCCAAACGAGCCTTCAGCTTCCGCGCTCCCCAGGATGGAAAGCGCTTGCGCAATGCAAGGATCTCGTTCTCGACCTCCAACGACGTTGCGTGAGCACAGCCGTGGGGCTTGCGCGAAATATCCAGCAAGCCTTCCGGCCCGACTTCGTTATATCGCTTGATCCACTTATATGCGGTTGGGCGAGAGATGCCGTACTCGTGGCACAGGTCCGTAACAGACATCTCTTCCTTCTGATAACTCGATAAGAACTGCAAGCGCTGATCCACAATACGACTCTCTTTCCAAGGCATGAACGTATCTTCTTGCGTTCAACCAATGCTTAAGAGCCCTCAGACCTCCGTATCTGTAAACGATGTCTCCGGTCTTTCGTGTAAACCATGTCCTCGGTACCTACTGAGGGCTCTGCCCTGGCGCAGCGCAAGGGGTTTCCCAACAGTCTTCCGCGCTGCGCTTGTGCAGACCTTCGCTTCGCTCGTCCTCCGCTTTGCTCCGGATGGGAGATACCCCTCCCCTTGCGCTTTGCCGCCCCGCCTTCGCCAGGAGGCGTTCGGCATGTAGGTACATGCCACGCATGGCATGAAAAGCAACGGCAACCGCCAAGGAGGAAGCACCCCATGAACAGCACATCCACCACCCTCACCGTCACCCCGTCCACGCCAAACCCCAAACAGACGCAGCCACGGCAAACAGCGAAAGAGATGATCGCCGCCAACGTCCAGAGCCTCATCGAGCAGTTAGAGGCCGGACACTCGGACGCACTCACGGCGTACCTGAATGCGATGAGCCGCTTTCATTCGTATTCCTTCGGGAATGTCTTGGAGATCGCGAGACAGCGCCCGACGGCCACGAAAGTCGCGGGCATGTATGCGTGGAACCGGTTAGGACGCCGCGTGAAGAAGGGCGAGAAAGGCATTCGCATTCTAGCTCCCATCATCGGCCTCAAGCGCAAATCCGATGAAGAGGCAGAGAAGGACATCACCAAGCAGAACACCCGCGTCCTTGTTGGCTTCCGCAATGCCTATGTTTTCGATGTGGAGCAGACCGAAGGCGTCGAGCTTCCCGCAATGCGCGAGGTGTACGGCGACGTAGGAGAGAACCACGACCGTCTTGTTTCGTTCATCGAACGTCAGGGCATCGAGCTTGTCTATACCGAGAAGATCGCCCCCGCGCTTGGCATGAGCTACGGCGGACGCATCGCCATCCTGCCGGGACAATCGAAGGCCGAAACCTTCGCCACGTTGCTCCATGAGCTGGCGCATGAGATGTTGCACAAGGCCGAGCGGCGCACCACCACAACCAAGGTTGTGCGCGAGACAGAGGCCGAAGCTATCGCGTTTGTTGTCGGCAAAGCCGTAGGGCTTGAGGTTGGAACCGCGAGCGCCGATTACATCGCTCTCTATCATGGCAACGCATCATTGCTGATTGAGTCGCTGGAAGTCATTCAGCAGACCTCCGCTGTCATCCTTGCCGCCTTGGAGTCGTCCGCAGCCGAAGAGACGATGCCCGATGCAGAACTGGCGAAGGTGGCCTAATGCAGACCATCCTTCAAATCCTCAAGATGGCCGGAGGGTGGCACCCCGGCCTGTATCTCAAGATCGACAACGCCCCCTATATGGAGCTTGTTATGGAGGCGATGGACGAGCCCGGCCCGATGGGACTTCCCGCGCTTTCCGTCGCGCACTACGGCGAACAGAACGGCGACCTCATGCGCGACCCGGAGATGTGCTTCGAGCTAGGCATGGCGGGCGGCGCTCATCTCGATCCCTGGTACTGGCGTAACGATTACGTTGCCGTCGAGCAGTGGAGCCGCAACATCGTGCGCGACCGCTACGTGCATCTCGTCCAGCTTCACGAGCAGCACAAACGCTTTGCCGCGACATGGGATAACAACCTGCGTTTGCAGGGATTCGCAGAGGCTTTCACGGACAAGTGCATTCATAGCTAGTCCGCTCCCTTGGAGCGGAACAGCCACCGTGTCTCCGCTCCGCACCCCTTCACCTTTCAACCGCTCGAAAGGAGCACCCCATCATGGGAACGCAGATCGTCAATGCCACCGAATACCGCAACGTAACACTCGCTTTGCTGAGTGAGTCCAAGACCAATCCGCACCGCACTTTCGAAGAAGTTGCCTTGAATGAACTTACATCGTCCATCCGTACCCAGGGCGTACTCTCGCCCTTGCTGGTTCGTCCTCTCACTGAGAATGGCTTCGAGATCATCGCTGGAGCACGGCGTTACCGCGCCGCGCAGATGGCCGAAGTCCCGACCGTGCCCGTCCGCATCGTTCATCTCTCCGATGCCGCCGCGTTAGAAGCTCAATTGGTCGAGTTATCTATAGTTCGCAAGTGTTTTCTTTGTCTTTCCGCGTTGCGGCACGTCGTTTACATGTAAACGACGTGCCGGGTCGAGCTTTGGTCCCCACGTCAACCTCAAGAATCGTACGTTTAGTGCGAAAGATCCGACTATCGTCGAATCGCATCCCTGACGAGCCACTCATCCATGGCGGACATAAATGCGTCGAAGTCTTCACGAAACATCGAATGGCTGGTTCCTTTCAACGTTTGCACGTCGAATCCTCTGCTGCTCAACATAACAGCATCTTCGGAAGTAATGAATGAACTGGGATCGGCTACCAGGATCAGGGCCGGAATGTCTGTTCTTTCTGGCATGTGGTCGTGACCGTTGCCACTGGCCAATCCTTCGATGCAAGCAGGATCGAACGTCCTCATCGACTCAACACGAGCTTCGATATCACCAGAACCCCACCGTGGATTCGCCGCTCTCCACTGCTCCTCCGTCCATGCCAGTTGTCCACGCCATGTTGAGCCGAAGCTTACATGCTGCTCCTTGTTCATCTTCCAGGTCGGATCGACGTATACAGCCCGACGCACGGCGAGTTCCTCTGCTGCCAGAGCAAGCGCCATGCCTGCGAGAGAATGACCGATTGCAAGATCGGCGTTTTTTGGAAGACTCTCGATGAGATCCGCGGCCCACAATTCGGGAGAGTATGCTCCTCGGGGGCTCGCGCCATGACCGCGCAGGTCGGGAGCGATCACGCGGTAGCCGCGTTCTGCGAGAGCGGGGCCGACCCGGTACCAGTTCTGATGATCTGCAAACAAACCATGGATCAAGAGCGCGGTGCGGTCTCCAGTACCCCATTCATGCAGGTTCAATTTCATACTCTTTCGCCTCCAATTGTTTGCTATTACGCTGGTGTCTTCGTAGGGATTTCTAGGCCTTTCAACCGCCTGCGATAGTCGACAGTCTTGGCACGATTGCCGCAGGCTTCCATAGAGCACCAACGACGGCGTCCGCTCCGAGACGCGTCCACGAACAAGAGCGTGCAGTCGGGCCGGGCACACTCTTTCACCCGCAGGATGCTCTTGCTGCCGAGGAGGAGTATTGCGTCTCGTGCGATCACCGATAGAGCGGCTCTCGTCGGCTGGGGTGTTATTTCCTGAAGATGCAGTAGACCATCTCTTAACTTGAGAGTTGGAACCGGCTGGGGAATACGAGACCAGCGGTTTAAGAGTGCAATGTCGTTCGGATTGGGCAATCGGTGCTTCATCGTTGCCATGACGAGACGATAGACCGCCTCGCGCAATCGGCGCGCGCTTGTAAGTTCGTCTGGCATAACCTTTGGCCGAACTGTCACAAGCTGCACAGCAATCAACCAATCCGCAAGGTCACCTGTTGACCGAAGTCGTTCCACAGGCTTTGATGCGCTTCGCCAACCCATAGTCGCGACAAGGTTCAGGCAGGGACAACCTCCGCGAAATCTGAAGGAGTGGAGATCATCGGCTGCTGGCTGTTCTAATCTCATACCGACACCATATAGTATGGTGTCGCATTTATCAACGCTTTTATCCTGCGACCAAGGGGCACGATGTCTCAAGCAGCAAGGCAGGGGAACCTCAACAAAAGTCGGTTAGAGGTAACTACGTACCTCAGAGTGCCCCGGAGCATCGATCGCAGGTCATTGGCGCACTATTTTGACGTTTGGTGTAGTGACCCAGCTTCGGGCTGTGCCACCGCAAGTCTGCCGTAGGCGGCTTCGAGTTGCTCTTTCTGCTCGCGATTGATTTCCTCCAACGTCCGAATCCGGAGTCGGAGAGTCGCCACGACTCGTTCGTGGGAGAGCCGCTGCCGATGTTGCAAAGTCTCGCCCGCGGCTACCGGCGAGGTACTACGGATCTGAAATTGGCAGACCTTGTCCCCGCAGCGGTCGATGCCTTCTATGCCGATCAGATTGGCGTAGGCCATGCGCTGTTGCTGGCGAAGCTGCCCGCCGACCAGCATGAAGCCGCGCTTCAAGGCTGTTTCAAGGAGGTATACAACGGAGGATCGAAACCCGCTCGTATCCTGCTACCCGTCCGCAACCTGCAATTCTGGATTGACAGCAATATCCGAGTCCATTACCTCTCAGGTAATTGATTGCATTCCAGAGGTAATACAAACTACGACTCAGACAGACACATCGGGTGCAAATGTCCTGCACCGCAACTTCACAAGGAGATATTCATGCCCTACTGCAACGCTTCTGACGGTACACGCTTGTTTTACACAGTCTGGGGTAAGGGACGCCCTCTTCTCTTCATCCACGGAGGGAACATTGGTTCTGAGATGTGGAACTTTCAGATCCCACAGCTCGTGGAAGAGGGTTTCCAATGTATCGTGTACGACCAACGAGGTTTCAGTCGGTCCGACTGGCCAAGCAGCGGTTATGACTTCGACACACTGGCAGAGGACTTGAACTGCCTTATCTCTCACCTGCAATTGGAGATTTTCTCCGCTGTCACGTTCTCGTTCGGAGCTGGAGTCCTTGGAAGGTACCTTTCTAATTTTGGTGCGGCACGGGTTGAGAAGGCGATGCTCATCTCAGCGATCACGCCTTGTTTTCTGAAGAGTGCGGACAATCCCGAGGGTCTTGAGCGGGAGCTCTATTACGACCCGTTTCGAGCAGCTCTGATGAGCGATCGGCCGCAGATATTTCGCGCTTCGATGGAAGGATTTTTCAATCCAACGGCTGCTGAGGACGACGTCACGCAACCGTTGGCAGATTGGCTGATCGGCATCGCCCTTCAGAACCCCGTGATGGCGATGATCGAACTTTTTCGGGCGAGCAGCGAGACGGACTTCCGCAAAGACATGGGCTCTTTCACAATGCCGACTTCTATCGTACATGGGGACTGCGACGTCTTTGCGCCCATCGCGGCTACCGGCCAACGCACCCAGGAGATGATCGCTGGCAGCGTTTGGACGACTTATCCTGGAGCGTCTCATGGGCTTCCATTCACACATCGTCGCCGCTTAAATCGCCAGATCAAAGAGTTCTTCTGCGCATGATCGAAAGTTTGAGCGATCGTAGCGAACGACTTCGAGTAAGAGGACGTAGCGGCTCCAAGCACTGCACCGACGGAAATTCTATGCGGAAGGAACGTGTACCGATGCGCATCTTCAGGAAACAAGAGGAACTCGGCGACGGCAGAAATGCTGGAGACACTCTCACCACGCCTAGTCACAATAGCCCGTCAGGAGGCTGCTTAATTTGACTGATCTAGCGGTAATCGCAGTCAAGCCACGGAACGATTATGGTTTAAAGATGATGAATGATTCCAAGGACGAGTCTTTTGGAAACCTCTTAAGGGCCTGGAGAAAGAAACGTCGATTCAGTCAACTCGAGCTGGCTTTGGATGCTGACATCTCCTCGAAACATCTGAGTTTCCTCGAAGGTGGCCGCGCGCAGCCCAGTCGCGAAATGGTGCTTAGGTTGTCGGGTCCCCTCAAGCTTTCCATGCGAAATCAGAACTCTCTCTTGACAGCCGCCGGCTTCGCCGTCCAGCATCCGCAACGTCAACTCGACGACCCTCAACTTGAGCACGCCGTTCGGGCGGTTCAACTCGTTCTCAGCGGACTCGAGCCGTATCCGTGCATTGCATTGGATAAACACTGGAATATTAAGTCATCCAATAGAGCAGTTCGCCATTTACTTGTGGATGTTCCCCAGGAAATGCTCCAGACTCCCATAAACGTCCTTCGATTGAGCCTTCATCCTCTAGGCCTGCGTAAGCAGATCGTAAACCTGGAGGAATGGAGTTCTCATTTAATTCACCTGCTGCAAGAGAAGATCGACTCAGACGACGATCCATACTTGAAAGAGCTCAGGAACGAACTACTCAGCTTCAATGGCATAGACCCAAAGCCTAAGAGAAGGAAACAGGTTGAAGTCTTGCTCGGAGAAAGGAATACTGCTTTCATCCCGTTACAACTTCGCGTCAGAGGTTGTCTGCTTACGCTGGTCAGTACAACAATGGTCTTTGGAACGCCGACCGACATCACGATGTCTGAGCTGCTCATCGAATCGCTGCTGCCCGCGAATGAAGAGACCGCAGAGTGGTTTAGGAGACTGGACGATCGAGGTGCGGACCGACCGTAGCGGTTGCAACTACCAATGTTTTCCCTTCTGACACGCGGTGAACTCACTTCCTTCCCCGTAGTCAGTCGCTAGAGTACAGCGCTAACCGACGCGCGAGCGGCCGGTCCTCGCATTCTGCTATTCGCGATGATTGGCGAGAGCGCAGAAGGCCGCTTTGCTTTCCTCTCTCTTGCTCGCTCGATCTGAGGAATATGCGAGTAAGCCCACGTGCGGAGTTGATCGACCACCTCAAGCAGACTTTCCCCCAGTGGTGTCAGCTCATAGCTCACCGTGACAGGGACGGTTGGAATTACCTCGCGGGTGATAAAACCATCCTCCTCCAGATGACGGAGGGTTTGGGTCAACATCTTCTGCGAGACATTTTGGAGAAGACGACGCAGTTCGTTAAAACGCATGCTGCCGTCCTTGAGGGCCATGAAGACCAGGATCGTCCACTTGTCGGCGACGCGATTGATCACCTGACGAGCGGGGCAGTTGGGACTGAAGACATCGAGGGGCAGTCTATGCTTTTTCATCCAGTCACCTTTGGGTACCTATACCACTAGAAAGTGCCTTCTTCACAAATCATACCAACAGTCCTACGTTGTTAATAGAAGGTGTACCAAAGGAGAGTGTCATGCGTAAAGTACAAATCAATCAGATTGGCGGACCTGAACAGTTGGAGCTTGTAGATGCCCCTCCGCCACGGTGTACCGAGGGTGAATTGCTGGTCGAAGTGGAAGCGGCAGGCATCAACTACGTCGACGTGTATCAACGAAAGGGCATCTATCCGCTGCCTCTGCCATACACACCTGGTCTTGAAGGTGTTGGACACATTGCAGCTCTTGGAAGCAAAGTGACAGGCTACGAGGTAGGAGATAGAATTGCCTGGGTCAATGGAATTGGCTCCTATGCGGAACAGTTGGTTCTGCCAGCGGCACAAGCGATCAAAATCCCCGAGACATTCACTTTGAATGAGGGATTGCTTTTCCAGGCAATCACTGCGCAGTATCTGCTGGCGGAATATCGGACGATCCTGTCGGGCGATACGGCTCTCGTCCATGCAGCCGCTGGCGGAGTCGGCCAGCTTCTGGTGCAGTGGTTGAAGCATCTCGGAGCGCGAGTCATTGGGACGGTATCGACGGATGAGAAGGCCGTAACCGTGAAGCAGTTGGGAGCGGATTTCGTCATCAACTACGCGGCTACTCCGTTCCTTCAAGAGGTGAAGCGCCTCACAGACAACCGTGGTGTCGATGTCGCGTTTGATGCCGTCGGCCAGACTACTTTGCAGGATACGGTGGAGGCACTTGCCTCGCGCGGTACAGCCGTCTCCTACGGATCGGCCTCCGGCATTCCTCCCGCGATCGAGGCGTTCAAGCTTATCCCCCAGGCGAAAAGGTTGGCGGGAGCTTCGATCTTCGCTTTCATTGAAGATCCGAATGAGTTGCAAGCGCGAAGCGCTGCGGTTGTCGATGCAATCCAGGCTGGATGGCTCAAGATCGGTGAAGCAACCGAATACTCTCTGGAACAAGCATCCACGGCACACCGCGACATCGAGAGCAGGAAGACGCAAGGCAAGTTGCTCCTCAAACCGTAGTTCGGTTCGCAACACAAGGTGGCCCGGAGAGTTCTCCCATAAGCGCTAAGATAAGGATTCGACTCTTTTCAGGACTCTGAATAATCTTTTCGCATGACAGAACTCGATGACTGGCAGATTCTGCTGGGACTGTTTCCTTCGGATTGGCGGCAGTTGAGCAGGAGTAGCGGCTCAGTTCGTCGGTTGCGTGGTTTTCCCGTCAGTGGACGCTCTGTTGCGGACACTGCTGTTGCATGGAAAGACCATTTCCCCCTGGGTTTACCTCTTGCCGCAACCGTCCCACGCCCAGTCCGTGGCGTGAGTTCGAGTTCGCACTCCACCAAGTGCTCGCGGCTATCACCCCTCGGTTGCCCCTCGCATCTGTCATTCAACGCTGGAACGAAATCGCCGAAGCACTGAGCGAACCAAGCCGAAATCGAAGGCCACAACTCGAATCCTTGTCTTAGAGCTTATGGCGGACCCTATAAGCTCTAAGATAGGCTCCTTGCGGTGAAGCGGCGACTGTTGCTAGGAGTTCTCTTACCTAGCTTGCGGTTTATGCCCGACGAGACGAAGAAGTCTCCCAGCTTGTCCCCGATGGACCTTAAAGCCCACTCGCACCATAGCATCCTCAAGCCAATCGACAGGCAAGCGCAGCTTGCGGTAGTTGCTCTTTTCGAGTCGCCATTGCTGGCCCTCACGGTTGTAAAGCAGGTCATGAACCAGCACTGTATCTGGCCGATCAAACTCCAGAAAGCAGGTCATGACCTTGCCTTCGTCAGCGTAAACGGGAATAAAGCGGTCGAGGCCGGTAACCTCTACACTCAGATCGCGGTAGCTGATAACAAATGTGCCGCCTGGGATGAGCGTGTCGGCGACCGAACGAAGAAGCTCTTCAACGGCACCTTCGTTACTGAGGTGGGTGATTGTGTCCCCCATGCACACGATTACTTGGGCTGTCGCTGGAGAGACAAACCCGTTCAATTTCGAGAGATCGCCGCAAATTGTTTGCACGGGCCGACTGCCCTGATGAGCCTGAAGCTCCTTGAGAAGAGCTTCGCTCGAATCTACGGCAAGCACCGGAGAATATCCTATCTCAGAAAGCGCAAACGTTTGGAATCCTGATCCACTGCCCAAATCTATCGCTAATCCGAGATCACGACTGGCCGCCGTCGGCTGGAGTGCATCCTCAAGGATCGTCTTTTGCTCGGCCACCTTCGCCGCAAATGGCGTGCCAAACATCCATGTGTAGTGCCTTGCCAGGAAATTTCTGTAGTGATCTTGAACTTCGCTCATGAGCCAAGTCTAGCAAGTGGACTGCACGACAGGTGCATGGAACTGATGGATCTTCTCCATCACAATGTGACCTCTCCCATTAGCACGAGCTATTCGGAAACGCTTATCTTAGCGCTTATGGAGAGTTCTCCCGGCCCCAGGCACAGAAAGGGTTCTGAAGAGAGGCGTAGCGCAGTGATCTGGCGAGCACTGGCTCCAGTAGT
Source organism: Occallatibacter gabretensis (assembly GCF_001449115.1). GTDB lineage: Bacteria > Acidobacteriota > Terriglobia > Terriglobales > Acidobacteriaceae > Telmatobacter > Telmatobacter gabretensis. Next base: position 1,287,796 of record NZ_LAIJ01000009.1, on the reverse strand, counting down.
TCAGTTACACAAATCGTTTCGACCGAGCCGTCTCTGAGCAGTAATCTAGGTGGACAATGTACTCTCTCTCATTTGCAACCCGAGGTTTCATCCTGGGAATGGTCCTGCTCTGCGGCTCTGCTCACGCGATGACCGGCATAGTGGGGGAGGCCACCACGTTGGGCAAAGCGGCAGTCCCATTGATTGGCCCATGGAAGTTTCGCCTTGGTGACAATCCTGCATGGGCTGATCCTCGGTTCGACGACTCAGAATGGGAAACGGTGGAACTAACCCCTCCTCCCGGCGCTCATGACGATGATGTTGGTTTGAGCGGGTATGTTCCGGGCTGGGGCGCGCGTGGTCATGCCGGGCAGAGCGGTTATGGTTGGTACCGCCTTCATCTCCGCGTAGCTAGTTCGACGAGCGATAGCCTCGTGTTGGCAGGCCCGCCTGCGGCGGATAGCTCCTATCAGGTGTTCTGGAATGGTTCTCTGCTGGGCCAAGATGGTGACTTTCACAGCACTCCACCGAAGGTTGTGAGCATTCAGCCGCATTTATTTCCCATTACACAGGGGAGGACTGGCGGCGAACAGGCGCAAGACATCGTGCTCGCGGTACGGGTGTGGATGGCACCGTGGGATCTTGGAGATGCTCAGGGCGGCGGTATGCGTATTGCTCCGACGCTAGGTACCGCCAGTGGCATCAAGGGGGTCTACACTTCGCAATGGATCGAGACCCTTCGCGGCTATATAGTCGAGGTGATTGAGGCCTGCGGCTTCGCATTCTTTTGTTTTTCGGTCTGGCTTCTCGGGCGGATCGAACATACCACTCGGTACAACTGGCTCTGCGCAGCCTTTCTGCTAACTGGCGCCTATAGGCTCAATCAAGCAGTGTTTGCCTGGACCCAGTTCGAAAGCGTTCCGATGTTCGAAATCGTCAGCCTCGGACTTCTTTATCCCCTGTCGCTGTCTGCCTGGACAGTCGGTTGGTCCCGTCTTTTAAACATCAGGAACGTTTACTGGGCGAGAGCTTTCACTGTCGTGACCATCCTGTACGTTGGATCGTCTCTTGTCGGGAGTATGCCGTTGCTTCGTAGTTCCACTACGTTGCACATCGCCGTCACAAGCGTGAGATTGTTTTATCTCGTGTCCACCTGTTGTCTGTTGTACTTGCTGATCCGGTCGAAATGCAGGTCTAGAGCATTACTGTGTGTACTTGTTGTGCTGGCCAGTGTGGGGCAGTTCGCGCCGGAGCTTAGCGCAATCGGTGTACCTGGCATCTGGTTTCCATTCGATACTGGCGTATCGCGTGCACAATTTGCGTATGCGTTGTTCTTTATCTGTGCAGCAGTGGCGCTCTGGGGTGAGTTCCTCCATATTGCAGAGCGAAAAGCAACGCGGGTTGAGAGCTTGGACGGCGGAGACGCTGTGGCAATTCCGATGAAGGGACGCGCGCTATGAGACACATAACGCGAAGGCAATTCATCAGCCAGCCATTTCACTTGAAGCCTCGGAAGCATGGGCTGACCGGAGTTGCAGATCAAATTCCTGAAAATTATAGTTGCTCCGCAGCGTCGAGGAATGGAATGCACCTCCGCTAGAGAAGATCAGGCGGTGTCTGATTGAGCAGGGTGAACTGCCGCTCATTGATAGTCGACGTCCCAAAATCCTTGGAACTGACGGTCAGAGTTCGAGTCTCCAGCAACTCGTCGCTCACGGTCAGACCCTCGCGAAACACGGTATATCCGACCCAGTGCGTCGTCCCCGGAGTGACGCCCACGGAATACTCCTTGCCGCCCTTCTTCACTGTGATCTGCTTGTTGTCACCTGCAAAGAAACCTTCTCCGCTGCCCTCGCGTTTCAGCATGACTTCATGGTTGATCGGATCGACGCGAATCACCGTGACAGTCTCGATTCCCGGCGGGCCAAGCTCCCAGGGAACGGCCATCTCTACCTTCCAAGTCATTCCCGGCGCGATCTTCCCCGTCGGCTTGCCCCATAAAAACGCGTCGAAGATACTTCCACTGTCGTCCAGATACTGTGTGCATTTTCCTGACTTCACGGAGCACACGGTCTGGCCGGTATTACGGATTTCGGATTTGACGCTATTGCCGCCCCGACCGTCATATCGGTAACTGCCCAGGAATATTGGATGCTCGGGAGAGGCATCGACCACCTGATAGAGTTCGCTCCCTCCCACATGGCCCGCGTCCTCATCGATTCCGCCACCCTGATAAGAGACTGTCTTGGAAAAGATGTTTCCAAACTTCTGCCCAACGCTCAATTTCAACCCAAGGTAGTCTTCCGCAGTGGACTCCGTACTGGCAGATGCCTGAGTGCTTGCAGACACCGGCGCCGTGGAAGCGCTGCTCTGCGAATGACCCAAAGCCATCGCGGGATAGGTCATAGCCAAACTGAAAAGCGATAGATGCAACAGCGAAGTCCGTTTCATGATTACTCTCCGAAGTTGATGGTTGATTTATGCGGTATTCCGTCGATCCCTCTGTCAGTGGAACCAGCCCCCTGTGGGTTATGAGATAGCCGGGAACAAAAGTACAGCTAAGCCGGAAACGATGCCAACGGACGAACGTGAGTTAGCAAATCGTCCAGGAATTGCGTTGGCTGCAGGAACGCTGCGAAATGGCCGGCATCGGAAATTAGCACCATCCGCTTGATGGGCGCGACGACGTCATTGAAGTAGGTACGCGCTAATCTCGGCGTCAGCAGGACGTCGTTTTCTCCCTGGTAAATGAAGAAAGGAATCTCGAACCGCGTGCCTTGTTGCCAGGCATCATATTGGGATGCCTCAGGCAAGAGCTGTTCGAGGGAGAAGCTCATTCCAGAAACAAATGCGCGAATGTCCTTCAGTCTCCACCCAGGTGCGAACCAAATCGCATCTTTCAGAAGCTTTATCGTGCGGCGATATCCCTGCGGATCGGACTTCATCGTCCAGCGTGCAACTGCGGTGAAGTCGTCGGGAGTCCAGTGCGTCGGATCGGTACCGATTCGTTCGAGCGCCTTCACCCCCTTATCGAGGCCTACGGTTTTGAGCCGTTCCATCACTTCAGTGCGGTTTTCATCCCGCCCTCGCGCCATACCGACGTTCTGGTCGGCGCCAATGTAGGCGAAGAACAAATCCGGACGTCGGCGTACGATCTGAATTCCAAACGTGGATCCAAACGAATTCGCAAGCAGGAAGATCTGGTCCTTGCGCAAGCGCGAGCGCAGATACTCTGCGACTTCGATCCCATCGCGGGTGAGCTGCTCCATGCTGATTTCTCCGCTGCCGCGCCGCCCCAATCGGCGGAACGTCCGTCCACTCCCTCGCTGGTCCCACTGAACAACGGTGAAGTGGTTCTCCCAGGAACGTATGTGCGGAGTGAACATGGAGCAGCTACTGCCTGGCCCACCGTGGACGATGAGAAGTACGGGGTTGGCCTCATCCTCTCCCCTGATTCCGATCCACTGCTCAACTCCGCCAATTTTTACGAAGCGCTCTTCAGAAATGCCGCAAGCACTCTCAATCCTCAACCGCGCAGCGGCTTTCCCCTGCCGTACTTTCCTTTGAATCAGTAGAGCGGTGGGGATGCCCACGACGGCAACCGCGATGACCGCGCAAATCATCCAGAGCATTTATGTTCTCCTAACTGTGTACACTATACACAGTTATGGAATTGCTGCAAGAGTAAGGGTCAGAGCGCGAACGTTGGATGAGAGAATCAGAAACAAAGACTATGCCGACGAAAAACGCCAATAAGGTAAATCAGGCCTGGGGCAAGAGACCACCTCCAAGCCGTGGTCCCAAACCCGCGCTCAGCACGACTGAGATTGCGCGTGCCGCCATCGAACTTGCGGATGCGGAGGGCCTGGAGGCAATCACAATGCAGCGGGTCGCGCGAACGGTGGGGGTCACGACCATGGCTTTGTACCGCTACTTCCCGGGAAAGGCGGACCTTCTGGACCTGATGATTGATTCCGCGGGCGATTCCGTTCCGAACTTTGGCAAGCCCACGTCGCCATGGAGTACGCGATTGAAGGAATGGGCCCGTCGTTGCCTGGCAATTTATCAGAACCATCCCTGGTTTCTGGAGGCTACGTCGGCGCGTCGCAGCATCATGGGTCCGAATGAGTTGTTGTGGATGGAGGCCGCGCTGGCAATGCTGGCTGAGTCCGGCCTGGCGGCTGCAGACAGGCATTCTGCTTTTCTTGCCCTCATCGGCCAAGTACGCGGCCACGCCACATTCCAGGAGACCAAAAAACAGGGTGAATCCACTCAGGAGTGGACCCACGATTTGGCTCATGTGCTCAAGTCGGAAGCGGACCGCTATCCGGCTCTGCTGAAAGCCCTCGATTCGGGCGCATTCTCCAAAAAGCCCGCACGCGCCTTCGATTTTGCGGTCGACTGTATCCTCGATGGAATCCGAGCGCGTGTCAAATAACACCGGGCAAGTCCTGTCAGAATAAACAACTCGCCACATCTGACAAAATCCTGAGATTTGCTTTCGATACCCGACGCTCGTATCCCGCTTCAAAAGACCATCGCGAGATTTTAGCCATTGACACGTATCATTCAATGCAATATACATAGCAATACAATGTATCGAGAGAGCGATGACATTCAATAACCAAAAGTCGGTCGAAAATCTAACCGATCCATGGCAAGCTCAGTTGAAGAAGGGCACCCTGGAAATGGCGGCCTTAGCCGCGCTTTGGTCTGGACCGCTTTATGGACTCGAGATTTTAAGATTTCTAGAAACCAAGTCCGAACTTGTACTCGCCGAAGGAACAATTTATCCGATTCTGAGCCGCTTGAAAAAAGAAGGACTGCTCACGTCAGAATGGGTCGAAGCTGAAGCTGGGCACCCTCGAAAATACTATTCTTTGACGGCTTCAGGCCGTGAACGCATTCGCCACATGGCAGCAGTCTGGGTGGATTTTTCAGCGAATCTAAGACGGCTCATCCAGCCAGTCCTGGACCATAAAGGCCAAAAGGAGGAGAAGCGATGAGCCCGTTAGAAGATAGAGATGTCCAACTTTACCTGGAGAGTCTTCGCAATGCCCTCAGGGGTCTGCCTACCGATGAGCAGGACGACATTCTCCAGGAGATAGGCGCACACATACGAGATCGAGCGGAATCCAGCGACTTCTCTCTACCCGCAGTCCTTGGAGCGCTGGGAAAGCCGGAGGAGATTGCTAATCAGTATCGCGAAAGTGCAATTCTTGACCACGCACGGGCCAGTATTTCGCCGGTGCGATTGTTACACGCGTTATGGATCTTTGCGAGAAGAGGTCTCTGGGGAGTTTTCGCGCTCCTCTTTGCTGTCTTCGGCTATCTGGCCAGCACCGGTCTGATCATCACTGCCCTTGTCAAACTGGCCTTTCCTGCACACGTTGGTTTGTGGCTCGGCGCGAATCATTTTCTTTTAGGATTCACCTCGTCGCCCCCGCCCTATGCCACGGAGAAACTTGGAGCCTGGTATACACCGGTCGCTGGCGTCACTGGCTTTCTGTTGCTATCGTTGACGATTCTTGGCAGTCGCTCGTTACTGGGCCATATGCATCAGTGGCGAAACGGAACCTTCAGATCGGAAGGTTCCGTTCCTGTGTCTTCGATTGGAAACCAGCAATGAAGCCATCTCAAGGTATCTCGTCGAAAACATTCCCTACACGAATGCCCCATCGGGAAGATAGCGCTTGGCAGCGGCGAAGCTACGTGACCATTCATCAACCCATGTGTTAGCCAGTCGCACCCTCGACACGAAAACTAGTCGTTTTGTTTCCATCTCATCAGGCACCGCTTCATTGACGCGGGAATACCCGCTCGGCTATCCCCATCGGAACTCGAAGCCGTCAAGGAAACCGTTATGTCCAAGATCAAATCGATAAAGTGGATTTTTGTTGGTGCGAACCAGATAAGAACTGGCTGGCGCGCTCTTTTGTTCATCGTGTGCTGGTTAGCACTCTATGCAGCAGTGGGACTCCCTTCGCGTCATCTCCTGCACGTTGATAAGGGGCGCGAGATTCCTTTTCATGTTGCTGCAGTCGGTGAAGCTCTGCAACTCATCGCTACACTCGGTGCGACGTGGGTAATGTCGAAAGTGGAACGTCGCGACATCTTCGCCTACGGACTATCAGGACCGCGTTTCCTTGCCTGGTGTGTGCGCGGCTGGCTAATGGGCTTGGCCGCTGTATCGCTCATGATCTTGAGCTTGTGGAGCCTTGGCTGCTGGCATTTCGATGGAATCCATACTCACGGTAGCTCGGCACTTCTTTATGCGATTCTTTGGGGCCTCTTATTTTCTGCGGTTGCCTTTAGCGAGGAGTGCACTTTTCGTGGCTATCTGTTCGTGACTCTGAGCCGTGGCATGAATGTCTGGCCCGCTGCGGTATGCCTATCCATACTCTTCGCAGCTGTCCATTTGAGTGGGAGTGGTGAGAACTGGTTTGGCATCTTTGCGCTGTTCTTTACGGGCCTGATGTTCAGCTTTATTGTTTGGCGGACTCAATCTTTGGCCGCCGCCTTCGGTTTGCACGCATCCTGGGACTGGGCGCAATCCTATCTATACGGAGTCGCAGACAGTGGCAATCGAATACATGGATATCTGGTCAGATCGCACATGAGTGGTAACGAATTGCTTAGTGGAGGTTCCGTCGGTCCAGAAGGAAGCATTTTGGTCATCCCAGTCATGCTGCTCATCGCGGTGACCGTCCATCTCACAACGGACCCCAGACATTCGTCTGACTAACACCTTCCATCCGAGGCACATTCGATTCGCGCATTGGCGATTGGTCAACAATGGCGCTTGCGCCGAAGCGTCCTCCTCGGCGAGTTCGATCCACCCCATGGATCAAAGGCCTCGCGCTTACTTGGTCATCTTCACCACCGCCTCCGTCCGCCTCTTCGATACAGTGCTCAGTGCCGACTAGCAACGTCGTCCCTTAAGCCTCCGTTCTCCGCTTGCATTCCAGGTGATCGCCCTGCACCCAGCTCAACGCTGCCGTCTTGCTCACCTGCCAATCGACACTGAACGTATCTGGTCCCTTCGTGGTGTAGACGAACCGGTTCACCGCGTACGCCGCCTTCGCATCCTGGCTCACCGGCGACATCATCGTCAGCACATGATTCTGCCAGCCGTCCTCGCTCGCGTATGACGCCGCTCCAAAGTTATTCGCGTCAAATTCCACCAGCCTTCCCTGCGCCGCGTCATAGCCAATCAGGTACTTCGCGATGTACCCCGTAGCCGGCTGCACATCCTCCTCCGTCAACTCCAGCCATTTCCCACCCACCGTCATCGCTCCACCGAATGTGGACTTATGTACCGTCTTCCCGCCGCCCATTGCACCGACGCAATCCCATGCGCCCGCAAATTGAAAGTCTTCCGGCACCACCGCCATCGGTTTGTTCTGCGCCAGCACAGTAGTCGTCATGCAAAGCAGTACCGCCATCCAACCATAAAGTTTGCGCACGTCCATCCTCCAGGTTTCAAATATCACTCGAATATTGTTGTAGACGCTCCCATGCTTCGAACGTCTCGTCGACAAAGATTCCCATGACCCCGTTCTGGCCAACCAAGGGGACATTTGTAGATCATTCATTGCTCTTCTTATTCGCGATCAACTACGTCTGCGTTCTGGGGAAAGTTTAGGCCGCTGCGGGTCCTATTGCTCAAGGACGAGACGCAGTCCCATTTGGAAGCGATCTTTCAGTCTCTCTGCCAAATCGCCGATAGAAGTTCCAGAGAGAAGGCCTTTCGTGACACATCCCACCAACGAGATCTCCAAATGACCATACGACGTAAAGGACACATCCTCGGTGAAATTGCAGCGGCCTCCCTCCGAGCCTTTTTTCTGCAGGCTACAACTGCGTATATAATACACAGTTGTAGATGGTCCTCATTTTAGGACGACTCAAACTTCTTCCACTGAAATTTAAGCGTGCCGCGGAATAGAAACCACCGGACCATCTTGAGGCGCGACGAATTCCATAGCAATTAGCAAATCAAGTACTTGGTTTGGCCAGGAGTCTTTCATGTCGTTGTCAATTCAATCAGGTGTAGAGGTCGTCCTTTTGGCAGCAACGACTTCCGGAGTTCTGGATCTCATCGCTGCAACGATCCTCATTGCGTCGATGGGCGTCCCACCGAAACGTATGCTGCAGACCATCGCAAGCGCGCAGATGGGTCCCAAAGCGTTCGAGCCCGGCAAAAATGGTGCCGCATTAGGCCTCGCTTTCCATTTCTTTATTGCTCTGGCAGCTAGCGCCGTTTACTACGTCGCCGCTACCTACTCAGCGATGCTAGCCAATCACGCAATCATAGCCGGCCTCCTCTACGGCATTCTTATACATCTCGTCATGACCTTTATCGTTCTACCTATGAGTGCCCTTCGTCGTCCATTCTCAAAGGTATCTTTCATCACCCAGTTCGTCATTCACATGTTCTGCGTAGGTCTGCCGATTGCGCTCGTTGTCAAGCATTTCCACCACCCTGTCTAAAGGCACCGGTCGTGTCTTTCACCCTGATAGAAAGCAGGAGAAGACAGTGACGATCACTCCAAGGGCAGAGTCAAAGATCCGAGAAAGAAGCTACACCTTCAAAGGAGATTTATGAAAGCCATAACTGGTGTTTCGCTGGCCTTCATCCTTCACGCATCTTTTTACGCGCCAACATTTGTCTCGGCTGCAACCAGCCAGCCTTTCACTCAAGAACATGCAAATCTCACCACAGCAGCGATCTGGCAGTCCACGCAGGCAGAACACGTCTATGGATTCCCTGAAATCAAGCACAACAAAAAAGGAACACTGACGCTCAGTGCAAATGCTCTTACCTTTACCGCAAAGTCGGGAAGCGCGTCGGTCTTACGCAGTTCTGTAACGGCCGTGAGCGTAGGAAACCAGAGAGTAGAAATCTGGGGTATCCCCGGAAAACTGCTGCGCATGAGCATCCCCGATGGTGGCGGCAGCGCAGCGGCTGCCGTCATGCATCACCGCGTGGACCTCCTTACGGTTGAGTTCAACGATAGCAAGGAAGGCAAGCGCTCTGCGGTCTTCTTCCTGCCTGCGAACGAGGCCGAACATGCTCTTCAGAACTTCGCGCTAGCTCCCACCCTAAATCGGCAAGTCTCAGACACGAACTGCCAAAATGCACCGATCGAACCCAAGAGCGTGCTCGTCTCTGCTCCGGACTGGAGCAACGCGGAGGTGCCTGCTGCCTACCGAGCTCTTGTGTATGAGCATCTAATCGACCGGCTTCAACACGCAAGAGATGTTGAACATGTGTATAGGGACGGCGAGAACGATGGCCGCGGGACCTGTCCCGAGTACACCGTTCACATCTCTATTGTGACGTTCAAGCAAGGCGATTCCGTGAAACGCGCAGCCCTTGGGTCTATCGGGGAGTTTGTTGGGACTACACAAATGAAGTTCGATGTCACTATTACGGACGCATCAGGAAAGCTAAATATCAGCAAGCAGATAACCGCCACGATGCGGGGCGAAACCGAGGACACAGACGTTGCGGATCAAGTTGCAAAGACTGTAGCCAAACGTTATGTCGCCATTTTGAATCGCGCCGAGAAGGCAGCGATCAACACCCCGAAAGCCTAACAATGATCCAGGACGCTGGTTGGCTTAACCGTCAAACTCGATATCCTTGTCAGTTTGTTGAGGAGACCACGTTGTCCCGAGGCCGAAGAAAACGAAACGAGAAATGACCGAACAGACCAGCCATCTAGTCACAGAAAGCTTCCTGGCAAGCTCGACTGGTACCGAGGTTGAATACAAGATCCTTGTTCCGAACGCAATACGAGCCGGTCAGGCCCTTCCACTCATCCTGCATTTTCACGGCGCCCTGTCTTCTGCGAAGTCCCTCGAAGCAGCAATTCCCGCTTATGACCTCGCTTGGAAGAAAGGCGAATTGCCTCCCGCGATTGTCGCCTGTGCATCGACGCCTACCCTGGGCGGGTTCTACATCGATCACGTTGGTGGACCTAGTTGGGAGTCTCTCGTTAGTCTCGACCTCCCGCGACACTTGGCTAACCGCTATGCCCTCCTTCCGCAATGGGCTGCGATCGGCGCTTCCATGGGTGGGTACGGTGCCTTGAAGGTGGCACTACGCAACCCATCCAATTGCGTCGCAGTGGCGGCACTCAGTCCGGCCATCTTCCCGGCCGAAACATCTGAGAGGGTTCCGATGCGAAATCTCTCTTCGGTGCTCAACGATTTGAATCTTGCAATGGGCACGGATATTGCTACATACGCGAGCAATAGCGTATATGGAATATTGCGGAACAATCTGGTGTCTCTTAGCAAGGTAGCCCCACAAATATTTATCGATTGCGGAGAGAAAGACGAGTTCAACCTGCACGATGGTGCGGTTTACTTGCATGAAGCGCTCGACCGGCTTCCCATTCCCCATACATTTAAAAGCATCCCAGGGGCATGTCATGCTGACGAACACACCTCAGCCCGGCAAGAAACAGCGATTCGCTCTCTCGGGAACGCACTCCGTGCGGCACTGTTGACCAATTGATTGAGCCGGCTCACCTTTCGCTCCTTTTACAGCGTGATTGCATCTATGTACAAGCAGACAGGGGAATGAACATGGCGAAGTCCAAGACAGTTCTCATCACCGGCGCGTCTAGTGGAATCGGCAAGGCGACAGCGCTGTACTTTCAGCAGCAGGGTTGGAATGTGATCGCCACCATGCGCGACCCCGAGCATGGGAAGGAATTGCGGGCGCTCGATCAAGTTCTAGTGACGTCGTTAGACGTCACCAACTCGGACTCGATCCAACAGGCCGTGAAGACTGGATTGAAGCGGTTCCAGTCGATCGACGTGCTCGTCAACAATGCGGGCTTTGGCGCCTACGGACCGTTGGAGGCGACCAGCATGGAGACCGTGCGTCGCCAATTCGATACCAATGTCATTGGTCTGCTGGAGACCACAAAGGCGGTGTTGCCACACTTTCGCGCCCAGCACTCCGGCGTGATCGTCAATATCTCATCGATCGGCGGTAAGGTCACCTTCCCGCTGGGCACGCTCTACCATGGCACCAAGTTTGCGGTTGAGGGCATCAGCGAATCTCTGTCCTACGAGATGCAGGCGATCGGTGTGAAGGTTAAAATCGTAGAGCCGGGCGCGATCAAAACCGACTTCGCTACTCGATCTTTTGCTTTCAGCAACGACGAGTCGCTCGCCGAGTACCAGAAGATCGTCAAAGGGCTTATGACCGCCGTGGAGCCCATGATGGCGAATGGAGCTGATCCACTCGTTGTGGCGGAGATCATCTACAAGGCCGCGACGGACGGCTCGGACCAATTACGATATCCTGCCGGCAGTGACGCTGCGCCCCTCCTGGAGAAGCGGCGCAAGGAGGATGACCACACGTTCATGGCGGAGACACTCGCGAACTTCAGCTAGTTTCGATCTTGGTCTCCGAGCAATTAAACACCCTTTTGCAGGTCGGCTACCCTTTTGGTCGCTGCTGTTCGGTTGTGATCGGAGCCAAGATCTGAATCGAAAGATACTATCCCGCTGGCCTGGATCGCGAAGTTGCATTGATTCCTTCCAGCTAACCCCTCACCGACGAGCGCAAATTTACGCGGAGATCGCCAGCCGGATCCTGTCAGGTCTGGCGTCACGCGTGGGCACTGGAAGGTGGTCTGTCAATGCTGTGGTCTGACGGCAGTCATTGATCTCATCGTCGGATCATAGGCGTCAACCGTCCGGCTGTTGCATTGCTGGTAGGAGTTGAGATGAGCCGTTAAGGTTGGGTCATAAGGAGGATTTGGCAGGCGCAGTAATCAAGTGGCGACTCAGCCTACGCGGGATACTCTCCATAATCTGATGGTCGCGTTGGAAAGACAATCCAGAACGCGCAGACAGATGCAGCTAGGACCGCAAGACCAATGACGCTTCCCTCTGGTCCATCTGAACCTCCTGTTAGCCAATGCGCACCAGAGAGGTTAGAGCGTAGTAGATGACCTTTCGCTTGCATGCCGCTCCCTGGTACTGAGTAAAGCACCGTGAGGGCAAAGTCCCAAGCGGCATGTAGCCCTACTGCAAACCAAAGGTTTCCAGTCCTCCTCAACGTGAAACACGCGAGAAGTCCGTAGCACATTACGTCCAGCGCCCCTACGAGAGTCTCTCCCGGATTCATGAGGTGAAGCCCTCCGAATAGAGCGGAGAGCAGGATCGCCGCCGGCCAGAAGCCAACCACTGCACTCAGCGATCGCAGCGCGTATCCGCGATACAAGGTCTCCTCAAAAAGGGCAATCACGATGAACGTTACTACCCAGAGAGACCCGTACTTGAAGGAATCTGCTGGACGCTGCATGAGGCCACCGAAGTGCAGGCCCCCAAGCAGATACGTAGCGCCAACATCCAACGAAGCGATCAGAATTCCCCACGCAAACCCTTGAAAGAGTCTCCTTGCAAATAAGGAATTGGCTGGAAGCCCAAAAGAACTAAAGGGAACATTCTGCAATCTCGAAGCGAGGATGCTGAACAGGATCACAGCCGCGAAACCCAAGCCATCTATGGCGAGCATCAGCGAGATAGTCAGTGTTCCAGCTTGTGCCTGCTGCAGGAGGACTGCCGTTGCGGGTATTTTGGTGAGCGTCACCTTCAATCCGATCAAGATCGCAGCCATTACAATTGCGAAAAGGAAGAAGTGCAAGAACCCTTTGACTCTTTCTCTTTTACCTGTTGACGGGGAATGCCCGACGTCCGGAGTTTCGAAAGCAGTTTTTCTTGAAGAAGTCATAGCTCGCCTTTGGTTAGCTTCATAACTCTTTCCAGCATGATCTACAACAAGGATTCTGTATTGAACGTGTTTTGCGTTCTTGTCTCATATTGAGGAGAGGAGTTCCGGTTGCCGAACATCTTGCCTGCTGGCCAGCATTATGGCACTCAGCTTCAGAGTTGGTCCTCTGACCGCCTTACTGTTCGCAGGATCATTTACGACGATGGTATGCGCTTGTCATGGCATGGCAACGAACAGTCTTCTGTGGTGTTCGTGGAAACTGGTCATTGCACTAAGCAGCTAGGAAGCCGAATTGTTGAACTAAGCCAAAACTCGGGCTTATTCATTCCACCTGAAGGATTGCAACGAGATTCGTTTCCTTGTGCCACGACGTTCCTAGCCGCTGAATTCAGTGCGGCATTTCTAGATCGCCTCCGCGAGTCAGGTCTGACGCCGTCCGCTTCGATTAGCTTCGCAGCCGGAGATACTCAGCAGCTCCGGACTCAGATGTTGTGCGAATTGAAGAACCCCGACTCGATGTCAGCAGTTGTCCTTGAAGGACTGTTTATGAGTGCGATCGGGTTTGCTCACCGCAGGGAACAAAATCGGGCAAGCATGCCGCCACACTGGCTTAAGCAGGCTAAGGATTTGCTGCATGACACTGCGACGGAGACTATAACCATGGAGGGTATCGCGTGCTCCGTGGAAGTCCACCCCGCTCACCTGTCAAGGGAGTTCAAGCGTTGGTTTCACCGCACGCCCGGAGAGTATGTAAGGGAATGTCGAGTGGATCTCGCAAAAAAGCAGCTCAGAGAGACTGATTCCGCGCTGGCGCAAATCGCCTTCGAAGCTGGTTTTGCAGACCATGCCCATTTCTCAAATGTTTTCCGAAGACATACTGGTCTCACCCCTTTGAACTACCGTCGACAATTCAAATCTCGGGTGGGTCACGCACGTCAGTCCTGATCGCTCTCAGCCGGGCGTTCCGCGGCAAACTGCTCATTCAGCGGGGACCAAAGCCAGAATACGGAGTAAGCTCAGTGGTCATGGCAACCTCTAGCATGCCTCGCTTGGCTAGCGGAAGATTTGCCATGATCTGCTCAACCTGATGCTGCGTGTTCGCTTCAAAGATCAGGATTGCCCCAGGTTCATCATTTCTCCGCCATATTGCACGAACGCTGCCTTCCAAGTACAGCGCACGAACATGCTCTGCCTCTTCTTCGAGGAGTTGAGGCGTCCAAGCTGCCAATGGAAACGCTTCAGAGCGGCGCCTTGTGACTACTAGAAATTGCAATTCTGCCTCCTTGCCTAATGCTCATTCCGACTCGCCCGCATAATGTCGCGGCGGTTTCTCGACTCACTTTAAACGCTCGTGACATCTCCTACGTCTCCCCATGCCGCCAAATGATCGAGGAGAGAACAGACAGACTCTCGCACGCTGTCCTCAAAGTCATATTCAACATGAAGAACGCTATCACTCAGGTCACGCCTGACAACAATGTGCGACGATTCGAGCGACCTCAGATTCGCGCGAAGACCCTTCTTTGAGGCGGCAGGAGCAAGACGTGTTAGTTGGCTCAATCGAACCGGTCCGCTCCGCATGGCGCATAAAATCTGGAGCTTCCATTTGCCGTCCAGGATTTCCTTTACTCTCGTAACTTTCTTAATGTAGACAACACAGTCGTCATGCATTTCTCGCGATCCTCATATACCGAACTTCGACCAACAACAGAAACCGAGCAGAGCGAAAAGTCATGCTTCGCACCGCAATTGTTTCGAGTAGCGCTCTGTGGCTGTCCATCTCGTCTGCGTTGTTGCTCAAAGTCCAGACGCTGCAGGAGCGAAGAGTTTTGCCGAGCCCGTCGTCATGCAGCGTCTCCTTGACAGACGACGCCTTGACTATCGGCACGCGGGTCCGGTGTCGTCACAGGAAGCAGATCCTTTACATTTACCAAGGCATTTCGGACCGCAGCGCCGCCCGCATAAAACAGTAGCTGCAGGATGGTTTCGACGACCTGTTCTTTGGTCGCTCCGGCGGTTAGAGCCGCTTGGGTATGAGCTCGAAGTTGCGGAACTGCATGTCCGAGCGTTACGCATGACGCAATCACGACTAATTCGCGGGTGATGTGGTCAAGCCCTGGGCGGCTGAGAATTCCCCCAATCGCCCATTCGATCGTTATGTCGGTGAAGTCAGGGCACAGCCCTTCCATATCCTTCACGAGAGCATCTCCCGCGCCTGTTCCGTACAGCGTTTCGAAGAGTGCAAGGCCGCGATCCCGCAATTCGGGGGTTGAAATCATTTAGGTGACCTCCAATTCATATCCATCCTCACTCATAAGCGATTGAAAGATAAACATCCATTTTGGCTAGTGATTTCAAAGTATTGCTTGGTAATCTGGTGGTATGGATCGCTTGCAAAGTATGGATGTCTTTGTTCGCACTGTAGAGCGTGGAAACTTCTCCACTGTTGCGGAGGATCTACGTCTCACTGCAACTATGGTTGGCCTGCATGTGAAGGCGTTGGAATACCATCTTGGCGTTCGCCTTCTGAACCGAACGACACGGCGGCAAAGCCTGACTGATGCTGGCAAGCTGTACTACGAACGTTGCAAGCAAATTCTCGGTGACATAGCAGATGCGGAGTCTCGCACATCGACTCTTCAGGCAGTTCCGAGAGGTCGCCTCCGGGTGATGACGCCGGTTTCCTTCGGTGTGCATGCCCTTGCTCCGGCATGCGCGGAGTATTTAGATAAATATCCGGAAGTAGCCATCGATCTGGTCGTTAGTGATCGCCCCGTCGATATGGTCGAAGAGGGCTTTGAGGTAATGGTCGCAATTGGGGATTTGATTGATTCAACTCTAATAGCACGACCTCTGTTCCCGTATCGCTCTGTGGTGTGCGCTGCGCCCTCCTACATCGAGCGAAATGGTACTCCTAAGAAACCTGCGGATCTGTCTCGGCACACTTGCCTTGGATTTGCTCATCCGCTAGCCAGTCGGAAATGGCTTCTGGAAGGTCCCCAGGGTCCGGTGAGCGTGCCCGTTTCACTCGCCCTGACCGTCAATAACGGAGAAGCACTTCGCACGGCTGCCTTGAGCGGTCTTGGCATCATCATGCAGCCTGAAGTGCTGATCGCGGAGGATATTAAGGTTGGGCGACTGATTCGGCTACTGCCTGACTTCTCTCCAACACCCAAGCCGGTGCATCTTTTGACTTTTCCCGATCAGCATCTAGTGCCGAAGATTCAGACATTTGTAGATTTTCTGATGCAGCACTTTAAACAGAGCCCTGGCGATCAGAAGCTCATGGCCTCAAAAAGAGTCTCAAGGAATTCCACTAAGGTAGTTCAGTCTCGGCGGGGTTGATGGCGGCGAGGGGGTAGCTATAAGGAATGTTCAGGACAATGCCGCGTCAAGTTTTTGAAGCATTGTCCGATATTTCTCTGGGTTCTCAATCTGCAGGCGTTCCAGATTCATCAGCTTCCATCGAATCGCTGGGAGTTCGCGAATGGTCGATGAGCCTGTGAGTTCCCAGTCCGGTCTGAGCATATGAAAAGACGTGAGAAAAAGTTTTGAATTCTCATCCAATCGGGAGCGAATCTCCGCGATCAATTGTTCTCTGGTTGAGAGGAGCGTGTCCAAGGAGGTTTCGTCAACCGTCATCCCGACAAACTCTCTGTCGAAGGCTTGCCGTATGTCCTTCAAGCGGGGTTGTAGCAGTTCGTGTGCTGGACGATTGTGGCTCAGGATATAGGCGAGAAATGTTTGGTAGAGAACCTTGTCGATTCCTTCATTCGCCAGCAGGTGTTGGACATCGAATAGGTCCCGAGGATGCTGACGATCTATAGCCGCTACCAATTTCCCCGCGTAGAGATCGGCGAACGAAACGAGTTGGATTTCCGCGAAGCCAAATCGTTCCTCTACGATTGGCCGCACAGTCTTCACATCAACAGGATGGACTGTACCTCGAAGAACGGGAGTCACTTCGATCTTGATTTGGGCGTTTCTTTGACGAACAAGGACGAGAGTTCCGTCCGCGTTGGCGCTGTCAATGACGACGCTGTCAGGGATCGCTTTACGAATCTTCTGGGTGATGCGACTCAGGGCAGACCGTATCCCGATAAGCGATGTCTCTCGGTCCTCAATCGGCAGGTAAACCAGATCGATGTCCACCGAGAGGCGGGGCAGATCTCGAATGAAAAGATTGATCGCTGTCCCGCCCTTGAGAGCGAAGCAATTCTCGATCGCTACATATGGCAGTACACGAACGAGAAGGGCAACCTGCATCTCGAAAATTTCACTGGCCATCGTTGCTGCCTCCAGCGTTGAATAATTCCATTGGAAGCGTGATCTGATAGCGCGAGTCGAAGTGACCTTGGGGAACCAGTTGACGTTTTCCTTTCCCAAGATCGATGGAAGTCTGATCCAGATGTTTGAACCAGGGGTGTCCATGCCTGTCCGCATACCAGAGGAAGAGCCGCTTTACCTTCACACTCTTGCATTCCCGCAGCAGTTTCCCTAGTAGTTGAGGACGGAGATTGGCTAAGCCTTCCATGACGACATCGACTTGATGAAAGCTCTCGTGATGCGGGAGTTCATCGATCATCTCCAGGATTGCTCGTTCGGGAGCTGACATGGTCAGCGACCATTCCCAGGGGCTCGTGGATTCCGCATCCTTTTGCGATCCTGATGCTTCGCCGGAACGCAGATCGTAATGCTTCGCTTCAACGCCGCTACTGGAGTTTGCAAACAGTCCAAAAGAACGGGTTTCAAACTGAGCGGATATCGGGAGCTTGGCAAGCCACGATGGGAGGCCCGACCCGTACAAGTAAACTCGCGAAGTGTCGCCGGCCTCAACGTAATGAGCATACCCGTACAGTGCGATTGCGGTTCGTCCGCCGACGTGAAGTGACTTGTGCATGACATGCTGGAGGGAGAGCACCACAACATCCCACCGTAGCGTGGCTTTGACTTTTGTGAGTTGGCTGGGCCGCCTGTAGACGCGGGGAGCTATCCTTTCGAGCCAACCCCGGTCCACATAGTCTCGTATCGATGAACGGGAGATCCCCTGGTCTTGGAGCCAGGCGCTATCCGCCAAGAAGCCCTCCGGGAGACTCAGAAGTAGGCGGTTTAGTCGAGATGATCTTTGTGCGTCCATGACGCACATATTCACATATGCATAAACCCAATGTCAAGTTCACAAAATCCAATCATTGTGCGCCATGAACGCACGCAAGCGCCATACAGCAAACCTAACCGCCCAAAGCCATTTAGCTGGAATGGGCGATCTACAGTCCTAAGCCAACTACCTCGGAAAGACGGTTCACACAATCAATCGGGCTGTCCGCCCACGGATCAGCCCGATTACCCGATGATGAATTTGGCAGCATTTTGGCAGCAAATGCTGCCAAGTATGCCGGTTTTACCGGCTTATCCGACTCATAACCACTGTATCGTCAATAACTTAGCTTCCGACCCACATCATGGCATGGAAGAGGTCATCGGTTCGATCCCGATCAGGTCCACCAATTATTTCAATCATTTAGCGCCACCTCCCTTCCGCGACTTTGTCGCATCCTTGTCGCAAACTCCAAAACCACTCCACGAACCGGCTTCGCTTCGGTCGTCTCCGCACGCTCTACAGTCGCGTTGGGAGCCCTCTCGGAATTCACCTGTGCCACTGCAACGACAGGATTCTCGCTCTCCGAGCGAGAACTTCCTGATGCCGTGCGAGGCTCGTCCAGTGTAGGTCCAGCGACGCCATCAAGGCTGCGGTTGGCCAAAACGAGGTAGTTCCGGGTGCGGAGGTGCGGCGAGGGATGCATCTATGAGTGGCCTAAAGGTGATCGAGATCAGCGCTAAGGATTTGCTCGGCGAGCCATCCTCATATTGACCGTCGGATGGGAGTCACTTCTGTTTTGGCGGCTAGAGTGGCCAAGATTTATTGCTTGTGCCATCAATTCAGTCATTCTTATTGGATCGCAGGGTTTTGATTTTGGGCCGTTACAGTAGCTACTGTTACGGTTCTCCTCAAACACCAACGTTATTATTTTCAGTCGCGTACGGGAACCGTTAGAACTCCCCTCTAACGTTGCGAGTCTCTCTACCACGGCATAATGTGTCCTCCGACTAATAAGCACAGTCCAGAAGGTCACGAAAAGCGATTTATTCAGACATTCAAGGGGAAGAGATGACGTCAAACAGTTCATTGTTTTACCGCGCAAGGACAATAACAACCTGGGGCTACTCCCGATTGATGGTTGGCACAATCACTGTTCTTTACGCCTGGATCTTGTTTGCAGGGACATTTGCAGCCGCGCAAAGTGATCGTGGCAGCGTGTCAGGAATCGTCACTGATCCGTCTGGCGCCGGAATCACGGGGGCCAAGGTAACCGTCACCAATACCGCTATGGGCACGCAGAACACCACCGTCACAACTGGCGTGGGACAATACACCGTCCCGGAATTGCCGGCGGGCACCTACGCAGTCACGGTGGTTGCGCCCGGCTTTACCACGCTGGTCCGCAGCGGAATCACGGTTTCAGTTGGAGAGACAGCTCATGTTGACCTGCAACTAGGTATTGGGCAGAGCGCGACAACGATTACGGTGACGGAGGATGCTCCTCTGCTCCAAACCGACAGCCCACAGAACAATATAGAAGTCTCCACGAAAGACATGAACGAGCTTCCGTTCAACGTCGCCGGCATCGGATCGATACGCGACCCGATGAGTTTTGCAGCACTGGCGCCAGGAACTATCGTGGGTGGCTGGAATGACATCCACATCAGCGGCTCGCCGGCAACGACGTACCGCGTCCTTATGGACGGCTTAGATGATACCTCGGCGGTCAAGGGCGCCATCTCCGATGAAAACCAGCCCTCCGTCGAATCGCTTGAGTCGCAAACTCTTCTGGTGAACAACTATTCGGCGGAATTTGGCCAGTCAGCCGGTGGAATCTTCGACTACACCTCGAAATCCGGCGGCAACAGGCTACATGGGACGGCCTTCGCCTACCTTGAGAATGAGGATCTGGATGCCGGACAGCCCTTCAACTACACAAACGACAACCCTGCAGATCCCTATGAGAAGTACAATCCCGTGCAGCGGCAGCTGGATTTTGGCGGCTCTTTTGGGGGACCGGTAGTGATTCCTCACATATACAACGGCCACAACAGGACTTTCTTTTTCTTCGCTTACGAGGAATACCACAACACGCAAATTCTCAACCAGGGGCTCATTACTGTTCCTACGATGGCTTATCGCAATGGCGATCTGAGCTCCCTTCTGGAGGGGCCCATTCTTGATTCCAATGGACAGCCGATGGTGGATTGCCTGGGCCGGCAACTGATTAATGGCGCGGTCTACAACCCAAATTCGACTTCGCAATGCCCGGACGGTACGTCGGTTCGCAATCCATTCCCGAACAATTTCATCGGCGCGCCCAGCACCTGGGATCCGGTGGCGCAGGCGGTTCTCCCCTTCATTCCTACTCCAACGGGGGCCACGGCCAACGCGCTGAACAATAACTACCCAAATTTGCAGCCGAACAACAAATATCAGTACCTGACGAGCATCAAGATCGATCACTCAATCGCCGAAAAATGGCACATGTCGGGTTATTACATCGCCGAGCAATCCAATAAGGACAATGCGGCTGACGGCATTAACGGCACAGCGGCTCAGACGCGGTGGAACACAACCCCAGCTCCGCAGGTATATCTCAATTTGGACTATACGGCTACGCCCAAACTCGTGCTTCATGGCGGATTCGACTATACAAGCCACAATGCCGCGCAGAATTCAGCGGTGCAAAATTTCAAGGCGTCGACTCTTGGATTGAACACGGCGGCAAATATGCCCGGCGGCGCTGCCAACACCTTCCCCATCATCTACGGACTCACCACCAACCGTCAGTCCGTCCCCCAATTGGGCAACAACAACGCTCCATTTATCGACCATAACGAGTATTACACTGGATCCGGGACCTGGATCCACGGTGCTCATACGTACAAATTTGGCGGCGATCTTCGTCATCAGACGTTTGGCACTCACAACGACCTATCTGCTGGGAACTATGGCTTCACTAGCTCTCAGACGTCTCTGCCATCCACCCAGGGTAACTTTCCCAATGGCGCCAGCCTTGGCGATGGTTTCGCGAGCTTCGCTCTTGGCCTGTTGAACAACGCGAGTATCGGAAACGATAACATTCAATGGTTTCACCGCAACGAGTCCGGATTTTACGCAACGGACACCTGGAAGATCACGAACAAACTAGTGGTGAACTATGGACTGCGTTGGGATTTGGAGCAGATGCAGCACGAACAGCGTGATCGGGAAACCCAATTCAGCCCCACCGTCGTGAATCCGTCTGCCGGCGGCCTGTTAGGTGGAACGGAATATGAAGGATATGGGACGGGGCGTTGCAATTGCATTTATGAGAAGTTCTATCCTTGGATGATTCAGCCTCGCCTCGGCATCAATTATGCGCTGAATGCGAAGACTGTGCTCCATGTGGGATCCGGACTCTACTCCGGCCAGCAACTCTTCATGAATGAAATCAACTATAGCAACCAGGGATTTGGCTTCAACCAGGCGTTCCTTAACAGCCCCTCGTATGGCCTTGCCGCCGGTCAGTTTGCAAATGGCATACCATATTCCCCGGGCGCAATAACGGCTACTGACTTCGACCCTGGTGCCTATCCGGGACCGGGTTCAATCCAATCGCCCCCGAATTTTACTGTTCCAAACAACGGCCGTCCGGCTCGCTTTGTGCAAACAACCGTTGGGTTTGAGCGTGAGATCGTCAAGGATCTGTCGCTTGAGGCATATTTCGTCGACAACCGTGGGGTTTGGCTTGAATCCGACGGGCTGTTCGTGATCAACCAACTCCCTGTAGCGACCATTGCGAAATACGGTTTGGACGTTACCAAGCCGGCTGACCAACAACTTCTGACGTCGCCGATCTCATCTCCCGCTGTCGCTGCCAGAGGATTCAAGGCGCCTTACTCCGGCTTTCCGTCCGGTCAGACCCTGGCTCAGGCGTTACGGCCATTCCCGCAATTTGGCAATATCGGCGACCAATACGAGCGCGACGGGAATACCTGGTACGACGCGCTTCAGGTGAAGGTTACCAAGCGGATCAGCAAAGGACTGTCGGGTGGCCTCGGTTACTCCTGGTCGAAGGATCTGGGAACAGTCTCGAGCACCGGGACTTACACCACGGCAGTACCGATACAGGATCCCACCCGTCCACCCAAGAGCCAGAAAACCTATTTGGCTATCGACCAGCCGCAGATGCTCAATTTCTACTTCAATTATGAGGTGCCGAGATTTGGCTTTGCGAAAAGCGGCTGGAAGGCGGCCTTGTTTTCGGGCTGGACAACCGACGGCATCTTCCACTACCAGAGCGGTTTCCCGATTCAAGTACCCAATGCGCAGACGTCATTTGCTCTAAGCTCCGTGACGTTTACGTCGAGCAATAATGGAAATAGCGTTTTTGCGAATCGCGTTCCAGGCCAGAAGCTCTTCCTGCATGGTCTCAACAGCCACAACATTGATCCCTACACCACGTTCTTTCTCAATCCGGCCGCGTGGGCAAACCCGGTCCCAGGGACCTACTCCACTTCCAAGCCGTACTTCGGCGATTACCGTGGCCCGAGATATCCCGCCGAACAATTGGGGTTTGGAAAGGCCATTAACTTCAAGGAGGGGCTAAGATTCTCGCTCCGCGCGGATTTCTTCAATGTCTTTAACCGCTGGGCATATCCCGGCCTGAACAATACGGGAAATTTCGCACAAGCAGCTCAATATAACACCGACGGAAGCATTGCCAACGGCTTTGGCTATCTGGGGAACAGCATCTCCGGCGCAGGTGGCAACTTTGCTCCAAGAAGTGGCGAGTTTGTTGCGAGGATTCAGTTCTAAGCGCCAACTCGGTTGAAGTACCAAGCGAACAGGCCAGATGAATTCATCCGGCCTGTTCGCTTGCAGGGGCGTATTCTTGGCGGAAGGTAAACATTGGGCCGGCAGTCAAGAACTGGATCGGCCGACTGCATTCAGGTTCAATCGCCCAGGGCGATCAAGCGCATGGCCCGCTTGGAACTCATATGCACTTGCAAGTGCTGCTCTCTAGCGGCCAGGAGTAAGTTTCTATGATCTGGCTTCTCGCCCTCCAACTCGCAGTCAGCCCGGCACAACATTACGAGAACGCAAAACAGGATTTTGCCCAACGGAAATTTTCCGAGGCTGTGAACGAAGTTAATATGACTCTGCATGAGAGCCCGTACATGGTTCCAGCCCTGGTCCTCAAAGCCCGGCTGGCCATTTTTGCGCATCATGCGGATGTTGCCAAGAGCTGTCTGATCACGGCTATCACGGCCGATCCAACATCCGAAGAAGCGCAGTTCTTTCTAGGGGTGTTTTACTACAATCAAAACGACTTCAGCCTGGCGATTTCACCGCTTGAGAAAGCCCGGGCGCTCTCTCCTGACAACCCCATGCCGGTGTTCTATCTTGCAATGGCACACGAATCCGTGAGAGATGTACCCCAGGCGTTGGACCTCTACCAGCAGGCTGAAAATCTCTCTCCTGAGAAATCGCCTCAAAGAGCATTGATTCTCCTCGCATACGGAAGGTTCCTGCTTATGCTGGGCCGACCCGGGGACGGCATTGAAAAAGTTCGACAGTCCATTCAGATTGATCCTCAGTCCCGACAGGCGCATTTTGCGATGGCAATCGAATTTGAACAAGAGGAAGATTTCAAAAATGCTGCACGCGAAGCAGAACTAGCCCTGACTCTGCCAGATCTCGGCACCACGGATGCGCAGATTCATTTTCTACTGTCAAGAATCTATACGAAGTTGAAACAGCCTGATTTGGCAAAGGCCTATTTGGAGAAATACAAAGCAGATACCGAGACAACACTCAAATGAGCAGGCCTCATTCATCCATTCAAGCAGTTCATGCCATGAGAGAGGAAATCGCGCGACAGGTTTCATTAAGCGCGGCCAGCGGACGTTAACCGTCGCCCAAAGAGGGAACAGTCAGCGAGCGGAACCGTCCGGTAAGATATGGCACGCCACCAAATCGACGTTATTCGGAGTGCCGGCCATGGTGTTCAGATGTAGCAACATCTCGAAATGCCGGACCGGACCAGTAGATGAGATTCCGCATTTACTGAGTTCTGTAGATAGGCGAGGAAAGTCGGTGACAAGCTTTCCCGCCGCCTCGGTGCCCTCTGCATTCGCTCCTGCAAGGAGGAGAACCTGTCCGCTTTGGTCGGGATTCTTCACCAGCGCGATGATGGCGTATGAGTCGCCCGTGCCCCAGCCGGGAGCAGTTGGTATATATTGCGGCTGCTCGCTTGGGCGAGGACGGACGTTACGGATAAATTCCGATCGAGCGTTCTTGGCAAGTTCAAACCGAAAATCCAACTGGTCGTTGAAGAGGGAGACCCATGGGTCGGAACGGGGACTTCCAAGAAAAATGAAGTTGCTGTCGGACTTCAAATCTATCAATTGAATGCTTCGAGCAGCGCGGACAGCTATGCTTTTTGAATTGGTTTGAGCGAGTGCCGCAACTTTTGCGACAATCGGTGCGTCGACCCCGGCCGAGTTATCCCCCCGCAGAATAGTCTTGCAGAAGTACTCTTGCGCGGGCGTGAGCTTGTTCGGTACGGGGATGTAATTGCGGTTGGCATAGTCGGAGACAGAGACTGGGCTGCCAGTAATTCCCTGGATCTCGGCGATGTTTGGATCACTCGTGATCAGCTCTACGGAATGAGAAGATCCGAAAAGCGCCGACCACGGAAGAGAAGAAATGCGTGCAGCTTCGGGATGTAGAGAACGACTCCAGAAAATGCCCCACAGCGCGAGATTCAGTGCCACGAGAAAAATCCCGAAGAGCAATGGCAAACGCCACGCGGCGAGTTTCGGCTGTGCCGTCTCAAGTTGGGGAAAAGCAGAGGGGTTGACAACAGGCTTGTCCACAACAGCCAGCGCGGACTCCTGAAGCGGCGGCCCCGGATCCTGGGGGTTCACCACTACCTCAGGCAAGCTGACCTCGCCGAGGGAATCGCACAAGATTTCCGGTATGTAAGACCCTGCGGGCAGGCTGATGCGAAACATCGATGTTGCTCCGTATCGCCCGTAGTGCTGCAGAAGTCGCTTGCGCACATCACTGGCAGTAACGCGAACAATCGCATCATCGCCGGTATCGTATGACGCGGAGCGTCCAAACAACTCCATCCCAATCACTCGCTCCTTAAGCGAGTCGAAGTGGCCGGCAACTGCCTGGTCCACAATGTACTGGAGAAACTGGCCGCTGCGGTGGCTCCCCTTGAAGACGTCACCCTCAATCACCTCCTTGAGGTGTTGCTGGAGAGACGCAAGGCCGCCTTTTGTTTCCGCAATTTTGGCGATTTCTGCGATCCGAGTATCGGTAGAAGAGGGAGATAACATATCGAAAATCTGCGAGTACGATTCTCGCACTCATCCACCTCAAAGTCTACATTTGGATGTCCTGCAAGACAGGTCAGACCAGAAGAGCAATTTCCCAGACGTATCGTTGTTTCGATTTGCCCGGTTTGCGCATTTTTCCCGGAGGTATCTACTGTTAGGTCGAACGCATGAATAATAACCTGTTTATTTTCAAATAAATACATCGGAGTCCGGGACCGCGCTAACCTTGTCACTTCCTCCACTGACCGCTTAATGTGAACCCTGCCGGAAGGAACCGCTGGGAATCGGGTGCGAATTGAAGAAACACTACAGGCGAAATGAACATGCCATCTGGGTGCTGTCGATTGCGTGCCTGGCAGCCGTTCACTCCGGGCCAGCCAGGACCCAAAACCCCGTTTTACCGACACCTTCGAATGCCTTGTACAAGCAGCCGGACGCTCCGATTGATCGGCGCGTCGACGATCTTCTCCGTCGTATGACGCTGGATGAGAAGGTGCGGCAGCTCGACCTCTATTCCGGGGCAACTACGTTGGTGGATCAGCACACAGATGAAACGCACGCTACTTCCGAAGCCCATTTCCTTCCTGGCAAAGCACAGGAAATGTGGGGCGATCTCGGTGTAGGCGCCATCCATGACCTGAACCCCACGCCGGAACAGGCAAACACCATTCAGGAATGGGTCCTCGCACACAATCGTCTTGGTATTCCAACGCTTTTTATCGAAGAGGGATTACACGGGTTCGATACAGGAACAGTATTTCCTGCTCCCATCGGCCTTGCCGCAACCTGGAACCCCGGAGTTGTGCAGAAGGTCGGAGCAGCCATCGCCGCTGAGGCGCGCGCGACCGGCGTTGGCATGATCCTTGCTCCAGTCCTGGACCTCGCACGCGAGCCGCGCTGGGGGCGCGTCGAGGAGGATTACGGCGAGGATCCCTACCTGACCGGCCAACTCGGGTTGGCATATGTGTCGGGGGCGCAAGGGCCAAGTTTAAGCAGCGACCACAGCGTAGTAGCCGAGCCTAAGCATTTCGCCGGTCACGGTTCTCCTGAGGGCGGCACAAATACTTCGCCGGTGCATATAGGCGAGCGCGAGTTACGTTCTGTCATGCTCAAGCCGTTCGAGCCGTCGATTCGGGATGGAAAGGCAATGGGGGTGATGGCCGCCTACCACGAAATCGACGGAATCCCGATTACAGCCGATCCATTTCTACTCAAGAAGATCCTGCGTCAGGAGTGGGGATTCCAGGGATTTGTACTCTCCGACCTCGGAGCAATTCAGCGTCTCTACAATGTGCACCACGTTGCCGCTACCCCGAAAGAGGCGGTCTGTCTTGCAATCAAGTCTGGGGTAGACATGCAGTTCTACGATTTCGAGCATGAAGTCTTTCAGAAGGCGCTCATGGACTGCGTTCGCGAGGGTTCGCTTCCTCAATCGGAATTAGACAGGGCTGTCAGATCCGTACTCCGTGTGAAATTTGCGCTGGGCTTGTTCGATCACCCGATGACGAATCCCGGTCTGCGCGCCCAAACCTACCGGTCGCAGGCTCATCTCGATCTCACCCTTGACGCGGCACGCCAGTCGATGACCTTGCTCAAGAACGATGGCCATCTCTTGCCGCTCTCGAAATCGACGAAGAAGATTGCAGTGATCGGTCCGAACGTCGACGTTGCCCGGTACGGTGACTACGAAAAAGAGTCAAACGGCGCGCGCATCAGTATGCTGGCCGGCATTCGCGCACTGGTTCCACAAGCGGCTGTCGAATTCGACGCCGGCAAGGACATTGCAGCAGCTGCAGCCAAGGCCAAAGACGCCGATGTAGTCATTCTAGGTTTAGGGGAATGGCAAGGCATCTCAGGCGAGGGATTCGACCGCACCGACCTTAGTTTGCCCGGCAATCAGGAGCAACTGCTGGAGGCTGTGGTTGCCGCAGGAAAACCAGTCGTCATGGTCCTCGAGAATGGCAGACCGTTGACGATCGGCTGGGCAAAAGAGCACGTCCCGGCCATTCTCGAAGCCTGGTATCCGGGAGAGTTCGGAGGCAGAGCGATTGCCGAAACTCTCTTTGGCGACAACAATCCGGCGGGCCGGCTCACGATCACGTTTCCACGCAGCGTGGGACAATTGCCCGACTTCTATAACTTCGACCCATCGCGGACCCATAAGTATGTCGACGATGACGGCGTTCCGCTGTTTCCCTTCGGATTCGGACTGAGCTATACCTCCTTTCGCTACGACCACCTCGCAGTGCAAACTCCATCGCCCGGAAGCAGCGGAGACATCCTGGTAACAGTAGATGTGACCAACGATGGTGACAGGCAAGGAGAAGAAGTGGCTCAACTGTACGCGCGGCAAGATGTCGGCAGCGTCGAAACCCCTGACCGTTCCTTGAAGGGCTTCTCCCGAATTGCTCTCAATCCCGGGGAAACGAAGCATGTGACCTTCCGTATTCCTCAAGGCCAGCTCGCCGTGTGGGACACGGAAAGCAAATGGACGGTCGAAGAAGGCCAGTACACCCTTTGGGTCGGCGGATCTTCACAAGCTTCATTAACCACCAGGTTTGTCATTCACCGGTAAATGGGAACAGGGCCGTGAGCGAAATGTCATTTCTTCGCTGACAATTCCAAACACTGAGACAAGAAAAGAGAGAGGAATGAAAACGTTCGCAACGACGTTGGTCTTACTGACCCTTCTAACCGATATTACCTCTGCCCAGGTGCACCGGCAGAAGGACCCGGTTGACTACGTATCTCCTAACATTGGCGGCATCGGCCAACTGCTCACGCCGACTATTCCGTATGTTCAACGGCCGCACGGCATGGCGCGGCTCGCGCCAATAACTACTCCCGGAATCACTGACAGGTATCTAGCAGACAAGATATATGGCTTTCCAATAGGCGCGGCCACATTGATGGCCTCGGTCGGCGAAGTGGGGACGCGCCCGGAAAGATACGCATCGGACTTCGACCACGACTTTGAAACTGCGACCCCGTACTACTATGAAGCCGATTTACAAACCTGGGGGATTCAATCGGAATTTACCGCGACCGAACAGGCTGCCTATTACCGGTTTACATTTCCGGCCAGCCAGCATGCCCACCTCATCATCTCTGCCGCAGAAGGCGCCAAGCTCGAAGTGATCGGGGCCGACAGCATACAAGGAAGTCAGAGAATCATAGGGACCGTTGGGAAGACATCGGATACGGATAAAGAAACGCGAGAATATTTTTACGCGAAGTTCTCTCGCCCTCTTCACTCCTATCAGAGCTGGAAAGGGAACGACCTTTCCCATGCCGCAGAGCAGACCGGTGACAACATCGGAATTGTCACGGAGACCGGCACGACGGCAGGAGAGCAGATTGAAGTTCGAGTTGGCATCTCCTACATCAGCACCGAACAAGCTCGCAAAAATCTGGATAGCCAGATCCCCAGAGGGACATTTGAGCAGGTAAAGTCCCAGACTCGTGAGATATGGAACAAAGCGCTGACAGGTATAGACGTAACAGGAGGAACAGAACGCCAACGCACCATCTTTTACACGGCGCTCTACCGGTCTCTCGGCCGCATGACCGACATTACCGAGGACGGGAAGTACTTCAGCGGTTACGATCACTCGGTGCACGATGCAGACGGACACGACTTCTATATCGACGACGGACTTTGGGATACCTACCGTTCGCTTCACCCATTGCAGCTTCTGTTGAATTCACGCCAACAGGAGGATATGGTCCGCTCCTACCTCCGCATGTATGAGCAAAGCGGCTGGCTCCCATCGTTTCCATCCGTGGCCGGCGAACAGGCGGTAATGATCGGCCATCACGCGGCAGAATTCATCGTAGACGTTTATGCCAAGGGCTACCGCGACTTCGATGTTGAGGAAGCATATACGGCCATTCGAAAAAATGCCACAGAATCAACGTTACTTCCGTGGAGCCGCGGACCGCTCACAAGTCTGGATCGTGTGTACTTCGAAAAGGGCTTTTTTCCTGCGCTGGATTGGGGGCAGAGCGAAACGGTTCCGCAGGTAACTCCGGAGCGCAGACAGGCGGTCTCCGTAACCATCGAAAGCAGCTATGACGATTGGTGTGCGGAACAGCTTGCCAAAGCTCTCGGAAAGCAACAGGATGCCGCTTACTTCGGCAAATTGGCACTTAACTACCGCAACCTTTTTAACGCTGACATAGGTTTCATGGCCCCGAAGGACGCCGATGGGAAGTGGGTAGAGCACTTCGATCCAAAGTTAGGTGGCGGGCAGGGAGGAAGAGAATATTTTACTGAAGTCAATTCCTGGCTATACACCTTCGGTGTTCAACATGACGTCCCTGGACTCATTCGCCTCATCGGCGGCCGGGATGCCTTCAATGCGAAACTGGACCAACTGTTTGTAGAGCAATATGGGACCTCCAAGTATAGTTTTCTCGGCCAGTTTCCAGATGCCACCGGGTTAGTCGGATTATATGCACAGGGCAATGAACCAAGCTTTCACATCCCCTACCTCTACGACTTTTCAGGCCAACCCTGGAAAACGCAGCGGCGTGTGCGGCAACTGATGGATGTCTGGTATGGGGACGGCCCGCTGGGTATTCCTGGAGACGACGATGGGGGTGAAACTTCGTCCTGGTACGTTCTCAGTGCTATTGGCTTTTATCCGGTATGCCCCGGCATGCCCACTTATGAAATTGGCAGTCCGATCTTTGCAAAGACTGCTGTTCGCCTGGGGAATGGAAAGCTGTTCACAATCGTTGCGAATCATGTCTCAGACCGGAACAAATATATTCAGTCGGCTCAATTGAATGGCAAGCCGCTCAATAGACCGTGGTTTCCACACTCGGCTATCGCAAATGGCGGGTCACTGATTCTGGAAATGGGCGACAAACCGAATCCGAAGTGGGGCAGCAGGCAGGAGGACGCTCCGCAGTCGACGATCGACTAACGCTCCGGTTTGCCTGCGGCGGAATAGCTGAAGTTGCCGGAATATCTGCAGCCGGATTTCTCCAATCAACGCAAGTCACAAATCAGCAAATTGCAAATCAGAGGAGCAGGAATGACACTTCGCGATCGAGGAACTTCTTCGCGGCGGGATCTTCTTTCCCTGGGTGCCGCCGGTGCGATGGGATTCTTGGGAAGGCCAGGAGTTGCATTTGGAGCCGAGCGCGACCCCGAGCGTGATCCCGAGCGCAACCATGGAGCCATTCCTGATTCTTTGAACGTCAAGACATTCGGCTCCAAGGGCGACGCAACAAGCGATGATACTGCCGCATTCCAACGCGCGCTCGATGCCGCGTACAAGGCAGGTGGCGGAGCAGTCTATGTGCCGCCTGGACGCTATCTCTTTAAAGGGACGCTCACTATTCCCGACGGAGTAGGCCTTCGAGGTTCCTTTGGCTGCGTATCGTCGCATAGCGGCATTCGAGACCATGGGCAACCGAAACCGGGAGACGACGGCAGTGCCTTATTTGTCACCGCCGGCCGCGGGAACGAAGAGGGGAAGCCGTTTCTCACGTTGAATACAAACAGCTCTGTAAGCGGACTTACCGTCTATTATCCTGAGCAGGTTGTGGACGAAAATCCCGTTCCCTACCCGTGGACCATCGCCATGCGCGGTAAGAATCCAGCAGCATTCGATCTGGAACTGCTCAATCCTTACCAGGGTATCGATGCAAGTCAAAACGAACGCCATAACATTCGCAACATTACCGGCCAGCCGTTGCGTCGCGGAATCTGGGTCGATGCCATCTACGATATCGGCCGTATCGAGAACGTTCATTTCAACCCATGGTGGAATTCGCACAGTAAGGTCTATCGGTGGCAAACCACGAATGGTGAGGCGTTCATCTTTGGCCGCGCAGATTGGGAGTACGTGCTCAACACCTTCTGCTTTGGTTATCGCGTCGGATACAAATTCGTAGAGACTGCGACCGGTGCGTGCAATGGAAATTTTCTGGGAATCGGCGCGGACGATTGCAACCGCGCCATGCAGGTGGAGCAATCTGCTCCCTACGGCATTCTTATCGCGAACGGAGAGTTCACCTCATTTCATGGCGACGATCCCACAATGTTGGAAGTTAGCAATACCAATACCGGAGTTGTTCGCATCAGCAACAGCGCGTTTTGGGGCCCATGCAATCAAATCGCCAAGGTCTCCGGACAAGGCACAGTGGGCTTTAGTGATTGCACGTTCGTCCAATGGAGCAATACAGGAGATCGCGCCGCGATCCAGGCGTACTCTGGAAGTCTGCTTATCCGGGGATGTGAATTCCGTCAGAGAAAGCGACACATCTCCCTTGGACAATCCGTCGAACGCGCAGTGATCACAGGCAATCTATTCGAGGGCCCAGCGCTGATAGAGAATACTTCAACGATGGACATCCAAATTGGATTGAATGCTGCGTCGCGTTAAGTTGCATTAAGCCCAACAAAGTCCTCTTTATTTGCCGGTATATGAAGTCGAAAGCAGGCGAGACTGAGCGTTCTTGCCTCCACACTAAATAGCTTTCCGCTTGCCACGCCGGCATTTGGGTTGCCTCGTCTTGAAGCGGAGAATGCATTGATGATTTCTTTAATCCAACCAGATGTGGACACCAAACAGCTCCACATGCTTCCAACAGTTCGTGCATCTTCTCGCCCCGAAGGCAGTCGAAGCTGTGCGCCGAGAAGGCATCCGCTGTTTGAGGTCTGCCTCAAGAACTGCCTCGCATGGAAAGCAAACACTGGCGCCGTTTCCTCAAAATACGTTTTGCGCGGCCAAGCTCAGTCAGAGTCGCTTAAGGTTGAGGTCGCACCACCTCCAACTGATTCCAGTTGCCGTTGAGATTGCCGTTCGGATTGAAGTTCGGGTTGTCGCTCATGACATACTCATTGGCGCCATTGAGCCACGCGCGGTCGTACTGGTTGCTGAGTTCGTACGTTCTGCCGGTCGCCGAATCGCGGAAAGTCTGCACGCCGCGGACGAGCTGGTCCTGGCCAAAGCTGGCCTGGTTGGCGCCCTTGATCTGATTTGCAGTGATTCCGTTGATGACGTCGGCGGCATGTTGCCGGAACTGGGAGATGGCCTGCTGCTGGATGGCAACCTGCTTTGCCTTCATCTGGTAAAGGGAGGCAATTGTGCCATTGCTCATTTTCTGCCACTCCAATTCGGGATGAATGGTGCTGACGATCAGCTTGAAGAGTTTTTCATTGGCGTCGAGCTGGCCTTTGGGAGTGCCGAAGGTCATGACATCGACGGCGTGCCAATCATAAGCCGCGCCGCGTCCGCGGCCGGGCATGACGTGCACAACGATGGCTGCTGTGACCCATGCCTCGGAGGATTGCCCTTGAGCGTTGTTGAAAGCGATGCGCATGCGGGCGGCGTCAACGCGGGTGTTGCCGGTGTTGGCTCCGGCAGCCGCAGGGGGCAGCCCGAGCTGGTGGCGGACCATCTCCGCAAGTTCCGGAAAGGGCTCGACGGAGATGACGGTGCAACCCGTACATTTCTTCGCCATGTCCTGACGAAGAAAATCCTGTGCACGGACCGACGCGCGGACCGGACAGGCCTTCATGCCGTACCTCATGTCGCTTTGGTTTTGCGCCTGCATCTGCTGCTGGCCGCCCGGGTCGTCGGTGTACTGCCAGGTGGACGGGGGAAGAATCTGCAGAGCCATGGAGTTGTCCACGTTGTTGGCGGTGGCAACAACGGAGAACCAGTCTCCAAAGCATCCGCTTTCGGCCGCGCCGACATTCACCGCGCCCTTGAATTGCCAGTCTTTCGGGATCATGAGGTCATAGGCGGGCATTCCCTTGCCCAGGCCCTGGTCGATGATCTGGACCTTCTTCATTACGAAGTAATGTTCTCCGGGGTTGGCTGAAGGAGTTGAAGAAGAGCCGCTGCTCTGTTTACTTGGCAAATCAGATTTGCCTTGCGAACCGGATGGGGCGGTTGGCGCAGAACCGGTGTTGTCGCCATACCCAGCCGGAGACGCAAGCGGAGCAGGGCTGGCCGCTGCGGGAGCGGGATTTGCGGTGGAGCTCGCACTGTCGCCGGACTTCCCCATGGCACTAAGAATGGCCTGTTTACAGCCGTTCGAAACTTGATCTTTGTGCTGTTTAAGGCAAGCAAGGATTCGCCCACCGCCTGGAGACACGCCGGCACAAAGCTTCTGTATGTCGGCGGCACACGCGGTGCGGGCGTCCGAGACTTGAGGCGAGGCAGTCTGCGCGGTCGAAGTTTGCGGCAGAATTAGACACTCGGCGAAAACAGCAATTACGCACAGAATGATAGACGTTCTAGACCTCGACATCAGGGCCTCCTGTCACATGGAACTGGTTGTCGATACAAATCAACCGAGACTTTCTTCTCGATCTACGAGAACAACAGTCACCTGCCGACCCCTACCGCACCACCGTGCGAACGGGTTCCGGCAGGCGGTGTGAAGGTAGGCGTCGCGGTGGCCAGGTCCAGGGTGTACTTGGCCGAGGCTACGGCGCTGTTGGTGTAACCTGCCGCGACCGCTATGGCCTCGATGGTCTCTGTGGCGGCGACGCTGATGGCTCCGGTGTACTTGGTGGAAGCTGTTGTTGGCGCAGTACCGTTAGTGGTGTAGTAGATGGTTGCGCCTGAAGTGGCATCCGTGATGGTGACCGATTGCTTGGCGGCGTAGGTTCCTGCCGCTATGGAGAAGATGGGCGTCGCGGCAGGGGTTTCGATGGTGTACTTGGCTGAAGCCACGGCACTGTTGGTGTAGCCGGTAGCAACGGCGATGGCTTCCAGAGTCTCCGTTGCAGCAACGCTGATAACGCCGGTGTACTTGGTTGAGGCTGTGGTTGGGGTGGTCCCGTTGGTGGTGTAGTAGATGGTTGCGCCTGAGGTGGCATCCGTGATGGTGACCGATTGCTTGGTGGCGTAGGTTCCTGCAGCTACAGAGAAGACGGGCGTTGCAGCAGGGGTTTCGATGGTGTACTTGGCTGAAGCTACGGCACTGTTGGTGTATCCAGTGGCAACAGCGATGGCTTCCAGAGTCTCGGTTGCAGAGACGGAGATGGCTCCGGTGTATTTGGTCGAGGCTGTTGTTGGCGCAGTACCGTTAGTGGTGTAGTAGATGGTTGCGCCTGAGGTGGTATCCGTGATGGTGACCGATTGCTTGGCAGCGTAAGTTCCTGCCGCTACGGAGAAGACGGGCGTTGCGGCAGGGGTTTCGATGGTGTACTTGGCGGAAGCGACCGCACTGTTGGTGTATCCGGTGGCAACAGCGATGGCTTCCAGAGTTTCGGTTGCAGAGACGGAGATAGCGCCGGTGTATTTGGTGGATGCTGTGGTTGGCGCAGTACCGTTAGTGGTGTAGTAGATGGTTGCGTCGGTTGTGGCGTCGGCGATGGTCACCGATTGCTTGGCCGTGTATGTTCCTGCAGCCGGAGTGAAGGTAGGCGTCGCTGTGGATCCTTCCGTTACCGTTATTGTCAAAACGCTCGATGTTGAAGATGGATATTGCGGGCTTGCCGCGAACGTTGCCGTGATTGAATTCGCACCGGAAACAAGTGACGTCCCATCGACTACAAGCGTGCAGCTTCCTCCGCTCAGCGTGCAGCTGCCCAGAGCCTTTGTGCCCGCTTTGAAGCCCACCGTTCCGGTTGCCACAGGAGAACTATCGACATAGCCGGTCCCACCCGCACCGGTCACCGTTGCCTTCAAAGTTGTGTTCTCACTCGAAGTGATATCACTCGAAGATGCCGTCAAAGTTGTTGCACTTTTAAACGCCGTATCCCAATTGGTAATCAGGTTCGTGACATTCAAACTGCCAATGCCCGTCGCCTGGTCGTATCCAGGCGCGGACGCATACGCATTCGGAATTACTGGTGCTGTATCGTCCACAGATAAGAGCCCGTAAGGCTCGCCGGTAGCGAATAACACGCAGCCCGTTGAGCCTGCTGAGCAGGGCACATCGTTGCCGCCCGTGGTTACATCATTAAAGATGCAGCTTGCGGCCGGCAGACCTGCGGTTTGTTCATCGTTCTCTGCCTGACCGTTCGCATAGCACGACGTGGGAGAACTGGTGTACTGAGCCTTGGCCAAAGCGTAAAGAGTCGGATTCAGTAGCCCCTGGCGGGACCCGCTGTGGGTAACCAGAAGCCCGGCAACGCCAGCCAAATAGGGGGCTACCCAATTGGTACCGCCGCCGGCGCCGAAAGTCGAGGTGCTGGTACATACGGCGGTTGCAATAGCTGAGTCGCAGACCAGCAGTTCACGGTTGTAGATCCGACCGTCGGAGCCGAAGCTTGAAATATCCGGCGAGGAGCGGAAGTCGCTCGAGTAGCCGGAGATCCCCGCTTGCCAGGCCGGCACGGCGTAGTGGGTACTGATTCCACCCCCGCCGCCAAGCACCGTCCCGTTGTCTCCAGTTCCATGAAGTGCGCACCATCGGGTGGGCGCGTAAAGCTTGCCTTCCGACTCATAAGGTTCGTATAGCGCGTTCAGGCTGCTGGCGCAGCTATCGTTCCACGCAGACTCCGGAACGTAGCTGAGGGCATCCGTATAGTACTCGGTGTTTGTCGTGGACCAGTAGTTCGACAGGGTGTGAGTGCCGCCAAAAACCTCATCATCGAAGAAGTCCTGAAAGTCGGTAGCGCCCACAACTGTCACCAGCGGACTGGAATAGGCGCTGACATTGATTCCGCTGGTCGCCACTGTTGTGGTGCCTGAGTCCTTCTCGTCCGAACCCCCGTTGCCCGCTGCAACCAAAATCGACTGGCCCTGGGCTGCCGCTTGTGCCTCCACCGTGTCCAGAAAGACGTAGACCGACGATGTTGCGCTAAGCTCACTGATGTTGTAACTCAAGCTCACTACATCGGCAAGGTTGTTGTCGACGACGGCTAACAAGGAACTCAGGGCTCCTACATCGGTACTGTCGTCGCACGACATGAAGACCAGGTTTGCCGAAGGCGCGGTTGCGTTTGCCCACTCGGCGTCAATCGTAGCTTGAGCTTCGTCACTCGTAGTGACTCCAGGATCGGTGCAGGTCGTCTTGCCATATCCGTGATAGACGTGCATGTTCAGCGTACCTGGCACGCCGAACAACTTACGAAATGTGACAACGTCGCCGCCAGTGGCAGCGTGCGTCGTGCTGTTCACCGTGCCGTACGCCATGTCGCTCTGTTCTGCCACCGCAACAGTCGCAGTCTGCCCCAGGTCGCCCTCGGTGAAAACCGGGTTGATGTCGTAGATCGTGTACAGGTCATGCGGAGACACCGGCCGACCGGTGCTGCCGGGTCCCGGATCCCAATCCGCTTTGACTTTATCGGGCTTGGCCTGGCCTGTCGTGGCCGGATTCACACGATGCCAGCTGCGCGTATTATTGTCGTAGGTCGTCTGGGCAATCGGCGTGTGGTTCATTGGCGCCGGGATCTTCACCATCCCGTGGATACCCGCTACCACCGGCGCCAGGGCAGCAGGAATCTGCGGGTCCGCTACATTAGCCGCATACTTGCCCCCGGCAATATTGAAGTAGTGTATCTCCGTGTGGAACGCTTCCCGGATCTGGCCCGCGGTCGCCGCAAAGTCGATGATGCTGGCGTTGTTCAACACATTGCGGACCTCCAGCCCATGCGATCGCAGCCAGTTTGACAGCGTTGCAATATCGTCCAGATGCACCCCAAACCGCGCCCCAAATTGCTCCGACGTCAGCCACCTGTGGTACTCAGGCGCAGTCCGCTCCTGCTGTCGGGCAATCAGGTAGTCCAAATCTGCCTGCTGCTCTGGTGTGCGCTGCAGCACCATGTAGAGATGCAGCTGCATTGAGTCTTCCACCGGCCCCAGATCGCGATCAGGGGTCAGGCCCCGGCGCACGTGGTCTTCCAGCGGTACCAGGTCAAACTCGTCAATAGGGTGAATCAGGCGCACCGGAGCCACGCTCCGCACTTCAGATTTTTGCGCGCGCACCAACGGCCCGGCACCCGCCAGCAGTCCGACTAGAACAACAAGGGGTACCGCAATATGCGGGGCAAAAGAAACACGCAGTTTGATCAGATCAGGTAGCATTCTCAAAACCTCATTTGGAATTACGCGGTTGGAATTTCAAGCCAAAGGGCAGCATCTGTAGGGGGCCATGCCAACTGCTCGAAATCAGATCTTTCATGCTTAGGGCGAGCCAGAACTGAATCACCGGCACAAAGTATGCGTGGAAATCGCGCAGAATGCCTCACATCATCCGGGATCGAGGGAATCTCGGCCGCCAAATCGCCGAACAGCACGCTTTCTTGTGCGGTAGCCGAACGTGCGCCAATCCCGACAGGGGTGAATGCAATGATCGTCGGTACTCTTCCAGGGTGTTTCATTTCAGTGACGCTCCTCGGGGGAAGATCTCTGTGTGGTCGGGTTCACTAAGACAGCGAGAATTGGACAAAAAGTGCCTCAACAATTTTCGAAGTGAGCGCTTCAAGGCGAAAGCAAGCAAATCTGCCGTGCGAACACTGTGAAGGGTGATAGACTGCGCTTCAGGTTCCCCCAAGGACGGAGATAGTCATGGTCCCATCCACTGGAGAGATCACTTTGCTTCTGGCAAAGTGGAAAGAGGGGGATCTCCTCGCCTTCGAGCAGCTGATGCCGTTGGTCTACCCTCACCTGCGTGAGGTAGCCGCAGCCTACATTCGCAGAGAACGAAATCCCGACGTTCTCCAGGCCACGGCTTTAGTCCACGAACTTTACCTGCGTCTGCTGCAACAGAAAAAGGCGGTCGGCGAAGATCGCTGCCACTTCTACACCTTTGCGGCTAAAGTGATGCGCAGGATGTTGATCGATCACGCGCGCGAGAGCCAGACACAGATACGGGGCGGCGGCCAGGAACGTGTACCACTTAGCGACGATCTTTCGTGGGTCAACATCGATAGTCCGGAATTACTGGACCTGAATCGCGCGTTGGACGAGCTGTGCGCGCTCGATCCCGGCAAGGTTCAACTCGTCGAATTGCGCTACTTTCTCGGTTGCACAGCTGAGGAGACCGCATCCCTGATGAAGATATCCAAGGCCACCGTCGATCGCGAACTGAAATTCATCAAATCCTGGCTGTATCGGCGTATCCGTCCTTGCGTCATCGAGAAAGCAGTAGGACAGTGATTCAGTTTTGCTTCGTTTCTCGCATACTGAGGTAAGTGATAAACACCACAGACGGAGTAGTCGTTAGATGGAACCTACGACGGAAAACTTGCTGCTCACGGAGGCGATCTTCCATGAAGCTCGCGCGGTGCCGGATGAGGCGCGGAATGAATTGATCAAGACCCGATGCAAAGGGAACCGGTCTCTCGCAGCCGAAGTCCATTCGCTGCTCGAAGCCTGCAAAGCAGAAGAAAACGAAGCGGCATCGTGTCGGTTGGAGTCGGAAGCCGGTCGGAAGTTTGCACCCGAATCGAAGCGAGCCGGTCCCTACCTGCTGGATCGTCTATTGGGGCGCGGCGGCATGGGTGCGGTGTACCTGGCGCATCGCGCCGACGGGCATTTCGAGCTAAAAGTCGCTATTAAACTAATTGATCTGCCGCTTGCGAGCGAAGTTTTCCGGGATAGATTTCGCCAGGAACGCCAGATTCTGGCCGGCTTGCAGCATCCATATATCGCCCGCTTGGTGGATGGTGGAGTAACCCAGGACGGGGAATTGTATTTAGCCATGGAGTATGTGGATGGAGTTCCCATCCATCGCTTCTGTGAAGAGCAGCACCTTTCCGCGCGGCAACAGCTCGAATTGTTCTTGCGGGTTTGCGAGGCCGTCCAGTTTGCCCACCAAAACCTCGTGGTCCACCGCGACTTGAAGCCGGACAATATTTTCATCGTTGAAGATGGCACTCCTCGTCTGCTGGATTTTGGGACGGCCAAGCTGCTCTCTCCATCTCTGGTGGGGCAGGGAAACGAGTTCACCCGTCTGGGATTAATGTCCTTTACTCCGCAGTACGCCAGCCCGGAGCAGGTTCTTGGCAACCCCATCACCACTGCCTCTGATACGTACTCGCTCGGCGTGTTGCTCTACCTTCTGCTCGCCGGTGCACTACCGTACGAATTGAAAGAGTTCACCACGGAAGAAATGGTACGAGTAATCTGCAACGAGCCGCCTCGCAAGGTTCAGGCGCTGGACTCGGGCAAGCGGCTCGACTCCGATCTTGAAGCAATTCTGCAGAAAGCTCTGCGAAAGGAACCGCAGCAGCGTTATCTCACCGCCGAGCGACTGGCCTCCGATTTGCACGCTTATCTTGAGGGGAAGCCCGTTGCTGCGCGTCAGGGAACCATTCGCTACCGAGCAGCCAAGTTCATCCGCCGGCACACGCTGGGTCTTGCAAGCGCCATATTGTTGGCTACAACCCTCGCAGCCGGCATTGCCGGGGTCTTGTGGCAGGCAAAGGTCGCCAATGAGGAGCGGCGAAAATCCGACGCGCGCTCCGCGGACCTGCGCCAATTGAGTGACAGTTTGTTGTCGGAGCTGGATGAGGCAATCAAGCAGCTTCCCGGTTCGACCGGCGCGCAGAAACTGCTGATTACCCGCGTACTGGAGCACCTCGACCGCATGGCCAAGGACGCACGTGGCGACCGACTTACAGAACTCGATCTGGTGAATGCGTATACTCAGCTGGGAAATATCCAGGGCAACACCTACGATCAGAACCTGGGCGATAGCGCGGGAGCGATGACCAGTCTGGATAAAGCTATTGCAATTGCTCAGCCATTGGTAGCTTCCAACCCCGACGATCGAGATGTTCTTGAAGCACTGGCCAACGCGCAGGAGTCGCGCAGTGAGGTGGAGTATTGGAACGTAACAGAGAAGCCGCAGGAAGCCATCGCCTATATGAAGGCGTCCGCTGCAACGTATGACCGGCTGGCAGCTTTGCCCAATGTCACTCCCGCCCAGCTCCTCGCGGTATCACGGGCCTACAACACGCTGGGCGACCAACTGTGGGCGCGCGGGTCGGCTGGCCTGGTGGACTTGCCCGCTGCGATTGCCGCGTACCGGAAGGGCATCGACTTCGAGAATCGTGTGCTACGTCTGGAACCGGGCAATGTGAGGGCGCGGCGGGGCATCGGGACACTTCAAATGAAAATCGGAAGTGTGGAGCTCGATACGGATCCTGCCCAGGCCCTCAAAGATATCGAGATTGCATTGCAATACTTCGACAGTGTTCCCGAAGCCGATCGGAAGAGTCTCATCACAGTGCGGAATCGCGCTATAACCGAGCGCAAAAAAGCCATGGCCCTGGAAGAATTGGGAGAGCATGCGCGGGCTATTCGCCTCTTCGAGGAAGTTCTTCAGATTGATCGTCAGATCGCAGCTGCGGATCCGAATGATCAACGCGCCATCTACGATATCGGCGTAACACTGCAAGATACTGCGCGCAGTTACGAGGATGCTGCGAATCCCTTATTGAACTCCTCCCTGGAGGACCGGCGCCGCAACCTGCTCTCCGCAGAGCGATCCCTTGAAGAATTCGCGGCAGTCTCGGAGCAAATGCTGAGACAAAACTCTGCCAACGAAGATTGGAAGGTGGGCCTGGCCCAAGCGCAGGTGCGCATCGGATCACTTCGGCAGGTCTTGCATTTGCCGGGTGAATCGGAGGCTCTGTCCAGGAAAGGTCTCGCTGTCCTGAAGGATTTGGTAGAGAAAGATCCGGGTTCTGAGGCGGTTCTCGATTCCGCACTCCAAGCGATCCTCAAGATCGAGCCTGCTTCGCTTCGGGATCCACGCCTGGCCGTCGAATGGGCAGAGCGTGGAGTTGCCTTGAGCCACCGCAAGACACCGAAGTGGCTGCTTTCGCTGGCCCAGGCATATCATGCTGCAGGGCAGATAGAGAAAGCCCGCGCCGCGGCCAAGGAAGGTTTAGCTCTATTGCCAGTTCTACCGCCGGGAGCAACGAAACCTCGTATACGCAGGCTACTCGAGATCGAATCACGAACTGAGCTCTTGAGCAGTTGAACAGGCTCTTGTAGCAAATGCTCACCGCGCCAGCCTCGGATACGCTATGAGCAGTTGACGACCAGGCCACGTCGGAATGGATACGCCAGTTTTACCAGGCTCTCTATAGACGCACTCCCCGGAACTGGCACTGTTAGCGGCGCAGCGGCATTTGGCTTCGAGCACAGAATTGCATT
The DNA here is from genome assembly GCF_001449115.1 of Occallatibacter gabretensis. Lineage (GTDB taxonomy): Bacteria > Acidobacteriota > Terriglobia > Terriglobales > Acidobacteriaceae > Telmatobacter > Telmatobacter gabretensis. The sequence goes on along the minus strand of NZ_LAIJ01000009.1, from coordinate 1,246,528 downwards.
CCGCTTACTACTGGGCCGCATTCGCGCTCGCTGATGATTGGTGTCCGTTGCCCATAAAGGATCAGCAATGAACGACACCCATTCGAGCCTTGAGCTCTCGAAGTTTAGAATCGAGACCTAGTTCTGGCTGCCTGCTCCGCGGCGTTGTTAATCGCACTGAGGTCTCCTGCCATTGACGAAACGTTGCTTCATGCGCTGGGATGCCGCAAGGGTATTCGCAGGTTCTCTAGAATACATACTCGTAATGAGTTCGCTGTAGTAGGCCATGTCAGTAGGAGAAGGGATTCTGAACAAGGTTGTTCGATGTGGTGGACTGTATGGACATTGGGGTTTGCGAGGGATGAAAGAGCGCGCGGATTAAATTGGTGCCAGACTAAGCATTTGGCAGTGGAACGGAAATTACACGCCCGATCAA
>NZ_LAIJ01000009.1:1077762-1246103 GCF_001449115.1 Occallatibacter gabretensis | reverse complement strand
GAGCCCTCAGACCTCCGTATCTGTAAACGATGTCTCCGGTCTTTCGTGTAAACCATGTCCTCGGTACCTACTGAGGGCGCTGCCCTGGCGCGGCGCAAGGGTATCCCCATAATTTTCCCTGCGTAAAAATCACTCGCTACGCTCGCCCATCGGGTGGGCGATACCCCTCCCTTGCGCCTTGCCGCCCCGCCTTCGCCAGGAGGCGTTCGGCATGTAGGTACATGCCACGCATGGCATGAAAAGCAACGGCAACCGCAAGGAGGAAACACCCATGAACACCGCAGCTATCACCACCGCATCCACTGTCACCCCATTCACCCAGAACCTCAAACAGCCGCAGCCAAAGCAACAGACGGCGAAAGAGGCTGTAGCGGCCAACGTCCTAGCCCTTATCGAGCAGTTGGAACAGGGCCACTCAGACGGACTCACCGCATACCTTACAGCGATGGGACGTTTTCACAATTACAGCTTTGGCAACATCCTTGAGATTGCGCGGCAGAAGCCGGACGCAACCCGTGTTACTGGACTCTACGCATGGAACCAGCTTGGCCGGAAGGTCAGGAAGGGAGAGCGCGGAATCCGCATCCTTGCTCCTGTGATCGGAGTTCGGCGAAAGAAGGATGCCGAAGCCGAGAAAGACATCCGCACTCAGAACCAAGCTGTATTGGTCGGGTTTCGCTCGGCCTACGTCTTTGATGTTTCGCAGACCGAAGGGAAAGAGCTTCCCGCACTTTCCGAGCGCGTCACGGGCACCGTTGGAGAATACCGGGAGCGGTTGATTGATTTCATCATCGCCCAGGACATCCAGCTTGAGTTCAAGGAGAGCATTGCCCCTGCTTTGGGGATGAGCTACGGCGGCAGGATTGCCATCCTTCCTGGACAGGGCGAAGCCGAGGAGTTCAGCACGCTTGTTCACGAACTCTCACACGAAATGCTTCATAAGGCTGAGCGGCACACTGCGACAACCAAGACCGTTCGAGAAACTGAGGCCGAGGCCATCGCATTTGTTGTGGGCAAGACCATTGGTCTCACCACAGGCAGGGCATCCGCCGACTACATCCACCTGTATCACGGCAATGCTGCACTTCTCACCGAAAGCCTCGAAGTTATCCAGAAGACTTCTGCCGTGATCCTGTCTGCTCTTGAGATCAAGGCCGACACTGCTCTCTCTGATGCCCCTCGACTAGCGGAAGCAAGCTAAAGAAAAATCGGCGGGCGGCTTCCGCCGCCCGCTTTACCTCTAAGGATGCGAATCAAACGGGTGTAATTGGGTGTCCTCTCGGGTGCCGTAGAGGCCTCGTAGACATTCCCTGCCTCTCTCTTACGCTAAGCGCCTGTCTTCCCGCCCTGAAGGTCGCTCTCAGAGGAGCGAGAGCGCCTAAATCCGCCCACCCGACGGGCTAAACATCGACCCAGACTGTCACCAGAACCGACCGCATCTTTATACTTCCGCTGGTATGCAAGAACTAACCAAAGCGATCATTGCGGAGTTCGCGAAGATGCCCGAAGGGACATCCGTGACGGCAGCGGCATTCCTCCATCTCGCAGATAGAGAAAATATATCTCGGACGCTCTGCGCCTTAGCAAAATGCGGCGAAGTCTTTAGAGTTTCTCGCGGAGTCTATGTAGCCACCGTTATCAGTCGATTTGGCCGCCATGGACCCGGAGTCCACCTTTTCATCGAACAGCTTGCCAACCAATCAGGAAAAGCTATCGCGCCCTTTGGGGCGACTTGCGCCAACGGACTTGGCTTGACCACTCAAGTTCCGATGCACATGGTCTTTTGGACTTCCGGTAGAACTCGTTCGTACAAGATGGGCAAACTGGTGATTTACCTTCAGCATGTTCCCGACTGGCAACTTGTCCTCTGGAATGAGCCCGAGGGAGAGCTGCTACGGGCGCTGGTGTGGGCTGGCCCCACCGAGGTAGGCAACGTTCTCCGCCAGCTCACCGAAAAAGTTCCTGAAAGGGCTATCCATCGACTGCAGAATCACGCATCCCTTCTTCCCCTTTGGATACAGGGTGCGTTGCGACGGTCGCCGTAGCCGGAAACGAGGCTTACGCTGGCGAGATGCGTAGCGTGTCCGATTCTGCGCAGTGGCGGAATGGCTCAAGCGAAAAGCAGAAGGAAGGAAGTAGAGAGAGACACCATCCCTAAGCCTGTCGGCTTAGGAGTGCCGTTACAAAATCAAAACACGAACAGTTACCGAACAGGCTCGAACGCGGTTCAAGGATGTTCGAGGCCCGTTTGAGATGTGTCCGAAGAAACCGTTAGGCGAACGTTTTCTCATTAGGACGGAAGAACGCCCTTGTCTCCAGAAGGCGTTCAAAGGAAACTTATTAAGCGGAGCTATGCCAACCGATCAGGTGTGCCATCGCTTCGAACAAGCGCCGTTAGCAGGCCTGATACTTTGGCTTATATCTGCAAGGCTCCCACTGAGCGCATTGGCCTGTTTTCGCAAACTGACATGGGGAATCGCCAATTGACTTCGAGAGAATCAGCGGAAGCCTTTTTGCTCCAGAGAAGCGTGGAAGAAGAGTTGATCCATATGGCCAACGCCTCACAGAACCCTGACTGGCGATCCCCTTTTGGCCCTAGCCGATCTGATATAAAGGGCGGATATCAACGAACACATTCGACCATCCTTGCCGAGCGGTAGGTCTCAACTCATGCCCATAGATTTCTTGCAGCCTCAAATCGGCCAAGTCTCCGAGGAGTTCGTCCTCGTTCAAGCCTGGAGAAAGACCGCCACCTATATTCGCTATCACAATTGGTACTCCGATACGTTGGAGCTGGATCGAGTCGCAACCAACCTCCCCGATTTTCTAGCAAAGCTGGCGGACGATCTGCGAAATCCTGACGCATGGAGGAGTGATCCCATAAAGCTAGTTCCAGCGCCGAAAAGCAAGAGTTGGCATGTCTCTCCGAAATCCAAACTCTGGCAGCCGGTTCATCGGGAAAGTTTGGCCGCACAGATCAGGCCTCTTGCGCATATAAGTCTCCGAGATCAGGTCGCAGCAACGGCGATGATGTTGTGTCTCGCAGACCGGGTTGAGACCGCGCAGGGCGATCCGCGTATTGATCTAACCGACCTTCTCCAAAGGCAGACTGTACAGTCCTATGGGAACCGGCTGTATTGTTCGAGAAGTGGCGACCGCCTCCACCATCGCTGGGCGTCCAAAAAGCTCTACCGGCAATATTTTCAGGACTATCAATCCTTTCTTCGCCGTCCTGAAGTTGTGGCACAGGAAGTCGCGAGTGAGGGTGAATCCAAGACGGTGATCGTCCAGTCCGACTTGAGCCAATTTTTTGATCGTGTCACACCCCACCTCCTTCGCGAGAAACTCGGTCGTCTTCAGGCCGGCCCTGAAGAGAAGCAATTCTTTGCGTTGGCCAGCAAGATTTTCGACTGGAAATGGCTTGCAGGAGACGCTGCTTCAGGGGCAAAGATGTATGCCAAAGCAGCAAGCATTCGCGACTTCAGTCGGATCGCACTTCCGCAGGGCCTCGTTGCTGCGGGTTTCTTTTCAAACATCGTGCTACTTGATTTTGATGTTCGAGTACGAGATCAACTACGTACAGAAATTCGACCCGGCATCGTGTTGCACGATATCTGTCGCTACGTGGACGATTTCCGTGTCGTCCTCAAGGTTCCTTCGAGCCTTCCCACGCAGGAAGTGGAAGCCATTGCATCAGGCTGGCTTCAGAGTTGTCTCAACCTTGAGGCGATTGGCCTGCAGATATCGGCCTCAAAGACGCGTGCAGCTGCGTTCGGGGACGATGACAGGCCGATCATTCTGCAGAGCAGAAGAATGGCCAGAGTACAGACTGCCATTTCTGGGGGCTTCGACGTGATTGCGGGAGAGGAAATCCTCGATGCTATCGAGGGCCTCATTCGATCACAACAGAGGTTTTCGCAAGAAGGGCGTGCAGCCAGTTCAAGCTCGCTCGCACCCGTCCCAGATACGAAGGACGCGACCGTAGCGAGATTTGCAGCAGGTCGTTTTAGAACGACGTATCGATCAATCAGGCCGCTCCTGACAAAACTCCGCCAGCCAGACGATCTCCGAGAAACTCCTTCGGAAGAGGTGGACACACATCGAGGCATGGTTCGAACGCAAAGTGAACTCGATGAAGAAGCTCGGGTCTTCGCTATGGGTCTCATTGAGAGCTGGATGGAAGACCCGTCGAATGTTCGGCTTCTTCGAATCGGTCTAGATGTTTGGCCATCCGTCGATTTCCTGACTCTCGTGCTCGCTCGGCTCTTGCCATACACCGAGAACGTTCGCCGTAGCCGCCCAAATCGGTGGATCGCTTTTTACTGTCTTGCGGAACTATTCCGCGCTGCGGCCACCGAGACTGGCATCGTCGAAGATGAAGAGATGCTCCCCGACAGCGTTGACTTGATTGCCTATCGGAAGCTACTGGTCCATGAAGCGATCGACCTCATGACGCGACCAGCCTCGCTTCTTCCGTGGTACCTGAAACAACAAATCCTCCTGTTCCTGGCCGTCTTCGAGCCATCGGCCATACAAGAAGAATTAGACGAAACTTCGACCATCTACGAAGACCTCCTCAGGTATTTGAACGGGAAATCCACCGAGCAGAATCCTGATCAGTTCGCCACACTTGCGATTTTGACGAGAAGATCCTTCCTGCACCGTGATCCGGCTGGTGCTCTTGCTGTCGCTGGACTTGGCGGAGCAAGCCTCGAACAGATAGCCTCTCGCGATCCGGCATTTGCGGTGGAGATCCTGGAATCTAGACCTGACCTGCGTGACCTAATGAGCCGTCGGCTGCAGCAGGATCTTTGTGTGAGTGAAAGAGTCAGCGAAACGGATTGGATTTGCCTGAGTGATCTGGTTCTGGACGCGGCATTGAGGCCATCCGTGAGAAACGAGCTCTTCCTGCTCGAATTCTCCTCCGCATTCCTTGCTCTGTTGTCTCCGAAGGCGATTGTCACGGCCATCACCCCGGATCAGGTCTTTCTTGAAAGGCGAGAGGATTGGACGAATTGCAAGACGCCTCTCAAGCTTCGCGTCACTGAAGGACAGGGGCAGCAGGGGGAATCTATCTATGCGCCACCTCCATGGAGCGCTGACCGGGACCGTTGGAGATTTCAACTCGGATACCTTCTTCGATTCATCTTGGCCGGAGAACCTGACTTTGCGAAGGTCGGAAGGAAAGCGAGCTGGCGGGACCATGCGGAAGGATATCGCGTCCCGTACAGCCATTGGTATGAACGCTTATACGGCCTCTATAACGAGCACTCCGCGTTTGAGGACGATTGGTTGGCTGTCTCTGATTGGATCGAAGGATTCTTGACGGCTTTGTTACGCGTTCCGGGCTCTGGCGACTGGGCGCTTGCAGGCTGGAATCTAGACGGAGCGAAGCAAGCGCGTGTAGCCATAGAAGATCGTTTGAAAGAACTCCTGTCGATCCAGGGGCAGGCAACCGGCTGCATGATTTTGCCAGTTCTTATGCCTCGGCCGATTCGGAGCGAGGACGTGCGGCCTCTCCGAGCCTGTGTCATGCAAACCGTCATCCCAACATCGGGCGACTTCAGCGCAACCGATCTGACGCTCTCTGCTCCCGCCATGCGCGTTCGACATCGGGCTCATTTATCCGCTGCCTTAGCGGCCATCGAACGGATGCTTGACCTTCGGCAAACCCATAAGGGAGGAGAGGGGCGGCTGGACTGGCTAATTCTCCCGGAGCTTGCGGTTCATCCCAGAGACATCCAAACTCATCTCGTACCGTTTGCTCGGAAACACCGAACGATCATTCTTGCAGGAATCACCTACCAACAACCTCCAGGAGGCGGGTTGTTAGTGAACTCGGCCCACTGGATTTATCCATCATTGTCTCCGAGTGCGGGTATGCGAATTCTGACCAGGCGGCAGGGAAAACAACATCTCTCTGCCGAAGAGCAGCGATTAAACGCTGTGACACCCGTGTTGCGTGGACACCGTCCTTGTCAGTGGCTGATGGGATATGACTGGTCTCCTACTCAGGAAAGGCCCCTGTGGTTGACTGCGTCCGTATGTTACGACGCGACGGACATTGGCCTGGCAGCGGACTTGAAAAATGTGTCCGACGTCTTAGCCATCCCCGCACTGAATCAGGATGTAAATACGTTCGATCAGATGGCGTCCGCGTTGCACTACCATATGTTCCAACTCGTGATTGTGAGCAACAACGGTACCTTTGGGGGCAGTAACGCGTACATCCCCTACCGACTGGCCTACAAACGTCAAGTCTTTCATTTACACGGCCAGCCACAAGCCTCTATCGCCTTTCTGGAGATTGAGGACATCGCCGCATATCTCGCGCGCAAGACCACGGCGAAGATCGTTCCTAAAAAAGAAGAGAAGGAAAATATCTGGAAGTATCCTCCTGCGCGTATGTGAATCCGTGTTGAACTCTGTCAGTTGTCCTAGTCATAGAATTTTGCGGCACGTTTGGGCGCTCTAGTCCGAAGCGCAGGCCCCGGCTTCCCTCGCCGCCATCGTCGCCACCCAGGTGATGATGGGCTATACTCCCGCCACGTTTGGCCATAGGTCAGCCAGTGGAACGGGGGATGGATCTGCTACGTCGCTGGAGAATCCTTGACAACGGGCCATTCGCATCCACTTACCCACACCAGAAGGCCCAACTACGCGGATTGGCTCGGAATCGCCTCGCACATCGGAGCAGGCACGCATCGGCTTGATCCGATAAGAGATAATGGCATCTCCCGGCTGTGTGATGGCAGTTCTGCAGTTAAACCCTGCCACCACCGTGTTTCGGGCAGAACTCATCGGGAACCTCAGGAATGGCGCTCAAGAAATCTGAACTATACAGCTCGCTCTGGGCCAGTTGCGACGAGCTTCGCGGAAGCATGGATGCCAGCCAGTACAAGGACTACGTCCTCGTCCTGCTCTTCATTAAGTACGTCAGCGACAAGTACGCCGGCATCCGGTTTGCCCCTGTGACCATTCCAGAGGGGTCGAGTTTTCAGGACATGGTCGCGCTCAAGGGCAAGTCCGACATCGGCGACCAGATCAACAAGAAGATCATCGCCCCGCTGGCGAAAGCCAACAATCTCTCCGATTTCCCCGACTTCAACGAGGCTTCAAAACTCGGCAGCGGCAAGGAGATGGTGGACCGGCTCACCAATCTCATTGGAATCTTTGAGAACCCGGCCCTAGACTTTTCGAAGAATCGCGCCGACGGTGACGACATCCTCGGCGATGCCTATGAGTACCTGATGCGTCACTTCGCCACGGAGAGCGGCAAGAGCAAAGGCCAGTTCTATACCCCGGCGGAAGTCAGTCGCATCATGGCGCAGATTCTCGGCATCCGCACGGCTCGGACTACGTCCGACACCACGGTGTATGACCCGACCTGCGGCTCGGGATCGCTTTTGCTCAAAGTGGCCGATGAGGCGACAACCAAGCCCACCCTGTACGGGCAGGAGAAGGATGCGGCGACCAGCGCGTTGGCTCGCATGAACATGTACTTGCACAACAACCCCACGGCGCTCATCCTGCCAGGCAATACGCTCGCCGATCCCAAGTTCACTGAGGGAGACACCCTCAAGACCTTCGACTACGTTGTCGCCAATCCGCCGTTCTCTGACAAGCGCTGGAGCACAGGCGTCAATCTGGAGAACGACCCGTACGACCGTTTCAAGCCGTTCGGAACCCCGCCCGGTAAACAAGGCGACTACGCCTACCTGTTGCACATCGTCCGTTCGCTCAAGAGCACTGGCAAGGGCGCTTGCATCCTGCCCCACGGCGTGCTCTTCCGGGGCAACGCCGAGGGTGACATTCGCCGCAATCTCGTTCGTAAGGGATACATCAAGGCCATCATTGGATTGCCTGCCAATCTCTTTTACGGCACCGGCATCCCTGCCTGCATCGTTGTCGTCGACAAGCACGATGCCCATACCCGCAAGGCAATCTTCCTCATCGACGCCAGCGCAGGCTACATGAAGGATGGACCCAAGAATCGTCTTCGCGCTCAGGACATTCACAAGATTGTCGATGTCTTTCACCGGCGAGCGGAGGTCCCCAGGTTTTCCCGCATAGTCTCTGTCGAGGAGATTGAAAAGAATGACTTCAACCTCAATCTGCCCCGCTACATCGACAGCCAGCAGGAGGAAGACCTTCAGGACATTGAGGGCCATCTGTGCGGCGGGATACCCGAGCGTGATGTGAACGCGCTTGAACGTTACTGGAGCGTCTGCCCCGGCCTGCGCAAAGCGCTGTTCAAACGCAACAGACCCGGGTATGTTGATCTACGCGTTGAGAAGCAGGCTATCAAGACCACAATCTACGAGCATCCCGAGTTCACCGCGTTCATCGACCAGATGAACGCACACTTTGCCGCGTGGCGGGACAAGAACGAGAAGAAGCTCAAGGCACTCGCGGTCAACTGCCATCCCAAACAGGTCATTACAGAATTGGCCGAAAGGCTGCTCCATCACTATGAGGACCAGCTACTCATCGACGCCTACGATGTCTACCAGCTCTTAATGGACTTCTGGGATGAGACGATGCAGGACGACTGCTACCTGATCGCCGCTGACGGATGGAAAGCTGAGACTTATCGGGTGATCGAGACGAAGAAGGGCAAAGACGGTAAGCCGGGTAAGCAGGTCGACAAGGGATGGGCCTGCGATCTCGTTCCGAAGGAGCTTCTGGTTGCCCGGTACTATGCCAGCGACCAGAAAGACATTGAGCAGTTGATGGCCAGGGTGGAGAGTATCGGCGCTACGTTGGATGAGCTGGAGCAGCAGCAGATCAACGACGAAGACGCCTTTGCCGATGCCCGCACCGAAGCGGAGGAGGGAAAAGAGGGTAAGGTCACGAGGGCCACGATCACGGCGCGGCTCAAACAGATCAAAAGCGACAAAGACGCCGGGGAAGAACCCGCGCTCCTCTCACGCTGGATCAAGCTCGATGATGAGCAGAGTACAACCATGAAGAAGCTGAAGGAGGCTGAGGCCACGCTCGATGCCACCTGCTACGCGCGTTATCCGAAGCTTACCGAGATTGAGATCAAGACGCTTGTAGTCGAAGACAAGTGGATTGCAGCGCTCGACAAGGTCGTTCACGGCGAGATGGACCGCATTAGCCGGACGCTCACGCAGCGCGTGAAGGAGCTGGCGGAGCGTTATGAAATGCCCATGCCGCAGATGATCGATCGGGTAGCCGAACTGGAGACAAAGGTAAATCGCCATCTCGAAAGGATGGGATTCGAATGGAGCTGAAGCGGGGATACAAGCAGACTGAAGCGGGGGTGATACCGGAGAATTGGACAGTGATGGCTCTTGGAACCGCTGTGGAGCACTACATCGATTATCGCGGACGCACACCTCGAAAGCTCGGCCTTTCATGGGGAGGTGGAAACATCCTTGCCCTATCTGCAAACAATGTCCAGATGGGGCGGATTGATCTTGCCAAGGAAGCCAACTTTGGCAGCGATGAGCTGTACCGGCGGTGGATGACTCGTGGCCCTTGTGAGCTCGGAGACGTTCTGATCACCACGGAAGCACCTCTTGGAAATATTGCACAAGTCCCGGACTCGAAAGAATACATCCTCAGCCAACGCGTACTGCTGCTGAAGCCGAAGGAGATACTGCTTCGAAACTTCCTTGCACACTTTATGAGGGGTAGCTATTTTCAAAGCCGATTGTTTCAGAATTCCAGCGGCTCGACAGCAATAGGCATTCAGCGAAGAAAGCTAGACGATATCCCCATATGCTTTCCAACCAACAAATTCGAGCAGAGTGATATCGCTGACGCGTTGAGCGATGCGGATGCGCTCATCGAATCGCTGGAACAGCTTCTCGTCAAGAAACGCCAAATGAAACAAGGCGCCATGCAACTATTACTCAACGGCAGGAAGCGCCTCCCCGGCTTCACCACGAAATGGGCAAAGACGCGACTCGCGGAGGTTTGTCGGTCAATCGTCGATGGAACGCATTTCACGCCGTCTTATGTAGATTCGGGGGTTCCGTTTTATAGCGTTGAAACTTTGACATCAGATGATTTTGTAAATACGAAATTTATCTCTTACGCGGACCATATCGTCCTATCGAAGAGGTGCAAGTTGGAAAAGGGCGACATCCTACTCACACGCATAGGCTCGATTGGAGATACAAAACTCATCGATTGGGAGGTAGATGCAAGCATATATGTGAGCCTGGCGCTCCTGAAGCTAAATGAAAGTGTCGACGCGCGTTATCTCTTTTGCTACAGCAAGTCTGACCAGTTCGTAATGGATATCGAAGCTAGATCTCTGATGAATGCCTCACCTAAAAAAATCAATATGGGGCAAATCGGTGAAGTTCCTATCCTATTACCCTCCCTCGGGGAGCAAGCGGCCATAGCCACGATTCTAATGGAGATGGATACAGAGATCGCAGCGCTGGAAGCAAAGCTCTTCAAGGCCTGCCAACTCAAGCAGGGCCTGATGCAGGAACTCCTCACGGGACGGATTCGATTGGTTCGACAGTCAGCGCAAGTTCTGTCATTCCCCATGAAAGAAAGTGATTCTGCAGCCGACATCTCTCACAACACGCACTTCAACGAAGCGGTTGTGATTGCAGTGTTGTCCGCCAAATTCGGATCGGAGAAGTTTCCGTTCGGACGATTCCGCCGCACGAAGTTCTCCTATTTGCTGCATCGTCATGTTGAGCACGAGGCAGCTGGTTTCATGAAGAAAGCCGCAGGCCCTTACAATCCACGCACGAGATACGGCGGTGCAGAGAAGATCGCACTTCAAAACCGATACGTCCGGGTTCTCTCTAATGGAAAGAGCGAAGGATTCATTGCGGATGAAAACATCGCTCAGGCCGAAGGTTATTTTGAAAAGTGGTATGGAGCAGAGGCCCTTACCTGGCTCGAACAGTTTCGCTATCAAAAGAATGATGCACTTGAATTGCTGACGACCGTAGACATGGCCTGCGAAGACCTCTCCCGTGCGGGCAAAGCAGCCACGCTCTCCGCAGTGAAACAGATTATCCAAGACAGCCCGGAATGGAAGGCCAAGCTCAATCGCGCGGTCTTCTCCGATGACAACATCGCAACAACAATCCAGTCCTGCGGCCAGTTATTTCCCATTGAAGAGGAATAAAGATGAGCGACATCGGCAAGCCGGAACGCGCAACACAAGATCGAGTTGTCGCGCTCTTTCATGAAGAGCTGGGCTATCGCTGCCTGGGCGACTGGACCGATCGGGACGGCAACAGCAATATCGAAACCGGCTTGCTGACGGATAACCTTGCGAATCGCGGCTACACGTCTGCCCAAATCGCCATCGCTGTCCACAAGCTTCGCACCGAGGCTGACAACCCCAATCGCAGCCTCTACGAGAACAATAAGGCCGTTTACTCCCTGCTGCGCTATGGAGTGCAGGCAAAGACGGATGCCGGCAAGGTCACCGATCAGGTCAAGCTGATCGACTGGGAGCACCCACAAGAGAACGACTTCGCCATCGCCGAAGAAGTGACCCTCAAGGGCAACTACGAACGGCGGCCCGACCTGGTCCTTTATGTGAACGGCATCGCCATCGCCGTCATTGAATTGAAGTGCAGCCGTGTTTCCATTGGCGACGGCATCCGCCAGCTTCTTTCGAACCAAGAGCCCATGTTTCATCCATGGTTCTTCTCGACCGTGCAGCTCGTATTTGCTGGGAGCGACTCAGAGGGCCTGCAATACGGAACCATCGGCACGCAGGAAAAGTATTTTTTGAAGTGGAAGGAAGACGAGCAGGACAACAGCCGTTTCAAGCTGGACAAGTACCTGCTCAAGATGTGTAACAAGAAGCGGCTGCTGGAACTGATCCACGACTTCGTGCTCTTCGATGGAGGCGTTAAGAAAGTTCCACGAGTGCATCAGTACGTCGGCATCACGGCTGCGCAGAACCATGTGCTTCAGCACCAGGGCGGCATCATCTGGCATACGCAAGGCAGCGGCAAAAGCATTGTCATGGTGCTTCTGGCGAAATGGATTCTGGAAAACAATCCCAACGCCCGCGTGGCCATCATCACCGACCGCGATGAACTGGACAAGCAGATTGAAGGCGTCTTCACCGAGGCCGGGGAGACGATCAAGCGATCATCCAGCGGACGCGAACTTATGTATGACCTCAGCCAGCCTCTGCCGAGATTGCTTTGCTCCCTCGTGCACAAGTTCGGTCGCAAGAACGTGGACGATTTCGATGCCTACATCAAAGAACTGGAAGCCAAACCTAGCGTAACGATGGGCGAAGTCTTTGTGTTCGTGGACGAATGCCATCGCACACAAAGCGGCAAGCTGCATCGGGTGATGAAGGCGATGATGCCAAATGCCGTCTTCGTCGGCTTTACCGGTACGCCCTTGCTGGTAAAGGACAAGGCAACCAGCATGGAAATCTTTGGCGGCTACATTCACACCTACAAGTTCAACGAGGCCGTTGACGACGGTGTCGTGCTCGACCTGGTCTATGAGGCACGGGACATCGACCAGCGCCTTGGTTCTGAAGACAAGATTGACCAGTGGTTTCAAGCAAAAACGAAGGCCCTGAACGATTGGCAGAAGGATGAGCTCAAGAAGAAGTGGGGCACGATGCAGGCGGTGTTGAGTTCCCGCTCTAGGATGGACCGCGTCGTCAGCGACATCATCTTCGATTTCAGCGTGAAGCCGAGGCTTTCGAGCGAACGAGGGAATGCCATTCTTGTTGCGTCTAGCATCTACGAGGCGGCGAAGTACTTTGCACTGTTCCAGAAGACGGTCTTTCGTGACCGATGCGCTGTTGTCACTTCCTACAATCCGCTGGCGAAGGACATATCAAAGGAAGAAGTCGGTGCCAATACGGAGACGGACAAGCAGTTCATCTACAGCACCTACATGGAGCTACTGAAAGGCGTCGATCCACGACCGGGAATGTCTCCGACGGAGACGTATGAGGAGCGGGCAAAACAGCAGTTCATCAAGGAACCAGCGAAGATGAAGCTGCTGATCGTGGTGGATAAGCTGCTGACGGGCTTCGATGCTCCCCCATGTACCTATCTCTATATCGACAAGTCTATGCAGGACCACGGTCTCTTCCAGGCGATATGCCGCACCAACCGCTTGGACGGCGAAGATAAGGACTTCGGCTATATTGTCGATTACAAAGACTTGTTCAAGCGGGTTGAGAACGCGATCGCTGTCTACACGTCTGAGATCGATTCCGGCGCCGGGGAATCGAGTCCGGAAGTGCTGCTGAAAGACCGCCTGAAGATAGGGAAAGAGCGCCTGGACAGTGCGCTGGAGGCGCTCGATCTTCTGTGCGAACCCGTTCAGCCGCCAAAGGGAGAGCTTGAACATATTCATTACTTCTGCGGCAATACAGAGATCGAGACCGATTTGCAGGAACGCGAACCGCAGCGTGTCGCGCTCTATAAGGCGACCGCGTCTCTTGTTCGTGCTTATGCAAATATTGCTGATGAAATGGAACCAGCCGGGTACAGCAGCGCCGACGTTTCCCGTATCAAGCAGCAGGTGGGTCACTACTTGGATGTACGGGAGACCATACGACTGGCAAGCGGTGAGAGCTTGGACGTGAAGGCGTATGAAGCGGATATGCGGCACTTGATCGACACATATATCGAGGCGGATGAGCCCCGCAAGATTTCGCCTTTCGATGGCATGGGACTTCTTGACCTGATAGTGAATACGGGGATCGCCAAGGCCATAACATCGCAGCTCGGTGGGTTGAAGGGCAACAAGGATGCTATTGCGGAAACAATCGAGAACAACGTTCGGCGCAAGATCATCAAAGAGCAGCTTACGGACCCGGCCTACTTTAGCAACATGTCAGCGCTGCTAGACGAGATCATAGCTACAAGAAAAGCCAAGGCGATTGAATATGAAGAGTACTTGAAGCGGATAGCCGAGCTTGCAAAGAGAGTAGAAGCAGGTCACGGAGAGGAAACACCGGAACATATCGACACGCCGGGACGACGAGCGCTTTATAGCAATTTGAATCAGAACGAGGAGCTGGCCATGAAGATCGACGATGCGATCAGGCGGGTCCGTCCAGATGCATGGCGTGGTGTCCCAGCTCGCGAACAAGCGATAAAGCAGGCCTTATTCGAAGAGCTTCACGATGTGGATGAAGTGGAGCGAATGTTTCTCATCATCAAGCAGCAGAAGGAATACTGATTCGATGGGAACTACGCTGAAGCTCGGCTCTCTTGCGATAGACGTGGTGAAAAAGGACATCAAGAATGTCCACCTCAGCGTTTATCCCCCCGAAGGCAAGGTGCGCATCTCTGCCCCGCTGCGCATGAGCAGTGAAAATATTCGCTTGTTCGCGATCTCTAAACTGCAATGGATTCGGATTCAGCAAGGGAAAATCATCAATCAGGAACGAGAGACACCTCGTGAATATTTGCAGCGCGAGAGTCACTATCTTTGGGGCAAACGCTACTTGCTGGAAGTTGTAGAGGCAGACTGTCCGTCTCGAATAGACATCCGCCACCGAAAAATAGTCCTTCAGATTCGTCCAGCATCCAGCGCGGAGCGCAGACGTGAACTGCTTGAAGACTGGTACCGCACTCAACTCCGAGCAGCGGTTCAACCACTGATATCGAAGTGGGAGCGGGCTATGGACGTCAACGTGGAGAAGGTATTCGTACGTCGCATGAAGACAAAATGGGGAAGTTGTAGCCCGAGCTCAGCGAGCGTAAGGTTCAACACGGATTTGGCAAAAAAGCCGCCTGAGTGCCTGGAGTACATCGTTGTGCACGAATTGGCTCACCTTATCGAGCCGACGCACAATGACCGTTTCACAGCATTACTAGACCGGATGATGCCCAACTGGCGTTTGTATAGGCAACTTTTGAACCAGCTTCCGGTTCGCCACGAAAACTGGGTTTACTAGCGCAGTTGCTCTGACTGCGACGTGGGCCAATGGGCCTTTGCATGGGAAATTACCTATCGACATGCTGCTCCCGCTTGGATGATCGTCTTTGTGTGCGTAGGCCGGAAGTGTTGACTGTGGGCTGTTCAAGTGACGCCGGGACAGAAGGGGCGAGGGGTGATGCTTGAGTCAACGGAGGAGGTCCCGAGTCTCTACAGCCCTGTATCTCCATACCCGCAAACATTCCGATTAACATCGCCCCGCCCGTTGCTAAAGGAATCCAGATGCGGAGTAAGTCTGTCTTGAATTCGTGCAATAGTTCATCGAGCGTCCTCGTTCGTCGTTCAAGGGACTGAGTGAGAGATCTATTTGCGGATTCGACTTTAGCAGCGACTCCACCGTCTCTGTCCGTCAGCTCACGAAGAACCCCGCTCAGTTGCTTCTGGACATTTCCCATTGCAGCCGTTGTGGCTTGCAGACCGGCAACAGTATCCGGTACGCCCGACTGCATGAAGTGCTGACGCAGGCTCTCGCCTAGTATTTTGGCAATCTGCTGAGGATCGAGGCCCGCTTCAATCTCCGATGGCAGCTCAGCCAAACGGCCTTCGATGAAATGGACATATTCCAACATTTTCTGTTGAGATTCATCGGAGAACTGAAGATGAAGATCCAACATCTCCTGAATGCGCTCGCGCTCATCGGCTATGTCTTTCGGGGTATGCCGAGTCACCAGCGCCAGGATGCCCATTGCTTCGAGGATACGGAGCATCTCGTCATCCGGGCCGAGGGTTTGTGTGTGTGCCAGGACCCGGTAATAGGCCGTTTGCAGTTCGGACGGCACAAGGCGGGCGAGAGAGTCGAACAAAGTCGACTCTCCCGCCTCCGCTTCATCCAGTTGTGGCAATGCCGGTGAGGTACTCATGGCAGGAAGACCTCCTTCGTGCGGTCGAACTCGGAGAAGAGGCGGCGACGATAGCTTTGCGCTCGCATAATGAGGGACGCTCTCTTAAGCTCGGACACCGGCGACTTGCGATCCGCCACATCACCGAGCTTGATGCCGTGCTGACGCACGGGGTTCTCCAACTCCGCTAGCCGGAACTCCATCTGTAGGACCATCGGGGAGAAAGCGTCGCGGAACTTCTTCGCCTGTTCGGTTGATCTCCAATAAGTGAAGTCGGAAAGAGTGCTCGTGGCATTCTCTACAACCACGTACTCCACACGGTCCTGAAGACGGTTTGCCCAGGCAAGAATACTCTCCACGCTGGCCGGATCAGGAGTGACCACGCCGACCGCCGTGAAGCTGACGCCCGTTGCGGCCACGTCCTCGTACATCGACTCGAACCAATCGGCGGCCACCTGTCCAGCTCCAGCACCCATATCGGCCAGGATGATCTCCGAGCCACTGTCGAGATGATCGACAAAGGCGTCGAGGCCGGCTGGTGTATGGATGTTTACCTTTGTGACCGTGCCGTTAAAGAAGTGCTTGAGTGAGCCACGAGCTTTGTTCTCTGTGTCGAGGTCGAGCAGAGTAACGGGGATTTCGTTCGCTTCAAACCATTCGGCAAGAGCGACCATGACGCCCGTCTTGCCGACGCCGCCTTTGCCGCCCATCGTGAAAACTACGCGCTTGGAATTCGTCATTGAGCACCTCCCTGAGAGCTGAGAGTGAGAGGTTCGTTTTCGCGGAAGACGAAGCGCGACCGCTTCTCCTCCTGAACTGTGGGCTTTGCCTTGAACGCCGCTACGCGACTGGTTGAAGGTGGCGCGGATTCGCGCACGACATCAACTGGTGGCAGCTCGAACTGAACTTGCTTCCGGTGACGGGCGCGGACCTTGACGAAGGAGTGCAGGGTGCTCGGAGCGACGTGGAAGCCGACTCGCTCCTCAAACAGTCGGGCCACCTCCCGATACGTCCGGCCCTTGCGGCGGAGTTCCCGGATCAGTTCGCGGTACGGTTCGAGCTTTGAGCGTGGAGGCTTGGGTGGAAGACTGGCGAGTTCGAGCAATAGACTCGTCGGTTCGCAAGTTATATCGGGGTGTGAATCCATGGCGGCTCCGGGCGCGGGATGACTCTCGCGCGGGCTAAGACGACAGCAACTATGTCGTCACAAACGGCCTTTGGGCAGGGATAAGGGCCTTTGGGCGTAGGACCGTTGGGAAATAGGCCCAACGCCAAAAACTGAACGGACATTCCTGAGATTGGCCGACTTCTGGCATTCTTTAAGTCCCCAATGGGGACCTAAACGCCATTTGGGCACGGGAATTTTAAGTCCCCGTTAAGTCCCCATTGACCCACTCCCGAAAGTTCCTATTCGTTTCTAAACCTTTCCAAATGTGCCAGTTAGAGCCATTCCCGATTGTGCCTATGGGTTACCACTTGTGTCCTTTGTTATCTATGACTTACCTGAGTTTTCGTCGTCTCATAACCCAAAGACCTCAATTTCTGTTAGTCGGAATCTTGGGTTCAAACTTATCCATTACCTTTCATTCTGTCTCGACGCAAATCCCGCGCACTGCCTGTTATGCTAAGTGGTTTACCCTCGCACCAGGTGGCATGTGCACTCCACGGCGGACGCACCGGATGCGGGATGAGGAGATTGCGCCGATGCCAGAGCACAGGGGAAGAAAACATCATCAGGACCGCGTAGCGGAAACGCTGCGCGAGGAGATCGGCGCCATGATCGGCGGTGAGCTGACGGACCCCCGCATCGCCTCCTGCCATATAAGCGAAGTCGTGCTCAATCCCGGAGGAAAATCGGCCCGCATCTACGTGGAGCTGGACAAGGGCACGCCGGAGATCGACAAGGCGGAGATCGAGACCGTTGCGGGACTTGAGGCTGCAAAGGGCCACATTCGCTTCGAGCTCAAAGAGCGGATGGGCAAGCGCCACGTGCCGGAGTTGACATTCCTGGCCGACCGCTCCGGGCGCCTTACCGCGCGCATCGACGAGCTGATGACCCGTGGCCGCAAGCGGCAGAAGGCTAAGGCGGAGTAAGCGCGCATGGATGACGCCGCACACAAGCAGGCTTCCGGAACCGAACAGGAGGCCCGGGAGGGCTTTAGTCCCGCCGCATATCCTGTTGGTTCCACTCCGCAGGATCCCGCTGCTGCCATTCTGGACGTGCTACGGCAGGGCGAGCGATTCCTGGTCTGCTCCCACACCCGGCCGGACGGCGATGCTGTCGGTTCCATGCTGGCCATGGGAATGCTTTTAGAACAGATGGGCAAGCGCGCCTATCTCGTCGCCTCCGACCGCGTGCCCGCCATCTACCGCTTCCTGCCCGGTGCGGACAAAATCCGGCATCTTCTGCGCGTGCACGGGCTTTTTGACGCAGCCATTCTGCTGGAGTGCGACAGCCTTGAGCGCTCACGGGTTCGTGGGCTCGAACCGTACTTTCACATCAATATCGACCACCACTCCACTGGCCGTAATTTCGCGCATCTCAACTGGATTGACCGCGACGCCACAAGCGTCGGCGAGATGGTGCATAGGCTGGTCAAAGCCGCCGGGGCCACAGTTACGCCGGAGATGGCTCGCTGCCTCTACACCACCATACTTACGGATACCGGGGGCTTCATCTTCGGTGCGGTGCGGGAGTCCACCTTTGCGCTGTCTGCGGAGCTGGCTCACGCAGGCGCGGATCCCATTGCAATAGCGCGTGAGATCTACTTCTCCACGGCCGAATCCAGACTGCGCCTGCTGGGCGCGGCGCTGAGCACCCTGCACCGCGAGGGGCCGCTGGCCTGGCTTTGGGTCACGCATGAAGACATGGTGCGGGCCGCTGCCTCAGAAGAGGACTGCGAAGGCATTGTGAACTATGCCGTCGGCATTGCCGGCGTGGATGCGGCGGCCTTTCTCCGCGAATTACCCGAAGGGCGCATCCGGCTCAGCCTCCGCAGCAAGGGCCGCCTTGACGTGGCTGCCATTGCCGTCGGCCTCGGCGGCGGCGGCCATGAAAATGCGGCGGGCGTCACACTCGACGGCCCCATGGATCGCGCTATCGAGCAGATTCTAGGCGTCTTACGTATCGCAGATGAGAAAGCCGGGCACAGCGGGGCTTGAGAAACCGGGCGGGCATGTTAGCCTTGTCCCTGATGCGGCGTCGGAAGGCTCCCCCCGCCCCGGTTGCCGCACACCTGCCAGCTGGATTGCGCTCCGCGTAATGACGCGTAGCAAAACCAGGTGGTGAATAAGGATGTTCTCGATTTTGTCCGTTGTAGAACCCCGCACTTCTGGAGATTTACTGAACGTGGAAGCGTTCCAGAACCCCTCCGATCCGGTTGGGCATGAACTTGTGGAGCCCGAGCCGCTGCGCAAGCGGCTCCCGACGTGGTCCACAGTCTGCGAAGCGGCGGTTTTTCTTGTCTTCACAGTCTTCTTCCTGATCTATGGCGTCACTCCCATGCTGGGCGGCGACGGCCTGGGCCTCGTGGGTGCTGATGAGCCGCGCTACGCGCAGGTAGCCCATGAGATGCTGTCGCGTTTTGACGCCGCGCACACCATTAAGGAGCGCCTCAGCGCCTGCGTCACGCCCTTTTTGTACGGCCAGCCGTGGCTGGAGAAGCCAGCCCTCTATTATTGGCGCGCCATGTTCGTCTTCCAGGATTTCGGCGTGCATGACTGGAGCGCGCGCCTGCCATCGGTGAGCTTCGCTTTCATCATGGCCGCGCTCATTTATCTGCATATGCGCCGTTTCCGCGCCGGTGGCCATCTCGATGCCGCGCTCATTACCGTGGCCTGCGCGGGTGTGATCGGTTTCTCCCGCGGCGCCTCGACGGACATGCAGATGGCCGCACCGCTCTCTATCGGCCTGCTGGGCTGGTACGCCTGGTATGAGACCAAATCCAAATTCTGGCTCTTCGATATCTATTTCTTCACCGGCGTAGCCACGCTGGCCAAAGGACCGGTAGCGCCGTTTCTGGCGCTGGTCATCCTTGTCGCCTTCGCATTCCTTCGCAAAGAGTGGTCCGTCCTGAAGAAATCCCTTTGGTGGCCCGGCGTGGGACTGTACTTCGCCATTGTGCTGCCGTGGTTCATTGCCGTGCAGCATCAAAACCCTACCTTCTTCCGCGAATTCTTCCTCGAGCAAAACCTGCAGCGCTTTGCCACCAATAAATACCAGCACATGCAGCCCTTCTGGTATTACATTCCGGTCGTCATCCTCGCCACCATGCCATGGACGGTTTTAGCCGTACCGGCCTTTATCGATGGCGTCCAGACTTCCGTAGCGGAATGGCGGCTCAGGCACTCCAAAAATCCCAAATTGAAGGTCTCGCGGCCCGGTGACGGCTTCCCTGAGTTCCTGGTCCTCTGGGCCATCATCCCGATCATCTTCTTCTCGCTCTCAAGGTCCAAGCTGCCCGGCTACGTTCTTCCCTCGATCCCACCCATCACCATCCTCACCGGCGACTATCTCTTCCGCCGGCGCGGCCCGGGCCTGAACCGCTGGGTGCTGGCCGGACATGCGGCACTCACCGGTCTTCTCGCCTTCGTCGGGCTGCTGCTGCCGTGGTTCGTGGCGCATGGCGCGGAGATGCCCCCGTCGCGGCCGCTCATCGTCGCGTTGCTGGCGGCCATCGGCGCTGCGTTGCTCATCGTCATCGTGGTCAATGGCTTTGGCGTGGCGCGGTTGCGACTGGCCACTTCATGCGTGCTCGTCGTCCTGTTGCTCTTCTTCTACGGTATCGGTCCGTTCGTCGTGATTCCCGCGTGGGCGCGCACTAAGCATGTGATTCATGAGCTGGACAGAACCTACTCCGCCCGCCCCCTGGCGGAAAAGCTGACCGGCTACGCGCCGGAGAGCGAGACTGTGGCCGTCTTTCAGGTGCGCCGCGACATGGAATACGGCCTCGGCTTTTATCGCAATCATGAAGTAGCGAACTACGAGGAAAGCGGCGTGCCCGCCGGACAGCACCTGCTGGTAGCGCGTGTGACCGGCAGCCACGGAGCCGATCTGCACACCCCCGCCGCGCTCGAACAATATCTCGAAGGCCGACACTACGAAGCGCTCTTCAGCTGGCCCGAGCAGGGGCTGGAGGTTTACCTCGTCGGCGAGGCTGAAAGCCCCCGCCTGGATGCAGTGCCCGGAAAAACGCCCACTACCACGCCAAACCCCGGCCCCGAACTACCTCTCTCCAGACCGTGATCACCTTTCCACCAGGCGCCCTCACCTTCCCAAGCGTTGTCTGTTACCAAAGTCCATTGTCCTTTCGTAATCAACCTGTCTCCCAGATAATTTGCACAGAATTACCCCCTCGTATGCCACACTCATAATCAGCAGAAGAAAAGGCTCCGGATTTGCACCGTATTCGAAGCTTCGCATCCTGGCTTAAAGCGAATATCTACCCCAAAAAAGCGTAGAGAAGGCGAACATACTGGGGCGCACCTAAAACCACCTGCAACATTTTGAGAATCAATCGGTTACATGGAAATGTGTAAATTTTTTTATTTTTTTGGTAACCTGTTTCATATATTTAAATAGTAAACATTATATGTTTCCTGTATTAGACGATAAATTGTTTATTATAAACAACTTGTATCCCTATCAGAGCTACCTTTCATCCCCGCGGCATTTATCTTTTCTAGGGCCTCTCGTTCCCTTTGGCCTGCTCTCATATCCGCCTCAATTCACAAATTCCGGGCATCTCTGCCCCGTCAGAACCTTGGAATATCTTGCAGTCCCGCGCCAGTCATGTAAAAGTAACCGGAAGGCTATGCAATATGCGGCGGTGCGCGTGACGTCAGGGGTTTCCTACGAGGTTCTCGATCTGCGGCACTTTATGGGGCGCGCGCTGCGCCTGCTGCTGGAGGCCGAGGAGCGCGTGTGGACTTCGCGCCTGCATTGGGATTACCGCCCCTCCGCAAAACTGTTGCTGCAATATTTGGATAGCCGTATGCTGCCCGGCTATGCCGCCGTGGACAGCGGGCCGGGACCAGGCCCGGGGCGCGTGGCAGCTTATGCCTTTTGCGTCTATGAGGACACCAAAGCCGTGGTGGGCGATGTCTTTGCCGATCCCGATATAGAACACTGGAAGCCGCCGGCTAGCAGTTTTACAGGCCAGTCACCGCTTGAAATTGAAGAGACTCTGCTGCGTCATTTGCTCGAAACCCTGCAGCATTCTCCGCACGTCAACCGCATCGAGTCACAGTTGCTGGTACATCCCTCCGGAAGACATGAGGCCGGCTTTCGCACGGCAGGCTTCGATCTCTACCGCCGGCTTTTCATGATCCGCAATCTGGACGGATTTGACCAGTGGGCGCAGATCGAACTGCCCACTGGCTTCGAGATGCGCTCCTGGCGCGACGATGACATGCAGCCTGCCAGCCGTCTCATCAGCGAGTGCTACGCCGGCCATCCTGACAGCCATATCAACGATCAGTACCGTACGCCCATCGGATCACTCCGGTTCCTGCAGAACATTGTCCGCTTCTCCGGCTGTGGAACTTTTTCACCGAGCGTCTCGCATCTGGTCTTTGAGCATGGCGGTCGCGAGCCGGTGGCGCTCATGCTGGGCTCGCGTGTCAGCACGCACAGCGGCCACATTACCCAGTTATGCGTGCGACCCCAGGACCGCGGACGCGGGCTTGGAAAGATGCTGCTGGCTGTTGCCGCGCAGGGCTTCCTGAAGCACGACATCCGCGAGATCTCGCTCACCGTCACCGAAGCCAACTCGACCGCCGTCGATCTCTACCGCCGTGAGGGATATCAGGTAGCGCACACCTTCGACGCAGGCGTGTGGGAGAAGAGCTAGGGATCAGGCTTGTCCTAGTGGGCAATAAAGTACATCAGCCAGCTCACCACAATTCCCGAGCCGACAAAGAGCGCAAAGCAGTAGATGCCGTAACGCAGCATCTTCTTTGGCGTGTCGCGCATGGTGATGCCGAAGACCGTAGAAGCGAAGAGTGAGAAGAGCGCCAGCGCGCCAAAGTGCGAGATCTGCATCAGGCTGCCTTTCTCCCGGTGCGAATATTATGCGCGTCCACTGCGGCAATGACATTTAGCAGGCCGGCCACCTCAATAAAGCGCGTACCCCAGTCCTGCGATGTGATCTGCACCTGGTCGGCGCCAAGCCCCACGACCCTGCCCACGAGAAACAGCAGACCGTTGCCCAGGTCGCCCACCAGGCCCAGCAGATCCAGAATGTCATGCACATTTGAGAAAAGCTTGCCCTGCATTACCAGCCCTGCGACGAACATGCCCACCACGGAAGCGGCCAGCAGCGCACCGCGACCCCACTTGCCGAGCAGAAAATGCCCAGCGCCCGGCACCAGCCAGCCGGCAATTAGCGGCAGATAGACGAAGCCTGAACCCGCGACTGAATTCGCGGAGGGTTTCCGTGCGGCGTTAGAAGGGGTTTGCGGGCTTGCCATGCTGTTTTGACTATATCGCATAGGGGCAGGCAAGAAGAACGATCAGAACCTTTGCGTTGGCGTGAAGGCAGATGTAGATCAAAGCCGCGTTTTGCTGCGCATTCTGTGCACTAGCAACGGGGCGGTTAAACAAATAACGAGAATTACCAAGCGTAGCAAATCATTGGGAATCAACTTTTCGCCAGTTCGAGAAAAAGCAATGAAAGAACCGAATGCAACGAAAACCAATGCTGGAGCAATTCCAACCAAAAGTCTCCAATCAAATAAATTTGCAAGGCCTGACGCGCCGGAAATGCCAGCTCGCTGAATCATCACGCCCAGATACAGATCCTTGTCGGCCAGTGCATCGAGTGGCTGTTCCCAGGCTTCAATTGCGTTATTTTCCTTATCCCGCCGATATGCCCGTCGAATCAACTCCGCAACAGTCTTCTCATAGCGCTCGTCATCGATTTCGCGCTCAAAAGTCTGCGCAACTGCCATATCCGTCGCGCTTGCGGATTCTTCTGCAAAACCGAGCATTTGAGTTTCAACATCGCTAAGCGATATTCCATCGCGCTTCGCCTGATCGAGAATGCGGTCTATGATGAATCGCTTCGCCTTGGCCAGTGACATGCTCATCGAAGTATGCGTTAAATCCTCACGAGTTCACGCTGAATCTTACCCGTTACCCAAGCTTTACCTGGCTCCGTCAGCATGTCGATCTCACTTCGCACGCCGAACTCCGGCAGATAAACTCCCGGCTCAACCGAGAAGCAGGTATTCGGCAGAATCAACCGCTCATCGTGCGTTTCGAGGTTGTCCAGATGCGCACCCGGCCCATGAATCTCCACCGCAATATTGTGCCCCGTGCGATGCGTAAAGTATTCGCCGAAGCCGGCATTGCGAATCACCGCACGCGCCGCATCATCGCCCTCGTAGCCATGAATCGTGCGGCCCTCCGTAAATGCGGACTCAACTGTAGCAACCGCCGCATCGCGCGCATCGCGAACGGTGGTAAAGACGAGTTGCTCGCGTTCACTCGGCTCGCGGCCAATTACGCCCGTCCACGTAATGTCGTAAAAAATCGCCTCCGGCTTGTCCTGCTTGCCCCAGATATCGATCAGTAGAAAATCGCCCTCGCGGATCGGCGAAGACTTCTCCGCTGTCGGCTCATAATGTGAGTCCGAGCTATTCGCATTCACGCTCACATTCGGCCCGTTTTCCCAAATCAGTCCCTCGCGGCGCATCCCTTCACTCAGCCACTGCACCATATCGAACTCTGTGAACGATCCGGGCTGCCCATTCGCCGGCCGCAGCCTGCGCCCAATCTCTTTCCAGCCCTCGGCCAGCACCGCATCAATTGCCTTTTGCGCCGCCGCATGGGTGAACTTCTGCTCCTCGCTCAGCACAGCCTCAAACTGGCTCACCAGGTTCGCGGAGCTGAAGATCTCCTTGCCAATCGATCGCAGAAACTCCACTGTCCCCGCATCCACCATCGAGACATACATGATGGCGTTGTTCGGCGAGTACTGCATGGCCAGCTTCGTCGCGCCGGAAAGCATCGCTTCCAGTCCAGCGGCCAGTTCCTGCCAACTCGAATACAGCGTCTTGCTGCCTGGCAGCGAATCCAGTCGCAGCTGCTCAATGCGATGCACCAGCTTGTGCGGCTCACCCTGCGCCGGCACAAAGTAATACCACCGCCGCGTGATGTGCGCCTTTGGATCCAGCCCCAGAATCCGCTCGCCAATCGGATCACGGTGATGATGATCGTAAAAAAGCCAGCCGCTGTAACCGGTCTCGCGCAGTGCCGCCTGAATCGCAGTTAAGTTCATAGCGAAATTCTAGCCCGGCTGCGTGGGCAGGTGAATTCGATTTGACACCATACTTAGACATCTATATAAAGACATCTGAGTATGGCCCAGTATCCACCGCGGACGAAAACGGATTCCCTTCAAGGCTCCCTAGACCTGCTTGTGCTGAAGATTCTTTCGCGCAGGCCGCATCTCCACGGCTATGCCATCATGACCGCCATCGGGAATATCTCCGATGAAGTCCTGCGGGCCGAAGAGGGCTCGCTTTACCCTGCGCTTCACCGCATGGAAGAGGCGGGCTGGATTCGCGCCGAGTGGATCAAGAAGGAAAACGGCCGCCGTGCTCGCATCTACGAGCTCACAGCGGCAGGAAAAAAGCAGCTTGGCGCGGAAGAGTCGCGCTGGGCAGCCATTAGCTCAGCCATTAATCGAGTATTGCGGGAGGCGTGAAATGTCGCTCTGGTCGCGCATCGGAAATGTCTTTCGCGGGGACAGGATAAACCGCGAAATCGCAGAAGAGTTCGAGTCGCACATCGAAGAAGCAATTGCCGAAGGCCGCGATCCAGCAGAGGCGCGCCGTTCCTTCGGCCCCATCATGCAGCAGCGCGAGACGAGTCATGGGATTCGCGTGGCGGGGTGGCTCGAAAGCTTTGTGCAGGATACGGCTTATGGCGTGCGATCGATGCTGCGCAGTAAGGCGCTGATCGGCGTTGCGCTGCTTTCGCTGGCGCTGGGGATTGGGGCGAATACAGCGATCTTCAGTCTGCTGGATGCGGTGCTGCTGCGGATGCTGCCGGTGAAGGAGCCGCAGCGGCTGATGCTGCTGGGAACGGCGCGCACAAACGGCGTTTCGGATGCGTATGGATTTACAGAGCTCTTTTCGTACCCGTTTTATCGCGAGCTGCAGAAGCAGAACTCGGTGTTTTCCGATACGGCGGCGATGTTCAGTATGAAGAGCGATATACATGGCTTCATTGGCAACGAGACATCTTCCGTACTAATGAAGGCCCAACTTGTTTCGGGAACGTATTTTTCCACGCTGGGCATGGAGGCCGGGATGGGGCGCTTGCTGAGCGATGCGGATGACAGCACGGAAGGCGATCATCCCGTAGTGGTGGTAAGCGATGCGTGGTGGAAGCGCGCGATGGGCAAAGACCCGGCAGTGCTGGGACGCACGCTCAAGATTGGCCCAACGGTTTTTACGATTGTGGGTGTAGCTCCGGCGGAGTTTTTTGGAACGATGGTGGGTGATGCACCGGATTTGTGGATTCCATTTTCGATGGTGAAAGCTGTACCGCCATATTTCGACGGATATAAGAACAACTTTGCCGAGTCGCTCTACATCTTTGGCCGCATGAAGCCGAGCGTGACGCCGGAACAGGCAACAGCGAATGTGAATGTGCTGTTCCGGCTGATTCTACTGAGCTTTACGGACAGGAAGCCGGACCAGCGCGAGTTGGCGAACCTGAACAACACTCATGTGCCGCTGACATCGATGGGGACTGGGCTTTCGCGGCTGCGGCGGCAGTTTTCCGAGCCGCTGCAGATGCTGATGGGAATTGTGGCGCTGGTGCTGCTGATTGCGTGTACGAACATTGCGAACCTGCTGCTGGCGCGGGCGACGGCTCGCGCACGAGAGCTGGCGGTAAGGCAGGCGTTGGGAGCGCAGCGCGGCAGGATTATTCGGCAACTGCTGACGGAGAGCCTGGTCCTGTCGTTTGCGGGCGGCGCGCTGGGGATTGCCTTTGCGATGGGCGCAAGCAGGCTGCTGTTGCGCATGGTTTCAAGCGGGCCGGAGGTAACTCCGCTTAACGTGGGACTGAATACGACGGTGCTGCTATTTACGCTTGGCATTACCGTAGCGACGGCGCTGCTGTTTGGAACGATTCCAGCTTTTCGAGCGACGCGGGTGGAGCTGACGGAGACACTGAAAGAAGGACGCGGCATGGTGAAGGGCGGCACGAAGAACCTGCTGGCACGCACGATGGTGGTGCTGCAGGTGGCGCTTTCGCTGGCGCTTGTGGTGGGCGCGAGCTTGTTCCTGCGCAGCCTGATCAACCTGACGAACGTGGACACAGGATTCAACCGCGAGAACGTGCTGCGGCTCAACATTGACCCAAGCTCCGTAGACTACAAGGATGGTGAGCCTCGGCTGACTACGATGTTCGAGGAGATCGAAGCAAAGGTGAGCGCGCTGCCGGGCGTGCATGCCGCCAGTTTTTCTGACTTCGTCTTTCACGAAGGAAGCTGGAACGGATGGATTGTAGTGCCGGGTGCTCCGGTGAACTATGACGTACAGGTCAAGCACGACGTGGTTGGCAATAGCTTCTTTGCCACTATGCAGATTCCGCTGATTGCAGGGCGCACGTTTGTGCCGCAGGATACTGCGAAATCGCCGCATGTGGCAATCATTAACGAGCACATGGCGAAGACGTTCTTTCCCGAAGGCTCGCCGATTGGCAAGAGCTACCACATGGGCACCAATGATTCGCCCGTTCAGATCATCGGCGTGGTGAAGGACGCGAAGTTCGGCAGCTTGGATGAAACTCCCCAGTCGATTGATTACATTCCCTACCTGCAGCATCCGCAGTATGTGGACGACCTGAGCGTGCGCTACACCGGCGATTTCAACGCGATTGCGGATGCGGTGCAGCAGACGATTCACTCGATTGACCGCAGCCTGCCGATTACCGATGTGACCACGCTCGATGAGCAGGTGCAACGATCGGTGACAAATCAGCGTGTCGTAGCGCAGCTTTCCATCTTCTTCGGGCTGCTGGCCGTCTTTCTCTCCTGCATCGGCATCTATGGCCTGATGTCGTACATCGTGAGCCAGCGAACCAACGAGATCGGCATCCGCATGGCGCTCGGCGCGCCGCAATCGAATGTGCGCTGGCTGGTACTGCGCGAGATTGCCGTCATGGTGCTCGTCGGAATCGCCATCGGCGTGCCCGCCACGCTTGCCGGTGGACGGCTGGTAACGCATATGCTCTTCGGCTTGAAGGATAACGACCCGGCAAGCATTGCACTGGCCGTAGGCGTGCTGTTGGTCGTAGGGCTGATCGCTGGTTACTTCCCTGCGCGGCGTGCCTCCAGAGTGGACCCCATGATCGCGCTGCGCTACGAATAGGGACTAGCACGCGCCTTCGACGCAAGAACTCATCTGCGGGAAAACGCATCCGGGATGAAGTATGCTACAGCGCTGCAGAGAATGATGAAGAGAGTAACTGCCGGATGTAGCCATGCCGCCGGGATTGCCAAGGCATATGCAACAAGGGTGATCCAGTTCCGACTGCTTGCGGCCCGGTCCATCGCTTTCAATTCCGGGTCCGCCCCGAACTGGACGGCAACAACTTTCTGCAGGAGCATGAAAGCCGCAGTGACCAGCAGAAAAATGCCCGCATAGAGCGCCGTTGCGAACGGATGCAGATGCGTCTCAGCCACGTATTCCGTGAAGAATGGAATCAGCGAAACAAAGAAAAGCACCAGAAGATTCGCCCAGAGAATCATGGGTTCGGCAATCCTCGCATGGTGCAGCAGATGATGATGATTGACCCAGAAGACGCCTACAAAGAGATAGCTCAATGCATAGCTGAGAAAAACGGGCCAAAGTACGATCAGGGCCTGAAGGCTGGCTTCATGAGGAACCTTCAACTCCAGCACCATGATTGTGATGATGATGGCAATCACGCCATCCGAGAATGCGGCGAGCCGCTCAGGAGTCGCCTGTCGCTGAGCCATGCAGTTGTCTGGACGGAGAAGTCCTTACAGCGCCGCCAGCGCCGTCGCCTGATCTGGATACAACCCGGCGTACTTGGTGATGCCCACCATCGTGAAGACCTTGGTGAAGTGCGGCGAAAGGCCGAAAGCCGCCACCTTCTGCCCGGAGTTCGAGGCTTCAATCAGCAGCTGAATCACCAGCGCAATGCCGCTTGAGTTGATGTAATCCACCTTCGTGAAGTCCAGCAGAATCAGCTTGACAGTCTCTTTCGAGAGAGCCTGGTAGGCGCCAAGAACGGCGTCCTTCGAGGTGCTGGCGATATCGCCCTCATAGCGGAGCACGCTGACCGAATGGCCCGCGGACGAAGAAATCTGGTCCACTTTCGACTTGGTTTCACTCTGCACGATCAATATCTCCGTATAAGAACTTTACTCAATTGGCGGGTCCAGCCGTACCAACAGGCGGACGTAGCTGCTCTTTCCGTTTGCGCCCGCCACCCACTCGGCCTCATCCACCAGGGCCTGAATCAAAAACATCCCCATGCCTCGGGGATCTTCCTCACCATGAATCTTCTTGTCGATGTCCGGTTTGGGAGGCAGGGTCTTCATTCCGCGGCCATCGTCAATCACTTTAATCTCGAGTGCATCTTCGCCGGCATTCAGCAGCACGCCCACCTGCAGGCCATCGTTCAGTTTGTTGCCGTGCTCAATCGCGTTGATGCACGCCTCGGCAATCGCCGTCTTGAGGTCTTCGATGCGCTCCGGGCGAAAGCCCATCAGCTTGGCGACGGATGCTGCGGTGCTCATGGCCACCTTCTCGTAGCCGAGCCGCGAAGGCAGCCGAACTTCAACGCATGTTGACTTTCCGCTCAAGCAGCTTTCTCCCCAACCAAATCAGAGTCTGCCGTACAAGGCTCCCCGATGCGCGAGAGTACCAATGCTGTCATATCGTCCGATTGCGGCCCGCCTTTACAAAAATCTTCAATCGCGCGCCACAACGTATCGAGAATAGCATCGGCCATCTGCGGTTGGCACCGGGAAAAATGGTCGATAAGTTGTTCTGAGCCAAATTCTTCGTCCCCGCAGAAAGCCTCAGTCAGACCATCCGTATAAAGCAGCAGGCGTGAGCCTGACGGAAAGGCGCAGCGCTCCGAGGAGTAGCTCATACCGGGCAGCAGTCCCAGCGGCGTGCCGGCTGCGTCCAACTGGCTCAGCGAGCCATCCGGCCGTAGAACATAACCGGGATTGTGGCCCGCATTCACGGCCTCCAGCTCACCGGTCTTCGGGTCGAGACGGGCAAAAATTGCGGTTACGTAGCGGCGGCGCGTCTCGTCGCCCTCTTCCCAATGGCTCTGGTTCATGCGCGTGGCAATCTCATGCAACGCCAATCCGGTAGAAGCGGCAGCTCGAAAAGCGGAGCGGAAGCTTACCGACACAATCGCCGAGGCCAGTCCCTTGCCCGCCACATCCGCCACCACCAGCAGAATCGTTCCGTCCGGCATCTCCACAATGTCCAGATAGTCGCCGCCGACTTCGTAGCAGGTCTTCGATTTGAAGCCAAGGGAGTAGCCCGAAATATCCGGCAGGCGTTGCGGCAAGAGCGAGCGCTGAATACTGCGCGCCGCATCCAGGTCCTGTTGCACGCGGGCAAACTCCACATTGCGCTTGTGGTTGCGCGCGTTTTCCAGCGCAACAGAAGCCTGCAAGGTAAGCCCTTCCAGAAAGTCCGATTCGTACAGTGTCAGCGTGCGCCCATCCGGCGGCATCACCAGCAGATCGGCCATGCGCTGGCCATCGCGGTCATACAAAGGGAAGCGCTGCGCTGTGCCGGCCTCTGCGTCTACGCTGCCATAGGTCAGGTCCTGGCTTAATTCAGGCCCCGTGAAGGTCGCTCCGGCCATCTCAAGTTCGCGCACAACCAGCCGCAGCACGGACCTGAGCACATCTTCTTCGTGAATCGTGGAGTGAACCTGGCGCGAGGCTTCGAGAAGCGCCTGAAGCCGCGCCACCTGCTGCTGCAGGTCTATCGTCTGATCCGTCAGCTGGACCTCAGCCGCCATACGCTGTCTCCCGTGGAATCTCAATGTATCATGAG
Source organism: Occallatibacter gabretensis (assembly GCF_001449115.1). Classification (GTDB taxonomy): domain Bacteria; phylum Acidobacteriota; class Terriglobia; order Terriglobales; family Acidobacteriaceae; genus Telmatobacter; species Telmatobacter gabretensis. The sequence continues at coordinate 1,215,249 of NZ_LAIJ01000009.1, read as the reverse complement.
CAGCGACCCAATTACTTCACTCTTCGATGCTCACAAACGAACTATGAGCGCCTGCAGACCCTATCGCCGATTCAGTGTTCTGGCTGTGTTTATTGCCTTTGCGCTTATGCATTTTTGCACCGCGCAGCAGCCTGCCGTACATTCTGACAAACCCCGCGAAATGCTGATGACGGAAGCCGGACTCATTGCAGTGGATACTCCAGAAGGATGGGAGCGAGCAGATGGGCCTGGATTGGCATTTTTCCTTCCGAAAGGTACCGACCCTTCGAAAGCAGACGTCTGGATTTATCTCGCCGGAATGCCCGTTGGAGCAAAGGAAGACGCAAAAAACACCGTATCCGCCATCGAGTCTGATATCTCAGAGTTCAGAAAACGCTTCAAAAATGGTACTGTCCGCGAAGAAAAATCTCTCACGCTTCCTCGCGTAAAACAGGATGCCAGGGTCTACACATTCGAAAGCGGCGAAGAGCACAATTCTTTTGAGCAGGTCGTCTATATCGCCGATGACGGCCAGGTACTAACTCTTACACTCAGCGCCCGTAATCGTCAGGCGTTTGACCGCGCACTCCCCGTATTAAAAGCATTCGCAGAATCCTACGGCGGCACACTCCACGTGGGCGCAAAATAGTGCAACATAGCGCGTGATTTATCCTGCAACGGATGCGTCAAACTCTCTCCGTCGCCATGATTGCCATGAATGAGGAGGCAAATCTGCCCCGCACGCTCGAAAGCGTTAAGTGGGCCGATGAAATCATCCTCGTCGATTCAGGATCACGGGACCGCACTCTTGAAATCGCAGAATCCTATGGTGCAAAGACCAGCCATCACGCCTTTGACGGCCACGGCGAGCAGAAGAATGTCGCGCTCGATCTCTGCACCCAGGACTGGATCCTGCTGCTCGATGCCGACGAAGAGCTCACGCCCGAGTTGCAAAAGGAAGTCCAACGGACCCTGGCCGCCGAGCCGCCCTTCACTGCCTACTGGATTCCGCGCCTCAACCTCATCCTTGGCCGCTGGATGCGCCACGGCGGCTTCTATCCTGACCACAAGCTGCGCCTCTTCAAGCGCGGCACAGCGCGTCTCAGTGAAGGCGTCGGCCCGCACTCCACGCCTCAGCACGATGAGCACCAATGGGGCCACAAGGGCACGCTCAAGTGCGACATGCTGCACTATGCCTATCCCAACCTCGCGGTCTATCTCGAGCACATGAACCGCTACAGCTCAGAGATCGCCATGCTGCTCGCGGCGCGCAATCGTAACAGCCGCTCGCTCTTGGCCTTCGTCTGGAACGCCGTTCTCAACCCCGTCGCCACCTTCTTCTACAACTACATCTTCCGCCTCGGCTTCCTGGATGGCCGCGAAGGATTATTGCTCCACATCAATCACTCGGTCTACATCCACTGGAAGTTCATCAAAGCTTGGTGGATTAGTCGGGGCAGGGATCAGGGATCAGAGATCAGGGGTCAGTAAAGCCGTGCGCGAGTTCGACGTCATCGTTCTCGGCGCAGGTGCGGCAGGCCTCATGTGCGCCTCTGTCGCAGGCCAGCGCGAGCGTAGCGTAGCGCTCCTCGAACACAACACCCAGTCGGGCCGTAAAATCCTCATTTCCGGCGGCGGACGCTGTAACTTCACCAACATCCATACCGCACCCGACCGCTATCTCTCTGCTAACCCGCACTTCATAAAATCCGCGCTCGCGCTCTACCAGCCCGCGCATTTTCTTGAGCTCGTCGAGCGCTACGGCATCGCCTGGCATGAAAAAACCCTCGGACAGCTCTTCTGCGACCACTCCGCACGCCAGATTCTCGACATGCTGTTAGCCGAGTGCGAGCGCGGCAAAGTTGAGTTGATCCTGAATGCCCGCAACATCGCCGTCGAACGTGACTCAACAACCTTCCGCGTCAGCTCATCACAGGGCGAATTCCGTTGCGGCGCGCTCGTAGTCGCCACCGGTGGCCTGTCGATCCCCAAACTTGGCGCAACCAGCTTCGCCTACGATCTCGCTCGCCAGTTCGGTCTGCGCATTATTGATCCGCGCCCCGCGCTCGTGCCGCTCGTACTCGGCAGCGAAGAAGCAAGCTGGACCGCACTCTCTGGCGTCTCCACAGAAGTCGTTGCATGGGCCGAAGCCTCATCCGGCAAACCCAACCGCCAGCCGCCACCGCGCTTCCGCGAGAAGATGCTCGTTACGCACCGCGGCCTCAGCGGCCCGGCCATTCTGCAGGCCTCGTCCTACTGGAAGCCCGGCGAACCAATCTATATCGACCTCGCTCCGCAATTCGCAAAGGACAACCGCCTTTTTGCTCCGTTGTTCGAAACGAACGCTCGCCGCGATTCGCAAGCTTTCCGCCAGGCTCTTCGCGCCATACTCCCCCAGCGTCTAGCCAACCACCTCGCAGTGGCCGCCACACCGGCAGGCTGGACCAATGCTGCCCTCGAAGCCACTGAACAAGAGTTCCGCCGCTATGCCTTCCATCCCACCGGCACAGAAGGCTACGAGAAAGCCGAAGTCACCGCCGGCGGCATCGACACCCGCGACCTGCAGGCCCGCACCATGGAGTCGCGCTCCGTTCCGGGTCTTTACTTTATCGGCGAAGCCGTAGACGTCACTGGCCACCTCGGCGGTTACAACTTCCAGTGGGCCTGGGCATCAGCCGTCGCCGCCGCCAACAGCCTCTAGCTACCCCTGCGCCGTAGTCTGCCGGGCCGCCGTAGCCAGTTCCTGCCGTAGCAGCGCAATCTCCTCCGCCGTAAAGCGCGAGTGCGTAACAGCGTCCACGTTAAGCTGAATATGGTGCGGCTTCATCATCGCCGGAATCACCACATGAATCCCCGTGTCGCGCAGAATCACGTTCAGCACGACATCCGCAAGGAGGCCATCATCGGTTCCGGAAAGCTTTTCGCGGACCGCCGCCGGAATTCTGCTGCTGGCGGCAACAGAGGCAAGCGCAGCCCGTGTCTGTCCCACACGCGAAACTCCGCCGAATGGATGATTTGCCACCAGAGCATGCGCGCCGCCCGCAATCTGAGAAAAACCCGTCGCGGCTGAAATATCAAAAACATTGCACGGAAACTGCATCGCTCCAAGCTGCGGAGGATTGCTTTTGAGTGCAACCGCCACCGTCGCAGGGTCGCCGGAGAGGCCCGCCACACGAACCTTTCCCTGCTCCACAAGCCGCTGCATGGCATCCAGCAGGTCATGCTGCTCAAGCACGCTCGCCGGCGCGGAATGCAGAAAGAGCATGTCCACGGTTTCCGTGCCAAGCTTGCGCAGGCTCTCCTCAATACTCTGCTGCAGAACCGGAATCGTGAACTGACCGTGAGTGAATTGGCTGGCAGCCGTCTTTTGCAGGGTCTTGTGCATTCCAGGAGCCAGCTTCAGCAAACTGCGCGCCGCGGATTTCGCCACACCCTTCCATGCCGCCTGATTCGCCGGCTGGATGCCAAACTTGGTAGCAATCACCGCTTCCTGTCTGCGTCCGCGTAGAAACTCACCCAGCAGCGCCTCTGATTCGCCATAGCCATACATGCGGGCCGTGTCAAAAAAACGAACCCCTGCATCCCACGCGGCTTCCAGCGCACGCAGTGAGTCTTTGCGGCCAGTGCGTCCAAGCAATGCAGCGCAGCCAAAACCAATTCTGGGCGCAGAAAGTCCGGTAGTGCCAAGAGGAATCGAGTTCATGCCGAGACCTGCCTTCTGAATGCGAAATTGCCTTGCGGACTCACGCGATTCCCAACGCTTTATAAACTTCATGCGCGGAGTTGGCCAGCGCGTAGCGGCGCTGATAGCACTCTATGCCCCGCGTCTGCATCTCCCCGCGTTCTTCGGCAGACATGGCCTTGAACCGCTCAATCAGTCGAATGGTTCCTTCCAGCGTGTCCGGCTCCATCAGGCACGCATTGTCTGAAGCAATATCCGGCGCAATATTAATCTTGTCAGAGATCAGGGGAATCAGTCCCACCGCCAGCGCATCCGCCACGGCAATCCCAAAGTTCTCCTGGTGTGAAGGCAGAATGAAAGCCTCTGCGCCATACAGCGCGCCCCACTTAACGTTGCCGCGAATCGAGCCTGTCCAGTGAATACGCTCCAGCACCCCAAGCCGCGCAGCAAGCGCATCCAGTTCAGGCCGCCAATTCGTCTCATCATGACCAGCCATCATAAGGTGCATCTCCGGCGGAGCCGTGCGCGCAAAAGCCTCAAAGAGCAGATCACAGCCCTTCTTGGGATGAATGCGGCTCAGATAAACCAGGTACGGATGCCCCTGCACAGCGGGAAACGCGGCCAGAAACTCCCGCTTCATCTGCTGCGGATCGCCCTCCGGCGGCCCCATCGTCCCATATGGAATCACTATGCGCCGAAAGTTGCGAAACAGAAATCCTTCCGCCGCCACTCGCTTCTCTTCTTCGCTCGTAAACAGCACAGCATTGGCAAGGTTGAGATTCTTCGCCTCTCGCAGCAACCAGTAGGCAAGCTTCTTCATGTGCTTCAGCGGATAGCGCGTGCGGAAATAGGGGTCCAACATTCCATGCGAGAACACCACATACGGCCGGCGGCCATAAACAGCCTTCCGCGCAGCCACGGTGTGATACTGCCAGATACCGTTCACAATCACGCCGTCAAAGCGGTCAATATTTGCGCGAATCCACGGCTCAAGCTGTGGAGTGTAGTGGTAGTTCGGCTTGGTCGGTCCAAAGGCATGAACCTCGACGCCGGGGATACGGCTGAAATCCGCCGCCGGATCGTCCGTCGTCGCCACCTCTACCTCGTTCCCGGCCCGAATATGCGCAGCGCAGAACATCCGCACGGAATCCGGCGGCCCGCCAAAAACAGGATTCAGAGTACGGGTAACGTGCAGGATGCGCTTCAAGGACGAACTCCATGCGTTGCCGCCACACCAGCGGATTCAGACTCGCTCGCCGGCACAGCCAGCCTGTGCGCCAGCCGCATTCCCATCGCCACTGCAAGCAGCGTGGAGTTGGCCTGCCCGGAAGTCGGAAAAACAGCGGAAGACGCAACGTAAAGATTTGCAAGATCGTGCGTGCGCAGGTCGCGGTCCACAACGCTCGCACCCGGATCCTCGCCCATACGGATCGAGCCCACCTGGTGGAAGCCATCTGCTGCCTGCTCCCACACCTTGCTGCGTGTCTTCTCCGGCGAATACCACGGCTCGAGCCTGCCAATCCCGTTCGCGCGCAGCGACTGGTCCAGAAGCTCATGCGACCGGATTACGGAATCTACATCCTGCTCGGCAAAACGCAAATCGATCGCGGCGCGCTTCAGGCCAAACTGATCTGTCTCTCCGGTCAGGCGGATACGGCTCTCAGCCTGCGGAATCTGCTCCGCATGATAATGCAGCGCATAACGGCCACCGGGGTTGGATACAAGAAATCCCGGCTTCTTTGGCTTGCGCAGAAAGCGGTCGCGAAGAATCCGATACATATCCGCGGCGCCGCGCGGCGCTCCCAGAATCGCATTGCGCAAATGCGCCCCCAGTGGATAGGGCCTTGGTCCTGTATGCGCCAGCCGAATCGCTTCCGAAAGAAGCCTGCGTCCAGTCGGCGGAAAGGCCAGCGCAAGAAAGACCGATGAGAGCACGCCACTCCTATGAGCAGGGTCGTAAAAAGGCGGATTATCCGGCCAGAAGGCCGTGTTCAACACCTGATGTTCAATTTGCGCGGCCTCGGTGAGCATAAAGCGCCGCCGGAACCAGCTTTGGTTCGTGTCCAGCTTGTAGTCCAGATCGGCGAAGGCCGCAGGCGTATCGAAAACGATACTCGTGATTTTTCCCGAGATGTGGCCCATGTAGTAGCGGCCAAGCGGGCCATCGATCCCGCCAAAGAGATTTGGATAACGTTCCTGCACATTGAGCAGTACACGTGTGGTCTCCACGCCGCCCAGCGCCAGAACAATCTGCCGCGCACGAACAAGACGCGGACCCGAAGGCGTAGCCACCTCAAGCGCTTCTGCGACATTTCCATTCTTGTCTAAGCGAATCCCTGTGACCGTGCTGTTCAGGCTCAGATGAATCCGAGGCGAATCCAACAAACGCTGACGGTGGCGCAAAATCAGCTTGGATTCGGTCGCCCAACGCTCTACAAAATCCAGCGCCAGACCGCCGCTCAGCTTGCGCTCATAAGGAATTGTGAAGCGGTCGCCGCCGCACAAGGTGTATTCCGTGGCCTGCCGGTACCAGGGCCTAATCTCCTCATGCGTAATCGGCCAGCTCGACTCCGGCACAAAAGGCCGCTCGGCCAGATCCACGTCGTCATATGGAACACTGCGCCCGCCCCACGTCCAGGAGGTGCCTCCAAGTACTCGGCAGACAGCCAGTTCCATTCCGGCATGACGGCGTTCATCGGCAATTTCGGCACGGGCGGCTGAAGTCAGGGCGGGATCGATTTCCAACCCGCCCGATTCAAGCACGAGCACATCACGTCCCAGGCGGTCGAACTCCATCGCCATGGCCATACCAACAGGACCTGTGCCCACGATACAGATGTCCCACATGCTTTCCGCAGCGGGAAACGAATCCAGTCTCATATGCGAATGCTTTACGGCTACGATGCCTTGCGGCGCTGATGGCCGGAGGGTGTGTACGGCTTGATCTAGGTTGAAAGAACTACTACGGCTTTCCTATTCGATTATACCCGAGGGCATTTTCTATTCCTGCGGCGCGGGCTGCGGATACTGCTGAGCGGGCTGTTGTTGAGCCGGCTGCTGTTGCTGTTGTCCCGTCTGCTGTTGTTGCTGCGGGAAGCCTTCCGGCGGCGCGATCGGCTTCTTCGGCGGCGTCAGCACAAAGCCTGTCCGAACCAGCGCAAAACCCTCTTCCGGCAGCTCCGCCTGCAGAAGCTCATTCTTCGGCCCGGCGAAGAGCTCCGTCCTCTCACCCGACACCGTCGCCGTCAGATGCTGCACCTGGATCGGCTTGCCGTCCAGCGTTCCCTGCTCCGGCGCATAGGTCGCCACTTCCACGGGAGCCGCCGAGCCCGCCTTCTTGGGAATCACCGCCCACAGTCCGCGGCCCTGCTGGGTCACGTTGAGCGCCAGCAACGTCTGCAGCGCTCCAGGGTCGAAATCTGCCAGGAAAACCGATGCGGGATGGGCATCCAGCCGTGTCGTCGAAGCTCTTCCATTCGCCGAAATATTCAGCAGCAACTGCGTCGCGTCCGGTTTGGCGACGATGTTCACCGCCGTGCCATTTACCGTGCCGCTAACCAGTACATGCGTCAGCCGGTTCGCCTTATCAAGTTGTTCGGTTTTGGAAAGCGAGTAATCCAGCCCCTGCATCGAAATCCGTACCAGCGACTCGGAGTTATAGCCGGCGGGCGTACTGGTGAATGCATAGCTGGCCGTCCCCACGGACTTGCCATTCTGACTCACCGAAAAGCTGGCACTCTGGGCCAAAGCCGCAATCGAACCGACAAGAACCAGCCCCGCATAGATCAATGTGACGCGCAAAAGCTTCATCGTATGTATAGACCCGGAATCCGCAACATGGTTGCGGACACGAAGGACGGACGAGGGACTAAGTGCGAAGAACGAAGGACGAAAATGCGGTTACCTTTTAACAAAGCAGTTTTCGTCCCTCGTCATTCGTCCTTAATTCTTACTTCTTCGCTTTAGCGAAGCGGTTATTCACTTCCGACCAGTTCACAACGCTCCACCACGCGGCCAGGTAATCAGGACGGCGGTTCTGGTACTTCAAGTAGTAGGCGTGCTCCCACACATCGTTGCCCAGGATCGGGTAAAACCCCTGCGAAAGCGGCGAATCCTGGTTCGGCGTCGTCACAATCGTCAGCTTGCCGTCCTTGAACACCAGCCAGCCCCAGCCGGAGCCGAACTGATTGGCCGTCGTCTCATTGAAGGTCTTTTTGAAGGCCTCGAAGCTGCCGAAGTCCTTTGTGATCTGCTCGCCAATCGCGCCAGTCGGCTCGCCGCCAACACCGTCGCCGGCCGCAGCCATCAGTGTCCAGAACATCGTGTGATTCGAGTGGCCGCCGCCATTATTGCGTACCACCCCGCGAATATCTTCCGGAATCGCGTTCAAGTCTGCCAGCAGTTCGTCCACTTTCTTCGAGCCCAGTTCAGGATGCTTCTCAATCGCGCCATTCAGCTTGGTGATATAGGTCTGGTGGTGCTTGTCGTGATGAAGCTTCATCGTTTCGGCATCAATGTGGGGCTCCAGAGCCGCATAGTCATAAGGGAGCGGGGGCAATTCGTAAGCCATCGTTTAATTCTCCTCAGTTGAAGATTGTAGTGGGCCGGTTTCGGCGGAAAGCCGACCAGGAACCATTGGAAACGTTAAATTCGCTTCAATACCTCACGGCCACTTGGATGCGAATCAACAGCGGAAGGGTGCGGCGGATTATGAAATCTAATGCTGAGACGTTGCGCGAGCCGGCCCTTCATTTGCCTTGCGCGTCTTTGCCGCCGTCTCGGCCCACATCTTCGCCTTATCAATATCATCCTGGCGCGCAGCCGGGTCGGCAAAGTCCAGGTCGGCCTTCCGCCGGTACGTCAGATTTAGATACACCATCGCATCGGCGTAGTCAGGCTGGTTCTCGATTGCCGTCTGGAGATACTTCAACGCCTCCTCCACCAACGCGGCATTTTTCTCGCGAATGGCTGCGAGCACATCGTGGGAGGCTTTTGTGTTGCCTTGCCCATCGTCGGTCAGGCCGCTCTCGCGCAGCATGTCCTTGACGTTATGGTAGGCCACCGTCCAGTCGATGACCCCAATCGTATAAGCAGCAGCAGGATCGCCCGGGTTCTCCCCCAGCACCTTCTGCTGCCACTGGCGGGCATTGTCCCACTGCTGAAGGGCGAAATCAATCGCCGCAATCTGCTTCATACTGTTCACGTCGTGCGGATCACCATCCAACACCTGTTCGAATAATCCCACGGCCTCCTGAGCCGTTTTCAGATTCTCCTGCGTCTGCACTCCAGGAACGACCTGCTGCGCCAGCGTAGTGGCAAGATAACTCTTTGCCACCGGTAGTTTCGGGTCTAGTTCCACGGGCCGCCGGAAGTGCGCCACAGCCTCACCGTATTGAGCGGCCTTGAAAGCCTCCACACCCGCATTCAGCTCGTTATGAGCCGGATCGTGCGAATCCGAATCCCAGGGATTCGCCCCCTGCGAGACAGCCGAAGAACAGGCAAGCCCTACAGCCAGCGACAGTAGCGCAAAACGAAGAACGCGGGATCGGCGCATGAGAAACCTCAGGATGGTCGGGACAGTTATGAGGTCCATAATAGTCCCGGTCGGCATCACGTGGGATAAAACGGGAACTATCTTCCGCAGTTATGGAACTTTAACGGACATAAAACCATCAATGAAGATACGATAGAATTCGTTTTCGGATTCAGCTTTCTCTTTTCTCATGAGTGATCAGCCCCTTTATCGATGGCTTCCACAGCAGGGCGAGGCCTTTGGCACGCCAGGCCTGCCTCCGCGCTGGACCTCCAGCGTCAAGGATGCCGTAGGCACTGCCTACTCCGCCTCCAGCCGCATGTGGTTCACCTGTTCCCACGGCGTCGTGAATGAGATCTACCACCCCACCATCGACAAGCCGCAGATCCGCGACTTCGAATTCATGGTCACTGACGGCGAATCCTTCGCTCACGAAGAAAAACGCGATCTGATCTCGACCTTCGAGTACATCAACCCGGAAGCGCTCGGCGTGCGTTATATCAACAACGATCCCGACGGCCGCTATACGCTCACCAAGGAAATCATCTGCGACCCGCACCACTCCGTCCTGCTGGTCAACGTGAAACTCTCCGGCCATCATGATCTCGTCAGCCGGCTCAAGGTATACGCCCTGCTCGCTCCGCATCTAGACGGCGGTGGCGCGCACAACTACGGCCGCGCCGTGGATGTAGCAGGCTACAAAATGCTGCTCGCATGGCGCAATGGCTGGTCGCTCGCCATGGGCGCCACCTGCGGTTTTTCGCGCGTAAGCTGCGGCTTCGTCGGCACCAGTGACGGCTGGCGCGACCTCAAAGACAACTACCAGATGGACTGGGAGTTCGGCTCGGCCTCAAACGGCAATATCGCGCTCTTTGGCGAGCTCGATATGTCGAACGCCGGCCAGGACGGCACCCGCGGATTTACGCTCGCCATCGGCGTCGGCAACACCATTCACACCTCGCTGCAAAAGACCTTGAACTCGCTGGTCATGCCCTATGAGCAGAACCAGAAGCGATTCATAGAGCAATGGAAGCGCGTGGCCAACCCCGAGTGGCTTGGCGAAAAAGCCCAGGACGGCGGACGCCTCATGCGCGCCAGCCATAACGTTCTGCTCGCGCATGAGGACAAGACCTACTCCGGCGCATTTGTTGCGTCCGCATCCATTCCGTGGGGCCAGGCCAAAGGCGACGACGATCTCGGCGGCTATCACCTGGTCTGGACCCGCGACATGGTGCAGACAGCCACAGCCATGATCGCCTGTGGCCGCGCTGAAACCGCGCGCCGCGCCCTCGTCTATCTCGCCTGCACACAGGAGCCGGACGGCGGCTTTGCACAAAACTTCTGGGTCGATGGCCGGCCTTACTGGTACGGCATGCAGCTTGACGAAGTCGCCTTCCCTGTCATTCTTTCCTGGCGGCTCTGGAAGGCCAATGGCCTGGGTGAGCTCAACGTCGTTCCCTTTGTCGAGCGCGCCGCAGGCTTCCTCATTCGCCATGCGCCCGTCACCCACCAGGAGCGCTGGGAAGAAAACTCCGGTTACTCGCCATCTACGCTCGCCGCCGTCATCTCCGGACTCATCTGCGCCAGCGAAATTCTGCGCGCGCATGATTCTAACGAGCTCGCCGCCTTCGTCGAAGAGTACGCCGACTGGATTGAGGGGCATCTTGAAGACTGGACCGTCACGAATGACGGTGTCATCCACCCCCAGGTCAAACGACATTACATGCGCATCCGCCCGACGGAAACCGGTCCCGCATACGACAGAGAGAGCGCGGGAATCGAACGCATCCACATCAATAACCGCCCTCCCGGCACGCCGGACGACTTTGCAGCGCGCGAAATCGTCGACGGCGGCTTCCTTGAGCTAGTCCGGTACGGCGTCCGCCGAGCCGACGATCCACTGATCGTCGACAGCGTGAAGGTTGTGGACATCGCGCTCAAGCGCGATCTTCCGCAGGGCCCCGGCTGGCTGCGCTACAACTGGGACGGCTATGGCAACGGCGATCATGGCGCGCCTTTCACCGGCTACGGTCAGGGCCGTGTCTGGCCGCTGCTCACCGGCGAGCGGGCGCACTACGAGCTGGCCCTGGGCAACGACATCACCGACCTCATCCGGACTTATGAAAAGTTCGCCACGCCCGGCCAGATGATGCCGGAGCAGGTCTGGGACGAAGCCGACATTCCCGGTCGCGGCCTGCGTCTCGGCGGTCCAGCAGGCGCAGCCACGCCGCTCGTCTGGGCGCACGCCGAGTACCTCAAGCTGCTTCGCTCTGCCCGCGACGGACAGGTCTTTGACCTCGTGGACCCGGTATACGAGCGCTACTGCACGGAAAAAGGCCTCCGTCCGCGCCGTAATCTTGAGATTTTTACCTTCCAACGGCCCATCCAGCGCATCCGATCAACAGACACGCTACGGATCATCGACGCAACCCGCTTTGAGATCAGGTGGTCCATCGACGATTGGAAGACGGTACAGATCGCAAACAGCCCCAGCGCATGCAGCGCTGGCTTCTGGTTCGACATTCCCGCCCCGGCTCCGTATCAGGACGGCGCATCCCGCAAGATCTCGTGGACCCTGCACTGGACGGACTCTGGCAAGTGGCTTGGATACAATGTGGATGTACAGATTGACTCTACGAACCCACCCGATTGAGCCGTTGAAAGCGCATAAAACCTGCGGACGCGGCGGATTCCCAGACGAAAGGATTTAGAAACAGATGACACCCCCTGCTTCACTCTCTCCCGCCCAGCTCGATCAGCTTTCGATCAACACACTCCGGCTTCTCGCCGTCGATGCCGTGCAAAAGGCCAACAGCGGCCACCCCGGCGCGCCCCTCGGCTGCGCCCCGATCGCCTACCTGCTCTTCCATAAGCTGATGAAGCACAACCCGGCCAATGCCAAGTGGGCTGACCGCGACCGCTTTGTACTTTCGAATGGCCACGCCTCGGCGCTGCTCTATTCCGTGCTGCACCTCACCGGATACAAGCTCACGCTGGACGATCTGAAGTCCTTCCGCCAGTGGCACTCCATCACTCCCGGCCACCCCGAGTCCACGGACACTGAAGGCGTCGAAGTCACCACCGGCCCACTCGGCCAGGGCATCGCCATGTCCGTCGGCCTCGCCGTGGCGGAAAAGCACCTCGCCGCTGTCTACAACAAGCCCGGCCACGAAATCGTCGATCACTACACCTATTCGCTCTGCGGCGATGGCGACCTGATGGAAGGCATCTCGCATGAAGCCGCCTCACTCGCCGGAACCCTCGGTCTCGGCAAGCTCACCTGGCTCTACGACGACAACCTCATCTCGCTCGACGGCCCCACCGAGCTCAGCTTCACCGAAGACGTCCTCAAGCGCTTCGAGGCTTATCACTGGCATGTGCAGATCGTCGAGGACGGCAACGATCTGGCCGCTATTGAAGCAGCTATCGAAGCAGCCAAAGCCGAAACCACCAGGCCCTCTTTCATCGCCGTCCGCACCGTCATCGGCTACGGCAGCCCCAAGGCCGGCACCAATGCCGTCCACGGCGAGGCTCTCGGGCCGGACAACGTCAAGGCCACCAAGAAGTTCTTCGGATTCCCTGAGGACCAGAGCTTCTACGTGCCGGAAGAAGCCGCTGCCAACTGGGCACAGGCCGGCGTCAAGGGCGCAGCTGAAGAGGCTGACTGGAACAAGCTCTTTGAAGCCTACGCAAAGGAGTTCCCCGAACTCGCCGCGCAGTTTAAGCGCACCTTCGCGGGCGAGCTCAAGGCCGGTTTTGAGAAGGCCATTCCCACCTTCCCCATCGAGAAGAAAGTCGCCACGCGCAACGCCGGCCAGGTTGTCATGAACGCCGTCGCCAACGATGTGCCGGAGCTCTTTGGCGGCGCAGCCGATCTCACCGCCTCCACCAAGACCATCTTCAAACCCGGCGCAAATTTCCACATTGATCCCGCTGGCCGCAACGTCTTCTTCGGCGTCCGCGAGTTCGCCATGTGCGCCGCGGTCAATGGCATGGCTAAGCACGGCGGTCTCATTCCCTTCGGTTCCACCTTCTTCACCTTCTCCGATTACGCTAAGTCCGCCATTCGTATGGCTGCGCTGATGAAGTCGCACTCGCTCTTCATCTTCACGCACGACTCCATCGGCCTCGGCGAAGACGGCCCCACGCACCAGCCCATCGAGCAGCTCACCATGCTGCGCGCTATCCCGCACCTCACCGACTACCGCCCTGCCGACGCAAATGAGACCGCTGCCGCATGGCGTCTAGCGCTCGAGCGCAATGAGCCTGCTTTCATGGCCCTCAGCCGCCAGGATCTACCCATCATCGATACCGCCAAAATCGACGTCTACGGCGGCGTCAGCAAGGGCGCATACATTCTGGAAGACGCGGCTAGCCCCAAGGTCATCCTCATCGGCACCGGCTCCGAGGTCTGGTTCTGCGTCGATGCTAAGAAGCTGCTCGAAGCCGAAGGCATCGCCGCCCGCGTCGTCAGCTTCCCTTCATGGGAGCTCTTTGAAAAGCAGTCCGACGAATACAAGTCCTCCGTCCTGCCCGCAGACGTTCCCAAGTTCGCAGTCGAAGCTGGCTCGCCCATCGCCTGGGGGAAATGGGTAGGCTCAACCGGCGACGTCCTCGGCATCGATCACTTTGGCGCTTCCGCACCCGGCCCCATCGTCTATGAAAAACTCGGCTTCACCGGCGCCAACATCGCAGCTCGCGCAAAGAAGCTGATCAAGTAGCAGAAACAGGGACTAAGGGACTGAGGGACTACACAAAAGCAAGCGGTTTTTCAGTCCCATAGTCCCTTGAGTCCCCTTAGTCCCTCACTCCAAAGGAGTGCTCTATGAAGCTCGTCATCGCCGCCGACCACGCCGGCTTCCCTCTCAAAGAGGACGTGCGCGCCTATCTCGAAACGAAAGGCCATGAAGTCGTCGATCTCGGCGCATATACCGGCGATCAGCCCGACGATTATCCCGACTTCGCCGAAAAGCTAGGCGAAGCCATCCTCGCCGGCGTGGCCAAAAAGGGTGTTCTCATCTGCGGCTCCGGCGTAGGCGTCTGCGTCGCCGCCAACAAGATTCCCGGCATCCGCGCCGGCATGTGCCACGACACTTACTCTGCGCATCAGGGCGTGGAGCACGACGACATGAACGTCATCGTCCTCGGCGCACGCATCGTCGGCACGGCTCTAGCCAACGAACTCGTCGACAGCTTCCTCGCCGCCAAGTTCATCTCCAACGAAGAGCGCTTCACTCGACGCTACAACAAGGTTCTGGCCATTGAGGCCAGGTATCAATGCGGAGACGGTTCCAACAGTAAGGCATAATGTCGCGCCGGGGCTCTAAGCCCGGCATTACAACCACGGCTTCCCCGCCAGCGCAACGAGAGGTTCCATTGCCCCCTTTCGACGTCATACTCTTCGATGTTGGCGGAGTCCTGCTCACCAATGGCTGGGACCACAAGGAACGCGCCACTGTGATCCAGAGCTTCCAGCTCGATCTCTCCGAGTTCGAAGCGCGCCATCCAGATGCAAACGAGCGCTGGGAAAAAGACGAGATCAACGCGCAGCAGTACCTCGACGAAACCGTCTTCTACGAGCCGCGCAGCTTCACGCACAAAGAATTCCTCGATGCCATCTTCGCGCAGTCGGTCCCTCTCGAAGACTCCGCCATTCCCGTTCTTCAGGATCTCTCCGCCTCGCAGAATTACCTCGTCGGCTCGCTTAACAACGAAGCCCGTGAGCCTAACGACTACCGCTTCGCACGTTACGGCCTCCGAAAGCATTTTGAAATCGCCTTCAGCTCCTGCTACGTTGGTCTGCGCAAGCCACATCTGGAAATTTACGAGCGCGCCATTGATATTCTCGGCCGGCCCGCCGAGCGGATACTCTTTATTGACGACCGGCAGAGTAACGTAGACGCTGCCGCCAGCACCGGCCTCAAGGCCATTCGCTTCATCGGCGAGCAGGATCTTCGCCGCCAGCTCAACGAACTCACCGTTTTCTGACACACACGTAAAAGGGAGAAGACTATGCAACTCGGTTTGATCGGTCTCGGAAAGATGGGCGGCAACATGGCGGAGCGCCTCCGCCTCGGCGGCCACCAGGTCATCGGCTTCGACTTCAACAAGGAAGCCGTCGATAAGCTCACCGCAGCAGGCAACGTCGGCGTGACCTCGCTCGAAGAGCTCACCCAGAAGTTCACCGGCCGCAAGGCCATCTGGATCATGGTTCCCTCCGGCAAACCGGTCGATGACACCATCGCCCAGCTCGAGCAGCACCTCGCGCCCGGCGACATCCTCATCGACGGCGGCAACTCCAACTACAAGGACTCGCAACGCCGTCACAAGGAAGTCACCGCCAAGGGCTTCCAGTTCATCGACGTAGGCACCTCCGGCGGCGTCTGGGGCCTCAAGGAGGGTTACTCCCTCATGTTCGGCGGCGACAAAGAGCCGGTCGAGTACCTCACGCCCATCTTTGAAACGCTCGCCCCTTCGAAGGACACGGGCTGGGGACACATGGGTCCTGCCGGCTCAGGCCACTTCGTCAAGATGGTCCACAACGGCATCGAGTACGGCATGATGCAGTCCTTCGCCGAAGGCTTCTCCATCTTCCAGGCCAAGGAAGAGTTCCACCTTGACCTCGCGCAGATCGCCGAAGTCTGGCGTTACGGCTCCGTCGTCCGTTCCTGGCTCCTCGACCTCACCGCCGACGCGCTCAAGAAGAACCCCACGCTCGACGGTCTGGAAGCCTACGTCGCCGACTCCGGCGAGGGCCGCTGGACGGTCTTTGAGGCCATCGACCTCAACGTCTCCGCGCCCATCATCACCGAATCGCTCATCCGCCGCATCCGCTCGCGCGAGGAAAACAACTTCACCGACCGTATGCTCTCCATTATGCGTAACGCCTTCGGCGGCCACGCAGTGAAGAAAGACTAATTCGAAGGACAAAGGACTAGGGACAAAGGACGAGTTGGGTATCCCACTCTAGCGGTACGGTTGTTTTTGCCGCTAGGGTGGGATCGAATCACTCAGGCAAATCATCCAAACTGTGTCGGTAAATTTTCGCCCTTCGTCATTCGTCCTTAAATCGATCGGAGATCGAGAAATGGCTACCACTGTACAAATGAGCGTGAACCCTTCAGACCTGCCCCAGGGGCACGATGCTGCGGAAAAGATTCCCGGCCCCGGCATCATGGTCATCTTTGGCGCCTCCGGTGACCTCACCAAGCGCAAGCTGCTCCCGGCCCTTTTTCATCTGGAGCAATCTAACCTCCTGCCGAAAGACTTCGCCATCGTGGGCGTTGCCCGCCGGCCCCTCGGCAACGAGTTTGCCGAAGACATGAAGGATGGCATCCTCAAATTCGGTTCGGTCGACGCCACTGACCCCAAGCTCGAAGAGTTCGTCGCCAAAATCAGCTACCACGCGCTGCAGTTTGACGACGCCTCCGGCTATCCCGGCCTCAAGGACGCCCTCGACAAGCTCGCCGCCGAAAAGAAGATCGGCCCTGACCGGCTCTTCTATCTCGCCACCGCGCCCGAGTACTTCGCGCCCATCATTGAAAACCTCGGTGCAAGCGGCATGGCGCATCCCGAGCAGGGCAAAATCGGCGTCGTCATTGAAAAGCCCTTCGGCCACGACCTCGACTCCGCCCGCGAGCTCAATCGCCAGGTCAACGCAGTCTTCCCTGAAAGCCAGGTCTTCCGCATCGACCACTACCTGGGCAAAGAAACGGTCCAGAACGTACTGGCCTTCCGCTTCGCCAACGGCATCTTTGAGCCGGTCTGGAACCGCAACTTCATCGACAACATCCAGATCACCGCCGCCGAGGATATCGGCATTGAAGGCCGCGGCCCCTTCTATGAAAAAGCCGGAGCCCTCCGCGACATCATCCAAAATCACATGATGGAAGTGCTCGGCTTCGTTACCATGGAGCCGCCTTCGAGCTTTGAAGCAGAAGCCGTCCGCCGCGAAAAAGTCAAGGTCTGGCAGGCCATCCCCTCCATTCCCATCACGAATGCCGTCCGCGGCCAGTACGGCCCCGGCATCGTCGGCGGCCAGAAGGTCATCGGCTACCGCGAAGAAGAGCGCGTCAACCCCGAGTCCGGCACGGAGACCTACGCCGCCGTGAAACTCGAAATCGAAAACTGGCGCTGGGCAGGCGTTCCGTTCTACCTCCGCGCTGGCAAGCGTCTCAAAAAGCGCGCCACCGAGATCACCATCCAGTTCAAGCAGCCCCCGCTGCTCATCTTCAATCGGATGCAGTCCTCAAGCGCCCCCTGCCCGGAGATTCAGCCCAACATTATCTCCATCCGCATTCAGCCCGATGACGGCATCGCCCTGCGCTTCGGAACGAAGGTTCCCAACACGCCCGGCATGACCGTCTGCCCCGTCAACATGGACTTCAGCTACGCCCAGGCCTTCGGCCAGCAGCGCGCCAACGGCTACGAGCGCCTGCTGCTGGACGCCATGCTCGGTGACCAGACCCTCTTCTCGCACCGCGATGGCGTCGAGATCAACTGGGCGCACTACACCCCCATCCTGCAGGCATGGGCAGCAAAGAAGCCCGAAGTCTTCCCCAACTACTTCGCCGGCAGCTGGGGCCCCGACTGCAGCGACCGCCTGCTCGAAAAAGACGGCCGCAAATGGAAAAACTCCCTCGGCAAACCCGAGTAACTCTACCCCTCACCATCGGCACCTAAACCACGGGCCGCATCGTTGTCGATGCGGCCCGTGTGTTTCGTGCGACATGAATCCCTGCCGCCCTCAGAAGGCTTCAGGACAACGACGCATCTTCGCTAAAAACAGCCGGATCACTCGTACTCGGCCGCCCTGTCTCCACATGCCCGGCAAACCGCCGCAGAAACGTCGGAGATTCCGCAGTCGTGACGGAGATATCAAACCAGCTGTTACTGGCAGCCAGGGACCAGTGATCTTCAGCAAAGCCGCCGGGTTTCAGAGGATAACTGTGTGGAGCCTCGGACTTCGCATAAGCGTTGGTCACGATTAGCGTGCAGGGAGCTGCGCCCCGGTTGGCTACGGTCAGGTGCACGTCGCCGTTCTGGTGATCGTAGCGGAGGATCAGTTCGGGATTGGGCTGAGCTTTGACGCCGGTATTGTCCTCGGGATCCGGAGAGGCTGGCGCGACAACCACTCCCCGGAAGTGGCTGAAGTGGCCATTCGGGCCGTGGAATGAGATATCGTAATCCGGCTCCGTCCTTGGCTGTTTGGGATGCATGTCGGAACCAATATCCGAGAGCAGCCAGTAGTCCGAGAGAGATTGCTCAGCCGAGATGGAGTATCGGCGCGGAGCCTCAAGAGGGATTCGGTTGTTGCGCGCGTAAACGGCCACTCCCGCTTTGCCTTCGTTGCGAAATTCGATCCATACTTTACCCGCAGCTGCGTCAATACGGCTGCGTGCTGTCAGCGAGTAAGGCAGTGCGCGCGCGGGTCGGGTGCCCGGCTCTTGTTTCGGCATGGACTGCACTTCGGGTACGCTGTAGGGCTGCTTTGCAGAGGCCAGAACTGCGGGGACCGGAATCGGCGCAAAGGCCGCCTTGGCCGTGCCGGCGAAGTCGAAGGCAGAAGTGAGATCTCCGCAGATCGCGCGGCGCCATGGGTTGATGTTCGGCTCGGGAATGTCAAAGCGGGCTTCCAGAAATTGCAGCACCGAAGTATGGTCGAAGACCTGCGAGCAGACATAGCCGCCCGTCGACCACGGAGAAACAACGAGCATAGGCACGCGAGGGCCGAGGCCGATCGGTTGCAGGCCCCCGGGATCGGTGCCCGGTACTAAAGGACGGCGGTCATGGGGAAAATTGTCCATGTTGAGGAACTCGTCTTCCATGGCTTCCAGCAGATCGTCGGAGACCAGTCCCTGCGCATTCTGCCGCTGAACTTGTCCCATCACGGCAGGCGGCATCGGCGGAACGATATGGTCAAAGAGGCCATCATTTTCGTCGTAGTTGATCAGGAAGACGGTCTTGCTCCAGACCTCCGGGTTGGCGGTCAGCGCTTCCAGGATAGTGTTCACATAGAATGCCCCGTCACGCGGCGAAGCTTCAGGATGTTCGGAATACTTGTAAGGAGCTACGACCCAGCTCACCTGGGCGAGTTTGCCGCTGAGACAGTCTTCGCGAAATCCGATGAGAGAGCGGTCGGTGACGCCTTTTTGCACGAGCGGTCCATGAGGGTCCGCACCCTCATCCACCTGGTATTGCGCAAAGAACTCGAGCGAGTTGTCAGTGTAGTTGTCGGTCGGGTCTCCAGGAATGCCGGTGCCGCCTTGATAGAGCTTCCAGCTGATGCCGGCCTTTTCCAGGCGCTCGGGATACGTAGTCCAGGTAAAGCCATTGACGATGTGCCGTTCGCCGAAGCCGGGGCCGTTGGGCTTTTTGCTGAGCTTGCCGGCAGCATCCATCGTGCCTGACCAGAGGTAGATGCGGTTGGGCGCGGTATTGGCATGCACGGAGCAGTGATAGGCATCGCAGAGGGTGAAGGCGTCAGCCAGCGCGTAGTGAAAAGCAACGTCCTCGCGTTGAAGATAGCCCATCGTCAGCACGTCCTGCTTCTGGGTAACCCACTGGTTATGGTGGCCGTGATTCCAGGCCTGGTGACCGCTGCTCCAGCCGTGGTCCGTGCCGGCCTGAAATTCGGTGGTGAGCTTCGGATTGAGGTAGAAGGGCAGAACGTGTTCGGCGCTCGGGTGCAGGCCGCGGTCCTTGTAGTGGTGGGTCTTGACAGCGGCAGTCGGCTGATACCAGACGGGCTTGCCGCTGGGCAAAAGCGCGGGACGAGGATCGCTGAAGCCACGGACGCCGCGAAGCGTCCCAAAGTAGTGGTCGAAGGAGCGGTTTTCCTGCATGAGGATGACCACGTGCCCCACATCTTTGATGGTCCCGGTGGCGCGATTAGCTGGGATGGCGAGAGCTTTGCGAATGCTGGCAGGAATCATTGCTGCGCCGGCAGCGGTGGCGGTAAGGCGCAGGAAATCGCGGCGAGTGGCCATGAGTAGATGAGCTCCTTGGGATACCGTGGGCTTGAGATAACGCGGCGGCGTTCATATCAATTTGCGCTGAGTATACCGAGGGATTGTTGCAGGAAAGTTGAATAATCTAGGACATTTCCATTTCTATAATTTCGCTTGAACTCACAGCTTTCGCAATGGCTTCATTTAGAGCATCGTAAAGCTGAGTAGAAACGCGTTCATATTCCACTTCCAAACCTTTCGGGAATCCGCCATCGTTCCACGATCCCATCCCTCCAAAAACCCATGCATATTGCGCGGCTTTCAAGAGCGCTTCGGCTTCTGATGGAAGAACGCCCGGTGGAAACAGATTACCTCGGGGTGCATCGGCTGATGGATTATCAAGCGCATTGAGTCCTCGATCAAATAGCTCGACAAAAGCTCCATTCGCGTACAAAGCAGAAGCATCTTTAATCTCTTTCAGCGCCTTGCGCAAATTCTGTATCACAGCATCCAGCGATACATCTTGCACTGCTTGTGTCTTTGCTACTTCGCGCAGTCCATACGTCACGCGCCAGATACGACGATCTGCATCTTCACGATTTCCAATGACCCATTTTTCAAGCCAGAACTCACTGCTCCCGTCTTTGCGGACCGCTTCAATCTTCCAGACTCTTCCACCACCTACAAATCCTGCTGAAATGTGGTCGGGAAGTGGCGGATTCTCCCTCGGTTGCCAGTGCAATCGCAACGTGCGAATTTTTCGCTTTATCAAGTTTTCAAACCATTGATCAGGCGAATCGGCAAAATTGAATGATTCAATAGAGCCATTTCGCTTTTTTCTACCAGCCGTGAAAGTAACCGACTCACAAAATTTGCAGCTGGAGTGATTGGGAAAGAACTTGCCGATGGGAATTCCGCGCAATGCAGCGTTGCCAAAACAAGTTAACGAAATCATTTGTTCAATTGATCCCTGCAATGGTTGTCCGCCTTAATCTTTCATCACTTTCACAAACACCCCATCCGGCAGCTCGCCACCGAGCAAATGCACCACGCCATCCTTCACATACCCTTCCAGCACCACCCGCTCCGGCTTCGTCGGCATCGGAGCGCTCGCCGGAATCGCCTTCGGCATCTTCCCCATGCCCTTGTCCATTGCCTCATTTGCCAGCTTGTCGGCCTCTTTATTTCCGCCGCGCAGCGTATGACCAATCTCAAATTTCTCCAGTTTCCGCGTCAGCCCGCGAGCCTCCTCCCAAAGCGGCCTCAGCACCGGGCTACCCACCTTGTACTTGCCTTGCATCTGTTTCACCATCAGCTCGGAGTCTGAAACCACCTTCAGCCGCGAGTGCCCATGTTCCAGCGCCCACTTAAGCACCCCCAGCAGGCCTGAATACTCGGCATAATTGTTCGTCTGCATGCCTAGAAACTCGCTCAGCCGAGCAATCACCTGCCCGTTCGCGTCCTCAATCACCGCGCCATACCCCGCTGGCCCGGGATTCCCGCGCGCGCCGCCATCGCAATGCGCCGTAATCAACCCACCAGTCTGTGCCGCCCCACCGTCAAAAAGATTTCCGCTAGTCATCCATCCCAGTGTAGCTGCGTAACCAGTCGTTGTTCCCTTGTCCCTGAGAGCGATGTTTCGCATCGCTCGCTCACTAACTCACGAACTACACGTCCATCTAATCGCAGCGGTTTACCCGGTTTCACCCTCCCCTCACCATTTCAGGAGAGATTTTCGAGGCAAATCATGGCTACGGAAGCGCTTCCATACCCCGATTCACCGGCAAACCAAACCGCGTCCTTGGCCTGGCCTACCGCTTTGGGCGTACAATCCCCTACAAGCATGACTGCGACCCGCGCCATCGGCGGACCCAAAAGCGCAACTGAGCGCCTCGCCTCCCGCGCGCCTGAAATCGAGCTGATCCGCGCCGCGCAGTCCGGCTCCCGCACTGCATTTGACGCGCTCGTCCGTCAGTACGAAAATCAGGTCCTGCGCCTCGCCCTCCATCTCACCGGCAGCGAGCATGACGCCGAAGACATCTATCAGGAAGCATTCCTCAAGGCCTACCGTTACATCGGCAACTTCCGCTTTGAGTGTTCTTTCTACACCTGGATCTACCGCATCGTCACCAATCTCTGCCTCGATCAGCTCCGCCGCCGCAAGACCCGCCGCGAAGATCAGGCCGTCATCCTCGACCACTCCGGCGACGAGATCGACATCCTCGCCTCCGTCTCCGACGACCGCGCATTTTCAAACCCCGCGCGCGAGCTCGACCGCAAGCTTCTCGGCATCCGCATTCAGGACGCACTCTCTAAGCTCACTCCCCGCGAGCGCATGGTTTTTGAATTGAAGCACTACCAGGGTCTCCGCCTGCGCACCATCGGAGAAATGCTTTCTACCACCGAAGAAACCGCTAAAAACACATTATTCCGTGCGACAAAGAAACTCCGATCGCAACTGGCGGGCCTCCGGTAGCACTACTAGTTTCAGATCTGCATTGTTTTCAGGTGAGGCAAAAGGACGTACCCATGAATTGCGAATTGGCGCACGAGCAAATCGTGATGGCCGAATACGGTGAGCTGTCTGACGACGCAGCCCACGAGCTCTCCCGGCATCTGGCCATCTGCCCCGAATGCGGCCACGAGCGCGAAACTCTACGCGCCATCAAGCTGCTGGCAGACTCGCACCCCATCTCCGAACCCGAAGCCAATCTCATGGCCCGCTCTCGTCTGCGCCTCGAAGAAGCGCTCGACACCCTGCCGCCGCGCCGCTGGTATGAGCGTGTCGCCCGCTACATGGGCAACAGTTTCGCGCGCCTGCAATCCGCCCCTGTCGCCGCCGCTCTCATGCTCGTCATCGGCGGAGCAGCTGGCTCGCTCGGCGGCTATTACGTCTCGCAGAGCCACGTCGCCAAAGCCGGTGAAGCCGCCCAGAACCAGGCCGGTGCTCAGGCCGTCGTAGAAGCTGCCGCGCCCTCCGTCGCCGGAGAAATCGCCAGCATCTCCCGCATTGAGCGCCAACCCAACTCCGAACAGGTCGAGGTCAGCTACAAGCAGATCGTTCCGCGCCAGTTTTCCGGCTCGCTCGACGACGCCAAGATTCGCCACTTTCTCACCCTCGCCGCCGTCCGCGCTGCCGCCTCCGGTGAAGACGATAGCTCTGTTGACCTCGTGGTTGACGAGTGCCAAAAGGGCCACAGCTGCCGTGCCTCCGGCCTCAGCGATGCTCTGGTCATGGTCCTCCGCTACGGCCGCAGCCCGCAGATGCGCCGCAAAGCCCTCGCCGGCCTTGCGCCCTACGTTGCAGAGGATCTCGGAATTCGCAACGGCATCCTGGAAGCGGTTCTCTATGACTCCGACGCAGAGGTCCGCACCGACGCCATCCACGCGCTCACTCCCGTCGAAGCCGATACCAGCGTGCGCCAGGTGCTTCACAACGTCGCCAGTTCCGACCCTAACCCGCAGATTCGTATGGTCTCTCGCCAGGCATTAAGCCAGGCTCCGGAGATCCAGTAACGTCGTCCAGTAAGCAAGAGCGGATTCACCCAACTGCAACACCCCGTAAGCCGCGCCAGAACGTCTAAAGAGAGCGCACCGGGGAACACTCGGGGGATTTAATCATGCAGTACTTTTCGAGGCCCTGTCATCTCGGCAATCCGTTCTCTGGCTCGCGCTCATTAGCCGCAGTCGCACTCATTGCGGCAGCCGTGGCCCTCGCACCTTCGCGCGCATCGGCACAGGATCAGACCCTCCACGAGCTCCTCGACCGCCTACACATGACTTCACATGCAGCCACGCCCGGCTACCTCGGCGTCCTCGTCACAGATGTCGATAATGAGTCCTTTAGCCGCCTTCGCCTCACCGAAAAGCGTGGCGCCGTCATTACGAATATCGATCACGACGCTCCCGCCGGCGGCCAGAAAGGCCTCCGCATCAATGACGTCGTGCTCTCCATCAACGGCCAGAACATTGAAAGCGCCACTCAGTTCAACGCCACCCTCCACGAGGTACCCTCCGGCCGCTGGGTCAGTCTGGTCATCATGCGTGAAGGCAATCAGGAAACCCTCTCCGTTCTGCTCGTAGATCGCCGCTCCATGGAGCGCGACGTCTGGAACAAACTCAACGCCCGCCAGGACTCTGGCGGCGGCAGCAGCTCGGCTTCCAGCCTCAACATTCTCTCCGGCGCCAGCGGCGGCGACGTACCCTCCACCGGCGGATTCCATGTGCCCTTCTTCGGCAGCGAGCTTAAAGTCGGCGCAGTCGTCGAGCCGCTCTCCCAGCAGATGTCCGATTACCTCGGCATCCCCTCCGGCCTGCTCGTCAAGCAGGTAGCCCGCCACACCGAAGCCGAGTCCGCCGGCCTGCACGAATACGACATCATCCTCCGCGTCGGCCCGGAAGCCATCAAAACCACCGCCGACTGGGACCGCACCCTCAAAGCCAACCAGGGCAAGCAGGTGCAGCTAGCCATCCTACGCGACAGCCGCCAGCAGACCCTAACCCTCCAGGTCGACAACAAACGCCATAAGTAACCGTTGCGCGGCTCTGGAAGGTTGAATTTGCGCGAGTATCGGCGCAAAATACCCTTATGGCAACTACTGCTACAGAAGTCCAAAGCCTAATCATCCCTTCCGCCCTCATGGCCGAGGTGAAGAATCTTGCGCGCGCGCAGGAGCGATCTGTAGATGAAGTTCTGCTTTCCGCCGTAAAGAACTACGTCGGGAGCACACAGCGCTGGGAACGCCTTAAGGCCTATGGTCGCGGCCAGGCCCAAAAACTCGGTTATACCGAAGACGACGTCGAGCGTTTGATTGCAGAATCACGCCAGGAACTTGGTCCGATTGAGTTCCGCTCTCCTCAGCCGTGATTCGGTTGACGGCGGATACCAATGTCTATATCTCGGCTCTCAACTATCATGGACTTCCGGAAAAGGTACTCGACCTGGCGCACACCGACGACATTCGTCTCGCCATTTCCCACGCCATCTTGCAAGAGCTATCCCGAATCCTTCGCGGTAAATTTTCATGGTCGGAATTCGAAATTAGCGAAACAGAAGCCGACATTTTGAGCTATGCCGAACTCGTCACGCCCACCGTCCACATTGACGCCGTGAAAGACGATCCTACCGATAATCGCATCCTCGAATGCGCCCTCGCAGGCCGCTCAGACTATATTGTTACCGGCGACAGACACCTGCTGCGCATCGGCCAATTCGACGAAATCCGAATTGTGACTCCAGCCGAATTTCTCGCAATCTCGACACAAGCCACATAACCCACCCCAAGACACTTCTACTTGCACCCAATTCCACCCCAAAATCCTCTAAAATAGAAAAGATGCCCAAATTCCGCCGAGATACGGTCCGTGGTCGCGCCATCCGCGCCTCTCGCAAAGCCCGCGAGTATGCCATGGTCGCGCGCGCCCTCGCCTCGACCTCGCACCCCGTCCTCGTCCAGATCGTCCCCGCGCGCTTCTGCAATCTCTCCTGCACCTACTGCAACGAGTTCGACAAGGTCTCCCCGCCCGTCGACACCGCAGAGATGCTCCGCCGCATCGACCACCTCGGCCGCCTCGGCACCGCCATGGTCGGAATCTCCGGCGGCGAGCCGCTCACGCACCCCGATCTCGACCTCATCATCGCGCGTATCCGCAAAACCGGCGCCATCGCCGGCATGATCACCAACGGCTATCTGCTCAACGCCGAGCGCATAGAGCGCCTCAACCGCGCCGGCCTCGACCACATGCAGATCTCCATCGACAACATCAACCCTGACGATGTCTCAAAAAAGTCCCTCAAGGTCCTCGACAAAAAGCTCCAGATGCTCGCCGAGCACTCCGAGTTCCACGTCAACATCAACTCCGTCGTCGGCGGCGGTTTCAAGGACCCCAATGACGCCCTCGTCATCGGCAAGCGCGCCCTCGAGCTTGGCTTCGAATCCACCATCGGCATCATCCACGACGGCGATGGCCAGCTCAAGCCCCTCGGCGACGCCGAAGCGCAGGTCTACTTTGCCATGCAGAACCGCAAAAAGACCAACTACGCGCAGTTCGACAAGTTCCAGGAATCCATCGTCAAAGGCATGCCCAATGACTGGCGCTGCCGCGCCGGCTCGCGCTATCTCTACATCTGCGAGGACGGCCTGGTGCACTACTGCTCGCAGCAGCGCGGCTACCCCGGCGTGTCCCTGGCCAACTACACCACCGACGATGTCAAGCGCGAATTCCTCACCGCCAAGAGCTGCTCGCCCAACTGCACCATCGGCTGTGTGCACCGCATCAGCCACATCGACCACTGGCGCGCCCCGCAGACCAGCGAAATCTCACCCGGTCACGGCGGACTCATCCAGATCAGCCACTAAATACAAAAGGCGCATCCATCGGATGCGCCTTTTCATCTTTTTGCTGACTCGCTGACTTGATGCCTTATTTCACACCCTTCGTATCTTCCAGCGCCTGGTCAATCAGCTGATACAGCTTCGAGCGGTCCACCACCTCGACAAACGGCGCGCCCTTCGAGTGCGAAGTCACCACCCAGATCGTCGGCGTATGCTCAATCCCGATCCGCTGCCCCAGCGCATAATCTTCCTTCACCGCTGCAGCCAGCTTGCCCATCGGGTCCACCGCAAACGGATACGCCAGCCCATGATCCTTCGCAAACTGCTGCGTAAAAGCCGTCATCCGCGCCGGATCTTCGCCAAAGCTCGGCTGGTTCGCAAAGATCGCGTCGCGATACGCATCGCCCACCTTCTTGCCACCCTTGTCGTCAAACCACCGCGCATTCACCGCCGCCTGAAAACTCCACTGGTGCATGGGCAGCGGAAAATCATGCCGCACCCACGGAATCTTGTACTTATCCGCCGCGTCCTTCAGCACCGGGTTCGCGCGCGCGCAATCCGGGCACTGCATGTCTTCAAACTCGATAATCGCCACCCGCGCACCCGCCGGCGGCTTCAGCGCAGCAGGTTCGTGAACCTGCGTAGTAGGCGGCGGCGCAAACTGCGCACGCATGGTTACAGGCGCTATCAGCAGCGCTCCGGCAAAGGCAAAAGCGCCAGCGCGGCGCACAAAAAATCGTGAACTCGTCAAAGAAATCGGAAACATGAGTATTGGACGACTCCTGACCTTATTTTAGCGTCATGATTTTACTCAACACAGGCTAGCGGGGAGAGTTGCCATCCGCAGAGTCGCGCTCGCGCCGCCTGGCCTTCACCCATTGCCGCCACTTCCAGTCAGCAAAGATGCTCCCCGCAATCACCACAAACACGACAATGACTAGAATCACCTTCATAAAAACGAATGGACAAGAGATAGTGTAGGTCTTACTCACCATCTCCTGTCCATCTGGTTTTTGCGTGCCGCAGGCGCCGTTGCCTGAACGGCTAGTTCCCAATCACAATCACGCGGAAGCTATCCGGCAGCACCGGCGGCCTTGGCCGCGGATTCTGCGCCGTCGCAGCAGGAGCCGCGCCAAAGTCCGCCGTCACCGTGTAAATACGGTCCGCAACTGGATCGTATGCCATCGTTCGCGCGCGCTTCTCGGTCGTCACCGTCTGCACCGTCTTCAGGCTCACTCCATCCACCACGGAAACCACACCCTCGCCGCAGGAGGCAAACGCCAGCTTATGCTTCGCCGAGAACCCCGCCGCATCCGGCCCATCGCCAATTGCAGGGGTAGCCAACACCTTGCCGGTCTTCACATCAATCACGCTCATCGTCTTGTCGCACACGGCAAAAAGCTTCCCGCCCTCGCGATCGATCGCCAGCCCGCTCGGCCCTTCGCAGCCCGCAGGCCAGGTCGCGGTAATGGTCTTTGTCTTCGCATCAATCTTCACAATCTCGCTCTTGTCCTCAATGTTGTCGTAGACAGAGCCCTTGCCATCCGCTGCGGGAAACTCCGGCTTGCCGCCCAACACCATCGTCGCCACAACTTTCTGCGTCGCCGTATCAATCACCGTCGCATCCTTGCTCCGACCATTAAAGGCCCACACCGTCTTCGTCACCGGCTCAAAGAGAATTGCATCCGGCCCCGTGCCTGCGGGGATGGTGGCAATTGTGGCCAGAGTTCCGCGATCAAAGACCACCACCGCATTGCCGCCGCCATCGGAAATGTATCCGTATTTGCCTGCATCATCCAGCGCCACGCCGTGCACACCATGCAGGCCGCCAATCGTGCCCACAATCTTGCCGCTGCCTGTATCCACCACATCCACGCGCATGCCACGCGTAATGTACAGCCTGTGCGCCGCGCCATCCGCCGTCAGATAATCCCAGCCGCCCTCGCCGCCCAGCTTCCACTTGTCCACAACCTTGTATGGCCCCTGCGCAGCCACCAGCGCGGGTGCGGCAAGCACAGCAATCAAAGTAGCTCCGGCCAGCGCGCGCCGCAGCAGCACAGAAAAACAAAAACTCATTCGCATCGGGATCTCCTGAAATACGGACGCAGAATACCATCCGCAGTTAAAGTCAATCTGAAATCGCGTCCCATACGTTAATCTCATACCTGTACCACGGACCCAACCAGTGCGCATCGTCCTCTCGAACATAGGCACCTACGGGGACATTCATCCCCTCATCGCCGTCGCGCTGGAACTCAAGCGCCGCGGTCACACGCCCGTCATGGCGCTGCCCAACGTCTACCGGCCTAAAATCGAGCCCCTCGGGATCGAGTTCCGCCCCATCCGGCCCGACATCGACCCCGCCGACACGCGTCTCGTCGCCATGGTCTACGACGTGAAAAAAGGCACAGAGACCGGCCTGCGCGAATTCCTCTTTCCCTCCCTGCGTGATACCTACGCCGACCTCCTCGACGCCGCCACCGATCCCGTCCGCGCCGACCTGCTTCTCCTCGGCGAGCTCAACTATGCTGGCCCCGTCGTCGCAGAAATCACCGGCATCCCCTGGGCCAGCTACGTCCTCGCCCCGCTCTCATTCTTTTCCGCCTTCGATCCACCCGTCCTGCCCATGTATCCGCGCCTCGCCCGTGCCGATCGCACCGTCCCCGGCATGGGCCGCGCCATCCGTCGCCTCGCCCGCTTTGTCAGCCGCAAGTGGCCCCAGCCAATCTATGATCTGAGAGCGGAGCTCGGCCTGCCCCGCGGACCCAATCCCCTCTTTGATGCCAAACACTCTCCGTATCTCGTGCTCGCACTCTTCTCGCATCTCCTCGGCCATGAACAGCGCGACTGGCCGCCCAACACCCTCATCACCGGCTTCTGTTTTTATGACGCTGAAAACGGCGACGCCAACCTCCCGCTGCACCTCAAGCAGTTCCTCGCCTCAGGCCCTGCGCCGCTCGTCTTCACCCTTGGCTCCGCCGCGGTCCTCGCCGCTGGCCGTTTCTATGAGTACTCCGCCCGCGCTGCAATCAAAGTAGGCATGCGCGCCGTCCTGCTCATCGGCAATGACGAGCGCAATCGCCCGCGCAACCCTCTTCCAGACTCCATCTGTATCGCGCAATACGCCCCTTATTCTGAGCTCTTCCCGCACGCAGCGCTCATCATCCACCAGGGCGGCGTCGGAACCACCGCGCAGTGCCTCAAAGCCGGCAAGCCGCAGCTCATCATGCCCTATTCGCATGACCAGCCGGACAACGCCCGCCGCATGCGCCGCCTCAAAGTCGCGCGCAGCATCTTCCGCAAGGACTACACACCCGTCCGCGTAGCCCGCAAAATCCGCTCCATGCTGGAGAAGCCGCTCTACTCCCGCCGCGCCGCGTCCATCCCCGCCCGCCTCAATCACGAAGATGGCGTCAAAACCGCCTGCGACGCCCTCGAACGGCTATCCGGAAAAATGCTGAAGTAACCTCATTCTCAGTGGGCCAAGGGTGGGATCACCATTCCCCGCCATGCTGAGCGAGTCGATCAACCGGGAACCTGACCGCCATCGCAAGCGTATAGAACAAAGGAGGAGTTCTATGCGTCGACCCCTTTTTGCGCTGATACCGGCAATCGTTCTATTGGGTATAGTTTCGTTCCCAGCCCGCAGCTTCGGACAGAATTCGGACTTTAACCTGGACGTGCATGCCAATTCGCATGCAACGGCAAAGGATATTGGCCTGCCAGACTATCCGGGAGCGACTCCGTTCAAGGACAAAGACAGCGATTCATCCTCGGCGGACCTGTCGTTTTTGCTGAACAGCTTTCACCTCGGAGTGAAGGCCGCGAGCTTTGTAACACCGGACTCACCCGACCATGTGCTTGAGTTTTACAGAAAGCCGCTGGCGAAATTCGGCGAAGTGCTGGAGTGCAACCACGGCAAGCCGGTAGGTTCGTTGACCAGAACGAAAAGCGGACTGACCTGCGGTGACAACAAGAGCGGAAATATGACGGTGAATGGAAGCGATAGCGATCACGAACTGCGGGCAGGCAAGCCGGAGCAGTTCTGGATCGTTGGCGTGGACGGCGCCGTGGACGGAAAGACGAAGTTCGGCCTCGTGGCACTCGTGCTTCCAAAGGACGATGACAAGAAGTAAGCGGCTCATGGTTGTTGCGGTTCCGGCTACAACTCCCTCGGCATCGATCTCATCTACTGACAGATGCTTATCAAGTGCTTCTATCCGCTAAGCCATCGATTGACCCGGCTTCTGGTAGCTTCATCGCTGCTCCCAGCCCTGATCGGTGTACCGTGCGCCTCCGCGGATCCGGTGCCTGTCCGCCACGTCAGTGGCGCTATCCACGGCTTCCTCGAACTTCGCTCTGAGGACGGCCACATTGTCGCTTCAGGAGACACCACACGCGTTGTGTCCGGAGACCGCATCACCTCACGCACTGTCTTCACCTTCAAAGACGGCTCCATCGACGATGAGACGACCATCTACTCGCAGCACCGCACCCTTCAGCTCATCAGCGACCACCGCATCCAAAAGGGCCCATACTTCCCGCATCCACTGGACACCTTGATCAACGCGCGCACCGGGCAGGTCACCGTCCGCACCACAGACAAAGACGGCAAGGAAGACACAAAGACTGACCAGATGAAGCTTCCACCGGAGCTCGTGAACGGCCTGATCCCCGTCATCTTCGAGAACGTCAAATCCGATGCTACAGACCTGACATTCCCCATGGTGGTGTTTGCCCCCAAGCCCCGCATCGTAAGGCTATTTATATCGAAAATTGGCGAGGACGATACTTCGGTCGCCGGCCATCCCCGCAAAGCCAACCACTACAACATCAAAATCGACATCGGTGGCATCGCCGGCGTGATCGCGCCGATGGTCGGCAAAGCCCCGCCCGACATTCAGGTCTGGACCATCGGCGGCGTAGCCACAACTTTAGTCCGGGAAATAGGCCCTCTCTACGCGGAAGGCCCCATGATGACGATTCAGCTCGCCAGCCCATCGTGGCCGGAAGAATCAAAGCCCGCACACTAGAGGACTTGCTGAGCGGGGGGAGCCGGGGACTTCAGTCCCCGGAATAACCGGTCAGACAGGATCAGGCCTTAGGCCTGGAGAGATGAGCGGAGCGAAGGCCAGCTTTCCTGTTGCATTTCACCCTCACAACCAACGCACCGGCACCCCCACATCTCCCCAAGTTGGAAATGCACGCCAGCACTCCTCTGCTTACCAAAAGCGCCTTGCGGATACGAGGCACAGCTCACTTCGCGAAAATAGTGTTGAGCTGGCCGCCTGTTGTTCCACTAGCACGGCCGACAAACGACCCGGCTTTAAGTTTTTCAGCAGCATCCATCAGCGCATTCCAGGACGCCAAAGCCAGTGCGCCGCCTACGCTGACGCGTCGCACGCCAAGGTCAGCGAATTCCGCGAGATTCATATCCGATCCCATAGCTAGTACATTCAGCGGTTTTGGCGCAACGGCCCTGACCATCGCAGAGATGTCATCTTTGCTGCGGACTCCAGGTGCATACAAGCAGTCCGCGCCAGCGTCAGCAAGCGCTACAAGTTTGTCGATCGCCTTGGTGACTTCTGAAGAATCAATGAGCAAGCCTTCCGTGCGCGCCACGAGAATGACTTCTTCCCCTGAGTCGTCGATGGCTTTACGGGCTGCCTTGATCCTTTCAACTGCGACAGGAGTCTCATAGAGGCTTCTAACATTACCGAATTTGCGGTCTTCAATAGAGAGGCCGGCAACTCCGGCCTGGATCGCCAGAGTGACGTTGCCCATGAGTTCCAAAGGATCTGAGGCAAAGCCATTCTCGAAATCAGCGTTGACCGGAAGATTAACCGATTTGCAGATAATCTTCAGATGCTCCACTACATCTTCCAGAGTGACCGCGTAGTCCGGTCGTCCGGTAGACCAGGCGTAGCCTGCGCTTGTAGTGGCCAGGGCCGCGAATCCAAGATGCTGCAACACACGAGCACTACCGGCGTCCCATGGATTGGGTAGAACAAAGCATCCTTCGCTATGGAGAGTACGGAAAGCAGCACGTTTTTCCGCGGAAGTTCGACTCATGAATGTCCTCAACTGTCTCGGCGATGGCTAACGATGGGTCCGTAACCGCTTCGGGAGCTTCGTCCCATAGTCAATCAGAATATCCCAGCAGCACCGTGTGGCTATTTATTCCGTGCAAGTCGGGTCATCCTCAGCATAGCCGCTTTTCAGAGGGAGCAAAGGACGCGCTTGTTAGGAGTAACGGGGTACCTGCATTCATGCAAGATGCTTGTTGAACAGGTCCACGACGCTCTGGGGCGCGGTATCGTCGAAAAACCGTTTGAGGTTCTCCGCAGTTTCTCGAGCAAACTCCTCACTTCGGGGGAAGAGGTCGTTTTCATAGGCAGCAAGTGCGGCTTGGACATCATCAGGATTGGCGAGGATCGCTCGGGCCAATTCCGCGCCATCATACATCGCGAGGTTGGCGCCTTCACCTGCGAAAGGGGACATCAGATGCGCCGCATCACCAATCAAAGTTGCGCCGGGCACCCGGTCCCATCGAAGTCCAACCGGAAGAGCATAGATGGGTCTCAGCACGGGCTCGATTTCGCTATTCGTAATGAGGGCCGTGAGTTGGGGGGCCCATCCTTTGAACTGCTGAGCGAGACGGGACAAACCAGCGTTTGCGTCGCGGAAGTCGATGGAAGCAATCCATTCTTCTGGCTTATTCAGAGCAACATAAATGTGCAGGCTTCCATCCGCATTGCGATGCGCTAGGATGCCTTTGCCCGGAGCCACTGCCATGAGCGTGCCGCTGCCGATAGCATCCGAACTTGCCTTATAGCGCGTATCTCCATCGGACAGGAATGTTTCGATAAAACAGGTGCCAGTGTAGGCTGGCTTTGAATCGGTAAGTAGTGGACGAATCTTCGACCAGGCGCCGTCGGCCCCCACGACAACGTCAGCGATAACCTTCGAGCCGTTCGAAAAAGTGATTTGATATCTTCCGCCGTCGATTCCTGTCACGTCCGTTACCTTGTGGTTCCATTGGATTGTGCTGCTTGGAATTGAATCGATCAGAAGTCTCCGAAGTTCGCCCCGATCCACTTCGGGACGCTTGTCGGAATGACCACCGGCTTTATCGAATAGAACCAATCCGTTTTGATCGACAATGCGTTTTGCATCTTCTCCAGGGCGGACGAGTCGAGCGAATGAGTCAAACAAACCCGCGTTCTTGAGAGCAATTTGTCCGTTGTGTTCGTGAATGTCTAAGAGTCCGCCCTGCGCTCTGGCATGAACCGACGCTTCCGCTTCATACACCGTGGCTGTAATCCCATGAAGATGAAGAATACGGGCAAGTGTGAGGCCGCCCAGTCCGGCGCCAATGATTGTGATTGGATTTTGCATGTTTGCGCTCCTTTTGTTGCAACCAGCATCGTGAGTGCTGGCTGCTGCGATTGCCTACTGGAATATCAGGCAGTTGCTTTTCGGAGACGCTGGCCGAACCACGAAGAGTGTGGCTGACGTGTATTCGACAACCTGCCAAGCGGGTTGCTAAGGTCAGGCTGTCGTTTTTCGCGGCTGTGAAGAGGCTACACGGATGGTCTAGAGCGAAGCAAGGCCGATCCTTCGCTGAACGGTTGAGAACCGGGATGTCGGCTTCTCGTCACTCGTTCCTACGGAGACGCTCTCCGCGCCTCCAGCGAATCTTGTAAGAGGCAAAACAAAAACTATTTTCTAACCCACTGACTTTAGAGACACAAAAAGTTCGCCCACTTTGCGCATTATTTCTACGCCTCACGCCAAACTAAGAATAAGCCGAAAAGCCACAGCAGAGTGACGGAATTTCCAGCGAAACCATTCGCTTCAGGGGTAGAATTTCCCTGGATTTGCGCAATTTCATGGGCGGCGAAGAAATAGGAAACACAGACCCCCACTCCCTCCCCCAAAGTCCACGGCGTAATTCGGCATAATCTCTTCTAAAGAATTGAAAATATTAATTTTATCGGAACATTTCACAACCTGCGCATATTACTATGCGGTACTTTCCGTGGTTTACGGAATCAGAAACGCCGAACCAGCCATCACAAGCCCGGCCAGCGCAAACGCCAGCCCGAAGTACCAGTAGATTCGGCTCTTGGTCAGCAGCGTTATGGACGTGATCACCAGGCCAATCTCAAGGAGTGTCTCGCCCAGGTCGAAGCCGTTGGCCTTCTTCTCAGCCTTATCCACTTTCTTCTCGAGCTCCTCGGCCTTCTCCTGCTCTTCCTTCAGGTCAGCGTCCCACTTGGCCTCGTGGTCGGCATAGGCCTTCAGCGTCTTCTGCGCCGTGTCCTTGTCCGTCACGGTCACCACGTGCAGCAGATCAGCGATCAACCCCATATCGCTCGCGCGAATCTTC
This sequence comes from Occallatibacter gabretensis, assembly GCF_001449115.1. GTDB lineage: Bacteria > Acidobacteriota > Terriglobia > Terriglobales > Acidobacteriaceae > Telmatobacter > Telmatobacter gabretensis. Next base: position 1,180,379 of record NZ_LAIJ01000009.1, on the reverse strand, counting down.
TTCGCCTGATAGAGATTCCACTGGTCCGTGGCCTTGTTCTGCGTCAGCACCGCCTCGGTGTGCGTCCGGTGACCAAGCACAGTGGTGATCGCCACTATCGCGGCCAGCACCGCCATCGTAAACGCCACCGGCCGCATGGACGATTCACTCGCGCCATGCTCGGCATGCTCCTGCAACTCCTGAGCTTCATTCGCTTCCATAGGAGGATTTTACTGCTCGTGGCCTGGGTCGAAAATGAACAGCGAGCTACTTCCGCTTCCACCGCACTCCGTCTTTGGAATCCTCGATGAGGATGCCCTTTTCCGCCAGTTCGTTGCGAATCTGGTCGGCGCGCGCAAAATTCCGCTGCTTCTTGGATTGCGTCCGCTCGGCCACAAGCGCATCAATCTCCCCATCGCTCAGCCCCTGGCGCGTCAACAGCTCCGCAGCCACCTCGCGGCCGTCAGCCTGTGCCCACGCAACAGCCCGCTCCGTCGGCCCAGCATCGCGGTCCTCGAGCACATCAAAGACCGCGTCGAAGTCCTTCAGCGTCGCCAGCACCGCCTCGCGGTCTCCGGCCAGAAACTCGTTTTTGTCGAGCGCCGTGTTCGCCGCCCGCACCAGGTCAAAGATTGGCGCACGCGCATCCGCCGTATTCAAGTCGTTCGCCAGCGCAGCAAAGTACTCAGCCCGCGCCTTCGCTGCCGCCTGCTGCATCGCCTCGCTCTCGCCCGTGGGCAACGCGGCTTTAGTCACACGCTCATGGAAGGTTCGCAGCCGGTCAATCGCATTCGTCGCTTCGGTCAATCCGTCGAAGGTAAAGTTCAGCTGATGCCGGTACGGCACCGAGATCAGCGCCATCCGCACCGCCGAAGCCTTATAGCCTTTCAGCAGCAGGTCGCGCAGCGTGTAGTAGTTGCCATCGCTCTTGGACATCTTCTTGCCGTCGACCAGCAGGAAGCGTACATGCATCCAGTGCCGCGCTAAGGGTTTCTTCGTCGCCGTCTCGCTCTGTGCAATCTCGTTCTCATGGTGCGGAAACATCAGGTCCTCACCACCGGCGTGCAGGTCGAAGCTTTCGCCCAGAAACTCCATCGACATTGCCGAGCATTCAATGTGCCACCCCGGCCTCCCACGCCCGATCGCCGTATCCCACGATGTCTCGCCCGGCTTCACAGCTTTCCAAAGCGCAAAGTCGCGCGCCGAGTCTTTCTCGTACTCGTCCACGTCCACCCGGGCGCCGTCCTCAATGCCCGTAAGATCTTTTTTGCTCAGCTTGCCGTATTCAGGAAACGACTTCAGCCGGAAGTACCAGCTTCCATCCTCGGTCTTATATGCCGCGCCCGCAGCCTCAAGCCTCTGGATCAGCTGCACCATTTTTTCAATATGTTCGGTAGCACGAGCAATGAACTCAGGCCGCTCCACGCGCAGTGAATCGAGGTCCTCGAAGAAGGCATCCACAAACTTCGGCGTGTACTCGCCAATCGAAATCCCGAGCTCAGCCGCGTTGCGGATGATCTTGTCATCCACATCCGTAATGTTCATCACGTGGCGAACCGGCACTCCGGTCAGCTTCAGAAAGCGCCGCAGCACATCCACCTGCAGAAATGTGCGGAAGTTGCCGATGTGCCCGTAGTCGTAAACCGTAGGTCCGCAGGCGTACATCCGCAGCTCGCCGCCGTTAGCAGGCGAGAGCTCGTCCAGTTGTCCGGTGAGAGTGTTAAAGAGGCGGAGGGTCATCAAGCAGAGCTTCTACAGTAGATTCCGGCCCGGAAATTCCGGAGTGGTTGAGGGCCTTACCGATTGTAGCAGCGCACCTTACACCCGTTTGTCACTGCTCGTTTGTCATTGCTGCTGATACGCCCCGCGGTCATATCCCGTCGGCCCGGGACGAGGATGGTTCAGAAAATCCGTCGGGGGCGCAAGCTGTGAAGTCCCCGAGCCTACCGCTGGACTCGCCGGCTGCACCGCCAGCAGCACGTTGAAACGGTTCGCGTCAGCCGGGTCAACGTAAAGCGGATCGGCAGTCAGATCATGCGGTCCACTCACCGTACCCGGATACAGCACGCCGTTGTAGTACAGGTTGTAGTCCAGCAGAATCGCGCTGGTATTCGACAGAACCGTCGCAGGATTCTGTCCGGAAGGAGCGTAAAAGATGTTCCCCACCACATTCACGTCCGATGCCGCGTTGACATTCATCTCGCCGCGCCCGGTCACGTCTCGAACCGTCAGATCCTGATACGCCGAGTTGTAGCCTACATCCACGTGGTCGCTCTGAAACGCCTCAATCGCCGCGCTGCCGTTGCCGTAAATCACATTGTTCGCAATGTAGGTACGCCCCGTGTATGCCGGAATACCAATGGTCGGGTCGTAAGACGAGTTGCGGTTTGTATCCACGATGATGCCTTCACCATCGGTAATTATGGTTCCACCCACCGTTGGAATTAGCTGAGCATTATTAAAGATACGATTTCCCGTAATCACCATCTTCGTCGCGGTTGAGTTATCCGAATTCCAGTCCTGAAAGGTCGAGATCGCGCTCGAGCCGTAAATCGAATACCAGCTCGTGTCGTAGATCGTATTGCCGCTGATCGTCGTGTAATCCGATTGAATGATCCCGACGCCTGCTCCCCCGCATGCCCAGATTGTATTGTTCAGGATTCGGAGATGATGCGGCCTCTGCGTGGCCGTACCCTGCCGCCCATCCGATGCAATGCAGTTGCCGTTGTATGCCGGGTCAGGATTGGTCGTCGACTGGTTCTGTGCGCCCGCTAACGTCACGTTGTAGTTGTTGCCTTCAATTGCAAAGCCGCTTACCTCGATATATGCCGCCGTTGAGAGAAGGTGAACTCCCTGCCAGCCATTGAACTGGATCTTCGGCGTCTGCCCTGAAAGCGCTGTAAATGTGATCCACGCGCTCGCTGTACCAGGCGTTGTAATATCCAGCACGTCACAGCCCACGCAGGAATTCGTGTACGTTCCATTCATCACATACACCGTGTCACCCGGCTGCGTCTTGTTTGCCGCGTGCTGCAGCGTCAGGAATGCAGTCGCAGTCGTCAGTCCATCCGCGGAGTCGTTGCCGGTCCCGCTCACGTAATAGGCTGTTGGGGTGTGTGGCGATACATAATTCGCCGTTACAGTTGCGTTTGCGCTCATCGTCACCGAGCAACTCGCGCCGTTCGTGCTTGTACAACCTGTCCACGAGGAAAAGTTGCTTCCTCCAGCTGTAGCCGTAGCTGTCAGTGTCACAGTTGTGCCAGCGGTGTAACTGCGCGTAAACGCAGTGGTCCCGTTTTCCTGGCTGTTCGCATCCGCAGGTGTCGCTGTAATCTCCGCGCCGCTTGCCGGATCAATGGAATTGACCGTCAGCACGTAGGAAGTCACAGGCGCAGTCGGTGGCATTGCGGCCATCTCGCTACCGCAACCCGACGCTGTCAGCGCCAGCCCGAACGCCGCACATACTGCTGCCCATCTCTTTGTCATGGTTGGTCCCTGGTAGAAATGAGTTCGATCTTCACTCTATTTGTTTGGGACGCCCAGCGCCAGAGATGGATCAGCTGACAGCGCAGTTTCCGCAAACTCGCCCGCTTGAAAGCGCGGCCATGCCGCAGCCGCAATCATCGCGGCATTGTCCGTAGATAGCGCCAGTGTGGGAAATGCCACTGTCACTCCGTGACGGGACGCTTCCTTCGTAAAGCGCTCACGCAGTTCCCGGTTTGCCGCCACACCACCGGTCACCAGGATGTGCTTTACACCTAGCGACTCTGCCGCTGCGAAGGTTTTCTTCATCAGATCGCCAATGACTGCAAACTGAAAACTGGCGATCAGGTCCAGCACCGCTTGCGGGCAAAGCGCAAGTGCTTCTTCGTGCGTCTTCGGCGGTTTGGCCCGGGCCAGTATCTTTGCGCTTCGCTCTGCAACTCCTTCACGCAGGCTGTTCAGCTCCACATACCGCAGAACGGCGGTCTTGATGCCGGAAAACGAAAACAGAAATCGAGAATCGAGTTCGGCAATCGGCGCAGTCTTTGCGGCTTTGGTGCGTGGAGCCTTCCCGCGCAGATGCACCTTGTCCTTGATCCGCGCAAAGGCGAACGGAACAGCCTTCGGATCGCCAAACTTCGCCAGCGCATCGATCCATGGCCCGCCTGGATAGCCGAGGCCCAGCAGCTTCGCTACCTTGTCGTAGGCTTCGCCCGCCGCATCGTCCAAAGTGCGGCCAACTAAGCGGTACGTCCAGCCTTGTTTCTGGAGTTCGGCTAAATACAAATGCGTGTGGCCGCCGGAGACAACCAGCGCAAGGGCAGCAGACTTCGCATCCAGCGGACTTCTTTCTGTTCCAGCTTCATGTTCGTGCAAGAGCACCGCATGAATATGACCTTCCAGATGGTTCACTGCAATTACCGGCAGATCTTCTGCGAAAGCCAGTGCCTTGGCGTAAGTGATGCCAACCAGCAGTGCGCCTGCAAGTCCCGGTCCGCTCGTGACCGCAATCGCATCCAGATCACTGAGTCCAACACCGGCTTCTTTCAGGGCCGCATCCACCACGGGCACAATGGCGCGCAGATGCTCGCGGCTGGCCAGCTCCGGTACTACGCCGCCATAACGTGAGTGGGTATCAATTTGCGAGGCTACGACTGACGAAAGCGTCCGCACGCCGAGTTCCACCACTGCGGCGGCTGTCTCGTCGCACGAGCTTTCAATGCCCAGAATGAGGCCCTTGCCCATGCTTCCAGTTTAATTGCGAAGATCTTGCTAAAACGCGACAATGAAGCAGATGTCTGTACATACATCCAAATTCGCCGCCGCGTTGCACATCGCTCGCACATTGCAGGCAGCCGGATATGAAGCCTATCTCGCGGGTGGTTGCGTTCGCGACCTTCTGATGGGTCGCGAGCCGCATGACTATGACGTGGCTACTTCGGCTACGCCGGATGTTGTACTTGCCAGCTTTCCGCGCACCTTTGCTGTAGGCGCGCATTTCGGTGTTGTTCTCGTGGCCGATGAAGAGACTGTCACCGAAGTAGCTACTTTTCGCTTCGATGGAGCCTACTCCGATGGGCGGCGGCCGGATTCGGTGCGCTATACGCTCAGTGCTGAAGAGGATGTGGAGCGACGCGATTTCACGATCAATGGTCTGCTGCTTGATCCGCTTGCAGCGCCACAGTTCTCTTCCAAAGAGCTGCGGCACGCAGTGCTTGATTACGTTCATGGTCTCGAGGATCTTGACGCAGGTGTAATTCGAGCGATTGGCGAGCCGGTGCAGCGGTTTGAAGAGGACCAGCTACGATTGCTGCGTGCTGTGCGCTTTGCCGCGCGGTTTGAATTTGCGATTGAGCCGGTGACGCTGGCTGCGATTCGCGCGATGGCGCCGAAGATTTCATCGGTTAGCCGTGAGCGGGTGCGCGACGAGCTGACCAAAATGCTCACAGAGGGCCATGCGCGACGAGCTTTTGAGTTGCTGGATGAGACTGGATTGCTAACGGAAGTGCTGCCCGAGATTGCAAAGATGAAAGGTGTGCAGCAGCCTCCACAGTTTCATCCGGAAGGCGATGTATGGACGCACACGCTGATGCTGCTCGACCAGCTTGAAGCCGGCGCGCCGATGACGCTGGCGTGGGGTGCGCTGCTGCATGATGTTGGCAAGCCGGCGACCTTTCGCGTTGCGGCGGACAGAATTCGTTTCGACGGCCACGTGGAGGTTGGTATGGCGATTGGCGCGGAGATCTGCCAGCGGTTTCGATTTTCGAACGATGAGACGCAGCAGATTCTGGCGTTGATCGAGAACCATATGCGATTTGCCGATGCCCCGCACATGAAGCACTCGACGCTGAAGCGATTCTTCCGGCTGGAGGAATTTCCGCAGCACCTGGCGCTGCACAAGATGGATTGCATGGCTGGGAGCGGCAACCTGGACCACTGGAATTTCGTGCGGGAGCAGTACGAGGCGATGCCCGAAGAGACTGTCCGCCCCGATCCGCTGCTTACGGGCCGTGAGCTGATTGCGGCGGGATATGCACCGGGCCCGCGTTTCAAGGAGATTCTACACGCGGTGGAGGATGCGCAGCTTGAGGGTGCGATCCATACACAGGATGAAGCGATGGCGATGGTACGGGAGCTATTTGGCGGGTGAGTTATCCTGTGCATGGCTAATCTCTAAGTTATTTATTTTGTTTTTCTTACAATATACTCCACAGTTCTTATAGAAATCTTTATGCGATCCTCATTCGTCGACTGTGCAGCTTCGCTATACAGCTTTGAGGGACTTTGGGTGGCTTTTGCACACATATTGGTGCAGAGGGGATGGGGGAGGGGTCCCATCCCCTCCCCAAAACGGCGACGGCCCGAACCGGTAAAAGAGTTCGGGCCGTCGCAATTTCTTCTCCTAATTATGAGTAGAGCACAAATGAGGTTAATTCTACGCAAAGTTTCTGAAGAGGATTTGCACGAAAGGACAATGTACTTCGGTAACAGGGTTGGGGGAATCGAGAGATGGCTGCATGATGAAGTACAGTATGGAAACGCGAATTCCTATTCCGCGAAATGGAGCGGGTATGCAGCAGGTTTCAGTGTGCGTCTAAATCATGGTGCGTCCTATCTCTACACGTGACCCTGTTGGGGAGCAGTTCCGCTCAAAGCGCAGCGTAAATTTGCGCACTTTGGGTGCGCTGGCCGCATGGCTGCTTGCTGCATGGGTACTGATGGCACCATTGCGGGCGCAGGAGGCCACTGCCAGCCTGCACGGCGTGGTGACCGATCGCGATGGCAGTGTTTGCGAGGGCGCGCAGGTCAGCCTGGCCGTCGGTTCCGAATCGAAGAGTGTCCTCTCTGACGATCAGGGCCGTTATAGCTTCGGCAGTTTGCCCTCCGGACCATACAAGATGACCGTCTCCGGCAAGGGATTTGCTGCTCAGACGATCACTGGCGTGCTTGCAGGAGGCGAAAGCCGCGAGCTGCCGGCGGTGGTTCTGCTGGTAACATCTTCGAGCCAGGTGACGGTTACGGCGGACCTTGAAGAGATTGCGGCAGCGCAGCTGCAGATCGAAGAGCAGCAGCGCATACTTGGCGTGTTCCCGAATTTCTACATAAGCTATGCAAAGAATGCTGCTCCGCTGACAACAAAGCAGAAGTACCAGCTTGCCTGGCGCAGCCAGATTGATCCAATGTCCTTTGTCTTTACGGGCATTACAGCCGGTGTGGAGCAATCCAACAACACGCCTGCCTCCTGGGGACAGACCAAATCCGGATTCGCCAAGCGCTATGCTGCCGCCTATGGAGATGGCCTCACCGATACCTTCCTTGCGGGCGCTATCTTGCCGTCGCTGTTCCACCAGGATCCGCGCTACTTCTATAAAGGCACCGGCACAGTCAGGTCGCGCATTTGGTATGCCCTCAGCTCAGCGGTTATCTGCCGAACAGATAGCGGGCAGCGGCAGTTCAATTACTCCGGCCTGATGGGTGATCTTGCCTCGGCGGGACTTTCGAATCTTTATTACCCTGCGGACGACCGCAATGGGTTTGGACTGACGCTGCGCAACCTGGCGATTGGCAAAGCCACACAGGCGGCGCAGAACATCCTGCAGGAGTTCGTCATTAAGCGTTTCACTCCCAAGGTGGCAAAGGACAGCTCGCTGAAACCGTAATCCCGGCGGATTCGGCTCTATACTCGCAGGCATGGACAACGAGCGCATTCGCGAGATCTGCATGGCTCTGCCGCATGCCGAAGAGACGTTGAACTGGGGGCATCGGCTGGTGTACTGGGTGGGCCCGCGCGAGATTGGCGGCAAAATGTTTGCCACAACCGATGTGGACGGCACGGGAACGGGCGTGCTGTGGTTCCATGCCGGGGCCGAGCGATTTCACGAGCTTCTGGAGACAGAGGGGATCATTCCTGCTCCGTATATGGCGCGGGCGCACTGGGTGACGGTGGAGCGCTGGGATGTGCTGAGGTCACGCGAGTTTGAGGATGAACTGAAGCGCGCCCATGCGCTGATCTATGAGAAGCTGCCGAAGCGCGTGAAGACTGTGCTGGCGCTGCCGGAAAAGGAGCGAAACCGGCTGGTGCGGGAGCGGAGATTGCGCCGAGTAAGGATTGAACGATGATTAAATTTCTACTCTGGTGTCTGCTGTTTTTCTTCTGCTGGCCGCTGGCGTTGCTGGCGCTGGTGCTGTATCCACTGGTGTGGCTGTTGCTGCTTCCCTTCCGGCTTGTAGGCATTACTGTTGAGGGCGTGCTGGAGCTGGTGAAGGGGATTATCTTTTTACCCGGGCGGCTGTTGAAGGCCGTCTGATAAATACAAACGCACACCCCCGCGGGGCTAAAGCCCCGACTCATTTTGCATAGCATTATTGCCGGGGATAAATCCCCGGCCTACCTTATAAACGGCTTTACGGGGCAGGGGCGCGGGCTTTAGCTTTGGCCTATGGCAGTGGGTCTCGATCTGACAGGAAAAACGGCCCTGATTACGGGCGGAGCGCGCGGGATTGGCGCGGAGATGGTGCGTCTGTTTACGCAGGCGGGTGCGCGGGTGGCCTTTAACTACAGGCAGGCGCGGGAGCGGGCTGACGCGCTGGTGAGTGAAAGCGGGGGAACGGAAGCCGAGCGTGCTGTGGCAATTGAGCAGGAGTTAAGCTCGCCGGCAGAGGGACGCGAGCTGGTGCAAAAGGCCGCGGCGGCGCTGGGACGGCTGGATATTCTTGTGGTCAACCATGGCATCTGGCCTCCGGATGACGCGCCGATTGCGCAGATGGATGAGGCGCAGTGGCGGCGGACGATGGCGGTGAATCTGGACTCGGTGTTTGGGCTGGTACAGGCGGCTGTGGCGCAGATGGAGCGCCAGGGGCGGACTGCTCCTGACGGACTCGCTGGGCATATCGTGCTGATCAGCTCGACGGCGGGGCAGCGCGGCGAGGCGTACCATGCGGACTATGCCGTGACGAAAGGTGCGCTGATCAGTCTGACGAAGAGTCTGTCGAGTGAGCTTGCGCCTAAAGGGATTCAGGTAAACTGCGTTGCACCGGGCTGGGTGGAGACGGAGATGTCAGCTGGGACGCTGAATGATCCCATACGGGGGCCAAAAGCAAAGGCCCTCATTCCGGTGGGGCGCGCTGCGACTCCGCGAGAGATTGCCGGACCGGTGCTGTTTTTGTGCACGCCGCTGGCAGGATTTATCAGCGGCGAAGTGGTGAATGTAAACGGCGGGGCGGTTTTAGTCGGCTAATAGGACGGGAGACAAGATTGATGCGCCGGATTCTTTGCTTGGTTCTGGTTTGCGTGGCCCTGAGTGCGGGCGGCACTTTGCGTGGGCAGGGGGCGCATCCGCCGCAGGACGACGTGGCGATGAATGCGAAGAAGGCGCGAGTCGTGCTGGACGCGATGGTGCAGGCGCTGGGCGGGCAGCCGTGGCTGGACATGAAGAATCGCGAGCAGCATGGGCATGTTGCGGCGTTCTACCATGGGAATCCTGACCCAGGGACGACAGAGGTCTTTGAGTTTCATAGCTGGCCGGATCACGACCGGATGGATGTGACCAAGCATCGCGACTACCTGCAGTTTTTTATCGGGCGCGAGGGCTGGGAGGTCACCTACCGGGGTAAGAAGCAGATTCCTGAGGAGCAGCTGAATGAGTATCTGCGGCGGCGGGATCACTCGATTGAGATGGCTGTGAAGGTGTGGTTGAAAGACCCGAATACGATTCTGTTGTATGAGGGGCGGCACCTGGCGGAACGGCATCTGGCGGAGCAGGTGACGCTGATTTCGCCGAGCAATGAGGCGATTACGATTTCGTGCGATGTGCAGACGCATCTGCCGCTGAAGCGCAGCTTTGAATGGCGCGACCCGGTGTACAAGGACAAGAACACCGATACCGAGGAGTACGACGATTACCATCCGGTGCAGGGATTTCCGACGCCTTACACGATTACGCGATGGAAAAACGATGAGATGGTGCGGCAGTTTTTTATTGATCGCGTGGCGTATAACGAGAACCTGGACGCGGATTTCTGGAGCGTGGACGCGGCGACTGCGCGCATCAAGAAAACCAAGAACTGACGGGTTGACTGCGCTTGCGAAGTGGGTGACGCTGCATGGCGTCTTTTGGCTTCCGTGACTACAGCCGGGGGCAGCAGGTTATGCGTCCTTTATAATCTGCTTCGGGCGCTTCCCCATACTGCGCCTGCATTTGGAGTCTCGAGAATGACCTTCACCATCCAGGAGATCCTGGGCTTCCTCCCTCATCGCTATCCGTTTTTGCTTATTGACCGGATTGTGGAGTTTGAACGCACGAAGCGCGTGGTGGCGCTAAAGAACGTCACAATCAATGAGCCATTTTTCCAGGGGCACTTTCCGGGCGCGCCGATTATGCCCGGCGTGCTGGTGATTGAGGCCATGGCGCAGGCCGGCGCGGTGCTGATGCTGAGCGAGATGCCAGATCGCGAAAAGAAGCTGGCCGTGTTTACGGGAATTGACAATGCGAAGTTCCGTCGGCAGGTGGTGCCGGGCGATCAGTTGCGCATTGAGGTAGATGTGCTGAGTTTTCGCACGCGCGCCGGGCGCATGACAGGCAAGGCGTACATCGACGGCAAGGTAGCCTGTGAGGCGACGCTGACATGCATGATTGTTTCGCGTCCGACAGAAAACACGAGCACCGAGGCGGCGAATGAGTAACGTTCATCCCAGCGCGGTGGTGGCTGCGGGGGCGGTGATTCCCGAGTCATGCACCGTGGGGCCTTACTGCACGATTGGGCCGGAGGTTGTGCTGGGCGAGGAATGTACGCTGATCTCGCATGTGGTGCTGGATGGGCGGACGCGCATTGGCGCGAAGAATACGATTTATCCATTTACGTCGATTGGTGTGGCTCCGCAGGATCTGAAGTATGCAGGCGAGCCTACGCTGACGGAGATTGGCGATCACAACACCATTCGCGAGTGCATAACGATCAGCCGCGGCACGGATAAGGGCGGCGGCGTGACGCGCGTGGGTTCGCACAACCTGCTGATGGCGTATGTGCATATCGGGCATGACAGCACGGTGGGGAGCCACTGCATACTGGCGAATGCCGCGACGCTTGCGGGACATGTGACGATTGAAGATTATGCGAGCCTTGGGGCTTTCAGCCCGGTGCACCAGTTCTGCACGATTGGACAGTATGCGTTTATCGGCGGCGGAACGATTGTGACGCAGGATGTGCTGCCGTTTTCGCTGACCTCTTCGCGGCGCGAGAACAAGGCCTTTGGGATTAATAAAGTTGGGCTTGCGCGGAGGGGGTTTTCTCCGGAACGGCTGGCGACGCTGCAGAAGGCCTTCCGCCTGCTGCTGGCTGCAAAAATGAATACTTCGCAAGCTGTTGGGAAGATTCGCGAACTGAAGTCGGATGACGCGATGATTCTGGCGGAGTTTATTGAGAAGAGCCAGCGGGGAGTGATTAAGTAAGCGATGAAGCTCGGCCTGATTGCCGGCAATGGACGCTTCCCTTTTCTGCTGCTGGATGCGGCGCGGGCGCAGGGGCTCTCCGTTGTGGTGGCGGCGATTCGGCAGGAGACCGATCCAGAGATGGAGGAGCGCGCGGCGAGCGATGCTCAGGTGACGCTGCACTGGCTGGGGCTGGGCGAGTTATCGCGGCTGATCGAGACCTTTCAAAAAGAAGGCGTCACGCGGGCCGTGATGGCCGGCCAGGTGAAGCACAAGCAGATTTTTTCGAGCATCCGGCCCGACTGGCGGCTTGCCAAACTGCTGATGAATTTGCGGACGCGCAGCACGGACATGCTGCTTGGCGCTGTAGCGAAGGTTCTGGGCGATGAAGGGATTGAGCTGATCAGCTCGACATCGTTTCTGGAGCCGCTGCTGGCAGTAGAGGGCGTGATGACGAGCCGCGAACCGGATGAAGAAGAACGCAAGAACATCGAGTACGGGCTGGGTGTGGCGCGCGGCGTGGCGGGATTTGATATTGGACAGACGGTGGTTGTTGCGGCACAGGCGTGCGTGGCCGTGGAGGCAATGGAAGGCACGGATGCGGCGATTGAGCGAGCCGGGGCGCTGATGCGGACAATGGATGATGAGAACGGCGAATCGGCATCCACGTTAGAGCGCAAGCTAACTGTAGTAAAAGTGGCTAAGCCCAAGCAGGACATGCGCTTCGATGTGCCGGTGATTGGGATTGAGACGATTGAAACGATGATTCGCGCAGGGGCTACATGCCTTTCGGTGGAAGCGGGACGCACGCTGCTCTTCGATCGTGACAATCTTTTGACAAGAGCGAACGCTGCAAGTATTGCAATTGTTGGTGTTCCGCGCGGATACTGAAGATCGTAAGCTCGTACGTTTTCCGTTGTCTTGAAAGATCGATTTACAAGCCTGGAGGCTTTCTCCGTGAAAAAGTTTGCTCCGTTTGTCCTTGCCGCCGCTGTTGCTCTCTCCAGCGCGGGTGTGACCGCGTATGCGGCCGGTCTTTCTGCAGATCAACCAGCGGCGGGTCAGGCTGCGCCGACGTTCAACCTTCCTTCGCAGGACGGCACACCAGTGTCGCTCGACAGCATGAAGGGCAAGTGGGTGGTGCTGTACTTCTATCCGAAGGACATGTCCCGAGGCTGCACGGTTGAAGCTCACAAATTCCAGGACGACCTGCCAAAGTATGACGCCGCCAATGCCGTCATTCTCGGTGTGAGTGTGGATACAGTCGATAGCCACAAGCAGTTCTGCACGAAAGACTCGCTGACCTTCCACCTGCTGGCCGATCCCGATCACAAGGTAGTCGAGAGCTATGGCTCCTTCGGATTGAAACTCCCGCAGCGCGACGACATCATCCCCGTAGCCCAGCGCAATACCTTCCTGATCGATCCGCAGGGCAAGATCGTGAAGGTTTGGACAAACGTAGACGTCTCGCACCATTCAGAAGACGTCCTGGCAGCATTGGCTGAGGCAAAGAAGTAAGAGCTGAGATCGATGCGCACCATGCGGCCCCGATAGGGGCCGCATTTTTATTCATGGGAGAGTTTTTGCTTGGCGCCTACGATACAAGAACAATTTCGTAATGCAATGTATGACATTGGCGAAAGGCTACGCGCAGTTCCAATCGACATGGCCGACAAGCCGTGGCGCGAAGGCGGGTGGACTCGCAAAGAGATCGTCGGGCATCTGCTGGATTCCGCTGCGAACAATCGCCAGCGTTTTGTGCGCGCGGCGATTGACGGCTCATACGCCGGACCGATATACGCGCAGGATGCCTGGGTGGCTATGCATGGCTATGCAAAGTTGCCGTGGCAGACTTTGCTGGAGTGGTGGGATGTGGAGCATGAGATTCTGGCAAGCGTGGTGGATCACATTCCCGAGGCGCGCATGGATGCATTGTGCACTGTGGGCGATGATGCGCCGGTGACGCTGCAATTTCTAATCGAAGATTACATTACGCATCAGCTATGGCATTTGAAGCAGATCACGGCTGCGTAGCGACGACATTTCAGACGCAAAAAAGCCCGCCGGTTTGGCGGGCTCTTTTGCTTGCCTTGTGTTGCGTGTTGCCTGACTGCGTGACTACTTCTTCTTTGCAGCCTTCTTGACAGCCTTCTTGACGGCCTTCTTCGCCGGGGCCTTCTTAACTGCCTTCTTGACTGCCTTCTTAACTGCCTTCTTTGCTGCCTTCTTAACTGCCACGGTTTTACCTCGTTTTGTGGGTTTGCCGGCGCTTGTTTTCACCGAGGCTTTTTTTGCCTTGGCCTTCCCGCCCTTCACGCCGGTACTGACCTTCTTTGGGGCGGATTTCTTTGCGGCTTTCTTAGCCACAGCTTTTTTCGCGGGCGCCTTCTTCGCGGCCTTCTTGGCCACTACCTTTTTGGCAGCCTTCTTCGCGGGAGATTTCTTTGCCGTCTTCTTCACGGCTTTCTTTGCGGGCGCTTTCTTCGCGGCCTTCTTCACTGCCTTTTTAGCTGTAGCGCGAGCAGGAGCAGCGGCCTTCGCCGGTACGACTTCAATAATGGCAATTTCTTCGTCGATCTCTTCATCATCTTCATCGTCATCTGAAGAGGTAATCACGATGGCTGATTCGAACTCTTCATCCTCATCGTGTTCTTCATCATGGCTCGGGAAGATTTCGGCTGGCTCAAGGTCTCCGTCGCCACTGCTCATGGCATACATCTTCAACACTTCATCCATCACATTGCCTCCAGCGTCTGGCGCTGTACCCGATTCTCTGGCTCGCAGTAACATGCACAAGCCATTCATGCAATAGCTTGCACTCAAACACCCATGAGTGACAAGTATGTATTGAGTTTCGTCCTGATTATTTTTGGGTCTGCTTCTTCTTCTTCGGCTGTGGGTTCCCATTTCGGGTTGCAGAAGAAGCGGTGCCTACATGGTGCGACTGCGAAGCGGAAGCAGGCTCGGCAATGTGCAGCTTGCGGCCGGGAGCAATGCTGACGCCTGCGGCAATGCTGTTCCAGCGCCGAAGCTGATCGAGCGAGACGCCGAATCGATCGGCAATAGAGACAAGCGTGTCACCGCGACGCGCTGTATAGAGCGAGGCATGAGCAGTGCGCTCGACGACGGGAGCCAGTGGCACCACCAATCCATCAACGCCTGCAAGGGTCTGGCCTTCACGCAACTGATTCGCTTCGGCAAGCTCGCTCTCGCTGATGCGATAGGTGTGGGCAACGGTGGCGAGCGTATCATCGGCGGCCACGCGATGGTAACGCCATGCGCTGCGATGCGGCTCGGGAATGAGCGCGATGCGCTTCTGAAAAAGATCGGCGGTACCGGCGGGCAGACGCAGATCAAAGGACGCGCCGGGTGGCGTGCTCATGCGCAGCAGGCTGGGATTGAGCGCCTGAATCTCATCGATGGGCGCATTGACGACGTCCGATATGAGGCGCAGATCGAGAGAGTAGCTCACCGTAACCGTATCGGTGAGCACGGGTGGATCGAGCGTGACTTCATCAAAGCCGTATTGCACTGGATTGTTGGCGATGATGATGGCGGCAAGAATTTCCGGCACATAGTTCTTGGTTTCGCCGGGAAGATTGTTGCGCTTGTAGAGTTCCCAGAAATCGGCGTAGCCGGTCTTCTGCACGGCGCGCTGCACGTTGCCCGCACCCCAGTCGTAGGCGGCCATGGCAAGGTACCAGTCGCCGAGCTGATTGTAGAGAAACTTCATGTAGCGCGCATAGGCACGCGTGGACTTCTCAGGATCAAAGCGCTCATCCACAAAAGTGTTGCGCTCCAGACCGTATTCCCCAACGGGCATGAACTGCCACATGCCACCGGCGCGTGACTTTGGATTCATGGCGCGAGGATTGAAGCTGGATTCTGCTACAGCCAGATAGATGAGATCCTGCGGTACGCCTTCTTCCGCCATGACACGCTGAATCATGGCGCGATAGCGGCCTGCGCGCTGGAAGGAGTGCAGAAGCGTGTTGTGTCCCTTGGTGGTGTTGGCGAAGAAGTTGATGAATGTGGCGACGTAGTCGTTGACCACCATCGGAAGATCGGACTTGGTGGTCGCGAGCTGTGTCTTGGCTTTGGCGAGGATGTTGGGGTCTACTGTGCCGAAGGTGACGTCGCTGGCCACATCGGCGGGTGTAGGTTCAACGCGGGGAGCAAAACCGTTGCCTTCTTTCAGCGCATCCATCTCAAGGCCGTTGATGTTATCGACGATGCGGTTGAAGACGGCCTCAAGCGCGGGATCGCTCTTGATGTCGAAGCCGCTGGAGAGCATGATATCCACTGCGTGATCGAACTCGACTTTGGCTTCCGCGAGACGGCCTTTGCGGTAATCGGCGTCGCCTGCGGCGTACGCTGCATTGACCTGCTGGATGAGTTGCTGGAGCTGCTGCTGATGCAGGGCCTGTTGCGAAAGAGCCTGCTGCGAAAAGCAAGGGACCGCGGACAGGGATGCAAGCGTGGCGAGGGCCACAAGCGCTCTGCGGACGGCAGGCAAAAAGAAAGATCCTGCGCCAAAAATCCTGCTCAAAAAAAACCCCTTCATGCGTCTCGGTACTGCGTGGCTCTTCCTCTGTAAGCGCGGGATGACCCTCTGCCGATGATAAGCTATGGCAAGGGAGAACTGCTCGAAAAAGCGCCGAAAACGCGGCCGCCCGATGTGAGCGACCCCAGTATTTGACGCTGAGCGGAATCAATCCGCACAACTTGAGACGCGGTCTCTGCCGCGGGAAATGTTCACCACACCTACAGAATGGAATCTCGCCTCTTACGCAACTTCGCCATCATTGCCCACATCGACCATGGTAAGTCGACGCTTTCTGATCGCCTGCTTGAACTGACAGGCTCGCTGACCCAGCGCGAAATGCAGGCGCAGGTGCTGGATGCGATGGATCTTGAGCGCGAGCGCGGCATTACGATCAAGGCCCACGCCGTGCGGATGATGTACAAGGCGAAGGACGGACAGACGTATCAGCTCAATCTGATCGACACGCCAGGGCATGTGGACTTCAGTTACGAGGTTTCGCGCTCGCTGTCCTCATGCGAGGGCGCGTTGCTGGTGGTAGACGCGAGCCAAGGCGTGGAAGCACAGACGCTGGCGAATGCGTACCTGGCGATCCATCACGGGCTCGAAATTATTCCCGTGATCAACAAGATCGATCTGCCTTCCGCGGATATTTTGCGTACGCAGGAGGCGATTGAGCAGGCTGTCGGCCTCGATGCGACGGATGCGATTCCTGTAAGCGCGAAGACTGGGCAGGGCGTGGCGGAGGTGCTGGAGGCGATTGTGCATCGGCTGCCGCCGCCGACAGGCGATCCGAATGCTCCGCTGCAGGCGCTTATTTTCGACTCGTGGTTTGATCCCTATCGCGGCGTGGTGGTGCTGGTACGCGTGATGCAGGGAACGATGCGTAAAGGACAGCGGATTCGGCTCATGTCGATCAGCAAGGCATTCGACGTGGAATCAATGGGCGTGCTGACGCCTAAGCCGGTTGAGATTGCGCAGTTGAGCGCGGGCGAGGTCGGATTTTTTGTGGCCACGATCAAGACCGTGAGCGACACGAAGATTGGCGACACTGTAACGGATGATGCTGAGCCTGCTCTTGCACAGTTGCCGGGCTTTGAAGAACTCAAGCCGATGGTCTTCTCCGGGCTGTACACCGTGGATTCGCATGAGCACACGCTGCTGAGAGATGCGCTTGAGAAGCTGCGGCTGAATGATTCGTCCTTCTTCTTTGAACCGGAGAGCTCCGCAGCTTTGGGCTTCGGGTTTCGATGCGGCTTTCTGGGCCTGCTGCACATGGAGATCATTCAGGAACGGCTGGAACGCGAGTACGAGCTGGAGCTGATTACGACGGCGCCGGGCGTGCGGTACCAGATCACGCTGACAGATGGAAGCGAATTGGATGTCGACAATCCTTCACGCTGGCCGGAGCCGACGAATATCGAGAGCATCCGCGAGCCGGTGATCAAGGCGCAGATTCTGACAAACGAAGAGTATGTTGGCGGAATTCTGAAGCTGGTGGAAGAGAAGCGCGGCAAGCAACTGAACTTTGAGTACGCTACGCCGACGCGGGTGTTGCTGACATATGAACTTCCGCTGAACGAGATCGTTCTGGACTTTTATGATCGGCTGAAGTCGGTTTCGCGTGGATATGCGTCGCTGGATTATCAGCTCGCCGGGTCGTGGGTTTCGCCGATGGTGAAGATGGACATTCTGGTCTCGGGCGAACCGGTGGATGCGCTGTCGATTATCGTGCACCGGGACTTTGCCTACGAGCGTGGCAAGGCGCTGGTGGCGAAGATGCGGGAACTGATTCCAAGGCAGCAGTTTGAGGTTGCGATTCAGGCGGCGATCGGCGCAAAGATTGTGGCCCGCGAGACGGTGAGCGCGCTGAGAAAAAATGTTCTCGCCAAATGTTACGGCGGTGACATATCGAGAAAGCGCAAACTGCTCGAAAAACAGAAAGAAGGCAAGAAGCGCATGAAGCGGATTGGGAAGGTGGACATTCCGCAGGAGGCGTTTCTGGCCGTGCTTCGCCTGGGCGAAGACCAGCAAAAATAGCCGGTTTTCGGTCGCGCGGATGCGTGTTGCCGTCAGAAGTCGTTTATTGCCATCTGTGGAAAGCGTTCCGAAAGTGGGAATTTGCTCAAAGTGGGCAACAAGTGCCAGCGCAGAGGTGCAAAAGATGATTTTTCTAAGATAAATAAGGACTTACGTGTATTAACAGAATCTGATATTACTTGGCAAGAAGAAATTACAGGAAAAATTCGGGAACGCCCAAATGCTTATTCACAATTTTTCCACAGGCTGGAGCTTGCGCTGAGAGAGAAAAATCCTCCTAAATGCGAGACCGGAGCCGAGGCGCTAAAATGCGTCTCGGCTCCGGCTCTGAATCAACCCAAATAGGTTTCTAAACTACTGTTTGGGCGCGGGTTTAGGAGTTGCGGGCCTGGGCGCTGCGGGTGCGGAAGCTGCAGGCTGCGGAGGCGCCGGAACCCCGGATTTCACGTTGTAGGCCGTGACCACGGGAGCGGTAATGTCGGTGGAGTCAATGCTGTACATTACCGGCGAATTCTGAGGAGAAATGTTCAGCACCAGAGTGTAGCCGTTCTTCTCTACATATTCGCGCATGACATCAAAGAACTTCTCCTGTACGCCGGCGAGAGCCCCCTGCATATCCTGCTGATACTGGTTGCGGGCATCTTCAAAGGAGCGCTGGAGTTCCTTGCGTTTGTCTTCAAGGGCCTTGGTACGGGTGGCGCGCTCGGTTTCAGAAAGCTTGTCGGCCTGAGCCTGCAGCTGCTTGGTCTGGTTGTCCAGATCGTCGCCGGCGGTCTTGAGCTGCTGCTGCCTGGGTCCCCACTTCTTCTGCAGATCGGCTAGCTTGAGCTGAAACTCATTGGTTCTGCTGACGGCAACTTCAAAGGCTATGATTGCGATCTGCGAAGAGCCAGTGGGAGTTATGGCCGCGGCTGAGCCGGTGGCGCCTGGAAGCGGGGCAGCGGGCGTCTGCGCTTGTATTAGAGCGGGGGCGAAAGACAAGCTGGAAACCGCCAGCGCGGCAAGTGCAATCGTACGCTTCATTTCGGTTGAGAACTCCTTGAAAACTGCTTGGACTCAGATTTGGCGAACCGCGTAAGCGAAACCCCGGAAAACCGATATGGCTTTCCGGGGCGGCGCTGAAGCTGCGGCACAGTTACTTGGCCGGCGGCGTCTTGGCGGCGGGGCGGACGGTGGGTGCCGGGGCGTTGGGGGCCTGCGGCGGGGGCGCCGGCACGCCGGACTTGACGTTGTAAGCATCCACAACGACCTTGGTGATGTCCACGGTATCAGCGCGGTAGAGCACCAGCGGAGCCTGCTGCTGATCCTGCGACTCGTCGATCACGAGGGTAAAGCCTTGCTGCTTGGAATAGCCCTGCAGGAGTTCGTCCACCTTCTGCGCGACCTTGCCGAAGGTCTCCTGGATGGCCTGCTGATAATCGTTCTGGGCATCTTCTGCGAGGCGCTGAGCCTGCTTCTTCTTGTCATCGATGCTCTTGGCGCGGTTCGCGCGTTCTGCATCGCTCAGGTTAGAGCCCTGGGCCTGAAGCTGCTTGGTCAGCGTATCCACTTCCGTGCTCAGCGTCTGAAGCTGGGTGCGCTGAGGCTCAAACTTCTTCTGCACGTCCCCGAAGTCACGCTGGAACTCGTTGGTGGCCGTAACAGCGGTCTGGAAGGCGATGACGGCAACCTTGGCGGATGCCGGAGCGGGCGCGGCGGCAGGGGTCTGGGCAGTGACGTTTCCGGCTGCTCCCATGGTAAGAGCTGCGCCGAAAACAGCGGCAATTGCGGATACACGCTTCATGCGAATCAAAAACTCCTTATATCGTTCCTGCAGTTTGGACGTCGGAGCGCGAAAAAGGCTCCGAACTGCCTCTGAAACGTGCTGGTCTTCAGGGAAGGCGATGCGTCAGAAGTGACGCTAACGGCAAAGACACAGACGGCACACACAGCAAGAACTTACTGAGGGGATTATATGAGGCTGAGGTAGGGGCGTCAAAGGGGGGAAGCGTTAAATTCAGGGAATAGGGAACAGGAATTAGGGAATTAGAAAGCAAAAGCAAAGGGCACAGCACTCGCTGCGCCCTTGCTTTTTATGCCTTATCCCTCTTCCCTTGTCCCTGCCTTTAGAACGTGGTGGAGACCGTCAGGCGGAAAGTCTTGCGAGGTTCGCGGAAGAGGTTCTGCGCGCCGTACCCTGCGATGACTTCCGAGTAGGTGTAGTCGCCCGCGCCGCCCGGCGGGAACATGTCGCGGGTGATGAGCTGCGCGGAGCAGGACATGTTCTTTCCGGTGGAGAGAACCGAGTTGCAGTAAGGCCGCTCATAGAGACGGAGCGGGTTATATGCGTAGTAGAGCCGGAAGGGCGCGTTGATGATCGGCATGATGACGGAGATCTCGCCGCCGACCGACATACGAGGAACGAAGTTGGTTCCGGCAACGGGGTGAATATCGCGGACGAAGCCGACCTGCGAGCCCGGTATGCCGCCCTGGCAGGAGCCGTTGTTATAAACCGGGCAGCCGTACAGCGGAGCGGTGAGGGAGGCGAAGCCCTCGGGGCTCTGCTTGAGCTGGCCGCGGTTGGTGGCTGCGTCAATACCGAAGTCATCAAAGAAGGAGAAGGTGACCGGGCCGGCGATGGGAATGCGGTACTCAGCGTTGGCGCTGAGATTGGTGTCGCCGCCGACGGAGACGATGCCGTAGATCGGAACGGGCACCTGAATGCACTGGTTAAGCTGCGGATTTGTGGGATCACGCGGAACGCAGGTACCGTCTGGGTTGGTGAGCTGTACGTTGACGCGATTGGGGATGTAGCCGTAGGGCGTCGCTCCGCGGATATCGAAGCCGCGCAAGTCGGCCTCACCACCGGAGTAGAAGCGGTTGTTGGGCGGAGCGACGTCTCCGCCGAAGCCCTGAATGTAAGCCAGCTGCGCACGAAGTGCCAGAACGTTGCGGCCATCCGCGCGCGGCGTCAGGTAGTGCATGGAGCGGTAGCTCTTGTAAGCCACGGCAGGCGAGAAGTAACGCAGATTGCCGCCGATGCCGGAGAACTGGAAGGCCGCCGTGTATTCCTTGCCGGTGCGCGGCTTCTGAGGATTGTTCACCGTGTTGTAGACATAGGTGAACGAGGCAGAGCTGTTGACAATGCCGGTGAGCGCATTCGATCCCTGGATGCCGGACCGGAAGCTGATGGTCTGGAAGTAGGTCGACGAGGCCGTGCTGAAGGCCGTGATGTCCGAATTGGTGAACGAATAGGTAAAGCCCAGGCGCTGGAAGTTATGCCGCTTGAGCGGATAGCCGATGGAGAGGTTAAAGCCCTTAGATGACTGGTTATAGTTCTGCGTGAGGGACTGCTGCGCCGCGCTCAGGTTGGCTGAAAGGCCCGTCGTTGCCTGGTAGTTCTTAGCGGCGTTGTAGTCCTGCTTGGTATCAAAGACCTGGAAGCCGAAGTTCAGCGGGCGGTTGCGGAAGTAGGGCTGCGTGAAGCCGAAGAGGAACTGGCGGCTGACGTTGCCGAGGTTGCCCTGCAGGCTGAGTGTTTCACCGAGGCCGAGGAAGTTATTGGTCTGATAGTTGACGCCGAGGAAGGCTCCCGAAAGGCCGCTGATACCGCCGTTCAGGCCAATAGAATTCTTGCCCTTCTCTTTGACCTTGAGGAGCAGATCGACAGTGCCGGCCTCGGTATCCTGGTGCGCTTCAGAGTCCTGCTCCACCTTGAGCGGCTCAAAGTATTCAAGCTGGTTGAGGCGGAGCAGGCTGTACTCCCAGAGATTGGAGTTGTAGACCTGGCCTTCTTCCAGCATCAGCTCGCGGCGGATGACCTTGTCGCGGGTGGTGCTGTTGCCGGTGAACTCGATGCGGGAAACATAGAAGGGCTTGCCCTCATCGATGTCAATGTTGAGCGAAACGGTGTGATTGGTGTCGTCGTACTTGGGAGTGGGGATTGCGCCGAAGTTGATGTAGCCGAGCTGACCGTAGGCCTTCTTCAGGTTCTCGAGGCCTTTTTGCATGACCGTGGCGCTGAACCAGTCTCCGTCCTTGATGGCGAAGGTGGAGCGGAGCGCTTTGGTGTTGCTGACAGCCTTGTTGCCTGTAAAGGTGATGGAGCCGAGCCGGTAGCGCGCGCCTTCCTCGATGGGCATGAGGATGTCGACACGCTTGCCCTTGTTGGGGCGGAAGGTGAAGAGGTTCAGGCCGCCTTCGTCGCGTATCTGCGTGTGCGGCTCTTCAACGGCGGCATTGGCGTAGCCTTTGTCGCGGTATGCCTGGCGAACGCGCTCGGAGTCTTCTTCAAGCTTGGAGGAGTCGAAGGTCTTGGGGAAGAGGTTTTCAAGAAAGATGGAGTAAGGAATGCCGACCGGCTTGAGGTTAGCCATGGCGCGACGCAGCAGCAGCGAGCTGACGTGCGTGTTGCCGGTAAAGCGGATCTGGCCGACTTTGACCGTGGGGCCTTCCTTGATATTGAAGTTGACCTGTACAGAGGCCGGCGGAATGTTCTTCACTTCCGTCTTGATGGTCGCAAACTGGTGGCCGTGCTCGGCGAGCAGCGCCCGGATAACCGCCTCAGCGCGCTTGATCTTGGTGGGGTCATACTGACTTTCCACCGAAAGCGAGACCTTTTCCTTCTTGAAGCGGTCCAGAATGTCGGAGTTCGAGACGGAGTTGTTGCCCTTGTAGTTGATTTCGCGGATGGTGGGCTTTTCCTGCACGTAGACGTTCAGGATGACGCCCTTCTCGGAATCCTCGCGCTCAATGCGGAGGTTTTCAAAGTAGCCGGTATTCCAAAGCGAATTGAAGTCACGCTCAATGGAGACAGGGTCGTACTGATCGCCGACGTGGGTAAAGAGGCGTGCGAGAACCGTCTCCTTGGGGATACGACGGTTACCGATGACGCGAATCTGTTCGACGGTCTGGCCGGTGCTCTGCGCGAAAACGGCCCCAACGGCAAAAACGAGAAGAATGAGCGCGAGCAGGCGCGCCGTGAGGCGGCATGCGACGCGGGTAGAAAAGGAGATGTGCAGGTTCTGCACCGGATGCGAGACCGGGAAGGAAACCGGGCCCGGACCCTGCGGCGAGCACATGCCGTCGTCTTGCGTTCCTAAGTTCAATTTCACGGGAAAAATAAGCACACCCTCATTACGAAACAAAAATTCTGTCCGGCCGCAGGCGGAAAGACGATTATATTGGACGGCGGTCCCCCTGCCCAAACCGCATGGGAGGAATGACAAAGCCAACCCTCCTAGTCTACCGGAGCGAAACCGGCCGGAAGAGGCGGATGGCCCGCTCCGGCACTGTGATAGTTTCTGCTGCTTGCGGTTAGACGCAGCGACCGCAAACAGGGCATCGCAAATCTATCGACCTGCGCCTTGAAGGCGTCCATAATAGTTGGCGATGGAAGATGACGGCTCGATTTACGAGTTTTCTGCCGAGCTGCTGGACGGGCAGCCGCTGAGCCTGGAGTATTTTCGCGGCCATGTGCTGCTGGTGGTCAACACGGCCTCGCATTGCGGCTTTACGCCGCAGTATGCGGCTCTGGAAGAGCTGTACAGCCAATACAACGCCCGAACATTTGAGGTGCTGGGCTTTCCCTGCAACCAGTTTGGCAAGCAGGAGCCGGGCAGAGCGGAAGAGATTGCATCATTTTGCGAACGGAATTATGGGGTGAGCTTTCCCATGTTCGCCAAAGTTGATGTCAATGGCGCAGGCGCGCATCCTCTTTACAAGTGGCTGAAGCACGAGAAACCGGGCCTCTTCGGCATCGGACGGATTCCCTGGAATTTCACGAAATTTTTGATTGGGCGAAGCGGACACGTGGTGAGCCGACATGGACCGAATGTGGATCCTGGGAAGCTGCGTGAGGAAATTGAGGAGTTGCTGGGCTGAGGTCAGTTCAGCCGTCGAAGCGGTAGGCGCTGATCGCAGCGCCCATCGGCTCGTCGCTGAAGATGCGTTTGCCGGGTACGTCTCCTCCTGCACCGGCAGCCACCATGAGCGGAATCAGATGCTCCTCACGAGGATGCGCGAAGGCGGCGTTAGGTGCGGTGCGCCAGTTGGCGAGTTGCGTTGAGCGGATAGGCTCCGGCTGCTCGACGGCTTCCGTGAGCCAGTGGTCAAAGGCGCGGGCGCGATCCCGGGTCTCCGGATGCATATAAGCGCGCAGGTTATGGAAGCTCATGCCGCTGCCGACGATCAACACGCCTTCGTCGCGCAGAGGGGCGAGTGCGCGGCCGGCGGCGATGTGGAGAGCCGGGTCAAGCGAAGACGCCAATGAAAGCGTGACGACGGGAATCTGCGCCTGGGGGAATGCGACCTTGAGCGGCACAAATACGCCGTGGTCATAGCCGCGCGTGGAGCTTTCGGCAGCGGGTAGGCCTGCGTCTTTGAGCAGCGCCCGTACCTGGCTCGCAAGCTCGGGGTCGCCCGGCGCGGGCCAGGTGAGCTTGTAGGTGTGTGTGGGAAAGCCGCTGTAATCGAAGATCAGCTCAGGATGGGCCGCCGTGCTCATAGTGAAGGCGGCCTCCTCCCAGTGGCTGCTGATGACGAGCAAAGCCCGTGGTGGTGCAAGTGTGGCGGCAAGGCCGGCAAGAAAGCGCTCTGTTGCGTGCCAGGTGTCCGCCGGCCCCCATGTCCAGTCCATAAAAAAACACGGCCCGCCACCGTGGGGCAGGAAGATGGAAGGCTGGCGTGGGGTGGAGTGAGACATGCGGCTCCTTCGGGAGAGGTTCGGGCGAAGATTATCGTTCCAACGACTATTTTAAGATGCGCTGCACAGGAGATGGATTCGGGGATTTCTATTCGATGGCGAAGACGGCGTAGACGGTGGCTTCTTCACGGATGGTCTGCGGACGGATTTCCAAGGGAGCGGCAGGCACTTGAGGAGAGGCAGCGGCGACGGACGCGCTCTCCGTATTCATAACCCCCATCCGGCGGAACATTGCAACCCTGGGCATTTCGTTGCTGGCATAGATGAGTGCGCCAAGTTTTACGTGTAGACCGTCAGCCATCTCAGCGGCCACGGCCCGAGCCTTAACAAGCGCATTTGCTGCGGCCTTTGCCTGTAGTGATTTTCTGTCTGCGAAACGCCACTCGATTCCTCCGCTTTCATTGGCTCCAGCGGCGATGGCTACGCGAATCACTTCTGCTGAGTTAGCTGGCGGAACGGAGATGATCCACGACTGATGAAACATGAACTGCTTCTTCGTACGCTCATCCGCCGGAGTTTTGTCATCAAAGTTCGAGTTGTGTTCCAGGCCCTGCCCTGCGCTTTCAATGTTTTCGTCTTTTACGCCGAGCTTCCGCATGGCATCCATGATTCCGTGCGAGAGCTTACCGCCATCCGCATAGGTGCTTTGCGAATCCGCTCCATAAATCTGAAACCCGATGGCCACAGCGGCAATATCTGCAGTGGCAATCGCCTCGTCAGAGGTGTTGATGGTAATGGTCTTATTGTCGCGATTGACTTGAATGTTCTGCGCCGGCGCAACTCCTATGAATCCGGCAACAAGCAACAAAATTGGAATGGCTTTTTTGACACGCATCATCAAACTTTCCTCTTGGAATGGCAGAGCAACAACTTAGACATGATGGATTTCTACTCGATAGCAAAGACGGCGTAGACGGTGGCTGTGCGGCTGACCTTATGCGGTTCAATGGCAAGCGGCGGAGCTGCGACCTTGTCCGAAACCATGCCGTTCAACGCCATGACGCGAGGGCGAATCCCGCCGCCGCCACTCAGCTCATTGGTGACATAGATGAGATTGCCGAGGCGGACATTCATGCCTTTGGCCAGCACGGCGGCATTTTCCCGGGAGCGCTCGGCAGCTTTGTTGAGCGCGTCCTTTTCCAGCGCCTTCTCGTCCTTCACAGTCCACTCGATCTCGCCGCTCGAAGTGGCTCCGGCATTGATGGCGATGTCGAGAACCTCGGCGGCGCGTTCGGGAGCGACCCGCACCGTCCACTGCTGCGTGAGCCTGTACTTGTGCTGCTTGGTGCTCCAGTCGCGGTCAAGATACTGGCGCTCGCTGCGAATGTCGGTCTCCGGAACTCCGGCCTGCTTTACGGCATCGATGATGGCGTTGGATGTACGCGCGCCCTCGGCATAGGCCGCCTTTGCATCATTGGGCTGCGTGGAGAAGCCGATATGCAGAATCGCCACTTCCGGCTCGACCGAGACAGTCTCTGACGCGGAGACGGAGAGAGTGCGGTTGGTGGAGTCGATCTTGAACTGCGGCTGGCCTGGCTGCTGTGCCGCGACCGATCCGGCGAACCCAGCAAGCAGAAAAAGAATCGCGAGAGTTTTCGTGGAACGCATTCCCATATCCTCCTCACGGAAGGGCAGAGTAACACACTCTGCGATGACAAACGGTTAAGTGATGGCGCGGTCGAGATGCGTATAGCCGCCATCGACAACGAGCTGCTGGCCGGTGGTGTGTCCGGATTGCGTGGGCGAAAGGAGAAAGACGGTCATGGCGGCAATTTCTGCCGCGTCCGTCATGCGATGGCCGAGTGGAATGCGCTCCGCGATGCGCTTGAGCGCAGCCTCGGGGTCAGGTTGTGTGCTGACCCACTGGCGGTATTGTGGAGTCATAACCTCCGCCGGCAAAACGCAGTTGACCCGAATGCCAAAGGGTAAGAGTTCCACGGCCCACTCACGCGTAAGGGCAAGCTGTGCGCCCTTGGCGGCGGCATAGGCGCTGGTGCCCCCCTGGCCCGTGAGTGCCACCTTGGAGCTGATGTTGACGATTGCGCCCTTGTGGGCTTTAAGCAGCGGAAGCGCATAGTGCGCCAGCGCATAGTAGTGCAGCAGGTTGTGGCGGAGGCTTTCAGTAAAGCGGTCTGGGCTGCCATGTTCCAGGCTGATACCGTCATTGGTTCCGGCGTTGTTCACCAGCCCATCAAGGCGGCCGTATTTCTCTTGAATGTGCTCAACCGCGCGGCGGCATTGCGTTGTGTCCGCCAACTCTGCGTGAACGAATTCACAAGGACTGCCCGCGGCGTGAAGCTCAGCCCGAAACTGGCGAACATGTTCCGAGATCCGGCCGAGTGAGACGACACGCGTACCCTCGGCAAGGCAGGCGCGCGTGATGGCCGCGCCAATGCCCGCTCCGCCGCCGGTGACGAGAATGAGATGCCCTTCCAGTCCGAGGTCCACAGTCGCTCCTGGTTTAAATATAATTTTTGCCTGCGCGAGTGTTCAGCGCAGGTTCATGAAGCCGCCGTCGATGTAGTAGTCCTGGCCGGTAATAAAGCCAGCCTCGTCAGAGGCGAGATATAGCGCGAACTGTGCGATTTCGTCCGGTTCTCCCATGCGGCCGATGGGCTGCGCAGCGGCCAGAACCTTCATTTGCTCGGCTTCATGACCGGGATAATTCTTCGCCAGGTAGCCATCGACAAAGGGCGTGTGCACACGTGCCGGTGAGATGCAGTTGCAGCGGATGCCCTGCGCAATGGTATCGCGGGCGACCGAGAGAGTCATAGAGCGGACCGCACCCTTGGTCATGGAGTAGGCAAAGCGGTCCGGAATGCCGGAGCTGCCGGCAATGGAAGCCATATTCACAATGACGCCGCGGCCGGCGGCAAGCATGGGCTTAAGCGCAGCCTGCATGGTGAGGTAGGTTCCGCGAATATTGACGTTGTAGAGGCGGTCGAGATCGGCAGGCGTGGTGGTGACTATTGTGCCGATGTGCGCAATTCCTGCCGAGTTGACGAGCGTGTCCGCGGGAGCGCCGAGAAGCTGCGACACCTGCGCAAAAGCCTGCTCGACGCTTTCCGGGTTCGAGACATCGCAGGCAATGCCCACAGCGACGGCGCCGTCTGCAGCGATGGATTCAGCGGCTTCGGCAACTTTTTCAGCGTTGAGATCCATGAGCGCAACCGAGGCTCCGGAAGAAGCAAAGAGCCTGGCAATGGCAAGTCCGATTCCACTGGCGGCGCCGGTGACCACGACCCGCCTTCCCGTTAGACTGAACACTCGCATGCTCCTCGACTCGATTTCAGCGCGGCTTCGATTGAGTTGTAAAGCGAAGTTTGGAGCTTGTCAAATGAGAGTGATGCCAACTGACATGATCTGCTCAAACACGGTAGACTTCGTTCGATAGCCTGCAAGCCAATCTGAGGAGAGCTTTTTGAAATCGATTACCATCACCGGGGCTCGCATCGTCGATCTGCGCTTTCCCACATCGCGCGAGCAGATTGGCTCCGATGCGGTGAATACTGACCCCGATTATTCGGCGGCTTACTGCGTGCTGGAGACGGACTCAGAGCTTGAGGGTCACGGACTGACCTTTACGCTGGGTCGTGGCACGGAACTTGTGACCGCCGCGCTCAAGCATCTTTCGCGCTTTGCCGTTGGGCGGACCCTCGATTCAATTACCGCAGACATGAACGGCTTTTACCGCAGGCTTATTGGCGATACGCAGTTCCGCTGGCTGGGACCGGAGAAGGGTGTGATTCACCTGGCTGTGGCCGCGGTGTTGAATGCCGTGTGGGACCTGTACGCTAAAGCAGAGGTCAAGCCGGTATGGCGGCTGCTGGCGGATATGACGCCGGAGCAGATTGTGGCGGCGATTGATTTTCGCTATATTGCCGACGCGCTCTCGCCCGACGAAGCATTGGGAATTCTGCGCAAGGCAAAGCAGGGACAAGCGGAGCGGATTGCATTTCTCGAAGAAAACGGCTACCCCGCATATACGACTTCTGTGGGCTGGTTCGGCTACAGCGAAGAGAAGATTCGCAGGCTGTGCCATGAGGCGCTTGCCGATGGATGGACGCATTTTAAGCTGAAAGTGGGCGGCGAGCCGGAAGACGATCTGCGGCGCGGGCGCATTGTGCGCGAGGAGATTGGCCCGCAGAACCGCATCATGGTGGACGCGAACCAGAAGTGGGGAGTCGAAGAAGCGATTCGCCGCACGCGGCAGCTGAGCGAGCTTGACCCATGGTGGATGGAGGAGCCGACCAGCCCCGATGACATCCTGGGCCACGCACGGATTCGGCGTGAAGCCGCGCCGGTACGCATTGCCACCGGCGAGCACTGCCACAATGCGGTGATGTTCAAGCAGCTACTGCAAGCGGGCGCGATTGACGTGTGCCAGATTGATAGCTGCCGCGTGGCGGGCATCAACGAGAACCTGGCAATCATTCTGATGGCCGCCAAGTTTGGCGTTCCGGTGTGTCCGCATGCAGGTGGCGTGGGCCTATGCGAGTTTGTGCAGCACCTGGCGATCTTTGACTATCTCGGCGTTTCAGCAACGCTGGAGAATCGTGTGCTGGAGTTTGTGGACCACCTGCATGAGCATTTTGTGAATCCGGTTGTGATTCGCAGAGGCCGCTACATGCTGCCGAAGGCGCCGGGATACAACGGCGACGTTCTCAAGGAGTCACTGGAAAGATTCGCCTATCCGGAAGGCGCGGAGTGGAAGGGAGAAGCGAGTGAAGCTGATCACATTTCGGCATAACGGCGAGGTGCGGAGTGGAGTGATCGAGGGCGAGAGGATCAAGCCGCTGATCCGCTCCGGCGGAGACGATGCGCTTGCGCTCATTGCAAGCGGCAACGCGGAGCCGAAGTTTGACGGCACGACGATACTGTTGAGCGAGGTGACCCTGCTTGCGCCGTTGCTGCATCCGCCGAGGATCTTTGGCATCGGCCTCAACTACCGCGAGCATGCTGCAGAATCGAAGATGGCAGTGCAGGCTGTGCCGACCGTGTTTCTGAAGCTAACGTCGTCGATCTGTGGTCCGGATGCTGATGTGGTGTTACCTGCGAATGCAACGCAGACGGACTACGAGGCGGAGCTGGCGGTGGTGATTGGCAAGCCAGGATTTCGCATCAAGCCGGAAGACTGGGAGCAGCATGTCTTTGGCTACACAATTGTGAATGACGTAAGTGCGCGCGATGTGCAGCTTGCTACATCGCAATGGACGCTGGGCAAAAGCTTTCCCACGTTTACGCCGATGGGACCGGTGATTGTCACGCGCGAAGAGATCGCTGATCCGCATGCGCTTGGCATTCGGCTAACACTGAGTGGCGAAGTAATGCAGAATGCAAACACGCGGGACCTGATCTTTCACATTCCTGAACTGATTGCATACATTTCGAGCATTGTCCCATTGGAAGCAGGCGATGTTATCAGCACCGGGACGCCGCCGGGAGTGGGTCTAGGCCGCACGCCGCAGCGCTGGCTGCGCGATGGCGAAGAGATGGTCATCGAAATTGATGGCATAGGTTCGCTGCGCAATCGAACAAGGCAGGAAACAGCGCAGGCATAACGCGAAAGGACAGCAATGCTTCGTACAGGAATTCTGAACCCGCGGATCAACTCCCTGCTGAGCCGCGTGCGGCATACCAACGCGCTGGTCATTGCGGACCGCGGGTTTCCCTTCTGGCCGCAGATTGAGACAGTGGACATTACGCTGGTGGACGATTTGCCGACGGTGTTGCAGGTGCTTGAGGCCCTTGCGCCGAACTTCATCATAGGCAAGGCATGGATGGCAGCAGAGTTCCGCGAGCATAATCCGCCAGAGTTGGTTCAAAAATTTGCGAGCGCTTTGCCGTCCATTGAATTTGAACCGCATATCGAATTCAAGCTGCGTGTGCCTGCGGCGATTGGACTGATTCGCACGGCGGGCACGGCGCAGTATTCGAACGTGATTCTTGAATCCGCCTGAGCGGCGCAGCCTGATCGCTCTCGAAGCCCGCGTACACTAAGTGGCGAGGCTATGAGCACTGCGATCGAGTTCCGGAATCTCTTCTTTGCCACGCGGCAGGGCAGGCTGCTGCTGGACGGCATCTCGCTCGCGCTCGAAGCCGGAACCACAACCGCGATCCTGGGTCGCAGCGGTTCCGGCAAGACCACGCTGCTGCGTACGGTGAATCGCATGGTGGAGGCAACCGGCGGTGATGTGCTGGTAAGCGGCAAGAGTGTGCGCGATACAGACCTGATTGCGCTGCGCCGCGGCATTGGCTACGTGATTCAGGAGTCTGGGCTCTTTCCGCACTTCACCGTTGAGCGCAACGTCGGCCTTGTTCTTGAAGCGGAGGGGCATTCGCGAGCGGAGCGCGTCCAACGAAGTCACGCACTGCTGGAAACAGTCGGGCTCGATCCAACGACATTCAGCAGTCGCTATCCGCATCAGCTTTCCGGCGGGCAGCGTCAGCGCGTAGGTGTGGCGCGCGCGCTTGCAGCGGAACCGAAGGTACTGCTCATGGATGAGCCTTTCGGCGCGCTGGACCCGCTCACGCGGGCGGAGATGCAGGAGATGATGCGCGATCTGATGGCGCGTATGCAGAAAACTGTCGTGCTTGTTACGCATGATCTGGACGAGGCACTGTATCTCGCCGATCGCATTGTGCTGTTAAGCAGCGGCAAAGTGATTGCCGATCTCGCGCCGGAAGCATTCATGCAATCCACAATGCCGGAAGTGCAAGCCTATCTACATGCCTTTCGTCGTGGAGTGGGCAACGCTGCTCATGGGAGAAGCGCATGAGTTCGTCCTTTCTTCAGCAGAACGGCGCAACGATCCTCTCGCTCACCATCGAGCATCTCTGGCTGACCGCAGCCGCCATGCTTTTTGCTGCGGCCATTGCGGTACCTGTAGGAGTATGGCTCACGCGCTCGCCAGCATGGGCGCGGCCTGTCATCGGTTTGGCAAATATTCTGCAAACCATTCCATCGCTCGCGATGTTTGGATTTTTGCTGCCGCTTCCATGGCTCGGAGACCGCGCGGCGCGCATCGCAATTGTGGCGCTCACGGCATACGCGCTGTTGCCGATTCTCCGCAATACGTACGCAGGCATCCGCGGCATTGATCCTGCGGTAATGGATGTGGCGCGCGCCATGGGTTTGACCGGTACGCAGCGTCTCTTCAAAGTGGAGCTCCCTCTGGCGGCATCGTTCATTCTCACCGGCCTTCGCACGGCCACGGTCACATGCATCGGCATTGCCACAATTGCAGCAGCTGTGGGCGCAGGCGGACTTGGGGAGCTGATCTTCCGCGGCGTGGCCTCTGTCGACAATCGACTGGTGCTTGCAGGAGCCATTCCGGCTGCAGGACTGGCGCTGGTAGCGGATGCTGTACTTGGGATTTTTGAAAGACTCTTAACGGTGAAACGATGAAATTCTGGCCTTTTGATTCAAAAATTAATATAGAGCGCCCCGACTCAGAACCTTCAACATTAGAACGGCTCACTGAACAAGAATGCACCAAAGACATATTCTTCCTTCTCTATGTGAAGTTATTACAAGAGAATATGCCTGATTCCACAATTGAATTTTCGGGCGAGTCAGTTATTCGAATCGTGAATTCAGTGGGAAAAGAGTCCTTCTCATACCTGGATAACTTATGGCTCAAATACTCGGATGGAGGCGAAGATCGCGCCGAGTTAATCAAGAAGCATGTGCGAATGGTCCAGAATATCGGAAAGTCAGATCCGCCCATTGAAAAGCAGAACATAGTGGCGATGATCAAAGACTCTGAGTACGCGAAAAAGATTCCTGGAAACGGAAACACCATGGCGGAGCATCTTTGCGGTGATCTTTGGATTGTTTATGCAGTAGATGAGCCGGAAACAATTAAGACCTTATCGCTCGAATCCATAACAGCGGTTGGACTCGAAGAAGACGAGCTTCGTAATCTTGCAGTGGAGAACCTGAGTAGAATTTTGCCTGCTGCAGAATGCCACGGAGGTGGCCCCTGGTATTTATTGACGGCAGGGGCCGACTATGTAGCAAGCTTGCTTCTTTTCAACAACATCTGGGAGCAGGTTGCGGATATGGTTTCCGGTAACATAGTTGCGACCGTGCCGACTCGTGATGTGCTTATGTTTACTGGGTCGGAATCAGAGGAGGGCCTTTCAGGGATGCGCGCAAAATCACAAGAGTTATGCCGCACCGAACCTTATTCGATTTCGGAATCTTTGATTGTGCGCAACGCGGGCAAATGGGTAATGTTCAACCTGACTTGATCACATAGCCGGAGTCATCCAAACTTGCGTCAATTTCTACAAAACACACTGATGTGCTGTTTAATGATTGCGCTCACAGCATGCGAACCTCCACGCGCAGATCATCCCGTCATCGGCGCAAAGAACTTCACCGAGCAGGTCGTTCTTGGTGAATTGCTGGCGCAGGAGATTGAGGCAAAATCAAATCTCAAGGTGGAGCGCCGTTTTTATCTCGCAGGCAGCTACATATGCCACCAGGCGCTGGTTTCAGGCCGCATTGACGCGTATGTGGAATACACCGGCACCGCGCTCACGGCCATCCTCAAGCAGCCCGTGGATCGCAACCCGCAGGGTGTTCTCGATACGGTGCGCAGCCTTTATGCTTCGCGCTACGGCGTCACCGTTGCCGCACCACTTGGATTTGAGAACACATTCGCGATGGTGATTCGTGGTGAGGATTCGCGGCAACTGCATCTGACCATGCTGAGCCACGCAGCGCCGTACACGCCAAAATGGCAACTGGGCGTTGGGTATGAATTTCAGCAAAGGCCCGATGGCCTGCCGGGCCTGAGTCAGGCGTATGGGCTCAAGTTCGCAGCGCCGCCGCGCACGATGGATCTGGGACTGCTGTATCGCGCGCTCAATGCACATCAGGTGGATATGATTGCTGGCAATTCAACGGACGGCCCGATTCAGGCGTTCGGTCTTACAGCGCTTCAAGACGACCGCCATTATTTTCCGCCATATCAAGCGGTGCCTCTGGTACGTCAGGCTGCGCTGCAGCGCTGGCCGCAGATGCAGCAAGCCCTTGATGTACTGGCTGGCAAAATCACTGCCGAAGATATGCGCACCATGAATGAAGCCATCGATGGCCAGCACCGCGATCCCGGCGACGTAGTGCGCCAGTTCCGTGCAAAGCGCGGACTCTAACTAAACTTCGATGACGGCCTTCGATAGATTGCGCGGCTTGTCCACATCCACGCCATGTTCGAGCGCCATGAAGTAGCTGAAAAGCTGCATTGGAATCACTTCGGCAATCGGAAGCAGATACTCGCCCGTCGGCTCAACCTCGATAACATCCGTGGCCAGCGCGGCAATGCGTGTATCGCCGGTATTGGCAATCGCAATCACGCGTGCGCCCTGCTTCTTCATGTCTTCGAGCAGCTGCACCGTCTTCTCGTAGCGAAGCACCGAGTCTTCAAGCCCGCTATCCACCGTGGCCAGCACCACGAGCGGAACGTGGTCGCCAACGAGCGCATTAGGCCCGTGCTTCAGCTCGCCGGTGGGATAGCCTTCGGCATGCACATAGCTCGATTCCTTCATCTTCAGTGCGCCTTCGCGAGCAATGGCATAGTGAATACCACGGCCAAGGTAGAGGAAGGTATTCGCATCCGCATATTTGCGGGCCAGAGTCTTCGCCGTATCGCGCCAGCCATCGAGCTGGCGAGCGATCTGCCCTGGCAGAGCGCGCAGCTCGCGAATGCTGGAAGAAATCTGCGCGGCATCCATCACTCCAAGCCGCTCGGCCTCATACAGCGCGAGCAGATAGAGCGCAGTTAACTGCCCCGTGAAGCTCTTTGTGGCCGGAATCGCCAGCTCTTTGCCCGCGGCCAGCGGCATGGCGGCAGCGGCCTCACGCAGCATGGAACTTCCCGGCACGTTGGCAATCGCCAGCGTCGGCTCACCGGCCTCGCGCGCCACGCGCAGTGCGGCAAGCGTGTCCGACGTTTCGCCCGACTGCGATATCACCAGCACAGAAGGCCGTCGCGGGTTTGCGTTTACGCGCGTGCCCCACTCGCTGGCGTATTCCACGTCCACGGCCAAACCACAGAGGTCTTCAAGCAGTATCTCGGCCGCCAGGCCCGCATGGCGGCTTGAGCCAGAGGCGGCAATCAGCACTTCGCCGCGCGGATTCAACCACTGGGCAATGGCCCCAAATGCCTCAGTCTTGAGCTTGTCGCCCTCAAGATACAGATCGAGCGTGCGCCCGATAGCTTCAGGCTGCTCATAAATCTCTCGTAGCATGGCATGGGGAAACTCGCTCATCGTGCTCTCTCAGCGGCAGTAGCCAGATTCAATTCTATAGGTTGCGTGTTAAAGCTGGACCTCTGAGGGTGCGCAAACGAGCGAGTTGGTCCATGGCAGAAAATTATGACTGCGCCACATCCTGATGATCGCCCTGGATATGCGAATACGCTCAATAGATGCCCGGAATAAGCCGCTTCGTACTACGGCTATAGTCTTCGTAATCGGCTCCAAAAGCATTGCGGAGGGCTATCTCTTCAACATGAATGCGATATAAGAGCGCCAGAGTCGTTGGAACGAAGAAAACAGCGAAGCACGCCCATGTGCGGGTATGTAGGGCATAGGCCAGCAGAATCAGCTCCAGGCCGAGATAAGAGGGGTGACGGACGAGGCGATAAAGCCCTCTTCGCTGTAGCTCCTGCCCCTCACGCATTGCAACATTGGCGCTGAAGGCTTTGCCCAGCGTAATGATTGCTACGGCGCGAATGACCAAACCGAGAATCAGAATTCCCAGAGCCCCCGGCAGCAACCAGCTATTTCGTCCTGGCATATCGGAAGGGAAAAACTTGTGCATCCATCCGTCTATCAAGCTAGATCCAACGATCACGATCCAGAGAAGGATTTGCGTTCCACGGTCTGATATCTTGCCTTTCCCTTGTCGTGTATAGGTGAGGATGGCGATGAGAACTTCTCCCACCAGCCATACCCCTCCTAATATTCTGAAGAAAAATTCGAGGTTCATGTGGCTCCTCAAGCAGACAGCGTGTGAATCGCGCCGACGAGTTTGTCGAGATCAGCAATCGATGTATACACATGCGGCGTAACGCGCACGCAGCTGATGTTCTCCCACACAATGCCCACGGTGTGAATCTTGTACTGGTTGAAGAGCGCGCTGTCGAGCTCGCCGGGCGTCATGCCGTCAATGCTGACGCCGCAGATGGCGCATGAGTAGCGCGCATCGAGCGAAGTATGCAGCTTCACCTTCTTCGCCTCGCGCGCCTGGCTGGCCCAGTAGTTCTTGAGATAGCGAATGCGCTCTTCCTTGCGTTTGGGCCCAATGCCCATGTGGAAGTTGATCGCCTCGCCAATGCCCTGCTCCAGTGGAAAGCTGCGCGTGCCAAGGCTTTCGAACTTGCGAATGTCTGTGCTGTGCGGGTGGTCGTTGCAGGTGAGCGGGTAAATCTTTTCGATCTTGTCCTTGCGGATCCACAACATTCCCGTGCCGATGGGCGCGGAAAGAAACTTGTGCAGGCTGGTGCCGAAGTAATCACAGCCAAGATCGGGAACCTTGAAGTCCATCAGCCCGAAAGAGTGCGCGCCATCGCAAATCACTTCTATATTTCGCGCATGCGCCATGGCGCTGATCTTTGCCACGGGCATCGTCTGCCCAACCCAATTGACCATGTGCGTTACGTGGATGAGCTTGGTGCGGGGCGTGATGGCCTGCTCGTAGGCCTTCACGATGACCTCGTCATCTTCGATCGGAAAATCGAAGCTGATCTGCTTGTAGACGATCCCATCGCGCATGGCTCGCTGTTTGTAGGCGTTAATCATGTTGGGATAGTCCTGCTTGGTGCCAATGACTTCGTCACCGGCCTTCAGGTCCATTCCATAAATGACAGTGTTCAGCGCTTCGGTCGAATTCCGGTTAATGGCAACTTCGTTCGGATCAGCCCCAGCCAGGTGCGCCAGCTTCTCACGCAGCGGCTCTCGGCCCTGATCCATGATGCGCCACATGTAGTAGGACGGCCCCTCGTTGGCAAGCTGGTTGTAACGCTCCACGGCCTGCTGCACCACCACTGGCGCGGGCGAGACGCCGCCATTGTTGAGATTGATCAGGTTCGGGTCCACCGAATACGCCCGCTGAATCACGCTCCAGTAGTCTTCATTCTGCGCGGCGTCCGCGTGGCTCAGGCCACTAATAGCGGACGACGCCGAGGCTAACTCAGCGGCATGCGCCTCAAGGAAGAGGCTGCTCGAAGAAAACGCGCCCGCCAATGCGGCGGTGCTGCGCAGGAAAGATCGGCGGCTACTGGTAGTCATAACTCAGACTGTAGGCCCATGCCGCCGGGCAATTCCACAAAAATCTTTGGGTCCAGAAAAATCTTTACGGCCTGCCCGTCAACTGCCGAATCAAATCTGCCTCGTGCTGCCGGTAGGGCCGCCCATCGGCATAAAACACGTCGTGAAACCAGATGGTCGGCTGGATATTCACATACGGTCTCTGCCAGGAGTCCCAAGGGAGATTCGTCTGGCTCTTGCCCACCACCAGTCCCCAGTTGATGGCCGCCACATGATGCTCCTTTGCAATCGGGAGAATCGTGTCAAAGGTGCTGCCCGCGCCGCGCGCCATGTATTCGGTGCAGATCAGCGGCCGGTGAAACTGCTCCAGCATCTTCACATGCGCCTCAAAATCCTCCGGCCAGCCGTAGTTGTGAAAGCTGATCACATCCGACTGCTCAATCTGTACCTGCGACATAAGCGACATCTTGTCCAGTGAGCTCCAGTCACCCTGCCAGATGCCGCTGGTCAGCGGCTGGCGCGGATGCGCACTGCGCGCCCATGCAAAGACCTGCGGCAGCAGCGCCCGCACAAGCTGCTCCTTGGTGTGGCCTTCGTTCTTGCCGTAGGAACTGTCGTTCCCGTTGTCCGGCTCATTCCACAGATCCCATGCCAGCACACGGTCATCGTTGGCAAAGGCTCCCACCACGCCCTTTACATATTTTTCGAGGCGCGGATACTGTGCCGGATCGCGCAGAATATCGTTGCCCGGCGCCTGCACCCAGCCGGAGTTATGCACGCCGGGGATCGGCGGATGCTGTGGGCCCAGCTTGGGATTCGGATCCCAGCAAGAATCAAAGAGCACAAAAACCGGACGGATATGGTGCTTCGCCGCGATGGTCAGAAACACATCCATCCGCTTCTTAAAGCCCGCAGGGTCCTGCTCCCATAGCAGGTTGTGCAGAAAGACGCGCATGGTGTTCATGCCGATGCCCTCAGCCCAGCCCAGCTCGCGGTCAATCGTCGGCGCGTCAAAGGTATCCGGCTGCCACATCTCCAGCTCGTTGATCGTAGTGGAAGGCAGAAAATTCGCGCCCACCAGCCACGGCTGCCGAGCATACCAGGCATTGGCATCGGCCTCGCTCCAGCGCGCCGATGTCTCCTGAGCCGCTGCACCTTGCGCCAGCATGAGGCATAGACAAACCATCCAGCCCAATCGTCCCGCGAAACTTTTCATGCTTTCCTCCAATGTAAACGTACACAATTCAGCCGCAGATACGCCAGATTGAGCTTGTATCTCAACAATCCGAAACACGCCAACCTACGCCTTTCACGGCACCGGCACAAGCAGGGTCTTGCTGATTACTGTCGTCAATCCATCCAGGATTCTCAGATGAACTGCGGCAATCAGTGCATCCTCCTGCCATAACGCCTCCGCAGCCAGCCATGCGCTTTCCCGCGCGGCAGCCAGGTTCCACGCAGCAATCGTGTCTTCCAGGTGCGTAACCGGAGGCAGCGCGTCACCCGGCAACCGCACATCCAGTGTCTGCTTTGCTGTTTCTACCAGCGCATCCATCGATGTGTTCAATGACGTGTAATCCGCATACTGCGGTGTGCCATGTTTCGGCGTTATGTTTGTGCTGCGGCAGGTCTGCACAATGGCCTGGGGAAGATCGTGATTGATATGCGCATTCATGCCAGCCAATGCAAATTGAATCCGTGCAATTGGAGCCTGGTCACGCACTGCAAACACCGCTGCCCAGCATCCCGGGCACGATGCCCCGCTCAGGTAGTCACGCAGCGCGTCAAAATAGTACGTCGCAAATGCAACATCCAGCGCAGTCAGCCACGCCGCATCGCTGAATCCCCCAGCTGCGACATCCTGCTCCACCGCCTGCGTCACCTGCATGTACAGCCAGTTAAACCACCGCAAGCCATCACTCGCCGCGCAAATCGAATCGATGGTCTTCATCAGGCCCAACACATCTGCAATGGAGTTCGGCGTCGTTTGTAGTACTGTTTCGAGCGCGGCATCGTAGGGAAACATCGGGGTGCCTCTCCTTCGTCAGAGCCTTCGTGTAGGGGTAAAAAGTCAGTTACGAGTCTAATCGCGAAACAAGCGAACAGATACTCCCATTCCATCGCAATCGGAACTAAACTATTTTCGGTGGCCTGCCATGCTTCTGGATATCGCCAAAGCGACTTCCTTCTTCCTATGCATAGTCTGCCTGTACCATGCGGCCATTCACACCTTTTTTCTTCCCGGCACGCACTGGCGCGAGCGGCTGGTATTTGCGCTGGTGCGGCTGGCCTTTGCCGCCTGCATCTGCCTGCTCAGCGGAATACTCTTTCTTGTGCCCGCGCGCACCAATCCCGATCGCGACCTTGCTCTCTCGCAGACGCCGCCTGTGCGGCTCTATCTCTGGTCACTCGGCGCGATTGCCGCGCTTTTTATTCTCGGCTGGTTCCTCTCGGACCTTGCCCAGCAGAGCGGCCACTTCATCACTTTCCGCAATCTCCAACAGCTTTAGGGGCAAAAGCATGGGCCCGGCGAGGCCGGGCCCATACTTTTACGAATCACCGATCACGAACAACTAACCACTAAAAGGTGGCCTTCAGTCCGAACTGCACAAGGCGCGGCTCAAAGGTGCCGGAGACCGTACCGCCGCCGGTGGCTGGGCCGCCTTGCGTGCCGCTCAAACCGCTCGAGGGCAGGTAGAGGTTGGTGTGGTTGAAGATGTTGTACAGCTCGGCGCGGAACTCCATACCTACCCGTTCCGTCACGTGGAATTTCTTGTTGAAGTCCAGGTCAGTCTCGTAGAAGTTGGGCGTACGGGCCGGGTTGCGCGACGCATCGCCGAAGGGATTCAGCGGGGTGCCGTTTGCATCCTTGATGGCCGGCAGTGAGAATGCCGCCAGGTTGACATACTGCACAGTGCCGTTCACCGCGCTCACTTTCTGAATGCACGAGCGGCCGCTATGGCAGTTGTTAACGCCTACCGAGGGAACTCTGTTTGGCCGGTATTCGTTGGCGCCGCGGTAGGTGGCCGATATCTGCGGGCTCACCGCCTGCGCCGAGTTCGGCGTGTAGCCGATGTTATACGGCGTGCCGCCCTGCATCGTGTTGACCGCGCTCACCTGCCAGCCGCCCAGCACCGCATCCACTACTGAATTGGCAGAGCCCAGATATTTGCGGCCATGGCCCACGGGAAGCTCGTAGACAAGGCTGGTTACGTTGGACACGGGCAGGTTGTAATCGCTCTGGTTGTAGTCGGCGGCCAGATTGTTGGCATCCTGCGGGCTGGGCGTGTTGCCTTCCAGAGACGCCGAAGCGTTGTCTGCCGCGCGCTCCCAGGAAAATGAGTTCAGCAGCGTCAGCCCCTCGACAAACCGCTGCTCGTACTTGAGCTGCAGCGCGTTAAAGTGCGACCAGAAGACGTTGCCGGCTTCGGTAATGTCGCCGTAGGTAAATGTAGTACCCACGTCGCCACCCCATGTGGGATAAGGCCGCACAAAGCCTGCGCCCGCAGCCTGATCGGTGAGCGGGTTCGCAAGGCCCAGTGCCGGGTTGCCCTGGTTGGCGTTAAAGAAGCCCTGCAGCTTCAGGCCGTGATTGCCCACGTAAGCCAGGTCAACCAGAACGTTCTTGCTGAGCTGCCGCTGAACGCTTAAGTACCAGTTCTCCACGTAGCTGTCGCGCGTGTTCTTGGGAACATACGTGATATTGTCGGTGCCCGGCGAGAAGTTCGTCGCCAGCCCCGTCGGGTAGCCCTGGTCCACCGGTCGGTAGCCTGTAGAGGTTGCAGTGCCTGGCTGATTGACGGAGACGAACAGCGCGTTGGGAGCATTGATGGGCAGAATATCGCCCGAACCGGCGCGCGTGTAGTGCGCATAGCTGATGCCAAAGCCGCCGCGCAGCACCGTCTGCGACAGAAACTGCCATGCCAGGCCGATGCGCGGGGCAAAGTCGTTCAGATCAGGATTCACAAGCGTTTTGCCGTAGACGCCGCCGCCTTTGTACGGCTGAATAAACTGGCGCCCGTGTAGCCCGGCGTAAGCGTCAGCATGGAGACCGATCCCGGAACCCAGTTCGAAAGATTGTTGTACTTCTCCGAGTAGGGCGCGCCATACTCCCAGCGCAAACCCAGGTTCAGCGTCAGCTTCGACGTAACCTTCCAATCGTCCTGCGCATAGACGTTATCCATGCTGTCCAGCAGATGGGCCTTGAAGTAGGTGGCCAGCGCGTAGTTGTTGGATGCGCCGAAGAGGAAGTCCGCCCAGTAACTGTCAGCGACTGTCGTTCCGACGGCGCTATATCCCTTGCCAAAGCTGAACGAACCGAAGAGCGGGTTGGAGTCCTGCACTTCCATCCAGATCTTCTCGTACTCATATCCGAACTTGAATGAGTGCCTGCCCTTGACCCAGGTGAAGTTCACCTTGGGGTCCAGCAGCGAGGGGTTCTGCCACTGGGGGTTGGTGCTCTGGCGTCCAAAGCCGCTGAAACCGCCGCTGACGCCGATGGAAGGAATGCCGCCGGCCACGGTCGGATCCGTCGGCAGGCCCGGAATCGTAATGTCGTTCTCGCCAATCGAGAGCGTGAACTTGCCGGCCTGGGTGCCGCTCAAGCCCAGCCGCGCGTCGAGCACCTTATTGTTGCCGAAGAGTCCGGTATAGCCCAGCACAACCTGCTGATCCAGAATCTTGATGCGGCCATTGGTCTGACCATCGAGCGGGCCTGGAAGCGTGCGGAAATTGATGCCCGTCTCCTTGCGGTCGCTGATGCGCAGGAACCACGAGTTGCGCTCGTTCTGCTGATAATCCAAGCGCAGATCGCCCTTGTCGGCGTTGTCCGTGAACGACGCGTTCGTCGCGCAGTTGTTCACCGCAATGCCCGTGGACGTATTGATGCCCGGGTTACCCGGCGCAGTCAGGCACTGCGAAGGAAGCTGGCCGTAATAGGTGAGAATCTGTTTTGCTACCGAGCTGATATTCGGCGAACTGAGAATCGACGTGCCAGCCGCGTACTGCGTGCCGGTGTACGGGTCCTGTACCGGAACAGCCAGGATGCCGTTGATTTCGTTCTGGGTCGGCACCGTCAACACTACTGTCGGTGTCAGCGTCTGCCGGAAGCCCTCGTAATCCAGGAACCAGAAAAACTTGTTCTTGATCGCCGGGCCCGAGAAATTGGCTCCAAACTGGTTGCGGTTAAAGCCAGGCTTGGGAAAGACGTGCGAGCCGCTGATGGGATGAATGAATCCAAAGGCGTTCAGGTCCGTATTGCGGAGATACTCGTACAGGGTGGCATGAAACTTGTTTGTGCCGCTGCGGCCTGCCACGTTGATCGTTGCGCCGGAGGAGCGTCCGTATTCCGCGCTCTCGTTATTCGTCACCACCTGGAACTGCGAGATGGAGTCCGGCGGCGGCTGAATGATCTGGTTGTCAAAACCCTGGTTGCTCTCGCCGTAGGCGTTGTTGTCCAGGCCGTCCAGCAGAAAGTTGTTGAACATGGACCGCTGGCCGTTCACGTTGTACGCGCCTGCGCGTACCAGGCTGGTGACAGCGGTTGTCGTTGCGGCTGTGGGCGCCTGCCGCGAACCGGGCACCAGTGCCAGCAGGTCAGAATAGTTGCGGCTCACCAGCGGCAGGCTCGCCGTCTGGTAATTCGAGATCGTCTGGCCGCGTTCGCTGGTTTCCGTTTCGGGCGCAACTTCCAGGCCCACTACCTCAACCGTTGTCTCCGTGCTGCCCACCTTCAGGGTCAGGTCAATACGTACGCGGCTGGCCACAGAGACATTGATATTCTGCGCTTCGGCGGGCGAAAAACTGCCGGAGGTGGCCGTGACCGAGTAGCTGCCTACTTTTAAATCGGGAAATTCATAATCGCCTGCGCTATTCGTCACCGTGTGGGCCGAAATGCCCGTGGCGGCGTTGGCCGCCGTCACACTCGCTCCGGATACTGCCGCGCCGGAGGCATCCTTCACCGTGCCAACAAGGCTCCCGTTGTCAAACTGCGCCCAAGCCGGCACTCCAAAAACCGCCACGCAAATGACGGTAAAGAAAATAGATAATAATTTCACTTTCATAGCTGAACCGTAGCCAGCTATTGCGAACAATTTATGAATAGATCATCAATACAAGTTGAAAGTCGTCCGCTGCCTGAGGATAACTTCACACTCCGGTAACTGTTGTGCAGCGCATAAAAGCAAGGGTCCGCTCGGCTGGTATGCCGAGCGGGCCCTTTCACCTCGTCCATCGAGGCTTGCAAATCCAATGTTATTCGCCGCCAGCCGCCTCTTTTTCAATCGCCGGCAGCGCGGCGCGGATCGATTCCAGTGCCGCAGTTGCCGCCAGCCTGCGTCCTGCCGCAGCCAGTTGCGGAGCCGCCGCCGCGGAACCCGCAGTCACAAGCGAGGAGCGTACCAGCGCCACCGTCAGGGAACCCCA
The DNA here is from genome assembly GCF_001449115.1 of Occallatibacter gabretensis. Taxonomy (GTDB): domain Bacteria; phylum Acidobacteriota; class Terriglobia; order Terriglobales; family Acidobacteriaceae; genus Telmatobacter; species Telmatobacter gabretensis. The sequence continues at coordinate 1,137,019 of NZ_LAIJ01000009.1, read as the reverse complement.
CGGGTCCACCGGGTGCGGAACACCATTAATAATGATCGAGCCGCCATCATCCACCGCCACTCCACCAATCGTGGTGGTAAAAACAGCACCCGTGAACGTCGGACAACGCATCGGAACGCAGCCCGTGCCTTCATACACAGTGATAGCCAGCCTGTTTGAGGCAGCGGGGAGGTTGAGTGTTGAAACTGACGGCATTCTGACACTGGCGTTCGGCATGGCAATTTCCTCGGAGATTTCGAGATGCCTGCTGAAATGCTGTCGCGGAGAAACTTAACCCTTACCGCGCCTGCTTGCAGGCTCTTACACCGCAATGGTGATAGAAGGACGCCCTGCGTTTCGCGGTCGGCACAAAATTTGCCTTACTCCGCCCGCTCGAAATAAACCTCGGTCACGGTTGTTTTGCGTCCGGCGCCTTCGTGTCCGGCTGCTTCTGGTCCGGCCGTTCAGGTCTTGTGCCTTTAATGCTCACGCGGCTGAAATCGACACCAAACTGCGGCGCTTCACGCGTGCCACTGATTTTGATTGGCACCAGCGTTCCCGCGCCGTCCTTCTTGAAGAACTTATCCGCGGGCTTCAGCAGGATTCCCTTCCAGCCGCCCACCATCTTGGAGACCGTAGCATCCATGCGCGCCGTACCGCCAAAGTCCAGCGTGCCATCGAGAGCATAGCTGCCTTTCAGTTGAATATCCGCGCCCGGCACGCTGTAATCAAGATCAGGCAGCGTAATCACCGCATTCGCCATGTGAAACGTGCCGCGCATTTCGGATCGCACCTGCGTCGGATCAGCTGTCTTCAGCTCTCCCGGCTTTCCCTGGCCGCGCAGGCTTAACTGCTGAATTTTGGTCTGAACACTTTCACTGGTAAATTGCGCATTGCTCAGATCGAACGTACCATCCAGCTTGATCTTGTGCTCCACCGTGTCATGGCCGGGCGGAATCAGCAGATGCGCCTTCGTCTGCACTATGCCGGTCAGCAGCGAAGTGCCGTTTTTGCTCGTCAGCTTCATGAAATCTTCCATCTGCCCATGCGCCACGTTCACGTTCAGGTCAATGGCATGGCCGTCGATCACCACCTGGCCGCTCTGCGCCGTCGTTACATTGCCGTTCACATCCAGGCGCACCCGCACTATCTTGCCGGATGTCACGAACTGCGAGTGGCCGAGCGTGGCATCCACCCGGTCCAGCCAGGTATCGCCGTCTGTGCCGTCCACGCGAGCATCAAATCGCGTCGTCAAAGGCACGGGTGTACCGAAATGCAGCAGCCTGAAGTCCGGCACATTCGCCGTGCCGGTGATCGAAATATTGCGCATCGTTCCCGCAAACTTTCCATCCGACGTGATGAGCCCGGCAATGCCCTTGAAGACCCCCATCTCGGCCTTCTCCATGTGATAGGTCCCGCTGATATCGCTCATGCCGGGATCCGCCGTCACCCACGGACCAAAACTGCCCTCCGCATGTACCGGGCCGAGCGGCTTGGGGTTTAGCACGTCCGCCACATAGCCCATCGCTCCGCCCGGCGTTACTTTCGTCAGCGTCAAATGCGGAATGGGAAAGTGCATCGGCAGCTTGCCCGGCTTGTTTGTTTCAAGAAGCAGGTCCGCATCTTCGCAAACTACGCGATCTATCAGCAACGGGTGAGGTTTTTTGCCGCCTGGCTCTGAATCGGTTTCAGCCGTACCTGTTTCGCCCGTCACAGACGGCTCTTTGCCGGACGCGGATTTGGCAAGCTGGGAGAGCGACCCCGGCGATTGCTCTCCGGTCTCAGGATTCTTCACTCGCGGAGGCACGACGATGTGCATTCCCTTCAGCCGCACTTCGCCAATGTGAATCTCTTTGGTCTGGTCCCAGCGCAATGGCACGTGAAAACTGAACTCATTGAGAGAAATCAGCGGCGATCCACTGCTGACGCTCGTGTCCAACGGCTGCACGCCATTGACCGGATGCGGCGGCCAGATGCGCAAGCCCTGTCCTGCGGCCCAAAGGCCCCACTCGCCCTTGCGGATGTTGTTCACCTGTACATGAAACCCGTCCAGTTCCACATGCGTATGGAACCGCTGCTCCAGACCCTGCACAATCCGCGCCCGGACATACGGCTCAAACCGCCGCGCCACTATGGTCAGTGCCACGCTGATGGCAATCAGCACCACGACAACTACGCCGGCCAGCCACATAATCCACCTGTGCCTGCGAAAAAAGGATTTCTTTCCCTGGTCCAATACTCGGCCCCTATATGGCAATCCGCGCAAGCTGTGCGCAAGTCACCTGTTTAGACGCTTAGATGCACAGCGTCACGTATAGGGCCAATTCATTGATCTCACTAGGCTTTTCCCGTTCCGCTCAGCCGGTGGCTTCTTCTTCCATTGCGCCGCACTTTGCGGGTTTTCTTCTTCGCGGCCTTCTGAGCATCCGCCAGCTGCGGCTCTTGTAGCCGTAATTATTTATTCGCGGGAACCGAACTTTTATTCTTAGACTGCTCTCTCACAAGTATGGATACCAAAACTCACATGGAGGAGTTGCCACCACCCGACCAGACCCTGCTTGTGCTTCTCGCTCAAAGCGGCGACCGGACCGCTTTAGAACAACTCCTCCATGACATCTACACGCCGCTGCGCCGCTACATCATCCGTCTGGCCGGCGTCACTCTCGCGGACGACATTCTGCAGGAGACCTCAATCCAGATCTTCCGAAAGCTCCCATTCCTGCGCGAGCCCGCCGTTTTTCGTCCGTGGAGCTTCCGCATCGCCTCGCGCATTGCCTTTTCCCATCTCAGGCGCGATAGCCGCTGGCAGCCTCTCGAGGATGTGCCACCGGAACGGCTCATCTCGCTGGATCCGAGTCCCGGCGAGCTACCCGACGAGGTCTTCGTAAACCTTCTCGACCGGGTCACACCGGCCAGCCGAGCGGTGCTGCTACTCCATTACCAGCACGGCCTTTCCCTGGAAGAATGTGCCGCCATCCTGGACATTCCGGTCGGCACCATCAAGTCGCGCCTCCATTACGGAGTCACCAGCCTTCGCAAACATCTTACCTCTGAAAGGAAACCAGCATGAGCCCCGAACCTCTGCAACCCAACTCCGAAAACACCAACGCGGAAATCGCCTTCGTCCAGCGAGCACTGGCAGACGCGGATCGGTCTGAACGCTTCTCGCGCGTGATCGTCGGCGTGCTTGCCATTTTGGCCGTCGTTGTCTTTGTCTGGATGCACCTGCATATGTTTCCGCTGGAGACGCTGGGTGGACTGCTACATTCCATGCTGCGCGTTGACCTCTTCTTCCTTGTCCTGATGTTTGCTCTCACGATGTATCTTCGTCAGGTCAGCAACAAAAATACCCGCACGATTCTTCGGGCTCTTGCCAACACCCGTTCGCGCTGAGTTCATCGCAGACGAAGGGCGGGCCGCTGAGGCCCGCCCTTGTTTATGCAGAGCAAAGACAGGGATCACGGAGTTCGTGGGGGGGGAATTGCCTGACCATAAACACATTCCGAAACTAGCGGGATTCGATTCTATCTATCGGACAACGGGCGCAATTTCTTCTCAAGCGCTGCTAATCTTTTGGGAGGACGACTTCACCCTCAAGGATCCCGCCGTGCGCCGCATCTGTGTCGATATGGACGAAGTGATGGCCGATACGCTCGCCGAGCATCTCCGCCGCTATAACCATGAATTTGACGAAGAGCTCACAACTGAAGATCTGACCGGAAAAAATCTCTGGGAGGTTACTCCCATGGACCGCCAGGAACAGCTCCGCGCCTTTCTGGATGCCGAGGACTTTTTTGCCGACCTACCCCTGATATCCGGCTCCCAGGAGGTGCTCCGCAGCCTGGTTCAGCGCTTTGAGGTCTTCATCGCCACCGCAGCCATGTCCGTGCCCAACTCCTTCGCGGCGAAATACCATTGGCTGCAGCGTCACTTCTCGTTTATTCCGCCCACGCATTACGTCTTCTGCGGCAACAAGAACATCCTCCGCGCCGACTACCTTATCGATGATCTGCCGCGAAACCTGCAGCGCTTTGAAGGCCACGGCATTCTCTTCTCCGCGCCGCACAATCTCGCCGTCACGGGCTTTACCCGAGTGAACAACTGGCAGGAAGTCGCGGAGTTCTTTGAAGCCGTAAAAGACTAACGCATCGGATGCGGAGCCTTTGGCACAGCCGGTGTCACAACCGGCTTGGCATGCGCGATCGCCGTCTGGTGCATTGCCACAATCACCGCGCTTGCAGGCTTCTCACTCACACATACATACGAGTGCGGCGAGCCGGAGTCGAAATACACCGCATCGCCCGGCTCCAGCGTGGCGCGATTCTCTCCCTGCCGCAGCTCCAGCCGCCCATCCAGAACGTAGAGAAACTCGCAGCCCGGATGCACATGCGTCCGGATCGCCTCTTCCCGTGCAGCCTCATCCCCCACGGGTAGAAACTGAGCGAAGTAAGGGTCCATCTGCCGGTCCGGCACCATAAATCCCAGGCTCTCAAAAAAATATGCCGGATGATCCGCGCCGGTTTGCGGCAGACGCACGCGCTCCCGCTTGCGGTGCACGCGAAAGAGCGGCTGCGGCTCATTTTCAAAGAAGTACGCCAGGTCTTTTGAGAAGACCATCGCAATCCGCGACAGATTACGGAGCGTGGGAACCACCCGCCCGGTCTCAAGCTGCGAGAGAAAGCTGGCCGAGAGGCCGGCCTGCCTGCCCAGCTCCACCAGTCCCATCGATTTCCTGAGCCGCAGGCGCTTGATACGCTCGCCGATATGCTTTTCCTCTATGAACCGCTCGGCGGTTTCTTCACCAATCGGAGCAGTCTGCTCCGGGCCTGCATCTAATCTACGTGCAGCTTCCATGCCGGGCATTGCCATCTCCTGAAGCGTGCGTGCCGGGATTTGTTTCCCGGATAAAAGTTATTCTTATGCTACTTAAGGCTGCGGAGCCGCTGCAAATAGAAGGCTTAGTTGCAGCTAGAAGGCAACTCAATGGCAGGTCGAATCATCTTAGGTGGCGCATCGGGCATGTTAGGTACGGCACTGCGCCGCTCCCTCGCCCCTCACTTCGAGACGTTGCAACTCGTCCGCCGTCAACCAGAAAGTCATAAGGAAGTCGAGTGGCATCCGGAATCGGCGTCTGCGTTTCCTGAGACAAACGCTCTCGAAGGCCTGACAGCCGCCATCCATCTTGCCGGTGCGAATCTCGCCGGCAAACGCTGGACAGCCGCCTACAAACGCGAGCTTGTCGAGAGCCGCGTGACCACCACGCGGACGTTGGCGCAGACACTCGCCTCTCTGGCCAATCCGCCAAAGGTGCTGATCGTCGGCTCTGCCACCGGCATCTATGGCGACCGCGGAGATGAAGTGCTCGACGAATCTTCCGCGCCCGGCAAAGGGTTCCTCGCCGATCTCTGCCGCGCCTGGGAGGAAGCCGCAGCACCGGCGGAACAAGCCGGCATTCGCGTTGTGCACTTGCGTTCGGGCGTTGTGATTGGACGCGAGGGCGGTGCACTCGCCCAGATGTTACCCATCTTCCGCCTCGGCCTCGGCGGTCCACTCGGCAGTGGCCGCCAGTGGATGAGCTGGATCGCTCTCCCGGACTGGGTAGCCGCAGTGCGCTTCCTCCTGAGCGAGGAAAATCTCTCCGGCCCGATCAATCTCGTGGCGCCGAACGCGGTCACAAGTACCGGATTCGCCCGCGCACTCGGCCACGCCGTGCACCGTCCAGCGATTCTTCGCGCTCCCGCTTTCGCACTGCATCTCGCCATGGGAGAAATGGCCGATGAAGCTTTGCTCGCCAGTGCACGCGTGGTTCCCAAGCGCCTTCTCGACGCTGGCTTCACCTTCCGCGATTCCACAATCAACGAAGCACTGCGCGCTGCGCTGGACTAAACAAAAAGGGACACGGCTGAACCGTGTCCCTTTCATTCTCAACAGATCAACAGAGCTATCGCCGCCCCTGAATCGTCTTTCCGTTTCCGCCACCGGCATTCCGCTTCGCAGCGCGTTTGGCTGCAATGACCTGCAGTTCTTTGCCTATCGACGAATTATTGATCGATATCTGGATGATGAAGTTGATAAGGTTGCCCGTGCACCAGTAAAGCGCAAGGCCGGAGGGGTAATGCCACAGCGTGAATCCGAAGATCAACGGCATCATGATCGCCATCATCCGTCGCTGCGCGGGGTCCATGCCCGGAGCGGGTGAAATGAGCTGCGTGACAAGCATGGTCACGATAATCACGATCGGCAGAATGTGCAGCGGGTCCGGCGTGGACAGGTCCGTCAGCCAGCCCCAGTGCGCCTGGCGCAGCTCAACCGCATTCTGCAGCACGCGGAAGTACGCAAAAAACAACGGCATCTGGATCAACAGCGGCAGGCAGCTGCCGTACATGTTGATGTTCTCTGTCTTGTAGAGCGCCATCATCTCCTGGTTCATCTCGGCGCGCTTCGGGTCCGTGGCTTTGAGGTTCGCGTACTTGCGCTTGATGGCGTCCACGCGCGGTTGAATCCGCTGCATCTTCAGCGAAGACTTCATCATGCCGATACGCGTAGGCAGCATGATGAGGTTAAAGATCGCCGTCAGGATGATAATGTCCCATCCCCAGTTGGGAATGCCGTGCTCATTCAGAAATCTCAGCGCCCAGAAGAGCGGCGTCGCGATAATCGTCAGCCATCCGTACTGAATCAGCGAATGCAGCGTCGGGCCAGTCAGCTTGCCATCCGGAGCCATTGCGCGGACACCGGAAACCAGGTCCGTCTGCTTCGGACCCGCATAGAGCCGCAGCGAGGTGTAGCCGCTCGTATCGCCCACCGCCAGGCCAACCACATGAGCCGGCTTCTTCCCGCTGTTGGGGTTCGATGGATCGGAAAGTATATCGATTGTGTTGTGCAGCGTCACCATCGTCGTCCGCGCCGGCACATCCGGCAGAAACGCCGCGGCAAAGTAGAGATCGCTCAACGCGGCAAACTCAAATGGCTGCGTCAGCGTTCCGCCGCCGCTTACCTCCGGCTTCGCCCAGAAGAGGAACCCGCCGCCAACAGCGCTCATCGAATCCGTCTTGCCATCCACCGAGTAGGTGATCTGCGAGGCCGCCGAAATCGGCACTCCGCCACGATCCGGCGGCTTCGGTCCGAACTCCTCCATGTCGCCCAGACCCGCGGGCCACGTAAGAAGCGACAGCACGGGCTGCCCATTGCGCCGTACCTGAAACTCCGCGTGAATCACATAGCTCGAATCAAAGTTGAAGGTCTTGATGACATCGAGGCCGTTTTGCTCGTAATGAAAGGTCAGCGCTCCCGGCGCGGTCAGCACGCCCGTGCCCCCGGTCGAGTTCGTCACCTGATACAGCGCCGAATTCAGCTGGCTCGTCAGGGACGAATCGTAGGTGTACAGCGAAAGCGGCTTGCCGAATTTATCCGAGGCTTCTTTCTGCACCAGGTCAAGCTGGTGTCCGTCGCTGTCCTGGTAATGCTTGTCCAGCAGATACCAGTGCTTCACCTGCGCGCCGCGATTCGTGAATACGATCTTGTAATTCGCATTCTGAACCGTCGTCTCGCTCTCAGCTCCGGCGGTAATGCCAGGCGCGGCTCCTGCGGGCTGTGCGGAACCGGCAGCCGGGCTCGCACTTGGAGCAGCACTCTGCGTCTGCACATTGTTTGCGCCCTGCTGTGACTGCTGCTGCGTCTGTGCGGGCTGCTGCGTCTCCGGCTTGGGCTTGTTAAAGAAAATCTGATAGCCAAAGAAGACGGCAACGCCGAGGCTACCTATGGCAAGCATCGAACGCAGATCGCCGCCGCCGCCACCACTGCCGCCGGCGCCGCCCTGCGATTGAAGATTGGGATTCTGAAATTCGGGCAAAGGATACGTCCTGTAGTTTCAAAGCGCGGCTTCAGGCCGCTTCTTCTTATGGTAAAGGTTCGTGGAGATGCGGATGAGTCTGAGGCAGCGGAACCGGGTCGAATCCGCCAGGGCTGAAAGGATGGCAGCGCAGGAGCCGGCTTGCAGCCAGCACCGTGCCGCGCGTCGCGCCATGCAGCGTAATCGCCTCTGCCGCGTACTCCGAGCAGGTAGGCCGAAACTTGCACCCCCCAATACCCAGCGAGTGCAGCGCGGGCGAAAGCCAGCGCTTGTAAAAACCGATTACTGCAAGCAGTATGCGCGTCATTGTTGCTTCAGACTCGGCTTCGGATCAGCCTGCGAGCTTGGCCCCTTACGGGTCAGCTCCTCTTGAGCCTGAACGAGAATACGCACAATCTCGGCCTCAAGTTTCGCAAAATCTATCGTAAGCACGCTGCGGCGCGGATGAAGGATCAGGTCAGCACTCGCAGGGAGCAGCTCCACATGCCGCCGGAGCGCCTCACGCATGCGCCGCTTGATGCGGTTGCGGTCATGCGCCTTGCCCAGCACCTTGCCTGCGGTCAGGCCCACGCGCGGACCCGAGCCCGCACCAGCTGTCTCCACCACGCGCGGAGCGAGAAACCAGCTCATCGAGGCCGACTGCCGCTTGCGGCTCGCAGCCGCATACGCCTTCTGATAATCGGCGTGTTTGCGCAGACGCACTCCCGTAAGAGAGCGTTTCGGCTCGGGCCGCGGCTGAGTTGTCATTGTATTCAGCACTGCCGGAGGGTTTTCAGGCCGGTGCGAAGCGGTGCACCGGCCCTGCATGAAACTAGTCGCGGAAGCCGGCGCTCACGGCGACGCGCTTGCGGCCAGCGGCACGGCGGCGATTCAGAACAGCAGCGCCGCTCTTGGTCTTCATGCGCGCGCGGAAGCCGTGCTTCTTGACTCGGCGATGACGGTTGGGTTGAAATGTGCGCTTGGGCATCGAAATGCGCTCCTGTTTCCTTGGGAAAAATCTAGCCGTAATGGCAAGTATTGAGTATATCGAAAGTTGGGTTCGAAATCCAGCCCAAACCGTCTTTGCCGCCAACCCAGTCACACAGCTTTAACCTTGTTAGGCGAGGCAACCCCAATTGCCCTCAGTGTCCTCCAAGCGAATCAGCCGAACCAGTCCAAAATCTGTTTCACTTTTTTACATGCGACTGCAAATAAAATTCACCGATACGATTGCAAATCTATAAAGAAAAATTTCTCTTTCACCATCATTGGTGCAACAGGCGGCCACAGCACGAAAGTTATGTAAATGAGACATTGCAACCATGTCTAAATGTGCTACTATCGGACCCGTTCAGGAAAAGTTAATCGCGTCCCCCGAACGATGAACTTCATGTCCCTGCCAGTTATATTTACCGGGGCATACAAACACTGATCAGTGGCTTTGAGTTAAGACACGGCGGGAAGCCTTGTGCTCCCGGCGAAATAGTTTTATTGCCAAAAATCAGTTTGAAGTAGTCATTCTGCGCGGACGCCGGCAAGGATTTTTTAGATGGCATTTGCAATGTCTCCGGCAACGACACCCAATCCATGGCTCCAGATTCTCGGGGCGCTTGAAAAAAAACTGGCTCGCAATTCTTTCGAGACCTGGCTCAAGCCCACCCGCTACAGCCACTCCGCAGGCCGCACCCTTTACGTGCGCGTTCCCTCGCCGGAATTTCAGCACATCGGCGACAAGTATGGCGATGTGATTCAGGAAGCGATTGACGTCAACTCGCTTGAGTTTGACAACGTCTGTTTCGTCACCGTCGAGGACGATCCTTCCATCCCGCCCCAGCGCAGGGATGGCGGCTTTGGACCGCTGGCCGCCCATGCTCCCACTGCGCCGCCCGCGCCCAACGGCGCAGCACAGCGCACGGCAGATCATCGCGGACAGGACTCTCGGGCACAGGACCATCGCTCGCCTGAGCAGCAGCGCTTCGATTTCTCGACAGCAGCGCAGCTCAACCAGCGCTATACCTTCGATAACTTCGTGACCGGCAGCGGCAACCAGTTCGCTCGCGCGGCTTCGCTTGCCGCTGCGGAGCGCCCCGGCAAGGCCTACAACCCGCTCTTCCTCTACGGCTGCTCCGGCATGGGTAAAACGCACCTCATGCAGGCCATCGGCCACGAGATCAAGAAGCGTCAGCCCACCTCCAACCTCTGCTATGTCACCGCGGAAAAGTTCCTTAATGAAATGATCAACTCCATCCGCAACGACCGCATGATCGGCTTCCGCGACCGTTTCCGCGGCGTCGACGTGCTGCTCATCGATGACATCCAGTTCATCGCGCAGAAGGAGCGCGTGCAGGAGGAGTTCTTCCACACCTTCAACGCTCTGCATGAGAGCAACAAGCAGGTCGTCATCACCTCGGACCGCCCGCCCAAGGAGCTAGCCGAAATCGAAGAGCGCCTGCGCTCGCGCTTCGAGTGGGGCCTCATCGCCGACATTCAGCCGCCCGATCTCGAAACCAAGGTCGCCATCCTGCAGAAGAAGGCCGAGTCCGAGCAGGTCACGCTGCCCACCGATGTCGCGCTCTTCATTGCCTCAAACGTCCGCACCAACGTGCGCGAGCTCGAAGGCGCACTGGTTCGCCTCGGCGCATGGTGCCAGGTCAATCACATCGACATCACGCTGGCCGCAGCGCAGCAGTGCCTCAAGCAGTTCATTGACATGCAGGTACGCAAGGTCACGCTCGAGGCCATTCAACGCGCCGTAGCCGAGCACTTCGGCATGCGCGTCGCTGACCTCAAGCAGAAAAACAACTCGCGCAATGTCGTCGTGCCCCGCCAGATCGCCATGTTCTTGGCCAAGCAGATGACTGAAGCCAGCCTGCCGGAGATCGGCCGTCAATTCGGCAACAAGCACCACACCACGGTCATGCACTCCATCTCCAAGATCGATGAGCAGAACCGCAAGGACAAGGACCTCAACCGCACCCTCAACAAGCTCCAGGAACAGCTGAACGGATAAGCTGGCAACATAATCAAAGCAAAAGGGCCGCGCGATGCGCGGCCCTCGCTGTCTGCGCAGAATTTCTTTACTCTGCCGTTTGTGCAAACTCCGTCACGCTCAGCACATTGCAATCCGGGTCATGGAACCACGCAACACGCGCACCGCTCGGAGCGTTCCAGATCGCACTTGGAGTCACGTCATTGACGCCCGGAAAACGCAGCAGCGGAATACCCGCATCCGCAAGCTTCTGGGCGGTAGTATCAATGCTCTCCACATCCCAGCCCAGCACGGTGAAGTCCGCAGGAGTGTGCTTGCCGACATTCGTCACACGCAGCATGGTGCCCCTGGCATCAAAGATCAGCGCAAAAGGGGATTCGTCTTCAACCAGGCTCAATCCCAGCACGCCTTCATAAAATGCGCGAGCCCTTGCAAAATCCGTGGTGGCGGCAAAGGCCACCAGCTTGCTTTTGCCGAGAATACTTTCATTCGTCATCATTTGCTCCAAAGCAACTTTCCAGACAACAAGTGCAATTTGCAAGTGAAAATTAGCTCGCATCCGCATGCGAACAAAAAGCAGCGAGCGCCGCCGCGATTACTGCGTCTGTACCACCAGATCGTCAGCCAGCCGGAACTGCACCACAGCCTCTGCGGGAATATCGATATCGCGATTGCCCGTGAGCCCCGCCACAGCCGTGCCCGCACCGCCACCCACCAGTCCGCCGACGAGCAGGCCAACTCCGCCCGTGGCCACGCCACCAACCAGCATTCCCAGGCCCGATCCACCAGCAATAAACGCGGTCGACCGCTTGCCCTTGCCCTTCTTCGTGCGCTGCAGGTCCGCCGTCTTCAGCGGATACTCCTGCCCATTCAATTCAAGAGACGTCAGCCGCAGCTCAAGAATCGACCGGCCCTTGAAATGCCCCCTCCGGTGCGACGCATCCACCACGCCTTTCACCCGCGCGCCCTTGGGAATCAGCGCGCTCCCATCGCTCGCCATCACCGGCTGCACAATCTCGCCGCTGAAGCCCTCTCCCGGGCGTGATGTTTTCACGCTGATGCGCTGATCAATGCGAATCTTCAGCTCAGTCCCTGCCGGAATGGTCACATTCACCGGCACCGGAGCTGGCGGAGGCTGCGGCACAGCCGACACCTTCGGATCGGAGCTTGCAGGCTTCGGCTGACCCTCCGTCGCAGGCGCAGTCGTCGTTGTAATCGCCTGCTGCTTCTGCCCAGTCGCAGGGGGCTGCACTACGGTCGTCGTCGTGGTTCCGTTGTTGTCCACGGAAACCACCTGCTGCGGCTGCCCCGTCGATGCGGCCTGCTGCTTGGCCTGATCAAGAGCCTTCTGTTCCTTGGAAGAGCATCCGGCCAGAAACCCAAGAGCCAAAACACCGGCTGCAAGCGCAACTCTGCGCGAAGAAACCATAATCCATCCTCCTGCTTGATCTATTTCTAAAATGAAAGGCGAGATAACTATAAACATCCGCATGATGTTAGATGCACATAAACACAATTCCGCTGGCCAATCTCGCTGAAGGCACTATAGCCTACCGCTTCATCAATTCCACAAACATCTTCTGAAACCGCGGCAAGTCCACATCCAACTGCGCATGCACAAGCCGCACCTGCGGCGCCGGCTTCAATTTCTCGGTCCAGGTGAGCGTATCGCCATAGCTCGGCCCATGACTTAGATCAATATCCATGTACACCGCCGTCTCCTTCGTAATCAGAGAAGGATCGAGCCACGCGCACGCCGCCAGCTCATCCCAAAGGTAGTAGCGATCCTGGCTCCACGCCGCAATGTACCGCGCCGTAGGCGACTGCGACTTCGCAATCTCCGCCAGCATCTCCTGCGTAAACGGCGCCTTGATCGATACATCCACCGTCGTCACATCCACACGTGGCCACGCAGCCCGCAGCACAATATGCGTCGCCTCAGGATCAAACCAGAAATTGAACTCATGCCTCGGGCTCGTCGCAAACTCCGGGTCATCGGTCTGCGGATTCAAACTTCCGCCCATCACCACCAGCCCTTGGGTCAGCGCGGCAAACTCCGGATCAATAGAAATCGCCAGCGCAATATTCGTCAGCGGCCCCGCCGCATAGATCGTCACCTGGTGCGGATGCGCCCTCACCTGCCGAATCAGAAAATGCGCGGCATCTTCTTCAATCGGCTTGATCACAGGCCGTCCCTCCGCCATCGCCGGAATCACATAAGGCTCATGCTCTTTTAAATCCGTCGAAGTCACCGGCGTCACCGCGCCGCCATGTTCTTCGAGCGTTGTCGGCCCCTGTCCCCAGGCGCCCAGCCACGTCTCCTTGCCGTACAGCGCGGCTGAGAGCCGCGTCTCTTCCTGGCTCCGCACCAGCGGAAACACTGCACCCTTCGCCACCGGCACATCGCTATGCTCTGTCAGCTCCAGCATTCTCAACGTATGCAGCGTCTCTTCATCGCGCCACGCATTGCCGGTCACCATGGTGATGCCCAACACCTGCACATTCGGCGCCTGCAGCAGCGCCAGCATCGCCATCTGGTTGGAGCCGCCCGGCCCCGAACCATCCTGATCGATCAACACCAGCCGCTTCGACGCGCTCCCTTGCGCGAGACATAGAGACACGCTCGCCGCCGCCGCCGCCGCCAAAAGCAGCACAGCAAAAATCTTTGTCTTCATTGAGCGTTATTGTGTCACAAGCGCAGGCTTAGCGCCGTCCCGAACGACCGTCGCGTCCGCCACGGCCACCGCGGTCGCCACCACCACCGCCACCAAACCGCGGCTTTGCCTGCGCAGCCACCGGCAGATGCGTCTTGCCTTCCGGATACACCGCCAAAAAGCGGTCGCGTCCTTCGCCGTTGCTCGCCGTCTCCACGCCCTCAATCTCGCGCAGCACCATATGCAGCACCCGCCGCTCGCGGCTGTTCATCGGCGGAAAAGCAAACGGCACGCCCGACTCGATCACCTTCGCCGCCGCCGTCTCCGCGGCCATCTTCAGCTCCGCCTCGCGCAGCGCCTTGAAGTTGCCCGCGTCAAAGCTGATCTGGCTCTGCTCGCGCTGATCCAGCCGCAGCACCTGCGCCGCAATCGTCTCAAACGCCCTCAGCAGCTCGCCGTTGTGCTGCGTCAGCAGCGGAGTGTCCGGTCCGGCCAACTCCACGTTGAGTGCAGCTGTGTCTTCCTCTTGCGGATCGCCCGCCGAGATGCGGTACTTCAGCCGGAATCCTCCAAGTTTGTTCATGTTGGAGAGCAGTTCGGCAATTTTTTGGGCAGCCTGTTGCAGATCATCAATCGGCATAACGTCTTAGTATCGCAGACCGAACCGGGTAACCGCAGCCGGGGTTAGCGGGTCGGGCCGAAACCTGGAGTTAGATCTTAAATTCCACGCGCTGGACTCGTCGCTTCGGGGCAAACTACGGATTGTTCCCCACCGGTTGCATCAGCGGTTTCTTCCAGCTCCCGTCAAGGACCGCGTCGCCGGGAAGATAGACGCGGAAGACGCCATAGAATGGACCGTCAGGCGCAGGGAGCCAGTTGGGTTCTTTCGCCGCACCCGGATTCGTGTGCGAAATATAAAGCGTAAGCGAGCCATCCGCGCCATACTTGTAGGACTTCAGCGTAGTCGAGTTCAGCAGATAGCGTTTCAACGGATTCGCCACAAGTAGCTGTGTCTTGCCGTCGTACATCGTCAGCGACCAGAAGGCTTTTGTCGGCGGCAGGTCACCTTTGGCAAAGTGCAGCTCATAGCTGGATTTCGAGGCATCCAGCGGCTGATGGCTGGCGTCCACAAAGTAACCAAAGTAGAGTGCGTCCTGCTTTGAGTTTCCGTAAAGGCCTAGCTTGGCTCCGGCGTACCGATAAAGATAGTTGTCCTTGAGAAAATCCCGCGCGCCGAACATCTCTCCGCTGGATATCTGATCGGTATTGATCCTCTTCATGATCGTGTCAAGATCAGCATTGGAATCCTTGATGCCGTCATTGATGGCCTGCTGAATCTCCGGTGAAAACTTGCTGAAGTCGAAGGTCTGTCCTGGACCGATGTTGAGTTTTGCGAAGCGTGCGAGAAGATCTTTTTCAGATGGATTCGGCGGGCAGAACTGAAAGAGGAAGTTAACAACGGGAAAAATGGCATACGAAGGTGTGGCAATGTCCGCCGGCTGAAGCCAGTTGATGGCGGCAGGAGCAGGTGGCGCGGCCTGGTGAAGGAACGCGCTCAGCGGCTCTGCATGATAACCGGACTGGATTTTGTTCACCTTGGGCAAATCAGCCGCATTGAATAGCTGAGTGCGCAAGAGGGCGTATGCAAATTGCGTTTCGGTCTGAATAACGGCTTTGACGCCCGCGGGCGTAGCGCCATTCCAGCCCGGACCGGCGATCATGAAGGTCCCGCCATCGTTGCCAAACGCGCGCGTGCCGAGATAGGCAAAGTTATAGGTATAGAGATCGACAAACTGCGTTGTGTAGTAGCGGTTCGCCTCTATCTTCGGCATGGTAACGACAACAGGCTCGGTCCGCAGGTCCATCCAAAGGTAGGAATAGGGAGTATCGGAGTTGGGAGTAACGACAAACTTATCTTCCGGAGTCGCGACAGATTTGGAGCTGCTGACGATGTTGAAGTCGCCGCGATAGTCGGGACTCTTCTTATCGATGGCCTGCTTGTACATCGTCTGATAATTTGCGGCCATCGGAAAGCCATAGATAAATGCTTCTTTGGCGATGGCCCGCGCATCAGCAGCGGATAGCCCGGAGTCGGCTGGTTTGCTTGTGTTGTTGCAGCCGGTAATAGATACCGCAATTACGATCAGGCTTACAAACAAGCACTTCGATATAACAATCGTCGGCTGTTTCAAAAACGTCCTCCTCGAGACTCATGCGTTCATCGCGTGCACGTGTCTCAATCCGCGTTAATTCACTCTTTGCACTGGCGGAGACTTCCACTCGTCATTCAGCAGTTCCGGTTTTGGCCAGTAGTAACGCATGGTCAACATGAACAGCGCTTTGGGGGCGGGCAGCCAATTCGGCTCCTTATCCTTGCCGGGTGTGTCTGCCTGGATGTAGATCGTCAGGCCGCCATCGGCATCGGTCTTCAGTTGAGGCAGCATCGGCGAATTGATCAGGTACCGGTTCAGGGGATTCTTCACCAGCAACTGACTCGGCAGGTTATACATCGTCAACGACCAGAAGGCGTTCACCGGCGGCATCTGTCCTTTGGCAAAATGCAGTGTGTAGTTATGCTTGCTGCCATCCAGAACCTGTCCATCGGAGTCTTTGTCGAGAATCGGATAAAGAGCCTCGTCGCGTGAATTGGCGCCGATGCCCATCTGCGTGCCTGTAGCGCGCGCAAGGTAGTCGTTCTTCAGATACTCGCGTGCCCCGAACAGCGTGTCGGTCTTGCCGCCCATGGAGGCGCGCTTCCCGTCGATCGCTTTTTGCCCGCCATCGATACCAGCCTTAAGTGCAGCCTGCACATCGGGCGAGAGCGACGAAGGATCAAAGGGCTTACCAGGAACAATCCCGATCTTTGCAAACTGATTGCGCAGGTCCACTTCGCTCGCATGCGGCGGCTCGGCGAATTGCAGCAGGAAAGCCATCTGATTGAAGAAAGCCGGCGATGTCTGCTCTGCCGCTGAGATTGGCTTCGGCCAGTCGGGCGCCGGGGCAGCAGGAGGTGCGTCAGTGCGGAGAAATTCATGCAGCGGTTGAACTTTGTATCCTGCCTGAATCCTCTTCACGTTCGGCAGATCGGCAGGGTTAAACAACTGTGTTCGTCCAACCACGCTGACAAACTGTGTCTCCGCATGAAACATCTTTGAAATGCCCTTGGGAGCATCGCCATTCCAGCCCGGCCCTGCAATGAGGTAGACACCACCATCATTGCCTGTTGAGCGGCTGCCAATGTAAGCAAAGTTAAAGGTGTAAAGATCCATCAACTGAAAGACGAAGTAGCGGTTCTTCTCCATCTTTGGAATTGTGATAACCGCCGGCTCTGCCCGTAGATCCAGGCCTGCGAACGAATAAGGCGTGTCGGAGTTTGGAGTGACAAAAGCTGTATCAGCCGGGGTGAAAACCCGCGCAATATTCAGAATGGAGTCGAACGGGCCCTGATACTGCGGATTACTCTTGTCAATCGAGAACGCATACATGGTCTTGTACTGAGCGACCATTGGAACGCCATAAATGTATGCATCCTTAGCAATCGAGCGCGCGTCTGAGGCGGAGAGAGCCTGGCTGCCTGTGTTTTGGGATGATTCCGATGGCTGTTTGCATCCGAAACTCAGCATCACTGAGACAAAAAGCACAGAAAGCATTTGCCGCTTCATCGGAACACCTCTGCCTCTCTGCAAAACACAGTCTTCGGCTCGATGAGCGACAACGGGCCGACGTACTCATAGATAGAGCAGCGGGTGGTTTGTCGTCTACTGTGAGAACTACTAGTCGGGTTTGTCGGATTGAATCGATGGATTCGCACTGAGCCGTTACGAAAGCCGGCTTCAGATTCTCTTAAGTTAAGAATGGTACCGTCTAATTCAAAGAGCTACTTTTCTACAGAACCGCACCCTCTGTCATGCAAACTTTTTTTCGTTTTTTTACCGTCATCATTCTCTTAGCCGCAGCCCTCGCCCGAGCGCAGGGCGGACCACCATTCATCACGGATGACCCCGGCACGCCCGGCAATAAGCAGTGGGAGATCAACCTCGGCTGGCTTGGGCAGCACAATCCCGGCCAGTCTTATTACCAGTTGCCGGACATCGACATGAACTATGGCTGGGGAGACCGCATCCAGCTCAAGTACGAGCTACCCCTGGCCGCCGCAACGGACCAGAACAACACCACGCGCGCAGGCCTCGGCGAGTCCCTGCTCGGCATCAAGTGGCGCCCCTACGAGTACCACACAAAAGGCGAACCGGAGAGCGACGAAAACATGCTGTTCTCGCTCGGCACCTATCCGCAGGTCTCCATCAATAACCCAACCAGCGCCGTGCGCCGCGGCATCGTAGAGACCGGGCCACAGTATTACCTGCCGGTCGAGTTCACAGCCAGGGCCGGACCGATCAGCTTCAACGGCGAAGTAGGCCGTTGGTTCGGCAATCGGCACATACCGGATCGCTGGGGACGTGGGCTCATCATCGGCCGCGAATTCAACAGCCACTTCGAGCTTTACGGCGAAGTCTACGATCTGCAGGATGCCAACCGCATCAACGGCGCGCCCAAGCAACGCTCATTCACCGGCGACATCGGTGGCCGCTACAGTCTGGATAAAGAGGACCACATCCGGCTACTCTTCATGGGCGGCCGCTCGCTTCAAACCGTCACGCGCACCAACAGCCAGCCCAACTGGATCGCCTACGCCGGAATCCAGTTTCTCTTTGGCCCCAAGCAGCCCCAATCAGAAAAAACCGACCAGAAACCGTAGAGACAGCTTCTACAGCAAACTCAAAAGACGCTGGATTCAAGGAACCGATGTTATGGATGCAGCTTCTGCTCTAAATCCGGCACATACAGCGGCTGGGCGTCGGCTTCCAATCGGTGCGCCGCCGCCAGCGCCAATTCATAAGCGGCTCGCGCACTGTTTTTGTCGCCCGATGCCGTCTGGGCGTCTCCCAGGGCCGTCAGCGCCAGCAAATTCTCCGGCTGCCAAGCAACAGCTTTCTTTGCCGCAACCAAAGCCTCTGCGGGTTTATTCTCCGTCAGCATGATTCCCGACTTTTGGACTGCTCCCAACGCCGCCGCTTCATGCACATCGAAATCGCCACGATACACAAATACACTGTGATCGATCTGCTCCGCCATCGGCATCCACCGAAATCGCTCGAAGACATTCAACTGGTCGCTGGGCCAATCGCAGGCTTCCAGATCGTCTGCGCTTAACAGGATGTTGCCATGGATGGTTTCTGGCACGTCGACCGGCAGGCTCTCCCATCCGGTATGGGCCGTGGGGAGCGGGTGACAGGGAATGCCGTAGGCTTGCGGACGAAGTTCAGGATAAGCGGAATAGGCCAACCAGCACTCCTCGCCAGGATGAGCATCTACCCATTGCTTGATATGCGGCAGTTGCTGCGCCCAATCCACGCTGGAGTCGCTCAGGTATTTATGCGTGTTCGCCGTTCCACCCCAGGCTTCGTTGCCATACGCCATCTCTGCCGGAAACACAACCAGGGCAGAGACAACATGACACGCCACCAATCCTCCACCAATCCAGATCCAGCGTCGGCTATGCTGCGCGAGCGCTGTCAGACCCGCTGCTGCAAGCAACGCAGCCAGTGGATACAAGAACAGAACATGACGAGTGCCGATGTTCATACCGCTGAGGATCGCCACAATCAGATAGATAGCACCAGACACAACCAGGTACGCCAATTCTCTTCTCTGCCTGAGCCGCCTGCTGATCAGCGCAATACCTGCCAGAACCACCAGGCCAATCAAACCCAGAGTGGTCTTGATGGACAGCGCGACGGGAAAGTACCACCACACGCCATGAGCATAATCGTGTCCAAGAAGGAAGATGGGATACTGCTGCGCTGCATAGTGGATGTCAGTCATCCCCATCAGGTAGGATTCCGGCAGCAACCGCCAGTTGGCCAGATGTCCTATCACCCAACTGTTCATCCCCGTGAGAGGTGCAGCGTATTCGCTCAGCGTCGGGTTCATAACCAGCCCTGCCGGTCTGGCTGCATAGCGAAAACCGTAGAAAGCCCAGAGCACCGTAACCGCCAGGACCGCGATGGCTGCAAATCCGCCAAACAGTGTTCCAGCCATCCGCTTGCGCCGTCCCCGCTCGGCACAGGAGATCTCTACCAGCGCCAATCCCAGCAGCATCGGAGCCAGCAAAATCCCGCTGTGCTTCGCCGACAGCGCGAGTCCGGCGGCTAAGCCGGTCAGCAATAGACGAATCACAGATGGCTGCCTTGCGTAACGGTAGAAGCAATAAATTGTGGCCAGAAAGAAGCAAGTGACGCCCATATCGGTCGTGACCAGGGCACTGTTGGCCAACACATTCGGCTCGAAGACCACCAATAGCAAAGCCAGCAAACCAGCGGACCCGCCAAAGAACTCGCTTCCAGTCAGAAATACAAATACCGAGAGGCCCACGGCAAAGACACCCGCTGCCAGGCGCATGCGGAAGAGCAGGCTATGACTTGGGCCATCATTACGCTCCATAAAATCACGGCCATCCCGGTACGCCTCTGCCTTGAACATTCGCCCTTGCAGCGGAGGCGCCCAAAGCTTCTCCTGCAGCAGGGGCAGTGTCGCCAACAGTTTCACCAGCGGCGGATGCTCGGGATTCAGACCGTAGTCGCCGCTATGCCACATCATGTAGCCGGCAAAAATATGGTCGCCCTCATCGAAGGTGAGCGACTCGCCATGAACGATGATCGCAACCAGGATCATCTGCAAGAGGATCAATCCGCCTGCAATCGCCCAGACGGGCATTTTCAATCTATTCATCCACCGTCCGCCTCTACAGATTTACGGGTTTAATGCAGTAGCCGATGAAAACGCAATGCACAATGATTCGCGCCTCATGATAGGGAATTCCACGAAGGACCTTTTTCGGACGAATTCCCAAGCCCTTGGCTGAATTGTCATGCACGATTGAGAAACGAAACAGGCGCTTCACTTTACCGATACTTATGCTGAACGAATAATAAATCGCCAGGCGCTCATCGAGCGATTAATCCTCATAAGTCGTCTTACCGCAAGCTATCTTCGCAGCAGTGGAGCATTTTCGGGATGATCGCCGCCTCCGGTTAAGCTTCAACGCTCTTTGAACCTCGGCATCACGAAGCAATATGCCGTATATCGCATCTCACTCCACTCCAGCTCATCCATCGGCCGCCCCGGAAACAGCGGCACTTCCACCGGCACAAACTTCACACGCACCCGGATCGATTTCCGCCCCTCCGTCAACTCCCTCGCAATCAGAAACTCATCATCCCGAAACTGCCGGTTCGATATCTGCACCTGATGCTCATTCGCCCCCAGTTCATCCTTCGGGTTCGAGTAGACCACCGTGTTCGATCCCGCCGTGTACCAAACCCCCGCCAGCTTCCACGCCCCGTCTCGATCCATCACCCACACCTCCGCCTTCTGGTTCGGAAATGAATAATCCAGCTTCCGCCGCAGCATCACCCCTAAATTCCTTGGATCAATCTTCACCGTGAACTCCGATGTCCCCTTCGTCTTTCGCCCCGTATCGGTCGTCGCCGCATAGGTCGCCTCGCCACTCCGCGTCTTATCCACTCCCAGCTCAAACCGCGACGTCACCGAGTACGGAGCCGATGCCTCCGGCGAAACATACTTGTGCTCCCTCTCGCTCGCAGCATCACCCACGTGCAGCGCATCCGTCTTCACGACCGAAGCTCCCGGCAGACCATACCAGTACGTCACTGTCTCGTAGTGCTCGTTCGACTCGTCCTCGCCCCCATGCTCCAGTTGAATCCGCGCATTCTTCCCGAACGGCATTGCATCCGCCAGCAAGAACCTGTACGCCGACTCCACCTTGTCCTCCGCGCTCACTGCCGCCTTCGCATTTCGCGCACCCACCGGATGCCCCGCAAACGGCAGCGTCATATTCAGGCCGCCCCAGTAATCCCCACCGCCGCCCCACTCCTCGGTCCCCGTCCCCTGCGCCTGCGGAGTCTCGGCATCATCAAAGAAAAATCGCGGATCACCCTCCAGCGTCTCCAGCGCGGCATTGTCGGAGAAGGTAAACGAAGTCCCCACAAACAATCCCGTCCAGTCGCCTCCACCCTCCGCAGTCTTCGTATCCAACAACACCATGTCCTGCCCCGCAACCTGCTTCACAAAATCCTGATGCGTCGCATGAAAGTACCCCACCTGGTTTGCCGCATCCGTAAACGCAGCCACCCTCACCTTCCATCGCACATCCTTGAACGCCGCAGCCCCGTTCCCCACCAGCTCCATCCGCGCCGATTTAAAGAACGGCATCGGAAAGAAGCACTGCATCACCACGCGATCGCCCACATACTTCACCACGATGGGAAAGGCCTTCACCAGATACTCTTTGTTTTCACGGTTGTAAAACAATCCAGCCCCATAAAACAACGTCATCGGAGCATCAATCGACGCATCCTTCCGTCCATCCCACGTCACCCGCAACCCCACGTTGGAGAATGCCAACGCCTCATCCTTAGGCACCGAAAACTCCACCAATCGCACCATCCCCCGCGTCCTGTTCGCACTCCACACCGGCACCGCCCCAGACGAGGGAACCTCCACCACTCCACTCTCCTCACGTCCCACACTGACAGTCCTGTCCTCGCCCGACCGCGCAATCAGTTCCAGCACCTTCGAATCCGGCCCAGTCTTCCAATCAAAGCTCTCGATAGGCCGCGACAACCGCGCACCGCCCACATACTTGTCGTAGATGTAATACCCCGTCCCATAATGTGTGCGCGTATACGCCATCCGCAGCGTCTTCTCAAACCCAATCGGAACCCAGCTCAAGTCCGCGCCCTTCGTCGTATCCCAGGTCACCGCCAGCGGCTGCGGAAACAACGCCTTCGGCTCCCACACCGCACCCTGCGCCGGGTGCAGCGGATCAGCCGTACTCGTCTCCGTCACAAGATGATCCGTCCCATCCACCGTGTAGTGCCACGGACTCCCGTGCCAGTGGTTGTAGCGCACAAAGTACAGGACGCCTGGCCCAACAACATCCAGCGTCACATTCTCCTCATCGCTCAACTGGTATAAGAAATGGCTCGCATCCGCCGCCTCGTTGCCGCCCTTGCGGTCATAGGTGCTGCGCATGTAAGCCCGTGCGCCAATCCTCTGGTAGGGCCACCGCTCCCACATGGTGTAGCTGTCCGGCCCCACGGGGATTTGAGGAGCCTCCTGCGCCATCAGCGACGCAGCCACAAGCCACAAAGCCACCGCACAAAGAATCTTCGCCAAAGAGACCTCTCATCTTCGGCACCCATTCTATCCCGCATAAAACTAGGAGTACGAATTCAGATCTTCACGTTCAAAAAATCATGCGCGCGGTTCTTCGCCGCGCGCATGACTCGTCATTGCTAAAGTTCAAATAATGTGGAACGGTGAAGCCGGCTCCGGCAAGGGCTCTGGTCTCCTCATAAATCGATTCCACATCGCCCCGATCTTTGCTGAGCCCATGAAGATATGACCCGCAGTAAGCGGCCCCACAACCCGGTGATGCCCGACAGCCGCCAGTCCCATCGATGCGATACAGCCACACTGGGAGCAGTCCGGGTCTCCGCCAAACTGGCAGGGGCTTATGGCGGTCTTCAAGTCTGCGGAGAATGTCGCCGTGGTCCGGGCAAAGATACATTCTTCAGGATTCCGCGGAGGCTGTTTAATCTCCGCAATCACAGCTTCTGGCATGTCCAGGAAAGGGTACTTCCGCCTCAGAACATAGAGATCGTTCATCACCGCGGTCCGCTGATCCGCAGACAGGATCTCTACGTCGGTAGCACCTCGCTGAGGAGTGAAAAGGCTGAACCAGACTTTCTTCACCTCGGGGACACCAGACCAGAAGCCGAGGAATTCATCCAGGTAACCGGGCCGGTCAGCAATCTGCGACGTCACGGTGCAATGGATGGTGACCTTCGCCCCCTGAATGTTCTTCAGGATGCGTTCATACGTCGCAGGCTTGCGCCTCACGTCGTGTTCAGCGGGCAGGCCGTCCACTGAGATCACTACGCTCAAATATTTATACTTCTGCCACTCCGCTGGAATGATGCGGAATGCGCTCGTCACAATCTGGGTGTGAACTCCGCGACGCTCCATCTCTGGCAGAAGCTGCTCCACCTCGCGGTAGCGAACCAGTGGATCGCCACCGACCAGTGACACATGAAGCGGTTTATGACGATCGACAAGAGCCAGAACCCGATTCACCAGCTCATCGCCTTTAAAGTCGGAAAGTTCACGCAATGTCGTGCCGCCGCCAAGATGGGCGTCGTCGAATGCGTAACAGCCTGGGCAGCGCAGCGGGCATTCCTTCGTGATCTCAATCGAGATCGAAGGAGCGCGGCCCGCGAGGATTCCTCGCCATGCTGCGAGGACTTCTGTGGTTTTCATATTCTTCCTAAATGCCGCGCCTTTGCGCAGCCGAAAAAGGGAAACGGAAGGCCTATACAAGACCCGCAAGAAGACCCGTAGTCGCCTGGGAAGAAATCAGATAAGCAGCGGAAGCTCGTATCCAGTATGTTTGCCTGGCCGGCCGCGGCTATGCGGAATTGCAACTGGCTCCGAAGAATAGTGGCTGAGCCCCGTGAGATACCCGAGCAGCCAGGCTCCGAAGATTGAGGAAAGAAAATCCCTGACATGCTTAAGCGTCTCGTCTATATCGATTCTGCCGCGCTGCATTCGCAGGAGCAGCATCGACGCCAGAGTCAGTCCAAGAACGAGCGTCGTTTCGGTGTCCTGCCCATGAAAGAAATCGTCACCCGCCCAGACATTCTGTGTGATCGGACTGATGGCAATCACAACCAATAAGAGCAGGAGGGATGTTTGAGCCACACGCTGCCATGGATCTCCATGCGAGAGTTTTAGACGCCGCATTGTGACTAGGTACTCGAACACGTGTCGTTAGATGTAACGATGTGCTTAGACGTTGCACTCAGTCTTTTGTCGCCTGGAACAGATTGCAGCCACCGTTCGGAATGCTGATTAGCGAACATAAAAACTTTAGATTGTTTAAGTTAAGATAGCACCGCTTGAACCCGAAACAACTGACAGGCACTACTTCCGATAAGCACATCTCGTTATCTATTGGGTCCGAGCTGCCCAGGTCGCGCTCGATGAGCGCATTGACCTGAAGTCGTCATTTGAAAAGCACACACGCTTCGAGGGTCAAATCGCGGGGGAACTCGATCGTAGGGATCGGTTAGTATCCGGTCCCGGCAATGGCAGTTCAAAGCATTTTTTGCGGCCAGCATCTTTATTCGGACAATAGCAAATGATCAAACAGCGATTGAACCAGGCTACGCGTGCTCTTCTGAGAAAGTTCTGCGCCGAGGATTCTCTGGGTGACTGCCAGACCATGAGCGAGATTGATGATAACCGTGATGAAATCATCCGGCTTCAATTTCGAAGTGACTTCAGGAGATCGCAAGAGATCCCTGACAAGCTCACTTCCGTCGCGAAGCTGCTGCCGATGCACTTCAACAAAACTCTGCCGGATACGTTCACTTCGAAGAGCTCCGACCTCGAATTCAGCGCGAAGCACGATCCAATCATGGTCTGTCATTAAGTCGGCAATGGCGTCTCGTAATTTTCTCGACCGATTCTTCCCTGAAGGCTCATCCTTCAGCAGAGACCGAAAGAAGTTCAGGTGGCGCGCCTGTTCCTCATGGATTACGGCGACGAACAGCTCTTCCTTGCCATCGAAGTTTGAATACAGAGCGCCCCGAGAATAGCCGGCATCTTCCGCGATCTTCTCCGCCACGGCGCCGCCAAGCCCGTAACGCAGAAAGTGCCTTCGGCCTACGGCAATCAATGTGGCACGAGTCTGTGCCCTGCTTTCCTCTCGGGTGAGTCGTTTTCGTGGCTTTGTGCCGTTCACGGGCATTTGAATCCTTGGCTCCTCCTGATCGTTGCTGCGGCGATTCACTGACCTTCCAATGAGAAACGCCAAGCATGCTCGCAGATGGCGCGAGTGTCAAGGTCCAAGAAGTGCAAAATAATTCTGAACACAATGAACACTCTGCATCCTGATACGAGGATAGCTTATCTGCCGAAGCCACTAACGCGAAGGTAATATCGAAAGTTACACGCCTCGAATCGACGCAACCTGCGATGGATCTGATCGTTAGATCCGTAAGCCTTCAAGCCTCTGAATCAATCGAGCGACCACAACCACCACAATGGCCACGATCGCTAAGATTGCGATCACGACATACCATATGTATGCCATGGGGATATCTTCCAGGTCGTCTTTCATTTTTGGTTTCATGATGGCTCCTTAGTCGTTACACGTGGAGACCAGAACCGTCCGGCGAGCGGGGAAACATATCACGATGACATACCGGCCCTTGCGAGAAGATCGCAGTAATCCTCAAGCCGCTGAAAATCGAAAGGCAGTCAGAGAGGCAATCAACTCCGGCGTATCAGCATCACGCCCAAGCCGACGCAAACGACTGCCGTCACCTGCAGCATCGGAACATATCGCGATCCCAGCCATGCAATGTATGAGGGAAGAGCAGTCTGTTCAGGCCTCATACAAATACCCCACATTCCGAAGGCCATACAGGCCACCCCTAACACGAAACATATCCATTGCTCGACAGCAGCAATTGTTGCGGGCTGAGCGCCTTTTTGCTCTTCTCCTCCTTTCTTCTTCATACCCTGTCCGACACTTAAAGTGCGCTCGCGGCCCAGGGGCCCTACATTTTCATGAAGACTCCCGGCACCGCGCTCGTAACCTTGAATCGGGGATGTGACTTTGATCGCCAATATCCGGTCTATACCTGTGTCAGCCATCATGGGATCCTTTCGCAAATCTCTATTACACATACATTACGATTTCAGATACAATTTGTATATTAAATTAAGAACCGATGCTCTGCTTTACGAAAGAAGCGTTGGACGGAACGATTCGGAGAGTGTCAGAGGTGACGGCGGTTGATTGGGCTCGAGTAATGATCTGACGACGCTCACCCTGCCGGAAAGGAAAATGGATGTCGGATGAAGTCGTGAGCAGCGGGCGATGGAAGCCTAGTGTCAATCCCTGGCTGATCGCGGCGACAGTTGCCCTCGCTGCCTTCATGGAGGTTCTCGATACCTCCATTGCCAATGTCGCCCTTCCACACATTGCTGGTGATCTTGGAGCCAGCACCGATCAGGGAACCTGGGTTCTCACCAGCTATCTGGTCTCCAACGCGATCATTCTGCCGGTTGGTGCCTGGGCGTCCAGCGTCATCGGCCGCAAAAACTTCTTTCTGCTATGCATCACCATCTTCACTGCGGCAAGTTTTCTTTGCGGTATCGCCCCGACGCTTCCGATCTTGCTCATTGCGCGTGTGCTTCAGGGCGTCGGAGGTGGCGGCCTCCAGCCTATGGCGCAGGCCATCATGGCCGACTCCTTCGAAGAAAAGAACCGTGGTCAGGCCTTCGCGCTTTACGGTCTTGTAGCAGTGCTTGCGCCATCCCTTGGGCCGACAATCGGCGGTTGGATCACCGACAACTACTCCTGGCGATGGATCTTCTATATCAATCTACCCGTCGGCATCCTTGCGTTCTTCCTGGTTAGCCGCCTGGTCCAAGATCCGCCCTGGATCAAAGCAGATCGCGCCAACCTCAGAAGGCTCGACTATATTGGGCTCGGATTGCTGACAGTCGCCATGGGAGGCATGCAGATTATGCTCGACAAAGGCGAAGAGAACGATTGGTTCGCCTCCACTTTCATCCGCATCTCCTGCTTCCTGTTCGTCGCGGGTATGACTGGCCTGATCTGGTGGCAGTGGCGGGCTAAGAATCCCATCATGAATCTGCGGCTATTCAAGTACAAGAACTTCGCCATCTGCTGTTTTCTCATGATTCTGGTTGGCGGCGTCCTGAATGCTGCAACCGTACTCGAGCCGCAGTTCCTGCAACAGCTGATGGGTTACACGGCAACCCGTGCCGGAGAGGCACTCGCAGGCGGAGGACTTGCCCTGCTCGTCGTTATGCCTCTTGGAGGAATAGCTACGGGCAGGTTTCCGGCGAGAAATATGGCTGCGTTTGGCTTCGCTTGCTTCGCCGGCGCGTTCTATTACACATCCACTCACTTCACGCTCACCATGACCTTTGGTTTTGCCGCGTGGCTGCGAATTCTTCAGATGTTCGCGATTCCTTTCGCCTTCATTGCCATCACCACCGCGGCATATGTTGGACTTCCGAAAGAGGCGAGCAATCAGGTCTCCGGGATCATCAACTTTGTTCGCAACGTAGGCGGCAGCATCTTCATCGCGATCACTGGAGCAATCGTCACCAATCGTTCTCTCGTCCATCAGGCACGCCTGCAGGAGGCTATGCAGCCCGGCAACCCCGCCTTTATCAACCAGGTCAACGCGCTTACTGCTTACTTCGGTGGTACCGGCGGAGGTCCGGGACCCGACAACATGGCACGAGCTGCCATTTATCAACAGCTCAATCAGCAAGCGGCTGCGATGGCCTATCAGGACATCTATCGCTTGCTCTGTTGGATGGCGATCGACATGGTGGCATGCGCTTTCATTCTCAGTAAGAACAAACCCGGCCAGGGAGCACCTAAAGGAGAAGCTATGCACTAGCGAAGCGCTCTGTGATGAAGACGGCGTTGATTGAAGCATTTCCAGCCAGGAGGCAGATTCCCATGTGCGAGGAAGAGAGGAACCCAATTGTTGCAACTCAGCAAGCACCTGCTGGATTAGTTGCCGATCTCCTGATGACAGCGGAGAGGGAGCTAGCAGCCTTCTACATAGCAGTCGTACGAAGGTACGGCCCAGAGGAAGCGAGGAGGGCCGCCTACGATTGGATTAAAGAGATAGAGACGATGGATTGGCCCTTAGACAAAACTGTCCTTAATTGGCGCCATGTTTCAATCGTGGCCGCCGATTGCGTGGCGGCCAGAGTCATTGAGCGCCCGCCAAACCTGTGACGGCCAGAAATCGCACAAATTGGCCAGCCGATTCGAGCATGAAGTCTATTGGGTCAAGTTGGCAGCGGCTGAATTGGATCGGTAATAGAAAGTCGGCCTATCGGAAGCAATCTTCGAAGCCTTGGTAAAGTTCCGGGCGGATCACCGCCAACCAGGAATGACGAATTCCCTCCTGAGATTCAATCCGGCCCACGACCCATTACCTTCGTCCATTGTCCTTTTGTGCTGAAATTCCTTCAAAATAGTTTGCGTAAAATTACCGCCATTTGTGCCACACTCATCTTGAAGTCAAAAAGGCCCGGTCCACAAAGACAGGGCCTTCGTATTTTCCGCCGCGTCAGTAAAAATTTTTAACTTTTGTACCTTTACCCGGTAGCGCCAATGCGAAAAGGTCTTTCAATGCGCCTCTTCCCGCGCCGCCGCCCGGTGCGGAAACACCAGCACGCAGATCGCAATCAGCGCCAGCAGTACACCTGAAAGCTCAAAGCGGCTCATGGCAAAGCCGCCCTTGGCTACCGGCTTGTCGAAAAGATCACCTGAAACCGCGCCCAGCGGCCGCGTCAGAATAAAAGCCGCCCAGAAGAGCCCGGTCCGCGAAATCTTAGTCACGAAATAGAGCACCGCCACCAGCACCAGCGCTCCGCCAAAGACATACACTGAGCCCAAATAGCCCAGGTTCATCGAATCCGAAGCCCAGTCGCCCAGCGCCGTGCCCAGCGTTTGCGAAAACATGATCGTAAGCCAGTAGAAAAACTCCGCACGCGGCGTGCTCACCGATCCCACTGAGATCGTGCCCGCCACCTTGTACCAGACGCCAAGCGAAGCAAGCAGCAGCGCCATCAACAGCGCCGATCCCCACAGATAGCCTAGCCCCCCATCGCGATCCGCCAGGTCTGCAAGTGTAGTACCCACGGTAGTAGTCGCAATGATGGTCGCCCAGTAAAGCAGCGGATGAAATTTCTTCGCCAGGATCTGCGCCGCCACCAAAACCAGAAAGAGCACGGCAAAGATCGCCGTGCCCCATACATAGCCCACGCCGCTGAATTTCAGCGCGGCATCGCCCATGGTGACCGCATCGCCGCCGGCTTCACCCAGCGTGGTGCAGAGAATCTTGATGATCCAGAAAGTAAAGGTGACAGCGGCCACCTTGCTGAACTCGGTAGCCGCACCCGTATTGCGTGTCTCTGCAGACATCCGTCCTCCTGCACTCGCTTGCATTGCAATGCCAGAATAGACGGGTTCTCTAAAGAAAACCTTAAAGCAGCTCGTACCCTGCAAACCAGTAGCCAATCTCAAAGGCCGCCGTATCCTCGGCATCCGAGCCGTGGATCGCGTTCTCTTCAATTGAGCTGGCAAACTTCTTGCGGATCGTTCCCTCTTCCGCGTTCGCAGGATTCGTTGCGCCCATCAGCTTGCGAAGATCCGCAATCGCGTTCTCCTTCTCAAGCACCAGGAGCACAATCGGCCCCGACGACATGAAGGTCGTCAAACCGTCAAAGAACGGACGCGCGCTGTGCACGTGGTAAAAGCCCTTGGCCTGGTCCTTTGAAATGGACTGCCTCTTGATGGCCGCAATCTTGAATCCGGCCTTTTCAATCTCGGCCAGAATTCCGCCGGTATGGCCCTTGCGGACCGCGTCCGGCTTGATGATGCTGAAGGTACGTTGTGACACTGCTGTAAACTCCTCGTTCGTAAGAATCCGTTTCCATTGTACTTGCCCAGACCAGATAGCTTTGTCCCTTGTCCCTCTTCCTTGTACCTTCCTCTATTGGTCCCTCGTTCCCTTGGTCGCGCCTTTTCGTCCTTCGTCCCTCGTCATTCGTCCCTTACCCTAATAACAGATGGCCTCCGAATCCCAGCTTCCCCCAAGCCGGACTCCTAGACGTGGTCTCGAAGCCTTCGCATCTCGCGACTTCCGCCTGTATCAACTGGCGCGCGTTGCAGGCATCCTCGGCGCGGAGGCGCAATCGGTCGCCGTCGCATGGCATGTCTATGCCATGACGCACCGCGCACTCGATCTCGGCTACACCGGCCTCGCGCTCTTCTTGCCGGCAATCGTTTTCCTTCTGCCAGCTGGCCACGTCGCAGACCGCTTCGACCGCCGCAAAGTCATTCTCATCTGCTATTGCTTGCAGCTGCTCTGCAGCGCCACTCTTCTCGCCATTACGCTTGCCGGCGTGCACTCCGTATGGCCCATCTACGCAGTGCTCTTTACCATCGGCAGTGGCCGCGCCTTTTCCGGACCCGCCAGCTCCGCGCTGATCCCGCATCTAGTACCGGAAGGGCAGCTGGTAAACGCCATCACCTGGGGCGGAGCCATCTTCCAGTTTGCCAACACCGCAGGACCCGCCGTCGGCGGATTGCTCTTCACGCTTCCTCTCGCGCATCTGCTTCCGCACCATCCGGGCCTCACGCATGAGTTCACCGGCGCAGGCATCGTCTATCTATTCACTCTTCTGGCCCAGATCTGGTTCATCACCCTCATCGCCAATCTCCATGTGCGTCCCGGCCGCATGGAGCACCGCGCCGCTTCACTTAAGGTCGTCTTCGCCGGCTTCCAGTACGTGCGCAGCATGCCGCTGCTGCTCGGCGCGTTTTCTCTCGATCTCTTCGTCGTCCTCCTCGGCGGAGCCGTTGCGCTCATGCCCATCTTCGCGCAGGAAATCCTCCACACCGGCCCGCGCGGCCTCGGCATGCTCCGTGCCGCGCCCGCTGTCGGAGCCATGATCACATCGCTCCTCCTCGCGCGCTTCCCGCTCAAGCGCCACGCCGGCCGCCGGCTCTTCATCGCAGTCGCCGTGTTCGGCATCGTCACCATCATCTTCGGTCTCTCGCGTTCGCTCTGGCTTTCGCTTGTGGCGTTAGCCATAAGCGGTGCGGCGGACATGATCTCTGTCATCGTCCGCGGATCGCTTCTCCAGCTCGCCACGCCCCCCGAGATGCGTGGCCGCGTCTCCGCCGTAAATTCCCTCTTCCTCGGCGCATCTAACGAGTTCGGCGAATTCGAGAGCGGCGTGACCGCTCAGTGGTGGGGAGCCGTCCGCGCCACCGTCATCGGCGGCATCGGCTCACTCTGCGTAGCCGGCCTCTGGGCCGCTTTCTTTCCCAGTCTTCGGCAGGTCGATGAGCTAAGCGCCGAAAAGCTCCGCGCTCAGGCTCCTACGGAAACAGAACCCCAAATCGCTGAACCATAGGCCAGCATGCGGACGAACGTAGTCCTTGGACATGGATGGACAGCAATAGGTAGGCCGGGGCTTTAGCCGCTGAGGTATGCTGTTCTCCGCTTCACCGGCCAACCACTATTCTGTAACCTGTCATCTCAACTCTGTAACCGCGCGGAGCGTCTATGAAGAACTGGAAGGCTGTCCTCATCCCCATCGTCATCACCCTGCTCCTCGGCGGAATCTATCTCGCCGTCGTCTTCCACAATCGCGCCAAAGATGCGACAGCTACCAACAAGCCTCCCGAAGAACACCTCACCGCGGATGAGATCGCCATCGACCGCCAGGAGTTCCCTGCCCACTTTGACGATGTCGCCGAGCTCGCGGGCAAATCCGTCTGGATGCGCGACGGATATGCCCTGCCGTACTACGCCGCCCCCGGGGGCCACGTGAACTTCACAAAGCAGATCGCCCTGCTCCCACCCGCTCAGCGTCTCGACGTAAAGAAAGCCATCAAAGCAGTCGCCCCCGCCACCGTCTCCAATAAAGTCCCGCACGGCGACCATCAAGCCCTGCTCCTATTCTCCCTCCCAGGCGATTCCAACGAGTATGCCGTCGCTGTCGGCGCCATGCAAGGCCAGCAAGAACAATACTTCGACGACATTCTCTTCTTCTATGACGACCCGCATACCATCTACTCGCACTGGCCTAAGGACACCTGGGATGCCATTGCCGCACATCAATCAAAACCAGGCATGAACGAGCTGCAGACAAGCCTCGCCCTCGGCATGAACATCACCGTCACCAGCCAGGACAAGGGCAACCGCACCGTCACCTATGACGTGAACGGAAAGAAAACCGCCGTCACATTCTCAAACGACAAAGCCACAACGATTCAGGCCCAATAACCGCATCGAATCCGCGACTTTATTGCTTATAATATTTTTCATGTAATAAAAGATATATCTCAAAACATATTGACAACTACATTTTTAAGATATATCTTTAGCTATATCGAAAGGAGATCTCGATGAAAGAGGATTTGTTTCAAGCATTTAAAGCACATCATTGGCATTTTGGAGGACATGGACACTGCAGGGAGGGTCGCGAAGAGCGTCACGGACGCAGACCCGGTCCTGGGTTCGGCACAGGATCCGGCTCAGATGACTTCGGAGGACGCGGTTTCGGCGGTCCCGGCTTCGACGGCCCTCGTTTTGGCCGTCGCGGCTTTGGCCGGGGAGGTCGCGAACGCCTATTCGACGCGGGCGATATCAAGCTGGTCATCCTCAAACTGCTCTCGGAAGAGCCCAGCTACGGCTACCAGCTCATGAAGACCATGGAGCAGCGTCTTGAAGGAGGCTACACACCCAGCGCCGGAGTCATTTACCCCACACTCACCATGCTGGAAGAAGAAGGCCTGATTTCAGCAGCCACATCTGACGGCAGCAAGAAGGTCTACTCCGTCACCCAGCAGGGACTTGAGTTCCTCGAAGCTCACAAGCAGCGAATCGGCGAGCTGTTCATGCGCCTGGAGGAAGCAGGCGAGGAGTTCAAGCGCGGCCGCTCACCCGAAATGATGAAAGCCTTCATGAACCTGCGCGGAGCCATCTGGGCACGCCTTGCTCGCGGCAACGTCACATCGGAGCAGATTCAAAAGCTTTCCGAAATCGTTCACAGAGCGGCAAAAGAAATCGACGAGCTGTGACAGCCTGTCGCTTCACCACAAACTCAGAAAACGCGGCCTATCGCTTTAGCAGATCGATGGGCTGCGTAAAGTCCGTAACGCGAATGTACTTCGCCAGTGCCGGATGCTGCCGCTCAAGCGCAACATACATCTCCCACGCCACGCGCCGATAACTGAAGTGTCCCGCCGGACCTGACCGCAGCTCAGAAATATATTGCGCCTCAGCAAAGTCCATCTTGAAGAGGCACCGCACTCGCGTAGCCAGCGGCAACAGATACTTAGCTGATTGCGCAGCCTCAGGAGCCTTCCCCGCCGCAATCCGTCCGCTCGCAGTAAACGCGCGCTCCACCGCAGCCCTGTACTCACCCACAATGCCGGCCTCAGCCAGCCCCGCTGCGTCGCCCGTCTCCGGCACATCATACCCATGCCGCGCCGTGAAATCCTGCATGATCTGCGTCACACGCCTGTGCCGGTGCATATCGCGGAAACCGCCAATGTCCATCAGCACATCAAACCGTAAAGCCGCCCCTGAGTGAAACGCCCGCAGCGCCTCATCATGCCTACCGCGATGCTTCAGACCTAACTCAATGATCTCCAAAACGCGAGAGCCCGGAAGGGCAGCAACCACATCCCGCACCTGCCGGTACGGATAATGACTCGCCGAGTAAAGCAACGTAGCCGCAAGCTCCACTTCCAGCGTCTCCGTCCGCTCCACCAGGTCGACAACCGGCGCATCCGCAATCGACACACCACTCAAAATAGAAGCCGCAGCAGCGGCCAACTCCTTCTTCGTCTCAATCTGATACGAACTCGCCTCAGCATATTTCACCAGTGTCGGCGCCACGCGCACCTCGCGCTCATCCGCACTTACATTCGAGTTCGGATTCCACGCCGCGCCCGCAGCCGCATCCTTCAGCTTCTGCCCAAGCTCCCGCACCTCGGCAAGGGGGCTCGAAAGCAGCCGCGAAACCTGCGTCTCCAGCGTCCGCGCATTCACAATCTGGCCGAGAGAGGTATTCGTAGCCAGCGGCAGCAAATATCGCGCCACATCAAACGCCCGAGCCTTCAGCGTTCGCTCATACGCATCTGGCTTCATCTCATCTGGCCGCTCCACGCGCTCACGCAAAGCATCCTGCACCGCCGTCGTCGTCCGCTCATACGCAACAAACAGTCCGTCAACCGTTTCCGCATACAGCTGCCGCGCCGTGGAATCCTCGCCAAAATCAGGCAAATACCAGCCCGACTTCAGAAAGTTCTGATAGCGCGTCGACCGCTCCTGCCCATCCCATCTCTGCTCATCCACCAGCACAATCGCCGCCAGCAGGCTCAGCCGCTCGATCGCAAATGCGATATGTGCCAGATCCGCAATCGACCTGTGACCGTATTGAAAATAAAAGGTGTTCAGAAACTGCTCGGCCCGCTGCGAGCTGATCTCTTTAAGCGACTCTTTCATCGAAAGCGCCGAGCGCGAGTACTTCGCCATCGCATACGCCAGCACTTCCGGGTCGGCCCCGTGCACGGCATACACGTCGGTCTGGTTCTGGGCTTGACTCACCACGCCCGCGGATAACAAAGATTCACTGGACATAAACGTAGGCTCAGGACCAGAATACTTCACAGGAATCAACAGAGGATTTCTCGAATGAATACCTCCCGTTGGTTCCGTGGAGCACCGGGTCATGCGTCAATTTCAGATACGCACTTCGAACAAGCCCCGGCCCCTGCCTTCGGGTCGCTGGGCCATGACACAACGGCTCAATGATCTCCTGTTCGCTCACTGGCCTCTGCCGCCCGCCGCACTCGCCCCGCTCATCCCAGACGGCATGCAGATCGACACTTTTCAGGGCAGCGCCTGGCTCGGCGTCGTCCCCTTCTGGATGGACCGCATCCGCCTGCGCGGTCTGCCCTCCATTCCCGGCGCACGCCATTTTCCTGAGATCAACCTCCGCACTTACGTCCGCGACCCGCAGAACGGCATGCCAGGCGTCTATTTCCTCTCCATCGACGCCAATAACCTCCTCGGCGCAGCCGCCGCACGCCTGCTCTATCGCCTTCCCTGTCACTGGGCGGAGATGCGCCACCAGCAGCGCTCCGAGCGCGAGTTCGCCTTTTACTGCCGCCGCCGCTTCACCGGCAAGCCCATTGTCTTCAAGGCCCGCTACCGTGGCCTCGGGCCCTCCCACAAGCTTGCCGACACACGCCCCGGCTCTCTCGAATTTTTCCTCACTGAGCGTTACTGCCTATTCACCCGCGACCGCGAAGGCCAGCCGGCGCGCGCCAGCATCCACCACGTCCCCTGGCCGCTTGAAGAAGCCGAAGCCGAGATCGAGCGCAACGACCTGCCCGCATCCCTCGGCATAAACCTGCCTTCCGGGCCGCCCGTACTGCACTACTCCCGCCGCATGGCTCTCTATATCTGGCAGCTCGAGCGCATGCAACCCAGCCGCGGCGCGCATCGCATTGCGGCCGCCGCCGTTCCGTCTACCTAGCTTGCATTCTTCTGCCGCTTCCACACCCGCGCGCCAAGCCACGCAAGGCCGATAAGCGCCAGCACATCCACAACATTCTTGAAGACAAAATCCGCCGTAGAATACCCTGCTCTGCTCGTGGAAGACACCGCCGCTATCGCCAGGATTGCCCCAAGGCACGCCGCCCATGCGTGCCTTACGCTCCACCTGGTCGACCCAGCCCATACCGCGAAGAGCGCAAACGTCACCACCGCCAGAGCAATCTCGGAACCTACAGCCTGCGCCGCGCTCAACGGCGGATGCGCCTGAAAGTTCTGCCCCAGCAACTCAAGCCACGCCGCGCTTGCAATTGCCGCCATCCCTCCTACCGCCCATGCCGGCGCAATCCTCCGGTCCGTCTTCTCTTTACCCATCCCCCGGGTTAGCCATGCCAGCCCAATCAGCACAGCAATCGCCGCTATCCCGGCCTCCAGCAACGCCATCGGTGGATGATACGAAGGAGCCCCCAGCCTGGGTCTCGCCACCTGCGTCCACCCATACCACGCCGCCCGACTGCCCAGAAGAAGCCCGACTCCGCAAGCAATCGCCCCACGCACCCGCAGCCACGGCACACCAGCCCGTTTTGGAAACAGAAACTCCGTTACGCTCACCGGCGTCAGCACCACCCACACCGCTTCATATCCCAGCATGAAGAGAAAGTAAACCCAGTTCACTCCGCCCCAGCGCCCATACGCCGCATTCACTCCCGGAAACGGCAGCGGCGCAATCGAAGTTTGCTGAATCACAAACTCTTCCGCCACCGCCAGCGCCACTCCCAGCACTGCAAGGCTCACCCAGCCTGCCTGCCACAGCCGCGCAAGCTCCCGGCACAATAACGCCCCGCCGCCCCATACCAGCACCTCGGGAATCAACACAAACAAAATACTCAGCCGGGTAGAGCCAATCAGAACTTCCCCAATCACCGGCGCCAACAGCATCAGTGTCCAGATCGGCCCTCTGAAACGCAATGTCGTCCGCTGCGCTTCCATCCTCTCGTTTTCCATTCCCATTACTCCTTCGGGCCTTCGCTGGCCTCACGCGCAGCTTCGCGCAGAATCTCTTCGACATCCCAATTCAGCTCGCCCGTTTCAATCTGCTTTGCCAGCTCGCGCGTCCAGTCGAGCTCTGCCCGCTGCACCGCCAGCAGATATTCGCTCTCCACCAGGTGAATCCTCGCCACCCGATCGCGCACCAACGCCACGGCGGATTCACGCTCATCGATCTCTCTTTTCAGCACGCCGCATCGCGCTTCCAGCAACGCCCGCGCTTCCTTCGGTGCCACGTGCACCAGAAAGCTCATCGCCGCCATAAACTCACTTGCCTCGTGTCGTGGTACAGCCAGGATCTGCCGCAGCATTTCCAGTAACCGTTCTTCGCCTGCCGGCGTAATCCGGTAGACAGTCCGCTCTGGCCGTTTTCCTTCGCGTCCCCTCGTCTCCGCCGCAATCAGGTTGGCACGCTCAAGGCGTCCAATCGCGTGGTAGAGCGATCCCGGCTTAAGCTCCAGCACCTCATCCGTATGCCGCTCACGCAGCAGCCGGCGCATCAGGTACGGGTGCATCGGGCTCTGCCGCAGGAGTGATAGCACCGCAATTTCCCAGATTCCGATTTCCCGAATTTTTGCTTCTTTTTTCATATAGTTCAAATGAACTATATCATAATAACTATTTAAGAGATCTGAAAATTGTTAGGTGAAATGCCAATGTAGTCATGCCGTCTGCCTGCGGACGCGCACACTACACCTGTGAACTGACATGCGTGGTCAAATCGGAGGGATTGGGCACCGCTAATAGTCGGCGCAGCCTGATTTTGGGCGATCAGACCATCAAAATAAATATCAACCGGCCATTCTTGACCAGGCTTTGCGATTTTCATTTCTATGGATTACAGCGGATAGTCAACACTACCCCTTCGCAAACATATGCTTAATCCCGCGCAGCGCCTGCCGGGTCCGTTCCTCGTTCTCAATCAGCGAGAACCGCACGTGAGTATCGCCATACTCTCCGAAGCCAATCCCCGGACTGACAGCAACCTTCGCATCAATGAGCAGCTTCTTCGAAAACTCAAGCGAACCAAGCGACTTGTAATGTTCGGGGATTTTAGCCCAGACGAACATCGTTGCCTTCGGGCTTGCCACCGGCCAGCCGAGCTTGTTCAGCCCTTCCACCAGCACGTCGCGGCGCTTACGGTAGGTTCCGCAGATTTCGGCGACACACTCCTGCGGCCCTTCGAGCGCAAGGATCGACGCCACCTGGATCGGCGTGAAAGTTCCATAGTCGAAATAACTTTTGAGCCTGCCCAGCGCATTCACCAGCACCGGATTACCCACCATGAAGCCCACGCGCCAGCCGGGCATGTTGTAGCTCTTCGAGAGAGTGAAGAACTCAACCGCAACATCCTTCGCACCGGGAACCTGAAGTACGCTGGGCGGCTTGTAACCATCAAAAGCAATGTCTGCATAAGCAAGATCATGGATGAGATGGAAACCATACTGGCGAGCCAGCTCCACTAACCTCGCCAGAAATGGCAGTTCCACAGTTTCAGTCGTCGGGTTCGATGGGAAGTTAACGATAAGCGCCTTGGGCCGCGGGGTCATCCGTGGAATGATCGACTCTAGATCCGCTAAAAACTGCTCCCGGTCCATAATCGGCACGCTCACCACATGCGCGCCGGCAATCACTGGACCGTAAATATGGATCGGATAGCTCGGGTTCGGCACCAGCACGGTGTCGCGCGAGTCGAGAATAGCCAGGCAAAGGTGCGAAATGCCTTCCTTGGAGCCGATAGTAACAATGGCCTCAGTATCAGGATTCAGGTCCACGTCGTAGCGCGTCTTGTACCAGTTACAGATGGCACGGCGCAGGCGCGGCAGCCCCTTCGAGACCGAATAGCGATGCGTGACCGGCTTCCGCGCCGATTCAATCATCTTGTCCACAATGTGCTTCGGAGTCGCGCCGTCTGGGTTGCCCATGCCGAAGTCGATGATGTCCTCGCCGCGGCGGCGCGCGGAGATCTTCATCTCGCCGGTAATGTTGAAAACATACGGCGGCAGACGCTGAATACGACTGAACTCTTCCATAAAGACCAGTTTACAATTCGTTTGCCTGGGTTCGCGTGATTGTCGCGAACCATGCGGGTGCCCCATTGTCATCATGGAATCGTGTCAGAACACGGTCCGGTTTGATACTAACGACATCCCAACCGCTGTCGGAATGGAAGGCTGCTCTCAGATCTTCCTGGCGAACAGGGTGCGGTCCAGTATTAGGACCCTCATCACTGAAGCACAGTATGTAAAGAGTTGCACCGGCCTCGGTCACCGCCGCCAGACTCGCCACATATCCCGGTCGCTCCTCGCTGTTGAAGGTGTGGAACAACCCACAGTCCAGCACCGTCTGGAATTTGCGTCCCAGGTCTTGCAGATGGAACACGTCAGCTATGGCGAATTCGACCTGAAGTCCGCGACCGCGAGCCTTCCCGCGAGCCATCGCTAGTGCGGTCTCAGAAACATCCACTCCGATCACTGGCAGCCCCAGTGAAGCAACAAGAAGAGTATTTTCGCCCGTCCCACATCCTGCGTCCAGCACCGCTCCGGCGAATCCCCCATCTGACGCGACACGCAGGAATGCCGGCTGCGGGCGGCCAATCTCCCAGGGCGCAGGACCGCCAACGTAGGAGGCATCCCACGACACACCCGTCATCTGTTCATGGCTGGTCGGCCGCCGGCCACCGAACGGATCATTCGCAAGAGTTTCTGCCAACTTCATCCCTCCGGGCACCGTACTTAATAACCGCTAGTGATGGTGATGATGGCCATGCTCGCCCGAAGCGCCGACCATCTCCTCCGGTGGCACCACGCAGCCATGCACCACTTCGCAATTGCGGTCTTCAAACTGAATCGTCGAGTGGCAAATGTCGAAGTGTTCCTTAAGAATGTGGTTGACCTGGCGCAGAATTGCCGCGCTCGCCGACGGCGGAATATCCTCAATCGTCACATGGCAGGCCAGCGCCCGTGACTGCGAGCCGATGTTCCAGCAGTGCAGATCGTGCACGTTGAGCACGCCAGAAACGGCCTCCATCTCGGTGCGAATTTCTATTAAATTGACACCACGCGGCGTGCCTTCAAGCAGAATATTCAGTGTCTCCCGCACGATGCCCACCGAAGACCACAAGATCAGCGCAGCAATGATCAGCGAAAGCACCGGATCGATCCAGTTCTGGCCGGTAAAGAGAATGCCTGCGCCGCCCACAATCACCGCCGCTGTCGAAAGCGTGTCGCCCGCCATGTGTATAAAAGCTGAACGCAGGTTGACGTCACGGGCCACTCCCCACAACAGCGCGGCGATCACGCCGTTCATCAGCACACCCGCCGCAGCCACTATCATCATCAGCCGTGGCTGCACAGCCACTGGCGCGGAGAGACGGTGGACAGCCTCAACGCCAATCCACAGCGAGATGACCACCAGAGTGCCTGCATTCAAAAATGCAGCCAGCACGCCCGCCCGCTGGTAACCAAAGGTGCGCTGATCGTCCGCGGGACGCGATTGGAAGTAAACAGCTGCAAAGCTGAGCAGGAGCGCGAGAAAATCGGAGACATTGTGCCCAGCCTCTGAGAGCAGCGCCAGCGAGTGCGCGCGTAGACCGGCAACAAAGGTCACCGCCACATAGACCAGCGTGGCAATGAGCGAGATACGGAGCACGGATTGGATCTTGCCTGTGCTCGCGGACTGACTCGGGCCCGGCGGCGCAGCATGCATGTGCATAGAAATAGTGTAAACAGTGTTCGTGATGAGTGATTAGAAATGCTTGAAGCGGACCTGCATCGAGAGCACGCAAAACCAACCACGAATTACAAAGCGCGAACCACCACCCTACTGGCCGTGGTTCACCTGCATACCTTCCTGGCCCGCGCCCTCAATCTCCGGCTCGTCATGGGGAACAATGAACGGAATATTCGACCGCAAACCCGACCAGTTTTCCGCCACCACAATGGTGTTCTGCGGGTTGCCGGGCTGGTAGCGCACACTGCAGGGATAACCGGCGCGCACCAGTTCCGCGTTCACCGTACCCTGCATCTGGCTGATGTCCTGAGAACATTCGTAGTCCACACCGCCGATCCGATAGTCATAGAGAAGCAGCGTAATGGTTCGACCGCTCTCGTCTTCCATCTGGCGCACATCCAACAGGGTGCCGTCCACAATGCGCCCGGATTGCGTAAGAAAGGTGCGCCGGGCGAGCTCGATCTCATCGGCGGTGGGCTGCTTACGGAAGAAAAGCCATGCGCCAAAGGCCGCCACGCCCGCCACAAGGGCGGCTCCGGCGGCAAATTCCCAGACTTTCTGGTCTTCAAAGTTCATCGGGGCGGGGAGTCGTCGATAGCTAACCCCGATTCAAGCATAGCTCAGATGGAATCCGGCTGTATGTGGGCAGGCGGTTAGTTGAATCTGAAACTTCCGAAATCACTCGTCTACCGGCTCAATGCGAGCGCCGCGCCCGCACATACTGCACCGGCCACGCAATCTCCTGGCGCAGGACCCCCGCCGCGTGCAGCGGCCAGTAGGGATTGCGCAGCAGCTCTCGCGCCAGCAGCACCAGATCGGCCTGTCCCGTGCGGACGATCTGATCGGCCTGCGCTGGTTCGGTAATCATGCCCACCGAAGCGGTTGGAACTCCCGCTTCGCGGCGAATAGTTTCAGAGTGATGCACCTGATAACCGGGACCCACGGGAATCTGCTGTGCCGGGTGATTGCCGCCGGTCGAAACATCCACAAGATCAACGCCCTCCTGTTTCAACAGCTTTGCAAATTCAACCGACTGCTCAAGATCCCACGAGGGTCCGAGCGATTCCGGGGCCCAGTCCGTAGCAGAGATACGCACGAAAATGGGCAACTCAGCAGGCCAATTGGCACGGACAGCTCGCACAATCTCAAGCGGAAATCGAACGCGATTCTCAAAGCTGCCGCCGTATTCATCCGTGCGGTGATTGCTGAGCGGTGAAAGAAATTCATGGAGCAGATAGCCATGCGCCGCATGTACCTCCACCACGTCAAACCCAGCTGCGGCAGCGCGATGCGTAGCCGCAGTAAAGTCCGCGACGATCTTCTCCATGCCCACGCGGTCCAGCTCTGTCGGCGTGCCATAGTGGTCTGAAAACGCAATGGCAGAGGGCGCAACAGGCTGCCAGCCGCCCTCGGACACGGGAATCAGCCGCTCCGGCGTATCCCACGGCACAGCCATGCTGGCCTTGCGGCCTGCGTGCGCAATCTGTATCCCGGCTTTGGCGCCATGCTCATGCAGAAAATCCGTGATGTGCTTCAGGCTCGCAACGTGCTCATCCTTGTAAATGCCCAGGTCGCCAAGCGTAATGCGCCCCTCGGGACTCACAGCTGAAGCCTCTGTCAACACCAACGACGCGCCTCCAACGGCTCGGCTGCCCAGGTGTACAAAGTGCCAGTCATTGGCAAACCCGTCCGTGCTCGAGTACTCGCACATGGGCGAAACCGCGATGCGGTGTGAAAGAGTCAGGCTGCGAAGGATGAGCGGAGAGAAAAGATGATCTGTAGCCATGTCACCTGTTTGGATGCGGAAGAGTGGCGGAAGAAGCAGAGAAGCACACGCGATCCGGTTTGCGTGTACTCAAAGCATGGCATGGTTATTTCGTCGGGGATGCAGAATTCGCCCCGCTTTGAGCGGCCATCAATACAGGCAGAACGATTCGCGCCATGATGGTATTTGGAGGAGTTGAGTCCGCGTTGTAACCGCCTCCGGTGAAAACCGCGACCAGATCGTACTGCGGCACCAGGTAAATCTTTTGTCCGCCGTTTCCCTGGGCAGCAACTACGTCTACGTGTTGCGAACCGCTTGGCGTTTCCACATTCAACCAGGGACGCCACCAGAAATAGCCATAGCTAACGTTGTCCACATGGCTGTGTTCTGCAAGGCTTGCGCGCACCCAAGAAGCAGCGACTACCGGATGCCCGTGCCAGCTGCCGCCGTCCGCGAAAAGAATGCCGAGCTTGAGCATGTCGCGCGGACGCAGGTGGATCTGGGAGTATTCTTTGTCGGCATTCGTTAGGTCGTAATTCCAGACCCAGTCTGTGCGTGCAATACCAAGCGGACCAAACAGATTTGCCTGTGCAAACTCCGGGAGCCGCATGTGAACGGTATTTTCCACCATCCGCCCCACAACAGAGACGCCACCGGAGCAGTAGTATCCCTTCGCTCCAGGATCGTTAATCAGTGGAAGATCGAGTGTCGCCTTGACCCAGTCGGGAGCGTTATCGATCACCATCTCACGTCCCGGAGAAGTGGAGCTATGGTCATTACAGTCCAGGCCCGGGCTCATGGAGAGGAAGTTATCGAGCGTCATTGCTGCTTTGCGTGGGTCAGGATTGGCATAGCTTGCGTAGCTCATCTGCGGCAGCACCTGCTGGCTGGCTCCAGTGAGAGAGCCTTTGTCGATGGCGATGCCTGCAAGCGCGCTCACAACCGATTTGGTTGCCGACCGGAGCTGATGCGGACGCTGCACGCTATAGCCGTAGAAGTACTCCTCCATGACCAGCTTTCCGTGCTGATAGAGCAGGACGCTGTGAACGTCTTTGTAAGTGCCGTCGAGGATGCCGCGCACAATGGCATCTGCCGTTGAGGCCCCGAGGCTAGAGTGCGCAATGTCTCCAACAGCAATTCCGTCGTGCAGATCGGCAGGCGGATGATAGCGGTAATCCGAAGGAGAATTCTGCCCGTTGGGGAGCGGCATGGCGAGCGCGGCGGATTCGGGTGTAACCGCGGCTGAGACGCGCGGATGGAACTCACCGTCCTCTTTGTAACCTGTGACCTTGCCGCTTGCATCTCGAGGGAAGGTGACCGTTTGGCCGGTGATGGTTTTGAACTGATCTACACCCGAGTCCCCACCTGAAGGCCGCAGCACATACTTGGCTTCATCCAGAACGGCGAACAGCTCGTTGCCGGCCACAATCTCAAGAGTATGTCCAGGGGAGTCGGTGTAGGTGCCAACGTAGTCCGACAGGTGGAGAGTGGGCGTTTTTTGAGCGGTAACGCTGCTCGATAGCACGAGCAGAAGAAGCGCAGAGATTACGAAGCGCATTAGTACCTCACGGGCCTCCACTATATAGCCTGCCTCTGCGTCGTAATAGTGAAAAGCCTGCGCGTGCCATCCCACGTTCGCAAACTGGACCAAGGATGAGCACCCCGGTTTGTGACGGGGCAGAAAAGACAAAATATGGATGGGCCACTGGCCCATTTCGGTTACCACAGTAGGATAGATAGATTCCCCCGCTCAAGGCGATCTAGCACTATCCCGTCTTCAATGCTGTTCAATACTGCACACCGGCTCCAGAGCACTGTACGTATGATGAACCCGGAAGTCAGGCAGCGAGTTTTATGACCCGCGATCGTGCCCGCGCGCAGTTGGGCCAACGATTCGCCTCTTGTGAAGACACTCTCTGAATCCACTCCACTCGCACGAGGAAAGTAGGATTCAATGAGCGTGCACCTGGTCAATCCCAGCGACAATTCTTTTGGTACTGCCGTCATCACTCCGCGATGGCTCTTTGTGCTTGCTGCCGCCACGCCGCAATCAGCAGGTGACCCCATCCTCGTAGATGAATCGCTGGAGCAGATTGTGCCGGAGAGCATCCAGGCCGGCGACATCGTCGGCATCAGCGTGCACACTGGCAACGCTTTACGCGGTTACGCGGTAGGCCGCATGGCGCGCAGCCGCGGCGCGTGGGTTGTCTATGGAGGGATTCATGCCACGCTGTTTCCTGAAGAAGCGCTGGAACGCGGCGAGGCGCACGCCGTTGTCAAGGGCGACGGCGATCTTGCCTGGAGCAAGGTTGTGGCCGATTGCATGGCGGGCAAGCCCGGCAAGATTTATGAAGGCGGGCGCATCGGCGGCAGCCAGTTTCTGGCGGCGCGATGGGACCTCATGGCTACAGACAAATATATGTGGGCTTCCGTCCAAACCATTCGCGGATGCCCGAAGCACTGCTCGTTCTGCAGCGTATGGCGAACCGATGGACAACAGCCTCGGCAGCGACCGTACCAGGGCGTGATCGATGAGATTGTCCAGTTGCGGCGGATTGGTTTTCGGTACATTGCGCTGGCGGACGACAATTTTTATCCGGTGAGCCTGACGGATCTGCGGCTCGCTCGCGAGCAGAACAATCTGGCCAAGCTTGGCG
The DNA here is from genome assembly GCF_001449115.1 of Occallatibacter gabretensis. Lineage (GTDB taxonomy): Bacteria > Acidobacteriota > Terriglobia > Terriglobales > Acidobacteriaceae > Telmatobacter > Telmatobacter gabretensis. Next base: position 1,092,073 of record NZ_LAIJ01000009.1, on the reverse strand, counting down.
AGTTGACTGCGATTCGCGAAGAGCGGTTTGAGCTGATGAGGGAGTTGGCCAAGCTGCCGAAGGACATGGTCTTTTTCACGCAGATCACTATGGAAGCGGGCGAAGATATCGAGTACTTGGATGCGATGCGCAAGGCCAACATCAAGGGCGCGCTGGTGGGCGTAGAAGCAGTGACGCCGGAGGGACTCAAGGCGGTCTTCAAGGACTTCAACTTCTCCGGCGAAGCGCTGGCTAGGCGTCTGCAAACCTTCAAGCAGCATGGCGTGCACGTATTAGGCTCATTCATCTTCGGGCTTCCTACGGACAAGCCGGCGACCTTTGACGCTACGGTGGAGATGGCACTCCGGGCGGGTGTTACGTTTGCACAGTTCGTGATGATGACTCCGTTTCCCGGCACAGTGGACTTTGGTCGTTGGGAAAAGGAACAGGCGAAGGACCCTGCGATGGTAGGAGATGTTCCCATCACGCGCTACTGGCTGATTCCCACCGAGGTTCGGCCCAAGATGTTTACGCCGCATCCTACGATGAGTTCCGAGGAGATTCGCGTGCGGACGCAGAAGGTCTGGGACAGGTTCTATAACTGGGGCGCAATCTGGGAGCGGTCCGCCTGTACGCCGAATTTGCGCGCGCGGCTCGCGTTCATGTTTCTCTCCAGGCTCTACCGGATGATGTATGCGGGGACGGGTCTCTCGACCGATAGTGCCCGCCGGAAAAAATCCAAGGCATGGGCGCGGTGGACCGCCGGACAGTGCAGGAAGCTGTTCCAGGCAAAACCCATGCCGGAACTTGTTTCACCGGCATGGGAACTTCCACTTGCATCTACAATGCTCGGCAGTTGGAACACGAAGAGCGGCAGACTCCACAATGGGCCGGACTCGCTGGTCGTCATTGCCAAGGATTGACTTGACTGTGGCTTCGAGCAGATTGTCGCCAATTCGGCGCCTGTCTCAGCATTGTCTCTACCTTTGAACTCTCTGCTCTGCGGACTCGAATTGGCGCGTTCCCCGAACAATACGCGCCAAAACGCCCGCATACGGTGCTATATACTCATTTCTGCATCTTCAGTTGGGGTTCCTCCCTTGCCGGACGTGAACTTTGGGAGGTTTTTCTTAGATTGAGCACGAATTCCGCTACGCCGAACCGTCCCCGCATCCGATCCACCACCGTAATCTGCGTCCGCCGCAATGGCCAGGTCATCATGGCCGCCGACGGGCAGGTCACGCTTGGCGACCACGTGCTGAAGCACTCAGCGCGCAAGATTCGCCGCCTCTATCAGGACAAGATTCTGGCTGGATTTGCCGGTTCCACCGCAGACGCCTTCAATCTCTTCACGCGCTTTGAGTCCAAGCTTGAGCAGTTCTCCGGCCAGCTGCACCGGGCCGCCGTGGAGCTGGCCAAGGACTGGCGCACGGACAAAATGCTGCGCAATCTCGAAGCGTTACTCGTCGTTGCCGACAAGAGCCAGACCTTCATCCTCTCCGGTTCGGGAGACGTAATCGATCCGGATGAGCCCATCGCGGCAATCGGCTCCGGCGGCAGCTACGCCACAGCGGCAGCGCGCGCCCTTCTTGAGAACACTGAGCTCTCGGCACTCGAAATCGCACAAAGGGCCATGAAGATCGCTGGCGATATCTGCATCTACACAAACGACCGCATCACGATTGAGGAATTGAAGTAAGCTGACTGGCTGGTTTGAGCTTCAGCAGGAGCAACATGGCAGGGTATTCCGGTACGCCGCTCTTACGGAAACTTGGCATTCAGGCGGATCACCGTGTGCTTCTGCAAAATGCCCCTGCCAATCTTCCGGAGGAGCTGAAAGACTACGCCAGCACACGACCCCGCAAGAACCTTGATGTAGTGCTGTTCTTCGTACAGTCCGCCGCTGAGCTCAATGCCGATCTTGACCCGCTCCTGAAAGCAATCAAAGCCGATGGCATGATCTGGATTGCGTGGCCCAAGAAGACCTCCGGCATCAAGACTGATCTGACAGACATCCTGATACGTGACCGTGTGCTCCAAACACCTCTTGTAGATATCAAAGTCTGCGCGATTGACGAGACCTGGTCCGGATTAAAATTTGTAATTCGCAAGGAACTTCGCGCGGCTTTTGCTCCAACCGCGAAGAAATGACGCGAATTGAACGCTGAGGAACCGAATGGCTATTTATCTTCCCGCATCCGCTGAAGAAACCGAGCTCGCGCTAGACGAACTCACTCCGCGCGAAATCGTCGCCGAGCTCGACAAGCATGTCGTAGGCCAGAAGGCCGCCAAGCGCGCAGTCGCCATCGCGTTGCGAAATCGTCAGCGCCGGCAGAAGCTGCCGCCGGATATCGCCGACGACATCATGCCCAAGAACATCATCATGATTGGGCCAACGGGCGTGGGCAAAACCGAGATTGCGCGCCGTCTCGCGAAGCTGACCAATTCACCGTTCCTCAAGGTGGAAGCCTCGAAGTTTACAGAAGTCGGCTACGTGGGCCGCGACGTCGAATCTATCGTCCGCGATCTCGTCGAAATCGCCATCGACATGGTGCGCGAAGAACGCCTGGAAGAAGTCGAAGACAAGGCAGAGATGAACGCTGAAGAACGCCTGCTCGATCTGCTTCTGCCGCCTCCGCCCGTGCCGCCGCAGGGCCAGGAGGGCCAACTGACTCTGCCTGGAACAGACTCGCATCAGCGTTCGCGGGAAAAACTTCGCCAGCAGTTCCGCGAAGGCAAGATCGACGACCGCACCGTGGAAGTGGATGTGCGCGAGCGCAACACGCCGCAGTTCGGCATCATCTCCAGCCAGAACCTTGAGGAAATGGAGATGAACCTCAAGGACATGCTGCCGAATATCTTCGGCGGCGGCGGTTCACGCAAGCGCAAGATGAAGGTCACCGACGCCTTCGACTACCTTGTACAGGAAGAAGAGAGCCGCCTCATCGATATGGATCAGGTCACGCGCGCCGCAGTCGAGCGCGTCGAATCCAGCGGCATCGTATTCCTTGACGAAATTGATAAGATTGCCGGTCGCGAGGGCGGCCATGGCCCCGATGTCTCGCGTGAAGGCGTGCAGCGCGACATCCTGCCCATTGTGGAAGGCACTACGGTGAACACCCGCTACGGCATGGTCCGCACGGATCACATTCTCTTCATCGCAGCCGGCGCATTCCATGTGGCAAAGCCCAGCGACCTGATTCCAGAACTGCAGGGTCGCTTTCCCATCCGCGTAGAACTGCAATCGCTCACCGTGGAAGACTTCCTCCGCATCCTCACCGAGCCCAAGGCCTCACTGACCAGGCAGTACTCTGCTCTGCTTGAAACCGAGGGCGTGCGGCTTGAGTTTTCTCCCGAAGCACTGCGCGAAATGGCCCAGTTCGCCTTCAAGGTCAATGAGACAACCGAGAACATCGGTGCGCGAAGACTGAGCACCATCATGGAGCGCGTGCTCGAGGACGTCAGCTTCCTCGCTCCTGACGTGGCGCGCCGCGCACAGAATGACGAGCAGGCCCAGGCGCTCACTGCGACTATCAAGAGTGAAGCTAGCACCGATCTGCCTTATGAGGAGCGCATGACCGCGTCCGGCCCGGAGAAGGTCTTTCACATCACCGACACATATGTAAGGCAGATGGTGGCAAGTATTGTGAAGGATCAGGATCTGAGCCGCTACATTCTCTAGCGCAAAAAAAAGGGAAGGCAGTTGGAGGTCCGCCTTCCCGAGGATGTTTTCTGGCTACGTCATTGTCTGCGGCCGCTCGCGTGGCCGCCGACAACCTTATCGGCCATGCACGATGTGTATGGCGCGAACTTCAGATACATTCTTATCGAGGCGTTTCGTGATCGTCGCGTTGTACTGGATGGAACGCAGCGCGTACGCGCCATCGCCTTCGTCGAAGCGCAGCGTAATCGCTGTATCGGTCGGCTTTGCATCGCCTGACTGGAGAAGCCACTGGCCTACAAATTTGCTGTCTGACGAGATCAACTTAACGAAACTGCCGTTCAGATCACGCACTACGGAGTATGTCCCTGCCGGTAGTGTCTTGCCGTCGACGTTGAAAGTGAACGGCACGCGAACATTCGCTGCGGCCGAGGCGGTTTGCGCGGTGAAAGCGACGGGCGCCAGTACAGCCAGCGTCAGAACGAGGGAACGAAGTGTGATCCGCATAGGTTTGTCCTCCTGCTACGTTGCTCACACTAGCAACCCTGAAAAACAAAGGTGTTAAGTTCCCGTCGAGAAAACGTCAAGTTTTCGTGATGGGTATTCGGCGCGTTCTTTTCTGCGATGCAGTTTGCACTTCATCGTTCAGGCTCTCGAGCGCCGCACGAATCTCACCCGTCGTCGCTTCCCGCTCTCCGTTTTTCAGATTTTCAGCAATGCCCAGCGCGCGTGAAAGCAGCTCTCCTGCCGAGACTCTGTTCTCTCGCGCAGCATGAGCCGCGGCACGCAGAGTTTCAATCGCGCGGAGCCACTCTCCAGCGGCCTCAAAGTGCATTGTTATTTCATGCGCCACGTCAAACTCACGTCCGGCAAATATCCTGCTCAGCCGTTCTGCCACGCGCGTATGCCGGCGAGCGCGCCGCGCCGCAGGCTGCCTCTGATAAAGCACCTCGCGATACAGCCCATGTGCAAATACATAAAAAGCTGAGCGCGTTCCGTCAGGAAGCTCGTCATGCCCCGCGCGGCGAATAAAGGAAACACGGCGCGCAAGATCATCGCATGCGTCTTCCGTTGCAGCAATATCCTCTTCAAGCGCCGCTGCAACGGCCCACGCCGGAAACGCAACGCTGATCAGGCTTGCCGCTTCCAGTAGTCGTTGTTCTGCTGCAGATAACCGCGCAATCTCCACTTCCATCATCTGCGCCAGCTCTGTGGGAACGCCGGTCTCTGATTGCACCAGTGGTGCACGGAGTTCCCAGCGTGCCTCCGGTCCAGACCCGGCTCGCACAAGAAAACGCTCCGCAATCAGATGGTCAAGAATGGCCAGCGCGAAGAGCGGATTGCCTTCTGCATGCTGGTGCACAAATGCGTCAAGACTACTCGGCAGCGCACTCTCCCCGAGCTTTCGGCGCAGCAGTTCCACTGTATGTGCCTTCGTCAGTGGAGACAGCGCAAGCTCCGTGCACAGCCGCTGCATACTCAGACTCTGCCTCAAGCGCCCAACGGGATGCCTGGCTCCAGTCTCATGCGAACCAATCGTTGCCACAATCATGAGCTTCGCAGGCATACGCCTCTGCGCTAAAGCGGAGATCGCGTCGAGCGTCGCATCGTCGGCCCAGTGAATGTTCTCCAGTATCAAGACCAAAGGCTTTTCAGCAGCCAGTTCTTCAAGCGCCGCGCATAGCTCGCTTGCGGTTCCTGTATACGTGCGCCCATTATCCGTGCGCCCTGTCTCGTTGCGAGCAACGCCTTCCCGCGCAAAACCTGGCAGCCACGCCGGCGCAACCCTCGCCAGCACTCTGCACACTCGCGCCCCATCCGCTGAGGCGCACAGATGCGCCAGGGCTTCGAGCACGGGGTAATACTGCTCGCGCGCGCCAATTCCCTGCACGCACTGTCCTCGCGCCACCGCAATTTTCCCGGAAGCCGCGCACTCGCTTGCAAACGCGTCGATGAGCATGGTCTTGCCCATGCCCACGTCCCCGCTGATCAGTACCATCTGCCGCGTCTTACCAATCAGCCGCTCCACACAATTGCGCAGCGCGGTCAGTTCCTTCTCGCGGCCAACCAGCTGTTGCGAGGCAACCAGATGATCAGCGGCGGCAGCTGCACCGTTCTTCGGCGTCCCCACAGCAGCGGCAATGATGGGCCTGCCATTGCCATTCTCCGTCACTGCTGCAAGAAAGACGTATCCGCGCTTAGGCAGGGAACGGATGAATCGCGGTTGCCGGGCATCGTCGCACAGCAGCTTGCGCAGTTCCAGCACATAGGTTCGCAAAATCTGCGGTTGCACATAGGTATCCGGCCAGAGCTTATCCAACAGCTCATCGTGGCTGACCAGCCGCCCCGGATTTTCGACCAGGTAACGCAGCACCGCGAAGGCCCTGGGAGGCAGTGTGATCTGTGCGCCGTTCTGCCACAGACACTCGTTATGCTCATCCAGACCAAATGACTCAAATTGCTTCATTGAGCCGCACCCCTCCGCATATTGCGACCTACTCTCCCCAGCAACTCACTTGCCATACGCAGCACGCGCTGCATCCGGTCTTTCTCTTCTATTTTCCATCTTGGACGCTTAATAAATTAGTTGGTCGCGTAAAAGATGTGTTCGATTGCGAACAATATTGTTCTATTTCGAACACGAAGCATCTTGCGGCAAAGGTCGAGGCACTCTTCGATATAGTTTGTAGTGCAGTCTTCGGGGGTCTAAATGCAGGATTTCAACCGGCGGGATGCAGCGCGTGCCGCCATGCTCGGTGGCGCATCGTTTCTGTTAAGCCAGGGCAGTTTGCAGGCGCAATCTTCAGCCGCTCAAGGCAGTTTGCTCGATGCGCATGCCTTTGGCGCAGTGGGCGACGGCAAGACCGACAATACACTTGCGCTTCAAAAGGCGCTCGATGCAGCAGCGCCTCTGAGCGGCGGCGTCTTTTTGCCGCCCGGAACCTATCTCACGCGCGAGCTCCACGTCCGCTCCGGCACAGCGCTGATCGGCATCCCCGCGTGGAATTACTCAAATGGCGGCGGCTCAGTACTCAAGCTCACCGGTACCGACTCCAGCTGCCTGCTCAACCTGACCGAGGCCCGCGGAGCCACCCTCGACGGGCTTGCGCTCGATGGCGGCTTTCTCGGCTCAGGCATTCACGGCATCTATACCAACCGCTCCAAATGGGGTGAGCACGAGGACGGCTTCCGCATCGAGCGCTGCCAGGTCGCGCGCTTCTCCGGCGACGGAATGAGGCTCGACTGCGTCTGGTGCTTCAGCGTGCGGCACTGTGAGCTGGCATACAACCACGGCGATGGCATGAACATGCGCGGATGGGACGCCTTCATTCTCGACAACTGGTTCAGCGGCAACCAGGGCTCAGGCTTTGCCGCGCGGCGTGAGAATGCCTCGGTCACCTTCATCGGAAACCGCATTGAGTGGAACGCAAAAGAAAACTTCGTCATTGTTGGCGGCGATGGTTATCAGATCAACAACAACTTCTTTGATCGCGCCGGAACCATCGGCATAGCAATTCACAAATCAAATTGGGGACCAGCCCAGATCAATATCACAGGAAATCTCATCAAGCGCAGTGGAAAGAATGCTGACCCCAATTCGCATGACTCGGCCCAGGTGCTGATCGAGAACGCAAAGGGCGTCACCTTCACCGGCAACACTATCTGGGCCGGTCGCGACGATGGCAACAAGGGCCTGTGGTCTCCATCCTTCGGAATCATCTATCAGGGCCTTGAGAACTGCATCCTCCGCGACAACGTGCTCCATGAAGGCGCATTACGCCAGCTTTTTCTAGACCTCGGCGGCCAGCAGGAAGGCGTAGTCGTTGGCGATAATCCGGGCAAACTTCTCGTGCCGCGATAAGGTCCCGCGCTGAGAGCTTTCATTGCGCGTACGTGGCCCCTGTGCTACGTTTTTCTCGTACCTCGGAAGCCTGCGCTGCAGCCCGAACCAGCAGGCTCTACCTGCACTCTCCGGCTTCTGAGCGGGTGTGGATGGAGGCGTATCGGAAGCGCATCGGGAAAGGTGCGCCTTTTCTATCACGCCACTTCAACCACAAGGAGAATGCGCCATGAGTCAGCCAGGTAGTCAGCCAGCGAATCGCCACCACGCCATCAATTACATCGAATTCGCCGCAACGGATATCGCCGCAGCAAAGAAGTTTTACGCCTCCGTCTTCGGCTGGAGCTTCACAGACTACGGCCCGGAATACGCCAGCTTCAGCGCAAGCGCCGCAGGCCTCGATGGCGGTTTCTATAAAGCCGAACCCCGCGCCCCAACTCCAGCAACGACGCCGCTGATCGTGATCTACTCCACCGATCTCGCTGCCACCGAAGCCGCCATCCTCGCTGGCGGCGGCACAATCGTCGTTCCCACCTTCGACTTCCCCGGCGGACGCAGATTTCACTTCGCGGACGGCGTGGGAAATGTATTAGCAATCTGGTCGGAATAAGACAGAAACCAATCAGGCAAAATGGGAATCGGGGTATGAGGTAACCTTGTCGCGCGCAAGGTTTTCTCGTACCCTAAGTCTCATGGAAGTACACTTCACACCCGAGCAGGAAGCGAAGCTGGCGCAAACCGCGGCTGAGCAGGGCCGTGAGCCGGACGAATTGGTACGGCAGGTTGTGGCCCGGTACTTCGACGAAGAAAACCGCTTCGTTAACGAGGTGACACGCGGCGAAGAAGCGCTCAAGCGCGGCGAGTATCTAACCCACGAGCAGATGGGCCAGCGCCTGGAACGGTTCTTGCAGCCCTGATGCAAGTTCGCTGGTCTGTACCCGCAGCCGAGGATTTAGAACGCATCTGCGAATGGATTGAACGGGACAGTCCCGAAGCGGCTCGCCGTGTTGCCCAAACTATCTATCACGAATGCGCCCGCCTGAAAGACTTCCCCTACCTTGGAAGAGCCAGCCGCCGCATGGAAGGGCGGCGTGAACTTACCTTCACTCCTTTGCCGTACATCGCCGTCTACCAGGTCAAGCAGGATGCGGTTGAGATCTCACGCATCTTCCATGGTGCTCAAGACTGGCCGTGAAATTACTGCACTGCCGGCGGCAGCATCTTCCTTCGATTGCCCAGTTCCTCGCGCACCAGCGTCAGGCCCAGGATGCAGCGCTCGAACCAATCTGAAAGCCTCCCAAAGAGCGCGGCTTCCTTCTCATACTCGAAAAGATTGAACTGGCTCACAATGTAGTAGCTCTCCTTGCCCGCATGAACCAGATCCGGAAAGCTGGCGCGATAGCGCCTGTGCTGCCGCGAAGACTCCGGATACATGCCCGCCACAAAGAGCGCGTAATCGCCAATATGTTTGCGGACACGCCGCTCGGTATCGAAGCTGGACGCGGAACCATGCACCGGATCGGCCGCAGCCATCATCTGCTCCAGCTCAGCCACAGGCCGGCCAAACGTATCACGCAGCTCATACAGCTTGTCGGAGCGCGAAAAGTCGCACAACAGCCGCGCCACATAGTCCGTTACTTCTGGATCATGCAGGCCAAGCCGTCCCTCATAGCTGTTGCGGACCGCCTGTTGAAAGAACGCTGTGAGGGGATGAGAGTTTTGCCGAGAGTCCGACTGCGACGCTGGATTCGGTTCAGACCGCATGACGACGCCTCCTATCGGAAAGGTGCGAAGGCGCCGGTTTGAAACCTACCGGGAGCAGCCGGGGCTTCCAGCCACTTTCCTGCGTGGCGTCAAATTCACACCACGTTTACCGAGATTTGACACGGATCATATCGGAAAAGTTGTCAGGGTCAAGAGAAGATCCGGAAGTTTCCCGACAATAGGAACCGTATTGATAAGTGCTTTGCGCACAGATTCCGTTTCCGAACCAACAAAAAGGGCAGCCGCAAAGGCTGCCCTTCGATCATGCGATTTTGCGCAATCTTACACAGAAGCCGGTTCCCGCTGCTCCAGCTTGGCAAGTCGATCCGCCAGTAGCTTCTCCAGGTTCACCAGCGCCGCCGAGAAGCCTTCGATGCCTTCCTTCAGCTTGTCGTGGGCCATGCGGTCCTCGGCATGCATCTTCTCGAAGGTCTCCTTGTCGATGTGAATCTTCTCGATGTCGAGCTTCTTCGCCGCTTCCGGATCGAGCTTGCGCGGCAGGTCGGCTTCGGTCTTTTCCAACTCTTCCAGCAGCTTCGGCGAGATGGTAAGCAGGTCGCTGCCCGCCAGCTCCGTAATTTCGCCAATGTTGCGGAAGCTCGCGCCCATCACCTGCGTCTTGTAGCCGAACTTCTTGTAGTAGTTGTAAATCTTCGTCACGGACTGCACGCCCGGGTCGTCGGCGCCCTGATAATCCTTGCCGGTGTCCTTCTTGTACCAGTCCAGAATGCGGCCCACGAACGGCGAAACCAGCGTCACACCCGCATCAGCGCAGGCCACAGCCTGGTGAATGCCGAAGAGCAGCGTCAGGTTGCAGTGGATGCCTTCCTTCTCCAACACCTCAGCAGCGCGAATGCCCTCCCACGTCGATGCAATCTTGATCAGCACGTGATCGCGGCCAATGCCCGCCTCATCGTATTGCTTGATGATCGCGTGCGCCTGCTCAATCGTCTTATCGGTGTCATACGAGAGCCGTGCGTCCACTTCCGTTGACACGCGGCCTGGAACGATCTTCAGAATCCGCTTGCCGAAAGATACAGCAAGCCGCTGAAAGGCCAGGTTGGCAACATCGGTATCCGTAGCCGACTCGCCCTTCTCGTCGCGAGCCTGCTTCAGCACCTCGTCCACAATGGGCTGATACTGCGGCATCTGCGCGGCAGCGGTAATCAGCGAGGGGTTCGTTGTCGCATCCGTGGGCTTGAACTGCTCCATCGCTTCGATATCGCCGGTATCAGCAACCACCACGGTGTACTTCCGCAACTGTTCCAATAGATTCTGTGGCATGAATTCCTCCAAGGGAGCTTCCGGCGCGGCAAAAAGGGTTAAATTCGGAAAAACGCCGCGCCCGGCGCGTTCCATTTCAGTGTACGCCGGATTGGATGCCGGAAGTAAAGACCAGGTTACATACCATTCGCAAGAGCCCCAAACTAATTGCCGGAGGTGGCTTTCTGCCGATCCGGCACGGCCACCACGACATTGGTCATATCGTTGCTCACGTGAATCGGAACCTCAGCCGTCCCATAGCTTCGCAATGCGTGGCTTTCAGTACGCGTAGGAGGAACGCTACCCGGAGAATTTGGAGTCTCCTTGTATTCGGCATCAGAAGCTCGATCCACATGCAGCAGATAATCGCCCTCCGGAACAAAAGTGAAATCAAATTCCGCGTCTCTGGTAATCGTTGTTTCACTCACCTTCGATTTGTCGTCTGGATAGAGCAGTGACACCTGGCCCCCATTTAAGACATGCCCATCGCTCGCCGCGGTAACGATGCCTCGCACCGAATGCAGCTGACTGATCGGAATCTGAATGTCCTCGTCCGTCCGCTCCTCGCCTTGCTTCAGATCAAGCGGCTTGGCATCCTTTGTCCGCAATTTGTTGCCGGAATAGACGGGGATGGAATAGACGTCTTGACTGGATATACCAGAACCTCCATGACCATCTGTCATCAGCCATGAGCTTGTCAGGTGTAAATCCACCTTGAGGATGTACTGCTGCTCCGAAAGTCCGGTAATGCGGTAATTGCCGCGATCATCGGTTGCTGCAGCCGTTGTCCACTGCTGATTAGACGCAGAAGGAACTTCAACCCATGCATCTTTTCGACGTACAAGCAGGCTCACACGCAAGCCGCTTGCTGGGCTGCCATCGTCATACAGGATGGTTCCGCTTACGGCTGCGCCCCGCTCCAATGTCACGTTTACTGATGCAGGCACATTGGCCTGTACCGTGACGTGTGGAACCAGCGCGGCCAGTTTCGCTTTCGTTGCATCATCCACAACAGGATCATTTCGTGCCTGTAGCAGCCTGCTCAGCGGAGAGATATAGCCCGGCGTCGAAGCGGTGACGTAGTATGTGCCGGGCACAACGTTCCGGAGCAAGAAGCTTCCATCGAGCAGCGTCTGCACGTTCTGTGTGTAGCTGGCTACCTGCCCGGATTTTTGGGATTGCAGAGCATCCACGGACTCCGTCGACTGCAACGCAACAGTTACCATCCGTGCCGGTGCATTGGTGTCCGCGTAGAATACGTGTCCCGTAACCGTGCCGCCGCCAGCCGCTCGCTGGCCGAAGGCTGGAGCAGAACAAAGCGCAAGCACTATGAGGCATGTAAGGCCAGCTCTCATCACCGCCTCCGAAATCGAACACAAGTATAAGTCAGCATCCGGCTCCTAGCTTTCTGCTCGACAATGGGAGAGCGGGCGGGAGTGCTGTCCCACCCATCGAGCAGAGTGCGCTCGATGGATGGGGCACCCACACCCGGCACCGTCAAGTACAAAGGCCCACCTCGTCGGTGGGCCTTTGTTTTTAGCTGACAGCTAAAAGCCGCCTTTACTTGCCAATCGCTTTCGCCAGCGTCTCGCCCATCTCCGCCGGCGAAACCACAACATGAATCCCGGCCTCGCGCATCGCTTCCATCTTGCTGGCTGCGGTGCCTTCGCCGCCGGAGATAATCGCACCGGCATGGCCCATGCGGCGGCCCGGAGGAGCAGTCTGCCCGGCGATGAAGCCCACCACAGGCTTCTTCACGTTGGCCTTGACCCATGCGGCGGCATCGATCTCAGCCGATCCGCCAATCTCGCCAATCATGATGATCGCTTCCGTATCCGGATCGTCATTCAGCAGCTTGAGCGCATCGATATGCGTGGTGCCGATAATCGGATCGCCGCCAATGCCAATGGCCGTCGACTGCCCGATACCCCGCTGCGTAAGCTGGTGCACAGCCTCATAGGTCAGTGTGCCTGACTTCGACACGATTCCCACCGATCCCTGCTTGTGAATGCGTCCCGGCATGATGCCGATCTTCGCCATGCCCGGTGAAATTACGCCGGGGCAGTTGGGCCCGATCAGCCGCGACTTGGAGTGCTTGATCTTGGCCCACACCTTCACCATGTCCAGCGTCGGAATGCCTTCCGTGATGCACACGATCAGCGGAATGCCTGCGTCCTCGGCTTCGAGAATCGCGTCTGCCGCAAATGGCGGCGGCACAAAAATCATCGTCGCATTCGCGCCCGTATCCTTCACCGCGTCTGCCACGGTATTAAAGACTGGCCAGCCCTCATGCGTCGATCCGCCCTTACCCGGCGTCACACCACCCACAACCTTGGTGCCGTACTCGGCGCAGCCCTTGGCGTGGAAAGTGCCTTCCTTGCCGGTAATACCTTGAACAATGAGACGAGTATCGTTGTTAACTAAGACTGCCATTAGGCTGCCACTCCCTTCGCCGCAGCAACCACAAGATCCGCAGCATCCTTCATCGTTGCGCCCACCTGGAAGTTCAGACCGGATTCCTGAAGAATCTTCCGTCCCTCTTCCACGTTCGTTCCTTCAAGCCGCAGCACAATCGGCACCTTCACGTTCAGGTTCTTCGCCGCTGCCACTACGCCCGTAGCCAACCGGTCTACGCGCAGAATGCCGCCGAAGATGTTGATGAAGATCGCCTTCACATTCGCGTCGGAAAGCAGGATCTCAAATGCGTGCTCAATCTGTTCCTGCGTGGCACCGCCGCCTACATCGAGGAAGTTCGCCGGGCTACCACCCGCGTACTGAATAATGTCCATCGTCGCCATGGCCAGGCCCGCGCCGTTCACCATGCAGGCAATTGAGCCATCGAGCTTGATGTAATTCAGTGCGTACTTGCTCGCTTCCACTTCCAGCGGATCTTCTTCGGCCACATCGCGCAGCGCCTTGATCTCCGGATGACGGAAGAGCGCGTTGTCGTCGAAGTTCATCTTCGCGTCCAGCGCAAAGAGCTTATCGTCTTTCGTCGTGATGAAGGGGTTAATCTCCAGCAGCGACGAATCCGTCTCGATAAACGCCTTGTAGAGCGACTGAAAGAAGCCCACGGCCTGGTTGATCTGCGTCGGTTTCAGCCCCAGCGCAAAGGCCAGCTTTCTCGCCTGCCACGCGCCAAAGCCCACCGCCGGATCAATCGCTTCCTTATAAATCGCGGTCGGATCCTTCGCGGCCACTTCTTCAATTTCCATGCCGCCGGCCTGCGACGCCATAAAGGTCAGCTTGCCCGCCGCGCGATCCAGCACAATGCCGAGATAGAGCTCGCGGTCAATCGCCGCCGTCTCTTCAACCAGCAGCCGCTGCACCTTCTGCCCCTGCGGACCCGTCTGGTGCGTGATCAGCTGCATGCCGAGAATGTTCTTCACATGCTCATCGGCATCTTCGCGGGTCCTGGCTACCTTCACGCCGCCGCCCTTACCGCGGCCTCCGGCATGAATCTGCGCCTTCACCACCACGCCGCTTGCGCCTTCGGCAAACAGCTTCCGCGCCACCGCAGAAGCCTCTTCCGGCGTATTCGCCACTTCGCCCCTGGGTACGGGCACGCCATATTTCGCGAGAATTTCCTTCGCCTGATATTCGTGAATCTTCATGTCTTTGGGAACCGCCACTGCCGCTGAGATTAGAGTGTGAGCGGCAAGGTCATACTATCGTCCGCTACCAAGCAGCGGCAATCCGCGCGGGCGTGATGAAGCGCACACAGGCGCTCCAGTTACCATAATGAGAGATATGAGCCTTGTGAAAGAACTGTTAAAGCCGCTGGCCGAGGACGGCGAATCCCT
>NZ_LAIJ01000009.1:0-1077750 GCF_001449115.1 Occallatibacter gabretensis | reverse complement strand
CACGCGAGCAGTCCGCTGAAGTTCTGAGGGAAATCCTCTCCGGCACGGTTCCAGATGTCGAAACCGCCGCATTCCTTGCCGTTCTCGCCACGCGCGGCGAACTGGCCCCGGAGCTGGCCGGCTTCGTCGAAGTCATGCGCGCCAACTCCGTTCCCGTCCCGCTCACCGATGCCGAACGCGAAGAGCTGGTGGACACCTGCGGCACCGGCGGCGGCGGTCCGCTTACTTTCAATATCTCTTCGGGCGCGGCGCTCGTCGCAGCAGCAGCCGGAGCCAAAGTGGCCAAGCACGGCAACCGCGCCGTCACCTCCCGCTGCGGCTCGGCAGATGTGCTGGAAGCCCTCGGCGTCCCCATCACGCTCGGCCCGGATCTTGCCGCTGAGTGCCTGCGCGAAACCGGATTCGTCTTTCTCTTTGCGCCGCACTACCACCCGGCCATGCAGGCCGTGCGCGAGCTTCGCCGTGCGCTGGGCTTCCGCACGATCTTCAATCTCGCCGGCCCCATCACCAATCCCGCAGGCGCGCGCAATCAGGTCATTGGAGTTCTCGCACCCAGCCGCGTGTTGCTAATGGGCCGCGCCCTGGTCGAACTCGGCGCACGCCACGCCTTCGTCGTCCACGGCTCCGATGGCATCGACGAGCTGACTACGACCGGCGAATCCATCGTCGCTCGTGTCTTCGAAGAAGAACCCGGCAAGCCGCCAGCGATGAAAGCCGCCCGCATCACGCCTGAGATGGCCGGCCTTCCCCTCGCCAAGCTGGAAGACTTCACCGGCGGCGACGTGGACACCAACGCCTCTCTGCTCTACGACGTCATCACCGGTCTTCCCGGCGCGCGCCGCGACATCGTCCTGCTCAACGCCGCTGCCGCGCTCGTGGCCGCTGGCCTCGCCGGCGACCTCAAGGAAGGCGTAGCCCTCGGCGCAGAGGCCATTGAATCCGGCCAGGCCGCAGCCACGCTGGCCAAACTCCGCAGCTTCGGCGAAAAGCACGGAACGTCTCAGTAACCTTGATCGTATAAAGAGTTACAGTCCCGTGCAGACCGCCCATGATAGTGTTAAATGCGCGTTAGAATGCCTGAAATACCCTGTAAACCCGCGTTCGCCCTGGCTGTCTTTGCTCTAGCAGCCGCTACGGGATTACGTGCGCAATCTGGGCCGCCCGTCATCGTCGAACCCGGCGCACCCGGCCAGCCATCAAAGACCCTCCCTGCCGACACGCGTCCCTCGGTACCCCCAGCCTCGCAGGCAGACGTTGAGTTCATGCAAGGCATGATTATGCATCACTCGCAGGCAGTCGAGATGACCGCACTCATCGCCTCGCACACCTCGAATCCCGCACTCACCTCGCTCGGTGCAAAAATCTCCAGCTCGCAGTCTGACGAAATCCGCTTCATGCAGCGCTGGCTTGTCGCACGCGGCCAACCCACTGACATGTCCATGCCCGGAATGCCTGAGATGGATATGGATGGCAACCCCATGAAGCCCATGCCCGGAATGCTCTCGCCCGCGCAGATGCAAGCACTTCGCGCCGCCCGCGGCCCGCAGTTCGACAGCCTCTTTCTCACCGGCATGATCCAGCACCACAACGGCGCGCTCATCATGGTCCACGATCTCTTCAACACGGCGGGCGCAGGCCAGGACGCCGATCTGTTCAACTTTGCCACCGATGCGGACAACACGCAGCGGGCAGAAATCAACATCATGCAAAAAATGCTGGATAAAAATTCGTCGGTAAAAATTTCGTCTGAAAAATCTTCGCTAAAGACAACTTCGGAGGACACACAGTGAACACCATTCGCAAGGCCGCTCTCTACTCTGCGGCGCTAACGGTTCTCGCCGTATCTGCGCACTCACTCGCGGCGCAGGCTGCGGCGCCAGCCCCGGCACCCGCCACCAAAGCTCCCGCCGCCGCACCGGAAAACCCATTCGCTCCCACCCCCGCGCCGCCGCTGCCCGCCGGCATGACCGGCTCTGACACCAGCGACCCGCGCTACACCCTCAAGCCCGGCCTCTATGACGCCGGTGAGGCCGCCATGGGCATCAAGCATCTGGCTCTCCTCAAGAAGCCAGACGCATTCCAGATCAACGCCTCCACGCCGGACGATCCCCGCGTGCAGAAGACTCTCACGCAGCTTGGCATGCCTCCCGGAATGAAGATGCCGCCAGCCATGCAGATGGTCATCGCGCAGCTTGCCTTCGCCAACTCGGATTTTGCTTTCCAGGGAAACCATCTCTTCCAGGGCAATTTCTACGGCATCAATATCTATGACATCTCCAACCCCGCCAAGACCTCGCTACTCACCTCGCTCATCTGCCCCGGCGGCCAGGGCGATGTCTCCGTCTACGGCAAGCTGCTCTTCATGTCGGTTGAAATGCCGAATGGCCGCCTCGATTGCAGCGCAGAAGGCTTTGCGCCTCCGCCAGCGCCCAAGCCGGGCACACCTCCCAGCCGCACGCCTCCGGCCGATCCCGCTCGCTTCCGCGGCGTCCGCATCTTTGATATTTCTGACATCAAGAATCCCAAGCAGGTAGCTGCCGTGCAGACCTGCCGCGGCTCCCACACGCACACCCTTGTCCTTGATCCCAATGACAAGGACAATGTCTACGTCTACGTTTCGGGAACCTCCTTCGTCCGTCCCGCCGAAGAACTCGCCGGCTGCTCCGGCGACGCACCGGACAAAGACCCCAATACCGCGCTCTTCCGCATTGAAGTTATCAAGGTTCCGCTCGCGCATCCTGATCAGGCCAAAGTCGTTTCCAGCCCGCGCGTCTTCATCGACCCGCGCACCGGCGCTCTCAACGGCCTCAACAACGGCGGCGCAGAGCACGGCGATGCCAAGGCCAAGTCAGAAGACACCAATCAGTGCCACGACATCACCGTCTATTCCGCCATCGGCCTCGCCGCCGGCGCATGCTCCGGTAACGGCATCCTGCTCGACATCAAGGACCCCGTGAACCCCAAGCGCGTCGATGCCGTCAACGATCCCAACTACTCCTACTGGCACTCCGCGTCGTTCTCCAACGACGGCTCCAAGGTCGTCTTCACCGACGAGTGGGGCGGTGGTCTCGGCGCTCGTTGCCGTCCCAACGACCCCAGCAAGTGGGGCGCGGACGCCATCTTCAACCTCAAGGACAACAAGCTCAGCCTGCAGTCCTACTACAAGCTCCCTGCCGCGCAGGGCGACACGGAAAACTGCGTGGCCCACAACGGATCTTTAATTCCGATCCCCGGCCGCGACATCGAAGTGCAGGCCTGGTACCAGGGCGGCATCTCCATCATGGACTTCACCGATCCGGCAAAACCCTTCGAGATCGCCTACTTCGACCGCGGCCCCATCGATCCCAAGATGCTCGTCCTCGGCGGCGACTGGTCGGCCTACTGGTACAACGGCAACATCTACGGCTCGGAGATTTCGCGCGGCCTCGACATCTTTGAGCTCACGCCCACCAAGTTCCTGAGCCAGAATGAAATCGACGCCGCCAAAGCCGTCAAGGTAGCCGAGCTCAACGTCCAGAACCAGCAGAAGATCATGTGGCCAAACAAGCTCGTCGTGGCCAAAGCCTACGTCGATCAACTCACCCGCTCTAAGGCATTGCCCGAAACCGACCTCACCGCCATCAGCGACAGCATTCAGCAGGCAGAGAAGTCCAAACTCAACAAGAAGTCCGCAGCCAAGCTCAAGACCCTCGCCGACCGTCTGGACTCAAGCTCGGCTTCAGTCTCCGACCCCGCAGACTCCAAGCGCGTAGCCGCCCTCTCAGCCATCCTGAAAGCCCCGACGGCGTAAACAAACCCGCAATAAAACAAGGCCCGCATGGATCACTCCACGCGGGCCGTTTCATTCCTCAACTCTCGCACAAAATGAGAAAGTGTCATCCCGAACGGAGCCGTTTTCTTCAGGCGAAGTGAGGGATCTGCGGTTGTTTTTCTGCTGAATACAATCGATTACAACCGCCGACTCAACATAGGTAACTGACGGCTTGCGACCCCACAACCGCAACAAGGCAAACGGAGCCTCTGCTACACTTCCCAAATCATGAAAGCAGAGACGCGTATGCAGATCGCAGAATCGATACTTAATCCCGCCTGCCCGTGGAAATTACCTCGGCTTAAATGGGAATTTCCGAAGTATCCGTACAAGAAGACTCTAATCGAGTGGAGAGCCCTTCTTGCCCTTGCCAAGCAAGGAGATGCTGAGGCTGAATACGAAGTCGCGGCGCTGTACGATGATGGATGCAAAACCCGCTCAGGAAAGATTCTTGTACGCCCATCTGGCCGTAAAGCGCTCGAATGGTATCGACGATCGGCAGCGCATGGCAATACGTCTGCGCAGACCAATCTCGGCGTAATTCTTAGTTCTGCAAAAGCGAGTAAAGAAGACCGCCGGGAAGCTCTCATGTGGCTTAAAAAAGCGGCCCGCGCGGAATACGAAACCGCCATCCAAAATACCGCTATCGTATATCGAGAAAACGGAGATTTGCGCCAAGCAGTGCATTGGTTCAGGAAATCTGCTGCTTTAGGAGATGATGGTGCGCGAATTCAGCTCGGTATTCATTGCTATTGGGGACGTGGCATCAGAGCCGATCACTCCGCAGCTATCCAGTATTGGAGAATGGCGACTAAGGGAAAGAACCTTTCAGAAGCTGAGCGCGACGATGCGTTCTTCTATCTTGGGATAGCCTACCTGGAAGGCAAGGGCGTTCGCTCATCACTTCGAATGGCACAGAAGTTGCTTCAACGCGCGAATATTGACAATGATCATCCCGCGGCACTTCGTCTTTTGAATCAGATGGAGAAAAGCTCAGCTAAGCGATGAGACGGTTGGCATGTAGAAAACTTGCATAGAATTACCTCCTTTATGCCATGCTCTGCCTGAAGTCAAAAAGCCCGGTCGAAGAGGATCGGGCCCTTCGCAATTTCCCTTATTTCCTATTCAATTCCCCCGCTTCATAACCCAAAGAATCCCACCCTCAATCACCCCATACAGCAGCGGCTTCGCATAATCCTCTTTGTTATGCCCCAGCGCGATATAAAACTCGCGCCCACCATCAAACTCATGCCACCACGCCAGCGGCAGCGGATTCGGAAACCCGCTCGGATCAATCTTCATCTTGTCCAGCGAGCTCAGCTTCGTTCGATCCGTCACCAGCACCGGATGGATATCAGGATTCAGATGGTCGATGAAATAGCACTCATCGGTCCACGCAAACTTCTGCGGCAAACCCTTCACCGCAGCAAATGAAGCATCAGCCACCTCAACAGTAAACGTCTGCATCACCGGATGCACCGCAAACTTCCCTCCCAGCACAGACTGAAAGTAAGGCCAGTCCCGCTCAGAACCAGCAGCCGAGTGTATGCCCACAAACCCTCCGCCCGCCTCAATGAAATGCTTGAAAGCCTCCCGCTGCACATCGCCGGTAAAGGCCTCATTATTGCTGTTCGAAAACACCAGTACCGAATACTGCTTCAAATTCGCATCGGTAAACACAGCAGGATCATCCGAAGCATCCACGGCGAAACCCTTTTCCGCGCCCATCTTCCGTATAGCCTCAACGCTCGAAGCAATATTGTCGTGAACATACCCTTTGCCATCCGGCGTATAGTTGCGCGTATACACCAGCACCCGCAGCGGCTTCTGAGCCGCAACCGGCACCAGCCCTGCGCACACAGTCAGAACAAGGAGCGCATTCAAAAAGCAATTTCGGAATTTCATCAGCAAGCGCATCTTCATCGAGCGCGATTATAGAACGATCCAGGAAGATGTATCCCCAAATTTCTTTGTACTATGGTGCCAGGTGCCTCGCATCCGAAAGACCCGATGACAGACTACGACGAGCAATCCTTCAAGTTCCTCACCGAGAACAGCGCGGACATGATCTTCCGCTGTGACTTCACACCCAAATTCACCTATGTCTCGCCGTCTTCCCTTCGTTTGCTCGGCAAAGCACCGGAAGAGTTCGTTGGCCTGCACCCCTCGTCCGCGGTCTTCGCCGAAGATATCGTCATTGTCCGCAAGCACATTGAAGCGCTCAGCAAGCCCGGCGCCGAGCCCTCCAACGTGGCCGTGCGCTTCTTTCACAAAAACGGCTCGCTGGTATGGATGGAAGTCAGCGCGCGCACGATCGAAGATCCCGAAACAGGCCAGCCGAAAGAAATGATCCTCGTCGCACGCGACCTCACCGAGCGCAAGAAGCTCGAGGACCAGCTTCTCGCCATGGCTATGACCGACGGTCTCACCGGCCTCGCAAATCGCCGCGCCTTCGATGCGGAACTCGAACGCCAGTGGACCCAGGTTGCGAGTGAGTGCTCTCAGGTCTCGCTCGTGCTACTCGACATCGACCACTTTAAAAAATTCAACGACGAGTACGGCCACCTCGCCGGTGACGACTGTTTGCGCGTGGTCGGCGCTGCCGTCAAGTCCGCCGTTCGAGCCGCCGATGTCGTCGCGCGCTATGGCGGCGAAGAGATTGCCATCATCCTGTCCTCTACCGATCCCTCCCAGGCCATCATCGTCGCTGAGGCCGTGCGAAAAGCCGTCGAGAGCCTGAACATCCCACACGCCGGCAATCCCGAAGGAGGCAGCAAGGTCACCATAAGCCTCGGCGTCGCCACCGCTCTGGCACGCGCGGGAGGAGCCATCCGAATGCCTGAGTCGCTCGTCCTCTCCGCTGACAAGGCCCTCTACATGGCCAAGTCTGAAGGCCGAAACTGCGTTCGCAAAGTCATGATGATGGCCGCGCCCAGCAAGCCGACGGAAGCCTAAGTAGCGAACCGATGTATGCCGCCCTACCGGCAGCGCAAAACCTTCATTTCGCGGAGCAGGTCTTCGTACCGGTATCGGCAACGCTCGCAATCATCCACTTTCCGTCTACACGGACCATATTGAATAGGTCCGTTCCGCAGTGATCCACCTTCCCATCCGCCAGAAAGTCGAATGGCGCCCACACCACGGCGAGATCGTTATCGATCCGGATCAGTGGATCGTGAATGCGTTCCTCAATCTGTGTCTTGCCAGGTTTGCCCACGCGCTCCGCAAAGGCTTCAAAGGTCATCTGCGTGGGCTTGCCGTCGCGCATCAGCACCATCGTGCCGCCAGGCAAAGTCGGAGCCTTAATCGCCGCGGCATCTCGTTTTGACATGCCATCAAACATGGCGTGGATCGGCGCCAGCACCGCTTGCTCCTCCGCCGACTGCGCAAAGGCGCAGGTTGTAGAGCTCGTTGCCAGAAGGGTGCCTAAAAAGAAAACCAACTGCTTTGCGTGCTTATTCATGCCCGCAATTCTATCTTGAGATCAGTCCCGGTAAACACCCGTCTCGAAAATAAAACAGCCGGAAAGAATGCCGTTGGATTCGCGCCCAGCCGCCATTGCCGGGTGAGAAAGTCCGACTATTTAAGCGTCGATAGAAAAGCCTGCGTCGCGCGAACAACGTCAGCTTCATTCGTGCGGACAATCTGATGATCGGCATTCGGAATCACCACAACCTGCCCCGACGGATTGTGCGCTTTGAGAAAGCTTATCTGTTCCATACATCTTGCATGGTCTCTCGTCTTCAGATCGGCAGCAGCCTTGGCATCTCGACGCGCCAGGTCGCTGTAATCATGCGGACAAGCCATAACTGCCAGAAATGGCGCATGGATGGTTGTAAATTTCTGCTCACCAAACTTGATCGCAAGCCCAATCACTGGAAGAGCGCCATCACCCTGCCCACCTGACGCGGAGACGTTGTAAGCCATCCTCCCGGCACTCTTGGAAAGCGCGGCGGCGCTGTCGCGGATTTTTTCGAGCACGGCCGGTGACAGCGGCTCACTTGCCTGAAATGCATCAATCTCACGCCGGACCTCAACCATATCCATCACCATGTCAGTTTCCTGCGGATCATAGAACGAGTAAGCATCCACCGCTTCCAGGTAGACCAGCCCCGCCACCTTGTCCGGATGGTATGTACCGATCCAACTGAGCTCTTCTCCCGCAATGGACTGTCCGGCCAACACAGGGCGATCCAGTTTCAACGCCGCAATGACATTCAGAACATCCTGTCCCAGCCGTTCGGCCGAGTAGTGGTCAGGCGATGGAGCAGGCTTGCTCGAATTACCAAAGCCCCGACGCGTAATCCCATATACGTGATACCGCGCCGTAAACTTCTGCGCGAAAGAATCGTAATCGTGGGCCACACCACCCAGTCCCTGCAAAAGAATCAGAGCACGCCCCGTGCCGCCCCAATCAATAACCTCCAGCTTCACGTCCTTATCAACTGGCACAAGCTGCACAACGGGAGCCGACTGTTCAAAGCCCCACGCAAGCGAGCCGCTCCAGCACATCACAACTGCCAACAGAACAAAACCAATCTTCTTCATATGTAGAAATACCTCTTCAGCGCCTCTCTATATGGCACTAAGCATAGATGAATGTTGAGTAGATGGCGGACGCGACCCACAGGCTGCCCCATCCATGCGCAGCTTTTCGCGCATGGGTGGGATAGCACTCGCCCTCCCCACAAAAGCATGTCATCCCGAACGCGACCCACTCTCTCACTACCGTGTCATCCTGAGCGAACCGGGGTCCCCACGGACAGGTCTTCGCCCGTGGGGTGGGAATGGGGCCCCGAGCGTTTTTCAGCTCGGGGGTGGTGAGTCGAAGGACCTGCTTTTAGCTAACTAACCGGCAGGCCAACTCCCCCACAAAAGCATGTCATCCCGAACGGAGCCGTTTTCTTCAGGCGAAGTGAGGGATCTGTGGTTGCTTTTTCTCTGATCTCTCCCACCCCGTGTGTCATCCCGAGCGAACGGGCCCCCAAACGTTTTCTTCAGGGGTCCCCAAAGAGCGACTTTTGCTCTTTGGGGCAGAGTTTGGGGGGTAGTGAGCCGAAGGATCTGCTTTTATCTTTCGTTAGTTCTCCGACAAAAATCCGTCATCCTGACGTAGCCGCTTTTCAGGCGGAGGGCCGGAGTCCCCAGCAAGCGATCTTTGCTTGCTGGGGTGGAAAGGGAAGGACCTGCTTTGTCTTTTAGCTAACTAACCGACAGACCAACTCGCCACTCCCCCACAAAGCATGTCATCCCGAACGGAGCCGTTTTCTTCAGGCGAAGTGAGGGATCTGCGGTTGCCTTTTCTCTGATCTCTCCCACGCGGCGTGTCATCCTGAGCGAAAGGGGCCCCAAACGTTTTCTTCAGCTCGGGGGTGGTGAGTCGAAGGACCTGCTTTGCTTTTTCGGAGGGAGTCGGGGCCTTCAGGCCCCATAATAAGCCGGCTCAAAAATCTGGCCTTTAGGCCCGGAAATATCCTCAGCAAAGCAATTCCGCCACCACACAGGGTGCCCCATCCATGCGCAGTTTTTCGCGCATGGATGGGATACCACTCCCGCCAACCCACCACTCTGCTTGTCATCTTGGGCGAACCGGGTCCAAGCAGCACCCATTTCTAAACATAACGGCGTTTTTCAGGACTGATCTGCCCAAAGATGAGGTCACTGTTGGGGATAGCATCTGATCGGTCCGCCGAGTGGACGGATGGAAGGCTTAGGGTACAGTGTGGCCTCGACCGGATAGGCAATTACGGAGGCAGCAACTCCGGCTTGTTTACCCTCGTAATCGGTACATTTTGGCACTGGTGAGTGAGCCAGACCCGTTTGTTGCTGCAGCTTGCTCCAGCAACTCTCGCCAAATTTTGGGATGGAACATCCAGCACTCGCCACTCTAAGGTAGCGAAGGACGATCTGATTGGCGGACGTAGGGAGGAAGTTAAAATCCCTCTCTCCACGAGCTTCGAGCGCGACAGACTCCTCGAAGTACTTCGTTTTCGCATCGGCCTCAAATGCGGCGAATGGAATACCGCTATTCCCATCCCCATCAGGCCCTTCGAGGAAAATCAGATCGTGCTTCACTCCCCCAAAATATCCATTCCACGGCACAAATTTCTTGCCCTCTTCGCTCCACACGGTGAACTCCTTTTCACCAGGCTGTAGGGCCTGCAAGCATTTGGGAAGGTGCCCGGGCTGCACTGATCCGAGCGCGATCGATTCTGCGCCTTTTACGCCGGGATCGTTTTGCTCCTTAACCATAAAATGGTTGTAGTACCAGCAGGTCACGGTCACATGCCTGTTGTCGTTGCTCATCAGGTACGTTGAGCGTCCTAGGTCTAGCACTGTCTTGTGAAGCGGCTTATCGAAGGACTCGGCAAGCCCAGCTTGGGAGACAAGCAAAACCGCTGCAAGAAAGCCTCCAACGATGGTTGCAATGTTCATTTGGGAATAGTACGACCTAGGTAAGAACATTGTCCGTATCTGGCTTTTTGGTCCACATGGCTTCGTTCAACTGGATTGGTAACGAGAAGTCGGATTCTCGAAAGTTGTCGGTACCACCAGTGACCCCGCCCGTTCTCCGCATCCCAGTTCTCCCGGCAAAAAATCCGCACTCTACCCAAAATACTTTGCGTAGAATTACCTGCCTTTATGCCATACTCCTTCTGAAGTCAAAAAGGCCCGGTCCACAAGGATCGGGCCTTCGTATTTTCCGCAGCCGCATAGCAGCAGAGGCACAAAGGGGACGAACGAAATTGGTGCCCTCAAACATCACAAAATGGTGCAACAAATGCGCATATTCGCCGCATTTTGGCCGCATTTTCGCACCCTTTTTCGAGCAGGGAATTGGCGTCAACCATATGCAAATAAGCATCTTATTTCGCAAGAAAACAGGAAAGCGCAAAATTTTTTCCCGATACAGATTCTGTATTTCTGTAAATCTGTAATTCTGTAAGCCCGCCCCGCACCGGCGCTTTTCACCACCATTTCATGCTCAATACATCGCAAACCTTACAATAAGGAGTCGCGTTCTTAGGAACGAAGCCCTTAAAAGTCTGAGGTTTTGCTGTGTCGAATATCCTTGAAAATCTCCCTGTCGGCAAAAAAGTCGGCATCGCCTTCTCCGGCGGCCTTGATACCTCCGCCGCGCTGCACTGGATGAAGCAGAAGGGCGCCATTCCCTACGCCTACACGGCCAACCTCGGCCAGCCCGACGAGACCGACTACGAGGCCATCCCGCGTAAGGCCATCGAATACGGCGCGGAAAAAGCGCGCCTCATCGACTGTCGCCTGCAGCTCGTGCAGGAAGGCATCGCGGCCCTGCAAGCCGGCGCATTTCACATCTCCACCGCCGGCGTAACGTACTTCAACACCACGCCCCTCGGTCGCGCCGTCACCGGCACCATGCTCGTCACGGCGATGAAAGAAGACGCCGTAGACATCTGGGGCGACGGCTCTACTTTCAAGGGCAACGACATCGAGCGCTTCTACCGCTACGGCCTGTTAGTCAACCCGAACCTCCGCGTTTATAAACCGTGGTTAGACGCGGCATTCATCGACGAGCTTGGCGGCCGCGCCGAAATGTCCGCCTTCATGCAGAAGTCCGGCTTCGAGTACAAGATGTCCTCCGAGAAGGCGTACTCGACCGACTCAAACATCTTGGGTGCAACCCATGAAGCGAAGGACCTCGAACATCTCTCCAGCTCCATCCGCATCGTGCAGCCCATCATGGGCGTTGCAAGCTGGCGCGGCGACATAGACGTGAAGCCCGAAGAAGTCTCCATCCGCTTCATCGAAGGCCAGCCGGTCGCACTCAACGGCAAGGAGATCGCCGATCCCGTCGGGCTCCTCCTCGAAGCCAACCGCATCGGTGGCCGCCACGGCCTGGGCATGAGCGACCAGATCGAGAACCGCATCATTGAAGCCAAGTCTCGCGGCATCTATGAAGCACCCGGCCTCGCACTGCTCTACATCGCCTACGAGCGCCTCATCACCGGCATCCACAATGAAGACACCATCGAGCAGTACCGCGAAAATGGCCGCAAACTGGGCCGCCTGCTCTACCAGGGCCGCTGGTTCGATCCGCAAGCCATCATGCTCCGCGAAAGCGCGCAGCGCTGGGTAGCCCGCCCCATCACCGGCGAAGTCACCGTCGAGCTGCGCCGCGGCAACGACTACTCCATCCTGAATACTGACTCGCGAAATCTGACCTTCAAGCCCGAACGCCTCTCGATGGAGAAAACGGATTCCGTCTTCTCCCCTCGCGACCGCATCGGCCAGCTCACCATGCGCAACCTCGACATCACCGACACGCGCGAAAAGCTGCTCACCTACGCCGAAGCCGGCCTGCTCACGCTCTCAACCGGCGCGAACATGCCCCAGCTCGGCAGCGACAAGAAGAAGTAATCCAGCACCAAATCAAACGGCGCAGACATCTCAAGATGCCTGCGCCGTTTCTATTCACGAACCACTGCAATGCAGTTACACAACTGCATTGCGAGCAATCACCGTCTTGTACCACTCCGCGCTCAGCTTCGGATACCGCTTCAGCGTCTTGTAGTCCACGTAGTGAATGCCGAAGCGCTTTGAGTATCCATCGGCCCACTCAAAGTTATCGAGCAAACTCCACAAGAAGTAGCCCTTGATCGGATAGCCCTCAGCCGCCGCGCGGTGCAGTTGCGTAACGTAATTGCGCAGGTACATCACACGGTCAACATCCCCGACTTGGCCCTCCGGCGTCAGCACATCGTCGCTTGAGCAGCCATTCTCGGTAATGTACATCGCCGGCGGATGCCACAGCTCGCACACGTTGCGTACCGCCCAGTAAATACTCTCCGGACCAATGTTGAGCCAGGGCGAAGCCATATGCGGATACGAGCTTGGGTTCTGTACAACCGCAAAGCCCAGCGGCCCATCTGCTGCGCGCACATACGTCGGCGTGTACACGTTGTGGCCTACGAAGTCGAGCTTTGATCCAATCGCCTTGAAGTCATCCGGCTCCCACTTCGGCGCGTCTGCACCGTGGTACTTCAGATACTCCTCAATGTACTTGCCTTCCATAATGGCGGTAAGGAACTGCGCGTTCAGAAGGCGAGTCGCCTTCTGCGCGGCCTTGATGTGCTCTTCGGTCTCAATCACCGGCACACATACCGTGGCGTTTTCTGCCAGGCCCACCAGCGTTCCTGACGGCGCATTTGCGCGGATTGCCTGCACGCCCAACCCATGCGCCAGAATGCCGTGATGACACACCTGGTTTGCCTCGCCATTCGGCAGCTTCAACCCCGGCGCAAACTGTCCTATGCGATAGCCAAGATCCGTAAAACATGTCAGCTCATTCGTCGTCATCCAATTCTTCACCTTGTCGCCAAGGTGCTTCGCCATATACCCCGCATAGTCTCCAAAGGCCTTTGACGTGTCGCGGTTCTGCCATCCACCCGGCAGCGCCGCCGGCAGATCCCAATGGAAGAGCGTCACATACGGCGTAATGCCCTTGGCCAGCAGATCGTCCACCACGCGATGGTAGTAGTCCAGGCCCTTGGGATTCGGCGTGCCTTTGCCTTCAGGAAAGATGCGCGACCAGGCAATCGACATGCGGTAAGTCTGCACGCCCAGATTTTTCAGCAGCAGCGCGTCTTCCTTGTAGCGATGGTAGGAGTCATCCGCCACGTCACCCGTGTCTCCGTTATGCGTCTTGCCCGGCGTGTGCGCAAAGATGTCCCAGTTCGTCTCGCCGCGGCCGTCTTCCTTCACCGCGCCTTCAATCTGATAGCTGGCCGTGGAGCAGCCCCATTTAAAGCCCTCCGGAAATTTGAGGCTGACGGGCTTGCGCTCGTACGACTGGCCAAAGGCAAGTCCAGACGCTGCAAGGCCGGGCAGGGTAACGCCGGTTGCGGCGGCTGCAGCGGTGGCAGCTGCGGTTTTGCCAAACAGGCGGCGAGAGATGGCTTTCATTTGAGAGGGCTCCTGAAATGTGCGAATAGAGGCTGCGGAAACGTTTTAGCAGAGCAGATGCACCGCAGCCAAGGACGAATTCTAGCAGGCGATCGAGAGAGCCAATTGTAAAGAATTCTTATCTTCAAATCCCGACCGATGGACAATGGCGTGCTTAGGGATCTGAATAGATCAAGCAGAAATGTCATAAATACTTTGCAAAGTAATCAATTTTTTGCTCGATTAGATCACTTTCAGCGTGTTAGTTTTGTTCGCGCAGCATAAAACCCTTCTTGAGGAAACCCCAAAATATGCTTAAGAACGCATCTCTTTTCCTCGCTTCCGCGGTCGTGCTGACCGCCCTTCCCGCCAGCTTCGCGCGCGCGCAGGTTGTTATTGCTCCCAGCACGCCCCAAATCGGCTCGTCGAATCCGGTCACGGCGGCGCCGCTTGTATCACGCCCTTCCACGAAACCTTGCATCGTGCCGCTCTTCACGGATCTCGCTTTTGATAACTTCACTCCGGCAACCTTCAACTATGCACCACCATCCGACTGCCGCGGCCCGTGGGCCAAGGTGGTTTTCACGGCAGACTTCACCGTCTCTGAAGGCCGCCAGTTTGACCGCACGGCTTCCTTCTACCTGGGCCATGCCAGCATCTACTACGGCACTACAGCTGAGCCGCGCGCCGCGCTTAGCCCCTCCTGGCATGTGGAGCGTGACGTGACTGACCTCTCGGCGATCTTCAAGTCCGACCAGACAGGCGAAGCGAACATCGGCAATTTTGTTGGCGTTTCTGATGGCGTGACGTACAACGGCATTATCTACGCCAACGCAGCGCTGGAGTTCTATCCCGCCTCATGGCGTGATCCCGCGCCTGCTGTGCCTGACGTCGTGGTGCCTGTGAATGGATCAGGCGGTGACGCCGGCACGCTGAATACGACCACCGATACGATTTCGCAAACCCTCAACCTGCCTGAAAATGTGGAGAGCGTCTATCTGGACGTGATTGCGCAGAACCAGAGCGGCGACGAGTTCTTCTACTTTTGTGTTCCCAACGATCAGGCAAACAACCTGCTAAGCTGCGGCAATACCCCCTTCCGCGAAACGGAGATTGCGATTGATGGCAAGCCTGCCGGAGTGGCGCCGGTGTATCCATGGATCTTTACCGGCGGCATCGATACGGCTCTCTGGGAGCCAATCCCCGGCAATCAGACCCTGGACTTCAAGCCATATCGCGTAAACCTGACACCTTTCGCCGGGCTGCTCTCAGATGGCAATGCGCACACCGTGGCAATCAGCGTCTTCAACGCCAACAGCTATTTTCTGGCTACGGCCAACCTGCTGGTTTATGAGGATCACAACGGCCGCAAGGTGACGGGCGGCGTAATGGAGAATACGCTCTCCGCCGCGCCGGATCCCACAGTGGACGAAAACATCGCGTTCAACTCGAAGACCGGCGAGTACACCGGCACAATCAGCGTGGGCTCAAAGCGCTCCTTTGCCATCAAGGGCTATGTGAATACCTCGCATGGGCGCGTGGAAACCACCGTTCAGCAGAATGTCAATTTCATCAACACGCAGGAATTCGACGTGAACCCGGTCACTGAAGCGCAGGATCTGCAGAACGTGCAGCAGAACACCACGGTGGACTCTTATGTAACGACGCGGATCGGGCTGTTTACAAGAACCAGTGAAGAGCACTTTGCTTATCCGCTCAACCTCAACTATCACTTCTGGATCGATGCGAGCGGCAATGAACTCCAGAACACGAGCGTGGACCAGAAGTTTACGTTGACCAAGGTAGACCGTTTCTTCGGCATCCCTGACTTTGCAAGCAGCACACTGGAAGAGACCAAGGCGCAGGACGATGTCAACTTCTCAACCGGCGCGACATCAAACAATGCCACCTCGCAGACCTATCAGTATGAAGACTCGCGTGGCGGCTGCTACAGCGAGACGCTCACCGCAACCAACAAGGCGCTGACGGGCGTATCGAAGGGCTGCAAGCACGAGTAAATTCCCGCGAAGGTCACAAAAAACAAACCCCGCGCCGAAGTTATCGACGCGGGGTTTCTGCTTTGCGAACGGCGCTTGCGCCTCAGTGATCCGCCGTCCCATCCGACCATTGCATCACCGGAACCAGAAACACCGTCACATGCTCTGCTTTTTCATCGAAGGCAAAGATGGGCGATCCCTTCTGATTAGCTCCCCATGCATTCGGATCGATGTAGTTGAAAAAGAACATCAGGTGAGGATGCCAGTGTCCATTCCCATCGCCAAGGTAGCTCAGCTTCGAAAGCATATAGGACATGCTGCCTGACTCCACTGGCGGTAGCTCTTTGTTGGCAATGGCCCCGTAGATTGCCTGAAACATCTGCTCTTTGTTGCTGCCAGCCAACACCAGGTCTGTTCTTTTCAGGTTGCGATTGAGATAGGTGTGGGCTGCAGGAGCGTTGTAGCAAATGGGCCCGCGCAGCTTGGGATTCCAGAAGTTCGGATCACCGCTTTCCGCAGTCCATCCCCGCTCTACCAAACACACGAAACCGTTCTTGCCCTCTACGGCAGTTTCGTAACCATGGTGCCCGAGCACCAATACCGTTGCATCGCGTGCGATAACGTCTGGTGCGGCACTCTTCGCCAGCGCAATCTCAGCACTCCGGTCCTCCATCAGATATTGCTCAACAGGAGCCATCTTCGGATAGACCGCCTTTGCATCCTGTGTTCCGCCGCTACGCCATGCCACTCCTGCTAAAACTACTGTGGCGATCCACTTTGTCGCTTTTGCCAAGCCACTTTTTTCTCTCATGATCTTCCTCTCCGTTCCGGCCTCAGAAATAGATTGGTATCAACGTACATGAGAACGGCGCTTCTGGCAAGTTAAGTTGATATAAACGTTTTCTGCGAGTATCCGGATGATGGATAGGCCAACTAAAACGTCGATGCGGAAAGAGCAGGGCGTATTGTTTCAGGCTTTTTGCATAATCAAAGGCTCAATAGAGTCTGAAGTTTATCGCGACCTTCAATTGCACGGAAACTGGCTTGTCATCACGAGTAGCTGGTCTGAAGCGATATGTTGCAACTGCTTCGACGGCTTTTCGATCCAATCCATGACCCGCTTCCTTGATCACACAAATATCGTGCGGTAGCCCATTCGTATCCACAGTCAAACCCACAAGGCTTTCGGCCACGAATTCCTTAACGTGATTCTCCTTCATGAATTTGCGTCCGAATTTGCGGCCCTCATCGGTGAATGTTGGATCCGTAACGCGTGTCGGTGTAGGCGCTAAAACGCCACCACCTACTCGATATACCCATCCGGAAGAGATTTGGTCTTGAAGTCAGCAGGGCAGACCGCCATACCATCGGCTGTTTTCAACGGCATATTGGATGCGTCCTGAATTGTGGCAGTCTGCGGCGAGGAATCTGTGGCACTGGAGGGGGTAGACTGCTGAGCCCACAGCGAGAGGGAAACAAGCCCAAGAAATAAAGACAGGATCTGGCGCATTGAATTGTTGTTCATTTGCGATTCAGAATACTCTTGGCCTGGCAGCTTGTCTCGTAAAAACAATGCAAAACAAAAACCGCAGCCCGGATCACCGGACTGCGGCTAGTTTTTGAATCACTTCGAGTGGCGCGCGAAGCGCGCAGTTGCCAGGACGGCGAGTCCTTAAAGCTCCTTGACGCCTTCAACAAACGCCTTCAGCTTACGGCTGCGGCTCGGGTGACGCAGCTTCCGGAGCGCCTTGGCTTCAATCTGCCGGATGCGCTCGCGCGTTACCTGGAAGCTCTGGCCTACTTCTTCGAGCGTGTGCTCGGAGCCGTCCTCAAGACCAAACCTCATCTTGATCACGCGCTCTTCGCGTGGTGTCAGAGTACGCAACACCTGAGAGGTGTACTCCTTCAGGTTGACGCTGATCACGGCTTCAGAAGGCGAGACAGCCTGGCGGTCTTCAATGAAGTCGCCAAGATGCGAGTCTTCTTCTTCGCCAATCGGCGTCTCCAGCGAAATCGGCTCCTGCGCAATCTTCAGCACCTTGCGAACCTTTGCCACTGGAATATCCATGCGGCGCGCAATCTCTTCTGAAGAAGGCTCACGGCCCAGCTCCTGCACAAGCTGACGGCTGGTGCGGATAAGCTTGTTGATCGTCTCGATCATGTGCACCGGAATACGGATCGTTCTTGCCTGGTCCGCAATCGCGCGCGTAATTGCCTGGCGAATCCACCACGTCGCATACGTCGAGAACTTGTATCCACGACGATATTCGAACTTGTCCACCGCCTTCATCAGGCCGATGTTGCCCTCCTGAATCAGGTCCAGGAACTGCAGGCCGCGGTTCGTATATTTCTTCGCAATCGAAACAACCAGTCGCAGGTTGGCCTCAATCAGTTCGCGCTTGGCCTGCTCGGCGTCCATGTCGCCCTGGATCATCTCGCGCTGCGTGCGCTTCAGCTCGGTGATCAGGATGCCGGAATCCGCTTCAAGCTTTTCCAGGTCCACCTTGCAGTTCTTCTGCTGGCGGCGATACTCCTTCTTCAGCTCCTCGCTGCGGCTGGCTTCAAACTTCTGATCCAGCGAGCGAATCTGTCGCTCCAGCGTCCGCATTGTGTCCACGGTCTTGTTCACGCGGTCAAGAAGCCTCTTGCGCTCCATCGGCGTGTACTTCAGCTCGCGAACAATGCGCGAAATCAAGACCCTTTCCCGCGCAATCAGCCAGCGGGTGTGGCGCTGCTCTTTCGCCTTGGTCTTCATGCCGGCAAGCTGCTCGGCCTTCTCCTCAAACCCGGCAATCTTCTTCTGGTGCCTGACAATCGCGTCAATGCGCGTAACCGTCGACTTCACACGCGACTGCACCACATCCTCGGTCAACTCTTCCTCGTCGAAGATGACCACTTCTTTCACATTGCGCACGCCGCGCTTCAGGTCTTCGCCTAGCGCCACAATCTCGCGAATCACAATCGGCGAGCGCGAAATCGCCTTCAGAACGCGGTTCTGCCCGCGTTCAATGCGCTTGGCAATCTCTACTTCGCCCTCGCGCGTCAGGAGGGGAACCGTACCCATCTCGCGCAGATACATGCGCACCGGGTCATTCGTCTTTTCGAGCGTGCCGGGCGTCAGGTCAAGCTCAACGTCTTCGCCCTCTTCAAGATCAAAGTCCTTGTCGGCGCCAAACTTCGGCCCGTCAAGCAGATCAATCCCCTGCGTCCCGATGGTTGTAATCAGGTCGTCGATGTCCTCTGGGGACGTAGCCATCTCATCCGGCATCATCTCGTTCACGTCGCCGTAGGTCAGATAGCCTTTTTCCTTGCCTGTATCAATCAGGCTGTGAATCTCTTCGTCGTATTTATCGTCGATTGCCAAATTTCCCTGCTCTCTCAGGTCTTCGTTCATCGAGTGCGCACCGGACCTGAATCCTCTGGAATACAGCGCATACTCCGAACCAGGAATGAACCCAGGTTCGCTGTTCATCGTTCGATGCTGCTCCTGCGGCAGACGCAGCATGGTGCTTGCGCACGCCAACACCCAGGCTTTCCCACCTTTGCGACCAATACACGGCGCACAAAGACAAGCCTGCGGCTACCCGCAAAAACAGCGGCAAAAAATATTTGCTCGGAACAGGATGACTAGCGCTTCAGGTTTCTCCTGGTAGCCCGCGAGCCGAAGCTCATGTGTGGGGCAAAAGGGCGCGCATCCTTACAGAGATCAACAGATTACCATAATCCGGCCCCGCATTTCCAGCGCAAATCCCATATTCCACCGGACTTCCACAGGATTTACTCAGGTGTTCGGATGGACAGCTTCGCTGCGGGCGCCAGATTCACGCTCCTGGCAGCCCTGCTCCTTTAATTTAGACGCATTCAAGCGAGCTTTAGGCGCAAAAATGCATAATTCTGCGATACTCTGGCCTCTCGCGACAGCAATCCTGATCGAGGTGCCTCTATGCCTGCCAGCATGCAGCGAGAAATACGCATTCGGCCCGCCACTGCCGAGGACGCCTCAGCTTGCGGCAAAATCTGCTACGACGCCTTCTTCTCCATCAGCCAGGCACACGGATTCCCCTGCGACTTACCCTCGCCAGAGGTTCCGATCGGCTTTTTGTCGATGCTCTTTTCCGCCCCGGGCTTTTACGCCATTGTTGCCGAGATCGATGGCCGCGTCATAGGCTCCAACGTACTCGACGAGCGATCCATCGTTCATGGCGTCGGCCCCATCACCATCGATCCCACGGTCCAAAACCATGGTTCAGGCCGCAAACTCATGCAAGCGGTATTGGATCGCGTCACCGCGCAGGGAGCTGCCGGTGTGCGGCTGGTGCAGGCCGCCTTCCATAATCGCTCCCTTTCGCTCTATACCTCGCTCGGATTCGATGTTCGCGAACCCCTGGCTTGTATGCAGGGACGAACTGCAGCCCGAACCGTGCCCGGCTGTTCCGTGCGTCCCGCCATCTCCGCGGATATCCCCGCCTGCAATGCCCTTTCGCTCCGTGTCCACGGCTTCCATCGCGGCATCGAGCTTGCCGATGCCCTCGCTCAAGGCACAGCGCTCGTCGTCGAACGCGGCGGCAGCATCACCGGCTACGCCTCCAGCCTCGCCTTTTTCGGTCATGCCGCCACTGAGACCAATCTGGACCTGCAGGCGCTCATTGCCTCTGTGGATTCCTTCGCCGGACCAGGCATCCTCGTCCCCACGCGAAACAGCCAGCTCTTCCGCTGGTGTCTCGCCAACGGCCTCCGCGTCGTCCAGCCCATGAATCTCATGAGCCTGGGCCTTTATAACGAGCCCGCCGGAGCTTGGCTGCCATCCGTTTCGTTCTAGCTGTGCACTACTCCGGCGGCCGATGATGATGCAGCTTCCGCAGCGCCCGGTCCAGTTCCAGCTTCTCCTGCGTCAGCACCGCCAGTTCCGCATGATCCGCCCTCCGCTCGGCCTCCGCAATCTGCGCGCGAATCGCTCGCAGCCGCCCCGCAATCGCCCGCTCCTGAATCTCCTGCAGCGCGCTGAAGACCTCGTTCACGCTCGGCGGCTTCGTCTCAGCTAGCAGCGCCTCAGCCAGCCGCGCCCGCTGCCCCTCGTCCCGCACTGCCTCCATCGGGTCAGAAGCCATTCTCTGTGCAAGCTCGACCAAAGCCTGAAAGCAGGGAAGCGCCTCAAACCAGGCCGGTTGTTCCGTCAGCGCCTGCACCGCCATCCGCCGCGCATGTTCAAACTCCGGATCCACCACCGCCAGCGCCCGCAGCAGCACCCGTTCCACCTCGCTGAGCGTGCTCGCCTTCACCTCAATGCGATCCTGCCGCTTCAGCGCCGCTTGCCGCAATTCCTCGCGCATCACCGCCGAGTCAATCCCCAGCTTCTGCGCCGCGTCGGCCTGAAACTGGTCCCGCACCAGCTTCTGCGGAATCCTCCGTATATGCGGCAGCAGAAAATTCATCGCCTTCACCTTCTGCTCCGCATTCTGCCCCGGAAACTGCTGTCTCGCCCGCTCAATCAGGTAATCCGCCTGCCGCCGCGCCCCGCGAATCGCCTTCACATACGCTTCCAGCCCGCGCTCGCGGATATACCGGTCCGGATCGAGCCCATCCTCCAGCGTCACAATCTTCAGTTCAAAGCCCTCTTCCGTCAGCAGCGCTATCGACTTCTCCGCCGCATTCGCCCCCGCCGCATCCGGGTCAAAGTTCACCGCCAGCTGCGTCGTATGCCGGCGCAGAATATTCACCTGCATCTCCGTAAACGCCGTCCCGCTCGTCGCAATCACGTTCTTGATCCCGCGCAGATACACGCTGATGCAGTCCATCTGGCCTTCCACCAGCAGCGCAAACCCCGCAGTCCGAATCACGCCCTTCGCCTTATCCAGGTTGAACAGCACCTGTCTCTTCGAATACAGCGGCGTCTCCGGCGAATTGATGTACTTCGCCCCGGCTTTTTCACCCGTCTCCAGCGTCCGCGCCGTAAACGCGATCACCCGCCCGCCCTCATTCGCAATTGGAAACATGACCCGCTTGCGAAACCGATCGTACAGCGGCCCCGTCGTGCCATCCTCATGTTCCTTCTGGCTGAACAGCCCACTCGCCCGCAGCGTCTCCGCATCCGCCTGCTTGCCCAAAAAGTCACGCAGCGCGTTAAAGCTGTCCGGCGAGTAGCCGATCCGGAATTCCTTAATCCCCTTCGCATCCAGTCCCCGGCCTGCGAGATATTCCCGCGCAACAGCGCCCTCAGGCCCTGCCAGTTGCTGCTCAAACCACGCCGCAGCAGCCTCATGCAGCTCCAGGAGCTTCGCTCGAAGGCGTCCTTCGGCTGCTTCTTCCGGGGAGGAATACTCCTTCTTCGGCAGCGGAATCCCGCATTTCTGCGCCACAATCCGCACCGCCTCCGGAAAACCCACGTTCTCCATCTTGCTCACAAACGTGAATACATCCCCGGAAACCCCGCACCCAAAGCAATGAAAGAACTGCCGCACAGCATGAACGCTGAACGACGGCGATTTTTCCTTATGAAAAGGGCAAAGGCCGGAGTAGTTCGTCGCGCCCGCCTTACGCAGGCGCACGTACCCCTCTATCACCTTCACAATATCGGCCTGCTGCTTCACGGATTGGGCAAAGTCGCTCATGTGCGGGTCTGATTCTGAGCATACGGCACAGTGCGCACTCTAGGAACCAATCCCCGTCCTGTGAAAATCCATGGAAAAATTAACAGAATCGCAAAATAGTTGTTGCAACGACTATCACTCGTCGTGCATCCTATACACCGAAGCGCAAAGGAGCGCAGAAAAAATGTCTACCACCACCTGGAACCTCGATCCCGCCCACTCCACAGCCGAGTTCAAAGTCCGCCACATGATGATCTCCTGGGTCAAAGGCAAATTCACCGGCCTCACCGGCACACTCGCCCTCCACGATTCAGACGGATCGCAGCACGCCGTCGAGGCCACCATCGACGTTGCCACCGTCACCACCGGAGCAGCCGACCGCGACGGTCATCTCAAGAGCGCCGACTTCTTCAACGTCGAACAGTTCCCCACCATCACCTTCAAGTCGACCGACGTTAAGCCAGCAGGCAAAGGCGAATTCTCCGTCACCGGCGACTTCACCCTGCACGGCATCACCAAGCCTGTCACCTTCGACGTGGAAGAGTTCTCCGATCCAGCCAAGGACCCCTGGGGCAACCAGCGCATTGGCCTCATCGCCACCACCAAGATCAACCGCAAGGACTTCGATCTCACCTACAACGCCGCGCTCGAGACCGGCGGCGTGCTCGTCGGCGAAGACGTCACTCTCACGCTCGACGTGCAATTCGTCAAAGCCGCGTAATTGTTGCCACTTCACCGCGCTCCTTGCCCATCCTTGCGATGCATTTGTCGCAAGGATGGATAACGAGCCTCAATTTTTTCCTTCGCTCTGCACTACACTCAAAATGTGACAGACGAGCTCGCCATTCGCCCGCTCAGCATTAGTGATGCCGAGGCAGTTGCCATTCTGAATCATCAGCTTGGTTACCCCAGCTCAGTCGCAGATCTGCTTCCAAGAATCGAGCAACTGCTTCATTCCTCTGAACGGGCGACCTTCGCAGGTATTCTGGAGAGCCGCCTTATTGGTTGGATCGATGTCGCCATCGAGCGCCATCTGCAATCATCCGATACAGCTGTCATCGGCGGCCTCGTCGTGCACGAAGACGTGAGAGGTCGCGGCATTGGTCGGCGACTCTGCCAGGCTGCTGAGGATTGGGCGCGCGGCCGCGGAATATCGATAGTCCGAGTCCGGTCCCAGATCAAGCGGGAAGATGCGCACCGCTTTTATCTGCAGGACGGCTACGAGCAGGTAAAAATCTCCGCAGTTTTTGAAAAGAAGCTAGTCTGATCCCTCGCGGGCAATTCTTTCCGCGCTCTTACATCTCATTCTCGGCAAGCATACGGCCCGCAGGACAGCACGACCCGACCATCTTCCGTCGAGCTGTCCACAACAAAGATGCGGTAGCTCATCCCATCCGAGGCCACGCGCACCACAACGTGTCCCTGCATGCTCTTCATCTGTCGCAGCCATCGCGCATTGAACAGCTTGTTAGCCGGCAGCATCTCGGTCGCAAACACATCATGCGGCTGGGCGTTGGGCCATGCGCCAATCAACCGCTCCAGCTGCGCCTGCGCCGGATGCGTCACGTGCCACGACGGAATCACATACGCCTGCGCGTCGAGCGACTTGGTGAACTGTGGTCCGCAGGCGTCAAAGTAAGCATGATGGTCGGCCGAGGCTACCTCCACGCGTCCGCACGCCTCCACCACTGCCGATTCCACATCGAGCCACGGCGCGCGCCCATCATGCGTATCCGCATTCAAATCCCCGCCGGTGAAATACGAAAATCGCCCATACTCAATTCGCAGCGCAATCGAACAGTTGTTCTCAGCCGGAAGCTCGGCTCCCGGCACCTTCGCCAAATCCGGAAACGCCTGCCGGCTTTCCGTCCCCTTTCCAGTCCACACGCGCCCATTCGCCGCTAGCGCCCGAACAGAAAATCCAGGAAACCGTCCTGCCTCGCGCAGGCGAATCTGCTCACGCGAACCCACCTCCAACCGCTCCACGCGTTTCCCGGCCCGCCGCCGCGCATCCAACCAGGCCAGATAATTCGCTGTGAACGACGCCTTTGGCGGCTGCAGCAAACCGTAATCCGGATAGCTCCGATCAATCACCGTTTCGACCGGCATCAGCGCATCTACCTGACTCAATCCGGTGGGTACAAACCTGCTCGTGTGTCCCTCTTCGCCCACCGGCACATCGCCCACATGGTCAGGATGAATGTGCGTAGCAATCGCATAATCGAGCGAATTTCGTCCCGCCGCGCGTGCCTGCTTCAGCGCATACCACGCCACCCATTCCCCCGGCTTGTGAGAAGCATTCGGCCGCGCAGGCGCCGAAGAATCAGGTCCATCATTCGACGCGCCGCAGTCAATCAACAGCGTCGTCCCATCCGGCCCCAGCAGAAACGTCGCGTTGCCGCGCCCCGTATCAATGTGGTGAATGTCGAACTCCCCCGGCGTCCATGGCGGTAGCATGCTTTCAACATCCGCGGCAAACGCAGGCCACGCTCGCAGCTTCGCCTCGGCTATCGCAAAATATCCACTCGCTAACGCACCCACCATAAAACTCCGCCTGTTCAACACCGGACCAGTTCCTCGCATCAATCCTCTCGTCCCCACCATATAGTTCATCCGGACCAGAGTTGTCTCTCAGGCCGTTAAATACCCAAGAATCGCTCTGCAGGCCTCTGCCTTTGCGCGCCTGAGCGAAAGTCCGCGCGGCTTGCCAGTGACAACGGCATGGCCGAGCGCATCGACCATGCTGGCTGTGAAAAAAGCCAGCATATCGAGATCTGCTCTTTTATGAAAACTCTTTGTATGAGGCGCAAGAGCACCGCGAAAACTTCCATGAAGTCGAGTCACAAACTCAATCGTACCGCTCGCGCGATGCGGAACTTCTGACTGCAACAGGGCCGAAAGTTCCGGATCCTGTGCGTGTGACTCGACCATGCCGTCCATCCACGCTTCGACGAGCTTATCGAGCGATGCGTCCTCATTCTCACTCATTTTTCGCGCCATGATCTCGTCTACCTGCCGAATGTGTCGCTCGTGCAATGCCGCAAATACGGCATGCTTGTTCGGAAAGTATTGGTACACCGATCCAATGCTCACGCCCGCAGCCGCCGCGATGCGATTCGTAGTAATCGCAGAGGCTCCACCGTGCTTGAGCAGCTTTATTGCTGCATCCAGCATGGCATCCACGGTCACCTTCGCCCGCTCCTGAACGGGCCTGCGTCGGCGAACCATCGATCGTCTCAAGGTGGACTTCATGCTGACAGCCTACATCAGAAATGTGAGCTTTTCTTTAATTACTTCTGTATCTCACCGGTTTTAGATAACTTAGCCCAGCCTTTCATGCGAGTAGACAAAGCCTCTCTCGCTACTAGGCTTACTTTCATGAGGCATGTACCGCCTCAGAAAGAAGGAGCCATGACATATCTGATCACAGGCGCAACCGGAGATGTAGGATCGCGCGTCATCAGGCAGCTATTGGAGCGAGGCATTCGTCCACGCGTGCTCTCACGCAGCGAAGAAAAGGCACGTTCACTCTTCGGTAATTGCATCGACGTTTTCGCGGGCGATCTCTCCGATCCCGCGTCCATCCGCGTAGCGATGCGCGGCGCGGACGCTGTTTTCTTAGTCAACGTCGGGCCTGAAATTCCTAGCCGCGACGCGTCTGCGGCAGCCATCGCCAAAGAAGAAGGCATTCGTAAGATCATCAAGCTTTCATCCTTTGACGTCGAGCAGGGCCTTGCCATCGGAGCCTGGCATGAGAAGGGTGAAGCCGCGATTCGCGCCGCGGGAGTGGAATTTACCTTTGTCCGGCCCAGCGGCTTTATGACCAACCTGCTCGCATGGGCGCACTCCATCAAAACAGAAGGCATTGTGCGCTCATCCACCGCAAATGGTCGCCGATCGTTCATCCACTCAGAAGATATTGCCTCGATTTCGGTCGCAGCGCTCTTGAGCGATAAATATCTCGGCGAAGTTTTACCGATCACCGGAACGCAATTGCACACATGGGGCAAAATAACAGAGATACTCGCTCATGCGATCGGCAAGCCTCTCACGTATCAGGTCATCTCCGACGAAGAAGCACGCGAACGTTACTCCCGCATCAGCGACTCAACAAAAGAAACGGAAGCGCATGTGGCCCTGTGGCACGCAATCCGTGAAGGCCGGCTGGCCACGACCACGAACTGCATCGAGCACATTCTAGGCAGAAAGCCGATCTCCCTTCAACAGTGGGCTACCGAAAACCGTCATTCCTTTTGCAACTAGCGGGCGCTAAACAAGTGCCCGCGCCCCTCGTAAAATCAAAATCAGTATGTCCCAAACCTCTCATTCGTTGATCCTCACCATTCTTGGCCCCGTCATCACCACTCTGCACCAGGAGCGCATCCGCGACCTTCTCGCCGCTCACGGCCTCGAGATCGCGCATGCCGATCAGCTCACCGAAAGCCTCGCGCCCACGCAGGAACCCTTCAACGCAGTTTTGTCGTGGTCGCTCAGAGGTCAACCAAAACAAGAAAAAGAACTTCGCGCCGAGCTCCTTGCGGCAGCTACAGACCTCTCTCTCGACATTGCTCTCCAGCACGATACGCCGCACCGCACCAACCGCCGCCTCTTTGTCTTCGATATGGATTCCACCCTCATCCAGGGCGAAGTCATCGACGAACTCGCCAAACTCGCCGGCGTCGGTGAAGAGGTCTCGAAAATCACCGAGGCCGCCATGCGCGGCGAGCTTAATTTCGACGAAAGCTTCACCCGCCGCGTCGGCCTGCTCAAAGGCCTGCCCGCCGAGCAGGCTCTCGCCCTGCGCGAGCGCATCCCGCTATCACCCGGCGCGGAGAGACTCTTCCGCACACTCAAGTCGCGCGGCTACTACACCGCCATCCTCTCCGGCGGTTTCACATTTTTCGCCAAGTTACTGCAAGCCCGCCTCGGCATCGATGAATTCCACGCCAACGAGCTCGAAATTGTCGACGGCAAAGTAACCGGCCGCGTCATCCCGCCCATCATGAACGGCGCGCGTAAAGCCACCATGCTCCGCGATATCGCTAAACGCGAAAGCATCCCCCTTGAAGAAGCCGTAGCCGTGGGCGATGGCGCAAACGACCTGCCCATGATGGGTCTCGCTGGCATGGGCATCGCCTACCGCGCCAAGCCCATCGTCCGCGCCCAGGCCGACCATTCCATCACCTCGCTCGGCCTCGACGGATTGCTCTACCTCATCGGCCTGCGTGACCAGGATTCGGACAAGGCCTGATCCGGGTTCCTCCATCTTCGGAGCTGTTGTTTTTGCGCCTGGGATGGACTACAGCGATTCCAGAGCTGCTGAAGCGCAGATTACTTTCGTCGATTGTCCTTTCGTACCGTTTGTCAGCACCAGATAGTTTGCACAAAATTACCCTCATCTGTGCCACACTCAACTCATGTTGAAGTCAAAAAAGGCCTTTTTTCAAGCAAAAAATTGGCATAACATTATGAATCAAAGCAGGTTATATCATTTCCAAAAAGAGAAAGTCATAATTTTTTACCTCTACGTACAGAAGTTGTACTTCTGTATTTCTGTACCAGTTTCGGCGAAATGTGCCCCCACCCCCCTCTACAGGCCACAGTTTCTGTAAATCTGTAATTCTGCATCCCGCTCCGGGCCGCGCCCTGGCGCAAATCCTGAGATGCTGTATCCCAAAGCCACTGCATTCCACTGGACGCCACCATCCGGGAGTGGTAGCCTCGCCGTCTAAGATAGTCGTTGCAACGAATATCTCTCTCGTGCATCTATTAAATACAAGCGCAAAAGGAGATTGCCACCATGTCTTTGCGGCCCGTAAAAGAGATTCTTCAAACTCAAACCACCATGGAAGGCGCCGGCGTCAAGCTCGAGCGCGCCTTCGGCTTCGGCAAAACGAAGGAATTCGATCCGTTTCTGCTCTTTGACGACTTCCGCAACGAGAACCCGCGCGATTACATCGCCGGCTTCCCCTGGCATCCGCACCGTGGCATTGAGACCATTACGTACGTCCTTGCGGGCGAGGTTGCTCACGGCGATAGCCTCGGCAATAAAGGCCGTATGACCGCCGGCGATGTGCAGTGGATGACCGCAGGCTCCGGTATTTTGCACCAGGAGATGCCCAAGGGCGATGAGCATGGCCGCATGCACGGCTTTCAGCTTTGGGCCAACCTGCCCGCAAGCCTCAAAATGACCGATCCGCGCTATCAGGACATCCCTGCAAGCGCCATCCCTGAGGTCACCGAGGACGACGGCACGCATGCACGCATCATCACGGGCAACTTCTGGGGCCAAACCGGTCCAGTGGAAGGCGCCTCCGCCGGACAATTCGGCACAGACGCGCGCTACATCGACATCTCCGTCCCGCCCGGCAAGTTGAAGCGCATCAAGGTGGAAGTCGAACGCAACGCCTTCGCGTATGTCTTCGCAGGCGCGGGCACCTTCCGCGACGCCAGTGATCCACGCGCCGTGCTCACCGAAGATGGCCGCGATCCCAATGCTGCTCCGGTCTACGACGCGAAGAATCACTCGCTCGTGCTCTTTGACCGCGGTGACGAGATCGTTGTCCAGGCCGGTCCGGAGGGCATCCGTTTCCTGCTCGTCTCAGGCAAGCCGCTCGAAGAGCCGGTCGCCTGGCACGGCCCCATCGTAATGAACACGCAGGCTGAGTTGCAGACCGCCATGCGTGAGTTGCAGAACGGCAAGTTCATCAAACATGGGTAACCCTTAGAACAAAAGCGGTCAGTCCGGGTTCGGACTGGCCGCTTATAGCTTCCATCCCTCCATCGGCACATCCGCCGCCAACACCTTCAGCGGTGTCAGCCCTCGCTTCCGCAGCGAGCGAATACTA
Source organism: Occallatibacter gabretensis (assembly GCF_001449115.1). Classification (GTDB taxonomy): domain Bacteria; phylum Acidobacteriota; class Terriglobia; order Terriglobales; family Acidobacteriaceae; genus Telmatobacter; species Telmatobacter gabretensis. Next base: position 1,048,586 of record NZ_LAIJ01000009.1, on the reverse strand, counting down.
AGCGCGTCATGCCGCTTGGCCAACCGCTGGCCGTTATGGTCCACCACCAGACGGCAGTGATACCACTTCGGCGACTTCAGTCCCAGTGCGCGATACAGCAGAATCTGCCTTGCTGTAGATTTCAGCAGATCCGCCCCGCGCACAACCTCTGTAATCCGCATCGCCGCATCATCGGCCACGCATGCCAGTTGGTAGCTCGGAAATCCATCGCGCCGCCACACAAGAAAGTCTCCAAAATCCACCCCAGCCACATATCGCTGTGGACCCATATTTCCGTCCTCAAACTCAATCGCTTCGCCATCCCGCACGCGAAAGCGCCAATTCATACCTCCCGGGCCATCCGAGCGCGGATTTCCCCTGCAAGTCCCTGGGTATAACGGCTCATCCTCTGTCTCCAGCCCCTCATGCGGTGCACCCGCAATCATCTCCAGGTCCTTCCGCGAACATTGGCACGGAAACAGAAATCCTCCTCGCATCAGCTTTCGCCACGCATCCAGATAGACCGCGCCGCGCTTGCTCTGCACGTACGGTCCATACGGACCGCCATCTTTGTTTTTCTTGTCGGCTTTGTCTCGATCCGAACGGCCCAGGCCCGCATTAGGACCCTCCTGCCAGCGAATCCCCAACCAGCGCAGGTCCTCGTATGCTGCCTCGGCATACTCTTTCTTGCTGCGCGCCGTGTCCAGGTCTTCCATCCGCATCACCAGCGTGCCGCCTGCCTGCCGCGCGCGCATGTACGCCGAATAAAACGTCCGCGCATGCCCCAGATGCAAATAGCCCGTCGGCGAAGGCGCAAGCCGTCCCCGATAATCCGATACTCCTGCCGCGCTCATCGGGCCAGTCATTCTGGCCCGATTCTAGCAATCCACTCCGCGCCGCAAATTCCTCACCAGTTACTCGCTCGATGTGCGCTGTCTGCTAGTTCTTGTCCTTGTCGTGGTCCGAATCATTTTGGCTTGCATCATCGCTTTCATGGTGATGCGTGTAGTGCTTGATATCGTCGTCCACATGCCGTGGATCAACGGAAATCTGCACCACATCCATCTCGTTGCCGTCCTTGTCGACAACAAACAGGCCCATCCGCGCGCCTTCCGGCCGCATAAAGATCAGCGACTGCTCGTGTCCAGCCTTTGAGGTCTCCCGCACCACGCGCTCCCAGCCATCGCCCAGCTTCTGCTCCACCATGCGGTCCAGCTCCTGGCCGTCCACATCCGCCGTGAAGTTCTCGAACTCCGCCACATGCAGATTCGCCGCTGCTCCATGACTGGCCTTGCGCGCCACGAAGCTGATCAGCCCCATGAACGGAATCCGTGTAGACCGCACGTGATACTGCGCCTCAATCGCATCCACTACGCCGTTAAACCCTCTCCCGCCTCCACTGGCTAGCACCACCACAGGCACCATCAGCGCCACCGCGCATACAGGAATCACCAGATACATTCTCATAACCGCTCCTTTTCATCCGTCCGGTTTTTTACTGAGTAATTCCTACTTGCCCTGAGTCGCCTTCGTGCTCTTGCCCACCACGCTCAGCGATCCCAGCCCATGAATTTCATGCAGCTTACCCAGGTCTTCCATCCGGATCGGCCCCAGGATCAGCACAATCGTCAGTTCCTTCGGTTCCGCTGTCAGCACAAAGATCCCTCGCGGCTCGCCATTCACCATCTTCATCATCACGTCAGAGGTCTCATGAGTCTTCGTCTCGCGCTCATGCACCATCGGCGTCCACTCGCCGGTCGCATAATGCGCGCGCAGCTTCTCCACTATCTCCGGCGTTATTTCGCCCTCTTTGTCAAAGGTGTACTCGCGCACATAGATGCCATCCAGCCCCTCAATCAGCTTCTTCGTCTGGACGTCGTCCTTGTCGTCCTTATCCATGAACTGTGCGGCAAAGCTCAGCATCTGCTTGCTCAGCGTCACCTCCGTCACATCGGACGCATGCGCGGCCAGGTCCTTCTCGATCGCCGAAGCTTCCGGAAGCCGATCCTGCGCCCGCGCCACACCCGACATCACCGCCAAAGCCAAAACCAACACCGCCGCAACTCGCATCTTCATCGCTCAATCCTCTTTCCCGTCGTTTGACTGCAACCGCTTCTGCACCTTATCCAGAGCTTTCGCCGTGATTCCCAGCGCCGTCATCACCTGCTGCCTTGCCTCTTCGCCTCTGCGCCGCTCTTCCACTCGCTGCCACTGCCAACCGGCAGCTCCCGCCAGCACCGCCGCAATCATCACACTCGCCGCCAGCCGCATCCACATCACATGCCGGCCATTCTGCTCCGCCGCTGCACGCCGCGTCCGCTCAGCCAGAATCCGCCCCTTCAGTCCTGGCGGAGCCGGCCTGCGCGTCAGCGATTCGCTTAGTTCCTTCTCAAAATCGTCCATGCCGTTATGCTCCCGGTCTTCACATGCCGCGGACAAACTCTTTCAAATGACTCTCAGCCTTCGCTCGCAGCAGCTTCAATCCCCGCTGCAAGTGGCTCTTCACCGTGGCTAGCGGCGCGTCCAGCGCCGCCGCAATCTCTTCCGGCGTCAATTCCTCCTGATACCTCAGCAGAATCGCCGCCCTTTGTGCCTCAGGAAGCGTCGTCAACAACGCTTCGAGCCTCGAACCCAATCTCGACCCAGCCCCTGAACTCTCCGCCGGCAGCCCATGCCGCTCCTCAATCTCCACCCACAGATCCATCCCGCGCACCCGCCGCCGCCGTAATGCATCCGTCGCCCGGCTCATCGTCACCCGCCGCAGCCAGAACAGCGCATGCTCGGGGCTCTCGATGCTCCGCAAATTCTTGTCCAGAGCGAGAAAAGCATCCTGAGCAATCTCTTCCGCCAGCCCGCGGTCGCCGGTCATGCGAAGCGCCAGCGAGAAAACCATCGACTGGTGCTTTTCCACGAGTTGTTCAAAATCCGGCTTCCACGCATTGGCCATCTGTCCGCTTCTACTCTCTTATCCGCACGGAATCACGCTCAGGGATGCAGAAAGTACGCACACGCGAGAAAAAAGTTCGCCAACCCGTAATTGCTTCGATTTCAACCCTCAAAATTAATTATTTGACCGTGTTCAACTTTCCCTTGACTCATCGCCTGAATGGGTTCAAGATTTGACCATGGTCAAAAATGAGCCATCCACCACTAAAGGCGAACAGACCCGCGAAGTCATTTATCGGGCCGCACTAGATCTCTTCCGCGAAAACGGCTTCGACGCCGCCACCATGCAGCAGATCGCGGATCGCGCCAAGGTCGCCAAAAGCGCCGCCTACTACTACTTCGCGAGCAAAGAAACCATCATCCAGGCCTACTATGAAGCCGTTCAGTCCGCGCAGGAGCAGCTCTGTGCAGACACATTCGGCCAGTCCAAGAAGCTGAAGAAGCGCCTCCATGCCGCGCTACACTCCAAGTTCGATCTCGCCCAGAACGACCGCAAGCTCCTCGGCATCGTCTTTCGCTACACCGGCGAACCGGCCCACCCGCTCTCGTGCCTCGGCCCTGCAAACCACGAGATGCGCCGCCGCTCCATGCTCATCTTCCGTGACGCGCTCTCCGTTGAACGTTTGCCGCGCGATCTCGAAGAGCTTCTACCCCTCGCCCTCTGGGCGCTCCAGATGGGCCTGCTCGTCCTCTTCTTCTACGATGAAACGCCCAACCAGCAGCGCACCCGAGGCCTCGCCGACGGCGCCATCGAATTTACGGTCAAAATGCTCTCTCTCGCCAAACTCCCCGTCCTCAAGCCCATCCGTGCCAAGGTCCTCGACCTGCTCCGCCAAGCCGACCTGATCCCTGAGCTTGGATAAGCGCGCATTCAAAGGAGAAAACGATGTCCACACCCGAAACAAATCCGGAACCGAATGCTGAAGGGAGAATTGAGAGCTTCGGCCCCGTTGAATCCACGCCGTCCCTCACCCGCAGCGGCGCGACGCGCTCGATTGGCATCGCATTTCTCGTCACCGCCCTGATACTCGCCGCTTTTATTTACCGAGTTCTCAGGAACATCGGCATGATGCATACTTCGCTGATCTTCCTCGGCATCCCGCTCATACTCGGCGCGCTGCTCGCCATGGCTCCCCGGCCCAAATCCGCCACAGGCGGCATACTCCGTGGCATCGCGCTCGCGCTCCTCATCGTCGCGCCACTTGTCGGAGAAGGCTATCTCTGCATCCTTTTCGCCTCACCGCTCTTTTTCGGAGTTGGACTCCTCGTCGGCGGCATCATTGACATTTCGCGTAAGCATAAACGCACCGTCACCCTGAGTTGCGTTATTGTGCTTCTTCCCTTCACGCTGGAGGGCACGACTCCTCAGCTCAGCTTCAATCGCACACAGTTCGCCACAGCCACGCGCATCGTCAACGCTCCCGCTGCTCAAATCGTAGCCGCCCTCGCGCAAAGTCCCCAAATCGCCGCTCCGCTCCCGCGCTTCCTCCGCATCGGCTTTCCGCGCCCGTTGTCCGCAACAGGCTCCGGCCTCGCTATCGGCAGCGTTCGCGTCATCCACTTCACTGGAGCGGAAGGTGACCCTCCCGGCGACCTCACCATGCGCGTCGTCCAATCCGATCTGCAACCTGCTTCAGGCCACATCCACTTCGAGACCATCAATGACTCAAGCAAGCTCACCCAGTGGCTCCGCTGGCGCAGCTCCGATGTCTCATGGCAAGCCATTGACTCCACGCACACCGCCATCACCTGGCGCATCGGCTTTGACCGCCAGCTTGATCCGTATTGGTACTTCGCACCCTGGGAGCAGCTCGCCGTCCACCAAGCCGCAGGCTACCTCATCACGGCCAACACCATGCCGCACGGCCAGCCAGGGAGCTAACTCTATGAAACGCACGAACTGGGCTTCCCTTGCCGTCCTTTACTTCCCGCTCGTTGCAGCGATCTTCGCCGCCATGGTCCAGCAGCGTGTCCACAGGCGCACCAAACGCACTTTCCCCGCAGTACTCCTCAGCATTCTTTGGGCGCTGGCCTCGCTCGTCGTGGTTCAGCGCATCAGTCTTGTCGCCCATTGGTGGAGTTTTCAATCCACCGGCCCATCTCTCGCCGGAATGCCGCTTGAACTCTACATCGGCTGGATCATTCTCTGGGGAGCTGTCCCCATCCTCGCTTTTCCCGTTCTTGATCTTCCAGAAGTCATCCTTATCTTCGGTCTGCTCGATCTCTGGCTTATGGGGCTTCTTAGCCCCCTGTTCTACCTCAAGCTAGCGTGGCCGCAGTGGCTCATCGGTGAAGCCGCCGCCCTCGCGCTCGTCCTCACACCCGCCTATTGCCTCGCACGCTGGACCGTCGACGACACGCGCCTCAAACTCCGCGCCGCTCTGCAGGTCGCGCTCTCCGGCTTGCTCTTTCTCTTTCTGCTCCCCGAAATCGCCTTCGCTCTTCGACCCATTCCTGGCGCAACATCCGTCTGGCAGCCCCTTTTCACCCTCTCGCACCCACTTCTCCTCGCCGCTCTGCAAATCATCGCAATCGTTGCACTCCCCGGCATCAGCGCCGTGCAGGAATTCGCACAGCGCGGCTCCGGCACACCCATCCCCTACGATCCGCCCCAGCGCCTGGTCACCAGCGGCATCTACCGTTACTGCGCCAATCCCATGCAGCTCTCCTGCGCAGTCGCACTGTTCCTATGGGCGCTCCTACTCCGCAATCCCTGGCTCGCCGGTGCCGCCGCCGTTACTACGATTTACTCCGCCGGCATCGCCCACTGGGACGAGGAACGCGATCTCTCCGCACGCTTCGGCGCACTTTGGCAAACCTACCGCGCCGCAGTCCCAGCCTGGCGTCTACGCTGGCGTCCATTCGTCGCCACCCAGCCCGCGCGGCTCTACATCTCCGCCACATGCGGTCAATGCTCCGTTCTGCGTCAGTGGATTGAGGCCCAACATCCGCTCGGCATTGAGTTCATCGACGCCGAAACTCTCCCTCAGGGTTCCATCAGACGTCTTCGATACGATCCCGCCGATGGCACATCGCCCGAAGAAGGCCTTCTCGCCTTCGCCCGCGCTCTTGAGCACATCAATCTCTTCTGGGCATGGTGCGCCATGATCCTTCGCCTGCCCATTCTCCATCAGATCATTCAAGCAGCCTTTGACCTCAGCGGCTTCGGCCCGCGCACCATCAGTAGTACCTGCCCGAATAAGCGTTCGTTATCCAAAGCGTGGCGAAGGATCTAATTTCGTTTTGAATCTACGGAATCTCGTTCAAATCCATCTTCAGCAGCTTGATCGGGTCAAGATACGCGTTTTGCCATCGTACTGCCCAGTGCAGATGCGGCCCTGTCACGCGCCCTGTCGCGCCGCTCAGCCCCAGCAGGTCGCCGGTCCTCACGCGTTGTCCTTCTTTCATATCAATACGGCTGAAGTGCATGTACAGCGTGTACAACCCAAGCCCGTGGTCAATCACCACGCAGTTGCCTTCAAAGTAAAGCTGCCGCGCAATCACCACCACGCCGCTGTTGCCCGCATGTACCGGCGTCCCGACGCCTGCGCGAAAATCCGCGCCCTTGTGCACGCTCGCCAGCTTCCCATTGAACATGCGCCGCGTGCCAAAGCTGTCCGTCGCCTCGGCCGCCACCGGCGCATGAAAGTCTCCCTCCCACAGCGGCCGGTCGGCACTGTTAGAAAACACCTTCTCCTTGAACTCGCTCTCCGCCTTGATGCGCACCAGCTCCTCCGGCGGAGGCTCCACAAACTTCGGCGCAACCGTTAGCGTCCCCGTACGATAATGCGCCTGGAGAATTAGCACACTTCGGCTTAGATCCTCGCTGCCACCCGCGATCTTCACCGTAACGTGCAGCGTCGAAGACCCCACCGGCGCTTCAACGTCAACACCGGCCAGAGCAAACCACTCTCCATCCTTCTCAAAAAACGCAATCTTCCGCCCCAGCCATTCGCCATCGACGGTCCGCGCACCCGGGGCATGTACCCGGATCAGCTCCGGCGCACCCGCATAGACAATCGCAGGCGTCAGCGTAACCCTCGCAGACTGGGCCACAGCGAAACTTGGCGTAAAAACTAAAACGGCACTCAGGAAAAACAGCGCGGAGACTCGCATCGCCTCCAGAATAACGCCGCTTACTCCGCCCGCAGCGCTTTCATGGGATCCACACTCGCCGCTCGAATCGCCGGAATCATTGAGGCCGCACTGGCAATCAACGTAAGCGCGGCAACCGAGCCCAGCAATATCCACGGATCGCGCACCGAAGTGTTGTAGAGAAACGAAGCCAGCACACGCGAAGCAAACAGCGCAATCCCCAGCCCCAGCGCCGATCCACAAACCGCCACCCACACATTCTCGCGAAAGATCATCGCCACCACTCGCAGCCGCTGCGCGCCCAGTGCAATGCGAATCCCAATCTCGCTCGTCCGCCGCGCCGTCGCATACGCGAGCGTTCCGTACAAGCCAATCCCCGTCACCAGCAGCGCGCTCACCGCAAAGAAAACCGCCAGCGTCGCCATCATCCGCTCCGCGCCTATCGAGCCATCAATCCTGCTATTCAGGGTCGTCATCACCGGCGCTGGAATATCCGGAGCCATCCGCGCAACCAGCGCCCGCGCTACCGCAGCCAGCGGCGTAGCCGGTCCCACCGAACGAATCACGGCCGTATAAGACGGCTTGTGCTCCTCGCTTTGTGTAATTGCAACGTAGCCCTCTGCGGGCGGATCTTCCTGAATCGAGCGGTAGCGTATGTCGCCCACAACCGCAATCACTTCATAGGTAGCGCCTGCATAGGTACTACCCTTCCATCCCGTCACTCTCTGCCCCACCGCGCTGCCATTCGGAAAGAGCGTCCTTGCCGCCGACTCGCTCAGGATGATTTTCAGTCCAGAAGCTGCCGTTTCATTCCACTGAAAGTCGCGCCCGGCCAGAATGGGAATGCGCATGGTCAAAAAGTAATTGGGCGAGACGGCGTTCATGTAGACGTCTCGGTCCCCGCTACTCGATGGGGTGTGAAGATCGCTGTCCCACGTTTCGCCGCTCATGGGTGGTATTGAGGCAAAGCTCACGCTCGCGACCCCCGGCTGCCGCGTCAACGCATCGCCGAATTGCTGGTACCAACGAACAAGCGCCTGGCCGTCGAGGGATTGCTTATTCATTTCAAAGTTGATGTTGACAATGCCCTTCGGTTCAAAGCCAAGCCCGGTGGAATAAAGTCGCGTAAGGCTCGTAGCCAGCAAGCCTGCACCAACTACCAAAATCAGTGCCAGCGCAACCTCCAGCCCCATCAGAACCCGCGGCAGCAGCCGCGTACGCTCCCGCGTCATCGTTGCATTCGACCCCGATTTGATCTGCTCATTTAAACTCTTCGACGTGGCGCGCAGCGCTGGAACTAGCCCAATCAGCGCAGTCGTCACAATCGCGATCAACGCCACAAAAAACAGCACACGCAGATCGAGCGTCGTATCCAGCACAAGTGACATGCCTGGATAGCGCGGCAGAATCATCCTTGCCAGCAAGCTGCTCACAAACGGAGCCGCGCCAACCCCCGCCGCCGTTCCCAGCAGCGCAATCAGCAGGCTCTCCACCATAAGCTGCTGAACAAGCCGCCTACGTGTAGCGCCCATTGCCAGCCGTGTCGCCAGCTCGCGCTCACGCGCTGCCGCTCGCGCCATCAGCAGGCTCGCCAGGTTCAGGCAGGCCAGCAGCAGCATCGCTCCGCACAGGCAGAACACGGCCACCAGCGGCTTCACAAACATCGCGCGCAGATACGTGTAACCCTTTGCTCCCGGCTCGGCAACAAAATGAAGATGATGCTTGCGCGCGTCCGCCGCCCACTCGCCTCCGGTCGTATCCGCGCCTACTTCATCCACAATCGAGCCGGATATAGCGCTCAGCGCGGCGTTCGTCTGCTCAAGTGAAACACCTGGCTTGTGCCGCGCAATCACAGTGAGCCACCACGAGTGCATTCCACCGGCAATGCTGTTCGAAGGCGCGTCGATGACCGGCTCGGCCCACATCGGCGCATAAATCTGGGGCCGTGACGTTGGAGCAGCACCGATAAATTTCTTCGGCATCACGCCCACAACTGTGAACGGTGTATTCGCAATCGTCAGCTTGCGTCCGAGCACATCTGGCGCGCCGCTGAACCATGTGCGCCAGAAATCCTCGCCGATGACAACCGCATATCCGCCTGGACCGCCGCCCGGCTGATCATCCTGCGGCGTCAGGTAGCGGCCCATCAGCGGCTGCGTCTCCATTACTTGGAAATATTAACCGCTGACAATCGATCCCGGAACATTCACACTGCCGGAAGCGCCGCGCACCTGGAACCGCGACATTCCCGTATTGGCAGCAACGGAATCAAACACATCGTGCCGTTTCTCCAGCGCACGCGCCAGCGGCGCAGCAGAGCTATAGTTCGGTCCATATTTTCCGTCGTCATCGCTGTCCGCGCGCAGCACCACCAGCTTATCCGCATGAGGCACCGGCAGCGGCCTCAGCAGCAGCGCATTGATCAACGAAAAGACCGCCGTATTCGCGCCCAGTCCAAGCGCCAGCGTCAAAATCGCCGTCAACGTAAACCCCGGCGACTTCCGCAACTGCCGCGCGGCAAAGCGCACATCGCGCACAATCTGTTCCATCCATGGCACCCCCCGCTGCATCCGATATCTCTCCCGCGTCTGCGTCACGCCGCCAAATTCGCGCAGCGCTGCCGTGCGCGCTTCATCTTCCGCGACCCCGCGCCGCACATGCTCCGCAATCGCAAGATCAATATGCGCGCAAAGCTCCTCATCCAGCCGCGTATCCAGCTCCTTGCGGCGAAACAGCGACACAAAACGGCTCAACAGAACACGAATCCAATCCATCAGGTTCTCCAGAAAATCTGAGCTGCTCTCTTATTCGCTTCGCAGCGCCTGCACAGGGTCCAGCCGCGCTGCGCGCCACGCAGGCATAAGACACGCCACTACCGCAACGAGCAAAAACACTCCGGCAACGGCGGCAAAAATTCCTGGATCAAGCGGCTCTGTTTCATACAGCATCGATCCAATCAAACGCACCGCCGCCGCACTCACCAGCAGCCCTGCGGCAATTCCCGCCAGCGCTGGACGAATTCCATCGAATAGAATGTTGCGTAGAATCTGCCCTCGCTGCGCGCCCAATGCAATGCGTATGCCGATCTCGCTGGTTTGCTGCGTAACAAGATAAGCCAGCACGCCATAGTGGCCCACGGCAGCCAGCACCAATGCAATAACCGCAAAGCCCAGCACAAGCATGGAATCAAATTGCGAGCCCAGGGTAGCCTTAGCCAGGGACTCTTCGAGCGTCATAACACCAGAGACAGGCAGATCGCGATCGAGTTGACTCACAAGTTTCTCCACCGGTATCGCCAGCACATCCACATCATGCGCAGACCGCAGAACGATCGTCACGCCCGAGAATCCGTTCCCGAAGATCGGCATGTACATCATGGGCAATACGGGATCTGAGATGGAGTAGAGTGTATCGCCCACAACGCCAATGATCTCGTAGATATCTCCGGTCAGTGTGATCTTCAGATGTTTGCCGATCGGGTCTTCACCCGGAAAACATATCCTCGCCGCCTGCTGGCCGATAAGAATGACATGGTCTTTAGAAAGTTTTTCATCGCCTGCGAATGTGCGGCCTTTGATGATAGGAATGTTCATCGCAGCGAAGTATCCCGGATCGGCGCCGCGCACCATCATGTCGATCTCGGCGTCTTTGACCAACCGAGGATGCTCGACCACAACAACGATGCGGTCTCCGCCCCAGCCTTGTCCCGGTGCCGTGCTCACCAGAGCGGCAGACTCCACGCCGGGAATCGCACGCACCCGCTCGATGAGCCGCTCCTTGAAGCTCACCTGTTCCACAGCCGTTTTGTATCGTTCATCCGGAAGTCCAACCTGCATCATGAGTACGTTGTGAACAGGAACACCAAGGTTGGTGGCGCGCAGGTGCCTGTAGCTCTTCAGCAGTAGTCCAGCGCCAATCAGAAGTACGACAGTCAGGCTGATTTCAAAAAACAGCAGGCCTTGCCGCAAACCGGCGCGGCCTCGCGTCCCGGCCTGCGTACGCGATCCATCCTGCAGAGCAGCCAGGATTCTGTGGCTATCAACACTGAAAGCAGAGATAAGCCCGGAAAACACTGCGCATAGAATCACAACGGCAGCAGTGAACGCCACAGCCGTCCAATCCAGATGAATTCCCTCGACGCGGCGCATATCGGGCCGAACATGCTCCAGCCATCGCAGAGCTGCTGCCGCAAGCATCACGCCCAACAGGCCGCCGCCCGTTGAAAGCAGCATACTTTCCATCACGCGCTCGCGCACCAGGCGCATGCGGCTGCCGCCAAGAGCAGTGCGAATGGCATGCTCCTTGCGCCGTGCCGCCGCGCGCGCTACCAGGAGTCCCGCTACATTTATGCATGCAATAAGCAACACGCATCCTGTAGCGGCAAACAGAACATAGAGCGGCGTCTTATAGTCCTGCACGGCGTCATCCAGCAGGGATCTGCCGCTGGTAACACTGCGTACGGAGGTCTGTGGATGCTGCGCCTTGATCTGTGCCTGTATGGGATCGAGCCGGCCAAGCAGTTGAGGCAGCGTAACGCCCTGGGCAAGCCGCGCCACGGCAATGAATTCGTGATCCTCAAAGGTGCTCATCAGAAACGACGAAGCTTCATGGCTGGCCGGAGTCCAAACCTGGATCTTGCCCGATGAGAAGGGCCCCAGGAAGACCAGGGATTCCGGCATCACGCCGATAATCGTGTACGGCCTGGCATCAAGCCAGATATTGCGGCCAACCACGTTCGGGTCGGCGCCATAACGCCGCTTCCAGAATGAGTGCGAAAGAATCGCAGTGGCGCCGGCCTCGGGCCGGTCATCAAAGCTGGAAAAGCTGCGACCCAGCGTAGGCTGAACACCAAGCGTGGAGAAGAAATTTGCACTGACCCAAGCCGCATCCACTTTTTCCGGAAGCTGGTTGCCTTCAGCCGACACGTTGTAGTTCTGGAAAGGCGAAATCAGCGCCATCTCCGCCGTGCCTTGTGCAGCCTGTTTCCACTCAAAGAAGCTGCCCGCATCAATAGGCGCAAACTGATGCCCCTTCCCGGCATCGGAATTATGACTGTAAAGAGCCACCAGTTGCTGCGGATCGCGGTACGGAAGCGGATTCAGCAGAACGGTGCGCACAATGGAGAAGATGGCTACATTAGCGCCAATGCCAAGCGCCATCACCAGGATCGCAGTCGTTGTGAATCCCGGCGTGCGATACAGTGTGCGGCAGCCATAGCGCAGATCGCGCGCAATCTGTTCGAGCCAGGGCAGCCCGCGCTGCACGCGATAGTTCTCCCGCGTCTGCGTCACGCCGCCAAATGCCCGTAGCGCCGCCGTGCGCGCCTCATCCGCCGTCATACCACGCCGCACATTCTCCGCAACCGCAAGATCCACATGCGCGTTCAGCTCCTCATCCAGACGAGCGTCCAGCTTCTTCTTGCGGAATAGCGCCGCGCAGCGGCTGAGCAAAATACGAATCCTATCCATGGGAATCTCCTATTCCGTTCTCAGGGCCTGCATAGGTTCAATGGATGCGGCGCGGCGAGCCGGAAGAATGCAGGCAGCCATAGCAACCAGTGTCAACAGAACCGCCACGCCGGCAAGAATACCGGGATCGCCGGGACTGACATGAAAGAGCAGTGAGGTCATGAGTCGTGTCAGGCCAATCGCGCTCATAACACCAATCGCAACACCAAGCAGAGTAAGCCGCGCGCAATGACGGAAGATCAGCAGCAGCACGTCCGAGCGTTTTGCGCCAAGCGCCATCCGGATGCCCATCTCCTGCGTGCGCTGCGCAACCAGGTATGCCATAACACCATAGATACCGATCGAGGCCAGCATCACGGCCAGCGCCGCAAACGTTCCCAGCAGAATCATCGCGAACCGCCGCGAAGCCAGTGAATCGGATAGAACGCTGTCCATCGTCTGATAGCCGGCGATCACCTGCTCCAAGCTGATCTGCCGGCTCGTGCGCAGCAGCGCAGCAGACACCGCTTCCAGGCTGCCCTCATAACGCACCACCATGCCGGAGCCGGTACGCATAACGTTAAGAAAATTTTCCGGCATCTGCATGCACGGCAGGTAAAGTTCAGCGCGCAGGGATTGCGTGTCGTCCGTATCCAGTCCCCACTGATTCACATGCGGAACAAGACCGACAATCTCAACCACGCTTCCGCTATCGCTCATACGGATGCGCTTGCCAATCACATCCTGGCCCGAAAAATATTTGTTCGCGAAAACATCATCCACTACGGCAACCAGCGGAGAATGCTCATAGTCCTGCCTGCTAAAGAAGCGTCCGCGCTTGAGCGGAATCTGCATCACACGCAGATAATCCGGCTGCTCAATGTAATCAATTGCCCAGTCCATGTCATGATCGCTCGCAGGCTTGGGCTGGCCATCGAGCCAAAACAGCCGTTGATCGTCACCGGCCATCGGAAGCGCGCCCCATACCGGCGAAACCGCCTTGATTCCCGGCGTGGAGGCAAGGCTTTCATCGAGCGCACGGAATGTAGCGCGTATCTTGTCCGGGGATGCGTCAGCCATCGAGGTCGGAAGCGACATGCCGAAGGTGAGTACATTATGTGGATTGAAACCCGGATCGACATTCCAAAGCTCAACCAGGCTCCGGATCATCAGCCCCGCGCCCGTTAGCAGCACCAACGCAATGGCCATCTCCACCACTACAAATGTTCCCAGCGTCCGCTGCCGCGGTCCGTTTGATCCGCGCCCGCCCTCTTTCAGCGCCATTTGCGGATTCGCCTGTGAGGTGCGCAACGCCGGAGCAAGCCCAAAGAGTGTGCTGGTGAGCAACGAAATCGTCATAGTAAATGCGAGTACACGGAAATCGAGGCCAACCTCTTCCGCGCGGGGCAGCACGGCTGGCAACCATCGCAGCGCTGCATGAGTTCCCCACACTGCTGGAACCAGGCTGATGTCTCCCGCAAGGATCCCCAGCAACAGGCTTTCTGTAAGCAACTGGCGAATGACGCGTGCGCGGCTTGCGCCCAGCGCCGCACAAACAGCAAACTCGCGGCCACGCGCGGCAGAGCGCGCCAGCAGCAGGCTTGCCACATTCACGCACGCAATCAACAGCACAAATCCCACCGCCCCCATCAGCACCAGCAGAAAGGGCCGCACATCGCCCACCATCTCTTCCTTCAGTGGAATAATGCTTGCTCCAGTGCCCTGGTTTGCATCGGGATACGCCACAGCCAGATTGCGCGTGACTTCATCCATGTCGGCACTGGCCTGTTGCAGAGTCACGCCTGGCTTGAGTCGTGCAATCCCATGGATCGCCAACCCCGCCGAGCGCCGCATCAGGTAGGGATTGATCCACTGGCGAATTGGAACATAGACATCCCGCTCTGTGAAGTTGGCAAAGCTCAGATGAAAGCCGGAGGGGATGACGCCAACGATGGTGTAGTTGTGGCCATCCAGCGTGATGGCCTGTCCCAGCACATTATTTGCACCATCGAATTTCCGCTTCCAAAGTCCCTCGCTGATCAAAGCGACGGGCGCAGCGCCGGACTGTTCTTCGGCCGCAGTAAACGTGCGCCCTATCAGCGGATGCAAGCCAAGTACAGAAAAGAAATCCGTCGAGATGAATTCGGATTGCACCTGTTCGGCATCTCCTCGGCCTGTCAGGCTGAACACGTAACCGCGGGTAATGGCAATCGAAGAGAAGCTGTGATTCTCTCGCTGCCAATCCAGAAAATTTGGATACGGAATGGAGCCTCGAGGAAAGTCGGGCTTGCTCTCGTTTAGCTCCACAAGTTGCTCAGCGTGCGGAAACGGTAACGGATTGAGCAGCACGCCGTTCACAATGGAAAAGATAGCCGTGTTGCCGCCAATCCCCAGCGCCAGCGTCAGCACGGCAATCGCGGTAAACCCTGGGTTCTTCGCCATCATGCGCATGCCGAAGCGAACATCCTGCGCAGCGGTGGTAATCCACGGCAGCCCGCGCTGCACACGATACCTCTCCCGCGTCTGCGTCACGCCGCCAAATGCTCGCAGCGCCGCCGTACGTGCGTCTCCTTCCGTCATTCCATGTCGCACATTCTCCGCAACGGCAAGATCCACATGCGCACCCAACTCTTCATCCAGCCGCGCATCCAGTTCCTTACCTCGAAACAGTGACACAAAACTATTCAGCAGAACACGAATCCACTCCATGGCTGTCTCCTAATTTGTCTCGCTGCTCGCTTGCGCAAGAAAGCGCGCCATCGTCGAAGCCACGCGCTCCCAGTTCTCCGTCGCGCGTTCCATCTGTTTGCGACCGGTGCGGCTGAGCGAATAGAACCGCGCCCGGCGGTTCGTCTCCGACATGCCCCACTCGGACTTGATCCAGCCCTTCTGCTCCAACCGCAGCAGCGCCGGATAAATCGTCCCCTGGTTTAGCTGAATCGTCTCGCCGCTCACCTGTTCAATCCGCCGCGCAATGCCGTAGCCATGCAGCGGCCCCAGCGATTCCAGCGTCTTGAGCACCATCAGGTCCAGAGTGCCCTGCAAAACATCGGCCTTATTTCCGCCCATGCGTCTCTCCTGTTCCCCGTCTCTCCTGTTGTTGTTCAACATATTGACGGCATCATATGTAGATTGTCAACAGGAATCAATTCAAGATCGGGCCGCGAGATGTCGAAGGAGGGTTATTTTGCCGGGCTTGTAACGGGGCGTGGATGCGCCGCCTTCCACTTCGCCGCGCGCTCCTGCACGGCGGCCAACTCGTCGGCCGTGATGTGGGCTCCCATGTTCTGGCGGTTGGCAATATATTGCTGCTGTTTTGCTGACTCGACAGCCGCCGCAAGATCAAACCAGTAGTAGGCTTCGGCATAGTCTTGCGGCACGCCTTCACCCACTGAGTAAAGCACCGCAAGCGTCCCCTGCGCACTGGCATCGCCTTGTTCGGCGGCCTTGCCATACCATTCCGCGGCTTGCACCTTGTCACGCTCTATGCCGCGGCCATCGCGGTACATCTCTGCCAGATGAATTTGCCCCGCGGCATTCCCTGCTTCCGCCACTTTACGATACCAGTCCGCCGCCTGCTTCAGATCCTGAGCCACGCCTTTGCCCGTCGCATAGTCTTCGCCAACAGCCACTTGCGCTGCGGCATCTCCCGCAGCAGCTTTGGCCACAAGCGTGGGATCAATACCGGACGTCTGTGCGCCGGCGACAAATGCAGCGGCAAAAAAGAATACCGGAGAGACTATACGTAACAGGTTCATATTCATATCTCGCAAGGATTTCTACCGATGACAATACCAAATTTCACGCCGTAATTCACACCATCGGCAGTCCGGAAAAAAGCTAGAATCATCCTATGACTGACCGCATGTCGCTTTCGCTCGCTCAGGCCGACCCCGAGATCGCCGCCGCCATCGACCACGAAACCCTCCGCCAGCATGAGGGGCTGGAGATGATTGCCAGCGAGAATTTCGTCTCTGAGGCAGTACTGGAGGCCGCAGGCTCCGTCTTCACCAATAAGTACGCCGAAGGCTATCCCGGTCGGCGTTACTACGGCGGCTGCGAGTATGCGGACGTCGTCGAAAACCTCGCCCGCGATCGCGCCAAGGCCATCTTCGGCGCCGAGCACGCCAACGTGCAGCCCCACTCCGGCTCACAGGCCAACGCATCGGCCTATATGGCAGTCCTCCAGGCAGGCGACACCATCCTTGGCCTAGATCTCGCCCACGGCGGTCACCTTACGCACGGCCACAAGCTCAGCTTCTCGGGCAAGCTCTACCGCCCCACTTTTTACACCGTCCGTAAAGACACTGAGCTCATCGATTATGACGAGCTCGAAGCCATCGCTCTGCGTGAAAAGCCCAAAGCCATCATCGGTGGCGGTTCAGCTTACCCACGCCTCTGGGACTTCGCCCGCATGCGCGAAATTGCTGACAAGGTCGGCGCACATTACATCTTCGATATGGCGCACATCGCAGGCCTCGTCGCAGGAGGCGCTCATCCCTCACCCGTCCCTCACGCGCACATCACCACCACCACCACGCACAAAACGCTGCGCGGCCCGCGCGCCGGTCTGGTGCTCTGCGGTCAGGATCTTGCAGCCGCTGTCGATAAAGCCGTCTTCCCCGGCCAGCAGGGTGGCCCGCTCGTCCACATCGTCGCTGCCAAGGCTGTCGCCTTCGCTGAAGCGCTTCGCCC
The DNA here is from genome assembly GCF_001449115.1 of Occallatibacter gabretensis. Lineage (GTDB taxonomy): Bacteria > Acidobacteriota > Terriglobia > Terriglobales > Acidobacteriaceae > Telmatobacter > Telmatobacter gabretensis. The sequence continues at coordinate 1,031,424 of NZ_LAIJ01000009.1, read as the reverse complement.
TGAATTCAAGACCTATGCCGCGCAAACCGTAGCCAACGCACAGGCGCTCGCCTCCGCCATCGCGGAGGCAGGCTACCGCATCATCTCCGGCGGCACGGACAACCACTTGATGCTCGTTGACGTCTTCGCCAAGGGCATTCTCGGCTCTGAGGCCGAGGGCGCTCTCGGTAAGGCAGGCATCACGGTCAATAAAAACGCCATTCCTTATGACACCAATCCCCCGCTCAAGCCCTCCGGCATCCGCATCGGCACGCCCGCGCTCACCACGCGCGGCATGAAGCAGGCCGAGATGAAGCAGATTGCGGCATGGATCGTCGAAGCTCTCGACAAGCGTAGCGACGACGCGGCCCTCGATAACATCCGCAACAAGGTCGCCGAGTTCGCTAACCATTTCCCGCTCTACGCCTGGCGCCGTCAACCCGCTGCGGTTGAAGCATAGCTGCAGGTGACCCAGGCAATAGCCCGCCAAATATATTCTGAGAGGGCGGATAACTTCGCCCTCTTTTGTAGATAAAAAATAGTTCTGGGGCTCCCCTTCGCTTCGAATATTCTTGCTGCGCTCTCTTTCGTCTATCTTCTTCCTGCTCAGTTATCGGTCTACCTGGAAAATATCTCGACGCAACTTACTCATGCACGCCGGGTTGCATCGTATTGTTAGGGATAGCCGCCAGAGACAACGACAAGACGGCGGGCGTAAGGAGAAAGCAGATGAAACCCTTCTTCAAGATTGCATTCGCAGCGGCCTTGGTGATGGCCGTACCGGCCTTTGCACAACATCCAGCTCAACATGCCGCGCCGCGCGCGCCGGAGCACGGACCCGAAGCCTTCCACGGCACCCCTCACCCACCGGCGCAGGGACCTGATCATCCGGGCCATCCCGCTGCTCCGCACGTGGACAACGGCCGTACCTGGGTGGGCCATGAGTCAGGGCCCAATGATGCTCACTACCATATCGATCATCCCTGGGAGCATGGACACTTTTCTGGCGGCTTCGGCCCGCATCACGTATGGCACATCGGCGGCGGCGGACCCGGTCGCTTCTGGTTCAATGGCTGGGCCTGGAGTGTCGCTCCCTATGACGTAGGTTATTGCGACGGCTGGCTCTGGAGCTCCGACGACATCATTATCTATGAAGATCCCGACCATCCGGGCTGGTATCTGGCTTACAACGTACGGCTCGGCACCTACGTGCACGTAATGTATATGGGCGCAATGTAACTTGCCCGCCACAAAAAACCAAAAGGGGTGGAGCATCGGCTTCACCCCTTTGTAGTGTTTGGGCATAACTCACTGCTGGGTTGTACAGCGCAGGCGCTCACAGGATAAGATGGCCCGTCGGGAAAATACTTACTCTGAACGTCGCCAAGGCACTTTTTTGCTCTGCTATTGAACCTTACTCTAAGTTATCCGGAAATTAACCATGCCATCTTCTCGCTTCCCGCTCGGCCGTATTGCGCTTGCGTGCGCCACTCTCATCTGCTGCGGAGTTGCCGCATGGTCGCAGGCTGCAAATGCTCCGCTCGCATTCACCGGAGCCGACCGCAGGCCCGCACTCTCGCTCAATGGAGACTGGGCCTATATCGTCGACCCATATTTCTCCGGTCTCTTCAGCTTTCATCATGAAGAGAAAAAGAATGGCTGGTTCTTGAATCGCAAAGCACAGCCAGGTGACACCGGCCCCACCGAATACGACTTCGATAAAGCTCCGAAGCTCAAGGTTCCCGGCGACTGGAACACACAGCGAGAATCGCTCTTCTTCTATGAAGGTCCCATCTGGTACCAGCGTAACTTCACTTACCAGCCCCAGGCGCACTCGCGCGTCTACCTGCACGTCGGCGCAGCCAACTACCACTCCTGGTGGTGGGTCAACGGCAAAAGAGCCTGCGAACATGAGGGGGGATTCACCGCCTTCAACTGCGACGTCACAGAGGCGGTGCATGCCGGCGATAACTTCATCGTTGCCGCGGTGGATAACACCCGGCGCGAAGACAATGTTCCCACACTTGAAACCGATTGGTGGAACTACGGCGGCATCACACGCGAAATCTCGCTCATCACTGTACCCAACACATTCATCGATCAGTACGACCTTCATCTCAGCCCCACAGAAGACGGTGTAATCGAAGGATGGGCACATCTCACCGGCGCAAGTGCAGGCGCGCCCGTCGAAGTCGAGATCCCCGAGCTGCACGCCAAGGCCCATGCCACAACGAATGCAAACGGCAAAGCTGCAATTCACTTCTCCGTAAGTGGTCTCGAGCGCTGGTCCCCGGAGCACCCGAAGTTATACGCAGTAACGCTGCACGCCGACGCCGACTCTATCAACGAGCAGATGGGCTTTCGCACCATAGAGACGCGCGGCACGCAGATTCTATTGAATGGCAAGCCTGTCTTTCTGCGCGGCATCTCGATTCACGCAGAAGCTCCATACCGCACCGGCCGCGCATGGTCCGATAAAGACGCCGAAACCCTTCTCGGATGGGCAAAGGATCTCGGCTGTAACTTCGTTCGCCTCGCGCATTATCCGCACGATGAAACCATGCAGCGCGCCGCGGACCGCATGGGAATCATGGTCTGGAGTGAAAACCCTGTTTACTGGGCGCTCAAATTCGATAGCCCGCAGGTCTACGACAAAGCCTCACACCAGCTCGAAGAAGAAATCGGCACATTGCGCAATCATGCCTCCATCATTCTCTGGTCAATGGCCAATGAAACACCCAACAATCCCACGCGCACAGATTTTATAACTCGCCTCGCAGCAAAGGCGCGCGAACTCGATAACTCGCGGCTCATCACAGCTGCGCTGCTCGTGCACGCACAGGGCAACACAAAGATCGTCGACGATCCGCTAGGCAACGTTCTCGATGTCATCGGCGTCAATGAATACATCGGCTGGTATGAGGCTCATCCGGAAACTGCCGATGTTACACAATGGGATATCCGTTATGACAAGCCGCTCATCGTAAGCGAGTTTGGCGGCGATGCCAAAGCAGGATTGCACGGCCGCGATAACGACCGATGGACTGAAGAGTATCAGGCAAATATCTACCGTCATCAAATCGGAATGCTGAATCGCATCCCACAGTTGCGCGGCATGAGCCCCTGGCTACTCATGGATTTTCGTTCGCCCAATCGTCCTCTCGCAGGCATTCAGGATGAATTCAATCGCAAGGGACTTATCTCGGATCAGGGAGAGAAGAAACAGGCCTATTACATCCTGCAGAAGGCATACAAAGAAGGCGCCGTGGGTAAACCAGAGTAACTCACCCAACGCATAACTTTAGTGGAAGTTACCTACACAGTTCGCCACCGCGAAAAGAATGAGGTATTCTCGTCACATGTCGATAGAATCCATACTTTCTCAAATCGATGCTGAGATTGCAAGACTGACTCAAGTGAGGAAGTTACTTGCATCTTCCGGCAGCTCTTCACTCACCACAAAAGCGACAAAGACAAAGGCAGCTCCTGCAAAAGCACACAAGCGCATTCTGAGCGCAGACGCGCGTAAGCGCATTGCAGACGCGCAAAAGCGGCGCTGGGCCGCGCAGAAGGCCAGGACCAAAAAGGACTGATTAGAAACTACGGCCCCATAAAGCCGCATACATCACCTCGCGCGATCCCCACGCAATTCCATTGCCGACGATATGTAGAGCTGTGTTATAGTCGCATTCGGTCTGGAGGACAAATAGAGACTCACCCGCGCACAAGCTGCTCATGCGCAAGGGCGGGCAGGTGCGTCTTCCAGGAGTTGCGGCTATGGCCCCTCTGTTTCTTTGCTGGTCGGAATGTTGCCTGCTTCACTTCCACTGGTTTGAGTCGGGGGGTCATTTTTTCTGGCCATTCTGATAGTTAGGTTAGGATGGTAGGCAAGAATTCTGTCGAGCCGGGGCAAATGAATACGTCCGTTCAGCCGCGCATAGAGGAAAGTAGCGGGTCAGTAACCATATTCCCGCTGCAGCAACTGGTCTATGCGGCGCTGATTCTGGGTGGCGTAACGGCAGGCGCTGAACTGCTGAACACCATCCCCTGGGCGCACGGCGACATCAGTATCATGTGGCCTTCCACTGGCCTGATGGTAGGCATGCTTCTCTGCGTGCCGCAGCGGCAGTGGCCGGCCTTCATTGCCTTAGGCACGGTCATCGACTTCGCAGCCAACCTCATGCCGCCGCTCCATGCGCCGGTGTGGCTTGCGCTCTCCGCCTCCGGATGCAATGTAGTCGAAGTAACCGTCGCCGCGTGGCTTCTTCGCCCGGCTCTTGCGCCAGGTCGCTACATGGCGCGCGCCAGCCAGCTCGTCGCTCTCCTTATTTATGGCGTATTCGTGGCTCCCGGCGTCGCTTCGCTCTGCTATGCCACGTGTCTTTCCTTCCTCGTGCACTTCAAACCCTTCTGGCAGATCGTTCCCGAGTGGTTCCCAGGGGATGCGCTCGGCATCACCATCATGACGCCGCTCTATCTCTCGCTCCGGAGCCGTGCGCCTTTTTCCAAACGCCCCTGGTATGAAGCGGCCGGCCTGTTCTTTCTTCTCATCGTGGTCAGCGTTGGCGTCTTCTGGCAGACCTCCCTGCCGCTCCTCTTTGCAATTCTGCCTGTACTTCTGCTGGTGGAAGTGCGTCTCGGCATGGCCGGCGCGGCGTTGGGGCTGCTGGCTGTCTCCACCATCGGAGGCTTCCTCACCTCGCGCGGTCACGGGCCCATCGGCCTCACCGTTCTCACTCCCTCACCGCGCACGCTCATGCTCCAGGTCTTCGCCTTCGTCTCCATGCTGCTTGTCTACATCGCAGAGGTCGTACGCGCAGCGCGGGCACGCCTTGAGCTCAACCTGCGCGCCAGCGAGCAGCGTTTCCGCCTCCTCGCCGAAGGCTCCAGCGATATCATCACGCTCGCCAATCTCAATCGCGAAGTCGTCTATGTTTCTCCTTCGGCAACAACGCTGCTCGGTTGGGATCGCCGCAGCGCAGGCCTCTTTGAGCGCGGAGCCATGGTGCATCCCGATGACCAGGCGTCGCTGGAAAAGCTCTATACCGATTGCCTCGCAGGCAAGGCCCGCAACATCCTCGAATTCCGCGGACGCAAGCGTGATGGAGGATACCTCTGGCTTGAAGCCAACCTCGTCCTCCACTGCGATCCCGAGACAAGCGATGCCGCCGGCTTCATCAACGTCGTGCGTGACATCTCCGGCAGAAAAGCTCATGAAGAGGAGCTGAACAAAGCTCTCAACGTCGCCGAGAACCGCGCCATTACAGATGCGGTTACAGGAATCGCCAACCGCCGCCGCCTCGATGAGTACATTGAGCGCGAGTGGCAGCGCGCGCAAACCGCCCACACCAAAATCTCCGTGCTCATGATCGATGTCGATCACTTCAAGCATTACAACGACCGCTACGGCCATCTCGCCGGTGACCGTTGCCTGCGCGAGGTAACCGGAGCCATCGCCAGCGTCGTGCAGCGTCCGACGGATTTTGTCGGCCGCTACGGCGGCGAGGAGTTCGTCGTAGTCCTTCCCGACACGGACCTTGCCGGCGCGTGGCACATCGGCGAAAAAATCCGCCGCGCCGTCGAGCTGGAGCAGATCCCGCACGAAGGCAATCCCCACCGCGTAGTAACCGTAAGTATCGGATGCGCCACCACAGAGCCGTCAGGTACCGCGCAATCCGTGCAGCTTCTCGAAAGCGCAGACGCCGCCATGTACCAGGCCAAAGAAGCCGGAAGAAACTGCGTCCGCCTCGCCAACTGACAACCAATGAGCGAAAATCCAACTATGCAGAAAAATAGTGCGCTGCCAGATACTCCGCTTCTGACGGGGTATGGCAGAAGGAGACCTCTCAAGGCCGCTTTTCGTCCAGTCCTTGATCAGCAGCCAGATTCCGCACCAAATTCAGGAAATCCGCGATTGGCATGCCATCGTATTTCTTTCCAAGCGGATCAGGAACATAAGGAACAACGACAGGATTCTGGCTGGTCTCCAAAAAGGAGTCGCACCACTTCCGGGTTTCAGGCAATAAGCTAGTGCACTTGCTTATATCTTCGCCACTGACAGGAAATGAGATCGGAAATATGCCTTGAAATCCTCCGCCCGCCGCAGGAAGGAGCCCTTGGACCAGTTGCATCTCCTTTCCCTGTGGATGGCGCAGGAACAGCAGATACGGACCGTTGTAGGCAACTTTCCATTCGACTGTTCCCTTCATGGTAGAGAAATATACGGACTGGTGAGATTCCGTCATTCCACAATGTACGGCTCCGGCAGGCACGCTGAAGGTGAGGTTATCTCCAACCTCATGCGGTCCTTTCCAACTGCGTATTACCTTTACGTCGTAATACGTGGTTACACTTTCACCGGAAGGAGAGAATACTGACTCTGAGCGATAGTGAGTTCCTACGAGAACCACTTCGTCGCTCTTCTCCAACAGGGCGGCCAAGTTATGGACGAAGGTAGTGGGATCAACGGAAGTGCGCTGGATGATTCCGTGGTTGGGACTTTCGAAAGCACGCTGACAGAGAGGACTGGCGGCGAGCTTCTCCTGTGGCTGTTGTGCTCGGATATCTTTTACATGCAACTCGGTTGATGTTCTCGGAGACTGCCCGGTCGCGAGGGACGCTGCGAGGAGCATTGCGCAAATCAGCTTTTTCATAATTATCTCCATCCACCCTTCTGCCCAGCCTAAGGTTAGCTTCTTTAGGAATTCCGCGTACAAGCTGACTGCTCAGTTCACCGTTATGTCGCATTCACCATTAGAACCCGCAGAGCTCGCGCCAGTAGAGGCCTCATAGTTGTTGTCGCTCCCATAGCTTGGTATTAGGGTTTGAGATCCTGTGCCTGTAATTGTGACTGCAACGGTCGCGGTAGAAGGCACGCCTGGCAATGGAGTGAGTGACTTGGCAATTGGGTTCGAACTCCCTGAGTAAGCAAGGCTAACGTTCCCACTTGGCGTGGCAACACCAGCAGTGCCAAGTGCAGCCGTTGGGTCTTTAGCCCAGGTCACGCTGATTTCAAAGGACAAAGATTGTCCAGAAGTTACCGCACCGGACGGACACCCGGTCATTGTTGTTATAGATTCTGCCTTTTGGATCGATGCGGTACTGGAGTTCTTCGCGGAGTCGTAATAATCGTCTCCTAGATACTCACCGGTAGTGCTGTAGTTGCCTGTGGCTATTACTGCTGCCAGATTCCATGTTGCTACTCCTTCGCTGTTCAGATCACCGCTACCACTCTGATACGGGGGTGTTCCCGGATCAGAGTTGGTATTGCTCATCGAAAAATCGACACTACCTGTGGGTGTTGGAGCATCAGTTCCTGAGCCTGCCTGAGATGCCACTCTCGCGGTGATGGGATCATCAAAGGCTTGCCCATATTGGGCGGACGCGCTGGTAACCGTGACGAGCGGCTCTGGATCTATCCCTCCCGTAGGTCCTCCGCCGCCGCCACCACCGGTGGGGTTGCAGGTGCAGTCTTCAAGGTCATAAACCCCATCGCCGTCAACACACTCATCATCTTCGGCCTCTTCTTCTGCGGGGGTGAGATCCACGCAGTTTGGCGGCTCGCTATATTCCGGCTGGACCCGACTCGAACTAAGACTGCTCGGCCGGCTAAGGAGCGATGTAGATGAGAGCTGAAGAGTAGTCTGTGCTTGCACCTCGGCGTAGAGTGAAACCACTGAGGCATCCAAAGTAACTGCGGTGTTTATATCCAGACCCGAATGAATGGCATTGATCGTCTCCGACTCGCGACGTCTCATTGCAAGGAATAGCGAGTGAATCCGGGCTTTGGCCGCAGGGGTAAGGCTTCTTGCATCTGGATGAGTTGCAAGGTCCGCCCGCTCAACGGATTCAATTTGTGCCTGAGTCGCATACTCCACCTGCCGGAAATCCGAAGCCGCCTTCCCAAAGACAGCAAATTCTGAGCTGGTTAAGCCCAAATCGCGCCTCAAGGAATCAGACGAAGGATAGACAGCTTTGGCATGAGCCTGAGCGATTTCGCCCGCATGATCATACAGGTAAAACGCATGGTGATAGGCCGCAAGAATTTGCGGTGAAACTTGCTGGTTTGCCTGCTCCATCCCGAAGGCGTCTCGCACGGTCAATGCTAGCGCCACAGCGGCAAATAGCACTGCAACCTGCGACCAAATATAGGAACCCCTAAATTTCCTTCTCATGCATAGCCCCTTGGCAATTGAAGTCAAAAGCCCGGAGAATCGGGAAGCAAGTACATGAGAGAGCAAGCAAATCTGACACAAAGTCAGACGTGAATCTGATTGCGTGTCAGATGAATTTTTAAGGGGCCCACGATCGGAATTCAAAGATCGCCTATGCAGGCGATTTCTCTTACGCAAGAACTATGCTCGCGCGCGATTTTTTAAGCAACGTTACTTTAGTCCAACTCCCTTTCGTACCGTCCTTCATGCTCAGAAAGTTTGCATGCAATTAAGGGGTTTTCTGTCACACTCATAATCAGCAGAAGAAAAGCCACGGCCCGAACCCAAAAACAGGTTCGGGCCGTGGCCGTTTTGGGGAGGGGGCACCCCCCCTCCCCCATCCCCTCTGCACCAAAATTTGTGCAAAAACGATTTCGATACCCTGCAAACAGAACTGTGCGATTGCACAGTTCTGAAATGAAGATCGCATAAAGATTTCTATAAGGAGTGTGGAAACCGCCATAACCAACACAAAAAACATCACTTCAAAATCAACCCTGCACAGGATGACTCCCGCAATTGTCCGGAATCGAACACTGCCTCCAGATAGACTGGCAATGCGCTGTCATCGCTCCGTGAGGGTAATTATTTGCCTCGTCACTTTCGCCTTGCGCCTTTCGCTCTCTCTGCTTTGCTGCTTGCCGCACCCGCGCTCAACGGTCAATCCACGCCAACGCCTCTGACAGTAGAGGCCATCAATGGGGATGAGCCGCTCATCGGCACACCACCGGCGGGAGTGGCCTGGTCGCCGGACGGCAAGCACCTGAGCTGGCTCGAAAACGGCGAGCTGCACGCCATTGAGATCGCTTCCGGCAGACGATCTATATTGATAAGCCATGACAGGCTTGCTTCGATGTTCAAAGCAAGCAGCGACGACCAGGGCGGCAGCGTCGGGACACCCAGCTATTGGTGGTCACCGGACAGCAAGCATCTGCTCTTTGATTCAGCCGGACGCCTCTGGCTCTTTGATTTGAAGATTGGCACAGCGGTTGAGATGGGCTTCACCGCCGCGAGTTCCGGAGACAATCCCACCTTTTCTCCAAACGGTGAAACCATCGCCTTTGTCCGCGATCACGGTCTCTGGATCGTACGCCCGCGGGACGAGGGAGCGACAGGAACTCCTGTCGCCATCGCACCATCGCAGAGCCCCGCCATCACCAATGCAGAGGTGGACTGGCTCTACGGTGAGGAACTCGAAGTAAAGAGCAACTACTTCTGGTCGCCGGACTCCAGCCACATCGCCTATCTGCAGATGAACGAAGGCAACGTGCCGGAGTATCCGCTCGTCGACTGGACGCTCACGCACGCCAAAGCCGAGAAGCAATGGTATCCGCAGCCAGGCGATTCCAATCCCGAACTTCGCCTCGGCGTAATCGGCGCCACAGGCGGCCACACATCCTGGATCAGGCTCCCGATCCACGAAGGGCAGGACTACATCCCACGTTTTGGATGGGTCGATCGAAAGACACTCTGGATCGAAACGCTAAGCCGCGACCATAAGCGCCGCGCCGTCTACTTTGCCGACGCATTCGGCAGCCGCGATTCTCTGCAGATACTTGAAGTGACCGACGATAAGTTCCTAGATGATAACTACGGCGTCTCGGTGAGCGGCGGAGCCATTGTGCTCACCTGTTGGAAGGACGGTTACAACCACATCTATCTCTATCGCTACGACACGGGAAATCCGATGAGCGCGCCGGCCGCTGCGCCAAAGCAGCTCACCAGCGGCAACTGGGACGTACACTCCATCGCTGCGGTCGATTCTCAGCACCAAAAGATCTACTACGCATCGAATGAAACCAGCCCGGTAGAACAGCAGCTCTGGCAGGTAAGCTTTGCAGGGGAGCGCAAGGCGCTGACCACCGAAGCAGGAACGCACGAAGGAAACTTCCCGTCTGTCCCTGCATCGGATGAATCGGCATTTGTTGATACCTTCTCGACGCATCTTGATCCGCCGAAGCTCAGCATCTGCAAAACAGGCAGCGAATGTCAGGAGCTATGGGCCTCGCGCTCGATGCAGGCTTATCAGCTGCAACCACGCTTGCAGCTTGAGACAAAGACGAAGAACGGAACGACGCTGTATTCCACACTGATGCTGCCCGAAAGTTCTCATGGTGTGAAAAGCGTTCCGCTCATTGTGAATCCTTATGGCGGCCCGACCGCACAGACAGTAATGAATCGCTGGGGCGACGATTTTTGGGGCAACAATCTACTCTTCGACGAGTTGCTCGCACAGCACGGCTTCGCGGTATTACGTACAGACAATCGCGGCATGGCGGGACGCGGGCGCGACTTTGCGCTGGCAGCATATCGCGACTTTGGCAAGGTGCAGCTTGAAGATCAAATTGCAGCTCTCGATGCCGCGCTTGAGAAATTTCCGCAACTCGATCCAAAGCGGCTCGGATGGTGGGGCTGGAGCTGGGGAGGGCACTTTACACTCTACGCAATGACTCACTCGGATCGATTCATAGCCGGTGTCGCTGTCGCTCCTGTTACCGACTGGCGCGTTTACGACTCGACTTATACGGAGCGGTATCTGGGTCAACCAGCCGATGAGCCGCAGGCATACAAGGATTCATCGGTGGTGAACACCGCGGCGAGCCTGAAAGGTCCTCTGCTGTTAGTTCACGGTGTAAGCGACGACAATGTTCATATCGGCAACACCGTGCAATTTATAGACAAGCTGGTCAATGCGGGCATTCCCTATGACTTGCAGATTTTTCCGCGCAAGAAGCATGATCTTGCGGGAAGTGAGGCACGCGTGCAGCTCTACCGCCAGATTCTTGCGCATTTTGAGCAGTATTTGAAGCCGGACACAGGGCTAAAAGAATCTCGATGAGCTTTCGCGAATCTTATGGCTGAGTAATGAATTCACCGCGACTAGACTTCGCGGCGTTTGAAGAGCTCGTCTTTTTCCTTTAAAGGGCAGCGGGCACAGCTCAAGCAGCAAACAAGCAGAATAGCCACGCCAATCGTTACGACCAGCGCGACGAGACTTCCGCTAACAAGAATCCAATGCAGCCAGCTTTGCGTCATCGCGAACACTTCACTCAATCAGAGGCTGTCTTCTGACAGATTTCATCTCTTTCGGGCAGGTTGAGAGAGATACCTCAGACGCCCTCAGTGTATCATCGGAAAATTTTAGGTCGTCAATAGTTATTTCGGGCCATGAAAGAAGAGCATTTCCATTGCATAAAAGCAAATAAAAAGCGAAACTAATTTCGCGGCCTATAAAGCCTTCCGCCATGTTGCAAAGGTCCATTCCGGATGACGGCGCGATTGCCGAACTGACCGACGAGCAGATCGACGAGTGGCGGAGCCATGCACATGTCTCCTCTTCCGCGCTAAGGGAAAAAGAGCCGCAGCGCACAGCGGAAGATTCTGCACCGGCCGTGAACTGGCTCTTCGTCGATCTGAACTCCTACTTCGCATCCTGCGAGCAGCAAAAACGACCGGAACTGCGAAATCGTCCCGTCGCTGTGGTACCTATGATGGCCGACACCACCTGCTGCATTGCCGCCAGCTATGAAGCAAAAGCTTATGGCGTTAAGACCGGCACCATTGTGGGGGACGCGAAAAGGCTGTGCCCGGATCTCATCCTCGTTGAAGGTCGCCACGAACTCTACACCCAAATCCACCGCGAAGTAGTGGAGGCCGTTGAGAGCTGCGTGCCAGTCACCGCAGTCGCTTCCATTGACGAGATGGCCTGCCGGCTCATTGGCCGCGAGCGGCCACTCCTGACCGCGATGGAGCTAGCGCGAAAGGTAAAGCGCACCATTCGCGAACAGGTTGGCGATATGCTTCGCAGTTCGGTGGGTCTTGCGCCGAACCGCTTCCTCGCCAAGATCGCTAGCAACATGGAAAAGCCGGATGGCCTTGTTGCTCTACCAGTCGATGTCCTACCCACGGCACTCCCCCTGCTTGCACTGCGCGACCTGCCCGGCATCGGCACGCGGACGGAAAAACGGCTGAACGCAAGGGGCATCCACACCATGCAGCAGCTGCTGGCGCTCAACTGCGAACAGATGGGCCAACTATGGGGCTCGGTCTGGGGCGAACGGCTCTGGCACTGGTTGCGCGGCCAGGATTTCGATCTATCGGACAACGAGCACGCCAAGTCTATTGGCCACCAGCATGTGCTGGCGCCGGAGATGCGCACGCCGGAAAGGGCGTGGGCCGTGGCGTTGAAGCTACTGCACAAAGCCGCGCTGCGCCTGCGTGAAGCCGACCTGTGGGCTGCCAGCATAGGCCTCGCCGTAGGCTTTGCTGTTCCGCGTGCGCAGCAGGAGATTCCGAATTCCGTGAGCAGTTACGGCGTGCCACGGCGTGGATGGCATAGCGAAATCAAACTCACCGAATGCCAGGACAACCAGACGCTCATTACCGCGCTGCGGAAGCTATGGCAGCAACAGCCGGGTGGCGAGCAAAACGCGTATCCATATTTTGTGGGTGTCCATCTTGGCGGCCTTGTTCCTGACAAGCTGCACAGCTTGAGCCTCTTTGACTCGATGGACGGCTCCGAGAAGCGAGCGAGGTTGTATGAGGCCATGGACGCACTCAATCGCAAATACGGGATGCAGACACTGGCTCCCGCAACGATGCTGACGGCATACAAAGCTGCGCCTACTCGCATTGCATTTCACTCGGTGCCGGATCTCTTTTGAATCAGCTGCTTCCCCGATCAACGTTGCGGTCAATGCAGGCTTTGCGCCTCGGTCGTGCAGTTAGAGTGCGGTCTCGCGTTAGAATTTCTTCGGGTTGTACGAATACTTCCGTCGGACTTCTGCATCCTTTCTCTAAACGAGGTGAATTCTTGTCCAAAGCCAAGGCTTACTCTGCCGCCAGCGCCACATCGCCGCTTGCTTTCACAACTATTGAACGGCGCGATCCTACCGATACTGACGTCGCGATTGAAATTCTCTTCTGCGGCGTCTGCCACTCCGATCTCCACCAGGTGCGCAATGAGTGGAGCGGCGTCATGCCCACCGTTTATCCGTGCATTCCGGGGCATGAGATTCTCGGCCGCGTCACCAAGGTCGGCTCCGCTGTGACCAAGTTCAAGGCCGGCGATATCGCCGCCGTGGGCTGCCTGGTGGATTCTGACGGAAGCTGTCCGGCCTGCAAGGCAGGCGAGGAGCAGTTCTGTCCTAATCCCACGCTGACTTATAACTTCCCGGACAAGCATCTGGGCGGCGTCACCTACGGCGGCTACTCGGAGAGCGTCGTTGTGGACGAGCGTTTTGTGCTGCGCGTTCCTGAGAATCTGGATCCTGCCGGAGCCGCGCCGCTGCTTTGCGCGGGCATTACCACCTATTCGCCGCTGCACCATTGGGGCGTGACCAAGGGCCAGAAGGTGGGCATTGTGGGCCTTGGTGGATTGGGCCACATGGGCGTGAAGTTTGCGCATGCGCTGGGCGCGCATACGGTGGTCTTTACGACCTCGCCCAACAAGGTGGAAGACGCCAAGCGGCTGGGCGCTGACGAGGTCGTAATTTCGAAAGACGCGAAGGAGATGGCGAAGCATGCTTTCAGCTTTGACTTCATTCTCGACGCTGTCTCTGCCGACCATGACATCAACGCTTATCTTCCGCTGCTGGGCCGCGACTCGCACATGGTTCTGGTTGGCGCGCCGGAAAAGCCGATGGCGATTTCCTCCTTCAACCTCATTCTGGGCCGCAAGAGCCTTTCCGGCTCCATGATCGGCGGGATCAAGGAGACGCAGGAGATGCTGGACTTCTGCGGCGAGCACAACATTACGTCCGATGTGGAAGTGATTCCGATTCAGAAGATCAACGAAGCTTACGAGCGGCTGATCAAATCTGACGTGAAGTACCGCTTCTCGATCGATATGGCTTCGCTTAAGTCCGAGTAAGCCGGAAAGAAGTTGGTTCATGGAGATTCAACGAGCCGGCTCCAAGCCTTCGGGCAAAGGGCCGGAGGAATATTTCACGGGCACGGTGCGGGTGGATCCTCTTTTTTCCGCACCGGAGCCTTCCCGCGTTGTCGGTGCGCATGTGACTTTCGAACCCGGTGCGCGGACGGCGTGGCATACGCATCCGCTGGGTCAGACTCTGATTGTGACCAGCGGGCGCGGTCGGGCGCAGCGCTGGGACGGGCCAGTTGAAGAAATCCATCCTGGCGATGTGGTCTGGTTTGCGCCCGGCGAAAAGCACTGGCACGGAGCTTCGCCCGAGACGGCCATGACGCATATTGCCATTCAGGAGCGGCTGAACGGCCAGGCGGTCGAGTGGCTGGAGAAGGTCAGCGACGAGCAGTACTCGGGATAGTAAATGTACTGGTTGCCTTATTTTTGCACTTGTTTTCGTGCAATGTTTACTTATGAGTTAATAGAAAAGTTGATTTTGGGTGATTTTCTCTGGTTATTTATTTTACAACTCATTTACAATGATCAACTTACGGTTAAATTCAGCCCTAGAAACTGAGTGTCTTAATGGGGTCTAAATAGCGCCTTAATGACACTTTTGCTGACGTTTTACGGCTTTCCACTGAGCTGGAGACCAACAGCTCGAATTTAGGTAAAAGACCAATTTGCACAAATTCTAGTGCAGAGGGGATGGGGGAGGGGCCCCGTCCCCTCCCCAAAACGGCCACGGCCCGAACCTTTTAAGGTTCGGGCCGTGGCTTTTCTACTGCTGATTATGAGTGTGACAGAAAACCCCTTAATTGCACGCAAACTTTCTGAACACGAAGGACGGTACGAAAGGGAGTTGGACCAAAGTAATGTGGTGAGAAGCAGTGGGATGAGGGATCGATACAAAGTAAGGTGCAACATTCACAGAAACAATTGAAGATTGGAGGCTGTCAGGGGCTCGCAGCTCAACCATGCCATAGCGCAAGACACGCTTGCAGATGCAAGAAAGTCAGACAATTGCCCAGCCGGTGAGCACCGAGATTTACAAGGCTTTGAAGTGCAAGGTGCGTCAACGTATGCGCCGCTACCGATTTAGCGAAGGGCCAGTTCGATAGCCTCACTCAAGGAATCGAAATCGAAGGGTCCGTTGTGACGCCGACCGTTGATGAAGAAAGTCGGAGTTCCGTTGACGCCACTGCGTGCGCCTCCAGAAAAATCAGCCCGCACCCGAGAGCGGTAGGTCTGGCTTGCTTTTGCAGTTTGTAACTGGGCAGTTGACAGGTCGAGCTTGTCAGCCAGATTCAGGAAGAGGGTCTCGCCTAAATTTTCCTGATTCTCAAAGAGCAGATCATGCATTTCCCAGAACTTGCCGTGAACTCCGGCAAATTCGGCCACTTCAGCAGCCGGTTCTGCCCACGGATGGATCTGCGTCAGGGGAAAATTGCGGAAGACAAATGAGAGCCGTTTTCCAAAGTGCTTTTGTACTCTCTTGACGATTGGATAGGCCGTGCCGCAATGCGGACATTCATAATCGCCATATTCCACCAGGCTGCACTCCGCCGTGGAATTTCCTTGTATGTGGTCGTCCGCGTTGACCTCAATGGAAAGTTTGCTCATGACGTCTCCTATTTCGGCAGATTCTCAAGAGCTTCCAGGATTCCGTCGGCTCCAGGATTGATCGCGACCGGCGAGAGATAGCTCCAGGCAATCACTCCCTCCCGGTCAATGACAAAGAGTGCCCGCTCACAGACGCCTTCGACGGTTCGATAGGCACCGTAAGCTTTCGCAATCTCGCCTTTAGGTTCAAAGTCTGCGGCCAACGGGAATTGCAAGTGTCTATCTTTGGCAAACGCCTCGTGGCACCAGACGCCATCGACTGATACTCCCACCAATACGGCGCCAAGCTTTTGAAACTCGGGCAGAATCTCGTTATAAAGCGCCATCTGGTCACCGCAAACCGGGCTCCAGTCAGCTGGGTAGAATGCCAGAATAACCGGCTTGCCGCGCAACTCGCTCAGAGAGAGCTTTTGGTCAGGCGTGACATGAACACTGAAATCTGGAGCCGGCCTTCCGGCTGACAAAATATTGGACATAAGGTTGCCTCGACTGTGAGATCACAGAGCAATCAAATTCTCCCACGCAAAACGAGTTTGGCAGAGGACGGCCCGCGCAGCAAAGCGCAATCTGAGAAATGATAAAAAGAGCCAGGAGAAGCGAACCGTATCGCCTCTTGCTGACTTGCCTTGCTGGGATACTCTCCAAGTTTTATTGCATGGATTGGCCGGCTATGGTAACTAATTCTTTAGTTGTCTCGTCTAATTTGTAGAAGGAGTTTTCCAGAACCATGCCTCCGAAGCCATCGAATACGTTGACGCCAGCTGAGCTGAGGCTGATGAAGATCCTGTGGACTCGGGGCGAGTCGGCTGTCGCCGATATTGCGGCCGCGGCGGCTGATAATGGGCCGCTGGCATATACCTCCGTTCTTACGACGGTGCGTATCCTGGAGCAGAAGGGCTATGTGATGCACCGGCAGCAGGGGCGGGCGTTTCTTTACTCGCCGTGCGTGGCCGAGGATGAGGCGAGCCGGAGCGAGATTCGGCATGTGCTGGAGCGGTTTTTTGGCAACTCACGGGAGCGGCTGGTGTTATCGCTGTTAGGGGATGACGAGTTGACTGCCGAAGAGCTAAAGCGGCTGAAGGAACGGATTGCCGGGGCGACGGACGATGAGTCTGTAGGCGGAATGGCAGACGGAATGAGGGCGCGGCGATGAATGAGTGGCTTGCATCTTTGAGTCCGGTTGCGGCTTCGGCTCTGGTTTCCGCCTTGTGGGAGGGAACCGTGCTAGCGGGCCTGACATGGGCTGTGCTGCGGGCTTTTCCGCGACTCAGCGCGGCTGCGCGGAGCACGGTGTGGCTGGGCGTTTTTGCGCTGCTGGTCGGACTGCAAATATCGCCGTTGATGGCGAAATCGGCTGATGCGGTTGCAGCTCCAGTGGCGCATCTCGACTTGCGGTGGGGCTACGCGATATTGGGTCTATGGGTAGCGCTTTCGCTGGCGAGGGCTGTGCAGCTTGGCATTGGTGTGGTGCATCTGCGGCGGCTGGCCAGGCGCGCGGTGGAACTGCCTGCGGAAGCTGGATTTCGCGAGATTGTGGCGGGCAGGCGGGTGCGGCTTTGCGTATCCGATGAGATTGCAAGGCCCAGCGTGATTGGGTTCTTTCGACCGAAGATTTTGATTCCGGCAAAGCTGATGGAGAGCCTGCCTGAGGCGGAGCTGAAGCAGGTTCTGATTCATGAGTTGGAGCATCTGCGGCGTGCGGACGACTGGACGAACCTGCTGCAGAAGCTGGCGCTGGTGGCGTTTCCGCTGAATCCTGCGCTGGCGTGGGTGGAGCGGCGGCTGTGCGCGGAGCGCGAGCTGGCCTGCGACGATCGCGTGCTGGAGGCTGGCAATGGGCGCAAGGCGTATGCGATGTGCCTGGCACATCTGGCAGAACATGCGATGCTGCAGCGCGGGATGAGCCTGGCGCTGGGCGCGTGGGAGAAGCGGCCGGAGCTGGTGCGACGCGTGGAGCGGATTTTGCGCGGCGAACGGACGCTGGGACGGCGGATGGCTGTTGGCGTGACGGGCGGCGTGATGGCGGCTAGTCTGGTGGGCGCACTGATGCTGGCGCGGAGTCCTGAGATGGTGAGCTTTGCGCCGGTGGCGCAGGCGGAGATTGCTTCGAGTGAGGCACCGACGCTGGTTGGGGCGAAGCCTCAGCTTATGAAGATGACGATGCTGGTTGAGGCACGCGCAACGGGGACGGTTTGCCGTTCCCACCCTAGCGGCAAAAACAAATACGCCGCGAGGGTGGGGCACCCGATCACAGTGAAGACAGCTGAGTTGAAGCTGGCTGGACTGTGGAAGCCAGTACAGAGAGTTCCGGGCGGCAATCATCTGCTGGTGATGGCGGAGTGGAATGATCTGGGCGTGCAGCAGCGGGTGATCTGGACGATGCTGCGCGAAGGCAGGGAGCCGCCTGTGACTGCGGTTCCTGCGGTTTATTTTGTAGCGACGCCGAATGGCTGGCTGATTGTGCAGATTTAGAAAGAGGCAAGGAACAAGGGAACAGGGACAAGGGACAAGAAAGATCCCTCGGGAGCTAAACCCGATAGCCTATCGAGAAATTTATGTGCGGGCTGAGGCTCGTGCCATTCAAAAACAATGCAGGATCAACAACTTGGAGTGAATGAATATGCGTGAATCAACTAATCATTTAGTTGCGATTATGAAGCGGTTTTGGGCTCCGGCGGGAATTGCAGCAGCCTTTGCTTTGGGCGCTGTGCTGTATGCAGGGCACGGGAATGTGTTTGCCTCATCGGGTAATGGCGTGGCGCCGCTGGACGAGGAATCGACGGCTGCGCTGACGTCATTGGATCACGCGATGGAAGCTGTAAGCTCGCGCGTGACGCCGGCTGTGGTGAACGTGGCGGTAACGGCGAAGGTGGACGCGAAGGACGGCGGTGGCGAAGAGATGCAACAGATTCCGCCGGAGCTGCGGAGGTTTTTTGGCGGGATGGGCGGTCAACATCAGGGACCGCAGATTGAGCATGGGATCGGCTCGGGCGTGATTATTACGTCTGATGGCTACATTGTGACGAACAATCACGTGGTGGATGGCGCGACACAGGTGAAGGTGACGCTGCATGACCGGCGGATTTTGACGGCGAAGGTCATTGGCGTGGATAAGTTGACCGACCTGGCGGTGATCAAGGTAGATGCGAAGGAGCTGCCCGCGATTGCGTGGGGTGATTCGACGAAGCTGAAGCCGGGACAGACGGTGCTGGCGTTTGGGAGCCCGTTCGGGTTGAGCGGCACGATTACGCGCGGGATTGTGAGCGCGCTTGACCGACCGAATCCATTTGCAGATCAGGATCGCCGGAAGCCGGGTGGGTATATCCAGACGGATGCTGCGATCAATCCGGGCAACTCCGGCGGCGCGCTGGTGAATGCACGCGGGGAGCTGGTGGGTATCAACACGGCGATTGTTTCTGAGAGCGGCTCGTTTGCGGGAGCTGGATTTGCGATTCCTGTGCAGATGGTGCGCTCGGTCTCAGAGCAGTTGATTGCGCACGGCAAGATTGAGCATGGATACCTTGGTGTGAACCTGAATGATGTGACGCCGGAGAATGCGCAGTTCTTTAACATTTCCGATGCGTCAGGCGCGTTGATTGCGCAGGTGCAGCCGGATTCACCTGCGAGCAAGGGCGGCCTGAAGCAGGGCGATGTGGTGAAGGAAGCGAACGGACAGACGGTGGATTCTGGTAGCGCATTTCAGATGGCGGTGAGCCAGATGCAGCCGGGACAGGCGTTGAAGCTGAATGTCGTTCGCGATGGAAAGCCGGTCACGCTGAACCTGACGGTTGGAGCCTTTAAGGATAAGACTGAGGAGGCTTCGAACGAAGGCGGCGCGGCGGAGAACAAGGGACGCCTTGGAGTTTCTGTAGGCGACCTGAGTGACGATGTCAGGCAGCAGTTCCAGATACCGGCGCGGGTGAAGGGCGCGGTGGTGGAGGACGTTCGGCAGGGTAGCCCCGCGGAGGATGCGGCTATTCAGCCGGGAGACGTGATTGTGGAGGTAAACCGCAAGCCGGTGACGTCAGCCAGCGAAACGGTGAGCCAGATTCACGCGGTTCCGGACGGCAAGGATGTGCTGCTGCTGGTGTGGTCGCATGGAAATGCGAGCTACCGGACGGTGCATCCGGATAGCAATTAGTAGTTAGTGGCTAGTTGTTCGTGGTTCGTGAAAGGACCGGAGCTTAGGCTCCGGTCCTTTTGTTTGCGGGTGACTGGAGTCACTTGAGTGGCGATGGGGAATCTATCGTTTTCGTATGGCGGCTGTGATGGAATTCCGAGATGCCGGAGAGCGTGGGCTAGACTGGCAAGGACAGTTTATGCGGACGGCGATCATTGGCGGCGGAATTGCGGGGCTTGCGGCGGCGTTTGAGCTGGAAAAAGCGGGCGCGGAGTACACGCTATTTGAAGCCGGGAACCGGCTGGGCGGCGTGATTTCGAGCGCAACGGTTGCGGGGAGCGCGCTGGAGGATGGGCCGGACTCATTTCTAACGGAGAAGCCGGCGGCGGCGGAGCTTTGCCGCGAGCTGGGGCTGGGCGATGAGCTGATTCCTTCCAACGATGCACAGCGGAAGACGTGGATTGTGGTGGGAAAGCGGCTGGTGGCGCTGCCGGATGGGCTGATGTTTCTGATTCCGACGAAGCTGATGCCGACGGCGATGACGCCGCTGTTTTCGCTGGGTACTAAGATTCGGATGGCGCGAGAGTTGCTGCATCCGCCGCGTAGGGGTGAGGCGGATGAGTCGGTGGCTTCGATGATAGAGCGGCATTACGGGGCAGAGGTTGTGGATCGGCTGGCCGGGCCGCTGCTGAGCGGGATTTATGGCGGCGAGGCGAATCAGTTGAGCGCGCGGGCGGTGCTGCCGAAGCTGGTGGAGATGGAGGCGAAGTATGGCTCGCTGACACGGGCGATGCTTGCAGTCATGAAGGGAAGGCCGACAGGAGCTGGGACGAGGGCGACTTTTACGACGCTGCGCGGCGGATTGCAGCAGATGATTGACGCGTTGGCGGCGAGGTTGAAGCCGGAGGCGATTCGGTTGAAGACGCCGGTGCGGATGCTGGAGCGCGTGGCTGAGGGCTGGAGGGTGACGACGGCTGGTTCGGCTCAAGATTCTGGAAGCGAAGTTTTTGATGCGGTGATTGTGGCTTCGCCGGCCTGGGCTGCTGCTGACTTGCTGCGGACGGTGGATGCGCAGCTTAGTGAAGAGCTGGCTGCGATTCCGTATTCGTCGTCGATTGCCGTGAACCTGGTTTATGACGAGAAAGAGCTGGGGCCGCTGCCGGAGGGCTTCGGGTTTCTGGTTCCCGCGAGTGCGGGGCGAGCCATGCTGGCGTGCACCTTTGCGCACAGGAAGTTTCTGGGGAGGATTGCGCCGGGTAAGGCAGTTTTGCGGGCGTTTCTGGGTGGAGTGCGGAATGCGGCGCTGGTGGAGCAGCCGGACGATGTGTTGATTACGACGGCGCGGCGGGAGTTGAGCGAGATTCTGGGAACGCGAGTGCTGGGGATACATATTGAGCCAGAGGAGACGCGCGTGAGCCGCTGGCCGCGGGCGATGGCGCAGTATGCTGTCGGGCATCTAGGGCGGGTGAAGCGGATTCGTGCTCGTGTGGATGGGCTGACGGGGCTGCATCTGGTGGGGAATGCTTACGATGGGATTGGGATTTCGGATTGCATTCGGCTGGGGCGCGGAGCTGCGCGGGAGATTGCTGGAGTCTCGGTCAGTTAGCTTTTGAGTTATGCCACCCATGCGCGATGAAGCCGCGCATGAATGGGCACCCAAATTATGGCTGACCCACACTGTGCGCTTAAGCGGGAGCCAGCGCGATGGTGACGACGGTGATGTCATCCTCTTGCCCAAACTGCTTTGCGCGGCTTGCGATCTGGTCGGCGGTGTCGCTGGTGAGCGATGCTGTGCGCTCGAAGCCGAAGAGCTCGCCTGCGGAGTTGCGAGCCTCTATCACTCCATCGGAAAGCACGGTGAGTCGCTGGCTGGCGGCAAGCTCAAATGGGGTTTCGACGTATTCGATGCCGGCGGCGATGCCAAGGGGGAATGCACCTGGAAGATCAAGCTCGCGGCCGGCGATGTAGGGAGGAATGTGGCCCGCGTTGGCGATGAGGGCTTTGCCGCCGGGTGAGACGCGGATCGCGCAACAAGTGACAAAGCCGCTGCGAAGCTGGCCGACAAGGGCATTGTTGAGAAGAATGAGGATTGCCGCGGGACTTTCCGTGTAAATGGCGCGAAGCGCGCCCATGACGGCTGCAACGGTCATGGCGGCGCGAAGGCCTTTGCCGCTGACATCGCCGGCGACGAGCAGCAGGCTGCCACCGGCGAGCGGAGTGACGCTGTAGAAGTCGCCGCCGACCTGCGCGGCGGGCAGGTATGCGGCGTCTACTGCGAATCCTGGAATTGCCGGCGGGGCGAAGACGAGCTGTTGCTGGACTTCGCGGGCGGCATCCATCTCAGCGTGGAGCGATGCGCCCTCCCGCCAATTTGTCCACGCACGTCGGGCGAGAATCGTTGCCATGACCACGTCGACAACCAGCGAAGTGAGCGCAAGGCCGTCAATGTATGCGCGCCCGATGACGAGAGGCGGCAGGCCAAAGAGCGTGGACAGAATGTCAGCGGCGGGAACCAGGGACATGACAAAGGCCAGCACGCGTTTGCCTGGACGGAAAAGCATGGCCCATATATCCGCGCAGATATATAGCACTCCGAAGAACGCATTTGCGCCGTAGGAAATGCTACTGAGCCCGGGCAACCACGGGTAAGGAGTGTAAGCCCACATCACGACTGCAAGCCCAGCCGCCATGGCTGCCACTGCGGCGTAGGAGATGTATTTCACGAACGGCCAGGGAATGCGGAAGAAAGTCCAGGTAAAGAAAATTCCAGCAAAGGGAGCGAAAAACTGCAAGGGAGGATAGAGAAGCGTCCACTGACGCTGCGTCATGTCCAGATATCCCTGAGCGGACAGATTCATGAAGAGGGCGAATGCGGACCCACTCATCATGAAATAGCTGAAAAGCGCCAGCTCGCGCTCTCCTGTCACTCGCGAGAGGATCAGCAGCCCCACACCGAATAGTCCCGCGGCTGAAAAAGCCGTCCAGATGGGCAGCCATGCAAGCAGCCACGATTCGTCGTTCTCGCGCGCCGTTAGCTCAGCCGCATCTGCGCGATCGATGGCAAAGCGCTGGTCAATGCTGTCTGCGAGCAGAGCGGTCGGCCCCATCCACGCGCGGACTGCAACAAGAGCGGAGGAGGCATTTTGCGGGATCAGACCACCAGGAGTCGCAAAGACAGTCTGTCCCCTGCCAGTAACTGCCGTCGGATGCGGCGGAAGGTTTCCCCTGCGGCCGAGCAGCACCCCATTGACATAGATTTCTTCGGCACTGGGAAGATTTTCCTTTTGGATTGTGCGCAGCGCCAGCGGTTCGGAAGCTGCGGCGGGGATGGGAACGCGGAAACGGGCGCAGATGATGCCGTCGGCAGGGTAAGCGGGCTTGGGCCAGGGACCAATCGGGCTGGTGAGCCACTCATGATCGTCAAAGGATGAGCTAGTCCAGCCGGAGTCAGCGGAGCAGGAAGCGCTGAATTTATAGTGGAAGCTCCCGGGCGCGTTCTGCGCTGCGCAAAGAGAGATGAGCGCGAGCATCGCGGGAATGGCGACGGCTATGCGATGACGCAGCTTCAACGAGAGCCCCCGAATCCGCAGCCAGCGCGAAGATGAACAGTAATTCGAATGCCTACAGCTTACAGCCCGCCGGTGGTGCCTAGGAGAATTCCGATACCGTAGGTGACGGCGCCTTCGATGGCGCCGACGAGGGTCATTTCGAGGCCTGAGGACCACCAGGAGCGGACGGTGATGAGGCTTTTGGCTGCGCCGACTGCGAAGTGGGCGATGAGCGAGATGATGGCGGCAACGATAATGGCTGTCACTCCGCTTAAAAAAAAGAAGGGAATGACGGGAATGATGGCTCCGACGGCGGTAGAGAGCGCGCCGGAGAGGGCGGAGACCATGGGCTTCGATAGCGCTTCTTCGCTGGAACCGATGCGCTCGCTGACGAGGGCGCGCACCATTTGCTCGGGGTCGGAGCCGATGTGGTCGGCTACGTGGAGGGCGTCTTCTTCAGGCAATCCTTTGACCTGATAGTAGAGGCCGAGCAGCTCGCGGGCTTCGGCTGGATTCATGAGGATGGCTTCGCGCTCGCGGGCGACTTCTGCCTGGTAGATTTCGCGCGTGCTTTTGGCGGCGAGGTATGCGCCCGAACCCATGGAGAGCGCCGAGGCAATCATGCCGGAGAGGCCGGCGAGGAGAACGTATTTGCTTTCGCCGGTGGTGGCGCCGGAGACGCTGGAGACGATGCCGAAGATGGCTCCGAGGCCGTCATTGACGCCGTAGATGGCGTCGCCGATCCATGAGCCGGTCTGCTTGCGGCCCTTGTTGCGCTTGGCGAGCATTTCTTCCAGGACAGCTTTGGGGTCGACCTTATGCGCGCCGATGACGGAGCGGCCATGGTGACCGCGCAGGAGCGAGCCTAGCTCTCGGTGATGTTGTTTTTCGTCTTCGATGACGTGATGGAGGATTTCGATGGAGGCTTCGTCACCGAGCTGCTTGAGCTGGGTGCCGTAATTGGCGATGTGACGGCTCTCGTCGATTTCAAGGCGGCGGAGAGACAGGGGAATTCCGCCGATGGCGCTCCTGAGAGAGCCCGCGTCACCACCGGGCCCACCTTTATAGACAGGCTCAGGACCGCCGAGCTGCTTGATTCGCTGCTGCCAGAGCGCTGCGTGTTCGAGCTCGGCGGCGGCGAGATGGCGCAGAACCTGGGCGCGGATGGGGTCGGTGTCGCGGTCAGCGATGGTCTTGTAGGTGTGGTATCCGCTCATCTCGGCCTGCCAGTTGGCTTCGAGAGCTTCGAGGACTTTTTTCAGGCGAACGCCAGTTAGCTCTTCCGTTGCCACGTGCGCCTCCTTGCCGGGTGTTTGCGAAATTCGAGGATAGCATTGGCGGCGGAAGCTTTCAGGCGTGAGGACTCAGCCTTCAGTTCGATTGGAGGAGAACGAAGTATCTCCTGCGTGCGACCGAAAAGACAAAAACAGGTCCTTCGGTCCCTCACCCCAGCGACGAAGACCTGTCGCTGGGGACCCCGACTCCGCCTGAAGTACGGCTACCCTCAAGGATGACGGTTGATGGTGGTGGAACAACACTGTTCACTGGCGGCTACGCGCTGTTACATTTGTGTGTCAGCGGCAGAGCTGAAAAATCAATACGAAAAATCTGCACGAAAGTGGGAACCGCCTCTCATGGCCACGCGATCCACACCTCCGGCGGCGAGCGCGCCGAACTATACGGGACCGTTTATTACGGTCACTATTCTCTACTTCATTTTTGGATTCATCACGAATCTGAACATGCAGCTGGTTCCCCACCTCAAGTCAGTCTTCAGCCTGCCGTGGCTCCAGGCCGCACTGGCAAACGGCGCCTTCTTCACTGCGTATTTTGTGGTCTCCTCGCCCACGTCGAAACTGATTGAAGCTATCGGCTACAAGAAAACCATCGTCGTTTCGCTATTCGTGCAGGTGGCAGGTGCGTTGCTCTTTCTACCGGCTGCCAGCCTACCCAACTTCTGGCTGTTCCTGACGGCAGTGTTCATCGTGGGTTCCGGCGTGGCCATGCTCCAAACCTCGGCCAATCCTTATGTATCCGCACTGGGCCCAGAAAACAGCGCCCCAGTTCGCCAGAACCTTGCACAGGCCTTTAACTCCATCGGCGGAATGCTCGCGCCGGTAGTCGCCGGCGCACTCATCCTCAAGCATAAGGTGGTGTTGGATGCGGCACAGCTAGCAACTAAGACCGCGCAGGAGCGGCTGGCTTACCAGATCAGCATTGCCAGCACGGTTCGCATGCCATATCTGGCCATTGCCGGTGCGCTCATATTGCTTGGGATCGCGGTCTCATTTGCCTCTTTGCCGACTATTAAACACACCCAGGAGTTCCGTCCCACAAAGGAAGGCGTAGGCATTCTCGATCAGAGCATCTGGTCGTATCGCCAAACGGTTCTGGCCACCGTGGGAATCTTCTTTTATGTCGGCGTCGAGGTAGGCTTGGCGCAGTTCATGGTGGGTTACTTTGGATTGCCCGAGCTGGGAGGAATGACTGCCGCTGCCGCTGCCGCCTTTACGTTCTACTACTGGGCTGGTGCGCTCGTTGGCCGCCTGCTCGGATCGTGGATGCTTACCAAGATCAACGCTGGCCGTCTGCTCGGGCTCTTTGGCCTCTTCGCAGTAGTCTGCGTGGTCGTATCCATCAGCACCACCGGCACGATCGCAGTATGGAGTCTGATTCTATGCGGCTTCTTCAACTCGATCATGTTCCCAAATATCTTCGCGCTAGGCATCACCGGACTGGGGCCGATGACCAGCAAGGGGTCGGGGTTGATTATGACGGCGGTTGTCGGTGGGGCCATCATTCCGGTGATTCTGGGTGGATTAGTCGACCACTTCAGTTTCCGGCCCGCGGCGATTTTGCCGATCCTTTGCTATCTGTACATTGCTTTTTACGGTTTCGTCGGCCACAAGCCCTCACGGACTTTGACGGCTTAGGATCCCGTAATTCGAAAAAGGCCTTCTGGCAGACGCCGGAAGGCCTTTTTCTTTTCCTTCGCCTCTTTAGAAAATTTCCGGCGGCTTTTCCACCGCAAATCTTGTGCGATTTCTATGGCAAATGAGCCTGCTACTCATTAACATTCCCGTAAACCGGATGTGTAAGGGTCTTATATAAGGAACATTTCCGGATCAACCGAGCCTGAATCCAGACGCTCAGCGGAATTTTTGTTTGTTCCAGCAGGAGACGGTAACAGCTACGGTAACGCAGCCGCATCCAGCGGCGCGCCAACCATATATGAAGTCAGGGCTTGTTTTCGGGCCCCTCTTACGCGGATTGCGCTATAGATCCGCATTCCTTATCAAGGAGAGCCATTCGATGAAATTTTCCAAGCTTCTTCAGCGCGCTTTCTGCTCCGCGCTGCTGGGCGCCGGGTTAGTCGGGATAGTTTCCGCGCCCGCCGCTCTGCGCGCTCAGAGCACTACGGAAGGCGCCATTGCCGGCACGGTGACCGACCCAACCGGCGCAATCATTCCCTCGGCAGCAGTGACGCTGCACAACAACGACACGAATGCCGAAATCAAGCTGGCCAGCGATTCGAGCGGCTACTTCAAGGCTCCGCTGGTGTCACCGGGAACCTATACGGTGACCATCTCGGCGAGTGGCTTTGGGGACTATAAGGCAACGGGCGTGGCGGTGACGGTGGGCTCGCTGACGGAACTGCATCCGGAGCTGAAGACTGGCTCGGCGGTGGAATCGGTGCAGGTTTCGGGCGATGCCCCGGTTCTGCAGTTCGAGTCGCCGGAGATTTCGAGCACGCTGACCTCGAGGGAAATTCTGGATCTGCCGTTGAACGGCGGCCGCTGGAGCGATCTGGCGCTGCTGACGCCGGGTGCGCTTTCAGATGCGAACGGCTTTGGCCTGATCGTGTTTCGCGGCATCAGCCCGCTGCTGAATAACGTTGAGATTGACGGCGCGGACGACAACCAGGCGTTCTTCTCAGAAGAACGTGGACGTACGCGCGAGGGCTACTCCACCTCACAGATTGGCATTGCCGAATTCCAGGTGAACACGGGCGTCTACTCGGCGGAATATGGACGCGCCGCAGGCGGCGTGATCAACTCGGTGACCAAGAGCGGCACCAACCAGATTCACGGACAGGCGTATTTTCTGGACCGCGACAACGACTGGGGCGCGATTAACCCGTTCACGACATTTACCAGCGTGACGGAGCCTGCTGCCGGCGGCGCGCCGAATATTGTGACGGGCGTGCCCTTCCAGCCGAAGGACTGGCGCAAGCGCTGGGGCTTTGGCGCAGGCGGTCCGCTGATCAAGGACAAGCTTTTCTGGTTCTATGCGTATGATCAGTACCGCAGGAATTTTCCCGGTGTGGCGAAGCCGTCATCACCGGCCGCTTTCTTTAACCAGTGGGCGGACCTGTCACTGGATGGCAATGGCACCTGCAGCGCCACCTCAACCAAAGCAACCTTCACGCCCGCGGAAGGCTCCTCGCCAAGCAGTGGCGACTACAACGCCTGCGTGCTTGCGTATCGTGTCTTTGGCGGTAACTATGCCACGGCGGCAGCCAATTATGACCAGCTTTTGTTTGGTTCGGCGGTTTCAAGCATTACAGGTCTGACGAATCCCGGCCTGCTGGATGACACGGGCACCACACCCCGTACCGGCGACGAAGTATTGAACACACCGAAGCTGGACTGGCAGATCAACGACAGACTGCATGCGAGCTTCCTGTATCATCGGCTGCGCTGGGATTCGCCGGGCGGCGTGCAGACGCAGACCTCAAACAACTACGCGACTGATACCTTTGGTACGGACTTTGTGAAGCTGGACTACGGCATGGCCAAGCTGGACTGGATCATCAGCCCGTCGCTCACCAACCAAATCCGCTTCCAGTATGGCAAAGAACTGAACGATGAAGGCCAGCAGCCCTATTCGAGTTTTACCTCAACGTATCTGAATAACAATACGGGCACGCCTGTCCAGCTTGGCATCGATGGCACTCCCTATTCGACCTCAAACAACGCTCCTTCAACCAACGATGGTTTCACTGCCGGCATGCCGTATTACTCTTTCCGCACCGCGTACCCAGCGGAGTGGAAAGATCAGGTGGGCGACACGGGATACTGGACGCACAGAAACCACACCCTGAAGTTCGGCTTTGACCTGCTGCGAAACTCGGATGAGATCAACAACCTCTACGAGTCAAACGGTGTTTACACCTATACGACCTTCGGTGATTTCTTTGCCGATATCCTGCAGCCGAGCGGAACCTGCGATTCCGGCGGAACGGAAAGCGGTCTGGGCAAATATGCCTGCTATTACAACTTCACCCAGGGCCTTGGAACGCCAGTCTTCTCCGTCACAACGATCGACTACGGATTCTTTGCGCAAGATGACTGGAAGATTACGCCGCGCCTGACGCTGAACCTCGGCCTGCGCTACGACTACGAGCATGTTCCTCCGCCGTATCCGTCGCTGATTAACACTTCACTGCTGACGACGACGTTTCCTTATGCTCCGGCTCAAATCGGCAACAAACCGGACGACAAAAACAACTTCGGTCCTCGCGTGGGTCTCTCGTGGGATCCTTATGGGACGGGTCACAATGTGGTGCGCGCCGGCTACGGACTGTATTACGGACGCATCCTGAACGGCGTGGTTCTGAACGCGTACGAGGCGGCGGGCAGCCCCAACGGACAGTACACAATTCCGGGCATTTATGGCGAAATTCCCAACGGAGCCACTGCGCCGGCGTTCCCGCAGATCATTCCCAACAACGGCTCGTACTCAACGCCGAGCGTGGACTTCTTTGCCAAGAACTTCCAGAATTCGCAGATTCATGAGTTCGACTTCAGCGTGCAGCACGAATTCGGCCATGGAAGCTATCTGACGGTGAATTATATGGGAGCGTTGGGCCGTGAGCTGCCAAACTTCCTGAACATCAACCTGAATCCCGCGTCCTTGAAGCAGGGCGTTCTTACGATTGCACCTGCGACAACAGGTGGATCCTGCGGACCGTTGGCCTGTGGAACGCAGATTCCAACGGCTTTCTACACCAAGACTCTCAATACCTCACATTACGGCAGCATTACCGAGGTGGTGAGCAACATTAACTCTAGCTACCATGCGGCGGTGGTGGAGTTCCAGAACCGCGGCAACAAGTATGCACAGTTCGACGTGAACTACACGTGGAGCCATGCGCTGGACTACAACCAGAACCAGGCGACCTCACCAAGCACAAACAACTGGTGGGATCCGAACGGCAACGCGCGCGCTAACTACGGCAACTCGGCGTATAACGTACCGAACCGCTTTGTGGGCTGGGCGCTGCTGCAGTATCCGGGCGCGCACCACGGCTGGCAGCGGTACGTTGAAGATGGCTGGCACCTGAACCCGGTGCTGCAGGTGCAGAACGGCCTGCCGTACTCGGCCGCCGTGAGCGGCACGATCACAGGCGCATACAGCTCCGGGCTTACGGGCTCCGGCAACTCCGGCTACCTGCTGCAGCTTGGGCGCAATACCTTCCAGCAGCCGACGACACTTGATCTGGATGTGCGGCTGCAGAAAGATATTCACATTGGCGAGCGGTTTAACGTGGAGCTGGTGGCGGAGGCGTTTAATCTGGTCAACCACCTGAACGTGACGAGCCTGAACTCGACCGCGTACTCGATTGGCAGCTGCGCGGCTTCAGGCGCTGCAGAGGCCTGCAAGCTGAGCTATCAGCCATTCAGCGCCGGCTCGACGGGCATTACCGGCCAGTCGGGTTTCGGCGCGATCACCAATGCGGATTCCACCTTTGTGTATAGCCAGCGGCAGGTGCAGCTGGGCATGAAGCTGGATTTCTAAATACAACTCAAACGCAAATGAAAGCGGCGGCCCAGTTGGGCCGCCGTTTTCGTTTGTTACGAAATGAGCACGCGCGTCCACGAGGACTGTTACTTTTTGTGCTTCTTGTGCTTGCGCGATTTTTTTACAGCCGTTTCCTGCTGCGCCGTTTCATCGGTGCGAAGGAGCGGGCTTTCGCTGAACCACCTCGCGATTTCTTCACCTAATCTCGGGTCAAAAAAGGCAGAAGAGGGTTTCTGCTTTTCTTCGAGCAACTGCTTCGTAGCGCCTTGCTTGCTGATGCTGCGCGGGGACGTTTCTATGGGCACGAGGCGCACGACGGGCTTGCCGGCGCGGGCGATGATGACTTCTTCGCCGGATTCAGCCTTGAGGATAAGTTGCGAGAGATTGGTTTTGGCGTGATGGATATTGACTTCCATGCGGGAAGTGTAGCACGGGTTAGCTTAGCTAGACTTAGCTAAGCTAGGAATTTTCCCGATTTTTTGCCATTTCGTAGAGCTTAAGAATAGTGTTCCAATTTCGTCCGGTGCCGATGACGCCGATGGCTTTGTCTAAAGTTTTTCCGGTGAATTTGGTTTCGCCGGCGCCGTCTGGGAAATGGAAGTAGATTGCATTGTGGTCGAGTGTGTAGCGGTCGCGGCGGGCGGGGTATTTGGCAACGATGGTTGCCAGTGCGGCTTCTGCCTCTTTGCCTGCTGGGCCGGCAAGAAAGGCGGCGTGGACCAGAGCGCCATTCGCGGCGGCTTCGGTGGCGTAGGGGTTGGAGTCAATGAGGCGCTTCAGCTGGTCTGTGGCTCGTACGATGACGCCGACGGGAGCACCGAGATGTTTTTCGAGCGCTTTCGTTATATCGGATGCTACTTTTTCTGCTTTGGCGCTGGTTTCAAAGACCGCGTTGCCGCTCTGGATGTAGGTTTCTACGCGCTTGTAGCCGAGTTTTTCGAGGATTGCGCGGAAGTCGGCCATGGAAAGCTTGCCTGTTCCGCCGACATTGACTGCGCGCAGGAGTGCGATGCAGGTGGGCATGAATCCCTCCGGATGCGAATAGTGTATCCGTGAAAAAGAGTGGTGCCGTGATGCGAAGCTTTTGGTTGGCGGGAGTGCTTCCAGGTCTCAGAATCGAGACCTGGGGCACCCAGTGGTGTGATGGAACAAGCAAACAGTAGAAAGATTATGGGTAGATGCGGTGGAGGGTGCGGGCAAAGGGGATGGTTTCGCGGACGTGATCGAGACCGCAGACCCAGGCTACGACGCGCTCGATGCCCATGCCGAAGCCGGCATGCGGCACGCTGCCGTAACGGCGCAGATCGAGATACCACTGGAAGGATTCGAGGGGCAGGTTGTGGGCTTCGATGCGGCTCTTGAGCAGATCGTAGCTGGAGACACGCTGCGAGCCTCCGATGACTTCGCCGTAGCCCTCGGGCGCGAGTACGTCGAGGCAGAGCGCGTAGGTGGGGTCTTCGGGGTCCGGCTCCATGTAGAAGGCTTTGACGGCGGCGGGATAGCGATGGACCATGACGGGCTTGTCGAACTGCTTCGTGAGCCAGGTTTCATCGGGTGAGCCGAAGTCGTTGCCGTACTCGAAGGGATTTTCGAGCTCGCCTTTGGCGTGGGCGTCGTTGAGCATCTTTGCGGCTTCATCGTAGCGCAGGCGCGGGAAGGGCGGAACGATGGCTTCGAGCTTTTGGATGTCGCGACCGATCACTTCGAGCTCCGGAGCGCGGTTTTTTACGACGCTCTGCACGATGTGCGAGAGGTAGTTTTCGGCGAGTTGCATAAGGTCGTTGAGGTCGCAGAAGGCGACTTCGGGCTCGACCATCCAGAACTCGGTGAGATGGCGGCGGGTCTTGGATTTTTCGGCGCGGAAGGTGGGGCCGAAGCTGTAAACCTTGCCGAGGGCGAGGGCAGTGGACTCGATGTAGAGCTGGCCGGACTGTGTTAGGAACGCCGGTTCGCCGAAGTAATCGACGGGAAAGAGCGTCGAGGTGCCTTCGCAGGCGGCGGGGGTGAGGATGGGCGGATCAGTGCGGATGAATCCGTTCTGGTCAAAGTATTCGGCGGCGGCGCGCATGATCTCGGCGCGGATGCGGAGGATGGCGGACTGGCGCGGCGTGCGGACCCAGAGATGGCGATGCTCCATGAGGAACTCGACGCCATGCTCCTTGAGGCTGATGGGGAACGGGTCGGATTCGGAGACGCGCTGGATAACCTGGATGTTCTCGACGTCCAGCTCATAGCCTCCGGGGGCGCGCTTGTCGGCGCGGACCTTTCCGGTGACGATGACGCTGGACTCCTGCGTCAGGCCTTTGAGGGCTTCGAAGACCTCAGCGGGCACGGATTTGACGTGGGCGACGCCCTGCACGGTTCCGGTGCCATCGCGGAAGATGGGGAAGAGCAGCTTGCCGCTTTCACGCAGGTTATAGAGCCAGCCTTTGAGGGTGACGGACTGGCCTTCGTGCTTACCGAGAGTGGAGATGGTGGCTACAGGCGCAGATGCGGCCTTGGTCTCTTCAATATTCACAACGGTTTCTTCAGACATGGCATTCTCCTTTCTAGGATAACGCCGCGGGGTGATCTGATTTCCGCACTGGCTGCATCCCTGGGGCCTGGTTTATCGTCCTATGGGTATGGCTACTCCTGCGAATGCTGTTGCGGCTGCGCCGCACCCTACGCCTGAAGCGGAAGAGATTTACCGCCGTTGGCTCCAGTTTCTGGATGATGAGTTTACCCGGCACGAGGTGCCGGAGCGGCGATCAGAGATTATTCGCGACCAGCTTTACCAGATTTACCTGGGAAGGCCACATGGCGGAAAGCTGAACCTTACTCTAACGAGCGAGCTGCCGGGCAATGTGGTTTCTCTGACGCTGGACCCGGAGAATGTGACGCTTGAGGCTGGACATTTTCCGGATATTGACCGTAAGAAGTGGGCGCCGCTGAAGCCGCTGCTTTGGTTCTGGAAGATGTTTGACCGCTCGCCGCTGGGCCTGAATCACTGGCTGGGACTTCGCTTCCGGTGCATGCTGGGGCGGCATATCTTTCAGCACATGGGAACGGGTGTGCGGATTTACCAGGGTGTGGACCTGACCTATGGCTACAACTTGACGATCGAGGATAATGTTGAGATCCGCCAAGGCGTGATTTTGAACGACCGAGGTGGCATCAAAATCGGCAAAGGTACCGTGATCGGCTCGTTTGCCCGCATTTACTCCCACGCGTTGAATGAGGATATGGAACATGTCTCGCTTACAGCTACCGAGATTGGCGAACAGTCGCGTATTGGCAGTCATGCGATTGTGCTTGCCGGGCAGAAGGTTGAGCCTCACTCGGTCCTTGGGGACTTCCCCGCGGAGAAGCGGTAATGGCGAGAAGGGATGCGGCGGGTGGTAATCTGAGGTTTCCGGTATTTTGGAGCTGAAGTGTCGCAGACTTTCCTTCTCATAGCCATATTCAAGTTTGTGCTGCTCATCTTTTCGCTCAGCGTGCACGAGTGCGCTCATGCGTGGATGGCCTCGCGGCTGGGTGATCAGACGGCACGGCTGCAAGGCCGCGTCACGCTGAACCCGATGTACCACATAGATCCGATCGGCACGCTGCTGTATCCGGCGCTCACACTTTTCATCTTCCGGGGCGGAGTGCTGTTCGGGTGGGCCAAGCCGACGCCGGTGATTACGCGGAATTTCAAGAAGATTGTTCGTGACGACAACCTGACGACGCTGGCGGGGCCCGCTTCGAATCTGCTGCTGACGCTGGTGGCGTTTCTGGTGCTGGCCGGGATTGAGATTGGCGTGCCTGGAGGACGGGATCTGGTGCGTTCGACGTTTAGCGGCATGGCGTTTGGCTCAAACATGGAAGCGATTGTGATTCTTGCGATTCTTGCGATTGAGCTGAACCTGACGCTTTTCTTCTTCAATCTGTTTCCCGTGCCTCCGCTGGATGGCAGCCGCATTGTGCGGAACCTGCTGCCTTATAACGCGATGCGGGTGTATGACAACATCAGCGGCCTTGCGAGCTGGGTGGTGATGATCGCGATGGGGTGGTTTTTGCTGCCGCTGCTGATGGGGCCTGCGCTGGGTGTGATCTTCGGCATCCTGTACAACCTGCCGGGACGATAGCGCGCCGGAAAATGACCGGGCCGCTACAATAAACAGAGCCGGAGACGGCATTATCTTTTTTTGATGACAGGCATAATGTCAGAACAGCAATCCATGACTTCCAAGCCGCGCGTTTTGAGCGGGATGCGCCCAACGGGCAAGCTGCATCTGGGCAATTACATGGGCGCGCTGGCGAACTGGGTCAAGCTGCAGGACTCAGGGCTTTACGAGTGCTACTTTTTTATTGCGGATTGGCATGCGCTGACGACGGATTATGCGGATCCCTCCCAGATTCGGAAGAATATTGCTGAGGTTGCACTTGATTACCTTGGCGCTGGACTTGATCCGGAGAAATCAACACTTTTTATTCAGAGCTATGTTCCCCAACATGCTGAACTGCATTTGTTGCTCAGTATGGTTACTTCGCTTGGTTGGCTGGAGAGAGTTCCAACATACAAAGAGCAGCAAGAAAATTTGGCCGGGAAAGAACTTACGACATACGGCTTCCTAGGCTACCCGCTCCTGCAATCAGCAGACATATTGATTTATCAGCCTAGGTTCGTACCGGTCGGGCAAGACCAAGTTAGCCATGTCGAACTTACGCGTGAAGTGGCGAGGCGTTTCAATTCTATTTACAAAGGAAACATTTTTCCGGAACCGGATCATCTGCTTACTCCATCGCCAAAACTTCCGGGGACAGATGGCCGGAAGATGTCAAAGAGCTATGGAAACACTATTGGGTTGACAGATTCTACCAAGCAAATTTTCGAGAAGCTTGAAAAGATGACCAATGGTGGACAAAGAAACCATGTGTCTGATCCAGGCGATCCAGAGATTTGCCCAGTCTATGACCTGCATAAAGTTTTCAGTTCAGAAACGATCAAAGCTGAAACTAATTTGGCGTGTCGAACTGCCAAAATCTCATGTGCAGAATGCAAGCAGATCGCAGCCCGCTCCATAGATGAATATTTAGAGCCGATTCGACGCAGGCGAAGCGAATACGAGCTTAAGCCGAACGATGTGAATCAAATATTTGAAGACGGCGCACAGAGAGCGAGCAAAAGAGCAGAAGAGACAATGCGGCTTGTCCGAGACGCTATGGGAATTGCAAGAGGCATTCCAGTAGCGAGAATAAATGCCTTCGACCGATATAGCTACGACACTTCACAACCGATGCAATATTCTCTAGAAAATTTTGCGGAAGAGATACGTAGCGTATCGCCCGAAGCCCAACGAAAATTTTTGATCGATTTTTGGAAGAACCAAATGCTCCCGTCTGAATATCAATTGAAGCAACTCGATGACAATTCGTTTGTAACTCTTCGTAACAAAAGAGTTTTTGTTGCGGCTGCGGTCACAATGGATAATCAGATTGGTACTCAAATGTTTGAGTATGCGATTCCAAACAAAAACTTCGAGGTGCTGGCATTTATTACCGCGGACGTCACTAGCAACAAAGTGAATGCATTTGTGATTCCGCAAAAAGAATTTTCGTTTGATTTTGCATTGGAAAGAAAGCCCTTAAAGAAAAGTGATGTAATTAAGGCCTATATCAGAAAAACAACAGGCAATCTATACCAATGGTCGATGGCGGACAAAGCAGGCCGATCTGCAGGCCAGTTCCAAAATGTCTACGAACCCCTGAAGTAAGGCACATATTACGTTGACTGATCCGAATACCAATCCGTTCCCCAAGTCGGCTGAGCCGGAGCAGAATTCCGCTGAAGCGCAGAACGCGTCGGTTTCCGAGGGTCCGCAGCTGGTGCTGACATCACCGCCTGGGCCTGCCGAGAAAGCTGCGCCGAAGCCGAAGAAGGACGTTGCGAAGAAGTCCGGTGCAGAGGAGAAGTTTTCTCCCTTTGACGTTATGGTGGGCCAGGTGTACGATGGGCCGCTGGACCTGCTGCTGGACCTGATCCGCAAGCAGGATATCGATATTTACGACATTCCGATTGCGAAGATTACGGCGCAGTTTCTGGCATACGTGGACCAGCTGAAGGTAGGCGATGTGGATGTGGCGGGCGAGTTTATCTATACGGCTTCGCTGCTGATCCACATTAAGAGCAAGATGCTGCTGCCGCGCATGCCGACAGGGCCGGAGGACGCCGCAGAAGACCCACGGCGCGAGCTGGTGGAGCGGCTGCTGGAGCACGAGCGGTTTAAAAATGCCGCGCAGATGCTGCAGCAGAAACAAATGCTGGAGGCGGCGGCGTGGACTAATCCCGGGATGCGGGAGTTCAAGGACGACGCCGAGGCCGAGCCGGAAATTGCAGCCGATACGACGGACCTGGTCAGGATCTTTCAGCAGATTCTGGATCGCGTGCGTACGCGGCCTGTTTTCAATGTAGAAGAGGACTCCGTGACGGTGGGCCAGATGATCCAGTTTCTGACGCGGCGGCTGACGATGGAGGACAGGCCGGTGGCGCTGCGGCGGCTGCTGAGCCATACGAAGAGCGAGCGGGCGCTGGTGGCGGCGTTTCTGGCGCTGCTGGAGCTGGTGCGGCTGCAGGCGATTTTGCTGCGGCAGGATCATGCTTTCAGCGAGATCTTCATCAAGAAGAATTCGGGCTTTGACGCCGTGATGAATGAGGCTGTGGCGGCACGAGACGACTGGAAGTAAATCGGATTTTTGCCCATAGACCGAGAGATCTACGAGGTCTCTCCCGATGGAATACGAAGTCAAAATTACTGAATTTAACGGCCACGATGTCATCATTTTGCCCAAAGCTATATCAGCAAATATGAAAGCCAAGGTGGGCGAAACTCTTCACGTGTTCTGGCTTGACCGTGGTTTTCTTCTCAGTACACGAGAGCAATTTTTTCTTTTGAGGACTGCCGGTAAGCCAAAGAGAATGAGAAGGTTCCAATAGAATAATGCTGCGGATCTTCCCCTGCGGCTAAGACCCCTACATTTCCATATCTTTTGCAGCACGATCTAAAATCTCGCCTTGATGCCGCCCATTCCATGTTGACTTTTTACGAATTGCATGGACGGCCAGTCCTCAATTCATTCCCCTTTCATCTTGGTCGTGTATCCCTTGGCTGGTCCGGCAAATGTTTCCCCGCGCACGCACGGACGCACGCCAATTTATCAGGAGCCACGCATGTCAGACTTTGCT
This sequence comes from Occallatibacter gabretensis, assembly GCF_001449115.1. Classification (GTDB taxonomy): domain Bacteria; phylum Acidobacteriota; class Terriglobia; order Terriglobales; family Acidobacteriaceae; genus Telmatobacter; species Telmatobacter gabretensis. The sequence goes on along the minus strand of NZ_LAIJ01000009.1, from coordinate 994,064 downwards.
ACCACCGCGGGAGCCGCCCCGCAGGGCGGATCGCTACTCGACAAAAAGATGAAGAAATCGCCAGCATGGCTGAGCGTTGTCGTTATTCTTATCGCCCTCGTTGGGGGCCTTGGCTACGTTGGCTTTCACATTGCCGGCGACCTGGGCAGTGTGACCCTGGGCAGCACGTGGCCCTATGTCCTACTGGGCACGGCACTGTTCATTGCGCTGGCCTTCGAATTCGTGAACGGCTTCCATGACACGGCAAATGCCGTGGCAACGGTGATCTATACGCACTCGCTGGAGCCGAATATTGCAGTGGTGTGGAGCGGCCTGTGCAACCTGGTGGGTGTATTGACCTCCGCAGGTACGGTGGCTTTTACAATCATTACGCTGCTGCCTGTTGAGCTGATCCTGAAGGTGAGCTCGGGCGCGGGTTTCGCAATGGTCTTTGCGCTGCTGCTGGCCGCGATTCTGTGGAATCTGGGCACATGGTGGCTGGGACTGCCGGCTTCGAGCACGCACACGATGACGGGCTCGATCATCGGCGTGGGCCTGGCGAACCAGCTTTTGAGCGGGGGAAGCGGAACCTCAGGCGTTGACTGGGCCCAGGCAAGCAAGGTGGGTTGGACACTGCTGCTCTCGCCTCTCGTGGGCTTCGCCGGCGCGTATCTGCTCTTCCTGGTTTCGAAAGCGACCGTCAAGTACCCCGCACTTTACGAGTCTCCGAAGGATAATACGCCGCCGCCTTTCCCGATTCGCATCCTGCTGGTGATTACCTGTACGCTGGTCAGCTTCTTCCACGGATCGAATGACGGCCAGAAGGGTATGGGCCTGATCATGCTGATCCTGATCGGCACGGTGCCGACTGCATACGCTCTGAACCATGCGGTGAGCGCACGAGACATCCAGGACTTCTTTGCAGCCAGCGAACGGGCGGTTTCCATCATTGACGTGCACTCTGACAAGAATGCGACGGTGGGCGACCCCGCAGCCGAACTGACGGATTACCTGAAGACCAAGAAGTTCACGCCTGCTACGCTGACGGCGCTGCGGATGGAAGTTCAGAACCTGGAAGGCGATGTGAACGCTTATCACGATTACAAGAGCGTTCCGGCCAACCAGCAGACCAACGTGCGCAACGGATTCTATGTAACGAGCGAGACGCTGCGAGTGATGGCCAAGAACCACGCGGTCAGTTTCAGTGCGGATGAGCAAGCGGGCCTGGACAACTACAAGAAAAAGCTGGATACGGCTACCAAGTTCATTCCGACATGGGTGAAGGTAGCTGTTGCGCTGGCGCTGGGCCTGGGCACGATGGTGGGCTGGAAGCGCATTGTGGTAACGGTAGGCGAGAAGATCGGCAAAGAGCACCTGACTTATGGGCAGGGCGCTGTGGCCGAGCTTATGGCTGCTTCGACCATTGCTCTTGCCGACTTTGGCGGGCTGCCCGTGAGTACCACGCATGTGCTGAGTTCGGGCATTGCGGGCACGATGGCGGCGAACAAGAGCGGTCTGCAGCTTTCGACGATCCGGAACATTGCGGCTGCATGGGTCTTTACGCTTCCTGCCGCTGCGCTGCTTTCAGGTCTGCTGTTCTGGGTCTTCCGCATGTTTACAGGTAGCTGATTCCTCGTTCTGATTGGGCATCAACTTAAGGGCGTCCGTAACCGCGGACGCCCTTTTCTTTTGCAGCGAAGAATTCGCGCGTGGATTCGGCGGCTTGTGCGGTATAGTGGCAGCGAGTTTTTTCCCCGGAAAGATGCGCTTCGAATCCTCGGAGCACTATTGAAAGCTGCAAAAAAAGGAGAATATCTTTGGCTACTCCCGCTCCTGTACCCGCACCGGCGCCCAAATCCGGCGGCGCGCTCAAGATCATCCTCATTATCCTCGGCGTGATTGCCCTGGTGATGGTTCTCATTGTCGGAGTGTTTGCCTACGGCTGCTATCGCATTGCGCACTCGATTTCGCACACGGAGAACGGCAAGACCACGACCAGTATCCTGGGCACTACCGTAACGAGCACCAACTCAGCAACCTTCACGGCAGCCGACCTCGGCACTGACATTTACCCTGGCGCGACACCGACCGATGGCGGATCGAAGATGGACGTGGCCGCTGCTTCAATCGTCACGGCAGTCTATCTGACCCCTGATCCTGTTTCGAAGGTTGAGGCGTTCTATAAGGACAAGTTCGGCAGCGGAGCCACCGATTTCAACATGGGAGGGACCGCCATGATTGTCCACAGGGTTAGCGACAAAGAGAGAGTCAACGTGACGGTCACGGGCAATAACGGGCAGGATAGCAAGACGAAGATCATGATTCAGCACACGAAGGCGAAGTAAAACCCCTTCGAACAGTAAAGGCCTGTCGTTGCGCCCGAAGTCCAGCGCGGTGATAGGCCTTTGCTTTTTGCTTAACCCATGAACATGCCGCCGTTGACGTCGAGGACGTGGCCGGTGATGTAGGCGGCAGCGTCCGAGGCGAGGAAGGCGACGGACTGCGCGATGTCCTTGTCGGTACCGGCGCGGCCGAGGGGAATCTGCGTGAGCATGGCTTGGCGGACCTTTTCATCCAGTATAGAGGTCATGGCGGTTTCGATATATCCGGGAGCGACGGCGTTGACGGTGATGCCGCGAGAGGCTACTTCGCGCGCGAGTGAGCGGGTGATGCCGATGAGCCCCGCTTTGGAGGCTGCGTAGTTGACCTGGCCGGCCTGGCCGGTGCGGCCTACGACCGATGTGATGTTGATGATGCGGCCCCAGCGGTTGCGAAGCATGGGGCTGAGCAGGGCCTGGGTGAGCAAGAATGCGCCGGTGAGATTTGTGGCGAGAACCGAATCCCAGTCATCGCGCTTCATGCGCAGGACGAGTGTGTCGCGAGTGATGCCTGCGTTGTTGACGAGGATTTCGACCTTACCGTAGCGCTCGAGGATGGCTTTTGCGCCGGATTTGATGGAGTCTTCGCTTGCAACGTCGAGCGACAAGGCGGCGGCTTGGCCTCCGGCGCTTTCGATTTCCGCGACAGCTTCGGCGAGTTTGGCCTCATTGCGCGCCGCGAGAGCCACAGTTGCGCCCAGGCGGGCGAGTTCGATGGCCACGGCGCGGCCGATTCCCTGCGATGCGCCGGTGACGAGCGCGATTCTTCCCTGCAAATTGATCATGCGATGTCAGCTTTCGTCAGCGCTAAATGTATGCGCTCGAAGGACATTGTATAAGGACGGCTTTAAGGGATTGAATGGCCCGCATCGTGGAAAGATTACGCGACGGAACATCCGTACCCCGCAACCTTGTTACCTCGAGGCTCATCTAAGTCTCCAAGTATTTGTGTCACTAGGTGTTTAGACCTATTTAGATTCCGGGAGTCACTTGAATGTCTTTTCTTCGCGCTACGGCGCTTCTTTTTTTCGCTTTTGCTCTATCGCTGGCACCTCTGGTAACGGGCCAAACGGGGCCTGCTGCGCCCGCTTCAGCTCCTGCATCCGCCGCGGCATCGGCATCACCCGCCCCGGCACCCGCGCTTACTTCATACACCGAGTTGCTTAAGCCGTCGCTTGCCACTCTGTATGCAACGCTGGCTGACCTTAAGCTCGATAAATGGAAGGGCGGCAACGTGCGCACCGAGGCTGAGCACGATACCGCTTCTATTGTGGATGACCTGAACCAGAAGATGCCCGATCTGCTAAAAAATGCTGACGCCGCGCCGACGCGAATCGGAGCGGCACTACCGCTGGCACAAAACTTCGCTGCGCTTTACGATGTTTCACTGCGCGTGCTGGACGCTGCTCGCATTGCCGCTCCCGCAGACCAGGCGGCAAAGATCCAGGACACAATGAACGGAATGGCGGCAGCCAACCGCTCACTCTATGACCGCCTTGAGCAGGCATCGAAGGTGCAAGAGACGCACATCGGCGATCTTGAAACGAAGATCAAAGTGCAGCAGGATGCCGCCGCGCACGCTGTGGCGACAGCTCCGCCTCCGCCAGCCTGCCCCGCACCCGCGGCGAAGAAGCCTGCGGTCAAGCGGAAGCCTGCGGCCAAGCCCGCACAGCCGGATAGTGGATCGCCTTCCGGGTCTGGAAGTTCGGCCCAGCCGAAGCCGCAGAATTAACTGCGCACCCATATAGACAAATTAAAGGGGCGGCCCCATGGAGCCGCCCTGCCGAGTTGTGGAGAACTGATTCGGATGGATCAGTTACCCGCTTCGATCATCGAGAATTCGGATTAGCCTGGTTTCCCCGGCCCTCCGTTCTCAATAATCTCCTTGAGTATTGAGCTCCCGCGGTCATCCGAACGAACCTCGCGGATTCCTTCATCAAACATTGGCTGCTCCCTCCTTTGGAGGATTTCTCCTCCGTTGCGTCCATAAGATTCGGCAAACAGGAAAGCTGTTGCCTGCGCTACAAACGCCGCGAACCCAGATTGTGGGACAACACAATCCAGAACTTTTATAGAGCGAAATGCCAGTTTCATCCGTCTTATAAACGGAATCGTATTGTTGCGCAAGGGGAAAGAAGTGCAGCAGATGATTCCTTACCCCTCTTTGGTCCTTGTGTCGCACCGATAGCATCAGTCATTCATTCGCTCAACTGAGTAGACGGTATTTTTATGCACAATTTTTGCTTTTCTCTCTGCAGCAGTATTCGTTTGTTCGTTGTTGGAGTTCTCTTAGCCGCGACCCAATGTTTGGCCTATGGGCAGACCGCAGCAATAGGCGCATCGGGCAGCATCAACGGCACCGTTGCCGACCCGACCGGAGCTGTAATTCCACAAGCCGCCGTAACCGCTATGCGCGCGGGGCATGCGCCGTTAAAAACAACATCTGACGGCGTGGGGCATTATTCCTTTTCACAGCTTGCGCCGGGCATGTATGTGATTGAGGCGCAGGCGCCCAATTTTCATCCGGCGCACAAAGAAGGCGTGCGTGTAACGGCAGGCGCTGCGTTCACGCTTACGATGACGCTGGCGATTGAAGCGGATCAGCAATCCGTGACAGTTTCCGCAGATACGCTGGATGCGAGCCCGGAGAAGAATGGCGGCGCGATTGTGTTGAAGGGCGAAGATCTGCGCGCGCTCTCCGATGATCCCGACGAGCTATCGACGCAATTGCAGGGCATGGCAGGAGCGGATGCGGAGACGGGGACGCAGTTTTATGTGGATGGATTTACTGCCACGAAGCTGCCGCCAAAATCGGCAATCCGCGAGATTCGCATCAATCAGAATCCCTACTCGGCACAGTATGACTCGCTAGGATTTGGCCGCATTGAGATTCTTACCAAACCGGGCGCGGATAAGCTGCATGGCGAGTACTGGATGCAGGGTAATGACTCGCCGTGGAACGGGAAGAATCCTTTTGTCCAGGAGCAGCCGGGGTATTACACCTACCAGTTCGATAGCGACGTGAACGGACCGGTCACCAAAAACGCCTCATATTTTTTCAGCATCTGGCATCGTCAGGCGATCAACGTTTCTGTTGTGAACGCGGAGATTCTGGATGAAGCCACGCTAACTCCTGAACCGTTTACGCAGGCCGTCAGCACGCCCGGCTCCGGCATTTTTGTAACGCCGCGCTTTGACTGGCAGTGGGGTAAGGTTCACACGCTGAGCGTGCGCTACATGCTGGACCGCAGCACGGCTCAGAACTCCGGTGTGGGCCAGTTCCAGCTTGCCTCACAGGCGTTTAACAGTACGCAGACGGAGCAGGTGCTGCAGGTGACCGACTCGCAGGCATGGAGTCCCGCAGTTCTCAATGAAGTGCGCTTTCAATACATTCGCGACCGCAACAACCAGACCCCGCAGTCGACAGACACGACGCTGGTGGTGGCCGGAGCTTTTACCGGCGGCGGCAACAACACCGGCATCAACCGGGATGCGCAGGATCACTACGAATTTCAGGATGTGCTGCGGGTCAACCACGGCCCGCATGACATCACAGTCGGCGGACGGCTGCGCGTGATTCGCGATTCGAATTACTCTACGGCGAATTACAACGGACAGTTTACCTTTGCCTCACTGGCGGCATATCAAATTACAGAACAGGCCATGCAGGAGTGCACGGTGAACCCGCAAAACTGCCCGACACCGGCGCAGATTCGTGCAGCGGGCGGAGGAGCCAGCCTGTTTTCACAGACCATGGGGAATCCGAGCATCGTGGTAAACATGGCGGATGCAGGCATCTTTGCCGAAGATAACTGGAAGATTATTCCCAGCGTAATCCTCAGCCCGGGGATGCGCTTTGAAACGCAGACGGGGATGCATGATCATGCCGACTTCGGGCCGCGGCTTGGGGTTGCGTGGTCAGTTCCGGGTGGTCAGAATAAGCCTCCGCGAGCAGTGATTCGCGCCGGCTCGGGATTCTTCTATCAGCGCTTCACCTCGACAGGCCTGCTGCAGGCGGAGCGGCAGAATGGCGTTACGCAGACTGCGGTCTCAGTCAATGACCCGGATTTCTATCCCGGTACCTGCACGTCGAATCAGCCTCCAACGACATGCAGCGGAGGCTCACAAAACGCGCCTACGATCTTTTCGATCAACCCAGACCTGCGCGCACCTTACCTGTTCATCGCGGGGCTTGGTGTGGATAAGAACATCGGCAAGCACGTCTCGCTGTCAGCCAACTATCTTTACTCGCGCGGCGATCATCTGTTTGTCACGCGCAACATCAACGCGCCTCTGCCGGGAACCTACAATCCAGACGATCCTACGAGTGGCGAACGCCCGCTGGGCACAGATCAAAATATCTATCAATACAACTCGCAGGGAGACTCGGCGCGCGATCGCTTGAGTATTAACGGCAGCTTTAATACCAAGAAGACCGGCCTGTGGGGTTACTACACCATCAGCAAGGCCCAGGCCGACACCTCAGGCCTCACCAGCTTTCCATCCAACCAATACGACATCCATGCGGACTGGGGGCGCGCCTCGTACGATATTCGCAACCGCGCGTTCATCGGCGGCTATACGCGGCTGCCCGGTCACTTCTCCATCAATCCGTTCCTCATGTATCAGTCTAGCTCGCCGTTCAATATTGTGGTGGGCGAGGATTTGAACGGCGATACGCAGTTCAACGACCGGCCTGCCTTTGCCACGGACCTTACGCGATCAAGCGTCTATGTGACTAAGTGGGGCACCTTTGACGCCGATCCAATCGCCGGGCAAAAGATCATTCCCATCAACTACGGCAAAGGGCCGGGGATGATTGTCGCCAATCTGCGCCTGAGCCGCAGATTTACTTTCGGCCCCGCACTGCCGGAAGATCCCGCGCCGCCGGCGCCGGCTGCTGCGACGACTGCAAGCGCCGGCACCAAGCCGCCTGCCAAGCCGGAGAAGAAGGAGATTGAGCGCAAGTACACGCTGGGTTTCGGCGTTTCCGCGCAGAACATTTTCAATCATCCGAACTTTGCGCCGCCGGTGGGCGTGCTGGGCTCATCGCTGTTTGGTGAGTCCACAGCATTGGCCAGCACGAATGGCAATAGTTCCGCAAACCGGATTATTAATGTGGAGACTTTCTTCCGATTCTGACACGGAGTTGTTGGCTGGAACCACGCAATTCAGTTGGTTGTGAGATCGTCGCCGAAGTGAAGCTTGCGATGGAAGAGATCGAGCGCAAGACCGAAACAGCTGCGGGCCAGCTCTGGATCGTAGCGCGGACCTTCGTCACGCAGAAAAGCATGCGCGCCATTTACTTCATGCCAGCTCAAGCGCGTGCCCATCTCGTTGAGGCGGCTGAGAATCTTCGTGCGGCCCTCAAGCGGGATATGCGGGTCCTGTCGTCCCCAGACCATGAGCAGCTCGCCCGAGATCTCATTGGCGCGTTGAAGCGAATCGTCGTTCGCGCCTTTGCCCAGGCCTTGCTTATGAATGTCAGTGGCGTAGAAGCAGACAGTGCCGCGCACATCGGGCTGAAATGCGGCGCGAAAAGCCAGATGGCCGCCAATGCAGATACCGATTGCACCAAGCTGCCCGGTGCAATCGGCACGCGACTTTAGATAATCGAGTACGGCACGGGCGTCGGCATCATAGCTAGCCAGCTCTTTTTCCGTTTTCAGCGCATTGCCGCGATCGGAGCCTGCCTGGTCGTACTGGAGAACAGTTCCGGGGGCTTCAAACTCGTGATAAATCTCCGGCGCAGCGACGATGTAGCCATGGCCCGCAAGCTGTGCGGCGATGCGATGAACCGGATTTGTGATCTGGAAGATCTCCGAATACAAAATGACCCCCGGATAACGGCCTGGCGCAGCAGGCCGCACGATATGCGTACGCATCTGTCCGTAGGAAGTTGGAAGGTCAGCAATTTCATCGACGACGATCATCTGGTTGCTCCTATGGGGAGGGAGTTGTGTGCGATTAACGGAAACTCGTACAGAAATATTATGTGCCTGGGATGCGGGCTGACGGCACCGCGAAATACGCCTCTGTAACAACTGACAGTTGCAGGGGATGCCTTCGCAATCCGACACTACCTATTTAGTAGTGATCTTGTGTCACACACTGAGGACAATTCCTTCGGCTTGTAATTCGAGAAGTGCTCTTCAGGCTTTCGTCGATCGGAGAAACCAATGTCCAAATTGAAACACGGCCTACGCGGTTTATGCGTGTTTGTCTTCTTTGCCATGGTCTCGATGGCACTCCACGCGCAAGCTGACCCTCTGCCGTCATGGAACGACACCACTCCAAGGAAAGCCATTACCGCTTTCGTCCAAAGAGTGACTGCAGAAAACACTCCCGATTTTGTTCCGGTCGATCAGCGTATTGCTACCTTCGACAACGACGGCACGCTCTGGGTGGAGCAACCCATGTACACCCAGCTTGCTTTTGTTATTGCGCGGGTGAAAGATCTTGCTCCCAAGCATCCTGCGTGGAAGACTACTCAGCCGTTCAAGGGCGTTCTTGAAGGCGATATCAAAGCAGTGGCTGCGACGGGCGAAAAGGGCTTAATTGAACTGATGGCGGCAACGCATGCTGGCGTGACTGTCGAGCAGTTTCAGAAGATCGTAGCCGACTGGCTCGCCACGGCTCAGCATCCCAAATTCAAGCGATCTTACACGGAGTGCGTTTACCAGCCAATGCTTGAGCTGCTGGCCTATCTCCGCGCCAACGGCTTCAAGACCTACATTGTCTCTGGCGGCGGCGTTGAGTTTATGCGGCCATGGACAGAGAAGATATACGGGATCCCGCCAGAGCAGGTGGTTGGCAGCTCAATTAAGACAAAGTTTGAGATGGTAGATGGAAAGTTAGATCTGATGCGGTTGCCGGATATCAATTTTATTGACGATGGTCCAGGTAAACCAGTGGGGATTAACCAGTTCATCGGTCGACGTCCGATCGCTGCCTTCGGCAACTCCGATGGCGACCAGCAAATGCTTGAGTGGACGGCAGAGGGCGACGGACTTCGCTTCATGCTCCTCGTTCATCACACAGATGCAGTTCGCGAATATGCCTATGACCGAAAATCCAGCGTTGGACGTCTCGATAAAGCCCTCGATGAAGCTAACGCGAAGAGATGGACGGTTGTGGATATGAAAAATGACTGGAAGACGATCTTTCCGCCAGCACAATAGGCTATAGAAGAGTAGGCGCCTTCGCTGGATGATGCAGAGTAGATAGCTTCTCATTGACAACTTAGCGCCGGAGCAACAGAAACAGTAATGATACGTAGCTTATTGAGAGCCTGCAGCGCGGTTCTGTTGATAGGACTCTGCGGCGCAAGTCACTTTTGCAGGGCGCAAGGACTAAGTCCGCGAGCTTATGTGATCGTTCCGGTTCATTCCAACGCGCTCACGCTCACCTATTCATTTCAGGATGGAAATATTGTTTTCGATCCCACACTACCCATATCAAACTCGGAAGGCAGAATCAGCACTGAGATCGTCAGCTATTTCCACACGATGTCCTTATTCGGGAGGTCAACAAATATCAATGTATCTGTGCCATATAGCATCGGGCATTTTCAGGCGGAGATAAACGGACAGGAACAGGAAATCTATAGATCCGGGCTGGCCCCAGCGACTGTGCGTGTTTCGGTCAATCTTGCGGGCGCCCCTGCAATGGACGTGCAGGAATATTCCAGGTGGCGACAAAAGACACTCGTTGGGGCAAGCTTAACCGTACAAACCCCGACGGGGCAGTATGATCCGTCGCGACTGGTGAATACAGGCAATAACCGATGGGCGTTCAAGCCGGAGATAGGACTTTCTCGACGCTGGACGCATTGGGTGTTGGATGCATACGGCGCAGTATGGTTCTTTACGGCCAATCGCAATTTTTACTCCAACGATCCGCTGTTTCCAGGGCGTAATCAGCAAACGGAAAAGCCTATGGGGGCAACTGAATTGCATCTTAGCTACGACGTAAAGTCCCATCTTTGGCTCTCGATTGACGGTAATTATTGGTACGGCGGAGAGACCAGCCTGAATGGAGTTGCAACGCCAACGTCCTTGCAGGCCAACTCCCGGCTTGGAGCTACCGCAGCTGTGCCCATCAGCAAACATCAATCTCTCAAGTTCAGTTACAGCGACGGAACTTATGTCCGATTCGGCGGAGACTATCAGGACGTTTCAATTGCATGGCAATATAGCTGGCTCGGGCGCCCGAATTAGCCAGCCTATATCACTCATGCACCTGCTACTTCTTGCCGCGCCATATCAGCCAAGATATTTTTTGGTGCCTTCAGTAAAGCTTCTGGATTAAGCCGCGCAAACAGATCGAGGTTCCGGGCAATCAGGCCAGTCCAGCCCGTCTGATGACTGGCGCCCAGGCCCGCGCCGTTATCTCCGTGGAAGTACTCATAAAACAGGATGTAGTCCTTCCAGTACGGATCCTCTTGAAACTTCTTTGATCCACCATATACCGGACGCTTTCCATTTTCATCGCGCAGAAAGATCTTCGATAACCTGTTCGAGATTTCTTTTGCCACTTCAAACAGCGTCATGTAGTTGCCGGACCCGGTTGGACACTCGACCTTGAAATCCGGTCCATAAAATGGATACATCTGCAGCAGTCCACGAATGATCAAGCCGTTTACCGGCATCCAGACGGGCCCACGCCAGTTCGAGTTGCCGCCGAACATTGCCGTGTTCGATTCGGCAGGCAGATATTGCACCTTGAATTCCTGTCCGCCGACGTGCATTACAAAAGGGTGTTCCAGATGGTATTTCGAGAGAGAGCGAATGCCGTAAGGGCTGAGGAACTCGTTCTCATCGAGCATGTAACCCAGAACGCTGGTCAGCTTCTCCCTGTTGCATGTGGTGAGGAGCCGCCGTCCCACGTAACCGCCTTTTGCGAAGTCTTCTGCGGAAGCGATTTTTTCAAGTACCTCGGGGTGGCGCTTGCGAAATAGATTTACCAGTTCCAATATCCGCGGATGATTACTTATCGTGTCATGTTCGAGTACAGTCGATGCACAGAGCGGCAATAACCCAACCATCGAGCGGATTTTGAGTCGCATTACATCGCCGTCCGGGAAATGCAGAAGATCATAGAAAAATTTATCTTCGGAATCCCACATCTCATCTTTGCAAGCACCGATGCGGTCCATCGCGTACGCAATCCAGATAAACTGCTCCAGAAAGCGGTAGGCAATCTCCTCATACATCGGGTCGTATTCCGTCAGAACCAGCGCGATCTCCAGCATGCATTGGCAATAAAAAGCCATCCATGCGGTGCCGTCGGCTTGATCCAGATGACCGCCGGTCGGCAGCGGTGAGCTGCGATCAAAGATGCCTATGTTATCGAGCCCGAGGAAGCCGCCGGCGAAGACATTGCGTCCTTCGGGATCTTTGCGGTTGGCCCACCAGTTGAAGTTCAGCATCAGCCCCTGGAACGAGCGTTCGAGGAAGCGGAAATCAGAGCGTCCCAGTTCCGACTCGATCCTATAGAGGAACAGCGTTGCCCATGCATGGACCGGCGGGTTCACGTCACTGAAGTTCCATTCGTACGCCGGAATCTGGCCGTTTGGATGCGCGTAAAGATTGCGCAACATCAGAAGTAACTGCTCTTTCGCAAAATCAAAGTCCACCAGGGAGAGCGAAATCGTGTGAAATGCGAGGTCCCAGGCGGCGTACCACGGATACTCCCACTTGTCCGGCATTGAAATCACATCGCTGTTGAGCATGTGAAACCAGGCGGAGTTTCTGCCGTCGGTCTGTCCCGTGCCCGTGAGCGGATGTGCGTTGTGTTCGGTAAGCCAACGGTCAAGATCGAAGTAGTAATACTGCTTTGACCACAACATCCCCGCGAGCGCCTGACGATGCACGCGGCGCTCATCCTCGCTTAGATTTGCCGGAGTAATGCGGTCGTAAAATTCGTTTGCATCTGCCATGCGTTCTTCGAAGATCGTGTCAAAGTCATCGAACCCGTCCGGCCTTGCGCTCAGCCTCAAGCGGACCACCTTGCTGCCTCCGGCCGGAATAGTGAGTTGATAGTGGGCTGCGGCCTTTGTACCTGTCTTCGATGGATTCACCGCGGCGGTTTCACCGGAAACCACGTAGCGATGAAACGCGTCCTTCACATACGGCGTCGGATTCGGCTGGCCCCAGAGTTTTTTGTTATTGGTTTCATTTTCTGTGAAGAGCAGTTCCCCGGCTCCTTCACACTGAAGCGTGTACTCTCCAAGATCGCTGTGGAAGGCGTGGATCTTTGTCTCGTCTATCTGCCCAAGCAGAGGCTTCTGCACGTCCTGGTCCCAGGCCCACGTATTGCGAAACCACAATGTGGGCAGCAGATGAAGCGGTGCGTCTGCCGGCCCGCGATTGTGAATAGTGATGCGCACCAACGTATCTTCAGGATTGCCCTTGGCGTATTCCACGAACACATCGAAGTAACGATCCTCGTCAAAGATACCCGTGTCCAGCAGCTCGTACTCGAACTCTTCACGCGATCGCCCGCGATTGGTCTCCACCAGATCGCGATATGGATACGCACTCTGTGGATACTTATAGAGATACTTCATATACGAGTGCGTCGGCGTGCTGTCGATGTAGAAGTAATACTCCTTCACGTCCTCGCCGTGATTCGACTCACTGTTGGTGACACCAAACATGCGCTCTTTGAGAATTGGATCCTTGCCGTTCCAAAGCGACAGGCAGAAGCAGAGCTGCTGCTTGTCATCGGAGAAGCCAGCCATGCCGTCTTCACCCCAACGATAAGCGCGTGACCTCGCCTGATCATGGGTGAAATAATCCCATGCGTTGCCGTCCTTGCTGTAGTCTTCCCGGACCGTGCCCCACTGTCTCTCACTCAGATACGGACCCCACTTCTTCCACGGAACGTTCTTTTCGCGGGCCTCGTTCAGTCGTTTCTGTTCGGCGACTTCAACATAGGTGAACGGCGTGAGCTTCTCATCCTGATTCGTCATTTCCAGACCTCCATTGCGGGGCTTGGGCGAGATATAGCTGCATGAACGTTGCAGGATGTCGGGCTGCTATTCGACAACCTCTAAATCTGTCTTGTCAAAGAATGGCTGCAGAAGTGTTAGTTTCACTACCGTTAAATCCAGAAAATAATCAAATCCCGGTGGGAGCTGCCTCTTCGAGGCCTGCTGAAAGCATGAGGCTGATTGTGGAGCGGCGAACCGCCAACATATTCCCGGAGAGCTTGCCACATCCGGATCAGAAAGTGAAGTGTGGACAGTCCAGCCTGCAAACTGCCGGTGGACCCAAGATTAGGGAGTTTCACCCCCGACGAATACTGTCAACTGTGACAGTGCCGCTGCGTATCAATTTGAATTTCAATGTCTTTACCTGGATCCATCGCGCTCACTTTCATGACGATGGCCGCTTCAGTCTGCAAAAGATGGAGTAAGGGATCTAGCTCCCGCTGTCCATCATGCATGTATGAATCGCGAGCAGGTTAACGCCATTGGGAGGAACAGAGTGCCCAGCCCTGTACGCAAGAAGTCGACGACTACTTCCGAAACCAAAGAAACGCTCAGAAAACAAACGAACGAACTACCCCTCTTTCGCGGAGAGCTGCCGCTGGATGAACGCCGCACTGCGGGTAAGGCGCTTCGAACCAAGGTTCCACGGGAAGCTCATGGCTCCTGGTCGCGTCATCGGGATCATCCGGGCGCCGTGGAAATTGTGATGGCGACGAACAAAGGACGCCAGCCTCACTTAATCCCGCTGCGTATGGCGCGCATGGCGGCTTCGCCATTCGCGTTTTATCGCGGCGCAGCGGCCGTGATGGCACACGATTTATCAAAGACGCCATCGACAGGCATTCATGTCGTCATTGACGGAGATGCCCATTTGAATAATTTCGGTTTCTATGGCACTCCACAAAGGGATGTTGTCTTCGACCTGAATGATTTCGACGAAACCACCATAGGTCCGTGGGAATGGGATCTGAAGCGGTTGACGGCAAGCGTAAACCTGGCTGCACGCGAAAATGGCATGAACAGATTCGAGCGAGACATGGCAGTGAAGCGCTGCGCGCGCGGCTATCGCTTTAACATGAACCGCCTGCAGACCATGGGTGTTCTGGAAACGTGGTATCTGCACGCGTATCCAGGCCGCGAGAATCCCCTGGTTAAGGTCGACGCAAAATCGCGAGCTGTGTTCAGCAAGGTTTTAGCAAAAGCGAATCAGCAGACGAACGCGGCTCTTCTCAGCAAGATGGCAACGCGGGAAAAAGACGGTCATTGGACATTTCGGGAAGATCCGCCGGTTCTTACTCATGTTGATGCGAAGACTCATAAGGTTGTAGAAGAGGCCTTGATGGAATATGCGCATACTCTTCCGCGCGAGCGCCAGCTCATGCTTACCAGGTACAGGGTGGTTGCTGTTGCACATCGAGTAGTTGGAGTGGGAAGCGTAGGTACACGCGCCTATCTGGTTCTGTTGCTGGGTAATGGAGACAATGACCCTCTCTTTCTGCAGGTGAAAGAAGCAATCGTCCCTGTGCATGCAGCGTTTGTCCCTGCGCTCCCACGCGAAGAAACGGTTCATCAGGGAAGAAGAGTGGTTACAGGGCAGCACGTCCTGCAGGCTTCCACGGATGTGATGTTGGGCTGGACCCAAATTGGGTCTGTTCCGTATTACGTCAGGCAAATGAAGAATCTCAAAGCTTCCATTCCTATTGAATGGCTCACAGGTAGCTCCTTCAATTTTTATGCCTGGGCCTGCGGCGCGATCTTGGCGCGCGCCCATGCTCGCGTGGCAGGTGTGGCGCAGATTGCAGCGTACTGTGGCAAGTCGGCGACTTTAGATGAGGCGCTCGCGAAGTGGGCCGAGGCTTATGGCAACCAGACTGAGCTCGATCATGCGGCACTTGTAAGGGCAGTAAAGGATGATCGTCAAGTGCAGGCGATGATGGGAAAGTAGCAGAAGAGCGGCAGCTTTGATAATGAGCACCATCGAAGGCCGGAGGAAACATGGATCAGGTTGGCATTCCATCTCAGCCGTTTCTACTCATGGAGGGCGGCCCGTTCTTCAATCTTCAGAAGCGCTTTGGCCTTATCAAGCAAAATGGCACTCGAGTCAAGAGAAGAGCACTCCTGGCTGCGCTTATTACCTGGCTGCCACTGTTTCTGTTAGCGGCGCTGCAGCACCGGGCATTCGGACGGTCTGTGCCTGTCCCCTTCATGCGCGATTTCAGCACATATACCAGGTTTCTTCTCTCGATCCCTATATTGATGCTTGCGGAAAACATTCTTGGGCCACGGATCGCAGACGCTGCTGTGCATTTCGTCAGCTCGGGCCTGGTCATCGAAAAGGATTATCAACGTTTCGACCAGTTCATAGGAGATGGACTGCGTTCAAGGGATTCCATTGTTGCTGAAATCGTACTGGCGGTGCTCGCTTATTGTTTCTCGATCACATCGTTCATAACAACAGCGGTTCATGTCGACACATGGTACGCCTCTCGCACAGATCATGGCTCTACGCTTACCCTAGCCGGCTGGTGGCTTGTAGGATTATGTGCGCCTCTCCTTCAATTTCTGCTGTTGCGTTGGTTCTGGAGAGTCTTTCTCTGGTTTCAATTTCTTGCGCGTGTTCGCAGCCTCGATCTACAGCTGTTTCCGACGCATCCTGACGCAGCCGGCGGCTTGGGCTTTGTAGGCGAAACACAGCGCTTCTTTGGAATTTTGCTGTTCGCCTTTTCCATTGCAGCCGCAGGTGTTCTCGCAAATGACATTGTGTACGACAAAGTTCCACTCAAGAACTTTGTGCCTGCTGTTGCAACTTATGCACTTGTAGTCCTGGTTATTTTCGCCGGCCCACTTGTGGTGTTCGCCGGCACGCTTCTACGTACCAAGCGCCGCGGGCTCTATGAATATGGAACATTGGCAACCACATATACAGGTTCATTTCATAAGAAATGGATTGAGGGCGAGAACCCTGATCATGAGGCTTTGCTGGGCACTGGAGATATACAATCGCTCGCCGATCTCGGCAACAGTTTCAGCATCATCCAGAAGATGAAGCCGATTCCGATTGATCCTCTCGATTTGCTCCATCTCGTGGTGGCTAGCCTTCTCCCCATGGTTCCGCTCTTATTGACAGTGATGCCTTTGGGAGACCTGCTGAAGCTGCTGCTCAAGATCGTGGCATAAGGCGGTCACTCGTTAGCCGCTGCTGACAAATTCCTGTCAGGCTGCTTGTCTGATGAGGCAAAATGAATCATGCTCATGCGCTATCCAGTTTTGGTTTTTGCTCTTTCGCTTGTTGGGTTCTGGCTTTCAGTGCTCATTGGCGCATATCTGCTGGGGCGGATCAGGCCCGTTAAAGAAAGCGAACGACAGGACCTTGACTTCGTAGTGGGCTCAAGTCTGACCATGCTGGCCCTGATCATCGGGTTCGCCTTTTCAATGGCGGTGACCCGATACGACATGCGCAAGAATTATGAAGAAGAAGAGGCCAACGCGATTGGAACAGAGTACGCCCGCGCAGATCTGCTTCCGGGGGACGCTGCTGTGAGGGTGCGTCAGTTGCTGGTCCAATATCTGGATCAGCGCATGTTGTTCTATACGGTGCGAGATGAGGAGCAGCTTAACTCGATTGCCGCAGAGACCACGAAGCTGCAGAACGAGATGTGGTCAACCGTGCAAAGTGCAGCCAGGGAGCAACCGACTCCTGTTGCCGCATTGGCAGTTGCCGGCATGAACGATGTGCTCAACCGCCAGGGCTATACACAAGCGGCTTGGTGGAACCGGCTCCCCACAGGCGCATGGATTCTGATGATCGTTCTCGCAGTCTCCTGCAGCATTCTGACCGGCTACCGTGCTCTTGACCGTCGATCTCTATTGTTCCCGGTTTTGCCTTTTATGGTCGCAATCGCGTTTTTTCTGATTGCGGATATCGATAGTCCACGCAGAGGCATCATTCGCGTCCAGTCGCAAAATATGGAGAGCCTGAAGCAGTCACTCCGCTGAAACAGGCGATGCTTAACGCAAGGCTATGGGCATGGATGAACGTCCATTTTTCGCAACTGAATCTTACTCGCTGAACGGCACGCCCAAGGAGAGTAACGCAGCATGGGGCGGACGATGCTGTGTGCCAATCTGGTTTGGCTGTTTGCCCATATCCTTCCAGAGGCGCAGCGCTGTCACATTCATGTAAAGGAATCTCATCTGTTCGCGGCTGCTGCCGCGCAGACTATAGATGCTGAGAGTGGTCAGCAGGCGGGTCTGCCCAGACGAGACCAGATATGGTCCCATGCTCACCGACGGAGCATTTTGAATGTCCTGCACCTCGTTCGCACTTTGCGCGATCACTGTATAGTTCATTGCTTCATGCGGGTGCTCTGACAAAAGGCGCAGCAAAAGATCATTCGATGTGGGATTGGATAATGGTTCCATGCGGTTCTTCTTTCCATCGATAAACAGACGCGTTCCCTGTGCCACATTTCCGGCAATGCCTCAGGCTGGGTGTGGCGCGTGAAAGGCGAACCAGTAATATCGTCTCCAGCAGAACACGCAGCGCACAGGCCTCAGCGCAAACATGCTGAGTAAACCGTCGAACGAGCGCAACTCAGCCGCCTTGAATTTGACCGAGTTGCAACTGGGACACTCATGTTTGGTCCAGATCATTTGCGGTAACCACATAGGTCGTTGCCGACTTGCTGCACGCATTTTCCCCTCCATCCGGCGCGGCTACTACCGGCCCGAGTTTTCTGAACCAGAGTGTAGGTCGAGCCATGCAAGCATAGCGCGTATACTGCCCGTTGCCATCGCTATGCAGGAATCCGCCGCGCCGTAATAGAGATGAATCGTATCCCCATCAGCGCCGATTGTCTGCCCACAGGGGAACACAACGTTATTCACATCGCCATTGCACTCATAAGGGGCCTCCGGTCCGAAGATCCAGGAGTCGCCACGCTGCAGGCAGATTTCCGGCTGATTGATGTCGAAGAGCGCGAGGCCCAGGCGATAGATGCTTCCCGAAGCTGTTTGGCGGACTCCGTGATAGATCGTCAGCCAGCCTTTCGACGTCTCGATAGGCGGGGAGCATAGCCCGATCTTGTTTGCATCCCACCATCCGCCGCGCCGTGCTTCCAGCATGACTTTATGGCTTCCCCAGTGCCGCAAATCGGGCGAGTATGAGATCCACATGTGAGCGCCTGTCGGCGTCACCGGCCGATGAATCATGGCCCAGTAGCCGTTGATCTTGCGAGGCAATAGAGCCGCATCCTTGTCTTCAGGCGGCATGATGACGCCAAACCTCTCAAAGCTACGGAAATCTTTGGTGAGTGCGAGCGACACTCCGGGGCCGCCTCGTGCGAAGGACGTGTATGCAATCGCATACTGCCCTAATTCCGGAACATATGTAATGCGAGGATCTTCGAGGCCCCAGATTTCTTCAGGATATTCACGCGGGTTGGCCATCAGCGTGGGCTCGGAATCGATGCGCCATCCATCAATTCCATTGGCTGAGCGGGCTGCGCACAGATGCGACAGGCCAGTCCGGTCTTCCACCCTGCAAAGCAGGAGGGTATCTCCATCCGGCAGTTGCACCGCGGCAGCATTGAAGACGCTGTTAATCGGATAAGGCCAGTCTTCCCGGCTGAGGATCGGGTTACCGGAATGGCGCGTAAACAAAGGCTGATCTGTGCCTCGTCCTTGTTTGAATGATTCCGTAGCAATGGGATCGGGCGATATAGCTGGAGAAGTGTTCAGGCTCAAAGAGAGACACTCATTTCCTGATGAAGTTCATCTGCGTTTATGACGTTCTCCTCTTGCATTTCAAGGAGGGCCATCAGGAACGAAAGTGTTGATTCGGCTCCCTGATTTTCATTCACCCGGTCAGGATGGAGTCCATCTCGACATCCGCCCGTTGCAGCATCGTAAAGCGGAATCTGCAAATCGTTTTTTCCGAGAAACCAGCGGAAGATTTGCTGTGCTTGCTCAAGCCAACGCAGTTCGCGCGTAAGCCTGTAGGTTTCAAGGCATGCAGAGATTGTGGCGCAGGCTTCCACAGGTTGTTGATCGAAGCGAGCCTTCTCTTTGCCCTCCGTGAAAAATCCATTCGAGCCGATAGGCACAAAAATCTCTTCGTCGCCTTGATGCTGGACAGCCACGAGCCATTCCAGAGACTCGATGCCTGCTGCGATCATCTTTTGGTTCCCGCTTCGCCATCCCGCGAGAATAAGAGCCTGTGACAGCCTGGCATTCGAGTAAGACAGGCTCTTTTCGAACCATGGCCAAGTGGCACTACTACTCTTCTCGTAGATATTCAACAGCTGATTGGCAAGCCTATTACGCGCGCCCTGAACGGCCCTGTCGCCCGGAAACCAGTCCAGATAGGCCTGCGTTCCGAGAATACTGAATGCCCATGCGCGCGGACTGCTGAACGTCAAAGCGACCGGCATAGCAGCCTCAAACAGTCTGCCTGCTGCTCCGCGCAATCCCGCATCCTGTGAATGGCCAAGCACTGTGCCCAAAGCCCACAGCGCACGCCCATGACTGTCTTCTGAACCAACATCTTCCAACCATTTCCGGTTGTAGGCGAGAAAATTTCTGAACCGGCCTGAGTCAGAGTGAAACGCGAGCCAGAGAAAAGCCAGATAGCGACGCGAAAGCCCGAGATGCTCACCCACTTGCTCGAGTTTGGCACTCTCATCCATAAGAGTGGACACGATGAGCGCGCGTGCGTTGTCGTCGGTCGTATAACCCTCGCGCGTATTGGGAATGGAGAAAATTGCGTGTTGCAACATGCCGGTATCGTCGGTCATGTTGAGTAAGTGCGCCGTATTGAGCATAGGCAGATCCTCGGGTGTATTCGACACCGGCTCATCTAATTGCGCAGGCCGTGGCCGTAGACTGCGCTCGAAGCGTGCACGCTGGAAGCTCGCCATATAAGCCCGCGCTGTCTTCGGCCAGGTCGTTTCGCGTGAATAGAGGTACGCACGCTTGCGCATGGCATGACGTTCCGCGTCATTCTCCAAGAGTTCAATTACCGCCGTCGCAATCGACTCAGGATTGTCAAAGGGAACAATCACGCCTCGTCTATCGGCGAGAAGTTCCTTTGCATGCCAGTAAGGCGTGGAGATGATTGCTTTTCCGGCGCCCAGAGCGATGGCGAGTGTGCCAGAGACAATCTGCGCCTCCTGCCGATAAGGCGTGATATAGATATCCGCACCGCCTACGTGCTCTACCAGTTCCTCGGTGCTTACAAAACGGTTATTGAAAATCAGCTGGGATGAGACGCCTAGTTGCTCAGCAAGCGCAGTCAGTTCTTCGCGATAACGCTCTCCATCACGTCGCCTAATATGCGGATGTGTTACTCCGGAAACGATGTACACCACATTCGGATGCTTCGCCAGAATCGCGGGAAGAGCGCGTATCACGTTCTCGATGCCTTTATTCGGAGACAGAAGACCAAAGGTCAAAAGGACGGATTTTCCTTCCGTGCCAAAGCTATCCTTGAAATAGTTGGGATCCATGAAAGTCATCTCTGGCACGCCATGTGGAATGATGTCGATCTTTTCTTCAGAAACCGCATACACGTCGCGCAGGATCTCAGCCGCCAGTTCACTCATCACCACGAGGCGATCGGAGAGCCTGGCAATCTCTTCCAGCACCATGCGCTGATTCGCATCCGGTGTGCGCAGAACAGTATGTAACGTGGTGACCAGCGGCATTTTCAATCTATGAAGCAGCGCCAGGATGTAACTGCCCGCAGTTCCTCCAAAGATGCCGTATTCGTGTTGCAGGCAGACAAGGTCATTGCCATTGAAATTTAGAAAATCCGCAGCTCGTTCATAGGAGGCCAGTTCTTCCTGTTCCAGTTCCAGGCGAACTTGCTCAGGGTAGTCATAACTTGAACCGGGATCGTTGACGGGAATGGCGAACAGTCGCTGCTGACCATATTCGGATGCAAGCGCGGTGCACAGATCGGTCGTAAACGTCGCGATGCCGCACTCGCGCGGAAGATAATTCCCGACAAAAGCAATGCGTGTAGGCAATGGAAACTGCAGAGCCTGGGGGCCGTTATGCTGATGCACTGTTGAAACTGGCTTTGCAAACGATTTCGCCGGATGAGTCGTTTCCGAGTCTGTCATTTCATGGGGAGGCATCTTGTCCTGCTTTCGTTTCGGTCGACGTTGTTCTGATAGTCCGCAATTCGCGGAAAAGGCAGGTGGAACAGCTGATGTTTGCCTAATTACGCGACCGGATGAAGCAGCGATATTATCTGCGCGGGCTTTCGGCGGGCGTATCCAGCGAAGTGTGGTGCTGGATCTGACGCGGCTGCACGGAGACATTCGCAACATAGAAGCCGGGGTACTTTGTTACCTGAACTGAATCCAACTCAGCCGCATTGAATCGCGGTCTAACCCCGTGAAGCGCGTGCCCCAGGGCTCGACTGGTCGCATTTTCCCGCGTGGTCCCGAAGCCCCTTCGGGCGCTGGCGCCATTGATCCACATAAAGTGCCATCCAGATTGACGAATGACGGAATCGAAGACCGGTGCGGCGATCTCCTGAACCATGGTCCAGTTATCGCAAACAGGTTCCTGGAGTGGCTCCAGATGATCCGGCAGAATGCAATCTTTGCGCAGGAAAACGGAATGCAGCCTCACGCTTGCGCGCTTTTTGATGTTGCAGGCGCCTGGGAACTGACGGAGATGGCCCTACGCTTGACCGAAGGGTCGACCGTTGTAGCTGGCGAGCATTCCGCAAAGAAACCTTCAGCAAATATCGACGGCTCAGAGCTCGGAAAATCAGGCCTGGTCGAGATCGCGCCAGTTTCCGAAGTCCCTGTCGCATCTGGCACGCTCGTCGAAAGCCCTTGATGAGCCCGCTGGCGACGGGTTGCAAGATAGTTCTTTACATCAGCTTTTTTAATGAGGGGCATGGCAGTTCCAGTCTTTTGGTTGCGTGCTTGAACGGCGCGGCGCTCGTCCGAAGCAAAGCCTGGGTTGCCAAAGGCGAGAAACGAATCTCTACTACTGTTTCAAGCATACGCCTTAATTCGCATGCGTGCGGCTCACTCGCGGAGAGTGCTTCCGTTCTCACTCGATAGGAGCGCTTAGCTTGACGAGCGCGGCCTTCACTTCAGGCGTTAGTGGTTGAAGCAACTTGGCCATGCGACATCATTGGGGGTCCGCTTCGATTCCGGCGACTCCACAGCCAACGCTACTTTAAGTGAGTTTAAGTATTGCCGTTGTTATATCTTCTGAGTGATTGATTTAATTGGCGTCCCCGACGGGATTCGAACCCGTGTTATCGCCGTGAAAGGGCGGTGTCCTAGGCCGGGCTAGACGACGGGGACGCTTTAGGGAAGTGGCGGAAGGAACTACCGAATGGCTGTTCCAGAGTCAAAGAAAGCAGCCGTTTGGCCACAAGTACCCTTCTATTAAGCTACCAATTCAAGCGTGGCATGTCAAAGATCGCGGATGCGCTGCTATCTTTCTCTTGATGGCTCTAGTTACCAGCATCCAGTCCGCGACCGGCCCGGCTTTCGGTCCGGCCGCTACGCTCATTTATGACGACTGGTATCCTGCGCTCCGCACGGATGGGTTCCGCAAAGGCAAACTAGCGACGGCCATGCTGCTTGATATCCCACTGGTACTGGGCCGCCGCACTGACGGGCGCGTCTTTGCCATGCGCGACAGCTGTCCGCACCGCGGCATCCCCTTGAGCGTGGGCTGGTTTGACGGCAACCGCCTGACTTGCCGATACCATGGATGGGAGTTTGAGCCGTGCAGCGGGCAGTGCGAGCAGATTCCCTCGCTTTCAAGCCACGATAAGCTTGACCCAACGCGAATTTATGCCTCAGCGTACCCCTGCGAGGAGCGCGACGGCCATGCCTGGGTCTACATTCCCGCGCCGGGATCCGGAAGGCTGGCTGCACCGGACAGACCCGTTCCAGAGCTCGCCAAATTTGGACCTCGTTTCCGCACTGCGCATCTCTCAGCCGACCTGCCCTGCAACGTGGATCACGGCATTATTGGCCTTATGGATCCGGCGCACGGGCCTTTTGTGCACCAGGCATGGTGGTGGCGCAGCCGCCACTCCATCCGCGAGAAAACCAAGCGCTTTGAGCCGATTCCGGAGGGCTTCCGGATGGCGGCGCATGCACCCAGCGCCAACTCGGCTCCATATAAACTGCTTGGCGTCTATGGCCAGCCCGTTGAGACCACCATCGACTTTGTGCTGCCGAACCGGCGCACGGAGACCATTCGCTGCGGCGACAAGTGGTTTTCTTCGCTCACTACCATTACGCCCGTCACCAGCTCTACCTGCCGTATTGATGTGATTGGTGCCTGGAACGTCTTCTATCGCGTCCCTTTCGTCACGCCCATCGCCAAGTTCTTCGGCGCCAAGTTTGTTCGCCAGGACCAGGAGACGATGATCCAGCAGGCCGAGGGCCTGCGTCACAACCCCAGCCTGATGCTGATTGACGACGCCGACAAGCCGGCTAAATGGTATTTCGCTTTGAAGCAGGCGCGGCTTGAGACCCCTGCCGGCGCTGCACCGAAGCATTCCATGGATGGCCCTGTCGATCTGCACTGGCGAAGTTAGAGCTGCGCCAGCTCAGAAAATCGGTTCAGCGGCTCCCCTAACCTGATGCAAAGAATAGCCTTATCTGTTGACTGCAAAATGAGACACTGAGGGAGTTTTCTGCATTGCGCTGAAGCTGCCCACATCTCCACTCTGACGCCATGTTGAACGGTAAAAAAGTATTTGCGCTCTCCGCCGCGGTCTTCCTCGGTGGAGGCCTTCGCGTGCAGGCGCAGCAGGTCTTGCCGCCAAGCTCACCCACTGGCATCGTAAAGACAGTAAACGGCGTCACCCTCAACGTACAGGCTCTGCGGCCAGACGTTCTTCGCGTGCGCATCTATCCGGCAGACCGGCAGCCGGAAGATGCTTCCTGGGCCATGCTGCCTCCATCGCGGTTAACGCGCTTCCCAGTTACGCTCGAGGAGAGCGGATTTCGTACCCCGGTTCTGCGTGTCACCATTTCGGCAGATGGGCGACTTACCGTCGCCGATCTCAATGGCAACATCCTGCAGCAGGACGCCGCACCCGCTGCCTGGGACGGAGGCGCATTCCGTGTAACCAAAATTAAAACCGGCGATGATCACTTCTTCGGACTCGGTGATAAGCCCGGCCCCCTCGACCGAGCGGGGGAAGCCTTTGTCATGTGGAACAGCGACACCTTTGGCTGGCAGGAATCGACGGACCCTATCTACAAATCAATCCCGTTCTTCATCCAAATGCGTGCGGGCCGCGCCCTCGGCGTCTTCCTCGACAACACCTATCGCACCTTCTTCGACTTTGGCCGCGAGCGCGACGACCGATACACATTCTCCGCGCCCGCGGGGCCGCTTGATTACTACCTGCTGTATGGCCCGGAGCCAAAGCACGTCCTGAACACCTGGGCCTGGCTTACCGGACCCACACCGCTGCCTCCTCTATGGGCGCTGGGGTTTCAGCAGTCGCGTTACAGCTATATGTCGCGCAAGGAGACCGAGGAAGTGGCTGCGCGCTTCCGCTCGGGCCGCATTCCTGCCGACGCCATCTGGCTCGATATCGACTTCCAGCAGAAGAATCGCCCCTTCACCATCGATCAGGATCGTTTTCCCGGCTTCGCGGATATGGTGCATACGCTCTCCGCTGAGCAATTCCATCTCATCACCATCACGGATCTGCACGTTGCGTATCTGCCCAACCAGAACTATGCGCCCTATGACACTGGCAAGGCAGGCGACCACTTCGTCAAGCGCAATGGGCAGGATTACATCGGTCCCGTCTGGCCCGGTCCGTCCGTTTTTCCAGACTTTACCCAACAGCAGACTCGCGCCTGGTGGGGAACGCTCTATAAGCAGCTCGTTGCTGACGGTGTCTCCGGTTTCTGGAACGACATGAATGAGCCGGCTGTCTTTGTGTATCCCGCCAAGACTATGCCGGGCGACGTGCAACACCGCATTGAGGAGCCGGGCTTTGCTACGCGCACCGCTGCGCACACCGAGATTCACAACATCTACGGCATGGAGAACTCGCGCGCCACGCATGATGGCGTTCTTGCGCTGCGCCCGAATGAGCGACCCTTCGTGATGACGCGTGCCAGCTTTGCCGGTGGCCAGCGCTACGCCGTCACCTGGACTGGCGATAACTCATCTACGTGGAATCATCTCCGGCAGACAACACCACAGCTTCTTAACCTTGGCCTGAGCGGCTTTTCGCTCGCCGGCGCGGATGTGGGCGGCTTTGCCGGCTCACCGCCGCCCGATCTGCTTACGCGCTGGCTCATGCTTGCCGCGTTTCAACCGATTGACCGCGACCACGCCGTGAAAGGCTCGCGACCACATGAGCCCTGGGCTGACGGTCCTGAGCAGGAAGCTATCCGCCGTCGCTATATCGAGGAACGCTACAAGCTGATGCCTTACCTCTACACCACGGCGGAAGAGACCTCGCGCGATGGTCTGCCCATCATCCGGCCCTTGTTTGTAGAGTTTCCTCATGCCACGGCGGACAATCATCCGCTTGATCTCGATGCGCCAGGCGAATTCATGTTCGGTCCGGACCTGCTAGTCGCTGACTCGCCATCTCCTGAAGAGGTCGCGCCCTACGAGGTCCATCTTCCGCCCGGCATCTGGTACAACTACTGGACCGGCGAGCGCCTGGATCGCAGCGCCCCCATTGCAGCACGTGACAACGAGATCCGCGAGACAACCGCAGCACTGCCGCCCATTATGGTCCAGCCCAAACTCGATGAGCTGCCCATATATGTCAGGGCAGGCGCAATCGTGCCCATGCAGCCCGTGACGCAATCGACAAGCGAAGTGCCAAACGGCCTGCTGACGTTGCGTGTGTACGCACCAGGCCCTGGTGCATCCTGCAGCGGGGAAATCTACCAGGACGATGGCGCAACCTATAACTTCCGCCACGGCGCATATCTGCGCCAGAGCTTCACCTGCTCTATCGCCGCTGACGGTGCGCTCAATGTGGATGTCGCCAAATCGGAAGGCAACTTCACTTCATGGTGGAAAGAGATTCGGGTCGAAGTAATCGGCTTCGCTGCGAAGAGCGCGTCAACAGAAAGTCGTGCAATCACGCCAGAGAAAACCTCCCTCGGCTCAGCCGTCACTGTTCCCAGTAAAGGCGGCGCGATGCACATCACCTTCCAATAACGTAATAGGCTTCAATCGGTACTCGACGATTGAAGCCTATTGCTGATCTACTTCCTGGCTCCGCCCCTCAGAAACAGGATCAGGTCTTGCCTTTCCTGCGGCTTTGCCATGCGGAACCCCATATTGTTACCGGGAACAAACTCATCCGGATTGGTTAGCCACTTGTCGAGCGTCTCCTCATCCCAGACCAGCAGCGATTTCTTCAGTGCCTCCGAATACTCAAAGTCTTTTATGCTTCCAGCTGTTCTACCAAAGACATTTCGTAGCCTCGGTCCTTCGCGGTTCTGGTCCAGTGTGTGGCATCCGGTGCATCGCCTTTCAAAAATCTCTTTTCCGCGAGCAGCATCGCCAAATGAATGTGACTGCGCCAGCAGAAGCTGTGCAGCCATTCCCATACATCCACAAAGCAGTATCCTCAGCGCGCGTTTCATGCTTCATCCGCCAGCGAAGAATCCACAATTGCGAGATGGCTTCGCCGCGCGACAAAATTTACCTTCGAGATCCCCAGCACGCTCCGCAGCTTTTCTGCTGGAACCACCATCGGCCCGGGATTCTGCGCGGCTCCCGGCGACGGCTGAGGAAAGGCCGTGGCCATCGCCGTGTGGAACGCCACATTGCCCTCCACCTTTTGCGTCACCTGGTGAATGTGTCCATTCAACACCGTCACTGAACCAAACCGCTTGAGATGCGAGAGCGCCTCGGCGCCGTCTGCCGTGCCCCAGCCCCAATCCGGATAGACCATCCAGAGTGGAATGTGCGCGAAGATCACAATCGGAGTCGAAGACTGCTGGCCTGCAAGATCGTTTTTAAGCCACGCCAGCTGATCCGCGCCCAGATTGCCCATCTTGTCTATCTGCTGCACATTATTCAGCCCCACAAAGTGCACGCCCTTGTGATGAAAGCTGTACCATCCGCTGCCTGACGTGTCTTTGCCAAATCGCTCTCGATAGAGCTGCCCATCGTCTGAGGCTGTGTCATGTTCGCCGGGAACATACAAGACCTGTCCAGCCTTTGCCCCCTTCACAATTTCCTGCGCGGTATCGAACTCGGCTGGTTTGGAGGAATGCGTAATGTCGCCTGTGTGCAGCAGCAAATCCGGAGTCTCCGGAAGGCGATTTATCTTCTCGATTGCAGCCTGCAGAGTTCCCGCCACATCCTGATTCGCGGCCTTATTAAAGCCAATATGGCTGTCGCTAATCTGCACAAAGCTGAATCCGCTCTCTGCAGCATGCTTTTCGCGTCCCGCCGAGCCTTCAGCTGTAGCAGCAAAGAGCTTTGACGTCGGCACTCCACCCATCATCGTCCAGACCAATCCCGTCCCAGCCCAGGCCATGCAGCTTAGAAAATTGCGCCGATCAATTCCGTCCTCCGGCATTGAATTGCGTTGATTGCGACCGCTGTCTCTATCGTGGGGATCATGAGAATGCGGATACAGTTCCTGATTTTGAGTCTTCACGTTTCTCCCTCCACGGATGCAAACTGGTTTCTGGGTGAATTATTCCGCCTGCGGCGGAATAATTTTGCCGCTCGCCGGTTTCAATCGATATAAGGAGGAAAGGAAGCTCTCAATCCAGATGGCTCTGCTCTCATGGAAGCGATGGACAGGCAAAGGCGCTCTTCAAACCTCTACGTTTGAAGATCTCGCCATGCCTTTGCTTCCCCGTCTCTATAACTTTGCTCATTGGCTTGCAGGCAACCGGCAAGATGCCGAAGACCTGGTGCAGGAAACACTGCTCAAGGCTTTCCGCGCCTTTGCTTCGTTTGAGCCAGGCACCAACTTCAAGGCATGGATCTTTCGCATTCTGCGAAATACCTGGCTTACTTCGCGCACTGGCCTTGCGGCTGTGCGCACCACGGCTCTTGAAGACGAGTTGACGGAGTACGGCGATGCCGGGCGGTATCCCGAAGCCATCATCGACCGTGAAACGCCCGAGCTGAACATCCTCCGTCTTGCAGATAGCGCAGCCGTTGAGACTGCCATGCAGAAACTTCCGCCGCCGCTGCTCGAAATCATCTTGCTTTGCGACGTGGAGGAACTCAAGTACAGGGAGATCGCATTGGCTTTGGAAATTCCGCTCGGCACCGTAATGTCCCGCATCGCCCGCGCGCGGGCATTTCTCAGAAAAGAACTGCAGGACGGCGCCATTTTGTCCAGAGAGGCACGCGCATGACCGAACATCTTTCATCTCCCACGCTCAGCGCTCTTGTCGATGGCGAGCTCTCTACCAGCCAGTTGAGCGTTGTCAAAGAACATCTCGACTCCTGCCCGTCGTGCACCTCCGCGGCGCTGGCGGCGGCATTGCTCAAAACAACCACGGCAAAGGCCGGCCAGCGCTACACTGTCGCCGATGGATTCCAGAATCGGATGAAAAGCCTGATTGCACAGGAGAACGCACGAGTCGTAAATCACGAACAAGACCCTGCTCGTAGTTCTATGAATACGCTCCGGGCATGGAGCGCATTTTCCGGCTGGGCCGCGGCTGCATTGCTGCTTGTCGTTGTGGGTCTATGGTCCGTGACACGGCAGAATGCTGCTCACACCGCTGCGTCGCTCGCGCAACAAACCAACCTCGCCACGGAGATCTCTGATCTGCACGTCGCAACGCTTGCCGCGAATCAGCCGTTGCAGGTACTTTCCTCAGACCGGCACACGGTCAAGCCGTGGTTCCAGGGTAAGATTCCTTTCACCTTCAATCTGCCAGAGCAACTGCCCGCTGGGGCAACTCTTCTGGGGGCAAACCTCGCATACCTGCACAACCAGCCCATTGCACAACTTGTGTACGCCATTGGGCAACACCGCGTCTCGGTTTTTGTCGGTGCAAAAAGTAACGGCGGCAAAGACTCGGATCTGTTTCCGGGGCCTTTGCCGCCTCAGCATGCAGGATTTCAGATTTCCGGGTTCACGACGGAAAGCCTCTCCGTCGTTGCCATCAGTGACGTAGATCGCGCACGCTTCACCGGCCTCATCAATGTCATCGAACAAGCCCAGAAATGAGCTGTCAGATTCGCATCGGCATCAGCACGTAGCGGGATTTGTACTCCGCGTCTGGGTCCTCGGGTCGCATCTGCCCCGCTGATTGCGAGTCCTTGAACTCGAGTCTGACCTCGCCCGCGTTGCCCAGCGCCTTCAGAAAATCCAGGATATAGCCCGAGTTAAAGCCCACCACAATTGGATCGCTCGAGTAGGGCGTATCAATCGTGTCCTCGCTCTCACCGGCCTCTGTCGATGCTGCGCTGATCTTCAACTCGTTACCCTCAAGCCGCATCCGAATTGCGCCGCTCCGCTCATCGGCAAACTGCGCTACGCGCTGAATCGCCTGCGACAACTCCGCCGAGCGCACCACCGCAAACTTCGTATTGTCGCGCGGCATGACCGCCTCGTAATTTGGGAACTGCCCGGTCAGCTTGCGTGAGCTCAGCGTGCGGTGACCCACGCGGAAGAACAGCGTGTGATCATCATCGGCAAATTCCACCTTCTCCACGTCGCTTGAGCCCAGCAGGCTTGCCAACTCACTCAGGGCCTTGCGCGGAATCAGCACACGCTTCTCGCCGCTGATGCCCTCTAGCGTCTCGCCTGGCTTTTCGACAAAGCTCAATCGGTGTCCGTCTGTCGCCACCATAGCCAGCGACTCCGGCTTTAACACCAGCAGCGCTCCGTTCAGCGTGTACCGCGACTCTTCATTCGAGATGGCAAAGATCG
Source organism: Occallatibacter gabretensis (assembly GCF_001449115.1). Lineage (GTDB taxonomy): Bacteria > Acidobacteriota > Terriglobia > Terriglobales > Acidobacteriaceae > Telmatobacter > Telmatobacter gabretensis. Next base: position 963,814 of record NZ_LAIJ01000009.1, on the reverse strand, counting down.
TATGCGCAATCAGTGTCTTGAAGGCCTGCGCGGGAATCGACGTCACGGATTCGGAGGGAAACTCCGGCACCTGCGGATAATTCGCACGCGCCATGCCCACCATCTTAGTGTTTGAGCGGCCGGAGCGAATCTGCACCCAATGGTTTTCGAGCAGCTTGATCGAAACCTCGCCCTCCGGCAGCAGCTTCACGTAGTCGTAAAGCTTCCGCGCGGGAATCGTGCAGGAGCCTGCTTTTTTCACCTTCACGTTGGCGCTCGTGCGCATTGCCTGATCCAGATCCGTCGCTGTGATCGTCAGCTTGTCGCCTTCGGCCTCAATCAGAAAATTCGAGAGAATCGGAATTGTTGTCTTGCGTTCCACCACACTCTGCGTCGCGGTGAGTTCCTTCAGCAATTCCTGACGGCTTACCGTTATCTCCATCGCTGCCCCCTGTGCGGCCGTTTGCTCCACTTCCGCTTCCACGATCGACATCCCCGGACCCCCCACAGCATCTAGCCTGCTCTGCCTCGCGCCGAAGGCGCAGTTGCCTGAACGGCCAGTTCCGGCCAGTCCTGGCCAGTTCTTCTTGATTGTATTCACCTTTCCTGCAAATGCCAGCGTGGAAAACACGCGTCAAATCTGGATTCCGCGTACCGTGTTCCCGAAAAGTAAGCCCCTGATGCCTCTTTTCACTCTGGCCCGGCCTGACACAAGCTCGTAATACCGATTCCATCGCGAGCGACGGATACCCTCTGTTTTTGAAAAAAGATATATAGAAACTCTCGTAGTACCCGTAGTACCCCATGGAAAAGTGGATAACCTACTCAACTGATTCAATCCGATAGCCTTGGGTGTCTTTCCTGTTTTCTAAAACGCGTCTGCGGAAATCTGCACAACTGGAAAAGCCTCTCATTCTGAATTTCATGCATACCTGCTTCTCCACGCTTTCAACAACAGGCCTTCAACCCCCTGTGAATTCCCGCTCCTTTTTGTGCAAAGAACGTCCGCACCCGCATCAACAGCGGTTCCCGAAAACCTCGCTTCTCCACATCCTCCGCGCTTTCCACGTCTTCCACATGCGTATGTGCAGCGTAGGAAAACAGGTCCCTAGTTTCCCATTTCAAAACTATAAAGATCTTCCCCAAGGCATTTGAGATACCGGAAATACATATTCCATCTCAAACTAGAGGCAATGCCACATGCGCCGAAGGCGCAGTTGCCACAGATGCCAATCTCGATGGCCAGCCCCATGCCTATCTCCATTCCAAATCTCGAAGAGGAGCTTCTACGCCAGACGCAGGCAGATGCCCCGGGCCGCGAGTTCTGCCATGCTATCTCAGAGCTTGCCCGCACCGGGCGCTTCGCGGAGCTTGAGAAAGTTCTGCCCGCGGTGGCGTATCAGGAGATGGCCGCACATTTCCGCCGGGACCCTGCAGGTTTCATTGCGGGTTGGCAGTCGCTAGCGCATGAGATGCACCAGGGCTTTATTCTGCACGCGCGCCAGCGCCTCACGCATCTTACCCGCCTTCTCGCAGCTGGTGAGTCCGAGCAGGTTCCCGCCTGGCAGGAGATTCAGCGAGCGCTCGATACGCACGAGAACAACCTGCTCCGCGCAGCCATTGCTTTTGAGCTGATCGCGCTCATCGAACCCGCAACCGCGCGCGCCACGCATCTGCGCGAGTGCGTCGTTGCCTCACCGGCATCCGAGGAAGCAGACAGCTATCTCGATGAGGCCACTCGGTGCTACTTCTACGGCCTCTACACAGCTTGCGCGGTGATGTGCCGGTCGGTCGTGGAGGAAGCCGTGAAGCAGAAGCTTCCCTCCGATCTCGCTCATCTGGTCGCACGCCGCTACCGTTCCACGCCCACCCTCGGCAATCTGCTCCACGAGGTCAATAACAACCTTCAGCTCACCGGTATCGACCCTGCTTTCCTCAAGGCGGCCAATCGAGTCAACGATGTCGGCCGCAAGGCTGTCCACCAGGGCCTGCTCAGCGAAGCTGAATCCCGCCAATGCCTGCAGGACGCGCGACGTGCGCTCGAAATTCTGCTCTGAGCCTGTTCCCTGACCCCGGCTTTTATACTTAAGTTTCCATGTCTTACGCGACAGCCCCATATTCGCAAGCTATAGCCGAACTCAACCGTATGGCGCCCGAACTGCACACGCAGCCAGGCACGCCGCGCCGTAAGTTTTCGCTCGACGAGATCCGCATCCTCCTCGAAGCTCTCGGCGATCCGCACAAGAAATTCCGCTCAGTTCTGATTGCCGGCACCAACGGTAAAGGCTCAACTGCGGCCACTCTTGCATCGATTCTCCAAAGCTCGGGACCGCGAGTTGGGCTCTATACTTCGCCTCACCTTGAACGCCCCAACGAGCGGATCAAGATCAGCGGCCCCGGGGCAGCAGGCGCAGAAAACAGGCTTCTCGACATCTCGGACGACGCCTTTGGCCGCCGCTATTTCCAAGTCCACGATAGCGCGCAGCAACTCGTCCTCTCAGGCGCACTTGCGCAGCTCCCAAGCTTTTTTGAGACTCTCACCGCCATGGCCTTCCTCCATTTTGCGGAAGAGGCCGTCGAAATCGCAGTCCTTGAAGTTGGCATAGGTGGACGCCTCGATGCGACGAATATCGTTGATCCGCTCCTGTCTGTTATTACGGACATCTCGCTCGACCACATGGAGTGGCTCGGTCCCACGATCACGGATATCACCCGCGAAAAAGCCGGCATTCTGCGCCCCAACGGCACGCTCGTTACTCTGCCACAGCATCCTGAGGCCAACCAGGTCCTTGGCAAAATTGCCGTCTCTCTCAACGTCCGCGGTGTCAGCGCTACCCCCTACATGCCGACAATGAATGCCGGCGACACCTACCCCGTCGAAGTTCTGAACGAGGAGATCGAAGTCGCTTCCCCGCTCCATGGCCCGCACCAGCAGCGCAACATTGCGCTTGCTATTGCCGCCGCAGTCGAGCTCGCAACGAATTACGGCCTGCCTGTTACGCCGGGATCCATTGCCGCCGGCATCCGCAATACTCGCTGGCCCGGCCGGCTTGAGTCGATTTCCGCACACGGCACACAATGGGTTGTTGACGTTGCGCATAATCCCGCCGGCGCATGGGCTTTAAGGGCAAGTCTGCGCGAGATCGATCCGGCTCCGCGCACAATAATCTTTTCCTGCCTTAAAGACAAGCCTCTCGCCGAGCTCGCCCAGATTCTCTTCCCGATCTTTGACCAGATAGTCTTTTCGCCTATCGCCAGTCTGCGCGCCACACCCATGCAGGAGCTGCTGGCAGCAGCCGAGCAGACAGGAACCCCGGCTCACGCCGCTGAAACCGTCCTAGAAGCATTGAGCTTTGCCCAGCAACACGCCGACGGCGCGCCAATCGTAGTTTCTGGATCAGTGTATTTAGTGGGTGAGGCGCGTAAGCTGCTCCTTGAGCAGGGCGCACAATGACTTTGCAGACCCAATCCGAGGCATCTCAGGAGAAATTACCTCGGCGGTCACTTCGTCCCCCTGATCCTCTGCCTCTCAAAAACCGTTTCATCACCAACGTTGTTCAGGCCCCAATCTTCTTCCTCGTTACAGCGATCTGCGGATCCGCTGCTCTCATCGCGTCGCTCTTTGCAAAGACCGGCCGCACACAGCATTGCATCGCGCGTCTCTGGGCTCGGCTATCGCTGTTAGCTTCCGGCGCGCGTCTCACCGTGCTTGGCCGCGAGAACCTTCTTGCCAACCCCGTCGCCGTCTACGCCTCAAACCATACTTCGTATATGGACACGCCGGTGGTCTTCGCTTCACTGCCTTTTCAGTTCCGCATTCTGGCCAAAAAGGAGCTCTGGTCGCTGCCCTTCATCGGCTGGTATCTCGCCCGCTCAGGCCAAATGCCCATCAATACCGAGAACCCACGCGCCACGCTTTCAAGCCTGGGCAAAGCCGCCGCCGCCCTGCGCGCCGGCATGAATCTCTTCGTCTTTCCAGAGGGCTCGCGCACACCGGACGGCACGCTGCAGACCTTTCTATCCGGCGCGGCTTTTCTGGCTATCCGCGCCCAGGTCCCACTCGTTCCCATCGCGCTCAGTGGCGTTTATGATCTCCTGCCCATCCACACCAAGCACTTTTATCCAGGCCCGCTGACGCTTCGTGCCGGCACGCCCATCCCGACGGACGGCCTCACTATCCGTGATGCCGATGCGCTCACAGAAAAGCTCCGCGCGGCCATCGCCGAGCTACTCGATTAACCCTGCTGATCCACACTTCCTAGCTAACCTCATGTGCCTTTGCCTCGACCGCCAGTCCTGATACGATTTCCCCACGCGAGTCACCTTCTTTTTGGAGACTCACGAAGCGCGCAGTTCCTTAGAGGTCGTCATGGCAACTCCACAGAATCCGGCCATCTCGCTCAAGCCCGCAGTGGCCTCAGTCGATGAAGGCATCAGCCGCGCCAGTATTCTGCGCCTTCTTGCCATCGTTGCAGCCGGCGCCATTGGTGGATTTCTCTTCTGGGTGATCGCGAAGGTCACCGCGACATCGCCGCTCCCTGGAAATGCAGGCTTCTGGACCATTCCTGCGCTCATGTTCCTTGGTGCATTCGCTGCAGCCATCGGCGTTTATGTGCTCACCGCTTCTGACACTTCCGCAATCAAGACCTACGTCTTCGCCAGCCTCTGCGGCCTCTGCTGGCAGCCCGTCATCGCATCCGGCGTCCGCATGGTGGGAAATCTCAACGCTACGTCGCAATCCGATCAGGTAGGATCTCAAACCCAGCTTGTGCAGCAGGCCAATGCAACCGGTAGTGTTCAGCAGCTCACCAATGCCGTGCAGCAGACCACTCCGCTTGTTACGCAGGCGCTTAATGCGACGGCCAACAGCGATACTGAAGCCAAGAATCAGGTGGTTAACAACTCCAAGCAGGCCATCAACCAGATCCAGTCCGCGTCCGCAAAAGCCCCCGATGCCTCTGTCGAAGCCCTTCAGAACATCACGGTCTCCGCCGCCAACGCCGGCACGTCATCAGTTGCGCTTCACGGCGTCCAATCTCTTAATGCCATCGGCCTTGAAGCCAGGCGCGCGCATAACATGGCCTTCGCGGAAAGGGTGCGGCAATCGCTCGGCTACGTCGCGGCGCACAGCAAAGACGCTTCTATCCAGTCCGCCGCCACCTCCGCTGCCACGGGGCTCAATCCCCGAACTGAATCCGGCGCCGCTCACACCTCGTGCAGTGTCTCCATCGGGTCCACCTGCGTCGCCCGCCATAGCGGAACAGCAGCAGCCAGCACCACGATCAGCAGCGCACCCGCCGCCGCTATTCCCAGCACAACAAGATCATGTACCGAAACACCGAAGACTAAGCTCTCCACCCACCGTGCCGCGCCCCAACTCGCAGCCAGTCCTACTGCCAGCCCAATTGCGCCCAGCACCGCAGCCTGCCTGCCCATTCTCCGCAAAATCGCCATTGTTCCCGCGCCCATTGCCATGCGGATTGCAATCTCCTGCCGCCGGCTGGTCACCCACGCGTTGAGAACTCCGTAGCAGCCAATCGCCGCAAGGATCACTGCGATACCTGCAAACAGAGCCAGCAGCAGCGTAATGAACCGCCGCTGAGCCAGCGAAGCTCCAAGCCATTCTTCAGTGGTCTTCAGCGATTGCACAGGAACATTGCTGTCCATTGCCGCCACCACACGCCGCACGCTAGCCGCCATTGCAGTCGAGTCGCCACTGGTGCGCATCATCACCACCATAGCGGAGCTGACGCGCTGCCCCGCGGGACTATATACCGCCGACACATGCTCGCCATCCAGGCCAAACTGCGGCACGTCACCCACCACGCCGACAATCTCCATCACTGCTCCATCGTTGTACGGACCGCCCCATTTGATGTGCTGGCCCAGCGCGGATCGGGCATCCTTCCACCACGTGTGAGCCATCGTTTCGTTAATCACGGCCACTGCCGGCCCTCCGGCTTTGTCCTGCTCCGTGATTCCGCGTCCGGCAATTACACGCATCTCAGCCGTCTGGAAATAATTCGCATCGGCAATATTGAAGAGCGAGAGCGGAACATCCTCGCGGCGCGGTGCAGGCCGCTCCACAATGGAGTACCAATAATCGCCGCAATCGCCGCCTGCCGGAGGACAGCTCACCGCGCCGGCAGAGGTGATGCCGGGCTGTGCCTTCAGCGCAGCTTCCAGCCGCGCATAGAAATCGAGAACTGAAGCGTCGGTCTTGTATCGCCCATCCGGCAACTGCAGCTCCATCGCCAGCAGATGATCCGGCTGAAAGCCCGGATCCACGTTCTCAGCAGCCACCAGGCTGCGCAGCAGCAGGCCCGAGGTAAACAGCAGCACCAGCGCTACCGCTACTTCTGCCGCCACCAGTCCGCCACGGAAGACGTGTCCAATCCTTCCACTGCCCGCGCCCGCACTGCCCTCCTTCAACACCAGCGAGAGATTCGCCCGGCGCGCACCCAGCACCGGGGCCAGCGCGCACACCAGACCCACAGCCACCGTCAGTCCTGCAGTAAACAGAAGTACCGGGACATCCAGGCTCGCTTCCATCAGCCGCGGAATATGCTTCGGACCCAGAGCCTTCATCACCTGTAGCCCTGCGGCTGCCAGAGCCACACCGCATGTGCCACCGATGAGCGTAATCAGCAGAGTTTCGGTCAGCAGTTGCCGTGCTATCCGCCCTCGCCCTGCGCCAATCGCACTCCGGATCGCCATCTCCCGCGCCCGCTCCGTCATTCGGATCAGCAGCAGGCTTCCGATATTCGCACACACCAGCGCCAGCACCAGCGCCACCGCGCCCATCAGCAGCCTAAAGACATGCTGCACATCGCCTGTTCGCTCTTCGGTCACAAACTCAGCATGGACACGATGATCATCTTCCGGCCCTGGATCTGCCTTCGCCAGCCGCTCCATGATGGTGTTAATGTCCGCCCGCGCCGCCCCGAGAGTCACTCCGGTCCTGAGCAGCGCCAGCGCACGCAATGACCCATGCGAATCGCGCATTGAAAGCTGCTTCGGCGAAGGCCGATACGGCAGGTAATAGTCGACGCCCCGCAGAAAGAAACCCGGCTCGCGCGCCAGCACACCCACGACGATATGCGCTGTGCCATTCAGGATCAGCGTCTTGCCTACGATCTGCGGGTCAGCTCCTAGAGCCCGTTTCCAGAAAGCCTGCGTCACGACCACCGTCTCAGGCGCCTGTGGCTCGCTGTCGCTTGCAGTCAGCAGCCGCCCCATCACAGGCCGCACTCCGGTTAGCGGAAAAAACTCGCTCGTCACCATAGCGGCATGTGTCAGTACTGCCTGCCCGCGCCCAGTCAGCGTCAGGTCGTCGGATTCATAGCCGGCCATCCCTTCAAAGGAATGATTTTCTTTCCGCCAGTGATCGAAGTTGAGCCACGTCACGCTGATTCCTTCGGCCTGTCCAGAGGACTCGCCCAACACTGTCATCCGCTCACCATGAGGAAACGGCAGAGGCTTCAGCAGCACCGCATACACCGCGCTGAAGATCGCTGTATTCGCGCCGATTCCTACTGCCAGCGTCACAATGACAATCAACGCAAACGCCGGTCTCCGCAGGATTCCCCGCAGCGCGTAACGCACATCCTGCGCGATGCGCTCCAGCCACTGCCATCCCCACTTCGAGCGTGTTACATCGGCCACAAGTGCAGAATTCCCCAGCTCGCGCATCGCCGCCGCGCGCGCTTCTTCACGCGATTCCCCGCGAGCCATGCGCTCCCCCACTGCAATTCGCAGATGCGCTTCGAGCTCCTCATGCAGCTCGTCCTTACGCCGTTCCCACGCAGGCCAAAACTTCATACGCTCACCTCTAGCCATTCCCGCTACTCAGTCCTCAACGCTTCCATTGGATGCACCGTCGACGCTCGCCGTGCAGGGAGCAGACACGCCAGCACCGCTGTTCCGAGCAGCACCGCCGCGCTTGCAGCCAGCACCCACGGATCCAGCGGCTTCACGCCAAACAGCAGGCTCCTCACAAATCGTGAAGCTACCCATGCCCCTGCAGCGCCCAGCAGAATCCCCGGCACAACCATCCATAGCGCCTCACGAACCACAAGCCGCACGACACCAGTGCGCGAAGCACCCAGCGCCATGCGCACGCCGATCTCCCGCTTGCGCCGCAGCACTGAGTAATTCAACAGCCCATACATGCCAATCGCCGAAAGCACCAGTGTCAGCACCGCGAAAAAGCCCGCCAGCACGGCCACCATGCGCTCCCGGCCCACAGCGTTGCCCATAAGCTGGCTCATGGTGACCGTTTCATAGAGCGGCACGTCCGGCGCAATCTGCCGGAAGGCTTCCTTCACAGCGGTCTCGCCTTCTGCGGTGCTCCGGCTGCGGACAGAAAACTCCATATATGGATTCCAGCCGCCTGTGCCGAAGAATGGCTCATAAAAGATAGGTTGCACCTTTTCGCGGAGCCCGTTATAGAGCGTGTCTCCCACGACGCCGATGACCTCCACCTTCTGGTCAGGGCCCTTCGAGATCGCATGGCCCAGCGAGACCATCTGGCCCACAGCGTTCTGGCCAGGAAAGAAAAACTCCGCTGCGGCCCGCGAGAGGATACACACCTTCGGCGCACCTTCCTTATCATTCGGCGTAAAGTCGCGGCCCGCCACCAGCGGAATTCCCATGGTGCGGAAATAATCCGGCCCCACGGAAAGATTCGGCATGTGGCCGTTCTGGCGCACTTCGCCGGAAGGCAGCTGCACTGAAAGTGGGCGCAGGTACGTTGCGCCCCCGAACTGGTGTGCCTGGCTCAGACTTACGCTCTCCACGCCGGGTGAGTGCCGGATTTTTTCGAGCAGCGACAAGTAAAGCGATGCAGGAGCCTTGTTCGAATCTTTACTCACCTGCGCGGCTCGCGCTGTAAAGTCCGCCCGCGTAAACGTCACGCCGCTGGTGCTGAATCCAGGGTTGGTCGCCAGCAGCCGCACCAGCGTCGTGGACATCAGTGCGGCAATCACCACGATCACCAGCGAAAGCCCGATTTGCACCGGTGCGAGCCAGCTTCCCATGCGCCGCGGACGCCGCCCCGTCAGTTCCAGCTCGCCTTCCTTGATCTCGCGCACCGGGTCTACGCGGCTGGCGCGCCACGCCGGAACCACCCCGGCAAGAAGGACGGTCAGGCCAGTGACACCGAGCGCGAAGAGAAGCACATAGCCCGTCGGAGAGGCGTTCATGGTCAGCGGCTGATCGCCGCGCTCTTCAATCAGGCGAACCAGCGCACGGCTCGTGCCCCAGGCAAACAAAAGCCCCAAACCCATTCCCGCGAACGCCAGCAGCAGGCTCTCCCAGCAGAGCTGAGCCGTGAGACGGCCTCGGCTTGCGCCCAAGGCCACGCGCACCGCCAGTTCACGCCGCCTCGCCAGCGCCCGCGTGCCGGCCAGGCTGGCCAGATACGCACAGGCCACCAGCAGCGAGAGCCCGACCAGACCCTCAATGAGATACAAGGGCTGCGCATACTCGCCGCGCAGATACGAGATTCCCGTTCGGCCCGGCATTACGACAAGATGCGCGCCGCTGGCCTGCACAAACTCACCGCTCGAATCCAGCGTGTAGTAGTGAAATTCCTTCTCCGCCTTCAGCGACGCGGTATAGACAGGATCGGACTGCGCCAGCACCTGCGCCACCGTTGCTCCGTCCTTCAGCCGTCCCAGCAGGACGCGATTCCACGAGCCGAAGCCATGCCTGTCCTCGCGGTCGCCGATCTCGGAGGGCATGTAAATCCACGGCCGGTCGCCGACAGAGACGCTCTCAAAGCCCGGCTCCATGACACCCACGACTACGCCCTTTTTACCTTCGACGTCCAGCACGCGGCCCACCACGTTAGGGTCGCCGCCCAGATGGCTGTGCCAGTAGTCGTAACCCAGCACCATGGCGTAACCCTCCGGACCGCCGCCCGGCTTGTCGTCCTCTTCGCCAATCAGCCGTCCCAGTGCGGCATGAACTCCTAGCATGCGGAAGCACCCGCCCGTCACCTGTGCCGATGGAACAGGGCGCGTGCCGCTCGCTTCGCGCAGATTCATGGACGTGCTGTCCCAGGCGCACAGTCCGTTCAGGGATGCGGGCAAGGGAGCAGAAAGCGCGTCATACATCTTGCCGGAAACGTTGTCGGATGGTCGATCTTTTGCGTTGCCGCCCACATAGAGCTGGATTTCGAACTGTACCATCCGGTCTGGACGTTCTACGGGCAGGCTCTTCAACAGCAGCGCATACATCAGCCCGAAGACCGCCGTATTCGCACCGATAGCCAGCGTCAGCGTAATCAGCGCCGTCGCCGTATAGCCGGGACTTTTCCTCAATTGCCGCAGCGCATAACGCACGTCCTGTCCCGCGCGTTCCAGCCATTGCCATCCCCATGAGGCTCGCGTCACATCCGCCACCAGCGGAGGATTGCCCATCTCGCGCGTCGCAGCTGCGTGTGCCTCTTCGTACGGTTCACCCTTTGCCATACGCTCCTCCACTGCTATCCGCAGATGCGCATCCAGCTCCTCGCGCAAATCGTTCTTCTTCCGCTCCCACCCTGGCCAGATCTTCATGCGTATCCTCCGTGCCCCACACTGAATTGATAGATGCCCGCTTCACGCGCAGGGCCCTTGTGCTCACCGTTCCACGAATCACTCATTCCGCAAAGTCTCCAGCGGATCAACATATGCAGCTCGCCTTGCTGGAATAAAAGCAGCGGCAAATCCCGTAATGGCCAACGCAACGGATGCTGCGAATATAGCCGCCGAATTTCTCACCGCTGATCCATAGAGAAGATGACTTGCCAGGCGAATCGCGGCAACAGAGAGCAGCAGTCCCAGTCCGATTCCCACCACCAATATCCATGCCGCCTGGCTGACAATCAACATCTGGACATGCCGTCTTGTCGCTCCCAGCGCCAGGCGGATTCCAAACTCGCTCTTGCGGCGTGAGGTGCGAGACGACATGACCCCATAGAAGCCAATCGTGACGAGCAGCAGCGTGAGGCTTGCGTAAATTCCTGCCAGGCGCGCAAGAAGTTTCTCAGTGCCAAGGTCGCCGCTCAGTTCCATTGAGAAGGGAACCATTTCATCGATAGGCAGCGTGGGGTCGACTTCATGCAGCGCCTGACGAACACTCTCAGATAGCGCACGGGGATCACCGATGACGCGCACTCGTATGCCGTGTACCGGAGCAGGATTCTGGTTGATGCTCATGTAGACCATCGGCGGAGCCTCAAGTTGAGGGCCGTTCACATGCGCATCGGCCACTTCACCAACGATCAGAAACTTATGGTCATTGGGAGCAGGCTCGTAGCCCACACGTTGGCCAATCGGATCGTTGTCTCCAAAGAGCTGGTGCGCATAGGAGCGGCTGATGATCGCGACCGTCTGTGTTTTGTCTGTGTCGGTCGAAGAGAAGTCGCGGCCGCGCAGAAATGGAATACCGGTGGTTGTAAAGAAGCCACGACTGACATGATCTTCCTGCCCGTGGACCTGCCCATTCGTAAGGTCGCCGCGTCCATGAACGTAGATCGCAGTGTTCCAGCCGCAATGGATACCCCCGCACATCCCCACCGCCGCACTGCGAACACCGGGCAGTGCCTGAAGCCGCTCCTGCATGCGGAGATAAAGAGCGGGTAGCCTGTCGCGGTGATCCGCGTATCGAGTCTCGTCCATGTCCGAGCGAACCAGAAGCACATGCTCGCGATCCATGCCAACATCGACAGTCTCCCAATGCACCAGCGTGGAAGCGAAACAGAACGACATGCTGGAAAGCAGAAGCGAGAGGCTGACCTGCGTGATCAGCAACAGATTTGCTCGCCAGCGCTGGCGGCCCGTCTGGGCGATGCCTGCCACCCTCGCGCGTGAACCTGCCGCACGCGTAACGCCGGTTCGCATAAAGATAAGGGCCGGCAGGATGCTGAAGAACAGAAGCGACAGCAGCATGAGCGAGACGCCGAGGACCGCGATGGGCAGGCTCGTATGCAGGTCGATCGTGAGAGGCGAATTGTGGTTGGAGGCCCAGCGTATGAGCATGCCGCTCGAAATGCGGCCCATGACGAAAGCAAGAGCGAAGCCTGCAACGACCATCAGAACGTCTTCGAGAACGATCTGACAGAGGAGCCGGACCCCGCTTGCTCCGAGAGCCATCCGCACACCAAGTTCGTGAGCGCGGGCATTGAGCCGGGCAAGCTGTAGGTTGGCAAGGTTCAGGCAGCCGACAAGAAAAATGGATGCGGATAACGCCATGAGCAATACGAGAGGCGTTAAGAACCTGCGCCGCATGCCGCCATTGCCATGGTTGAGCGGAACCACATCGGTGGTTGCTCGAAGAAGCGCGGCTTTAACATCCGGATCGACGGTGGCTTCGGTCATCAGCTCACGATCCGGGCGGAAGACCTGATCCCAATGTGCAGCAACTGCGGCACGGCGCTCAGGCGGAATGCGCGCGATGAGCGCGAGCCAGAAGATGGTGGGCTGGTTATGCCAGGGCTTGCTGAGCGTTACATCGTGGCCGGGCCCGAGCGAGTCCCACGGAGGGGTAAATACACCCGTGCTTTGGAGCGCGAGCGGCAGCCAGATATCGGGAGCATAGCCTATGACCACGTCGAGGAAACGCCGCTTCGCCACGCCTATGACGACAAACGCGCGGCCATTGAGAAGCATGTGCTGACCGACAGCCTGCTGCGCCGATCCGAATGTGTCGCGGGCAAAATCGTAGCGTAGTACGGCGGGCCACTCGCTCTGGCCCAATGTGTCGTCGGCCTGAATAAATAACCGGCCCGCCGCCGGAGTCACACCAAGCACGCTGAAGTAGTTGTCTGAGACGAGATCGCATGAGGGCTTCGCCGATACTCGGTTCGGAATCTCAAGATCGGCCAGGCCTACACTGGCGCGGGCAAGCAGCGGAGCTTCGGGAGTAGCCGCGCGAAGGCGCTGATATGCAGCATAGGAAACCGCCCATCCCTCATCGAAGGGCGTGCGAGCAGCGTGCACTGCGACAAGTTCTTCCGGATGGGGGACGGGCAGATCGGCCAGGATGACGCTATAAACGAGCTGGAAAACAGCCAGGTTAGCGCCAATTCCCAGCGCAAGTGTAAGCAGAACCGTAACTGTAAAGCCCGGGGAACCGAGAAGCCGGCGAATGGCGTAGCGGAGGTCTTGTCCGATGCGCTCCATCCATAACCAACCCCACGCGGAACGCGTCACATCGGCGACGAGCAGCCGATTTCCCAGCTCGCGCATGGCTGCCGCGCGTGCGGCTTCCGGCGATTCCCCTCGCGCAATACGTTCTTCGATGGCGATGCGCAAATGTGTCTCCAGCTCCTCGCGGAGATCATTCTTCCGCCGTTCCCAGTCGAACCCAAGCCCCATACATACCTCTATAGTTTTCCGTTGCTGTACATCCCTGACGCGTCTTTGTTTCGCGCCTCGCGGTTCTTCTGTTTCTATTACTCCGACCGCAACGCCACAGTTGGATTGACATACATCGCAGACCTGGCTGGGATAAAAGTTGCCAGCAAAGTGACCAGTGCCAGCAGAACAGTTACGCCGCAGAACACAGCCGGATCATGCGTGCCCGTGTTGAACAAAAGACTCGACAGCATGCGTGTCATGACAAAAGCAAAAGCGATTCCTGCCAGAATTCCAGGAACAATCATGCTGAGCGCGCCGCGAAGCACAAGCCTCAAAATATCAGCCCGTGAAGCGCCAACAGCCATGCGCAGGCCGATCTCCGCCGTGCGCTGCACTACGAGATACGAGACCACGCCATAAAGGCCGACCATCGCGAGGACGATACCCGTACACGCGAAGAATCCAACCAGCATCATCTCGAATCGCGGCTGATCCGCCATCTTTCCAACCTCCTCATGCAGAGTGTTCACATCCACCGGCAGTGTCGGATCGAGAGATGCAACCTGAGACCGTATCCATTGTTCGCTTACGCTCGCAGGCAGGTTGGTCTTCAAAATGACAACCGCACTGTGATCCCAATCTTCAGGATGGTTGCGTCGCAGCCGGTAATATTCCGGCTCCTCGCCTCCGGCAAGTCCTCCATTTTTTACGTCCGCAGCAACACCAACAACAGTGCACAAGGGATTCTCTGAGTCAGGCGCGCCGGAATGGAGATGCAACTGCTGCCCGACGGGGTCCTGTCCGGGGAAGATGCGATTGGCGAGCGACTTGCTGAGTACGACGAAGTTCCCGCTCGACGACAGCTCCTCTTCTGCAAAACCGCTCCCTTGCACAATTGGAATCTGCAGTGCGCTGAAATAGTCAGATGTAACCCATCGCCAGGCAACGGTTCCACCGGTTCCCGATGTGATTTGCGGCTTGCCCTCAACGTGGATAGGAGCGAAGATCTGGTCGCGATGATCGCCACCCGGCGGCAAAGAGTCGCTCATGGCCAGCATGGCAATTCCAGGACCGTAGCGCAGGTTGTGCTGCAACTGTTGAAAGAACGCCATCTGGCTCTCGGCGGTTGGATACGATGTCTGCCCGAGTGAGATTGCAGCCGTCACAATGTTCTCTGCATTCATGCCGAGGTTTTGCGTTTGCAGATTCCAGAAGCTGCGCACAAGCAACGCGCCACCCGCCAGTAGTACCAGGCTCATGGCAATCTGCGCGGTCACCAGACACTGTCTCAGCAGGGCGCGGCTTGAGCTCAATCGCGTGCGCTGCGTCAAAGATTCGAGCCCAGTTCTTCGTGTGGCGGATATAAGGCCGAAGAAAACTGCACAGGCCAGAGACACAGCAAGCGTGAATCCGAAGATTCGCAAATCGATCCGCGCTTCGCTCAAAGAGGGAAGTCCCTCGGGAGCCAGTGAAACGAACAAGCGCATCAATACTGCGGCAAAGAGGCAACCGGCGATTCCTCCGGCCAGCGAAAGGATGAATGATTCTGTCAGCGCCTGGCGGGTCAACCGCAGGCGGCTGGCGCCCAGGGCGGCTCGTACGGCCTGTTCTTTTTCACGGCTTGCCCCACGCGCCATGAGCAGACTGGCAACATTCGCACAGGCAATCAGCAAAACAGCGGCCACCAGGCCGAGCAGCATCCATGCGGCTCGATGGACGTCGTGAAACTGGCGATCACGCAGCGACCGCACTCGGAGATGAACCTCCTTACGAAATGGCGCCGGTGCAAGCCGAAGAGAATATTCAAACAAGGGCTGGAGCTCCGCCGTAGCCTGCTCAATGCTTACGCCGGGTTTCAGTCTCGCGAACGCCCACATGACATGTTCCGGAGACTGCCTGCGCTCCGCGGCCACGTCCAAAGCCTGCGGCAAAAGAATATCTGCCGCCTGCAGCCGCGGCATCTCGAAATCCTTCGGCAGCACGCCCACAATCTGGATCGGATGTCCATCAATGCGAATCACTCTGCCGACGGCGCTGCGATCAAGCTGAAATCGCTTTTCCCACAGTGCATATGAAATCAGTGCCGCTTTCGGACCATTCGGTCTATCTTCATCTGGAAGAAAGTTACGGCCCGCAATCGGAGCTACGCCCAGAGTGGGCAGAAAATTCGCTTCGACATGCGCGCAATCCAGCCTCACGGGATTGACCTCGGTCAGATCACACGGCTCTGTGGCTATCTCCGAAGTGAGGCTCACGAACGGTTTTTGATTGTCCTGCCACTCATAGTAGAAACCGCCAAGCGCGAACTCCTGCGTTTCGATCGGAGCAGTCAAACCCACTGAGACCAGGCGGCCGGAATCGGAATAGGGAAGATTGCGAAAAAGAATTCTATCCACCACACTGAAGACCGCTGTCGTTGCTCCAATTCCGAGCATCAGCGTGAGCACGACGGTGAAGGAGAAGGTTGGATTGCGTCCGAATCCGCGCACCGCATAGCGAATATCCTGCAGAGCATGTTCAAGCCACTGCCAGCCCCATGTGGAGCGCGTCACATCCGCTACCAGTGCGGAGTTGCCCATCTCTCGCACCGCTGCGGTTCGCGCCTCTTCCGGCGATTCGCCGCGTGCTATGCGTTCTTCCGTGGCAATCCTCAAATGAGCTTCCAGCTCTGCGCGCAGATCGTTCTTCTTTCGCTCCCACCTGGCCCAAAATCGCATACGCGCCTCCCGTTACTCTGCCGTGCGAGCCGCGCCCATCACCGCACCAATGGCCTGCACCATGCGCTGCCAGCGCTCCTGTTCGGCAACCAGCTGCTCTTTGCCTTTTTTTGTTATCTCGTAAAACTTCGCGCGCTGATTGCTCTCGGTCACTCCCCACTTGGACTTGACCCAGCCCTGCCGCTCCAGCCGGTGCAGCGCGGGATACAGCGAGCCCGTCTCGACCTGCAGCACCTCGTCCGACTTAAAGCGAATCCCCTGTGCAATGCCGTATCCATGCATCGACCCCCAGCGCAGCGCCTCCAGGATCAGCATGTCCAATGTCCCTTGCAGCAGCTCAATCCGGTTTTGATATTTCTCCGTTTTTACCATGATGTAGACAATCTACTCCCACGCCTGTAGATTGTCTACCCCCAGACAGGTTCATGCATTTTTTGTATTTGGAATCAATTTTTCGCTTGCAGTTTTTCTCAACTTCGGGCATTCTGTCACTCGTGCCGTATCGAATCCAACTCGAACCCAGACATGACGCCGGTAGCCTGCGGCTAGCGTTATCGCGGAATCACGTCTCAGGGTCAGGATTCGAGAGGAGCAATATCTAGCGCTCCATTTGCCATCAGCTCTCTCGAAGCCCCTGGCCACGCGGTCAGGGTTTTTTGTTTCTGCACAACAGAAATCTCCATGACCTCTGGATCAGGTCCACACCAACAGTCAACAGCAAATTGAAACGAGCAATCCAATGGTACGAATGGAGATTTTTGACAACCAGATTCCTGTCTTCGGCTCTGCCGATGAGCGCACTCTGAACCAGATTCGCGTCTGCGCTCGCACTGCGGACAAGGTCGCCCTCATGCCGGACAACCACGTTGGCTACGGTGTTCCCATCGGCGGCATAGTCGCCTACCGGGATGCCATCAGCCCTACCGGCGTTGGTTATGACATCGGCTGCGGCAATAAGGCCGTGCGCCTCGACATGCCTGGCTCCGAGCTGCGCGCCAACATCGCTCGCATCATGGACGATGTGTGGAACATCATCAGCTTCGGCGTAGGCCGCAAGAACAACGAAGCGGGCAACGAGGAGATTCGCGCGCACGTGCTCTTTGACGATGCGGCGTGGAAGCTGAAGGCCATCTCGCCGCTTAAGCAGATGGCGCGCAACCAGCTCGGAACCGTCGGCAGCGGTAATCACTATGTCGACCTTTTTGTGGATGAAGAGGATCGCGTATGGATCGGCGTGCACTTCGGCTCGCGCGGACTCGGCCACAAGACCGCGACCTGGTTTCTTGAGGCGGCAGGTGCGTCAGACGGCATGGACGTGGAGCCTTGCGTGCTCTCTACCGCCAGTGATCTTGGTGCTGACTACCTTGAAGCCATGCGTCTTGCGGGCGACTACGCCTACGCTGGCCGCGACTGGGTTTGCTCACGCGTTGCCGCCATTCTCGGCGCGCCTATTGTGGAAGAGGTGCATAACCACCACAACTACGCATGGCGCGAAGAGCACGGCGGAGAGATGCTCTGGGTCGTGCGCAAGGGAGCCACGCCGGCCTTTCCCGGTCAGCGCGGATTTGTCGGTGGAACCATGGGCGAGCAGTCCGTGATCCTTGAAGGTGTGGAGAACGAGCACGCGCGTTACTCGCTCTACTCCACAGTCCACGGTGCGGGCCGAGCCATGGGCCGCCGCGAGGCCGCAGGCGTCATCGATCGCAAGACGGGCGCCGTCAAGCGCGCGGGTCGCGTCACGCCGGAGATGATGCGCGGCTGGATCGAGCGCGCAGGGATTGGGCTACGCGGCGCAGGACTCGACGAATCGCCCGACTGCTACAAGCGTCTCGATGAAGTGCTTGAGGCTGTCGACGACACCGTTCGCATCCTGCACCGCCTCACCCCGGTCGGCGTAGCCATGGCAGGCGCAAACGAGTTCGATCCCTACAAGGATTGAATCATTCATCATGGGTGCCCATCTTTCACGCGCACTCCGCGTGAAGGGTCTGTACCGGCAAACGTGGCCTTGTTACACTGACAGGCCGGAAAGGAAAGAACCATGAGGTTAGCCGAAGCACTGGCAGCACGCAGTGATTGCCAGACCCGAATCGAAGAGCTCAAGAAGCGTGTGATCCGCTCGGCTCGCGTGCAGGAGGGCGACAAGCCTGCGGAAGATGTTGCCGAGCTGCTAGAGGAATCCGAACGAATCTTCGTGCGGTTGAATGAGCTCATCAGCGCCATCAATCGAACCAATGCTCGTACGGCATTTAACGCGAGCCTGACCATCTCGGATGCTATCGCGGAGCGCGACATCACGGCCAAGCGCCGCGACTTTCTCTCCGCAATCGCCGAAGCAGCAAGCACACGCCAGGATCGCTACACCAAGTCGGAGGTGAAGTTCGTCGCATCCATTTCAGTGTCCGAGCTCCAGACAGAAGTGGATCGGCTCTCGAAGCGTTATCGCGAACTGGATACGCGCCTTCAGGAGCTAAACTGGCAGACGGAGTTGATCTGAGGCAGTTGGTAGTTTTCTGTTGCAGTGAGCACAAGCCCTGCCGGGGGCCAAGCCGGCACTTGGGTGACCCTGAAGAGCCAGGGTCGACGGGTTCGACCCCCGCGCAGTACAACGCAGGCTCAGTACGGTTACAACCGTATCGTGCATTGATGATCGCGTACAACCATGTGCTGGGCAGCAGGAGATGAGGGTGGGTTCGGGGACTCTCAGATCAGAAGGTAAGTGCCAAAACCATCACAACACTAGGTGCCTCACCCTTCACGCACACTCCGCGTGAAGGGTAGGGTGTCAACCAAGCCTGGCCTTGTTGTATGGAACTCACTGCGCAACCTTTCCACCGGGCTTACGCGCCAATTTCTTTGCCGCACTTTTCTTTACGACTTTGCCTGTACCAGACTCCATCAGGTACGCATCTACAATCGTCCGCAGCAGGCCGGGAAATCGCTTATCAATCTCTTCGCATCGCGGGATGTTGTGCATCTCCACGCCATGCCGTTCGCTTCGGATCAACCCGCTCTCGCGAAGAATCCTGAAGTGCTGCGAGAGCGTGGACTTCGGGATAGCTTTGTCCCTGACCGTCAGAAAGGTCGAGCAGTTCTGCGGGCACTCCTGACCCGCAATGTCGACAAAGATTGCCACCCGCACCGAATCCGAGAGCGCATAGAGAATGCCCTCCAGCGTGACGTCTTCCATCGAGGGATGAACCATCGGCCGCATATCCATTGAGAGTAGTCACTCATGCGGAATGATTCAATAGTTCATTAATACTGAACTAATGAATCTTGTGCGACACGGCTTCCATCTACTCCCGCAGGAGGAATTTTATGGGTAAGCTCGAAGGAAAAGTTGCCGTCATCACCGCGGCTACTTCAGGTATGGCGCTCGCAACTGCAAAGCTCTTTGTGGAGGAAGGCGCATACGTGTTCATCACCGGCCGCCGCAAGGACAAGCTCGATGAAGCCGTTCAGTTGATTGGGAAAAACGTCACCGGCGTGCAGGGAGACGCCGCCAGTCTGGCCGATCTGGATCGACTGTACGAGACGGTCCGCAAGGAAAAAGGCAAGATCGATATCCTCTTTGCCAGCGCGGGCTTCGGGGAGTTCATCACGCTTGCGGAGGTAACCGAAGAGCACTTCGACAAGACCTTTGGGCTGAATGTGCGCGGCACTCTGTTCACCGTGCAGAAAGCGCTGCCGCTCTTTCAAGATAACGGCGCCATCATCATGAACGGATCCATCGCCGGAATCAAGGGCTTTGCCACCTTGGGCGTCTACGGTGCCAGCAAGGCCGCGCTGCGCTCCTTTGCCCGTACTTGGCTCACGGAGCTTAAGGATCGCAGAATCCGGGTCAATGTCCTCAGCCCAGGCACCATCGACACACCCGCCCTCGATCCCTTCGGTAGCGAGGCGAAGGAGCAGTTCAAATCCATGATTCCACGCGGCGAAATGGGTCGCCCCGAAGAGATCGCGACCGCGGCCTTATTCCTGGCATCAAGCGATTCAAGCTTTGTGAATGGTGTGGAGCTTTTTGTCGACGGGGGCACCGCACAGATCTAACCCTCAGGAGTCGCAATGGTCCCATCCTTCGCCCGTCTTGCGTGAAGGGTGGGCTCCTGACGGGCATTTTTATTTTGCATGTTGTTGAAAATAAACAATATATATTACGAATCTAGCCATCCGGTCAGCCTCGTCGTACACTAATCTGTTTATGAGCGTCCGAATCGGCATTCCCGTACCCACCTCGATCGACACGGATTACAACACGCGTGCCCTGCCGCCGTATCTTCAGGCTCTCCAATCTGTTGGAGCCACCCCCATCCTCATCTCGCTCGATGACAAGCCTGCGGATGTGGCCCGCATTCTTGCCACAGTTCAGGGAGTTCTACTACCGGGGAGCAAGTTCGATGTCGATCCGCAGAAGTATGGCGCCGAAAAGATCCCCGTCTGCAACCCCGCCGACCCGGCTCGTGAAGCCGTCGAAGAGTTGCTTTTGCAAGATGCCTTTAATCTCCACAAGCCCATTCTCGCCATCTGTTACGGCATCCAAAGCCTCAACGTCTGGCTCAACGGCACGCTCATTCAGGATCTGTCTACCGCCGGCAAAACACAGATCAACCATGCTCCCGAGCGCACCATTCTTGAGGCTCATCCCATCCGCATCACCTCTGGCTCGCTTATCTCTAGCCTGGCCGGCGGAGCCGCGGAAGATCAAGTCAACTCCAGCCACCATCAGGCTTTACTCGCTCCAGGCAACAACCTTCGGGTCACCGCCATCTCTCCAATAGATGAAGTTATTGAGGCCGTGGAGCTCGAATCACCCGATCACTGGGTTATGGGCATCCAGTGGCATCCCGAACGCACCTACACCACCAGCGCTCTTTCTCGCGCACTCTTCTCCGCCTTCGTCCACACCGCCGAGGGATGGAAGCCCCGCGCAATTCACGAATCAGTGGCGATGGCCCAATGACCACTCCCTCTGGTTTTGAAGTTAAACTCAACGCTATTCTCGCGGAATCCGGCCACCAGCCTCTTGATTCCGAGACCGCATCGCGCTTCGAGGATTACTCCGTCCTGCTGCAGCGTTGGAACGCCCGCACCAACCTCACCGCGATCCGGGATGAGGACAGCATGCTGCGCCATCACTTCGCGGAGTGCATAGCCGCCGCCCAGGCACTTCCCATTGATTCCGGCACTCTGCTCGATTTCGGTTCAGGCGCAGGCTTTCCGGGCATACCCATCGCGCTTTGCAAACCAGAGGTTCACGTCACACTCGCCGAGTCCCAGGGAAAAAAGACCGCATTCCTCCGCGAAGCAATCCGCACCCTCGGACTTTCCACCCAGGTTTATTCTGACCGTGCAGAGAAGCTCGGTAAAACCTTCGATCTTGTGACTCTCCGCGCCGTTGACAAGATGGAGACTGCGATCGAAGCCGCCACGGCGCTCGTGCGCCCCGAAGGCTGGCTGGTCCTGCTAGCCACCTCCAACACGCAGGCTTGCCTTCAGATGGCGGCTGGCAACGAATTCACATGGTCCGCTCCGGAGCCACTTCCCGGTGGAGATGACCGCGTTCTGCTTCTTGGTAAGAAGTCGTGATTTCAGAAATCATGGTTAAAGAGCCCTATGTCTCCATGTTCCACGTGGAACATTCTTTATAGAGCTGAATCACTCCTCAAACGTTCCACGTGGAACATTGGAGCGAAACGGAACAACGTACATTAAAAGCCCGCCTCGAGATCCTCCTAATTTGGTCACCATCTTGGGCAAGTTTTCCACCGTTCACTGCTTTGTAACCGTCCTTCCGTCAGATCGTCCTTCTGTTCGCAATCCCTTGGATCAGTAATAGTTACCCACTGCCAGATTCTCTCGAAAATAGTGCTTTCCACAGCTTTGCTGAATTCTCCACAGGTCAACTGCCTGTTCCGAGCCGCCTGCGAACGATAGTCTTAAATGCCATGGGAAGGATCGTCGGACTCGTCAATCAAAAAGGGGGTGTGGGCAAAACCACAACTGCCATTAATCTCTCAGCCTGCCTCGCTCTTGAGGGCCTTAAGGTGCTCTTGGTCGATTGCGACCCCCAGGCAAACGCCTCTTCCGGCGTCGGTATCCCGCGTGACGACGACCGCCACTCCATTTATGACGTCCTCATGGGCCTTGCGCCCGCCGAGCAGGTAATTCTACCCACAGAAATTGAAACTCTCTTCCTGCTGCCAGGCTCCAAGAACCTGACCGGCGCCAATATCGAGCTGGCCCCGGCAGAAGACCGCGCACTCCGCCTTCGCAAGGCCCTCGAGCCGATTAAGGATCAATACGACATGATCCTGCTCGACTGCCCACCGGCGCTCGATTTGCTTACCCTCAACGTCCTTGCCGCTGCAAACTCGCTTATCGTCACCATGCAGGCCGAATATTTTGCCCTTGAAGGCATCTCTGAGCTGATTTCCACTCTTGAGCGCGTCCGCCAGGCCTACAATCCTGACGCCAAAATCGAAGGCGTCCTGCTCACCATGTATGACGACCGCACCAACCTGGCCCAGCAAGTCACGCAGACCCTCCGCCAGCATTTCAAAGAGCAGCTCTTCAAGACGGTGATTCCGCGCAATATTCGCCTCGCAGAAGCTCCCAGCCACGGCAAACCCGTCGCGCTCTACGATCCGCGTTCACGCGGTACTGAGGCATACTTCGAGCTAGCCGGCGAGTACATGGCGCGAAACGGCATCGAAAGCCCGCGCGCCAAGCAGCGCTCCGAGGAGAAACTGGCCATTGCCGCTTCCGCAGAACGCGAATCGCGCAAACCAGCAGTCCGTTTCTGGCCATACTCTTAGGCAGCCGGATTTCCGCCTGTCGTTTTACCCAGAAAGTTCATTGTTTCCCCGGTAAAACAGCCGGGCTCCAAGGATGTTGATTTATGACCACGACCACAACCCCAGCACATGACCCAAAGCGCCGCGCACTCGGCAAAGGGCTCGACTCGCTCCTTCCCCGCGTACAAACTGCTGCCACGCCCTCTAACATCGCAGGCCCTGAAGCTGAAACCGGCAAGCCGCGTGAGATCCCTGTCGAACTGATCGATCCCAATCCCTACCAGACGCGAAAGATCTTTGACGAAGGCAGCCTTGCGGAGCTCGCTGAATCCATCAAAGCCAATGGCGTCGTGCAGCCCATCCTCGTGCGGCCCCGCGCCGATGGCCGCTTCCAGCTCATTGCCGGCGAGCGTCGCTGGCGTGCCTCCAAGCTTGTCGAGAAGAAAACCATTCCCGCTATCCTGCGCCAGGTCTCAGATGAGCAGGCGATGGAAATCACCATCGTCGAAAATCTCCAGCGCGCAGACCTCAATCCCATCGAGCAGGCCCGCGGCTTTGAACGGCTCTCTCGCGAGTTCAACATGACGCATGAGCAGATCTCCGTCCGCACAGGCAAAGATCGCGCCTCCATCTCGAACTACCTGCGCCTCCTCAAGCTCCCCTCCGTGGTTCAGCAGCAGGTAGAAGGTGGAATCCTCAGCTTCGGCCACGCACGGGCGCTGCTCGGCCTGCAGGGCACCGGCGAAATAGAGAAAGCAGCTCAGCGTGCGATTCAACTTTCGCTTTCTGTTCGCCAAACAGAAAACATGATTCAACAAATCCTGAACCCTGAAAAGGCCAAAACGAAAGAAGAAAAGCCCGAGCCTCCTGTCGATCCCAACGTCCGCGAAGTCGCCGACCAGCTTCAGCGAGCCCTCGGCCTCAAAGTCTCCATCGAAGACAAAAAAGGCCGCGGCCGCGTAATCATCGAGTACGCCAAGCTGGAAGACTTCGACGCGCTCCTCGAAAAGCTGGCAAAGTAGGACTCCTCAAGGCCCGCGCCGCTCAAGTCTGTGTAAAATGGCTGACATTCAGCGGCAGCGCGAGTCTGTAATCGCAGGAGACAGCAATGACTCTCGAAGTCTGGGCAATGATCATCGCTGGTGCAGTCGTGCTCGTCGCAGGACTCATCCTCGCCTGGCCACGCTTCCAGTCAGCCTCCGGCATCGACAAAATCTTCGCACTCGCGCCGGTATTTGAAGCCGTACCGCTCGCCATCTTTGCCATGGAGCATCTCTTCGACGCGCACGATCTCATGGGTGCCGTGCCCAAGTGGATCCCAGGCGCGCTCTTCTGGACTTACTTCTTCGGCGTGGCCCTCTTAGCCGCAGCCATCAGCTTCATCCTCTGGCGCTGTGTGCGCCTGTCGGCCACCTTGCTGGCAATCTTCTTCCTCATCATTGTTGCCGTGGTCGATCTGCCGAATCTCGCCGCTCAATTCCACGACCGCATCTTCTGGACGCTCACTGTACGCGAGCTATGCTTCGCCGGCGGAGCAATGGTCCTCGCCGGGAGCCTCACGCCTTGCAGCGCACCCATGTGTCGAACGCTCACTCCCATCGGCCGCACCATCGTCGCGCTCGTCATGATCTTTTACGGAATCGAGCACTTCTTCTTCCTGCACAACGTGCCCGGAGTTCCGCTCGAAAAGATCACGCCCAGCTGGATTCCCGCCTCAGCAGCAATCACCTGCTTCATCGGCGTCGTGCTCATTCTCGCCGGCATCGGCCTCTTCATCCGCAGCACTGTTCGCATCGCAGCCGCGAGCGCAGGCTCCATTCTCGTGCTTCTCGTAATCGCTTTTTACGGCCCGATCTGTGTTGCTCAACTCTCCACCAATCCAGTTGAAGGGCTCAACTACGTAGGCGACACGCTTCTCTTCGCAGCCACAGTCATGCTCGCAGGCTTCGGCGCAAATCGAACGGAAACAAGCCTGCAAGCCTAATGTCGAATAGATTTACCGGAGAAATCCGGCTGCTCCGGAATCGCCGCGCCGTCCGCACGCGGGTCGGATGCGCCGGAGTTGACGCCAGTTTTGCTGTCATGAAGAATGGCCTGCCCACGGCCCATCTGCGATGTGTAATCAGGATGTACCTGTAGCACGTGGCCCATGCGGGTCAGCGCATCTAGAGTAGCCTGTGTCACGCGCGACTCGATCACGATTCTGCAGCCCAGCTGCTGGCGGTCGGTAAATCGGGGCTCTTCCATAGCGGCCTGAACGTTCATGTGATAATCAACCACATTCGAGACGAACTGCGCATGCGCGAGCGGCTGATTCAGGCCACCCATGATGCCAAACCCGATATGCTGATCGCCGTGCTGCATGAAGGCCGGAATGATCGTGTGAAACGGGCGTTTCCGTCCCGCCAGCGCGTTGGGCGATGCGGGATCGAGCGAAAACAGCCCTCCCCTGTCCTGCAGCGCAAATCCCATGCCGAGCACGGTCACGTTCGAGCCGAAATTGTTGTAATTGCTCTGAATGACGGAAACGATATTGCCTTCGCGGTCGGCAACGGTGAAGTACGTAGTGTCGCTGGTACCCAGCGCGCCGGGAGCCACGGTGCAGTTGGCCTTCGCAGGATCGATCAACGAAGCCCGTTTCGCGGCATAGGCCTTCGAGAGAAGCTGCTCGACGGGAATTTTGCTGAAGCGCGGATCGCCGACATAAGTCTTCACGTCGGCATAAGCCAGCTTCATCGCCTCAATGCGCGTATGCAGCTCGCCGGAGCTGTGCGGGCCCGCCGGGTCGGGCTTGAACTGCTCCATGATGTTCAGCATTTCCAGCGCCGCAATACCGTCTCCGTTGGGCGGCAGCTCGTACACGGTCCAATCGCGATACTGCGTTGAGACCGGCTCTACCCACTCCGCGGAATACGAAGCAAGATCCTCTGCCGTCATCGTGCCGCCCAGCGCCTGTGACGTCTTCAAAATGGCCTGCGCAATCTCACCCTTGTAAAACGTCCCTTCGCCCTGCTCCGCCACAAGCCTCAGCGCATGCGCCACATCGGGATTGCGAAAGACCTCACCCGTCTCCGGCGTCTTGCCGCCGGGCAGAAAGACGCGCGTGCTTTCTGCATTCTTGAGCAGCTCTTCGCGATCCCCGTTCCACCAGTCATGAATAATCTCTGCCACAGGAAATCCCTGATCGGCATACACAATGGCCGGCTGAAAGAGCTCGCGCCACGGCAGCTTTCCCCACCGCGTGTGCAGTTTGGCCCATCCATCCACCACGCCCGGCACCGTCACGGAGTCGATCCCGTACTGCGGCATCGCCATCACGCCCTTCTCGCGCAGATGCTCGATGGTCAGCGTCTTTGGCGCCCAGCCACTGGCATTGATTCCATAAACCTTTCCCGTCTTCGCCTCCCAGTAAATGGCAAAGAGGTCGCCGCCTAGGCCGTTCGAGGTTGGCTCGGTAACGTTCAGAACAGCATTGGCCGCAATCGCCGCATCGATCGCCGAGCCGCCCTTCTCAAGAATGCGCGCGCCGGCCTGCGAAGCCGACACCTGGCTCGTGGCCACAAGGCCATACTGAGTGCTCACAACGGAGCGTCCGTAAGAGCGGTCCTGGCCGCACAGGCTGCCCGCAGATAGGCTGAGTGTGGCCAGTCCAACGAGCAAAACGGCAGAGAATTTGAGTGCAATCATGCGTGCGCGACTCCGGCAGGGAATGTCCGCGGAAATTTGTGGGCTTGCAACGAGACTACAACTCTATCATTGGCGGATTCTTTTCAGCCCGATCTGATCTATACTGCGCGTCGAGGCTCAAAACGCAATCTATGCATCTCTATCGCATTTCCGCTGCAGTGATTCTGTCCGTCGCCTGCTCGCTGGCATACTCGCAAGCTCCAGCCGTTCCACCCGTGCAGCAGCCCACACCCAATCAACCAGCGCCTGCCTCACAAAAGTACTCGCCACCGCCCACGCGCGATCCTCACACGCCCGGCTACGTGACCGCGACGGAGCTACCCGACGGTACAGTCCCGCCCGCCGACAAAGATGGCAACTTCATCCTCGGTCCCACGCACACACCCGCGCCTGAAGCGCTTACCAATCCTGACATTCCTCACGGAGATATCTTCGAGTTCACTCTCAACTCCGCCGACAGCAAGTTTTATCCCGGCATCAAGCGCGATCCAGGCCCGCTCGGCACCGCAGATCCCAACGATCCCGCAAAGCTGATCGTCACCACCAGCCATCCCGCTCCCTACACACGCAAAGTCACCGTGTACGTCCCAAAGCAGTATCAACCGGGCACTGCCGCGCCTTTCATCGTAGGCGCGGACGGGCCGGACATG
Source organism: Occallatibacter gabretensis (assembly GCF_001449115.1). Taxonomy (GTDB): domain Bacteria; phylum Acidobacteriota; class Terriglobia; order Terriglobales; family Acidobacteriaceae; genus Telmatobacter; species Telmatobacter gabretensis. Next base: position 936,638 of record NZ_LAIJ01000009.1, on the reverse strand, counting down.
CTGCTCTTCACCACGCTCGACTCACTCATCGCCGAGCATCGCGTCCCCGCCATGGTCGCCATCTCCATCTCCAACGGCACCGGCGACGCACAGGGCAGCGAGCGCGGCCTCGAATACGACACCATGTCAGGTCGTTACGCGGAGTTCGTCGAGCAGGAAGTACTCCCTCAAGTCGAGTCGCGCTACAACGTCAAGCTCACCCGCGATCCCGAAGGCCGCGCCGCCACGGGCGGCAGCTCCGGCGGAGCCGTCTCGCTCATCATGGCCTGGTATCACCCGGAGCTCTATCATCGCGTCCTTGCCTACTCCGGCACATGGATCAACCAGCAATGGCCCAGCAACCCCGACACGCCACACGGCGCATGGGAGTTCCACGAGCACATGATTCCGTCATCCCCGCGCAAGCCCATTCGCATCTGGATGGAAGTCGGCGACCGCGATCTCTACAATCCCAACGTCATGCGTGACAACATGCACGACTGGGTCCTGGCCAATGAAAAGATGGCGCAAGTTCTTGCGGCCAAGGGCTATCACTATCAGTTCCTCTTCGCGCCCAACGCGGGCCACGTCGACTACGCAACAAAAAAGCAGACTCTGGCAGAAGCACTTGAATATCTCTGGCAGGGCTACCCGAAAAAGTAAACATGAGCCGACTAATGAGATGGTCCGCCGCTTGATTCCTCAGCCTCAGTAGAGGGATCTCGTTTCAGATGTTCTCTGCCCCACGAACAGAGAACATCTAATACGGGGACCAGCGTCCGTCCGTGCGGCGTTAGCGAGTACCGCACTCGCAGGGGCAAACCTTGCTCCTGATGACGTTCCAGAATCCCGGCTCCTGTCATCTCCCGCAGATGACGGAGGAGCATCCGCTCTGTAATTTCAGGAATACTCTTACGCAATTCGTTCGTCCTCATCGGTCCGTCCAACAGTCGCCAGAGGATTGTGCCCTTCCATCGCCCGTCGATGACGCTTAGCGTCACATCGATGGGGCATGGTGAGATCTCTTTCTTTGAGACGCCCATAGATTGCTCCAACTGACAACTTTGTCAGTGCTGCTTTTTGCATCAGTGCTCCATTCGAAAGCGTCTTTAGCGAAGAGTCAATAGGAGCCCCTTTATGCACTTGTTCAACATGGCGACCCTCTTCGTTGTTCTTACCCTTGTAGGCGTCGAGTTTTCTGTATCTGCATTCATGAACCCTGCGGCGTCGCGGCTCGAACCCGAATCGCAATTGAAGATGCTAAGCCGTTCTGCTCTCGTGCTTGGAAAGGTGATGCCGGTCTGGTACTCGCTCTCCACCCTGCTTCTCGGTATCCAGACCTGGCTCTGTTGGCACACGCCTGGGCGCGCAATCCTGCTTACAGCAGATGCGATCTGGATTCTTATTTCGGTGGCATCGATCTTCGTCCTGGTTCCACTCGCCATTCGCGTGGCCGAAGGAGCTGCTGATTGGCAGCGGATACATCGGATTTGGGACCGGAGACATCGAGTGCGCATAGCCGCTCTCGCCACCGCAGCTGTCCTGCTCACATACGTAGTAGTCCGCTGAGGGATGCTCGATCCAGATCAGTACCGGAAAAGCCCTTCTGTTGAGCAACAGGCCCAGCCGGAAGCGCTCGAATATTTATCAAAGGGCTATTCCATTTCGGCAGCCGCGAACGGAGCGTCTGCAGCAGCCATAGCCCGCCGTGCCAGCTCGCGAAATGTCTCGCGCAGATCCGGCGGGCTATGCACCACAACGCGTCGTCCCATGCTCAGCAGCATCGCCGCAAACATCTCTAGTCGGTCGCGCCCGCATCGCAGCCGCGTGCCGCCATCCTGTGTCTCCATCGATACGCGAATCGGCCCAAAACTGCGCTCCGCCATCTCAATCGGCATATCAATCCACACATCGATCTGATAGTCCGACTGAATAAACGGCATCCGCTCCTCAAGATACTTGCGCGCGTCAAAACCCGGCGGCCTGCGAAATCCCACCGTACCCACCGCAAGGTCCGCCACGCGATCCAGCCGGAATGTCCGCATCGCCTTGCGTGTCAGGCAATAGCCAATCAGGTACCAGCGCCCATCCGTATGCATCAGCGCATACGGTTCAATCTGCCTTCGCGTTGCCGCACCATCAATGGCCTCATAGCCGAAGCGGATTCTTTTACTGGTACGAATGGCCGTAGCAGCGCGGATCAGGCTCTCCACAGAGGTCGAAACCACCCACGGCCCCGGCTCAATCGCCACCACATCCTCCACTGTGCGCACGCTCTCGAGCAGCGCATCCGGCAGCACACGCCGCAGCTTTTCCAGTGCGCTCTCCGTAGCCGGCGCAAAGGCCGAAAGCCCAATCTGCCGCAGCGCCCGCAGCCCCAGCGACAGCGCAAAAGCCTCCTCATTGGTCAGCAGCAGCGGAGGCAGCCGATACCCCGGCTTCAACCGGTAAGCCCCACCCACACCACGCGACGCCTCCACAGGAATCTTCAAATCCTTCAGCCGCACAATGTACCGTTGCACCGTGCGCAGATCCACCTCGAGCCGCTCAGCCAGCTCGGCCCCACTCACAGAGTCGCGCGCCTGCAGAATCTCCAGCACCGTAAGCACGCGCATAACCGGGTCATACATAGGCACTCCGGCCTTTCTGCGCTGAAGCAGAAAAGGTAGGCCGGGGTATTTATCCCCGGCAATAAGTCCAGCGAAAAGGTTTGGGCCTTCAGGCCCTGAGGTATGCTCTTCGCCTCAAGCTACTGCTTCCGCAGATCAGAACCGAATTCAATTCTTTCTTCAATTTACGACATAACCTGTCGGGAATGGCGCGTACTCTCCTTGTTGTACCCGAATGCGGCAATACACAAGGAGAAATGGAAATGACAGCAACGGCAACTGAAGTCAGCGTAATCACGGCAGAGGAGCTCCTCAAGCACTGGCAAGGGCACCGGGGACTAACACGCAAGGTCATCGAGGCATTTCCGGAAAACCAGCTCTTTACCTTCTCCGTCGGCGGCATGCGGCCTTTTTCGGAGCTGGCCTGGGAGTTCATCGGCATGGCCGTGCCCGTCGTCGACGGCGTCGCCACCGGCAAATGGGTAGAGTTCGACAAGGCAAAAAAGCCCGCGACCAAGGAAGAATTACTCAGTCTCTGGGATCAGCAGACCACTCAGCTCAACGAAAAATTCTCCAAAATTCCCCCGCATCGCTTCAGCGAGACGGACAAGGCCTTCGGTCAGTGGGAGGGTTCAGGCATCAAAACCATCCAGTACGCAATCGACAACGAGATCCACCATCGCGGTCAGGGTTACGTCTACCTGCGCGCTCTCGGCATCGAGCCGCCGCACTTCTGGGAGCGGTAACTCAAATGCACAACGAATAGCGGCTGCCTGACGCCAAATAGTAAGCGTCGGCAGCCGCTTATTATTTCCAGGAACGAATTTCAACGACGCGCCTAATTCCACGTAGCTTATAGTTATCGCAACGCGGAGGCGCCAATGTCTCAGGGTGAAACCGGAACTGTAGCTCTCTGGCGCTTGTACACGCTGCGGATCTCTTACCTGATCCTCGCCGTCGGAATTGGCCTGACTTTCTGGCCCAGCGTGATTCAGCACACACCGGAATTCGCTGCGTCACGAGGCATACAGTTCAGCCTTCTCGCAGGCCTTGGCCTGACCGCCGTGCTCGGCCTTCGCTACCCGGTCAAGATGATTCCATTGCTTCTCTTCGAGCTGATCTGGAAGACTATCTACCTCATCTTCTTTGCACTACCGCTTTGGAGAGCGCATCAGATCACAGACGCAATCGCAGCCGACATCTTTTCCGTAGCGATGGTGGTGATCTTTGTGCCGCTCATCCCATGGGGCTATGTCTTCCGCGAATTCCTCATGAAGCGCGGCGACCGCTGGCGCTAGCAAATCAAATCCCTGCACCCATCTGCTGGACGAATCGCCTCAAACCGGATTAAATCAATCCATCCCGCTTTTTTCGTGAGGCCCTCATGCGCAAGCTCATCGTGTCTCTCAGCATTCTCGCTAGCAGTGCTTGCTTTTTGTCAGCACAGGACCACACCGTCCTCGCCACATCCACCACGGTGGAGTGGGGCCACTACGCCGCCGACGCCAAACCTGCCATCACCGTCCACTCCGGCGACACGGTAAAGATGCAGACGCTCTCCACCTGCGGCCCGACCGATCGCCTCATCGCGCGCGGCGTCAAGCGCGAAGACATTCCCGTCTACAACGACGAGGTCTACAAGAACTATCCCGAAAAAGACAAAGGCCCCGGCGGCCACATCTTAACCGGCCCCGTCGCAATCGAAGAAGCCGAGCCAGGCGACGTCCTCGAAGTCCAGATCCTCAAAATCGACATCGACGCGCCCTTCGCCTGCAACAGCTTTGGCCTGCATCGCGGCTTCCTGCCCATGGAGTTCCCCTACAGCCGCACCCGCATCATCCCGCTCGATCGCGAAAAGATGCTTGCCCACTTCGCACCCGGAATCGAAATCCCGCTGCACCCCTTCTTCGGCAGCATGGGCGTAGCGCCCGGCCAGGGCCGTGTGGACTCAGCGCCGCCTTTTGCTCACGCCGGCAACATGGATAACAAGGAATTAGTCGCCGGCACCACGCTCTTCATCCCCGTAGCCGCCAAGGGCGCGCTTTTCATCGCCGGCGACGGTCACGCAGGCCAGGGAAACGGCGAGGTCGACATCACCGCCATGGAGACCTTCCTCACCGGCACCTTCAAATTCGTTGTTCACAAGCAGCAACCGCTTCTCTGGCCACGCGCGGAAACACCCACTCACTACATCACCATGGGCTTCAGCCCTGATCTCAAGGAAGCCACCGAGCACGCCTTGCGCGAGATGATCGACTTTCTCGTCACAGAGAAGCACATGAGCCGTGACGACGCATACATGCTCTCATCCGTCGCCGTCGATCTCGACATTACGCAGCTCGTCGATGGCAACGTCGGGGTGCATGCCATGCTCCCGAAGAGCATCTTCACCAAGCAAAAATAACGGCTACTTGAGCTGCATCGAGTACATATTTCCCGTATACGTGCGCGCGCGAATCAGCGGCATATCGTCCTGCGTCAGACCGACGAAGACGTAATCCACCGCATCGCCCTCAGACGAGCCCGCCAGCTTGATCAGCTCCTGCATCTGTCCGCCAGGAATCGCAATGCGATCGATCGGCTGCGAGGGGTCAAGCGATCTATGGACGTATAGATATCGGCTGTCTGAAGACCAGGCCGGATCCGCTCCTGAATCTCCCGGCAGCGTCTTCCACGTCTTCGCCGCCACATCATAAAGTCGCACCTGCCGCTGATCCAGCGTCAGCGCCGCAATATAGCGCCCATCCGGGGACCAGCGCGGACTGAACAACCCATCCGAGCCGGGAATCACTTCAATCTTCCCCGTCTTCAGATTCACAATGTCCAACGTCCGCTCGCTGCTCTCTTTGCCCAGCGCATCATTCACGCGCCCATACACCAGCGACTGCCCATCCGCCGACCACGATGGATCCGCCGCATTGCGCAGCTCCTTCAGCACCGGCTGCACATCCCCGCCGCTCGCCGCCACCAGATAAATCTGCCATGCCTTGCCCGGCTGTTTCGCCATAATTGCCAGCCGCTGGCCATCCGGCGACCACCGAGCCATAAATACGTTAAAGGCATCCGGCGTCAGCTGAATCTTCTGCGTGCCATCCGCCGCGGCGCGCCACAGCCTGCCCGCGCTGTCCGTCCACGCCACCCATTGCTTATCGCGCGACCACGCCACCCTATCCGCAGCTCCCAGAAATCCGCGCTCGGCAGCCAGTGCGCCGTCAGCAGTTACTCGGTACACCTCGAAACGCGTATCCACGCCAAGAAAATAGATCGTCTCGCCCGTACGCGAAGCCACCACTGACTGAAACTGCAGCGGTCCGTATGTCAGCCGTGCCGGGTTCGTCGCGCTGTTGCCGCTCAGCCGCCACAAATCTGTATTGCCGCCGCGCCCGGATTGGAAGACATACGCACGCCCATCGGCAGTCCACACACCACAGCATTCTGACGCCGGCTCGCTGAATCCCGTCAGAACTGGCTTCGGCGTTCGGTCTCCCGCCGAAAGCTGCCACAGCGTCTGCGTATGCGCAATTGGGTCCAGCACCGTAAAGCGCAGCAGCTTGCCCGCCGGATTCCACCTCAGCCAGAATGCCCGCCCTGGCACGGAGGCGTAATGTTCCGGCTGGCTTGAAGTCCCCTGCATCCGGTAAAGGTCGTTCCCCGCGGCATACAAAATCCCATGCCCGTCCGTTCCGGCACTGCTTGGCATCCACGTCGCGTCATGCGCCAGCACGGCGCCCACCCGCAGTGCAGAGCCCCCGTCCACCGGGACCACCCACAACGGCTGTTCCGACTCTGGCGACAAATGATTCCGCAACAATAGCTGCGACCCATCCGGAGAAATATCTCCCAGCGTCGGCGCTGTCACCTCATTCGGTATGCTGAGATTCACCGGCGTGCCGCCCGAGATCGGCACCGTCGCAATCGTCGACTTGCCGCCCTCCAGCGTCTGGACAAAGATCCGATAACCGTCCGTTACGCTTGCCGTAAAGTTTTCTGTAATGGCCGAACCCACTGCCAGGTGCCCATTCTGCGTAAGCGGACTGATGCGCACAGGCGCATTCCCCGGCGCACGAACGCCGAAGAAGTATCCTGCCAGCACTCCCACCGCACCCACAACCAGCGCCAGCGCCGCCACCCTCACCGCGATTGGAGTTTCGCGCGGCTTTACCGCCGGAATTGCCACCGGTATCGCCGAACCAGGAGCCGGCACTACGACCGTCACAGCCACCGGCCCCTCATGTACGGCTACCACTGCCGGAATCGCTGGGGCTTCCATCACGGCAGCCCCACTGCCGGAAGCCGTTGCATGATCCGCCGCCGAATCCATCTCCGGCGTCTCCACTATGGTCCCGGAATGCTCATCCGTCACCGGATTTACCGGCGCAATAAATCGGTATCCACGTCTCGCCAGCGTTTCCACAAAGCGCGGGTTGTCAGCCGAGTCCCGCAGCGCCTCGCGTATCTTATTGATGGCCGTCGCCAGCGAGTGATCGAAATCGACGATGGTGTCGTTGCCCCAGAGCCGAAACTGTAGCTCTTCCCGGGTCACAATCTCGCCGGCATGCTCCAGCAGCAAGGTCAGCACTTTAAATGGCTGGCTCTGCAGCTTGATCCGGCGACCGGCTCTCCACAGCTCACCTGTGCTGAGGTCTACCTCATACAAACCGAAGGCGAGTCTCGAAGCCGCTTTACCGCTTCGCATGGTAAAACTCCCACAGCAAAACCACAGATACTGTACCGCGATGCCCCAACACTTAAGTTGAAGCAACCACAAGATTCCCGGCGGCAGGGCTCGTCGCCACAGGGAATGTGACCCTCAGGAAGCGGCAGCCTCGGGCGACACGGAACAGAACCCACCTTCTGGTTTTGCTCACCCATCCATAAATGTAACACTTCAACCGCCTGGCATGACCGTGGATGACTCATCGCATCCGTCTGATAAAGAGACGTTTAAGCGTAGAACAAGAAATGAACGTAAAACGAATTGGAAAGGATTGCGCAGAACATGCCTGTCGCCGCATCGTCACCAACGAAACTCGAAGAGTTCGGGTGAAGCACAGCTCGTGCAGCGAGTGTCTTTGGAGGTAATGCGCAATGAGTAGTACGAAACATACGAAAAGAGTGGTGCAGCTTGCTGGCCTTGTGTCCATGCTGCTCATGCTCCTCGCCGGAGCGCAGTCGCTCCTGGCGCAGTCGGACCTGGCTAGCGTTCGAGGTACCGTTGCGGATGAGACAGGCGCGGCGATCCCGGGCGCGACGATCGGCCTGGTGAGCACTGACAATGGATCTACGCAGACAGTCATCTCGGATGACACAGGCAGCTTCCATTTTGAAGCCATACTCCGTGGCAATTACTCCGTCACGGCGAAGGTAGCCAACTTTGAGAGCGCCACGCAGAGCTTCATGCTCAACGTCTCGCAGGTGCAGAATGTGAATTTCCGGCTGAAGCCCGGATCCACCGCCACCACTGTTCAAGTCACCGACGCAGCTCCGATTGTCGATCTTTCGACGTCCTCCATCGGGGCAGTGATTGAGCCGAAGCAGGTGATTGACTTGCCGTTGAACAGCCGCAACTTTACACAACTCGCCTTGCTGACGCCAGGCGTGACTCGCGGCGGCTATGGCAGTGCGGCCTCCGGCCAAGGCGGTAACGCTGAAACATGGCGTTACGGCGACAACGGCGGCGCGGCTCTTTCGGTAAACGGCCTGCGCGCGCAGGCGAACAACTTCGAGCTGGACGGCCTGGACAACAACGACGCGCTGGTCAATACCATTATCTTTTTCCCGCCGGTGGAGGAGACGGATGAGTTTCGCGTAACCACGGCCGTGGCTCCGGCGGAGTTCGGCAAGGCCGGCGGCGCCATTATCCAGTCGTCTATCAAGTCGGGCACGAATCAATATCACGGATCGCTGTTCTTCTTCGATCGAGACCAGATCTTTGACGCCAATCCGAATTACGCCTTTGGCAACACCCAGAACCCCGCGCCCCCATATCGCCGCCAGCAGTTCGGCGGCACGCTCGGCGGTCCATTGCCTTTCCTGCATCACAAGCTGTTCCTGTTCGGCGGCTACCAGGCACTACGCCTGGTCACCCCCGAGGGTGAAACCTTTCAGTCTGTACCGACGCCGCTGATGCGCACGGGTGATTTTTCCGAGCTGATCACCGACAGCACGCAGAAAGGCGGGTTTAGCACAGTAGCCCCCAGTGTTCCGTACGGGCCAGTGACGGGCTGCACCACAATGCCGTCCACTGTGATGGGCACCATTTATGATCCTGTCACCTGCGCACCGTTCCCCGGCAACATCATTCCCAGCGGCCGCATGAGCCAGGTGGCGCAGAATTATTTGAACGCCTTCCCGGCACAGAACAACGCCAATGGCAGCATTGGCAGTAACTACTTTATCAATCCGCAGGAAACGCAGCACATGAACGACTTCGATGTGCGCATTGACTGGAAGCCGACGGACAAGGACAGCTTCTTCGGGCGCTACAGCTATGGGCTGGATATTCAGAACAAGGAAAGCCTCTTCCCGAATCTGCCGGCCGGCTTTGGCTCGGGTTACAATCCCGTGCATCCGCGCGGTGAGGCCGTGGGATACACGCGTATCTTCACGTCGAACCTCGTCAATGAGTTCCACTACGGACATATCTATGACTTCTTTGGCTACATTCCGCCGTTCGACAATATTCCCGTCTCAGCGAACCTTGGCATCCTGAATGCAAATCGTTCGCCCCTGCTCGGCGGCGGCGCGGCAATCAACGGCGGCTGGCTGGCCTACACGGGTGACGGCGGCGCATACACCGTGCCGCAGGGCGATAACCAATACGTCGATCAACTCATCTGGACCCACGGGCAACATAGCTTCCGCTTCGGCGGCAGCATTGAAAAGCGCTACGTCAACTTCTTCCAGGGCAACAATGCCAAGGGCTCCTTTGACTGGAGCGGCAATCAGTGGACCGGATTCTCCGTTGCTGACATGCTGGTGGGATACGTGGACGACTACAGCATCGGTGTAGCCAGCAGCTACTTCGACACCCACAACTGGGAGACCGGCTATTTTGCGCAGGACGACTGGAAGGTGACACCGCGGTTGACGCTGAACCTTGGCGTGCGCTATGACCTGTATACCTTCCCGTATACTTCGCACAATTATCAGTCGGATTTCGACCTGAATCCCTTTTCACCGACCTTCGCGCAACTGGTTCAGGCCGGGACGAATGGAACGTCGGCCAGCCAGGTCAACACGAACTTTGGCAACTTTGCTCCGCGCTTCGGTTTTGCGTATGACCTGCTCGGCAACGGCAAGACCTCGGTTCGCGGCGGCTACGGCATTTACTACTTCCAGGACCGTGGCGGCGTAGGCAACCAGCTAAGCAACAACGCCGACTTCAATGGCTCCGTGGGCTATTCGAGCCTGCCGCAATTAGGCGGCAACCGCATCATGTTCAGCGGCCAGGCTCCGCAGTGCACAACCAACGTTGCAGGGTGCGACAAAACCAACGCAAGCGCAACGGGCGCGCTGCCTCTGCCGGCCTTCGGGTCTACGGTCAATCGCGCCAATCCGACAGGCGTAAGCCTGATCTCGATCCCCAAGAGGCTGCCGACCTCGATGATCCAGCAGTTTGATCTGCAGGTGCAGCAACAGCTCACGCCAACCACCTCGTTGACCGTAGCCTATGTAGGCACCACCGGGCAGCACCTGATGACCTGGGTGGGAGCAAATGCGCAGGTTCTCGGCCAGGATCCCAACACCTTCCAGTTCCCTAACTTTGAGGGAATCAATCAAGGCGTTGCCCAGGGAATGTCCAACTACAACGGCCTGCAGGTCTTTCTGAACAGCCGCGGCATTAAGGGCATTCAGACGACGGCGGCTTACACCTGGTCGCACACGCTGAGCAACTCGGAAGGCGCTTTCGGCACGGGCAGCAGCCAGTTCTTCGTACATGCATTGCCCGGCTTTACTCCGGGCGTGATGCCGTCGGCGAACCAGCCACTGACGACCAATGTGAGCCTGGCGGAAAACTACGGCAACTCCGACCAGGATCAACGGCAGACCTTCAGCTTTACCGCACTCGGCGAGCTTCCGTTCGGCAAGGGCAAGCGTTTCGCTTCCAATGTTCCCAGGGCAGTGGACGAGTTCATCGGAGGATGGCATCTGAATACGATCGTCACCCTCCAGACCGGCCAGCCCTTCTCCATTACTACCGGCGACTACTTCTACGACGGCAGCAACGGAGGCGGCGCGTCGCTCCAGGGCGGCGGCTTGACCAACTTTGCCAACGCCAGCGGAAAAGCGCATTACACCAAGAGCCTGCACGCGTGGTTCGACACCTCGCTCTACACGCACCCCGCGGTCATCAACCCCAATGGACAGGTAAGCACCTTCATTGCGCCCGGCAACACGGCTCGCAATGTCATGGTAGGTCCAGCCTATCGTGACATGGATGCTTCGCTATTCAAGGACTTCCACATCATCGAGCGCGTAACGGGCCAGTTCCGCGCCGAGGTCTTTAACCTGTCCAACACGCCCGCGTTCACCAATCCGAACGGCAACCTGGATGCCTGCCAGTACACAGGCGGCACAACATCTACCTGCCCCGCAAATGCCTCCGGTCTGGACAACGGACATTTTGGGCAGATTGAAGGCACGCGTGCAAACTCCCAACGCGAAATGCAGCTTGCGCTGCGCTTTACCTTCTAATTGGGATTAGCCTCCCCCTTGCGCCGCATGGCCCCATAGTCATGCGGCGCTTTTTTCAAGCTCGTGAGGAAGTCTTCCATGAAACCCGGTTCCAGGCTCTCATTCCGCCTCTTTCTCGCGACTCTCTTGCTCGCGCCCATCTCCTTCGCCCAATCCGCCAAACCCGTCATCACCAAAATCGATCCCCCCAACTGGTTCGCCGGCCTGCCCCCCTCGCTCTTGCTCATCCACGGCGAGCACCTCGAGAACACAACCTTCTCCATCCGCGCAAAATCCGGATCAGCCCACCCTCGCATCACCGAAACCACCATCTCCCCCAACGGCCATTGGGCCTTCGTCAATTTCGATCCCGGCAAAAAGCCCGGCGCCATCCAGCTCATCGCCACCAATCCCCGCGGCAGCACCACAGCTCTCTACACGCTCACCGCTCGTCGCCCACAATCCCAGGGCCCCCGCGGCTTCAACTCATCCGACGTGATGTACCTCATCATGCCGGACCGCTTCGCCGACGCCGACCCCACCAACGATGCCCTCCCCAACTTCCGCGATCCCGACGACCGCAGCCGCGCCCGCGCCTATCACGGCGGCGACATTCGCGGCATAGAAGCCCATCTCGATTACCTCCAGCAGCTCGGAGTCACCACCATCTGGACCACCCCGCTCTATGACAACTCTGCCGAGCAATCCGGCAACAGCTATCACGGCTACAGCGCCACCGATATGTATGCCGTCGATCCCCACCTCGGCACCATGGCCGATCTACAATCTCTCGTCCGCGCCGCCCACGCCCGCGGCATGAAAGTCGTCCTCGACACCGTCCCCAACCACGTCGGCGCAGCGCATCCCTGGGCCAAAGACATGCCCACCCCCGACTGGTTCCACGGCACCCCCGCCTCACACATCCAGGCCCAATACGATTTCCTCAGCATCGTCAACCCAGATGGCAACGCCGTCACACGCAATGCCGTCCTCAACGGCTGGTTCGCCAACTCGCTCCCCGATCTCAATCAGGACTCCCCGCTCGTCGCCCTCTATCTCACCCAGAACGCCATCTGGTGGATTGAAACCGCCGGCATCGACGGCCTGCGCATCGACACCTTCCCCTACGTCCCGCGCAGCTTCTGGCACACCTACAACGGCACGCTCCGCCAGCTCTACCCGCAAATCTCCGAAGTAGGTGAAGTCTTCGACGGCGATCCCAAGGTCACCAGCTTCTTCGCCGGCGGCCGTGCCAATCGCGGCTCTGACGGCACAGTCGATACCCTCCTCGACACGCCCTTCGATTACCCGATGTTCTTCGCCTTGCGCGACGCGCTCACCCGTCGGAAGCCCATGACCGCCATCGCCGAAGTCCTCAAGCAGGACGCGCTCTACCCGCATCCCGAGCGCCTCGTCACCTTCCTCGGCAATCACGACAACAAGCGCTTTCTTTCGGAATCCGGCGCAGACCCAGCAGCCTTGCGCCTCGGATTCGGCCTCCTCGCCACGCTCCGCGGAATGCCTCAGCTCTACTACGGCGACGAGATTGCCATGACGGGCGGCAACGACCCCGACAACCGCCACGACTTCCCCGGCGGATTCCCACAAGCCAAGTCGGATCAACCTAGCCAAGCCAAATCCGACGCCTTCACCCAATCCGGCCGAATGGAAGCCGAGCAATCCATGGAAGCCTGGGTCAGCTCCCTGTTGCAGCTCCGCGCCCACACCCCTGCGCTCCAAACCGGCCAGCTAGCCGTGCTCTCGGCTGATGACCGCACACTTGCTTTCATCCGTGGCACAAACCTCTCCAGCGCATGTTCACAGCAACCCCGCTACATCATCGCCGTCAACTCTGACAGCGTGCCGCACGACATAACCATTCCTCTCGACACTGGTTCTCTAATCAACTGCTCCCGCTTCATCCCCGCCCTCGAAACCACGGCGGAAGCCCACTCCACCGCCGGAGGCAAGCTCCAGATTCATCTCCTCGCACAGCAGATCGTCATACTCCGTGCAGAGAAATAAAATCGCTAAAAAGGTACCTAACGTGGGTCGCCTTTTTTATCTACTGCTACAGCGGTTAGAAGCTGATCTTCATAAAGAACTGTGCATTGCGGTGGCCTGACACAGTCGGATAGGGATCAGTAAAGTAGTTAGGTCCAAAGTTGTTGTAGGCATCTGTCACCACGCCCGAGGAGAGCGTAGTATTCTCGATGCCAAAGTTGCCGTGGTTGAAGATGTTGAACAGATCGCCACGGAAGTCCAATACAACCTGCTCGTGCAGCTTGAAGCTGCGCTGAATGGCCACATTCCAGAGCTGGAATCCTGGGCTGGTGAGAGAGTTACGGCCAACTGGCTTCCCGTATTGGTCGGGGCCAGGGACTATCCAGTGTACGTCGCTTGCATTGACCGGATGGCAGTTGTCACCGGTGTTGTAGAAGCTGGGACCGGAGCAAAGCCCGGAAACGCCAAACCAGGAGCCGTCAGCAGCCCAGGTGGTGAGCGGAGCCTTGGGATTGCCGAGGCTGGGGCGATCGTTCGAGATGCCGTCGCCGTCCACGTCAAAGCCGTTCTCTACGTTTTCCGGGCTTCCGGTTTGGAACTGCGTGATGCCTGAGATTGCCCAGCGGTTGACGATGTTGCCGAGGATCTTCATCCCGCCTTCGGTATGCCAGATAGCCGGTGTCCAGATATAGGAGAGAGCAAGGCGCTGGCGAGCATCGTAGGCGGAGTTGCCCCAGTCCGTGGTTCCACGCTGAATCGGATAACGGCTGAACTGGTAGGAAGACTGGTTGAGAGTGGTAAAGATTTCAGAACCATCATCCAGAGCATGTCCGTAAGTGTAGGACGCGCGGAACAGGAACTGGTGGTTGAACTTGTGATCCAGTTCCGTCCAGAGGCCGGCATATTCGGAGTCTTCGGAGTTGTCGCGGACGACGATGGAGCCGCGGGTGGGAATGACGCGGGCACTGTTGGCGGTGCCGAATTCGTACGAACCAACGTAGGGATTCAAATTGGTCTGGCCGTACAGATGCTCGCCGCGCTCGCCGACATAACCAACCTGGAGGGTAGTCGCCCAGGGCAGTTCTTGTTCGACGTTCAGGTTCCAGTGGAAAGTCCGCGGTGAACGCAGATGATCCACGATGGGATCTGCTGTGTTGGTAGCCAGCGGGGTTTTGTTGAGGTTGCTGACCTGTTCCATCCAGGCGGAAGTTCCGCGGCCGCTGGTGGAGCTTGTAATCACCGGCGAGGCAGCGTTGGGTGCGGATGCCTGGATGTTGTCGATGATGTTGGTAAAGACAACGTCATAGAATACGCCGAAGCCGGTACGAACGACTGTCTTATGCTGCCCAAAGAAAGTCGGGCTCCAGGCAATGCCGGCGCGCGGTCCCCATTCGCCAAAGTCGCCGGTTTGTTTCGTATTGCAGCTGGCGCCTGGGTCCAGCGGGAAGCAAGCGATGTCCTTCTGATCGATGCCGGGATAAGGAGTGCCGGGAGCATTGAAGGGAGCTCCGTTGTATTCATAGCGGAAGCCAAGATCTAAGCTGAGCGTCGGCATAAGACGCCATGTGTCAGTGGCAAAGTAGTTCTGGCTGAAAAGGCGCGGTTGAGCAGTTGGGCTGCCGAAGTTCTGGCTGATGGTGGCTGCATTTCCGCCAAAGTCGTCGATCAGGTTGGCCAGGCCGGTGTACTTCACTGACTGCTCGCCGACCGTGACCGGACCGCCGGAGTTGGCATAGCCAACAGAGCCATAAAAGTTGAAGGGAATCCCGTCGCGGACGCGGATGTCGGCAATATCCTCACCGAACTTCCAGGTGTGCTTGCCCTTGATCCAGGTAATGGTGTCTTGCACCTGGTAGGTATTGTGGAAGCGGCCTTGCGGAATGCTGGTGGGAATACCGTAACCGGTAAGGCCTGCAACAGAAACTCCGGGGCCGCCGAAGAGCGGGTTGGAAGTGGTGCTGGAAGGCAGACCGAAGCTGAAGCCGATGCGGCCGTACGAGAGACGGAATTCATTCAGGAGGTTTGGCGTGAAGGTATGTGTCTCCGCGATGCCGGCGTTGTACGACGTACCATCCTGGTCCGTATCAAAGCCCGGCAGTTGACCCGGAAAATTGAACACGTCATAAGGAGCCGTAAACCGGCTGCGGATGAACCGAAGACCCAGCGAGTCCTTGCCGGAGGCAATGTAATCGCCCTTGAGGTCGATTTCAGGGGCTGAGGTGTCCGCGCCAAGATTGCGTGCTACGGTTCCCACCTCCACAATGCCGCGCTCTACGCCAGTGACCGGATCAGGACCAAGGTCAATGTATGTGGCGCCCGCTTGAGGAATCTGGCCGACGAGAGTGCCATAGGCTGCAAGCAGCTTGGCAAGGGTCGGGCTGCTTGCAGCATAGGGCTGAAGCGTAGCAAGGCCAGCGGCGGTAGGGATCGAAAGCTGAGAGAGATTGGCTGTGGAACGATAGATGTCCCACTGATAGGAGGCGAAGCCGAAGAGCTTATTGCGAAGAATGGGTCCGCCGATGCGGAAGCCAGGCAGGTTTTCGCGGTACTTCGTCTTGACCGGATCCTGATAATAGTTGTTGTTATGGTCGATGGCATCGAGCGAAGAGTTCCTAAGGCGCTCGTAGACTGCGCCGTGGAACTGGTTGGTTCCGCTCTTGTAAATCAGGTTCGAAACCGAGCCTGCCCCATGTCCGTACTCAGCGGTATAGGCGTTCTCGATAATGACAACTTCCTTGACCGCTTCGTCATTGCCCGGCTGAAGGCCCTGGCCCTGAATGCCGGCATCATTGTTGTCCTGGCCTTCAATCAGGAAGTTGTTGGCGCGAGGACGGCCGCCGCCCACATTGAAGTTCACACCATTCGAGAACCCGCCCTGCTGCGTGTTGATCACACCGGGAAGGGTAAGTGCAAGCTCGTAAGGGTTCAGGCTGGCGATAGGAAGGTTGCTGATTTCAAGTTCGCCGATGGTGCCGCTGATCTGGCCGTTATCTGTGTTAAGTACCGCATTGTCGGCAGTAACTTCAATCTTGTCGCTTGCCTGGCCGACCTTCAGGACTACGCTGGCCGTCACGATGGCGGCGGGGACCTGAAGGCCCTTCTGAAGGGTAGTCTCAAAACCTTTTGCTGAGGCGGGAATGTCATAAAAGCCGGGCTGCACTGACTCGATGCGGTATTCGCCTTCGGCATTTGTCGTCGTGGTTTTTACAGCGCCTGTATCGATCGAAGTAGCTGTAACAGTAGCCCCGGTCACTACCTGGCCCGCTTGGTCGGTAATGACGCCGATGATCGTGCCATTTGAAGTTTGTGCATTGCCGATAGCCAGACCAGCAACGAATAGCATGACAACAAAGAGTGTTCGCTTAAGAGCAGCCAAGAATACCTCCCTAAGAAACAGGTGGATCAGATTTGACAGAAATCCCGGCCCCTGATTCTTATCTAGGACCGACACGCGCGAGAATACAAATCAGCCAGGAACCATTCGTGGGGTACGATTGTGGATTAGGCATCCTTGTAACAGCAATTGATGTGCCAAACTTGGGATTAATAGTTGATTTATTAAGTCTATGATTTTAATATAGTTATTAATAAAACAAATGTCATGGAAATGTCTTTAACGAGAAAAGCTGCGAAAATTCGTAAATAAGTTATTAAGAATATGATAATTCGTAGTAACTGCCGCCTGCCATATTGTTCGAGCAGACGAATTCCAATCGCTTTTCGGGCCTGTGTGGGGAGAAAAGGACGTATGGCAACTGCTTTCTTGTGCCTCAAAATTTGCCAGGATCCCTGAGTTACTTTTGTCCATTATCCTTTAGTAACGCATTCCATCCTCGGAAAGTTTGCGTAGAATTAGGCCCATTTGTGGCACACTCATAATAGCCAGAAGAAAAGGCCCGAATCCCACCGGATTCGGGCCTTCTGTTTTTACTGCTGTGCACTTGCACAGTCTCAGAATGAAGATCGCATAAAGATTTATATAGAAGCTGTGCAGTCGTCCCCAACTCGCACAAATAAAATCACTTCGGAATCAGCCCTGCACAGGATAACTCGCGCTAAAGCAAGAAATCCTACGCCGGCACCTGCATAAATTCGAGCGCCCGGATCAGATACTGCTTCAGTTCCTTGCGCGACATCACGGCATCCAGAAATCCCTTTTCGAGCAGAAACTCTGACCGCTGAAAACCCTCCGGCAGCTTCTGACGGATCGTCTGTTCAATCACCCGCGGCCCGGCAAAACCGATCAGCGCACCCGGCTCGGCAACATTCAGATCGCCCAGCATGGCAAAGCTGGCCGTTACGCCACCGTACGTAGGATGCGTAAGAACGCAGATATAAGGAATGCGCTTATCATCCATCTGCGCCAGCCCGGACGAAATCTTTGCCATCTGCAGCAGGCTCACAATGCCCTCCTGCATACGCGCTCCGCCCGAAGCCGTAACAATAATAAGCGGCTTGCGTCCTGCCAGCGATCGATCCACCGCGCGTGCAATCGTTTCGCCCACAACCGCGCCCATTGAGCCGCCCGCAAAGGCGTACTCCATCACGCTCAGCACAACCGGGATCGGTCCAAGGTCACCCACAGCATTCAATATGGCGTCATCGAGGCCCGTCTGCCTGCGTCCCTGCTCCAGCCGCAGCTTATAGGGCTTGATATCCGTAAAGTTCAGCGGGTCCGTAGAGCGAAGCCCCTGATCTACCAGTTCATAGCCGGGTTCCAGCAGCGAAGCTACACGCTCCTGTGCGTCCATACCGAAATGGTATCCGCATTTTGGGCAGACATTAAGGTTAGCCTCCAGATCGGCCTTCCAAATAGCCTGCCTGCAGCCCAGGCATTTTACCCACAGGCCGTCTGTTCTAACCCGCCGCTCTGCATCTTCACCTTCAGGTGCCGGAGCGGAGGTCAAATCTGCGTTTTCGCGCTTGAACCAGGACATAGTGTCTTGGTTATTGTAAATGGCCAGATGCCGCGAACGGTCTCACCCCGCATTCGCACTGGAAAGGTCTACACGTATTCCGAAAATGCTTTACGATAATCCGAGCAAAGGAAATGTAGCACGCATGTCCAATATCCCCGCCCCTCAGGCCAATATCGACTCCCGCATTCTGGTTCAGGTCGCCGCACAAGCGGCTGAAGACAAAAAGGGCGAAGACACCCGCATTCTCGCACTTGACGCCGCAGACTCCGGCCTCGCGGACTTCTTCCTTATCACCTCCGCCACCAACAACCGCCAGACGCTTGCCATTGCCGACGAGATCGAGCTGCGGATCAAGCGCCAGTACGGCATCTACCCGAACTCGGTCGAAGGCCGCCGCCAGGGCGAGTGGATCCTGCTCGATTACATCGACTTCGTCGTGCACGTTTTTCTTGCCGAGAAGCGCGCCTTCTACGACATTGAGCGGTTGCGGAAGTCTGCCCGCCCGCTGACGCCTGCGGAGTTTGATGAAGAGTTAAAGGCCGCACTCGCCGAAAAGACCCGTGCCACCCGCGCCAAATCCGACAAAGTAAAAGCAAAGCCTCCGGCAACAAAGCCCGCGGCGAAGAAAACAGCCCCGGCAAAGGCTGCAAAAAAAGCTGCAGCTAAAAAGACCCCTGCGAAGTCCGCAAAGAAAACTCCGGCCAAGCCGGCAGCAAAGAAAGTCGCGGTGAAGAAGTCCGCCGCAAAGAAGTCCGCAAAGAAGAAGTAGACTTCCGGCTAGAAGCTTCGAGCAATAAAAATGGCGTCCGCATAGCGGACGCCATTTTTGTTTATGCAAGCGCCGGAATTACTTGGCACCCGCGGTTAGAAGACGAACTTGCCGTGAAGAACGAACAGGCGCTGCGTGACAGCCGCGCCCTGGAACGAACCGTAGGGGCTTGTCGGAGGAGCAACTGTGCTGCTGATGATGCCGAACGCTCCTGAACTGACATCGCTTGTTGGAGAAGCAAAGTTCGCGTGGTTGAAGATGTTGTAAGCGTTAATTCCGAGCTGGAAGTTAAAGCGCTCAAAGTTAACCAGCTTTTTCATCAGGTTCAGGTCGCTGTTTACATAGTGCGGACCAAAGAGCGAGTTCCGGCGAATGTTGCCGAAATCAGCCTGATTGCCGAATACAACAAATTGCGACGGGTCAAAGCAGGAGCCGGTGACGCACTTGTGGGGATCTGAGCCCGATATATTCGTGATTTGTCTTGTCGGAACCGTGCTGTCCGCCATGAGAGTGGAGCCCAGGTTGGGGAAGCCGCTGAGGAGTGCGCCGTTGGTAACATTGAACGGCTCACCGCTGCGGTAGTACGTCTTGCCTCCGAGGGTCCACCCGCCAGCCACCGCGTCCACAAATTTGTGACCACGGATGTGCGGTTCGGTGTAAACCAGGTCGCCCACCAGGTTATTACGGATATCATAGTCCGCGTTTGAGTAGTTGAGGTTGCCGGCACCGAGGCTCGGGGTCAGCTGATTTGTAACCGCTCCGCTGTTGAAGTATTCGCCTTCTCCGCCGTTCGACACCATATCGAGTGCATGGCTGTACGTATAGGAAATTTGGCCGGTAAACCCATGGCTGTTGTGCTTCAGTTGTACCATCAGGCCGTTGTAGTTCGAATGGCTGTCGTTGGTGTAAGCCTGCACGCGCTCAAACCGTGGATCCAGCTGGGTAGAAGCAGTAGCAAGGGAGCGGCTGTTGGTTGCGTTCAGGTACGGATTGATGAGAACACCGTCGTAGCCGTAGTTGCCGGCATAGGTCAGGATCACGGCCGTGCTGCGGTCCAGCTGGCGCTGCACCTGCAGGCTGTACTCCACGTACTCGGGAACATTGAACTGGCCAGGAAAGGTAGCGCCCATGGCCGGCGGAACGAACGGAATTCCCTGAGCGGATAGCGAATTCTCAATCTGGGTCAGGCCAGAGCCGCTGCCGAAACCTTGCAGGATGGCAGCGTTGCCGGCTGTCGTAAATGCACCTGATGTGCCGGTGCCAGTCGTATTCAGTGCTCCGTCAAAGGTAGTGATCAAGTTGTAATTCGGGAAGTTCTGAATCACACCGTCGATAAATCCCGCCGGGTAAAGATCGCTGAACCAGCCCACGCCGCCACGAACTTCAGTCTTTTCATCGATGGAGTAGTTAAAGCCAAAGCGCGGCTGGAAATTGAAAGCCTGAACGCTGGGGAAAGCATTCCAGCTCTGTGCCTGAATCTGACCGCCTTCCGCATGGTTATACGGCGTATCTGCCGTAACACCCGAAGCCGGAAATGAACCCACGTAACGGGAGAAGCAGCCATCATGGCACAGCGGATTGCCCGTGCGATCAATACGTGCGCCAATTGTCAGCTTGAGCTTGGGAGAAGCCTGCCACTCGTCCTGGAAGTAGACGCCCAGATTGTAGAGCGCCAGATGGGCGGTGTTGGTCGCCGTATAGGCCTGGTTGTACTGGTCATTGCCATGGTAGGGCGCATTGGTCAGATCGCCGCTGGCAAAGTCGCCGAGTCCGTACAGAATGGCGTACGGGAAGACGACTGCCTCTTGCGAATCGTAGTCTGAAACCAGGTCACGACGGAAATTGGCACCAAATTTGAGGGTGTTCTTGCCTACGATCCAGCTGTAGTCATCTGAGATCTGGTACTGCGTTACATTGCGGCCTTGAGTCAAATAAAACGGCACACCTAAAGACGGAAGTCCGGGCGCGGCGTTCACGCCGCTTCCATCTACGCCAGCGTCCGTATAGTAGAAGTTCACGGGCAACTCTGCCAGCGAAGCGGCAGGATTTGCAGGTCCGAAGTAGGCCGTGTACCAGTTGGCCGCCACTGTTAGTGAGTTGGTCTTGGTGTTGCTGAAGACATAGCTGTCATTGAACTGACCTTCGTATTCCGGCTGAATCGAAAGTGCGCTGAAGAGCGGATCGACGAAGCTGGTACTGGTCGGCTGCGAACCGCGGTCCATCTTGTAGCGGCCATAAATCTTGTGCTTGTCGCTGATATTCCAGTCGCCGCGGCCAGTGAAGAGCCATTCCTTGTTGATGTTGTTTGCAGTTCCGGTACCCACGAGCATGCAAGGCGTGTCTACACCAAAGGTGCCGCCGCCAGGAGCTGGGGTCCCCTGCATGCCGCCAGCATCCGCAAGACCGCAACCGAGCGCGCCATTTCCATCCTGGTTCGATGCCGAGCCGTTGGTTACCGGCTGAGCATTGGCATATGCCGGCGATTTCTTAAACGACGCGAGAGCAAGCGCATACAGCGACTGCGCCGCGGCTGGGACATTTGACTGGATATAGGAGGCCATCTCAGGAGACGGGAACGTCAGGAAGCCGCTGGAACCAGGCAGAACATAGCGCAGACCTTCGTAGTCAGCGAAGAAGAAGACTTTATCCCTGACGATAGGTCCGCCCACGTTGGCCGCCCACTCGTTGGAAACAGCATGAGGCCTGTCCGAGGGAAGTCCACTGACAAGGTTGTCATACTGGTTGAACCAGCCGTTGGCGTTCAGCGCCGTGCCGTTCCAGTTATAGTCTGCCATGCCATGGAATTTGTTGGTACCGGACTTGGTGGTGTAGTTGATGGTGGCGCCGGCAGCACGGCCATACTGCGAGTTGTAACCGTTCTGGACAACCGTCGCTTCGGCCAGTTCGCCCTGTCCCAGCGTCAGATTGGAGCTGCCGGAGTTATTCAGGTTGAGGAACGGGTCCTGGTTGTCAAAGCCATTCAGTACAAAGAGGTTCGATATGCCCGGCAGGCCGTCGGAGCTGAAATTGCCGTAAGAGCCCCCGACATTGACCACAACACCGGGAAGCGTGAACGCAACCGTCGTGACGTCGCCGCCCGGGGTGGGCAGAGCCTGGATCTGCTCTTCGTTAAAAGTGGTCGCAAGTGCAACGTTCTGCGTATCTACCAGAGGTAGTGTGGTGGCGCTTACCTCAACAATGGTTTTATCCGCCGTCGGGGTCACCTTGATATCCGCAGGCAGCGTGGTGCCGACCAGAACCGTTATCACCGTGGTCTCCGACTGGAGGCCTGCCGAAGTCGCCGAAACCTTGTACGTGCCCGGCGAAAGCTGAGACGCAGTGTAGCGTCCTTCCGCGTTTGTCGTAATGACCTGTTTGGCATTGGTGCCGGTATTGATGATAGTCACCGTAGCATTGGGCACTACCGCGCCGCTTGCGTCGGCAACCACGCCGCTGATGGCGCCCGTGACTGCCGTTTGAGCATGGGCGACCGGAGCGGATACCACCATCGCCAGACCGGCGAAAGTAAGCAGGCTCAGAGCCAGTGCCGCGCCCTGCAATTTGATAAATCGCATGGAAACTCCTCCAAATCTAAGGGAACGAAGTCCTTAAAAGATCTTCGCTCCGTGGGTCATCCTCATCGCTTTGCCGGTAAAGACCGCCAAAACGAACAATCACTACAAAGTAGCTCCCAGACAGAAGGAGCTATGGGTCTTACTCTTATCTGTTGTTTGCCTATGTTTCTTTTGGTCCGTGCTTGCGTTAATGCTCACGCCCCCGAGGACGACAAAATTACACATGGCATCGTTTGTATTGCATGAGAAGTGCCAAATCTTTTCCGGATGCATATTGCACCTTTTCTATAGAAAACAAACGATTTCTAGAGTGTGAAAATTTCTTTATTTTTGAAGGGCCTACGAGATTTCATAGATTAGAGGCTTCATATCCCATAAATTGTGGATTACTCGTTTATTTCCTCCCACAATCCCTCTCCCATCTGACCCGAATACGCATACAGCAGCACGGTCGATTAGCCCATAAAGAAGCCGTGCCGTTTCCATAAAGAAGCCGTATGGTATCCTTGCCCCCAAAGGCTGGTACGATCCATGCGTATCCACGCACATCCCGCTTTGCCGCTACTGCCCGCCACCCGGCGCTGGTCGCGTGCTCGGCTGCGTGGCATTTGCCCACTTCGTCATCTGCATCTGCGTGTGCTGCCCACCAGCACCCGACCTAGTCTCTTCGGCGGCGATTAAGCTACAGGACCGTCGAAGATCCTCGTCTGCGTTTCCCTTTCAGACCTGAACGGCCTGCATAGCGCCAGATGGTGCTGCCGGTGGTGGTCCCGAATCCGCACAAACCGGTGGGCAAATACGTTGTCCGCCAACGAGAGGATAGCTACATGACTCAACAGGAGCTACACGCACAATTTGGCCCAAAGCTTATTACTGCTCTTCCGGGCCCCAGGGCTCGCGCCGCTGTGGATGCCGATACACGGTTGATCTCTCCCAGTTACACCCGCTCGTATCCGCTGGTGGTCAAAAGCGGCCGCGGCCTGCGCATCACAGATGTGGACGGCAATGAGTTTCTCGACTTTGCCGCCGGCATCGCCGTCACTTCCACGGGGCATTGCCATCCTGAAGTGGTGGCGGCCATTCAGAAGCAGGCCGCTGAGTTGATTCACATCTCTGGCACCGACTTTTATGACGAGCATCTGACCGATTTTGCCGCCCGCTTGAGCGCGGTTGCGCCCATGAAAGGGCCGCATAAAGTCTTCTACGGCAACTCCGGCGCAGAGGCTGTGGAGTGCGCGTTGAAGCTGGCCCGGTATCACACAAAGCGTCAGCAGGTGATTGCGTTTTACGGTGCTTTCCACGGGCGCACCATGGGCGCGCTCTCGCTCACCGCGTCCAAGCCCCAGCAGCGCCGCCGCTTCGCTCCACTTGTTCCCGGCGTGACGCATATTCCATATCCATATGTATATCGCGGCTGCAACGGCACACCTGCCGAGCGGGAGCAGTGGGCCCTAAACTGTGCGCGATACATCGAAGAGAAGCTCTTCAAGACCAATATCGCGCCAGAAGAGGTAGCGGCCATCTTCGTCGAGCCCATCCAGGGCGAAGGCGGCTATGTGCCGGCTCCCGCCAACTTCCTCCACGAACTGCGCGCCATCTGCGATCGCCATGGCATCTTGCTGGTCGCCGACGAAGTGCAGTCCGGAGCCGGGCGCACCGGTAAGTGGTGGGCCATCGAGCACTCTGGCGTCGAGCCCGATATCCTCACCAGCGCCAAGGGCATTGCCAGCGGAATGCCCCTCGGCGTCTGCATTGCCAAAGCCGAGATCATGGACTGGCTGCCCGGGTCGCACGCCTCCACCTTTGGCGGTAATCCAGTCTCGCTCGCTGCGGCACTCGCCACCATGGATGTGCTCGAACGCGAAGGCATTGCCAATGCCGCGCACATCGGCGGTTTGATCATGAAGCGGCTGGAGGGCTGGAAGGAGACGCACCCGCTCGTAGGCGATGTGCGTGGCCGCGGCCTCATGATCGGCATTGAGCTGGTCAAAGACAAAGCCACACGCGAGCCGGTCACTGCGCTCCGCAATAAGATCGAGGAGCTTGCCTTTGAGCGCGGCCTCATCATTCTCGGTTGCGGAGAAACTTCCATTCGGCTCTGCCCACCGCTAGTGGTCAAGGAAGAAGAGGCCACCGTTGCGTTGGACATTCTCGAAGAGGTGCTGACCGAAGTAGAGAAGCAGCACGCGCACCAAGGCGAACTGGCTACGGCAAACGCTTAACTCTTGCATTCCGTAGTGGCACGCTTACAATGAAGGGCAATGTCCCCTCAAAGTATGCGTGCCGCGCTCGTTCAGCGCGCATTCTCCATGCTCAGTACGCTGGTTCGCATTCGCGGCCGCGAAAAGGTGCCCGCACATTTGGTTGTGGGTGTGCAGGGCGAAGATGCCGCCTTCTTCCATCTACTCAGCAAGGGCTACAAGGTGGTTGCGCGGCGTTGGTCAGCGCGCAAACTACCTGGGGATGTGGATCTCATTGCGTGGCAGGGCCAGCTTCTCTGCATTTTTGAAGTAAAAACCCGAACAAAGCGTGACCTGACGCCGGCTCACGTAGCGGTCGATCAGCATAAGCGCCGCGTGCTGCGCCGTCTGGCGCGCGCCTATCTGCGGCAACTGCCTCGAAATGCTTCCACGGTCACTCGCCCAAACGTACGTTTCGATGTGATCGGCGTGTATCTCATTCCCGGACGCGATCCGGAGATCGAACACTTTGAAAATTCCTTCGGGTGGAGTGATCGGCGGGATTGGCACGAAAACTGACCCCGTGTCCGATCGCGTGTGCTCTCAGCGTTTGCATTTGGCAAAAGCCCAGCAGGCTGTTCTGGGGTCGCACTTACAGAATTACAGAGACTGTGGGAAGGACGTACCCTACGACGTAAGGAAATACAGATTTACAGAATTTGTACGGGGAGAAAATTTTGTGTTTTCTCTATCATAACCAGAGTCAAGTTGCTCTTTTTCAAATACTTGCAGATGATTTTTTGCTTAGAAAAGGGTGCGAAAATGCGGCCAAAATGCGGTGAAAAGCGCATTTCTTGAGCTCCAATGTGACTGCCATACCGTCGGAACACGTATTTGGGGCGGAAAGACAAAGGCCCGGGTCATTAGGGACCGGGCCTTTGTCTACTGCTGATTATGAGTCTGGCACAGATGAAGTTAATTTTGTGCAAACAATCTGGAGGGAGTCCCAGCACGAAAGTAATGTGTGGAACTGCGCTCCGCAACGGCAGATTACAAGTACAAGGGATGCATGGGATAGCGAACACGTGTATTGGAGGACCTGAATCACTGTCGTCCGGAACCTTGTTGCAGAGATTTAACCCTTCGCGTCCTCGTGCTCTTCATGCCACGCCATCTGGATGGCTTCAAGCTTTGATTCATTTGACTTTGTTGGGTCATCGGCAAAACCATCAAGCTCGGTGACATATTTGTGCAGGTCGGTGAACCGCACAGTCAAGGGATCAATATCGGGATACTTCTCCTGCAGCTGAATGCCTATCTCTTCGGAATCGGCCCAATGGATTTCGCGCGGCATCGTAGCTCCTTAGCGGGTCTCAAGCATCGTAATCAGTTCCTGCTCGCCATCGAGCAGATAAAACGCAATAAAAGTTAGCTGCGCGTCCTCGGAGGCATTTCCGAATTCGGCAATCACAGTATTCGCAGGTTCATAAAATGCGGAACCTACAGGCAGCGTCTGTATCGGCTCGCCTTCAATCTGGTAGATCGCTGTTCCACTTGCAATATAGCCGACAACCGCACATGGATGCAGATGACGCCCGGCTCTCTGACTTGCTCCGAGAGTGATTTCCCCTACGTCTACCGTGCTCACATTACGATTGCCCAGCACTGCAGCCAGCAACTGCTTGCGCTCGATCGTTGCAAGACTCACGAAGGATCTCCTGAGCTTTATTTGTCTTCGGCTAGAGTCAGCGGTTTGCCTTCGGAAACATAATTGCGATTCCACTTGGGAATCTCCACAACATAGTTGCCCGGCTTCGTAATCACCGCCTGGCAGCCCAGCCGCGAGTTGAGCTGCTGATCGGCGGCCATATCCATCCGATCCAGTTCATCGTCGTCAGCTTCGCTAATACCGTTTGTGCCTTCCTT
Source organism: Occallatibacter gabretensis (assembly GCF_001449115.1). Lineage (GTDB taxonomy): Bacteria > Acidobacteriota > Terriglobia > Terriglobales > Acidobacteriaceae > Telmatobacter > Telmatobacter gabretensis. Next base: position 910,001 of record NZ_LAIJ01000009.1, on the reverse strand, counting down.
CACCCACACATGACATGTGGTGCAGGCGCATGATCCACCGCACGCATGATCCAGAAAAATCTCGAAGTTCTCCGCCACGTCCAGGAACGACATCGGCTTGCCGTGGTGATCGTACGGCATGGTGCCATACTCAAACTCCACGGTCTTGCCCTCCGGCTCAAAGGTCACGCGCACCAGCTTGTCGGCGGGAATATTCGTTGTATTTGCTCCACTCATATCTTGTCCTTCATCTATCGTACGCGGGCGCGCTCACTCACTCCGCTAACACGCGCGGAGCGCGGCCAAGACCGCTAATCCTTCACTTGAATTCCGCGCGGGCCATCGGGTGCGGCGCTTGAATTTCATCGCCCATCTCCTCACCCGCAGTCTCCATCGTTTTGCCGCGGATTGCTGTAGACACCGCGGCTTCCATCATCAGCTCTGCAAAACGGCGCGTAGCTTGATCCAGCGCGACTGTTGCTTCGCGGATGGCATTCTGATCTTCGCCGGCTTTGATACTGACCAGATACGTCTGTGCAGTCTCAATGTTTTCCTTCTCTTCAGCCGTAAGTTGCGCCCACGCAGGATTCCGCGGTGCGCGTTCTACAGCCGAAAGAATCGTATCCGCCTCGTTCCGAGCCTCAATCAGGAGCCGTTTGGAAAAGTCCTCTTCGGCATGATCAAAGGAGTCGAGGATCATATTCTCAACCTGCTCGTCGGTAAGTCCGTACGTCGGCTTCACCTCAATCTGCGCCTGCTTGCCGCTGCGTTGTTCGCGTGCGGAGACCTGCAGAATGCCGTCCGCATCAATGAGGAACTTTACTTCAATGCGCGGCAGTCCCGCACTCATCGGCGGAATGCCCTTGAGATCGAATCGCGCCAAAGACCGGCAATCCGCAGCCAGCTCGCGTTCGCCCTGCACCACATGGATCGCCACGTTTGCTTGTCCGTCTACGCCCGTGGTGAAGTGCTCTGTAGCGGATGCTGGGATCGTCGAATTGCGCTGAATGATCTTCGCGACTGTTCCGCCCAGCGCCTCAATGCCCAATGACAACGGCGTCACGTCGAGTAGCAGGAGTTCTTCTGTCGCCTTGGAAGAGCCGGCCAGAATGTCCGCCTGCACCGCAGCACCAAGCGCAACCACCTCGTCCGGATTCAGTTCGGTGTGAGGCTTCTTTCCGCGCGCGCTCAGATGGAAGAGATTCTCCACAAGCTGTTGCACTGCGGGAATGCGTGTGGAACCGCCTACGAGAACCACTTCATCAATCTGCTCCGGCAGCACGCCTGCATCCAGCATCGCCTGTTTGCATGGTCCGGCCGTGCGCTCCAGAATTGGTTGAATCAGGTCCTCATAGACTTCGCGCGGAATCTCGCGCTGGTAGCGGTCGCCATTTGGCAGCTCAATGTCGAAACTAGCTGCGGGCTGATACGAGAGCTGAATCTTTGCATCAATCGCGGCTTTCCGCATCGCCTGCACCGCACTGGGATGCTGGCGCAGATCCACGCCGTGCTCAGCGAAAATCTCGTCCAGCGCAATGGTCAGCAGGAGATTGTCAATGTCGTCGCCACCCAGGTGCGTGTCGCCATTGGTCGACCGCACCTCAAAGATGCCGTCGCGCAGCTTCAAAATCGAAATATCAAACGTGCCGCCGCCCAGGTCATAAACCGCAATCGTGCCTTCCTTCGCACGGTCAAGACCATACGCCAATGCTGCGGCGGTCGGCTCATTTACCAACCGAAGGACATCGAGGCCTGCCATGCGGCCTGCGTCCTTTGTTGCCTGCCGCTGCGCGTCGTTAAAGTATGCGGGGACCGTGATCACTGCCTGCGTAACCGGTGCACCAAAGAACCGCTCCGCGTTGCGCTTCAACTGCCGCAGCACATACGCCGAAATCTCCGGTGGCGTAAAGCGGAGCTCTCCAAGCTGGACGCGCGGAACCTCGTTAGAATCTGGGCCTTCCTCGGAATCCTCTGCGATGCGGAAGGCGAAGAACTTCTGTTCATTGCGCGCCTCTGCGAGACTGCGGCCCATGAGCCGCTTCACGGAATAGATCACGCGTTCGGGGGTCTCAATCAGCGCCTGCCGCGCACTATTGCCAACTGTCACCGTGGGTCGTCCACCGTCTGCCTGTACCGGATCGAGTGCGACTACGCTGGGCACAAGATTCGAGCCGTCCACGCCGGGAATCACCACCGGTGTAGAGCCCTCCATATATGCGACGAGGGAGTTCGTCGTCCCCAGATCGATGCCGACTACGCGGCCGTTTTCGTTATTCGCTGCCATTGCTGCTTAGGAATCTCCCAATGTCTCGGTCACTTCGCGGACCAGGTTGCTCAGATAGCGCCTGCGATCGAGCAAGGCGACCATTGTCTTTTGCGCTGCCTCTCGCGCCGCGTCATTTCCAAATTCTGCGCCCTCATCCCATTTTGCCCATTCGGCACGGAGCTGGTCATCTACCTCGTCCTGTAATGCGACAAATTTCTTTCTTGCCTCCGAGAGACTCTGTTTGAGGCCGGCATCCTCATCGCCCATGCGAAGCTCTTCAAGCTGCATGTTCAACTCGAAGACCTCTTCCAGCAGATCGGCTGGTGCGCGCGAGGGGTCTTTCTTATCCTTGCCCGCAAACTCCTCACCGATCTCTGCGCCATGCATCCGCAGCAAGTGCCGCGTGCGTGAAATCGGATCCTTAAGGGTACGATACGCGTCGTTCAGCAGCGAGGAGCTGGCCAGACTCCATTCCTTCTCCTGCTCCGATGCACGGCCGAATCGATCCGGATGCAGCTTGCGGCTGAGCTTGTGGAACTGATGCTCCAACATGCCGAGATCAAGGTTCAGTCGCGGCTCAAGCCCGAAGACAGAAAAATAACCGCCCGAAGGCGGCTGAATCTTTCCACATTGCTCGCAGAAAAGCGCGCTTTCCTTCAGTGAGGCCGAACAGGACCAGCAGACGGTTGCTGCTGCGGTTGCACTTTGGGGAATATTTGCAGCATTCGACATCGTCATCGTCAACCTTGCCTGACCGGATGCGGGTTACGAAGAGAAAGAAGACCCGCAGCCGCAGGACCGTGATGAGTTCGGGTTGACGAAGTTGAATCCCTGGCGCATCAGCGTTTCTTCGTAATCCAGCGTCATGCCGTGCAGGTAGAGGAAGCTCTTGGGATCAACAAAGACACGCACGCCGTCGAATTCGTAAATTCTGTCGCGTTCACGGGGCCGCGTGTCGAACTTGATTGAGTACGAGAGCCCGGAGCAGCCGCCGCCCAGCACTCCAAGCCGCAGACCACCCTCCTCCGGCGAGATGCCTTCCTTGGCCATCGCGCTCTTGATGCGGACCACGGCTTTGGGTGTCACCTGCAGGCCCTGGCTCGGCCCCTGCGGCACTGCAGGCTTCGGCAGTGCTACAGAAACGCCCTCGGCAGGTTTGCTCTCGATACTTACGAAATTCGACATACTTCCCTTCAAATAGACTATTCGGCCCGAACGCGTGGCGTCCGGGCCGAGTCAGCTTCACTCTGCCTTAGTTCGCCGCAGTTGCAACTGCCACTGGAGCTGTTTCTGCTACGCCGTTCTTCTTCTTCCAGTCGCCAATGGCTGCGCGAATCGCGTCTTCGGCCAGCACGGAACAGTGAATCTTCACCGGAGGAAGCGAAAGCTCCTTCACGATGTCGGTGTTTTTGATCTCCAGTGCGTCCTCGATCTTGCGACCCTTGATCCACTCAGTGGCCAGCGAAGAGCTGGCAATCGCCGAGCCGCAACCGAAGGTCTTGAACTTGGCTTCTTCGATTACCTGGGTTTCTGGATTCACGCGGATCTGCAAGCGCATCACGTCGCCGCACTCGGGAGCTCCGACAAGTCCCGTGCCTACTTCGGCCGAGCTCTTGTCCAGCGTGCCCACGTTACGGGGATTGTTGTAGTGGTCCACTACCTTATCGCTATATGCCATGTTCGTATCTCCTCCCGCGGGGGGAAGCCGCGTGTCCTACTATTTGATTCGGCACAACCGCCTGCCGATGCTAATGCTACCCAAATCTTACGCGCCTAAGGCGCAGTTGGCTGGACGGCAAGTCCTTTAGTGCGCCTGCCACTCGATCTTGGTCAGGTCAATGCCTTCCTTTACCATCTCGTACAGCGGCGATAGTTCTCGCAGCTTCAGCACGATGTCAATCACCTTGTCGGCCACGTAATCCACTTCAGCCTCAGTGTTAAAGCGTCCCAGGCCAAAGCGGATGGAGCTGTGCGCAACGTCATCGCCAAGCCCCAGAGCCTTCAGCACATAGCTCGGTTCCAGTGTTGCCGAGGTGCAGGCCGATCCCGACGAAACGGCGATGTCGTTAATGCCCATCAGCAGCGACTCGCCTTCCACGTAGACGAAGCTCATATTGAGGTTGCCGGGCAGGCGGTGCTCCCACGATCCGTTCACGTGGACATAGTCGAGCGCCGACTCCAGCCTTGCTTTGAGCCGGTCGCGCAGGTTGCGCAAGTACGCGGCTTCAGAATCCATCTCCGTCTGGGCGATTTCGCACGCCTTGCCAAGTCCCACGATGCCGGGAACATTCAACGTGCCGGACCGCATGCCGCGCTCATGGCCCCCACCGTCAATCTGTGCGGCAATCTGCACGCGGGGATTGCGGCGGCGTACATAGAGCGCGCCCACGCCCTTGGGGCCGTAAATCTTGTGTCCGCTGAGCGAGAGCACATCGATAAAGTCCGCGTTCACATCCACCGGAACCTTGCCAACAGACTGCACCGCATCTGTATGGAAGAGCACACCCTTTTCGCGGCAGATTTTGCCGATCTCGCGAATGGGCTGCAGCACGCCGATCTCGTTATTCGCTGCCATGATGGAGACGAGAATCGTCTTCTCGTCGATGGCGCGCTTCAGGTCGTCGAGATCGATGAGTCCGTCGGCCTTGACCGGCAGATATGTTACGCGATAGCCGTTCTTCTCCAGCCGCTTGCAGGTATCGAGAATGGCCTTGTGCTCCGTCACCTGCGTAATGATGTGGTTGCCACGCTCACGGTACATCTCGGCAATGCCCTTGAGGGCCAGGTTGTCACTTTCAGTAGCGCCGCTGGTGAAGATGATCTCCTTCGATGTCGCACCGATCAACTTCGCGATTTGCTGGCGAGCAATTTCAACCGCCTGCTCGGCCTCCCAGCCAAAGGAGTGATTGCGGCTGGCCGCATTGCCGAACTTCGACGTAAAGAACGGCATCATTGCCTCCAGAACCCGCGGGTCCAGCGGGCTAGTGGCATGATTGTCCATGTAGATGGGCAAACTTACGCCCGCTGGAACCTCGATCTGGCTTGTAACGGTGGTGCTCATCGCTTATATCCTCAAAATCCCTTGGCCGCTTCGGCCTTTCTGTCCTGTTCGCCGCCACCTGTGCTCATCTGGCCGGGCAACGAAAATTCTTGTGAAACAACCTTACGACAGCGTCAGGGTAACCAGTCCGTGGTTTACCGCCAGTGCTGGAGCCTTCGCCGGGTCGTCGGCTAGATCGCCAATGCTGATGCTCTTCAGCACTCCGGCAATCGTCTCATTGACCCTGGCCAACGGTTCTTTGATGGTGCAGCTTGGCGTCAGGTCGCAACCATGAGCGCCTTTAGTGCACGATGTGATAAAAAATGGCCCGTCGATCGAGTGAATTACCTCGAAGGCCGAGATATGGCTTGCTTCGCGCGCCAGTGCATAGCCGCCGTTCATTCCGGCGTGAGACCTGAGAATTCCTGTCTTTGTGAGCCGCTGCAGAACCTTGGCCAGAAGCTGCGCCGGAATGCCGTAAGCGTCTGCTATCTCTTTTGCACTCAACGCAAGCGTCTCTGGACGCTCGGCCAGGTACTTGAGAGCCATCAGCCCGTAATCTGCTTTTTTAGTGAGCTTCAGCATGAATTCCAGTCGTCAAATATGCGACTGCTAAGGTCCCTGTTTTAGTATACGGCTGCTTTGGTTACCGCTACAAGCGGCGTTACAGGTTTTAGAAGCCGACCCTGAGAAGAGATGTCGTTTGGGGGATGTAGGGTGGGCCAGAAATGCGAGAGGATGGACAGCCGAGGCGGATCTCAAGCGTTTTTGCTGGAAAAGAAATGAGACGGAGACAGTTCGGGCTCCTTCGTTAAAATTATTTTATTCAACCGTTTAGGTCGGTTTACGTCAGATCACGCTCTTCACTGTTGGGAGGGGGGTGTATTCTCTTTTTCTTCGCCAAGGCAGATCCGGCTTAATCTCGATTGGGAAAACCAATTTTCTGTCTGATTTATGAGCATGGCACAAACGGGCATAATTTTATGCAAACTTTCAGGAAGAATTTTTAAGGATTTGTTTCAGCTTATCTCTGCCGCCGCTGGAATACCAGTGCGGCTGCGCCTTTGAGTCTGGCCAGGTCTCCATCATGGGCGGGAAGGATGCGCGGAGCTGAGCCTGCCAGGGTCTGCTTGCCGGCAGCTCGCTCGATGACCGGTCCGTAGCGGTGCCAGGCAGAGGTAATGTCTCCGGCAATCAGGATGGTTCCCGGCGCGAGTGCTGCCATGATGATTCGCAGGCCGTCACCGATGTATCGCGCCTGCTTTTCAACTGCCTGCGCGGCATGGTCGTTTCCGCTTTCGGCCAGATGGAGGAGCTCGGCAAATGTCGTGGCGCGGGCCTCCGGTTCCAACTCGTGGTAATAGCGCAGCGCCGCTCTCGTGGAGGCGAAGACCTCCCAGCAGCCGGTCCGTCCGCAGGCGCATTTTGGACCGGAGGCATCCAGGACGATGTGGCCGAACTCACCGGCCATGCCGTGATGTCCGGTGACCATTCGCCCGTTGGCAAAGACTCCGGTGCCTACGCCTTCGGATACGGTAACCAGGACGACATCGCGATTGCCGTCGAGGTTTCCAAAGATCAGCTCGGCCAACAGGCAGGCGGCGGCGGCGTTTTCCATCCACACAGGCAGCTGCATGGCGGATTCAATTGCATTCTTCAGGTCAAATTGCGGCCAGTGCAGGTTTGGCGCAAAGATCAGCCGTTCCGTGGCCGGGTCAACGCGCCCCGGCGTGCTTACGCCAATGCCTTCAATTGTCTTATCGGGAATCATGCCGCGGAGCCGCTGCATGGCCTGCACGATGAGCTGGGTGGAGGCCTGCGGGTCGCGCGTGAGTGTTGCCCTGGACTGGGCCAACAGCCGCCCATTTAGATCCACGGCGGCAACGGTCGCGCGCCGGGGATGAATATCGACGGCAATGACAAGGATATCCTCGTTCAGCCCGAGCAACGTAGGTCTCCGCCCACGTGCCGCGGTTGCCTGCGCGCCTTCTCGCACCCATCTTTCGCGGATGAGCTGTTCCACGATTTGTGAGACTGTGCTGCGCTGAAGGCCGGAGCGACGCGCGAGATCCGCGCGGGAGATTGGCTGATTTTCGCGGATGATTTCAAGAACAATATCGCGATTGATCCGACGGGCAGTCTCGCTGGACGCGGGCTGTACGTCTGTCAGATCGATATGTCGAATACCCCGTCCATGCGGACGTCCGGTCAAGCTAATTTCTCCAGGTGAGGTTCAGCTTGCAGTGACCGCAGCATACCACGTTCCTATGCTGCCGGGTACGGTGCTTAGAAGCCCGGCGGATGCGCGCCAGCTACGCCAAATGCTGCCTCAAGTGCCATGCCTGCCTGTGCCAGAGTCCCCTCATCGAAGAGCCTGCCGATGAGCGTGATCCCATGCGGAACGCGGCGCGGCGGGGAGAACTTCGGCAATGGATGCTTTGGGTCCGGCGCCCAGTCGCTGCGTGCCTCGGAGACCTTTACCCATCCAGCGCGCAACGTCAGCGAAGGATGCCCGGTGTTGTTCGTAATTACCAGCATCTCGTCGCGCAGCGAAGGCACGAGCAGCAGGTCTACCTTCTCGAAGACCCTGGCCATCTCTTCCGCTACCTTGCGGCGGAAGCGGTCCGTCTGGACGAAATCGACCGCCGATAAAAAGCGCGCCTGACGGAAGGTGTTGGGCCATGCATCCGGCACCTGCGCTTTCAACTCGTCGACTTTGTGCGAAAGTGTCAGCTCTTCAAAAGCTGCTGCGGCCTCTGCAAAGAGGATGAGGTTCAGCGAGTCGTAAGGCCAGTCGGGAATCGAGATCTCTACCAGCTCCATGCCGAGCTTCTTTGCTGTTTCCAATGCGGCGCGGTCCACATCTGTCGCCGGTGTTTCTTTCATCCATGTCGGAAGGTATCCCAGCCGCAAGCCTTTCACGTTGGCCTCTGCGTTGAAGCTCAGTCCGCTCGGCACGCTGGCAGTGTCACCCGCATCGGGTCCACTGATGGCATTCAGCACCAGAATTGTGTCTTCTACGCTGCGCGCCATTGGCCCGAGCTTGTCCAGAGACCAGCAAAGCGTCATGGCTCCGGTGCGCGGCACGCGGCCATACGTGGGACGCAGGCCGGTCACGCCGCAACGCATGGAAGGGCTGACAATTGATCCGCCTGTCTCCGAGCCGATCGCGAATGCCACAAGGCCTGCAGCTGTCGATGCTCCCGGCCCTGCGCTTGAGCCCGACGCGCCCTCTTCCAGCAACCACGGGTTCATTGTCTGGCCACCGAACCAGATGTCGTTCAGCGCCAGCGCTCCCATGCTGAGCTTGGCAATCAGCACCGCACCAGCGTCATTCAGGCGCTGCGCGACGGCTGCATTTTTCTTCGGGACGCGGTTGCGGAAGGGCTCTGCGCCATAGGTCGTCGGGATTCCAGCAGTGTCGAGCAGATCCTTCGCTCCCCAGGGAATTCCGTGCAGCGGCCCACGATAATGTCCTGCTGCAATCTCAGCGTCGGCTTTGCGGGCCTGCTCCAGCGCATGATCGCGCGTTACGGTAATCATGCAGTGCAGCTTGGGATCGAAGCGGTCGATGCGCCTGAGATAAATCTCTGTCAGCTGCGTAGAAGTCAGCTTGCGTGCTTCGATCCAGCGCGAGAGCTGCGCGACGGGCGCATAGGCAATGGCTTCTTCGCTTGTGGGCAACGGGGTGTTAGAGTCCGCGCTGCGAACAAAGAGTTTCGGCCGCGGTTTCAGCGTGATGCCGGGGATGGCGGGGTTCCACACCGTCGCAGGCGAGAGTGAGTCTTCGAGCGCCAATTTGCGCGGTCCTGTACGCAGCTCATAGAGCCCCGCCATCGCCTCGCGCCAATTGCCAGCGGCCTGCGCACGATCGGCTGCCGTCATTTCCACACGGACGAGCTTTTCCGCTTGGACGAATGTTTCAGTTGAAACCTGTGGGCCCGTGGCGGGCGAAGTTCCAAAGGCCGTTGGCGCACCGGGTGTGACCTGATTCTGTGGTTGCTGGCCTGGAACCTGTCCAGCCGCTTGCGCGGCAAGGCTCTCAGGAAGCGCCGCTACGAGCGCTCCCATGGAGCTGAGTGCAAGAAATTCCCGTCGTGAGGCTGTCATCTTATCTTGCTCCTTATCTGGGTCCGGGAGGTACGTGGTCTTCGAGGTAGCGCGCAATCAGGCTCATGAGGTGGTAGCTGGTGCCGCGTCCCTCAAAGATCCCATGTGAGCGGTTGGGATAATCCATGAAGTCGAAGGGTTTGCCCAGCTCGATGAATTTATTGATGAGCAGCTCCGTACCCTGGTAATGAACGTTGTCATCGCCGGAGCCGTGTATCACCAGCAAATGTCCCTGGAGTCCGTCGGCAAAGTTGATGGGTGAGCCATCATGGTAGCCCTTCACATTCTGCTCCGGCAGGCCCATGTAGCGCTCCTGATAAATCGTGTCGTAATGAGCTTCATCGGCCACCGGTGCGACGGCGATGCCTGCTGCGTAGACGCCAGGGTTGCGGAACATGATCCCGAGGGTTTGCGATCCGCCGCCGCTCCAGCCCCAGATTGCCATCCGGGACGAGTCGATATAGCTGTGCTGCTTCGCCAGCCACTGAATCGCTTCTGCCTGCTGTGCGGAAGCCAGCACGCCTACCGCACCGTAGATCGACTTGCGCCACTCTCTACCTTTGGGAGAAGGTGTGCCCTCGTTGTCAAAACTTACGATGATGTAGCCCTGCTGCGCGAGCGCTGCATGAAAGAGTCCGCGCGTTCCCTGCCAGCCGTCGCGCACTGTGGCTCCCGCCGGTTCACCGTAAATATAGGTCAGCACGGGGTACTTCTTTGTGGGGTCAAAGTCCGGCGGTTTGAGCATGTAGCCGTCCAGCACCACGCCGTTCGCCACGGGAACCTTGAAGAACTCTGGCGGATTGGGCAGCAGCGGCTTGACCTTCTTTGCCAGCGCCTCGTTCGACTCCAGCACGCGGGCAGATTTGTGGTCGGGCAGGCTCACAATCTCAATCCGATTGGGCTGCGTGAAGGTGCTGTAGGTATGCACCGCCCACTTGGCATTCGGCGAGATTTCGTACCTGTGCGCACCCGGCTGATCTGCTGGGGTTACGCGCTCCGGTTTGCCTGTCCCGTCCAGTTTGGCGCGGTACAGGTACTCGCGAATCGGATCATCCGGTGAGGCCATGAAGTAAAGCCACCCGCCGGCATTATCGATGGCCTGCACAGAGATCACGTCGCCATCAAAGTTCGTGATCTTTTTTGCCTGGCCGGTTTTGCGATCCACGCGCCACGCGTGCCGCCAGCCATCGCGCTCGCTGATCCACAGCAGGTCCGCTTCCTTGCCGGAGCCGTTATGAATCCAATCCAGCGGAACAATATCAACCCATGCCTTGTCTGTATCTTCAAAGAAGAGCTTTGCTGTGCCCGTCTTTGCTTCAGCCAGCATGACTTTTCCGTCCTGCTGCAGGCGGTTGAGGTATTCCAGCATGACCTGCTGCGAGTTGCCGGCCCACTCCATGCGAACGATGTAATTCTGGCGTGGGTCGCCTTCGAGCTTGATCCATGTTGTTGGGCCGCCGCCTACGCTTACTACGCCCGCGCGTACCGCGGAGTTTGTGGTTCCCGGCTGCGGATACTTGTACTTGAAGGTCGACGGGTACTCGGCTGCGGTGTCGTTGATTAACGTGTATTCGCCTACGCCGCTCTGGTCGAATTGCCAGTACGCGATCGACTGCCCATCGGGGCTCCAGCGGAAGCAGTTGCGCAGGTCCAGCTCTTCTTCGCTTACCCAATCGGAGGTGCCGTTGATGATGTCCTCCGAGCCATCGGTCGTGAGCTGCGTGATCTTCTCCGTGGCCAGGTCCTCCACGTACAGATTGCTTTTCTGCACCCAGGCTACTTTCGAGCCATCTGGGGAGAAGGTGGCAAACATCAATGAAGACTCGGGCGCATCACCGCCCAGCTTAAAAAGTTTCCCTGCGCCGGGGTCGTAAACCCAATAGTCGCCGCGAGTGTTTTGCCGCCACACGCGCTTGGAGTTGGTAAAGATGAGCATCTTCTTGCGGTCTGCTGACCATGAGTAGCCGTGAATCTGTAGCGGTGCGCTTGCCCCCTGCGGTATAAGCTGCGCGGCGGAAACGAGCACGCTCCTTTTACCTGTGGCCGGGTCATAGGCGGCGATATCGATTCCCTTGCCGTTCGCTGCCGGCTCCAGAATGGCGTAGCTTTCTCCATCCGCCTGCCACTCCATTTGCACGCCATGGGGGCCGTAACCACCTTTGTTAAACAGCGCGTCTAGCTGGCTGTGCAGGTCTGGCGTCTGCGCAGCGGCCGGAGCGGGCAGGGACAAAGCAGCGCATACCAGCGCCGCAGACACACATATAGAGCGGAAAGAAAACACGCAGCAAACCTCCAGTGAAAATGCAGGGAAAAATCTGTTCTCCGATTATACGAAGCGGGGATTAGGACTCGCTTTGCTTTTGCCGCTGCGCTTTATTTCTATTTTCAGGCAACCTTTTTCTGCAGTTTGCGTCCTATCGCGCAGATAAGCGTGATTTGCCGGGAGCGGTTTCCCCCAAAGCCGCCCGTCAGTGTTCACTTTCACAATTCAGCCAACTACTCGCATTGCGAGGAGGTTCTCCATGGCAGCTATCCTCAGGCCGGAGTGGAGTAAGCCCGGCGTCATTCTCTTTGCAGCAGAAGTTCCAGCTAACGAAGAAGCGTTTTCTTATGCCTTAGCTCAGGCTGTGGATAGCCGCGCTTCTTTGATCCTTTTCCATGCGTGGGAGGCACCGTCGATTCCTGGGGCTTTGAGCGCCGGAGGGGATGGTGGCGTGGGCGCGGATTTGGTGGCTAGCCTTGGATATATTGAGCCGGGCTCGGTGCAGCGGGCTGAGGCTCGGGCATTGGCTCCACTGGCGCGTCGGGCGCGGGCTGCTGGAGTTTCTTGCCGTGTGGTGGTGCGGCAGGGCAATGCTGCGGATGAAATTCTTGAGGCGGCGCGGGAGACTGGTGCGGGGCGGATTGTTGTTGGGACTCATGCGCCGGGACATATTGGAAAGCTGCTGATTGGTTCGGTGGCGGAGTCCGTGCTGCGGCGGGCGCATGTCCCGGTTTTGATTGTCGGGCCCGAGGTTACGGGTCATCCGCCGCAGGGGTTTGGGCCGCGGATGGTGCTGTGCGCGGTGAGCCATGTGGCGACAGGGGCGCCGGTGGTGGCGTTTGCTGCTGAGATTGCTGATCGGCTGCATGCGCGGTTGATACTGCAGCATGTGATTCGTGCACAGGAGTGCAAGGATGTGCTGGCGAACCGGTGCGTTGGAGAGATCGAAGCCCTGATGCTGGATATGGTGCCGATGCGGCTGAGGCAGAAGGTGCATCCACAGCCGGTGGTGACGCCGGGTGAGCCGGCTCAGAAGCTGATTGACCAGAGCCGGGCGCTGAATGCGGACCTGATCGTGATGGGGGCGTATGGGGCGTCGGCTTTTTCTGCGATTTCACGGCATGGGGTGGTGTATCGCGTGATGGCTGAGGCGCAATGCCCGGTGCTGGCGCTCTCGCCGGCGGTGCTCGAAACTGGCGGGGCCAGGGTGGTTGAGCTGACGGAGACATATCTGGCTGGGGTGATTTGAGCTGGCTTAGTTTGAGTTGGCGAGATTCGAGCTACCCTGTGCAGGCTTGATTCCGAAGTGGTTTGGATTGTGCGGGTTGGGGCGAAGAGCACAGTCTTTATAGAAATCTTTATGCGATCTTCATTCTGAGACTGTGCAGGCTGCATGGTTTGGAAGTGGTTCTGTTTCTGCGGGTTGCGGGGAGTGGCCCGATTTGGGTCTGAAATCTTCATGCGATCTTTATTCCTGGACTGTGCTGCTGCGTAGCGGGGTGGTTTTGGGGTGAATGAAAGGCGGTTTCGCACCGGTATTGAGGCAGAACGGTCGGGTTTGGAAAAGTGAATGTAACATGTTTCATGGGTTTAACTCAATTATTTTTATATATTTATGTGACTTGGTTACCGAAGTTCGACAAAATTTATATTCGACCTCGAGGAGGAAAAGCATACCTCAGGGGCTAAAGCCCCCAGCCATTCAGCTGAATTTATTGCCGGGGATAAATCCCCGGCCTACCCTTCGTGCATCGCGGCATGATAGTGCGGAAAAGAGAACGGCCCGAACCGGTAAAGGTTCGGGCCGTGGCTTTTTTCTGCTCATTATGAGTAAAGCATATTTGGGGTTAATTGCACGCAAATTATCTGAAAGGGATTTTGCACGAAAGGACAATGGACTTTCGTAATGGAGATCCGCGTCAGTAATCGTACAAGTGCTCTATCTTGAGTCCCTGGCTTTCCAGCAGGGGCAGAATGGTGGGGAGGTCAGAGACTCTGCACAGAAGAACACTACGCGTGTTGTCTGGGTTAACGATCAGTGGCTGAGAGATCAGCAGCTGAAGATTGAGAACGTGGTTTGCCCAGGAAGCCGGAGCGATGGCTGAGATGACGATGAGCTCGTTACCTGCGATCTGATGGAAGCGAACTCCATTATGGATGAGATTCTGCGCCACGGAGGTGAACTCCTGGTAGCGGGGAATCTGAACGATCGCCTGACGGTTTCCGAGATCGCGGAGAAGCTTAAAAGAAGCCGGCGATGTGGAGGTCAGTGGGGTGTCTGAAGGTGGAAACTCGATCCACGCATCGGTGGTTGTATCTTCGAAGCCGTATGTTGCATGGGTTCCGAGCTCAATGATTTCGCAGTAAAAAGCTTCTACTGAGTAGTCGAGAGTGAGCCATGCGCGGCGTTCGATGGTGCGCGCAAGGTGGGTGGTGAGGAATGGCGTTTCCTTCCACAGACCGTGCAGCGCATGAGCGAAGGAAAACTCATAGAACGGGCGGATGTGAACGAACTCGGCATAGTTCTCTGCAACCTGGGCTGCGTAAATATCCTCCGCCACTTGCTGATGATGGCTGGTCATTTCGCTAAGCCGTCCTATCGTTTCCTCATACAGACCTTTGAGGAAGTACTCCACTGAGAAGGATGAGCCGATGACGGCGAGCATGATGTGATCGCCTGCGGGGAATGGATAGCTGGTGCGGCTGGCGGCATAGACGCAGCAGTATGCCTGCCAGAACTGGCCTATGTCGCCGAAGTATGAGTAGCCGGAGGGAAGATGATTGCGCTGAAAGTCTGCCTTTGACTGGTAGCTCCATACGATGTACCACTCGGGATAGGTATAGAAAGTATCGACCTCTGGGCGCGCGTAATTATCAATGCCTGCGGCCTGGGCGGGATGGCGCAGCGTTTCTGGAGTGGGGCTGAAGGACAGCCTTGTGGGACGGCAGTGAACGATGAAAATGACGGTCACTGTCAGTGCAAAGAGGAAGACGCACGCTAGCAGGCGCACTGCCCAGCGAATCAACTTACGCATGCGCGACGGGTTTGTTCCCAACGTTTTTGCCTACATTGATTGCGATTAGAAATGCCGCGAGAGAAATGACCGCGTGCGGCAGGTTCACCAGCAGGTTAGTCACGGGTGATATCAGATGCAGGTGGCTGATGACGTAGATGATGACATCTGCCGCATAGAAGAGACCGAGGAACCAGAAGTAGACACGTGAGGCTCGCGGGCCGATGAATCCGGAGATGAGCGCAAGCAGCCCGAGGCCCAGGTGACCGATGTCGACGAAAGTTGTCATGGAAAAGAGGCCGAACATCTTGCCATTGGCGTCCATGACGCCCGGCACATAGTCCAGCGAGTACACGAACAGAAAGAGCAGGGCGAAACCGAAGCTGCATTTCTGGATTGTGGTAAAGCGTCGGGACATGGCTCACATCTTAACGCAGGAACATATAACCGCGGGGATATACTTCCCCACATGCAGAAGATTTGCTGTCAGCTTTATCGAATTTCGCTTGTAATTTCATGTGCGTTTGTGATGATATGCGGCGCGCCAGGCGCTTCCAATATCCGAGCGCAGGCGGGACAGAGTGATTCCCCCGAGACTGCGTTGCGCTCTGTGCATGATGCGTTATTTGCTTCGTTTCTTCCGGTCAACGAACTGCCAAACGATCTCAAGACGACGCAACTGCTGATGGCGGCCCGAGACGGGATATGGCAGGAAGCGAAGAACTCGCCGGCATTCCGGGGACTGCTGCAGCCCTTTGCAGACTTAAGCAGTTTTGGGAACGCTTGCGGGATAGCGCAGGAAATTCAAGGAAGTGCCGAAAAGTCGTTTGCCGCGCTCAATGCAAACGAACAGCAGAAAGTGCTTTTTTTGATGCAGCGCTGCCCACAGGATGCGCCTCGACGGCTGGCGGCGATGGCGCGGAATTTCTACATCGTTAAAGGCTATGGCGCGATTCAGGAGCCGCTCACGGGCGTGAAGGTTAACTTGTATGCGCCGCCTGACTACCTGGCATCACATACGCCGCATCTTGCACCGACGCGATTGGCGTACGACAGCAGTAAGAAAGAGATTACAGAGAAAGACGGACATGCAATTGATGTGGTGATTGTAGGGAGCGGTCCAGCGGGATCGGTGCTTGCGCATGAGTTGCGGAAAAACGGAGCGCGAGTTTTATTGGTGGAGCGTGGATCGTTTGTTGTTCCGGGCGCGATGGAGACACGGTTGATTGATGACTTGATCGACACGCGTACTTCAATGGATGGGACGATTCGCATACGGAATGGGATGGCGGTGGGAGGAGGTTCGCAGGTGAACGTGGACTTGTGCTTTGCGCCTACGACGGAGGCCATCCGCACGAAGATTGAAGGATGGCGCAGCGCAGGTCAGATTGGGTCAGATCAATTTACGCAGACGGAACTGGCACGCGAGTACGAGTGGGTGAAGCGTTCGATTGGGACACGTACGCTGAGCGAAAGTGAGATCAATTTCAACAATCGCGCGCTGTGGGATGGGGCCAGATTGTCGGGATTGCATCCGAAGCTATACAGCCTGAATACGTATGGGCCGGGATTGTCTCCTTCACCGGTGACCGATAAGCGCTCGGCTGAGAGCCAGCTTCTAATTGCGGCTCTTGAAGATACAACCAATCCGTTGGGCATGATTCCGGATGCGGATGTGCGGCGCGTACTGTTTGAGCAAAATGGGAGCGAGCAACGCGCTGTCGGAGTGGAAGTGCAGATGAGGGCGGCTATGTCGGGAGATGGCGTGATTGCGGACCCGAATGGGCTGAAGCTGCCGCCTGGCACAACCTTCACTGTGCGTGCGAAGACCGTGATTCTATCCGCGGGAGCTCTGGGGTCGCCTACTGTGTTGTTGCGGAGCGGAGTGAAGAATGACCAGATTGGACGCGGAGTGGTGCTGCATCCTTCGATGCCGATTATGGGACGCTTTGATCATCACATCGACGCCCTGACGGGGACGGAGGCTTCGGTGTATGTCGATGACCGGCTGGTTGATCGCGGATATGCGATGGAGTCGATGGCGGATCAGCCTCTCTATGCTGCGTTGATGAGTCCGGGACCGGCGCTGCATTCACTTGAGATGATCGAGTCTTTTCGAGATCTAGCCGGGTTTGGAGTGATGTTGATCGATACTCCGCAGGCAAACAACCGTGTTGTGCTGGATGCAAGCGGATCGCCGCTGATTGATTACACACTTTCTGACGCGGATAAGAAGCGATTTGCAAAGGGCCTTGCCGAGGCGGTTCGCGTGATGTTCAAGGCTGGAGCGAAAGAGGTTTATTTGCCAACTACGGAAGATATTCTGGGCGATGGATCGAGAGAGATGCAGGCCAGCGCTAAGAGCGGTATGCAGCCGCAGGTATTTACGTCGCTGGAGCAGGCGTCATTGGTAGAGAAGCGCCTACGTTTTATCGCAAACCAGTCGATTGTGACCTCTGCGCATATGCAAGCGACGGACAAGATGGGCGCGACTCCACAGAACAGTGTGGTTGGTCAGGACTTCCATGTCTGGGGCACGAAGGGGCTCTACGTGGTCGACGGGAGCATTTTCCCCACTTCTGTGGGTGCGAATCCGATGCAGAGCATCTATACGATTGCGAAGATTTTCGCGGATCACTGGAATGAATCGCACTAGACCGATGGAAAAGCAACGCGGCTTAAGAGCGCAAATTTCTTGAGTGAGTGGCGAAACAGATAGCTGGCCAGACGCACTAACTGCGATAGAGCGTCAGAGATGGGACGAGAAATACGCTCGTCTTTTCTTATTTAGTGCTAGTCTGTTGCTCTATTTCTACCGCTCTGCCCCAGAGATCGGAACGGCAATGCATCAAGCTCTTCGCACAGCTCGTCCGTCTCCTGCTCCTGAGCGGAAGCTTGAGGTTAACCGGCCTGACGATGCGTACGAGCGGGAGGCCGACCGCATGGCTGCGCAGATCATGCGCGTGGGGAGTGTTGGCTCGACTCCACCTTCGTCCGGTCCGGGGCATGATTTCAACCGCATCAGTATCCACTCTCCATCGGCTCTAAATTCTGCCGGCACGCGTGGGGGAAGCGGCGTTCTTCGGCGCAAATGCTCTTGTGGGGGCACATGCTCCGAATGCAGAAAAAGGACTGAGGATGGCGAATCCGCTTCCCTCAGGAGAAAAGCGGCGGGGCCGGAAAGTTCTATCGCGGGAAGCATGGAAGCGCCTGCCAGTGTGCATCAGGTACTGAGCTCGCCCGGCCAGCCGCTAGATAGAACGACGCGCGCTTTCATGGAGCCACGTTTCGGATATGACTTTAGCCGGGTGCGCGTGCATACCGACGCCGAGGCGGCGCGATCTGCTGAACAGGTGAACGCACGAGCCTATGCGGTGGGCGATCACCTGGTTTTTGCCGGCGGGCTGTTCGCACCACGAAGCGGGGCGGGGACGCAACTGCTGGCGCATGAGCTGGCTCATGTGGTCCAGGCCGGAGGCGGGACGGGTGGCGCTACACTGCGACGCGCGCCTGCGGGGGGCACACCTCCTCCTCCGCCAAGTGAGGCCTCGCTACGGGTAAGTATCATGGACACGCTTGAGGCGGCTAAGAGAACTGCGGTTGCTGATCTGGCAGATGCGATTGTTCGCGGGGATCAGGCATATCTGAGCGGGCTGGGATTGAGCTCCAAGCAGGTGACCAGCCTGCTGAATCATGACGCGCAATTCTCGATGACGTTTGGAAATGCGGCGGAGACTTCACTTGAGGCAGCTATTCGGGCCAATCCGCTCCTGAACCAACATGTGGTGAGAGGGCCTACTGGCCGCGTTGCGAGAGGCGTAGGCAAGCCGGACTGGCGCATTGAAACGCCGTCGAGCAGCATCCCAGTAGACCTGATGACCCCGGGGCAGGTGGAAGCTAAGCTATCGATGTGGCGCCGGTCGTCGAGGCGTGGCAAGCCGAAATGGTACATCGAAAAGGCCGGTAATATTACTTACGACCGGGATGCTGCCATGGCTCAGGCCCGTGCGAATCAGGCTGCTGGGGGCAATGCTGCGAACCAACCCGCGGGAGCTAATACTGCGAACCAACCTGCTGCGCCCGATGCGGCGAATACACCTGCTGCTGGTGATGTTGCGAACGCGCCGGCTGCGGGGGATGTTGCCAGTGCTCCGGCAGCCGATGTTGCGGCTGCTCCTGCTGTGGGCGACGCTGCCAGGACTACTACCGGACTCGGCGATGCCGCCAAGGTTGGAACTGGGGCCAAGCTGGGAGAAGAGGTTGCTGGCGGGATTGCGGCGGGCTCCAAAATTGAAGGCGCTGGACTCAGAGCCGCGGGACGATTTCTTGCCAGGGAGGTTCCATTTGAGTTGCTGCAGGTGGCGATCATGCTTGTGGTTTTTCCGGGTGTCAATGCTCACAACGAGAAGCTGGAGGAGTTAAGCGAGAAGAAGCTCTATCCGCCGATTCAGGATCGACTGAACAAGCTGGACCCGACGATTCAAAAGATGATTGACAATGCGCCTGAGACAACTCTTTACAGCAACGTGACGGTGGAGCTGGATTACAAGGTGGTGGCGGATGATTCGAGAGATCTTCCGCTTTATCTTGAAGACGTGAAGTTTATCGATTTGAAGCTTTCGAATAATGACGTGACGGAGCTCGATGAGAAGTTCAACAAGACGGACAAACTGAAGGTGTCCAAGCGGGTTACGTATTCCATTCGTCTTTTTGAGGCTGCGGATGTGGAGTTCGCGCGAAAGCAGAAGGAATATGCAGCGTGCGTGCAGAAATTTGGCCCTGGCTATATACCTCCGGCTGCGGGGGCTGAGGCGCTGCAGGAGGCGATTGGGAATCCGGATGAGCATCCTTGCATTGAGCCGAAGATGCGGGCGATGGAAGGGCCGTAGATTGATTTTTAGTTATCCTGTGCTGCACAGTTTTTGAAGTGGTTTGGATTGTGCGGGTTGGGGCGAAAGGCACAGTCCCTATAGAAATCTTTATGCGATCTTCATTCTGAGACTGTGCAAGCTGCATGGTTTGGAAGTGGTTCTGTTTCTGCGGGTTGCGGAAAGTGGCCGGATTTGTGCGTGAAATCTTCATGCGATCTTTATGGCGAAACTGTGCATGCTGCAGTTTCGAGGGATGAGGGACAAAGGGGACAAGGGTTATAGATAAAAATAAAAAGCATAGAAGCCATAGATATCCTCGACGACGAGATTGCACTGATTCTGGTGCGGAGGGGATGGGGGAGGGGTCCCCTCCCCTCCCCGAAACAGCCACGGCCCGAACCGGTTAAGGTTCGGGCCGTTTTTTTCTGCTCATTATGAGTAAAGCATATTTGGGGTTAATTGTATGCAAACTATCTGAAGGGGTGGGACGGTACGAAAGGACAGTGGACTTTAGTAATAGGAGAGGTGACGGGTTACAGAAATGAAGTCGGCGGTTGCGGTATCCCATGTCTCCCAAAAAGGGGGACATGGGGCACCCAATTTCGGTGGAAGAACCTGCTTCCTCAAGACCTGGACCACCTCTGTTGACAGGATACGTTGAGCCAGCGTTCAAGTTATGCATCCGGAGGTCATCGCGGAATGCTCGCCTTCAGTAGCTCTAGACTGCCATCTGTATGGTCGGTGGTTACCGCCGTGTATTCCCCGTCTTGTTCGCAAACCAACACCGCCTTGGGGCTGTCCGCTGGCTTATCAATTTTGCGCAAGACAACGCCATCGTACGGATTGAAAACCAGAACCGGTCCGGGCTTGATGGCAAACATTTTCGGTGGCGGCTCGTTTTCTTTAGGCTCCTTGAAGCCGCCTCCCGATGTTTCGAAACTCCAGCCTTGCCTGCCGATGGAGAGCGGCTCACCCAGGAAAAAGCCGTCGGGCATCTGCAACGGATATGTGCGCACAATGCCATGCTCGTTGACTTCAATGATCGGCTGCCTGGTATAAACTGGAATGAGCAGTAAATTTTGCCCGTGAGGAATTATCTGGATCATTTGCAACGCCCCAGACTTATTCTGTATGACCGTGGATAACATCTGATCTTCTTTGGCGTTCTTGCGAAGGTTATAGTCTTCATCGAAGAGCCTAATCTCGCGTATCGTCTCTCCATTTTCGTCGACGACCAGCAGCCGCGCAGAATGATCACGATTATCAGCGCCAATAGCCAGCAGATTTCCGGAGTCATAAAGGCCCACTGTGATCACTTCCAGGTCTTCTTCGGGTAGACGCACAGCCTTTTGGAGCGTGCCTTTGCGGTCATAGATCAATGCGAGCTTGACCTGATCAGGCGTTGAATCTGAGATATGTGTTTTGACCGGAGTGGCGTATACCAGCGCCACAACCCGCGCCTCACTGGCGAAGAAGCGGACGGGCTGGCTGATGGTGTCTGTGTAGCCCTGCAGATGACCTGGGCTGAATCGGATCGACTGACCTGTACTATCAAGTGAATGCAATGCCATCAACCCCATGCCATCGCTCTGGTTGTCTCTGACCTCCAGAAAAATAGTGCCGTCTTCCCCACAGGTATGCATTGCACTCATCACTGTGCCGCTTCCACCCAACGCGGTTTTCTGGGGTTTACCAAATTCCAGGGTGTAGCTGGGGATTGGTGTTTCCGCTTTGGATGCGGTTTTATCGGCATTCTGCGCGAGCGCACAGAATACCGATGCATAGAAGAGACAGAAAATCACAGGATTCTGTAATGGCTTCATTCGCTACTTTTCCAGGTTAAGTCCAGCTTGGGCGTTCGCAAAGTGAGTTCCTTGTGACCCGAAACTTCGGCTAGATGAGGTTGATACGGTACGAGGCCACTTGTACACGAAGCAATCAATAATGGCATTTGCTGAGAGATTTGGTCCAGTTGCTTACGTATTTCAGGAGTTGAAAGCGAAGCGATGGCACAATTTCCGTCTGCGAATACTATGTACTCCTGGCAGTTATTCACGGCATAGGCGCAGTTTACAAGCGTTTGCATTTTCGAACCCCCACCGGGCATCCATTCATCGCTCACGTATACTGCTGTACCGCAACAGTAGACAGTTGATCCTTTAACTGAGCTTCCACATTGTGCGGAAAGGCTGGATGAACTCAGCATCAAGGCCATACCCATCATCAGGGCAATGTTTGGAATTCTTCGCATAGGTCAACTCCTTCAGCAGATACAATCTGCATAGGTTGGGTAAGAGTCTAGGATTCACCGGTCAATTTCTAGCCTCAGCGCCTACGTTGCATTGGGAATCGCTACCGAGATTTGTGGCGTAATCTCCAATCATTGACGCCAGAAATAAGCGTGGCGGCCCAGTGGTAAATCTCAGTACAGGAGCTAAATATGCACCTAGATAGTGTCGTATGCAATGTTACGATGGACTAAAGTAATCTTGCGTATTTTGGGCGGGTGGCCCATATCTCAATCGTCTGCCATATGGATAGGTGCCCAGGTCTCGCTTTTGAGACCTGGGATTTTGCAGGGCTTCTTTCCGTGTAGCGGTGCAGAATGATTCGATTTCCACAATGCCGATTTCCCTTTGGCATAGTGACGAAAGCTTGACCATTCCCAATCTTCTGGTTTTAACGCCAAACCACGTTTGACCGGGTTGCGGTGCATATACCGCAGCTTCTCAGTGCGTTTCAACTCATTGTGGACATTGAAATCGTAGTAGCGCGCCTGCCAGAATGGGCGTTGGCGCTGCTGAACGGATACGGACAGCTTCAAGGCCTGAATCGCTTTGGAAAGGATTCCAATCCTGGGCTCGCTGACAAGCAGATGAACGTGTTCAGGCATGACGACGTAGCCGGAAACGACAAAATCGTACCGGGCACGCATGGTCTCAAGGGAGTGCTCGAAAAGCCTGCGGGCGGATGGGGTGTTTAGATACGGAAGACGATGAAAACAACTGAAGGTGATGAAGTGAAAGGAGTCTGTGTTTTGAAAACGGACAAGCCCTTTTGGCATGGTGACATCGTACATTCCCAGGTCTCAGAAGCGAGACCTGGGGCACCCACTTGTTGTGGTAGAACTGGCATTTCTAGACGTGGGGCATCTCCCTCAATTCTCAAATGGTGGGAATATTTTTTGTGCTGATTTTGAGGCAAATTGGTAAGTGTCTGGGTCGTTTTGGGTTGGCTGTTGCCCGTTTAGGTACTGGTAGGCTTTTGCACAGGAACCACAAGATGTGGACGTTGACTCGATTGTGCCCCCATGCGATAGTTACTTTACTTCGCGGTTCCCGAGAGATCAATTTCGGGTGAAAAGGGAATCCGGTGTGAGGCCGGAACTGCCCCGCAGCGGTGAACAGGAACGAACGCTCTGAACGCAAGGCACTGGTCTGGACAGGCGCAAGTCTGAAGACGGACTGGGAAGCTGGAGCCAGTAGGCGGCCTGTGAGTCCGAAGACCTGCCACGAAGACATTTGCTACGCCTCCGAGGGGAAGGCGAGGTGATGGTAGTGTCGGCTCTAGCTCCGATATTTGGGGATGGAGCTTTTTTCGGCGCTGCTGTTGCTTCCTTTCCTTTCAAGAGAACGGGCCGAGCGATTAGGGAGAGCAGCCGATGGCCACGATTGAGACGCAGAAAAATCTTTCCACCACATTGAGCGCGGGATTGAATGCAGGCTCCTATGCGGGGCAGACGCCGGTGCTGCCGGGATTTCCGGTTCCGGATGAGACGCCGACGATGCATGTGTACAAGCGCAATGGGGTGCTGGAGCCGGTGGATGTGAACAAGATTGTGCGCGCGGTGCAGCGGTGCGCGCATGGGCTTGGCGCGGTGGACGCGATTCGCGTGGCGAGCAAGACGATTGGCGGGCTGTATGACGGGGCGACGACGCGCGAGCTGGATGCGATGTCGATTGATACGGCGGCGTCGCTGATTGCCGAGGAGCCGCAGTACTCGAAGCTGGCGGCGAGGCTGCTGCTGGCCACGATTCTGAAGGAAGTGGCGAACCAGAACCTGCATTCGTTTTCGCAGTCAGTGGAGCATGCCTTTCAGGAAGGCGTGGTGAATGGCGCGACGGCGGAGTTTGTGAAGGTTCATGCGCGCAAGCTGAACCATGCGATTGATGAGGAGTTCTCAGACAACTTTGAGTACTTTGGGCTGAGGACGGTGTATGACCGGTACCTGCTGCGCGATCCTATTTCGCGCAAGGTGATGGAGACGCCACAGTACTTTTTTTTGCGCGTGGCGTGCGGGCTGGCGGGGACGCCGCATGAGGCGATTGAGTTTTATCGCATGATTGCGGCGCATGATTACATGCCGAGCTCGCCGACGCTGTTTAACTCAGGGACGAAGCATCCGCAGATGTCGTCGTGCTATCTGCATGACTCGCCGGGGGATTCGCTGGAGTCGATTTACGACACGTATAAGGATGTGGCACTGCTGTCGAAGTTTTCAGGCGGCATTGGGCTGGCGTTTCATCGCGTGCGGTCTGAGGGATCGCTGATTCGGGCGACGAATGGGTTGTCGAATGGGATTGTGCCGTGGCTGCGGACGCTGGATAGCTCTGTGGCTGCCGTGAACCAGGGTGGCAAGAGGAAGGGCGCGTGCTGCGTTTATCTCGAGCCGTGGCATGCGGATGTGGAGCAGTTTCTGGAGCTGCGGGAGAATACGGGCGATCTTTCGCGGAGAACGTACAACCTGAATCTGGCGAACTGGATTCCGGATTTGTTTATGAAGCGCGTGGATGCGGATGGCGTGTGGTCGCTGTTTGATCCGAAGAATGTTCCGCATTTGCCGGACCTGTATGGCGACGAGTTTGCCGCGGCGTATGAGAAGGCTGAGGAAGAGAAGCTGTACTCGGGGCAGGTGAAGGCGCGGGAGCTGTATGCGCGCATGATGAGAAGCCTGGCGGAGACGGGCAACGGTTGGATGACGTTCAAGGACGCGTGCAACCTGAAGTGCAACCAGACGGGCAAGGATGGCAATGTGGTGCATCTGTCGAATTTGTGCACGGAGATCACGGAGGTGACTTCGCGCTCAGAGACGGCGGTGTGCAATCTGGGGTCGATCAACCTGGCGAAGCATGTGACGGATGGCGCGTTTGATTTTGCGAAGCTTGCCGCAACGGTGAAGGTTGCGGTGCCCATGCTGGATCGCGTGATTGACATTAATTACTACCCGATTGCGCAGGCGGCGAGCGCTAACGAGCGCTGGCGGCCGGTGGGGCTGGGCATCATGGGGCTGCAGGATGTGTTCTTTCAGCTGAGGATGCCGTTTGATTCGCCTGAGGCGATGTATTTGTCGGCGAAGATTCAGGAAGAGATTTATTACAGCGCGCTGGTGGCGAGCTGCGAACTTGCGGAGAAGAGTGGGGCGCATCCGTCGTTTGCGGAGACGCGGTTGGCGGATGGGAAGCTGCAGTTTGATTTGTGGGGAGTGACGCCTGCGGATGCGGAGCGGTGGAATGCGTTGCGGGAGCGGATTGCGAAGTGCGGCGTGAGGAACTCGCTGCTGATTGCGATTGCGCCGACGGCGACGATTGCTTCGATTGTGGGCTGCTATGAGTGCATTGAGCCGCAGATTTCGAATTTGTTCAAGCGCGAGACGCTGAGCGGCGAGTTTCTGCAGGTGAATCGCTACCTGGTGACGGAGTTGAAGGAGCGCGGGCTGTGGAATGAAGAGATGCGGATGCGGCTGAAGCTGTCGGAGGGCTCGGTACAGCATATGGATGAGCTGCCGGCGGAGCTGAAGGCGCGGTTCCGGACGGTGTGGGAGGTTCCGATGCGGTCGCTGATCGACATGGCGCGCGGACGGAATGCTTATATCGATCAGAGCCAGTCGCTGAATTTGTTTATGGAGTCGCCGAATATCGGGAAGCTGAGCTCGATGTATATGTATGCGTGGAAGAGCGGGCTGAAGACTACGTATTATCTGCGCTCGCGGCCGGCTACGAAGATTGCCAAGACTACGGTGAATGCTTCGCCGGCTCAGGCGAGTGTGCCTGCTGTTTCGGCGGCTTCGGCTGTGGCTTGCTCGCTTGAGAATCCGGGCTCGTGCGAAGCTTGCCAATAATAGAGGCATAACTCCTTCGATGGTTCGTGGGTGCAAGACTGTGTTTCCGTAGGTGCATTGAGAGTTTAGTTTGTTTTTTGGCGAGTTAGCTGCGCTTCGCGCGATGGCGAGTTCGCAAGTTAGCGAAGGAGTTATATATGTCATCTGTTCAGGCGCCTGAAGCCATTCTTGATCCGGGTCTTTGCCTCACGCTGAGGCCAATGCGTTATCCCGTTTTCTACGATATGTTCCGCGATGGAATCAAGAACACATGGACGGTGGAAGAGGTTGATTTCCAAACTGATCTTACGGACCTGAAGCAGCGGCTGAGCCCTGCTGAAGTTCATCTGATTCAGCGGCTGGTGGCGTTTTTTGCTACGGGCGACTCGATTGTGTCGAACAATCTGGTGCTGAATTTGTACAAGCATGTGAACTCGCCGGAAGCGCGGCTGTATCTTTCGCGGCAGTTGTTCGAAGAGGCTGTGCATGTGCAGTTCTACCTGACGCTGCTGGATAACTATGTGACTGATCCCGACGAGCGGGCGGCGGCGTTTGCGGCGGTTGAGAATATTCCTTCGATTTCAAAGAAGGCCGACTTCTGCATGAAGTGGATGGATTCGATTCAGGAGCTGGATCATCTGACGACGCGCGATCATCGCAGACAGTTTCTGCTGAACCTGATCTGCTTTGCGGCGTGCATTGAGGGACTGTTCTTCTTTGCGGCGTTTGCATATGTGTACTTTCTGCGCTCGAAGGGATTGCTGCATGGGCTTGCGGCGGGGACGAACTGGGTCTTTCGCGATGAGAGCTGCCACCTGGAGTTTGCGTTTGAGGTGGTGAAGGTGGTTCGCAGCCAGGAGCCGGACCTGTGGGATGCGGAGCTGGAGCGCGAGATTGTGACGATGCTGCATGAGGCGGTGGATGCGGAGACGCAGTTTGCCGAGGACCTGCTGAGCGGCGGCGTGGCGGGTCTTTCCGTGCGCGATATGCGGCAGTACCTGGGCTATGTTGCGGATCAGCGGTTGGGGCGGCTGGGGATTGCTCCGGCATTTCACTCGAAGAATCCCTTTTCGTTTATGGACCTGCAAGATGTGCAGGAGCTGACGAACTTTTTTGAGCGGCGGGTCTCGGCGTATCAGAGCGCGGTGCAGGGAGAGGTTGGCTTCCACGAGGATTTCTAGACTCCGCAAACTACGATTGAAGACCTCGCAGCTCGAAAACCTCGGCTGCGGGGTCTTCGCGTTATAGTGTTGGTCTGGTTAGGAAAATGAAATAGCTTGAACGCCCCAAAACTACCGAATGGAAGATATTTAATGAAGGGATTTACGATGCGAGGCACGGACTTTGGACAACCACGGTGGAGATGGATAGGACCGTGTGCTTTCCTGTTGCTGATCGCGCCGATATCATCTGCTTGTCACAGCCAAAGCTCTTCAGGCGACGCAAAACATATCATCCAAGGATCATGGGTGATCAAGTCCATATATACGACTCAAAATGTTGAAGGCCCAGATCCATCTCAACAAAAAAAGCTGGTGGGAACTCAAGTGGCAGTCAGTGCTCAATCTCTCCATGCCTGCGGTCAGTCCGTACCCATCAAGTCGATTGAAGTGCATCAAGTATCGTCTGACGAGTTCCTGACAAATACGCGGGCGCGTTTCAGCGAAGTGGAGATTCATTCGCCCAGTGTCACGGAAGTGATTATGAACAATCGGCAGGCCGGAAGCTGTTTCCAGGTTTTTCCCCTTCCCGGACAGGATGTTTACATCAAGAGCAAAAACGAGATATTGATCTCTTTCGAAGGCGTGTTTTATAAGGCAGTCAGAAAGAAATAAAATTCCGATTCCTAAGAGAGGGCCGGCCAACAAATTTCCGTCCGATTCTGTGTCGCGTTATAGTGTTGATCGAAGCAGAAAATGCTAGACAAACGCTTGCAGGAGTCAGGGGTATGATCGATGGCCGGCAATTCTCTTTCGTCTTCCGTGGGTCAGGGTGGGACGAATCTCACCAAAGATGTTCGGTTAGTACAACAGCTGATTAATCAGAAGCTGCCCATTCCGCTTCGGCCTCTGACCGAGGACGGCTCCTGCGGTCAGATGACGATCAACGCAATTATGCAGGTGCAGGCGCGATTTCTGCATCTGGCTCATCCCGATGGGCGCATCGATCCGGGTGGCGCGACGTGGAAGTTTCTGAAGCCTCAGGCCGGGAAAAAGCATGGAGTATCGGTACAAATCCCCGAGAGTGTGATTTCGGCGGCGCAGGCAGCAGAGAAGGCATGGAAGATTCCGGCGGCTGTGACGATTTCCCAGTGGGCGCTTGAAAGCAACTGGGGAAGATCGATGCCTACGGGAAGCAATAATCCATTCGGAATTAAAGCCGTGGGCAATCAGCCGTCTGTCACGGCGTCGACCAAGGAATTTGAAGGCGGAAAGTGGATTACGATTCAGGCGAAGTTTCGGAAGTTTGATTCGCTGGATGACGCCTTTGACGAGCATGGGCAACTGCTGGCGACGAAGAAGGCTTACGCGAATGCCCGCGAGCATCTGGACGATCCGAATGCCTTTGCCGATGCGTTGACAGGTGTGTATGCGACTGACCCTGATTACGGCGGGAAGCTGAAGCGGACAATGAAGGCGCATGATCTCTACAAATATGACAATGCATCGGATGGGAAGCCGATACGGCTGCCCTGATTATCTCGATAAGGCGATGCACTGCGGGATCTACGGCGCTTTTGCGAAGCAGGAGGCAAGCTTGGCTGCGACGGGATTGTAGACGTTTGATTGCGCGCTATCGTAGGTCAATTCAAAAGATACGATGAGGTCTTTTGCGTAGAGGGTTTTTGCGTAAAAGATGGTGCTGCCGTGCTGGCCTGAGAGGACGAACCAGGCCGGTTTGACGGCTTTGTAGCTGACTTTTCCGGATGCACCTGCGAGACGTGATGCTGTGCGGTTGAAAACATCGTTGATGGATTCGTTGAGCGCGTTGTTGCTGCCGTAGACGAGGAGCTGCGCTCCGTCCTTTGCAAGGAACTTCTGGCCATCGCCATTGGGAGATTCTCCCTGCGGCTCGAACAGATTCTTCGGGTAGCAGATGGAGTATGCGAAGCGCGAGTTGGCGTAGGTGGACCAGTTGGAGTCGTCAGTGGCAGCCGCAGCCGCTGCCGAAGGGCCGGGGCGGCAGGCGAAGAAGGCGCTGATGGCGCAGAGGACCGCAGCCGCGAGAAGAATCCGGATCGACTGCGAGATGATTCTGTTGTTCCGGCGCATGAGATAGCCTCCGAGATTGCCGAAACCAATCTAATTCAGCGGGCGGGTGGGGTTCCATTTTGTGCTGAGCGACGGACGATTTCGTTTGCGGAAGGTTAATGCCGCTCTTCGAGCAGGTGAGCTACCTGTTCTGTGCTGGCGCGGGCCCAGGCGGTGCTTGATGCGAAGCCGATGATAAGCATGGCTGCGGCGCAGCCTGTCATGGTCCACCAGATGGCGTGCGTGGCAGAGGTGAAATCGCCGCCGAGGGCGCGGCTGGATGCGACGACGGTTCCGGAGATGGCTACTCCTAAAGCTGCGCCGACCTGGCGGCTGGTGGATGCGATGGCGGCGGCTACGCCGGCCTGCGACAAGGGCATTCCGGCTACTGCGCTGTTGGTAATGGCGGGATTGACCATTCCGAGACCAATGCCGAAGAAGGCGTAAACGGCCAGGAGCCAGACTATGGGCGTCTGCCGGTCCAGCTGGGTGAGTATGAATGTGCTTGCCAGGAATGCTATGCCTGCAATGAGCAGCGAAGGCCGGGTTCCGTGGCTTGCGACGAGGCGGCCTGATAAAGGCGAGGCTACGATCATGGTGAGCGCCAGTGGGAGTGTGAACAAGCCTGTGTGAAAGGCCGAAAAGCCGCGCACTTGTTGCAGGTAAAGCGCATTGAGAAATAGAAAGCCTGCGAAGCATGAGAAGGCGCACAGGGCTAAGCCTGTGGCGCTGGAGAATGGGATGCTGCGGAAGAAGCGCAGGTCGAGTAATGGATCGCGGCGGCGTGGCTCGTAGAGGACGAAGGATAGAAACGCTGCTGCTGTGACGGCGAAGATTCCCAGGATTTCCGGTGATGTCCAGCCTGCGTGTGGCCCTTCGATGACGCCATAGGTGAGGGTCGCGAGGCCGGTGAGAACGAGGGATTGTCCTACGGGATCGAAGGCGCGGGCTCGGGCGGCTTTGGATTCCGGAACGAACAGTGCGGCGAGGATTGCTGCGGTGATTCCGATGGGGATGTTTATCCAGAAGATGGCGCGCCAGCCGATGGTCTCTGTCAACGCGCCGCCGATGAGTGGGCCGATGCCGAGCGACAAGCCTGCTACTGCGCCCCAGACGCCGACTGCGCGAGCGCGGTCCTTCGGTGCCGGAAAGGCGTTTGCGATGATGGAGAGCGCGACCGGGTTGAGCATGGATGCGCCGAAGCCCTGGAGTGCGCGAAAGGCGATGAGCTGCTCGATGGTGGCTGCGCGGCTGCAGAGCAGCGAGCCGAGGATGAAGACAGCGAGGCCGATCTGGAAGACTCTGCGGCGACCGAAGCGGTCAGAGATTGAACCGGAGAGCATGAGGAAGCTGGCTACTACGAGGGTGTAGGCGTCGAGGATCCATTGCAGGCCGGCGAGGCGCGCATGCAGATCAGTCTGGATTGCGGGCAGAGCGACGTTGACGATGGTCACGTCCATGCCGACGATGAGCAGGCTGGTGCAGCAGATGGCGAGAATCAGATTTGGATGGGTGGTGCGTTTTTGCGTACTAGCAACAGCGGACAAAGATGGGTTCTCAGTCTTCGGCAAGGTGTCTCCATTTAAGAGATGCAGGAGAAGCCGAGAGGATGAAAAAAGCGATTGTGTCCTGTTTCTGACCTGGAAAAGTTTGTGCCAATTTTGTCCAAAAGCAAGCAAGCGGCCTTTCTGCATGGACCAAGAGATCCGGGGCTAAAGCCCCTGTTCTTCTCGCTTATTTTTCAGGGGCCTGAAGGCCCCTGCTCCCTCCGATTCCGTTCTTAGTTGCTCATCAGACATTTACCAATTTAGTTGAGTTTTTATTGGGCTGGGCAGGGTTTGCCGGTGCAGAGGGAGCTGGTGATGCCTTTGTTTTCTTCGATGGTGTAAATGCGGTCGATGGCGGGGAGCTTGAGGGTTTCGATGTGGCCATTGGGCCAGTGGATTTCTGCGGAGCCGGGGTCGGTGGCATCGCCGAGGCCGAAGTGCGGACGGCGGTCATTGGCGCTGATGTAGCTGCCGCTGGAGAGCACGTCCTGGCGTTGCTTCATGCCGTAGGCGGTGAGGAAGACGGTGGCGCAGGTGGCGTCGCGGGGGCTCTTTTTGCCGGTTTTGGGGTCTGTGCCGCCAATGAGGTTCATCTCGACCCAGTGGTGACGGTCTGGGTTGACGTTTTTGAGCAGGACGGGAGGGCCATCTACGGGGTTGATGACGACGTCGATTTTGCCGTCGTTGAATAGATCGCCGAATGCTGCGCCGCGGGCGGGTAAAACCATGGCGAGGCCGGTGTTTTTGACGGGAGGAATGAGCTCAAAGCGGCGGCCTGCGGAAGTCTTCGAGCCGGGGGCTGATTTTCCGGGGATGTTGTGGAAGAGCAGTGGGCGCTCGGCCCAGCTGGTGCCCCACTCGTGCTGATCGACTTGCGGGTAGACGTGGCCGTTGACCATGAAGAGGTCGAGCCAGCCGTCGTTGTCGTAGTCGAGGAAGCCGGTTCCCCAGCCGACGAAGGGAATGGCGGGCTGGGCGACGCCGGTGCGGTAGCTGACGTCAGTAAAACTGGCGTTGCCGTCGTTGCGATAGAGGACTTTGTAGTCGTCGCCGAAATCGGAGACGAAGAAGTCGACCTGGCCGTTGTTCTCGTAGTCGCCTGCTGCGATGCCCATGGAGGCGATTTCGCGGCCGGCGTCATTGAGCGCGAAGCCGGAGGGATAGCCCTGGTCGTCGAAGGTACCGTCGCCTTTGTTGACGTAGAGGAAGTTTGGGGTGGAGTCGTTGCCGACGAGGAGATCGGGGCGTCCGTTGGCGTTGAGTGAAACGAATATGGCGGTAAAGCCGTAGGCCCTGCCTTTGTCTTCGACGCCGGCTTTCTGGGTGACGTCTGTAAATGTGCCGTCGCCGTTGTTGTGAAAGAGGTGGTCGGGCTCGCCCTGGAGGCCGCGCGGGCCGCAGTTGACGGTGATGCCGCGATAGAGGCATGGCGTGTAGTTGGTGGCTTTGGAGCCGCCGACGGGAAGGTTGTTGCGATCGAAGTGTATGTAGCCGGTGACGTAGAGATCGAGGAGGCCGTCACCGTCGTAGTCGCCCCATGAGGAGCCGGGGGACCAGTTGCCGAGGGTGACGCCGGCTTTGTCTGCGACATCGGTGAATGTGCCGTCGTGGTTATTGCGATAGAGGCGGTTTTTGCCGTAGTTACCGACGTAGATGTCGGGCCAGCCGTCGTTGTCGAAGTCGGCGATGCTGACGCCGAAGCCCCAGCGGTCATTGGTGACGCCGGCTTTTTCTGCGACGTCCGTGAATGTGCCGTCGTGATTGTTGTGGAAGAGCGCGGCGTGGGGTGGGGTTTCCTTGCCGTCGAGAGAATCAAAGGTTGCGCCGTTGACGAGATAGATGTCGAGCCAGCCGTCGTTGTCGTAATCGAAGAGGGCGACGCCGGAGCCGTTGGTTTCGACGATGAAGCTCTTCTCGGGCGTGCCCATCTTGTGTGTCCAGGTGGAGAGACCGGCGGCTTTGGCGACGTCCTGAAAGACGATGGGGCCGGAATCGACGAATCCGCCGGCGGTGATGGGGCGGTGGTTGCTGTCATAGATGGCTGCGGCGCCGAGGCCGCCGGAAACGCCGGATGACTGACCCTGAGTGGGTGGTTGCGGGGTCTGCGATGCGGCGGAGAGGGTGTATGCGAGAGATGCTGCTACCAGGCAGCGCGCGAGGGATGAGGTCTTGCGGATCTTGATCTTACAAATCACTGGGGAAGTGTATCGCTCAAAGGCGAAACTGCGTAAATTTTTGTGAAAGAGGTGATGGAAAGGGTTCCGCCAGGGGGCGGTGAGGCTTGTGTTGAAGGGCAGCAGCAGGTGTAGGATGAAGGGGAAGGGGCAGTATGACACGCTGCCCAGAGAGTGAGGTGCGTCTTCAGCAGGAACTACGGTTCACTGACGATCGACGTTCCCCCATCGGAGACGACCCGGTGGCGCGCAGTGGCTCGTGTGCTGCGAAGTCCTCTGGATATTGTTCTTACCACGATTTATCCCACCTCCTGTTCTTTATGCGGCAACCCTATGCCGCAGTATTCTTACGCGCCAATTTGTGATGTCTGCTGGGTGGAGATTGCCGCTGATGCGAGTGATCCATGCACGGACCTGTGCGTGCGGTGCGGCGACCATGCGGAAATTGAGAGCCAAAGTCCGGAGCAGGCTCATTGCAGTGCGTGTTTGCGTGAGAAGCCGGCCTTTGAGAAGGCCGTTTTTTATGGCCTTTACCGCAAGCGGATGCGAGAGGCGATTCACAAGCTGAAGTACGAACGGCTGACTCCGGCAGCGCGTGGGCTGGGGAAGATGCTGGCCGCGGCGATTGAAGAGCTTTATGGGGTTGCGCCGCGGGAGATGCTGGTGGTTCCAGTTCCGCTGCACAGGCGCAGGGCCGCTACGCGCGGGTTTAATCAGACGCGGCTGCTGGCGCGGCAGGCGCTGAAAGAGCTTGGCAGGAGAAGGCCGGATTGGAAGCTGGCGCTGGCCGAGAGGTCGCTGCTGCGGACGCGCAATACTGAGAGCCAGGCGGGGCTTACAGCGGATGAGCGGCGCGTGAATTTGAAGGGCGCGTTTGGCGTATCAGAGCCAGAGGCGGTGCGCGGCAGGCATGTGCTGGTGGTGGACGATATTTTGACCACCGGCGCGACGGCGCGCGCGGCGGCGCTGGCGTTGAAGGAAGCCGGAGCGGAGACGGTGTGGATTGCCACGCTGGCTCGCGCGCGGCGTGATGCGAAAGATTTGATTCATTATCCCCAGGAAGCAAACCGTTTAACCGGCGAACCCGTTTTGCGAGATGAGGGTGAGCCGCTGCGCACCGACGACATGTTCTTATCCAGTACCTCATCCACCACCTGAGAAGGGGCCATCCGATGTCGCTGGGAAAAGCCATGATTCATGCACGGAAGCAGAAGTCGATCGCCAGAGTGGCGGCTGCGGCGCATGTAGGCGAGGTTGTGACCTCCGCGCAGTCCAACCACATGCTGCAGATGCCGGTGCTGGTGCTGAATGCATCGTATGAGCCGATCAATATTTGTGGGGCACGGCGCGCGCTGGTGCTGGTGCTGAAGGGTATTGCGCGCACGGAAGAGGAACACGGGCTCATGCTGCATGCGCAGCGCAGCCGCGTGGCGATGCCATCCGTGATTCGCCTGCTTGAATATCGCCGGATTCCGCACCAGACACGGGCGCTTTCACGGAAGAATATTCTGCTGCGGGATCGCAATGCATGCCAGTACTGCGCCGTGGTGCTGCCGTCGAATGAATTGACGCTGGATCATGTGATTCCGCGTTCGCGCGGGGGGAATTCGACCTGGGAGAATCTGGTGGCGTGCTGCCATGGATGTAATCGGCGCAAGGGCAACCGGATGCTGCATGAGTTGGACGATATGAAGCTGATGCGAGAGCCCAGGGCGTTTTCACTGCACACGAGCAGGCAGATTATGCGGATGCTGGGGCGCGGGGATGACCGGTGGAGGAAGTATTTGTTTTATTAGGAGCAAACGGCTAGACAGGCGTCAGTTCGTCGGCCTGGCTGCGAGCACGGATGCCATGTCTGCAGTGTTCAAATTGATTATTGGCTCCAGCACAACCCAACCTGTGCTGTTTCTGTACGTCACAAATTTCTTGAACTGCGGTCCGCGCTCATAGTTCAGCGCAATGTAAATCACACGAATGCGCGGAGAAATGTCCTGCAGGGAAACCAAATCAAAGCCGTGATATTCCCCAAGCTCATCTTTGGTATTGCGTAAGCTAAAGCTGATCCCGTCCAGATTCGCCAGTGCTCCCTTCTTCCACGATGATTCCACTTGATCGGGCTGGTCATGCCGCAAGGCATCGAGGCCGTCGAGAATATTCTGCGGTATTTTGTTGAGCAGTTGCGAGGCAGGCGGAGGGCTTTGCGCTGCAATCGCAGCCGGAGCCGCGAATGTCAGCAGAAGGCAGGCGGAAAGAAGAATCTGGCGCATGGTTTCTTTACATTCCAGTGTCGAAATTGATCCCAACAGGAAAAAGGACGCAGCCACGTGCCAACACGTTCACAAATGCGTGGCAATATTTATTGCGGCTTTTTCGGTTGCTGTTGCTGCTGGTTCTGGTTGGGGTCGGGGGCTTCGCCGCCTGAGATGATACGGATGGTTGAGCCGAAGCGCTTGTAGTCGGTGTATTTGATGATGTCGCGGATGTGGACGTCCTGAGCCATGGCGCCGTGACCCCCGGCGAAGTGCAGGATGCCTTCAGCCCGGGTATAAACGGGGAACCAGTAATGGCCGTCGATTTGCTGACGCCAGGTCATGAAGGGCGGGTGTAAGTCTTCGCTGCCCTTGCGGGTGTCGTCGGGAACCATGCGGCCGTTGGTGACGACGATCTGAAGTTCATCGGCGTCGACCCAGATGCGGCCGAGCAGGTAGCGGTGACCTTTGACGATCTGCTTCGGGCTCACTTCAAAGACGTAACAGCTGATGTCGTCGACCTTCTGGCGGCCGACGTACTTGATGTCGTATTGGCCGATCTCCTCAGCGGTGAGGACGAAGGGATAGCCCTTCTGGATGTCCTGCATGTCAGAGGGGGACATGATGACCTGCTTGAGGGAGCTCTCGGGCGCGAAGATGGTGTGCTCGGTACGGCGTCCATCGTCGGTGAAGATGACGTCATCTACCTGGTAGTATTCGCCGGAGACCTTGTTGTCGTCATCGACCTCCTGTACGCGGGCGACGCGGCGATAGGTATAGTGATTGAGAGCCTGCTGGAACTCGGATTCCCTGGCGGCGAATTTTTTAATGATTTCGTCGGCAGGCGTGGTGGGCGCCGTGATGTCCATGGGGCCAAAGCCGGCATCGAGCGCCATGGGTGTAAAGCTGTCTTTTTCCTGTGCGGCACAGCGCACCGAAGATGCGCCGATCATCAGCATGCCAGCGAGCATTGCTGCCGACCATGATTTGATCTGAGTCATTCCTGGCTGATTCCTCATTTCGGGAGCAGTTGCAGTCTGTCCCTATATTGTTAGACGCACGGGACCGCGTCCATGGAAGATCGCGTGATTCAAGCCCCTCGGATGACACAATGGAGTTGTTCTCGTCCCCATGCACGAACATTAC
This sequence comes from Occallatibacter gabretensis, assembly GCF_001449115.1. Lineage (GTDB taxonomy): Bacteria > Acidobacteriota > Terriglobia > Terriglobales > Acidobacteriaceae > Telmatobacter > Telmatobacter gabretensis. The sequence goes on along the minus strand of NZ_LAIJ01000009.1, from coordinate 873,994 downwards.
CAGATCCCGGCATTTGCACTGACGCTTCTGCTCCTGCCGAGCCTCGCGTACCTTGCAGCGCGCTTTCATGACCGGCGCACGCTGCTATGGTTTTTCGGGTTTTTGCTGGCACTGGTGCGCATGGCTCAGCATTACGACGGGCTTATTCTCTGGAACTTCTCGAACGAGCACCTGCATCCGTGGCTGGCGGCAGCGGGAATGGTGTCGATCCAGGTGGGCGCGGTGCTCTTTGTCATGTCCCTGGCTCCGGCACATGTATACATAGGCCGCTTTCGGCTGCCACTGGCGATTCTGTTCCTGCTGCCGGTGGTGATTTATGCGGTGATCTATGACGGGGTACTGCGCCAGCAGCCACCGTATGGCTCCTACATATTCGTACTTCCAGCACTTGCGGTGTGTTCCTCTGCGATTGCGCTGGTGTGGGCTCTAAAACTGGACGAGAAACGCCCGGTTCCACGCGCGGTTATTCCGCTGATCTGTGGCTTTATGGTCGTGCGCGCCGCCTTCATTTACGTCCAACTTGGGCCGGGGACGCTGCTGACCTTTTCTGAGTGCGCGGCGCACTTCATGACCGCGCTGCTGCTGATTCTGCTGGGCCGGCGGTTTTCTCCCAGCGTGGTGCTTGGCGCACTGGGTTTCGCGGCCTGGTCGCTGAGCCTGACGATTCATTATCCGTTCATTGCCCGGCATCCGGAGCTGGTGCTGGTGATTAACCAATGCGTGGTGATGGGTAAGGTAGTGGCCGCGCTGGGCTTGATTCTGCTGGCGCTGGAGGATCAGCTCGCGATGAATCGTACTGCTGCGGAACGCGAGCGGCGCGCAAGGCGAGAGATGGAGGCCTACTCCACGCTGGCGTTCTCGCGCAGGCGGGTGGAGGAGCTGGATCACGATGCTGTACTCATCTGCGAGCAGGTGGCCGAAAACAGCCGGTTTGCCCAGGTGGCTATGCTGTGGCAGCAGCCGAGCGGAGCCTACCGGATCAATGGCTCAGTGGGCCTGGACCGAGCGACTATAGCGGCACTGGATGCGTTGGCGCGGCGGATTCCGCCAGATGGTTTTCTGGCTGTTGGAGCGAATCCCCTGGCGGTAGAAGGCGCACAGACGGTTCAGCTGGATCTGGGGCCGTTGCTCAGCCCCGGCGACGAACTTCGCCGCCTGCACTTTACTTCTGCCCTGGCTGTTCCGATGCGGGGATCTTCCGGCGCAGAGGGCGCGCTGCTGCTGGCCGGGATGCGGCGCGGCGAGCCCCTGGCAGCCGATGATCTGCTACCTGTGGAGCTGTTGACAGCACGGCTGCAGGCGGTGCGTGGAATGACGAACATGCAGGAGCAACTGATTGATGCGGAGAAGTTTGCCGTGGTGGGACAGCTTGCCGGAAGCGTGTCACAGCAGCTGCACAATCCACTGACGGTGATTCTTGGCTATGCCTCGCTGCTTGCGGATTCGAAGCATCTGGATCAATCGGAGCGGAAGGGCATGGATGCGATTCTCTCCGGGGCGCGGACGATGCGCTCAACGCTTGAAAGCCTGCAGCGGGTGGTTCGTCCGCCGGGCGCGCAGCTTGCGGCGGTTTCCGTGACGGAGTTGCTGACCGATATGGAGCGGCTGTATCGACCGGAGTTTCAGCGGCGGTCGATCGAGTTCCGGTGTGATGTGGCGGCAGATTTGCCACGCGTGATGTGCCAGCCGCAGCCGCTGCGGCAGGTGGTGCTGCATAGCCTGCAGTTTGCCATTGCGGCGGTGGAGGCAAGCACAAACAACGGACGCAGCGTTCGGCTGGAAGCGACGGCGGAAGGCAGCCATGTGCAGATTCTGGTGGCGCATAGCGGCGCGAGCTTTGAGGATCCGGCGCGGGCTTTTGATCCCTTTGCGGATATGCGCCCGATGCTGGGGCAGAACGGGGATGCAGCGAGTCTTGGACTGAGCCTGTGTGCCTCGATTCTGAAGGAAAACAACGGGCGGGCTTCCGCGGTGAACCTGGATCCGCATGGGGCGGCGATTCTGCTGGAGCTGCAGGCGCAGAAGGGGTAGACGCGATGATGGTTGCGTCAGGCGGCTTCTACGCGCTCCACAGCGAGCCGCAGACCCATGGCTTTGAGAATGGCCGCGAGGCTGCGAAACTCCGGATTGCCGTGGCTGGAAAGCGTGCGATAGAGCTGAGTCGGGTTCAAGCCGGTCTCTTCGGCGATTTTCTGGATGCCGCCGAAGGCCTTGGCCATGATGCGAAGCATGATAAGCAACTCGGCCTGATCGCCGTCCTTGAGGATGTCATTGAGGAGATACAGAGCATATTCGGGTTCTTTTATAAAGATTTCGGCCATGGCGTCGTCATTACTCTGACTTCTCATTCTGCTTTCCTCCTTTGCCAATCGCGCCAACATTGCACGGCGCGTGCGTAGGATTCGACGGTCAATGGCTGCTCGTGCGACAAAATTGCGTAAATTGCGAAGCCACTCCGTGAAGAGGATTTTCCCCTCTTCAGTTTGGTAGCGTTGGATTTCGTACATAGTCATATTCGTCTAAAAACGAAAACATTGCAGCTGGAATTACTCTCTGCGGAAGTTGTTGGCCTGGTCGAATTCGTCGCGGAGTCCGGGAGTGCGGAGATTTTCGCGGATGTGGGCGAGGTGCTGCTCGAGCTTGAGGAGGGCGCGCTCGATGGCGGCGGAGTTTGTGTGAGCGATGTCGCGCCACATGGAGAAGGGACTTGCGCCGAGACGCGTCATCTCACGCAGGCCGCGGCCGCCGACGTCTTTGAGCTCGGGTGCGTCGCCGACTTCCTCTTCCAGCAATGCGCTGAGAGCCGTGGCTGTGAATTGCGGCAGATGGCTGACCCAGGCGACGAGATCGTCGTGGCGGACGGGGTCGAGATCGAGGATGCGTGAGCCCATGGCGACCACGAGGTTGCGCCAGTCTTCAACATGCTCGGTGGCCTGTGGTGTGCGCTGCGCGGCTGGGTCGTCGGTGAAGATCCAGACGGCATTGCGGAAGAGAGCGCCGTCGGCGTACTCGGCTCCGCCTCGCTCTTTGCCGGCCATGGGATGACCGGGAAGGAATGCCGGTTTGCCGGGTGCGTTATAGAGGCGGGCTGCGGCTGCTGCGATCTGCGCTTTGGTGCTGCCGACATCGGTGATGAGATGGTCGGGTGTGAGCGCGGGGGCGAGCTGTTCCATGAGATCGAGCGTGGCGAAGATGGGCGGGGCGAGGACGATGACCTGCGCCTCAAGCGCGGCGGCGATGGCGTCAGACGCGATGGAGTCGATGGCGCCGAGATCGAGTGCTGTTTGTCCGCCTTCTTTGCTGCGGTTCCAGCCGGTGATGGAGCCGGAAAAGCCGGAGGCGCGCAGGGCGAGGCCTGTGGATGCGCCTAAAAGGCCGGTGCCAAGGATGGCTATGCGGGAGATCATGGGTGGGTTAATGATAGCGGAAGGCGAATGAAGAAGAACGGAAGATAAGAAATCCCACCCTGGGCGCAAAAACAAGGACGCGCCGAGGGTGGGGTACCTGGATTTTGTTTACATCGTGCGGCCGACGGCGGCTGCGATGATCTTGAGCTCACTCATGAGCTTGTCGAACTGATCGGGGAAGAGCGTTTGTGCGGCGTCGGATGCGGCCTTGTCGGCGTTGGGGTGGACTTCAACGATGATGGCGTCGGCCCCAGCGGCTACGGCGGCGCGTGCCAGTGGAGCCACCATATCGCGGCGGCCTGTGCCGTGCGAGGGGTCGCCGACCATGGGCAGGTGCGAGAGCTTTTTGACGACGGGAATGGCTGAGATGTCCATGGTGTTGCGCGTGGCTGTCTCGAAGGTGCGGATGCCGCGCTCGCAGAGGATCACGTCGTAGTTGCCGCCGGAGAGAATGTACTCGCTGGCGAGGAGAAGCTCTTCGATGGTGGCGGCGTGGCCACGCTTGAGCAGAACAGGCTTGCGGAACTGGCCGAGTTCGCGGAGCAGATTGAAGTTCTGCATGTTGCGCGCGCCGACCTGGAAGAGATCGACGAGTGAAAACATGGGTTCGATCTGCGAGATTTCCATGACTTCACTGACGACGAGCAGGCCGTGCGCGTCTGCGGCTTCGCGCATGAGCCGAAGGCCGGGGATGCCGAGGCCCTGGAAGGCATAGGGTGAGGAGCGGGGCTTGAAGGCTCCGCCGCGAAGGAAGCTGCCGCCGGCGAGTTTGACGCGGCGGGCGGTTTCGAATATCTGGTCCCTATTTTCAATCGAGCAAGGCCCGGCCATGACGGCGACCTGCTCGCCGCCGATTTTGACGCCGTTGCGGAACTCGACGATGGTGCCTTCCGGGCGGAAGCCGCGGCCAGCGAGCTTGTAAGGCGAGCTGATGCGATGGACGTGCTCGACGCCCGGCATGTTTTCAAACTGGGCGAGATCGACCTTGGCGGTGGGGCCGACGCCGGCGAGGATGGTTTGCGAGGAGCCGGTGGTGCGATGGACGCCCACGCCGGCTTCTGTCATAACCTCGATGACATTGTCGATCTGCTCTTCGGTTGCGCTTTCCTGCATTGCTACGATCATTGCTTGTTCCCTGTCTCAGGCGCCTGTGCGCCGGTGGCGGGCCCAGTTCCCTTTTGTGCCTGGGCATTTCTTTCGGAAGCCAACTCGTTCCGCTGGAGGGCGCGCATAACGTCGATGATGCGCTCGTAGATGTGCGTGAGCTCAACGTCCGGTAACGGGCCGTTGTTGTGCGAACGCACATTCTGGAGGACCAGTTTCTCGCGTGCCGGCTCATAGACCGGCAGCGAAGTGGCGGCTTTGAGATGGCCAACGAGAATGGCGGCCTTGGCGCGCTCATTGAGCGCGGCTACGAGTTGCTGATCCAGTTCATCGATGCGTTTCCGCAGTTCTTCGAGCGTCATGCTTGTCCTCAATAAGCGCCTATGCGCGATGCTTCGCACATAGGCGCGGAACGGAAGTTGAAATACAGTTCAGCGTGAGCGTTGATTGTTTTTACCGGGTCAGCGCCGCTTCGGGTTGGCGCAGACCCTTGATAAATCGGGCAACGGCAGCTGCTTGCGCGTGGCCGGATTTATCTTCCGGAGCGGACCGCTCGATCAGCTCCACAATCGCGCTGCCAATGACCGCCGCATCGGCGAACTCTGCTACCTGCGCCACATGCGTGGCGTTTGAGATGCCAAATCCTACGGCCACAGGCAGCGTGCTCCATCGACGGATACGGGCGACGAGAGACTGCGCGTCGCCGGTGAGACTCTGTTGCTTGCCGGTGATGCCGGTGCGGGAGATGGCGTAGATGAAACCCTTGCTGTGTGCGGCGATAGCTTCGAGGCGGTCGTCGGGGCTGGTGGGCGCGGCGAGAAAGATGGGCGCGAGCGAGACGCGGTCGAGCTCGGCGAGCAGATTCGAGGTTGCGTCTGAGGCTTCTTCCACGATGATGTCGGTGACGAGGACGCCGTCAGCTCCGGCGGCTTTGGCATCGTCCGCGAATTTCGCGAGGCCGTAGCGCAGGATGGGATTGAGATACGTGAAGATGACGAGGCCAGCTTGCGGGCGGGCGGTGCGGATTTGTTTGGCCAGGACGAGGACATCTTTAAGCGTGGTGCCACGTGCGAGGGCGCGCTCAGAAGCACGCTGAATTACGGGGCCGTCGGCGAGAGGATCGCTGAAAGGGACGCCGAGCTCGATGACGTCAGCGCCGGCGTCAATGGCTTCGAGAGCAATGGCGTGGGTGGCTTCTAACGATGGGTCGCCAGCGGTGAGATAGATGACGAGGCCCGGCTTAGATTGGAACTTGATCGGCATCGGCTGAGAACTAGGCCTCCCCCGGGTGCGAGTCCAGATGCAGTTCCTGAGCGATGATGCCCATGTCCTTGTCGCCGCGTCCGGAGAGGTTCACCACCAGTATGTCACGCGGGGTGAGCCTGGGAGCTAGCACGAGAGCTTCGGCCACGGCGTGGGCGGATTCGAGTGCGGGCAGGATGCCTTCTGTGCGAGAGAGCTTGACGAGGGCGTCGAGAGCTTCTGCGTCGGTGCGGGAGGTGTACTCGGCGCGTTTGGTGTCATGGAGCATGGCGTGCTCCGGGCCGATAGAGGCGTAATCGAGGCCGGCGGAGACGGAATGGGTCAGCGCGATCTGGCCGTTTTCATCCTGGAGGACGTAGGAGAAGGTTCCTTGCAATACGCCGGGATTGCCGCCGGAGAAGCGGGCGGCGTGTTCGCCGAGAGCCGAGCCGCGGCCGCCGGCTTCTACGCCGATGAGGCGGACGTCGCGGTCCGGGATGAACTCGTAGAATGCGCCGATGGCGTTGGAGCCGCCGCCGACGCAGGCGATGATGGCGGTGGGCAGGCGGCCTTCCTTCTCGATGATCTGCTGCTTCATTTCGCGGCTGATGCAGCGCTGGAAGTCGCGGACCATGGTGGGGTAAGGGTGCGCGCCCAGGGCCGAGCCGAGAATATAGTACGTGGTGCGGACGTTGGTGACCCAGTCGCGCATGGCTTCACTGATGGCGTCCTTGAGGGTCTTTGATCCGGAGGAGACGCCGCGGACTTCCGCGCCGAGGAGCTTCATGCGGAGCACGTTGAGGTGTTGGCGCTCCATGTCGACTTCGCCCATGTAGATGATGCATTCGAGGCCAAGATGCGCGCAGACGGAGGCTGTGGCGACGCCGTGCTGGCCTGCGCCGGTTTCCGCGATAATGCGCTGCTTGCCCATGCGTTTGGCGAGTAGGCCCTGGGCGAGCGAGTTGTTGATTTTGTGCGCGCCGGTGTGGAGCAGGTCTTCGCGCTTAAGGTAGATTTTTGCGCCGCCGAGCTGTTCCGTGAGGCGCTTGCAGAAATAAAGCGGCGTGGGGCGGCCGGCGAAGTCGCGGAGCAGGTCGGCTAGCTCGGTTTGGAAGGCGGCGTCGGCTTTGGCGGATTCGTATTCGCGCTCAAGTTCGACGAGTGCGGCCATGAGCGTCTCCGGCACGTAGCGGCCGCCGTAGATGCCGAAGCGGCCGGGGCGCGATTCGGATGGTGCGGATGGAAGAATAACCGATGCCATGAGCTGCGCCTCCTCGCTTCTGCCCGAAGGGAACGAATCTCCAGTGTATCGCCGGAGGCTGGTGCCTTATTCTTGGCGCACTTTTGGGTAGTGGGTCAGTTTGAATACATAAGGAATTATTTCTTTGGGAAGAAGTAGCGAGTGACAATCAGGAAAACGCCAATGATATTTGCGGTAGTGCTTCCGATGGCTGCTAATAATATTTGGTCAGATAAATGAAACCCTTTATATCCAAAACCTTGTAAGAGAAGCAGAGCATAGATTCCGACAACCCAAATGCAAGTTAAGCCGAAAATTCGCTTAGCGTATTTTTTCCGTTCCCCGGTATCTTGAGCGAAGCTCCTTACTACTTCACTACTTCTCTTTGCCTTAAAATCTCGAGCTGCTCTTGGGTCGTACAATCGTCTGGGTCTTCAGGAACGTGCTCAAGGGAGGAGGCACTTATTGTGTCTAGTTTGAGTTTAAAAAGGGCTTGCGATTGATTTTTCTCAGGCACTCGCAAGCCTCTTGAAATATTCTTTGATTAAGTCGTTTGAGATAACCTGGTGTCGGCTTCCTTCGGTATAAACCTGTTGCCATGGGGAGTCGGCCATGTGCGTGGCATTAGAAAGCTTAGCTCCCGAGAATTGCCCGTAGGTTTCGAGAATCTTGGTAATGATCTCTCTAGCTTCTTGCCGTTCTTCAGTGTCGGGATAATGCTCCAACGTATTTGCGGTCTTAACAAATTTTCCCCTGCCAATGTAGCGAAACTCCCCGCCAGCCGGTGCTTCAATTTGGTTATTCCCACAATTCTTGAATTCATGGTAGATCGACGGAATCACGGGTCCGTATTGCCATGCCTCGACCGAGTCAGAAACAAGCGGCTTTTCGGTTAGGGCAAGGCACCAACCGTGGGCGAAGTAGACAAGCTTTTGCAACTTAAGTGGAGTGAGGCTGATCTTGCGCTGCAATGCAAGCACGACAACTTCATTCGCAATTACGGTTGCCGGATAGGACATGGATAACCTCGATTGGCGAACATTTGGCGAACTCGCTGTATGCATAGTTTACTACTTTATGCCTACCTTTTCCACAATTCCGCGATGAAAAATGTGTATAATGCGATACTTAATTAGGCTATTTACCTTAACCCATAGAGAATCGACCGCGCATCCAGCAGCTTAATCATTTCCTCAATCATTCAGCCATGATGAGCGATTCCCGCTTCCATCGCAGGGTGCTACCTACTTTTGCATAAACTAAGATTCTCTACTGTGGATCATGGCCTGGATCAGCGGTATCGTTCGCCGCTTTGCATCAACTGTTCGATTGCTTCCACGTCTTGAATGCCTCCGCGTGCGCCGGCAAACTTGCAGTTGATGGCGGCTGCTGCACATGCAAAATCGAGCTCGCGATCGAGCTCCCAGCCGCTCAGCAGGCCGTAGATGAATCCGGCGTGAAAGATATCGCCCGCGCCTGTTGTATCCACTGTGGGAACGCAGTAGGCGCGTCGGTCATGGATCTCATTGCCATCCCAGGCGAGCACGCCATCCGGCCCAAGAGTTGCAGCGGTCAACTTACAGTTGAACCGGGTGTGCAACTCTTTTAGTGAACGGTGCAGATCGTGATCGCCGGTGATCTTGAGTGGGAAGTCGCGGCTTACGATCAGGTAGTCGATGAGAGGTAGAAGGTCATAGATTCCTTCGTAATCCTCATCGAGGTCGGCCACGACGAGAACGCCTGCTTCATGTGCCCAGCGGGCTGCCTGGATTGCGGCTTCTGTATCGAAGCCGTCGATGTGGAGCAGGCGCGCAGCGGTCACCCACTCGCGCTTGATCTCATGCGGTTGCAGGCGTAGACGCGGGTCACGCTGACAGATCACCGTGCGCTCTCCGGAAGCGTCCACGAGAATCATCGAGCGCGGGCTTGCTCCCTCCTGCGCATATACCAGCCGGGCATCTACTCCAAGCCGCTCAAACTCTCTTTCGTGTAAGCGGGCGGCATCATCGCGGCCAAGTTTTCCTACGTACCGCGAGGGAAGGCCCCATGTCTGGCATGCAGCTACCGTTGTGGCAGCCTGGCCGCCAGCCATTACGGTTGCGCATTCGTACTCAACCTTGGAGCCGCTGACGGGGAATTGCTTCAATGGGATGAGTGTGTCGGTTGCATTGAGGCCCACACCGACCAGATCCACGCGCTGAACTTCGAGCATCGAGCTATTTTAGGTCATGCGAGGGGCGGGATAGCGATGCTCTCAATGCGATTTCGCTGCGCGGGCGTTGGTGATGAAGTCGCGGACTTTGGCGGGGTCTTTGCGACCGGGTGCGGATTCTACGCCGCTGACCACATCTACGCCCCAGGGGCGGAGGGTGGCGATGGCTTCGGTCACGTTGGCGGGGTTGAGGCCGCCGGCTACGACGACCTTACGGTCCCTTGCGTTTTGGAAGAGGGTGGTGGCGGCTTCGGTCCAGTCGAAGGTGATGCCGGTGCCGCCTACGGCTGTGGCGGTGCGGGAATCGACGAGGATGGCGTCGGTGTTGGGGTCGGAGGCGAAGGCTGAGGACTGCTCGGCGGCTTGCGGGCCGAAGTGGACGACGCGGAGAATGCGAAGGGCGGGGCCGAATTCTGCGCGGAGCTGTGCGGGTGTTTGTGGTCCGGATCGCGAATGAAGCTGGACTCCGGTGAGCGAGCTGGCGCGGATGGTGGAGACGATCTCGTCGATTGAGGCATCGACGAATACGCCGATCTTCTCCAGCGTGGTGGGTAGGTGTGGGGTGATTTCTGCGACTTGATCCACTGTGACGCGGCGGGGGCTAGGCGCGAAGACGAAACCGACGGCGTCGGCTCCCGCATTGACGGCGAGGAGCGCGTCTTCGAGGCTGGTGTTGCCGCAGATTTTGATCCAGAGGCTCATGTCAGAGAAGGGATTCAGTTTGGGGCGCGTCGGCTTCAAAAGGGTTCAGGACCTGGGCACCTGTGCCGGCGAAATCGTTTGTGTTTCGCGTGGCAATGGTTAAGCCGTAAGAAAGCGCGACTGCTGCAATCTGCTTATCGATTGCGCTTTGATGCGTGGCAGCAGACATTGTCCCCCATATCTGTGCGCATTCGAGATCAAAGTTAAGGATTTTTCCAGCAAAGATTTTTAGAGTTGTCTTCAGCCACGCGTCTAACCGGCCTGCCTGCAGCAGATCGCCCTTTCTGCGGAGGCTCTCGACACCGTATCGCAGCTCACCGACAACTTGTACAGGAATGTAGAGACTTCCATGTGCCTCTTTGAAGAAGCGAATGACACCCGTATCAGCTTTTACGTCCCGGCGCAATTCACTCGCGACATTGGTATCGATCAGATACACCGTCAGTCACGGCCCGGAGCAAAATCGGAGTCTTCGCCGACGTTTGGCATAGCCATCAGGAGCTCGCGAAATTCAGCTTCATCATTCATTGCCAGAGCGGCTTCGAGGATGGCGCGGTGTTTGGGTGAGACGTTGGGGCCGATTTGGTTGAAGGAGTCGGAGCGCTGCGGCTTGTCGGATTTGATGGGATTGGTAGCCATTGGCGCCTCCTGAACCGGTGTGGTGTGAAGTCTATTGTATCTCGATTGCGGTTTTGTGATGGGCAGGAGAGCCCGCCAGCAGCTGCACGAGGGCTGCGCCGGGGTCGGGTTGGCGCATCAGGCTTTCGCCGATGAGGAAGGCGTCGAAGCCTGCGGTGCGGAGGCGGGCGATGTCCTCTGGCGTGCTGATACCGCTTTCGGCGACGCGGATGGTACTTGCGGGAATGTTTGCGATGAGGGCGAGAGAGGTTTCCAGGCTCACTTCGAAGGTCTTGAGGTTGCGGTTGTTGACGCCGATAGCGTCTGCACCGTTTTCACCGAGCGATTGGAGGACGCGGTCGAGCTCTTCCGAGGTGTGGACTTCGACGAGGACGTCGAGGGAGAGCGAGTGCGCGGTGTGGGCGAACTGCTTCAGCTCGGAATCGGTGAGTGCGGCGGCGATGAGGAGGATGGCGTCAGCGAGGTGCGCGCGGGCCTCGACGATCTGGTACTCGTCTACGGTGAAGTCCTTGCGGAGGCAGGGGAGCGGGACGGTTTCAGAGGCGATCTCGAGATTGCTGAGGCTGCCCTGGAAATATGGCTCGTCGGTGAGGACGGAGAGTGCCGCCGCGCCGCCGGCGAGATACTGGCGGGCGATGCGGGCGACGTCGAAGTCCGGCTGGATGAGGCCGCGTGAGGGAGATGCTTTTTTGATTTCAGCGATGACGGCTGGTTTCTCGGCAGCGGCGCGGCGTAGTGCGGCGGCCCAGCCGCGCGGGGTGTGAAGACCGGCGAGGCGCTCGAGCTTAGAGACCGGGACGCGCTCTTTGGCGGCGGCGACTGTGGTGCGGGTGGTGGCGAGGATGGCGTCGAGTTGGGTCATGTGTGAGATGTGAAGCGTTGGTTGGCTGGCGAGAAAAATCAGCCGAAATCAGCCTGAAACATATCTGCTGATTTAAAAATAGTTTAGCTTAAGGGCGTAATTATCACGGCTTCCTATACTTCGAGTTGCGCTGGGAACGCGATTTCAATAGTGTTGTTCCATCTCGCAGATTGAAAGTGTCTTTGAATCGCCTGCTCTGCGAAGAGCTGGTCAGGTCGTTGCTTATCTGCAATGAGTTTCCGATCCAACTTTATTTTGAGAGGGAGAATATCGTGAATCTGCTCCACTTCAGGCTGGCTGCTGCCGCTTGCGCTATGAGCCTTTTATTTACCTCCGCCGTGACTGCACAGCAACAGGATGGCGACAAGGTCGATCTTGGCGCGCTGACACAGATAAAGAATGAGGCTTTCCAGCATTCGCAGGTGATGGAGAATCTCTTCTATATCTCTGAGGTGTATGGGCCGCGCATCACCAGCAGCCGGAATCATCGTGCTGCGGCGGAATGGGCCATGCAGCAGTTGAAGACGTGGGGGTTGCAGAATGTGCATCTGGAGAAGTGGGGTCCGTTTGGCGATGGGTGGCAGATCAAGAAATACTATGGTGCGCTGGAATCGCCTGCCTATGCTTCGCTGATTGGGTTTCCGCTGGCCTGGACGCCGGGGACGAATGGACCTGTCACGGCTGAGGCTGTGCTGGCGCCGCTGCACTCTGAGGCGGACTTTGCGAAATACAAGGGCAAGTTGAAGGGCAAGATTGTGCTGATATTTGATCCGCGCGAGCTTGCGATGCATACGGAAGCAGAGGCGCATCGGCTGACGGATGCGGAGATTGAAGAACGCGCCAAGACGCCTGATCCGTCGCGTATGGGATTTGGTCCCAGGCCGGGGGCTGCGCCTGCGCCGCTGCCGGGTGAGTTTACGCCGATGACACTTACCACTGCGGCACCCAGTGGGCGCATTCTGCGCAATAAGGTGAATGCGTTTTTGAAAGAAGAGGGTGTTGCAGTGGCGCTGACACCGGGCTACAACGGCGACGGCGGTACGGTCTTTGCGAGTTTTGGGGGATCACAGGACCCTAAGGATCCGGTTGGGCCGCCGATGGCAGCGATTACGCCAGAGCAGTACAACCGCATTTGCCGCTTGTTGCAACACGGTATTACGCCGAAGCTGACTTTTGATATCGAAACGGAATATCAGAAGGATGACGAGATGGGATTCAATGTGGTGGGTGAGATTCCCGGCACGAGCAAAGCGGATGAGGTTGTGATGGTTGGTGGCCACTTTGACAGCTGGCAGGGCGGCACGGGAGCTACGGATAATGGCACGGGCTCGGCTGTGGCGATGGAAGCGGTGCGCGTTCTGGCCACGCTGCATAAGCCGATGGCTCGCACTGTTCGCGTGGCCCTGTGGGGCGGCGAAGAAGAGGGACTTTACGGCTCACTGGCGTATGTGCAGCAGCATTTTGCTCCGCGCGACACGATGAAGAAGACTCCGGAGTACGACAAGCTGGATGTGTACTTCAATGATGATTCGGGCTCGGGAAAGTTTCGGGCTGTGTCGGCGCTGGGTAATGCACAGATGGCGGCGATCTTCCAGTCGTGGATTGCGCCGATCAAGGATCTAGGCATCGACGGGGTGGTGGGCCTGACGGCTGGGCCTACCTTGCAACCCGGAGGCACGGACTCTACCAGCTTTTCTTACATCGGACTGAATGGCATTGGCTTCATGCAGGATCCGTTGGAGTATGGGACGCGGACGCATCATTCCAACATGGACCTGTATGACCGCGTACAGAAGGGTGATGTGATGCAGGGAGCTTTGATTGAAGCATGGTTTGCTTACAACGCTGCTACGCGCGCAGAGATGCTGCCGCGCATTGATACGCCTGCGCCATTGGCTAAGTAGGGAAAAGCAGAGGCAGTGAAAGAGGGCGAGGCTTTGGCCTCGCCCTCTTGCTTTTATGCTGGTTGATTCTGCGGAAATTGGTGGGCCCGGAGGGATTTGAACCCCCAACCAAGGGATTATGAGTCCCCTGCTCTAACCGTTGAGCTACAGGCCCGGCGATGCTCGGGCGCCCCTGCACTTTCATGATTGTAAACGCGCCTGCGCCAGCTTCACGCGGGCGAGCGCGCTTCGTAAGATTCTCCGATAGACCATCTAGCTCTCCAATTTACTGCTCGATGCGCTCAGAGCTCACTGGAAGAGTGCGTGGCCTTGTTTGTCTGTCGATTTGACTGAGAGGTGACCGCGTCGGACAGCTACAATTCTGAGATTCCCAAGACCGGAGATCGCCATGCGCATTGCAATCCGTATGCCAGGCATTTTTTTGCTCGCTGCGGTTTTCATCTTTACAGGGGCATACGCTCGAGAAGCGCTTGCGCAGAGATTCGATCTGGATGCTTCGCGGCTCCCGATCGCCAGAGTTGATTCAGCCTGGCGTTTCCACCTGGGTGACGATCCACAATGGGCGCAGCCGGGCCTGGACGATTCAAGTTGGCCGATCCTGCACCCCGGAGAGGGTTGGACGAAGCAGGGTTACCCCGCGAGGGCAGAACTCGCGTGGTTTCGTTTTCATCTCGTCGCTCCTGCTCATACTCAATCGCTGGTTCTGGAGCTTCCAGATGTTGAAAAGAGCTTCCAGCTTTTCTGTGACGGAGTACAGGTCGCTCAGCTGGGCACTTTGCCGCCGGGCCCGGCTCGCAATGTGATCGGTGCACCCCGCGTCTTCACTCTTCCAGTTAATTCTGGCGCCAACCCGAAAGAGATCTCCGTTGCCATTCGCTTATGGCAGGACCCGGCGACTGCCGGCACCCGCGCGAGCATTCTGTATGGAGAGGTCTACGCCGGAACTCCGGAGGTGGTGCTGAATCATTTTGAAACCAGGAAAGCTGCCGATCTGTTGTCGTCCGGCAATCTCTATACAGCCGACATCGTGATTCTCATAGTGGGCGCGGCAGCGGCTCTGCTCTTCTGGCTCACGCGTGAGCGTTTCTATCTCTGGTTCGCTTGTTTTCTCCTTGTGGATGCTTGTTTCTTTCCTCTTGATCTCATCTCCGCGCACCAGGCATGGGACCTCTACTTCTATACCTATTTCTCGATTCTGCTAGATGTGCTTACAGGGGTTAGCTACGCATTTTTTATTGTGGCCGCTATCTACCCGCGCAGATGGAAGCTCACCATCGCGCCAGTCGCAATGGTGATGCTGGCCGATCTCTCCATCATCCTGGTTTTGACGCACCACATTTCACTGAAGTGGGGCGATATCGGCTATTGCCTCTCGAACATTACGCTGTCGCTGATCCTTGCCGCGTATTTAATTCGCGGATGGCGCGCCGGAAATCTCTATGCAAGACTTCTCTTCTTTCCTTTCATCATCGACGGTCTATCCACGGTTTTGAACAACCTCGGCGCCGCGCTCTACGATCTGGACGTTCCCTTTGCTCTCAAGATCATTCCGCGACACTACGTCATCCTTCATCAGCCTTTTCAAGTAAACCTGCAGGAAATCGGCCATGTAATCTCGCTGTTTGGACTGCTGGCAGTGCTCGTTTATCGTTTTGCCCGCACCAGTCGGGAACAGCAGCGGCTCGCGGCTGCGCTCAAGGCCGCGCACGACATCCAGAACCGTCTGGTTCCAACCCATGTGCCCACCCTTGGCGGAGTGCACACGGAGATCGCCTACCATGCCGCCGAAGAAGTGGGAGGCGACTTCTGCCAGATTCTTCCCCGGCCCGATGGCTCCATCTTCGTTGCCATTGGCGATGTAAGCGGAAAAGGACTGCAAGCGGCGATGCTCGGAGCGGTTGCGGTGGGTGCGTTGCGCTCCCTGGCCGACGAAGGCATTGAGCCAGCCGCCGCGCTCGAACGCCTCAATCAGGTGCTGCTCCGCACAGAACACCCTGGCTTTGTTACTTGCCTTTGCCTTGTGATCAAGGAGAGTGGCGAAGCTGTCATCGCCGATGCCGGGCACCCGGCCCCGTATCTGGATGGCGTCGAGGTCGATGTTGAGGATGGCCTGCCGCTCGGCCTGGTCTCCGGCGTCAGCTATACCCAGCAAACCATTGTCCTGCCTGAACAGGCGCGCCTGACTCTGCTATCGGATGGCGTTGTGGAAGCACGCTCATCCGACGGCGAGCTATTTGGTTTTGAGCGTACCTGTGAAATCAGCCGCCTACCGGCCTCGGAAATCGCCGCGAGAGCACGCCAGTTTGGCCAGGAAGACGACATTACAGTCATAACGCTCAATTGGCAGAGTCTGAGCGTGGCACTTGCGGGCTCGATGTAGGTCTTATTACCCAAAATGGCAAAATTCGATGAGGATGGCTCGTTGCGAAGGGCGGTGAAAATTTGGATATGAGCGCATTTGCGGAGCATGCGGCAGAGATGGTGGGGTTGGCGATTCCGGAGGAGAATATCGAGGGAGTGCGGGCGCATCTGGAGCGGATGCGGGAGATGGCGAGGCCGCTGATGGCTGTTGTGATTCCGGATGATGTGGAGTCTGCGCCTGTTTTTGAGCCTGAGGTGTTTGAGGCCAAGGTGTTTGAGCCATGACGCGGGAAGAGATTCTGGCGCTGGATGCGGTTGGGATTGCCGGGGCGGTGCGCGATGGAAAACTGCGCGCGCGTGAGGCGGTGGAGGCTTCGCTGGCTGCGATTCGAACGCGGGATGGGGAGTTGAACTGCTTCACGAAGGTGCTGGAGGCTGAGGCTTTGGCTGACGCCGATGCGGTGGACAGGCGTGTGGCGGCGGGTGAGGATGCGGGGCCGCTGGCGGGGGTTCCGTTTGCAGCAAAAAATCTGTTTGATATTGCGGAAGTGACGACGCTGGCGGGATCGAAGATTCTGGCCGGCAATACGCCTGCGGAGCGGGATGCGACGGTAGTGGCGAGGCTGCGGCGCGCGGGTGCGGTGCTAGTGGGTGCGACCAACATGGATGAGTTTGCCTATGGGTTTGTGACGGAGAATGCGCACTACGGGGTGACGCGGAATCCGCACGATACGGAGCGCGTGGCGGGAGGCTCATCGGGTGGTTCGGCTGCTGCGGTTGCGGCGGGGATGGTTCCGCTTGCGCTGGGATCGGATACGAATGGGTCGATTCGGGTTCCGGCGGCGTTTTGCGGAGTGTATGGATTGAAGCCGACGTATGGGCGCGTGTCGCGGGCGGGGGCGTTTTTGTTTGCGGCGAGCCTGGATCATGTGGGGCCGTTTGCGAGATCGGTAAGAGATGTTTCCCTGGCTTTCGATGTACTTCAGGGGTATGACCCGCGAGATCCGGTTTGTTCGAAACGAGTGGCAGAGCCGGTTTTTGGTGAGTTGGAGCGTGGTGTGAAGGGGCTCAGGATTGGCGTGCTGGGCGGGTACTTTGCGCGGGGTGGTGTGCCGGAGATATTTGCTGCGGTAGAGCGGGTGGCAAAGGTTGTTGGTGCGAGCGGGATTGTGGAATTGGATGGAGTGGAGCTGGCGCGGACGGCTGCATTTCTGATTACGGCGGTAGAGGGCGGGAATCTGCACCTTGACCGGTTGCGGACGAGGCCGGGGGATTTCGATCCGGCGGTGGTGGAGCGGCTGATGGCGGGTGCGCTTGTGCCGGCTGCGTGGTACGTGCAGGCGCAGCGGTACAGGAGGGTTTTTCAGGAGCGGGTGCGGAAGGTTTTTGAACGGTTTGATGTGCTGCTGGCTCCGGCGACTCCGTGCGCGGCGATCAGGATCGGGCAGAAAACGATTGAGTTTGGTGGGCAGGAGATTCCGGCGCGGGCGAACCTGGGGATGTATACGCAGCCGATCTCGTATGTGGGGCTGCCGGTGGTGACGGTTCCGGTGAAGGAGCCCGGCAAGCTGCCGCTGGGGGTGCAGGTGATTGGGGCGCCGTATAACGAGGCGGCGGTGTTGCGGGTGGCAAAGGCGTTTACCGAGTGAGAGCTTCTTCGTGTGCCTTTTGCGCCGTTGGTGCGGGTGCCTGGACGGCAGGTCCTTGTTCGCGTAGTTGTTTGAAGGCGCGATAGACGAATGAGCCCATATACCAGCCGTCGATGTATTTGAAGGGCGTTTCGCCGGTGGTGTAGTGGCCACAGGGAAGGACGCGGGGCTCGAAGTTGACTCCGTGACGCTCAAAGGCGTCGACGACCTGGAGCGAATATTCGCGAGGGAATGTCAGATCGTAGTCGGCGTAGACCAGCAAGGCTTTTTTGTCTGGACCGGCGGACCCTTTACTCATGAACTTGTCGTAGTAGTGGATAGGGCTGACGGCGGCCCAAAGATTGCGCAGGCGCTCCTGCGTGAGGCCGGCGTTTGCAAGACCCTGACGGATGTGGCGTGTGCTTTGGCCCGCCCATACGACGTCGCCGAAGGACGTGGAGGCGTGGTTAAAGGCGTTGACGCGCAGGCGCGGATCGTGGGCTGAGGCCAGGAATGCGTAGCAGGAGCCGAGGCTGGTGCCGAGAACGCCGAAGTGCTCATAGCCCTGATCTTCAAGCCAGTCGAGGCAGCATCGGATATCGACGACGGCCTGGCGGCAGGCGGATAGCGTGCGGCCGACATTAGAAGAAACGGCGTAATCAGAGCGTTCGAGCTCGGTGGGCCGGCGGATATCGTGATAGGGCTTTGAAAGCCGGAGGGCTGAGATGCCCATGCGATTGAAGATGCCGGCGAGGGCGTTATGACTGAAGGCGTCGGCGTTCCACTGGGGCAGGATGACGATGGCTTGTTTGGGACGCGTGGGGTCTTTGTGCGCGGGAGCAGGATACCAGCGGGCGTTGACGAGATCGTTTTCCGGGTAGGGCGTGCGCTCCGGGGATGTGAAGCGAAGGAACTGCGCGCGCGGGATTTCGCCGTTCTCGGCCTTGCGCCGGAGCTCGGCATCCTGGGCGAGTGTTTCAGGGCGAACGTTTGTGGGAAAGAGCTGAGGATAGCGCTCTTCGAGACGGAAGTCAGTGGGCCGCTGATAACCGAAGAACTGATCGCTATGGCGGATGAGGAGTTCACTGATGCGAGTCATTGCGGCTTCGGGATCGGTCTCCGTGAGACGAAGCTCAGCGGAAGCGAGGCCGTGTGACTCGAGAAAGGGAGCGATCCAGTCGAATCCCCATTCGAGTGGACGAACTACGCGGTTCTCATCGCGGGTTGTGAGGCGCGTTTCCCACTGATACATCCAGCGCGCGTACCATTTGCTTAACATGCTTCTGAATCAAGTTTATCAGTGCCATCATTTGCGCCCATGAAAGCAACCATTTCACTGGATCACGATACGATTAAACTATGCCTTCCTCCCCCCGTATAGCATTTTTTGGAGGCAGTTTCGATCCGCCGCACCTTGGCCACCTTGCTGTCGCGCGAG
Organism: Occallatibacter gabretensis; assembly: GCF_001449115.1. Lineage (GTDB taxonomy): Bacteria > Acidobacteriota > Terriglobia > Terriglobales > Acidobacteriaceae > Telmatobacter > Telmatobacter gabretensis. Next base: position 855,255 of record NZ_LAIJ01000009.1, on the reverse strand, counting down.
CGGCACAAGAGGCGTTGCGGCTGGATCATGTGCTGTTTGCACCGGTAGGCTCGCAGCCGCTGAAGCCTAAGGGCGCGACGGCATCCTTTGCGCACCGGCTGGAGATGACGCGGCTGGCGATTGCCGGCGATCGCGGGTTTGAGATTTCCCTGCTGGATGCGCCGCACGCCGACGGAGCGCCGAATTACACGCTGGACACGATGCATGCGCTGTGCGAGCATCTGCCCGGCGCGGAGCTGTTTCTGCTGCTAGGGGCGGATTCATTTGCGCTGCTCAGGAACTGGCGCGGCGCAGCGAAGATTCCGTTTATGGCTTCGCTGGTGGTGGCTTCGCGGCCCGGACAGGATATCGGCGACCTGACGGCGTTTCTGCCGCCCGGCCTGAGCCTCTCTGAGGCGACGATCCGCGGGGAGCTGCGTGCCTATACGCTGAGGAATGGCTCGGGGAAGACGGCGGAGTTTTACCTACTGCCAGGCCTCGATGTGCCGATCAGCGCATCGCAGATTCGGGCGCAGACGCGAGCAGGCGCGCCTTCGCCGCTGCCGGAGGCGGTGGCTGGATACATCCATAAGAACGGCTTGTATCAGTGATCAGGAATTAGCTTTTAGCGTAGCTGTCGGAAAACGAGCTGGAGTGCTATCCCAGGTCCCAACAACAGGGACCTGGGACATCCGGTTATCACGGGCTATTTGGGCTTCTCGATGCGGACGAGGAGGATGTCCCGGCTGTTGAGCTCGATGGGCATGTTGTCCTTGATCTCGATTTCTTTGCCGGTCCAGAGGTCTTTTCCTTTGACTGTGCCGCGCAGGCCTAGCTTTTTGGTGTCGAGATGGAAGGGATGGGTGGACTGGCGATCACTGCCGGCGTTCAGGACGGCGATGGCGATGGCTCCGCCGGAGAGCTGCTTCTTCCACACATCGACTTCGCCTTCGCTGTAGACGCGATCAGCTTGTTTGCCGAGAGGATCCTGATCGATGGCGATGACGTCACGGTTGGTGAGGATGGCATTGATTTCCGGCTTCATGTGAGGAAGGTCATTGCCGGCGAGAAGAGCCGCAGAGAGCATGGCCCACATGGAAAAATGAGAGCGGTTTTCAGCGAGTGAGAGCTTGCCGTTGCCCACTTCAAGCATGTCGGGGTCGTTCCAGTGGCCGCCGTAGGGGCCATTCGGTCCGGCGTACTTTTGCAGGCCTTCCTGCTGGCTGAGGATGGTGTAGATGCTGTTCCAGTTGGACTGGATGTCACCGGTGGTGCGCCATAGGTTGCCGCCGAGTGCGGGAGCCCACTCCCAGACGGCATCCCAGCCGTACTGGCAGAGTGAGAAGACGATGGGGCGACCTGTGGCTTTGAGGGCTTTGGACATCTTGTCGTAGGCGGCAATCATGAGGCGCATCTGCGCGGCCTTGTCGTTTGGCGCCTGCTTTTGCATGACGGCCGGAATGAAGCTGCAGAGGTCGTACTTGAGATAGTCGATGCCCCATCCGGCGTACATTTTGGCGTCCTGTTCTTCGTGACCGAGAGAGCCTTCGTAACCGGCGCAGGTCTTGGGTCCAGGCGAAGAGTAGATGCCGATCTTAAGGCCTTTGGAGTGGACATAGTCGGCGAGAGCCTTCATGTCGGGGAATTTCTCGTTGGTTTGGAGGACGCCGTTGGCGTCACGCTTGCCTTCCCAGGTGTCGTCGATGTTCACGTAGACGTAGCCGGCGTCTTTCATGCCGGTGGAGACGATCTGGTCGGCGGAGTCGCGGATGTCCTTGTCGGTGACTTTGCCGAAGAAGTAGTTCCAGGAGTTCCAGCCCATGGGTGGCGTTTGAGCGACAGGGGATTGCGCGGGGGTTGTGGCAGGAAGGATGAAGGAGGCAAGTGCGAGCACGGACAGAGCGAGACGGCGCATTGGGAAGGTTCTCCTGAATTGAAAACGCTTACGGAGGGAAAGCATAGCATTGCGGACGGATGCTTGCGAAAGCATTAATCCACTTCGGCGGCGAAGGTGTTCGAGAGGACGCCGAGGCCGGGGACGGAGACTTCGACGCGGTCGCCGGGCTGGAGCGGGCCGACGCCGGAGGGAGTTCCGGTGAGGATGAGATCGCCGGGCTCAAGCGTGATGACGGCGGAGATGTAGATGAGCAGATGGGGGATGGAGAAGATGAAGTCGCTGGTAGAGCCGTGCTGGCGCACCTCGCCGTTGACGCGAGTTTCGAGGGTGACGCCCACATGAGGGTCGATTTCATCCGAGACCCAGGGACCGACCGGGCAGAAAGTGTCGAAGCCCTTGGCGCGGGTCCATTGGCCGTCTTTTTTCTGCAGATCGCGGGCGGTAACGTCGTTGGCGAGGAGGTAACCACGGATGCAGGAGCGCCAGTCTTCACCGGGGTGCAGGCCGGCATGGAGCTTGTGGACACGGCGAGCCAGGATGAAGGCGAGCTCGCCTTCGAAGTCGATGCGCTCGGCGACGCGGGGCATGCGGACTACGCCACCGGGAGCGAGCAGAGATGACGGCGGCTTGAAGAAGAGAAGCGGCTCGGCGGGGACTTCATTGCCCAGCTCTTTGGCGTGGTCGCGGTAATTGCGGCCGACGCAGATGATTTTGGAGGGCGTGACAGGCGGGAGGAGTTCGGCTTCGCGTAGCGGAAGAGGAGCGAAGAGCGGTGCGGAGGGGGTTCGGCTGCCGTGCTCGAGGCGGAAGGCGAGATCTTCTTCTGGAGCGTCGATGAGGTGAGTAATCCAAGGCTCGTTATTGCGGTCTTCAACGGCGCCGTAGAGGGTGGTGTTGTTGAGGCGGAAGCGGGAATAGCGCATGGATGGTCCTTTTATTGCGAGGGAACGGTCTCTTCGGCTTCGGCGCTGCGGGCGCTTTCATGGCCGGTTGGGCTGATGGACGCAACAGCATAACGGTAGGTATGGCCGGGCTGGACCTGGGCATCGTGGAAGGCAGGGCCGATGACCGGCGGCTGCGCGGGAGAGATGCGCTGCCAGGCGCCTTCGCCCTCGCGGCGGTAGACGATATAGTCGGCGAGATTGCGATCGGTGACGGGAAGCCAGCTCAGGTCGACTGCAGCCGGGGTTGCGGGGGATGTGGGCGTGGCAGCATTTGCTGCTGTGGCGACGGCTGCGAGCCCGGTGGGGACGGTGGGCGGGAATGTGTCTTCGACAGTGATGCGAACGGGGGCGGAGATTTCGCCGCTTAGCTCCAGAGTTTGACCACCGATCTCGAGGCGGGCGACGCGCTGGGCACGGTACTCATAGTCTGAAGTGAATTCGACGGCTGAGTCGAGGGCGCGGCCAGAGTCGGAATCGACGAGCAGGGTGATTTCCGCGGCTTGCTTTGGTGCAGCGAGCGGACCGTTGTCCTGTTTTTTCTGCGGGACCGAAAGCAGTTTGCGGTAGAGGCGGATGGACTGGCTGCTTGAGCCTGGGGTCCAGTGAAGCGCGACGCCTTGCTTGTGAAGCACAGCGGCGAGTTCTGCGACCGGGGCTGGGGCTTGTCCGGCGAGAACGATGGTTGCGTTGGATGGACCGGCGGAACGGCCGCGGTGGTTTTTAAGCTCGACGAAATAAGCGAGGCTGCGCGGCGGCCCGCTGATGAGCTGAGGCGGAAGCGCTTCTGTAAATGTGCCCTTTGTGCCGGGAGCAATCTGGATGGTTCCGGCGGGAAGGCAGCCGTTACCGTTCTCCTGGCGGCAGATGGCAACGGTCACATCGCCGTTGAGGATGACCTTGTCGGTGTCGTGTTTTGGAGTGGTCCAGGTGAGCGTGACCTGATTACCCGCGCGGACAGCGGCGAGATCCGTTACACGGTCCGGCAGCTTGAGTGAAGGCGGCTGCGGCGCGGCTTCCATGCCGCAACCGGCGAGATTCGAGATAGAAGCCCCGAGGGCGCAAAACGCCACTGAGCCGATAAGCCATCGCGCTATGCGATTCATCGCTTTTCAGTCTACCGGACTGCATTCACGCAGGGGATAAAGTAGAAGCATCCATGAGCACAGCGCCGACCACAGAACAGAATCCGCATACGGCAGGCTACCGGCTGCGCGTGCTGGCCTCATTTTTTGCGATTTACATCTTGTGGGGGACGACATTTCTCGGCATTCGCGTGGCGGTCGAAGAGATGCCGCCGGTTTTTGCGGCGTTTGCGCGCTTCTTTACTGCAGGGGTGATTCTGTTTCTCTTTATGCGCGCGAAGGGCGAGCCTATGCCGGCGCAGGTGGAGTGGCGGAACCTGTTTGTGCTGGGACTGCTGATGTTTACCGCCGAGTATGCGGCATTGTTCTGGGCGGAGAAGTATGTTCCTTCGGGGATTGCGGCGGTGCTGGCGGCGACGATTCCAATCTTTACCTTCCTTGCGGAGATTGTTGTCCTTCGACAACAGCGATGGAGCGCAGCGATTGCGGCAGCTACGATGATTGGCTTTGGCGGCGTTGCGGCGCTGATGCTTCCTGCGAGTGGGTTGGGCATTCCTGCAGCTGTTCCGTTATGGCCTGCGGTCGCGATTCTTGCCGGAAGCAGCACTTGGGCGGTGGGCGGGGTCCTGAGCCGGTCCATGAAATTGCCTACGAGCAGGACGATGACCTCGGCCTGCACGATGATGCTGGGCGGAGCCATGCTTCTGGGTGTCTCGGCGGTGTGTGGCGAGCTGAATCCGCTGCCGCATATAAGCCTGCGTGGGCTGACTGCGATTGTTTACCTGATCGTGGTTGGGTCGCTGCTGGCTTTTACTGCATATGTATGGCTGCTGGGGCATATGCCGGCGACGCGCGTGGCAAGCTATGCGTATGTGAATCCGATTGTGGCCGTGGTGCTGGGATATTTTCTCGCCGGGGAGGCGATTACGATTCGCACGGTGGCTGGGGCTGTGTTGGTGCTGGTGGCGGTGTTTGTAATTATGAGGGCGAAAAAATGATGTCCACCCTTGCACCCGTGAAAAGGCGCAAAGGTGAGACATGAGCGGTAAAAAGGTTATGCGGCGCGAGCGAGGGAGACTGCAAACCAACCGCGCTTGTCGGTCCAGGTCTTCAGCGGGGTGAAGCCGACGGACTCCAGCATGGATTCTGTCTGACCGGGGCGATATTTGTAGCTGTTTTCGGTATGGATGGTCTCGCCGCGAGCGAACTCGATTTGCATGTCCCGACCCGTCCCGGATTCTGTGTGACAGCCGGGTATGGTGACGATCTGGCGGAGCAAGCTTTCTAGATGCATTTCGATGCGCGAGTGCTGAGGGTTCCAGATGGCACGATGGGCGAAGAGATCGGGCTTGAAGTTTGCTCCCAGCTCGCGATTGAGCCGGTGAAGGAGGTTGCGATTAAAGGCTTCAGTGACGCCGGCTTCGTCATTGTAGGCGGCGTGCAAGAGCGCTTCCTCTTTGACGAGATCCACACCGACGAGGAGAGTATCGCCAGGATCGAGAGTGGAGCGAATCTCCGCGAGCAGGGCGTGAGCCTCTGCGGGTTCGAAGTTGCCGATGCTGGAACCAATGTAGAGGACGAGACGGCGCTCGCCACTAAGTGGCGGATCGAGAGCGAGCGAGCGAGTGTAGTCCTGCACGCGAGGCGATACGAGGACGCCGGGAATTTCGCGCTCGATCCGCTCCCGGGCCTCTTCGAGGGGCGCAGGGGAGACGTCGACGGGTTCGTAGAGAACAGTGTCCTGACGCTCGACCGCGGCCTGAAGCAGGATGCGTGTTTTGTCGCACGACCCGGCGCCAAGCTCGATGATCTGGAGAGCATGGGAGTCAGCAGCAAGGGCGATGATTTCAGCAGCATTGGCAGCGAAGATGGCGCGCTCGGTGCGGGTGGGGTAGTACTCGGGCAATTCTGTGATGCGGTCAAAGAGACGAGAACCGGTTTCGTCGTAGAAGAGCCACGCGGGGAGGGCTTTGGGGGAGGAAAGAAGGCCTTCGTTTACGGCCGCGAAAACATGCTGTGCGGCAACTGAGTTGAGAGGAAGCGAAAGAGTTGTCATGCCGACCTATGTGATGCGAATTTTCCGGTTAGGGATGATCGCATTGACGTTAAAAAATGCCACAATACAAACTTCAGACTTCGAGCCATCGCATCCTACAACAGGTGGTGCAGCGGAGACGATAGCAAAAGAGACGCACAAGCTATTCACTCTTTCGGGCCAGCCTGATTCCGGAAAATTGCCAGCGCGTTGCAGGGGTAAAAAAATTTCGGTAACTGGAGCGGGTGTGTCCAGGCGGGGTACAACAGGAACCTCCACGGAGAACCATCTGCCCGCTCATGAACTTGCCGTTATATTCGCCTAGCGAGCCGGGAAGAGGGTGAAAGCCGGGATACGGCAAATAGGCACTTGCGGTCCACTCCCACCGGAGCTTCGCGCTGTTCTCGTCCTGGGCTAGCGAGGTGGAAGATTCGACGGCGGCCTCCCACTCGAATTCCGTGGGCAGACGGTAGCCGGCCCAGCGGGCGTAGGCATCGGCTTCATAGAAGCTGATGTGGCTGACGGGCGAGTTGGCAACTTCGTGAAAGCTCATGGCACCGTGCAGGGTAAAGACGCTCCATTCCGTTGTGGCGCTCGCGCCGCTATCGTTTCTATCCCAGTAGAGCGGGGCGCGCCATTTCTGCTCCTGTACGGCGTTCCAGCCGTCCGAGAGCCAGAGTTCGGGACGGCTGTAGCCTCCGTCGGCGATGAATTCCGCAAATTCTGTACAAGTGACGAGGCGATCGGCGAGAGCGTACGGTTCAAGCCATACGCGATGACGGGGCAGTTCGTTATCGAAGCAGAAGCCCGCGCCGGAGTGGCCGATGTCGTGCAGACCGCCTTTGTGCGGGATGAAGCGGATTGGATCTGTATGTAGCTCAGCAGACTGCTGAGCCAGTTCATGCGGTGTGGGCAGATAGACGGGCCGCAGCGGATTGGTGAAGAAGGCGTGGAGGATGTCGGTGAGGATCAGCTCCTGATGCTGCTCTTCGTGGTAGAGGCCGAGCTCAATGCGGGCGAGAACTTCCGCGGGCGGATTGCTTTCTAGGAGCCGGAGGATGTGTTCGTCCACGTAAGCGCGGAAGCGAAGGATTTCATTGAGTGCAGGGCGGGAAAAGGAGGAACGTAGGCGCTTTTCGGGAAATGCGGCGAATGTCTGGTAGTAGCTATTGAAGAGCCAGACGAAGTCGGGATGAAAGGCTTTGTAGCCAGGAAGAAATTCGCGCAGGATGAAGGATTCAAAGAACCAGGCGGTGTGGGCCAAGTGCCACTTAACGGGCGAAGCCTCCGGACAGGATTGCACCATCATGTCTTCCGGAGTGAGAGGTGCGGTCAGATCCAAAGTGCGGCGACGTGTAACGCGGAAGCGGTCACGCAAGGAGTCGGCAAATGCCGTGTGAGGCGCGGCGGAGGTGTCAATAACGGTGGCGATGGCAGTGCGTCTCCCCTGCTAATTAAGTACATCGGCATAACCGAAAACAAATGTACCCACCGTTTAGATGCTGATTTATGGATTTGGCTCACCAAATTGTGAATTCTGCTATCGAAGGAAATATTCAGATGCTCCGTGCGAATGGAATGTGAATAGGACTATAATTTCTCGCGTTCCTTCAGAAGCCAGGAGGAAGCCATGGCAAAATCACGGGTTTTTCTTTGCAGGGTGGCGCTGCCGGCGTTGGCAGTGCTTGGTGTGGTGTCCCTGACGGCCTGGAGCCAGCCGCCAGAAGAAGAGACGGCGAGCGGCGCGGGCGCTGCGATGGCTACCATTTCCTACGCAACCTCAACGCAGCAGAGCAGCGGCACTGGTGTGGCCGCGCGCGCGGCCACGCCGGTGCAGAGCCCGGCTGAGAGCGAGGGCGACGCGCTGATGGCACATCAGCGGTATCAAGCGGCGATTGAGGCATTTAAGCATGCGCCGCAGGACTCAGCCGCGGTGTGGAACAAGATGGGAATCGCCTATCAGTTGCTTTACATCAACGCGGAGGCGCTGCGCTGCTATGACGTTGCGCACCATCTGGAGCCGAAGAATGCTTCCGTTGTAAATAACATCGGATCCATAGCGGTATCGGCACGGCGGTTTAACGATGCGGAAAAGGAGTACCGCAAGGCGGTGAAGCTGGATCCGACCTCGCCGCTCTTCCATAAAAATCTGGGAACGGCGTATCTTTCCGACCATAAGTACAAGAAGGGGTGGGAGGAATACCGGGCCGCGCTGGCGATCGATCCGACGGTCTTTTCTCACGCGGCGGGAGTGCGGATTGAGAATCCGACCGCTACGCAGGATCGTGGGGCGATGAACTACTACATGGCCAGAGGCTGCATGTTGACGGGCGCGAAGGTGCAGGCGATTGAGTATCTGCGGATGGCCCTGAACGAGGGATTCACAAACCCGAAGAAGATTTCTGAGGATGAACAGTTTACTGGGTTGCGCGACATGCCGGCTTTTCAGGCAATGATGATGGAACAGAACCAAAGCCAGAGGTAGGCGTCGTCTGCGAATCGGATTTGCGCGTCTATTCTCATGTAGGAGAAAGACGATGAGATTCCGTTTGTGTAGTGTGCCCGTTTTTGCGTTTGGAATAGTGGCGTTGGCGCTTGCTACCGGCGCTGCTGCAGTGGCTCAGCAGGATGCGGGCGCTTCCCCCCAGCAAGGTCAGGGTGGGGGCTATGGGCAGGGGCGTGGCAGAGGCATGGGCCAGATGGGCCGCGGCGTGACGGGAACCGTCACGGGAGTTGCGGCTGACCATTTCCTGGTGAAGAACGAAGCGGGCGAGATTTATACCGTACATTTCAGCGCAAATACGCGGATCGTGAAGAGTGTTCCGCGACCCGCTGGCGCGGCGAGTGATGGGCAGCCAGGCGCAGGAGCTACACGCGGCGGCGGCAATGGCGGACGCGACGGCTCGGGTGGACGGCAGATGGATCCACCGATTGCGATCAAAGCTACGGACATCAAGGTAGGCGACATTATTGTGGCCGGCGGCGAGATTGATGACGCGGCCAAATCCGTGGGCGCCGTGATGGTGATGCAGCTGGACCCGGAGCGCGTGAAGCAGATGCGCGAGATGGAAGCCAACTTTGGCAAGACATGGTTGGCGGGGCGCGTGACCGCAGTGAATGAGACGAAGGTGACGATTGAGAGTGGCGTGGACCATGCCTCACATGCGTTTATGGCCGATGAGAACACGACTTTCCGCAAACGGCGCGATCCGATTACGCTGGCCGATGTGCAGGTGGGCGACACAGTCCGCGTGGAAGGTGCTGTGAAGGGCGGCGCGTTTGTGGCCACGGCAGTGTCTGTCATGGGTCAGGGGCCAGGCGGTGGGCCGGGGCCAGCAGGCGGCCCGCCCGCGCAGGGGCCTCCGCAGTAGTTTGAAGATTTGGTAAAGCGGGCCAGATGAGTTGACATGCCCCGCGAACCCATCGTACTGTAACTGACAGATGCAGAGCTTCAACCATCACCGCCATCATCATCATGGACACTCCATGTCGGCGGACTGCTATGGCCTGAAGTAAAGCGCCAGAGATTCAAGTAAGACCAGCAAGCCCGCCGGCAAAACGCCGACGGGCTTTTTCTTTTGTCCACGCAACTCAAACCACGATAGAGACAGGGTCATGATCGATTTCGAGAAGATGGATGGACTGGCGCCCGGCATTGTGCAGGACGCGCAGACGGGTGAAGTGCTTATGCTGGGATTTCTGAATCCCACAAGTTATGCAAAGACACTGGAGACAGGTTTTGTAACCTTCTGGAGCAGGACGCGCCAGAAGCTGTGGATGAAGGGTGAGACGAGCGGGAACAGGCTGCGGATCATCTCGGCTTCGACCGATTGCGACAACGACACGCTGCTTTTTCGCGTGGAGGTGGAAGGCGACGGCCTTGTGTGCCACGAGGGCACGGTGAGCTGCTTTACACGATCGATTGCACTGGATGCAGAGAAGACGGAGGCCGCAAGTGGCAAATAAGCTGAGACTCGGAATTCCCAAGGGAAGCTTGCAGGATGCGACGATTGCGCTGTTCAAGCGCGCGGGCTGGAATATCTATGCGGATGGGCGGTCGTATTTTCCTACGATTGACGACAGCGAGATTGAGTGCATGTTGATTCGCGCGCAGGAGATGGCGCGCTATGTGGATCACGGCGTACTGGATGCGGGGCTGACGGGTATTGACTGGGTGGTGGAGAGCGGCCTGAATGTAACGAGCGTGACCACGCTGACTTATGCGAAGCAGAGCAGGCGCAAGGTGCGCTGGGTGCTGGCGGTTCCAGAGAACTCAGGCTTTGAAAAGGCTGAAGACCTGGAAGGCAAGATCATTGCGACAGAACTGGTCGAAGTGAGCAAGCGGTACTTTGCAAGCAAGGGCGTAAATGTGAAGGTAGAGTTCAGCTGGGGCGCGACGGAAGTGAAGCCGCCCATGCTGGCTGATGCGATTGTGGAAGTGACGGAGACGGGCAGCTCGCTCAAGGCAAACCATCTAAAGATTATTGATACGGTGATGGAGAGCGAAACGCATTTCATTGCGAGCAAGGCAGCGCTGACCGATGCGTGGAAGAAGGAAAAGCTAGAGTCGCTGGCGCTGATGCTGCGCGGGGCAATTGATGCTCAGTCGCAGGTGGGCCTGATGCTGAATGTAAAGAAGGACAACCTGAACGCGGTACTTGCAGTGCTGCCATCGTTAAACTCTCCGACGGTTTCGCAGTTGAACGATGCGGAGTGGGTGGCGGTGAACACGATTCTGGAAGACCGCGTGGCGCGCGATGTGATTCCGCGATTGAAGGCGGCGCAGGCTACGGGGATTGTAGAGTATCCGCTGAATAAAGTTGTGCTTTAGGGGTTGTGCTGTGATGAAGCTGATACAAACAACCGGGCGCGGCGCACGCAAGGCCGGGGATACGATTGCGGCGCTTGAGAGGCGGGGCGGGACATCGCTGGATGGTGTCTTGCCCGCGGTGCGCCGCATTGTGGCTGATGTACGGCGCGATGGCGACCACGCGCTGCTGCGATATGCGAAGAAATTGGATGGGCTTGTCGATGCTGACGAGCTCCGCATCGGCCAGGATGAGATGGCTGCTGCGTGGGAGGCTTGCGACGCGGAAATGCGTGCGGCGTTGACTACGGCTGCGGGGCAGATTCGCGGATTTGCAGAGAGACAGATGCCGCAGTCGTGGAAGAACACGTCAATTGCAGGGCTGACGACCGGGCAGCTTGTGCGTCCGCTGGAAGCGGTGGGATGTTATGTGCCGAGCGGAAGGCATCCGCTGCCGTCCACTTTGCTGATGACGGCAATTCCGGCACAGGTGGCGGGTGTGACGCGGATTGTGGCGGTATCGGCGAAGCCTGCGCGAGAGACGCTGGCTGCGGCACATCTGCTGGGTATCACCGAATTCTATCGCGTGGGCGGCGCACATGCGATTGCTTCGCTTGCATATGGTACGGAAAGCATTGCGCGTGTCGACAAGATTGTGGGGCCTGGAAATTTGTATGTCACCGCGGCCAAGCGTGAGGTTGCGTTTGATTGCGCGATTGATATGCTTGCGGGGCCCACAGAGATTTTGGTGACAAGCGAACACGGGACGGCGGTGGAGATTGCTTCCGATCTTGTGGCGCAGGCGGAGCATGATCCGGAGGCGTTGGCGGTTTTTATTACAACGCGCAAGGCTCTTGCAAAAGACGTGATTGCGGAGACGAAGGTGCGGACGCGAACGAATACAGTTGCGCGTGAGGCACTGAAGCGGAATGGTGTGGTGATTGTTGCCGCGTCGCTTGAAGAAGCACGTGGGCTTACGAATCGCATTGCGCCGGAGCACCTGACCGTGGATTCGGTGGAAGATCTTGCTTGGGTGCGGAATGCTGGATCAGTGTTTGTGGGGCGATGGAGTGCGCAGCCGATGGGAGATTACATCTCCGGACCGAACCATACGCTGCCTACCGGCGGGCAGGCGCGTGTGCGTGGTGGACTGAGCGTGAATGATTTTGTGAAGTTGATCACGGTGCAGGAGTACGACGGTGATGCGATTCGCGAACTGGGACCTAAGGCTGTGTTGCTGGCGGAGGCTGAGGGATTGACGGCGCATGCTGAGGCTGTGCGGGTGAGATTGAAGAACGTGTCGCGCGGGAGGAAGACGAATGGCTGAGTTCCCTGCTTCTATATCCGCAGAGGCGCATGTATTTCCGAAGGCGCGTGCGCGTGTGCAGGCGATGAAGGAGTATCATCCGCCGCTGGGCAGCCGTGACAGGCTGCGGTTGGATTTCAACGAGAACACGGTGGCCTGTTCGCCTGCTGTGCGTGAGGTGCTGGCGCGCATCTCGACTGAGAATCTGACCCGGTATCCGGAGCGTGGGCCGGTTGAGGCGATTGTTGCGGGGCACCTTGGTTTGGATCCGGAAAATGTTGCGCTGACGAATGGCGTGGATGAGGCGATTCATGTGCTCTTTGAGGCGTTCCTCGATGCCGGAGACGAATTGCTGCTTCCTGTGCCGACGTACACGATGTATGAGGTGTACGCATCCGCGACTGACGCGAAGATTGTGGCGGTGCAGGCGGAAGGTGATCTTGCATTTCCATTCGAACGGCTGGTTGCGGCGATTACGCCGCGGACGAAGATGATCGCCATTGCGAATCCGAATAGTCCAGCTGGATCGGTGGCGACGCGCGAACAGATTGTGGCGATCGCCGAGCGCGCGCGGCATGCAATCGTGCTTGTGGATGAAGCCTATTTCCACTTCTATGGCGAGACGGTGATGGATATGCTTGGTGAGCTGCCGAATCTGGTGGTGGCACGCACATTTTCGAAGGCCTACGGGTTGGCCGGGCTGCGCGTGGGGTTGCTGGCGAGCGGTGTGGAGAATATGCGCTGGATTCGACGGGTGCTTTCGCCCTACAGCGTGAATCAGGTGGCGCTGGCGTGCCTGCCTGCTGCATTGGATGATAGGGAATATCTCGATAACTACGTTGCAGAAGTTCTGGCAGCGCGTGCTGAGTTCGAAGCCGTGCTGGATGCGATGGGGGTTCGGCGCTGGCCGAGTTGGGCAAATTTTGTTCTGGTTGAGATTGGCGCGCGGCATGAGGAGTTTGTGCAACGCATGAATGCAGAAGGCGTTCTGGTGCGTGACAGGTCAAGCGATCCGGGATGCGATGGATGCGTGCGCATTACGATGGGCACGCGCGAGCAGATGCGGCGTGCAGTTGTAGCGATCGAAGAAGCAAAGGAGACGATCAAATTGGGTGGAGTGACGCGATGAGCGATAAGAAGCGCACTGCGGAGTTTGCGCGCAACACGACAGAGACGAAGATAGCGATCCGGCTGGTGATTGAAGGTTCAGGGCAATACAAGGTGGCTACGGGGATTCGCTTCTTCGATCACATGATGGAGCTGTTTACACGGCATGGAGCGTTCGATCTCGACCTGAAGTGTGACGGCGATCTGGATGTGGATCAGCATCACACGGTGGAAGATGTGGGTATTGCACTGGGCGAGGCATTTGACCGCGCGCTGGGTGACAAGCGCGGAATTCTGCGCGCGGGCTACTTTGTGATGCCGATGGATGAAACGCTGGCGATTGCGGCTGTCGATCTGAGCGGGCGAACCGCATTTGCCGTTGATACGAAGGTTCGGACGCGTATGGTGGGAGATCTGCAGAGCGAGCTGGTGACGGATTTCTTTGAAGGCTTTGCGCGGGGCGCTCGTGCGAATGTGCATGTGAAGACAATGTACGGGCGATCGAATCATCACAAGATCGAGGCGATCTTCAAGGCTTTTGCGCGAGCGCTGCGCGTAGCGTGCAGCAGGGACAAGCAGTTAGGCGAGATGCTGCCGAGCACGAAGGGTTTGCTGTGATGCGCGCAACGGTTATTGATTACAAGGCGGGAAATCTGACCTCTGCGCTGAAGGCGCTTAAGCACCTCGGCGCAGAAGTGATTATTACTGATGGCGACACGGCCTCGATCGAAAATGCGGAACGAATTGTGATGCCAGGCGTGGGGCACTTTGCGGCGACGGAGCGGCTGGATGCGATGGGAATGACAGATGCTGTTCGCGCGGCGATTGCGCGCGGCATACCATTTCTTGGCATCTGTGTGGGAATGCAGTGGCTTTATGCGGGGTCGACGGAAGCGCCGGACCATGCGGGTCTGGGGCACTTTTCGGAATCGTGCACGCGGTTTTCGGATGGCGCTGAGAAGGTGCCGCACGTTGGATGGAACTCAATTGTTCCGCGAGTGGGGTCACGTCTTCTGGAGGGAATCACGCCGGGCGAGTTTGTGTACTTTACACATGCGTACAAAGCACCTGTAACTGCGAATACCGCAGCTACGACGGAATATATGGAGCCGTTTGCTGCGGCGGTGGAACGCGGCAGTGTGATGGGTGTGCAGTTTCATCCGGAGAAATCAGGCGAGGCGGGGTTGAAAATTTTGCGTAATTTCCTGGAGATAGCGCGATGATTACGAGGCGCATTATTGCGTGTCTCGATGTGCACGCGGGCCGCGTGGTGAAGGGTGTGCAGTTTGTGGATCTGGTGGACGCGGGTGATCCAGCGCAGCTTGCCGCGCGCCATGCGCGTGAGGGTGCAGACGAGATTGTGCTGCTGGATATTACGGCGACGCATGAGGGACGGCAGACATTGCTCGATACGGTGAGCCGTACTGCGCGAGAGTTATTTGTTCCGTTCACCGTTGGCGGGGGTATCCGCACTGTGCAGGATGCGGAACAGGTTTTTGAGGCGGGCGCGGACAAGGTCAGTATCAACTCCGCGGCTCTGGCAAACCCTGAGTTGATTACGGCGATTGGGCGCAGCTTTGGATCACAGGCGGTGGTTGTGGCGATTGACGCCAGGCGTGATCCAGAGGCTGCTGATCCTGTGCGCGAAGCCCAGGTGTATGTGCAGGGCGGCCGCAAGGCTGCCGGGCGCAAGGTTGTGGAGTGGGCGCGCGAGGCCGAGGCGCGCGGAGCAGGCGAGATTCTGCTGACCTCAATGGATTCAGACGGCACGCGCGCAGGCTTTGACTGTGAGCTGACAGCCGCAGTGAGCGAGGCGGTGCGGATTCCCGTGATCGCTTCAGGCGGAGCGGGAACCGTTGGGCACTTTGCGGATGTGTTTACACATGGCAAAGCGGATGCGGCACTGGCTGCGAGCATCTTTCACTTTGGTGTCAAGAGTGCGCGATCGCTTAAAGAAGAGCTTGCACAGGCGGGGATTTCCATGAGGCTGCCATGCTGATTCCTTCGATTGATTTGCTGGGTGGGCGCATTGTTCAGCTTGTGCGGGGCGAAAAGTTGCGCCTTGCCTTTGATGATTTTGAATATTGGATCGAGAAATTTTCGCGCTTTCCACTGGTGCAGCTCATCGATCTGGATGCAGCGATGCGGCAGGGCGAGAATGCGGAGCTGGTTGAGCAGATATGCAAGCGGCTGCCGTGCCAGGTGGGCGGCGGAGTGCGAAGTGCAGAGCGCGGGAAGCAGCTTCTCAATGCAGGCGCAAGACGCGTCATCGTAGGATCGGCGCTGTTCACAGAGGAGGGATCTGTGAATGCAGCGTTTGGCGCGGAATTGGCAGATGTGCTGGGTGCGGAGCGAATTGTGGCAGGCATTGACACGAAGAATGGGCGCATTGCGGTGAAGGGCTGGAAGGCAAATGTGGATCTGACGCCGGATGCGGCGATTCCCGCACTCGAGAAATATGCGTCGGCGTTTCTGTATACGCATGTGGATGGCGAAGGGATGATGCAAGGCTTCCCGTACGATGTGGCAGAGCGGCTGCGTAAGCTGACTGAGCGGCAGCTGATTGTAGCGGGTGGAATCCGGTCGCAGCAGGAAGTGGATGCGCTGGATGCATTGGGAGTGGACGCGGTGGTGGGCATGGCGGTATACACAGAGCTGCTTGCGGTGTGACAGCGTGCACCACGGCGAGTGCGTGTGAAGACGATCTGTCGGCTATTCTGAAAGTACAAGAAATAGATAGAAAGGCGGGGCGATGACTACTACCAGGCAAAGCGGAATTCGGCTTGCACGCCGGCTGGATGAAGTGGGTTTCTCGGATATTGTGCAAATTCGCAACAAGGTGATAGCGATACGCGCTGAAGGACAAACGGTGTATTCGCTGCACGGAGGCGAGCCTTTCTTTGAAACGCCGGACGAGATCAAGTTTGCTGCGGTACGCGCGCTGGTAGAGAATCAGACGCATTATGCGCCATCTTCCGGGATTGCGCCGCTGCGACGCGCGCTGGTGGAAAAGCTGTCGCGCAAGAACAAAATTCAGGCGACGGAAGATGAAGTGATTGCCACGGTGGGCGGATCACAGGCGCTGTATGCAACATTTCAGAGCGTGCTGGACCCCGGCGACGACTGTCTTGTGTTTTCGCCGTACTGGACGCCGATCGCTGATCTGATCACAGGAACGCAGGCGCGGCCTCTGCTTGTGCCTTCCGTGACGGCGCGGCGCAATGGGATTCGCGAGACGCTGGAGCAGTTTGCCACGGAGAAGACGCGGGCGGTTTACTACAACACGCCGCAGAATCCGAGCGGGCTGGTGTTTACGCGTGCGGAGGCGGAAGAAGTTGCAGCGTTTGCCATTGAGCGCGATCTGGTTGTGATTGCAGACGAGGCATACGAGGACCTGGTGTACGATGGCGAGCATTTTTCGATTGCGTCGCTGCCAGGCATGGCCGAGCGCACGATTACCTGTTACACATTTTCGAAATCGTATGGCATGACGGGCTGGCGTGGCGGATACGCGGTTGCGAAGGAACCGTTCATGTCGGCGCTCAAGAAGATCGTGCTTTATTCTACGAATGGCGTGACGACGTTTGTTCAGTACGCAATGGTAGAGGCGCTGAAGACGCCAGAGGAAAGAATTGCAGCGACGCGCGAAGAATATCGTAAGCGGCGCGATCTGCTGGTGGGAGCGCTGAATGAAGTAGGCCTTGAGTGCGCGCCACCGGCAGGGGCTTTTTATGCTTTTCCGAGTGCGGAAAAGATTGACAAGAATAGCCGAGTGGCCGCGCAGATACTGCTTGAAAAGGCGCACATCGCCACTATTCCGGGATCAGTCTTTGGCGCACAAGGCGAAGGGCACTTGCGGTTCGGCTATGCAATTCCGGTGACGGAGATTGAAGCGTGCGTGGATGTGCTTCGGAAGTTTCTTCGATAGACCCGCAGAGGGAGCTGCACGGATCGATGGTGAGAGTTGGCTATCCAGCGAGAATTGATGCGAGCCTGCTGAGTGGGATGCCAGTGGGCGCGGAGATGGTTCCGCTTGAAGCGGGGCTGGACCACGACGTGAATCTAGATGTGTGGATTCCCGATGCGCTGACACCGCGCGCGAAGGAGATATGGCAGCATCTGCGCGGTGTGAAGCTGGTGCTCTCGCTAATGGCGGGAACGGAATGGATTCCGGAGACTGTTGGGCCACACGTTACGATCTGCAATGCACGCGGAGCGCATAATGTTGCAACCGCCGAGTGGACGGTAGCGGCGATCTTTACATCGCTGAAGTATGTTCCGCTGTACTGCGAGATTCAGGCCTCCGGCAATTGGAAACGGCGGAAAGAGGCGGCTGAGCTATTTGCGCGGCTGCATCCGGACGAAGGAGCGATCTATCCGCCGGTGATGCAGGAAGAACTGGCGGGCAGAAAAGTGCTGATGGTTGGATATGGGTCCATTGGCAAAGATATTGAGCGGATGCTCGCACCGTTCGATGTAGAGCTGATGCGTGTGGCGCGGACGGCGCGAACGGAACCGATGGTGCAATCTGTGAGTGAGCTGGACGCGCTTCTGCCGGATGCCGATATTGTGATTCTGATTCTGCCGCTGACTCCGGAGTCGCATGGTTTGATTGGTGCGCGGGAGATGAGCCTGATGAAGCAGGGAGCGCTGCTGGTGAATGCGGCGCGCGGACCGGTGGTACAGACAGATGCTTTAGTCGGGGCGCTGAATGCGGGCAGGATTCGTGCGGCGATCGATGTGACTGATCCGGAGCCGTTGCCTGAGGGACATCCGCTATGGAAGTGCCCAAACCTGTACATTACGCCGCATATTGGCGGGTCGAGCCCGCGGTTTATGCAGCGGGCTCTGAAGGTGGTTGCAGGGGAGCTGGAACGCTACATCCAGGGAGAGCCGCTCGAGAACGTGGTGCAGGCGGCGATTTAAGCTGCTCCTGCGATGGGAGCCTGACGCCAGCTGCGCAGGCCGAAGATAGCGAGTGCGACGAGAAGTGCGTAAAGCAGCGCTGTGGGCCACAGATTCTTGTAGATGTATTCGCCGACGTAAAGAACATCAATCACAATCCAGAGCCACCAGTTAGCGATATATTTGCGCGCCTGCCAATAGCTGGCGACGAGGCTATAGCTGGCGAGGGGGGCGTCGAGCCAGGGCAGGGCCGCGTGCAGATGCTGCGTGATGAAGCCGAGCACAACGCTGCCAATGGCTCCGACAATGATGGCAATGACGGCGCTGGATGGCATGAGCTTTTGGATGCGGACTTCGCCATCGGTGCGAACTCCGCGACGCCAGTTCCACCACCCGTAAAGTGTGAAGGCGACGAAGAAAACCTGCAGCAGTGTGTCCGATAAGAGGAAGGTACGGTAGTAAACGACGAGATAAATGATGTCCGCGGCAAGCGTGATGGGCCAGCAGAGAAGATTGCGTCGCGTGGTGAGCCAGATTCCGAGGCATGTGGTAATGACGCCTAACCACTCAAGCCAGTGTGCGAGAAGATAAGCGATCATGCGGATTTAGCCTCAGCCCATGCACGAATTTTGTTCAGTAGAGCTGTGCCGGCTTCTCGCCACCAGCGAGCGTGGCCAAGCAGGTAGCTCTCGCAGGCGATTCGGGCCTTATCTTCCGAGTACAGAACGGTGAGGAAATAATCGGCTTCTGAAAGTGCGAACTCGACATGACAGAGCGCGGTGAGTGGCGCAAGTGCGGCGCGCTCCTCGTGACTGAGAGGCCGCACGGAGTTGTATCCATCGAGCAGCGCGGAGAGATCATCGAGATGAACGGGCACGCGGTGCGGTACGTGGGGCGACTGCAGAAGTGCGAGCCACCCAATCATGCTGCGTTCGATGGCATGAGCCAGGTCGTGCACAGCGGTGGTGCGATCGGAGAGGCCGAAATCAATAATGGCGGTAGCGCGCGCGGTTGAGCTGGGTCCGGACCAGAAGAGGTTTGAGGGGTGAAGATCGTTATGCGTCCAGAGTGGTGTGAGCGCGGGTAACAGCGGCAGCAATTCGGAGTAGAAGGGCGCGAGCAGATCCATTGCTTCGGCAATCCAGGATGTGTGTTGCAGGTATGCGTTCAGAGTGGGTCGCGTGGATAAGTACGACTGCAATGCAGTGAGTGGATTGTGAGCGGCGAAGATGCTGAAGCCTGCAACGAGTGGGCTGTGCACGCGAGCTGGCGCGCTAAAGCCCTCTGAGGCCAGGTGCAACTGCGCGAGCGCGCGACCCGCGGAATGGGCATGACCGGTGTAAAAGAAGGGAGTCCAGGAGATGGCTTCCTCGTAGAGATCGATGCCGCGGGGAAGCTCGTGGACTTCATAAGTCCAGTTATCGATCTCGATTGCGGTTGTGCCATTGCGATCTGCGAGCACAAGCGGCACGCTGGCTCTCTGGGCACGGAGATGCGCCATGAAGGCATGCTCAACGCCGAGAGAGGCGGCGTCACGCACCTGGCGCGCATGGCGCTTTACGAAGACACGACGCGAGCCTACACGTACGACGCTGGCGGCGGAGAAGGGGCGCGGGCTGACGCTGAGCAGCTCCACAGATCCGGCAAGCGAATCAAAACGGCGCAGCACATCGCGTACCTCATCGCGTGTGAGCGGAGGCCAGTCGGGAGCAACAAGCTTGCCGTCAAGTCCGTGCGCATTTGCAGTGGCGCTCATGTATGTCGATTGCGCTCCTTAAAAGGTGTAATGCGCGGAGAGGCGCACGGTTGTTGGCGCGCCGAGATGGATGAAGGTGTCTCCGAGGCTTGCGCCAGTGTCCTTCCAGTAGCGTTTATCCGTGATGTTGTCAGCATAAAGCCGAAGGGTAACATGGCCTTGCTCTCCATGGGGTGTGTAGCGCGCGCCCAGGTTGAAGAGGTTATAGCCGGGCACGCTGACCAGATCGTCTCGCGTGGCCTCCTTGCGCGCGGTATAACTCCAACCTGGCATTAGATGGAGATTCCTCATATGTGGAATGAGCATGTCAGCAAAGATCGCGGTGCGAACGCGCGGCGCATTAATGACCTGCTTGTTGTCGAAGGTGGGCGTTCCGGTGTCACTGGACATGGCATGCATGGCGGCTGCGGATGCAGTAAGCTGCAGCCAGCGCGTGGCGCGGCCCTGTGCGTTGACCTCGATACCGCTGTGCGTTTCATGGCCTTCTGAGACGAAGGTGAGGTCATCGCCGTTGTCGCTACCTTTGGGATAAAAGAATGGCGCGCGCATGCGGAAGAGTGCGCCGGTAAGCAGCAGGCGTTGGCCGGCCTCATATTTTGCGCCGATTTCCGCCTGGCGCGTGAAGTATGGCCCGAGAAAATAATTGCCGGCCCACCAGGGTGCCTGCGGGCCAAGCGAAAGCATGACGCTGTAGTTGCCGTAAAGCATGAGGCTGCTGACTGGCGTGTATGTGACGGCGTAAATGGGCAGCCAGAGGAGCTTATTGGTGATGATGGGAGTTGGATAGTCGATGGGATCGGTGGCGTTGAGCGAATAGTTGTTATCGCGAAGAGAGTCGAGGCGGCCTCCGGCGAGAAGATCGATGTGTCCGGGGAGATGAAGACGATCCTGCAAGATGAGTGCGGACTGGTGGTCATCCTCCCACAGGCGACGCGGGCCGGCGGATTGCACAGGTGATTCGATTGGAAACGATGCAAGAGGCTGATAGATATTTTCCGAGCCGATGTAAGAGTAGACTGAGCCATCCTGAATGATGCCATCGGGCGAGGAGAGATTCTGCGGTGTGAAATAGCCGGGCTGCTGTACGCTGCGACGGAAGATTTCGCCGCCGAAGGCGAGATCATTTGTGACGGGGCCGGTGCGTACTTTGCCGACGGCTAATCCCTCGGCCTGTGCGTCGATGCGGAGCTCACCGGGATCGCGGTAATCGTAGATGTCGTAGCCGCCGTCGGGCGCAAAGAAGTAGTCGGGCGAGTTGCCGCCGCTCGAGTAGCAAGCGGTCTCATAAGCGCAGCCGTAAGCATAGATCACGTTGTCATCGATGAGCGAGTGGCTGAAGCTGGCCTGACCAAAGGCGTGCCAGGTGCGGGGTAGATCGCGGTCGAGCCGGACGCTGGTGTTGTAAGTGTCAAAGGTGTTGGGCTTGGCCCAGGGCTGATAGCCGAGCATCGTCGATGGAGAAATGTTGTCGATGTCGGGAACGGTGTCGCCGCCGAGAAGCTGATAGCCGCAGACGGAGCGCTCGACCTTGTGCTGATATTCAAAGTCAGACTTGAGGCTCATGAGTGGAGTGATATGCCAGTCCGCCGCACCCGCGCCCATGCCGCGCCAGCCGTTGGCGCCGTTGACGTAGCTGGCGATGCGCTCCCCAGCGAGATTGAAGCGCGTGCCGACTTGCTTAGCGCTGCCGAAGAGCCAGCCGAGATCGGTGTCTCCGAAGGCGCTGCCGCGATGATCCGTGGCGAGGTCTATGGCTTTGATGGGCGAGGGGCGCTTGGTGACAAAGTTGATGAGGCCGCCTGCGGTGGTGACGCCGCTCTCTACGCCTGCGATGCCTTTGAGGAACTCGACGCGTTCCTTGTTTTCAAGCGGCACATCCTGTTCGCCAGCGATGGTCATTCCATTGATCTGGAGGCCGGTGGCTAGATCGATGGGGAAGCCGCGAATCTCATAATCGCCGTAGTAACCGACGGGCGCGTAATCCTCGCCGATGGAAGCGTCATTCTTGATCACGTCCGAGAGCAGGCGCGCGTCCTGGTCGGCGAGAAGCTGCTGCGTGACGATAAGGGCTGAGAGGGGTGTTTCGCGCAGAGGCGCTCCGTTGAGCGTGCCGACGGTGACGGCGTCGGGGCGGTAGGTTTCCTTGATTTCGGCGTGGACTTCAACGGTGGTGGTGACGGGGGGCAGTGGCTTTTGCTGTTGGGGCTGCTGTGGCGGAGCGGGAGTTTGCGACGGGGCAAGGCAAACGGCGAGCGCGGCAAGGACGAGTCCACGAATTGTATGCCGGAGAGCGGCCTGGGTCTGGTTACGGGTCTGATTTCGTCCCATGTGGACACCTCTTGTTTCTGCTGAAACAAGAGCGCCCATGCTGGAATGCCGCTAAGAAGGAACGGTGGACTTGCCTGAAAGGCTTGGCCGAAACTTCCCACGCCGGTATTATCCGGATCGGGTTCTAGGGTATTTCTCAGCCCCGCTCATAGCGAAGCACCCCTGTTTCAATAACAAGATTGAAACACTTTTGTGGGCGGAGGGCAAATAGGGTGTCTTATTTTTGCGAACTTGTGCTTCGGCAAAGGCGAGAATAGAAGGCAGTTCGATGCTGGTTCGATAGTATTTTCTAAGATTACCGAAAGTTTGGTAGAGGCAACCCCATGATTCTTACGAATCGCTTAGCGGCTGGACTCGCGTGCGTGATTCTATGGTCCATTTCCGCGGCAGGGCAGGAGCCCAGCAGCGGATAGGCTGGCGAGTGGGGAAGATTTGTTCGAATGCCACCTACTCTACGTGTCGCTGAGCGCTATGAGGGTGCGGGGCTGAGCGTGACGGATTGTGCAGGATCACAATGCCAGGCCTCATTTGAAGTGCTTGGCAGGACATTTCATGGTGATGCAAAAGGCGATCTTCTGATTGAAGGCGAAACCCAGGCGATTGTCCGCCTTGGCTACAAAGAAGAAGAGAAATGCACCCTAACCTTGAAAAAGACAAGCGCAAGTGTCTCGGAAATCAACGTGAGCCTAAGGTCTGGGGATTGTTCCTATTTCGAAACGCCGGGAGCCAGCTTCGAACACAGTTATGCCTTGCGATCAAAGGCAACTTTTTGGGGCGATGATATTCCGCGCTGTTTTGTGGGCGACAGCCGCGCTGCCGAAGCGCTGTGCGCGAGCAAGACCTTGTCTGAGCAGGAGCACACGTGGGGGGCACTGGTTTGGGAGGTGGCAGACCTTGGGGAACCGCGCCTGGATAAGAGCGTGGAAGAACAGAAGATTCTAAAATCCTGCGATGCAGCGTCGGATATTGGAGCATGCATCGGAACAACTTTTTCGCAATCCACCGCGAACTTACTGGCGCGCAAGAATGCCTGGATCGCTTCTGTTACGGAACCGGGGGATTCAGAAGAAGCAAAGCGAGCGATAGATGCGATTCAAGGAAGTTACGAACACACATTTCAAAATGGCGATGTTTCCGGCGATAAATACCAATCGACCGACACACTCGATATCCGCCGCATCTCCGATACATCCATCCATTTCGATGTTCACTTGGAGTTTTATAACGGACACGAATGCAATCGCGAGGGTACGGCAATCTATCGCCGCGCAGGGCTCTTCGCCGAACAAGAGAAGGGCGATGAAGGCAAGCTATGTGTCTTTGAGATCATTCCCAGCAGCAAGGGTGTGCAACTCGGCGACCCTACTGGAGCTTGCAGGCTGACCGATTGCGGAGTCCGCGGCGGATATAACAACGCAGCATTTTCTATGCATGAAAAGGTGAAGAGCCGCTCGATAAATCAAAGCCCTGAAAACAGTCATTCATCGCAGTAAACGGGATTATTTGCCGCCACCCTCAGTCAGTGTGATAATGCGGTCCACGCTGGGTGAGGAGAACTGCTCGACCTTACTGCTGGGCCAGTGAACTTCGATGGAGTCGATGCTGGTGGCCGAGCCAAGGCCGAAGTGCGGGCGCGGATCGTTCGATGAAAGGTAGCTTCCGCCGCTGATGACATCGCTACGCTGCTTGATACCGCTCGTGCTGACGTAGATGGTTGCGCCGACCGCATCGCGTGGGCTTTTGGATCCACCGATGAGCTTGAACTCGATCCAGTGATTTTTGTCCGCGCTTACGTTGCGCAGCAGCACTGGGTGGCCATCCATCACGTTGATGACGGCGTCGATCTTGCCGTCATTGAAGAGATCGCCTACTGCCATGCCGCGTCCGGCTATAACGAGCGCAAGGCCAGAACCTTCAACGGCGGCCACAGGCTCAAACTTCTTTCCGCCGATGTTGCGGAAGAGCATAGGCCGCTGCGCCCATGTGGTTCCCCAGGCGTATTTATCGGCCTGCGGATAGACGTGACCGTTGGCCCAAAGCAGGTCCTTCCAGCCGTCATTGTCGTAGTCGAAGAAAGCGTCACCCCAGCCAAGGAAAGGCACGGAGATTTCGGCCAAGCCCAGCTGATAGCTGATGTCAGTGAGGTTGGCGTCGCCTTCATTGTGATAAAGCGGCTTGTAGTCATCGCTAAATGAGGTATCGAAGACATCGAGCATGCCGTTGTTTTCGTAGTCGCCTACGGCGATTCCCATGGATGCGACTTCGCGGCCAGCTGAGTTGAGAGCGAAGCCTGAGGCGTAGCTTACGTCTTCAAATGTGTCGTCGCCTTTGTTGAGGTAGAGATAGTTCGGAGTAGAGTCGTTGCCGACGAGCAGGTCGGGTTTGCCGTCATTGTTGATATCGGCAAAGACTGCGCCGAGGCCATAGTAGCCGGGCTTGTCAGAGACGCCAGCTTTCTCACTCACGTCTGTGAATGTGCCGTCGCCGTTGTTATGGAAGAGATGATCGCCCTCGCCCTTGAGGCCGCGAGGGCCGCAGCTTACCTGCTCGCCGCGGAAGGTGCAGAATGCATTAGGCGCGCCTGCGCCGCCAGCGGCGGGCAGGTTGTTTTTGTCGTAGTGAAGGTAGCCGGCGACGAAGAGGTCGAGCCGACCATCGCCGTCATAATCGCCCCAGGTTGCGCCTGAGTGCCACGCGGCAGGATCGTTGAGCGCGACGCCGGCCTTGCCTGCCACGTCGGTAAATGTTCCGTTGTGGTTATTGTGGAAGAGCCGGTTAGCGCCCCAGTTGGATACAAAGATGTCGGGCCAGCCGTCGTTGTCATAGTCGGCAATGGCTACGCCAAAGCCCCAGCGGTCATTGGTTACACCGGCCTTGGAGGCAACGTCAGTAAATGTGCCGTCGTGATTGTTGTGGAAGAGCGCGGCGTGAGGTGCGGACTCCTTGCCATCGAGGGCCTTAAATGTCGAGCCATTCACGATGTAGATGTCCATCCAGCCGTCGTTGTCGTAATCCAGCAGGGCCACGCCGGAGCCTTTGGTTTCGACGATGTAGTCTTTTGCAGGCGTACCCATCTTATGGGTCCATTTGGTCAGGCCGGATTTTTCCGAGGTGTCTTCGAATACGACGGGGCCGTCTTTGACGAAACCGCCTGCTGTGATAGGCCGATGCTGCGCGTCCAGTTGCACGGGGTGCGGCGAGCCAGTCTCCTGGCCGCTTTTGGCGGGGGCTTGTGCGCCCTCTGACTGTGCGGCGGCGAGGCTGACTGTGAGCAGACCAAGGAATGCCATCAATGCGGCTGGAGTTGTGCCCTTGAACATGGCGGCAAGTATAAATTCCATTTGTTATTGCTCAATATCCATCGAAAGGTGGAGGGCTGGCCGCTAATGGCCGATACGCCAGTGCAGCACGGCGGCAACGCCGAAGGGATGGGCGCTATAGATCGGTGTGAGCGAAGATGGTACGCCGTATGCAGTGCCTTGTGCTCCAAGCTCAGCCGCGCTCCAGTGATTGTGCCAGATGCTATGCGCATATCCACCGGTATAGGCCTGCACGCGACCGATGACGGTCTCTTCAGATGGGGCATCTGCGCCAAGCAGGTCAGAGGTGCGGTCGGCGTTTTCGATGCGCATCCAGATGGTTTGCTTTGCGCGTAGGCTGAGTGCGCCTTCGAGGAGATAACTGTTCTCGTTTGTGGGAGTGCCGATGGTGTGATTACGTCCCCAGACCGCGGTTGCATTGAGATTGTTCTGACCGAGCGTGTGATGCCATGCGATGGAAGCGGTCTGGCGCAGCACGTCTTCGTCCGGATGAACAGCCTCCGGCGAATGGAGATGGCCGACGGAGTATTGTGCTGCCCAGTCGCGGTGCGGAGCGATACTGAGCCGCGTGGACCAGGAGTCGAGCGCGCCTTGATAGATGGTCCAGCGATTTTCGCCTGGTTCGCGTCCATGAAAGCCGCTGGCTTCAATGCGGATGCCGCGGGATCCTGAGCCGATGGCGATGCCTCCCGTGAGAACATCCCAGGCAATGTGCGTGGAGTCTTGCATGTGGTGACCGAGAGGAGCTAGGGGATTGTCGCCGATGGAGGCGCGATGCGGGTAGGCCTCGGGTCCGAGGGCTGGATCGCCAACAGGGCCGCCGTACAGGCTGAGCAAGGTGTGTGAGCCAGCCTTTGCGTCGTACAACGCGGCAAGCTCCATGAAGAGATTGTGCGGGTGTTGGCCGTCAACGATCGGCTTGCCGAAGGCTGTTTCCCCTTGCTGAAAGAGCTCTGGATAATAGCGTCCGCTAATGGTGGCTGGTTCGAGGCTGAACATGGCGCGCAGGGTCAACTCGCTGTGCTCATAGGAGCGTTGCAGCATGGGCATGGCCCAGTTGACGCTGAAGAGCTTGTCATGGCCGCGCGGGCCTGTCTGCTGCTGTTCGACGACGGAGACTTCGCCATGCAGCATCTGCATCCAGTTGCCGGACATGCGCATGACCATGGGCGGCGAGTAAGACGCTGGTTCAAGATCCGTGCCGGCGGCGTTGCGGCGCAGGAGATTTTCGGTAAAAGATTTGGCAGGTCCGCCCATGTTCATAGGCATATTCATGGGCATGCTCATGCCCATCTGGTCTTGATTCTGGCCTTGGACGCAGACCGAGGCTGCAAGAAGTGCGGCAATACAGAACAAACGCAAGGGAATCCTCCGGAGAAACGTGCACATGAGCGCATGCACGGACCTCTATGGGCCGCGCAGTTCGAGTGCTGTTTGCGGAGTATCAGGTTCGGAGAACAAGAGGTGGTGCGGGTGCGGCGTCCGGGGGGAACATGAGTGGGCGGGGGTGCACGATGGGCGAAAGAAGTGCCGTGACTATAGACGGCGCGCAGTCATGCAGATGGACCGCCACAGGGGCTAACTGGCTCACTTGTGGAATCGCGGATTGCTGCGCAGGCCGCGGCGCGCAGCAGGTTTTGACTTCCGGCGTGCGGCTGATTTGACGGCAGCAGGCATGCGTGGACGGCTGATGCGCGCTGGTGCACAGCGCATCGCAAGGCACGAGTGTGCCGAGCATCAGCAGAACAAGTGTGAGCGCAAGCCAGAGCCGCTTCATAAGGCTATTGTAGGACTACTCAGGGTGCAAAACGATAGCGCCAGGGCCGGAAGAGACTGGATTTGGACTGGATGCGACAGGTTCATCTTGTCCAGGTTCGTTCTTCCATAGGCACCAGATCCACCAAACGAGCGCCAAGACGAGCACGGCACTGTTCGCATAGAAGATACGGTCGCGCAGATCAAGGATGTGCTGGGCTTCCGCCATCGTCTTCGGATGAGCATTGCGCCCGAGAATCTGTGCGATGGCTTCGGAGGCAAGCTGCGCCAGTGAAACGGTGGAGAGGCCGACCATGATGCGCTGGATATGTGTCTTCCATCCAGCATGGAAACGCGAGCCGAAGAAAATAATCGCGAGGCCGAGCAGAACAGTTTCGACATCGAGTAACAGGCTCGCCTTAAGCGCAATGAACTGGAGCAATTGAAGGCTGCCGATGAGGCCACCGCCGGCCGTGATGGTTTGCAGGGCGGGCCACTCGCCCCAAAAGTACATCACGATCGCACCGAGGACCATGAGCGTGAGCGCGCCTGCAACCCATGCGTTACGCTTGATTCCCGCAAAGCCCTTGCGCGCCAGCTCCAGCAGCATGCCCACGTTTACCAGCGAGCCAAGCAGCGCGAGGCCGATGAAGAACTCCGCCATGGGAATCTGCGCGAGGCGGCCGTAAAGCATCTTGGCTGTGAGCAGGCGGAAAGCGATCAATACCGAGCTTGCCGTAAACCAGGGGAAACGGCGCACGCGGTCGCGGCCCATGAGCACTACCAGCAGTACAAGGTAGCCGGCAAAGGTGAGTGCCCAGAGAATTTCATTTGCGGAAAAAGGAAGATGGAATTTCATTCTTTAACTTTTAGACGAGATTTGTAGAAGGGATGGTGCGCCCGGAGAGATTCGAACTCCCGACCTAATGCTCCGGAGGCATTCGCTCTATCCAGCTGAGCTACGGGCGCGCTCTATCAAGGATACCGCAAAAGCATGGACAGAGGGAAAACGGAGTCGGGTTTATCAATAAAAGGCAAAAACCCAGAAACGCAAGAGGTCCTTCGATAGCTCACCCATGGCACAAAGAGAAGCAATGCCACGGATGGTGCCCGATACCGATGATATGCTGACGCAGTCGAGAGAAATCTTCGCAATTCTAAGGAGACACACTTGAAGCTATTCCTCCGCGCTCTCCTGTTCCCGCTCGCCTTCTTCGCCATGGTTGCAGCCTCGGCACAGGAGCCTATGCCGCGGGCTGCTTTTACTGCGAAGACCGTCGCCATTCTCAACGACACGAAGACGGGCGAAGTTTCGGACGGTGCGCTGGAGCAGTTGAAGCGCTGGGGCCGTTTTACTGTCGTGGACGATTCCGACAGCGCGGATATTGTTCTTCGCTTCGATAAAAAAACGGACCACGAGAAGCAAAACAAACAGTCGACGGACGACAAAGGTAGTACCTCATGGTCGACGACGATGAGCTTTTCGTCCGAGGTGCATATGCGCGCCTACTTGAAGGGATCGGAAACGCCGTTTTACAGCACGAAAACCGACGATTCCAAGAAAAAGGCCGGTGTAACCTGTGTGACGAGCTTTGAGAAGACCTGGCTCGATGCGCGGTAACTGAATATCTATTCCCTTTTCCCTTGTCCCTCTTCCCTGTTCTTACGAATCTCTTCCATGACCGATTTGATGAGCTCTTTTGCGCCTTCCATGCCGGCGAGGACGGCCTGCAGGTCGAGTGCGGGCTTGGATGGGTTACGGGTGGAGGCGCAGTAGACGCCGTGCTGGCCCACAAGGATGAGCGAATCGGTGAGCATGTCGAGGGCCACGGCGAGACGCCCGCGCTCGCGGCCCATCATGAACTCATGGTGCT
Organism: Occallatibacter gabretensis; assembly: GCF_001449115.1. Taxonomy (GTDB): domain Bacteria; phylum Acidobacteriota; class Terriglobia; order Terriglobales; family Acidobacteriaceae; genus Telmatobacter; species Telmatobacter gabretensis. Next base: position 826,160 of record NZ_LAIJ01000009.1, on the reverse strand, counting down.
CCAGCTCCTGGCGCTTTTCGTCAAAGATTGTCATGCTTCCAGCGTAAAGGATGCTCCCGTCGAGCGCTCAAAAGCGGAAGTTTTTCATGTACTCAGCGTCCTGTCGCAGTTCGTCGAAGATGTCGCCCTGAAACTCCTCTTGTTCCACGAAATACTGCTTGAGCCCCTTTGCGGCGCGCAGGATCGGACGGTAGTCGATGTAGCCTTTGCCCATGATCGTTGAGTGCGACTGGCCATTTGCTTCCTTCACCATGTCTTTTACATGCAGAAGCGGAAAGCGCTCGGGGGTCTTCGTGAGCCATGTCAGTGGATCTTGGCCGGCAGCCTTGACCCATCCGCAGTCCATCTCGAAGACGAGGAGCTTGGGGTCTGTGCGGCTGATTAGCTCGTTGTAGACCATGGTGCCGTCGATGGTAGTGAAGACTTCGACGTGATTGTGATAACCGAAAGTGATTCCGGCGGCTTTTGTCTTGGCGCCGATGCGATTGAACTCATCGGCGACCCAGTGCCAGTCGTCGAGTGTCATAGGGCCCGGGACGGCTGGGTCCCTTTTCATGGGCGAGGAGCAAATGAGATAGCTGAGGCCGGCAGCGTGGGCAAAGTCGATGTACTCGTCCTCATGTTGCTTGAGCTGCGGCAGGGCGTGGTGCGCGCTGGTGCAATGCAGACCGGCCTTGTCCATGGAGCTGCGCCACTCGGCTGCAGTCTTGTTGTAATAGCCGGCGGCCTCGACGTTTTTGTATCCGAGAGATGCGACTTTGGCTAGCGTGCCGTCGAAATCCTTGGGCAGCAGCGCACGCACGGAATAAAGCTGCAGGCCCAGCGGGGCCTTGATTTCAGCGGCATGAAGGTATGGTGCGCCTGCTGTTGCAACCGCAGCGGCTGCGCCGAGCTGCACAAACTGCCTGCGGGAAATGGATGCTGTCATTTGGGCCTCGATGATCTTGTCGATTTGCGTGCAGGCCATTTTTACGCGCGGTGGTGGAGTTGCGCAAGAAGGATTGCGTTGCCGTAGAGAGGTATGGATAGGTAGGATAGGCGCGCGATTCTTTTGCGGGACTTTTGCGTGTATATGAGTTCGATTTAGAGCTTAGTTTAAGGGGATTTCCATGCGCGGTTGGATTGTGAGTGCGTTGCTTGGCGTGTGTGGCGTAGTGGCGATGGCGCAGGCTAAGGCTCCGGATTTCGGACCGAATGTTGAGGTCTTCAGCTCGAAGAGCGATGCAGCGGAGATGCAGAAGAAGATCGACGCAGTGTATTCGGTGCAGCAGCATAGCGAGTTTGGGGCGCAGCGAAATGCGTTCCTGTTTTTGCCGGGCGAGTATCACGTAGATATTCCGATCGGGTTTTATACCCAGGTGGTGGGTGTGGGGGAGACTCCAGACGCCGTACGGATTACCGGTAATGTGCATGCGGATGCTAGCTTGGCCCACAACAATGCGACATGCACCTTTTGGCGCGGAGTGGAGGGTTTTTCAGTTGTCCCGGCCGGAGGCACCATGCAGTGGGCTGTTTCGCAGGCCGCGCCCTTCCGACGGATGCACATCCTTGGCAACCTGGTGCTGCACCAGCAGCACGGATGGGCAAGCGGCGGATGGATGGCGGACTCGGTGATTGACGGAAATGTGGATTCGGGGACGCAGCAGCAATGGATTTCAAGGAATTCCGAATGGAAATCGTGGACAGGCTCGAACTGGAACATGGTTTTTGTTGGCATTGACCATCCGCCGGTGGGGCAATGGCCGCAGCCTCCTTACACGACGATCGGGCGTGCGCCGGTGACGCGGGAGAAGCCGTTTCTGGAAGTGGATGGGCGCGGGCGGTGGGGTGTACGCGTGCCTGAGTTGCAGATGAATACGAGCGGCATTACCTGGCATGGTGGGCAAACGCCGGGTAAGGTGATTCCGCTGGACAAGTTTTATATTGCGAAGCCTGCGGACTCGGCGGCCGCGATGAATGTGGAGCTTGCGAAAGGAAAGAACCTGTTGTTGACGCCCGGGATTTACGAGCTGACGGAACCGCTGCGCGTGACGCGCGCCAACGCCGTTGTGCTGGGGCTGGGCTTTGCGACGCTGAAGCCTGTGAACGGCACGGCGGCTGTGACGGTGGCCGATGAAGATGGCGTCATTGTTGCCGGGTTGCTGATTGATGCGGGCGAGAAGGAGTCGCCGGTGTTGATGGAGGTTGGTGTTCCGGGCTCAAAGACTAATCATGCTCGGAATCCGATTACGCTGAGTGATATTTTCTTTCGTGTGGGCGGGGCAGGTTTGGGGCGTGCGCAGGTGAATCTGCGGGTGAATGCGAATGACACGCTGATTGATCACACGTGGATCTGGCGTGCGGATCACGGCAAGGGCGCGGGATGGACGCAGAACACGAGCGCGAATGGCCTGGTGGTGAATGGCGATCGCGTGACGGCATACGGTCTGTTTGTGGAACATCATCAGCAGTTTCAGGTTCTGTGGAAGGGTGAAGCGGGGCGCACGTATTTCTATCAGTCGGAAATTCCGTACGATCCGCCGGACCAGGCGAGCTTTACTTCGGGTGCGGGCGTGAACGGGTGGGCTTCCTATAAGGTTGCCGATGACGTGAAATCGCATGAGGCGTGGGGGCTGGGCGTGTATTCGGTCTTCCGGCATCCGAATGTGACGCTCACCCGCGCGATTGAAGTTCCCCGCACGCCGGAGGTGCGGTTTCACGACATGATTACTGTGGCGCTCGACAACCTGGGTGAGATTTCGAATGTGATTGACGACGCCGGCGGACCGACGTCGACCAAGCCGCGGAATACGCCGAAGGTGATCAACTTTCCCTAGATGTAGGTGTCGTCAATGTAGCACCAGCGCCAGTCTTCGCCTCGTTCGGCGGACTGGATGATGGGATGCTGCGTGGCATGAAAGTGCGCACGCGCGTGGCGGCCATTGGATGAGTCGCAGCAGCCGACGTGCCCGCACTCAAGGCACATGCGGAGATGGACCCACGTGTCGCCGGTCTTCAGGCATTCTTCGCAGCCCTTGGTGTTCGGTTTGACCTTCTTTACATGATCCGCAACGTGTGTACATTGGGTTGCCATCGATTCGTCTCCTGATTCTCACTGGACTTGATATTGAGCCGCCAGCTTGCAGAATACAACTGCCTGCTCCTGAGCCCATGCTTCATTGCGGCCCAGCTCGCGGGCCAGTAATTCCGCTGCGCGAGGGGCCATCACGATTGCTGCTTTCGAATTTAGGAAGAGTGCTCGCGTGCGGCGGGCGAGTGAGTCTTCCACGGTGCGTGCCATTTCTTCGCGTGCGGCCCAGACAATTTCTGCGCCGATCACAGGAAGACTGGGATGCAACTGGCTGGCCAGTGTTGCATCGCTTGCCGCGAGCGCCTGAATGGCTGCGGCGTCTGCGCCGTAGACCTGCAAATCACCAAGGGACTCTGCGTTTTCCATGTAGCCGTGGATGTGAAGAGCCTTCGTGGGGCATGGATGCTCGTCCAGCCGGCCGAGGGTAATGGCGTGGTCTACGCAGTCCTCGGCCATATGGCGATAGGTGGTCCATTTGCCGCCGGTGATGGTAAGCAGGCCGGTGGGGTCGACGTGGATGAGGTGGTCGCGGGAGAGTGCGGAGGTTTTGCCGTCGCTCTTGACCAGTGGCCGCAGGCCGACGTAGACGCTGAGGACGTCGGCGCGCGTGGGCTGGCGGGTGAGGTAGCGCCCGGCGGTCTCCAGAATGAATTCGATCTCTTCTTCGAGTGCGTGTGGTTCGAGAGAGGGACTTTCGACGGGTGTGTCGGTGGTGCCGGCTACGGCGTGGCCGTGCCACGGGATGACGAAGAGGACGCGGCCATCGCTGGTGCGGGGGACCATGAGTGCGCTCTCCGCTTTGAGGAAGCTGCGGTCAAAGACGAGATGAATTCCCTGGCTGGTGACGAGCAAATCTTCGGCGTCGGGTTCGGCCATGCGGCGGACGGTGTCCGTGAAGACGCCGGTGGCATTGACGACTATGCGCGCGGGGATGGTGAACTCTTCGCCGGTTTCGGCGTCGCGGGCGGTGAGGCCGCTGACGAAGCCTTCGAAGTCGCGCGTGAAGCCGGTGGCGGGGCAGTAGTTGACGAGGGCTGCGCCGTGTTCGGCTGCTGTCATGGCGAGATGGATGAGCAACCGGGCGTCGTCGAACTGGCCGTCGTAATAGACAACGCCGCCGGTGAGGCCTTCCGATTCCAGGTTTGGCAGCCGCTCCAGCGTTTCTTCGCGCGAGAGGAGCTTGGATGCGCCGAAGCCGTATTTGCCGGCGAGCAGGTCATAGAGCTTGAGGCCGATGCCGTAGAACGGCGCTTCCCACCAGGAATAGTTGGGCACAACGAAGGCTAGATCGTGGACGAGGTGCGGCGCGTTGCGGCGGAGCAAACCGCGCTCCTTGAGTGCGGACATGACCAGCGGCACGTTGCCCTGTTCGAGATAACGGACGCCGCCGTGGACGAGCTTGGTGGAGCGACTACTGGTGCCTTTGCCGAAGTCATACGCTTCAACGAGCGCGACGGAAAAGCCGCGTGCGGCGGCATCGACGGCTACTCCCATGCCGGTGGCTCCGCCGCCGATGATGGCGATGTCGAAGCACTTCGTGCTGCGTAATTTTTGGAGCATTTCCTCGCGTTTCATGCGCTTACTCCGTCCAGCTTCTGGACCGCTCGACTGCCCGGTGCCATTGTGCCCTGCGGGCGGAAGCGTCAGCGGCGTCCATCTTTGGCTCAAAGTGCGTGTCGTTTTGCTGGCCTGCGCGGAGAGCTTCGGGGCTTTCCCAAAAGCCTACGGCCAGGCCTGCGAGATACGCTGCGCCGAGGGCTGTAGTTTCGGTTACGTGCGGGCGAACGACAGGAACGCCGAGCAGATCAGCCTGGAACTGCATCAGCAGATCATTGACGGCTGCGCCGCCGTCTACACGGAGCGCGCTTAGCGGCGTGGAGGTCTCGCTTTTTACAGCTTCCAATACGTCGGCTACCTGGAAGGCGATGCTTTCAAGCGCGGCGCGGGCGATGTGGCCGGTGCGGGTATCGCGGCGCAGGCCGATGAGCAGGCCGCCTGCGTGCGGGTCCCAGTATGGCGCGCCGAGGCCGACGAAGGCGGGGACGAAGACTACGCCGCCTGCATCAGGAACGCCACGGGCGAGAGCTTCCACGTCGGCGGATGAGCCGATGAGACGGAGGTTGTCACGCAGCCACTGCACCACTGCGCCGCCGATGAAGATGCTGCCTTCCAGGGCGTATTCCAGGCGCTTGCGCGGGCTGGCGGCGATGGTTGTGACCAGTTTGTGTTTGGAACGGGCGAATTTTGTGCCGATGTTCTGAAGCAGGAAGCAGCCGGTGCCGTAGGTGTTCTTGGCTTCGCCAGGAGACCAGCACATCTGGCCGAAGAGTGCGGCCTGCTGATCGCCGGCGATGCCTGCGATGGGAATGCCGCTGAGACCGTCGGCGGTGGTTTCCGCGATGCGCTCGCTGGACCACACGACCTCCGGCAGGAGCGATTCGGGGACATCGAGCAGCTTGAGCAGCTCTGAATCCCATTTGCCTTCGACGACGTTATAGAGCAGCGTGCGGGAGGCGTTTGTCACGTCGGTTACGTGACGCTTGCCGCCGGTGAGGTGCCAGATGAGCCAGGTATCCACGGTGCCGAAGGCGAGCTCGCCGCGGTTGGCGCGGTCGCGGGCTCCAGGCACGTTGTCCAGGATCCACTTGACCTTGGTGCCGGAGAAATACGAGTCGATTACGAGGCCGGTTCGGTTGGCGACTTCTTCCCCAGCACCACTCTCCTCCAAAGAGTTACACAGCGAAGCTGTGCGGCGGTCCTGCCAGACGATGGCGGGATGAATCGCTTTGCCGGTGGCGCGGTCCCAGACGATGGCGGTTTCGCGCTGGTTGGTGATGCCGATGGCGGCAATATCTTTTGCACTGATGCCGGCCTTCGTCAGTGCTTCTTTGGCGCAGGCGAACTGGCTGGCGAGGATTTCTTCCGGGTCATGCTCGACCCAGCCCGGTTGCGGGTAGAACTGCTGAAACTCGCGCTGAGCAACGGCGGCGATTTCGCCGACGTGGTTAAAAACGATGGCGCGGGAGCTGGTGGTGCCCTGATCGAGTGCCAGGATGAAGGTCATTAGGGTCAGTCCGCTTTCGGCAACCAGTGAAGCACGGCAAAGCTGAGGCGGGCAAATTGCGGGAACATCGGCACTCTTCGGCAGGAAACGTCATCCTTGAAGCCGACGTATTGCCGCGTACAGAAGTACAGAAATAAATATTCTGTACCGAGGAGTTTACGTTTTCGATTTTTCCTCGTTAAATAATTCATATTAAATAGCTTATATTGAAAATCGAGGGTGCCTTAATGGCACTTTATTGTCGCCTAAATGCACCTTATTCCACACAGTCACGGATCTTGATTTCTTTCCAGCTGCGATTTTGCACTGTTAATGGTGCAGCAAGGGTGGGGGAGGGGTACCGTACCGTCCCTCAAAACAGCCACGGGGCACAGCCCCATATATCGGGATGAGTGGGTCACCTGCCTATCCCCGCAAACGAGGTCCCAACGGGTGAAGCTGAATATGCCCTTCGCTCCAAATCTTGTCCAGCTGCAGATATGGCCGACAGAGAAAGGCAACTTAGTCCTATAAAGACAATGCGTGATGACAGGACGAAAGGACTCATTGTCACACGTTCCTTTTGGATTCTGTGACCACTAAAACAAGTCATTGCGCCGGAACGTCCAGAGGCAGATCCACCGTTATAGGAGAATGATCCGAGATTCGGGCATCGGGTGCATCGTTGAGTTGAACCAGGGTCCGTGGAAAATATGGGGCGAAGTCACCGCAGTCGGCGCGTTCCAATCAGATCCCGTCTGCTGACCGTATGCCTGCCCAGCCGCAACCATCCACATCAGGCATACAATGAACGCTCTCATCCTGACTCCTAGGTAATGCGAACCGGCCACGGCACATAACCACGCCGGCACGCTTCCCCGGTCATCAGCGGCTCTGCGCACGCAGCACATCGTGGCCAGCCCCCTTTGCTTTCTGCGCAAGAGACGCCTATCTCAAAAACGGGAAGCAGACCGGCGTGAACCTTCTCACGCCCGGTAGAACGGAATTATCGGGCAGGCCAGCTACTTTAGAGACTGTAAGATTTGCCAGTACCTCTATCTATATTCCAATCGAAGCCGCTTAATTCCCTACGTGCCGTTTTTCAAAAGCATTTCACTTCGCTGCTGTTACTTCTGCCAGTAGCTAAGATTTGCAATCTGAGTTGCAATCCCTCATGGAACTGCCGGGCAGAGGGTTCTTCGCCATCCTTCGGCTATACGGTCCAACCGAAGCCGCCATCAATTGAGAGTTGGAAACCCGGAGATTTCGAAAAAACCAACTAGGAGAGATCTGTCGCTTCACCCGTAAGTTTGTTTGAACAATCATGACGGTGCAAAAGGAGGACTGATGAACAGCGGAGATGCAGGTGTGCAGATTGGGGTGAAGTTTATCCGCTGGGGATTGGGATTGCTGATCTTCGGAATCTTCATCTGCTTCGGCATCATCGGCCACTGCATTTTCGTTCAATAGATCACGAATCGGAGGATCGTATGAGAAGGTACTCGGTCGTTCTTTGTCCTATCGTGGCGTGCATGATCGGTGTTGCAGCAGTCAGCGCGCAGGCAGGTCAGAGCGCTGATGACCTGGCTAAGGCCACTCAAAACCCCGTCGCCAGCTTGATCAGCGTTCCCATCCAGAACAACTCGAATTTTGCCGTCGGACCTTACAACCGAACCCAGGATGTACTCAATATTCAGCCCGTAATTCCAGCTCGCATCAGCGAAAACTGGATGCTTATCTCACGCATCATTCAACCCATTATCTGGCAACCAACCACTACTGCTAACACTGGCGGCCAATATGGGTTCGGAGATATGAATCCAACATTCTTCCTCTCGCCCGCGAAGCCGGGGAAATTGATCTGGGGTGTCGGCCCCGCGATCGTAATTCCAACAGCTACAAGTGCCGTGCTTGGCCAAGGCAAATTGAGCTTCGGCCCATCCATGGTCGCTCTCGTACAACCCGGCCATTGGACCTTCGGGTTCCTGACCAACAACGTCTGGTCGGTTGTCGGTTCTTCTCATCGCCCGTCGGTAAACCAGCTGCTCCTCCAATACTTCATCACTTACAACCTGAAAAGGGGTTGGAACATCAACAGTGGTCCGCTCATGACGGCGAACTGGCACAATCAGGCGAGCGGCGATGCAGCTGATGGCGACGACACGCCACCGGGAGGCAGGTGGACAATACCCTTCGGGGGTGGCGTCGGGCGCGTGATGCGTCTCGGTCCTCAACCTGTGAATCTCTCGGCAAACTTCTACGGAAATGCGGTGCACCCTCCGGGGGCATCCTCCTGGGGTATGCGTCTTCAGATCGCGTTGCTTTATCCAAAGAAACCTAAAGGCTGATTGTTCCATGAGACGGTGGCAGGTGGCACAGGTCTTAAAAGCTTCATCGCACTTCCTGCCAATACATATGGAATGCCCGCGTCATCCACGAACGGCAGCCTACCAAGCAAATCTTATTTGAAATTCACGGCAGGCTGTCCTTTTGTCCCGTGGCCCCATTACTTTCGTCCATTGTCCTTTCGTACCGTATGCCGCTTTCAGAAAGTTTGCACAAAATAACCACCGTTTATGCCACACTCATAATCAGCAGCAAAAAGGCCCGAATCCAAGCTGGATTCGGGCCTTCGCATTTCCTCCCGTGACAGAAAAAAGGAAAGAATTTGCTTTTTTTATAGAAAGTAACCACTTTTGGGAAACCTATTGTCGAAACAGTAAACATCATAAATCAATGCTAATTATTTTATTTTCAAATATTTAATTAAATCTAAGGCTTCAACTCCCTCGACAAAAACTCCGGCAGGTGGCCCATTCATGGATACTGCCATCCATCTATTCCTGACGCCAGAACTAAATCTGTGCCCCATTCATGCAGCTTTATCGCGATGAGTTGGGCACAGAGCCGCGACGTCCACTCCGACTCAATTTCAACCGTTGGGACGAGTTGGCCGCATGCCTGAAATGTGTGGGCGGGAGTGCTTTCCCACCCTAACGGCAAAAACAACTGCGCCGCGAGGGTGGGGCACCTAAATGTCATTGGGAAGGCAGGTCTCGGAGGCGTTGGCGCTCGGCGATTTGTTCGTTGGTCAGGCGGGCGTCGTAGATGGATCGTGGCTCGATGGTGCGGGCTATGAGCGTGGCGCTGCAGACGATCAGCAGTAAGGGAAGAATGAAGGCACGGTCCTGGCCGGTGAGTTCGATCAGGAGCACGATGGCCGAGATTGGCCCTTGCGTGGTTGCGGCGATCATTGCGCCGGCGCCGAGCAGGGCGAAGAGTCCCGGCGGAGTGCCGGGCCAGATGGCGGACCATGCAATCCCCAGGACGCCGCCAAGTAATGCGCCTGCCGTGAGGGACGGCGTGAACATTCCGCCGGGTGCGCCGGAGCGCATGCAGAGTGCGACTGCTGCTGGCTTGAGAAAGAGAAGCGCCAGCATCAGCAGGGGTGCTACCTGGCTGCTGAAGAGAAGTTGCGAGAGGTCTTTTCCGTTTCCGAGAATCTGTGGGAACCAATACGAGGTAAATCCCAGAAGCCCCATGACAATCAGCGGGGCTGTGAAACGCCTCCAGCCCTGTGGCCGGTTGCGATCTGCCCAGGTGATCATGCGGACATAGCCGACCGAGGCCAGGCCGAGAAGAGGACCGGCAACGAGGGTCCATACCAGGACGGATGCGGTCACGGTGAATGAAGGGATGACGTAGGTTGGCGCATCCGGCAGGAACAGCCAGGAGACTGCCGTGGCGATGAGCGATGTGACGAGCGCGGGCAGCACGTAGCGAAGGGCAAGCTTGCCGCGCATGACTTCGATGGCAAAGAGGGCTCCTCCGAGCGGAACTCCGTAGGCTGCTCCCATGCCGGCTCCGGCTCCGCAGGCGACGAGTAACTGCCGCTGCTCGTCGGAGAGCCGTTCCTTATCCGAGAAGAGATTTGCGAAGACGGCTCCGGCTTGCTTTGGAGCGCCTTCTCGTCCGAGGGAGACTCCCATGCCGACGATGAGGACCGAGAGCACCGCGCTCCCTAGCGTTCGCAGCGTGGGCATACGGCCAGCATTGAACCATATCGCCTGGGTGGTGTCGATGCCGTTGCCGCTGGAAAGCCGGTTGAGCAGCAACTGGCCTGCGCCGATGAGCAGGGCCGCTCCGAGGAGGATGAGCACATGCCGCGGCAGCCCGGCGTGCTGAGCGGCGCTGAGAATGTCTGTTGGCGAGCCACGCCATACGAGGTGTTGCACGAGCTCAAGGAGCTTGGTGAGCAGAGCAGCTCCGATGCCTGTGGCAACGCCGGTGAGGACGACGGCCAACCAAAAGTGGAGCGCGCGCGGATGGCGGAGGGTAGAAGGTATCCGCGCGCTTTCCGGAATTTCCGATGGTTGGGGCGAGGTCATATCGAATGATCTTCTCTCATTCGACGCTCCCGCTCTAGTGCAAACCGGCCATGACGAGCATGCGAGGTTCGGTCATCTCTTCGATGGCATAGCGGAGACCCTCGCGGCCGAGGCCGGAGTCTTTGACGCCGCCGTAGGGCATGGGATCGAGCCGCCAGCTGGGCGTGTCGCCGACGATGAGCGCGCCGACTTCGAGCTCGCGGTAGGCGGTGAGAATGCGTCCAGCGTCGCGGGTGAGCAGGCCGGCCTGCAGGCCGTATTTTGAGTGATTCACTTCTGCGAGCGCGTCCTCGAAGTCGTCATAGGGCTCAATGGCTACCACCGGGCCGAAGACCTCTTCATCGCGGAGTTTCATGCCGGGTTTGGTGCCGGTGAGGATGGTCGGGGTGATCATCGATCCTGTGCGCTGGCCGCCTTCAAGCAGTTTTGCGCCGGCGGTAACGGCCTCCTGAATCCAGCTCTCGATGCGCTCGGCATCCGAGAGACGGATGATGGGGCCGATGTCGGTTTTTTCGTCGAGCGGATTACCGACGACGAGCTTTTTTGCGGCGTCGACGACCTTCCAGAGAAAGGTCTGGAAGACGGCGCGGTGTACATAGACACGCTGCACGCTGATGCAGGACTGGCCGGCGTAGGAGAAGGCCGCGGCTGCGGTACGCTGCGCTGCTTCTTCGAGGTCAGGCCAGTCATTGTGGACGATGAGCGCGGAGTTGCCGCCGAGTTCCAGGAGCACCTTCTTGCGGCTGGAGCGCGCCTTGAGATCCCAACCGACTTTTGCCGAGCCGGTAAAGCTGATGAGCTTGATGCGGTCTTCTTTTTCGGCGAGCCATGCGGTGTCAGCGTTCGAGAGCGGAAGCACGGCGAGGGCTTCTTCAGGCCATCCGGCTTTGAGGATCACTTCGCCCAGCGCGAGCGCTGTAAAGGGCGTTTGCGGCGCGGGCTTGAGAATCAGCGGGCAGCCGGCGGCGAGAGCCGGAGCAGCCTTGTGGGCGACGAGATTGAGCGGAAAATTGAATGGCGTGATAGCGAGAACCGGGCCCACTGGAAAGCGTTGTACAAGGCCCCAGCGGCCTTCATTGCCTTCGGTCAGGTCGAGGGGGATGGTTTCGCCGCCGATGCGTGTGGCTTCTTCCGATGCGGTTTTGAAGGTGAGGATGGAGCGATCGACTTCCGTACGCGCCTGACGGATGGGTTTGCCGGCTTCAGCGGCGATGAGCTGCGCGAAGCGCTCCTTCTGCTCGATGAGTGAGGAGGCCACGTCCTCAAGAATTTCGCGGCGCTTCCAGCGGGGCAGCGCGCGGGTGCGACGTATGGAGGCAACGGCATGTTGCACGGCCTGGCGCGCGTCAGCACGAGTGGCTTGAGTTGTGCGGCCTACGAGACCCTGATCCCAGGGCGAGCGTACTTCGAGCGCTTCACCATCGCTCCATTCCTTGCCGCAGAGCAGAAAGCCGGTCTGAGCGCCGGGACGCATTTTCATGTGAGGTGACCTCGGATGGAGAATAAGGGCTGGCACCCTACGAGGGGAAGCGCGGTGAGAAGCTTGAGATATGGAAGCATGCTTTGCTTGCCGCTTTTGGAACTCGCAAAGTTCTGCTTCCGCAGAAGGCACTCAGCGCGCTACTCGGACTTAATTGGCCAGACTTTGAAGGTGACGCCGATGTTTATGCCGTTGGGATGCAGCGAGTGCTTGGGCTCATTGGTAAAGCCGGGCGAGTTGAGCCAGAACTGATACTCGTACTCCGCGTGTACGTTGAGCCACGGCGAGAAGCGAAGTTTGACGCCGCCGCCTGGAGCGAGCGTGAGGTAGCTGTCGGTGCCAACGGAATACGGATAGTGGATTGTGCCGTCGCCTACGAGGAACTTTCCGTAAGGCTCAATTCCGTGGTAGCGAACAATCGTGTAGCGCGGTCCGATGAGCAATGTGCGTTCCGTGGCGCCAGCGTAGGTATTAAAAGAGAGCCAGCGTGCGCTGCCTTCAACGTCCCAGTGAAATGCCCAGCGGAGATTGGCTGTGAGGCCACATCCGTAGATACGCTCTCCGCTCTGATATGGAAAGGACGCGGAGAAGCCGCTGCACTCGCCGCCAGCCCACAGGGCAGTGTGGCTCAGGTGGCCAGCGTAGACGGCCTGCGCGCGGAGCGGCTTTGTGCACATGGCGGCCATGATGGGCAGCGTAAGGCAAAGGCTAAGCCAGACCAGCTTCTTTCCGAGATGAGTCAAGATTTGTCGCATTCCTTTGTCTCAATCAATTAAAAAAGCGATTTCACTACGAGTTTGAACTGGATGGAATGACTTACCTGCGGGCCGCCGGAAGGGGTTTTTGCGGTGATGGTGACTTCATAAGTTCCGATCGGCGTGGCTCCGGTGAGCGAGCCGTGATTGCCGCAGCCGGAGATGGCAGCAAAGGTTCCGACGAGAATGGCTCCGATGAGAAGGGATCGGATAGAGAGCGCGCGGCGGATGCGTCGCGGGATGATGAGAATCCCGCAGAGGCAGGCAAGCGCGGCAGCTCCGCCGGTCCAGCTGGCTTGTTTCAAGTGCGCCGCGGACTCTGGCCTGGGAGAGGAGGTTTGAATCGTCATCAGAGAGGTGTAGGGCACGAAGAATTCAGTGCCCGGCTCTGGGTTGGCGAGGATCCTGGCCGGTGAGGCGCCGCATCTCGAGTTTGCCGGCAATCCTGAGCAGGTCAGCAGCAGCGCGAGGTCGAATCCGTTCACGGGCGTTGCGACCAGGGTGAAGTGCGCCGCACCGCCGGTGTAGACGATCCCGTTGTCTGGAGTGATGTTCAGCGTGAAGTCGCCTAAGTAGGGCGTCACGACCTGACTCAACACAGACGAGGTGGTATTGAGGATGTAGGGGTTGCCTGAGTAGACCGCGGTGATGGAGTGCCTGCCCACGGCGAGGGTGCTGATGCTGAAGGCTGCCGTGCCGGTTTCGTCTAGGGTGAAGTTAGGACCGATGGCCTTTGTGCCGTCAAAGAATTGCAGGTGGCCTGAGATCGGTGCGGGATTGGCAGAAGAGACCACGCCCGCAAAAGTGACGGAATCGCCAAAGACGGAGGGGTTTTCGCTGCTGGTGATCGTTACCGAGGCCGTGGAGCGGATCACCTGGAGGACTTGGGAGGGTGAGGCGCTAGGGAAGAATGCAGTATCGCCGCTGTAGTTGGCGACGATCCGGTAACCACCAGGTACAGCAGGCGCGATGACCGGAATGGAGACTGAGCCGTTGACCAGAACACCCGTGCCGAGCGTCATTCCAGCGGTGGTGAAGGTGACGGAGCCGGTGGGGAAATTGCCGGTGCTGGTCGACGAGCTGACTGTGGCCGAGAGCGTCACAGTACTGTACGCGCTTACCGGGTTCGGCAGCATTGTGGTGATCAGAGTGGTGGTTGGGTTGAACTGGATTGTTTCCGGGTATGGAGCGGATGTGCCGGAGCTGAAAGTCGAGTCACCGCTGTAGGTGGCTGTGAGCTGGTGCGGGGTTGCGGATACGGCGGGGAATGTTGCGGGCAGCATGGCTGTGCCGTTTGCGGCCAGATTTGCAGTGCCGAGAAGTATGGCGCCGTCATTGAAGGTGACTGTGCCGGTGGGCGTGCCGTTTGCGGTGGTGGTTATCTTTGCGGCGAGTGTGACGGTCTGAAGCGCGTAAGCGGGGTTAGGCGAAGCAGTGAGGGCGGTGGCGGTGGTGAGGCCGTTGACTATTTGCGTGATAGACGCGGAACTTGCCAGGTAGTTTCCGCTTGGCGTGAAGATTGCCGAGATGTTGTGCTTGCCGGGGGTGAGGATTGAGGTGACCAACGAGGCGCTGGCATCAATTAGAGTGATGATCCCTACGTTGGTTGACCCGTCCAGAAATTGCAGCGAGCCAGTCGGAGTTCCATTTGAGGAGGAGACGATTGCATTGATGGTAACGGTCTGACCGACATTGGAAGGGTTGAGTAAAGAGGTGAGTGAGATGGTGGTGGCAATACCATTGCCGACTTGTTGCTCCACTGATGCCGACGCACTTGTATGAGTCGAATCGCCCGGATATGACGCTGTGATGTTGTGAATTCCGGCTGCCAGCGCTGCGGTGGCAAAGCTGGCGTTGCCTTTTGCGTCTGGCGTGAGAGTGGCGAGAGTGGTGTTTGTCAATTGATCCGCTAGTGTGATTTGTCCGGATGGGAGGCCGTTCGGAGCAGAAAGATTGAGCGTGAACGTTACGTTTGCCGCAGCCTGCGACGGGTTTGGTGTGGAGCTCAACGTCAAGACGGACGAATCTGCCTGTGCGACGACGATCGCGACCACGGATCTGGCGGGGGGCAGCGTGGAATTTGTAACGCCCGGAGCGGGATAGATGGCAATGAAGTTATGTGTGCCCGTAACGAGCGGCGGCGAAGGAAACACGGCCTGGCCGGATGAATCAATTGGTGCTGTTCCGATCTGGGTTCCATCCTCAAGAAACGCGACTGAGCCAGTGGGCGTACCGGCGGCAGAGACAACCTGCGCGGTCAGCGTGAAATTGGTTTCTCCCTGAACGACAAATTCCGATGGTGTGAGGACAATTGTTGTCGGCTGAGCATCCTGTGCCCCGGCGAATTCGTATGCGCCCATGTCGATGATGGGGTACCCCACTGCTGTCGTGTCTGCCACTCGTGGATTGCCGTCATAGTCAGTAGTCAGGTTCAGAGCGTTGTCGGCCAATGATTGCAGAACGCTGGTGTTGCCGGCATCGATGGCTGGCGAACCGGTCTGAAGGTGGTAATCCATCCCGGTCCAGTTCACAAACATGGGGTCGGCGACGATGTTTCCGTATTTTGCAGTGACATCAACGCAGGACGAGTCGAGGACGGCTCCGCCCCTGTTCAGGAATAGATTGTGGTCGAAAATGGGCTGGATCGACTCGTCTGGAACAATCGGCGGATTCGTCTGCCAGTCGCATTGGATAGATGGCTGGGTTGTGTTTCCGGCGATGATGTTATTTACGAAGGCTACATTCGGGCCATCCTGGCCACTGGCAGCTGCGTAGATCTGAGCAGAGCCTCCTCCGCCGTCCTGAGAATAAGGAGTGTTATCTACGATGGTGTTATTGGCGATGTAGATGTTGACCAGATAACTGAATGCATTCAATCCGATCGCGCCACCGCCACCTGCGGCCTGATTGCCATAAATCAGGTTCTGAACGATCAAAATTTTATTGTTGACCGGGTCATAGCTCGCAAAGTTAATGGCGCCGCCTGCGCCGCCCGTGAGGTTGTTGCGGATAATGTTGTTTTCGATAATGGGATTGCCACCCCAAATGGCAATCCCTGCGCCGCCATTGCCGCCAGCGTCTTCCAGGCCTGATTGCGTGTTGTCCTCAATGGTGTTGCCGCTGATAATGATGGGGATCTGGTTACCGCTGCTGTCTTCAGCCGAGCCCGCTAGATAGATGGCAGCGCCGCCGCCAAACGAGCAATCGCCCTTGTTGTCCAGAGTGTTGTTGATGTTGTTGTTCTGAATGAGTGGCGAACTGTTATCTACATAAATGCTGTCGCAGTGGTTGTGCGTGATGATGTTATTCACCAAGCTGGGCTGCGAGTTGTTCAGAATGACAATGCCGCCGTCGTTGTTGCCTATGTACGGCTCCGCGCCCCCGCCTTGAATGGTGAAGCCGCTCAATATAGCTGTTCGCGGTTCTTTGCTGATGAAGGAGACCGTCTGGGTGTTGCCCTTGCTGCCGTCGATGATGGTTTGGGTTGAGCCGGCGGCGCTGATGACGGTGATGGCCTTGCCTTTGAAGTCGATATTTTCGAAATAAGTGCCGGGGGCTACGAGGACTGTGTCGCCGTTGTTGGCGGCGTTGATTCCGGCCTGGATGGTGAGCTGGTCGGCGGGGACGTGGATGGTGGTCTGAGCCGAGGCCAGCGCTGCGAGCGCGAAGACAAGCAGGCACGCCAGATGCGAAAGAGTAAAACAAGGACGCGACGCATTGAACCGGTTACTTGAAAACCAGTTATGCGAAGACCGCTTGCGGAAAATACAGGCGTGCAATATCTTCCCCCAGATCTTTACTGCATGGAAATCACGTTTGTATGCCCACAGGAGGAATACCACAATCTCCCATGGCGTGTAATGAAGATTCGGGATGGTCAGGCCTAATTAAGCACCACGGCGTTATAGATCATGTGGAGGAGCACGGCGGGAGCGAGGCGGCCCGTTTTGCGGAAGAGCAGGCAGTTGATTGCGCCGAGGAGAAAGACGGGCGGCCAGGAAAGCAAAGGGTGGTAAACGGCAAAGAAGGCGGCTGCGCCGAGGACGGCTTTCCAGCCTCCCCATTCACGGTCCAGCGCGCGGAAGAGCAAGCCGCGAAAGAGATACTCCTCTGCGAAGGGCGCAAAGCCGACGGCCGTGACCATGTACCAGAAGTGCAGGTTTGGAACGGAGGTCATCTGCTGCTGTGCCTGGCGGATGAGATCGGCGGTGGAGGGAATGTGGAGCAGCAATGCCTCATAGCCCTTGGCACCCAGGCCGAGGGCGAGGCCGCCGCATGCGCCCATGAGCAGCGGGACTATGATGCCGAGGTCGCCGATGCCGTAACGCTTCAAAAGCGGCTCGTTCTCTTCGATTGCGCCGGCTGGAACCCAGTTCCATATCTCCTGCGGGCGCACGTTGCGATTGCCCATAAAGTTTGCAACGAAGAGGGAGACTACGATGGCCGAAACCCCATATCCAAAGGCGCGCGCTGGTCCCAGGCTGTCACGCCCGCCGATGGCCAGCACTGGAAGAGTGAGTACTGCAGCCAGCTCCACGAGAATGCTGATGGAGATCATGGCGTGCATGAGCGTGGGCGCGGGTGGAAGCTGCTCTGACCAGGGATCGTAGAGATAGGGAAGACGCGCGCGGAAGTTCTGCCACATGGCTGCGGCGGTGACAAACGAATACACGATGCCGATGACGGCCAGATGCCACTGCTGCGTGACGATGCCTATCGCGAAGGTGAGCATGCCGAGCTGCGCGGCCCACATTCTCCCCTTAGGGGGCCTCTGGGTTTCGCCGGACTCCGATGTAACGGTGACCAGCGTGACGGATTTCTCGGCCATGCTACGCGCGAAGAAGTACCATCCGATGCCCACGAGAGCGATCTTCCAGATGTCGGCATGAAATTCCAGCGCGGCATAGGCGAGGATCAGCGCTACGAGGCCGGTGGAGATCATGGACCAGAGCCAGGCCTTGGCCTTGAGTAGGCTTTCAAGGCCGCGCGGCCATGTGAGCGTAATCCACAGCGCCTGACCTTCGGACTGCAGCGATTTGGGGCCCAGAATCCAGAGAAAATATGTACCGAAGAAGATGGCTACGCCGCAGAGGTAGTTCCAGCTTCCGTCGGCTTTGGCCAGCAGGCCACGCAGATTGACGAGCTGAAAGCCGGCCACGGTGAGGGGCACGAGCAGCGATTGCACGATGGCGCTGCGGTCGCGCGTGAACCAGAGGAACTCCTTGCGATAGAGCGGGTCTTTGAAGACTCCTGTATTGCTGAAGCGCGCGGCGCGGTTGGCGGCGGCTGCCGATTTTGGGCGCTCCATTGAGGAGTTGCCGGCTAGTCCGCGCTGCGTGCCCCACACACTGATCCATACGGCGAGGGCGGTGGCCGCTACCGCGAGCACATCGCATGTGATTATGCCGGTGATGAAGGAGAACTTGCCGTCCGGCAGCAAGCCGAGGAACAGGCCCAGCCACGGCCAGGGAATGACGGTGAAGATCTGCAGCAGGCCGGCTGCGGCATGCACGAAGCGGGGAACGATGTAGATGCCGATAATCGGCAGCATCATGGCGGTGTAACCGATCCATCCCATAAGGCCGATGACCGCTCCGCGGGTGCGAGGCGAAAACCTCAGCAGCACGCCTACTTCGAGCGCTTTGCCCATGCAGGCACAGGCGACGGCTGCGGGCAGGCCGACGGCAAAGGCCGAGATGATGCCGCCGGGAATGCCGTACACGAAACCATAGGCAAATGCGACGAAGAGCGGCGCGGCCCAGTAGATGGGATTGGCCGCGATGGGAGCGAGCATTTCCGCGAGGAAGACCGCGCCGGGCTGGACGGGATGGCTGAAGAGCCACTCCCACATGGGGTAACGGCGGCGCTGGACATCGACCTCCATGCCTTCGCCCTGAAAGATGAGCATCATGAGCCAGAAGAGTAGGGCGAGTGAGCCGAGCATTTGCGGGAGACGGCCGGTGAAGGCGAGAGAGCGGATGCCGGGAGCGGCGGCTTGCCGTTCCACCAGACCTGTGATTCCTTTTTCTGCTATCACGCTGCGCAAATGCGCTTCAATCTCGGGTTGCGAGCCGCCTTCCTTTTCTGATATTTCTTTGGCTTCGCTGGAAACCACTCGCTGGTTCGGGGCAGCGGAATTGAGTGGCTGTCCGAAGACTTCAGCATTGTTGTCGCGGCCGCGCGTGCTCATCTCCCGCACGTAGCTATAGAAACCGCTGCTGACGACGATCTTTCCCTGCTGCTCGACTTCGGCGCGCTGCCCGCTTTCGACAGCCGTAATCATCATGAATGCGCTAAGACCGTTCACGAAAAGATAGAGCACAACTGCGAAAAAGTAGCCGAACCCGCCCCAGTTGGTTGCTGATTTGCCGGTGCGCTGATTCAGGAGCTGCTGCGCGCGCAGCCGACGGCCTACGGCGCGGCTTCGCGCGTTGCGCAGCAGCAATCCGACCGTGCCCCACCAACTCGGCTGCGTTTTGCCGGATGCGCTCATGCCTGCGCGGGCCTTGCGGTGAGTGCGAGGAAGATCTCTTCGAGGTCGTCTTTGCCGGTGAGCGCGCGCAGCTCGTCGAGGGTTCCCTTTGCGGCCAGTTGACCACCCTGAATGACGACGGCGTGGGTGCAGAGCCGCGCTACGTGGTCCATGAGATGCGTGGAAAAGAGTACAGTCACGCCCTGCGCGGCGGTGTCATGGATGAGGCTGTAAAAGAGATGAGTCGATTCCACGTCGAGGCCATTTGTCGGTTCGTCAAGCACGAGAAGCCGGGGCTGGTGCAGCATGGCGAGAAGCAGGCCGAGTTTTTTCTTCATGCCGCGCGAGTAGTCCTCGGCGTAGTTGTCGATGTCGTCGGCGAGACGGAGGCGCGCGATCAGGGGTTCCATGCGGGAAAAGGTTTCTTCGGCGTCGAGCCCGTGCATGGCCGCGCTGAGCTTGAGGTGCTCGCGGCCTGTGAGGTAGGAGTAGAAGACCGGCTCGTCGGGCAGGAAGCCGATGCGTCGCTTTACTTCGACGCGATCGTCGAAGGCGTCGAGGCCATCGATGGCGATGTGTCCCTCGGTGGCCTTGAGAATTCCCATCATGAGCCGGAAGAGCGTGGTCTTGCCTGCGCCATTGGGTCCGAGCAGTCCACAGATCTGCCCGGCGGGCACTGCGAAGCTGATGTTCTTCAGCGCATCTTTGTAGTCAAAGGTCTTGGTGACGTTCTCGACAAGCACCAGTTCCTGCGTGGGGGTGGCAGGAGACTCCGGCAAAAGTTGGCCTGCGGCACGATCGTCCATTTCAGAACGCTACCTCAATTTGGATAGGGGACGAGCTTCACTTGCTGTATTGCGGTCAGAATACATCACGCATGTAGCAGGAAATTTCACTTGACCGCGGTGCGCAAGTCAGGGGTAAGCTTTTTGCCATGCCGCCCCCCAACGCGCAAGCCACCATTGATTTGAATGCCGGGCAGTACCAGACGAGCCTGGGCACCTTTCGCAACCTGATCGAAAGCTCGAAGAGCAAGACGGTTGTTGCCAAGTTGGTTACTCCGGCCAACGTGGATCTCTACGTGGAGGTACGCGTGGACGATCTGTACGTGGTGTCGTTTTATGGGGCGGACGGCTGGTACACCTTTGACGACGCGGAGGGCGGCCAGGGAAAATCCTGCGGCGTGAACTCCAATTACGCGCAGCTGGGCACGGTGGGCGGCGTGAGCCGCCAGGATCTGATCGCGCTTGGCAGCCTGGCGGAGTTCCGCAAAGGCGTGCAAATGGACAAACGGCTGCTGGCGATTTTGTTTGCCACGGTTTCAGAGGCGACGCGCTTTGCTACCGTCAGCGCATACTTTACCGGCATGACGAACGCGATTCCGGGTGCATTTGGGGCGAACTTTACCTTCAACTTTGAGACGCTGAAGAAGCGCTACTTTAACAACTGGACGACTCCGCCGGACGAGAGCACATTCGAGGTGGGCAAGGTGTATCACTACACGAAGAATGACATTCTGGTGCAGCGGCACCGGTAGGCTGCGGCGTGAGTGGATGATTGCCTGAGTCCGCGGCTTCTGATACACGTTGGGGACGAGCTAATCGGACTCGAAAGTCTTTCTCCTGGAGCTTTTCATGCGCGGAAGAGTGTTGTTCTGCGTCATTGCGGTTGCGATGGCGATGACGTGCGCGGCACAAAGTACGCCGCAGGCTACGAGTCGTTTTCGTTTCGACCAGAAGTCCGGGCCGTTTGCCGTGGGACTGAAAGTGGTCGAGCAATACGACTACTCGCGCACCTGGGGATCGGCTGTGGATGATCTCGGTAAGCCTGTAGGGGGCGAGCGGGCGCGGCCTCTGCAGACGCTGATCTGGTATCCGGCGGCGAAGAGCGCGGGGAAGTCGATGACGGTTGGAGACTACTTTGCGCTGCTTGAGACCGAGACTAGCTTTGGCAAGCCGCATCTTGCGGGCATGTGGGATTCGTGGAAGAAAGGCATGGCTCCGGCGATGGGCGACTCGCTTTGGGCTGTGCGCGACGCTACGGCTGCTGGCGGGCGCTATCCCGTGGTGATTTATACGCCTAGCTTTGGCTCGATGGCGTGGGAGAACGCCGATCTGTGCGAGTATCTGGCCTCGAATGGCTATTTGGTAGTGGCGGCGGGGGCGCTGGGCGCGGACTCACGCACGATGACCTCCGACATTGCGGGCATCAGCGCTCAGGCGCGGGATGTGTCCTTTTTGGTGGGCTATGCGCGCACGCTGCCGAATGCGGATTCGTCCGAGGTTGCCGTGGCCGGCTTTAGCTGGGGCGGCATCGCGAACCTTTTTGCTGCCGCGCGCGACAGCCGCATTCGTGCGCTGGTGGCGCTGGATGGAAGCATGCGTTACTACCCCGGCTTTGTGAAGGATTCGGGCTTTGTGCATCCTGAGCAGATGACGATTCCGCTGATCTTTTTCACGCAGGGCGGGCCTTCACTCGAAGACCAGGCGCGCTATTTTACGGCTCCCGGCATGCAGGGGCCGAATGTGCTGAATGCGTGGACGCATGGCGATCTTGAGCTTGTTCACATGCTGGGCATGGGGCATGAGGAGTACAGCTCGATGTATCAGCGGAATGAAGATACGTGGAAGGGATTTGCGCAGTTCAAGGTGGGCGACTTTACGCGCGAGGATGGGGTTCCTGGCTATGCGTGGATGGCGCGATACACGCTCGCGTTTCTGAATGGGTACCTGAAGCATGACGCTGAGGCGCTCAAATGGCTCAAGCGCGAGCCTGCGGAGAATGACGCTCCGACGCATCTGTTTGGCGCGACGTTTCGGGCGGCCAGCGGAGTGCCGGTTTCGTTTGAGAGCTTTCGCGCTGAGCTGGGGCGGCGGGGCTTTGATCATATCGATGAGGTGAATGCCGAGTTTCGCAAGGAGAATGCGGATTTCAAGCTGCCGGAGTCTGAAGCGAACGACTGGGGCCATGACTTGATCGGCGATGGACATACTCAGGAAGCGATTGCCGTTCTCAAGCTGGTTACGGCGACCTATCCCGAAGCCGGCGAGGCCTATGACAGTCTTGGCGACGCCTATGCGGCTGCGGGCAACAACCAGCTTGCGATTGAAAGCTACAAGAAGGCTGTTGCTACGCACTTTGAAGAGGCAGGAATTACGCAGGATAAGCTGGACAGGTTGGAGAAGGGGAAGGCTTCGGCGCAGTAGCGGCGGCTGTCGTTTTCAGCATCCTGCAATTGCCACGTAACATGCGTGGGTCGCGTCCTTTAACATGAATGATGGAATGAGCCTGAAAGCCAAGCTGGAAGCCGTTATTTATGCTGCCGAGGAGCCGATTACGCTCGCGCAGCTCGCCGCCCTTTTTGCCGCCGAAGCGCTGGAGTACAAAGCCGCAAAAGCAGCCAACGAAGAGCCGGTGGCTGAGACGCTGCCGCTGATTGCGGCGGAGGAGCCCGCTGCGGAAACTGCCGCGGAAGCCGCTGCTGAAGAGGCTGAACCTGCTGCCGAGCCGGCTGGAAAAGCTGCCGCGGAGCCTGTTGTCGATGCTGAATCCGAGGCCAGGCGCGAGGCCAAGGCCCGCGACAAGGAGGTCAGGAGTGTTCTGAAGGGCATTCTGGCCGAGCTGATTGCGAACTACGAGGCGGATGAGCGAGGCGTGGAGATTCGAGAGATTGCGGGCGGCTACCGCATGGGAACCAAGCCTTCCTGCCATGATGCCGTGCGCCTTTTCGTGAAGAGCTTGAAGCCGCCGATGAAGCTCTCGCTGCCTGCGCTTGAGACGCTGGCCGTGATTGCCTACAAGCAGCCTGTGACGGCGCCGGAAGTCTCGGAGATTCGCGGCGTGGAGTCGGGCGGCGTGCTTGGGTCGCTGATGGCGCGTAAGCTGATTGCTACGGCCGGGCGCAAGCAGGTGATTGGGCGGCCGATCCTTTATAAGACGACCAAGGAGTTTCTGCTGCGCTTCGGCCTGAAGGACCTCTCCGAGCTGCCTTCGATGGAGGAGTTCGAGAAGATTGCGGCTAGCGAAATCGACGAAATGGAGCCTGCCGAGGAGGCAGCCTCCGAAAGCGCATCTCATTTAGATGAGCTTGGTTTAGAAGGACATGATTTAGAAGAACCGGGCCTGGAAGAAACAAGCCGGCAGGCAGAAACAGAGGCCGCAAACGATGGCAGTGAAGAAAGCAGCAGCGAAGAAGGCAGCTCCGAAAAAAGCGACGCCGAAGAAAGCAGCAGCGCCGGTGAAGGCAGCAGCAGCGAAGAAGACGGCAGCAAAGAAAACAGCGGTGACGAAAGCGCCGGTCCAGAAGACCCCGGCGAAAAAAGCGGCGGCGAAGAAGGCTCCGGCGAAAAAGCTGGCCAGCCCGAAGCCGAAGAAGGCCGCTAAAGCTGTAGCTGAGCCGGAATTGCCGCTGGAGCAGCTTGCTGATCCGGACGACATTGCGAGTCCTGAGGCACTGGAAGCAGATGTTGCCTCCGAGATGGATGCGGTGGTTTCGGCGGAGCCGGAGGACCTGGCGGAATATCTTCTGGAAGACGAAGAGCCCGCTCCACACGAGGCTGCCAGCGACCGGGAGCTTTACGTTGGCGTGGAGCCACCGGAGTACACGGCACCCAGAGAAGATGAGCCGCGCCATGAAGAACGGCTGCAGAAGATTCTGGCTCATGCGGGCATTGCCAGCCGCCGCCATGCCGAGGAGCTGATTGCCGAAGGGCACGTGCAGGTGAACGGGCAGGTCATTACCACTGCCGGCTTCAAGGCGGATATTGCGCGCGACCACATTCGCGTGGATGGCAAGCTGCTGCAGGGTTCTGAGCGCCTGCGCTACTTTATTCTCAACAAGCCGCGCGGCTTTGTGACTACGGTCAGCGATCCTGAAGGCCGCCCGACGGTGATGAAGTTTTTTGAGCGCCAGGGCGAGCGGCTTTACCCGGTGGGCAGGCTGGACTATCAGAGCGAAGGGCTTCTGCTGGTGACCAATGACGGCCTGCTGGCCAATGAGCTGACTCGCGCCTCATCGGGCGTGGAGAAAACGTACCTGGTGAAGGTATCCGGCGCGCCGAGCGAGGAAGCGCTGGAGCGACTGCGCGGCGGTGTGGCGATTGCCAAGGGCAAGCCCGCTGAGGGGCGCGTTCGCACTTCGCCTGCTCGTATCCGTATGGTGCGGGCCGGGGAAAATCCCTGGTACGAGATTGTTTTGATCGAAGGCCGCAACCGCGAGCTGCGAAAGATGTTTGAAGAGATCGGCCATCGCGTGGAAAAGATTCGCCGCGTGGCGTATGGCCCGCTGGTGCTGGATATTGAGGCGGGAACGACGCGTGAGCTGGTGGCGGAAGAGGTGGATCTGCTGCGCCTGGCCGCGAAGGGCAAGTTCAAACGCCGCAAAATCGACTTCAGTGTTCTACTGCCCAAAGAGGCGGGCCGCACTGTGGACCATGAAGCGGCAAAAGAGGGCCTAAAACGGCCTTACGGGAAGAATTTCCGTTATCAGAACAGAGATCAGGGCGCAGGGGGCACGGATCGGGCGCGGAGCTTTCCTTCGCGGCGTGATGACCGAGGCAGCGAGGAGTCCAGCAGGCCCGCTGGCAGGTCTGGATTTGGCGCTGGAAGGCCGGCGTTTGGTACGGGCCGGCCTGATTCTCGTCCGGGTGCGCGTTTCGATTCACGTCCAGATACACGTTCTGGTGCGCGTCCGAGCGCGCGTCCCGATTCAGGGAGCGATGAGCGCTCCAGCAGGCCCACGGGCAGAACAGGATTCGGAACTGGCAGGCCTCCAGGCCGGCCCGCATTTGGCGCAGGGCGGCCAGATTCACGCTCGGGCGCGCGCTCCGATTCACGTTCAGGCCCAGGTCGCGAGGAGCGCCCCAGCAGACCGGGAGGCAGAACGGGATTTGGCACTGGCAGGCCGGCATTCGGCACAGGGCGGCCTGATTCACGTTCTGGAGCGCGTTCCGATTCGCGTCCGGCTACGCGGTCCTTCGAACGCCCTGCTCGGTCTGAATCCGGCAGCACTGGCTTTGGCGGCAAACGGTTCGACAGAGGGCCGGGTAAGTCATTCCCCAAGCCCTCCTTTGATCGCAAACCGGATTCTGAGGGGACGGAAGCACCCCGTGAACGTTTCGGAAGGGGACAGGAGCGTCCTTCCGGGCCGCGCGGCGGCCAGTCGGCTTTCCGGCCCAGCGGTCGTCAAGGCAGCAATTTTGGTGGCGGCCGGAGCGGAAGCGATCGTGGAAGTGAGCGCAGCGGCGGCTTTGGCAAGGCGCGCGAAGGCGCGGGCGGCAGAACATTTGGCGATCGGCCGGCAGACAGATCGAGCAGTGACTCCGGCGGAGGTGCGGGCTTTCAATCCGGTCCCAGAACCGGCGGCACATCGTCTGGCAGGCCATCCGGCAGGCCAAGCTTCAAGTCAGCCGGATTTAAATCCAGCGGCCCGAAGCCGGGTGGCGCGCGTGACGGCTTCAAGTCGGGTTCCAAGCCGGGTTTTAAGTCTGGACCGAAATCTGGATTTAAATCTGGACCCAAATCTGGCCCGAGGGGCGGCGGCCCGCGCCCGGGCTCGAACCGAGACAAGGGAAGGGGCATCTAACCGGATATGGACACACAAAAAGCTACGTTTGGGGCTGGATGCTTCTGGGGCGTGGAGGCTGCATTTGCCGCGATGCCCGGCGTGACGGCCACCGCAGTGGGGTATGAGGGCGGAAGCCAGGAGAACCCCAGTTACAAAGATGTCTGCACACAGGATGGGCAGCCGAATCGCGGGCAGCCTACTCATGTCGAGGTCGTAGAGGTCGACTTCGATCCTGAGAAGATCGGCTACGGTCAGCTTCTGGACGCGTTTTTCCAGCTTCATGACCCGACCACGATGAACCGCCAGGGGCCGGACTGGGGCACGCAGTATCGCTCCGCGGTTTTTTTCCACTCGTCGGAGCAGGAGGCCGAGGCGAAGGCGAAGATCGAGGCGTTGAATGCGGAGGGCCGCTTCGAGCCGAAGAAGATTGTTACGCAGGTGGTTCCGGCTGAGACCTTCTGGCGCGCTGAGGACTACCATCAGCGGTATCTCGAAAAGCGCGGGCTGGCGAGCTGCCATATTTAGGGGCAGGCACCTAGCGACTAGGGACTAAACTGTGGAACAAATCCACAGCTATGCCGTTCCTAGTCTCTAAGTCCCTATGTCTCTAGTCCCTATAATGAATTTATGCCTCATATTTACGCCCATGCCGTGGAGCTGGCGACCACGGTGTTGACCGTGGCGGGGATGGGGTATTACCTGGTGGCGCTGGTGGCTGCCTATGTTTATCTTGCCCGCCGGAATAGGCAGCTTCGCGAGTTGGCTAAGGCCGACGGTCTCTTTGCTCCGCCGGTTTCCATCCTTAAATCTCTCAAGGGCCTTGATCCGGGCATGATGGAGGCTTTTCGCTCGCATTGCCGCCAGAGCTATGTCGGGCAGTACGAGATCCTCTTTGGGATTTCCTCGCAGGACGATCCTGCTGTCGCAGCCGTTTTGCGGCTTCAGAATGAGTTTCCTGAAATTCCGATTCGGCTGATTGAAGCGCCGGAACGGCTGGGGACAAATGGTAAGGTCAGCACGCTGGTTCAGCTGATTCCGCACGCCGCGCATCCTTACCTGCTCATTAATGACTCGGACATTACGGTTTCGCCGCATTATCTGGAACGCGTGATGGCGTCTTTTGCCGAGCCGGGGAAGCAGCCCGTGGGGCTGGTGACGGCGCTTTACCGAGGCCGGGCTCATGGCACTCTGCCTTCACAGCTTGAATCGCTTGGCATCTCTACGGATTTTCTGCCGAGTGTGCTGCTGACGGTTCTGATGGAGCGTGGGATGCGATTCGGTCTTGGCTCTACGCTTTGCGTAAGCCGTGAAGCGGTTGACGCTGTGGGGGGCCTGGAGTCGCTGGTGGATCACCTGGCTGACGACTATGAGCTCGGCGTCCGGGTGCACAAGGCGGGTTTTCGCGTGGTTCTTGCTCCGGATGTCGTCGAAACCAGCGTTCCGGCTTACAACTGGCGTGGGTTTCTGGACCACCAGCTCCGCTGGTACCGGACTGTTCGCGATGCGCGGCCGCTGGGCTACTCGGGCATGCACTTTACGTATGGGCTGGCCTGGGCGATGCTGAATCTGGTGGCGAGCGGCTTTAGCCTTCTCAGCATCTGGCTCTTTGCGCTGGCTTTCTTTCTGCGACTTGCGATGGCGATGACCGTAGGTGCGCGGATTCTGTCAGACCATCAGGTGCTGCCTGGCCTCTGGCTACTGCCGTTTCGCGATTTGGTGGCTTTCGGGCTATGGGTGGCGGGCTTTGCTGGTAACACGATCGTCTGGCGCGGACAGAGCTTTATGGTGAAAAAGGGCAGGCTGATTGCGCAGGATTAGCTAAGGGCTTCCCGCACCGCTCATCCAAATCTGAGCGCACCCTCCCGCTTCGATGTGAATTTTCATCGGGTCTTCATAGCTGATGTCATACTTTTGAAAGGACAGTTTTCTTCCCTTATTCACAAGGCGATATTCGCCGGCAGGAACCTGTATCTTGAATTTGCCGTCCTTGCTGGATACGGCCTCAAAGGTTCCTTTACTTCCCACGGCATCAATATGCACATCAGCAATGGGATCCTGAGGGTTGTTGCCCATGAGAAACCCGTAAACAGCTCCCCCGCCGTGTGCTGAATGAACGGCAGAGATCTCGGCTACAGCCCGCTGGGCTTTTGCTAAAGGCCCAGAGTTTCCGCAGCTATCGACAGACCAGACGTGATCTTTGGGAAGGTAATCGAGAAATAATAGATATTTCCCGTTCAGAGTCCAGTCAAAGGTTACCCGGCTGCTGTCATTTTCATCGTCTAGTTGAATCTCATCAGGTGCCTGGCCATGCAGAACCTCATCGACTTTCAGGGTATAGACATGCGCCAGAACGGCTTCCGATTCCTTCTTATCATGGATCGCGCGGCCGTGCAGCAAGGTAGCTCGGACAACGGCCCGGGTGGCGAAGTATTCAGCGCACACCAGACGGGGTTGAGGTTGGTTGCAATAAGCCATTGCCCGCGGTCCGGATAACAGCATCGCAACTGCATACGCCAGGCACAGGAGCCTTTTCATAGAAGTTAGCCTCCATCTGAGGTTGGCCAGAATCATACCGTATAACGGAACTCCTTGAATTGTCTCGACTTCAAGCAGACGTTGCCCCCATATCGGCGTCCAAGTGAAAATTTTGCGACAATCGAGTATCCACGGGAATCTGAATCCCAGCACCCGGAATCGTAATTTCGAAGCATCGGTCCGGAACCGCCATCTTTCATAGTCCGTACTAACAGCAATGCCCGGCCCGGCCAGTCTTATTAAGACAGAGCACAACGAGAGGCCAGGCGCAACCAGCGAGGATAATTTCTTGAAATCCGTTTCTGCCATTTTTCAGCCAGTCTCTGCCGCCCTTATCAGCGTAATTGTTCTTGCGGGGTGCAAGCAGGCCGCTCCCCCGGCGCCGTCTGCACAGGCACTGCCGGTGCAGACGTTGGCCGTTTCCCTCTCGCCTGTGGCCCAGGCCAGTGAGTACGTAGCGACCATCAAGAGCCGCCGGTCGGCCACTTTACAGCCGCAGGTGAATGGCCGCCTTACAGGCATTGGCGCGAAATCCGGCGACCGCGTTAAATCCGGCCAGATTCTGATGACCATCGATCCGCTGTACCAGCAATCCGCGGTGAACGCGCAGCAAGCTACCGTGCAGCAGAAGAAGGCCGTCCTCGATTACAACACCGGCGAGTTTGCCCGCCAGAAGAAGCTGTTTGAGGCCGGCATCACCAGCCGCGATGTCTTTGAGCAGGCACAGCAGGCGTATGCGAATGCGAAGGCCGATTATGATTCCTCGACGGCCACGGGCCAGTCGCAGGTGGAGCAGTTGGCGTACTACACGATCCGTGCTCCGTATGACGGCGTGGTGGGCGACATTCCCGTGCATGTGGGCGACTATGTCTCTCCTACCACCGTGCTGACGACCGTGGATGAGAACAAGGATCTTGAGGCCTACATCTATGTGCCTACCGAGCGCTCCACGGAACTGAAGCAGGGCCTGGAAGTGGACCTGACGGATACGAACGGCAACGTGCTCGAAAAGACCAATATCGATTTCCTCTCCCCGCAGGTGGATTCTACGGTGCAGGGGGTGCTGGTAAAGGCTCCTGTGCGGTCCGGATCTGAGCTTCTGCGAAATGCGCAGCTTGTGAGGGCGCGCATTATCTGGAAGACGCAACCGATGGCCACTGTGCCTATGCTTGCTGTAATACGTCTGGGCGGACAGAGCTTTGTCTACTTGGCCAAGCAGGAAAGCGGCCACTATGTTGCGACGCAAGTGCCCGTATCGCTGGGCGATACCGTGGGCAATAACTATGCCGTCACCGCCGGCCTCAATGAGGGCGACAAGGTGATTACTTCAGGCACGCAATTGCTGGTGAATGGAATGCCTGTGTCGCCGCTGCCGGGAAGCTAGCAAGACCCGCACAGCCAGTCCACAAGCATGTTTCCACTCGTCTAGGCTTATATGCGGCTCGTATACGCAGCCGGCGATAGCCCTCAACAGAAGGAAGGCTCGCTTTGTTCGTAGATTTCTTTATTCGTAGGCCGGTATTTGCCACTGTTTGCGCTCTGCTGATCATTCTGGCCGGCGCGGTGTGCATTCCTACTCTACCTATCTCCATGTACCCGAATCTTGCGCCGCCGCAGGTGACGGTTACCAGCAGCTATGTGGGCGCTAATGCTGACACCGTGGAGAAGGCGGTCACCATTCCGCTTGAGGAATCGATCAACGGCGTGGAAGGCATGCACTACATAAGCTCTTCCAGTACGAACTCCGGCGTCAGCACGATTACTGTCACCTTCGATACCGGCTACAGCCTGGATATTGCCGCTGTGGACGTGCAGAACCGCGTGGCCAGCGTGCAGGGACGTTTGCCTGCGGCTGTGAACCAGACGGGCGTCACCATTACCAAGACCAACGCCAACTTTGTCTTCGGCGCAGGTTTCTACACGAGAGACGGCCGATATTCGCCGGAGTTTATCTCCAACTACATTGACGTTTACGTGAAGGACGCTCTGAAGCGCGTGCCCGGCGTTGGCGACGTGGTGATCTTCGGCGAGCGCAAGTACGCCATGCGCGTGTGGCTCGATCCGGTGAAGCTGGCCAGCCGCAACCTCACTGCTACGGACGTGATCGCCGCGCTTGCCGAGCAGAACATAGAGATCCCTGCCGGCCAGCTGGGTCAGCAGCCAGCCAGCAGCACGCAGGCCTATCAGGTGCCCGTGCGGGTCATTGGCCGCCTAAGCAGCCCGCAGGAGTTCGACAACATTATCGTGAAGAACTCGCCCAACGGCCTGGTGCTGCTGAGTGACGTGGGCCACAGCGAAGTGGGCGCGGAAGACTACAGCACATCGCTGAAGTTTTCCGGCCGCGACGCCATCGGCGTTGGCGTGCAGCAGCTGGCAGTTGCCAATGCGCTCGAAGTCGATAAACAGGCGCGCATCGTTCTCGAGGACCTGAAAAAGAACTTTCCTCCGGGCCTGGAGTACACGATTGCCTTTGACGGAACGACCTCTGTCGGCGACTCCATCAAGGAAGTGATGAGCACGCTCGGCGAAGCCATTGTGATCGTCATCGTCGTCATCTTCCTCTTCCTGCTGGACTGGCGCGCGACGATCATTCCTGCCGTTACGATCCCGGTCTCGCTGATAGGCACCTTCGCCTTCATCAAGATGTTCGGCTTCTCCATCAATACGCTGACGCTCTTCGGCATCACGCTGGCCACCGGCCTGGTGGTGGACGATGCGATTGTCGTCATCGAAAACGTGCAGCGCCATATTCATCTGGAGCACTCGGATCCGCACCTGGCCGCATCCCATGCCATGAGCGAGGTCACCAGCGCAGTCATCGCTACATCGCTGGTGCTGATCGCGGTGTTTGTGCCGGTTTCGTTCTTCCCCGGCACTACCGGCATTCTCTACCGGCAGTTCTCGCTGACGATTGCATTCTCAATCGCCATCTCCGCCTTCAACGCTCTGACGCTTTCACCCGCGCTCTCCGCCCTCTTCCTGCGCGGCGAAGAAGAGCGTCCGCGCCAGCTTGACTTCCTGCATATCAAGCCGCTTTCACGGGCTTTCGCAGCCTTTGTGCATGGCACGGATGGCGCGATCAACTGGCTCGGCCGCACCTATGCGAAGTCGGTTCACTTTGCCCTGCGCCTGCGGTACTTGCTGCTTGTTCTGTTCATTGCCGGTCTTGGCGCAACGGCCTGGCTCTATCAGCGCGTGCCCACCGGCTTCATTCCGCAGGAAGATCAGGGCTATGTGATGGTGATTGTGCAGGCGCCGCCAGGATCTTCGCTGACCTATACCGCTGATCTTGCTAACCGCGCCCAGGCCATCATCTCTCCGGATTCGGATGTTGCCGGCGTTTTCTCGGTCATGGGCTTCGGCTTTAACGGCGCAACTTCCAATAGCGGCATCATGTTCGTGGCCACCATTCCCGCCGACCAGCGTCGCGGCAAAGGCCACTCAGCCGCGGAGATTGTGCAGAGGCTCTCGCCCAAGCTTCAACCGCTGATGTTCATGTCTGGCGGCGGCATTGTGCAGATGGTGCAGCCTCCCGCTGTGCAGGGAGTCGGCTCCGTGGGCGGCTTCCAGTTCATGCTGCAGGACGAAGGCCGTAACACATTGGCCGACCTGGATCGCGTGGCCCACCAGATGATGGGCATGGCCCGAACGCGCAAGGATCTGATGAACGTCTACACGCAGTTCTCCGCAAACGATCCGCAGGTGCTTGTGACGATTGACCGCCAGAAGGCCAAGGCGCTCAACATTCCGCTCTCGCAGGTCACGGATACGCTGGGCGTCTTCATGGGCTCGCAATATGTCAACGACTTCGACTACAACAACCGCACCTATCGTGTTTACGCGCAGGCCGATCAGCCCTTCCGCATGAACCAGAGCGATCTGCACAACTTCTACGTGCGCTCGAACAACTCAACGATGGTGCCGCTCGACAACATCGTCACCATCATCAACAGCGCCGGTCCTCCGGTCATTACCCACTACAACCTCTTCCGGGCGGTCGAGATCGACGGCTCACAGGCACCGGGCTACAGCTCCGGCCAAGGCATTGACGCCATACAGGATCTGGCCAAACAAGTGATGATGCCCGGGATGACGTACCAGTGGACCGGACTCACGCTAGAGGAAACCGAGTCCAGCGGCAAGGCGGTTATCATCTTTGCCCTTGGCATCCTTGTTGTATATCTCACGCTCTCGGCGCAGTATGAGAGCTTCGCGCTGCCGTTCATCATCCTGCTTGCGGTGCCCATGGCGGTGCTGGGAGCGCTGGCGTTGGTCTCGTTGCGAGGCTTTGCGGACGACGTCTACTGCCAGATCGGACTCGTCATGCTGATCGGTCTCTCGGCCAAGAACGCGATTCTTATCGTCGAGTTCGCCGAGCAGCTTCGCCGGCAGGGCCGTTCGATTGCAGAAGCCGCGATTGAAGCCGCGGAATTACGCCTGCGGCCGATTCTCATGACTTCGTTTGCATTCATCCTCGGCGTGTTCCCGCTGGTTTTTGCCACCGGCGCGGGCTCGCTTGGCCGCCGCTCAGTAGGCACTACGATTGTGGGCGGCATGGTGTTTTCCACTGTGCTCAACCTCTTCTTCATTCCGGTGTTGTATGTGATTCTGAGCGGGCTTTTGAGACGCAACGCTGTCAGGCCCGACAACGCAGAAAAGGGCGAGGCCGAGCAGCTGGCGCACGCGTAAATCAGTTGCGATGCGCCACAATTAAATCTTCGATCTTGTGATACGTACGGGCTGGAATGACGCCCTGGTTTCTCAGATCGCTCTTGGCGTGATATGGGCGGAAGCGTATGATGCGCTCCGCCCATATCTGCGTTATGCCGGGCAGCTTCATCAGTTCTTCCATGCCGGCGCGATTCACATCCAGCCGCTGGCCCTCCGGAACTTTCGATTGCGTCGGGGCTTGCGCAGTGTGTGTAGATGACGCGGCACAGCAGGCGACGCACATCAGTAACGCTGCTGCCCTGAAGCCTTTACGCCACATGATTCCTCAGCGTCCCGATCCCATCGATTGAGATGGCGATGCGGTCGCCGCTGTGCAGGGTAAAGTCATCCGGCGGAACAATGCCCGTGCCGGTCAGCAGAAAACATCCGAAGGGGAAGGTCTGATCGCGGAAGAGATATTCGACGAGTTCCTCCGGCCTGCGCTTCATCTCCTTGAGAGATGTTTCGCCGGTGAAGACGGTCTGCTCGCCGCGCTCGATCGCAATTTGGATACGCGTTTCGGCGGGCAGTGGCTCCGGCGTGAGTAGTATTCCGGGCCCGAGTGCGCAGCTTGCGTCCCAGATTTTTGCCTGCGGAAGATAGAGCAGATTCTGTCCTTCAATATCGCGCGAGCTCATGTCGTTGCCGATGGTGTAGCCGACGATTTGTCCCGACGAATTGACGCACAGCGCGAGCTCCGGCTCAGGCACGCTCCATATGGCGTCTTTACGGATGTGAACGGGAGAGCCGGAGCCAACCACCTTGTACGGCATCGCCTTGAAGAACAGCTCCGGACGCTCTGCCGTGTACACATGGTCATAAAAGCTACCTCCGCCTGCGTCCTTTGACTCTTCCATGCGCGCGGTTCTGCTGCGGAAGTACGTCACGCCCGCCGCCCACACCTCCTGCGAGCCGATGGGCGCGCGCAGTGAGGTGGTATCAAGCGGTGCGACGCGCCCGCCCGCGGAGACAACGGATTCCAGGTAAGCGTGCAGCTCCTCGTGAGCGAGGAACTCATCCAGAGATTCATCCGGAAGCGAAATATAGCGGCCTCCGTGCTCCACAACCAGTTCGTTCCGGTGCGGATGGTAAAGGATCATGCGCGTGCCTCCTGCGGCGATGGCCGCATACCCGCGAGAATAATTCCCGAGACCACCAATGAGAATGACATCAGCATAAATCCTGCTCGCGAGCCGCCGGTCCATGCCTGCAGCAGGCCTACAAGATACGTTCCCGCAAAGCCGCCCAGCGCGCCGCAACTATTAATCAGCGCCATGACTCCGCCGGCCACGTTGCGCGGCAGCATCTCGGGCACAATGGCGAAGAACGGCCCATATGGCGCATACATTCCCGCGCCTGCTATCACGACAAACACATACGTCCAGGCGAAGGAGTGCGGCGCGAGCAGACAGGATGCGCCGAGCGCCGCTCCGGAGAGCATTAGAAGCGGCCAGATATATGGCTTGCGCTGCTTTGCGCGATCCGAAGAGCGTGCCACTACTACCATTCCGATTGCTGCAAAAAGATACGGCGCGGCAACGAGCAGCCCCGTGATGTGGATGGGCAGGCCGGATGCGTTACTGATAACAACCGGCAGCCACAGTACGAACCCGTACACTCCAAGACTCCAGAAAAAATATTGCACACAGAGGCGCGGAACATTCGGGAAGCTGAATGCCGTTCTCAGATTGGGAACTCCCGGCAGTGATTGCTGCTCGTGTTCCAACTCCCGCCGGAGTACTTCGCGGCTTGATTCGCCCATCCACTTTGCGTGCTTCGGGGTATCGCTCACTGTGACGAGCCAGACGAATGCCCACACAATGGAGATCGATCCTTCAAGTACGAAGGTCGTCCGCCATCCCTGCGCGCGAATCAGGAATCCAGTTACGGCGGACATCCACAGCACTGTGACTGGATTGCCCAGCATGAGAAATGCCGTGGCGCGTGAACGCTCTGCGCGCGTGAACCAGCGCGTGAGCAGCACGAGCATTGCGGGGAAGACGAAGCTTTCCGCTGCGCCGAGCAGCAGCCGGTCTGCGGCCAGAAGCCAGAAGTTGCGAATGACTCCTGTGAGTGCGGAGAATGTGCCCCACGCTAAGAGGGCTACGAAGATCAGTCTGCGCGCGCTGTGCTTTGCCGCGTATGCGGTTCCGGGAATCTGCAGGAAGGTATAGCCGAGAAAAAACATGGCGCCTAGTAGCGCCGACCGCTGCTGGCTGATGTGAAGCTCACCAGCCATGCCTGCCGCAGCTCCAAAGCCGTAATTCGAGCGATCCAGATAGGCCAGGCTATAGGTGATGAACGCCGCGGGCAGGATGCGAGTCCAGCGCTTCGGCAAATCCGCTCCGTACATCTGGCCTCCTGGCACCCGTACCGGAGTATAACGATAACGATGCCTCCCGTTTCCGTCATCTCCGTCCTCGAAAGCCCAGCAACCGATTTTGCTTCTGTTCGCACACACTCGCCGGGCAGCTCTGGCTCGCTGCCTTTGAGTGTGGAGATGCTTCTCCAGCAGCCTTCCGGCAATCTCTTTGGGCTCAGCCAGAATGCGGGCATGGGTTGGGCTCCGGCGCGTCTGCTTGACCCGGAATTTCTGATTCTCAGCACGCATGGCGGGGTTCGCGCTCCTGATGGCAGGCCCATTGCACTTGGCTTCCATACCGGGCACTGGGAGGTGGGGCTACTTGTTGAGGCCGCCGCGCGGGAGTTTCAGTCCCTTGAAGCGATCCCTTTTGCTGGCGCATGCACGGATCCCTGCGATGGCCGCAGCCAGGGAACTGCAGCGATGATGGACTCGTTGCCGTTTCGGAACGACGCAGCGATGGTGCTGCGGCGGCTGATGCGCTCGTTGCCCACCCGCCAAGGCGTGATGGGCATTGCCACCTGCGACAAGGGAC
Organism: Occallatibacter gabretensis; assembly: GCF_001449115.1. GTDB lineage: Bacteria > Acidobacteriota > Terriglobia > Terriglobales > Acidobacteriaceae > Telmatobacter > Telmatobacter gabretensis. The sequence goes on along the minus strand of NZ_LAIJ01000009.1, from coordinate 790,245 downwards.
TGCCCGCTATGATGATGGCGCTTGCTGCGTCGGATGAAATTCCATCGATCCTTGTGCCGGGCGGTGTGACGCTGCTGCCGGAGAGCGGCGAGGATGCGGGCAAGGTTCAGACGATCGGCGCACGTTTTGCTCAGGGCGAGATTTCGCTTGAGTATGCTGCTGAAGTTGGCTGCCATGCCTGTGCGTCGCCTGGTGGTGGATGCCAGTTTTTGGGGACGGCTGCCACGTCGCAGGTTGTGGCAGAGGCTCTCGGCCTTGCGCTGCCGCATTCGGCGCTTGCTCCGTCTGGTCATGCGATCTGGCTAGATGCGGCGGTACGTTCTGCGCGTGCTCTGTTGCGGATGCATCAGACCGGTCTCACTACCAGCGCGATTTTGACGGACACTGCCATTGAAAATGCCATGATTATGCATGCGGCCTTTGGGGGCTCGACGAACCTGCTGCTGCATGTTCCGGCGATTGCGCATGCGGCGGCCTTGCGCCGGCCTGCGGTTGCAGACTGGCAACGCGTGAACCGCCGGACGCCACGTCTTGTGGATGCGCTGCCCAATGGCCCGCGCGGATTTGCCACGGTACAGGTATTTCTTGCCGGCGGCGTGCCGGAAGTGATGCTGCACCTGCGTCGCGCTGGCTTGCTCGACACAAGTGTCATGACCGTTACGGGACAGACGCTGGATGAAAACCTGAACTGGTGGGAGCAGAGCGAACGCAGGCTGGTTCTGAGAAAACAATTGCGCGATCAGGACGGCATTGACTCGGATGATGTGATCTTTTCGCCCGATCGCGCAAGGGCTAGCGGGCTGACTTCGACTGTCTGTTTTCCGCTTGGCAATCTCGCGCCTGAAGGCTCCGTTATCAAAAGCACAGCCATTGACGCTTCGCTTGTAGATGAAGATCAGGTCTATCGGCATACCGGTCCGGCGCGCGTCTTCACGACAGAGACGGCTGCGGTAAAGGCCATCAAGGAAGGGGCAATTCGTCAGGGTGACGTGATTGTGCTGATCTGCGGGGGGCCGCTGGGCGCGGGCATGGAGGAGATCTATCAGGTTACGTCGGCGCTCAAGTATCTCAGCTATGCCAAGCGTGTGGCTGTGCTCACAGATGCGCGCTTCAGTGGCGTGTCCACGGGAGCCTGCATTGGACATATTTCGCCGGAGGCGCTGGCCGGTGGACCGATTGGCCGGGTGCAGGAAGGCGACACGATCTCCATCGTTGTTGACCGCAAGGCGCTGGTGGGCAGCGTGGATTTTGTGGGTTGTGAAGGCAAGGAATTCGACGCCGAGAATGGCGCGAAGTGCCTAGCCGATCGCGCGCCGCGCGCCGATCTCAAGCCTCATGCCGGCCTGCCGGACGATACGCGACTCTGGGCTGCGCTTGTGCAGGCGAGCGGTGGCGTCTGGGCTGGTTGCGTTTACGACACGGAGGCGATTATCAGACAGCTCGCTCCATAGGGTGCGCCGACATATACTGACCCGTATGATTCACAACGGACGCAGCCGCAAGCTGCCGTTTGACCCTGAAGAGGCGGTCGCGCATCTGCGGGCTGCTGATGCGAAACTCGGTGCGCTGATTGATCGCGTTGGCCCATTTACGTTGCGGCTTGATGCGTGGTCTTCGCCCTTTGAGTCCCTGGTCGAATCGATCATTTACCAGCAGCTTCACGGCAAGGCTGCGGCCACGATTCACGGCCGCCTGTGTGCGTGTTTTGGCGGGGAGCCTGCGCCGCAGATTCTTCTCGATCTGCCGGAAGAGAGATTGCGCGGTTGCGGTGTCTCCGGCAACAAGATCAAGGCGTTGCGCGACCTGGCCGAGAAGACCCTGGATGGCACAGTGCCCCCTCATGCCGTTATTCGCAAGCTCTCGGACGAGGAGATTATTGAACGGCTCACTGCGGTGCGCGGCATTGGCGAATGGACTGTACAGATGCTGCTGATGTTTCGCCTTGGCCGGCCAGATGTGCTGCCCGTTACCGACTACGGCGTCCGTAAGGGCTTCGCGCTGACCTTTATGCGCTTGCCTAAAACTCGCGCCGTTACTGCGGCTGATCTACCGAAGCCCGAAGTTGTGATTCGCCGTGCTGCGAGGTGGAAGCCGTACCGCAGCGTGGCCAGTTGGTATATGTGGCGGGCCTGCGATCTGGCGAAGAATGTGCCCGAGGCTGAAACGTAAGGAAGATCTCTCGCGAGCCTGTCTTTGTATGCGCGAAGCGCGATAAAGACAGGCCCTGACGGACTGACTCAGTGATTCAGCGGGGAAACTTACAGAAGCTTGCCTAGAACCGATTGCAGGAGCGATCCGGTATCCGGAGCCGGGGTGTCGCCGGGCTGGCCGTCTGTGGTCACATGGCCCTGCGAGATGCTGTGATGCAGCAGCATCGGCAGCACTGTGGCCAGGCTCGACTTCACCTGATCGGGCGAGAGGCCCGTCTTAGCCGCTACGCCATCAACCAGCCCGCTTCCGGCCAGAAGGCTCTCCACCTGGTTCGGATCAATAGCGCTGGTGTTGCCGCTGGCGATGTCCTGCACGATAGCACCGCCGCCATTCTGCTGGATGGTCTGGACCAGGTTGCCCAGGCCGCCTGTTCCGCCAAGTTGCTGGAGAAGTCCGCTGGCTACGGCAGGATGATCCGTTGTGGCGCCATCCGTGCCGCCACTTTGCCCGCCAATCAGTCCGCCTGCAAGCTTCGATACCGAGTCAAAAATGCTGCTCATACGTTACGCACCTTTCTTCTTGAGGGTCTTTAGACGGAGAACAATATACGCTCAGAAAGCACGCGACGCCATGAAGTTAAAACAAATTCTTCCGGCAATCTTTCGGGCGTCTCATGGCAATTTCCTTTGCAAGAGCTTGACTCAGTGCGATACGATTCACCGCGGTCTGGCAGGTAAAGAGATCGGCTGCCTGACTCAGGAAGGACAGAATTCCATGAAAGTAAAGTTGATTGCGGTGGCCATCGCTGGCCTCATTCTTGCGCCGAGCGCTCTGCTAGCTCAGGCTCCCCCGGCGGGTGCAACCGGGAAGTGCAAGGACGGCACCTACACCACATCCCCAACGAAATCCGGAGCTTGCAGGGGGCATCAGGGAGTTGATACCTGGCTTGCTGCCAGCGTACCGGCGAAGCCGAGCACTCCTGCGCCCGCGCCTGCCCCTGCCCCTGCGGCCAAGCCGTCGTCCACGCCTGCACCGGCTCCGACTCCTACACCTGCTCCGGCCAAGCCTGCTTCGACATCAGGAGAGGCTAAGAGCACTGCGCCCAAGACGGTTGCGCCCGGAGGTGGCCCTGGCATGGTTTGGCTTAATACCAGCTCCAAGGTCTACCACTGCTACGGGGGAGCCGATTATGGCACCACCAAGGCGGGCAAATATATGAGTGAAGCGGATGCCAAGAATGCCGGCGGCCGTCCTTCCGGCGGCAAGGCCTGCTCCAAGTAATCTGCATAGCACCAAAACAAAGCGCCGCTTGGAGTGCTCCGAGCGGCGCTTTGTTTTAGTGCGTTAGTGGCTGTGCTTAATACTCAATCCCCTTCTGTGCCAGTATTCCCTTCTGGTACGCGTGCTTCACTTCGCGCATCTCGGTTACTGTGTCGGCCAGCTCTACGAGAAGCGGATGTGCGTTGCGTCCAGTCAGAATCACATGCACCATTTCGGGGCGGATGCGCAGAGCCTCCGCGACTTCGGCTGCATCGAGCATTCCGTAGCCGATGGCATAGTTGATCTCATCCAGCACTACGAGGTCCCAGTCGCCGGAGTAAATGGCCTGCTTTGCTTCAGACCATGCCTCCTGCACGAGACGAATGTCTTCGGGGTCTGTCTCCGCGCCGCCTACCTTCACAAATCCCCGGCCCATCTGCTTCAGTACAAAGCTATCTGGAAAGGCCTGTGTGTTCAGGGCTTCCGCTGCGTCCAGTTCTCCGTAATGCCAAGAGCCTTTCAAAAACTGCAGCACCAGCACCTTCATGCCATTGCCTGCGGCGCGCAGTGCTGTGCCCAGTGCAGCGGTTGTTTTTCCCTTACCGGGACCGGTGTTGATCAGCAATAGACCTTTGCGCGAGTCAGTCATCTAGTGTCCTGTGTGGTAAGGGTGTCCGGTCAGAATGGTTGTTGCGCGATAGATCTGCTCGGCCAACACAGCGCGGGCCAGTGCATGTGCCAGTGTCATATTGCTTAGCGACAGCAGCAGTGCTGCCTGCTTGCGCGCCGCATCGTCCCAGCCGCTTGCCGGGCCGATGGCAAAGATGATCTGCGCCACACCGGAGTCGCGCCGCGCACCCAGCCACACAGCAAACTCTTCGGAGCTCATCTGTTTTCCGCGGCTGTCAAGCAGGACAAGTACCTGTGTCCCGCCCTTTTTCGTGCGCGTCAGAGATTCAAAGAATGCATCGGCTGAGCGGTATGCCGTGCTCTCCGCTTCCGCGAAGTTGCCCATTCGCTCAAGCCACATCTGCGTGAGCTTTTCAAACGGATCGGAGGCAGCCAGTCGATTGCCGATATGAGCCAGCGTCAAGCGCATGAACAGGAGAATACCGGATGCCGCTTAGATATTCAGCTTCTTCCGTTCTTCTGCCAGGTGCTCGCTGGCCCGCATGGAAAGCGCAAGGATCGTCATGGTGGGGTTCTGCCAGCCGGCGGATGTGAATCCAGCTCCATCCATCACAAAGAGATTCTTGTGATCGTGGCTCTGGTTCCACTTGTTCAGAACGCTCTTCTTCTGGTCATCGCCCATACGGCAGGTGCCTACTTCGTGGATGCTGTACCCCGGCGGGTTTGGCATCACGTTTTTGCGCAGCACTTCAAAGCCTGCGGCCTCTGCCACCTGGGATGCAGTTGCTACGGCGTCCTTGGCCATGTTGAATTCGTTGTCGGTGTAGTTCGTCGCAATATGCAACGCCGGAATGCCCCAGGCATCGGTCTTCACCGGGTCAATGCGGACATGATTTTCGTACCGGCCCAGCACTTCGCCCATCAGCCCGAAGTGAAAACCGCTGCCGCTGTAGTCGGCCATCTTCTGTTCGAGCTCCGCGCCATAGGCTGCGAAGCAGCGCGCATCCATTCCTCCGCCGCTGCTCCAGATATTCATCGCATAGCCACGCAGAAAGTTCGGCGATTTGTCCGTGATGTTGCGGAACCGCGGAATGATTGCTCCGCCGCCCATGAGACCCTTGGCATTTCCGCCGCGCGCCTCGGGCACGGAGCAGGTGATTCCCGCGCCGTAGATCTGATCCATCAGGTACCGGCCCACCAACCCGCTTGAGTTCGCGAGTTTTGAGTTCAGCAGCAGGCGCGTGCTTTCAAGTGTTCCCGCCGCCAGCACCACGATGCGTGCCTTTACGCTCATCTCGCGTCCGGTGAAGCGATCTACAAAGTGGCAGCCATCCGGCAGCCCGGTGTTCTTATCCACGCTAATCTCGCGCACGACTGCGTTTGCGATGGAGGTCAGCTTTTTGGTCTTCTCCGCATCCGGCAACAACAGATTCACACTACTGGCGAGCCCATCGCGCCCATTGGCGCGGCGCTGCCCCGTTACCGGAATATTGAGCTTCGCCGCTGCGGTCTTGAGCCGGTCGAGTGACCCGCTCCACACATCGGGATCCTCGATGAAGTTTCCATCGGGCATCTGCGGCCAGCCCTCTTTTTTGCCGCTTACCTGGAAGATATCTTCGACGCGTGAATAGTAGGGGTCCAGGTCCGCGAGGCTGATGGGCCAGTCCTCGCCAAAACCATCATGGCTCTTCCCCTTGAACTCGTAATCGCTCAGGCGAAAGGACTGGCGCGACCAGAAGAGCGATCTGCCGCCGAAGAGCCGCACTCGCACCCAGTTGTATGGCTGCGAGGGATCGTATGTGTACGGAACTTCGCGCTCATCTACCCAGACATTTGCGTTGAACTCAGTGGCCTGAAAGACGTGGGGTACCTGTTGCGGTGGATGAAAGCCGCGATACGGGAGGTCGTAGGCGTGTTTCCGTTCGCCATTACGGTTCGCATCTGCAACCGGCCCGGCATTCAGCATCAGGCAGCTCGCGCCGGCCTCGGTGAGCACCTTAGCCGCCATGCCGCCTGCGTGGCCCGAACCGACAATCAATACATCAAACACTTCATTCGCCATCTTTGCCGCGCCCCAATTAGCTATCGTTCTCGCCGTTATCGTTTCCCGCAGTTATCGTTTATAGATCGGTGTAGCCGGAGCCTGCGCCGCCGCCACATGGGGCTGTACAAGGTGCGACTGCTTGGATAACACAAACGCCAGATTCGATTCGATCGGAGTCCAGTACACATCCGTCTGGCCCCACTCGCCCGCAGGAGTGCCTGGCGTCTGGCTCCAGGCCTTGGAGTTGGTTGTCGCCATGCGAATCTCATCGAGCGCAATGTTTACAAAATCGGCATGAGCTTCGGTTGGAGGATTATCGCTCATCCATGTCCGCAGCCACGGCTTCACCAGCGAGTCCACCTGATCGTCAGTCAGCGCAAAGAGGTCGAGCTTGTATTTCTTCTGTGCCTCGGAGTTCAGCCAATCGAGCCCGCCTGCGTACAGCTTCTGCCGGTCCGGTAACGATCCGGCCAGCAAAAAATCTAGAAATTCTGGCGTATTGGCCTCAATGGCTCCGGGTTTGCCATTCAGAGCTGGCATCATGACGCGGGAGAGCCGCTGAAGATTCCGCATCTGCGCCGGGGTGAAGAATTTCAGGTCGGCGATCGCGACCAGATCGGCCGCCTCGGTGGTGGGCAGAGGCGTGCGCGGGTTTATCCCCGCGGACCAGGGCACAGGAGCGGCAGCGGGCAGCGGTTGTTTTCCCTGCTGCTGGCCAAAAAGCATCCGCGGCGCTGCCGCCACAGAGAGTAGAATGCGAACAAATTTGCGCCGTTGCATAGCGCATCCACGCTATCGTGCGCGGCCTATGCTCGTCCATAGCCGGCCCGGCAACAATCCCTGCACCCTGAGCCGCAGGAGGTGAATCTAAACCGGCAGGGCCAAAAAATCCGGCCTGATGATACAAACAACTTTTATCCTTTTTCTTAATTTTCTCGTTTTCTTCATGTAAGGAGCCGTTTTGTCCACTTCGGAATCCGCGCTGACTGCGCCGGGGAAGACAACCGAGAAAACGGTCGTCAATCCTGACCAGCACGCCGCCTGGAAGCCGCGCACAAATCCCTGGCTGATTGCGGCCACGGTGGCTTTGGCTGCCTTTATGGAGGTGCTCGATACCTCCATCGCCAATGTGGCGCTGCAGCACATTGCCGGAGACCTTGGCGCGAGCAATGACCAGGGCACCTGGGTGCTCACCGGTTACCTGGTTTCAAACGCCATTGTGCTGCCGCTCGGCGCCTGGGCCTCCAGCGTCATGGGTCGCAAGAATTTCTTCCTGTTGTGCATTACCATTTTCACCATTGCCAGCTTTCTGTGCGGCGCAGCGCCGTCGTTGGGTATGCTGCTGCTCTTCCGCGTGATACAGGGCGCGGGCGGCGGCGGCCTGCAGCCAATGGCTCAGGCCATCATGGCGGATTCCTTCGAGCCTCAGAAGCGCGGCCAGGCTTTCGCGCTTTATGGCCTGGTGGCCGTTCTGGCGCCTTCGATTGGCCCGACTCTCGGCGGCTGGATTACAGACAATTACTCTTGGCGTTGGATTTTCTACATCAATATTCCGGTTGGTATTCTCGCCTTCCTCCTAGTCACGCGGCTTGTTGAGGATCCACCGTGGATCAAGCCGAACCGCAAGCTAATCGGCAAGATCGATTACCTTGGCTTGAGCTTCCTGACCATCGCCATGGGCGGCATGCAGATCATGCTCGACAAAGGCGAGGAGAACGACTGGTTTGCGTCGAACTTCATCCGCATTAACGCCGCCTTGTTCGTCTGCGGTATGATCGCGCTGGTGATATGGGAGTTGCGTGCCAAAGCGCCCATCATCAATCTACGTGTCTTCCGTTTCCGAAATTTCGCTATATGTTGTTTCCTCATGGCGCTTGTGGGCGGCGTGCTGAACGCCAATACTGTGCTCCAGCCGGAGTATATGCAGGAGCTGATGGGCTATACAGCCACCACTGCGGGCATGGCGCTCACCGCCGGCGGAATCGCGCTTGTTATCGTCATGCCGCTGGCCGGTTTCGCCACAGGCAAAATCTCTGCCCGTACCCTGGCCGTTTGTGGATTCATCATGTTCACCTTCACCTTCCGGTATGCCGCGTCGGTGACTAACCTGCAGATGACTTTCGCGCAGCAGTCGATGCTTCGCGTGATCCAGATGCTGCCGCTGCCCTTCTGCTTCATCTCGATTACGAACGCAGCATACGTCGGCCTTCCCAAGGAACAGAGCAACCAGGTCTCAGGCCTCATCAACTTCTCCCGCAATATTGGCGGCTCTATCCTGATCGCCGTTACCAATGCGCAGATCACGAACCGCTCGCTCTTTCACCAGCAGCGGCTGCAGGCGGATATGCAGCCGGGAAGCCCCGGCTACCAGTCGCACCTTCAGGCGCTCACTGGTTTCTTCGGCGGCGGCTCGGACGGCGCGGGCCGCGCCCTGGGAACCCTCTATAACCAGCTCAATCAGCAGGCCCTTATGCAGGCCTTCCAGGATGTCTATATCGAGCTTTCCTGGATGTCCGCCATCCTGGTCCTGTTCGCCTTTATGCTCAACAAGAACAAGCCCGGAGAGGGACCCAAGGCGGAAGCGGTTCACTAAGCGTCTGGACAGGGTGTAGATTTCTACAATGAAAAACGCCAGGAGCTTCGCAGCCCCTGGCGTTTATCTGTGTGTCTCAAGCAAATCTCTTCAGTCCAACATCATCCGGCGTTGCCGACGATGAATCTTCAGTCTAAGTCCCACTCGTCCCGGCTCTGCAATCGTTCTCGGCTCCCGGTTCCGTCTGGCTTTTTATCCTCGGCTTTCACCGTGAGTAATCGGCCTGTCTTCCCCGTTCGCTTTCGATCTCCTGCTTTGCCAGCGTTTAACTTACCAATCCAGTTTGTAGATAGATGCGCAATCTATCTGCTACTTAGGTTAGCGTTCCTCTCCTGCTGAAGCTACTTATCTGCTCTCCGTCCGGTCCTTCAATCCTCGGTGCGGCAAGCCGCTCCAAAGATTGCTATCGCGAATTAAGTTTTCAGCTCAGCACATTCAACCGGCTCTGAGCGATACTTCCTCCGAACTTTGCATCGTCCTGCTTGACCTGAGGACCGGAACTCCCGTTTCCTGTGGAGACCGCATCTGCTCCGGCTTGCGCCTTTGCTGAAGAATCTCCGCATTCCACTGGCTCACAGCATCTTCCCGCGTGGCAGGAAATGTTGGCTTTCCAATTTCTACTCGGTGACCAACTGTGAAGAGAATGCGCCTAGTCGATCTGTGAATGCAAGTGGAAAACTTAGTTAAAATCTGTGGATTTCACCTAAGTTGGTGCACTTAGCCCGCATTTCTGTGTTTCAAAGAGGAATTCGTATTTATTTCTGTTAGTAAGTGGCTGATAACCACGTACGGGCCAGATCAAAATCCGAGTTATCCACCCTAACTTGTAGCATTTTCCGTTTCCCGCTCCCGGAACGCAACAATGAACAGCACTAATATGACCGCTGAAAGGCCGCCCGCGAAGAGCCAGATGGCGCGCCAGTTGTGGGCCTGCGTGCCGTCCGCCAGCGTGGTCGCATAGGCATCCACCACCTTGCCGCTCAGCCACGATCCCAGCAGCATGCCGATGCCATACGTGATCAGCGTGATCATGCCCTGCGCTGCACTGCGGTAGGCCGCCGGGGCCTTGCGGTCGGTGTAGATCTGGCCGGTGACGAAGAAGAAGTCATAGCAGATGCCGTGCAGCACGATGCCCAGCAGCAGCATCCACACCCCCGGACCTGGATTGCCAAAAGCGAAGCAGGCGTACCGCAAGGCCCATGCCGCCATGCCCGCCACCAGCATCCACTTCACACCCAGCCGCCGAAAGAAAAAGGGGATCAGCAGCATGCAAAGCGTCTCCGACGCCTGGCCCAGCGTCATCTTACCCGCCGAATTGGCCACGCCGATCTGGTCGAGGAAGCGATTGGCAAAGGCGTAGTAGAACGCCAGCGGCACGCAGATGAGAAACGAAGCCAGCGCGAAGATGAGAAAGCTTCGGTCGCGGAACATGCGCCGGACTTCGACAGGAAACAGGTTGCCCAGCCGGAAGGGTTCCGTCGCCTGCGGTGACGTGTGCGGCAGAGTCAGCGAATAGCCCGCCAGCACAATCGACGCAATCGCCGACATCTTCAGCGGCAGTGACGTCCGCTCGCCGTGCAGGATGTAGCTGACTATGAGGCCAGCGCAGATCCAGCCGATCGTGCCCAGCACGCGGATCGGCGCGAACTCCGTTTTGGGATCGCGCATCTGGCGAAAGGCGATGGCGTTCACCAGGCCCAGCGTCGGCATATATAGCACCGCATACGCCAACACCAGCCCGTAGAGCGGACCGAAATTCATTTGCATGGAGGCGAGGTAAAGCAGAATGCCGCCGGCGAGATGCAACAGCGCCAGCATGTACTGCGCTGCCATCAGGTTGTCCGCGATCCAACCCGCGAGGAAGGGCGAGACCACGGCGCCGATAGCCGTTGTTCCGGCGAGGAGACCAGTCTGCACGCCGTTGAAGTGCAGCGTATTGCCTGCCCAGGTATTTATGGTCACAGACCAAGCGCCCCAGATGAAAAATTCGAGAAACATCATCACGGCCAGACGAATTTTCAGCAGCATTCAGACTCCCTGCAACAGAATGAAAGGTCGTAGGCCAGCATACGGCATATGCCTGTGGCACGGCATCTCACCCCATGCGCCTAAAATATTTGCGTAGCTCTCATAAGGGACCCAACGGATACCACATGGCATCTTCTAAACGTTTTGTCTGCATCCACGGCCACTTCTATCAGCCGCCCCGGGAGAATCCCTGGCTCGAAGCGATCGAGACCCAGGACTCCGCCGCGCCCTATCACGATTGGAATGAGCGTGTTTGCGCCGAATGCTACGCACCCAACGGCGCGGCGCGCATCGTTAACACCCAGAACAAGATCATGGGCATTGCTAACAATTACGCCCGCATAAGCTTTAACTTTGGTCCAACTCTATTGAGCTGGCTCAAGGAGAACGCGCAGCGCACCTATCGCATGATTCTTGACGGCGAGCGCAAGAGCCGCCGCGCCTTCAAGGGGCATTCCTCGGCAATGGCCCAGGTTTACAACCACATCATCATGCCGTTGGCTAATGCCCGCGACAAGATCACGCAGATTCGCTGGGGCATCGCGGACTATATCTCACATTTTGGTGCGCCGCCTGAGGGCATGTGGCTCGCGGAAACGGCTGTTGATTCCGAGACCCTGGAGCTGCTGGCTCAGCACGGCGTGAAGTTCACGATCCTTGCCCCGCGCCAGTGCCGCCGTGTGCGAAAGATTGCCGGAGCCGACGACGACGTGGTGTGGTCGCCCACTCCGAATGATACGGTCAATTCCACGCGTCCCTATCTCGTCCGCTTCGCCTCGGGACTTTCAATCACTGTCTTTTTCTATAACGGCGGAATTTCCCAGGCCATCGCATTTGAAGGCCTGCTCAACTCCGGCGATGCCTTCGCCAGCCGGCTTAAAGATGGATTCATTCCGGATGCTACCGGCCCTCAGCTCATGCACGTCGCCACGGATGGAGAGAGCTACGGCCACCATCACAGGTACGGCGAGATGGCGCTGGCCTATGCGCTCAAGCTTCTGGGTCAAGACAAAAACGTTCATTTGGCGAATTACGGCAGCTTTCTCGCGCAGTTTCCGCCGGAGTATGAGTGCGAGATCGTCGAGAACAGCTCGTGGTCCTGCGTTCACGGCGTGGAGCGCTGGCGCTCCAACTGCGGCTGCAACAGTGGACGACCTGGCTGGAATCAGGCATGGCGTAAGCCTTTGCGTGAGGGGCTCGACGCACTACGCGATGCCCTGGTTTCGCTTACGGAAGACGAGGGAGCGAAGCTCTTTCCCGATGTGTGGGCGGCTCGCAACGCCTACATCGATGTCATTCTGAACCGTAACAGCGAAACCACGAATCGCTTCTTCGATGCGCAGCAAAGCCATGCGCTCAATGCAGAAGAGCGCAATCGCGCGCTCAAGCTGATGGAGATGCAGCGACACGCACAGCTTATGTACACCAGCTGCGGCTGGTTCTTTGACGATATCTCCGGCATTGAGACCGTGCAGGTGATCGCTTATGCCGCTCGCGTTCTGCAGCTCGCACAAAATCTTTTTGGCGATCGCGCCGCAGCCCTCGAACCGGCGTTCATTGCCACGCTGAAAGAAGCGATTTCGAACGTGCCAAGCCAGCAGGACGGCGCACATATTTATACCGATCTCATTAGCAAGCTCAAGCTAAGTCTTGAGCAGGTGGCCGCGCATTACGCCATCAGCTCCATGTTCACCCCCTATGGCGATGAGGCCAAAATCTACAGCTACGCTGTGCGCCGCCTCTCGCACGACATCTTCACATCCGGCCGCGGCCGCCTGGGCGTTGGCAGGGCGAATGTAGCTTCCACTATTACGGCGGAGCAGCAGTCCTTCCAATATGCCGTGCTTCACTTTGGCGACCAGAACATTACTGCCGCAGTGAAACCCTATGCCGAGCAGGACGCCGATGCCTTTTCCCAGTTTGCAGCCGAAGCAGCCGAATGTGTTCAGCGTGCCGATTTCGCGCAGGTCATTCGCCTTCTCGACCGCACCTTTGAGCGCGTCGATTATTCGCTCACCTCGCTCTTCCGCGACGATCAGCACCAGATCGTGAAGCTTATTCTCAATACAACGCTTTCCAACATCGAGGGTGCGCTCACCACCATTTACGAAGACCACGCTAGTCTTCTGCATTTCCTCTCGCAGTCTGGTCTACCAAAACCTCCTGCGCTCACGATTGCAGCCAGTTTTGCCATCAATGCTGGTCTTAAACGTGCCATCGAGTCCGACCCGGTCGACCAGGCATTGATCAAATCATTTCTCAACCTTGCCAAAGCCGATCAGGTTTCGCTTGAGACCGCAACGCTGTCCTATATCGCCGATCAGCGCATGAAGCGCGCCATGCTCGATCTGCTGACATCCGCATCACAGGAGGCTCTCGATCGCGCTCTTGCTCTTGGCCGCGCGCTCGTTGAACTTCCCTTTGAGTCCAGCCTCTGGCAGGCACAGAACATCTGGTATGAGTTCCTCAGCAATCAGCCCCCTGCCATTGCCGCGCTTATCGGCGATGCCCGCACCCGCTGGGATGAGGACTTCAACGCGCTCGGGCAGAGCCTCTCCATTGACACTGCTTCCGTAAACGTGCAGGATGCCGCGCCTGTAACCACCGGAGACTAGAGCAACCTGAAGGATCGGAGACTCCTATGCCAACCGCTGTCGAACTCATCGCCGAAGGCAAGCAAGCTCGCGCCGAGCGCGATCTCGACGCCGCCCGCGCTTACTACGCCGAAGCGGCGGAAGCCTTTCGCAAGGAAGATAATCGCCTGGCATACGCTCACGCCATTCGGCACATTGCGGACATGTTTCTGGACGAAGCAAGGCACGCCGAGGCCGGGCCCCTCTACGAGGAAGCGCTCGAAATTTATCGCAGCAGTCTGGATACAAAGCTCCTTGACCTTGCGAACACGGTCCGGCCTTACGCTCTGCTCAATGAAACCATAGGCAATGTCGATCTTGCCCGCGAACACTGGCAGGAGGCGCGCAATCTCTACGCTTCGCTGCACCTCGATATTGGTGTCGATGAGTGTGGCAAGCATCTCGCCAGGCTTTCTTAGCGCCCGTTTTCTCATAGCTGCCACTTAAAGGTGTACGGTCAGATTGTCGACAAACTCGCCACGGCGAATGCGCTTCAGTTGCCGGTCGAGTATTTTTGCGGCTCTCTCGGGATCACCCTGGTCGTCCTGATCCTCCTGCTCATCCAGTTGCGCTGCAATTACGTGCGATTCCGCAGGATGATAAAAGACCTGCACAAAAAGAAAAATCACTCCAAGCGCAGCAGAGGAAGGGCAAAAGCCGGGATTCTTCCCTTGCTTTTGTCTGCGACGGCAGTTGGCACGCCGAAATGAATAGTAGAAAAGCAGGCCGACAATCGCCAGAAAAGGCGCGCCGAATGCGAGATTCGACAGAAGATCAAAAACATGAGACATCACAGCCGCTCCAGATGGAATCGCAGGTAGAACTTCACGGAAGAAACGGCGAGACATGCCGCGGCGCGAGCCGCTCTGTTACCTCAGCCAGGTTGTGAAGGGTTATGCGAAATAAGGAGGCGGACGCTGGAATGTGTTGGGGAATGATGGAGTCTCAGGAGCAAGGTCAGAACAAAAATCGATGAGCGACGAAGACTGATCTAAAGAAAAAGCAATTCCTATAAACAGCACCGGCAACATTGCCAGCAAGTCAAGGAAGCTTCCGGAATGAGCATGTGGAATCAGAGTCAGTAAGAGGACAACTCCAATTGCGATGACCGCAATCAGAAGCCACACTCGCCGATCCCGATACTGGATCATTGCCGATTCTCCCTTGCTGTCAGAATACTACTCGCATTCTGCTCGTCGCCCCGGTAGATTAACCGCTCTTAGCGCACCACTGCCAGCGGCCTGTCCCGGTCCGTCTGCATCGTCGGCACGGAGGCCAGCAGGCTTCGCGTGTACTCATGCTTCGGCTGGGTCAGAACCTCGTTCACTGGCCCGGTCTCAACAATCTCTCCATGGCGCATGACGGCTACGCGGCTCGCTACCTGGCCTACCACGGCCAGATCATGCGAAATGAAAAGCATTGCCAGCCCATGTTCTTGCTGCAGCTCTCGTAGAAGCGCCAGAATCTGCGCCTGGACCGTTACGTCGAGTGCGGTCGTCGGCTCGTCGGCAATGAGCAGCCGCGGTTTGTTGATCAGCGCCATCGCAATCAGAATTCTCTGCCGCTGACCGCCTGAGAACTGGTGCGGATAATCGCCATACCGCCGCGCTGCTTCCGGAATTGCCACGGCCTCGAGTGCTTCGAGGGCGCGTCGTCTAGCCTCGCGGCCGCTCCAGCCGGCTGAGTGTGCCGCTGCGCATTCGGCCACCTGCGCTCCGATGGTCATGACCGGATTCAGCGCCGTCATTGGCTCCTGAAAGATCATGGCAATCTCGCGCCCGCGCAGCTTTCTGAGTGCGCTGGCCGGCTCGTCGAGCAGATTTACGCTGCCGTTTGCCCCTTGCCAGGCAATTTCACCCGTCACCTGCGCTGTCTTCGGAAGTAATCCCATCATGGCAAGCGAAGTCGCGCTCTTGCCCGATCCTGATTCTCCCACGAGACCCAAGACCTCGCCTTCGCCGATCTCGAAATTGATTCCGCGAACGGCCGCCGGAGACGAGCTAGCCGTTCCAAATCGGATTCCCAGATTGCGTACAGCAAGGAGTGCATCCATGCTGCCATCCTAGCCGATACGAGCCTAACGCGACGCGATATGAAGAGTCCCTGAGACGCAAGTTATTGATGACTGCGCAATAGAGCCCGTGATAGCGTCATGGAGGCAACGCCCGGGAGCTTTCGGCCATCTGTTTGGTTAGTGTTCCAGACCTTGATTAGAACGCAACTTTGTTTAGAAAGAGGAGTTTGACCAGCTATGAAGATGAAGATGTTTGGTGCTGCTCTGCTCACACTTTCCCTCGCCTTGACCGGTGCCTCAGCCGCTCATGCGTTTCAGGGACCGCCTCCACCGAATCCGTATGGCCCGCCTCCACCGTTGCGCCCAGGATGGGATAACGCTCCGGGAAGCTACAGAGACGACATCCAGCGCCGCGCTTATCAGGAAGGCATTCACGGAGCTCGCAAAGACCGTGAGAACGGCCGCAGGCCGAATGTGAACAATCGCGACGAGTACATGCGCAAGACGGCCTTTCCGGTTCCTCCGAATATGATTAACTCCTATCGCCGGGCCTTTGCAGCCGGCTACAGCCACGGCGTGCAGATCTTCTACGGTCCTCGCCGCTACTAACTCTTTTCTGATCGACAGCAACGCTCGCACCCAGATCCGGTGCGGGCGTTGCTGTTTCGCACCACTGCGAGTGCAAAGCATGCGCCTCTTCTAAAGACGGCGTAAGGAAGCGCGTTTTTCCCGTTCTACGACGTCCAGCCATCATGCTAGGCTCTGGGCAGGTGACTACGCGGCGCTCAATCCGGCGCACCTCAATCAAGGTGCAACTGCGCATCAATCACATGGATGTGTGCTGCGGTCCGCCGTCCCTTTTCCCTCCCTCTCTTTAAGGAGGCGTAGCCGGTCAGTTGATTTGCCGGCAGGCGTTTCTCCACCCAGGCAGACAAATTTGTTCGCGAATCCCGTTTTCGGGCATAGCGTACGTGTCTGCAAAGCGCGGAAACCGAAAACATGCAGGCCCTGTCAGCAGCGGAACGGCGTATTTTCAGCCAGCCGCACTCGCAATGCGCAGGGAGCCGTCTACGCATCTCGGTTTCCATCACAGGTCATCAGAGGCAGGGAGTAGCATCCATGGTGGAGTCCAGCGTTCTTTGCAGTGAAGTTCTACCCGGCGGGGCCACATGGTCTCACGTGCTGAAGCGGGGCACGGCGCTGCGCATTATCGATCTTGAAGGCGGAGCGAATGTGGCAGCATATTTCCTCAACTTTGAGCTGCCCGCCGAGCGCTTCAACCTGCCTGACACGCTGAAGGCGCAGCATACGGCGCGTCTTACCAAGGGCCACGTGCTCTACTCCGACATGGGGCGCATTCTCTGCTCGATTACCGACGACTCGGTTGGCTGGCATGATCCGCTGGCCGGCCTTTCGAACGCCGCGCTGGTTGAAAAGAAATATGGCAAGCTCACCTATCAGCAGGCGCGCAATGACTGGCATCAGAATGCGCGCGACGGCATGACCATCGAGTTGGGCAAATACGGCATGGGCCCGCGCGATCTGCACGCCACGGTGAATTTCTTCAGCAAGGTCGCGGTGGATGAGGCGGGCGATATGCACTTTGCGTCGGGTAACTCGCCTGCAGGAAGTTACGTGGAGTTGCGCGCGGAGATGAACACGCTGATGATTCTGAACACCTGCCCGCATCCGCTGGACCCGGAGCCAAAGTACGCACCCAAACCCGTCGAGCTGAGCATCAGCCGCGTTCCCCCCCCGCGCACCGATGACCCGTGCCGCACCCAATGCCGCGAAAACGCGCGCGGATTCCTGCTCACCGAGTTTTATTTTCTGTAGCCGTCGCATAGGACAAGAAAGAAATTGGAAAAAGCAGCAATACAAATCTGGGAGCAACATGTTCAGTAAGGTCCTGGTGGCCAATCGCGGCGCCATTGCTTGCCGCATTATCCGCACATTGCGCCGCATGGGCATTGCTTCTGTAGCGGTCTATTCAGAGGCCGACTGCGATGCGCGTCATTTACTGGATGCGGATGAAGCAGTACTTGTGGGCCCCGGCGCGCCTGCTCAGAGCTATCTTGCCGTCGATAAAATCCTTGCCGCTGCCGAGCAGACCGGCGCGCAGGCTGTGCATCCCGGTTACGGTTTCTTGAGTGAGAACATCGAGTTCGCTCGCGCCTGCGCCTCACGCGGCATTGCCTTCATCGGCCCGCGTGTACCCCAGATTGAGGCCTTTGCGCTCAAGCACACGGCACGCGCCATCGCGCAGCAGTGCGGCGTTCCGCTTTTGCCTGGCACTGGCGTACTGAGCGGCTTGGAAGAGGCGCTGGCGGAAGCAGACAAGCTCGGCTTCCCTGTCATGTTGAAAAGCTCCGCGGGTGGCGGCGGTATTGGCATGCGCGTCTGCCACGCGCCGGACCAGCTCCGCGATGCGTATGAGAGCGTTGTCCGCCTCAGCCAGAACAGCTTTCGCGATGGCAGTGTCTTTCTCGAAAAATTTGTCTCCCGTGCCAAGCACGTCGAGGCGCAGATCTTCGGCGATGGGGAAGGCGGCGTGCTCGCGCTTGGCCTGCGCGACTGCTCCGCGCAGCGCCGTAATCAGAAGGTCATTGAGGAGACTCCCGTACCCGGCCTCGATCCAAAGATTGCCGATACCATTCGCAGCTCCGCCATTCTGCTGGGCCAGGCTGTGAGCTATGCCAACGCGGGCACCGTGGAGTTTCTTTACGACGCTGACACAGGCGCTTACTACTTTCTCGAAGTCAACACGCGCCTCCAGGTGGAACACGGCGTCACGGAGCAAGTCACCGGCCTCGATCTCGTCGAGATGATGGTGCGTGAAGCCGCCGGCGAGTTGCCCGCTCTCGACACCTTTGCCGGTACGCCGACAGGCTGCTCCATTGAAGCCCGCGTCTATGCGGAAGATCCCGCAAAGAATTTTCAACCGGCGCCCGGCAAGCTCTCGAAGGTCAGCTTTCCTGCAGATGTCCGCATTGAAACCTGGGTTGAGAACGGAACCGAAATCACGCCGTTCTATGATCCGATGATTGCCAAGATCATCGTTACGGGTACGGATCGTGCCCAGGCGGTGAGCAAGCTGCAAGCGGCATTGGCGCAGACTGAGCTCTACGGCACGGAGACAAATCTCCGTTACCTGCGGTCCGTTGCAGCCTCCGAGATATTTACATCCGGAGCAATGACCACCGCATTTCTCAGCACCTTGCCCGTCACGCGCACGGCTTTTGAAGTGCTCGATGGCGGAATGCAGACCACCGTACAGGATTTCCCCGGACGGCTTGGCTATTGGCATGTCGGCGTTCCGCCTTCAGGCCCCATGGACGCGCTGGCATTTCGCCTGGCTAACCGCCTCGTCGGCAACAATGAATCGGCTGCCGCGCTCGAAATGACCACGATGGGCGCGAAGCTGCGCTTTGATGCGGATGCTGTCATCGCACTTACCGGCGCGGAGATGGGCGCAACTGTCGATGGCGCATCGGCGCCGATGTGGCAGGCATTTCCTGTCAAGGCAGGCTCTGTTCTACGCGTCGGCGCGGCCAAGGGTGCTGGTTCGCGTGCGTATCTAGCCATTGCCGGCGGCATCGATGCGCCCGGTTTTCTCGGCAGCAAGGGCACCTTCATGCTCGGTGGCTTTGGAGGTCACGCAGGCCGCGCTCTACGTGCAGGAGACTTGGTTCATTTTCTACCTGCAGCTTCAATCACAGAACTGCCTGGACTTGTGCCGGAGCAAAGGCTCCATTACAGCCGCGAGTGGGAAATCGGCGTTCTCTACGGGCCGCATGGCGAACCGGAGTTCTTCACTCCCGCCGACATCGACATGCTTTTCGCCACTGACTGGAAGGTCCATTACCAGTCGGATCGCACCGGCGTGCGTCTCATTGGACCAAAGCCTGAGTGGGCGCGCAAAGATGGCGGTGAAGCCGGCCTTCATCCCTCAAATATTCACGACAACGCCTATGCCGTCGGCTCCATCGACTTCACCGGCGACATGCCCATTCTGCTTGGCCCGGATGGCCCCAGCCTGGGCGGCTTTGTGTGCCCAGCAATCATTGTCGAAGCTGAGCGCTGGAAAATGGGCCAGCTTAAGGCCGGCGATACTGTGCGCTTTCGTCGCATCACCCTTGTGCAGGCGGAAGCTCTTGAATCAGCTGTCGAAAAATTCATCACCACGCTGGAAGGCTCTGCGCCGCAATTGCCTTCTCCCGCTACGCCTGAGCCTGCCATCCTCCGCACCATCGAAGCGCCGCAGCCCACTCTCGTCGCCCGTGCCGATGGCGACAAATACCTCCTCATTGAATACGGTCCGCGCCAGCTCGATCTTGGCCTGCGATTTCGCGTACATCTTCTCGAAGAAAAGCTCCGTACCGCTCAACTCAAGGGCATTCTCGACATCACGCCCGGCGTACGCAGTCTGCAGATTCACTACGACAGCCGAAATCTCCACCGCGAAGAGCTCCTTGCCGCCATAGAGTCTTTCAATGCGGAGCTACCTGAAAGCCCGCAGATTGCCGTGCCTTCGCGTATCGTGCATCTGCCGCTCTCGTGGAACGATCCCGCCACGCAGCTTGCGCAGGCTAAGTATGGTCAGGCCGTGCGCCCTGATGCTCCATGGCTGCCCGACAACATTGAGTTCATCCGCCGAATCAACGGCCTCAGCAGCGTCGATGAAGTGCATCGCATCGTGCATGAAGCCAGCTATCTCGTGCTTGGGCTCGGCGATGTTTACCTCGGCGCGCCCGTCGCCACGCCCGTTGATCCTCGCCATCGTCTCGTCACCACCAAGTACAACCCTGCCCGCACCTGGACGCCGGAGAACGCTGTCGGCATTGGTGGCGCCTACATGTGCGTCTACGGCATGGAGGGCCCCGGCGGCTACCAGCTTGTGGGCCGCACGGTGCAGGTGTGGAACACGCATCGCGTCACGCCCACGTTCGCCGAAGGCACGCCGTGGTCGCTGCGCTTCTTCGACCAGATTCGTTTCTATCCTGTCACCACGGAAGAGCTCACCGAGCTGCGCCGCGACATTCTCAACGGTCGCTTCAATCCGCGCATCGAGCAGACTGAATTTTCAGTGCCGGCCTACGAAGAATTCCTTCGCGCCAATCAACCCGGCATCGCCGCCTTCAAGGAAACGCAGATGGCTTCCTTCCATGAAGAACGTGAGCGCTGGCACATCAACGGCCAGCTCGATTACGGCTCCGCGCTGGTCGATATGCCGGGATCGAGCGCCGACGAGCTCACCGTGCCTGAGGGCTGCGAAGCCGTTCACGCGCCCATGACGGCCTCTGTTTTTCAGGTGGCAGCAGAACTCGGTCAGCGCGTTACGGCAGGGCAGCGTCTCATCGTGCTCGATGCCATGAAGATCGAAATGGAAATCTCCGCACCGGTCTCCGGCGTGGTTCAGCAGCTTCTCTGCCAGCCCGGCCAGATGGTGAGTGCTGGCCAGCAGCTCGCCATTGTTTGCGCCTCGTGTTGATGCTCTACAAAAGGAAACGAAATGGATATCAGCTCGCTTGAAAATGCCTACCGCGCCGGAACGCTCACGCCAAGTGCGGAAGTGGCGCGGATTTACGATGCAATAGAGGGCATGGGCGAGCGCCCAGTCTGGATTTCCCTTGTTCCGCGCGAAGAAGCTATCACTCGCGCCCGCGCGCTTGAAGCAGATGAAGCCGCCCGCAAGCTTCCGCTGTACGGAATTCCTTTTGCCGTTAAGGACAACTTTGACGTTGCAGGGATCCCAACGACCGCGGCCTGTCCAGCCTTTGCGCACACGCCTGAAAAGACCGCGACCATTGTGCAAAAGCTTCTCGATGCCGGCGCAATCCTCATCGGCAAAACCAATATGGATCAGTTCGCCACTGGCCTTGTCGGCACGCGCACGCCTTACGGCATCTGTTCCAGCGCCTTCAGCGCGAAACATATCTCTGGCGGCTCCAGCTCTGGCTCCGCTGTTGCCGTCGCGAGCGGGCTGGTTAGCTTTTCATTAGGCACAGATACTGCAGGCTCGGGCCGCGTCCCCGCAGCTTTCAACAATCTCGTGGGCCTCAAGCCTACGCGCGGTCTGCTCAGTACAAATGGTCTGCTTCCGGCCTGCCGCACGCTCGATTGCGCCACCATCTTTGCCGAAACCTGCGCTGATGCCTCGCGTGTCTTCGCCGTCGCGTGCGGATTCGACGCTGATGATGCGTATTCGCGTACACCGCGTCCCGGCGAAGGCGCGACGCCTTGGAGTGGATTAACCTCCGGCTTCCGCTTTGGCGTCCTCAATGCCGCATCCCGCGAATTCTTCGGCGATGAAGCATCAGCTGCTCAGTACGAAGCTGCGGTCTACGCTTTCGCCGCACTGGGCGGCACACCCATCGAGTTTGATTACACGCCTTTCCGCAGCACGGCCAGCCTGCTCTACAAAGGCCCCTGGGTCGCTGAGCGTCTTGCCGCGCTTAAAGACTTCTTCGTAACCGATCCCGATACTGTCGATCCCACTGTTGGCGGCATCATCAGCGGCGCGGCAAAATACACCGCCGTGGAAGCCTTTGACGCTACCTACGAGCTTGAATCTCTGCGCCGCGAGACGGCTGTTATCTGGCAGCAGGCCGACTTCCTGCTTCTGCCCACCGCGGCTACGCACTACACCATCGAACAGGTTCAGGCCGCACCCATTGAGCTCAACACCAACCTCGGCTACTACACCAACTTTGTCAACCTGCTCGATCTCGCTGCGGTTGCTGTTCCTGCCGGATTCAAGACCGACAACCTTCCCTTCAGCGTCACGCTTGTGGGCCAGGCATTTACAGACGAGGGTCTTCTCCGCGTCGCCGATCGCCTGCATCGCGCGCGCTCCCAAACTCTCGGCGGCAGCTCGCGTGAACTGGCCGCAACGCCTCCTGTCGCAACGAATGCCGCTCCCAACGGCTGCATCTTCATGACCGTCGTCGGCGCGCATCTCGCTGGCCAGCCGCTCAACGGGCAGCTCACGCAACGCAAGGCGCGGCTTATTCAGGCCACACGTACGCACGGCGATTACCGTCTCTACGCGCTTGCCAACACCACTCCGCCCAAGCCTGGACTTGTCTATTCACCCGGCTTTGGTGGTGAAGGCATAGAAGTGGAGGTATGGGCCATGCCGGAGGAAACCGTCGGCAGCTTTTTAAATCTGATTCCGCCGCCGCTCGGGCTTGGCACAGTGCGTCTCGCTGACGGCTCTCTCGTCAAAGGCTTTCTCTGTGAGCCAGCAGGACTTGAAGGCGCAGAGGAGATTACACATCTCAATGGATGGAGGAGGTATATCGCTACAAAAAGCTAAGGCCCATCGTCATCATCATCGTCGCCGCCACCCTTCTCTTCACTCTTTCCGCCATGCGGTTTCAGCTTGCCGGCAAGAGCTTTTTCGACCAGCACGTGGAAGTCGATATCGGCCGGGTCCTCACCTACCTCATACCGCGCCAGCGGCTTGCCGTCGCGGCCAATGAGGAACTTGGTGAAGCTCCAGTGCAACTCGCCGCCGGGCAGGCCTTCTTTGGGATCGGTGAGGAAGTGGTACAGCGGAACAGCATTGACGCCGGTCAGCGTGGCTGGCGCAAAGACAGTGAACGTGACTTTGGCGTTATCGAGGTAATACGTGCGAACGGCGGCAGTATCTTTCAGTTCCTGCCCGCCGAACTCGGCCGACGGAATGCCCAGAACGACGAGACCCTGAGATTCGTAGCTCTTCGCCAGATCGCTCAGTGCATCAATCTGGCTGCGATATACGGATTGGCTGGCAAGATTCACGAGCAGCACCACCTTATCCTTGTAAGCGGAAAGAGAAACAACCTTGCCGTCAAGTCCGACGAGTGAAAAGTCGTAAATGGTCTGCTTTGGCTTTTCCTTTTCCTTAGGCTTTTCCTGGGGCGGTTTTTGAGCAAACGCCACGGAAGCAGCGACGAGCAAAGATGCAACCAGAAACGCAGGAAGGCGGCGCGAGATGGCTCGGAAGATCATGGAGTTGAAAACAATTGTCTCCTATGTGTGCATTGTCCCATCTGAACACGAAAATTTCGCTCTCTGCGGTTCCGATTTTGGACGGCCATTCGTTTTTGTTTTAACTCGAATCCGCCGCGAACAAGCGGCATATCAAACGGACGTGACTCATGGACTTTGAACAGCTCAAAACCTTTCTGCATGTCTGCCGCCTCAAAAGCTTCTCCCGCGCCGCGGAAAAGCTCGGGGTGACGCAGCCGGCCATCTCCGCGCAGATCCGCTCGCTTGAAAAAGAAGTGGGCGCGCGCCTCTTCGATCGCGATGGGGGTAAGGTTACCTTCACCGCGGCAGGCCGTCTGTTTGAGCCGTTTGCTGAGCACTGCCTCCAGTGCCACAGCCACATTGTCGTGGCCGTCAATGAGCTCTACCGCTCCGCGCGCGGTGAGGTGTCGGTCTCGGCCAGCGAGGCCACAAGCCTCTACATCCTGCCGCCGGTCTTTGCCGAGTACAAAAAGCAGTACACACGCGTGAATCTCAGCATTGTGCGCGCGGAGCACCTCCGTTCCATCGAAATGGTCGTCAACCGCGAAGTCGATTTTGCCATCGTCTCCACGCCCCTCAAAGATCCGCGCCTTACCGTCCAGTGCATCCACCGCGATGAGATCGTGCTCACCGTCTCTCCCGCGCATCCGCTGGCCACGCGCAGTACCATCAAGGTGGATGAGATGCTTCAGTTTCCCATGCTGCTGCTCAAGCAGGGCAGGCAGCGCACGCTTCTCAACAACTTCCTTGAAAGCTTTGACGCGCAACCCCGCGTTGCGATGGAAGTCGATTCGAGTGAGCTGCTTAAACGTCTTATCGCCGCCGGCCTCGGCATGGGTTTTCTTCCCCGCGCCAATGTCGACGATGACGTCCGTGGCGGCTTGCTCAAGGTAGTTAAAGTCGAAGGTATGAGGATCAGCCGCGAACTGGCTCTCATCTTCCGCAAAGACCGGACACTGACGCACGCCGCGCATGCCTTCCTTGAGATTGCCACCAACAGCACGGAACAGCTTTATCCTGCCCTGCGGACCGCAAAGGCCGCCCTGTAAGCCCTCCGCGCTGCCCTGGGATAACGCCAGAAATCATGAATTTCATAATGTTTATGCGGTACTTATACATGCAGCGTTATTGTTTTATCCATCACATAAATAAGTTGAATGAGGCCCGTGAGCGCCCTGGCAGTGGAGTAAATTTGGGGTACAGTTCCTGAACTTTCGCCCCGGCAGTATTCGCACGCAAGCCCGTCAAGACAAAGGCCATCTCAAAAGCTAAAGGTGGAAGGATTTGTACCGGATTCTTTCAGGCAGTCGGTCTCTCTCCAGCGGCATTCTTGCCGCCGTGTTTCTCCCTGTTCTCCTCTTTGTCCTCTTCTGCGCGCCCAGGGCTTACGCCGCGCCTCCCACCTTCACTGTCGGCTGGTCCGTGTACGCCGGCTGGAACCCCTACTTCTACATGGCGCGCTCCGGCATCCTCAAGAAGTGGGCTGACAAGTATGGCATCGTCATCAAGGTTCAGCGCTTCGATTACGCCGCCTCGCTCGATGCCTTTGTGGCGAAAAATATTGACGCCTGCACCATGACCAACATGGAAGCCCTCGACATGCCAGCCGCCGCCGGCGTCGATTCCACCTCCATCATCATCGGCGACTACTCCAATGGCAATGACGCCGTACTCGCGCGCAACAACCTGAGCCTGTCCCAGCTCCCCGGCAAGCCAATTCTGCTCGTCCAGAAGACCGTCTCTGAGTATCTGCTGGAGCGCGCCATGGTGATGAACGGTCTCGAAGGCCAACTCCCGAAACTCAAGCTGCTCAATACCTCGGACTCGGACATCGTGGGCGCCTACCTGGGTAATAAAGGCAACCAGGTCGCCGTCACGTGGAAGCCGCTCGTCTCGGAGATTCTCTCGCAGGACTCAGGAGTCAAGCCACTCTTTGATTCCTCTAAAATCCCCGGAGAAATTCTGGATCTGCTCGTCGTCCGCAGCGAAGTGCTCAATCGTCCTGACGGCTCCGGCGCAAAGTTTGCCAAGGCCATCACCGGCGCATGGTATGAGACGGTGGCCCAGCTCACCGGCTCCGGTCCTGACACTGCAAAGGCTCTCAGCGGCAGCGCCGCAGCCTCCAATGACACCGTTGCGTCGTACAAAGAGCAGCTCAAGACCACGTTCCTGTTCTCTTCGTCGCAGTCCGCGGCCAAATTTGCCACGGACGCCGCGCTGAAGCAGAAGATGGACCTCGTCCGCCAGTTCTGTTTCCGCCATGCGCTGCTGGGTCAGAACATCAAGTCCGTTGATGATGTGGCCATTCTCTATCCGGACGGCAGCGTGCAGGGCAAGAAAGAACGCGTCCGTCTCCGCATGGACGCCACATACATGCAGATGGCAGCGCAGGGAAAGTTATGAAGCAATGAACACGGCATTCCATCCAGCAGACCTCGCAGGCATCCAGGTGCGTCCATCGCGCCTGTGGACGCAGTCACTTGGCTGGATACTGTTTGCCGTCGGCATTGCACTCTACGCGCAGTTCTCCATCGCGCGCCATAAAGAAAACCCCGAAGACCGCGTCGTGCCCTCCGCGCAGCAGCTCATCCAGGGCATCAAATCCGCTGCCCTTGAATCCGCAGAAGAAGACGACCCAGTCGACGCCAACGCGCCGCTCATCGAGCGCTTCAGCCACAGCATGTTATGGAAGGACACGCTCTCAAGCAGCAAGCGCTTCCTCATTGCGCTTGTGCTGCTCATTCCCGCCATCCTGCTCGGCCTGCACATGGCGGTCTTTCCTTACTTTGGCGCGCTCTGCCTGCGCTTCGTCACTTTCTTTGACAAGATTGTCGCGCTTTCGCTGCTTCCCATTCTGTTTATTGTCTTCGGCATCGAAGAGTGGTCCAAGATCGCGCTGATGGTCATCGGTGTTGCGCCTACGCTCATCCTCGACACCTTCAACATCGCTAAAGGCGTCCCCCGTGAGCAGATTGTCAAGGCCTTCACGCTCAAGTCCTCGGACATCGATGTCACGTATCGCATCGTGCTCAAGCAGGTGCTTCCGCAGATCATCAATAGCGTTCGGCTCAACCTTAAGCCGCTCGCGCTCTTTCTCTTCGCGGGTGAAATGATCGCCGCCACGGACGGTCTCGCTTACCGCATTGCCCTCATGCGCCGCCACATGGGCATGGACATCATCCTTCCCTATGTCCTGTGGGTGGCTTTGCTGCTCTTTCTCGCCGACGCAATCCTGCGCTTTACCAACCGGAGGCTACACCCGTGGTATCAGCCCCTGTGACCTTGAGTCCGGCCCATCTCGCTCCGGCCCCGGCCGCAGCGATTGCGCCTGCCCGCGCCACAGAAGCCGCTCGTGTTGAAATCTCTCTACGAAAAGTTGGCGTTGCTTACTCCGCAGGCAAAGAGGGCACCAAAACAGTCCTCGCCAATATCGACCTCGAAATACCCGCCGGCGAGTTTGTCGTTCTCCTTGGCGAAACAGGCTGTGGCAAAAGTACCCTGCTTCGCCTCATGCTCGGCCAGGAGTTCCCTACCTCTGGCGAAGTCATCGTGGACGGCAAGCCCGTCAAGCGCATTGACTCCCGCACCGGCTACGTGCCGCAGAAGTACTCTCTCTTTCCGGACCGCACTGTGCTTGAAAATGTGATGTACGGCCCTGAGAATGCGCGCGCCGGCCTGCTTGGCCGCCTCACTCCGTCGTTCTGGCGATTCCGCCGCGAGCTGCGCGAGGAAGCCATCCAATCACTTACCCGCATGGGCCTGCGCCCGCAGGACATGAAGAAGTATCCGTATCAGCTTTCCGGCGGCATGCAGCAGCGCGTAGCCATCGCGCAAGCTTTGCTCATGAAGCCCCCGGTTTTGCTCCTTGACGAAGCCTTCAGCGCGCTCGACCCGTCCACGCGGTCCAGCCTTCAGGAACTGCTGCACTCCATCTGGGCCGAATCGCGTCCCACCGTCGTTTTTGTCACGCACAACACTACGGAAGCACTACTCCTTGGTACTACACTGATTGTGCTTGGGCGTCACCGCGACGAGGAGCCCGAAAAGAGCAATGTGCTGGTTGCGCAGCAGCTTCCCACTGCGCAATTGCCCTTTGCCCAGCGTTGTAACAGCGCGGAGTTTCGCGAGCAGCATGAGTTTCTGGAAAGGGTCGCCTTCGCCTCTTCCTCCAGGTACCGCACGCAGCCGCCAGCGCAAGAGGGCTGTCACGCATGAATCGCCTTACGAATCGGTTCGTTTACTTCAGCGGCGCATGCGTGGCCATCGCAGGCATCGTAATCGCTGCTCCAGGAACCGTGTCGGCTGCCGCGCGCAAGGATGACCCTAAACCTGATCCCGCATCGAAGCAGTTCTACACCACTCGCGTCACGGACATTCTCACCACCAACTGCCTGGACTGCCACGATGAAACCGCGAAAGGCAACCTGCGTCTCGACTCCTACGCGTCCATCATGAAGGGCGGCGAAAGCGGCTCTCCGATCGTCCCCGGTGATCCTGACAAGAGCCTCCTGATACAAGCCGTGCGCCGCTCGGGCGATCTCAAGATGCCGCCCAAGCGCCCGCTTGATCCCGCAGCCGTGGCAGATCTCGTCGCCTGGGTCAAAGCCGGCGCCGTCGGTGCCGATCCCGCTCCTGCAGCCGCATCAACTTCTACATCGCAAGCCGCCTCAGACGGAATGAAGGTGCCCGCGCCACAGGCGCAGTCAGCCCCACCGCAGGTGGCCACTCAGAACATGAATCCTGGCGCCGCGGTGGAGTTCAAGCAGGTCGTAGTGCCCTCCGTGCACTCCACCGCCGCTGACGCAGACTTCTTCGAGAACAAAGTCCGCCCAATTCTTGCCAATAGTTGCTACGACTGCCACGACGATACCGCCAAAGGCGGTCTGCGCGTGGATCAGAAAGCAGCATTCTTTAAGGGCGGCGCACATGGCGCTCTCATCGTTCCCGGCGATCCCGACAAGAGCCTGCTGATCCTCGCAGTCCGCCAGTCAGGCGAGCTCAAAATGCCAAAGGGCGGCAAGCTCTCAGAGGCTGACGTTGCTACTCTCACGCAGTGGGTCAAAATTGGCGCACCCTGGCCTGATGCATCAACAGTCACTGCGGGAAATCCCACCGCAAAAACCGGCCTGATCACAGATCAGCAGCGCGGCTTCTGGTCCTTCCTGCCGCTTAAGCCCATCGCGCCCCCACCTATCGAAGACAAGCGCTACGATCATTGGCCGCGCACCCCCATCGACAACTTCGTCCTCGCGGGCCTGCACACTGCCGATCTCAATCCCGCTCCGGAAGCCGATCGCCGCACTCTCATCCGTCGCATCACCTTCGACCTCACCGGCCTTCCAGCCACGCAGGCTGAAGTCGATTCGTTCCTCAATGACAAATCATCCAACGCATGGGAGAAGGTCATCGATCGCCTGCTCGCTTCGCCGCGTTATGGCGAGCGCTGGGGACGCCACTGGCTCGATGTCGCGCGCTATGCCGAGGACGACGTGCGCGGCCTCGACCCCAAGGGGCGCGGCTTCATGCCCTTCCAGGGTGCGTGGCGTTACCGCGACTGGGTGATTCAGTCCTTCAATGACGACGTGCCGTACGACAAGTTCGTCACTCTCCAGCTCGCAGGCGATCTTGTACCCACCAAATCCGACACTGAGCGCAAAGCCGATCTTGTCGCGACCACTTATCTCGGTGCCGGTCCGTGGGTTTGGGATCAGGCCGAGCCTATCCAGGGCCGTGCCGATGAGCGCAACGAGCGCGTAGACGCTGTTACCCGCGGGCTTCTCGGTCTCACCGTCGCCTGCGCCCGCTGCCACAATCACAAGTACGATCCCATCGCCCAGCGCGACTACTACAAGATCGTCAGCATCTTCGCCAGCTCTACCTATAAGGAGTATCCAGTCGAATCGCCCGCATCCGCCGAGGCCTTCGACAAGAAGAATCTCGAAGCCGCCAAGCTCCAGGGCAATCTGCGCGAGTACACCACCAACCTCAGCAAACAGCTCGCCGATGCGCTCTCCATCCAGTCAGCCGATTACATGACCGCTGCGTGGAGCATCTCCGGCAAGCCCAAGAAGACCGTCGATCAGATCGCCTCGCAAAAGCAGCTCGATCCTGAGCTCCTGCAGCGCTGGGTCGACTACCTCGCCAAAGATCATACGTACTCATATTTGCAGGATTGGAAAGCGATGGTTGCCTCGCCGACCAGCACGGAAGATCAGGCACGTGTCCTCGCCGAGGCTTTTCAGAAAACAGTCGTCCGTGTCCGCGCCAAAGCAGCGGAGATCGACGAGCAGAACGAGATCATCCGCGCCAAGAATGACGTGCCCAAGCATCGCTATCTTGACGCCAAGCCCAGTGAGTTTGACACCTTCGACCAGTTCTGCCCCGGCTGCGAGCTTGAGCTGAAGGCCCTGCCCACAGACGAGGCCAAGCTCTACTCTGATCTCTTCGTCTCTCAGTCCGGTGACGAGGAAGAAAAGTTCAAGCCCGGCGTCATGCTCTTCGTCGGCTGGGGCCTCAAACGTCGCGTCGGCCCGCAGTTCCAGGCTTATATGGACGTGCAGCAGAAGAAGATCGGCGAGCTTCAGAAAGAGCTGAAAGATGCCGGCTTCCCTTACGTCAACGGCATGTCAGACAAGCCGCAGGCCACCGACGTCAAGCTCAACCTGCGCGGTAATCCGCATTCACTCGGCGAAACCGTTCCGCGCGGTTTCCTTACTGTCCTCCAGCCCGTCAACTCTCAGCCGTACTCGCAAGGCAGCGGACGGCTCCAGTTTGCGCATGACATTGCCACGCATGCGTTGGCAGATCGCGTCATCGTCAACCGCATCTGGAAGTGGCACTTCGGCACAGGCATTGTGAACACACCGGACAACTTCGGCACGCAGGGCGATAAGCCATCCAATCCCGCGCTGCTTGAATATCTTGCTGCGGAGTTCGTTGCCCACGGCCGTTCCATCAAGTGGTTGCAGAAACAGATTCTACTCTCGGCCGTCTACCGCCAGGGCGCGGATGAAAGCGCGGAAGCGCACGAGAAAGATCCCGCCAACCGGCTCTATTCGCATTTCAGCCGCGTGCGGCTTGACGCGGAAGAAATCCGCGACAGCATTCTCTTCGTCGCCGGCGATCTTGATCTCAAGCAAATCACCGGCCCATCCTCGGATTTTTCAGAGTCGAACCTCCAGCGCACCGTCTTCTGCAAAGTCAGCCGCTTCCGGCTGAACAATTACCTGATGGTCTTCGACTTTCCCAATCCCAGCTTCACTTCGGAGCAACGTTTTTCGTCGAACGTTCCGCTTCAGCAGCTCTACTTCATGAACAACACCTTCGTCTATCAGCAGTCCGGTGTACTTGCGGAACGTGTTCACACTGAGCCAACCGATGAGGCGCGCATCGCCAAAGTTTACGAGTACATTTTTGAGCGCAAGCCCACGCAGCAAGAGCTGGACCTTGGCCTCAAGTTTCTTAAAACCACGCCGGATAAGCCCGGCTATGAAGTTGCCGATAAGCCGATTACAGCGTGGGATGAGTACACGCGCGCGCTGCTCAGCTCAAACGAGTTTCAATTTGTGAACTGATACGATATTCGGCGTGGGCAGCCATATCGCCTGCCGCCGGGGAGAAGAAAATGATTCATCGCCCTTCAGGCCGACCTATGACACGCCGCGATGCTCTACGCACCATGGGCTGCGGCTTCGGCTATCTCAGCCTGGCAAGCATGGTGGGCCAGTCGCTCGCTCGCGCTGCATCCACCACGCCGAGTGAGCGTCCTTCGTGGATGATTACCGACAAGCCGAAGGCCAAGCACGTCATCTTCCTCTTCATGAACGGCGGTATGTCGCAAATAGACAGCTTCGACTACAAGCCGGCGCTCGAAAAATACCACGGCCAGCCCATGCCCGGCGGCGATCTCGCCCACGAGCGTAAGACCGGCAACATCATGAAGTCACCCTTCGCTTTCAAGAAATATGGGCAGAGCGGCATCGAGGTCAGCGAAATCTTTCCGCATCTTGGTGAGTGCGTCGACGACATGTGCATCGTCAAGAGTGTTTACACCGAGATTCCAAATCACGAGCCTGCGCTTGAAATGATGAACACCGGCGCGAATTTTTCCGGCCGCCCTTCCATGGGCGCGTGGATCACTTATGGCCTCGGCTCGCTCAACCAGAATCTTCCCGGCTTCGTCGTTCTCTGCCCGGATGTGCCCACCACAGTCGGCCCTCCGCTCTGGTCCTCGGCCTTTCTCTCGCCGGTTCATCAGGGAACCTACGTCTCCGATGCCGTCGACAAGTCCGAATTCGATCCGCAGAAGCTCATCTCGAACATCCACAATGAGCGCTTTGATCTGAACGCGCAGCGCAAGGAGCTTGACCTCGTCAAGCAGCTCGACCAGATCAACATGGGCCAGGCCCAGGTGCGCGATCCGCAGCTTGAGGCCACCATCGGCTCCATGGAGACTGCCTACCGCATGCAGACCGAAGCGCCTGATGTCTTCGACGTCCGCAAGGAATCCGAAGCCACGATCAAGCTCTATGGCGAGGGCTCAACTGCGCGTGGCTGCCTCACTGCTGCTCGCCTCATTGAGCGCGGCGTTCGCATGGTGCAGGTCTACTACGCCAGGGGCGATCCATGGGATCATCACTTCGACATCGAGATGCACCGCAAGACTGGTCACGATTCCGATCAGCCCTTTGCCGCGCTCATCAAGGATCTCAAATCGCGCGGTCTCTACGATGACACCATCATCGTCTGTGGCTCGGAGTTTGGCCGCACACCCGTCGTCGAAGTCGGCAGTGGCTTCATGGGTGGCCAGACGCACAATGGCCGCGACCACAATCCGCACGGCTTCACTATGTGGATTGCCGGCGGTGGCTTTAAGCGCGGATTCACCTACGGTGCCACGGACGAATTCGGCTGGAAGGCCATCGAAAATCCCGTCCACGTCCACGATATTCATGCCACCATCCTGTATCAACTCGGCATCGACCACCAGAAGCTCACCTACCACTACAGTGGGCGCGACTACCGCCTCACGGATCTCTACGGCAATGTTGTCCACGACCTGATCGCATAACAAACTTCAACAACAAAGCCGCTCCCGTTCAGGAGCGGCCTTATTGTCTCAAGCGAGGCTTATGATGAAGCGCTTCCGATTTCTCTCTTTGCTACTTGCGGTTGTTGTCGTGCCGATTGTGGCTCACGCGCAATTTCCCGAGCCCGACGGCGGCAATCTTGAGCGCGGCGTTCTTCCGCGCCAATGGCAGCCCGCTGGCCCGCACTGCATGGAGGTCCCCGACTGGCAGGTGTACGAGTACAACCCCACTTTCTTCATCGTGCGCCAGTCCGGTTGCACAGACTACGAAAAGCCCTTCCTCTACCTCATCTTCGGACAAGACAAAGCTCTGATATTTGACACCGGCTCGCGCAACGGCAATCTTGTTCCTACTCTCCAGCGCACCATTCACAATTGGCTTGAGCGCAATCATCGTCAGAGCATCACGCTCATTGTCACTCACTCGCATTCGCACGAAGACCACACCTGGGGCGACGCTGCCGTGCAGGCAATGAATGATCCCGCCATTCCCATCACCTTCGTCCCCGCTAAAGTTGCCGACGAAAAATCCTTCTATCAAATCTCAGACGGTCCAGATGGAAAGGGAACTGATGCACATGGCCTCGTCGATCTCGGCCAGCGTCCCATCGACGTCATCCCCATCCCCGGCCATGACACCGCCAGCATCGCGCTCTACGACCGTCATACCGGCATTCTTCTCACCGGCGACAGCCTCTACCCAGGCCGACTCTACATCCACGACATGGCCATCTTTCAAGCCAGCACGGAACGACTCATCCGCTTCACGGAAGGCAAGCCAATCGCGCACATCCTCGGCTGCCACATTGAAGAAACCCGCACGCCATTCCTCGATTACGCCATCGGTTCCATCTACCAGCCCGACGAACACGAGCTGGCTCTCTCCCGTGGCGCGCTCCTTGAGCTTGAAGACGCGCTCAAGTCGCTCAACGGTGTGCCAAAGCATCTCGCACTCCGCGATTTTTCTCTCTGGCCCGTTGCCGCGCGCGACTACAGCATGAGCCCGCATACACAAAAGACCTTCGATCAAGTGCAGGCTGAACAGCTCAAGAACAAATGGGACCAGCCTAAATAGTTTTGTGTTGAATTAGCCTACTCCAGCGGCAAACGCACGGTAGCCCTGGCCCCAGCGCCATCCTCGCGGTTCACCAGCTCCACCTCTCCGCGATGCCCGCGTGCAATCTGCTGCGCTAGCGCCAGTCCCACGCCACTCCCCTTGGGCTTGGTGGTATAGAACGGCACAAAGAGATTCTCCGCATTCGCAATCCCCTGTCCGCTGTCTTCAATCTCGACCCACGCAGAATCGTCCGCCATGCGCCACGAAACTCGCACTGACTGTTTGTTGTTGTCCAGCGTGCTGTCCACCGCATTCGCTAGCAGGTTGATAAACATCTGCTCCAGCTGATCCGGATCTACCAGCAGCGTCACAGCTGGACCCGAGTCCAGCTGCACTGCCAGTCGTTGCTCCAGCAGCGCTACACGCTCCAGCAGTGGTCCCAGCGCAACACGACTTAATTTTGGAGGCGGAAGCTGCGCCAGCAGCCGGTACGACTGCACAAAGCGATGCAGCGAATCAGCGCGGCTCTCCATCACACCCAGTCCACGCCGAAAATCCCGTTTCATGTCTTCTTCCGCTGGGAGTGAATTCACTCGCATCAACAGGCTTCCAGCAATCGACTTGATGGGCGCCAGCGAATTCGACAGCTCATGCCCCAGCACGCGGATCAGCCGCTTCCACGCTGCCTGCTCTTCTTCCTGCAGCGGCACGCTCACATCGGCCAGCAGCAGCAGCGTATGCGGCGCACCCTCCTGACGAAAGCTCGCTCTTCGCAGCAGCCAGCGTGCGGAACGGTTTCCGAACAAATGAATCGTCTGATCCGGCGCGTTCAGCAGCTCATCCAGACCAAGCTCAGACGCAGTGCGTCCAAAGCAGCGCGCATAGGGCCGGCCCAGCATCTCTGCGCCTGAAGCGTTGATGAGCTGTAGAACATTGTCTCGGTCAAACGCAAATAGCGGCGCATGCATTACTTCGAGAATGCGCGCCAGCAGCGCCGTCGCTTCCAGCGAGCGCACCCTCTGGCCCTGCAGCAGATCGGCCAGCGCATTCACTTCGCCGGCCAGCTCGCCTAACGGATCATGCGAGTTGGCGCCGCGCGCGCGGAAAGAGTAGTCCCCCTCGCGAAGCGATGCAATCACATTCGTGAGCGTCTGCAACTGTCGCACCAGTGTGTCGACCAGCGCTGCCGCCATCAGCCCCAGATAGACCAGAAGGCAGCCTATGATCAGCAGCGACTCCGAAATGTCCAGTTTCTCCTGCGCAACCAGGATGCCCGCAAAGACAAGCGCCGGCAGCGCGAGCCACACGCAGTAGAGCCATACCCGGCCTATCGCCGAGTATGCTTTGCGGCTTCGCGTCCTGCGCTCATATTCCATATTTCTCAATGCGGCGGTAGAGCGCGGCGCGGCTCAGTCCCAGCGCCTCGGCAGCCTGCGAAATATTTCCGTCGCAGCGGCGAAGCACTTTTCGAATCAGCTGCGCCTCCATCTCCTCGATGCTCATCGTATCAGCGCTTCCAGCCTGCGGACGCGAAGAAGCAATTGCGAGATTCGCCGGTTCAATCTGCTCTCCACGCGCAAGCAAAACCGCGCGTTCCACCGTATGCTCCAGCTCGCGCACATTGCCTGGCCACGCATACTGCATCATTGCCTGCATCGCCGCCGGCGAGAAATCCGTGATCTGCTTGCGATAGCGCGTTCTGCTGCGCTCCAGAAAATGCGCCGCCAGCAGCGGAATATCCTCGCGCCGCTCACGTAGTGCAGGCAAATGAATCTCCACCGTATTCAGCCGGAAGAGCAGATCCTCGCGGAAGTTTCCCGCCACAGCTTCTTGGCGCAGATCTGCATTCGTCGCCGCCAGTACGCGCACATCCACGCGTCGCGTCTGCGACGAGCCCACTCGCTCCAGCTCTCCGGTCTCAAGAACCCTCAGCAGCTTTGCCTGCTGCCGCAGCGGAACGTTGGCAATCTCATCCAGAAATAGCGTGCCATTATTGGCCAGCTCAAACCGCCCGATGCGATCCGTGCGCGCATCCGTAAACGCGCCTTTCACGTGGCCGAATATTTCGCTCTCAAATGTTCCCTCCGGCAATCCGCCCGCGTTCACTGCCACCAGCGGCATGCGCGCGCGCAGGGATGCGGAATGCAGCAGCTTTGCCACAATCTCCTTGCCGGTGCCGTGCTCGCCTGTGATCAGCACATTCGCGTCCGAAGGACCCACCTGTGCAATCAGCTCCAGAACAAGCTGCATCGACGGCGCGGAGGCCACAAAATCCGGCATACCTTCAGCCCGCAGCAGCCGATTCTCCAACTCCAGTTGCCGAGCCCTTCGCAGAGCTTGGTGCAGCTCTGCATGCACGCGGATCAGGCTCAACAGCCGCTCGTTCTCCCACGGCTTCTGCACAAAATCGCGTGCGCCGCGCTTGATGCTCTCGACAGCCAGGTCGATATTTCCCCAAGCCGTCATCACAATCACAGGCAGCCGCTTGTCGAACTCCTGAATACGCGCCAGCAGATCCAGGCCTTCCTTGCCGGAGGTCGTATCGCGCGTATAGTTCAGGTCCATCAGCAGCACATCATAGTCGCGCTCGCTCAGCGCTTCCATCACTAGTTCAGGAGACCGCACGCAATGTACAGCAATTCCGTGCGGAGCAAGCAGCAGCTCGACCGCTTCGAGAATATGCGGCTGGTCGTCGGCAACCAGCACGCGAATCTTGTTCCCGTTAGTTGAAATGACTTGCCTCCACAGCACTCGGTCTTACGTTGGCAGTCGAAACGCCGTACCAGTCAAGGATAGAGCGGCAGTGCGCTCTATCCCGAATGAATACAGCCAACGCTCTACGGCGCATGCGTTACAATCCCCGCCTTTGCATCGTCAATCGAGACGCCCGTCCGTTCCAGTGTCTCTCCGGTGGCGCGATCGATATCGACTTTTGCCTTCTCATACTGAGTCTGCGCAACGTAAAGCGCCGACTCGGCGATAGCCAGAGCACTTTCGGCAATCAGCGTGTCAACGCTGGACTTTGCTCCGAGCTTCTGCTCCTGCTTGGTAATGTCGAAGGTACGCTGAGCCAGGTCGCGGGCCTTTTGCGCAGCTTCAATGCGGCCCTGTGCCTGCTGGAGAGCGAACTGCGAGTTGCGTACGTCGAA
Organism: Occallatibacter gabretensis; assembly: GCF_001449115.1. Classification (GTDB taxonomy): domain Bacteria; phylum Acidobacteriota; class Terriglobia; order Terriglobales; family Acidobacteriaceae; genus Telmatobacter; species Telmatobacter gabretensis. The sequence goes on along the minus strand of NZ_LAIJ01000009.1, from coordinate 753,582 downwards.
GCGGATGGTCTTCTTCTGTTGTTCGTAGGCAATCTGGCTTTGGCGGAACGCTAGTTGAGCGCGGAACTGGTCAGCTTTCTGAATGCGGTTGCGAAGCGTGACGTTCAGTGTGAAGCCAACCTGGTACTCGGGCGCAGAGTAATTGAAGGCATCCTGCAGCACGCCGGGCGTAGTGCTTGGAAGGGTCGTGGTGCAATAAGTAGGGCCTTGGTTGCAGTTAGGATTCAGCGGACCGCCATTTCCGGTTCCGCCAAAAAATCCGTACGCGTTGAGCTGAGGCAGCAGAGCGTTATTAACAGCTTTCAGATTCTCCCGGGCAATTTGCATGCCGATCTGATCCTGTGAGACATCGGGCCGGTTCTTCTCAGCCTCAGCGATGAGATCGTCGATGGACTTGCTTTCGTTGGGATCAGATATGCCTTTGGTATCCAGGGGAATCACGGACATTGCGTCGATGGTAGGATCATCTGCTTTGGTAATCGCGTTCTTCATAAAGAACTCCGCGGCTCGCAAATTCGTCCGTGAAATCGTAAGGTTGCCTTCGGCGGCAGCCACGGCTGCCTGATCGGTCATCACCTGCATGGCGGGGATGGCCTTGAGCTCGAGTTGCTTCTGATCGTCGCTCAGGGTCTGGTTGGTATAGGCCAGCGAGCGCTCCTTGATCTGTTCGTCTTCGTAGGCGTTGACCAGGTCCCAGTAGATATCCTCAACTCCCGTAACCGTGGCGACGACCTGCGCCTTGAAGGCATAGTCGGTGATTTGGAGGTTTCTCTTCGCGATACGAATCCATCGCTCGTTAGTGCCGAAACCAAACCCTGCAAGCAGGGGCTGCGCGACATAAACCTGCCAGTAAAGCGTAATCGAGGGGTCCACGATGTTGAGTGGACTATTGGATGTCTGTCGCTGCCCGTTGAGAGTCCACTGAATGCCTGTACCGGAAGGAAAATATTCGGTGTACTGCGTGGTATAGGCAATCGTGTTCGTCTCAAGCAGAGGAACGCCCACCACAATCGTATTCAGTTCCTGCGTCTTGGTGTGATCGACGTAGCCCTTGACGGTGAGCACGGGATCGAAAGGATTCACGAATGTTCCTTCGCCCAGGGTGGATTGCACCAGGCCGCCGGCTCCGGCCGCCGCAGCTCCGGATGAAACTGCTCCTCCGCCTCCGGCAGAAGACCCTCCAACGGCGCCCAGCGGGCTGCTGATGCTTGTGTTGACGCCATTGGTCGAGCCACCGGCCTTGGTGCGAGCAAGATCGGCGAGCGCTGTTGGCAGGTTGTAGCGAAATGAGGCCAGGTCGAGGTTGTCTTCAATCGCCAGCGCGATCGCATCATTCAAGGAAATATAGATCTTTCCATCCCGGATGAGGTTCGCGAGGCGGGGCGAGTTGTTGAGATCCAGCTCAGGCACGGTGCTGGGCCGGTAGGGCGCGATCGGGTTATGCGAGTGTGGCATGCTCACATGAAATGGCCGTTGCGGACTAATCGATTGCTGCGCCAATTGCTGCGCCTGTTGCGCCAGCGTGGGAGTTGGAGTGCCAGTTGTTGCGGTGGATGGCGCATCGGGTGTCGGCTGTGTCTGCTGCGATCCGGACTGCGCAGCTTGCGCTTGCTGAGGCACCGCCGCGAAAGCCTGGTTCGCGCCAAGCAAAAGAATTGCCGCGATGGCCTGCAAACGCGCAGCCGCAAGATTTTTCTTATGAGTATTCAAAATCATTCTTCCCTTCACTGGGCCTCCGTTGCGGCTGAAAGCACCTGTTCATCGCGCGTGGGCCATCCGTCGCGCAGCTCGAGAATCCGTGAGCCATAGCGCGCGTTCTCATCTGAGTGCGTCACCTGCACAATCGTCGTGCCCTGCTTGTTCAGCTCGCGGAAAAGCTCCATGATCTCGCGTGCCTGCGTCGAGTGCAGGTTTCCCGTCGGCTCATCGGCCAGCAACAGCTGCGGCGCATGCACCACCGCACGCGCAATGCCCACCAGTTGCTGCTGTCCGCCGGAAAGCTGGTTCGGATACAGATCCTTCTTCGCCACAATTTGAAAGCGATCCAGAATCTCCGCCACCATTCCCGCGCGATCCTTCGTCGGCATATTCTTGTAGCTGAGCGGCAGGTCGATATTCTCCGCCACGGTCAGATCGTCGAGCAGGTGATAGCTCTGGAACACCATCCCGATCCGCTGCCGCGCCAGCTCCGCTCTCTGCTTGCGATTGAGCCGATGCACAGGTGTCTCGCCGAACCAGAACTCGCCCGTCCATCCGTCATCGAGCAGCGCCAGTACATTCAGCAGCGATGACTTTCCCGCGCCGGATGGTCCCATGATCGTGACAAACTCGCCCTCACGAATTGTTAATCCAACGCGCCGCAGCACCCATGTCTCGGTGTGCCCGGTTTTATAACTCCGCTCTACATTCTTCAGATCAATCATGTCTATCCCGCCACAAATTTTCCGTGCCCCATCCTTGCAGCTTCTCTCTGTCGCAAGTGTGGGCAGCACTCCTGCTGGTTCTTCCATCGTTGAGCTGAAAGCTAAGAGCTGACAGCTAGAAACTTCTCTTTCTACTCTGTCCGCAGCGCGCGCATGGGTTCCACGGCAGCGGCTCGTCGCGCTGGCAAAAGCGCCGCCAGCGCCACCATTCCCATCGTCACTGCCACCGCGCCCATCAGCGTCACCGGGTCTGCCGGCGTCACTTCAAACAACTGGCTCTTGAGCAGTCGCGCCAGCATGACTATGCTCGGCAGTGCAACAGCCGTAGCAATCACTGCAATAATCACCATCTCGCGCAGAACCAGCGTGATCACGCTCGACCGCTGTGCGCCCAGCGCCAGTCGTACGCCAATCTCGCGCGTTCTTTGTTCGGTGGAATAAGCCAGCACGCCATACAGCCCCACTGTCGCCATCAGCAGCGCAAGAGCTGAGAAACCCATGGCCAGATACGCCAGCGCCACTTCATGAGAAGCAACCTGGTCCATCTGCTCTTCCATGGTCCGCAGCCCATCCACCACCAGTGCCGCATCCAGAGCATGAATCGTCTGTCGCACGGCGCTTTCTGCCTTCTTCGGATCGCCCGTCGTCCGTAGATACATCTCCACGCCGTTCGGATGCTCGTCCGCAAAATAGGGCTGATACACAGCGGACTTCAGGAGTGTCCGCAGGTCGAGATGCTTTGAGTCTCCAACCACGCCGACAATCGTCGACCATCCATCTTTTTCCGGATCGCCATCCGTAATCTGCCGTCCAATCGCATTTTGCGGCGAGCCAAAGTATTTCTTTGCCATTGTTAGATTTACTATCGCCGCTTTCGGCTGGCCCACACGGTCCGCATCGGTAAACTCGCGGCCCACCAGCAAAGGCTGTTTGATTGTGGCAAAGTATCCCGGCGTAACCTGTGGCGACTCCATGCCCAGGTTTTCGTCCGGTCCCGCCTTATAACCTTGCACCTGGAACCCGTTCGTGGTGCCATCGCCCGACAATTCAGGGTCCGTCGTCGCCGCCACTGAAATTACTCCCGGTATCCGGCGCAGCGCCTCAATCGAGTCCTGCACGCTGCGCGATACATGGCTGTCGGCGTAACCGGATGAGCCAGGGTCCAGTGAAAATTCCAAGAGATGATCTGGAGCAAAGCCCACATTCGTATTACGCAGGTTGTCGAGCGTGCGCACAAACAATCCCGCGCCGCCCAGCAGCATCACGCTCAGCGCAATCTGCACGCCCACCGCAATCTTCCGGAAGCGCTGTGAATCCTTCGTCGCCGTTCCCGAGTTCTGCCTGAGCGTTGCCGCGAGGTTCGGCTTAAGGAAGTGCAGCACCGGAGCAATACTGAACAGCACACTCGCCACCAGCGCAATCGCAAGAGTGAAGAGCAGAATCCTTCCGTCAATATGCGCAGAATAAGGCTCCGATCCCGGATCGGCACTGGTAATCAGGCTCACCAGTACGTGAGCCACCGTGGGAGCCAGCAGTAGTCCCGCCACCGCGCCCACCAGGCCAATCAGTCCGCCTTCTATCAGCAACTGCGCGGCAATCCGTCCACGCTTTGCGCCCAGCGCATAGCGCATAGCCATCTCGCGTGCCCGTGCAGAGGCCCTGAGCAATAGCAGTGTCGCCACATTAATCGCGCACATTGCTACCAACAGCCCCGCCATGCTCATCAGCACAATCAGCGGCGTCTTCAGGTCGCCGCGATTCGGCGAAAATCCCTGCGAGTCGTCTATCACCTTCAGTTTCGACTCATCCACAAAATGTTTTGCGAACCGCTCGCTGTGCTCCTTGTAGAGCGTCAGCTCATAGGCGCGCAGGCTGTGCCACAGCGGCGCAAGACTCGCCTCGGCCTGTTCGCGCGTAACGCCGGGCTTTAGCCGTGCCACAAGCGTCAGGTAAATCGCCTGGTGGTTCTTCAGGTCATCGCGCAGTCCGCGCCACGGATGCACCGTGTACAACATCGTCACTGGAATAAAGAACGCTGGCTTGAACCCGCCAATCGCGGAATCGAAGCCCTCCGGAGCCACACCAACAATCTCAAACGCGCGACCATTAATCATCAGCGTCTGGCCAACCACATCGCGCGAGCTGCCAAAGCGTCCCTTCCAGTATTCGTTTCCCAGCACCACCACGGGGTTCGCATCTTTCGCGGTCTCATCCTGCGAAGTAAAAAGCCGTCCCGCCGCCGGATGTAGCCCAAGCAGCTGAAAATAATTTCCTGAGACCGTTTCACCGTCCCGCGCCTCAGCCTGGTTATGCCATGAAAGGCCGGCACCCACGCGATCCGTCGCCAGAATGTCTGTAAAAACCTGATTCTTCTCTTTCAGGTCTTTGTACATCGGATACGAAAAGTAGTTATCCGGATCTCCGCCAAAGCTGCTCTCCGAGCCGTTGAATGCGCCCGTCCACTCAAAGCGCACCAACTCCTTCGGCTTGTCCACCGGCAACATCCGCAGCAGCGCCTGATCGAACAACGTAAAGATCGCCGCATTTGCGCCAATCCCTAGCGCCAGCGTCACCACAACCGTCAGCGTAAAGCCCGGCGACTTGCGAAGCTGCCGCAGCGCAAAGCGCACGTCCTGCATCAAGGTATTCATTCCCGTATCCCCTATTCCGTCCGCAATGCCTGGACAGGCTCAATCGAAGCCGCTTTGCGCGCCGGAAAATAACAGGCCACTAGCGCCGCAATCAGCAGAAGCAATCCCACGGCGCAAAATGCGCCTACATCCATCGCCGCCACACCAAACAACATTCCCTGCATCACGCGACCCACAAAATACGCGCCTACAAAGCCCAGCGCCAATCCAATCGCGGCCAGCGTTAGCCCTTCGCGCATCACCATTCCCACTACACGGTTGCGCGTTGCGCCCAGCGCCATCCGCAGCCCGATCTCATGCGACCTCTGCCCCACGGAATACGCCATCACGCCATAAATTCCAATCGCAGCAAGCGCCAGTGCAACAGCTGCAAAGAATCCGAAGAGCACCAGGCCAAACCGGTCGCCGGCAAGATCCGCATCGCGCACCTGTTCAAGCGTCTGCACATCAGAGAGCGCAACCGTCGGGTCCACCGCATGCACCGCCGCTGCAATCGTCTTCGTCATCGCTGCCGGGTCGCCTACAGTGCGCACACCAATGCTCACATCGGTCCACGGACTCTGCGCGAACGGCACATCCACCTCCGGCCGCTGATGATCCCATCCGCCGCCGCGCACATCGTGAAACACGCCCACTATCTCCCACGCCTGCACAGGCCCCAGCTGCTGCACGCCGGGAATAAGCTGCTCCACATTCACACGCTGCCCGATCGGCTCTTTGCCCTGCAAAAACTGCCGCACAAACTGCTCATTCACCACCGCCACATGCGGGCTCTGCGCATCGTCCGCATCCGTAAACGCGCGCCCCCGCACCAGGTGAATCCCGAAGGTCCTGAAGTAATCCTGCATAATCATCTGGAAGCCCGTGTTGCGCCGCTGCGACACGTCGTTGTAGTCGCCCTGGCCCACAATGGTGAACGACATCCCGAAGTATGTTCCCTGCAGCGGCAGTCCCGTCACCGCCGTTGCGCTCTCCACACCCGGCGCAGCTCCCACGCTCCGTACAATCTGCTGATAGTAGGAAGTGATCTTTTCCGCCGGCCAGTTCAGGTCCTTGTTCATCGGCAGTTCGAGGGTCAGCACATGATCCACGCGCACTCCCAGATCCACCTGGTTTAAGTTCCAGAAGTTATGCATCAGCAGCCCCGCACCCGCCAGCAGAGAAAGCGCCAGCGCAAACTCGCCCACCACCAGCGCCTGCCGCAGCCTGTGCCGCACACGGCTTGAGCCCGAACGGCCGCCCTCTTTCAGCGCGTCCGCAGGATCGACGCGCGAGGCATACCACGCCGGCGCGCAGCCCGCCAGCAAACCAGCCAGCGTCGTCGCTGCAATCGAAACCAGCAACACTGGCAGGCTCAGCCGCAGCTCCGCCTCACTCGGCAGCGTGTCCGGCGGGAAGAAGTAGATGAATCCGCGCAGAATCGCATAACCCACCGCAATGCCCAGCACGCCGCCCACAAACGCCAGCGCCAGGCTCTCCGTCACAAACTGCACAAACACATCCCGTTTCGTTGCGCCCACCGCCGAGCGGATCGCCACCTCGCGCTGACGCATTGTGCCGCGAGCCAGCAGCAGGTTGGCAATGTTCGCGCACGCAATCAGCAGTACAAAGCCCGTCGCGCCTAGCATCAGCCACAGCGCCAGCTTCGTGTTGTTGTCCACAAAGTCGTTCTGCAGCTGCTCTACCCCGGCGCCGTAACCTTTATTCGATTTCGGATTTGCCGCGGCTACATGTGTCGCCACGGCCTGCATATCGGCATTTGCCTGCTGCAGCGTCACGCCCGGCTTAAGCCGTCCCATCACATTCAGCCAGTGAAAATCGTGATTCAGTTGCGCCGGATGAAACACCAGTGGCGCACAAATTTGCCAGGTAAGACGGTCTGCCATTCCCCGCTTCAACACGCCCACCACCGTGTACTGCTTCTGGTCGAGCGTAATCTGTCTGCCCACAATATTCGGGTCCGCGCCCAGCCGCTGCCACAGTTTGTTGGTCAGCACCACCACGTGATCCCTGCCGTCCACGCCTTCCTCGGGCAGAATGTCGCGGCCCATCTGGAAGCCAACCCCTTGCATGGCCAGCCATCCCGGCGTGGCATATTGGCCTTGCATCATCTCCGGCTGCTCTTTGCCCGCCATGTTGAAGCTGGTTCCGGTAAATGCCTTCAATCCCTGAAACACATGGCCCTGTTGCACCCAGTCCATGTAATCGCCCGCGGAAACTCCGTTGCGGTGGCCGTCGATCTTCAGCCACACCATCACCAACTGATCCGGGTTGGGATACGGCATGGGCGCAATCAGCGTCGCGTACACCACCGTGAAGATCGCTGTTGTCGCGCCAATGCCGAGCGCCAGTGTCAGCGCCACCGCCAGCGTGAAGCTCGGACTTTTGCGCAGCACGCGCAGGCTGAACCGAAGGTTTCGCAGCAGACTCATCGCAATACTCCTGACTACTCCATTCGCAATGCACGCATTGGCTCAATCGCCGCCGCACGCCGTGCCGGAACCAGCGAAGCCGCCAGCGCCAGCACAAAAATCCCCACCGCCGCCAATACAATCACCGCCGGATCCAATGGGTTCACCTCGAACAGCAGCGACTTGAGCAGCTGCGTGGCAAACAAACTCGCCACCACGCCAATTCCGCATCCAGCCGCCGCCAGCTTTGTGCCTGAGAGCAGCACCAGCCGCACAATGTTCGAGCGCTGCGAGCCCAGCGCCAGCCGGATAGCCATCTCCTGCGTGCGCATGGCCGCCGAAAACGCAATCACCGAATAAATTCCCAGCAGCGCCAGCAGCACTGCGGCTCCTGCAAAGCTGGCAATGATCGCAGTGTTGAACTTCCGCGGCGCCTGGCTTCCTTCCACCACCTGGTCCATCGTCTGTATCTGCATCAGAGGTAGTTGCGGATCAATCGTATGAATGGCTCCAATCAGCGTGGACTTCATCGTCTCCGGTCGCAGCGAGGTGCGCAGCACAATCGCGCCTCCATCGCCTACCGTTGTTCCCGGCGGCGCAAACTGCCCAATCGATTTCACAAACTGCGCCACTGGTTGATAAAACTGCGGCACAACAGGCGCGTCCATTGAGGTCTGCTTCACATCGCCAATCTCACCCACCACCGTCATCCACGGTAGTGGAGTCTGCGTTGTGCCCCGGTGAATTCGCTTTCCGATTGGATCCTGTCCCGGCCAGTACTGTTGCGCAAAGGTGCGGTTCACAATCACCACCATCGGCGCATCCGCTGTGTCCGCCTCTGTAAACGCTCTTCCACGCAACACCGGAATTCCTGCGGCCTGAAAGTAATCGCCAATCAAATTGGTCGACCACGCGGTGATCAACCCGCTGCCACCTTTAGGCGGCACATAACCTGCCGGCACAAAGCCTGCGTTATTCACGGAGCCGCTCGCAGGCAAATCTCCCGTGATACCAGCCGCTTCCACACCAGGCAGTTGCCGCACCTTGTCCAGCACCGCTGTAGTAAATCCATCAATGCTCGCCTGTGTGGAGTACTGCTGGCTCGGCAAGCTGTAGTACGCCGTCAGTACGTGATCTGCGCGGAACCCTGGATCTACCTGCCGCAGCTTTTCAAAGCTTCGCAACAGCAGACCCGCACCCACCAGCAACACCAGCGCCACGGCCACTTCTGTAATCACCAGTGCCGAGCGCAGTCGCGCGTGACGCGCACCGCTCGTGCCGGTGCGTCCGCCTTCTTTGAGAGCATCATTCACGCCCGTCTTTGCCGCGGCCAGCGCAGGCGCGAGCCCGCAGATAAAACCGGTCGCAACCGCCAGCAGCAGCGCAAAACCCACCACCTGCCAGTCCAGCCCAATCGCGTTGATGCGCGGCAGCGTCTCCGGCAGCAGGCTGATGCCGGCCTTCAGTGCAACAGCAGCCAGCGCCAGTCCCAGCAATCCTCCGATAACGCTCAACGTCAGCGCTTCCATCAGGTTCTGCCGAACAATCGTCGCTCCGCTCGCTCCCAGCGCCAGCCGCACCGCAAACTCCCGGCTCCGCCGGATCACCCGCACCAGCAGCAGCCCGGCCAGATTCGCGCAGGCAATAAAGAGCACCACTGCAACCGCCAGAAACATAGTGCGGATCAGCGGACGTGCTGCGGCCACCGTGTCCTCATCGAGCGGTTCAACCTTTGCGTCAATCCGTATGCTCGAATACTGAGCCGGCCAGCCGCGCATAATCGCCTGCGTCACACGCTCGCTGTCCTGCCGCGCCTGCTCCGCGCTCACACCGGCCTTGAGCCGTCCGACCATCTGGAAGTTCCAGCTCGAGTCATTCTTCAGGTCGCCGGCTGTAAAGCTCATCGGAACCCACATCTCTGTCCGGTTCAGTTGCCCCGGAACCAGTGGGAACTCAAACTCCCGCGGCATCACGCCGATAATCTCGTACGGTTTGCGGTCCAGTTCGATCGCCTCGCCAATCGCCCGCGGATCGCCATGAAAGCGGCTCATCCATGTCGCATAGCTCAGCACTGCCACCTGGCTCTTGCCCTCATCCTCCTGCTTGGTAAACACGCGCCCCATCGCCGGGTTCACGCTCAGCGCTGGAAACATGCTCGCCGTCATCCTGGTCACATTGATCTGCGCTGGCTCGCCTGCGCCCGATAGCTCATACATGGCGCTGCGATGCACACCCAGCGCGTCAAAGCTGTGCGTGTCGCGCATGTACTGCAAGGCCTCAGGTGCCGGAACCGTCGGTGTGCCCAGATCCGCGCCCTCAAGCTTGTCGCCAAAGATCACCAGCCGCTTCGCATCTGGAAACGGCAGAGGCCGCAGCAGCACGCCCTCCACAATCGAGAAGATCGCAGTCGTCGCACCAATCCCAAGCGCAAGCGTAAGAATCGCCGTCAGCGCAAACCCCGGAGCATTCCGAAGCTGCCGCATTGCATAACGCAGATCCTGCATCATCTCGATCTTCTCCTGTTCTGTTCCGCTATTCCGTTCTCAGCGCCTGCATCGGCTCAATCGATGCCGCGCGGCGCGCCGGAATCACTGTAGCCAGCATCGCCACTACAAACATCGCCGCAATCGCCAGCGCAAAACTCATCGGATCAAACGGCGACATCTGGTAAAGCATGGCGCGCAGCGGCCGCACCGCCAGTAGTGTCAGCGGAATGCCGGCCACAAGTCCGGCAAGCAAAATCCACAAGCTCTCACGCAGCACCATGGTCAACACCTGCCAACGGCTTGCGCCCAGCGCCATCCGCACGCCAATCTCCGTCGTCTTACGGCTCACGCGGAAGGAGTGCATCCCATAAAGACCCACCGCCACCAGCAGCGCCGAGAGTCCTCCAAAGAATCCTCCCATCGCCGCAAACATCTTCTGGCCTTCATACGACTTGTCGAACTGTTCCTGCTGCGTCATCGGCTTTTCAAGCGGAACATTCGGATCAAGCGATGCCACCACTCTGCGCATCTCCGGCAAAGCGGCAGCGGCGTCTCCGTGCACGCGTACTTCAATGTGCATCGTCCCCAGCGAGTCACTCTGCATCGCCGCGTAATATGCCATCGGCATCGGCGTTTCGTCCACGGAACGATACTTGCTGTCGCGCACTACACCTACAATCGCAAACTTCCGCTTTCCTGAGCCGAGAACATGTCCCATCGGATTCGTATTCGCAAGAAATTTCTTGACCAGCGTCTCGTTGACTACGGCAACAAGCGGCCGGTCCTGTATATCGCTCTGGGCAATGTCGCGGCCATTCAGCACAGGAACGCCCATCGTGCGGAAGAAATCCGGCCCCACATCATTCGAGCGCAGCGTATCGGGCTTCTGCGCGCCATCGATAGCAAGGTCGTTGTTATTACTCCATCCCGACCCAGGCCGGTTACCCGCCATCGAAACCGATTCCACGCCCGGCATCTGGCGAATGCGGTCCATCAACGTGCGATAGAAGAGATGGGCATCGGCCTTTCCCTGCGGCGTAACGCCGAAGACCACCAGCCCCTGCGTCTCCAGGCCCAGTTGCTGTGTCGCATAATTGCGCAGCGTACGCAGCAGCAGTCCGGCCACCATCAACAGCACAAGGCAGACAGCCATCTGCGCGGCCAGCACAAAGCGTCCACCCATTGCGCGGGCACGGCTCTCGGTCACATTGTTCGAGCTCGACCGCAGCACGCCATTCACCGGTGCATGAATCGCTGTCCAATAGGGAACAAATGCAAACGTCAGCGCAGCCACGCAGGAAACCGCAAGCGTAAAGAACAGCACCGTGCGGTCCGGGCTGAGTCCCGTCTCAATCTCTGACCATGCCGCCAGGGCCCGCGTCGCAGCCAGCGCAAACACCCAGCCGAACACGGCTCCCGCAGCCACTAGCAAACCGCTTTCCCACAACATGCTGCGCAAAATCATGCTTCGGCTTGCGCCAATCGCCAACCGTACGCTGAACTCGCGCTGCCGCGCCGTCGTCCGCGCCTGCATCAGCATCGCCACGTTGGTGCAGGCAATCAGCAGCACCAGCACTACAAGTCCCATCAACACTTGCAATTGCTTGCGGTACCCATCCCTTCCAATTCCAACGCCACGCGCTTCCACAAAGTCCAGCAGCGGCTTCCACTTCTTCGGGTCAATGGTGCCCACAGCCTGTCTGGCTACTTCTCCAAAGGTGCCGGTCAGCGCCTGTTGCGCCTGCGCGGGCGAAACACCGGGGCGTAGCCGCGCCATCAGCGGCAGGGCCCACCACTTCGGCGAGCCATACAGCGAATCGAAGGTCGATCCCCATGCATTCAGCTCCGGCCGGTTTTGCAGTGGAACCCAGAAATCCATTGCCGTTCCCGGATCGATGCCGTGGAACCCGCGTGCAGCAACGCCCACAACGGTCATCGGAACGCCTTTGATATACAGCGTCTGGCCCAAACCCGCAGAGTCCCGAGCAAAGCTCCGCGTCCAGTAGTCGTAGCTCAGCACCACAACCGCCGTATGCTTCTTTTCATCGTCCAGCGTGAACCCGCGTCCCTGCGCCAGCCGTGCACTCAGTCCGGAAAAGAAATTCCCGCTGACCGCTTCGCCATCAGCCTCTTCCGGCAACTCGCCATGACGTACCGGTACGCTTCCGTCAAAGCTCAGCGGCACATACGCAATCAGCTCCTCGAAAACATCGCTCCGCTGCCGCAGCGATTCAAACGCCGCATCAGAAAACGAAGTATCCGAGTCGCCGGTATTGCCTGCGCCCGGCGGCTGCCCTTCGCCATTCGCCATGCGCATATAAAACAGCCCATCCGGCCGGCTTACGGGCAGCAATTGCATCAGGATCGCGTTCATCACGCTGAACACAGCGGTATTGGCGCCAATGCCAAGCGCCAGCATCAACACCACCACCACTGTGAACCCCGGCGCACTCCGCAGCCGCCGCAGCGCATGACGCAGATCCTGAAGCATGGTTACGCCTCCACTTCGGCAGTAAGCTTCCGCAGCTCGTCCTCAGAGACAACCTTGCCGTCGAACAGGTGCACTTCGCGCTGCGCATGCTTGGCAAACCGCGGATCGTGCGTCACCATACAGATCGTTGAGCCCTCGCGGTGCAGATCAGCCAGCAGGTGCATCACGGCCTCGCCGTTCTTCGAGTCCAGGTTTCCCGTCGGCTCGTCAGCCAGCAGAATTGAAGGCGAACCCGCCAGCGCTCTGGCTACAGCCACACGCTGCTGCTGACCGCCAGAGAGCTGCGCCGGATAATGCCGCATGCGGTGCGCCATGTTCACGCGCTCCAATGCTTCCTTCACGCGCTTCTTGCGCTCTGCCGAAGGCATTCCCGCGCGATACGTCAGCGGAAGCTCCACATTCTCTTCCACCGTCAGATCGCCAATCAGGTTAAAGCTCTGAAAGATGAAACCGATCTCCTGGTTGCGAATCCGCGAACGCTCGCCGAAGCTCAGATTCTCCACCGGCTTGCCATTCAGCATGTACTTGCCGCCCGTCGGTGTGTCCAGCAGGCCCAGTATCGAGAGCAGTGTCGACTTGCCGCAGCCCGAAGGTCCGCTCATCGCCACATACTCGCCGCGCGTGATCGTCAAATGAATCCCGGAGAGCGCATGCGTCTCCACTTCGTCCGTGTAAAACACCTTCGTCAACCCATCGATGTCAATCAGCTTGTCGTTTGCCATTCGCTCCCCCAATCAAAGTTGGTATTAGTTCTTAAGTCCCTACGTCCCTGGTCCCTGAGTCCCGCTGCGGTAAACCGTGCAGCGGTTTACTGCAACCGAATCCTGTCCACTCCGTCGTAATGCGACATATCCGACAGAATCACCACATCGCCTTCCTTCAGCCCTTCCAGAACCTGAATCACCTGTACGCTTGCCCGGCCCACCTTCACCGGAACCCTCGTCGCGCCCTTGCGGTCCGGGTCTTCTTTAAACAAACTCAGCGTCGAGTTCTCATTGCCCAGCGCCGGACGGCCCACATACAGCACATCCTTCAGGTTTTCCAGATCAATCGTTCCGTCCACGCTCAGGTTAGGCACAGCACCCGCAGGCAGAGGCCCATCGAGTACTACGTCAACCGTTCGCGTTCCGTTCACCACAGACGGATCGATGCGCATTACATGCCCCGCGACCACGCCGTTGTGCGTATCCACGCTCGCCTGCTGCCCAATCGCAATGTCATGCGCCTGCGTCTCGGCAATCTGCAGCGCAGCCTTCAGCTTGTCTGGCTGGATCACCTCCGCCAGGCTTGTACCTGCCAGAACATGCTGGCCCACCTGCACCGGCAGCGCCAGCGGCGCCAGCTCGCCAGAAATCCCCGCCTTCACCTCCAGCGCGTCATTCTGCTTTTCGTAGAGCGCCAGCAGAGCCTGCGCCTGCTCCACCTTTGCGCGCGCGGAGCCAAGCTGCACCTCAATCGCCTTCTCATTCACGCTGAGCTGTTCCTGGCTCAGGTTGTGCTGGGTGTTGAGCTGGTCCGCCGTGCCCTTCGATTTCTGATACGTCAGCCCCGAGATCACTCCCAGGTCAAAGAGCGCCTTGTCCGTCTGCGCCTGCAGCTGGTCCTGCGTATAGTCGGCGTTCACCGCCGCCGCCGCCGTCTTCTTGTCCATCAGCGTGGACTGCAGCGTCGCCTGCAGGCTCCTGTAGTCGGCTTCGGCACCCTTCACCGCCAGCTTGGCGTCCAGAAGTTTCTGGTCCAGCTCCGGAGCAGAGAGGTCCATCAGAATCGTGTCCGGCTTCACAATGGCGCCCGGCAGCACGCGAATATGCACCACCGTCGCATCCGTCAGCGCCGGAATCAGCCGGATCGCATCCTCGCGCGGCACCAGCAATCCAGTTGACCCGCGCACATTGCGGGTAAAGTCTCCGCGTTTCACAGTGTCCGGCCACACAGCCGAGGCATCCACCGTCGGTGCAGCTGGCTTCAACCGCGAAACTGCATATCCGGCCGCAGCCAGTACCAACACTCCAAGCCCAACCCAAACAATGAGCTGGCGCTGCTTCTTCTTCTTAATATCGGGGCGCGAAATATCCATGGCGTGTTGGACATTTGCATTTCCCGTGCCAAATCACGCCGCATGTCACTTTATTGATTCTGAAGACTTTATTTCGGCATCAAAACGCGCGCCGACCCCGAATCACTGACCGCTGACACACCCCGGTGTCCGTTTCCGAACACCGGACTGCTCATTTGAACAGGTGTCATCCTGAGCGAAGTTTCACGCTGAGCGTGAAACAAGTCGAAGGACCTGTGGTTGTTCTTGCTGTTGCATTTTGTTCGTTCCACCCCAACCGCCGAGTGCCCCGGTCCCTGGTGTTGGGACCTGAGATAACACTCCCGCCAACTCACCGGACCGCCCTCACACCGTCTCAGCCCAAACAAGCGCCCCCGCCCCCGCCTTCTTCCCCAACGCAGGCCACAAATGAATCACCAGCCCAATCGCTATATTCACCCCAGCCACCAGCGTCATCCACGCGCTCTCACGAAAAAATCCCAGTTCCACAAGCGCAATCACAAAGTAGACATGAAACCACGCAGGCACCCACAGCGCCACACCCGGCATCTTGCTCCGCCTACCCCCGCTGCGATGCACCATCCCCCAACCCACAAGCCCGAGCAGAACCACAGCCTCAATCAACAGTCGCCATCCCGACCCTATATGGATGGCATTCAGCCAGTGAAAGACTAAGTACTCCGTCACCAGCAGCTCTACCTGGGCCGAAAACAGCGCCAGCACCGCAACCGCCGGAAATCGCCACAAGCTCGGGCGCTTGAATACCGTGCGCTCATACAGCCGGCTGAAAAACGAGTAAAAGAAGACGACTGAGATCCACCCCACGAAGTTCGCATAAGGAATCCCGAACCACTCTGCCTTCAATGGGTCCAGCCCGCTCCCGGTCCAGTCCCAATGCCACATATGCATCCGGTAGGCCACTACATCCATGGTCATATCGAGATTGAGCGCCAGCAGGGTATCGAGCGCCGCCGCAGCCACCCACGGCAAACGGAGCCCATCGGAAAACAGCCGCGATGTATAGAGGATGATCCCCCACGCCAAGCCCACGCTCACCGGAATATCCATCGGCGCATGGCCCAGCATCAGCAGAAAATGCCCATAGGTATAGCTGTGCGAAGCCACTTCAAGGTATTCCAGCACCAACCCGAAGCACATCCCGCCCAGCAGGTACGAGATCGCGCCGCGCCCACGCCTCCATGCATCCAGCAGGCACAGAACAAAGAGAAAGATGATGCAGCAATCGAAGAAAGGAAGCGCCCACGCAGGCGCTGGGCCGTAAGGCATTCCAGGATAGAGAGGCATGCGCCCATATTACACAGGAGCAGTTGGTCAGTTTGAGTCGGATTTGTGTCAGGGCACGGCTTCAGCCGTGCCGATAGACGCGCTTCAGGGAAATGGGCTTTAGCCACGTGTTCAAAACCTGCCTGTCACCTGCACAAAAGACAAATCATTCGGCATCCGGCCCGTTTCATCGCCCACAAAATTTTCTTCAAAATAGTTTGCACAAGATTATGGGGTTTCGTGCCTTAAACCACATAGCAAAGGAAGCTGCTAAAGCATGGAATTTAGTCCGGCTGTTCTTCTTTCTACCCTTTGGCACGAATTTCGGAGCGCAAAAACGTCATTTTCACCGCATTTTGGCCGCATTTTCGCACCTTCTTTTCAGTCGAGAACTGGCCTCAAAGAATTGAAAATAAACAACTTACACGGAGTTCGGATAGGGAAAAGTAGAATTTTTATCCCGTACAGATTCTATAAATATGTAAGCTTCGCCGCAGCTTAAACCTTTGAAAAAGAACCGCATCTCGGCGTCACGTAGCGCTTCTCCCGTACAGATTCTGTATTTTTGTAAGCTGCGGCCCTACTTGTACTCTTTCGTCTGCCCGGTCCGCGTGTTGGTCACGCTGAAGCTGCCGTCGCGGCTTGCCAGCACCTTGAAGTAAGCGCCGTCTTTCGCCGTTCCTTTCGGATTCGAAATCAGCGCTTCCGGGCTGTTGTGCGCCGCATCGGAGTCCTCGGCGGTGTGTGCCATATAGAGGTCTTCCAGACCGGGACTCTCATGCACCGTCTGCCAGGCCTCCGGGCTGCCGGCCTTGTGCGCGCCATTGTTCATAATCGCTACGCGCGGATGAATCGCATCCACAAAAGCCTTCGAGTTCGAAAGGTTGAAGCCGTGGTGATTCACCAGGTAGAGATCGACGCGTCCAATGAGATTGTTTGGGCAGACAAGGGGAATTTCTTTAGCCTTCGTCAGGTCACCAAGGTCAAGAAAGCGGAACTTGCCGAAGCGCACCAGAATTCCCGTCGAGCGCGGATTCTCCGTCGTATCGAGATCCCACTTCGGCTCGCTCGCGCAATAAGCATTGGGTTCCGCCTTCACGCCCGGAACGGAAGCAATGTGTTCTCCGTCTGCCGTGAGGACAATAATGCTGAGGCCGGGAATCTCAATGGTGTCACCCGGATGGACGATGCGGCGAGGATGGTCCTGGATGGCCTTGAGGTAGGCGGCATAGTCATGTCGCGTAATGTCGGAGTCCTCACGGTTCTCACCATGATCGATGAACTCGCCCACGCTGACATGCTGTACAAGGTTCGGCACACCGCCCACATGATCCACGTGGAAGTGCGTAATCATCACATGATCGATTTTGGTGATGCCGGCATCCTTCATCGCTTCTTGAATGCGCATAGCGTCGCGGCCATTGCTTCCCGGCCAGCCTGTATCAACCAAAAGGCTGCTACCCTGCGGAGAAACCAGCAGGGTAGATTGACCGCCCTCCACGTCGATGGAGTAGATGAGCAGTTTGTCAGCCTTTTGCGCTACAGCAGTAAGACTCACGCAGCAGGCCATAGCAAGGACAAGAAAGGAGCGTATAGAAAAGAGGAATTTCATAGCGCGGCAAGTGTACTTGAAAAGTTGAGTTATTGTCCCAACGGATTAACTCGGCCCTTCATCGTAGGCAAACCAGTATTCAGCAACCTTCTGAAAGGAATATGCCTCTTGACGCGGATTGTCTTTGAATGGCTGTGCTCCCGAATCTTTTTCAGCGATACACGGAGCATAGCGATTGGCATCATGCGCAGGTGTTTGCGCGCAATAGAGATAGCCGGTTGCATGTCCGCGATTCAGAAGACCGATCGAATCGGCCATGATGAAAACGTCGCCGTACTCATTACGGATGAAACCCAGCTTGATCCCGTTGCGTTCAAAAAGCACGCGATACACATTCCATCGTGCATCAGGTAACGCTGCTTTATGTTCGCTTTGAAAATGTTGTTCGAAGGCACCATTAACTTTCTGATCCAACCAATCCGGAGCGATTCTTGGAAAGTCAGTATCTTCATTCGACATTTGCACTATCCGGCTTAAGTCAGTTTGCCTGGATGCGAACTTGTTCTGCAACGAACTAAGAGATGGCGGCTCAGCCTCCCAGAAAAGGACTGCGACAACGGCAATCAAGGCAATGACTACCAGCAAAATGCCCGTAAAAAAGTGAATAGCCGAACGCAATCCTGATTTACGTGTGGCAAAGCTGAACACTAACCCTGCAAGCGTGAGCGCGAGATAAACACTGAGGATGGACCAGATCATTGCGATGAATTGTACGGTCCTTTGCGTAGTTTCTGAGCGGATTTTATGAGATGTAAACGGGGATAGGGCAGGAAAATCGGCTAACTGGTAGAATAAGAATTGCCGCAGTAGCGGTAAAATCCGTGATTTATCGCTCCTCTATGGCCCGCCTTTTCCATCTTCATGCGGCCGCAATCGGGGCTTGATCCGCAGAACAGGAATTTTACATACAGTGAGCCAGACGATACGCAATATCGCCATCATCGCGCACGTAGACCACGGTAAGACCACCCTCGTAGACGCCATGCTTCGCCAGTCCGGAACTTTCCGCGCCAATGAGCAGGTCGCAGATCGCGTGATGGATTCAAATGAGCTCGAGCGCGAGCGCGGCATCACCATTCTGGCCAAGAACACAGCTATCCACTACGGCGGCGGCAAAATCAACATCGTCGACACGCCGGGCCACGCCGACTTTGGCGGTGAGGTCGAGCGTGCTCTCAAGATGGTGGATGGCGTGATGCTCCTCGTTGACGCAGCCGAAGGCCCGCTGCCGCAAACGCGCTACGTGCTATCTAAAGCGCTGGAAGCAAAGCTGGCGACCATTGTCTGCATCAACAAGATTGACCGGCCCGATGCGCGCCCACAGGAAGTTCTGAACGAGATTTACGATCTTTTCATCGACCTCGACGCAGACGAATCACAGCTTGAGTTTCCGGTTCTCTATGCTGTGGCCAAGCAGGGCACTGCGACGCTTGATCTGGCGACGCCCGGAGAGAGCCTGCAGCCGCTCTTCGAGACGATTGTGAAGACGATCCCGCAGGCCACCGGCGATGAGAACGGTGCGCTGCAGATTCTTGTCACCAATCTCGACTACTCGGATTACTTCGGCCGCATTGCGATTTGCCGCGTCTTTCAGGGCACGCTTCATGCCGGCGATGAAGTTCTGATTTCGAAGCGCGACGGCTCACTGCAGAAGACGAAGATCACCAAGCTCTTCACCTTCTACGGACTCAAGCGCACTGAAACTACGGAAACTGAGATGGGCGACATCATAGCTGTGGCGGGCGTCGAAGGCATCACCATCGGTGAGACCATCACCAGCGTCGAGAATCCCGCGCCGCTGCCACTCATTGTGATTGATGAACCGACAATCGCTATTCAGTTCAGCGTGAACAACTCGCCATTTGCCGGCCGCGAAGGCCAATACGTCACAAGCCGCAATCTGCGTGAGCGCCTGGCGACGGAGTTGCTGACGAACGTCTCGATCCGCGTGGACGAGACTGACTCGCCCGATACCTTCAAGGTGCTGGGCCGCGGCGAACTGCAGCTTGCGATTCTGATTGAGATGATGCGCCGCGAAGGCTACGAGCTGTTGGCAGGTCGCCCGGAGATTGTCACCAAGGTGGTGGACGGTACGCGCATGGAGCCGGTCGAGCATCTGACGATCGACGTGCCGGAAGAACACACCGGTGTGGTGATTGAGAAGCTCGGACCGCGCAAGGGTGAGATGACTAAGATGCACAATCATGGTTCGGGGCGCGTTCGCATGGAGTTCCGCGTACCAAGCCGTGGTCTGATCGGACTGCGCTCGGAAATGCTGACCGAAACGCGCGGCACGATTGTGATGAATGCGCTCTTTGATGGATACATTCCCTACCAGGGTGAGATTCCGCAGCGGCCCACGGGCGCGCTGATTGCCGACCGCAACGGCTTGACGACGACCTACTCGCTGAATGGACTTCAGGAACGCGGCATTCTCTTTGTCGGCGCCGGCGTCGATGTCTACGAAGGCATGGTGGTAGGCGAGCACTCACGCGACAACGATCTCGATGTGAACGTGGTGCGCGAAAAGAAGCTGACCAACATGCGTGCATCGAGCGCCGACGACGCAATTCGCCTGGTTCCATACAGGGCACTGAACCTTGAACAGGCGATCGAGTTCATTGCCGATGACGAGCTGGTAGAAGTGACGCCGAAGTCGCTGCGGTTGCGGAAGAAGATTCTGCAGGCCAACCAGCGTCCCAAGCGCCGCGATAAGGTGGAAGCGTAAAAGTAGCTTCTAGCGGTTAGTTCTTTGCATGGCGGCTCTAATCAGAGCCGCCGTTTTGCTTCGAGCACACATTCCAGAGCTTCCTCTGCAGTCGCGCCAACACTTGAAAGATGACCCATCTTGCGGCCTGCGCGAGGCGTGTGCTTCTCGTACAGGTGTAGGCGAACGCCCGGAACCTGCAAGGCCGCCCCGAAATTGGGTTCGCCGTTCAACCAGACATCGCCCAGGAGATTCACAATCGCGCATGGGCTGATGAGCGATGTATCTCCAAGCGGAAGATTCAGCGCCGCGCGGACAGCTTGCTCAAACTGGCTCGTGTTGCAACCTCGCTCGCTTTGGTGGTAGCTGTTGTGCGGACGGGGTGCGAGTTCATTAACGAAGAGATCGCCTTGTTTGGTGACGAACATCTCAACGCAGAGCAGGCCTTCGATACCAAGAGCTGCAGCGATTTCGCTTGCAAGAGATTCTGCGCGGACTTCGAGCTCGGGTGAAATGCCAGCGGGGAGAACACTCCAGGCAAGAATCTGGTTTTCGTGATGATTGCGGGCGGCGGGAAAGCTGCGAACCTCACCCGACGGATTGCGTGAGGCCATGACAGAGATCTCAAAGTCGAGATCGAGAGCCTGCTCGGCGACAGCAGGTTTTTGACCTATAGATTTCCATGCTTCAGCGATGGATGCTTCGGTTGTCGGTGAGTCGAGGCCAATGCGTACTTGCCCACGCCCGTCATAGCCTCCGCGTCCGATCTTGAGAAAGACCTGGTTGTCGAGGGCTGAAACAGTTTCTTGCAGTTCGGCTTCCGATTGGACGATGCGGAAAGGGCCGACAGGAAAATTGTGCCTCGCGAGCCACGGTTTCTGCAGCGTCTTGTCCTGGATGATGCGGATGGCCTCAACGCCCGGACGTAGCGGAGCGATGGCCGCAACGCGCGAGAGAGCATCCACGCCGATCTGTTCGATTTCAAGGGTAATGGCGTCGCTTGCTGTCGCAAGCCGCTCGGCTGCAGCAACATCATCCCATTTCCCCACGACGACTTCATCTACGACAAAGCTGGCCGGACAGTTTGGCTCGGGGTCCATGACGCGGACG
The DNA here is from genome assembly GCF_001449115.1 of Occallatibacter gabretensis. Classification (GTDB taxonomy): domain Bacteria; phylum Acidobacteriota; class Terriglobia; order Terriglobales; family Acidobacteriaceae; genus Telmatobacter; species Telmatobacter gabretensis. Next base: position 732,351 of record NZ_LAIJ01000009.1, on the reverse strand, counting down.
TGATAACCCATGGTGCGCGCTGCCATAGCCATCATGCGTCCAAGCTGGCCTCCGCCAAGAATGCCAAGGGTTCCGCCGGGTGCAATCACTCCACTGCTCAAGATTTTAGCTCCGCGGCAGGAAGCTCCTGCGAGAGCACTTGCTGCGTGCGTGCAGCGCGCCATTTGGCGAGGCGGTCATAGAGATCCGCGTCGGTTATAGCTAGAATTTCTGCGGCAAGCAGGGCCGCGTTGGCCGCGCCGGGCTTGCCGATGGCGAGAGTGCCGACTGGAACGCCTTTGGGCATCTGGACGATCGAAAGCAGCGAATCCTGGCCGTTCAAAACCGTGGCGGGCACAGGCACGCCGAGGATCGGGACGAGCGTTTTTGCGGCGAGCATTCCGGGCAGGTGTGCAGCTCCGCCGGCTCCGGCAATGATGACGCGCAGCCCGCGCTCACGAGCTGTTTCCGCATAGCTGAAAAGCAAGTCCGGCGTGCGATGTGCGCTGACGATCTTTGCTTCGTACGGAATCTCGAGTTCGCGGAGGATTTCGACTGCAGCGGACATGACCTCGTAGTCACTCTTGCTGCCCATAACGACGCCCACGATAGGGCTGGCTGCCGGCTGCTGGCTCATTTGTTCATTATAAGTAGGAGCGTTGCACTGGTTGCGAGATCACAGATTTACAGAAATACAGATTCTGATGGCGCGGGGGGAGGGGTATCCCCTTTCAGTGCCTGTGCCAGGCTTCGAACGCGACCTCAAGGACGGCGAAGAGGACACTGACAGCGGCGAGAAAGCCCTTCGCGCGCTGCCAGTTCTGCTCGTGGCGTTCCATGCGGCGCTCGAGCTCTGCGATGCGACCGCCGTTGCCGTCGCCCATGAGGCCGTTGATCTGCGACTTGAGGACGGAGAGGTCGCTCAAGACCTGGGCTTCGAATTCATTCATCATGCGCATTGGTTGAACTCCGTAAATGAACAATGGACGGGAACTGGAAATGACTGGTTCCGATCAGAGCGGCAGATTGATGAAGAGTGCCGTCGAGAACTCGGAATAGTTGGGCGGCATAGAGCCATCGAACATCCGAATATAGAAGCGATCATTGGCCGAGAGGCGTGGGAAGGTGAGCGTCTGCTCGGAGCCGCGCAGGACGAGCGTAGAATCGCTGCCCGGCATGAAGGCGAAATCACGAGTGCGAACCTCAAAGCCGCCGCCAGTGGGTGGAGCAACGCCGGTGTCGACAGTGACGCTGCTGCCTGAGAGAGCGGTGACGGCGAGCGCGTTGAGATTGGCGATGGGTGTGTAGCCGGTGGCTGCGGGAAGCCAGGTCTCCGCCGGAACAGTAATGCTGGTCTTGATGGCGAGATCGTCAGCCCAATCATTGGCAAAGGTGATTTCGTACTGGACGAGGTCGGGCGAGCTGGCCGTGTAGGTGATCTCGACGGTGCGGACGACAACCTGAGCATTCAGGCTAAATGAAGTTGCGTTGAGTTGGAGCTCGTCGCCCGGCCAGACGTCTGAAGCAAAACTCTGGCGTGTGCCCTTGTAAGTCCCGCTCCAGAGGGCGCTGACGCCGGAGGATGCCTGCACGATCACCGAGGCGGCCGTGCGGCAATCGGCGGAGCTTCGTGCGGGCGGATTCGTGACAGAGCCAATCCATGCCGAGACGGAGGGCAGGCCAGCAGCGGCAAGAGTGGATTGACTGGCGGAGTTGACAGCGCGCCCTACTGCGCGACCCTGCGTGCGATAAGTAACGGCGATCTGCTCGCCCACTGGAGGAACGTAGCCGGTATAGAAGGCCAGCTTGCCGGTACGCTCAACTTCGCACTCGGAGTTGGCCGTGGAAGGCCCAACACGACGCGTGAAGGGAGCTCCGCCTGAAGGTGTGCAGACAACCCATCCCGAACCGAGATTGGTGAGGCTGAAGGATCGCATGGTTCCCTGGAGATTGATACTGCTGGCAGGCAGAATGCTGCAGGTGTCCGGCAGATTGGGAATGGTGCCGTCATAAAGAATGACGGGCATGCCTGCCACGCCGTCGACGATCTCGACCAGTTCGAAGAGGAGATTGGCTCCGGCGAGATTGATTTTGCCGCCACCGCTGATGCCTCCGCTATCTCCGAAGGAGTAATAGGTAGCCTGAATCCGCTCCTGATCCTGGCAATGGACGCGGACGCGGAGGGTGTACTGATTTGCCGGATTAACGGCGTAGCTGGTACCGGCCGCAGCGCCGATGACGATCGGTTGCAGGCTTACGGCGCCCGTGCCGGATTGCGCGGTGGCCTGGAAGCCTGCAATGCAGGATGCCGCCGTCAGGAGGCCGGAGAAGAAGCCGCCGACGATTCCGGTACTGTTGGCGGCAAGTATCAGGCCGTCGACTTCTAACATGAGAGTCCCGCCCATCTCGATGGGATCGATCCATGTGAGAGGCGTCTGACCATCACGGCCGTTTCCGCCCATCATTGTAAGGCCGGCTGCTCCGATACCGAAGTAGGTAGGGTTAGCCGACCAAACCGCGGGATTAATCTCGGCTTCGTTGAAGAGCTCCGTGATGATCTTCGCTTTTGATGAGGCGATGTAGTAGGGATCGGCGGAGAGCGGAAACTGTGTGGTAATTCCATCGCCAAGGAAGTACTCGGTGGCGTAGGCCCATGCCTCGTTTTCTCCGCAGACAGTGATGTCGTTGGCGAGGGCGCGTTTGGCGCTTGCGGTGAGAGTGAGATTGGAAAGCGTGAGGCTGCCGTCGGTCTCATTCAGCGGATGCGTGGTGCCGGGAACGGGCGTGAGACTGAGTTGGCCGGCAAGCGCGCGATAAGCTGCACGGACCTGGCCTGCGACCTGTGAGGCGCACCCACTGAAGGGCGTGCCGGCGTCCGGCGCGAAGTGGCTGACCTCGAGATTGAGATTGAGCGAGCTGGTGACAAGAGACCTGGCTCCGGTACGCGTGACGAGCGAAGTCATGAGTGCACCTGCGCTCTGACCGCTGGCGCCTTTGCTGGGTGTCATGAGGACCTGATCGAGGAGAACTTCATCACTGATGGCCCGGACAGCATGTCGGTAGCGCGGCCCTTCCAGCGCAAGACCCGCATACTCCGGCATTGGAGCGGCAGCAATGTAGCCAGTGAAGTAGGCCGTGCCATCGTCTCCTGTGACGGCAAGCGACTGATTGCGTACAGGAACAGCAAAGGAACCGTTTGCGGGCAGGCTTAGCCAGAGCTCGCAGACAGATGGCTCGTTAAGTGTGCGCTTGATGAGCAGCGGGTGTGCGGAGTCGAGCGTCGTTGTATAGTTCTGGCTCTGGATGGTGATGATCATGATGAGGAAGGTTCCTATGCAAGATGGTTGGTTTGGTTAGACCAGCGCGTTGGGCGCAGGCAGGAAGCTGCGATAGCAGAGAATGCGTTCACCGTCGAGCGGATCGGTGACCGGAAGCGCGGTGAACTGTGCATGGAGCGAAATGCGTTCGAGCTTACTTTTTGAAGCGAGCGCGATATTTGTTTCTTCCGCTCCGGTGTCAGGCTGAAGACGCGGATAGTGGAAGAAGATGCGTTCGTGCTGCGAACCTTCCATAACGAACAGCGCGGACCATTCCTGAAAAAAGCTGCCACCTTCGCGGTCGACGAATCCAGTAACGGCTTGCGCCTTGGCTCCTGCGGCGGGCACGCCACCTGGAAGCGGAGATGCCAGCGTGAGGGTAGTAGAGGTGACCTGAGAGATTAGCGCGACGTTAAAGGTGATACGACGAATGTAATCGGTATCCGAGATAGCCTGGCGAATGTAGGCGCCGGAGACAGGCGAGCCGGCGTAGCCGGTTTGGCCTGTGTTGTCTATATCAACTGCGACGGCCTGACCCGCAGTGAAACCGATAGTAGAGGACAGCGCGATGGTGGTGGCCGTGGAACCACTCTGTACGGCCGTCGCGGGTGTAGCGTGAGCTCCGACTGCCGCGAGAGCCGCACCGGATGCGGGCGCGAGCAGATTCATATGCTGCGAGCCGGTAGCGAGCGCCATGGTGAGCTTGGTCCAGCCGAGGAATTCAAAGCGGACCTGGGCCGAGAGGGTTTCGCGGATCTGATCGAGTGGCGCAGCAGGAATGCCAGTGTTGATCGCGCCTATTTTGCTCGTGGACTTGCGCGTGAAGCCCTGAATCCAGCCGAGGTCGATCCACGGCGCAGGCGGTGCAGTGAAGTTGAATGCACCCTGTTCAGCGGGATCAAAGAGGACTGGCGTCTGCGCGGCGCGGTTGACGGGCGCAAAGTAGGCGCGCACGCGGCGCGCTACCGGCGCGGAGTTGGAAAACCAATTCGTGGTGGACATCACTCACCCTGCTCCTGATAGCTGTAGACAAGAACCTTGACCACGCGGCTAATACGATCACGCTGCGTGACGATGGGACCAAAGACCTGCTCATCCCAGAAAACCTGAGTAAGCATGGTTGCGGGGGGACTGACCACGTAGCTGAGCTTGGGTGTACAGAAGGGCTGCAGCATTGAGGTGATCTCCTCGTCCATTGCGCTCAGGAGACGGCCGCGGTCAAGTCCACCGAAGCTCTGCGTACCGCAAGTGGAGTAGAGGACCTCGCATTCCTGAGCGACAAGCGTAGAGGCGAGATCGACATCCACGCCGAGCGAGAGCCAGCGCAGTGTATAGACATCGTCCGGCAGCTGCGGAAATGGAGCCTCCGCTTCTTCCACAAGAATGCCGGGCCGGACCGCGCCACGCAGCAGAATGGTTCGATCCGGATTGATGGCGACGAGCTGTGTGCGCAACGCCATGTAGAAAGAATCTTTTGCGTTCTGCATAGAAGACAGGGATCAGGGATCAGAGATCAGAGATCAGCAAACGCTGGTCGGTGAACCCCCCCCTTGTTTTCCTGTGTTCCTTTCCCGGTTCGTGCTTTCGCGGAAGCAGACCGAAGTTGAAAAAACTGATCTGAAAAGATGAGCGTCGGGGATAGTGCGATCAAGACTGATCTCTGACCCCTGATCTCTTCGTTAAACCGCTTGCTGCCGTTGTTCGCGGAGCAGGAGACGGTAAAGATAGATCTGGCCGAAGGCTTCATTGGAGGCGATGGATTCGATGAGATAACTCTGTTCGCCAACAATGACACTCAGCGTCATGGCGAAGAGCGATTGAGCGGATGCGAGATCGAGCGCGCCCACCTGCTCTTCAACGCTGGTAGCCGAGACGAACAGCTCCCACTTCGATTGATTACCTTCCTGCCACGTCGGGCGTAGCTTTCGCATCACCACCGGGCTTACGATGACACTGCCGAAGCCCGTGGCAACCAGACCCATTTCTGACATTGCGCTATCTGTGCTCGTATTTGTGACAACCAGTTGTGCGCTTGCTCCTCCAACGCTGCGGAGCAACGCATCGGCCAGCATCTGCTGCGCGGCAGTGGGGTTGCGCGGTGACGTATCGCTCATGGCTCACCCCAGCCTGTTCGCAATGTAGGGACGAAGCCATGCCTGGACTGTCTCGTCGATAAGCGAACTGGAAAAATATTGCATCTGCATGGTGTCGAGCTTGGACGACTTCGAGTTCAGCGCGGGCTGCGCCTGGGCATTGCGGACGATTTGTGCGCAGGCGCTCAGTACGTCATCGCCAATAGTTGAGAGACCCGCAGTGTAAGTGACCGAGACTTCGTTGTAGGGAAGTCCTAAGAGATTCCAAGGCAACGTAAGCTCGCCGGTATTGGGATCGAAATCGACCGTGGTGGGATCGAGGGTGACCCATTGACCGGGGAGCGAAAAGGCCGACGCAAGTTCCAGCATCGGCGTGTCCACCATCTCGCCGCGGCGCGGGCGCGCGTAGCGGCCCTGAATGCTGACGAGTGGCAAAGTGGCCGGAGCCAGAGATGCGAGCGGCAGATAGCTCAGATGCACTGTTTGCGACCCCGCCGTGACGCGCAGACGCTCCGTGTATTGAATGACGTTCAGGTCCGGCCGCCTGCAGTAGCTGTTAATCAGGGCTGTCGCGGCCGTGATCCAGTCCGCCGTAGTAGTGGCCGGCAATCCATAGTTTGTGTAATCGGATGGCTGCAGATAGGCCATTGCTGAGATCCTTTCAGGAAAAGCAGAAATGAAGAAAAAGGAACCGAGGAGCTAAGGGAACGAGGGACCAAGGGACCAATACCAGCACATTGAAAACTCTCCGGCTGTTGACTTGCAACTGAAGCAGCCAGCATTTTCAAAGTGTTTTTATCGGTCCCAATCCCTCATTCCCTCGTCCCCCGCTTTTTAGCGATCCACCAGCACCTGGTAGTGTGCGTAGGTCGCACCCTTGACCACCGGTGCGCCGAACTTCACAGCCACATACTGGTTGCTGAGAGAGTTAGGCAGGCCGAGCTGGAGAATGCGCGGAGCCGGATCGCCGAGCCAGTGGTACTCAATCAGGTCCTCCGTCACGATGTAGGCAGGCAGCACCGCGGTGCCCGAACCCGGAGTTCCCGTGTAAGACAGGCTCCAGTCAGGAATCAGCGGCAGTTCGCCAGCTTGGGTGGTGATGGCCTTAACCTTGAAGCCACCGGTGATCTCCGTGGTGTTGAGGACCACGTTGTACTCGGTGAGCATTTCCTGATCCATCAGGTCCAGCAGTACCGGGTTGGCATAAATGGCTGTGGGGCGGATATGGAAGCCGCTGCTGGCCACCATCTGCGCCACGGCGGTTTTGATGGTCGTGATGATCTTCTGCGAGGTGGAAACGGTGACAGTGTTGCCGCCCGCTGCAATCTGCGCCGCCACGCCCATGTACTGGTTGGTCGTAGGCGTGGTGAGGCTGGTGTCGTTGCCGTTCCACAGCGCAACGTCGTGCGTAACCATCAGGCCGGAGACCGTGTCTGCAAGATCCTTGGCTTGCAGATACTCGAACTGCTTTTGCTGCTTGCCCAGCTCGATGTCGAAGAGGTTGTAGTTCAGCTGCGACACAAGCGCCTTGAGCGGCACACTGCGCTCCACGCGTGTGGGTGAGACAACCGTCGGTGAGATGGAGCGCGGATTCACAAAACCGGCTGTTGCACCGGGGTTCGGAATCGCAGTCTCCTCAAAATAGCGCGATGGATGACCCGTGGCCGGCACCTGCTTGATGCGCTGGCCGAAGGGGCTGGCCCTGCGGCAGATGTCGAGGATCTCAGTCTGGTACAGCGGAACTTCGATTGCACCGGGTCCGATATAGTCAGCCGCGGCATGGATGTCTGCAAAGGATGCGTTCATGATTCTTCTGCCCCTCCGTGGGGTGTACTACGAGTGATCGGTTGACAGTGGACAGTGAGCAGTGGACAGTGGCGAGCGATCAGCAGATTGCTGTTCACCGTTCACTAGTTGCTGTTCACCGTAGTTATGCGATTGCGCCGGCGCGGAGCAGCTGGCTCTTGACTGCGATCCGCTGCTCGATGCTGAGGCTTGAGAGCGCGGCATCCAGCGTTCGCGCGTCCACCGGGCCCTCGCCGACGCCATGCTTGGCCAGCATGTCGAGCGTGGCGCTCGGTACTGTTTTGCGCAGCGGCGCAAGCGCCGAGTGCGCTGGAGTTGCCTGAGCAGCACTGGCTTTCAATTCCGCCAGTTCCTTTTCCATGGCCTCCAGCTTCGCGGCCAGCTCTTCTTCACGGCGGCTCTGTTCCACCGTTGCGGATATGCGTTCCACTTCGCCGGAGAGCGCGTTTTGCCGCTCTTCAAGCCAGCCGAGCGTGCGCTCCAGCAGGTTGGCCGCGGCCTCCAGCCGTGCCGTTACATCCTGCGATTCCCTTTCCATACTGTTTCCTTTCTGTGTTGTGATTCGTCCAGGGGAGGACTTGGCCAACAAATGAAAAGGCCCCGCGAACGCTGTTCGCAGAGCCTTCCGTGCTTCCGGTTGCCCGGATCTTGAAAGGGACGGAGCGCCGTGCCACTTGCCGTTCCGTGAAAATGGCGCTCCGTCCAGAGAAAGAAGAAGCAGTTACGCCACTTTGGAAGCGCGCTCCGGCTTCTCCTTCTTCATACGGAAGCTGGTAGCACGGTATGCCGCCTTCTCCCGCAGTAAAATCGCCGCGCCAGTAAAGGTGACGCGTGTGAGCTTCCAGACTTCGGCACGCATATCGTCCACGCGCGCATCCGCCAGTTCATAGCTCATACCGAGCGCGGTGGGTGTTTGCGCTTCAATCGCCTCTGCTACATCGGGGAAGTCCCTTGCATAGAGGTAGCCGCTCACGATAATTCGATTGCCCGCCAGGGTAGCCTCTGTGATGACGCCGATCTTGCGCCTCGCATCGTGGCCGTCCCAGCCGGGACGGTAATCCACGGCCATGCCCAGCAATGAGGCAAGCGCTTTTTCCGCTGCCGCATGCGTGAGCATGACACGATGACCGCGCGCGCCCGAAGGCGCCTGGTCACTTGGTTGATTCACGATAGTGAGAACTCCTTCGAAGGGAACCCGGTTAGGGTGGCCTTCAACGGGAGGGATCCTCAGTGCCATTGCTTCCAATCTCATGTATTTCCCCGCGGTCCGCCGGACTTCCGGCAGTTATTTTTGTTGCTGTATTGCTTCAACTGCAGCCGGTCGCATCTCCGCCGCTCCCTGTACCCTGTATCCACCGGCGAAGATGGCGACCGGCTGTCAGTCATGGGAAACCGCTGCCAAGTTCGGCTCCCCTTTCTGCGGGAGCGGCCCAAGCCCCCGCATGGCGCGCACTTCATCTACTGTGAGCACACCGGCCTGCAGAAGCTGTACCTGTACCTGCAGTTCGGTCTGCTCGTCGCGCGCGCTCAAATCGTTGAAGACAAATTCAAATTCCCGCCAGCCAATGCACTTGTCAAAGAGATCGCGCGTGATGTGCTGCGCGATAAGCGTGGCCAGTGGTTGTATCGCACCCCGGAAGGCTTCGTCGGCCATCTCAGAGGCGGTCGATTGATTCACATCCGCTTCGAGTCCGAGCATCAGCGGTGAAATCCCAAACGCATTCGCCACCATGCGAATGAGGAACTCCTGCCAAGCGAGACGCAGATCAGCATCGGTGCCCTGCGCGAAGCGAAGCACCTCGGGCTTCTGCTCAGTCGAGAGCACAGGTACGCGGCCCGTGCCTTCGATCTCGTCTTGCCACCAGCGAATGAGCCGGTCGTGCTGCTGTGGTGTGGCCTCATTGAGCCAGATCGCATACTGTGCCACGGCATTCGCGGCCAGCTTGCCCGCGAAGCGATGCGCGGAGAGAAATTCGTTGACAGTCTCGAAAGCAACTTCGAGCGGCCCAAGCCCGAAGGGCGTAAAGCTGCGAGGGTTCATGCGGATGTACATGAGTTGGCTGTCGAGCAGATCCACAGCGTTCGTAGGTACCTGGCCGAGGGCGACCTGTGCATAGCGCGGCGTCTCGGGATCGCCGTCCCACCTGGCGTTGATGCGGATCGATGCCCCATCGACGGGCCAGAGCATTGCAGGGCGCTCGGGCTCGTCAGTGGTCTCCATCTCGATGGCGCCGTAGCCGCCTGTGAGCGCGTCCTCGATGACCTGCTCGATGAGTGTGCGAAAGCTATCAGTGGCGTTCGGCTCTTCGAGCACACGGCGGAGCGCTCGCAACTTGCGCTCGACATAGGCCACCTTCTCTAGCTGCACACCACGCCGCATGCGCACATTCCAGTCCATGGCAGCGATCCGATCCTTGATTACGTTGATGGCGCGCCGCACTACCGGCGTCTCCGCAAAACGGCGCAGATTGGCCGGGGTGGGCTTGGGAAGGTGCTGTCCTGAAAGTCGCCCGCTTCCAATCAAGGGGCTCAGGATTGAAGGCAGCGCCAGCGTCTTGCGTGCTGCATCGGCGGAACCAGCGCTCGCCTCCAGTGTTTCGCGGCTCGCCCCGCCGCTCGTCGCCTGGCGCCAGATCTGCTTCAGTTGTTCTCCCATTTTCACGCGCATGGTCCTCTTCTCCCGCCTTGTATTCAAGGCATAAAAACGAAAAGGCATGACCCTGAGGCCATGCCTTTTGCGAAATCCGATTGTCAGAGCCTGTTCCGTTCAGCGCGATCCGCGCTGCCGTCTTCAGCTCCTCTCATTTACAAAAACAATGCTAGCAGAAAACTTGATAATTATGTGCAAACTATTTTGCATATTTTGCGATTATTTTTCTCGTCCTGGACCGACGCGTATTATCCTACGCGCAATTCTCTCCGCGCTGTTTCCGCCACGCGGCCCAGATCCGAGGTGGTTAGCACACGAATGCTGTGCTCCTCCATGGTTTCCACTCCAAAGCGGTACAGCTCCAGCCGCTCCGGCTCATCTTCTGTTGCTCTAACCTTTGCTGCAGGCTCGATAATTGCAGTCAGCTCGAGCGACGCCTTCTCGATGCGCTCGACTCCTGCCCGCAATCCGGCTGCCGAAAAGGCCAGCACTTTCGCCATCTCCACGCCTGGCTCCAGGCTTACCGCATGAAACATGCGGATGATTCCATTCGGCCGGTAGCCCGCATCGATGCGAAGCGGGTCTCCGGGACGCGTGTATTCGGAGGCGCGAATCTGTTTCCGCATTAGCTCCCACACGCCGGCACGTTCGAACTCGCCGCGCATCGCGGCCTGAATCGCGCTGCGCCCGCGGAGCTTCGAAACTCGCTCGCGCGGCGGCGGTTCAACATACAGCCGCATTAGCTCTTCTACTCCTGCGGGCAAGCTTTCTGCCAGATACCCTTTCGGTTCGGTCATCTGCACATTTAGCGAAAGCGACTCGGAGAGAATCTGCTTCAGCTTGCCTTCCGGCTCTGCGCTCAACGTTCGGCGCAGCTCGTTTTCCATGCCTTCCAGCATTGCCGTGTCGGCCTCCGGGTCGAGACAACGCACTCGGCGCCAATCGCGTGTAAAACGGACCTGAACCGGTTCGCCGGTTCCGGGCTCGCGCAGAATCACGCCGATATGCACAAACTCGTTTCGGACCGCATCCGGTACGTATCGGAGCAGCTGAAACTCACAGTTTCGTCTTGGCCTTCCAGACGCCATCGTCTCCTTAGTTCACCCTGCTCTCATTCGTTCCAGCCTAGTTCACTCTGCCTTCGATGCTAGCTTCCCAGCGCGAATCGTTCCAGTCTTTGGCAGCGAATTTATCGCCGAGACCCCAATTCGGAAATGGCTGACGGTCGGAGTTCCCGAACGCCTCGATCAACTCGCGTATCTTTCCGCGCCGCGCAAGCAGCTTTTCAACCAGAGCCTCCAACTCGGAGATATTTCCGCCGTACCACTCATGCGGAATCTCATTGACTGCTTCCCACACCACATCTTCGGAGAGCTTCTCGATCCGGGACAACCATTTGTCGAAAGACTCCCATCCACGCACTTCCCTGTAAACCACGTTGCGATAGTAGATACCACGCAGCGGCAGATCTTCAAAGCGCCATTCCCCTGCATGAAAGCAATATCCGAAATCGATAAAATGTGCCGTATATCTTCGCTCACGCTGTTTTCTTACAAAGACGGCCTGACGGCCGTTGGCGTTGCCGGTCCATTTATCCAGCGCCAGAACTCCAGCGAACTCCTCGATGTTCTTTACCTCGGCCAGCTGTTCCTCCGGCAGATAATCGACAACCTGGCCTGGCATCAATCCGCCGGCGAAACGCGAGCCGAAGTGCAGGCCTGGCTTGCACCGCTCCCGGCTGCGTCCAAGGTCCATCTCCAGTTCAGGCGTGTTCTCAATCAGCCACTCCGATACATCAATCAGATCCGCCTGGGGCGTCGTTAGTCCGATTGCCCTGGCGAGGCGCGTGGCCAGAAACTCATTGGCCAACACCCGCGTGTGTTGCGGGTTGTTCTGGAACTTGACAACATACACGTGACCGTCTTCGCCCAGCATCAACTGCCCCTGTGCGCCGCCGCGCATACGCCGGATATGCTGTACTGCATCTACCGCCAAAATCGCTCCTGTTTCACGTTGTAGGATTTGACTGATTCTAGCGTACAGTGATCAGTTTCTGTTCCCTCCTTCCAGCATCTCCGCGCGGGCAGCGAGCCCAATCGCCATTGCCATCACGCGATCGTCGTGCGTTCCGGCGCGTGCGCCGGTGTTGCCGTCGGGAAGCCGCACAAAGGTTCGGCACTCGGCCAGCAGCTCCCGGCTCATGAACAGCTCCGGCTTTTCCACCAGCGCGGCGTTCAATCGGGACAGCATCGCAGGCCGGCTCACGGAGCTGGTCAACCATCCCATCTGTCCGCTCTGCCGGAAAATGTTGCGATATGTGCAGACGGTTTCAAGCAGCGCCAAAATGCCGCTACCGTGGTTGTTGCGTTCGACAGCCAACCATGCCTGGTTATATTCGCAGGCCAGCTCCTTCACCTTCTGCGCCAGCTCAAAGCCGCCCATGTGTGCAGCGAACTCCGCACATTGCATTCCTGTTTCCATATCGATCACCTGCGCCGCGGAGTAGTCTCCTTCGCTGCCGCCGCCCGCGGGATCAACTGCCACCAGATACCTTCTGCCACGCACGGCCGGAAGCCAGATGCGAAGCTCTCCATTGCACCGTGTCTCCATCGGCTCGGGTACATCGAGAATGCGCCGTTCCAATGGTTCGCGCTCGAAGATCGATTCACCGCTCGCCAGAAAACAGCTTTCGGCGTCCTCCGCATATTCCTGCTGCGCCAGTCCGTGAAAACTGGCACGCAGATGCCTGCGGTAGCCAATCTGTTCAAGATCCAGACCGTGAAGCTCTATCAATTTGTTCTCTTCTTCTGTGAGAGAAGCCAGATCTACGGCAGTTCCGCGATAACGGGCTTCCATCCACCAGGGAAAGAAGTGTCGCACTGTGCCTGTCTCATCGGCCTTCTTCCATTCCTCGTAAAAACATCCGCCTGTACCTTCCGGCGTGGACTCGAGAATCACCTCCGCGCCCGGTGCGAGCGCAGCCCGCAGCCCGGCGAGAATCTCCGCCGGATTGAGCGGCCAGCGCGCCAGCTCCGAGCAGTGCAGGTTCTGAATCGTCCATCCGCGTCCGGCGTTACGGTCGCCTGCTGAGACAACGCGGTATTGCGAGTCAATCTCCGGAAAGACGATCTGCCGAGCATTCTGCCGCGAAGTTCTGAGAGGTCCTTCGCGGAGTTCGTCCGGCAGCCAGTCCAGAAACCGGTGCACCATGCGAAAAATTTCCTCGGCGGCATCCTGCGCATGCGCTACCTGTACAGTCATGGCTCCCGGGTGAGTGATGGTCTTGAGAAAGAACCGCGCGGCGGTCCATGTTGTCAGCCCCATTTGCCGGGCTTTGAGGACAATGTTGCGCTGGCCGCGACGCTGCTCGAAGATCTGCTGCACGGCATTGGCGCGCAGCGGCCTCGTGCGTCCGTCCTTGGTGCGGACGAACAGCAGCTGCTCGGCCAACTCCATGCATACTGTCCGTCCTTGCAGATGGGCCGGACTGCGGTCCAGGATCTTGCCTACCTGCGCAAGATCCTCCCGCGTCCAGCTTTCTGCCCCCAGTATGGGCTCTTCGACATTCATGCTCAGCTCCCTTGTTTCCAGCCGTTTAGTTATGCAGCGCAATCTGCGGCATGGTGACGTAGGCGCTCCAGTTATCGGCCGGGGGCGTGATGGCGGAGTTCAAGGCTCCTCCGGTTGTAGAACTGCCGACAGATGGAGCGGAGCCACCCACGGCCACCATGACAGCTCCTACGCTAGCCAACGTTGCGGTTGCTGAGCTGGCCGTGATGCCGAGGTAGTAGCGGATGCCGCCAAACAGGCCGCAGGCGCTGGTAAAGGAGAGCGTCACTGTGTTCGTGTTTGGAGCAAATATCGATCCCGGCGTGTTTCCGAGGTGGCATACAAGCCCGCCTGAGGCGTTGTAGATGCCGATGTCGTAGAAGTCCGAGCTACTTGCATCGGCTACGGAAGGTGTGTAGCTGACCTTCGAGGCCGAGAGGCTTCCCGGAAGCACGAAGCTGTACAGCCCGGTGAGATTAGAAGAGAATGCGACACCCGGAGAGCTTCTCTGGCCTCCACTGGTCCATTCCGTCAATTGATAGCCGGTCTGCGAGGCGATGGCGCTGTGAACGAAGGCATCTGTCGCCACCTGCGTCGAAGCATCCGTTGTGGTCTGCGTTGTCGCTGTCGAACCATTGGCCAGCGTCTTCGGATCGGTTTCTGCTGGCACGAAGGCCATAAAGCCGACGGATTCCGCTCCCAGCGCAGCTGCCGGCGCATATCGCACAATCAGGACATCGCCCACCGGCACGGATGCGGTGCTGAATGCGCAGGCATCCGGCGCTCCCTTTTGACCATGGATCGAAAAGGTATTGGCCGCGTTGAATGTAAAGGAGCATGCAGCCACAATCGAGCCTGCCGTGTTGTCATACACGACGAAGCTCTGCGACCCCGCCGTGCTAACCTTCCCTCCGACCACGAGATACATCTGCGAGGTTTGTGGAACGCGCATACCCACCGCCCAGGGCTCGCCGGCCGCATTGATCTGCACTACTGCCCCCGTAGGAGTGGATGTATACCAGTAGCCTGGAGCCGGGTTCCCGTCCCCGGGAACGCTGGGCGCATAGCTTACGCTGGATGCGCCCGGTCCGTTGACCTGCGATGTGGAGTAATCCAGCACGAGACCGCAACGCGAAGTAAAGGGCGAGCCGGCGAATCCGCTCAGGAAGCTGCCATCGAACTCGCCCGGAATGCAACGCGGCAGATTGGCGCGCATAGGAAGAAGCGGAAAGTTGGAGTTGTTGGCGGTGACGGTATTTCCGTAACCCGTATCGTTCACCAGTGCCGTAAGTGAGTTGTTAGCATTTAGAGCCAGGTTGGCGGCTACAAAAGTGTTGCCGCTGCCGCTTAGTTGCAATCCGGCAGTCGCCGGCGTTGCGATTGCCGGTCCGCCAATGAGCACGTCCGTGACAAAGCTCTGGTTTGCCTGCCATGCGACATATGGTCCGCCGCACTGGGTCAGCGAGCCGGCGAGGATGGTCCACTGTGAGCCCTGCCAGCGCTGATTCTCACCGCTGTTTGGACTCCAGCACTCGTGATAGAGATGTGTCACAGTGGAGTTGCCCGCACCGTTGAGCGGTCCGTTCAGGAAGAAGGGCCCGAGGGCGAGAGGATGATTGGCGGAATAGATGTTGAGTCCGTCGATAATGCGGTGATTTCCCGCATACTGTACGAAGGGAATCTGTGTGCTGAAATCCACGTCATGATAGGTGGCTGTATCAGGCGTCCATGTGATCTGGTTGTTGGATGTGGGCAGCGCCTCGATATATCCGTAGTAGAGGTTCTGCGCCGTGAT
Source organism: Occallatibacter gabretensis (assembly GCF_001449115.1). Lineage (GTDB taxonomy): Bacteria > Acidobacteriota > Terriglobia > Terriglobales > Acidobacteriaceae > Telmatobacter > Telmatobacter gabretensis. The sequence goes on along the minus strand of NZ_LAIJ01000009.1, from coordinate 717,162 downwards.
GCGCGTGAACCGCGAGCGGTAAGGCGGCTGCTGGAAAAACATGGCGCAGGAGTGGTTTGCGAATGCCGGCGTGCCGGGGGCGGCGCGGAAGGTGACATCCTCAAACATCATCTGCGGACCGCCGATAGTGGCGCCGTTAGAGCCCGGGACGGCAAAGCCGCAGTTTCCGATATACCAGGGCGGCGCGATCCCGGCGCCCCAGGTGCCGTTGAGGTTGGAAGCCGCTCCGCTGTAGGCGGGCGCGAAGGTGACCTGAGACGCACCATTGGCGCCCGCCGCCACTGAAGTAATGGCGGCATTCAGGCCGATGCCGGGAATTGAGACAGGCTGACCGATCACCATCCATGATGGAAGCAGATTGAAGTTTCCACCGTTCGTGGCGGGCGTGGCAACGGTCAACTCGTCAAAGGTACCGTCCGAGCTTGTGCTGATGGCTGCTCCCGTAAAGTTGACCGGGCCCGGGGCAATGTTTGTGCTGATGGCTGCTCCCGTAAAGTTGACCGGGCCGGGGGTAACGGCCGCAGAGAGGGCGGTGAGGCTGCCAGTGCCGTTTGCCGCCAAGCCGGTAACGCGGTTTGAGTAGCTTCCGGAGGGTCCGGAGATATCTATGCTGGTATCAACAGTGATCTGCAGACCTTTGACATAGGAGTAGCTCGATGAGATGGGGCGCCCATCCGGCCACTGAAAGACATCCTGGCCGGGAAGACCGGTTACGACACTCGCCACGGAGCCCTGTCCCTGAATCGGCACGGCGCTGTTTACCTTGCTGCCGGCGCTGAGATCGATGGTTCCGATCAGGCAAGAGTTGTTCCCTTGTGTTGCCGGGAATAAAAGTGTGGCTTTGGCCGCCGCGGCTGCATTGTAGGCGGCTTGAACGGCGGAGGTATCGTCCGTGCCGATTTCAAAGTTTCCGCTTGGATTGTTCGAGTTGTTGGGAACTGTGGCAGATGCGGTTGCGGACAAGGTAATCTGCGTTGCGCCCTGGAAGCTGGCGACTGAGGTGATGAGCGGTCCATAGTTGGGGTTGGCCGTGGTTCCGTTGTTCGCGCCGGCGCCCCAGACGATGATCGTGCGGCCGACGAGAGCCGTTGTGAATCCAGCCCCCGTGAGAATCGCTGAGTTCAAGCTGATAGAGCCGCTACTGAACTGCACCAGATTGCAGGCAGCATTGTAGGGCGGCGCCATGATGCTGATGACATTGTTGGCGCTGGAGACAGAGGTATTGGAACTGACGGCGGAAGCGGCGACACTGCCGGTGACGTTGAGGCCGCTGCTTCCATTGGATGAGACACCGGGCAGTGCGGCCTGAGCGCCGAGGCCGGTGAGAGCAGTTGCGGCAGTGGTGGCGCCGGTGCCGCCGGCGGCGATTGAAAGATTGGTGACGCCGGCGATGGTGGTGCCGGTGCTGCTATAAACCGCGATCTGGCCGTTGGTGCCGGAGTTGATGGTGCCGGTGCCGCCAGAGCCTGTTCCGGTACCGCAGGCGGTTCCGGTATTGGACAGGTAGCCGGAGTTATCGACCTGCACACAGTATTTGCCGCTGGTAGCGGCAAGGCCAGGGAGCTTGATGGCAGTGGGGCTCTGGAAGGCTGCATCGAGATTCGCGCTGCCGCCGGAATAGATGTCGGTTTCCGCGCCAGCACCAGTCTCGTAGTTCAAGCGGATATGTCCTGTGGCGTTGCTGGTGTCGAGGTACGTATCACCGGAGTTGGTGTTCTGGTAAGCCTTGAGAATGTCGATGTTGCCGGGCGCGGAGTTGAGTGCCCAGTTGTTGCTCGCGTCCTTAAGCAAGTACCACTGGCTTGTGCCGGTGTAGTCCTTGTAAGTGAAAGATCCCTTTTGCGTGGCAGTAAGGCCGGGCTGCAGGTAGTAGTCCACTTCAGTATCCGCAGCATTTTTAACGCTCAGCGTGCCTGCGGAGAGTGAGGTTCCATTCACCGAGAGGCTGCCGGTGAACTGCGCGTTGCCAGTGTTGCTGATGGTGGCGATCGCGGTGCTGGTTGCGCCGCCGGAGCCGATGACCACGCCGCCGGTGCCTGCATTGTTGGAACCATTGAGAACGATGGCGCCTGTGCCGGCTGAATTCATGACGGTCTGATTGTTCGTGCTGCCCTGGGAGACGATTTCGGCGACGGAGTTGGGCGCGGTGAGCTGGTTGGTTCCGGCGAATGTGACCGTGGGTGCTGACGTGTATCCGCTGCCGCTTGCGGAGACTGCTACGGATGAGACCTGGAAGCCCGCGCCACCATTGCAGCTGAGGCTGGTGGAAGCCGCCATGCTGGCTGCGGCTGTGGCGCCGGTGCCTGCACCGCCGGAGATGGTAATGGTGGGCGGCGTGTTGGTGGTGTAGCATCCGCCGTTGTTGAGCACGATGTTGGTGACGACGTTGGCCGTGGTGGAGAGATACTGGCCGACGGAAACGCGGTTGATGTTGTTGATCCTGTCCGCAAGCGCCCAGGTCTGGAAGCCGGTTCCCATGGCGTCGGAATAGCCTTCTTCCCAGCGCGCGCCGAAGTCGGTGACGATCTCGTTTTCCATTCCGCGCTCATTGCCTGTGCCGGTGCCGATGCGGAGGTGATTGGTAAGGGTAGCGTCCTGCTGGCTGGCATAGGTATCGCCGTTGATGCCGTTGGCGGTACGGTGAAAGGCATCCCAGAAGCTGTTTCGGCTGCCGTTGTCTATCAACTGGCCGGTAAAGAGCGTGCCGCCGGTGAAGACGGCATTCTCCTTGGAGCCGGAATCGGCCTGGTACTGAACGGTGGAGTTCTCATTGCGAAGTCCGTTGACGGTGTTGTTGATGGCATTGGGGCCGAGATGGAACATGGTGAAGCAGCTTTCCACGTCGCCGCCGGACCATGTGTTGCCGTCACCCTCGATCACATTGACGCCGACGGTGCCAACGATGGGAGTGCCACTGTTGGTAGGGCAGACGACGTGTGTCTTGACGAAGGTGCTGGCGTTGGCGAAGTTGCCGACGTTGTCGCCAGTGAGTTGCCAGCCGATGCCGAAGGCGTTGATGTAGACATCGATGAAGGTTCCGCCTGCGTAATTGCCTGCGCCGTTGAGCACGACGCCCATCTGGCCGACGTTCCCATTGCCGTTGAGGTAGATGCCGTCGAGACGGACCTCCTGCGCGCGCTCGAAGTAAATGCCGGCGGCGTTTGCTCCTGCGGAAGCGGCGTTGATGTTGATGTCGTGCATGTAGAAGCCAGGCGTGTTCGTGGCTCCGGTCATGTCGCCGATCTGGAAGGCGTTGCTTGTGCCTGTGTAGACCCAGACCGTTCCGCCCTGTGTTCCTGAAGCCGTGGAGCCGCCCTGGAACCCGCAGCCGTGAACGACGACGTTACGGGTGCCGGCGGTGACGATGAACTGCGCACTGGTGGTGATGGTGGCGCAGGGCAGATCGATGACTGAGTTGGGTGTGGAGATGGTTACGTTCGAGGCGATGGTGAGCGTGCCGGGAAAGTTGCGGGCATCGCAGACGCCGCCGAAGGTGGAGTTGAGGTTGTTGACGCAGGCTTGTAACTTGGCTCCGATGTCAGTGCCGGGAAACTGATCTACCTGATAAACGGCGCCGAGCTGCACGGCGGTGAGTGGTCCTGTGGCCGCGCCGCCGGCGAGGGGGAGGGCCAGCGCGAATTGTCCGTCGACGTAATGCTTGTCGGCGGCCTGAAGGGGCGTGGTTGGGTCGCCGGAGAGATAGAGCGGCCCGGTGAGAGTGCCACCGCTGGCCGTGAGATCGCTGGCTTGAGCGGCTGCGATGGCCTGATCGACATAGGCCTTGTTTACTGCCTGGACGGCCTGCGCGGCAGGCATGATCTGCGCGCGCACCCCGCCGATGGTGGCTTGCGCGGCGGCGGGAATGGTCCAGTACTCGGTGTGAACGCTGCCATCCGAGAGGTTGTAGATGACCGTGTAGAAAAGCCCGCCGGGATACGCTCCCTGGTTGGCGGAGAGATTAACGCTGACGAAGCCATCCGCGCCAATGGTCACCATGGTTCTGCCTGCGGCGACTGCCTGACCGGCGGCGGTGGTGAAGGACGGCCAGCTGATTTGCAATGTGCCTGCGGCAGGCTGACCATTGGCCAGATAGACGGTTCCCTGCACGGTGGTGGTGGTGACACCCTGGGCGAATGCGGCCCAGACCATGCCGAGCCAGAGGAGCCAATACGTGAGCCACTGTCCGGCGCGGATCAGGTTTTCGCGAAACCGGTCTCTATGCGAATTGCCTGCGCGCAAACGGCCTGGGCGAGCGGCCTCGATTGCCTGATTGTCTGTACTTATCTGTCGCTTGAAGGTGTGCACGTGAGTTTCCTCTTCCCGCCAGGGCAAAAATTTGGGCATCTGCCGAATGCGCGGCAGATGCCCGGAGTGGTTGGTACTTGAGTAGTTAGTGCTTAGTGGTTCGTTGTTCGTGGACAGAAAAAAGGCCGGAGTATTGGCTCCGGCCTTTTTTCTGCGCGAGATGCATGTGGTCAGGCGTAGATGGACGTGCCTGACTGGTTGAGTAATGCTTGCTTCGGTTCATGGCCGGAGGCGCTGGGCCGCGGCGTGCTGCGGCAGGAGCGAGATCCGGGTATATCCATGGTCTGGAACTGGCCGGTCAGATTCGAAGTTCTTAGAGGCAGTCCGATTTCGTTTACGTGCGTGTTTCCTACATCGCTGATGTTGCTGTGCTTCTTCCCATCCGGTTGCGCGGAGCGAGAATTGGCCACCCTGACCGTTTCATCGACGAGTTTGTCGACCATTTCCGCGACCGCATAGGCGCGGGCTTCGACCGCCGGGTCGGGAATCTGTCCGAGTTCCCGGCTTGCTGCTTCCTGCGCTGCTTCTGCTTCGTTCTGCTTCTTATCTTTGTCCTGCTGCTCGCATTCGATAGCCCATCTGCTAATGAGGTTGGGACGTCGAGCCTGTCCTTCTTCTTCGCTCACTTGCAGCACTGCGCCGGAGGCAAATTTGACGATGGTTGTTCCGGCGGTGACTTTGTTTTCTTCAAAAAACAGGTGAGAAAAATGGTTCACAAACTTTTCAGCGTTTGCGACGATGAGGTCGTACGCCAACTGATTGACCAGGATGATGCCGGGGTTCAGCTGTGTTGGCTGCTGCTCTTTTCTGCTGCTGCGGTTGAACGTTCTGCAATTGCTCATAATCTAATCTCCGGTTCTATTTAAGTTAGGTACTTCTCCGGACGAAGCCCCCAGGGCAGAGATCGAAGCAGTGTTTGCACGATCTGCTTAAAACACCTCTGCCCAAATGCGCCAATTTGCGCGCGCGTTGCTATAAACTTCCGAGCGCATTGAAGCGACCGCCGCGCACGTCGACATGCGAGACAGTTGACCGATGCCCTGAAGGCTGAATCCGTTTGTAATGTATGCGGAACGACACGGCTGCTCCGCGAAGCGCAAGAAGGCTCCGGGAAGCTCATCGCTCCCTGTGTGTTCTCTTTTGTCTTGACTATGTTTTAAGAGTACCGAAACAGGCCATAATTGTACGCAAATTCCGCGAAAGTTTTTTCGCCTTTAGAATGAAACAGTTACAGCGTTTTCCACAGATGACGGACTTGACAAAATTTCCCCGATTCGGGAATTGAGGGCTAAATAGGGACTGAAGGCTTACGTTGTCTGACCGGACATTCGTTCTCAGGTGTATGATCGGGGCCTCTTTCGAAAGCTTTCGAACTTGCGCTTGAAGCGCAAAAGGTGTGTTCGGACCAGACCGAGCTCTACCTTTGTAACGATATTTTGCCAGCAGCCGGGCCCAGGTACTTTTCCCTCATTTTCAAAAAGATGATTCTCGAGAAACACTCGACAGGAGTAGTTCATGGCGTTTCGTGAGACGAACGGAATTGTTTCGACCGATGGCGACGCAGTGGCGGAAGCGGATGTGATCATGACGGCTGCAGCCCTGGGTCTGGCAGCGCTGCATATTGCAGGCACGAAGAGCCCCATTCAGTTCGATATGGATCCTTTGGAGGCGGGGAAGGACCCGACGAAACTCACCTTTCTGCAAGAAGCCGTCAACAGAATGGATGCCGCTGTGGCGGCTTACCTTGAAAAAGAGGGAAAGATGGCTGGCTATGTGAAAGCCGGGACCAGCCCCGGATACGACCCTGGAGCCGTGATCATGGGCGTCTATGCGCTGGCGGGGCAGAGTGCTCCAAGCAAAGTTACTGCGCCGGAACTTTCTGTCGAGGGCAAGAAGCTATGGGAGAAAATCTGGAACGACAACGTCGCCAAGCAATACAAGGGACGCGGCGCATACACCGGCTTTGTGGATAACCACAACACGGAAGGCGACACGAAGCCGATCGGACCGCTTTCCTCGGCGCGCTTTGTGGCAAAGGACAGCGATGAAAAGCTTCCGTCGCGCTGGCTGCCGGCCACAGAGAATGAGCTTTGGAGGTCGCGCGAGCGCCTGGGAAAGAAGGGCGACGTTGTTTCGTGGGGAATTATTGGGGGCGAGAGAGCGAACAACAAGTCCGCCGCCAAGGATGCCGAGAAGGGAACGAACGAAGCGGACGTCATCATTGCTGACGTAAAAGCGATTGGGATGGAGTACGTAGGCGGTGATCTTACAAAAGATGAGATTGCGATGTATACGCACGGGATGATCCAGGCAATTTACCGGGCATATCATCTGGGACCGAGCTGCTCGCCATACGAAATTGCTGTAGGAAGCCTAACCAAGAAGATGGCATCGTGTCTTACCTGCACTCTTTTCATGACGGCGAACGGCTACCCGCCGAACTCGATCCATTTGGGACGAGGCGAATCGTGGGCGCCGTTGTTCTCGCCCTACTATCCGGAAGATCCCCACAGACAACCGACCGCGCAAGAGGCTGCCGTTATTCGCGATCTAAATAACCGGTGGTATGAGAAATGCCTTGAGTACCTGCAAACGGGCCTGAAGGTTCTGGACGACACGCACATTGCGGAGAGTCACGGGAAGAGCCGTGACGCTGTCAGGAAATACCTGGAGGAGCATGCGACGGACGAAAAGGCTGGCGGCGCGCTGATTCTGGATGCAGTCACGATTCATGATGGTGAGGCTGAGAGGATTCACCGTACTCTTCAGCCGGTGGCTTAATGCCACTACGAAGCATGCGTTATGGCAAAGACTTAAAAGCTTATCTGGGGTGATTTGTGAACTACATTTTTGGAATTGGATCTTTGATTGAACAGGCTTCTCGGATGAGAACGACGCCGGCTGCGCTGTATGTACTGCCTGCGCGGGTGAAAGGGTTTGCCCGCGGCTGGTGGGCTCGCACAGGAGCTGTTGGCTTCTCCACAACGTTTGTCGGCGCCATCCGGGACAAATCCGCTTCGATGAACGGAGTGGTGTACGCAGTGAGTGACGAGGAGCTGGCGCGCACTAACAAGCGCGAAGCGGGTTATACGCCGACGGACATTACGAAGTCCGTAGAGATTCTTGGAGGCAGCTTCAAGCCGAAGGGAAAAGTCTGGGTCTACGCCAACAAATTCAAAAGCAAGCAAGCGCTGAAGAACAGCCTGCCATCGCCTGAGTTTCCTATCGTGCAATCGTACGTGGACATTTGCCTGACTGGTTGCCTGCAAATTCAACAGGGATTCCCGGAAGCCGGGGATTTCGCAGCAGAGTTCATTCAATCCACGCGCGAATGGTCGAAGTACTGGGAGAACGATCGCGCATATCCACGCCGAGCGCCATTTGCTGTTCCACTGGCGCAAGACATCGACATATTACTGAAGAAACATTTGCCTGCTCAATTTGCGGAGATCCGCATTTCCCCGAGTCGTTGGTAACTCACATTCGACTACTGGCATGGGCTGCCACCGTATCGCTGTGTATCCCTCGCACAACGTACGCAGGTATCCCTGGGCCACGCTGCCGAAAGTACGCGAAACACGGCAACGATGTTTAAGATTGCCGGTCGCGACTTAAAAGCCTGAAAAAGCTCTTGTGTATTTGCAAGACGGAACAAGTCTACTGCCGCAGATGGTCCATGCTCTGCGGTTGAAACGTCATGTCGTAATCAGCAAGTTTTGAGAAGGGATTGAATTATGCCATCCGCAATTGACGAACAAATGGACGCTAATATTGACCTGCTTTTGAAAATGCACTTTGATTCAAACTTTGACAAAACTACGTTTGACACCAAAGTTCAGGAGATTAAAGCGCAATACGAGGTTGCAAAAAAACAGGCGGGTAACGACGCTTATGCCAAGGATGTGGCTGATTCGATTGCCAAGAGCCTTCCCACCCTGGTGAAGGGTACGTATGCAGCGATCAAGGCCTTCGAATCGGGTGATTCTATTTCAGGCGCTGCGGCCATCATGGACATCTGCGCGAGCATCCTTCCTGTATTTACAGCCATTGCATCTGCCGCTGGTCCTGTGGGCACTTTGGTCGGCGCTCTGTTCTCTGTTGTAGGGCAGATTCTGTCCTTCTTTGCTCCGAAGCAGCCTTCGATGGAAGACAAGATTCAGAAGATGCTGAATCAGCTTCAAACGGAAACTCAAAAGGCAAATGCGAAGGCATTTGGCAAGAGTGTCAGCAGCTATACATCGTCGATGCGCACGAAATGCTCAGGCATCCATAAGATGTCGAAACCTGAAAAGGTGGCCGGTGTAGTTCGCCTGACCCTGGGGGGGAAGGAAGTCACCGGTGTTGACACGAAGTTCCTGAGCAAGACAGCGGTTGGTCAGTGGCTCATATTCGATTTAGACGCTACCAGAACTGCATACAAGATCGCAGTGATCGTGAGCGATACCAGCCTGACACTGTCTACACCGTATGGCGGGGCTGCCTCGGGAGATTCGTGGATCAAGTCATCGGTTCGCTCGACGGTAAGAAGGAGCATCGAGGAGATCATGGCGATGCCTCTCAATACGGAAGACGAAGCCGACGCTTTCATGGTGGAGATGCGAACGCTGGAATGGGGACTTGAGAGGGACAACGAAAAGCTTGACACTCCGGTATTCGCCAACTGGCAGATAGCGGGATACCTGGAAACGACAGAGAGCCAGAGTAAAGAAGGATGGCCTGAAGTTCTGGGCGTATGGTGTCAGACCTATATCGATCTGCTGTCTGCTAACATGATGCTCCCCTGCCTGGCGGACCCTAAGACGCTGGACACGCGCATCAAGGAAACGCAGGAAACAAACAAGGACAGTGTTCTTCCTTCGAACGCGCGGAAGAAATGCCACAGTGCATTGATCAAGCTGAAGGCGCTGACCATTGCGCTGCAACGCGCGTGGGAATCGGACACGAAGGAGATGCTCAAGGTTGTCAAAAATATCAGGCCGGTGGCCCAGGAGCGTGGACTTTATGCTCATCTCGGATATTGGAACAACGGGTTGATTTTGTATGTGGGTGCGGGGAATGGAAAAACGGACAATATCGGCTGGGATTACAAGAAAAACACGGTGTGGATGAAGAGCTTCTCGATTTTCATGCCCGAGGCACAGGAAGACTCGTTTGCTCCAAAGTACGAACTTATTTCGCTTGAGGAAGGCGGCTCGGTACACCGTACGACAGTGGATTCCATTACAGGTCATCTTCCGGATGGAACCGGAGTGATCAATCGTCGCGACGGCGAATACTTCTGGGATGTCTCCGGCATGGCGCTCCATGAAGGCCACAACGGTATCGACTTCAGCACGAAGCCGTTGAGTTTTATTTCGCTTGCGGTTGTGAAAAATAACACCTACAACTATTTGAATTTCTACACGCTCGACAAGGATTCCAAGAGCACTCGAGTCAACTACGAGCCTCATATGGGAGGCATGAGGAATGTTCGCAGCATCTATCTTCCCGCGATGCCGTTGACCGACGATCCAGACGCCGGTGCACTGCGCGATGATACGAACCCGAAGATGCCGGGGTCTCTGCTTCTGAACTCGAAGAACCATATCACTTATGGCGGAGTGCATGATCGCAATCAAGTGTGGGTTGTGGCATGGAATGCCTGGGAGACCGTGGAGGGTCCGGCGGGTTGGGGGAAGTACTCGGGAATCGAGGTCGATCCGTATTATCTATGGATCTACGGAGAGAAGGGCATTGCCTGTGCGACGCATGCCTCCGTGGTGAAGGCCAGACAAGGCAAGATTGCGCGGCCTGCCTGGATTACTCACACCACCAAGTCGGACAAGAAGTACACGACTGACCCGGTGACTGCCTTCTGCCCGTGTGTGGATGGGACGCTCATCGCACACATCGGGAATGAAATCCACACTGCGCACTACAAAATCGAAAATGAGCCGCGCCAGATTGTTACCAGTTCCTGGAAGGCGCGCGGAGGCAACGCAAAGCAGGTGATCAAGATGCCGATTCCGTGCTGGAAGGTGTTTGAGAGCCTGAGGGAGAACCTGGAGAGAGAGTAACTTGATTGAGCGCGCCATCTTTTTCACCGTGTTCTGGTGAGGAGGGTGGCGCTCTCTTTTTTTCTTTTCGTGACTTCATAATTGGTGAATGGCGCTTTGTGGCGGACTGTTTTTTCAGCGGGGCCGAGATGGCATGAAGCGGCTGGCGGCGCTGGCTCTGTTTCTGGCGGCCTCAGGCTTGCAGTCGCAGCAGGCTTTGCAGCCGGCATCGCCGCTGCAGGCGCTGGTGGATCGGCTTTATGCGTATGCGGATCAGTATCGGGCTACGCTGCCGTCGCTCTCCTGCGACGAGCGTATTGTTTCCGAAATTATGGGTTATGACGGCAAGATCAAGCGGCGGGTGCAGGTCGATGGCACGATGCGGGAGCTGCGCAAGACGCCGCCCGATCCCTTCGACCCGTTCAGCGAGCAGCATACAGTTGCAAAAGTGAATGGAAAGCGGGTGCGGGGCGGGACGCTGAATGTGGAAGAGGTGAATCTTCCGTATTTCATTCAAGGCATCTTTGCGAATCTGATCGGCTTTCACCACGAGGAGCTGAAGGATTGTTTTGTTTACAGCGCTTCTGCTGTGAATGATGGCAAAGCAGGTGAGGTTCAGGTTGAGGTCGATCGAAAGCCGGAGCCGGTGGCTGCGGCCTGCCGGTCGATTCTGGCGGGTACGCATTACATGGTGATTGCCGATGCCGAGACCGGGCGCATCGTTCACAGCGAACGCACAATCCCTTCCGGGGCTTCCGAGCAGAATGACGAAGCTTATTTCGCTTCGATCGACTATGCTCCGGTGCAATTCGGCGACCGCATCTTCTGGCTACCTGCACAGTCTTCTGCGCATGATGCTACTGATACCGGAAGAATGGAGTCGGTCTACTCGAACTGCCATCGTTATGGCAGTGAAGTGCGTATTATGCCGGATGTGCCGCAGACTGGAAAACCGCAGTGAGGCTTTATACGGTATGAGTCGCGTGCCAAAGCTGCTGATGCATGGCGGCCGTGAGATCAGTTCTCTGTGATTTCGTTTTCAAGCAAGGCGTGAATATCTCGTTTGCCATGCAGGACCCGGATCACGCGAAGCTCTTCCTCGGCTACTAAGTAATAGATGCGAATGACCAGAAAGCCAGGGACAGGCCAGGAGCGGAGACCGGCCAGGGCTGGGTTAGAGAGAATCCTTGGGCTTCCGATGTGAGGATGGCTGTGTAGCTGATGAATGGCGATTTCGACGGCTTCGAGGAATCGTTATGCGATTTCCTCGACGTTCTGTTCGATCAGATAGTAGCGATACTGGCGGAGAATGTCTTCGCGAGCCGCGGGCCGGATCGTGGATTTCATCGAATTTTCGGCGGAGCCTTCCGTGTCTTTCTATGCCGGGCGAGAATTTTGCCCGCGTCGGCCTTCAGATCCTGCCAGAAGGCGGATGAGAGCGGGATGTCTTCGCTGCCGGCCAGTCCTTCCAGGAGCAAGGCTTCGAGGCGCCCCTCGGCATCCCTGGTTTGCGCCTGGCGGAGCAGCTCCCGCATGTATTCGCTGACGTTTCCATAGCCCTTGGTCTGGACCTCATGCTCAAGGAACTGCTTCAGCGACTCCGGCATGGAGATAGTCACGGTGGTCATGGGCAGATTCTCCTTACTGCAAGATGACAACAGGAGTTCTTATCTATTAAGAACTATTGGGGCACGTTGCGAGGGATAGCGACGGGCCGGTAGGATGCGCTTGATGACAGATATGAGACATGGGACGAAGCGGAAGCCGGTGCTGCTGGTGCATGGCGGGGCGTGGGCGATTCCGGCGGATGCGGAAGAAGCGCATGAGCGGGGTGTTAGGGCGGCGCTTACGGCCGGCTGGCGAGTGCTGGAGCAGGGCGGAAGCTGTGTTGACGCCGTGGAAGAGGCCGTGGTGGCGATGGAGGACGATGAGACCTTTGATGCCGGGCGCGGGAGCTTTTTGACGAGCGACGGCAAGGTGCAACTGGATGCGTTGCTGATGGACGGCGGGCGGATGAAGGCCGGCGGGGTGGCGTGCGTGGAGCGGCTGAGGAATCCGATACGAGCGGCGCGTGTGGTGCTGGAGCAGAGTCCGCATGTCTATTTTGTGGGCGCGGGTGCGGAGGAGTTTGCTGCGGCGCATGGCGTGGAGCTGATTGATAACGGGGCTCTGGTGCTGGACCGGGAGCGGGAGCGGCTTCGAGGTGCGCAGGCGAGGGCGGCGAAGGGATTGGCGGACGAGACGTTTTCAGGGGAGCTGGCTGCGGACGATAAAAGCCCCGAGACGGCATACGAGAGATCAGGGTTCAGAGATCAGAGATCAGAAATGCTTTCGCATGACACGGTGGGAGCGGTGGCGCTGGATGTCGATGGGAACCTGGCGGCGGCTACTTCTACGGGTGGGACGCTGAACAAGACGCCGGGACGAGTGGGGGATTCCTCGCTGATTGGGTGTGGCTGCTATGCGGATAACTTGTCGGCGGCGGTTTCGCTGACCGGGTGGGGCGAACCGATTATGAAGCTGGTGCTGGGCAAGTGGGCGGTGGATCGCGTGGCGGCAGGCGTGGCTCCGGAGCTGGCGGCGTGCGAAGCGATTGATTATCTATATAGACGGCTGGGCGGGCATGGCGGGATTATTCTGCTCGGGCCGGATGGGCGATGGGGACTGGCACACAATACGCCGGGGATGGCGTGGGGCGTGGGGATGGAAAGCGGACTTTCGACTGGGTTGAAAGTCTAGCGGACAGGAACAGAGAATCGACCGGATGGCGGAATTGGCATCAGGAATTGACGGCGGCGCCGGTTGATGAGTCCGTGGTTGTGTCCTGGGTAAAGAGAGCCTCTTCAGCCTGGCGGCGGCGAAGGAGTCCGGCCAGCACTTGTCCTCCGGCCTTGTCCCACAGATCAAACTGCGCCGCAGCCCCGCTGAAATTGCCTGCATTCAGCTCCTTGAGCAGCGTGGAACCGGCAAATGCGCCGCGCCCCAGATTAAAGACAAAGTCCACAAGGGCGTCAAACTCATCCTGATCGAGTGCTACTGTTACAGCCTGATTGACAAAGGTGGCAGCGGCGGCAATATCGCTGGCCAGCAGTGCCTGTCCCTGTGCGGATGTAATGGTAAGGCCGGCACTGACATCCGTGCCTGTATGACCATAACCGATGGTCCAGACTCCAACTGAATCCTGATAGGCGGAAGATCTGAAACCTTCGGACTGTTCCGTAAGTGCAAGGCCGGCGTTGCTGTAAGTGAAGTCATTCACAGGCATATGCAGAGCTCCAAGTAGGTCGTTGACCGGGACAGCAGCAAGAATAGCACGGCCTTGATTGGGAGAGTATTGAATCGTGCGTAGCGGGATCCATCTTTTAGTCTGAAAGCATATGGCGAGATTGATATTGGCTTCGGCTTCGCCGCGGCGGCGGGAGTTACTGACTCAAGCAGGATTTTCTTTCACGGTAAAGGCAGCGGATATTGATGAAAGTGTGCTGCCGGGTGAAGATCCAGAGGCATATGTGACGCGGCTGGCGCGGGAAAAGGCGCAGACGATATTTGACGCCCTGGACGATGCCGCGGCCGTGGTGCTTGGCGCGGACACGACAGTTGTATTGGATGGGGAGATTCTGGGTAAGCCTTTGGACAAGGCCGATGCGGTGAGGATGCTGCGGGCGCTGAGCGGAAGGACGCATCGCGTGATTACGGGTGTGGCTGTGGTGACTGCGCGCGGCACGGATGGTACGGCGGAGGTGACGGAGGTTCGCTTTTGCGAGCTTTCGGACAGCGAGATTGCCGAGTACGTGGAAACGGGCGAGCCGATGGATAAGGCCGGCGCGTATGGGATTCAGGGGCGGGCTGGAAAGTGGATTCCGCGGATTGAGGGATGCTACTTCAATGTGGTGGGGCTGCCGCTGGCGCGGGTTTGCGCGATGCTCAGAGAGGGATAAGCCACCCCAGCGAGCACAAATCGCTCGCTGGGGACCCCGGAAGGGAATAGGGACAGGGGATAAGAAGGCGGGTTGGGTTTTGTGCTATCCCACCCTTGGCGCAAAAACAAAGACGCGCCAAGAATGGTGCACCCGAATGTTGTGGTGGAGCTGACGAAGAGCAAAAAAGCAAGAACAACCGCAGGTCCTTCGACTCGTTTCGCGCTTCGCGTGAAACTTCGCTCAGGATGACAAAACTTTATTGGTGAGTGGGCGGTAGTGCTATCTCCGCAGGATTTTTACTTTCGCGGGGACGGGGAATCAGGCTAGAATCCGGGCATTACCCCGGGAATGTTTCGAAATCCGACAACTCACGTTAGCTGACTCACCATAGTCTGAGGAAACCGTTCATGCGGCGCTGTACGTTTTTTTGCTTTGTTCTGTTGCTGGTTGCCTTCATTGCTGTTCCACTGACTGCCCGCGCGCAGTTTCGCGACCCGACAAAAGAAGAGTTGTCGATGACCTCGGATCCGAAGGCTCCGGGGGCGGCGGCCGTGTTTTTGTACTTCGAGGCGAAGGCCTCGGACGCGATGCATTACCACAGCGTGTATGCGCGCGTTAAGGTGCTGACGGAAAAGGGCAAGGAGCTGGCGACGGTAGAGGTTCCATACGCGCGCGGCGAACAGAAGGTGACGGACATCAAGGCGCGGACGATTCATGCGGATGGGACGGTGATTCCGCTGGAGGGCAAACCCGAGGACCTACTGACCACGAAGCTGCAGACAAAGGATGGAGAGCGTCAGCTAGGGAAGCGCGTGTTTAACCTGCCTAGCGTGGATGTGGGAAGCATTCTCGAGTATCAGTACACGTTGCGGTATAACGACGACTACGTTTCATCGCCATACTGGCAGGTGCAGCAACCGTTTTACATGCACAAGTCGCATTACTTTTTTGAGCCGGCGAAGAATATTTCCTACATTCAGACCGAGCATGGAGACCTGGCGCACTCGTTGCTGTACTGGGCGCAGCTTCCACCGGGCGTAAAGGTGGTGGAGGATGCAGCGGGAAAGTTCACGCTGGACGTGGCGGATGTTCCGGCCTCGCCGAACGAGGAATATATGCCGCCGATGGATGCGTTTCTCTACCAGGTGCTGTTTTATTACACCTCGGCGCATAACGGGGGAGACTTCTGGGATGCGGAGACGAGGCGGTGGTCCAAGGATGTGGACCACTTTGCGGAGCCTTCGGGGACGATCAAGGACGCGGTGGGGAAGATTGTTTCGCCGGGTGACAGCGATGTCGAGAGGGCGAAGAAGCTGTATGCGGCGGTGCAGGCGCTGGACAACACGGAGTACTCGCGGGCGAGGGGTAAAGCGGAGCTGAAAGCGCTGGGATTGAAAGTGGCCAAGCGCGCTGAGGATACGTGGACGCAGAAGAGCGGATCGAAGGAAGACATTACGCTGCTATACCTGGCGATGCTGCGGGCGGCGGGGATTCCGGCATATGACATGAAGGTGGTGAACCGGAACCGGAGCCTGTTTCAGCCGAACTATCTAAGTTTCGACCAGCTGGACGATGACCTGATTGTTGCGAGTTTGGGCGGCAAGGAGGTTGTGCTTGATCCGGGAGAGAAGATGTGTGCGTTTGAGCTGACCCGGTGGATACACCAGGCGGCCGGCGGAGTGCGGCAGGGAGCGGGCGGTCGGAACGCGACTATGACTCCGCTGCAGCCGTACTTGACGAACTCGACGACGCGGATTGGGGATGTAACGATTGACGCGAGCGGCGAAGTGACGGGGAACTTGCGCATCGTAATGACAGGCCAGGAGGCAGTCTACTGGCGGCAGATGAACCTGGAGAATGACGAGCACGAGGTGAAGAAGGAGTTCGACGATAGCTTGAGGGAGATGGTTCCAGAAGGCGTGGAGGCTCACCTCGACCACTTTCTGGGGCTGGACGACCCGAACGTGAACTTGATGGCGATTGTGAAAGTTTCCGGCTCCATGGGAACACAGGCAGGCAAGCGAATGCTGCTGCCTGGATTCTTCTTCGAGTCGCGCTCACGGCAACCGTTTGTGCAGCAGACGCAGAGGCTGGCTCCGGTGGACATGCGCTTTGCGGGCCGGGTGATGGACCAGATCACCTACCACCTGCCGGCAGGATTCACGGTGGAGGGCGCTCCGAAAGAAGACCATGTTGTGTGGACCGGATATGCGGACATGATCACGAAAGTGATGCAGAAGCCGGACGAGGTGACGGTAGCGCGTTCTGTGGCGCGGGCGTTTGTTCTGCTGAAGGCGGACCAGTACCAGGATCTGCGGGGGTTCTACCAGAAAGTGGCGGCCAACGATCAACAGCAGATTGTGTTGACGAAATAGGGACGAAGGACGAGTTGGGATGCAGTGTGAGGTATAGGGGTATGGGGAATCGGCGCGTGGATTGGAAGATTATAGGTCTTGGGCTGGTGTCTGTGACGGCGCTGAGCTGCGCGTCGGCGGCGTGGGCGGGAGAAAAGAAGCTGCCTGTGCCGGATTGGGCACTGTACGCGGCGAAGACGCCGACGCCGGTGGTGGCAACGGCGACGAATGCACCGGCGGTGATTCTCTTTGATGAGTATCTGATTACGGTGGACGAGCAGAATCATGCCGTTGAGCGGGAGCGGTACGTGGTGCGCATTCTGAAGCCGCAGGGGCGGGATTACGCGCATTGCACGGCTTATTACGATGTGGACTCGAAGCTGAGGAACTTTCACTCATGGACAATTGCGGCGGATGGAAAACAGTTCCAGGCGAAGGATGAGGACTACAGTGACCGCGGTCTGGCCGAGGGCGCGGAGCTGCAGTTTACGGAGCGGGTGCGGATTGTGAATCCGCCGGGCGCGGACCCCGGCGCGGTGGTGGCGTGCGAGACGGAGACGCAGCTGCGGCCTTACATGACGGAAGAGGTGTGGGGTATTCAATACTCGATTCCGGTGGTAACGGAGGCGCTGGAGCTGGCGCTGCCGCCGGGCGGACATTTCTCAGACACGTGGCGCGGCCATGAGGCCTTGAAGCCGGTTGAGGTGGGTTCAAACCATCTGCGGTGGGAGATTCACGACATGCCGCAGCTGGACCTGGAGAATGTGCGGTCGGCTCCATCGAGAGGCGCGCTGGCGGCGCGGATGAGCGTGAACTGGGGCCAGACGGCGGTACGCGGCACAGATGCGGAGTGGCGGGCGATTGGCCAGTGGATGGGAGGACTAGAGGAACACAGGCCGGACCCGACGCCGGAGATTACAGCCAAGGCGCAGGAGCTGACTGCCGGAGCGCCGGATATGTACACAAAGCTTGAGCGGATTACGGACTACATTCAGAAAAACATTCGTTACTTTGTGGTGGAAACGGGGATTGGCGGCTGGCAGGCTCACTGGGCTGGAGATATTTACCGGAACAAGTATGGCGACTGCAAAGATAAGACGACACTGCTGGTCTCGATGCTGCAGGCGGTGGGAATCAAGGCGTACTACTTCCACGTGGACACGCGGCGCGGGTTTATCGATCCCAAAGCGCCTTCGCTTTATGGCAACCACATGATTACGGCAATCGAGCTGCCCCCGGGAGAACCCAAAGGCGAGGATGCGTCGCGGCTGCTGGCGCTGGTAAAGACGCCGCAGGGCAAGACGCTGCTGATCTTTGATCCGACGGATGAGTGGACGCCGGTGGGGCTGATTCGCGCAGAGCTGCAGGGCGCGTACGGCAACATTGCCGATGGCGAAAACAGCGCGGCGCTGCGGATGCCGGTGCTTCCTGCTTCATCCGGAGGGCTGGTGCGGCAGGGCAAATTTACGCTGGCCGCGGATGGATCGCTTAGCGGCGAGATTGACGAGCTGCGGACCGGGGATGATGCGCAGAGACAACGCATCTCGATCAAGTATTCCGATGCCAAGGAGCTGCACGAAGAGCTGGAGCGGCGGCTGGGCACGGATTTGCCGGGGTTGGCGTTCAAGGACTATCAGTTTGGATCGGTTGCGGATCTGGAGAAGCCGCTGGATTTGACGCTGAAGCTTTCGGCTACAAATTATGCGCACTCGGCAGGGCCGTTGCTGCTATTGCGGCCGAGGGTACTGGGATCGCATGTGCATTCTGTGCCGGATGTGATGGAGGGCAAGACGCGGCTGTATCCGATTGTGCTGGGACATCCGGGGACATGGACAGATTCCTTCGATATTGCGCTGCCGGCTGGATATGCGGTGGACGATACGCCGGAGCCGGTGAGCGTGGATGTGGAGTTTGCAAGCTATAAATCGACGGTGACGGCGAAGGGCAGCATGCTGCACTACGAGAGCGAATACGTTGTGCGCGATGTGGAGATCCCTGCGGGGAAGGCTGCGGAGTTTCGCAAGCTGGAGCAGGCGATATTGGCGAGCGAGAAGGGCTCGGCGGTCTTAAAGAAGCAGTAGGCAGTCTACTGTAGCCTGTAACCTGTTTGGTTCCTGTTTTGGAATTACGCTTTCATCCCTATGTGAGGGCTGTCCTATACTGCGACCAGTATGGCGCTCTGCAGGCGCCTGGTTGCACTTCATCATGCGACCGTGGATTTCTTATAGATGGCCCAAGTATTTAAAAAACTCGAGGTAAGCGTGGCTCCGGTCATTCCGGATCGCCTGTATTTCAAGATTGGCGATGTGGCCCGCATTTGCGGCGTGGAAACGTATGTGCTGCGTTTCTGGGAGACGCAGTTTCCGCAGCTGAAGCCTAATAAAAGCGGCACAGGGCAGCGGTTGTACAGGCGGCGCGAGGTGGAGCTGGCGCTTGATATCAAGCGGCTGGTGCATGCCGAGGGCTATACGATTGCCGGGGCCAAGCAGGTGCTGGATGTGGCTCCGCGGCCGCAGGCGGCGATGAAGGCGGCACGACAGACCGGGCCGGCTGTTGTGGCCAAGCAGGTAAACGAGCCGAATATGGCGGCGACGATTGGCCGGGCGAGGGATGAGCTGAGGGAGATTCTTTCCATGTTGGACAGCGGTGGGCTGGGCAACGCCGAGACGGCAGTGCCGCATATAACGGTGCGGACCAAGGCGAAGATTCTGCGCGTGCGGACGGAGTCAGAGCCGCTGTTTCCGTTGTAAATGCAGAGCAAGAGTCATAGATAAAGGGCTATAGATATTCCGTCTCAAGTTCGCGGTAAAGCGAACAAAAGCAAAAGCACATACTTCGTTCCGCTTACCCCTCGCATGATTACGCCATGTGCGGGGCCCCAGGCATGCTCCTCTCCGGATGACATATTCCTGTTTGTTGGTGAGTCAGAACGGACAGGGGACAAAGGTGACGCGGCCGGAGACGTAGGGACTCAGCACGTCAATTGAGGTGATCTCAAAGGGGTTGTGCCAGAGGCTCATGACCCGGTCATCTGGCTCGCCGGAGGCCCAGGTGCGTCCGAGAGAAATGGCGACATGCTGGAGGCCATCCCAGAAGACAATATCGCCTTCGCGGGGAATGAGGCCCGCTTCCGGCTTGAAAGGCGCGCTTGCGAAAAAATTGAGTGCTCGCTTGAGGGCTTCGTCATAACATTCTGCGCCGCCACGGCCTCCGTTGGCCACATAGCGGTTCCGGTATGCCAATGCGGCGGCCTGGTGGATTTGCTGAAGCCGGAGTTTGGTTACCAGATTCGCTCGCCAGGCACTGAAGAAGACTGCTTCCCAGCAGTTCATGTAGGAAGCGTAGTCGGGCTGCTCGTCATTTTCCACGAGCCATTTGGCAAAATTGTCCCACTTGATGTCATGGGTCTCAATGCCACTCGGAAAGACTCCGAAATTGTCTGTGCGTTTGGCGGTCCATGCGGTCCTGAGGCCGAATGGAATTCCGTCATGATATTGAAAACCTGGCTCGCGCGGCCCGGTGCCGATCCAACGGAACCAGTTCTTCATGCTTTTTGCGGTAGCGGCGAGGCGCCTGCCGTTTTGGATGGATGTCCTGGTTCTGAGCCCGCGGATCCTCGCGATGTCCACGGCATAGAAGGACTTGTAGTTAACCGGCGGCGGCGGGATATTGACGACAGGGTGCAGAGGGGGTGGCGGCAAAGGAACGGCTCTGACCAGGGCTTCGGCTCCCGGCGGCGGATCCCATTCATTGCACTGCGCGATGAAGGCGTCGCGGTATGCGGTGGGGGTACTCGCAGTCGCTTCGCCAGCGGCATTGCTGACGCAACCGGCGAGAACGAGGGTTTGATCCATCCCGGCGGTGACATAAATGTTTGCGATCTGCGTGATGTAAGCCGCGAACGGATGGAAGGCCGGGTACGAAGTCAGCTCAGTGGTGACGTCCTGCACGGTAAGCATGGGGGTGCTCCCTGGAGGGTTTTCAGTGGGTCGATCCTATTTGTCGCACCGGTCCCGGCTGGATGTCAATGAAGACGGGGCCAGGATTCTTCTTCAGCAGATGATGCAGCAACCATCTTTCGAGCCGGACGAAGAGCCTGAAGAGGCGCGAGAAGAAGCAACGACTGCTGTGAGCTTGACTACGCTGGGATCGACCCAGAAGTAGCGTTTGATGCCGATCCGGTGTCCTGGCTGATCTCCGTCCGCAAGATATGGCGTGGCATCGGCATATTTTTCACACCAGTTTCCATTGCTGTCCATGCGGGCTGCATGAAAATCTCCTCCCGGACCTACCTTCTCCAGCATCATCACGAAACCGTCGGTGCGGCCGTGACTGTATGAGGCCGCCGTAGTGATGTCAGTGCCGAGATAGCGCAGCTTGTCCAGCTCACACGCGGCCCTGTATTCATCGATCGTGGGGCCCTGCCCGGTAGCCCACTTGGATGAGTCCGCCGGAGAGGCAATTTGGCCTGGATGAAGACTGGGTGAGTCACTGTTGAGAAGATTTACGGCAAATGCATAGCAGTTTGCCTGCTTTCCCGTACCTGCCGCAAAGAATTCGGGCTTGGGGTCATGGGCCCCGGTAGGCACTTCCTAGCCACCTTTGTAGTTGGGCATGGCGCTGTATGTTCACTCCTTGGTATGGATTGGATTGGAGAGAATCAACAGCAGATTTAGGGTCGAGCCCATTAAAGCACGGCCCGGACGGATTCAGCCAGCACAAAAAATAGACAACCCCACTCCGTCCGCGAGGGATTCATTGCGGCGAGAGTGGATCGTGGCGTTTCCATGCGAGAGAATCATTAGCTGAGATGCCTGGCTGTCATTCTTTACGCAAACTCTTTGGATTTCTGTTTGTGTTTGCCGCGTGCGTTGTTGTTGCACGGGCGCAACAGGACGACGCGACTGCACTGCAGACGCTTGGAAAGGTGCGCGCCAATCTGGAGGCTTCGATTGCTACGCTACCCAATATCGATTGCGAGGAGCACGTGCGTTCAGTGGGGCTCATCGACAACAAAGTGAAGCGTGAGGTTACGCTCGATTCGACCATGCGCGCGACGCGGCAGCCGGATGCGGATGAGTTCAAGGAAGAACGCACCCTCCGCGCGGTGAACGGCAAGCCTCCAAAGAAGCAGCGAAATGTGAGTCTTCCGCTTTCGATTGCGGGCGGCTTTGGCAACAGCTTCTCTCCCTATCTTGCTTTGAAGTATGAGCAATGCCACACCTATGCGCTGCTGCCCAGCGGGAATGACAAAGAAATGCTGATGGAAGTTACCGGCAGGCTGGAGAATTACCGGAATCCGCTGTGCCGCCAATTTACGGTGGAGACCAAGGCGCGGTTCTGGCTGGATGCGGATTCAGCACAAATTCTTCGCATGGAGACTGACTCGCCCCATGCCGGGGAGCGAATCGGGTTCAAGACGCTGACGACGAAGACCGAATATGCATTGGTTCCACTGGGGCAGAGCCCGTATTTGTTGCCTGTCCGCGTACACGCACTGCTGGCCCGCGATAACGATGATCACGTTTCGATGCAGTATGACGCCGAATACAGCAACTGTCATCGATTTGGGGCGACGGTGGAGATATTGCCGGGAGTGAGCGAAGTGCCGGTGAAGCCGCAGTGAAACACAAGCGGGCAGGATTCGGGTAGAAGCGGGGCACGATGTATAGGCGCAAATAGACAGCCCCACTTCGTCCGCAAAGATCAGGCTGCGGCGAGAGTGGGGCTGTGTGATGCAGCAACCCGCGTGGGGTTGGTGTTACTCGGCTGCGGCTTCTTCTACTTCTGCCTCAGCTTCGGCAGGGACTTCGCCTTCGACGACGGCGTCGCCGAGGACCTTGACCTTGACCGGAGCGGAGACTTCCTTGTGCAGCTTGATCGAGATCTCGAAGTTGCCGAGGGCCTTGATAGCCTCGGGCATCGTGATCTTGCGGCGGTCGATTTCGAAGCCCTGGGCGGCGAGCTCGGCGGCGATGTCCGACGAGGTGACCGAACCGAAGAGGTGGCCGTTTTCGCCCGACTTGCGGGTGAAGACGAGCACGACGGGGGCGAGCTTGGAAGCCTGCTCCTCTGCGACGACCTTCTCCGCGGCTGAGCGGCGGGTAGCCGAGGCCTTCATCTCATCGATCTGCTTCTTGTTGGCAAGCGTAGCCTGCAGTGCCAGCTTGCGCGGCAGCAGGAAGTTGCGACCGTAGCCGTCTGCGACCTTAACCACATCTCCACGGTGGCCGAGGTTGGCTACGTCTTCTTTCAGAATGACTTCCATTGCAAAATCTCCAGCGCCGGGGCGCTCTTACTCTTTAGACGAGTGTTGCGGTATACCGGCGATTTGCTCGGGGGCTAAAGCCCCGTCAATTTTAGTCGCTCATCGGCACGACTGAAGTCGTGCCCTGATACAAAACATCGACCTGAGCGCACTAAAACTTAGTGCTTGGTCGCGAAAGGCAGCAACGCGATGTTGCGGGCCTGCTTGATGGCGCGGGTGAGGCGGCGCTGGTGCGTGGTGCAAACGCCGGTGAGCCTGCGGGGAACGATCTTGCCGCGCTCGGCGACGAAGCCCTGCAACAGGCGCACGTCGCGGTAGGGGATGGCATCGATCTTCTCGGTGCAGAACTTGCAGACCTTCTTGCGACGGAAGAACTTGCCGCGTCCGCCGGGACCGCCGCTGGGACGACCGCCGCCGGGGCGAGGGCCGCGCTCGGAACCGCCGCCGGGACCACCGTGTCCGCCCGATCCACCCTGGGGTGCTGGTGTTGCGCCCGCCTCGGGCGCCCTGGATTGTGTTTCCTCTGCCATGATGTTTCCTCTTCTTCTTGTGAAATTGTGGGGTGTTGTTACCCACCCGTTTCACGAAGAACGTGAAACGAATGGGGCACCCGGATCTTCGGGCACCCGAAATTTGTTTAGGCGCTGGCCTGGACGGGCTCGGCGGTTTCGGCAGCCGGAACGGACTCAACTGGCGCTGGCTCGACCGGAGCCGGCTCGGCCGGCGCGGGCTGTGCCGCAACGGGCTGAACGGGAACGGCCTGAGCTGCGGGCGGCGCGGGGCTAACCTCAGCGCTGCGCTTGACGCGCGTGCCGCGGATGGCCTTGATCTTTGCGATGCGCTTGTCTTCCTCATCGGTGCGCACGGTGATGAACTTGATCACCTGTTCAGAGACGCGGAGACGGCGCTCGAGCTCGGCGATGAGTCCGCCCTCGGCCTCAACGGTGAGCAGAATGTAGTTACCGTCGTTGAACTTGCGGACGATATAGGCGAGCTTGCGCCGGCCCATCTTCTCGACGGACTTGATAGCTCCGCCGCCATTGGTGACGGTGGCTTCAAAGCCAGCGATCAGCTTGTCGACATCTTCATCGACCACGTCAGGCCGAACGATGAACATTACTTCGTATACTCGGGACATCCGGTTTCTCATTTCCACCGCCGCTTGCGCGGCGGTTACAGTTGTCAGAGAACAGCGGTCAGAGATCAGTAAAACCAGCCGACCGCGTTCCGTGTTGCTCAATTTGTGCTACCGCAAATTCGAGATCAAAAGCTGTTTTGCTCTGATCCCTGACCAGTGATCAGAGATCACTGGTCTTTGCGGTTAAATTCATTCATCGCCGTTGATGGTCCCTGTTCGAGGATGCGCCGCGTGGCTGTTGCCACTTTGTCGAGCACCTCGTCGAGGACCGTCAGGTCGGCTTTTCGCATCGGCGTGAGGAGGTAATCTTTGCCACCTCTGCGGATGCTTGCTCCTGCTGCGAGCGCTTCGGGAGGCAAGTTTGCTCCTACCCCGATGCGCAGCCGCAGCCACTCCTGCGTTGCCAGAGCGCCGGTTATGCTGCGGGCGCCGTTGTGGCCCGCGGGCGAACCGCGCTCCTTGATCTTGAAGGTCCCCAGCGGAAGGTCGAGCTCGTCGTAGATGACGAGCAGGTCCTGCGATGGGTCCGCTTCGAACTCCCGAACCAGTGCGGAGACTGAAGCCCCGCTCAGGTTCATATATGTGTCCGGCTTGGCTAAGACCACTTCGCGTCCTGCAATACGGCAGGTTGCTGTCATGGCTTTGCATCGCCGGTTGTCTACCGTAACGCGCTCTTGAGCCGCGATACGGTCAATTGCCAGGAACCCCGCGTTATGTGGGGTCCAAAGATATTCAAGGCCCGGATTGCCGAGGCCCACCACGAGGAATGGGCCTCTACGCTTGCCTGACTCTTGCTCGGGATCCAAGGCCTACTTCTTCGCCTCGCCCTCAGCTTCGGTCTTGCCCTTCTTGGCCACTTCCGGCTCAGCAGGGCCGGCAGCAGCGACGGCATCAACAGCCGGAGCAGCTTCTTCCCTGATGGAGACAACGTGTGCCACGGTGGTCTCTTCCTCAGCAAGGAACTTGTACTTGTCGGTGTGCGGCAGGTCCTTGACTCGGACGACGGCGTGCAGGGCGAGGTTGGTCACGTCCACATCAATGTGGCTCGGAATGTCACCGGGGAGGCACTCAATTTCGACTTCGCGGAGCACCTGGTCGAGGATGCCGCCTTCGGCCTTGACGCCGATGGCAGTTCCGACGAGCCGGATGGGCACGCTGACCTTGAGGGTCTTGTCGAGCGCAATGCGCTTGAGGTCGATGTGAATGAGCGAATCCTTGATGGGATCGAGCTGCCAGTCGACGATCATGGCCTTGGCGGTGCCTGTGCCGGAGAGATCGACGTCGAAGATGGTGTTGTGGCCGGACTCGGAATAGAGGATGCGCGAGATCTGCCGGGGATCGACTTCGACGGCGATGGCCTCGTGGCCTGCGCCATAGAGCACAGCGGGAATCTTACCGGCAACGCGAACACGGCGCGCGGCGTTCTTGTTGAACTTGCCCTCACGGGGCTTTGCGATGACTACTTCAGGCATTTCTCTCTCATTTCTGTCGGGCACGGGGTAAGCTCGTGGCTTCGATCCGCTCCCTTTGTTGGGCCAGAGATCAGGGGGCAGAGATCAGAGATCAGAAAAAGCTCTCTGCATTTCTGCTGCCCGAGATTGCCGGCTGGTTAAATTGCTCCGGTCAGAGTGAAAACTGATCTCTGACTACTGATCTCTGTTATGAAAACAGCGTCGAAACGCTGGTCTCCAGGTGGATGTTCTCAATGGCCGTGCCAAGCAGGCCGGCGATGGAGAGCACCTTGATCTTGTCGAGCTTCTGCGCGGCTTCGCGCAGAGGCACTGTGTTGGTGACCACGAGCTGCTCAAGGCGGCTGGACGCGATGCGGTCAATGGCCGGGCCTGAAAGCACTGCGTGGCTGGCGCAGGCATGAACGCTGGTTGCGCCGTTGGCGTAGAGAGCATCGACGGTCTTTACGAGTGTGCCCGCCGTGTCGATGATGTCGTCGATGATGAGGCAGGTGCGATCCCTTACATCGCCGATGACGTTCATCACCTCAGTGACGTTAATGTCCGTGCGCCGCTTGTCCACAATGGCCAGGGGCGCTCCAATCTTCTGCGCGAAGTGCCGCGCACGTTCCACGCCGCCCGCATCCGGAGAAACCACGGTGAGGTTGGGCAGCGTGAGCTTCTGGAAGTAGCTGACCAGAACGGGCGAGGCAAAGATATGATCCACCGGAATGTTGAAGAAGCCCTGAATCTGCGCCGCGTGCAGATCCACGAAGAGGGCGCGGTTGGCGCCGGCCGTGGTGAGCAGATCGGCGATGAGCTTGGCGCTGATGGCGACGCGAGGACGGTCCTTGCGATCCTGGCGGGCGTATCCGTAGTAGGGCACAACCACCGTGATGCGGGCCGCCGAAGCGCGCTTGAGCGCATCGATCATAATGAGCAACTCCAACAGGTGCTGGTCTACCGGGTAGCAGGTAGGCTGCACCACAAATACATCCACTCCGCGAACGTTTTCGAGCAGCTGGAAGTAGACTTCGCCATCTGCAAAGCGCTGCAGCTTGGCCTCGCCCACCGGCACGCCGATGTGGCGCGCGATCTCCTCGGCGAGAGGACGGTTCGCGGTGCCGGAGAAGAACTTGAAGCGCTTGTCCTCTGCCAGGTTCCGCGAACGCTTGCGCTCTGGTGCGGCCTTGGGGTCCTTTGCCTTGGCGTCTGCAGCAGGCTGTGCACCGTCTTTGCCGGTAAGCTCTTCGCCCGGTGCTGCCTGCCGCTTGTCTTCCAATGTCACCGTCAACGTTCCCTGATCCATCTCTCTGTACCCTCCAAGCTG
The DNA here is from genome assembly GCF_001449115.1 of Occallatibacter gabretensis. GTDB lineage: Bacteria > Acidobacteriota > Terriglobia > Terriglobales > Acidobacteriaceae > Telmatobacter > Telmatobacter gabretensis. The sequence continues at coordinate 690,364 of NZ_LAIJ01000009.1, read as the reverse complement.
GTTTGCTTTGGCTGATATTTCAGATACCACGCACGAATTTTGGCTGGGCGACTAGGATTCGAACCTAGACAAGTGCCTCCAAAGGGCACTGTCCTACCGTTAGACGATCGCCCAACACTTACCACCCCAACGACGAAGACCTGTCGCCGGGGGCCCCGGTATAACCTCAGCGAACCTGTTTCGTTCGAGAGGTTTGCCCGGCAGCCCGTTGGATACTGTTTCGTGCCAAACGGACCGCTGTCAACAGTCTTTCACACAATCATTTCTGGCCAGTAAACCGAGCGGGGAACGGTGCGGGTGATACTTGCTGCAACGTCCGGAACCTGCTCGAGTCTGGCTACTGCCGCTTCCGCTGCTTCCCGGGTCAAGTACAACCCGAAGAGCGCTGAACCGGACCCCGAGAGCGAGGCATGAATGGCTGCCTCCGGTGTGCCGGTGGCCGCAAGAAGACGCTTGATTTCACGCAGGGTGGGATGCTGGGGAAAGACGACCTGTTCAAAGTCGTTTGCGATCCAGCTATGGATCCCGGTGCGGACAAGCGCGGACTCTTGTGGTCCGGCCAGGTTCTTTCTCCTGTCTGAATCTGCGGAAAGAACACCGGAGGAGCCAGATGCAAACGCGCTAGCGTAGGCACGGCTCAACTGTTTTAGTTTACCGGCGCTTGCCTCCTGGGTCAATCCCCGAGCTGAGCAGAGGGTATCCCAGTCGCGGAATGCCTGCGGGGTGGAGACGCCGACGGTGGGTACGGCGACTACGCACCAGGTTGGCTCGATGTCAGGAAGGGGGTAGACTTCCTGGCCGCGATCAAGGCCGAGGACGGTGCCGCCGATTGAGAAAAGAGGGACGTCAGAGCCGATTTTCGAGGCGATGAGCAGGCGATCCGCGGGCCAATTTCTAAGGCGAGATTCAATGTCGAGTTCGGTTTCAAGGCCGATGAGGGCGGCGATGGCGTTGGCGGATCCTGCCCCGAGGCCGCCCTGTACGGGGAGCTGTTTTTCGATGTGAATTTCGACTTCGGCGGAGATTTCGAGAGTCTGGAGGGTTAGCGCGACGATCTTCCAGGCCGTATTGCGGCTGTCGGTGGGGACGCGGACGTCGTTCGATGTGAGCTGGATGGAAGTTTGCGAGGCTGGCTTGGCGGAGACCGTTACGAAATCATGCATTTCGAGGGTCTGGTAGACGGTGAGGAGTTCGTGGAAGCCGTCCGGGCGCGGAGCTCCGATGTATAGGCCGAGATTGATCTTTGCGTGAGAGCGGACCCGCGTGGGCATAGGGAACTATTTTAGAGGGCGAGCGTGGAATTGCCGAAAGTGCGAGAGCCAGCTTCGCGTGGCGGAATCGGGTCTTTGCGGGACATGACAACGCCACCGTTCGGTCTAATCACGAATTTGATCTTATCGCCGGGTTTGAGCATCATGTGCTCCAGCAGGACTTGAGGAAGAGTAAACCGGTATTTACTGTCGATGGTGAGGATCACAGTAGCCTCATGCTTTCCAGCTTTCGCCAAGTAACGCATAAGCAGTTTCGTTAAAGCTTATCGGCTGGAAGCCAATTCGGCTAAACGGCGGGCTTCGCGCAGGGCGACGACTTCATCGCCTGTTGGCAGGAATTCCATAGCTATGGTGTGACGATAGTTCAGCTCGATCAGCTTGTGGAAGATATTGGTGTAGTTGATTTCGCCGGTGCCGGGCTGGTGGCGTCCGGGGACGTCGGCGACGTGGACGAGACCAATGACGTCGATGTGCTCCTGAAGTTTTTCGATAAGGTTTCCTTCGGCGATCTGCTCGTGGAAGAGATCGTAGAGAAACTGCACCTGGGGATGGTTGACGGCGCGGACGATTTCGATGGCTTCCGCGGCTGAGGGCAGAAAGTAATGGGGATTTTCTTCGAGATCAATGCATTCAAGGAGCAACCGGATGGGCTGACCGTCGATCTGGCGGCCTTCGACTAACGAGGCGGCGCGCTTTAGGCCTTCAATGCAACTCTGATGCTGAACTTCACGCGAGAGGCTGGGGACGACGTTGCCGGTGAGGACGATTATGGCTGGGCAAGCAAGGGTTTCCATGCACACGAGGGCCTGACGGAGATCGGAGAGGAAGGCCTCACGATTGGCCGGATCGGCGATGCCGTGCGGGAGGCCGGCTGTAGCGTCGAAGCGGATGCCGAGGCGCTTGCGGGCGGCATTGGCGCGGTCGAAGTCGGCCTGCGACCAGTGGCTGTACTCGCCGACCAGCTCGACATTGGTGTAGCCGGCTTCGGCTACTTTGGCCAGGCGTTCTTCAAAGGGCAGTTTGCGGAAGACCGTCCAGAGCATGACCGAGAGCGAAAAGTGCAGCGGCGCCTGGGGTGCGGACTGGTTTTGTGCAGATAAGGCTGGCCCGGCGAAGCTGGCGGCGGAGGTCGAGGCGAGAAGTTGGGCAAAGGTACGGCGATTCATGCACCGCAATCCTAGGCGATTTATGCCCCTCATTGCTATTCGAAGCGAGCGGACACACGAAAACCCCGCTTGCCGGATCTGGTCCGACTAGCGGGGTTTTAAAGGAAACGCGGAGTTGAGAAAAGCTACGCTGCTTTGACGATCTTGCCGGTCTTGATGCAGCTGGTGCAGACGCGGAGGCGCTTGGACGCGCCGTTGACGAGAGTCTTCACTGCCTGGAGGTTGACGTTCCAGCGGCGGCGGCTAACGTTGTGCGCGTGCGAGATGTTGTTGCCGAACTGCGGGCCTTTGCCGCAAATATCACATACCTGTGCCATGACTTCTACTCCAAATCCTGTGGGTTTTTCGCGCCGCGCAGTCTCTAACACGGTTCTCAAGACCGGGCGCATGCGCATAAAACGCCGCAGCCCACAGCGTGCCGAATTTCCAGTATAGCTGAAACCCGCTTTGGGGCCAAGCTTTGGCGGGAAAGTGGGCGAATTCACCCTTGGGTTGACATCCGACCCAAGGGGGTGACATATTAGGTCGGATGCCTACCCAAAAGAATTCCGACGATCGTATCGCCCTGCTGCAGGGAACACTGGACCTGCTGATTCTAAAAACGCTGGTGCTGTCGCCGTGTCATGGCCAGGGGATTGCGCGCTCGATTCAACGCCAGTCCGAAGAGGTTTTCTTTGTCGATCACGGCTCGCTTTACCTGGCGCTGCAGCGACTGGAAGACAAACAGTGGATCAGCGCGGAGTGGGGCGTGAGCGAGAACAACCGTAAGGCGCGGTTTTACTCGCTCACGGAAAAGGGCCGCGAACATCTGGTGCAAAAGACGAACGAGTGGCAGCGGTTGACGCGCGCCATGGGATTGGTTCTGAGCGGCGAGGAGGCTTAGCGATGTTCAAGCGCAGGCGCAAGACGGATGATTTTGCGGAAGAGATCAAAGCGCATCTGGAGCTGGAGGCAGACACGCTGCGGGACGAAGGGCTGGACGAAGAAGAGGCGCGCAGAAAGGCGCACGTTGAGTTCGGCAATGTCACGGCGGCGCAGGAACGCTTTTATCTGCGAGGCCGCGCGGTGTGGTTCGAAAACATGATGCGCGATCTGCGTTTTGCCATTCGCCAGCTTATGAAGAATCCATCGTTCACTGTGACTGCGATGCTGGTGCTTGCGCTAGGCATGGGAGCGGGCACGGCGATCTTTGGCTTTGTGGATGCGGCGCTGATTCGGCCGCTGCCGTATGAGGCTCCGAGCCAGCTGGTGAGCGTGTATGAGACGGTGGCTTCGTGCCCGCTGTGCAATGTTTCCTATCAGAATTTTCGCGACTGGCAGCGGATGGCGCACTCATTCCGGTCGTTGGATGTGTGGGGCTATGCGCGCTACACAGTGCAGTCTGCGGATGGGTTGGAGTCTGCGGATGGCGCGCGTGTCAGCGATGGTTTCTTTCGCACTCTGGGTGTGGGGCCAATGCTGGGGCGCGATTTCTATGCGGGCGAAGATAAGCCGGGCGCGCCGCGCACTGCGCTGCTGAGTTACACGGCGTGGCAGAAGCGTTTTGGAGCCGATTCGAGCGCGATTGGAAAAACCATTCAACTGGATGATGTGAGCTACACCGTTATTGGAGTGCTGCCGAAGAGCTTTCACTTTGCTCCGCGCGGCGAAGCGGAATTCTGGACAGCGCTGAATGATCCCAGTGGCTGCGATAAGAGACGCGGGTGTCATGGATTGTTCGGGCTGGGGCGATTGAAGGATGGCGTAACAGCTTCTGCCGCTTCGGCGGAGATGGAAGCGATTGCGGAGCAGCTGGGGAAACAGTTTCCGGATTCGAACCGGGGATATGGCGCGGTCACTGTGTCGCTGAGCGACTCTGTGGTGGGAGAGATCCGGCCTGTCTTGCTGGCATTGTTCAGCGCGGCAGGGTTGTTGCTGCTGATTGCCTGCGTGAATGTAACGGGGCTGTTGTTGCTGCGTTCTGAAGGCCGCAGGCATGAGATTGCGGTGCGCGAGGCGCTGGGCGCTTCTTCTACGCGACTGATGCAGCAGTTTGTGACGGAGGGTTTGCTGCTGGTGCTGGCGGGGTCGATGCTCGGCCTGGGCTTTACGTATGTGGCGCTCCGGCTGCTTCCGAAGATGATTCCGGCACAACAGATGAGCGCCATGCCATTTCTGCTGGATATGAAGATGAACGCGCATGTGTGGGCATTTGCGGGCGGGATCGCGGTGTTTGCGGTGGTGCTGTTTGCGCTGGCTCCTGCGATGCGGCTGAAGCGGTCGAATGTGCGCGAGGATCTTCAGGAAAATGCGCGAGGCGCAACGGGCAGAGCGTGGAAGCGGCTTGGTGCAAGGATGGTGATTGTGGAGCTGGCCACGTCTGTGGTGTTGCTGGCGGGCGCGGGATTGCTGGGGAAGAGCCTTTACCAGCTGCTGCATGTAGAGACGGGCTTCCGGGCTGATCATCTCAGCTCGGTTGTGGTGGAGGTTCCGAAATCCTACAAGACGGACGCGCAGGTGATGGTGCTGGAGCAGCAACTGATGAGTCACGCGCAGAGTTTGCCGGGCGCGGAGTCGGTGGGGTTTACGGTATCGAAGCCGATTCACTCATGGGATCTGGGAACGAACATTGTGGTTCCTGAAAGCGCGGAGCCGGATAAGCGACATGATGTTCCGGAGCGCGATGTGAGCGCGGGATACCTGTCGATGCTGGGAGCGAAGCTGCTGCGCGGGCGCTACTTTACGGAGATTGAAAACGATGCGGCCAAACCGCGCGTTGTGGTGGTCACTCAGACGCTCGCGAAGGAGCTCTTTCCGGGCGGAGATGCTGTGGGCAAACGCATTGCGTACTCGGGGTCTGGAGACAGGATGCTGATTGTCGGCGTAGTGGACGACATTAAGGAAGGGCAGCTGGATACGCCGATGCGCGGAGTGATGTATGTTCCGTTCAACCAGAATTCCTGGGGCTCGTTTGAGCTGGTGGTGCGAAGCGCGCAGGCTCCAGGGGCGATGCTGCCGATGCTGGTGAACGCTGCGCATGAGGTGGATAAGGGAATTGCCACATCAGATGCAGCAACGATGGATGAGGTGATTCGCGACTCTCCTGCGCCGTATCTGCATCGCACGTTGGCATGGCTGGTAGGTGGATTTGCAGTGCTGGCGCTGATCCTGAGCGTGGTGGGATTGTATGGGGTAGTGGCATATTCCGTGGCGCAACGTGTGAAAGAGATTGGCGTGCGGATGGCGCTGGGCGCGGGACGCACATCCATTTATGCACTGGTGATGCGGCAGGCCGGATGGCTGACAGCCGTGGGGCTGGCATGCGGGCTTGTCTGCTCCGTGGGCGCGTCCATGCTGATGCGCAGCCTGCTGTTTGGGGTGAAGTTTTGGGATGTGACGATTCTGGCCGGCGTGGTGGCAGCGCTTGGTGTTGTGTCGGTTGCCGCAAGCTTTTTGCCGGCGCGCCGCGCAGCCTCTGTGAATCCGATGGAAGCGCTTCGCACCGAGTGATTCGGGCTGAGCGAGTTTGATTGTGGTGGTACGCGCGAGCGCGCAGAAAAAAACTCCCTTATCCGCTGCGGGCGGACAAGGGAGCTCGGAAGGCACAGCAAGTTTTGTTCAGGAGGCTGCCGGCTTGCGCCGGCAGATGATGGGCGGCTGAGCAATAAACGGGCCCGGCCGCAAAAGAATCAATGCTGCTTACTGACCGTTGGCAGGCGCGCCGTTGAAGACGAGCGTGGTCTTGCCAAGCTGCAGGGTCTGGAGCGTGTTCACATTACCCTGACGGTCAACGGTGAAGCCATTGTGGCTCTCGGCGGCATCCACTGCCTTGGCGGCAACGGTAACCGGCTTGGGAGAATACTTGTCCTTCTGGATGAGCGTGACCTGCACATCAGAACCATTGCCGGTCCAGGTGACCTTGTAGTCGCCGGCAGGCAGCTGGTTGGAACCGACAGTGACAGCCTCGGGGATGGTTACTGTCTGCGAATTCTTGGCGGCGAAGGCGGGAACGGAAACGAGAGCAAGGATTGCGGCGGAATAGAGCAAGCGCTTCATGGTGATTCCTCTCAGCCTGCCGCGCTAGTTTTCCCCATATGGGGTACGGCATTAGAGCAAGTAAAACATACAGTTGTCAACAATGAACCTTAAGAAATGTTAAGTGCTTTAATTACAACGTGGAAAAACGATGGTAAGAGTTGGGGATTGTTAGAGATACGGAAGCAATCCGGGCAGGATGTGGCGCCTCCATGGGGGGTAAAAGGGCACCGGGATGAGAAGCGTGGTCGCTTAGGTCTGATTATTCGTCCGGGGTAGAATCGTTCCACTGCAGCAACGCCTAGGAGCAGGGATCCAATCGAGCAGCCAAGGAGCTTCCATCATGATGGTGAAAAATTATCGTATTGCTCTCTGTTTTCTGACGCTTCTGCTGGGAGCAGCGCACGGTGTGTGGGCCCAGACTCTCATCCGGGTCTATGTGCAGGCTGGCAGTGGAGAATTTGCGGCGAATGGCGCAGAAGACTCTGCCGGGGATCTAAGCCGGTCGCTTGCAGGAAAATCAAAGACGCTTCGAGTTGTCGAAAACCCTTCCGACGCGGATATTGTGCTGCGAATCGATTCACGCAATGTTCGGAAAGAGTTGAGCAGTGTGAACACGTACACCTCCAAGAGCGATGACGGTAAAAAGACGACATCCACAACCTCGCCAACGATGCAGACCATTAACGTGCTTCATGCGACGCTTCTCGCCGGCTCTTCGGAGATCCCCATGAAGGCGGAGTCCAGTCTCTCCTGGCGTCTTGCATCGGGAAACATGGCATCGAACGTGGAGAAATGGGCCAGGCAAAACTATGCGAAATTGCTGGAGCGCAGAGCGAGCCAGCCCCGGAGCGCGACGCCGGCAGAGCAGGCAGTGACGGAACCGCCGACCGACGCGGCTCATAACTCTTCGGCGCAGACATCTTCGGACGATGCTTCAATCACCGTGGGAATGACGGAGGCCGAGGTACTCAAGGCCATGGGGGTTCCGCAAAAGAAGGTGAACTTCGGAAACAAATCCATGTGGAACTATCGCGGCATGCAGGTGGTTTTTGAGGACCACAAAGTGACAGATGTGAAGTTCTAGGCTGTGAAGTTTTCAGGCCCAGGTTTCATGCTGTGAGGCGGGCAGAGATCAGGGGGAGCGCGATCTGCACGCGCAGGCCGGGGTGCATGTTCTCCGCGGCGATGGAGCCGTGGTGAGCCTGCACGGCGCGGCGTGCAATGGAGAGGCCGAGGCCTGAGCCTGCGCCGTTTTTGTTTTCGCGAGCCTCTTCTACGCGGTAGAAGGGATCGAAGATGCGGACGAGGGCTTCATCTGGCACGCCGGGGCCGTGGTCACGGACGACGATGACGGCGCAGCGCTCGGTTTCTGTTGCCGTGACTTCGACGACTCTGCCTTCAGGCGAGTAGCGCACGGCGTTGCGGAGAACATTTTCAATGGCGCGGCGAAGCATTTCGCGGCTTCCGAGAGCGTGGCCTGTGATGGCGCCGTCCAGCTCGACGCGGCAGCCGCGAATTTCAGCTTCAACGGTGCAATCGCGGACGACGTCCTGCACGACATCGCCAAGGGGGACGCTTTCTGCGCCGCGCAATGCGGGATCGCCTTCGACGAAGGTGACTTCGACGATGTCGGCGACGAGCGTGGAGATGCGATCGACATCGCGCTCGATGCGATCGAGAGCGGCCTGCGGATTGGGCGAAGTGCGTGCCAGCTTGATGGCGAATTTGAGACGCGCAAGCGGCGAGCGGAGTTCGTGGGAGATATCGCCGAGAAGCTGGCGTTCACTGACAATGAGTTTTTGAAGGCGCTCGGCCATCTGATCAAAGGAGCGCGCGAGCTGGCCGATCTCGTCGGGGCGTTTTGTCTGGATGCGGGCCGTGAGATCCCCTTGGCCGAAGAGGGCGATGGTAGAAGCGATACGGCGAATGGGCAGCACAACGCCGACAGCGGCGAGCCAGAAGACGACGGCGGTAGCGCCGAGGACGAGAAAGTAGTAGGGCAGGAAGGTCCAGATATGGATGCGGCCAAGCTGCCCGGTGGCTGCGAACCAGTAGGCGCCATCCTGGGAACGATGGGTGATGATCCAGTGGCCGTGGCCGTCGTCGGTGCGGGAATGCGCGGCGGGCGGGGCGGGCAGCAGTGAGCTGTGGTCCTCGCCAGTGATCGGATCGATTCCGTGCGCGTCGAGCAGATAGTGGGAGCCTGAAAAGATGCGGTCGAGCATGCCCATGTAGTCGATGAGCCCCTGCTGGCCGCGGTGTTCATAGGCAGAGCGCGCGCTCTCAAGCTGTACCTCATCCATCTTCTGGAAGGTGGGATCGATCCGCTGCTGGGTCATGCGGTTGGCGATGGCCTGAAAGACGAGGAAGGAGAGCGCGAGAATGGCAATCATCGAGACCACGGTGGCCACGACGAGCGATTTGAGGCTGAACCATTGACGCACGCGCGTTGCCATCATTCGGCTCCCGTAAACATATAGCCTACGCCGCGTACCGTGCGGATAAGCTTCTGGCCATCGTGCAGCTTTTTGCGGAGATGGCTGATGTGGACATCGAGGAAGCGGTCGTAGGGCGTGGCTTCGCGCTCAAAGAGGGCTGCGGTGATCTCTTCGCGCGAAACGACGCGGCCGGCAGAGCGGACGAGCATTTCGAGCAGGTCGAACTCCATGCCGGTGAGCTGCAGCAGTTCTCCGGAACTCCATGCCTCGCGGGTAGTGGTGTTGAGGCGGATATTGCCGAGCGTTACCTCCTGCTGCGGTCCGGATGGCGTGAACTCCATGCGGCGCAGCACGGCGCGGATGCGCGCGAGCAACTCATCGGGATCGAATGGCTTGGGCAGATAGTCGTCCGCGCCGGTGTCAAGCCCGAGGATGCGGTCCTGCGCTTCCACGCGCGCGGTGAGCATGATGACGGGCACGGTTTTGCGGCGGCGAAGCTGCTTAAGGACCTCAAAGCCGTTGAGGACGGGAAGCATAACGTCGAGGATGACGAGATCGTGCGCGCCGTTGAGCGCGGCGGCAAGGCCATCGCGGCCATTGTTCGAGAAGGTGAGCCTGTGTCCGGCCAGCGCGAAGAACTCCGTCATCATGCCGCAGAGCTCCTGATCGTCATCGACGAGGAGAACTGAGAGCGCGGAATGTTTTTCGGGATGTTCCATGGTGGCTTGCGCGAGAAGGGGGTCCTGAGATGAAAGTCTCGCATATTGCCGGGCAGTTTGAACTGTGGAGTATTCGAAGTCGTCGAAAACGTCGTTTCCTGGGAACGATTCAATCCTTAGGCTTTCTTAGTGATCTCGAACAACAATCCAATCGTGCTCCCATTTGTTTGAAGTTATCTGCAGCAATTGCGTCGTCGCGAGGTCAGCCGCGATGGGCCGGTCCGGCCACGCTTTTGAAATGATCCTTGCGCAATGAACTGCCAAGGTTTTGAAGCTCTTATACTCAGGGCATTCTGAGCTGGGCCATTCCAAGTCCTGATTTTTTCGAATGGACTGGCGAAGCTGCTGAAATGCTTGACGGAATCGACCTAAATCTCTTATGTCAAAGTCGAGTAGCTTCATCTCGCTGGCGAGACGTACCATTGTGCTTTCAACTATGGCCTCTGCTGAAGCAGCTCGTTTGTGAAGTTCCCAAGTTCTTTCAGGTGCGTCTTTCGACTCCCTATCCAATCGATTCCAAAGCTTCCAAACTGCAAAAAAATCGCCATAAGCGCCGTAAAACTGCTGCAGGGCCGACAGTTGGAGTTCGCGTCGTTTTTGACGCAAATTCCAATAGGCGGTGAGCCGCTGGCCACCGAGGGCTCCGAGGAACAAAACAAATATTCCGCCGAGGCAATTGAAAATGAGCTTGATGAACTCGTCATGCCAAATTGTTGCCATAACGTGGCATGTTACCAGTCGGCAATCTCGCCGAGCCACCTTGCCGTTCTGAACCGAACGAAGGCACCCGTTCGCTCTTCTCCTAATGTCACGTTTTCGACAAGTTCCGCAGCTTGCGTCAAGCTGCCCCATTACTCTTACCGGCGGTAGCTTGCGCGCGAAAGGCGAACCTGCTTTGATGGGTTCGCCGGAAACAATTTCAATTTTGGTGGAGCGAAGCAGATGGAGAAGCCGGGAGTGGAGTTTCGCAGGGAGTTTTTGCGGATGGCGGGGCTGGGTGTGGCGGGGAGTGCGGCGATGCTGGTTCCGGCGCAGGCCGCGGGCCAAAAGACAGGAAAGATAGATCGCGAAGGCTGGCCGGGAATCTTCAGCGTGCGGGATTTCGGCGCCAAGGGCGACGGCACGACGATCGATACGCCGGCGGTGAACAAGGCGATTGATTACGTGGCGAATGGGGGCGGCGGAACGCTGGTGTTTCCGGCGGGCGTGTATGCGTGTTACTCGATTCATTTGAAGAGCAACGTGGCGCTGTATCTCTCGCAGGGCGCGACGATACTGGCTGCGCCGACTCCTTATGAAGGAATGACGAGCGGCGGTTACGATGCGGCAGAGACGCAAGGCGCGTGGGATCCGTACCAGGATTACGGTCACAACCACTGGCACAACAGCTTGATCTGGGGCGAAGATTTGCACGACTTCGGCATCTTTGGGCCGGGACTGATTTATGGCAGGGGGCTGAGCCGTGGGCATGATGAAAAAGCGTTGCCCAATACGACTGCGCCGGGCGTAGGCAACAAAGCGATTGCGCTGAAGAATTGCCGCAATGTGATTCTGAGTGACTTTTCGATTCTGCAGGGCGGATGGTTCGGGGTTCTGGCGACGGGCGTGGACAACCTGACGATCGACAACCTGAAGATCGACACGAATCGCGATGGTATTGATATTGACTGCTGCCGGAATGTGCGCGTGTCGAATTGCACGGTGAATTCGCCGTGGGATGATGCGATCTGCCCGAAGAGCTCGTATGCGCTGGGGCAGGCGCGCATCACGGAGAATGTGACCATTGCGAACTGCTTTGTGACGGCCGGCTATGCGCTGGGCTCGGTGCTGGATGGGACGTGGAAGCCGTTCAATACGAATGGCCGCGCCTGGGGCACGGGACGCATCAAGCTGGGCACGGAGTCGAATGGCGGATTTCGCAATGTTGCCATTACGAACTGTGTCTTTGAGGCCTGCCAGGGATTTGCGCTGGAGACCGAAGACGGCGCAGTGGTGGAAGACATTACGTTTACCGGCGTGACCATGCGCAATATCAACTCAGCGCCGATATTTCTGCGGCTGGGCTCAAGGCTGCGCGGGCCGAAGCCGGAGACGGTGGTAGGGTCGCTCAAGCGCGTGATCATCAGCAATGTGACTTGCTCCGGCTCGTCGCAGCTGCCATCGATTCTTGCCGGAGTCGAGGGGCATCCGGTGGAAGATATCAAGATCAGCGATGTGTATCTGCACCAGGTGGGCGGCGCGGATGCAGCGATGGCTGCGATCAACCCGCCGGAAAATGCGGAGAAGTATCCTGATCCGCGTATGTTTGGAGATTTGCCGGCGACGGGGTTCTATACGCGGCATGCAAAGAATGTGGAGTTCAGTAACGTGGAGATTGCCACGGAGCGCGAGGATGCACGGCCTGCATTTCATTTGGAAGATGTGGATGGAGCGGATTTCTTTCGCGTGAAGTTTCCGGGGCGCAAAGCGGCGGGGCAGTTCCGGCTAAAGAATGTGGCAGATTTCCGCGTGTTTGGATGCAAGCATTATGCGGATGCAACGATGGAGCATGCGGATGACAAAGTTGTTTAGAGCGCTGGCAGCGCTGCTGGTGGTCTTTGCGGCTCTGCAGGCAGAGGCGCAGCGGACACCGATGGTGGTGGCGTATCTCTTTCCGCAGGATGCGAAGCTTACGCCGGATCAGGTGAATGGACGGGCGCTGACGCGCATCAACTATGCCTTCGCCAATATTGAAAACGGCCGCATGGTGACGGGGTTCAAGTATGATGCGGAAAACTTTGCGACGCTGAATGCGCTGAAGAAGGAAAATCCTTCGCTCACCGTTCTGGTGTCTGTAGGCGGATGGCTGTGGTCGGGCGGGTTTACCGATGCGGCGCTCACGACTGAGAGCCGCACGGTATTTATCGACAGCGTGATGGATTTTCTGGACCGCTATCAGCTCGACGGACTGGACATTGATTGGGAATTTCCAGGAGATCCGGGAGCGGGACACAAGTTTCGCGCGGAGGATAAGCAGAACTTTACGCTGCTGCTGGCGGAGTTGCGAAAGCGTTTCGATGATGAGACGAAGCGGAGCGGCAAGCGGCTATATCTAACCTTCGCTGCAGGCAGTGGTCCGGAGTTTGTGGCAAACACGGAGATGGCCAGGATAGCGCGGATTGTGGATACCGTGAACCTGATGGCCTACGACTTCTATGAGCCTGGTTCAGCGCCCAATACCGGGCATCACGCGCCGCTGTATAACAATCCTGCCGATCCGCACAGAGCTTCCTCCGATATTTCGGTACGCGTGCTTGAGGATGCTGGCGTGCCTGCGGAGAAGATTCTGTTGGGGCTGCCGTTTTATGGGCATGTGTGGGGTGAGGTTCCTGCAACGGCGCATGGACTTTTTCAGCCGGGCAAGCAGATTCCGAATGCCTTTGCGCCGTACAGCATGATTGTCTCCACGATGCTGGGGCATGGGTTTACGCGTTACTGGGATGATGTTTCGAAAGTGCCGTATCTCTACAACGCGGACAAGAAGATCTTCGTTTCGTATGAAGATCCGGAGTCAATTGCGGTGAAGGGTAAGTACGTGCTGAAGCACAAGCTGGGCGGCGTGATGTTCTGGAGCTACGAGGCGGATTCGAATGGTGCACTGCTGGGTGCGGTGGATGCCGCGCTGGGGTTGAAGGTAACGCAATAGCGACGCATAACTTGAACCCTGCTCGAAGTTGAATGGCGTTACAAAACAGCAAAGAAAATCGATATGCCAGATGCAATTCGTGCGTGGTAGGCTTGCTGCGTTCGCAATTCACATATAGGAATCGCTTGTAATGATGAAGCCTCTTGCTGCTTTGCTCTGTCTTGTCTTTTCCGCTGCCGCCGCGCAGGCACAGCAGGCTGCCCCAACCCGTCCTGTCATGCCGTCGTTGGAAGAACTGGCGAAGACGCGGCAACAGTATCCTTTCGCCGACCCAAAGCGGCCGATGGAAGACCGGATCACGGATCTGCTGAGCCGCATGACGAGCGATGAGAAGGTGGCATGCCTGGGTACTGTGACCAGTGTGGTTCGGCTGGGTGTGCCGAACATCGGATCATCTGAGGGCATTCATGGCGTAGTGCAGCGCGAGCCGCGACTGGGCCGCCAGCCGATTACGACGACGCAGTTTCCGCAGCCGCCGGGTATGGGCGAGACATGGGACCCGGAGGCGGTGCGTGCAGCCGGTGGCGTGCAGGGCTATGAGGCGCGCTACATTACCCAGACGCCCCAGTACAACCGGCAGATTCTCATGACATGGGGACCGCAGAGCGACCTGATGCGCGATCCGCGCTGGGGCCGCAGCGAAGAGGTCTACGGCGAAGACCCGTTCTTCAACGGCACGATGGCGGTGTCGTTTATCCATGGAATCCAGGGTGACGATCCGAAGTACTGGCAGGCTGCGGCACTGCTGAAGCACTTCCTGGCGAACAGCAATGAGAATGGCCGCAGCGTGACGTCATCGGATTTTGATGACCGGCTCTTCTGGGAGTACTACTCGGTTCCCTTCCGCATGGGCTTTGTAGATGGCGGCGCGAAGGCCGTGATGGCGAGCTACAACGCGTGGAACGGCACGACGATGGCAGTGAATCCGATTCTGAAATCGATTCTGCGCGATAAGTGGGGCGTGGAGATTCTTTCTTCTGATGGCGGCGCGGTAAAGCTGCTATGGGATCATCGTCATCTCTTCCCGGACCAGAAGGCGGCAGTGGTGGCGTGCCTCAAGGCGGGCATCAACCAGTTTTTAGATAAGTGGTCGGATGAGACCAAGGCTGCGCTGAAAGATGGCTCAGTAACGGAGAAGGAGATCGACGAGCTTCTGCGGCTGAAGTTCCGGACGGAGATTCGGCTGGGATTACTGGATCCGCCGGATATGATGCCTTACTCGAAGGTCAAGGGCGGTTCCGATGCCGGCGGAGAGCCGTGGAACGGCGATAAGCACAAGGAGATTTCGAAGAAGGTAGCTCTTGAGTCGATTGTGCTGCTGAAGAACGACAAGGATTTTCTGCCGCTGAAGAAAGACGCGATCAAATCAATTGCGGTGATCGGTCCGCTGGCGGATTCTGTGCGCTGGGACTGGTATGGTGGGACTCCGCCGTACAAGGTAACGCCGCTGGATGGCATCAAGGCTGCCGTGGGACCGAATGTGAAGGTGAACTACGCGGAGAATGAGCTGGGCGAGGCAGCGGTACAGGCGGCGCGCAAGTCCGATGTTGCCGTGGTGGTAATTGGCAACGATCCGACATGCGGGCCGGATATGCCGCATGACTGGGGTGACAATGGAACCTTCCCCTGCACGGACCCCAGCGACGGGCGCGAAGGCCGCGACCGCGAGCGGATTGACTCGACCGAAGAGCAGCTAGTGAAGCAGGTCTACGAGGTGAACAAGAAGACCGTCGTGATCCTGGTTTCGAGCTTCCCGATTGCGATCAACTGGAGCCAGGAGAATGTGCCGGCGATTCTGCACATGACGCACTCCTCGCAGGATGAGGGCACGGCACTGGCTTCAGTGCTGTTTGGCGACTACAATCCTGGCGGCCACACGGTGGAGACGTGGCCCAAGTCGCTCGATCAGCTTCCGCCGATGATGGATTACAACATCCGGCACGGTAAAACCTACATGTACTTCAAGGGCGAGCCGCTCTATCCCTTCGGTTATGGACTGAGCTATACGACCTTCAAGTATGCGAATCTCCGGACCAACACGCCGCAGGTGGCGAAGAGCGGCGAGGTGACTGTAAGCGTGGATGTGACCAACACGGGTAGCCGCGCAGGCGATGCCGTGGTGCAGTTGTATGTGAAGCACCTTGGTTCGAAGGTGGAGCGGCCGCAAAAGGAGCTGAAGGGCTTCAAACGTGTGTCGGTTGCGCCGGGCGAGACGAAGACCGTCGAGATTCCGCTGAAGGCGAGTGCGCTGGCCTACTGGGATGAAAAAACGAAGGACTTTCGTGTAGAAACGGAGCCTGTGCGGCTTATGGCTGGCGGCTCGTCGGCGGACCTGCCGGCGAACGCGACTTTAAAGGTGCAGTAGGGAAGGTGCAATAGGCCGAAATTCACAAAAAGCGGATCGGAAAGTGAGCGAGATGGATTCCATTTCGCTCACTTTTTTGTGCGATATTGACGATTCCGGCTGCTGCGTAGGAGGTTAATCGTAACCCGCAATCAGATTAAAATCTTATATTTCTTTTATTTAGCTGAATGTTTGTATGTTTTTATCAAAATGATCATTTTTGTAGACAAAGCAATCACTTTACCGCTAATGTGATTCCACGCAGATTTTCCGCTTACATCCGTTCTGAGGCCAGTACGGTGACGCAAAGGACTGCGACAGGAAGCGAGGCTCCATGAAAATTGCATTTCTCCGGATGGTTCAGGGATGCGTGTGCGCGGTTTTGTTGGGCACATCGTTTGCATACGGCCAGTCTGTTACCGGCTCCATTGCGGGCACGGTGACTGACCCTAGCGGCGCGGTGGTTGCCGGCGCCACGGTGACTGCGCACAATGTGGACACAAACGTTGATACGCCTGCGACCACAAACTCGACCGGCAATTACCACATCGACTTTTTGCAGATCGGTAAATACGAGGTGAGGGTCAGCGCACCCGGATTCAGCTCGACCAAGCTTCCAGTCTTCTCGTTGGAGGCGCTTCAAACGGTTTCATTCAATGTGAAGCTAGCTGTGCAGGGTTCAGACTCCTCCGTGCAGGTTTCAGCCTTTGCGCCAATTTTGCATACAGACGATTACTCATTGAGCGGCACATTTTCGGAGAATACGATTTCGAACTTTCCGTTGAATGGCCTCGACTTCAGCGCGCTGACGTTGTATGTCCCAGGCGCGACTTCGACCTATGGCAACACGGGCACCACGAGCATTGAACGCAGCACGTATTACAGCGACTCAGTGAACGTGAACGGCAATCGCGCGCAGGCCAACAATTACACGCTTGAAGGCATTGACATGAACGAAAGCTTCAACAATCTCATCTCCTACAGCCCGGCTCCGGCCTCGCTGGCTGAGGTGCGGGTGTTGACTGCGAATTCGCCTGCGGAGTTTGGCAATGTGAACGGCGCAGGCGTGGTGAGCGTGCTGAAGAGCGGTACGAACCACTTTCATGGATCGGCTTATGGTTACGTGCAGGATTATCGGCTGAACGCGAATTCGTGGCAGAACGGCAACCAGAATCCAGTTGTGGGGACCAATCCGTTTTCTCAGGATCAGTTTGGTGGAACCTTCGGCGGTCCCATTTTGCGCAACAAGCTTTTCTTCTTTGTGGATTACCTCGGCTCGCGCTATCACAAGGGGGGCATCGGTTTTGAGAGCGTGCTTACTCAACGCATGAGAAATGGCGATTTCTCTGAGCTGCTGAACAACGGTAATAACATTCAGCTCTATGATCCGCTGAATGGCAACAAGCCGTATGCGGACAACATGGGCGTACAGATCAATAACCCCGTGGCGCAGTTCCTGCTTGCCAACTCTTCGCTTTATCCCGAGCCGAATGCGACAGCGACCGACGGCATTGCTGCAAACAACTACCAGGCGAATACGCGCAGCTTTAAGGCTAACAACCAGGGTGACATCAAGCTTGAGTACGACATGAGCTTGCGCGACAAGCTCACCGGATTCTATGCCATGTCGACAGCTTACGACGGCACTTCTCCTGTGCTTGCGATCAGCTTCAGCGGCCCGAATCTCTATCCCACGAAGCTGACCGGAGCAAACTGGGTGCATACTTTCTCGCCGTCACTGGTGAACTCGGCGCGTATCGGCTTTACGCGTACGGTGTGGGAGAAGAACTTTTCGGTAGATTCGACGGGCCAGTTCGGAGATACGGGCAACCAGAAGGTGGGCATCAACTTTCCCAACCAGACGCTGCCGGGTTACAGCAACCAGACCATCAGCGGCGGCCTGTTTGCGGGTGGAAATCCTGTCAGCGGCAGCGGTTTGATTGACAACACATACAGCTACATTGATGCGTTGAGCTGGCAGAAGGGCCGCCACTACTTCACCTTTGGCACCTCCTGGCTGCGATACCAGAACAACTATCCCACGGCCAACAACAACGGCTATCTCGGATCGCTGACGTACAACGGCAATTTCACCAAGGATGTAACGGGAGTCAATACCAATTCCGGCTATGGCGGCGCGGACTTCTTGCTGGACCGCGTCAGCAGCGCTGCGGTTACCTTTGCCAGCGTGAACGTGGGCCAGCGTCAATGGCGTGTGGGAACGTACTTCAACGACGATTTCAAGCTCGAACCGAATCTGACTCTGAGCTATGGCTTCCGCTATGAGTTCGACCAGCCCTGGGCGGAGCAGAACAATAAGACCGGCAACATTGATGAGGCGACTGGCCAGATTATCTACGCGCACGCGGTTCCGGCAGGCGCGCCCGCTGGAGCGGGGCTGTGCAAGAACAGCGGCTGCTATGACTGGAACTTCCATCAGTTCATGCCACGGCTCGGCTTTGCATATCAGGTCAACAATCGCTTCGTAATTCGCGGCGGATACAGTGGA
Source organism: Occallatibacter gabretensis (assembly GCF_001449115.1). GTDB lineage: Bacteria > Acidobacteriota > Terriglobia > Terriglobales > Acidobacteriaceae > Telmatobacter > Telmatobacter gabretensis. The sequence goes on along the minus strand of NZ_LAIJ01000009.1, from coordinate 672,215 downwards.
ACCAGTTTCTTTGAAGGCAACTCATCCAATCAGCGCCTCACTTCGATCACGCCGTTTATCCAGGCGTTGAATGTGAACATTCCGCAGCCTACGGCTGAGCTGATTACGCAGCCGCTTACCACGCAGACGGCTTTTGAGCAGTCGGCGCAGACGGGTGGAACCTATAACGTGTATCCGCAGAACATGCAGCCGGCATACATTCACAACTACAACCTGACACTGGAGTATGCGATCACACCGCTGCTCTCTCTGCAGGCCGGCTATGTGGGCGAGAGCGGCCAGCACATTGAGGATTACGGCAACATTAACGAGTGGAAGACGCCGGGCGATGCGACTTCCGCGCCGTTCTACAACAACCAGTACATTGGCTGCCAGACGGCCGCGGCCACGCAGATCTGTTCGAACAGCCTGCTCGTGACCGAGTCCCGCGCGATGATGAACTACAACGGGTTGCAGGTGGTTCTGCGCCAGCGCGTGTCAAACTCGGGACTCGAGTACACGGTGAACTACACGTATTCGAAGTCAATGACAAATGCCGTGGGCAACTATGGGCTGAACGTCTCCGGCTACAATGCAGATCCGGGCTTCCAGAACTATTACGACAGCGGCGCGGACTATGGTCTGGCGGGCTCCGATATCAAACACAACTTCTCCGGCACGGCGGTATATTCTCTGCCGTTCGGCCATGGAAAGAAATACATGGCCAACTCCAACCGGGTTGTGGACGAGATTCTGGGCGGGTGGAAGATTACGGCTGCCGGTATGTCGTATACAGGTTTCCCGGATACGCTGACCTCTGGCGTGAGCAGCAACGTAAACAGCTACGGCCAGGAACGAGCCAACTGGTATCGCCCGCTGCATATCCGAAATCGCTCCCTGGGCAACTGGTTTGGAGACGATCCCTCCGCCCAGCCCTGCACCACGGCCGGTGTGGACAACGGTGTGTGCGCTTTCGGTGCACCGGCGCAGAACACCTTCGGCACATCCAAGAACGGCGCGGTGCGCGGGCCTGGCTTCCACGATGTGGATATGTCGCTGATGAAAGATTTCCGCATCTTCCGCGAACACTTCCTGGGCTTCCAGTTCGATGCCTTCAACGCCTTTAACATCGTCAGCTATGGCAATCCGGATACGGGAATCAACGACTCCGGATTTGGACAGATCGTGCAGCAGAATCAGATTCGTTCCTCGGAGCGGCATCTGCAGTTCTCGGCACGGTACACTTTCTAAAGGCGGCTGATTTCCCATGGTCGTCGTTTCCCCGAAAACTTTCTGGCTAACCCTTCCGTATCTATACCGGAAGGGTTGGCCCAAGGAATCGATACGGCATCATGCTGCTTGAAGTTTGTGTGGACTCGGTAGAATCAGCGGTCGCGGCCCAGGCGGGCGGGGCAGATCGCATTGAACTTTGCTCGGCGCTGCGCGAGGGAGGAATCACTCCCAGCGCCGGCCTTATCCGCTCAGTGCGCGCGGCTGTTTCCATCGGCATTCATGTGATGATCCGGCCGCGCGGCGGCGACTTTTGTTACACGCCGAGTGAGGTAACAACCATGCTGGAGGACGTGAAGGAAGCGCACGTGCTTGGCGTCGATGGCGTGGTTCTTGGCGCGCTTACGCCGGATGGTGATGTGGACACCGTGATAACCGCGGAGTTGATCGCCGCAGCACGGCCGCTCAAGATTACCTTTCATCGCGCCTTTGATGTGACGCGCGATTTGAACCGGTCCCTCGAAGACGTGATTGGCTTGGGGGCGGAGATTCTTCTTACCTCCGGCGGAGAGCATGACATTGTGCGCGGAACCGCCAGCATTGCTCAGCTTGTCGAGGCTGCTCGCGGCAGAATCGCCATTTTGGCCGGGGGCGGCGTGCGGCGCAATAACGTGCACGACTTTGTACACGCCACGGGAGTGGAAGAAGTGCATACCTCGCTGGGCGCGCGTACTCCGGGTGCGGCACGTTACTGGAATCCGCGCGTGGTGTTGGGATCGCATGCGGAAGATCATGCGCGCTATGTGGTGCGCGAAGCCGATGTGCGCGCACTTAGGCAAACGCTGGATGGAATTGCAGCCGAGCAGTCCGTTGCACGGCGCTGATTTGCGACTTCAGGGCAAAGCATGTCTTCAAAGACAGATAAACGCGCGAAGGATATCCTCCGGGTCCTGCTGAAGCAGGGCAAGACCTCGGTGGAAGACTTGACGGCAACGCTTGCCGCGTCTCCTGCGAGCATCCGGCGCGACCTGGCGCGGCTGGAAGAGCGCGGCCTGGTGCATCGCACGCATGGCGGCGCGATGTTAACGGGCGGCGCTGTCTATGAGCCCTTCCGTTTCGATGCGTCCTTTCATGTGCGCGAGGACCGCTTTGCCGCGGAGAAGCAGCGCATTGCTCATGCGGCTGCTGCGTTGGTCAAAGATAACGAGACGATTGGTCTTTCAGCAGGCACCACTACGACCCTTGTGGCTCGCCAGCTTCTGCAGCGGCGTGAGATTCACATTCTCACCAACGCGGTGAATATCGGCATGGAGCTCAGCTCAAGCTCGCGGCTGAGGACCACGATTACAGGCGGCGCGATGCTGTGGGTGGGCGCGTTTTCGCTGGTCGGCCCCGCGGCTATTGAGACGATTCGGATGTTTGTGATGGACCGGCTATTTCTGAGCGTTACGGGAATTGATCCGGAACGTGGAGCCTCAATGATTGAGCCGGAGGAAGCTGCGGTCTTTCGCGCCATGGCGCGTCAGGCGCGTCAAGTGGTGGTGGTGGCAGACTCGAGCAAGATCGGCTCGGTGAGTCCTGCAGTGATCTGCACGCCGGGCGAGATCGGCATGCTGATCACTGACGACGGCATCTCCGATGAAGCCGTCGCCGCGTTTAAGGCGAAGGGAATCAAGGTTCTCGTTGTTTAGTTATTTCCCCAATTAAAAATCTGGAACTCGCGTATGTGCGCCTCTGATGTGCTGGAGAGAATGTTCAGTCGCACGCGCCGCGCCGTTACAGCAGGAAACTTGTCAATCTTCTTGTGGCCAATGGCCTGACCCTGCGCAACGGGCTTCCATGTGTGCTCGCCTTCGTTCCACACTTCAATGGCATACTTCTCGACGTGCTGGCCGTCATTGAGCCACTCCATCGTGACGGCGTGATCAAAAGTCTCAGGCTTGTTGAAAATCACCTCAAGCTGCGCGTGATGCGATCCTGCGGGCGCAGACCAGAATGTATCCGGATCGTTGTCCAACGCCGCTGCCGCCTCCGGCGTGGTGGCCATTTGATGCCAGGCAAGGTTATTTTCTGCTCGCTTGTGTAGTGCTGCACCGAATTCCTCCAGCCGTTTCACGTCGGAATCCGGCAGCAGACCGCGGCGATCCGGCGCAAGACCCAGCATGAGCTGCGCTCCGCGACCTGCGGTTGTGTCGTACATATCCAAAAGCTCAGGCAGGGATTTGAGCGAAGCCTCGTCATTCGGATGCCAGAACCAATGCAGCTTGCGTAAAGGCGTATCCGCTTCCACAGGACGCCAGCGGCGATAGCCGTGCCTGTCAATCACATTCCAGTTCTCGTAGTCCACGCTCCCGGCCTCCGTGCCGACCCAGCGCGCGTCGCCGTATTCAAACAAAGCCATGTCAGCAAAGACCACGGTGTTCGGCTGATAGGTCCGCAGCGTCTCAATGATCTTGGGAAAGTTATACACATGGCCACCGCTGCCTGCTCCATCCAGCCAGAACTCGACGAGATCGCCGTAACTTGTGGCTAGCTCTTCTAACTCTGCGTTGTAGTACTTGTCATACTCAGCCGAGTCCTTGTACTTAGGCTCGTGCCGGTCCCATGGCGAAAGATAGACGCCGAACTTTAGCCCGTATTTACGTGCGGCGCGCGCCACATCACCAACCACGTCGCCCTTGCCGTTCTGCCACGGGCTGCTTTTCACGCTGTAATCGGTCTGCCCAGTGGGCCAGAGGCAAAAGCCGTCATGATGCTTGGCTACCAGCACCACATACTTTGCGCCGGAGTCACGAATGGCCTTCATCCACTGGTCTGGATCGAATTGCGTGGGGTTGAATGTCGCGGGGCTGGCAGTGCCGTCGCCCCACTCGCGATCGAGGAAAGTATTGGTGGAGAAATGAAGGATGACACCGAATTCGAGATCCTGCCACGCAGTCTGATATGGCGCGGGCTTTATCTCGCCCGCTTCCTGGCCGCGGATCGCAGGAACGTTCAGCGTGGCGAGTAGAGCCGCTGCGCAGACAATCCAATACTTCACATTGCGTGTCATCTTCCCTCTCAATTTTTTAACCGCGCATGGCGCGCCACAAGGCTCCGAGCACCGGATCGGCGGGTTGATCGACAAAACGAATCGCGGGATAGCGGTCGCGCAGGGCCTGCTGCATTGCGATGCGCTCAGGCCCCACATGCGCGAGGATGCTGCCGGCAATGGCAATCTCCGGCGGTTGAAATTCGCCGGATTCTATTGCGCGCATTCGCTCAATCAGCAGTCCGGCAAGATAGGCAAGATCGCGCCCGCCCTGCGCGAGAATTTCCTGCGCCACCGCATCGCCTGCCGCCGCGCAGCGGACAACCTCCGGCGCGAACTTTGACGCATAACGCACAGGATGCTGCGCATTCGCAAACTCAATCAACGCATCTACAGTGGGCAAATCAAACAGCTTTCGTGCGGACTCCAGCAACTGTGTAGGCCTCTGCGCATCGCGCGCCAGAAAGCCACGGCGTAAACCTTCGAGGCCGATAAAGTGTCCCGAGCCTTGATCCGCAAGATTTGGACCCCAGCCGCCGGCTGTCATGATCTCGCCATTCGCCGCGCGCGCGGCCACGTTGGAGCCGGTGCCGGCAAGCACCAGCACGCCGCGGCCTCCATGAAAGACGGAGTCAAGCGCGATCTCCACATCGCCGACAATGATGAGCTCGCCGCCTACGCGGCGCGAGAACTCTTCACGCATCCAATCCGTGACGAGTGGAACAGTGTTGCCGGATGTGCCGATGCAGGTGCGCGTCACCTGCGACATCCGCACGCCTGTGGCCGCTTCCAGCTCCGCCAGCGCGCTTGAAACATTCTCCGCTGCTACTGCAGCTTCCGCGTTGACGCGCCTGATGGTTCCGCTAAATGTGCGTTTGAGCTCGCGCGTCTCATCCGCGAGCAAGTATTCAGCCTTGGTGCCGCCTGAATCCACCGCAAGAAAATACGACATTCGTTCCTAAACTCCAATCCTGCGGGGCCTCAATGAACGTCCGGCAGAAGGTTCCAAATTTCCGGGTCTTCCGTTCCCAATACCCACGAGCAGAAGCCCTGAAGACCGCGCTCCTTCACCAGATTGTAGCGATCCTGAAAGGTGCGCTTGTCTGTGTAGAAGATCCATTCGCGCAACTGGTCGCGATAAAAGAACAAAAACACATTGTGATCCTCTGCATCCCACTGCGGCTTGCCGTTGTAGTCGGTCGCCAGGCGCAGTACATCGGGCGTGCTGATGTAGTCCGCTGTCACGTTAGGATGCTCCGTGCCGTCCTTATCCACAGTTGGCGCTTTCGTGTACCAGTGATATCCGTAGAGCGGAATGCCGAGCGAGAGCTTTTCCTTGGGCACAACCTTCAGCGCGTAGTTCAGGTTTTCAACGGTCCATCCCCAGCCCGCCACCGGCCCAGGCATGGTCCAGCGCGTGTTCTGGTCATAGGTCATCAGGCAGATCAGGTCCACGGATTTTGCCAGTGCCGCAAGATCGTATGCGCCGCGCCAGTCGGTAAAGATCCACTTCGAAAATCCACCTTGCCCCGGATAGCCCGGCGCGTTGGGAACCGTGGCGATACTGAGCTGCAGGCCTGCTGCATGCAGTTGCTGTGCGGTGTGGGCAGTGAGGTCGTTTAGTCCAGCGCTGTCCAGGTAATCCACATTTTCCAGGTCGAACTGAAATCCGGAGTAACCGTGCAGCTTAGCTTCACGCAGCAGTGCATTGTTCATGCGCAACTGCGCCTCAGCGTTGCCGGCCAGGGTGTGGAATCCCTTTTTGTTGAACATCGCAAGAATCGGCATCACCGGGACGCCCTTGGCCTTCGCAGCTGCAAGCACGGTCATGTTTGGTCCGCCGCTCACAAGGCCGTTTTCATCTACCTGGTACCAGGTGGGAACGAGAATGTCGATCTTGGACGCATGAGCCAGAAATGAGCGAATTCCCTCAGGGCTGTCCGTCAAGTAGAAGAGTGCCGCGGGCTTTGCGTTTGCCGCGCCGCAGAGCAACAGTAAAGCCACAAGCAGAGTGAGTCGCCGCATCTTTCACCGCCTTATCCTACAAGCTCACAAGAGTGCTACAGAGGCAGCATACCCTGCCAGGGTAATGGATTGATTCGAGTTCCGTTGTGCCCTATGCAAAGCTCACCCGGTAGACGGCTCGCGGCTCCAGCCTGCATCGCACGGTTCGCTCGTTGACCCGCTCTAATTGCGGATTTCCCGCGCCCGCAATATGGTCAATCCGCTGTCCTGCCGGCGCGCGCAGCGTGAACATTCCTCCCGCATCCGCGCGCAGATTTGCATGCGCGGCACGCCCACTCTGCCATTGAAGATCCACTTGCAGCGCGCCGCGCGCACGAAGGCCTTTGACTTCGCCCTGCTGCCATGCTGTTGGAAGCGCCGGCAGAAACTCGATGAATCCTGCATGGCTCTGCAGCAGCATCTCGGCCATCGCGGCCGTCGCGCCAAAGTTGCCATCGATCTGAAAGATGCTCTTTCCCTTGCCTGCCGGATGCGTATCGAGCAGCGTGGAATTGGTGCTGTGCTTCATCAGCATCTCCAGAGACTCCCACGCCTTGTCGCCATCCTTCAAGCGCGCCCAGAAGGCGATGGCCCATGCGCGGCTCCAGCCCGTGTATGCGCCACCATGTGCAAGCCGCCGCTCAAGAGAGATACGCGCTGCCTGCGCGAACTCCGGGTCGAGGTCCGGCGTGATCTCCGCGCCCGGATAGAGCGGATACATGTGCGACATGTGTCTCTGACCTGGCTCACTCTCCTCAAAATCCACGCTCCACTCCTGCAGCTGGCCGTACCGTCCCACTTTGTATGGGACCAGTCGCGCGCGAGCTGTCTGAAGCCTCGCTGCAAACTCCGCGTCGATGCCGAGCTCTTTTGCAGAGGCAATGCAGTTGGCGAAAAGCTCGCGGATCAGCGCCATGTCCATTGTGCATCCTGCGCTGGTATTTGCGGACTTGCCATCCGGAGCCAGGAACGAGTTCTCCGTGGAAAACGATGGGCAGGTTGTCAGATGCCCGCTGCCATCCTCAATCAACCATGTCAGGTAAAACTCCGCGGAAGACTTCATGATTGGATAAGCGCGCGTGCGAAGAAATTCGCGGTTGCCGGTAAACAGGTAGTGCTCATAGAGGTGCGCGCACAGCCACGGGCCGCTCATCTGCCAGTTGGCCCATGTTGGCTGGCCCACGCCCATGCCGACCGGATTGGCCGTACGCCAGATATCAATGTTGTGGTGTGAAACCCAGCCGGGCAGACCATAGGTCTCTTCCGCTGCGCGACGGCCAGTCTGGCTGAGGCCCTGCATCAGCTCAAAGAGCGGCTCCGCGCAATCGCTCAGGTTGCAGCTTTCCGCCGGCCAGTAGTTCATTTGGATATTGATGTTGGAGGTCCAGTTGCAACTCCACGGCGCTTCCACCTGAAAGTTCCAGATACCCTGCAGATTCGCAGGCTGCGAGCCGGGCCGCGAGCTGGCGATAAGCAGGTAGCGGCCATATTGAAAGTAAAGCGCAAGCAGCGATGGATCGGGCGTATCTGCAAAGTCTTTCAGCCGCTCATCGGTGGGTAAGGTCGCTGTCGCTGTGCCGGAACCAAGATTCAACGCGACGCGATGGAAGAGCTTTCGATAATCAGCCTGGTGCCGCTCAAGCAGCGCATCGTAACTGCTCTTCAGTGCTGTATCCAACTGCTTGGCCGCATTTTGCCTCACTGTTTCCAGTGGCAGATTCGGATTCTGGTCGAAGCCGCGAAAGCCCGTTGCCGCGGTCAGCGTCACGATCAAAGCCGTTGCGCCTTCCACGCGCAGGCGCCCGGCTTCCGCATGAATTCTGCCTCCTTCCGCGCGCGCCTCAGCAGCTACAGCAAAGTACATTCCTTCGCCCACTGCATCAGAGAAGCCAGGTCCTTTCTCACTGTCAGGATGTCCCGCGCCCGGCACATGACTCGCCGCTTTGCCTTCCAGCATCAGCCGGCCTTCTGTAGTGCCCTGCGCGGATTCGGTCACCTTGTGCATCAGCGCGCCATCCATCCACAGCGTTGCGTTCAGCGCTCCGGGACTGCTCGCAGTCAAGCGCAGCACAATCGTCTGGTCCGGCGCAGATGCAAAGACCGCGCGCTCAAACTGCACGCTGCCCGCGCTATAACTCGTTCGCACCATCGCGGCGTCCAGATCCAGCTCGCGACGATAATTGCTCACCGTCTCCGCATGCACGCAATCCACATGCAGCAATCCAGCCGGCTGATACCCCTCGCCGAATAGTCCCTGCAGGTCATGGCACAGCTTGTCCGCCAGGTGATAATCCTGCTGCTCAAGAACTGCCTTGCGAATCCCCGGCAGCGCTTCCTTTGCATTGAGCTTGTTTCCGTCGAACGGACGCCCGGACCACAACGTATCCTCGTTGAGCGCCAGCGTTTCCTTTGCGGGGTCGACTTCAACCGCTCCATCCGCGCAATCGGCCATCGTTCCCTTGGCAGGCTCCGGACTGACTGCGCCGCCGCCAAAGACCATCGCTCCAAGGCGCCCGTTGCCAATGGGAAGCGCCTCCACCCATTGCGTAGCGGGCTGACGATACCAGAGCTTGAGAGCAGTATTCTGCGTCTGTTCCGGCTCCGCTGCGTGCAGGTTTTTTCTTAACGCCAGCGCTCCAGCGGCAGCAGGAGCAGAAGTTAGAAAACGGCGGCGTGATATGGATTGCATGATTCCGCACTTCCTGTGAGGTTGTGTTGTGGTTGCTTGCAAGACGTGCACAGGCAGCATATCGCGCCGGACTTATGGCTGGCTCAACTTGCCTGCCTCCAGAAACTCCCGCACGCGGCGCGACACCTCCGCCGCATCGCAATTCATGATCAGGTGGGCGCAGCTTCCATGCGAAATGTATGTCGGAGCGCCCAGCGCTGCGGCCCATTCAAGCGCGGGCCCTGGGTTCACCAGATGATCTTCCGCGGACACGATGATCAGAAAGCGCGCCGTGGTGGCGTGCGCCGCTTCAGCAGGGGTGCGCTTGCCGATCACATCATGGCGGACGACGGCTTTCAGTTGCGCCACACGGTCGTTGGCATCGATTGGCTGCTGCGCCTCCGTGGTTTGCACAAATTCCTCGAAATGCTCACGCGGTGTTTGCTGGTTGCGAAACTCGGGCGTGGTCACCGTGAGTGCGCCAAAGAGATTGGCCAGTTTCAACGCCGGTTGCTGAGTGTAGCGGCCACTGTGAAAATCAGGGTCGGCATAAATCGTGCCCAGCATGATCTCCTTCACCTGCAGGTCATAGCTGGTCAGGCGTGGCGTGCCCAGAATCGGAACTGCCAGATCGAAGAAGCCCGGATACGCCGCGGCCCATGCGAAGGTCTGCTCGCCACCCATGGAGAGCCCCACCACGGCGTGCAGATGTTTCAAGCCCAGCGTTTCCGTCACCACGCGATACTCGGCGTTAACTATGTCGTGCATGGTGATGGCCGGAAAATCCACTCCATGCTGTGTCTCACTGTTCGAGGGCGAAGAGGAAACTCCGTCCGCAAAAGCGTCGATAGCAATGCCGAAGAATTTTTTCGTGTCGACGAGATGACTTGCTGAGCTTCCATCGCCGAAAAGTCCCGCCAGATCGACGCTTTTGCCATAAAGCCATGTGGGCATCAGCACAGCATTGTCGCGCGCGGCATTCAGGTGCCCAAACGTCCGGTAGCCCACGCGGCAGTGTTCAATCGTCTGCCCGCTTTCAAGCGCGCAGCGGCCTAGATCGGCAAATTGCTGTGCGCCATCTTGTTGTGCTTCTGCGCGCGTCTGCTGCGCGTGCATCGCCGCAGCCTGCATCATTGCCAGGCACATAAACAATGCAGCCATGCTTGGTTTCCAATTGGACCGGATTTTACACAACTGGATTTTATGCGACAAGATTCGATGCATTTAGGATGAGTCTTACGTTTTCCTTATAAAGATACAAGCCTTGAATACGAGCGTGCATTTACAATTCTGGCAGCCTGGAACGCTGATTCCGGCTTCACGCAAAAATTCCAGATATTCTTCGGCCCCGGTGATATGGGGCTCTTAGCGGCCTATGACTGCGCCGGAACGGCACGGAGGCGCATTTTTCTGTTGAGTTGGATTCTTGTAGATGGTTGAGTTAATTGCGCTGTACCTGGCAGGGCTGAGTTTCTTTTTTACCGGTATAGCCGGCATCTCAGACAATTTGCGGCAGTTGAGCGGGCAGCGCTTCCGAAATCTGCTGGCGCGGACAACCCGTGGGCAACTGCGCGCGGGGCTGCTCGGTGTAGTGGCAGGCTCCGTGACGCAGAGCACCTCCGTGGTCGCGTTCATACTGTCGGGCATGGTGTCGAGCGGATTGCTGCCGCTGAGCCGGGCACTTGTCGTGCTTTCCTGCGCCAACATTGGCACAGCGGCGCTTGTGTTGATTGCCGCAGTGGATCTGCATCTGCCGATCCTGATGTTGATCGGCATTTGCGGCATGATCCTGGCGTTCAAGCTGCTCGGCAGGTGGAAGCCGTGGATTGCCGGACTGCTTTCAATCGGGCTTGTCTTTTTCGGGCTGGACATGATGAAGCAGGCCTTCAGGCCGCTGGCAGGATCGCCTGGACTGATGATTGCTGCCCGCTTTTTTGATCGATGGCCAGACGCTGCCTTTGTTGTGGGCCTCCTGATGCGTAGCCTGATTCACTCCTCGGCAGGCTGCGCTGCCATCATTATTACGGTCGAGAAAGTTGGGCTGCGCACCGAGTTTCCGGCGCTGATGGCAATTGCGGGCCTGGGGATGGGCGCGGCAATCGCAATGTTCTTTCTCACCAGCACACTGCGCGGCATTCCCCGTCAGATTGCCTGGTATCAGATTTTTTCAAATGCCATTGCGGCCATGCTCCTGGGCGCACTGCTGCTCATCGAACGCGAGTCGAGCTTGCCGCTGTTGCAGGCAGTCTTCGCAAAACTCTCGCCCACGCTGCCGGGGCAGATTGCCCTGATGTTTCTCACGCTGAATTTGACGATCGCAGCGGTAGGCATTGCCGGGTTGAAGTGGGCTCCGGAATGGCTGGCAAAAATTTCACCGGCAACCCCGGAGCAAAGCCTGTCGCAACCGATGTATCTGCAACCGGAGGCACTGCGTTCTCCTGAGACCACGCCAGAACTGGTGGCACTGGAGCAGATGCGAATCTTTGTCGCTCTAAGGCGTTATCTGGATATCGTGCGCGGTCGCGAAAGCGTGACGCTGAAGTCTCTGCATGGCGCAGCCAGCGTGCTGGAAAACGAGATTACAAGCTTTCTTGCAGCGCTGGTGAAACAGTCCATTGCAACGGATCTTGCGGCACGGGTGATTTCGTTTCAGCACAAAGAAGAGATGCTCCGGGCGCTGGATGAAAATGTCTTTCTGTTCGCGGAGACGCTGCAACATTACAGCGGGAACGATCTTGCCATGACGCTTCTGGAAGCGCTCGACACGATTCTTATCATGGCCAACGATGCGCTTACGACGCGCGATTCTGTACGCATCGACTTACTCATACGCGTGACGGATGATCGCGGCAGCATGATGGAAGAAACCCGCAATCGGGTGTATGCAGACTATGCCGAAAAGACAAAGGAGATCGCCGCACTGCACTATGCCACTAGGCTCTTTGAGCGCAATATATGGCTGTTGCGGCAACTTGCCTTATGGCTTCGCGTAGATGCGCGAGTGGCGGCTTGATCTTTTACGCGACAGCTATGGCTGAAAGTCGAGAATCGACTTTTCAGAAAACTTCAATGTTGGATTGCCCTTGCCTTCAAGGTCAAAGATAACGACGCTGTTGCGTCCTCGCTTCAAAAATGGCGCAGGCAGATACAGCGCGCCTTGCGGGCCGATCTTCCAGAATCGCCCCAGCGGCGTGCCATTTACCCACACCATGCCTTTGCCGAACGGGCGCGTGTCAATAAACGTGTCTGCGGGCTGATCAACGTTGAAGCTTGCTTCGTAAAAGCACGCGCCCTCACACGGCTTTTCTGCAAATGGCAGCTTGCTGGTCAGCTGCATCGGCAATGAATAAATCGACCAATGTGCCAGCGCTTTGCCGCCCAGCGTCGCATCATGCGTAATTCCGGTCCATTCCATCGGAAACTCATGCCCGAAGTTTACGCGGCCAGCATTTTCAACCAAAATGTCGAGCTGCGCATGATCGTGCGGGATTGTGAGCGCGAGCGTGTCCTGCGCGAGTCGCTGATCAAGCGTGCCAATCAGCTTGCCATCGAGATACACCTGCGCATAGTGGTGAAGTGCATCCAGTTTCAGTTCGCCTGACTGTGCAGCATCGACCGTCGTGCGGTAGAGAATGTATCCATGGCTCTGGCCCAGTGCCTCCATCGGCTGTACCTGGTCTGATAATTCCGGCTTTGGCAAAGTCGCAAATAGCGCTGACGAGCGTGTGAACTCGACCGATGCATACACACGAGACCTAATCCGTGCAGGAGGCGAAGGCGGCACAACGCCCGTTGCCTTCGCAATCACTTCGCGGAAGAGTTCATACTTCGGTGTCAATTCGCCGCTCTCGCTCACCGGTGCATCGTAGTCATAGCTGGTCACAGTTGGCTGATATTTCTTGCCGTCCATGTTTGCGCCGTTCATCCAACCAAAACTTGTGCCACCGTGAAACATATACAGATTCACGCTGAAGCCTTGCTCCAGCATCCACTTCAGCTCGTCAGCCTCGGTCTTTGCGCTCTCCGTATGATGGTGCTCGCCCCAGTGATCGAACCATCCGGCCCAGTACTCGCCGCACATGCGCGGCCCAGCCTGCCTGAACTTTTCAAGCTTTGCAAACTCTTCCTTCGCGCTGCCTGTACCGAAGTTAATGACCGCGGGAAGCCCCTGCAGCGTGCCATTCGGAAGTTCATCGGCGCCGTCCGCCGTGTACAGCATGGACTTCGTAAATCCCGCACCGATCAGCGCCTGGTGAATCTGCTCCATGTACGCATGATCTGATCCAAAGCTGCCGTATTCGTTCTCCACCTGCGTTGCAATGATCGGTCCGCCGTTGCCGCTCTGCAACGGTGCAAGCTCCTGGCCCAGTCGATGCAGCCATCGCGTCGCGGGTTCGATGAATGCGGGATCGGAGGTCCGCACCTTGATCTTCGGATTCTTCAAGAGCCATGCAGGATAGCCGCCGAACTCCCACTCTGCGCACACATATGGCCCAGGCCGCAGAATTACGTACAGCCCTTCCTGCTGCGCCTCGCGGATAAACTCCGCCACATCGTTCTGCCCGCTGAAGTCGTACTTGCCCGGCTCAGGCTCATGCAGATTCCAGAAGACGTAGGTCTCCACGGTATTCAGCCCCATCGCCTTCGCCTTCTTCAGACGGTCGCGCCAGTACGCGCGCGGCACACGGGCATAATGAATTGCGCCGGAGATGATCTGAAACCGTTTGCCATCCAGCTCGAAGTGATCGCCGACGACACGCAAAATATGATCCGACGGTGTGCCCTGCGCGCGAAGAATAACAGCGCCGACGAGCAGCACCAACGCAATAACAATTCCAATCTTCTTCATCACTGCGGCAGCGCCTCCAGTGTCAGCACCTGGAATGGTTCCAACTGAAAAGTATGCGGTTGGCCCGCGCGTAATTCCATCGCGGGCGTTGCAGCATCTGCGGCCCACGGGCTGTGCGCCTTGTAGCCGCGCGTCGCGCCTGCAGGCAGTTCAAATATCTGCTCCACATTGAGTGTAATCGTCTGCGGTTTGTCGCTCGGATTGCGCAGCGTCAAAATCCCCTTCGCCGCCGACCATGAAGCCCATCCATATACCTGCAGCCAGCGCGGATCGCCGCCCACCCAGTGGGTGTCTTTGAGTGTCGCCGCATTCGTGCGCGACCATTTCGCACTCTCTGCCAGCACATTCCAGTTCGCATCGCTCAATAGCTTCGGAGTAATGTACAGCTCCTGCAGTTGCGTGCCAGTGCCAAAATAGCTGCGAACTTCATTCGCAAAGTCATTGCCCGGATCGGTCGAGAGATGCGGTGCCTTCTGTGCATACACAATGCCGTGCAGCATCAGCGAGTTCAGCGGATAGAGCGGCCCTCGCTTGACCACTTCGTCATATACATCCGCATCGCGATATGTGATCCATTTTTCGCGCCATGTTCCCACGCCCTCATGCTCCGTGTCATCTCCGCCACGCCAGATCGAGTCCGCATACATCAGCCAGAAAGGCGAGGGATAGGTGCCCGTCGTCAGATTGATATAGATATCGGGCTTCAGTTGCCGCAGGTCGCCGATCAGATGAATCGCCGCGTCAAAGTCGCTTGAAAACTGGCTTCCCGCAATCACCCGGTCTGCATTGCCAGTGCCGTCCAGCTTGAACTGGTTGATCCCGTACTTTGTCACCAGCTCCGTCACCGCTTCGTGGAAGCGTGCGTAGTATTTCGGACCCGAGAGCGCAAGCAAACCACCGGCGAGCTCATAGCCGTCACGTTTCGCCGTGGCCACACGCTCATCTTTTGGTTTGTCATAACCGCCCCACGGCGAAAGCCAGATTCCCGGCGCAGTGCCGTACTCCGCAGCGGCCTCTTTGAGCGGCGTAAACCCATCCTTGAAGTCCGCGCGGATGCGCCACAGATCGTTGTGATCGTCCCAGCCATCGTCAAATAGATACGAGTCCAGCGTCACACCGCGTTTCTTGTTCAGCTCGTCGCCAATCTCGTGAATCCGCGTCAGAGCATCCTGCTGCGTGTACGGAGTAAAAAAGCCAATATCAAACCAGCTGTTGTAATGCAGGAAGGTGCGATACGGGTGTGCGCGCTCGCGCTCAATGTAGGCAAGAAAATCGCGCCGCAGCTGGCCCTTGCGCGCAATGCCAATGACCGCGGAGTATGTCGCGGTCTGATGCGCTCCCAGCGGCACCGCAATCGACAGCACACTTACACCGCGATCGCGCACGACGCTCGATTCGCTCAGCGGATGCTCGAAGCCGAGGAAAAAATCCGCCTTGTCCTCGCTTGCCACCAGCGGCGAGCCATTCACTGTCCCATCAACTTCCATGCCCGGCGCGTGCGCATCAATCAGCCGCACTCCCGTAATGTTTACCGGCTTGTCGCCCGCAGTAATCGTCAGCGACTGGCGCACATAATTCGATCCCTCGCGCAGAATCACCGACCAGACCGCATGAAACTCTCCTTGCGGGTCGGCAAGCTGATAGTGCACCGCTACTCCGGGCACGCGGTCGGAGAATCGCGAAGCCCCGGGCTCAGGCTTCAGTTGCTCTACGCTCGGCTCGCCTTCTGGAGTCAGCTCTGCCGCATTCAGCACGCCGCGATTTTTGATCGAAATCGCAAACGGGCTCTCCAGCACAATCGCGCTCTGTTCCCCACGCACGGTCAATGCAGCGGGCCGATTGCCTTGGGCTTGCCATTCGGCGACAATTCCTGCGTTCCGGATGCTGCCGCCGTTCGCGGCAAGCTTCGCCGTCTGCGACAGCGCGCAGTGAGTGGAAAACGTTGCCACAATACACAGGGCAAAAATACGCGGCGACCGATGGATCACCTGATACTCCTCTTCGCGTAAATTGATTGCAATTGTACCCAGTTACGCTTGATAAATCTCTATGGTCTACAGCGCACAGTTGACCTCTGTCCCTTGTCGCTCATCAGGGCCGCCACTTTTTAAGAAAGGCAGCGATCCCCTCCTGTCTGTAAGGAGCGAAAACATCTTCGGCCATGTGTCAGGTTGCTGCACAATCTCGCGCTGAGTATGCACTGCTTCGTGCTGTGCATGTCTGGCAGCTTGTTCAGCGAGCAATGCGGGCAAAGGATCCATCACGTAGCCTCTGGCAAACCACCTGGAACATCGGACGCAAAAATCCAACGAGCCTGTTGATATCTTACGAATGATTACGTTTGCATGCAAGATATGAAAGTAAATGGACTTTTCATTCGGCCGGCCTACCCAAAATACATGCGCGACTGTTCACAAACGTAATCTTCCGGCTGGAATTGCGTCCCTGCGGGCAATTACAATACCGGCTCGTGCATCCAACTGAAACAAGTGTTTTTGCGAGCTGACACAAAGTGCTAAGCGAAGAACGACAGCGAGCTATTCTTGAGATTCTCGGTCGGGAGGGCCGCGTTCTAGTCGTGGAGCTGGCTCAGCGCTTTCACACATCACAGGTTACGATTCGCAAGGATCTTGAAACCCTTCACGCCAAGGGGCATGTTTACAGGACCCACGGCGGCGCACTGACCGCCCGGGGCAATGTGCTCGAAGATCCCAGCCTGCTCGACAAGGAAAAACTTCATCGCGAAGAGAAGAGCGCTATTGCGGCTGAGGCAGTCAAACTGGTCTCCGAAGCTCAGGTTGTCATTCTCGATTCCGGCACTACTACCACTGCCATCGCCCGCGCCCTCCGGAACTTTCAAAATCTCACCGTCATTACCAATGCGGTCAACATCGCCGTTGAGCTTTCCGGCACCAATATCGAAGTCATTCTCACTGGCGGAAATGTGCGGAAGAATTCCTTCTCGCAGGTCGGCCCGCTCGCCGAAGAGACACTCCGCAAGCTCAGCGCCGACATCTTTTTTCTGGGTGTTGACGGCTTCGATGTCAACTTCGGTCTATCTACGCCCAACTTGCTCGAGGCGCGCGTCAATCGCGCCATGATGGACGTGGCACGCCGGACAGTCGCCGTCTGCGACTCCAGCAAATTCGGCAAGCGCAGCCTCTCGCTTCTCTGCCCCACGGTCTCGCTGCATCATGTCATCACCGATCGCGGTATCTGCAAGACTGATCTCGCCGCTCTCCGCAAAGCCGGCATCGAAGTCACAGTCTGTTAAACACCGAAGCATGCCCGTGCGTACGGCTTCAGCGCACACTGGCTTGCATGCAGCACCAACTCCAGCGGCTCATTCTTCAGCTTCCTCTCGCGCACCGCCGCATACTGCACCGGCAAATACGCACTCAGTAAGGTTTCAGGAATTGTGCGCGCGGAGAGGTTGGCAATCAGCTTATCCGCCGCGTGCTGCACCGCCGGCACCGTCCAGTAGTAGCGAAGCCGGTCGCTGTAGCTGAAGGTCCGCAACAGCCGCTGCTCCGCTGCCGTGCCGTGGTAGTGGCCCTTCCAGTTGGCCGGCGCTTCCAGCATCGCCTCTTCCAGCACTCGCGGAAGGTTAGACCGTTCCGCTTCGGGCAGCAGCTCGTCTTCTATCCGGGCCAGCGCAAAGAATGCCTCACGCATGGCAAATGTCACCGCCGGCCCTACCTTCAGAATCGCAAAGCCATCATTCACCAAATGACGGTACGCTTCCGGCCGCTGATAATCGCTCGAATGCGCCTCAAAGACCAGCGGCTCATGTGCATCGAGCCACTTCGTCAATGCTGCTGTCTTTTCGTGAACGTAGTCATGCACGGTGTCGTGGTTAAACTCCACACCCGGCTGAACCACCATCGCAATCACGCGTTGCGATGCAATTGCGAGTCCATGCGTAGCAAAGATCTCGTGATGGATTGCAAGCGTCCTCTCCGCATCTTCAACTGATGTGACCTGCAGCGAATCCAACTCCTCTGTCGCTCCACCCGGAACAGGCACTTCGGTTCCCACCACGTACAACAGCTCGCCTGCATTCGGCGCAGCCGCCTCAGCCACAGCGCATAGCCGCGCCGATCGCTCCGCCACAATCTCCGGCGGCAGCGCAGCGGGATCACCCGCGCACGCCATGCTCGCGTCCAGATGCAGCTTCGTAAAGCCCTCCGCCGCGTACCCGGCAATCATCTCTTCAGCCAGCTTCATGGCCTCTTCCGCAGGCTTTGTACGCCATGGATTCGGCCCGAGATGATCGCCGCCAAGAATGATCTGCTCCACAGAAAATTGCTCTTCTTCCGCCAGCCGTTGCACCAGTTGGCGAAAATCTCCCGGCCGCATTCCCGTGTAGCCGCCAAACTGGTTCACCTGATTTGAGGTCGCCTCCAGCAGCACCGGTGAGCCGTCCTCGCGCGCCTGCCGCAGCGCCGCGCGTATCGCCAGTGGATGCGCCGTGCACACTGAATAAATTCCCCGCGCAGCGTTAGGATTTTTCCGCTCTTTTAGCAGCGCTTTCAAAATCTCCGACATTGTTGATCCTTCTCCTATCGTTTCAGCAGCTTTAACGCATTTTCTCTATAGACCTTGCGCAGCACATCATCCGGCAGAAAGATCCCGCAGATATTCCACCGCCCCTGCCGCGAAGCATGCGAGGGATATTCAAAGTATTCATCCGCCGTCTCCAGAAACCGGAAGTAGAGCCGATACATCTCGTCCTCGGGCAGCAGGTCGGTGCCAAAGACAATCCGATCGGCATACTTTAGAAAAAACTTTCGCGCGCTATACGGCTGCCGCCCCAGCTCCGGCGTACGCGCGCTGATATCGACCATCAGATTCGGCAGCGCATCCAGCTGCTTGCCAAGCCATTGCAAATCCTCGCTGCATTCCGCGCAATGCGCGCCCACAAACGTCACGTCCGGGTGCCGAGCAATAACGCGATTTCTCTGCTCTATCAGCTCGCGCTTCGTCACCGGCACATCCTGAAAGCCCCACTCCGGATGCGCCGCCAGCTCCTCGTATCGCTCGTTGTAAGCGTCAATCGGCTGAAAAAATGCCGTCGGATCCGCCGTATGAAACATGACGGGCAGTTTCCATTCGCCACACGCCGCAAAGATCGGCGCAAAACGCTCATCGTCAATTCGCAGCAGCTTGCCGTCGTCGTCGCGCACCGTAAGCCCAAAGTCCTTCCAGAACTTGATCCCAACCGCGCCGTGGTCCATCATCCGCTGAATGCGATCCAGCGTCTTCTGTACAAAATCGGCGCTCGTCACATCGCTCCAGTCCATCCATCCGATCGAAGAGAACCTTTCAGGCGACGCGCGGTGAAAACGATCCATCATATCCAGCGCATCCTGGCCGGTCTTCATCGTGATGTTCACAACCCGTTCCAAGCCGCACCGGTCCATAATTCCCAGCACCTCGCGTGGCTCCGTCGAGTCGAGATGATTGTGATAATCGATTGCCGGAAACTTCGGCTTCTCCACCGCAGTTATCGCGGTCGTCAGCGCCGGCCGCGGCTGAAAACTGCTCAGCGGCAGGTCTACTTCAACCTTTGCGCTCACCATATCTACAAACTTGTCCTGCATTGAAAAACTCCTTATCGCCCTCCGAACCAAGTCGCCTCAAGATAAGGCAATCGGGTCGCTCCTCTCCCCGGCAGCGGGTTAATTGCATTTTATTACGATTTCTTTCGAATTATTGACGTAGATTCTGGTGTCCACCTACACTTAAATCGGAATACAGTCGCCACCCACAGCATGAAAAAGCTAGATATTGCCATCGCCGGAGAGATCAACCTCGACCTCATTCTCTACGGCCTTCCCACGGAGCTGCCGGTCGAGCGCGAGTTGCTGGCCAGCGATTTTCAGTTGACACTCGGCAGCTCTTCCGCCATCCTGGCGCACAATCTTGCCGTGCTTGGCGCACAGGTCGGCTTCATCACGCGCGTCGGTATAAACCCCGCGGCAGACTCGCTCGGCTCCATTGCCCTTGACCGCCTCAACGAGTCCGGCGTCGATCTGTCGCATGTCACGCGCTCCAACGGCTCGGCAACCACCGGCGTAACCATCATTCTGCCGCACGGAGCCACGCGTCGCATGTTCACTTATCCCGGCGTCATGGCTGAGATGTCGCGTGCCGATCTCGACTACGAATATCTTGCCTCAGCCCGCCACTTCCATCTCTCGTCGCTCTTCCTGCATCGCGGGCTTGAAAAAGATCTTCCTCAACTCTTCCGCGATCTCAAGCGCGACGGCCTCACCATCTCGCTCGACACCAACGACGATCCCGAAGACCGATGGGAAGGCGTGCTGCATGAGCTTCTCGATTACGTTGATATCCTTCTGCCTAACGAAAATGAAATCCTCAAAATCGCACGCCGCAATAATCTTGATGAAGCCCTCACCGCGCTCTCGGCAAAAGTGCCTGCCATCGCTGTGAAATGCGGCAAAAGCGGCGCAGTGGTACAGGTCGAGAACAAGCGCATCGTCGTTCCGGGCGTCACTGTCACTCCCGTTGATACCATCGGCGCCGGTGATAGCTTCAATTCAGGCTTCCTCTTCGCATTCCTACGCGGCGCAAGCTACGAGGAAGCAGCGCGCGTAGGCAACATCACCGGCGCGCTTTCCACGCTCCGCCCCGGCGGCACAGAAGCCTTCCGCGATGCCGCACTCCGCGACCAGTTCCTGCACGAGCACAACTTCGCGGGCCTTACTACGAAGTCGTAATCGCCGCAATCGCCCCGCGTACCACGGCGTACGCATCGCCCTCAGGCCGCTCCGCATAGCGATTGGTCCGCTTCGCCCAGCTCTCATGCACTGCAAACCAGTCAATCGTGTTTGCCGGCTCATTCTTCTCAATCGCCGTCTGAAGAGAGTCAAAGTACAGCTTCCAGCGCTCCGCATAAAACTCCAGCAGCCCATTCCACTCGCGGTTAGCATAGTCATGAATATTCGTAGGCGCAGACGCCGCCGGACCCCACTCCACCAGCAGGCTGCGTGCATCAAACTCGAACTCATGCTGTTCCGCAGTTGTCTTTCCGGCAGCCCGCGCCGCTGCCAGCCACGGGCCGAACAGAAATGCCTCATCCGTGCCGACAATTTTATTTAACAGTGCAATCTTCTCCATCCACTGCGCCGTCAGCTCGCGGAACTTCGCCGCGTCCTTCGCCGTGTACGCAGCCTGTATCTTCGGCAGCATAACGCGGCTCTGATCTGCCAGCGTCTGCCGCGCCACATCCACCAGGTCATAGCGATACGCTGAGCTCGCACGCAGCTCAGCCCGTACATCGAGCAGCGGCCCAATCGCTTTCGCAAAGGCCGCAAGATCGTATCGCGCTTCATGCGGGCTGAACGAAGCGCCGGAGTTGGCCGTCAGGCTGGGCTGCGTTGAAAAAAGATTGTCGTGCGATTCACTCCACTCGCCGGCCTTTTCGTCATACGCCGTCGCGCGCAGCACCTCCCATGCACGCGCCGCATTTGCATCGCGCCCGCCGTAGCGATACGCCGCCCAATCCGCAAACCACTTCGGCAGATCCAACTGTTCATGTCGCCATGCCATCTCCGTCAGCAGCGCAAAGGCCGCAGGATTATTGCAGCTCGCCTCCGGCATCACCGCAATCCCCTGCAGCTTGCTTCCCGCTTTTGCAAGCTGCAGAAAGTAGCGTTCGTTCCACACGCCCGCATTCGCGCCAATCGCCGTGTGCCCACCAAAGTTCCAGATGCTGCCAAACGCATACGGCGTCGAGTCCCACTCAGTCTCGCGGTCCTTGTACGCAAAGCGTTCGGATTGGCCATCCAGAATCAGCACCTTGCTCTTGTCGCGAATTCCCGCCAGCAGCTCATGCTTCGGATTGCTCTGCCATCCCAGAATCGCCCACGTCGCCCCTGGATGGGCCCGCTCAAGCGCTGCCGCAATCGCATCAGCCACGCGTCCCAGATCCACGCCACCCTGCTTGCCGCCTTCATGCAGTGGATCCATCTTGAACATCGTGGAAGGCCCCAGCACTCGCTCCTGCGCGCGATAAAACTCTTCCGCCACGCGCGCAAAAATCTCGCTCGTGGGGTTCAGCCAATCGGGCCGCTTCAATCCCAGCCAATCGCCCTGCGGAATCACATTCGCGCCTGCATTCTTCGCGGCAAAATTATCCGGGACCATACCGTAATAGCCGGGAAACACAGGCACCATGCCCAGCTCGCGCAGCCGCCGCGTGATCTTTGCGCCAAGCTCCGCGCGCGCATCAATCAAATGCTGCGGCACTGTTGGCCCAACCCAGCCTGAAAGATTCTGCAGCAGCCACCACGGCTGATGCGCCGGTGTCGGAAACCAGGCCCGCAATTCCTCATCCGTGTAGCCAAACTTGCGAAAGGTCTGCTGATACACCGCCTCCGCGCCCATGTACACCAGCACTTCATTGATGCCGTGCAGCGCCAGCACGTCAATCATCCGCTCCCACTGCTCCCATCGCCAGTAAGGGCCGGTGTATCCATCGTTAGTGTCATTCAGCGCAAAGCGATGCGGCACGCTCGCTGTTTGCATAATCGGAGTCGCGGGTGCGGGCAGCATCTTAGGCAATCGGTTCAGGCAGTCGCCATTCCAGCTGATGCTCACGCCTGCCACATACTTCAGGTACCAGTTCACGCCCATCATCACGGCGGAAGGCGACGAGCCTTCGACAAGAATATTTCCCGTACTGCCGGAGATGTGAAAACTCTCTGCACCGGATTGCGCTGCGACTCGCAAATGAACCTGCTTCGCATATTCGCCGAGCAGCCTTTGCAGAGCCGCATTCAGCGCAGCAGTGCTCGCGGCGGCAGACGGCCCGCTCGTCAGTGCCGTCATGTGCAATGGCGCGGCAGCAGCCAGGGCCGCTGCGCCGGAGATCTCAAGAAAACGGCGGCGTGTATGGATACGATTTTTCATCCCTACAAGAATAGGCGTCGTACCATCCCGAAAATATTTCCCTGATCTGTGGAAATCTCGTGCGTAGAATTATGCCCGTTTGTGCTTTACTCATAATGAGCAGAGAAAAACGGCCCGAATCCAGCATGGATTTGGGCCGTTCTGTTTTTAGCTCTGGTTCACAAAAAAAGGAAAAAATTCTAATTTTTTTGGAAAAGTAACCACTTTTTTGAGACCTGTTATCGAAATAGTAAACGCACGAAATCGCTCACAAGCTTAGTAACTTCAATTACTTACCACGCACCCACTGCGGCTTGCGCTTTTCAAGGAAGGCTCGCACTCCTTCGCGAAAGTCGGGATGTTGTCTGGCTTCCGCATTCGCAGCAATCGCAGCCTCAATGCTGTGGTCGAGCGCCGGAAGACTCTGCGCCAGAAAGAGCGCCTTGGTCTGGCGCATCGCGGCAGAACTATTTGCAAGAAGCTCCTGCGCTAGCGCATGGGCCCGCGTCAGCAAGCTTGCAGGCTCAACAATCTCGTCCACAAGCCCTAGCGCATGTGACCGGTGAGCATCAAAAACGCGGCCTGAGAGCAAAAGACCCTTCGCCTGCTTCTCGCCAATCTGTATCGCAAGAAATGCCGAGACAATCGCCGGAATAAACCCGATGCGGACCTCGGTGTAACCAAACTTCGCCTCCGGCGCAGCCAGCGTAAAGTCGCAGAGCGTCGCCAATCCGGTGCCCCCGGCAATGGCAGGTCCGTTCACAGCGGCAATCGTTGGCGCTGGAAAGGTATAAAGAGTACGAAAGAGATGCGCAATCCGCCGCGCGTCCGCTTCCTGCTCCGCAGGAGAGCTCGCTGCAATCGTTTCGAGCGCCGTAAGATCCAGCCCCGCGCAGAAGGCCGCGCCCGCGCCGGTAAGAATCAATATCTCCACAGAGTCACGCGTCGACTCAAAGACGTCGATCAGTTCCTCGCGCATCTCAGGTGTCATTGCGTTGCGCCGCTCCGGCCTGTGCAGCGTTACCGTAAGAATGCCGTCGTCAGGTTGCTCCGTAAGCAGCGTCTTATAACGAGTCATAAGGAGTCCTCTGCAACATGGCTGTAGCGGTTGCCGAAATCTCGCGAGAGCGCAATCAGTTCCCCAAGCGGCTTAAGTTCAGGAAGCTCCGCGCCAAGCTGCGCCAGCTCGGCAAGCGCTGTCTCTGTGGCAATGTTGCCTACAAGATCATCCTGCGCAAAGGGGCAGCCGCCGAGTCCCGCGAGTGCCGTGTCAAACCTGCGGCATCCAGCCTGGTAGGCCGCGCGAATCTTTGCTGTTGCCTCATGCGGCCGCGCATGCAGATGCAGGCCAATTTCGACAGACGAGTCCATTTCCGCGCGAACTGCTGCAAAAAGTCCTGCGATCTTCTTGGGAGCCGCAACGCCGACCGTATCTGCAAGCGAAATCTGTCGCGCTCCCCGTGCGGTAAGCTCTCGGCACGCATCGAGAACAGCATCGATACTCCACGGATCATTGTATGGATTGCCAAAGGCCATCGATATATACACAACAAGGCTCAGCCCGGCCTGATTCGCCGCAGCCTGGATCGCCTGAAGTGTCGCCAGCGATCCATCCGGCGTCTGGTTCTGATTGCGATGCAGAAATTCAGCCGAGATGGAATGCGGAAAACCAAGCGTCGTAACCTTACCCGTGGCAATTGCACGCTCCGCACCCTTCGTATTGACCACAATGCCAATGATCTCCACACCTGGTGGAAGATCGAGTAGAGAAAGGACTTCTTCAGAATCCGCCATCTGCGGAACAGCGCGCGGCGAAACAAAGCTCGCAGCGTCAATGCGCGTAAATCCCGCTGCGATCAGCGCGCCCAGATACTCCGCCTTCGCCGCCGCAGGAATGACACCGGCCAATCCCTGCCACGCATCGCGCGGACACTCGACGAGTTGGATAGCATGGCTCATCAGATTTAGGTTTGAATTGCACCCGGATTGAACGCCGCAACATCCGGGTTCAGGCTGGCGGCTTCAAGCGCAGCAATCAGCGCAGCCCGCGTGTCAACAGGATCGATAATCGCATCTATCCACAGCCGCGCGGCTCCATATCGCGGATCGGCCTGCGCATCGTAGGTGTTCTTGATCTCGTCGTAAATCTGCTTGCGCTCTTCATCCGTGATCGCGTGACCACCGCGCTCCAGCTGCTTCACGCGCACTTCCACCAGCGTATTCGCTGCCGAAGCCCCGCTCATCACGGCGTAACGCGCCGTTGGCCACGCAAAGAGAAAACGTGGATCGTAGGCTTTCCCGCACATCGCGTAATGCCCCGCGCCGAAACTGCCGCCGAGGATGACAGAGATCTTCGGGACGACAGAATTGGAAACAGCCGCAACCATCTTTGCTCCAGCGCGAATAATGCCGCTCTGCTCCGCGTCGCGGCCCACCATAAAGCCATTCACGTCATGCAGAAAGATCAGCGGAATCAAACTCTGATTGCAGTCGAGAATAAAGCGCGCGGCTTTCTCCGCGCTCTCCGTATAAATGACGCCGCCAAACTCAGTGCGTCGATCACCACCCGCCGCGGTCGTAGTCTGGTGCTGCTTCTGGTTGCTCACAATGCCCACGGCATAGCCGCCAATGCGCGCATAGCCGCAGACCAGTGTGCGTCCATAACCTGTGCGGTACTCGTCGAACTCTGATCTGTCGACTAACCGCGCAATCACTTCATGTATGTCGTATGTATTAGTCCCGGAACGCGCCGGATCAGGATCGAGCAGACCGTACAAATCCTCTTCTACATACAGTGGCGCGTCTCTCTTCGGATTAAAAGCGATTGCATCAAACGGCGCTCTGCCGCGCGCGCCTAGCTTTCCTACCAGCGACCGCACACGTGTGATGCACGCCTCATCACTCGGCTCCTTGAAATCTACCGTGCCGGAGATCTCCGCATGCATTGTCGCTCCGCCGAGCTCTTCCGCGCCCACTTTCTGTCCAATCGCAGCCTGCACCAGCGCGGGCCCTGCGAGAAACAGTCCGCTGCCCTCGGTCATCAACACGGTATCCGTCATCACGGGCAGATACGCGCCGCCTGCCACACACATACCCATGATGGCCGTGATCTGCGGAATATTCTTTGCTGACATGACTGCGTTGTTGCGAAAGACACGCCCAAAATCATCCTGATCCGGAAAGACGTCCTCCTGCAGAGGAAGAAACACGCCGGAAGAATCGACAAGATAAATCGTCGGAATGCGATTCTCAAGCGCAATCGTCTGCGCGCGAATCACCTTCTTCGCCGTCATGGGAAAAAACGCGCCTGCCTTCACCGTGGCATCATTCGCAATCACCATCACGAGCCTGCCATGCACGCGCCCAAGGCCAGTGACAACGCCCGCAGCAGGCGCACCGCCCCACTCCGTATACATCTCGTACGCTGCATACAGGCCAAGCTCAAGAAAGGCCGTGTCGGGATCGAGCAACAGCGCAAGCCGCTCGCGCACCGTCAGCCGCTTCTTGGCATGTTGCGCGTCAATCGCCTTCGCGCCGCCGCCAATCCGAATAGTCTCCTGTTCGCTGCGCATCGCGCCGAGCAGCACAAGCAGAGCTTCGCGATTCTTCTCATAGCGCGCGGCTTTGGTATCCAGCTTTGATGGCAATGTATTGCTCATTCGTTCTCCGCGGCTATTTCAAAATCTCGCGCGCAATTACCATGCGCTGAATCTCGCTGGTGCCCTCGCCGATGGTGCACAATTTTACATCGCGGTAGAACTTCTCCGCCGGATAGTCCTTGATGAAGCCATAGCCGCCGTGAATCTGCACGCACTCGTCGCAGATGCGCACCGCAGCCTCGCTTGCAAACAGCTTCGCCATGGAAGATTCAAGCGTAACCTTTCGGCCCGCTGTCTTCATACGCGCGGCGCGAAGCGTCAGCTGGCGAGCAGCTTCCAATTGCGTAGCCATATCTGCAAGCTTGAACTGAATCGCCTGAAACTCCGCAATTGCCTTACCAAACTGCTTCCGCTCCTTTGCATACTTGCGCGCAGCATCGTAAGCACCATGTGCAATACCAAGCGCCAACGCGGCAATCGAAATGCGCCCGCCATCCAGCACGCGCATTGAGTCGATGAAGCCTTCGCCTTCCGCACCGATGCGGTTCTCGTCCGGCACAAAGCAGTCCTCAAAGATCAGTTCAGAAGTGTCAGAGGCCCGCAGGCCGAGCTTGTCTTCTTTTTTACCGGGCCGAAACCCCGGCGTGCCTTTTTCCACCAGGAAGGCTGTCAAGCCATGGCTCTTCTTTTCGCGATCCGTCACCGCGATCACCAGCGCGCAATCCGCTTTGCCGCCATTGGTGATGAAGGTCTTGCTGCCGTTCAGCACCCAGCCGTTATCGCGGCGCACTGCTGTGGTGCGCGCGCCCAGCGCGTCAGAGCCTGCGCCCGGCTCTGTCAGGCCCCATGATCCAAGCCATTCACCGGATGCCAGCCGCGTAACCCAGTGTTTGTGTTGCTCCGCATTGCCAGCAAGATAAAGATGATTCGTGCAGAGCGAATTATGCGCGGCCACAATAATGCCGATGGAACCATCCACGCGCGAAAGCTCCTCAATGGCAAGCACATACTCCACATACCCCATGCCGCTGCCGCCCAGCTCCGGCGGAAAGATCACGCCGAGCAGGCCCATCTGGCCAAGCTGCCGAACGATTTCAGTGGGAAAGGTCGAATGCTCATCCCACTCGCGCACATGCGGGGCAATCTCGCGTTCCGCAAAGCGGCGTATCTCGCGCCGCAATTCTTCCTGTTCTTCCGTTAGCTCAAACTCCGCGCTCGCGGTACTTACTGCCATGCGGAACTCCTTTTTATGACAACTCTGCTTTATCTTTAGATGCGCCTGGCTTCCACATCATGCGACCGCGAGTATCGCATCGCGAAGCAAGCTGAGGCAATCACCCGGAATGCAATTGGCTACTGTTTCTTCCCGTTGGTGTAACATGCTATTTTTCTCTGGCGTTATGGGAACGAATGATGAATAAACTCTGGCCCAGTGCGGCTGCGGCCCTTGAAGGCGTTGTGCGGGATGGAATGCTGCTGGCCGTTGGAGGCTTTGGCCTGTGCGGCATTCCGGAGGCGCTGATTGCTGCACTGCGCGATACCGGCGCACGCAACCTTGCCGTTGCCAGCAACAACGCCGGCGTAGATGGCTGGGGACTCGGGCTGCTGCTTGAAACGCGCCAGATTCGCAAGATGATTTCGAGCTACGTGGGCGAGAATGCCGAATTCGAGCGGCAGTTTCTGGCCAGCGAGCTCGAGGTGGAGTTCGTTCCGCAGGGCACGCTGGCCGAACGCATGCGTGCCGGCGGCGCCGGCATACCGGGCTTTTACACCCGCTCGGGCGTTGGCACGATGGTGGCTGAGGGCAAAGAGCACAAAGAGTTTGACGGGCACACCTACATTCTGGAGCGCGGAATGCAAGCGGACCTGGCACTCGTGAAGGCATGGAAGGCCGACCGGTTCGGCAACCTCATCTATCGCAAGACGGCACGGAATTTTAATCCGATGGCGGCTTCGTGCGGCAAAGTCACGATCGCGGAAGCAGAGATCATTGTAGAGCCGGGCGAGTTAGATCCGGATGAGATCCATACGCCGGGCATTTATGTGCAGCGCGTGGTGCATAACCCCGCGCCGGAAAAACGCATCGAGCGCCGGACAGTTCGGAATGCTTAAGAGGAGTTAAGGGATGGCGTGGACCCGCAATCAGATGGCGCAGCGCGCCGCCGCTGAACTCAAGGATGGCTATTACGTGAATCTCGGCATCGGCATGCCCACGCTGGTGGCAAATTACATTCCCGCGGGCATCTCGGTGGTGCTGCAGTCAGAGAACGGCATCCTGGGCATGGGGCCATATCCGCTGGAAAGCGAAGTAGACGCCGACCTGATCAATGCAGGCAAGGAGACGGTGACGCTGCTTGAGGGCGCGGCCATCTTTTCAAGCGCAGAGTCCTTCGCTATGATTCGCGGCGGGCATATCGATCTCGCGATTCTCGGCGCCATGCAGGTTTCCGCAAGCGGCGATCTCGCTAACTGGATGATTCCCGGCAAGCGCGTGAAAGGCATGGGGGGGGCCATGGACCTGGTAAACGGCGTGCGGCGCGTGCTCGTTCTGATGGAGCATAACGCCACGGATGGAAGCCCCAAGCTGCTGCCGGAATGCACGCTGCCGCTGACTGGCGCAGGTGTAGTAAACCGCATCATCACAGATCTTGGCGTGATGGATGTCACTCCCGATGGCATCGCAGTCACGGAGCTGGCCGAAGGAGTCACGCGCGAGCAGCTTGCAGAGCGGACCGGCGTGCCTGTGCGGTTTCAGCTGGCCTGAGCTGCAGTCTCTATACTCATTTCCATAAGAAGTACGCCTTATCTCTGCCCATTTTTGGGGAGGTCTCGTGCATTTTTCTGTTTACCGTCGCGTGGCGTTGTCTGCGCTCTTCGTCTTCGCTGCATCCATAGCTGCTGCACAATCCTTCACCGTAGAGCAGGTGATGAGCGCGCCGTTTCTCTCGGATCTGGCAACGGATGCGCATGGTTCCACGATTGCATGGGTGTTGAACAGCAAGGGTGAGCGAAATATCTGGATTGCCGAGGGACCGGAGTTTACGCCACGGCAGCTCACGCATTACATCGGTGACAACGGACAGGAGATCGATTCAGTCCGGATCACGTCCGATGGCGGTACAGTGCTGTACGCACGCGGAACCGAGTTGAACGATGAAGGCCGCGCCGCAAATCCTACGACGGAGCCTGCGCAACCGCTGCAACAGGCGTGGGCCGTGCCAGTACATGGAGGCGAGCCGAAGCTGCTCGGCGATATGGGCTGTGGCAGCGAGGACTGCGAGGATATTCAGATTTCGCCGGATGGGCGCTGGGCCATGTGGACGGCGAAGCATCGCATTTGGATTGTCGAAATTGCGGGTAAAGACAAGGCGGTCGGCTTAACGGATGAACGCGGCACGCCGGAGAGTCCGAAGTGGTCGCCGCAAGGAGACCGCATTGCTTACACGCTGAGCCGTGGGGATCATGCCTTCCTTGCGATTGCCGCGGTGAAAGACGGCAAGCTGGTGAAGACCGATTACGTCGCTCCTTCTGTCGACCGCGACATTGAGCCGCGCTGGTCGCCTGATGGCAAACATGTAGCATTTATGCGCCTTCCAGGCGAGCAGAATAAGCTGCCCATCATTCCTCGCACGCCGGAGTCGTGGGCCATCTGGGTTGCCGATACGGACACTCTGAAAGCGCATGAAATCTGGCATAGCGGCGCGGGCTTGCGGGATTCGCTGCCGCACTTTGCCTCCGGCTCATTCCATTACGCGGCAGGCGAGCGGATTGTCTTTGACTCCGAGCAGGATGGATGGGGGCATTTGTACTCGATTGACGCGTTGCGCGGCGGTAAGGCAACGCTGCTGACGCCGGGCGAGTTCGAGATTGAAGATGTGGAGATGAGCGTCGACGGTAAGACAGTCCTCTACTCATCGAATCAGAATGACATTGACCGCAGACACCTGTGGAGCGTGGCTGCGGCGGGCGGTACGCCGAAGGCGCTCACCTCAGGCGAGACGATTGAGTGGAGTCCGGCAGAAACGGGCGACGGCAAGACGCTCATCTGCTTTGGATCTACGGCGACGACGCCTGCGATGTTGTATCGCGTGGCTAATGGCAAGCGGGTTCTGCTTTCGGGCTCGCTGCTGCCCAAGGATTTTCCATCGGACAAGCTGGTCACGCCCAAGCAGGTGACATTCCAGAGCGAGGATGGGCTGACGATTCATGGGCAGCTGTTTGAACCTGCCAACAAGGCAGGGCGCGGGCCTGCTGTGATCTTCGTTCACGGTGGGCCGATGCGGCAGATGCTGCTGGGCTTCAACTATCGGCCTTACTATCACAATGCTTATGCCGAGAATCAGTATCTGGTGAGCCTGGGCTTTACGGTGCTCTCGGTGAATTACCGGCTGGGCATCATGTATGGGCATGACTTCCGCGTAGCGCCGAATGGCGGCTGGCGCGGGTCTTCCGAATACAAGGATGTGGTGGCGGCGGCAAAGTTTTTAGGGACCTTGCCTGCGGTGGATCCGAAGCGCATCGGCATCTGGGGCGGGTCGTATGGTGGATTGTTGACGGCGCTGGCGTTGAGCCGCAACTCCGATCTCTTTGCCGCGGGCGTGGATTATCACGGCGTGCATGACTGGAGCGTGATCTTCCAGGAGGACGACCCCACGGCGAACAAGGCCCCGGACTACATTGCGGCACGGAAGCTGGCGTGGGAGTCCTCGCCGGATGCCTCGATTGCGACATGGAAGTCGCCGGTGCTGCTGATCCAGGGCGACGACGACCGGAATGTTCCGTTCAACCAGATGGTCGATCTGGTGCAGCGGCTGCGCACGGCGCATGTGCCATTTGAGCAGATCGTCTACCCGGATGAGATCCACGACTTTCTGCTGTGGCGGGACTGGGTGTCGAGCTACAAGGCGACCGCCGAGTTTCTGTCGAGGGAGTTAAAGCCTTAGATAGGGTTAAACAATTGAAAAGAAGAACGTTGATGTTGATTTTATGGTGTTTACTATTTCGATAATAGATTTCTAAAAAGTGGTTACTATAAAGAAAAAACGCGAATTTTTTCCTTTTTTTTCTGTTACGAGAGGGAATGCGAAGGCCCGAATCTGGTTTGGATTCGGGCCTTCTTTTCTCTGCTGATTATGAGTGTTTCACAAATGGGGTTAATTCTATGCAAACTATCTGGAGTGGGAAGACGGTACGAAAGGACAATGGACTAAAGTAACGGGCGCAGCATTTGAACATGCTAAGCGGGTCCTCACTGCTGAGAGCTCGCATACGGAATGTTCGTGGATTTAATTCAGGGACGAGAAGCGCGTTTATCGGTGTCAATCCACGGCCGCCGCCCTAGCCGCTGGGGCTAGCCACCGAAAGAGCAATGTTGCAGCGAATGCCCCGGCCAACTGTGCGATGACAAACTCCGCTGTATCTGCCGGTCTGATACCTGCAAACGTGTTGCTTGCGGATCGGGCAAGTGTGACGGCTGGATTGGCAAATGAAGTGGACGCGGTGAACCAATAAGCGGCGGTGATGTATGCACCGACCGCAAACGGTACCCCAGTGGGCCGATGCCTAGCGCATCCCCAAATAACAGAGAGCAAGCCGAAGGTAGCGATGAACTCGCTGAATATCTGAGCGTGGCCGCTGCGGACGTGCGTCGACGCAGTGAACAGTGTGAGCCCGAACATCAGATGAGCCGTGGCTACGCCTGCAAATGCCCCGGCAAACTGAGCCGCGACATATGCCGGGGTCTCGCGCCATGCGATCCCGCCCTGCCAGGCATCGGCAAGCGTCACAACCGGATTGAGATGCGCCCCTGAGATAGGCCCAAAGGTAAGGATCAATGCGACGAGGACCGCGCCCGTGGCAATCGTATTCGCCAGCAGAGCCAGAGCGCCATTACCCGCCGCCAACTTCTCTGCCATGATGCCGGACCCGACAACTGTTGCAAGCAGAAACAGCGTTCCCACGAACTCTGCGACGGCGCGGCGCAAAAGACTTGGCCTCATGAGCGACCAATACTTTCAATCTCTTTCTGGATAGCGAGTTGCTGAAGAGTTGCGATCGGCAACGAAAGGAAGAGACCAATTCTCCGGTCCAGCACGACAAAAGCGTCACAGAAGGCGCGTTCGATCTCCTCTGGCGATCCTTTCACTGCCGCGGGATCGGCGATACCCCAGTGCGCGGTCATCGGGTGCCCGGGCCAGAAAGGACACACTTCATTGGCGGCATTGTCGCAAACCGTAAAGACAAAATCCATGTGTGGCGCGTCGGGTGCTACAAACTCGTCCCACGATTTGCTGCGTAGCCCGTTCGTTGATATCCCGGCTGATTCAAGCTGCTTCAATGCCTCGGGCCGTGGCGTTCCTGAGGGATGGCTGCCTGCACTGTACGCAGTGAACTCGCCCTTGCTCCTATGGTTAAGGATGGCCTCCGCGAGTATGGAACGCGCTGAATTTCCAGTGCATAGAAATAAAACGTTGTAGTGGGTCGACATCGCGTTAGCCTTTCTGATCTGGAGAGCAGCAACCCGGCTCGCAACAGGCTTCATTCGGCTTGGTGGCACGGATAAAGGCACTCTGGAACTTGTCTTCGACCAAAGGTGCAATCTCGTCCACTGCAATGCCCGCTTCGGTCAGGAATACACGAGCGTCCTCGATGTTGTAGCTGCGTGTTGTCTCGAAGCTGATGTTGGCAAAACCTGCGGTCGTCAACTTCGCGCGATAGTCCTCTCTTTCAAGCGCTCCAGAGATGCAGCCCACCCAAAGCAACATACTCTGCCGTATCTCTTCCGGAACTGTACCGTTGACCACCACATCCGAAACTGCAAAGCGCCCGCCGGGCCGGAGAACGCGAAATGCCTCTTGCAAGACTCGCCCTTTATCTGCGGACAGGTTGATGACGCAGTTGGAGATGACCACGTCGACTGAGTTATCCGGCAACGGAATGTCCTCAATCTCGCCCTTTAGAAACTCGACATTGACCGCGCCCGCTTCCCGCTGATTCTCTCGTGCCAGAGCAAGCATGTCATCCGTCATGTCGAGACCGTAAGCCTTGCCACTTGGCCCTACTCGCTTTGCAGAAAGCAACACATCAATGCCACCGCCAGAGCCAAGGTCTAAAACGGTCTCACCTTCTCTTAATTCGATTAGAGCGGTTGGATTGCCGCATCCGAGCGATGCAAGGACCGCACTTTCAGGAAGCGTGCCTGTCTCTTGCTCGTTGTACAAATCTTTGGTGATCGGATCGCAGCAACGCATTGCAGGATCGCAACACGCAGTCGCCCCGGAATTCGTTACGCTCCTCGCTATCGAGCCATATTTTTCACGAACGGCGGTTTGATTGTCCATGGCCAGCACCTCATATGCGCTAAGGCGAATATATGACCAACGGAACATATCCGTCAAGGCGTATATTTATTAAATGACTCGAACTCCACAGTCATTCGATCTAGTGAAGCTATTTTCAGCGCTTGCTGATCCCACTCGTTTGCGGCTGCTGAATCTCATGAACGGCCGCGAAGTCTGTGTCTGTTACTTCGTCGAAATACTGAAGCAAGGGCAACCGAAGATATCTCGGCACCTCGCCTACCTTCGCCGTGCAGGGATAGTAGAGGCGAGACGCGAGGGCAAGTGGATGCATTACCGCATTGAGCGGCCAGATGACACAGGAGCGGCGTCCATTCTCGACGCAACTCTTAAGTCTTTCGGAACAGACCGGGCCATGAAAGCTGATCTTGTACGGTTGGGGCACGCCTGTTGCGCGCCTCAAAGCTTCGCAACGTTGCAGGGTGCGCCGATGCCTATGACTTTATCGCAAACACGATAGGTACCGATGAGTCGACTTCTCGGAAGGAATGGGCTCACCGACGAAAGCGCGAGTCTCGTGATTTATTCGCTTCCGGCAATGGACGGGAACTTTCCCATTGCTCTTACTGGACGAAGCATCAAAGCCCTGCATTTATTGACCTTACAGTGGCATCGGCTTCTGTGGCATAGCGGCTCGCCGCACCGTACAAACAACGGCACCAATACTGCGAGCATCGTAGTACGGATGACAGGAAACTCGCAGAGGTCGAAATAGTGATGAAGGGTTTGATTCGGGCTGTTTGTCTCATTGCTGGATTGTTGGGAGTTTTTGGAGGGGGTTCGCGGTGCTGGGCCGATGACCCTGTGAAGTTCGACCTGGCCGGCCCCAAGGTGGATGTGCAGGTGGAACGGGGAGGCATGAAGCTGCCTATCGCCCAGGTGCCGAACCTTTTGGCAGGGGACAAGCTTCGCATTAAGGCGGATCTCCCTTCGACGCAGTCCAATCACCTTTTGCTGATCGTAGCTTTTTTGCGCGGGACGACGAATGAACCACCCGAGGACTGGTTCCACGAGATCGAGACATGGGACAAGAAGACCGCCGAAGGTACGGTCATCACCGTGCCACAGGGTGCAGAGCAGGCGCTGATGTTCATTGCGCCGGAGACCGGTGGCGACTTCAAGACATTGCGGGGAGCCGTGCGCGGGCGACCGGGATTGTTTATTCGCGCGGATGCCGGGCTGAACGAGGCTACGTTCGAGCAACAGCGGATTCAACGTTATCTGGCGGCGATGAAGAAGGTCGATTCGAAAGACCCGAAGGTCATTGCGGATCGTTCTTCGAAGCTGGCGGTGACGCTGGATTTGAAGCCGAATCCCGATTGTTTCAAGCAGCCGGTAGAGCAGCAGGTCATATGCCTGACCCAGGGCAGCGTCCCGGTGCTGTTGAACGATGGGCATGAGATGAGCGTGACGGAAGCGCTCTCGTCGGGGACCGCACAGGATCTGGCCAGCAACGCGTCGTACACGCCGCAGGCAGGTCTTGGGCTGTATTCCGCGTATGTGGGCGTCATTGTCGATGTCGTTCATATCGTCAACCTTATGAAGACGGCGCAGTATCAGTACATTCCTGCGCTATCGCTGCCGGAGGGCTCGACCCTGAACCTCAAGCTGAATGCGCCGCCCTCCTTCCTGAACCCGAAGTCGGTGATCGTGATTGCGCTGCCGGCTGTGCAGGCCGCGAAGCTGCCGCCGCTTAAGCCGAGCAATGCCGATGAAGTGTCGTGCCTGAAGAACCCCAAGATGGTCATGGCGATCGAGGGGGCTCCGCTGGTGTTCTCGACGTCGCTGGCGCATGACATGGTGCTGCACCTCAACCGAACTGGAGCTGCGGTGGACCTGCCGCTTGAGGCGGATGCCGATCAGGGCGGACTGGTGGTGGCTACTGATAAAGAACGGAAACCGCTGGACGATGTGATGGCCAAGGCGAACGATGCGGCGAGGCCGCAAGGCAAGATGGGTTCATCGACAGACTTGGTGATCACGGGGACGGTGGAGGGTTTTTGGGGGTTTGATCACTTCGAGGGACCAACGGTCAATCTGCAGCAGGTGAATGGCAAGGACTGGAAGATCGCTGGTGACACGAAGCTGATGGCTGGTCAGGACAACAAGCTGACGCTCATCGGAAATGGAACGGCTTGCGTGGAGCATATTGCACTCAGTCCGGCACAGGGCGCGAAAGACGCCAAGGATGTGAATGTGAAGTACGAGCCGGCGAAGGAGGATGGAGGGAAGTTGCAGAAAGACACCCTCGCGCTCAGTGTGTCGCTGAAGAGCGTAGAGCCGGGCGGGTATTCGCTAGGCATCAAGCAGTTCGGCGATGAAAACCTGGAGCACGTTTCCCTCACGGCGTACAACGCGAATATCAAGCTGGATGCATTCACGATCCACGCGGGAGACCAGACCGCAGTGCTCACGGGCAAGGGACTGGGCAGCGTTGTTTCGTTGGACCTGGATGGGCAGACCTTTACCCCCGCTGCCGGAAGCGATGAGGCGACGGCGCACCTGGAGGCGAAGGCTGCTGTCACTCCGAAAGACGGCGATGAGGCGAAGGTCAAGTTAAAGGATGGGCGCGTGTTGCCAGTTAAAGTTACGGCTGCGGCGGCCAGGCCAGGCTTGACGCTGGTGTCAATGAACGCGTCCCAGGCGGAAGAGGGCGGAACGTTCAAGGTTGTGCTGAGCGGCAAGGATGAGATCCCGTTGCACGGAAAGCTGACCTTTGTGATTACGACGAAAGATGTCTTTCCGCGCACGCAAAAGATAGAGGTCGCGACGGCCAACGAACGCGCCAAGACCATGCTCTCGCTTGCGGATAATAACCTGGTCCTGCAGGACGATCACACGGCGGTCGTGACGCTGGATCCATTGAAAGCGTTTGGACAATCGGCGTTCGGCCCGCTCGCTATGCGGCCGATAGCGGCAGACGGAAGCATGGGTGATTGGACGCGGCTGGGTATTCTGGTCAGGACGCCCGAGATTAGCGAGATTAAGTGCACGACCACCGATGCGGCGACGTGCGCGGTGAGCGGAAAAAATCTCTTTCTAGTGCAGTCCTTCGGCGCGGGAAAAGATTTCGCCAAGTCAGCCGATGTGCCGAGCGGGTTCGCGCAGGACGAGTTTGCCGTGCCAACCCCAGCGGATGGAGTGACGCTTTATCTGAAGCTGCGCGACGATCCGGGAGCAGCGGCCGTTGTAAAGCTGCCCACGCCGATACACTCGGCATCTGCATCGGCGCCAGTCTCAGCGCAGCCGTAATACTGATCTTGCTGGCGTTCTGACTTCGAAGCGCTTTTTCCAGAGAGACTATGGCAAATTGCTAGCGGAAAGCTCTCTTCCCGGAAGTGATACTGCAAGATTCCGAGAAGAGCGTTTATCGGTACCATCCTGGGCGAAGGCCCGAATCCAGCTTGGATTCGGGCCTTTTTTACTGCTGATTATGAGTGTGCTTACTTCTCTTCTGCTATCACAACCTTATTGCGACCATTGTTCTTGGCTGTATAAAGAGCCCGGTCCGCACGTTTCATGAGTTCCGAAACCTGCTCTCCGGAAATCCATGATGTGATACCTCCACTCACGGATACATCCAACTCCTGCTTCAGCCGTAGAGGAAACTTCGTTCGTACTTCCTCCGCATACTGCCATGCGCTCTGCGCATTGTGTCCAACTACAAGAGCAGCGAATTCTTCCCCACCGATTCTTCCCAATACTGAATCTGGCGGCATGGCTTCCCGGAGCGCTGCGGCGAATTCGACGATGACTCTGTCCCCCATCGCATGCCCATAGTTGTCATTGATCTTTTTGAAGAAATCTATATCGAAGATAGCTGCGGTCACGATTGCTTCCGTGTTGAAAGCATCTTGCAGCAACGTTGCAGCCTTGTGATCGAATCCACGGCGATTGTAAATGCACGATAATGAGTCCATTTCCGAGGCCAGGCGGGAGTCCGTGAGCGCTTTATGGGATACCAGAATCAATAACAGGATTCCGCAGGCTAGCAGCAGGAAACCAGAGGAAGCCTGTGAGAGTAATGCATACGCTGTTTTTGTGTAGACCGCCGTACCTCCGCCTCCATAGCGGACAAGCAGGAACGGCTTGAGAAGGAAATGTAAGGCCGTCAGACTGAAGACAGCGCCCAGGAGAAGATACAGGGGCTGCTTTCTGGCGTTCCGCAGAACGATGAAGGTATCTAATTCACAAGCCATCGTAAACGGAATTTGATATCCGAAGCCGTACGCCAGAGTATCCTGCGGCCAGGAGGAGATGAGGAACCGCAACAGGAGTCCCGTGAGAAGCACAAAGACGAAAGACCTCCACGGTACCGGCTTGCGGTGGAAGTAGGCAAAGCTCAATGACATCGAGGCCAGTCCTGATAGGAAACAGAAATGGCTGATCCAATCCAGCATGGAAGAATGGCCGAAAAAAGGCGCCAGAAGATCTCCAGCGGGCTCTAAGGTTCCGATTAAATAGCAAACCCCAAACCAAAGAACTCTTCGCTGGCCGCGGTTAGCAAAGGCAACACCCATATACGCAGAGGCAAATAAAATGCCCACTGCGATATTGACAGCAAGCATGACGACTGCCCCATTCACCATGCGCTACCTTCTTGAAACAATCGTGCTTCTCCTCTCATCTGCTCCTCTATCTCGCCCACGAAATCCGGTGACGCTCAGTGGCGAGTGAAATGCACCGGCTTGAGGGAACCATTGAATTCAGCGTTATAGGTAATGGATTCGGCTGCAAAAGTCTTGGTCAGAGACTGGTAGGTGTCGTTATTTAAATACATACCATAATGCGCTGCGAGGAAGAGCGACGCTTCCGATACAGCCTCCTCAAGGAAACGCAGCTTTATTCGCGGACTCTGATTTCCTTTGAACTCACGGTCCCATAATTCATCAAGGATGGGTAAACATCCACAAGCGGCGGAGGCACCGGCGCTATCCATCGTGACGTGCGTCAGGATGCCGCACATGAAGGACTGCATCTTCTCAGCGGCAGTGACCTAGCCCTGACTAAGCTGAAGCGCCATCATCAGGCGGTTGTCCGCGTTTCGAACAGCGATTTGGCCAGCGAGTGTGTGACAAAGTTCATGACGCTCATCAGCCGCGAGTCTTAGCGGCGGCGACCTGCTCATACAAAACGGGCTTCACGTTATCGACTCCCATCCTCGACGAGCGATAAATCGCCGAATCACTCATCGAGCTGGATTGGTAACGATGAGTTGGCTTCTCGGCAGTAACCAAAGCTTACTCAGGCGTTGATGGCTTCGCCTTCGACGGCGGCGTAGGCGTCCAGCATGGCCTCTGACAACGTGGGGTGGGCGTGGATGGTGAACATCAGCTCGTCTATGGTGCCTTCGAGTTCCATGACGGCTACTGCTTCTGCGATTAGCTCAGTAGCTTGCGGGCCGATGATGTGTACGCCGAGGATTTCGCCGTATTTGGCGTCGGCGATGATCTTCACGAAGCCATCATGCGAGTCGACGATGCTGGCTTTGGAGTTGCCGGCGAAGGGAAATTTGCCGATCTTAATCTCGTAGCCTTTTTCTTTGGCCTGCGCTTCTGTTAATCCGGCTGAGCCGACCTGCGGATCAGTGTAAGTGCAGCTTGGGATGCGGTCGTGACGGACGGGGCGATACTTGCGGCCGGCGATGGCGGAGACGGCGACGATGCCGCTCATGGAGCCCACGTGGGCGAGCTGCGGCAGGCCGAGGACGATGTCTCCGATGGCGTAGATGCCGGGCTCGGCGGTCTGCTGGGCCTCATTGACCTTGATGAAGCCGCGATTGACTTCGATCCTGGTGGATTCGATGTTGATGCCGGAGGTGCGCGGGGCGCGGCCTACGGCGACGAGGACCTTGTCGGCTTCCTTTTCAATGAGCTTGCCGGCGGCGGTGGTCCACTTGACCTTGACGCCGGATTCGGTCTTCTCGATGGACTCGACTTTGCAACTTGTATTGACGTCGATGCCGCGCTTTTTGAAGAGGCGGGTGAGCTCTTTGGACAGGTCTTCGTCTTCAACGGGGATGGCGCGAGGAAGGAATTCGACGATGGTGACTTCTGTGCCGAAGCTGGCGAAGATGGAGCCGAATTCGACGCCGACAGCGCCTGCGCCGACGATGATGAGCGATTTGGGCGGCTGAGGGATGTCGAGGATTTCGATGTTGGTGAGGATGCGGTCGTCTGGCTTGAGGCCGAAGATGGTGCGGGCTTCAGAGCCGGTGGCGACGATGATGTTTTTGGCTTTGAGCTGAGATTTGGTGTTGTCGGTGGCGGTG
Organism: Occallatibacter gabretensis; assembly: GCF_001449115.1. Taxonomy (GTDB): domain Bacteria; phylum Acidobacteriota; class Terriglobia; order Terriglobales; family Acidobacteriaceae; genus Telmatobacter; species Telmatobacter gabretensis. The sequence goes on along the minus strand of NZ_LAIJ01000009.1, from coordinate 632,310 downwards.
AGCTCGACGGTGTGGATGCCGTCTTTTGCCGGGCCGGTGAGGCGACCGAAGCCGGAGACGACGGTGACCTTGTTCTTCTTCATGAGGAAGCCAAGGCCCTTGGTGTGCTTGTCGACGATGGCGGTTTTGCGCTTGAGGACGGCGGTCCAGTCGAGCTGCGGCGTGCCGATGCCGGCGATGCCGTATTCGGCGGCATGCTTGAGGTGATCCCAGATTTCGGCGTTGAAGAGCAGGGCCTTGGTGGGGATGCAGCCGACGTGGAGGCAGGTGCCGCCGAGGACATTGTCCGCTTCAATGAGGGCAACTTTGAGGCCGAGCTGGCCTCCGCGAATGGCGGCTGTGTAACCGGCGGGGCCGCTGCCGATGATGGCTACGTCGTAGAGGGTGTCCGTGCTGGATGCCGGGGTCTGTGCGGGGGCGGTGGTTGCCAAGGGTTTGCTCCTTACTTGGAACGGATCGGGCTTGAACGGTTCAGTTTATCGGATGGGCCTATTGCATTTGATTACGGACGAGGGCAATGGCTTCATCGGCGGTGGCGGGGTCGTCGCCGAAGGAAGGGAGCCAGTGGACGCCGGGCTCGCGGCGAAACCAGGTGAGCTGGCGCTTGGCGTAGTTGCGGTGGCCCTGCTGGGCGGCGGTTAGGGCTTGGGACTCGGTCAGGTTGCCGTCGAGAACGGCGAGGGCCTGGCGGTAGCCGAGGGAATCGAGGGCTTTGACGCGGCCGTAGCGGGTGAGGAGGGTGCGGGTCTCTTCGACGAGGCCGCTGGCGAACATTTCGGCGCAGCGACGGTTGAGGCGGTCGTAGAGCGTGGGGCGGGGCGGGTTGAGGCCGATGCGGAGGAGACGGAAGCCGGTGAGGGGGTCGCGGGCTAGCTGTTCGCTCATTGGCTTCTTTCCGGCTAGTGAGACTTCGATTGCGCGGATGAGTTTTGGGGTGTCGTTGGCGTGGATGCGGGCGGCTGTTGGTGGGTCGAGGCGGGTGAGAATGCGATGGAGCCATGCTGGGCCGTGCTTTTCGGCGCTGGTGCGGAGGCGGTCGCGCAGGTCTTCATGGCGTGCTGGGCCGGCGAAGAGGCCTTCGGTGAGGGCGCGGAGGTAAAGGCCGGTTCCGCCGGTGACGATGGGGAGATGGCTGCGGGATGCGATTTCGCGGAGGGTGGCGCGGGCGGCGCGGCTGTAGGCTCCGGCGGTGTAGGGTTCGTCGGGGTTGGCTACGTCGATGAGGTGATGTGGGGCTTGCTGGCGCTCGGTGGGGGTGGGCTTGGCGGAGCCGAGGTCCATGCCACGGTAGACGGCTACTGAGTCGCAGGAGACGATTTCGCCGTGGAAGGATTCGGCGAGGCGGAGCGAGAGGGCGGTTTTGCCGCTGCCGGTGGGGCCCAGGAGGAGGACGGCCAGGGGGTCTAAGTTCACGGTCGCCACCATCCTGGGGTCCAGATCCAGGATTTATTGGCGTGGAAGTACCACCAAGCCAGGATGGCAGCGGCGAAAAGGACGAGGCCGAGGATCTGATTGCGGCGGAAGGCGCGGAGATGGGAGGCGCGGCGGGCTTCGGCTTCGCTGGGGTCGAATTGTGGCTGGGGTCGGTCGGGCATGGAACCTTATCGATAATCCTACTGTTTGGAGCGGGACAGTGCGGAGAATGCGCGTTTCATTGCGTGTGCGAATCGCCGGAATGGATTTCGATATGTAATATCGGCACCTGGGTCGCATAGTGGAACTGGAGACGCGTTCAGTTCAAGGCGAAGGATGCTCGGTGTTTCCACATCCATCAACGGAGGTTGCTCCACAGAGGGTTCGCATGAGTCCGACTAATTTAGATGAAACGTTGCGATGACGAGCGTCTGACATAAGTCTTCGCCTTTTGCATTGGTCATCACAGTCCAATCCGACATTTGTCCAGCCAAATATTTGGAAAGCATAGGCGGTCCAGATATGGTTTCGATATTTTCTACCTTGCCGTTCGGCTTGTAGACGATATGGCTTAAAACATCTCCTCCAACTCGCGCTGCTTTTGCGATTGGCGGATAGAAGAGCTTGTCATTTGGTCCTTTGCTTGTGATGGAGCACCAGCGCGGGGCGGCGTGGCAGGCAGCAGCGGCTGCTAAGAGAATGGCGATGACGAGAGGCTTCTTCATATACAGGGTGTGTGGCTCATGATAGCGCAGGGGCTGAAGCCCGATTCGTTGTTCTAATTTCATTTGGCACGGCTGAAGCCGTGCCCTGCTACGAAGCTCAAGGTTGGCGGGAGTGCTATCTCAGGTCCCCAAATGCAAGGGATCTGTGGCACCCGTTGATTGTGGTGACGTCGGCGAAGAGCAACAGCAAAGACAACCGCAGATCCTTCCCTCCGCCTGAAGAACGGCTACGGTCAGGATGACACCGCTTTAAAATTTGAGGCTGTCCTGGGGATGTGGAGTGTGGGAACACTTGGCGACTCATCGTTTGACTTCTGGTTGCCGGATTGCTGACCATAGGTTTTTGCGAAGGGAAACTGAGAGATGAAAGTTTTGATTCTTGGCGCGGGTGGGCGCGAGCATGCGCTGGCTTGGGCTGTTAAGAAGTCCGAGCGCGTGACGGAGGTTGTTTGTGCGCCGGGGAATGGTGGGATGGCGCAGATTGCGCGTTGCTTGCCGGTGAATGTGAATGACCTGGATTCGATGGTTGCGCTTATCGAGGCTGAGCGGCCGGAGCTGACGATTGTGGGGCCGGAGGTGCCGCTTTCTCTGGGGATTGTGGATGTGCTGACCGAGAAGGGGTTTCGCGCGTTTGGGCCGACGAAGGGTGCGGCGATGCTGGAGAGCAGCAAGGGTTTTGCGAAGCGCTTTCTGCAGCGGCACCAGATTCCCACGGCGGCCTATGCGTTGTGCGCAAATGTGGAAGAGGCGCGCGCGGAGGTGGAGAATTTTCACGCGCCAATGGTGGTGAAGGCCGACGGGTTGGCTGCGGGCAAGGGCGTGTTGATCTGCCAGTCGCGGGAAGAGGCGCTGCACGCCGTGGAGGGGTTGTTTTCCGGTGAGTTGCTGGGCGAGCCAGCGACGCAGGTGGTGATTGAGGAGTTTCTGGAAGGCGAGGAGATCAGCTTTCTTTGCCTGAGCGATGGAAAGCATGTGGTTCCGCTTGTGCCGGCGCAGGATCACAAGCGGATTGGCGAGGGAGATACGGGGCCGAATACGGGCGGCATGGGAGTGTATTCGACTGACGAGTTGCTGGATGAGCCGATGACGGAGTGGATTCTGCGGCATATTGCCGAGCCTGCTGTGCGTGGCATGGCGGATGAGGAGTCGCCGTTCAAAGGCGTGCTGTATTGCGGATTGATGATGACGGCGCGGGGGCCGCAGGTGCTGGAGTTCAATGTGCGGTTTGGCGATCCCGAGACGCAGGCGATTCTGTTGCGGCTGGAATCGGATCTGGTGGAGGCCATGGAGGCTTGCGTCGATGGGCGACTATGCGATGCGGCGTTGCGCTGGACGCCGGGGGCTTCGGCGTGCGTGATTGCGAGCTCGGCGGGGTATCCGGGTAAATACGAGACGGGCTTTCCGATCTCGGGCCTCGATGCCGCGGGGCGTGTGCCAGGTGTGGAGGTGTTTCACTCGGGGACCGCTCTCAAGAATGGGCAGATTGTGACCAGCGGAGGACGCGTGCTGGCGGTTAGCGCAATCGGCGACTCGCTCCCGCAGGCGCTGGAGCGGGCCTACCAGGCGATGGACGAGGTGCGCTTCGAGGGAATGTACTTCCGGCGCGATATCGGGCATCGGGCGCTGAAGAAACAGTGATTCGTGGATAGTGAATAGGGGTCCGTTGCCCATCCTTTCCCGCAAATATGCGAGAAAGGATGGGCGGTCAGATCCGTTTCATGTGAGCAGTTCCGTTATACGCGCACGGTTTGAAAACATGATCGGCAGAGTACCGGGCGGCCCTGTGTAGGCCGGAAGGGCACCGTTGTCTCCGAGCCGCATTGCGAGCAACTGGTTCGCGTTTCTGAGCGCACGCGGGCAGCAGCGCCATTGCTGCGTTTGGACTTGCACGGCTTACAGCGCTTGGGGTCGTTCTGGAATTGTTTACCGTGAAAAAAGAGCTGTTCGCCTGCGGTAAAGACAAATTCTTCCCCGCAATCGACACACTTGAGCACTCGATCCGTATATTCCATGGCCGGTCTTCCGTATGCAGAGAAATCCAGCGACTCGGCCATCCACACGCGCGGGCCGGGTTCCGTTTCTCTGTCTTGTTTACGTCTGGACTGCAACGGGCATTCCGGAGAAAGTTCGGATCCGAAACGTAGCTCAGGGCCGCCGATTCCGCATGATTCCGCGTCAGCGATTGAAAGATCGCTTGCGGAGAATCCTGGATCGCGTCGACAGAGCGTCAGCGCTTTGGATAACAACTTCTCTCGAGATGCAAAAGGGGCCCAGCCGCAAAAGAGGAAGCGGCAGATGAGAGTCTTCCGAAAGGAAGACCGGAATTCAGCGAGAAAATCGCTGTTCGGAGGAGAGTGATGCAAGTGTTGCGAAACTGCATTTTTCTGCCGCAAATTTGTGACATGTACTAACTGTGCGGCAGTGAAAACTTAAAACGAGCAATGAGCAGGTTGCAATCCAAAATGAGGCGATGGAGAAAAGGTACTGCTTTATTTTTTCATTCGCCGCCGGAATGAGCCGGAGGGGGATTCCGTGCTGTTCCGGCGGCGATGGATACGTTAGTCCTGTTCCTTACGAGCCTTTTTGCGATTACGCTTGCGGGCCAGTGCGGCCTTGACGCGCTTCTTCTCGCCCGGCTTCAGGTAGTAGGAGTGACGCTTGACTTCCTTGATGATGTCTTCCTGCTGAACCTTACGCTTGAAACGGCGCAGCGCATTTTCGAGCGGCTCGCCTTCTTGTATACGAACTTCTGCCAAAGTATTCACACCTCCAAACCTGCCAAGGGGCAACCTACATAATAACGGATTTTTATGCTTTCGGCACGGCTTAACGGGGCAATTTGACCTTAACGCGGCCCATCGAGCGGGAAGGAGTTGTCCAGGGCCGTGCCAAGGTGCAGCCGGAGCAGCGCCGGCAGGCAGCGCACTACGAATCCAAACGACTTGCGGTACCGCTTGCGCAAATCCAGCAGCTGCTTCATCGTATGACTCACTCCCAATCGTTGCTGGAAGAAGGCCACTTCTTCGTCCAGGGCCGTTGTCTTGAGGTGGTAGCAGAAGTAGCAGCTGTGCAGCGAGTGCTTGAGCGCTCCCATGGCATAGCAGGTCGCGTTCGGCAGCAGAGGGTACGCCGCCAGGCTCGACAGCACCTGGTTTGTGAAGATAAAACACGCCTTGAACACATCCAGCCGACGCACGGGCGGCGGCCGCACCAAGGGCCGCAGGTCCTCGCCCCACACCGTCACCAGGGAGGCTGTGACGGTGGCGAACACGATGCGGTCGACGAGGAACGCCTGTACCGCATTCAAGTCGAATACCCGGGCCACGTCTCCGGAGACCAGATCGCTCTGCGTGCAGACAAAGCATGAGTGATCCTGGCCGCCCGCGCTCTCGGCGAAGGCTTGCAGCCAACTGCGAGGTTCGACCGGCTGCTTGAAGCCATGTTCGATCTCCAGACGGACAACCTCACCGCGTACTCGCGCGCGCTCCTCCCGCGAGGCGCCATCCGGAATGACAACGATAAGGTCCACGTCGGAAGCCTGCTGAGCGAAACCGCCTTTTGCGGCGCTGCCGAACAGAACGATGGACACCAATCCCCGGCCGTCCCGAGTGCACGCCTGGGCAATGGCATCGAGATAGACCCGGACGCGAGGAGGCAGCTCGGGACCAGGCGGAGCGGGATGGGGGAGATCAATGATGTCGTTACTCTACTCAAAATGCCTGCTGGCGGCGAACCGGACCCGATGAGCTGTGCAAACGAGCCGCTGCGGGAAATCTGCCGAGTGAAATGTACAATCGAACCAGTTTTTCTCGCCCGTTTTTATTGCTCAGGAAAGAAATCCGCATGAATTCCTTAATCGAAAGGTCCCTTCGGATGCGTAATCGTGCTGCGTTTGCCGTTTTCTGTCTTGTTCTGTTTGGAGCTGTTCTGCCGGTGTGCGGTGGAGTACGGATGGCAGTTAGCCAAAGCTCGAATCAGGCGCCTGCTCCGGCGGCCAGCGTGGCGGGTGAGTACAAGGACGTGGCTGATCCGGACAACTTTCTGACCTTTTATGTGCAGGACGGCGCGCTGGTGATGGAGTCAGATCGCGCGGTGCCGGAGAAGCTGAAGGCGTTTTCTGCGACTGAGTTCGGGATGGAGAAGGAGAAGTACCGGTTTCGTTTTGCGGGCAGTGGAGCGGATGCGACACTAGCCGTTTTGGACGAAAAGGGAGAGGCGGCGCAGACCTTTCACCGCGTGGGCGAGCCGGTGAAGCGCGTGTTTCACGATTATCAGCGTACGGAGGCAATGATTCCCGCGCGCGATGGCGTAAAGCTGCATGTGGTGATTCTGAAGCCGGCGGATATTACGACGCCGCTGCCGTTTTTGATTCAGCGGACGCCTTATGGCTGCGATGGGACGAACCGGGCTTCATTTCACGGAGGGCGGCCAGAGCTGGCGCGCGAGGGCTACATCTATGTGTGCGGCGATATTCGCGGGCGTTATAAAAGCGAGGGGCAGTTTGTGATGAGCCGGCCAATGGTGGCCGATCACAAAGATCCGAAGAGTGTGGATGAGAGCACCGATACCTATGACTCCGTGGAGTGGCTGCTGAAAAATGTGGCGGGCAACAACGGGCGCGCGGGATTTGTGGGAACGAGCTATCCGGGATTTCTGGCGATGGCGGCGGGGATTGATCCGCACCCGGCGGTGAAGGCGATTTCTCCGCAGGCTCCGATGATTGACGTCTGGATGGGCGATGACTTCTTCCATAATGGCGCCTTCCGGCAGACTTATGGATACGACTATGCGCTGATGATGGAGTCGAGCAAGGAGAACACGGAAGTCAGCTACGGCAAGGATGCTGCAGGCAAGCCGCGTGACGGATTTGAGTACTTTCTGGAGCGGGGCAGCCTGGAGCAGGATGTGAAACAGTCCGGCAGCCCTGTGCTGCCGACGTGGAAGCTATTTCTGGAGCATCCGGCGTATGACTCGTATTGGAAGAGCCGTGGCGTGGAGTACTGGCTGACGAAGGTGACAGTGCCGACGCTGAGTGTGGGCGGCTACTACGACCAGGAAGATATGTGGGGGCCGCAGGAGGAGTACGCGAGTCTGGAGCCGCATGATGACAAGCATGAGAATTTCCTGGTGCTGGGGCCGTGGCGGCATGGTTCGTGGGCAGCAACGACGCGGCATCTGGGAAATGTGCAGTATGGCGAGCCGATTGGGCAGGAGTTTCGGCGCGAGATTGAGGCGAAGTTCTTTGCGCATTATCTGAAGGATGCGGCGGGTGAAAACAAGGCCGGATTTGATCTCGAAGATACGGCTAGCTTCCAGACGGGATCGAATAAGTGGAAGCGCTATGTGCACTTTCCGCCGGAGGAAGCGCAGCCGACGGCGCTGCATTTGCGAGGAAACGGCAAGCTGAGCTGGGGCGATGCGAAGAGCGCAGAGAAGACGAGCTATACGAGCGATCCGGCGAATCCGGTTCCGTACCGGCACAGGCCGATTCAGCCGACGTATGGCGATGGATCGCAGTGGTACAACTGGATGACCGAAGACCAGCGATTTGTGACGGACCGCAAGGATGTGGCGGTGTGGAAGCTGCCTGTGTTGAAGAAAGACATGGTGGTGACGGGCGAGGTGCTGGCAGAGATTTTTGCTTCGACTACGGGTACGGACGGGGATTTTGTGGTGAAGCTGATCGACCAGTATCCCGATGACGATGCGGATGCGAAGATGCACGGCTACCAGCTGATGACGAATATGGAGATTTATCGCGGACGATATCTGGACGGGTTCGACAAGCCGCGGGCGATCAAGGCTGGCGCGGTGCGGGAGTACAAGTTTTCGCTCCATGACGTGGACCACGTGTTCAAGGCGGGGCACACGGTGGTGGTGGAGGTTCAGAGTACGTGGTTCCCACTGTATGACAGGAATCCGCAGACCTTTGTGACGAACATCATGACGGCGAAGCCGGATGATTATAAGCCGGCGACGATTACGGTGTACTCGGATACGGAGCATGATTCGAATCTGCAGATTCCGCTGATGAATCAGTGCGATGTGATTGATTGCTTCTGAGGCGTTGGTACATATGAGCAATTGAAAAGCCGCGGGTCCCTTGCAAGGACCTGCGGCTTTTTCTGCGAATGCGCGAGTTCGATGAAGTTCCTACCAGACCAGGCTTACCAGACTACGCATTTGTCAGCGTCGGAGCGGACCATAGGAGAGCCGGCCTTGCATTGGAATGCTTCGGCAAACGGCGCGAAATTCGACATGGGCCCGATGACGCGATACTTTGCCACGGGATGTGGGTCGCCCTGCACCATCAGCTTCTCGGTTTCGATGCGTGTTGCGTCTCCGCGGACCTGGCCCCACGAAATGAAGAAGAGCTGATCGGGAGTGAAGCCGTCAATCTTCTCGCTGGACTGGCCCTGCGCGGTTTTCTTGAAGGCAAGATATGCGATCTTGAGGCCGCCGAGGTCACCGATGGATTCGCCGAGAACGAGCTTGCCGTTGATATGGATGTCTTCGGGGCCGTCGATGCGGTATCCGTCAAACTGACGGACGACGCATGCGGTTTTCGCCTGGAACTTTTTCTTGTCCTCGGGTGTCCACCAGTCGGCCAGCCGGCCGTGGGCGTCGAACTGCGCACCCTGATCGTCAAAGCCGTGGGAGATTTCATGGCCGATGATCACACCGATTCCACCGTAGTTGACTGCGTCAGAGGCGCTCACGCTGAAGTTGGGCGGCTGCAGGATTCCGGCGGGAAAGACGATCTCGTTCATCAGGGGGTTGTAGTAGGCGTTGGAGGTGGGCGGAGTCATTCCCCAGCGGGTGCGATCGACGGGTTTGCCAATCTGCGACCAGTCGTCGGCAATGGCGAAACGTGTGCCGGCGGTGTGATCGGCAAAGTAACTGCTGCGGTCGATTTTGACCGATGAGTAATCCTTCCACTTATCGGGATAGCCAACCTTGACCTGGACGGATGAAAGTTTTTCGAGAGCCTTTTGCTTTGTGGCGGGCGTCATCCAGTCGACGCCTTCGATGGTGTCATGCATGGCGGAGAGGATGTTGGTGACGAGCGCCTGGGCGCGGCGCTTGGCTTCTGGCGGGAAGTAGCGTTTGACGTATTCCTGACCGAGTGCTTCGCCCAGCAGCGCATCAGTCTGTTCAGCGCAGCGTGTGCCGCGTGGCTTTAATTCGCCTACGCCGGCGAGATCTTTCTGATAGAAGCCAAAGCTGGCGTCGACAAACGGTTGCGAAAGAGACATCGTGGCGTCGTTGAGCACATGCCAGCGGAGATAGGTCTTCCAGTCTGCCAGGGGAGTGGATGCGAGCTGGTGCTCGAACTCCGCCATGAATGCGGGCTGATCGACATTGATGTCGTTTGCAGCGGCTCCGGTCCCGGCGAAATATGCCTTCCAGTCGAAGTGGGGCGTCATGGCCTGGAGTGCGTCAAGCTTGCCGATGTGGTCAGTGGCGTGCGGATCGCGGAGGGCAACGTTATCGAGTGAGGCCTTGGCGAGCGCTGTCTCAAAGGTCATCACGGTCTGGGCGGCTGCTTTGGCTTGGGCGTCGCTGGCTCCGGCCAGGGTGAAGATTTTTGCGACGTATACGAGGTATTCGGCGCGGGCTTTGACGAAGCGCGTTTCCGGCTTCAGGTAATAGTCGCGGTCGGGCAGGCCGAGGCCAGAGGCGCCGACATCCGCAATCATTTGTGTTGGGTCATGAGGGTTCTGAGCTGAGCCGAAAAAGAAGGGAGCCATGATGGCATTCGCATTCAGATTCTCAAGTTCTTTCTGCAGGCCCGGCAGGTCGTGAATTGCTTCGATGGCGTCCAGATACGGCTTGAGTGGCGTGATGCCGGCGTCATCTATTGCTTTTGTGTTGGTGCAGGCGGCGTAGAAGTCGCCGGTTAACTGCGCGGGACTGCCTTTGGGCTGCGCGGGCCGGGAAGAAATCTCGTCGAGGATATTGCGAAGCTGATCCTTGTTGACCTCGCCGGCCTGCCAGCGGCGGCTCCAGCGGTCCATGTAAGACGGGATGGGGTTCTTCGCGCGCCAGGCTCCGTTGGCGTAATCGTAAAAGTCGTCGCAGGGCTTGACCGAGCGGTCCATATCCGCAACTTCGATGCCTTTCAGCCCGGGCTGCTGCGCGGATGCGCCAAGGGCGATGGCAATGATTGCGGTGAGTGCGGCAGACTTCCGGCGTGATTTCAATGTTTCCTCCGACTGACTGTAATGTTCCATGTCATTTTCGCTGATTTGTGCCGGAAGGCGGGGCGAAATATGTGCGGGGTTGGATTTGCCGATTCTCCGCGGGGTAGGCACGCTACGCAGGTTAGGGGCGAGGCGTCGGCAAGTAGATTCTATCGATGAACCAGCATAATGATAGTTACTCCATAGCAGTTTGACACATAATATGTGTGCACGTATTATGTGTATATGAAGAATGTAACTCTGTCGATAGACGAAGAGCTTCTGGAAAAGGCACGGGAGAAGCTGCGCGCGACGGGTAAGACGGTGAACCAGGAATTCCGCGAGCACATGGCTAGAATTGCGGGCGCAGACATACACCTCGAGGCAGAAATTGCGGCCTTTCGGAAGCGCGCAGGACAGGGCAATTCACTAGGCTGGAAGTGGAACCGGGAAGAACTTTATGAGGAGCGCATGAAGTGGCCACGGCCGTAACGCTCGCGCTCCCAAGAGCTTTTTTTGACGCCAATGTGCTCATTTACGTGGACGACGGCGCTGACTCACGCAAGCAGGCGATTGCGGCAGACCTTGTAGAAGCGCATGTTCGCCAGCAGGCTGCCGTGGTTTCCATTCCAGTGCTGGGGGAGTATTTTACGGCTGCCGTCAGGAAGCTGCGTCTGGATGCCGAGATTGCGCGCAGCCAAATCGAGTTTTATGCACGGCTTCCACTGGTAGAACTCTCTATTACGGATGTTCTTGCCGCTGTTGATATGCATCGCCTGCACGGATTCTCGTATTTTGATTCGCTCCATCTTCGTTGTGCGCAGCGTGCGGGCTGTCGCATATTTTTTAGTGAGGACATGCATCACGGCCAAGTGCTTGATGGGGTGCGTATCGTGAATCCGTTTCTGTAATTTGCCAATCGCGGTAAAATAAAAGCAGGTATGGTTCTCCACCAGCCCATCTCGGCGCTCCTCTAGCGGCTCCCGCCGCCATACTGCTTTTGCGCCTTTTTCCCTTTTCGACAATATTTGATTGAGAGCCGCACGGATGTGCGTGAGAGGAATTGCCATGCTGGATCGTTTGGAACAGATGGAGCAGCGGTACATGGAGCTACAGGCCCAGTTTGCGCTGCCGGAGGTCTTGAACGACCACGAGAAATTTCAAAAGATGGCGAAGTCGATTCGCGAGATGGAAGAGACGGTGGAGAAGTATCGCGAGTTGAAAGCAGCGCGGACGGGGTTGGCTGACGCGAAGCTGATGCTTGAGGAGACGGACGCTGACTTGCGCGCGATGGCGGAAGAAGAGATTGCCGCGCTTGAGCCGAAGGCAGCGGCGCTCGAAGAAGAGATTAAGATTCTGCTGCTGCCGAGAGACCCGAATGACGAGAAGAACGTGATTCTGGAAATTCGCGCGGGCACGGGCGGCGATGAGGCTTCGTTGTTTGCGGCAGAGGTCTTCCGCATGTATACGCGCTTTGCCGAACAGCACCGGTGGAAGGTGGAAGTGATGTCGCTTTCTGAAAGCGGCGTGGGCGGCTACAAGGAAGTGATTGCGATTATTGAAGGCGCCCGCGTCTACTCGCAGCTGAAGTATGAGAGCGGCGTGCATCGCGTGCAGCGCGTGCCGGCCACAGAGACACAGGGGCGCGTGCATACGTCTGCCATCACTGTGGCTGTGCTGCCGGAGGCCGAGGATGTGGACATCAAGATTGAGGCGAAGGATATTCGCATCGATACGTTCTGTTCTTCGGGACCGGGCGGGCAGAGCGTGAATACTACGTACTCCGCGGTGCGCATTACGCATCTTCCGACGAACACGGTGGTGAGCTGCCAGGACGAGAAGTCGCAGATCAAAAACCGCGAGAAGGGAATGCGCGTGCTTCGTTCGCGGCTGTATGAAGTGGAGCAGGACCGGCAGAATGCGGAGCTGGCTGCGGCGCGTAAGTCGCAGGTGGGATCGGGCGACAGAAGCGAGAAGATTCGCACGTATAACTTTCCGCAAAACCGGCTGACGGATCACCGCATTGGGCTGACGCTGCACCAGCTGGACCTGATTATGGAAGGCAGGCTGCAATCGATTGTGGATGCGCTGACTGCGCATTACCAGGCAGAGCAGCTAAAGGCTGAGACAAGCCAGGCGGCGTAACCGTGACAGTTGCAGATACGGTTCAGAAGGCAACGGCGCGGCTTGCGGAGGGTCCGCATAGCGAGCGCGCACGGCTGGATGCCGAGGCTCTGCTGTTGTACCTGCTCGGCGCAAACCGGGCATGGCTGATTGCGAATGGCGACGACGAGATTGGTGAAGAAAGCGCGAGCCGCTATGCGGAATTGGTGGAGAGGCGCTACCGCGGCGAGCCGATCCAGTACATCACTGGCGAGACGGAGTTCTATGGGTTGCCGTTTCGTGTGACTCCGGATGTGCTGATTCCGCGGCCTGAAACGGAACATCTTGTGGAGCAGGCTATTGCGCTGGCGCGCGAGTTAGCGGAGCCGCGCATTGTGGAGGTGGGTGCGGGGTCGGGTGCGATTGCGGTGGCGCTGGCTGTGCATTTGGCGGACGCGCGGATTACGACGATCGATGTATCACCGGGTGCGCTTGCCGTTGCGCGTGAGAATGCAGCACGGAATGCTGTGAGCGAGCAGGTGCGGTTTCTGGCGGGCGATCTGCTGGAGCCAGTGGCTGGCGAAGAGTTTGACCTGGTTGTTTCGAATCCTCCGTATGTGGCGGACAGGGATCGCGAATCGCTAAGCGTGGAGGTGCGCGAGCATGAGCCTGCGCAGGCGCTGTTTGCGGGTGAAGACGGCCTCGGTGTGTATCGGCGGCTGATTCCGGCTGGGTATGCCGCTCTGGCGCCGGGGGGAAGCATGCTGCTCGAGATTGGATATGGGCAGGCCGAGAGCGTGCGTGCGCTGCTGGCTGGCAGCGGCTTTGAGGGGATTTATTTTGTGCCCGATCTGCAGGGAATTGCGCGCGTGGCATGTGGGAGACGGAAATCTGCCGCTCCGGTTGTAAAATAGCCGTTGGCACAACGAACTTTGCGAGGAAAGAACCATGGCAGTCTCAGCAATGGCCGGCATTCCGGCGCTTAAAGATCTTTCGGCGGACGTGAAGCGCCGCATGGACCAGGCGGTTACAGGCTTTCAGTCGAACCTTGCCTCTGTACGCACCGGCCGCGCCAGCGCGCACATGCTGGAGCAGGTGAAGATTGACTACTACGGCACACCGACACCGGTGAGCCAGATGGCGCAGATCTCTACGCCTGAGGCGCAGCTGATCCTGATTCAGCCCTGGGATCCAAGTGTGATCAAGGAGATTGAGAAAGCGCTGCAGACCTCGGATTTTGGGTTCAATCCGCAGAGCGACGGCAAGGTGATCCGCGTGCCGATTCCGCCAATGACTGAAGAGCGTCGGCGCGATGTGGTGAAGCACCTCAATAAGGTTCTCGAAGAGCAGCGCACGGCGGTTCGCAATGTGCGCCGCGACGGCAACGACACTCTCAAGAAGCTGGCCAAGGATAAGAAGATCAGCGCGGACGAGGAGAAGCGCGCTCTCGAAGAGATTCAGAAGCTGACGGATGAAGAGATCCAGCGCATGGAAGAGATGGCCACGCGCAAAGAGGCTGAAGTGATGCAGGTGTGACCGTTGCCGGGAGGCAAATCAATGGCGAGCAAACTGGTCTTTGAGATTATGCAAGAGGCTGACGGCGACTTTACTGCCGAGGCTCTGGGCGAAAGCATCTTTACGCAGGCTGACACGTGGGATGAGTTGAAGGCCAATGTCCGCGAGGCTGTGCAGGCTTTTTACTTTGATTCTGTGCCGCCTGCGTCGATTCGGCTGCGCCAGTAATTTATTGCCACTTTAGCGCCCCGTCAGCTCATGAGGCTTTCATGGAACATAATCTTGATCAGACAATGGCATTGCTGGGACGCACACCCGCTGTGTTCAATACATTGTTGCGTGACCTATCTGCGGAGTGGACCGAGAGCAACGAAGGCGATGGCACCTGGAGCGCGAAGCAAGTGGTTGCTCATCTGATTCACTGCGAGCGCGTGGATTGGCTGGCGAGGGCGAAACGGATTCTTGAATTTGGCGAGAGCAAAGCCTTTGATCCGCTGGACCGCGCGGCACATCTCAAGACAAATTCCGATGCGCCGCTGCCTGAGCTTTTGGATGAGTTTGCGCGGCTGCGTGCTTCGAATCTGGAAGCGCTGCGTGGGATGCGGCTGGGGCCAGAGGAGCTTGGGTTGAAAGGGAAGCATCCGGCTTTGGGCTCGCTTACGCTTGCTGAACTACTGGCCGCGTGGACGGTGCATGACATGACGCATCTGCATCAGGTTTCGCGCATTCTGGCGGTTCAATATCGCGAGGCGTGTGGGCCGTTCTCCGCATATCTCGGCGTGTTGAAGTGCGACGGGCACAGCGGCTAGAGTTTGGCCGGAAGCTGCCAGTGATACCACGAGCTGACGACGCGCAGCAGGAAGCAGGCTGCGCCGCCCACAAGCGCCGAGTATGTATCTTTCATGCCAAGCCTGCGGCAGAGAATCATGATTGCCGATCCGGCCAGGGCTGCGGTTGCGTAGATATCGGTCTGGAGGACGCGGGGTACGTGCCCGAGGAATATGTCGCGGATGGTGCCGCCGCCTACGCCAGTGATGCCACCGAGCATAATCGCTACAAGTGGAGACATTTTGCGCAGCAGCGCTTCTTCTGTTCCGGAGACGGCAAAGAGCGCCAAGCCGGCTGCGTCGAGCATCATCAGGAGCTGAGGCGGAATTTCCTGAACATACGTGTGAAACAGGAAGGCAATGCCTGCGCCAATGAAGGCCACAGCTGGATAGTGCCAGTTACGCAATGCGCTGGGCGGGGTCGCGCCGAGAAGAACGTCGCGGATGATTCCGCCGCCAACGGCAGTGGCGAAGCCAAGAATGAGTATGCCGAGCAGATCGAGGTGATTCGCAACGGCAGTGGTTGCGCCCTCGATGGCAAAGAGCAGCGTGCCCGCCAGGTCGACGAGATAGAGCATTCGCGTTGGCGAGAGCGGGATAGTTTTTCGCATTCTGAAGATAGATAGATTACTACTTCTTAGAGCAAAAAACAGAGAAGATGTGTCCCGTTGAATTTTGTACGAGGCTGCCGCTCCCTGATGGTCGCGTCAATTCAGACGTTGTGGCTTCGGGTTACAGTGTCTCTGGTTTTGCTTTTGGCCGCTTGTAGAACGGAATTGGAACCTGCTTAGCGCGGACTGGGTTGGCGCGGCACTGAACGAATAGATCGCTGCCACTGGCGGCGACTTCCGTTGGGACGAGCGCGAGCGCGATGTTGGTTTTGAGGAAGGGCGCTGGTGAGCCGGATGTGACGACGCCGATCTCTTTGCCTTCGAGGTCGAACACGGAGTAGCCGTCGCGGGCGATGCCGCGGTCAATCATTTCGAGTCCGATGACTTTACGCTTTGGGCCTCCTGCAGACTGCACGGCGAGCAAAGCGTCGCGGCCAATGAAATAGCCCTTGTCGAGCTTGAGCCAGCGGTCGAGGCCGCCTTCGAAGGCGTTGATCTCTTCGCTGATCTCGTGGCCGTAGAGGCTCATGCCGGCTTCAAGCCGCAGCGTGTTGCGCGCGCCCAGGCCGCAGGGACGGATGGCGAACTCGGAGCCGGCATCCATGAGTGCGTCCCACATTTTTACCGTGGTTGCTTCATCAGAGGGGATGTAGACTTCGAAACCATCTTCACCGGAGTAGCCGGTGCGGGCGATGAGCACGTTAGGAATGTTGGCGACGGTGCCCCATGTGAACCAGTAGTTTTTGATGACGGCGAGATCGACTTTTGTGAGCTTCTTGAGCGTCTCTAGCGCGCGTGGCCCTTGCACGGCGAGCTGCGAATAGTGAGGCGAGTAGTCACTGATGTGGACGCCGGGGAAACCACCGACCTGCTTGCGAATCCAGGCGTAATCTTTTTCCGTGGTGCCGGCGTTGACGACGAGAAGATAGTCGTTTTCGCCAAGGCGATGGACGAGGATGTCATCGACGAATGCGCCGGAGGGCGTGAGCAGCGCGGAGTAGTGCGCCTGGCCGTCTTTGAGCTTCGAAGCGTCATTCATGGTGATGTGCTGCACGGCGGCCAGCGCGCCGGGGCCGCGGAACTGAATCTCGCCCATGTGGCTGACGTCAAAGAGACCGACGCCGGTGCGCACGGCCAGGTGCTCAGCGATGAGGCCGCCGCCATTGCCGGGGTATTCGACTGGCATGTCCCAGCCGCCGAAGTCCACCATTTTGGCCTTGAGGGCGCGGTGCGTGGCGTTGAGTGCGGTCTTTTTAAGCGTGGGCGCGGCGGGAGTGGCGGGGGTGGTCATGCAATATCCTCTTTCCCAACGATAGGGAGCTACATGCTGCCGGGTCAATGCGGGTTGCGAGGTAGGATAGAGAGAATTATGAATCAGGAGAAGCAGGGATGAATCTCTTTCGCGGCATTCTTCTTATGGCCGCCGGGGTATTTGTGATCTATCGGGGCTGGGTGGTCCACACGCACATGAATGCCTGGCCGTTTTACATTCTGGGCCTGCTGGCGATTGGGCTGGGCGTTTGGCGGCTGATAAAAAAGCCACCCAAGCCGCTGGTTTAATGGACGCGGAGTAAGCCGGACGATGCCACTGCCACTTCTTTACAACCGCATTCAGGGCCGCAATCTGGAGCGGCTGGCGGCGCTGAGCGACGGCATCTTTGCCGTTGCGATGACGCTGCTGGTGCTGGACCTGCATGTGCCCGTGGCGGCGCAGGTGCACTCAGAGCATGACCTGCTGGCTGCGCTTGCGGGGATGGCCCCGCAGTGGATTACCTACGGCATGAGCTTTCTGACGCTGGGCATCTTCTGGGCGGGCCAGCAGACGCAGCTGAACAATATCAGCGAAGGCAACCGCGACCTGACGTGGATTCACCTGGGGTTTCTGTTTGTCACAACGCTGGTGCCGTTTTCAACGCGGCTGCTGGCGGAGTTCATTACCTACCGGCTGGCGCTGGGCATCTACTGGCTGAATATTCTGGCGCTGGGCGCGATGCTCTACTGGAGCTGGATGTATGCCGCGCGCCAGGGCCTGATCAAGGCCGACGTCCCGAAGGATGTGCAGCTGAGCGTATGCCGGCGCATTTTGATCGCGCAGTCGCTGTATGCTGCGGGAGCGGCGCTCTGCTTTGTGCGCGTGTGGCTGAGCATTGCGGTGATTGTGGTGTTGCAGTTGAATTATGCGATTGCGCCGAGGCTGGGCCGGAAGAAGGAAACTGGCCAAGCCCCTTCGTAACACAACAACTGCGGTTGAAAATGTGTGTCTCTACCGATGCGGCTATGCGCGCCCGATCGATGCGCATAGCCGCTCATGCTTCATCTATTGAGGAGAAACACCATGATCACGCCCAACTCTCTTGCTATGCTCCGCTTCGGTTTTCACGGCGGCGGCGGCTTTGCTTTTCTGCTTCTTGTCATGGTTGGAATCGCGGTGTTTATATGGGCGGTGACACGCTCCGGGCGGAATTCAGCGTAGCCGGTTCAATACACCCTACCGCTTCCGCGCGCGCCAGAAGGAACTGACGCTCAGATAGACAAAGAGAAGTGAGAGTGCGATTGCGGCGAGAAATTTCCAGTGGTCAGGTCCGACGGCGTAGTTCGACCGCATGCGCCAGGCCATCTGACCGAAGATCAGCACAAAGAGCAGAAAGAAAGCGCCGGTCACTTCGAGGAAGACGATTCCGCCAACGCGCGTGAAGGGCTTGAAAAAGCCTGCTGCCCCGCGTCTGAGGCTGCCTGATTTGCGCCCGGATCCTCTTGACGGAGCTGGAGTTGCGGGCGCTCCGGATGGCTGGATCTGAAAGGGTTGGCCCTGGCGCTGGCCGGAGAGGCGTTCGTTTGCCAATCGCCCGGCTACACGCACGCCGACGCCGAGAACCCGGCCGATGGTCTGCGGTCTCATTCCTTTAAAATGGTATCAGCATGGTGCTGGCAATATTCGGGCGGCTGGATTTGCGGAATTCCTCGCTGCCCGCTGTTGCTCTCGGGCCTTGCTGGCAGTAAGGTAGATAAATCCAAGCCGAACTGCACCAGAAACCGGCCGCCGTTCTGGAGGTAACCTTGACATCCCGCCTGCGCGAACTGATTCAGCAACTCGGGGAAGCAATTCACGAGTCGGTCATTGAGAGCGAACAGATCGCCGGCGTTGTGCAGGACATCCGCAAGCATGGCTTTGATGTGTTGCTGATGCTTGAGGCCACAATCGGCCTCAACGAGGTCATCGAAGGCGACTCCGAAGAGACCGATGAAACGGAAGAGGGCACGGCGTTTACAAAGAACGATCGCGACTGGTTGAAGCGGCTGCGCATTGCCGTTGAGGGCGAGGATGAGGGCGATACGATCGAGGGCTAGCAATCTGTTTCTATGACCTTTGTCATGAGCCCGTTGTTGGCTCCGAAGGCCCGATTGGGAGCATAATCAACACATGGCGACTCTGCCCAAAACGTTTGACGAAACGGAAGAGCTCTGGACGGTGCGGGAGTATCTGCACACCGCCTGGAGTCCCGACCGCGAGTTTGTCGATGGGCGCATCGAGGAACGGAACTTGGGCGAGAAAGAGCACTCTCTTATTCAGGGTTATCTGACGGCACTTTTTTGGATGAAGCGGGCCGAATGGGGCGTGGGAATCTTTCCTGAACTTCGGACGCAGACGCAGAAGCGGCGGTTCCGCGTTCCTGATGTGCTTGTCACGTTGGCGGAGGACAAATTCGAGCGCTATGTGACGCAGCCGCCGTTGATTGCTATTGAGATTCTTTCGCCGGAGGACCGGCTTTCAGATTTCCATGCCAAGGCTGCCGAGTACCGCGAATTTGGCGTGCAAAACATCTGGGTGATCGATCCGGAACGGCGGATTGTTTACACAGACAACGGCTCGGCGCTGGAAGAGGTTAAGACCGGGGAGCTGGTTGTTGCAGGTACGCCGATCTGTGTTGTGCTGAGCGAGATGTTTGCCGAGCTGGATCGGGCGTGAAAGCTTGGCATCTTCGCCTTCCTGCATTCATTGTTTTTGCCGCCAGCTTTGCTCTACCCGCAATCACGAGTCCGGAATTTCGGGCAAATCCCGCGATGCCTGGTTGGGTCTGCGCTTATTGGGCTAATCTGGTTGTTCCAGGAAGCCTCATAGAACAGCGCGGAACTGGGTTAGACGTGGATGCGATCCTGACGATTTTGAGTGGCTGTGCCAACCTGTTGGTTGTAGCGTTCCTCTCGCTTTGCATCTGGTCACGCTCCCACAGAATACAGTTGATTCTTGTAGCTGCAACGCTGCCTTGCTTTGTTGCAACTTGGACCCTGTTTGCGCACTTTGAGTTCAGGCCACTCGTCGGGCACTACTTTTGGGTCGCAGGAACGTTGCTTTTTGCGTTGCCTGAGGTTCTGTCAATGCTGAAACGGCTTGAGACAAACACTCAGTAAAATTGTGCCATTCAGCTCTTCAGTACAACTTTGATATGCAGCTCTTTCAGCTGCTGCTCGGTGACGGTTGTGGGCGCTTCGGACATCAGGTCGAGCGCCCTTGCTGTTTTGGGGAAGGCGATGACCTCGCGCAAGCTGGGCGCGCCGGTCAGCAGCATCACAATGCGGTCGAGGCCGAGCGCGATGCCGCCGTGCGGAGGCGTGCCGTACTCAAGCGCATCGAGGAAGAAGCCGAAGCGGGCCTTGGCTTCTTCTTCACTCATGCCGAGCGAGGCGAAAATCTGCTGTTGCACGTCCTTGCGATGAATACGGATGGAGCCTGAGCCAAGCTCAAGGCCATTCATGGCAAGGTCATAGCAGTTGGCGCGGACAGAGGCCGGATCGGTGACGAGGTTCGGCATGTCATGCTCATGCGGCGCGGTGAAGGGATGATGCGCGGGAACCCATTTGCCGCTGGCAAGCTCATACTCGAACATGGGGAAGTCAACGATCCAGATGGGCTGGAAGGCCTTTGAGCCGTCGATGATCTTTCCGCTCTTCGGGTCTGCGTTCTGGACGATCTCTTCGGTGACTTGAAAGGCTTTGTGTCTCTCCGCGTACTTCTTCGCGAGCTCCGACCGGAAGTTGCCTGCGGCTGCGTAGACGTTGATCTCGCGCTCAGAGAGACGGCCTTCAAACTTGGTGTCGCTGGCATTGATGTGATGCGTCGGGTCTCCGGCGACGATGATGACGAAGTCTGCGTCAGACGCACCCGCAAGTTCGCGCACCCTGGCCGCGGACTCGGGAAAACCCTTTGCGAGGCGCTTGAAGTCATCGATGAATTTTGCGCCCTTCTTCAAATCGAAGGAAGGATGATTATCTTCGCGTTCCTTGCGCGAGAGCTCGCCCACATTGGGAATGCGCAGCGCAACGACGGGCAGAGCCGGATCGATCTGAAGCGTGGCAAGCTGCTCATCTGTGAAGGCGGAGCGCACGTCGGTGAGGCCGGGCAGGCGCATGTCCGGCTTGTCGGAGCCGAACTGACGCATTGACTCGTCGTAAGTGATCTTTCGGAACGGCGTGGGCAGATCAACGCCTGCGGCGGCGAAGGCGGCCTTGAGAAAGTGCTCGACGACGGCGAAGACATGCTCCTGCCGCGGGAAGCTCATCTCGAGATCGATCTGCGTGAACTCAAGCTGGCGGTCGGCGCGCAGGTCTTCATCACGGAAGCAGCGCGCGACCTGGAAGTAGCGGTCGAAGCCGGAGATCATGAGGATCTGCTTGAAGATCTGCGGCGACTGCGGCAGCGCATAGAAGCTGCCCGGGTTCACGCGGCTGGGAACGAGAAAATCACGCGCGCCCTCCGGGGTGGACTTGTTGAGGATAGGCGTTTCGATTTCGAGGAAGCCCTCGGCGCTGAGGCTCTCGCGGATGGCGCGGGTGATCTCATGGCGCAGCCAGAAGTTGCGCTGCATCTCGGTGCGGCGCAGGTCTACGTAGCGATACTTGAGTCGAGTTTCCTCGTTGACAATGGCATCGTCAGCGGGCGAAAAAGGCGCGAGGCGCGTGTCATTGAGTATGCGCAGCTCGGTGGCTTCAATTTCGATTTCGCCGGTGACCATCTTGGGGTTGATGGCGTCCGGCGCGCGCAGGCGCACCTTGCCCACGGCGGCGACGACGTATTCGGGACGGACGGCCTCACCCTTCTTGTGGCCTTCTGGAACGAGGTCGTGATCGAGCACCACCTGGCAGATGCCGGTGCGGTCGCGGAGATCGAGGAAGATGAGGTTGCCGTGGTCGCGGCGGCGGTTAACCCAGCCCATGACGACGACGTTTTTGCCTGCATCCGAGGCGCGCAGAGTGCCGCAGAGATGCGTCCGTTCGAGATTGCCTAAAAAGTCGAGCACTGCTTTTTCCTTGTGTTATTCGCTGACGGGCTTGCGAAGATGCGTGGCGAGTTCGGCGCGCGGAACCTTGATTTGTGTGCCGGTTGCGAAGTTCTTGACTGTCAGGATACCGGATTGGAGCTCGTCTTCGCCGAGGATGATGATGCTGCGGGCTACCTTGTCGGCGGCTTCAAAGCTCTTTTTGAGCCGGAACGAGCCGTCGCCCAATTCGACACTGAGGGCCGGTCCCGGATTTGCGCGGCGCAGCTCGCGGGCGAGGGCTAGAGCTGCGGCGTTGAGGGATTCGCCGAGTGGGGCGATGTAGGCGTCCATCTTTTCGGCTTGTGCGGTTTCCTGCGATTGCAGAGTGAGCACGAGGCGGTCTTCGCCCATGGCGAAGCCGATGCCGGGAGCCTTGGGTCCGCCAATGGCTTCACTGAGGCCGTCATAACGGCCGCCGCCGAGCAGCGCGTTCTGTGCGCCGAGGCCGCCGTGGGTGAACTCGAAAGTGGTGCGGGTGTAGTAATCGAGGCCGCGCACGAGGCGGTGATTGCGCGTGTAAGGAACACCGGCAGCATCGAGCGCGGCGATGACCTGCGCGAAGTGCGCCTTGGTTTCTTCGTTCAGGTTGTCGGAAATTTTGGGCAGCGCTTCGATGTACGGCTGATCTTCGGGCACCTTGCAATCGAGCACGCGCAGCGGGTTGGTGACGGCGCGGCGCTGGCAATCGACGCACATCTTCGGCGCTACGTCTACGAGTGCGGCGCGGAGAACTTCGTTATAGCTGGCGCGTTCGGCGCTGGAGCCGACGGAGTTGATGTGGAGCGTCCAGCCGGTAATGCCGAGCTCGTCGAGCAGCGTGGCGAGCATTTCGAGAACTTCGGCGTCGCGCAGGGGCGACTCGCTGCCGGAGGATGGTGGGCCGATGACTTCGGCGCCGATTTGCGAGAACTGGCGGTAGCGGCCTTTCTGCGGGCGCTCGCGGCGGAACTGCGGGCCTATGTAGTAGAGCTTTTGAAGCTGGCCGGTTTCACCGAGCTTGTGCTCGATGTAGGCGCGGACCACGCCGGCGGTGTTTTCGGGGCGCAGAGTGAGGCGCTGGGCGGTCTGAAAAAAATCACCTTTCAGTTCTTTAATGAAGACGTTCGCAAAAAGGAAGGACTTTTCCTCGACAGATTCGGCATTTCGATCTTCGGGCACTACTAGAAATCCATGCTTGAGTGCTGTAAGCCCATCCGGCACGTAGCTATCTACAGCGTTCTTTAGTTCCTCTAATTCAAAATCTTGTGCTGTGGGTCTGAAGTTTACGATCTCGATTGCGCCTATAGTCTCAGCGCCAGGAATTCCTGAAAATATTCCGACCAGGTCAATTCTCTTCTCATTGACCCAGACATTCGTCTTGAAACTTTTGTAATTGCGATTACTCACCCACGCTTTCTGCATAGACTGATGGTTGAATCGCTCGCGGTCTTCCCAGGTGTACATTTCCTTGGAGACGATATCGGTTTCTTCGCCCACGCCGCGGGCAAAGAGCGAAGTATCTTCAAAGACCGGCGTGCGGATCTCGCCGAAGTTGTAGCGGGCGAAGACCCGACGTGCTGTGGCCTCGATGCGGTTCCAGAGTGCGGTCTCGGGCGGCAAAAGATCGCGCGTTCCGCGCACCGCTTTCAGTGTGCTCATACTGTATCCAGTTTAAATGGCTTAGGATGCCGAATTTTCCACCATCGATCTCTAAGTATTGCAAGGACTATTGGAAGACTAGGCGCGCGGTGGCATTTATCTCTTCGGATTTTTGTTTGTAGGATTATGCTTTTATTAGTGCAACTCCACTGGCCAGGCAAGCAGGCTCAAACGCCGTTTTCTCACGTTCCAATCACGTTGGAGCGAATAATTGAGTGTCGAAACCAAGTCCCTAAACGGATTGACTTTGAGAGAACCCATACAGAAAGCCTTCAGCGTCAGATCGTGCCTGGCAAGCCATCTATCGTTGGTAAGTTTTCTGTGCCTTTCAAGGAGACAATTAGGCCAATCTTTGAAAAGGCTACTGGGCTCACTCTATTTTCCCAACAATGAATTTGGTAATTTCTGGCGCTCCGTGCAAGACGAAGAAGAGTTTGCAAAGATTGCAGAATGGATTGTGGCGCAGGGATCGAGAATCTATCTGCGAGACTGCCTGAACCTTTCGATTGCCCTTGACACCAATTTTGATGCAACAAATGGAAAGTACACAGAACTAGGCGCCCTTGAACGTTCAGCCAAGTTAGAAAAGGAATCTGGTGCCATCGCTCGACTTTGCCGTATTTGCATCGATACAATATCCAATCTTCCTTACTACCGAGACACACAACTCGTCACTTCGGTCCCTCCTATGTCTGCCAAGGAGTTCGATCTGCCTTCTCAGATTTCCCAGGCAGTTGCTACAACTTTGGGAATTAAGGATTTAACGGCAAATTTTGAATACAACAGCCCCAAAGCGATACCCCTTAAAGATGCTGCAATTGAGCAAAAATGGAACCTCTTGGAAGCGACGGGGCTCCGCTTAAATGACCAATTACCAGCGAATTCAGATGTCATTCTCATCGACGACAAATATCAATCCGGGACAACAATGCAATTTGTCGCAATGAAACTTCAAGAGGCCGGTGCTAGATACGTATTCGGAATTTCACTAGTCAAAACACTCCGTGACACCGATAATGCATCGTAATCTTGAACACAGGGAGTGACGACATGCCTAAATCGCAGAAATGCCTTCCCTCAGTTCACACGATCAAGCCGGATGAGCCAGAATATCCCGCATCCGTGATTGAAATGTATGCGCCAAAAGGTGCCCCGACTTTATATTGTGCAGGTAACTTATCCCTTATCAATGTGCTAGGGATTGGCATTTGCGGATCGCGGAAGTCCAGCGAGAAGGGAATCGAGACAGTCAAGGACTGTGCCGAACAGATCGCAAAGAGCGCAAAGCCAGTCGTCTCCGGAAATGCTGCTGGAATTGATGTGGCGGCCCATCGTGCTGCATTAGAGGCAGGTGGAAGCACAATTCTGGTGCTGCCTGAGGGTATCCATCATTTCCGCATACGTAAAGAACTCTACGATGTGTGGGATTGGAGCCGAGTTCTAGTAGTTAGCCAGTTCGAGCCGGATGCTCCCTGGAGCGTGTATCGAGCAATGGACCGAAATCGCGTCATTATTGCCTTGAGCAGAGCCATGATTGTTGTCGAGGCAGGTGAATCTGGCGGTACAGTAGCTGCAGGACTTTCGACGCTCAAGGCAGGAAAACCGCTATACGTTGCCGTTTACGAGAACATGCCAGAACGGGCACCAGGCAACGAAAAACTGTTGCAGCTTGGCGGAAAGAAAGTGTTCAAAGGACGGCTTACGGGGAGAGCCAAGATGGCCGAATTATTCGCCGACATCTCGGCCCCCTCAGCGAGATTACAAGCTCCTGAAAACTACGAACTCTCTCCCGCATAAGTGCCTCAAATGAGATTGACGTCCCGTTGATCGCGAGCACAGCAGTTTCTGAAATCCATAGTTTAATCAATGGCGCGCGAGCTTCTTCCTTAAGACTGAAACCAGACTGCCCGCCTGCAATTCTTGCGGCGAAATAACGATCTGCTTTGTCTCCAGAGCCTTCAGTAGCTCCGCTTCAAGTGGACCGCGTGATGAAGTATTCAAAGACGCCATTGTCATGCCCTCATACCTCCACCAGCACCAGAGCTCCGCTTGCGGCGGGGATGTGAATCTGAGCGGATGAGCCGTGCGCTTCGAGTCGTTCGGTGGTGCGCGGGCTCCAGTTAGCTTGCGGATCGACTTCAGAGCCTGCGAGGGTTACGCCTTCTGTGGCGTCAAGCGCTGAGGCCAGCAACCGCCAGGCGCTGGCGGAGCGGATGCTGTGCGGCGACTGGATGGCCAGGTCGAGCGGCTGGGCGGCGTCCTTATTGAAGATGGCGATCTTGATGTTTTTTCCTGTCCTGGCGGCGTAGGCTGTGGCGTTTATGTTGCCGACATCCAGGCTGACGTCGAGCAGCGTGCAGCCGGCGAGCTGGTTTGCCATCATCATGCCGTAGAAGATGGGCATGGCTTTGACCGGCGTGCCTGGTTCCACGCGGATGGGCGTGTAGTAGCCTGCGCGCATGGTTTGCGGCTTTTTGGCCACGTCCATACCGGGAGTGTGATCCCCAAGGCTCGCACTCAGAAAGGCTCCGCTTCCGCCGTGGAAGTTGACGCCGCTGCAGCCGAATGATGCCAGCTCCAGCATGTAATCGCCGGCCCAGAGTGCGCTGGCAAAGGCGTCGCTCATGCCGGGTTTGCCGCCGCGGTAGCAGGAGTTGCCTTCCGTCATGCGATAGACAATCCCGCGTGGGTACGTGACGGCTTGAATGCGCTTCATGTCGTCGGCGATCTTGGGGTTGCCGTGCAGCAGGTGTTCGATGGTAACGCGGGGATCGTTGGGCGGCCCGGAGGCGTAGTAGTGCCCGGTGACCGCAGAGATTTTTCCCGGCAGCTCGGCAGTCATGCGCTCGCCAAAGCGAGTGACCCAGTCAGACGAGCCGGCCACATCCGGCCCGGCAAATTTTGCATTCGGAACCTTCGCCAGAATCGCGCGTGCAAAGCCTGCCCACTCACGCGCGTAGTCGTCAAAGTCCCATCCCGGCGGCCGCGTGCCGTTTGAGGCAGTGCGATAGAGATCGGGCTCATTGCCAATCTGGAAGTATTCGAGATGGCCGAAGAGCTTTGAAGCGACGTATGCGGCTTCTGCGGCGGCGCGCTCCGGCGTGTTGTTGCCGAAATTAATTCCGTAGATGATGCGCCAGCCGGTGGCTTTGAGAAAGGCGGCAAGATTGTCGATGGCGTGCGGCGTGATGCGAAAGAGCCGGTGCGGCATCCAGTTAGCGCTGAGGTCGCCGGGCGGTACGTGAAGCTTTGGTTCAGGTGTCGAGGCGTCTGCCTGGAACCAGCAGAACTCGCTGCTGTTGCCGCCGAGGCGCAGCACGCCGTTTGTGCTGAGAGTGCGGCAATGCGCGATGAGGCCCGAGCTTGCGGCTGAGAAGAACTCGGGCTCGCTGAGCTGCGCGAGCTCAAAGCTGAGGCCTGTGTAGGTGAGCGGAATGCGAGCTTCGACTGATCGCTCGGTAAGACGCAACTCAGAGGATGCTGCGCTGGAAGCGAAACTGTCCGTAGGCCATGCGGCCGCGGTTGCTGCGGCTGCGCCACTTCGGAGGAGGAATGAGCGCCGGTTCATATGCCCACTCAATTTATCACCGCGGAACGACGACCAAGCAGTTTAGAACTTTGCTTCAAAGGTGCGGAAGCGGCGCTCCTGCTCCCACTGCGCAGCGGCCTTCTGACTGCCTGCGAGAAATGTCTTGCATGCTGCGGATGGAGTGTCGCTGCCGAGCGTCTGGCCTTTGCACGCTGATGTCGGCGCGGTGAAGACATCCTGCGAAGCCCAGAGGCTGGCGCCCGGCAGAAAGTTGTGCTCCATGCCGGTGCGCGCAAGCTGCTTCAGGTCGGCATAGGTCAGGCGGTAGTCAAGCGCGGCGCGCACATATTCATTCGTGAGGTCGATGCGGCTCACACCCTCATCATCCGTAGAAAGCGCAACGGGCACGTGCGCGGCGCGATAGTACGGAAAGGGATGCTGTGCGCCGACGATGCCGAGAATGCCATCGTTTGAGCTGAGGTTGATCTCAACCATGATGTGCTTTGCAGCCATCTCTTTGAGCAACTCTTGCGCATTGTCCTCGAAAAAGACATCGACGCCGTGGCCGATGCGCTCGGCGTGGGCCAACTCAACGGCCTGACGGATGTGAAAACGCATTCCCTCCGGCGGAACCTGGCCCGGATTGAGTTCGCCCGCGTGCAAACTGATGTGCACGGTTGGATAAACCGAGTGCAGATACTCAATCATCTTCATCTGCAGCGTGTAATCGCGCATGGAGATGAAGCCATCCTCAGGCTGCACAAAGTTGATGCCGATGAAGCCGGGCTCGCCAGCATTGATGGTCGCCTGTATGGTCTCAAAGCCGAGCAGCGTCTGCGCAAAAACCTGCTCCGGCGCAAAACCGCGCAGGACCTGGTAGATATAGCGGACCTCGACGTTGCATGCGGGCAACGCCTGGGGCGTGCCGCAATGCTCCAGCTCGCGGCGGCTCGCCTGCATTGTGCGCGGGCGCTCCATGTCGGGAGCCACTTCGTCGCGCAAATTTGCTTTGAGCAGTGTTTCGCGATACGCGGCAAAGTCCGGATGCACGGGATCGATGGTGATCTGCTGCGAGATCTGCGCCGCGTGGCCAAAGGGTGGCGTATCCATCAATTCGAGGTATTGCTGGTTCTGCGCGGCAGCGCGGCTGGCTACCTCATCCACCCACTCGCCGCCGTGGCGCTTGTCCAGCCCGCCAAAGCGCGCAAAGGTGGCAAAGAACTGGTCATGCCCGCTGAAGCCGGGTGTCGGCACAAAGCTCCGCATGGAGAAAGAGTTGATGAGCCGATCATATAAGTCCTGATCAGCGGAGGCGATGTTTCCGCTGAGGCGCGTGGCAGGCACAAGCGGTGCGGTGCATGGCGGCTTCGCAAACTGCAGCGCTGCCGGATCAACGCAGATACCATCTTCGGCAGCGTCGCGAATGAAGGTTTCGGCATAGATCGCGCCGGAGAGGTGCACATGCAGATCAGCGCCCTTGGGAAACTGCGCAAGAAAGGCAAGCGCGGACAGCGGGCCTTCCTTTACGGCGGATTCATAGGCGCGGGCGGCGCGTTGTTCCGCGGCGGGGCTGGTTTTCGCCGCAGGCGGAGCCGCATGCACGGACGCAGGGATCAGGCAAAGAAGCGAGAAGCTGACTGTAAGGAGGCGCATCGCACTCCAGTGTAGGACAGATGTGCGGCTATCACCGCAAAATTCGATATATGAGCGGGATGGACCGGGTTTGGCCGCCGGGCGAAGGCTTGGTATACTAATCAAGTTGTTGCAGCGCTGTTCGAGGAATCCCCTCCTGATCCGGCTAGGATTTTCAATATTGGCCGGACTCCCGCACAGGAATTGCAACTCAAGTTTGCACTGAGGCCAGATAGCTCAGTGGTAGAGCGCGGCCCTGAAAAGGCCGGCGTCGGCGGTTCAATCCCGTCTCTGGCCACCACATTTTAAAGTGCTTACGGGATTCTCTCGGAAAAACGTACCCCAAACGTCACCCAAAGAACTCCAGTTCATTGCAATTGCTCCAGCGAAGAAGCTGGCTGTTGAGCGGCCAACAACTGGTTCACTACCTTCTCTTGCGCCTGCCGCTTCGTCCGGGTTACGGCCTTCGCATACAAGCCCAGCGTGATGCCTGGATGACTGTGCCTAAGCAGCTCCTGGGTCACCTTCACGTTCTCGTCGTTCTCGATAAGCCATGTTGCAATAGACCGGCGAAACGTGTGCCAACCAACAGGTCCATTTACTCCGGCTTTCTCTGCTGCTGTTTTCCGCCTATTTGCAAGCACCTTCTGAGATCGTTGCGTTCTGTCGACAACTACTCCTCGGTCTCAGAGAGACCGGCTGTCGCTATCTCCTGTTCGGCTTGGAACCGTCCGTGACTACAACTACAGGCAGACCCTATCTGGCAGTCCATGTCTTGCTCAAACGAAGAGACCGATGTGTGCACGACGAACGATCGCTATCAAGTCCTATATACCCTGAATGTATGGGTCGACCTGGAGGCTTTATGGCCCGTTCTGAATCCTTGGCTTGACATGTCCCCATCCATTGGAAGTGAGACCGGCTGATTGCGTCGTGACGGCCGGCAAGCGGATTACACAGCGGGCTCCCTCAGCAATCGACGGGTCGAAAAAGATCTGCCCCCCACTTCGCTCGACTACCAGTTTTGCGATCGAGAGCCCTATCCCAGCGCCGCTCTTTGCCGCAGTCTCTCGCGACGTACTTGTAAAGAACCGGTCAAATACCTTGTCGAGTTCCAAAGCATTGATTCCAGGTCCTTGGTCTTGCACGCTCAGTTCAACGAGCGGCGACGTAGAGTCGACGAAGGAATAGTCGATGCTAATCGTTGACTGAGGCGGAGAGAACTTCAATGCATTGTGCACGATGTTCATAATGGCTGCGCGAATCAAGCCCCGATCAGCACGGACTATAGCTCTCATTGATCCGTGCGCTCGCTCTATTACACGCACCTGTCGTTCTTCGACGATGATTTCAAGCACTGAAAGTACTTCGCTAGTAAGTTCGATGAGAGAGAACGAGCTGCTTGCTTCTTGGGGTTGGAATATCTCTGCCTTTGTGAGTAATAGGAGTCCGTCAATGGTTTGATTCAGCTTGCTTGTCTCTTCAAGGACACTTCCAAGGGCCTCGCGATGGACTTCTAGTTCGCTCTCTCCTCGAAGCGCTATTTCGGCAACGGTGCGAAGTGAGGCCAGTGGGGTACGAAGTTCATGCGCCGCATCAGCGGTGAAATGCTGTAGCTGGACGAACGCCTGCTCAAGGCGCTCCAACAGATGGTTGAAAACCTTGGCGAGATGGCCTAGTTCGTCGTCGGGATTTTGGATTTCGAGCCTGTCCTGAAGATTGCTGGCTGTAATCCTTTCTGCCCTCGCAGCCATCTGTTGCAGCGGCGTGAGTGCCCGTTTAACGACTTCGTAGCCCGCGAAACCGGCGATGAGCAACGTGATTGGAAATGCGATTAGCAGCGTGCCTAGAAACTGCGTCATACGCTCCCTAAACGGGGCTAAGCTGTAACCCAGCCGTATGAGCACCGTA
This sequence comes from Occallatibacter gabretensis, assembly GCF_001449115.1. Lineage (GTDB taxonomy): Bacteria > Acidobacteriota > Terriglobia > Terriglobales > Acidobacteriaceae > Telmatobacter > Telmatobacter gabretensis. Next base: position 601,906 of record NZ_LAIJ01000009.1, on the reverse strand, counting down.
CGCCCTTGCATGGAGTGCAAGTGGCTTATAAGGAAGACGTGTGAACCGTCAGCCAACTTGGCGACATGTTCGTTGAAACTTTCATCTCCCTCTTTTGGTAATGGCGGCCCACCCAGCGCCATCCCGTTAAGCGTTGGGCTCCTGTAGAGAACAGGCCCGGATTGATCTCGAATCTCCATTAAACGATCGATTAATAGATGGGAATGAGGACGAGAGAAGTAATCCTGTTGGAGATGCAGTACGCCATGAGAATCGAAGAAAAGAAGTCCTTCGACAGTAACTACATCTTGCATTTCGTCGTGATAGATTTGGCGAGTGATTATGGCATATTGGAACGCAAAGACCAGAACAATGTAAATCGAAACTATAAGCGCTAGAACGGTGACATACCAAAGCGTCAGCCGTCCTCGTAGTTGTTTCAGCCAAAGCGCCTTCATGCCTCAGGATCTCGAAGAATAAAGCCCATGCCGCGGACCGTATGTAGAAGCTTGATTGGAAAGGAATCATCGATCTTCCTGCGCAGCCTCGCTACCTGCACGTCAATCACATTATCTAGAGGCGTGTAACGTGAACTTTCTTTCCACACATCCTTCGCCAGCATCTCGCGAGAAACGGTACGACCACGATTTTCCGCGAGATAAAGCAGTAGATCGAACTCGCGCCCAGTGAGGTCGATCTCGACCTGCCCTCGCGACGCCGTGCGGATTCTTGTGTTCAGCACAAGATCATCGATTTTCAAGGTGTCGCTCGTAGTTGGTGCAACAATTCGCCTCAATAGCGCCTGTACCCGGGCGCTCAATTCGGGGAAGGAAAAAGGCTTCCCAAGATAGTCGTCTGCCCCGGATTGCAATCCTTCCACCCTATCCCCAACCGTATTGTGAGATGTCAACACGACCACGCGCACATCCAGGCCCTCGCGGCGTACCTGCCGAAGGATCTCGAGGCCATTTCTGTACGGAAGAGAGAGATCCAAGATGAGGAGGTCGGGGTGTTCGCTGTGAATCAGGAAGAAACCCTCTTCGGCTGTTGACGCCGAGTTCACATCATAGCCTTCACTCGCGAGACCTTCAGCCAACGCGCCTGCCAGCTTCTTATCGTCTTCGATAATGAGGATCTTCGATTTTACTTGTACAGTTGACACGCATTTCTCCCAATTCAAATCATTCAGCAAATTTCGATGGAGAACAAGGCCTTACAGGAAAATGTCAGAAATTGTCAGAATTCTGTAAGGAAATAAAGTGGTTCACTTGGAGGTGTTGGGACCTGCCAAAGGAGTCACCATGCGAAACCCTCGAATTATATTTGCCTTCGCGCTACTGTCTTCCACAGCACTCGTAGCTCAAAGCGGTGTCACAACCGGTGCAACACTGTTTCCGCAAACGACATTACCTATAGTCTTTGCAAACAGTGTGAGCGCAGATCACTCCAAACCTGGTGATCTCGTCATTGCCAAGACAACTCAGGTGATCAAGCTTTCCGATGGCAGCGAAGTTCGGCCAGGAGCTCTTGTGACCGGGCACGTCATTGTGGCGATACCATTTTCATATGACAAGACGCCTTACGCAAAGCAGAAGGAGTCTGTTTTAGAAATTAAGTTTGAAGCGCTTTCTGTTCAAACCGCAACGCTCCCATTGCATGTCTACGTACGGGCGATAGCTGACCCTGTTACAAGTTCGGACGCACGCACATCAACGGGGTTCGAAGGACTTCCTACCACTTGGACACAAATAGGTGGCGACCAGCTCAATCCTTCTGAAAGAGAGATCCGTTCGAGTGATGGGGATGTTGTCGGGTACAACAAACGTGGAGGCGCGTACGCTCATCTGATCGCAAACAATGCTGGCAGTGTGCAGTGCGACGGAAGCAACAGTGAGCAGCCGGTTTCTATCTTCTCGGCCTCTGCCTGCGGCAAATACGGATTCGCGAGTACGTCTTTGGATTCCGCGGGCTCTCTTGCTGATCCTTCCCACATGGCTCTCTCCTCGGCGCATCGATCTCCGAAGATTTGGAAGTACAGCACCGCTCTACTTGAGGTTCTTCCAGATTCCACATCCGCCTCTATGCAGCAATAGGGAAATCACGTTTGTTGATTGGAGAAGACCGCATGTTGCCAGTAGGACCGGCCGTCAAGGTGACCGTATATCTGAATCAGGATACTGGCGCGGAACACGGGTTTCTGCATGACGAAATTCTGCGCTACCTCCTGACCAACGGTGTCAACGGGGCTACGGTCTACCGTCCTCATGCTGGATTTGGGCTACATGCTCGTCTCCATACGAGCGGCGCGGGAGATGTAGCGGGCCTCCATCTCCCTGTCGTCATCTATTTTGTCGACACAGGCGAGAAGGTTGATTCCGTACTCCCCGCCCTGCTTGCAATGGTCACAGATGGTCTGGTAGAAGCCCACCCGACTGAGATTCTCAAAAATATCTCAACGAGCGAGAGGGTCATTTCCTGATGTCTCTTTGCAAGACAACCGCCACATGCATTGTGGTCGCGATATTTTGCCTGCTCCCAATCATTTCGTCTGCCCAGGGTGTTCCGTCGCCGGCGTTCCCGCCCGAACCTTTGACACTTGCCACGGCAGAAACAACCGCTTTGGCAAATCAGCCTCGCATGCTTGCCGCACAGCTGCGTGCTCGTGAATCCGCTCAGCGAATTCGCGAAGCTCGATCCGGATTCTTCCCAACGGTAGGATTTAATGCCACCGGCGTTCGCGTCGCGGATGTCGGAACTTCGACGGCGGCCGGCGCCCTGACAACGTCATCGATCTCAGACCGCTTCGCGTACGGTGGTAACCTCACCCAACTTGTTACAGACTTCGGCAGAACGAGCGCTCTTGTCGGTAGTGCGCGCTCTACGGCTGAGGCGCAAAATGATCTCGCTACTTTGACACGCGCACAAGTTCGCCTCAATGTCCGCAACGCCTACTTTAGGGTTCTGGGAGCGGATGCCGTGTTGCGAGCCGCTCAAGCCGCTCAAGCCAATCGCCATCTCATAGCGCGACAATTGACGGCCCTTGCGCAGAGTCAATTGCGGTCGACGGTGGATGTAAACTTCGCCGAGGTGCTCGCAAGCGAGGCCGATTTGGCTGTAGTCAGGGCGCAAAGCGTCGTAGCTCAACAGCGCGCGGCGCTGGCGACCGCAATGGGAACTTCTCAATCCATCACATCGCCGCTGGTCGAGGTAGAGTTGCCCGAGACGTTGCCGCTGGACGCCGAATCGTTTCTGAAGCAAGCCCAAGCCAAGAGAGCGGACTTGAGCGCGGTAGAAGCACAACAAAGAGCAGCATCGCAGTTTGCAACGGCCGAAAAACGGCTGAGCTATCCGACGCTCAATGTGCTCGGAGCAGCAGGCCAAGTGCCATACCACGATCGCAGTCTGCAGGGCGATTATGCTGCAGCGGGTTTCAATCTCAATATTCCCATCTTCACGGGTGGCCTCTTCGCAGGACGCCGAGCTGAAGCCGAGCTCGAAGCGAGTGCACGCACGCGGGACGTGCAGCAGCTCAAATTGCAGGTCTCTGAAGAGGTCCGTGATAGCTGGTACCAGGCGGACGAAGCGTACAAGAGCCTGGATGTAACAACACGCCTGGTTGCGCAAAGCAAAGAAGCTCTGCGTCTGGCACAAGCGCGCTACGATGCCGGCCTTGGCAGCATCGTTGAACTGAATGAGGCACAACTCAATGAGACATCGGCAGAGATCACTGCCGCAGACGCCACCTACACCTATCTCTCGCGTCGTACCGAACTGGATTACGCAGCGGGGCTGCTCAATTGAAAGGATTTCTTTCCATGGCTTTATCGAGACGTGCAGTGGCGTTTGGGCTGATCAGTATATCGAGCACCTTGGTTCTGACATCCTGCAAATCAAGTACGCCCCCTCCGGCTGAGTTGCCGACAGTTCCGGTGGCGGTCGTAGGCCCCGCCACACTCCAGAACAATCTTGTTCTTTCAGCGGAGTTCGAAGCATTTCAGGATGTCGATGTGATGGCGAAGATTGCCGGTTACGTCAAGGAGATACGGGTTGATATTGGGTCTCATGTAAAGCAGGGAGAAATTCTTGCGATCCTGGAAGTTCCAGAGATTGCCGATGATGTCGCCAAGGCGAATGCCGGCGTTGCTGCAGCAGAAGCAAACGTCGTCACCGCACAAGCCGCGATCCAGCGGGCAGAGGCTGGCGCTAATATTGCACATCTCTCCTATCAGCGTATCAATGATGTCTCCACCAAGAACAAAGGTCTGGTCCCGCAGCAGGATGTTGACGTGGCTCAATCCCGTGACATGGAAGCGGTTGCTCAGCTGGCAAGCGCCCGCTCGGCTCTCAAGGCTGCGCAACAGTCGAAGCTCGCAGCAGATTCCGAGTATGCCCGCACTCAGGCGATGATGCAGTATGCAACAATTCGTGCCCCGTTCACGGGGGTGGTTACTAAGCGCTACGCAAACACCGGCTCCATGATTCAAGCCGGTATTTCTTCTCAGACCCAATCGATGCCCGTCGTCCGTCTCGCACAAAATGATCTTCTCCGCCTTACGCTGCCAGTTCCAGTCACCGACGTGGCGGAAGTCAAGGACGGCCAACTCGTCGATATCAATATCTCCAATCCTCCTCGCACCATTCACGGCAAAATAGCGCGCTATGCCGACTCGGTCCTCATGGCTACAAGGACCATGGATACACAGATCGACGTGCCCAATAAAGATGGAAGCCTCGTCCCCGGCATGTATGCCGAGGTCCATCTTCACTTAGCCGATCGCCCCAACGCTCTGAGCGTACCCGTGGATGCTATCGATGGACTTGGAACCAGCGTAGAGCAGGCTTACGTCGTTCGCTCCGGAGTAGTTCATGTTGTCCAGGTCGCCACAGGACTTCAGACGCCATCAAGGATTGAAGTCCTCTCCGGGCTGCAAGTAGGTGATGCAGTAGTTGTCGGAAGGCATAGCGGTCTCTCGGATGGTGAAAAGGTAGAGGCAAAGCAAGCCAGTTACGAGAACGAGTCCAACCGAAGCTGAGATTCGCCACAACCTAACAAGAGCGAGGAACGATGTCGGGATTTTCAATTCGTAACCCCTATCTGATTGTTGTGCTTTGCCTTGTCGTGATGATTCTTGGCACCGTCAGCGCCTCTGACATGCCCGTCGATATGTTCCCTGCCGTCAAGCTGCCTGTAGTTGCGGTTGCAACTTTCTACTCCGGTATGCCGCCGGCACAGATCGAAACCAATATCACCTACCACCTTGAGCGCCAGTTCACGCTCGCGAGTGGCATTGATCATATGGAGTCTCGTTCCCTGCCCGGCGTCAGTCTCATCCGTGTCTACTTCCGGACCGGGACAGATCCGGATGCGGATGCAGCCACCATCTCCTCACTAGCCATGAGCGATCTGCGAGACATGCCGCCTGGCACATATCCTCCCGTCATACTTAAACAGGACGCCGCCAGTATCCCGGTTTCGCTCGTTACCCTAGCGGGTTCAGGCCTCGACGAGAGCAAGCTCAAAGATTTCGGTCAGAACTTTGTCCGCAATCAACTTGCGAGCGTTGAAGGAGCTTCTGTACCGCAGCCTTTTGGTGGCCGCTGGCGTCAGATCATGCTCTATGCAGATCCCTACAAGCTTGAGGCAAACCAACTTAGCCCCATGGACGTCGTGCGTTCCATCAATGACGCCAACGTAATCCTTCCTGCCGGCGATGTTCAAATCGGACGCCTGGACTATGACCTCTATACAAACTCCATGCTGAAGGGCGCAGACGACATCGGTCATGTACCCATCAAGATGGTCGGTCAGTCGCCAGTTCGTGTTGGAGATGTTGCGGTTCCTAAGGACTCCTTCAGCCTTCAGTACAACGTTGTTCGCGTCAACGGCCAGCGCGCTGTATATCTGCCTATTTTCAAGGCTGGTTCTGACTCAAACACCATCGCCATCGTGAATGGAGTGCGCGATACACTCAAGAAGCTCTACGATGTGCCATCCTCGCTCAAGACCGACGTGGTTTTTGATCAGTCACGGTTTGTAAAGACCGCGATCGAAACTCTCGTTCACGAGGGCGGGATTGGACTATTTCTCACCTGCCTGATGATCCTAATTTTCTTGGGCAGTGTGAGAGCTACGCTTGCAGTGTTTTTCTCGATCCCGCTCTCTCTTCTGGCAACCTTCTTCGTGCTGAAATTGACCGGAAGCTCCATTAACAGCATGGTGCTTGGCGGTCTCGCACTGGCGCTATCACGCCTCATCGATAACTCAGTTGTCGTACTCGAGAATATCTTTCGGCATCTCGAAGGGGGCGAGTCTCCGCTTGTAGCCGCAGAAAAGGGTGGCCAGGAGGTGGCTCTACCTGTTCTCGCCGGAACGCTGACCACCGTCGTCGTCTTCTTTCCAGTGACAATGCTCTACGGTGTGAGCCGCTTCCTCTTCTCCGCACTGGCGCTCGCGGTAGTCGTCTCTCTATTCGCATCCTACTTCGTTGCGCTTACAGTTGTTCCACTCTTCTGCGCTCGCTTCATCAAGAGCCCGCATGGAGATGTAGTTCATGAATCCGCCGAGAGTGAGCATGCGATTGACCCGGCACATGAGCCGAAGAACCCGGGGCTGTGGTATCGGTTCAACATTCGATTCAGTGCCGGCTTTGAAGGACTGCTTCGCCGTTATGACGGACTGGTCCAGAAGATTCTCGACGCGCCCCGCACGACACTCGTAGTCTTTGGAGTTTTCTTTGTGTTGAGCCTCTCACTATTTCCGTTTCTTGGGCTTTCCTTCTTTCCGCGTACCGATGCAGGCCAGTTTGTGGTCAATTTCAAGGCGCCCTCTGGAACGAGACTGATCGATACGGAAGCGGAAGCAGCAAAGCTTGAAGATATCGTGCGGCATATCGTCTCCAGGCACGATATGGGTCTGACCGTGACCAACATCGGTGTCGATCCCGGCTTTTCGGCTCTTTTCACCCCCAATTCAGCTATGCATACGGGCTTTACCCAGGTTGCGCTTTCTGAGGATCACAAAACCAGCAGCTACACCTACATCGATGAGGTCAAGCGAGCCGTCGGTCAACAAATGCCGGAGCTTCAGACTTTCTTTTCGAGCGGAAGCCTCGTCGATGGTGTGCTCAACATGGGGGCTCCAGCTCCGATTGATGTACGTGTCGCAGGGAACGACATCACAGCTGATTACGATACCGCGCAGAACATCGCCGCACGCATCCGGGGCATCCGCGGGATAGCCGACGTCTATATTCCTCAAGACATCGACTACCCATCGCTTCGCATCTCCGTCGACCGCACTCGCTCCAGCGAGCTTGGTCTCACGGAAAAAGAAGTTGTCTCAAATGTCATCACGGCACTCACCTCGAACGTGATGATCGCACCAAGTATCTGGATTGATCCAAAGAGCGGCAACAATTACTTTCTGACCGTCATGTACAAGGAAGGTCAGGTAAAGACTCTCGAAGATCTCAAGGCTATTCCATTGCATGGTGCAAATATCACACAACCGACGCGTCTGGACATGGTCGCCAACATCGAACAATTCAAAGCGCCAACAGAAGTGGACCACACACAGATTCGTCGCTTCATCGATATCTATGTCAGACCCCAGCAGGAAAGCCTCGATCGAATCACCCGTGAAATCAACGCTATTGTTGCATCCACCCACCCGCCAATTGGAATAGACGTCAAGCTCACCGGAAGTGTCAACTCAATGAATGAGTCCTTTCGCAGTTTCGCAATCGGTCTCACCCTTTCTGTGCTCCTGCTCTATCTCATCCTTGTTGCTCAATTCCGCTCGTTCCTTGATCCCTTCATCATCCTGCTCGCGCTGCCTCCGGGTATTACCGGTGTTCTGGTGGCGCTCCTTCTGTGGGGAACAACCCTCAATGTGATGTCTCTGATGGGAGTGGTCATGCTTGCGGGTATCGCTCTGTCGAACAGCATTCTCATCGTCGAGTTCGCGCACCATCTCTTGAAGGAGGGCGCGACCGTGCGGGAAGCTATTATCACTTCATGCCGAGTTCGCCTCCGGCCGATTCTGATGACTTCTCTCGCGACTCTGATTGGTCTTTTACCCATGGCAGTCAAATTAGGGGAAGGAAGTGAAGCGTACGCTCCGCTCGCCCAGGCTCTTATCGGCGGTCTAACACTATCCGTACTGTTTACGATTTTTCTCGTCCCGGCGGGATTCTATCTCGCGTATCGCAACAAGCCACAATTAGCATAAGCGCACTACATATGGCCCCAAAAACTTTATGAGATGTCGATAAACGAGGGAATCCGGAATATCATGCCTACTCGGAGAATACCGTGACTCTCGAAGCGAATATCATCGAGGCGTGGTTATGATGCCAGACATGCCGCAAGGGGCGTTTGCCGACCAGTGGCCATTTCTCCCGATCCTGGAACGATTCGGCGTTGCGATTTCTATCGGCCTTTTTGTCGGTATCGAGCGGGAATACAGCGGCAAACTTGGTACTCGAACATTCGGACTGATTGCCATCCTGGGATGTCTGGCCGGGGTGGCCGGAACGCAGTTCATCTGGATCGCCGCTCCTATCATCTTGCTTGTACTGACGTTCATCAACTGGCGCAGGCTCTCGGCACACGACCACCTAGCCACGACAACGACTTTGAGCCTGAGTATCGTTGCCTTTTGCGCGATCCTCTGCGGCATGGGACACCTCTATACTCCAGTGCTTGCTGCGATCTTGTGCAATTCGTTTCTTGCCTGGAAGCAGCCAATCCACGCGTTTACCTCAAGTCTCTCGCAACAGGAAGTTCGCTCCGCGATCCTTCTTGCCGCACTCTCTTTCATAGTGATGCCGGTTCTTCCCGCCCATCCGGTCGGTCCCGGTCATCTGGTCGATCCGCGATCGAATTGGGCAAGTGTGATTTTGATCGCGGGTATCGCGTTCGTCAATTATGTGTTGTTGAAAGTGCTTGGACCAAAGGGCATGGAATTGACCGCGTTCTTTGGCGGCCTTATCAATAGCCGCAAAGTCATCGTTGAATTCATCATGCGCGCTGGAAGCAATAGTGAGGTCCTGCTTCCGATTATTTATCGTGGCGTCATATTGGCAACGAGCGCGATGGCGATCCGCAATACAATCATCGTTGCTGCATTGGCTCACTCAACAGAAGCGATCCTTCTCACCCTCCCGCCAATGGGACTTATGCTCCTGGCCGGTGTCGTGCTTTGGCGTATACACCCAGTTGTAGCCGAAGCGGCGTCAGCCAAGCCGCTCACACTTGACTCGCCCTTCAGCCTTTCCGCCGCCCTGAAATTTGGGGCGGTGTTCCTTACCCTCAACGTCGTTGGGGCCCTTGCGCAGCGGTATTTCGGATCGGCCAGCTTTTACTTCGTGAGTGCGGCGGGAGGATTGCTATCGAGTGGTTCATCGATCGCTGCAGCCGCAACGCTTATTCATCACGGAGAATTGTCGCCTCTTACAGGCGTGAACGGTGTCGTGGTTGCCAGCCTGACCAGTATCCTGATCAATATTCCACTGTTGCGACGAGTTCCTGGCGCGGGAGCTTATCGTACCAGGCTAACCTTAAGCCTCATCGGCACGGCAGCAGCGGGTTCGGCGGGGATGCTGGCCGATATGGCGTGGGTACACTTTCATGGGTGAGGATCAAGAATGAAGTTGAGGACTTCGATCGAGCGTTCCATTGGAGCGGTACTGGCTACCGCCATTGTGATAGCCCCTTTACATGCGTGGGACACGAATGTAGCAAAGAAACAAATCCGCCATGTTGTCATTCTCTTTCAAGAAAATGTTTCCTTCGACCATTACTTCGGGACCTATCCGCACGCGCTCAATCTTCAAGGAGAGCCCGCGTTCATGGCTTTGCCAGGAACGCCGACGGTGGCAGGATATGACGATGAGTTGCTGACCAGGAACCCAAACTACCTCAATCCCAAGAACGGGGCCGGGCGTTCCAATCCTTTCCGCTTGAGCCGCGAGCAGGCAGCAACAGCTGATCAGGATCACGGCTACGGCGCGGAGCAGCAGGCGTTTGATGGCGGGAAGATGGACTTGTTTCCTGCCTCGGTCGGTCATCCCGACGGCCCCCGCGTTGTCGGAGAGCATCCCGGGGTTCTTGCAACGAGCGGTCTAACCATGGGCTATTTTGACGGCAACACGGTTACCGCTTATTGGAACTATGCACAGCACTACGCAATGAGCGACCACCACTTCGACGTAATCTTCGGACCATCGACACCGGGAGCCATCAATTTGGCCTCGGGCCAGACGAATGGTGTGGTCAATGATCAAAACGCCGAGGGTGGCATGCTCCCAGATGGGAACGGAGGATTCACTATGATTTCCGATCCCAATCCAATCAACGATCTTTGCTCCAGCACCTCCGACGCGCTGGTTCACATGACCGGCCGCAATATCGGCGATCTTCTTACGGAAGCAAACATCTCCTGGGGTTTCTTTCAGGGCGGATTCGACCTCCGTGTGGTCAATCCAGACGGCAGCACCGGATGTCGAAGAAATTCAACGTCTGCTTGGACCAAAGTGCGCGCCAGGGATTATGTTCCACACCACGAGCCCTTCCAGTACTACCAGTCGACTGCAAATCCGAAACATATGAGGCCCTCATCACCACAGGCGGTGGGCACCAATCATGACGGAGGGGCCAATCATCAATACGATACCCACGACTTCTTCGATGCAGTTAAGGCTGGTAACTTTCCGACGATCAGTTATCTAAAAGCTGCAGCCTACCAGAACGGCCATGCCGGCAATTCCAGCCCGCTCGATGAGCAGCAATGGATCGTGAGCGTGATCAATTTCCTGGAGCAGCAGCCGGAATGGGATCACACTGTGGTCATCATTGCCTATGACGACTCAGACGGTTGGTACGACCACCTGAAGGCGAAGACCGCAAATGGCTCAGCGACAGCGACAGATAGCCTGGATGAGCCCGGTAAGTGTGGCGATGGTGCGGGGGCCCTTCCGGGAGTCAAACCAGAGACGAAGCATGCTCAGGGCCGCTGCGGGCCAGGGCCGCGCTTGCCGTTATTGGTCATCTCTCCCTGGGCGAAGGCAAATTATGTCGACCACACCGTAACGGATCAGGCCTCGATCATCCGTTTCATCGAAGACCTCTACCTCGACGGCAAACGCCTCGGCGGAGGGTCTTTCGATGCGCAGTCAGGATCGTTGCTTGGGATGTTCGACTTCAGCAAGAAAATGCCTCAGAATGCGGGCAAGCTGCTTCTTGATCCAGACACAGGCCTGGTGCAGGCGGGAAAATAGGGAGCACGGTGAAACGTTGGACACGTAGAAGACTTCTGCAGCAGGCCGGGATTGCCGCGCCGGCCATATTTGCGCGTAGTAGTTGGGGGCATATTTCTCCTCGGCCAATGCCGATGTCCGGCAAACGAGCGATAACACTCGACGCGATGAACTTGACCTCGTTCGTTGATCCATTGCCATTGCCTATATTGCAGAAGATCCAAGGCCGGAGATCGTCTTCGATTCACGGTGCAGTCGACGTGCCATATTATGCTGTCCACATCCGTGAGGTGGAATGCAGGTTTCATCGTGACCTTCCGACTTCACGTCTCTGGGGCTATGGCTCGACATCAGCTCCCATACTGTTCGAGGTGCAGAGTGGCGAAGGCGTTCTAGTCGACTGGATCAATGATCTGCCGCCGCGACACTTCCTTCCTCTAGATCCTCCGATGCCGGGAATGACATCGGATCCCCCAACGCGCGTGGTGACACATCTGCACGGTGCGCGCGTTCCTTCGGTCAGCGACGGTTATCCGGAGGATTGGTTTTCACCCGGGAAGAATAAGCTCTGCTATTACCCAAATCATCAGGACGCAACCGCGCTTTGGATGCATGACCATGCCATGGGGGTGAGCCGCTTCAATGTCTTCGCCGGATTGATGGGCTGGTATCTGATCCGAGACGAGGTTGAGAGGAGCCTTAACCTGCCATCCGGAAAATACGAGCTTCCACTGATGATCTATGACCGCAGTTTCGATCAGCAGGGACAACTGTACTATCCCAATCCGCCAGACGAGGGCGCATGGTCTCAAGAGTTCCTAGGCGATGCGATGGTAGTCAATGGCAAAGTGCGGCCTTATCAGAATGTCGAGCCGCGACGATATCGCTTGCGAATTGTGAACACCGCCAACTCACGATTCTTCTCCTTGTCGTTGTCAACCGGTCAGAGCTTCCACGTCATCGGCAGCGACCAAGGGCTGCTTGCCGCACCGGTCGAAATGGCGCGGATCGTTCTTGCGCCTGCGGAGCGCACAGATTTGATCGTGGATTTCAGTGGCCTACGAGGCCAAAACGTCGTTCTTAAGAGCGATGATCTTGAACTGATGCAGTTCCGTGTTGGCAAAGCTCCAACGGATGACACCAGCCAGCTTCCAAAGAGCTTGCGCACCATCGAGCGTCTCACTGATCAACAGGCTGAGCGAACCCGCATGATGACATTAAATGAGTTCGACGATGACAGTGGTATGGCGATGACCATGCTGCTGAATCGAAAACACTGGGCCGATCCGGTGACGGAGCAGGTCAAGCTGAACTCCATTGAGATTTGGAGTCTCGCCAATCTCACGCAGGATACACATCCAATTCACCTTCACATGGTTCGATTTCAGGTTCTTGATCGCAGAACCTTTTCGGTCGACGATTACCTTGCCAGCAACACCTTACCCTTGGACTATACGGATGCTGCAAGGCAGCCTGGAGCCCACGAGATGGGCTGGAAAGATGTCGTGCAGTGCCCGCCGGAGTCAGTCACCCGCATCATCATCCCCTTTCAGGGATACGCTGGGCGATATCTATGGCATTGTCATCTCTTGGAGCATGAGGCAAACGATATGATGAGACCCTACGAAGTCATTGTCTGACCCTTCGTGATCGAGAACTTTGGAAGATCGTTGTTTGATTTTCATTTGTCAATGCGTTGGAGTCAGAGCGTTTCGCCCGCGCCCAGGTGGTGAAGGAGCTATGTCTTCTACCTGCTGAGGAATGTCCGGATTGTCAGCGGCGTGAAAGCGGCTTTGATGAGACGCAGCTTCTACTGCCGACGGGTTGGCCCTCGTAAGCCAACTAAGATCCGGTGAGCTTCTGCCGTCTAAATGGTCAATTGACGCCTGCAGGCCAACGCGCTCATTGACCTATTCAGATCGATCTGTGTCTTCGGTAAGTTGCCGTGTAACCGGCGGATCGGACAAGTGATTGGTGCCGATTGGCTCGTTATCACTTTCTCGATGAGCGCATTATCGCCAAGGCGCTCATCGACAGCAAATTAGCACAGAAAACCGGGCATCCCAGCGTTAATCGGGACGGTCAGGGTAAACTTTGCAACCCAAAATCTAACCCAAGCGAACGATCTCTTATACTGTTTTGCAGAGACTTACGGTGCCATCCGTGTCGTCTAAGTTGTTGAAATTACTTGTCGTTTAAGTTCTGAAAAGGCCGGCGTCGGCGGTTCAATCCCGTCTCTGGCCTCCACCTCCTCGTTACACATCCTTATATATCCCGTCTCAGGTCTCCCACTGCAATCAGCAGCGCGGGGAGATTATTGTTGTTAGGGCTTAGTGAGTTGATGCGATCCATAGGTCTATGGAGAAGATAAGGTGCAGAAGAAGCAGCCGGCGGAAGCGTCTAGGACGAAGCGAGCAGCGCTGCCGAAGGGCTTCTCATTCGATCAGCTCTCCGTCGAAAAGGCCAAGCGAAGCCTGTTACGAGATGCATTGCGGCCAAACGAGCAGCGCGATCTTGCATTTCGTCACATCGTCCTCTCGATTCCGGTCGGCAAAGTAAGCACTTATGGTCATGTTGCTGCTGCTGCTGGTTACCCACGCTACCATCGTGCCGTTGCTCGACTCCTGCGTACGGACCCGGTCGATCAGTTGCCATGGCATCGCGTATTGGGCGCAGGCGGCGAGATCAAGCTACGCGGTGCTGCTGCGCACGAGCAACGAGCGCGTTTGAAATTAGAGGGTGTGAAGTTTAACGGAAAACGAGTCGATATGGAGCGGTTCGAATATTTGCTTAAGCCCTGGGAGGTCTATCAGTGATCGTGGACGCGCAGCTTAAAGTTACTGCGGATATGCTCTCGCTCCAAAAACATTTCAGGGAATGCATTAAGCGTGGCCGGCCTGAGTGAGGCATAAGTCGCCTTCACGATTGGACTATTTGGGATGTCTTTGAAATGGTAGGCACGACTGGACTCGAACCAGCGACCTCTTCCGTGTCAAGGAAGCGCTCTAACCAACTGAGCTACGCGCCTGTACATACCATGCGGCCATCAATAAGGGTGGGAAACGGCCTGAGGAATAGTTTAACAGTATTGCCGCGGAGAGCAAAATGCGGCTGCGACCAGGCGGGGCGCGGGATGTAATATGATCGTTGCCGAGCCGCCAGCAATGCCCGATCAAGCAAGCGCATCCATAACAAACCCGCTGCGTGCAGCGCCGAACCTGCTGACGCTGACTCGCATATGCCTGGCGCCCTTTCTGGTGATGGCTGTGCTGGAGGGGCATTTTGTCGCGGGCCTGGCGCTTTTTATCGTAGCCGGCCTGACGGATGCATTCGACGGCCTGCTCGCTCGCCTGCTCAAACAGCGAACAGCGCTCGGTCAGTATCTCGATCCGGTAGCCGACAAGCTGCTCTTGAGCACGCTCTTCCTCGTACTCACGCATAAGAACCTGATTCCCGTGCGCGTTACGGTGCTGGTCTTCAGCCGCGATGTCGGCATCCTGGTTGTTGCGGCAATTCTTTATGCAGTTGGCCGGCGTGATTTCGGGCCAAGCATTCTGGGCAAAGCCAACACAGTGGCGCAGATTGTGGCGATTGCAACCGTGCTTCTGGTGCAGGTAGACGGCGCAAAATGGGTGTGGCAGCTCAGGCAATTGGCGCTCGATGCGACGATGGCGCTGACCATTCTCTCCGGCCTGCACTATGCCTGGGTGGTGAGCCGCAAAACGCAGCATTTTGCGGCAAACGGCACCGGCGCGCCGGGGAAAAGCTCGAGTTAGCCCGCCAGGCCCACTCGGTCAGGACTCAGCCTCTGCCTCTTCGGCTTCCGCGCTTTCCTCGATTGCCATATCCTGAAACTCTTCTGAATCAAAAACCTCGCCGCATTCCAGGCACTCGACAAATTCCGTGTCTTCGTGCCGCGATACGACGCGAACTCTAGGATGCTTGCATACGGTGGCCATAGTTTCTGATACGTGTTCCTATTTCTCCGGTTCAATCTGGCAATTGCAACGCACTAAAAATAGACGCAAAACCCGCCTGAGGTGAAACCACTTCTGAAGAATCAATAAATCGTCTTTGCGCCCGATTGTAACGTCTGTTTGCGTGGTTGAAAACGAGATTTTGGTGAAAAAATGCATTTCACCACGGATCGAACTTGTACAGGTTGCCGCCTCAGTTCCATATTTACGCAGGAGCCGAACCAAAAACCAACCCTCTTGCGGAATTTGCTGTGGAATGCCGAATTTTCCGGGTACCGGCGACGATATTGATTTGCTGGAAACTGATCTATTTGTTGCTTGACAAGCGAATTGAGTCGGGCCTATAGTTCGGGTCGCAAATTAAAGCCCTCCTTCCGCCGCCGTCTGCGTTAACGCGCAGATATGCCCGGAGAGTGGGTTTTTATCGCATAAGCGCAAGTAGCTATAGGCGCGGGACAGCGCAGTCGTAAGGCAAGTTGGGCAATTTCAGGGAGGCTCTATGAAGGGAAAGATACAGGCCAGCATTCGCAATATTCGTGTGTTCCGTTTCGCTGCATTGGTGGCGCTGGTGTTACTGCTCTCCATTGGGAGCAGAGCACATGCCCAGATTCTCTACGGTTCCATCAGCGGCACGGTCACAGACAAAACCGGCGCAGTCGTGCCGAACGTGGCCATTACACTCACGAACCAGGATACCGGTGACAAGCGCGTCACGCAGGCCAGCGGCGACGGTTCCTATAACCTTCTCGATGTTCTCCCCGGAAACTACTCGCTAGCCGCGCAGACCACGGGTTTTGCTGCATACCGCGTCCGCGACATCAAGGTAGAAGTCAACAGCAAGGTCCGCGTCGATGTGACTCTCCAGACTGGCTCCGTTACAACAGAAGTCACAGTCACCAGTTCGGCCGCCGCTTCCATGCAGACGGAATCCGCTGAGGTCAACTCCGAGCTCACGCAGACCCAGATAGGATCGCTGCCCATTACTTCCAGCGCCGGCCGCAATTACCAGGCGCTTTACACCATCATTCCCGGCGCATCCGCCGTGCAGGAGAAGAACTCCACCTCAGCCAACCCGTCCCGCTCCATGAGCGTCAACATCAACGGCAACTCCTACAACGGCAACACCACCCGCATTGACGGAGCCGTCAACTACTACGGATGGCTGCCCTACATCATTGCCTACGTTCCGCCCGCGGACGATATTGAAAACGTCAGCTTCACCACCAATGCTTTCAATCCGGAACAGGGCCAGGCTGGCGGCGCAGCCATCAAAATCACTACCAAGAGCGGCACCGCGCACTTCCACGGCAGCGCATGGGAGTTCTACCAGGACGCAGCCATCAACGCCAAGCCCTACACCTATATCCTGCCCACAACGCCGCCCAAATTCGTCTTCCACGAGTTTGGCTTTAACATTGGCGGTCCGGTCTACATTCCCCACATTCTTACCAGCAAAAAGAAGCTTTTCTTCTTTGAGAACTTTGAGCGCACCACGCAGCGCAAGCTCATCACCGCCACCTTCTCCGTGCCTGATACCAACATGCTCGGCGGCGACTTCTCCCAAATCGCTGACCTCGCCCTCACCGGAAACTCCGGCTCGCCGATTCTCTATGACCCGCAGCCCGGAGGCACCGGCCCCTATCTCGCTCCCGCAAATCGCACCACTACATTTCTTGACGAGTATGGCTGCAACTGCATTCCGGCCTCGCGCCAATCCTATGCCGCCGCCACCATGCTGGCGCTCTTACAGCCCATCTCCAGCAGTCTTGGCACTCCCACTACCAGCCTGTTGCAGGGGCAGTTGCAGAACAACTTCGACGCCGTTGGCACCTACGCTTACACCAAGACTTCTTCAGACTCCAAAATCGACTTCAACCCCAACGAGAACAGCCATCTCTTCGGTAAGTACTCCATTGAGCCCTTCAGCATCCTCGATCCCCAAGCGCTCGGGGATGCCGGAGGAACTACCATGGATGGCGGCCAGCCTGGCAACACCGGCGGACGCGTCCAGAATGTTGGTCTCGGCTACAGCCGCGTCTTCGGGTCCAACCTCGTTCTTGATGCCGATTTCGGTTTCACCCGCCAGAACTCCGGTGCGCAGTCTACTCTCGATATCAAAGACGGTGACTTCGGCACAGACGTCCTCAAAATTCCCGGCACCAACCAGCCAGCCAGCGGCGCCAGCAGCACGGATTACGTCGGTCAGCCCATCTTCTCCTTCAATAATCTGTTCACCACACTGGGCAACGCACAGACCGCCAACCCCTTCCACTTCCGTGACAACCAGTTCACCGGAGACGTCAACCTGAGCTTGGTCAAGGGCCATCACTCCACCAAGTACGGCTTTACCTACTACCACTTCGATCTCAACCACTTCCAGCCCAACCTCGGCTCAGGCGTCTCCAATCCTCGCGGAGGCTTCCAGTTCAACGGCCAGTTGACCAATACCGGCACCAATCCCGTCAACGCCTACAACGCATTGGCAGACTTCCTCCTCGGTTTGCCCAACAACGGTACCGGGTCCGCGGTCTCAAAAGCAGAGCAGTCCCGCGATCCCAACAGCCTCCGCTGGACCACCATTGGCTTCTATGCCCAGGACCAGTGGCAGGTCACGCCAAAGCTCACCATGGTGTACGGCGTCCGCTATGAGTACTACCCCACTCCATATAAGGACCACACCGGCATCTACCTCGTGCATCCTGAACTGCCACAGACCGGCAACGTCGAAATCGGAGGCGTCAACGGCAATCCAGAGGCAGCAGGCCTCAAGGTCGGCTGGGGCAACTTCGTCCCGCGCTTCGGTTTGAACTATCGCATGACGCCCAAGACCGTCGTCCGCACCGGCTTCGGCATGACTACGGACCCTGACAGTTACCGCGTCATGCGCGATGCCTATCCCGGTTCCATCACCGTCAGTTACTCCGGGTCAGGCAACGGAACACTCCCCGTGGATCCGGCCAACGGCAACGCTCCCATGACGCTCTCTTACGGCATCCCGGGAATCGCCTATCCCAGCTTCGCCACCGGTTTTGTTTCGCTGCCTGTGGCGGCCAGCACTCAGACTGTCCCGCTCAATTACGACCGCGGCTACATTATGAGCTGGAATCTCATCGTGGAGCGCGAGCTGCCCGGCGGCTGGATCGGCAACATCGGCTACGTCGGAACGGAATATGTTCGCCAGCCCGCCACAGTTACTCCCTATAACTCGGCGCCCCTGCCGTCCTCAAGCACACCCTGCATGGCAAACGGCAAGTACAATCCTTCCACCGGCCTCAGCGGAAACTGCAGCTTCCAGGACAACACCATCATCAATCAGCAGTGGTGCACAGGAACCACGAACCTTGCCTGCTATAACACCGGCGGCATCAACCTGAACAAACCGCAGTTCCGGTCCTTTTACAACGGATTTCAGTCGCAGCTGCGCAAGAACGCCAGGAACACTTCTCTTGGCCTTACGTATACCTTCGCCAAGTCCATTGACTTTGAAGACAATGGCGCAGGCTCCGGCTCCGAGGGCACCAAGTTCAACTATCCCGCCTACTACTATCTCAACCGTGGTCTGGCCGGATACGACATCAAGCACAACGTGCAGGTCTATGCGGTCTATAGTCTGCCCTTCGGTTACGGTCAGCGCTGGGCAAACCATGGCGCAGCTGCTTTGATCGCCGGCGGCTTCAAGTTGAACGGCCAGTTCAGCCACCAGAGCGGCACTCCCTTCGGCGTGGTGGCCAGCAGCAACCTCCTCGGCAACATTGCACCCGGCATCGGCACAACTTACGCCCAGCTCGTCAAGCCCTATCACCAGCTCGGCGGACATAACCGCGGCACTGCCGGCGGTGCCGCCCTCAGCGGCGGCAAAGGATGGTTCGACCCGACCTCCTTCGCCAATCCCAGCATCGCCTCCACTGTTGACAACGTCACGCCGCCGTTCCCCAATACCGGGCGCAACCAGTTCCGCGGGCCTGGAGCATCCGACTTTAACACCAGCATCTTCCGCGCCTTCCACATCTTCCACGAGACCGAGTTCCAGGTCGGTATGGAAGCCTTCAACGTCTTCAACCACGCCCTCCTCTACGGCACCAACTCCAATGTTCCGGTCAATACTGTAGGCAACGCCAACCTGGGCAACATCACCACCTTCGGCCAGCCCTACTCGCCCACCTCAGGAGCAAGATCCCTCCAGTTCAACGGACGCTTCAACTTCTAGACCTCCATTCAACGCAAAACAGCGGCGGCTCAATCCGAGCCGCCGCTGTTTTTGCTTATTCTTAAAACACTTTTGGGTGCCCCCATCGATGGCGCGCTTTACGCCATGAGTAGGACAGCACTCCCATTCGCCGGCTAGCCCGGGTCCTTGCAGTTAAGGACCCAGGTACCACAAAAGCAGGTGGTGCAGTTTGAACTTCCACAAGCATCAACTCGACGTTAAAATCCTGGCATGGGAAACAAAGATACGGGAAAACGCGAAGAGAAGAAAAAGCCTAAACCAAAGCCTAAACCTGCACCCGGATTACCGAAGAGTTAGCACAAAGAAAACCGTGTCATCCTTCGACTCGTTTCACGGGGATCGTGGGACGAGTCGAAGGATGACACGGTTGCCTTTCGGTCGTTGACTACGATATTCGGGCACCCCATCCTTGGCGCGTTTTGTTTCTCGCGCCAGGGGTGGGACTAACGGACAAAGCCTAACGGCTCGTGGCCGCACTCTCCGCCAGCTTACCCAGCGCCGGCAGAAACACAAATCGCACATAGGCCCCAGGCTGCTCGACATTCTTGAGCAATGCCTTCTGTTTATTCAGCCATCCGGCAGGCGGAGCCGTATGCGCATCAATATATGCCAGCGACTCAAGCCCCACCGCGGCAAGTGCCGCAAGCTGTTCCACACGCGGACCGGCATTCGAGAATCGTCCCGACTTCTGCGCAAGCGCAAGAAGCTCCGGCGCAGCCTGCTGCCATGCAAGGAACCTCTCGCGCAATGCAGCCTCAGCAGCCTTCGAGTGCTCATTCATCACCGCATCCACCTCAGCAGCAATCTCCTGCCGCGCCGGCGGATCAGCCACAACCGCATCCGCCAAACCATTCAGCGGAGTGAGCGCATCCGTATGCTGCGCGTCCTCGCGATCACCAAAGCTGACCGGCTCTGTTACCGACGCCATCGCATCGATAGCCCCGGTATGCGTTGACCCAACAATGCTGCGGCGCAATTTGGCAGGCCCGGAGATATGCGTCAAACCAGCATCTTCAAGCTCCAGCGAAACAACACGCAGACGCCGATACATATCGGCCACATCGCGATCACTCTGCGGCGACCAGAACCGCTCCGCAACAGCCACCGTGCGCGGCCAGATGCGCGAGTCAGCGGTTCCCGGAAAAATCTGTTCCGCCCACATGCAGACTTCGCCGCCAATGATCTTGCTCTGCTGCTCGGGCGTCAGCTTCGTATCCGCCGGTATCGGATCGGCAAGAAACATCTCCTCGCTCGTCTTCTGCCCGTCGAGATAATAAGGAGCCGAGAGAATCCCCGTATAGCCCTGTGCCGCGCCGGCGGAGAGCGACTCTTCGCCGCGCCAGCTCTGCACCATAATGTCCTTCGGCAGCGCGGGATTCAGCACCTCATCCCACCCAACCATCTTCTTGCCGTGCTTCTGAAGAATGGGCAGCAGACGCTGATTGAAATACGCCTGCAGATCGTCCTTGGTCTTGAATCCCTTCTTCTGCATGAACTCCTGGATGGATGCGCTTGTCTTCCATCCCGAACCATCCACTTCGTCGCCGCCAATATGGAAGTACGCATCCGGAAAGATCTCCCCCATCTCCCCAATAAACGTATCCAAAAACTTGTACGTGGACTCCTTCGTCGGATCGAGCTCCCCCTGGTTCGTCTCGTATTCCTGAAACTCCTGCGGAATCCGCCTCACAGTCCGCCCATCGCCCAGCTCCGGATAAGCGTAAACCCAGCTCGCAGTATGTCCCGGCACATCAAACTCCGGCATCACGCGAATACCCCGCGCCCGCGCATACGCCACAATATGCCGCAATTCATCCTGCGTATAGAACTGCCCCAGGGACGCATTTTCTGTGAGCCGAGGGAATTTTTTGCTCTCTGCGCGGAAACCCTGGTCGTCACTCAGGTGCCAGTGAAAGACATTGAGCTTGGCCACCGCCATCCCATCCAGCGTCCGTTCAATCACGCTGATCGGCTCAAAGTGGCGAACCACATCGAGTTCGAATCCGCGCCAGACGAAGCGGGGCGCATCGTCAATCGTGACCGCAGGCAGGCTGCAAGCGCCATCCCGCATCGTCACAAGCTGCAGAAAGCTTTCAAGCCCATGCATCGCGCCCACATCGGTCGCCGCCCGCAGCGCCACACCACTTGAAGTCACATTCAGCTTGTAGCTCTCGTCTTCATCAATGCCTTGCACCGCTCCGCCCGGGCCCGCCACAGACAATGTCAGCGAGAGCGGATCGCTATCCTTGGCATCGTATTGCGTACGCCGGACACCCCCGCACTGCAAGTTCAGCCGCACGATGAACCGGTTCAGCGCCTTATCCAGCCGTGCGTCATGCGCGCCGGAAAATCCCGCGCGGAAATATCCATCCAGCTTGTACTCACCCTGGCCCGTTTCCACGGACTTGGGCCAAGGCATCACCGACAGCTTCGGCGCCTGCAGAGCGTTGCCCGGCTGCACAATCACAATCGTTAGCGCGGCAATAGTCAGCGCTCCCTGCAAAACTCTCGACTTGCGCACACATCTGCTGTTGTCTGGAATCATGCCTTTGCCCTCAAAAAGCTCTCACCGCGCCTCAGGCCCGGATATATGTCAAAAAACTGTTTCATGATCATATCTCGCGTAATCAATCATGCCAACAAGCAAATTTTGAGCAAATCGCGTAAATTTGATTGATCAGGGTGCTCGGTTTCCCGTACACTGCGCCCGAACCCTTTGGAGAACAATGTCTGACGCCCTAAGCCCGCGTGCCGAGCAGCTCTTGAAACATCTCCTCCGCACTGGCACAGCCACCATTGAGGAGCTGCTTGCCGTGGCCGGTTCGTCCGCGCCTTCCATCCGCCGTGACCTGGCTCGCCTGGAAAATCGCGGCCTTATCCGCCGCACACACGGTGGCGCCACGCTTGTGGAACCGCTGCTCTATGAGCCTTTTCGCTTCGATTCCTCTTTTTTGGCTCGCGAGCAACGCTTCGCCGCGGAAAAGCGCCGAATCGGTCTAGCCGGCGCGGAGCTGGTGCAGGCCAACGAGACCATTGGGCTCACCGCCGGAACTACCACAACCTATGTCGGCCGCAGCCTTCGCCATCGTGACAACCTTAAAGTCATTACCAACGCGATCAACATCGGGATGGAGCTGTGCAATCAGCCCGGAATCCGCACCTATCTCACCGGCGGCGTGGTGCCCTGGACATGGTCATTCTCACTTACCGGCAATGCGGCGCTCACCTATCTGAATGATGTGTATATGGACCGGCTCTTTGTCTCGATCACGGGTCTCGACGCGGAGCGTGGAGTGACCCAACTGGAGCCGGAAGAGGCGCTGGTCTATCGCAAGATGCTCAAGCAGTCCAAGCAGGTGATCGTAGTTACGGATTCGAGCAAGCTGGGACGCGTGGGCCCGGCATTTCTGTGCCCCCTCAGCGACATACATATTTTAATTACCGATACGGGCGCTTCTCCCGAGGCGCTGGCGCCATTACAAAAGCAGGGGATTAAGGTCATCCTGGCCTAAGCGTTCCCAAATTCAGAGGCATGCGGCTCGAGCTTTGGGGTGGGAATCACTACGATTTCCACCCCATTTTCTTGTCTCATGCTCTATGCGGCCCAAAGTCGCCAAATCTTATACTTTGAGCAAAATCAAGTATTTGCGTCGTAGTTGATCATAAGATCGGCATAAGGAATGATCATTTAAGGCTGATTTGTTCAAAATTGCTCTTGTGTTTTCTGAAAATTCATCCTATCGTCGTATCCACAAGCTACCGAAAGCCGTGCTGCATCTCGACGTGGGAGCAAAAACAGGAAACGCCAACCCCTCGATTCAGCTCTTTCAACCTCCAACTCGGTCCGGGCTCCCGCTGGGAGACTTTCCGGCCTGACGATCTCCCAGAAGTTTGAACCGGCATCAGGTCCGCGTCGCGCGAAGTCGCTTCCGGATCGCAAGAAAAAGAAAAAAGGAGACGTGCTTATGTCACAAATCAATTTGAGGCAGATGACACATGCCCGCCTATCGGCCATCTGTACCAGGCTGCCGATCAGGCATCTCAGGAAACCCGCGGGCCTGCTGTTGGGTCTGTTGCTTACGGCGCTGCTCGTTGTGCCGCAGTTTGCGCGCGCGCAGGAACTCACTGCCACGCTTACCGGCATTGTGACCGATACAACCGGCGCAGTCATTCCTAACGCCACCATCAATGTCACGGAGAATGCAACCAAGGCTGTTCATACCGTGCAGTCCGACGCCTCCGGCAACTATGTAGTTACTACCCTGCCCGCCGGAACCTACACGGTTGCAGTCGCATCGGCCGGCTTTGAGTCTTACCTCGCCAAGAACGTGGTCCTCACGGTTGCCCAAAATCGTGGCTTCAACATCCAGCTCAAGGCAGGCGCCGCTTCCACCACGGTCACCGTTGAAGCCGCCGCCGTCACCGTCGATACCGAGAGCTCAGCACAGTCCGGCACCCTCAGCAGCCAGCAGATTGTGGGACTCGAGCTCGCTGGACGTAATTTCCAGCAGCTCGTCACCCTTCAGCCCGGCGTAGTCAGTCAGATGGGCGACGAAACCGTCGCCAGCAATACCGCCATGTCCGTCAACGGCGCCCGTACCGGAGCCAACAACTGGACCGTGGACGGAGCCGACATCAACGACTCCGGCTCCAACACCACCATTGTCAACACGCCCAACGTCGATGCCATTCAGGAGTTCACCCTCCAGCGCGGCAACTACGACGCGGGCTACGGACGCTCCGGCGGCGGCCAGGTTCTCGTTGCTACCAAGGCCGGTACCAGCGGCTTCCACGGCAACGCATACGAGTTCCTCCGCAACACAGCTCTGGATTCGAACGAGTGGTTCAACAAGCGCGCCCAGGCCATCAACGACGAGCCCAACCAGAACGCCGTCAACCACCACAATGTCTATGGCTTCACTATTGGCGGCCCGGTTTACATTCCCAAGTTCTACAACACCGACAAAAAGAAGACCTTCTTCTTCTGGGCTGAAGAGTGGCGCAAGCAGAGCACGCCCGGCGGCGACTCCTTCGCTGCGGCAACGCAGGCCAATCTTGCCGGCCAGGTCGCAGGCAACTACACCGGTGCGCCAGCGGGCTGCGCCACCTACAATGCAGAGTCGAACACCACGACTATCTCTCCTTCCTGCTACAGCCAGAATTCGCAGGTCTACCTCACCAATGTCTTCGACAAGTTTCCGGCCAATGATGGCTCCAACTACACCTTCTCCTACTCGGCGCAGAACAACTTCCGCAACGACATCGTCCGCGTCGATCAGTACTTCAGCGATAAGCTTCACTTCTACGCCCGGTATCTGGCCGATGACATGCCCGTCGAAGATCCTGAAGGTCTCTGGGCAGGCTCCAACTATCCCGGGCTCGCTGCCGCGCTCGTCAACTCACCCGGCAAGAATGTCGTGGCCAACCTGACCTGGACCATCAGCCCCAGGGCCGTCAACGAATTTGAATTCGTATGGGCCCAGGGCGGCTACTCCAGCGGTTACAACCCGGGCGCGCTTGCTCAGGACTCCTCCGTCATCAGCCAGCTCACCAACCAGTGGAAGCCGGACCCTTACGGTAAGCTTCCCTCCATCGCCATCACCGGCGTCACCGGTTTCACCGCGGGCTCCACACCATACACTGAGCGCAACCTGGACCGCACCATCTTTGACAACCTATCTTTCAACTTCGGTAAGCACACGCTGCGCTTTGGCTTCCAGACGCAGTGGATGATCAAAACCGAAAACGCCATCAACGGCAACCCCAGTTTCAACTTCAATTCCTGGGGCGACTTCCTGGTCGGCAATGTAGCCAGCTTCAGCCAGACGTTGCCCGACATCATCCCAGACCTGCACTTCGCCAACAGCGAAGCGTATGCGCAGGACGACTGGAAGATCGCGCGCCGCCTCACGCTCAATCTCGGCGTGCGCTGGAGCCGCTTCCCCTCCTCGACGGATGTAAATAA
Source organism: Occallatibacter gabretensis (assembly GCF_001449115.1). Classification (GTDB taxonomy): domain Bacteria; phylum Acidobacteriota; class Terriglobia; order Terriglobales; family Acidobacteriaceae; genus Telmatobacter; species Telmatobacter gabretensis. Next base: position 576,499 of record NZ_LAIJ01000009.1, on the reverse strand, counting down.
CACGCTGTCCAACTTCGATCCCAAGTACTATGCCCCGCAGTTGACTCCGCAGATCGATGCTGGCAACGCGGTCACCGATTCCAATGCAGGCAACTTCATACCCGGTCAGTACGCCGACCAGACTGAGCTGCTGCCGTCCACTTACACCAACGGCCTGATCTTCCCCAAGGGCGCGGCATGCTCGAACGCCCAGGCAGTCTCGCCGTTCGTCTCCTGCTCGCCCTTCGGCAAGTATGTCAACCCCAACTCAAACGCCAACTTCGCACCGCGCATCGGCTTTGCTTATGACCTCTTCGGCACCGGCAAGACGGTGGTTCGCGGCGGCTTCGGCATCTTCTATGACCGCCTGCTCGACGGCATCTGGGAACAGAACGCCTTTGCCAACCCGCCACTGGCGCAGCGCACCACCATCAACAACGTTCCCTTCGACAACATCTTCAATGGAGCCGCGGCCATCTCCTACGGCCCCAACGGCATCACGGCAACCGGCACGCCGGCATTCAAGGTGCCTAACTATGCCAACTACAACCTCTCGGTGCAGCACCAGCTCCTGCCCAGCACCGTGCTCGAGCTGGCTTACTTCGGCAACCAGGCGCGTCACCTCCTCGGCGAGTTCGATGAGAACCAGCCCACCGTGGCCGCGCGTCTCACGGCTCCAACCAACTCCAGCGTCAACTACATCCGTCCCTACGCGGGCTACGCAGGCATCACGTCGCGCGCGCCGCTCTTCACCAACAACTACAACTCGCTGCAGTTCAGCGCCAACCATCATTCGCACGGCTTCCAGACGGGTATCTCCTACACCTTCTCGAAGGACCTGACGACCAACACCTCAGACCGTTCGAACACGGCCACCAATAGCTACGACTTCACGCTCGACTACGGTCCCGCCAACTACAACCAGAAGCACACCTTCACCGCCAACTATGTCTACGACCTGCCCTGGTTCAAGGGTCAGCACGGTATCGTCGGCCACGTTGCGGGCGGGTGGGAAGTCTCCGGCATCACGCAATTCCTCTCTGGCCAGAACTTCTCGCTCTCGAACATCCGCGACCCGTTCGATCCCCTCGGAATCAACGCGGGCCTCGGCCTCGGTACCTATCGCCCTGACCAGGTTGCCAAGGTTCAGAACACCAAGAGCGTAGCCCAGTGGTTCTCCACCAGCTCGTTTGCGGAGGCGGTAAACCACTTCGGCTCGGAGAGCAATGGAAGCCTCGTCGGTCCCGGATACAACAACTGGGATCTCGCGGCCATCAAGAACGTCCGTATCTGGGAAAACGTCAACTTCCAGCTCCGCGGCGAATTCTTCAACGCCTTCAATCACGAGAGCTTCAGCACGGTTGACTCCAGCCTGGCTGACGGTGCCTTCGGCTCGGTTACAGGCGGACACTCACCCCGCCGCATCCAGATCGGCGCAAAGATCAACTTCTAACCCGCTGCAAGGCGAACAACAAGCAGGCCAGAGCATTGCTCCGGCCTGCTTTACTTTTGTCGCGAGTTATTGAGAGAACTTGTTCGAGTTACTCCCTACAGGAGTAACTACGAAATGGTGTGATGTGTGCGGCTGTCATAGACTCACGCCGGCCTTCAGCTGGACGCGTCGTTATTCCGCTTTCTGCGCTGATACGCCGCAACCTTGAGCTTGTTGCCGCAGATATTCATACTGCACCAGCGGCGTGAGCCTTTCTTGCTGGTATCAAAGAAGTGAACGACGCAGGCCTCGCATTGACGCAGGCGGTGTGTGTCCGGATCGCTCACAAGTTCCGCTGCCGCATCCAGGAACGGCGTCCACAGGTCTGCAAGCTGCTGCGGATCGAAGTGTGATTCGCGAACGATTCGCTTTTCCCTCTTGCGAAGCACCGCAGTTAGCGGATGTTGCAACAGGCCTGCATTCAACTCTCGAATGAACTCGTCCGAAGGGGCCGAGCCACCTTCCATGCGCAGCACCGCGTCTCGCAGCCGTTCGCGGAACTCACGCAGGCCCTTGAGGAAAGCCGCCGCCTCGGGAGATGGCCGCCAGCTCCGCAGCAGGTTCTTCACCCGAGCGGAACTCACGATTTCTGAAGCGATGAACCAACGCTCCAATGCATGGAAATCCGTAAGAAGCTCCGTGGGCCCCTGCGCCAACACCGGACGCGTGTTCAAAAAATCGAGAATCGGCTTGTTCGCAACGAACAAAAAGCCATCCACCCACTCGCCGGGTTCCTGAAGAACAGTGCTCAATGTGCCCCCTCTTCAAAAATACTGTATGAAAATCATAACACCTCTGTTGACATTTTTAACGGTGTCCACTACGCTCATTTCATCGGTGCCTGAATCGGCGCAAGATTCGCCATAGAAAGGAAGAGAGATCATGCAAACATTCCAACACGCTACTGTTCGCGGCCTCAAGATGTTCTACCGTGAGGCTGGATCGAAGGATCTTCCAACGATCGTGCTTTTGCACGGCTTCCCCAGTTCGTCGCATATGTTCCGCGACCTGATTCCGCAGCTTGCAGAAAAGTTCCACATCATTGCTCCCGATTACATCGGATTCGGCTACAGCGACGCGCCGAGCGTGAGTGACTTTGAGTACACCTTCGACAATCTTGCGGAGTATGTGGATGAGTTTTTGTTCAGCGCGCTGGGGCTGAAGAAGTTCAGCATCTACGTGCAGGACTATGGCGCGCCCATTGGGTATCGCATTGCTTTCAAGCATCAGGATGCAATCGAAGGCATCATTGTGCAGAACGGGAACGCTTATGCGGAAGGAATCGGCGCAGGCTTTGACGCAATGAAGCCGTTCTGGGCCAATCGGACGCCGGAGACAGAAAAGCCGGTGCGCACTTTGTTGACGCTGGAGACAACGATCTTCCAGTACACGCACGGAGTAAAGGACGCGAGCCGCATCAGCCCGGATTCCTATACGGTGGATCAGCACTTTATGGACCGCGCGGGGAATGACGCCATCCAGTTGAGTCTGCTGCATAACTACCAGGCCAACCTGACCCACTATGACGAGTGGCATACCTTCTTCCGGAATAAGCAGCCGAAGACGCTGATTGTCTGGGGAAAGAATGACCCATTCTTCACCGTCGAAGGTGCGCAGGCCTATCTGCGCGACATTCCGAAGGCGGAGCTGAACCTGTTCGACACCGGTCATTTTGCGCTGGAAGAGCTCGGCGACGTCATCGCAAAGAAGATTGTGAGTTTCTTTAGCTGAGCGCCGCAGCATTTGCGCTGAAATTCAAGAAGAGAAGATGAGAGGAGAAGCATGATGTCAGCATTCCAGAACGCGACCGTGGTCATGATCCACGGCGCATGGGCCGATGGATCAAGCTGGGAGCCGGTGATTCGCAGGCTTGAGAAGGAGGGGCTGCGTGTTGTGGCTGCACCAATACCTCTTACATCGCTAAGCGATGATGCTGCAGCATTGCGGCGGACAATTGCCCGCACGAATGGTCCCGTGATTGTGGCCGGCCACGCCTATGCCGGCGCTGTGGTGGGAACCGCGCACGACGAGCGCGTGAAGGCGCTGGTATACATTGCGGCGCTGGCTCCGGATGAGGGGGAGACCGTTGCAGAGGTTTTCTATCGAGATGAGCCGCATGCGAAGGCCCCGAAGCTTGCCCCGGATGCAGATGGATTTATCTGGATGCCCGATGAGAGCTTTGCCGAGGCCTTTGCGCAAAATGCAACGGTGGAGCAGATTGCGCTCTGCCGTGCCGTTCAGCGGCCCATCTCCGTGAAGTGCATTCAGCAGCCTGTGACTGCTCCGGCATGGAAGAACAAGCCATCGTGGTATCTGCTTGCGGAAGAGGACCGGATGATCAACCCAAAGACGCAGCGCTTTATGGCTGAGCGCATGAAGGCAACGATCCGCTCGTTTGCCGTGGACCATACACCGCTGCTTACCGCGCCGGACAAGGTTGCGGCCATCATTCTTGAAGCGGCCAAGACGGCATTGCAGGAGGAAGGACAATGAACAACACGGTTGCGATTGTTACGGGAGCAAGCCAGGGCATTGGCCGCTCGACTGCAATCCGGCTTGCCAGGGATTTTGGCAAGGTGGTGCTTGTTGCAAGGAACGCGGATGCGCTGATCGAGGTATCGGATGAAGTGCGGAGAGCCGGCGCTGACCCGCACAGCATAGTGCTGGACCTGAGCGGAGTGGAAGCTCCCGAGACGGTGATCAAAACGACGCTCAATGCGTATGGCCGTGTTGATGCGCTTCTCAACATAGCCGGGGCTGTGCCTCAAATTGATCTCTTTGAGATGAGCGATGAGCAATGGTATGCGGGCATGGAACTGAAGCTGCATGGGGCGCGCCGGCTGACAATTCGCGCGTGGGATGCGCTCAAGGCGAATCGCGGGTCCGTTGTCTTCATGTCCGGTAGTGCAGCACTCGATCCCAAGCCGGCATTCGCCGCTGTGGCAGCAACGAATGCAGCGATTATCGCGATGGCCAAGGCCTTTGCGGAACAGGGCATTACGGATGGCGTGCAGGTGAACAGCATTGTGCCGGGAGCCGTGATGACGGGACGGCGGAAGTCTTTTCTCGAAAAGTGGGCTCCCGCGCACAACATGAGCGTTGCCGAGGCCACGAAAAAGTTTCCTGAAGATGCGGGTATAAGCCGCTATGGAGAGCCGGAAGAGATTGCGGAACTGCTGGCATTCATGGTGTCACCCGCTGCAAAGTGGATGACGGGGAGCTCAGTTCGTATGGATGGCGGTGAGGTCAAGGGGATTTGACCGCGAGTGAGAACGGACGAGTTCGTTCTTACTTCGCGAGCAGATCGTTGAACACGAAATGCAGAAAATCCTTCAGCGGAGCATCGCTCTTGTCGGCTTGAGAACGAAGCAGCGCGCCTTCCCAGCTGTTAAGTACAAAGCCGGCAAGAGGCTCCGGCTTTGAGGATCTTGGCAGATCGCCTTTCTCAATAGCTTCCCGCAGTACAGCTGAGACATCGGACTGCCAGCGCGCGAAGCCGGAACTCAACCGCCCTTGCAATAGCGGGCTGACTGCTGCGACCTCCAGGCTGAGGTTACCGACGAGGCATCCTGGAGTTGCCGACGATTGCCCTGCCATTCGAATGAGGTCTTCGAAGTAGCGTCGCAGCCGCTTGAGCGGCGCCTGGCGTGTGTTCCCCAATACCGCGTGGCAGTGTTCCGCGTTGAGCGTGCCGTAAAGTTCCAGCACTGCGGCAGCAAACTCTTCTTTGCTGCTGAAGTGATGGTAAAACGAGCCTTTGGGCACTCCTGCCGAATGCAGAATCTCCTGGAGGCCGGTAGCGCCGTAGCCATGCTTGCGCATCAGTTCGAGCCCTACCTTGATCAGGTGGGCGCGTGTGGGGCTGGCGGCTGTTGTCTCCGTGGGCTGCATGACTGGCCTCTCCTTCTTGTGGAAGAGTGCGGCCCTCACGCATGCGCGTGAAGGCCAGCATTCTTATCGTAATGGCGCGATGTGCGGCTGCTCTTATTTGCGGGCTCCCACGCCATAGCGTGCGGCTGGCGTGTTGCGCGATAGGTTTGGCGCAAGAGCGAGACGCGCCTTCTCATAGGCATCGAAATCCGCAGACTCGGGCAGTGCCGGGATTGTGACAAACTCACCCTGATCAAGCCCGGAGAGAGAGGCGTCGACCATGTCGTCCGTGGTCATCACAATGTGCGCCGGAAGCGTGTGTGCGGGCACGCCGGCTTTATCCCAGAGTGGGGTTGCAGTTGCTCCAGGCAGCACGAGCTGGAGAGTAACACCCTTACCTGCGAGCTCTTTCTTCAGCGCGATGCTGAGGTTCTGTACATAGCCCTTGCTGGCGCTGTACACACCGTTTAGTTGCTCCGGCGCAAGCGCCACAACAGAGCCGATGTTGATGATGAGGCCGCTGGAGCGCTTCACAAAGCTGGATGCAGCCGCAACCGCGAGCCGGGTAAAGGCTGTTACGTTGATCTGGATGATCTGATCGTGGACATCCGGGTCAGTCGCCAGCAATGGAGTGGCGGCGGCCACTCCTGCATTGTTCACAAACGCGGTGATGGAAGTGTCTGAAGTGAGGCGGTCTGCGATTCGCTTGACGTCAGCGGTGACGGAGAGATCCGCTTGCACAGTCTCTGCCTTGCGGCCAGTGCTTGATTCGATCTGTTTTGCAACTTCGTCAAGTTTGTCTTTGCTGCGCGCAACGAGAATAAGGTCATAACCACGTTTGGCAAGACGGTTGGCGTAAACGGCTCCAATTCCCGTGGAAGCGCCGGTGATAAGGGCGGTACCTTTGCTGTTGGACATGCTGATCTCCTTTTGAATGGCGCCTCAACGGCGGCATATTTATGAGAGTAGACCAGTCGGTCTAGTGATTCAAAAACTTACCACCTGTTTTTGCACCCGAAGCAGGTTATGGTGGTGGAGCAACCTGTTTCCTCGTAAAAATCTGCACTGGGCACGGTGGGGTGTAAGAAATCACGGGGTGCTGCGTTTATAAGACAGACGCTTATCGGCGTCCAAGGAGAAACATCATGAAATGCCTGAACTGCCCTTGTGGTCCCAACTGCGAATGCGTGATCTGCGCCTGCAAGAAGCGTAGCTAGTCGTTTCTACATCAAACCGGGTGGGAGGCTGAGACCTCCCGCCTTAATATCTTTATGCCTGAGACAACTCTCGATCAGTTACTCGCCCAGCGGAGACAATTTCTCGCGTTCGTGCAGCGCCGTGTTCTGGACTCGGAGCTTGCAGAGGACATTCTCCAGACAGCGTATCTCCGCGCCTTTGAGCACCAGGATGACTTTGAGCCGAGCGAATCGGCTATCGGCTGGTTCTACCGCTTACTTCGCAATGCTGTGATTGATAGTTACCGGCGGCGGGTGTCTACGAACAAAGCTCTTGAGGCCTGGACACGCGAGCTGGAGACGGCGGCCCAGCCATCCCCGGACCTTCATAACGAGGTCTGCGCCTGCCTGCATGGAATCCTCAACGGCCTCAAGCCTGAGTATTCTGAGGTCTTGCATGCTGTCGATCTGGGAGAGCAGCGTCTGCAGGATTTTGCGCAGCAGCACAAACTTTCTACGTCCAACGCCGGGGTGCGTATCCACCGTGCGCGTGCGGCGCTGCGTAAGCAGCTTATGCAAACATGCGCGACCTGCGCGGAGCACGGCTGCCTGAACTGCACCTGCAAGAAACATCGGGTTTAGACGCCGCCAGTGCAGGTCCGCGTGTGATCGAAATCCGGCCTGGAATTGACCGCTGTGGGATCTCCAATAGAGACTGGTGTGGCTCTTGTTAGTGATGACTGCGCTGTATCTGGAGATTCCGTTGAGAGTTGCCGCTGTTCTGCGCTTTGCCTCCTTTGTGGTTTGTTCCGCCTCTTTTCTGGCTGCCCAGCAAGCTTCGACGCACGCCTATACACGCGGTCTCGGGGTGTATCCCGGGGATCCCAAGCAGTATGACGGCCCGGCGCTTGTGGCTGCGCCGGTTGGCGCGTACCGGAATCTTGCGCTGCACAGGCCCGCGTATCAGTCGAGCGCCTACGATTACAACCTGACGGCGCAGCTTGTGACGGACGGCATCAAGGAAACTGCATTGCCGAGCTGGATCACCGCTTCCACCAGCAGGGCGGGCGAGCTGCCCAAGAGCGAGCGCGAACTTTTCCTGGATGGCAATCCGGTTTCCTCCGTTACGGTCTCTGGTTCGTCGCCGTGGGTGGAGTTTGATCTTGAAGGTGCCGGTGCAGCACCGACGATTGATCGCGCTGACGTATCTCTGCGCAAGATCAATGCGCCTGTGCCTGCGGCGGGATGGGATATCACGATTACCGGGTCCAACGACAAGACCACATGGGAGAAGGTAGCTGCGTATCACGGAACGGATTTCGGTGAGAAGGATTCCTTTGCCAGCTTCCAGAAGACGGTTCCATTCCAGGCAGCGGTGAATTTTCGTTCATATCGCGTAGCGGTTTCTATTCCCGGAGTCGCTTCCGTTGGCGTTGCGGAAATTACGCTCTTCCATAACGGAAGCGAAGTGCGTGTTGCGGGTCCGGATGTTTTTTCAAGCGCATGGATGAGCGCGGGCAGCGGTGAGGAATGGGTGAGCGTGGATCTTGGCGCGGTTTGCGCCTTTGACCGCATCAAGCTTGACTGGATTCGCCGCGCGGCTGAGGGCGAGATCCAGATCTCCGATGATGGGAAAGAGTGGCGTACGTTACAGGCGTTGACGAGCGACGACATGCATCTTGCCAATGCGGCCCATGCGCGATGGGTTCGCGTACACATGACAAGACCGGCTGAGCCAAATGACCGCTACATCTTGAGTGAACTGGAAGTATGGGGACACGGCGGTGTTGTGCCTGCGGCCAAGCAGTCTGCTGTCGTCCAGCAGGACGGCACACTGCGGCTCGCAGCTGGAAGGTGGCGCTTGCAGCGCGCTTCGCAGTTGAGCGAGAGCGGCGAGCAGCTTTCGAAGGCAGGCTTCACGGACAAGGAGTGGATGGTTGCCACGGTTCCCGGTACGGTGCTGACCAGCTATCTGAACGATGGCGCGATTCCGAATCCTGATTTTGGCAGCAATCAATACGCAATCTCGGATTCGTACTTCTGTGCGGACTTCTGGTATCGCGATGAATTTACCGTCGCGGGCGCTAAGCAGGCTGGAAAACATTACTGGCTGAACTTCGACGGCATCAACTGGAAAGCCGAGGTATATCTGAACGGACAGCACGTGGGACGCATCGATGGCGGCTACATGCGCGGACGCTTTGATGTGACTGCGTTGATTCATCCCGGAGCGGAGAATGCGCTGGCAGTGCGGATTCTGCATGTCGACAACCCAGGCAGCACGAAAGACAAAGCGGGGCGCACGCTGAACGGCGGGGCACTCGGACGCGACAATCCGACGTATCACGCATCGGCGGGATGGGACTGGATATCGACAATTCGCGGACGCGACACGGGCATCTGGAGCGACGTGACGCTGACGACATCGGGAGGTGTGACGATTGAAAATCCGCTCGTGACGAGCAAGCTGCCGCTGCCCGATATATCGCAGGCCGATGTGACGATTCAGGCAACTGTGCGCAACCTGGAGGCGCATTCGGTGAGCGGCACGCTGCGCGCGCAGTTTGGAGCGATTACGGTTGATTCGCCTGTGACGCTTGATGCTTCTTCTGCGAAAAATGTTGAGCTGAATCCTGCAGCGTACCCAGCGCTGCATATTGCGAATCCGAAGCTTTGGTGGCCGGTGGGGTATGGCGATCCAAATCTCTATCCCGTCAAGCTCACGTTTATCGAAGGCGGAAAAATCTCCGACACGAAATCGTTCAAGGCGGGCATCCGGCAGTTCGCCTACTCTGAAGATGGAGAAATCCTGCGCATCTGGATCAACGGAAGGCGCTTTATTGCGCGAGGCGGCAACTGGGGATTTCCAGAGTCAATGCTGCGCTACCGCGCACGCGAGTATGACACGGCAATGCGTTATCACCGCGATCAGCACTTCAACATGGTACGCAACTGGGTGGGGCAGACCGGCGATGAGGCTTTTTACGATGCTGCGGACAGGTTCGGCATCGTAGTGTGGCAGGACTTCTGGCTGGCGAATCCGTGGGATGGCCCGAACCCGGATCATAACGATTTCTTTCTGACTGTGGCGCGCGATTACCTGCTGCGGATTCGCAACCATGCTTCGTTGGGCCTGTTCTGCGGGCGTAATGAAGGTTTTCCTCCACAGCAGATCGATGATGGATTGCGCAGCATGACTGCAGAACTGTCCCCGGGTTCGCATTACATCTCAAGCTCTGCCGATGGTCCGGTGAGTGGGCATGGGCCGTATCGCGTGGAACCGCTGAGGATGTACTTTGCCAATGCGCCGAAGAAGATGCACAGCGAGATTGGGTCGCCGAATGTGCCGGAGCTGGAGATACTGCGGCACACGATCTCAGAAGAAGGATTATGGCCACAGAGCAGAGAGTGGCCGCTGCATGATTTTCATGACGAAAACCCCTTTGCCGCGCAGATTACGAAGAACTACGGCGGCGCAAAGACGCTTGAAGAATGGACGAGCCTGGCGCAGTTTGTCGACTACAACAGTTACCGCGGAATGTTCGAGAGTCAGAGCAATCATCGCTACGGACTGTTGATCTGGATGAGCCATCCGGCATGGCCGTCGATTTTGTGGCAGACGTACGACTACTTCTTTGACACCGATGCCGCCTATTATGCCGCGAAGAAAGCTGCTGAACCTCTGCACATCCAGTGGAATGCAAACGACGACACAGTGGAAGTAGTGAATTACAACGCGGGTGCTCAGACGGGCCTCACGGCCCATGCCGAGATACTTGGACCGGATGGCGGCGTGCTATGGCAGAGTTCAGCAACACTGGACAGCGCGGAAGACTCAACATCTGCGCCGATAAAGATGCAATATCTGGCAGCTTCGCAAGGCACGCTGCGGTTCATCCGCTTGACGCTAATGCGCGGCGGTAAAACGGTGAGCAGCAATTTCTATCTCTATGGCGGAGTGGAGGAGGACTTCACCGGCATTCGCACATTAGCGCCCGCGCAGCTGAGTGAGCGCACGCGCATAACACAAGCTCGACAGATGTGGACAATTGACACGGAACTGCGGAATGCATCCCAGACACCGGCATTGATGGTTCGTGTGAAGGCAGTGCGCGCAAAGACCGGCGACGTGATTGCTCCGGCGATTTATGACGACAACTACATTGCGCTGATGCCGGGCGAGAGCCGGACCATTCACATTGAACTTGAGGATGCGGACACGCGCGGCGAGCGGCCTCGCGTGGTGGTGAGCGGGTTCAACGTGAGCACGACCAAGTGAACAGGCTCATTCTTCGCGTAGAAGAATCATAGGATCGACGGCGAGAGCGCGGCGAGCGGGGATGAACGCGGCCAGAAGGCCGATGCCAAGCATGGCGAGGACGACGCCGCCAAGGATGAAGGGGTCGCGCGGCGTGGCCTGATACACGATAAAGGCGAGCACGCGTGTAGCGAGTAGGCCGAGGACGATCCCCGCGATGGAGCCGATGGCGAGAAGACGGAAGGCGCGGCCGAGCGCTGCGCCAAGCACCTTGCGCTGATTCGCTCCGAGTGCGATGCGGATGCCGAACTCGCGAAGGCGCTTGGAGACGGTGTAAGAGGCCATGCCAAAGATGCCAGTGATGGCAAGCATAGCTCCGAGCACGCCGAGCACACCGAGAGAAACGGTAGCGACGCGAGCGGCGAAAAGTGCGGAATCGAGCTCGTTATTCCATGTCTCGATTTCGATCGGCATGGTGGGATCGAGGCTGTGCATGGCGCGCGCAAGTGCAGGCGCGATCTCACCGGACGAGTGCTGCGAGCGAACAACAAGCCAGGTGTCCGGGCCGCGCTGCTGCAGGAAAGAGAAGAACATTGCCGGCTTGGGATCTTCAGTGAGGGTCTGGTACTTGCCGTCTTCAACAACGCCGACGATGAGGACGCGCGCGCTTCCTCCCCACATTTTGAAGTGACTGCCGATGGCCTTATCGACGGAGCCGAAGACCTTGATGGCGAATTGCTTGTTAATGACGCCGACGAGTGGGTTGGGATCGATGTCATTCATTGTGAAGCTGCGGCCTGCCAGCAGCGCCGTGCCGGCGGCGGAGAAATAATCGGGAGAGACATCGAATTGCTGTGCATCGGCAACGGAATTTGTGGGTCGAAAGTCGCTTGTGGAGTCAGCGTAGATGTCGGAGTCGTTGCCTCCAATGCTGAGCGGTAGCCTGTCTGCGAATCCGACCGAGGTGACACCGGGAACGGCTGCGGCGGCATCGAGCATCTTTTTCTGCATGGTAGTCCACTGCTCGCGCTCATAGCCGGCCATTTTCAAATCCGTTCTAGCGAGCACAACGCCGGCGGGCTGAATGCCATAGCTGCTTTCAAGCGAGCGGGCCAGCCCGCGCACGGCGACGAGCGATGCCGTGACGAGAACAGCGCAAATAGCGATTTGCAGAACGAGGAGGATGTCGCGCAGGCTGATGCGGCGCGCTGCGCCGGTGGTGGCTCCGCCTGCGCGGATGATTTGCCATGGATCGCTGCGGAGGATCTGGCGGATAGGAACGATGCCGAACAGCAAGCCGCTAAAGATGGCGAGGAAGACAGCGAGCGCGTAAGTGGTGGCGTCGGGATTGACCGGAACATTGATGGGTATGTTCGGGATGGGCCGCCAGGTGCTGAGAAGGCGCAGAATGGCGACGGCAGCGGCCATGCCCAGCGCGCCTCCAGCGAGTGAAACAAGAACGGCCTCCGTGAGCAGCTGACGGAAGATAAGCTTGCGGCGCGATCCAAGAGCCATGCGGATGGCGATTTCACGCGAGCGGTCAGCCGCACGCGCGGTGAAGAGGCTGCCGAGATTGGCGCAGGCGGCGAGCAGAATAAGGCCTGCGAGAAGCATAAGTCCCGCCATGAACGCGCGCGTAGGCTTGCCCAGGGTGTTTCCGGCGAGACCCGGATGCGTGAGGATGAACTTGAGGCCGTCGTCCGCCTTGGGGTATGCCTTAGCCAGCGAAGCGGCAATGGTGTTGAGATCGGATGTTGCGGCTTCGGGCGTGACGCCGGGTTTGAGATGGCCCATGACCCAGGAGGAGTGACTGCCGCGCTCTTCAAAGCTATTCCAGTCGGTGATCTGGCCCTTGTTCACGATAGGCGCCCAAAGATCGGGCGCGAAAAACAGCTCTGTACCGCGAAAATCCTTTGGAGCAACGCCGACGACGGCGAATGGATGCTTGTTGAGCTGCACAGTGCGGCCGATGATGGAGGGATCGCCGTTAAAGTAGCTGTGCCAAAGGGAGTAGCTGAGCACCACTTCCTGCACGCTGTTCTTGCCGTGCTCCTCAGATGCGTGGATGAAGCGGCCAAGATAGGGCTGAATGCCGAGAGCATCAAAGTAATTGGCGCTGACCATGTATGGCCATACCACGGCGGGCTTTCCGCTGCCGGTGTCCAGGCCAACGCCGCCCATGATGTCGTAGGTTGCGAGCTGCTCGAAGCCGTGGTTCTGGTCTCGAAGGTCGCGGTAATCGGGATAAGACTGCGAGGGCGAGCTGTCGGAGCCGGTTCCGCGCTCCACCATATATAGGTTTTCGGCATGCGGCACATTGAGCGGGCGCAGAATGAGCGCATTGAGCACGCTGAAGACGATGGCGTTGGCGCCGATGGCAAGAGCGAGCGTGAAGATGGCGGTGAGGGCAAAGCCGGGCGATTTCCGCAGTTGACGCAGGGCGAGCCGCAGGTCAGCAGTCATGATTCCCCCTTGAAGCGCAATTTTCCGCTGTCGTGGAGGGATACGAATGGACGCGGGCGCAGGTTCCGTAAAAAGTGAAGGATGGAAGGAAATAAGGAGAATGGTCCGCATGTTTCCCCCTTGACGTTCGACAAGAGAGACACGTATTCTTTTGTCGAACGTCAAGGGGAGAGAATGCCGCAGACTGCTGATCTATTACAGGGAACGCTGGACATGCTGATTTTGAAGGCTATTGTGAATGAGCCGCAGCATGGGTGGGCGATTGCATTGCGGATCCAACAGGTCTCGAAGAACGTATTGCAAGTGGGGCAGGGGTCGTTGTATCCCGCGCTGCACCGGCTGGAGTATCGAGGGTGGATCAAGGCGCAGTGGGGCGCTAGTGAGAACAATCGCAAGGCGCGGTTTTACTCCCTGACGATTGCGGGCAAGAAGCAGCTGGTAGCGGAGCTGGAAAACTGGCAGCGACTGGCCGGCGCGGTGAACCTGGTGTTGGCGGAGATATAAGGAGTACGTATGTTGAACGAGCTTTGGTCCCGAGTGCGATTTTTCTTTGGTAGCAAGCAGCGCGAGGAAGTGGATGAAGAGATCGGCTTCCACATGGAGCGGGAAGTGGAGGCGAATCTTGCCGCAGGCATGAGCACGGAAGAGGCGCGGCGGCAGGCGGCGATTGCCTTCGGCGGGCGCGAGCGCGCGCGTGAGCGGTGCCGCGAAGAGCGTCCCTCATGGTCACTGGAACTGCTTCTGCGCGATGTGCGCTTTGCGTTTCGCGGACTGGCGCGCAATTACGGGCTGAGCTTGATTGCGATTCTGACGCTGGCGATTGCGATCTGCGCGAACACGACGATCTTCAGCCTGTTGAACCAGGCGCTGCTGCGTGCGCTGCCTGTGAGCAGACCGGATGAGTTGGTGGTGTTGAGCTTTGCGGGGTCGTTCTACGGCCATCACCACTCCGAGGGCGGCAGCGACGAAGGCCATGTGCACGAGTTTTCGTATCCGATGTATCGCGACCTGAGCGACAAGAACACGGCGCTGAGCGGATTGATTGCTTCTGTGCCTGCGGGTGTAGGTGTTACATGGAACAACCGCTCTGAGGCTGTCTCCTCTGAGATGGTGAGTGGGAATTATTTTGAGACGTTGGGCGTGCGGCCTGCGTTGGGACGCCTGTTTGTGGCGAGCGATGAGAGCGCGCCGGGCGCGAATCCCGTTGCTGTGCTGAATTTTGATTACTGGAAGACTCATCTGGCAGAAGCACCGGTGGAAGGCCAGACGCTGCTGGTGAATGGAACGCCATTCACGATTGTCGGCGTGGCCGCGCCAGGCTTTCACAGCGCGGTGTGGGGCCGCATGCCGGATGTCTATGTGCCCATCACGATGCAGCGCACGGTGCAGCCAGAGTGGGACATGTTGAATGATCGCAAGTCATACTGGATCACGCTGGCGGGCCGGCTGCGGCCAGGGATTACGTTGCAGCAGGCGACGGCTTCATTGAATGCGCTTTTTCTATCGGAGCGCAGAATAGAGTTTCCGACGCTTGCGGATACAACCGAGAGTACTCGAAAGGCGTTTATCGATGCAGCGCATCTGAATGTGGACGCCGGAGCGCGAGGATTTTCGCCAATGCGCGACGATCTGAAGACGCCTCTGACGATCATCATGGGGATGGTTCTCCTGGTGATCGTGATGGCAGTGGTGAATGTGGCGAGCCTCCTGCTGGTGCGCGCGGCGAACCGCGTGCGCGAGTTCAGCGTTCGCTATGCGCTCGGTGCGACGAACGGGCAGATTCTGCGGCAGCTTTTGTGCGAGGGGCTGCTGCTGGGCATCTTTGGAGCGGGGCTAGGATTAGCGTCTGCTCCGGCAGCACTCGCGATGCTGATCCGCTGGCTCGCACATGGCAGCGACGGCGAGCAGATATTTACGGCGACGCTGGATTGGCGCGTCTTTGCGTTTACGGCGGCAGCAACATTGATTGGCAGCCTTGTGTTCAGCCTTGCGCCTGCAATCCAGTTCTGGAATCCGCGGCTCGTAGACTCACTGAAGCAACAGGCCGGAACGGGCAAGGGAAGTTCACTGCGATTCGGCAAGACCTGTGTGGCGCTGCAGATTGGATTCAGCCTGCTGCTGCTTGTGGGCGCGGGGATGTTTGTGCGGACGATTCAGAATCTGCGCAGCGTGAACCCGGGCTATGAGACCGAGCACCTGCTTGCATTCAACCTGGCTCCGGCGATAGCAGGCTATCCGGCTTCGGGCGTAGCGCCTGTGGAGCAGCGCGCGCTGGATGCGATTGCCGCACTGCCGGGCGTACGCGCAGTGGGCGCCACGAACGACGAGGATCTGGTCGGCGACGGTGTCGAGGGCGACGTAGAGGTGAGCGGTTATAAGGCGAAGCCGAACGAGGAGTATGACGTGGAGCTGCCGTGGGTCAGCAGCGGGTACCTCGAGTCGCTGGGTGTTCCGCTGATTGCCGGGCGCATGTTGAATGCCGGCGATACGGCGACATCGCAAAAGGTTTCCGTAGTGAATGAAAGTTTTGTGAAGCATTACTTTGCGAATGCGCAGGCCGCGCTGGGACAACATGTGAATCGCCCCGGCAACAAAAACCGCGCGTCTGTGGATACAGTGGTTGTGGGCGTGGTGGGAGACGTGAAGCATGCCAGCGTGCGCGATCCTGCAGCTCCGACCTGCTATATGCACTATCTGCAGCAGAGCAGAGCCGCGGGGCTTACCTACTATGTGCGAACGTGGCAGGCGCCGCAGACGGCTGCAAACGGGATTCGCGCAGCTGTGGCGAATATCGATCCCAAGCTGATTGTGAATGACATCAAGCCGATGACGCAGGCGATTGACGGGAGCATTCAGGACCAGCGTGCAATGGCGTGGCTGGCTGCGATCTTTGGAGGAATTGCCGCGCTGCTGACGGGGATTGGGCTCTATGGCATCCTGGCTTATTCGACAGCACAGCGCACGCGAGAAATTGGCATTCGGATGGCTCTGGGTGCGCAGCGTGGAACAGTGGTGCAGCTGATTTTGCGCGAGACGCTGATCCTGGCCGGGTGCGCAGTGGGCGTCACGATCCCCATTGCACTGCTGACCGCGCGCGCAGTGAGGAGCCAGCTTTTCGGCGTCTCCATTGTCGATCCCGTGGTGTATGTCTCCGGCGTGCTTGCGATTTGCGTGGTGGCTGCGGTGGCGGCATTTGTTCCAGCACGGCGCGCAGCGAGTATCGACCCGTCGAAGGCGCTGCGGACGGAGTAGGAACTAGCCGAGATAGCGGACGTCGAGCAAAGTGCAATCGTCCTGCGCGGGCGAGGAGCCCTGAAATTCAAAGACCAGGTGAAGAATGGCATCGATGCGTTCGAGATGGGCGGCGCTATGAAAGCGCGCATCTCCGAACTGCTCCTCGACGCCGTTTTCTGCTTCGACGATGCCGTCTGTAGAGAGCAGAATCCGCTCATTGGGCGCGAGACGAATCTGACCGGAGGAGTAGCTTGCCTCGGCGATGAGGCCGACGACGAGATTGCTTTCCGGCAGCGGCTGCGCGCCCGTGGCCGTGATGTGCAGCGGCGGAATGTGGCCGCAGTTGATGTATTCCAGCAGGCCGTCGGGATAAAGCTTCATCAGGACCAGCGTGGCGTATTTTTCCAGGCTGCGCGCGGTAAGGAAGCGGTTGACCAAAGCTGCGATCTCAGCGAGCGGCTGTCCAGTGAGCATCTGCGCATGAATAATGCCCTGGAGTGTCGCAGCTACGATGGACGCCGGCACGCCTTTGCCGGAGACATCCGCAATGACCAGGCCAAGTGAATCCGGCAGCGGGATCGCGTCGTAGAAGTCGCCGCCGATATCGCGGCAGGGAATGGTGCGGGCCTGCAGTGACGCGTACTGGATGCTCGGCAGATTGGCGGGCATAAGGCCGGCATGAATGCGCGCGGCGATGGCCAGCTCTTCCGCGGCTTTGCGGGCTTTGAGCTCATTTTCCACCAGCAGAGCATTGTTGAGCAGGTTGGCGGCCTCAGTGGAGATGGCGTCGAGGAGCTCGTGATCGAGAGTGTCCAGGCGGCCTGCCGAAGCGCGGCTGTCGAGATAAAGGACGCCGAGCAGCTGCGGTACTTCCGAGCCGGTGGCACGACGGCGGAGTGGGATGCAGTAGATGCAGCGGATGGAATTGGCAAGGATGCTATCCGAGGCCGCGGCCTGCATGGCGGCCCAGGTATCGCTGATGGTGAATTTGGAAGAGCTTTCGACGGCCTGCTGGATCGCGGAGCGGGAGATGGTGGAGTCTTCGTGCAGAAACTCGCCGGTGGAGCTGAGGCCGAGGGCGAGGTGAAGCGATGCGTGGTGAGCCGCGCCGGAATCGGGATCGAGAAGAAAGGCGAAGCCGCGCTCGACGTTGGTGAGTTGGATAGAGATCTGAAGCAGCGCGTGGAGAATGTCCTGTGTGGCGGAGCCGGCGTTAAGCTTGCGTGCCGCGTTGAGCAGGAAGTTGAGCTGGCCCATCTCCTGCGCGGGGGTGCGCTCGCGCGTGGAGATCTGCCCGAGAGTTGTAAGGAGATCGCTTGCGATGGCGAGGTGAAAGGGCTCGGTGTTGGAGGCAAAGGCGTGGAATCGAATCTTCATGGCTCCGGGCGAGCCGAACTGCAGAACGTCCCCGGAGCGCAGCACGACGGATTGAATGCGCGTGCCGTTGAGATAGGTGCCGTGAGAACTGTCTAGATCTTCGATCTCATAGCCGGCGGAGGTTTCGCGGATGACAGCATGGCGGCGGGAGACGAAAGTGTCGGCGAGAACGAGATCCTGATCGGCATGGCGGCCGATGGTGACGGTATGCCGGTTGAGCGGAAAGGAATGCGAGCCCTCGGTGTTCGAGTACGTGAGAACGGGCCTGTGTGTGGAAGACGCCATGAAAAGATCGTATCCCTATTATGAGGCGGAAGCTGCAGGGGCAGCGGTGGCGATATCAGATGGCTGAAGCTCGGCGACGGGGATCTTGCGGCCGTGGATTTCAACGATGGCGTTGCGCAGACCCTCAGAAGACTGCACCACCTGCTTGAGGGCGTCGATGATGGTGGCGGCTTTGGTGAGAACAATGGGCGCGACGGTGAGGAAGCCCATGATGGCCATTTCCGTTGCGCCAAGGTCGCGGGTGGCGACTGGTTGCGCGCCGGCGCGCTCGACATCGGGCAGCGCGGCGAGACCGGATTGAAGCTGGGCGGCGAGAGCGGCGGCGTCTGTTCCAGGCGCGGTTTCAAAGTGCAGAGTCAGGGTGGTGGGCATTAGACGTCTCCGGTGAGGATGAATGCGAGTCGGGTGTATTCTACATTTCATCCTGCTGTTTATCTAATCCTTCTTTTTCTAGGAACATAAGGCGGGAATTTCTGAGCAAGACCGTTGTGGAAAGGCGCTGATGGCCGAGGTTCCTTCGCCGGAAGTGACGCAGTCGCAGGATGTGTCGCGCGACGCGGATGCTACGCGTGCGCCGGACCCGGATGCGACCCGCGCGCCAGATTCGGTGCTGGTGGGTGGCGCGCAAGGCGGAACGACGGAGAAGCTCGGTGGCCCTGATGCTGGACAAATTTCCGGACAACTGAAGGCATGGGGAGATTTTCAGCTTCTGCAGGTGCTGGGGCGGGGCGGGTTCGGCGAGGTGTATCGCGCATGGGACCCGGTTCTGGAGCGGGAAGTGGCGCTGAAGCTGCTGCTGCCGCGCGGAATGGACCCGGAGCTGGAGTTCACGACCATGGTGGCCGAAGCCCGCGCCATGGCAAAGGTGCATCATCCAAATATTGTCCCGGTGTATGGAGTGGATCGGCGCGAGGGACGCGTGGGCTTCTGGAGCGAGTTTGTGCGCGGGCAAACGCTCAATGCGCTGATTGCGGCGCAGGGCGTGATGGATGAGCGCAATGCGGCGGCGACAGTTGGAGCGTTGTGCGATGCGCTGGGCGCGGTTCACGCGGCGGGGCTGCTGCACAGAGACATCAAGCCGGGCAATGCGATGCGGGATCAGAGCGGGCGCGTGCTGCTGATGGACTTTGGGCTGAGCCAGAATCTGCTGGCGGGGACGGGATGGAGCGGGACGCCGGCATATATGGCTCCCGAGGTCGCGGCGGGAAATGCGGCAACGGCGCAGAGCGATCTCTATTCGATGGGCGTGCTGCTCAGATTTCTGACAACAGGATCGGTGGCTCCGGTCACGGCTGTGCCGCAGCAGTTGGCGGGAATTGTGAAGCGAGCCACGGAAACCGATGCGCGGCTGCGATACGCAAGCGCGGCGCAGATGGGCGCAGAGTTGGCTGCGGTGCTTCAAATAAAGCCAGAGCCGGATAAGCGAGACAAGAAGGCGAAGAAGGAGAAAGAGGAAAAAGAAAAAGGCTTCTGGGGATTCGCGCGGAAGTGGGTCTGGGTTGCGATTGGACTCACTTTTGTCTTCGGAACCCAGATGTGGACCAAGGTAAAGCAAGTGGGCGTTTCAGTAGTGCATCCCGGCTACCAGGATTACCTGGATGCGAACGAAGCACTGGCGCGATATGACAAGCCAGGGTATACGGAGAAGGCGATCGACTTGTATTTGTCCGCTCTGAAGAGCGAGCCGAAGGACGCTCTGGCGGAGGCCGGACTGGCGCGGGCTTACTGGCGAAAGTATGAGGACACGAGCGAAGCCAGGTGGGCCGATGAGGCAAACGCAGCCAGCGCGAAGGCCATGACGATGAATGCAAGCCTGGCGGCCGTGCAGATGACCTCAGGAATGATTCATGCAGCCCAGGGAAAGTCTGATATCGGAATAGAGGAGCTCGAGAAGGCGGCGAATCTGGACCCGAAAAGCGCGGATGCGCATGGATTGCTGGCGAACGCATATCGGAAGCAGGGGCGCACAGAGGATGCGAGGAAAGAGTTCCAGCAGGCGATGGACCTGGACGATGAAAACTGGCGCTGGCCCTATCTGATGGGCGCGATGCAGATTGATACAGGGGATTTCACCGGTGCGGAGAAGAGTTTGAAGGACGCGCTCGAAAAGACGTCGGAGAATGCGCGGGTGCTTTACAACCTTGGGCTGGTTTATCTGAAGGAAGCCCGGCTCGACGAGGCGCAGAAAGCGCTGCAGAAGTCAGTCGATCTCGATCCACGAGCCGATCCGATCATGGCGCTGGGACAGGTATTTTACCGGAAGAGCGATTTTGCGAGTGCGATTGCCACGTATAAGCGTGCAACGGACGTTGCGCCGAACCAGTTCGACTCATGGGGCAACCTGGCGGAGGCCTATGCGGCAGACGGAAAGCATGAGACCGAGGCAGCGGAGGCGTTCAAGAAAGCTGTAGTGCTGGCGGAAGAAGAGAAGAAGCGCACCCCGGATGACGCGTATACGATCTCTATGCTGGGTAAGTACTACGCAAGCCTGCACGAGACAGAGCGCGCTTTGCCGCTGCTGCGGAAGTCGATTGCGCTTGCGCCAAAGGACCCGGACACGGCGGAAAGCGTTGCAGAGGCCTACGAGGTGCTGGGTATGCGGAAGGAGGCCTTGGAATTCCTTACTAAGGCGTTGCAGCTTGGCTACCCGGTCAACTACGCTAGGGCGAGTCCAACGTTCCACTCGCTTCGCAGCGATCCGAATGCTCCGCTTGTGATGGGGGACAACTATTCCATGAAGATAACCGGAGGGAAAAAATGATCAAGATAGTTGTGGAGATTGTGCAGGACGGTGATTACCGCGGGGCGCAGCCGCCGCAGGTTGGTGTTGCCGCGGGGAACGAGATCGAGTTTGTGAATGCAGGCAGCGCAGGTACCCTGCTGGTGCTGACGCCGGCAACCGAGAGCATCCTTTCGCCAAAGCCGACCTCGCCGGTGACCCTCGCTGGTGGAGCAACAGTGACGTATACGTTTTTGCAGCCGGCAGGCAGCGGTTACCTGGCGCAGGTGCTGCCTGAAGGATCGCCCATTTATCCATTGGACGAACAAGGTGCGGATGGGCCCGTACTGACGATTGAGCCATCAGTCAACCGCGATCCCCGTAACAGGACCGGTGGCTAAGGCTGGGTGTCCCCTCCCTTCAACGTTCCAAATGCCGTGTCATCCTGAGCTTGGGTTGGTGAGTCGAAGGACCTGATTTTCGCCAACCAGCTAACCCGCCACGCGCAGCGCTAACTTGCTGCATTTGTCTTATCTTTGTCCCTCGGCAATACATTACTTTCGTCCATTGTCCTTTCGTACCGTCCTCCGCCCCAAGAAAGTTTGCGTACCATTAAGGGGTTTTCTGTCACACTCATAATCAGCAGGAAGAAACGGCCCGAACCCATCGCGGATTCGGGCCGTTTTGTTGGGGGACGGTACGGTACCCCTCCCCCATCCCTGCTGCACCATAATGTGTGCATTTCTGGGTCGTAAGGCATATTCGTGACTGAATAAGCTGCACAGTTCCCAAATGAAGATCACATAAAGATTTGCGTAGAAACTGTGCAGACGTCCGCAACCTGCACAAAGAAAATAACTTCGGAAGCACAGCAGCACAGGATAACTCGCATATTCAGTTGCAAAGCTCCTATTTTTGTTGAGCAGCTTGTCGGGCCGCTTTCCGTGCCTCTTGCCGAGCGGTTTTCAACTGCCGCTGCGCATCTGTAACCGATTCGGGCTTGGATGGAGCCGAATTTGTCTGAGGCTTGGATGGAGCAGGAGTTGATTTCGGTTTTTCAGGAGCAGATATACTGTCGCCGGCCTTTGTAGCCTTCGTCATGACGCCCTCTTGTTTAATCCTTTGCTTACAGGATGCGCTGAGGGCGTGGTAGTCAATATTCTCGGTGCCGCTGACCATGGTTGGGTTGGCAGCCATGTCATCGATAAAGGTGCCGATAAGCTTGCAGCCGATGTCGAAGAGCGGCACAGGAAATTTGATCTGCTGGAGCTCTTTCTTTGTATAGGAGTGAATAGCCCAGACATGAACGAAGGCGGCCTGCTTAGCCTGTTTCGAGTCCGACTGGTTTTGATCGGCAGGAATTTGTTCGAGTTCCGCCGTGGTCACATACCGCAGATCGGGCGAAATTCCGATGATGTTCCAGATGCCCTGAGGAACACTGAAGCTTGCCAGATGCGCTGGTGAGCCTTCGTTTTCAGGGTCTTCGCGCATGTGCTTTAGCTCGGGATCGACGGACGCCATGCCGCCGGACTCGGCAGCGTCAAGCGTGGAGGGTACGGCCCAGAGATCGATCTGTCCGAGAGAAATGCTGCTATAAGAAGCAAGCATGCGGCCATCGGGCGAGAGCGTGACGGCTTCATAGCCGCTCCAACTGGAATTGCCCTCATAGATCCCGGTCTCATAGTTAAGGAGCTTTCCGTCACTGAGGCGGTAGACCTGCAGATCATTGAACTCAGGGTTCATCTTTTCGGAAGGACTGAAACCTTTGCCGCCGAAAGCTACAACTTGCTGCCCACCAACAACGCCGACGAATCTTCCCATCGCGTTCTTGCCGGTAAGAGAGGCAGCCCGAGGCGAGGGTTGCGAAAGGTTCACATAATCGAGGCCCGTGCCGTTGCTGTCCTGTACCAGATACTGTCCGCTGGGGCTGAGCATGACACGGTTTCCTGTGTCGACTCCTTGAATCTGGTGAATTTTCTGGCCGGTAGAGAGATCGACGAGAATAATTGACTTGTCTGCTGGATTGCTGCCCGCTCCGGAACCATAGACAATCGTCGTTCCTCCGGGCTGGATAGCCATCGGACCTGCCAGCTCATCTGCGAGACGGAAAGTCTGCGTCTTTCCTGCGCGCCAGACTGAGAGATTCCAGCCGTCTGCACTGATTTGAGCAATGACACCGCTGGCAGGATCGCAAACGGACTGATCCTGGAGCGCTGACACGGGATTGCCACCCAACAACGTTGTGCCATTGCGGCTGGTCACAAGCGGGCGATCATGCTGGTCGAGCGCGACGGCGCACTGATCGAGATCGACCATTGAGGTATCGATCTGCGCACGATAGACCTCGCGGAACTGGAGCGCCTGTTGCAGATTGGAAATGATCTCCTTATTTGTATCTTTGATGGCCCCCAGGAAGTTAAGGCGCAGCCAAAAGGCGCCACCTTGCTGGAGCCGTACGGATTCCATGCCTTCTGCGATAGCGAGAACCTGGTTACTGCTATTGCTCGCGTAATTGGAGGCCAGGTTTATGGTGTCCTGCTCCTGTTGGTGCACTCGGGTGACGTATATGGCAAGCGTTCCTACGGCAAGCACCGGCAGCAGCAGGAGAAGAAGGAAGGATCGAAGGAAGGCTCGGCGGCGGGCGGTACGGCTGTGGCCAATAAGACGCTGCTCGTCTGGAGTTACGGCCCGCATGTGAGGCAGACCGCGTGTGACCGTACGCAGATCGGCGCGGTCGAGGACAATTCCTTTTCTGCCGCCGGACCACTCACGCCCACGGTTTTCGAGTAGTCGTCGTGCGCGTGCGCCAGGAAGCTCGGAGAGCGCGAAGTCGCGGCGGATAAGCGGGGCAAGCGTGTCGTGGGTAAGGGCGGTTGAGTGATTGTCGATTGCGGTCTGCATACCGCCGGGATCGCGCGCCGGCTGCGTGAGCAGATATTTATCGATGTTCGCGGTTAGGAGTTGGTCGAGGCTGAGGCCAAGTTCGCCGAGATTCGCGTAATCGTTTTTGAGATCATCCAGCGAGCGACGGCGCGAGGTTCCAAGCTCCGAGGTATGCGCGTAAAGGAGATCAAGCTCGAGTCCCTGCGAGGCGGCTTTGATTTCACCCGGCTCTGTTTTGATTTTGCTCTGCGGGGCAGCTTTGGTTTCAGCCGGGCCGTAGAGCTCGGCGAGCTGTTGCTCGTAGAAACCCAGAAGAGGATTCTGACGGATGGCGAGATTCTCGTAGAGCTCGACGGTATAGCTGTGTATACCGTTTGCATCTGGCTGCGTGGCGTCCCAGAGCTGATTGAGCACGATCTGCAGCACGGTGGCGATGGAAGAATCGCCCTTAAGAAGATCATCGGCAATCAGGTTTGGGACACGGTCGCCTTCGGGGAAGACGATTTTATACGGGAAGATGGTCTTGTTTTGATCGTCCGCGAAGCGGAGATAAGCCGGGCCGGTGACGACCTGAACGATGGCATCGTGATCTAGACGATCGAGCCAGAAGTGATCGAGAAGATCGGGCGAGTTGTCCGTGCTGCCTTCGGCAAAGTAGCCACGGATTTCAGCGAGATATTCCTTGCGGAAGCTCAGCAGCAGGCGAGCAGATGAGTTGGATGGGGCTTGAGAGAAGAGCTGACGGACGTGATTGGCGAAGGCGCGCAATTCGCTATCGATAGAATTGCCCGAGGTGGTGGCGTGTGTGATGGCTTCTTCCACCTGATCGAGAATGATGAGGGAGCGTTGGGGAGGACTGAGCCACGTGCGGACCTGGGTTTCGCGTACGGCCGGGTCTTGCGTTGCTTCGGGCGCGGGCGCGCCCGGAGCAGGCGGCTGAGAGGCGATGACTTCTGCGATGGCGCTGTAGAGATCGTCGATGAGGTTGCGATTGCGGCGGCGATAGGCGTAGCGGCAATCGGCGGGGAGGCGCGGAAGCAGGCCGGCATTGAGGAGAGAGGATTTGCCGACACCAGATTGCCCGTAAAAGAGGCTAATGGGGCGCGCGGGATCGCAAGCGCCGAGCGCCCAGTCGGCTATGGCGCGAATCTCTGTGGAACGGCCGAAGAAAAGCGGCGCATTCTCTTTGGTGTGGCCCTTGATGGTGACATAGGGCTGTTTCGGAAGATCCTTGTAATAGCCGGGTGCGAGCGGTGGCAGGCCGACGAGTGGATCATGCGCAACGTCTGCGAGGCGCCAGGAACCGGAGGAGGAAGCGCCGGGACGTTTGACTGCGACCCAGGGGAATGTGGCCTGTGCGGGGGTAGGGAATGCCTCCGCCTCGTCAAATGTGCGGAACTGCGGAGGGTGCTGTTTGTATTTGTCCACCCAGTTGCCGAGGCTTGTCTGGTGCGTACCCATGACATCGCCGGCGGCTTGAGAGAAAGCGTCGTCCAAGGTGCTTCCGGTGGCGAGGTAGCCATAGAAGGCAGCGGCGAAGTGGCCGGCGATGACGTCATCGAGCTTGGCGACGGAAGCAATGACGAAGGGGACGCGGGTAGCGACTTTGGCGGCCCATTCCTGGTTCTCACAGGAATTAAAGAAGGCAAGCTGCAGGCTGGGCTGCGAAACGAGAAACTCTTCGAGCAGAACGCCGTCGACGATCTGATTGCCAGGAGTTTCAGCGGGAAGCCAGAGGCTCTGCTGATTGGAGTGACCTCCGAAATGGAAGATGGCGACACGGTTATTGCGGAAGGTCTCAAACAGGTTCTTGCGGCAAGCGTGAAAGCCGGAGACGAACTCCCAGCTACCGGCCTGTTCCCCGGAAGCCAGCGCGCTGCGGATGCCCGCTTCTTCACTTTGAAGCGAGGGCAGCGCGACATCCGACTGCTGATCGGGATCGGCAAAAGTAAAGAAGAAGACAGGAGGCGTGGTACTACTCATCGGCGTCAGCTCCGTGTGGTGTGAAATGTGACGCGCCAGGTGGTAAAGTCTTGCTGCGGCAGCGGATTGGAATACATGGAGCGCGTGGGACTGGGCGGTGCCGCGGTGTTGAGAGAGTCGAGCTTGAAGACGGTCGCGTCAAACCAGTCCGTGGAGATAACGAGAAGCATCTCGTCAGTGGTGTCTTTCGCGGTGCCCGGAACAGAGCAGTGGAGCGGCGTGCCGGAGTGAAGGTAAACGGTCTGGCCGGGATCGAGGCGTTGCGTTTCGGCATCGAGAAGCGCGGTGGATATGCTGTAGTCGCCCGAAAATGCGAGGAGCGCGACGGTGAGCGGAACATTGTGCTTATTTGTAATGCTTCCGGAGTAAAACGGGCGATTATCCTGGCCGGCTGGGACGTTGCGGTAAGTCAGTTCGACTCGCTTGTGGGGCGGGCAGTGCAGCTCCTGCTGGTCCGGCGTGCCGGGATAAGCGATAACCAGGAAATCGAGTGCGGTTGCGGGAATTTGCGTATTGGGATTGGTGAGCGTGAGGCGCTGCTTCCATGTGTCGATGTGGCTGAGCGCGGACGATGAGGTGGGAACGGCCTTGTATTGGGCCTCTGAATCGAGTTGCACGCCGGGATCAAGCTGAAGTATGGATGTGGCGGGAGTAACAGATGTGACGGTGGCCAGTCCGACAGCCTTTCCGGCGTCGGCGAGATCGGAATTGGGTGCGGTGGTGGGATAAAGGGCGTAGCGGGCGCCGATCGAAACGCTCATCAATGCGCCGCGATCAAGCTGCCACTGGTTGGTGAGATTGGAGAGGCCGGCGATGGCGTAGTCCGTCCACACAGTGGGCGTGAGGCTGAGAAAGAGATTGCTGAACATCGCGTCGTTGCCGGAAGACTCCAGCTTGGGAGTTTGCGGCGCGACTTTGCCGTCCATTGTGGCGCGAACCAGGTGAACCAGCTCGCGGTAGCTCAAGGCGTCTTTGGCGTTGGTGAGCGTTTGGGTAAGGAAAAAGGTGAAAGCTCCGTGGAGCTTGTTGGCTTCAATGTCGTAGTACTCGTTTGCGGTTTCGTCTGTCTCGCAGGCCGCGAGGAGAATGTGAAGTCCGCACTGATCCGGGACATAATTCACGGTGGAAGCCAGCGTGATCGAGCTTACAGGCTGTGGCGGAGTGGGAGAGTCACGGATGGCGGTTTCCAGGGTGGAAGGGTTGACGAGGTAGTCGTTGATAGCCTGCGGGTCTGCACGCCGAGGGACTTTTCGCACGGCGGCCTTTTTCTTGGACGGACCAAAGCCCATGGTCGTGGCTTGAGCGTCGGCCTGAATCTCAGTGGAAGGCAGGTCGCGGTCCATGGAGCCGGAATGGCAAGAGTCAAAGATGGTGGTGAGATGGACGCCTTTGGCTGTGACCTCCGAGATGAGCACGCCCATGTCCTTATCGACCAGATCGGGAACGCCGTTGGTGCGGCTGTCAAAGCAGACGATGGAGGAGTTCATGCCGCTGGGCTCAATGGCGGCAAAGAGGCCGCCGGTTGGGACCTGCGAGCCATGACCCGCATAGAAGAAGAGCGCGATGTCATTCCCGGAAGCCTGGCCGAGGTGGCTGCGGAATGAGTCGATGATATTTTGCCGTTTGGCATCGGCATTGTTAAGGCGGACCAGATGCAGAGTTGCATCGGAGAAGCGTGTGCGAAGCAGTTGCTCCATGGCATCGGCGTCATTGATGCATCCATTTAGTGGCGGAATACCGGCAGGATAAACGTCGATGGCGACAAGCAGGGCGTAAAGATTCGGCATGATGATTGACTCTCTCGAAAGGTGACTGGCGAGCGTGTAATTCACTAGAACACGGACGGCGTGGTTATGACCATTGTTTTTCTTGTGGAGGGGAGATGACGGCTGAATTGGCGGGCAATTTGCTGCTGACTCTAAATTCGGTTGTGCTGTGTACAAGGAATATCTAAAGTATGTCTAAGAATAAAATGAAGTCTTCGTGTTGCTTATTTCTTAAATGAGAAGAGATGCATTGATGAAATATTCCGGATCGCAGAAGCTATCCAATGAGACAGCTACCTTGTTCATGTGCCAGTTTGTCAGCATGAGGCGATTCATGTTCTGGTCTTGTCCAGCCTTTCTGCTTCTTGTGTTAATTGTCCTTCCGTTACCTGCTCAGGAGTCCAAGGGCGTTACACTCTGGCTCACCACGGCAGATCGATCGTCTCTGTTGGTGCGGCAGAACACTCCTTTGCGCTTTGAGAAATCGGATAGCAATCTTCCGGCAATTCTGATCGATGATGCTCGCAGTTATCAGTCGATGGATGGTTTCGGATTCTCACTGACAGGCGGCAGTGCGCAGCTTCTGATGAAGATGGGACCGCAGGAGCGCAAGGAGTTTCTGCAGCAGCTGGTCGGCACTGGCGCGGATGACATTGCCGTCAGCTACCTTCGCATCAGCATCGGCTCATCCGACATGAACGACCATGCGTTTACATATGACGACCTTGCGGCCGGCGATACAGACCCGAATCTTGCAAAATTTGATCTCGGCCCCGATAGCACGACGGTTGTACCGGTGCTGAAAGAGATTCTGGCCATCAATCCGAAGATCAAAATACTGGGTTCGCCGTGGTCAGCGCCTGCGTGGATGAAGACAAGCGACGCGCTGAAGGGAGGCAGCCTGCGGCGCGAATACTACAAGACATACGCGCAATACTTTGTAACGTATCTGCACGCCATGGCCAGCCTTGGCATACACCTGGATGCGATCACGCTTCAAAATGAGCCGCTGAATCCCAACAATACTCCGAGCATGGTTTTGGATGCGGCAGATGCAGCCGTATTCATCAAAGAGTCGCTGGGTCCGGCTTTCCACAAGGCAGGAATTGCGACAAAGATTCAAGTGTATGACCATAACTGCGACAGGCCGGATTATCCGTTGACGATTTTGAATGATCCGGAGGCCCGGCAATATGTAGACGGTTCTGCGTTTCATCTCTACGGCGGCGAGATGGGTGCGCTATCGCAGGTGCATGAGGCATACCCGGAGAAACACCTCTACTTTACCGAGCAGATGGTCATTGATAAGGGTGAGGCCGCGCCTTTGCCGGTTGCGGAGGCAGTGGCGCGATTGGTGATTGCTGCACCCAGGAATTGGAGCAGCAATGTATTGCTTTGGAACCTGGCGGCGGATCCAAAGTTCGGTCCGCATACGGACAACGGCGGCTGCCCGATGTGTGAAGGCGCGGTCACGTTGGATGGAAACAACGTTACGAAGAATGTTGCCTGGTATGTGATTGCGCACGCCTCCAAGTTTGTACGCCCGGGATCGGTGCGCATTTGGTCGACTTCAACTTCGGGACTTCCTGATGTTGCCTTCAAGACTCCGGATGGAAAGCATGTGCTGATCGTGGCCAATCCGGGGCGCCGTTCGCAGACGTTTCAGATCCGCTCTCACGGAGACAGCCTTACCGCTACGTTGAGTGGTGACTCTGTCGGCACCTTTCTCTGGTAGAGGTACGCACTGCTGGACCGTTATTTTGACGGCTCCTGAAGAGCGGCATGCGGCCAGCCAAGATCCCAGGTGAGAGTGGAGATCTGCAGGGCGGGTCTACCTGTGACTGCGTCATAGGCGTGAAAGACGATGATGTCACCCTCCGGACGCTGCAAGACGGATTCTCCGCCGGGCCCGAGCCAGCGCCCATTGGCCTTGAGTAGTTCCGTTCCGCCTCCCTGCAGCATGGGTGTGCCATTCGCGTCGAGATACGGGCCGGTCACTTTTTTTGCACGTCCGACCATGGTGCGATAGGTGCTCTTTGTTCCCCGGCAGCAGAGATCGAAGGAGACAAAGAGGTAATAGAAGTCTCCATGATGCACGATGAATGGCGCTTCAATGGCCTGCCAATCGGAAGGCAGGCCGGGCCTGGCTGGCTCAGGGTTTGCGGGGCGCACGCGAGAAGCCAGCGAATAGACAGTGCTATCGGCAGGATCGAGCTTCCCTGTGGCAGGATCGATCCGCCGCATCTTGATTCCGCCCCAGAAACTTCCCAGGCTCAGCCATGGTTGCCCTTTGCTATCGAGCACAATATTGGGATCGATAGCGTTGAAATCATCGTTTTCTATGGACTTCAGAACCAGACCCTCATCCTTCCACGCATATTTCGGGCTTGTGGGGTCTAGGGTTTCGTTTGTTGCGAGCGCGATACCAGAGGTGTTTACACCGAAGGCGGAATAAGCATAGTACAGATGGAATTTTCCATTGAAGTAGGAGACGTCAGGTGCCCATAGCTCTTTTGTCTTTGGACTGACATTACGAATCCACTCCGGAATCTCATTGAAGATATGGCCGCACAGCTTCCATTCCGTGAGATTGTGCGAGCAGCGAACGGCGAACTGACCACCGCCCGGAGCATGCCCCGTGGCAAAGACATAGTAGGTGTCACCCTCGCGTGCGATGGAGGGATCGTGAGTGAACTCATAATCTCCTTGCAGCGTGAGAGCCTGTGGCGCCTGAGCAAAAAGCGTAGGAGAAAGCATCAGAAGAAAGATAAAGGAGGCTTTGCGAATCATCTGCATGAGAATGAACTCCATTCACGTTGAATGTTTTAACGATCCTCAGTGGCTTACCGGCCTGCGGTAAAACTGCTTTTATCCTGCATACTGAGCAGCGTTGTCTGCAACGCAGAGTGCCAATCCGGCAACTCGATTCCGAAGGTCTGCTGCAACTTGCGATTCGAGAGAATTGAATTTTTTGGGCGTCGGGCGGGGGTGGGATATTCCGAAGATGGAATGGGAATAACCTGCGGCTTTGCTTTATGGAGAAGCTCCAACTCTTCAGCATGGGTGAAGATGGCCTCTGCAAAGCCGTGCCAGGAGGTGTGGCCGCCACAGCTCATGTGATACAGACCAGACCATTGCTGAGCCGTGCCGAACTGCGATGCAAATATGCCGTCAGTGATAGAGCGTGTTGCCTGGGCGAGCGCTGTCGCCGTCGTAGGAGCACCGATCTGATCATTGACGATGCTGAGGCGGTCACGGTCCTGACCGAGACGAAGCATAGTGAGCAGGAAATTGCGGCCGTGCGGCGCATAGACCCAGCTAGTGCGAAAGATGAGATGCTTGCTGCCGACCTGGCGAATGGCTTCTTCACCGGCAAGCTTGGATGCGCCATAGATATTGAGCGGATGGGGCGCATCCTCCTCCGACCAGGGGCCTGCTTTTGAGCCGTCAAAGACATAATCCGTGGAGTAATGCACAAGAAGGCTATTGCAACGCGCAGCTTCCTCAGCCAGAACGCGGGGAGCGTGCGCGTTTATGGCATGTGCGAGTTCGGGTTCGGATTCGGCGCGGTCGACAGCGGTATAGGCCGCTGCATTCAGAATTAGATCCGGATCTGCAGCGCGGATGGCGGCACGCAGCTGCTCTTCCGAGGTGAGATCGGTAGTGTGGCGATCCTGTGCAACGAGCTCTCCTGCGCTTGCGAAGCTGTGCGTGAGCTCATGGCCAAGCTGACCATTTGCACCCAGTAGCAGGATGCGCGGTCCGCTCATGGAAAGACCTCGGCATCGGTGAGCGCGCTGCCCAGCCGATCTTTGGCGGAGACGATGGCGTCATCGGCAGAGACAGGCCACGGAATATTCAGTTGGGGGTCATTCCAGACGATCGTGCGCTCGCCTTGCGGACAGTAGTAATCGGTGACTTTGTAGGCGAAGCCCACAGTCTCGGTGAGTGCGGCAAAGCCATGTCCGAAGCCAATCGGGATATAGACCATATGGCCATTTTCCGCACTTAACTCCAAAGTGACATGGCGACCGAAAAACGGCGAGCCGCGGCGAAGATCGACGGCAATATCCAGTACGGCGCCTTGCGTAACACGCACCAGTTTGGCCTGTGGCTGAATGATCTGATAGTGAATGCCGCGAATTACGTTGCGGTTGGAAACGGAAAAATTATCCTGCACCCAGTGGATGGGCAGGCCGTAGTCTTCAAAACGCTTCAGGTTCCATGTTTCAAGAAAAGATCCGCGATTGTCGCTGAAGATGCTCGGTGTAATAAGCCAAACGCCAGGCAACTCGGTTTCGACCATCTTCATAATCCGCTATCCTCCGCTGCGGGGTAAATCTCGTCACAAAGCGAGAGTAGGTACTGGCCATAACCATTCTTGCGAATTGGGTGCGCAAGGCGCTTCAGGTCTTCTGCGCTGATGTAGCCGAGCCGATAGGCTATTTCTTCCGGACAGGCGATCTTGAGCCCCTGCCTGTGCTGAATGGCCTGTACATAGAGTGCTGCTTCAAAGAGCGAGTCATGCGTGCCGGTGTCGAGCCATGCCATGCCGCGACCCATCACCTGCACACTGAGCTTGCCCGCTTCGAGATAGAGACGGTTAAGGTCGGTAATCTCAAGCTCTCCGCGCGGCGAGGGCCGGAGCTCCGAGGCCATCTCAACGACCCGGTGATCGTAAAAGTAGAGGCCGGTGACGGCGTAGTGTGACTTGGGATGCTCGGGCTTTTCCTCAATGCTGACGGCTTGGCCGTTTGCGTCGAACTCGACGACACCGTAGCGCTCAGGGTCCTGCACGCGATATGCAAAGACAGTGGCGCCGTCTTCAATGGCGGCTGCATTTTTGAGCTGCGAGGAGAAGAACTGACCGTAGAAGATGTTGTCGCCCAGCACGAGCGCACACGTGTCGTTGGCGATGAAGTCCTTACCGATCACGAATGCTTGCGCCAGACCATCGGGACTTGGTTGCACTGCATAGCTCAGGCTTAGACCCCATTGACTTCCGTTTCCGAGCAACTGCGCAAAGCGTCCTGTGTCTTCGGGAGTGGAGATAATGAGAATCTCTCGAATACCCGCAAGCATAAGCGTGGTGAGAGGGTAATAAATCATCGGCTTGTCATAGACCGGCAAAAGCTGCTTGGAGACCACATGCGTGACCGGGTAAAGACGCGATCCGGAGCCGCCGGCGAGGATGATGCCTTTCATTTCCCTTCTCTCTTTTCGTAGTTGCGCTGAATCCACTCCCGATATGCTCCGGTACGGATATTTTCGACCCATGCTTGGTTGGCAAGGTACCACTCGACGGTTTGACGCAGGCCCTGTTCAAAGCTGACGGAAGGTTGCCAGCCGAGCTCACTGCGGATTTTTTCGGCGTTGATGGCGTAGCGGCGATCGTGCCCGGGGCGATCCTTTACAAAGGTGATTAATTCCTCGTGCTTGCTGGCTGCTGGCTGCAATTCATCGAGCAAGGCGCAGATGGCGCGCACCACTTCAATATTTTTGCGCTCGCTGTTGCCTCCGATGTTGTAGGTCTCGCCCAGCCTGCCGTGCTCGAGCACCGTACGAATCGCGGAGCAATGGTCGCCGACAAAGAGCCAGTCACGCACGTTGGCGCCATCACCGTAAACCGGCAGCGGCTTGCCCTCAAGCGCATGCAGAATCACGAGCGGAATCAGTTTCTCCGGGAACTGCAGGGGACCGTAATTATTGGAGCAGTTGGTTGTGAGCGCAGGCAGACCGTAGGTGTGAAAGTAGGCGCGGACAAGGTGGTCCGAAGCTGCTTTTGAGGCTGCGTAGGGGCTATTCGGCGCGTAGGGCGTGGTTTCAGTAAAAGCAGGATCATCCGGCGCAAGCGATCCATATACTTCGTCGGTGGAGACATGCAGGAAGCGGAATTGATCGCGCCGGCTTTCGCCCAGTGCCTGCCAGTATGCCTTGGCCTCCTCCAGTAGCGTAAAGGTTCCCTGAACATTCGTACGGATAAACTCGCCTGGCGAGACGATGGAGCGGTCCACGTGGCTTTCCGCAGCGAAATGAATCACGGCGCACGGCTGGTGCTGAGCTAGCAGGGACCGGACAAGCATGGCGTCGCAGATATCTCCGCGGATGAGAAGATGGCGAGGATTGCCATTCAGCTCATTCAGATTCGCTGGGTTGCCCGCGTAGGTCTCAAGATCCAGGTTGATGGCTGCGCCGCCCGCCCGCACCCACTGCAAAACGAAGTTGGATCCGATGAAACCTGCGCCACCGGTAACCAGAACAGGCTCGTTTGTAGCACTTCTATTCATTCCTGTCGTATAAGTCATCCCTTTTTAGCGTCTTCGAGCATAGGGCCAGGCGAATGCATACCGCCGATTGCCATCGGTGTGCCACCTGCATCTATGAGCATCTTACAGGGCCGCAACTGCTTGCCGCTTCCGGCGTGAGCGCCCGGTTCTGCTATTGCAAGCTATGAGTCTGGGCATCCCAAAATGGCACCATGTATCTGGCGCGAAGCTATGCGAAGCAGATATTTTAAATGTTTATTGCGGAATCCGAGCAACCGTGCACGATCAGCTTGCGTACAGGGTGTCTTTACTTGATAAAAAGCCCCTTGAAAGGCATACCAATGGGTGCGGCGGATCGAATCCCGCTATAGGGCATTAGGATATATCTATGTTGAAAAAGCCGCATTTGTATGTACTTGCAGCGCTTTTGCCGCTTCTCGGCTTACCCGCATCGTTTTCGCAAAATTCGACTCCGAATGGCTATCCGAATGGCTATCCGTCAGACGAGCAGTCGCCTTACTCCTCCTCAGACTGCGCTGACCCAGCGGATATTGCCAACGGCACTTGCGCTCAAAACCAGCAGGGGAGCCAGCAGCAACCGAATCTGCAGCAGCAAATACGGGGTCAGCAGCCCGGCCTGCAGGGTCCGCAGACGCTAGGTGTTCCCGGGCAGGAGAGTGCTGGGCAGGGAAATCTTCTCGGACAGCAGGGAAACCGCAACCGGCAGACCCAACAGTTGCCGCCGGATCAGCCAACGGAGTTCCAGCGTTTTGTGGCGGCCACCACCGGGCAGATGCTCCCGATTTATGGCGCCAATCTGTTTCGCAATGTTCCTACAACGTTTTCTCCGAATGACCTTGCGCCTGCCACTCCTGAATATGTCATTGAACCGGATGATGAGCTGCGTGTGCGCATTTGGGGACAGATCAATTACACCGGTAACCTTCTGGTGGACCGCTCGGGGAATATCTATCTTCCTCAGGTAGGCCAGGTGCACGTAGCGGGGCAGCCTTTCTCGGCTCTCGATCTGCATCTGCGCCAGGCAGTCGGTAAAATATTTCGCAACTTTGATCTCTCCGTCGACCTTGGCCGTATTCGCCAGATGCAGATCTATGTGACGGGCGTGGCTCGACGCCCCGGTGTCTATACCATCAGCGCAGTCAGCACGCTGGTGGACGCGCTGTTCGCCAGTGGCGGACCTGCTCCACAAGGATCGCTGCGCCATATTGAACTAAAGCGCGCCGGAAAGACGGTAGCGGACTTCGACCTATATGCGCTGCTGATTCACGGCGATAAATCGCAGGATGTGCGGCTTCTACCAGAGGATGTGCTCTATGTTCCTCCGGCGGGACCGCAGGCTGCGATTACGGGTAGCATCCGCGCGCCAGCCATTTACGAACTCCGCGAGGGAGATACGCTGGGCGCATTGATTGAAGCAGCGGGGAAGACCAGCACTACCGCTTCCCAGACGCGCATCTCCATTGAACGTGTGGACAATCACCAATACCGCCAGGCTATGGAAGCAAGCTTCGATGTGGCTGGTCTAGCGACTCCGCTGGCGGAGGGGGATATTGTGCGCATCTATCCCATTGTGCCCGCCTATCAGAAGACAGTGATACTGCGCGGCAATGTGGCTAATCCTGGACGCTTCGGTTGGCATGAGGGAATGCATTTAAGTGACTTGATTCCCGACCGGGCCTCGTTGCTGAGCCGCGAATACTGGTGGCAGCGGAGCCTTCTAGGCCTGCCCGCGCCTGAGTTCGAGCCGTTTATCTCCACTCAACGCAGCCCGACAGGAACTGAGCCTATTCCACTACGGGATTCAACTGGGAGAGTGCAGAATCCTCAGAATGCCATCAATTCTCCGTATGGGCTCTACGGTCCGTACGGGTTGCAAAGTAATTCTCAGAATTATCCGCAGAATTACCAACAGAGTTCTCCGCAGAATTATCCGCAGGGAGTTTTACCCGATGACCTGCAGAACAACCAGCAGCCAGGGAGCGCCAGGCAAGGATCGATGGGGGGCTCTGGGTCTGTTGCCGCGCAGATCAGCCACGGACTCATGCCTGTAGAGGAACCCACAATCAAGCGGAATACCGTACGGCTGACACCGCAGGAGATCAATTGGGACTACGCGGTGATTGAGCGTAGAGATCCCAATACGATGAGGACGAGTCTGGTTGCCTTCGATCTGGGCAAGCTGGTGCTGGAACATGATGCCACTCAGAACCTGGCTCTCGAACAGGGAGATACGGTCACTATCTTTTCCCAGAGCGACATTCAGGTTCCTCTGGATGAGCAGACCAAGTATGTAGACCTTGAAGGCGAATTCGTTCACTCGGGCATTTACAGTGTCAAGCCTGGTGAAACGCTGCGCGATGTGGCCCGCCGCGCTGGAGGTCTAACCAAGAACGCCTATCTCTATGGCTCGGAATTCGATCGCGAGTCGACACGCAAGCTGCAGCAGCAGCGCCTGGATGAATACGTGCAGACGGTCAGTACGGAGTCGAATCGCGGGACGCAGCAGCTTGCTGTTGCCGGGAGCGGCGCATCAAATTCTCTTGATGTAGCGGCCTCGCGGGAAGTGACACAGGAGTTGATTGGGCGTCTTAGCCAGATTCGTGCCACGGGCAGAATTGTGCTGCAGTTCAAAGCGGTCAATCAGACCATCGAGGATGTTCCTGCATTAGCGCTGGAGAATGGCGACCGGTTTACAGTGCCTGCTACTCCGGCGACTATCAATATAGTGGGTGCGGTTTACAACCAGAACTCCTTTGTCTATCAGGGAGGCCAGACAGTAGGACATTATCTGCGGCTTGCCGGTGGACCGAACCGCAACGCAGATTCTCATTACAGCTTCATCATCCGCGCCGACGGCTCTGTGGTTAGCCGGCCCACGGTGAGGAAAACCTTTGGCGCGTTGAGTGCAAGTACATTTGATCAACTACAGCTGAACCCAGGGGATACTATCGTTGTGCCAGACAAGACGCTGCGTATGACCAAATTGCGCACCTTTATGGACTGGACGCAAATCTTTTCGCAGCTTGCGCTGGGCGCCGCTGCCATCAATGTTCTATAGAGATGGCGGATCATCACGACAAAAGACCTCCTGGAACGGGAGGTCTTTGTCGTGCATGTGGTATCGGACCGCAATATCACGCGTAAATGCGGATCAGCAGGCTCCTGCCTGACTCAATACGGCGGATACGGTGCGTGCGATCAGATAGAAGTCCGTAGTCAGACTCCACGTCTGCATATAGAACGCATCCAGCTTGATTCGCTTTTCGTAATCAAGCGTGCTGCGTCCGGAAACTTGCCACAGTCCTGACAGCCCCGGCGTTGCCGCCAGATAAAACGGGAGCAGGTCGCGGTAGAAGCCGGTTTCAGATTGAATAATGGGCCGCGGTCCCACCAGCGACATTTCGCCACGCAGTACATTGATCAGCTGCGGCAGTTCGTCGAGGCTCCACTTACGCAGAAATTCGCCGAAACGCGTTATACGCGGGTCCGCCGGGCCGCACTTGCCCTTGGAAATGCGCCACTGACCATCCACGTCGCAGGCCGTATTCCCGGTGCCTTTCGGCCGCATAGAGCGAAATTTCCAGATCCGGAAAGGGAGGCCTCCGCGGCCGATGCGTTCTTCCCGATAAAAAACAGGTCCTTTTGAGGAGAGACGGACCCCGGCTGCAATTGCGACTGACGGGAGTGCGCAAAACATAAGCATTACGGACGCGCCTAGAACATCGACAGCTCGTTTCGCGTAACGATAACGCCAAGACTCCCATGGAACATCCGGGTGCTGTATATATACCGGCTCAGGCAATTCCCATGCCGCATAAGTCTTACCTTCTTCTGACAAAAGCATGCGTACATGCATGGAAGAAAGATCAGTGGCCACAAGTTCTCCTTAAAATGAACCTTAGCTTCTTAAACGTTCTGCTTTCTTACTTCATCGGTTGCTACACACAAAACAAGAACCCGGTGAGCCATACTTCCGATTGCCGTTTATCTTGCCAACACGATGTTGCCCTTGCACTTTTCTTTGTTTCGCAGAACGATGGAGAAGGTCCTTTCATCCCACATGGCCCGGAAAGAATTGTTTAAACATCGATCTTAAATCGTACTTGCAGAAATGCAACACACAAAGAGATACCAGCGTTGATGGAATGCAACTTCATTTCCAAATACATCATTGAGTTTGAAGTTTTTTTAAATTGCGGATCAGCGTATCCTTTATACAGATAACTCCGACTCGCTGTATTGTTTTCATACATATTATAGACATACATGATCAAAAACAAGAGCGAGAGGTTAGAGATGCAGGAACTAGCTCCTCGGTTGTTCCGAAGTAGTTATTGCGTGCCGTATTACTAAAAAATTAATAAAGATTTAGCTTTATACTTACTTATAGGGGCGCGCAGGAAGGTGACATTTTGTTCTTGAAAAACTAGCAATCAATTGCAAGGCATGATTGCATGTGAAATCCGGTGAGAAACCGTTTTCACTTGTTTTAAATTTCAAGATAGATTTGTTGCATGTCCGCTGATGTCTGCCGAAATATAAAGACGCCGATGAGATTTTCTATGGGAAGTTGCCCAAAGGTTTTCTCGCAGAGTTCCTAGCGTTTCCACTGAACCATAAGCGATACGGGCCCTCCAAAACTCTGTGCTTGGCACGGACCATCCTGAAATCTTCCCCTCGAGTAAAAACAACGCGATGAATCGCGGGCCCTCCAATTTTTCGGCTCGGGACAATCTCTGACAATCGCCTGCGGCTTGCCAAGTGCTCTGGATATCTGAACGACAATGTCAAGGCATTTGTAAACTACCAACCGTCTAAGGGCCAGATATCCCTCGCTTATCTCAACGTTGCGATTTACGACAGTTACCTCAACCGGCGAATGGGTAATGATGCTCTCGCATTCATACAGTTGGTGAGTTCGGGGAGCAATAAAGCGCGAATTGGAGGATATCTGGGGGTACTCTCACACTGATAACAAATCTGCGAGAGTTGTGAAGCATGCACTAGCGGATATAGCCAAGAGTAGGGAACTGGCAATGCCGCATTCTTTGTGTTCACGCCAATCCCAACGCTCCGAAAGAGGGGCGTACAACCCATATGCCAAGTTGGAAGTAAAGAAGATGAATGCCCGTGTGCTGCTTAAGCAGAAGGATAAGGAGGAGACGCAGTACGGCCGAGTCTAATGCAAGTGAAAATTTAAAGATTTGCTGGCGGGCTCAAGCCCTTTATATGAATGGTCGGGGAGAGAGGATTCGAACCTCCGACCCCCTGGTCCCGAACCAGGTGCTCTACCAGGCTGAGCCACTCCCCGAACTTGCTTTGCAGATTGCGCTGCCTTAAGAACCGCGGCTCCTGGTATATGCCACAAGGCCCTTCGACGCGCCTTGGTTAGTGTAGCAGAGTTGCGCCCGATACGCCTTGAGACGGGCGAGAGTGTTTCCCCTCAAGATTGGAGCTCATGCGGCGATTTAGGATGGGTGCTGGAGCCTGAACAATGCCGAAGATTCTCGATGGAGCCCCGATTGCGGCCCAGATCAAGCAGGAAGTTGCGGAAGAAGTAAAGGAGCTGGCGCGGCGCGGAGTGCGTCCTGGATTGGCGGCGGTGCTGGTGGGACATGTGCCGGCGTCTGAAATTTATGTCCGCAGCAAGGTACAGGCCTGCGAGGAGCTGGGGTTATACAGCGATCTGATTACGCCGCCGGAGACGGTGACGACAGAAGACATGCTGGACTTGATTGCTGCGTTGAATTCCCGTGACGATATTGATGGGATCCTCGTGCAGCTTCCGTTGCCTAAGCAGGTGGATGCAAAGGTGCTGCTGGATGCGGTTGACCCGGCGAAGGATGTGGATGGATTCCACCCTGTGAATGCGGGACGGCTGCAGGCGGGGCGTCCGGCACTGGCTCCGTGCACGCCTGCGGGAGTGATTGAAATTTTGAAGCGCAGCGGAATTCCGATTGCTGGCGCGAACGCTGTGGTGGTGGGCCGCAGCGATATTGTGGGCAAGCCGGCGGCGATGCTGCTGCTGCATGAGAATGCGACGGTTACGATTTGCCACTCGAAGACGCGCGACTTGGCTGCGGTGACACGCGGGGCGGATATTCTTGTGGCGGCGATCGGGCGGCCCGGCTTCGTTACGCTGGAGATGGTGAAGCCTGGTGCGACGATTATTGATGTGGGCATCAATCGCGTCACGGATCCGGCGGAGTTTGAAAAGTTCTTTGCAGGGAATGCGAAGCGTGAGGCGGCGTTTGCCAAGCGTGGAAGCGTGGTGATAGGCGATGTGCATCCAGCGGCCTTTGAGGTGTCGGGGGCGTATACGCCGGTCCCGGGTGGCGTGGGATTGCTGACGATTGCGATGCTGATGTCGAACACGGTGCGGGCGGCCCGGATGCGGCGAGGACTCTAGCACATGTTGCGTGTGGGCCTGACTGGCGGGCTGGGCAGCGGTAAGACAACAGTTGCGGCTCTGCTGCGCGAACTGGGCGCCCACGTCATCGAGGCCGATGAGATGGGGCGCGCGCTGATGGAGCCGGGCCAGATAGTGTATGCAGAGATTGTGCGTGTTTTCGGTGCGGATGTTGTGGGCACGGATGGGCGGCTGAATCGAGCGAAGCTGGCAGATATGGCGTTTCGTGGCGGTCGGCTGAATGAACTGAATGCGATTGTGCATCCGGCGGCGATTGCGGCGCAGCGCAAGTGGATAGAAGAAATCTTTGCGCGGGATGCGAAGGCTGTGGCAATTGTTGAGTCGGCGCTGATCTTTGAGGTGGAGCGCGATGCGCGGGCGCGTGGTGAATCAGAGGGCGTGCTTGCGGATTGGCGCAACCGCTTTGATCGCGTGATTGTGGTGACGGCGGCGGATGCGGTGAAGATTGCGCGGTATGTGGAGCGGGTTTGCTCTGGAAAAGATGATGCGTGCCGCGTTGGGGCTGAGGCTGATGCGCGGGTGCGGATGAGCCGGCAGATTCCGGATGTTGAAAAGATTGCGCGGGCGGATTTTGTGATTGAGAATGCGGGCGATAAAGGGGCGTTGGAATCGCGAGTGGCGGAAGTATGGCAGATGCTGAAAGCTGAGAGCGCATCTGGCTCATGAAAACTGGGTTCAATATAGTGGGTTCATTACAATTTAGATGAAGTTACAAATGACTGCTTCGAGGTACGAGGGATGAGATTGCGCCGAATTCTTTTGATTCTGCTGCTGGTGGGCGGCTTCTGGTACGTGACGGCGCATGTTTCGGGCGATCTGCGTTCGTTGGGACTGCTGAAGACGAGCGGCGGTAATTCACCGCTGGAGCTGACTGAGGCGCATGCCGCGCCGGAGTATGACACCGAAGAGCAGAACAATATCGCCATTTATAAGCGGGTGTTGCCGAGCGTGGTGAATATTACGGCGACGAACCTGACCTTTAATTTTTTCTACGGTGCGGTGCCGCAGCAGGGTCAAGGTTCGGGCTTCGTTCTGGATCGCGCGGGGCACGTGCTGACGAACTATCACGTGGTGGCGGAGGCGAACCGCGGGATTGAAGTGCAGCTGAGCAACAAGCACAAGTATTCGGCGACGGTTATCGGTTCTGACCGGACACATGATCTGGCGTTGTTGCAGATCAATGCGCCGAATCTGCAGCCGGTGACGCTGGCGGATTCAACGGATCTTGCTGTGGGACAGAAGGTCTATGCCATTGGCAATCCCTTCGGGTTGAGCGGAACCATGACGCGCGGAATCATCAGCTCCATCCGGAGCATACGCGGCGGCGAGGGCGCGCCGATTGAGGATGCGATCCAGACGGATGCGGCGATTAATCCGGGCAACTCGGGTGGGCCGCTGCTGAACTCGCGGGGCGAGGTGATTGGGATCAACACGATGATTGCTTCCAATGGCGCGGAGCAGAGTTCGGGCATCGGGTTTGCGATTCCGATCAACACGGCAAAAGCGGTGCTGGCGGATTTAACTCGGTACGGGCATGTGCGGCGGCCGGAGCTGGGGATTTTGAGCTACCCGATCGGGCCGGATCTGGCCGAGGCGATGGGCCTTTCGGCGGATTACGGCGTGCTGATTCAGAGAGTAATTCCAGGCGGCGGAGCGGAGAAGGCCGGATTGCATGGCGGCACGCAGCAGCGGTACCTGGGGAATCAGCCGATCATCCTTGGCGGCGACCTGATTGTGGCGATTGATGGGCAGCAGGTGACGAATCCGCAGGACATCAACGCGATTATGGATAAGCACCAGGCCGGCGATACGGTGAGCGTGACGGTGGTGCGCGGACGGAAGCAGATGACGGTGAAGCTGGTGCTGGGTGAGGCGAAGAGTCAAAATACATAGCTGTTCGATTTTGGACGATTGCCTCAGTTATCCTGTGCAACTCTGATTCTGAAGGTATTTATTTTGTGTTGATTACGGCCAGCCGCACAGTTCTTATAGAAATCTTTATGCAATCTTCATTTCGGGACTGTGCAACTGGGCAGTTGTCTTTTGCACAACTTTGAGTGCAATGGGGGTGGGGGAGGGG
This sequence comes from Occallatibacter gabretensis, assembly GCF_001449115.1. Lineage (GTDB taxonomy): Bacteria > Acidobacteriota > Terriglobia > Terriglobales > Acidobacteriaceae > Telmatobacter > Telmatobacter gabretensis. The sequence continues at coordinate 534,218 of NZ_LAIJ01000009.1, read as the reverse complement.
TCCCCCTCCCCCCTCTTTATTGCGGCTAAGTTGTTGCGATGCGATTCACGGACGACTGGCCCGACGTCTGATTGGGGTCGCGGGCGAGCAGACCGAGGAGGGCCGAGGCGATGGCTGTGGCGAGGGTGACGACGGTGCCGGTTCCGGCATGGCCCAGCGTTACGCCCTGCTGGGAGAGAACGCCTCCGATGCTGACGACGGCGATGAGAAGGCCGGCGGCGGAGGTGCGCGGGTGGTTCCAGATGTTGGTGATGAGTGGATTCATTGGAATGCTCCGGGTTACAGGTTGCAGCTGACAGAAAAGACAAAAGCAGGTCCTTCGACTCCCTCACCCCACGGACGAAGACCTGTCCGTGGGGACCCCGATCCGCCTGAAAAACGGCTTGGTTCAGGATGACAAGCCTTCATGGCAGAGCGGACGGGAGTGCCACCCCAACCCATGCGCGAAAAGCCGCGCATGAATGGGGCACCCGATTTCGTGCCGCCCTAGGCTAGAGCTTGACGCCGATGGAGGTCAGGAATTGCTTGATGTCGGGCCAGACGGTCTTGAGGTCGTTGACGGTCTGGATGTCGAGCGAGATATTGAGGGGGTTGACGGCTGCGGCGGCCACGTCGGCGATTGGCGCTTCAATCTGACCGAAGAGGGTGCCGAGAGCGGCAACGACGGTGGGTGCGACGGTGAGCGCTTTGCTGGCTCCGGAGACCCACTTGAGGGCGTCCTGTGCCCCGATTTCGATGCCTTTTTCTATGCTGACGAAGATATTTGCCATGACGAGGATTCCTCTTTTCGTCCCGGCGCGAAGCCCTGTGGCTATCAGAAGCGCCGGGATCAGAATTTGTCCGCCGTGCAAGCCCGAGGAACCGTGGTTGCGGGCAACGGGTGGCCGCGGCGGAGCTGAAAAACAGAAAGCCCCGGACGCACGTCTCCGTTCCCCACGAAGAGGCGTCCAAGGCTTCTGTTTTTTCTGCTTATTTCAATGATACGAAATCGGCATTTAATTATGTGCAAACTGGACGAAGTTTTTTGCGCTTTAGAATCAATGAGTTAGAAATTATTTTTTGATTTGCCTCTTGACAAGAAAACAAAGATCACGCGAAAGAGGAAAAAAGAGGCCACGGAAAAGGCAAAAAGCAGGTCCGATGTTGTTACGAAATGGCGTGCCATACTTCGACGATTCGGGGCGTCGCTGACGATAAGCTGACTTACCGATACCGATTGAACATGTTTGGGTGAGCAAGGTCACGAGAACGGTTATCTTTAACTTCATGGATCTGAAAGGCACCCTCACGGGGCAGGATGGCTTGTCGCTCAAACCGGCGATCATGTCTCTGACGATGGTTACCGTACTGACGATCCTCTGCCAGCTTCCGGGTTCGGTCAGCTTTGTCCTAATCCCGCTTTCAGTGCTAGGTTACGGGGTAGCCGCAATCGTAATCCTAGCCTTAGCTGTTTATTGCGTCATCAGGAAACGCCCGCGAAGAGGAGCCTCGGTCCTTTTGATACTTGTCCTCCCTGTGTTGTTGTGGCGACCGATCAACTGGGGCGCAGATTTTGTACATCTTGGGCTCACAGCAGGCTTCGGAGTCGGTCAGCTTGGCAATTCGCCAAGGTCGACTGATGAAAGCTTCGTCGTTTATGACTGGTCCGTCGGACTCGCCGGGGGGCCAAACACATTCCTGATCCATGACGTGTCCGATGAAATTGCACTGCCAATGGCCCAACACACGCAGCCACCAAGTTCAGAAAACGGCTTTGGAGAAGAGTGTGCGGGCAAGGTCCGGCGGTTGATCGATCACTACTACGTTTGCACAATTTGAGCTTGGTGCCGGTAAACGGGCTTGCCGCCAGGAATGATCACTGGCGTCAAGCCCGACTTCTCGTTACTGATTCGGATGGTTTTCGAAGTTGACGCTCTAAGAGGTGAGGTTGAACTCGAGTTGGCGACGCAAAGTCGAGCATATGCCGAGCTCGGCGCCATGTCACTTTAGAGGGCGCGCAAGTGGCGTCCTCGATACCTGCCAATCTTTGCCCCAATTGGTAGCCAATGTTAGCGAGTCTCCGTCATTGCGCACTGCGAAGTCCACTAAAGATTGCTCGTGCTCTGGTTGGACTGTCTCAATGATCGAGAGAGCGTTCATGTCCACCAACAATATCTTCGTGCCATGGGATACTCCGCCCTCTTCAAATAAGAATCCATGTGACATGTCGACGGGTATAGCTGCATAGCGACCGTCTGCTGTGAACTTCGGTGCCCTAGGAAATTCAGACCATCTAATGTGACGGGCCGTCTCCGGGGTATTCATCTGACGGAATGCTTTAGAAGCAAAGCTGTAAACCCAAAGTCGGTGCCATGCGAGCATCGCAATAGAGTCATCAGACGGTGACCCAAGGTTCGGTTGACCACTGCCGATTACTCTATCGTCGGGCGGTGGTGGAACCTCTAAAGCAGGCTCATCATTTGAAGTAAGAGAAGCAGAAGTGAGTGTGCATCGCGGTTGTCTATCAATTCTGGCGGATACCGGGGGACACAAAAACCATACGCGGTCTCTTCCGTAATCATAGGAAGACGCATAGATCTCGCTGTAGGCATAGCCTGTGGCGCGGTGTCTATCCTGTTCCAGGATTCCTGAACTGTTAACTTGTTGAGTGATGATTTCCGGTTCGCCTGTCGGCTGGTAGTGAGCTTGAGAGATGGCTAACTGGCTGGTGCGACCGATGAACCCCAGCCCATATATATCGAACTGAATGGGAAATACGTGAGCAACTTCGACGCTTTGTGCGAATTCGCCTCGGGATAGATCGATCAACCGCACAAAGATGCCCGACGCCGTCGCGAAAGCAATCCCAGCCTTCTCAGAATTGGCAGATATAGCGAGATGGCATTTGGAGACTGCACGTGTAGCCGACGCAGATTGTCGTTCACTAAGTTCCATCGTTTGACCTGAGCGACGAGTGATAACGACTTGGTAGCCATCGCTAAAGACAGTGGCTTGGACCAAATCTCCAACACCCGAATAGTCCGCGCAAACCTCCATCGCGGCCTTCTTAATGGGCGTGTTCTGTGCCGGTGCCAGCCCAATCGATGCATAGAGCGCTATTGCGAAGAACGGCCAGGAAGGCCTTATAGAGATCACTCGATCAGCATATCTGAAGAGGTCAGCAGTTATCGCCCCTGCAAAGTCGCACTTCAGGCGATCAATCAGATTAATACCGAGAAACGCTCTTCCGTTTACCAATTGAGCCTATCGCCTGCGCGCACAACTGGAAGCTCATCGAATTCCTAATCAGTGAAAAAGATTCGATACTACTCATGGCGCTCGTGGGTTGTGGTAGAACTCACAAAAGCAAAGGCAAGGACAACCGCAGATCCTTCACTCCGCATGAAAAACGGCTACGTTCAGGATGACATCGGTGGTGGTGGATTGAGGGGAGTGCTATTCCACCCCAGGCGCAAAAGGCGCGCCTAGGATGGGGCGCCCGCGCAAAAAGCAGGTCCGATGTTGTTACGAAATGGCGTGCCATACTTCGACGATTCGGGGAGTTGCCGATGATAAGGCGACATATCGGTACCAATAGGCCTCGATGAGTGACTCCGCGATTTACGATTCGTCGCGATCAGACAGGAATCGCAAAATTCATACTTGACATTGGCAGAAAACCCACTACCATTTGGTTGTGGATAGGTTAAATACAACATTTGCGGCTTTGTCTGATCCCACCCGTAGAGCGATGATCGAACGACTCTCACATGGGCCTGCCTCTGTGCATGGGTTGACGGAGCCGTTTGCACTCTCGCAGCAGATGATTTCAAAACATATCGCCTGCCTGGTGCGGGCGCGGATTGTGATCAAGACGAAGTGTGGACGAGAGAGTGTGTGCACGCTTAGGCCAGAGGCGATTAAGACAGTCAGCGACTGGGCATTTAACTATCGCCGATTCTGGGAAGAGAGCTTCGACAAACTGGAAATAGTTGTAAATCAAATGAAAAAAGAGGAGGTCAGAGATGACAGAAAACACGGTTAGCGAAATTGAGCGGATGGTTGTCACACGAGTTTTTGATGCCCCACGCGAGTTGGTTTGGAAGGCGTGGACAGACCCGAAGTACGTGATGCAGTGGTGGGGACCGAAGGGCTTTACTGCGCCCGTTTGCAAGATGGATTTTCGCGTTGGGGGAAAATCTCTCTTCTGCATGAAGACGCCGGATGGGCAGGAGTTCTGGAATGCGGTTGAATACCACGAGATTGTTCTGCACGAGAAGATCGTTTCCGACATGTACTTTTCGGACTCGAAGGGAAACAAGATCGAGCCTGCGGAATTAGGAATAGAACATGAGGCCATAGACGGTGCGTACGACGTGACCATCTTTGAGGATCTCGGAAACGGCCAGACGAAACTTACCCACATTGGAAATGAACCGATGGAGAGCGCGAAAAATAGCGGTCAATTGGAAGGCTGGAACCAGATACTCGATAAAATTGCGGCAGTTGTTGCGGGGCTGGTGCAGGCGAAATAGGAAGTTGACGTTTTGACGATCGTCATGCACGAGATACAGCTGAGGCTGGCGGCGGGGGCCTGGTTAGAACGGGCTTCTCGCCGCCTGGCCTAATAGTCGCCTTTCCGGCTGAATAACCCCTGGCTCAACTGTTGCCTTCAGGCCAAACTGCGTTTCTAGAGCCGCTGCGGCTTAACTTACGACATCTATTTCTCAGTTCAGAAATACGTCTTGATTCGGACGATCCAGCGAGAACGTCGGTATTTCAATGTCAAAACGCTCTCCGCTATCAGTCTCCATTTGATAAGCCCCGCCCATCATCCCCGACGGCGTGTTAAGAGGCGCGCCACTCATATATTCAAAGCTCTCTCCCGGCTTGAGGAACGGTTGCTCCCCGACAACACCCGGTCCTTTGACCTCGGTCAATTCTCCACGCGCATTCGTGATCATCCAGTGTCGGCTCAGCAGGTGCACCGTTTCCCGTCCCTGATTCTCGATGATCACTCGATAAGCCCAAAAATACTGCGAGCTGTCCGGCGATGATCTCGTCTCAAGGTAAGTTGGCTCAACGCTCACCGCTATTCCTCGCGTGTTTGCCATGTACGACGTCCGATCGGTCATAGAGTAAGTTTAGATCAAACTCGTGGGCTGAGCTATTCCGACATGATCCTGGACCAAGCCAATAGGCTGAGCACAAATCTACCAGCGAAGGGGCTTCTTGTGTCCTATAGTCAATACACCCGTGGTCTTTGGGGCATGTAGCGGATGACGCCCTCGGCGCTGGTTCGAAAGTATCTTTTGGTCACATGTAATCGTTGCACGACCACGAAGATGATTTCTGGTTTTCAAAGGAATCCCGTTCTGGCAACATCTGGAGGCTTTCATGAAATGTCGTGCCTTTGCAGCAATGCTCTGCATCGTGGTCGTAATGAAATGTCATGGCCAACCATCGCTACCCTCCAGCTTCCAGGCGAAGACAATTCATAGCCCTGCCGGAGCGGATATCTTCGTTCGCTGGGGAGGGACGGGGCCTGTTGTGTTGCTGATTCATGGCTATGCCGAGAACAGCGATTCCTGGGCACCTCTCGCAGACGACTTGATGAAGGACCACACCGTCATTGTTCCAGACCTGCGCGGTATTGGCCGATCCTCCAAGCCGGATGGCGGCTATGACAAAAAGACGCAAGCCGCGGATATGCGCGCCGTCGTGACGACCCTTGGATACGACAAGACCTTCGTCGTCGCACACGATATCGGCAACATGGTGGCCTATGCCTATGCCGCGACCTACCCAACGAAGGTGGAACGACTAGTGGTAATGGACGCACCCATCCCGGGAATCGAACCCTGGAGCGAGATCCTGCAAAATCCCGGAGTGTGGCATTTCAACTTTCACGGTCCAGACGCGGAGCGCCTGGTGGCCGGACGCGAGCGCATCTATTTCGATCGCATATGGAACGACTTCACAGGCGATCCGGGGAAGCCGGACGAAGCAACCAGAAATTTCTTTGCTGCCACGTACGCGCAGCCCGGAGGTATGCGGGCTGGGTTCGCGCAATTTACTGCCTTTGCCCAGGACGCAAAAGATAACAAGGTTTTCGAGCAGACGAAGCTGACTATGCCTGTCATGGCGGTGGGAGGAGAAAAATCCTTCGGGCCGCTTCAGGCAGTAATCATGCGCCATGTAGCGAACAACGTGCGGGAGGAAGTTGTTCCCGGTTCCGGTCATTGGCTGATGGAAGAACGTCCGGCGTACACTGTCGCCTTAATTCGCAAGTTTGTCGATGCGTCGCCGGTTGCTGCGTCCATTGCACCTTCCATGTAAGGACTGACGAGAACAGGCCTAGAAAATGGTGATGTCGATATGCTGGGGCGAGTCCGTTGTAAAACTGCATGAGCCCGCGAGCGGTCTGAGCTCTGAATCTTTAGCGAGCGTGATCGGGGCGCCAAACCACGCCCTGGCCACTGAAGCGAGATCAGCTGGATCGATCATTTTGCAGGCTGCACTGGCGCGGAGAGCGGGGCTGCGATGGCTGGAACGAGTCCAGCCGTCGATTGGCCGAACAACAATTCAGCTGGACGAAAGATCATCGTGTTTCCGTTCGTGGCCAATTCTCGCACAGGCAGGCGAGGACGAACGTTGGTCCGGAAACTCTTACTCACGAACGTCGTCCATCTGCTTCAGCCTGTTCGCCAGCAGCTCCTGCTCCCGTAGATTTTGCGTCATTGTGATTGCGCGCTGGATTTCTTCACGCGCCTCGGCGAACCGGCCCATCTTCATCAGCAGGTCTCCGCGAACACTGGGGAACAGATGATATCCAGCCAACGCAGAGCCACCGTCAAGCGTGGCCACTGCATCGAGCGCATCGAGTCCAGCCGCCGGGCCTTCCGCCATACCGACCGCGACCGCGCGATTCAGCGCCACGATCGGTGACGGGCTGGTCTGCATCAAGGCGTCGTAGAGAAGAACGATCGCGCCCCAGTCTGTCTCCTGGGCTGTGCGGGCGCGCATGTGGCATGCAGCGATGGCTGCCTGCAAGGCGTAGGGCCTGGCGCCGCCACCAAGCCTCCGCGCGTTTTCAAGCGAACTCATTCCACGCTGAATCTGCGCGTAGTCCCACAAAGACCGGTTCTGGTCCAGCAATAAGACTGCCTCACCGTTTCTGCCCCGGCGGGCTGCAGTACGCGATGCCTGCAACTCCATCAGCGCGAGCAACGCATGGGCCTCCGATTCCCGGGATAAGAGCTGCGCCAGCATGCGTCCGAGACGCAGCGCCTCTTCCGCGAGCGCAGCCCGCATCCATTCCTCTCCTGATGTCGCGGTGTATCCCTCGTTGAAGATAAGGTAGACCACTAGAAGTACCGACTCTACCCTGCCGCGCAACTCGTCGCCGCGCGGAGTTTCAAAGGGAACATGCGCTTCCGAGAGGATCTTCTTCGCGCGAAAGATGCGCTGCCCCATTGTCTTCTCGGATACAAGGCAGGCTCGGGCGATCTCCGGCGTGGTGAGGCCGCCGATGAGACGCAATGTGAGCGCGATGCGTGCTTCCACAGTGAGCACGGGATGACACGCGGTGAAGATGAGCCGCAGGATGTCATCATCGATCACCTGATCCAGTGAGTGCTCCAACGCATCTCCGAGCTGCTGCTGTTGACCTTCAAGTTCGCGGGCGATGTCTTCGTGCTTTTGTGCGAGCATGCGGCCACGGCGCAACAAATCGATGGCGCGCCGTTTGGCCGCTGTCATCAGCCACGCGCCGGGATTTTCGGGGATGCCTTCTTCGGGCCAGAGTTCGAGCGCAGTCACCAGCGCGTCCTGGGCCAGTTCTTCTGCGATGCCGATATCGCGGGTGACTCGAGCAATGGCGGCGATGAGCCGTGTGGACTCGATCTTCCACACGGCCTCAATCGTCTTATGAATGTCCTTCACTCCGTCGAGCCCGAGTGCGTGAGGTTTTCAAAGCCTTCAGCCGCCTTCTGAATGTCCTTTGGGAAGTCGGTCATCTCGTGAATCTGGCGAACTTCGATTACCTCGTTGTTGGACATGGGAGCACGTCTGGCCCATTCAATGGCCTCTTCGCGCGAGCGGACCTGAATAATCCAGTAGCCACCGACGACTTCTTTCGCCTCGGCAAACGGGCCGTCTGTCACCGTCGCCTTGCCGTCCGCATACGAAACACGTGCTCCGGTCGAGGGCGGAAACAGCCCGTCGAGCGCGAGCAGAACTCCCGCCTTCTGCAGGGCCTTGTTGTACTCCATCATCTTTGCCACCGCTGCTGCCGTAGGAACGGCATCCGGCGGGGCCGACTCGTATCCTTTCGGTATCACCATCATCATGAAACGCATTGCGCTGCTCCTTATGGTCGGTTCTTCAAAGGCCCGGCGACCTTGTAGTGAATGAGGACAATGCCGGTCGACGTTGTTTGCGTGCTGATGAGCTCGAAGGAACGTGGCGGGGTTCCCTCCGCAAAGAAGCGCTTTCCCGTGTAGCGTTCCAGCGCCGTCGCTGCTCACCGGCCTTCATCTGTTCGTTCAGGACTGCTGCTCAGTTGCTACTCGGCTGACGGTTGGAAGAATATCTCTCGCACCTCGCCCGAAGCACGGCACACTTTGGCGCCTTTGAGCGCCCAGGCTACCGCCTCGTCGAGATCTGCGCATTCCACGATCGAGATACCGCCTACATGTTCTTTGGCCTCGACATATGGCCCGTCAGTGACGAGCACGTCGCCATCGGGTTGGAACCGCAGCGACTTAGCGCTGCTCGCCGGGCTCAGGCCGCCGGCGAACTTCGTGACAACACCGGCGGCCTCCATCTCCTGGCCGAGCGCGGCCATATCGCGCATCATCGCTTCGTCCACTGTGGAAGGGTCAAAGTTGTCGGGGAGTTGAATAGTACTCAGATATAGCGGCATGTCTTCTCCTTGAAATGATCTTTTCGGCCGGCTTCTGGCCGGCCTTCACTATAACGACGAACGGCCAGACCTGGATTCTACAAGCCGCCCAGGAAATTTTAGTTCTGGCCGCGAGAGATTTCGGCCTCAGGCAACGTCCGGCGGATGCGATTGCGCGGAGAAGCGCAGCGTGGGGCGGCGGACAAAATAAGATGGAGGCATGGCGAAGATTGCTTATCTGGAATGCGTGCGCTGCGGGGCGCATGTGAGCGCGGAGAGTCCGCAGACGGTTTGCCCGGTTTGTGTGGAGAAGGGTGACTTGCCGGCGGGGTCACTGTTTGTGCAGTATGATTTGGGGCCGACGCCGCGTGAGGCTATTAATCCGCAGGCGGTGGGGATGTGGCGCTATGCGAGTGTGGCCCTGCCGGATGCTGAGCCGGTGACGCTGGGCGAGGGCTGGACGCCGATGCTGGCGAGCAGGCGCTATCCGAATGTACTGGTGAAGGATGAGGGCGTAAATCCTACGGGGACGTTTAAGGCTCGCGGGATGGCTATGGCTGTGACGATGGCCAAGCATTATGGCCTCAAGAAGCTGGCTGCGCCTTCTGCGGGGAATGCGGGGAGCGCGCTGGCAGCGTATGCGGCGCGGGCGGGGATGGAGGCGCATATCTTTATGCCGAAGGATGTGCCGTTTGCCAATTATGTGGAGACGGTGGCGTATGGTGCGCACGTGACGCTGGTGGATGGGTTGATTTCCGACTGCGGGCGGATGGTGGCTGAGCGCAAGGATGCCGAGGGATGGTTTGAGGTTTCGACGATGAAGGAGCCTTTCCGCGTAGAGGGCAAGAAGACGATGGGATATGAGCTGGTGGAGCAGCTTGGATGGGAGTATCCCGATGCGGTGTTTTACCCGACGGGCGGGGGCGTGGGACTGATTGGGATATGGAAGGCGTTTGAAGAGATGGAGCAGCTGGGGTGGGTTAAGGCTGGAAGCAAACGACCGAAGATGATTGCGGTGCAGGCGGCGGGCTGCGCGCCGATGGTGAAGGCGTTTGAAGAAGGCGCGAATGTGAGCCAGATGTGGCAGGGCGCGGAGACGCTGGCTGCGGGGCTGCGAGTGCCGAAGCCGTATGGCGATGCGGTGATGTTGAAGATACTTCGCGAGAGTGGCGGGACGGCTGTTGCGGTGACGGATCCGGAGATTTTTGCGGGGCTGGGCGAGTGGGCTCGCGAAGAGGGAATGATGCTGTGCCCCGAGGGTGCGAGCATGATGCCGGCTTATGAGCGGCTGGTGAGGGAACGATTTCTGGCCCAGACGGATCGTGTGGTGTTGTTGAATACGGGGACGGGGTTGAAGTATACGGATGTGATTGCGGAGGCGATGGGGTTGAAGAGGTGACAGGTTGCAGGTGACGTAATCGCTATTGGAACGGGTGCTATTGTGGCCCCGGTGCGTGCGGGCTCTTGCCGAGCAGATCAATTTGCCCTGTGGTTACGTGCGCGTGCAGTTTGTACTCGCCGTCTGTGTTTTGCTTTTTGATGCTGCGGAAAAATCCGCCGCTGTCCTCGCCGTAAACCTGTGCGTTTACCTGGCCGATATTGACGGAGACATCTACATTTTTGTAGTCCCACTTGTGCGCAGCAGTGATCGTGATCTGTCCGGCGTAGAGTTCGATGTCTTTATCTCCGACGATTTCGTTTACCGTTACTTGCCCGGCTGGCATCTGGGCGCGCAGATTGATCTTGCGAGGCACCTCGATATGGATCTGGATGTTGTTGTGGTTGAGATGTTCTCCGTCGATGGTGAGCTTGGATTGAGAGGGAGTTCCAGACAAGCGAAGATGGGTGTGAGTGGCGCTATAGGTGTCGTCGGCCTTGCATGAGACACGAATCCCCTCCTGGTCTGTGCCGACTATCTCGATGCCCGCAGGCCGTGAGTCGATTGTGAGTACCGCGCCTGACTGGAGTTGACCATTCAGCGTTTGGCCGCATTCGACATTCGACTGAGAAAAGGCAGCCCAGTTACAGGCGAAGATAGCGAGGCCGGCGGCGATCCGGAGGGTCTTCATATCTCCTGTTACGTTTGGACGGGCGGGAATGTTCCCGAAGGGATGAACCTTGCTCAGTAAGATGGACGCATGGCGAAGATTGCTTATCTGGAGAGGGTTGCGCTTGTGGGCGGCGTATTGCTGCTGGCGGCTGGTGCGGCGTGCGGGCTGATGGGGTTGCACGAGACGGGCGTGGCTGTGCGCTGGGTAGGTGTGGCGGCGCTGATTGTGTTTGCGGTGCGGCGGCCTTCGCTGATGGTGTGGACGTTTCTGGCGATGGTGGCCGGCGTGGAGCTGGGAGTGGATGCGCCTGCGGTTGCGGCGCAGGTGCGGCTGCCGGGGGACCTGTTTCTGCGGCTGGTGAAGATGATTGTGGCTCCGCTGTTGTTTGCCACGATGACGACGGGAATTGCGGGGCATAGCGATCTGAAGTCCGTGGGGCGCGTGGCGGTGAAGGCGCTGATCTATTTCGAAGTGGTGACGACGCTGGGGCTGCTGATTGGCGCGGTGGCGATGAATTTGAGCGGCGCTGGGTGGGGGTTGGCTGTGCCTGCGGAGGCGGGAGTGGCTGTGCAGGCTGCTGCCGTGCCGCAGGGGTGGCAGGAGTTTGTGCTGCATATTTTTCCGGAGAATATTGCGCAGGCTGTGGCACAGGATCAGATTTTGCAGGTGGCGGTATTTGCGCTGCTGTTTGGTGTGGCGCTGGCGCTGGTGAGTAAAGAGAAGCGTGCGCCGCTGATGGGTGTGCTGGAGGGGCTGGCGGCGGTGATGTTCCGGCTGACGAAGATCATTATGTACCTGGCTCCGCTGGCGGCGGGTGCGGCGATTGCGTATACGGTGGGGAAGATGGGCGTGGGGACGCTGCTGCCGCTGGCCAAGCTGGTAGGCACGTTTTATGCGGGGCTGGCGGTGTTTCTGCTGCTGGTGATGCTGCCGACGCTTTGGATTTTCCGGATTCCGGTGCGGAGGTTTTTGCAGGCGGCGGGTGAGCCGGCGGCGATTGGGTTTGCAACGACGACGAGCGAGGCTGCGCTGCCGCTGGCGATGGAGCGGATGGAGGAGTTCGGGGTTCCGCGATGGATTGTGTCGTTTGTGATTCCGACGGGGTACAGCTTTAATTTGACCGGATCGAGTTTGTATTTGTCGATGGCGGCTGTGTTTGTGGCGCAGGCGGCGGGGATTCATCTGAGTGTGGGGCGGCAGATTGAAATGCTGCTGGTGCTGATGGTGGCGAGTAAGGGTGTGGCTGGGGTTCCGCGAGCCGTGCTGGTGGTGCTGCTGGCCACTGCGGCGAGTATTGGGTTGCCGAGTGGCCCGATTCTGCTGATCCTGGGTGTGGATACGGTGATTGATATGGGGCGGACGATGCTGAATGTGCTGGGGAATTGTCTGGCGAGTGCGGTGGTGGGGAAGAGGGAGGGGCAGCTTTCAGCTCCTAGCTTTTAGCTTGGTGGTGGGAGAATGGTTGTCACTCAAGGGATAGGAATGTCTAAGGCGCGTTACATCATGAGCCTGCTTTTGTATTTGCTCGCGGCGATAATTTTTCTCGGACAGACCCTCTTTGGCTGTTTTGCTGTGCTGGGAATTGGATTCGACACATTGCGGGCTGTGCTTGTTGATCTTTCATTAACCATGTCCTATCCAATATTCCTTTTAGCTCTTTGGAACCGAAAAGTGGCGTTGTCTTTGTTATGGATTTTCTTTGTGGCTCAGTGGATCGATTTTTGTTCGGTGGGCGTGCCGCCAAAGCTGATGAGTCCACTTTCGGACTGGCATGGTCAGACCTTGTTCTTAGCCAACATTCTTTTCACTGTTGGTGTCGTTTTCGACAAACGCTCTAGGTTCTCGCTTATCCCGGATGTTTCTCGATAAGAGCCTGTTAGCTTTTAACTCTTAGCTTGCATGCGGGAATGAGTGGGGCGTCCGCGCACGACAGAGGAGGAATGAAATCATGGGGAAACATACTTTTGATGCCACAGTACAGAAGAGTGAGAAGCCTGGCGGCTGGACCTACGTCATTTGGCCATTGTCTGTGGAAGTGTTCGGGACTCGCGGTCTGGTGAAAGTTACTGGGACCGTGGATGGCGTGGCCTTTCAGAGTTCATTTATGGCGTTGGGAGATGGCCGCCACAAGCTGCCGATCAAGCGGGAACTTCTCGACTCGTTATATAAGGACATTGGTGACAGCGTGCATGTTGTTGTGGAGAAGCGCGCCTAGTAATGGTCAGACGCCGAACTGGCGCAGATGATGGTCGAGGTGTTTGTACATTAAGATTGACCACTCCTCGGGCGTCATCTTGCCAAAGAAACTGTGCGGATTCTTTGTACAAGCTGCTGCGCCGCCTGCCACAAACTTGTCAATCAGCGCTGATAACTGCTCGCGTTCCTTGCTGAAGTCCCGTTCGCCAGTCACGATGAGGCTTTTGATCGTCGGCGAATGCTTTCGCATCAGGTCGTCGTTGCGCAATACCATTGGCTTGACCAGACGCCCCATCACACGCGCGGGGAGCGGTCCCTTTTCGGGCACGAGTTCTCCCACTGCCCACTGCATACTCATTGCGCAATGTGCCAGCATCTGCGCCACCGTCATCTGGCCCCAGAGCCTATCAGTTTGCGGCTCCAATTTTCCCAGGCGGGTCTTTACTTCGTTTGCCACCGTTGCATCGAAGAGGTTTTTCATGATTGCGTGCCTCCTTTGGATGAGGGTAACTAAAAGCCTGCGTCGGAGAGGTAATTTTTCTGCGGTCAGCGATTGAATATTCGATAGGTGCAGTTTCACAAAGGATCACTTTCGAGGCGGGCGGAAAGTATCCTTCTTCGGAGCTACCGAAAACGCCGTTTTTCACGAACGCGGATCATCCGGGTGGAAGCACTCAGTGGAACTGAACGAGACAGCCTCGAGTGAGGGCACAGGATCTGCGGAGACATGACAAGCGGACAATATAAGAAATTGCGGTCACGGGTCCGTCATGGAGCCGAGCTGCCACAAACACCTGTTAGGTTTTTGAGATTCCAGATCGCTACATTCGTACCACCGTCCACCATTGCCGCGGCTAGCCAGCGACCATCAGAACTGATTGCGGCGGTGCCATTGCCGAGACCTTCCTTGTGGCAATGTTGTTTTCCACTGGTATCCCAAACACCGAAGCCGCCACCCGTGTAGGCGAAAACCAAAGTCCCGTCTTGATTGAATGCGGCAAAATTCGTGTATCCCGATCCCACCTGTGCAACGTCTTCTCCCGAACTGATATGGACAAGGCGGGCACTGTTCGGGCCTCCTACAATCGCGAGGTCTTTCTCGGGGAAAGCAGCAATTTGCGTGACGTAGTCGGGGCCATTCGGCACATCGCTAACCTTGCTCCAATCGTTCGTACTCCATGCAATTAAGTGTCTTCCGTTGCCGCCAACAAAGACCGTCCCGTCCCGTGAAAACTGCCCCTGCTGAGTGCTTGTGAGAGTGGCTACCAACTGGCCGGAAGAAACACCGAAAACTAAATCATTTTCACCGTTTGAGGAGACCTCCAACTGGCTTCCCGCAGCATTGAACTCCAGCTTCTTGATCATTCGCTGAACGCCTGGAGTTGAGGTTGTGATGGACCACGGAATTCTCCTGATCAGTTTGCCCGTCGCCGCGTCGCAAATCTCGATTCCGTTTCCATCCTTCGCAAGCAGGCGACCATCCGGACTCAATGCAACCGTAGTGCCTCCGTCTAATGAGAAGAGCTTTGTTCGCTTTTCAATGTCCCACACGTCTACATGCCCGGGTGTACTTCCAACCGCTAACATCTTTCCGTCGCCACTGAACGACAGGCTTAAAACTTGAATCATGGATGCGCCTCCATATACCGCGAAGGAGCCTTTAGTTCCTCCCTTGCCGTCGCTTTCCATTGGGCCCAGCACGACCCTACCTTTCTGTGGTTTCACGCCGCGGTCGCGGAGTGTGAAGTCCGAATCGGGGAACGGGTTGATGGCGGTTGGCCCCGCAGGCTTCTCCTGCGCTAACAGAAGGAGGGACGAAAATAAGGCCGCGATGCAGATCGCTCGACTCATGAAATAGAAATTACCCTTTCAGACGAACTTTTGTGAAGCGCCCGTAAAGTCTCGTTTTCGACAACTTCGTGTCAGGCCTGAACAGGACCTTTGGGAGACAGCCAGCGGGTTAGAGGATCGGGTACAGAACCAATCGGCCATAGGCGATGAACGCTACGATGAGGCCGAGAACGGCGCTCATGATTGTCGGCGCGACCTCGCGGTACTTGATGTGCACCCAGATGAACAAGAGGCTTTCAACCGCCAGGAGCGTGGCAGCGAGGATGGTCAGCGGCGGGTGCCAATGGAAGGCGTCAGGAACGATGAGTCCGACTGTGCATACGAGTTCCAGGATGCCCAGGGTCATCCAGACTTTTCGCGGCAAGGCGCCAAAGGATGGGACGTCGTGGCTTATCTTGTCGAACATGAAGACCTTCATGACGCCCGACGATCCGTACAGGAGCGCGGCGAGGGCTTGCAGGACCCATAACAGTATGTTCATTGTGTGCCTTCTTCCGGATTCGGCTTGGGAGCGTGGTTTCTCCTGCAAGTAATTGTGGTGGCGGGGTGGGCGAAACGCAAAGGCAAGAACAACCTCAGGTCCTTCCCACCCCATCGACGAAGAACTGTCGTTGGGGACCCCGGCTTCGACTCGTTTGGCCGCAGAGTGGCCAAACTTCGCTCAGGATGCCAAACCTATATTTTTTTGATGTAGCGTCGGCTCTGGATTTCGTATTGGCCGCTGGCTACGCGGGCGATGGCTTCACTGTAGGCTAGGTGTTCTTCGATAAGGATGCGGGCGGAGAGGGATTCGGCTGTGTCTTTGTCGAGGACGGGGATGGCGCGCTGGAGGATGATGATGCCGTGGTCGAGATGCTCGTCGACGAAGTGGACTGTGCAGCCGGCGATTTTTACTCCGTAGTCGAAGGCCTGGTGTTGTGCGTCGAGGCCGGGGAATGCGGGCAGGAGCGATGGATGGATGTTGAGGATGCGGTTGGGGAGCGCGGCTACGAATTCCGGTGAGAGAAGGCGCAGGTAGCCGGCGAGGATGACGAGGTCTACGTTGTGATCGCGGAGGCAGGCGAGGACGTCGGCATCGTGTTCGGCGCGTTTACGACCCTTGGATACGAAGAGGGCTGTGGGTAGGCCTAGGTCCTGTGCGGAGGTGAGGCCGCCGGCTTCGGGGACGTTGGAGATGACTATGGCGATTTCGACGTTGGGGAGTTTTTTGGTGCGGATGGATTCGGCGATGGCGAGGAAGTTGGAGCCGCGGCCGGAGAGGAGAATGCCGAGGCGGAGGGGCTTGTTTGGTGTGGATGGCTGCAAAACTTCCCTCAGGGGCTAAAGCCCGGAAATTCTTCCAGGCCATTTGCGGCACGACTGAAGTCGTGCCCGGTTACAAAGCTCAAGGATAGTTGGTTGCTATCCCACCCATCGGCGGTGCTGATACGAGCGAAAAGCAAGTGCAAGAACAACCGCAGATCCTTCGACTCGTTTCGGGCTCACGCGCGAAACTTCGCTCAGGATGACACGTCATTTGTAGATGGGCAAACGGCTGCGCTCAATGAACTTTTTCTCCGGGGCTAAAGCCCCGATTGTTTGCGGCCTATGTTGCCGGGGTTAGAACCCGGCCTACCGTTCCTACATGTATTGCACGCGGCGGTCGCCTTTGACGATGCGGCCGATGATGTGGAACTTTTCTTCGGCGCGGTCGAGGAGGTTTTTGGCGCGGGTGAATTTGGCGGCGGGGATGGCGGCGATGAGACCGATGCCCATGTTAAAAGTCCGCATCATCTCGTCTTCTGAGACCTGGCCGAGCTGGCGGAGGTGTTCGAAGATGGGGAGCACCGGCCAGGAGCCGATTTCGATCTGCGCTGCGGTGCCCTTGGGCAGGATGCGCGGTAGGTTTTCGGTGATTCCGCCGCCGGTGATGTGCGCCATGCCTGTGGTGAATCCCGCGGCTACGAGCTTCTGGATGACGTGGAGGTAGGAGCGGTGCGTCTTCATGAGAGCCGTGCCGGCCTTCTCTTTGATGGCGGTGACGTATTGTGTGGGCTTGTAGCCGGCCACCTCAAAGAGGAGCTTGCGGGCGAGCGAGTAGCCGTTGGTATGGAGACCGGTGGAGGGCAGGCCGATGAGGACGTCGCCGGGCTTGATGGTTTCGCCGGTGACCATCTTGTCGCGATCGACTGCGCCGACGATGAAGCCGGCGAGGTCGTATTCGCCGTCGGCGTAGAAGCCGGGCATCTGCGCGGTTTCGCCGCCGATGAGGGCGCAGGCGTTGGCTTTGCAGGCTTCTGCGAGGCCGGTGACGACGGATTCGATGACGGAGGGGTCGAGCTTGCCGGTGGCGAGGTAATCGAGGAAGAAGAGCGGGGTTGCGCCCTGGACGGCGATGTCGTTGACGCAGTGGTTGACGAGATCTGCGCCGACGGTGTGATGGCTGCCGAGCTCGAAGGCGATTTTGAGCTTGGTTCCGACGCCGTCTGCGGAGCTGACCAGGATGGGGTTCTTGAACTTCTGCAGGTCGAGCCGGAAGAGCGCGCCGAAGCCGCCGATGCCACCGATGACGTTACGGTTGAAGGTCTTTTGCGCGAGGAATTTGATGCGGTCCTTGGCGCGGTCTCCGGCGGAGATGTCAACGCCGGAGTCGGCGTAGGTGACGGATTTGGGGCGGGATTCAGGCACTGGCGGAGGCTTTCTGCGGATAGGATGCGGGGCCGGTTGGTGCGGCCGGAAAGGTTGATTTTAGCAAAAGGAAGTGGAGCCAACTGGTTAATAAAGGCAGAAGCAGGTCCTTCGGCTCACCACCCCTAAGCTGAAGAAAACGCCTGGGACCCCGATCGCTCAGGATGACACGCCTACTTTTGTGGAGGAGCGAGGGGATTGTCCCAGTGGACGACGGTGGGGTCGAGGCCGGTGGGGGACCAGGCTTTGACGATGGCTTCGCCGATTTTGGCGAGGGTGATTTTGCCTTCGTTGTCGCCGGTCCAGCGCTGATCCTGGTTCTCGAAGGTGTAGGCGGCGATGACGATGGGGCCGGATTTTGAGGCGATGATGGCGACGTCGGCGCGGACGCGGTCGAGTGCACCGGTTTTGTTGCCGATGGCGGTGCCTTGCTCGGATGTGTCCAGGGATTCGATGTAGCGCGGGAGGCCGTCGCGGTCCTGCTGGACGCGGAGCATTTTGAGGATGGTTCCGCAGATGGGGCCGTCGATGCTTGCACTGTCGGGCATCACTACGTGAAATGTTTCCTGCGTGGCGAGCGGTGCGAGGTTGCAGGTGACAAGGCGGGTCATGATTTCGGCCATCTCGCGCGGGGTGGTTTTGCCGAGGCCGAATTTTGGCTGGTCGGCGGGCATGGGGCCGCTGGCGGGCTTGTAGACCTTTTTATAGAGCCAGGTCTGGTGGAGGCCGGCGGCCAGGATGGTCTGGTTGATGTGGTCGAGGCCGAGGCGGTCAATGGCCATATTGGTGGCGGTGTTGTCGCTGAGCGTGACCATGAGGTGCAGGACGTCGCGGAGGGTGAGCGGGAGCGGGGTGTCAAGCTGGCCGATGATGCCGGAGCCGGGGACCTGGTTTTCATGGCTGAGGACTAGCTTTTCGTCGAAGGAGGCTTTGCCTGCGCGGATTTGCTCGGCGGCGTCGAGGAGGATGGCTAGCTTGATGGTGGAGGCTGTTTGGACGGGCAGGTCGGGTGTGATGGATGCGACCTGGTGGGTGCGGAGGTTTTCGGCGTAAAGGGCTACTTTGCCGTGGTGGGCGGCGGCTATGGATTGGAGAGTGGCGTCTAGAGAGGGGTCTTCTTTTTGGGCGATTACTGGGAGCGAGATGAGTAGAGCAGCGGCGAGAGGGAGAGCTTTGAAAAGCATGCGGTAATCGTACCTTGCGTTACCCTCTCGCCAGCCGGAAATGATTCAGTTCGCGGATGGCCAATTGTCCCCTACCCTTAGGTTCGGCGGTACACGAGCTCCTCATCGAATGCCGCCTGGACCATGGAATCGACCTCAGCCTCGTGGCCCTGGTAATTAGCGTCCCATTCATCATTTCCGTCCCACGTCATGCCGGAGTACTTACCGTGCCTGTGGCCAGTTGAGATGGCTGCGACGTGAAGAGTGTTGCCATAAAAGAAACCAAAAAACCGAAGCGGATCGGATGCCTTTGTGTTGACCTTCCATTCCTGAAATATCAGATTCCCGATTTTGATCTTGCCGCCGGTCTTGTTCCGCGGTAATCCCTTGTTTGCTGCAAGCTCTGCGATTATCTTCTGAATCTGGTCGTGATGGTTGTTCAGAGAACTGAACCATGCACTCAAGCCGCCGAGCAGAACTGGTGCCGAACCCAGTGTTGTAGAAAAATCCGCCATTGCCTTTCCTCCTTCAGCTGAAAAATAGAGTCAACGCATTGGGATAGTGAAAGAACGGACCCGCGCCGGTCGAAATGACGATAGATAACTGGGTCGCAACATCTTAATGTGTTTTTGGGGCTTGCCCGCCGAATAAGTCCAGCGACTGGCCACCTATGGTAAATGCGAGCTTATATTAGCCCCTGCTTCGTAGGTGCAGCAACCGTTGAGTCGCTCGAGGGCTGTGAGAGCGTACGCCAAGAAGCAAGGATTTGAGTGTGGCGCACCCGGCTCAGGGCTGGCGGTGGTTATGCCAGCAAAAACAACCGCAGATCCTTCACTCCGCCTGAAAAACGGCTGCGTTCAGGATGACACCTCCTTTATTAAGAGGTCTTCTGCTTTTTATTCCTTTGTTCCTTCTTCCTGCTCTTTGGTGAAGGTGATGGAGGCGGAGTTGATGCAGTAGCGCAGGCCGGTGGGCTTTGGGCCGTCGGGGAAGACGTGGCCGAGATGGCCGCCGCATTTGGCGCACGTCACTTCAACGCGGCGCATGCCATAGGTGTTGTCCTCGTGCTCGACGATGGATTTGGAGTCGGCGGGGATCATGAAGGCTGGCCAGCCGCAGCCGGAATCGTATTTTGCGCCGGAGGTGAAGAGCAGCGCGCCGCAGCCTGCGCAGTGGTATGCGCCGGACTCGAAGTTGTATTCGAGCGGCCCGGTGTAGGCGCGCTCCGTGCCTTTTTCGCGCAGGACGTGGTACTGGAGCGGGGTGAGTTCGACGCGCCATTCGGCTTCGGATTTTTCGATTTTTTCGATTGAGTTAGACATGATGTTCTCTGGTGAATTGGATGCCGGGGAGTTTATTACGGTGCAAGCTTGCCGTTGAAGGTGGTGCAGCTGGAGGCCTTGCCGCTTTCGATGCCTTGCGTGAACCAGTGCTCACGCTGGGCGCTGGAACCGTGAGTCCAGTTTTCGGGGCTGACGGCGCGGCCGGACATTTTCTGGATGTGATCGTCGCCGACGGCGGCTGCGGATTTCAATGCCTGGGCGATGTCGCTTTGTGTGATCTTGCTGCGCTGCTCAGTGGCGTGGCCCCAGACGCCTGCGAAGCAGTCGGCCTGCAGCTCGAGATCGACGGAGAGTGCGCTCTCGTTGCCGGAGCCTCGGGAAAGGCGCTGCTGACGGGCTTCAATGCCGAGCAGGTTCTGGATATGATGGCCGAGCTCATGGGTGATGACGTAAGACTTGGCGAAGTCACTGGTGGAACCGCCGAGCTGCGTCAGTTCATCCCAGAAGCCGAGGTCGATGTAGATCTTTTCGTCGGCGGGGCAATAAAAGGGGCCGGTGGAGGCCTGAGCCGTGCCACAGCCGGAGGTGGTGCGGTCCCGGAAGAGGACCAGCCTGGCGCGGCGGTACTGCTTGTCGCTGGCGGCGAAGATCTGCGCCCAGGTATTCTGCGCGTCATCGAGGACGTAGCTGATGAGATGGACGTCACGCTGTTGCGAAGCAGGACCGACGACGGCGGAGCGCGGGGCTGGGCTGGTGTTGTTATTCCCCAGGAAGTTGTGCCCACGGAACACGCCGAAGAGCACGATGAGGACAAAGATGCCGATGCCGATGGGGCCACCGCGGAGCAGGCCGAGGAACATGAGTGGATTCAGGCCGCCGCCCCCTCCGCCCCCTGATTGGCTGCGGCGATCCTCAATATCGCGACTTTCCCCGCCGTCTTGCCACTCCATGCTGATCCTCTTGAAGTATTAGGATGCGCTTGCCGGTGGTACATCGGATTAAACTTCGGCGATGAGCTCGATTTCTACGAGGATGTCGCCGGGCAGGCGGGCGGCCTGGATGGTGGTGCGGGCCGGTGGCGGCGTGCCTTCGGGGGCGAGATATTTCGCGTAGATGGCGTTCATGGCGGCGAAGTTGGTGATGTCAGAGAGGTAGACATTCGCCTTGACGACCTTATCAAAGCTGGTGCCTGCGGCTTCGAGGATGGCTTTGAGGTTTTCGAGGGTGCGGGTGGTTTGCTCCTCGATGCCGCCGGGGACGATTTTGCCGGTGGCGGGGTCGAGCGGTCCCTGGCCCGCGGTGAAGAGCAGTTTGCCGGTGACGACGACGCCCTGCGAGTAAGGGCCGATGGCGGCGGGGGCGTTGGGGGTGGAGATGATGTGTTTGCTCATGGAATGATTTTAGCGGGAATGACGGAGTTCGCTATTCAACTCTATTTGGACAGTGAATTGGATTTCCGCAAACGAACGAAGAAAATCACATTGGCGAGGATGAGAAGCACTATTCCTGCTGTAAACACAGGGAGTACCGGCGCGCCTTTGAAGTACTCGTAAACAAGCCTGCCAATATGCACACATTGACGATTACGATCTGATTCCAAATTTTCATTTTTGGTCCTCGGCCATATTATTGCCATATTGCCAGGATGCCGCCGGTGAGGGCGGTGCCGATGAGCCAGTAGCCGGCGACGATGGCGAAGTAGGCAAAGGGGCGGCCCTCATAGATGCGGTGCGCGTAAAGCATGCCCGCAATGAAGCCCAGCCAGCAGAGGAAGCCGATGAAGGCTCCGTGACCGAAGGTGGATGCGCCTGCCCAGATGACGATGTGCTCCATGACAAGAGAGAGAAGAAGGTTTCCGATGAAGGAGGCGATCATGCCATGGACCATACCTTTGGGTTTCTCGCCCATGGGACGGCCGACGATGGCGGCCCAGGGTTTGGCGAAGAGCAGGGGCGAGAACCAGAATGCGCCGAGGATCCAGAAGCCGATGCCTGTGACGAGGATGGCCCAGAAGTTGAGCATGTGGTGGACGTGTTCCATTGGTTTGCCGTCCAGGCGATTGCGCCGGTGGCGCGAGTGGTGATGCGAGAAGAATGGTGCTCCATGCGGGAGGCCGCGTCAAGGGGGAAATGCGAGGGGATGCTTATTTGCGCTTGAGGGTTTCGAGTTCATCGAGGGTGCGGGGCCAGTCTGAGCCGAGCAGGCGCGAGAGGCCGCGGTCGGCGAGGAGTTTGCCGCCGGTCTGGCAGGTGGGGCAGTAGTTGGTTTCGTTATCCGCGTACTGGATGCGCTGGATGGGCGAGCCGCAGCGCGGGCAGGGCTGGTTGAATTTGCCGTGTGTGGCCATCTCCGGGCGGAAGGCCGTGACTTTTTCAGGGAAGGACTGTTTTGCTTCGGCGTTGAAGCGATCGATCCAGAGTTGCAGGGTGGATTGTGTGGCGGTGAAGAGGCGCTGCCATTGTTCTTCTGTGAGCTTGTGCGTCTGCAGGATGGGTGAGAGCTGCGCGGCGTGGAGGATTTCGTCCGAGTAGGCGTTGCCGATACCGGAGACGATGCGCGGATCGGTGAGGGCGCGCTTGAGGGTGCGGTTTTCGCGGGTGAGAGCGTTGCGGAAGCCTTCGAGATTGGTGGAGAAGACTTCAATGCCGCCGGGGTCGATGTCGTCCAGCGCTTCTTCGCTGCCGAAGACATAGAGCGAGGCGCGGCGTTTGGAGCCGGCTTCTGTGAGGATGAGGGTTCCGTTGGGGAAGTCGAGGGCGAGAAGCCCGACTTTGCCGGGGAGTTTGGCGAGAGGCGGTTTCCAGTGCAGGCGGCCCGCGATCATGAGGTGCAGGACTAGCCAGAGGTCGCCCCCTGTTTCATTTTGGAGGCCAATGGCGATGCGTTTGCCGATGCGGCGGAGGGCGGTGACGGTGCGGCCTTCTGCGGATTCGAGTTTGGGTTCGACGGTGCGGAGTAAGAAGATGGAGCCGAGGCGGACGTGCTGAAGCTTTTGCCCGAGGATGCGCGCTTCGAGGGCGGTGATGTAGGCGGAGATGTCGGGTAGTTCGGGCATTGATCTCAGATTGTAAGCGGAGCGCGCAAATCCACATGATAGGCTTTGCTCATTTCAAACTGGAGAATGGGAATGATGGACTTGAAGAAGATTTCCTGTGGGGTTTTGTGTGCTTGGGTGTTGATGATGGCGGGCCGTGTTGCTGGCGCGCAGCAGACGAAGGTTTGCTCGGCGACGGACGCGGATAAGCCGGCGGTTGCTGAGACTCTGCGTACTATGTATGGCGCGGCGATGAAGAATGATTTGGCCGGTTTTGATGCTTTGATTGCGCCGGGATTTTATATGTATGACAACGGCCATCGCTATGAGGGCGACGAGATCATGACCAAGGTGATGCCGGGGTACACGCAGAAGGGATTCAAGTTTGTGTGGTCTGTGCAGGAGCCGGTGGTCGAAGTGGATTGCAATACGGCGTGGATTACGTATGTGAATAAGGGTTCGATTACGCGGCCGGATGGGACGAAGGCGGATACGAGTTGGCTTGAGTCGGCGGTGCTGGAGAAGCGTAATGGGCGCTGGCTGCTGCGCTTCTTTCACTCGACGCGCGTTGCGCAGTGAGTGGCACGCCAGACGGCGGCGATCTTGTATAGTGGGCAACACAAGTCTTCCCCAAGTTTTATCAATCCTTTTCAATGCAGGTGCTGCTCGTATGAAGATGCGTTTTGTCTCTGTCGTAGCTATGTCCATGGCCTTTTCCGCGGGATTGTTTGGGCAGAGTCCGCCGACTGCGCCTGCGGCTTCGCGTGTGGCGATTGCTGCGAAGCCGGGCGAGAAGTTTGACCTGGCGTGGATTGGGAAGATTGTGCGGGTTTCCGATCCGGAGATTGCGCCGGATGGTAAGTCGCTTGCAGTGGTCGTGGTGCGCAATGACTACGACGAGGACCTGAATGTATCTGAACTGGCGCTGGTGGATACGGCTACGGGGAAGACTCGCTCTCTGACGCATGGGCGCAAGACGGCTTCATTTCCGCGCTGGTCGCCACAGGGAGACAAGCTGGCGTTTCTGGCGGCGGATGGAGAGAAGCACAACCAGATTTTTGTGTTGGATATGGCGGGCGGAGATGCGCTGCAGGTGACGAAGAGCGCGACTTCGATTCAGCAGTTTGCGTGGAAGCCGGATGGGACGGCCTTTGCGTATGCGGCGATTGACGAGGCTCCGAAGCTGAAGGGCGCGGACAAGTTTGATGATGCCTTTGAGGTGGGCAACGGGAGTTTTCTCGATCGCGAGAAGGCGCTGCCGACGCATCTGTGGCTGATTGGGGCCGATGGCGGCGAGGCGAAGCGGCTGACGCAGGGCGCGTGGTCGCTGCCGGTGGCGTTTCCGCCGGGGCCTCCGGCTTCTCCGATTGCGTTTACGCCGGATGGGAAGAAGCTGATTTACGTGCGGCTGGAGAATACGTACTCGGGCGACAGGAAGTACTCGTCTCCGCAGGTGCTGGATCTTGCGACGGGCAAGTCAGAGGCGATTACGACGCATACGACGTGGGCGGGGTTTCCGGTTGTCTCGCCGGATGGAACGCATGTGGCGTACGTGCATCTGCGCGATGGGGTGGAGCGGAACTACGAAGACATTTATGTTGTGAATGGGCTGAAGGGCGATGGGACAAACGTTACGCAGGCCATTGATCGCAATTTTTATCGCGCACTGTGGACTCCGGACAGCAAGGCGATTGTGACGGGGGCGAACGATGGCGCGACGGCGGGGCTTTGGCTGCAGCCGCTGGACGGCAAGGCGACTCGGCTGGATTTGGGCGGGGTGACGCCGAATACCGGCTACTGGCTGGATGCGACGGTGGGTGCGCAGGGGCAGATTGCCTTTGCGGGAACGGAGCCGCATCGGCCGACTGAAATTTACCTGATGGATTCTGCGACGGCGAAGCCACGCAGGCTGACGACATTGAACGCGGCCTTTGATGAGCTGAAGCTGGGCAAGAGTGAAGTGGTAACGTGGCTGAGTCCTGATAAGGCTCCGAAGAACTGGACGGAGAATGGGATTCTGACGTATCCGCCGGATTATGCGCCGGGAAAGAAGTTGCCGCTGGTGCTGTACATTCACGGCGGTCCGAACTCGTCATCGAAAGACACGTTTTCTACCTTTGCGCAGTTGATTGCGGCGCAGGGGTGGCTGGTGTTTGAGCCGAATTACCGGGGCAGCGATAACTACGGCAATGACTTTTTTCGCGCGATTATTGACGACTCCGGCGACGGGCCGGGGCGCGATGTGTTTGCGGGGCTCGACATGTTGAAGAAGCGCGGCATTGTGGATGAGAACAATATTGCCGTGACGGGCTGGAGCTACGGCGGCTACATGACGACGTGGCTGATGGGGCATGCGCAGTTCTGGAAGGCGGCGATTGCGGGCGCGCCGGTGACAAATCTGCTGGACCAATACAATCTTTCGGATGCGAATGTGGCGCGAGCGGGAGGGATTGGCGGCTCACCGTATACGGGCGAGTGGATGAAGCACTGGGTGGCGCAGAGCCCGATTACGTATTACGACAAGATGGTGACGCCGACGCTGGTGCTGCAGGATGTGGGCGATTATCGCGTGACGATTACGCAGGGGTATGAGCTGTATCACTCGCTGAAGGATCGCGGTGTGAAGACGTACTTCTATGCGTATCCGATTGGCGGACACAGCCCGGCGGACCCGGTGCGGATGCGCGATGTGTATCGGCGTTGGATTGAGTGGCTGGGTGAATACCTGCCGCATGACTAGTGCAGGATTGTGTTGTCGATGAGGCGCGTGGCGCCGACGTGGGCGGCGATGGCAAGGAGGGTGCCGGGTGTGGCTATCTCGACGGGGAGAAGTGTGGACCAGTCGACTAACGCGATGTAGTCGATGCGGATTTTTTCTTCATTCTGGAGAAGTTTTTCTGCAGCGGCGATGAGCACGGTGGTGTCGCTGACGCCGTTGGTAAAGAGAGTTTCTACGCGGCGGATGGCGCGACTGAGTGATAGGGCTTGCTTGCGTTCCTCTGCGCTGAGGTAGATGTTGCGCGAGCTGAGGGCGAGGCCGTCTGGGTCGCGGATGATGGGGCAGACTACGATTTCGACGCCGAGGCGCAAGTCTGCGGTCATGCGGCGAAGGACTGCGACCTGTGCGGCGTCCTTCTGGCCGAAGTAGGTGCGGTCGGGCTCGGCGGCGATGAAGAGCTTGGATACTACGGTGGCGACGCCGCGGAAGTGGCCGGGGCGGGATGCGCCGTCTAGGCGGTCGCTAAGCTCGGCGACTTCGACGAAGGTGGTTGCGTTGTTTGGATAGATTTCTTCGACCGATGGCGCGAAAATTACGTCTGCGCCTTCAGCTTCAGCGAGCTTGCAGTCGGCATCGAAGGTGCGCGGGTAGCGGGAGAAGTCTTCGTTGGGGCCGAACTGGGTGGGGTTGACGAAGATGCTGACGGCTACGGCGTCGCATGCTTTGTGCGCGGCGCGGATGAGCGATGCGTGGCCGGCGTGGAGTGCGCCCAGGGTTGGTACCAGGCCAATGATTTTGCCGGCGGCGCGTTGCTGGCGCGACCAGTGGCGGAGTTCGGAGACGGTATGAATGATCTGCATGTGTTTTCCGGCTAAAGGCCCGATGTGGGTCCCTTGCTATCCCACCCATCCGGCACAAAACGCCGAATGGATGGGCACCCTTCTTGATTGATTCATGCGCAGTCTAAAAGCAACAACAAGAGCAACCGCAGGTCCTTCACTCCGCCTGAAAACCGGCTACGTTCAGGATGACATCGTTGGGGGAACGAACCGATGAGGTTGGTCCCTGCTTATTCGTTCCCTTACAACTCTGTTGATTGCGTGGCTACCAGATTCTTTGCCTTGGCGATGAAGTCGGCCAGTGGCATGGAGCCCTGGTCGCCTTTGCCGCGGGTGCGAACGCTGACTGCGCCTGCTTCCTGCTCCTTGTCGCCGAAGACGAGGATGTAGGGTGTCTTGAGGTTGGCGAAGTCGCGGATCTTGGCGTTCATCTTTTCGTTGCGTACGTCGGATTCAACTCGGAAGCCGGCGGCTTTGAGCTCGGCTTCGAGCTTTTCGGCGTAGGCTGCATGGCGTTCAGCGATAGGAACGAGGCCGATCTGCACGGGTGCGAGCCAGAGCGGAAAGGCTCCGGCGTAGTGCTCGATGAGCACGCCGAAGAAACGTTCCACTGATCCGAAGAGTGCGCGGTGGACCATGACGGGTTGATGGCGCTCGCCGTCTTCGCCGACGTATTCAAGCTCGAAGCGTGCGGGGAGGTTGAAGTCGAACTGAACCGTGGATAGCTGCCAGAGACGGCCCAGCGCATCGACGAGCTTGATGTCGATCTTGGGGCCGTAAAAGGCGGCTTCGCCGGGGATGGTCTTGTAGGCGATGCCTTTTTCTTTGAGGACTTTTTCGAGTGAGCCGATGGCGAGGTTCCAGTTGTCGTCGCCGCCGAGATAGTGGGCGCGGTCGTTGGGGTCCCAGCTTGAGAGCTCGATTTTGAATTCGTTGAAGCCGAAGGTCTTGAGCACGGCTTCCGCGAAGTCGATGCAGGCGGCGACTTCGGATTCGACCTGGCCGGGAGTGCAGAAGATGTGTGCGTCGTCCTGCGTGAAGCCGCGGACGCGCAGGAGGCCCTGCATGGTTCCGGAACGCTCATAGCGGTAGACGTTGCCGAATTCGGCGTAGCGCGCGGGCAGGTCGCGGTAGCTCTTGGGCGAGTCCTTATAGATGAGGATGTGGCCGGGGCAGTTCATGGGCTTGAGGCGGTATTCCGAGTCGTCGAGCTCCATGGGCGTGAACATATTTTTTGCGTAGACGCCGGTGTGGCCGGAGACTTCCCAGAGGCCCGCGCGCATGACGTGCGGCGTGTAGACGAGCTGATAGCCGCGGCGGAGGCACTCGTCGCGCATCCAGTCTTCCATGATTTTGCGGATGATGGCGCCCTTGGGATGCCAGAAGATGAGGCCCGGGCCGGCGAGCTCCTGAATGCTGAAGAGATCGAGCTGCTTGCCGAGGAGGCGATGGTCGCGGCGCGCCGCTTCTTCGAGACGCGCGAAGTGCTCGTCGAGATCCTTCTTCGAAAAAAATGCCGTGCCGTAGATGCGCTGGAGCTGCGGGTTCTTCTCATCGCCGAGCCAGTATGCGCCGGCGAGATTTGTCACCTTGACGGCTTTGACTCGGGCCGTAGAGGGCACGTGCGGGCCGCGGCAGAAGTCGGTGAAGTGGCCGTTCTTATAGAAGCTGACTTCGGATCCCGGCTCGGTGAACTTCGTGACGAAGTGCGTCTTCATGAAGTCGCCGTCTTTTTCAAATTCGGCCAGAGCCTGCTCGCGCGGCTCGTGGATGCGCTCGAACTTTTCGTCGCGGGCAATGACTTCGGCCATCTTTGCTTCGATGGCGGTAAGGTCTTCGGGCGTGAAAGGCTTCTCGCGATAGAAGTCATAGAAGAACCCGGAGTCCGTGGCGGGGCCGTGGCCTAGCTTGGTCTCCGGATAGAGCTCGAGGACTGCCGTGGCCATAACGTGCGCGGCGGAGTGGCGAACGACCTTGAGAGCTTCGGGGTCCTTCTCGGTGATGAGCTCAAGCTTGGCGTCTTCCGAGAGCGGGGTGGAGAGATCGACGAGGCGCGGAGCGGATGCGCTAACGGCCGAGTACATCGCGGCTTCGGGCGAATCTTCGTTATCGGTGAGGGCATGCGATGCGGCTCCGACGGGAGTGATGCGGGCGACGACGGAGGCTGCGGCAAGGCGGGGCGAGATGGAGTGGGCGATCTCGAAGGGCGTGGTGCCGTAAGGAACCTGGCGAACGGCTCCGTCGGGGAGGGAGATAGAGATTTGATTCTGGCTCATAAGTGATCTTGAGGTAACGATTCAGGATAAATGAAAGCCAGGGATTTAAGAGCAGCGTGTAGCATGGCAGTCGCGATGAATTCCGGAATCAGGATTGGCGCGGCGCTGGCTCTGTGGGTTCTGTCCCTTGGCATCGGAGCGGCACAAGGGGCCGCAACTGTACCGGATGGGGGGCTCGATTCGGTTGCCGGTCGGATTGCCGGGCGCAATTTTCCTTCGACCTTTCAGGCGTGGAATGGTACGGAAAATCTGCGGGCGCTGCCGGATGGACGGGTTGTTCCGCTGCCGGGCGTGGAGGCTGCGGCGGCCACCACTGCGCGCCACGATCTTTACTTTTCCGACTGGAGAAGTCTGGGCCTGAGGCTCAGGCCGGGACTGCAGTATGTAGTGCTTACGCCGGAGTTCACTGCGGAGAGCATCGAGGCGGCGCGGAGCAATCGCGCCAGGCTGCTGGCTGCGAATCCGCAGATGCTGATTCTGGCGGAGATTCACTACTTTTCGGCTTCGAAGAGTTATCTCCCGGCAGATTCGCCGTGGTGGAAGCATGACGCGCTGAACGACCGCTTTGAGAGCACGAACACGGAGTACCGCTCGTCGAGGCTGGATTTCTCCAATTCGGCGTTTCAGGACAAGGTGGCGGCGTTATGCGGCGCACTCGTGCGCACCGGAATTTTTGACGGCTGCATGATGGACTGGTGGCATGACAACGATGAGATGGGAGCCGATCGGGTGACGCTGATCCGGAAGATTCGCGCGGCGGCAGGCGAAAAGGCCATCCTTCTGGGAAATGTGAATAATACCCTGCCGGCCCGAACTGCGAGCTATTTGAATGGGATGTACATGGAGGGGCTGGGATCGAAGTTCTTTCCGGACTGGCACACCGCTGCTGTGAACATGGTGTGGGGCGAAAATCACCTGCGCAAGCCTGCGTTTACGGCTCTGGAGGCATGGTGGCAGAGCGGGCGGACGGACTATGCAGCAATGCGCGCGACGACGACGCTCGCGCTGGTTTTTTCCAACGGATATGTGCTGTTTTCTGATCCGAACAGCCTGCCGACACCGGACCATCTGCACGATTGGTACGGTTTCTGGGACAAGTCACTGGGGAAGGCTGTGGGACCACTCGCAAATCCCGACCGGCCGGATCTCTCAGGCGCATTTACGAGAAAATACGAGCGCGGCGAAGCGGTTTTCAATCCGCCATCTAACCATGTAGTGATGGTGAGCTTTCCTGAGCCTCGGATGAGCGCCGCAACCGGACAGACTGGACGCAGCTTCAAGGTGGCAGCGGGCGATGGAGACCTGTTTCTCACGGTGAGCGTGGCGAAGAAATGAGGTGGGGCCAACTAGTCCCACCTTTGTGTAATGGCTAACTCTGCGCGGCGGGTGGCAGTATGCAGAAGTTACTCAAGCTTACCCTGGGCGCAAGCAAGAATGCTTACTACGCGGGCGACGACTTCCCCGCGGGGTGAGAACGCGCCTGGGGTGGGGTTTTCAGCCGGTTGAACGATGCACGCTTTTGCGGGGGCGAAAGCGAAGGGCTGGGATTGCTCCCAGCCCTTCAAAAGGTTGCGTTGCTAAGATTCTGCCGGAATCCGGCCTTTGAGATTAGAGAGGCTGCACGTCGGCAGCTTGCCATCCCTTGGGCCCCTTAACTACGTTGAACTGAACAGCCTGGCCTTCTTGCAAGCTCTTAAAGCCGTTCGCGTTGATTGCTGAGTAATGCACGAAAACATCTTCGCCATTCTGACGCGAGATGAAGCCGAAGCCCTTCGCGTCGTTGAACCACTTCACAGTACCTTGTTCCATTTTGATCGTGTTTCCTGGTGTTGAATTGCGCTGGATGAATCGGAGCGGCCACTGGCAGAATCTTGCTTGGTTGGGCGAGTACTGCTCACGCCCGGTTCGACTCTAACGCTGTGCCAATTGTAGCACCCTTCTGAAGGTCCATGGGTGGGATAGGACGTCAGTTCCGCATTGCCCTGTTCCAAAGGGTCCGTTCGTAAGCATTTGAGGAATTGAGACTTTCGTTTGGTTGCGAAATCGAAATGCGGCCGGATTCGAGAGCTATGAGCCCGCCGGGCGTGATAGGGTGGAGGGCGCATGATTCCCCATCCTGTTTCCGAATTGCTGGCGAGGGCCGAGAAGCGGCTGGCCGGCGAATTTTCCGCTTTGCCCAAGGTAGACGCATCAGTTGATCTGCTTCAAATAGAGGCGGTTCTTGAGAAAACCGCCGCGCGGCTGGGCGACAACTATCCGTATTTCCATCCTTTGTATGCAGGGCAGATGCTGAAGCCGCCGCATCCGGTGGCGCGGGCGGCGTACGCGCTGGCCATGGCGGTCAATCCGAACAATCATGCGCGGGATGGCGGGCGGGCCAGCTCCGAGATGGAGATTGAGGTGGTTCGCGGGATTGCGGAGATGTTTGGCTGGAGTTGTGAATCTAGTTCGGGCGGGTCTGGTTCCGGCGGGTTTCTGGGGCACCTGACCAGCGGCGGGACGATGGCGAACCTGGAGGCGCTGTGGGTGGCGGGGCAGCTTGCGCCGGGGAAGCGGATTGTTGGTTCGGAACAAGCGCATTATACGCATGGAAGGATTTCCGGCGTGCTGAAGCTGGAATTTTCCGCAGTGGAGGCTGATGCGCGTGGGCGGATGCGGCTTGACGCGCTAGAACATGAGCTGCACAAAGGCGAAGTGGGAACGGTAGTGGTGACGCTGGGTACGACAGCGATCGGCGCGATCGATCCGCTGGAAGAGATTCTGGGGCTGCGTGAGAAGTATGGCTTCCGGGTGCATGTGGATGCGGCGTATGGGGGATATTTCCGGCTGATTCGGGATCAACTAGAAGAGTCGACTCGGCGAGCCTTTGAGGCGATTTCTCAGGCCGATTCCATTGTGGTTGATCCGCACAAGCATGGGCTGCAGCCGTACGGTTGCGGGTGCGTGCTGTTTCGGGATGCCGGGGTGGGGCGGTTCTACAAGCACGACTCGCCGTACACGTACTTCACATCGAAGGAATTGCATCTTGGGGAGATCAGCCTGGAGTGTTCACGGGCCGGTGCGGCGGCGGTGGCGCTGTGGGCCACGATGCAGCTGCTTCCGCTGACGCGGGATGGTGAGTTTGCGCAGGGGCTGGCGGCGGGACGGCGCGCGGCAGTGGAGCTGGACCGAAGGCTGCTGGAAGATGCACGATTTGAGACGCTGCGCCGTGGGCCGGAGCTGGATATTGTGGTCTGGAAGGTGAAAGCAAAGACCGGTGAGCAGGCCTCGGCGAGGGCTCAGGCAATCTTTGACGCCTGCGCAAAGAGAAACCTGCATCTGGCGCTTGTACAATTGCCGGAACGCTGGTTTTCCGACCCGGATACGGCGGAAGATGTGCAGGAGACGGTGACGTGCCTGCGATCCGTGCTGATGAAACCGGAGCACGAGCCGTGGCTGCCGCGCATCTGGAGCGAGCTGGATGCGGCGACGGCGGAGGTTTTGCAAGCTTGATATTGGGTAAAGAAATGACAGTACCTACAAGTGTTAAAGAAAACGTTGTCATTGCTGGTTTTGGGTATTAGGGCGTTTTAGGTTCGGAGAACTATGCAGAGTTCCGCAGATTTGCGTTCGCTTCATGTGGCCCGGTTTGGAGCCGCGCCGGAGATCTTTGCCGCGCCGGGACGGGTGAACATTATCGGCGAGCATACGGATTACGCCGAGGGTTTTGTGATGCCGGCGGCGATTGACTTTGCCACGCTGGCGGGGATTTCGCCGCGAAGCGATGGCAAGATCGTCATTTATTCGGAAAATTTCAAGGAAGAACGCAGCTTTGATGCGGCAGCGTTGCCCGCGGCGGCCAATCATTACTGGAGCGATTATCCGCTGGGCGTGCTGGCGATTCTTGCCGGTGAGGGATACACGATTCCGGCCTTCAGCTTGAGCATCTGGAGCGATGTACCGCTGGGGTCGGGGCTTTCGAGCTCGGCTGCGATTGAGGTGGCGACGGCGCTGGCGGTGCTTTCGTTGATTGGCGCGGAGATTCCTGGACCAAAGCTGGCGCGGCTGTGTCAGCGGGCAGAGAACGAGTTTGTGGGTTCAGCCTGCGGGATTATGGACCAGTTCATCAGCGCGAACGGAAAGAAGGATCATGCGCTGTTGCTCGATTGCCGGGATTTGAGCTACAAGCTGGCGCCGATTCCACCGGATGTGGCGCTGGTGATTGCGAACACAATGGTGAAGCACGCCGTGACGGGCGGCGAATATACGAGCCGGCGGGCGCAGGTGGAGGAGGCCGCGGCGGTGATTGGCCGGCACCGGCCTGAGGTGAAGTTTCTGCGCGATGCCACGCTGGAAGATCTGGAGAAGTGGGGCAGCGAGATGTCGCCCGAGGCGGTGAAGCGCGCGCGGCATGTGATCAGCGAAAACGAGCGGACCGTCGAGGCTGCCGATGCGCTGATCCAAAACGAGAGAAAAAAACTGGGCAGGCTAATGGCAGAGGCGCACTGGAGCTACAGCCGCGATTTTGAAGCAAGCTGCGTAGAAGCCGATGCGATGGTAGAGCTGGCGCAGGATTTGCCGGGCTTGATTGGAGCGCGGTTGACAGGCGGAGGATTCGGCGGCTGCACGGTGAACCTGGTGGAGGCTGATCATGCGAAAGAATTTGCAGCGGAGCTGGCCATGAGGTATGTAACGCGGACGGGAATTCAACCACAAATTCACATATGCCACGCCTCAGACGGTGCACGGAAAGTCTGAATGGCTCATCTAAGCGGACAAAGCTGTATTAGAAAGTTCCGTACAATCATAAAGTGGAAGTTGCGATTCAGTCTGGTTGTGGAATTTCATAGCCACTTTAAGTACTGAAGTTGTTGATTTTGCGCACATTGTTTTTGGGTGCACTATAGACGGCCTAAAGCTGTATCCAAACTGACCCGCTCGTGGGACGGGTTGAGTATTAGGAATGTTGTTAGAATCAAGGCAAATAAGACTCAGGCGATTTTTAACAAAAGCCTGACACAATCCGATAAAAGACGTGTCTTTGACTTATATCTGTTCCCCTTTTTTGTACGGAACACCGGAGGGCGCTTTTATTTCATGCATAATTCATCCGCAAAGCCGTTTAGCTATTTGACTCTGCCGACAACGGGCAGGGTGGCGTATTTCTCGATGGAGATTGCGATCAACCCCGGGATGCCGACGTATTCGGGCGGCCTGGGCATGCTGGCCGGCGATACGCTGCGTTCCGCGGCTGATATGGACCTGCCGTTGGTAGCGTTTACGCTGCTGCACCGCAAGGGGTATTTCCAGCAGCATCTGGACGGCACCGGACAGCAGTCCGAGGAAGTGCAGCCGTGGAATCCAGAGGAGTTTTGCGCGGAAGAAGCCGCTCGCGTAACAGTGTCGATTGAAGGGCGCAAGGTTACAGTGCGCGCCTGGCGGTACGACCTCACCGGGCAATCGGGCCACGTGGTTCCGATTTATCTGCTGGACACGGATGTGGACGGCAACTCGGGCTGGGACCGCGGGCTGACGGACCATCTGTACGGCGGAGACACGAATTACCGGCTGCAGCAGGAGATTGTGCTGGGCATGGGCGGCGTGCGCATGGCTTCGGCGCTGGGCCTGGAAGTCAATGTCTTCCACATGAATGAGGGTCATGCAGCGCTGTTGACGCTGGCGCTTGTGGAGAGCGCGATGGGCGGCGGTCCGGAGGGATTTGCGACGGATGCCGACATTGAGCTGGTGCGGCAGAAGTGCGTCTTTACCACGCATACGCCTGTTCCGGCAGGGCACGATCGCTTCAGTAGCGAGCAGACGAACCGAATCATGGGTTCGGACCGTTCCTCGCACCTGGAACGGCTGGGCTGCTTCAAGGATGGAATGTTGAATATGACGCTGCTGGCGCTGAAGTTTTCGCGCTATGCCAACGGCGTTGCGTTGCAGCATGGGAAGGTTTCGCGGGAGATGTTCCCGGAGTATGCGATTGATTCGATTACAAATGGGGTGCACGGGCCGACGTGGATTTCAACGCCGGTGCAGCTCATGCTGGACCAGCATATTCCCGCATGGCGGCGCGACCACCTGTACCTGCGGAATGCAATTGATCTTCCGGAGGATGCGATTCTGAAGGCGCACGCGCGAGCCAAGCGGGAGCTGTTTGCGGCCGTGGAGCAGCGGAGCGGACACAAGCTCGATCCGCAGATGCTGACGCTCGGCTTTGCACGGCGTGTGGCGACATATAAGCGCGCAAATCTGTTGTTTACTGATCCGGAGCGGCTCAAGAAGATTGCTGCGGAGGCGGGCGGATTGCAGATTCTGTATGCAGGCAAGGCGCATCCTCAGGATGAGCCGGGTAAAGCGCTGATTCGCGAGGTTGTTGAAAGGGCTTCAGAGCTCGAAAGCAGTCTGCTGAAGATTGTGTATCTCGAAAACTATGCGTGGGACCTGGGCGCGCTGCTGACTTCCGGCGTGGATGTGTGGGTGAATACGCCACGACGTCCGTACGAGGCCAGCGGCACCAGCGGCATGAAGGCCGCCATGAACGGCGTGCCGAGCCTGTCGATTCTGGACGGCTGGTGGATTGAGGGCTGCTTTGAGGGCGTGACGGGCTGGGCGATTCCCGATGGCAAGGACGACGCCGAGGAAGCTACCTCTCTGTATGACAAACTCGAAAACGCGGTAGTGCCGTTATATCGCGAGGATCCGGTGAAGTGGGCGCGGATTATGCGGACCACGCTGGCGTTGAATGGTACGTTCTTCAATACGAATCGCATGGTGCAGCAGTACACGCGGAACGCTTATTATCCGGTGCAGCTTCTGGATGGAGCGCGAGTAGTCGAGGCGGCTTTTGCCGATTAATCAACGGGGCTCTTTTTGTCCATTTCGTTGTCGCTCCTCGCTTACATACAGGGGGTATGCGGCGCTCCTCGCTCCTAGATCTGGAGCAAAAATAGCTCCCGTTGTTGCATGACCTGCTCATGTAAAAGGATTGAGTCACTTCGGTGTATTAGAGCAAGGTCAAACTTCGCCAGCAGGCAGATAATGCGTCGTTTCCGGTGTTCCTAACGTCTCATACACTGTGAGATGTTATTGTCATGCATTGGAGCAAACGCTGCGCTCCATCATCCGCATGGTCTAACCTAGAACTTCAAGGAAACATGGACCCCCGCGGGTTCGACCGTAAAGCAGGTTTTTTCTGCGAGTATTGCCCGCAGGCAAACCGGTGTCGATCGGCCCGGCTCTGGAGCGAGAACCAGCCCTATGATGTGGATTGTCCGGCTTGCGCTAAGGCGGCCCTACACTTTCGTCGTCTTTTCGTTTTTGATTCTGATCCTTGGCATCTACAGCATTCTCTCGATGCCGACGGATATCTTTCCGAATATCGACATTCCTGTCGTCACGGTTGTGTGGCAGTTTACAGGCCTGTCTGCGGATCAAATGGCCAACCGCATCGTTTCCAACAGCGAACGCGGTATGACGACGACCGTCAACGATATCGAGCACATTGAATCGAATTCGTTGAACGGCATCGCGGTCATCAAAGTCTACTTTCAGCCGCGTGTGGATATCGCTTCGGCGGTGGCGGAGGTCACATCGATCTCGCAGGTGCAGCTCCGGAGTCTTCCGCCGGGCACCACGCCGCCGTTCATCATCCAGTTCAATGCTTCGAGCGTGCCTGTACTGCAGCTTGGTCTTTCCGGCGAGGGGCTGGATGAACAGAAGCTGAACGATCTGGGCCAGAACACCATCCGCACGCAGCTTGCGGAGGTGGAAGGCGCGCAGACGCCGTATCCGTATGGCGGCAAGCAGCGGCAGATCCAGGTGGACATCGATGTGCCGGCGATGCAGGCGCGCGGGCTTTCGCCAGCCGACGTGGTGAACGCGGTGAGCGCGCAGAACCTGATTGCGCCCTCCGGCACGTTGAAGGTCGACCGCTTTGAATATGCGATTGAGACAAACTCCGCGCCAAGCGTTGTGGCGCAACTGAATGATATGCCGGTCAAGGCGGCGAACGGCGCGGTGGTTTACATCCGCGACGTGGCGCACGTGCGCGATGGCTATCCACCGCAGACGAACATAGTGCACATCGACGGGCGGCGCGCGATCCTGATGAGCATCATGAAGACGGGATCGGCTTCCACGCTGGACATCATCAAGGGCGTGTACGAGAAGATCGATGGAATGCGCGGACAGCTTCCGCAGCAGCTGAAGATTGATCCGCTGAGCGACCAGTCGATCTTTGTGCGTGGTGCAATTGACGGCGTGATTCGCGAGGCGATCATTGCCGCCTGCCTGACGGCCGTGATGATCCTGGTCTTCCTGGGGAGCTGGCGCTCCACGCTCATCATCGCGGTTTCGATTCCGCTCTCGATCCTCTGCTCGTTGATCGTTCTGGCCCTGCTGCATGAAACGGTCAACATCATGACGCTGGGCGGAATGGCGCTGGCTGTCGGCATCCTAGTAGACGACGCGACAGTGGAGATCGAGAACATCAACCGCAACCTGGAATCGGGCAAGGAGATCGAGCAAGCGATTCTGGACGGCGCTGCGCAGATTGCCACTCCTGCGCTGGTATCCACGCTTTCGATCTGCATTGTGTTTGTGCCGATGTTCTTCCTGAGCGGCGTGGCGCGATACTTGTTTGTGCCCATGGCCGAAGCCGTGTGCTTCGCCATGCTGGCCAGCTACCTGCTCTCGCGAACCATTGTTCCCACGATGGCGCGTTACCTGCTCAAGGAACACGACGAGGCTGAGGCGGAAAAGAAGAAGACGAGCCGCAACCCACTGGTGCGCTTCCAACTCGGCTTTGAGCACCACTTTGAAAATATCCGCGTTGGCTATCTGCGGCTGCTGACCACATGCGTCGAGCATGCGGCCGTGTTTCTGATTCTGTTTATTCTCTTCTCCGTGGGGTCTGTGGTGGCGCTGGCGCCGTTTCTGGGCCAGGACTTCTTTCCCCAGGTGGATTCGGGCGCCTTCAAGATTCACCTGCGCGCGCATACAGGCACCCGTATTGAAGAGACGGCCGCGCTGTGCGATCGCGTGGATGCGACGATCCGGCAGAACATCCCCAGCAGCGAAGTTGAAAGCATAGTGGATAACATCGGCCTGCCGTATTCGGGCCTGAACCTTTCGTATTCGACCACAGGTGTGGTGGGCACGGCGGATGCGGACGTGCAGGTGACGCTGACGGCAAAGCACCATCCGACGGAGCCGTATGTGGATAAACTCCGCGAGGTGCTGGCAAAGCAGTATCCGGGCGTGACGTTCTATGAACTGCCGGTCGATATTGTGACCCAGATTCTGAACTTTGGCCTTTCGGCTCCCATTGACGTACAGATCATCGGGCCGAATCTCTACGCGAATCGCACGCTGGCGGAAAAAGTGCTGGATGATGTGCGTCACGTTCCGGGCGCGGTGGACTCGCGCATTCAGCAGCCTTTCGATCTGCCTAACTTTACCGTCGATGTGGACCGCACGCGGGCGCAGGCAGTGGGGCTTTCGCAGGCGAACGTGGCGCAGTCTGTACTGGTGGCGCTGAGTGGCAGCTTTCAAACGACGCCGAGCTTTTATCTGGATCCACGCAACGGCGTGAGCTACAACGTGGCCACGCAGAGCCCGCAGTACAAGATGGACACACTGGCCGGCCTCAAGAGTCTGCCGGTTACGGGTACGGGAATTCCGCAGGCGATTGGAGCCGGAGGCAGCGTGACCACGGCGATGGCGACGAATGCGCCGGGCGCGCCGAAGGCAGTACAGATCCTGGGCAACGTGGCCGCGCTTGTGCCTGGCACCGAGCTTGGCATGGTGAGTCACTACGACGTGCAGCCGGTGGTGGACATCAACACGAACGTAAATGGCACGGATCTTGGCTCAGTGACGCGGGCCATGCAGAAGATCATCGACGGTCACAAGAAAGACCTGCCGCGCGGCTCGCACTTTACCCTGCGCGGACAAAGCGACACGATGTACAAGAGCTACATCGGCCTGATCGGCGGCCTGGCCATGTCGATTCTGCTGGTGTACCTGCTGATCGTGGTGAACTTCCAATCCTGGCTTGATCCGTTCCTGATTATCTCGGCGTTGCCAGCGGCTCTGGCGGGTATTGTGTGGTTCCTGTTCCTGACCAACACGCGGCTGAGCGTGCCGGCGCTGACCGGCGCGATCATGTGCATGGGCGTGGCGACGGCGAACTCGATTCTGGTGGTGACCTTTGCACGTGAGCAGCTTGAGGTCCTGGTGGGCGACGCGCGCAAAGCCTCATTGAATGCAGGTTTTGTGCGCTTCCGCCCGGTGCTGATGACGGCGCTGGCGATGATTATCGGCATGGTGCCGATGGCGCTTGGCCTGGGCGACGGCGGCGAGCAGAACGCGCCGCTGGGCCGCGCGGTGATTGGCGGCCTGCTGCTTGCCACGGTGGCCACGTTGTTCTTTGTGCCGGTGTTTTTCTCAGTGGTGCATGGCTGGCTGGGCAAGCGCAGGGCAAAGAAGGAAGCCGCTCATGGACACACGAATACTTTGCAGGATGAGTTCGGCGAAGCGTAAGAAGACGAGTTGGATGACCAGCTTCTGGAGTATCGAATTATGACGAACGAAGAGAATTCCAAGCCGCGGAATGGTGACCCAAAGAATGGGTCCGGACAGAATGGGGCGCAGCCCGCGCACGATCATGAGAGCGCGCCCGATCATGCACCGGTCTCAGGCCGCGGCACGCTGCTGACGGTGGGTGTGCTGTTGGTTGTGGTGGCTGTTCTGGCTGTGTATGGCATCTGGAAGCGGCATCGCACAAGCGAGGTTCTGGCGGATACGACGAACGAGCTGGCTTCGCCGACGGTGATTGCGCTGCCGGCTAAGCCGGGCGCGCCGGTAGACAGCTTTGTGCTGCCAGGCAACGTGACGGCGTTTTCCGATTCGCCGATTTTTGCGCGTACCAGCGGCTACCTGAAGAAGTGGTATTACGACATCGGCGCGCCGGTCAAGCAGGGCGCGCTGCTGGCGGAGATTTCCACGCCAGAGCTGGACCAGCAGCTGGCGCAGACGGAAGCTGACCTGGTTACCGCGCAGACCAACGCCGGCAATGCGCATACGCAGGCGGAGCGATACAAGGGACTGGTCACCTCGGATGCGGTCTCGCAGTTCGACACGGATACGTTTGTGACGCAAGAGGCGGCAACGTCCTCGGCGGTGAAGTCCGCCCAGGCAACAGTGCAGAGGCTGAAGGAACTACAGAGTTTTGAGAAGGTGTATGCGCCGTTTGATGGCGTGGTGACGGCGCGCAGCGTGGACGTGGGGCAGTTGATCACGGAAGGATCGACCGCAGAGCTCTTTCACGTTCAGGCGGTCAATACACTGCGGGTGTATACAAACGTGCCGCAGGTATATACACAGGGAATCAAAAAGGGAGAGAAGATCGATCTGACCTTCCCGGAGCACCCGGGCAAGACATTCCAGGGCACGTTGGTGCGGACGGCGGATGCGATCGATCCGACAAATCGCACGCTGCTGGTGGAAGTGGATGTGGACAACCGCAAAGGTGAGCTGACTTCTGGCTCGCTGGCGCAGGTGCATCTGAAGACGCCCGCACAGGGACAGACCTTTATTTTGCCGGCTTCGGCGCTGATCTTCCGCCACGAGGGACTGCGCGTGGGCACGGTGGTGAATGGCAATGTGGCGCGTCTGGTGCCGGTCACCATAGGCGAGGATGATGGCGCGACGGTGCAGGTGATTGCCGGCATCAAGGCTGAGGACAAGATCATTCAGGATCCGCCGGACTCGCTGATTGATGGTGAATCAGTGCGCGTGCAGAGCTTGCCGAATCAGAACTCGTCCAATCAGAGCTCGCCTAATCAGAAAGGCGGAGGCAAGTAGGGATGCGGAAGCGGTTTTCCATTGCTGTACCGGGCCGTGCTGTGAGTCTTGCTGCGACTCTCGCCGCACTGAGTTTTCTGGCGGGATGCAAGCCCGTGGGCCCGAATTACACTCGTCCGCCATTTACCGCGCCGCCGGTGTACAAAGAGGGCGGCGCGCCGAGTGTTACTGTGCCTCCGCCGAATCCGGATGGCGGCTCATGGAAGCCGGCCACGCCTTCGGATGGAATGCTGAAGGGCAAGTGGTGGGAGATTTACAACGATCCCCAGCTGAATGCGCTGGAGGAACGCATTGCCGGCAACAACCAGGCGGTGCGGCAGGCAATGGAGAATTACCTGGCGGCGCGCGACCAGGTGCAGTCGGTGCGGTCGCAGTTGTATCCCCGGATTTCAGCGGGACCGGGCTACTCGTATAACAGGGTCAGCCATAATGAGCCGAATGCAACGCCGGCTACCAAAACCAGCTACAACGATCTGCTGCTGACAGGCGCTGGAAGCTGGGAGCCGGACTTCTGGGGCAAGATTCGGCGCGGTATTGAGGCTGCCCATGCCAACATGCAGGCGAGCGCGGCGGAGCAGGCGAATCTGAGCCTGTCACTGGAAGCAGAGATGGCCGCGGATTACTTTCAGATGCGCGGGCTGGACTCGCAGATCCAGCTGCTGAAGAAGACCGTGGGAGACCTGGAGAAGCAGCTTGACCTGACGCAGCGCCGGCTTAAGGGCGGCGTGGCCACGGATGTGGATGTGGCGCAGGCGCAGACACAGCTTGAGACGGTGAAAGCACAGCTGGTGGATGTGAGCGTGGGACGCGCGCAGTTTGAGCATGCGATAGGTACCATTGCCAATTACACGCTGTCGAGCTTCAGCATTCCCTATTCGCCGCTGGATCTTTCACTGCCGAATGTGCCGCTGGGCGTGCCTTCGCAGCTTCTGGAGCGCAGGCCGGATATTGCCGCAGCGGAACGGCAGGCACAGGCAGCAAACGCACAGATCGGCGTTCAGATCAGCGCGTATTATCCGACGATTAATCTGAATGGAGTCGGCGGCTTTGAGAGCACCCACGGCGGTACATGGATTTCGGGGCCGAGCGCGCTATGGTCGCTGGGAGCTTCTGCCGCGGAGCTGCTTTTTGACGCGGGCCAGCGCCGTGCGCTTACCGATCAGGCTCGTCACCAATACGAGGCTCAGGCGGCCGGCTACAGGAACACAGTCTTTACGGCCTTTCAGGATGTGGAGGACAATCTCTCGACGCTGCGCACCCTGAACGAAGAAGAAGCGGTGGAGAAGCGCGCCGTGGATTCCGCACAGCACTCGCTCGATCTCTCGAACCAGCGCTACAAGGGCGGCGTAACCAGCTATCTGGAAGTGCTTACGGCGGAGACTACATTGCTGGCCGATCAGCGCATCCTGACGGATTTGCAGACGCGGCAATTTGCCTTTAGCGTTCAGCTGGTTCGCTCACTGGGCGGCGGATGGGATGATTCGCAGTTGCCGAAGTAGAGATCAGGGTTCAGAGATCAGAGATCAGCAAAACAGCGGCCCGCTCAAAGAATTTGAGCGGGCCGCTGTTTTGAAATGCACTAACCCGCACAAGCAAGCCGGGCATGCCCAGATTTTGCTTTAGTGTCGTTGCGGGGCGCCGATCTCTGATCCCTGATCTCTGACCTCTTCCAGAAACACCTTTGTGTAATCCAGATAATTCTGCGCGTATTCAAGGATGAGCTTGCGGTCGCCGTCGCTAAGCTCGCGGCGCTGCTTGCCGGGGACGCCGGCCCAGAGGGTGCGCGGCGGAACGATGGTGTGCTCAGGTAGCACGGCTCCGGCGGCGATGATGGAGCCCTCGCCGATGCGGCAGTCGTTGAGAATTGTTACGCCCATGCCGATCAGCACCGCGTCTTCGACGGTGCAGCCGTGGACGGTGGCATTATGGCCGATGGTGACCCAGTCGCCGACGGTGACGGCGTAGAGATTCCGCTGGCCGTGGAGGACGCAGCAGTCCTGCACGTTGGAGTTGGAGCCGAGGCGAATAGAGTTGACGTCGCCGCGCAGCACGGCGTTGCACCAGACGGAGGAGTTCTCGCCGAGTTCTACATCGCCCATCACCTGGGCAGAGATATCGACGTAAGAGCTTTCTGGAATCTTTGGCCAGCGGCCTTTATAACTGCGGATCATAGGGTGCCTCCAAAACACAAGTTTAGTGCACGTTACGGACGATGGCCTTCTGCGGTTTTGCGTCCTCCTGAAAATCTGTAAAAATGGATACATGACGACTGTAGCCGCACCCGCGAAGGTTTTCGCCGACCGAATTGGCCGGATTGAGGTTTCTGCAACTATGGCTGTGGCCGCTGAGGCCGCGAAGCTGCGCGCTCAGGGCGCCAAGCTGGTGGATTTTGGCGCGGGCGAGCCGCATTTTCCCACGCCGCAGCACATCAAGGATGCTGCGATTGCCGCCATTGACGCGAACTTCACGCGATACACGGTGGTGCCGGGAATTCCCGATGTGCGGAAGGCGATTGTGGAGCGCCACGCGACGGACTTCGGTTCTGACTACAGCATTGACGAGGCGATTTTTACCACCGGCGGCAAGCTGGCGCTCTTCAATACGATCCAGATTCTTGTGGATCACGGCGACGAGGTGATTCTGCCGGTGCCGTACTGGGTGAGCTTCAAGGACATCATTCAATATGCAGGCGGCAAGGTGGTCTTTCTCGAGA
The DNA here is from genome assembly GCF_001449115.1 of Occallatibacter gabretensis. Lineage (GTDB taxonomy): Bacteria > Acidobacteriota > Terriglobia > Terriglobales > Acidobacteriaceae > Telmatobacter > Telmatobacter gabretensis. The sequence continues at coordinate 490,692 of NZ_LAIJ01000009.1, read as the reverse complement.
CGCAGGAGTCGGAGAATTTCCGCATAACGGCGGACGCGATTGAGAAGGCAATTACACCGCGGACGAAGGCGATTATCTTGAATTCGCCGTCGAATCCGGCGGGCTCCGTGATGAGCGCACAGGATCTGGAGCGCATTGTGCATCTTGCGCATGAGCGCGGGATTTTCCTACTTCTGGATGAGTGCTATGTGTATTTGAACTATGCGGGCCAATGTGTCTCCGGCGGTTCCTACACGTGGGCCAAGGAGCATCTTGTGATTCTCGGCTCGCTTTCGAAGACCTATTCGATGACGGGCTGGCGTGCGGGTTATGCGCTGGCTTCAAAGCAGGTGGTTGCGAACCTGAGCAAGCTGCAGTCGCAGTCGACATCGAATGCGTCGAGCATTGTGCAGAAGGCCTCGATTGCCGCGCTTGCCGGACCTCAGGATTGCGTCTGCGAGTTTCGCGCGGAGTTTATTCAGCTGCGCGACTACATGCTGAAGAAGCTGACGGAGATTCCGGGCGTGACGTGCACCAAGCCGGAGGGCGCATTCTATGTGTATCCCAACATCGGCGCGTTTATCGGCAAGGGCGGCATCCAGTCTGCCACGGAGCTGGCCACGCGGCTGCTGCATGAGGCGCACGTGGTAACGGTTCCGGGCGAGGCGTTTGGAACCAGTGAGCATATCCGGCTCTCCTACCCGGTGACCAAAGAGAACATCGACGAAGGCACGCGCCGCATGGGAGAATTCCTGTCAAAGCTCGGCTAGGGGTTAGTAGTCCAGCCAAATGCGTCTTCAGCGTCGGTTCGGCCCGGCGCTGACAGCGTTTCATCATCTTTACCTCAGAGAAAGCGGTAAGGCTGCTTGTGACTTCTGCAACGCTCAAAAAATAAACAAGTTGTATATGTAGTGATTACATTTACTGGACAATCCTGCATTGCGCATAGAGAATGTGACTTCCATGTCAAAGACTATCGATTTTCGTCCTGTAATTCTGGCTGGGGGCAGTGGTACTCGCTTCTGGCCGCGTTCGCGGCGCGCGCGCGCGAAGCAGGTGCTGGCTCTTGACGGCGAGCGCTCGATGATTCAGCAGACGGTGGAGCGCCTGAAGCCGCTGAGCGGAGTGGAGCACACATGGGTGATTACCAATGAGCTACTTGCAGGGGAGATTGCCGATCAGCTGAAAGGTGTTCCGGCGTCGCAGATTGTGCAGGAACCCGCAGCTCGGAATACCGCTCCAGCGTGCGGGTTGGCAGCGTTGCTGATCGAGAAGGATAATCCTGAGGCTGTGCTGGGCATTTTTCCGTCGGATCATGTGATTGGCGACGAGCCGCGCTTTCTGAAGATTCTGCAGAGAGGCATTGCGCTGGCCGCTGCCGGAACGAATATGGTCGTGCTGGGCATTGAACCTACGCGGCCAGAGACCGGCTACGGCTACATTGAAACAGGCGATCTGGCCGGGGATGACTCCACGCTGCGCGTGCGGCGATTTACTGAAAAGCCGAACCTGATGAAGGCCGAAGAGTTTATCGCGGCGGGAAATTACTACTGGAACTCGGGAATGTTTCTGTGGTCGGCACGCACGCTGGCCAATGCCGTCCGCGAGCACGTGCCGGAGACGGCGCCGCTGCTTGAAGAGATTGCCGCGGCCTACGGTACGCCGAAGTTCGAGAAGGTTTTTGCGGAGCTTTACCCCAAGTGCGAGAACATCTCGGTGGACTACGCGATCCTGGAGCCGCGTTCGGCAAAAGGCGAGCATAAGTCGAACCTGTACTGCCTGCCGGCGGAGTTTGCGTGGAACGATCTCGGCTCCTGGGCCTCGCTGTACGAGTACCAACTGGAGACGCGGCTGCGTGGCGACGGCGATGGAAACGTGGCTGATACAGACGGCCATCTGGCGATTCACGGCTCGAATAACTACATCTACAGCCCGCGGAAGTTTGTGGCGCTGGTAGGGGTGGAGAATCTTGTCATTGTGGATACCGAAGACGCGCTGCTGATTGCGCACCGGGATCACTCGCAGGATGTGGGCAAGATTGTGAAGGAGCTGGGACAGCAGGGGAAGACGGAACTGATCTAGAACTTCACCTGGTTGCGGTAAATATAGCCCGGCTTGCCGCATACGTCGGTGACGTACCAGTTGCCTTCGGACCTGAGGATATGGATCGTCGTCTTCTGCGTCACTGAGCAGAGGATATTGCTGGAAGCATTCGCGGCTTCGCGGATGTTGGAAGGCGGATCGAAGACAATCGCCGCTCCCATGGACGAAGTAGCGTTCGAAGCAGGTGCGGGTGGTACCGGAATGGGATCTGCCTGGAGGGAAGCCGGTTGATCGGCATGAGTCTGCGCCGCCGGAGCCTGAGATGGCTGAGGATTGGCTGCATCTGCCTTGCTCTGATCCGGCTTTGAAACCGGCGAGCCGAGCGTAAGCGCCACAGTGATCAGAATCAAGCCAATAGCTCCGGAGATCAGCCTCACGAGCTTGCTCGAAACAGCTGAGTCGATCTCCGCTTCAAATATCTTGAATTTGCCGCCGGTAATGGCGACCAGCAGCAGGACTCCACCTAAGACCAATACGGCGATCGATATGCTTTGGGGCATGAATGCGCTCTGGCTTCCTATCCTGCACTATTTCCATACAACATGCCACAGCTTTTGGTGGCGTACTTCGCAGTGGAGATCTGGCAATAAAAAGCGGCCACCCTTCCAGGTGACCGCTTTAACCAGATTGTTTCATTCTCCGCCAGGCACGAATCGCGCCGCAAGGCGCAGCTGCCTGGACGGCCAGTCCTACATCGGCTGAGGAGCGTGGTCCTCGTCCTCTTCCAGGCCATAGCGGCGGAGGAGATTGGGCAGACTCTGCGAAAAAGCCGAGCGTGGCATGACGGTATCGCAACCGGCTTCTGAGGCTTTCATCTTCAGATCGCCCTGCAGGTGCGAGAGGAAGCCGATGATAGACGTCGACTTTTTGAACTTGGTCTTGAACTTGGGAATCAGCGTCATCGACTTCGCGCTGGCGTTGTTCAGGTCAAAGACCAGCAGGCGCGGACGGTCGGCTTCGGCCAGTTCGGAGAGGCGGGTCACGACTTCCTTCTCGCCTTTGACGAACTCCACCTTAACGCCGAGCTTGCGCGCGGTCTCCTGAATCTTGGCGAGGAAGAATAGATCGTCAATGAAGCAGAAGATGCGCGTAGGCGCGTCGTGACGGACGGCCGGCGGGGGCGTGTGGTCATAGAGGTCGTTATGATGGTACGCCGCTCCGCCATTCGTGATTTGAATGGTGGAGGCCGGTCCATCCGCCACATTGCCATTGACGACCCGATAGCTGTGGTCCATTGGGCCCACAAACTCGCGCGGGCCGCGCTGCTTGCTCTTGCGCTTGCCCTGTCCTCCGTATTGAGGAGCAATACTGTTGCCCGGCTCCGGACGCGGTGCTCCGCCAGTTCTGCCCTCAAAAAACTTTTTCTTTTTCTTCTTGCGGCGACCGCCGTCGCCCTGAGACTGGCCCATGGGCGCGCCGGGCGAGGAACCATTGGGCGAACTATGCGGCGAGTTTTGCATTTGTGGCTTGGGAGCTGGGGGCTGCTGCTGGGGCTGTTGGCCCTGCGGTGCGGTGGGGCCGGTCTTGTTCTTGCGGCGGCGGCGGCGGCGGCGATGCCCTTGAGCCTGGCCTTGCACCTGACCCGGCGCGGGGGCCGGGACTGGCCCCATGTCGGTCTGGGGCTGCGTCGATTCTGTTGTCATGCGTGTACTTCCTGACAGTTTGTTATTGAAATCATGGATGCCTGGGGAAAGCTCTTCTTCACTGGGGCGATGGGACTCATTCGAAATGCCGGGTATGCGGAAGCAGCCGTGCCCGGCGTCTCACACAACAGAGGAGACGGGCACGATAGGGGCATGGCGCGGAGCTTAACTCCGCACTTTACCACGACGGCTTCCTTCCCAGGGCTATACGTAGATGTCCACCTGTTCGTTGCCGGAACCGTCGCACTCGCTGGGTGCGGCGGGCTCCTCTATATCGAGTCCAACATGCTGCTACCAGAGTTATTCCGCGCGGCGTTTTATGCCATGCGTTTCCCCTGAAGCTGCCTTGGCGAGCGGCTGCCTGACTGGACGCGCCCCTTGCCTTTGCTTAATCATGCCTGATCTGAATGGGGAGAATTCGCTTCCCGGCGACTTGAACAGGTCCACCGGATTCTGGCGAAGTTTCCTTGCTTTGCGGCGAACTCGCACTACCCGCTATAAGGGGGAGGCTGGCATCAGCCGCTCTGATAGGCAAATTCGATACTACTCCCGACTGCAACGGCTGGCAAGTGGCGAAGGTAATGCCTGAAAGGGAATTTTTGCCCCGAAATGCGAAGCGCCACTCCAAATCTGGAGTGGCGCTAGTCACTGGCCTCCCGAATGCGCTGCACAGGGCCTTTGGCCCCGGTCTCTTCTGAGCTCCTGCTGGTGCCTGCTCATTGGCGGCATCTCTTGCGGGCTCAGTTTTTATGGCGCTTCGAGGACCTTCGCCCCCTGGCGGCCATTCATCACTGGCACCCTACATAGAGCAATTCCCGGGCCGTTCTATCGGATCAATTATTTCAGCGGTTTACGGGATTTACGGGGCGGTATTGCCCTAAATTCTGGAGAAATCCGGATGAAATGTTTCAGAAAATCATAGATTCCTTATGCGCAGGGTGAACGTTCAGCTTTGGCACGTGGGGCAATAGTGGGTACCCCGGCCTGCGACGATGATCTTGCGAATGGGTGTTCCGCAGTGGCGGCAGGGCTGGTCTTCGCGCGCGTAGACGCAGTGCTCAAGCTGGAAGAAGCCGCGTACGCCTTCAGCATCCACGTAATCAGAGACAGAAGAGCCTCCGAGCTCGATGGCGTGGCTGAGAACCTGCTGGAGGGCCACGTGGAGGCGATCGAGCTCCGCGCGGGTGAGCCGGCCAGCCTGGCGACGAGGGCGAATCCCGGCGCGGAAGAGGCTTTCGTCGGCGTAGATATTGCCCACGCCTGAGAGCAGCGACTGATTGAGCAGTGCGGCCTTGATGGCGAGCTTGCGGCGGCGGAAGAGAGCGGCAAATTCTTCCGGGGCGATGGTGAGCGGCTCGGAACCGGCGGCGGTAAAGGCTGCGCTGCGCAGGAGGTCGCGGAACTCAAGACGGCCAAAGCGGCGGGGGTCGACGAAGCGGATCTCTTTGCCGCTCTGGAGGCGCAGACGCGCATGGGTGTGTGCGGCGAGCTCAGCGTCCGGCGTGGTGACGAGCAGGCGGCCAGTCATGCCGAGGTGGACGATCCATTGGGAGGTCGTCGGCCCTGCGGGCATTTCCCCCAGCTCGCACACGATGTGCTTGCCGGTGCGGCGCACGGACAGGAGCAAGAGGCCTTCGAGGCCTTTTGCCTGCCTGGCAGGGCTAGTTTTGAAGGGCTCTTTGTGGCTGCCGAGCCAGACTTCAACAATACGGTCGCCCTGAACGCGCGCGTGCACGCCATTGGCGATGGTTTCTACTTCAGGCAGCTCTGGCATGAGGAGATTGTAAAAGCCATCTCTACCGCTTGCGGCATTTGAAATCTGTCACCGGCCTGGAAATGGCGTTTCCGCTGGCATCCACTGGAATAGACCCATCGGGACAGACGTAAAGCGTGGGCGAGCCGAACCGGGTGTAATCTTCCTTGCTGAGGCCCGTGCCGGCAGGCTTGTCTGTTGTCAGCGGGTCCAGCGCAAAGGACTGCCCGCCTGGATGCACGACCTGCAGATAGACATTCTGGCCGCAATTGTTAAAGTACTGGTTTGCGTGATACGGCCCGTTGAAGTCCATTTTGACGCAGGTGGCGGAGAGGGACGGAACGTACTGAACCGGAGCGGGTGCTGAGCCGGTTCCGGCCGCAGCGGGAGCCGCAGCCCCGGCTGGTTGAGCAGAAGCTGCCGGTTGCGATGAAACAGAAGCGGCTGCCGGAGCAGCCGAAGCTGAACCTGCTGCCGCTGTCGCCGGAGCCACGGTCGCTGGAGTCGCCGAGGCCGGTTGTACCGCGGAAGCAGCTGCCGGAGCAGCAGCCGCGGACGGGCCAGCCGTAGCTGGCGGCGCAGGCTGTGGGGCTCCTGGAGCAGCTGGAGCGGGCGGAGGAGCCTTCACGGCCGGCACTGCGGGAGCTGGCGGCAATGCCGACGGTGCCGGTACTGCAGGAGCTGGCGGTAATGCGGGTACTGGAGGCGCTGCTGGTAATGCTGGCGCAGCGGGCGGTGCCGGCGCTGCTGGAGCTGCCGGTGCCTTCGGAGCGGCCCCACCGAACAGCTTCTTTAGGCCGGTCTTTTTGGGAGGCGGCGGGGGAGGAGGCGGCGGTGGCGGGGGAGGCGGCGGTGGTGGAGGCGGCGGCGGGGGAGGAGGAGGTGGCGCGGTCATGGCCGCGAGCTCGGCTTCGGTCGCACCGGCCCTCTGCAGTGCGATTAACGCCTCGGCAGACGTGTCAAACTTCCCTGCGAGCGTTTTAATCTTGTTGACCACGACGCTCTCCGCCATGCCGCCTTGCACAAGCTTCAGGATTTCTTCATTGGGCGTGATGGGCGGAGCGGATTGCGTCTGGGGTGTTTGCGCCTTGACCGGCAGCACCGGCATAGCAAGCGGAAGAACGAGCAGTGCGGCGATAGCCGGCAGCGCTCCGGGATGACGCATCAAAAGGCGCATAAGTTTTCCAGATATGACCCAGATTCCGGCACACTTCCGAATCCAAGGTATTAGTGTCGCAGGAGCCGAGATAGTGACACCACCCCCTGCACTCAGAATCTTATGCGATTCCATACACGGCGGCACCAAAAAATCGGGAGTATTTTAGCCGAGCAAAACCAAACCGGGCAGGATACTTCTTATCGCCGCCTTCACGGATCTTGCTGGCTTTAAAGTGAATGATTTTCTCGGCGTCTTGGCATCGTGAGCAGACAAAGCGGATATCGTTGCTGCTCCGCCAAGGCCACTCATGTGTCGATATACCCTAGGAAACCGGACACACTGTCTCTGGATTTGCCTTAGCCGTATCCCCTTCCACAAGCTTGCCCTTCTCATCCATCCAGAAAGCAGGACCCGGATGGGTTCGGTCCCAGGGAAATGCAGTAAGGCAGAATCCATGCGGCCTGCTCTCTTGCGCGCAATACAGCCCGATCGTGTAAGGCTCGATCTGGTAATAGCTGTAGGAATTGGGATTGAACGTCCAATCCAATCCTGGGATCTTCGAGAGTTGACGCCCATCGCATGTGAAGGCTTTATCGGGCTGCCCTGCGCTGTAGGCGATCTCCGCCTGATAGACGCGATGCATTAAATCGGGAACTTCCTTGATTGCATCGCGTTTGAGTTCAGACTCATGGCGTTTGAGATCAGCCTGATGGACCCAACGGGTGTACGCGATGGCAGTGACTGCTCCGAAAACGGCAACAATGGGGACAAGACCGAGGAAGCGGGCAGCTCGTGATCCGCTCAACCGGCGGGCGATCCTACTGCCAATCCACGCTGAAAGAAGAGCGCCGGCGAGGATGAGGGCAAATAGCCCCAACCATTCCCCCAATCCGCCAAGGGCCGAAAGCGCCCCAGAATCGGCCCATCCCATAAACAGAACAAATCCCAGAAAAGGGCTTGCCAGTAGAAACGGACTGAGGACTGTGGTTGACGCAGCGGAGCGCCAATGCCGGGGAAATAGCCAACCCAGGCCGAGTGCGGTGAGCAGGACGAATATCGCTCCGTACTGCCACCGCCTCTCAAGTAACATGATTTCCCAATACCCGGCATACAGCAATCCGCCCAGGATGAAGCCGCTGGCTATCGCAAAGAACCTTGTGCGCATGGACCCCTCCGCCAGGAAACTCGACCGGATTCATTCTGCATTCCGAAATTCATCAAGCATCGGGCAGCAGTCTCCAGCCAGAATCAGATCTACGAGATCTCTGGATTTCGTCAGCGATCACTGACTATCGGAGGAGTGGAGCGAGTGTAATCGGAGTTAGATCAAACTTCCAGAGGATTGTTTCGAGATCGTTCGCCGAATGGTCCACCCTGCGATGTCTCTTGCTGAGTCGGGTGTCTTATGGCAACTGAAAAACCGTTCTAAAAGCAGCTTTGCGCTATTTGTGGTCGTCTGACTCGCGGATCCTGCTGGCCTCAAAGCTGACGATCTTCCACGCACCCTTTGGGTCGCGGACGTAAATGCGTGTGTAACGAAAACTGCCGGTGATGTCCCCGCCCGGGCTGCTACCTGATACTTCTGCACGGCTGGTGACTACGGCCGTCCGCGCGTAAAACCGCACTTTGCGGTCGGAGAGATCCATCTGGGTAAACTGCGTGGTGCCGGAGCGCAGGCCAGCCAGGGTTTCGTCCTTGGATTGCAAGGTTCCGTTGGCTGTGATGCCAATGTAGTCGTCTGAGAGGAGTGCCGCCATGGCTGTCGCGTCGTGCTTCAGAGCGGCCGTGCGCCAGGTTTCTTCCAGGTGGTCAATCTCATGCTTGCTCTCGTGGCGCTCCGAGAGCGGCATGCCGGGTTTGGGATGGGGTTGAGCGTGGGCCTGGGAGACGGTAAAAAGGGCAGCGATTACCGCCATGCTGCTCCAGTGCGAGAGAGTGTGGGCGCGCTTCTGTGGCATAGGCCGTACCGGATGGTAGCTTTGAATCGCTCTCGAGGTCAATGAGTTGTTTTCCGGGCGCACACGGATACCGAAATTTAAGACGTTTCCGGAAGGAAAATGGCAGCAGATGCGCGCAAATCAGGCCAGTGCTACGAGGTCTTCGCGGACGCGCTCACGCATCTTCTGGTAGAGGCCGCCGACGGCATAGCGCTTGAAGTGCGCCGATTGCTGATGCGCTTCGAGCGCCTCCTGCCCAGCGTACTGCTCATAGATCACGATGGTGTCGGGATCGCCGTAGACCGCATGTGGAACGTAGGTGGCGCAGCCAGGCTCCTCGCGAGAGGCGGCGGCCAAGGCACGAAGAATCTCCGCGATTTCAGCGCGGTCTTCCGGGGAAAATGTCATACGAACCGTGAAGCTGATCATGGGAGTCCTTCTGGATGGGTCAGCCTCGATGCTCTGAAGGCGTCTCTGCTCTCTTCGATGCAGTGTAGCCCACACGCCTCCTGCCGACGATGTGGAATCTTTGATAGATGGTTTGTTCAGCGACCCTCTCGATAAATCCCATACCAAGCCAGCAGAGAAAATATGCCTAAGAGCGCGAGACAGAATCGAGCTACAGCCTGGCTTTTAAATGGCTCCTTAGTAGCTCTATTGATGATTGGCTTGGGGTATATCGATCGCGCAAACACTAGTGCTGCGACTACCAAGACAATCATCTCTCGCTGCATTTGCTGAGTCATGCGTGATTCCGGCGAAACCCCCCTCAGCGGTGCAATTCCTTCAGAATTTCGGCAAACTCCGGAAGAATCATCGTCTGGTCGCGGTCCGGGCCGGTGGAAACCATGCCGATCTTTGCGCCGCTCTCTTTTTCCTGGAAACGAAGGTAGTCTTGAGCTGCCCGCGGCAGGCGTTCAAAGTCCGTGATGCCTTCGGTGGAGCTTTGCCAGCCCTTCAGTTTGGTGTAAACAGGCTTGATGGCTTCGAGACCATGGACGTCGGCGGGGATTTCGTCGGTCACTTTGCCGTCGATTTCATAGCCGATGCAGATGGGAATCTCGTCGAGCTCGTCGAGAACGTCCATCTTGGTGACCACGAGCCACTCCGCTCCGTTGATGGTGTTCGAATAGCGCAGCAGCGGAATATCCAGCCAGCCGCAGCGGCGCGGACGGCCAGTAACTGCGCCGTACTCGTTGCCGCGCGCGCGGAGGTGGTCGCCGATGGGGTCGTGAATCTCCGTCGGGAATGGTCCTTCTCCCACGCGAGTGACATATGCCTTGGTGACGGAGATGACGGTGCCGATGTTTGTGGGGCCAACGCCGGTTCCGGTGGCTGCGCCGCCGGCCGTGGCTGAGGATGAGGTCACAAACGGATAGGTGCCGTGGTCGATGTCGAGCATGGTACCCTGAGCGCCCTCAAACATCACGCTGCCGCCATCTTTAATGATGCCGTTGAGCATGCGCGCGCCGTCCACGACAAAGGGGCGAACCTGCTCGGCTGCCGCGGCATATTCATCGAACATCTTTTGCGGGTCCAGCGGCTCAGTGCCATACAGGGCGTGCACGATAGCGTTCTTTTCGGCGCAGGCGGCCTCGATGTGCGTCTTGAGCAGTGCAGGATTCAGCAGGTCCACCACGCGCAGGCCGGAGCGAGCCATCTTGTCTTCATACGCGGGACCGATGCCGCGGCTGGTGGTGCCGATCTTCTGGCGGCCCGGAGCGGACTCTGCCGCCAGCTCAATCATGCGGTGATAGGGCAGAATGACCTGCGCGCGATTCGAGACGCGGAGCTGGCCGTCCACATCCACGCCGAGCTCGCGAATGCGGGCAACTTCCTTGAGGAAGGCGATTGGGTCGAGCACGACGCCATTGCCGATGATGCCCATGCAATTGGGGCGCAGCACGCCGCAGGGAATGAGCTGGAGCACGAATTTCTGCCCGCTGATGATGACGGTGTGGCCGGCGTTGTGGCCGCCGGCGTAGCGCGCCACGGCGCTAAAGCCGTCGCTCAGCACGTCTACGATCTTGCCCTTGCCCTCGTCGCCCCACTGGGCGCCCAGCACCACTGCCGTCTTCGCTCGCATCACTTTAAAAATCCGCACTTTCACAGAAAATACCGGCCCGCGCAGAAAGAAAATCTGCACGCACCGGCCAATATCTCAGATGCGCCCTCTGGAGAAACCGGATGGGCACATTCCATCTTTGATGATAAACCCTCACGCGATTCGAGAGGCTTTCTGTTAACCATTCCCCGGCTGGTTCGTTGTGGAGGTAGAAGATCTTCGCAACGCTTTTTCACCTAAGAGGACCAGACCATGCCGATTCGCCGTAATCTTCTCACCTGCTGTCTTGCTTTCGCAGCGTTTGCGCCGTGTGCAATCGCCGTGCAGACCGCGCATCCTGCCAAAGCGGAAGCTGCACCGCCCGCCGCCGCTGCGCCCGCGCCCAGCGATAAGGAAGTGGCCGCAACGCAACATCAGCTTATTGACCTGTTGAAACTAAGTCCGACGCTGACAACCGTCATTTCACACGATCCGTCGCTGCTGGCGAACCAGGATTATGTGAGCCACAACAATCCTCAGCTGGCTGCGTTTCTTGCGGTGCATCCTGAGGTGGCGCGGAACCCGGATTTCTACCTCTTTACGCACATGCACGAGCAGGATGGCAGCCCGGATGAAGCATTGGAACGCGCGGTGTGGCCTGAGGTCTATCGCACGCAGTTGCCGAGGTCGGGGTTCGATGAGCTTCTGAGCAATCTGGCGCCTGTGCTGGCGCTGGTGGCGTCTCTGATCGCGCTTGGCTGGATCATGCGCCTGTTCATCGAGAATCGCCGCTGGGGCAGAACCTTCAAGCTGCAGAGCGAGGTCCATGGGCGCATCATCGACAAGTTTGCGGCGACGCAGGAGCTGGCTGGATATATGGAAACCGAGGCGGGCAAGCGGTTTCTGGAGGCAGCGCCGATTCCGCTCAATGCTGCACAGGATCCAATGCCGAATGCGGTGGCGCGAGTGCTCACGCCGCTGCAGATTGGCGTGGTCATGGTGCTGCTGGGAATCGGGTTCCTGCTGCTGCGCAATGTGCGGCCGGACTACCACACGCCAATGCTGGTGCTGGGCGTGGTCACGCTGATGCCGGGAATTGGATTTATCCTTTCCTCAGGACTTACATGGGCTCTGGCCGGGCGGTTGGGGCTAATGCCGGGGCGGGATGGCCGTACAGGTATCGAACAGTAGGTGTCATGGACAATCACCATGGCGCCGATTGGGAAGAAGCAGAGGCCGATAAGCCCGGATTCGATGAGCCCCGATTCTATGAGACTAGACGCGACCATTTCGAATGTGCTGGCGGGCGATGCGTTAGCAACGCCCGCAACCGCCATGCACAATGACGCCTTCGCCGCGTTCTACGAGCGGTCTGCGCGGCCGCTCTGGGCGTACCTGGCGCGAGTCTCCGGCGACGGGGCGCTGGCTGACGACCTGCTGCAGGAGAGCTATGTGCGCTTTCTGTGCGCCGATACCAACCTGGATGGTGAAGTGGCGGCGCGAAAGTATCTCTTCCGGATTGCCACCAACCTGATGAAGGACCACTGGCGGAAGCCGCGCGTTACCTCCATGGATGAGATTCCGGAAGAGCACTTCTCCGGCAACGGAACTTCAGGGCAGGTTGAGACGGAGATGATGCTGGGTCCGGCACTGAAGCAGATGCGTCCGCGCGAGCGGCAACTCCTGTGGCTTGCGTATGCGGAGGGCTACTCGCATCGTGAAATCGCCGAGGTGACGGGGCTGGCTTCGGCAAGTATCCGGCTGCTCTTGTTTCGTGCGCGGCGCAAAGTAGCGCGGCTCATCACGGATCGAGCTACGGATCAGTCCGCGGGGAGGGCGCAATGACCATACGAAGTTGCAGCCACGAAAAGGATGTGGCCGAGCTGCTCAAGCGTGGGCAGTGGCCCGGCCTGGCTCCGGCGGAGATGCGCGTGCATGTGACTGAGTGCGCCTCCTGCCGCGATCTGACTGCCGTTGCGCAGGCCTTTCAGAAGGAGCGCGTTGTGGCTTCGGCCATGGCGCGGCTGGAATCGCCTGGAGTGTTGTGGTGGAGAGCGCAGTTGCGCAAGCGGAATGCGGCTCTGAAGCAGGTTAACCGTCCCATGGTGGCAGCGCAGGTCTTCGCCGTCGTGCTCGGCGTTATAGCCATATTGGCGTGTCTTGCTCTCGCCGGCCGCTCCGGTTCAGGCTGGATCAAACCTGTGGCGGAGTTGCCCTCGGCGCTTCACATTTCAGCCATGCTACCCGAAACGTGGCAGAATACGCCGGCTCCCTGGCTGGTGCTGCTGACGATTGCCGCGCTGGCGGTGATGGGCGGCGTGTTCGTATACAAGGCTTCAGAAGAACGCTGAAAACCTACGCCAGCGGCAATCCGCCGAATGGATAGGCGGTGCAATAGATCGCGTTTAAATCAATCCTTTGAGATTGATCATCCAGACGTTGGAGTTGCTGTTGTCCCAGCGGTTCAGGCGTTTGAGATCCTCGTCGGCCTGCGCTTTTGTTCGAGGGAAATGCGTGGCTTCTGTCCGATCGCTTGAAAAGTACAGCGTCACTCCGTCACGCCCAAGCTTCGGTTCGTTGTCCGTGGACGGGCCGTATTTGGTGACATCGTTCTGGTAGCGAATCATCGTTGGAGCGCCCCAATGGTCGCCCTCCCGCTTCACCAGGAACAGGCGTTCATGCGGATCTCCCGCGACTCTTCCGCCGGAGCTGAAAATCAGGAACGACTCGTCCGGGGCGACCTCCGGGTCCACATCGAGTTTGGACCCATCGCTGATAGGCAATAGCGTCGCGCGCTGATACGATCCATTCCGCATCAGCGAAAGATAAATCGCCTTTGCCTCTCCCGGTCCAATGACTGTGATAAACACATCTCCGTTCGCGGCAACGCTGGGCTTGAAGATCGCGTCTGTGATATTCACCTCATCGGGCAGCCGAACCGGCTCTGACCACCCCGTCGTAATCCTGTCCACGCGCCACAAATTTGAAGCGATTCCCGGAATGGGCTCGCCGGCCTTTGGCATCTCCTTCAGCGGAACCTTGGGCCGCGTGGTTACGAAGACGATGTACTTGCCATCGGGAGACCACGTTGGCGAGGAGTCGGGCCACTGACCGGAGAACGGGGCCACTACTGGCTCACTCCACTCACCGTTGATCAGATGCGACTCCAGAATCACGCTCCAGTGCGCCGCGTAGCGCGTAAAAAACAGCGTCTTTCCGTCTAGAGAGAAAGCAGGAGACCCGTCATTCGCCGGCCCGGAAATCACGCCTGGGGCAAAAATCTGAACGGTCGGCAGCGAAGCGGTCTGTGCAAGCACAGTCATGGGCGCAAACACGGCAAGCAGGCAAGCGATTCGAGATAGAACAATCATGTTTCTTCCTCAAATAATCGTTGGGAACGAGATGATTGTAGACGAGTCCCTTCCAGGAAGGTCACAACGTTCTTCTCGACGTAAAAGCCCAAGCTGCGAATGACCTGAGAACCTGATGCGGATTGAAAGCGATTCTCGTACTGGGCAGTCCTATTCCGGCGGCAGGCCGCCCCACTGCCAGAAGCGCGTCGTTTCGGCCTGGGCAATCCATGCAGAGAGCTGCGGATCGGGGTAGTGCTTTACATAAGGCACAGCCCAGCCAATATCAGCTCCGGAGATTTTGCTGGGCATGTTTTGCGGCACTCCAGTGGATTTCTGAAAAATCTCCGGATGCTGCAGACCGGCCTCGCATCGCTGCGCCAGCCGCTGAATGCCGTTGTGATTTTCGCTGTAAAGATCGATGCCGTTTACGCGGCCCAGCTCAGCCAGCATGACCAGTGGCGCCAGCGCGTAAAGGTGGTAATGGAGCGCCATGCCGGCCCGCTCCAGCTCACGGGGCAGCACGCCGGAGGGGCCAATCTCATCAATGCCGGTCTTGCCTGCGGAGATGCCCCAGCGGAGATCGTTCGTGTTGTTGTTGGCGATTCCGGCAGCGGCAACGGCAAGACCGGACCAGTAGCCATGATTGTTCCAGGCATCGCTGTGCGGATCGTGGCGCTTGCCGTCGACGTAATCGCGCACACGCCCGGCGATCTTCTCAAACCACTTCTGGATCGCCTTGTCCTGATCGGGCGTCCCCACGCCGGTGTTGCGGATTTTAAGATAGGCCATTCCGGTTCCAGCGAGCAGCCATTTCTGCACGTAATGGGACTGGCCAGTGGGCTGAACGCCGGTCATGGCGTCTTCTTGCGCAGCGGCAGTAAGCAGGCTGTAAGCGCAGGTGACGGCGGCGCGGCTGCCTTTGCCCAGATAAGCGTCCGCAGCTTGCGTGACGAACTGGCCCAGGTGCGTCGGCCCTGCCGTGGCGTCTTCTTCGGCTTTCCTTTTGGCGGGATCGATGACGGAGTGGTTCGCGTCGATGTAGTAGCCCTCGGCATCGATGGTCTTTGTGAGCTGCGGCAGCTCGGGGCAGTTGTAAGGGGCATCTGTCAGAGTTATGGGACGGTTGTCCCAAGGCGACTGGAGTCTGGCGTCGGCTGCGGCGAGACACACAGGCGCAATTAAAGATACAGTCAGAAATAGAACAAAGGGCTTCATCTCAGGCCAATTGAATGGACGGCCAGCAGGAAAGAAAGGCCGCGTGGTTTTCGGAATCCCTGGCGACGCCCGAGCAATCCAAGCAAATGCGAGCTTTCAATTTTCAGAGCACTTTTTAGATCAGGAGTAATTTTTTATATGACTCTTTCCGCAGGTGAAGCAAATCAGCTGAAACAGGCCCCTGCCGTCGAAGGGGTAATCCCGGCGGCGCTGCACCGCTGGAGTCCCCGTGCCTATGCCGACAAGCTAGTGAGTGATGCCGACCTGAAAAAGATATTCGAAGCCGTGCGCTGGTCGGCCTCATCGGCAAATGAGCAGCCGTGGCGGTATATCGTTGGCCGCAAAGGCAACGAGACCTACGACAAGATATTCAGCTCGCTCTTTGAAGGCAATCAGGCCTGGGCGGGCCGCGCTCCGGTGCTCATGATCGGTCTCGCCAATACCATCAACTCGAAAGGCTCGACAAACGGGGCCGCTGTATATGACCTCGGTCAGTCTGCCGCCATGCTCGTCCTTCAGGCGGCAGACCTCGGCCTCGCAGCTCACCAGATGGGCGGCTATGATCGCGACAAAGCGCGACAGCTCTTCGGCATCCCTGCGGAATATCATCTCGGCGCAGCCATAGCCCTCGGCCACCAGGGCGATCCCTCGCTTCTGAATGAGCGTCAGCAGGAGCAGGAAATCACCCCACGCAAGCGCAAGGAACTGAGCGAGTTTGTGTTTGACGGATGGGGCGAGGCACTGAAACTCAGCTAAGCAGTGACGTATTGATACAGCCTCTTTCTCCGCAAGATAAAGTGGAGGGAGAGGCTTTTTGTTTTGACTCCCCAACCACGGCAACTCGCAAGGCAGGCTCCCAAACGGCGTCCATCGCGGCGCGGCACGGCACGGCGCGGGTTCCAGCCCCGCTTTCTCCGCTGGATTGCGCTCGGCGCGCTGGCGGTGGTAGTTTTCCTGGTCTGGGCAGTCCTGGCGCGTGTATTTGCGCCCAAAAGCAACACGGCGGCCACGCATTTTGACGCCATTATCGTACTCGGCTATCCAGCGGACAACGACGGCAACCCGACACCGGAGCAACTGGCAAGGGTAACCGAGGGCGTCCATGAATATGAACGGGGCGTGGCTCCCCGGCTGATCCTGACCGGAGGTTCGGCGCACAACCACATCATCGAGGCTGAATCGATGGCCCGCGTGGCCCGCGCGCAGGGAGTGCCGCAATCGGCCATTGTGCTGGAGCCGCGAGCCCTGAGCACAATTGACAATGCCTGCTACTCGGCGCGGATCATGAAGCAGAACGGCTGGCGCTCGGCAGAGGTGATTACAAGCAACTACCACCTGCCGCGGGCGGGAATCATCTTCAACAATCTGCCGCACGAGCTGGCAATTGACTGGCGCGGGCATGGCGCTCCAGAGTTAGGTCCGGATCCCGAACCAGCGCCGGGCTGGGCTGTTACCAGCTCCGAGGTAACCAAGACGGTGCGGTATTTGCTTTACGCCCGGTGGGCGGATTCCTGCTCGCCTTAAGCACAAATGACGGTCAAACTCCTTGCCGCACATTGTCCCTCCTTGGCGCGGTCCTGTAATCTTAAAATGATGCATTTCCAAGTACGTTCTTTTGCCCTGAATGCCGTAGCCGGGCTTATGCTCTGCGCGGCGCTGACGGTTACGGCCTCGGCCCAGTCGTCTTCCTCTTCTTCTCCCGCGGTGCAGCAGCCTTCGGTCAGCGCTCCTCAGCCGGCCTACATTACGGTTGATCCGCTCGCGGGCGTGCGTTACGACAACCGCTATGATCTTTCAGTCGGCGCGGCCTATGGGCATATCCATGCCGGACCCATCCTGACCGAGGGTGCAAACTTAGGCGGACTGGATGTGAGCGGCAGCTACTGGCTTACCCGGCGCCTGGGCCTGGAAGGCACGGGCCGCGCTTACCTGGGCACCAGCGGCGCCGCGCCCAATACAGATAGCATCAATGGGCCGTTTGTCGCGGAATACATGTTTGCCGCAGGTCCTGAGTGGCTCGGTCCCCACAACAAGCATGGCGATATTATTCTTCACGTGCTGGGGGGGGGTGCTTACGGCGACTTCGAGAAGGACCTGAACGGCCACCCGCCGAAAGACGTGGGCTTCTACAACAACCAGGTTGCCCCGGCGGTCATCTTCGGCGGACATCTTGACCTGAACCGCTCGCCGCAGTGGGTCTTCCGGATTACCCCCGATGCGCTGTATACACGCTACTCGACCGACTACTCGACGAACATCTCCTCTTCCGGCGGACACAACAACTGGAACTTCGGCATATCCGTGGGAATGCAATACAAGTTCAAGAAGAAGCGCTAAGGCCGGCATTCAAGCTGAGTCTGCGAACGCCGCGAGCACCGTGCTTGCGGCGTTCCTGTTTCAATACAGCGCGGTTCACGCCAGCCTGTATCTCCATGTGCTATCGTTAGCCGTTCAGCGCTCTTTGGGGACGGAATTGCCCTCGAGCGCTGGAGGAAGCACAGATCAAAAGCGGGGATAACAGGAATGAAAGACACGCTTGGAGTTTTGCTGGCTGGTGGGGCGGGTGAACGGCTGTTTCCATTGACGCGGGATCGCGCCAAACCTGCTGTGCCATTCGGCGGGCATTACCGCATCATCGACATTACGCTCTCCAACTGCATTAATTCCGGGCTTAGAAAAGTCTTCATCCTTACGCAATACAAGGCTCTGTCGTTGAACCGGCACATCCGCGAGGGCTGGTCCGGGGCGGTTGCGCAGGAACTGGGCGAATTCTTTGAGCTGCTGCCACCCATGCAGCGTACCGGCGCGAACTGGTACATGGGCACGGCCGATGCGGTGTACCAGAATATTTATTCGATCGGCAGCGAGCAGCCGAAGTACATGATCATCCTCTCCGGCGACCACATCTACAAGATGGACTACAGCCGGATGATGGAGTACCACCAGAAGACCGGGGCCGAGGTCACGCTGGCCACCCTGCCCATTGCGCCGGATGAGGTTTCGCGCTTTGGTGTGGTGGAGGTGAGCCAGGGCGGCGAGGTGCAGGGCTTCGAAGAGAAGCCGGCTTCGACAACCTTCCGCTCACCCTTCAGCCCCAACGCTGTGGATGCCTCGATGGGCATTTATATCTTCAACACCGACGTGCTGCTCAAGGCCCTGATCGTCGACGCTGAGGACCCGGATTCGAAGCATGACTTCGGGCACAACATTCTCCCCGCGCTGTTGGGCAAAAAGAAGGTGATGGCCTACAGCTTTGTGGACGAGAACAAGCAGCAGGCGCTTTATTGGCGCGATGTGGGCACGCTGGATGCCTATTACGACGCCAACATGGACCTGTGCTCCGTATCGCCGACATTTAACCTGTATGACGTCGGCTGGCCGATCCGGACGCGGGTGCGGCAGTATCCGCCGGCCAAGTTTGTCTTCGGTGAGCCGGGCAGGACGGGTTCGGCGACCAACTCGGTGATTACGGCGGGCGTGATTATTTCGGGAGCTGCCGTGTCGGGCTGCGTGGTCTCGCAGGATGTAAGGATCAACTCCTATTCGCAGGTGGATTCGAGCATCGTCTTTTCGCATGTGAATATCGGGCGGCACTGCCGGATACGGCGGGCGATCATCGACCGGAACGTGAATATCCCCGAGGGAACGGTGATCGGGTACGACCCGATCGAGGATAAGAAGCGGTATTTTGTGACGCCTTCCGGGCTGACGATTGTGACTCGCGACGCCTCCATGTTTGAGAATCCGGTGGAACCGGATTTCTTCAAGAAGCATTGAGGTTTTTTGGCGAATTGCAGGAGTTATCCTGTGCGGCTGTGCTGGCGAAGTGGTTTGATTTGTGTTGATTGCGGGCGGTTGCACAGTTTCCGGCGGAATCTTTATGCGATCTTCATTTCGCAACTGTGCAGCTTTGCTGCCCGGTTGCGAGGGACAAGGGTTATAGATAAAAGGCGGAAAAGCTGTCGATAGAGAAGCCATAGTTATCCTCGATGCGAGCCTGAAACTGATCTGGAAAATGAAACGGCCCGAATCCGTTGGGGATTCGGGCCGTGGTTTTTCTTCTGCTGATTATGAGTAAAGCATATTCGGGGTTAATTGCATGCAAATTATCTGATGGGGTGGGACGGTACGAAAGGGTATTGGACTTTAGTAATGTCGTGTCTTATTCACAATGACCAATAATCTCTATTTTTCACATTGCAATTCAAGGCAATGCGGACCGACAATTGATCCAATCGCCAACTAAATAAGCGTTCAATCCATACGCCCAAAGGGCAAATGCCCTACCCTGCGTCGATTGATTGGATGCAGGAGCGAACACAAGTGCAGTCTCTGAAAGATTTGTGGCACGGCATAACCCACCATCCTGCTAAGACGGTTGGGTATTGCTTCACTGCCTTCAGCGTGCTTTTCACGATCGTGAAGGGCGTGGATCGGTTCATCCCTTCGATCAAAATAGAGGGACCTTTTGCACTCTGGCTTGCAATCATAATCAGTTTGGCTTTTGGACTGTGGAAAGTGTGGAAGCCTTCTAAGGCGAAAATTCAGGTTGCAAATTGCAACACGGTCATTGAAGTCTTGTTTGGAGACCTGTTCGAGCAAGAGGGCATTCGCATTATTTCCGTGAACGAATTCTTCGACAGTAAGCTTGGGCGTCCCGTGTCGGACAAAAGTCTTCACGGAATTTTCCTTCAAAAGTGTTTTGGAGGATATTCCGAACCATTTGATAAGCAGGTGGAAGCCGAGCTAGCAATTCACGGAATTCAGGGTACTCCGATTGAGAAAATCGAGGGTAAGAAATTGTGTTACCCAATTGGAACCACTGCGATGATCCAAGTGAATCATGATCGATACTTGGTATTTGCTTTTGCCAAGTCCGAACCGAAAACCTGCAAAGCATACTCAAACGTGGAGTGGATGTGGGCCTCCTTATACCGTATGTGGCAGCGAGCGCGTGATGAATCTGGAGGTCACTCTGTGAATCTCCCGTTAGTGGGTGGCGGCCTGTCTGGATTGGGACTGCCGACACGAGACTTGCTCAATCTGATCATTCTGTCAGTAATCACCGAAACTAAATCGCGTGAGATCACTCAGGTCATCCGGATAGTACTTCACCGAAGCAGGTTTGAGGATGTTGATCTTCGCGAAATAGCGGAACATTGGAAGGAGTAGCGAAATATGGCCTACCGCAATGGTACGTATGTTGCATTTCATGCTGATGGCAACAACATTCCAGGTAAGACGGACATTGACTACTACAACTTGATGAAGGCATGGGCTGCAAAGGGTGATGATTCATTCACTATGATCAACAGTCATGACAAGGCTAGCGCTGTTCGGGACTCTAGCCTTCGGGAGACCCTTCGCAAATCTCTAAAGGAAAGGCTGTGCAACTCGAAGAATATGGTCTTGATCATCGGAGACACAACCAAGAACGATAAAGACTGGGTGCCATTCGAAATTGAGCAAGCCGTGGATCAATATAAGATCCCGATCATAGTTGCATACACAGTTTTCAGTGGCCCAATTCGCAAACCAAATGCGCTGGCTAGTTACTGGCCACTCGCACTCGCGACTCGTATCGCGGCAGGCACTGCGAGTGCAATTCATATCCCATTCAAGAAAGCGCCGATCAATGATGCGATAGGCCAATTTTCACACGACAACCTTCCTGTAGGCGGAAGTTTGACTATCTACAGTAATGCCGCGTACTCGACTTGGGGCATTGCTGGATAATCGTTCGAAGCCAACAGAAATGCGCATAGTTAAGGCCGAAACTCAGGAGGGCGATAGTGGCCACAGACAAGCATTATTTTGTCGAGCAGGATGAGGATCGAAAGTACAGAACGAAGGCCAAAGGTGCTGCGCGTGCGAGCGGCATATTCGATACGCAGAAGGAAGCCATCGAACATGCCAAGAAATTGAACCCGAACGATCGTCCCGACGTTGAGCGGGTACGCAACACCCCTAGAGGTGGTCGGGATAAATGGCGCAGCGCGTAATGACTCGGTATAGGTCGGAAGCAAAGCGTAGTCATAAGAGAGCGTCTATGACTGAAGAAATCACTCCCTACACGAAAGTGCAGCACGCCCATCATATGGAGGAGCGAAAAGCCCTCGTTGATGCTGCTCGCGAGAGTTCTCGCACTTTTGATCAGGCTATCCTTGCATTCGGTGCAGCCGTCTTCGGAGCTTCTGTCGCGTTCCTCAAGGATGTTGCTCCAAAACCGCAGGCATATACCATCGAGTGGCTTGGCATATCGTGGGCTTGCTTCACTGCGGGGTTACTCGCCGTCATCCTCTCGTTTCTCTTCAGCCACAAAGCCTGTTTGGTTCGGATAGATGAAAGCGCACATCTTATGTGTAACCCAAAGGCAAAACCCTTAGGAAATAGATGGGCCACTTGGACAGAACTATGCAACTATCTCTGTGTCGCGTTGCTTTTTTTCGGGGTTATTGCCTGGACCGTTTTCGCGCTGGAAAATCTCGCTGCACCCACTTCAGGAGGGAAAAATGAACAACCAGCAAGTGCCACCATCGGAGGGGGAGAAAAGGGGCCACGTTCCGCAGAAAATCGCCCCTCCGCCCCCACCGGCCCAATCAGCACCCCCACCTCCGCCGCCAGCCAAGGACTGAAGTAATCATGATCAAACCGGACACAACGAGTTTTGAGAGCGATAAAAAAGCAGGATATGTGCCACCGCCTCCACCGCCTGCACCTAACCAGACGACACCAACCCCACAACCGCCGCCTGTAAAAAAGTGAGTGACAATCATGTCCAAAGCCCCATCGAATCCAGACCCAAAGAGAGGCCGAGCGGCAGACGGCTATACGCCTCCGAAATCCCCGCCTCCGCCCCTACCTCCCAAGAAGAAGTGATGACAATGAATAAACCATCGGAGACTTCTTCCGTGGCGACACCCAAAGCAAAGCATCTGAAATGGCCTAGCATCGAAGGCGGGATTGCAATGGATGGATACGTCCCTCCAAAGGCGCCGCCAGCACCGCCATCAAAAAAGAAGTGATGGCGGGTGGTACACATCTCAATCCTCTGTCATACGGATTGGTGCCCCAGGTCTCGCTTTTGAGGCCTGGGATTCCGCAGAGCTTTCCTCCGTGCAGCGGTCCGGAATGATTCGATCTCCACGATGCCGGTTTCTCCTTTCGCGTAGTGGCGAAAGCTTGATCACTCCCAATCTTTTGGTTTTAATGCCAAACCACGTTTGACCGGGTTGCGGTGCATGTATCGCAGCTTCTCAGTGCGTTGTAGCTCATCGGGTGTGTGGAGGATCCCTCGGGGGCTAAAGCCCAATTCTTCTTTGATCATTTTCGGCACGACTAAAGTCGTGCCCTGACACAAAACCTCCGGGCCTGAAGGCCCTCTTGATGCTAAGGGGCTTATTGCGGGGGATGAGTCCCCCGCCTCCCTCCGAAGTGACTTTTTCGCCGAGCTATAGAGTCGTGCCCTGACACAAAACGAATGCCAGAATGGGCGTTTGCGCTGCTGAACGGATATGGACAGCTTGAGGGTTGGAGCTGGGTGTATAGGGGATTCCTCGGGGGCTAAAGCCCAATTCTTCTTTGATCATTTTTGGCACGACTAAAGTCGTGCCCTGACACAAAACCTCCTGGCCTGAGGGCCCCGCTGGCGCTAAGGGGCTTAGTGCGGGGGATGAATCCCCCGCCTCCCTCCGAAGTGACTTTTTCGCCAAACTGTAAAGTCGGACCGTGACCTGCATGGAAATTGCGTAGCAGGAGGGTGGGGATTACCTTTCCGGGTTTTCGAGAGCAAGGGCATAGGGCGCGCAGCGATTGTGCTTTGGTCAACTCCCGGGCCTAAAGGCCAGATTTTACAGGCCGAGTTTTCCGGGGCCTGAAGGCCCCAGCTCCCTCCAGTCAAGAGGACATTGCAGTTTGAAATATCAAGGGGAACAAATCCGATAAACCCTGCGTATAGCCGATCATGCAGTGCGTTGGTACATTAAGCTGGAGCGATGCCGGGTTGGGATTCGGGAAACCGAACGCACCGGCAGTGCGGCCGACCGCGCCTCCGGCGCTGAAGGGTCGCACCGGCCTCGGCTGGCAGAAAAAGCCGGCTGTGCAAGATCGTTCGGATGCCGGTGCAGGACTGCCGGGAGCACGTTTGGAAGCCCGCCCGAAGCGCGGGGAGGTGAGAGGGCTGAATTCGGACTCGACGAAACCGGGCTCGACAAATCAGGCTCCACTGGAGATCGATTGGACGCTGGTCGTCCACCGTTGTCTCGACGGGGATTCGGGGGCGTGGGCCGACCTGGTTCGCGTGCATCACCGGCGTGTGTACGGACTCTGCTATCGCTTTACAGGCTCGCCGGTGGACGCCGAGGACCTGACGCAGGATGTGTTTTTGAAGATTTACTCGAACCTGGGCAGCTTTGATTGCAACCGCGGCAGCCTGCAGGTGTGGATTACGACGATGACGCGCAACCTGCTGGTGGATAATTTCCGACGGACAAAGAATTTGCGCGTGACCGGGTCATTGGACGAAGGTTGGAATGAATCTGGCGAAGACCAGGGGTTGAAGCCGGTAGACCGGCTGATGAGCCGCGACGCCTCTCCGCATGAGATGGCGGCGCGGAAAGAACTTGAAAAAATGGTACAGGCCGCTTTGGCCAAAGTTTCAACGGAGCTGCGCGAGGCGGTGATTCTGCGTGACCTGCAGGACATGGATTATAAAGAAATCGCGCAGGTATTAGGAATTCCTGAGGGGACCGTGAAGAGCCGGATCAGCAGGGGGCGGGCGGAACTTGCCCGGTTGCTGGAACGTAATCAACGGGAGGTGATTTAAATGGCGAAGCTGACTCGCACTTCGACAAACATTCCCGCCTCTCCGGCCTGTGGGCAGTGGGAGACGCTACTGGCGGATGCGCTGGATGGCGTTCTGCGGCCCGAGGACGAGGCGTTTTTCGCGAGCCACAAGGACGAGTGTCCCTCCTGTGCAGTGCTTTATGAGGAGGCGCGGCGCGGCCGTGAGTGGCTGGACTTTTTATCCCTGGAGCCGGAGGTTCCGGCGGGGCTGATGGACAAGATTCTTGCCGCAACGGGACCGGATCAGGCGGCTGGTTTTGGGATATTACCGGGACAGTTGCAGCCGGCGACGGTGGCCGGCGTGGCGACGCTGCAGCCGTGGCAGAGGCCGGGATTTACGGGCCGCGGGTTCATGGGCACCATTCGACGCTTTGCCGAACCGCGGCTGATGATGACGGCGGCGATGGCATTCTTTTCGATTGCGCTGACGCTGAACCTGACAGGCGTAAAGCTGAAGGATCTGCGGGTTTCGGACCTGCGTCCGCAGGCGGTGCGGTCGTACATGGAGCGGCAGGTTGCCTTTGTTTCGACGCCGATTGTGCGGTACTACGACCATCTGCGGCTGGTGTACGAGGTGCAGACGCGGATGAAGGAGCTGCGGCGTTCGACGCAGGGCGACGGGCAGCAGCCGACGGCTCCGAATGGCAATCGTTCGGGTGAGTCGCAGCAGAAGAAAGATGGTGGATCGAGACTGGATCGTGGCGTGGACCCTCCCGAACAGTCGGTGGCCCCGGCGGACCTTAATTCGTTCGAGGCCGGGGATGTATTGGAAACTTCGTTTCAACTCAACGGCATGCTTAGGAATTCCGAAGGCTCCGCAGTGAATGTTGTACGAACGACAGGGGTACGAACGGCAAGGGGAAGGAGCACGGAATGGATTGCGTAAACCATAGCGGAGTGGCAGCAGTAGCCTACTGTCAGAATTGCGGAAAGCCACTGTGCCAGCAGTGCGTGCGGCAGGGCGCGAACGGACAGATTCTGTGCGAGCAGGACTTTGCGGCCTATCAAAATGTGGCGCAGCCGTTTGCGGTTCCCCCGGCGCCGTTGGCTCCGAACCCCGCGCTGGCGGCCGTGCTGGGACTGATTCCCGGCGTGGGCGCGATGTATAACGGGCAGTTCTTCAAAGGACTGATCCATGTGGTGATCTTTGCGGTTCTGGTCAGCATTTCAGATCACTACGGGATTTTTGGGATCTTTATTGCGGCCTGGATTTTCTACCAGTCGTTTGAGGCGTATCACACGGCACGTGCGCGGCGGGATGGACTGCCGCTGCCTGATCCGCTAGGACTGAATGAGGTTGGCAACTGGCTGAATCTGAGCTGGAACTCGCGTAATCCGGCCGATGAGTGGGCTCGGCAGCAGCAACAAAGGACAGGCACGCCTGGAGGGCCAGTGCCTCCTCCGGGTCCGGGACCGACTCCAGGAGCTGGATGGACGCCGGTTGGCGGGACTCCGGTTGCCGGAGCTGTACCGCCGAATCCGGAGGTGCCGAATCCTGCACCGGGTACCGGACACCAGGCACCGTATCAGCAGGTTCCATATGCGCCGCATCCGGGGTTTGGTGATCCGGCTGTGCCTCCGATTCCTCCGCCGTACTGGCGTAGGCGTGAGCCGATCGGCGCGGTGATTCTGATTGGGCTGGGATTGATTTTTCTGCTGAACCAGATGGGCTATGTGACGGCGCGGATTGTGCACTTTAGCTGGCCTCTGGTGTTGATTGCGCTGGGCGTGTGGCTGATTTTGCGGCGCGCGGGAAGTGTGAAGGGAGGTCAGCAATGAACCGTTATCTGATGATTCGCCGGTTGTGGTGGCCTGTGATGCTTGTGCTGACTGGAGTGCTTGCTCTGCTGCACCAGATGGACGTGGTGAGGTTCTCGCATACGTGGCCGCTGTACCTGATTTTTTGGGGCGCTCTGCTGCTGGCTGAGCGCGCGACGGTCAACGAGGCCGGTTTGCCGCCGTATGTGGACCCGATGGGCGGACCGTACGCAGGGCCGATGGCGACTGCGGGACCGGTTGGCGGTGTGGCTCCGGTGCAGACGGTACAAACATCCGTTGTTCCGGCGCATGTGGATGAGATTAGGCATCGGGGAACGAATGGCGGGGGTGAGCTATGAGCACGATACCTCCAGGTTCAGTACCTCCTGGTTCCGTACCGCCGGGCGGGCAACAGCCGCCTTATGATCCGAAGACGCAGTGGCGGGTGTATCGCGAGCAGCAGAAGGCGGCGTGGCGGGCGCAGCGGGACGCGTGGAAAGCGCAGCGCTATGCGTACAAAGGCTATGCCGGTCCTTATGGGCCGCGTGTGCCATCGATTGTGGGACCGTTGATCCTGGTGGCGATCGGCGTGATTGCGCTGCTGATCACGTGGGGCCACATGGATGCGCAGCAGTTCTGGGAGTGGTACGGGAGATGGTGGCCTGTGCTGTTGATTGCCGCGGGCCTGGGCCTGCTGGCGGAGTGGATGCTGGACCAGCGGCGCGAAATTCCGGTGCGGCGCGGCGGCGGATTTGTAGGCATTCTGATCCTGCTGGCGTTTATCGGCGTGGGGTCAGGGATTGCGAACAGCCACTGGAACAACTGGCATGTGAACGGGGACGATCACGACGACTTCAACAGCTTCTTTGGCAGGCCGCAGCATGATCA
Organism: Occallatibacter gabretensis; assembly: GCF_001449115.1. Classification (GTDB taxonomy): domain Bacteria; phylum Acidobacteriota; class Terriglobia; order Terriglobales; family Acidobacteriaceae; genus Telmatobacter; species Telmatobacter gabretensis. Next base: position 464,016 of record NZ_LAIJ01000009.1, on the reverse strand, counting down.
GGACCAGCAGGTGCTGAACACGACCGTGCCGGCGGGCGCGACGATCCAGATTCAGAATCCGCGCGGGGATGTGAGCATTTCAGCGGGCGATTCTCAGACCGTGGAGGTGCAGGCGCACCAGATTGCGTATGCGAACTCCGACAGCGAGGCGAAGAAGATCTTTGACGGCGAGAAAGCCGATGTAGTGGTGAGCGGCGGAACGGTGATTGTGAAATCGCCGGGACACAATGACGGCCAGGTGAACCTGACGGTCACGGTGCCGAAGAATGCCTCGGTGAACGTGGAGGCTTCGCACGGCGATGTGAGCGCGGCCGGACTGGGTGCGGGCGCCACGATTACGGCATCGCATGGCGACGTGCATCTGAGCAATATTGCCGGTTCTGTGCAAGTGCATTTCTCTTCGAACAAGGGAGATTTTTCTGCACACGAGGTAACGGGCGATATTACGGCGGATGGCAAGTGCAACGACCTGACGCTCTCCGAGATCAAGGGCAAGGTGACGATCAATGGAGACATCTTCGGCGAAACGCACTTTGAAAATCTGACAGGCGGAGTGCATCTGCATACCTCGATCACGGACCTGCAGTTTGGCGATCTGCCGGGTGACCTGACACTGAATGACGAGGACCTGCACATCACGGAAGCCCATGGCGGAGTGCGGGTAACGACGCACTCGAAGAACATTGACCTGGCGCAGGTGAGCGGCGATACGTACGTGGACGACCGCGACGGCAATATCTCGATTGAGCCGGCGGGAGTGTATGGCGTGGAGGCGCGAAACTCGCATGGACACGGAGATATCGAGCTGACGCTGCCACCAAATACTTCGGCTACGGTGGATGGACGGACGCGGAATGGAGATATTGTTTCGGACTTTCCGCTGACGGTCTCCGGAGATGAGAGCAAGACGGCGATGGGGAAGATTGGCGCGGGCCTGGTGAAGATTACGCTGAGCACGGATGTGGGCGATGTGCGGATCAAGCGTGGCGATGAGGCGCAGGGGACCGTGACTACCCCTCCGAAGACGCCGGCTACACCGAAAACACCCAAGACTCCAAAAGTTCCGGCGGAAACTGAAGAGCAGTAGAAGCGGCGCAAGAAACTACTTCCCGAAACAGACAACAGCCGAATACGGCTCCGGAATGAAACTTCCGGGGCCGTATTTCTTTTGGCACATGGTCTGCTGCCAATGATTCCCTGCGATTCTGCCGGTGGCGGAGACGGATCCGGAGGCTCTGCCATTGGAGGCAGGGATGTTCAGGAAATTCTGGATGCGGCCGCACAGCGTGGTGGCCGGGCTGATTGCGGCGGTGCTGCTGCTGGTGGGACTGATCGCGGCAGGCGTGAGCGCATGTACGTCGAGCGGTGTGAAGAATGTGCGGGTGCAGCAGGTACGCAAGACCGTAGTGGAGAATCCGGTTGCGGCTGCTTCGACGAATGTTTCGCTGGCTCCGCGGAGCTATCGTGGCACCTCATCCGTAGGCGGTTTTCTGCTGATAACCGTGACGCCGGAGAGCGCGACTGCGGGAACGATTTCTTATACAGATCTATCGACCAATCGGAATGGCGCGTCGATTCCCTACGCCGTCAGCAGTGACGGCGCGTACACGATCTCCGATCCGGACGGGAACCTGGTGAGCGGATATGAGATTCCGGGTGCAGGACTGGTGTTGCACGCGCGGAAGGCTGGACGAGAGGGTGCGGAGGACACGCTGATCATAGCGGCAGAAACCGGCCAGGTGACGCTGGATGGACTCCAGGGGCGCTACAACACGATGCGGTTCCGGACGCGGCGCGGTGGAATCTCGGTTGGTTCGGTACAGGTGGGCGCGAGCGAGATGACGGAGCGGGGATACTCGCCATTTGCCGCGTTTGCGGGGCGGAGCGTGGGATTTGAGAGCAGCGGTCATGCGGCGGCGGAGTTCGCTTTGTCACAGGATGGCACGTACCTCACGACTGCTACTTCGCGGTTCGACGGAGAGGTGGTAACGAGTTATTACACGGGTGTGGAGCAGGGATTTTTCCTCGCCACAACGCCGGATGGTTCCGTGATCGGGCTGCCGCAGGCGGCGAACGCGACCTTTGACAGCGGTTATGCGGGAACATACCGAGGCATTTACTACCAGAAGACCGACGTGCAGGCGGCAGCCGGAGGCGCGGAGATTGCGACGCCAATCGTGGACCCGGTGGAAGTGAGCGTAAGCGCCGACGGAGCAGTGACGCTGACGGATGCATCGAGCGGGGGAACGCTGGCTACGGGTACGTTGAAGCCGATCTCCGAGGCCAGTTACCTCTTTGGCGAGAATGGCGGATTGGCTGAGCTGACTGCGGGTTCAGGCAACGGGATGTTTACTTTCCGGGTGACGATGAACGGCATGGCGCAGGATTTTTTCGCGGCTTTTGTGACGGTGCATGGGAAGCGTTCGATGCTGTTCTCTTCCTTCTGGGCGGCGGCAAGCGGGACAAGAACTCCCGAATATAACTACTTTTACGGAGTGGGGTTGAAGGGGATGTAAGCAGCTCGATATTGAGGTTATGGTAGAAGGCCGGGGAGGCAGTTGATCCCCGGTCTTCCGCATTTGAGCCCTCGCATTTTGATGGAATCGCAAACCCCGGTGTGAAAATTTATGCGTTTGGGTGTATGCTCCGCTTCCAAGGGTGGAGACGCATATGGGCCGACAGCCAATCCGAGTGATTACAGTTGAGCGCGAGTATGGTTCGAGGGGCGCGGAGTTTGCGCATGAGCTTGCCGGCAGGCTGGGATGGCGGCTGCTGGACGATGAGCTTTTGAGCAGGGCGGCGCGAGCGGCCGGTGTGCCGGAGAAGGCGGCGGCGGAGTTCGACGACCGGCTGGATCCCTGGTATTACCGCTATGGAAAGCTGTTCTGGCAGGACTCGTTTTACTCCGGCACGGAACCGTGTGACGACAAGGTTTTTGATTGCGCGCGGATGTATGCGCTGATCCGCAAAGAGATGGAAGCTGTGGCGCAGGAGGGAAACTGCGTACTGGTTGGGCGCGGCGCGGCGTGTGCGCTGGCGAGTGTGCCGGGCTGCTTTCACGTCTTTGTGTATGCGACGCAGGCGGCCAAACGCGCGTGGTTTGAGAAGCAGTTTCCTGGTGAGGCGCAGCAGGCAGACCAGCGGCTGGCGGCGCATGACAAGCGGCGCGCGGCGGTGATCAAGCAGTTTTACGGGCAGGAGTGGAATGCGAGAGGGTTGTATCATTTGCTGCTGAACTCGTGCATTGGCGCGGAAGCGATGATTGCGGCTGCTACTGGTGGGGCGGGACTGCAGGTGGGTGTGGCGGAAGTGTTGGCGAGATAAAAGCAGGGATCAGAGATCAGAGGTCAGAGATCACTTTTATAGATAAAACGGCAAAAACTATAAAGAGCTGTAAATATCCCACCCATGCGCGATAAAACCGCGCATGAAGGGGGCACCCAAAGTATGAACTAGACGGAGATGCGGGGGACGCGGGGGCCGATGCTGGTGAAGACTTCCCAGGGGATAGTCTCTGAGGCGTCGGCGAGGTCGTAGGCGGTGATGGTTTCGTTGTCTTGTGTGCCCCTGTTTTGTGTGCCGAGGATGACGACTTCATCTCCGGTTTCGACACCGGGAATTTCTGTGACATCGAGGACAGCCATATCCATGCTGACGCGACCGACGAGCGGGGCGCGCTGGCCGCGGACGAGCAGGCTGAAGCGATTGCTGAGCCTGCGGTCGAGGCCATCGGCGTACCCGGTGGGGATGAGCGCGAGGCGCATGGGTTCAGTGGCGGTGAAGGTGCCGTTATAGCCGATTTCGGTTCCGGCGGGGATGGTGCGCAGGCTGACGACGCGGGTCTTCCAGGTGAGAACAGGCTTGAGGACTGGCTGTCCAGGCAACTGCGCCGCCGGCGCCTGCAGATCAGTGGAACGAGGCGCAATTCCGTATAGTGCGAGGCCGAGGCGGAACATGGGCTTAAGGCCGAAGCGCTGCGCCATTTCTGCGACGTCTGCTGCGTCTGAGCCGAGGAGTGCGGCAGATGCTCCGGCGCTGAGGTATTGCAGATGTGCGGCGGCGGGTGTGGATTGGATCATGCGCAGGGCTTCGTCGAGCTTGACGTACTGTTGGGCGGATCGTGCGCCGTTGTCTTCGTCGCTGGCGTAGAGGTGCGTCATGACGGCTTCGATACGCAGCGGCGATGAGGGCGTGATGCGCTTGAGAATGTCAGGAAGTTCTTCGAGAGCTGCACCCTGGCGGCTCATGCCGGTGTCGATTTCAAGATGGACGGCGAGCGACGCGGGGCCAAGCGCGGCGGCGTGGGCGGCGGATTCGAGCTCGTCGAGATGTTCGAGGGTCCAGATGCAGGGGGTGATGCCGTGCGCGATGACGGTTGCGCCCCAGCCGGGAAGGATGCTGCCGAGGGCGAGGATACGCGCCTGCGGGGCATAAGCGCGGGCAGCGATGGCTTCTTCCACGCTGGCGACGGCGAGCCAGTGTGCGCCGGCGCGGACGGCGGCTGGAGCGCAGAGCGAGAGGCCATGGCCATAGGCGTTGGCTTTGACGACGGCGACGCATTCGGCGCTGCCCGGAGCGAGCTGGCGGAGGAAACGGTAATTATCTTCGAGGGCGCTGGTGTCGATCTCGGCGAGATTCGCAAAAGCCGGGGAGGCGTGGGTGGTCATAAGGGGGTCCAAAGCTAGAGTTTAGCGTGGCGCAATGAGGGCAAAGGCGACGACGGTCTCGATATTGGAGTCAAGCTCGGTGAGGATTTCGGATTCGAAGGCATGTGGAGGGTGAAGCTCGCAGGCGGCGATTGTTTCTTCCGATGCGCCGATGAAGCATAGCTCGCAGCAGGCAAGGGCGGTGTTGGTGGGGTCTTCGGGTTCGACGCGGACTGGCGGGCCGAAGACGCGGCAGGTCATGGGGCGATATTCGTAAACATCGCAGAGGCCGGTGGCTGGATCGAGCGCGGGGCAGGGGGCATCGTTGGCGAAGTCTTCGAAGGCTTCTTGTTCAGATTCGGATTTGCCGAGAGTGCCGGTGGCGAGATTGCCGGGGAAGTTGGGGCTGTGTTCGGCGAGCCAGGATTGGGCGCGTGCTTCGATCCGGGCGGCGAGTGTGGGATTGGATTGGCGCAGGGATTCCATGCCCGAGCTGAGACGAGCGGCGTCGAGGGCATTGATGGCGAAGGCTCCGTGGCAGCATTGCGTGCAGCCAGGGCGGCAGGCTAGCCATGAGCCCGAGATATGGGTTGTGCGGGCGAGCTCGGTGTCCATGATCTGGATGAGCTCGGAGTCGCGCGGGGGGAGGGGCATGAATTCAGGATACGCGCCGGCAAGATGTGGCAGACTGTCGGCATGAGCTGTATGCGATGCGAGGGGTTTTCTGAGCCCCGGAACTTCAGCCATCCGCGTGAGTACCGTGATATTGCACGACGGCTGCTGGATATTATTGACCAGGGTACATTCGTGTTGGTGAAAGCGAGTTGCCCACTGTACGAACTGCTGGGGCCGGTGTGGCCGGGAGATATTCTGGAGCATGTTTTCGAGTGCGCTGCGTGCGGAAGCAGATATCGATTGATGGCCGATACCTGGCACGGTTCTGTGAGTTGGGGACCGATGGCGAACGAGGATTCGGAATAAGCCCGATCTTCATTGCAGCGGTGCTATAACGGGCACTAGTGATTGTGATCTACCTTGAGCACATTCCGAAGCCGCCGCTGGACCGGTTTGTCCGGGTGTTGTGGTATGCGCGCGCACCGGAGTGCGGGCACAGGCGCGAGCGCGTTTTGCCGACGGGCAATACGCAGGTGATTCTGAACCTGGCGCGGGATTTTCTGCTGGATTGCCCTGAGGGTGAGCCGGCCCGGCAGATGGCTGCATCGCAGGTGGTGGGCGCGCGGACGGTGTTTGAGATTGTGGATACCTCCGACATGGCGGACCTGATTGGAGTGGTCTTTCGGCCAGGTGGTTTTCCGGTGTTTGCAAGGGATGCGGCGGACGTGTTCAGCAATCGCAGCATGGGCCTTGAGGATGTGTGGGGTCTACGGGCGCGGGGATTGCGGGATCGTCTGCGGGAGCTGGCGACACCAGAGCAGCGGCTGCGATGTCTCGAAGAGTTTCTTACGGCGTTTTGCGTGGCAGGAAGCAATGGTTATGCTGTGATGCCTGCGATTGAGTTTGCGTTGCGGCGCTTTGGGCGGGATGCGTGTGTGACCTCTGTGCGCGAGGTGGCGCGATCCGTGGGATGGAGCGAGCGAAGGTTCTCGCAGGTGTTTCGCGAGCAGGTAGGGCTGTCGCCGAAGGTATGGTGCCGGGTGCAGCGTTTTCAGCGCGTGGTACGGCAGCTGCATGCGGGTGTGGATGTGCCGTGGCCGGAGCTGGCGCTGGAGTGTGGATATTACGACCAGTCGCATTTTGCGAATGAGTTTCGCGCGTTTTCCGGGATTGATGCGACGACCTACACCCGGCTGCGTGGCACGCCGTGGGCGAATCATGTGGTGGCGGATTAGAAACAACATTTCCGAAATTTCCAAGACTGCTTGATTGCGCGAGTGACATGCTGGGTGGCGTAGGTAGAACGCCAGAGGAGGTTTTATGGGAAACGAATTGAAATCTACGATTATGCCCGCGCTGCGGTATAAGGATGCGCCGGCGGCGATTGAGTGGTTGTGCAACGTGCTTGGGTGCACGAAACATGCTGCGTACGTGAATGAGGATGGAACGATTGCGCACGCGGAGCTGGCGCTGGGCGGCGGGATGATCATGCTTGGTTCGGCAAAGGACGATGTGCACGGGAAGCGGTTTAAGTCACCCGGCGAAGTTGGTGGCGAGACGCGGAGCGCGTATGTGGTGGTGGCGGATACGGACGCTGTGTACGCGAAGGCGCATGCTGCGGGTGCGGTGATTCTCAGGGAGATTCAGAATACGGACTACGGAAGCAGGGAGTTTACGCTTCTTGACCCAGAGGGGCATAGCTGGAGCGTGGGGACGTACGATCCTTGGAAGGCGCACGAGTAGGCCGTGCGGTCCGATAAGATGGTGGACATCTTTCGGTAGAGGGGATTTGTGCGCATGATTGCTCGTTGTGTGGTTTGGTTGGTGATGGGTCTGGTGGCGGGTGCGGCTTGCGCGCAGGAGGCGCATCTGCTGGTGGTGCAGAAGGGCGATGCGAGCCTGGGGATTGTCGATCCGTGGGCGGGTAAGTTGCTGGCCGCGGTGCCGGAGGGCGGCGTTACCGGGCATGAAGTGATTGCTTCGAGAGATGGGAAGCTGGCGTATGTGCCGATCTATGGGAACTCCGGCGTGGGCAAGCCGGGGACGGACGGGCACGAGCTGGTTGTGATTGATCTGGCGTCGCGGAGTGTGGTGGGACATGTGGATTTCGGCCACGGGGTAAGGCCACACATGCCGCTGATCGGACCGAAGGATGGGCTGCTGTATGTGACGACGGAGCTGGAGAAGTCCATCACGCTGATTGACCCGAAGACGCTGAAGATTGTGGGATCGATACCGACGGGGCAGGAGCAGAGTCACATGCTTGCGCTCTCGCATGACGGGCGGCGCGGCTATACGGCGAATGTTGGGCCGGGGACGGTGTCGGTGCTGGATATTAAGGCGAGAAAGACGCTGATGGTGATTCCGATTTCGGGGAATACGCAGCGGATTTCAATTACGCCGGATGATAAGTGGGTGTTTACGGCGGACCAGACGAAGCCGCAGCTTGCGGCGATTGATACGGCGACTAACACGGTAGCGAAGTGGATTGCGCTGGAGGGCGTGGCCTATGGGACAACGCCGACACTTGATGGGCGGTGGCTGATGGTGACCATATCCGGCAAGAGCAAGGTTGCCGTGGTGGACCTGAAGACGATGCAGGTGGTGCGCAGCGTGGATACGCCGGCTGATCCGGAGGAGATTTTGATGCGGCCGGATGGGAAGGTTGCGTATGTGTCGTGCGTGGGTTCGCACAAGATTGCCGAAGTGGACCTGGGCACGTGGACGGTGACACGGACGATTGAGGATGGCGCGAATTCGGATGGGCTGGCTTGGGCGGGGAAGTGAGTTCTACGACTACTTATCAGGTTGTTCTGCGGAAATCTGAAGAAGGCTATAGCGTTTCCTGCCCTGGATTGACAGGATGCTTTTCGCAGGGCTCAACCAAAGAAGAGGCTCTTACAAACATACACGCCGCGATACATGAATATGTGGAAGTTGCCAGAGAACTGTCGGGCAGCGAAAGGAACATTCGAGAGTAATATCAGTGGTGTAAATTCCTACCTCCAATCAGTTTGCTTGCTGAAACTAAGAAAAAGATCCAGATATTTCAAATACTAGGTTTCACATGACTTGGTTTTTCCGGTGTACGGATCGTAATGTCAGTACTATAAGGTCTGTAAAGAAACTCGAATTCACGAACATTGGTCAATGCGCCTCGATGGGACCAATCGGTATACGTGAGTCGCGCCAAAATCTTTGCAGTTTGATCTAAATCTTTGTCGAAAAGACCTTTTACATCACCAGAATTCATGCTCTGAGTAAGCAGTAGCATGATCGAATTTGAAACGTCGATAGTTTCTACCGAGTGCGGTTTAATTACTGCATGTAACGAATCGAAATGTTGATTTGGGACCATTGCAACATCCGCTCTTTGTAACCCAACCGTTTCAACCAAGAAAGATTGCTCACTATAATTCCATACTGCGATTTGAAAGCGCCTTCCAAACTGTAGCGGAATCAGCTGGTTGGTATTTGGGAAATCGGGGTGCCGTCTATGCCATCTGGCTTCGTCGAATGTCTCGATCCAAAACTGTGGCACAACGCTTGTCTTCTGCTCCCACTGCTGTTGCTGCAGGCTTAATGAAGCCTTCATTTGTTTCAATTGCTCTTGTTGCAAATCAATAGTCTGCTGAGCTTTGCGAAGAGATGTATAAGTAAAGAAAACGTAGACAATAGTTATCGATGAAGAAATTGCTGCCGCTATGAAGGAAAGCCAACCTGCAAAAGCCGCTGCCTTTCCATCGCCGTTCTGCCATACATGCCAGAACCATGCTGAAAGCCCAAGCGCGACTAGCCCAATGACGCCTAAAACAGCAAGTAACAGCTTACGGTTTGAATGATTTACAGTTTCAGCCACGTCTGATGTTTGTTGCATGGTGGGATTCTAACTTGAAGAGCGCGCGGTCCTACTAAACAATCTCGCGGTTCCAGTTTTCGAGCGTGTCTTTGAATGTCGTCATGAATTTGCCGGCGTCTGCGCCGTCGATGATGCGGTGATCGAAGCCGAGGCAGTGGGTCTGCATAGAGCGGATGGCGATGGTGTCGTTGCCTTCTGAATCTGTGAGGACGACTGGTTCCTTCTTCAGGCCGCCGATGGCTAGGATGGCGGCCTCGGGCTGATTGAGGATGGGCGTGCCGTACTCGCCGCCGAAGACGCCGGAGTTAGTGAGCGTGAAGGTGGAGCCGGAGGCTTCTTCGGGCTTGAGCTTTTTGGTGCGGGCGCGCTCGGCGAGATCGGCGATGGCGCGGGCGAGTGCGGGGAAGCTGAGGGTTTCGGCCTGGCGGACTACGGGCACGATGAGACCCCATTCAAGCGCGACGGCGATGCCGAGATGGATGTTGCCGTGGTAGCGGATGCCGCTGACGCCGCCATTGGTCTCGATCGATGCATTGACGATGGGGAACTGGCGCAGAGCATCAATGGCTGCGGCGGCGATGAAGGGCATAAAGGTGAGCTTGACGCCGTGGCGCTGCTCGAAGGCGGCGCGGGTGCGCTCGCGAAGACGCACGACGCGCGTCATGTCGACCTTGTAAATGGAGTAGGCGTGCGGGCTGGTGCGGCGGCTCTCCAGCATGCGTTCCGCAATGATGCTGCGCATGCGGGACATGGGGACGAGTTCGTCCTTCAGTGTCGGGACTGGCCGTCCAGGCGATTGCGCCTGCGACGCGGACTGTGCAGAGGCAGCCGTGCCTCCGTCCGCAAGATAGCTGAGAATGTCGTCTTTGTTGATGCGGCCGGCTGAGCCTGTGCCGCGGATGTGGCGCAGGTCGATGTTGTGCTCGCGGGCGATGCGGCGGACGAGGGGTGAAGAACGTAACGGCTCGTCGCTGACGATGGGTGCAGGCTGCGACTGCGGTACAGGAACCGGCGCAGGTGTGGCAGCTTGCTTTGGTTCTTCCGATTTTGGAGCAACGGCGGGCGCAGGTTCTGCGGCGGCTGTGGATGAGGCAGGTACGGGCGCTTCGTTCGATCCCCCAATGACGGCGACGACGGTGTTGATAGTGACGGTTTCGCCTTCAGGGCATTTGATCTCTGAGAGGATGCCGGAGGCGGGAGCCGGGATTTCGGCGTCTACTTTGTCCGTGGAGATTTCAAAGAGCGGCTCATCTTTTTCGACGACGTCTCCGGGCTTCTTGAGCCATTTGGTAATGGTGCCCTCAAAGATTGATTCGCCCATCTGGGGCATGACAACGTCGGTCGGCATGAGTAATTCTCCGCGTTACAAAGAGGCCGCAAAATGAACGGTCCCCAAGCCGGGATTATAAATTGCCGCACTTCGCGTGCGGCGGACTGCGCCTGCGGCGCCATTCTTGCGAGGGTGGGCACCCGCAGGTACAAATCACGCGCGATGTTGCGGGTGCTCGCGGCCCAGGAACTGCTCTAGCTCGCGAGGCAGTTGCAGAGGAGTATCTTCGGCGCCCCGGGCGCGAAGGGTGTGAAGACTTTCGACGGCGAGGATGGGTTGCGCGAAGACCATGCCGAACTGCCGCGCGGCTTCATGCGCGGCAGCTTCCAATGCGGGCAGACGCGCGGGGTCAGATATTTCGAGATTGAGGCTCGCTACTGGCTTGTCAGTGATGCCGCAGGGATTGATGAGCTGGAAGTCGCTGAGGTTGGTAGTGAGGTTGAAGGCGAAGCCATGTGAGGTGATGCCGCGCGAGACATGGATGCCGATGGCGGCGATCTTACGATCTGCGGGCGGCAACTCTTTGGACGAATTTTGTGGCTCGACTGAGTTTGAGGCCGCGCCATCATTCAGGCCGCACCAGACGCCGGTGAGGCCGGGGATGCGTCCGGCGTGGACGCCATAGGTGCCGCAGAGGCGGATAAGGGCTTCTTCCATGAGGCGGACGAAGTCGACGGGGCCGAGACGGTTGCCGGAGACGGCCTTCATGCTGCGGAGGTCGAAGATGGGATAGCCGATAAGCTGACCGGGACCGTGATAGGTGACGTCGCCGCCGCGATTGATGTGGTGGAGGGTGACGCCGCGGCTGGCGAGAAGCGCGTCGGAAGCGAGAACGTTGGAGCGATCGGCGTTGCGACCGAGGGTGAGAACTGGCGGGTGTTCGAGCAGCAGAAGCGTGTTGCCGATGCGGCCGGCGCGGCGCAGCTCGACGAGCTCATTCTGCAGCGCGAGGGCTTCGTCGTAGGGCATGCGGCCGAGATATAGGTACTCGATCATTCATTTCTATTTTACGAGCGGCGAATGGTTCGGATCAGTTCTCGACTTTGGCCTGAAAGATGCCTTTGAGTGCCGGAAAGACGTGCCAGAAGAGGATGAACCAGAGGATGGCTGCCAGCGCGCCCGGAGCAATGCTGGCCGGCGCCATGAGTACGTGCACCACGAGAATGTTGAAGATCATTGGACCGAGCAGCGTGACCGCGAGCGGGACGAAGCGATTGACGAGGAGGAGCAAAGCGGGCACTACCTGAAAGAAACCGATGACGTATACATAGCCGGAGGCGGCAAGCGCGCCGGCAAATTGCCCCATGAGGCCAGGAGGCATAGGGCCAGTGGGAATGAAATGCAGGAATGCGTTACTGCCAAAGACCAGAAAGAGTATGCCCAGCAGATAGCGGGCGATGGCGGCGACGATCTTCATTATGAGACTCCTTGCAATGCAACTCTGAGTGCCTGATCCATGAGGGCATTATAGGCAGTTCTTTTCCTGAGAAAGCGCCGCAACAGCATACGCTGCGGTGGGTACAGCGCACTACGGATGCGTTCTTCTGCAGGTATTGTGTTCCACCGGTGGCGGGGCTACGTTGGGATCGCAGGCTGCACCTGGCAGGAAACAACTCTTGATTTTCTGATACTTGGCGCAGTTCTCGTCATTGGTTGCGGTGTCTGTAACTTCATACTGCTGGGCCGGGGTAAGCGACCAGTTCAACGGATCGGTAAGGGGCTTATCGGTAGCCGTGCTGTTAGGGGCGGTAGAGCGGTCGTCGATCACGAAATGCTTGATGTCCAGCCGATCCTTGTACGTGCCCATGAGCATGAGAAGGACGTTGCGGTTGCGGTCTGTGATGCTGTCATGGCCTGCTCCCCAGAAGCCCTGAAGCGGCGCGAAGAGCTGATTGAAGAGGTTCCAGGGGACTTTGTTGCTTGCGATATCCTGCCAGGCGAGGCAACATGCCTGAGCGGTCGGGGATACATCGGGGCTGTTGCGAATTTCTACGAGAATGATTCGAAGCGGGCCGGAGGATTTCACTCTTGCTTCAATGACGCTGCATGGGTTTTGGGGCGATGAGGCCTGCTTCCTGCGCGCGTCTCCCCAGCAATCGAGTGAGGCGCGCAGAAATTCCATGGCGGATGCGGTGCCGTCGTTGTCGTAGTAGCCTCCATCGACGAAGTGGACACCGAGTTTGTGGTGCATGTTGGGGAAGGTCGCGGCCGAGGAGACGTACGGAAAGGTTGCGGAGAGCTGCGCGGCTGTGGCGAGAGGAAGATCGGCGTATTTATTCGCGAAGTTCCGGCTGACGGGAGGGTCGGGAAGCCGTTGTCTTCCGTATACCTGCAGGAACGATTCCGCAGGCTCGGGATTGAAGGGATCAGGTGTGAGGGAAGCGGGGAGAACCCTATAGTTGGCCGATAGAAACCGATATCCGCCTTCGACCGTGGTGGTGTTCATGGTGAATGCGGGGATGGAGTCGTCGAGTGGGTTGAGATTGCCGGCCATTAGCTCGGCTTCGTTCTTTTCATTCTGACCGTGCGCGTAGAGGACTTCACTGCGCAGAATGGGCCTGAACTTGTCGCTCAGGTTGTAGTTCTGCTCAAAGACGGTCTGGCAATATGCGTCGTTGAGATTGCGTGAGAAGGCGCGACGCAAGGCCCAGGTGCGGTCCTTGAAGAGAGGCCACTTTTTCAGGTCGTCAACGCCTGACGACGGAGGCACGAAGTAGGGAATGACAGGCACGACGGACTTTGGGATGTCGTAATAGACCATGCCCCAGCCAACGGCTTCAAGGCTGGAGCACTCGGCTTCAATGGGCATGCGATCCCACTGGGGATTGCCTCCGTTGAGCTTGGGGTCCAGCTCCCGCAGATAGGTGTACAGGCCTGCGCTGCCGCCGGAGACGGTGCTGAGCAAGAGAACGTGGTCGTGGAAGGACTTGAGCTCAGGCATCTGGTTGTCATGGAAGAGATGCTCAAGCTGCTGAAGGACGGCTGCGGTCCATGCCGCAGCGTGAATGCCGCCACCGGTAGAGGTGACGATGATCAGAGGCTGATCGTCGGGGAGCTTCTGCAGCTTGGCGGAGAGAATTTCGGCAGGTGTGGGAAGCGTGGCCGGGCTTTGACGGGTTGCGATGGAGATGTAGTGTTCGTCCATTCCGGCGTCGAAATGAAGCATGCGCGGAATGACGATGGTGAAGATGACGGCGGTGATCACGGGTACGCGGAAGCGATCGAGAAAGAAGGCGAGGCCGCCGAGCAGCCAGCCGGCAGACATGATGAGGATGAGCACGAGGGCGAGGATGGGGAAGCGTTCAGCATCTTCTACCAAATAAAGCAGAGGAAGGGACAAGGAGAAGCCGACCATGAGCAAGCCGAGGCAAAGCTTCCAAAGGAAGAGGCGCTTGGCTTCCGGAGGGCTGAGTTCTGCTCCGCCTGGCACCGTTTTGCGAACCACAACCATGAAGATGAGGCCGCCAAGTACGTAGACAATCATGGAGGCCCAGGGCCAGAAACTGACAGGCATGGGAGCCGTGATGGGGCACAGGGCAAAGTAGAGTCCGAAAAACCCTCCGGAGGCTACCAGCGCAAAGTAGTGTGCTTCAAAAAGCAAGCTTTTGTTTTTCGGCTTATAGCCATCGATGGGAAAAAAGAAGGCAAAGAGTCCTGTGATCTTCTCTAATTTATCGGGTGCTTTGGCGTATTCAAGCACATCGCCGCGTCCGCGTCCCTGGCCGTCTTCACTGAGCCAAAACATCCAACGTGGCAGCACGAGCGTCTTCGCCGCTGTAGACAAAGCTGTGCCATCTTCAGGCTGATTTACCGGCTGGTAGGTGAGGTAGTAGCAGCCGCATACGGCGTACCAGAAAAAGAGCGCAAGAATGACGCCGGAGGTAATGCCCAGTGCAATTTGTCCCGAAGAGACGCCTTCCTTGCCGCCGTTGATGAAGAAGTACCCGAACATGAAGAGGTTGGTCAGCTGCGAGGCTAGGGGCGCGATGGTCTCAGCAAACCACCGGTGATCGGGGAGCCACTTGTGCTCCTGCTTTCTTTCAGCGGCGAAGAAGCGCGCCAGCCACAGCGGAGGCCGGTGGCCGAAGCGTTCTTCTCCATGGAAGAGAACGATGCGTGCGAGAGTCAGGGATTCAAATCCGTTTGCGACGAGGAAGAAAGAGACGCAAAGATACTGCACCCAGCGCACCGGCGTAACAATGCCACTCAAGAGAGTGCGCGCGCCGGTCTCATTCAGGGCGCAGAACAGGACTGGAAGAAGCCAGAGAAAGATGGCGAAGCGCAGAAAGTAAAGGTAGCGTACGAGCGCACCGAAAGAATGCCCAGCCTTACCGAAGAAGAGCGAAAAGATCCACTTCCACATAGAAACAACCCCCGATGGAAATTGGCACAGCGAGTGGTCCAATTACCCGGCTCGGAGAAGCCACCCAGGAAAGAATTCGCCAACCGCGCAGGGCGCGGGCCTGAGGGCGAGAGGATGCGTAGAACAGCTACCGGGAAAGTGTGAGGAAAACAGAGCAAGGATAGCGCAAGGACTAGCTGTCCAGGCAATGTTTTTTCGAGAGATAGTGCATTGCGATTGCCGCGCGTTGCACGGGCACGGGCGCACAGGCGAGAATCTAGGGAATGATTGCACACTTGCGTGGGAAGCTGATCGACAAGCAGCCGGGGCAGGCGATTGTCGAAGCGGGCGGCGTGGGCTATGACGTGGCCATCTCCGTGCCGACGTTTACGATGCTCCCGGGAGTGGGCGCAGAAGCTTCGCTGCACATTCATACGCAGGTGACGGATGATGCCATTTCGCTGTTTGGGTTTCACGATCGCGAGGAGAAGCGGCTGTTTGAGCGGCTGATTACTGTCAGCGGCGTGGGGCCGAAGCTGGCGATCAAGATGCTTTCCGGGTTGCAGCCAGAGCGCGCGGTGCAGGCGATTCGGGCGCAGGATCATGCGCAGCTGACGCGGATTCCGGGTGTGGGAAAGAAGCTGGCGGAGAGGTTGGTTGTGGAGCTGAAAGACAAGCTCGATGATTTTGCCGTGGCTCCTGTGCCGACTGGCGTGAAGGGCGCGGCGGTGGACGATGTGCTGAGCGCGCTGGTGAACCTTGGCTATCAGCGGCCCGCCGCGGAAAAGGCGATTGAGCAGGCGGTGAGCAAGGATGCGGCGCTGGCGGGGGATTTCGATCGGTTGTTCCGCGGGGCGTTGAAGGTGATTCGATAGTCAGATAACCTATGTAAGTCAGGTCCAGGGGGGACATCGAGGTATCCGAGCCCGGAATTCTGCGCGACGGTTTATCGCCCAATGCTGCCGTAACCTGCCTGCTTAATTTCTTCGCTCTCGTAATCATTCAGGGACTGCTGCGTTCCGGCCTTTCGGAACGACATGGTTCCCCCTGCTTTTAAGGATGGCGAATTTGCATCGCGGTATAGTTTTTCTTTGTATGTGTGTTGGCGTCGGCAGTCAGGCTCAATCGGCGCCGCTTCCGGATGCTCCCGTTCCTCAGGTGTATTTTGCCGCCTCCGGTCCCAGCGATGGAGCCGCGGATTCCACGTGGTCAGGCAGCTTCACAGATGTGCCGCAGTCGCAGGGGGCTGAGCAGCAAAAAGCCCAACAGAAAACAGGCGGCGGAGATGATACGGCTCCGCTGGAACTCCATCAGCCGAAGCGCATTCTGGGTTTCATGCCCAACTTCCGCTCCGTCTCCGGAGGTGTCGCGCCCCATCCGCTGGGATGGAAGTACAGCTTCGGTATCGCCACCCACCAGGCATTCGATTATTCGTCGTTTGTCTTTCTCGGTATAACTTCCCTTTCTGCCGAAGCTATCAATACTCACCCTGCCCTGGGCAAGGGCGTGGGGGGCTTTTATGCGTATACATGGCGTGGCTTTGTGGACAAGACAGACGGAACCTATCTTTCCGCGTGGCTGCTGCCCAGTCTTCTGCATGAGGATACCCGCTATTACGCGCTGGGGGCGGGACACAGCATCCCGATGCGTGCGTTGTACGTAATCAGCCGGCAGGCAGTGGCGCGAACCTATGGCGGCAGGCAGACACCGAATATTGCGGGGCTGGGAGGCAAGGTTCTGACGCAGGTGATCTCTAAGAACTACTATCCTTCGAGCGCGACGAGCTTCACTGTGTTGGCGAGCAAATTCGGCTATTCCGTGATGCGCGACGTGGCGTTCGCATCGATTCGCGAGTTCTATCCGGATATTGCCGCTCACTACATCCGCCGCCATCGGGCCAAAATGGCGCGACAGGCTGCGCAGAAGGATGCGGCCACACCCTAGGTGTGGAACACGGAGGCGCGTTTTTTGTTAGCCTGCCTGTACTATGTCACGTACCGTGAAAACTGCTTCCGAGCCTGCTGTTCCTTACTTCCGACCGGAGGCGCTGAAGTTTTTGCGCAACCTCGCGCGGCATAACGATCGCGAGTGGTTTCAGCCTCGCAAGGCTACTTTTGAGGCGGAGCTGAAGGAGCCGATGCTCGCCGTTGTTCGCAAGGTGACGGAGGCGATGCTGGAGTTTGCGCCGCAGCACGTGCGGCCGGCGGAGAAGAGCCTGTTTCGGATTTATCGGGACACGCGGTTTGCCTCCGACAAACGGCCTTACAAGACACATGTGGCGGCGTGGTGGTCGCATCAAGGGCTGGAGAAGACATCCGGCGCGGGGTACTACTTTCACGTGAGCGCCAAGGAAGTGGTGATTGCCGCGGGTGCGTATATGCCGGAGAAGGATCAGCTGGCGGCGATACGGAACTGGCTGCTGGAGAATCACGAATCGTTCAGAAAGCTTCTCCAAAAGCCTAACGTGCGCAGGCACTTCACTGAGTTCGACGGGAATGCGTTGACGCGGCCTCCAAAGGGATTTCCTGCCGAGCACCCGGGGATGGATTTGATCAAATGCCGGCAGTGGGGGCTGGGTGCGACGCTGCCCGCGGAGACGGCTCTGGATAAGAATCTTGCGGCGACATTGATCAGGTATTTCAAGCTGGCGACGCCGATGGTGGATGCGCTGAATGCGCCAATTGAGGCGGCGTTGAAGCCGAAGAAGAAGGTTTTGTTTGGGCTGGGTAGCGGCTTTTAGCCCTTAGTTTTTAGCTCGATTGCGGAAGGGAAGCGAGAGTGCTATTCCACCCGGCGACACGGAACAGAGACGCCGCACGAATGGTGCACCCGGCTTTTGTGGTGCGGCTGGGGAATCGCACAAAAATCGCGCGCTGGGGACCCGGTGGTGCGATGAAACTGCTCCAAGGATGAGGCACCCGGCTGCCTGGGTTCCTGGCAGGATCTGCGAACATTCTATTGGCAGGAGGAAAAATATGGGTGCAGCAGCAGGAGCAGCAGCAGCGGCGGCGGCGATGGCGAACGCTATCAAGGCCGCAGGCACGGTGGTCTTTGTTGAGGCGGAGGAGTTTCAGAAGATTTTGGCAAAGGTGCAGGAGCCTTTGGTGGTTACAGCGGACGGAGGATTTTTCAAACACAAGTATCAATACCTGACAAGCTACAAAGGCCTGGCATTCTTTGCCAGCTCCGAGGAAGTGATTCCTCTGCCTGCTGACGCCATGATTGTGAAGGCGGAAAAGATCTGGGTGCCGAACGCGGGGTGAAACTGGTGCGATCCCGTGTGCGCCAATGCACTAGACTGGAAGGGTACCGATTTCACAGCAGGATTTGCTTCTTATGACCGTTGCATCGCAGTCGTCTCTTGTCAAAACTCTGGAAGCAGCCGCAGCCAAGGCTGGGCTAACAGTCTCATCGATCAGCCAAGGCAAGGATTTTCACGACGAGCCCACGGCGGTGTTTGTGCTGGCGGCGCCCGGGGCTGTTTCCGGGGCCGAGGGCAGAACGCTGCAGCTTGAGCTGAGCGAGGGATTTGATCCGGCGAAGGCCGGGCTGGCTGATGGGCTGACGGCGCACCTGGCGGCGGCGGCTAAACGGCTGAGGAATCCGCGGCCCGAGTGTTATGTGACGCTGGGCGGCCTGCCTGTTTCGCTGAGTAAGTTTGCGTGGCCGTTCCACCTGTCCACTTCGGGCGCGGACACCTACATTGTGCATGGTGAGATGCGTCTGGCTGACGGCGGAGCGGAGACACTGCACGTGAAGCTGGCTGCGAGCGTGACGGTGACGTTTGCCGAGATCGTTCCGGCGATGGAGCAGCCCTATGCGGAGTCGTTTGTGTACAACGCTGTCCGCAAGACGTTGGACCTGGGACAGCTTGAGTTTTTGAAGTCGGGCAATCGCCAGCCAGTCTTTGTGACGACTCGCTTTTACAGCCGCTGGCATAAGCAGTTTGTCTTTACAGATACCAACGACACCGAGCGGCTGCAATACCTGCTGAGCAAGGTGTACTGGCTGAGCGGTGTGCTGGGTGAGAATAAGCCGGTGTGGATTGCTGATCCGCAGGATGCGCAGTACCTGAACACGACTGAAGCCGACCTGCTGCGTATGGCAAGCCACGAGGCGGGCGAAGGGCTGCTCACCATAGATGGCGAGTTTGCCGCGCCCACGCCCACGCTGCTGGAACGTGCGCCGGAGTTCAAGGCGGCTCTCGAGGCCGGATTGAACTTCACCAAGCCGCACTTCAACGAGAGCATGCGGGCGGGCGAAGCGAATATGTAATTTGCGCGCGGAGCGCGCAAATTACAGGGACTTAGGGAATAGGGACTAAGGGACTAGAAAAACAAAGGTGCGGTTCGTGAATGCAAATCGCGCCTTTCTATTTATGCCGTGTTTGTGCCGTGGCCGGTGATGAAGCTGCGGGTTTTCAATTCCCCGTTCGCTATCCTTCGAGGGCGTGTCCGCAGCCGCCGCAGAAGCGGGAGCCGGGTGGGTTGGCGTTGCGGCATCGCGGGCAGGCGACTAGCGTGGACAAAGCCATCGTGGAAACCGGAGCCGGTGCGACTCCACCTACGGTAGCGGCGGCGGGCTGCTGCGTATAGACATTTACATTGACGGGATAGCCCCATCCTTGCGGTACGCCAATGCCGAGCGCGGCGGCGATGCCTGCGGCCTGGATGGCGTTGAACTCGCGGACGCGGCCGGGCATGAAGAAGCACTCAATGAAGCCGAGGATCCAGGTAAGCCCCGTCCAGCTGAAGCAGAGATAGAGAATGCCGAGCCCGATGCGGCCCAGGTAGAAGTGGTGCGCGCCGAAGCCGCCTAGAAAGAGCGCCAGCAGAACGCCTACTACTTCATCGCGCCGCGTGGCCTGGTACTGCTGATAAAAGACCGTCTCGAGATTGGAATACGGGGCGGAATAGTAAAGGCTGCTCATGGGCTGCTCCTGACTGCGATTCGTTGCTACGAAAGATATTACGCGCGGAGGGGGGAAATGGTTCACGGGCTACGAGCAGAATTGGGCGCGGTAGCATCGTAGATGCGATGACAGAGATTTCGGCGGCGGCGAGTGGTGAGTTTCTGATTGGCGGCGATTTGCGCGTGCGCCGGCTGGGCTATGGCACGATGCGGCTGGTGGGTGACGGCGCGTGGGGCGAGCCGGAGGATGCTGCGGCGGCAAGACAGGTGCTGCGGCGTGCGGTGGAGCTTGGCGTAAACCTGATTGACACGGCGGATGCCTACGGGCCGGAGATTGCCGAGCGGCTGATCTGCGAGGCGCTTCACCCTTATCCGGCAGGGCTGGTGATTGCGACCAAGGGCGGCATTACGCGGCAGGGGCCGGCGAAGACCGAATATGTGGGCCGCGCGGGTTACCTGATTCAATGCGTGGAGATGAGTTTGCGGCGGCTGAAGGTGGAGCGGATTGAGCTGTATCAGCTGCACAGGATTGATCCGCGGACTCCGCTGGAGGAGAGTTTGGGCGCGCTGAAGCAAATGCAGGAGCAGGGCAAGATTCGGCACGTTGGGTTGAGTGAGGTAACGCCGGAGCAGATTGAAGAGGCGGAAAAAATTGTACCGATTGTGACGGTGCAGAACCACTACTCGCTGGCAGACCGGCGGCACGAAGAGACGCTGATGTGGTGCGAAGGGCGCGGGATTGGATTTTTGCCGTGGTATCCGATGGCGGGCGGCAAACTGCTGCAAGCCGAACACCCTGCTGCAAGCGTGGCCGCGCAAATGGCAGAGCGCCATGGGCTGAGCGTGGCGCAGATTGCGCTGGCCTGGCTGCTGCATCGCTCGCCGGTGATGCTGCCGATTCCGGGGACGAGCAAGGTGGCCCATCTTGAAGAAAATGTGAAAGCCGGTGTGATGCGTATCACTGACCGGGAATGGTTGCAACTAAATAATGCTATTACTGAACTACCATGAATATTTAGTCTTTACGCGCCGGGATGTCAGGGTTAGGATTCTCATACTGAGCCGGATGCAGTGCAGGATGGCGGCACGCATCAAATTTGTTCATCTCTTGAACTTAAACGTTCCTTGAATCATGGATAGTGAACTCCGAGTGATATCGCGTGTTTTCATCCGACGATTGAAGTTTGTCGCCACGGCGCTGGTTCTATGGCCGGTGATGGCTGCTGCGTCGCCTTCCACTTCCATCTTCTCGACGCAATCGACCCCTGCGCGCGAAGTGAATGGGCTCGCGTTTTTTGTCCTGGGGATTACAGCGGCGATCTTTGTAGCTGTCGGTGCACTGCTGGTCTATGCGCTGGTCAAGTTCCGCGCGCGAGCTGATGATGTGGCGGAGCCTCCGCAGGTTTTTGGCTCCATGCAGATTGAGCTTTCGTGGACGATTATTCCGATTCTGATTGTGACAGTGCTGTTTCTGGGCACTGCGCGGGTGCTTTTCAGCGTGCAGGATGCGCCGAAGCCTGCGAGTGCGCTGGATGTGACGGCGGTGGGGCACCAGTTCTGGTGGGAGTATCACTATCCGCAGTACAACATTACGGCGGCGAATGAGCTGCATATCCCTGTTGGCCAGGGAACGACAGGCCGCGTGACGTATCTCAAGCTGACGAGTGCGGACGTGATTCACAGCTTCTGGATTCCGCAACTGGGCGGCAAGACCGACATGCTGCCGAATCGCGTGAATGAGATGTGGATTGATCCGGCCAAACCGGGCTTGTATCTGGGCCAGTGCGGGCAGTTCTGCGGAACGCAGCATGCCAAGATGCTGCTGCGGGTGAGCGTAGACACGCCGGAGGATTTTGCAAAGTGGATTGCAGGCCAGCAGAAGGCAGCAGTGGAGCTTCCGGCGAGCGGAGCAAACAGTACAGGCGATGCAATCGATGCGCCAACGGGACAGCGGGTCTTTGAGCAGCAGGCATGTATCAACTGCCACACAGTGTCGGGCACGGTGGCGAATGGACGCTTTGGACCGGATTTGACGCACCTGATGAGCCGGGCGACGCTGGCAGCGGGTGCGATGGATAATACGCCGGGGAATCTGAAGGGATGGATTACGAATCCGGATGATTACAAAACCGGATCGCTGATGCCGGCAATGCATCTGACCGAGAAGCAGTACGCACAGATTACGGCATACCTGCAGACACTGAAGTAGAGGCTGGGGAAGTGAGAGGTTGAGGACGATGTCTGAAACGACAATCCCGATACCGAGCGGAGCTGTAGCGAGCGAGCGCGGCACGTATCTGGAGACGATCCATAGCTGGATTGTGACGGTGGATCACAAGAAGCTTGGGATCATGTACATCGTCTATGCGCTCTTGTTCCTGGTAATCGCAGGCGTGGAGGCGCTGCTGATGCGCATTCAGCTTTCCGCGCCGAATCTGCATTTTCTCTCTCCGCAGACCTTCAACCGGATGTTCACCATGCATGGCACCACGATGGTGTTTCTCGTGGGCATGATGATTCTCTTCGGGTTTGGAAATTACCTGATACCGCTGATGATTGGCGCGCGCGATATGGCGTTTCCTCGGCTGAATGCCTTCAGCTTCTGGCTCAGCGCTTTTGCAGGAATGCTTTTATATTTCAGCTTTATTGGTGGATCGGGCCTGCCGGGCACCGGCACGGCACCAGATGTAGGTTGGTTTGCCTATGCTCCGTTGACAGAGCGCGCCTTCTCGCCGGGACACACGATCGACTACTGGACAGTCGCGATTCTGGCCAACGGCATTGGAAGCATTGGAACTTCCATCAACATTCTCGCCACAGTCTTCTGCATGCGGTGCAAAGGCATGACGCTGATGCGGCTTCCGCTGCTGGCGTGGATCTATGCGACCATGTCGTTTCTCACGCTGGTGGCGATCAGCCCGCTGACTGCCGCGCAGGCCATGCTGATGATGGACCGCTATCTGGGCGCACACTTCTTTGATACGCAGGCGGGCGGATCGGCCATACTGTGGGCGCACTTCTTCTGGATCTTCGGGCATCCGGAAGTGTACGTGCTGGTGCTGCCGGCATTCGGTTTTGCAAACGAGATTATTCCGGTGTTCTCGCGCAAGGCCATCTTCGGTTATCCGGCGATGGTGGCGGCAAGCGTGGGTATTGCCTTCATCAGCCTGAGCGTGTGGGCGCACCATATGTTCACCATCGGCATGACATCGTATGGCAATGCGTTCTTCACGCTTTCCACCATGCTGGTAAGTGTTCCGACGGGCATCAAGATCTTCAACTGGCTGGCAACGCTCTGGGGTGGCAGAATCCGCTTCCAGACGCCGATGCTTTTTGCGATCGGATTTCTCTTTCAGTTCCTGATTGCCGGATTGACGGGCATCATGCTGAGCATTTCCGCGTGGGATTGGCAGTTGCATAACACCTACTTTGTGGTGGCGCACTTCCACTACGTGCTGGTGGGCGCCATTATCTTCATGATCTTCTCGGCGCTCTATTACTGGTATCCAAAGATGACGGGGCGGATGCTGGATGAGCGCATGGGCAAGTGGCACTTCTGGTTGATGGTGATTGGCTTCCACATGACCTTCGACCTGATGCACATCCCCGGCCTGCTCGGAATGCCGCGCTGGATCTACACCTACGGTGCAGACCGCGGCTGGGGCACGCTGAACATGCTGGTCTCGATTGGCGGGGGCATTCAGGGAATTGCGATTCTGCTCTTTGTGATCAACATGGTGTGGTCGTACTTCAAGGGGCCGCATGCGGGGCCTGATCCGTGGGATGCATGGACGCTGGAGTGGTCAACGGCCTCACCGCCGCCAGTCTACAACTTTGCCAGGGAGCCGGTGGTTGAGAGCCGCAGGCCGCTATGGGATTTGAAGCATCCGGAAGATCCGGATTCGGCGTTTGATTGATAAAGACAGGGACTAGGGGACTGGATGAGTAGCGCGGCGATACAACACGGGCAAGGCGAGCAGGAGTGGCAGCCCTCGAAGGGCGTTATCGGCATGACCTGCCTGATCATTGCTGAAAGCGCGATCTTCACGATCTTCGTGGTGGCCTATCTCTTCTACATTGGCCGCGACACGAGCGGACCGACGCCTAAGCAGGTGCTGGAGGTTCCGTGGTTCTACTCGGTCTGCCTGCTTTCAAGCAGTTTGTTTATTGTGCTGGCCGAGCACGCCATTGAGCATGGAAAGATGTTGGCGTTTCGCGTGTGGTGGCTGGTGACGATGGCGCTGGGCGCAATTTTTCTCTACGGCACTGCTGCAGAATGGCGCAAGCTGATTGTGGAAGATCATCTCACTATCAGCACGAATTTATTCGGAACGACGTATTACGCACTGGTGGGCCTGCATGCTTCGCACGTCATTGCGGGCCTGCTGATGATGCTGGTGACCGCAGTGTTTGCTCTGACAGGCGCATTAAAGCCGGCTCATGCCAAGCGCGTGAAGGTTCTGGCGCTTTACTGGCACTTTGTGGATGCCGTGTGGTTGGTTGTCTTTACCGTTGTTTACTGGATAGGCCGATGACCGAGATTCCTCATTCCGATCCTGGCGCGGGCGCGACACCGGGCGTTGTGCATCTGCCTGCGCCGACGGCGTTTCCGTTTCTGATGGCGCTGGGGCTGGTGCTGGTTTTTGCATCGCTGGTGATGAGCCCGTGGATTGGTGTGCTGGGCGGTGTGCTGGCGGTTGTGTCGATTGCGGGATGGTTCCGCAATGTACTGCCGCGCGAGGCGCATGAGGATGTGCCCGTGGCAATCGAGATTATGCACTATGTGCCGATGCACGAAAAGGTATCGCGCATTGAGGTAAGCGAACGGCACAGGGCGCAGCTGCCGCTTGAGACCCTTCCGATTTCAAGCGGAATTTATGGCGGCATTGCCGGCGGAATTGCGATGGTGATTCCAGCGGAGATTTACGGGATTCTGCGCTTCCATAGCGTCTGGTACATCGTGAATCTGCTGGGCGGCGCGGGCGTGGGCGACTGGATCAATCCCACTGTGGCCGAAATGAGCCAGTTCCGGCTGAGCGCGTTTGTAACGGCGAATATTATTCAGGGCGCGACGACCCTGCTAGTGGGCGTTCTATATGGCGCTCTATTGCCGGTGTGGCCGAAACGCCCGATTCTACTGGGCGGAATCATTGCGCCTGTGCTGTGGACAGGTCTGCTCCATAGCGTTCTGGGGCTGGTAAATCCATTCCTGCAGAACCGCATCGATTGGCCCTCATTTGCGTTATCGCAGGTGGTCTTTGGCCTGGTAGCCGGCTACGTGGTGACGCGGCTGGGCAAGCTGAAGCGGCTGGCGCAGCTTCCCCTGGCTGTACGGCTGGGCGTGGAGACGCCGGGCTTGATGCACGAGCATGGCGAGCACCAGTCTGGGCATGAGTCCGGGCAAAAGGGAGACGGCAAGGAATGAAGACCCGCTCCATGCTGTCCATCATGTTCTCCGCCCGGTTTGCGTTCTGCGCGGTTTTGCTACTCACC
Source organism: Occallatibacter gabretensis (assembly GCF_001449115.1). Taxonomy (GTDB): domain Bacteria; phylum Acidobacteriota; class Terriglobia; order Terriglobales; family Acidobacteriaceae; genus Telmatobacter; species Telmatobacter gabretensis. The sequence continues at coordinate 438,820 of NZ_LAIJ01000009.1, read as the reverse complement.
GCTACATTGCCATTCGCAGGCTGTCGATTGCCGGGAAAGCCCGGTGAAGGACCTGAGGTTCCGCGGCCGGAGCAGGTCACAAACTTTGACACGCTTTATGGATCGAACTGCGCCGGATGCCATGGCGCGAACGGGCAGAACGGCAGCGCGATGAATCTCGCCAACCCTACATATCAGTCACTTGTAGACGACGCGACGCTGCGCGATGTGATCGCGAATGGCGAACCTGGAACGCTGATGCCTGCCTTTGGTACGAAGCAGGGCGGGATGCTGACAGAGCAGCAGATTGACGCGATTGTGGCAGGCCTGCGCGCACGCTGGAATAAAGGCAATGTACTCGCAGGGCAGAATGCTCCGGCGTACAAGGCAGCGCACGCCGGTGATGCGGCAAAGGGTGAACAGGCGTATCAGACGGCGTGTGCGCAGTGCCATGAAGCAGCACCGCAGAAGCCTGCGCAGGGAGGATCGATTCGCGATGGGTCATTCCTGGCGCTTGTGAATGAGCAGACGATTCGCACAACGGTGATTGCAGGACGGCCTGATCTGGGAATGCCGGACTGGCGCGGACTGGTGAAAGGCCGGGCACTGTCTGAGGACGAGATTACGGATGTGACCGCGTGGCTGATGGCGCAGAAGCCCGCAACACCCGGCCAGCCCTATCCGGGGGCCGGGCAACAGGGGCCAGCGCGTATACCCACGCCAAACCCTGTGAAACAGTGAGGGAAACAAATGGATGAGCATCCTGTAGCGGGTGCTGCGGAAGACTTATCGCGGCGCACATTTCTGATGAAGGTTGGCATTGCGCTGAATGCGGCAGTGGCGCTGGCAATTGCCACGCCTGTAGTGGCGTACCTGCTAGGGCCCGTGATCAAGCGCAAGGAATATCTGCAGTGGATCGCGCTGGGCAGCGCGGACGATTTTGCCGCGGGCGAGACAAAGCTTGTGTCATTTCAGAATCCATTTTCGAACTCGTGGGATGGCGCGACGGCGCAGGTGCCTGCGTACGTGCGGCGCACAGGAACCGGCTCGGGCGCGAGCGACTTCACGGTCTTTGCCATTAACTGCGCACATCTGGGCTGCCCGGTGCGGTGGTTCAAGGAGTCACAGCTTTTTATGTGCCCCTGCCATGGCGGCGTGTATTACGCGGATGGAAACCGGGCATCGGGACCGCCGGAGCGGGGATTGTTTACCTATGAAGTGAAGCTCGACAACGGCAAGCTGTTGATTGACGCGGGACAGATTCCCACGCTGAGCAATCGCGCATCCGCTGACGGTCCGTGCTCGGGCGGCGAGTGGCCGCAAGAGCCTGCCGAGAAGGCGCTGGCAAACATCGTCAAGACGATTGAACCCTACAAGCCCAATCCGTACGAGTCGCCGAGAGGGTAAAGCATGGCCTGGTACAAGAACATCTACGACTGGCTGGAGCACAGGCTACAGCTCGAAGGGCCGATCAAGCACGAAATCATGCACCCGGTTCCGCGCAAGACGGCGAGCTGGTGGTACGTCTTCGGCTCGGCCAGCTTTGTGCTGCTCATGCTGCAGATTGTGACTGGCATTCTGCTCGGGCTCGTGTATGCGCCATCGGCTGCGCATGCGTGGGACTCACTGCAGGTGCTCAATCACGATCTTCCGCTGGGTTGGTTTCTGCGCGCCATGCACGGCTGGGGCTCAAACTTCATGGTCGCCGTGGTGCTCATCCACATGGCGCAGGTGTTTCTGTTTGGCGCACACAAATATCCGCGCGAGCTGACCTGGGTGCTGGGCGTTTTCATGCTGCTCATGACGCTGGGTATGGCGTTCACGGGGCAGGTTCTGCGCTTCGATCAGGATTCCTACTGGGGACTGGGAATTGGCGCATCCATCATGGGGCGTGTGCCGTTCATTGGGGGGCCGCTGGTGCATCTGATGCTGGGCGGACCGATGATTAACGGGGCAACGCTGACGCGCTTCTTCGCCTTGCATGTGTTTGTGATTCCCGGCACGCTTTTAGCATTCACAGCGATGCATGTATGGATGGTGCTGAAGCTCGGTATCAATGAGTGGCCTACACCGGGGCGCATTGTGCGTCGCGAAACATATATCGCCGAATACACCGAGCTGGCACATAAAGACGGATTGCCGTTTGTGCCCGGCGCAGTCTGGAAAGATCTGGTATTTTCCGCGGCCATTCTCTTCGCCGTAGCGGTGTGCGCAGCGGTCTTTGGGCCATACGGACCGACAGGCACACCCGATCCTACGATTATTGCCACCGTGCCCAAGCCGGATTTCTTCTTCCTGTGGCTTTACACGGTGCTTTCCTTCCTGCCGCCGGAGCTCGAGACGCCGTTTCTGCTGATTGTGCCGCCGATTGCAGTGGCGATCCTTGTAGCGCTGCCGTTTGTGGCGGGCGTGGGTGAAAAGAGCTGGTGGCGCAGGCCGGTGGCAGTCTTCAGCGTGATGTTCATCGCCATCTGCTTTGGCGTGTTTACGCATCTCGGCACGTACACGCCATGGAGCCCGATCATGAATGCGTGGAGCGGTGCGCCGATTCCGGTAGAACTGCTGCACAATCGCACGCCGCTGGAGCGGCAGGGCGCGAATGTTCTTCAACAGAAGCAGTGCCGTAACTGCCACCAGCTTGGCGGACTCGGCGGCCAGCGCGGACCGGCGCTCGATACTGTGGCTACGCGGCTGACGGAGGATCAACTGATCCGGCAGGTGCTGCAGGGGGGCGGTAATATGCCTGCTTATGGTGCGGCGCTCTCGCCGGCGGAGACAACGGCGCTGGTGGCTTATCTTAAGACGCTGCGACCACACTATCAACCGCCGGCTGTGGATGCTTCGCGCGGCGTGGTGGCGATGAATACAAAATGACGATGGCTGTTTGGCTGGACGCCGACGAGGTTCACTCGATTGGCGATGCCCTTGTACATGGGTGGTCGTTTCCTCTGCTTCCCTTCTTCGGGCTTGCGCTGACGCTCATTGTGTATCTGCGCGGATGGTGGACGCTGCGAAAGAGGCGGGAGCGCGAGCTGCCCGCGTGGCGTGTGGTTGCGTTTGCGGCTGGGATAAGTTCAATGTGGATGGCGCTGGCCTCGCCGATTGAGGCGCTCGACGATGCGCTGCTTTCGGCACACATGCTGCAGCACTTCATTCTCATGTCTGTTGCACCTCCACTGATGATTCTGGGCGCGCCTGTGGTTCCTATGCTACGGGGATTGCCGCGTGTGTTTGTTCGCGGTGTGGTGGGGCCGCTGCTGCGGGCGCGGTGGATTCATGCAGTGGCGCGATTTGTGCTGCATCCGGCGGTGGTATGGCTGGCGATGAATGCTGCGTATTTAGGCTGGCATATTCCTGCAGCTTTTGAGACGGCAGTGCGCAATGAGCGCATTCATGAGATAGAGCACTTGTGTTTTTTTGCTACGTCACTTGCGTTCTGGTGGGTGGTGCTGGCTCCATGGCCGGCGAAATCACACTGGCCGCGATGGACCGTGATTCCCTATCTCTTGAGTGCAGATATTTTGAACACTGTGCTGTCAGCGGCGCTGGTCTTTGCGGGGAAGGTTTTATATCCAAGCTATGCGGAGGCGGAGCGCATAACGCGGATGACGGCGATGCAGGATCAGGCGGCGGCGGGTGCGGGAATGTGGGTGGTAAATTCCCTGGTGTTTCTTGTGCCGGCGGTGGTGGTGACAGCTCAGTTATTACAGCCGAGGCACAAATTCATCCGAGCGCACTTTCGGCCAGCGTCTCAGGACTAGGCAGCATCGTCCACGCTGAAGCTGTGCGGAGATGTTGATCAACCAGTAATTGACGGTTTGTGGTTATTCATCCGGGATGCCGTGCGATTCTGATTCCTGCTTTTGGGTGTACGTGGTCCCGAATCACTGAAACGGTGACGGCCAGACTTCTTCTATAGGACGAACCTCAAAACATAGAGAGCTTGTCACGACATTGCCTGACTCATGTCAGATGGGATGAGTGTTCGTCACGTTGCCGGATGCAATAGATGTCCGCCTGAATCGTTAGTCGCTTCAGCCTGACTGACAATGCAGTTTTCTTCCCTTTCCTCTCGCATAAGAACGCTGAATAACAGAATCATCCACATCGGCAGCGAAAAGTCGAAAGTTTCTGTATCAGCTAATCCGCGAATCAACACGAAGATGAGTAGGCTAAAGAGAAAACTTCGCAGTGGACTACGCGGAAGCTTGCGGACTTGCAGGAAGAAACTGGTGTAGATACCGCAAAACAAAATGATGCCCATGGCTCCATAGGAGTAAAACTGCTGGACAAGCTCGTTGTGCGCGTGGCGGACCTCAAACTGATCCGGGCCATAGGGCGGAATGACTTGCCAAACTGAATGAAAGCCGTGTCCAAGCAAAGGCATTTCGATGCCGTTAGAGATCAAGATGATCCATATTCCGAGACGTCCTGTGAGGTTTTCTGGCTGGGCGCTTGATGCATAGTTGTCGATATAGGACGACAGCAACGTCCAGAACGGCAGGACAAGTACCAGCGCTATCAGTGCAATCTGGATTCGTTTACGTCGTGGTATGGCGTTATTCGCAAACAGAAGAAAGGCCTGGCTGACGAAAAACGCAATGATAGTTGTTTTGCTGAGGCTGCGGAACATGGTCATGCCCAGCACCAGCAATGCGAATAGATGTTTTTCCTTGCGAACAATAACCAGGTACTGTGCACAGTAGAATGCAAAGGCACAGAGATACCCGATGTTGTTGGTGCCAACCAGGCCGTCGTATCCTAATCGGCTGTCGTCCGTGCTTGGCAGCATCCATGCAACGATGGCCACCATGCAGGCACCGTGCGCGAACCCCTTCAGCAGTCCCTGCGCGACGGATTTCACAGATTGCGTGCGCATAAGAAGAACGACCACGCCGCTGTTGGCCGCCATGGCGCACCAGAATGCCACGGCTGCGGGCACGGAAGAGGTAACGCTCCACGCCAGACTGCAGCCCGTGAACAAAAGAAAAAGAATTGCCCATCGAGAGGAGCTGATCCTCAGCAACTGAAGGTCATGCCGAGGTTCTCCCAGGCAGCGAAACATGACAACGGCAAACAGGAGAAAGCCAATGGCAAGATCGCACACGACACCGGCTTGCGGAATGACTCCCAGCACTGCAACCAGCACTATGATGAATAGACGAAACCCTAAATAAAGCCCATAAAAATATGCCAGGCCAGATGGCTGTTCTGCCGGAATGTTCGTAGGTTCGCTCATTGCAAGCGGGCACCGAAAGCGCGTAGAAGGCCTTTTATAGAAAATCTAATTGAGACGACAACAAGCGAATGTCATTTAATAGTCATTTTCGTTAAGCGATATAGGCCGAAAGCGAAGAGGCACTGTCGCCGCTAAATGGGGTGCGCTCGACCGCCGAAAGCGGATCTCCGACGAGACGTAGGGCACCCGTGCAGAGTTGATCACGCAAAGATAATGCAGGCGGGCGTTCCGGCGGCTGTGTAATGGCCGGTGGATGTGAGAGCGCCGGTCTGCGGGTTGATGCGGTAGCTGGTGACGTTGTCGCCTTTCTGATTGCAGACGAAGAAGTAGCGGCCGGTGGGATCGATGTTGGTGTGGCGCGGGTAGTCGCCGAGGGTTGGCACGTGGCCAATGTGCGTGAGATGGCCGTCAGCGCCGATGGAATACGCTCCGATGGAATCATGCAGGCGGTTAGTAACATAGAGCCATTTACCGTTGGAGTGCATGGAAATCTCCGAGCCGTAACTGCTTCCGGCAAAGCCTTCCGGCAGTGCGGAGACGGTCTGCTGCGAGGTGAGCGAGCCGGAATTCTGATCGTATTGGAAGAAGATGACGGTGGAAGCCTGCTCGGTAATCGCATAGATCCATTCGCCGTTGGGATGGAAGGCGAGATGGCGTGGGCCGTCGCCGGTGGGAATCGATGTGGTGGTCTGCTGAGCAAGTTTTCCCGCAGCGGAATCGAGGCGGTATGTGTAGATGCGGTCCTGGCCTAGATCGACGGCGAGGATGAAATGGCCTTTGACGTCAGGCTGGATGAAGTGCGCGTGCGGAGCGTCATGGCCGATGGTGGTAAAGCTGCCTTTAGGCGCGTGGGTTGCGCCGTTGGGCGCACCGGCAACGCCTGTGTGCGTCTGCACATCAGTGGCTTCGCCGAGTGAGCCATCGGGCTTGATGGGCAGCACGGCGATGGTGCCTGAGACATAATTGGCGACGAGCGCGAATTTGCCGCTGGGATCAAAGCTAAGGTGGCATGGTGCGGAGCCATGAGAGCTTACTGCATTGAGCTGACGAAGTGCGCCTGAAGCAGCATCCACCGCGAAGGCTGTGACAGAGCCCGACTTATCGCCTTCATTGACGGCATAGAGGAAACGCTTGTTGGGATGAAGTGCGATCCATGACGGGCTTGTTGTGGTGGCTGCGAGCTTGCGGTTCTTGAGAGCGCCGGTCGCGGGATCCAGGTCAAAAATGTAGATGCCTTCACCGTGGTTGTCAGAGCCGGTGTACGTGCCAACGTAAGCGCGTTGCGATGGCGAAGCAGGAAATGCCTTAGGCATGAGTGCGGCTCCTGTAGTTGCGATGGCTCCGGAGCGTAAAAAGTTGCGGCGAGAAACGATTCGATTCATAAGCAGAGCCTCTTGTTGTAGCGGGTTCGATCATAGTGGAAGAAACGAGAGAGTGAGCGCAAAGACGAGCGCAGTGACAGAGATGATGGTCTCGCAGATGGACCATGTTTTGATGGTTTGTGGAACGCTGAGGCCGAGGTACTCCTTGACGAGCCAGAAGCCGCCATCATTGACGTGCGAGAAAATAAGCGAGCCCGCGCCGGTGGCGATGGCGAGAAGCTCAGGATGCGCGCCTGGCGTATGAAGTGCGATAGGCGCAACAATACCGGCGGCTGTAGTCATGGCTACTGTGGCCGACCCGGTGGCGAGGCGCATGAGAGCGGCGAGAAGCCAGGCGAAGAGGATCAATGGCACGTGGCTTGCCACTGCAACGGTAACGATGGAGCCTGAGACGCCGCTATCCTGCAGGATGCGGCCGAAACCGCCGCCTGCGCCGACAAGCAGCGTTACCGTGGCCGTGGGCGCGAGGCACTCATTGGTGAAGCGGAGAATGGTTTCACGCGTGAAGCCGCGCCGTTTGCCGAAAGTATAAAAGCTGACCAGCACGCCGAGGAAGAGAGCGATATCGTCATTGCCGACAAGATGCAGCGCCTGGTTCAACGAGCTTCCGACTGGCGAGATGGAGTCGGCCCAACTGCCGAGCATCATGAGCGCTACAGGAAGAAGAATGGTGGCGACGGTGATGGCGAAGCCCGGTGTGCCCTGCTCTTCACTGTGCTCGACGAACTCCGCGGCCATGCGATTTTCTTCCGGAAGCTGAATGAATGGCGCAATGATCTTCGCCCAGATGGGTCCGGCAAGTATGGCAGTGGGCAGGCCGATGAGCACGCCGTAAAAGATAGTTCGGCCTACGTTGGCTTTATAGATGGATGCGGCTAGAAGCGCTGCCGGGTGCGGCGGAATGAGGCCGTGAACGACCGAGAGGCCGGCGAGCATGGGGAGCGCGACGAGGACGAGATTGGTTTTGGTGCGGCGGGCGACGGTGAAGGCGATGGGAATCAGCAGAACGAATCCCACCTCAAAGAAGACGGGCAGGCCGACGAGAAAGCCGATGGCCATCATGGCCCATGGCACACGCTTCTCTCCAAACCAGTCGATGATGCGGTTGGCGATGGCTGTGGCTCCGCCGGATTCAGCCATCATTTTGCCGAGCATGGTGCCGAGTGCAACAACCACTGCAATGTGGGCGAGGGTATTGCCGAGACCGGTTTCAAAGGAGCGAAGAATTGTGGGGAACGGCATTCTGGCTGCGCCGCCGAGAGAGAGAGAGACGAGAAGAATGCTGAGGAAGGGATTGAGCTTGGCCCATGCGACGAGCAGAATGAGCGCGAGCACTGCGGCGGCGGCGGCGATGAGGAGATAGATGCCGTGGGCGTCAATCATTGCTTACTTCCCGCTTCAGAAATTTGCCTGCGCGCTCGCCGGTCGCGCCGGTTGAGGTATATGTCAGCGTGCCGTTGACCCAGACGGAATGAATACCTTGAGAAGGCCGCACGGGATCGGTGAAGGTGGCTGTGTCGAGGATGGTTTCTGGATTGAAGAGCACCAGGTCGGCGTGGAAGTTTTCGCGAATGAGGCCGCGCTGCGAAATGCCGAAGCGTGCTGCGGGCAGGCCGGTCATCTTATGAATAGCAGTGGCGAGCGGGAAGAGCTTTTCTTCGCGGCTGTAGCGGCCAAGGACGCGCGGGAAGGTTCCCCAGAGACGTGGATGCGGGCGCGGATCGTGGGGCAGGCCGTCGGAACCAATCATGGTGGCGGGGTGCGCGAGGATCATTCGCATGTCGGTCTCCGATATGGAGTGATAGATGGCTCCGGCGGGTTGCAGGCGGCGCGCTGCGTCGAGTTGAGAAAGGCTCCACTGCTCGGCGATCTCGGCGAGGGTTTGGCCTGCGACCTCAGGATGTGGCGAGCTCCACGTGATGGTGATTTTCACGCGGGGGTCTACCTGCTTGAGGTCGAGCGTGCTGGAGCCGGCTGCGTAAGGGTAGCAGTCGCAGGCGATTTGCTGATGCGTTCGGGCGGCGTCAAAGGCTTCAAGTACTTTCCCGCTGCGGCCCCAGTTATCGATGCCGGCGCATTTGAGGTGCGAGACGATGACGGGAACATGATGTTCGCGGCCAACGTCAAAGGCCTCCTGCATGGCGTCGAGGATGGCTTCCGTCTCGGTGCGCATGTGCGTGGTGTAGACGGCGTGGGCTGAGGTGAGAAGTTGCGCGAGCGCGAGGACTTCTGAATTTGGCGCGGCATTGGCGTTGGCATAGGCAAGGCCGGTGCTGAGACCGATTGCTCCGGCATGGAGAGCCTCTTCCAGGTCTGCGCGCATTGCAGCGATTTCCGCATCCGTGGCGGCGCGGTCCAGGCGATCCATGGCATTGCTGCGGAGGGCGGTGTGCCCGACTAGTGCGGCGACGTTGACGGCGGGCTTTGCGGCGGCAATTGCGTCTACATACGCAGTGAAGGTGGGATAGCGGAAGAATTCGGCGCGGCCGAGGAGGGTCATGGGATCGGGCGGGCCTATTTTTTGATAATCAGGATTTAGGCGCACAGGCGCGGCGGAGATGCCACAGTTGCCCACGATTACGGTGGTGACGCCCTGCGAGATTTTGGGAAGCATCTCCGGCGTCTCAATCACGCTGGTATCGTCGTGCGTGTGGGTGTCAATGAAGCCGGGGGCGAGGACGAGGCCTTCGGCGTCGATGACTGTGTGGGCTGTGAGAGAGAGCGTGGGAGCGATGGCTGCGATGCGGCCATTGGCTATGGCAACGTCGAGTATTTCCGGTTCGCCGCCCGAGCCGTCCACGACACGCGCCCGGCGCAGAATGAGGTCACAGTTCGTCATCGCAATGCCTTTAGAATAAAGGGTGCCCATGAGCTCACTTATCGGTTCGCGTAAAATCAGTCCGCTAAATAAAGGTATCGGCCAGCTTTCTGAGCCGGTTTCGTTGGAAGAAATTGGCCAGCGCGGGTGGAACCTGCTGCGCGAGGACCTGAGCCTGCCCACGGCAGTGCTCTACCGCGACAAGCTGGAGCATAACCTCAAGTGGATGCGGCAGTTTATGGCCGAATATGGCGTGAAGCTGGCTCCGCATGGCAAGACGACGATGGCTCCGCGGCTTTTTGCGATGCAGATGGAGGCGGGCGCGTGGGCCATTACGGTGGCTACGGCGCAGCAGGCGCTGGTGGCGTATGAGCATGGCGTGCGCCGCGTGCTGATGGCCAATCAACTGGTGGGCAAGCCGAATATGGATATCATTGCACGGCTGCTGAGCAATGCGGAGTTTGAGTTTTACTGCCTGGTGGATTCGGCGGCGCAGGTGGAGTTGTTGGGTGCGTTTTTTGCGGGCTCCGGGCAGAAGCTGAATGTGTTGATTGAGCTTGGCGTGGAGGGCGGGCGCGCGGGGATTCGCAATGAGGCGCAGCTACAGGAACTGCTGCATGCGCTGGATAAGCACAAGGGTGCGCTGGCGCTGCGCGGCGTGGAAGTATACGAGGGCGTGCTGAAAGAAGAGGATGAGATTCGTGTGTTTCTGCGGCGGGCATGCGAGGTGACGACCAAGCTGGCCGCGGAGCGACGTTTTGCGGGCAGGCCGATTCTTACAGGGGCAGGTTCAGCCTGGTTTGACGTAGTGGCGGAGGAGTTTACGGCAGCATCGAAGTTGACAGATGCGGAGATTGTGCTGCGTCCGGGTTGCTATCTGACGCATGATGCGGGCAATTACCGGCAGGCACAGCTGAGGATGGAGAAGACCAATCCTGTGGCGTACAAACTGCAGCCGGGGCTTGAGACAGCATTGCATGTGTGGGCGTATGTGCAGTCGGTTCCTGAAGCTCAGAAGGCGATTGTGGGTTTGGGCCGGCGCGATGCGGCTTTTGACTCAGGGTTGCCGGTACCTGCGCTGCGCTATCGGCCAGGAGATGCGGCGCCGACGCGCGCGCCTGCTCACTGGGAGGTGAGCAAGCTGATGGATCAGCATGGCTTTCTGGTGATTGAGCCGGGGGATGACGTGCGCGTAGGCGACATGATTGGTTTTGACATCTGCCATCCGTGCCTGACTTTCGACAAGTGGCGCGTGCTGCCGATTGTGGACAGCGAATATAACGTGGTGGATGTGGCGGAGACGTACTTTTAGGACTGACCGTCCAGGCAACTGCGCGCGCCGCGCGCCAAAGGGTAAAAACTTTAAGAGGTGAAATGAATTTCCATGCCGCGTATCGATGGGCTTCTGGCTTTGCTCTTATGGCGCTGACCGGAGTGTTGCTAGCTCACGCGCAGGCAGATGCGCGGCCAAATACGAGCGCGCTGGAGCAACAGGGACAAAATGCGCAGGCGGCAGCGGAGTGGCGGGCATATTCCGCGCATCATCCCGGAGAGCCTGAGCCGCTTGCACACATTGGCCAGCTTGAAGCACGGCAGGGGCATTTTAGTGAGGCGATTGCGGCATATCGCAAGGCGCTGACGATTGCACCGGCGATGCCGGGACTGCGACCGAATCTCGGCCTAGCGTACTTCAAGAATGGGGACTACAAGCAGGCCATCGAGATGTTTTCGCCCATGTCGAAAGCGAACCCGGGCGACCAGCGGGTGACGCTGCTCGTTGGCATGTCGTACTACGGGCTGGGCGAGTACGCTGCCGCAACTCCTTATCTGAAGCGCGCCGCGGATGGCGATACGCAGAACCTTGAGCTGCAGTTGACGCTGGCGCATAGCTGCTTATTTGCGAAGGAGTATCAGTGCGTGCTGGATGCATTTCATCGCATCGTCGCACTGAATGCGGAATCGGCAGAAGCGGACATGATTGTCGGTGAAGCGCTGGATGAGATGCACGATCCGCTCGGTGCGCAGAAAGAATTTCGCGCGGCGATTGCCGTGGATCCCAAGCAGCCGAATGTGCATTTCGGCCTGGGCTATCTGCTCTGGACCAAGGCGCAGTATGACGAAGCGACGGCGCAGTTTGAGGCCGAGCTTAAGAATAATCCGCAGCATGCATTAGCTATGCTTTACCTGGCCGATACGCAGATGAAGACCGGCAACGCAGAGCAAGCACAGGTGTCGCTTGAGAAGCTGGTGAAGCTGATGCCGCAGAATCCGATGGCACATCGGGATCTGGGCACGCTGTATGCGGACGCGGGCCAGAACGATGCCGCTGTGACGGAATTGAAAGAAGCGATCGGACTGGCTCCAAAGGATGCAGCCGCACACTGGCGGCTGGCGCGGCTTTATCGCGCGATGGGACGAACAGCGGATGCCAAGGCTGAGTTTGAAAAGACTAATAGCCTGAACAAAGCTGAGGACGACCGGCTGGTCAAGGTGATGGGAATGCCCCCACCGGAAAAGCCTGACACGCCGGAGAAAAAGTAAGCCGGCTATCTTAAAGTAAGTTGGCTATCGCGCGGTGATGATGTCCTGGCGCGGATGGGTGAAGGCTGCGGAAGGAATGTCGGCAGTCGGCAGAGATGGGCCCTCCCACAACACGCGCGGTGCGCCATTGCTGGCGTTGTGAAGCTGCTCCACGTGAAACGTATGCAAGCCAGCGTGCAGGCCGAGTGAGCCGCGATCATAGCGCACGGCGTTGCCGATAGAGCCGCAGGTATTTGCAAAGGGTGCACCTGTGCGAGCCACTTCTATGCCGTCAAGAACGAGGCGCGCGCCATCGCGATCCATGAGATGGAAGGTATAGCCGCCGTCTGCGGGAATATCGAGAAGGCCATCCCACGCGACAGCATATCGCTCGAAGCCGCGCGCATCCGCGTTCAGGTTAGGCGACTCGCCGGTGATGACAGCGGTCTCTTTCTTGAGATCAGGCAGTTCCGTCCATGAACCCGCGTAGACCTGAAACGCAAGACCGGGAAGCATCGGTCCAGCAGCCGGAGTGGCATCCTGCCATTTGGCAACTACGACAAGACCCTGCGCGGCCCAGTCTTCGTGGCCCTTTTCGTCCTTAACCTGCAGCAGCAGGCGGAAGCGCCCTGCGCCATTGGTTCCATCGAGATCGGAACCGTCGGTATCTTTGTAAGTGTGATGAACCTTGCGGCCCTGCGCCGTGGTTCCATCGCCGAAGTACCATGTGTACGCGACATTCGTAGACTTGTTTGCCGTAAAGATGACGTCCTGGTTGATTGCGACAATCGGCTTGTCGAGTGTGAAGCTTGCAATAGGGCCGGGTGAGGGCGCGTAATGCGGCTGCTCGGGAGCATTCACAAACAGCGGCAGATCGGCGTTGTTTTCCGCTACGCGCTGGCCGTACTTTACGTTTTCAAACGTTACGCCGGATACATCGCCTTTGATGTTGGACTCTACCATTGGCGGTTGATCGAGCGCCCAGATATTGCGAAAGGTGAAATTCTTGAGGGCAGGCTGCTCCTGCTCCAGTTGCGCGAGCGAGTACCAGTTGTCGAGGAATAGATTCTCAAAGGTGTAGTTCTGATGCAGGCCTTTGGCGTCCTTTGCGCCCCAGAAACCGATGAGGCCGAAAGTCTGAATGCATGCGCCGATGCCGGCATGCAGAATGTCGGAGTTGCGGAGAGTAAAGTTGCGCGAGTTAAAGATCTTCTGCGGCCAGCCAGCGCGGACGATGTTGGAGATACTGGTGGAAAGCTGGCTGTTCTCCACCAGAATGTCATGCACATCCTTGCCGGGACGGAGCATATCGGCCTCTGTGTAGCCATCCCAGTTGCCCATCAGCGCAATGACATCATCGGACGCGCGAAAGAAAGAATTGCGGACCACACCGTTCGATGAGCCCACCCAGTCCATGCCGTCCTGGTTGGCGTTGCCGGGATTTCCTCCGACTACGCGCAGGTCATCATAGGTGAAATCTGAAGAATCCTTCATCTGGATGGACCAGGTGCGCGAGCGCAGGATGCAGGTGAGTCCATCGACCTCGACGTGATGGGCTTCGAGTGAGTCTACGCAGTGCCAATCGGGCTTCTGCATCCAGCCGTCGTCGTCATTGGGGTTCTGCGGGCCGTCATAAATGATGACGCCACGGCCCAGCACCTTTACGTTATCCACCCGCCAGAGATTCAGGCTGCCGTAGATGTACGCGCCAGGAGCGAGATACAGCGTGTCGCCAGTTTTGGGATTCAGGCTCTCGTGATACACGCCGGCGGAATAGGTTTTTATGTTGGGGCCTTTGGGCGGCGCGGGTGGCGGAGAGCCTGCGAAGAGAAAGAGCATGGAGGCGTGGTTCAGAAAGTCGCGGGGGCGGCTGATGGAGAGCTTGGCTGGACCGGAGAGGTGGAAACGAATGGTCTGGCCGGTGCGCTGTGCGCGGATTCCAAGCCGCCACGGCTCTATGTCCACGCCGTGATCCCAGAAGCCCGGCTCGGCGGCAGTGATCTCGATGTCGACTGCGCCGGTGATATCGAAGTTTGCGAAATCGTAGCTTGCTGCGGCGTGGGCCACATCGACTGGCTTGCCGTTTACCGTGACGGTGAAAGCGGTGGAGCGCAGCTCCTGCGGGACGGGTACGGGGTAGATATGCGGAGCTGCCTGAAGGAGCGTGGGAACGGCGAGGATGCAGGCAAGCAGCGTGCGAACGCGGGACAAGAAACAAAGGCTCCGGATGAGGATGCGAGGACTCATCCACGATAGCACTCACTGCCGACGTTTAGCCTGAATTCAGTAGCGCTAGATGCCTTCGCCCCTAAATCCCTTCCCCCATGGATACATACTCCGAGAGCAGATCCAGCTCCTTGCGATACGCAGTGCGATCGGCCTCTTCCGCGGCAAAGGGCTCGGCCTGGCGCGCGACGCTGCCAAGCTTCGCTTCGAGATGATCCATGCGGCCGGAAAGAGCGATGAGCGCATCTGAGAGCGGGTCTTTGATCTCGTGCGGATCTGTAATGAGGATGCGCTCACCGTTGCGATAGACAATGTGCGCGGGTACTCCTACGGCGGTTGAGTTGGGCGGCACATCGGTCAACACAACGGAGCCGGCGCCGATGCGGGAGTTCGCACCAATGGAGATGTTACCGAGCACGTTGGTGTTGTTGCCGATGAAGACGTTGTTGCAGATGGTTGGGTGGCGCTTGCCGTGGCCTTTGCCTGTGCCGCCGAGAGTGACGCCCTGATAGAGCGTTACATCATTGCCGATGACCGCGGTTTCGCCGATGACCACGCCCATTCCGTGATCGATAAACAGGCGGCGGCCGATGGTGGCTGCGGGATGAATCTCAATGCCGGTGAGGAAGCGCGCCTTCTGCGAGAGGATGCGCGCAATGAGGCGAAAATGTGCCTTCCAGAGCCGGTGCGCGGCACGATGGAACCATACCGCCCAGAGGCCCGGATAGCACGTAACCACCGCCAACCACGAGTGGGCTGCGGGGTCGCGCTCGAAAACGGTGCGAATATCTTCGCGGATGCGATCGAACATAGGCAGGGATCAGAGATCAGGGATCAGTTGTCAGCAGTTTCTTACTGATCTCTGACCCCTGATCCCTCGTTCTTACAGCGTAACTGTTTCCGTTGGCAGCGCCAGAACTTCCTGGCGGAGTGAATCGAAGAGCACGCTCGACAGATAGCGCTCGCCGAAGTCCGGGAGCACGACGACGATCAGCTTGCCTGCGTTCTCAGGGCGGGCAGCCACCTTGAGCGCAGCAGCCAGCGCCGCGCCTGATGAGATGCCGACGAAGATGCCTTCTTCCTTGGGAGCCCTGCGGGCGATCTCGATGGACTCTTCATTGGTTACCTGGATGACTTCATCGACGAGCTTCGTATCGAGAATGGACGGCACAAAGCCTGCGCCAATGCCCTGAATTTTGTGTGGGCCGGGCTTGCCGCCGCTGAGCACCGGGCTGTCCACTGGCTCTACGGCAATGGCCTTGAACGATGGCTTGAGCGGCTTGATGTACTGCGCAACGCCGGTGATGGTGCCGCCGGTGCCTACGCCGGAGATGAGAATGTCCACCGCGCCATCGGTGTCGTTCCAGATTTCCGGACCTGTAGTGGCCACATGGATGGCGGGATTGGCGGGGTTGTCGAACTGCTGAAGGATGAAGCCGTTCGGCGTCTTGGCCAGAATCTCATTGGCCTTGGCGATGGCCCCCTTCATGCCGTTGGGCCCGGGAGTGAGCACAATCTCGGCTCCAAAGGCCTTAAGCAGCACGCGACGCTCCACGCTCATGGTCTCCGGCATGGTGAGGATCAGCTTGTAACCCTTGACGGCGGCCACAAATGCCAGCGCGATGCCTGTGTTACCGCTGGTGGGCTCGATGAGAACAGTCTCGCCCGGTTTGATCTTGCCGGCCTTCTCGGCGGCATCAATCATGGCAAAGCCGATGCGGTCTTTCACGCTGGCAAGCGGGTTGCGGCTCTCCAGCTTGGCAACAACGGTAGCGGGCAGACCGGCGGCCAGGCGATTCAGCTTGACCAGCGGCGTGCCTCCAATCAGTTCCGTAACATTTGCGGCAATATGCGCCATAACGTTCTCCTCTTTTGGCGGGAAGAAGCCCCGCGGTCTTAAAAATTGTGGTCAGGGATTGGTGAGAGCTTGTGTGGCGGGGCAGGAACGGCGCAGGCAGGCACACGTGAGCATCGGAAACTCGCACCAGGACGGTGTTAGCGACATCGACGCATGGGTTTAGCGTAGACCCCGGGGGTGGGTGGATGCAAGTGGGTGGAGACGGCTCAGCCGGTATTCCGCAGACCTGCCGCGATTCCGCTAATGGTTGCCGAGATAGCCCGGTTCACCTCCGGCGTGTTTTCCCCGGTGCGCTTGCGGCGCAGCATGTCGACCTGGATGAGGTGCATGGGATCAACGTAGGGATTGCGGAGGCGGATGGAGTTGGCGAGGACCTCATTGCCTTCGAGAAGCTGCTTCTGGCCGGTGATGGCGAGGACGGCACGCACGCTGCGGTGAAATTCTGCTTCGAGCATCTCGTAGACGTAATCGCGGAGCCTGGAGTCTTCGACGAGCGAGGAGTAGAGCTTGGCCGTGGCGAGATCGGCTTTGCCGAGCGCCATCTCCACATTGCGGACGAGGTCGATGAAGAGCGGGAACTCGCGGGCCATCTCCTGAAGCAGCTTGAGACGCACCTTGGATGTGCCGGGAGGCGCGAGGTATTGCTCGATGGCATGGCCAACGCCGAACCATGCGGGCACGAGCAGGCGCGACTGCGTCCAGCCGAAGACCCAGGGGATGGCGCGCAGGTCAGCGATATTGCGCGAGGCTTTGCGGCGCGCGGGGCGCGATCCGATTTTGGCCTGTTCGAGCTCACCTACCGGCGTGGACTGCTCGAAGTAGGTAATGACGCTGGGGTTGTCGAGGATGTTTTCGCGATAGAAGCCGAAAGAGATTTCTGAGAGCTCGTCGAGGGCGGCTTCCCACTCTGGCTTAAGGATGCCAGTGAAGTGGCCTTTGGGATCACGCGCGTTGGGACGGGCAAGCGCATCGATCGAAGCGGCAATCATCAACTCCAGGTTGCGCTCTGCAAGGACTTCGTCCGCATATTTGAAGTTCAGCACTTCACCCTGCTCAGTAATGCGGAGCTGGCCCTCAAAGGAATCCATGGGCTGCGCGAAGATGGCCCGATGCGTCGGTCCGCCGCCGCGGCCTACGGTGCCGCCGCGGCCGTGAAAGAGACGCAGCTTTACGCCGCATTCGCGCGCGACGGTATGCAGATCGCGGTGCGCGCGGAAGATCTCCCAGGTGCTGGTGAGCATGCCGCCGTCTTTATTGGAGTCCGAGTAGCCGAGCATGACTTCCTGCCAGTTGTTCCATGTGGCGAGGAGCTGGCGATAGTCGGGGCGCGACCAGAGCTCACGGCAGATATCCGGAGCCTGGCGCAGGTCTTCAATGGACTCGAAGAGAGGCACGGGCATGAGGCCGGGATCGGTTTTGGAGCCTTCCATGCGCGCTCCGCCGAGCCGCGCCAGGCGCACTACGGCGAGCACGTCATCCACGGAGGATGCGCCACTGATGACGTAATGACGAATGGCCTCGGGCGAGCCGCTGCGCTTGGTCTCGGCGATGACGCGAAAGGTTTCGAGAACTCCTGCCGTCTCCGCGGAGAGCGCTCCGGGCAGATCCGGTGCGATGGCGTCTGCGGCTGCCTCTTTGAGGGCTTGAGCGTGAATGCGCGCGTGCTGGCGAATATCCAGCGTGTGCAGATGCAGCCCGAAGGTGCGGACCTGCAGGATTAATGGATCGATGAGGGAGCGAGCAATTCGCAGCCCGCGATTGGCGGCAAGCGAGGCGCGGAGAGTTTCAAGATCGTCGAGCAGCTCCTGCGCGGAGCTGTATACAGGCAGCGCTTCTGCGAGAAGCTCATGGCCCTGGCCTGAAACTCCTCTACTCAAGGCCGGCAGCGAGCTGCCGATGGCCGACTCCAGGGTGCGCCGCACGCGCGCTTTGATGCAGAGAACGAAGCGGCGATAATGCTCGAATTCGAACTGCTCGCCGAAGACCTGCTCGGCAGGCACATGAAGCTGTTCGATGTAATCTTCGAGGCGCTTGCGAAGCTCGCGGCTGACGGGGATCTGTTGGGCGCTGGAGGTGAGCAGGTCGATGATGCGCTCCAGTTGCCGGCGATAGAAGGCCAGCAGGTGCATGCGAGCGAGACGGATGGCATCGCGCGTGACCTCCGGCGTAACGAAGGGATTGCCGTCGCGGTCGCCGCCGATCCACGAGCCGAAGCGCAAGACCTGTGGAAGATTGTGCGGCTCAATCTTGAGGCCGTAGACGCAGCGCAAGGCTTCAGAGATTTCTTCGTAAAGCACGGGAAGCGTAGCGAAGATGGCGACATCGTAGTAATCGAGCCCCATCTTGATCTCGTCGTACACAGTGGGTCTACGCGAGCGTACCTCGTCTGTTTGCCACAGGCTGGTGATCTCCGCGCGGATTGAGTCTTCGAGGTGCGCCAGCTCCTGCCGCGGCGTTGGGATGCGGTCAAGCGCGGCGAGGAATTCACCGATGCGGCGGCGCTTGAACATTACAGATCGGCGGGCCACTTCCGTCGGATGCGCGGTAAAGACCGGCACAATCAGCACGCGGCGCAGCCATTCCAGAGCCTCTTCCGAGCCGATGCCTACGCGCTTCATGATGGCGAAGGTTCCGGCAAGTGAGCCGCGCTGTTCGGCAGCTTCACCGGAGAGTTGCAAAGCCAGGCGGCGGCGCTTGCGATGGTTGGTTTCCGCCAGGTTGATGAGCTCAAAGTAGAAGGCGAAGGCACGCGAGAGCAGAACGGCCTGCTCGATAGGAAGCGAATGTACAAGCTTGAGCGCTTCAGCAGCCTGGCGCTCCGCTTCTTTGCGATTGCGGCGGTTCTCTGCTGCGCGGCGGCGGATGGTGCCCTTGCGCAGTGCCTCGACCAGTTCAAAGAAATCGTCGCCGGCCTGCTCGCGCAGGACTTCGCCAAGCAGAATGCCGAGCGAACGGACGTCTCGCCGCAGAGGAACAGCTTTCAGATCGCCGGATCGGGCTTCCAACTCTGCCAGCCGCTTTGACCAGCTCTCGGGACTCCATAAAAGTGCCATCGTATTTAAATTATCCACGACTCATCCACGTGCGATGGCGCTTGGGACCATGTCTAATGGAATGGTTGGGATTTTTCGGGAGTCGATTGTATTCAACATGGTATTGCCCTGTATCTTGCTGATCATTTTTACTGCCACTTTGATTCGTTCCACATTCGGCTTCGGAGAGGCCCTTGTCGCAGTCCCTCTTCTCGCTCTCTTTATCCCTGTCACCGTCGCAACTCCGCTGGCCACCCTTCTGTCCGTCACAATAGGTGGAATCGTTATTCTTCAGGACTGGCGGCGCATTCATCTCCGCAGCGCAAGCTGGCTGATCGGCGCAACCATCTTCGGAATCCCGATTGGCCTGCTCCTTCTAACCAGTGGTCATCCCATATCGGTCAAGGTGGTCCTGGCCTTAACTATCATCGGGTTTTCTCTGTATTCCCTGCTTGCATCAAGACGAATCATTTTGCAGCAGGATGATATCCGGCTACTTCTCGTGTGTGGCTTTGCTGCCGGCATTCTTGGAGGCGCCTACGGGATGAACGGGCCGCCACTCGCCATCTATGGAGCCATGCGGCAATGGACCGCACAGCACTTCCGCGCGACGCTCCAGGCATATTTTCTGCCGGCCAGCCTGATAGCTCTTGCAGGATAT
Source organism: Occallatibacter gabretensis (assembly GCF_001449115.1). GTDB lineage: Bacteria > Acidobacteriota > Terriglobia > Terriglobales > Acidobacteriaceae > Telmatobacter > Telmatobacter gabretensis. Next base: position 419,105 of record NZ_LAIJ01000009.1, on the reverse strand, counting down.
TGGTGGGCCGGATTGTGGGTTCCGGCAGTGACGCATTATTACCTTGTATCGCTTCCCGTGGCAGTTCCGGCCATATTTCTCGGCAGGTTTCTTAATCACCGCATGGAACGTGAAGGGTTTGTAAAGTATGTGTACTTCGGCCTGGTTGCAGTTGGCCTGCTACTGCTAGCAGAGGCCGTTCATGGAAAGCTGTAGCCGCTTCGAATTTGCATGAATCTGACGGCGGCGTAGCGAAAATAGCTCTTGCTTAAACCGTTTGTTCCTCCAGCTGCAGCATCAGCTCTTCCCACTCGCCGGTAAGAGTGCCGAGCTGCGCGCGAAGGTCTTCTGCCAGCGTGGTGAGGCGCTGGGTCTCCTGCGCTGAGACGAAGACGGCGAGCTGCTGCTCGGTGTGGGCGATGGAGGATTCGATGCGCGGGATCTCTTCTTCGAGGAATGTGCAGCGATCTTCCATCTGCTTTTGCTTAATGGGATTCAGGCGTTTTGGCTTGTCTTTCTGCGGATCGGCCTTATCCTCAGCGGCTGCACTTTGCATTTCCACCGGCGCAGGCTTCAGCACGGATGGCGCCACAGGCGCAATCGTCTGGACGGCAAGTCCTTCTTTGCGCCGCAGGTAGTCCTCGTAGTTGCCTTCGTGGCTTATCACCGTGCCGTTCTCCACTTCCAGCACGCGCGTGGCCAGCCTGTCGATGAAGTAGCGATCGTGGGAGACGAAGACAACGGTGCCTGAGAAGTTGGCGATAGCTTCGAGCAGCACATCTTTGGCGCGCATGTCGAGGTGGTTGGTTGGTTCGTCGAGCAAGAGGAAGTTCGAGGGCGAAACGAGAATGCGCGCGAGCGCGTAGCGATTGCGCTCGCCGCCGGAAAGCACGCTGAGCTTCTTGAAGACATCGTCGCCGCTGAAGAGGAAGCACCCGAGAAGCGAGCGCAACTCGGAATCAGGTACCTTCAGCGCTGCGCGGCTGATGTCATCCAACATGCGCGCCTCGGGGTCAAGCACCTTGTACTGGTCCTGCGCGAAGTACTCGCTGACGACGTTGTGGCCGAGCTTAACTGTACCGGTTGTCGGCGTTTCGACACCAGTAAGCAGCTTGATGAGTGTGGATTTGCCAGCGCCGTTCACACCGACAAGCGCTACTCGATCACCGCGCTCAATGTTGAAACGCACATTATGGAGTACATGCTTTTCGCCGTAGCTTTTGGAGAGCCCTTCAGCCTCCACTACTGTGCGGCCCGAAGGCGGCGGCTGAGGAAAGCTGAAATGAATGACGGGCTCTTCTTCAGGAATTTCGATGCGCTCGATCTTTTCGAGTTCCTTGATGCGGCTCTGCACCTGTTTCGCCTTCGTGGCCTGAGCGCGAAAGCGGTTGATGAAGGCTTCAAGGTGCTCGATCTGCCCGCGCTGGTTGCGGTACGCCGCCTCAAGCTGCGCGCGGCGGTCATCCTTCTGCCGGAGGTATTTCGTGTAGTTGCCTTGATAGATGTTGAGCCGCTTGTTCCATATCTCCACGGTGCGATCGATAGTCACATCGAGAAAATAGCGGTCGTGCGAGATGAGAATGTACCCGAACGGATACGACTTCAAATACTCTTCAAGCCAGTTGCGAGTTTCGAGATCAAGATGGTTTGTAGGCTCGTCCAACAGGAGCAGATTTGGTTTGGCGAGTAGCAGCTTGGCCAGCGCGATGCGCATCTGCCAGCCGCCGGAGAACTCATCGGTTCTGCGCGACCAATCCTCTTTGCCGAAGCCGAGGCCGGTAAGCACGGAGCCGACCTGCGCGCCCAGCGCGTAGCCATCGAGCGCATGAAAGCGTTCCTGCAGGAGAGAGAAGCGCTGCGCGGTGGACTCATATTCGGCGCTTGAGTGATCGAGCTCCGACATGCGGCCCCCGAGTTGCTCGATCTCGCGCTCCATGGCGTGAATCTCGTCGAAGACCGTGAGGCACTCGTCAAAGATGGTGCGGCCGGTAAGCCGCAGACCCTCCTGTGGCAGATAGCCGATGCTCATGCCGCGTGTCTGCTGGATTTCGCCATAGTCGAGTTGCTCCAGCCCGGCGAGCACCTTCATCAGCGTGGATTTTCCGGTGCCGTTGGCGCCTACGAGCGCGGTTTTTTCTTTTGCGCGGATGAGCCAGTTGGCTTCCATGAACAGGACGCGCGGCCCAAAGCGTTTTCCCGCATTTTGAAGAGAGAGCATTCAGACCTAATTTTCGCAGAGCAGGTTACCGATGGGGGGTGCATCCGTTGGCCGGAATGAGGCTTTTAAGCGATTTAGACGGGCAAGTACATCGAGAGTGCTATGACTAAATGACTTGAAAGTACCAAAGCGATTTACCATCTGACTCCAAAGTGGGAAGTACCCGTGTGAGTTCCCACGATTACTATTTGCATCGGCTAACTCATGGAAATTGTTTGAATTACGGGCGCCGTTCCGAAAGAATCACTGTGGAAGAAGTTTCGCCAGTTCTCTAGACTACAAGCGTTGGTTTGCAGGCTCAGAGAGTCAGTGGCGCAGCCGGGATGTTGCCGACCGGACAATTCAACTGTTTTGTATGCTGCACGACTGCACGGCATCAAAACGCAATGCTGGATGACATAACCCGTACAGAAAAACAAGCATTCCTATCAAAAATCAGGCGCAGGACAGGCCAATGAGAACGCAGAGGGGATGAAAATGTTTTCGAGTTCGGGCGGGGCTCCTGAGAAGACGTGAGAGTGTAGTTTTGAAGTTCCTTTTGAAATGCTCCTTGGTTTGTGCCGGATTTGTTTTGAGCATGAGTCCGAGCGTGTACGCAGCAGATCAAAGTTTGTTTGCCGGCGGCCACCTTACGTCTCCGACTGAATCGAGTTCAGCTCGCGCGCTGGGTCCGGTCCGCTATCCTCAACCCGATGTTCCAGCTCCGCCTCCGCCAACTTCGGGCCGTACTTTACCGCCGCTCCGTGCCCCTGAGATCGATCCCGGCTCGGCTATCGGTGGAGTGTCACTGCTTGCCGGCATGCTGACTGTCATGCGCTCACGGCGCCGAAGCTAGGCAGCAAGTCCTGAATTCATTTTCTAATCCTGCGTGGACCGCGAACGCGAGTTCCCGGTCCGGCTTCAGCCTTCGTATGCCTTCGCATATGCTGGGGCGCGTTCACTTGTTCCTGCTAATCGTGGCGATCGATGCCGCGATTCTTGGGAGCATTGTGCATGTGGGCCTGCTGATTGCTCCGCTGGCTCCCATCGGCATTGCGGCACTTGCCGCGTTCACCTGCCTTGGCTACCGGACGCTCAAGGCAATGCGTGTCCCGCTGCAATTCCGGGGTGGTTTCTTCGCTCTTCATCTTGTATGCGTAGGTGCGGCGTGGGGTGCTGCGCTGGTTTCCCGGCATGCTGACGGCGTCTGGATCTTCGTCTCTTCCGCAGCTATCAGCCTGGTGGTGCTGGCGGGACTGACTCTTGCCGCGATGGCCTGCATTCCATTCCGCGCATTCAAGGAAATGATTGATGCCACGGGCAAACTGTGGCTCTACTCGCTGCTCGTGGGCGTGGCCGCCTGGTGTCTGCGGTTTCCGATGCAGACCGCATGGAACCTCAACGTGATGACACAGGGACGTGTCCTGCAGGTTCTTGCTTTTCGCTCGGCTGCGGCGGTGCTTGGATGGATGCTGCCTTCCGTTGTGGTGGATCCGGCAACCTTTGTACTCGGCACGGAACGCTTTTGCGTGAGCGTGGAACCAGCCTGTTCAGGGCTGGAAGGGCTTGGGCTGATCCTGATCTTTACCGTGGCGTGGCTGCTGTTCTTCCGCAAGGAGAACCGCTTTCCGCAAGCGCTGGTGCTTATTCCCTGCGCGCTTGCCGCCGCATGGACCTTGAACATAGCACGGCTGGTGGTTCTGATCCTTATTGGCAACGCGGGAGCGCCTGAGATAGCAATGGTTGGCTTCCACTCGCAGGCGGGATGGATTGCCTTCACGGCGGTGGCATACCTGTTCGCAATGGCGGCGGGCAAGCTGCGCTGGGTTCGCCGAAATCCGTCTGCGACATTTGTGTCAGGCAGCCATGTGAGCGGCATGGGGATTCCCGCGCTTGCTGTATCTGGCACGCGGACACGCACAAAAGAAGAATCTCCTGCCACTGCCGCCTATCTGGTTCCGTTCTTGGCGATTCTCGCCGCGTCTTTCATTTCCAGATCTGCTTCAGGGCATTTTGAATGGCTCTATCCGTTGCGGTTTGTGGCTGCGGGCTGGGCAATCTGGCACTACCGCAAAACATATAAGACTATTCAATGGCGCTTCGGCTGGGAGTCGCTGGCGATTGGCGCGGCTGTCTTTCTGGTCTGGATCTTTCCGCATTTCAGAGAAGCGCATCCAGCCACAACCGCGCTGGGAACGGATCTGAACCAGCTTTCTCTCCCTGCTCGCTGGGCGTGGATCTCGATTCGCATAGCCGCAGCCGTAGTTACCGTGCCCCTGGCTGAGGAACTCGCCTTTCGTGGATTTCTGGCGCGCAGGCTGGTGAGCCACGGCTTCGACGGTCTTCCGCTCGGAAGGCTCACTGTGGTCTCGATAGTGATCTCCTCGCTGGTCTTTGGGCTGATGCATGGTCAGCAATGGATGGTTGGCACGGCGGCCGGGCTGGCTTATGCCGTGCTGGCTCGATACAAAGGCCGGCTTGGCGATGCGGTTGCCGCACATGCAGTGAGTAATCTGCTGCTGGCCGCATGGGTGCTGATGCGCGGTGATTGGGGACTCTGGTAAAGCTCATCGCACGCCTGCCTCAAGTGTTTCCCTCAGCGTATAGAAAGTAATTTGCCAGTGGCTGCAGAACCGCGATACCCTCCTTGCGCATACTGAATAAGTAAATCGCTTTTTACGAGGGTAAATCGATATGAAGCCCAGGCTTGGCGTAGTGCTGCTGTTGGCATTCATTTCATGCGTGGCGATCGTCGCGCAAAAAGCGCATGCGGATGGCGCGGGCGCTTACACAACCGGCAAATATCGCAATCTGCTGGTGGAAGCTGGATACTCGAAGCGCGCCGCGCACGAGAAGATCGAGGCCACATTTCAGCAGCTCTTTCACGGCGATCCGCAGACGCAGACTATCGCCTTTGCATCCGGCAAAAATGAGAATGGCCCGCTGATGTATGTGACGGACTGGGCCAACCACGATGTGCGAACCGAGGGCATGTCGTACGGGATGATGATTACTGTCCAGCTCAACAAGAAGGCCGAGTTTGACGGCATCTGGAACTGGGCCAAGACGTATATGTACGTCAGCGATCCCAAGGCGCCGAGCTACCAGTTCTTTGCGTGGAGCTGCAAGACAGATGGGACGCGCAACTCCGAAGGCGCTGCGCCGGATGGGGAATCGTATTTTGCCATGGCGCTGTTGTTTGCGGCGAATCGCTGGGGCAACGGCAAGGGAATCTATGACTACCAGGCCGAAGCAGAGAAACTGCTGACGGCAATGGTGCATCGGCCGGAGATCACCGGACAAATGAATTTCCGCGGCAAGATGGTGCCGCACACGGTGGGGCCGATGATGCATGACGATCCACCGATGATCCTCTTTGTGCCGGACAAGATGCCGCATCCATTCACGGACCCTTCGTATCATCTGCCAGCGTTTTACGATTTGTGGGCGCTATGGGGACCGAAGGAAGACCACGACTTCTGGACGAAAGCAGCGCAGACGAGCCGGGAGCTTTTTGTAAAGACTGCGGACGCGAAAACTGGGTTGGCCCCGGCGTATGCGAACTTTGACGGCACGCCAGTGAAGTCGGGATTCGTGCAATCGGACAAGTTTGGTTATGACGCATGGCGCACGGCGAGCAACTGGTCCGTGGACTGGTCGTGGTGGGGCAAAGCGCCTACGGAGCGCGAGCTGAGCGACCGCATTCAGGCGTTCTTCGAGTCGCAGGGCATCGACAAGTACGGGCCGGTTTATACGCTGGAGGGCAAAGACCTGGGCTCAACGCCGGGACTGACGCATGAAGACCATCCCGCGGGGTTGGTGGGAACCAACGCAGTGGCGGGCCTGGCGGCGACTGACCAGGAACGCGCGAAGCGATTTGTGAAAGCCCTATGGGAAACACCTGTGCCAAGCGGGCAGAGCCGCTACTACGACGGGATGCTCTACATGATGAGCCTGATGCACCTGGGCGGCGAGTTCCGCATCTGGGGACCGAAGTAAACGGTCTCTCATCCTTGCGACAACCGTTAGCCGCAAGGATGAGAGGTCCGATTTCTGCTCAGGCCACTTAGACCACGATCGTGTTGAGGAAATTCCACGACAGCAGCAGGGCATCGAGTGTGGAGTCTGTAAGGTTGCGCGCAGGACCGACAGACATTCTGCCCGCAAGAGTATTGCTCATGACCGAAATGGCCGCACTCTGCACCTGAGTGTCGTTGAGATACAGGCTCGGCCCGAAGCCATCCGAGACATTTCCATTGGTCACAAGGTTGGCAGAAACAACGGCACGGCTTGTGGAAACGATTGTGACCATGTAATAGAACATGCTAGGGAAGTAGGCGGCGGCAAAAGACGCGATATTCAGGTCGGAGTGAGTTTCCGCTCCTGCGGCGTTGAGGAATTGACTATTCTCCGAGATCTCGCCATCGACGCGATTGGCGGTGAGCATGAGCGAACCGGAGTTGCCATTGGCGACGGCATCGCTTCCGAAAATGAGCACGCCTGGCGAGGTGAGTCCGTGTATCTCGTTATTCTGCACGCGGAGCTGCGCCACTGAGAATCCGAGATCTGCATATCCCTGCAAGGCAAGCTGCGCGAGTTGATCGAAGAAACTCACTGCGGCACTCTCATTGCCGGCTCCCAGGAATGGAGCGCCGGTCCAGAGCGGGTCAAGCTCCACCGCGTTGACCTTGGGATTTGGGTCCGTGCCAAGAGTGGTTCCGGTGAATTGCACAACGATCTGTCCGGCACTGTTTGCCACGACGCCGGAGAAGACTTTGTCGTCAGCAGCGTCTACTCCGCTATCGGCAATGATGTCGAAGTTTGTGAGCACCTGCACGCCGTTGACGGAGACATCAAAGATGCGCTGTCCTGCGTTTTTATCCACGATTTCCGCGAATTTCAGCGTGAGCGTGTAGTATCCGACCGGCAGGCTGTTGAATGTATAGCTGAAGTTGCCCCAGCGCTCGGCCTGATAGAGAGTCGGGTCCGCAGTGCCCGTGACGTTGGGTACGGGAGCAGGCCGCGTGATGCCTCCGCCGCCGCTTATGGTGACATTTTTCGCAGCCGTGTCGGGAAGCCACTGATTTTGCTGTGAGTCAGTATATGTCTGAGCGCCGGCATAGATACGCGTGGATGCAGGCGCAGCCTGAACCGTGGTCAAGGTGGATGCATCGCCCTGTGGAAGCGGGTAACCGAGAGCGACAGTCGCGCCGAGCACTGCAAGATTTTGAGGATCGGTGAGAATCCGCTGCGTCATCGCGGGGGCCACGATCCAGAGGCCTGCATGACAGTTCGTGGTGGTGTTGCCAATGGCATCCAGGTTACCGGGCTCACCGAGCAGCAGTGTGGCAGCCGTAAGGCGAATAAAGGTATTGTTGCGCAGCACGGACGTGTCCAGAGTGGCTGCAAGCACGGTCCCGCCCTGCGATGCGAGCGTCGTCTGGGGAAGATTGCCGAAGGTGAAGATGTTCTGGAGCTGACCTCCGATGTTCTGCAGGCCCGGCTCCTCAGCGATCGGACGTTCGGTGATCGAACCAAGATTCAGCGTGGGCGAATTAGCCGCAAGCTGCGCCGCAGTGGGCGCCTGGGCCTGGGCCGGTGCCTGCGCCTGTGCCGGAGCTTGTTGTGCGGCTACAGACTGGGCGCGAGCTTTTAATTTCGGCGTTTCATCTGTGAGATTTCGCTCAGCCGCAGGTCTGTTCACAAATATGGTGGTTGGGATGCCAAAAGAAACGGTGGAGGCAAGCAGGACGCCGGTCGTGAAGATCTCCGAGGACGAACGATCGATGGTTCTTGCGAGGAACTCATTGTTCTCGATTTTCAGGCCACTGCTTTGCCCGTTCAGAAAGATGCCCGCCGCAAAAAGAGAGGGCAGCTGCTTGTCGACTGAGTAGCCCAATCCAAATGCACAGCGAGAGATAGAGATGCTGCCTCCGCTGACGATGCGGATCCCGATGCAGACCTGAAGATTCTGAATCATCGAGGCGACAGAAGAATCGAGTGCAGTGAGGGTCTGACCGGCAAACGTGGTTGCGGAGTACGGCGCAACCGGGACGAGCATGGTGAGACCTGTAAGCGTGATGGCGTTGGCACTGTCGATAACAATCATGCCATCCGAGAAGCTGGATTCATTGCCCTGCAGGGCCTGCATGCGGGCGGAGCCGGGTTGGCAGGCTTCGATGGTGATGTTTTGGTGCGCCGACGTAAAGCGCAGTGGAGCGGGCAGGCTATAGGTTCCCGTCTCCAGGCAGATGATCGTAGGGGTGGACTGATTCTGATGCTGATCGAGAATAGACTGCAGAGTCATGTTCCCGGTGAGGTCCGAAGGCGAGAGCGTAATTGTGCAGCAGCAGTCGCAACCGGACTGCGAGGGTGGCCACTCAATGCGGCAATCGGTGACGGTGCTGGGAAAGGTCACTATGGAAAGCTGCGCATAGTGATGGTGGATGCCAAGCGGCGGCGCTGAGGTGATCTGCTCAACGGAGCCGTCAGCGGTGCGTGCGGCAAAGAGCCAGTAATCTCCTGCACGAAAGGTTGTGGGGTTTGAAGAAGTCGGCTCAGGATTGAGATCGAAGGACACGGTGATGCCGTTCTCAAGCACCAGCATTGTGCCCGCGGGCGGAATGGGAATCTGGCCGTTGCTACCTGGCGCATTCAAATCGATCCAGAGTGTGGTATTGCCCGATGAATCTGTCTGGTAGACCTTGCCGGACTGATCCCAACGCCGGATACGCGTGTGCAGCTTGGGATTGGTCTGTCCGCCGGTGAGTGGGAAGTGCGACGAGACCGCTCCGTTGAGTGTGATGTTGCGGGCAGCGGATGGCTGAGAGGCAATCTGGAAGAACTCTCCCGGCTGGTTGTACAGCTCGTAGGCATCGTCGGTGATCTCGATCCAGTTGTTTACGCTGAAGCCAAGCTCCTGATCGCGGCCAAGGCTGGCAACAGCGAGCTGGCTGACAGAGCCCGAGGCTGTGGAGACGGCCGAGATGGCGGAAACACTGGTCTCTACCGAAGCATTGTCGTGCGACCACTTAAAGGTGGGAGTATTTGCGGGCAATGGCCAGGTAAATCCGCCTGCGGGCGCGGCGGCAGATACGCCTGCCTGATGAATCTCCACACGATAAAGCTGATTTTCCTGGCCTGTATAGCTGGTATTCGGCGCAAGACAGCATGGACCCGAGTTGGCATTGGGCACAAGACCATTCGTAAGCCGTGCAGCAGGCGGCTGTTCAAGAGCATCGAAGGCAGGTACGTCGGTTGAGCAGTCGGGCGTAGTTCCAAGGTTCGAGAGATCGAGAAGCTTTACCTGCCAGACGGTCTGCAAGCGGCCTGTTGTGTCGATATTGACGGCCTTGTCGATGAGGTCCGGATCTTCAAGGTAAGTTACATCGCGCTGCCATACATCGAGGTATGCGAGGAACGGGCCGTTGCCGGTTGGGAGCACTGCGCCGGGCAGAAAAGGCTGCTGCGTGTAATCGGTGGCCGCAGTGGTTGTGGAATAAGCGGGTGCGCCGGAGAGCTCAGCCAGCGCGCTATCCCATGCGGCCTGCGCTTCCGGGCCGTGATTTTCCGCCAGCAGACCGTCGATGTAGTAACGGCCCGCGCCAATCGTAAGAGTGGATTTGCCGCTTGCATCCGTGCCCGCCGTGATCTTGAAGGCATTAGGCGTGGATGCGGAAAAAACAGCGCGGCCCACCGTGTCCAGAGTGCCGGCCTGGATGCGGCGAGAGAACTCCGATTGCCACTCATTCCAGTCAGAATCCAGCTGGACACGGCCCTGTTGCATAACGACGCCGAGAAAGTTCTTGCGCGGGCGGAAAGTAGAGCGGCTGATATCGAAACTCATAACGTGCTTCCTTTCAACTTTGGTAGAAGATTCCGAACTCTAGGCCTACGGGCATGTATTCCTGCAGGCGGATGCGAAGGTCAGCATCGCGCAGCGGCGCGAGAAGAAAATGAAATGCTCCCATTTCGCCCGCATCATCCGCTCCCTGGCGGATGGCTGGGTCTGTGGTGGGCAGCAGCTTGGCGTAAGCAGGGCAGCCATAGCGGAGCGAATAAAACATAGGCGCGGGTCCGCCTGCAGCCTGCTCCACGCACTCGTAATTGCGCGGCAAAATGGAGCCCGCGGGCACAAAGCTGAAGCGCACACAGCCCTGCTGCTGGCGCGCTGCCCAGAGAGGCGCGTTCCACAGCGGCGGCGTGGTGGAAACATCCGCCTCTGTGAGCTCAGCCAGAAAGATGCAATCGCTTACCAGGCTCAACAGCGAGGCATACACCTTGCCGATGACGGTGCAGCCTTGCATGGTCAGCGCGCCGGAGGGGATGGGGCCTTTGGTGGTGGAATTGATACCGGCGATACAGGCGACGAGCGTTGGGTCCGTTGCGTCCAGGATCGAGTCTGTCAACGAAGCTGTGGACTGGCCATTGAGCCAGAGCGGACCGAGGATGGATTGATTGATCTGGACTGTAACGCCGGAGGCTTCGACCAGAAGGGATGGCAACCCCGCATACGCAGTCTGCGGATCATCGTTCGATTGCAGAGCCCAGCCGGGAACCACTGTGCAGTGCGTGACATTCAGGTTAGCGAGCGTGTTGGAGGCCGCGGGGACGTGCAGCAGCGCCGCGGGCGCCGTTGTGCCGGAAGGCGGTGCGTAGGAGATCAGCAGGCCGTTGATGTCGAAGACGGATTCTGAAGCTCCGGTGATGGAGATGGCGCCTCCGAGCATTAAAGTCGGACGAGACTCATCTGCGGCTCGCAACTCGATGTGGCCGTTGGCGCGGACGTTGATATTGAGGCCGCTCGGCTCAGAGTAAATAGCTGAGTTGCTGATCTCTACAACCCCATCGCCAGAGAGAGCGGCCAGCGCCTCATGGATGGTGGCGTAGTCGCCGGGAACACGAACGATAGCCTGATCCGGAGAGGCCAGGAACGTAGCCGAGCGTGGATACTCCCCGCCGCCAATGGCTGCATTGAAGCCGTAATGCCATGTGGCGCTGAGCGTGTCCTTCGGCGTGCCGGGCGCAATGGCCACACGGCCCAGTTCAGGATCGACGGCAATCGTGTTACCGCTTGCGGGAATGTTGATCCATGAGCCATCCGCGCCGGAGAGGTTCGTGACCTGAATGCGTGCGGGATCCTGCAGAGAGCCGTTGCGATACACAACAAGGCTCAGACCCGGGCCGTAATACACAGGCGCAGCGGAGTTCGTTTGAATCTGAGTGATGTCTTTGCAGAGGACGTGACGGCTTAGATAGTTGGGCACATTCTCCGGACCGGCAAGTGTAGTCGTTTCGGACTCAAGCTCAATTGGATTATTGAAAAGCGGAGCATCCGCATTGAGCGAGCTGAAGCGGAAGCATTGCGGAGCGCCGGAAAGCTGAACGAGCGGTGTCTGGGTAATGGAGTACGCATTCAGCGACCAGAGAAAGATTCCGATGTTCTGGACGTTGTAGCGACCACGCTCCACAGCGATGCGGCGCACGTCAACCTTATGAGCAGTTTTGTCGAAGCCTGTATCGATGTACTCTCGCGGCTGCCAGCGGCGCAGGTTCGGTGCGTAGTAGTTATGCAGACGCGTATGGTTGCGGATGTACTGTGTTGTGGCCAGCACCTGGAAGAACTCAACGGCATGTGCGCCCCAGCCTGTAACGTCGCGAGCAAGCTGCTCCAGGACCGGCACTGTGCCCTTGCGGCGGCGGAAGCCGATGGTGGAAGCGACTTCTGCACGGGGGCTGTCTACAGAGGATGTGATTCCGTGAATCGACTGATAGCCGATGAGATCGCCGATGTAAGGAACGACCCACGGAGCGCAAGTTTCAATGAACTGATCATCGTAGAGTTGGTTGACATTCTCTTCGAGAATGGCGATCTGCTCTTCCACCACGGAAAGAAGTGATTGCAACGGCCCCATCTCCACGCCGGCAGAGGAAGCAAGCTGCGCATCGCGTAGACGGTAGAGCGCGGGCAGAAGATAAAAGAGCGTCTGGCGCTGCTGAACTACGGGTGTGCTCATGACATCACTCCCAGAACGACGGATTTCGGATCGGGATCGAGAACGAGAATCTCCGCGGGCAGCGGAAGAGCCTGCGTGCTGGCGACTGGGAGATATGGACAGATACGTGCGGAGGTATCAGACCACGGGCGTGGCACTGTCACCGGCTGCGACATCCAGCTATTCCAATTGGAGACGGTAAACCCGCCGGAGAGATTCGCGAGATCGCCGCCTTCACTGCTGGCGATCACCGAGAGATTTGTAACATTGACAGCAATGACGCCTGCAACGCCTTGAATGTCCGCGGCAATTTCATCTGTGGAGATGCCCTGGCCGAAGGTGCGATTTGCAAAAGAATACGTAGTGACGAGCATTTGCCGAATCTTCGTTTCAACGGTTGGCTGATCGTAGCGCGGGTCATACATCACGTCAGCAGAGAAACCAAACAGCGTCTCAATGAAAGACTGCACGGAGATGGGAATCAGCGGATTGCCATAGCTCTGCAGCGCGGAGATCAGGTTCTGCAGCGTGGGATTGCTGGAGTCGAGCGCCGTGCCACCGTTCGCGGCAACGGTAAGAAAAACACCGCGTGCGGAGCCGCTGGGAATCCAGATTGCATATGCTTTCGCAATGCCAGCAAAGATTGACGCGAAGTTCTGGTAATCCGCAATGGAGACGGCGCGGCCAAGCGTGAGCACGGTTTGGGGAGCATTCGAGCGCACGTTATCAATGGACTCCGGATCGGCGCCGCCAGTGGCCGGTTGCGGATTGGTGACTCCGCTTACGCCAAGCGGGCGTTGCATGAGAGTAGTGATTGCATCGCCGGCGACGTTTCCTGCCGAGCCGGAGCCGATGCGGTACGTGGCAATGATGTTGTTCTGGCCGCTGGGCAGCGTTGCACCTTCCACACCATCGCCAAAGATCACGTCACTCGTCCCATCAGATTGATTCTGAATGGTGAAGACCTGTGCCGTGGCAGCCTGCTCGTAGAGGCTTTGAACTCCTGTCCATGCCACGCCGTTGGCGCGTACCGTAAGGGTGCTTTGGAAGCCGCTGGGAGTGGCGGCCTGCACGTAGGTGAGCGGCTTCTGGCGCAGAGTGAAGCTCTGGTTCTGCGTGGCGGCGCTGCCGTTGCCCATGATCTCTGTAACGGTAGCTCCCGCAGTAGCCAGCGCCACGTTTGCGTTCACCGTGGCTGTCGACCGGCAGTAGCAGTTGAGCAGCGGGTTCTGCAGCTGGAACTGCGTGTGCGGTGTGGAGCAGTTGAGCGCCGTGACGCCTACAACCTGCGAGATGAGCGCGCACTCGGAGATTTCAGGATCGCTTGACGAAGGCGCGACCAGCGAGAAGTAGCTGAGATAGAGCGAAACTGAGGCGCTCGTGCCCTGCAGTGTTCCTGTGCGTCCGCTGGCATCCGTGACTTTAAGCGTGAGGGCATTCGTGGATGTCGACCACGAGGGAATCGAGCCATCCGAATTGAATGGCAGCGGTGGTGGTGCGATGAGTGTGAAGGTATCGCCGGGGTTGAGGCCGACTGGCGTTGATTCGTCATCCGGAACAAACTGCAGATTTGCGACACCTGCATTCAACACGATCTTTTGTGCCGTGCCACTGATGGCTACCACCGTGGCTCCGATCAGATCTGGCCGCAATGCCTGAATATCAAGCAGCGTTCCATAGAGCGGATAGTTGAGCGGCTGCAGCGTCGGTGTGAGCTGATCTGTCTGTGCGAAGACTATGGCGGTACGCGCGCTGTAGTTGCCCAGGTCGGTTGTTGTGTCCGGCGTGACGCGCGTGATCTTCGCGCTCATGCCAAAGTTGCTGCGCGAGACCGCCGTAATCGTCTGGGCCTGGTAAAGATCGACGCTGGTAGTCACCGTTGTCGTTGACGCTCTCTCGGGTGGTAGATGTTTTTCAGTGACTCCATGGCTCAGGCCAGTGTTCACTTTTGCCCTGGAGACGCGTGCCGTCTCAAACTTCACGGCACCGGATTCGAGCTCGCCTACCTCGCTGGCGAAGCCCGACGAGGTGGAAATCGTCTGCTGCATCAATGCCACCCAACTGCTGATGGCGACCTTTGAGTAGGACGAGTCAAGATCAATCGTCAAAGAAGGACTGAGACCAGCCCAGTCGCCGTCGCTGCCAAAGTCGCTGGTCGGCAATGTGAGATTTTTTTGGTCCAGAATATGTGGATCAATGGCGTTGTAGCCAAAGAGCGCAGCGCGCTGGCGGAAGGCATAGAGCAGCGGACTCGTCGAGGTCAGAGAAGTGGCAGAGGGCTGCGGGTTGGACCATGCTATCCAGGTGCGGCTGTTCGCCGTATCGGCTTTGACCGTAGTGAGAGACAGCACCACCCAATCGCTGCTGGAAGAGTTTGTCGCGCGTGCGCCAAGCATCAGAATCATGTCGCCGGGATTCAGTTGCGTGGCCGTCCCCGCAAGATACATGCCGTTCGCAGAACTGGGCGTCCATGGCAATGCAGCCAGCACGGGCAGAGCATTCCAGTCTGCCTTGGCGGGAATTGGCGCGGAGGTCTCAAAGGTCTGTGGTGTCTGCCCCTGTCCTGGGATGCTCTGCACCTGCGTGGCAGTGGGAATGGTGATTGGAGGTGCGGTGGGATCGCTCAGTATTCCAGGAGCTGTTTTCAACGTAAATGCGAGATAAACAGATGCCGAGATCCCAGGCGCGGGCTGATAACCAATGAGCTGCGATAGCGATGTGAGCGATTGCAGCTGTTGCGCGGTGCGGAGATAGCTCTCATTGGCCAGCCGCTCCTGATAGAAGGAGAGAATATCGAGCATCACGGCAGAGGCATCGAGAAATGCGATTGTGAAGTCGTCGTCGTCACGCGTCTTTAAAGAGGCCAGTGCGGGATAAGCGGCAGATGAGAGCCGCGCGAGCATGGATTCCTTGAAGGTGGCCCACGTACCGGTGCGATATGTAATCGCCGGTTGGCCCTGCGTATTCGTTATCAGCTGCGGAGTCTGGATGCTTGTGCCTGCGCAGCAGCCGCAGGTGCTACCCGGTGAGCAAGTGCAACTCATTTTCCGCCCTCCATGACAAAGCTGATCTGACCGTGGCTCGGGAAGCTCGGATTATTCTCAAGCCGCGCGATCTGCAACGGACCAAGTTCGATTTCTCCTGATTGCAGATAGGAGGTGTCATTCACTCCCTGCATCTGAAATGTGGTGGCTGTGACCGCATTGACTCCGGGCACTGCGCGCACCGCCGCATAGATGGGGCTGAGATATACCGATTGGCCGAAGGTGAAGTTGCCCGCATAGAAGAAACCGCCCTGCTGGCTGCCGAGCACAGTCGAGAGCGCAGTCTCTACGTCGCGCATAAAGTAGTCGGGATCGACGCAGACTTCGAGGGCAATTTGAAGCGAGACATACTGCGGACCATCAAGCTGCAGGTCTTCTCCAGCAAGGCGCAGCGCATTGACGGTAGAGGTAACGCTCTTTAGCTGCGCGGTTGTGAGTTGTCCGCTGCTCTGCTGGCCACTGGACTGACCCGTAGTTTGGGGCTCGGCTGCGATGAAGACCGTGTACCAGCTTCCGGTCCAGCGAAGCGACGCAACAGCTTGCTCGACGACTGGATTCGATTCCGCTGCCGCCTCATAGTCTGGGATCGTTATGGCGCGTTCCTGCGTGAAGAATGCCTGCGGTGCGCGACGGCGAATTTGATCCGCAGTTTCCGGATCGGTTCCTCCGCTTGCGGGCAGCGGATTTGTGCAACCCGCAATGCGCGCGTCACCCGCAGCGAGTTTTTTCAGGCTCTCCGCGCCCACATTGCCGGCCGTGCCGTTGCCGATGCGATACGTGGCTGTAAAGACTGTGTTTGTTGCGGGGAACTTGCCGTTTGTGTCGTCGCCGAAGCGCAGCGTCGCGCTTAAATCCGATTCCACTTCCACCACAAAGTTAGTGTCGGCGGAACCGCTTGAAAGCAGGTTCTGCTCAGGTGTCCAGGTTTGCGTCACGCTGTTGAGCGTGCTGGAAAGCGTGATGGCGGGGATGGCGCTGGAGGGATTGAGATTCAGCAACTCAGACGCCGAGAGCGACAAATCAAGCGATTGCGCAAAGCTCTGCACCAGCACAAGCGAGGATTCCGAATCAACCTCATCTGCTGCGGTGGCAGGCGAGAGATTCGTGAACTGCTCCACTGGAACCGGCAGAGTAACGCCGACTGCAACAGCAGGATTGTAGACGATCTCGAGATCGAAATAAGCAGGGTTTGCATTGGGTTGGGCTGTCACGGCGAAGAGTGAGAGCCATGCGTCCGGAGCAGTAGGCTGCACGGTCAGATACGTTACGGGAGTGGCGCTGGTGTCCTGCAGATTGATCGAGCCGGTGGCAGAAAGCATTGTTGGAGATGCCGGAAATCCTGCTGGCGTAGGCGCGCCGGCTGGAGCCGCGAGCTTGATGAACTGAGATGCAGCGTTGACCTTGGTAACAACGTAAGCGGGATCTGCCGAGGAAAGCGAAAGATCCGTAAAGCTCTCCACGGTGATCTGCTTATTGAAGCCCGCTGCTCCTCCAGGAGGATTGTAGACAACAGAAAGATCAATGTTGGTTGGAGTGCCGGTATTTGGCTTGACCAACACACCAAAGAGCGCCGGCCACGCGCCGGGATTCGTGGTCTCCAGCGTAAGCGAGATGAAGCCGCTTGCATTGGGCAACGGAATGCTGGTGCCCGTCAGCGGCACCGGGCTTGCTGTCACCGGATTCCCTGCTCCGGCCAATGCCACAACAGCTACCGGAATGGCCTGTGTGAGTGGGCTGTCGGGAATCGATGGATTGTATCGCGCGGGAACCGGTGTGGCTGCGGCGGGCTCGCAGCGATCCGAAGTGTTGGGATAGTAGATCGATGGCAGGGGAGCGGATTCGAGGCTTTTTCCGGTGAGCGTAAGGCCATTGTCTGCAAGCACGATATTGCCAAGAGCGATGCTGACGTTGGTCACGGTCTGCTCGTCGGAATCTTCATCGAGATACTTCGAGGAGATGCAGACAGCGAATGGCAGCGCATCTTCCTGCATCCACTGAATCTCCGTAACGGGTTGCGGTGTCTGCGTGGTGCCGGTGATGGCGTTGCCCTTGATATCAAAGAGAGGATCGACAATCGGATTGCCGCTGCTATCTTTCGCCAGCACGGCCGTGAGGCGCACTGCGCAACGGTGGCGAATATCGGCATCGGCTGGATTGCCGGTGAGCGGACCCTTTACCTCTTCGAAGATCAACACATCGCCCGGTTCCATGTTGCCGAATGTGCCCACGAGAGTGGCTTCTGTTGCACCTGCGGGCAGACAGCAGCTGTTATCGCCCCAGGTATAGAAGTTCATCTGCGCGTTTTCAGCAAAGAGCAGCGCGTCGCTCAGAGGCTCAAAGACTTGCACGCCGGCAATCAGCGCGGCTTCCTCGTTGTTTGCGCCCACGGCAAGTGAACTCGGCATTCCCGGCGCAAAAGTGTAGAAGCGCGTCAGCGTGCGGTCCAGGAAAACCGGCGTGCCGGGGTTCGCGTTCACGTTGACCGCAATCCATGCGCGCGCATTGCAACCGTCGTGAACGTGGTAGTCCACCAGCAGTGCATGACGGCGCAGTGAAACGCGACGGCGCGCAGTTTCGATGTATGCCTCGGTGGCCACCGCGTCCTGAAAGTAGCTGAGCCGATCACCGACGTATGCAACAAGCTCCGCAAGAGCGATGCCGAAGTCAGCCTCGCTGGTTGCGCCCCAGTTGGGCAGGAGCTGATTCATGCGGTCCAGCAGGATTGTGCGGAAGCTGCCGTAATCCTTGGCCAGATAGTTGATAGGCGGAGGCGTGGGCAGATCAGGCGGGCAGGGCGCATTATTCGGCTGGCAGTCGAAATCCGGTCCGCACTCGATCTTGAAGGAGAAGCATAGTTCCGTAAGCTGCGGATCGAAGCCGGTCAGTGCGGCAGAAAGATCGAATGTATCTAGCGGAGCCGTGGACGCGTCGTTTACCAGTTGCAGCGTGTAGGTGGAAAAATCTCCTGCCTCACTGGTGCCCACGATAATGACGTTTGACGCATCCTGCAGGCCGGTGAAGTAGGCCGTCGCTTCAGAAGTAAGCGGAACAGGCGGCGTGAAGGGCAGCGGGTTGACGAGTGTGGAAGGCGTTGCTACCCACGCTGCAGTGATGCCGGTAATGCTTTCGCCGCCGGTGATGAGTATATTGTCCGTCGTAATCGTGGCGGCCGGAGCTTTGAGTAAGTGCAGCACGAGCGTCTGCTGGCGCGGCAGGCCCAGCGGAATGGCTTCAAGATCCAGGACTTCAAGAAAGTCCAGGCCATTGAGCGTAGGATTGCCCAGCACAGCGGCTTTGCGATTTGTATTGCAGCAGGCGTAGATCATCACTAGCTTCCCGTCGGGCCTCCGTAAACAAAGGTCTGCACCTGTGTCACATCGCTCGACAGCAGCGCATATGAAACGGTGACGGTGAGGGTGGACTCCTGCGCGGATGCAACCACAGATTTCACCCTGATATAGCTGCCCAGCCACTTCTGCAGCGCGCCCTGCACGGCAAACTGCGTAGCCGCGGCCATCTCCATGCTGTTAGGCGCAAAAGGAAGCTGCAGCAGGCCGCTGCCAAAGTCCGGCAGATTCACGCGCTCGCCGGGCGAGGTAAACAGCACCTGCTCGACAAGCTGGTTGACGTAATCCGCAATCGCCGCCTCCTGCGTGCGGCCGCGCCCGTCGAATTGATAAGGAAACGCGATATTCATCGTGCTCATAGCGGCCTCTCTTATGTCGCAATCACGCGCGTTTGCGCTACAACAGGCATCAGTGGCGTTCCAGTGGGCACGCAGATAGCCATGCCGGTCATGATGAGCAGCGGCTGGCCCAGCGATGTAACCCGCACTGCGCCCATCACCCACTGCGCAGTTACGCATGGGCCGTTGCCTGCTATGGGTGGAGGAAACGGGCATCCGGCCACAACCCACGGCGCGGACAGTGTGGCCACGGGCATTCCGCTCACCAGCACGCGCGGGTCCGGCACAGTGGGCATTGCCTGCCCGCCATGCGAGCAGAGCACTGTGGCTCCCTGATGTAGTACGGGTGCTGGCATCAAATCACCGTCAGTGCGCCGATGTTCACATCGGTGGTGGGGCCAATAAGCGTGATCATCGCTCCCTGGCCGTTGCTGATGTAAATGCCCGTGTCGTTGACCACGAGCATGGCTCCGGTAGTGGACTTGAGAATGATGCCGCCGGTGACTGGCGTGGGCGCGGAATCGCTGATGAGAATCATGTTCTGGCCTGTAGTTTGCAGAAGAATGTTTTGCCCTGGCGGTATGGCTGGCGGCGCGATGGCAAGAGCAGGAACGTCCGCGGCAGTGCCCCAGAAGCCTCCGGTCCATACCGGATAATCAGGATCACCCTGCTCGAATTCAACCCACACCTGGGAGCCAATAGGCGGCACGATGAAAATGCCCGACTGAATGCCTGCAGCAGGTACGCAAGGTAGCGCCCACGTGGAGGGTATTTCTCCTGCCATTGCCGGAACCTGCGCCATGACACGGCCCGTCTGCAGCGGATCGATATTGTCGATCACCAGGCCGCGGTATTTGCCGTAATAGCGCTTCTTCTGTGCCGAATCCGGGCTCATGCGTGGTTCCTCATACGTTCACGTTAGTGACAGTGGAGACAAGGCCGTTACGGGTCAGCGTAAAGCTCTGCTTGTATTCACCGCGCTTGATCTTGTGCGTAACGCTCTTTACGTAGTACAGGCCGTCATAGGCCGTCCCCGCACCACGCACACCCACCAGCTGCCGCGCCTTCAACACGCCGCCGTAGCGCGTCACATCCAGTGATCCCTCGCAGGTCACGGCTTCCGCATTTTCCGCCGCCTGCGCAAGGCCCTGCATAATGGCCTGCGGAATCGGCAGCTTGGGCACGTCATCGCGCCAGGGCTTCAGATCCGGAGGAAGAAGATTTGTAGGCAGTCCCATGACCGCGCCCAACGGTGGATTCAGAGGCGTAATCGGCGGAATCGGAATTGGAATGCTGATGCCTGTCTCCTGGTTGTAGATGTAGAGCAGCGGTATCTTGTTCTTCTCCTGGTCAAAGGTGAAGCTCATGTTTTCGACATTTGTGTAAGCATCCATGTCGATGCTCAGCGCAGGCTGAACGGGCCCTACTTTCATCTGTGGTCCCCAGTAGGCTTTGCTTATGCCCGGGGATGGGCCGGGATCGATGTAGAAGACGTAGCCCACATCGGCCGCAAGCTGAGATGCATATTTGTAATCCGTGCCCTGATGCATAGGAATCTGCTCAATGGGCAGTTGTACGTCGATCATGATGCTGGGAATGATGAAGGGAATCAAGCCGAACATGGAATACTTCGCACAGATGATGGCAACGCGCGCCTCCGGCGGGCACGCGGGATACGGAAAGCCGCTCCAGTCCGATTGATCCATCAGCGCGGTCAGGTCTTTGCCGGTGATGGTGAGCGTGGAGTTCGATCCCTTGTCGCCGGGCGAAAGCTGGTTGTTAGTGATGACGCCATCGATCAGCACATTCGCTGTTCCATTAACGGTGGCCACCAAAATCACGCGCATAAACAGCAGCGGAACCGCACCCGAGAGAATAAAGAGCGTTTGCAGCGACGACTGCTTGTTGATGCTGAAGACAAGCTGAAAACCGCTCTGGCCCACATCATCAATGCGCACTTCTGCTGAGGCCAGCGACTCGATGATGTCGCTCGACACCGGCGTGGGCGCAATGGGGCCCATCAGTAGCGAAAGCTGAACGCTGCTGAGTGTTGCACTAGACACTCGTCCCTCCGGGAACGCCCTGCGGCATGGTGATGGCGATCGTCGTCCCAGGCGTGGCAATAAGATCTTCCGGACGCACCGCGCCATTGGCGTCGCAGAGCAGCCAGAAAAGCAGCGGATCGCCGAGATACTTTGCGGCAATAAGGTCCAGCCTGTCCCCCTGCATCACGGTGTGCTTCGCCACGGTGGCGTAGTTCGGCGCGCCCGGCTGTGGAACAATGCGCCGCGCAAGATAGCTCACGCTTTGGCCTGCGGGCGTGGTGAATGTGAGCGTGGAATAACTGTAGTAGCGGCTGTCCGTAGGAAAGGTCACCGGCGGAACAAGTCCAAGCTGAAGAAATGCAGTAAGGGGAGAACTCATGGAATGCCTCCGAGTCCGAGAACTGTGAGAGCTGCGCTGCCCGCCTTTGCGGCCAGCTGCTCCTTGTTGCTCAGGTACGTCATAAAGATGTGGCCGCCAGGATGATCGAAGCCGAGATCATCCACATTCAGCACGCGCATGCCCAGGCTCACTTTGGCGCGAATCGGATTTAGCGATGTGTCGAAGGCTTCTTCCGTAATGGAGAAATCCGTCAGGCGCACGGGCACAACGCGATTGCTGCTCCAGACGAAAAGCGTCAGCGGCTGCTCCAGGGGAATAATCTCCAGCGTTCCCGCATTGGCCATTGCGTTATCTGCATTGAGCGTCTCAACCGTGGGATTCACCAGCATCTCAAGCTGCGCCAATTGCGGCTGCAGCCCGTATTGCACGGCATTAGGAAATTGTGTTGGAAACTCGAGCTGATCGGTGGCATCGAGCTCTGCCTCCACCTTGATGGTTTCAATTGCCGGTCCGCGCAGGCGCAAGGCATCCACGCGCACGCCATCCTGGCCGCCCTGCACTGCCTGAATCTGCAGTGTCCGCGAGAGTGAGTCCGGGTTGTACTGCAGAGCAATCACGCTCTGTACCGCGGCGGTGTCGGGGTCCATCGTGACGATGCCGCCTTTAACTAATCGCGGCGAGATTGGGGATGTGGTAGCCATCTTCGGTCTCCGGCAAATCTTCTTACATTCCCTGTTTCAATCAGTGTGTCGAATGCGAGTTTCGTTTCTATCGCGCGCATGCATAGGCAAATGGGCTCATTTCATCAAAATGCCTCGGGTTTCTAGTTCCGTAATGATCTTCTTGAAGTGGACGTTGATGAGTGCGACTGCTGCGCTGCTCAGTC
Organism: Occallatibacter gabretensis; assembly: GCF_001449115.1. GTDB lineage: Bacteria > Acidobacteriota > Terriglobia > Terriglobales > Acidobacteriaceae > Telmatobacter > Telmatobacter gabretensis. The sequence continues at coordinate 396,934 of NZ_LAIJ01000009.1, read as the reverse complement.
CTGCAGATTTGGGATCAGTGCCAGAGTCAACCGCGTCCTTTACCTGCTTTTCTCCCGCGCCGGGAGCCGCATGCGGCACGTAATCCCAGACCTTCTTGAACAGGGGCGGCAGATCGAGAGTCTGAGTCTGCTTGAAAACTTCCAATACATTCATCTGGGACTGGGCCACTGCCTTGCGCCCGATTTCCAGCGTCTTGGCATTCAATGATTTGTCGCCGCTCAGGGTCCACTTATCGCCCTTATTGTTTTCCACCGGCACGCCCGCTGCATTCAGGTTGTCGTGGACGCCTTTTGCGACAACATTCTCAAAAAGACTCGGCTCCTTCTTGTGAATGCCCTGCAGGAGCGTGGAGAAATGCTCCACGCTGTCGATCCTTCCATGGGCGGTTGTCGTGTCGTTGCACGAAGCTTCCGGGTGATCGCCGAACCAGGAGAAACACGCGACGGTCCGTTCCTTTGAGAACTCGGTCTGCACGGGGCCGGTGAAGGCGGCGCTGGCAACCCCATCGAAAAATGCCTTGGACGGGGCCGCGAAGTCTCCAGCTGGCGTCTTCGGCATATTGCCCTCGAACTTTTCCATCACGTCGCGCTTGTTGATGAGGTGGCCTGCTGCGAAAGCATCCGTGAGGAAGTGGTCCGCAAATGCATTGATGGTCAGGGCGTCATTCTTGTCTCCGATTTGAGACCTGCCCAACGCCTTGCCATGGTTCTTCTCCCATTCGGACTTGTGGTCCGCGGTGCTTTTGCCTGAAACCGGCGCGAAGGCTGGATTGGACGGAGCAAAGTGGCTCTCATTCTTTTCTGCGATCTTGAGATACCTGCCTCCGGTGGCTTTATCCCAATCCTCGTCTTTGACCGTAACTCCAGCTACGCCGGCCTTCTCCTTCTTGATCAGCTCGGAGAGCTTTTGTAACTCGGCAACGGGAGCAGCCATCATCTGTTCGGGAGATTCATAGAAATCTCCCATAGTCATACCCTCGCCGTAGTCGAGGGTCACGCCATTCACCACCAGCGACACTTCCTTGACCTTTAGTGCATCTTTGACTGCGGCGTTCATTACCGGCGGAATTGTGATCTCATCGCCGGCCCTGAAGCCCTCAACTTTGGATGAAGGGTCGTCCGTCAACTGCCACTTATGCCACTTATCCTTGTTGACTTCTTTTAGCTGGTCCTCTGTAATACCAAACTTCTGCGCGATCTTCTTTGGCACTTCGCCGGACTTCACCTTGTACATGAATGCCTTGGGAGCAAGCGCGTTCAACTCATCGCCGGTCTCGCCGAATTTTGCATGCTCGCCTGATTCATACCTTTGCACCGCCCGCGAGGAGCGCTTTTGGACAGGAGCCTGCCGCGCCGGCATGGAATGATGCTTATGCCCTGCCGTTCCCGCCGCGTGATGCGCTTCATGCTCGAACGCATCGTTACCTCGGCCAATCTCCAGCGGCCCGGCGGAGGAAGAGGAAGCTCCGCCCTGTTGCACCACATGCGTCAGTTCATGCGCCAGCAGCTTGCGCCCTTCCGCCGAGTGCGGCGAATACTGCCCACTGTCAAATACAATCCTGTCGCCCACCGTATATGCCCTTGCCGCCACATCCCTGGCGGAAGACGCGGCCTCAGCGCCGGTATGGATTCGCACCTTGCTGAAGTCCATGCCAAAGCGCGATTCAAAGAAAGAGCGATCACTGCGATCGAGCGGAACGCCGGAGGAGTGTAGAACATTCTCGACAGAAGACGGCGCTGAGGAAGGTCCTGCATTTGTAGAATTCCGTTGCACCTGCTTTGCTTTGCACTCTTCGCATTCGCCGCCCGATCCCGCTGCTCCGCCGCAGGCGGAACACTTGCGCTGCAGCACTCCCTCGCTGCCACTGGCCTTGCGCTGTAACGGCGCCTCGTCTTTTTTACCTTTATCGTCAGTAATCGGCGCCGCGGCATCCGCAGGCTTCAGATCCAGTTTTTTATCCAGTGGCGTTTGCGGCTGCGCCTGTCCCTGCGCGCTCGCGGACTGCTTTGCGTAGGGCGCAAACCGCCCGTGCTCTGAGACCGCTACCTGATCGACTACATCATCCTTGGGGCGAAACATATCCATGCTCGCCTGGAGTTCCTGCTTCTCCCTCTGAATTCGTGCCGACGTATCGTCTTTCTTCTTCTTTTTGTCGGCGCCCGGGGTGTAAATGAAGGTCAGCATTCCTTTTGTGGGCTTATCCACGGGGCCTTCATAATCCACCTTTACACTCATGTCTTTGAGCTTAGGGCTGATCGAACTCAATGGAATGGCGGGGAGCTGCAGCGGCAGTGACTTGTGCGTTGCGGCCAGCGCTGCGACTGTTCCCGTAGCCGCCGCACCCACAATAATCTTGCCCGGGAGCGTGCCGACAAAATCCGACGCGCCCTTCACCAGCGGATCATCCTTCGCCGCCGCTTCCAGCTTCTTGCCCGCATCGGTTTTCATGAAAGCTTCTGCGGCCTTCTTTGCAGCATCGCCGTAGTTGTTCGGCGCAGGAGCCTGCTGTTGTGGGTTGGTTCCGTCCGGGCCATCGCGCTGTACCGTGTTTGCGCTGGAGCTCATACCTACCCGACCGATGGACCACGCAGGAATCCGGCCGCCTGATGCAACGGTGCCAGCAACACGATCGGCCTCCTGCTCAAATGTGTCGCCGGGCCGGTTCACCTTCAGTCCGGAAGATGCGCCACGTGTCTCAGCAGAAGCGTTTGCCGGCTTGCGCGCCAACATTCTCTGGCTCATGGCTTCACGCTCCTTTGAATCGCGCGGGCGATCTTTGTGCCAAAGGTTCTGCTGCCCGAAGGGCCAGACTTGCGTTCAAGGCTTCCAAGCCGCAAAACCGGCGTACGACGCGATTTGAGCGCGGCACGTGCCGCTGGATCTGCCAGCGCACGCGTAAGCTCACCTTTCAGTCCCTCCACAAGCGCAGCGCGCTCTGCTGGGTCAAATCCCTGCAGAGCCAGACGATCGATGGTGATGTGGATGCGGCTCATCTCCACCCCCGGACTTCAGCTTCCGAAAGCGGGCGATCTGTTTTCTGGGCCTCGAGTCGTGCTGCTTGCAGAAGATGTGCCATGCTCACCGGCTTGTTTGCATCCGCAGCAAGAAATGCGGCGTTGAGCGCGATATTGCGAATGCTGCCGCCCGGCAGTTTGAGCTGCGCCAGCGCAGCCGTGTCAACCCCTTGCGTAGGCGTCTCCGCGGGAAAGACGCGGCGCCAGATAGCCTCGCGCTGCGTCACGTCCGGAAACGGAAACTCAACTACAAAGCGCAGCCGGCGCTGAAATGCGCGATCCAGCGAAGACTTGAGATTCGTGGTGAGAATCGCCAGCCCCTGATATGCCTCCATGCGCTGCAGAAGATAACCTACCTCCATGTTCGCGTAACGGTCACGATGGTCTTTCGCATCGGTGCGCTTGCCAAAGAGTGCATCCGCTTCGTCGAAGAGCAACAACACGCCGCCCTCTTCCGCTGCATCAAAAACCTGCCGCAGATTCTTCTCCGTTTCACCGATGTACTTACTCACCACCGCGGACAGATCAATCCGGTAGAGATCAAGCCCAAGCTCATGCGCCAATACCTCGGCCGCAAGGGTCTTGCCCGTGCCGCTCTCGCCGGCAAAGAGCGCGCTCGCACCAAGACCACGCCGTCCCTTGGCCGCAAAGCCCCACGTCTCGTTTACCTTTACTCGGCAGCGAACCTGCGCAGTAAGCTGCCGCAGCGCCTGCATTTGCGGCTCCGGCAGAATCAGGTCGCTCCATTCCGCAGCTGGAACAATGCGCTGTGCCATGTCCTCAAGCCGCGGGCGGGAAAGTGAGCGGCATGCGTTCCACAACTCGTCCGGTCCATGCTCGCGCGCCATTGCCCCAGTGGCCTGAATGGTGCGCGCGCTTAGACAGAACTGGCCTGCCAGACGATCAAGCAATTCGTTCAGGTTTTCCGCCTCCGGCCCGATTGACTCCTGCCAGAGCCGCTTTTGCTCCGCAGGACGCGGCTTGTTCACGTCATACCGCGCAACACTACGGTTCAGCAGCAGAGGATCTCGGCTTGTAAGAAAAATGTCTCCCGGGGCTCTATCGAGAAATCGCTTTGCAAATGCAGAAAGTTCTGCTGCGCCCGTCTCAACCAGCAGAACCGCACTCAGCAGTGCAACCTCCCGCGTCCACAGATCGATCAGCAGATCAAGCGCTGGCGCATCCGCGGGAATATCTTCCGCGCGAAGGATGAAGAGCGGGCGGCGCGCAATGTAGGCGGCAAGCATTGCCACATCCTGCTGGCCGTGCGGATCGTCTCCGCAGAGATGCAGCACTTGTGGCTGCGCCGCTGCGGTCGCAAGCATCGGCACGAGCGTGGCCGCAAGCAATTGGTGCTCTTCCGTCGCCGCATCCGGCATTTTGGCAAGTGTAAGAATCGACGCAAGCCGTGAATCGAGCTGATTGATTCCCGCCAGAAAATGCAACACCCGCTCGTCGATGCGAATCGGTGCAGCCGTCAATCCGTGCGTCGCGTCAAGATGAATAAGACGAAAGCGGCGCAGCGGTCCCGCAGGTGTAAGCGCGCTCCAATGCGGTTCAGCAAGCGAGGCCAGCGCCAGGCCGAATGTCAACGCGCATCTCTGCTGCCCGCCATGCGCTTCCGCACACTGGGCCGCGAGCGCGGAGTCCATCTCTACGCCCGCGCAGAGCAGAAGCAGATCGCGCTCAAAGGCCGTTAGGCCAAATATCTCAGCAAGCCGGTCGATCGCCGCCGGAGGATCCATCGTGAGTCTGCTATCACTGTCCGGGATTTGTGAGCCGCCATCTACCTGCATTCGCAGGCGAGCAAACTCCGCCACGAGATATGCCTGATTCGCTTCGGCCCACGACTGCTCGCTGCCAACCGCGCTCGACGTCATGCGAGTTGTTGCGGTCGCACTCATGGCAGTACCGCCAAAGTGGCAGGAGGCGTGAATTTCCAGTTAGAGGCGACAGGCGCAAGCACTCCATCGACCTGCAGCCGTGCGGCGTATGTATCCGCTGTCAATGCAGGCGTGAACTGGAAGCTGAGTGAAGCTGTCTGCGTGGTGAACGGCTGCGCGGCAACAACCTGCATATTGCTATTTGTCTGCGAACTGAGAATCAGATAGACATTCTGGCCGGGCCGCACCTGCGGATCACAGGTGAGTGATATCAGCGTCCCTCCACCGCTGGCGGCGGCAGACGGCACGGGTGTCGCAGCAACCTTCAGGCCAATGCCAAGCACCACATTGCTGGTATGTTGCGTGACGATCCCACTGGCATTTTTAAAGATCAGGCTGAGCTGACATACGCCTGAGGGTAAGTTCGCAGGATCTTCGGGCACCTGAAAGCTCACGCTCGTGTCGTGAGCGCCGCCCAATGCCGGAGCAAACGCGTACGTAACGTGCGTCGTCGGATTGGCGATCGAAATCTGGCTCGCGGTACTCAGCGCTGAGCCATTGACCTGAACCGTGTCTCCCACCAGCGTGGGAGATTGATCGTTCGGCGGCTGCAGGCCGAAGAGCTGCGCTGAAACGCCCGGCTGCACCACGATATTGCGTGTCAGCACCGGCAGCGAAAACACCGCCGGATTGTCATTCCGCATCAGCACAACCGAAGCCTGAAACGGAAATGTCGGCCTGTAATCAGCTTTCAGCGCCGTCCACAACCATGCCATCTCCTCGCGGCCCAGCGTCGCGGGCGACAGCTTGATCATTTCAATCTGCGCATCCAGCCCGGCAGCCTTCAGCGCATCGTTATACGTGCTTGAAGAAAGCGTGCCGAGAATGCTGGTGATCAGTGCGCGCGGCAGAATCGGATTCTCATGCAGCATGAGGATCCCGTATCCCAGCAGCGCCTCCGCCTCGGTATCGTCGGAAGCATACGCCGTAAGCAGATAGTGCAAATCCAGAGCCAGCGGCGGATTCTTGAGCCTGGTGGATCCATCCGCGGCCAATGACGGGAAATCAATGTTGCGCCATGCGGCGTTCGGCGTTACCTGATGCAGAAAGAGATTCACCAGCGGCCCGGAGTCAGGGCCGATTCCATACTTCGACTCAACGAGATCCGGCGCTATCGCCGAAACAGTAATGGTGCCTAGCGCGGAGCTGTTGTAGACAAGTCCCAGGCTTGTCTGCAGCACAGAAGTAACGGCGGAGAGAGCGAGCGCGCTGCTCATCGGGTTCCTCCGCCACGGCGAAGATACTCACCCAGGTCAAGCGATTTGCGCGCCGGTTGCACCGGCGGACGCTGTGCAGGCTGCGGCTGCGCAGCAAGCACTTCAATGCGACCGATATGAATCTCGATGGAATCCGGCCCGCGCGAGGATTGCGCGAGCGCCTGGCGCCTGAAGGAGTCAATACGCGGAGCCGCTACTGCTGGCACTGCGACGTTTTGCGAAGCTTGAGCCCGTTCCGAAGATTCCGGCACCAGCGGCTTGAAGTTTCGCTGCTGGAACTCTGATCCCACCGCCCGCAATCCGCTATCGCCTTCAGACTGAGATGCCACACGTGGAAGCGCGCTCATCGCATGAACCTGCGCGGTCTCTGATGAAGGATGTATTGGCATTGCCACTTCTGCTCTGGTCTGCGGCATAAATTCAGAACTATGCTCAGCCGAACGCTGCTCTCTCTCTACATCCATCGATTCCATGCGCGCACTCTGGACCAGAGACCGAGGCTGGATTGGCGTCTGCGATTGCTCGGCATCCTGCGCGCGTTGCGGTCTTGCGCCAGGCACAAGCGTCTCCCCCGAAGCCTCGAATGAATCTGCGCTTCGCTGCGAAGCCCAGAGCGAACCCAGGACGGGATGAATTGAGCGTTCGCGCGATAATGCGTTCGCAGCCATGCGATGCAGATAGCTCCTCATGCCCGCACCATCTCCATGTACAGCCCGCGGCGCTGCTCGCTCAGCGAGAGAATCTCAGCTTCTGACCAGCCATACGTGGCGGCCAGTGTATGAACATCCAGCAGCAGGCGTCGCGCACGCGCTTCAACCTCTGTCCACAGCCACGCAGCCATATCCAGCGGCTCATTCCAGCAATGGCCGCACTCCGCGCACTGCAACTCCAGCAGCGTCTCCGCCAGCGGATCAGCCTGCGCTAACTGCTCGCTGATCGCATCAATCTCTTCCAGCGAAAACGTGCTGCCGTCAAACTCGCCGCTATCGAGGCAGCACTGTCGCATCAGCTTTAGCGCAGCAGCCTGTTCATTGCTCTCGTTCACAACTCCGGCAAGATCTCTGCTTGTAAGCGGACGAAACCTCCGTCCATCGATGACGATCTCCCCCGCAATCTCCTGCACATCGCCATACAGTTTCTCAGCGTCCAGGGAAAACTCCAGACGCTCGCTGCACTCCGGGCAGGCAACCCAGCCTGTGAGCATCTGGCCAAAGCAGGCACGGTGCAGCTGGTTCAGCGCGACGTTGCGCCTGCCCAGCGGCCACGCGGCCAGTGTGCCGTAGTCCTCGCCGGGCGCGGCCATGGAGATGGCGAGCAGCGCGCGGTCCAGCGGATGCAACACCGCCCCGCGCTCCCAAAGTTCGAGGAAGTCGAGATTGGAGAGCGTTCTCATTCAGCCTTCTTTCGGCTTTACGTGTTCACCGTTGTCAGCGTTGGCTCTTGCTGCTCGGTGACGCTTGTGTCGCGCTCCCAGCCTTCGTTCTCGATCTTGATGTGCTCAATGGCGATAGCGTTGGCATTCGCATCGAGGTCCGGCATCGCCTGATACTCGGAGACCCAGCAGCGGTAAATCTTGTATGCGATCACCACCTGGCCGGCTTCGTTGTAAAGCTCCAGATAGAGATTCTTGCGAAAGCTGGCGAGCGAAACCTCAGAGCCAAGTGCCGCGCCAAAGTTCCACACCAGTCCTGCCCAATCGTGGAAGGCAAGGTCCTGCGTCAGACCGCGTTCCAGCGTAATGGCCTCGTACTTGGTCCTACCCGGTGACTTGTGAGCGGTTGAAGGATCGCCGCCTGCACGATGCTCCACAACTTCTGTGGAGCGCTTGAGCCCGGTCAGCTTGCTGCCGCCGTAGCAATATTTGCCGTCCCATTTCACCCGCCACTTGAAATTCTTGTAGGGGTCCAGGCGCGTCGTGTTTACAGAGAATGGAGGCATACCGTAAATCCTCTTTTCTTATGTCTCAGGTGTCTTGGGCTTAGCCGTTACGACTACGACTGGCCGGCCATCTGCTGAATCTGAATCACCACAAACTCCGCCGGATACAACGGCGCAAATCCGACCGTCACGCTCACAATTCCCTGGTCAATGCTTGCCTGAGGATTGTTCTCGGAATCGCACTTCACAAAGTAAGCCTGCTGCGGCGTAGTTCCCTGAAATGCGCCCTGCTGGAAGAGTCCCTGCATGAATGCGCCAATGTTCATCCGCAACTGACCCCACAGCGTATCGTCGTTCGGTTCGAAGACCGCCCACTGCGTGCCCTGATACAGGCTCGACTCCAGGAAGAGAGCAAAGCGGCGAATCGGCACATACTTCCATTGCGACCCCACCTGATCATTGCCGAGCAGCGTGCGTGAACCCCAAACAATGTTTCCGTAAACCGGAAACGATCGCAGACAATTGATCGCCTGCTTGTTCAGGTCCCCGTTCTGCTGATCAGTCAGGCTGTATTGCAGACCGTTGATGCCAGTCAGCCCCGCGTCAATGCCTGCGGGAGCCTTCCACACACCGCGCGCCGCATCTGTTGCCGCATAAATGCCGGCCACAAATCCGCATGGCGGCACCATCTTTGGTCGATTGCCAGCAAGCGGATCGGGTGCCGAGACCCATGGGAAATACAATGCGGAGTTGGCCGCGTTCGGCGCGGTGACAATTGCTCCGGGCCCTGAAGTGTTGAGCGCGGCGTAGGTTGCCGTCGAAGGCGGATCGACAATGTAGAACGCGCGGTTGGAAGGGTCTGCGCAGAACCCCTGCAGAGTTGTCACAACCGCCGGCGTGGTTTCGCCGGGCACACAAAGCAGATTGAAGAAGACATTGCTCAGCAGGTTTACACCTGCGCCAGTCGCCGTCAGTGCGGTTTCAAAATTCCCGGTGCTTGGCGTAAGCGGCGTTCCATCATTGCCGCCTTTCAACTGCGTCAGGCTCATGGCCGCGATGGTGGTGCCCGGGGTCAAAGTAGCGGTGGGATTGGACGGATCGATGAACGTGATGTTGGTCGATTCGCTGTCAATCACCGTGACAAAATAATTACCCTGCGGGTCCGCGGAATTGAGTGAGAGATTGACGAAATTCTCAAGGGTGACCGTCGGGCCACCTGTGGTGGATACCTGTTGCACCAGGATGCTGAAGCGCGTAGCATCCGCCGGATTGAGCGTGACCGTGAGGGCAATGTTGCTGCCCCAGCCGCCTGGATTCGCGGCAAAGACCGGAAGTCCGCCGATCTTGAACCCGCCTGCGCCTGAGGATGAAGCTGTCTTGGCGTCTGTAAACACAAGCCGCACAATGTATGCCTGCCCACCGCCATTGGCAAAGAACTGATTCACCGCGTAGCCCAGCAGGCTGCGCGAATCCAATCCGCCGAACTGCGTCTGGAAGTCGGACCAGCTCTCCACAAGTGTGGCCTGCGTAACAGATCCCTGGTCGGCCCAACCTACAAACGCTGCAACCGAAGTAGCGACCCCGGTAATGGTGTGGACTGCGCTCGGCAGTTCCTCAATGTAAACGCCCGGGTAGGTAAATGCGGACATAGTGCGTCCCTCCTTGTCTGATTGGGAGCCCAAAAGCATTTCAGAAAAGATATAGCCCGAAGCAGTAAAGCCGAGTCGACACAATCCCGCATTCCCCCGCGAGCATACTTTCGCTCGTTGGGGTGAGAATCAGAAACAGACGACCCTGGACCACGCTTAAAAGGTCACAATTTCTCTGAAAATGTTGTTATCAAGGCGATAAAAGACAGCAGTAACAGAAGCAGACAGCAAATTCGCGCGATCCTACTGCACCTGCTTCAGCTCAAGCCGCGAGCGCTGGCAGACACACAACCCCTCATCGCGCATTTAGCGAATGCGTGGAACTATCTTGTACACGGATTTGCAAGCTGGAGAAACCGATACAAAGTGCTCTCGCGCCTGTTCCGCTTTCCTTTCACTTCTGTTGCAGATAGTGAAGGCGCTGGGTGAACCGTATCAATCCCGCATTCGTTCCGGGCCGGCCATCACGTCTCGGAGACGCATAGCACGGTCTGTTTTCTCTTTAACTGCTCAACAATGCAAGAACTTCAATGTGGCGGAAGATTACTCCGAGCCTGAGCGCTCTGTCCAGAAAAAATTTTATAAATGTTTTATGACTCGTCGAGGAGGCCTGAAACTGACTTTCAACTGACAAAAAATATTGCGTCTCCCTGCTCCAGTAAGATCGCTGCATGCGCCGTCGCACAATTCTCAAATACCTGGGACTCTCCAGTCTCGCAGCCATTGCAGAAACGAAAGGCTTGCGTGCGCAAGATCCGGTGACTGGACCTCCTTCGGCTGTCCTCAGCCAGATTGGCTACGCGCCGCACTGGCGTAAAGTCGCCACCCTGCCTGCCTCGAATGCTGCCAAAACCTTTCGCATCGTCACTGAAAGCGACTTGACGCATTCCGTATTCGAAGCGTCCGTCTCCGCGCCTCTCACCGATGCTCTTTCCGGCGACAGCGTGGTTCTGGCTGACTTCTCCGGTCTCACACATCCGGGTAAATACCGTCTCATCTCAGGCTCACTCAAGAGCGATCTTTTTCCGATCGATGCCGCATCCTTCACGGATGCTCTACGCACTTCCATGCTCGGTTTTCATGGGCAGCGCTGCGGCACTGCGGTCACAATAGGCCCGTACCATCACGCAGCTTGTCATGCCGACGGCGCTTTCCATGCTACAAGCGGTAAGACTGGTCCATTTGCCAATACCGGAGGCTGGCACGACGCAGGCGATTACGGCCGTTACATCGTCAACAGCGGAATTTCGACGGGAACGCTTCTCTGGGCCTGGGAGCTGTACCCGCATCAGCTCGCAAAGCTGCACCTCGACATTCCTGAATCCGGCGGCAAGATACCGGATTACCTCGCGGAAGTCCGCTGGAATCTTGCCTGGATGCTCTCCCTGCAGGATGCCGATGGCGGCGTCTGGCACAAGCAGACCAGCGAGCAGTTCTGCGCCTTCATCATGCCGGAGCAGGACACGCTGACCAGCTACATCATCGGTACCGGCTCGGAGCCTTACAAGAGCACCTGTGCCACAGCCGATCTGGCCTCTGTCGCCGCCATCGCAGCCCGCTGCTACGCGCCGTATGACCCAGTCTTTGCGCAGCAATGTCTTGAGGCTGCAAGAAAAGCATGGAAATGGTCACAAGCCAATCCGAATGTGGTGTTCAACAACCCCAAGGGTATTAGCACAGGCGGCTACGGCGACAACAGGTGCAGCGATGAGCTTCTGTGGGCCTCAGCGGAACTCTGGCGCACCACCGGCGAAGCCCAATATGAACAGGCATTCCTCGCAGCAGCCACACTTCAGCCTGCGGTGACTGCACGTGGGGGCTCGCGCTGGGTGCCGGGATTCTCCTGGGTTGCTCCAATGGCATACTGGACGTGGCTTCTCTCTAGCCGTAAATCCACAAACCAATCTCAGGCTGCATCTCTCCGCGCGCAAATTATCGAGCAGACATTGAACGCGGCACAGTCGCTTGCCGACCGCGCAGACTCCGGCGGCTACGGAACCACCATGGCGGCCGAGCAGTATAACTGGGGCTCAAACGGCACAGCCGGAAATCAGTCGCTGCTGCTGCTCATCGCCGACCATCTCCAACCCACTCCACGCTTCCGCGAAGCAGCACTGGGAAACCTGCATTACCTGCTTGGCCGCAATTGCTTCGGTGTCTCATGGGTCACTGGCGTGGGAACAAATCCCTTTCAGCATCCGCATCATCGCCCGAGCGCTGCGGATGGCATCGACGCTCCGTGGCCCGGCCTCCTTTCCGGTGGTCCCAATGCTCATCCTGCGGATACAGTCGCGCGCACGGTGCCCAAGCAGCCGCCCATGCGCATGTGGATCGATGACCAGCGGGCGTATTCCATGAACGAAATTGCGATCAACTGGAATGCCCCGCTCGTTTTCCTGCTTGCCGCTGCTTGTAGCCTGGCCTGAAATCAACTGCAGACCACTTTTTCAGCTCCACTTGCACGGCCTCACTCAGAGAGGGCATTCTTATCGGAGCCGTTCGCCGCACCATCGAATTACTACCCTACTCAAGGATTGATATGCGCAGATATGCTTTCCGCTTTTGCGTTCTTTTTCTCTCATGCATTGCGGGCATTCCCGCCACCAGCCAGCCGGCTCCTGAGATCACGGTCCAGCACAACGTTGAGATGAAGACCCGCGACGGCGCAATTCTGCGCGCCGATATTTATCGCCAGAATACCGATCAGACCTACCCTGTTCTTTTGGAGCGCACCCCATATAACAAAGACAACGCCGCGGGCTTTGCACATCAGGCCGCCTTGCGTGGCTACATCATCGTCGTGCAGGATGTGCGCGGCCGTTATCGTTCCGACGGCGAGTGGTATCCCTTCAAGCATGAGACTGCGGATGGTTACGACGCCATCGAGTGGGTTGCCTCTCTCCCTCATTCAAACGGAAAAGTTGGCATGTTCGGCGGCTCTTATGTGGGCGCAACGCAAATGCTCGCCGCTATCGCTCATCCTCCTCATCTGGCGGGCATCTGCCCGGTTGTCACAGCCAGTAACTACCATGAAAACTGGACCTATCAGGGCGGCGCTTTCGAGCAATGGTTCAATCAATCCTGGACCTCCGGCCTGGCGCAGGACACGCTGGACCGCATTGCTACCGCCAACACGAATGCCGTGACAGGCAGCACAGTTCTGCCGCTCAAAAACTATCCTCTATTCAACTTGCCTCTCGACCTTGGCTCCGCCAGCGCAACACAGCAACTCGCGCCCTACTACCTCGACTGGCTCGCGCATCCGGCCTATGACGACTACTGGAAGCAGTGGTCCATTGAGGAGCAGTTCGGCTCGATTCAGGTTCCCGCCCTCACCATCGCCGCCTGGTACGACATCTTTCAGGGCGGTTCGCTACGCAATTACATCGGCCTGCGCGATCACGCGGGCAATGTTCAGGCTCGCGCAGGGCAAAGGCTCCTCGTCACCATTGGCGGCCACGCCGGCGGAGGTAGAAAAATCGGTGACGTTGATTTCGGAACCGCGGCGGCCGAGTATGACGAAAACGCCGCCACTCTCGAGTGGTATGACTATCTCTTTCTCGGCAAGCAGAACCGCTTCGCTACTGGCAAGCCAGTTCGCATCTTCGTCATGGGCCAGAACTCCTGGCGCGATGAAGACTCCTGGCCTCCCGCGCGCGCAAAGCAGACGAAATACTTCCTGCACTCCAGCGGCAGTGCCAATACTGCATCCGGGGATGGCGTGCTCTCGCTCGCGCAACAAAGCGCAGAAACCGTCGATCACTATACTTACGATCCTGCCAATCCCGTGCCCACCACCGGCGGTCCTCTTTGCTGCGACGCTCACCATCTAGCGGCAGGTCCCCGCGACCAGACCACGCTAGAAAACCGGTCCGACGTTATCGTCTATTCAACACCGCCGCTTAACCGCGATCTCGAAGTGACTGGCCCCGTCACACTCGAGCTCTTCGCCGCCTCTTCTGCCGTCGACACCGACTTCACAGCCAAACTCGTCGACGTATCGCCAGAAGGCTTTGCGCAGAATCTGACCGAAGGCATCGTACGTGCTCGCTATCGTCAGTCAACTGCACAGGCCACGCCTCTTACACCCGGCAAGGCTTACGAATTTGCCATTGATCTCTGGTCTACCAGCAATGTCTTCAAGAAGGGCCACCGCATCCGCGTCGAGGTCAGCAGCAGTAACTTTCCGCGCTTCGACCGCAACCTCAATACAGGCCGCGACGGCAGTTCTGACACGGAAATGACAAAAGCATCCAACACGATCTACCACGATGCCGGTCATCCCAGCGCTCTTCTTTTGCCGGTAATTCCGCAGTGAGATTACGATCGTTGGCCCGCCGCTCATTGCTCCAGACCCAGTTGTTGAGGGCGCCGGGTCAGCATACTTTCGGCTGGCTGTAATATAGACGAGGCAATTGGAAAATCCCGGTTTCAAATCTTATGCAATGGTTCTATATTTCGTGAGCGCGAACATTGCGAAATTCAGGAGATGTTTGCGATGACGAAAGATTTCCGCCCCTTCCGGACGGCTCTGTATTGGCTGGCTTTTCTGGTATGTATTTCTTCTTCGCCGGCACAGGCACCCCGCGCAGATAAGGTCATCGGAGGCTACTTCGAAGAGTGGGGAATTCACTATGGTGGATTCACACTGGCGGATTTGCAAAAGAATGGCGTTGCCAATGAGCTGACACATCTCATCTACGCCTTTGGCGATGTCACTCCAACTTCGACGCCGACCTGCGCGATCGAAGATCCCTCCGCGGCCTATCTCGACTCGTCCCTGCCAAGTGTGAGTGGCAAGCCCTATACCGCTCCTCCGTATGGGAACTTCGGAGCCATTCTTCAACTCAAGGAGCTGCATCCGCATCTGAAGGTGCTGATCTCACTCGGAGGGCAGGCTGGCAACTCTGCCGGCTGGGTGAGCGCTGCCGCCACGCCCGCTGGGCGCGTGGCGTTGGCCTCCTCGTGCATCGATCTCTTTGTCAAAGGCAACATTGCTCCCGGCGTTCACGCCCCAGGCCTCTTCGATGGCTTCAACATCGACTGGGAGTTTCCATCCTCGGCAGATAAACAGAATTTCACCGCACTGCTAAAAGAGTTCCGCACCCAGCTCGACACTCTGTCGAAGAGCACGGGCAAACGGTATGTTCTGACCTTCGACTCTCCATCCGACCCGAAGAAATATGCCAACATCGATTTAAAAGCCGCCGCCGAGCAAGTGGATTTCCTCACCATCGATGGCTACGATTTAGCCACTCCAGACGATAAGCAGACGAATCAGGCATCCTCGCTTTACGCTGCCGCAGCAAAGCCTTCACTCGATGGCTCGCCCGCAATCGACGCGACTGTAAAGGCGTATTTGAAGGCCGGTGTCCCCGCAGCCAAATACACAATGGGCCTGCCGTTGTATGCCGTCGGATGGAAAGGCGTCGCCAACGTAAACCATGGCCTCTACCAGAAGGCCACTGGCCCGGCTCCCGTACCTCTGGTCGATGGATCGGGCATCTGTCCGCGCCCGAACAAAGCAGACCCATCCCCCGGCTGCGACACGATCCTGACTCCGGGATTTCTGACCTACACGACGATTGAAAAATTCACCGGGACGAACGGCTTCACTGCCTGGTACGATTCGGCCCGAGTTGCAGCCATGCTCTACAATCCGTCGAGCGGGATCTTCTACACCTATGACACTCCCGCTTCGGTGGCGACCAAGACAGCTTATATCCGGGAAAAGAAGCTCGGGGGCGCCTATGTGTGGGCGCTCAATGACGACGATTCCAGCGGATCTCTGACCAAGGCCGTAGCGGCAGGGCTCAAGAAATCGAACACGATTTCTCACTCGAAAGTTCCGGCAAATTGACCAGTTACGCGGATAGAGCAGACGCGACAACTCAGTCTGTCTGAACTGCTTTGGCTTGCAACGCAGGCTTCTCCGCGGCATCAGACTTCCGCAGTCTGCGAGCCTTCGATATCGCCATCCAGATACCGCCAATTAATAACGCCACGAAGACACAAAGCAACGGCGTCGACCATTTCTGCAGCGTTCCTGTCCACAACCGGACCACGTGACGGCCATAGGCCACTCCCAGCCAGGCAATCAGTGAGTAGCGAAGAGCACGTGCCGCGCCGAATACTGCGAGGAATCGTCCGCGCGAAACGCCAAGCGCTCCGGATGCAAGCACAAATGGTGACAGCGGAATCGGCGGCGGAAGTATGGCCGGAAGAAACACTGCAAGGACAGGATGATGCTCGACCCAACCAACAATTCGCCCAAGAAGGCGTGCAGGCACGTAGCGGTGTAGAGCAGCTTCACCGCCTCTGCGTCCAATCTGCCAGGTCGTGTAACCGCCCCCGAGACTACCAGCGACAGCGATCGGCGCCAGCAACCAGGGATTACCGCTGTGCGCTATCAGCCAGAGTAAAAACAGGTCAGTGCTGCCGGGTAGGGGAAGGGGGACGATAGAGGAATCGATGATTGCAACAACAAAGAGCCCCAACCCGCCCAAGTGCGTGAGCCAGTTGGGCAACAGCGAGTGATGCGCTCTTGGCGCAACAAACTGCGCTATCTGCAGCGTCGAGTGATGTATCGATGCGGCCGCCTGCGATGCGTGCGGCAGAAATACAGGTGAAGGCACAAGCATCATTCGGCTGGATTCGTGCCGCTGGGATTATGCCAGCCGCCGTCGGCGGCGATCATGGCGTCAGCCTCTTTCGGTCCCCACCCGCCACGTTTATAGGGTCGAACTTTGGGATGCTTTTTGAGGACCGAATTGACGACCGTCCACGCGGCCTCAACAGCATCTTCGCGAATGAAAAGTGCCCCATCGCCAGCCATGGCATCGCTTAAAAGCCGGTCATAAGGTGCTTCCTCGCCCGGCTGTTCTTCCAGCAGATAAAGCTCCTTCTGCTCTCCGATAAAATCCTGGCCTGCAAGCTTGACGCGCGCGGCCAGTCCAACGGCAGAGTTGGGAGAGAGGCGGAAGCGTAGATAGTTGTTCCGGGCGGTTGCTGAAGTTGCATCAGCAAAAAGCTTTTGCGGAGGCGGTTTCAGCTCCACCAATATCTCGGTTGCAGTTTCTGCAAGATACTTGCCGGAGCGTAGATACCACGGCACTCCATCCCAGCGCCATGAGTCAATGAATAACCGCAACGCGCAGAATGTTTCAACATCAGAACGCTTCGCCACGTCGGCCTCATCACGATAACCAGCATATTGGCCGCGCACCATGTCGGCGGCCTTTAGAGGACGCATAGCCTTGAAGACCTTTGCCTGCTCATCGTGCACGGCTCCAAAATCTCGGCCCGAGGGCGGTTCCATAGAGAGCAACGCAACAATCTGGAAGAGATGATTCTGGATTACGTCACGCAGGCAGCCGGCGGTTTCGTAAAACGCGCCACGCTTTCCCACGCCGAAGTCCTCAGATAAGGTGATCTGAACGCTGGCGACATAGTTGCGGTTCCAGATCGGCTCAAGGAATGAATTGGCAAACCGGAAGTAGAGGATATTCATGATCGCTTCCTTTCCGAGGAAGTGATCGATGCGGAAGATGGAGTCTTCCGGAAATACAGACCGCGCTACGCGGTTAAGTGCGCGCGCTGAAGCCAGGTCGCGACCAAACGGCTTCTCAACAATAACGCGGGCGTTCTCAGATAACTTCGCCGCGCCCAGTCCCTTGATGACCGTCTCAAACAGCGAAGGCGGAATAGCCAGATAATACGCCGGACACCGCGCGCTCCCTAATGCCGTCTTGATCGCCGCAAATGTACCGCTGTCGTTGTAATCCCCGCTCACGTACTTGAGCAGAGACAAAAGACGATTAAAGGCGCGCTCATCATCAATTCCACCAGCTCGCTTGATGCTGTCAGTCACGCGCCTGTGCAGCCGCTCCAGGCTCCAATTCGGAAACGCAACTCCAATTACAGGAACCTTGAGCGTGCCTCGCTTCACCATGGCATAAAGCGCAGGGAAGATCATCTTGTGGGCTAAATCACCAGTTACGCCAAAAACTACCAGCGCATCGGAGCGGGAGATTGTCATCAAGCGCCTCAATTTCTATCTAGAGACTAATTCAGGCAGACGCCCTTAGCGGTTAGGGTCAGGGCGTTAAACGTGCTCAGTTACGTTCTATTCGTCTTCTTGCGTTGGATGTTCGCCGCATGTGGATGGATGGCTTCCTTGAATGCAACGCCTTTACCACCTGTACGGCGCATCTTCTGTCACTAACAAACTGCAGCGACCTCCATACTACGCACTCGGGCGCTGCCCTTTGAATCCGACTGCGAATCGCCAAGCAGGAATGTGTCGAAAGGCGGCATTTAGCATTTGTTGCCGCCGATTCAAAACGCTCAGGACCGCCTGAAGCATTCCGCAACTCCATCTCACATCGTGAGTCATCTTCCATGAAGTGAGGAAAAGCTGCTTCCATATGAGACCAATATTGTCGTATATTGAATACGGACCGAATCAGTCGCATATCTAATTGCGGGCTGGATGCAGATCAAGAGCCTGTAATTGAAATTTGCGAATTGAAGTCCGAAGTTTTAGAACCAGGCTCTCGCGGCCAACTCTTGGCAGAGACCGCGAGAACCTGGGGACCACAGCCAGATCGACTGCGGGCTGCCTTCACTATATATAGGGACCATGCCCGCAAAGTCTCAATCGTTATTTGTGGCGGATAGCTTTTGCTTGCCACAAAACGGCCAATTGTTTTCCTTTGTGAGGCAGGTTCATGAAGAACGGTTCCATTTGTCAGCCGCGGCGTGCCCGCGTTCTCTTTCTGACAGTTTTGATTTCTATGCTGCTTACGGCGGCAGCGTCTGGCCAGTCCCAGCGCCAATATCCGGGACGCGGCGCAGTCTCAGCTCAAGATCTGGCGAAGCTGACAGCGCCTGCAGCCATCGGCACGACCGCAGCCGACCAGGTCTGCGCTCGCTTCACGACAGGATCCACCGTTTCTGACCCTCCGGTTCTCCAGAGCCAGAATGGCGTGCTGGAAGTCACGATGAAATTCCTCAGCGTGACAGATTCGCAGGGACTGGTGCGGTATTGTTTTGTGACCAATACAGGCCTTGAGGCGCCGACTCTGATCGTCAACCCAGGCGACAACCTCATCATTCATTTCCAGAACGATCTTCCGGCAGCCACCACCACGTCCAGCAGTAGCGAGAGTATGGCGGGCATGAAGATGACGCTCTCGAATGACGCGACCACGAGCAGTAGCCCGGCATGTAACGGAAGCATGGGCACAAATGTTTCCAATATCCATTTTCACGGAACGAATATTGCTCCGGTCTGCGGACAGGATGAAGTTGTTCACACGCTCGTGCAGCCAGGCGCGAGTTTCGACTACAACGTGACGATTCCCGCAACGGAAGCACCGGGGCTTTACTGGTATCACCCGCATCCGCACGGCATCTCTGAGGGACAGGTACAGGGCGGAGCAACAGGCGCGCTGATTGTGCAGGGGCTGGAGAATGTATTTCCAGCGCTGGCGGGAATGACGGAGCACACCTTTGTGATCCGAGATCAACTGCTTCCCACCTCTGAGATAAACGACGCGAATATTCCTGCCTGGGACTTGTCCCTCAATTACGTTCCGGTCACCTACCCGGGCTATACTCCGGCGGTCATCCAAACCGACCCGGGCAAGCAGGAGTTGTGGCGTGTGGTGAATAGCGGCGCTGACACCATTCTGAATCTGCAATACATCGTGAATGGAACTCCGCAGCCAATGCAAATCTATGCAATCGATGGGTATCCGCTTTCATCGGGGACCGCCAGCAGCCTGACCACCATTCAGATGGGGCCCGGCAGCCGCGCAGAGTTTGTGGTCACCACGCCGAATGTCGGAGATACGGCGCAACTGGTGACGCAATACCAGAACACAGGTCCGGATGGGGACTTTGATCCCGCCCGGCCCATTGCGAATATCGTGAGCCAGAACGGGGTGGAAGAATCGACTGCCGCGAAGACTGGCGTTGTTCGGCATCTGCCGTCTGCGGCTGCCGTCGCGTCGCACGCACAGGCTACGGCTCGGCGCGCATCTCTCTATGGCAGCCTGGCTAATCTGACGCCGACTGCTCAACGTAACTTATATTTCTCCGAAGTCCTGGAAAACCCGGCCGATCCCGATAGCACGACAAATTTCTACATCACGGAAGAAGGCCAGACACCGGCGCTGTTCACCATGAATCAACCGCCGAACATAGTTGTGCATGCCGGCACGGTAGAGGACTGGACGATAGAAAATCGCGCGCAGGAAGACCATATTTTCCATATCCATCAGCTGCATTTTCAGATCATGGCAATTGATGGCCAGCCGGTGAATGATCCCGCACTCCGCGATACCTATGACGTTCCGTATTGGAGCGGCACAGGCGCGTATCACAGCATCACCGTGCGCATGGATTTCAGCGATCCGAATGTCGTGGGAACCTTCGTATACCACTGCCACATCCTGGAGCATGAAGATGGCGGCATGATGGGCGCGATTCAAGTGCTTCCTGCGGGCACCGCCGCAACCGCCGCAGTAGCTGCTTCTGCCGCAAGCATTGCCCCTAACCAGAGCGTGACGCTCACGGCAAACGTAGCAGATGCCGTTACGGGAGACCCTGCTCCAACTGGCCTGGTGCAGTTCCAGATGAATGGAGAAAACGTAGGCAATCCCGCAACGATCGCCAACGGGCAGGCAGTGCTGAGCACCGCGGTCAACGGCAACGTGGGCAGCAACAATCTGACAGCATTTTATGAAGGTGACGCGGCCTACGCGGAAGTGACTTCAGCGTCGATCCCAGTTACGGTTTCGCAATTCGGAATGACTTCTTCTGGAACAACCACTGCCGTCGGCTCTGCAGCAATCGCCAATGTTGTCGTAAGCGTGGCCAACAACTACACCGCGGCAATCAATCTTACGTGCACACTGCCGTCGAGTCTGACGGAAGCCGCATGCTTCGTCAATCCGAGCTCCATCACTGGCTCAGGCACCGTACAGCTCACGGTCAACACAACACCCGCGCATCCGCTCAGCAGCAAGGCAAATCGAATTCCGGGATGGCTGGCCACAGGCAGCGGTGCAAGTCTTGCCTGCATCGTT
Source organism: Occallatibacter gabretensis (assembly GCF_001449115.1). Lineage (GTDB taxonomy): Bacteria > Acidobacteriota > Terriglobia > Terriglobales > Acidobacteriaceae > Telmatobacter > Telmatobacter gabretensis. Next base: position 376,139 of record NZ_LAIJ01000009.1, on the reverse strand, counting down.
CTGCTGTTTCTGCCGCGGCGCAGAAGCGGCAACGTGATGCTTGGATTGCTTGCACTGATTGCCTTTGCCGGCATTGTGAACGGGTGCAGCGGAGGAGCAGCGAAGACCGATCTGGGGACAGCGCCGGGCTCTTACACAGTCGTCGTTACTGGTACCGGGGCCAGTGGAACTGGAAGCAGTTCAGGCCAATACCAGGCCAGCGTCAGCGTTCCCATCACGATTCAATGACGGCATCTGCCGCTTAGCTGACAAGAAAAAAATCAGGAGAAAGATGATGTTGAGCAGAGCCATACGTTTGACTGCCAGAATTGCCGGAGCCTCGTTTGTTCTCGCGATCCTGTGCGCCGCCACGCTGTGGGCTAGCGTGGGAGGGAGCATCTCCGGAACGGTGAAAGACTCGTCGGGCGGTGTGATCGTAAATGCGCAGGTGAAAGTAACGGAAATCAGCACACGTATTTCGCACGCGACTCACACGGATGGGAAAGGCTATTACACCTTTCCCGTTTTACCCGTCGGCCATTACGTTCTCGAAGCGGAAGCTGCGGGATTCAGCAGGTATGAACGGAAAGATATTACGCTCGACACCAACGGGGCGCTCACGCTGAACACGGTGCTTGAGGTCGGCAGCGTTACTGAGAGCGTGACTGTCACCGACAACACACTCCACGTAGAGACAACCAGCACGCAGTTAGGGCAAGTCATCACTGGACGACAAATGACAGCGGTTCCGTTGGACGGCCGCAGCTTTACGGATCTGTTGTCTTTGCAGCCCGGTGTGGCGCCGCAGACTGCCATCACGGAAACGACAGTGCAGGACGTGGGCGCTACTGTTCTGAACCCATCCGGCACATTGAATCCGGGCAATCTCTCCGTGAACGGCCAGCGCGAAACGGCGAACTACTTCAGCGTGAATGGCAGCGACGCAGAGGAAGATGTCAACGCCGGCACCGCTATTATTCCAAATCTCGATGCGATTGCGGAGTTTCGCATCATCACCAGTAACTTCGATGCGGAGTACGGCGAGTTCTCCGGTGGCCAGATCAGCGTGGTCACAAAATCAGGTAGCAATTCGTTGCACGGCAATGCGTTCGACTTTCTGCGCAACACCGATCTCGATGCGCGCAATTATTTTTCGCCCACTCGCGGCGTATTTCAGCAGAATCAGTTTGGCGGAACGCTCGGCGGACCTATCCGTCGTGACAAGACTTTCTTCTTCATCGACTATCAGGGCACGCGGCAAACGCAGGGTATTGATACTGGCAATATTGCGGTGCCATCCACTGCGGATCGCACGGGCAATCTTGTCGATTTCACCACTGGTCCATCAGGAAATCTGCTCAACGGAATCGTCAGCGGCCCCAATTTTGCCAACATTCTGACGCAGCGGCTGGGTTATCAGGTGGTATCGGGCGAGCCATATTATCTACCCGGTTGTCAGTCCACCACCACGTGTGTATTTCCAAACGCTGTAGTTCCGCAGGCCGCATGGTCTGTGCCTGCGCAGCGAATGCTGCAGTACATCCCGGCCCCCAACACCTCGCTGGGTTACGCCACATCCTCCTTTGACCAGACGGTGCGCGATGACAAAGCCGGAGCGCGAGTCGATGCCAATACGAGATGGGGTTTGATGTCGGCGTATTACTTTATTGACGACTTCTATCTCGTCAATCCCTATCCGGTGGCGCAAAGCGGCGCAAACGTCCCTGGCTTCTCCGCTGCCACCAGTGGGCGTGCGCAGTTGCTCACGCTCGGCGATACGAAGAGCTTCGGCACGACAATGGTGAATGACCTTCACTTGAGCTACATGCGCGACAATACCAACCTTGGACAGCCCATCGGCGGCCTCGGCGTAAGTCTGGCCTCGCAGGGCTTCGTCAACGCGGATGGAACCGATAGCATCGTAGCGCTCGATCCCAAGGGGCAGAGTGTGGAGAACTTGGACTTCAACTCCTACTCGACTGGAGCCGCGGCCAATCAACTCCTTCAAGTCAACAATACTTATCAAGTGGCGGACAATTTCTCCAAAGTGTTAGGCAGCCACACCATGAAATTTGGAATCGAGTTCCATGCCGATCAGGTGAACGCCGATCCCGTTGCACAGTTCAACGGCAACTTCGTCTTTGCGGGGCAGGAAACGGGCGTAGACTTTGCGGACTTTCTCATCGGCGTGCCTAGCCAGTACAACCAGAGCCAGTTGAATCCGTTCTTCGCGCGCAATAAATACTTCGGTGTCTTTGCTCAGGATAGCTGGCGTGTACTGCCGAGCCTGACATTGAACTACGGCCTGCGCTGGGATCGCATCGCGCCATGGTCGGAGAAGTACAACCAGATTTCAACTTTCGTCCCCGGCGTGCAGTCGGTGGTCTTTCCAGGCGCGCCTCCGGGAATTTTGTATCCAGGCGATCCCGGAATACCAAACACGCTTTCGCCGATCGACGCGCTCGATTTCTCACCGCGCATCGGCATCGCATGGTCTCCGGACGCACCGGACGGAACCTTCCTGCGGAAGCTTTTAGGCGCTCCTGGAACCACCAGCATACGGTCCAGCTTCGGCATGTTCTATAACGCAATCGACGCGGTTGAGATCGGCGTTCTGGCCGCGAATGCGCCCTACGGAACGACATACAGCAGCCCAGCGCCGCCGCTGTTTGCAACACCCTTCGTCAATGCTGCGGACGGCACCGACAACGGCCAGCCGTTTCCATACACGTTCGCGCCGCTGAACTCGTCGCGCAGCAAACCCGATGCCAATATCAACTGGGCAGCCTACGAGCCGATCAGCGGCATTCCCGGATATGACATTCATAACCACACGCCGTATACGGAGGAGTGGTCGCTCGCGATCGAGCGCCAGGTGGGACCGAAGACTGTTTTGAGCGCGAGCTATATCGGCTCCGGATCGCACCGCCAGCGCGTGCTCGTCGAATCGAATTCCGGCAATCCAGCGCTCTGCCTGAGCCTGAACCAATCGAGCGATGTCATGTTCGGCACAGTGACCTGCCAGGCCTTTGGCGAGGATACGGTGTACTATCCCGCAGGCGGTGGAACTGTGTACGGTACGCGCGGGCCGCTGGGACCGAACTTCGGCAGCAACGCGCTGCAATCGAATATTGGCCACGCCAACTATAACGCGCTGGATCTGAGCGCGCGACACACAGCCGGGCGGCTTGAGTTAGATGCTTCCTACACGTACGGCAAATCCATGGATCAGTCGTCGAACATCGGCGAGGAAGTTAATCCATTTAATCCCGCATTGAGCTATGCCATCTCAGCGTTCGATGTGAAGCATAACTTTGTGGTGAGCTATGACTACCAGCTTCCCTTCGATCTGTTCTTCCATCCCAGCCGATTGACCAAAGGATGGTCGCTGTCAGGCATTACGCGCTTCTCCACAGGCTTCCCTGTAACGATGATCAACAACGGAGATAACTCTCTGATCGGAACAAATCCGAATGGAGTGAACAACAGCAGCATTGACGAGCCTGATTACAACGGAGGCTCGCTGCATCTGAATAGTAATCCGCGTTCACAGGGCCACAACTACTTTGACACCTCTGATTTCCAGATGAATAAGCTGGGAGAACCCGGAACTTCAAAGCGGAGATTCTTCTACGGCCCAGGACAGGACAATTACGATATGGCGGTTGCCAAAAACCTGTCCTTCACTGAATCGAAAAACCTGTTGTTCCGAGTGGAAGCATTCAACATCTTCAATCATGCTCAGTTCTTCGGCCCACAGGCAGTCGATGGCACGATCGGAAGCTCAACATGGGGTCAGGTGGTCAATGCGGCACAGCCGCGCATTCTGCAGGGCGCACTCAAGTTCTCATTCTGAGGTATCCATCGCCAAAACTCGATCCGGACAGAATCAGACTGGATGTGTCCGGATCGGGTCTATCTGGTGAGCCGGCTTTCGGCAGAGGGTGTGCAGAGCGGAATCGTTAACTGGACCCCTGCGCCGCTTTTGGCACAACTGGCGCATGACAGTGAGGCGCGCCTTCAGCGCTGATACTCACTGACGATTGGTGGCAATCTCCAACGAGAGCCCAGCCGTTCATAGTCCGCCGCCGGCAGTTGCACCAGCAATGGCTTGCGCGCTGGATCGAGCCAGAGAAGCACGCCTTCCAACTCGCCTTGCGGCATGGCGGTGCATCCCGCCGTGCCCTGACTAGGGCCTGCCCAGATATGCATGAAGACACACGAACCGCCTGCAGTAACGGGGGAACGGTCATCGCTTCCCCTCACGGTGCTGTTGTGATCAATGACCACGCCCCATTTGTACGATTGCCCCGCGTCTCGCATATGTTCGGAGCTGTTCCAGTCGGAAGTGATTGTGGAGTGGTCCACGATGCGGTTGTAATATTTGGAGCGCACATCATCGACACATTCAGTCGACGAAGTCAGGCTCAGGTATTGAAGCTTTAGTCCCGGCAATGGCTGGGGCGCATAGCCGAATGCGGTACCCAGGGCAAAGACGCCTGCAGGAGATTTGCCATCTCCTTCCTTCTTTTCCGGCTCAGAGGCAGTGCGGATTCCAGGAGCATCCGTCGCAAGGAGACCAATGCCCCACCCCATGCCGCTCCTGCCCACCACAATGGAAATCGGCTTGCCAGTAAGCTTCCACTTCTCATTGGGAGTGTTGCGCTCAAAGCGCTGCAACCGGCCATCGACTGCGTTCCAACTGGATGTAGTGACGACGATCATCTGCGTGGAATGCGTGAAGACTTCGGATTGGGCAGCGGTAGCCTGAGCCGAGAGAGCCAGAGTTCCGGTCGCCCCCAGGAGGAGACCCAGGAGAAAGTGTAGAGATTTCATGGATTGCAGTGTATAAGCCGGGAGCAGCGTGTGTATTTTTCTGGAAATCAGCGCGGGTAAGTAGAGGCCAATTTATAGCGCGCTTCGACGAGATTCCATGAGGCTCGACGAAACATAAGCTTACTTTCCAATACAGAACGTCGAAATCCAGGAAATCAGCAATATTTATGCACATTATAGAAATTAGAGTGTTTCTGGAGACCCAGCAGAGGCCTAAAAGGTTCTGCACCTTATATTTCGATCTCCAATGTTGTTATCGCAAGGCGCGTCGGCGTCATCACCAATTCTCAACCTTCACAAGGCCTTAAAATGTAGAATGTATTGAAGTGGGCTGTAAGCAAAGTAAGTCCCGTCTACAACTGGTTGATTCGCGGACAAAGGCTTGGAGAAATTTACCTCAATTCATCGAAGCATGAACCTGGCCCAATGGACAAGGCGCAGCTTTGCCTTGGCTATCCTGGCGCTTGGAATTGGGGTTTTTTTCTGGGGAACCGCATACAAGATGTCGCTTTACGAGTCCTCTCCCATTCATAACAAGGTGCCTGTAGCCAAGCTCCTGACGGAATCCGGTAAGGCAAATAAAGATCAAGTGGAATCGACGGCGATGCCGCATCGATGGATAGAGTCTACTCTGCTACTTGACCTCGCCCTGCTGACATTTGCGCTTGGCCTACAGCTTGTTTGCGCTTCCAAAATATCCGAAAGCGAGCCTCAGTGGCTTGCACAGTTTCATTTTCCTCCCGCACAGTTTCTGCGCCCTCCTCCATTTCCTCTTCACGGATAAATTGTCTCCGGCAGTCCCGGGGAATTGTCAATCCAGTTTTATTCCGTTGAAAGAGGTTTCTGCCCATGCGCGGCAAACGTATTCTTGTCTACGCACTCTGCGTAGCGGCGGCGGTCGTGGTGATCGCCCTTATTCTTCATCGCTCCAGATCGCCTAAAGATATCGCGGAAGAACATACTGCACACGCCGTCTCCGTGGTCGCGGCCGTCCGCGGGCCCATCGCCCGTCAACTCGTTCTTGCCGGTATTTTTCAGCCATTTCAGGAAATCGACGTGCACGGCAAAGTCTCCGGCTACGTGCAGCATATTTACGTTGACATCGGCGACCGCGTCCACCAGGGCCAGACCCTGGCCATTCTTGAAGTTCCTGAATTGGATGCTCAGGTGGAAGGCGCGCAGGCCGGCGTGGCCCGTTCCCAGGATGAAATTGCGCGCATGCAGCGTGAAGTATCCCGTGATGAGGCAATCTACGCCGCCGCGCATGCAAATTACGAGCGGCTAAAGCAGGCTTCTGACCAGCAGCCGGGGCTGATTGCCGCGCAGGAACTGGATGACGCACTGGCGAAAGACCGCTCGGCCGCCGCGCAGGTGGACGCGGCAAAATCCGCTGTCTCCGCAGCACAGGGTCAGCTTGGTGTGGCAAAAGCCGACAAGATGCGCGTCAGCAGCATGGTCCAGTACGCCACCATCTCTGCGCCGTTTACCGGCGTCGTCACCATGCGCTATGCAGATACCGGCTCCCTTGTTCCCGCTGGAACCTCCGAAAGCAACGCCCAGGCTGTTGTTCGTCTTGCGCAGAGCGACGTGCTACGTCTCCGCATGCCCGTGCCGGAAGAAGACGTTCCCTTCGTGCATGAAGGATCGCAGGTGATGGTGCGCATTCAGGCCACCGGCGCGCGGTTTCCCGGCAAGGTTGTGCGCTTTACGCGCGACGTCAGCACTGCGACACGCACAATGCTCACGGAAGTCGATGTCCCCAACCCATCGCTAACTCTTGCTCCCGGCATGTACGCCGAGGTCGCTTTCAATCTTGAGCAGAAATCCGATGCGGTTATAGTTCCCACCGCGGCCATCGTGCAAGGCGATCAACCCTCAGTGCTCCTCGTCAACGCGAGCAACCTCGTTGAGCGTCGCGCCGTGAGTCTCGGCATCAGCGGCGCTAATCGTCAGGAGATTCTCTCCGGCATCGCGCCCGGCGATCAGGTCATCGTAGGCGGGCTGGCATCGGTGCGGCCCGGCGATCGGGTGCAGCCGCGTCCAGTCTCGGCGGACATGGTGGAGTACCACGATACAGATGCAAAGGAGGCCAAATAAATGTCCTTCTTTGCCATTCGCTATCCCTTCTTTATTCTCATGCTTTGCATGGTCGTTGTCGTAGTGGGTGTAGTTGCGGTTCTTGGAATGCCGGTCGATCTGTTCCCGAAGATCAACATTCCCGTAGTTGTGGTTGCCACCTTCTACTCCGGAATGCCGCCAGCGCAGATCGAGTCTGACATCACCGACACCGACGAGCGCTTCTTCACGCTGGGCAGCAATATTGATCACATCGAATCCCGCTCTCTGCCCGGCGTCAGCCTCATCAAGGTTTACTTTCAGCCTGGCACTGACCCTACTGCCGCCGTCAGCAATATCTCCAACCTGGCCATGGCGAACTTGCGCCGCCTTCCGCCCGGCACATTGCCTCCGGTTGTCTTGAGCTTTGACGCTGCCAATCTTCCTGTCTGCCTTGTCACGCTGAAAGGCGCGGGCCTTAACGAGACTGCGCTCAAAGACACTGCACAATTCACTGTGCGCAACCAGATTGCGAATGTTCCTGGCGCCTCTGTGCCGCAACCATATGGCGGACGATACCGGCAGATCATGGTCTACGTCGATCCGGTCAAGCTGCAGGCCGCCCAACTCAGCGTCATGGATGTCGTGCATGCCGTCAACGACTCGAACCTCATCCTGCCAGCCGGTGATGTCCGCATTGGCCCCAAGGACTTCAACATCTACGCAAACAGTCAGGTAGCTACGGCAGATGAGGTCAATAGCATTCCGCTGAGAAGCGTTGGCAATGCTTCGATCCTGGTGGGCGATATCGGTCACGCCGTCGATGGCGGCCAGTTGCAAACGAATATCGTCCGCGTCGACGGTCAGCACTCCGTCTACATTCCAGTTCTCAAGCAGGGGGGCAATTCCAACACAATCACCATCGTCAGCGGCATACGCGATGCAGTGGCGCATCTGCTCGACATGCCGCCCAGCGCAAAGACCAGTGTGGTCTTCGATCAGTCCGTCTTCGTAAAAACCGCAGTGAAGAACGTCATCAGCGAGGGAGTAATCGGCCTGGCGCTTACCGGCCTTATGATCCTGCTCTTCCTCGGTAACGTTCGCGCCACTGTTGCTGTTCTGCTCTCCATCCCGATCTCGTGTCTCGCAACATTTCTCGTGCTTGACGCCTTCGGCAGCTCGATCAACACGATGGTCCTGGGCGGTCTTGCGCTGGCGCTTTCAAGGCTCATTGACAACTCTGTCGTTGTGCTGGAAAACATCTTCCGCCATTTTGAAATGACGCCCGACCGCGTCAAAGCGTCGCAGGAGGGTGGCCGCGAGGTGCAGCTTGCCGTGCTCGCCGCATCCTGCAGCACCTCAATCGTCTTCTTCCCCGTGGTGCTGCTCACTGGCATCAGCAAATACCTCTTCAGTTCACTCGCAATGGCCGTCGTCATCGCGCTCATGTGCTCCTATTTCGTCGCCATGACTGTGGTGCCGCTCTTCTGCTCGCGCTTCATCCGCCACTCGGGCCACGATGCCGAACATTCTGCCGCGCAATCTGACGATCCTGCTCCAGAGCACATGAGCAGCGGCCATGGCCGTAGAAATCTCTTCACGCTCGTCATCTATCGTTTCAACCAGGCCTTTGTCTGGATGCAGAGACATTACGACACCGCCATCACTTACTGTCTTGCGCGTCCTGTCAAGGTTGTTGCCGTCTTTGCTGTCTTTGTCGTGCTGACCTTCGGTCTCTTTCCCTTCGTCGGGCAGGCATACTTCCCACGTACAGACTCCGGGCAGTTCCTCATCAACGTGAAAGCCCCCTCCGGCACGCGCATTGAAATGACCGACCGTTACGTTGGCCGTGTGGAAGACGAGATACGCTCCGTCGTTTCCCCCAGGGATCTCAACATGATTGTCTCCAATATCGGCGTCACGCCCGATCTCTCCGCCATCTACACCTCCAACTCCGGCATGCACACCGCCTTTGTGCAGGTCAGCCTGAAGGAAGAACACTCCGTCAGCAGCTTTGAATACATGGAGCGCGTCCGCCGCAAGCTCGCGCAAAATCTTCCCGATGTGCAGACCTACTTCCAGTCCGGCGGTCTCGTCGATTCCATCGTCAACCAGGGACTGCCTGCTCCCTTTGATGTGCAGGTCAGCAGCAATGACATGGATGGCGGATATCAGACAGCGGAAGAACTCGGCCGCAAATTCCGCGCCGTTCCTGGCGTCAGCGATGTCCTCATCCCACAGGACATCGACTACCCTGGCCTCGCGCTCAACATTGACCGTGAGCGCGCCAGCCTGCAAGGCCTCACGCCAAAGATGATCGTCGATAACGTCATCACTGCCATGACCTCCAATGGCATGGTCGCGCCCAGCTACTGGGTCGATCCCAAAAACGGCAACAACTACATGCTCACTGTGCAATATCCGGAAACGCAGGTGAAGACCATGGAAGACTTCAAACAAATTCCGCTGCGCTCGGCAGATGGGAAGAACACAGCTCCACTTGAAAGTGTTGCTTCGATTCGCGCTATCAACACCCCGACCGAGGTGGACCATTATCAACTGCGGCGCGTTTTTGACATTTATGTAATGCCGGAAAAAGAAGATCTCACCGGAGTCGGCAAGGCCGTGAATCAGATCGTCAGTGCTTCGCATCCGCCCGCTGGAACGCGCCTGTCCATCCGCGGCTCCAGCGTCAGTATGAACCAGTCTTTCCGTTCCTTCGCCATCGGGCTCATTCTCTCCGTAGTGCTTGTCTTTCTCATCCTCATGGCGCAGTTCGCATCGTTTTTCGATCCCTTTATTATTCTTCTCGCCGTCCCTCCAGGTCTCTCCGGCGTGCTGCTATTCCTGCTGGCCACGCATACCACGCTCAACATCATGAGCCTCATGGGAGTGCTGATGATGACCGGCATCGTCGTCTCCGATTCCATCCTGATCGTCGAGTTCATTGGCCAGCTGCGTAAATCAGGTGAGCCTCTGGAGCGAGCCATCATCACAGCCTGTAAAGTCCGTCTGCGCCCCATTTTGATGACAACGCTCGCGACGGTGCTCGGCCTCATTCCCATGGCGCTCGCGCTGGAGGCGGGCAGCGAGCAGTATGCGCCACTGGCCCGCGCTATCCTCGGCGGACTTACCGTCTCCGGTATCGTGACGGTCTTCCTCGTTCCCTGCGCATATCTGCTCATTCACAGGCGTCTTGAAGCCAGACACGGAAAGGCAGTGGCATAATGCGATTTCATATATCCGCACTTGCACTTCTGGCAATTACCGTCCTGGCACCTGCGCAGACACCGCAGCCGGTAGGCTCCTCACCGGCGGAGACGCCCATCACCCTCACCCAGGCCGAACAGCTGGCGCTCAAAAATAATCCCCGCATCACCGCGGCACATCTCGTCGCCCTTGCCTCCGCGCAGCAAACGCGCGAGCAACGGTCCGCAGAGCTCCCGCAGATCAACGCTGACCTCACCGCAGTGAAGGCTGAGGACGCCACCCGCATCGGCGCCGGCACGCTCAATCCCTCCACGCTTTACACCCATGCCGGAGCAGGCGGCACGCTCTCACAGCTCATCACTGACTTCGGTCACACACACAACCTCATTCTCAACGCCAAATTGCGTGAAAAAGCGCAGCAGCAATCCGCACTCGCCACCGAGCAGGACATTCTTCTTGCCACAGACCAGGCTTTTTATCGCCTGCTCGATGCGCAGTCACTTCTCAACGTGGCAAAAGCAACCGTGCAGACCCGCACGGATGTCCTCAATCTCACCCAGGCATTGACTAAGAGCAATCTCAAGAGCACGCTCGATCTCAACATCGCCGCGGCTGATTTGTCCCAGGCGCAACTCCTCCAGCTTGATACGGAAAACTCCGTCGCCTCCGCCCGCGCTGTACTCGCTGCGCTCCTTGCCACGCCTGACTCCAACTACCGCGCCGCTGAAGACTCCGAATCCATCTCGCCTCCACCTGCACTGACCGATGCGCTCATCGTCGAGGCCCACGCTCAGCGCCCTGACCTTGCTGCTGCCGGCTTTCAGACGCAGGCTGACCAGAAGTTCGCCCGCGCCCAGCAGGAGCAGCGCCTTCCTTCCATCTCGGCCGCCGCCATCGGCGGTGTCACCCCCGTCCGGCCCGATGGAGTCTTCACCCAGAACTGGTACGCGGCGGCAGGCGTCAACCTCAGCCTGCCGCTCTTCACCGGCTTCCGCATCTCCGCAGAGACAAAAGAAGCGCACTTGCGTGAAGAGGCCGACGAAAAGCGCCAGGAGGACCTCAGCAATTCAATCTCGCGTGACGTCCGCGTTGCTGCTCTCGCTGCGCAGACGGCTTATCAGCGCATCGGAGTCACTCAGAACTTTGAAAAAGAGACGACACAAGCTCTCAACTTAGCCCATACTCGCTACCAGCTTGGCCTCAGTTCTATAGTCGAGCTGAGTCAGGCGCAGCTTCAGAGCACGCAGGCATCCGTAGATGCGGTAAATGCACGCTTTGACTATTTCCTTTCCTTGAGGTCGCTCGCATACGCCAGAGGGCTTTTAGCGCCCTAGCGGCGCTGCAACCAGTGAATACGTCAATTTCTGAATTCTGATTTTCGGTTATTAAGCAATCAGGCTCTGCACTGCTTGGGGTGCCGGGAGCGAAGATTGCAATGCGTTTTCAACACAGTTGTTCTTCATGTTCGGTGCGGCTTCCTTTGGCACGGGTACACCAGGGAACTATTCAGCTGCTTACTACTGTGCGGGGACGTCATCTGCTGAGTGGAGCTTTTCGCGCTCGCTTTGCGAGATGGATGTAGCGAGTCTCCCTGGAGAGTGCAGTGATTTGAGCGAAGTTATGGCTGTCCTCGAGGTCCATGAAGAAAATCCCGACTTGTCGCGTGCGCAGATCATATCCGCTTTGAATGAGACTAGATGAGATATGTATATTACTGAATAAATTATGCTTACTCGGTAATATGAGATCATATGAGACTCAATTCAATGATGTGTAGTTTTATTTTCCGATACAAAATGTCGAGAAAATCAGATTCAAAATGTCGTCCGGCGTGGTCTGCCCGGTAAGCGAGTCCAGCGCCCACAATGCACGGTAAAGATCAATCAGAATCATCTCGTGCGGAATGCCACTCTCATTCGCTCCTGAAGCATCCTTCAGTGCTGAAATCGCCGTCGTCACCGCCCCGTGATGCCGCAGACTGGTCAGCATCCCCGGCTCACTCGCCGCGCCCCCGGTCGCCAGCGTCACAATTCGTTCGCGCAGTTCAGCAATCCCTTCGCCCGTCAGCGCAGACGTTGCAACAACGGGAAGATTCGCAAACTCCGTCATCTCTGCGGCAGCCTCACTCTTGAGATCGCTCTTGTTGGCCGCGATCAGTGCAGCGCGCCCCTCCACCGCGCGCAACAGCTCGCGCTCTTCCGCGTTCAAAGACTGCGTTGAGTCCAGCACGATCAGCACCAGAGCGGCATCCGCCAGCGCCTCCCGGCTGCGTGCAATGCCCATCTGCTCTGCCTCTTCGCGCGCCTCGCGCAAGCCGGCCGTGTCCACCAGTTCGAGCGGAATTCCGTCCAGCGCAATCCGCTCAGATACCGTGTCACGCGTCGTGCCCGGCGTCGCCGTCACAATCGCCCGATCGCGCTCAACAAGCTGGTTGAAAAGCGAGCTCTTGCCTACATTCGGTCTGCCCACAATCGCCAGCGTCAATCCGTCATGCACAATTCGTCCCCGCGCAAACGACCCCGCCAGAGCCTCAAGCGGCGGAGTTAGCTCGCCAATCCGTCGAGCAATCTCATCTGGGCCCGTTACCTCCACATCGTCCTCGGCAAAATCAATCCCCGCCTCGAGCAGCGCAATCAACTCCACCAGGTCCTGTTTCAGCGGCCCCACGCGCCGGCTCAACGCGCCGCCCATCTGGCTCGCCGCTGCCCGCGCCTGCGTCAGCGTCTGCGCGTCAATCAGGTCGCGCACCGCCTCCGCCTGCGTCAAATCAATCTTTCCCGCCAGAAATGCCCTTTGCGTAAACTCGCCCGGCTCCGCCAATCGCGCACCGAGCTCCAGGCCGCGCCGCAACAACAGTTCCAGCACCACCGGTGAGCCATGCGCTGCAATCTCGACAAGCTCTTCGCCCGTATACGAGTTTGGCGCGGCAAAGTACGTCACCATCGCTTCATCAATTCGCTCTGCATCCGTGCCATCTGCGTCCAGCACATCGGCCAGCCGCGCGCGCGCGTGCTCCAGCGGCTGCCGCAGCCGCACAAGCTGCACGCCAATCTCCGCCGCCTCCGGCCCGCTCAGCCGCACGATCCCGATCCCGCCACGCCCCGGCGGAGTAGAAATCGCCGCAATCGTATCAACGGCAATCGGATTGTCTTCAATCTCACTCATGCAGCTTTCTATTGTAGGGAATCAGCCGGCAGTCTTCGCGTGCGCTCCAAGCTCATCGGCATCTCCGCCGTAGCTCTGGTATAAAGGTTTCGCTATTCACCACCCGAGAAAACACATGCCGAATCGCTACTCCACCATTGCTGCTTGCGCCTTCTTCGTCGCCGTCGCTATCTCTCTTCCAGCACAGCAGCCTGCGCATACTCCAGCGCCAACGCACACAACTCTCGACCTCACCGTGGTCAAGCCCGAGTCCGTTGGCTTCTCCTCCGAGCGGCTCGAGCGCCTGCACGCGCTCATTCAGGATGAAGTCGACCACCAGCAACTCTCCGGCGCCATCACGCTTCTCGCGCGCCACGGCAAAGTCGTCGACTTCCGCACCTACGGCAAGCGCGATCTCGCCACCGGCACGCCCATGACCACTGACACTATCTTCCGCGACTACTCCATGACCAAGCCCGTCACCGGCGTGGCCATGATGATTCTCTACGAAGAAGGTAAGTGGCTGCCCAGCGATCCCATCTCAAAGTTCATCCCTGAATTCGCGCACCTCAAGGTCTTCAATGGTGTTGATGCCAGCGGCAAGATGATTCTGGTTGATCCCGATCACACGCCCACCATGCGCGAACTGATGTCGCACACAGCTGGCTTCTCCTATTCGTGGTCCGGCAAAGGGCTCGTAGGGAAGATGTACACCGACCTGAACGTACAGCAATCAAAGAATCTTCAGGAGATGGTCGACAAGATTGCCACAATTCCGCTCAACTACCAGCCGGGCAAAGGCTGGCTGTACAGCATGTCGATGGATATTGAGGGCTACATCGTCGAAAAGCTCTCCGGCCAGTCCCTTCCCGACTTCATGCGCGACCATATCTTCATGCCGCTCGACATGAAAGACGCCGCCTTCTATGTTTCCGCCGATAACCGCAAGCGCTTCGCCACCAACTACCGCTACGACGACACTCAGAAGCAGATCGTCGCCCTGCCCACGGAAAACGGTATCCCCACCGATTACACTGCGCAGCCAACCATGCCTTCCGGAGGCGGCGGCCTCGTCTCCACCATTGAGGACTACTACCGCTTCGCATCCATGCTCGGCAATGGCGGCACGCTTAACGGCAAGCGCATTCTCGCGCCTTCCACTGTGAAACTCATGTCCACCAATCATGTGTCCGAGGCCGTCATCAACGGCACAAACGGCCAATTCGGCATTGGTCTATCGCAGATGCGCCCCGGCTTTGGCTATGGGTACAACGTCGCCGTCATGTTTGACCCTCCCGAGGCGGACCTCACCGACGGCAAGGGCACATTCTTCTGGGATGGCGCAGCAGGCACCTGGTTCTGGGTCGATCCCACCGACGACATCGTCTTCGTCGGCATGATCCAGCGTATGACCAGTCCGGACAATCACCCACTCGAATACAAGACCCACGCCGCCGTCTATCAAGCGCTCGTCGATCCGTCAAAGTAGCGCTTTCGAAACAGCGCATCACTTCAATATGTCCAGCGCCATCGCCGTCACCGCCGTCACGCCCGTTCGAATCGTCGGCTCATAAACCGGCGCAAACAGCGGCGAGTGGTTGTTCGGCAGCGAAACTCCCGTCCTGTGGCTCTCTTCCAGCTTCTGTGCGTCAGCGCCGCCCACCCAGAACATCACCGCCGGAATCTTCCCCTCCAGCGAGAACTGTCCCACATCCTCGCTGCCCATCAGTGGCAGCGCATCCCGCACATTCTCCTTGCCCAGCGCTGCTTCGCCACTCGCTCTGATCTTTGCGTTGAGCCCAGGATCGTTGATGGTGGCAGGTGTATTTTCAAACACCTTCACTGTCGGCATGCGATCCGCGGGAATCCCATACCCCTCCGCCAATCCCTTCGCCTCGCGATCAAGTTCGCTTACCATCTTCGCGCGAATCTCATCGGAAAACGATCGCAGGCTCAGCCCCATCGTCACTTCTTCGGGAATAATGTTGTTCTTCGTCCCACCGTGAATCGTGCCCACGGTAACAACTGCTGGCGTCTGAGGATCAATCTGCCGGCTCACAATCGTCTGGGCCGCCAGAATAAACTCCGCCGCCAGCACAATCGGATCCTTGCCTGTCTGCGGCGCTGAACCGTGGCTCCCAACTCCCCGAATCGTCACGTTCACACTTGTCGCACCGGCCATCAGCGTACCGCTCTTCACCGCAATGGTTCCCGCCGCAAAATTGTTCGTCACGTGTTCTGCCAAAACCAGATCCGGCTTCCCAAATCGTTCATAGACATGGTCTGTCAGCATCGCTTTCGCGCCATCAATCGTTTCCTCTGACGGTTGCCCCACCAGCATCAGAGTCCCATGCCACTTGCTCTTGCGCGCCGCCATCTCCCGCGCCGTCCCCAGCAGTACCGTTATATGGATGTCATGCCCGCACGCATGCATCACGCTTACATTCTGCCCCTGCGCATTCGTCGTCTTCACAGTTGAGGCATACTCCAACCCCGTCTTCTCCTCCACCGGCAGCGCATCCATATCGGAGCGAATCAGCAGTCGCGGCCCCGCGCCATTCTCCAGCACCGCCACAATCCCAAATGCCTGTGTCCCGTCCTCGTACTTGCCCACGTGCTCCGTCACCGTATAGCCCAGCTTCCGCAACTCCCCCCCCAGGTAAGCCGAGGTCTTCTCCTCATGGTGCGAAAGCTCGGGATTCTGGTGCAGATGCTTGTATGTCTCTATAAGCGACGGTAGCTGACCCTGCACAGATGAAGGCAAATCTGCTGGTACTTGTGCCATCGCAGGCATAGCCGCAAAAAACATACCGCCAAGGATCAAAAGACACGAACGCATGGGCATTCTCCGGAAACCAATATGAAAGTGAACTGGCGTCAGGCTAACACAGCTATTTTTCCATCCGCCTTTGACGCTGAATGAGTATCCCAAATCTTTCGTATTGCTTCCCCATAGGAATCGGTGTATCGTCTCTTCTATTGGATTACCATAGGAGAACGCGCATGGGCGGAAAATCTGATGTCTGGCAGGGAACACTGGCTCTTATGGTCCTCACAACTCTGGAGACCATAGGCCCACAGCACGGCTACGGCCTCGCTCGCCGCATTGAGCAGACCAGTGGCGACAAGCTTCAGCTCAACTACGGCACGCTCTATCCCGCCCTGCTCAAGCTGGAGCAGGAAGGCTACATCCGCTCACGCTGGGGCGCATCCGACAATAACCGCAAAGCAAAATTCTACGAGCTCACCAAGACCGGCCAGCGCCAGGCCCGCAAAGCCGCCGCTGAATGGGAGCAGACCACTGCCATCCTCGCGCGCTTCCTCGCGCCCGCACAGGAGTAATCATGCGCCAACTCAGAGCCTGGATCATACGCCTCTTCGCTACGCTGCATATCGGACACACACGTTCGGAAATCGACACCGAGCTTTCCGCGCACATCGCCATGAACACAGAAGACAATCTCCGTGCCGGCCTTCCTGCGGAAGAAGCTCGCCGACAGGCACTCATCCAGCTCGGCGGAGAAGAACAAGCTCGCCAGGCCTATCGCGACCGCGCCACGCTCCCTATCCTCGAAAGCATCCTGCAGGATGTCCGGTTCACGCTGCGCCAAATACACAAATCTCCAGGATTCACGATTTCCACCGTGCTCATGCTGACAATCGGCATAAGCGCGAGCGCAACAGCGTTTTCATGGATCAACTCCGTCCTTCTGCAGCCGCTAGGAGGTGTCACCGATCCAGGCCGGCTTGTCGTTCTGGAATCCGTTACACCGAATGGAGAACTGGTACCGAATTCCTATCCGGACTTCATTGACTTCCGCAAGAATCTCAAGCTTCTTGACGGCGTTGCGGTATCACGCCCCAATGCCTTTAGCGTGGGCCGTGAAGATCATGCCGAACGCGTATGGGGAGAATTAGTAAGCGGCAACTTCTTTGCCGTTCTCGGGGTAAAGCCTGAAATAGGCCGCCTGTTTCTTCCCACGGAATACACCGATACGGTGAACAGCTTCCCTATCGTGGTCGTCAGTGATCGCTACTGGCGCTCCCATCTTGGCGCGGACACCTCTATCGTCGGCAAGACGATCCGCGTCAACCAGCACGAACTCACCGTGGTGGGAGTGGCGGCTCCGCAGTTTCACGGATCGTTGCCTGTAGTTTCTTACGATCTTTGGATTCCCTACATGCAGCAGCCCACACTCAACAGTGTGAATGAATGGATGCTGCGTGACCGCCATAACCGCAACATGCTGGGCATCGCACGCCTTCGGCCCGGTGTCGGCCTGCCTCAGGCACGTCAGGAACTGAAGGCGCTCGCAGATCGCATGGCCATCGCAAATGCCGATGTGAGCCAGGGCATGAGCGCAACTCTGCTGCCACTGGCGGAGTCGCCGCACGGCCCGCAGGGCCTTCTCGCCGGACCATTGCGCATTCTTATGGGCGTCAGCATTCTGGTCCTGCTCATCGTATGCGTCAATGTTGCAAATCTGTTGATGGCGCGTGCGGCCAATCGCGAGAAGGAATTCAGCACGCGCCTTGCACTGGGCTCCGGACGCGGACGGCTAATCCGCCAGGTACTTACAGAAACTCTGCTGCTCACCGCATGCAGTGCACTGCTTGGCATTGCAGCCACGCCGCTGCTCGGTCGGTCGCTTAAGCTGCTCATGCCGCCCGGGCCTTCACAGGCGCTGATTGCAGCGGATGCACGGCCTGATCTTGCAGTCATTGCATTCACTGCGGGGCTATGCATTTTCACGGCGCTCGCGGCGGGATTATTGCCTGCGCTTCAGGTGGGCCGCTTGAACCTCAGCTCGCGCCTCAACAATGGCGGGCGTTCAGGAACCGCAGGCCGTTCGCGCAACCGCCTGCATTCCGCGTTGGTAACGGCGGAGGTTGCGCTGGCTCTCATCACGCTTGTGGGTGCCGGGCTCTTTGCGCACGCCTTTGAGCAAACAATGCATGTCGACCCGGGATTCGATCCCAATGGCGTGCTGCTGAGCCAGTTCTACCTCAACACCAACGGATATGACGTACAGCATCGCAAGGAATTCTGCCGAAAGCTGGCGGAGCAAATGGCTTCGACTCCAGGGGTAACCGACGTTGCATATTCCGACGGCGTACCGCTCGGTTTTGAGCCTAGCTGGTGGGAAGAACTCGACATTGAGGGTTACCCGCGACATCTCGGAGAGAACATGAACATCTTCCGCAACGTGATCTCGCCCGGATATCTGCCGCTGATGCACATTCCTGTTGTGGAAGGCCGGAACTTTACCGAGGACGACAACGAAACGAAGGATATTGGATCGATCATCGTGAACGAATCCTTCGCGAAGCGCTTCTTTGCCGGCCGCGACCCCATCGGCAAAAAGATCAAGGGCTGGGGAGATACGTTCCGTGTTGTGGGAGTAGCCAGGGATTCGAAATACCATTACCTCAATGAAGGCGCGACGCCCTATTTCTACGTGCCTTTCCGCCAGATTTATCGCGCCGACATGAATCTGGCATTTTATGTTCGTGCGCGTGGAAACCTGAACAATGTGCTGACCACATTGCGCACAAAATCTCACGAAATCGATCCCAATGTCACGGTCTTCGACGCTGCGCCACTCAAGGAATTCATCGGCGCATCGCTCTATCCGCAGAAGATTGCCGCCACTGTCATGGCCGTCATGGGCGGCATTGCCATTCTGCTTGCAGCCGCGGGACTTTATAGCGTCATGGCATTCTGGGTGGCTCAGCGCACGCAGGAAATCGGCGTGCGCATGGCTCTTGGCGCACAACCGTCCCATGTGCTGCGTATGGTTGTGCGCAAAGGAATGATCGTCACAGTAGCGGGTGTCGCCGCCGGCATGCTTTGTGCCGTAGCTTTAGCGCGAGCGGTCGCCGGCTTCTCTTACACCAACTCGGCAATGGGCACACAGTCTGCCCTGCTCAATAGCGGCGCAGCGGACCTGTTGATTTACACGGCGTCTGCGGCATTCTTATGCTGTGTCGCGCTGCTGGCCTGCTGGATCCCTGCCCGGCGAGCCGCTTCCGTCAATCCAACCGACGCATTGAGGACTGAATAGGAGAATCATGCGCAAATTAAGAGCCTGGATCGTGCGCCTCTTCGCTACGCTGCAAATCGGCCACACGCGCGCGGAAATCGACACCGAGCTTTCCGAGCACATCGCCATGCATACGGAAGACAATCTCCGCGCCGGCCTTCCTGCGGAAGAAGCTCGCCGCCAGGCACTCATTCAGCTCGGCGGCGAAGAACAAGCCCGCCAGGCCTACCGCGATCGCGCCACGCTGCCAGTCCTTGAAGGCATCCTGCAGGACGTCCGTTTCGCACTCCGCCAGATGCGCAAATCTCCCGGCTTCACCCTCACCGCCGTGCTCACGCTCGCCCTCGGCATCGGCGCAAACGCCGTCATCTACACGCTGGTCGATTCCATCCTGCTCCGCCCACTCCCGTACGCTCAGCAGGATCGCCTCATGCGCGTCACGGGAAACACCTTCGGCGTTTTGCCCAAGGGCTTCATTCGCGCGCTCGGCGAGGAATCTCGTGCATTCTCCTCCATCGCCGGCTTCGGCGACAACATCGAGTCCAATATCACCGGCTCCGATATACCCGAGCGCGTCTTCGGCGCAACCATCACCGTCAATGCGCTTGACACGCTCGGCATTCATCCTGCGTTTGGTCAGTTCTTCTCGAAAGACGACGAAGTCCTCGGCCAGGATAACGACGTCATCCTCAGCTACGGCTACTGGCAGCGACGCTTTGCCAGCGCGCCCTCTGCGCTCGGCCGTACGCTGCGTATCGACGGCGTTTCCCGCCGCATCATCGGCATACTTCCCGCCGGCGTGCGCTTTCCTTACGCAGACACCGACTTCCTCATCCCCGTCTCCTACAAACGCACCGATGTCTACGATCCCTGGAATTCTTTCGCCCTCCATATCTTGGGCCGTCTCGCTCCAGGCGTCGCGCCTGGACAGGCGCAGGCTGAACTGCGCCGTCTGCGTGGCATCGCCGTGCTTCAATTTCCATGGCAAATGCCCGATACCTGGGTATCCGACATGACCGTCGTCCCGCTGCTTGAATCCGAAACCGGCAATATGCGCCCGCGTCTTTTGCTGCTCTTCGGCTCAGTGGGCCTCATCCTCCTTATCGCCTGCGCCAACGTCGCAAACATGATGCTCGCCCGCGCCACCTCCCGCGAGCGCGAGATCGCCGTACGCGGTGCGCTCGGCGCATCCTCACGCCGGCTCATTCAGCAGTTCCTTTCAGAAAGCGTGGTCCTCGGGCTCACCGCCGGCATCATCGGTCTCGCCGCTGCATTCTTCAGTCTCCACTTCTTCGTACACCTGCTTCCCGCAGGCACACCCCGCATCGAAACCATTTCGCTTCGCCCCTCCGACATTTTCTTCACCCTCGGCGCATCGGTCCTGGCAGGCCTGCTCTTCGGAATCATTCCCTCCATCCGCATGGCCTCACTCAACCTCCTCGAGTCTCTGCGCCTCGGCAGCCGCAGCCTCATGGGCAAAGGCTCGCGCTTCAGCGCATCTACGATTCTCGTCATCGCACAGATCGCTCTCTCCGTCGTGGTCGTCACCGCAGCAGGCCTCATCCTCCACAGCCTTTACAAGCTCTCTCAGGTCGATCCCGGCTTCCGCACCGACCGTATCGTCTCGGCCGAAGTCTCGGTCGACTCCAACGCCTGCAAAGCGCCGCATGCGCCTCCGCAATGGTCGGGAAGACTATGCAGTTCCTTCTTCACTGCACTTACCTCCAGCATGCGCGGCATCCCCGGCGTCGAAAAGGCAGCACTTACCGATGCGCTGCCACTCAACGGAAGCGACAGCAATTACGCCTTCGATGCGGAAAACCATCCCCGCAACGCACAAGCAAACGCACAGCTTGGCACCAGCCGCAACGTAACCCCCGAATACTTTGATGTGCTCGACCTGAAGCTTGTGCGCGGACGCTTGCTCAGCACGCAGGACTTGTCTGGCACTACACGCGCTGCCGTCATCAACGAGCACATGGCGGAACGCCTCTGGCCGAATGAAAATCCTATAGGCAAGCACTTACTCAACCTCACGGATGAAACCCTCCCCGCTGTCTGGTATCCCGAGAAGGCCGTGGAAATCGTCGGCGTCGTACGCAACACGCGCGATGGAAGTCTCGGAGACGAATACAGCAATCAGATTTATCTGCCCATCACGCCGGAGCGCACGCCGCCCGTAATGTTCGCGCTCATGCGCGGCCAGGCCACACCCTCAGAGGCCGCTGCCGGCCTGCGCCGCGCCGTCGACGGCATCGACTCCTTCGTTCCTGTCACCCGCGTCCGCACGCTCAATGAAGTCGTCGCATCTTCCGTCGCTGCGCCCCGCGCACTCGCCGTCCTGCTTCTTGGCTTCGGCGCGCTCGCGCTCATCATCGGTGCGGTCGGTGTTTACAGCCTCATCGCTTATCTCGTCAGCTGGCGCGTGCGTGAGATCGGCCTCCGCCTCGCTCTCGGCGCGCAGCGCTGGCAAATCGTCATGGATGTTGTCCGCCAGAGCCTTCTGATGGCTGCCATCGGCTGTGCAGCAGGCATCATTGCCACCATCGCTCTGGGCCACCTGTTGCGCAGCTTCCTCTTTGAGGTCGGCGTCTTCGATCCAGTCACGCTCTTCGCCGTTCCCGCGCTCATGCTCATCGTCGCGCTCGCAGCTGCGTGGATCCCGGCCCGCCGCGCCGCCGCCGTCGATCCCATGGTCGCTCTGCGCGCTGATTGAAACCCGACAGGCCCTGCGCGTATAGCCTATAGAGAAACCTATGCGCGCATCCGCACTTGAATTCCGTCTCCGCGTCATCATCCACGTTGTCCTTGTGATTCTCGGCTTCTGGTCTCCATGGATCGAATACTGGAATCTCGGCCGCCGTATCTCGCTTCTCGAATGGCTTGCGCTTGAGCTAAGCCGCCTCGGCGTGGTGAGCTTTGCCTACGCCACGCCCATCGTCATCATTTTTGCCACGCTCATCGCCGCGCTCAGCGTGTGGCTCCGCGTCTGGGGAACCGCGTATCTTGACCCCGGCATCGTTCACGCCGCCAGCATGAACGCCGGCAGGGTCATGGCCAGCGGGCCTTACCGCTACGTGCGCAACCCGCTCTACCTCGGCGTCATCTTCATGGTTGCCGCCATGGCCTTCGCCATGCCCGTCTCGGGAGCGGTCTTGGTCCTCATCCTCGTCCCGTTCTTTGATCTCCGCCTCATCCTCGGCGAAGAAAAATTCCTCGGCAACAAATTAGGCGCGCCTTATCAGGCTTATCTGCAATCGGTGCCGCGTCTCATCCCGTGCCTGCGCTCCACTCTCCCCATCGGGCCGCGCCCCACCCACTGGCTGCGAGCAGTCCTCGCAGAGCTCACCCCCATCGGTGTCTTTCTCACCACAGCCATTCTTTGGTGGCGCTATGACGCAACCCTCCTCGGCCGCGCCTATCTCATCAGTTTCGGCCTCTCGCTCGTCGCGCATGCTTTCTTCCCCACCGCCCCGCCCGCTGAATAACCATCAACATCGCACCAAAAGTAAAACGGGAGAGGCCTTGGCCTCTCCCGCTTCTTCATACGAACCTGAAACTACTTCTTCGGGGGCGCGATAATGTCCTTCGCGCTCTTCGCCACAGTGAACTTCACCACGGTCTTCGCCTTGATCTTGATGGCTTCGCCCGTCTGTGGGTTGCGGCCGATGCGCGCCTTGCGCTCTGCCTTTTTCAAGCGGCCAATGCCGGGGATCACGAAGACACCGTTCTTCTTCGTTTCCTTGATGGCGGTCTCAGCCAACAGGTCCAGGAAGGTTCCGACCTGCTTGTTGGTCAATTCCAGCTTCTCTGCCAGGTGGCGAGTCAATGCGGTTTTCGTCAATCCAGATGCCATGCGTATTCTCCTTAAGATCAAAATGTTGCCTTGGGCTTCCGCTCGCCGCAGTGTCCTTCCACTTACTTCAAGACCGCTCGCGCCGGGACCGCATGGAGGGAGTCGACTGAGGCAACGTGTGAACGAAACCCCTGTATTCATGCGGGTCCGGAGAACCCTACCGTTCAACACCATGCGGCCTGAAGGTACTCAAAGTCAAGGCAAAAAGCAGGCTTTTCCACAAGTTTTGTTGGCTTTTATGGGTATTTCTCCCGAAATTGCCCGTTTTTGCCCGATTCTGGACAGCTTTAGCGCCCTTTTACTACCACACTGGGCGGATGCCCCATCCTTGGCGCAGTTTCATCGCGCCACTGGGTCACCCGCGTGCGATCTTTGTGCGATGGGGTAGGGAAGGGCGGGACGGCGCTTCCACTCGCGTCCCTATTGAAGCCTGACATCCTGAGCGTAGCCGTTTTTCAGGCGAATCGGGGCCTCCGGGCGACAGGTCTTCGTCGCTGGGGTGAGGGCATCGAAGGATCTGCGGTTGTTCTTGTGGTTGCTTTCCCCAGTAGCGCCACAAAAGCCGTGTGGGCGGATTCTTGCGACGTAGTTGTTTTTGTCGCAAGGGTGGGCCCCACACCTCTCAGTCAGCCCCTGTGGAAATCTTGTCAAGCCCCCGCGCCGAAAATATTTTCTAACCCACTCATTCTAAAGGTCAAGATTTTTCGCGCACTTTGCACATTATTTCCCCCATTTGTAGACAATAGACATAGAGAGCAAAACAGAAGGCCGCGCACCCGCGCGGCCTTTCTGTTTTTCCCGTCCAAAGGAGACCCATCATGCGCCACGCACGTCCATGCATTCACAAGGAAACCCGCAACCCCGCCGTTCAACGCTGCTGCCAGGCCCGCAACCGCGCCATTGCAGATTGCAAAGGCCTCAACGTCTCCGACTACCAATCCGCTGACATCGCCGCCGAGAACTATCTCGCCAACCTTCCTGATCTCGCCTCCATTCAGGATATTAAGGATTACGCCACCTGCATCAACCACGGCATCGCCATCAGCGTCATCAAGCCGAAAGATGGCAATGCCATGCTGGCCACCGCCAGGGTCGTCATGCAGACCGTTCGCGCAGAAGACCAGCAGCGGCTATCCGCAGCCAAAATCGCGCACGCCAACGCCAAAATCGCCCTAGCCCAGTCCCGCGAAGAACGCCAGAAAACAAAGCTCCAGCTCCGGGAGCAAGTCCAGCCAGCCGCATGAAAAAAAGGAAAAAATTTCAATTTATT
This sequence comes from Occallatibacter gabretensis, assembly GCF_001449115.1. Taxonomy (GTDB): domain Bacteria; phylum Acidobacteriota; class Terriglobia; order Terriglobales; family Acidobacteriaceae; genus Telmatobacter; species Telmatobacter gabretensis. The sequence goes on along the minus strand of NZ_LAIJ01000009.1, from coordinate 351,745 downwards.
ATAGAAAGTAACCACTTTCACCGGCTCTATTGCACAATCAGTAAACACCATAAAAATGAATTAAGATCAATGAATCGAATAATATAGGACGGTAATAATATACCTGTCTCATCAACTCTGCTATCCTTGGCTTGTGCCGTTTTCGGCGCTGGAGCTGGCGAAAGCATTGTGCGCGACTTCTCGCAAGGGGGTCGCGTATGATTGAAACCTTCGATCTCACACCTGGCTTCGTGCCCTCAAGGAACTGGATGCCTTCAATTCTCGAACAATATCGCGTTTCGGACTTTCTGGAATGGCACCAAAAAAAGGCTCTGATACTAAACCCCGATTTTCAAAGGGGAGACGTGTGGAGTCCTGCCGCTAAAACGTTCCTGATTGATACAATTCTTCGCCAGTTGCCCATTCCTAAGGTTTATCTGAGGACTCGCGTCGATGTCGTCACTAAGAAATCAATTAGGGAAGTGGTAGACGGCCAACAGCGCCTTCGAGCGATTATGAGCTTTGCTGAGGATGGTTTCGCTCTTTCAAAGCGAGCTTCTGAGTTCGCCGGTAAAAAGTATTCCACTCTTACCCCTGAACAGCAGGAGAGTTTTCTTGGATACGCAATTGCCGTAGACCAATTGCTTAACGCATCCACAGATGATGTTCTCGAAGTATTCGCGCGATTGAACTCCTACACAGTAACTCTCAACGCCCCAGAGAAGCGCCACGGAAAGTATCAGGGGGAGTTCAAGTGGGCCGTTCGAAATGCTTCAAGGGCCTGGGCTAGTTTTTGGGAGGAATTTGACGTTCTTAGCGTCAGGGAACGAGTTCGAATGATGGATGACTCTCTTACCGCTGAAATGTTCGGAGTTTTGCTTGAGGGAGTGAAGGACGGAGGGCAGCCAAAAATAGACACACTTTACAACAAATATGATTCTGGCTTTGATGCCCAGACCGTCCCTAACTTCAATGCAGTAATGAGCAAGATTAGGGATGCCTATGGACCGTTTCTCAAGGGAACGTCGATAATGAATCCTGCTCCACTTCTCATGCTCTTTAGTGCTGTCGCTTACTCTATGGTTGGAATCCCAAGCGGAGACATAAAGCCGACAGAAGTGCTAGAGCGAAAGGTACTCAATCCGAATATTGAGCAGGTGCAAGATAATCTTCTGACCCTTGCATCCGTCACCTCTGGCGCAGATGAGCCACCAGAGCCTTTCGTAGCGTTCTGGAAAGCGCGAGACTTTGCACATAAAATTGCCAGTCGGCGCGTGAGATTCCCGGAATTTGTAAGGGCTCTTACATCCGAATCGATTGATTAAGTCATGCGCCGAACCGCCTTTGAGAACATATTACGTAAGTTCACTTGGGAAGCCGAGTGGCTTCGCGAGGAGTTCTCGCGGTTTGGCGCAAGTACTGATCACCGCCAAGGCCACTTCGCTGGCGAACTGGTAGTTATTAGACTTCACGACTCATGGGCAAGGTTCTGCCGAGAATTGATCGTTCTCTCGGCTTACGGCAGGACTGAAACACTTGGGGGAATAAGACTCAGCACTAGCTTGCCCACAATCAAGAGCAGGGGAGACGTTGTTCCTGTACTGATGAGCCTATCTGGTGGAAGACTCAACGAGCCAAAGTGGTACGCGTCAGATCAATGCATCCGCGCCGCACAAAGGCTAAACATTCAAAACCTAACTACGGTTTCGGCGGCATTAGGTGCCGTAAATTCGCCCGCGAACTATCTGAGGGAAGTAAGAAATTTTTATGCGCACCGAAAAAAGCAAACCGCAGAACAGGCAATTCGGTCTGGGAACTTCACGGGGCGGCATCCCAGGACAAGAGTATTTCAATTAAACAACTACACTCCTGGGGGAAGGACTGTGCTTGAATCTTGGACGGACGACTTGATAGCGGTTGCTACAGCAGCCTTACAGTAGAGAGTGTTAAAATCCGAGTAGATGAGACACTCTGCCGAATACGCAGCGTTCACAAAAGTAGTGGAAGCGGTTCTGTCCGTATCTCACGAAGAGATGAAGCGACGTGAGTCAGCATACCGCGCCAAAGCAGAATCTAATCCGAAGAAGCGCGGCCCCAAAAAAGGAACGAAACGGAAGTCTAAACCTTCCGCTGCCCCCGTCCCTGACGCTTCGCCTCTCGCTTAGAAAGCGTCCGGTTTTTTCAACTCCTTCCCGGTCAACTCTGCGTAGGTCAAACGCTTGCCAACAATCTGTGTGACTGCGAATGCGAAGCGATCCGAATCAGTCAGCGGATTGTCTTTTGTTGCCCGGTTGTTGTAGCGGAATACTTGCTCCCCAATGTAGCGGTCCAAGTGAAACGGCTCGACTGCAATGTATGTTCCCTTGAGGCCACGCTTCATCAGCGCCCAAAAGTTCTCAATGCCCTGCGTGTGAATCTGACCGCGCACATACTCTTCCACATGGTTGACCGTCTCATGGATGTACTCTTGAGCGGCTAGATTGTCATAGCCAGTAGCGCGGTCAGTGTAGACAGTTGATCCCTTCTGGATTTGGTCTAGGATTGCTCCCTGCAAAGTCTCGCGCTTGACGTTCGGCACAACCTTGGCGCGAACCTGACGGCTGTCACGGTCAAGCATTCCCATTACAGGAGTCTTGGGACGGGCGCTGAGAGCCTTGTACCGTTCTTGCCGCTTGTTAGCATGCATCTTGCGAGGATCAGGCCCAACGAAAGTCTCGTCTACTTCGAATGGCCCTTCGCCGCCCATAGGCTCTGATGTATCCTGGCCCATTGCCAAACGAATGCGGTGCAGGAGAAACCACGCCGTCTTTTGCGTGATGCCCAGCGAGCGATGCACTTCCCAAGAGCTAACGCCGTTCTTTGAATTCGCTACCAGCCACATTGCCGCAAGCCACTTATCCAAGCCAATCGGCGAGTCTTCCATAACCGTACCGACCTTGGCACTGAACTGGCTCTTAGGATGCCGCGTCTTGCACTGCCATACGCGCCGTGCGGGTACATAGGCCGCATCCGTGCGACCGCAGGTAGGGCAAATAACACCGTTCGGCCAGCGCCGATCTACCATGTAGCTCACACAGTTATCAGGGTTGGAGAAGTAGATGATTGCTTGCTGTAGCGTCTTGGGTTCCGTGCTCATGTATCTACGTTAGCCGATTAGGTCTGATGAGTCAAGTATATTCTTGCCTATAGGACGATTTAATGCACAATTAGGCAAGCCGAGAAGGCGCTACTCTGTTTGCAGTTGCCTCTCGTATTCTCATGGTGGCTGCATCATGGCAAGCATCTATCAAACTTGCAGCAATGAAGCGAATTGATGGTGATGTGAGTGTGGCATGAATCGAATACTTCTATTGAAGTTTGAAGCACAGTCGATGTACACTTGGGTTGTATTGAATTCATTAAGCGACGGCCTGTCAGATTGTCGACAATGTCGACATAACGCGCCGAGAAGGAGGAGAGATGGCTGCATTATTAGTTGAAGAGGGGCGGTTTCCCGCTGTGCAGGAAATCAGCGAGGCTGAGTATAATAAGCTCATTCAAACATGCAAAAATCCACCGGAGCCGACAACTCAACTAAAGAGCCTGCTCTCGTCTCCGCGAGCCAGGAAGAACTGGCATTCAATTTAGATGCGATTCGTATAGAGCCCCTCTCCAGTGAACACCGGAGAGGGGCTTTTGTTTGCACAAATCAAACCATCCAGAACTACTGTCGTAATAACGCACGCAAAAACAATGATGCGTTTATGGTGCGCGTGTTTGTGGCTTGTTATGGCACATCACAGGATGTTATTGGCTATTACTATCTGTCTCTAACTTCGTACAAGCTTGGGGCCAAAGACGAGTCTGCCTTGCATTTAGATAACACGTCTGATGCGAAGTTTGAACGTGTAGAAGCGGTTCCGGCGGTGTATTTAGGCATGATTGGCATTCACGCGGACTATCAATCGAGAGGTATTGGAAAGCTCTTAATGATGGATGCCATCCAGCGTACAGCTAAAATTGCCCAACACGCCGGTCTTTACGCCTTGACGCTGGATGCTCTCGATAGAAAAGTAGCTACTTATTATAAAGACAAGTTTGGTTTCCAAACATTTAAAGAGGGTGATACTGGATTGGAAATGTTCCTGCCGATTAAGACCATCATGGATGCCGTCAAGGAATAGTCTCCCACCCATATACAATCATGCATGTGCCGGACCCAACTGATTCGCCCATGATTGTTGCCGAAAAGCTGACCAAGACCTACCGGTCAGGCCGGCTTGAAGTTCCCGCCGTTCGTGGCGTCTCATTTTCCATCAAGCGCGGCGAGTTCGTCGCCATCGTCGGCCCCTCCGGCTCCGGCAAATCCACACTCTTCTATCTGCTGGGCGGACTCACCCAGGCCACCACTGGCCGCATCGTCATCGACGGCGTGGATTTCGCCACACTGGATGACGCCGAACGCACCCGGCTGCGCAAGCACCGCATCTCCTTCATCTTTCAAAAATTCAATCTGCTCCCCACGCTCTCAGCCATGGGCAATATTGAAGTGGCCTACACCGTAAGCGGTCGCAAAGAGCCGCTTGATCATCCGTTCCTCGACCACCTCAGCGATCTGCTCTCCATCAAGGGCCGGCTCAAGCATCGTCCCTCCGAGCTGAGCGGCGGCGAGCAGCAGCGCGTGGCCATCGCCCGCGCGCTCATCACCCGTCCGGCCCTGGTACTGGCCGACGAGCCCACCGGCAACCTGGACACGAAGAACTCTGAAGCCGTGCTCAACATGCTTGAGCGCTCCAACCGCGAACTGGGCCAGACCGTGCTGATGATCACACACAACCCCGAGGCCGCCCAGGTGGCAGACCGCATCCTCCACATGCGCGACGGCGAAATTGTGAAGGTAGAAAACGGTAGCGTGGCAAGGCCCACAGCAGCCGGATTCGTGCCCCCGGCAGTCTGATATCTCTTGGCAGGCACAGCCTGCTCCGATATGCTTCGACTTTCTGGAAACTCAGACTTGCGAGGAGCCTCTGTGGACACCACCAATGTTTCCCATCAGACATTCAGCCGCAAAATGGTGAAAATGTCAGGCGTGGCAGCGATTGCGTTAATCTCTTTCCTCGCCGGCACGTTCTTTTCTGCCCGCATACCCCACCCGCAGGTAGTAGAAGCAGACTCGGATCACGTCTTCGAATTAATGGTCTACCACACGCTGCCCGGTAAGACTTCTGACCTCGAATCCATCTTCCAGGATGTCTCCAAACTGCAATCCAAGCATGGCCTCAAAGCCGTCGGATATTGGGTAGCCGACAGCAAAGATCCTGCGTGGGAAAACACCTTTGTATACCTCCTCGATCATCCCAGCCGTCAAGCCGCCGAGACAAACTGGAGCGCACTGCATTCCGATCCGGCGTTTCCGCCCTATCGCACGGCCGCCATACCTCTTATCCAGCAAGTCGACGGGAAGTACAAGGTAGACGAAGTATTCATGCGGCCGTCTGTCTATTCTGAGATGAAATAGCAATGGAAAGGGCGAAGCGTCTGCAACAGAGTCCTGCATTCCAAAAGATTATTCTGCTCCTTCCTCTTGTGTTGCTCTCCCATTTCGCGGCGAGTCAGCAGCCCAAGCAGCCCCAATGGATTGCCTCCTGGACGGCGAGCCAGTCGGTCATGGACCCGGATCCAAGTGAACCCCTCACGAACCTGAACAATCAGACCGTGCGGGAGCGCCTTGTTGTAACAGTCGGCGGCAAGCAGATCCGCATTCGTCTCTCCAATGAATTCGGTTCCGCGCCGCTGCAGCTAGGGCGTGTCAGCATAGCAATAGCGCAAGGTCCGGCCGGCGTGGTCCCGGATTCCATTCATGCCGTGAAGTTCGATGGGCAGGAGTCGATTCTCATTCCGCCAGGCGCCTCAACGCTGAGTGATCCGGTGGATTTTCCGGTAAAGAATGGCGCAGAAATCAGCGTAAGCCTATACCTCCCCAAGCCTGTCACTTCCGTGACGGGGCATGGGCTGGCATTAAGGCGCGCGGTGATTTCGGCCAGCGGCGACCATACGCACGATGCAGCGATACAAAGCGGAAAAGAGTCCGACAGCTCAGTGTTTCTAAGCACCGTGCTGGTTCCGGCCCAGCCAAACCAGCGCGTCATTGTGGCGTTCGGAGACTCCACTGTAGATGGCGATGGAAGCACGCCGGAGGCCGACCGCATGTGGCCGAGCGATTTATTTCGACGCCTGGAAGAGACGCACGGCGGCACTCAGTTTGCAGTGGTCAATGAAGGTCTGGCTGGAAATCGTCTGCTCCACGAAGGTCCTGTCGCCAGCTTTGGCGCTTCAGGTATAGCTCGTTTTGATCGGGATGCGCTGTCTGTGCCGGGAATTGCCTACATCGTGCTGTTAGAAGGCACAAACGACATTGGCTTCCCCGGGGCTTCATTTGGCGATCTGCATCTTGCTCCTGCGAATGGCGCGCCGACGGTGGAAGACATCACCGGCGCATACAAGAAGCTGATTGCCCGCGCACATGCCCGCAATATCCGAGTCATTGGATCGACGATCATGTCTTGTGAAGGAGTGCCAATAACGGGTTACCACACAGAAGCCAAGGAGCAAATACGGCAGGCTGTGAACCAGTGGATTCGGACGAGTGGAGCGTTTGACGGCGTGGTGGATTTCGACGCCGTTGTGCGCGATCCGGATCACCCAGGCAGGCTGCTGCAGCGATTTGCATCAGCGGATCACCTTCATCCGAATGATGCCGGCTATCAGGCGATGGCGGATGCAATCAACCTGTCTCTTTTTCGGTAGTGCGGCGCGCGATTTTCGCTTCCAGGCAGTCGAAAATTCACGGGCTCGGCATGACGCCCGGGTTTGACCCAGGCCGGGTCGATTTGTATACTTAATATTGCAACAAGCGGGAGTAGCTCAGTGGTAGAGCATCGCCTTGCCAAGGCGAGGGTCGCGAGTTCAAATCTCGTCTCCCGCTCCAATCCGCCCTCCGGCCGCCAGGCTGGAAAGGCTACGGTGGATTGGGAGCGTTACACCTCATCAGATTGGCAGCCTTGCCGGGGCGCGGTACCCAAGTGGTAAGGGAGAGGTCTGCAAAACCTTTATGCGTCGGTTCGATCCCGACCCGCGCCTCCAATCTTCATCCATCTTCAGGCAACTACGCCACACCCGAACAACAACCCGGATTTCCTGCATTGCATCTCTAACTACTGCTGCTCTTGCATCCATTTCAGGAATCCATGGCGATCTTTGCTCTCCTGAGTTGCCAAGCTGCAGACGTAACTTTCGTCCTTGAGGGATGGGTGGGAATGAAGGCAGTACATGGTCGCAAGCGCGTCGTGATTGAAGACGTGGATCCTCAGATAGATGCTGGTTTGTACCCCGTGCGGCGGATTCTGGGCGATGTAGTCAACGTGACAGCGGCCATTTTTGCAGACGGCAAAGATGAGTTGGCCGCTCGCTTGCTTTATCGCCATTCAAGCGACTCCCGCTGGCGGTTAGCTCCCATGCTGGCAAATGGTAATGACCTCTGGAGCAGCACATTTCAGGTGGACAAGCTCGGTGCCTGGCGCTTCACCCTTCAGGGATGGGTAGACCACTTCGCAACCTGGGCTAAGGATTTCAAAAAGCGCCTTGCCGCCCAGAACGCTCCCGACCCCACCTCCGCGCCTGCTGATGCAGCTTCAACCGCTGCGGCAGATTCAGGTTCGGGAATCGAGATCGGCTCGAATCCCGCGGCGCAAGACGTTGCGCTTGCGCTTAGCACCGGGGCTCAACTTGTGCATGAAGCGGCAAACCGCGCACGGCGAAATGACGCCAAGCGCTTACGAGAGATTGCAGCGAACTTCGAAAAGTTGGCGGAAGAAAAACGATCGACGTACGACGATCCTTGCGATGAAGCGCTGATGGAGCTGATGGCGCGGTATCCGGATCTGGCAAATGCTTCCGAGTTAGAGACGGAGCTGCGGATCTGGGTTGACCGTGAGCGAGCGCAGTTTTCTACCTGGTATGAGCTATTTCCGCGGTCGGCATCTCCCGTTCCCGGCCAGCATGGAACCTTTCGCGACGTGGAGAAGCAGCTGCCCGAAATTGCTGCGATGGGCTTCGACATTCTCTACATGCCGCCCATCCATCCCATCGGACGCGCATTTCGCAAAGGCCCAAACAACGCAACGGAAGCACCGCCTGAAGCACTGGGAAGTCCGTGGGCCATTGGCGATAGGGAAGTGGAAGTAAGCGCGCCTGCGAGCGCGAGCAAGAAGGCCGGCAAAAAGGTCTCAGAAGATCAAGGTGGGCACAAATCGATTCACCCGCAGCTTGGAACGTTCGCGGATTTTGAGAGCGTTGTGAACTCTGCGAAGCAGCATGGAATGGAGATCGCATTGGACATTGCGTTCCAATGCTCGCCAGATCATCCCTGGGTGATGGCGCATCCGGATTGGTTCATCATCCGGCCGGATGGCTCGATTCAATATGCCGAGAATCCGCCGAAGAAATACCAGGACATTTATCCGCTGAACTTTGAGTCATCCGACTGGCGCGCCTTATGGGACGAGCTGTATTCGGTCTTTGAATTCTGGATTCAGCGCAGCGTGCACGTCTTTCGCGTAGATAACCCGCATACCAAGTCACTGCTCTTCTGGGAGTGGTGCCTGGATAAATTGCGGAGCAAATATCCAGAGACGATCTTTCTCGCAGAGGCATTTACGCGGCCGCATGTAATGTATAGCCTGGCGAAGCGGGGCTTTACGCAGTCGTACACGTACTTCACGTGGCGCAACACAAAGCCAGAGCTCGAGAGTTATCTCGAAGAGATTACGCAGCCGCCGATCAGCGATTTCTTTGGTCCAAATTTCTGGCCGAATACTCCGGACATTCTGCATAAAACTTTGCAGGAGGGGGGGCGTTCGGCGTTTATGCATCGCGTGATTCTGGCCGCAACCTTGACGGCGAATTACGGCATTTACGGCCCGGCATATGAGCTGGCGGAAAGCGCCCCCGCCAGGCCGGCACCAGGTAAAACCGAATCGGAAGAGTATCTTGATAGCGAGAAGTATGAGATTCGGCAGCGTGATCGCAACGCCCCGGATTCACTGGTTCCGCTGATTTCGAAACTTAACCAGATTCGCCATGAAAATCGCGCACTGCAGTCGAACACGTCATTGCATTTTCATACCGTTGATAATCCGCAAATGATTTGCTATTCGAAGACCACGCCTGACTTTGAAAATACGATTCTGGTGGTGGTCAATCTTGATTCGACCAACGAGCAGATCGGCTGGGCAAGCCTTGATCTCGATAAAATCGGTTGTTCGCCCAATGAAAGCTTTCTGGTAGATGATCTGCTGAATGGTGCTCAGTACACGTGGGGGAATCACAATTATGTCGCGCTTCAGCCGGGCACCAAGCCGGCGCATATATTTCGCGTGAAGCGTTTGTCCTAATGCTGTATTGCACGAACTGTCCGGAGATAGATGCGTGAAAAAGATTGCCAGTACGACAGATCCACTCTGGTACAAAGATGCGGTTATTTATGAACTGCACATTCGGGCATTTGCCGATTCAAACAATGATGGGATCGGCGATTTCCAAGGGCTGCTGACGCGTCTCGACTATCTCAAGGAGTTAGGCGTTACCTGTATCTGGATCTTGCCGTTCTTTCCATCGCCGCTGCGTGATGATGGCTATGACATTGCGAACTACACAGATGTGAATCCGTCTTATGGCACGCTGAGTGACTTCAAGGCGTTTCTGGATGCTGCTCATCAGCGCGGCATGCAAGTGATGATTGAGCTTGTCATCAACCATACGAGCGATCAGCATCCATGGTTCAAAGCAGCCAAGCTGGCTGCTCCCGGTTCGCCAGAGCGCGAGATGTATGTCTGGTCAGACACCGACCAGAAATACAAAGACGCACGCATCATTTTCACGGATACGGAAAAATCCAATTGGACCTGGGATGAGACCGCGAAGGCATATTATTGGCATCGCTTCTTTTCGCATCAGCCTGATTTGAATTATGACAACCCGCAGGTGATGGAAGAGGTGCTCACGGCAATGCGCTTCTGGCTCGATATGGGCGTGGATGCGCTGCGCATGGATGCGATCCCGTATCTTTGCGAGCGGGATGGAACGACATGCGAAAACCTGCCTGAAACTCATGTGGTCATCAAGAAATTGCGCGCTGTGATTGACGCAGAGTATGCCAACCGGCTCATTCTGGCTGAAGCAAACCAGTGGCCTGCAGATGTGCGTCCATACTTCGGCGATGGTGATGAGTGCCACATGGCATTTCATTTTCCGCTCATGCCGCGCATCTATATGGCGCTTCGGCAGGAAGACCGCTTGCCGATCAGCGACATCATGGCGCAGACCCCACCGATTCCTGATAACTGCCAGTGGGGACTGTTCCTGCGCAATCATGATGAATTGACGCTCGAAATGGTGACAGACGACGAGCGCGACTACATGTATTTCGCTTATTCTGCGGACCCGCGCATGCGTGTCAACGTGGGCATTCGGCGGCGTCTGGCTCCGCTGGTGGATAACAATCGTCGCCGCATTGAATTGCTGAACTCACTGCTGCTCAGTTTTCCGGGAACGCCGATTCTTTACTACGGCGACGAGATCGGCATGGGCGACAACATCTATCTTGGCGACCGCAATGGAGTGCGTACGCCGATGCAATGGACATCGGATCGCAATGCAGGGTTTTCCAAATGCGATCCGGCGCGTCTCTATTTCCCAGTCGTGATGGATCCGATTTATGGCTATCAGGTAGTGAACGTGGAAGCGCAACTCAGCGACCAGTCAAGCCTGCTGCACTGGACCCGCAACATGATTGCGCTGCGAAAGCTGTTCAAGGTGTTTGGTCGCGGCACGCTTACATTTCTCAATCCCACGAATCGTAAAGTTCTCGCTTACCTTCGCAACCTCGATCTGGATGATGGATTTCGTGAGACTGTGCTTTGTGTTGCGAACCTCAGCCGCTTCGCACAACCAGTATCGCTTGATCTATCGGAGTACGCCGGTTATGGGCCAGTGGAGATGCTTGGTTACGTACCGTTTCCCGCGATCACGCAGGAGCCCTATTCCATCACGCTGGCGCCATATTCATTTCTATGGCTTGAGTTGCAGGCTGTCACCCCGAGCGCGGAGGAATTGCCGTTGGATTTAAACATCGAAACATCGGCGTCGCTCGCATCGGAAGGTTTTTCTGCACCCGCGGGCTTCGCAGGTGGCTGGGCGGAATTTTTTGCAAGTGCCGGTGCAGCAATGCTTGAGCCGGCTCTTCGAGATTGGTTGCCAAAGAAACGCTGGTTTGGCGCAAAGACACGCACGATTGAGTCGGTCCGGGTTCGCAACTGGACGGAGCTGCCGATGGGGCCCAAATCAGATGGCTTTGCTGAGAACGGCACAAACAAATCGGCGGCGATTCCTCCCGCGCTGGTCTTCTTTGACGTCTCGTACTTTGAAGGCAAGCCCGACGTTTATCAGATGCCGCTTGCGATCAGTACAGGTGCGGACCTGGATGAGATTACTGTGAATCATCCGGAAAGCATTGTTGCAAAATTGACGACTGCCAGCGGCTTGGCTGTTCTTCACGATGCGCTTGTTCGCGCGGATTGCCGCGACGAATTACTGAAATTGATCGTGAGCAATGCAACACTTCCTGTTTTGGAGATCGGAACCGCGACGCAGATAGCTGCCGCGACGCCGAAGACACCGGCGATTGGCGCATCGGAGATGCCTGCTGAGATCATCCCTGCGGTTTCGCCGGCGCCGCTCAGCGCACAGCCTGGAGAAGCCGCTGCGCCTCCGCGCACAGCTACTCCGGTAAAAGAATCGTCTGATGCTCAGCGACTGCAATCACGCGAATCTCCTTTCGCGGGCGATGCGCCTCATGAAGGGAATCAGTTTGCCGCGCGTGCATCGAGCGCGTTTCCTCTCCGGAGTGCGCAGCTCTCTTCACGCGTCGGCTCAGCAGAACAGTCGAACACGTCTGTCTTGTATGGAAAACAGCTATTCCTGAAGATTTACCGGCGGCTGCAGCCGGAAGAGAATCCGGATGTAGAAATCGGGCGTTTTCTCACAGAGGTCGCGCATTATCCGGCAATACCGCCTTTTCTGGGCGAAATTTCGATCAGCTCAGGCGATGGAGTGAAAACAACCCTGGCCATCCTGCAGGGAATGGTGCAGAACGAGGGCGATGGTTGGGAGTGGTTCCTCAATGAGCTTTCCAAAGGGCTTTCAAGCGTTTCGGAAAAGCCCGCTCCCGAGCTTTCACCCGTTCCCACTTGGCTTAGCGAACACAAACCCATTCCGAAATCACTGGAGCCTGTGCGAGCGACACTCGAAGCAGCAGCATTACTTGGCAGACGTACCGCTGAGTTACATCTCGCACTGGCAAAAGGCACTGATCTCCCTTCTTTCGCTCCTGAACCGCTTCTGAAAGAAGATCTTGCCCGCGATGTCGAACGCATTGAAGCACAGATCAAGTCCGTCTTTGACGCTCTTAAAGCCAGGCTTCCCAAGCTGGACGATGCCGTTTGCGATCGTGCGGCGCTGCTGCTTTCTCGCAGGCCTGAGCTCATTCAGCGTGTGCGTCAAATGGCAACAGCAAAAACCTCCGGGCAGCGTATTCGCATCCACGGCGACTATCATCTAGGCCAGACCTTACGCGTAACCGGCCTCGATGCCGGCAAGGATGCATCGTCGGTGGGCCAGAGCGATTTCATGCTGATCGATTTTGAGGGTGAACCTGCTCGTCCCATCGAGGAGCGGCGCAGGAAGCAATCGCCTCTAAAGGACGTTGTCGGCATGATGCGCTCGTTCTCTTATGCTGCGTTTGCATCAATCGATCGCGCGGTTACTGCACGAGGTGAGGGGCTTGCAGCCGATCCAAACGCTCTGGCAGACTGGGCCAGGTTATGGCAGCACACTGCGACCGCCGAATTTCTTTCGTCTTATCGCGATGTCATGGCGGTAAATCCGGTCCTGTTGCCGCCGCCTGCGGAGGCTCAGATACTGCTCGATGGGTATCTGCTTGAAAAAGCGCTTTATGAAGTACTGTATGAACTGAATAATAGGCCTGCCTGGGTCCACATCCCAATAAATAGCATCCTAACCTTATAGGAACTATTCACACTAAGCTGTTTTGTTTGCTTTTGCCCCCGATGCATTAGGTCTTTCCGGAGAACGATGGCGACGACGAGCCCAGTACCTGAAGACACTTCGATTGCTGAGCGATCGACAGCCGATCTGTTGGTTCTGGTCAGTGCCATGCCATCTGAGCAGCTCGCTAGAGCATTAACGAATTTGGAAGCTGCTTTTGCTTCCGAGAGTGTAATTGTCGCAACGCCGAATGAGCTGACGGGTGAACCCCGCAGGTTGCGAATGATCTCAACGCAGCAATCCAGCTCGGGATGGGCATTGGCGCCAACCGATTTTGTCAACGCAGCTCAATATGGGCGCGAACATGAAGCGCGCGCGATTCTGCTTCTTGGCCCTGGTGCGGATTCTCTCAGCCCGGTTGCATTGCGCGGCCTTGCGGATGCAGTTTTGAAGGCATCTATCGACCTTGCAATTCCGCATTACTCACTGCCGCCGCATGCCGGCCTGATCAACTCAGCCATTCTTTATCCGCTCACGCGTGCGGTCTTTGCATCGCGTGCGCGATTCCCGCTTGCAATTGATCTTGGCTTATCGCTTCGGATGGCAGAGCAGCTTGCCAATGTGGCGCAGAGCATTTCCGCGGCGAATCAGGTCGAAGCACTGATATGGCCGATCAATGAAGCAGTTGCCGCGGGGTTCACCATCGATGAAGTCGATGTTGGTACACGCACGATGCCGCAGCCATCTGATCCCGATATCAACTCCATTCTTTCGCTGATCACGGGTTCTTTGTTCGGAGATATTGAGGCAAAGGCAGCACTGTGGCAGAGGCCACGGCGGCCCTCTCCGGCTCGCCGAATGGCCAATGATGTTCCCGGAGATGACGGCACCGCGGATGTCGCGCGCATGGTGTCGGCGTTTCAACTGGCTTACGCTAACCTTCAGGAGATATGGTCACTTGTTCTTCCGCCGAATTCGCTGCTTTTGCTGAAGCGGTGTTCCGTTCTGGATGCAGCATCTTTTCGCATGCCTGACAATCTTTGGGTGCGCGTTATTTATGACTTTGTGATTGCCTACAGACTTCGCACCATTAACCGCGGCCACTTATTGGGCGCACTTATCCCGCTGTATCTTGCATGGGTTGCGGGCCATATCAATGTAACGGCATCCGGAATTCCAGCAGAGCGCCATATTGAAGCTGTTGCTGCTGCGTTTGAAGCGGACAAACCTTACTTGGTCGCGCGCTGGCGCTGGCCCGACCGATTTAATTCATGATTCGTGATCGCCTTTGCGCTAAAAGTGAGTAGTAGATTCAGCGCAACGGTGAAAGGAGCGAAATCGATGCTACATAGGATCGATAGTGCACTACAGCAGGCAGACGTAAATACGCCGGCCCCTCCGGGAAGTTTCGACAATGCTTCCATCTGGCAGCACATGTCTGCGGCGTTGCATCAATCGCTCGATCGTGTGCTCACGCAACTCATCGCCGTGCTCCCGGGGCTTCTTGCGTTTTTTGTGGCGTTGGCGATTTTTTCTTTGGCAGGTGCATTGCTTTCCTGGCTGTCACGCCAGCTACTTGGCTGGGTGAAGTTTGATTCTCGAGTAACGCACACAATCAAAAGCGACTGGGCGCCATCCAGTTCTCCGTCCGAGATTATCTCTCGCGTTTTGTTTTGGGGATGCGTTCTGCTAGGCCTCATCATTGGTGTATCAGCCTTCGATACGTCCTACGCAACAGGCGCTGCTCTGCCAATTTCATTGCTTCCATATCTGACTCATGCAGTAGGGGCTGTTCTGCTGCTGATTGCAGGAATTCTAATTGCGCGATTCCTTGCACGCTCGGTTCTGATCAGCGCCATCAACGCGCAGTTGCAATATGCAAGAATTCTTTCGCTCGGCGTAAAGTGGCTGGTGCTCGTTCTAACTGCGGCAATGGTGCTCGACCATCTTCAGGTGGGCGGAAATGTTGTGGAGTTGGCCTTTGGCATTCTCTTCGGGGGAATCGTTCTTACGCTGGCTCTTGCCGTGGGCCTGGGATCGCGTGATCTCGTAAGCCGTTCACTGGAGAGTCGCGTGGAACATGCCGGCGAGCGTACTAATATCCCCGACGATGCCACCACTGCGAGTAGGACGATCAGGCACTTCTAGCAGAATTATCTTTCAACACGACGATCGTGTCAGGAAGCAGGTTGACAGTATGTCTATCGATTTTGGTTCCGCTTCTTGAAGAAAGCACTATACTGGCTGGCTGCGTAGCTGTGAACAATTGTTCCCGCTGGCTCAGATTGCAAATCACCATTATGGTTCCACGCTGTATGCGTATCCATTGTGCTGCTTCGTCGTATATTACTCGCGTGTTGCCCGGAGACCCATTATTGAGGCACGGTGTGCTCCGCCTGAGATGAATTAACGCCTGGTACCATTCCAGCATTTCAGCGTGCTCGCCATTATTTACTTCGTCCCACTTGAGCTTTGAGGCTTCGAATGTAGAAGGGTTCTCTGGATCGGGAATCGATTGAGGACCCCATCCAAATGCTGAAAACTCTTTTTTTCTGCCATCAGAAACCAGGCGAGCCAGTTCAGGATCGTCGTGGTCTGCGAAATATTGGAACGGAGACGATGCAGCCCATTCCTCACCCTGAAACAACATGGGCACAAAGGGGCCCAGGAGAAACATTGCGGCGGCAATCTTCGCACGATCCATACCGGCGGTGTGGCTGATGCGGTCACCCACCGCACGATTGCCTACTTGGTCGTGGTTCTGAATGTAGCCGAGAAAGCAATGTTGCGAGAGTGCGCCTATCGACCGGCCATGCATACGCTTGCGATAGTCTGAATAAATTCCGTCATACACAAAGGTATGTTTCAGTGCTTTGGCCAACTGTGCCAGCGTCCCGAAATCTTCATAGTAGCCAAGTTTCTCATTCGGATTAAGGACGGCAAACAATGCATGATGGAAGTCGTCACTCCATTGCGCATCGAGCCCTAATCCCCCAGCTTCACGCGGCGTCACCACACGTGGATCGTTGAGGTCGCTTTCTGCAACAAGTACAAGGCGCCGCGCAAGAGCGGCCTCCAGCGCCTTCACTTCAGTAGCGAGCTGTTCCAGAAAATGGATTGCTGAACGATCGACAAATGCGTGGACAGCATCCAGGCGAAGTCCGTCAATGTGAAAATCGCGCAGCCACATCAGAGCATTGTCGCAAAAAAAGCGTCGCACCTCGTCCGACTCAGCGTCTTCGAGATTGACTGCACCGCCCCAGGGAGTATGGTGCGCTTCTGTAACATACGGACCAAATATTCCCGTGTAATTTCCTGCTGGCCCAAAGTGGTTATAAACAACATCCAGCAGAACGGCCAGGCCCTTTGCATGAGTCGCATTTACAAAGCGCTTCAATCCATCCGGACCGCCATACGGCTCATGCACGGAGTAAAGAGCGACGCCATCATATCCCCATCCGTGCTGCCCTTCAAAAGACGCCACGGGCATCAACTCAACGTGAGTCACGCCAAGGCGAACTAAGTGGTCCAGGTGTTGAATTGCCGCATCGAATGTCCCCTCCGGAGTGAATGTGCCAATGTGCAGCTCGTAGACAATGCTGCTGGCAAGAGGAAGTGCCTGAAACTTCTTGTCGGTCCAGGCAAAGGCATCGTGGTCATAAAGACGCGAAAGTGTATGCACTCCATTTGGCTGCCATGCTGAGCGCGGATCGGGATAGACCTTTGAATCGTCATCGATCAGAAAACCATAATTAATACCTGATCCGGTGTCAGAGCGCCATCGCCACCACTGATGCGGATCGGGTCCTTCCATGACCTGCGTAACCCCATTCACGCTGATAGACACACGCTTCGCAAAAGGCGCCCAGATTGCAAATGTATGCATATTTACTCTTCACTCCTAACCAGAAGCGCCACTGGAAATCTACGCAATAGGTTCTGGGCTCGTAGAGAGCCACCATCGAAACTCTCGCCGGTCAGAAGATGATTCCACCGTCCTCCTGGGATCTGTACTACCGTCGATGCGAAATTCCCAGCGAGTCTGGCGTTCCATCGGCTCACGACTACAGCCACCGACTCTCCGCGGAGATAGGCGATAAGATGCTCCTTTTTTGATCCTTCCACCGTTAGCGGACTATAAGATGAATTCCTATTGAAACAGTCTGGTCTCTCTCTCCGAAGGTGTAATGCCTTGTAGATCACCCATAGCTTTGGCATTCCACTATCGATTCTTTTCAGAATTTCTTCCACTGGCATTCCCGCCTGAAGTTCAGCCAGCATCGATCGTCTGACTTCGTAGTCAACCGGGCCGCGATTGTCAGGATCGACCAGCCGGAGATCCCATAATTCGCTCCCCTGGTATGTATCCGGAACACCAGGCGCAGTGAACTTGATCAAGGTTTGCGCGAGACCGTTGATTCTGCCCGGCAGAAGAATCTGGGCTACAAAGTTCTCAAGCTCTGTAATGAATTGCGGATAATCCAATATCTGCTCGATAAAGTGCCGCAGGGCATCTTCAAACTCCTTGTTTTGCTGCGTCCAACTGGTATTTTGTTTTGCTTCGCGTACAGCTTTCTCCATGTATGCCGTAATTCGCTCTTTCGAAATGGGCCACGAACCAATGAGCGTTTGATATAGAAAATATTCGGTGTTGGAGTCGGGAAATTGGCCTGTTTTGAACTGACGGTTCATTCGCGACCATCGGCGGAGCAATCCGCGCCATTGGCCCGGCATCTCCGTTAATACTGCCAACCGTGCGCGCACGTCGTCCGACCGCTTCGTATCGTGTGTTGAAAGGGTATTCATTGTTTGCGGATGCTCGACATGCATTTTGGCGCAATACGCATGAAACTCGTCCAGGGCTACGCCATTGCGGCCCGGCGCGGCGCCCACTTCATTCAAGCCAATCATCCGGTTAAAACAATAAAAGACCGTGTCTTCCACGCCCTTCGCCATGACAGGCGAAGTGAATTGCTGGAAGCGAAGCAGGAATTCTGTCTCCTTCTCTCCGCGCGACTGCAGTGAGAGAACGTCGCCGATGAAATCGAACAAGCCCGGGTCCACGTCCGTTCTGCGGATTTTCGCGATCGAGACAGCATTGCTGATTTCACTTCTATCTTCATCGGTAATTTGATTTCTCTGCGGGATCACATAGGTTCTGTACACCGCAAAGCATGCCGCAACCTCACGGATGGCTCGCCTGATTTCGGCTCGAGTGTAGTCCCTCCGGTCGCGATTATTTTCGCAAATCTCTACGAACTCTTGAGTCAGGCGATTCACGTCGCTGCCTAAGGCTTCCTGTTGTACCGCGAGCTTTTTTGTGTGGGCAAGCGCTTCAAAATCCTGCAATTCGCCTATAAATTTCTGGTATATGTCGGTGATCTCTTTAAGCCCTTCACTATGGATCAGGACTCCATTGCAAACATTTAGAAAGTCGTATCCAGTGGTGCCGTCAATGGGCCAGCTGGCGCGCAGAAATTCTCCTGGCTGCAAAATCTTTTCGGCCACTATCCACGCCTCTGGGGCGCTGGCACGCAATCGCGCAAAATATTCCTCCGGATCGCGCAAGCCATCGGGATGATCCACGCGAACCCCATCGAGAACGCCACTGCGAAGCCACTCAAGAATTCGGCGATGGGTTGCGTTGAAGACATGTTGGCGCTCAGCCCGGACACCAATGAGAGTGTTGACGTCGAAAAAACGTCGGTATCCAAGCTCCTGATCGGCAGTTCGCCAATAAGCTAACCGGTAATGTTGGAGGTTTAAGATGGCGTCCAGCGCGTCATAATCTTTATTGAGGACGCCTACAGCATTTTCAATCGCTTCCGATCCGCCAGGATTCTCCTGTAGGTAGCGATGAAGCAGCTCGCAGAGAACTGTTTTGTCGCGGTGGCGCGCGACGCGCAACTCATGCTCATCCGTTCCAGGTGAAGGAAGCCGCCCAAGAGTATCGGCAATGAAACCGAGCATAGGCGCATTGATCGCTTCTGCTGCCATTGATAAGGGAGCTGCAAGAGAGATAGGTGACAGCGGGAAAGCATGACCCATGTAGCGCACTTGAAATGATTCGCCGTCATAGTGGATGGCGATGCGGCCCGCGCTCAACTCGCGTCCATACTGATCCCCTAATACGGGAATCAGTACTTTGTTTTGCAGCTTTACTTCGGCCGAATTCCAATCAATATCAAACCAGCTTGCAAATCGGCTTGATGCGCCATTTTCCAGCACGTCGCACCAGTATTTATTTCCAGGGCCGGTGGCCATGTGATTGGGTACAATGTCGAGAATCTGTCCCAGGCCAAGTTCTTTCAGGGATGCACAAAAATGCGCATGTCCCTCCTCCCCTCCAATCTCGACGTTTACCTTCTGCTGATCGACAACATCATAGCCATGCTGGCTGCCTTTGGCAGATTGGAGGTATGGAGAGCAGTAGACGTGTGAAAGCCCCAGTTCTTTAAGATAGCCGGCAACCTGAGCGGCGTCCGCAAATGTAAAGCCGGTATGAAGCTGCAGCCGGTAACAAGACGCAATCGTACCTGTCATAGCTTCATTGGATGCTATACAGCCAATGAGGTTTGCGAGCGGCGCGTAAATTAGGCGATCAGTTGAGAAGTTTCTTTACATGCACTTCAGATGTATCTACAGGTCCACCAGGAAAATCGTGGATCTGAGGCTCCATATCCGGCTTTACGGCTTTCGAATTCACTCTCGCGGCAATCGCAGACAACTGCCGGCTAAGACGGCCTTCTACGCGTAAAATCTCGTCGAACATCTGGACTTCCTGCTCGTGTCCCAGATCCTGCGCGTATTGGCGTACAGCGCCATGCGTCGCAATCTGGAAATGCTTGATTCGCTGCGCCGCTACAACCAGAACTGCGTCGCGAACGGAAGGATGCCCGGCCGCTTCAACCAGGTCTTCCGCTTCATCGCACAATGCGTAGACAACCTTGCTTTTCAATGGGCTGGACCCTTCAACTGAGTCACTGAGCAATCCTCTGAGTTCCCCCGAGTGCGACTCACTTGCATGGATCGCTGCTTGAAAAAATTGGATCAGCTCGGGATCCGTTGCGCTCTCGCGAAAGAAAGGGAGCTTGATTGCAATCATTTCTTCGCCGGAAAGCAGCAGGCGCAATTGCCGGATGTAGAGTGCAGAAAGATCCGGAAGTTTTTCGACGACCAGTTTCATGTTCATAGCTATCTCCCTGAAAACCTGGCTGCACTTCCCAGTGCGCGCCTGCTTCTTTGCGGAGCAAGACACCCTAAGGAAATGCGGCCATGCGGTTTGTTATCTACCAGACCCACGTCGTTACGTTCATCGGAGGTATTCTTCCTGAGCGGCTAGGATGGTGGACCCTGACATTCTGTTGCTTGACGAAACATTCTCAACTCGCGCGCGCATGTGCAGCGTTCACTCGCTCTGAAAGAAGCTTCTTAGCCCTTTTGAGAGCAGATTTTCTGGAAGCGCTCAAAGTTTTGCCAGCCCGGTTGATAAAAAATGTCAGCATGCGCATTCCCGAGCCTGGCCCCTTAGGCGAGACCTTTTTTGACGCCAGAGTGCGGGCTATTGTTTCGGGATCTTTGTTGAACAATCCCTCAGGGGGATGCGTGGAATCCGTTTTAACCTTACCTGACCATTTGTTCGCAGTATGTGCCATAACTACCTCGGTAAAATGGTTAGTGTCGTTTGAAGTACTGCAACCTCGCGCTCGTGCTGCCGCGCTCCCTCCAGCGTTGAAAAGGTGCCCAGGTTACGGCGCTTGCCTGTTGCCTCATCTTTCTTGCGCGAATACAGACGATATTGCCCCGTTTTGAGTTTGCGAATCATATCTCTTCTGCTCCTCAAATGTTTTTGCCTCTCTGAGCGCATTCAACGCTCTCAGAGAGGCAGGTTAATGTTGTGATCATCTTCGTTCGTCGAGCGATGTAATCACTTACAAGCCCGGACGGTAATGGAGAAACCGGACTTTTCATTTAAGAGTCGAGCGCGGGCTCGGCGAACGTTTAGAAGACCCTGAGCAACATAAGGATCACGAGGATCAACACGATCAGGCCAATACCTCCGCTTGGATAAGGTCCCCAACTGCGGCTGTACGGCCACGCGGGAACTACTCCAATGAGCAAGAGGATCAGAATAATCAAAAGTATCGTCATGGTTGGCTCCTTGTAAGTTACGTGTTTTTCGATCGAGCCTGATCATATTTGATCGCTCTATCGTTAATTCCGATGATCCAGCGCTCTTTTTAGTTGGCTCTCTTTTTGGATTGCACAGGACTATGTGCTGGTGGCTGATAGTTAATATGCTGGACCTCAGATGCGCACTAACTCGAATAAGTTGCGTAAGCGCTGCTCTGCGCAAAACACGCGCCGACTATCATTCTCACTCTGAATTCATGTCAGTCATAGCTTCTTTGAGGCAGAACTATCCGAGCCAGGGAGGCTGAGTTATCCGAGTCAGATTAAGTCGTCTGGCCCACGCTGGGGCAGAAACACGTCGAATAACGTGCCTCTGTAAGAACCATCTGTTCGAGATCGTGCGCGAACTCGCCCGCGATGTTTGGAGATGACCTCCGAGGTCAGCCATAGCCCGATTCCTGAGCCCTTCAGACCCTTGGTGGTGTAAAAGGCGTCGAAGATGTGTGGCAGTGCGTCCTGTGAAACGCCGCAACCGGAGTCACTGAAGATAAAGCGCACGCCTTTGCGCAATGTTTCGGAGTCTGTCGTGTCAATGCATCGAACGCGCAATGTCCCGCCACTGTCTCCAATTGCGTCCAATGCATTCGAAACCAGATTGCTGAATGCCTGTCGCATTTCGCCAGGGTGAACCCAAACCGGACGGGAAGATTTGAAGTGCGCACGGAGCTCGATGTGATTGACGATCATTTGGGGACGAAACATGGAAAGCACGCCTTGTAGAAGATCTGTGCCATCCGTCAGCATAGGCTGCTTCGATTCACGGTGATAGACGAGGATCTGTTTTGTGATCTGGCTGATTCGCTCAAGCTCCGTTAACGACTTCGCTGCAAATTCGCGATTCATCTCATCCAGAGACGGGCTGCCGTGAATCAGATACAGTAAATTCGCAAGGGCTTCCAGAGGGTTATTAATTTCATGCGCGATGACATGAGCCAGGCGTCCCGTAGCCGCAAGACGCTCGGTCATCTTCAACGTTTCCTGCAGCTTTCTCTGGTGAGTAACTTCGGTTAGCAGAAGAATAGAGCCATCCTCCTGCCGTGGATCAGCACTCACCTTGTCATAGCGCACGCGAAACCAGCGGCTGCCGTAAGCAAGCTCCATTGGTTGGCCAAGCGTCCTATTCGCAATGAAATCTGCAAAAGGGATGTCAAACCTAAGTTCAAAAACTTCCGCTACGGTTTTTCCCTCAGCTTCTGAATGGTTGACGTCCAGAAGCCGCAGGAGCGATTGATTGACGCGAATTACTACACCTTCGGGGTTGACGAGCGCTAGCCCATCGCTCAGTGCGTCAAACGTCGTTTGCCAGTGTCGCGCTGAAAGTCGCGACGATACTTCGGCTTTTCGCAGGCGGCTCAATGCATGAACCTGGGCAATGAGGATCGCAGGAACAACCGGTTGCACCAGGTACGAATCAGCGCCGCCTTCAAGTGCCTGCGCCTTGCTCTCATCGCTGATGAAGGATGCGGAAATCTGAAGCACGGGAATTGCAGATGTCGCAGGGTTGGATTTAAGGCGTCGGCTGAGATCGTACCCCAGCATGTCAGGCAGATTCACGTCCGCAATGATGACGTCGGGGTCTTCAAGCGCTTTAGCTAGGCCCTCGGCCCCCGTTTTTGCCTCTGTAACCTTGTAGCCTGCGCCGGAGAGAATACGGCGGAAGACATAACGGGTTGTTTCCTGGTCGTCAATGACCAGGACACGTCCACCATGGAGCCGCTCAGACATTACTCCTCTTCTCGGCTTCGGCATGTGCAGTAAGAGCGTGCATCAACTCCCTAAGCCGGATTGCCGAGTCAGGAGGGGTAAGAGCCTGCTTCGGAAAGATAGTGACGGATTGGTCGCGGAAGAAGCGCAGCTCCGCCTCGTCAAATACCTTCGTAGAATGCACCACGACGGGAACATGCGCCAGTTCCGGCGTGCTTCGCAGATCACGAAGTACCTGTGCTCCATTCAAATCCGGCATATAGTAGTCCAAAAATATAAGTGACGGCTTGATCTCATTTGCAAGGCGCAGCCCTTCGCGTCCGTCTCGTGCTTCGAACATCTCATACTGGCCCTCCGCAATGTTCTCGCGCAGTAAATAGCGCGACACTTCATTGTCATCGATCATTAGGATGCGCAATCTGCCGGAAACGGAGGTAAGTCGCACGATTTCGCTGATCATCTGTTCCGGGACAAATGGCTTGGTCAAAAAAGCGTCAGCGCCGAGTCCATAAACGCGGTGCTCATCGTTCACCACGCTCATCACCAGTACGGGCAGCGATCGCGGATTGGCCTTAAGCTCGCGCAGAAAAGTCCACGAGGTGTCTGAGCGAAGCAGCACGTCGAGAATAATTGCGGCAGGAGTGACCTTGGCCAGCACTGATCTGGCGTCTTCCAGAGCAGCCACTGCGTGCGTTTGAAATCCGGCGTTGTTCAAGTAGCGGGAATAAACAAATGCCGTCTCAGGGTTGTCTTCGACGATCAGGATCAGCTTTCGGTCCGGGTCGATCTGCGGGAGCGCGAGCTCTTCAGTTCGCGCCGCTCCAGGAAAGACAACGGGTACGATAAGCCGGAAGGAAGATCCCACACCCACGGTGCTTTCGACGTCAACCGATCCACCGAGCAATTGCGCCAGCTTGCGCGAGAGCGGCAAGCCCAATCCCGTACCTTTCACCCGCTTTTGCAAAGCACTTTCGATCTGCGCAAACTCCTCAAAGATAATGTGTTGATCGCTTTCGGAGATGCCGATACCGGTGTCTGTCACAGAGAACTCGATCCGGTCATCGCATTGACGAGCGCGGACCCGGACTTCACCACGAGGCGTGAACTTGATGGCGTTGGAGATGAAGTTGCGGAGAATCTGGGAGACCTTTTGCTCGTCGGTGAACAGTGGCGGCAAATTGTCCGCGGTCTCAAAAACCAGATTGAGAGAGTTGTCGGCCAGAAGCGGCTTGAGCATTCCGCGCAAGGCTCCAAAAAGCTCTGCCACTTCAAAGGTGTTTGGCTTCACCTCCAGACGGCCGGCTTCTACCTTGGCCAGGTCAAGCAGGTCGTTGACCATCTCTGAGAGTTCTTTCGCAGATTGCTGAATGAACCGAAGCTGCTGGTCCTGTTCGGGTGTCAGGTCGCCATCCATGCGGTCAAGCAACATGCGCGTAAGCGCCAGCATGGAATTGAGCGGCGTGCGAAACTCATGTGACATGTTGGAGAGAAAGCTGGTCTTGAGCTCAGAGGCGCGTCGCAGATAATCTGCACGCTCATCGAGCTCTGCATACAGAGCCACGACGCCGCGGTTGGTATCCTGCAACTCCGCGTTGATGCGCGCCAGCTCCTCTTTCCGCTCCCGGAGCTCATCCAGCGTCTTCATCAGCTCTCGATTCTGGACCTGCAACTCATCCAGCGGCGTGGCCGGATGACGGCGCGCCAGCACCGTGGAGACGCTTTGCAGAACTCCCGAATCGATCGGGCGGCTTTGCGCCGAAAGCTGCTTACCGAAGAGCACGCGAGTGCCTGACGAGCTGGAATCAATGGAGAACTCATCCATCAGGCGCTTGGTGCCAAGAATGCCCATGCCCATGCCGGTCGTGGAACGGTAAGAGCCGCCCATGACCTTGTCCAGATGAGGAATGCCTCCACCTTTATCGGTGACAATAATTCGAAAGATGCTCGTTTCCGGATCAACCTCATAAGAAACATCGCCGCCGCGCGCATAGCGAAAGGCATTGCGCGCAATCTCTGAGGTGGCAGTGGCAATCCGAATCTGGTCGTGATGATCGAATCCAAGCGCTTCAGCAATGGATCGGGCCCTCTGACGGGCGCTCACCACGTCCTGCTCGTTTGCCAGTGCTATGGAATGGAGTTTGTGTCTCATGCGGCTTCTCCGCCCAGCGATGCAAGCAGCACACTCGCATCATCCCGATGTCGGCTGAAATCCCGATACAGCAGTCCCGCAATTAGTTGCGGATGGCGAGCCTGCAAACCCGGATAGGAGGCGAGAGACCATTTTGTGCCCACTCCGTCTGAATGCATCAGCAGCATGGAGCGAGGGTCGAATGGATAGGTAAACTCCTGAATGCGCGGCAATACAGCGCCCAGGGTACCGTTCTGCGAAACCACGTTTCGCGTTGTTGCCCCCTGGACGATGACTGTACTGATATTGCCTATGCCGGAAGAGGTCAGGGTGTGACGTTCGTGGTCAACTAAAACCACGCTCATAGCCGCGCCGCGTGTCTTTTTCAAAGCGTCATGAGTTATGGCGATAATCTCCGTTGCGCTCTCGCCCGCATGTGCACCAACGGTCTGGACGGCCTCTTTTGCCGCTTCCGCGGCATGTGCTCCGTGTCCCAATCCGTCCACCATCATATAAAGTGACCTCGATTTGCCCGGAAGAGCAAGAAATCCATCGCCGCAAACAGCTTCGCCTTTCATTGGAATGCTGACAGCCCCGTAGAGCAGAGGCGCGACAGTCGTTCCCGTCTGAAAGCGGCTCCAGAAAATTGTGCCACGATTCGGTAGAGAATACAGAGACGATACATCCGAGAGCCGCTGGACCGCGCCCAATCCCTGCCCCGCGGTCCCGACGGTCGAATAACCGTCTTCAAACGCCTGCGGAACATTGTAGATGCCGGCGCCGCTGTCAAGGGCCAGCAAATCCAGATACGAACTATTTTCGCCGTACGCAGCGCAGATCAGGAACTCCCCGGTATTCGCGTGCAGCACGATGTTGGTAGCGGCTTCAGTGACTGCAATGCCGACGTCGTTGCGCCGTGATTCAGAGAAACCCAGCGATTGCGCAGCTGCCAGCGCTGCGCGCCGGGCTTCTCCAACAGAGCTGCGATCGGTCATCGCGATGGATCTATGTGTATGGCGCAAAAGAGGCCGCTACTTCCAGCGAGTGACCGTTACGGTGGTACCCCGCCCCGTCTCGCTCTTGATGTCGAACTCGTTCATAAGCCGTTTGCTGCCGCTTAAGCCCAGCCCAAGCCCGCTACCAGTAGTGTATCCATCGCGGAGCGCCAGTTCTATATTCGCGATTCCGGGGCCCTCGTCTTCAAAAGTGAGCCGGATTCCCCTGCGGGCGCCATTTTCTACCAGCTCCACCCTCATCCTGCCCCCCTTGCCGTGCTCAAGGGTATTGCGCGCCAACTCGCTGGTTGCGGTCACAAGCTTGGTCTGATCCACCAGGCTGAATTTCAGCTCCGCTGCCCACTGCCGCGCTACCTGGCGTACGCGTACGACATCATCGGAGCCAACGATAGGGTGTACGTCACTCTTCAGAACCATCGTTCTCCTGGAGTTCGTCATCCTTCTGGATATATCCCCGCAAAAGTTCCATGCCCCGCTCCACATTGAGCGCCGTTCTGATGCCGGGAAGTGTCATACCCAGCTCCACCAGCGTGATGGCTACTGCGGGCTGCATGCCGGTAAGCACAGTCTGCGCGTCCAGCACGCGCGACATGGCCGCGATATTGGCCAACATGCGTCCTATGAAAGAATCGACAATTTCCAGGGAGGAAATATCGATGAGCACTCCTCGCGCAGCGTGTTTGGCGATCTGATCCGTCAAATCTTCCTGCAGAGAAACCGCCAGCTGGTCATGCATGTCAACCTGAATGGTCACCAGCAGGCAATCTCCCATTTTGAGGATGGGTATCCTGTCCATCGTCTATGCTTCCTCGCGCTTATTTGTGGATTTAGCAACCTGCTTGGCATTCACAACAGTCTTGCCCAGTCGAGTCAAGGCCAACGCAAATGCATCTGCCAGCTTGGCTTTGGTCTGAACATCCACCAGATCAATGCCCAGATGAACAATAGTTTGTGCGATCGCAGGCCGAATACCGCTCAGATAGCAATCCGCACCCATCAGGCGGGCCGCCGTAATCGTCTTGATGAGATGTTGCGCCACCAGCGTATCCACTGTGGGAACGCCCGTAATGTCGATAATGGCGATCTGACTGTTGGTTTCAACGATGGCCGAAAGCAGGGACTCCATCACCACCTGGGTCCTGGCGCTGTCCAGCGTTCCAATCAGCGGTAGCGCAAGGACGCCTTCCCAGAGCTTGACCACCGGAGTCGACAACTCAAGCATCTCCTCTTGCTGGCGAGAGATGACCAGATCGCGGAATTCAACGGCGTTGTTGACAGTCTCTACAGCCAGCCGATCAAGCACGGTGCCGGCCGTCAATATTTCGGTCACAAGCTTCGTGGGACTGATGCCTGCCGTGTCGCGCAATGCATTGAAAACAGGTTGTTTCAAGGAGAGAATGAAGAGCGCAGTCTCCGCCGGAGAAAAGCCCTGCTCCATTCTGGACTTGGCAATATCTTTCAGATAATCGCGGGTGCTGGAAAACGCCTCGGACATGGGGTCAGTGCTTGTTTCCGCCGCATTGGTAACCAGGCGCAGCAACTCAGTTGCTTGCTGCCGCAATTCCGCATCGCTCATCAAATCGCTGCGCCGGTTGCTGGAAGCCATCTCAGCCAGCCAGCCGGCAAGGATGCTGCTTTCGTTCTTTCGGATCACTTCATGGAATGAACTCATTGATATTCGCCCCTGTTGCACTGCAGAGCCTACTATACTGCATCGCAGCAAGATGTCTACGGCCGCGCAGTTTTGTCGATGTAGGCCGGTTTTAGCACAGTCATTCCGCAAAATGAGCACGTTTTACGATGGCGGGCGGGTGTCCGCTGCAACACGCCAAACGGGGCTGAAGAGTTCAATTCACAGGGAAATCAAGAGTCCCATTGCCGCCACCGTCATGATCAGCGCGCAGGCCCATCCAAGGATCTTCATCCCCCTGGAATTCACCTTGCTTCCCATCACTTTTCGGTCGCTTGTCAGCAGTACCACAATCACCACCAGCGGCGGAGCGAGCAGTCCATTCAAAATCGCGGACCAGAAAAGCATCTTCACCGCATTCACTCCGGCAAAATCAACCCCGATGCCCACAAGAACGGCCACGGAAATGATGGCGTAGAAGACAGGAGCCTTATGTGGTTTGGCATTCAGCGAAGCCGAACGCAGATCCATCGCGTCCGCGACTGCGTAAGCGCAGGAACCCGCCAGAACAGGAATGGCCAGGATTCCTGTTCCAACTATGCCAAAAGCAAACAGAAGATAAGCGCCCTTGCCGGCAAGCGGGCGCAGGGCTTCAGCCGCCTGTTTGGCCGTTTCAATCTGCGTTATGCCATGCGCATTCAGTGTGGCGGCAGCCGTAAGAATGATGAAATACATCACCAGGTTGGAAAGCAGCATTCCTGAGATGACGTCGGTTCTCGCCGTCCGCAGTTCGTGTGTAGTTGCTCCCTTTCTTGCTGAAACCGTTGTTTTCCCCAGTGCGCGATCTTCCTCCACCTCCTGCGCAGCCTGCCAGTAAAACAGGTACGGAGAAATGGTTGTGCCAAGCAATCCGACCAGAACGGCAAGATACTGTTTTGAAAATTCAATCCGCGGAATGAATGTCGACTTGAAAACTGCAGACCAGTTTGGGTGCGCAAGAAATGCCGTAATGAAATACGCAAACAGCACCACGGTCAGCCATTTGAAGATGTTCGCAGTTGTTCGATAAGAAGCAAAGAGCAGCAAGGCCACAATAAAGACAGCAAATATAGGAGTCCAGATATAAGCATGAATGCCGGTGATCATTTGCATGCTGTCAGCCATGCCGGCCAGGTCCGCGCTGATGTTAAAGACGTTCGCAATCACCAGCAAAATGCATATAACCCATGAAACCCACGCGGCATATCGAGTGCGGACAACGCTCCCCAGGCCGCGGCCCGTCACCATCCCCAGCCGCGCGCACATCAATTGAACCGCCGCCATCAGCGGAAAGGTGAGCAGTGCCGTCCAGAGGGTTGAATAACCAAACTGCGCGCCGGCAACTGAGTAAGTGGATATTCCAGATGGGTCATCATCTGCTGCGCCGGTAATTAAGCCGGGCCCGAGATCTTTTATATAAGTGGCAATCGTGTTTCCGGCACTCTTGGGCGGATCGCTCTTTGCGGGCATTGGCGCAGATGGAGTCACTGGTCTTACCTTCCAAAGGACATGAAAATCCCCGTTGCGTGATCCAGGAGTGACCCATTCTGTCCTTGAAAGCTCTGATGACTTCTATCTGGAATGAGTTGGCCCATATCCCATATACCGGAATCAGCGATGACTGTATCGCAATGACGAAATCGGCATTCAGCAAGCGCAGTCGCGCCTACTTCTTAGGCGGGTTCGTCGTGGGGCCGCCTACCGCAATCAGTCGCGGAACACGATCTTCGGGCTTAGGCAGCGCTGGAAACGGCGCGTGCGGTTCCGTCTGGTACCAGTACGCTACGGTGTAAAAGTTGTCTGAGCGATGATTGGCATGCCCATGCTCTATCGTCACCCGAATCGATTTTTCAAACGTGATAGGGCTTTCCGTGTGCCAGCGATACAGGCAATAGTGGCCGCCAACCTTCTCCGCGTCTTTCATATATGGCGCCCCATTGTGAGGATACGCAAATTCCTTTCCCCAAAAATCCCATGCGCCGTTGTAGTAATCCTCCGTGCCGGTGCCGTTAATCGTAGGCAGCGCGTCACCATCAATAAAAATCATGTCGTCGCCTTCACCAAACCATCCATTCTGGTTCTGGATAACGGCATGCGTCACGCCCACAAAGTGTCCACGGCCCGTGGCCTCCAGAAACACGTAGTTCCCCTCGCCGTTCAGATTTTTCTTGTCGTTCACCAAAGGGGTTCCGTTATTCACCCAATCGTTCGTCCAGCCTTTGCATGGCGCTTCCTGCCGGTACTGCGCGTGGAAGCGGCCCACGTCGTGCGGCAGGGAAGCAAGCGTCACATAGTCCATCGCAAAGTAGAAGTTGTCCGTACGGGGTGAGCCCTCGTTCGTCACTGTGATCTTCGCCGCGCTCGCAAACGGCATCTCGAAGTACGCATTCAGCGCCTTCATCGGAGCCACGGTCAGCAGCTCGGATTGATAGGTGAAATACTCGCCCAGCCCCAATCCGAAGAAATCGCCGACAGGTACCTCGATGGACGGCGTGGTCTCGCCATCCCACCACGCGCGCAGAACCAGGTTCTTCAGATGATTCGGATCCTTGGAATCGATCGTGAACCATATGTGTGTGACCACGCCCGCGCCCGTCACATCGAGCAGCGTCAACGACTGCCCCGGCTCTATACGCCTCGCGTCTCCATTGCCGCCGCTGCGATCCCAACTCGACGAGCGCCGCGTCTTGTAACTCCGCAACCTTGAAAGCGAGAGCATATCTTCGGCAGCTTCATTCTTCTCGCTCGCAGCCGTACCCTCAGCCGCGCCCTCAGCCATACCAGGTGCGGCATTCAAACCAAGCATCGCGCCGGCGGCTGCCATCGTGCCTAACAACCTGCGCCGTGTCGGCGTGTTGCGCAGATCACTCCCCAAATCACTCATAGCCCGGTTTCCTCGCAAGCTCATTTAAGCCGCCAAAAATCAAGCAGCGCAAAACACGAGCCATCATATCCCAACGGGAAGCGCGCGCCGCACAGCCATATACAGGTTTTTGTTTTTAGAGAAAACTCAGCGCGCGCCCACCACTGGCATCACGCGTGTATGAATCTTCGTAGTCGATTCCTCAGTTGCGGCAAGCCTCCGCACCGTCAGCACCGTAATATCGTCTTCCTGGCCAAATTCCACAGCCATCTCGGTCGCCTGCGCCGCATCCGTCTTCACGGCAAACATCTCCTTCAATCGCTCAAAGCCGAACAACTCACCCTTGTGCGTGCGCGCCTCCAGCAATCCGTCCGTGTAGAGCGCCAGGTGATCGCCTTCACGCAGGTCGACTGCCGCTTCTTCATACTGCGTCTCCGCCAGAATCCCGAGCGGTAGTGAGCCGTTCATCTCAATCTCGCTGCCATTCAGCATCGGAGCCATGTGTCCCGCGCTCGCCACAGTGCAGCGTCCGCTTGCGGAAAGCCGCATGATCACGCACGTCGCAAAGCCGCCGTTCATTCGCCCATGCAGTTGCGCGTTCAGAGCGGCAAGAATCTCGCCGGGCTTGTAACTGGTCTTGGCCAGCGCGCGCGCCGCGCCCACAATCAGCGATACCGTCATCGCGGCCTTCAGTCCCTTGCCGCTCACATCGCCAATCATCACCAGCATGGAGCCCGCAAAGTGGCCCTCCAGCGGAATCATCTGGAAGAAGTCGCCGCCCACCTCTTCCGCCGGGCGATACGCGCTTGTCACGCCATAGCCGCGCAGCATCGGCAGAGTTTCCGGAATCAGCACCTGCTGCAACTCGCGTGCGCTCTGGAACTCGCGTTCCAAGGCGCTCTGTTTCTGTGCCGTCTCGCGGACTGCCTGATACAAGGCATTCACAATGGCCGCGAGCAGCAACGTGCCGGCCAGTACTGAAGGCGTAAAGCTGTTGCCATTCAGCGTAAACAAGGGGTCACTTAGCTTCTCGCCGAAATGCCAGTTGGTAAACCGGCTGCCCTGTTCAAAGGCGATGCGCAGCTCGCTCAGCAGCGCATCAATAGTGACAGCAATGGCGAGGAACCACCGCGCCCCATCCAGCCGCCGCTTCAACGCAAAGAAAATCAGTACGAGCGGGTAAATCTCGGTAATGGTAACGATGGCCGTGAAGAACCCATCCGCTCCCTGCACCCATGGCGCCACCATCGGGTGGCTCCAATCCAGAACCGCTAAGCCTGCCTCCACCACAAACGCGGCTAAATCCACAATCGCCAGATAGCGGGTAAAGCGCGCCAGCTTCGGTGCTCGGTCCAGTCGGAACAGGAACAGCAGCATGTACCATAAGCCCACATCCTGCGCGCCGAGAACGAGCTGGATAGCGCCCAGCTCCGTGGGCTCGTGGATTGCCAGCCTGAGCATCTCAAGCAGCAGAGTTGCCACATGGGCGCCGCAATACGCTGCCACTGCCAGCAGCACCCATTGCCGCCGGTTGCGCAGCCACATCCAAATGCCGAGCAATGCAATGAGCCCATACAGCAGATTGAGTCCAAACCGGAACTGCTGGCTGCGCAGCCACGCGTAGTCGTCCACTGTTTTGGCCGCCGCAATCGCCTCAATCCCGCCAACCAGCGGCACCGCTTCAAAGCCGCCAATCTCTGCCCCGTCAAACGACTGTAGCGGAGCCTTCCACACCCGCACAGCGAGCACCCCATCGCGCGCCGCGCCAATTCCGAATGTATGTTGAGGCCCCAGGTAGACGTATTTCGGGTGCGGGGGAAACCCTCCGTTCCTGCCCACCAGCTGCCCGTTCCAGTAGATCTCGTACACATCGTCGATCTGTGGAATCAACACAGCGAAATTGCCGTCTGTGCCTGCAGCAGGCGTCAGGTGCAGATGCTTGCGGTACCAGCCGTAGCCCGCGTAAGCAGGATGCCCCTGCGCGCCCCACGAGGAGTCGGCGGTCAACTGCTCCCATCCGTCCACGCCCGTTGCATCCGGCGCATCCGGCCGCGCCCATGCCGCGTTGTCGCCAATATGAAACTGCCACTTGCCGCCAATCGGCGCAGTACCTTTGCCCAGAGCCTCAATGCTCAGCACAGAACTCGACGGCACACTCGACGCAGTAGGCACTGCAGGAGCCGAGTGCGCAAACACACCAAGGCAGAGTAATCCCATTACAGGGAGAAAACAGCGCAGTAACCGGAGCATGTCAGCAAGCATACCTTTCCGCTGCCGCACGCGAAAGCATGAAATGCAGAAGTATCCCCATCATTCAGCAGCGGCGGCTCACTGCTCTCCGCCATCTAAAATCAAATCGGAATGACCCATCTCGCCGCTTTTGTCTTCTCACCATCCGCATTCCTCAACTGGGGCCTAATCTGGCTCGCAGTCGCGGCATTTCTCGGCGGAGCCCTCAATGCAGTCGCCGGCGGCGGTTCCTTCCTGCTCTTTCCCGCTCTGCTCGGCACCGGCATCCCTCCCGTGCAGGCCAACGCCACCAACACTGTCGCGCTATGGCCCGGCCAGCTCACCTCTATCGCCGCTTACCGGCACGATGTGCGCAAACATTTGCGGCTGGCAATCCTCATGGGCATCGGCGGCCTCGTCGGCGGCACCATCGGCGCAATCGTACTGCTCAACACGCCGCAGCAGACCTTCCTGCATCTCGTCCCATGGCTCCTGCTCATCTCCGCTACGATCTTCGCCGCCAGCGGCCCGGTCACGCGCTTACTCGATAAGAGAAAAGGCAAGACCTTAGGAGCCAAACCCGATCCGCCGCGCCTTCTTCTTTTCCTCCTCACCGCCATCGTCTGCTTTTACATCGGCTACTTCGGCGCAGGCGCAGGCTTCCTCATCATCACCCTACTCTCAGTCTTCGGCATGGAAGACATGAATGAGATCAATGCGCTCAAGGTCGTCTCCACCACCATGGCCAACGGCGTCGCCTTCGTCATCTTCGTCGTCGGCCGTCAGGTCGAGTGGCGCTATTGCCTCCTCGCCATGGTCGCCGCAGCCATCGGCGGCTACTCCTCCGCCAGCCTCGCCCGCTTCGTTCCACCCAGGGTGCTCCGCGCGTCCGTTATCATCATCGGCTTCGGCATGGCCGCATGGTTCTTCTGGAAAAACAGCGGAAAGTAAAAGTAAGTGACTGGTGCTGATGTATAGCCCCGAATAAACGGAACTTTCTGTTCACAGACATCGTAGGCACCATACAACGGAGGCGCCTGCCATGCTTTTGAAATACTTTTTCTCCTGTCTGCTTGCGGCTGCTGTACTGCCGGCCATCAGCCAAACTTCTATTCCTTCACCAGCGGGAAAGTGGTCAGGTGTCTTCGACATGGTCCACGCAGACGGCACCGTCGATCCGGACCGCGCCTTTCTTGAACTCAAGTTGGAGAATGGAACGCTCTCAGGCAGCGCCGGCAGTGCTCCAAACCAGATGTCGCCTATAACGAACGCTCACGTGGACGGACCGAATGTGAGTTTCGATGTTGCCGCGAGTGCAGGCAGCGCCGTGCACTTTGACCTCAAGCTTGCAGGCGACCATCTCAGTGGCAGCGTTACAGGAATCCCCACCGATCCCGGCACGCAAATCGTAGTTGATACGCGCCGCGCCGACGCAGAATGGAAGACACCAGAGCCTGTGCCGCACGCCCCCGATCAGCTTTTTGCCAATGTAGCGGCTCTCGACAAGCAGTTATTTGATGCCTACAACTCCTGCGATCTTGCCACCATGAGTAAGCTGGTAGCCGACGACCTTGAGTTCTATCACGACAAGACAGGCCTGGCCGTTGGCAAAGCCCCCTTTCTTGAGGCAATTCAAAACAACATCTGCGGCAAAGTGCATCGCGAGCTTACGCCCGGGACATTAGAGGTCCATCCTCTGGCGCACTATGGCGCTGTCGAAATCGGGATGCATCGCTTCACCCATCCGAATCAACCATCGGAAGGCGATGGCCAGGCTAAATTCATCACTGTATGGCGTTATCGCGATGGCGCATGGCAGCTGACACGAGCCATCAGTTACGACCACGAGGCCGCTCCTGATCAAGCCAAACAGTGAGCAATGTAACCTCATCCAAAACGTTCGCAAAGTCGATAGCAGGCTCCAGTCCCTTAAAATAGGTACATGAGCCACGAAGGAATCCGCTTCGTCAGCGCCGAAGATCAGGCGCGCATCGAAGCGGCACAGAAGCCGCTGAGCCGCACCGCCATGACGCCCGCAAGGGTACGCGTGCTCATCACCGAAGGCCGCGGTCTCGAAATCGACTGGGCCGACGGCCATAAGAGCGCATGGGATTTCAAATGGCTTCGTAATGCCTGCCCCTGCGCCACCTGCATTGACGAGCGCGCCAAAGAAGGCCGCATCGCCGGCCAGCCCAAAGCCGCAAAAGGCGACCTGCTCCCCATGTACACGCCGCCCGCCAAACCTAACAGCGCGCAGGCCGTCGGCCGCTACGCCATCCAGCTCAACTGGCAGGACGGCCACTCCTCTGGCATTTACTCATGGGAATATCTCCGCCGTCACTGCCACTGCGGCGAGTGCCAACTAGCCGCCACCAAACTCACCGGCGCGCCCAACTAGCGCAACACCGGCCAATGGGTGCCCCAGGTCTCGCTTTTGAGACC
Source organism: Occallatibacter gabretensis (assembly GCF_001449115.1). GTDB lineage: Bacteria > Acidobacteriota > Terriglobia > Terriglobales > Acidobacteriaceae > Telmatobacter > Telmatobacter gabretensis. The sequence continues at coordinate 316,421 of NZ_LAIJ01000009.1, read as the reverse complement.
TGGGATCGCAACCCTCTTCCGCTCAGTACTTCATCGCTTTCAGATCCGCAATCATCCCCGGGCCAGTCGGATTCCACCCCAGCCTCTGCCGCGTCAGCTCGCTGGTAGCCGGCATATCCAGCCCCGCAAACATCGCCATCCAGCCAAAATGCGCCTGTGCCTCTTCCGGCGAAATGCTCACCACGGGCACCTTCAGCCCCTCGCCAAGCACCTCGGCAATCTCCCGCATGGTCACACCCTCTTCCGCCACGGCATGATATTTGCGGCCCGTTTCGCCCTTGTCTTGTTCCATTTTCTCCAGCGCAAGCCGGTAGAGATGGGCAACATCCAGAACATGCGCCGCGGGCCAGCGATTCAGCCCTTCGCCTACATACGCCGAGACACCCTTCTCCCGGGCAATCTGAACGACGTAGGTAATAAGCCCCTGCTTCACTGGATCATGAACCTGGGGAAGCCGCATCGTAGAGGCGCGGATGCCGCGCTGCGCCAGCGCATCCGTTGCCGCCTCGGACTCGCGCGGAAGGCGCGGTGAGGGCTGATCGTCTTCCGTGGCAGAGCGGCCATCGGCCATCAGCGCCAACCCGCCCGTCGTCAGCAGCGGCTTTTCCGTACCGGCCAGCACTTCGCCAATCGCCTCGATAGCTGCCTTGTCGATGGCGCAGTTTTCCGCAAATTTCGAAAAGTCATGAATGAAGGCCAGATGGACCACGGCATCGGACTTTTCCGCCCCGGCCCGCAGACTGGCCAGGTCTGTAAGGTCTCCGCGGAGCACCTCAACGCCGGCCTCAGTAAGTTTCTTGGCATTGGCGTCATTGCGTGCGAGGCCAAGCACACTATGCCCCGCGCTGAGCAGCTCAGGAACGAGGACGGAGCCGATAAATCCCGCAGCACCTGTAACAAAAACACGCATGATTGCATCTCCTGTAAAAGCCGCTTCTGCAGCCTCACTATCAGCAAAATAGTCCTCAAACGGCGTACGATCTATACTTGGAAATCCGTAATACCTTCGCAATCGTCCAGGCCGGATAGGAATCATCTCTCGCTAGGAGTCATATATAGATGCAGCCGCTGACGGACGTACTCGACCCACTCTCCGACGTTCTCTCGCTCCTCAAGCCCCACACCTACGTCGCCGGCGGCTTTGACGTCGGCGGAAAACTCTCCATCCAGTTTCCCCGCCATGACGGCATCAAGTGCTACGCCGTCGTCTCCGGCCAGTGCTGGCTGGTCGTTGAAGGTGTCCATGAGCCAGTTCGCCTCGCCGCCGGCGACTGCTTTCTGCTCCCGCATGGCCGGCCTTTTTGCCTTGCCACAGATCTTTCCACGCCACCCACGGACTTCCGCACCTTGCTCGCCTGCAAACCCAGGCTGACCGACGGCCGTCTCGCCATCATCAACGGCGGAGGAGAGTGCTGCATCGTCGGCGGCCACTTCGCCTTCACCGGCGGTCACGCCCGCATCCTCCTCGATGTCCTTCCCACCATCGCGCACATCCGCCATGAGTCGGACAAATCCGCCATGCGCTGGTCGCTCGAACGCATGCGCCAGGAGCTCAGCGATCCGCGCCCCGGCAGTTTCCTCGTCGTCCAGCATCTCGCCCACATGATGCTTGTGCAGGCCCTGCGCCTTCACATCGCAGATGCCTCCCACACCGCTTCCGAATCCGGTCCTGATAACAGAGTTGGCTGGCTTTCCGCTCTCGCCGACCCGCAGATCGGCGCAGCCATCCAGGCCATGCACTCAAGCCCAGCCCGCCACTGGACCCTCCAGGACCTGGCCGAAGAAGCAGGCATGTCGCGCTCCAGCTTCGCCCAGCGCTTCAAAGAGACCGTAGGCAGCTCACCCATGGAATACCTCGCCCGCTGGCGCATGCTCGTCGCCGCAGACAAGCTCGCCAACACGCGCAACTCCATCTCAGAAATCGCGCTCTCCCTGGGCTACGAATCCGAAAGCGCCTTCAGCACAGCCTTTAAAAGAACCATGGGCTGCTCCCCCCGCCAATACGCCCGAGGCTGCCCGCCCACCTCCAAAAGCGTTCCGCAACTCACCCCACAGCCGGAACTGGTTGCCGGGTATTGATCGCAGCGCTCCGCAGCAGCCACACCGCACCGCACTTAGCAAACATCGCTGTGCACGTTCTCGCCGGCGTAACTGCAATCATCTGCGGAAAGTATTAGGGACGCCAATAGTTGTTGGCCGCGGCGATTGTTTGAAACTCTATTGCTATGACTTGGCTTGCTCTCATCAGGCTATCCGGATTTGTTGCGTAGATCGGTCGCCCTGCCTTCAGCACATCCAGGTCCGGCTGAATGTTGTGAATCGAGTGACGCGCCAACGTGATTGCAAGGGCACGCCCTGCCTCGCTGTCGCTGTTATCAATGTGCCACCGGGAATCAGAATTAGTTCTGTGTCAGGTACGCGATTCATGGGCATTCTCCTTATCACTGTGTGGCGAAGAAGCTTTGGCCCTCCTCTACCAATGTTTGGTACCTAACAACTGCGTCTCTCGTGCGGCCTCATCACAATAGGTTGGCTACCTGTAATACGATCTTGCCGAGTCAAGTAGATTATGCGCTAGCGCCTTCTCGCACACGTGAATATCTTCACTCTGAAAGCGAGATTCGATGGGCGCGAATCCCGTTAGGAAGCTGGATCGCGGTAAACGCGGCGTCAGCGATATCCGGTGCAGGTCCACGCGCAACCAGCGGAACACCCACCCGGATGCGAAGCGTCGCTGTGGGATCGGGAGCCGCGTCCTTGCCCGCGGGGGCAACCGCTTGGCGACCGCTCTCCGTCAGCTTGCCGCAGCGGTACACACTATCGGCGTCAACCGTCTTCGACCAGGGGTCAGAGTCCCACGAGAAATAGTCGATGCCCGCAAGCCGGTGTTCGGCTGCAAACTGGTCGAAGTCATGACGCACTTCTTCGATGAGAAGCGTGCGGCCTGCTTCGTTCCCCGGACAAGAGACATCGGTATTGGGAAAGCCCCACTCCGTGATCCAGCAGGGCTTTCCATCCGATGAGCCGTTGGTGCGGCACGCGGCCAGATCAATGGTGGTGAGACGGGCTAGCCGTTGGGCTGCCGCCGCCGGGTTCCCTGGCTGCCCGCTCGACGGATAGCTGTGGATTCCATAATCGTCAACAAGGGCGTCGAGCCCGTGCGCGCGAAGGAAAGTCATCGTCGCCGCGAGTCCAACCATATCTTCCTTCTTGTTGTTATAGAGCTTGTCGCCATCCTTCGCGTCCACCATACCGGCGGAGATGATCGGTGTGGTGTGGTTCAGCCGGGAGTGATCGCGCACCTCCTTGAGCACGGCGAGGATCTTGATGTACTGAAGAAAACCTTTGGCAATCTCCTTGCCCTCCGGATCGTGATCCATATCCTGCAGGCTCAGGATTTTGCCTTCGCCTGGAAGTGGAAACTCAGGATTGAATGCCGCCCAGTTGATCTCATTGCCAAGCTCCACGCCCGCAAGTTGCAGATTGCCGGCGTCCAGACTGTCGAAGAGCTTTTGAAAGGCGGCTTTTGAGAGAGCGGGATCGGCATACGAGAGCGGATGCCCACCCCACATCTGCGGAAACTGTTCAGGCTGGTAAGGTCGGGATGGTGCACCCGTAGCGTACTCCGGGCTGATGATCAACTGGATGCGAATGCCGTGAGCCGCGGCCCGTTTGGCAAAGTCAATCCCCTTGTCGTCATTCGAGATGCCACAGCGAATCACGTGAACGCCGGCTGCCTTGAGCTGGTCAAGCAGAGCGTTCTGATTGGTCACGCTGGCACGCAAGGGATTGACGGCATTCACCCCTACGGCCATCTCCTGGGCGCAGGCACAGACCCCGGCCAGGAACAAGATTGTTCCCAGAAATACGGCAAGTAATCCACGCTGGCTTATCCCGTGCATTCGATTCTCCCCGAAAGATGCAGGTGCGAAGATCGTAGCGGTCGCCGCACTCCGGCATCCCGTACAAACACAGATCAGTCACTGGAGTTTTGCTAGGACGATAAAGATAGAACGAGAACCCACACCGTCAGCATAACGGACAAACAATTCCAGTCATGGCGGAATCTCGATGAGTGATATTTTGTCAGCCGCTCATCGGGCAAGGAGGATCACTTCTGCCGGGTGCCCCATTCATCGCGGGTTCTTTGCGCGACGGGTGGGATATTTACGGCGACTGGAGTGCGGCTGGATTGAGAGAAAACAGGACTCAGGACTGATCGTTAGCTCAATGGCTTTTTCTTCCGCCGTCGAACGTCTTCCGCTCGCGCCGAATGTTCGTTCCGAACGGACTTGGCGCGACTGCGAAAGTTGCTCAGGAACGCCTCTACACCTCGCTCCAATCCGCCTTTGGGCCCGGATGCTCCGAACGCGCCGGAATGTTCCAGAGTGGCGTATCCATGCAGAAAGGCCCAGGTAGCAACAGCAGCAGAGGTGTCGTCCGGCTGCCCGGAGACGCCGCTTGCGGCCTCCAGCAGAAGGTTCCAGACGGCTTTGCCCGCTCTTGACCCATATCTTTCGGGACGGTCCTGCACGACAAACGCGTAGAGCGGGAATCGCTCCCGCGCAAAGCGCAGATATGCATCCGCCACTCTTCTAAACTTGGTGTCCGGATCAGCGCTTGCGGACGCAGTCTGGAACTCGACCAGCATCACGTTCAGTATCTCCGCGGCGACCGCTAACTCCAGCGCTTCCTTATCCGGGAAGTAGCGATACAAACTCGGCGCCTTGACGTCCAGCGCCGCCGCAACGGCTCTTAGCGAGAGCCCGTCGGCGTCTCCATGTTCCACCAGGTGCACAGCTGTTTTCAGGATCTCTTCTGACGAAAGAAGTTTGGGATAAGCCATTACTTACATTGTAAGGCTTGACAATTCCACAATGAAAGCTTACGGTGTAAGTTATTAGCTTGTTCGCAACCTCAGGGACAGCATCCAGCATGCCAACGAAGTGATACGCAATAGAGGAGACAACCAGTGGAAACCACGATCAGAAAAGTACTCGTTCCCCATTTCGGAGATGAAAGTGTTCTACAGGTCACCCAGGCAAACATCGCCAGTCCGCAGGCGGGTGAGGTGCAGGTGCAGATACTGCATTCCGTCGTCGCGGGTGCAGATGTCAACATGCGGCGCGGCACATATCCGTTTCAGAAGAAGGCGCCCTTGACGCCGGGCTACAGCATGATCGGCAAAGTTCTGGACAACGGTGCGGGCTGCACGAAATTTGCGCCGGGGACCCTGGTCGCTTGCCTCACCAAATATGGAGCGCAGGCAGAGCGGATGAACCTCCCGGAGAAGTTTCTCGTACCGGTACCGCAGGGTCTGGACCTTCGGCAAGCTACAGCGCTGATTCTTGACTGGGTGACTGCCTACGAAATGCTGGAGCACAGCGCCAAAGTAACGCGCGGCCAGCGCATCTTCGTTCATGGGCTCAGCGGTGCGGTGGGCACGGCGCTTCTCCAGCTCGCGCAGTTGCGCGGCGCAGTAGTGTTCGGAACCGCTTCGGCCAGCAAGCATGCGGAACTCAGCGCAAGCGGAGCCGTCGTGTTCGACTACAAACAAAAAGAATGGATTCGCGAGATGCAGCGTATGGGAGGCGTGGATTCTGTGTTCGATCCGCTCGGATATCAGAGCTTTGATGAGAGCTACTCCATTCTGCGCAAGGGCGGCCTTCTGGTGGGCTATGGCCAGAACCTGCCTGCTCTGACGAACACGCCCCGGACTGCGCCGGTGCCCATGGTCCTTAAGCTGCTGGCCCGCAATCTGGCTTTCTGGTCGGGTAAGCGGACGACATTCTTTGGCTTAAGCAGGGACTCCAAACACTTCGCTCCGGATCTGGCGCTGCTCTTCAACTGGCTTGCAGAGAAACGTATCCGGGTGCCCATCAAGGCGGTATTTGCGCTGGCTGACGTTCAGGAAGCGCACCGCATGTATGCGCGAGGGAGCGGAGTCGGCTCGATTGTGCTCGATGTGTCTTCGCACTAGCTCTACATTAGATTGTAGAAACGTAGCTGCCAATTTTGGAGACTTGCATGCCCTTGCTGCATAGAACCACCCGTTTTATTGCCCAAAGGCTTTACGCCATCACGTTTCTTTCCGCAATCGGATGTACTTCTCTCGCTTCCGCACAGGCGACAGCTCCATCACCGGCCGTTATTGAACATCCAGTACCGCAGCAGTCAGGTGTCAATCAAAAGGTTCATCTCGCAAGCGACCGTTCAACCATGCCGCTTGTGCTGGTCAAGGGATACCCATTTCTCGAAGGCGAGGTCAACGGCATCAAGGGCAAGCTGCTGTTTGATGTCGGCGAAGAGGAGTCTTTCGCACTGAACACCCATCGGGTTACGCCGCCCGATGGTAAGGTGATCGGCCATGGGTTCTTTGGTTCTGGCCAGACGTTTACGGTGTCCCGTTTCCCACTCGTCGACGATCTGAAACTTGCGGATGGGCCGGACTATACAGCCATACCGAATGTGCGCGGCAGCTCCGGCCAGCAGCTGGAAGATAACATTACGCCGGACTTCATCGGGTGGATCGGCATTGCCTTCTTTGACGGCTACGTCATAAAGCTGGACTACCAGCATCCCAGCGTCACCTTCTACAGAAACGATGCGGCCAGCGCAGGCAAGCAGGCCGCACTGAAGGGAGAAAAGGTGCTGCAGGTCATCCACTTTGACTTCGCCGGCCATCGCAACCTGCTCGCGTTCCCGGTGAAACTCGGCAACTTGCCGTTCATAGCAAACCTCGATACCGGAAGCCACGACACGGTTTGGCTAACTCCGGAGCTGATCAAAACAATGAAGGCGGCGGGCACACTGCACTGCACAACGGATGAGTGCAAGCTGTCCAGTGTATCGATCGACAATCACGTCATCTCGCTGAGATCGCACACTGACCTCATCGAAGGGAAGGCCGCTGTTAGCGAAAAGATGGGCCACGCGAATGACAACATCATGACGCTGGGATACGAGTTTCTGAGTAAGTTCAAGACAGTATGGAATTATCAGGACCAGACGCTGACCTTGCTCAGCAAGGATGGTCCGGAGTAAGCCAGGACGTAAGTCAGGATCGATGTGCGAATCCGGCAGGCAGATGGACCAGCGGCTATATCGGCATCATCTGCCAGGTGTATGGTTGCGGCTGCTTTACCCTTCGCTTTTATCCATAAAGCCCTGTCCTTATTCCCGTATCACTGCCTTGACCACCATCCCCACCGCCTCTTCCGCACTCCCCGCCACCCGCATCAACCCCCGGTTCTGCGGCTTCAGGAAGCCCTCGCGCACGGTCGTATCGAGGAAAGCCAGCAGTCCATCCCAATAACCCAGCGTGTTGATCAGGATGCACGGTTTCGCATGAATCTCAAGCTGCGCCCAGGTGATCACTTCCATCAGCTCATCCAGCGTGCCGTACCCTCCGGGCAGAATCAGAAATGCATCGGCCAGCTCCACCATCCGAGCCTTGCGCTCATGCATTGAGGAGACCGGCTCCAGCCGCGTAAGCCCCGCGTGAGCAATTTCGCGGTCTGAAAGCACCGCCGGAAGCACGCCAATTACCTCGGCTCCCTCGGCCAGCGCGGCATCCGCCACCGTGCCCATGAGGCCGCAGTTAGCGCCTCCATAAATGAGCCCCAGACCAGCAGCGGCAATCGCCTTACCCAGCGCCGCAGCTTCGGCGCGAAAGGCGGGGTTGTGGCCCATGGCGGAAGCGCAGTAAACAGCAACGCGACCCCGAACAGGCTGTGGAACGGATCGAGCAGAGAACTGGCTGAGCTTAGGATCTGTCATTCCCCCTCAGGATACCCGCTCACTCCTTCACTCGTTTCCACACCCACAAACGCCCGTCATCCTGACCGTAGGCGTTTTTCAGCCGGAGGGAAGGACCTGCTTCTGTCTTTCGTCCTTCGTCACTCGTCCTTCGTCCTTAGTTACCAAAGTCCATTGTCCTTTCGTACCGTGCCGCCCCTCCAGAAACTTTGCGTGCAATTAGCCCCATTTCTGTCACACTCATAATCAGCAGAGAAAAAACTATGGCCCGAACCCACCATGGATTCGGGCCGTAGTCACTATCGGTAGGCCAAGGGCACCCCCTCCCCCCTGGTTTTGGAGATCAGGTAACTATGTCTATTGCACAAAGAGTAAACATCTCACTCCACAGGCCGCGCCATGCTTCGAAGCATCTACCCAGAGCGACAGTTCACAAATAAAAAGGAAAAAATTCTTTTTTTAGGCAAATTGCACAAAAGTAACCGTCAACTATATACAAGTAGTAAACATGCAAAATATCAATTAGGTGAAACAAAATAAATGACTTACTAAGAAAATAAGCACGCCGTTCTGCAACAGAAAACAGGCATCCATACAACAGGTAAACTGTTACAAGGACTCTTCCAACGGACTGCCGCTTTGCCCTCCCTAGTTGCCAACCTGAATCCCCAGCAGCGCGAAGCTGTCGAAACCGCCGAAGGTCCACTCCTGATCCTCGCCGGCGCAGGCTCGGGCAAGACCCGTGTCATCACCAGCCGCATCGCCTGGCTGATCGAAGAAAAAGGCGTCACCCCGGACTCAATCCTCGCCGTAACCTTCACCAACAAGGCCGCCTCCGAAATGGGCGAGCGCGTGGAGCGGCTGATGGGCCACGCAAGCCTGGCCAAACCACTCATCTCCACCTTTCACTCACTCTGCGTCCGCATCCTCCGCCGCGACATCGAAGCCCTGCAGGTAAACGGCCAGGGCCTCACGCGCACCTTCGCCATCTATGACGAAAACGACCAGCAGAACATCGTCAAGCAGGTCATGCGCCGCATGGGTCTCGACACCAAGCAGCTCACGCCGCGCGCAGTGCTCGGCAAAATCTCCTGGGCCAAGAACCACATGGTCGACCCGCAGGAGTTTTATCTCGAATCCAAGGACGCAAACTCCGAGCGCATCGCCCACATCTACCGCCAGTACAAAGACGAGCTAAAAAAGAACAACGCCCTCGACTTCGACGATCTCCTGCTCGAAGCCGCACGGCTGCTCAAAGTCTCCGAAGCGACACGCGAGCGCTACCAGCGCAGGTATCGCTATCTTCTGGTCGACGAGTATCAGGACACCAATCGCCCGCAATATGAGCTGATGAAGCTCCTCGCCGGCGAAGCAAAGAACGTTTGCGCCGTAGGCGACGAAGATCAAAGCATCTACTCCTGGCGCGGTGCGGACATCCGCAACATCCTGGAGTTTGAAAAGGATTTTCCCAACGCCAAAATAGTCCGCCTCGAACAGAATTATCGCTCCACGCAAACGATCCTCGAAGCAGCCGGCGCAGTCGTAGCCAACAACCTCCGCCGTAAAGGCAAGAAGCTCTGGACAGACCGCCAGGGCGGCTCGTTAATCGGATACTACGAAGCTCCAGACGGCGAAAACGAAGCACTCTTTATAGCCGACCGCATCCAGAAGTTTCTGCGCGAAACCAGCGCCGAAGGCGAGCAAGGCAAGTGCGCAGTCCTCTATCGCACCAACTCGCAGTCGCGCCTTATAGAAGAGGCACTGCGGCGCTATAACGTGCGCTACACCATGGTCGGCGGCTTCAGCTTTTATGATCGCGCGGAAATCAAGGACATGATGGGCTACCTACGTCTGGTGGCGAACCCGCATGACTCCATGGCGTTGCAGCGAGTCATCAATGTCCCGGCGCGCGGCATCGGTGCAACCACGCTGGCCACGCTGGAGCGGCTGGCGCTTGAGACAAACACATCCACCTGGGAAGCAATCTCCGCGGCAATCAAAAACAAGCTCATCCCCACCCGCGCGTTGATGGCGCTTGAGAGCTTTCAACAATTGATGGTGGACGCGCAGGCCATGATGGACCCGGATTTCGCAGGCAAGCTCTCCGCTGATGTAGACGCAGCGGAAACCGGCGAAGACAATACGGATTTTTCATTCGGCGCAGAAACATCGAGCGATGAGAGCACCGACTTCAGCTTTGGCGATAACGATGATGCAGACTCCGCGCAGATGCAGCTGCTGGATTTTTCCAGCTTCTCGCCGTTTGCGGCGTCAGAGAAGAAGGCCGAACCGAAGAAGGCATTTTTAAAGATTCCAAAGCAGACTGAGACCGCCTCAGAAGCGGATCAAAGCGCAAAACGGCAGGAGCCGTTTCGGGCGCCGGGCGATGCGGCTACACTGCCCGAGCTGATCCGCTTCGTGATCGATCGCTCCGGATACATCAAGGCTCTTGAGACGGAAGGATCGCCAGAGGCCATCAGCCGGATTGAAAACCTGAAGGAACTCGCAAACGCGGCACATGACGCCGAAGTTCGCGGCGAGACGCTGGCTGAATTTCTGGACCACGCCGCGCTGGCCTCGGACGCGGATCAGTTCGATCCCGAAGCGCGTGTGACGCTGATGACGCTGCACGCGGCCAAGGGCCTGGAGTTCCCGCTGGTCTTTCTTGCCGGTATGGAGATGGGACTCTTCCCGCACTCGCGCACGCTCAATAATCCTGAGGAGCTTGAGGAAGAACGGCGGCTCTGCTATGTAGGTATGACCCGGGCCATGAACACGCTGGTGCTGACGCGCGCAGTTTACCGCCGCCGCTACGGCAACGACGCGCCGGAGCAGAGCATTCCTTCCCAATTCCTCGAAGAGATTCCGCCGCCGCTGATGGAGAACATGAGCCCGCGCCGGCAAGCGTCGACGGGCTATCGATCTGGATTCGGCGCCGGCCGCCGCAATGACGAAAATGAATTCGGCGACCAGCACTTCGATTACGAGAATGAAAATCAAGAGAGGCCCAAGCTTACCTACAGCTATGGCAACAGCAGCAACGCCAGTCCAAAAAGCAAAAGCGCCGGAGCACCGCCAGATACAGGCTCTCTGGACAACATCGCTCGATTCTTTGGCGGCAAAGGCGGTGGGGCGAAACCGGGCGGCTATGTGCGGCCGTCAATGGATCTGCCCGATCCCACAGGCGCAGCAGGCCTGAAGAAGGGCCAACGCGTGCGTCACGTTAAGTACGGCGAGGGCACTGTGCTCATGCGCGAAGGCGAAGGAGAAGACGCCAAGCTCACCGTGATGTTCGCGCGCCACGGCATGAAGAAGCTGATGGAGAAGTTCGCCAATCTCGAAAAGTTGTAAGGCCTATTCCACGGTGACGGACTTTGCCAGATTTCTCGGCTGATCCACGTCCGCGCCGCGGCGCACAGCAATGTAGTACGCCAGCAACTGCAACGGAACCACTTCGAGGATCGGCGCAAGCAACTCCGGAGCTGGAGGAATAAAAATCGTCTGCTCCACAAGCGAGCCAATCGTCGAATCGCCCTCTGTGGCAATCGCAATCACGCGGCCTGAGCGCGCCGTGACCTCCTGAATGTTTGAGAGCGTCTTTTCATAGCGCAGCTTCGATGCAGGATCAGTCTCATCGCGCGTAACCAGCACGACAACCGGCAGCGTCTCATCGATCAGCGCATTCGGCCCATGCTTCATCTCACCTGCCGGATAGCCTTCAGCGTGAATGTAGGAGATTTCCTTGAGCTTCAGCGCGCCTTCCAGCGCGATAGGAAAGTGGACACCGCGTCCGAGATAGAGAAAATCACGCGCATTCGAGAAATTTACGGCGAGCTTCTCGCATTGGTCTGACGCCGAGCGCAGGATCTCTTCAATTTTTGCGGGAACTTTGATCAACTCTTCCATCAGCGCAACCGATTGCGCCTTGTCGAGATGGCCACGCAACTGCCCAAGCTTCAGCGCCAGTAAAAAGAGCGCGGTAAGCTGCGAACTAAATGCTTTTGTAGACGCGACGCCGATCTCTGGCCCCGCATGCGTGTAGATAACGCCATGAGCCTCACGCGCCACCATCGCACCCACCACGTTGCAGATAGCGATGGTCTTCGATCCCATCGCCTTCATCTCGCGTTGCGCTGCAAGCGTGTCTGCGGTCTCGCCGGATTGTGTAATCAGCAGGCCCAGCGCGGCTGGATCGGGAATGGGATTGCGGTAGCGATATTCGCTGGCGTAGTCCACATCCACCGGCAGACGTGCCAAACGCTCAATCATGTATTTGCCGGCCAGTGCGGCGTGCCAGCTCGTCCCGCAGGCTGCAATATTGATGCTGGCAGCGCGGGCCAACTCCTCGTCCCCTAGATCCATCTCGCCGAGAAACACCTTGCCGGAATCAAGCGAGATGCGGCCCAGCGTCGTATCGCGGATGGCACGCGGCTGCTCCCAGATTTCCTTGAGCATGAAGTGTTTGTAGCCGCCCTTTTCCGCCTGAATTGGATCCCAATGAATGCGCGTCAGCTCACGCTTTACCGGGTTGCCATCGAAGTCAGTAAACGTAACACCTTGCCGCGTAAGGATCGCCATGTCGCCATCGGCCAGGAAGACCATATTGCGCGTGTAATGCAGAATCCCCGGCACGTCGGATGCAATAAACGACTCGCCCTCGCCCACCCCAACCACCACCGGGGGGCCCGACCGCGCTGCGACAATCTTGTCCGGCTCTGCGGCAGAAAGAACGCCCAGAGCAAAGGCGCCAGTGAGTAGCTTGACTGCGCGCTGCACTGCGCCCTCCAGCTTCAGCGGAGCGCCCGCGTCTTCCGAGTCCTTCTGGATCTGCTCAATCAGGTGCGCGATGATTTCGGTATCCGTCTCCGTAACGAACTTGTGGCCAAGCGCGGTAAGCTCTCGCTTCAGCTCCAGGTAATTTTCAACAATTCCGTTATGAACAACCACAATGCGGCCCGTGCAGTCGCGATGCGGATGGGCATTCTCTTCGGTAGGCCGTCCATGCGTGGCCCAACGCGTGTGGCCAATGCCATAGGTCCCATCAAGAGGATGATCTTTGAGAACAGCCTCTAGGTTCTGCAGCTTGCCGGGAGCCCGGCAGACTTCCAGCAGCGCGGATTCAGGGCTGCCCACGGCAATTCCTGCCGAGTCATAGCCCCGATATTCCAGGCGCCGCAAGCCTTCCACAATGACAGGGACAACCTTACGAGGGCCTACGTAGCCGACGATTCCGCACATGGCTCGATTGTATGGGACGGTTTTAGTGCAAAAATGAACGCATCAAGGTGAGCGCGGGAACGCCCGCGCTTATTCCTCTATCCGATAGGTAAACTCTTCAATAATCGGGTTCGTCAGCACGTCGCGGGCAATCTTTTCCACTTGCTCGCGCGCCTGGTCGCCAGACAGGCCGCTTTCTAGATCCAGTACAAAGTATTTGCCCTGGCGGACGCCCTCTACCTTGTCGTAGCCGATCTTGCGGAGGGCATTCTGGATGGTCTGGCCCTGCGGATCCAGGACCGAAGTCTTCAACGTAACGTAGACATGCGCCTTCATCATCCCTGATTATAGTAGTTAAGCTGCATTTACAGGTGGTCCGCAAAAAACAGCACGCTGTTTATCTCGGAATTTTCTAATTGCTATGGATCTGCATCTAAAAGGATACAGAACTGCCATTTTCAACATTTCAATATGTCTGCCCCTGCGGACCGGGTTCAAAGAGAGAATAGGAGAAAGAAGATATGGTTAATTACCTCGAGTTGCCGATCGGCGACCGCTTCCCTGAGGTATTTCGTGCGGTTATCGAGATCCCCAAGGAAGGGACGCAGAAGTTCGAGTACGACAAGGAGCTTCACGTCTTCAAGCTCGATCGCAATCTGCACTCGCCCGTCCACTACCCCGGAGATTATGGCTTTATCCCGTCCACGCTGAGCGAGGACGGCGATCCGTTGGATGTGGTGGTGCTGGTGCCCGGCCCCAGTTTTCCCGGCTGCGTGCAGGAGGTTCGCCCCATCGGCGTGCTGGAAATGCTCGACCAGGGCGTTCCCGACGAAAAGGTGCTGGCGGTGGGCAAAAATAACCCGCGCTATTCCAATGTGTGGAATTACACCGACATATATCCGCACATGCTCAAGGAGATCACGCATTTCTTCTCGATCTACAAGGATCTGGAACTCAAGCGCGTCGAGATTAAGGGATGGCAGGATGCTGCTCATGCGCGTGACAAGGTCATTGAATGCGCACGTCGCTTTGAAGAAAATGCCGCGCGCAAAGACGCTGCTGGGGCATCGGCCGACAAGCCGCCTAAGGCTACAAAGTAAGGCTCAAATAATATAAGCCGTTCTGTGGGCCAGACCATGGTCCCGCAGAACGGCGTTCTCTTTTGTATGAAATTATTCCGTTGCAGTAGCCGCCGCAGGAATCTCCTTGCTCCGCCCGGCTCGCGGCGTGGCAAAACGGTATAGCAACGGCCCCAGCAGCGCCACCAGTAGCGAGAAGAGCAGTGCTGAAATCGAGCTGCCGCCTAGCTTCACCTCATCTGCTCGCGAAGCATAGAGCGCATAAACCATCAGCGCCGCAGGCCCCACACCCAGCACGCACGCGCAGGTCAGGTTGCCGGCTTTGAATGGTCGTGCCAGTCCGGGCTCGCGAAGTCGCAGCACCACCAGCGCCACAAACTCCAATAGCAAACTCGTTCCATACAGCACAATGTCGATGGTGATGAGTTTTTCAAACGGCAGCTTGAGCGCAAGCGCCCACGCCAGGCCGCACAGAATCACGCTCACCCACGGCACGCCGCGGCGATTGCGGCAGGCCACGATACGTGGCAGCATACGGTCCTCGGCCATTGCCATCGGCAGCCGCGAATAGCTCATGACCAGCGCGTTGAACATGCCCACGCCGGTGATCACTCCGCCCGCCGCCACGGCCCAGCCTAGCCACGGTCCGCCAATCTGCGCTGCCGCTGAAATCCAGTCTCCGGTCTCGAAGTTGCTCACCGCAAGCCCGGCCAGTGCCATCGCCGCAAGCGGCAGGATGTACGTCGTCGTCACCAACACCGTGGATACAATCATCGCCCGCGGGTATACCTGCTGTGGATTGTGAACCTCCTGCGCGACGGTAGAGGCATTATCCCAGCCCATGTAATTCCACATCGCCACCAGCACAGCCGTTGAAAGCGCCGTGCTCGACGTCGGTCCGCTCCACTGCACCGCCGGCTGCAGTGTAAAGCCGTGCCAGAAGCCGAGCGCAACAAAGATCACAAAGGGTGAGAGCAGCAGGAGGGACATCCACATCGAGCCGTCGCCCACGGCCGGCGCACCCCATAGATTCCAGATGCAGCACAACGCCACGATAGTCAGCGACCAGGCCCAACCCCGCCAGCCCACCGTCAGCGCCGGATTGAACTTGCCAAGGTACTCCACCGCAAATGCCGGATAGATGGCCATGTCGAAGACGCTCGCAGAAAGGGAAAGCCATCCTTCCTGGTAGCCCCAGAACGGTCCCAGCGCCCGCCGCACCCAGATATAAAATCCGCCGTCTGCTGGAATCGCACTCGCCAGTTCTCCGATCATCAGCGCAGTCGGCAGACTCCAGACAATCGGCAGCAGCAGCAGAATCAGAATCGCTCGTGAAAAGCCTGCACCACCCAGAATGTCCTCAATGGCGTAAGGCCCTCCTGACACCATAAAGAAGGTGGCCGCAACAAGCGGAAGCAGGTGCATTTTCCGGCGAGTCGGCGGAGAGGTGAAGCGCATGAATGTGAATCTAACAAGAATTTCAATACGCACAAAGCAGTAAAGTGGCTTGTTGGAAAAATTTTCCGCGCTCTAAAACATCTCTCGATAACCCCGCCCTCGGCACAGCTGGCAGAGATGATCTCCGCGCCCCTGGCAATCAAGGCATCGAATCTGGCCGGTGCCATTGCAATACACGCACAGACTCCCAGAGGCTTCTCCGTTCCCGCTGCACCGCACGCACTTAAGCTGGCCGTTTGAAGAGCAACGAAGGCAAGGGGACCGTCCAGTGGCACTGCATCGATGACACTCATGCCGGGAGAACATGGCGAGTCCTCATATCCTTTTTGGGCTTTTTGTTTGCAGCTTTTTGGGTAGGGAATCACTCTATCATCACAAGAGGAATTCATTTGTAAAAAATCCAATTTCGCGTGGCCTGCGCCGCGTGACCAGCAAAATACGCCGGAATTGGTCAATTTCGATGGCAGAATCCCGTATCAGTTATAATGAGCTGAATAGCCGGAGAGATGGCCGAGTGGCTGAAGGCGGCGGTTTGCTAAACCGTTGTAGGGTCAAAAGCTCTACCGGGGGTTCGAATCCCCCTCTCTCCGCCAGTTTCTTTCCAGTGAGGTCTGTAAGAGTCCAGAGACTTCGCTAATTCTTAGAAAATAAAGAGAATCTGTCCATAATCTACCATCTATAGTTCCCTGGCCAAGCCATTCATCCTGAATAAGCCTCCCGTTTTACAGGTTGGGCGGAGAAGACGCGCATGTGCTCGACCTCGTGCAGATAGTCCTGCCGCGTAGCCTCCTGCGCTAGCTGTGTGAAACGCAGCTAGAGCAACCCAGATCGTTAAGTCAATATTGTTGGTAATTCGCAATTGGAGTTATCCAGGGCGCACTGTAATTTGCTACGTAAACACGGCTGAAAACCGGGTCTATCGCCACTGCATATGGGTGGCGCCCTGCATTCAAATTATCGATCACTTTATTTCTCGCTCCGTCAATGACGGTAACGCTGTTTCCGAGGACATTCGCCACATAGATACGGTTGGATTTCGAATCGACCGCTATGCCCTGTGGGTGTCGTCCGACGGGCAAAGTTGCAATCACCTTCCTTGCCCGCAGATCAACTATGCTCAGAGTCTCATCACCATAATTGACCACGTAAAGTTTGTGCGCGACTGAATCAATGGCCAGTGCGCAAGGGAGTTTGCCGACGGGAATGCTGCTGACCACGTGCGTTTTTTCATCCAGCGCTACCAATTCGGCCGTTGCCGTATGCGCTAGAAACAATGTGGAAGATGACTCGTCAAAAACCATGCCCCAGATGTGTGGACCTACGGCAACTTTAGTGACGGTGCGTGCCATTTCATCCAAAATGCGTATGTTCGGATCTTCGTAGGTGGTTAGAAAGACCGTGCTCGTAGCTGGATCGACAATAACGCCATCGGCATTGCCTACCTTAAGTAGGTGTGCCGCATTCGATGTGCCGTCAATTTCAGTTACTGTGCCACTATAGGTGTGGGTTACGTAGATTCGATTGCTTGCTTCGTCTACGGCCAGCATATAAGGAAGCGGGTCGCTTTTAACAGTTGCGATTACAACATCGCTTGTGCCATCGATGACACTGACTGAAGCGCTGCCGTCGTTGGCAACATAAACTCGATTGGTGATGTGATTGATTGCGATGGCAATAGGTTCGCTACCAACTTTTACGATGTGCACAGTATTCGTTGTGGCGTCAACCACTGTGATAGATCCTGTGCCTTCATTCACTGAGTAAATCTTGTGCGTGGAGGGGTTGCACGCAACAGCAGCGCTGGTAATTAGGCGCCCCCACGCAGAACTCTCTTCATCACACCATGCGGAAAGCGGCGATGTCACAAACAACAAGGCGGCAATAAGAATGGTGCCACAAAGAACTCTCGGGAAAAAAGGTGAAATGCGCGGAATCATATTGTCGTCTGTCCCCAATGGAACTATATTATTAACAATTAGAAAGTCCGGTGTCGAGAAGAATCTGCAGCTCGCCGGATGAGAAAGGCCCTCATGATTCGGCGCATGCAATTGTTCTGCGGCATTGTTTTCTTTGGTCTGTGTATAGCATCGGGTTTCGGCCAGACAAAGACGTTTCGTGTTCTTGCTTTTTACTCAACTAACGTGGAGCAGGATCATGTTGATTTTGCCACGCAGGCGATTCCCTTTTTTGAATCTATGGCGAGGCGCGATCATTTCACTTTTGTGGCGACGTCCAACTGGAACGACTTGAATCCCGCAACGCTGAAAGACTACCAGGTGGTGGTGTGGCTCAATGAATTTCCTGCAACGCAGGGGGAACGCAAAGCATTTTCGGATTATATGGAACATGGCGGAGCATGGATGGGTTTCCATGTAGCAGGCTGGATGGACAGCCGCGAAACATGGCCGTGGTTTGCGGACTTTTTAGGAACGATGTTCTCTGGCAACAGTTGGCCACCGATGCCAGCCACGCTAATGATCGACGACCAGAACCATCCGGTAACGAGAGGGATGCCGAAGAGCTTTATATCTCCTGATAATGAGTGGTATAGCTGGCAGCCAAGCCCGCGCAACAATCCGAACATCAAAATTCTGATGACACTTGCGCCGTCGAACTATCCTCTGGGATTTAAGGATACGCTGGCCGGAGGGGATGTCCCGGTTGCGTGGACGAACAATAAATATAAAATGATTTACGCAAATATGGGCCATGGAGCCAAAATACTGAGCGATAAAACGCAGAATCTATTCTTTGAAAATGCTTTGTTATGGCTAGGCGGGCGGAATTGATTGCGTCTAATCCCACATTACAGTTTGAATTAGTGGACCATTATAAATGGATGTTGGCTATGGAAACGATTTACTGCCATCAACTCCTTCCTCTTGAGCCAGCCTTTTCGGATCGACATGTAGCTCTCGGAAAGTCTCACGTAGTTTTTCTTTCAGATCTTTATACTTTTGATATTGCGCAACCTCACGCTTCGCTTCATCATCTCGGCCAAGGCGCTTATAGACGGTTGCGAGACGAAAGTGAATGTTGGCATTTGTTGGGTCCATTTGTGCCGCGTGCGTTAGCAGCTTTTCGGACATCTCAATTTCATTTACTGAAAATAAAAGCTTGCCAAGGTCGTAACACGCCTCGGGGTCATCTGGCTGCAGTGCGACGGCCTGCGTGTAAAGAGCCAATGCGGTTTTCTGGTCGTGATTGCGCTCAGCAATAGCGCCAAGGCGCAATTGGGTCTTTTCGTCCAAGGGATTTTGCTTAAGCGCCAGCTCGTACTGCGATTTTATTTCTGCGTCATTTTCTGACATAGAAGCATTCAACAATTCAGCCAGTTCAAAATGAACACCCTGTATATTCGGATCAAGCCGTAACGCTTCCCGCTCATCGCGAATAGCTGCAGGGGTATCGCCGCGACGGGCCGCTTCGTGGGACATCAACTGATACATCAAAGCAGAATGAGGAGCAATGAGTGCTAGGTTCATCGCATCCTCACGGGCCATGTCAGAATGAACACGATAGGCCGTATAGATAATCTGCTGGTTTTCCGGATCAAGAGCGCGCAGAGTGCTGACAATAGCGGAGGCCTTGTCCATTTCTTCTGCGCTTGTATACAACTCAACTAATTCGAGGCCGGCTTCGATGCGGATCTTCTGATCCTGCAGTTGTGTAAAGGAAGCTTCCAGATCTGTGCGAGCTGTCTGAGGCTTCCCAGTGCGCCGCTCAGCCATACCTAATAGAGCCTGAAGTTTCCAGAGATCGGGCTTGCGCTGAAGTGCACTATGAAGGTTTGGTATAGCGCCGGCGTAGTCTCCGTGAAAGAAAAGCAGGACGCCCAGGTTGCCTAGAGCATCGATATTCGATGGGTCGAGCGCGAGAATGGCGCGGAATTCCGGGATTGCTGCGTCAGGCCTGTTCTCGTTCAAAAACTTATGTGCTTCACTTAAGTGAGTTTGAATCTGGCTCTGCGTATCGGGAGCCAATTGGCAGAAACCAGAAGGCACAGAGGAAAATGACAATAGACCCAGCAACACAACGGAGATGCATTTGCAAATCATGTAGAGATCGTATCGCGCACCAAAGGTAACTTGAAGCAGGAAAAAGAAAGGGCAGCAAGGATCGCCGCCCTCCCCGAGGATGTGAGGTTAGAAGCTAATGTGAGCGCTTATCTGCATGGAGCGGCCGCCAACCACAGTGTTGTTGATAGTACCGGCCCCCTGCGGACGTAGCGGTGTGGACAGATTCACCGGATCGTTGAAGTTGCCATCGGGTGTTCCGAGGGAAGTGTGGTTGAATACATTATTTGCGTCCGCGCGTAACTGCAGGACAGACTTTTCGAACAGATGGAATTCTTTGCCCATCGACATGTTTTGTGTATTAACAGCAGGCTCACGAAGAGAGTTCCGCTGCGAGTCTCCGAATGTTCCATTGGCAGCAATGACATAAGCGGTCGGGTCAAACCACTCATTCATGCTCTTTGAAAAGCCACTTTGCGGAGACCGCAGAACATTCGGATACCAACTGCCTGCTTGCGAATAAGAGTTGTTTGGCCCGTTGTAGGTGGCAGTAAATGCGTTACCTGTCTGGTCGATCAGAATCGCCGAGACCTGCCAGCCCCCAATGGCGGCGTCAAGCAGGCGATTCTTGTTTGCCCACCTTCTCCCGATACCAAAAGGAAGTTGATAGACAACACTGGTCTTCAGTGAATCTTTAATATCGAAGTTGGAAGGTGCGTAGCTGCTCCCCGGATCGTGGAAATTCTGGAAGTTAACATTCCCTCCCTGCCCGTTGAAAGGAGAAACGTCCATATCATTCATGAATTTCGACCAGGTAAAGGCAGCCGAGAAAGCGATGCCGCTGGTAAGGCGCTTCTTCAGCTGCGCCTGGAGTGAATGATAGTTGGAGAGGGCATTGAACGTGCTGCCCCCAATAGATTGATACTGCGGATATGGACGGCCGGTTGGATTGTCATTAGGCGAAAGCTCCCCAACGGGCACCTGATTAATGTCACCCTTGAACTGCAGGTTGGTTCCATACTTGCCGACGTAGGCAACTTCCGAAGTGATGCCATATCGGAACTCATGCTCCACGCTGAGCGACCATGAGTAGAGCCGGGTAAGCGGGGTGTGGTATGGATCGTAGTTCGGGGTGTTCTGGCCGTTGTATGCGGTTGGATCCTGCGAAGCATTCACATACGGCAGCGGTGTACTCGTTCCATAAAGGACTCCTGGACCTGAGAGTGTGGTGATCGGAGTGATGCCGTTTGTTTCATCCGTTGCGTTGCCGGATTGTCCATATCCAATACCCTTGGCATTGCCATACTGGTCCACGCTCCAAGGACTGGTGTAAACGCCCACTCCGCCACGAAGAACTGTGTTCTGATGCACCGTGTAGGCAAAGCCAAAACGCGGCAGGATGCCGGTGTAGACATTCGCTTGAGCTTGCGAACGATGATTCGCCGGAGCAAACCACATCGCGCCATAGCTATCGGAAAGAGTGTTATAGATGGTCGGATCGAAGTCGCCCATGCGGTTCTGAACTTCCTTCCAGCCTTCTTGAATCTGATAGCGAAGCCCCAAATTCACAGTTAACGTGGGAGTCACTTTGTAGTCGTCCTGGATGAAGACCTGCGGGCTCTTCTGACGGCCTCCAAAGAGCTGAGAGTTATTGGCGCCCCAGCTCTGGACATCGCCGAGCAGGAAGTCTGCCCATCCCGCGCCCGACCCGCTCGCCGCCAGACTTGCCTGAGTGTAAACGCCGGAGAAGCTATAGTCACCCGCATCCACGTTGCCCCATGATGTCGAGTTGTCCTCAAGCATGATCAGCTCGCCGCCAAAGTGGAGAACGTGTTTGCCACGGATCAATGTAACTACATCGGAAGGCTGATATACGTTCTGCGCGTAGATTGTATTGGTGCCCGCATAGGGAGAATCGCAGCAGATATTACCCGTAATGTTGATGTTTGGGAAGATATTCGCCTTGGCATACTGCATTCCAAGATTTGCTGGAATGTTCAATCCAAGAGAGTACGGAGTGAGAAAGCTTCCCTGGCGGTTGAAGCTGAAACGGAATTCATTGACGAACGTGGAGCTGAACGACCAAACATCGGAGGTCTGGCTTGAGTAGTCCGAGGTGTCGTCGTGATAACAGGCTACCGGGCAGTTCCACTCCGAATATACCGGCGAATTGGCGTCTCGTACTGCAATGGACGAGGTCAGACGATTATTGCTGTTGAAGTCATAGTCAATGCGGCCATAAATACGCGTGGACGGATAGGGAGTGGGAACAACATAGTAATAATCGCCATTGACCCCATTAATAGTGGGCTGGTTGGGCGTCTGAAAATACTGCAGAATATTCTTGGCAACGGAGTCAACCCTGTTTGCGGGAATGACATTATTCTGCGCGAAGGGAAAACGACACATCTGTCCATCCACTGTTGTTTGAGTGGCCGGGTCAAAGATCTGTCCCTGGTAAACGACGTTGCCGGTGCAAGGATTCGTAATGTTGTTGCCATTTGAATCGGTCACGGGCAGGGGGGTACCATTTTGGTCGAGCGGCATCAATTGCGTGAGATCAAACTGACCGTTGGATGTGTTGACCCCTTTAAGCTGATCGGTAGGCATCGATGCGAAACCGGTATAGTTCTGATTGTCTATAGACTTGTCGTAATTGAAGTAGAAGAACAGGTGTTTGCGTAAAATGGGCCCGCCAACGGAACCGCCAAACTGGTTGAACTTTAACGGTGGCACAGGTTGGGTAGGGTCCTGAAAATAGCTTCTGGCGTCGAGTGCATCATTTTGAAAGTGTTCATAGAGCGAGCCATGAAACTGATTCGTCCCGCCCTTGGTGATCTGATTGAATACCGCTCCACCAATGCCATATTGGGCTGAGAAGTTAGAATCCTGAATTTGCACTTCGGCAACAGTATCAAAGGTGTCGGTTTCCACATCCGCGCTATGTGGGTTTGTAACCGAGCCCCCATCCGAAAGGAAGTTGCCGCTATAAGGCTGACCGCCATTCAAGGAAACAGCGGCGCCCGGATTGGTGACACCGTTGGCTGAAGACGCTCCCGCGCTGCCCGGCAGCAGAATAGTGAAATTCGCCCAGTCCTGACCAACCTGCGGCAACTCCTCCATAGTCTTCTCGTCAAACGTCGTGGACTGCTCGCCGCTCTCTGTGTGGATCAGCGCAGCCTCATCTGCCGTGACTGTAACTTCTTGCTTCGCGCTGCCAACGTGCAGTTTGCCATTGAGAGTAATGGCTCCGACATCGAGAGTGATGGGCCCCAGCACCAGAGTTTCGAAGCCCGGCGCTGTGATGGTGATCGTATAGTTTCCGTGAGGTGTGGAAACGGTATCATAAAGGCCGCTCTTATTTGTGGCGAAATGCTTCTCCTCGCCAGTGGCGACATTAGCAACCGTGATTTTGGCGTTCGGAATCACTGCGCCCGAAGGATCCATGACGGTGCCGCGAATCTCCCCTGTTGCCGAGCTTTGCGCACGCCCCAACGTCCCCATGTATAACGCCAAACAGCAAACTGCCGAACAGGCCCAAAATATACGGCGCATGCGTACTCGTCCTCTCTGAATGAATTCCATAGTTGGCCTCTTTTTCTGTCCGGTTCATTGAAAGATTGCAATCCTCACAGAAGCCCGGAACCTCGCGCGAAAGAAACTCGTAGACTTCCTTCGTAACGATTAGTTACTATGTACTCTCACTTGAGTGTGATTGACAAGACTTTTTTCTAAAGTTTCAAAAATCATTTCTCCGGGCCGTCAAGAGGCCAAGGTCATTCATCAGCGAACGCGACGCGGTGCATATGCTGTCCGTAGAATTTTGATGACACGCCCGCATTCAGGGGCTGAGTTGCAGGAGGGTATCCTGAAGCACGCATTTATTCGGTTCCTCAAACTGAATTCCGCCATATTGCTGGTGTTCTTCATAACGGTCATCTGCGCCGCGCAGAATCAAGAGGGAATTCCCGCTGCGGCCTGGAAACGCCCTCTCGGAGAACCACTAGAAAACCCCGGCAAGGCCATGAAAGGCGGCCTCATTGATGACGGGTACTGGCAGGGCGTGCCCGTAGGTGGCCTTGGTGCAGGAACATTTTCGCGCAGCTATCGCGGCGACTTCGCCCGCTGGCACATCAAAGCCGCTGTGCATAAATATGAGCCCGTCTACGCCAATCAATTTGCCATGTATCAGAGATCCGAAGGGGACGCGCAAGGCGTAGCGCAGGTCCTCATGAACGGTCACCCGCAAAATGGCGAACTGTCCGCCTGGAAATGGGATTACCCCGTCGGTGGTGGAGACTACTATGCTCTCTACCCAAAGGCTTGGTTCGACTACCGCTCCGACAAGTTTCCCGTCCACGTAACACTTGAGCAGTTCTCGCCCATCCTTCCTGACAACTATCGTGAATCAAGCTACCCGGTAGCGGTCTACCGCTGGCACGCAGAAAATCCAACGAACAAAACGGTAACCGTCTCCGTCATGCTGACGTGGACAAATATATCCGGCTGGTTCCGCACCTTCACAAATGATTTCGCAGGTACTCCAAATCAGGGCAATCATAACGACTACAAAAGCGAAGTAATCCCCAGCTCTGGAACCATGAAGGGCATCGTGCTCGGCCGTAACCATGTAGGCACGAATGACTGGGATGGTCAGTTCGCGATTGCCGCGCTCGATTCTCCCGGCGTAGAAGTCTCCTATCAAACCACATGGCAGGCATCGGGCGACGGCAGGGAAGTGTGGACGCCTTTCTCCAAGGATGGCCGCCTCGCCAACGACACAAAATCGTGGGTCAGCGACAAGGAGAAACTCGCCGGCGCAATCGCGTTGCGCTTCACGCTGAAGCCTGGAGAAAAGAAAGTTATCCCAATGGCCCTTGCGTGGGATTTCCCTGTCATTCAGTTCGGCGAAGGGCGCAAATGGAATCGCCGCTACACGGATTTCTATGGCACTTCCGGTGAAAATGCATGGAAAATAGCCCGGGACGGCTTGCTGCACGCCGCCGAGTGGAGCGAAGCGATTGATCGCTGGCAGGCCCCTTACGTAAACGACGAAAGCAAACCACTCTGGTATCGCGGAATGCTTTTTAATGAGCTGTATGTGCTCTCAGACGGCGGAACCTTCTGGGGGCGCCAGGCCGGAAGCGATGCGAGGCTAGAACCGAAATTTGCGCTGCTGGAGTGCTTCGATTACGCATACTATGGCACCCTGGACGTTCGTTTCTATGGGTCGCTGCCACTCCTCAAGTTCTGGCCAAGGATCGACAAGCAGGTGCTGCGCGAGTTTGCAGACACAGTGCCAAAAGAATGGCCGGAGCAGGGAATGTGGGTTTGGAAGTCGCAGTTGACGGGCGAGCCTGTGACGCATAAGCGCAAGAAGATTGGTGCTGTGCCGCACGATCTCGGTGTTCCTGAAGGCGATCCCTTTGTCGCTGTGAACGAACCTGGCTGGCAGGACACAAATGATTGGAAGGATCTGAACTCAAAATTCGTGCTGATGGTCTATCGTGACTACGTGCTGACCGGCAAAACCGATAAAGCATTTCTGCGTGAAACGTGGCCGGCCGTAAAAGATGCCATTGAGTACCTGCGCCAATTCGACCACGGAGGCGGCGTGCCAGAAAACAGCGGCTATCCTGACCAAACCTACGACGACTGGGTTGTAAGCGGCGTCAGCGCGTACTCCGGCGGCCTCTGGCTTGCCGCCCTGCGAGCCGCGGAAGAATCCGCGCGCATTGTAGGCGATACCAAAACTGCGGAAGAATATCACGCACTTTTCCTGAAGGGGCAAAAGACGTACATTTCGCAGCTATGGAACGGCGAATACTTCCGCTACGACACAAGCAGCGAATCGAAGGACGATATCCAGACCGACCAGCTTGCCGGCCAGTGGTATGCAACCTTGACAGGACTCGGCGACATAGTCCCACATGAAATGCAGACTTCCACGTTGAAGAAGATTTATAACTTCTGCGTGCTCAAGTACGGAGACGGCCAAATGGGTGCAGCCAACGGGATGACCGCGGATGGCAAAATCATCGACAACCCTGAGGCTCGCGAAGTCTGGGTAGGCACAACACTCAGCTACGCGGCTCTGCTGCAAAGTGAAGGCCTGAAAGACGAATCATGGAAGACCGTCCACGGTCTCTATCACGTCATCTACGAGACCAAAGGTTATTGGTTTCGCACCCCGGAAGCATGGGATGTCGAAGGTAGTTTCCGCGCCGGAATGTACATGCGACCCATGGCGATCTGGGCTCTGGAAATGACGCCTGCACGGGCGAGATAATCACTGTTATCGCCGCATGTAGAGCGTTGACAAAAGAATGGAGACAGAATGCGTTTGACACGCAGAGCGCTGTACCACGCAATGATTTACTTGTGCATCCCCGCGCTGCTGTTGAGTGCGGTAAAAATTGCATGGGCGGTTTCCACGTCAGCAGGCCCTCGATTTCGTGTGGTTGCCATCGCTGAGCCAGTAGGAATTCATAGTCCATTCGTCGATGCCGCAATGATATGGCTGAATCAACAGGCAGCAAATGAGAACTTCGCCATCGACTACATCCAGAACACAGACAAAATCAATGACGATTTTCTTTCTCACTATCAGCTTTTCATTCAGCTGAACTATCCGCCATACAACTGGACGCCCACAGCGCAGGCCGCCTTCATCAAGTACATCGAGGAAGGTCGCGGCGGGTGGATCGGCTTCCACCACGCGTCCCTGCTCGGGGAATTCGACGGTTTCCAGATGTGGCCGTGGTTTTCGCAGTTCATGGGTGGTATTCGCTGGAAGAATTACATCGCATCGTTTGTAGACGGGACCGTAACAGTGGAGGACAAAACGCATCCCGTCATGAAAGACGTCTCCAGTCCGTTTCCTGTTCTCCATGAAGAGTGGTATACGTGGGACAAGTCACCGCGTCCTAACGTGCATGTCCTGGCCACCGTAGACGAAAACACCTACAAGCCAAGCACGGATATCAAGATGGGCAGCGATCACCCCGTTATCTGGACCAATGATCACATGAAGGCACGCAACATCTACATCTTCATGGGCCATCATGCCGATCTCTTCGAGAACCAGGCATTCACCACCATCTTCCGCAATTCCATTTTCTGGGCCGCGAAACAGCAGCCCCTGCATTAACCCATCATCCTTCGTGCAACGAAAAGCGGATCTGCTATCAGATAGCGGACCCGCTTTATTTGTATTGTTTCTTAATTGCCTTCCCGCCAGTACTTCTGAAATCCCTCATACTCCGCCGGCACAGAGGCCAGGATCTTCCTGCGCAGCTCAATCTGATCCACAGAGCCAATCGTGCTGTAGAGCACTTTGCCGCCCGGAGCGAGCAGCACAGTGTAAGGTACGGCGGATTGCCACTCAGGATCAAACGCCTTCTGCATCGCAGCCGTATCATCTGAAGCAAATAATAAATTGCGACTGGTCGCATGCTTACGTTGCAGAAACTTCAGCACTCCAGCCTTCTCTTCCGGCGCATTCGCAGAGACCGTCACCAGGTTAAAACCGCGATCGCTGTACATACGGAACAAATCTTGTATATCGGCAAACTCCGCCACGCACGAACCGCACCATGTAGCCCAGAAGCTGACCAGTGTATAGTCGTCGCCTGCATTGGCGCGTAGCTTCTTTAGCGCATCCGTGTTTGCCATATCAATAGAGATCGTTTGTACATTCAGCTTCTGCTCTGCCGCAGCGCGCAGCGCCTCTTTCTCCTGCCACTTCGTCGAGCAGCCAAAAACACCCGTATGTGCAACCGCGACAGCCTTCCCGGCTATCAGTGCATCAATCGCATTTCGTGCGTCCTGCATGGTCACCTTTTCAATGCGGTAGTTGTCATCAAAGCGCCCTTCGTAGCGTAGCCGCCGTTCCTTATCAAAAATGAAAACATGCGGCGTAGCCTGCGGACCGTAAGCGCGTGTCATCCCCTGCGTCTCGCCATCGTAGAGATAGGGATACTTCAGATGCTTCCACGCGACACGGGCCTTCATCTCGTCGAGCGTATCGCTCATGTCCGACGAATCCAGTTCATCAATTGTCAGCGCTTTCGGATCGTTGCCCTGAATCGCCACAATTGCTACTCCGCGGTTTCCGTAATCCTCATAGAGTTTTTCAATCCGCTGCTCATACATCTGCGCAATCGGGCAGTGATTGCAGGTAAAAACCACTGCCAGCACAGGGCTCCCTGCATAGTCGCTCAGCTTGTGCGTCTTTCCGTCCACGCCCGGCAAGTCGAAATCAGGCGCAGCCGACCCCAGCGAAAGAATCGGGTGCGGCTCCGCGACAACAGGCACAGCCAGCACAGCCATCAGCAACGCGATGAAAAGTTTCCGCATGGAGTTCCTCCGCTGAAATCCGGATGATGGCCAGCTCAAAACACTTAAGTTTCAAGGTAACGAGAGCCAAAAACGAGCGGCCAAATACTTTATAAACGTTTATAACAAAGCTGACAAGCCAGCAAGCGGTAAGCGCCTCCGCGCATTAGGATCAGAGCTCAGGCTGAGGAAGCAAGACCGACGGAAGCGCCTGCAAAGCCAGAGAGATGCAGCCCCAAAGCACGGCGCGCTGATTCGGCACGCTGGAGGTGATCCTGGTCACAGCGAACTCACCGCCCTCCAGCTGCTTCTGCACAAAATCAATCAGCGCGGGATGGCTGCCAATCTCGCCACCCAACAAAATCAGCCCCGGATTCAGAATCAGCGAAAGATTCACAATGATGTCCGTAACAATCTCCGAATGTTGGCGAAGAATTTTAACGGCGCATGGATCCCCGGCCCTGGCCTTATCCAGAATGTCCATCGCATCCGGCTCAACCTTCCCTGTACTGTGCGCAGACTTACCGCATGCCTCACGCCAGCTCTTTAGAATTCCGGAGCTGGTCAGCACAGCTTCCAGTTCGCCAAACTCATAAATCGTTGGCTGCCTGCGGGAAATAGAAGGCAGACGAAGATAGGCAATCTCTCCAGCCGACCAACCCGTCCCATGATGAATCTTGCCATCGAGAAATATGCCAGCGCCGACATTGGTGCCGATGTTGATAAAAACGAAATCCTTCTCACTCTGCGCTGAACCGCGATAATGCTCTCCCTGGGCGCCCAGATTCGTGTCATTCTCGACAATCACCAGGCAGCCGGCAATCTTGCTCAGCATAGCGCGCAAAGGCACCGCACGCCACCCCTCAAGATTGCTGATCGAGAGCACACTGCCCTCATCTACATTGGTAATCGCTGGCACGCCAACCACCAGCGCCAGCAGCTTCTCTCGCGTCTTCTTATGACTGCGCAGGAAGGCTTTCAGCTCGCTCCCAATCAGACTGCAAATCTCCTCCGGAGTAGTTTTGCGCTCTGCAAGCGAAACCTCCAGCCGGTCCAATTCACTGCCGTTCAGGTCGGTAAATAGAAAGAAGATGTCTCTCGCAGTAATCTGGACAGCAAGCAGGCAGCCGCGCTCTGCCTTGAAGCGAATCATGTCTGGCGGCCGCCCACCACTTGAACGTCCCTCGCCAAGCGGCTCAATCAAATCTGCGGCAAGCAGATCCTTAACGACATTCGTAACCGTAGGAGCGCTGAGCCCCGAGGCGCGCACAAGATCCGCCCTCGAACACGAACCTACCTCACGCAACAGTTTCAGAATGCTGTGCGCATTGGTGTGACGGAGAACTGAGGGCCTGCCAATTGGAATGGGCTTTTTCTTCACTTCGTTCCCTGACAGTATATTTGCCCACAGGCTGTAGTAGCCCGCATCTTACTGCATCCGGTGCAGCCATCACACTACCAAACCATTTTGCACAAGAAGTGCTTGCTTTCTAGACACCGCACGAATGATACTAAATAAACGTTACGAAGTTATGCCTATCGATCCGATGATGAGCAAATTGTCGGACATTTATGGTATTTTTCAACACCCGGAATGCGCCGCATTGAGTGAATGGGCAAATGTATCGGGCTGGTAGCGCCGTAACAAACAATGCAACTGGATAAAAACTCCGGAAACTGGATTATGCAGGAAGAAAAGCAAGAGAAGCCACGCTGGATAGGAGGCGTTGAACCTCCCTCTATCCTGTTGAACGCGACCGGTACTGAGGTACTGGAGTATGAATGCCGCGAGCAGCCGCGGCTCCTGCATGATCTGATCCACGCCTACAAAGGCGATCCCGAAATCCGCTCTCAACTTCAGGCGCTCCGCCAGCTCCTTCGAAAGAGTGGCCCGGTCCTGTTTCTCGGAATGGGGGCATCTTTCTGCGCCTCGTTCGGCGGCTCAGTCCTTCTCCAGTCTCATGGCAGAATGTCGTTCTCCGTGGACGCCGGCGAATGGCTGCACTACGCGCAGTCCACATGGAAACAGGCAGCTCTTTCCGTACTTCTCACCGCCTCCGGAGAGAGCGCGGAACTAGTTGAGCTCTTTAAGATCGGCAAAGAGCAACCCCTCGGATTAATCTGCAATAACACAAGCAGCACCTGCTGGACCCTGGCTGATAACCGCCTGCCCGTTCTCGCTGGCCCAGAATATGGAAATGCCACCAAGACATATACCAACACCGCAGCCGCGTCCATCATTCTCGCATCCGAGATACTTGGCCTTCCTTGGCAGCAGCAGGCAGAACGCGTGCTCGAAACCTATGCCGGGACTTTGGACCGCCTCTTCAGCCAGCGCAACGAATTAGAAACCTTCTGCCGCGGCGCAGCCAACATCGAGATCATTGGTCGCGGCGCAGCCTATGGAAGTGCCGTAATGAGCGCTCTCTGCATTCGCGAGATGAGCGGCTTCAGAGCCGCAGGCCACACCGGCGCGGGCTTCAAACACGGCCCCAACCTCGACGTGGACAACACCCACGTAGCCATCATCTATGCCGTAGGTCGCGCAGCCGAGCTCGGATTCAAACTCTCCGATGAATGCCTCCGCCGCGGAGGTAAGGTCGTTCTCGTCTCCTCGGAGGACGGCCAGCGCACGGAAAATCTCCTGCCGGTATATCTCGAAGCAGTGCCCGAACCATGGGAAGGCATCACTACACAGTTAGTAGCGCAGGCATTGACATTGGCATGGATTGAACGAAACGGATGCCGTCTACCCCCTCGCTTCCAGTATGGAAAGATGGAACAATAACCGGCACATGGAGAGCTGAGTGAATCTCGAACCCAGCACAACACTTACCCCGGAATCACGTGTACGCCGCGGATTTCTCTGGCGCGTTTCGTTCATCGCAGGCCTGGGCGGCATCCTCTACGGCTTCGATATGGGAATCATCGCCGCCATGCTTGATCTCGTCCGTGAATCCTTCGCTCTCTCCACACACATGCAAGAGGTTGTGGTTAGTATCGTGCTCGTCGGCGCCATGTCCGGAGCACTCGTTGGCGGCAGCATCGCAGACCGTATCGGCCGGCGAGCCACGCTGGTATGGGGCGGCATCATCTTTCTCGTTGGTTCCTTGCTTGCCTTCTGGTCTCCCAACCTGGCCACGCTCATCGTAGCCCGCGGTCTGCTTGGAATCGCCGTCGGCTTCACCTCCGTAACCGCGCCGGTTTACGTCTCGGAACTCGCACCGCCGCGCTCGCGTGGTCTGCTCATCGGCTTCTATCAATTCGCGCTGACAGTCGGCATCGTGCTCGCAGACCTGGTCGGATACTGGCTCGTGGGACAGCACGCATGGCGAACGATGATCGGCCTGGGAGCAGCCCCGGCAGCGCTGTTCCTGATACTCATACTCACCCTGCCGGAAAGCCCGCGGTGGCTCTTCGCACAGAACCGCATGGATGAAATGCGCAGTGTGCTGCGCAGCTACACCAATGAAGCCGGCGCTCAATCCCTGCTGGAAGAAATTCGCACCGCCCTTGCCGTGCCAATCGAGCAGCGATGGAGTGAACTGTGGAGTCCCGCCGTCCGCACATCGCTCCTCATCGCAGTGGGTTTCACAGTCCTGCAACAAGTCACCGGCATCAACACCATCATCTATTACGGTCCGCAGATTTTTGCGCTCGCTGGCATCAGCTCCAGCAAAAATGCCATTTTCTCCACATTGCTGGTCGCCATCACCAACATGCTCGCCACGGTCATCGCGCTTGTGCTGGTTGACCGCGTCGGTCGCAAGCCGCTTCTCTATGCCGGCCTTACCGGCATGACCCTCTCCCTCGTTCTGCTAGCGTATTCATTTCAGACGCTTGCTGCCTTCGGCACCGCCCCCGGAGTCCTGGCAACCATCTGTCTCATGGTGTACATCACCTGCTTCGCATTCAGCATGGGCCCCATCGCATGGATCCTCGTATCGGAGGTCTTTCCTCTGCGAGTTCGGGGCCGCGGAGTAGCGGCAGCTTCACTCGGATCTGGCGCATCCAATTTTCTGATCTCCCTTACTTTTCTTTCCCTCATCAAGGCGACAAGCACTGCTTTCACCTTTTTGCTTTACGGGGTGTTCTGCATTATCACTCTGTTATTCGTGCGCTTCATCGTTCCAGAGACCAAAGGGCGTGAATTGGAAACCATCAGCGCCGAGACAAACGCAGCACCACCCGGAACAAAAGAACCGAGAACACTCAATCATGCGTAAGAACAACAACGCAACAACGTCAGAAACATTGCAACAGGTATGCAGCACCGCGGTTCCGCCGCAAACAAAGGCAGAACTGCGGCCGGAGCCTGACGGGTATGTGGTGGGAGTCGACATCGGCGGCACCAGCCTGCGCATGGCGCTCACGGATATGTCAGGCAACATCCTGGCAAAATGGTCTTCTACTACCGTTGGCGTGCACGATCCCGAATTTGTGATTCAGCGAATCTACGAAGGCGTTAAACAGATGCTCCTGCAGATTGCAGCTTCTGCAGACTCGCTTAAGTCCATTGCCATCGGTGTGCCGGGCGTTACAAATAGCGATGATGGCACTGTGATTGCCACTTCTTACCTCATGGGTTGGAGGAATGTGCCTTTACGTGCCCTCGTCGAAGAGGCATTGAAGATACCCGCCGCTATCGACAATGACGTTAATCTGGCCGCGATTGGAGAGAGTTGGACGGGCGCTGCAACAAACGTGCAGGATTTTGTTTTTCTCGCCATCGGAACCGGCCTTGGAGCCGGCATCGTGCTCAACGGTCGCCCATATCGTGGCCACCATTGGTCCGCTGGCGAAATAGGGTACCTGCTTGTTCCCGGCATCACTTGCGGCCCCAAACAGGATGGCGAGCCCGGCGCTCTTGAAAATGTGATCGGTGGAGAAGGCATCAAATTGCAATGGGAAAAGCTTAGAGGCGCGGCACTCCCAGAAAATCTGAATGCGACGGAGATATTCGATCTCGCGCTGCTTGGAAATCCATTGGCAGAAACGATCCTGCAAAATTCGGCAACCCTGCTGGCGCAGATAATCTACAACATCTCTCTGGTTCTGGACTGTCCACTTTTTGTGTTGGGGGGGGGCGTGGGTAAGCACCCGGCATTATGCGATGCAACTCAAAAGATCCTGGGGCAATGGAAGCGCCACGGACGTCTTCATGTGGTCAGCAGCGCCCTCGGGGCAGATGCACAACTAATGGGTGCTGTTCGCGTCGCGTTGGATACAGCGGATGCAAAATGGAATGAGAGCAGTGATTGACCTGATCCCGCTCAAATCTCAAAATGACCGCTTTAAACGGTATTAACGTGGCGCACTCTGATAGGGTCGGCAGTCCGATTCCATAGCATGAGAGCTGAATATTTCCACATCAACATCTTCGTACCGCCACTTGGCTCGCCCTACTCCGATTAGTTTCTGCCCTAAAGCCGTATCGCTCGAAACGGGAGGAGTGAACTCGATAGTTTCATGTTGTATCAGGTCGCCGAGATACTAAAACCATAGCTGTAGAATAATGTTCCGCGCGCAGGGCGGTTTGATCTGTGTATAAGCGATAACGTACTCAAACAGAACTACGGACGAGTTCCTGTCTGGTTGCTGGCATGAATAATCAGCGTAGGCACCTCGATCTTCTTGAGATCTTCCGTGAAATCCGTCCCCGACGAGGCCTTGAAGGATTCGTAAGAAGCAACGACTGAGGATTGCATTCCCTCGAGCCAGAACGTATCCCGCAGCGGCTTGATCTTCCGATCGTAGGAGAGAACATTGCTAAATTGAATGATCTCCGGAGCGCAGTGGAAGTGCTCACGAAGACAGACCTTGCTGCAGAAGGATTGGCGTGCAAGATCGTAGAGCGAAAGCTGCCCATCGTAAAGATATTT
The DNA here is from genome assembly GCF_001449115.1 of Occallatibacter gabretensis. Taxonomy (GTDB): domain Bacteria; phylum Acidobacteriota; class Terriglobia; order Terriglobales; family Acidobacteriaceae; genus Telmatobacter; species Telmatobacter gabretensis. The sequence continues at coordinate 282,674 of NZ_LAIJ01000009.1, read as the reverse complement.
GTTGGGTATGTTCTGTAGATAGGTCTCCTGCAACGCGGCAATCCGTGCCACTTGCTGGCCGACCGCATCAAGACTGACCTGATCGTGGTAGCCCACCACGATCACTTCTTTCGTCATCCAGATTGCGACGAGACTTCCCAAATCACATTGGCTTGCCTCGTCGATGATGACGACATCGAAGGGGATCTTTGCCGGGTCGACGCTATCCACCACCCGCGACATCGGCATGATCCAGACCGGCACAGCGCTCCGGCACTGATTTACCAGCTTGCGCCTCTGCAAGAAAACGAGTCGCCTGCACGCCAGTACCAGCCCCGTCACCAATCTCTCGGTGACAGGGCGCCTAGCGAGTTCGCCAGTGAGAGCGCGCTAGCAGCGCTCTCACTGCAACCTAAACCTGTCGAAGACTAACATTTCAACTGGTACAGGAATACCGAAGCTTATCATTCTTTCCGCCAGCGGTAATACGTCATCTCGGTGATACCACTGTCCCGGCATGCACTGGAGTCGTCTTACTGTTCGCTACAGCAACCTCCGTCTGCCTCAGCAAGCTCACAATCTGCTCAGGGGTATGCTTCTTTCTTCGTATCATTTCGAGCTTCTTTGCTCCAGTTTCTCTCATTGAAACTGGCACATAAATGGCTGGGCATTCCAAGTCGACATTCCCGCACTAATCATCCAGGATGGGCGATAGCAAGGCCCTGCACATTGGACTTTACACGGCAGCGAGTCGCAGCACGTGTCTGAAAAGATCCGTTGTGATGACAGAAGCAGTAACGCCGGGAACGTTTTCTTCCACGAGGTCTGTCAAAGTGTGGCCTGGCGGCATTTCAAGGAAGAGGTTGCAACCCAATTCCTCCGCGACTATCGTCGCATCATGCCAGCGAACTCCATAGGCGATATTGTCCGCCAGATCCGTTGCTACTGCCGAAGCGGAGCGCACCGCTCGGGCATTCACATTCGCGATATAGGGACATTTCGGAGCCTTTAGCGGCATAGAATTTAGCTGGAGCCGAAGCGAGTCAGAAACGGATGAAAGTAGAGGACAATGGGACGGCACTGAAACGTGCAGGAGCTCAGCTTTCCTGGCACCTTGCCGGCTCGCCTCTTCTAAAGCTTTCTGCATCCCTTCTATGGAGCCTGCAATTACGATCTGCCGCGGTGCGTTGATATTTCCTACGAATACAGGAGTTGCGGCCGTATTTACAGAATTGACAATAGCCGTAACCTGTCGCTCGTTCAGACCGACGATGGCAGCCAATCCGTATCCGACTGGATATAGCTGTGCCATTTTCTCTGCGCGGGAACGAACCAGAATTACGGCATCCTTTAATGTGATCGTCTCGGCAACGACGGCTGCTGCAAATGCGCCGACAGATAAACCTGCTACTGCACAACAAGTAACACCATGTCTCTGCAAAGCTCTGGCTGTAGCGACTCCGGAAGCCAGAAGAGCCAGTTGAGCCGACACTGTAGAGCCCAATGCCTCAGGCGAGTCCAACAGACGGATATCAGATTTCAACACGTCGCTGATCTCTTCGAGCGTCAGGTCGATAGCTGGATCATCAACGAGCTCATGAAGCATTCCAGGCTTTTGTGCTCCTTGTCCCGGAAATAAGAATGCAGTATTCACGTTAGTTATCCTCGCCGTTCGACAGACTCCAGGGATTGGAGCCGAGAACGCGGCCCTCACTCGTGCGAAGCAGAATCTTACGATGCGAGGTTGTCGCAAATTCTTCTAAAGAAAATCCGCAACACGGTGTCTCTGCCAATGCATCAACCTTTCCCGGAGCACTGCTGATCATGCGCCACAAATTTTGTGCTTCTGTAATGTCAAGTTGTTTGGGCGCGAAAAGTATTAGGTCTAAATCGCTGTCAGCGTGGACAGCCGGTATTCCCGAGGCCAGTTCATAACCCAAACTCCCGCCCGGGCCCCAGCTCATATCCAATCCGACAAGACGGCTTTCGAGATAAGACAAGGTTCGGAACGCCGGTAGTAAGCGGCGCGAATCCTCCGCGAGCCGCAGCCGCAACTGATCTGGGCGCAGAGCCTCCGCAACATCACTCAATCTTGTGAATCCTGCGCAGCGTTCATGCCTTTGCGCCCCACGCACCCCCACCGGGATCAATCCACCTGAGATGCGGCCTCTCCGCACAACCACCCAGGGGCGCTGATTGGGATTGAGGCATGGGCACGCTGAATCGCTTTGAGTTGAGATCACCGCCGACTCTGTTCTCAGGAGAATGAGGTCGTGGACATGCAGCGTGCTAACCATCAGGTTCCCTCAAAAATACTTCGTGAGTACGAGCATCCAGCCGGCCAGGGAAAATGCCTCTACCACATAGGAAGCAATCAGCCCCGAGCTGGCGGTTTCAGGAGTTGCATCGAAGCTTTTTCCAAAAACGAGGCCGAAGAATCCACCCGGTATCGCACTGATCAGCGTGATGTCACGGATTGCATCGTGACTCATATGAAAGAGCTCAGTAATGCCGAGAGCAAACAAGGGCTGAATAAGGACGATTGCAGCAGTTGTCCAGGCGACCTTCCCGTCAAAGCGAAATGTCTGGGAAGAAACGACGACCCCCGTAAGAATCAAAGCTGATCCTGATGCTGCGCTCCCAAGAATCGTTAATGACCTATCAACATAGGATGGTAAATGTAAACCGAAGTAAGCACTCACCAAAGCCAACATAGGAGCCCACACCACAGGGCGAGTGAATGCTCGAAAAAATTTGATTGCAACCGCTTGAATAGAGACGCTCTTTCCATCGGACAGTTTGTCGGACTCGAGCAGAGCAATGGTCAAAGGGGAGATCGTGATAGCTCCAACTGCGATGGAGAGGGCTGCTGTAACCCTTGCACTGGGACCATATGCGGAGGTCAGCAATGGCAAAGCCACGGCTGCGCAATTTGGGAAGCCCACTGTCAGTGCAAGTACAGAAGCATCGGAAATGGACATTTTGAGACTTTTTCTTGCCCAGATATAGCTGACGGCATACGTGGCCACAAATACCACAGCGATCATCACTGCCGATTCCCATTGTTCCCGGAGCACAGGCCAGGATGTGCTGCTGATCGTGGAAAAGAGCGCACATGGGATGGCGAAGTCCATTACGAGCACGATTAAATTTCGAACATTCAGGTTGTCCATGACTCCGCGCCGGCCTGCTACATATCCCAAAAGCAGGCCGACGAAGATCGGGAGTAACGCATTGAGAAGTATCAGAGTCATTTCGGCCTCTTAACCGTTGAACCACTGTTCTTCAAGAGCCGCTCGCACTGCAAGGGTGCCTTTCCGCATCGTTCTTGCAGTGTCTGACTCCCACCTGTTACTCAGATCGAGCTTGCCTTTACGTGCATCGGTAATCGCTTCCGTAATTGCTTCCCTTACTTCGGCAACCTCATTCGAAGTCGGGTGTTGTGGATCGTCGACATGCAACAGTTTGAACAGGAGACCGAGCTTGGCATAGTCTTGAACGTCATAGGACATGGGAGCAATATCGTGTCCCAGCTTCTCGAGTTCAGCAACGGACCTTCTCGTAATTCTGGCCGCCGCTTCTTTATGCATTGCATGGATCACAATCCCAGCATCATCGAATGCCAGAATGCGATTTGCCTGGTAGCCGTGAGTGAGGAATCCGCCGCTGAAGGCTTGGCCGGCTACCAGCGAAATAACAGGATGTCCCGCCATCCTTGCAGATGCATATGCATCTGCCGACGCAGCGGCCGCGAAGAAGATGCCAGCAGTCTCCTCACGGCGCCCATAAGCCTGGCTCTTCACGTCAACGATTGCGATGATGGAACGCTTCGCTTCACGAGATTTATCGTGGTCTTCGGCAATCACTGCTCGAAGGTGAGCTGCGAGAGTGAATGCTTCTTCCAGCCCAACCTGCCCGTCGCGAACACAAGGAAAGCGGCTGCCCTTGTCAGGTACAACGCAGAGGAACAAGGCTTGCTCATTTCCAACGGCGGCTGTTGTAGCCAGCACGGAGTGCGGATCACCGCTATTCGGTGCGTCGCTTCCGGTCAGGGCTTTGAACCATGCTCTGCCGCGCAATCCAACTTGTTCATTCATCGCACACCTCCTTTTGTGTTAGCCCGCTGTTGCCGCAATGTTGCCGGATCTATCTGGCTGGATGTATCAAGCGCCGCAATACGAGCGCGATAGAGTTCCACCTGCTCGGTCCGATGCTTCTCCGGTACGCCTTTGCGCACGCAACTAAGCACTGCCGCGGCTATCTTGCCGGCATCATCTTCGACGAGTAAATCCGCGAGTCCCATGCCGACGCGTTGTTCTCCACCATGAATTGCCCAGATGAGGGCTCGATCGGAGGAATCAAACTCATCGATACCGGACTCCTGTTCAATCACCTCCGGACCGTTCAATCCAAGCCGGGCTTCGCGGGTCATGATTGTGTAGCTGGATACGCCAGCTACAAGAGACATGCCTCCGAAACAGCCGACAGTGCCGGCAACGATTGTGATCACGGGGGCATGTTGACGAAGGGCGAGAACTGAAGAGATGATCTCGGCAACCGCTGCCAAACCTAGATTCGCTTCCTGGAGGCGCACGCCCCCAGTTTCGAGCAAAAGAATTGCAGCTGTAGGTTTTCCTGCCTTGGAATCCTTCGTTGCGAGATCCAGGGCAGCGGTCATCTTGGCGCCAGATACCTCGCCGACGCTGCCACCCTGGAAGGCTCCTTCGAACGCAATGGTGACAGCCGGAGATCCGCCGATTTTTCCCTTGATCACGACGCAGCCATCATCAAATTGCGGAGCGATGCCTTGCTTGGCAAGCCATGGAGACTCGATGCGATCGAAGGGACCGACGAGCTCCTTCCAGGTACCTTCATCGAAGAGGCTCTGAGCGCGGGCACGAGCGTCCAGTTCAATAAAGCTCTTACGGTTAACGAAATCGGGAATGAGAATTGACGCGCTCATTGCTCAATCACCTCCACTGCCTGTTCTAGACGCAGCAACACACTACCCGGCGTTGCACCGGCATCGTTAATATAGATACGGACCGCTCCATCGAACTTCGAGAAGAAGCGGTCGAAGACGGACCGCCACGCATCGCCGAAGCCGTTGACGCTGGTCGTGATGAAGACATGGGCTCCCTCCTCACTATTCGGTTCGAGAAGGACCTCCATGTCGCCTGAGCCTACTACACCGACGTGCGCTCTCTTGGTGATGAGGCGTTTCGCCTCAGGATAGTTGAACTCAATTTTCTCCATCGTTTTCCTCCACTAGACTGTTGTCTTTTTCCACTCGTTCGAGACCGCGTTCGAGAGCGTCCAGAAAGAGTGTGGCCGCGAGAAGATCCGCGCAGCCGCCGGGAGAGATGCGCTGACTAACAAGCTCTTGCCCAAGTGCGATCAATGCTGAATTTCCTTTCGGGCTTCCCGGCCCGCCAACCTGGATGACACGAGCAGCACCCTCGTGCACGATCCTTTGTGCCTCAGATCCGCCCCGATAGAGAACACAGGTGTCATCGAGTTGCGACATGATCGCAAGCAGAGCGGTGAGCCGGCTGTCCCGCTCTGTTCGTCCGCTAGTACGAGCTGCCTTCAGTGCAGGAAGCCCAATTTTGATGACGTGCGGAAAGTTCACATAGGCTTCGCCGCGAGCGCCGGCAGCGCCATAGCGTTCACGGACAACATCGCCGTGAGATACGGCCTGCGGTCTTGCACGATCAGGCAGACGCGCGAGATAGCCTGCAGACTCGGCTACAAGTTCCGGACGGGAATCCTCACTCAGGCTTGCAGCACAAAGCAATAGTCCCAGAACCCAGATTGCACCTTTGTGTGCATTGCTGCCTGAAGTAGCGCGAAGCATAGCCGCTTCGGCTTCTCTACCAATGCCGGCAGCCACGGCACGCAGGCTGGCATCCATCTCAACTTCAGCGGATGCCACAGCCATCCGGGTAAAGTATGGAGCGATCGCGTTCGCAGATCTTCTCATCAAGTTGAGAGATAGATCCGAATGCGATCCTGACCCTCGACCGTCAACCAGACCCGGTTTCGGCGTGAGTTCTGCCTCAGCAACTAACGCTTGCCGAGCGAGTTCTGAAAGCCGCGCAGACCGGGCCAAAGCGTCGAGTTGCTCAGACGATATTGTGATTGGTCTTAGCTGTGCCATTACCAACTCCTGAACTTGGCCGGCGGCTGATAAAGGCCATCAGACCATGCGACCAGGTCTTCCATGCTCCTGGCCGCAAGCAAGGACCTGTTGGCTTGGAGACGCTGGACTCCAATATCCTCAGGAAAAGCGACGATGCCGCGATGACGAAGATCGGCTGTCTCGTTAGCCTTTGCCTTAAGGCCGACAGGGCTGATACCTGCTACTGCGGCCAAAGCCCGGCGGCGCTCTTCAACGCCTTCCGTTTTGTACAGATAAGCAATCCCTTCTTCCGTCACAACATGGCTAACGTCCTGGCCATAGATCATGATGGGGGCGATCGGCATACCAGCCTTCTTACCAACTTCAACTGCATCCAAAGTTTCGACGAAGGCCGGCTCGCCACCTTTGGAAAAGGTTTCAAGCGTCTGAACCACGAGCTTGCGGCCCGGGAGCGTCGGGTCCGCATTAGTCTTGAGGTCGAGCCAGGCAGGTGACGAATGGCGGCGTCCATGCGGGTCATGCCCCATATTCGGCGCGCCTCCGAAGCCTGCAAGGCGTCCAGTCGTCACTGTAGAGGAATTGGCGTCCCCGTCCATCTGAAGCGTTGCTCCAATGAACGCATCCACGGCATACTGTCCAGCAAGCTGACAGAGAACACGGTTAGACCGCAGGCTGCCATCGCGGCCAGTGAAGAAGATGTCGGGCCGAGCACGGATGTATTCATCCATTCCGACTTCGCTTCCGAACGAATGAACGCTCTCAACCCATCCGCTCTCGATAGCAGGAATTAGAGTGGGATGCGGATTCAGGGCAAAATGCTTGCAGATCTTTCCACGAAGCCCGAGGGACTCTCCATATGTCGGGAGAAGAAGTTCAATGGCAGCCGTGTCAAAACCAATTCCATGATTGAGCGACTGGACCTGATGCCTCTCATAGATGCCACGGATGACCATCATCCCGGTCAGGATCTGAAGATCGGTGATATGGCGAGGATCACGGGTGAAAAGGGGTTCCACCGCGTAGGGCTTATCGGCCTCGACAATGATATCGACCCAGGAACCGGGGATGTCGACCCTAGGCAATGTGTCAACGATCTTGTTGACCTGCACGATTACAATTGCGTCGTGGAAAGCGGCGGCCTCGACAATTACCGGGGTATCCTCGGTGTTGGGCCCTGTAAACAGATTGCCTTCCTGATCCGCCTGCTCTGCGCAAACCAGCACCACGTTCGGGATAAGGTCTACCAGTAAACGAGCATACAGTTCGACGTATGTATGAATGGCGCCGATTTCAAGAACTCCATCTTCTAGAAGTTGCGCGACCCGCAGGCTCTGTGGACCAGCAAATGCGAAATCCACCTTTTTCGCGATGCCCAGCTCAAAGAGTGTTAGATGTTCGGGGCGGCTGATGCTTGAAATGATGAGATGGAGATCGTGAATCTTCTTCGCATCTACCTTAGCGAGAGAACGTGAAAGAAAATCCGCCTGTTTCTGATTGTCGCCCTCCATGACAATCCGGTCGCCGCTCTGGACCACAGTTTCGAGAGTTTCGACGATCTTGTTTTGAGTCAAAACGGGACCTTTCATCCATGGATTTATACTCTCCAGACGGCGTCGCTTTTCGTCCCGTCTGGTTGTCCATGAAGTCCGCTGCCGTATCGGTGCCTGGTCACTCATTCAACTTCTCCTTTCCAGCACATAACTATTAGAGCCTTGTTCTTGTGATTAGGATAGTTGTATGTTTTTATCAGTGTGATTAGTTAGGACAATCAACAAAGCTATGGAAATACGACAAATCAAATCCTTTCTCACAGTCGCCGAAACCCTTCATTTCGGAAGGAGTTCGCAGATTCTTCACCTGAGCCAGCCCGCTCTCAGCCTTCAGATCAAGGCGTTGGAAGTGGAGTTGGGCGTGAAGTTGTTGGATCGCAATAGGCAAAGAACCAAGATCACTCAGGCTGGATTGGTCTTCAAGGTCGCGGCTTCAAAAATAATAGAAGATTTAGAGGTGGCCTGCCGCCAGACTCAGTGGACCGCAGCTGGAAAACTCGGGTTAATTCGACTTGGTTTCATTTCAACAGCAGGGCAAGAAATAGTTCCATCGCTGATACGCCGCTTTCGTAAACGATATCCTCAGGTCGAGTTCTCGTTGCGGAACATTCTCACAAGTGAACAACCCGATCTCATTAAGAACGGGATGTTGGATGTCGGTTTTCTGCGGTTGCCGATTGACGTTCCCGACAGCATCGATATTACCCCGGTTCATCGTGAGCCCTTCGTTGTGATCTTCCCTTTGGGACATCCTCTGGCGTCTAAAGCAGGTATTCACCTTCGAGATCTTCGGGGAGAAAAGTTTGTGATGTACGAGCGGTTCTTTGCCCCTGGATATCACGATCTTGTCATTGGGATTCTGAGTCGGGCAGGTGTCATTCCTGAAGTGACTCAAACGGCGAGCGAGATGTCGACCATCGTGTCACTGGTTGACTCAGGAATGGGTGTTACAGTGGCACCGATGTCGGCCACAAAACACCGGATCGCTCGCGTAGTGACCTGTCCCATCCTCGACAAAATTCCAGCCTCCGAGATTGGTATGGTCACAGCTAAGGACACCGATATTCCGGTGGTGAGGCGGTTTTACGAATTAGCAGGTGAGTGGCGCAGGCCCTGAGGTGCCAGATTGTTTATTCCGGCCTGTTCAGCGCACCGTTTCACGGCGTACCAGACCACATTTGCTGTCACGCCAGAGGGGGTTGTCGCATCCCTCCCTTCAAGACCTGTCTGAATACTTTACCGTCGCTCACACCCGATGTTTGAGCCAAGCATCGACAAGTTCCTTGGCCCACCATGGCACTGGTACGGTTCGTATTCTTGCTCCCTTACCGACCAGATTGACAATGACCCAGTGGCCCTCTCTCGATTGCAGCTGATCGAGGTTCAAGCTCACGACTTCCGAGCGTCGTAACCCGCACCCCAACAGCAGTCCGTCCATCTCTCCAGCCGCGCAGATTGGTCTTCTAAGCAGCGTTTACGAGCTCTTGAGCCTCATTGCGGGTGAGCCAGTTGCCCATCTTCCGTCTGAGCCGCCTAACTCCCTTAACCCGTCGAATTCCAATCGCCAGTTCCGGGCTCAGCCAACCGCTCTCAGCTGATTCATCTGCGAGCCTCCGGATTGCTGATAGACGCAGGTTGATCGTAGCTGCGGACAGGGAGAGGCTCTCCAAGAATGAGCGGTATTTCACAACGACGGAGCGGTTGAACTCCAATCGTGGTTCGCTACAATACCAGGCGATGAATCTGTCGATGGCGTACTCATAGCTCCGCCGCGAGTGCCGAGAAGCGAGTGTATTGAGCACTGCTGTCTTGGATTGCTGCAGTTCAGGGATGGTAGAGGTCGCAGAAACACTGACGGAACCGAGCTGATTTTGTTGGACCATAGGAGGCGGCTCCTTCTGGCCGCCTCCTATGTTTCATCCTCGTGTAAGCTCAGCAGCGAGGAGCAGCGATTGCGCTAATTTTCTGGCGTTCAGGAATGCGCATTGTAGTTGTTGATGTGAACGTCCTTTATCATGCATAAATTCTGACGGCAGAGCTTGTGAGATTCAGCGAAGCTACGAACTTTCGTCACGCATTCCGCGGATGGACGGACAGCATGCAGGTCTGTTATCGGCCGTGAGCGTAGACTTTTATCCGTCCGCACAATACCCCTTCCGCGATGTCGGAAAACGACATGAGAATGTCCGCTGTGAACCTGTCGTGTCTTGTCTTCCACTTCTTATTATCATTCGGTTATTGATCCTGTCCGAGACTGAAGATGGCCAAAACCAATCGCAAAATCATCGTTAGCTGCGCTATTACCGGTTCTGTTCACACTCCGACCATGTCAGAGTACCTTCCCATCACTCCGTCCCAGATTGTTGAGAGTGCTGTTGAGGCTGCCGAGGCTGGGGCGGCGATTATCCATCTCCACGCCAGAAGCCCTGAGGATGGCAGGCCCTCAGGAGATCCGGCACACTTCCGGGAGATTTGTTCTGTTCTGGCAGGACGTACAAGCGCGATCATCAATATCACGACTGGCGGCAGTTCCAATATGACGATCGAGGAACGACTCGCTTATCCTCTGCAGGCCAAACCCGAGATGTGTTCGTTAAATATGGGATCAATGAATTTCTCTATTCATCCGGTAGCCGAGCGGATCACGAACTGGCGTTATGACTGGGAGAAACCGAAGATCGAGGGCATGAAAGCCGGTGTCTTCAGGAATACATTCGCTGACATTGAATACATTGTTGGCAATCTCGGAGAAGGCGGCACTCGATTCGAACTCGAGTGCTACGACGTCGGGCACCTTTACAATCTCGCATACTTCGTCGATCGCAACATAATCAAGTCGCCGATCTTTATTCAGGCTGTTTTTGGAATCCTCGGTGGGCTCGGCCCAGACCCGGAAAATCTCTTCCTAATGCGATCAACGGCCGACCGCTTATTCGGACGAGATGCCTACGAGCTTTCGGTACTGGGCGCAGGACGCCATCAGATGTCCCTTCTAACTATGGGAGCCATCATGGGCGCAAATGTGCGAGTGGGGTTGGAAGACAATCTCTATCTGGGCCCTGGCATCAAGGCGACGAGTAACGCCGAGCAGGTCAGGAAGATCCGCCGTATTCTTGAAGAACTCTCCTTTGAAATCGCCACACCCTCGGACGTAAGGGAGATCTTGCACCTGAAAGGCGCGGAGAATGTCCATTTCGTCTGATCGCTGGTATCCCCGCATCGGAAAGAAGTTCAATGAGAGGTGAATCAGGAATGACCTTCCAGGATCGACTCTATCCGCCACGAGGATTGCGGGTGCTGGAGACTGCGGGCGCATCGGGCATTGGAGCCGTCATCGCATCCGCTTTTGCTGAAACGGGTGCCGAGATTCACGTTTGCGATATTGATGACGCTGCTCTGGCTGTATTCCAGAAGTCCTTTCCAAGTTGTCAGGCAACCCATGCCGATGTGGCCGACGAGGGCCAGGTTGCAGCATTATTTGAGACTCAGCGCGCCAGATTTGACGGCCTCGATGTCTTGATTAATGGCGCGGGCATCGCGGGCCCGACAGCTGGAGTGGATAAGATCACGGAACAAGAGTGGAAGCGCACGATTGAAGTCAACCTGAATGGACAGTATCGCTGTCTGCATCATGCTGTGCCGATGCTGCGTGCGTCCAAGGCTGCCAACATCATCTGCATTTCGTCCGTTGCCGGTCGCTCGGGCATTCCTTGGCGTACCCCGTATGTGGCGACGAAATGGGCCATCGTTGGAATCGCTAAATCGCTTGCCAGCGAACTCGGTCCGGACAATATCCGGGTGAACGCGGTGCTGCCTGGCATTGTGGAAGGACCAAGGATGGATGGCGTCATCAGTGCTCGCGCCAAATTGGAAGGCGTGGAAGAGACAGTTATGCGGGAGGAGTACCTCAAGAGGATTTCTCTGCGCCGCATGGTGACTGCGGACGATGTAGCTCTCACGTGTCTCTTTCTGTGTTCGCCGGCGGGTCGAAATATTACGGGGCAGGCAATCGGCGTAGACGGCAATATTGAGTATCTGTAGGTCGGGACCTAAGTTTAAGACGTGAAGACCTGGGCGCGGCTGGCCTATTTGAGGTTCTTTGATGAAGGGCAAATGAGCATAGCCACGCAAACATCTGGGTCATCTGTCGGACCGCATGGGCAGGGCAGTGAGCCGTCACAACTGCAACCTGCTTCACCCGGACCGTGGGCCTGGATTGCGCTTGGCATGCTGTGCGCGGTGTATGTCCTGAACTTTCTGTCCCGCCAGTTGCCGGGCATTCTTGCGAAGCCGATCCAGGATAGCCTGCACATCTCGGATGGTCAGCTTGGACGAATTGGCGGCCTCTATTTCGCGCTCTTTTACTGCTGCATTTCTATTCCGGTGGGGTGGTTCGCGGATAAGACGAACAGGTCGAAAGTTTTGGCAGTCGCATGTGCAATCTGGAGTGCGGCGACCATGTGGTGCGGCGGCGCAGGCAGCTATTTGCAATTTTCCGTCGCATACATGGCGGTCGGCTTCGGCGAAGCGGGCGGCGTTCCACCCTCGTACTCGATCATCTCCGACTATTTTCCCTCCGGTCGTCGCGGTAGAGCACTGGGCCTCTATAACATTGGACCACCGATTGGTTCAGCGTTGGGAATCGCCTTCGGCGCTTCCATCGCTTCTGCTTTCAGTTGGCGCTATGCATTTGTGTTGCTCGGTTCCGTGGGTCTATTCGCAGCGATCGGCGTTCTGATTCTGGTGCCTGAGCCTCGTCGCGGCGGTCTGGATGGCGTTTCGGGTCAAGTGAGCAAAACAGGATTCGGGCATACGCTGGCGATGTTTCACCTGGGATAGCGTGATCCAGAAGACATCGGACGAACAGTTTCTCGCGATGTTAGACATCCATGTGGTAGCGCCGTTCCGGTTGCTGCGGGCGGCCTCGGATTATCTTCGTGAGACCGCTAAACAGGAGATAGCGGCGGGGCAGTGCGTTATGCGCAAGGTTGTGAACATCACTTCCATCTCTGGAACGGATGGGAATCCCGGTCAGGCAGGGTACGCTGCAGGCAAGGCCGGAGTCATCGGGCTCACGAAAACTCTCGCGAAAGAGTGGGGCCGCTACAATGTCAATGTCAATGCGGTGGGCTTTGGCCTCATCCAGACTCGCATGACGCAACCACTCTCGCCGGATGGAAAAATCAACCTGGGCGGTAAAGACATTCCCATCGGTGTCCAGCCCGCGATGCTCGAGTCGATCGCAGCGGAATGTCCCCTGGGGCGCATCGGAACCCCTGAAGAGGCGGCCGGTGCTGTGCTCTTCTTCTGCTCTCCTTTATCGGATTACGTTACCGGGGAAGTACTCATCTGCAGCGGTGGCTTCCACTTCTGACATAGAGCGTAAAGACGCGTGTAACTTCGGCCGGCGGAACAACACCTGAGTGAAGGATTTTGAATGTGAACGGCAAAGAGCTTATCGCAAGACGTGTTGCCCGGGAACTTCGAGACGGGTTCTATGTCAATCTTGGTATCGGCCTTCCCACCACCGTCGCTGCCTACGTGCCGGACGGGATCGAAGTGATTCTACAGTCGGAGAATGGCCTGCTGGGGATCGGGCCTCCGCCTTCTTCGGATCACGAAGATCCCGATCTTATCAACGCCGGAAAACAACCGGTGACAATCCTTCCCGGTTCAAGTTTTTTCGGCAGCGACCAGGCTTTTGCCATGATCCGCGGCGGGCACATGGACGTGAGCATATTGGGGGCGATGCAGGTATCCAGCCGAGGCGATCTGGCGAATTGGACTATTCCCGGAAAGATGGTCAAAGGCATGGGAGGCGCGATGGATTTAGTCGCCAGTGGGGCTCGCGTTATCGTCGCCATGGAACACAACGCGAAGGATGGAGCCTTCAAAATCGTCGAGGAGTGCTCCCTGCCGCTCACAGGAAGAGGCGTGGTCCATGACATTGTTACCGAGCTCGGCTGGTTTCATGTCTCCGGTGAAGGACTCGAGATGAAGGAAATTGCCGAAGGTATCACTCAGGAGGAAGTAGAACGATGGACGGGGTGCCGGGTGCACTATTCGCGGGATCTATGCCCGATGCTTCCTTTCTGATGCGCTTCACTATGTCGATGTTTACTACTCTCCTCGACGGCCTTTCGTTCACCGAGTGCCCACGCTGGCGCGACGGCCGTCTCTACTTCTCTGATCGCTACACCCGGCGTATCCTTGCGGTTTCGATAGACGGCTCCGTCGAAACTTATGCCCGCACAGATGGCCTACCGGCTGGTATCGGCTTCCTTCCCGACGGCCGCCTCCTCATCACTTCCATGTGCGATCGCAGGGTACTGCGCCGCGAGCATGACGGGACCATTGTTGAGCACGCTGATCTGTCAGCGCTCGCGACCGGCCAGCTGAACGACATGCTCGTCGATGACGAGGGCCGCGCCTGGGTGGGCAACTTTGGATTCGATTTGTTCGGCGGCGAGCCAGCCTGCCCACCGTACTTATCTGTGTCGCTCCCGATGGCGCGCCCGCCATTGCCGCGTGTGATCTCGCCTTCCCCAATGGCACTGTACTTACGCCGGACCGCCGCACGCTCATCATCGCCGAGACGATGGCCAACCGCCTGACCGCTTTCACCGTCTCCAATGGCGCGTTGAGCGAGCGCCGCACCTGGGCTGCCTTCGGCGATCCGCCTGCAACAACGGATGTAGGCAAGATCCTTGAGGAGGCGGCCGTTGTACCCGACGGCATTTGCCTGGACGCAGAGGGAGCCGTCTGGGTCGCCGACGTTCTCAACCGGCGCGTTATCCGAGTTACCGAAGATGGCGCAATCGTCCAGGAGTTCGAGACCGGCGGGCTGTGCGCATTTGCCTGCATGCTGGGTGGCGACGACGGACGCACGCTCTTCGCCTGCGTCGCGCCCACATTTGACGAAACCGAAGCCGCCGCACATCACCGCTCCTCTATCCTCATGACGAGGGTTGAAGTTCCTCACGCCGGTCTGCCCTGAGCAGGCGCGCTAAGATTCCGGAAAGATGGAATCGAAGCGATATCGAGGGCATGGAAGCGGCGAGGCAAAGCAAGTCTAGCGGCGGAGACCCGACGGATACATATTGAGGACGCGAGGCCCGACAGATGCGCCAAGGTCCACGAATGCCATTAGACGCATTTCGCGGCGGTAACCGATTCAAGGAAATAGTCACCATTTCGGGCAAATAACCCCAAACCCGTCGCGGGCTTGCAAGTCCAAGTAGTGCATGATAAAGGACGTTATCACGAGGCGACTTGATTAACTGACACGAATTAAGCTCTTGCCGCCGACTGCCATTCTTGACTAGTGAGAAACTGCCAATGCTCTCACCGAGCGCAATATTCCATAGGTTCAAGGCAGGAAAGAACTGAATCTTTCTTCACGTCATTTGCTGTTCGACGACCCAATAGCGGAGGCTACCGTGCGCAACAGCCTTGGGTTTGTTGGCGCACCGACAAGTGACAAGAAGACGGCAATGGGTTTGTCACCCTAGAAGCTGCGAGTAATTTCGTTCGTCGCAGGACTCCACGTTATGAAGTTATGGAAGACGATCGCGGGCTCGTTTCATTTTTCCGAGTGCGAAATCTGCGGTTGCGTTGAAACGGTCATTTTGTGGTCACGGTAAATCGCGGCGCAGCACGGCATGGCCACGGCAGACAGCTACGGCGCGCGACTTCGACCGCAAGGCCGTGATGTGTCGCGATTCGCCGCTTGCGGTGGCTTGATACATGCCAAATGATGAGACAGATCGGGCCGTCTGCACGATGCGCTCATGGTGGCGTGAACCGACGCTGCCCGGATTCGCGTATGGCGCAGACGGGTTTGCACAGCCGGAACGGACCGCAGGGAGGATGAGATGGCAATGCTGGAAGCTGGGATTGAGGAAGCAGAGCAGAGTTTGGTGGCTCCGAGTGGTGTAAACGGCGATCTGAGCTCCCTGCTGCACCCGATGGAGCTCGATACCTTCTTCGACGAGTACTGGAACCGTAAAGCTCTCTATCTGCCGGGCGATGCGGGAAAGTTTGCCGGCCTGTTTGACGAGGCGGCGTTCTTTGCCGGCCTGGAGCACTGTGCGGATCTAAAAGTTGGATATACGGATGATAGGGGCTGGCCTGCGCATTTCAATATCAAGCCGGGCCAGGTGCCGGAGATGCTGGCGAGCGGCAAGACCGTTTGCGCTTCAGCAATAGACAACAAGAACTCCAGGCTCACAGCGTTTGTAAACCGGGTGGGAGAGCAGTTTGCGCTGCTGGGCCGGTTCTTCTTCAATTCTTATCTGTCGCCGGACGGCGCCGGGTTCGGGCTGCATCTGGACCACCATCCGGTGATGATCCTGCAGATCGAGGGCAGCAAGCGGTGGTGGTATTCTCCGGAGCCCGGCTTACGTAAGGTTATGACCAATGTGTCGTTTCCACGCGACCTGGATGTTTTGCAGTTGCCCTGGACGACCGTGCATCGACCGGCACAGGAGAGCCTGTGCGAGGTGGTGCTGACGCCGGGTGATGTGTTGTACCTGCCCATGGGCACGTGGCACCAGGCGGAGGCGGTGGGCGGTTCGCTGGGCCTGACGCTGGCGATGGAGAGTGTCACCCCGCTGGATCTACTGCAGCTTGCCCTGGGTCCCTCGTTGGGCCGCATCGAGTTGAGGAGCCGGGTCCCCGGCTATTGGGCTCCCTCGATCGAGAGCGGATTGCCCGAGGACCTGCGCGCGGACTTTGCCGCGGCTCTCGCCATTCTGCAGGATTCGCTCGGGTCATTCACTCCGGAGAGCCTGTTTGACCTGTGGCTGCGGGCGCAATCGGCGCGGCGAGCGCAGGCCAGGTAGCGCCAATGTCCGGCGGCCGCCTGGAAGGGCACGGCGTAAAACGACATGCGGGCAATTGTGTCGCGGCGTGACCGGCGGCCCTTTGTTTGTCGCAATATAACGCTTGCGCGCCGCCGTAGCATTCGGGAGATTGGATTTACGCAGTGCTTGCATTGCCCCGCAGGCCATGAAGGCCACCGGGCGCCAAGTCGGCACGGAATGAACGGCGGTTGCACAACCTTATCCACATCGGAAAAGGAGGAACAGAGGAATGGAAATGCCAACGACGAATCGCCGCGCCATTGAGACGCAGCTGATTGAGAAGTGCTGGAAAGACCCGGAGTTCAAGAAGCGGGTGGTGAGTGATCCGAAAGGGATGCTGGAGCAGCATACGGGGCAGAAACTGCCGGCCGGTGTGAGGATCGTGATCCACGAGGAAGATGCGAACACGCTGCATTTCACCATCCCGTCGCCTCCGACGAATTTGAGCGAGTTGTCGGATGAGGAGCTGGAAAAAGTGGCCGGCGGAACTGATATCGCCATAACCCTACTCGTCGCGTCGATTGCTGTTACCTCTGCAGTGGGGGGCGCGAGCATAGCGACTGTGGTTACCAAGCTCGACGTCTGGTAAAGACGGGCTCAACAGAAACTGGACGGAGTTGTAACGAATTTAGAGCAATGGAGGAGCGATATGGAAACGCCAACGACTAATCGCCGCGACCTGGAAACGAAGCTGATTGAGAAGTGCTGGAAAGACCCGGAGTTCAAGAAGCGGGTGGTGAGTGATCCGAAAGGGATGCTGGAGCAGCATACGGGGCAGAAACTGCCGGCCGGTCTAACGATCGTGGTCCACGAGGAAGATGCGAACACGCTGCATTTCACCATTCCGCAGGCGCCAACGAATTTAAACGAGTTGTCGGATGAGGAACTGGAAAAAGTGGCAGGCGGAACAGATATCAGCCTGGGTATCTCTCTGCTCATCGGCGTCGTCACTGTGGCGGCGAGCGCGGGCGGATTGGGTGCCACTCTTGCCTACTCCGGCCCCGAATTTTGGTAAATGCTGCCCGCTCCGGCCAACCTGAACGAGCTGCCGGATGAGGAGTTGGAGCGCGTTGCCGGCGGCACGGAATGAACTGCAGTCGCACGACTTTACTAACAACGGAAAAGGAGGGATAGAGGAATGGAAATGCCAACGACGAATCGCCGCGCCGTAGAGACGCAGCTGATTGAGAAGTGCTGGAAAGACCCGGGGTTCAAGAAGCGGGTGTTGAGTGATCCGAAAGGGATGCTGGAGCAGCATACGGGCCAGAAACTGCCGGCCGGTCTGAAGATCGTGGTCCATGAGGAAGATGCGAGCACGCTGCATTTCACCATTCCGTTGCCTCCAACGAAAATGAGCGAGTTGTCAGACGCGCAGTTGGAAAACGTGGCGGGCGGAACAGGTATTGGCGCGCTTTTTGGTTCGGATCCCGCCTGGTAGGTGAACCAACGGCCCGGGTGCGGATCCAAGCGTAGGCGCGAGCCGGGCCGGCACGGAATGAACTGCGGTTGCACAACTTTACCCACAGCGGAAGAGGAGAAATAGAAAAATGGAAACGCCAACGACGAATCGCCGCGACCTGGAAACGAAGCTGATTGAGAAGTGCTGGAAAGACCCGGAGTTCATGAAGCTGGTGGTGAGTGATCCCAAAGGGATGCTCGAGCAGCACATAGGCCAGAAGCTGCCGGCCGGTTTGAAGATCGTGGTCAACCAGGAAGATGCGAACACGCTGCACTTCACCATTCCGCTGCCTCCCACGAATTTGAACGAGTTGTCGGATGAGGAGCTGGAAAAAGTGGCGGGCGGATCAGATCTCATCGCGATCTTCACGCTGGCCATTACCGTCGGCGTGTTGACGTTTGGCACGGGGATGATGCAGGCCCGTAACGATCCCTGGTGAAGGCCGGCCCCTTGTAAAGACGGGCTCAACAGAACCGGACGAAGTTGTAACGAATTTAGAGCAATGGAGGAGCGAGATGGAGCGTGTTGCTGGCGGAACGGAAGTTGCGTTCTTCATAGCATCGGTCGTTCTTTCGGCGGCAACCGCTGCGGGAGCCGGAGTAACGCTGCTGAATGCAGAGAAGATTGGCTGGTAGGCGAATCAAGGGGCCGGGTGCGGATACAGGCGTAGGCGCGAGCCGGGCCGAGTGAACTGCCGTCGTCGACGGAGCGAGGAGAGTTACCGTGAACATGATTGAAATCCTGAAAGCGCTGCCCGGTTCTATGGACTGGATGGTGTGGTTTAGGCTGCAGGCCTTTCGTCGATGGATCGATGACGCTCAGTTCCGCGCGATGTACTTTCTGCCGGAGCAGCTGGATCTGAGTGGAGTGAGCCACGTAATCCTGAGCCCGTTGGGGCGCTTCTTCGCACTGGAGAACGATGCGTCGCTCTACCTGTTCAAGGATGGCTCGCTCCGGGCGGTTGTGCCGCCGGAGACCTCGCTCTTCGAAGGCTATGCGCGTTACCTGAAGATGCTTCCACCGGATGAGGCGGACTGCCTGGGCCTTGGGCAGAAACCCGGGCTGCCGCCAGTTCTGCTGCACCTGACGGCGCAGGAACACTACGCGCAGGGTCGCGCGATCTTTCATCGCAAGCCAAGTGAAGAGCATTACGAGCTACTGCAAGCTGTGGGCGTAAAGTACGAGGGCGGCTACATAGAGGACGGTTGCTACGTCGCTTTGTTCCAAAATCGCATCCCGGTTCACGCTCATGCGGGTGCGCTCGCTGGGTATTCGCGAACGGGCAACTGCAATGAGTTTTTTCTGAATCATGGGGAGATCGATGCAGGGCTCGAGGCCGGGTTGATCAAGGCGGCAGAGTCCAGAATTGAGCACGCAAAAAAACGAGGCCTCGCCGCCGCCGCGGAGCTGGCGCTGCGTTCCACCGAGGTGTGCCTGCCGATGACGTGCCATCCTCCGTTCCCGCTGCGCGCCTTTGGTTATGGCGACCTGGTGCCGCTGGGGTTTCTTTTGCACGCGCTTGAGCAAAATCCCGGCGATGAGCGTGGCGATGTGGGTGCTGAGGCCACTGCGAAACTACGGGCCAAGGTTATGGCCGGCCGGCAGGGCAAGCTGTGGTCTTTTCATACCGGGCGGCTGGTTACATCCACGGATTCAGTGCTGATGCTGCAGGCCGTTCCGGATGCAGAGGCGATAGAAGCGCTCGAGCAATTTGCTGACGGAGAAGGCGGCTACTATCCACAGCTGTGGGCGCAGACGGCCGAGCCCGGGCGGATGAAGATCGTCGATGCGAACCGGCATTGGTGCCAGCCAGATTTTGCGACGACGTGTCTGGTGAGAGCGCTGCGCGCGGAAGCGGATCTGCCGGCCGTGACTTCGCTTAACTATCTCGAAGAGCGATTCGAGACGCGGTCGGGATTGTATTTTGCCAATCCCTACCTCGTGGATTGGGCGCTGGCGCGCGCCATTCGGCTCGATCCTTACGCCAAAGGATTGCGGCAAAGGCTGCTTGAGGAGATTCTTGCCGGTATGAACCCGGACCATTCATTCGGCCCGTTCGATGTAGCGCTTTCGACGAGCTTCGCTATTCTTGCTCTCTCGAACCTTGGTTATAGCGGCCGCGAACTGAAGATGTGCCAGCTGCGTCTGGCCGAGATGATCGAGCGGCGCAGTGGTGCGTGGCCGGCGTGTACGCCGTTCTATTCAACCTTTCGCGCTGCGAGCAATGCGGAAAACGACGACGCTGCAAACGCGCCGCAGATGCTGGACGTCAACGGTTGCCGCCACGAGCTGTGGCTGTATAGCGATACGTACCAGACGATTGCCACGGCAGTCGCCGTTTCTGCGCTCAGTGCACCTGCCGATGCGGAACGCGTTGACGCCAGTCCGGCGACCAAGGTCCATCCGCGCTATCAATGCAGGCAACAGGAAGACTACATCGCTGCGTTTGCCCTGCCGGCCTATGCGGACGAGCCAGTGTGCGGGAGCCTGGTCCAATGAGGCTGAGCGCAGAGGTTTCAAGAGACATCGCGGCTCGAGCCAGCACGCTGGAAGAGCGTCTGGCAACAGGTGCGTTTGCACCGCACGATGCTGTGGACCCGGAAAAGATCGAGCAACGCATCGAACGGTGGAAACAGGTTGCGGCACAGGGCGACGGCGACCGATTTGCAAAGCTGCTCGCGCTGCAAGGAATTAGCGAAGAGCAGGCGCGCAGGGCGCTGGGGCCGATCCAGCCAGAGGTGGCAATTCCCGGCTGGATTGAGTTGCTGAACGAAGGGCTGGCCGCAGCAGCCGCGCCTCCGGCTGAGCGCTCGCGCTTTCGTGTCGCCGAAGATCCGTGGCCGTTTGAGCAAATCGTGGAGCCGTTTGTGCAGGCAGCCAGTTGCCGGCTGCGGCAAATGACGGGTTCGGCTTACCAGCTGCTGA
The DNA here is from genome assembly GCF_001449115.1 of Occallatibacter gabretensis. Classification (GTDB taxonomy): domain Bacteria; phylum Acidobacteriota; class Terriglobia; order Terriglobales; family Acidobacteriaceae; genus Telmatobacter; species Telmatobacter gabretensis. Next base: position 261,755 of record NZ_LAIJ01000009.1, on the reverse strand, counting down.
GTGATGGCGCTCACGCCGGCATGGAGCGCAAACTTCTCTCCTGGCTTGTGAACTCGTGTAGTTCTGCGTTGATTCTGGAGTTTTCGCTCTTCCGGATGAAGTACCAGCCGGCTCTTTTTCGAGGACGGCTGCCGCAGGCGACGGCCGAGCCCGCAAATCGGATCCATGAGTTGTTCATTGCCCAGATGCAGACGGGCGGCCTGGTGCCGTTTTTTGAGGAGTACTGCGTGCTTGCGCGGGCAGTAGCGAAACTGATGAGCAACTGGATCGACGCCGGTGCCGAATTTCTGACACGGCTCGCCAGCGATCTCGATGCCTTGAGAGCAAGCTTTCAGCCGGAGGGAGCGTTAGGTAAGGTTGAACGTCTCGCGGCTGGTCTCTCTGATCCTCATCACGGCGGCCGCACGGTCACGATCGTCACATTCACTTCAGGGCTGAATATTGTCTACAAGCCGAAGAGCCTGGAGACGGAAGAAGCGTATAGCCAGCTGCTTGAGTGGTTGAACGCAGCGGGAACAACCCTGCCTTTAAGGGGACTGAACGTGTTGGTGCGCCCCGGATACGGCTGGGTTGAATTTGTGGAGCATGGTGCGCCGGCCGATGATCTTGCGCGAGCGCGGTTCTACAAGCGGAGCGGCATGCTGCTTTGCCTCTTCTACTTGCTCGAGAGCAACGATGTTCATTCTGAAAATCTGATCGCGGCCGGCGAGCACCCGATGCTGATTGATGCAGAGACATTGATCGTGCCCTCGCTCGAAAGCGGCGTCGAGCAGGAAAGCGACTCGTGGGCAGAGTCGCGAGCCTTGTCATGGATGAATGCTTCAGTCCTGCGCGTGGGTATGCTGCCTTGGTGGCGACCGCACGGCGGACAGCTCCATGATCCAAGCGCGCTCGGTGGCGTTGGCGGTGAAGAAGTACAGGCGATGGTGTGGCAGGGGGTCGCGACTGACGACCTGACGCGGCAGGCAGTCAAAGTGCGCGCGACGCGAAACGGGAACGTTCCATTCGCCAGCGGCGATCAGGCCGATCCCGGACGCTTTGTCGAAGATATCGTGTCCGGGTTTCGCGAAATGTACGCGCTGCTCACGGCGCAGCGCGAAGCTCTCCTCAGTGCGGGAGGACCACTCGAAGCACTTGCTGATGCTCCCATGCGCCTCGTCTTTCGTGATACAGCCACGTACTTCTCTATCCTCAAGAACTCGATGGATGCTGGGATGTTGCGCGATGGCGCCGATCGCTCGGTGGGGCTTGAAGTATTGACCCGCGTGCTTGGTGCCGCTGAAACGCACGGCAGATTCTCTCCGTTCCTCAAGGCAGAGAAGCGCTCGCTGAGCGATCTCGATATTCCATTTTTTACGGTGTCTCCGCGCAGGAGGAACCTCGATCTGGGCCCTGCCGGCATGATCGAGAACTGTTTTGTGCAATCGGGCTATGAGCGTGTTCTCGACCGGTTCCGGCGGCTTGGAGCCGATGACCTGGAGCGGCAGATTCAGATTATTCGCGGATCGTTTTCGGCGAAGATTGCGAGCCATCAAACATCTCCCGCGAACGGAAACGTGGCCGCCACTCAGCCCTGCAGGATGCAGCCGGCGTCAGAAAGCGAACTGGTGGATGAAGCTGTCCGCATCGCTGATCGAATTTTGGCTGAAGCGGTGCGCGGAGATGATGGCAGTGCGACGTGGATCAGCATTTCGCGGCGGCCGAATTCCGGGTGCTACAACTTTGGCCCGCTCGGGCCGGGAATGTTCGACGGTGTCAGCGGCATCATGCTGTTCCTGGCGTCAATTCATGCGGCAACAGGAATTGATAAATATCGCGAAACCGCTTTGGCCGCGATCAAGCCCATCGAACGCTTGATTGCTGCGTACGAGTTGAGGTTGCGATCCGGCAGGAAGAACGCTGCTCACGATTTGCCGCTCGGCCTGACAGGCCTGGGATCCATTGTCTACGGCTGCGCGCGGGCCGCGAAACTCCTCGACGACGAGACTCCATTGCAGGTGGCGCACCGTGCGGCTTCGCTCATCAGACCGCAGTTCTTGAATCACGAGACGCCAATCGACATTTTCGGTGGGCTGGCTGGCGCGATTCTGGGTCTTCTGTCATTGCAGGCCGAGATCAACAAACAGATAGCCCTGCAATGCGGCGATCTGATTTTGTCAGGCAGCGCCGGTGAAGGCGCCGGGCAGCACGCGATGCACCGCAAGATGGGTAGCGGATTTGCCTCAGGAAGACAGGGCGTTGCGTATGCATTCGAGCGGCTATTCGAGGCTACTGGAGAAACGCGATTTCTGCATGGCGCTGAAGCGGTAAGAGAGGCAGCTCCGATTGTGGCCGAGGATGTGCCCAGTCAATTCGATGGCCAGGAGCTGCCCGGACGAGTGGAGCGTTTCGATGCGCTGCTCGAAGAAGCCCGCCGTTCGAAATGCACTGCGTCGCTAGAGACGGCGCGGCGTCAGGCAGCGTGTATGATGCGTCAGGCCGCGAATGACGGCGGATACCGCCTCCATCCACATCTTCCAGCGCAAACATTTCTCCCCGGCTTATTCGAGGGTGTTTCGGGCATTGGCTACGAATTTCTGCGCGCGGCCACTCCTGACAGATTTCCTTCGGTGTTTCTGTGGAACTGATTCCCAACCGCATGGAGATGGAGATGAGCGCTACATTCGATCCAATCCAGAGTCTCCCGCGAGGCGTTGCCACTGCGCCGAGTGCAGCGCGCTGGGAATCGGCCGGCCAAGACGCCTTATCGCGAATATTCGGAGACGAGGTACCCGGCGATCAGCACAGCACCGTTGCCGATTACATCGAAGCAGCTGCGGCCCCATACGTCTCCCCGGACCTCATATCGCGAGATTCGCTCGCAGAGATTGGCCACGTCGCGAATTTGCTGCCCGGCGCCGTGACAGATTTCTTCGGTTTCGAGTGTCCATTGGGCGTCCTTGCGCCGACTGCCGATTTTCTGGTCTGTTCGAGAGCAAGCCAGGGCGGTCGCGAGGTACTGACGGACCGGAGCCCGGGACGGAGTCTGCCGGCGAACTTCAACCAGCACCCGGTGTGGCAGCAAGTGTTTGCGTTCTCCAGGGCGTGGGACGATCCCACGTCTCCTCTCTTTGAAGCAGTGCACAACATCTGGATGGAATTTGATATGGACGGAAAGCCCGCTTCCATCCCGGTGCCGAGCCTTTTCCTTGGATCGAATCTGCTGGCGCGGCGTGAACCGGCGCGCAGATTGAAGCGCATGCCGGAGCACTGTGCGTGGCTGACGGACCAGGCACTGCCTCTGCTGCTCGGCCGCCCGCTGGATCGATCCATTTGCCGCCAGGTTGCATGCTGCGTGAACCTCCTGCCTGCAGGAGCGCGAATCTTCCAGGTGGGCCTGATGCTGTCGCGCGCCACGGCGGTAACTCGGCTCTGTGTCCGTGGCCTCGCGAGTGTGCAGATCCCGGAATATCTCGAAGCCATTGGTTGGGAGGGCGCGCGCGGGGAAGTCGAAGCGACAGTCGACAAGCTGGCGCCGCTCGTTGAGCGAATCGATCTTGACATTGATGTCGGTGATAGCGTGATGCCGAAGATTGGGCTTGAGTGCTACCCGGCGCAGGATCTGACGAAGCTTCGCGCATTCATGAATTACCTGATGTCCTGCGGTCTTTGCGTGGAGCCAAAAGCGGATGGGCTGGTGCGGTGGGCCGGTCTGGCGCACGAACGAGTCACCCCGCAGATGTGGCCGCGGGAACTGCTGGCGCTGTCGTCCTTTCTCGGCGGCCGCGTTGAAAGCGCATTCTTTCGCTGGCTGCATCACGTGAAGGTTGTCCATGTGCCGGACCATCCGCCTGCAGCGAAGGCTTACCTCGCCGTGCATCATCAATGGATTGCCCCCGGTGACCTGAAACAGATGCTCAGCCGTGCTACCAGCGAGCCGCGCGATCACGGGAGGACGCATTGAGTTGCCCATGGTGGTTGCGTCTGCTCGTGTTGTGGGCTCCCATGGCTCGCTGCGTTACTTGTCTGAGCCAGGAAGCGGTTGAACTTCCTCATCCTGGGATCACCCTCCTGGACGCGTTGAAAACCACGCTGGAACAGAACCCCGATCTCCAGCTGCAGGTGCAGCAACTGGAATCCAGCAAAGGGGTTTTGCGGGCCTCAGCGGGAGCGTTTGACCTGTCAATCAATGCAGCTTACCTGCAAAACCATCTGACCAATCCGCTGACGGCAGCACAGGCAGCCCAATACGCTCTGGCGGGACTCATCGTAGATGCGCAGGCGCAGAACAACACCACCTACACGATCGAGACACCGAAGCTTTTTCGGAACGGCGTTTCCATTGACCCAACGGCCACATTGACCAGGACCACGGACAACATCTCGACGCGGCAAGGCCTGAATCAATCGCAGGTTGCCTTCCAGATCAATATTCCCTTATTGCGCGGGCGTGGACGCGATGCAGTCGATGCGCAGGAGAAATCGGCGGGAAGCACTGTACAGGCCAATGTGCGCGATGTGAACCAGGAAGTGGCGCTATTGCTGGCCACGACGGCAATTCAATACTGGAACGCCGTGGCGGCAGCGCAGAATCTGGAAATTGCGAAAGACTCCGAGACGCGAGGCGAGAAATACCTGCAGGATGTGCAGATGTTGATCGACAAGGATCGTGTAGCGCGAGGCGAAATTAATCAGCTGGTCGCCAACCTGGCCAATCGCAAGGCAACTGGTATTGCCGCGGAGCAGCAGCTGGCTACCGCGCGGCAAAACCTGGCACTGGCGATGGGGTTGAGTGCGAGCCAATTGGTGGAACTGCCGGAGACGCTCGACAATTTACCGGACTGGGCAATCGAAGGCGATCCCCGCGTGACGCCGGCTCTGACCAACCGGTTTGTGAGTTCAGCGCTGAAACTCCGCGCCGATGTGATTGCAGCCGACTTTCAGGTGACGGCGGCGAAGCAATTGCTGCCTGCCGCACAGAATCAGCTGTTACCGCAGCTAAACGCGAGCCTGAGCACCGGGTACAACGGCATAGCCACTGGCACGCCATATGGCAAGCCGTTTGGCGCGCTGTTCGACAACGTACGAGGAGCCAACGTGACGGGCTCGATTACCTATTCCTTTCCGCCTCGCAACGATACAGCTGCCGGTCAATGGACTCAGGCGCGCGCAGCGTTTCAGGCGGCAGTGTTGAATCGTGACCGAGTGGCGCGCACCGCCGCCTCCAGCGTAGTGACAGCGACAACTGGCCTCAGTTTCAGCGTGAGCGCACTTCGCCAGGCGCGGGAAGCGGTGGGGTACTACCGCTTGGCTTTGAACAACGAAGTGGAGAAGTTTCACTTGGGAAGAAACACGCTGGTCAATGTGACGACCATGGAGGACTATCTGAACTCCGCGCTGCTCGCTGAAGTTTCAGCACACCTGGGTTATGCTGTCGCGCTCGCCAACCTGCGCTTTGCAACGGGAACCGTCGTGGATGCGAGTGTACCGGTACAAAGCGTGGACAAGACTATTTTTCTTCAGCCGCCCTTTGAATGGGGCAACGAATAGAGAGGCTGGGCGCGAGGAATGGATACCGCACTGTTTCGCAAGGTCTCGTTAGATCGCCTGTCGTCTCCCGAGCAGATTGACCAGCTGCTGGAAGTGACCACGGCGCGCACCTGGATCGCGTTGACCGCGCTGTGCTGCACGCTGATAGCGGGGATTGTCTGGAGCGTGACGGGATCGAGCGACGACACGGTTGCGGGTCGTGGCGTGATCTCCCGCACCGGCGGCGTGAATGTGGTGGTGGCGCAAGGGACGGGCAACATTCTGAACATGCACGCGCAGGTCGGAGATTCGGTGCGTGCGGGCCAGGTGGTGGCGCAGATCGAGCAGCCGGCTCTTGAGGACAAACTGAAGCACGCGCAAGAGCAGCTTGTAGAAGCGAAGCAGGCGCGAAACAGCGCCATTGCAGAGCGCGAAGAAAGCGACGCTGCCAGACTCATTGCGCTCAAAAAGCAGACGGCCAGCACGGAATCGGAGATTGCTGACACGCAGGATCAAATCAAGTGGGCCAAAGAGCAGATTCCGGAAGACGAACAGCTGGTCGCGAAGGGCTTAATCACCAAGCAGGCGGCTCTGACCACCAGGCAGAAGGTGGCCTCACTCGAGTCAGACGTGCAGAAGCTCGAAACACAGATCGCGCAGATACAGTCGCAGAGAGTCGCGATGGATAACGACACGGCACAGGTGACCCTCGATTACGACAACAAGATCAGCGGCACGGTTCATGAGATCCAGATGATGGAACAGGATCTGCATCGAACTTCAACTGTGGTGACACCCTATGCCGGGCGCGTGGTGGAAGTAGCTTCATACGAGGGTGCGCTTGTGGCGGCTGGCCAGCCGATTCTGAGCATTGAGGCCGCCAAGCGAAGAGGCGATGCCCAAAACAGTCAGGATCTCGGCGTCTACGCCTACGTGCTTTCCAGCGACGTGAAACAGATCAAGCCGGGAATGGAAGCACATGTTTCGCCCTCAGGATTTCAGCAGGAAGAGTACGGATACATGCTCGGTACGGTGGACTCGGTTGCGGCGTATCCGGCAACGATGGAAGCAATCACGCACGCATTTGAAAATGAGACGCTGGCGCGAAGCATGACGGCACAAGGCCCGGTGACTGAAGTGCATGTGACGTTACGCAAAAGCACAGAAACGCGGAGCGGATATGCATGGTCATCGCGCAACGGGCCTTCCGAAGAGATCACCAGCGGGTCTGTCTCCACCGTGGAGATCGTCACTCGCAAGCAGCGGCCGATCGAGCTTGTAATGCCGTACATCAAGAAGAAGCTGGGCCTTTAGACCATGTGGAATATGGCGGACAACCCGGGGAAAAGCCTGCTCGCACGAATCGTCTCTCGATTTCGCCGGCCGTATCGGCGCGTGAAGACGCCGACAGTGATCCAGATGGAAGCGGTGGAATGCGGAGCGGCGGCCCTCAAGATCATTCTTGGGTACCACGGACGGATTGTTCCACTCGAGGAACTTCGCGAAGCCTGCGGAGTTTCGCGCGATGGTTCAAAAGCAAGCAACATGTTGAAGGCGGCCCGGCAATACGGCCTGGTGGCGAAGGGCCTGAAAGCCGAGCTGGAAAAACTGAACGAACTTGCGCTGCCTTTTATCGTCTTCTGGAACTTCAACCATTTCCTGGTGGTCGAGGGCGTTACACCAGGCCGCTATTTTCTAAGCGATCCTGCGACTGGCCCGCGCTCGGTAACGGCAGAGGAATTCGATCAGTCGTTCACGGGCATTGTGCTGACATTTGAAAAAGGTCCGGAATTCAAACGCGGCGGTAACAATCCGTCCTTGCTTCGCGCATTGGCGAGCCGGCTGGCAGGCAGCAAGCTGGAGTTTGGCTACGTGTTTTTGGCGAGCCTGGCGCTTGTGATTCCGGGGCTGGTGATTCCGACCTTTACCAAGGTCTTCGTAGATAACTACCTGATCAAAGGAATGGAGAACTGGCTCAAGCCGCTGTTGCTGCTGATGTTTCTTACCGCCATCGTGCAGGCTGTGCTGACACAGTTCCAGCTATCGTCGCTGCTGCGCATGGAGATCAAGCTCGCCGTGAGTACGACGGCAAAGTTCTTCTGGCACATTTTGCGTCTACCGATGCAGTTTTTCGCCCAGCGTCAGCCAGGAGAGATTGTCGCCCGCATTGAGATCAATGACCGCGTGGCTACGCTGCTCTCGGGCGACCTCGCAACCAACGCAGTAAACATGATCGTGATCGTCTTCTATGCGTTGTTGATGGTGCATTACGACGTGCCCTTGACGATTGTCGGTGTCGTAGCCGCGTTGCTTAACCTGGCTGCGCTGCAGTATGTCTCCCGTAAACGGCTCGACCACAATCGCCGCCTTCTGCAGGATCAGGGCAGGCTGTGGGGCGTAACGATGGGCGGCCTGCTCATGATCGAGACGTTAAAGTCTACGGGGGCGGAAACCGATTTCTTCGCTCGCTGGTCCGGCGGACATGCCAAGGTCGTGAACGCGCAACAGCGCCTCGGCGTGTCGTCGCAAATCCTGTCCACAGTTCCACCGCTCCTGTCCGGGATTACCGGCGCACTGGTGCTGGCGATCGGCGGCTATCGCATCATGGATGGCCTGTTGACGATCGGTATGCTCGTGGCATTTCAAACTCTGATGCGGAGCTTTACCGACCCGGTGAAAAAGCTTACCGAACTCGGCGGAAAGCTGCAGACCACGGAAGGCGAAATGTATAGGCTGGACGACGTGCTTCGCTATCCTACGGAGCCACAACTGGCCAGCATCAATGCGCCGGCCGCTGACGAGGATGCAGGTGAACGGCTGAGGGGCTCCATAGAACTGCGCAAAATCTCGTTTGGATACAGCCGTCTCGAGCCAGCCCTCATCCAGGACTTCGATCTCACGTTGAAGCCGGGCAGCCGCGTCGCCATTGTGGGCGCGAGCGGCAGCGGCAAATCTACCATAGCGAAGCTGATCACGGGTCTCTATCAGCCCTGGACCGGTGAGATTCTCTTTGATGGCATGCTGAAGCGCGACATCCCGCGCCCGGTCTTGTTGAACTCACTGTCGGTCGTAGACCAGGACATTCTGCTTTTCGAAGGCACCATCCGCGACAACCTGACCATGTGGGACAGCAGCGTGAGCGAGCCAGTCCTGATGCAGGCGGCCAGAGATGCACAGATTCACGATGACGTGGTGCGGCGCAGCGGAGGCTACGACTCAGTACTCGAGGAGGCAGGCAGAAATTTCAGCGGTGGCCAACGCCAGCGGATGGAAATCGCCCGCGCCCTCGCCAACAATCCACGCATCCTCGTGCTGGATGAAGCGACCGCAGCACTCGACGTGAAGACCGAACAACTGATTGACGATTCACTGCGGAGGCGCGGATGCACAGCAGTCATCATCGCGCACCGGCTGAGCACCATCCGCGATTGCGACGAAATTGTTGTCCTCGAACGAGGCAAAGTCGTGCAGCGGGGTACGCACGAAGAAATGATGAACACGGCGGGTCCGTATGCCCGGCTGATCCACGCAGGTTGAGAGCCGAGAGTCCACTATGTCAAATGAAAACGGGTTCACATCCGGCAATGGTGCAACTTCGAGAATTGAAATGCCTGCGCACAGGCCCATTCTTCTGGATGATCGGGACTCTGCGTGGTTGATTGAAGCCGGGACAGTCGATGTATTTCTCGTGCAGGACCACAACGAAGGTGACGCCGGGCCCAGGCGTCACGTACTGCGCGCCACCAGCGGCGATGCAATTTTCGGATTCGGAGCCGGCGGCGATCACCCACATTCAAAGATGCTGGCCGTAGGATCGGCGAACGCCGCATTGGTGAAGGTGAACGTAACGGACGTCTTTACTGCGGACCCGAATGGTGAACCGGCCGCATCAGCAACGGCATTGTTGAATCGCTGGGTTACGTCGCTGTCGGGTTCTGTCGCTCCGGAAAAAATGCCCAGGACATTGAGCCTCGCGGAGCCGGGCAAGCCGTTCAAGACAGTCTCAGACGGGGACCAGGTGAGCGCACGCGGCGTTGTATGGGTGAGGCAGCAAACCGGCTCCTCGCGACTTCTTAGTGATTCGTCGCTGGCGATTCCACAGGATATTTTTTTTCCGTTGACGCCCGAGACATGGATCGACGCTCCGAAGGGCTCTACATTCGAATGCGTCGACACTCGCGAGCTGCAAGCACTGGGCCATCAGCTTCAGGCTCTGGACTTCCTTAATACCCTCATGCTCTCGGCGCTGGCCGTGCACTTCGCGGAGTCCGATCGGCTCGAACAAAAGCGGCTGAGCGGTAAGTACCGCTCTGACCGCAGCCAGATTCGCGCGGCACTTTCGCGTCTGGCCGCTCCGCTGATGGGAAAACAGAAAGACGATTTTGCCGGAGAAGGGCGCGAGCTGGATTTGCTGGTTATCGCCTGCCAGATGGCGGCCGCTCCGTTCGGGATTGCGATACGCGGTCCGGCGCCATCCTCAAAAGGAACAGTCGGAGAAGATCCGCTGCGCGAGATTGCACGAGCCTCCAACGTTCGCATGCGCCGCGTTCTGCTGCGCGGGCCGTGGTGGAACGATGATCACGGCCCATTGCTGGGCTACACACTGGACAAGCAACCCGTCGCTCTGGTGCTCGTTAAACGCCACTACGAGCTGCATGATCCAAGGGACAACTCGCGCAAGGCGGTCGACGCAGAGTTGTCGTTGACACTGGAGCCGTTAGCCTTCACCTTCTATCGGCCGTTCCCTGTCAAAGAACTCGACGCGCGTGATCTCTTCGACTTTGCCCGCAAGCATTGCACTGGCGAAATCGTTACCGTGCTGCTGACTGGCACCGCAGGCGGTCTGCTTGGCCTGCTGACGCCGATCTTCACAGGGATGATTTTCGACACGATCATTCCCGCAGCGCAGCGCAGAACTCTGCTTGAACTATCCGGTCTGCTGCTGGTGGGCGCGATCGGCACCGTAATGTTCGACATCACACGCAGCCTCGCTCTGCTTCGCGTGGAAGGCAAGATGGGCGCATCGTTGCAGGCAGCCGTGTGGGACAGGCTCCTGAGCCTGCCGGTTTCATTCTTCCGCAACTACTCGGCCGGCGATCTTTCAGACCGGGCAAATGGCATTGACGGCATACGCAAGGCGCTGACCGGCACGCTCGCCAACTCGATTGTCTCCGGCATCTTCTCGCTCTTCAATCTCGCGTTGATGTTCTATTACAGTTGGAAGCTCGCCCTCGTAGCCCTGGGGTTGGTGTTGATCGCGGTGATCGCGACCCTCGCGCTCGGCAAGCGGCAACTACGCGTCATGCGTGAATTGACAAAGGTCCTGGGTAAGCTTTCCGGCAGCGTGTTCCAACTGATGAGCGGCGTTGCCAAGCTGCGTGTCTCGGGCGCGGAAAGCAGAGCGTTCGGAGAATGGGCTAAAGGGTACTCGAAGCAGCGAATGTTTGCCCGGCGCAGCCGCGAACTCACAAACCGGTTTGCGATCTTTAACACCACCTACATGGTTCTGGGCCCGATGGCAATTTTCTATGCCGTCAAGGAATGGGCCGCTCCGCTCAGCGCGGGTGAGTTTCTGGCTTTCAACTCTGCATTCGGCCAGATGTTTTTGGCAAGCATGACGCTGGCGAGCGCGGTGCCGCAGGTGATGGGCCTGGTGCCGTATTTTGAGCGCGCAAAACCGATACTCGAAACGATGCCGGAGGTTGACAACGCCAAGGCAGCACCGGGAGAGCTAAGCGGGCAGATCGAGGTGAGCCACGCTGCGTTTCGCTACCAGGCCGACAAGCCGCCGGTCTTGCAGGATGTTGGCTTTCGCGTAGAGGCAGGCGAATTTATCGCCGTGGTGGGGCCTTCAGGCTGCGGCAAGTCGACAATCTTCCGGCTCCTTCTTGGATTTGAAAGCCCGGAGACAGGCGTGGTGTCATATGACGGAAAAGATCTGCGCGGCCTCGATGTGCAATCGGTGCGCCGCCAGATGGGGGTAGTGCTGCAGAACAGCTTTCCTTTTCGCGGAGACATCTTCGCCAACATCATCGGTTCGAAGCCGCTGACGCTCGACGACGCGTGGGAGGCGGCGCGGCTGGCTGGGCTCGATGAGGACATCCGGCAAATGCCCATGGGCATGCACACCGTAATCAGCGAAACAGGCGGCCTTTCTGGCGGCCAGCGCCAACGCCTCATGATTGCGCGCGCCATCGTGAGCAAACCCAGGATCCTGCTATTCGACGAAGCCACAAGCGCGCTCGACAACCAGACGCAGGCGATTGTGAGTCGCAGTCTCGAAGGTCTGCGCGCGACTCGCATCGTAATTGCTCATCGCTTGAGCACCGTAGTGAACGCCAGCAGGATTCTCGTCATCGATCAGGGCCGAGTAGTGCAGAGCGGAACATATGGAGAACTGTTGGAACAGGATGGCCTCTTCGCTTCACTGGCAAGGAGGCAACTGGTCTAGTTCGAACGACGATGGCATGACGGTTGGAGACGGCGATATTCAGGTAGCAAGAGAGGTTTAAATCAAGTGCGGTTGAAATCACGGAGGCGAAGTTGAGAAATTTTGCAATTCTAGGCGCGAAGACGAAGATGATGCTCCCCCAGGACGCGATGATCGACACGATTGTGATGAACGATGTTCCGGTCACCTGCGGGATTGTCGAAACTCCCGAGCCCGCGTTTAGCCAAGAGAAACCCGGCAGCGAACACGATGTGCTCATCCGGGTGAAGGCTTTTTCGCTCAACTACCGAGACAAGAACCGCATCTTCTCCATGACTATCAAGGGCGTTGATACTGGCTTCTACGTCGTTGGTTCGGAGTTCGTGGCAGAGGTGCTTGCCATCGGGCCGGCGGTTTCAAGCCTTGCCGTGGGCGATAGGGTTATTGGCAATAACAACTATCCGAAAGCCGATTTCGAGGGAGTCAGTCCGGGTGTGCCAACCAATCATGCTTCGAAGGAAATCCAGATTCTGCACGAGTCAAAACTTATCAAGATTCCTCCTTCGATACCGGACGCGACGGCCGCCGCATTCAGCATCGGAGCGCAGACGACCTACAGCATGGTCAGACGGCTGGAGATTTTCGATGGAGCGAATGTACTGGTGACGGCTGCCAAATCGAACACGTCTCTCTTCGCGATCCAGGCCTTGCGTCAGCGCAACGTGAATGTTTTTGCCATCAGCACCTCGAACAGTTTTTCGGCCGAGTTGGAGCGCATGGGGGTCAAGGAGTTGATCGTGGTTGATCCGGAGTGCGAAACCTTTGCAGCTCATCCGGTCATCGGTCCGCTGGTCACGCGCATCGGTGGATTCGACTTTGTGATCGACCCCTACTTCGATCTCCATCTGTCGCGGTCGATCGATGTGATGGCCGTGGGCGCCAAATACATCACCTGCGGTCTCTACGATCAGTATCTTGAGATGATTCACCAGCAACGGCCTCGTTCTTACCGCACCAATCGTGAGCTGATCAGCGTAATGCTCAAGAACCTCCACATCATCGGCAACTGCATCGGCTTGACCAGCGATCTGCGGGCGGCGCTGGATGACTATGACAGAGGAACGCTGAAAGTGGCCGTCGATTCCGTTTACTCAGGACGCGATGTGGGCGCCTTTCTCGACCGGACCTACAACGCCCGTGATCGGTTCGGAAAAGTAATCTATCAGTACGACTGATTCGCAATTAGAATTGCCAAACAGCGTGGGGCTGCTCATGCCCGATTCGTGCTCAAACCGATGCAGATTTACAATTCCCGATGGGCCGCCCGTCTCCGCTGCCGCAAAGCACGTTTCCTGTGGTGGCTGGCGGCACTTTTCGCCTTAGCCCCCGCGGCCTTCGCGCAATACCAGGTTGATAACTGGACGCTGGAAAACGGCCTGCCGCAGCAAGTCGTCCGTGATGTGTGCCAGATGCCGGATGGCTACCTGTGGCTGGCGACCATGGGTGGTCTGGTTCGCTTCGACGGCGTGCATTTCACTGTCTTCGACCGGAGTAATACGCCGGGAATCCTCGGGAACCGTTTCAATTCACTCTACTGTTCGGATACGGGCGAATTCTGGGCGGGAACCGAAACCAACGGAGTCACGCGTTACCGCCAGGGCCGCTTCGTCACCTATACCCGTCAACAGGGCCTGCCCTCGAACGTAGTCCAGCAAGTGACCGGCGACAAGCACGGCGGAATCTGGGCATTGTCGAATGGCGCAATTCTGCAATGGAACGAAGGTCAGTCGAAGTTCGTCCCGGTGCCTCCTCACAGCGAGACCCCGTTTTTGCCCGATGGCTCGTTCGGTTTTGTCTCCGTCGATCAGGAGGGTGTGCATCTCTTCTCTCGTGGGAAGGAGACTGACTATCCGCTTCCGCATGGATGGCCGTTGAATGGCGTAGTGCGTGTGGGACAGGACCTCAACGGCATCGTGTGGCTGGCGTCCGCAGATGGCCGATTTGCGAAACTGCGCAATGGGCACTGGACTCCAATTTTTCGCCCGGATGCGAAGCAAACGGGGACAAACGCCCTGACGTCGTCTTATCGGGATTCACGCGGAGACGTTTTTCAGATTGGAATCCATGCCGGAGCCGGAGCCAGCTTCATCTCGTACCTGAGCCTCCCGTCGCACGGACAAACACAACGCATCGTTTTCAACTCATTCTTTGAAGATCGGGAAGGCAATGTCTGGTTGCCCACCGATGGCCAGGGACTGTTCCGCATCCGGCACGCCCTCATCACCTCCTTCTCAAAAGAAGAGGGGTTGCCGGACAGGAACATCTATCCCATATTTCAGGATCACGCCGGGGCCATCTGGATCGGGACCTGGAACGGCGGCCTGGTGCGCTTCAGTGACGGAACACTCAAGGTCTTTACGACTGCAGATGGCCTTAGCTCCAATCGGGTAAATTCGATCGGCGAAGATCGCGATGGAGCCCTGTGGGTTTCGACCAGCCCCGGTATGCAGACGATCCGCGATGGCAAAGTCGAGCGCGTCAAGACCGGGAATCTTCAACTTCCCGACGATGTGCGCGCGATCCACCAGGACGAAAATGGCGCCATGTTTCTCGGGACGAGCCGGGGACTGTTTCGCTACAAGGACGAGAAATGGAGCGTGCTCACCACCAAAGACGGACTCGCAAGCGATGATGTGCGAGTGATGATCGACGGGCGTGCGGGGAATCTCTGGATGGCCGGCTACGGTGGACTTACCAGCCTGTCTCACGGAAAATTCAAGCGATGGACTGAGGATGACGGTCTGCCGAGCAATAGCATCCGCTCCTTGTACGAGGATCGCGATAGCACGTTGTGGATTGGCACGTACGACGGCGGACTGGCCCGCCTCGCAGAGGGCCACCTTACGCGATTTACAACATCAGACGGCCTCTTCGACAGCGGTGTCTTTCAGATATTGGAAGATTCCCGCGGGTATCTGTGGATGTCCTGCAATCGCGGCATCTACCGGGTCGCTAAGGCCGATCTTGACGCGTTCGCGCGAGGTGCGGCGCGCACAATTTCCTCTGTCGCCTACGGAAAGAGCGATGGCATGCGTAATCCTGAATGCAATGGAGGGGAGTCGCCGGCCGGAATCAAAACCCGGCGGGGTGAGCTCTGGTTTCCGACTCTGGATGGAGTGGCCATCATCAATCCTGATCACGTTGCCGTGAACACAACGCCACCCACAGTGGTGATTGAGTCCGCTGCAGTCAACCGCGAGCCGGTCAACCTCAATGACGCAGTCCGAATTCAGCCGGGCCGCGAGAACCTCGAAATATCCTATACCGCTCCCAGCCTGACGAACTCAAGCCAGATCAAGTTCAAGTACAAGCTCGAGAACCTGGACCACGACTGGGTCGAAGCAGGCGGGCGTCGAACTGCCTATTATTCGCATTTGCCGCCTGGTAACTACACGTTCCGGGTGATTGCAGCCAACAGCGATGGCGTGTGGAACACGAACGGGAGAAGCCTGGCCGTCACCGTTCTTCCTCGCATCGATCAGACATGGTGGTTCAGGACGGCGGTTATCGCGCTGGTGCTCGGAGCAATCTGCTTTGGCTGGTTTCAGCACATCTCTACTTTGAAGCAGCAGCAGGCGACGCAACGCGCATTTTCGCGTCAGTTGATCGCCTCTCAGGAGGCGGAGCGCAAGCGCATTGCCGCCGAGCTGCATGACAGCCTGGGACAGGGTCTGGCGATTATCAGGAATCGAGCGATGATCAGCCTTAGCACCCCGAGCGATCACAAGCGAGCCTTCGCCCAGCTGCACGAAATCTCGAATGCTTCCGCCGAAATCATTGAAGAGATGAAGGAGATCGCACACAACCTTCGCCCCTACCAGCTTGATCGGCTGGGGTTGACACGCGCGATCGAATCGATGATCCGGAATACCAAGGATAGTCACGATCTGACATTCAAAGTCGATATCGATTCAATCGACTCCATTTTTTCTTCGGACGTCGAGATCAATATATTTCGAATCATCCAGGAAGGCATGAACAATATCGTCAAGCACTCGCACGCGACGGAAGCGATGATCACCATCAAAAGAACGCCTCAGCAGGTACGCATCACGATTGGCGATAACGGAGTGGGTTTCGTCCCCAGGGAAGGTGATGGGGTAGGCCGGCATGGATTTGGCCAGATCGGGATGGAAGAGAGGGCCAGCCTCATCGGCGGCAAGTACACACTGCATTCGGCTTCTGGCTTAGGAACCGTCGTGACCTTAGTGATTGCGCTGAAGGATGATAGCCATGCCGGCACAGCGTAGGCCTTTCCCTCGCGATCCCCGGCTTCGACGGAAAACGCCGCCGTGTATGCTGCTTAGTAGCCGCTCCCCGACGCCAACAGCCGGGATACCGATTACCGCCGAGATTTTTTCATGATGGAACCGGACCGCGAAATTCGCATCGTTCTCGCCGACGATCATCCGATCGTCCGGCAAGGACTTCGTCAGGTGATTGAAGCTCATCCGCGTTTGCGGGTGGTTGGCGAAGCAGACAATGGCGAGGCGGCTCTGGCGCACATAAGGACTTACAAGCCCGACGTCGTGGTGCTCGACATCGATATGCCCGGCACCGACGGGCTCGCAGTGGCTCGCCTGATGCATGCGCAGGGACTGACGGCTCCCAGCATCATCTTCCTGACGATTCACCGGGAAGAGGATTTCTTGAACGAGGCTCTGAAACTCCATGCGCAGGGCTATGTATTGAAAGACAGCGCCACCGCGGATATTGTCGCGAGCATCTGTGCCGTGGCTGCCGGACAAAGCTATACGAGCCCGGCGATGACCAGCGCTCTGATTAATAGCCACCGTCGCACCGTGGCATTGAGAGAGCAAACTCCCAGCATCGGCGATCTCACCCGGACGGAGCGGCAGATTCTGAAACTGATCGCGGAGTACAAGACCAGCAAAGAGATCGCCGATGAGCTGTGCATCAGCTACCGCACCGTGGAAACGCATCGCTCCAACATCAACACCAAGCTGGATATTCACGGCAGCCACGCCCTGATGAAGTTTTCTCTCGCTCACAAGTCCGACCTGTAATCATCCTTCGGCATATACGCAGAACCACGTACAAAATTACGTGGTTCCTCCAGCAAGATTGCGTATTTGTGGCGATGTTCATGATTCGATGCCCGCTCTACGATTTGTTCTGTCAGATCGGTAGCACTTCTGGGAGAAATGAGCGCCCCGAGTGTGATCGTCTAGTGCTGTTTCTGATCTGAGAGCAGTGGTATCCGGGTATCAGTCCCGCTTCCCGGTATTTGTCCAAAATTTGTGTAGCAGCACTTCGGAAAGCGCGCCTATGATGCGGCGATCTTTCTCGATTCGATGGTTCGCTCGGTGCCGCGCGTTGATGAATCGGCGGCTGGTGAAGCGAATCGAATTCTAGAACTCAGCAGAGAGGGTCAAAAGCACATGAATATTGCAGCGCAAGTGGATCGAGAGAGAAAGTCAACAACTTCGGCCGTGATGCACGGAGACACCGCTTCGTCCGCGAGCATCCAACTGCTGTCATATCCAGACGTCCAGCAGGCTGACCGGTCTCAGGATCAACTTCTCGAGGCGTGGAAAGATATCGCGGCGTACATGCGTCGTGATATTCGAACCGTGCAGCGCTGGGAAAAATTACACGAGCTCCCCATCTATCGCCTTCAGGATTCCCGCTCGGGTTCGGTCTTCGCATACAAGAGAGAACTGGACGCATGGCGGCAAAGGCGCGCGGTGCAGGTTATACCCGATCACAACCAGGAACTCACACCGCCAAAACCTGGCGAAACGGTGAGTTTGGCGGCGGCAGGCGCCGACGAGGTTCGCATTCAGAATTCTTTCCCCTGGCCAGTTGCGCTGATCTCGGCCCTGACTGGTGCGATCACGAGCGCGGCAGCGCTCGAGCTGATGAGAGTCATTCACTAGAAATTGATAGCAATGGCGAATATGCAGCGCCGCGCGGTCCGAAATATCACGACAAATCACGATGTCGTACGTCGCTCGAGCAAATGCCGCAACGTGCCGTTTGCCTGGTACGCGCAGCACACGCATGATACGGGTCAAGGCGGAAGGAACAGACTATGACGGCAACAGGATCGGCATCCTTTACACGGCTCGATTTAGAAACACACCTCATTGAAAAGGCCTGGAAGGATCCGGACTTCAGAAAACAGGTTGTGAGCGATCCCAAGGGAATGTTCGAGAAACATTTCGGCCAAAAGCTGCCTGACGGCCTGAAGATCATCATTCACGAAGAAGACGCCAATACGGTGCACTTCACCCTTCCGCCAGCTCCATCGAATATCGCCGAGCTCTCCGATGAAGACCTCGAGAAAGTGGCCGGTGGCACCGATATCGCCATGACGCTCTTGTTTGCCGCAACCGTGGCCGGCGTAAGCGCGGCAACCGCGATTGGCACTGCCGGTGCGGTAACGGCACCTGTGCAGGGCTGGTAGGCTCCGCACCTACATAACAACCGCTAGCTAACCGGATAAGGAGACCCACATGTCAGCAGCAACTCAGATCACGCGGCGCGATCTCGAAGCTCACCTCATTGAAAAGTCCTGGAAAGACCCGGAGTTCAAACGACAGGTAGTAAGCGACCCCAAAGGCATGTTCGAGAAACACCTCGGACAGAAGCTACCTGAAAAGCTGAAAATCTTCATTCACGAGGAAGATGCGAACACACTGTACTTTTCCATTCCGCCAGCGCCTTCGAACCTGAACGAACTGTCGGACGAAGACCTCGAAAAAGTTGCAGGTGGAACAGACATCTTCGCAACGCTGATCGTCGCGGCACAGATCGGGATCACTCTGGCGATGGGCGCGACCGTGGGCGCGACCGTGGGCGCGGCGGCAGGGTCGCTGATTGGCACAGCGGTAGGAAACGACAGCATCTGGTAAACGCTGATTAACGCGAAACAGGGAGGGAAGAGCACATGGCAGAGACGCAGACCAATTCGAGACGAGACATCGAGACGCAGCTGATCGAGAAATGCTGGAAAGACCCCGAATTCAAAAAACAAGTAGTGGCCAATCCCAAGGCAATGCTCGAGCAGCATCTCGGACAGAAGCTGCCGGAGCAAGTGAAGATTTTCATTCACGAAGAGGATGCGAGCCATATTCATTTCTCAATTCCACACGCGCCTGTGAATGTCACCCAGCTCTCAGACGCCGACCTGGAAAAGGTGGCCGGCGGCACTGATATTGGATTCATGATTTCTATCACTGTCAGCATCGTTGCCTCAGCGGCAGGGACAATCGGTGGCGTTACAAAAGGCGCCGACATCTGGTGAACGGACGGCAGGAGGTCACTTTGGAGAATGAACAGGGAACACGGCGACAGGTTGAAGCCGCGCTGATCACAAAGTGTTGGAGAGATGCCGATTTCCGGCAGAAAGTCGTGAGCGACCCCAAGGGAATGCTTGAGCAACACATCGGGCAGAAGCTGCCGCCTCAGGTGAAGATTTTCATTCATCAGGAAGACACCAACACCGTCCACTTCTCGATTCCTCCCGCGCCCGCGGATTTAACCGAACTTTCCGACGCGGAACTGGAATCTGTGGCCGGGGGAACCGACGTATTTACCACGCTCGCTATTTGCCTTACGGCCGCATGGACAGTCGCTGGAACCATCGCCAGCGGCGTGGTCACAGCGAAGCAAGGCTGGTAGCGCGCAGAGCCGGTAAGGGGCCGGTAAAACTGCCGGGTGTACCGGCAACGAAACCGCAAGGAGAGCCAACATGGAGAAGCAATTCGCAAATCGCCGCGAACTGGAAACGGCGCTAATTGAAAAGTGCTGGAAGGATCCGCAATTCCGAGATCAGGTCGTGAGCGACCCTAAAGGCACGCTCGAACAGCACCTGGGAAAGAAGCTGCCGCCGGAGGTGAATATCTTCATCTACCAGGAGGACGCGAATACAGTCCACTTCTCCATCCCGCCCGCACCGGCCGACCTCGCGGAACTCTCGGATGCCGATCTGGAGAGAGTCGCAGGCGGTACTGACATTACAGTCGCGATCGTCGCAACCGCCATCGGCCTGGCCTACACTTTTGCCGTCTCAGTGACGGTAAAAGGAAGTGCCCAGTCCTGGTAGAGGCTACGGACGGTTGCGCGAGATGGAGATTCGGACGCTACCCGGCCTGCACATATTTGAAAATGCCGAGCTCTGATGAGCGACGACTAAGGCCTTCCGCCCATAGCTGCTGTATCCGGTCTATGTCGATCGACCGATACTGAAACTCCTTGAGCTTCGAATAGAGCCGCCCAGCTGCATCCATTGTGCCGATTTTAGGCACAATGGATGCAGTCCTTCTGCGACGAATCGCCGTGAGAGAAAATGACGTGCTGCAACTCATCTTCTTCAGGAGCGCGCACATTAGCTCATAATGAGGCCCATTGCCGCTTCTAAGACGGCTAGCTCCGTCGCCATCGACTGGTGGCGGACGACCAAACGATTGAGGCGAGGCCATTACAAGTCGGCGCGGTGCAGTTAGTCGCCCGCTCTCTCTTCACCCATTCGACTGCACTTTGCGTGCGACAAATGGGCATTGCATCCCAGCGACGATGTCCTTCAAATTGAGCGGGCGTCTAGGAGCTCGCGAGGGTAAGCCGCATGTCCAGAAGCTCTCAAAGAGTGGCACGCTTTGGCGTCCGCTATATCTTTTAGAAACAGCCCGGCCCGTTGTATGTAAGCTGTAGCGACTCCAAAGACTTCGTTAACTCATCGCCGTCCGCGGATGGCCTTCTTTACTGCCTTTGCGGCCTTCTTAGCAGCCTTCTTGACCAGAACTTTCTTAACAACCTTCTTTACAGCTTTCTTGACGGATGTCTTCTTGGCTGCTGTCTTCTTTGCTGCCTTCTTGACGGGTGCCTTTTTAACAGCTTTCTTTGCAGGGGTTTTCTTCACGGCTTTCTTAGACGTGGCCTTCTTTGCAGATTTCTTAATCACAATTTTCCTCGTTGTCTTTTTTGTGGCCTTCTTGGCCGGAGCTGTTTTCAGAACCTCTGTCACGGTAGTCGCGGCTGCCACGACTGCAGTTTTGACAGCGTCGGCGACATCTTCTGCCATCGCAAGTCCGAAGCCAACCGCCTCGCCAGCCTTTTCCAACGTCGTTTTCTTAGCCATGCTTAAGCCCTCCAATCCTTATGGTTATACTTTGTTCCGAACTGCAAAGGTATATCTAGGTAGGCACATAGCTGTTTTGCATCTCCTTCATCTTGTGGGCTTGCTAGCACCTGGCAGGGATACTGCTCCCCTCCCGCAAATTCAGTCCGCCCAAGGATGCGAAATCACTCAATGAAAATCATGCGACTGCACCTCGAGAGCGCGATCAGATAAGGCGGTCAGACGGATCGCCTTGACGTGGATGACATTGTCCTGGTTCTGGAGCGGCCCTTCGACCAACAGAAACTTGCTGCGCGTGAGTACGACGGCACTGAAGCCTCCCGCCTGCAGAAGCAGATCTGTCACGCGCAGAGCCTGCTCGATACGCGACCACGGTTTGCTGAGATTGATGCGCGAGCCTGTGCGTGGTGGGTTGGGCTGAGATGGCGCGACGAAAGTTTCTCGCGGTGCTTGCACTTTGCGCAGCGGTTCCGCGCATCGCGGCGCAATGGCCTCTGTTCGAAGCAGACCACTCATTGCGCTTGGAAGTCCTTTAACCTCGTTGCGCGGATGTGCGCCACAGCCTCCGCCACGTAGTCCATTCTTTGTAGGCGCTGCGATGAGGTACTTCTCCGATAGCGAGAACTTGTACTCGTCAGAAGGCGTCGTCGTCGCTTTGAGAACGCCACACCGCACCCACAACAAACGCGCGAGATCAATGCCTGCCGCTGCCGCCGATTCAGGAGAAAGCGTGTCCGATACATCGATCCACGCGCAGACTTTCCCTGTATGAGTAAGATGGCGCAGAAAGGAGAGTGCAACCGCTGTTCGGCCGCTCGATTCCGGGCCGATCATCTCGGTGATGGCGCCGACCGGCAGACCACCATCGAGCACCGCATCGATCTCACTCACGCCAGTCGGCGATATCGCACGGATTACGCGCGGGGAAGTTCCAATTTCTTTCTCTCCGCAATAAAGTCTTAAATCTTCCAAAGAGTCTATTTGATTCGAATCTGCGGGCAATCCCCGCCTAATATCAACTACCTCGCTTTCTCGGCGATGAGTTTTTGGGCCATATATCCGTTCTAGCTATCCGATTTCTCTGACTTCGATGTTGTGAAGACCGGCGTGGAAAATAGCACTTGACATCTATTGTTTGGTTCCGGTAATTCGGTAGCAACATAATTACAGGAACCTGGCCGTTCCTCTCTCCTGTTTTCATGCGCTCGATGGCTGTCGAGTCGTCATCGGCCCGGTAATCATTCAGTTGAACGGATTTGGTATCTCGCGGGTGCGCCCAATCGCGATGCGATTGGAAGCGTTTCTGTTTTGTGCGCCATGTCTCCTGGAGTTATGGCGAGGTGGGAACTTCTGGTTGGAGCTGCAACCCACCGTCAGCGCTCTGTGAAACGAGGAGTCGCGGCGATGCACCATATTGGCAAATTGCCGTGCCTAATGCTGGCTGTTGCGGGAACGGGAGGAATTATGAAGTTTCACCGTTGTGCGCTGTTCATGCTGGCTGCGTCGTTTCTGCTCCATGCGCAAACCGTTCCCACTCCAAGCCAGAGTCCTTCCGGTGGGACTTCGCCCAAGCAGGAGGAGGCAAAGGCCCTGTTGGCGTGCGGCCAGATGATTGTTGACCAGTTCGCCCTCCTTAAGATTCCGGATACACGTGCGCCACGATTCCAGGGCAAGGTGTCCGAGGCTATTGCGCTCTGCAGGGGCGGCGCCCAGGCTCTTCAGTTTCGCGCAACACCCTGGGTTGACTGGAGCAACTATTGGGGCACCGGCGATATGACCTCTTTGCCGACGGGTTTTATTTCAAATAAGCTGCCAGCCCAACGCGGCGTTGTTGGGGCTTTGGAAGATCTTGAGCTTCAGAGAGTTGAGCTGATCAAATTCAATCTCTTTGATAATTCGGGGAGCTTCTCTGCATACGTTCAGGGTCTCAACGGAGTGCCGGGGTCCGCGATCAAGGTCTGGCCGGCGATGAGGCTGCAGCCGAACGACCCAAACTACCAAGTCGTTGGCGGCGATGGAACTCAGGTTTGCAAAGGCGACCTGATCCGCTGGCGCACAGTCAACGGAATCTGCAACGACATTCTGAATCCAGCCATGGGTTCATCGGGCATGTTATTTGCGCGCAACGTGGAGTTCGAGACATCATTCCCGGATCTGGGCCTGAATCAACTCACGCGCAATCGCCATGGGAATCGTCTTTCGCTCCTGGCGCCTGATCCACAGGTCATCAGCCGGCGATTGTTTACCAGAATCCAATCCAGTCCGGACAAGTGCCAGGCCGGTTATGGCCTTCCCAACGATTCAAAGGATGCTAACTGCGATTACCAGAAGGCGCCCTTCTTCAATGTGCTGGCGGCGTATTGGATCCAGTTCATGACGCACGACTGGTTCTCGCATCTTGAAGAAGGGCACAATGCGACGCAGTATATGAAAGTTGGATGCGAGACCAAGCTGGTGAACAATGTCGAGGTGCCACTCGCACCCGAGGATATTGCGAAACTTGGCTGTCGCCCGGACGATCTCATAGACAAGGGTTACGTAGCGCAGGATGCTGCTCCGGGTACTTTCGATTCTGGCGGGCATACTTATCTTGCGCGTGCGCCCAAGACCATGGCCAACACCAGCACGGCATGGTGGGACGCTTCACAGCTCTATGGTTTCGACGATACTTCGCGCCAGCGCGTGAAGCGCGATCCGGCCGACATGGCAAAGCTGCTCATTATCCCTGCCGCGGGACAGTCGGGTCCCGGTTATCTACCAATTTTCGGTCCGAACGATCCGATCAATCCTGAATGGACTGGACAGGAAGCGGCGGGATTTCCAGATAATTGGACGGTTGGTCTCAGTTTCCTCCACAACCTGTTCGCTCGCGAACACAACTCGTTTGTCGCCGAGTTCAGGCGTCTCGCAGCGCTGACGCCCAACGCTGACTGCGGACTTCGTGATCCCTCAGAGCCTAAAAAGGTCATTCATTATCGCGATGTAACTCCCGACGAGTTGTTCGAAATTGCCCGGTTGGTGGTGGCGGCGGAGATTGCCAAGATTCATACGACGGAATGGACTCCCCAGTTGCTCTATAACGAGCCGCTCTACCTGGGTATGAATGGCAACTGGAACGGACTACTCGGCGAGAATGGCGGTTTGCTTTCGAAGGCATTGAGCGATATCGTGGTTCGCAATTTTGGCAAGTCAAAGGATGCCGCCAAAGCTACGGAGTGGTATTCGGTTTTTGCGTCCGGACCGGGAATTTTCGGTCTGGGCAGCAAGGTCCATGGATACGACATTACGAATCCGAAATACACCAATGGAGGCGTCAATCATTTCGGATCGCCCTTCAATTTCCCCGAGGAATTCGTCTCCGTATATCGATTACATCCGCTCATACCGGATCTGCTCGAGTATCGCGACTTGAAGGCCGACCCAAACAAAATTGCCAAACGAGTTCCCGTGGTTGAAACATTTCAGGGCAAAGCAACGCCATTCATGCAGGCGATGGGGATTGAAAACTGGGGATTGACGCTGGGCCGGCAGAGGCTGGGACTGTTGACACTGCACAATTCACCTCTGTTTCTGCAGAACCTGAAATTGGGCAGGCTCGATAGCCCGACGCAGCAGATTGATGTGGTGGCGCTCGATATTATTCGCGACCGTGAACACGGGGTACCGCGTTTCAACGAATTCAGACGGCAATACGGGCTGCGCCAGATGACCAGATTCGACGACTTCATGGATCCGGGTGTTGCGCCGGGGTCACCCGCGCAGATTGAACAGCAGGACGTGGTACGGACCCTGCGAGAGCTCTATGGTCAGCACGTGTGCGACGCATCGAAGGTGATTACCGATGCACAGGTGAATGAGGATAGATCGCCGATCAACGACTGTCTTGGTTATCCCAACGGGACACTCATCGACAACATCGAAGATGTGGATACGGCGGTGGGATACCTGGCAGAATATCGGCGCCCGCATGGATTTGCTATTTCCGAGACTCAGTTTGTCGTCTTCATCCTGAATGCTTCGCGGCGTCTCTTCAGCGACCGTTTCTTCACGTCCAGCTTTCGTCCGGAGTTCTACACCACTCTCGGCGTCAACTGGGTAAACAACAACGGTCCCGGTCACGCGGTGATGGAGAAGGGAGCCCCAAACGGGCATGTACAGCCGGTTTCTCCGATGAAGCGGATCTTGCTGAGAAACATTCCGGAACTGACCAACGAATTGGGCCCGGTGATCAACGCATTCGACCCATGGGCGCGGGATCGCGGCCAATACTACAGCCTGGCATGGAAACCGCGACCGGGTGCAGAGTCCGACGATTCCTTTGCGAACCAATAAGCCAAGAGGTGAATGATGGCTAACCAGGTGGTGAACTACGACGGCAGCATTACGGCCTCTCCTCAACAACTCATTTACCCGCAGTCGGTGGATGAGATTCAGGCGATTTTGCGTGACCCTGTTACTTATCCGAGCCCCGTACGTGCCATGGGAAACTATCATTCTTTGACTCCCTGCGCTTCGTCTGGCGGCACGATCATCAACATGACCAAAATGGCCAGCGTCGTGGCGATTGACGCCGCGAACCTGACGTTTACCGCGCAGGCGGGAATGCAGATCATTGACGCAGCAAAAGCTCTGCGTTCGCAAAAGCTGCAGATGATGCTCAACATCGAGATCGGAAACATGACGCTCGGTTCGGCGGCCTGTTGCCACAGCAAAGACGCTCTCGACGGTATTCAATTCGGCCAGGTTAGCTCCTATGTCACGCAGATGAAGTGGGTGACGCCCATAGGCGACCTTGCCGAAGCCTCAGAAACAGATAATCCCGACCTGTTGCACCTGATGCGGTCGAGTTATGGCCTCTGCGGCATTGTGTACGAAGTGACTCTGCAGATAAAACCTATCGAGGCGCTTCACCTCACCTATCTGCCGATCGCGGCAGACCAGCTCACCCAGGCGCAAGTCGACAACCTTCTCGATACCTCGGAGGGGCTGATCTGCTGGACGGTAAACAGAACGGCGATCTTCCAGCAGCGCTTTCGTGTTGCTGAGCCTGGGATTCTGTCCTCGCTGCTGGCGGACGTTCGGCGCCTGCTCTGGAGTTATGGGGGAGCCCATGCGGGGCAGCTAATCGATCGATTCGTCAAAGATCCCACGCTGCGCAATGCGCTTCAGCAGGGAGATTTCGACGTCGCAAAACTCCTCTACTCCACGCTGCATCTCGGCGGGGGAATTACAATTCTGGCTCCGGACAAGATTATCGATTACCACGCGACACCGGACAACGCTAAATATGCGTTTACATTCTGGGCGTTTCCCCGCTCGCAATGGTTGACGACTTATCTTGCTTACCTGGATTTCGCCGACCAGTACTTTCAGAGCACGGGCTTTCGGTGCAACATGCCGCTAGGTTCTTATCACATTCGCCAGGATGCGAACTCGCTGCTTTCATATACGCAGGATCAGGAGATCGTCTCCATCGATCCAATTCACGCGCCCACTGACCTTGCCGCGTGGCAAGCCTTCCTCCAGGCATTCAACGGTTTCGCGGCGCAGCGCGGCGGCATCCCGTTGCTGAATCAGAGTCCTTTTGTAACGCCGGCGCAAGCCGCAGCCGCCTATGGGCCGCGCTGGCAGCAGTTTTCCGATGCGGTGCGGGCTGCGGATCCTGGTGGCCGCATGTTGAATCCTTACTTCGCTGCTCTCCTGGCCAGTGAATCGCCGAAATAACGGTCTGCCATCGAATCAGACAGAATAAGAGTGCACGCGGCCCTTTGCAATGAATGACCGCGTTAGCGGTAGCTGAATCCCTTACCCGCCATTAGGCCATCGACGCGAAAAGGCATAATGAGAAAATGCATTTTCGCGCAGCACAACCACGGTCTCATGCTTCCAAAGGCTCCGGTATTGGAAAGGGCGCTGTCGGTATCGACTTCGGCACCACCAACAGCTCTGTGGCGCTGGCCGGGCCCGACGGGCGGGTTCAACTGGCTTCGTTTTCTTTTCTCGGCGAGGCTATTCCATCCTTCCGCTCCGTGCTGTACCTGGAGCAACTGAAGACCGCCAGCGGCATGAAGCGCGCCCACGGCTACACTGGCCCGCAGGCTATTGAGCACTATCTAGGCGCCGAGGAAAAAGGCCGCCTCATCCAATCGCTCAAGTCGCACCTTTCCAGCCGCACGCTTACCGGCACGGAGGTCTTTGGCCGGCGGCATCGCGTGGAGGAGTTGGTGGCGCGCATCCTCTCTGACCTGCGCAGACATGCCGAGGAACAGTTTGGGCAAGAGATTCGCAGCGCGATGGTGGGTCGTCCGGTGCGCTTTGTGGGCGCGGACTCCGAGGAAGATGACGACTTTGCCGTAAGCCGCCTGCGCGACTCGTTTCTTGCCGCAGGATTTGAAGATGTGCAGTTCGAAATGGAGCCGCTGGGCGCGGCCTACGCATACGAGTCCACTTTGGACCATGACGAACTGATCCTCATTGGCGACTTTGGCGGCGGAACCAGCGATTTTTCTCTGCTCCGTGTGGGACCTGGGATCAACCGGCGCGGCCGTGACGCGTCCGACCTGCTGGGCAACACCGGCGTGGGGCTTGCCGGAGACGCATTCGACGCTCGCATTGTGCACAAACTGGTTTCGCCCGCGCTTGGATCTAACTCCGAGGCCCGCTCGCTCAACAAAATTCTGCCTGCCGTACCCGCGTGGATTTATGCCAACCTCGAACGCTGGCACTATCTTTCTTTTTTGCGAACGAATAACGTGCGCGAGATTCTGAAAAGCGCCTATGCGCGCGCCCTTGAGCCGGAGAAAATTGCCGCGCTCATGACTGTCATCGATGGTGACCTCGGTTATCAGCTCCACCAGGCCGTGCAGCAAGTGAAATTTGAGCTTTCGAACAGTGAGCAGACCGAGTTCCGCTTCCGTGATGCAGGCCCACACTCGTCCACCGTTGACCTGCGCATCCCGGTCACGCGCGGCGAGTTTGAGAAGTGGATCGCAGAGGACCTGGCCTCAATTGAGCACTGTGTCGACTCGCTGCTGGCCGTAAGCGGCGTTTCAGCGCAGCAGGTGGATTGCGTTTTTCTTACCGGCGGCAGTTCCTTCGTGCCCGCTGTGCGACGCATCTTCGCCAGCCGCTTTGGCTCGGACCGCATTCGCGGAGGTAACGAGTTTACTTCCGTGGCCTACGGCTTAGCCCTTCGCGCAGCCAATATTCCAGCCGGAAAATAGCTTACGCGCATCCCTTTCTGGCTCGGTGAGTCACTCGGCGATTTATTGCAAATAAGGATGCGCTAAGGCTGAAGCGGCATAGCAGTATTTCCACAGAAATGGAACGCAATCAGCTATGAAATCGTATGTACATGCGGAGAACAGATCTCCGTCGATCTTGTTCATTTGCGAACACGTTCTTTGAGATTGAACACCCACGAATTGCATCCAGTTTGAGATACGCATTTAGGCTATTCATTTCATACGACTTAACGAGCAATCTTTTGGCGCGAGAATTGCCTGATCAGAATTGCTCGAATCTCCTGTATTCAACCAGCGATAGGAATACCCATGCAGAAATTGCTTTTTGATCTTCGCTTTGTGCTGCGTCAACTGGCCAAGTCGCCGGGTTTTACGATTACAGCGGTTCTGATGCTGGCATTCGGCATTGGTGCCACGACGGCGATCTTCTCCGTTGTGGAGGCGGTGATGCTGCGGCCGCTCCCGTTTCCTGATTCCAAGCAGTTGATGGTGCTATCAGACCAGCTGGCGGGCGTGAATGTTGGTGGAAACGGCGGAGTGGGCGTTACGGTGCCGGACATCCGCGCCTACACGCGGGAGACGCATGGCTTTTCCGCGTTGGGCGGCTACCAGGGCGCTGGGTATGAGCTCTCAGGCACAGGCGAACCTGCACAGGTGAATGCGTCGCGGTTGACGGCAGGGATCTTTTCTGCGCTTGGAGTAAACCCGCTCATGGGGAGAGTTTTCACGGCAGACGAAGACGAGCACAGCCAGCAGGTTGTGGTGCTGAGCTACGCGGCGTGGGTGAGCAGATTTCATCGCGACGCGCAAATTCTGGGGACAAAGATCCTGCTCGACCGCAAGCCATATGTCGTCATTGGCGTAATGCCACGGAACTTCGAGTTCCCATTGAACCCCGGCCAGTTGAACCGCTCGGAGCTATGGGTGCCAATGAGCTTTCGAGTGGACGAGCTAACGCCCACGGCCGGAGCAAACTGGAGCTACCAGATGGTCGGGCGGCTGAAGCCGGGCGTGAGTGCCCAGCAGGCCGAGAGCGACGCGGAAACCGTGGCTCAGGAGACCATGCGTAACTATCCACCGATGATGGCGAACCTGCACATCAGCGCCGTGGTGCGGCCGCTGCAACTGAACACCACAGAGCAGGCCGGCCCGCTGCTGAGAACGCTGTTTCTCGCCGTAGCGGTGGTACTGCTGATCGCATGCGTCAACCTCGCAGGCCTCATGCTGGTGCGGGCCATCCGGCAGCAGAGAGAAGTGGCGTTGCGTCTGGCACTGGGAGCGAGCACATCCGTATTGCTGCGCCAGGCAATTCTGGAAAGTCTTGTACTCAGCGTGAGCGGCGGAGTGTTGGGATTGGCTCTGGCCGCTGTGGCGCTGCGAGTGGGTAAGAGCATGCTTCCTGAAAGCCTGCCACGCATCAGCGAGATCGGGCTGAACTGGAATGTAGTGGGATTCGCGCTGGTGGTCGGCGTAGTCACCGGCCTGGTGTGCGGGCTGGCTCCGGCGTTTGCCGCCATGCGCACCAATATGAACGCAAACCTGAAAGAAGGCGGCAGAGCCGGCTCGGAGGGCGGAGGCCACGCGCGTCTGCGGTCCACGCTGGTAGTTGCGGAGATTGCCATTGCGCTGGTGCTGCTGGCAGCGTCATTCCTGTTGCTGCGTAGTTTTGACAAGATGCGGTCAGTGGATCTCGGCTACAAACCGGACCACGTCACCACAGCTTCGTATTCGCTCCCGCAGAAGCAGTACGAGAAGCAGTCGCAGATCGATGAATTCAACCGTGAGTTACTAAGGCGTTTAAACGCGCTGCCGGGCGTTACCGCAACGGGCTTTACCAGCCTGCTGCCGTCCGAAGGCAACAATAATAATCAGACTTTTGTTGTGGAAGGGTATACGCCTCCCAAGGGCGCAGCCCTGAACCTGGCCACAACCACGCAGACCATCGGGAACTTTTTCCCGGCAATGGGAATTCCGCTATTGCGTGGGCGGTTCTTCACGGACTCTGACCGGCACGGCGCGCAACTGGTGCTCATTGTCAATCACGGACTGGCCCAGCATTTCTGGCCCGGGCAGGACTCCATCGGCAAGCATCTGCGCATCGGTACGCAGGAGATGCAGACGCCGTGGATGACAGTCGTGGGTGAAGTGGCCGACGTGAAGCTGGCGTCGCCGGACCAGCCCGCGAACATGCAGTACTACACGCCCGTGGACCAGATCGAGGACGACATCGGATCACTAGGTAATCCCGCGACTGACACCAATGGCAATGGAGGCTTCATCGTGCTCAGGTCGTCTCTGCCGCCGGAGCAGATGGAAAACTCGCTGCGCTCCGCGGTGCGGTCGATCGATCCGCTGCTGCCTCTCACGCAGGTACAGACCATGGAGCAGGCAGTATCGGTGAGCGAGGCTCCGCGGCGCTTTAACACCGTGCTGATCGGGAGCTTTGCTTTTGCGGCAGTCTTGCTGGCGGTGCTGGGCATCTACAGCGTGATCTCGTTTTCCGTGGCGTCGCGCGTGCAGGAGATGGCCATCCGGATGGCTCTTGGCTCGCAGCGCGGATCCATCGTGCGGCTGGTTCTGAGCTCAGGCGCCAAACTCGCGGTCATCGGCTGCGTCATCGGACTGGCCGGTGCAGTGGCGGCTTCAAAGTTGCTGCAGTCGCTTCTCTTCGGTATAAGCCCGTTCGACCCGCTGGCGTTGTCAGTGGCCGCAGTGGGCGTATTGCTGCTCGCCCTGGCGGCTTCGGCCCTGCCCGCTCTCAGAGCAGCGTCCATTGATCCCATGCGCGCATTGCGCGGCGAATAGCACCAAGTCGGGGGAAAGACCCGCTTTTGTTTTTGCTTCGTGCCAGGGCACGGCTTCAACCGTGACGAAAGCGGTTGAAAAATGAACAAGGCTTTAGCCCCTGAGGGGTGTTTTAAGGATGTACCGCGTGATTTGTCAGATACGGGCTTGGACCAGAAGCAACAAGCATAAGAAGGTACGGGCTTCAGCCCATGGCCAGAAACCTTCCTGCCGGATTACTGACGATAAGCCAACATATCGCTACTAATCGGTGTCGATGAGTGTATGGCGATTTTGCAACAATTGAAGATGGGGTGGTCTCGCGAGCGTTAGTTCACAGACAGGTCCTGCGGAATAGTGTGATGGCGGGGGCCTTGTTTTAGCGTATCGGGATGATTGGCATAATAAGACGAGATGGATACTTCGGATCGTGACTTACAGTCTGTTTTGCAGAGATGGTATTCATTTCTGCTGCAATCCTGTTCCCATTATTAGGATTGCGATCGAAGCGCGGGAAATTGCTGCTTGAGACCTCTAGTCGTATTCGATGTCCCTTGAAAAACACCATGCTGGTTGGCCAAAGATCAAGATGGATTTCATATACCTTCTGGGCGGCGGACTGGTCTTGTGCCTCCTGATAGGAACGCCGCAATATCCCTTCAGAGATGTTGAAGGCGGAACCGTCCTGGTGAACATCTAGCAGCTTGGCAGTGAAATCTGTACTCGGAGCGGTCGTCGAGACGTATAGGACCAGGGATATGGGTCCGGTCACCTCCAAATCCTCATTCAAGGATGGGGTTGTATACACAAGCACATCACTTCGGCCCTCAATGTCATTTTGACGCGCTATGCCAGCGGCTGGGCCAATCATGGCTCCGCCGGCCGTCGGCACCGGATGCAGAGGATCATACGCATAGGAATCAGCCGGCTCTTCGGCGGTTGGAGCCAGGGTATTCAGCGTTCCATCTCCCGTAACGCTGTTCGCTGATCTCGTGCTACCTAAAAAGTATGGAGTGTACCGGGTTCTGGCCAACGGCCATTCTTGCTCATTTCTCCACTCGTTCTTGCCCATCACAAAGATTCTGACAGGGGAACTGGCCGATGACGGCATCGTCTTCCCCGAGTTTTCATCGAACCACGGCAGACTTGCAGCTAAACTTTGCAGCCTGAAATTTGCCCCCTTTGTTCCATCTGGAAATGTAATTTCGCTCGCGTGCGTCCATGGCCCGATAATCAGACGGCTGCGCGTAGCCACGATAGGCTCCGATGATTGCCGGATATGAATAAAGTCATTCAGCTGCGTGGGGAGAAATGGATCGTACCAACCAGCCATGAGAAGGACGGGTGCTTTGAGCGACTGTACTCGATTCTGATCATCGATATCAGCCCAAAAGGCATCTCGATCGGGGTGCTCAACCCAATCCTTGAAGAAGTCTATGTTTGCACCCGTAGCACGCCGATCTGCATCGAGCAGCGGGAATCCGGTGGCCGCTCGTTCCACCGCGTCGGCTGAAGGCCAATCGGGCTGGTCCCTGACGCCATGGCTCCGTACCGCCCAGCTCAAGGCGCTATCGAGCGAGAATGCGCCGCCGGGATAGAACATATCGTGAAAATCTGTACTGGCGAAGTAAACCATAAGCGCGGACGGCCCCGGCGCAGATTGATCGGCAATCACCCATTGTGTTTGACCAAATGCTGATCCTCCCCACGTAAGAACGTGGCCATCGAACCACGACTGCTTGGCGATCCATTGCAGGGTCTCGATTCCGTCTTGTCGTTCCCCTCGCAATGGATAGAAGGTGCCTCCAGAGCCGAATCTGCCGCGCGTCCCCTGGATAACGACTGTATAGCCACGCTCCGCCCACATCTTGTCAATCATGCTGGCGAAAAGAGAGTTTTTGAAGTCTCTGGTAAGGGGAATGCGTACCAGAATTGTCGGGGTACGGGCAGCGTGTTGAGGATGATAGATGTCAGCAACAAGTGAGATGCCATCGGAAGTAAGTAGCGCGGCTCCCTTTTGTTCGCGGACCGCAAATTGGGATCGGCGAAGCCCGAGCCGATAAGCTAGAAGAGATGGGCCCGTCTGGTAAGTCGCCCAAGCGGAGATGCACAGCAGTGCTGCAACTGCTGCGGCTCCCTGAAGAAGCCGTTTGCCGATACCGGGTCTCGGTGGCCTTTGAGTGGTCCGCCAATGGTAGGTGCCGAGCACGAGGATGAATGATGAGAGTACCCAATGAAAGAAGATTGGGATGCATCCCCCTACCCAACGCTCGTGGGGGTAAAGGCTCATGCGAATGGTGTAGCGAATTACCATCACGCCAAAGTACAGAGATCCAAAGATTAGGAGACCTGTGCCCAGCAATCTGCGAGGGACAGCGAAAAAGCCATGTTCACGAAAGAAATCAAGGCAGACCTTTCCGTATAGAGCAATGATGAGAATCTGCGCAGTGAGCAACTCGGGGTAGGGTACGAGCCCCGACATCCACTCTTCCATCGGAGGCAGGAAGGAAACGTGAAGGAATGCCACCAGAAACTGACCGAGAACGCGGAGGCAGAACAGAAACAGAAGCGTTGCGAGCACCCAGAGATAACGCCGTTTCAGAGCTTCACGATTTTTAAATTGATCGACCAGCGGAGCTTCGGTCACACCGCTTCTCCAAACATGGTTTGATAGTGGCGATACCAATCACTCTGAAAGCGCCCGGATGGATCGTACTTTTTCTTGAGCTTGAGAAACTCGGCGAAGTTCGGATAGCATGCCAGCACCTGCTCTCGCCGCGCGTAGCGATGGTAGGTCAGGTAGTGAGTCCCGTTACGTTTCACCGCCATGTCGATAAGTCTGCGAAAGGCTTCTGCGGAGTGCTCGATTCCTTCCGGTGTGTGAACGGTGTGAAGATTGAAGATGGTGCAGGCGTAAGACTGTTTAGCCCAAGGCAGAAAGGTCTCATTCTCCTTCTCTATGAGCCGGATCGTTCCATAAATCAAGTCAACATTGTTCTTGCGAAAGTCATCTCGAACCTCGGCCAGGAACGAACTCAATGTGTCCCGAGGCACGTTGATCTCAGTGATGATCTCTGTGGCAGGACTCTTTGCGTGTTCCTTTTGATCGATCTCCAGATGATAGTTGACGGGGTAGATGGCCATCTGATGAGTGTCCGACCAGTAAAGCTGGCCATTCGTCGAAAGATAATAATCCGCATAACGGCGAAACGCTTGCTTCTTGTCTTCGTGCGCGAGATAGAGCATCATTCTCCAGTTCTCATCGGAGAGGCTCTTCTCGCCTGTCGGCATCGGGGTTGCCGGATCGACGGGGCGATAACAGGAAAAGACTCCCTTATGCAGAAAGTCGTCCGAGGTCGGGTCGATTGCGAATTGGAAGTCGCCGTACAGGAATCCACTATGGATGCGTTCTCGAAATGCATTCATCAAGCCGTCTACTTCTCGTACCTCTACGACTCGCTCAATTTTTTGCCTTGGCACCAGACGCAGGGTCACTGAAGAAACGACTCCGAATAGTCCATATCCGCCGATCGCCAGACGGAAAAGTTCCGGATTCTGTTGACGACTGCATTGAACGAGATTGCCGTCGGCATTGACCAGCTTGAATGACTCGATGTTACTGACGAATGGCTGCATGGAAAGACCGCGTCCGTGAGCGTTCGCTGCCAGAGTTCCACCGATGCTGATGTTATCGGCACCGGTCTGCTTCTGGGCGAGACCCCACTGCCGCGACGCACCTTGCTGCCGCTGAAGGTAAGCCCTGATAAACTCGGGCCAAAATGCTCCCGCCTGCACCTCGACCAATCCGCTTTGCGGATCAAAGCTGACGATCTGATTTAGCCCGGTCATATCGACCAGGATCATATCGGTGCCAAACTGCTGACCTCCCATGGCATGACGCCCGCCCGCTATTGACAATGGCTTCCCGGCGGCCTTCGCTGTTCGCACTGCAGCCTGGAGATCGCTGATGCTTTCAGGCTTTAGGATGCGGTTGACATGTGTGGGATTGAGTTGCGAATGAATGTCATTAACGAGCAGGGGATCGTCTACGGCCGAGAACGATAGTTGCGAACCGAGGCAGAACGCCGCCGATCCAGCAAGGAATTCGCGTCGATTGATCAATTGATAGGCTCCCTCGAGATGATAGCTTCTCGTGCTGCGAGAAAAATCATGAACAATGCGATGGCCTGTAGAAGGTGGTAAAGCGCATTGTGATTGAAGTACCGGGGATTGATCCCAAGCTTCGCCTGCTGAGCAACGGCTGCAAAAAGCATGGTGCTGACGCCCAAAAATCCTATCAGAAACCGTGGTTTCCTCTGCCTCAGGTAAGAAAGCAGAAATGCGACTCCAACGAAGACTAAGGCCGGAAGATAGTCGAGAATGGCGATCAGGAAATCACTTCGGATGAATAGGACAATAGCGGAATACGCTATGAAAACCGCCAGCGCAATTCGGTTGATTGGGATGGCTTTCGAACGTGAGAAGTGCAGAGCCGTAGCTACATGAACTCCTGCTAGAGCAGTAATCCCCATGACCACTAGGGTGAAAGGCCACAAAATTCGATATCCAAGCGAGCTTTCATCCAGGAAAAAGCCGTGAACTGTACCGCCTGCCGCTGCTGCTACGGCAATAGAGAAGAAAAATAGCATGAATACTGCTGGAAGCGAAGAGGTCCCCGTACGACTCCGTGCCATCAGACATGTGAAGCACACACACTCGACCGCCAAACCATAGTCTGTGAGGCTGACATCCATTTGGCTCATCCTACGAGAATAGCGGTGGACGGCTGAATTCTCACCCAAAGTTTTGAGCGTGTGGAGGCTTTCGGCACATGGACTGTTAAGACCTGCTTTGCTTGTCCCTCATTACTAAAGTCCATTGTCCTTTCGTACCGTCTGGCTCTTCAGATAGTTTGCGTAGAATTAAGCCCGTTTATGAAACACTCATAATCAGCAGAGAAAAGTGACGGCCCGAATCCATATGGATTCGGGCCGTCGTCGTTAAGGGAGGGGAGGGGACCCCTCCCCCACCCCCTTTCACTGGCAAAGTGAAATTCTGTAAATCTGTAGTTGCACAGTCCCCGAATGAAGATCGTATAAAGATTTCTATAAGAACTGTGCAATCGTTCGTATCTTTAAGAAATAAAATCGCTTAGAAATCTGTGCTGCACAGGATAACTCCTGCAATTGTCCAAAATCGAACAGTCTCACCAGCTCCCGCTAAGCGTTCTGATGTTGAGAAATGCCCAGTCGGTCTGCCAATCGGAAGCGGCATTCACAAAGTGCAATCTCCCTAGAATGCGACGTTAGTAAGTGACCACGTAGATTTTTGCCTCCAGTTGAATAGGACCCTTCTCCGACGAATGAAATTGAATTGTCATTGGCTTCCCAGGCAAGACACCGCTCGCATCGATTTCACCGACTGCCCAACTCAGTCCGCTCCAGATAATTTTGTTGTAATCGATTCGGACTGGAACTGCGCGGCTGCCCTGTGTGGCGGAGAATGCGAAGACCTTGCCCATGTTCTCGCCTGTGGGGGGTCCGCCGGCCCAGGTGCGGCGAGTTACTCCGTCCGGAGTCTTCTGGCAGACGATCACACGGAGAACACCTCGCGACGGCGGATCAATTGTGGCTTCAATGGTGCCGATGCCCGTGGAATGAAATTCCGCGGGCACCGGCTCGATAGAGCGGGGGATGACGACATCCTGCTGGACGCCAAATTCATACTTCGGTGAAGCGTACGCGCCATAGCCGACAACTGCCATTTGCCCTGGGCCAAGGGTGACGCGATTGCCGGAAAGAATGGGCACGAAGCCAGCATCGCGGAATTGCACGCGGCCTGTACCGAGCGGTGCCTGGTTAAAAATAATCCGGGGAAGCGTGATAGTTTCAACGCGCTGAGCCGGGTTCACTGCCACGTAAACTGCGCCGCGTGTTGTGACTCCGGAAAATCCATACGGTTCAATGTCGCCGGGGATTCCGCCGAAGCTATGGATGCGGCCTGCGCCCTGCAATTCAAAGAAGAGTGCCTGGACGCGAGCCATCCAGCTGGCGTCGTCGCCGCGAATGGACTCCAGATTGCCGTGTACTGTATTCACCCATCCGCCGTGGGCCATCATCAACAGATAGGCTCCCTTCCACTCATGCATTCCCCGGTAGTAAATGGTTCCGGTATTGCCCACCATGAAGCTGGTGGAGTCGACACGTTCGAGCGGGAATCCGAGCTGCTCGAAGCGCCTCACCATGTGATCTCCGTAAATATCCACGGAGCGCCAGAAGCTAGCTTCGGGAACGTCCGAGGGGCGCGGATCACCGGTGTACTCCATGGCGAAGTCACTCAACCATCGCTGGTCGGCGGGATCTTTAAACGGCAAAGGCGTGAAGGTATTATCGAGAACGCCGCCAAATCCGTTGAAGGCAATCAGCACGGCGTCAGGATTCTTCTTTCGGAAATTGAACAAGGCATCTCGCAGCGCCGTTGTATTGCGCTCCTTGATTTCCTCGCGAGTCAGCCGCGCAGCAGTCGCTGGCGTTGCTGCATAAAGATCGAGAAAATCGAACTTGAACATGCGGATGCCGTGGTCATACCAGAATTGCAGGACATCCATGAAGTCCGGCAGGAAGCCGCCCTCAAAGAGCGACATGGCACTGCCGTCCTTATTCAGCGAATCGCGCCACGAAGGCGCTGCCTGAATTTTTACCAGGGTATTTGTACTGAACCAGAGACCGGGCCGGACTCCGTTCTGTTGGCATTTTGCGATCCACGCATCGGGTCCATTGGGCCAACTTGGTTTGCGCCATGTGCGATAACCACCTTCGGGAGTGAACCAAAATGCATCCATCATGTAGTAGTCAAAACGCACGCCCGCACGCTTGAGGCGTAACAACTCGTCGAGTTCACGCATGGCCAGCGATTCTGTGAGCTGGATGTTGTCGGAAAGCTCGTCGTAGGACGACCAATTGTTATAGACAGAAATAGGTTCAGAGAGCATCGGAGGGATTGGCTCGTTCTGTGCCGACGAGATAAGCGGCGTTATCGCACACGTGACCAACACAGCCGCCAGCAAGCGCGTCATCGTGATGCTGTATCGATTCCTATTCATGATCGCTCCCAGGTGCGGTTCATAAGAATGCAGAGTTTATTGATGCGGCTGATCCGCCGGTGCTGCGGTCGCATTCTCTTCGACAATTGCCAGATCCCACGGCGCAAGCCTGAGTTCGCTGCCCGTGGCAACGGTTTTGCCATTCAACAGATCAACTCCGTTGGTATATGCGAAGCGAACACTTTCTTCCGCATCCGAGTAGTTGAAGTAGTAATGGACTCGCTTACCCATGCGATTGGTGCCTTGCTGCGTATGAACCTTTGCCGGAACTTGTTGATCGAAGCCAAGGATCCCGGCCCGATCTAGTGCGCCACGCAACACTGCAGTCTGCAACTCGTCGGAGAGATAGCTTCCCTCATAGAGCAACGTCCCGGATCCAAACTGGTTTTCCGTAATTGCCGGCCAGCGGCCGAAGAACGGATGATCGTAGTAGGCAAGTGCGTGGGCGTGATCAAGCTTGATGAACTCCGCCCAAGTCTGAACCGAGTTTGCAGGACCGACATGAAATGGATCGCCTTTGAGTGGCAGCGGATGCTCGAGGCTGGAAAACTCCTGGTAGCTGAAGCCCGCAGCATCGCGTAACGGACCCGGTGCCTGCACCCAGCGCACAGCGGAATTCTCGTTCGCAAACCCGCTCTTGAAAGTCATGACGACGTGGCCGCCGCTCTTTACATAATCCGAAATTCGCTTGAGAAGTACATCATCGGAGATGTAGAGCGCAGGCACGATGAGGAGTTTGTAGGCTGAGAAATCAATAGTTGTGGGAAAGACGAAATCCGTACCCACGTTGAGATCGTAGAGTGACCGGTGCATCTGGCGCACGAGGGTTGCATAGGTAACAGTCGGAGGAGCTTCGCTCCATTGCGGTCCCGATGAGGAGAATGGCATGAAGCCGAGCGCATTCATCGAATCACGGCTCCAGAGGATCGCAACCTTGTTATGAATCTTCATGTCGATGAGATGTGGGCCGATCTTCTCAAGCTCGTGGCCGGTGCGACTCACTTCAGCATAGGCACGGTTCGGTTCAAAATCGTGCGAGAGAACTCCCTTCCAGTATGTTTCCTGATTGGCATGAATCGATGCCCAGTGCCAGTACTCCACCATGTTGGCGCCGTTGGCTATATGTGTGTAGACGTCTTCGCGCAACTGGCCATCGTAGGGAGGGAATTGAAATGCAGATGACCAGCCGATCGTCTGCGCATTTGTTTCGGTGACCAGGAAATTATTGTGCTTCAGGGAACGCGCGAAATCCTCATGAAAAGCCTGTTCGGCTCCGTCGAAGTGATCCTGAGTGCCGTGATAGTTGTTGACCGCAGTAATATCCAGGAATTGTGCCACTGCATCTTCGTTTACGTCGTGTCTCATCATGCCGCCAAAGTCCGTTGTGACGAACTGGCGGGGAGATGTGCATTCCCGTACAAGCACTGACTGCCAATGCAGAAAATCCGTAACACGCATCTGGCTCCAGCGTGTCCACTCAAGCTTGTAACCCGTGCTCTGAGCACCGTCACGCGTCGGCAGGTCTTCCCACCGGTGTAGGTTTTCTCCCCAATAGCTGAGGAACCATGCTTTGCTCAAGGCCTCTGGCGTAACGAATTTCTTCTCAAGATAGTGCTGGAAACCGATGAACAAGTCGGGATTGTCGGCGTCATAACTAGAAGTCTCGTTATCGATCTGCCAGCCAATGACGGCGGGATTGTCTTTGTAATGCGCAACGAGATGACGAATCAGACGCTCCGCGTAGAAACGATAGGCTGGCGAATCAGTATCCATGTTCTGACGCATGCCATATACGCCGGGTACCGAAGGTCCGCCATAGACTCCATGATTCAGCGTTCGCGCCAGAATCTCTGGATGCTGGTGTGCCATCCAAGCGGGAATCGAATATGTCGGCGTGCCAAGGACGACTCGAATGCCGGCCTTGCTCATGGCGTCGACGACCCTGTCCATCCACGTATACTCGAACTGTCCGTCTTCCGGCTCCCAAAGGCTCCATGTCGATTCCCCCATGCGCACCACGTTGAGCCCTGCCGCCTTCATCATGGCGATATCCTTATCGAGCCGATCATAAGGTTCGTACTCTGGATAGTAAGCGGCACCGTAAAGGATGTTGGGAACAGCCGGAATCTCGCTTGAGTTTGAAGCGGGGGATTCAGATATTCCCTGTTGCGCCCATAACACCATATAGCCGCGTGAAAGAACAGTCAGCGCAGATAGGAAAAGACAGATACGAAGCATCCTCATGCATTGCTTCCTTTCATAAAAGATTTACTTCAGTGACCCACGGCAGCACTGTTTTGTTGAACCGGATGCTCCAACTGAAGTTCAAAATGATGTGGCTTCGGACTGAGTTCTTTCCGAATTTCGGCATCGATATCGCCTTGTGCTGCTCGGAGCGTAGACTCGGCGATGCCCGTAGTCGCGATCTGCTTTACATTGGCGCTTAGAGCGAATCGTGCCCGATCCAACTCTGCCCGCTCCTCTTCCTTTGAAGCGATCTCTCGTGCCTGATCGAGCATCGGCGTCCTGTAAAGCGCGAGATTAACTCCATGCTGTAACTCGGCTGTCGAAAACGAAGCAATTTGCTTGCCATCAATCCTGAGGTCGTAATTTCCAGGTTTCAAGCCATCCACGCGCAGCATTTGCCGGTCAACTTCGCTTATATCTGAAGCGTTGAGGAGAAGCGTGGTCATGGCATTGTTTAAGTCAAGGGGCAAAGGCAATGCTTCATCCAGTTGCGCCCATTCAATCCCCGTTGCAGATTTCTTCAGATCACTCACCGCGGTATGCTCGCTGTTCGTCGACGTAACGTCGGCCTCGCGCAGATCCACCTTGCTGATTACCGGTTCAACATGCCAGGTTTTCATCAGCGCCGTAGCCATGATCCAATGAGCGGCCTCGCCTGGATGAATCCGATCTGGGATCAGCAGTGCCGCCAACTGTGGGTCGCTCGCCTTGGCGCGCTCAAGCGCATCCACCATCGGCCGGTGAAAATCTGCGAACAGAGGTTTTTGTTCGCCAGACTTCTGCCATTGAGCGGCAATGCGGGAAACATCCGTGGCGAGACGGTCAATCATTTTTGAGTAACCGGGAAACTCCGTGCCGTGCGTGACTTCGTCATAGGGCGGAGACGTAGCGAGTGTAAGAGTGGCACCAGGCGCAGCTTCATGAATCGCATGCAGCAATGCCTCGTATTGGGTCTTG
The DNA here is from genome assembly GCF_001449115.1 of Occallatibacter gabretensis. Lineage (GTDB taxonomy): Bacteria > Acidobacteriota > Terriglobia > Terriglobales > Acidobacteriaceae > Telmatobacter > Telmatobacter gabretensis. The sequence goes on along the minus strand of NZ_LAIJ01000009.1, from coordinate 220,320 downwards.
AAGTTATCTTCGATCTGATCGGGCGATCCATAGCCCCATCCACCATCGTTCATGCCCAGCATCACAACAACCATTCTGGGTTCCCAGGGTGCCACATCCCGGGCTACACGCTCCGCCATGGAACCGGCATAGCCTCCTGTAGTTATATCGCCGGGAACGCCTGCATTTACGAAGCGAATGTGCATCCTCGGATATCGTGTAAGCACGAATTCCTCCACGGCTTTGGTGTAAAGCCGCTGCGCGGTAATGCTATCGCCGTAGAAGACAACAGTATCTCCATCTTTGAGCACAAAGCTCTGAGCGCATACCGTCGTTGTGTTTACTGCGAAGGACATGGCTATTGTCAACATCGCTAGACTTATTATTCCCGCCGGCATACGATTGCGAATCATGGCCGGTCCTCCATCGTGGCATATTGCGGCTGTCCCACGCGCGCGCGTATTGCGTCTCCAAGCGCGGCCGCATTCTGAAACCCGTGCCATTCATTGAGCAGACGACCATCCAGCGTTCTGAGCTGAATGGTTTGTGAACTCTGCCCATCCTGTGCAAACTGGATCTGATGTGCATTCAGGTCACCGAGAGCGTTGGCCAGGGCCAGCATTTCAGCTGGTGAGGGATTTGCTGCTTCGTGCAGGTGCACCGTAACTGTCAGTACACCATTTCCATATTGCGCAGCCAGAGTCCGCAGCACCAGTATTTGCGCGCGTGGCGCGGGTGCAAGCAAACCATCTCCATCGAGTGCAAAGTCGATTGTGGCATCCAGTCGCAATCCAATCTCCGCTGGCTGAGAAGGACTTTGCACATCAAGTTTCGATCCTTTCTCAAAACCTGCAGCCTGGAGGCTCCCAAGTGTTACCTCATGCCGCTCGCCAAGCGTGAATCGTGCCTCGCTCTTGCCGAAATAGCTGTAGCTGTTGCTTGACGGCGCAAACTTTTCGGTCGTGTTGTAGAAGAATGGAGCCTGCGATTCGATGCGATTTCCAGTAAAGAGAATCGACTCGCCACCGGTGTTCGAATGGTCCACAATGGCCGCCCCCGTGCTTACCGGCGGGTTCCACTCGATTCGGTTATTTTCGATCCGCAAACCGCGAATCACTCCGTTGTTCCATGTGTAGATATAGAGAGCGCCTGCCTGCGCGGCTTGCCTCGGGCTCAGCGCATTCGCTGTGCACAGGTTATCTCGCACTATGCTATCGCTTGTCACATAGCCAGCCGCAAAGACCGCAATGCAGTAACCCTGCGTATCATGCCCGTAGTTGCGCTCCACAATGTTGCGGGTGTTGTTCCAATCGATATCATAGGCTCCGCCATCCACGCCGGGGCTGTCAGTAAGAAATGCCTCATTGTCGCGAACGATGCAATCGGTGCAGGTCCAGGTCCAAATGGCGTTGGGCGTACCAACCGACTCCGTAGGCTGCATACCAGTCTCCCACGCCGCGCTTGTTTCGATGACTCCGTCGGAGTCGCGGAAGAGAACGATTCCGTCGCCGTAAACATCATGCACGGTCGAATTGCGGACGGTCACATGCTGGTTAAGCGGCATATCCATACCGAAGTTGCCACCGCCAATGAGGATACCGGCCCATTGATCGGTATGCGCAGCATCCACGCCATCGACGAGCACATCTTCGAAGTGCATGTCATGACTGCTCGCGCCAATAACCACCAGTCCGTTGTCCTTGTTCTTCAATTCGCCGCCGCGGATTTCGTGAACATAGAGATTCTTGAGATAAAGATGATGCAGCGTGCCCTTATCGCCGGTGATGAAGATGCCGTAATGATTTGCGCCGGAGAGATCGAGCGAATCTATCTGCCAGTACTCCTGACTGGACAAACCGAGTACCTGCAAATCGGTGTTTGCAGCCACAATGCGCGGCCGTGGGCCCTTGCCATAGGCGGTTAGTCGGATTGGCTTCGCAGGAGTGCCTGAACCAGAAGGAGTAAATGTTCCACGACAGACTGTGCCACGCGCAAACGCGATGCGATCGCCTGGTGTGAATGCGTGTGCTTCTACCGCCGCAATGCTGTTCCATGGATGTTCACTCGTACCATCGCCCTGTGCCGGTCTGGAACAGTCAATAAAGTACGAGTGCAACGATCGATCTGGCTCCTGCGCAAAAGTGCAACAGCTTGAATAGGCCATCAGAAGTAATAGCAAAGCGACCGCAGCACGCAACCCAGCCCGTGTGTTTGCAAGGCGGCTGGACGAGAGGCGAATCATAAAATGCAATCTCCCTGAACAATATAACCAGGCCAGAGCATACGCAGAAGATTCAGTAGCGATTGCAGCAATAACGCCTCTCCATCCTGCAAAAGGATCTGTTCCTTTGATCTAGAAAATTATCTTAGCTGCGAGCTGGGCTACGCGATTCGAGCTGGCAAGAACACTACTGATCTGGCCAAAGGTGCCGCTGTTGAAGTTGGGATCAGGATTCGCCAAATGCACGGTGTTCGCGGTATTGAAAGCTTCCGCGCGGATGTCCAGCGTGTACCGGTCCATGATCTTGAAGTCCTTTGCCAGCGAGGCGTCGAGGTTCACATACGCCGGCCCGGTTATGAGGTTGCGGCCCGCGTTGCCAGGAAGGAAGGATAAGCCGCCAAGATTCGCAGGCACGGAGAAAGCCGTAGTGTTGAACCAATGGTAGATGCTCCGCTGGCTGCGTGATATGGTCGGATCGCCTGTGACATCGGGGCGTAGACCAGGCAGGATGGAAGCAGGGTTGGTTCCGCGAGTGATGTTGACCGGTGTGCCGGAGTGAGCCGAGAAGATAGGGCTTAAGCGCCAGCCGCCAAGTATCGCGCTTGGCACGCGGCCCCAGTTGGAACCCCACCGCTGGCCTTTGCCGACAGGCATGATGAGCGATCCGCTGAACACAAGCATATGACGCTCGTCGAAATCGCCTCTCGCATATTCCGCATCCAGGTTGTATGGGTTTTGAGGAGCATCGTTATTCACGTGGCCCAGATCGAAGGGAGCGGGACCATTATCCAGGTTATGGCTCCAGGTATAGCTGAGCAGAAAACTGGTGTTGCGCGAAGCCTGCTTAGTGACCTTCACCTGCATCGCGTTGTAACTGCTCATACCCGCATCCGTCAGATACTGAATATTGCCGAGCAACGGAGTAAGCCGGTTGTTGTAATTATTTGTGGAATCGTTCGGGTTGGCGTTGATGTCTCCTATTCCATAGGACAGGTGTCTGCCAACAGAGCCCACATAGCCGACTTCAACCGATGTAGATTTTGTGATCTGCTCTTCGAGCATCATATTGAATGATCCGGTTGTGCCGGTTTTCATCCTGGGATTGACGGCATAGGTGGTTTCAAGGTTTCCATTCACCACCTCGGAGGGGGTAATTGCGCCGCCCGCGGTCGGAACATTGATCGTCGTACTACGGGCCACGCCGGTATCCAGTTGATATTCCCAGGGCGCAGTCGCGCAGGTGCAGGGGCCATCATAGACCCAGTTTGTGTAGGCTGCCTGGGTGGCAAAGGGATAATTCTGTGTGAGGATATCTTCTCGGGCATCGTTTTCCGGCGAGTAGAAGATGGCAACGCCGGAGCGGAGCACAGTCTTCGGGGTCAATTGGTAGGCGACGCCGAATCGCGGTGAGAAATCGTTCTTGCGGGCGACCATCAGAGAGTCGGAGTTACCGCCGCGGCCTGCCACCAGGATATTGCCGCTGGCCATGTCAAAATTGGATATGTTGTTGTTCGCCTCGGTCCATGGGTTCTGGTACTCATAGCGGAGTCCGTAGTTGATAGTCAGTTTGGGTGTGACCTTAAATGTGTCCTGAGCAAACCAGTCCAGGTTCCAGCTTTTCGTGTGCGGGTTCGTCAACTGTAGACCCATGTCGACATCCGTGGGCAGGCCAAGAACCAGATCGGCCAGGTCGGAACCACCGGCCCAGTTATAGGCTCCAGGAATATTGTTGTAGTAATAGTTAGATGTCTCCGCATAGCCGAAGCTTTCGAAGTAATCGAACCCCGTGGGGAAGAGCGAAAAATTAGGATGTGAATTGAGCGGGCGCAGATCGGCGCCAAATTTTAACTCGTGGCTCTTCCATCCGCTCCAAGTAAGCGTGTCGGTAAATTGCAAGTTCTGGTCATGTACGTGATACGGCTTGAAAGTAGATCCGCCGGCAAGATAACCATCGGCAAGATACACCTGTGGGTAGCCAATCGTTGCTGAGTAACCCGGAACCATGACGTTGCCCATTCCATACTTGGTGGAGTAGTCAGTGTCGTTTAACAGGCTGTAAAGATTTTCTACATAGTTCAGATAGCCAAAGCGAAACTCATTGAGCAGGTTCGGACTGAAGATATGGTCATAGGTCGCAGAGATGGACTGCGGCTGCGTATCTTCCTTGTTCGCCTGGTCGGCATCACCGCCACCGGGCACAGTGGTGTGTCCCCAGTACGGGTCGGTCACTAGCGTGTTGAAGCCCTGCCAGTGATAGATCGCATAGAGCCGGTCCTTGTCGGTGATGACCTGGTCAAACCGCGCATCCACCTTGTCGAAACTTGTATTCGTGGGCGAATAGACCTCATAATTCCGGAACCAGCCATTATCGATGCCTGGAAGATTCGGTTTCGGATAGAAATTCAACAGCGCATTGAGTCCGGCTGGGCTCACGCGCGAAGCTGGAATAACATTACCCGGAAACTGCTGTTCTGCTCCGCCATAAGATTCGACAGAAACAACCGGATCAAAGATCGGATCGATGGTGCCTGGCGCCGCTCCACCTCCTGGCGCAGAAGGAACTCCGGCATAGGGATCGAGCAAACTCGCAAAGCTGATGTCTTGGCCCGCCACAATAGGATTGCCGTTGTTGATCAGCCCGAAGGGAACGGTGGAATCGACGTATGCGTACGGGTTTGTCTGGCGCATGCCTTCATATGCCGCGAAGAAAAACGATCGATTACGCTTGATGGGAAAGCCTACCGTGCCGCCAAAGTTATTCTGCTTGAGCTCAGAAGTCGGTTGCGGGGAGCTTACGCCGGGCAATGTTTCCTTTGCGGCGAGATAGTTGGGACGGAAGAACTCAAAGATATCACCGTGGATGGAATTGCTCCCCGATTTGGTCTGAATGGCGATGACTCCGCCAGCAGCATTGCCGAATTCAGCATTGAACGAGGACGTGATTACCTTGAACTCCTGGACTGAATCCACGTTCGGATCAACGGTAATATCCTGGGTGCGGTTTGTTGTCGACTCAATTCCATCCAGCTGGACGGAGTTGCCGTATTCGCGCTGGCCGCTTACTGAAGCTCCCAGGCCGTTGATGCTTCCGCTCTGAGGGGGAAGCTGAGTGACTCCCGGCACCAGGAAAGTCAGCGCGGAAAACTCACGTCCCGCCAACGGCATGTCGGTGATGGTATTGCCGCTGATCACCGTGCCCACCTCGGCGCTTTGTGTCTGCAACACCGAAGGAGCGTCTGTGACTGTCACTGTTGCATCGACACCGCCTACCTTGAGTTTGAAATTGAGGGCCAGTTGCTGGTCAATCGCCAGAACCACGTGGCTGAACCGGGTCTGACTGAAGCCGGTCGCATTGGCCGTCACCGAATACACTCCGGGCGGAATGCTGACTACCGTGTAATTGCCTGCCGCGTTGCTTCGGCCTCTGAACGAGACTCCTTTTTCCTCATCGGTCACAGTGATGCTGACGCCCGCAACGACAGCTCCTGTGGGATCGGCCACCTGGCCGATGATCTGACCGGTAGTGGCCTGACCGAGACAAGGAATCGCCGCCAAGGTGAAACCGGCAACGGCTAAGAAACAGCGAGCCCAGAACCCAATTCGATCTTGATTTACGAACTTCATCCATGCCTCCGAATATGGCGACCGTGCGAGACATACGTGTCTAGCATGCGCCTCAATCCATGCCCCCACGAAATAGCGATCATCGGAAATCGTTTTCGCTCGCAAATCACTGACTATTTGTCTTGGCGATTCGCTTTGCAAAGTACTGAGAAATCGTTTTCCTGATCGATTATGCAATTTACGCCTGCCGCACAACGACCGTCAAGCCTTATTCCCCGTCTAGCAAATCTTTTCTTGCGGTTGTCAAAGGTCGACGGTTTCTTGGCCCGGTGGACGGACCTTCCCGGTCTTGTGTACAAGGGTTCGAGTGCTTTCTCGAATCCATTCGTGAGAAGGAAGCGCTCTTTGAGTGCGTGCATGAATGCAAGTCACCTGGGCCCGTGGGCCCTTGTCATTTTTTTGCTTTGCCTGGCCGCCATTTTGTGGATTGGGTGGAGTTCACGGCGCCGTAGCGCCTCAGCAAACGATTATTTGAATGCTTCCCACTCGATTTCGCTGTGGGCTGCCACGCTCGCTTTTCTGGCTTACAACTGCGGATCCATCGAGGTGGTGGGAATGAGCGCCATGGCCGCGCAATACGGCGTACAGGCTCTGCACTTCTACTGGATAGGCGGCATTCCAGGCATGATCTTTCTTGCTATGGTCGTTCTTCCCGTCTATATCAAGACCGGCGCACGCAACCTGCCCGAATATCTAGGGATACGTTTTGGGCCTCGCATACGGCTTCTCTACGTTTGCATGGCGATCTTCGGAACGGTCTGCTTCGCGGGTGTGGCGTCTTATACCTTGGCGGAGGTGCTGCATGTCATCGTGGGCTGGAGTTTTCTTGCCGGCGGGCTGACGTGCGCCGCAGTTGTGCTGATTTACGTCCTGTGCGGCGGCGTCCGCGCGTCCATCTTTACGTCGGTCTTTCAGTTCTTCGTGATGATTGCCGGCCTCGCGCCACTGCTATTTTTCACTGTTCATTTTGATGCGGCAAGCTGGTCGCAGCGCTCTCTGCGCTGGCATTTATGGAAGCCGCTGCCGTGGTTCTCGCCGCACGCCTCACTCGATCGCTTCGGGGTACTGCTGGGGCTGGGATTTGCGATCAATTTCTCTTACTGGTGTACAGATTTTGTGATGATTCAGCGAACATTGGCAGCGCGATCGATCAAAGATGCGCGCATGGTGCCGCTCCTGGCAGGCTTCGGCAAGATGGGAATCGCATTTCTCGTGGTTCTGCCTGGGGTGGCCGCGCCTGCCCTGCTTCGCAGCGGGTTGTCCTTCGATCAGACCATGCCGGCTCTGATGATGCTCGAATTCAAGCCGGCTTTGCTGGCCTTGGGAACCGCGGCGCTGCTGGCCGGATTGATGGCGTGGCTGGCCGGAAATATTTCGGGCTTTGCTGCATTATGGGCCGAGGAAATCTATCGCCGTTACCTGCGCCCGGGCCGAACGGAGCAGCAGACCATACAGGCAGGGCGAATCGCTGTACCGGTATGCCTGGCTCTGGCGCAGCTGGCCGCCTACGCTACCTTCCTCTTTCGCGACATGATGGAGTTCCTGCAACTCATCGCTGCGCTCTCCTACGTGCCGGTCTTTGCCGTGGTTCTGGTCGGCTTGCTCGACCGCCGAGTTACGGAGCGAGGTGCCTTTGCAGGCATCTGCGCCAGTCTGGCCTCTGCTCTAGCCTTGCAATCTAGCTTCTGGATGGGGTGGGTACGCTTCGGGAGCCAGATGACGGCAAACTTTTACGGAGCAGCAGTAAGCTTTATGGTAGCTGTAGTTGTTTGCCTCCTGACTTTCAAGCAGCAAGACGAACATTCAGTGAGCGCGCATGCAGTATCCGGAGCGGCTCTACGCAAGGCACTACATCCCTCGCCGGCTCTTGTGCTGCTGAGCGTATTACTACTCGGGCTTTGCGGGTTGCTGAATATCCTGTGGTGGTAGCGAAACTTTCTCCAGCGGCCGGCGGATGGCTCAAATAGCTGCGGATCGCACCTTTACCTTGCGCGAGCGCGATCGGGTCCGCAGGGAATCAGCGAGCTCAAGAGGTGGGTCCGTAGATTGCCGAATCACAAGGCCGGTTCGCACACGAATCGAGTTGTTTGAATCCGGGGAACTTCCAGCCCACAACTGCTCCAATCCCCGGAAGGCGGCGTGAGCAAGTTCCTGCCGCGACATACACACAGTAGTCAAAGGCGGGTTAGTGAATTCTGCCAGGTGAATATCATCAAACCCCACCACGGACACTTCCCTGGGAACACGGATGCCGCGCTCCGTCATCACCCGCAGCACACCAATAGCCATCATGTCGTTAGAGCACACAATTGCCGTTGGACGCGGTTTGCACTTAAGAAAGTGGAGCGCAGCCAGGGTCCCGCCTTCGAAGGTATGATCACCGATAAAAATGGGCGTGTTCTGTGCGGACAGGCCTATCTTCTTAACGGAGTTCAAGAAAGCGTCCCTGCGGCGCACATTGGTGAGATGTGGCAGGGGGCCGCTTGCAAACCCGATGCGGCGGTGGCCCAATAGTGCCAGATGTTGAATGGTCTGATCGATTCCGTATGCGTAATCGACCTCAAGCACCAGCGATCTTGCCGAGTTCGCGCTCACATCGATCGTCACAAGGGGTATATCCTGCGCGACCAGCTCATCCAACAGATGCGATTCGGCCCGGAAGGTCATTACGGCTACACCTTCCACTCGCCGCTGTACCAGCCGGCGGATAAAAAGCTTTGCACGCTCACGGTTGTAATTGGTGGATCCGATCATGACCTCGAAATCGTGCTCGCCGGCCACATCCTCAAAGCTCTGCATCAATTCCGGAAAAAACGGATTGGTAATCTCAGAAACCAGAAGTCCCAGAACGCGGCTGCGGCCGGAGACAAGCGCGCGAGCCTGCGGGTTGGGCGTGTAGCCTAGCTCCTCTATAGCTTTCCAGACCCGCTTCGCCAGGTGTTTGGCCACTGTAGACTGACCGTTCGCGACACGAGAAACCGTAGCCGGAGAAACACCGGCGTGCTGCGCAACCTGCACAATGTCTACGTGATTGCTCCGTATCTTTTTCCCCGCAGGAACCTTCGCACTCATAGTAGACACATCCGAAAGGTGCACAGAAAATTCTTTGATAAGCGCTCGTTGCAGAGCTAGATGCATTGAACGCACTGGATCTCGCTATCCAGCAGCGCACTACGGATCAATTTATTTGAGAAATCGATTTCTTGCAATCACACCTTCAAAGCTTTCCCGAATTGTCGACCTAGGGACAACCTGATCTTCAGGAAAGTATTGGTTAGCTTGTTGTACTGGGCGTCTCCAGTCCTTTCGCCTGTAAAAAAGCTGCTGCATGCCCCATCTACAAACAAGTGAATGCCTTTGCCATACTCTTCAGCGGAAGCATATCGAGTCGATCTGTGACACCATCAGGGGCGATAGCCGGGTAATTGCATAGGGAAATATGGAATCATGGGGGCCTGAAGCTACATCCGCGCTAGACGTAAGCCACCTTAGAGCATGTGTAGCCGAGTCTAATTGGTCGTCGTGCTTAGCCCCGGAAAAGAAAGTGATCTCATGAAGATATTCGTCAAGCCAAGGAATGGTGTGCGGAAGGAGAGCACGCCTATTTTCGAACTTAATCTACTGCACAGTCAGGCGCATATATTTGTCACTTTCTGATTCCCGTTTACATGGCGCTACATAGAAAATGCTTTCGCGCTTCAGTCCCTGAATCAAAGCGATTCCTGAAACTTTATCCTCGATTAACATTTCGTATGGATTGAACAGGCTGCTGTCGACCGATAACCGACGGGCCACGCCGACCTTGACCCTGCATAGCATCAGTATTGCGTGTGGACCGACAAGCGGACTGGCTCAATTCTCGTGCTGTCATCAGGAATTGAATGTTCCGCTGCCTGTTGAGAGGCGGGTGTCGAATGCGTATCGCGACTATATGATCTTGTCTCAGCAGCCTGTCAACGATAAAACAACGCTCGTCTTCCGCTTAATCTTCGCTGAACCACATCTACACGTGCATCGCGAATAGATATCATCAGCTCGCTATTGCCAACCTAGAAATGCGAATCTCAATGCAAGCCACTTGCCGCAAGGATCGATCTGGCTCGCAGAAGGAATGGGGCGTCGATCATCTTGCCGTTATACTGCGCGATTGCGCTACCTTGCCGGCTGGTTTCTTCAGCAGCATTCAAAACTCCCTTTGCATATTGGATTTCCTCGACTGTCGGAGCGAAGACGCGATTTGCCGGGCCGATCTGCGACGGATGAATGCAGCTTGCGCCGGCAAAGCCAAGCGAGCGAGCATCTTCCAGCTGAGCGAGAAAGCCTGGCTCATCCCTAAATAATGGGTACGCTGATTCGTAGCAATCGACATTGGCCTCCGCAGCGGCAAGACGGAGCATGAGGCGAACATTGTTCCGCGCAAGCGCATCGGTAGAAGAGATTCCAAGCGGTTCGAAGAGGTCGGCGAATCCCAATTGCAGCCCGATGACTCGCGGCGAACTCTGAGCCAGCTCCGCCGCACAGCGGAGCCCACGCGGGGATTCAATCGTAACCAGCAGCGCAATTGGATCTATAAGGCCACGCTCACGCTCTATTTTTGTAAGCAGCTCATCGACAAGGGTTATCTCCTCAATGGTTTCGACCTTTGGCAAGGCGATTGCCGCCAGATGCGATCCAGCAACAGCTTCAATGTCCAACTGCAGATTGTCGGAGGCTGCGCGATTCACGCGGACTAACAGAGCCGGATGACCAGCAGAATTGAAAGTGCGGAGAGAGGCAGAGAGATTTTCGCGAGCCTCAGCCTTGCGATCTGTCGGAACTCCTTCTTCCAGATCGAAACAGACGGCATCGGCTCCGCTAGAGGTCGCTTTGAGAAACAAATCCGGACGGACGGACGGCACAAACAGCTTACTCCGCATCAACCGGCGGATATTCTGAATCGACACGGCTGATCACCCCTTTCTCTTTCAGACTCTCGATACCGGATACGGAAAAGCCAAGCTCTTCGAGAATTGTTTCGCTGTCCTGCCCGAGACGCGGCGCAGAATTGCGAAAGACACCTGGGGTATTGGACAGGCGCGGGCAAATGGAATGAACCGGCACTGTTCCCATCTCGTCGTCAGGTAATTCAACAACAATTTCGCGTTGAATGAAGTGCGGATCGGCTTCAATCTCCCGCATGTCGTAGACAGGCGCGATGGTGACGCCGGCCCTCTGAAAATGCGTCAGGCACTCGTCACGCGTCATAGCCTCTATGTGCCCAGCGAGAATGCGATTGAGTTCAACGACGTTCCGCACCCGTGCCTCGTTGTTGAGAAAGCGCGGATCAGAGATAAGCTCCGGACGGCCGATAGCGCGAAACAAGGTCTTTGTCATGACCTGCGTGGATGCAGAAAGGCTGACCCAATGTCCATCGCTTGTCTTGTATATGTTGCGTGGCGCGCTGTTGGTGGAACAGCTACCGGTTCTTGGCTTAACCTTTCCCGTAAGCCGAAAGTTTGCTGCCTGAGGCCCAAGGATGGAGAAGACGGAATCCAGGAGCGAGACATCTATGACCTGCCCGCTCCCACTTCCGTTCTCAACTGCTCGGAGAGCGGCGAGAACGCCAATCGCACCGTATAGCCCGGCTGTCATGTCGGCTAGATAGATCGGCGGGAGTACGGGTTCGCGGTCCGCAAAGCCATTCATAGCAGCGAAACCTGACATTCCTTCGACGAGCGTGCCGAAGCCGGGGCGGTCGGCGTACGGGCCACTCTGCCCCCAGCCGGAGATGCGCGCAATGATGAGCCTGGGATGGAGTGCCAACAGATCGGTGGGCGCGAGTCCCATCTTCCCAAGTGTTCCGGGACGAAAATTTTCTACAAAGACGTGAGCGCTCGCTAGGAGTTTTTGAAGAACCTCCACGCCTGCAGGCTGGCGAAGATCTAAACAGATGCTACGCTTATTTCTGGAGTAGGCCTTCCATGCCGTGCTGATGCCATGCACACGCCACTCACGTAAGCTGTCTCCACGCGGTGGCTCGACCTTGATTACCTCAGCGCCGAGGTCGGCGAGCGCCATGGTCAATGTATTGCCGGCGACCAGGCGCGAGAGATCGACAACGCGTACGCCCTTCAGCGCTCCGGGATTATCACTACGAAATTCCTGAAGTGTAAACATGAGAACCTACCAGATGCCGAACCATCGTGCAGCGAAGAACGCAGAGGCCACTGTGATTACGCCACCTACACGCGTGGCAATCTGCGCAAACGACATCAGCTCCATTCGGTCGGAAGCAGTCAGAATTGCGACGGCGCCAGTGCCGCCAGATCCACTATGACATGCGTTGATGAGCGCTGCCTCAATGGGATAGAGCCCCATCGCTCGACCCAGGAAAAAGCCGGAGACGACGAGTGTAGTAACAACTAGGATGACGATGAGGAGGTTTGCCGGGCGTAACGCCGTCACAATTGCGCTCCACGACGTCAAGGCGACGGCTACGGCGAAGAGAAGCGGATAGGTTACAGCAGTCGAAAAGAAGCGGCCGACTGCGCCTGCTGCGTTGTCGATGTGGGGGGGAAGGACTCCGGTGAGCTTCAATAGAACGGTGAGAATCAGCGTCGCAACTGGCCCCGGAAAAGAAGTGAGGGACTGGCAGATCTGCCCGATCATATAAAGCAAAATACAAACGAAGATGACGATGATAATGGCGTGCAGATCGAGTGTGTCGTGGTGCGAAGGGTCAGGCGGGAGTGCTGCGGGCTGTGCCGCATCTGCCGGTTCGGGCTCAAGTATTCCGTTCCCGGTGAGATGCGGGAAACGACGGCCAAGTGAGTTCAAGGCGCCTGCAAAGACAATGGAGACCAGATTTCCGAAGAGAACGACGGGAAGGAGCTGCCCGATGAGAATTCCGGCGTTCATGTGCCGGAGTTGCGCGTAGCCGGTCGATAGCGGGAGGACACCTTCACCAACGCCACCGGCCATGATGGGAATTGCGACCATGAAGAGGGCCTCAGATGGGGGGACATGGATGGCCATTCCGCCGAGCGCGGCAACGATAAGCGCCAGAATGGATGCGCCTATGAGAGGAACAAATATCTTCAACATTCCGGCGATGAGCTGGCGGCGAGGCATGCGGAGAATGCTTCCCACAACAATGGCGGTGATGAAGAGGTAGATGAATTGCGTGGATGACGTGAATTTCGTGACGCAATCCACGATATTGTCCGGGAGCCAGTGCCGCGAGACAGCATAAGACGGTAGAAAGGCCGCAGTGAGAGCCGGGCCGCCGGCTCTTTTGATCCAGGGAATGATGCCGCCGATTTCAGCGCACGTAAATCCGCCGACGGCGAGGACTCCGATCATGGTGGGCAGATTGGGATTGATCGCGCCCCTGGCGGAGAGCGCGGCCACGGCGGCTGCAAGCAGGAGCAACAGTTGCAGAGGAATCACACGCTCCTGCTTGAACCACCGAATTGCGGGCTCAACCACACTGCTCACTTTTCCCTCACTCGGCATCTTTCACGCAGCGAAAGCCAACTGTGCCGGAACGGTCATAGCCTGGGGCCATGAGCAGCAGCTTTCCGTGCTGACTGTTTTTGTATGCCTGCGGAAAGTACCAGATGGAACCAATTGGACGATAGTGGCTGCCACCGCGCAGAATTGCGGCGCGTGTATGGTCGTCAAAATACTCGTCCGTCCATTGCCAGACGTTCCCCACCATGTCCATGACACCAAATGGGCTCGTACCGTTCGGATGCATGTCCACGTTGCTGGGCGGAGTGAGTACGCGACCGTGATCAGCAATTGGCGCGGGCGCGTTTGCCGGATCCGGTCTCCAGTTGCAGGGCGGAACTGGCGGTGCTGGCGATGGAACCAAGCTTCTCGCCGGATTCGGGCCGGGAGGCGCAGCAGGCTGCGCGGCAGGTGGTGCAGCAGCTCCCGCAGCTGGATTCACGCTTGGCTGCCAGTCGCAGTTGCCCCATGGATATACCCGGCCGTCGCTTCCCTGCGCGGCGTACTGCCACTCCCACTCGTGCGGAAGCCGCTTGCCGGACCACTTTGCATATTCCCGCGCGTCTTCAATAGATATCCATGTGACAGGCTTATTTGCCGCGCTGTCCGGATAGGTGCCGTTCGCCCAGTCCTTGAGGAAGTTCTGATCGTCTTTCGGACGGTAGTGCGATGAGTCCAAAAACTTCTTGAATTCCGCGTTCGTGACCGGATACTTGTCGATGTAAAACGGCTTAATTTGTAATGGGTGTTCATGAAAGCGCCGCGGACTATTCTCCCATGGATACTGCACATCCACCCCGATATCATCCGAGCCTTCGATCTCGATCCCCTCTACTCTGAAGAGGTAGTCACCTCCTTCAATGCGAATCATTCCCTCGGGTGTGGAGCTGGCCGGCTGGGTGGAGGCGATTTCCACAAGCTTCTGCGGGATCGGCGTCCACTCGTGCGAGTAGGAGGACAGCGGCTTCGCCGTCAGTCCGGCCATTGTTGTCATTAGCTCTTTGAAGCGCGCGCCCGGCTCGCCTGTGGTTGCCAGCACCGCGTCGTAACCGTGTGCTTCGATATCGAATTGCAGCACCGCATCGCTGCCTTGCGTGACTGGTTTCAGCTCAACACCGCGATAGAGATCGAAGTAGCGCATGCCGCTTTGCACAGGCACTGTCATCTGCGAGCCACTTGTGTCGTATTCATTGCGATTCACAATTGTCCAAACGGTTTCGGAGCTCAACGGCCAACGACTCGCGTAGACACCGTAACGGAGCATGGGATAGAACGGCTCCCACTGCTGACTGGCTAAGAAAGGCGCTACCGCGCGCTCGATGGTTGCAATCCGGCGCGTCGCTTCACCGTCACGCGGCGTGACACCATTCCAGATGCCCCAGACATTTTCCCAGCTCTCCCAGCCTTCACCATTGAAGAAGGCGAACTGGAGCTCGTCTGTTTTTTCGCGCACCCAGCGGCCCTGAATGTTGACCTGGTGACGCGGCTCAAGCCAGCGGTACCTGTCGACTGTGGGAACAAACTGAAATGTGTACTGTCCCCAGGTCATTACGTCCCACGCCAGGGCTTCGTCATGCGGGCTGCCTTCCGGCTCAAAGACCAGTGGATGGTTGATCTTCTCAGCAGCCAGAGAAAACGCCAGCGGAACACCATCCTGCGTGTCGCCGTTGATGCCGTCGGCGCCTATCTCCTTCATCAGTTCCGCAATAGCATCAGGCCATGGCTTACCTGGATCATGCGTGCCCTGATCCCACATCATCATCGGAAACAAGACATGCACGCCGCGGTGATGAAATTCTTCGATCATCTTCCGCAGACCTTCGACGCCTCCAGGCATCGAGCGCACCATGTCGAGCTGATTGCGATCATCGATGCCCATATTTGGATAGGTTGGCCAGAGGAGCACGGCATCAATGCCGCCGTAGCGAGCGGTGAGATCATTCAGATAGCGATCTACGGTGTATCGGTGCTCGACGGGATCGTAGAAGTAACGGTCGTGCACCATCATCTGGGGCTGCATGAAGGCGGATTGCGACCATTTCAGCTCAGACATCTCATAGCGGGCAGGATCGTAACCAACGCGGATCAGCCGCTCCATACGCCAGTGCGTGATATCTGCTAGCCATTCTGCATGGCTGGCGGGCGTGCATGGAACGTAACCGCCTTCCCATGCACCGCGAATGGTGAAGCAGGCGGGAGGAGGGATCTGCTGCCCGCGAGGCGCGTTAAAGGTGTCCTGCGCAGCGGCCGCAACCACAAAAAGCGCCGCGATGAGGGCAAGTGCAATGACACCTGTTGTGCTGCGAAACTTCAAACTCATCGATTCTCCCCTGCATGCAATAATCTGTCGTCTTCGACAAGAAAAATTCTGTGGCCATATCCAGACAGCTCAAGCTCGAGCTTTGTTCCGGCCGATTGTTGCGCTTCATTCGATTCGAGATCACGATACGCTGACCCGCGAACTGCGCGCGCATCGATCGCAACATGAAGTGTTTCAGGCGAAAAATTGAAGACCACCAGCAGGCGCTCAGAGCCATCAGCGGCATCGCGTACGGTGGCATAGGCGCTTTGATCATGATCGGTTGCGATACGTCTGCGCATGCTGTTCTGATAAAAAGCGGCATGACGCACCTTTAAGCGCAAAAGATCAGGAATGCCATTCGCAGGCCGCAAGATGGAGTTAACGGGCTCGCAATAGCAGAGCATGTCTCCTGAGGTGGCTAGCAGAGCTTCTTCAAGCCTCTGCCTGCCGTCGTCCGGCATTTTCAGTACAGGTTGGATGAGCACTCCGCCGGCTGCAACGACCCGGTCGTGATACCTGCGGAGCGCGTCTTCAAACAGCGCCGGATTGCCCTGCTGAATGCTGTCACGCATCGGACGGCTCTGCTCTTCCCACCAGATGTCGAGACCGTAGTCGTAGAGCGCCGGCCATGTGCCGTCCTTGATCCAGCCCACCGGATCATCGGAGTGGAAAGCACCTCCGCCTTCCGGAACGAGCAGCTTGTCGCCGTGAAATTTTCGGTATCCGGCAAGCAGCTTCGCATTCTCCTGCCAGTCGTAGCCGGTGTACCAGTTCACGGCATCGACCACCATGCCATCGAGGCCGGTTGCCATCCAGAAATCAATGACGTGGCGCGCTTCCGCCGGCCAGGCATCCGCAATCCAGTTGTAATGGGGAAGGTGCGTTGTATCGCCGTGCGCATCTTTGCCGGTCCATCGAGACCAATAATAGTGCTGCGCAGGCTCGCTCCACTGCCAGATCTCTTTCTTCATCGGATCGTATCCTGGTTTGATGGGTCGGACAAAGAAGTAAGAATCTCCGTGAGCAGGCGGCGGCGCGTCTTTGCTGTTGCTCCAAAAGAAAAACTGGCTTTCACGACTGGTCTTGCCCGCGCGAACATCCTGCTCGGCTTTCTGAAACTGGCCTGCATCAAGCGCGGCATAGCCAAGATTCTGGAAAGTTACAACGTGCATCTGCGCTGAATGCGCCTGTGCGACCATGCGCCGGAAATCAGCGATCGTACCCAAGCCTGGGTCCAGGGCATAACGATTTTTCGCGTCGAGCCCATCATAGCTGTTGCCGCCTTCCTCCGGCGCGAAAACTTCGATTGCATCAACTCCTTCCGCTTTCCAGTCGCTGAGTTGTCGTTTCGTTTCGGCGGAATCAAGAGATAGATGCTCGAAGCGCCAAAACTGAGTGTTTGGCTTAAGGCTGACCCGATGAATGGCCGCAGCCGTTACATACCATGGGTAAGAATGCAGTGGATTCGCGGATGCATGCGCGCCTCTATTCGATTGAATTAGGGTCGATTGAATAACGGTTGATTGCGCAAGAGTCAAAACTGAACCGAAAAGAGCCGGGATGAGCCAGCGAGCCTGCTTTGCGAAGAGTTGGTACGTGAAGCGCATCATACGGCCCCCGAAGTTTGTTGCACCAGGAATTCTTCGACTTCCTGGATGGTCGGCATTGAAGACTGCGCCCCGCGGCGAGTGACTGAGATGCCGGCCACTGCAGATGCAAAGCGGGCACTTTCTATCGGGCTCATCCCTTTCGCAAGTCCCACGGCAAAGCCTCCATTGAAGGCATCTCCCGCGGCTGTTGTGTCAACCGCCTGGACTGCGTATGCCGGAATAGATTCAAGATCGCGCTCATTGGTGAACACGGAAACGCCATCGGCTCCCATTTTGAGCACTACACCGTGGACTCCTTTACGCAGAAGTTCGTCGGCTATGGAGGAGGATTTGAACTGCGTTCCGTCCGCCTTTCCGTTCGCATAAAAAGCTGCTTCCATCTGGTTGGGCGTGAACCAGGTTATGCGCGAAAACAATCTGCCAGGCAGAACGGCAGCAGGCGCAGGATCGAGAAGGAATGGCACTCCTTCCTGCGCACAAAGCTCGCCGAGGTGTTCGACTGTTTCGATTGGAATTTCAAGCTGCGCAAGTACGGCGCTGGCGCCGCGAATCACCGAGATATGCTCATCGACATCCGGTGGCGTCAGAGTCGCGTTTGCGCCAGGCGTGACAATAATGCTGTTCTCGCCTTTGGCGGAGACGCATATCACTGCAATTCCGGAAGAGCCGTCGCTTGTTCCCACAAGCTCTGCGTCAACGCCGGCACTTTTCAAGTGCTGGAGCGCGTCTCTTCCAAAGGAGTCCGTGCCAACGCGGCCGATCATCCGCACCGGATAGCCGAGCCGCGCTATGGCAACCGCCTGGTTGGCGCCTTTTCCTCCCGGATAAATCTTGAAATCGCTCCCGAGCACGGTTTCGCCTGCAAGCGGAATTCTTTCGGTCAGCGAGACCAGGTCAGTGTTGATGCTGCCGACAACGACAATAGGCTTGAGCCCCAACAATGGCATCTCCTCATCGGAATCCAGAACGGTTTAGAAAAGCGGGACGATGGCGATTGTTCCCAGCCCACAGAGAAACAGCAGGAACATGAAGGTAAGAAAGATTCTGGCTTTTGCCGGAGCGTTGGCAAATTCATGCCAGATGAAAACGCCCCAACCCGCAGAGATCATCGTGGCTCCCTGGCCGATTGAATAGGAGACAGCGGGGCCGACCATGTTTGCTCTGGAGGCAAGAAAGTTAGACAGCGCTCCAGTACACCAGATGGCTCCTCCGAGAACGCCGGCCAGATGCCATCGCATGGGAGCACGCTGATATCCGCCTAATGCAACCGGGTAGTCGCCATCGAGGGGAAAGCGCATCAGAAGATAATTTACCGGGACGGCGCATATTGCCACTCCGATAGCGAAGAAGAATGCTGCTGAATAAGGTCCGGCAGCGCCTTTGCCGCTCATGGCTCCGGACACCATTGGGTAAAAACTACCCATGAGCAGACCGGAAAGAAGACTGATGAAGAGTCCGCGTCGAGTAGAGCGCGATTTCCCGATCTCGCGCTGGCTGTAGGCCAGCGCATCAAAGATGATGGCCGCAACGACGAGAGCAATGCCGCCGAAGAGCAGAAATGGATTGCCTTTGGGAGCAAGGACGTAATTACTGATCGCTCCCACAACCAGTGCAAGTCCTATTCCGACTGGAAAGGCAACGGCTAGTCCGGCGATCTCAATCGCTGCGACCAGAAGCAGGTTTGCGACATTGAAGACTGCGCCACCCGCTGCAGCCAGCAACATCGCGTGATTCGAGGTGCTTGCAAGGTCGTGCAGAAATGGCGCACCGCTCGAACCGAAGCTTCCCAGCGTGAACCCCCACGCCACTGCGGCTACGATCAGGCCGATTATGTAATCCCAGTAGAAAAGCTGAAAGCGGTAACCTGGGCACAGCTTGAATGTGTTTGCCCATGATCCCCAGCAGAACATGCTGAGGAGCATGAACACGAGTGTTATGGCATACGATTCCGGCTGATACATTGAGTCCGCTCCAATAAGCCTGGTCCTGAGCTAGAAAACAATCTTAGCCGCGACTTGTCCGATGCGCGCTTCCCGTGCGCTATTAACCTGACCGAAAGGATATTGCGCACTTCCACTTGGATAGGTTGTATTTATACCGGTCCACTGAGTGTGGTTGAAGGCATTGAATGCATCGGCGCGGAGTTCAAGGTGAAGCCTCTCATAAAGCTGAAAGGTTTTGCTGAGTGAGAGATCCACGTTGTTTTGTCCCGGGCCGCGCACGGTTCCCAGACCCGAGTTTCCGCGAACATTCATCGGGGGCAAGGAGAACTTGGATGTGTCGAACTGACGGGAAAAGGATTTTGAGCCGTGGCCGATGTTCGGATTGCCGGAAACATTCAGCTGATCAAAACCCGCGCCGTCCTGTGCACTGGAGCCGTAACCGTTTGGGCAAATCGAAGTTCCCGCGTCACCGGCCGGACATGCAGTTCCCGGACCTCCATTCACCACGGTCAGCGCATCGCCTGACTCAAGCGTCATGATCCCGGCAAGCCGCCATCCTGTGAAAGGCGCCTTCATCCATTCGGACCACTTCTGACCGTACTTGGGTTCCCAGATTCCACTGAAGACAAAACGATGTCGATGGGATTGGTTGGATTCTCCGCGATTGTACAGGTTGGCATACTGAAGCCCGCTTGTACCGGAGCCGGAGCTTCCGTTGGCGCCAAGCGTATTCACCCACGGGTAATCGGAGACGGTCTTGCCCCAGGTGTAGTTGGACAACATCTGGAAGCCTTTTGAGAAATCGTGCCGGTATTGCACGATCAGTGCGTTGTAGAAAGCGTTGAGCCGAGGACGCAAAACGTAGATATCGCCGAAACGGCCTGCATTGTTCGGACGGGCTGCATTGTAGGTCGGATCGGAGACTCCTCCACCGAATGTCCAGCCGGTTTGATAAGCGGGCAGATTAATGTTGGTTTCGTTCTGTCCCTTGCGCCCCTGGGCGCCCGCGTAGGAGAGGGTGAGGACGTCACGGCCGCCAAGCTGCTTTTGTACATCGAGCATCATACGCTGGTAATAAGGAAGCGCGGTGGATTTTTGGTCGTAGTAAGTGATGGAAGCGTATTGCCCATCGCCTTCATATCCCTGGCCGGTGCCAGTGGAGACTGGAAACGATCCAAGCGTCGTAGTCTGCGGCGCAGGGAAGATGTTCGACAGATTGATGACCGGCGTATCAGGCGGCGCGCCAAGCGTGGTGTTGTTCACGTTGTAATTCACCGCGGCCGACGTGCCGTAGATAGCATTGCCCACGTTGTTCGAGATCTGGCTCGCGCCGGTGTCGTAGAAAATACCATAGCCGGCGCGCACCACGAGCTGAGGATTAAAGCTGTAGGAGATGCTCACACGCGGAGCGTAGGCGAGCTTTGGCGCGCTCAAGTAGTGGGTGCTAAGCCCTTGCGCGATACCCGGATATTTCAATACGCCGCCGTCAGAGGTGGCCGAATAGATAGCACAGCAGGGAGCAATGGAAGGATTTGGCGTATAGTCCGGAATGCTGAGTTCATACCGCAGCCCGGCAGAGACCGTGAGCTTGGGGCTCCAGCGGAATTTGTCGTTCACATACAGACCCCATGAAGGAAAGATGATGTTGTAGTTAGGCGAAGTGGCATTGCCGCCGTTAATGGTGTAGCGCACCCACATGTTGCTCGGAAGGCCGAGAAGCAGGTCAGCGATTCCATCGCCGCCAACATAGCCAAGATCGCCACCGCTGGTCGTGAAGCCGCCGAAAGATGTATTTCTCTGCATGTCCCAGTCGATTTCGCTCTTGCGGAAGAAGTTCATTCCGGCCGTGATGCTATGACGTCCGCGCACCCAGTCAAGATTGTCTGACACCTGGTAAGATTCGTTTTCCGCGCGGAAGACCTCTCCGATTCCTGGAGTAGCATAACCGCCTGTAACTGGATTGGACGCACTGACGGCAAAGACGCCCTTGCTCAGTCCATCGCCTGTGTTCTGGAAGAGCGTATTGAGAGGGTTACTGCTGCTGTTGTACCAACTGAATAAACTGGAGGACATAGTGACCAGCGCACCATCGCCCAGGCCAAAGATAAATTCGTTGGTAAGGTTAGGCGTGAAGATGTGAACATAGTTCACCGTCACCAGAAACGCCTGGTCTGCAACCGGGAAGTTATATAGGTTCTGGGGCTGAATACCACCATTCAACGAATTCGAGCCGTATGCTTTCGACCAGGTGACGAACATCGAGTCTGAGTTCGTGATCTTTGCGTCGAATCGCGTATCGAGGTGATACTGAGAGATGCCGAGTGACTGATAGGTGACGTAATTCACTTCGTTGCTCGGATTGTTTGGAAGATTAGGAGTTGGCCAGAGCGCCTGAATGATCTTGGCCGAATTCGGATCAATCAAAGGTGAACCATCAGGTTTAGTTGCTTGATCAAGACGGTTACCGGGAATCGGTTGACGGGTGCTGGTTCCGTCCGCAAGATACGTGGTAGTAAACGGGTTGTACAACTGGATTGGGTTAGGGTTTGGCGCAAGCAGCTCGCTGAAATTGCCCCCAATTTCGGCGGCCGAGGGGACCGAAGTCGATATCAGTTGGTTGCCGTCTGCCTCCAGCATCTTTTCGTAGTTGGCAAAGAAGAAAAGCCGATTGCGAAGACCCGGCAGCAGCTTGGGAATGTAAATCGGGCCGCCCAGGTTTCCGCCGAACTGATTGCGGTGCAGAATCGGCTTTACTGCCGGTGTGCCTGTGATGATCTCGTTAGCGTTCGTCCACGGATTCACTGCGTTCAGATCGGTATTCTCTAAGAAGTCGTAAGCTTCCCCGTGAAAACTGCTTGAGCCGCCTTTGGTCTGCATGGTCAGCGCGGCGATATCGTGTCCGATTGCGGCGGAGAAATCCGCCACTTGCACAGTTCCGGCGCCCAGCGCCTCCGCGGACGGTTCGTAGCTGATGCTGCTTTCGTAGTTGTCGTTGATGTTGACGCCGTTGACGTAGAAGCCGCTGTCTCGTGATCCCTGGAAGGCTCCTCCGGCAGTGAACTGCGTGCCGCCCATCGCAAACTGCGCACCCACCGAATACGTTCCGCCGGGATTGATGTTCGACTGTGGATAGGTCGAAACTCCGGGCGCAAGAGCGGCGATGGAAGTGAAATTACGTCCATTCAGCGGAAGATCTTCAACCTGCTGCGTCGTGATATTCGTGTCAATACTGGTCTTGTCGGTCTCGAGCCCGCTGAATTCTTCCGTTACCGTCACGGACTGCTGCACAGAGCCCGTTTGCAGCTTGAAGTCGTAGTGCGAGATCGCGCCGATGTTCACCGCAACCGGCTCTGATACAGCTGTGTTGAACCCTTGTATTGCGGCCGTTAACTGGTATTGTCCCGCGGCGAGATTGTTGAACTCAAAGTGGCCGGCAGTATCGGATTTCAGTTCGCGTGTCTGCTTCTGCGCAATATCAAGCAACGTAATCCGGGCGCCGGGGATCACGGCTCCGGTTGGGTCGACTACTGTTCCTTCCAGTCCGCCACGTTGTGCAAACTGGGCCCATGCAGAAGAGAGAGAAGCCGTCAACAACAGCAGGAAAATCCACGTCATCCGGCGAGAGTTCATAGTGCCTCCGGTACTAATTGAAAGCTTTCAAAAATTCGAGCAATTGTAATCTTTGCAGTACAACTTTTGTCAATAGAATTTCTGCGCGGAAATAAGGTTTTTGTAATTTGCGGTAAGATAAGCATATTAATGGGTATTTTTTGTATCTCGTCGCGTCCGGCGCGCTCTCTTTCTGTCTCATTCCAAAAGGTGTGATTGAAAGCTTTCACTTTGCTCTTATACTCACTCTGTAGTTCGGACGCTTTGCTGCGGTTCTTCCAGATAACTTTATGGCCAACATGAAAGACATTGCGAGAATTGCGGAGGTCTCCCTGGGGACCGTCTCGCATGTTTTAAACGGAACTGCGGGAGTTCGCGAGCCGGTACGTCGCCGCGTTCTCGAAGTAGTGCGATCGATCGGCTATCAGCCGAGTCAACTTGCGCGGGGCCTCCGGCGAGTGCAGACAAATGTGATCGGGATGATTATTCCTGATATTACGAACCCGTTCTTTCCTGCCGTGGTCCGCGGCGCCGAAGATCTCGCATTTTCAAACGGCTATAGGCTGATTTTGTGCAATACGGATAATGACCACTCCAAGGAACTGGCGCATCTCAATGAACTGCGCACCTTTCTTCCCGCCGGCCTCATTGTCATCCCTTCGAATTTTAGCGATCTCACCGCGCAGGCACAGTCCTATCGGGCAGCCGGTGCCGGTGTGGTGTGCATTGACCGTCTGCCCAAGGGTTGGGATGGAGACAGTGTTACCGCTAATAATCAATCCGGGGCTTACCGGGCCACACAACATCTGATCAAGATGGGGCACAAACGGCTGGCGGTGATTACCGGGCCCTTGCATCTGACGAATGCCGAAGAGCGATTGAATGGCTTCAAACAGGCGGTAGAAGAGGCGGGGCTGGAGCTTCCGCCCGAGTATGTGCAGGAAACAACCTTCGACAAACAAGGTGGCGCTTCGAAGACCAAACTGTTGCTGCGGCTGATCCCGCCGCCTACGGCAATCTCCGCCGGCAATGACATGATCGCTCTAGGCGTACTGACCGCGATTCGCGAAGCTGGTCTGCGCTGCCCCGACGAGGTATCGGTGATGGGGTTCGATGACTTGGATATTGCCGAGATCACGAATCCGGCGCTCTCCTCGGTCTCTCAGTCAGGCTATCAACTTGGAATGACAGCCGCTCGTATCCTTCTTGAGCGAATCGCGGGCGACTCCGGACCGGCGAAGCATGTCGTGATCGAGACATCCATGAAAATTCGCGATTCAGTGGCAGTTCCAGTGCTCGCGGCCTCCCCCAGGAGCGCGCGCGCCACGAAGATCAAGTCCAAACGATAGCTTGCAAGCATAACTCACGTCAGAAATCGGCTGTTTTGAGAAAGGATCTCGATTGAGGAAAGCTGCAAAACCTCGAAATACTTTTCTTGTGGTTGCATTTGCTCTCCTGACGGCGTCTGCTACCGCTCAAATTCAAATTGAGCCCTTCACACACAATGGGTATGATCGGCCCTATCTGCTGTATCGTCCGGCGAATCCTTCCGCTCACCCTGCAGTTGTATTCATGCTTGGAGGCGTCACCAGCACAGCCGAATCGGCATCCCGCGAATATGGATGGACAGACGAGGCCGATCGGAATGGATTCCTCGTTGTTTTTCCCGAACCGGTGAGAACGAATGTAAGCCTGCCGCCCGACGAAAAAAAGAATATCACTTTCTGGGAAATGAAAGGATCGCGCACGCACATTCTTGGCCCGAATATGCTTCCTGTCGATGATGACGGTTATCTCTGCGCTGTGCTTCAAGACGTGCTGCACCGCGACCGCCCGAACCCGAAACGGGTCTTCTTCGCAAGTTTCTCCAGCGGCTCAGGCATGGTGCAGCTATTCGCATCGCGGCATCCGCAATTCGTTAGCGCTGTTGTCGCCGTGGCCACACCGCTCATGGACCCGCCGCCGAAGCTTTCGCCTCCGGTGCCGATTCTTTATATCCACGGAGATGAAGACGAGCAGTTCACGGCATTCGAAGCCAACAGCCCACAGTTTGCGACAACCCCGCACGGAAACTGGGTCACGTGGGGCTATCTCAATGGATGCCAACGGCAGACTGCAGAAAAGAAGGACTGGGGCGTTGAGCTCGCATGGCTCGGTTGCAGGCAAGACGTTCCAGTGGTTGCTTATTTTCTGAAAGGAGTCGGCCATGAATGGGAGGGAAGCATCGATTGGAATAAGAATCGGAGGCGCCATCCTGCGGCCGATCTCAACTTCACAAGTTTGTCTTGGCAGTTCTTCTCATCAATCCACGCCCATTAACAACTGGGATGTGGGTGCATTTGCGTGATGGGTTAGTCTTCATCGTCAATTATTGATTTGTAATGGTGCATGTAGCGAACTTGACTTCAAAACCGTCGAGCGTTATCTATCGAGCCGCGTATGCAAATTAACGGACTCGCCGGACCCCCATTTGCCCAGGACTGTGTCCATCAGGATGGCAAGGTCTCCAGCGAAGGTGGCGCAGCGCATGTACTCTGCGTCGAGCCTATGCTTTGTGGGCAGAACACTGTCGCGGTAGAAGGCATTGAGCTCAGGTTCTGGAATTTGTGAGAAGAGGATTTCTTCGCGGGCGAAGGCGAGCGTTGCGGACCCGGTTATGCCGGGATGGCATGCGAGCGGTTCTAGTTGTTGCTCGGGCACTTTAGGACGCGGGCCGACTAGGCTCATGTGGCCGAGAAGCACATTGATGAGCTGCGGTAATTCGTCTAGCTTGAAGCGGCGGAGAATGTGACCTGCCGCAGTTATTTCATTCGCGGCGACGGCGGCAATGGCATTTCTGCGGCCATGAGGATCATGGCGCATAGTGCGGAATTTATAGATAGTGAACGGACGGCAAGATCGGCCAATCCGTTTTTGTTGAAAAATAACTGGACCATGAGAAGAAGCCCGTACTATGACCGCGAGAACAAAGAGCAGCGGAATCCAAAGCGGGGCGAAGACAAGTAGGGATGTTACATCGAAGATACGTTTGGCAGGCGATGTAGTCCAGTGACTCAAAACCTGCTCGCTAGCGCCACTCAATGAATCGGGAGCGAAAGCTGCTGAAATGGGATTGTCCTGGGTCGACATGCTCTGCCTCGTACAACGTGAATTTGCTATGGGTTCATGAACCGGAGGATCGCCTTTTCGTCGGTGGCGCTCAGATTGGCGCGCACGCGCATGTGGCGCACGATGGCGTTAGTAATGCGAGGAGAAAAGCCATCCGGGGCCGTGTGGCAGCGCGCGCATTGCCCATCAAAGATGCGTTGTCCTTCATTGTCAGACGGCTGAGGTCTATGCTTATCAGATGGCTGCTTTTTGCTTGTCTGAGCCGGTGTTTGCTGCGTCGCCTGCGATTGCATCTTTGGCAAAGACATGAGGAGCGCTCCCAGCGCAACGGCAGCGGCGAAAAAATATTTCTGACTCATTGCGATTTTCCTTTCCAGGCAGGGAAGAGGAACCGATAGACGATGCCCGTCTCCCAGATGTTTGTGTTGTTGGAGGAAGAGAACTGCCGCGAATAGCTGGTCAGGATTCTTGTGTTGTGCGGCAGGTTGTAATCAAGCCCGAAGTCGGCGCGCTGCGTGTTCACTAGCGGCAGGCCGTCGCTGATGATGGTGTCGCGGCGGAAGGTCTGCTGCATCCGGAACAGTGGCTCGAAGCGTCCGACCCAGCTATTGAGGCCGCCAAACGCCTGCGTGCGATAGTCGGCTTCAATCCAATAGCCCTGCGCATGATGGCCGCGCGCGAACTCGGAGCGCAGGCGAAACGCGGTATCCTTCGGCTCCCACCAGACATGCGTTCCGTAGAAGTTTTCCTGCGTTCCCTGCAGTGAGCGGTCATACGAGAGGCCCACTTCCAGACGGCTATCCTGCAGGTAAAGGCTGGCGCGTCCGCCGAAAGAGCGCTCCGAATTGAATTGTTCGTTGCCACTGCGTGCGGAAAACCACGTGGCGTAGTCGATGGAGTATTTGCGCCGTGAAATAGCAGATCCGCGCAGCATTCCTCCGACTCCAGTTCCGGTTGACAGCAGGCCCAGGCTTGCAATCAACGGTCCGTCTTGAAAATTCCCAATCCAGACAGGTGACAGTCGTTCATTGTAGGTTCCAAAGGGAAGCAGAAAACTGCCGCCGACGATGGTAAGGTGCGGCGAGGCAATATAGTCTCCCTGAAGATAGGTAAGGCCGGCGAAATGGGTGTGGTTGTAACCGGTGCTGTCAGGCGAGAAGGTTTCAAGGATGGCAGCCCGCGACTCGATAAGAATATGCTTGCCTATCGGCGCAGCCAACAAAGGCTCGATGAGAGGCGTATAGGTTGTATTGCCTCCGTTTGTGCTGGTAAGGAACGCAACGCCGCCGGAGATGGCCGGAACGTTCTGCGCACCTGCAAAGGAAATGGACGAGACTGCCAGCGCCGCGAGCAGGCCCAGCGTTCTCCCCTTCCAATACGAGTTAAGTGACGAGAAGCGTGACATGAATCCAGCTTCGCCCGCGCCGCCAGATGGAGTGTCAGGGCAGAGTCTGGCGAATGTCAGTGGATTGTCATTTGGGCCCGGGCCTTGGAATGAGCGCGCTTTTCAAGCCACTTCGACAAATCGCTGACAATCTCCTGACAGCCTCATGACACCGAGCAGTACGGCGAGAAGTATCTTGAGACTGGAACAAAGCTCAACATGAGCATAATCGAGGAGTCATGATGCATCTGAAACGAACTCTTGCACTGATAACCGTATTGAGCGGTCTGGTGATTGTCAAAGGATTTGGGTTGCATGCGTCGGGAGCGTCTGTGGATCCGCATCGCGTGGTGATTGTAGCAAAGCGCTATTCATTTGACCCTGGCACCGTGACGTTGAAGAAAGGCGAACCGGTCGATCTTGTACTGCAAAGTAGTGATGTTCCGCATGGCGTGCGGTTTCGCGAACTCAACGTGGAAGTGAAGGCAGCCAAGGGCGGACAAGGCGAAGTGCAGTTCACCCCGGATAAGACCGGTGATTTTGTGGGGCATTGTTCGGTGTTTTGCGGAGCGGGACATGGCAGCATGTCAATCACGCTGCATGTGGTGGATTAAGATGCGCCGGTTCATGCTGTTGGCAATGATCGCAGCAGCATTCTGCGGATGCAAGGCGAAGGCTCCCTCTAAGACGGAGTCGAAGATGATGTGGTCCATCAAGCACCGCATTGTCGGCAACAAGGCGGAGAAGAATCCGCTGTCCGCGACGCTGCAGACAGCGACGGACGGCAAGGAAGCATTCTCACATTACTGTGCTGCCTGTCACGGACTCGATGGGCAGAACACGGGTGTGCCATTTGCGGATCGGCTTGCTCCGCCGGTTCCGTCGCTGGCATCGAGCGAGGTACAGCAGTACACGGACGGGCAGTTGAAGCGCGTGATTGACGAAGGTATCTGGCCTTCGGGAATGCCGGGCTCGAAGGGAATTCTGAGCGATGACGAAATCTGGTCGATTGTGACGTACATTCGTCATTTGCCAAAATCCGGAAGCCTCGGAGAGCCGGAGATGTACAGCCACTGACTATGAGCAGGAAAAAATCTCCACGAAGCAATAAGAAGACGGCACGCACACAGGAGCTGAAGGAGGCAATTGTGGTTTCATTTGCGACTCCTGAGTATGCGGCTGATCATGTAATCGGATTCAGCGATGCGGACTGGAAGAGCGTTTTGCGGTGGCTCGACATCAGTGGGCTTGCCATCTACTTTTTGGTTCAGTGCCAGGAAAGTGACGCTGGAAGACTGCTTCCGGAATGGCTGGTCGACGACTTGAAACAACGGCTCGGAAATAATCGAATCCGCACGGCAGCGTTCAGGCGGGAGGCATGCGAGCTTGCCCAACTGCTTGAAGACAGCGGCGTGCGCTACGCGCTGCTGAAGGGCATGACGCTTGCTCCGGAGTCCGTGCTGGACAGCGCATACCGTAGCCAGGCCGATCTGGATTTTATGGTGACGCGGCGTCACGGAAGGCGGGCGATTCATTTCTTCCGCAAGAGGGGCTATCGGCTTCATGCTGTGAGCGGAAGCACGCTCGAGCTTGTGGCTGGCGAGCCCGACCTTCCGGATATGGCGAATATGTACTCTGAGCGCACGGAGCGGGCGCTGGACCTGCATCTGCTGGCGGAGAGGGATGAGCAGCCGGGCTTGCTGACGCGCAGAACATGGCGCGTGTTTGACGAGACGCCGATTGCCGTTCTCTCTGCCGCGGACATTCTGGTGCAGCAGGCAAAACATCTGATGAAGCACCTGTGCAGCGAATTCACTAGGCTCTCATGGGCACTCGAGTTCCGGCGTCATGTGCAGGCCAGATGTGGCGACTGGAGCTACTGGCGTGAGGTCGAGGCGATTGCCGCCGGAGAGATGCATGGCGATCTGGCAATGGGCGTGGCGCTGTGGGTTGCGGAGGAGTTCTTTGGAAAGGTGCCGATGGAGATGCCGAGGCAATGGAGCGCGGAGGCGTTGCCGGCGCGTGTGCTGCTGTGGCTGAAACGATATACACGGACACAGCTGATGAGCGATGAGATAAGAAGCAAGCTGTACGTGCTCCTGAACCGGGAGATGCCGAGCGGCGTGATCGAAGAGCGAAGCACGCAGAAGATTTTGTTTCCGCATTATCTGCCTCTTCCAATTCTGCGGTCGAAGCCGCGGGAGAAGCTTGCGGAAAGGCTGCAACGTTACGTGGTGGAGACGGATTTCTTTTTCCGGCGGCTGCAGTTTCATGTGATAGAAGGAGTGCGTTTCGGCATCGAGGCTTCGCGATGGCGCAGGGCGTTGGAGAGGTACGGGCTATGAAGTATTTGATGTCAGCCACGATGCGCTGGATGGTTGTCGCAGCTCTTGTAATGATTCTGCAGAACGGTTTGGCCACGCATGGCAACGCGCAAGCGCTGCCTGGCTATCAGCCGGCGGGTGCTGTGAGTCCACCCGAAGCCGCGGGTAGTGATTCTGATCCGCTAAAAAGCGATTCGGCTGATCGCACGGTGACGATGCCCGCGGCACAATTGATTACGTTGCTGCGGGAGAACCCGGAGGTGATGGTCGAGGTGAAATCGATGTTGGCGGATGCCGCGCAGCAGAGAGGGCTAACGACGCAGGCGGACTCGATCACCGACCAGCAGGTGTATGACCAGATTTCTACGAGCAAAGAGCTGCGTGCGAACCTGACGCAGTTTCTGCGCGCACGCGGATATGTGACGGAGGACGAGATAGAGGCGGCGCAGGAGCGGTCGCAGTTCAGTTCTGGCCGTGACTCGGACAGCGATTTCAGCGACATGCAGAATATCGACGGAATGGATGCCCTGACGCAGAGGAGTATGGCCGCGCGTGCGCCAGGCGTTGGTGATTATGGTGCAGGTGGTTTTGGAGCAGGAACGGGCGGCCTCGCGCAACGATCGAGTACATCGGCCCAGCGCGGGACGAATGACACGGCGACGAGCCGGCAGCGGCAACCGAACGTGACAGACGAACCGCACGGACTGCATCGTCCGGCTCCGTACAATCTGCCGTCTTTGCGTGATTTGTATACGCAGACACCGGAGCCGCATGAGGTTCTGAAGCGTTTCGGATCGGATCTGTTTGTGAAGCGCAATACAACTGTGCCGCTGGGAATCAATGCGGAACGCACCAGTGCGATTGGATCGCTGGACGTTCCGCTCGGGCCCGATTATGTCGTGGGGCCTGGAGATGAGCTGAGCATCACTCTGTGGGGCGGCGTCTCGCAGAGCGTACAGCGCATGGTGGATCGCGAAGGGCGCATTGCGCTGCCAGAAGCAGGTCTGCTTCAGGTAGCGGGATTGAGCATGGGAAAAGCGGAGGCGATGATTAGCGATGCCTTGCGGACGCAGTATCGCAATGCGCACATTTCTGTAACGGTTTCGCGCCTGCGCTCAATCCGGGTTTTTGTTGTCGGGGATGTGCAGCGGCCGGGAGCGTATGAGGTGAGCTCCCTGGCCACTCCTTTGAGTGCGCTGTTTGCGGCGGGAGGGCCAACTGCATCGGGGTCGCTGCGAGTAGTGAGGCACTACCGGAATGAGACGCTGATCGGCGAAATCGATCTTTACGATTTTATGCTGCATGGAGTAAAGCCGGGCGATGACAAGCTGGAGGGCGGAGATACACTGCTGGTCCCGCCGGTTGGAGCGCAGGTTGCGGTATTTGGCGCGGTGAAGCGTCCGGCAATTTATGAGCTGAGGGATAAAAAAGACCTGGCCTCTGTGCTTGCGGATGCGGGCGGCCTCACGGTAGCGGCGGCGTTGACGCATATCACCATTGACCGCGTGGTAGCCAACCAGCGTCGTGAAGAGGTGACGGTGCCGGCGGGAGCACAGGAAGATCCAACGGCTATCAGCGCACGGCTGCAAACGACAGAAGTTCACGATGGGGATCGCGTGCGAATTTCGACGGTGCTCACGTATAACGAGCGCGCGGTGTATCTGATGGGGCATGTGGCAAGGCCGGGAAGGATTGCCTATCGCGACGCGATGCAACTGAGCGATGTGCTACACAGCTATCAGGACCTGTTGCCGGAGCCGGCGGCGCGCGGTGAGATTGTGCGATTGGTTGCGCCGGATTTGCATCCGGAGACAATTGAATTCAGTGTGCAGGATGTGCTGATCGGCAACGCGGCGATTGCGTTACAGCCATTTGATACGATCCGCATCTTCGGGCGCTATGAACAGGATTCCCCTACCGTGTCGATTCGCGGTGAAGTAGAGCGGCCGGGAGTCTATCCGTTGTTTGACGGAATGACGGCGGCACAATTAGTGCGCGCAGCGGGCGGCTTCAAGCGTGGCGCGCTGATGGGCAAGGCCGACCTGGCGAGTTATCAGACCGTGGATGGCACGCGCGTTTCGATTGAGCGCCGGGATGTTGCGATTGGCGATGCGGTTTTAAAGGCGGACAAGCAGGCAGATACAGCATTGCGGCCGGGCGATGTGCTCACGGTGCATCAACTGACAGGATGGAATGACATCGGTGCGTCGATCCTGATCGAGGGCGAGGTGTCGCATCCGGGCAGCTATGGATTTCAGCAGGGAGAACATCTGAGCGACGTGCTACGGCGTGCCGGCGGCTTTCGGGAGACGGCGTATCCGGAGGGTGCGGTGTTGACGCGGCCTGAGGTGGCAGCGCTTGAGGATAAAAGCCGCGATGAGTTGATCCGGCAGATTGAAGCCAGTTCCACGGCGGCACAGATGTCAAGGGTTTCGGACAGCAACCAGGGGGCGTCATTGCAGTTGATTCAGCAGCAGCAGAACCAGATGATAGCTCGTTTGCGCAGTCAGCCAGCTTCAGGAAGACTCGTAATTCAGCTAAGCTCCTCAGTGGAAAGCTGGGCGGGAACGGCTGCCGATATTGAAGT
Source organism: Occallatibacter gabretensis (assembly GCF_001449115.1). Classification (GTDB taxonomy): domain Bacteria; phylum Acidobacteriota; class Terriglobia; order Terriglobales; family Acidobacteriaceae; genus Telmatobacter; species Telmatobacter gabretensis. The sequence continues at coordinate 188,138 of NZ_LAIJ01000009.1, read as the reverse complement.
TCGCACCGGAGATGTGCTGCATATTCCGAAACGGCCGGGATTTGTGCTGATGAGCGGACAGGTCTATAACCCCTCTGCCATTACGTTTCAGCCGGGCAGCACGGCGGGTTGGTATCTGCGCCTCGCCGGCGGCCCGACGAGAATTGCGGATAAGAAAGAGATTTTTATCATCCGGGCAAATGGAGAGGTTGTAGGGCGCGGCTCGGGTCATGGAGTGCTTTCGACGAGGCTCAATGCGGGCGACACGATCGTAGTGCCGCAGAAAATTATCGGGCCGTCGGTGACCTGGCGGAACCTGTTGGGATCAGCCCAGGTAGTGTCTTCGCTGGCGATTGCCGCCGCGGTAGCGGTAGGACTGTAGGTGAGTAATGCCCGTTGAAAATCAGCCTATAGCCATCCTTGAGGAAGAGATGGCGAATTACAGGCCAGCGCCGAACTGGCTCTACAATCTACGCCTGCTATGGGAGCATCGCCGGATACTGTCGTATGTGGCAGGCATTGCATTTGTATTGAGCGCGGTGCTGGTGTGTGTGATTCCGAAGACATATGTTTCGCAGGCGAGGTTGATGCCGCCGGAGATGGGTGGTTCGAACTCGGCGATCTTTTCGGCCCTGGCGGGAAAAGCCCTTGGAAACGATGTGCTGGGTGGGCTGGCGGCGAGTCTGATGGGCGGACATAACAGTGGTGCGCTGTTTATGGATCTGCTGCGGAGCAGATCGGTTGCGGACAGAATGATAGATCGCTTCGACCTGTTGAAGGTGTATCACAAACGGTACCGTGTGGACGCTGCGAAGGCTCTTGCACGCCGAACGAACATCTTGCAGGACAAGAAGAGTGGCGTCCTGACACTGAGCGTGAAGGATACAGACCCGAAACGTGCTCGCGATATGGCGCAAGCGTACCTGGAGGAGCTCAACACGCTGGTGTTGCGGACAAACAACTCGTCGGCGCGGCAGGAGCGGCTATTTATCGAGAAGAGGTTGCAGTCTGTAAAGGGTGACTTGGAGCGGGCTCAAGAGGCGATGAGCGAGTTTTCAAGTACGCACTCCGCGATCGATCTGCGAGAGCAGGCGCGCGCAACCGTTGAGTCAGAGGCGAAGGTGCAGGGAGAAATGATTGTGGCGCAGGCGGAACTGGAGTCCCTGCGGCAGATTTATGGTGATGCAAATGTGCGTGTGCGAGGCGCCGAAGCACGGATTGGTGAACTGAAGCACGAATTGGGCAAGATGGAAGGTTCTTCCGCGCCGCTTGCCACTACGGGCAAAGATGAGGAGGCAGAACAAAAACAGGATCCGTCTTCTTATCTTCCGCTGCGGCAGGTGCCGCGGCTGGCGGTGCCGTGGGCGAATCTGTATCGCGAAGTGCACGTGCAGGAAACTGTATATGACCTGCTGACACAGCAATACGAGATGTCGCGCATCCAGGAAGCAAAGGATGTGCCGGCGGTCAGCGTGATTGATGCGCCTGTAATTCCGGAGAAGAAATCCTTTCCTCCACGTGCAATTCTGGCTCTCGCGCTGACGATGGTAGGAGTGTTTGCGGCTTCAGTAGTTGTGATTGGCAGCCACCACTGGCAGGCAATCGATCCTGCGGATCCGCGCAGGGCCTTTGCGCAAGAGGTCTTTGAGACGGTTCGCGGCTGGCGCTGGGTGCCGCGAACAAGAGGCGTGGCGTCGTGATGAAGCAAGGCGGAATGACGTTGCCGATTGCGATGACGCGATCAAGCGCAGTCTGCGCAGATGCGTGCGGACTCGCCATCTGCACAGGCGCGTTATTTGCGTGCCGCGCTGCCTTTGCGTTGGTATCGGCACGTTGGCTCAATCTGGGTCCGGAGCCGGGTGTGACTGGGGGTTTGGTGCTCTCTGCGGTGCTTGCGATTGCTGCAATGCTTGCTGCGATGGGTAATAGCTCCACTCCGATTGCGCGAATGGTAAGAGTGCGGCCGGTGTTGTGGGTGCTGTTTTATCTCACCTTCGCAGGATGCAGCTTGTTATGGGGAGCGTTGGCTTCGCCTGCTTCATCGGCAATCTATTGGGTCGGCCTTATTTGTGATGCGGGAACTGTTCTGCTGCTGGTCCGAGCTTATGGAGCGGAGCGCACAGCGCACTCGCTAATGCGAGGCTTCATTGGCGGAACGTGCGTGCTGGCAGCAGTTGCGTGGATGATGCCGGTTGCGTCCGATCTGCGCCTCGGCGACCTGGAATACTTCAACACAAACCAGATCGGCAATCTATGCGCGTTGGCAATGCTGATGTGCGCTCTGCTTGCGAGCCGCAGCGATGGGCGCTGGCGGATTGCGATGCTGTTTCTTGGAATTACTCTCTTTCGCAGCTTGAGTAAATCCACCCTGATTGCATATATAGCGGCGCAGGCTTATGTGTTGCTGCGCGACAAGAGCATGAGCCTGCGACGGAAGCAGCTTCTGGTTGCCACTGCGGTTGTTATGACTGTGGTTTTCTGGGGCGTGCTCGAAGCCTACGTTGGCAGCTATGCGTCGGGAAATCAAGCGGAGTCGCTTACCGGACGTACGGCAATCTGGGCATGGACGCTGGATGCGGGTCTGAGCAAGCCATGGTTTGGCAACGGTTTTGACGCGATGTGGAAGGTAGCACCGCCGTTTGGTGGGGACCTATTTGAGGCACGCCATGCTGAGAACGAATTGCTGCAACAGTTCTTTGCGTACGGAGTCTGCGGTATTGCACTCCTGATCGGCGTATACGGAAGCCTGTATAGAAAGATTCGCAGGTTGCGCAGTCCTGAGCGGATCTCATTGATGGCCTTTTTGGTGTATGTGACTGTGCGTGGCCTTACCGAAGCTGAACCGTTCGATCTGCTGCTGCCTCTATGGCTGATAACAACACTGGCGCTGTTAATGCACGCGGGGCCAAAACTGGACCCTCAATCAGCCAGTTTGCCAACTCCTGCCGTGCAGGCTTGTTAAGGAAGAACAAATGAAAATCGTTATAGCCGCTTTGTCCGCCCCTGCACAGCTCAATGGGGTGTCACGCCACAGCGTCAACCTTGTGCGTGCATTATTATCTACGCGGACCGTAACCGATTTGCATTTTTTGGCAGGCGAATGGCAGAGGGAGATGTTTCAAAGCGCGCTCGGCGAAATGGACGCTCGGCTGCACACGCATTGGATCTCTCTTGCGGATGCGAACTGGAGCCGACTGATTTGGTACTACCGCGAATTGCCGCTGATTGCCGCACAGCTCGGAGCGGATCTTGTACATCTGAGTTTCCCCGCGCCGATGGCGTCGCATGCCTTTCATTGCCCGACGATTCTTAGCTTGCACGATATGTATCCATTTGACATTCCGCAGAACTTCGGACGATGGAGAGGTGTGCTGGCTCGATGGACTCTGGCGCGCTGTTTACAGAAGGTGGATGCTATTGCATGTGTATCAACGAGTACGCGGCTATTGCTTGAGAGCCGGTTTTCAGCAGAAGTGAGAAAGTCAGTCGTGATACCCAACATAGTGGAAACTCGGCCTTTGCATGGAACCAGATACAGGCCGGTGTCCATCGAAACCGAAAGCTTTGTACTTTGTGTTGCCCAACATAGATGCAATAAGAACGTGCCTCTGGCGATTCGAGTCTTTGAACGAGCGCTGGAGAGAAGACTTATTCCCGCTGATTCGCGACTGGTTGTGGTTGGGATTACGGGACCGGAGACAAAGAGAATACAGGAAGAGATACGCGCCCTCAAGCTGGATGGGCGTGTAATGCTGCTAAGCGGCTTGTCCGATGATGAATTGCAGTGGTGCTATGAGAATTGCATCGTGCTGCTGGCTCCTTCAAGCATGGAGGGGTTTGGATTGCCTGTCGCAGAAGGGACCTTGGCAGGCTGCAGGATTGTTTGCTCTGACATTCCGGCTTTTCGCGAAGTCGGTGGTGAGCATTGCTGGTTTGTGCCCTGGGAGGGAAGCCTTGTTGAAGCATATGCGGATGCTATTGGCTGCGCACTGGCACAGCCCAAACCTATGGGCATGGCGCTACCGCATCTTTCCGTCGCGCATGTTGGCCGGCACTTTCTATCTTTTTATCAGGATGTGATCTGCTCACGCATTCCAGGATTTGATATACTTCGACCACCCGAAGCAGCCGCGAATCAGGCCAATCCGGTGGGTTCCCGTACGGCATGAAATGTCACGCCATTGTCATTTCTCGTTGGTGCCTGGATGGATCAACTACGATTCAGGGGAAAATAGACTTATGATCAGCAGAGAATCTTCCACCGGCGAATCGGCGCTTTTGCCTGGAGTTCACGACCTGGGAACGATCCTCGTTGTCGAGGATGATCCCAGGATGCAGCAGGTGCTGCAACGGATGTTCTCTGCCGAGCAATATGAGGTGATCAAAGCAGAGGATGGGAGAACAGCGCTGGAGCTGTTCCGTACAAAGAAGCCAATTGCCGTGGTGCTGGACCTGATCTTGCCAAATGTATCAGGCCGGGAGTTGTGCCAGAGCTTCAAATCGACCGCGCCGGAGACGCCGGTGATAATTGTCAGTGCTATCTCGGAAGTTGTCGACAAAGTTCTACTGCTTGAGTTGGGCGCTGACGATTACGTGACAAAGCCATTCAGCCCGCGAGAATTGATGGCGCGCGTGCAAGCTGCCATTCGGCGCCGCAGAAAAACACCTCTTGCAGATTCTTATCGTTTTGCTGAATGCGAGATCGATTTCAAGAAAATGACCGCAACGCGGAAAGGTACGGCGGTTGCGCTTACTTCGCATGAGTTCCGCCTGTTGAAGTTCTTTACGGATCACGCCGAGCGTGTTCTGAGCCGGGAAGAGCTGCTGAACGAGGTGTGGGGTTATAACTGCTACCCCACCACACGCACGGTGGATAATCAGATTCTCAAATTGCGCCAAAAGCTGGAATCCGATCCCGCGAACCCAACACATTTTCTTACCATCTATGGAGCGGGATATAAATTCATCCCGTAAGCAGACGAGTGTCCACGAGCATCGCACAGATGCGGGTCGGATACTTGGCGCACGGAAGCACGACCCGGGCGTGCGAACTCGCGTCCTGCTCATTTTGGCTATGTCCCTGGTTACGATGGGGACAATATTTGTAAGCCTGTTGGCGATTCGGCGACCGCTGCAAAACCTGATAACGCAAAATCTTTCCGCTGATCTCGCTCACTCTCTGGCTACATTCCAAAGCGTTCAGGCGCAGCGCCTTGCGGCACTCGACCGTGAGAATGCTCTTCTTGCCGATTTGCCAAGCCTGAAGGCATTGATGACGACGAGCGATGAGCGCACCATCGTCGATGGTGGTGAAGAGTTCTGGAAGATAAGTGGAAACGAACTTCTTGCGCTGGTGGACCGCGACGGAAACGTGAAGGCGGCGTATGCGACCGGAAGCCCGGTAGATGCGGACTTTCGCGCGGAGTTGAGCCGCTTTCTCGCGGTGCCGAAAGCAAACTACCTGGTAAGTGCACGTGGGCTCTATGGTTGTTCCATACAGCCGCTGTACTTTGGAAGCCGAAGCAGCGGCACCCTGCTTGGATATGTGATAAGCGGATTCGCAATCGATCACAACGCGGTAACAAATTTGAGCGGCGCGACGAATGTGCAGGCGGTCTTTCAGAGTGGAGAGCGTAATATTGCAAGCTCGCTTGGAGCGAAGGATGAAGCCGGAATTACCGCTGCAAAAGTTGGTACAGTTCACGGACCTACAGAGACCTTCGAACTCAAGGTAGGCGGAGAACGGTTTCTGGCCATGTCGCAGGATCTCTCCTCACGCGCGACAGCACCGCTGAGGCTGATCGAACTCAAGTCGCTGGACCAGGAGGAGCGCGCTATACGGCAGATAGACCGTCTGGTGTTGCTGGCTGGGCTGCTCGCACTTGCGCTTGGCGCCGCGCTGATGTCGGCGCTGTCACGATTTGTAACCCAGCCGCTGGAGCAACTGGCGGCTGGAGTACGCGCCTTTGCAAGTGGAGACAGCGTACACATTCTTCCTTATCGCGGAACGCGCGAAGTGCGTGAACTGAGCGCGGCGCTTGTGCGGATGCGGCGGGAGATTAACGTTACGAATCAGGCATTGCTCGAATCAGAGCGGCTGGCGACAATTGGACGAATGGCGAGTTCGGTCTCCCACGATCTGAGGCATTACCTTGCAGCAATCTATGCCAATTCGGAGTTTCTTGCGTCAGATAAGCTGCCGCTATCGGATCGCAACGAGGTGCTTGCGGAGATTCGCGCGGCAGTGGACGGCACGACGGAGATGCTGGAGTCCCTGCTGATGTTCAGCCGCACTGGCAGGGGAATGCCGCGTACGCAGCAGTCGATGGCCGCCCTGGCTGAGCGGGCGATCAATCTGATTCGAGCGCATCCGGATGCCGTCGGCGTCAAGATGACCCTGCGCGTGGGCGAGGCGGCGGAGACGGAGGCCATGGTGGAGAGAAAGCAGGTGGAGCGCGCAATCTATAACCTGATTCTCAATGCATGCCAGGCGCCAAGGCGGGAAGGCGTGAAAGCAACAGTGCTGGTCGCCGTCACGGGGCGCGACACCGAGGTGGCCGTAGACGTGATCGACAACGGAGAAGGCGTTCCACCGAATATTCAGTCCACGCTCTTTGACCCGTTCGTCAGCGAAGGGAAGCATAAGGGGTCTGGCCTTGGCCTTACCCTGACGCAGAGCATTGCCGCTGACCACGGGGGAGGAGTTGCGCTTGTAGACAGTCATCCAGGCGAAACGGTTTTTCGTTTTAGCATTGCGCGCACAAGCCGCAGCGCTGAATCTCCGGTGCGCAGCCGTTCCGAAGTGGGGGAGAGATGAATAACAAGAATTCTGTCGCGTGCGAAGAGCGAGAAAATCGATGGATACTCCTTCTTGCAATTTGTGTAACTTGCCTGACGGCTTGTCCGGCGGTCTTTGCACAGGCCCAGGCAGCGACGGATGCAACAGAGCAGGAGCGTATTCGCGCATTGACGAGCGCAATGGAGCGGGTCGAATCGCAGATGCAGGAGTCGCAGCGCGAACTGGCGGAGATCAAGCAGCAACTTGCCGCTTTGCGCGGCTCCTCGGCGGCCAGTATTCCGCAAGTATCTGAAACTCCGAATGCGGCAAGGGAGCTTGCAGAAGCGGTCGCGAACTTGCGTGAGACTCAGGCTGTTGACGAATCGCAGATTGCCACGTTCGGACAAATGAAAGTGGAGAGTGCATCAAAATACCCGCTCAAGGTGAGCGGAATGATTCTAATGACAGGCGTGGTGAACACTCGTGGAACCGATTCATCGCAGACGCCAGCGGTAGCATACGGTGGCAGTGGGTCTACGAGCATTTCGGTCAAGCAGACGGTTCTGGGATTGGATGGGGAGGGACCCCGGCTCTTTGGCGCCCGCACTCATGGCGATGTGCGAGTGGATTTCAGTGCAGATGCTTCGGAGACAGCAAATATCTCTACATACTCGCTCGGGCTGGTGCGTTTGCGCACCGCGCATGCAGAGCTGGATTGGGATCATGCACAAGCTTATTTTGCGTTGGACAGGTCGATTTTGAGCCCGGATTCGCCTGCGTCGCTCACAGCAGTGGCGCAGCCGGCGCTGGCCTGGTCGGGAAATCTGTGGGCGTGGAACCCGCAGGTTGGCGGGTCGTTCGATCTGCTGCGAACGCAGCAAGGCACGCTTCGGATTCAGAGCGCACTGATCGATACAGCGGATGCGCCGTGGAGTAACCTCGCATTGAGCGGCATTTATTCGCCGTCCTCTTCCGCGGAGAGCTCGCGCTGGCCTGGTGTCGAGACTAGGCTTTCCTATAGCAGCACGCAGCAGGAAGATGGCGCACGGATTGGCGTGAGCGGATTTTTTGCTCCGCACCACGTGCAGGCCCTTGGATTCGGATTTGATTCATGGGCGGGCGCAGCCGATTTCCGTCTCCCGATGACGCGGTTTATGCAGCTTTCAGGAAACGCGTATTATGGCTCAGCTTTAGGCGGACTGGGTGGCGGTGCATACAAGGACTACGTGTGGAAGAGCGAGGGAAACGAAATGTATTACCGCGCACTGGATGATGGCGGCGGATGGCTCCAGTGGAAGCAGAAAATAGCGGACAGGCTGGAATTCAATGAAGCCTTTGGCATAGATAATGTTCCGGGTCATCAGCTGCTGCCGTATGCCGTAAGCACTCCGATAAGTTTTTCAAATCTTGCGCGCAACCGTACAGCGACTGCCAACGTAATCTATAGCCCGAGCGCGTATCTTGTATTTTCATTGGAGTACCGGCACATCATGTCTTCATATGTGACAGCGCCGACACAGTCGACTGACGTGATCGGCCTTGGCGCGGGGTACAGATTTTGATGGGCTTCTGCAGAAATGCTGCGAAAGGGTGGGTGGCTGCGGTTCTGTTCGCCATTTCCGGCGCGGTGCCTGCCTGCGCACAGGAGAGTACGACGGTGCCGATGGATGTGACCGGTCATGTGGATCAGTCTGAGGGAAAGAGCGCTCTGAATCTGTCCAGTCTTGTGGTGTGGCTCAAGCCAATGGATCATGCGGAAGATGTGCCTGTTCCATTGCCCGGAAGATATACGCTGGCGCAGAAGAAAAAGATGTTTTCCCCGCATTTACTGATAATTCCAGTGGGGAGCACGGTGAGTTTCCCGAACCATGACCCGTTCTTTCACAATGTTTTTTCGCTGTTCAATGGAAAACGATTTGATCTTGGGCTATATGAGGCGGGTAGTACGCGGGATGTGGTGTTTTCGCGCGAAGGCGTGTCCTATATCTTCTGCAATATTCATCCCCAGATGAGCGCCGTGGTGCTTTCTCTCTCCACTCCGTTGCATGCAATTGCCAATACTTCAGGCCGGTTTGGTATTCACGCTGTGCCGCCGGGCGAGTATGAGCTGCATGTGTGGATCGAGGGAGCGCCACAGGAGGCTCTTGATCGGCTGACACGGCGAGTGCGAGTTCACACAGGAATGGCAGAGATAGCGGTAGATGCATTGAACTTGCCGCAAGCCGAAGGTGAGCACCTGAATAAATTCGGAAAGCCTTATGACCGCGAGGCTGGACAGGTCTATTAGGGCTTGTATTCAGATACGGCATCTTCCGCAGCGTCGTGCGCCACCGCAGGAGGGTAAGAGCGCAGGCCTGACAGCTGCAGGGCAATGTGCCATAGAAATGCTGTGTTGTGCATGTTGCGCCGCCAGAGACGCATAGGGTCCTGCGCCAGCCGGTGCAGCCAGTGCAAGCCGGCGCGTTTCATCCACTCCGGGCAAAGGCGAACACGGCCAGTCAGAAAGTCAAACGCGGCGCCTACGCCGAAGGCCATTCGGACATTGAGACGAGGAAGGATGCGCCGCATAAGAAGGTCCTGCCTGGGCGTGCTGATGCCGATCCAGAGGATGTCTGTCCCGCTGGCGTTGATTTCAGTGATCAGAGATTCTTCTTCCGCGGGTGTCAGGTCACGAAAGGGCGGCGTCATTGTGCCTGAGACCTTTGTCCACGGAAACTGATGGCGCAGTGTATCTGCAAGATCCACGGCTACGCCGGGCTTTCCGCCATAAAAGAAGTGGGAATAGCTGGCGAACTCAGCGCGGCTGAAGATCGCGTGCATCGTGGCTGGGCCGGTGACATGATCCATCTCGCGGCAGCCCTGCAGGCGGCCTACCCAGACAGTTGGTGCTCCGTCAGGAAGCGCGAAAGCTGCATGCCTGAAGACATCCGCAACCTCGCGGTCTTCGAGAGCGTGCAGGATTCCGCTCACTCCGACTGCGCAGACGTAACCTTTGGGTCCGTTTTCGAGTCGCTCCGCGATGAGCGAAAGAGCTCGTTGCATATCGAAGGCATCTACCGATACTCCGAGGATGTTTGCGCAAGGGCGCTGCTGGGCTGAGGGAATGGAGATGGAGGCATCCTGGCGCGTGCGGTTCTTTAAATGGAGAAAGAGCGGCAGATAGACGAGCAAGGTGATAGGGCCGAAAAAGAGCCGTGCGTTCGCGATTCCGGCTAGGCCCTCGCGCGGAATGAGGATGGGGATTGCGGCAAGCATGGCAAGTCCGCCGAGAATGGTGAACATGGTTACGAAGCGCGGTTTGTTCAGCGCGAGCAGCCCATAACTGCCGGTAACGGCGAGAGCGGAGAGCGCAGTGCTCCATGCGATGACGGGCAGAAGCGGACCAGCCGAGGCAGCGATAGCAGGGCCCGCCCAGATACGCAGAATTTCCTTGCCGAAGAGAAGCAGCGCTACAAGGGCGAATGAGACGAAGAGGAGACTGGCGCTGAAGGCGGCGAGAATGGAGCGCTGTAGCTCGCGCCCCATGCCGCGATGTGCACGTGAGGCGATATGGGGAAAGAGGAAATGCAGACCCGCTGCGGCAACTCCGTAAACCGGCTGCGCAAGCTGCGTGCAGAAGGTATAGGACGTGGCTGCGGCCGCGCCGAAGAGAACTCCCGCAAGTAGGCGGTCTGCCTGGCCGAACAGCAGTCCTGCGACGGATTGGAGCCATGTGAAGACGCCGAAGCGAAGCAGCGAAGATGTGGCAGTACGCTCCAATGAGGGCATGATCGTGGAGACGCCGAGCAGGCGGCACAATTGATGGAATTGAATGAAGAGCGCGAGCATTGTAATGGCGAGTGTTGCCAGCAATACCGCTGAAACTGTTTTGCTGAACAGAGGAACGAGTGCTGCTGCGGCGAGTGAGAGAAGGCGTGCAACAACACTAACCTGAATGGCTGCTCCGTAGCGTGAAAAAGCACGCTGAGTGCTGACGCAGACTGTCTCGATGGCGCGAACGAACATGAGAATGGCCGCGATGCGAAGTGACCAGAGGCAGTCATCCGCAAGTTCTGTGTGCGACAGCACGGCATGGCGCGTGAGGGCTGGAGCAGCAAGCCAGCCGATAACGGCTACGGCCAGGCCCAGAGCGATGTGGATTCCCAGCGTGCTGCGCACAGCGCCGATCAGCAGCGTGCGTTTTTCAAGAGCGGAAGCTACTGAGCGAATATTGGAATCGCCGAAGCCTGAGGCGAGAATAGCGCCGATGTTCAGCGCAGCGGTGGCCATAGCCCACACTCCATAGCGCTCTGTGCCAAGAGTACGCAGGATAAGCGGGGCAGCGAGAATCATGCCAGCGGGCCACGCCAGGTAATCGAGAACTCCGAAAGCCGCGTTGGAGAGGTGCGATCTCACTAGAGGGCCTTTTCGATGTTCAGATCAGGCTGCGAAGGGAAGGTTTCGTATCCGGGGCCTTCGGCAGCTGTGCTGTTTTGTATTTTCAAGCCGAGAAAAAGCAGCGCGGCGATAAGCGCTGCTCCTGCATTGGCAAAGAGGACAGGTCTATAGCCGAAGGCGACGATTGAGATGCCGGTAACGGCCTGCGTAGCCGCCTGGCAGAGAGCCCCGCTCAGATTTTGCGTGGCGGAGGCGGTGCTGCGTTCTTCCTCCGGTACCGAATCCATGAGCAGGCTGTAGATTCCTGGACTGCACATGAACTGCGCGGCGAAGTAAAGCAGGTAGAAGCTCACTGCAAAAGGCGCAAAGCGCGTAATGGCAATGAGAATCAGAAAAATTGCGGTAGTGACTTGCGCTGCCGCGATTGCCCGAGTAAGACCGATGCGCCGGAAGAGGAAGGGCGCAAGGAGCACGGCACAGAACTGTAGCAGTTGCGAGCCGGAGAAAACAGCGCCGAGACTGGTGAGCGGAATTCCGATGGATTTTTGCAGATAAATTGCGCCGAAGATGGGAAAAGAGCCCGTCACCACATTCCACAGCACAAACGGAGGCAGGAAGCGAAGGAGGAACGGATGAAAGATTCGTATGCGTTTTTTCGGTGATGCCGGCTCGCGTGGCTCCGGATTGCGTGGAAAGGAAAGACGCAGGAGCGGCAGCACGCCAAGAAAAGTAAGCACGCAGGCCATCTGGAGCACAATGCGAATGCCATCAATGAGTGTGGCGTGCGGTAGAGCGCTCTGAAAGAACCGCGGCAGAAATCCTCCGGCAATGCCGGCGAGTGAGCCGAGGCCGATCCCGGTAGCAAAGGCGATGCTGAATCCGGTGGCGCGGTTCTTTGTCGTGGTAAGAGCGGCAATGGCAGGGGAGAAGCAGATGGGCCAGCCGCAGAGGGCAGCGCCAGTGAGAAATGCAAGACCATATTGCGCCGGCAGCCAGAGAATAGTAGTTCGCATGACGCAGAGAAGCGGCAAAACTGTGAATGTAATCAGCAGAAGAGGGCGCAATCCGTAGCGGCGCACAAGGATGGTGGCGGGAATGGTCGCAGCTACGTTGCCGAGCGTGAGGCACGCCATGGCGCGCCCGATGACGCTTTCATCAAAATGCAGATCCGTAAGGTAGAGATTGAAGAGAAAGAAGAAGAGGCCGAAACCAATGTCCATGCAAAATGCCGCGGCGTAAAAGGTCCAGTAGCCGCGACTGAAACCGCCGACTGCAGCGCGCAAACGCGCGATGGACAGCGCAGAGGGCATCAGCAGCCCTCGCGTACCAGCCGGGCGAGACGATGAATAGCCCAGTCAAGGTCGTTGTACTGAAGCTCATACACGCCTGCTGCGAGAAGATGATCGATGGACTGCATTTTGATAGCTGAGTTGTAGGGCATTGTATCCACCACTTGCTGCATATAGAGGCGCGCCACGGGAAGAGGAAATTCTGTCAGGACCTGCGTGGGAACGTTGCGCTTGAGAAAAACGATGTGTTTTATCTGGGCGGTACTTGATGTGTGGATCGACTCGAACGGTGCGGTAGGAAACTCGATGGAAGGCTTGCCTACTCCGGCGCGCTGCATAGTGGGTAGGCCGTGAAGCTCAGGAAAGAGAGACTCGGCGGTAGGCCGGAAGCGGAACTGGTGACAGTTGCCGACGACCAGTCGATCTGTGCGGCCGTGAATGAGAAAGCAGCCGTCGTCTGAGGTGTAGGTCCAGCCGGCGCGAGCACAAGCATAGGAGAGCGTGGACTTGCCTGCGCCGGAATCGCCACAGAGAAGAACAGCCTGATCGTCGAGAGCGACGCAGCCGGCATGGATACCAGGGGCATAGCGGGCTGAAACAGCGGACAGGGCACAAGATTCGAGAAAGAAGTAGCGAAAGTAGTCCGTATGGTCAAGCGCAGCTTGCGTGACCCAAATCATGCCGCTGCCCTGCGAGTGATCGCACACGGTGAAGTTTTCTCCGTCGGCGATGTTGGTGATCAGGTGATCGCGCATTCGGCAGAGGGGCATGGGGGGGCAGCTGTGCGAGTCGCCTTCGGTAACCCCAATCTGCAATCGAATGGGTTCGGTTTCAAACTGGCGCGTAAAGCGGCCCCAGCTCTGCTGAGCAGCATCGAGGACTGCAGGCGAGTTGGTGGCAATGGAAACCGGAAAGCCAAGCGGAAAATAAGTCGCATGGAACTTCATCTTCACTAGGGCGAGAATCGGATCGCCGAAGTGGATAGGTTCATTGCGCTCCCACATATCCCTCAGCTGCTGAGTGGAGAGCTGGTCTGAAGCGGCTGCCAGGTTGACCGCCTGATCGGCTGCTACTGATTTCATAAGCTGCCTCACTAAAACTGGTACTTGAGCGCGAACTGGATGATGCGCGGGTTGTTGGCTTTGGCCGTAATTTTTCCGAAGGCTTCCCCCGTGTTGATGATGTTATCGGCAGGGTTGGCGAAGTTTGGTGTGTTGGAGAGGTTGAAGAACTCAGCACGGAAATGAACACTCTGCGATTCGGCGAAGGGGAAGCTGCGCTCCACCGCCATGTCGATGTCGCGCTGGCCCGGACCGCGAATCAAGCCCACGCTGCTGTTGCCGAAATTTGTGTCAGCCGAGGTGACGGCGTTGGGAGCTAACGGCGCGGAGGTAAAGCCGCCGGCGCTGAGGTAGTTGCCGATGACTCGCGAATAAATGGAGCCGCTGGTTGTGGTGCTGCCTCCGCTCAGCTGTGCGCGGCTCTCAAAGGAGTAGTTTCCGTAGACCGCTCCGGCGCTCTCATCGAGGACAGTAATGGGTGAGCCAGATTGAGCGACAAGAATGCCCGATGCCTGCCAGTGGGACGTTGCGTAACGCAGAACAGGCGACATGTTGTTCACAGCGGGAAGGTCGTATGTGAAGTTGAATACGCCGCGGTGGGTGCGGTCGAAGTCGGAGGGCGCATAGCTGGGGTTGTATTGATCGTTGGTCAGCAGCCACAGTTCGAAGACAGCTCCGCCAGAAGAGCCGCTGGTTTGATCAAGCATGCGCGACCAGGTATAGCTGCCGAGGAACTGCAAGCCGCGGCTGATGCGTTTCGTTACGCTGGCCTGCAGCGAGTTGTAGTTCGCCGAGTAGGCAGTCTGGCACTCAAGAGAGGACGGAGCAATGCCGGAGTAGCGGACGCGCTGAATCACATTCGAGACGGAATTGGTAGTCGCACCGTTGATGGGATTTTCAGGGCTTGCAAGCAGGGACTGATTGAACTGATAGCAGCCGGCCACGTGAATGGAATGCGTGCCCACGTAACCGACTTCTGCGAGGGTGTTCCAGCCAAGGCCGAACTGAAAGTTGGCGTTGTATTCCTCGGTGTAGGGGTCAACGATACGTGTGGAGATACCGGTGACGGTGGGCCCTGCTCCAGGAATGCGCTGCGGGAAGATGGGATAGCTCGTGAGGCTGGGCAAGAGCGGCACGAAGGGTGCGGCCAGCGTAGCTGCCCCATTCTGCTCACCGAAGGCGAACTGAGAGCTGGAGAAGGGAGGTTGCGAGACGAGGTTCTCCGCAAGGCCGGCTGCGAGTCGATCAAAGTAGATACCGAAGCCTCCGCGGAAGACGATCTCCGGATGTTCTGTCACACGATAGGCGAAGCCAAGGCGTGGCGACAAATCCCCAAAGCGCGTAGGCCAGAGGCCGCGGCCCGGCAATTGGGTAGCGCCAGTCGGAACGGAGCCGGGAAAGTTGGAAGTTACGGCGAATCCGCTCAGCGTGCCTGTGGTTGGAGCGGTAAGCGTGGCGAGAGACGGATCGAATGTAACCAGACGCCCGTTAATTTCGGAAGGTGTGCCGAAGATTTCATAACGCAGGCCTGCGTTTACGGTAAGGCGCGGTGTGATCTTTATATCGTCCTGCGCAAAGAAGGCGAAGTCGTTGTAGCGCTCGTCTTTGCGAAAGATGCCGGAGCTGCCGTTGCTAAGCGTGACGTTGCTCTGGCCTGAGGGGCTGCCGTTCTGCTGTGCGCTCTGTCCCAGAAGAAAATCGGAGAAAGTGGCTATCTGGAGCAGCCCGTCTGTGGAGAAGGGTGCATCGACCATGACCTGGTGGCGCTTGACCTCCGCGCCAAAGCGAAGGAAGTGGTTATGGCGCGTCAGTGAGATCATGTCCTGCGCGATGAAGCTGTTGGTCGTCTGCGACTGCGAGGGGGTTCCGGCATCACCGACGGTGAACAGGCCGTTGATGCTGATGCCGGGGGCCACGATTCCCGCGCCTGAGAGACCTGTGGGTGATTGCGTGCCAAGATCGGTAGTGCTGATGGGATTTCCGACCGACGAGATCCCGGCGAAGCGCATGTAACCGGCACGGGCGACATTGATCAGGTTTGAATTGATGACGTGCGTATCAGAGAGCACGGCCATGACGTTCTTGTCGACTTCATTGGTGCCCCAGCCGGGGACGTTAGCGGCATTCGGCGAGAATGGGTTGACTGTCGGAGCTCGGGAGTAGAAAAGTCGCGCGGCGAAAGAGTTCTTTTCCGTCAGCTTGTGATCGAGGTCAAGCGTGTACTGATCTTCCTTGTATGTGGCAGGAGTGGAGTAGCTCGATTCGCCGAGAGGAAGCTGTGTCGGATCCGTGGAAGGAAGCAGGATCTGCGGATTGGGAACGGCATACTGGCCGTTCGGCAGCTTGAAGTTGAGCAGGTTAAGCGCGACCGTGTTGATATTCGAGCCATTGCACGCAATCTGCGTGCCGCCGACGGAGGTGGGATAGGCGCAGAACTGAGCGCCGAGCGTGGCGGCAGAACGATCGTTCGTGAGCTGAGGAAGCAAAGTAGTAATCTGTACGCCTTCGCCGTTGCTGGAGCGAAGGCCCTGATAAGCGGCAAAGAAAAAAGTTCGATTGTGCAGAATCGGCCCGCCAACTGCGCCTCCGAACTGGTTCTGTTTCAGGACCGGCTTGGGCTGCCCAGTGAGATTCGAGAAGAAATCGCTCGCGTTGAAGAGATCGTTGCGCAGAAACTCCCACGTCGTCCCATGAAAACGATTCGTGCCGGATTTGCTGACGAGATCGACGTTAGCGCCTGTGCCGCGCCCATAGGTGGCATCGTAATTTCCGGTCTGGACCTTGAACTCTTGAATAGTGTCCGGAGCGGGAACCGCCACGCCGACCTCTTCGCCGTCCGATGCCGCGGAGTTTTGCGAAAGATTGTTGGCATCCACGCCGTTGAACTGGATGTTATTCGCCGTGGTCTTGCTGCCGTTTGCGTTTACGTCCTGCGTTCCGCGGCCGGGCTGTGTGGCGTCGGGCAGGCCGACGGTCACTCCGGGAGAGAGTGAGAGGATCTGCGTGAAGTTCCGGTTGGAAAGGGGCAGAGACTGAATGGCCACTTCATCCACAACGCGCCCGAGTGCGGCGCTCTCTACCTGGGCAAGTTCCTGGTTCGCGGTGACTTCCACGCTGGTCGTCGCCGAAGCCAGGGTCAGATGGAAATCCACCGTACTGGTCTCGCTGACGACGATAGTAATGCCGGCGGCTTTTGCATCGGCAAAGCCGATTGCACGGACTACGGCGCTGTAATTGCCGGGAGGCAACAGGGCAACACTGTATTCGCCGGAGCCGTTTGTGACCACCGAGCGCCTGATATGCGTTGCGTCATTGTCGATGACAATGGCGGCACTGGGCAGCGCGCGGCCCGCAGGGTCGAATACCATTCCGCGAATGGCGCCGGTTCCGGGGGCCTGTGCCATAAGGAATGCTTGCAGAGGAAGCAATCCGGCGAGAGCAGGGAATAATCTACGCCAGAAGATAGTTCTCATCGTTTGGGCCGCCTTGCCATGAAATGTCACTAGCCGTCAGCCTATGAGCAAGGGGCTTAACATTTGTCAGACAGGTGTCTTTCGATTGTCATTTCGACGGAGTTTTGTTGATGACCTCATACGAAAGGGATCAAGTGTGTGGCTCCAGCCAGTCTGAAGCGGCTGTCGCGAAGCACTTCACAAGCAAATGCAAATTCGCCGGCACTGTTGCATCCAGAGCCGGCGAAACCCCGATCAGACAGTCATAGCAGGTGGCGGATTCAGGCGCTCCTTCGCGCGCCTGTTTAACCTCAGGCGGATCCAAGGCACCACAAACAGGCCCAGAATAAACGTGAGCGGAACAATAATCCACGGGAACTCAACGAACCAGTACCGCAGGTGCTCCCACCACGGCAGATCGCCTACATGATAGAAGCGATCGCCCACGCGATACGACGTAAACGTGGTTCCATGCAGCACGCTCACGGATTCGCTGATGTCGCTTGCCTCCGATACCTTCCAGAACGCTTCGGTAAACGGCGCGGCTGACTCGCTCTGCTTGAGCGTAATTGTCACTACGGAGCGGTCATGCGTCCATGGCGACTCAATGCCTTGGATAATGGCGTCCGGCAGACTCCCCACGCTCTCAATCGCTCCGCTGCGGCCTGCATCCTTACCCAGCTTCCACCACCACTGCGGGCGCAATTCGGCCAATTGCCACCATTCATGTTCAAGAGCGCGAAAGATGCCGCTGGAATCCTGAACGGTGTAGCCATTTTGATGTACGGCCACCGGTAGTTTGTCATTCAGTTTGTCGAAAGCAGGCTGATCGGTCGCGGTGCCCAGCACAAGGTAGTCCGCATCCTGTCCCAATTCCGATGGATCGACCACCTGCACGCGCAACGCAGGATAGCCGGTCCGCTCGCCAAAGTAGCCCATCAGTGAGAGATAAAGTCCCACCTCCGATCCCGTCGCTTGCGTAGGAAGCACAATCTTCGTCTCCGCA
Source organism: Occallatibacter gabretensis (assembly GCF_001449115.1). GTDB lineage: Bacteria > Acidobacteriota > Terriglobia > Terriglobales > Acidobacteriaceae > Telmatobacter > Telmatobacter gabretensis. The sequence continues at coordinate 170,196 of NZ_LAIJ01000009.1, read as the reverse complement.
AGATCGGCATAGCGGGTAAAAGGAAAGCCGGCGTTGGAAAATAGCTCAAGATTCGGCATCGCCGCCCAGTGATAGAGACCTTTGATGTCCAGGTAGGAATCGCGCAAAATAGCGCCCTGCAGATTGATGGGCGGAGTGTCCTGGCAATTACCTTTCTTGACAATCTGGAAATAGAAATTGAAGAGCATGGTGTTGGCAAAGGGTCGCATATTCACCAGCGGTACCGACACCTCATTGGTGAGCTGCTTGTGCGGATTGTCCTCATGCGGCATCGGAAGCTGCTGCACCATCGAGCCGTTCGCGTCAATGCGCAGCGTCGACGCATTGGCCAGTGAGACGGCGTTATAGCGGTAATTCACGCGCATCGGCAATACTGTCCGGTCGCCGAAGTACAGGTCCGGTGGCATGCGCAGATACACCGCCACAGGGCCTGATCCATCACTCTGCAACTGTGTCGTACTCGAGTAATCCCAGAAGGGAACATTGCGGCTTGTCGGTAGCCATAGCGGCGCATCATCCGCACTGCGCGGATCGGGTAACTTAAATTGACTAATCTGCGCGGTATCTCCTTGCAGTGTCATGCTACCGGTCGCAAGCGCCTGCGCCGCAGTGAGCAATTGTTCCGGATTTGAGCCCGCCACAATCAGAATCTTGCCGTACTGATCGGTCGGGTTGGTCCGCATCGCCAGTACCGGACCATTTACTTGAAGATTCAGTCCCGGCGGCAGCGCTTGAGCATTCTCGACAAGCAGCACCGCATTTCCCTTGGGGAAATTCGAGCCAAAGATAACCGGAAAATTCAGTGGCTTGGATTTGATCTGCAGGCCGAACCAGGAAGCTACAACTCCCGCCGCGTTGAGGGATGGCTTGTCTGGTTGCGAAGCAAAGATCACAGGAATGGTCGCGGTATCTTTGCCCACCGAGCCGTCATAGAACGGCAACGGCAGAATTTTCAGGTCATCGGCCACATCCGTCATCGCGCCGGAGAGCTCAATCCGGCTCGTGTTCTCAACGCGGCCCCACAGCGCGGAATGCCCAGGGTCTTCGCACTGCATCGTGTAGTGGGCAACGGACTGAAACCGCAGCACATTGTCGCGGATAATCATTTCAGGAGGCAGAGGAATATCAGCATCGATCTCCTTCTGCATCTGACCCGTATTCTGTGGAACCGGAAGCGTCGCCACAAGCGCGCCGTTCAGCATGACATTCAGGTGGCTGAGCTGTGGAATGAGGCTGGGAGAAAATGCATAGTGCAGCTTGAGCACCGCTTTGCTCACCACGGCAGTTTGCGGCAGTGAGAATGGAATGCTCTGGGACGCATCGATGCCGCGAAAAATAATCGCCTGCGGTACGCCAACGTCCTTGAGCGTGAAAGAGCTTGAGTAGACGCCGCTGTTCGTCGCCGAAAGGCCCGGCACAGCTGCCTGCCCAAACGCCGGCTTCAGCGGAGGAATATACGGTGTCTGTGCGCACGCCGCTCCGGCCAGCACCACCAGAAATCCGAGAATCGCCGCCGCAGCCGCTGCTTGTTTCTTTCTCGGCACCCAGCTAAACAGAGCCCAGTAAACGCCGCGAACTGAAAGTTTCATCAGGCGTCCAAAGCTGTGCATGGGCCGGTCTGTTTTGCGATACTCCATGCGGCTCAGCCACGCGTCTGCATCCCCATAAAGCACCAGAGTCAGCAACTCGTTTTCTCCCTCCGAAAGCGATGCAAACGTAACTCTCACATCCTTATCTTTGGCGACCACAATCTGCGCCGGTAATACGGCCTCTCCATCACGCTGCGGAAACACCAGCTTGACCGCCATGTCGCCGGCGAGTGCGGGCATCTGCGGCACCGTAAGCCGCGCACCTCCCAGCGAAAGATCCACCGTTTCGCCTGCCACCCTGGTGCCGTCTGCCAGCTCAATCTCCACCCGTTTGCGCGTGTTCACGCGCACATCCCCGCGGGTCTGCTTCGACTCGTACGCCACCGCATTAGCCGTGCCCAGAATCACCATGTTGAACAGGATCCAGATGATGTTCATCACGATGGTGCCGGGATGGCCTGGATTCAACCAGAAAAAGCGTACGGGTGCCATCAGCAGGCCAAGTACGTTCAGCAAAATCAGGAAGACATAGGGCCGCGCAATCACCGAATCGAAATAGCTCTTGTCGACAATGCCGCCCTTCGCCGTCACGTTGAACTTACCCAGCTTGGGATTGATCAGAGCCAGCAGCGTAGGTCCGATGATGTACGGTGCCAGCACCGTCTCATACACCTCGTTCCAGAAGGAGTAGCGGTACTTGCCCTGCATGCGGAAGTTGGCCAGGTTCGATAAAAACAAGTGCGGCGCCGCGTAAACCAGAATCGCCGCCCAGTAGCCGGGGATATTGATGCATCCCAGAACCATGTAAATCAGAGGAGAAGTAAGAAAGATCAGCCTCGGACCGGCATACAGAAAGTGAATCATCGCGTTCGTGTAGCAGAGCCGCTGCGATGGGGCGAGCCCTTTCTTGAAGAGCGGATTGTCGGTGCGCAGAATCTGAATCATGCCGCGTGCCCAGCGAATGCGCTGCCCCACATGGCCCGCTAGGCTGTCCGTCGCCAGCCCAGCCGCCTGCGGAATGTTGATATACGCCGTGTTCCATCCAAGGGATTGCATCCGCAGCGAAGTGTGCGCATCTTCCGTCACCGTCTCCACCGCAATGCCGCCAATCTGATCAATTGCCGTGCGCCGCAGAATCGCGCACGAGCCGCAGAAGAAGGTCGCGTTCCACAGGTCGTTGCCATCCTGGATCAGCCCGTAAAATAGCTCGCCTTCGTTCGGAATCTCCATGAACGAATGCAGATTTCTCTCAAACGGGTCAGGCGAATAAAAAAAGTGCGGCGTCTGCATCATTCCCAGCTTGTGGTCTTTCTGAAACCAGGCAAGCGTCATCTGCAGAAAGCTGCGCGTAGGAATATGGTCGCAGTCGAAGATTGCTGCGTACGGCGAATTCATCGTCTTCAGCGCCGCGTTGATATTGCCGGCCTTGGCGTGCTTGTTGTCGTTGCGCGTAATGTAACCCACGCCTGCGCTCTCGCAGAACTCCCGGAACGCCTCGCGCCGTCCATCGTCCAGCACAAACACATGCAGCTTGTCATGCGGATAATCCATGTTCATGGCCGCAATAGCCGTAGTGCGAACGATGGTCAGATCCTCGTTATACGTAGGAATCAGCACATCGATATGCGGCCACTCATCAATATCGTCCGGCATGGCGATCGGCGGCCTACGCAACGGCCGAATGGTCTGAAAGTAGCCCAGGGTAAGGATGACAAACGCATAGAACTCTGCCGAAAGCAGAATCAGCATGAAGATGATATTGATGATGCCAATGCCCTGGGCATTCGTCGTAATCGCCACCCACACGGTCGAAATGCGCCAGTAGGCGTAGCGTGCTGTCGAGATCAGGGAAGCCAGCATCAGCGCAAGCGTAATCGCCTCCGAGCCGGAGATGCGATGAATCAAGTAACCCACAAGAATCGTAGCTATCGCCAGAATTGCCTGCTCCGGCCACCGATACACCATGGAAATGCATTCCCAGGCCATCCCCAGAAGCGCACAGTAAATAAGCAGTCTCAACAGCATGGCCCAGTAGCCGGTCTTCTCGCCAACGGAACCCCACTGGTTCACAAGGCGCGTCGTCGTTGTCGTCATGCTTCGCTCCACCGTCCTGTGGTCCTCGCAAGTTGAGCCACCGGGGCGGCCTTTTTGAGCCATAAGGCAAGCTGCAAAAATTCCTGCGCAATGGCGGATTCTCCGGCATAGTCGATCACCGTCATGCGTTGTGCAATTGCTTCAGAGACCTTCGGGCTGCGGCGTATTGTGATCGGTAAAAGGCGCTCGCCCACTTCGCGTGCAATCAGCTCGCGACCGCTTCGTTCGCGCTCGCTCTCTATGTCGAACTTATTTGAGACATACACCGGCCACGGTGCCACCACTCCCTGTTCGTCCATCATTCGGTGATAGCCCTCAATCCGCGGAATGCTCATGATTGAGTTCAGATCCGTCAGCAGTGGCACCACAACCACCGCGCATAGCGGAAAAATCTCAGGTATCAAGCTGAACGATGCCGGCCCCAGATCGAAGATCGTCCTCTGCACCGTCTGCATGGCGGGTCTCACCTCATCTTTCAGCCACTCGCTCGTCGGGCTCTCATTCCCAATCACGTACATCGGTTGAGATCCGGGCTCTGGCGAAAGAAAAGTACGCATACCACTGCGGGTGTCCTCCGCGCCAAAGTAAAACGGCAGCAGCGTACTTCCAGACGTGTCCACCAGCAGTACGCTCTCATGTTGCGCGCTCAGAATGCGGCCGATATTTGCCACAAAGGTAGTCTTGCCTGTTCCGCCCGCAATGGAGCAGATGGCAATCGCAGTCTTCTGTGCGCTCGACGGCTTGCTGCTGGCCTCGCTCCACACAGGACGGGCTGGACTCCGTACCGCCTCGCCCTGGATCGTAGCCGGCGTTCTGGACGGCGATGCGGTTCGTACCCGCGAAGCCGGTTCGACTTGAGGCGCAACCGGCTCGGCCGGTGCGGCCGTCAATCGTTGCTCTTCTTCAACCGATTCAGGAGCCTCTGTGGCCACAGCAGTCGAATCCTGGGTTACTTCCGCAAGCGGACGCCCAGCCAGCTTGGAAGGGCGCGAAAAGCTGCGATAGTTTCCTTCTTCAATGTGCGCATACGAATATAGCTTGGCGACATCTTTTGCCAGGCCACCCTGCGGAACTCCGCTCTTTACCTCTTCATCAGGTGTCACGGGCCAGCCTCACACTTCGGTTAAGTACGCAGAATCATACGAATACAGGAGATATGTTCCGTCAGATGCGAAAATCCGTCATGTGCAATCCAGAATATACCGCATCCCATATCCCGCGGGGGAAAGGCTTCTTACCCAGCTCCGAAAACGATACGATCAATTTGTCACCGTCCTGGCTGCATTAGCCGGACGTCAAGCCAGGAATCACGTCTTGGAACTCAAGCATCTACGGTCGTTCGTAAAGGTCGCGCAGCTGCTCAGCTTCAGCCGCGCCGCGCGCCAGTTGCATCTCTCACAGCCTGCGCTCAGCACCCAGATTAAGTTACTGGAGACCGACCTCGGGGTTCGCCTGCTTGATCGAAACCGCCGCATCGTTCGCCTGACTCCTGCCGGCCAGGCCCTCCTTGTTGACGCCGCCAACCTCCTGCAGCAGGTCGCTGATACCGAGCAGCGTGTCGCAAAAATAGCCTCCGGTGACACTGGCCACCTCCGTATCGGATTCGTCGCTTCCGCAACCGCTGAGATCGTTCCTGCCATCGTCCTTGCCTTCCGCAAAAAATACCCTGGCGTTAGCCTCGACCTCAAAAATATGCCCACCTCGCAGCAGGTGGGAGCTCTACGTTCCGGTATTTTAGACGCCGGATTCGTACGCATGCCCCTGCAGGAAGAAGACCTGACCGTCAGCCTCATTCACCGCGAGCCCTTCGCTATCGTTCTCGCCAAAAACCATCCCCTCGCCCGCGAAAAGAATCTTTATGTCCGGCATCTGGCGCGTGAGCCTTTCGTCGCCTACGGGCACAGCTGGGCACCATCCTTTTATGAGAGCTGGACCGGCATCTGCCGCCGCGCCGGATTCACTCCCGCCGTCGTCCAGGAAACCGGCGAAATGGAAACCGCGCTTGCGCTGGTAGCCGCGGGATTAGGCGTTGCCATCCTGCCTGAAGGCATGGCCCGACGCCATCACCGAGTCTTCCACATAAAGACGCTTCAGCAGGAAAAGACTTACTCGGAGATCGGCATCGCCACCCTTCGGGAAGGCAGAACGCCACTCCTCGATCACCTCGTCCTCACGGCACGTCAGTTCGCTCCAGTGATGCAAACCCGCTCCGGTCGTTGATTTAGTTATTCGATTTTCAAATCACTGACTTCAATAAATACAGTAATCACGATAAGTTCCCCGGGTATCTAATGGACGTGTTGCGAGATTACAAAAGCTCGCGAGTTCCCTTGGAGAAGGAGATAGTTCACATGATTTTCACAACGGAATCGGAAGTTAAAAACCTCGAATTCGAACCTGTTCACAAACCTCTTTCACGTCGCTTGTTTGTCGGTGCCGCCGCGCTCGCCGGAGCAGGGCTCTTCGGCGTACCGGCCCTTGCACAGACCCGCTCTGAACAGCTCGCCGGTCGCAAGGGGGATAGCGCCAGCGATCCCGGCCCCGAAAACAAAAGCCTGCTCGACATGAATCCCAGCTCCAACAACCCGCCCTTCACCGATCACGGTAATCCCGGCCCCATCTGGTACTCCTTCGATCTCGCGCCCAAGCGCATACAGGGCGGCGGCTGGACCCACCAGATCACGCAGCGCGAGCTGCCGCCCTCCGCGACCTGGCAGGCGTCAACATGCGCCTCACCTCCGGCTCCTTCCGCGAGCTGCACTGGCATACCGCCAACGAGTGGGCCATCATGCTCACCGGTAAAGCGCGCGTCAGCGTCATGCAGCCGGACGGCAAGATGTTCCTCGATGATCTTGGAGCCGGCGATCTCTGGTACTTTCCCGCGGGCTATCCGCACTCCATTCAGGGTCTCGGTCAGGATGGCTGCGAGTTCCTCCTCGTCTTCGACGAAGGCAACTTCTCTGAAGATGACACCTTCCTGCTCTCCGAGTTCCTCGCCCACACCTCGCCCGAAATCGTCCAGAAAAACACCAGTTGGCCGCGCGCGCAGTTCGACAAACTCCCGCCCACGCAGCTCTACATCTTTGAGGCATCGTTGCCCGATTCGCTCGAAGCCGAAAAGCGCTTCCTCGGCGAGAACCTCGAAACCGAAAACAAGTACACCTTCAAGATGACTGCCATGCAGCCCACAAAGAAGACTGCCGGCGGCGAGGCGCGCATCGTCGACTCCACCAACTTTCCGGTCTCCAAAGGCATCGCCGCAGCCATAGTCACTCTCAAGCCCGGCGCAATCCGCGAGATGCACTGGCATCCCAACGTAAGCGAGTGGCAGTACTGGATCCGCGGAAAAGGCCGCATGACCGTCGTGACCACCGGCGGCACCGCTCGCACCATGGACTTCAACGCCAACGATGTCGGCTACGTGCCCAGCATGGCAGGTCACAGCATCGAAAACACCGGCACGGAAGATCTCGTCTTCCTTGAAATGTTCAAGACCAGCCGCTACCAGGATGTCTCGCTCAACCAGTGGATCGCGCGCATGCCGGATAAAATGGCTGAAGCCCACCTCAAGCTCGACCGCTCCATCATCCGCCAGGCTCCGCAGGACAAGAACGTCATCCTGCCCCGCTAATCATCCCCACACAAATGTGAAGCGCCATCTCATAGATGGCGCTTCTTTCGCGTGCAGGAAACCCGGGCTTGTTATTCCCCAGCGCTGGGGACCGCGCCGACAAGAACGATGGGCAAAGTGGGAGCCGAAGAACCTGCCGCATTCTCAATCGTGACCCCAAAAGCCTTGGCCTGTACTCCGACAGGTATTTGCGGCATGACTACGCTCGCACTGCCTGCGGCATCCGGGCGGAACAATCCTGCCGGAATAGGCGCGCTTCCATTTGCGGGAATGATCCACAGCTCGTAGGTCTTGCCCGCCTCAATCGGCGCTAGATTGTTGGCCTGCAAAACCAGCGCGCCGCGTGATGCTAGGTAGATGGCGCGCGCAGTCGGCACGGGATGAGGCGTGCCCGCTGTGAGAACAACCCGCTGCGCATCGCGCGAGGTAAGAACTTCCAGCACCTCGCGGGCACGGCGGCTCTCGTCCGTCTGCGCCGAGGTTAGCGCAGTCTCATGCTGAAGATCCAGACGCGTGCGATAGAGTAGAGAACCGAGGCCGGCCGCGATAACGAGCAGAGCGGCAGCAGCCGTCCAGGGAATCCAGCTTTGCACACGCCGCGTCTGCGGTTTAGGCCCGGCAGGGTAAGCATCAATCTCGACAATCTTGTTTGCCGGCGTAGCTGCCGCGCCGATCCGCGTAAGGAAGCGATCCCGAGCTCCCTCCGGCAGGGCATGTTGTTCCGCGCTCATAGCCATCAATGCAAGGTCGCCGGAAACTGCAGCCAGCTCGGCGCGGCATATCTCGCACTCGGCCAGATGCAGACGGATGGGCACACGCTCTGCGGAAGAAAGCGCCTGCATCGCATAAAGCGTCAGGTCTTCCAGCGAAATGTGAATGCTATCCGTCATGCCTGAACAGCCTCTCGCAGCAAATGCAATGCAGACCGAATTCTGGTCTTGATCGTGCCTAGCGGAATCCCTGTTTGAGCTGCAATCTCAGAGTGACTGAGCCCTTCAAAAAATGCCAGCTCCAGCGATTCCTGCTGATCTTTAGGAAGCAGCTCCAGCCTCGTCCGGACCTTTTCCATCATCAGTCGGCGTTCTGCTTCCACCGAAAGATTGGACTGGGCCGGGAGAACCACCTCGTCAATTGAATCCGACGGCTTTCCGCGGCGAAGATGATCGATCGCGCGATTGCGAGCCACTACCGAAAGCCAACCGGCAAGTGAGCCGCGTCCAGGCACAAAGGACTGTGGACGCTCCCATACCTCAAAGAAAATCTGTTGCATAACGTCTTCTGCGTATCCCTGATCGTTCAGCACGCGTAGCGAAATGGAATAAACCAGCCCCGCATAGCGATCAAAGATCTCGGCCATGGCAGCCTGATCTTTGGAACGCACGCCGTCCATCAGAGCATCATCACCCGCAGCGACGCGGGTTCTCTCCTGGTTAAATGAGGAACGCCCGGTGGGCGATATCGGATTGGAATTATCTCCGCTCATCCTCGGTATTCAAAACTCAATATGATCCATCCGGCAGCCGCAATCCAATATAAGCTAACTACCCCTCTAGCTAAAGTACGCGCCACATCGCACATTGGATTTTCAGATTGCCGAATTATTTTTGGCGCTGGGCTTCTTTGGCCTGTGAACGGCGCATGCATCAGATTTCTGGCCTAAATCAAACACGAAAGCAATCCGAAGTGCAAGAGCCCGCGTACGTGAAGTGTACGGCAACGTTTCTTCCTGATGTACACGGCAAACGCACCACGCGGCAAAACGCACAAGGAGAAAGAACATGAAAGCAGATTCTTTGATCGAGAAAGTCATGAACCCGAGCGGATTCAACCGCCGTTCCTTCATGACCTCAGCAACGATGTTCGGCCTTGGCGCCGCAACTTCAGCAATTGCCGTCGGCTGCGGCGGCTCATCATCCCCGAAAACAGTCTCAGCTGCCTCGGCAACAGACACGGCAGCAAACATCTTCACCGCCGCGCTCATCGCTGAAAGCCTCGCCATCACCACGTACTACACCGCACTATCCAGCTCCGGTGTCATTACCGATCCAAACCTTGCCGGAAGTGGTGGCACGGCCATCAACATCAGCGCCGGTGGACAGTCCGACAATGTTGCCTACCTGCAGGCAGCTCTCCTTGAAGAGGTTCAGCACGCGCAACTGCTTCGCTCCCTTCTCGGCCTTGCGACAGACGGCAGCGGAGACGCGGCAGCTGGTGTGCCGCAGACGTTTTATTATCCTGCCAACACATTTTCCGCTCTGACAAATTTCCTGCCCGTGCTGATCGCTCTTGAAACTGCCTTCATCGGTGCATACATGACCGCAGTGGAGGAGTTCGCATCCATGGCCGCCGGCTTTAACGGTTTCAGCGCAACTCAGTCCAATCCGGCAATGAGCGGGTCGAATCTGACCCAGGCTGACCTGATTCTCTACGCAAAGGTGGCATCGTCCATTCTCGGCGTTGAGTCGGAACACCGCGCGTTGGTCCGCAGCATTCCCGGTCCCACCATTGCGTCGCCAATGTATGCAGGCATCAATCTGATTCCTGCCAACAACGTGAACTATGAGATCACCGACGGATTGACAGGGCTCATCACCAGCGTGAGTGGAGACACCACCACCACGGCGGCGGCTGCGCTCGGCCCGTTCATCGCATCCGGATCCAACCCACTCTCAGTTCCCACAGTAGCTACAATGGCCAGCTTTTCTTCAGTTGTCATAGCATCCGTTGCAGCCAACGTAACAGGCACAATACCCTCCGCCGAGTAACCATCACCGCGCCGCGTATACGGTGCAGTGTCCAACAAAATACAACGATGAAAAGCCATGCTCAGGTCCGGAAACGGCGGGCATGGCACATCCTTAATTACGCGCCCTCCCCTACCTCCAAAGCCGCGCCACAGCCACGGTCCCCCCAGGTCCGCGTAGTCACTGAGATCTCATTTCAAAAGCGGCTGAAGTAGGACTGCCATTCACGCATTTTGGGGGTCTTCTTCCATTGTGAGACACCTCAATAAGATTCCGACTAAAAGGGTCGCATTTCCCGCCTGCCGCGTTTATATTGAATAAGGACAAATTAGGTCGTATTTCTGTGACCCTATATACGACAATTTCGGTCGTATATAAGACTCCAGAAATCTACCTATCTCTCTGTTTTAAAAGCAGTTTTTCAAAATTAATAAGGAAGCCATCATGAAGGAAAGTACAAGCGGTCTGGTAGGAAGGGTCTTTCAAGGAGTGGATGTACGCGCATGGAAAGGCATGGGGATTGAATTTCGCGGAGCAACGTCTTGCCAGCCCGCCCCCGCCGAAGAATCCTCCAGCGACTCCCTCGCCTCGCCTGTAACCCGTAAGAAACGCGGCTCATTGCTCGCCATGGCAGCGCTTACACTTGTCGGTCTCACGGCACAAAGCGCCGACGCGAGTCCCGTAGCCAAAGACGTCAAAGACTCTTCGGAAACCGGAAAGGCCCCCGCCCCCGGCAGCAGCAATCAGGCAACTCCCGCCCAGACAGTCCACAACTTCAAGATTCCAGCGGGCACGCTGAGTGAAGTTCTTGCCGCCCTCGGAAAAGAGACCGGCATCTCCTTCGTTCTCGCCTCTGACAAGATCGGAGCCCTGCAGTCTCCCGGAGTCACCGGCATCCTCTCCGCGCAGGAAGCTTTGACCCATATTTTGGCAAACACCGGCGTCTCGGCCCGCTTTGAGAGCCCGGACCGTGTGGCCCTCAATGTCACCGGCGACAACAGCACGGTCGAAGTCCATGCCGATGCTGTGCCCTCTCCCAAATACACCGCGCCTCTGGTCGACCTGCCGCAGACTGTCACGGTGATTTCACAGGAGACAATTCAGAGCACCGCCTCCAGCACTCTAATGGAAGCGCTGCGCACCGTTCCCGGCATCACCTTCGGCGCGGGCGAAGGCGGCAACCCGCTCGGCGACCGCCCGTTTATTCGCGGCATGGACGCTCAGTCGAGCACCTATATCGACGGCATACGCGATATCGCGGCGCAGTCGCGCGAGATATTCGATATAGAGAGTGTCGAAGTGCAAGAAGGCCCCGGTGGAGCTTATGGTGGCCGTGGAACCGGCGGCGGCAGCATTAACATGAACAGCAAGATGGCGCGCCGCGACAACTTTATTGCGGGCAGTTTCACGCCGGGCACGTCGAACTATAAGCGTGGAACGATTGATGCCAATGCGAAGCTGAACAGCCTCTTCTCCGGCCGTTTGACGGGCGTCTGGCATGACGCGGATGTGGCAGGCCGCGACGCGGTCCACAATAACCGCTGGGGCGTGGCTCCGAGCCTCGCCATCGGCCTGGGCGGTCCTACGCGCGCCTATCTCGATTACTACCATCTGGTTTCAAACAACATGCCCGATTCCGGCATCCCGTACAACAATCCCAGCGCCGTGCCGACGAACGATCCCGGCGAGCGCGTCCTCCAGCCCGGCGACGGTTCTCCGCTCAAGGTCCCTCATCGCAGTATTTTCTGGGGCGTGACGGACCGTGACCATAACGATGCCACTGCAAAGGTCGCCACCGGGCGCGTAGAGAGGGATCTTTGGAATGGGCATGCCCTCCTCCGCGACTCGTACCGCTATGAGCGTACGGAGACGGATTATGTATGGACGCTGCCCGACGACAGCAAAGGCAATATCTACTATGGCTTGCTTTTCCGTCGCATCAATGACCGTGTCAGCACGGTCTTTACGTCCGACAACCAGACGGATCTTTCCGGAGATTTCAAGACCGGAAAAGTCAAGCATTCCTATGCAACCGGCATGGAGTTCTCGTCGGAACGTGGCAACAACGATGCCTACAACGTGAGTAGTTCGACAAACCTCAGTGGTGGTACGGAAAGCTGTCCAAATGGAGCCGGAGCGGCCTCCGGATACAACTGTACGCTGCTATTCGCGCCCGATTATCACGATGCGTGGACTGCGGCCAATACCCTCCCGCTGAATCACAATCCAACGCATTCGAAGTCTGTAACGCAGTCCGTATATGGCTTCGACACGATCCAGTTCAACTCGCATTTCCAGAGCACGGTGGGCGGGCGCTATGACCACTATGACTCCACCTTCACGCCCGCGAAGTCCGCGACCGCGATTCCGACCCAGGAGGTGGTGAACAACATAGGAACCTATCTGGCCAGCCTCATCTACAAGCCGGACAATGCCACCAGCATCTACGGCACGGTCAGCACGGCGGCCATTCCTACAGGCAGCTCGCTTGCCCAGGGCGTGGATACCTCAAACCTGAGCACGATCAACAACGATCTATTACAGCCAGAATTCATCCGCGAGGAAGAGTTCGGAGCCAAGCGGGAACTCTCCGGTGGCGGGTCTCTGGTGCGCATCGACTTCTTTCACATGGACATCCAGAACGTCCGCATCACGCAGGCGGATGGAACCATTGCCGCAGCCGGCACTGATCGCTCGCTCGGCGCGGAAGCCAGCATCAGCGGTCAGGTGACAAAGAAGTGGCAGCTCACAGGTGGATACGACTACATCGATGCCATCCTGGTAAACGCCGGCGGCGCGGGAGCGGCCAATGGAACGACCAACGGCCAGGCCATGCCGAACACAGCCCGGCATAGCGTCAGCGTCACCAGCAACTATCGGATTCTTCCACGGCTCTACGCCGGCGGCGGCATCTATGCCATGACCAAGGTGTGGGGCAGCCAGCCCAACAATAAGTGGGTGCCGGGATATGTCCGCGGGGACATCTATGCCAACTATCAACTCAACGAACATCTGAACCTGCAGTTAAACATTCAGAACGTTGGCAACACGTACTACTTCCAGCAGGCATACCAGACGCACTATGCCATTCCAGGGCCGGGCCGCACTGCATTGTTTGGCCTCAACATGAAGTGGTAGTCCGCATGATGCAGCAACAGAATGAAGAATCCTTGGAACTGGTGCGCGCCGCGGCTCTCCGCGGCGTGCATCAGGCACAGGTTCTCTATGGGCAAATGCTACTCGATGGCAAACTTATCGAGCGCAATCCGGCAGCGGCGCTGCACTGGTTTGAGCGTGCCGCACAGGGCGGCAATCTCATGGCCGTCAACATGGTGGGCCGCTGCTTCGATCAGGGATGGGGCGTCGCACGAAGCTCCTATATGGCCGAACAATGGTTTCGTAAAGCCGCCGAGCGTGGTCTCGACTGGGGCATGTATAACCTCGCCACTCTGCTCACGCTTGGGGAAGACGGCATTCGCGAAGACAAACTGGCCGCCTTGTACTGGTTTCGTAAAGCAGCGGATCTCGGTCACGCGAAATCCATGAACATCCTCGGCGGCTTTTATGAAGATGGCTGGGTAGTCCACCGTGATCGTGCAATCGCACGCGACCACTATCGCCGGGCCGCAATCGGCGGAGACTTCCGCGGCCAGTTCAACTACGCGCGCTTCCTCCTTCAGGAGGGCGACCTCCTCGGCGCGCTGCATTGGCTCCGCCAGATTCCCGGCACAGCAACGCCCGCGTTCATGGCCAAAATGAAAGCCTTTCTCGCCACGTTCTCTCACGGCGAAATCAAAGACTTCGCGCTCAGCCTGTCTGAGAGCCAGCAGTCGTAATTTTGTTTGAGGTAGGACAATGTTGATTCAGATTCCTGAAGTGCTGAGCCAGGAAGAAGTGGTTCAGTTTCGCAACGAGCTCGATAGCACCGATTGGGTCGATGGAAAAGTCACCGCCGGCTATCAGTCCGCGCGCGTAAAAGACAATATGCAACTGCCGGACACCAGCCCCGTCGCCATCTCGCTTGGCCAGCGCATCGTGCAGGCCCTGCACCGCAACCCTCTCTTCATCTCAGCGGCTCTTCCCGCAAAGATTTTTCCACCTCTCTTCAATCGCTATGACGGTGGACACGCATTCGGCAATCACGTGGATAACTCCATCCGCCGCATCCCTATGACCGGCGAGCAGATCAGGACCGACCTATCCGTCACGTTATTTCTCAGCAGCCCTGAAGAGTATGACGGCGGCGAGCTCATCATTGATGACACCTACGGCGCGCACTCAATCAAGTTGCCCGCGGGCCACATGGTGCTCTATCCATCCACCAGCCTGCATCGCGTCCTTCCCGTCACACGCGGCAGCCGCGTCTCTTCTTTCTTCTGGCTTCAGAGCATGATCCGCCATGACGCACACCGTACTCTTCTGCTCAATCTCGACGTAGCCATTCAGAAGGTCGGCATGGATATGGAGAAGCATCCCTCGCTCGTCGAACTGACCGGCATTTATCACAATCTGCTGCGTGAGTGGGCCGAGGTCTAACCTCGCGCCGGTGCCGTTTTGGCTTAAAACGACAAGCGAGCTCCAAACTCCACGCGCCGTGCAGCCTCAGCCGCAACAGATTGTCCAACAGCCGCCGACGATAGCACCGTGTTCAAGGCTGTGACATTGGTGTGATTGAGCAGGTTCGCGGCGCGCGCATTCAGCGTCAGTGTGCGCGGACGGTCCTTGTCGGAGCTGAATTTGAAATCGCGGCTCAGGTTGGAGTACGTGTGCACAATGGTAGGCATCGTGCCAATGTTGCGCGGCACATCGCCATTTACAGCGTTGGCCGTCATCAAACCAAAGGGCGTGGCATAAGTTCCGTTGCCCAGGGCCGAAGCATAAGAGGGACGATCATTGAAAGTGCCATCGCCATTGGCATCGGTTCCGGTGGTGATGTTATAGGGCGTTCCGTAATGCCAATAAGCCCAGATGCCGTAGTTCATCTTCCACGGAAGATGAAACTCGCTCTCCACAAGCGCGCCACTTGACTGCCAGTCGGTGCGCGCAGACTCGCCCTTATCGCTATAGCTGGATTGCGGCGTATCGCCATCTGTGTGAAAGTGAGCGGCCCACCAGCCCAGATTCAGCGTCCAGTGTTTGTAGCTTTTCTGTGAGATTCCCACGGAGATAATTCCGCCGCGGTTATGTGCGGAGTTCTGATACTCAAAGATATTGAGATTGGCCGCTCCAGGGCGCGGTGCCAGAAGCGCGGCCGTAGGATCAGGCGGCGGCCCGGTAATGCTGGCAACCATAGGCGCATTCACGTTCACGGATCGCGGATCACCCCAGGCTGAGTAGCCCGTGTACCAGAAATCAGGATGCCAGTGATGTGGCAGCTCGTGCTCGATGCCGATCGCATATTCGCTCACAGGAATCTCTTCAGAGCTTGGGGCGAATTGCCAGATCGTACCAACCTGAATCGATCCGGAGACGGGCGTAAGCGGGTCGTTGTAACTCGGCGAGTAGACCGTAGCCTGCTGCTGGCGAGTGCCGTTGAGCCGATAAGCCTGTGCCGCATACGTCGTAGTGAGCGGAATCTCAAAGATGCCGGCGCGGAAATGAATCGTCCAATTGGAATTCTTGTCCGGTGACCATGCCAGGCCGAAGCGCGGTGCAAAGTTGTTAAAGCTGGCGGGCGTCGTCTGAAAAGCGTAGCGAAGCCCCGCCGTGACAGTAAGTCGCGGCAGTAACTTGATACTGTCCTGTCCGTAGAGAGCAAGCTGCCATTGCGTGAACGGAACCAGCGGCGTTCCGTTAGTCACCTGATATGTAGTCGGTGCGCCGCCGGGCAGCTTCAGTAGCGCGCGGCGGTACTGCTCAATCGGCGTAATGGTAGTAGTCGCGCCAGTTGGATTGTTGTTAGGGTCTAACACCGGCGCGCTACCGCCGCCAAAGATATAAGACCCATTAAAAGTGTCAGGATCGTAATCGTGAATGAAGAAGCCCAGCGACTGCGCGCCAAATTTAAGTGAATGCGCGCCTCGTGTAATCATCATGTCGTCATCGATCTCAAGATCACGCTCGCGGTTGTTCAGGTTCTGGCTGGTGGCCCCGCCACCGCTGAAGTAACCTTCCACCTGCAGCGCAGGGTCAGTAGAGTTGGGTGATTGCTGCGTACGCTTCCATGTATAGCCAATGTGCGTCTCATGCAGCATGTTGGCGCTAACGGTGTAGGTGTCGGCAAAACGTAGGTCATACTCCGCAATGTAGTTCGAGTAACCTGCCTCGGGCAGCACCAGTCCGCCGATACCCTGATTGCCGAGACTGTTCACATCGCCGGAGTATGAAAGCACGGCAGCATTCTTCTCTGTCAGCTGCCAGTCGGCACGCGCTGAGCCAATCCAGCGCTCTTGCGGCGCTGCGACGGTCTCTTGTTCCACAACCTGATTCTGGTTTGCATCGAGTGTGATTGCATTGACCACGTTGAACTCGTTGATGTCGCGCTTTTCAAGCGCCAGAGAAAAGCCGCTTTTTTGCGAGAGGATCGGCCCTCCAAACTCAAAGCCATAGCGGCGCTTGCCCGCGGGGGTTGCGGTTACGGAAAACGGATCGGTAGCGTTAAAGATGGAGTTGCTGTCGGTGAAGAAGACAGCGCCGTGATATTTATCGGCGCCTGGTTTTGTAATGATTTCAATCCGGCCGCCTTCCATGCCGGGCCGCTGATATTCAGGCGATATCGGATCGGGATTGATGCGGATAGACGCAATGGCGCTCTTCGGTGGCATCGCGCTGCCGTTCTGAAATCCATCCACCACAACAGTAGCGGATGTCGCCGCTCCGCCGCCGGTAGACGCTAGCAGTTGAAGCTGTTGGAGAAGATCATCCGGATCATCAGGAAGTTGCTGCACATCTGTGGCTGACAGCGTAGTTGTGCCTGCGCCGCGCTCCGGGTCCATGGTATCCACGTCAGCTGTAACCTGCACGCTTGCCTGCACGTCAGCAATGGTCAGTTGCACAGTGAGATCTGCGATTCCTCCCGAAGCTGCGCTCGCACGTGCAGTAGCCGTCGCAAACCCATCCGCCTGCACGGTGAACACAGCGGAGCTTGCAGGAACGCACGTAAAAACGAAATGACCATTTGTATCCGTGCCGACTTGCTGATTGTCAGCGGATCGCACTTGAGCGCTAGAAATGGCTGCTCCGCTTGGGTCAGTAACAATACCTTCGACACGCAATCCCTCAACGCACGTCGGTTGCGCGTATACAGGTGGCGCGAGCAACAATGCGGAAAACAAAAATAGTAGTTTTAAGTCGATCCGGCATCGTTTCCGTAACTCGCTGCTCATGGAATAGCAACCTCCCATGCATCACACTCGCGGAAGTGAACAGGGAAAACGAGCGGATTGCAGTGGAGCCCTGCATTCATGCAGGGAGCAAGCTATGCGCGTGCGGCAAAGGATAAAATGCCGCGCAAAGCTCGTAAATGGAAATGAGGCCGGATCAGGAGCGGCTGACGCTCAGCAGATTTTGCCAGCCAGCCTTGCTCATCTTCACGCGCTGACCGTTCGAGAGAAAGACCCAGCCTTCATTCCGTCCTTCGCGCAAAATCTCGCGCACATGCGCAATGTTCACAATGGCGGAGCGGTGCACACGCACAAACTTTCTGGGATCGAGAGTCTCGGCTAACTGCTTGATAGTCTCACGCAGCATGAGGCTTCGCGCGCCAACATGCAGGCAGGCATAGTAGTCTGCCGCTTCAACCCATTCAATCTCATCTATGTTCACAAAAGCATCGCGCGTGCCATTGGGTACAACGAGCCGTGTTGGATATTCGCGACGTTCTTCGTTTTCATCGCGAAGAGCTCGAAGCGCCAACTGCATCTGCTCCTGCGTCAACCGCGCCGCTTCAAATGCCATGCGTTCTTTCACGCGCACCAGTGTAGCTTTCAGCCGCTCCGGCTCTACCGGCTTGGTGAGGTAATCAAGAGCATGGACCTCGAAGGCCTGCACGGCATAGTGGTTGTGTGCGGTCACAAAAACTGTGACAGGCATGTTTGCTGCACCCACTTGCTCGATGATCTCGAATCCGCCGCCGCCTGGCATCTGGATATCGAGAAAGAGCACATCGAATCGCTCTGCCTTCAGCGCGTCCACAACCTGTTTCCCAGTGCGGCACTCGGCGGCAATCGCAAAATCCTCATCCGCGGAAAGTAGAAACCGCAGCCGCTCGCGGGCCAGCGGCTCGTCATCGGCAACTATCGTTTTAAGTTTCATTCAGCGTCGCTCATAAGGAATAGCAATCGCAACCTGAAAGCCGCCGGCATCAAGCGGAGCAGCCTGCATATCAAACGCATCGCGATAAAAATGTATCAACCGCTCACGCGTGTTTTTCAGACCAATGCCATTACCGGGTCTGGACGGCGTACCTCCGCGCAAACCATTGTTGCGCACTTCCAGGCGCAACAGGTTTCCATCGCGGCGCGCGGAAGCTTCAACAATGCCGTCGCTTTCGCAATGCGCAATGCCGTGGCGAATGGCATTCTCCACAATAGGCTGAAGCAAAAAGCAGGGAACCAGACTATCGAGCGCGCTCGGCTCAACCTTGATCTCAATGCGCAGGCGGTCCGCAAAACGCACCTGCTCAATGGCAAGATAGTTTTCAACAATTTCCATCTCCTGCCACAGCGGAACCTTTTCCGGCGTCGTGCGTTTCAGCGTACTCTTGAGAATCGTGTTGAGGTGAGCCAGCATCTCCACCGCTTCCTCTTGCCGGCCCAGTTCCACAAGCGTAGTAATTGCATTCAAAGTGTTGAAAAGGAAGTGCGGCTCCAATTGCATCTGCAAAGCCCGCAGTTGCGCAGCGGAGAGTTGCCGCTCAAGCTCCAGGGAGCGGATTCGTTCCCGTTGCGCGTGAAGCTGATATTGCACAATGCCAATCAATCCGAAGACGAAGCCATACACAAGCACTTCAATCCCAAAGCGGTTGATGCAGAGCAGCGCATGAAAGGCCTTCCATTTATCGAAGCCTGCGTACCAGCCCAGTCCCATAAACCCAAGGCTCCATAAGCCGACCAGATGAGCATAGCCGAGTACGGCTGCAGCACCCGCATGCAGCAGGATGGATCGCGCAGAAAATCCGGAAAGAAACGGTTTGTGCTCGCCGATCTTCCACAGGGCGCAGGCTACAAAGCCCCACCAACCCCAGAGCACCACCGCATAGTAAAGGGAAGACGGATGAAAGATTGAGCTGCATTCATACGCAGTAATCAGAGTCAGCGCTCCAGCCGCACACCAGATCACCGCAAACGCGCTGAGTGCCGTTCTTGCGCGTCCTGCAGACGTTGCCATCCCCCTGGTTTGCGAACGCGGAATGCTCTCGATTGAAGTTGCTGTCTCTTGACTTTGCATTGTGCCTCCGTTTCCTGCTGACGGCGCACAATCAGCACATGGAAGAGATTTGAGGCGAGCCACGCCAGCCAATGCGCCGCTTCATCTCAATTCTATCCAGAATGCAGCACGTATCGCATTCCGCCAAAGAACTATGCAGTGAATTCTGCACTTTACGCAGGGAACAGGCTAGCGTCAGGCTCCCGCTTCAAACCAATGCACGTCTAAACAACCTTTCTCACGCCGCACACTTTCATGGATAGATCTCAAATTCCTTCCTTCATATCGATCTGATAAAAATACGTTGTTTCCCTGCATAAAATTCACCCTTTCCTGCAAACATCTGGTTTCTCGTCTTCGTCTCTTTTAAGAACAAGGAAGCCAGGAACGCGGAGGGGCATATGTGTTTGGCATCTCAGGCCGGCCCGTCGGGTGCAGTCATTATCGACAGCGCCATCAATTTCATCCAGTCACTTCTCGCAACATCCGGACTGGAACAGCAGAGCCATACGTTCGCGTTGTGGCTGTTTTTCGCAGGCTGCGGAGTTCTTGAACTCTGCATCAGCATCCTCATCTGCACACCCATCGAGCATCTGTGGCCGCTCACAAGTTGGTCCGAACGCAATCCCGTTGCGGCCGATGTTACCTACGCATTTGTCGTCCGCATCGTTCTGTTTCCGCTCGTCGCATATTTCGAGTTCAGTTGGCTCAGCCAGCAGCTCGATGGATTTCTCTTCGCACATGCAATCACCCAGCCATCCCTCACCACACTGATTCCAGGGCTTGCATCCCTGCCTGCCCTGGTCTTCTTCGCAAACTTCGCAATCCTCGATTGCGCAGACTACTGGAAGCATCGGCTATCGCACAGATATGGATGGTGGTATGGCATCCACTCCGTGCATCATGCGGAAGATCAACTCACCTTCTGGTCCGATGAGCGCTCTCATATCCTTGAGGACACCATTACCTACCTCTGGCTCATCGCCGTGGGCCTTGCCATCGGAATTCCGTCCTTCCAGTTTCCGTTTCTCATCCTCGGTCTGCGTCTGATCGCAAGCATGGCGCATTCCAATACTCGCATCAGCTACGGTTGGCTCGGCGATCACATCTTCATCTCGCCCCGGTTCCATCGCACGCATCACGCCCTCAAAGCAGCTGGCCGCCGCAGTTGCAACTTCGGCACAGCACTCTCATGGTGGGACCAGATATTTGGAACCGCAAAATTCAATGACAGCACCATCGAAACCGGCGACGCGGGTGCAGAGCCTGCCATGGTCACCGGCTCATGGGCTGCGCAACAGGCAGCAGGCTTTCGTCGCATGGTTCGCTTAGCTCGTCGTGCAAAGAAAACTCACACTGCCAAGGTGGCATCATGATTAGCGCAGCAGTATCAGACACAAAAGTTTCCGAGTGGACCAGCCGCGTCCTTGATCAGGCAGTCCTGGGCGCATCTTCCAAAGAAGACTGGAAGCTCAGAGCCTATGAACATTACAAGGCAAAGCTCAACGCTGCAAACTATCCATGTTTCTTTGGTCAGACCGCTGAGTTACGCGGAGAAATGATCTATACCCTCATCCCGCAAGACGCACTCATCAACATGGTCACAAGCATGCGCCAGTTCGTTCATTTGCTCGCGGTGCCAGAGTACGCGCGCTGCAGCCTCGTCGCATTCTTTCAGCCGGACCAGAGCCTCACCAGCCATTCCGCATTCGTGGATCGTTTCTGGCAAACATTACAGTTTCTCCACCAGCACGATTCTCAGCCTGCCATCAGTCGAAGCCCCGATGACCCTCTTTGGGAATTTTCGTTTGAAGGCTGCGAGATGTTCGCCGTCGGCACATCGCCAACTTACACTCAGCGGCGCAGCAGAAATCTTGGCCCCGGAATCGTGATCATCTTTCAGCCGCGCATTCTGTTTATCGATCCATCGACCTCAGCCCCCATCGCAGCTGAAGTCCGCCAGCGGATTCACAAACGCATGCTCGCCTACGATGAAATACCCGTCCACCCAGACATTGGCTTCTATGGTCAAGCAACGAATCGCGAGTGGAAGCAGTACGCATTGCCGGACGATAACTCACCTGAAACCGGCCACTGTCCGTTTCATGCACGGAACTTGTAGGCATAGTACCTGATTCCAAAGCACATCAGTTCACCAGGCCTCTTAGCCGCGCGATCAATTCTTCGGGATGAATGGGCTTCGGAAGGAGTTCAAAGATATTTCCTTCGTCCTGAGCTTTCTGCAGAAGATCGGCCGTGGATGCCTGGCCGGAGATCAAAACAATTTGCGTTCCGGGCAATTCCCGGCGAATGCGGATCCCAAGATCAACTCCAGACATTCTGGGCATAAGAACATCGGTCAATACGATGTCGGGCCGCACCCGGAGAGCAATCTCAATCGCTTCCTCCGCACTGTTCGCCTTCCTCGCCTCGAATCCATGTTCGTAGAGTATGTCCGCAAGCGTGTCGGCAATAAGTGTCTCATCGTCCACAACCAGCACTGAAATCTTGCTGTGATCGCCATCGGATCCCGGGCGAATACCTTGCACAAGCGGAATATGTGGAGGTTGGTCGCCAAAATAATAGGTAAATCTGTCGAGCATCGTATTCCCTTTGTCTTCACATCAAATGTTGCGAAGATTGATTTGATTTTTGTGAGGGAGAGACGAACGTCGCGGGAAGGGTGATAGTAATGCTCGTCCCGTGGTTAGCTTCGTCGGTGTTGCTTGAAATCTGAAGCATGCCGCCCCAGCCCTTTACGAATTGATTCACGATCCACAACCCTAATCCAGTCCCTGAGCCCTGTTTGGTTGTGAAGAAAGGCTCGCCAGCTCTGCTCTGATGTTCCTGCGGAATTCCCCTGCCAGTGTCGGCCACAGTGATATGGATCTCTTCCTCAACCTCTCTAACAGAGATAGAGATCGCGCCCCCTGATGGCATCGCATCAATGGAATTCGAAATGAGGTTTGAGAACACCTGATGGAATTCTCCTTTGAGGGCTTCGATCGGACGAATGTCAGAAAGCGACTTCACCACATCGATTGCAGACGCCCGAAGTCTGGTTTCATAAACTAACAAAACCTCGTCGATCAGGGATGGCAAGTTGATAAGCACCGGCCGCGAAGTATCTCGATAGAATCCGAGCGTATGACGCGCGATGTGCGACACGCGCGCCACTTCCTTCTCTGCGGTAGCAAGGTAGTCGCGAATTTTTTCAATGCTCCCCCGCGAAATTCTGGCTAGATAAATGAGGTTCAGCACAGATTCCAGCGGATTATTGATCTCATGAGCGATTGTCGCGGCCAGGCGGCCCGTAGCTGCGAGCTTCTCGGTCAAAAGTAGCTTCTGTTCCTTCTCCTTGCGATTCGTCACATCCATCAGGAAGATGGAGAGTCCGTCTGCCGATGGGTAGGCGTTGACCTGGAACCATTTTTCAAGCGGAGCATAGTAGTCTTCCAGCCGCTTCACCGTGCCCTGACTCATGGCAAGACGGTACATCTGCGCAAAAGCGGTATCAACTGCTTCAGGAAAAACCTCCCAAAGATTCTTACCCAGCAGCGGTGGAATGTCGACCCCGATAAGCGCGGCGTATTGGGAGTTGGCATAGCAAATACGCCAATCGCGGTCGACAAAGATGAATGCCTCTGAGATGCTCTCCAGCATGCTCCGGTATCGATATTCAGCGTCCTCTGCCTTGCGGCGAAGCTCCTGCTCGCGCGCCGTTAGTTCCGTGCGCAGCTGGTGCATACTGACATGGGTTTGCACCCGGGCCAACAATTCTCGCGCGGTGAACGGTTTCACCAGGTAGTCGTCCGCACCAGCTTCCAGCCCTTCGGCTTCTGCCTCTTCGCCCGCCCGCGCAGACAGCATCACAATCGGGATTGCCGCTGTTTCGGCATGAGAGCGCAGCGCGCGCAAAAGCCCAAAGCCATCCAGGCGCGGCATCATGACGTCGGTCAAAACCAGATCTGGTGGCTGCTTCAGAACTGCCTCAAGCGCTTGCTGGCCGTCTGAAACCGCTGTTACGTCGAAGCGACGCGAAAGAAGCCGTTGCAGGTACTCCAGCATGTCGCGATTATCATCGGCTAACAGTATTCGTGGTCTCGCTACACTCGTATCATCCGCGGAAGGCAATACCGGACACGCGTGCGCTCCCAGCGGATCACCAACCGCCTCCACCTCGGATACCTCATCAGGCAGCCAGCGGAGTGCCTCTTGAACAAATGCAGTCGACCCTTCCCTGAGTGCGAGTTCATCTTCATCGCCGGCCATCTTGTCAGCGGGCAGATGCTGGCGACCGGTCGGAATAGAAACCGTGAAAGTCGATCCCGATCCCAGCTTGCTCTCCACCCGCACTTCGCCGCCATGCAGTCGCGCCAGTTCACTTACCAGCGCCAGGCCAATGCCGGTTCCTTCGTGGGTTCGCCCGATAGCTCCTTCCACGCGATGAAACCGGTCAAAGATTCGCGGCAGCTCTTGCTCAGAAATTCCTGCGCCCGAATCCGCAACGCTGAACTCCGCTCTCCCGTCGCGATATTCCAGCGCCGCCCGCACCTCTCCCGAAAGCGTAAATTTGAACGCGTTCGAGATCAGGTTGAGCACGATCTTCTCCCACATGGCTGGATCTACATAGGCTGCCTCATCGGAGAGATTGCATTCGATCGTGTAGCGCAGCCCGGCCTTCTCCATGGCCGAACGAAAGATGCTCGCCAACTCGGCGGTATATTCTCCCAGGTTTACCCGGCGATAACGCGCGCTGATTCGACCCGCCTCGATACGCGAAAAATCGAGCAACGTGTTTACCAGCTTCAGCAAACGCGTCCCGTTCCGATGTGTCGTCTCGATATTCGCAACATCGGCCGGCGCAAGTTCTGACCTGCGCGCCAGCAGATCCTCCAGCGGCGCAAGCATCAGGGTCAGAGGGGTCCGGAATTCGTGACTTACATTGCTGAAGAAGATGGTCTTGGCGCGATCGAGATCAGCGAGAGCCTCCGCGCGCCGCCGTTCCTGCTCGTAGGCTTCGGCATTAGCGATGCTCGCTCCGATCTGGCTCGCCAGCATCTTCAGAAAGCCCTTGTAATTATCATCGGGAAGGCGAAATGGATTCAGGCCGACGATCAGCACGCCATTGTGCGCCGTATTTCCCACTTGGGAAATGGGAACGATCGCCGCGCATTCCACGGACTCGCCTTCATCGCTTTCCGCAGTTTGAGGAAAGAGATATTGAGCGTCAGAAACGATGCGGATATCGTTGCTTCGGATCACCTCGGCAATCGGCCAGCGGTTCGCTTCTTCGCGCCGGATCACCCCCGGCACAGTCGCATCCTCTTCAGCTACCCGCACCGTTCCGGCTAACTCAAGATCACTTTGGTTCTCGGCAGAGATGTAAATCAATCCGAACCGCACATCCCGGCTGGTTCTGAGGCTTTCCGCCGTAAGCTTGCAAACCTCGCGCCAGTTCCGCGCATCCGCCGTCCGAAAAGCAACATCCCTTAAAGCCGCAATCTGCCGCTGGCTGATGATGCGATCTGTGTCATCGGTATTGGCGCAGATGATTCCGCCGGTCCCGCCCTGGTCGTTTGGAACCGGGCTGTAGGAAAAGGTGTAATAGGTCTCCTCGCGATACCCATTTCGTTCCATCATCAGAAGAAGGGATTCGTCGTAGGTTCCTTCGTTGGTCCGCATCGCAAATTCAGCGCGCGGTCCCACCTGGTCCCAGATTTCGTGCCATACCAGCCGGGCCGGCTGGCCCAAAGCAGTTGGGTGCTTCCCGCCAAGAATGCTCTTGTACGCATCGTTATGAAGGTTGATGAGGTCATCGCCCCACCAGATGAACATGGGCTGACGGGACGTCAGAATGATACGGACGCACGTCCTCAGGCTCTGCGGCCATTGATCGACTGGCCCGAGCGGCGTCGCCGCCCAGTCCGTCTGCCGCATTCGAGCTCCCAGCTCTCCTCCGCCGGAAAAAAGCTCTACCGCTTTCGTCAATGAACTGGATCTCTCAATGAACGGCAGGTCGCCGATCGCCCCATCGATCTCCACCAGAAGCTCCGAAACCTTGATTTGTGATCGCCCTAATGATGACTCGAGCACAGGTACTCACGGCCACATTTGGGTTATTTCCATTTTGGAGAATTTTCGAGATGCCCTTGCGTTGGACCGACTTGGGATTGGTTCATGCCCCCGGTGCAAATGCTCCCTGTGCGGAGAGCAGTACCAAATCGACTTCTAGCGTTGTATCACGGTTTATGCCGGACTTTCCAGCCCAACATCCTCGCCGCCCCAATTCGGAGCGGATGCTCCTGTATCCATTCCAGGAATCTCACCAGCCGCCTGACGGATGGAATGGTCGAACACCTGCGCACATGCGGGGCAAGGCACGCCACAAGACTGTGAAACCACCCGTGGAAAGCGGGTGATATGGAGGAACAGCAGGCATCCCCGCAGGGGCCCACAAATCCCCACAATTCCAGCAGCGGAAAGAATGGATGAGGATGGAAATTACTGATCTAAATGGTCGGGACGGGCAGATTCGAACTGCCGACCCCTCGCACCCCAAGCGAGTGCTCTACCAGGCTGAGCCACGTCCCGACACGATCAAGCCGGCCCAGGACGAGCCGGCTCTTTAGGGTCTTTATCAGTTTACAACAGCAAAGCGATTCGATATGCAGACAAACCCTGAAAACTTGCATCGACGCTTTGGTCGCAAATTTCTCCACGTAAAAGCGCCAACGGCGCCTTACTGCGTTGGCGGAACATACTCCTGCGGTAGCGCCGAGCCATCGCCAAAGAAGAATTCTTCCATCTGCTCCACCAGGAATTGCTGTGCCTGCGGCGTCCACGGCTGCAGACGATACTCGTTGAGCAGCATCTTCTGCCGCTCCACCCACTCACCCCATGCCGCCTTCGAAACGTTCTTGAAAATCTTCTGCCCAAATTCTGAGTCGAAGGGTGGCTCGTCCAGCCCTTCCATCTCGCGCTTGTTGCGAACGCAAAAAACCATGTGCGCCATCGTTCAAACTCTCCTTAGCCATTGTATGGGATGAGCAGCATCATGCAGCGACTCCCGCGAATCCTTCCTGTACGAAGGATTGCGTACAGCTATAACTCGATGGTTACTCCCGTGCATCCCTAGAATATTCTTGACAACCCCCATTTTTCCCTGTTTCCTGAGGGCGTCCAAAGATTTCCATTTTTAGGCGTTCCATTCTGTCATCTGTAACGTTTCCAATGCCATCGACACAATCTTTGGGCAATCCGAAGATGGTGCCTGTACCGAAATCGGACAGGATGCCATCCATTCGCGAATTGCGCACACATGCGCGCTGGACCGGAGCATTTCTACCGCACCAGCTCCTATCAGATTGAAATGCCGTCCCTCCGGATTCACGCTCCCACGGCATGAAGTGTACCTTCTCTTGGAGAACGCAATGACAGACCAGATTCAACCCGTAACCAGTTCCTCAGGCCTCTCGGATAACTCCGCAGGAGGACTCGCCTACCTCACGTTTATCCCAGCCATCATCTTCCTGGTGATGGAGCCCTATAACAGGAACCGGTTCATCAAGTTCCACTCCTGGCAATCCATCCTGCTCACCGGCGCGGTCATTGCGTGGGACATCGTTTACGTGATCCTCACGATTGTGTTGAGGGGCACCCTGGGCCTGGGATTGCTAATTTCGCTGCTTGGCTTTGTGGTCGGTGTAGGCTTCTTCATCCTCTGGATCATCGCTATCATCCAGGCCTTCAACGGCAAGAAGTTCTCGATTCCTGTCATCGGTGCCATCGCAGAAAAGCAGGCCAACAGCTAAAGGCCCTCCCGTAGATTTCCCGGCCCCGCGTGGCCCTCAAAGCATTTGCCAAAAATTAAAAGGAGCTACCGTGTCCGATTTTCCCACTCCCGTACCCGCATCCTCAGGCCTCTCTGACAACTCCGCAGGCGCGCTCGCCTACGTCACCATCATCCCGGCCATCATCTTCCTCGTGATGGAGCCATACAACAGGAACCCGTTCATCAAGTTCCATGCCTGGCAGAACGTCTTCCTGTGTCTCTGCATGTTTGTGCTCGGGGTCATCGGAATCATTCCGATCCTTGGATGGCTCGTCCTTTTCCTCGGCATGATCGTGCTCTTCATCTTCTGGCTTCTCGCCATCATCAACGCTTATAAGGGCGTGATGTACAAGATCCCCGTCATTGGCAACTTCGCCGAGAAGCAGGCAAACTCCTAATCGCGCTTCGTATTTCAGGCTCGGCGCTGAACGCATTCCTTCAGCGCCGCTTGCCTTTGCGCTTTGTATGCTTGGGCTTCTTGCGCTTCGGCGCAGCTGGAGCCACTCGCGGCGTACCATCCTTGTTTTTCTTCTTTGGGCCTTTTCTGGTCTTCGTGGCGGCAGGAGTCTTCCGCGGCTTCGCGCCCGTCAGCGGAATCCCTTCCTCAACAATCGAGAACTGCAGCTTCCTCTCCTGCGCCAGAATCTTGTCCAGAATCACCTGCACACGTTGTCCCGCGCGAAAAACCCGTCCCCACCGGTCGCCCACAATCTCGTGCGTATGTTCGCGCCACGTGTAGCGGTCGTCGCGCAGCGAATCAATCGGCACCAGCCCTTCCACAAACAGGTCCGTCAACTCCACAAACAGCCCATACTTCGCCGGATTCAGCACCAGCGCGGCAAACTCCTCGCCCACGCGGTCCTGCATAAACCGAACCTTCTTCCACTCCACCAACTCGCGCTCAGCCTCAGCCGCCCGCCGCTCCGTCAAGCTCGTTTCATCGCCAATCTGCGCCAGCTCGTCCTCCGCAATCACCGGCTCCAACAAATCGCTAGGCATGGGGTGCCCCATCCTCGCCGCGCCTTTGTTTTTGCGGCTAGGGTGGGCTAGCACAATCCCCCCCGGCAGCCCCTCATTCACATGCGTCCAGGGCGAATCCAATCTCCCCGCCGCAATCTCACCCTCGCCGTTCACACCCCTCCGCAGCAGCGCCTTCGTAATCCGATGCACAATCAGATCCGGATACCGCCGAATCGGCGAAGTAAAGTGCGTGTAGCTCGGCGCAGCCAGCGCAAAGTGCCCCACATTCGCTTCCGAGTACTTCGCCTGCTTCAATGACCGCAGCATCAGGTAGCTCAGAATCCGCTCCTCCGGCTTGCCCTCAATCCGCCCAGCCAGCTTCTGGTACATCCGCGGCGTCACCGCAATCTCTTCCGCCACTTCATGCGTTCGCGCCTTCCGTCCGCTGCGCTCAGCCTCTCTGCGATCCCCGCGTGTCTGAATCTTCTTCACCGGCAGCGCGCCCAGACCAAGCGAATAACCAAAGCTCGCCGCCTGTTCTTCAAACTCCACAACGCGCCGCGGCTCCGGCCGCTCATGAATCCGATATAGCGAAGGCACGCCCAGATCCTCCAACCAGGTCGCTACGCATTCATTCGCCGCTAGCATAAATTCTTCAATCAGCCGGTTCGCCCACGTCCGCTCGGCCTTCGTCACGCCGCGCATCTGCCCTTGTTCATCAAACTCAATCAAAGGCTCCGGCAAATCGAAATCAATTGACCCGCGCTCACTGCGCCGCTTGTTCATCAGCATCGCCAGCCGATGCATCAGCTCAAAATCTTCCGTCATCTCCGGATACTGCGCGCGCATCTCCTCATCGCCAGAGAGGATCATGTGTACCTTCGTATACGTCATCCGCGCCGCCGAGCAGATCACACCTTCAACAATCTCGTAGCTCTCAAGATTGCCCTTCGCGTCAAGCTGCATCACGCAGCTCAGCACCAGCCTGTCTTCTTCAGGTCTCAAGCTGCATATGTCGGTCGAAAGCTCCTGCGGCAGCATTGGTATCGCGCGATCCGGAAAGTAGACACTCGTCCCACGCAGCCTTGCCTCTAGATCAAGATCGCTTCCCTCGCGCACATACTCCGCCACATCGGCAATATGCACCTGCAGCTCATACCCGCCATTCTTCAGCTCACGCACCAGCACCGCATCGTCAAAGTCGCGCGCCGTCTCGCCATCAATTGTCACAATCGGCAGCCCGCGAAAATCGCGTCTCTGCGCCACTTCTTCCAGATCGAGCCGCGCCACGCTCCGCGCCTCCGCCAGTACATTCTCAGGAAACACGCGCGGAAGCTGATGCTTTCGAATCATCATCTCCACATCCACGCCAAAATCGTCGGGAGAGCCTAAGACCTCAATGACTCTGCCAACAGCAGGCTTGGTCGGAGTAGGCCAACTAGTAATCTCCACATCCACAATCAGCCCATCTAGATCGTCATGCGCATCCGTTACACGCGCTTCACTCCCCAGCACGCGATGCGAAGCAACACTCTCCTCAGCTTTAGGAATCTCTGCACCCGGTGGAATCAAAATCGGCTGCGTCATCCGCTCATCAAACGGAATCACAAGATTCCCCTGCACCCGTTCCGACTTCGAATACCGAAACGTCCCCACCACAGTCGCATTGCGCCGCGTTAGCACACGCGTAATGCGCCCCACCCGTCGCCCATCGTTACGTGGCGGACCCACATCCACCAGCACCTGGTCGCCCTGCATCGCGCCATTGATCTCATCCGGCGGAATAAAAATATCGTCCGTAATTCCCGAGGGCTGCCTCGGGTTTGGCCGCACAAACCCATACCCATCGCGATGCAAATCCAGCCGTCCCGCCGCCATGTTGTCGCGACCCCCAACAGGCCTGTTCCCACCTGACCCGCTTCCGCCTGAGCCGGCAACAGCCCCCGGCACGCCCCATAGCTCGCGATCGAGCTTCACCAGCTCGCCGCACACCGTAATCCGCGCCAGCTGCTCCAGCAGCAGCCTCCGCTCGCGCCCGCCGCCCAACCCCAGCTCGCGTACCAGCTGCTTGTATCCAGCCTTGCCACCCGCAGACCGCGCAATGCGGCTAATCAGTTCTCGATCCGTCATAGCACCAGCCTACAGCCCCCGCCGTTCTCGGCTCGCAAGTCAACTCCAAAAAAACACCGATAGTGTCTCAACTCAAATTGCTTTTGTGTCAGGGCACGACTTTAGTCGTGCCGAAAAGAGCTGAAATAAGAATTGGGCTTTAGCCCCCGCGTTCAAACTGACCCACGACCAAAATTCGCCTCCACCCAACAACTCATGTATGGTGAGCCCATGTCCACCGTCGCCCACGCGCGCGGAGTTATCGCAGGCGCAGCCATCCTCACACTCTTCGGAGCCGTCTGGTGCATTCTCGCCCTGGCTCTCTGGCACGCGCATCCCATCTGGTCCATCCCCGCCGGCATTGTCGTTGCTATCGTACTCATCACGCTATGCCTCCAGCGCCTCATCTCCTGGAGAAAAATTCCCAGCATTGACGACCCCATCGCTGCAGCCAAAGGCAAACGTGCCGGCATGTGGTTCGGAATCATATTCACAGCCGAAGGCCTGTTGATCGGACTCGCAGCGGGGCTCCTCAACCATCTCGGCCTCGGCGACTGGATTCCCATCGCCGCCGCCGTCATCATCGGCCTGCATTTCCTGCCCCTGGCCCGCCTCTTTGAAGTGCCGCTCTACTACTGGACAGGAGCGCTCTCCCTGCTCGGCATGATCGCATCTTCTCTAATCCCTGATTCCGGAACACGCACACTCTGCGCCAGCCTCATCATGGCCGCCATCCTTTGGCTCACAGCCGCGCTGCTGCTGGTGAAAACCCATCCCACGCAGCCCGCCTGAACCCAGAATCCATCCTTATTCCCACTCCGAAACCGACGTGCACAGCAGTATCTTGCTCAGCACCTTTTCAAATATTTTTCCGCGAGCGTCCCGGGCGCATACCGCGTCAACCCGAGTAGAATGGCAGCAGCCGCGCGGATTCGCACGATTTTCCCCCGTCGCCATCTTATTTTGGAAGTTATTGGAAAGGAATTACATTGAATCGTATGTGGAAACCCAGCCAGCCCGAGACCCCGAATGCCACCCCCACCCCCGAGGCCCCGCGCTCACCAGCGCCGCCAGTGGCTTCGCATGAGCCCGCGCGCGCCACTGCCGCGGTCTCCGGTGAGCAGGCCACCATTACCAAGGGGCTGTTCATCAAGGGTGAAATCACCGGTACGGAATCGCTGACCATCGATGGCAAGGTAGAGGGCAGCATCGTGCTCAACGGCAACCGCTGCACTGTCGGCCGCAATGGGCAGGTCGCAGCCAGCATTACTGCTCGTGAAGTCGTCGTTCTCGGCAAGGTCCGCGGCAATGTCTCGGCCACCGATCGCGTCGACATCCGCGCGGAAGGCGCCGTAACCGGCGACGTCTCGGCAGCACGTATCAGCATTGAAGACGGAGCCTTCTTCAAGGGCGGCATCGACATCCGCAAGTCAGACGCGCAGGGTAAGGCGGCAGCTCCCGCAGCAGAGCCGGCCAAAGCCACCGTCTAAACGCAGTCCCCGCGGCTCACCGCCGCGTTTACATTACAGCTCGTTCACCGAGCCCTGCTCAGGCAGGGCTCGTGTGTCTTCAATTCAATGCCCCAATAGCAATAAAAGAAGTGTCATCCTGAGCGAAGTTTCGCACGTCCCGCGCGAAACGAGTCGAAGGACCTGCGGTTGCTTTTGCTCTTGCTTTCGTCCACCCACCACAACACTCGGGTGCCCCATTCTTGGCGCGTCTTTGTTTTTGCGCCAAGGGTGGGATAACACTCCCGCTAGCTCTCCACCATCGGGCTAACCACTAACCACGAACAACTCACCGCGCCAACCCCAACCTCTTCCAAACCACCCTCGGCAGCGTCGACCCCATCCGCTCCAGCACCAGCCACGCCACAGCCATCCAAAGCGCACTCCCCGCCACCAGCACCAGCAGATCGCCCACCCGGCTCGTCGCACCCCCGTCCCGATGCAGCGCATGCATCAACACGCGCATACCCACGCTGAAGACCAGCCACACCGCGCCGCCCGCAGCCAATGCCGCCAGCACGCACCGCCCAATCTCCGCATAGTCCAGCCCGGCCAGTGAAACCATCCGCCGCTGATGCAGCAGCACAGCCAGCGTCACCGTCTGCAGCGTAATGCCAATGTCGGAAGCAATCGCCAGCCCCGTCGCGCCCATCCAGTGATACATGCCCGCATAAATCGGCAGCGAAACAAGGGTCACAATCGTTCCCGCTACCATCGGCGTAAAAGTATTTCCCGCCGCATAAAACGCGCGCGCATAAATCGTCTGCGCTGACCAGAGAAACATCGACAAGCAGAAGATCGAGAAGTACATCACGAACCATCCGGAATCGCTGCGTGAAAAGCGTCCGCCCCGGAACAACAGGTCCACCAGTGGCATCGCCAGCGCAATCAACCCGGATGCCAGCAGAAATCCCATCGACACCACGCGTGAAACCGAGTCCGCCACACCCGTCGCAAACTCAAATCGCTTGCCCTTGGACCACAGGCTCGTAAAGAACGGCATCGTCGCTACGCCCGCTGCCTGCGCCAGCATCGCCATTGGTGCGGCAAACAGCCGCTTCGCATAATTCATCAGTGAAATCGCGCCACCGGTCGACGAAGCAAAGTGGGTAATGATCCAGCTATCCGCCGTCACCAGCGAGACGCCCACAATCAGCGGCAGCGAAAGCTTCACCCACTCGTGCAGCCCTTCATCCTTCCAGTCCAACATCGGCTTCACGCGCGTCCCGGCGCGCCGCGCAAAGATCCAGTTCAGCAAAAACGGCCCCAAAAACGCGCCCGCCGTCGTGCCCAGCGCCAGTGAGGACACTCCCATCTTTTGCACCAGCAGTACGCCGCCAAAAATCGTGCCCAGGTTATAAATCAGCGGAGTGATCGCCTGGATCGTGAACTGCTTTCGCACCAGCAGCACAGCGCCCAGCAATCCGCCCGAAAAAAAGAACAACGGCCCAGGCAGCAGAATCCGCGTCAGGCTTACACACAACGCCACCTTGTCCGGGCTAAAGCCGCTGAACCACCACTTCACGTAATAAGGAGCCAGCACCTCGGCCAGCACAATCGCCGCTCCCAGCACCAGCAGCATCGTCGTCAGAATCACAGAGAGCGATCGCTCAGCCTCAGCCTCGCGCGCGGAATCGCGGTAGCGCGTCAGCATCGTTACAAACGTCACTGAAGCCGCGCCACCCACCAGGAAGTACATAATCATGTCCGGCAGCACAAACGCCGCATTGAAGGCATCCGCCTCCATGCCGCTGCCGAATTTATGGGCAATGTACTGCGTCCGCACCAGCCCGATCAGGCTCGACACCAGCGTCGAAACCATCAGCAGAAGCGTCGCCGTCGAAGCCGTATGCGCCCGCGAAGGCCGCAGCACGCCCAGCACCCGCTTCCACATCGGCATCGCCGCAGGCCGCGCTATCTCTCCGGTTGAACCTTGCTCTATCACTAACCTAGATTTTATCCGCGCGCATCATTTACCCGTTCTCCCACAAAAGTTTGTGATCCTGAACGGAGCCTCCCACCCATTAAGGCGTGTCATCCTGAACATAGGCACACGCCCCCACCAGCGTGTCATCCTGAGCGATAAATATGGTTTGTCATCCTGAGCGAAGTTTCGCGCGTTCCGCGCGAAACGAGTCGAAGGACCTGCGGTTGTTCTTGCTTTTGCCTTTCGTCAGCTCCACCACCACAGCCGGCTGCCCCATCCATGGCGCAGTTTCATCCGCCATGGGTGGGATAGCAACCCGCTATCCTTGATAGCGTCGTGTCAGAGCGCGACTTTAGTCGTGCCGAAAATGACTGAAAAGCGACCGGGCTTTAGCCCCCGCGTGCTTTTAGTTCCTAACCCCTCAGTCCCCGTCTTTCTGTATTCTGTTCCCAATCAAAAAACTCGCGGAGCACCCCATCATGCGCCCAGTCGCCGCCGCTCTCATTTTCGCCAGCACGCTCATTCCCGCATCCGCGCAAGCCATCCACGGCCGCGACAACATCACCCTCCCCGCACCGCCCGCCACCCAATCCAATCCCGTCTTCGACAACTACTTCGGCACAAAGATCGTCGACAACTACCGCTGGCTCGAAGACGCAAAAAGCCCCGACACCCGCGCCTACATCGAAGCGCAGAACGCATACACCCAGCGCTATCTCAAGCAGGCCCACATCCGCTCGGAAGTCGTCGATGACCTAGACGCCCTCGAGCACGTAGCCCGCTGGTCCACACCCATCGACCGCAACGGCGCTCTGTATTTCACCAAACGCCTCGCCGGAGAAGAGCAATCCTCCATCTACATCCGCCGCACATACACCGGCCCCGTCTCTACGCAACGAGACGAGCGCCTTATCGACCCCGCCCAGCTCTCCCGCGACCCCAACACCTCCGTCTCGCTCTCCGCCGTCTCGCACGATGGAACCTTGCTCATCTACGGTCTCCGTCAGGGCGGAGCCGACGAAACCGCCCTCCACGTCTACAACGTCAAAACCGGCAAGACCCTCGAAGACGAGCTCCCCGCCGGCCTCTACCGCTCCGTCGCCTTCACGCCCGACAACACCGCCTTCTTCTACACCATCCAGAAGCGCACCGGCACCCTCCTTTACGAACACAAACTCGGCGAGCGCCCCACCAGGGACGAGCTTCTCTTCGGCCATGAGTTCCGCGGCGAGCCGCTCGGCCCCATCGATCTCTTCTCCGCCTCCGTCACCGACGACCAGCATTACCTCGTCGTCACCGTCAATCGCGGCGTCCCCGCGCGTCGCGTCGACATCGTCTTCAAGGACCTCACCAAGCCTGCCTCTGGCAAACCAGACACTTTCTTTGAACCCCTCATCTGGGGCGTCGATTCCCGCTTCTCCGCCATCCGCGCCGAAAACGCCTGGTACGTCCTCACCGATTACAAAGCCCCCAACTACCGCCTCATGAAAGCCGATCCCGGTATCGTCGTCGACTCTTGGACGCAGATCATTCCCGAGTCCACCGATGTCACCGACGACTTCTCCATCGCCGGCAATAAAATCTACCTCCGCCGCCTCCACGACGTGCAATCCGACATCACCACCTACACCCTCGCCGGCAAACCAGCCGGAAAAGTCTCACTCGACGGCATCGGCACCGCCTCCGGCATCTCCGGCCGCCCCCGCCAGCGTTACGCCTGGTTCAGCTTCGAGTCCTTCATCCAGCCGCCCACCCTCTACCGCCTCGACACCCTTACCGGTAAGCACGACATCTTCGCGCAGCCTAAAATCCCCTTCAACCCCGCCGAATACACCCTCAAGCAGGCCTTCTACACCTCAAAAGACGGCACCAAAATCCCCATATTCATCGCGGGCAAAAAGGGAATCAAGCAGGATGGCTCCATCCGCCTCCTCATGTCCGGCTACGGCGGCTTCAATCTCTCCATGACTCCCCACTGGAACCCCGAATGGGCCTGGTGGATGAGCCAGGGCGGCTGGTTCGCGCTGCCCAACATGCGCGGCGGCGGCGAGTACGGCGAAAAATGGCACGAGCAGGGCATGTTCGAGAAAAAGCAGAACGTCTTCGACGACTGGTTCGCCGCCGCTCAATACCTCATCGACAACAAGTACACTTCGCCCGCGCACTTCGCCATCACCGGCCGCTCCAACGGCGGCCTGCTCATGGGCGCATCCTTCACGCAGCATCCCGAGCTCTTCGCTGCCGTCTGGTGCGGCTACCCGCTCCTCGACATGCTTCGCTATCAAAAGTTCGAGCAGGGGCCGCAGTGGACCACCGAATACGGCTCTGCCGAAAACGAAAAGCAGTTCCCGTTTCTCCTGGAGTATTCTCCATACCAAAACGTAAAGGCCGGCACGAAATACCCCGCCATCATGTTCTTTACAGGCGACTCCGACACCCGCGTCGACCCGCTCCACGCCCGTAAAATGACCCCGCTCGTCCAATCCGCCAGCACCAGCGGCCGGCCCGTCTTGCTCCATTACTCGCTCGCCGGCGGCCACTCAGACGGCATCAGCGTCGAGCAGGCAGTCCAGGACCACGCCGACGAAATGACCTTCCTCTGGACCGAATCGGGCCGATAAAGGACAGCAGACCGGGAGCCGCATAACGAGCGGCTAAATCAAAACCGGCTTGCTGTCCACTGCTGTCCAGCATCGGGGCGGTGGACATGGTAAACGGGGAACCATGTTCTATGACGACAAGCGCAACTGCTTCTTCGCAGATTGGCGCGACAAGAAGGGCAAGCGTCACCGCAAAGCCTTCACATCAGCCAAAGCTGCCCACGCCTATGAGGTCGAGCAAAAGCAAATTGCCCGCCCTCATCAGACGCGGAAGGCACTCTTAGCCACATCCTCCGCGTCGCATACAGTGGCAAAAAATGTGAGCAAAATAGCATCAATCGCATCATCGCGCAGATGGGCGGGCAAAAGCCGCGTGAGGTCCGGGCGGCAGACATAGCGGAGTTCTGCGCAAGGCTGGAGGCTGCACCATACACCCAAGGCACTAAGGCGCTGTATGTCTCTGCCGCTAAGCGCGTCTTCAAGTGGCTGCACAAAGTGCATGGGACTGTGGATCACAGCGATGTTTTCACTCGCTTTTTGAACGTGAGGCCTCGGAACATTGTGGCCACAGAGGATGAGTGGAACCGTGTCAACAAGAGCCGTAATCGCGGCTATAGGCTCATGCTGCATTTTTGCTCGGTGCTGGCATTGCGAAGCGGAACAGCGGTCAAGCTGAGCCCGGAGCATTACGATTCGCGGCTGCGCGAAAT
Source organism: Occallatibacter gabretensis (assembly GCF_001449115.1). GTDB lineage: Bacteria > Acidobacteriota > Terriglobia > Terriglobales > Acidobacteriaceae > Telmatobacter > Telmatobacter gabretensis. The sequence goes on along the minus strand of NZ_LAIJ01000009.1, from coordinate 133,124 downwards.
CAGGACAACCACAAAGTACGGAACGCCCATCACCATCCCGATTCCCGAAGACATTGCAGCAGTCCTCGATGAGTGCGACTTGGACAGCAACGAGCCATTCGTCAAGCAATTGTGGAGTGAACATGGCAATGCCAAGGTGGTCGGGGCAGACACCGTGCGGCGTTACCACAGTCGATGGCGCAAGCGGATCGGCATCGAACGCGACCTCCGCTATCACGATTTCAGGCGCGCCGCCGCCGTCGCCGTCTACAGGCGCACACGTGACCTGAACGCAGTGAGAAATCTACTGGCGCACAAATCGCTGCGCTCAACCGTTCACTATCTTGACCACGACCGGGAGCCAGTAGAAGCCAGCCTGCTGGAGGCCGTGCGCTTTAACTCAGAAAGGAAAATCGCATGAGACGACCGGCCATCGCATCGGCACTGGTGGAACGAACTGAGGCAGACACCATCCACACGCTTCATGCGGTCCTGAACGAGCGGGACCGCACACCAATCATCGAACGGGCCTTGCGGCACTGCAAAGACGCCTGGGATCACGCACACGGCGTAGCAATCGAAAAGGGCAAGACTCAAGCTGAGGCGCTACGCATGGCACAGGTGGCCTACAAGCTGGCGCTGCCCAAGATGGACTCCCGCGCGGCCATAAAAGCGCACATTGCCGCCGTCGCGCAAGGCATCGCGCTGGAAGTCTTCAACGGGCGCGACGGTTCACAACTGCTTTACGCGGCACAGGTTGCCATGACCCTCCACCAGACGAAAGGAACGAAAAAATGACCACCCCACCCCCCACCCCTCAAGTCATGGGCGCACTGGTGCCGCAATCTCCCGCTGCGGCGCTGCTTTCCCATGCCCTTTGCCGCGCGGCAGAGGACATCTGGGACGCAGCCGTCGCCGAAACCACGTACGAGATGTACTCCCAGGTCCGCGTCGTCGCCTCGCGCCTCCTGGCGCTTTGCCCGGCAGATTGAGAGAGCGATGCCCATCGTCAAAAGCCCGAAGAAAAAGCCAGAGGTCAAGGTGGTCCGCTGCCCGGTGTGCCATCGCACTCATGTGCCGGATGTGGAGTTCGGCCCATTCTGCTGCGCGTCCTGCCTCCAGACGGTCATCCGGCCACTCATCCTCATGGACCCGAAAAGGCCGCGCTGACTACCACAGGTTGTGGTATCTCTTGCAAGACACCACAACCTGTGCCACACTCAGCCCATGACAACGAAAGCCGAAGATGCGCTGGCGTCGGTTGCTCATGCCGACATTGCCGCGCAGCCAGCCAGTGCAGCCGGGGCAGCGCACTGGCTGGCCAACCCCACCAGCACGGAAGTTAAGCGCAAAACTCTGCTCGATCTGTGGACCGAGCAATTGCAGCAAGGCTTGGAGGTCGAGTGTCCATCATCGAAGTGAAAGTCATCGCAGCGATTCGGCGCTGGTGCTACGACAGCGCAAAGTTGGTGTCCGGCAGAGGGAACAACTACCAGCATCGCGGCTTTCAGCGGCGCGATGAGCGCAGCTACGACGCGCGCCAGGTGAGAGTGCTCGACTTTGAGCGCGCGTTCTCAAAGCTGCCTGAGCAAAATCAGGTGTTGCTTCTGTTGGCTCACCGTGACGGCATCAGCGAGTGTGAACTTGCGGCCATGATTTCGGTGTCGCCCAACTCAATGCGGCGCTGGCTGATGGACACGCGGATTGCGTTGGCGACGTTGCTAGAACACCAGAACGCGCTATAGATACACGAGCCCGAAAAGCCTATAAATACACCAAACCTTTACTCGGCGGCGCGCCTTTTTGTGTGCTCCGCAGGCCACGCTCACGCGCGGCCCACTCCGCACAGGGGCGCGCGTCTAACTCACCCGCTCGCGTAGCGCGCTCGTTTCGCCCGGCGCGACTCCGACGCGCCAGGCTCGCTCCATGCTCCTTCGTCGCCGCGCTCGCTCGCGTCCCCTCCGGGCCGCGCGGCCCTTCGCGGGCCGGTCGTTCGCGCACCGCTTCGCTGCTCACTCCCTGCGCTCCATCCGTCGCGCACCCGCGTCCCCCGCGCGCTTCGCCTTCGGCTCAGTGCGGGCCGATTAAACCGGCCCGCAGCCCTGCGCGCTGCGCTTGCAGAAACCGTAAACGACTGTAAAAGACATTCGCTTCGCTCACCGCTGCGCCTGCGGCGCTGCCGCGCGGCGCGGCTCGGTCGCGCGTGTGCTCGATCAATCGTGTAGCACCTGGTCAAGGGCGCTTCGCGTGGCTTCGCCACTCCGCTGCGCTCCGCCCTTGACTGGCGGTGCAGGGATGCCATCTATGAGCACACGCGTTTCTCTCGCCTCGCTTCGTCCCTGCGTCTGGTGCGGTCAGCCAGTCGGTAGCCTTCACATCTTCCTGCGTCTGCCGGTCGCGGTCGGCGGTCGCACACAGCTTTACCTCTGCTCCACGGGCTGCCTTCACGGGTGGGCCGCACAAGAGCAACGCGCAGCCTACGACCTGACGCTACAGGCCATCAATGCACATTGGCCGTGCCACACGCCGTCATAGCACGGCGCACCAGCCCGCCGCTGCGCGGCGGGCTGTCCACAGTGTGCTGTCCATAATTCTTTGGACAGCAGCGCGAACCCGCGTAGTTACTGAAAAAATAAAAAGGGGCTTGACTCTGGACCGAATCGGGACACTAATCGGCGCAATTTCCCCTCCTGGTTACCTCAGGTACATGTCCCTGAGTAATCTCACGCAACGCCGCTCCTGGCCGATAAACTCACCACGCAAGAATTCCTACCTTGGAAGAAATATGCCTTCGACCTCGCAAGAAAGGGGAGGCGGGGAGCAGCAGGATCATCCATGACGCAAGCAGGCGCCACCAAACTTGAGCAGAGAAAGCAGATCTCCGCGGCAACCGGAACAGAGATCGCCCGCGTCGCCGTTCTGCATGAGGCCGGCATTCTCGACACGCCGCCCGAGCCCGCCTACGACGCCATCACGCGTCTCGCCGCCGACTTCTTCCACGTCGACGCCGTCACCATCGGCTTTGCCGACCAGACCCGCCTCTGGGTCAAATCGCACTACGGCCACGGGCCGGATGAACTCCCTCGCGGCATGTCGCTCTTCGATCTCGTTCACAGCCAAGGCGGCATCATCGTCATTCCCGACTGCACCGCGGAACAGAGCAGTCAGGCCATTCAAATGCGCAAGCGCGGCTTCCACTTCGCCGCAAGCGCGGGCATCCGTCTCGCCGGCCACATCGTCGGCACCCTCACGCTGCTCCACGGCACGCCCCGCGCCCCGCTCACGCCCTCTGAAATCGAAACCTTCGAAGACATGGCCGCCATGGTATCGAGCCACGTCGAGCTGCGCCGTCTCCGCCTCAGGGACGCCGCCAGCCAGCCCGCACTCCTGCGCCGCTCGCAACACCGCGGACGCTCCGCCCCGCACCCGCTCTGGCCCTCCGCCTCAGATCTACACCACGCCCTCGAACGCAATGAATTCGTACTTTACTACCAGCCTGAGGTCGAGATCGATACCCTGCGCATCGTCGGCCTTGAAGCTCTCATCCGCTGGCAACATCCCGAGCGCGGCCTCGTCCCGCCCATGGATTTCATCCCCCACGCCGAGCAATGCGGTCTCATCCACTCCATCGGAGACTGGGGCCTCGCCGAAGCCTGCTCGCAGATTCAGGCATGGACCCAGGACAGCCCGGACAACGGTTCGCTCCGCGTCTGTGTAAACCTTTCCGCGCGCCAGTTTCTCCGCGCCGGCCTCAAGGATCACGTCCATTCGCTTCTCCTCCAGGCCGGAGCCACAGGCCGCCAGCTTGGCCTTGAAATGACAGAGTCCGTCTTCATCCACGATGTTCAGGCCGCATCTGAGGTCCTGCGCAGCCTACGCGGCCTCGGCGTCTCGCTCTCCATGGATGACTTCGGCACCGGCTACAGCACCCTCTCCAGCCTCCACTCCTTCCCCTTCGACACCCTCAAGATCGATCGCTCCTTCGTCGGACGTCTCCAGGACGGCGATCAGGCCCTTCACATCGTCCGCACCATCATCGAGCTAGCCCGCGCCCTCGACATGGGCGTCATCGCCGAAGGCATAGAAACTGCGGAGCAATACACCATCCTCCGCCAGATGGGCTGCAGCCACGGCCAGGGCTTCTACTTCGCCCGCCCCATGCCCGCCGCCGACATCTCCCGCCTCCTCCGCGCTCCCAACCGCATCCTCCCTCTCCCACAAACCACCCCCCGCGTCGCCTAACCTTCTACCCGTTCAATCAAACAGCGCTAAATAAAAAAATGCGTGTCATCCTGAGCGAACGGGGCCCCGAGCGTATTTCAGCTCGGGGGTGGTGAGTCGAAGGACCTGCGGTTGTTCTTGCCTTTGCCTTTCCCATCCGCGCTACAAAATTCGGGCGCCCCATTCATGGCGCGTTTTTGCGCCATGGGTGGGACAGCACTCCCGCTCGTTCTCCCACCGTCAGGCTGAGAACAAACCACCAACCACCCTGATCCTTCCCAATCCGGCACCACCCACTACCCAATCCCAAACCGGCACACCCCCACCCCACCCACACACAATTTCCCGCTCAAGTACACAAACTCCGTCCTATGCTTCCACTCATGCAGACCTCGACAGCATTCGCACCCTCCCCCAACCCCGGCATCCAGCCGGACAGCTTCGCAGCCTTCCTGGCCCGGCTCGCAGATCTGCCCGACTGGGATTCCGATCCGGCTGTCGAGCCATCCGGCACGTACGCATCCTCCGAACCAGCCGAGGCAGGCGAAGAAGATCTCGCCTCCCTCAGCTACGAGAACGCACTCCGCACCCCGGCCCTCAAAGCAAACAGGGCAGGGAACTCTCAACCCCTAAAACCAGCCTCCAAAACCGCTCTGGCCATCCAGCCCTCCCCCAAATCCCTGGAACCCAGAGCTCAGGAATTCAGACCACTCGAAATCATCGAGCCCCGCCACGCCCGCACCACCATCCGCTTCACCGCGGGCGAAAACAAGCTTCTCCGCAAGCGCGCTGTGGAAAACAACATCGCCGTCTCCGCCTATGTCCGCTCCTGCGTCCTTGAGGTGGAATCCCTCCGCGCCCAAATCCGGCAGTTCCAGCAACTGATGACGGAGCTGCGCCCTCCCCAGACGCCGCGCCCCCAGATGCAGCCCCTCACCGCCCGCGCACCCCAGCCGGTCTCCACGCTCCGCCTCGACCCCCGCGTCCAGGCAGCCTTCGACGCCCAGAAGCGCATCTCCATGCAGCCCTCCCCCACACTCCCGCAAAAACAGCGCCCCGGCCTCTTCAGCTTCCTCTTCGGCAACCGCCGCAGCGCCTGAAGCCCCAACAACGAGTGTCATCCTGGACGAAATTGCTCTCCCCAAAGACAACGAGTGTTACCCTGAGCAAAGCCTGCTCACCCCAATGAAGTGTCATCCTGAGCTAACGGGGCCCCAAACGTTTTTCAGTTTAGGGGTGGTGAGTCGAAGAACCTGCTTTTGCTTTTGTCGCACGGGTAGGACAGCACAAAAACAGGCCAAGTCCACCCCCTGTGGAAAACTTGTCAAGCCCCAAATCGAAAAATAGTTTCTAACTCGCTGATTCTAAAGATCAACATTTTTCGTCCACTTTGCACATAATTAACTTTCCTTTTGCGACAATCAATATAGAGCAGAAAAACAGACGGCGCGGCCTCCAGGTCGCGCCGTTTCTTTTTCTGCCCAAACTCAAGGAGACCGCCATGAGCTACAACGTCGAGCCCTGCACCCACCCGTACCGCAATCCCGCCCTCAAGAGCTGCTGCGAGGCCCGGAACCTCGCCCTCTTCCTTGCCACTGAAGAGGAAGTCGACCGTCTCCTGAAGAATCCATATCACCATGGCCACTCCCGCGAAGAGATCGCCAAGGCTGCAACTCAGCAGACCATCTTCGCCGCCGGATCCAACGCCTTCCTGGCCCAATTGCCCGAACTCGATTCGCGCCAGAACGTCCGCGACTACGCTGCCTGCATCGCCCACGCCATGGCGCTCGACGTCATTGATCCCAACCACGGCCCCAAGCTCCTCTACGCCGCCCAGGTCATCCTCAGCTCCTATCGGGCGGAGGCCAAAGCAGTGGCGCAGGATCCGGCCAGAGCCACCGAAGCCGCCGCATGACCCCCACCCCCACCCCCCTCCCCCATCCCCTCTGCACCAGAAATGGTGCAAAGAGTCTCAACTCGAAACCGCTCTTGGGTAGTACGACCGGCATCGTGCCGATCCAGGTACCAGGGGGCTTGCAATTTTCACCGCGCTGTTCATTTCAGCCAGCGCGGTCAAAATCGCGTGGATATGCTGTGGAAAAAAGGACAAAAACCCCAGAAAATACGGGCAAAACCCAACAAATTCAATAGAATAAAAGGCGAAGAGATCGTCAGGCCCTGCGCAGCGTCTCAAAATCCGCAACTCGCGTAAGCTATTGATAATAAGTAATATATTTAGCTTTCGAATTCTCCTTGACACGCCCTTCGCGCAACCCTACTATGCAGCCAGAAAGTTCTGATGGCCTTGCCTCCGTTGGAACTATTCTCCCTAGGAAGGAGCTGCCCATTGCCGGGGCGGCTCTTTCCGTTTCTAAGTCCTAATTTCTGCCGCCTTCGGCTCCGATGGGATCAGACCACTCATTCCCACAGGCTTCGCAGCGCCAGCAATTCGCCCAACTTGATGTACCCGGTAGTCGATCACCGTCTTTTATCTCTTCAGTACACAGAACTGGATCTTCGGTTCCACATTGCGGACACTTGGCCATTGAGAAATCCGGAACTTCCATTTTGGAATCATCCACAATCTCTTGTGGAATCGGCTGCGCAATGATTCTCCGCGCTTCCTCAAGTTGATCTGCAGCAACCTGAATGCGAAAGCCAGTTACATCGAGAGCAGGAGTAGCGAAGTATCGGGTCGGATCGAGCAACCAGTTATCAATGCCGGCGCGGTCCAGCATTTCTCTGAGCTGCCAAGCCTGTTCGCGGGTATCGCACTCACACAACTCCGTCTTCCACGTGTACTCATGCGGCGGCGCACCATCTTCAACATCGTCGACGTGCTCCACATCACCATCCAACTCAACACCGCGATCAAATCGCAATCGCCCCGAATCCTGCTGCACCTCCGCAGGCTTCTCCGGATCGCCCAGCCCACGCTTCCCCATCTCGACGCGCAGAACCTCCCTTGCCACATTGGTCAAGTCGGAATACCGGCCAGCAAGCCGCACCAGCTCGCCATCGTACATCTGCGCATAGTGCTCAGAGAGCTTTCGCCACTGTTCGTTCAGATCATCTTCCATAGTGTAAGCAGTATAAGAGCCAATCGCCTTTCATGGCTGCGGCCGAATTCCAAAGTCGGTCAACATCGACCGAATCACCACCCGCACCGTTACCGTAATCGCCGCCCAGATGCACGTCCAGAAAGCCACGCGGCTGAACGGAAGCAGAATGCCGCCATCTTTCAAGTGAATGTTGAAGCCAAGATTGTCCGGCAGCACCGCTCTCACAATCACGGCAAATAGAATTCCTCCCGCCCACACCAGGGCGATACGAAAAGCAAGCAGCACGGACTGTCCAAGAATGGTCTGCGCGGGCAAGGCGTTCCCCTTTCGATACAAGAGACACTAGCCGAACGATGAAGTCACAACTTTACCGAAATAGCAGCCAACGATACAATCAGGAGAGTGCGCCGACGTAGCTCAGCTGGTAGAGCAACTGATTCGTAATCAGTAGGTCACCGGTTCAATTCCGGTCGTCGGCTCCATCCTTCCGCGTTCTTTCTTTATCACTTAGGACGACTGTATCTCCTCGGTATACCGAGCAGCCTATGGTAGCCTCCGTCCATGTTCGGGAAATTGTCCAGAAAACTCTCCTGCTTGCTCTCACTGCTGCTGTTGGCGCTGTTTGCAAAAACTCTATTCGCGCACGTAGAGCGCGTAGAGATCGCCTCGCGTGAAGACGTACTGGACGGCAAAATCTTCGGCGCGGCAGGCGCATACGAGCGCATCACGGGCACCATCTACTTCTCCATTCCCGTAAACAATCCTCAAAACGCCGCCATCGTAGACCTCAAAAACGCCATAAATCTTCGCAATGGCGAAGTCGAATTCTCAGCAGATTTCATGGCCATCCAGCCCAAGAACCCAAAGCTGGGCAACGGCTCGCTGCTGCTTGAAAATCCCAACCGCGGCCGCAGCGGCATCATTCACCTCGTCGATGGCGGTGACTGGAATATAGCCAAAGACGCCGGAGACGCATGGCTCCTGCGCCAGGGCTTTTCCTTCGTGACCCTCGGCTGGCAGTGGGATGCAGCCGGAGCTGGAGCGCTAGGCTTTCACGCGCCCATTGCCAGGGAAAACGGCAAGACCATCACAGGCCTCGTGCGCGGAGACCTGATGCTCTCAAAACCCATGCCTGAAATTCCGCTCGGCCATCTCACAGGCGGCAACATCGGCGGCACAGAGTACGCCGTCAGCGCCCCTGACGACGCGAGAAACACCCTCACCGTACGCGACTCCCGCAACGCTCCACGCCGGCTCATCCCGCGCGCACAATGGCAGTTCGCGCATACAGTCGATGGCAAACTCGTTCCAAGCGACCGCTTCATTCATCTCGACGGCGGCTTCGAAGAAGGCAAAATCTACGAGTACGTCTACGTCGCCTCCGATCCGGTAGTCGCAGGCGGTAGCTTCGCAGCCTTCCGCGATTTCGCCTCCTGGGCCAAGCACGATCCGAACACACTCACACCCGCCGCGCGCGTTTACGGAGAGGGTATCTCGCAGAACGGTCGCTTTCTCCGCGACTTCCTTTATCAGGGCTTCAACACAGATGAAGAAGGCCGCATGGCGCTCGATGGGGTCCTCGCGCACGTAGCCGGAGCCGGCCGTGGAAACTTCAATTACCGTTTCGCGCAGCCCTCGCGTGACGCGCAGCCAACATCGTCGGTCTTCTATCCGGTCGACATATTCCCCTTCACAGACGAGCCGGAAACCGACCCCACAACCGGCGAGAAGGCCGGCCTCCTCGACCGCGCCGTAGCAGACAAAACAGCTCCGAAAATCTTCTTCTCCAATACCTCTTACGAATACTGGGGCCGCGCCGCTGCCCTGATCCACATCACCGCAGACGGCAAGCGCGACGCAACAATCTCCAGCAATGTCCGCATCTACCACCTGACCGGCCTGCAGCATTTCTCCGGCCCATGGCCGCTGGCAATCGGAAAGGGCGACGGCGACGGACAGGAGCCGCAATCGCCTCTGCCAGTCCGATATTTCTGGCGCGCCATGATCACCAATATGGACGCCTGGGTACGCAGCGGCACGGAGCCACCGCCCAGTAGCTATCCGCGCATCGCAGACGGCACGCTCGCCCCAATCGAAAAGTACAACTTCCCAAAACTTCCCGGCGTGAATCTCCCATATGAAGCCAATGGAGCCGTCCATCTCGATTTCGGACCCGAGTGGAAGCAGGGAATTGCCACCATCCAGCCTCCCAAAGTAAGCGCAGCCTTTCCTGTCCTGGTGCCGCAGGTCGACGCCGACGGCAACGAAAAAGACGGCGTTCGCCTTCCCGAAATCACGATCCCGCTCGCCACGGTCACCGGCTGGAATCTCCGCGATCCCTCCATCGGAGCGCCTGCCGAGCGACTCGCATTTGAGGGCTCGTGGATCGCCTTCCCAAAAAACGCCGAGGAGCGGAAGAAAACCGGCGACCCGCGTCTCTCAATCGCCGAGCGCTATTCCAGCGAAGAAGATTATCTAACCCGATACAGCCAGGCCGTCGATGAACTGATCCGTCAGCATTGGATTCTGCCAGAGGACCGCGACGCCATGATGGCCCGCGCCAAACAGGAGTGGATGGAAGCCCTCCGATGACGGGTTAGCTGAGTTCGTGAACCAAGTCAGGTACTGTTATCCACCAGCTTTTTTTGCTCAGTCTTAATTCAGGACAGCTTATCCACGCTTATTCTTGGCATAATCGCAGCAAGAGCGGTTCCTCCTGATCCACGCAATGTCCAGGCGGAGCGAAGATCGTAATCGAGATTCGGTCGCGTCAGACGAAACCAGGGGAGCAAAGACGAGTGAGCCAGTACCTTAGCCGCCCAGGTCAAGTGAGTCAGGCAGGCGCCGCTGAAATCAGCGCTTGCCAGAACTTCAGCCGCCACGACGTTTTGCGGATTCTCCAAATCACACCGCATCAGCTTCAGGGTTGGGAACGCGCCGGACTCATCGCCGCGCGCGAGAGCTACACCGTTCAGGATCTAGGCCCGCTGCGAACCTTGCGCTTGCTTCGAGCCGAGGATGTGTCGGCTTCCTCAATTCGTCACTCGATTACAGCCATGCAGGCCGTCTCCGGAATGGCGAATCCGCTGCAGGAAGCAACCGCCGTCCGTGCCGGCAAGCAGATCGTCTTCCGCCATCTCGGCGGCATCTTTGATCCCATCCGCCGTCAGCTTGTCTTTGACTTCGAGCACGTTCCAGGCAAAGAGGCCGCCAAGGCCCCGCAGCCGCTTCGCCGCGCCAATGCAAGCACATCACCCGTGCAGACTCGTTTCCTGGCCGCCGTTCAGGCCGAGGAAGCCGGGGAGAAGCGCCAGGCGATGGCTATATATGAGGAGATCATCGTCTCCAATCCGGACTACGCCCCGGCCTACATCAATCTCGGCACCATCTACTTCCACCTGCGCAAATACGAACGTGCGGAAGATCTCTACCGCCGCGCCACCAAGGCCGATCCCGAGTACGTGCTGGCATTTTTCGATCTGGGCAACGTGCTGGATGAGCTGGACAGGCCGGACGAGTCCATCGAGGCCTACCGCCAGGCGGTCGTGCTTTCTCCCAAATATGCGGACGCGCACTATAATCTGGCTCTCGCCTATGAGCGCAAGGAGCAGCGGCGCAGCGCATTGCGTCACTGGCAGTCTTACGTCCGGCTCGACCGTAACGGCCCCTGGGCGGACCATGCGCGCGGGCAGATTCGCAAGCTGCTGCGTGGCGAAAAGCTGGCCATTGCCTGGCGCTCCAACCGGTTCGTGGCCCGAGGCAAGGCTAAGGCGAATCTGCTGATAGTAGAATAGGGGCACATTTCAGGCCCTTTGTTTGGGTACAGCTGTGGCAAAAACTCCGTCACCACAACTTTGTGCCCAGAGAAGAGTCTATTTACTCGGGGGATTCTCAGTCTGCTCTCGTCCATGTCTCCCGAAAGAAGTAGCTGAATGAAGCTCTGCGCTGTCGAATTTGTTCGATCGCAGGCTCCAGATAGATTGTGTGGGCTCAACGTAAGCCCCTCTCCTCGATCTACGGTAAGGCCACAAGGAAAATTCCATGAAGATGATAGATGCATTTTTTCAGCAGAGGCAGCTTCGCCCCCGGTTGCAGCTCTGGTGCGCAATTACAGCATTGGCTCTAACGGCTGGTCCGTTGGTCGCCCAGAGCCCTGCGGTACGCATTTCAGCGGAAATCAACAGCAGTGAACAATCCGTGCTTCCAGGCTCAAAGCACCCTCTGGCGCTTGCCCAGCTCGATGCAGGCCGCGTTCCTGCCGATACCAGGCTGACCGGCGTCACTATCTCCTTCAGTCGCTCCGCGGCGCAGGAAGCAAATCTGCAGACGTTGCTCAAGGCGCAACAGACTCCAGGCTCGCCGCAGTTCCATCAGTGGCTGACGCCGGATCAGTTTGCAGCGCGCTTCGGAGTCGCCGATGCTGACATCGAAAAGGTGCAGAGCTGGCTTGAACGACAGGGATTCGCCGTAGACTCCATCAGCCGCAGCCGCAATGCGATTCACTTCTCCGGCACGGCTGGGAGCGTGGAGCAGACCTTCGCTACCGAGATGCACTACTACAACCTGGCCGGCGTCAAGCACATGGCGCCTTCAACCGCGCTTTCGATTCCCACCGCCGTAGCTCCGCTGGTTTCGGGCGTGCTGGGCCTCAATGACTTTAAGCCGCGGTCGATGCTTGTCCATAGAAAGCTGCTGGCAAAGCCCGCCAGGCCTCTCTATACCGTCGTCGACTCCAATGGCGATGAGGACGTATTCTTCACTCCCGGCGATATCAAGGTCGCGTATGACATTAACCCGCTCATCGGTGCGGGAAACAACGGCACAGGCCAGACCATTGCCATCATGGGGCAGTCGGCTATTCAAAATAGCGACATTGAGAACTTTCAGCAGGCGGCAGGCCTTACAGTCAAAGACCCGACCATGACCCTGGTTCCCGGTACAGGCGCCTCTGCGATCAATGCGGATGGCGATGAAGGTGAGAGCGACCTGGACGTCGAATACTCCGGCGCAACAGCTCCCGGAGCAACCATCAACTTTGTCTACACAGGCGCAAGCTCGAATCTAGGCGTCTTTGCGTCCTACCAGTATGCCGTAGATCAAAATATCGGCAACATTATCAGCATCAGCTACGGCTCGTGCGAACCGGAACTGACGCAGACTGACTTCACGACCTTTGAATCGTGGGGCGCACAGGCCATGTCTCAGGGCCAGACGGTGATTGCCTCCTCGGGGGATTCAGGCGCCACAGGTTGCTACGGATTCACCGACCTCCCTACCGCGACGCAGAATGGGGTGGCAGTAAATTACCCGGCCAGCAGCGCGTATGTTACCGCTGTGGGTGGCACGGAGATCACCGCAGCAAACGACCAGGTAGGCATGTACTGGAGCTCGGCATCCAGCGCCAGCAACGGGATTGTGCTCACTTCGGCGCTCTCCTACATCCCTGAGGTCGCCTGGAATGATGACGTAATCAACACAAATTCATCCGACAACCCCAACTGCGCGGCGTCCTTTTCATGTGTCAGTGCCAGCGGAGGCGGAATCAGTACGCTGACCGCTCAACCCAGTTGGCAAACTGCGTACTTCACCAAGACGGGGGAGGCAAACCCCAGCAGCAAGTTTCGTCTTGTGCCGGATGTGGCGTTGTATTCCTCGCCGAACTATCCCGGCTATCTGTTTTGCAGCAGCGATCCAACCGACTGGGGTCAGCAACAAGGAGCGAGCTGCGGCAACGGCCAGTTCTATGATTCCCTTACCTTTTTCTTCACCATTGCCGGTGGTACCAGTTTTGCCGCGCCGATCTTCGCTGGCGAGATGGCGATTCTGAATCAGGCCAACGGATACACCACGGGTCAGGGTCTCGCCAACACGCAGCTGTATATGCTGGCCGCAAACTCCGCCACGTATGCCACGGCCTTCCATGACATCACAACGGGCACCAATGAGTGCACGGAATCACCCTGCCCCGGCAGCGGCGGCTACTCCGCCGGCACGGGCTATGACATGGTGACAGGACTTGGCTCGCTCGACCTGAAGAACCTGGTAACTGCATGGCCGTCGAGCACATCCACGCTCATCGGCACCACAACGACGATTACGCCCTCGAACGCAGCGCCGGTGGTGAATACCAGCGATACCTTCACGATTACGGTCTCTGCAGCCAGCGGAACTACGGTGCCTACAGGATCTGTGAGCGTCTCCATCGACGGTGGAACAGCAACCTCGTACCCGCTTACAACGAGCGGTTCCGCAGCCACCGCTTCGTTCAATAACACCTTCACCACCACGGGCGTGCATACCATTACTGCCAGCTTCCCGGCCACTACGACATTCGGCGCGTCCACGGGCAGTGTGACAGTCAATGTGCAGGCCAACAGCTCCGGCAGCGGGGCCATCGCCGTCTCCGCTACTCCCTCTACGCTGACAGTGAGCCAGGGCAGCCAGGGTAGCGAAACCATTCTCGTGACGCCCAGCGGCGGTTATACCGGCACTGTGATTCTCGGTGTGGATTTTGGCTCCTCCGATAACACGCTTGCCAACCTGTGCGGCGGCTTCACAAGCGCCAACAGCTCGGGCAATGGAGAGGTAATGATCGGCAACTCCTCTGCGGCGAGCACGCAGCTGGTTCTCGACACCAATGCCTCCGATTGCCTCACAGCAGACGCGGTCAAGCGCACCGGAATGCACCAACTGCGCGAGCTGATGGGCAAGCGGATCGCAGCTAAGAGCGAGCCTCGCAGCCTGCTTCCGGAAGGCATAGCCTTTGCCGGACTATTGGCAATCGGCTTTATCGGACGGCGCTCACGTAAGCTGCGCGGCCTGGTTGCCGTCCTGCTGCTGGCCACCGTCGGTATGGCGCTCTCAGCCTGCGGCAGTACAAACGGCAACACCGTCTCCAACCCGCCCAAGGGCACCTACACCACAACAATCCAGGCGGAGGACTCGGCGACAGCTACGATCACTGCCACCACAACCTTTTCCTTCGTGATCGATTAACCGCAAAGCAGCACGAAGACCAGCACGAAACTCGAAAGGCAGGCGTTCAACAGGCGCCTGCCTTTCTCATTGCACGCGGATTCCACGACACCTTTGATAAACTCCGATTCCGGAGGTATGTACTGCTTGACTCATTCCCACGCCGGCCCGCTTACCCAGCTCAGTGAAGACGAAAATCTCTTTTACTCCACCGTTCGGCAGTTTGCTGAGGAGACTATTGCTCCCCACGTTCGCACCATGGACGAAGAGCAGAAGATGGCTCCCGAGATTGTGCATAAAATCTTCGAGCTTGGTCTCATGGGAATTGAGGTCCCCGAGATTTACGGCGGCGCGGAAGGCAACTTCTTTGACGCTGTACTGGCGATCGAGGCGATCTCAACCGTCGATCCGGCCGTGGCCGTGCTGGTGGATGTGCACAACACGCTGGTGGTGAATGCGCTGCGTCGCTGGGCAAGCGAAGAACAGAAGCGAACGTGGCTCCCCAAGCTGGCCGCAGACACCATTGGAGCCTACGCACTGAGCGAAGCAGGATCGGGCTCTGACGCATTCGCCCTGCAGACGCGCGCCGAGGTCACAGCCAGCGGTTACCGGCTGAATGGACGCAAGCTCTGGATCAGCAATGCGCGCGAAGCAGGATTGTTCATCGTCTTTGCGACGATCGATCCCGCAGCAGGCTATCGCGGCATCACCGCGTTTGTCATTGAACAGGGAACGCCGGGCCTGTCCGTGGGCCGCAAGGAAGACAAGCTGGGCATCCGCGCCAGCAGCACCTGTGAGCTGATTCTGGACAATTGCGAAGTGCCCGCCGCAAACGTGCTCGGCGAAGCAGGCAAGGGCTACAAGATCGCCATTGAGACACTGAACGAAGGCCGCATCGGTATCGGCGCGCAGATGCTTGGACTGGCGGAAGGCGCATGGCAGCAAGCGGCTCGCTACGCGCAGGAGCGCAAGCAGTTCGGCAAGGCGATTGCGGAGTTTCAGGCAGTGCAGTTCACGCTGGCCCAGATGGCCACCGATATCGAAGCGGCACGCCTCCTGGTTTACAACGCCGCGCGGCTCAAGGACGCAGGCAAGCCATATGTGAAAGAGGCCGCCATGACCAAGCTCTTCGCTTCCCAGGTAGCGGAGCGCGTGGCAAGCCAATGTGTGGAAATATTTGGCGGCAACGGCTTCGTCCGCGACTATCCGGCGGAAAAATACTATCGCGACGCCAAGGTAGGCAAAATCTATGAAGGCACTTCGAACATGCAGCTGATGACAATTGCGAAACTGGTGCTGAAGAGCTAAAGCTGCTGGCTGCGCTGCACGGTGCGGACGCCGGGAACTCGGCGCAGGCCCAGAACCATCTTGTTCAGATGGCGCACATCCTCAGCATCCACAACAAACTCGACGATAGCCTCGCCATCATCAGTCTGGCGAGTATCAACGCTGCGGATGTTCGTGTTGTCGTCGGAGATCACAGCGGTCAGCTCCTTCAACATACCTGCGCGATCATCGCAATAGATGGTGACGCGCACCGGAAAGCGCTGCAGGCGGCTGGTCGGCTGGTCGGGCGTTCGTGCCCACTCCACATTGATGCGCCGGTCGCTCTCATAGAGCAGGTTCTGCACGTTGGGGCAGCCGCGCGCATGCACTGCCACGCCCTTGCCGCGCGTGACATAGCCCACAATCTCTTCGCCGCGGATCGGATTACAGCATCGCGCACGATAAACAAGCAGATCGTTCTGGCCTTCCACTTCCAGCGAGTCTGAGCCGGTCAGGTGCAGTTTGCGGACGGCGTCTGACATGCCTCCTTCGCCGGGCTTGGGCTCGACCACGGGCTCTGCTTCCGGCACATCGGTATAGCCGGGAGCGAGTTTATTCAGTATCTGGTGCGCGGAGTGTTTCCCCTGGCCAAGCGTTGCCAGCAGATCTGCGGCGGTAGCCACGCCATACTCGCTCGAAATGCGGCTGAGATCGGAATCCGTAACCTGGCTGAGCGGAACCTTGAATTTCTTTGCAGCGCGCTCCAGCAGCTTGCGGCCAATATCGACTGCGCGCACGCGCTGGTCCTCATTGAGCCAGTGCTTGATTTTGTTCCGGGCACGCGGGCTTTTGACGAAGGTGAGCCAGTCACGGCTGGGCTTGTGATCTTTCTGCGTGATGATTTCAACAATGTCGCCAGTGCGGAGCTTGGTGCGGAGCGGCACCATGCGCCCATTGATCTTTGCGCCCACGCAGGAGTGGCCCACGTCGGTATGAATCGTGTAAGCAAAATCCACCGGCGTGCCGTCCGCGGGAACCACAACCACCTTTCCTTTAGGCGTGAAGGTATAAACCTCATCCGGGTAGAGGTCCATCTTCAGGCTTGAAAGAAATTCGTTGGGGTCGGTCATCTCCTTCTGCCACTCCACAAGCTGGCGAATCCAGTTGAGCCGCTCCTCATCGCGCGTGGTGATCGAACCCTCGCGGGCCTTGTATTTCCAATGCGCTGCAATGCCTTCCTCGGCAATGCGGTGCATCTCTTCGGTCCGAATCTGCACTTCAAACTGGTGGCCGCCCTCGCCGATGACCGTGGTGTGCAGCGACTGGTAGCGGTTGGCGCGCGGCATGGCGATGAAGTCCTTGATGCGGCCGGGCACGGGACGCCAGAGCGTATGAATCAGACCAAAGACCGCGTAGCAGGCGGCGAGATCCTGCGTGATGACGCGAACGGCGAGAAAATCGTAGACCTGGTCAAAGCTGACTTTGGCGCGCTCAATCTTCTGGAAGATGGAATAAAGGCGTTTGATCCGCCACTCGACACGCGCTTCAACATTGTTTTCGCGAAGCTGCTCAACGAGCGTGTCTTCCACCGTGCGCAGAAATTGCTCACCTTCCGCCCGGCGTGACTCGGCCTCAGCGCTCATCTGCTCGTAGCTCACCGGGTCGGTATAGCGGAAGGCCAGGTCCTCAAGCTCGCCGCGAACCTTGCCCATGCCCAGGCGATGCGCGAGTGGAGCGTAGATGTCCATCGTCTCGCGAGCAATCGCTTCCTGCCGCTCCGGCTTGAGGTGTTCAAGCGTGCGCATATTGTGCAGCCGGTCAGCGAGCTTGATAAGAACCACGCGAATGTCGGTGACCATGGCCAGCAGCATCTTGCGCACGTTCTCGGCCTGGCGGTCTTCCCGATTAGCGAACTGAATCTTGTCGATTTTGGTGACGCCTTCAACAATGTGCGCCACCTGATCGCCGAACTTTGCGGCAATCTCCTCGCTGGTGGCAGGCGTGTCTTCCACGGCATCATGCAGCAGCGCGGCGGCAATGGCCGTGGCGTCCAGCTTCATCTCGGCGAGAACTTCGGCTACTTCGAGCGGATGAATGATGTAAGGCTCGCCGGAGGCGCGCATCTGGCCTTCGTGATGCGTGACGCAGAAGGCCCATGCCTTGCGGATGAGCGCACTATCCTCTGTGGGGCGATTGGCCTGCACATGGCGGACGAGCGCTTCAAAGCGCTCGTTGATTCTTTCCTGTGTGTAGGTGGCGGGATTGGGTTTGGCTACAGGACGGGATTCGGCATGGGGTCCGGCATTTCCCTGAGACCCCTGCGGAACGCCGGTCTCACCCGAAGTCACTGACTGCCGAACAGTCGCCATAATTCATTATATTCCCGTTGCTGTAAAGAGGCGCTTCCAGGTGAGCTTGGTAGGATGAGTCGAGGTCGAAATGGCACGCGAAAAACAGCCTGCGGCACGACGCAAAAAACAAGAAAAACCGGCAGAAATCACGCCCCCGTTAGCGCCTGCACCCGCGTTGGGCGCAAGGATAAGCCGCCGCGCGTCAGACCGGTTGCGCGCGGGCCACGTGTGGGTCTACGCCTCGGATGTGGAATCCGTTTCGGTGGGTGATGGCGAAACTCCCGCACTGATACCCGTGGCAGACAACCGCGGATTGCTGCTCGGCACAGCGCTCTACAGTCCTTCCTCGCAGATTGCGTTGCGAATGATAAGCCGTACGGCAATTGACCCTGAAGAGTGGCTCAAAGAGCTCGGGCAGCGGCTGCGGACCGCTGTGCAAAGACGGCTGCCGATGATGAATGAAAGCACCGATGCCTGCCGGCTCTGCTTCAGTGAGGCCGACGAGCTGCCCGGGCTGGTAGTGGACAAGTACGGCGACCTGGTGATTCTGCAGCTTCTGGCGCGCGGGCTCGATTCGGCCCACGTGCGTGAGACATGCGTCCTGGCACTACGCGAGGAGCTGCAGCCGGCATCCATTCTGGAACGGCCCGATCCGCGCATCCGCGAGCTTGAAGGGCTTTCCGTTCCTTCGCTGGCGCCGCTGTGGGCTGCCGATCCTGAGGTTCCAGCGACTCAGACGAGCTTTCACCTCAACGGGCTGATGTTTCAGTTTGACGCCAATGCCGGGCAAAAGACCGGAGCCTTCCTTGATCAACGCCTGAACTATGCAGCCGCCGCGGAATGGGCGCAAAAGCTCGGGGCGACAGGCCGGGCACTCGATGTCTGCACCTACCAGGGTGGATTTGCCCTGCATTTGGCGCGGGCTTGCCAGCGCGTAACGGGCGTGGATGTTTCGCATGCTTCGCTCGAAATTGCGGAGCGGAATCTTGAGGCCAATCGGGCTCAGATTTCGGCTGAAGTCGATTGGATTGCAGCCGACGCCTTCGATCTCATGCGCGACTGGTCGGATGCGCGGGAAAGCTTCGCCGCGATCGTTGTCGATCCGCCGGCCTTTGCCAAGACGCGGCGGGCCGTCGAAGGTGCGCTCCGCGGTTACAAAGAGCTGAACCTGCGTGCGCTCAAGATGGCGCTGCCGGGCGGCCTTCTGGTGAGCTGCTCCTGCTCCCATCATGTGGACTGGCCAGCCCTTGAGGGCACGGTGGCCTCTGCGGCAGCGGACGCGCATCGGCGCGTGCGGGTCCTGGAGCGTCGCATGGCAGCTCCTGACCATCCGGTAGTGCTGAACCTGCCGGAGACGGAATATCTCAAATGCCTTGTGCTGGAAGTCGAATAGCGCCGTCTACTCGCGCAGGTCGAGGCTGGTGAACTCAGCCTCATACATCGACGAGGCAGGCTTGCCACGGGCCATGCGGTAGATTGCGCGACCACCACCAAGGAACAGCCCCAGCAGAACCGCCGCGCCGCCTATAACGACTACAAACATGGCGATGTTGTAGAGCAGGGACCCGGTTTTAGCCACCTCGGAGATGCCGGGCATGGGCATTTTGGTCAGGTCAGAGGAGTAGTGAACGCTCTGGACCAGTTTGTGGCTGTCATCGGGAACGGCGTCTCCGCTGACAAGGGCAACAATCGGGCCGGTGCGGCGAACTTCGAGCGAGGCCTGATCAGAATCCTGAAGCGGCTTGGTGAACGGGGTCTGCCCTTTGCCGCCGGACTGGATATAGGCGCGAATCTGGGTTTCTGCAGCAGTGGCTATCTGCGCAGTGGGGTACGAAATAAGCGTAAGCGTGGCAGGGCCAGAGGAGAGCGCGTAACTCGCGGTCACGGCTTCCGCATCCCGGTCAAAGCCCACGAGACTTGCAGGAAGCACGCCGCCGGAGCCTGCGTAACCTGCGGGCCCAAGCGCGTAATGGGGGCTCAGTCCTTCCAGGCCCTTGCTGGGGATGAGCGCGAAGCCATCCGGCCCTTTGACGTAGTGCGCGGTTTGGTCCTCGCGGTCGGACTTGGGCAGCAGGGACAGGATGGGCGGAGGCAGCGCCTTGTTGCCGGAAGGCGAGGGAAGCGTGTCGGCGAGCTCGCGCAGTTCGGAAGCGGATTCGGGATGGACCTTGGAGAAGGTTGCGTCGATGACAGTGGCTCCGCGCCAGAAAACGACGCGGTTGCCATTCGAAACCGCGCCGGAGCCGATCTGCTCCTTCGGCCACTTGGCGTCGCGATAAAACCCATACGCGCCAAAGGAGCCGCTGACGTCAGGAAACCGCAGAGCCTTGATGGTAAGAGTTTCATCATCGCGCTTGTAGGTGGCCGTCATGCCGCTCTCAAAGCCGTACTCCTTGAGCGGCGCGGCGTTGGCGGCATCAATCTGGGCGGGATCGGAGACGGTCTTGGGAGCCTCATTGGTCACCCAACCGGCAAAGGCGCCAGGCAACAGCGGTTTCTCGGGCGATTGCGGGGCTGCATTTGCAGCCGGCGGTACTGGCGATTGGGCCTTCGGCGTGGATTGTGCCTGGGCAGCGGTGAATGTGGCAGCGCAGGCGAGTATGGCAAGGAAACGCATGAAGAACTCCAACCTTAAGGGTACAGCGTGGGGCAGGGAGCTGCCTTCTACGTTGGACACTGCGGAGGCTGGAAAGGTTCCCGGCGATCCGTCAGGCATTTTGAAGCTGCGCGGCATTCCACGCGTCAAAGGCGGCGAGAGTGCGTTCGCACTGGATGCGGCGGCGCTCCTTTTTGTCGCGGATTTTCTTGCGGAGGTCTTCTTCGAGCGGCTCCAGCAGGTCAAAGGTGATGTTGGCGGGCTGGAAGTCCTTGGCGTCGGAGTGGGTGATGTAATGCACCAGCGAGCCGAGGGCGGTGGAGCGTGGAACCGGTATGGGCTCGGCTCCGGCAGCAAGGCGCGCTGCGTATAGACCGGCAAGCATACCGCTGGCGATGGATTCGGTGTAGCCTTCAACGCCGGAGATCTGCCCCGCGAACAGGATGTTGGGTTGCTGACGAAGCCGGAGGGACTCATCCAGCAGCGCCGGGGCGCAGATGTAGGTGTTGCGATGAATCTGGCCGTAGCGGAGGAATTTGGCGTTCTCAAGGCCGGGGATGAGGCGGAGGATGCGGGCCTGCTCGCCGTACTTGAGGTGGTTCTGGAAGCCGACGAGGTTGTAGGAGTCGGCGCGAAGATTTTCTTTGCGGAGTTGGACGGCTGCGTAAGGCCATTTGCCGGTTCTCGGATCGGTGAGGCCGACGGGCTTCATGGGGCCGAAGCGGAGAGTATCGCGGCCACGGCTGGCGAGGACTTCGATGGGCAGGCAGCTCTCGAAGTAGTCGAGCTTTTCCCATTCCTTTTCCTGCGCCGCTTCAGCGCTCAGAAGCGCGTCGAGGAAGCGATCGTATTCTTCGCGGGTGAAGGGGCAGTTGATGTAGTCGGCGGTGCCTTTGTCCCAGCGGGCGGCAAAGTAAACGCGCTCCATTTCGATGGAATCGGCCTCGACGATGGGCGAGATGGAGTCGTAGAAGGCGAGATGCTGGGAGCCGGTGATGCGAAGAATCTCCTGGCTGAGCGCGTTCGAGGTGAGCGGGCCGGAGGCAACGATCGTGCACTCATCGGAATCGAGTGAGGTGACTTCTTTGCGAAAGACGCGGATGCGCGGCTCGGCCTCGATAGCGGCTTCGATGCGGCGGGAAAACTCGACGCGATCGACGGCGAGGGCGTGGCCTGCTGGAACGGCGGTTTCGTCGGCGATTTTCAGCAGGACCGAGCCGAAGCGGCGCATCTCCTCTTTGAGGAGCCAGGGCGCGGTGTTGGGAGACTCACTTTTGAGGGAGTTGGAGCAGACGAGCTCCCCGAATTCGGTGGTCTGGTGCGCGGGAGTGAGATGCGGCGTGCCATTGACCATCCGGCGCATTTCGTAGAGATCAACTTCGCAGCCAAGGCGCGCGGCGGTGAGGGCAGCTTCAGGGCCGGCGAGTCCGCCCCCAATGACACGGATTTTCATTGTGCTGAAGTCTCCTGACCTGCCAGACGCTTGAGAGCGTCGCCGCTCAGGCGGACGTTACGCCATGTGTCGAGGAATTCGGCGCCCATGGCGTCGTAGAAGTCGACGGCGGGGGTGTTCCAGTCCAGGACCTCCCACTTCATGCGGGCGCAGCCGCGTTCGATGGCAATCTGGGCAAGGCGTTCGAGCAGCGCGCGACCCAGGCCCAGTCCCCGGAAGGCGGGATCAACGAATAGGTCTTCGAGGTAGAGCCCCGGTGCCCCAAGCCAAGTGGAGTAATCGAAGAAGTAGAAGGCGAAGCCGGCGGGCGAGCCATCGAGCTCCGCGAGGATGCAGTGAAAGTAGGGATTGGGGCCGAAGCCGTGGGCGAGGAGAGTCTCTTCGGTCGCGACAACGGCGTCCGGCTCGCGCTCATAGACGGCCAGTGCACGGATGAAGCGCAGGATGAGCGCGACATCTTCGCGGCGGGCTGGACGGATGGTGATTTCGGCCATGCAGCTATTTTATGGCGTGATGCGAGACACGGAATACTGCGCGCTCTTGTAGTGGGCGCGGGGATTGATTTACCTTGGGCAGTGCTACAGGCGCATCTATATCAGGATGCGCCGGCCGCAACTGCGAGGAACGGAAGAGCGCGGAGCGGATACCGGTTTCGATATCTGGGTGAGTGGCGCTGACGCCGCTGCCTGCCAAGGAGAAATACTATGAAGCGGATTCTTATACTGGGCCTCGGCCTGCTCGGCTTGGCTTTAACGCCAGTGGTGGCGCAGAATGCCAGCCCAGCGGGCAAGATTCACGGACACATTACCAATCCAGTGGGCACTGCGCAGGGCAACGGTACGGTGAGCCTCAGGGTCGACAGCTCGGGCGATAAGTACACCTTCCCGGTGGATGCTAACGGCGACTATACGGGTGACGCGGCTCCGGGCACATACAGCGTGCTCTATCGTGATCAGACTACGCCGAAGGACAAGATTGTCGACCAGTTTGACAACATAAAGATTGAGGCAGGTCAGTCCATAGTGCAGGATTTCGACCTGAGCCGTCCGGACTACATTAAAAAGCTGTCTCCGGAACAGCAGAAGCAGCTTCAGGAGCTGAAGCAGAAAAACTCTTCGGCAATGGCAGCCAACACGCTGACCAAGCAGCTCAATGCTGATCTGGCCGCGGTGGTGCAGGACATCAAGGACGCCGATGCGGCGTCGGCGACGGCGGCCCAGGAGCTGGGCGCAGGCGCTACCAAGCAGGCAATTGACGCCAAAGTAGGCGAGATCAAAACGGCGAAGTTCACCGACGTGGAAACGATCATGCAGAAGGACGCAACCGCGGCCGGAACGCGGACTGACGTTTCCATTATTTTTGCGCGGTTGGGCCAGGCAAAGCTGGGCCTGAAGAAGTACGACGAGGCCGAGGCTGCGTTCAAGAAGGCGCTGGAGATGGAAGCGGGATCGAAGAAGCCGAATCTGGAAGTGCAGGGCCTGTCGCAGAGCGGACTGGGCGAACTGTATGCGCGCACGGGCAAGGTGGACCAGGCAACGGCTGCGTATGACGCTGCGGCAACGGCCAACCCCAAGTCCGCGGCGGTGTACCTGAAGAATCAGACGGTGATTTACTACCAGACGGGCAACGCGGCGGCGCAGGTGGCAGCGGCGGATAAGGCGATTGCCGCCGACCCGACCAATCCATTGCTCTATTACCTGAAGGGCCAGGGGCTGGTGGGTAACGCGACGGTAGACCCGAAGACGAACAAGATCGTGCTGCCTCCTGGCTGCGCGGAGGCTTACCAGAAGTACCTGGAGCTTGCGCCGACTGGAACGTATGCCGTCGATGCGAAGAGCATTCTGGATTCGGCCGGGCAGAAGATCCAGAGCACATACAAGGCAGGGAAGAAGTCGTAAAGATAGCCTCTAGCTGCTAGCTTTTAGCTTCTAGTTTTTCAACTTCGGCTCTTCGGCGTTGTGCCGGAGAGCCGAAGTTGTTTTTGAGACGTAGAATTTCCTGCATGAGTTCAGCACTTGCTTCATTGCCCAGCTACGAGGAAGCGGCAGCGATTGTGTCGGCGCGCGCGGCGGAACTGGCGTGCGTTGCGCAGACTGAGCGCGTGGGATTGCATGAGGCTGCCGGGCGGATTCTTGCTGTCCCGATCCGGACGGACCATGAAATGCCGCCGTTTGCGCGATCAACGCGGGATGGCTATGCGGTGCGGGCGGAAGATGCGAATCGGTATGAATGGATGGAGGTGGCCGGATCGACGCGGACCGGGGACGCTCCAGCGCCAGAGTCGCTTATCAAGGGAACTGCGTGGGAGATTATGACCGGTGCGGCGGTTCCACCGGGCGCAGACGCCGTGGCAATGCTGGAGCACGTGGAGGCTGAGGCGGATGTGATTCGGCTGGTGTCTCCGAGAAAGCTTGAGGTAGGGGAAAATATCGTTCTCGCAGGTGCGGAGGCGCGCACGGGCGACGAGATTGTGCCTGCGGGCACATGGATGGGCGCAGCGCAAATTGGTGCGGCAGCAGCATGCGGGTATGCCGAGCTTGAGGTCTTTTGCAAGCCCAGGGTGATGATTCTGACCACCGGGGATGAGTTGGTTGCTGTGACAGAGAAGCCAGGGCCGGGGCAGATTCGCAACTCGAACGCGCCAATGCTGACCGCGTTGGTGGAGCAGTTTGGCGGGCACGCGGTGACGATGCCGGCGATTGGGGATTCGGCGGAGGCGTTGGACAAGGCTCTGTATGTGACGGCTGCTGCGGATATGGTAATTTTTTCCGGCGGAATTTCGGCGGGGCGGTTTGACCTGGTGGAACCGGCGCTGGAGCGGCTGGGAGCGAAGTTTCATTTCACCGGAGCGCGAATTCAGCCGGGAAAGCCGGTAGTTTTTGGGGAGATTCCGCGCGGCGATGTTTCGCAGCCGGTCTTTGGGCTGCCGGGAAATCCTATCTCTTCGACGGCGACGTTTCTGCTTTTTGCTGCTCCGGTTCTGGCAGCTCTGGCGGGGCGAAGGGGCTCATTGCCGCGCTGGGTGCTGGCGCATCTGGAGCGCGGAGTGAAGGGCAACCCAGGGTTGACACGGTTTGTTCCGGCGCATTGCGAGGCCGGTGGAGGAGTGCAGTCAGTGGAGACGCACGGGTCCGGGGATATTGCGGCTTTTGCACGGGCCAACTGTTTTCTGATGGTTCCGGAGAGCGCGAAGTGGCTGGAAGCAGGTGAGATGGTAAGGACTCTGCAGTTTTGAGGAAGGTTATGGCGGAGACAGACGCGCGAAGACTTTCGCACTACGACGAAAGCGGCGAAGCGAAGATGGTGGACGTAAGCGGCAAAGCGGCGACGCGGAGAACTGCCACAGCTTCTGCTTTTGTGGAGATCTCAGATGCGGTGCTGGCAGCTATGGCTGCGAATCCAAAGGGGAATCCGCTGGAGGTTGCGCGCTTTGCGGGAATTCAGGCGGCGAAGCGGACGAGCGAGCTGATCCCCATGTGCCATCCGATTGCGCTGACGCATGTGGATGTGCAGGCGGAGATAGTGCCTGGCGGGGTGCGCATTACATCTACGGCGGCAACGGTGGGCGTGACAGGCGTGGAGATGGAGGCGCTGACGGCAGCGAGCGTTGCGGCGCTGACGGTCTACGACATGACCAAGGCGCTGGATAAGCGGATTGTGATCCGCGAGGTGCGGCTGGAAGCGAAGACGGGCGGGAAATCTGGGGAGTGGAAACGCAGCTCCTAGCTTCTAGCCGGTTTGTAAAGAACCGTGACTTGCACCGGCAACGTAAGCCAGTGGCTAGAAGCTAGGAGCTAAAAGCTGCACTTACTGCTTCGGAGTGGCGGGATGATCGTGATCATGATCTTCGGTCGCTTTGAAGGGCTGCGGGCCGAGATGGCCGCGATGGCAGGTGCCGCAGGTGACCGGATCGCCAGAGTTGTCCACCTTGCTGATGTATTGGGTGTTGATCTCCTCGGTCATCTTGTACATAAGCCGAGCGGTGGCTTTCTCAGGCTTGGAGTCATCGGCGAAGTTCAGACGTGGGCGTCCGTTGGGGCCAATGTTCTTGGGATCGGCGGCATGGCAGGTGGAGCAGCTTCCGCCAAGGTCCGCTTCCCACTTGTGCATGATCTCATGAACCTGGTCGCCGGTAAGGTTCTTGGGCAGGACCTGGAGATTGGTGGGCGTTGGATTCGGGGGATGGACGTGCGGCGCGGTCGCCTGCGCAGCAGGTGCTTGAGTGGCGGGCTGCTGAGCGGCGTTCACCGGGCTGAAGGCTGAGGCGGAGACAATAGCAGCCGCAACCACTGCGACCGATGCGGAAAGGGCAAAGGCTGTACGTTTCAAGATAGAAGAATCCCTCGTGAAGTGAGTCGCTAGTCTAGCTGACGAAATTTTACGCGATGAGTTTCGATATTTTGTCCAGCCAAAAGACTTTTATGCAGCCGCTAAATTCTGCTTCGCAGGCAGAGGCTTATTTTTTTACGCCATTGCCGCGACGAGGGCCGGAGACACAATCATGGCCGGCGAGGCTGAAGCGAAGTGGCCAGTCGATGGCGTGCTTGATGCCGATGCGCGGGCTGGTATGCAACTCGGCGTGTGGCTCGGGAACTGGGAATCCGTCGTCAACGATCTGCAGCGGCGAGCCTTGGCTGGTGAAGTCGAGCCCATTGTGTTGTGCACGCGTAAGGCCGAGGGCCTGGCAAAGACGCGAAGGACCCGAGGTGAGCAGGCTGGGCTTACCATCCGGCGCAAGACCGCGGTTGCGCGCCATCGCGTCAAGGCCAGCCACTGGTTCGAGCGCGCGGAAGAGGATTCCACCGGCCACGCCATCGGGCTCACAGGAGACGTTGAGGCAGTAGTACTGGCCGTAGATGGAGTAAACGTACGCGTAACCCGGAGGACCGAAGAGAACGACGTTGCGCGGCGTGGGACCGCGATAAGTGTGGGCTGCGGGATCCGGTGGATTGTTGTGCGGACCGAGGTAGGCTTCAACCTCGACGATGCGGCCGGCAAGGATTTTGCCCCGGACGCGATGGACGAGGAGTTTGCCGAGCAGGCGCGGCGCTACGAGCTCGGGAGGGTGTTCGTAGAAACTGCGCGGGAACGGAGTCAGTTGATCCCACCCGTGCAGCAAAGTGCGCTGCATGGATGGGACGCCCTGTTTTGTGCGTGGCATGGCTAGGCCTTGTGAGATTTCTTCCAATCTTTAAGGAGCGCGAGGACTTCTTCGGCGTGGCCTTCGGGCTTAACATTCTCAAAGATGTGGACCAGTGTGCCGTCCGGGGCGATCAAGTAAGTGGTCCGCGCGACCTTCTTGACTGGCTTGCCGTACATGGTTGCATCGCGGATGAGACCAAACCGATTGATCAATTTCTCGTCTGAATCAGCAAGGAGTGTGTAAGGGAGATCGTATTTGGCCTTGAATTTGGCCTGTGCCTTGACGGTGTCGCGGCTGATGCCGAGGACGACGGCCCCGGCGGACTGGAGTTTCTTGAACTGGTCGCGGAACCCGCAGGCTTCAATGGTGCAGCCGGGCGTATCGGCGCGAGGATAAAAGAAGAGAACAACTGGGGAGCCCGCATAATCGGAGAGACTGACGGTTTTATCCTCGTCGGTCTGTAGAGTGAAGTTTGCGACTTTCTGATTCAGTTCCATGGCGCAACCCCTCGAGTAGGATGAAGAACGTGAGGTACAGTTTGCATTCTTTCCGAGCCCATTATTTACGAACCGGCCTTGCTGTGTCATGGGCGGCGCTGCTGATGGGCGTGTGCACGTGGGCGCAATACGGAGGCTCGGGGGCGAATCAGGCAGCAGGCCAGGCGGCTAAGAAGGCAAAGGACGCGCCGCCGCTGCGCGCGGTGGCGGTAATGGAGTGGACGGGCGAAGAGGCGAAGCCGGGCGTGCCGGGGAAGATCAAGACAAGCCGGCTAATTCCGATTTCGATTTATAACGGGGAAAAGCTGGAGGATGCGGGTTTCTACCTGGCGCGGCCGCAGCCACTGGCTCTAGCGGGCGAGATTGAATACCTGCTGACGAAGAACGGGGCCACGGTAGGGCGGTTTGACGTAAAGAATGCGGGCCAGGAGATGGGCTCATGGGTGGGATACGGCGAGTGGAAGGCTCCGGTAGCGGCGCGGCCGGCTTTTGCGGCGACTGCGAAGCTGGATGACGATAGCGCGGATGACGATAAGCCAGTACTGCACCGGAAGAAGCATGCGGATGATTCGCAGAGCGGCGGGGCGGGTACTGGATCGGGTGCGGGGCAGGGGAGCGCGAAGGACAGCACGGGTAGCGCCGGTTCTGGTTCGGGTACGACTTCGGGATCTGGGGACGATTCCGACAGGCCGCGGCTGCATAAGAAGAATTCGGACGATTCGGCGACGAGCGGGTCTGGAACCGGCTCTGGAAGCAATTCCGGGCAATCCGGCAGCGACCGGCCGGTGATGAAGAAAGCGAAGAACCCGGATGATGAGGACATCGGGCACGCGGATGCGCTGCCAGGTGTAAGTGACCCGGACAGGCCGCGATTGCAGCGGGGCAAGGATAACTCGCAGAGCCTGAAGGTGTTGCCCAGCCTGATGGGGATGCCGTCGGATATGAGACAGGTGGTGGGAGTCTCCGACCAGAAAGACAAGCCTGATCATCCCTGGGGATTTACGTGGGCTAATCCGGATGACGAAGAGAAGATGAAGGAGGCGCTGGAGGACCAGGCGCGGATTGCGCTGCAGCTGCCGGGGCAGGCGCAGAGTTCGGCCAAAACTTCAGGCGCGTCGAGCAGCGCGGGTTCAAAAACGAGTCCAAGCAGCACCGTGAAGCGCAGCGGGACGGGAGCCGGGACGAGCACGACTGCGAAGAAAACGACGAAGCCGGCTCCGACGCCTGTGGCGCTGGAGGCTGAACAATTTCGGGTCTTCGAGCTGGCGTATGGATCGGGTGCGACGCTGGTGTTTTCGGCGCGAGTATCGAATGGGCCCGGCAAGGAGCGGTATGTCACGCTGATTGGGCAGCCGGATCTGTATGGCGGACTTAGGGTTTTGTTCAAAAGCGTAACGGATTCAGCGCATCTGGATGAGACGCCGCGGATGATTCTGGTGGATGCTGTGGACGCGCTTGCGGATAACCGCGGGGAGCTGCTCTTTGAGTTGCGAGGGGCCACGCAGCGGCAGTTTGCGCTGTATCGCGTGGCGCGGGGAGTGACGGAGCAGATTTTTGTGACGAGCGGCAGCGCATACGGCTCAATAAGCGGGGATTAAGAAAAAAAGTGCTAGAAGCAAAACTTTGCCCGGAACGGTACTGGCGCTTATGAGCAGCAAAAAATAGGGGCTTACGCCGCGGCGCTTCACCTTTTGCTCAGATACAATTTAGACAAGAGTGGAATATTTATTCCACTCGCGTGAGGACACCCTACCGAATGGCAACCGTCGTACCTGCCCCTTCTACCGTCGAAGAAACCACCACGATTGTTCCTGCCACACCGTTGCACAAGGCGCCAGGATCTTCCGCATCCGTTGTGGTGCACGTTGTGCCGGCGCGCGAGCAGGTGAAGATGGGCAAGAATGCCGCGGCAGACGCGGGAGTGAACTGGGGCACCCTGATTGCAATGGCCGCGTTTCATGTGGCTGCGCTGGCGGCACTGTTCTTCTTTTCATGGCAGCGGCTGGCTGTTTCCGCGATTCTCTACATTCTGGCGATCAACGTGGGCATCGGCATGTGCTATCACCGCCTGCTGACGCACCGTGGCTATCATGTGCCGAAGTGGCTGGAGTACGTGATGACGGTGTGCGCGACGTTGTCGCTTGAGGGCGGACCGATTTTCTGGGTTTCTACCCATCGCGTGCATCATCAGATGAGCGATCATGAAGGCGATCCGCATACGCCGCATGAGGGCGGATGGTGGGCGCATGCGGGCTGGCTTCTTTTCGGACAGAGCCTGCACTCGCAGCCCGAGGCACTGGCTCGTTACTCGCCGGACCTGCGGAAAGACAAGTTTCACATGTGGCTGAGCAAGTATCACTGGGTACCCCTCGTAGCCAGCGGCGTGCTTCTCCTGGCCGGTGGATGGTACTTTGGCGGGCTGCTGAACGGGATTGCAATGGTGTTGTGGGGCGTGGGACTTCGCGTGACGCTGGGGCTTCACGCGACGTGGCTGGTGAACTCTGCAACGCACATGTGGGGCAGCCGGCGCTTCCCGACGAAAGATGACTCGCGCAATAGCTGGTGGGTAGCTTTGCTGACCGGCGGCGAGGGTTGGCACAACAACCATCACGCGCATCCTGTAAGCGCAAGGCACGGGCTCAGGTGGTATGAGATTGATCCGAATTTTTGGGGAATCTGGCTTCTCTCGAAGCTGGGTCTGGCGCGGAAGATTAAAGTGGCGCAATATGATCCGAAGGACCCGCGGCCGGCGGGAATGTAAACCACAGAGTTCGGTTCTAAAAATTAAGCCGCAGACCCCTTCGGGGTCTGCGGCTTTGTTATTTTTGCAGATGCTGCCGGGCGGGCAACGTCAGTGCAGGGCGTTTTGTAAATATCTCAATCTGTCACGCTGAATTATGAATTAGATGTAGACCTATAACTCACAATTAGATACTAAGATTCAGATTTAGTTTGGCGGGTTGGTTGGCAGTTCGAAATGGCCTTATTAGAAAGATTCCGCCGATATCTCACTGAATTGACAGTGCAAATAAATCGGTGGTAACAATCAATCGGAGCGTGGCTTGACTGTGAGCGTAAGTAGCTCGGTAAGTCGTCGTATGCGAAGAAGAACTATTCCGGTTCTACCCGCAGTCACGGTATGGAGCGGGTCTTAGGAATTGCAAGCAATGTGACGCAAGCGAGCAATGACAAGGAGAAAATAAGATGTTCCTCCCCCTGCAAGTACCTTTCGAGGCTAACCAATTTCCCTATTCCATTCTGAAGACGGTGAGAACGTATCTCGTGCTGGCCGCTCTTACTCTTCTGACATTTGTGCCCTTTGCCAGCGCGCAATATCGCGCTTCCATTCAGGGCGTGGTAACGGACACGCAGGGCGGAGTTATTCCAGGAGCTCAACTTACGCTCGTCAATAACTCCACCAATGAGAAGCAGGTCAGAACCAGTGATGGGACCGGCGTGTTTAACTTCAACGCGCTTCCGGCGGAGACGTTTACTTTGACGGTTACGATGAAGGGCTTCCAGACCAAGGTCCTCAACAATGTGCAGATCATTCCAGAGCAGGCCAATGCACTGAATGTTCAGCTTGAAGTGGCAGGAACTACGCAGACTGTGACCGTGGATGCCTCCCAGGCTCCACTTATTGACACCGAGAGTGCAACACTCGGCCGGACAATCTCTGACAATGAGGTCCAGCACATGCCGGTATACGAACGCGACGCCACCAGTCTCATTCGATTGGCTCCGGGAGTGCTGGCGGATGGCGCTCAAGCGGCTGGCGGAGGTGGGTTCCAGGCTCCGGGAACGCAGGCTAATGTGTCATCAGGCGGCGGCGGTAATCTCGGGCACTCGAGCAGTATCTTTGCCACGGAAAATGGCGCGTCTGCAAGCGCGAATGGCGGCCGGTTCGACACCAACGGCTACACGGTGGACGGCATCAGCACGGAGAGCGCCGTCTGGGGTGGCGCAACGGTCATTACGCCGAGCGAAGATTCGATTGGGAACGTGCAGATTCTCACCAATGCCTATGACGCTGAAAATGGCCGTTTCACAGGCGCGTTGACTGAGATTACGTCCAAGAGCGGAAGCAATAACGTGCACGGAAGTTTCTTCTTCCAGATGACCCGCCCCGGACTGAATGCCTATCAGCGCTGGAATGGCATTCAATCAGAGACAAGCGGGACGCCCGCCGAGCGTGGCGTGCTGCGCGACGAAGACCGCTATAACCAGCTTGGCGGCAGTGTGGGCGGTCCAATCTGGAAGAACAGAGTCTTTGCCTTCTTCGCCTATGAAGGGCAGAGCCAGACGATCCCGGCGACGAGCCTGGAATGGTATCCGACCTCTGCGTTTGCCGGTCTGGCGCCAGCGAACAGCATTGCTTCTCAATATCTCGGTTTCAAGGGATCGGCTGTCTCCGGCACGCCGATTTCTTCGGTCACTTGCCAGCAAGCCGGCCTGGACGCTTCAAGCTGCGTCACCATTGCCGGACAAGGCTTGAACATTGGCTCACCGCTGGCCACGAGACTGGGTACGCAGGATCTGACTTATCAGAACTCGGCGATTCCCGGTGTCGGCGGCGGACTCTCCAATGTTGCCGATATTACCCAATACACGATAGTTGACCCGACGAGCAGCGACTTTAAACAATACAATGGACGCCTTGACGCCGATGTAACTGCCAAGGATCACGCGGCTTTTGCGATCTACTGGGTGCCAACATCTACAACGCACTATAACGGAGCGTATGCGTATCAACTCTTCAATCACTCACAGACGAACAACGCTTTCTCTGTGATCTGGAACCATACTTTCTCGCCAACGTTTTTGAATGAAGCCCGCGCCAACGCTGCGGGTTGGCGCTATAACGAGCTTGCAAGTAACCCGCAGGCTCCGTTTGGTTTGCCGGAAGATCAACTCTATACGTCTGGTCCCGGACAGATTGGCAGCATCAGCATTGGGGCGTTTGGTGTTCCAACCCCCGGTGTTCTGGATCAATGGACTTATGGCTATAAGGATGTTGCCACCAAGATCGTAGGTCGTCAGACAATGAAGTTCGGCTTCGACTTTACCCGGCTTTACTATCTGAATGACCCGATTGGAGCGCCGAACTATACCTTTTACAACATCTGGGATTTTTTGAATGACGCCCCGGAAGCGGAAGGCGGATCATTCCAGGCAACAACGGGACTTCCTGGCGGTTACAGGAACGACAATCGTGAAAATATGTGGGCCATCTTCTACCAGGATGACTGGAAGGTTAGCCCAAGCCTTACCGTTAATGCTGGCCTTCGTTACAACTATTTTGGTCCGCTGACGGACAAGGACAGCAATATGGGAGTTCTGAGGTTTGGCAGTGGGAGTGACCTGCTAACGGGAATTTCGATACGTACCGGAATCGATGCGTGGAATGCGCAAAAGCTTAATTTTGGACCGCAGCTGGGATTTAACTGGAGTCCTGCTTCTCTCAAAAACAAGGTGGATTTACGTGGAGGTTTTGGCCTGAATTTCAATCAGTTACAGATTGCTACTGCGAATAATTATGATGGCAATCCGCCGGGAACCAGCTCTGTACCGGGCACCAGTACAGGTCCGACGAACATCAATCCAAATATTTTCTATGAGCCTTCGAGCAATCCATATGCGCTTACCTACCCGCCGAACCCGGCTGCGATCACTACCTTTAACTCTGCCGGTTTGCCGACTGTGGGCGGCGCAAATCTAGGTGGGCTACCCGGCAACATGCCCACCCAGTATACGTATCATTATTCGCTTGAAGCCCAGGTTGACTTAGGGCACAGGTGGGTAGCGAACCTGGGCTACGTGGGTAGTACAAGCCGACACCTGGTATACAACTACGATGCAAATGCATACGGAACCATAAACGGAGCGCCTCTAAACCCGCTGATTAGCAGCATCAACACTTTCGGCGCACAGGGAAAATCAAACAACAACATGATGTTGTCCGGCATCAAGCATCAGTTCTCGCAAACCTTCTCGGCAGAAGCGCAGTACACATGGGCACATAGCTTCGATACCAACTCAGGCCCATACTTTCGAGATGCCTACCTGTACAACACTGGTTACACGTATGGGAGATCGGATTTCGATATCACGGATAATTTCAAGCTCTTCGGTATCTGGCAGCCAACAATCTTTCGCGGAGACCATAACTGGGCCGAGAAGGTTGTTGGCGGATGGACGCTCAGCGGCATCATGACACTTCACTCCGGGTTTGGCTGGACCCCGGTTTATAACTTGCCGCATCAGATCTATTGCAATGAGTGTAACTATGGGTACCAGAACCTGCGTCCGCACTATCGTGGCGGAGCCGGCAGCGATACTGGCAACAAAGCGTTCGAGACTGGCAATAACTTCTCGAACCCAGGCGGTTCCAATCCTGCTCCAGATCAGTTCGAGAACAATTACTTCTTCGTTCCCAACTACGCGAATGCGGTTGCAGACCAACCAGGACAGTTTGCAACTGCATTTATTCCTCCGCCGGGACTTGGCCGCAATACATTTCCCGGTCCGCGCTACCGCGATATCGATCTGAATTTTGCCAAATCCTTTGGCTTACCGAAGATGCGTGTGCTGGGTGAAAACGCGAAGATTGAGATCAAAGCGAATATGCTGAATGCGTTCAATCTACTGAACATCAACCCCAGCACTATTTCAACCAGCGTTACCAGCAGTAACCTGGGACAGGCATCAGGGGCATTGGGAGCGAGAGTCATCGATTTCCAGGCCCGCTTCAGCTTTTAAACGGAATGCATTCGAATGCGGAGGGCCGGTCTGCGGTCCTCCGCATTTTTGTCTATGATTATTCCGCATGAGTGGAAATACGGCGATTCGTTTGAAGGGGTTGTAAATGATTCAATGGAGTAGATTGCGCTGTGCCATGATTGCGGTTGTGCTGCTGGCCACTGCAGGGCTTGCCGCATGCGCGCAAGAGACGATTGAGATCGATGCGACGGCTGCAGCAAAACCGTTTCCGCACTTCTGGGAAGAGATGTTTGGCTCCGGGCGCGCCATTCTGTCTCTTCGGGAGAGCTACCGCGAAGATTTGCGTGCGGTGAAGCAGGTTGCCGATTTTCGCTATGTCCGCTTTCATGCGATTTTGCATGATGAGGTGGGCGTTTACAACGAAGATGAACATGGCGAGCCGGTTTATAACTTTGCATATGTGGATCAGATTTATGATGGCCTGCTGAAGGATGGTGTGCGCCCCTTTGTGGAGATCAGCTTTATGCCAAAGAAGCTGGCCTTCAATCCGGATGCGCTGCATCCGTTCTGGTACAAGCAGAACGTTTCGCCGCCAAAGAGCATGGAGCGATGGGATGATTTGATGCGGCACTTCGCGCAGCATCTTGTTGATCGTTATGGCATGGATGAAGTGGCGCAGTGGTACTTTGAAGTCTGGAACGAGCCAAACATTGATTTCTGGAATGGGATTCCGAGAGACAAGTCGTACTTTGAGCTATATGCGCATACGGCGCGCGATCTGAAGGCAGTCAACAGCAGGTTGCGTGTGGGCGGCCCAGCGACGGCCGCGGCGCACTGGGTTCCGGAGTTTTTGCAATACACTGCTGAGAATCATGTTCCGGTGGATTTTGTGACGACGCATGGGTACGCAGACGATACGGCGGAGGACCTCTTTGGCACAAAGGAAGATGTACCGATGGATGAGCGCGTATGCAAGGCTGTGACGAAGGTAAGGAACGAGATTCGCGCTTCAACGCAGCCAAATCTTCCACTCTTCTGGACTGAGTGGAATGTGCAGGGAATGAACGAGTCGCGCGACACGACGTTTGTGGGGCCGGCGCTTGCGAATACGATTCGTCAATGCGATGGACAGGTCGAGATGATGTCCTTCTGGACCTTCTCCGATGTGTTTGAAGAGGGAGGTCCGATTTCGAAGCCATTCATCGGCATGTTTGGCCTGCGGGCTGAGGGCGGCATTAACAAGCCGAGCTATTACGGCTATGGATTACTGCATCAACTGGGCACGGAGCGCCTTCCTGCTGCATCGAACGATGTGCTTGTAACGCGCACGCAGAGCGGAGGGCTAGCGATAGCCGCGTGGAACCTTGTCGATCCTGGACAGACGGGCAAAACGAAGACGGTGGAACTGGACTTTCGAGGATTGCCTGCAGATGCTCGCGTCTACATTCAAAGAGTCGATGACGATCATGGCAATGTGTTGAAAGCATATAAGGCGATGGGGAGTCCACTTGCTCCTACGTCTGCACAGGTAGAGCTGTTGAATCGCGCAACGGCTCTTGCCGCGCCGGAGGAGACTCGACTGCAGGCGGGAAGACTTAAGCTGATGCTGATGCCGAATGCGCTGGTGCTGATAAAAACTCAGCCGTGAATTCATTCATGGAAAGATCTGGAGCGTTCATGGGCTCAGCTGCCTGCGCCGAGAGGAGCAAGCTCTTTCATGCGGGCTCGTAGTGTGGACTTTCGGACCGGCGTCTCATGCAGAAGCAACTCCGTGGCCTGCACGAGAGGATTTGCGTGAAACCACTTCTGCACAACGTTGTCACAAAGAAGATTTGTAATCGCGAGCAGTGACATTCCCTGATGATGCGCCATCCACTCCTTTACCAGAGCGGGCGAGCGGCGCGAGGCAGTATAGTCGACGGCTTCGTAGAGTCCGAAGGCACCGAGCCATTTAGAGGATTCCATCTTGCGGAGATTCTGAATCGCTGCCGACGTGTCGATGTTCAGCGCGAGGAATGTGGAGTATGGCGAGATGACAGGCCCTGCGGTAGCCTCGCCCCAGGCTGAAATTTGCGGGATGCCATAGGCGTGATAGTGATAATGGCCTGAATCGTTTCTGGTTGCGCCACCGGATTCAGAGATGCCCCACGGAAGACCCTGCTTTTCAGCAAAAGCGCGTTGCACATGTACGACTGCTGATTGCGTATTGGCAAGGAGCGTGCCTGGAAAGCTGCGCGTCCATAGCGCAGGCATCAGGTACTCAAACATGGTTCCGCTCCATGAGAGCAGAAGGAAGCGGCCAAAAGCATGGACATGATCGCGGGAGAGTTTAAACCAGCTTTGCTGTGACATATCACCGCGGGCAATGGCCAGAAAGGTGGAGATGCGCGCTTCAGAGGCGATCATGTCATAGCAGGCCGTATGCCTCTGCTGCTTGGACATCTCATAGCCGATGGAGAGGATCTGACGATCGGGATCGACGAGAAATGCGAACTCAGTTTCTTCAGCGAAGCGTTCGGCTTCGCGCGCAACAGCGTGCAGGCTGTCTGCTAAGGAACGAAGATTGCCGACCGCTGCGCGCAGTGCAGCCTGCAGCTGCTCAGAGAGCCGCGCGAGGACGGTATCGGAAGCGAACTTCTCGGCGGAGTCGGGGAGACGTGCACTGAGAGCTTCCGCAAACACCAACGCAGCCTGGATGGAGACCGTTCCAGATTCTTCATTCCATTGGAATCCTGAGAGCGAGCGAAGGGATTTATATTCCGGAAGCATCCAGGGCAGATAGTCGCGGAAGATGGTACGAAGCTGCGCAATCCTGTTTTGCGTTTCAGCCAGCCACCATCCCGCGCCGGGCTTTCCCTTCTTTGCAGAAGGCGTGCCCACGATGGCGGTTTGAGCAGAGAGCAGCCATGCTGCCCAATCTGTTGTGAAGGTTCTCGGATTCGGAATACCGAGTTTTGCAAGCGTCGGCGGCATGGCGTCAAGTGAGCGCAACATGCGCCAATGTATATGCAGACCGCTCCAGAGTCGTGGTTCGATCAACGGACGCTCCATGACATCGAGCGTACCGGCGTGCAGCGTGTAGAGCGAGGCTACAAAGTTGCCGCTATCGACCGTAGACACAAATTGAGCGTCGCCGAGCGGCTGAAGAGTTTTGGTGTCATACCAGTTAAACAGATGTCCGCGGAACTTTTCGAGACGCGCGATGGTGGTGAGGCTGCGTGCGGTAAGATCGGCAAACTCAGGTGCTGTGATGAAACCGAGATCATACGCAGCCTGACGCGCGTTGAGAAGAAGGCCGATGTTTGTGGGTGAGACACGAGCCGCTTCTACTTCGCCTTCTTCTTCGACGTTGTCAGGAATCAGGTAATTGTGTCCTTCGGCGCCGAACTGATGAAAGTAACGCCATATACGGAGCGCGTGGGCCTGCAGGAACTCTTTGTCGTCTCCTGTCAGCTGTTTGTCAGGATGAGGAGGACGGTTCAGCCACGCCGCAACCTGAACTCCAATGAGCCACAAGGCAAGCAGAGGAGCCGCAACAAGAATAGCTCTATGGTGCGGTGAAAAGAACCAGACCAAAGCGGTGATGCCGATGGTGAACAGAGGAACCAATGCGAGATAGCGATCGACAGGCGTACTTCCGGTGCCACCTTCCGACTCGGCCTGTGCCGCCGTTTCCCACTCAAGCATCCGCTTGCCAGTGATGAACCGCCGGATAAGGGAGCGCACAATGGCGTCAAAAGCAGACAACGCTTTATGCGGAAGAAGCACAAGATGGAGCAGGGAAACGAGCAGTGAGTGCCAGAAGCTGGATATGGTTTCTCCCAGCTCGCCCTTGTGTTCCGTTGTCATTGCCCGGATCAGGCCGAATGCGAGTTCAACCACTGATGGGAAGATGAACAGCAAGACCGAAAGAACTGTCCAGTAGATGGCTCCGCCTGGAAGGCCTAGCCACCCGGCAACAATCAGCACCAGGACAAATGTGTCAAGTAGCGAACGCCGCAGATTATCGAAGATCTTCCAGCGGTTGATGGCAGAGACAGGATTAGAGACACTGCGGCCCGACTCGTCGGGAACGCGTGAAAACATCCATTGCGCAATCTGCCAGTCTCCGCGCACCCAACGGTGTTCACGGCGGCTATAGGCGCTATAGTGCGAAGGATAATCTTCAATCAATTCGACATCGGTTACGAGGCCGGCGCGTGCATAAGCGCCTTCAATCAGGTCATGGCTCAGGAGCGCATTCCGTGGAAAGCGATTGTTGAGCACGGCATGAAGCGTCGCCACCTCATAGATGCCCTTGCCGGTAAAGATGCCTTCGCCGAAGAGGTCCTGATATGCGTCGGATGTCGCGCGCGTGTAGATGTCGAACCCGTTCTGTCCGGAGAAGATGGCGGCGAGGCGCGAACGCGTAGCTGATCGTACCGTGATGCTGATGCGGGGCTGCAGTATGCCGTAGCCCGAAGTGACAACGCGCTGCTCAGGATCAATGACTGCCTGATTCAAGGGGTGAGCCATGGCTCCAACGAGCTGCGCCGCAGCGCCGCGCGGAAGCTGTGTGTCAGAATCCAGGGTGAGGACATAGCGTACCTGATGCAGCACATTGAGCGGGCCGGCCTTAATCGGAAAGGCATCGTATACGCCTGCCAGAAGCTTGTTCAGGTCGAGAAGCTTTCCACGCTTGCGCTCCCATCCCATCCATACTTCTTCCCGGACGTTAAAACGGCGGTGACGGTGGAGCAGGAGAAAGGGTTTCTCTCCGGAGGAGCGGTATTTGTCATTCAGATTGTCTATCAACTGCACGGCAAGCTCAACGAGCGGATGAGAATCGTTTTCATTTGGTTTGCTCGTGGAATCGCCGAGATCTGAAAGTAAAGCGAAATGCAGACTGCGATCGCGGTTGGCGAGATAACGCACTTCAAGATCGTTGGCTAGCTTGCGAACCTGCTTTTCGTTAAGTAGAAGTGACGGAACTGCGACGAGCGTGGAAAATTCGCCGGGAATTCCTTTGTCAAAGTTGAGCTTTGGAAGTGTCTGAGGCTCGTAAAAAGCGGTAATTGTACGATTCGCCAGATCTACTGCGGCCTGCGCGGCGGGAAGTAAAAGAAATACGACTGCGGTGACTACCGCGGCCATGCCGGAAAAATGAACAAGTACGGGAAACAGTGCCGCAGCAATGATAAAGACGGTAAGAATGAGGATCCCGTTGATATAAAAATCATCGGCGTTTGCCCGAACAAACTCCCGGAGGCGCCATGGAACGGGGGGATGGAAGTTTACGCGCTCTGCCAGCGCCGAAAATCCTTCATCAAGAAGGTAATAACCAACATGAACATGGCGCATGTGAATACGCGGGTCAGAAGCTGTCTCTTCTTCTCCCTGCCGCGCAAGAAGAAGAGCTTCATACGCCACTTGAGACTCGTTGCAGTCGGAATGATATGCAACCAATGCCACGCGCTTGCGGTACATCTCGCGTGTCGTGAAATCCATGACGGAGTATGCCCCGGCAGGATCCTGGCGTAGTACTTTGTCAAATTCAATTAATGGTTCAATCAGGAACTGCCAGTCGGTGTTTGTCATTGCCTTCAGGCCCTTGACCTGGGCCAGGATAGAAGAGGCCGAGAAGGAATCCTGTGCCGATCCCTGCGCGAGCAAAAGGGCTTGTGCATCGCCCAGGATGACATCGAGAAGCGAGAAACGGATAAAGAGTGGAATCGCCCACAGCTCTTTCAGAGTGAGAGGCTCCTGCGCCTGAACAGTCTCGATAAAGGTCCGAAAGGATTCCCCGGTGAAGACGTAATCGACGGCGCGAAGGTAGTGGTCTGTCAGTACAGCAACGCGTGGAGTGCCAGACCCGGAATTCAGAACCGCGCGCGGAAGCCTGACCAGACGCGAACGCGCATCGGAGATGGCGAAGAGCGCAGAACGCAGGTAGCGGTAGTTTGCGCGCAATTCAAGAAATGCACCGCGTTCGTCTCCCTGTTGCCCGTCCATCAGTGCCTTGGCAGCCGGGGAGTCCGCAAGATCTTTCTCAAGGCGCTTAAGGGAATGCCGAGCCGTATCGACACGCGCGAAAAATGTGCAGGGAGTTGACGGACGCAGAATAGGTTCAAGGGAGGCAACTGCTCGAGCCTCAGTAAGAAATCGATCATCGGTTTCTGAAGTCATAATTTGTGGCTTAATAGAATAGTCCTGCGAAATCATAATTCCTCATCGATAACTAGCGGCTTGCATCTCGAACATCTCCGCGTATCGTCCGGTGAGTGCAATCAATTGCGTGTGCGTTCCCTGCTCCACAATGCGTCCGCCTTCCAGCACAACGATTCGGTCGGCCATCCGCACTGTAGAGAAGCGATGTGAGATGAGCAGGGCCATCTTGCCCTGGGTTAGCTCAGCGAACCGCTCAAAAACCTCAAGTTCGCTTTTTGCATCAAGCGCCGCTGTCGGTTCATCCAGGATCAGCAGTTGCGCATCGCGAAGATAGGCGCGAGCAAGGGCGAGCTTTTGCCATTCGCCTCCGGAGAGATCGACTCCGCCTTCAAAGCGCCTGCCCAGCATCTGGTCGTAGCCGGAGTGCAGTTTGGAGACGACGTCGCTCGCAAGGCTGCGGTGCGCGGCGAACTCGATCTCGTCCTGCGTGTGCGGCTTTTCGATGCGGCCAACTGCAATGTTTTCACGAGCTGTCATTTCATAGCGCATGAAATCCTGAAAGATCACGCCGATCTCGGCATGAAGCGATGCAAGATCGTATTCGCGCAGGTCTACGCCATCGAGAAGAATCTCGCCTTCTGTCGGATCATAGAGGCGCGTGATGAGTTTGACGACGGTTGTCTTACCCTGCCCGTTTTCACCGATCAGAGCGATGCGCTCGCCGGGTGAAAGGGTAAAGTTGAAGTTGCTCAGAATTCTCCGGTCAGTACCGGGGTAAGTGAACGAGACGTTACGAAACTCAAAACCCCGAGTAATCGAACGCGGCGCGGGTAATGCATTCGGTTTGGAAGCGACACGCGGCTTCATCTCGAAGAATGCGAGCAGGTCGGTAAGGAAGAGAGCCTGATCGGCAACGCCGGATGCGGTTGAGAATGCCTGCTGAATATTGCCCATTGCCTGCAAAATAGCTGTGGTGATCAGCGTCAGGTCGCCGATGGTGTAGTGTCCCTGGATGGTGCGAAAAATACAGTAGGCATATGCTCCGTAGTAGCCAAGCTGACCAAGAATGGACAGCACTCCCCCCCAGAAAAGGCGCCTACGGTTGAGGCGCACATTCTCCTCGTAGATTTGCTGCGAGAGTCCGGTGAAACGTTCCGTGAGGTAATTACTCAGATTAAAGAGCTTTAGCTCCTTTGATGCCTCTTTGCTTCCACCCACCTGGCGCAGATAGTCCATCTGCCGGCGTAACGGTGTCTGACGAAAGTTTTTCGCGTAGGTCAGAAATGCGAAATGGCTTTCGCCGACAAATGCCGGAATGATTCCGGCGATTAGAAGAAGCAACAGGACAGGTGAGTAACGAACGAGAACCGCCGAAAATGCCAGCGCAGTAACGGTCTGCTGAATGAGCCGGCCCATCTGCTGGATCATCGCCAGCCTGTCCGTCGCTTGCACACGGGCACGTTCCAGGCGATCGTAAAAGATCGGATCTTCGTATGCCGTTACGTCGAGAGCGGCGGCCTTTCGCATAACTTCGACGCTGACGTGATGCGTATAGCGATCCGCGAGCAGGTTGTCGAAGTAATCCACAGAACGCGAAAGCATACCTGTCAGCACAGCTAAAACCATCTCCGCGATTACCAGCCACCAGAAATGCTGCGGCAGCAGCTGGTGCTGTAGTAATACATGGCTCACGCCGTCGATAATGAAACGGCCGATGATGCCAATGCCGACAGGCAGGAACGCAACCAGGATACGGATGGAAATATTCCAGAAGACGACGTAAGGGCCAGACTCCCAGACGAAGTGAAGCACGGGAGGAATATTCTTGAGAGCAGCCAGACGATCAGCCCAGGCGCCGCCTTGGCGCTGAGAGCTTTTTTTGTCAGTCTGACTGTCTGAACTAACTTGTGTAGCGCGACTCATAGTTGTAAAACGACCCCTCGTCACTCCGCGCGTCCAATTTTTTATGTATGGCGCGTGTTTCTGTGGATTCGTTCGCACAGGGGCACCTGTGGCGCAATTCTGCACTGTCTGCGCCAAATTCCCTGTGATGGCACGTATGATGCGGTTTATCCACGGAATGTTGTTTTTCCGTCCCGGTCGGTCAAGAGGGCTTTTGAGAAGACTCCGGCGTGTAGGGATTAAAACCGGCAGTAGTCATACCACGCTGCGCTTCGGGGTTCTTCATGAATGTCTCCCAAACAAACCCGGTCCGGGTATTCTCGGCCATAAGCATTGTGATGCCGGTGTCGATGCCGATGACGTCCGTGTCATACCAGCCAGTCAGCGGGTTGAATGCATTGACAAAGCCATAGCGGCTCCAGGCATTGGGGTAGTGATCATGGATGGTTCGCAGCACACGCAGGGTTTCATGGGGCATAAACGGAAGAGATCCGCCTGCGGCAGATGGAACGATGGTTCCGTCAATGGGGCCAGTTGCGGGCGGACCACCCCATGCGACGTAGCCGTGCGGGGAGTCAGAGGCCGTAATTCCCCAAAGCGCATTGCTGTAGTCCGGAAAATCCACATTCAGTTCAACGCAGAACCGCCGATGTACATCGGTGGCGATGACCGAGTTCTGAAAGTAGTCCGCGTATTGATCGCGCTTGTTGCGAAAATCAAACCAGGCCTGCGAATACTGGTGTACAAAGAGCGGCGCAAAAGAGCCGACATAACGCATGCCGTCATATTCAAACGTGGTGCGCTTCCAGGCAAACCATGCTTCACTGTGAAGCGGATGCGTGGTGGAACCCATTCCGAGCAGGTACATCATCATCAGCTCGCTATACAGATCCCAGCGCGAAGGGATGAAGCCCATTTCCGGTGTCCATCCATGCGAAAGCAGGGTTGTATCTTCGGAAAGCCATGTCCAGTCAACGCGATCAAAGATCGCGTGGGCCAGTTCGCGGATGTCTTTGTCTTCAAAATGCTGGCCGCAAGTAAGGATTCCGCACAAGAGGATGGCTGTATCGACGGATGAAGCTTCCGAATCCCAGATTCTTTCGCCGGTGTTGATATTGGCAAAGTGGTAGAAGAAACCGCGATGTGTGGGAAGCTTGTGCCAGAGAAAAGACAGCGTGTGAAGCACGCGCAGGCGCGCATCGGCGTGGCTGATGAAGCCACGCTTTTCTGCAATGCAGATGGCTGTGAGACCAAAGCCAGTGGAGGCAATGCTGGCAGCGACGCTCTTATCCGTGGTGCGCACGTTGCAGCGGTCCTTTATCAGACCCGTCGTCGGATTGCCCTGCTCCCAGAAGAAAAGAAAATTTGCGTGCTCCAAATCGTCGAGGAAATGTTCTTCCTCCGCCGTGAAGGGAGACTGCACCGGCGGCGTAGGAGGCTGTTTTTCATGCCGGCCTGCCCGCTGAGCCAGCGCGTCTATCGCTGTTATCTGGGCGAGTGACGGAACAAGCGACAGGCCTGCCATCTGCCGCAATAGTCTGCGGCGCGAGAAATCCAGGCTTTCTTTCAATCGTTTTTCGTCAAATTCTGGCAGTTTCATTCGTCCATATAACCATATAGAATTTGCGAGCATACTTACACATGGCCTGAAAACATTGTGGGCCAGAAGCTTAGATTCAGAAATGCAGCTCCTGGTAAGCTAGCCGGGCAGCAAAATCAGCCGCCGGAGCGTCCAAGCTTTAGATG
Organism: Occallatibacter gabretensis; assembly: GCF_001449115.1. Classification (GTDB taxonomy): domain Bacteria; phylum Acidobacteriota; class Terriglobia; order Terriglobales; family Acidobacteriaceae; genus Telmatobacter; species Telmatobacter gabretensis. Next base: position 89,066 of record NZ_LAIJ01000009.1, on the reverse strand, counting down.
CATACAGGATGAGAGAGTGAGCCGAGGCAAAAAAATCATGCTTGTCGTTGCCGCTCTGGCGGTGGCTGGGGCAGTTGCCGCGTATTTTGTGTGGCGTATGCACATCTGGCACCCGCATCTTTCCGTCATTCGAGGCGCGGTGATACGCCACGATGCGGATGTGAGCAAGGAGCTTCCCATTGCCGATGTGGTCGTGACAGGGGCACGCGGCACAATGACTGTTAGTGGGCGTACAGATGCCTCCGGATATTTCGAGTTGAGGTTTCCTGAGCCTATTTGGCCTGGGCAGACGGTCGATCTGACATTTCGAAATGATGATTATGAACCGCTTGATATGCATCTTCAGATGGCCTACCGCTCCACTATGAGAAGGCTGGTGATCGCAGCCATGGAGCCGATTCCTCAGTCGGCCAGGACTGAATCAGGCGGTCCGCTCACCGTAGTATCGAACATTCGAATCCGCTATACCGTGCACTCGCAGCAGGCGGACAATATTGGCAGCGTGGCCAAGACGTTTCAGGTGATGAATCGTGGTGACATCCCCTGTAGGCGGCAAGCTCCATGCTCCCCGGATGGCGAATGGAAGGCGACAACCGACTCGGTGAAGCTGGATGCCGGGCAGGATAATGAATTTCGCAATGTTCGCGCTTCGTGCATTGCCGGGCCATGTCCATTTACGCGTATAGATTCAAGCGGATTTGTGCAGGGAGGCCGCATTATTATTGCTTCGGCGCTGAACTGGTCGGATACGGCTACGTTTCTTGTGGAGGCAGAGGTCTTTCATACCGCCCTGGCCTCCAGTGTGCGCCGGTCTTACCCGGTGATCTACGACCGCGCGCTTAACTTTACGCTTCCGGAAAGCAAAGAGGGGTTAAGCATTGAGGCGGATGTCAATGGCCAGCCGATGATCTTTCCGCTGGGGCCGGAGCTTTATCTGAGCTGGGCCACGTGTACATCCAGAACGACTGGAGATGAAAAAAAGTCCACCGTTTACCGGTGCGAAATGAAGCCGGGGTATCGCTTCTGAGGTTGACCGATCTGAATATTCTCCCGGCTCGATGCAGCCCATTTCGGCAATTGCGCGAAAGCAGGAGCAGCCGACTCTGTCGAACCCAGCTTCACGCGTGCTAGTCTCTGAAGAATTGTGGCGAACTTTGAAAAAGCGCCGGCCGAAGTCCGGGAGATTCTCTCCAAGCCGATTCAGCAGCTTGGGCTGAAACTGGAAGGCGGTCCACTCGAACGCTTTGTGCGGCAACTTTACAAAGAGCTGGATGCCAAAGGACTCACCAAATTTCGTCCGCGGTGCTATCTGAGTGACGAGTGGGGCTGCCCAAGTATGGAGCCCGTAATCGGCATTCCATTTTATCTTGCTGACCCGAAGCTGCAGCGGTTGGAAGCAGCGATGAATGACATTGAAGACGCTCGGCAGATCATGATGTACATGCGCCATGAGGCTGGCCACGCCTTCAACTACGCATACGCGCTTTTCAAAACACAGGAGTGGCGCGAGCTCTTCGGGCCATTTCGCAGAGCTTACCGGGATAACTACAAGCCTGTTCCATTCTCACGACAATTTGTGCGGCATATGGAGGGATGGTACGCGCAGAAGCATCCTGATGAAGATTTTGCTGAGACGTTTGCGGTCTGGCTCACACCCCGCTCCAACTGGCGCAAGCGGTACCAGGGCTGGGGCGCGATGCGGAAGCTACTCTATATGGATCGAATAGGCCACGAGCTTGGCAGTACGGATCCTGTGGTGGCGCACGGGAACACCGATATTACTGTGGACGAAATGGATCTCACAGTTGGGGAATTTTATGAGCATGCGCTCGATCAGCAGCTCAGCCCCGGCGACCTTCCGCTTGATACCGATCTGCGCGACATCTTCAACGTATCGAAGCGACGTACGCAGAATGTTCGGCCGGCCGGTGAGCTGCTGCGTGAGAATCGCAAGGTTCTTATTGACAAGGTGAATTACTGGACAGGCGTGCAGCGTCCGCTGGTGAAAAAGCTTGTGGAAAGTATTGAGGCGAAGGTTAACGAGCTTGGCTTGCGTGCCGACAAACAATGTGAGCGAGAGTATCTGACGGAGATCAGTGTGTATGCAACTGCGCTGGCAATGACCTATATTGCGCGCGGCAAGTTCATCCTGCCGTGATTCATTGGGTACAGATAGGCGCTTCCCGGTTGCCGTTGATAGCAGAAGCGGGTGAAGATTCGAGTGAGTCGGAAAAGGCGCAGGGCATTTTATGGAAACACTGAAAGTCACGATCCTGTACGACCTCTGGGAAGATGCGCTTCCCGAGCCTGAGCCGGAACCTGAGCTGGCCAAGCCATCACGCGGCAAAAAGATCAAACCCGTACGGAAGAAAAAAGATCCGCTCCACGAGCGAGAAGAGATCTTCAATGCGCTGACAAAGCTGGGGTACGAGCCTGCATATCATGTTCTGGATGGCAGGAACCAGACTCTGCTCTCACTGGCAAAATGCAGTGCTGATCTCATTTTCAACCTCACAGAGTCCTATGCCGGCGATGACACGATGGATAAGAACATTGCCGCGTTTCTTGAAATGCTGCATCTTCCGTATACCGGCGGTGGACCGCAGGCACTTTATCTCGCGCAGGACAAAGCGATTGCGAAAAAGATATTCGACTTTCATAAGATCAAGACGCCGGACTTCGCAGTCTCCTATAAAGGCCGCACCGATCACTCGCATGACATTAAGTTTCCACTGATAATCAAGCCAGTCTCCGAAGATGGTTCCATTGGCATCGACAGTGGTTCGGTAGTAGAAAGCGTGAAAGACCTCATGGAGCGCATTCACTACATCCACGAGGAGTTCGATAGTCCAGCGCTCATCGAGGAGTATATTGAAGGCCGCGAAATCTATGCCGCAATTCTCGGCAATGAAAGCCCTGAAGTGCTGCCGCTGATTGAACTTGACCTTTCAAAGCTTCCCAAGGGAACTCCCCGGATCGCAGGCCAGGACGTAAAGTTTTTTCGCGAGACAGAAGCGTACAAGATGACAAAGTCCGCTCCAGTGGAGGATCTTGACGAGGAGACTACCCAACGTCTTCAGGACATTGCGCTGGCCGCTTATCGCGCGCTCAAACTGCGTGACTATGGCCGCATTGACATGCGCCTGAATGATAAGGGCGAGGTTTACGTAATTGAAGCAAACCCAAATCCATGGCTTGCAAGCACAGCCGAGTTCGCAATGGCAGCTAAAAAAGCCGGCTACACATACGCCGAAGCAATCGACAAGATCGTGAAACTGGCCTACAGCCGCCCCGCGTAGTTCTCCCATACTTGTCGAGCTGGTTTGCTATAGGCCTGGCTCACGAATTATAGAACCTGCTCGCCAAGCTCTCTAAATCTACATATTCTCTAAATCTACATAATTGATGAGTTCAAAGGCCGCTGGACAGTCATGAAGGCCCTGGCGCCGGAATGGCTGACCAGTCTCCGGCGGCACCAAGCTCAATGAAGCCACCGGTGAGAGTCTTAGGCCGGATCTTGATCATCCGGCTCCGATTTGTTTTCAATTAGATGAAGACTCCCATTCCAGGAGATTCCCCGCCAGCGGTAGTACTCCTGGCTAAATGCCATGAGTCAGAGCATGGGCTGCCGGTATTCTCCGTCAATGAGGTTTGTGTCTCAAATGAAATCCAGCACCCATTGCGCAGGAACGGCGCACATTGTCAGGGGGAATGGTTTCTGCAGGAGTGGTCGGTAGCGAACATAGCTTCATGCCAAAGAAAGCGTCATGCGACAGCATTCCTTACGTAGGTAGCTCTGCTCGCCGCAAGAGGCTGGCTCCAATGAGACACACTCCAAGAAATCTACTTATACTATCAAGGTTTTTCGCCATCTCCATACCCGGTATCTCGATGGCGTTTATGGGATGTGCTGTGATACTTCTTATCTTAACCTTGGCTATGCGGCGCTGAAGCCATGCACATAGATCGTGACAGTGAACATGAAATATACCCGCTCGAATAGGTCCCGGTTGCTCATCAATGCGGCTCGCATCGGCGATGTAGGGGGGCTAAGAGCCTTCACTGAAGCTCTGACTCGATGTATCGAAGATTATCCCGGAGTATCCGTTGTCGTGCCAAGCGGGGTTACATTAAGAGTCAATATCAAACAGGAAGAAGTTCCTTCATGGCTGGCCAGTTCCACCCGCGTATCGCCGCTCCGCCCGATCCTTTGGGGGCTCTACAGTCTCATCGACCTACGCACAATGCGCGCCGAGCGCATCCTAGCATCCACGCACCATGTGCTGCCTCTGCACAAACAACAAATCGTCACAGTGCATGATGTCCGCCCATATTACTATCCTGATAACCCTGTGCAAGCATTTTATTGGCGAACATTCTTGCCTAAAGCACTAAAAAAATGCAATGGAATTCTGACGGTCTCCGAGACCAGCAAAGGCCTGCTCTCCAAAGTTTATGGTATCAATCCGGAACGTATCCACGTCGTCCCCAATGTGGTAGATACTACTTACTTTTTTCCTGCTCGGCGCACGGCATCCACATGTAAGCCTTTCCTCCTCACCGTTGGCAGCTCCTGGAAGCATAAAAATATAACTGAGCTGCTTGAAATGCATCGCTGTTGGATTTCGAAATATCAACTGAAGATTGTTGCAGGCGAAGGTCAATACTCTGAGCTATTACGGCAACTTGCCATGAAGCTTAGAATTACCGATCATGTTCAATTCTTGTCGGGTGTTCCGCTTGACGAACTGCGGACCTTGTACCAAAAGTGTGAGGCCTTAGTCTTCCCCTCGCTCATTGAGGGCTTCGGACTGCCGCCGCTCGAGGCTATGGCTTGTGGTCGCCCTGTCATTGTTTCCGACACGCAACTCTCTCATGAACTGTATGGCGACATTCCGCTGTTTGTGCGACTTAGGAGCGCAGAATCCTGGTGCGCAGCATTCGACGCCCTGCCTTACTATTCTCAAGAGCGAATAGATAGAGGCATTTCAGTTGCTCAAAGCTATTCTCCACAGCGGATGCGATATGCGCTTCAAGTAGCACTTGCAAAAATTTGGGGTATTGGCATTCAGGAAAAGTCGGCAATCTCGCACTCGTAATTTTGAGATAGTTTTATCTTATATTCCAGTATATCCAGTGCTAAGTCCAGTATTTCGAATGCATGCTCATGGCCCGTTTTGCACTCTGCGGGAGCTTCGCTTCCATCTGTCCCAGACGGTAACCAAGCAGCTTACTCCCAGCACGCAACAGCGCTGCCGGTATCTGCGCAGGGTTCTTTTTTAGTAAATAATGCAGCTCGGAAAACACAAATCGTTTCCCTTCGCCCTGCACCGAGCCAAACTCTTTCAGAAGCCATGCCTCACGACTATGTAGAACACCAATATCGAAATACCGCTTAAACTCTTGCGTCGAAGTGTAGTTGTGACTGTGGTATGCGCACGCATCTGCAACATAAGCAATCTTTTTCCCGGACAATAACATCCGTGCTGCAACGCACATATCTTCCCCGAAGATTACGCTGGACGGAAATCCTCCAGTGCTTATTAACACCGACCGTCTGTACGCAGCCATAGAATTGGATAGAAAAGCAGCTTTTAATCCTAAATGTCTCCTACTTTCCAGCGTACGCATATTCGATATTCGGGGATAATTAAACTCACGCGCATGAGCCTCAATCGCCCCGGCGCCGGGCCGCGGCAACTGCCTGCCATAAACGGCTCCCACTTCGGAATCTTGAAAAACGGCTAGCAATCTACGGATCGCGTCAGGCGATGCGAGCACAGCGTCCTGCGTGAGATAAACCAGAACCTCCGCATCGCTTGCAACTTCGGCTCCGTATTGCCGGGTTGCTCCATGATTGAACTCCGCACGTTTGATCGTGCGCAACTCCATACCCGCATTGAGCACCAAATTCTGTGTCCCGTCAGTAGACTCAGAATCCAGTACTAACACTTGATTAGCTTCGACATTTTCCAGTAGCGACTGTGAGAATCGCGGCCAGTCTCCCGCGGCATTCAAGGTAGGCACGATCACGCGAAACATACGACTATTAGTTTACTATGCCACCCTGTACTGGAAACCCGTCTTCACTGGCGTGCTGCGTGTCCTTCCACTCCGGGCTGCTCGGCTAATAATCTCATAATTCGCATCATGGGCGGGCATGCGAGCGGATACGTTGCCGTAGCCGGAAAGCATCCGATTTATGTGGAAGCTGAGAATGCCGATTCCTGGGAGCCGGCCTCTAAGGTACTCCCGGAGAGTCTGCAAAGCAACTTGATGTTGGCTGCGACCATACTCTTCTTTTAGTTACTGTGTCCTGCCCACGATTCTCAGCCACTTCTGAGGATCGCAAGGAACTGGAGCAAGGGAGTATCTATGTGCTTGCCAGCATTGTATTGGATAAAGATTTTGGCTATGCTGTCGTCATGGTTCAACGGACCTAAATTCTGCCGAGTGCAGTGTATTATGCTTCGTTAAGAGCATCGCTCTAACCTCTTTCAGTCGCCAGTTAAGGTACATCGAATATGCCAGATGCAGACGTAAATAAGGAAAATTCTTCTCCGACCGTAAACCAAGATCCCAGAAGGAATTTTCAGATCCAAGCTCTTGATATTCTACTTCCACTAATCGGGAGGTTGCGTGTCATTGCGGCGGTGAGTCTCACCCTCGCGCTTATTGCATTCCTCGTATCTTTTTTCTTTAAGAACAACTATGAGGCAACGGCGGTCATTATGCCTCCTAAGCAAGAACAATCCATAAGTTCGCTACTTTCGGGGCAGCTTGGATCGCTTGCTGCGCTGGGAGGTGGAAGCTCTGGAGTGGGCGCTGCACTCAATTTGAAGAATCCAAACGAAATTTGGGTTGGTTTGCTGCGCAGCAGAACGATGACAAGCCACCTGGTAGATCAGTTCAACTTGAAAGCTATATATCACAAGAAGTATGAGCAAGACGCGATTAAGGAGCTTATCAAGCACACTGAAATTGATATTGCAAAGAACAACCTAATCAGCATTACGGTAACGGCACATGATCCCGTGTTTTCCAGTCAACTGGCAAATGCTTACGTCGACGAGCTTCACCGATTAAATACCACACTGGCGCTTACCGACTCATCTCAGCGACGGGCTTTCTTTGAACAACAGCTAGCGCAGGAAAAAGAACTTGTTGCAAAAGCTGAAACTGATTTTCAGGAGACGCAGAAGAGGGTTGGTATAATTCAGCCCAATGGCCAGGTTGATTTGGTTGCGCGCAACATCGCGGCGGTTCGAGCACAGATTATTGGGGAGTCGGCTCAACTGAACGTTCTGGGGTCCTATGCAACCCCTGACAATCCAGAATATCAACGGCTGCAATCGCAGATTGCGGGTTTGCAAAAGCAGCTTGGCTTGTTGGAAAACAGTGACAGGCCTTCCACGCCGGGTGACATTGAAATTCCCACGTCAAAGCTACCGCAATCCGCGCTGGAATACACGCGCAAGCTTCGCGAATTAAAACTCCAGGAAGATGTTTATGAGTTGCTGGTCAAACAGTTTGAGGCCGCAAAAATCGATGAGGCAAGGACGGCGCCTTTAATTCAAGTGGTCGATAATGCAGTTCCCTCCGAGCGCAAGTCCGGGCCACATCGGCTTTTGATTGGGCTTGCCATCGGCGCGCTGTCTTTCATAATTGGTGTGCTGTGGACGTCAGGCGAGGCTTTGATTATGGTTCTCAAGAGAGAGCCTTTCATACATTCCGTCCTGGCATCGATACGATCCTCGCTGAAAGGACGAGGCTGATGAGGAGATTCAATTAGTCCATATAGTTTGGTGAGGCGAGGCTGATTTCAGTGCTGGATCGAGGTTTGGTGGTAAATAATTGAGCGAACCGGGATATCAGCATAACGGAGAGAATCATCATGAATTGGATGATGAAGATCTTCACCAGATTGCCAAAGATCGCTTTTACAAAAAGCAATCCTAATGTTGGCAAGGACGCTATATAAAGCATTCGGAAGCGATTTTTGTTTCGTTCCATCCACACAAGCCAGAGCCCAAAACATAGGGTAACTATTGCTGGTCCGGCATATGAAAACGCGGCGGTTGCTTCTGCTGCATAGTAAAAGCCGCCCATTGGAGAATAGGCTTCCTGCAGATAGGGTGTGATGCCATCCACCCAGTGTTGAAAGAAAGAAAAATTATTGCGTAGATCGCCAGTAGGGAGAAACCATGAAATTGGATCGATCAGGTAGGAAAGGCCGTAGGTGAAGTGCAGGTATGACTTACCTCCGTTCATGATCGAGTCCAGAGACTGAAGCGCGGAATAATCTCCCATGGTTCCTTCTATCATTACGGGAGCAAACACTTTCTCTACAAACGTAGAGCTTCCACCGAGAATGAGGGCGCGCGTGATGAGCGAAAGTAATATGCTAATTGAGGCGATAGCATACAGACGCATATTACGTTTTTGATTCTGAGCAGTATCTCCGGCTATAAATACTGTAAGCAGGGCAATGGGAAGGAACGTGGTTCGTGCACCATCGACCAGCATGACGATGATATGTTCAACAATCAACAAACCGGCAAATTTATCGAAACCAAATCGGTATAGATAATAAAGATAGCTGGATACAAACGCATACTTCATATAGGACGTGATTGTAAACATTCCTCCAGCAACCGTCTCATCCGACCCCATGGTCAAAAACGTGATCTTGTTCCAACCGTAAAAATGTACAAGCGCCAGCGTTACCAGGAATAAAGGGAAGATGATCCAGAAAAGAATTGCTTTTTCGCGGTGGTCGTTGTTTGGCGGCCACTGGAGGCGAACTCTTTTATAGAACAGAAGGAAGGGCACGCCGAAACAGATATTTGCGCTTGCCGATAAGTAGAGCTGGACATTCGCTAGGTGCATATCGCCAAGGAGAGTGAACATAGGAGTGCCGATGCCCAAGACTGCGGTTAGCCAGGGAGCTAAATTGTAGAGAAGCTGAAAAGCAAGGAAGATGCCATAGGGTGACAGCAGGGGAATTCTGCGAATGGCAGCGACCAGAAGCAAAAACATGGTCGATATCAAAAACACAGTGATCGCCAATGATCTTGTCCTTCCGTTGGGGATCTCTACCCAGCTGTCATCTAGGCTATATTAACCTTCTTGGAAACGCTCACGCTATCAATGTGAAGTGTTTATGCGGGCTTCCGTCGGCATCTTCTTGAATCTGCTTGTAGTTCAAATTTACCATTATGTAATGGAGGTCTATCCTTCTGCTTGAAGCCTTCGTGTTCATTTCTATTCGAAGGTGAATTCTGAAGAGCACTTCTAACATGGAGAACCGTCGGCGCAAAATGAATAGCTGCAGTGCGCGATCACCACAAACTCTGTTTGCTAAAATTGAGATGAGAATTTAGAGACAAATGACGGTTGGCTCTTCCACAAGAACGAGGACTCACGAGCGACTCATTGTGGTGAAGAATGCGATCGCCAATATCGCACGTGGCAGTGCAGCTTCGATCGTAGCAGTGTTTCTCCCTCCATTCCTCACACGGTCCATGTCGAGCGAAGCATTCGGTGCCTGGTCCTTGGTTCTGCAACTAGGCGCATACGTTGGATATTTCGACTTCGGAATCCAGACCGCAATCGGCCGATTTGTTGCGCATTCGACAGAACGCGGTGATCTGATTCAGCGGAACCGTATTGTCAGTTCGGCATTTGTTATGCTTTCCGCGCTGGCAATCCTGGCGGCTCTTACTATCTGTATAGTAATCGCGCTGCTTCCCAATCTGTTCCATCAGCTCAATGAGCAACTCATCCTCCAGACGCGTGTAACGCTCTTGCTCGTAGGCGGATCATTGGCATTTGGCCTGCCCGGCTCGGCATTTTCCAGTACATTTGTAGGACTGCAACGCAATGAAGTTCCAGCCGCGGTAATTGGAATATCGCGCCTGTTGAGTGCCGCTCTCGTCGTGTTTGCCGTGCGGCTCGGGGGAAATCTGGTTTCGATGGGGGCTGTCACGGCTGCAGTTAATGTGGCAGCTATGGTGACCCTGTTCGTAATGACTCGCAGACTGCTGCCGGCGGTAACAATCTCACTATCGCAACTATCGTGGCCCAGCGTGCGGGAGATTCTCGACTATTGTACGAGTCTGAGTGTGTGGTCTATTGGCATGTTGTTCGTCACTGGCCTGGACCTCACCATTGTTGGTATATATCGCTTTAACGAGGTCGCATACTACGCTGTTGCAGCTACTCTCGTAACGTTTTTTAACGGGCTTTTTGGTGCATTATATGGGGCCCTGGGCTCTCCTGCAGCGGTTCTTCATGCGCGCAATGACCGGACAGGCCTCGGCGAGATGGTAGCCACATCGACACGGGTTTTAATGCTCGCGCTTCTTGCGGTAGGTATTTTCATGATGATTGCGGCCAGACCCCTTCTGCGCATCTGGGTCGGTCCGGCATATGCGCTCCATGCCGCGTCACTGCTTCAGATTCTAGTTGCCGCGAATATAATCCGGATCTGCGTAAGTCCCTACATCATTGCAATGATTGGGACCGGCGAACAGCGCAAGATAATTCTGGTTCCCCTCATCGAAGGAGTTGTGAATCTCAGCGCGAGTGTGCTGCTTGTGCACTGGCTGGGAGCAGCCGGCGTGGCATGGGGAACCTTGATAGGTTCTTTCATCAGTCTCGGAGGCCACCTTGTTTACACCATTCCTCGAAGCAAGAGCGTAGACCTCAGACCGATGCACTACCTCTACCGTTCATTGCTTGGTCCGCTTGCCTGTGGGATACCAGCCATTCTATGTGCTTTGGCATGGAACAATTTGAGCGACTTTCCGCAGCCGTGGCTGAGAGCTACGCTCGTCAGCATAGCAGGAGTTGCAACCATCCTTATCCTCTGGAGGATGGGAATGACTTCGAGCGAGAGAAGAAAGCTATGCTCCCTCGCTCGAAGTAAGGTGCTTAAGTGATGTGGCATCCCACAGCAAACCGTGCTTTGACCCAGTGTCGAGCTTATAGAGCGAAAACAGTCGGACCGGAGGATAGAATTTAAATGGGTCAACCTCTCACCATCTACAGCGGCGTCAATGATGCGCTTCTTTCCTACGTCCCTATTTCGGCGAATCGCATTCTCGACGTAGGCTGTGGTACAGGCGGCTTTGGTGAAGTCTTGCGGAATGAGCGCGAGCGGGAGGTGGTCGGCATTACGTATTCCAGTGAAGAAGCTACCCTGGCCGAGAAACGTCTTTCTGCGGTCTACTGTGCCGATCTCAATAACTTCGACCTGACTGTGCTTGGACGATTCGACTGCGTCGTGATGAGCCATGTGCTCGAACACCTGTATCGTCCGGATGAATTTCTGATGCAAGTCAGGAGCATCTTGAAACCAAATGGGGTAATTGTAGTGGCGTTGCCAAATGTGGTCTTTTGGTGGCAGCGCATTCAGTTTATGTTGGGCAGATGGCGGTACACCGATTGGGGCATACTAGACCGTACGCACTTTCGATTCTTCGATCTCTACTCATCGGCCGAATTGCTCCGCGAATCTGGATACGAAATTGTGATGCGCAGGTGTGATGGCCAATTTCCACTGATCAAACCGCTTCGGCCATTGATTGGTAAGTTGGGGATCCGGATCGATCGTTTCACGAGCGAGTTGGCTCCGGGTCTTTTCGCGTTGCAGTTTCTCTATTTGGCGAAAATCGCCAACTCCTCAGCTATACCTCCAATCCATTCATAGATCGCGTCCTATGCGCTTGTGCTGCGCAAAGGGGAGAGCATTATTTTCTGTATAACGAATTGAGGCAGCCTGCTAGCGACCACCAGAGATTCGGTTGCCCTGGATTGAAAAGGTACCGAAATAGCGAGGTTTTAAGTTTATCGATAAAACAATAGAATTCTTCCCCCCTCTCAGTTTTCGGCAAAAAGCGACAAACACCTTCTATAAGGTGGCGGTTAAATTCATATTGCGAGTTTATGATTTAGTCTTGCGCAGTCGTCGGTCGTGGAAGCATCAACTGCTTATTTTATAGTACGATGGACATGAAAATAAGCGGTCGAACAAGACTCAATGAAAGGTGTTAATTCACGTGTCCGATAAAGCTCCTGCGTCTTTTCTGGCGAAAAGCATTCAGAAGGTAGCAAGACTGCTGGTCAGCGGAACCGAGATATCACACCTGCATTACAGTCCGATGGAGATCGTGAGCATTGTGAGAGCAATTGGGTTCGGCCGAAGTAAGCACGACATACGTCTGGCTGGGTATGAGGTCAAATATCTTGATGCCGCTTCGTTCAAAATTGTGGCATCTGAAGTGTTTGTCAGAGGCGAATATTACTTTCAAGCAACTCATGACGCGCCGATTATTTTCGATTGCGGTGCAAATATAGGGTTAGCCACGCTTTTTCTAAAGAGGCTGTACCCGAAGGCGCGTATTCACTCGTTCGAGGCTGATCCTGCAACATTTGAGGTGCTTCGGTTGAATATCGAGAGGAATCACCTTGACAATATCATTGTCACGAATTTGTTGCTCTCGGACCATGAAGGAATAGAAAAATTCTATATTCCGTTGGAGACCCCGGGCAGCTTGATGATGAGCGCTACTTCTTCCCGTTTCGGCTCAGAAGCTCGAGAGATTAGTGTGAAGGCAGGAAGGCTCTCAGACTATATAGACGGTCCCGTCGACTTGCTCAAACTGGACGTGGAAGGCAGCGAGTTTGCCGTGATTCGTGAGCTGATTGCCAGCGGTAAAATTGGCCGGATATCAAGAATGTACATCGAGTATCATCACAAAATTGGAAATGAGCCGTCCTGTCTCTCAGGCTTCCTTGCAGTGCTGGAAGAGGCAGGGTTCGAATACCATCTTGAAGCAAAGATTGACAGGGCGGCTGAGAGCGGCGGATTTCAGGATGTTTTTATCAGTGCCTATCAATCATGACGTCTAGGCTGCGATAGGAGGCCGTCCCCATTGTGAATTGGATAAGCGGCGTCAAAAGCGTTGATCCGACGATACCGCAGTCCAAGCGTTGATGGGGAAACCTTGGTGTGCGGGACAATAGAACCAGAACCAAATCCGCAGCGCGGGGGAGAATGAAGAAGAAGCCGCGCCGTTTTGGCAGACGCAAAGGTTCATGCAATAACCGCCACCTTATGGAGTGTCTCTTATAACCGCTGTGTAGCCATGATGATATCCATCGAAAGATTTGGGAACCAGTCTCGCATGGTGGGTAATGGCGGAAATTGAATATCGTTCAAAAATTTTTGCGGCACAAATGGCACCCAATTCCCCCTGTGAAGTAAAATCTTGAAGCCATGCTCTCGCAGTTGCTTCTTTAGAACACTAGCGCTATATGCCCTGACATGACCAGGTCCTGAAAGATTATAGTTAACCCACACTGGATAGATACCCAACATGACGCGCAAACGATTTTCGAATGACACAAGGTTTGGGTTCGTTATGATAACCCGACCATTAGTTCTGAGACAGCGGTAAAGTTCGTCGAGAAATGCATCGGTGTCGATAAGGTGTTCAATTACCTCCCCAGCAAAAATCAAATCAAAACTCTCATTTGCGAAGGGCAAACGGTCTTTATTCAGGTCACAGCGCTTCGCCTCGATGCCGCGTCCACGCGAAATTGCGATGTGTTCATCATCAATGTCTACGCCACTACCTCGCCAGCCCTTCTCGATCCAGTGCGCAGCCCAGTCCCCCACTGAGCAACCAATCTCCAGGAGATAATTTGCTTATGATGCGTTCGCATTTTTTGAGTCGGCTTTCCTTTAGCTCGTAAGGAAACTTAATGGACTCGTTGTAATCCGTCGTCGATTGCATTATTGAGGGGCTCCGTCGGCTATTTCAGAGCCAGTTTAGCATCTGATCCTGTTTTCAATCCACTTGGAGTTTCCTTAGACCATCGTCGATGTCTTTTAGCGAAAGGATTGCATATCGCGCAAACACACTGCGCTACACTGGCTCACACGCCGGTACAAAATATGCGGCAGTCCAATTGCGATTTCATCGCGTCCCGCTATTTGAGGGAACGTCAAAATTGTGTCTGTATTGGAAGATTCTATAGTATTCGCATATGCATCACTACGTCTTCTACGCAGCAGGGGATTAATCGACATCATGAAAGATATTGCGATTGCTTACCGTATCTATCCGGGAATATCGAAGGTTCCTGCGTTTCATTCTGATAGCAAATTAGAGCTTTCGCGACTATGCCTTCGGTCATTTCGCCGCGCCCTTGGAGGGCTCCGCTTCAAAGTGTGGGCACTCTTGGATGGATGTCCATCCGAGTATGTTGATCTCTTTCGCAGCATCTTTTCGCCGGATGAGTTGGAAATTATGGAGACTCACAGAATCGGGAACCTGCACACCTGGGGACGCCAGATTGACCTTCTGCTAGAGCAAGAGGAGGCTGACCTCGTCATGTTTGCAGAAGACGACTACTTCTATCGCCCCGACGCTCTTGCTGAGATGGTGGAATTTGCTAGAAGTCGATCCGATGTGGATTTCATCACCCCCTACGATCATCCGGATAGTTACTACACCAGCTCCGTGTATGAACGGCACCGGGTAATAGCGTCAGGAAAGCGGCACTGGCGCGAAGCTAGTTCAACATGCCTTACCTTCATGACCAGCCGCGAGGTACTTCGAGCGACAGAGCCACTGATGCGCAGTTACTCCCATGGCAATATGGACTACTCGCTATGGTTAGCGCTCACACAGAAGACAGAACTGATGAGCCTCAAGGTACACGCGGCAGACACGGTGCGGCTAAAAATATGGGCTAAGACCTGGCTTTGGGGATGGCGCAATATCCTGTTCACCCGTAGATACCGCCTGTGGTCTCCCATGCCCACTCTATCTACGCATATGGAGAGTACTGGCCTAGCTCCACTGGTGCCTTGGATGGATGAATTTCTGGAGGCGGAATCCTAACGTAAGGCTGTTGTCTTGAAAATCAGCATACGATTAGTGCAACTCATTCAGTATGAATTAGTTATTATTGTCAACCTTCGGCAGACTTCGATGAGCGGCCAGTTCTGGTTTGAAGGCAGAGGGTATGCTTGACGGCAGGTTCATTCCCCCGTCAATCTAGAAGCTGGAATAGGATCATATCAGGGGGCGGATAGTCCGGCTTGAAGAACACTGAAGCTGATTCCCGCGCCGCCCCTGCAGGAATCTAGGCCAGTGGAAGAAATAGGCTGCAACGAGCCGCTATTCGACTTTGTGTTCTCCTGCGCCAGTTCACTCAGCCCTACTGCGCTGCATAAGATTGGATACTTTGCACAATCGCTCATCGGATTCCTATCCATTTCAAAGTTGTGAACGTAGTCAGGTGCATGAGCCTGGCAGAATAGGCGTGGCCACCGTTCTGTTCAACAGTGAACGGGTTCTCCCTGACTTCCTGGAGTCGCTCAAAAAGCAAACCTATAACGGCTTCACCGTGTATGCAGTTGACAATGCCTCAAAGGACCAATCAGGAGTGGTTTGCGCCAGCTTTGGCGCAAACATGGTGGTAACGAGAAACGAAGAGAATCTGGGGTTCGCTGCTGCTACAAACCAGGGAATAAGGCAAGCGATTGCCGATGGATGCGAATATATCTTGTTACTGAACAACGATGTCTCGTTCTCGCCAGAGTTCTTCGCAGAGTTGGTAAAAAGTCTCGTTGGTAACAATGCGGACCTCATAGCTCCGCTGACGTATTATTTCGATCCACCTAATGTCATCTGGGCAGCAGGGGGACGGTTACAGCGTCTCTTTGGATACCGTCCTGTCCATCTGGGGATGAGCAAGTTTCACCGGGAACAATTTGACAGAGATCAAAGGATCGAGTTTGCCCCTGGCTCTGCTATTCTTGCGCGCCGGGATGTGTTTGCCCGCGTCGGACTGCTAGATGAAACGTTTTTTACGTACTGGGAGGACGCTGATTTTGCGGTCCGCGCCCTCCGAGCCGGTCTCCGGATGTTTCTAGCCCCAAGAGCTAAGTTATGGCACAAGGTTAGCAGTCTGACAGGGTTGAACTCACCATTTCAGCGTTACTATGCCGTTCGCAACCATGCGCTTTACATCCATAAACACTGCGGAGCTCTCCACTCGGCTGTTCTAAGCTTTGCATATTTGAGCTATTACCGCGTCGCAGCCATGTTGCGACGCGGTGATAGCTCCCGGGTTCGCCACTGGAAGGAAGGTATCAAGCTGGCAAAACAGCTCAATACTTGACAGACAGTCGAGTCCGAAATTCAGAAACAACGTGCGCAGCTTCTGATTTGCAGACCGACCAGAACGCAAGCTCAATGCATATGTCGACTAGATGTCGCCACTTTATATTTAATTTGAAAATGATTGGTAAATGTCCAACAGAAACTCACGGTTCATGCCTCGATTCAGCCCATGATGAACGTGCATGGACGGGCATGCCGGAGTCAAAAAGATAAGCCAATGGAAGGTTGTCAGTATGGTGCTCTGCCTTTACAAGCGTCGGTGTTGGTCATTTTCGGAGGTTGTGAGCGGAGCATTTCAGTGAACCACCGCTTCGCTGTGTGGTTGTGTTCATGCGGTCGATCGAACCTCGCGGCTGCTCATCGACCCCGTGATCGCTTCCGCGGCTTATTTCTGTGGCAAGTCTTGCAGTGCATCATTAGTCCCGTGTGCCTCGACCCTCGACGATAAAATCAATTGGGGGAGATCGAAGCACACATGGCAGTGCTCGTCTTTGGCTCGCCTTCAAATCGTTTTCACTGGCGCTTACTTTTCTGCTAAGAAGATGGACTGAATTTCGTCAGTATTTGGAACCACTCCGATGATCCTCGCCGACTTGAAACCGATGTTCTTTGCTGTCTCCAGAAAAAAAGCCTCCGTATAGGCAACTGCAGCCTCCGGAACTTCGAGAGTTTCTACCCGGGAATTTCCTATGGCGTGGCTGAACGTATGACGCGACCCCATTGTGGCCGGAGGATAGTCTAGACAGAAACAGGTCATCAACATATGTCCGCCAGGCTTCAATACACGGAACGTCTCCTGAAGATAATTGCGTAATTCCGTCTCGAGGAGATGAGTCAAAAGCGAGCTGGAGAATACAAAGTCAACACTTTGATCCTCTTTCGGAAGTGTCATGCTTTGGCTGGATCCGGTTGTGTTATACGATTTGCTGGCATGCGTGGAGTGGACAAAGCGAAAACGCTGCGCATCAAAGTTCTCCGAGCACCACTTGAGTTGTTCTTGATCGATATCTACGCCGAGGTAGCGCCCGGTAAACCTGCTTTGTTTGAATTCGTAGTCGCGGAGCGGATGCGCATAACGTCCACAACCACATCCGATGTCGATGATGGACGAGTTCAGGGTGATATACCCCTCTGACAAGCAATACATCCAGAAAGAGTATGTATTGAGGTACCTCATTTGGTTGGAAAAAATGCGATTTCCCACACCAATCCGTATCCGCAAATGATTCGGAGGAAGATTCCTAAACTCCGGAACAATTATCTTCGTCGGCAAATCTGCCATATTTGCAAAACACTTGAAGAAAAAATTATGAGTGAGGAGGGAAACAGAGGGGACGATTTTTCTCAAAAATCCATCCAGATGTTTACTGGTATTTTTGCTCATGAACCGTCGGTTGGGCCTTTCTCTACTAATTGTGTGGAGCTCCCAATAGTCTACTTTCTTCTATTGAGTTTCGGCTTGACTACACGCCAGATAACGGCGCGGGTGAGGTCGAGAAAATGACTAGTAGATCATGGAACGATGTTCCCGTCTGGGATAAGGAGTGCTCCTTCCAACCCTGCAAACGGTAAAATGCAGCGCTGTTGCGTAGATTGTGCTTACCCACGCGGTTTACTGGGAGGTAAAGTCAGCGGTATTTTCCGAATCAGAGTGGGTTGCTAAGGATTTGAAAGTAGTTTATTTAATCTAAAAAATAATCGTAAGTTATTGATTTTATTTTGGTTGCGGGGGTAGGATTTGAACCTACGACCTTTGGGTTATGAGCCCAACGAGCTACCGGGCTGCTCCACCCCGCAGAGTTAGTTTAACAAGGCTTTACAGCCTGGGTCAATGCGTGGCGATCTACGTGCCCGCTGCGCCCAGGTTCACAGGCGGTCTTTTCGATTCGGTACACTGCATCGAGATACGTATACTTGCGAATTCTGCCTGTGGGGGCTCCTGCATGTCTGTTCTGTACGTTGTGGTTCTGGCGATTATTTCCGTCTCGCTGATGGCCGTTGCGCTTTATCGCACTTCGCGTGTAAAAACCAAGGCCGATTACCTGGTGGCCGGGCGCTCGCTGCCTGCAATCGTGCTGGTGCTCACGCTGCTTACATCGTGGATCGGAGCAGGTTCGCTCTTTGCCGGGGCAGAGAACGCCTATAAGAATGGCTTTGCCGCGTTGTGGCAGCCTGCCGGGGGGTGGCTTGGGCTGCTTCTTATTTATTTCATCGCTCCACGTGCGCGAAAGTTCGCGCAGTTCACGCTGCCAGACCTGCTGGAGGCGCGTTACAACCAGACGGCGCGCGTGCTGGGAACCTTCGCCATCCTGTTTGCTTACGTGGGCATTACCAGCTACCAGTTCAAGGGCGGCGGCGACGTGCTGCACCTCATCTTTCCGGAGACCATCTCCGCGCAGTTGGGTACGTATCTGATTGCTGCATTCGTCATTATCTCCACAGCGCTGGCCGGAATGTCCTCTGTGGCCTATATGGATGTGGCGATCGGCTCGCTGGTGACGGTTATCTGCGTGATTGCCGCGCCCTATCTGCTGATGCAGGCCGGCGGTTGGGCGGCGCTGCACACATCGCTGCCGCCTGCGTACTTCACTTGGCTTGGGAACTTCCGCATCGACTCGCACGGGGTGGAGCAGCCGGTGGTCTTTGGCGTGATCAAGGGCCTTGAATTTCTCGTGCCTACGCTTCTGCTCATGCTGGGCAACCAGGTGATGTACCAGAAGTTCTTTTCGGCCAAATCCGAGCGCGACGCTAAGATCTCCGTTGCCGGATGGATTGTGGGCACGCTGGTTCTGGAGACACTGATTGTGGCGATCGCCGTCTTTGGCCGTGCGCTTTATCCCACTGGAGAAGTTGCTCTGCATCCGCGCGAGATCATTCCATACACTGCGCGTCATGGGTTGCCCGCGGTGCTTGGTGCGCTGCTGCTGGGTGCGGTCTTCGCCAAGGTGATCTCGACGGCTTCGAATTATCTGTTTTCGCCGGCGACAAATCTCATCAACGACGTTTTTGTGCGCTACATCTCGCCGGGAGCTACCGACAAGCGCGTGCTGATCATTTCGCGGCTGGCTGTGGTGCTGTTGGGCTGCTGGGCGCTCTACCAGGCCGTGTATGCGGAGAGCATTCTGCAGAAGATGCTTTGGGCGTACACCATTTATTCCGCGGCGCTGACGCCTGTGGTGCTGGCGGCGTTTTATTCCAAGCGCGTTACGGCGTGGGGTGCGGTGGCTGCAATTGCCGGGGGCACGCTGGTGACGCTTACCTGGGATTTGAGAGCCGTGCACGACAATCTGCCTGCTGTCATTGCGCAGCGGGATGCGATCTTTCCTGCGCTGATCGTGGCTGTGGTGCTGATGATTGTCGTAAGCTTGTTCACGCCTAAGCCTACGGAGAAACAACTGGCCCAGCTTGCGGATTGATTTTATGCCCGTCGCCCAGCTCACGCTCGAGATTCGTATTGAACATTCGCGGTCGCTCAAGGACCGGCGGCAGGTGGTGCGCTCGCTGAAGGATCAGTTGCGGCAGGGCTTCAATGCGTCCGTTGCGGAGATGGATGAGGACATCACCTGGCAGTCGGCGACTATCGGCATTGCGGCCATCTCGCGTTCGCGGGATTACCTGCATGGAATGATCGAGGAGATTGAGCGGGCGGCGCGGCGGATTTTGAACGAGCATGGGGCGGAGCTGATGGACTCGTTCTGGGAGTATCTGGAGAGCTGAGTTGCGCTTTTGTCTTAGGCAGCGTTTGGTTTTGCGAGACTCAGGGCAGAATTCTATGTAAGTTTATTGTTTCTAGCTATATAAGCCGCAAATGCAGTGTTTACTAAGTGCTAAACAATTTCGATTACTTTAGTGCAAATTAAGAAAAAAAGCAAATTCTTTCCTTTTTTTGTGCGGAACTGATTGGAAGAATTAAGGCCCGAATCTATAGATTCGGGCCTTCGTTCTTCTTCTCTGATTATGAGTAGAGCATATATGGGGGTAATTTTATGCAAAGTATTTGGAGGAGTTTTGGGTTACGAAAGGGCATTGGACTTTGGTAATGAGTGCAGGTGACAGGTTGAAGATGACAGGTTACAGAAAAAGCAAAAGCCAAAGCAGGTCCTTCGCTTTCCACCCCAGCAAACAAAGATCGCTTGCCGGGAACCCCGGTCCTCCGCCTGAAAGACGGCTATGGTCAGGATGACGACCTTTGGGTGGCTGGTTGAGGGGAGTGCTATCCCAGGTCTCAAAATCGAGACCTGGGGCACCCGGCTTTTGTGGGTGTCCAAAGAAAAAGCAAAAGTGGGTCCTTCCCTCCGCCTGAAAAACGGCTATGGTCAGGATGACGGCCTTTGTTGGGTAGTTGAAATGACTTATGACGGCAAAAAACAGCGGCGTGGACCAGAAGGTCCACGCCGCATTGTTGTGATGCGTTACGGTCTTAGAACTCGAACCTTGCCGCTACCTGGGTGGTACGTGCGCCGCCGAAGTCAGAGCCGAGTGTGCCGCTGATGACGCCGAAGCTGCCGGAGCTGAGATTCAAGTTCGGATCGCCGAGGTTGGCATGGTTAAGGACGTTGGTGAAGGTTCCTTCGATCTTGAGGCGGAACCTTTCGGTGATGGCGAAGGACTTGTTGAGTCCGCTCGAGAGATTGACGAGTCCGGGACCTTCAACGACGCCGTTGCGGGCGTTGCCGAAGCGGCCGATGGGCAGTGGATGCTCTGAGCCGGGGCCAAAGGCCTGGCGCTGAGACCCGTCTGCGTTGAAGCCGGCGCCGGTATAGCAGCCGTGGCCGGGGGTCCAGGAGGGATCGCCCGGGCAAGTGAATGCCGAGGGGTTGACCCATTGGTTGCGTTTCCTTGCGCCGGTTTTCCAGCTGACTCCCGATACCTGATCGGCGTACTGGGTACGGTGGGAGGGATCCCAGCCTTCGAGCGAGTCGTCGAGGCCGGAGCCGGTGCCGGAGGGGTCACCCTGACCATCCGGAAAGTAGGGCATGTTGTAGTTGCCGCTCTGCCAGGTGAAGATGTTGGTGAGGCGCCAGCCGCCGATGAAGGTATCGGCGATGCGGGACATTCCACCGCCGATTTGCTTGCCGCGACCGATGGGCAGGTCGTAGAGGCCGGTGGTGTTCCAGCGCAGGCGGCGGGTGCCGAAGACATCGCCGAAATCGGCCGCGCGGTCAATGACGGAGGTGGCACGGCTGCCGCCGCTTTCCCCTGCGAAGCCGTTGTTGCTCGGACCCTGGTTATCGGCCAGCGCCTTGGCCCATGTGAAGGTTGAGTTGTACTCGAGGCCGTGCTGGAGGCGATGTGTAGCCGCGAGCTGGGCCGAGTGGTAGCTTTCATTTGCGCCCGTCATGCGGTTGTTAATGCGACCCCAGTTGGGGAAGAGGCGCTGCGAGTAATCGGCATTGTAGGCCGAGAGGGTGGTCGAGAAGGGAAGCGAGTTTTCGTCGGGAGCCCAGATGAGCTGATGGGTCTCCGAACCGATGTAGGATGCGCGCACAGCATAGCCCTGGCCGAGATCGCGGTCGATGCTAAGCGACCACTGCTCAGTGTAGGGATCCTTCCAGTTTGCAGAGTTGGCGGTGCCGAAATAGCCCGTGCCGTAGGAGCCAACGCCTGCCGCGCCGCCCGAGCCGGCATACACCGTAGGCCAGGTCCAGGTAGGCTTGCAGGGCGCGCCGCCGCAGGAGGCAGTGGGGTTGTTGTTGTACTGCTGGGTGTACGCCTGGAGAGTTCCTGTGAGGGAGTAGAAGTTGGAGCCGAGCAAGTTGATGTTGTACATGCCGAAGCCCGCGCGGATGGCGGTCTTGTCATTGCCAAATGGGCGATACGCTACGCCGAAGCGGGGCATGAAGCGCAGATGAGGATACTTCTTGAGGCCGATGGGGTAACCGGCAGCCTCGTTATTCAGCACAGGCATGCAGGGCGCGCCGTTGACCACAGCGCTGTTGGTGTTATTCACGCCGTCGGGATCGCAGGCATTGGCCGATTGGAGGAAGGGCTGCGCGAGCAGGCTCTGGAAGCCCTTCATATAAATGGAGCGGCCTGCGAGCGGGAGGGAAGGATCGAAGTTGCCGATGTCGCCGCCCTTGTCGTGATAGCCAGGGTGCAGCTCATACCGGATGCCGTAAGAGAGGGTGAGGTTTTCGCTGACGCGCCAGTCGTCCTGGGCAAAGGCGTGGTAATGCTGTGAGACGCCATCGTTGTCCTGGGAGACGATGTCGTAGAAGGTGGAGTTGGGAATGCCGGTGAGGAAGTCGGCAAAGTCGATACCGGTGTAAACGCCCACGCTATTGCCGCCACCGTTGAAGTAATAGGTGCCGTAGTTGTCTGCGCCGTTGAAGCCGAGGGCGCTCTTGGCTTCGAGGGTCTGGATATCGACGCCGAACTTCATGGTATGGCGACCCTTGGTCCAGATCAGCGTGTCGCTGTAGATGCCGGTGAGCGAGTTGCTGAGGTTGGTGAGGCGATCCACTCCGAGGGTCTGGATGTTGTTGAAGTCCATCTCAGGGATGCCGTTGAAGTAGAGGTTCTGCAGGCCTATGAAGCCCTCTCCGTTGGTCCACGCATTTCCATTGAACGGATTGGTCTTACCGGTCCAGACGCGGGTGAAGGCGTAGCCGCCTTCGTTGATCAGGTTGGGCGAGATGGTCCAGTTCGTATCGACGCGGAGCACCTTGTTGGTGTTGACGTTCTGCGAGGACGGAACCAGGAGCTGTTCCGCCGAATTGACGGGGAAGTTCTTCTGGCTGTATCGGCCCCAGAGAAGAAACTTCTGGTTGGAGCCGAAGTACTTGTCGCCACGGACGTCGAACTGGTCGGAGTGCGCGCTGGCATCGACGTTGTGCGTCCAGTTGGGCACGTCGTTATCGACATAGATGGCGGGGTTACCGATGTTGGGAGCGGGGTAGAACTGCTTGAGAGTGGCGGCGGCAATGGGATTGATGCTCAGACCGCAATTGGCAAGGTTGGTTCCGCAGTTGGCGCCGGTGTTGGGATCGCGGAGGGTGATGGGTTTGCCGTTCGCGTCCGAGTAGCCGGAGAAGTCGCCCTGAATCATGCCGGTGGAGGGCACGACCTCCGACAGAACATTCTGTGCGGGGAAACGCCAGCCTTCGTAATCCACAAAGAAGAAGCTCTTGCCGTGGCCGTTATAGTGGGGCAGGATGACGGGGCCGCCGAAGGAGCCGCCGAAGGTGGTGCCGTGGTAGGAAGGCTTGGTGTAGGGAGTGAAGCTGTAAGGGGAGGCGTTCCAGTTGTTGTCCTGATAGTAGACGAAGGCCGAACCGTGAAATTTGTTGGTGCCGCCCTTGGTGGTGACGACGACCTGCGCCGGATCGCCGAATTCCGCGTTGGACATGACGCCGTCGGCGCGGATTTCATTGATGCCCTCAGTGGAGGGGAAGGCGTCGTTGATGTAGGTGCCGCCGCCGGCGTTCTTTGTCGTCACGCCGTCAACGGTCACGTCCATAGCGAAGGGCAGCGCGCCTTGGAGCGATACGCCGGACGGGTCAGCCTGCGCGCCGGGCAGGCTGCCGAGAATGGCCGCGGCCGAGGTGCCGCTGGAGCTGGCGCGAGTGTTGACGGGGAGACCGTTGGCGTCATCGGCGGTAAAGGTACCACTGATGGTGGGTGTGTCCGTCTGAATGGCGGAGACGGCGTCGCCGGAAACCTGCACCTGCTGCTGCACTGCGCCGACGGAGAGCTGGGCGTCGAGGCGGAGCTGCTGGCGGACTTCAAGGGTGAGATTGGTGATTTCGAACTTCTCGAATCCGGGGAACTCAGCGGTCAGCGTGTAGTGACCGGAGACGGCATCGGTGAAGGAGTAGTCTCCGTTGCCGGCGGATTTAGTAGTACGGACGGCGCCGAGGTCGGTGTTGGTGAGCGTAACGACTGCGCCCGGAATGACCGCTCCCTTTGCGTCTTTTACTACGCCGATGACGGAGCCTTGCGTCGCCTGCGAGCGCGCGGATGGACATGCGAGCACGAGAGCTATCAGCAGACCGAACGAGAAGAACAATCTCGCACCGGATCGCATCAAGGTGGATTTCTTTTCAGACATGGATTACTGCCTCCTCAAAAGAATGACCGTGTTTCGTTAGTAGGTTGTAGATTTGGGCCCTTGCACGTCTGGGGAAACGAAGCCAGGCCGATACGCAACGTTTAGATATCCCTGTGGAAGGGAGTGTAGGAGTAGTGCAGTTGGATCAGAATGAGCCTGATGAACTGGAATCAGCGTAATGAAAGTTGATTACGACGACATGAATTCCACGTGAGCGGCGTGTGAACGCAGGCCCGCAACACCGGGGGGCAGCCATATCCCTGCCATTTCTGTGCAAATCCCGGCGTTATAAAAACGATTCCCAGGCTACGTTTCCGTAACCGGGCTTCCATGACTTGGAATAATACGCCCTCAGTCGTTATCCGGCTTGCGAAGAGTGGACCGGGTGCGATTCAGGTGTTTGCTGATCTCATCCGCATCGTCCATATCCAGCAGCTCGGCTGCTTCGCGCTTGGTCTTTGGCTTGGCGATTTTGGCGTTCGCCGGGACAAAGATCCGCGGATCGGAGGCGACAGCGGAAAACGGCTCCATGTGCGGCACGCTATCGAAGATGCCGGTCATGGAGCCGGCCAGCGCGTCTTCAAGATTCATGGGGCCAAGCCCGAGAAGTCCGTCCATGGTGCGCGTGATGGAGCCGAAATCCGTATGGGAATGCGAAATGGAGCCGGGCTTGAGCCACGGGCTGGCAATGCCCAGAATGCTGCGATGGGCATCCACGTGGTCTATGCCGTCCTGCGCGTCGTCTTCGGTCACAAAGAGTGCCGAGTCGCGCCAGATGGATGTGGTGGAGAGATACTCCACAATCTTGCCGAGCGCCAGGTCGTTGTCCGCCACGTAGGAGGCGCGATACGGGTAGCCATCCTCAGGACGGGCGCGCGTGGTGTGGTCATTGGGAAGCCGGATCACGATCAGTGCGGGGATTTCGTTTTTGGCGAGGCGCGCGGAGAAATCTTTCTTGAACTCCTCAAAGCGAAGCTGGTCGGGAATGCCGAGGTTGAAGGTGGGGAAATTGCGGTCGGTTGCCTCAAAGACCGGGCGCGGAATCGGAGCGTTGAGATAGAGCCGCTGGCCTTCGGGGAAGGTTCCGTCACGCTCGTCGCCGCCTTCGACTTCAAGGCTCTCGCCGTAGTTCAAAATGCCCTTGCCGGATTTGTAGGAGTTAGCGATGTGCTCCCAGAGGGTGCCGAACTGCGGTTCATCTTCCGGCATGGGGGAATCCGCGCCGCCAAAGATCGCGCGTCGTCCTGGCTCCTCGCCGCCGCCTTTGCGCCGGTCGCCGTAACCGGAGCTCCATGCCGTGTTGAAGAACGGCGTCGGGTTCGCGCCCATGACCCAGCGATGCCCGTCGGCCGAGACATCGGAATCCACGTAGAAGTTGTCGCTGATGGCAAATCGCGCGGCAATCGCGTGCAGGTTCGGCGTGACCTTGAGATGCCGCACCTGCCTGTTCTCCGCCGTCCAGCCGTCCATGCCAAAGCGCGCGATGCTGGGGTCTCCGTTAGCGCCGGCAACGTCGCCGAGGACTTCATCGTAGGTGCGGTTCTCGCGCACAATCAGGAAGCAATGCTTGAGATGCGGAAGCTGCGCGCGCTCGCGGGATGCAACCAGGTTTGCGTCGAGAACGGTCTTGGTCAGGGACTCCGCGCCGGGCAGTGCGCTTAGTTCAAGAATCGAAAGACTGCCGTAGTCGAGCGAGCCAACATATGTCGGCAAAAACAAATCGTAGTTTTTGCCGCCATTTGGCCCCGCGCCTTTGCCCTTCGCGTTGGTCACGTAGAGGAATTTTCCGTCCGGCGAAAAGGCGAGGGCTGAAGGGTTCCAGCCGACGGGTATGTGCTCGATCACGCGGAGATTCGTTTCATCCGGATTGGCCGCGTCGGGATCCGCCGGCGCGAGAACGCCGACCGCGTTGATGCCGGACTCAGCCACATACACGCGGCCACCCTGGACGGCAATGCCGCTCGGCATCACGCCGCGCAGTGGACGGCCATTGCCATCCTTGAACTCAGGCGCGGTAAACGGCGACAGCTCGGTCTGCGCGAGAAGCGTTTTGCCGTCTATGCTGACCTTTGCCACCGCGTCCTGGTGCGCCAGCGCTACATACACCGCTGTTGCATCGGCTGCCAAGCCGGTTGGCGCTGCTCCGCCGATTGTCGCGCCGCGTTCTTCGGTAATCTTCGTGCCCAGGCGCAGCTTCGCCGTAATCGCCGGGCTGGCCGGATTGCTGATCTCGTAAGTCCACAGAGAGCTGCCTTCGGCGGAGTTCTCATCGCCGAGACCTGGAACCTTCTTGCCTTCCACCGTTGTGCCTTCGCGCGCGGCTTTCGAGGGGTATCCAAAGGGCGGAAAGCGCAGACCGGGATCATGCTGCGCATCGCGCGGACTTCCATCTGAATTTTTGATCGATGTGTACTCGAAGAGCCCGGTGTTGGTCACATAAAGCCGCTTGCCATCTGGAGACAGCGCCAGCGCATACGGATAGCGGCCTGTGGGAACGGATGTAATCCGCGCAAGCCGCGCGCCATCCTCGCCTGCGACGCTCAGAATCACTACGCGCCAGTTTCCCTGATCGAGAACAAAGAGCGTCTTTCCGTCCGCAGAAGCTACAAGCGTGGCCGCGAAGCTGTTTTTGTAGGCTTTGTTCCCGATTGTCCCGTCCAGCGAGAGTTCTCCGGCCTTGGTCCAATTGGCCGTGCGATAGACGGCGACTTTACCCGAATCGCCCGTGGCCACGTACAGCAGCTTTCCATCCGGCGAGTAGGCAAGCCCCGCATGGACCTCAATCTCCGGCTTGTTGTTTTCGCCCTTTGGCATCCGCATGGCAGTGAGGCTCGCGGACTGCGGCGCATCCACCACGTTCAGCGCAAACGGAAACCCGATCGAGGGAATCGCAATCTGGCCGCCATCTGGCCGCACGGCCAGCGCAAACGGGTACGGTGCGAGCTGAATCCACTTGCCCGCCGGGCGAATCTCGCGTCCGTTGGGAAGAACAGCAGTGGCAGTCTGAGCCGGTGCGATTACGGACGTCAGCGCGGCTGCTGCAATCGAAGCGATGAAAAGGTAACGGTAAACCGGGGATGAAAACATTGGATTCAGTATCCACCGTGGCGTACCCCCCGCATATTTCAGTTGTGTAAAGGATTGCAGCATTCTCCGCAACCTCTTTCGTTCCATGGGGTTCATACTAAAATGCGAGCACGGAAGAAAGCCTCAAAAATCGTGCTTTGTCGATCCCGGAGTCTGGCCCGGGAATGAGTCCAAACATCCAGTCCAAACGTCGGGCATATAGCAGGCCTTTCATCCGGGATTGACCCATTCCGGGTTTGACCAATTAGGAGTTGTGAATGCGTTCAAGAGCAGCAATCACCGTTGCCTCGGTTCTTCTTGCAGTATCAGCACTGCCTATCCTCTCTCAGACCGCGCCTGCGCCGGCTTCCTCCGGCGCGGCCGAGCAGGAGCCTATTCTGCGCCTCGAAGTGCGGCGTATTCCCGTTGACGTTGTCGTGCTCGATAAGCAGGGCAATCCGGTGAAGGGGCTTACCGCGGCGGACTTTGAGGTGAAAGAAGGCGGCGAGGTGCAGGCAATCAAGTCCTTCGACGTCACGGATAGCTCCGGACCCACCTACACTCCGCCCAAGCTGCCCACACTGCCTGCCAATACCTTTGTCAATATTCCGGATACGCCAGAGCGCGGCCCGCTCTACATCCTGTACTACGACGTTGTAAACACGACGCCGGAGGAGCAGATGAGCTTTCACAAGCAGCTGTTCAGTTTTGTGGACAACGCGCAGCCAGACACGCGGATGATGCTGATTGTGAATACGGACCGGATGCATATCCTGCAGGGCTTTACTACGGACCACGATCTGATCAAACAGGCACTTCTGGGCAATGGGCCCGGGCCGCATGTGCCGCAGGTTTTCACCTCGGGCAACAACTACGGACGGTGGGACGCGCGCTCCGCCCTGGGCAACCTGAACTGGATTGCTGAGTACATGAGCGGCATTCCGGGGCGCAAGAATCTGATCTGGCTATCGTCGGAGTTTCCTATTCCTGTTTCGCCCTCGCTGGTGGGGTCCAATGTGATGGCGCAAGGCGGCGCGCCTGCCAACTCCAGCGCCGGCGGAGGCGGGCCACAGATGCTTGACCTTTCCGGTCTGCTGGCGGACACCATGAAGACTACTTACTCGAACATGATGAAGAGCCAGGTCGCTCTCTATCCTGTTGATCTGGGTGGCTCGACAGGAAATCTCGTGAAGTTTGACCAGATGGATATGATTGCCCAGTCCACCGGAGGCCGCGCTTACTATAGCGACAATCACACCAGTGAATTGATCGACAAGGCTGTAGTGCATGGAGAGAGCTACTACACGCTGACCTATGCGCCGGAGAAGGACTTCAACGGCGACGCGCGTCATATCCAGGTAAAGCTTGTGGGCAATCATTCCGATTTAAAGATCACCTATCGTACGCTCTATTACGCTGTGGCCGATGATGACAAGGACCTGGACACGCTGCACAAGAAAGATGTTGTGCAGGAGCGGTTCCTGAAGGCCAAGGCTGCGGACACGCTCTATGCGAACATGGAGCACGGCGCGCCCATGGTGCATGATCTGCTCTTCAGCGCGCATCTCTCGACTGTGGGCAAATTGCACATGGCCTCAGATGCCGAGATGCTGGCGCTGCAGGACTCGCCCGCGTTCTTCCGCACGCGCAAGCCCACCAGCAAGCCGCTTAGGCCGCCGCCTGCTGTTCATCTGCAGAGATACCGCATCGATTATGGCGTCATCGATCCCGAGCTTCGGCGCATCGAGTCCGTTCCCGGCACAGCGCCCACCATTGAGTTTGCAGTATCGGCATTTAACAAAGAGGGATCGACGTTGAACTGCGTGTTGAACCAGGGCACTCCCGCCGGCGCCGGCACAACCACAGATGCAAATGGAAAGAAGCAGGGAGCGATTTTCCGCGCCGAACAGGAGCTTGAAGTTCCCGAGAGCGCCACGTATATCCGCGTTGCCGTGCGCGACATGACCACCAACCGCACTGGTGTATTGGAAGCCACGCTGCCGCTCAAGCCGGAGAAGCAGATCGCGGAGAAGAACTGAGGAGTCGTCTCAGCAAAATGAAAGGGCGGCAGCACTGAGGCTGCCGCCCAAAATAAGACTCACCAAATGTGTGTGAGGCTTTCAGGAGACAACCCAAGATTAGCCCCTGTCCTGAACGGCGTCATGGGCCGCACGAGTGAGGCCAGGGTCCACCCAAAGGTTGACCTTGCAAACGCGAAATCAGCGCGTAAATACAAGGAGTTATTCGCAATGGCACGCCCCAATCGGGTGTCAAAGCGATACCCTTGTGGCAGCACATTGAGCCATTTCCGGACCAATTCGTTCCGAGCTGATTCGCTGTGGCCCATCCTGCGTCTTTGCGCTTCGCTCTGTGCTGTCATGTTCCTGCTGGCCGCGGCTGCATGCGCGTTGGTTCCCGCTACTCCGCTCAGCAGCATGAACCGCCAGAGCTGGGCCATGGAAAACGGCCTGCCGCAAAATACGGTTCATGCTATTGCGCAGACGTCGGATGGCTATCTATGGCTGGGCACGGAGGCCGGCCTGGTCCGCTTTGACGGCGTGCAGTTCGCTGTCTTTGATCGCGCCTCAAAGCCTGCTCTGCCGGACAACGATGTTCGCTGCCTGCTGGCTGCCTCGGATGGCGCGCTGTGGATTGGTACTGCCGACGGGCTGGCGCGGCTGGATCATGGCACGGTCACTGTCTACACCACCGCCAATGGACTGCCCGCAAATGCAATCCACGGGCTTGTGATGTCTGGAAATGATATGGCCATCATTGAAACTGTGGCCGGCACGGTGGGCATTCGCGGCGGCAAGATACTGCCGCCCATGGAAGATATGCCGGTCGTAGAGGATGCCGCAAACCTCACTGTTTTGCTGTCCAACGGGGAATTTGCCAGTGCAAGTCTCGGCAGGCTTGAACTTTTGCGCAACGGACACAAGGTTGCGCAATTCTCCACCGATATTGAGCTTCCCGGCTCACGCATTCAGACGTTGCTTGCGGACCGCGAAGGCGCGCTCTGGATCGGCACGAATCGTGGCCTCGCACGCATCGTAGACGGCAAGCCTGAATTTAAAGTCGACAAGCTGCCGGTCACGGATCCGCTGGCAAGCGCCTCCATCGTTAGCTTGTTTGAAGACCGCGAAGGCAACATCTGGATTGGCACGGAAACCAGTGGCCTGCATGTGCTGCGCGATCAGCGATTCCTGAGCATCGGCGCGCCCGAGGGCCTGAGCTCGGACGAGACAACCGCTCTTGTAGAAGACGGCGCGGGCAAGCTATGGATCGGCACCAACGGCGGGGGCCTGAATGCGCTGCGGATCACAAAAGAAGACTGGGGCAACAGCGCCGGCCTCGCCACATCCTATGTTGTGCCCGATGTGCTGCTCAGCAAGGTGATTCTTTCGCTCGCTCCGGCACGTGGCCCTGACGACATTCCTGCGCTGTGGGTGGGCACGCCGGATGGCCTGAACCGCGTTCGCGGCAGCGCGGTGGACTCGTTCACTTCAGCAGATGGCCTGCCGGATGATTTCATTCGCTCGCTGCTTGTGGATCGCGACGGCTCGCTGTGGGTTGGCACGCGGCACGGGCTGGCGCACTGGAACTTCTCGCCGGATGGGCGTACCGTTGTGCGCCGCAAAACCTTTACGCACGCTGATGGTCTCGGCAACGATCTTGTCGGTGCGCTCGCTCGTGACACGCACGGCGATCTTTGGATTGCCACGCTTGCCGGGCTCTCGCGCCTGAGCGGCGGAAAGATCACGAACTACACCACGGCAGACGGACTTTCAAGCAACGTGATCACGGCTCTGCATCCACGTGGTGATGGCACTCTGCTCATCGGCACCGAGGACCGCGGATGGAATCTCTGGGACAAGCGAGGTTTCCATCCCGTGCAGGGAGGTTCGGATCACGCTGCCATTCATGCCATTCTCGATGATGGCGTGGGGCATCTCTGGTTCGCCACAGGCAATGGCATCGCGCGCTGCGATGCGGCTGGACTCAGCACGAATGCCTGCCCCAACTGGATCGAGTTCGGGATTGCGGATGGGCTCCGCAGCCGCGGAATGTCTACCAACGGGCATCCGGCTGCATGGCGCTCTGCCGATGGGAGACTCTGGTTCGCTACGCCGAAGGGCCTCATTGCGGTTGATCCCGCGCATTTTCCCGTCAATACAGTGCCGCCGCCTGTGAGTATTGAGCGCTTCACGATTGATGACGCGGACCAAGCGTTGCACGCGGCAGACTCTTTGTTGAGTGTGGAGTCGGGAAGAGTCCATTTCGAGTTCGACTACGCGGCCATGAGTTTTACGGCTCCGCAAAAAGTACGCTACCGCTATATGCTGGAGGGCTTTGACAAGGCATGGACGGATGCCGGCTCGCGCCGCACCGCATATTACACCAACATTCCGCCCGGCACATACACCTTTCGCGTGCAGGCCGCCAACAATGACGGCGTATGGAACACGACTGGCGCTGCGCTGCGTTTTGAGCTGCGTCCGCGTTTCTATCAAACCATCTGGTTCTACGTTCTGCTCGGTCTCGCGCTCATTCTGCTCATCATTCTCGCGCTGCGGTATCGCCTGCGCCGCGCGGAGCGCGAGTTTGGCGCAGTTCTTGCTGAGCGCAGCCGCATTGCGCGCGAGATTCATGACACCCTGGCGCAGGGATACGTCGGCGTCAGCGTTCAGCTTGAGGTGCTCAGCGAGCTGCTGCGCCGTAATCGTCTTGACGCCGCGCAGACGCAGCTTGATTCCACGCGCGAAACCGTGCGGGAGGGCCTTGCCGATGCGCGCCAGTCCATCTGGGCGCTGCGCTCGCAGGATGCCGGCGAGACTACGCTGCCCGTGCGTCTGCGGCGCATCGTGGAGCAGGCAAGCGGCAACGGGCTGGATGCGCGCTTCAATATTCACGGCGCATATCGCGCTTTCGACACGGCCACCGAGCAGGAGATTCTCCGCATCGCGCAGGAAGCCATCCATAATGGAAAGAGCCATGCTCGCGCGCCGCATCTGTGGGTGCGGCTGGATTACATCCCCGGCGAAGCGGCGCTTGAAGTGCGCGACGATGGGCAGGGCTTTGTGCCGCCGGTGGCAGACGGGCGCGTCGAGTCGCCTCCGGGGCACTATGGATTGACCGGCATGCGCGAGCGCGCCGAAGGCATTGGCGGTGTGCTGGAGGTTGAGAGCTCGCCGGGTGAAGGCACCGCGGTTCGCTTGCGAATTCCGGTGCGGAAGGACGCGCTTATGGATGTGCCCAGGGATGCGAAGGAGAAGTCATGACAGCGGAACCCATTCGAGTTTTAGTCGTAGAAGATCACCACGTGGTGCGCCAGGGCCTTGTGGCGCTGCTCAGCGTTGCCGATGGACTTGAGGTTGTCGGCCAGGCCGCCGACGGTGTTGAGGCCATCACGCAGTTCCGCAAGCATCAGCCGGCCATTACGCTCATTGACCTGCGCCTGCCGCGGCTCTCCGGCGTTGACGTCATCGAACGCATTCGCATGGAGTCGCCCGGCGCGCGCTTCATCGTGCTCACCACATACGACGGCGACGAGGACATCTATCGCGCTCTGCAGGCCGGCGCGCGCTCCTATCTGCTCAAAGGCATGACCAGCGAAGAACTCATTGCCGCCATTCGCACAGTGCACGCGGGCAGGCAGCATATTCCTCCTGCCGTGGCGCAGCGGCTTGCCGAACGCGTGGGCACGGAAGAGCTCACCCAGCGCGAGTTCGATGTGCTCGAACAGATTGTGCACGGCAAGAGCAACAAGGAGATTGCGGTGGAGTTGCTGATCTCTGAGGCCACCGTGAAGACTCACATCAACAGTCTGCTCTCGAAGCTCGGTGTAAGCGACCGCACGCAGGCGGCCACGGCTGCCATTCAACGCGGCATTATTCCGCTCGAATCCCTGCCGAGGCAGCGCCAGTGATATTTTTCCGACGATGGATTCCGGCGGCCCTGCTTCTTGTATCGCTGAGCGTTGGCGTCTCCGCGCAGCACGGCGGCTGGCGGCAGGCCTCGGAATCCGAGCTTGCATCGCTTCTGCCCGCGCGCGCCACGGTGGAGAAGGAACACATTGAAACCGAGATGCGCACTGCCACTGGCATTGTGGACTCTCACGGACGCTTTATCGCCGGGGTGGTGTTGCTCACTGCGGGTTATTCCGCGGAAGGGAAGTACTCGCATTACCTCGTTGTACAGGCACCCATCAAAATTGGCGGCGTGACGCTCAAGCCCGGCGAGTACGCATTCGGCTGGACGCGGGATGATTCCGGCGAGGCGCTCAGTGTGCATTTTCACGTTGCGGAGACAGGAGTGCTGGTGGGTACGGCGGAAGCCAAGCACATGACCGGAACGCAGGCTGTAGAAAGCCTGCACATCTGGCCGCCGTCGGAGCACTCCATCATCCAGATCGGCCGCTTTGCCGTTCCCTACGAAATCCAGGGGCAGTAAGGATCCAGGAGCAGTGAAAGCTTTAATCTATTTTCAGCACGCATGAAATCTTTCTTCAAAATTCTGACCCCGCTGCTTGTCTTTTCGTTTGTACCTGTCTTCGCGCAGGTTCCCGCGCCGCTCTACGATCCGCAAACCATGACCACACTCGGCGACGAGCTCTTTCGGGACTCCGGCGCCACCGGCCTGGTTCTCGTCATCGTCCATGACAACCAGGTCTTCTTTCACGGATACGGTGAAACCGCTCCCGGCTCTCACCAGATCCCCACGCGGGATTCAGTGGTGCGGATCTGCTCGCTCACGAAAATCTTCACGGCAGATCTTCTCACCAAGCTGGTTGCCGGCAAAACTGTGAAGCTCACGGACCCGCTGCAGCGTTTTGCTCCGCCGCATACGATCGTACCCAAGCGCGTAAGAGCCATCATGCTCTCTGACCTTGCCACTCATACTTCCGGTCTGCCGCGCGAGGTCAGCGGCGCTCCCCGCAACACGCCGCACTTTACATTTCCGGATTACGCTACGCGCTGGCGCTGGCTGCCAGATCAGCATCTCAGCGCCACTCCCGGCACCGCCGCTCTTTATTCCAATGTCGCGTACGATTTTCTGGGCGATGCCTTGCAGTCCGCCGCTCACCAGCAGTATGCGGCCCTGCTTACCGCGCGCACGCTCAAGCCGCTCCGCATGTACAACACTACTTATTTCCCAACTGCGGCTCAATGCAATCGTCTGCTCCACAGCGGCTCGCGTGACGACGGCCCGTGCACCTCTACCGAAGAATCCGCGGGCAGCTCCGGCCTCTACTCCACAGCGAGCGATATGGAAATCTGGCTGAAATACTTGCTCGGAACAGGCGCGCCCGCACAGGATCCCGCGGCCCAAGGCGTCTATATCCAGGCGTCGAACCTTGTCCGTCAGCAGGGACTCGATCGCGCAGGTGAACCAACCGGCCTTGGCCTGGGATGGATGCATCTGCTGCCACCCAGCAGCCCTTCGCACATCGTCGAAAAGACCGGCGGCGGCGCCGGTTTTGTAACCTATATCGCGATCAACCATGCGCGCAACGCGGCCATCTTCTTTGCCGCCACGGATGGTCCCAGCAGACCCAAACCAAACCGGTCCAAGCCCGCCCAGCCTAAACCTGCAACACCCGGGCAAGGCGCGCCCGTCCAGCACGTCAATCTCTTCTACGCCGCCAACAATCTTCTGCTTACCGTCTCCGGTCTGCCGCCGCTACCGCCTCCGCCGCCCAGGCCGGCCCACGGCGTAGCGCACAAGCATGTGCACGCGCACAGTCAGAAGAAGCAGTAGTCAGAAAACCTATAAGCAATAGAAAAGGCGCAACCCGCGCTCGCGGATTACGCCTTTTGTTTTCGATCTCCCTGCTTACTCGTACCGCAGAGCCTCAATAGGGTCCAGGCTTGCCGCCTTCCATGCGGGATAGATGCCGAAGACCAGTCCGATCAGCGCCGACACGCAGAAGGCAACCACAACCCAGGTGGTTGAGAGCGCCGCATGCAGGAACGGCACCGCAAAGTGCAGGATCAGCGTGAACAGTGCGCCCGCCAGGATGCCGATAATGCCTCCCACGGCGCACAGCGCCACTGCTTCCAGGGTGAACTGCAGGAGAATATTTTTCTTCGTCGCGCCAATTGCCTTGCGGATGCCGATCTCTCGCGTGCGCTCCGTGACAGAGACAAGCATGATGTTCATCACGCCCACGCCGCCCACCATCAGGCCTACGCTCGATACGGCAATCATGAACAGGAACAGCGATCCCGTCAGCGAGTTCCACAGCCGGCTCAGAGAGTCGGGGCCAAAGATGGCGAAGTTGTCGTCCTGCTGCACGCGCAGGCCGCGGCGCACGCGCAGCAGCTCGCGCACTTCTTCAATGACAGCGTCCTTATGCTTGGGGTCGTCGTACTTCACCACCAGCCAGTAGTCCTTGACCTCTGGATGAATCTGGCGGAAGGTTTCAAGCGGCAGATAGACGGAGTTGTCCTGCTGGTTGCGGCCGCTGCCAAAAGGCTGTGGCTGCTTGTCCAGCACACCGATCACGGTATAGATGGTTCCATGCACATCCACATCCTGGCCAATGGCTGACTTGTCGGGGAAGAGATCCCCAGCCGCGTCGTGGCCCAGTACGGCAACCTTTGCAGCGCGCTCTTCTTCAGAATCCGTGAAGATGCGGCCTTCCGTCAGCTTGATGTCATTGACCTCGGTGATCTGCGAGGTAACGCCGGAGACAATCGTGTTGGAGATGCGGTGCGATCCAGCCTTGACTGAGAGTCCTCCCAGACCAGTTTGAAAGTTCTGGTCCGTCAGCTCAGGATCCACTGCCGCTACGTAAGGCAGGCTGCGGATGGCTATCGCGTCGTCATACGTAAGCCTCTTGCGATTGAGCTCTTCCGTGGTGGGCCGCTGGCCGAACGGCTCAAAGTGGAAGACCCAAAGCGCATTGGTGCCCAGCCGCTTTACAAAGTCGTCGATATTTGTATTCAGCCCGTTAATGGCCGATGAAATCAGAATCACAGTACAGATGCCGATACTGATGCCGAGAATGGTCAGCCCCGAGCGCAGCTTGTTCTTGCGCAGCGTGTCAAAGGCCAGCTTGATGGACTCCTGAGTATCAGCAAATTTCATAACTCTGCCCTCAGCGCGGTAATCGGGTCGAGCTGGGCTGCCTTGTAAGCCGGATAAATGCCGAAGAACAGGCCCACGGCCGTCGCCACAAAAAGGCTCAGGATGACTGACCACAACTCAACTGACGACGGGAAGGAAATCGCCAATGTGATTCCCTTGGCCACGGCAATGCCTAGAAGAATCCCCATGATTCCCCCCATAGCGGAAAGCATCGATGACTCGATCAGGAACTGCCGCAGAATGTCGTTACGCTTGGCGCCCAGCGCTTTGCGCACGCCAATCTCGCGTGTGCGCTCCGTAACGGCCACCAGCATGATGTTCATGATCACAATGCCGCCTACCACCAGTGAGATGGATGCGATTGCCGCTACGACTGCGCCAAAGTTGTTCAGAATATTGCCCAGCAGATCCTGGAACGTCGAACTCGTGTCAATCGTGAAAGCGTCTTTTGTCCCCGGAGCCAGGTGCCGCTGCGTGCGCATGATCGTTCGGAGCTGATCCATCACGTTGTCCATGACCGAACCGCCCCCACCCGCATCCACATAGACAGTCATGGTGGCATGCGTGCCGTACTCATGCAGATAAGCCGTCAGCGGAACCGCTACCCAGTTATCCATGCTGCTGCCGAACATCTTGCCCTGCGCCTCGCCCACGCCGATCACCGTGTATGGCGAGCCGTCCACGCGAATCTCCTTGCCAAGCGGATCGCCCGCACCGAGCATGTTGTCCACAATATCCGCGCCCACAATGGCTACATGCGCAGCATGCTCGTCTTCAGACTGCGTAAAAATGCGGCCTACCGTAATGTTCTGGTTCGAGATCGCGGGCATCGTCCACGTCCAGCCGCGAATCGACGTGTCCGTCGTGCTCTCCTTGCCGTATACAACCTTGCCCACGGAGGTACGCTGCGCGCCCACCGATGCACAGAGCGAGCATTCCTCAAGAATCGCCCTGTAATCGTCGTAGAGCACGTCCTTGCGCTTCTGGAATTCCAGGTACTCTTCCATGGTCATGAAGTTGTCAGGCATCTTGTTTACGGTGACTGTCGCCGCGCCGTAAGTGTTCAGCTTGGAGGTGACAAACTGCTTTGCGCCATTGGTCAGCGTGACAACGGTAATTACCGACGCGACGCCGATGATGACCCCAAGCAGCGTCAGAATCGAGCGCAGCTTGTTGGCCCACAGCGATTGCATTGCCAGTCGAAATGCTTCAATCCATTGCATCGTTCGCTCTCTGGAACTCTCCGCCGGGTGCGCACGCGCCTGGCTTGATTGCAGCTGAAAAGAATCGTCTCAATCAGGATACGGCCTTTTGGGGTGTTTGGTTCCAAAATGGTTGCCATCCCGGGGGAAATTGCGTTAAACGAGTTCCAGACGAATTTCCCTGCCAACAACACTCGCCGCCTTGTGCAGTGTGGTCAAAGTGATGGAATTGTTCTCAGGGTCAAGAAGCCGGTCGAGAGAAGCTCTGCTGGTATTCATCCGCCGGGCCATTTCGGCTTTAGTCAGCCCTTTTTGGTCCATTGCGGATGCAATCTGCCGAGCTACGACGCGCTTGATGGCATTCGCGCTTACCTCTTCGTAGATGCCTTCTTCCCGAAGCCAGCTATCAAACGTGGATCCAATGTTCTTCTTTTTCATGCGCGATCTCCCTTCATGCGCGCAGTTTTACCGCCCCGAGCTTCCGAACCCTTTTTCCGCCCGCGACGAGGCTTCCAGCGCTTCCGTTTCCTCAACCACCCCTGTCAGCACCGGAACCGGAATCATCTGCGCGATCTTTTCCCCTGCCTTCAGCTCAACGTCAGCCAGGCCGAGGTTTGTCAGCAGAATCTGGATTTCCCCGCGATATCCGGCGTCAATCACCCCGCCGGTCGCGGCAATTCCCCGAGAGGCCATGGAAGACCGGTCCCGCACCAGCAGCCCCAGCGCCGCGCCGGTTTCCGGGTGTCTGGCCTCTACGGCAATCCCCGTGCGGACGCGCACTGTGGCGTGCGGAGCAAGTGTTACGCCTTCCAGCGCAAAGACATCGTAGCCCAGGTCTTCTCCCGGGTGCGCCACCACTGGCAGCTGGGCGCCCTCATCCAGACGTTTTACTCGAAGCATGAAGTTGATGATACCGGAGCAGCTTTCAGCTATGCTCACAAGCAAGGAAAGTACCGCCTAACCGGAGCACACCCATGAGCGAGATTCATGCCGTAGAGATAGCCTTTCTTCTGCTGCTGTGCTTTGTCGTGATCTTCGGCATCTTTGCGCGCAAGCTTTCCACCCCGTATCCCATCGTCATGGTCCTGGGCGGCCTGGCGCTCAGCTTCGTGCCCGGCATTCCACATATTGAGCTCAACCCGGACCTGGTCTTCCTCATCTTCCTGCCGCCGCTGCTCTATTCCTCGGCATGGAACACCTCCTGGCGCGACTTCAAGGCCAATCTTGTCACCATCCTGCTTCTTGCCTTCGGCCTGGTCGTCTTTACCGTCGCCGGCGTCGGCCTGCTCGCGCCCTTCGTCTTTCCCGGCTTCGACTGGCGTCTCGGCATGCTCCTCGGCGCGGTTGTTGCGCCCACGGACGCTATCGCCGCCAGCGCCATTGCGCGCCGCATCGGCCTGCCGGAGCGCATCGTGGACATCCTTGAAGGCGAGAGCCTGATCAACGATGCTACCGGCCTGCTTGCTCTCGAGTTCGCCCGCCAAATCATCGTCCAGGAACGCATTCCCACCGTCTCGGAAGGCCTGCTGAAGCTTCTCTGGCTCACCGTCGGCGGCATCCTTGTAGGTCTCGCCATTGGCTGGGTCATTGAGCAGATCGAGCGGCGCCTGGAAGACGCCACCATCGAGATCACCCTCAGCATTCTTGCCCCCTATGTGATCTATCTCGCGGCAGAAGAGCTTCATGCCTCAGGTGTTCTTGCCGTCGTCACCGCGGGGCTTTATTTAAGCGTCAAATCGGCAACGTTCCTCTCGCCTGCCACGCGGCTCAAGCTCTGGTCCGTCTGGGAATCGCTCACCTTCATCCTCAACGGCGTGGTCTTCGTCCTCATCGGGTTGCAGTTCCCGCAGATTCGCGGCTCAATCCATGAGTACGGCCTTGGGAAAATCATTCTCGACGGCGCTCTCTTCAGCCTTATCCTGATTGCCTTGCGGCTGGCGTGGGTCCTTCCCGGCTCGCACCTCGCCTTCTGGTTCAATACGCGCGTGCTCAATCGCCGCCTGCCCCCTCCCCGTCCACGAGAGGTCTTCGTGGTGGGCTGGACCGGTATGCGTGGCGTCATCTCCCTGGCCGGCGCACTTGCCCTGCCGATCGTGCTCATGGACGGCTCGCCCTTCCCTTACCGCAATGCCATTGTGCTGCTCACTTTCTGCGTTATTTTCGTCACGCTGGTGCTACAGGGGCTTACCCTGCCTCCGCTTGTCCGCTGGCTCGGTCTGTCCGGCACAGATGGGCCGAACTGCGAGGAACTGGAGGCCCGCCGCATCGTAGCAGGCGCTGCGCTCACCCATCTCACCGGGGCGCGCGAGCGCGACAACATACGCAATGAGGATCTCTATGACGATCTCATCGACCACTACCAGAACCATCTGGCGAGCCTCGACCTAGACAATCAGGAGGCTACGAAAAAGCACGTCGACTACACCGAGCTCTCTCTGGAAACCCTGCGCATCGAGCGTGACACTGCCATCGGCCTGCGCAATGAAGGCCGCATCAATGACGCCGTACTGCGCAGAATCGAGCGAGAACTGGATCTGAGTGAATCGCGCCTCACCGCCTACGGCAGCGAAGACTAAGTCTTCTCTGTTCGCTGATCCCTATTCCCTGTTGCCTGCTTTCCGCTACACTGACGCACAATGCGGCTATC
The DNA here is from genome assembly GCF_001449115.1 of Occallatibacter gabretensis. Lineage (GTDB taxonomy): Bacteria > Acidobacteriota > Terriglobia > Terriglobales > Acidobacteriaceae > Telmatobacter > Telmatobacter gabretensis. The sequence goes on along the minus strand of NZ_LAIJ01000009.1, from coordinate 48,806 downwards.
CTCTTTCATCACGCGCTGGATGTTTCCGGCCCTGCTTCCGGTGCTACTGCTCGCCCAGATTGCTTCGGCGCAGGTCCCGGCCGCGCCCGGAACCGCCAAAGCTCCGGTCTCACCTGTCATTCCCGGCTTAAGTGTTCCGTCGCAAGCCGCGGCGCCCGCCGTGCATGAGCAGAGCAACGACGACCCCTTCGGCCGCTCCACGCCACGCGGCACCGTGCTCGGTTTCATCAAGGCAGCCTCCAGCGACGACTACGACACCGCCGTGCAATATCTCGACACCAGGCAGCATGGCCAGCTGGCCCGCAAACTTGCCCAACAGCTCAAAGAAGTTCTCGATCGCGATGCCTCGATTGACCTGGCCAGGCTCAGCCGCAAGCCCGAGGGAAGTCAGGCCAATCCCGAAAAGCTAAACGAGGAGCATGTAGGCTCCACATCCGCCGCCACCGGCAACCTTCCCATCCGGCTGACCCGCGTCAAACTGGGCGATGAGCCTCCCGTCTGGCTTTTCTCCGCCGCCACCCTAGCGCAGATTCCCGACGCCCATGACAACCTTACCGATCTCTCGCCGACGGAACAGAAGCTCCCTGGATGGCTGCAGGCTCGTTTCCTGACCGTCCCCATCTGGCGATGGCTTGTCCTGATCGCCGCCATCCCCCTTGTTCTGTTCATTGCTTCCTGGCTCAATAAGCTCTTTCACCCCATCTTCATGAAGTTTGCTAGGCGCGTCGCAGGCGATAAGGTCGCCGAGCATGTGCAAAGCATCCACCCACCGCTTCGCCTGCTTCTCATCGGTATTGTCCTGTTTATCTTCGGGACTTATCTGCCTTCAGTGCTCTCTCGCGCCATATGGCGTAACGTCGGTCTCGTCGTCATCGTCATCGGCGTCACCTGGTTCTTCACGCGCATCATCGGTGGCTTCACACAACTCTATGTGGCCAGGCTCAAGCGCCTTCAGTCCACCGACAAGATCGCCCTTGCTGGTCTCATCGGTCGCCTTTCACAGATCGGCGCGGTAATCATTGGCGCGCTTGTGCTGCTTGATATGCGCGGCATCAATCTCACTGCCGTGCTCACCGGCCTCGGCATCGGTGGCCTGGCCGTCGCCTTTGCCGCGCAGAAGACCCTTGAAAACCTCTTTGGCGGCATCATGATCATCTCGGATCGCCCCATCCGCATCGGCGATCAGTGCAAAATCGGCCTCGTTGAAGGCAATGTCCTCGACATCGGTTTGCGCTCCACGCGCATCCGCACCCCCGAGCGCACCATTGTGACTATCCCCAACGGCCAGCTCTCCATCATGAACGTGGAGAACTTTACCCTGCGCGACAAATATCGCTTCTACCACGTACTCACGCTGCGTTATGACACCACCGCCGCACAGATGCAAGCCGTCCTCGGCGGCATTCGCAGACTTTTCGAAGATGACCCCGGCGTCGAAACCCCCACCGCCCGCGTCAACTTCATTGCTATCCGGTCGTTCTCAGACGATATCGAAATCTCCGCCTACATCTTTGCCGAAAACCCCGTCCGCTTCTACGAGGCGCAGGAGGCCCTGCTCCTCAAAATCCTCGGCGTCGTCGAGTCCGCAGGCGCAGAGTTTTCTCTGCCCACGCAGGTCACCAAAATCGTCGGCGCAGTTCCGGCTACTGCCTCTGCCCAGCCTTCAAGTCCTCCTGCAGCCGCAGCAGGTTCTCCGGAAGCACGCGGATAACGCCTCGCCGCTGCGCATCGAGTGACGAGATCATGAAGAAGGCCAGCGCCACCATCAGCGGCAGCACCAGGCGCAGCACAAGCGACTGCCGTCCCGGCGCGCCGTAGCCCATCAGCAAGCAGCAGATCACGGCCAGCATTGCCATCAGAGTCCACGTCCCATCGGGAATGCGGTCCAGTGCAGCAGCCTGCGAGTAGCCCGATCGGCTGGTCACCGCATTCAGGCCCGCCACTACCTGCGCCATGACCGGGGTTGGCCTGGTACCGGCATTGCGTTCCACAATCGGCCAAAGCTCGCTTTCCAGCTTCAGCCGCTCGGCGCGGATCGAGGCTCGCTCCATCCGGTCGTCCGTTTCATGGAATGCAATACGCAACTGAATGTAGCGACCCAGCAGCGCGCGCACTTGCGCCGCATCGGCCTCCGGCAGCAGCCCCGCCAGCGAATACTCTGAGCTGATGGCGCTGGCCTCTTCTTCTTCGCAGTTCTTGCGCTGGTTATACCGGTCCATTGCGGCTGAGAAGCTGAAGCCGATAATCAGCGCCAGGATCGTGATACTTGCACCTGTAACCTGTCCCAGGGATCCGCGCTCGAATTTCCTCGCCGGTTCCGCCCGCCGTGCAATCCACGCGCCTGCCTCCACCGCGAGCCACAGAACGACCAGCGTTACGGCAAAGGTAAGGTACTCATAATCCGCCAGCTTGCCCATGTGAGCTCCCGTAGCAATGAGCATATCCGGTGTTCATCTATTTCTGGAGGAATTTGCCGCCACAAACCACATCTACAAACAAGGGTGTCTGAGCCCATTGGCCTGAAAGCGGAAACCGACAATGCAGCGGGCGCCGCGCCGGTGCTTCGTGAGGGGATTGCCCAGCCAAACCGGACAAACGAAGGAGAATTTCGCTTCCCCCATCTACAGTGTATCGCTCACCAGGGAGCTTGCGGGAAGCCCCGGATCATGCCGCATTATCGCCAACTGGAGCAAAGAAGCTACGGAAATGGGAGGTGCGATGACAGGACACGCGGTAGTGATTGCGGGAGGAGGTCCGACGGGTTTGATGTTAGCGGGTGAGTTGGCCCTGGCCGGCGTCGACGTCGCCATTGTCGAGCGGCGCGAAGGTCAGGATCTTGACGGCTTGCGCGCAGGCGGGCTGCACACGCGCACCATCGAGGTGCTTGATCAGCGGGGAATCGCCGATCGCTTCATTTCGCAAGGACAGATGATTCGCCGCGTGCCGTTCGCGGGCACCACTCTCGACAGCAGCGACCTCCCGACTCGCCACAGCTACTTTCTCGCACTCTGGCAGAGCCACACCGAGCGCATCCTGGCCGACTGGGTCGGCGAGATGAATGTACCCATCTATCGCGGACGCGAGGTGGCGGATTTCACACAGAGCGACAGCGGCGTCGACATCGAGCTCTCCGACGGCCGGTCGATGCGAGCAGAATATCTCGTCGGGTGCGACGGTGGCCGCAGCCTGATCCGCAAGAAAGCTGGTATCGATTTCCCAGGGTGGGATCCATCCACCAGCTACTTGATTGCCGAGATCGCGACAGCCCAGGAGCCAAAGTGGGGCATGCACCGGAATGAAAGAGGCATCAACGCTATCGTCAAACTCGAGCCGGGTGGAGACGACGGCAATGGGGCGCGCGTCGTGTTGACGGAACAGCACGTCGGCCAAAACGGTAAGCCGACCGTACTCGACGTTCGGGAGGCGCTTGTCGCTGTCTATGGGACGGATTATGGCCTTCGCACTGCCAGCTATATCTCCCGGTTTACGGATATGACCCGGCAAGCAGCTTGCTATCGAACGGGACGCGTGCTCCTGGCCGGCGACGCAGCGCACGTGCATTCTCCAAAAGGTGGGCAGGGACTCAACCTCGGGGTCCAGGATGCAGTCAATCTGGGGTGGAAGCTAGCGCAGGTGGTCTCGGGGACATCGCCGGAAAGCCTCCTCGATACGTACCATGCCGAGCGGCATCCGGTCGGCGCCCGCGTATTGCGCAACACGATGGCGCTGACCGCGCTCGATAACAGCGACGATCGTATCGAGGCTTTGCGCGAAATGATGTCCGAGCTGCTGCAAAAGGACGAAAGCCGCAAACAATACGTGGCGATGACGTCTGGTCTGGACATCCACTATGACTTCGGCAACGGGCATCCGCTGCTCGGACGCCGCATGCCTGACCTCGATCTGGTCGGTAGCGAAGGTCCGCTGCGGGTCTTCACTTTGCTGCACGATGCCCGCCCGGTACTGCTCAACCTCGGTGAGCCAGGCGGCATCGACATCGCGCGATGGGCAAGCCGGGTCAAGTTGATAGACGCCAGGCACGAGGGCGCCTTAGAACTTCCGGCATTCGGGGAGGTCACTCTTCCGACGGCCGTTTTGATTCGGCCCGACGGGTACGTGGCATGGGTGGGGGACGGGACCCAGCAGGGGCTCGGCGATGCTTTGACCACTTGGTGCGGACCGGCCGCGGCAATGTAACGCCCTGCCTTCACAGACCCGCTGCCGTTATTACCCTGCGTTCACAAAACTTCGCTTAAAATTGCGTGTTTTGCTATAGTGGAGCGCGGCCGCATTTGGAGCGCCCGAGACAGCCTTTTCGCTGAAAACAGCATCGAAGTTAACAGTAAGGAGATTGCAAAAATGAAGCTTTTCTCTCGATTCTTTTACGCGGCAGTTTTGACCGCGGTTCTCTCCGTTCCAGCCGCTTTCGCGCAGCAGAGCGACGCTGACCTTCAGGCCTCCGTGCAGAAGGCTCTCAGCAACTCAAGCTTCAAGGGTGTGCAGGTTTCCGTGCAAAACGGCATGGCAACACTGACCGGCAGCGTCGACTTGTACGATGCCAAGTCCAGAGCTGATAAGAAAGCCACCCACGTCAAAGGCATTCAGGGCGTCCGCAACGAGATTCAGGTCGGCGGCGAAGATATTCCTGACGCGCAGCTTCAAGACAAGCTCGTCAAGGCCGTCTCCTGGGATCGCGTGGGCTACGGCACTACAGCCTTCAACTCCATCTCAGTCGGAGTGCAGAATGGCGTAGTCACATTGGGCGGTTACGCCTACGGTCCCACAGACGCTGCCTCGGCAGTGGGTCTTGTGGAGAACACCAAGGGCGTCAAGGACGTGATCGACAACATCACAGTCAATCCGCCCTCGCCCATGGACGACCGTATCCGGCAAGCCACGTTTCGCTCCGTCTATGGCTTCCCCATGCTGAACAAGTACGCCATTGACCCGGCCAAGACGATTCGCATCCAGGTCTCCGGCGGCCACGTCACCCTCTACGGCGTCGTGGACAGCCAGGCGGACAAGAATGCTGCCGGCATCCGCGCCAACACCGTCCCCGGCGTCTTCAGCGTCGACAATGAGCTCCAGGTCGCCAATCAGCCGTCTGAGAAGAAGTAAGTCAGTGCCTCTCAGAGGCGTAACGCATCCGGGCCTGCCGCGCTACTCGCCGGTAGGCCCGATGTATTTTTGGCGGAGTTTCTAACCCTGGGAGACGCAGCGGCGGTCCAATCCTCTTTTGCAAAGATAGTTTGCATAAAATTACCTGCATCTGTGCCATACTCTTTTGAAGTGAAAAAGGCCCGGTCATCCATGACCGGGCCTTCGTATTTTCCTGCGGCAAAATGGTCTTCGACAGCATTTCAGCATGAATTGGAGCGCAAAAGTGCCGTTTTCACCGCATTTTGACCGCATTTTCGCACCCTTTTTTATGCGCAAAAATGGAAGTAAGTGTTTTAAAATAAATACTTTATGCCGGACTAAAATCAGAAAAAGCATGATTTTCGCTCGATACAGAATCTGTAATTCTGTAAATCTGTAAGCTAGTAGTAGTCTAAGCGTCTGATAAATAACCAGATAGAATTTCAGTGAACCGATTTCCCTTACAGATTCGCAATCCCAGGAGTGAATTTTTTCAAAACATGAGCGTATTGCGCTCATGTTTTATGAATCTCTAGTGCTATAGTTTCATCAGATGTTATGAAGGCTGGTGAGAAACCTTCCCAGCCCACTTAATCCATCTGGAGAACACATCATGGCCATCAATCGTTGGGATCCCTATCGCGAAGTCTTCACTCTCGAAAGCCGCTTCAAGCCGCTCTTCCGCGGTTTTGACCAGGGCGCAGCGTTGACTGCCGGTTTCGTGCCCGCTGTCGATATCTATGAGGATGCCGAAAAGGTCGTCCTCAAGCTCGAAGTCCCAGGCGTCGAAGAGAAGGACCTGGACGTGCGCGTGGAAAAAAACACCCTCACCGTCAAGGGCAAGCGCAGCTTCGAGAAAGAGGAGAAGGAAGAAAACTTCCAGCGCATCGAGCGCCGCTATGGCAGCTTCCATCGCTCGTTTACCTTGCCCACCAGTGTGGACGCGGAGAATGTCGACGCGAAGTACAATGCCGGTGTGCTCAAGCTGGAGCTCAAGAAGAAGCCCGAGGCCCAGCCGAAGCAGATCAAGGTGAACGTGGGCAAATCGCTGGCGGCGTAAGACTAGTGATCAGTTGATCAGTAAGCTCGGCCGGGGGAGCGCGTCCGTCTCTCCCGGCTGTAGATTTATGAAGAGCGCATCGGTTCGGGGGTCTTGCACGGTATGTTCGACTTATCCTTGGTTTCGTATTTGGGAGTGCCCGCAATTTCTCTAATTGCCGCCGGCATCGGCGGCTACTTCGGCGCATACCTCAAGCAAAAAGGCGAGAACCTTGCGACAAAAGAGGACATTGCTCAAATCACAAGGGCGCAAGAAGAGATCAAGGCCAAGATCTCCGACGACATTTGGGACAGGCAAAAACAATGGGAATTGAAGCGTGATGTTGTTTTCGATGTGATCCGAGCTCTGGCTGACTTTGACATGGCGGTGAACAGGTTCGGCGACGCATTTATGACTCCAACTGGAGTCCTTACCGAGGATGCAAGTCTGTATCTCAAGGGCATGAGGGCTAAGGCTCTCAAAGAATCAGTAGATTGCGGTTCTGCCTACCAGAGAGCGCATACTGTCGCAGACCTCGCAATACATGGAGCGCTATCGAGAGCGACCTCGGACTATCTTCAATACGCCAACAATTTGCTGGTCGGAATTCAAAAAGGAACGGTTCAATACGATTCCGAAGCCCGGTTGCAACTTGCAAAACTGCACAACGCGATAATCATCTCGGCACGAAGAGAGTTGGGCGTTCGCGAAGCTGACGATCTACCTGTACTTCGTTACCAAGATCTGTGTTCGGGTAGCGATACCGGCCATTGATCCCTGATCTCTGACCACAGACCACTGACTACTGGAGTTTTCATGGCCATCCGTTGGGACAAATTTACTGTCAAGTCGCAGCAGGCAATGCAGCAGGCGCAGAACCGCGCCGCCGATCTTGGCAATCCGGAGATTCTGCCGGCACATCTCTTGCTCGCGCTTGTCGAAGACCGCGAAGGCGTGGTGCCGGCGGTGCTGGAAAAGATCGGTGTGCCCATTGAGCGCCTCACCAGTGACCTGCATCAGGTGGAAGAAAAACTGCCGCGCGTCTCCGGTTCCAACACGCAGCCGAGCATCAGCCACGCGCTCAATCACGTGCTCGATCAGGCCTTCAAAGATGCCGACGACTTCAAGGACGAATATCTTTCCACCGAGCACATGCTTCTCTCCATTGCGCGCCAGAAGAACGACGCAGCACGCGACGAGCTCGCCGCCGCAGGCGCAACGCATGACGCCATCCTGAAGGCGCTCACCGCCGTGCGTGGTTCGCAGCGAGTGACGGACCAGAATCCCGAAGGCAAGTTCCAGGCGCTTGAGAAATACGCGAAAGATCTCACCGAGCTCGCCCGCCGCGGCAAGCTTGACCCCGTCATTGGCCGTGATGAAGAGATTCGCCGCGTCATCCAGGTCTTGAGCCGCCGTACTAAGAACAATCCGGTGCTCATCGGCGAGCCCGGCGTAGGCAAAACCGCCATCGTAGAAGGTCTTGCGCGACGCGTTGCTTCTGGCGATGTGCCGGAGATTCTCAAGAACAAGCGCGTCATCTCGCTCGATCTCGGCTCCATGCTCGCCGGCGCAAAGTATCGCGGCGAATTTGAAGACCGCCTTAAGGCCGTCCTTAAGGAGATCGAAGAATCGAATGGCGAAGTCATCCTCTTCATCGACGAGCTGCACACGATCGTCGGCGCGGGTGCTGCTGAAGGCGCCATCGACGCGAGCAACATGCTCAAGCCGGCCCTCGCGCGCGGCGAGCTGCGTGCCATTGGCGCGACGACGCTCAATGAGTACCGCAAGTACATCGAAAAGGATGCTGCGCTCGAGCGCCGCTTCCAGATCGTCTACGTCGGTGAGCCCAACGTGGAGGACACCATCGCCATTCTGCGCGGATTGAAAGAGCGCTACGAGTCGCATCACAACGTCCGCATCAAGGACTCCGCAATCGTTGCCGCGGCTACGCTCTCGCACCGCTACATCAGCGATCGCTTCCTGCCGGACAAGGCCATTGATCTCGTCGATGAAGCTGCCGCATCGCTTGCCATCCAGATCGGCTCTGTTCCGACAGAAATTGACCAGCTTGAGCGTGAAACCACCTCGCTTGAAATCGAGGCCACCGCGCTGCGCCGTGAAACCGACGAAAACAGTCGCGTCCGCCTCAATGAGGTCGAGAAGGAAGTCGCTGAGAACAAGGAAAAGATCACCGCGCTTCGCGCCCGCTGGACCACGGAGCGTGACGCCATCACGCGTCTCAGCGATCTCAAAAAGCAAATCGAATCACTTCGGTTTGAAGCTGAAGAGCAGACCCGCAAGGGCCAGCTCGACCGCGCCGCGCAGATTCAGTATGGCGACCTGCCCAAACTCGAAGCCGAGCTGAAGAAGCTGAACGCCGTTCAGGATGGCGCAGCATCCGAATCCACCGCACGCATGTTGAAGGAAGAAGTCGACGAGGAAGACATCGCCAAAATCGTCAGCAAGTGGACCGGCATTCCCGTCACCCGCATGCTCGAAGGCGAAGTCAAGAAGCTCGTCCACATGGAAGAGCGTCTGCGCGATCGCGTCATCGGCCAGGAAGCGGCTCTGACCGTCGTGGCAAACGCCATTCGTCGCTCTCGCGCGGGCCTGAGCGATCCGAAGAAACCCATCGGCTCGTTCATCTTCCTCGGACCGACAGGTGTGGGCAAAACCGAGACCGCGCGTGCTCTCGCCGAGTTTTTATTCGACGACGAGCAGGCAATGGTGCGCATTGACATGAGCGAGTACATGGAGAAGCACGCCGTAGCTCGCCTTATTGGCGCGCCTCCCGGCTACATCGGCTATGACGAAGGCGGCCAGCTTACTGAGGCGGTCCGCCGCCGCCCTTACGCCGTAATCCTGCTCGATGAGATCGAGAAGGCGCACCCGGATGTCTTCAACGTGCTGCTGCAGGTCATGGATGATGGAAGGCTGACTGACTCCAAAGGCCGCACCGTGGACTTCAAGAACGCCGTGCTCATTATGACCTCGAACCTCGGTGCTGCGATGCTTACAGGAGACGCGCTCAAGTCGGAACAAGACTTCGACATGGCGCGCGAATCCGTAATGCGCGTGCTCCGCGAGCACTTCCGTCCGGAGTTCCTCAACCGCGTCGATGACATCGTCATCTACCGGCCGCTGGGTCACGCGCAGGTCAGCGCAATTCTCGACCTCCGCCTCGATGATCTGCAGAAGCTTCTCGAAAGCCGTCAGATCAGCTTCGAGCTGACCGAACCCGCGCGGCAGTTGATCCTCGCCGCCGGATCAGACGCAGCCTACGGCGCAAGGCCCTTGAAGCGTGCGCTGCAGCGCATGATCCAGGACCCGCTGGCGATCAAGATCCTCGACGGCGAAATCCTCCACGGCGCGCACGTCAGAATCGACGTTGACCGCAAGACCAACCAGCTTCACTTCGAACCCATGAGCCGTGAGGCCATGGCGTGAGAAGCGGATTAACGCCGGGTGCCCCAGGTCTCGATTTTGAGACCTGGGATAGCACGAACCTCACGCAACCTTCGACTTACGCTTTTCCTCTGCCAGCAAAGCCTCGTGAATAATCATCTTCAGATAAGTCTGGTAGCGCAGTCCGCGTTCCGCCGCCTGCTTCTCAGCTATTGCAATATCGTTGTTAGGGATACGCATCGAAGTTGAGCGCGAGGCTATGTGTTTCGCTGCCGTGCCGATTCCCACGCGGCCTTCTTTTGTAGCCTTCTTGAATTCCTCAAGAAGCTCATCTTCGTGTGACTTCCACCAGACAGCCTCTTCGGCTTCGCTTGCGAATGTCTTATTTTTGAGTTCTTCCAACATTGCCGTTCCTTTTCTGCGATGAGAAGTAGCGCCGATAATTTTTGTTTGCTAGCCAGCCGGTGACAACGCGTAGCCGATCACCACGCATTGTAGAAACAATGATGAGGATTCGTCCGACATCTGTTTCACCGATCTGTGCCAACCGTTTCTCGCCATTACGAATCTCGGAACCTAAATCCACGGGGCGGTTAAATATAACCCGTTCCGCCTCTTCGGGTTTACATCATGCCCGGCAAGATGGGCGATATTCGCGTCATCCCAATCGAAATGCCTGTTGTTCATGCTTCTGTCTTTCCTGAGGACGCACTATAAATCATAGCTACAATGTAGCTACGTTGCAACTACTGCAGCAGCTCGACAATCGTCGCTCCTTGCCCGCCTTCGATCTGCTCGGCTTCTCGTAATCGTCGCCACATGCGCATGGCTCTTGAGAAACTTCCGCACGCCAAACAGGCTCCGCATCTCTGCGGAGCCTGTTTTTTGCGATTTCCTTTGGAGTAGAGAAGCTAGCGAGCGAGAGCGGCTTCAATGGCGGAGGTGACCTGAGGCGAGTCAGGCGTGGTGGCGGGCTCGAAGCGCGCTACCGGCTTGCCGTTACGGTCGAAGAGGAACTTGGTGAAGTTCCACTTGATGTCGCCGGCGAACTGAGGGTCCGTGGAGGCATCAGTAAGGAAATGGTAGAGCGCGATCTGGTCGTCGCCTTTGACGGAGACCTTGGACATCATGGGAAAGGTGACGCTGTACTTGCGTGAGCAGAAGGTCTTGATCTCTTCGTTTGTGCCGGGTTCCTGCTGTGCGAAGTTGTTGGCGGGAATGCCGACAATGACCAGGCCCTTGTCCTTGTACTTTTCGTACACGGCCTCGAGGCCCTTATATTGCGGGGTATAGCCGCATTGGCTGGCGACGTTGACCAGTAGTACTACCTTGCCTTTGTAGCTCTCAAGGCTGACGGGCTCGTTGTCAATGGATTTCAAGTTGAAGTTGTAAATGCTTTTCTGCTGCGCAGGGAGTGCAACTGAGGCAGCGCACAGCGCGAACATCAACGCTAGTTTTCTCATGGGACCTCCGCGGTCAATATACGGATTATTATCATGCAGCATGTGGTTAGACTGTCATCAAAATGTCGAAAAACCGCTTCAGCGTCGCAACGTAAAGGCATCAGTTTTGCCTAATTACTGGCGCAGTTCGACAATAGTAGCTCCCTGGCCGCCCTCAATCTGCTCCGCTTCCGCAATCGTCGCCACATGTGGATGGCCCTTGAGGAAATCGCGCACGCCACGCCGCAGAATCCCCGCGCCATGCCCATGAATTATGCGGACGCGCGGCAGGCCGGCCAGGAACGCGCGGTCCAGATACTTCTCCAGCTCCTCAGTCGCTTCATCTACCGTGCGACCAATGAGGTTGATCTCCATTCGCATGTCATCTGTATTCGCGTTTGTGACGGTGACAACGACATTCTTCTGCTTCCGCACTGCTTCCAGTGGGGTCTGCGAGGGAGCCTTTTCAGAAGCTTTTGGTTCGGTCAGCTCATCTCGTTTGACGCGCATCTTGATCGGTCCCAGCGCAACCTCGAAGACGTCTTTCTCCACTTCGCGCTGCACCACGGCAACCTTGTTCATGGACTTGAGTAGCACCTTATCGCCGGGCGCGATATGCCGTAACAGATGCGGCTGCGCATTCGCATCGCCCTCATCCGCGCCGGTGCGATGCGCCACAACGGTCTGGTTAAAGCTCTCCTGAAACTCGCGCCGCAACCGAGTCATGCGCCGCTCGGCTTCTTTTGAGAGCTTCTGTTGCGCTGCGCGGTCTTCAATAGCGCGTACATTCTCGCGCATCTGGAACTCGAATTCCTTCAGCAGGGACGCCAGCTTCTGCTCCAGCTCTCGTGTCTGCTTGCGGATCTCGATGTCTGCTTCGCGCTCCAGGCGCTTTCGCTCCTGGTTCAGCGCGTATTGCTGCTCGCGAGCTGCCTTGCGCTCGACTTCGAGTTGCGCCAGCTCGTTGTGCAGCTTGTCGAGGAAGCGGCCCAGATCAACCTGCTGCGAGCCGAGCCGCTCGCGTGCTGCTGCGACGATGCGGGAGTCGAGGCCGAGGCGCTCTGCTGTGGCGATGCCCGCCGAGGCACCGGGTACGCCAAGACGCAATTGATACGTCGGCACTAGAGTGCGCTCATCTACTCCAGCCGCTGCATTCAGGACGCCGGGTGTGTTTGCGCCGTAGACCTTGAGTGAGGTGTGGTGGGTCGAGATTAGTGTCCACGTTTGCGCGTCGAGGAAGAAGCGCGCGATGGCTACGGCCAGGGCGGAGCCTTCTTCGGGGTCGGTGGCTGAGCCGAGCTCATCGAGCAGGACGAGGGAGTGTGAGTTGGCGAGACGCGCGAGGCGATCGAGGTTGGTGATGTGTGCGGAGAAGGTTGAGAGGGCAGCTTCGATGGATTGCGCGTCGCCGATGTCGGCCAGGAAGGCGGTGAGGATGGGGAAGCTGGCGGTTGCTGCGGGAACAGGAATTCCCGCTTGCGCCATCATGGCAAGCAGGGCTGTCGTTTTGAGCGTTACTGTCTTGCCACCGGTGTTGGGGCCGCTGATGATGAGCTGACGCGCTTTGCCGGTTAGCTCGAGCGTGAGCGGGACGATGGAGCCTTGGTTGGTGCGGAGGCGTTTTTCCAGGAGCGGGTGACGTGCGGATTCAAGATGCAGGCGGTCGGGGTTGAATGTGGGCGCGATGCACTCAAAGTCGCGGGCGAAGCGGGCGCGGGCCTGCAGCGTGTCTATGCGGGCGAGGACGCGGGCGCCTTCTGTCAGGGGGTAAGCGTATGTGCCGACCTGGCGGGTGAGGGCGACGAGGATGCGATGGATTTCGGCTTGCTCCTCTTCGAGGAGGCGGACGAGTTCGTTGTTCTGCTCGATGGTTTCGAGTGGCTCGACGTAGACGGTCTGGCCGGAGGAGCTTGCGCCGTGGACTACGCCTGAGACGCGGCGCTTGAGTTCGCTGCGGACGGGAATGACGAAGCGGTCACCGCGGATGGTGATGACGTCGTCTTGCGTTGAACCGTCGGCGGAGAGCTTGCGGAGGGCGGCGCGCAGGCTTTGCTCGATTACGCGCTGCTGGTGCTCCTGCTCGCGACGGATGCGGTTCAGTTCCGGCGAGGCGTCGTCGGTCAGGGTGCCGTCAGGCATGAACTTGCGTTCGATGGATTCGGCCAGTGGCTTCAGGTTCATGGTGAGGCCGGAGGAGAGCTCTGTCAGTCCGGGGAGCCTGCCTGCGAGGCGGGCTGAGGGCTCGCGCAGCAGGCCTTGCCATGCTGCGATGCTGTAGGCCAGGCGGGCGATGGATTGGAACTCAGGGGCTTCGAGGGCGGCGTCTGGGATCTGGGCTTTTGCGGCTAACTGTGTGGGGTCGAAGAGACCGCCGAGCGGGACTGAGACTTGTTCTTCGAGGAGCAGGCGGAGTTCGGCGACGAGGCCGTGCTCGCGGGTGATCCATTCTTCGCTTGTGGAGGGGACCAGGGCGAGGATGCCTTCGCGGCCCACGGAGGAAGAGGCGTAGCCGGCGATCAGGGCGAGGAGAGGCTGCCATTCGAGGGCGGTGTAGTCGGCGTGGGCTACGGGAGACGGAATGGATAACAGCAGGGGCACATGGCTATTTTAGGGTTTGGCCCACAGAACCACAGATTCTGGTGGTAGGGAGGGGGGTGGGGGTAGATATGAAACACCACAGAACCACAGATTCGGGTGGTATCAGGAATTTTCTCTCATGCCGTAATCGTGTTCGCAGTGATACTTGTCGGCCTCGCGCTCGGCTCTTTCCTGGAGATAGGAGTCGGGGAGGGCAGGGAACATCTCCATGAATTTTTTATTGTCGGGCCGACTGGGATCGGGCTGCTTTTCAAGGGTGAGGATGAGTGTACGAAAGAGGGCAGAGACCGACATGTTGCGGCTTGCTGCGGTGACGCGGGCGTGGTGATAGACGTCATCTGTGACCTGGATGGTGATGTTGCGCATGGTTTGCTCCTGGGGGGTGTTCTGGATGGAAAAGAAAAGGCCCGATTCCGTGGGAATCGGGCCTTCTTTTTCTGCTCATTATTAGTGAAGCACAAATGGGGTTAATTCTACGCAAACTATTTGAGAGATTTTTAGGCTGGACTAGGGTTTGGAAAAAGCAAAAGCAGATCCTTCGACTCACCACCCCCAAACTGAAGAAAACGTTTGGGGTCCCGTTCGCTCAGGATGACACTTCTGTGAGGAGGGAGCGGCTACGCGCCGGATGATCCCGGCGTAGGGCGCTTAAGCAGCTTTTTTCACGCGCAGGGTGATGCGGAGTCCGGCGGCGGTGGCCATTTTCACCAGCATATCGAGGCCGAAGGCGTTGATTTTGCCGCGCATGAGGTTCGAGATGCGGGGCTGGGTTACGCCGAGACGTTTTGCGGCTTCGGCCTGGGTCCATTTCTCGTGCTTGATGTGATTTGTGAGCCTGAACATCAACTCCGAGCGCAGTTTCAGGTTCTCCCTTTTGACCGGATCAGGTTCAATGGCATCCCATACATTGTCGAAGGATTCTTCTTTCATCGGTGTAGCTCCTTGGCCAATTCTTTGTAGCGATGCTGGGCCGATTTGAATCAAGCGGCGCGCGGGAACTTCTCTATCTTTGGCCTCTTGCGGCGGCTGGCGTGCCACAGGTCGTACTGCTGTTGCAGGTCGAGCCAGAGGCCGGGTTCGGTTCCGAAGGCATCGGAGAGACGGAGAGCCATTGCAGCTGTAAAGGAGGCGTGACCGTTTAACAAACGAGAGAGAGTGGAACGCGCGACACGGAGGTGCTTTGCGGCCTCGCCTACGGGCAGAGCGCCGATGTATTCGCGCAGAATCTCGCCGGGGTGGGCTGGGTTGTGCATCATTCTGTCCATGGACTTCCTCCTTATGCAACGAGGACGCGGGCGTGCGACCGGCTTTTTGGAGCGGCTTCTACCGTGATTTTGATGTCCTGACCGAGGAGCAGGAGGAAACGCATCAGGCGCTCAATCGAAAAGCCGGTGAGATGGCCGCGGAGAAGGAGCGAAACCTTTGGCTGGTCGATTCCAAGAAGCTTTGCGGCCTTGGCCTGCGTCAGGCCGCGTTTGCGGATCAGCGTTGCAATCTTGCTGACGAGTTCTGCTTTGGCGAGCAGCTCCTCGGGATTGGGCAGGCCGAGATCGGCGAAGACGTTTCCGCTGCTGACCACGTAATCCAGTTCCTTCTTCGGCATTTTCAGGCCTCCTGCTCCCGATCGATTTCGATGGCTCGCTGCAAGCGCTGTTTTACGAGATCGATTTGAGAATGCGCTCGATCTCCTCAGCGATCACCGCTTGCAATGGTGGCAAAGCCAGTTGAACTGTATCCCAGATCAGCCTTGCGTCCACATCTTCGTACTCGTGGCGATAGATATTGCCCGCGCCCGCTATGTTTTTCCATGGGATATGCGGGTGACGCGCTTTGAGGTCTTCCGGAAGACGGCGGGATGCCTCGGAGATGATTTCCAGGCAGCGCGTGACAGCATACAAAGTACGGGCGTCGGTGCGGAAAGTCTCGAATTCGTATCCGGCGCTGAATTCGAGCGCGAGGCCGATGTGGCGCTCAATATCCGCAAGCACGTCCGCGACGTCAGAAGGCATAAACCGCGTCTTTTGCTGCCTGAGGCCGGATGCGCGATTTGAGAGCAGCGCCGTTGACCACATCGATGGGGCCGTCAAAAAGGGCTGCAATCTCGGACTTGAGACCGGCGTAGTCGAAGACAGTGAGATGGGCCGCGGGGTCGAGCTCGATGAGGATGTCGGTGTCGCTGTCTGCTCGCTGGGTGCCACGCGCACGAGAGCCGAAGAGCGCGGCGTGGGCTACGCCGC
Organism: Occallatibacter gabretensis; assembly: GCF_001449115.1. Lineage (GTDB taxonomy): Bacteria > Acidobacteriota > Terriglobia > Terriglobales > Acidobacteriaceae > Telmatobacter > Telmatobacter gabretensis. Next base: position 32,946 of record NZ_LAIJ01000009.1, on the reverse strand, counting down.
GCGCTCGCAGCAGGCTCTCGTGCTCTTTCAGACGGTTGATGATCTCTTCGCGGTTCACGGCATCGGTTCCTGCAAACAGGATAGCGCGAAATTGGTGGGATGGGATGTGCGGCTGGGAAGGGTTCGTGCTATCCCATGTCCCAGAACCAGGGACCTGGGGCACCCATCGGTGTAGGTGGAACTAGCCTCCTAAGACCTGGGCGACCTGCCGCGGAGGGGTGGGGAGTTACCGGATTGGTTGGAAAGGAAAAGGCCGGGAGATTAAGGTTTGTGGTATCCCAGGTCCTTAACTGCAAGGACCTGGGGCACCCATTTGTAGAGGTGGAACGCACTTCAAAAAACACATGAGTGCAACAAGGGATGACGGTCTGAGAAAGAGAAGTATATTCTTGCGCAAATGCCTAACGAACTTGTCCGCTTTCATGAGACAGGAAATTTCCATTTCCTGACCTTCAGTTGTTTTCATCGGCTTCCATATCTGGATTCCGTGGAGGCGAGGGAGATTTTCGAGCGGAGCCTGGAGTCGATTCGGGGGCGGTATCGATTTGTTGTTGCGGGGTATGTGGTGATGCCGGAGCATGTTCATCTGCTGGTGAGCGAGCCACAAAAGGGATTGCTGGCAAGGAGTGTGCAGGCGCTGAAGCTATCCGTTTCTGTGCAACGTGAGGAACGGCCCTTCTGGCAGACGAGGTACTACGATTTCAATGTACATAGCGAGGAGAAGCGGGCGGAAAAGCTGCAGTATATCCATCAGAATCCCGTCAGACGCGGACTGGTGGAGAAACCGGAAGACTGGTTGTGGTCGAGTTTTCGACACTATATGACTGGAGAGAGCGGAAGGGTTGAGATTGAATCCTTCTGGACGGCTGCGGGAAGGGGTGGGGAGTTACCGGATTGGTTGGAGAGGAAAAGACCGGCAGGTTGAGGTTTGTGGTATCCCAGGTCCTCAACTGCAAGGACCTGGGGCACCCATCGGTGTGGGTGGAACAAGCTTCCTAAAGACCTGGGCCACCCGCCACCCAAATTGTGGCTGTATCGCGCCGCCCAGATTATGGCTGGCCCCCCGCCCATCTTCTTGTATTTAAAACCTAGGTAACCATAGTATGTTACTATGGTAATAAGTGGAGGGTTTGGAATGAGGAAATACTATCAATTAGCAGCCGAACCACAAGTCGATCAATATTCGAGAAAGCTCGAATCCGTGAATTTCATCGCATCGGATGGACCATCTAGACACTTGCACAATTATCAGGTGTCTGAGCGGCTTCCCATTGATGGGCTGATAGTGATTCTGGCTCTTGGTGCAAATGGTGCCGATGAAATTGAGTTAGGCATAAGGTGGAACAAAGAACTCAAGCTTGGCAAGAAAATCAATATGGGCTGGTATGATGCCAAGTTTCTTGTCGACGCTGTTGGCTTCAAACCTAAAAAGACCAAATGTCGCGAACGTACTTAAAGACTAATGTTCAATAGGAGGCCGATATGCGACTGTTCAAGGAAGTCTTATTCATATCCGTCTCCGCTGTAGCTATAAATTTAATGGGTTGTGAGGGGATTTCGACTAATAGCGCGAATCCTGCTTCTGCTCATGTTGCAAATCAGCCAACTGCACAATCTTCCGTTCGGGCTCTAACTAAAGAGGAAATTGATTTGTGCACCGGTCGAAATGATCTGGCTACCATCGAACGATCCACTGCGTTTAGGTTAAGTGGAGACATGCGTCCGATCTGGATCGTAACTGGGAAAATATCTAATTCTTGCAGCTATGACTTAAAAGATGTCAAAATCCGCATCACAGCTTACAGAAAAAAGCATGTCGAAGATATTTTGGATACCGCCGATTTTACGATCGATAATGTGCCAGCATACAGTGCACGAGGTTATCGGCGTGAGGTTCAGTTGATGATCCAGCAGGGACAGTTTGAGTGGACATACGATGAAGTAGCAGCAACCTCAGATACACGCGGAAAATAGAATTTAGTAGCCCCTGCTTCTGAGTAATTGTTTCGATACCAACACATCAGAATTTTAGACGTCGACGTAGCCAAAGCAAAACGGCGGGCCATTGGCCCGCCGTTTTGCTTTAGTGATTGATTTTGTTTAAGCCTTGGCGGGGACGAGGTTGCCTAGTTTCTCCTGGACCATTTCGTTGGCGTGGGCGAAGAAGTCTTCCGTGCTGATCTTACCTGCGTCTACGTCGGCTAGGATTGCCTTTTGGGCGATGTACTCGCGGTTGACTACGCCGGCTTTGGACTGGAGCATGCGCCATGCTTTGCGGCGTTCTACGCAGAACATGACTAACTGACGGCTGAGGGCGTAGTAGGTCTTTTTGCCTTCGTTTTCTACCGTGAGGTATACGCCGAAGTCGGGGATGAAGGAGCGGTGGCCCTGGATCAGGTAGCGGCGGTAGACGACGTCCTGCTGCGTGATGCGGACGAGCATGTTGTCGAGGGTGATGAGCTTCTCGGCTTGTTCGGGCTTGACCTTGCGCAGGTGGTTGCGGAAGCGGGCTTCTGTGGTGCACCAGTGGGCTACGGTGTAGCGGCGGGTTTCGCCGGTGGCCTTGTCCTTGGTCTCGTACCAGTCGAGATCCTTGGCGGGGTTGCCGGTGATGTCGAGCGCTTCCTGATAGCTCTCGCCCTTGCGCGGATCGAAGACGAACTCCGGTGCGCCGCGTGAGTCGCGGACGCGCTGGGCCTGGTGGAGCGCCATGTCGTCTGCTACGCCGTGCTCCGGCTGGCAGGTGGTGAAGGCCTGCAGGAACATGGTGCCGCGGTACTCAAGGCCGTCGAGAATCGCTCGGTAGAGCTTGGGCGCGTTGGCCATGGAGACCTGTGCGATGAACGGCGAGCCGTGGCCGGCGAGGAAGGTTTCCGCGACGGTCTTCTTCTCAGTGTTTTTGCCCTGCGTGGCTGCGCCGAAGGTGTTCATATCGCCGCCGCCGAGCATGGGGGTTGAGTCTGAGTTCTGGCCGCCGGTGTTGGAGTAGACCTGCGTGTCAAGCATGAGCGCCTTGACGTTGGGGCGGTTCTGCAGGATGACCTTGGACATGTTCTGGTAGCCGATGTCGCCCATGCCGCCGTCTCCGCCGACGACCCAGACCTTGGGGAGTTCGACGATTTCCTGGTCGGTCATGAGGGCGTCAGTGAAGTGCGTGAAGTGGTAGTAGGTTTCCGCGGTGAGGCCCTGGCCGGTGAGGATGGTGTCCGTCAGGCGCTCGGGGAGGACGGAGCGGCGGGCGTGGTCGACGATGAAGCTTTCGCCCATGAGCCAGCCGATGGTGATGCCGTCCTGGAAGAGTGAGTTCATCCACGGATAGGGGTGCGGATTGTTGGGCGTGGTGGAGCCGTAGACCGTGTTGCAGCCGGTATGCGCGGCCATGGCCATGACGTTCATGCCGTTGGCGAGGCGGCCATCGACGGGCTGGAGGCTCTTGTGGTTGAAGGCTTCGGTGAGAAGGACTGCCGCAAGGGCTTCGATGAGCTGCGCGTCAGTGGTTTCGCCGTTTTGCTTCTCGTAGGCTGCGATGCGGCCCTTGGTGTCCTTGTCGTCCTCGCCGCCGAGGCCGAGGATGAGGTGCTGTACTCCCTGCTTGAGCAGGGCGTACGCGGCGGGGTCGGATTCCTTGAGTGCCGCTAACTTGGTTGCGCCTTCCTTTTCAAGCTGGCCGGCTTTCGAAACGAAGCGGTCGGACTTGGCATGGTAGACGGGGCGCATGTAGGCTTCCGTCACTGCGGCGATGGAGCGCAGGACTGACTTTTCACCGCAGCCGGCGCAGGCGCCGTCGCCGGAGACGAGAGCGTCGTAGTTGGTGCGGACCATGAGCATGTTGCGCAGGGTGGCGGTCTTCGAGTCGGCCGGGTTGGCGGCGTTGAAGAGGCCGAGGTACTTCTGCGATGTGTCGGGCAGGAGATTGAGGAAGGCTGTGCCGGTTTCGTGCTCGGTGTTGACCTCTTCGGTTTCAGCCACCATCTTGAGGGCCATGTGATCGCCGCAGGCGGTTACGCAGGCTGCGCAGCCTTTGCAGAGATCGCTGACGAAGATGGAGAAGATGCCGCCGGAGCCGGGCGACTTGCGCTCGGGTGAGGAGAAGATGGCGTTGACCTTCTGGTAGGCCATCGGGACCTTGTCGATGATGGTGTAGAACTGCGCTTTGGATTCGGCGCTGAAGCCGTTTACGCCTTCTGTGACTTCCTTCAGGATCGTCGGAAGCGGCGTGCCTTGCTTGATGTCGGTGAGCATGCGCGCGCGGGTCTGCTTTTCGATCTCAGGCAGGGCGGTGATGAACTTGCGGCGCTCGCCGTCGTCGGTGATGTAGCGAGTGACGGCAGTGGTGAGCAGCGTGCCAAGATCCTGCGAGGTGTTGGGAAGCGCTGTGTCGGGGCAGACCGAGATGCATTCCATGCACTGGGTGCAGTTTTCGGGAATGTAGAGCGGGGTTTCGCGGCGGGCTACGTACTTGCTGGCCGTGTCGCCGGTGGCCGCGGCGATGACGCCCATGGCTGAGAGCGGCGTGGCCGGCTGATCGTAGCCGAAGTGCGAGCGGAACTCGGCGTCAAAGGCGTCAATGGATGAGATGGGCGTGCGGGCGGCCTGGCCTTCTGGCGGCGGTGTGCTGCGGCAGCCGCCGGTGGTGCATCCGCCTCCTGCGCTGCCTTCCGAGTGTGTCGCGAATGCGGGGACGGCTTCCAGGATGGGCAGCAGAGCCTGGCCGCGGAGGGTGGAGCGATCGGCAGCAGCGAGCTCGCCGACCTTGATCTCCTGCACATGCTCGAAGCCCTGCGTCATGACTTCCATGTTGGAGTTGACGACGGCTTCGCCGAGCTTGCCGAACTTCTTGACGTACTGCTTGCGGACGACGTCGCGGTACTGCTCCTGCGTGATGCCGAACTCCGTGAGCAGGCTGGAGACGGCGAAGAATGCACCGAGGAAGGCGTTGCCCTGCATGCGGAGCTGGAGGTCGGCGCGGTCGGTGGCTTTGCGGGCGATTTCAAAGCCGGGGAGGGTGAAGACGCGGATGTTTTTCTCGATGATCTGCTTGCGGGCCCAGATGGGGAGGTTCTCCCATGCGCGCTCGCCGTCTACGTCAGATTCCCATACCAAAGCGCCGCCCTCCTGAATGCCGTCGAGGGGATTGGTGTGGGTGAAGGCCTTGGGGTCGCAGCAGAGGACGGTGGTTACGTGGCGGAGATCGCAGTTGACGCGGATGCGGTCCTTGGCGGCGACCATGAAGTAGCTGGTGGGCGCGCCCTTTTTCTCCGAGCCGTACTTGGGATTGGCGCTGACGTGGATGATTTCCTTGGGATTGCCGAACTCATCGACGACTTTATCGCGCTCGTAGAGGAGGTCGTTGAGGTCGCCGATGATTGCGCCGAGGTTTTTGCCGGTGGTGATGGCGCCCCAGCCGCCGATGGAGTGGAAGCGGACGGCGACTGCGCCTTCGGGGAGAAGGGAAGGCATTTCGTCGGCGACTACGGAGTAGGGATGGTCAATGCCGAGGACGATGAAGCTTTCGTTGTCGGCTGCGGTCTTGCCGTCCTTGCGGGCGCGGCCTTCGACGGCGAACTGGTATGCGCCGATGATGTGCTCGGGGCGGAAGTCGCGGGAGCCGAGGCCGTAGGTGCCGGCGTAGATGCGAGGGACTTCGGCGAGCTCGATTTTGGGGATGCCGGCGGTGCCTTGGACGGCCTTTGAAAGCGCGGTGCGGATGTCGCGGCCCAGGGGATTGTCGCCGGAGAGGGCTTCGTCTGTGCGCTCGAGAATGATGACGTTCTTCTTGCCACGGAGGGCTTCGACTACTGCGGCTTCCGGGAAGGGGCGGATCACGTTTACGTGGATGGAGCCGACGCTGGCGTTGCGCGTCTGGCGCATGTAATCGACGGCGGCTTCAATGTTTTCCGCGGCGGAGCCGAGAGAGACGAATACGGTGTCAGCGTCTTCGGTCTTGTACTTGGTGACGAGGCCGTAGTAGCGGCCGGTGAGGTCGCCGAAGTCTTTGTAGGCGGCTTCGAGGAACTCCAGGATGGGCTCGGCGAAGTTGTTGCGGCGGGCGACGATGCCCTGCATGTAGTGTTCCTGGTTCTGGACGGGGCCGAGGAGGATGGGGTTGGCGAGATCCATCATCTTGGGGACGCGGCGGCGGGTGGGTCCAAAGAGGACGCGCTGCGCTTCTGTGGGGCAGTCGATGACGTCATCGGGGCGGCCGAGGTACTCGCGGATCAGGTCGGATTCATGCTTGTAGAAGGTGCGCTCGAGGTGGCTGGTGAGGAAGCCATCCATGATGTTCATGCCGGGGGTGAGCGAAAGCTCGGTGACGCGGCGGAGGATGAGGGCCTGGTCGGCGGCCTGCTGCGCGTCCTTGCCAAAGAGCATGATCCAGCCGGTGTCGAGCGCGCCGTAGATGTCGTCATGGCCGCAGTGCACGTTCAGGGCGTGCTTGGTGAGGGCGCGAGCGCCGACTTCGAGGACCATGGTGGAACCCTTGCCGGGGGCGTGGTAATACTGCTCGACACCGTAGACGATGCCCTGGCCGGAGGTGAAGTTGACCACGCGCTTGCCGCAGACGGAGTGGGCGATTGCGCCGCCCTGGGCCGCGTGCTCGCCTTCGGTTTCAATGGCGATGGTGTTGCCGCCAAAGACGTTCAGGTGGCCTTCGGCGTAGGCCTGCTGGAAGAGCTCGCCGCCCTCGGTGGAAGGCGTAATGGGGTAGAAAACGCCGGCGTCGGCAATGCGGGTCTCAGTATGGTAGGAGACGAGCTGGTTGCCGTTGGCGGTAATGCGGATTCCGGGATAGCGAGCTTTCATGGAGTTCCCCCTTGGTATCAATCCTGATCTATCTGTATTTCCTGCTTAAAACTCTTGCTGCATAAGAACTTGCCGGTTCTCTGGCCGAAGCGAGCTCACGGCGAATTCAGACCGATTTGTTCCCATAAACCTGTTATCTGGCCCACTGCGGCCTGAACCACTGTCTGAACAGTCTAGTGGGCGTTGCAAACAGGGGGAAAGCGCGTCGAGAAGGCATTTCCCGCATTGCAAGCTATCTATAAGTATGTACTCTTCTTCGTGGTACGGCGTTCCATAATATGGTAAATGATCGGTTTTTGAGAACTATTTCTGTGGGGCGTTGGGGCGGCTTTGTGGGATGGCGAAGTGGCGTGAAGAGGCTGCTGTGGGAGGAGTGCCGTTCTCTATCTATCGCTTTCGAGAAACCGACTTCTGACGACCAATCGGCTCTCTTCGAGTATTTGGTGGATGCGCATTCTGTAGATAGACGGCAAGTGGTCCTTGAAATTATCCGCGGACTTTAATGGCTTGCCTCGTGGATGCGTTCGGCTGTAAGCAGAACATAGGCAGGTTGATGAACAAGTACTTCATGCTTTTCTTGGCGGTCACTCTCACTCTTATGCGCCGCAACCATCAGCCCGGCAAACGTGCCGATCGCCGCAATTGTGACGGCAGGGTCATGGCTGCCCAGTGCAACAATCTGAAAAGCGACCGCCAGACCTCCAAATAGCTTCTCTCTCCTGCGAACGGAGGGTAGGCTGAGACTCGCGAGCTGGCCCCGCAGCTCCTGCGCAGCTACCCGGAGGTCGGCCGCTGCTGCTAAGGCACGTTTTTCTTCCCCTTCATCCGAGACATCTTTTAGCGACATGAGCTCTCGCTGCACCTTCGCCCGAAACGCGGGCAATGCTTTGTGTGCTTCCTCCCGCACCTGCAACGCTTGCGATGCGGTGAGGCGCTCCAGGGCAGGCAGCCGGATGGTCCGCAACATTGACCAGTCTGGTAACGTTCCGCCGACTTTGCGCCCATCCAGTAGACGGTATCCTGCGGCCTCTTCTGGCGTGCTGGTGACCACGGTAGTATTACAGCGACTGGCGGTAAGGCTATCGAACACCACATCATGCGCGCAATGAGCACAATGCTTCTGTATAACATCGCGATACTGCCGAACGAGATTCATCGCATTTTTGCCTGTCAATAATGCGTCCGGCCTTGTCGCAGCGATCGCTTCCTTAGTCGCTGGAGTTGTAAATCGGAACTGGACGCCGCTGTTCGTGAACAGCGGCGAACCAAAAGACATCCGCCATCTTCTGCCGTCTTTGTATCTGAATACGTCCGGAGACGAATTTGTGAACTCGCGCCAAAGCTGGCTTGTGACCTGCTTTCGCTCCGATTCCATCACTTTTGCGCAATTGGGACACGACAGGAAGGCGGCTGGGCCGAAAACGATAACGCCGGCCTCAAGCAAGGGCTTTAGGACCTTTAGCACACTTAGAGAACAGAGTATTTCTTCGGCTGTAGCTTCGATATATGTGAAGCTGAATGGGTCTGGTATAACAACCCGATCCGAATAAAAGCAAGCGGTCCGTGCAAAGTGGTGCGCATAGTCAATTACGCACTGAGACTCTTGACACTTTCCGGCGGAGGAGAGAGGGTTTAGCCCGCTTCCTGCATAGATATCAAACTTGCTGGGTCGCGCCCGGAGGCGATCGGCATACTTGAAAGCACTGATCCCTGCCCTGCACTGATCGAAGAAATCTTTAATAAACGACCTATCGTTGAGCCTTTTACTAATCTCGGACAGCTCTAATTGACTACCCCGGAACTCGTCCAGCATGAACGCGATCGACGGTGGAAGTTCGGCGGGCACGGTTACACTATACAGCGTTCACGCCAGACCACTTCCGATAAACGCGCATGGCGGAGCTGAAGCCGCAAATCTTATACACTTGCCGGTGAAAGCGGGGATCTATGGATCGAAGAAGATTTCTGACATCGTTGTCGGGGGTGTCGGCTGTGGCTTTGTTGCCGGAGGCGGGGGCTCAGGCGGGGTCGCAGATTACTCATGTGGAGACGAAGAAAGATGGCTTGCCGCTTGAGAGCGGGGTGGTCAGGATTGACGGCGTTCGAGCGGAGGGTGCTGCGCCGGGCGCTAAGGCTTAGCGGATGACGTTTTATTTTGTGAAGATGATGGGGAAGAACGGTGGTGGCTCAGTTTGATTGTGCTACCCCACCCATGCGCGATAATGCCCCGCATGAATGGGGGACCCGGCGACTTAGACGGAGGCCTGTCGTGTGGGACGCCGGGAGCAACGTCCAAGTCACCCGCCATCTCCGGTCCCCAAATGCGAGGGACCGGAGGCACCCGCAATTTAATAATCCTCACCAGAGATTGCGGCCACCCGCCAAACAGATAGAATTGCCCTGTCTCCCAAAATTCAGTTTCCACGCTGATCGTGAAAGATAAGGAGCGACCTCATGTCGCGAACTGTGGGCATCACCCCTGAAAAAATTTTGCAAACGGGATTCGCTTTCTGGCCCTCGAAGATACTGCTAAGCGCTATCGAGATGCGTCTCTTCACAGAGCTCGCCGGGGGGCCGGAGGAGTTTGAACCCCTCGCCGGCCGTCTCGGTCTGCACCCGCGCGCCGCACGCGACTTTCTCGACGCGCTGGTCGCGCTGGACTTTCTCACCCGTATCGGCAGCACTTACGCCAATACGCCGGAGACCGATCTCTTTCTCGACCGGCAGAAGCCCAGCTACATCGGCGGTATCCTCGAGATGGCGAACAACCGGCTTTATCGCTTTTGGGGAAATCTCACCGAGGCTCTTCGCACGGGCCAGATGCAGAACGAGGCACGTGAGAATCCAGACGACTCGTTTTTTCATAAGCTCTATGCCGATCCAGAACGTCTGCGCGACTTTCTCTCAGCCATGTCAGGTATAAGCCACGGCGCGAACATAGAAATTGCGCACAAGATCCCATGGGCGAAGTACAAGACCTATGCCGACGTCGGCAGTGCACAAGGCGATCTCGCTGTGCAAATTGCGCTGGCCAACCCGCACCTCAACGGCATCGGCTATGACCTTGCCGTTACCGCACCGATCTTTGAGGAGTACGTCGCGGCCAACAACCTCAGCGATCGTGTGCGCTTCCAGCCCGGCGACTTCTTCGTTGAAGATTTGCCGAAGGTCGATGTAATCACAATGGGTCACATTCTGCATGACTGGGACCTGAAGCAGAAGAAGTTGCTGATCGCCAAGGCCTACGCCGCGCTTCCAGAGGGCGGAGCCTTCGTTGTCTACGACGCCATGATTGATGACGACCGCTCGAAGAACGCCTTCGGCCTGATGATGAGCCTCAACATGTTGATCGAAACTAAAGGTGGTTTCGATTACACCCTGGCAGATTGCATCGGCTGGATGAAGGAAGCAGGCTTCCGCGAAGTACACGCGGAACCGCTGGTCGGCGCGGAATCCGTGGCGATTGGAATTAAGTAGTTGTTGTTGCTTCTCTGGCCGGAACTGAAGTTGCATATCTTATACACTTGCCGGTGAAAGCGGGGATCCATGGATAGAAGAAGATTTCTGACATCGTTGTCAGGGCTTTCGGCTGCGGCCCTGTTGCCAGAAGCGGGTGCGCAATCCGGGTCGCAGATTACCCATGTGGAGACGAAAACAGATGGCTCGCCGCTTGAGAGCAGAGTGGTCAAGATCGACGGCATTCGAGCAGAGGGTGCTGCGCCGGGCGCTAAAGCTTATGTGCCTTTCAATGGCCCGACGATGCAGCTTGCCGCGCTTGCCACGGGATTAGTCACGCTGGAACCTGGGGCGCAGCCTCATCCGCCGCACAGGCATCCCGAAGAAGAGATCATGATTGTGGGTGAGGGAACTGGAGAGTTTTCCATCAATGGCGTTGCGACGCAGGTGAAGACGGGCGATATGGTGTTTGCCGAAGCGAATGTTCTGCACGGCGTGCGGAATACAGGGACGACGCGGATGACGTTTTATTTTGTGAAGATGATGGGAAAGAGCGGTGGTGGCTCAGTTTGATTGTGCTACCCCACCCATGCGCGATACTGCCGCGCATGAATGAGGCACCCGGCTTTACATTGCTTTGATGGCATTCTGAGAAACTTTCTGTAGAACGAAGTCCACGACGGGAAATTATTCGCTTTTGCCCTCTGTGCTGCGTTCTGGCTTGTGCATCCTTACGTGTGCGTAATCGGGTGTGCGCCAACCTAATTTATTTGCAGCGGGGATGAGGATCGCATGAGGCGAAGGGATTTTGTACGGCTTGGATGTGCCACCATGATCGCAGCCGGGGCAGGTAAGCCAGGGTCCGCGCTTGGGGAGTCGATGGGCGCGCCGCAACAGCATGGGATGGCTTCGCCGTTGGAGCCGAAGACCATGGAGCCTGGAGCGGATTTCAGCCTGCAGATTGCGCCCATGCTGGTGGAACTGGCCCCGCAGGTTGTGATCAGCACCATTGGCTACAACAACAAAGTTCCGGGTCCACTGCTGCGGGTGCGCGAGGGCAAAACCGTCACGATCGACGTTACGAATGAAACGGATGTTCCGGAGTTTGTGCACTGGCACGGCCTGCTCGTTCCGCCGGAGATGGATGGGGTGGAAGAGGAAGGCGCGCCGCCGGTGCCGCCGCACGGGCGACGGCGCTACCAATTCGTGGCCAATCCGGCGGGCTCGAGGTGGTACCACTCGCACACTACAGCCATGCTGGATCTGCATCGGGGCTCGTATACCGGTCAGTTCGGTTTTTTCATGATCGATTCGGGGAATGATCCCGGGCACTACGATCAGGAAGTCTTTCTGGCGCTGCGGGAATGGCAATATTTTCTTTCCACGATGGATCAGGACGAGATGCCAGCCGATCGCAATGATCCGAAGCCCGAAAAACCAACAAAGCTGGACCTGCGACAGAACGGACTCGAGGTCAATGCTCCTCTCTATTCGATCAATGACAAGATGCTTGGAGCGGGTGATCCGCTGCGCGTGCAAACGGGTCAGCGCATTCTGATGCATTTGCTCAACGCGAGCGCTGCGCAGATTCATCGCGTGGCTCTTGCCGGCCATAAGTTCCAGGTGATCGCGCTGGACGGCAATCCTGTGCCGACGCCTCAAGCGGTGGAGGTGATTGAGATTGCGCCGGGGGAGCGCGTGGATGCCATTGTGGAGATGAATAACCCCGGTGTGTGGATTTTAGGAGAGATCGGCGATCTTGCGCGGCAATCCGGCATGGGTGTGGTGGTGGAATACGCCAACCAGCAGCAGCGCGCGCAGTGGATTGCACCTCAGAAGGCGCGGTGGGACTACACCATCTTCGGCACGACGGGCTTTGGCGCGACGGGGACGCACCCGGCTCCGGACCAGACGATCGAGATGATCTTTGAGAAAATTCCTGGCGGGCCGGGTGGGATTAATCATTGGCTGATCAACGGCAAGGAATATCCGCATGAAGGGGAATTCTTGTTGCGGCAGGGAGGCCGTTACCGGCTGGTGTTTCGCAATCGCAGTGACGATTCGCACCCTCTGCATATGCACCGGCATCTGTTTGAGCTTGTGGAACTCAACGGCAAGCCGACTGCGGGCATTAAGAAAGACACGGTGATGGTTCCTGCATTTGGGCGCGCCACGGTGGATATGGTTGCCGACCAGCCGGGACTTACGCTCTTTCACTGTCACATGCAGCAGCACATGGATTTTGGTTTCATGGCGCTGTTTCGCTACGCATGAACAACGGCCACGTTAGTCGGTTGAATACTTTTCCTCGTTGCTTATTTTTCCTTTAGAAATTTTTCACACACGCGAAACATTCGAGGGATAGAGTCCCCGATTGGAAAGAATCGACAGAAATTTCTAACGGGAGAGACTGCATGCATACGATCAAGGACGGCTTCCGCGCGGCAATGCTCATGGGCGCGGCGGGCGCGGTGCTGACATTTGCAACGGGGGCAAGCGCACAAAATCAAAGGCCCAATGACAATCCATGGTGGAACCTCAAGGGCTGGTCCTTCGACAATTGGGTTCCGAACGACAATCCCTGGCCGTACAACACACTGCAGAAATCGCCAGTGCTGGCGGTTGTTGGCGATGTTGCCTGCCAGCCGGGCGAGACGGAACCCAGTGGTGAAAAGGCGGGTGAAAACTGCGCCGGAGACTCCGCTCAGAGCCTGTTGGCATCCCAGGCAGCTACCGCGCAGCAGATCGAGAATATGAAACCTGATCGCGTCGCGCTCCTTGGAGATGAGCAATACCAAGTGGGACAATACTCGGACTTTGAGAACTCGTACGAGACGACTTATGGCGCTTTCAAAATGATCACGCGGCCCGCGCCCGGAAACCACGAGTTTTATACCGAGCACGGCGCGGTAGGCGTTGCCGGCTACGGCTACTTCTCCTACTTCAATGGAGTGCAGCACAATACCGATGGAACCCCGATGACTGCGACCATCTCCGGCAACCCTGATACCGCCGGAACATTCACCCAGCCCGTTCCATATTCGGATGGACAGGCGGGGCACTTTGCGCAAACGGGCGGACTTGGAACCAACGCGTCAGGCGGCCCAGTGGGCGTCGGAAATGGCTGGTACTCCTACAATATGGGCGCGTGGCATCTTATCTCGCTCAATATTGAGTGCGAGACGCAGCCAGGCGGATGTTCGAGCTCAGGCTCATGGTTTGCCGCGGAACTTGAATGGCTGAAAAAGGACCTTGAGGAGAATCACTCCGCCTGCACACTTGCCTACTGGCACCAGCCCGTGTTCAGTCCTACCAACGGCATCGCCGTACCCGAGGGACCAACCGCTGTGGCCTTCTGGCAGCTACTGTATGAGCATGGAGCCGACCTGGTCCTGAACGGACATGACCACCTCTATGGCCGCTACCGCCCGCTTGATCCCTCCGGGAAATCCGATCCGAAGAGGGGCATTCGGGAATTCGTCGTGGGCACCGGTGGCGAGACACTCGATCCAATCGTCACAAGTGACACGACAACCGCTGATCCTACCGGCAACCCGAAGTTCAATGCAGAGAATCTCGAGGCGGGAACCGGGCAATTCTGGGGCGTGATGGGACTGACGCTGAATGAGAACGGCTACGCGTGGGATTATGAATCGGCGTTGAAGGATCCTGCACAGCCAACCGGTCCGGCTACTTTCAGCGACAAGGGCGTCGGCACCTGCCACGGTCCAGCTAACAGGTACTAACCGGATCGTCCCGGCCACGCCGGGCTTGACGTTGCTTCAGTACAAGTTCCCCCTTTGCGAGAAATTGCGAAGGGGGAACCTTTTTAGCTATCACGGAAGGACTGGCGCACCCGGCGGAGATACTGTGAAGGCGGAAAGTCGTCGAACTCGGAGCGGAAGATCAGTTCCCCCTACAATGAGTAGTGCGACCCAAAAGGTGTGTCTCACGAACGATGCCGATCTTCGGACGACGACAACTACAGCAAATGCTCAATGAGCTTGGACCTTGGCTTGTTCGGAGTAAAGCGACCGATTTGCTGAAGCGTTTGGAAAACGTTAGCGCTGATCAAGCTATACCCGCGGAGTTCGAACTTGCCCTTAGTTGGGCGCTGACCAAAGTTGCGCGGCTCGAAATCGATCGCCCGATGGGAAATAGAACTCCTGATATTTATTCACCCGATCTTCTGTCCAGTGCCCCAGTCTCGGTTGATGTTGCCGCCATTTCGGATGCCCTTCTCTCTGGTCAGGCCTTTATGCGCCGAGCGGCAAAAATTATCAATCGGACTTGCGACGAAATTCTAACGGGTTCCTCTGCCCATCTTCACTACACTTTTCAAGAGCGCAGTGGGTATGTCCGCGATGAATTTGGAAGAACTCGGTTCGACCGGCGAAGATTGATTACGAAGTCTTTCCAGATGGATCCACAGCTACGCCTTGCCTTGGCAGCGTGGCTTAAGAACAGGAGCACCGACCATCCGTTACATTGGGCAGGCAAAGACATCAAAGTTACGATCAGTTGGCGTGACTATGTGCATCCTCAGTCAAACACATTCTGCACAATGCCGTCCTTAGCTTATGACCTTCGTGAGAACCCACTTTACCAGGTCCTAAAATCAAAGTCGGACCAGTTACAGAATGTTTCCAATGGTGCTCATCGCGGAGTTTTTCTTGGAGATGCAGGCTGCCAGTTGTTTAACGATATCTACCGGGTGGACCGAGTTAACAATACATTCTCCGGCCAGCAGGTCATCGAGACATTTCTAGCCGATGAAAGCACAATCGATTTTGTCGCCGTCTTCTCCGTGAAACGTGCGATGACAGGCTCACGGGACTCTTCAAAGAATCCGCGTATCTGGCATCTCTACGTCTTTGAACAGAAATCTCAGAAGAATCTCGACCTGAGTTGTCTTATGCATTTACGAGATATCCTTCCGGCTCCCTATCTGAGCGGGTACGAGGCACGATCTTGGCACGAACAAGGCATGTTTTCTGCACAAGCGCGAGGGCGGTATCTTCCCACTAGTATGTCGATAGGAAAGCAATCCATGACGGTCAGAATTTCAGGACGGGCTCTCCAAGAGCTCATGGCAGGCAGATTGACGGTGAAAGAGTTCGAAAACTGGACGGTGGGAGGGCGCCCCAATCCTTTCGAGCAACAACTTGCTCTCGGCTGGACAATTTCGAGCGTTTCCTACGAACCAAAAGATGCCAGTGCGGACGATGATTATCTGATATTTACCTTTAAAGACGATCCTGCGGCCGCTGCTCTGCGGCTTCCAGATGAATTGCGAATTAAGGACGCGAAATAGATCGGCTTGTCGGGTGCCTATCTTATTTCGTCGCGAGCGTTTGTGTGTGCCGTCCTGGTGTCGGCGGGCTTTCACTCTGCGATGGGCAAAGTGGTATCTAGCGAATGCTTTTCCGCTTAACGCTACAAAGACATCCTACAGGGGCTAAAGCCCAAATCATTTTTCTGCCATTTGCGGCACGACTGAAGTCGTGCCCTGTTACGAAGCAGACCAGAGCCGATTCACCAGACGCGGCCTGATTTCCTGTGTGGCCATCATTTCGATGAAAGCGGCTTGCTGATGCTTTCAAGGGACTGGCCTTCGGCTGCTACGCCGAGGATGGCTTCGGTGATGGCGGCTACGACCATGAAGATGGCTGCGGCGAAGTAGCCCCAGACGAGGTGGATTCTGGAGTTGCTCTCAATGAGTGCACCGAAGAGAGCGGGTGCGCCTGCTCCGCCGATGAGTGTGCCGATGGCGTAGAAGATGCTGATGGCCATGGCGCGGACTTCGAGTGGGAAGACTTCGCTGACGGTAAGGTAAGCGGAGCTGGCGGCGGTGGAGGCGATGAAGAAGATGACCGTCCAGCAGATGGTTTGCGTGACGGCGGTGAGCAGATTGGCGGCGAAGAGCCAGCCGGTGATGGCGAGCAGGATGCCGCTGAGCGCGTAGGTGAGAGAGATCATCTTCTTGCGGCCGATGGTGTCAAAGAGATGGCCGATGAGGACGGGGCCGAGCACGTTGCCAAGAGCGAAGGGAAGAATGTAGTAGCCGGCTTTGATGGGCGGTATGTTGTAGAACTTTTCGAGCACGAGCGCGTAGGTGAAGAAGATGGCGTTGTAAAAGAATGCCTGTGCGGCCATGAGAGTGAGGCCGAGCAGGCTGCGCGAGCGGTTCTCTCCCATCATGGAATGCCAGATTTCGGCGAGCGTGGTGTGGGTGCGGGTGTGGATCTCTACTGGGTCTTCTGTGGGTGTGGGGAGACGTTCGCCCGTGATTTTGGCAACGTGGTCTTCGACTTCGCAGACGATTTTTTCGGCCTCGTCGTTGTGCCCGTGAATGACGAGCCAGCGCGGGCTTTCCGGCACCCACTTTCGCAGGACGAGAATGATGACTCCGAGGAGCGCGCCGGAACCGAAGGCGTAGCGCCAGGCCATATTGAGATTGGCGACGGCTCCGTTGAGAAGGAAGATGGTGGCGCCCGATCCGACGGCTGCGCCGAGCCAGTAGGTGGAGTTGATGATGAGATCGGCGCGGCCGCGAACCCGCGCGGGGATGAGCTCGTCGATGGCGGAGTTGATGGCGGCGTACTCGCCGCCGATGCCGAAGCCGGTGAAGAAACGGAAGAACCCATAGCTGGCGAAGTTCCAGGAGAAGGCCGTGGCCGCGGTGGCGAGCAGGTACACGGCGAGCGTGACCATGAAAAGCTTTTTGCGGCCGAGACGGTCTGTGAGCCAGCCGAAGAAGAGCGCGCCGAGGACTGCGCCGATGAGATAAAAGGTGGCGGAGTCGCCGACCTGGGAGTCAGACATGTGGAGGCTGGATTTGATGACGCCGCCGATGGTTCCGGCGAGTGTGACTTCAAGGCCATCGAGGACCCAGGTGATGCCCAGGCCGGTGACGATGAACCAATGCCAGCGCGAGAAGGGAAGGCGGTCAAGGCGGGCGGGAATGTGGGTACGGATGACCTCGCTCATCGGAGGTGAGATGCAGGTGAGACGGCTATCGTTTTTTCAGTGCGAGAAACGCGGTTAACGCTACATGACGCCTAATGCCTTACTATGACCGGGGAAAGGATGTTTTCATGCGTCTTTGGAATCAGTCAGTTCGCAGGGTGTCGTTTGCGTTCCTCATGGTTGTTTGCTTGTCTGCTGTTCATGCTGTTGCGCAGACCGTTGTGGAGGCTGCACGGGTGGCGGCGGAGGTGAACCGCGTGGCGGGGAATTTGCCGGAGCAGTCGAAGAATGTGATTGCGCGGCTTACGATGCTGCGGGAGCTGCCGGATGGGGATTGGAAGATGCATTCGGGCGATCTGGCGCATGGCGAGGCTGTGGATCTGAATGAGGGCGACTGGAAGCCGATTGCGCATAATTCCAAGGCGCCGAATGAGGCGGTGTGGTTTCGGCAGACGTATACGGTTCCGGAGACGCTGAATGGGTATGACCTGACGGGGGCGCGCATCTGGTTCCAGTTCAATGCGTATGCCAATGGGCCGATGCCGGAGATTATCTACTTCAATGGGCGGCGGGTGGCGCTGGGCGACGATCTGGAGCCGATTGTGCTCATTGATAAGGCCAAGCCGGGTGAGAAGGTGACGGTGGCGGTGAAGCTGCAGCATACCGTGGACCAGAAGAACTTTCAGAATGCGACGCTTGAGATCAACTACGCCGATGGGCGGCCTAATCCGGAGGATTTGCGCGAAGAATTTCTTGTTGGCGCGCTGCTGGTGCCTTCGCTTGCGCCTAAGGACGCCGCGAAGCTGCAGATTCTCAATGATGCGATCACTACGGTTGATTTGACGGCGCTGGATGCGAAGGACCAGGCGAAGTTTGATGCGAGTTTGAAGGCTTCTCATGCGAAGCTTGAGGCGCTGCTGCCACTGATGGAGACGGCGAAGTTTCATTTGACGGGGAACTCGCATATTGATGCGGCGTGGTTGTGGCCGTGGACTGAGACTGTGGATGTGGTGAAGCGGACGTTTGGTACGGCGCTGCAGCTTATGTATGAGTATCCGCAGTACACGTACACGCAATCGGCAGCGGCTTATAACGACTGGATGGCGCAGAAGTATCCGGATATGAATGCGGAGATCAAGCAGCGCATTCAGGAAGGGCGCTGGGAGATTGTGGGCGGGATGTGGGTTGAGCCTGATCTGAATATGCCGGATGGCGAGAGCCTGGTGCGGCAGCTTCTGGTGGGCAAGCGCTGGTACAAGCAGGCGTATGGCGTGGATGTGCGGATTGGGTGGAATCCGGATTCGTTTGGGTATACATGGCAGTTGCCGCAGATCTATAAGAAGAGCGGCATTGACTATTTTGTGACGCAGAAGATGACTTGGAATGACACGAATCAGTTGCCGTTCAAGCTGTTCTGGTGGGAGTCGCCGGATGGGTCGAAGGTGTTGAGCTATTTTCCGCATGATTATGCGAATGGCAACCTGAGCCCGGTGCGGCTGGCTGCGGATTTGAAGCAGGCGCGGGAGCGTTCGCCGGGGCTGACGAACATGATGGACCTGTATGGCGTGGGCGATCATGGCGGTGGGCCTACGCGGGCGATTCTGGATCAGGGCGTGCATTGGTCGAGTCCGGCGATGCCTCCGCATGTGGTGCCGCAGATGCCGTTTGGGCTGGCGCAGAGCTTCTTTTCGGATGTGGAGCAGAAGATTGCGCCGATGAGTCCGGTGTGGAATTACCAGAACATTGCGCATGGGTATGTGGCGCCCAAAGAGGTGGAGGGTAAGGTCTCGATTCCTACGTGGAAGAGCGAGCTTTACTTTGAGTACCATCGCGGCGTGATGACTTCGCAGGCTATGCATAAGCACAATATGCGGACTTCGGAAGAGGAAGTCCTGAATGCGGAGAAGTGGGCTTCGCTGGCGTGGCTGGATGGGAAAGAGTATCCGGGGAATGAGCTGACTGAGGATTGGAAGAAGGTGCTGTTTAACCAGTTCCATGATCTGGCTGCGGGGTCGGGGATTGGGGTGATCTATAAGGATGCGCAGAAGGATTATGACTATGTGCGGTTGTCGACGGATGCGATTGCTGTTGGTTCGCTCACCACAGTCGCTGAACAGATCAACACATCCGGTAAAACATCGAATCAGCAGGCATTAGTGGTCTTCAACCCGCTTGGGTGGAAACGCTCAGGAACAGTAGTTGCTCACATTTCGGGCTATCCGAAGGGCTTTACGGTGGATGATGCGAGCACTGGGGCTCATTTCATCAGCTACAAGCTGCTTGAAGTTGGCGGAACGGATTCAGGGAACTTTGCGATTCATGTCGCCGACGTACCAGCGTTTGGGTACAAGACGTTGCGAATCACACCGGGCTGTAACGAAATGGCTTGCCATACACTCGACGATACGATATTGATGCATGATGATGATTTCAAGCCGAACAACCATTCATACACGCTTGAAAATGGCAAGATTCGTCTCAAGGTAGATAACTCAAGTGGTTGTATCACGAGCCTTGTGGATGTGAAGTCCGGAGTCGAATCAATAGCTCCTGGCGGTTGCGGTAATCAGTTGCAGTTCTTCAAGGACACGCCGAAAGAATACGACGCATGGAACGTCGATCCAGGGACTTTGGACCAACCTCCAGCAGTGATTGAAAAAGTGGATAAGATCACCTACTACTCTGGGCCTGATCACGACCAGACAATCCGCGTGACTCGTCACTGGCAGAGCTCCAAGTTTGTGCAGACTATCCGGCTTGAGGGTGATCAGGTTGATGTTGAGAACGACATCGACTGGCATGAGGCGCATGTTTTGCTGAAGGCTTCGTTCCCGGTGCAGGCTACGAGTGAGTTTGCTACTTATGAGATTCCTTATGGATCGATTGACCGGACGACTTTGCGGACGAATAGCTGGGAGAAGGCGCAGTTTGAGGTTCCGGCGATGCGGTGGGCTGATCTGGGGGATGGAAAGCATGGGCTTTCGATTCTGAACCAGGACAAGTATGCGTATGACGCGGTGGGGAACCAGTTGCGGATTACGCTGCTGCGCTCGCCGAAGTGGCCTGACCCGGATGCCGATATGGGGCATCATCACTTCCACTATGCGATCTATCCTCATGCGGGGACGTGGAAGGATGCGCTGACGGTTCGGCATGGGTGGGAGTATGACTATCCGCTGGAGGCTGTGGTGACGACTGCTCATGCGGGTCCGCTGCCGGCGGAGCACTCGTTTGCTTCTGTAACGCCGGAGAATGTGGTGCTGACGGCGGTGAAGAAGGCTGAGGATGCGAATGGGCTTATATTCCGCGTGTATGAGTGGGCGGGGAAGTCTTCTACGGTGGAGTTCCATGTGCCGAAGGGGGCCAAGGCTGCCACGGTGACGAACCTGATGGAGGCGCCGGAGGGTAAGGCGCTGACGGTTGCGGGGGATGTGGTGAAGGCTGTGATCAAGCCGTATGAGATTTTGACGGTACGCGTTGATTATTAGCCTGGCTCGATAGTGAGAGAACGGTCAGGAGTGCTGTTCCACCCATGCGCGAAAATCCGCGCATGAGTGGGGCAGCCGAATGTTGTGGCGGAAGTGGCTTATCTGTTCTGGTAGGCTGTGATTGGAGGGGAAGATG
Organism: Occallatibacter gabretensis; assembly: GCF_001449115.1. Classification (GTDB taxonomy): domain Bacteria; phylum Acidobacteriota; class Terriglobia; order Terriglobales; family Acidobacteriaceae; genus Telmatobacter; species Telmatobacter gabretensis. The sequence continues at coordinate 12,093 of NZ_LAIJ01000009.1, read as the reverse complement.
AGCTTTATTACTTCGCCGTTTTTTGTGGTTCCGGTGATTGCTGTGGTGTTTATTGTGATGATTCTGTTTGCGACCAGTTCAAAGGAAGATGGATACAAAGAGCACGGGCACTGAGTGGTGGCTTGTGGCTAGTTCTTAGTGGTTCGAGTAAAGAAGGGCCGCTGCGATTGAGTTCGCGGCGGCCCTTGTTTTTGTTTCATGCAGGGTTGCTATTCGGGTTTCTTTTCTTCGGGCTTCTTTTCCTGCGGTTTGGGTTTGCTCTTTTCCTTTGGAGCCGGCTTGGCTGCGGGTTCCTTCTCTGCCGGGGTTGCGGGGCGGGGCGCTACCTTTGGAGCAGGCTCTGTTGCGGGCCGGGTTTCCGGTTTAGCTGCGGGCTTGGGAGCAGGCCCAGTTGCTGGCTTGGGCGCCATCTTTGGAGCGGGCTCCGTTGCTGGCTTGGCTTCGGGCTTGGCTGCCATTTTGGGGGTCGGTGCGGGGGCGGCGGGCTTGGCTTCCGGTTTGACGGCAGCTACAGCGGTTGTCTTTGTGGTTGCTGTCTTTGCGGCGGCTATGGCGGCAGGCGGGGCCTGTACCTTGGCCAGCTCCGTGACGGGCCTCTGTGGCGGGAGCTTGAAGCCGGCGGGGGCGGGACGGTTTTCTGATTGCAGCGGCCTGGTGTCGGCGAGTTTGGTTGGACGGCCGCCGTTGTTCTTGACCAGGTTGCTGGTGTCGGCTTTGGCGGCGGCGATGTGCTGCTGCTGGAAGGATGTAGGCGCCTGGTGCGTCTCGTGCATGGCCGTTTGCTCGTCGGACGTGGGCTGATGCTGGATGCCGTTGGGTCCGCCGTTGAAGGCCAGGTGGTTGTTGTTGATGATGGTGGTCTGTTCGACAATGGTTCGGTTGACGTAGACGTTGGTGATGACCGTGGTGTTCACGCGGACAACTGCGGTGTTGTAGGCGAAGACGCTGCCATTCCACGCGCCGCCGGCAAAGCCGATGCCCATGAAGCCGCCGCCATAATTGACGCCGCCGTAGAAGCCGATGTGCGGTCCCCAGTAGCCATCATGGAAGCCGTACCGGCCGCCAGCCCAGCCCCAGTAACCGGGAGTCCAGAGCGCGCCGACGTAAGGAGCTGGAACCCATGCTCCGGGAACCCAGTAGTAGCCGAGAAGGCCGAAGTTCCAGTAGCCGGGCGTCCAAAGGAGGTTCGGCTGAGGGCAGGGCGGCTGGTCATAGACGGGCAGCGGGGGCGGGGGATCGTCGGCGTAGATTGCGACTTGATCGGGTGATGGCGGCGGTGGCGCAGGAGGCGGGACTGGATGCCACTGTTGACCGTCCCAGACAAAAGGCCCATTGACGACGGTGCCGGGGGCTTGAGCGCTTACGTGTTGAGCGGTGGCCACGATGACAGCGGCTGCTAACAGAAGCCAGCGTGTGGAAGGCAATTTTCTTGAAGCAGAGAGAAAGAAATGCATGAAGTAGTTTCCTTTCCTACGGGTTGCTGATTAACTTACAAACCGGCAACGGTCTGTCTATGGATAGAACGATTTAAAGAGCCGGGAGCCTGGTTGATTTGGACGAGTGCTGGTGCAGACTCGGAAGGCTGGGTATATGGAATATGCCTTTCCTGAGGATCGTAACCCGGCTCGTGAAGCAAAGTCGTAAGGAATTCGTTGGCGCGGGGAGTTATCTTGAGGGAACCGGAGCTGGATGCGAAGCGTATTCTGCGATGGAAGAGGAGAGCGTGCGATGGGAATGCGTGGATTCTGGATTGCGGCGGGTTTGGCTGCGGTGGTGCTGGCTGGATGCCGGATCAATGTGGACAAGGGAGCGAATGGCGAAGAGAAGAAGGTTCAGGTGGATACGCCGTTTGGGGGCATCCATGTGAATACCGACCAGACGACGGCCTCAGACCTGGGACTGCCGCTGTATCCGGGCGCGACGCTGGTGGCGAATGACGAAAAGCACAAGTCGGCCGATGTGCATATGGGCTTTGGTGAGTGGCAGCTGCGGATTCGCGCCGTGAGCTACGGAACGCCGGACGATGGGGACAAGGTTGCTGAGTTTTACAAGAAGGCGCTGGGCCGGTATGGCGACGTGCTGACCTGCAAGAACAAGCAGCCGGTGGGTACTCCCATAGTGACGGCCGAGGGGCTGAGCTGCGCGGACGACAGCAACAAGGGCGTGAATGTAAATGTGAATGACGATGATGACAAGAACAAAGGGACGCATTTCAACATTCATGAAGGGATTGAGCTGAAGGCGGGATCGAAGCGGCACCAGCACATTGTGAGCGTGCAGGACAAGAAGGAAGACGGCAAGACAGTGTTTGCGATGGTGGCGCTGGATCTGCCGGCTGGGATGGATAAAGGGAACTAGGGACGAGTGACTAAGGACGAAAGAAGCCGCGAGCCCGGTGGGGTTCGCGGCCTTTGTTTTTATGCGCGATCAATGCGCGACGGCTGTGCCCTGACCGCTGCGAGGGGGTAAGAGCGCCAGTAGAACCAATCCAATGACGGCGAAGATGATTACGTCTTTGAAGTCACGGTGGATTCCGCGATTCCAGGACTGGATGGTTTCGATGGTCATTACGGCGGCGTGGCCGAGATTCCACCATGCGGTGAATACGATCAGGGAGCGATGTGCCGAGGGGTTTCTGGCTGCCAGGAGCAGAAACGGGCCGAGTACGATGAAGAAACTCAGGAACATGGGATCGGTTTCATTGTGCGTTTTTACGAGCCACTTGGCTTGCCACAGATCGGTGTAGAGGAAGTAGACGAAGGCAGTAAACAAAAGTCCGATCGCTACCAGGAAGATTTGCAAGATGCGTTCGCGTTTCATGCTGACCTCTTTTGCTGAAAGTTGATTTTGCCAGATTTTCGGGGAAGACGCTGAACGACCCTGGTGGAAGCGCCGAAGTTGCGCACATTTTTCATAGTTACCGGCCAAGCGAAACAGGGGTAAGATAGCTAGCCAGAAGGGAGAACAGCATGAATGCTGATCGCTTGCTTCGGATTGCCTTAATTGTCGTCGGGCTGATTTTCGTTTTCGGTATCTATGTGCTGGGTACCGTATGGCCTTCCGGCTGGATTTGGGGGCATGGCCATTCTCACTACCTGCATATGATCATTGGCGTTTACGCCACACTTGGGGTGTTTCTGCTGCTGGCTTCGCGCAATCCACAAGCCAATAGAAGCCTCATCTGGTTTACTGTGTGGTCCAGCGTGGTGCATGGGGGCATTATGGCTGTGCAGGCTTTCAGGGACCCCATGGAAAAAGGCCACCTGATTGGGGATGTGTCTGCACTGTTCATCGTAGCTATCCTGCTGGGTGTACTCATGCGACAAGCGGAAAAAGCTGCGTAGTCGGAGTTCCCGGGCTCAGAGGCTAAAGCCTCTCGACTCTTCCGCTGCATGGATGTACGGGCTAAAGCCCGTAGCCTTCAGAGGCATCCGGTAGTATCTCAGTTGGAATCGGAGGTCAGATGATAGGCAGCGCGGAGTCCTAAAAGTAAAAAGAGGGCCGCCCCTAAGACGCATGGCAACACAGCTGCCATGCCGGCCTTCAGATGAGTTGCCACGAACAATGCGGCCACAAACAGTGCCACAAGAAAGAAATACAGAACCATGCGTAGCCTACGAGGATCAAGAGCTTTCATGTCATCTCCTTCACAATTTGCCAGCGCGGCAATTTCCTTATAACTTCAGACGTGGTCAGGCGCCAGCAGGTTTACTCGGAAGGTGGGCTGGGCCTTTACAATTCACCGCAAGTATCTTGCACGATAATTCTTAGACATTCTGGAGTTTGATTTCCCATGCCAGTGAAGCATTTTCGTATTCCGGCCGCGGCTGTGTTGGGCGTGGCAGTGACGGTGTGTGCGCCGTTTGTGTATGGAGCTGATAAGCCGAAGGCTGCGGCTGCGCCCGCTGCTACCGATCCGTATGCCGAAGTTCAGCCGGCGATGGAAAAGCTGGACCTGGCGATGTATCAGCGGATTCGCAACGAGGGGCTGAACCACTCGCATGTGATGGAGTTTGGGACGGCGCTGATGGATGGGATTGGGCCGCGACTGACGGGTTCGCCAAATGCGAAGAAAGCAAATGAGTGGACACGGGATACGCTGACGAAGATTGGCCTGGAGAATGCGCATCTGGAGGACTGGGGCGAGTTCGGACTGGGCTGGCAGCAGCTGAATACGTGGGCGCGGATGACGACGCCGGATACGGCGGTGCTGATTGTGCAGGCTACGCCGTGGTCGCCTTCGACTTCAGGGCCGGTGACGGGCGATGTGGTGTTTGTGAGCATCCAGAGCGAAGCGGATTTCGACAAGTACAAGGGCCAGCTCGCGGGCAAGGTAGTTCTGTTTGGCGCGATGCGCGAGGTTCCCCCGGTGGATAAGGCGCTGTTTTCTCGCTACACGGAGAAGGAACTGGAGGAGATTGCGGAGTTTCCGGTGAGCGCGGGCGGTGGTGGCGGATTGCCGCCAGATATGCAGGCGCGGCTGCGGGAACGGATGGCCAGGCTGCAACTGATCGACAAGATTGTGAAGTTCTTTACGGACGAGAAGGTGGCGGCGGTGATTGAGCCGAGCCGCGATGCTTCGAATGGCGGAGGATCGGGCGGAACGTTCTTTGACGACAACGGCGCGACGCTGGGACGGACGCCATATCACGCGGATACGAAGGTGACCGTGCCGGTGGTGGTAGCGGCGATTGAGAGCTATGGGCGGCTGTACCGGCTGACGCAGGCCAAGGCTCCGGTGAGCGTGGAGATTAACGTGCTGACGAAGTTTACCGGCGAGCATGAGCATGGGTTCGATACGGTGGCGGAGATTCCGGGGACTGATCCTGCGCTGAAGGACCAGGTAGTGATGGTGGGCGGACACCTGGACAGCTGGATTGCGGGCACGGGCGCGACGGATAACGGCGCGGGCACGATTGTGGCGATGGAGGCGGTGCGGATCCTGAAGGCGCTGGGAGTGAAGCCGCGGCGGACGATTCGCATTGCGCTGTGGACGGGCGAGGAAGAAGGATTGTTTGGCTCGCGCGGATACTGCGTGCAGCATTATGGCTCGGCGAAGCTTTCGGATGCGCCGGACCAGCGGCAGTTGCCGGACTTCATGCGGCGCGCGACTGGGCCGCTGGAGTTGAAGCCGGAGCAGAAACTGATCTCTGCTTACTTCAATGTGGATAACGGCTCGGGCAAGATTCGCGGAATTTATACGCAGGGAAACAGCGCAATTGCGCCGATCTTTGCGCAGTGGATTGAGCCGCTGAAGGACCTGGGCGTGACGACGATTACGAACCAGAACACCGGCGGAACGGATCACCTGAGCTTTGACGCGGTGGGGATTCCGGGTTTCCAGTACATTCAGGATGAGCTGGATTACGAGACGCGGACGCATCACTCGAACCAGGACACGTATGAGCGGCTGCAGCCGGCGGATCTAAAGCAGATTGCGACGGTGGAGGCGATCTTCCTCTACAACGCGGCGCAGAGGGACCAGATGCTGCCGCGCAAGCCGCTGCCGAATCCGGCGGAGGAGCAGAAGGCGAGAGAGCCGCTGGATGTGTTTCCGAAGTAGTTGTTAGTGGCTAGTGGTTGGTTATTGGAGCATAGGCCGCAAATCCGATGGATTTGCGGCCTAAGTGTTTGAAGGAACTCTCCGAATTTTGTGGGCTTAGGGAGTTGCGGTGGGATAAACTTGCGGCGATCTGTAACGGGCCCCTGCCGAGTTTCACCACCCATATTCGGTCAACAATCTTCTCCGGAGGTCCCATGGCATCGGATGCAAATCAGCGAATTGGCGACTATGAGATTATTGCGCCCATTGGCGCGGGCGGCATGGGCCGCGTCTTCAAAGTCCGCAATGTGATTTCTAACCGTGAAGAGGCGATGAAAGTTCTTCTTCCGGACTTTGCGGCACAGCCTGAACTGGCGGCGCGTTTTCTGGCGGAGATTCGCACGCTGGGCACGCTGGAGCATCCGAATATCGCGCAGCTGAGGACGGCCTTCCAATACCAGAACCACTTTGTGATGGTGATGGAGTATGTGGAGGGCGCGACTCTGGAAAAGCTGGCTTCGCCGGGACCGATTCCGCTGGAACAGATGCTGGATTATGCTTCGCAGACACTGGCTGGTCTGAGCTATGCGCACAGCCACGGGGTGACGCACAGGGACATCAAGCCGGCGAACATCATGATTACTTCGCATGGCGTGGCGAAGCTGATGGATTTCGGGATTGCGAAGGGCACCGAAGACGTGCAGCTGACGCGGCCGGGGACGACGATGGGCTCGGTGTACTACATGTCGCCGGAGCAGGTGCAGGGCGGCCCGATTGATGCGCGGAGCGATATTTACTCGTTTGGCGTGACGCTGTATGAGTTGTTTACAGGTAAGAAGCCGTTTGTCTCGGAGAGCTCGTACACGGTTTTGAATGCGCAGATCAATGAGAATCCTGTGCCGCTGATCGAGGTGAATCCTAGCCTGCCGGTGGCGCTGAACGAGATCGTGTTGACGGCGATGGCAAAGGACCCGGCGGCGCGGTTTCAGAGCGCGGATGCGTTCCGGAATGCGCTGCGTTCGGTGCGCGAGCCGCAGGCTGCGGCTCCTACTCCGGTCTCCGCTCCAGCAGTGGCTGCGCCGGCGATGGCTGCAGCGTCTGCGACAGCGGTTGCGGGGGCTGTGCCTTTGGCGGCAGTAGCGGCTTCTGGTGTGCCTGGTCCCGTGCCTGTACCTTCAACGGCGTCAGCGCCGCAGCCGAATGAGGCCCCGAAATTTACTCCGGTTCCGCAGGTGGTTCCAGCGGCGCAAAAGAGCAAGGGCAATCGGGGATTGTGGATTACGCTGGGCGCGATTGCGGCGGTGCTGGCGATTGCGGCAGTGGCCACGCTTGGGCCGCGGTTCTATCCGATGCTGATGGCGAAGCGTAGCTCCGCGCCAGCCACAAACCCGGCGCAGCCGGAAGCTACGCCAGCCCCGGCAACTCCGCCGGCTTCTACCCCATCTTCCGCCGAGATGGCGTCGGCGACTCCAGTGCAACCGGCGAGTGGATCGGTTGGGTCATCGCTGGCTGCGGGCGCGCCTGCGGCGAATGCCAATCCGGCTGCTCCCAGACCAGCTGCGAATGGAGCAGCTGGTTCAGGCCAAGCCGGTTCTGGTTCGGCTGGTTCTGCTTCATCTGGACAACGGACTAATGCGCCGGCGGTCCGTCAGCCGTATGTGCCGCAGTCCGCGAATGCTCCGCCTGCACCGGCTGTGCCTTCACCTGAGCAGATTCGCGAAGTGAAAGACAAGCTGATGAATCTTTCCGCGCGGGCGGATGCGGCGCGAGGCGGAGTGCAGGCGTTGCGCACGCAGCAGCAGGCGCAGGGGCTAGATCTGCGCACGGATATTGTGTCCTCGATGAGCCGGATGGATAGTAATCTGGCCGAGGCGCGGCAGTCGCTGAATGCGAGGGATCTGAGCACGGCGAATGAATACATCGCACAGGCTGAGAGGGAAGTTGCGAAGCTGGAGGCGTTCCTGGGGCACTAAAGACATATCTGCTTCAGTACCCACTGCTTCCCAAATTGCGGATTGTTACGAAATCAGCCTTCAGCCGACGTTCGACGTCTTGTTCCCGCAGCTCCTGCAGCGAAGTACGCGATAGACCACTGGCGATACGCAGATGAGGGCGGCGAAGATGAAAAACGTGGCTTCCGATATGTGAATCGGGCTTCCATAGCGTTGATAGAAGGCCAGCCCGACGAGAGCGGCACTGGCAAACAGAGCAAAGACGATATTTTGAGTCGATTTGTTCAGCATGGTTCCCCCTGAAGAAGCGGATCGTATTGTCATTGTGGACACGCGTCAGTACTCCAGTCGCACCATCGCCGCAAATCTTACAGTTCGGTCTCAATCGCTTTCAGCTTTTCGCTAAGCTCCCGAACCTGAATTCTCCTTGAACGTGCGAGGATGGCACCGGCCGCTATCATGGCGATCAATGCGGCGACCCCGGCCCCCGTCTGCGCTATTTCAAGATGCGGATGCGCTGCTATGCCTGACTCCGATGCACGAATGCCTACGAAGCTTGACACTGCGAAGCCCACTGCAGCGCCAAGAGGTACTCCCGCATACAGGCATCGCGCCTCAAACAGATCCCTCTTTGCGCGCGCAATCATGGCCTTCAACAGTCTGACTGTATCCAAAGTCAACGCATCCAGCTGGTTGCATCGAGCCCGCCTTTGCCAAATAAGGCCGGCTACAACCCCGGCAATCCAAATCCCGCTCAGAATCCCATGCGACGCGAGTCGTCCTGTCGCCTCCTCAAAAACAAGCAGTACGGCAATGCCGCACACGATCGTCAGCACACTCCGGTTGTGCCGCTGATGCAGCCGGTTCAGCCGCTGCAAATCCTGTACAAGGTGTTGTGTGTCGGGCCTTGGAGCGGTTTGCCAGAGAGAGACGAGCGGATCGTTTGGGGGCATGGAAGTCATGAAGGTTCTCCAAAACTAAGCCTTATGGCGGCCTTTGCGCGGTGCAGTCGCACAGAGACGTTGCTTTCACTAATCTGCAACGCAAGGGCAATCTCCTTGATCGTCATGTCCTCTAAATAGAGACTCGCCACTGCCTTGAGATTTTCCGGCAAACTTCGCACCGCTTCAATCAGACGAGCCAGCTGTACCGCATGGGCCGCTGCTTCATCAAGAGGGGGAGCCGGATCTGGCAAAGTGTCGGTCAGTGGGTGCGTCTGCCGCACGAGGGCACGCCGCACATGCGTGACGCAGATATTCTGCGTAATGCGCGCAATATAACTTTTCAGCATCGTTTGATCATGCAAACGCGGCAGGGCTTGCCATATAGCGATCCAAACATCCTGTACCAGGTCGTCGACTCTGTCCGGATAGCGTTCGTAAACGGTCGCAATGCGGTGCACCATCGGGGCATGGACTTTGATGATCTTCTCCAGCTCAACCATGCCGCTCCAAATTCAGCTTTCTTCCTTACAATGCAGTCGCTCATCCCGACGAGATCTTACAAACAAAGTTCATCCATAGTTTCTGAAGATTTCCCGCCACCTCGACTACATCTACATGAAGATCAGATGGCGGCCTGAGAAGCTGAATCCACAAGAAAGCCGCGAATCCGGCCTGAGTGCACAGGCTTCGATCCGCGGCTTTTTCTTTGTCCCTTTATCTCTGTTTTTACTGCATGACGGTCTTGATGGTGTCGCCGACCTTGAAGTCTGTGCCGGAGACGGGGCTGCAGACGGCAGAGATGTCATCCACATCGGTGGCTTTGATAACGCCGACGTTAGTGGTGAGCTTGCGGAGGACAGCGCCGGTGGAGGGGTCTTTAATCTCCTTGGTGACGCGCAGGACGGTGAACTGATCTCCGACTTTAACGCCGGATTTCTTGCCGATGTTGAGGATGATCTGGCCGCTGTCAACGGCGGCGACGACGCCTTCGACGGAAATGCTGCGCACGGAGACCTTGGGCGCGTCGGCAATGACGTCTGTGGTGAGCTTCTCGACGGCAGCCTTGGTGGCTTCGCCGATGATGGTGTTCTGGAAGTTGCTGGAGCCGAAGTCGACGGCTCCGCCGCCGTGGCCGTTCCAGTTGCCGCCACCACCGCCGAGGCCGGTGCTGGAGCGTGAAGATGTGCCAGTGCCTTCGGCTACGCCCATGATTTCGCCGGTATCGACATTGATGATGCGCGCGTTGAGGCCGACGTTGGTGCTGGATTTGGAGTGATGGATGCCGGCGAGGGCTCCGGTCCAGCCGCTGCCGCCGCCGCCGGCGAGACCCTGGTTCTTGGTCTCATTGCCGAATTCGGTGATGGTGCCGACGATGATGGCGTCGACGCCGAGGAGCTTGCCGATTTTGGCGGCGCTGGAGGGATCGGCGCGATTGGAGTTGGAGAAGTTCTGCTCGGCGAGGATCTTGTCCATGGCCGCACGATCAATCATGGTGTAACTGCCGTCTTTGACGAGATTGGTGACGAGCATCTGCGTGATGCCTTTGCCGAGGTCGACGTCTGTACCGAAGTAAGCTTGAACGTAGCTGCGGACGGTGCCGTAATCGAAGTCGAGGACGGCGATGCGTGGCTTGCGTTGCGCGGATGCGGGGATGGATGCCGCTATGAGTAGAAGGACGGCAGAGAATGGAGAGAGAAACTTCAGGGTTTTCGTCATGGCTCTTCCTTTAAACAGAGAAACTTTGTCAACGGAGAAACTTTGAAACGGAGAAATTTCGGAGGACAAGATGGCCTCAGGGTATGGTGTTCCGCGAGGCTGCAGCGTTAATTTTCGGCGGTCATCAGAGGCCACGGCTACGGTTTGCGCAGCGTACGGCGGAACAGGCGCCGAAATGGGCTGGAAAAATGGCGCGGTAAGTATGAAGAATCCCCAGAAAACGCCTGATTGCGCAAGATTCCAGCACAAGCAGGTTCCGCTGTATTTTGGCGGTCTGTCAAGATAAATCCGTAGGACTCTGCGAGGGTGTTTTTCTGCCATGCGACATGTTGCTCCGTTGAGCGCGCTATGCTAACCTTGATTTCTGTGCCGTGATGTGCGCGGAGAGGCAGTGTGTCCGCGGATTTCAAGGTTTCCGGAGCAGTTTTTCCGGAGTGGTTTGGGCGGTTGGAGAAGCAGTGAAGACCGTCTGGTAGGGCTGGCGTAGCTCAGCTGGTAGAGCATCTGATTTGTAATCAGAGGGTCGGGGGTTCAAATCCCTTCGCCAGCTCCACTCTAGGGGTATTTCGGAGCTGAACGGCAAGGAAGATTAAACCGGCGTGTGAGGTTTCAGGCGCCGGGCCTGTCCTGAAGCGGTGATCCCACTGACGGCCATGCAGCGACAAGCCGGAATGGCTCCGGTGGAACGCTGGTGCGCGGAAAGCCGGGTTTGAGGCGTAAGAGCAGGAAGGTCAGGCCCCTGACGGTTGATTTTTGACCGGCAGGGTGACAGATGCACAGGTGGCCGAGCGGTTAATGGCAGCAGACTGTAAATCTGCCACTCAACGAGTTACGGAGGTTCGAATCCTCCCCTGTGCACCATGATTTGTTGAGGGTTGGACGATGCGCTGGTGGTGGGAGACTTCGATTTATCTTGCCCAAAAGCGCAGGTGGGCGCGTTTTCATAGTGCCGGTGCTGAATTAGACCGGAAATACTGGTTGGCGCTTTTGCTGTACACGGTTCTGGCTGTGCTGGCGTGGTGGACGATTGGCGGCGGTACGGTGGCGGTGTTTGGAAGGCAGATTGGGATTCGATGGATTCCGGTCTTTATTTTGGGAACGTTTGCCTTTCGGACATATATCGCCATGCAGGCGGATCGGGTACGGCGGGGCAGTAGCAAGTAGGTTTTAGTAGGGCTGATGTAGCTCAGATGGTAGAGCACTCCCTTGGTAAGGGAGAGGTCACCGGTTCAATCCCGGTCATCAGCTCCAGAAATGCAAGTGATCAGTGGATAGTGGTTCGTGGTTAGATTGCTGAGGCTGGGCATGAAATCGAATCACTGACAACGATCCACTGAGAACTGTTTTTGCGGGAGTAACTCAGTGGTAGAGTCACAGCCTTCCAAGCTGTTGGTCGCGGGTTCGAGTCCCGTCTCCCGCTCCAGGTTTTAAAAGCTCGGGGTTTTAAAAGCTGTACGAGGGTTCGGAAAAAATGTTCGAGCAGGCGACGATCGCGGTACAGGACGAAAAGACTTACGCGAAGCTGCATTCGCTACTGGATGCGGCGTTCGATGCGCGAGATGTGGACGTTCTTCTGAGCCGCGCGGCGAAGTCGAAGTTCTCGATTCGCAGTTTTGAAGAAGTGCTGAATCGGGGCTGGCTGGGTAAAGATGCTCCGGCGCTCTACAACGCGCTGCCGGTGAGCGACCAGGGATTGACGCGCGAGCGGTATCTTCGGTTGGTGGAAAAGGTGCCGGGAGATCTGCGGCAGAAGTATTTCAAGGCTTACGCGTATTACGCATGAGCCGGATGAGATTTAAGAGCTGACGGTTAAAAGCCGGTAGCTAAATTTGAAAGTTAAACGGAAGGAACGGACAGGGTAATGGCGAAGGAAAAGTTTGATCGTTCGAAGCCTCATGTGAACGTGGGAACGATTGGTCATATTGATCATGGCAAGACG
>NZ_LAIJ01000001.1 GCF_001449115.1 Occallatibacter gabretensis | reverse complement strand
CGAACTCGGCCTCCGTCATATGGATGGCGTGGATGAGAGTGGTGTGATGCAGTATGCCGTTTTCTGCGAGGAGCGTGGGTGGCGTGAAACCGTACTCAGTGAGGCAGGCTTCGTTTTCAGCTAGTTGCTCGGAGAGATGGATGTGTACGGGTAGATTATGCTCGCGGGCGACTGCGTAGATCCGCTTGAGTGTTTCCAGCGGGACAGCACGGATGGAGTGCGGTGCGGCACCGACGGTGACTTGAGGCTGGTTGGCGGCTGCTGAGAGGAGAGCATCGAGGTTGCGGAGATATGCGTCTTCGGTCTCGTAGAAGCGGCGCTGCCCGGGGTGTGGTGGGAGATTGAAGCCGGCCCGGAGATAGGCGGAGCGCAGGAGAACTATGCGGATGCCGACGGACTGCGCGGCACGGATGAGGGTGAAGGCGAATTCGTTGGGGTCGGCGTAGGGTGTGCCGTCAGGTGCGTTGTGGAGGTAATGGAACTCGCCGACGACGGTGATGCCGGAGGCGAGCATTTCGAGGTAGACGGCGCGGGCGACGTCGTACATGGCATCCGGCGAGACGAAGGCTGCGGCACGGTACATCTGCTCGCGCCAGGTCCAGAAAGTGTCTGCGCCGGCGGCTTTGCCTAACGCGGTCCTGCCTTCGGCCCGGGCGCGGAAGAGGCGCTGGAAAGCGTGGGAATGAGCGTTGGCGAGACCGGGAAATAGCGCTTTACCGGCGAGTCGAACGACGTCGGCCTGCGGTGCGGACTCGGGCGTAGCGTACGCGGCTACGTTGCCTTCCTCACTGACAAGAATGCCTGTGCCTTCGCGGGCGATGCCTGCGTAGAGAAGATCCGGCAGATAGAGGGTCTGTTTCATGGTTGGTTCTGACTATCTGGATAGTATCGGGCGCGGTACGCCTAGGGAAAGGCAGAGTGCGCGATACTGAACGAGTGTTCCGATTCAGCAAACCGACTGCCGCTCAGATTGAAGCCACTATCAGAGAAGCTGCTTCTCTGCCCTCAAAGAGTTCTGGGTGGTTTGAATCAACGGGCAGATTGAGGGAACGGCGGATTCCTTTCGGCTATGCTCACGACTTCGCTAGCTTGCGGATTGGTTCTGGTGAAACCGTATTTGCTGCGGCTCGAAGTGCATTTGCGCGATGGAAACAATTCGATCTGGGTTGGGTTCGCGTAACAGATTCTGAGGCAGCGCTTGCTCTCGGTCAGATTGTTGCAGTTGAGGTTCATACGTTAGGGCTATGGTCTCTGAATCTTAGCCAAATTGTGCAGATGATCGATACCCCTACGCAATTCGGATTTGTGTATGCGACCACTCCGCTGCATGTGGAGCACTGCGAAGAACGCTTTCTGCTTGACTTTAATCCTCAGACAGGATCGGTGACCTATCTTCTGGAAGCCATTTCGAGGCCGCGGAATATCTTTGCGAAACTGGGCTACCCGTTTACGCGCGCAATGCAGCATCGGTTTGCGCGAGAGTCTTTGACGCACATGTTTAATGTGATTCAGGGGGGGAATGCTGCCAACGAAATCCAGAAGCTGATACCCTAATGGAATGAAATTCGGCGTAATCGTCTTTCCTGGCTCCAACTGTGACCATGACACCTACAACGTGATTGCGGAGATCGCGCATCAGCCGGTGCAGTTTCTGTGGCATGACTCCGAGGACCTGAAGAGCGTGGATGCGGTGCTGGTTCCGGGCGGGTTTGCGTATGGTGATTACCTGCGGACGGGTGCGATTGCGCGGTTCTCGCCGGTGATGGACGCGGTGAAGAAGTTTGCCGCCGGTGGCGGGTTAGTGCTGGGCATCTGCAATGGGTTTCAGATTCTGACTGAATCAGGTTTGCTGCCGGGTGCGCTGATGCGGAATGCTGGGCTGAAGTACATCTGCAAACAGGTGCATCTGCGAACGGAGACGGCGGATTCGGCGTTTACTAACTCGCTTGAGAAGGGCGAGGTGCTGCAGATTCCGATTGGTCATGCGGAGGGCAACTACTTCTGCACGCCGGAGGAACTGAAGCGGCTTGAGGCTGAGGACCGGATTGCGTTCCGGTATGCGACGGCTGATGGCGCAGTGACAGCAGAGGCGAATCCGAATGGTTCGTTGTCGAACATTGCGGGGGTTCTGAATGAAGGGCGCAATGTGCTGGGGATGATGCCGCATCCGGACCGGTCGAGCGAAAAGCTGCTGGGCTCGGTCGATGGATGGAAGGTGTTTGAGTCGATGATTGGGGCGTTGGCGGCGAAGTAAAACAGTTATTCGATAATGTCGATAATTCATCCGCCAGGAGCTCTGACCTTCGTTTGGATTTTTGGGTTGTTCTGTTGGTATTCCAGAATCAATTTGTTAATTCGGTCTATATGCGATATGAGTAGCTGTTCATCGTTGGTTTCCCAGTATTCTCCTTCGTCTTCGATTCCAATCGACGTAAACAATGGAACCAACTGGCGTAAGAATTCGACGACTTCGGCATGAATATCAGGACCTGCAAATTGCGTCTTTACACAACTTGAAACTTCCCATTACTCGTTGAAATCAAACTCAAGTGATTAGCAATCCGGATGTGGAATGACAGTAAATCCTGTGTAGTTCTGTTCACTTCCGTCAACTGAGTCATGAAAATTCCATTCATGCTTAGCAGCAAATTCTGCAGCTTTTGCGTGGAGATGCTGAAAGGCTTCCGCTCCCTTTATCCTGCCTTTATAGTGAATCGTTATCCCCATGCCGGCCCTCCGAACTTACAACCCTAACCCGCCGTCGATGGGAAGGATTTGGCCGGTGATGAAGCTGGCGCTTGTCGCGAAGTAGAGGGCGGCTTCGGCTATGTCTTCCGGGCTGCCGCTGCGTCTCATGGGTGTCTTGCAGATGATGCGCTTCGTCTGTTCAGTTGGTTCGGGGTCCATGTCGATCCAGCCGGGGGCTACTGCGTTGACTGCTACTTCAGGGCCGAAGGCTTTGGCCATGGTCTTGGTAAGCATGTGCACGGCGGCTTTTGAAGAGCAGTAGTGAGCGTGCGTGGCCCAGGGATGGAGGCCGCCTAGCGACCCTAGCTGAATGATGCGACCTTTTGTGGCTCGGAGTGCGGGCAGGCACTCGCGAGCGAAGAGGAATGGGCCGCGGACGTTGGTTTCAAAGACTGCGTCCCACTGCTCGATGGTGATTTTTTCTAAATCTACGGTTTCAAAGATTGCGGCGTTGTTGACGAGGATGTTGAGCTTGCTGTGCTGCTTCAGGGTTTCGTCTACGGCTTGTTTTACTTCGGTCTCGCTGCGGACGTTACAGCGGATGGCGTGGGCTTTGCGGCCGAGATTTTCGATTGCAGCGACGGTTTCTTCGGCTTCTTTTTCGCTGGCGTTGAAGGTGATGGTGATGTCGGCGCCGGCTTCCGCGAGCTTGATCGCGATGGCTCGACCGAGGCGTTTGGCTGCGCCGGTGACTAGGGCGGATTGTCCGTTCAGGGATCGCACGTTGGTGGGTCAGCCTTTGTGGTATCCCACCCTTGCGGCAAAAACAAAGACGCCGTAAGGATGGGGCACCCGGCGCTTGTGGTTGATTTGCTTCCCAAAAGCAAAATCTACTACTGCGGAGGCTTCTGGTCGTCAGGCTTTGGATCGTCGGGGTGCGGCTTGTAGGTCGAGTACTGCTCGCCGGGGCGCTTCATGCGTATCTCAAAGGCCATTTGGGACTTATCTATCTTGTAGTCGTTGCCATAGGTCTGGAAGCCTTTGGCGATGATCTGCAGACGCATGGTTTTTCCGGTTTCGATGACGTCGATAACGGTCTTGCCGTCTTCGTTGGTCTTCAGTTCCATGTTACCGGCGTCCTTGCCGTTCTCGTCGAGCTCATGAAAGATGACCGAGGCATTCTCGATGGGCTTTCCGGTGGTGCTGCGGAGAACGGTGACCTCTATCTTCGAGGTGGCGGGCGGTGACTTGTACTTGCGGCCACGCTTGCTGTCAGAGTCCTGGGCGTGAAGACAGACGGCGGCGAGAGCAAGGACTGCAAGAATGCGAACTGGCATGCGAAACATATTGGCTTTCATTGTATCGGTTTGGACGGCGATGATGCCGGGAAGACGTTTTTGACGGCGTCGGTTCCCGATTTCAGGAGTTATCCTGTGCAAGGCTGATTTTTAAACTATTTATTTTGTTGACTTTGCGGGAGGCTCCACACTCCTAATAGAAATCTTTATGCGGTCTTTATTTTAGAACTGTGCGGCTGTAACTGGCTGCATCTTTTAAGGCGAAGAAAAGATGAAAATACACAATTTGCACCGATTCTTGTGCAGAGGGGATGGGGGAGGGGTCCCCTCCCCTCCCATAACGGCGACGGCCCGAATCCATGAGGATTCGGGCCGTCGCTTTTCTCTCTGATTATGAGTAAAGCACAAACAGGGTTAATTGCACGCAAAGTTTCTAAGAGTGGACTACGGTACGAAAGTTCAATGGACGAAAGTAACAGAGCCGCCGCTCAGCGGAATCTTTGCGCTGGTGTGTGAGCATGCCATAAAGTCGCGTCTTCCTGGCAGATAAGAAGCGATTTGACTACTGGATTCGAGTTACTTTCCGTTTCAACTGAGACAAGTTTGCGGTGCTGTAGGTAGCATCGATACCGCCACTCCCCGCACCATCCACAGTCGCCCACGTAAGATATGCATAGACAGTCTCACCGTTGGTCGGAATACCACCAACGGTAACACCGTTAATACCGCTTCCACCGTAAAAAGTTTGTTCGTAGAGTTGGTCGACGTTCGTATCTGTGACTTGAAGTGTAACCATGTAGACGTCGAGATTGCCAAGATCCCAGCTGAAGGCGATGCTGGGACCAGTAATCATGCTGCCCGATGCAGGGGACAGGAACGGCGGTTGTTGGGCAGAACTCGCTGCGGTGTAGGTGTAATTGGTGGTTTGCCAAACACCATTGACTAGATACCGAAGCGTGACATAAACAGGCTTGCCGTTTGTGGGAATGCCGGGCACAGTTCCGGAAGTAGTCGAGAGCTGCGGCGAACTGTAGATGTTGAAGTAGCCGGGACCGTATGTTCCCACGGAGAGTGCGTATGCGGTCGCACCGGTGCCCGGTGTCCAGTTGAAAGTGACATTGGAGCCCGAAAGCACGCTTTCCGGCGCGGGAGTGGTCATTACCGGCGGAGTGGTGGAACCATCTGCAGTGTAGGTGTAGTTGAGGTTGGTCCAGACACCATTGACTTCATAACGAAGCAGGACATAGACGTTGACGCCGTTGGTGGGTAGACCTGGAACATTAGCTGAGGTCGCTGTTGTGACGCCCGATCCATAGATGTCATCCGCACCCGGCCATTTGGTTCCTACGTTGATCAGATATGCGCTAGGTCCGCTGCCCGATGACCACTGGAAGGTCGCCGTGGAGCTGGAAAGATGGCTGCCCGGCGCAGGCGATATCAGCGCAGGAGGAGTCGGCGATCCGGCTGCTGTGTAGGTGTAATTCAGGTCTGTCCAGACACCGTTGAACTTATAGCGCAGCAGAACATAGACATTGACACCGCTGGGGGGCAGGCCGGAAACGGTGGCTGAGGTTGCCGTCGTAACGCCCGATCCATAGATGTCGTCCGCGCCCGGCCATTTGGTGCCAACGTTCAGTAGATACATACTGGGCCCATTGCCCGGTGACCACTGGAATGTGGCCACAGAACTACCAAGTTTGCTGCCCGGAGTTGGAGATACAAGCGCAGGAGGAGTTGGCGAACCGGCGGCTGTGTAGGTGTAAGGAGCGACATTCCAGACGCCGTTCAATAGATAACGAATCGAGACGTACAGAGTGACGCCATTGGTAGGCAGGCCAGTTGCAGTGGCTGAGGTGGCTGTACCGATCGGCGAAGCATAAACGTTATAGCCGCCGGGCCCGTTCGTGCCCACATAAAGCTGATAATCCGACACGCCGCTGCCCGGTGTCCATGTAAAGGTGGCAGTTGAACCAGAGAGCTGACTGCCGGGGTCAGGGCTCGTTAAAACCGGGGGCACCACGCCGACTGTGTACGTGACAGTATTCGACGTTGTATTCAGGTTATAGCCATCATTTGAATACACTGCGGTGAGTGAGTCAGTCCCTTGTTGCAACATGGATGTGCTTAGAGACGCTACGCCGCTGGACAGAGTGCCAGTTCCCAGAAGCTGACCGCTGCTCATAAACGTGATCTTCTGACCGTCCGTTGACCCATAGTAGCCACTCAGAGTTGCGGTCAGGGTTACGGGCTGTCCATATGTGCTTGCGGAGGGGCTAGCACTCAAAATGAGCGTAGGCTGATTTCCAGAAAATGTGGCCGTGATTGTGTTGGAAGTGCTGCTAGCAAAGGTTGAATCTCCAAGATAACCCGCAGAAAGAGTAAATGTGCCTATGCTGCTATTTTGAACCTTAAATGTAGCAACTCCGTTAGACAGCGTGCCTGTGCCTATTAGTGCGCCACTTGTGTAAAAGTTGACTGATTCGCCGTTTGTGCTGCCACCCGGGTAGGAATAAGGAGCGAGTACAGCCGTAAGTGTGACTATTTCCCCTGCTGTGAGGCCGGAGTTGGGGGACGAGCTCAGAGTAAGCGTCGTTGATTGATAATTGCCGACAGTTGCGGAGCTCGGAGCATAGTTACTATCACCTGAGTAATCTGCCTGGATGTTATAACTGCCGGACGGGAAGCCGGATGTGGGAACCGAGCCGCTGCTGATGGACCCTATTACGCTTGTGAAACTAGACGAGGCAAAATCTGTGATTCCATCTCCATTGAGATCTGCTGCAACTCCCCCTGGAATGGGAGCATAGCTGCTTAATGTAGGAAGGCCGTTATTCTGATCAAAAGTGCCTGTGGTTGAGTCATACACAAAGACGGAACTTCCACTCCGATCGGATCGTTCTCCCCACAGTTCGGGGTTCCCGCCTCCAGTGAAATTGCCGAGGTAGACGTAAGATATTGCGACCTGCTGATTTGGGTCCGGACCTCCAGTGAATGTTCCACTCCTGGTGCCCAGATATAACGAAACGGAACTTGTAGCCGGAACACCGAGATCGTCGTTGGTCCCGGGCTGGACGTTGAGGGCTATATCCGGTATTCCATCTCCATTAAAATCCGCTACGAGGATGTTTGTTGGGTTGGAATGGATGTCATCAGAGATGTTATATGGTGTGGGGTTAAACGTTCCGTCGCCCTTGCCAGCGTACATGTCCAGATCGCACTCAGCCGTTTTGTAACAGCCATACCCTTCTTCACCTGAAGGGCCGTTTGCCAAAGCAAGATCCGGAATACCATCCCCATTGAAATCGCCGACTGCAAGGGCGTAGCCGACCCCAGAGAAGACGTTTGTGACCGTCATAGTTGGTGAAGTTACAGCCGTAAAAGTTCCGTCGCCCTTACCAAGCAGGGTGGTTACATTGATGGGTCCATTCTCAAGCGGCACAGTAAGAACAGCCAGGTCGGAGATGCCATCGTGGTTGAAGTCTGCAATCACGATTGGGGAATAGTAGCCGTCTTGTGCGTCGCTATAGACGTTTAATGAGTATGTGGCGCCTACTGTAAAGGTTCCATCCCCATTGCCGAGAAATATTTCTAACGGAGAGCTGTAGTCTGCTGTGCTTGTGCTGACTGCAAGATCCGGAATCCCGTCCTGGTTGAAGTCGCCGACGATCAACTCAGCGTTTTGCAACCCCGTAATCGGAGTATACGGAGTGGTAATTTCTGTATACGTGCCGGCTGCACTTCCTAAAAAGACTGTCAATTGGCTTGCGCTAAATATGGCAATATCGGGAACGCCATCTCTATTGAAGTCGGCAACCGCGGGGCTCCAGTCGGAAGCTGCGGAAGGAAGAGTAGAAGCCCACATTCCTGCCCCTTGACTTGCGAGAGTGGCGCTTCCGAGCGATGCATTGCCGTTGGTTGTATCGACAAATGAGACTGTTCCCGTAGGAGATGTGCTGAGGAGGCCCGTACCGACGACTGAGGCTGTAAGCTGCTGGCCGCCTGTGATTGGGGAATAGCCAAGGAATGTTGTAGTGGGATTGAGTCCGGTAACGGACAGAGAAGATGCAGCGGAGCTGCTTGTTGCATTGGTCTTGGTGCCGAGGAAGACGGCCTTATAACTGTGGCTGCCGACGGTAGGGCGGAATTTGAAGACGGCAGTGCCGGATGAGGTTAGCTGTGAGGTGCCGAGGATGTGAAGGTCTTCGCAATAGGTGGCTGCCGCATCGCAGAATTTGACTTGGCCAGGAGTGACTGGAGTCGATCCTGCGAGCACCGTGGCCGTGAGCGTAACCACAGAGCCGGAGTTGACTGTTGTAACTGCACTACTGCCGCTGGTGATGGCGAGCGTCGTGGTCGTCGCAGTCTGAGCGGAAGCTTGTCGGCTGGAAGCGAGTAACGCAAAAGCTGCGATGACAAACCAGCGCAGGAGGGAAAACGAACGCGGAAGGCGAATTCGGGGACCCGTCGAACGAGTGAACATGGGAGCCTCTTGTTTCCGGCTTCCGACTTGCATAGGTAAAGCCGTTTTCTGGATGGAATGAGAAGCCGGATATCCGGCGGCAGACAAACTATAGCACGGTGATGAAAAGGTGTTGTGGTCTCCGGGCCCTCAGCAATAAGGACCCGGGCACATCCGCGAACCTCATTGCGCCGTGTACGTGTAGCCCGTGGTTTGCCAGACTCCATTGATTTGATACCGAAGTGTGACATAAACGGGCTTGCCGTTTGTGGGAATGCCGGGCACCGTGAACGAAGTGATTGTGAGGGTTGGCGAACCACCAATATTGAAGTAGCCCGGGCCGTAGGTACCCGCGTAGAGCGAGTACGCCGTAACGCCACTGCCCGGTGTCCACTGGAATGTGACGTTGGAACCGGAAAGCTGGCTGCCCGGTGCGGGAGTTGTCATGACCGGCGGAGCGGTTGAACCCTCTGCCGTGTAGGTGTAGTTGAGGTCGGTCCAGACGCCATTGAACTCATAGCGCAGCAGAACGTAGACATTCACGCCATTCGTGGGCATGCCGGAAGCGGTGGCTGAGGTCGCTGTTGTGACGCCTGATCCGTAAATGTCATCCGCGCCCGGCCACTTGGTGCCTACGTTCAACAGATATGCGCTAGGTCCACTGCCCGGTGACCACTGGAAGGTAGCTGCGGAGCTTGTTAGATGGCTGCCAGGCGTAGGCGTTATCAAAACAGGTGCAGTCGGTGAACCGGATGCTGTGTAGGTGTAGAAGTTCGTATATACAGTGTTGCCAATCTCTGACCGTAGCATCACGTAAACGGGTACGCCATCTGTAGGTAGATTAGGCACAATGGCTGAAGTCGACTTGGTGTTCGAAGCTGCAAATATGTCCTCCGAACCAGGCCATTTGATTCCAACCGCAAATGAGTACTTTGCGACGCCGGCGCCCGGCGTCCACTGAAAGGTGGCACTCGAGCCCGAGAGTAGGGATCCCGGAGTTGGAGTTATGACCACTGCAACCTGCGATTCAGTGTAGATGTACTGGGCAGATTGCCACGTTCCGTCAATGTCGGAAAAGAGTGTGGCATAAATTGGAGTTCCATTAAGAGGCACATTCGGCACGATGGCGGAAGTAGCGCTTGTGGGTGAGCCCACATATAGATCGGAAGAACCTGCTCCAGTGGTTCCCAGTAAGAGTTTGTACTGCGAGACTCCTGATCCGGCCGTCCATGAGAACGTAACGTTCCCGCCGGGGATAAAACCTCCCGGCACGGGAGAACTGAGAACGGCCGCCACTGTAGTGACCGCGGTACTGCCCGACGTGCTCCCAATATAATTGCTGTCCCCGGAGTAAGTGGCTGTGATCAGATGGGTGCCCGCGCTGGGGATAAAATTCGGCAGGATAGCGGATGCCATCCAACCGGACTGTGCCAACAAGGATGACGGAGTCGGGTTGGCGGTAGTGCCGCTCATGACCAGATCCGTGAGACCGTCGCCGTTCAGATCGCCAGTAATCCCTCCACTGAATGAAAAACCAGGAACGGTCAGATTTACTGTCGTAAAGGTTCCATCTCCTTTGCCCAAATAGAGATTGAAAGAATCGCTTGCTTTCGAGCCGAAAGAAATAAGATCCACGATGCCATCGCCGTTGAAATCGCCGAACGCGAGAGTATCATCCTGCATATTGGCATCAAAGCTGGACAGCGTGGTAAAGGTACCGTCCCCCTTTCCTTTCAATATTGAAATGGACGGCGAACCTGGAAGGCTACCCGTGCCTAATACAGCCAGATCCGGGATTCCGTCACCGGTGAAATCGGCGTCCGTTACTGACTGCACGGTCTGATAGCCTAACGAACTTAATGGGATACTCGATTGCAGGCTAAGATCATTGAAATAAATGTTGATGGCTTCGTTCGTTATAACGATTAGATACGAATTCCTACCGTTTCCATTTAAGTCCGCTGCCTGCATGATGGTTGGTGTATCGCTGGGGCATATTGAGGACGCAGAAAACGTACCATCTCCGCTTCCAAACGATACTCCGAGGCAGGTAGCGTCATATGTGGCGGAAATATCAGGAATCCCGTCGCCATTGAAGTCTCCTACGTCGACAGAGGCGTTCACGGGATTCGAATTGTATATTGGGTCGGCATTATAGTCAGGGATAAAGGTGCCATCTCCCTTGCCGTACAGAACATCAATTATTTCTCCGTACTGCCCACAACAAAAAACACCCTGCGGAAATCCTGTCGGATTCGCGATGAGCACGTCCGGAATTCCATCTCCATTAAAATCGGCTACTCGCAGAATGCCCGCGTAGATGTTCAGATTTGTGGGCACTGCGGCAGCAAATGTACCATCTCCTTTTCCCAGATAGATGAGCAAAATAGATGAATAATTGGCGTCTTGTGATTCCTGTGAAAAGGCAGCGACATCCGGAATTCCATCCCCGTTAAAATCTGCTATAGCAGCAACATGTATACCATTCAATCCGGATGGAGGAGCTTCCAGAGGCGGCAGGTCGCCGCGATACGCAAGACCGATGCCGGATTCGCTCGCGGAAAGATCGATAGTGCCCAGGACATTATTTGCATTGCTCGTGTCAACAAAGGACACAATACCGGAAGGAGCAACGAGAGATGGCATTGTGAGGCCGCCGGCGACAATCGCGTTCATGTTCCATGAAGCATTGTTTGGCTGGTAGGTTTGCGTAACCTGGGTGGTAGATGGGAATGGCCCGGTTACTGTGAGCGATGATGTGCCGGAGGAGCTTGCTGCATAAGTCACGGTGCCTGGAGGAAATAAACCTATGACCCCGGTGCCGAAGAAGACAGCCTTGTAGCTATGGCTCCCGCCGCCGGGCCTGAACTTGTACACTGCGGTCCCGGTTGCCGTCAGTTGCACTACCACAAGCCGATGAATGTCGCTACAAGAGTTGACGGATGCATCGCAGAATGCCACCTGGCCTTGCGTTACCGGCGTCGATCCGGCCACAACGGTCGCCGTTAAGGTAACCACCGTTCCGGCTGAAACAGAGGTGACCGCGCTGCCGCCGCTAGTGACGCTGAGCGTTGTCGTTGTGGCAGATTGGCCGAAGGCTGGGTAGCAGAAAAAAATGCTCCATGCGAAAGTGGCGACAACGGAAGCGTGTGGGAGAAAACGCCGAAGAAGCTGATTTATGGGGCCCATTGAACAGGTGGACATAGGAACCTCACAATTCTGGCCTACGGCTTTGGGGGGGCGGTAGGCGGGGTACGAAGAAGAGAGGTGTTTCAAAAGCGGGGTAATAGTAGCATGAGATTGGCAAAGGCGGGATGAAAAAGCCGGATTTCATTATTTCGCAATCAAATTCAAGCCTTAGATATAGAGCCTTGTTGCGCGTTATGAATTTGTTGGCCTTACTCCAAACGCAGCCGAGCTGATTCAGCGGCCACCGTAAACCCGAGGGATTTTATGCGGAGCGATGGTTAAATGTGAGTGAATTGCGCTCATATTCAGCTAGGGTAACTTGACAACCGTTGGTGTAGTTACCTACATTTAGCAATCAGTAGGCGAGAGTGCTAGCACCGTGTAGGAGTGATTGCTTGTATCCGGTGTGCGGGATCGCCAATTGAGATTTCTGCAGTATCTGTTTTCAAACCCAAACAATCGCGCGGAAGGGAGTCCCCCGCTCCGCGCGCGAAGGAGAAGGAAGCAATGGCAGCTACATCTGTAACGACGACCTTCACTCCGCTCCACGACCGCATTCTGGTTCGCCGTGTTGAAGACACGGAGACGGTGCGTGGCGGAATCATCATTCCTGACAGCGCGAAGGAAAAGCCCCAGGAAGGCGAAGTGATCGCTGTGGGCAAGGGCAAGTCGAACGACGAAGGCAAGGTCTTCCCGCTCGATGTCAAGGCGGGCGACCGCGTGCTCTTCGGCAAGTACTCCGGCAACGAGATCAAGATCGAGGGCGAAGAGTTCCTGATCATGCGCGAAGAAGAAGTCCTGGGAATTGTGAAGAAGTAAGCGGCAGAGATCAGGGGTCAGGGATCAGAGATCAGCAAAACGGCACACCTCGCTTACTGGCCTGACTGACTTGCCTCTACTGAAACAGGATTGAACGAACGACACAAACTGATCTTTGATCACTGATCACTGATCGCTGGAGAAGAAAAATGGCAAAGCAGATTCTGCACGGTGAAGAGTCCCGTCAAGCGATCCTGCGCGGCGTAAACACGCTGGCGGACGCGGTGAAGGCGACACTGGGACCCAAGGGTCGCAATGTTGTGATTGAGAAGAAGTTCGGTTCGCCCACGATCACCAAGGACGGTGTGACGGTTGCGAAGGAGATCGAACTCAGGGACCCGCTAGAGAATGTGGGCGCGCAGCTGGTGAAGGAAGTTGCCTCGAAGACGAGCGACGTGGCCGGCGACGGCACGACGACGGCGACGGTTCTGGCGCAGGCGATCTTCCGCGAAGGCGTGAAGACTGTGGCGGCGGGCGCGAACCCGACGGCTCTGAAGCGCGGCATCGACAAGGCCGTGATTGCCGTGATCGGCAAGCGCGATCAGAACGGCGTATGGACAGAAGGCGGCGCACTTGGCACGTTGTCGAAGCCCGTGGATGAGGGCTCGGTGGCGCAGGTGGGCACGATTTCTGCCAACGGCGACGCGGAGATCGGCGGCATCATTGCCGAGGCCGTGAAGGTTGTGGGCAAGGACGGCGTGATCACGATTGAAGAGTCGAAGACGATGCACACCGGACTTGAGACCGTGGATGGCATGCAGTTTGACCGCGGCTACCTGAGCCCGTACTTCGTGACCGACGCAGAGCGCCTGGAAGTTGTTCTGGACGATCCGTACATTCTGATCTACGAGAAGAAGATCAGCGCGATGAAGGACCTTCTGCCCCTTCTGGAGCAGGTTGCTCGTGGCGGCAAGCCGCTCCTGATCATTGCCGAGGATGTTGAGGGCGAAGCGCTCGCGACCCTGGTAGTGAACAAGCTGCGCGGCACGCTGAATGTGGCTGCTGTGAAGGCTCCGGGCTTTGGCGATCGTCGCAAGGCGATCCTCGGCGACATTGCTGTTCTGACGGGCGGCCAGGCGATTACCGAGGACCTGGGCATCAAGCTGGAAGGCGTGAAGCTCGAGGATCTGGGCCGCGCCAAGCGCATCACGATCGACAAGGACAACACGACGATTGTGGACGGCGCAGGCAAGGCTACCGAGATTGACGGCCGTGTGAAGGAAATTCGCGGGCAGATTGACAAGACGACCAGCGACTACGACCGCGAGAAGCTGCAGGAGCGGTTGGCGAAGCTTGTCGGCGGCGTGGCGATCATCAAGGTGGGCGCTGCGACGGAGACCGAGCTGAAGGAGAAGAAGGCTCGCGTAGAAGATGCGCTTCATGCAACGCGCGCGGCTGTGGAAGAAGGCATTGTCCCCGGCGGCGGCGTGGCTCTGGTACGCGCGGTTCCGGCCGTTCAGGCCCTGATCAAGACGCTCGAAGGCGACGAGAAGATCGGCGCTCAGATCGTTCTGCGGTCGCTCGAAGAGCCGCTTCGGCAGATTGTTGCCAATGCGGGCGAAGAGGGCGCTGTGGTGGTGGCGAAGGTTCTTGAGTCCAAGGACCAGCACTTTGGCTACAACGCTGCGACGGGCGAGTTCGAGGACCTGGTGAAGGCCGGCGTCATCGACCCGACCAAGGTGACTCGGACGGCTCTGCAGAACGCGGCTTCGATTGCCGGATTGCTGCTGACGACCGAAGCTCTGGTTGTCGAGCTGCCTGAGCCGAAGTCTGCTGCTCCTGCAGGCGGCCACGGCGGCGGCGGTATGGACGGAATGTACTAAGGAATCAATCCGGCAACGCCGGATTGATTCTGGGACTGAGGGACATAGGGACTAAGGGACTGGAAAGACCCTTTGGACTTGAGTTCTGGTTACCAGCAAGAATGAAGGCCTCCGGGAAACCGGGGGCCTTTTTATTTTGCCGACGATTTCCCATCATTTGCGGTTTCTACCATGCGATCCCGCATAGTGTCATAGTTGAATACGCCATCGACAAAGCCGTGCAGAGCCTGTGACTCAGCAAATTTTCCGTTGACATCTGACTCGCGGTAGGAGTCTATCGAGAATCGTCTTTCACCCGGGTGCTTTGCCTTGAAAAAGGCCTGATCGACATCGGCGCTCTCAAGTTCGATCCTGTAGTCCTCTTTGCCAGCGTTCGTGTAGATGAGAGCAATCAAGTACGTGTTTTCCCTACCGAGAGGGTCGAAGGGGTAGAGAAAGACAGCATAACCCGAATGTAGTGCCACCTTCTGTATCGGAAAAACGTGTAGCTTCGAGAAGGCTGGATCAGAGGTCTTTTTGTGCAGGTCAATCATGTGAGCGACCTGCAGATCGCGAAGTGATTTGTCCCCTCTCTCGGCGTAAGCTCGCGCCAGAAGCGAAGTCGTATGCCAGTCGTCGGGGTGTGAGTCGGTCAATGGCTTGAGGAGAGTCAACGCGTAGGCTATATCTCCGGTTTCAACCGCCGCTCCCGCTGTCAGTTGGGTGACAAAATCGCATAGTTTTGTACCCGATTTCAATGCAGGCAGGAGTTGCTTGCCGGATGTGAGCGTGGCAGCATCGTCGTTCTGTTGAGCCGATTTGCGCAGCGCATCGAAGAGAGCGCGATTCTCAGAATTCAGACTGGCAAGCGGATCGCTCGGCGTTTGCACCACCGGAGAATCTGTCGATGCCGCAGGTTGTTGTCCAGACAATGGAGAAGCTACGGCCAAGACAAGAAAGAAGCCAAATGACATGCCTGCAGTTGTGAGCCTTTGTTTCGGTTTCATCATTTTCCTTTAAGGAATACAGGGGAAGGATGCCATAACAAAAGATCCCTCGCAAGGCGGCCCCTCTATCCTGAATGTAAGGGTCAGTGACAACGAAAGGCCTCCGGAGAACCGGGGCCTTTTTTGTTTTGCTAATGGTTATTTTCAGGGTGTTTCAAAACGCGCATGGGCGCGAGTTTGCTTGACCTGCGGTGACGCCGGATGCGCGGTGAGCTGCTAGACCGAGAGCGCGGCTACCGGGATGGGAAGCAGCGTGGGCTTGGCGAGCGGCTGTGGCTCGGAGCGGCGGGCCTGGTTCTGCAACTGGGGCTTGAGCCATGCGGAGATCCATGTGGGCGGGATGACGAACTCGCTCCAGCCGCACTCCATGCAGATCTGGATGTCGGGCGACGGCGAGACGGGTGGATGGCTCTGCGTGCGCGGCGCGTTGCGGTAAAGGCGAATCTCGGCGGGCACGGTGGCGCAGGATTCGGAATTGCACTTTGGACAGTTCACTGTAGACACCTCGGACAACATGTTTCCGCTCGCAATAGCGGAAAACTCATGTGGAAATTTCCACACTAATTTCTTACTCGTCGGCAGACAAGGGAGAAACTTGAGAAAGAAGATGAAAATTTGCTGAATCTAAAAGGATCAGGGCCTGTCTTGATTGATTGAGAGACAGTCCGGCGATTTTAGTATTGAGCGCAGGTAAAAACGGGGACCCTTGTGGGTCCCCGTTTGATTTTGCAGATGGACTGCGGAGTTAGAAGGTGACGTGCAGCGCCATGGTGATGATGCGGTTGCTTCCAATGGTGTTATAGACCGATCCGAAGTTGGCCGCGTTGTTGGGGCAGTAGCTGCCGCCACCGTTAGATCCAGGAATTACGTTGGAACCGCCGGTGAGGCAGTTTGTTCCTGGCGTATTGATCGGAATGGTGGTCTGGACCTGTGTGTTTCTGCCGCTGCCGGTTCGATAGGGAAGCTCGTCGAGGTTCTGAAGAGAGGACTGCTGATCGGCGGGATTATTGCTCGATACGATCTGTCCATAGTTGACGTAGTAGAAGGAGGGATCGCAGTTGCCGCCGGCTTTAATGGCGGATGTGGAGCAGGCTGAGTTCTGGCGAATCTGCCCCTGGTTCATGGGCACGTCTAGGCTTGGCGTGTTGGTGATGTTATAGACGTTGAAGTCGTACCGCAGATCATACTTGTCGTGGATATGGAAGTTCTTGCGGGCCGATAGATCGAGGCGATCCTGTGCGGTCTGCCGAAAGATGTTGCGCTGCGGCGGAGCGAAGTCGGTCTGGTAGATATCCGCCGGGTTGGAGCCGGACTGGGTGGGAATGCCCATCGCGCCAGGCTGCAGGTAGTTGATGGCCAGCTGGCTGGGATCGATGGCAGGGATGTAAGCGCCGCCCTGAGTGCGGATATCGCCCTTGTTACCGGTTCTGGCGGACCCGGGATTGCCGGGGCTCTTAATGCCGATGACGGGGTTCATGAGGGTTGGGAAATCGCCAAACTTGATGCTGCCGACGGCGCCGTAGAACTCATAGAGCGAGTAGGGTTCGCCGCTCTGCACGATGGCGATGCCTGTGAGCTCCCAACCGTTTGCGACGTAGCCGAGCAGCGAGCTGTTACGCGCGTGGCTTGGAATCTTGAAGTTGAAGTTGGAGGAGAAGACGTGCTTGCGATCGAAGTCGGCTGAGGCCCATGAATTGCGGAGGTTGGACGGATCGTTGCCGGTGAAGAAGAGGCCGAGATCGCTCTGTTCGTCGAGGGCGTGACTCCAGGTATAAGCCGCACCGACCTGGAAGTTGTGCGAGAGGCGCTTCTGGAATTGCGTCTGGAGCGCGTCGTAAGCTGAGTTACCGACGGTCTTGAAGGACGCCGCGTTGGGGCTGAAGCCGATGTAGGGAGTACGGAAGTCGGTGTTGCCGCCGTCTTCGGTGTTCCAGGGCTCGCCGGGAATGGGGTCGTAGTCGTAGCCGTCGGACGTGGAGTTCTGGTTCAAGACCTCAAAGCCATAGCTCGATGTTTCGCCCCAGATGGGGTTCTGGGCAGTGGCAATCCCGGGGGCGTTAAAGGGGATGGGGATGACGGAGTGGCGTCCGCGATTACCAACATATCCGAGGGTGAAGACCATGTCGCTGGTGGGCTGCCATTGCATGTCTAACGAATAGTTCATGGTGTAGGGCAGCACGTTGTTGCGGGCGTATGAGGCGAAGTTCAGAGCATCGGGGCAGGCAGTGTAGTCTTCCTGGTTCTGAACGCCGGAGCAGTTCTTGCCGTTTTCGGCCTGTGATCCCGTGTAGCCGTTGAGTGTCTGCTGCAGGGACGCCGTGATGGTGCTGGGATCAGAGCTGGGCGGAATGTAGTTTCCCGCCGGTGTGCCGGAGGGAAGATTGAGAGCCGTGCCCAACGGGTTCGCGAGGGTCTTGCCATTGCCGACGACGTAGCTTGCGAGCGGGGCCGATTCAGTGACTCCGAAGGGGCCGCCGTTGCCGCTGCCCGCGGGCTGCGAAAGGTACTGGAAGTTTTCGCCACGGTCATAATAAATGCCCCAGGCTCCGCGGAAGACAACTTTGTTGCCGGTATTGGCCGGAGTCCAGGCAAATCCGAGGCGCGGCGAAACGCCCCACTGGCGTCCCGTGAGGGTGGACTCACTGACGCCGGAGGTGGGGTTGTACTTGTTGTTTCCAGCGACGATGAAGCCGGCATTACTGACGTTGAAACCGGTGTCGGTGGTGCCGGTGACATTGTAACGAGACGGCTCGAAGTTGAACATGTCGCCGTACTTTTCGGTGAGGCCGCCGTGGTAGTCATAGCGGACGCCGATGGTCAGGCTGAGATTGGACTTGATCTGCCACTTGTCCTGGACATAACCGTCGATCTCATTGTTGCGATAGTAGCGGTCTGCAGTGTTGCGTCCGCTCTGAGAGTCGGTGGTCTCGAGGACATTGGAGCTTGATACCTGGCCTTCGAGGAAGGTCTCAAAGTTCTTGGTTGCAACCTGTGCGACACCCTGACGGTTGTTGGTGATATTGAGCTGGGTGTAGCTGTATCCGCCACCGGCAACGATGGTATGCGGCCCCTTGACCCAGATGAGGTTGGTGGAAGGATTGAGGCGGTTCTGGTAGAAACCGGTATTGGCAAAGGAGCTGTAGGGCCCGACCTTAACTCCCGGCGAATCATTCTGCGAATAGGGAAATTCCTTGAGAAGCAGGCCGGGCATGCCATCTACGAGCGTGCCGGTGTTGCCGGTCATGCCTGCGCCAATGCCGAAGTTTGCCGGGCCGCTGCCGTTGGAGAGGGTTTGATTGTAGCCGCTGTAGGCCGACATGCGAACGAAGCCGAGGCGCTGCTCCCAGTTGAGGTGTGAATTGACGATGATGGTGTTGTCGATCGTCCCCACCTGTCCGCCGTTGAGCTGTGTGACGGGAAAACCGCCGGTGGAGGAGAAGCGATAGGGAGAGGTAATGGGATCGTTCTGATAGTAGTACTTTGCGCCGAGACGGTCCCTGTCGTTGATCTGGTAATCGACCGAGATGGTGGCCTGGTCGCCGGTCATGAGGGAGCGGCCGGTGAGACCAACGTTGGGGATGCCGTACTGGTAAGTTCCGCTGGTTTGCGCGGAGGGAATGAGGTAGCTTCCGTCCGGCAGCTTGGCGTTCATCATCGCGGAGGCGATGGGATCGATGCCTGTGAATGCGCTTTTTCCGGTGGTGGCAACAGGCTTGCCGTCATTCCAACTGGTGAGCGCGGTCATCAGGCCATCGGCGCTGCGATCATCGCTAAGTCCGCTGGGAACGGTCATCTGAGAAAACGCCGTGGCGGCATCGGAGGAGTCAAGACGCTGATAGGCGAGGAAGAAGTAGAGCTTGTTCTTCTTGATTGCGCCGCCGAGTGTTGCGCCCGCGGTCCAGCGCTGCAGATATGGGTTCTGCATGGACTGAGGGAAGTAGCCTACGCCGTTCTGGCCGAGCACATATTGCTGGTTGAAGAAGTAAGGCGAAGCGTTGAGCGAGTTGTTGGCGAAGGTGCCGTAGACGCCGCCGTGCCAGTTGTTGGTGCCGGACTTGGTGCTGACATCGATCTGCGCGCCGGAGGTGGCTCCCTGCTGCGCGTCGTACATGGAGGTGTTGACACGGATTTCATCAATGAATGCCGTTGGAGGCGTCGGGAGAGCGTTGCCGATGGAACCGTAGACGGAGGTGCTGGTGCCGTTGGCGCCGGCAGTGGTGGCTCCGCCCGCAGAGGAGGTGGCCGAAGTACTGCCGCCGCCGATGTTGAAGTTGTAGCGCTGCGAGGTGAGACCCGAGGCAGTCATGCCGTTGAAGAGGTTGGAAACGTCTGCGCCATTGACCTGCATGGTGTTGGAGGTGGTGCGCATTCCGTTGGCGTTAATGTTCTGGTTGCCGAGACCCGCGTTGGAGTCGATGCCGCTGATCAGTTCCGCGTTGACGCCGGGAGAAAGCACGGCGAGCTGCGTGAAACTGTCTGTAGCGAGCGGGGTAATGGAGATCTGCTGGGAGTCGAGCGTGTAGCCGTTGGTAGCGTCCGTGGCATTGAGCAGCGGATTGGCGGTGACTTCAACGGATTCCGAGGTCTGGCCGACCTTGAGAGCGACGCTGACAGTTGTTGCTTCCGCCTCGCGAACTCCGATGCCCTTTACTTCAGTGATTTCAAAACCGTTCTGCTCGGCCCGGACGACGTAGTGGCCGATGGGTAGGTTGAAGATCTGAAAGAACCCACTACCCTGCGTGGTGGTGGTGCGGGTAACGCCGATTTCGGCGGCCGTGACGGTGATTTTTACGCCGGGGACGGCTGCGCCGGAAGGATCGAGCACCGTGCCGTTGATGGAGCCGAGGGTTTGCTGTGCCTGAACGAGCGACGCACAAAGGAGGATGGGTAGAAACAACAGAAGGGTACAGGCGAAACGCCTTGTAAACCAACGCATCATGATGGCCTCTTGGAAGATTGAAAGTTGTCCTGCAACGTGCCGGAATCGTTCCCCAGTGCTTTTATGCACTTGTCTTTTAGGGTGAACGTTCAAGCGGGACAAGTTAGTTAAAAACTAAACCCAGATTATGAATAGTTTGTTACAGGCGCGGGAAAACGGAAAGAGAAAAAACCTGGAGGGAGCTAAAATCCCGCACAGATTTGTGGAAAATTGGGGGCAAACAATAGATTCCTTATGCGATCTTCATCTGCGGGGTTCTGGAGGCCAATGGGATACAAGGGCTTACGGTGGAGCTCCGGAGGCTGGGAATGCCCCCGGAGCACTTGCAGCTATTTAGCTGAGTCCTTGCCCCACTGGAAGCGCAGACCGGCGCGGAGGTTGAAGGGCAGGCTGGGATAGCCGAGGGGGGCGATGTGCTGGCTGTTGGCCAGGTTTTCCGCCTGTGCGTAGACGCTGAGCCAGTTGATGAGCTGATAGATGCCTCCCAGATCGAGCTTGGCGTAGCCGTGATCAAGATTGCGATTTGGGAGCAGAAGGCTGTTTCCGCCGGTCTGGTCAGCGTACGCGAGGTAGGTGGAATCGTCACTGCGGCTGGCGAAGGCCGAGGTGAGGATGGCGGAGAGCCTCTTGTTTGAGTAAGTTGCGGTGGCGAAGGCGGAGTTCGGCGGACGACGGAAGGGACGCGCGCCGACGAGCGGAGAGTAGGCTCCGATGGGGATACCGTTGTAGGTGGGTTCGAATCCGCTGACGAGGGCTAGATTATCGCTATCAAAGGAGCGCTGCACCTGAGCCTGCATCCAGGTATAGCCCGCGCGAAGAAAGATGCTGCGGCCGATTCCGCCTTCGACCGTGGACTCGATGCCCTGGGCATGGAAGGCCTGGGTGTTTACGTTGAGGCCATAGTCGAGGGTGTAATAGAAGCCGAGCGCATTGATGAAGTCCTGACGAGCCTGCCCGGTAAAGCCAAGAATGTCAGGAAGAGACACAGCGCTGACGGATTCAATCTGACGACCGAACTCGTTGTGAAAGTAGCTGGCGCGAAAGAGAATGTGTTGCGAGAAGAAGGTTTGCTCGACACCGCCTTCATACATGCGCTGGGTGGGTGGGGCAAGCGGGCCGATGTTGAGCTGCTTTGCGACGGATGCGTATCCGTTCCCGACAAGAGCGGTATAAAGCGAACTGAACTCGTCTGTGAGTGCCGGCTCGCGGATGCCGTCCCCGTAATTGAAAAGGATGCGGGTGCCGGAGAAGGCACCGCGACGTGGCTTGAGAGCGTAAAACGTGAAACCGGCGCGTGGTGTGGTGTAGGTTCCGAAGAGCGCGTA
Source organism: Occallatibacter gabretensis (assembly GCF_001449115.1). Classification (GTDB taxonomy): domain Bacteria; phylum Acidobacteriota; class Terriglobia; order Terriglobales; family Acidobacteriaceae; genus Telmatobacter; species Telmatobacter gabretensis. The sequence goes on along the minus strand of NZ_LAIJ01000001.1, from coordinate 422,802 downwards.
GTGCTCGAGCGAGCCGCCGAGGTTGTAAAAGAAGCGATTCTTGAAATCGCCGTGGACGCTGGCGAGGTAATCGTAGTTGGTGGGCGCGAGATGATCGTTTGTGCCATAGGCGGCAAGGACTTCTGAGCCGCGCTCGTCCTCATAATGGAAACCGATCAAGGCGACGAGGTGCGGAGTGAAGCGGAAGTCGCCCTGATAGAGAAGCTGGTCGCGATTGGAGACGAGCTGCTCGGAATAGGTTCCGGGGTAATCGATGATGGCGCGGCCCGTGGCGGAGGAGCCGTTTGCGCCATTGATGGTGACGGTCTGGCCGAAATAGGCGTCGTCGCCGAAGCCATCGTAGTCTTCGATGAGCTCACCGGAGTTCTGCCAGAGGGAGAACTGCTCGCGCTTACGGGTGGCGCCATAGCGGATGGTGTTGTGGAAGCTCTCGGTTGTCTGGTTGTCGAATGTAGCGCTGATGTAGAGGTCCTGATCCTTCTGTGTGGCGACATCCGTGACGTGGTAGAAGTCCCAGGCGTTGGGGACTCCGGTGGAAGCGACGTTGTAGTGGACGGTGCCGCGGAGTTGCGTGGTGTCGTTGAACTGATAGCCGAAGTTGCCAGCGGCTGAGCCGAGATGATGCTCGTCGTTGGGCAGGTCGTTGGCGGTCTGAAGCCAGCTGTAGGCGGCAAAGTAATCGACCTTGTCATGCGCGCCAGCGAGCTGGGCTTCTTCACGCGAGGTGTAGAAGTTGCCGGCATCGGCGGAGACGAAGATGGAGGGGAAGCTGGTGGTTCCGCGCGGCGTGATGAAGCTGACGACGCCGGATTCGGCTCCGGCTCCATAGAGATCAGAGTTGGGGCCGCGATAGATTTCGCTGCGCTCAATGCCGGTGGTGGAGAGTGGACCGAAGTCGAAGCGGCCACCGAGATCGCCGGCGCTGATGCCGTCGATGAGTACCTTATTGTTGTCGGAGTCGCCGCCGCGGATGAAGAGGGCGGATTGTGCTCCGCGCTGGCCGATTTGGACGGAGGCGGTGCCGGGCATGAGTCGCAGGAGGCTGGTGAAGTCGCTGCTCTGGCCGATTTCGGTTTGGCCGAGCACGTTGGTGGCGGAGCTGGTTTGCGGCTGCGGCGTCGGCGTGCCGGTGGCAGTGACGACGATGGACTGACGGACCCACTGGGGTTCCAGGACGATGGAGCGCTCGATGGAATCGAGGCTGCCGGCGTAGAAGGTGGGGGTTTCAAGTTGACGGAAGCTCTTTGCGGAGACGACAAGGAAGAAGCGGCCGCTTTTGCCGGTGGTAAGGGTGAAGCTGCCGTCTGCACCGGTGAGTGTGTTGGTGACGATCTTACCGCCCTGAAGAAGCGCAACGGCTGCATTGGAGACGCGCGCGCCCGAAGAGTCTGTGACTCGGCCACGGACGGAGGCTGCGCGGGCCGAAACGGCCGCGAGAAGGATTGCGAGAACTGGCAAAGCGCGGTGGAAGAATGGACCACGCAAAAATGAAATAGACATTTATCTCCTCTTGCCCTCCCACGGGGCAGAAGTAATGGAATTCGCCTAAGACCGGTCTCCTGACTTTGCGCCTTGCCAGTTCCCTTCCCAAGGCCGAGATGGCCTCAGTGGATTACGACTGGCTGACTGCCTTTGCGCGATGGACGGCGCGGGGGCGAGTGACGCTCACAGTTGCGGGGCAGTGGCGGAGTTTCACCGCCTTCCCGAACATCCTGGCGATTGCGTTGTGGGTTGTGCATGAATCCACATCTTCAACACCTGAGATGGGAAGCTCACGCAAGAGTGTTCATGTGGAACCACACGGAGGCTTGTGTAGTGATACTCATTGTTTCTGCAAGGTCGCAAACCTACCATAAAAACACGGTAGATCTTCCAAGCGTTGATGTTCGATTCAACGCAGCATAACTGGACAGTATAACGTCAGCGGCTATCTGCAGGCTTTGTGCAGGTTGACGATGACTCGCGCCTGGAAACGGGTTCGCTCCAGTTGAATGCCCTAACGCTGTATCACTTCAAAGGCAAAAAAGAGGTTGAGATGCTCACGTTTCATCTGGGATTTCGCACGTTGGTCTGTCACGCGGTGGTTGCGGCGACGTTCATATCTATGGGGCTTGCCTATAGCCAGACTTCAGTGGCGCAGACTTCCATGGCGGGTGTGCCCGAAGCGCAGCATCCGACGATGACGATTACGATGGTGCCTGCTAGTTCTCTCGAATCGCGGAGGGTCGTGATCGAAATGCCATCGTCGATCGACGCGTCTTCATTGATGATTTCGCTCAACGGCAAGGATGTGGCATCTGAATTTACGCCGACGGCGTGCAGCAGCGGCAGCGGCCACTGCGAGACTGCGACCTTAACGGCAGCGCAAGGGATGCATGATGGCAAGAACGTGCTGTATGCGGCGGGAAAGAGCCAGGAGACGGGTGTTGTAAGCTCGCGCATGCGCTTTGCCGGCGTGGAGTCATCGAAAGCCCTCGGAGCGCAGGCTGTGAAGGCGCGAGGAATGCTGAACGCGAGCAGCAATGCTAACCCACTGCCGACGGGCAGCAACTTTCTGCCCCCGACGGTTGCCTTCAGCACGCTGGGGAGTGGCGGCGTAAGCGCCGGCCAGCCGTGGATCCAGCTCGGAGACCAAGTGCAGATTCCGACTGCGAGCGGATGCTCCAGCATTTACAGCGTTATCGTTCTCGACCGGCAGACACTTCAGCAGGTAACGACTGCTCCTGAGTCTTCTCCGCAGTGCATTGGAGATGGGCCGACGCTGAAGACATATCTGCAGAAGCTTACTGCACAGGACCTGGTGATTGTCGGGACGAATCTCTTTAGCAATTCCGATGCAGGCTCGCAGCCGAAGCAGCTCGACACTACGCCAATCGGCGGACGTGTTTATAACTGCGACCCGACGACCACCGCTTGCAAAACGGTTGCCGGGGCAACCGCCGACATTCCGCTTGGTTATGTTGCGATCGGTGCGGGCGGCGCTACTCCGGGCACCGCATTTGAGAATTACTACACTGGCAAGGACGCGACTGTGACAGTGCCGAACCTAAGCGGCATGCTGGAGGAAGATCCCTGGGGCAATTACAACTATCAGCCTGCGGGAGCGGTGGAGTACACCGTGAGCCCTGCACCGCAGTCCGGTGGCGGGACCGCGAGTGCGACGGTGTCGCAGCTGTTCGGATCAACCTACGCCGGTAACCAGGGGGTGCTTGAGGCGCCAGCTACGGGCGGCAGTGGAGGTTACTGGCTCATCAAGCTGGACCGCGAATCCCTGGTTCCGGCCAAATTTGCCGGAGTTACAGCCGGTTCGGGAACTGCAACGTTCACCGGCGTCGGAAACTTTTATCCGACTGCAAACTCAAATACGCAGGCCTCAACGCAGGCATTTACAGATCTGGCAAACGATCTAAACAGCACAACTCGCGACCAGCTCGTCATGCTGACCACGATTGGAACTCCCGTGATCGGGACGAGCGAGCAGTCTGCGGCCTGGATCTCCTGGGGCACTACAGCGGCTTACTATCAAAATTTTGCGCCGGCGTTTGAGGCGTTCGGCGCGCCTGCGGTGAGCACGCTGTATCTTTACGGCTCCACGGATGCGATGAGCCTGGTGAGCTGCACGATGTGCGGTAATGCCGTCACGGGGAATGCCGTGTACTCCGCGACGAAAAACTCGCAGCAGGGCCAGACGGGCTTCGTGCATGGGCTACTGCAACCCGATATGCACGGAATGTACTGGCCGGTTCGCACAGACCAGATCTCTCCGGGCGGCAGCACAGTGGATTATTCTCTGAACAAAATTCTTGCTTCGCAGCCAAGCGAATGGCCTGAGCTGAGCGGGAACCTGATGTCTGGTGCTTCTACGGTAACCGGACAGATGGCTGCCTATCACTACCTGAGCTACATGCTGGTGACGCAGCACTACATTATTGGCGCGCAGGGTAATTACCTGGACGACATTCATTACTACTTTGCGGGAAGCAACAACACGTTCCTGGATTACCACATCTTTGATCCGACGACCCTGACCTTCCCTGGCGCGGCAGGCACGTGCTATACGTGGACCGATCCGGTGACGAATTCTCCGCTGTCATGCTTTAAGCAAGAAGATATGCAAGCAGTGGCGACGCAATTGAAGACAGAACTGGTGGATCTGGTCAACGTGATGCAGTTCATGGTGAATGGCTCGACCAACATGAAGGACATTGTGGCCTCAGGCAACAGCAGCGCGGCTACAGCGCTGATTGGTTCGGCAGCCACTGTGCTTGGAAGCACCCTTCAACCGCCTCCATCGACTCCGGTGACGACAAACGTCTCGAACATTCTGAGCATGGTTGGAAATGTAGTGAACCTGGGAGCTACGATTGCAACCGGCGGACTTGTTCCTCCGGATCTAGCGGGCATTGTTTCCTCTTCAGGGAACATGATCAGCGCGATCTTTGGAGGCGCGGGAGCTTACGCAGGCGGCTTCCAGAATTCGGGCCAGACATATTTGCCAAGCCCGCAATACAACCTCTCCACTACGATTGGCAACCTGGCGAACGCACAATTGCAGCAACAATTCTCGATTGGGTTCGATACGGAGCTGGATACTGTCCTGGGCGATTGGAATAAGCTTTCCCAGCTTGGGCCGAAGATTACTGATTCAAACCAACCGCTTTACAGCTCACCCAACCAGGTGGCGCAGAATGTTTCTGTGACTTTGCTGGGGCAGGCATCGCAACGCGCGTTCTACCTGGCGCTTCTACCGCAGGCGTATTCGATTCAGTACTACAAGGCCTGGGGCGATCCTTACCCGGATATGGGCATCGCAGAATCATCCAGCAGCTGCAACCGGTGGTATGCCGCGAGCGATATCAACTCTGCCACCTATGTTCATTATCCTTCGTACGTGGGAGTTGGAATTCCCTGGTACGTGTGGCAGATTAACTCTCCTGTGTTTCCAATCGATATCTATGTTCTGGCTTCACCGACGGCGCAGCATGCGGGAAAGTCGGACCAGTCCTTCCAGGTGATTGACCAGCAGTTGGCAAACACTCTGTTCGACGGGAATCAGCTGAATCTGCCAATCGATCAGGTGTTTGGCAGGACGGGGCCGCTGGGATCGGTGTTCCTGGATGCCACAGTCAGTAAATTCGACAATTACAACGAAACGTGGCTCGCCATCTGCGGCGGAAATACGCTCGATTTGTCTGGCAACCCGCTGTATACGTCGACCACGATGACGGCAACACCCAGCGCGACAACAGCCGGACAGAACGTTGTGCTGCAGGCCACGGTGAAGGCTAACAGTGGTACCGCTACGGGATCGGTGGATTTCCGCGAAGGTAACACGATTCTGGGCACGGGTACGCTGGATGCTACTGGAAACGCGAGCGTGACGATCAGCACGCTTGCTGCCGGGACGCATTCGATCGCGGCTTACTACTCGGATGGTCAGGATGGATCTAACTTCCTGCCATCGACTTCACAGGCGCTCACTGTGACTGTGAATGTTCCTGTTCCGGATATGTCGCTTTCGCTTTCAAGCGGCGGCTTGTCAGTGTCTGCTGGCACAGCATCCTCGCCGATGACGCTCACAGTAACTTCCGTCTCGGGAATGACAGGGCAGGTGAGCTTTGTGTGCAGCGGGCTGCCGCTGGGATTGGCGTGCAACTTTACCCCTGCACAGACGTCGCTTCCGTCCAATGGCACGGCGACAACCAGCTTTACCGTAAGCGAGACGGCGACTGCCCAGGCAGTGAGCTCGATTGGCTTATGGAAAGGTTATGCCGGCATTGGATTGTTTTTGCTTTCTGTTGTGCTGCAGTTCCGGATTGCAAGAGGCCGGAAGCACATAAGAGGGTTTGTCTGTATGCTGGCTCTGGTTGGCTTGAGCTCGGTAGCGGTACTTTCGGGCTGCGGCGGCTCTGGTTCCAAGCATCCGTCAGGCACGACGACTGTGCTTGTCAGCGCGACGAGTGGCGGAATGACCAGGAGCATTCCAATGACGGTGAACGTGCAGTAGTCCGCCGTGAGTATGTTGGCATTCCAATGAAAAGGTCCGGCCTATAGCCGGACCTTTTTCTGCGCATTTTTATTTGCTGGAAAGAATATGGTGCCCCTGAGAAGATTCGAACTTCCGACCTGCGGTTCAGGAAACCGATCAGCCCCGCCTCGCACAGTGCAGTGTTGCAGGACAATGCATCTGACCGCACCGGATTCCAAGCTAAACCGACACCATACCCGACACCAAATTTATGGACACCGGGCAAATTCCGCGAAGTGATGTGAGTCTTGTCAGGTCAGCTTATAACCAGCAACCGATAGCACCCAACGCGCATTTATTTATCCAGTGAGAACGCTTCCTCGCTAGCTCAAGCCGATTTGCCGGAGGCCGTTCATGAGCACAGTCCACGGAAGTCCAGAAAACGGTGTACTGTGGCATGGATATCAGCGCCAAAAGTCTCACCGAAGCGATTCAGCGCGTGCATCCGTTGGTCGAGAAAGGAGCTTGCTCCGCTTGAGCTGTCGTCCCCAAGCTGTTCCGGCTGAAATCGCCCAGTAACTGCTTCAGAACAGCTAGGATAAAGCAGGAGTAAACTCCAACAGATCTGGGGATTGACCTCGCTTTCTTTAGTAGATCGGAGACGCAAGCGTGCGAGCGGCTTTTCTTGGAGAACGATTCAGGAGGGCCGGTTCGTGCGTGCGAACGCTGGCGGTCTGCCTTTTCCTCGCGTTTGCATGCTGCTCGCGCTTTGCTGCGCTGGAGAGCGATCGGACACGATTGCGCAATTCGCGCATACCGCGTGGGGCACGAAAGAGGGCGCGCCGAGCCCCATTACAGCGTTGGCACAAACCCCGGATGGGTATCTCTGGCTAGGAAATCCCGCTGGTCTGTATCGATTCGACGGTGTCGCCTTCGAGTACTTCCGGCCTCAGTCGGGCGGCCCTTTCCCGGGCGGTGTGAATTCACTGTTGGCTCTACCCAATGGAGACCTTTGGATCGGCTTTTCAGGAGCGATCAGCCTTCTGCGGAATGGAAACGCCACGAACTATACCACCCGCGACGGAGTCCCAAACGGAGTGGTATGGAGCTTAGCGCAGGATCGGGATGGGACGATTTGGGCTGCGACCGACAACGGGCTTGCGCGGCTGCAGGGCAACCAATGGAAGGTAGTAGGGAAGGATTGGAATTTCCCGGGGAAGTCTGCTTACGCAGTTTTTCTTGATCGTCAAGGAACACTTTGGGTTTCTACCGAGGACACCGTAGTTTCTCTTCCCCCCGGCGCCAGGCAGTTTCAACCGGCCAATATTCGAGTCGGCCAGGTGATGCAATTCGGACAAGCGGCAAGCGGGAAATTGTGGATGGCGGAAACGACGAGATCTGTCCGGACCATCCCCCTATCCGATAGGCGGCAGTCTCCTGACGAAACTGAGGTCCAGGTCGGTTCCATGGGAATTCTTTTTGACAACGACGGCGCCTTGTGGATCACCAGCATTGGAGACGGGCTTCGCCGTTCTCCGGCTCCAGATTTGCTGAAAGGTCGAATTCAAGAATTCAGCTCTGCAGTTGAGTCGTTCTCAGCGAAGGATGGACTGAGCGACGATTATGTCCGCGCCATTCTTCAAGACCGTGAAGGAAATATCTGGGTCGGAACCAACAGCGGTCTGGATCGCTTCCATAAAACGAACATGGTGCCGGTCGCTCTCCCCTTCAAGCTCAATCAGTCGATTTGGGCTGCCGGGGACGACGGCGACGTCTGGGTATACGAGCTGGCAGGAAATCGAAGTGTCATGGTCAGGGTTCACGGGGGACGCGCTGATCGTGGTCATCCGCTTCACAGCCACAACTATGCCGCTGATAACCCCACTTCTGCATATCGTGACGCCTCTGGGACGATTTGGTGGGTTTGCCTTGATGCCATCTATCGCTACCATGCGGGAAACTATACCAGGATTGCGCTACCGGATTCGTTCCCGAAGCCCAATCTAGGGTTTCCGCCCCAGGCAACCGAAGACGGCTCTGGCGCGCTCTGGCTGAGTGCAGAGAGACAAGGTCTGTTCTATCTGAAAGACGGAGTATGGCATCGACTTGAATCCGCCCCAGAATCCGCAAAGTTATTCCCTACGACTGCCTTCACGGATTGGATGGGCCGCGCGTGGTTCGGATACCTGGAAGGCACAATCATCCTCCTGGACCAGGGAAGGATCCAGAGAGTATTTTCCGCGAACGAGTCTCCGCTCGGAGGAGTACAAGTAATTAGCGGGCGGGGGCGTCATGTATGGCTGGCGGGAAGAGGGCTGGCTTTCTTTGACGGGAACCGCTTCCGGCGAGTCGTCCCTGCGGATGAGCCGTTCGGGGCCTCTTTCGGAACCATTTGGGGAGTTGAAGAGGCTTCCAACGGCAGTTTGTGGCTGGCTGAGCAGAGGGGCGTAATCGAGATCCCGGCAACAGAAATCCAACAAGTCCTTCGCGATCCTTCCTATCGCGTGAAATATCGTGTCTTCGACTCTTTCGACGGCCTTCCAGGCATTCCCTCAAAAGAGATCCAGGCAACCGACGGCAAACTATGGTTCATGGCGTCAAAGGGAATCGTGCGGGTCGATCCTGCCAACATCTCCACAAATGCACTTCCTCCCACGGTCTTGATTCGCCCTATAAAGGCGAATGGCAAACAATTCCGTTCGCTGATGAATCTGACCCTCCCCCCACGAACGACCAATCTGCAAATTAGCTATACAGCTCTGAGCCTGTCTGTGCCGGAGAAGGTGCGTTTTCGCTACAGGCTGGAAGGAGTGGATAAAGAATGGCAGGACGCGGGCACTCGTCGCGAAGCCTTTTATAACGGGCTTGGTCCGGGAAAGTACCATTTCCGAGTAATCGCCTGCAATAACGACGGAATCTGGAATGACGAGGGAGCGCACCTGGACTTCACCATTGCGCCCGCCTGGTACCAGACGATTTGGTTCCGAGGGCTTTGCGTGCTTGCTTTCTGCACACTGCTCTGGGCCGGTTATCGAATGCGTGTTCACCAGTTACAGGAGCAGGAGAAAATATTCCGCGAGGCGGTAGAAACCATGCCGGCCCTGGCTTTCGTGGCCGATCCCAAAGGCAATCTCACTTTTATGAACAAGGGGTGGCTCGAATACACAGGAGTCAGCCCGAATGAACCGTCCGCGTCAGGATGGGAGAAGACGATTCACCCTGATGATCTCAACCGCATCACTGAGCAGTGGCGCGCATCCCAAACAACTGGCGAACCTCTGGATTGTGAAACGCGGTTGCGCCGCGGATTGGACGGAACCCATCGCTGGTTTCTGATCCGCGCCGTGCCTGTGAGGGACAAGCACGGAAAGATTGTGAAATGGTGTGGCGCGGCGACGGACATTGAAGATCGCAAAGATGCTGAACAGCTCCGGGAGAATCTTACCCATGCGAGCCGGGTCAGCACGATGGGCGAACTGGTTGCCTCTATCTCGCACGAACTCGCACAGCCCATCACAGTCACAACGGCTCATGCCAGGGCATCTTTGCGATGGCTACAATGCGACCCGCCTGAACTGACCGAGGTGCGCAAAGGGACGGAAAGAATCATGGAAGCGGGCACGCTTGCTTCGGAAATCATCAACCGTCTGCGATTGTTGTACAAAAAGGCTCCTCCGAACCGAGAGCTGGTCGCCATCAATGAGGTCATCCAGGAAATGGCCAGGATGCTGGGAACCGAAGCCAGAAGACAGGGTGCGTCGATCGACACCGACCTCAAAGACGATCTTCCCATGACTGTGACGGATAGAGTCCAACTTCAGCAGGTGCTCATGAACCTGATGCTGAATGGCATCGAGGCGATGAAAGATGAGGGCGGCGTGCTTACAGTGAAGTCGCAAATGGGCGAGGACGGTCAGATCGAAATCTCCATTCAAGACACAGGGCCGGGGCTGCCTACGGGCGGGACCAACCAGATATTCGACGCATTTTTTACGACGAAGCCGCAAGGCAGCGGCATGGGCCTGGCAATCAGCAAGTCGATTGTCGAATCGCATGGCGGAAGGATCTGGGCCAACGGCAACAGCGAGCGTGGCGCGACGTTCCATTTCACCTTGCCGACGGTTCCTGCGGAAACATAATCTCCTGCGGATGTTGCGTTAGGAGAGCCTCGATAGAAAACCCATCTCCAACTCGCCTTCATAAGTTTCAGCGCCAACCTTTAATGCTTCCCTCACGCGCGCCTGGGTCACCTCACTGGCGACACTCAGATCGGACTCGTGGGCTTCCACCAGTAGCCCCTCTGTCATGGAACTAAATGCTCCCATATCCACGGCCGCCTTGACGTGAGCAATGGTATGTGCGGGAAAAGAGGCGATGCGGTGAGCAAGGTTCTCGACGAAAGGCGTCAATTCGTCGGCTGGCAATGCTCGATTGATATAGCCGTAACGTTCTGCCAGCTCCGCTGAGAAATCATTGCAGCCCAGGAGCACCTCCAGGGCGCGTCCCCGTCCTATGAGCCGGGGTAATCTTTGCGTAGAGCCGCCACCCGGAACAAGCCCAACCGCCACCTCCGGCTGGCTGAAGATCGCTTTGCCAAGGGCAGCAAAACACATGTCCATGGCCAGCGCGATCTCACTCCCTCCGCCCCGGGCTCGTCCTTCAATCTTGGCAATGGCTACCTTCGGGATATTCCTGAACCGCTCGCCGATGATCTGCGTCAGACGAAAGCTGCGTGTATGGGATACGGTTTTGGAAGCGGCTCCCACCCTGCCCAAACCTGAGTGGGCTATGAAGAAATCAGGAAGCGCGCTCTGCAAGACCACAACCCGGATACTCTCATCGTTCTCGAGCTGCCTGCCTAGTTTGTCGAATTCCTGCGACAGAACTTCATCCAGAAGATTGATTGGCGGGTGATCGATGCTGACGAATGCGACTCCAGAATCAAACTTGAACCGGAAACATTTGTAGTCAGAATATGGCAAAGGTCTGGCTCCTTTTCGATGATCGTTTCATGCACTGACACTGCAGTTCATGCCCTGCACGCCTTCTCAGTCTTCCTGCACGGGATTGGTCAGGACACCGAGCCCCTCGATCTCCACTTCGAAGACATCGCCGGGCTGCATGTAGACGGGTGGCTTACGTGCGGCTCCTACACCGCCCGGTGTGCCGGTGATGATCACATCCCCTCGCTCCAGAGTCATTGCGACACTGATCATTGCAATCAACGCCGGGACACTGAAGATGAGCTGGTCTGTGCGCGCATCCTGCATCACGCGGCCATTTAAACGGCCCTGGATGCGCAATCCGCTGGCTCCCGGCGGTACGGCATCGGGCGTCACCAACCAAGGGCCGAACGATCCGGTGCCATCGAAATTCTTGCCCATCGTCCATTGCGGTGTACGGAGCTGAAAATCACGCACGGTCGCATCGTTGAAAAGGGAGTAGCCTGCCACGTGATCAAGGGCCTGGTCCTGGGAGATGCGGCGCCCCGGCTTGCCGATCACGACGGCCAGTTCGGCTTCATAGTCGAGCGCAATGGATTCGCGGGGCCGCCGGATCGGCTCTTGATGAGGGATCAGACTTGTCGCAAAGCGGGCGAAAATTTCAGGGTAGACCGGCTTCTTCAGACCACTTTCCTCCAGGTGGTCATCGTAGTTGAGACCGACGCACAGAATTTTCGGCGGTACGGGCACTGGCGGTAGCAGACGGACAGCGTTCAGGTCGATTGCCGGCGATTGCTCGAGGCTTCTGCCGATGTGCAATAAGTCTGCACCTTGTGCGATCAGTTCTGGTAGCGTGCCCGGAAAGCCGCTCTCCCGTTGCGTGAGGCCATGCCAGCCTGAGCCTGCATCTGCGGCAATTCCGAGGACTCCACCTGTTTCAAAATGAATGATGCGCATAGGGCGCTCCTTTAGTTCGCCTGCGGACGACTCAGTTCCTCGAGCAAGTAAAGAAATGATTCATACTTCTTCCCGGTCGCATGCCGCAGGCCCATCTCACAGGTTCGGTTTGCCGAGACATAGGCGTCGCAGGGACGATCAATCAATACCAATTGAACTTCCCGTGTCGCTGAAAGAACTAACTCGGGATGTAATAGCCCTCGGTCTCCGGCGGTCCCGCAACAGGTTGTGCCGATTGGAACTTCCACCTCGTCGGCCAGGCGGGCCGCAATCTGTTTGAGCGCGCCAACCAGCTTGAGGTCGGTTATCGAGCATGTCGGATGCACAGCGACGCGCTGCAGCTTGTGCGAGATATCCAGGTTCGACAGAAGATCATGACACCACGCGATCGAGTCGATGATCTTGAGGCTCTCGTACTGCTCTTTTTGCTGTCCTTCGAGCTGTGTCACGATATCTTCTTTGAGTCCAAGGGTGCAGGAAGCGGCGTCGACGACGATAGGAAGAGCTCCTCCATCGCTCCAGCGCCACAGCGCATCGGCCACTGCGTGCGCCATGTACTTATGCCCCCGGTGATAGCCTTTCGATCTCCACGGCGTCGAGCAGCAAAGGCCGGCTACATCCGGCGGAATCCACAGCGGCTTACCAGCGCGTTTGGACAAGGTGACAAAGGTTTCCGCAAGCGAGGGAGCGGCAGGCCCGGCGGGATCGCGGCCAAACATGCGGTTGATACATGCGCAGAAGTACACTGCCGCGGCGCCGTTCCTGTCGGTTTTCGGCAAGCCGGAAGCGCACGTGGCATTGGCCCGGGCACGGCGGGCATGAGGTCAGGGCTGACAACACTTCGCACGACAGCGGTAAGAGCCGTGAGCGGCTTCACACCAAACACGGAGGAGAACACGTGTGCTCCCCATAGGCTTACCCGCGCCATGGGTTCGACCGCTTTCCAGTGCTTTGCGAGGCTCAGCGCCACGGCTTCCGCGGCGGGGCTGTTTTCGCGCCCGCGAAACTGTTTGATCAACGTCCCGGTGTTGATTCCTATCGGACAGGGAATGGAACACATGCCGTCGCCTGCGCATGTTTCGATGCCATCGTACTGATACTCCTGTTGGAGTTGCGCGAGCATCGCGGAGTCAGCCTTCTGGCGCACCATCTCCCGCCGCACCACGATTCGTTGACGTGGAGTCATGGTGACATTGCGGCTCGGACAGACAGGTTCACAGAACCCGCACTCGATGCATTGCGAGGAACCCGTAACCCCTTCGATCTGAGGGAAGGACTTCAGATTCTCCAGGTGAAGCCTGGGATTCCGCGTCAGAATCACGTCCGGCGCCAGAATCCCGTGAGGGTCGGCGAGCTGTTTTATGCGCCACATCATGGCAGTGGCTTTCTCACCCCATTCCGATGCGACGAACGGCGCCATGTTCAGGCCGGTTCCGTGCTCGGCCTTCAAAGAGCCGTCATGTTTCCCGACGACGAGCTCCACAAGCTCGGTCATGAAAGCCGAGTATCGGGAGAGTCCTTCGGCCTCGCCGAGATTTGCGACGAGAGTGAAATGAAGGTTCCCGTGAGCAGCGTGCCCTGCGACACCGGGGATGAATCCATGCTTGGAAAGCAGGTTCTGCACGTCGCGCGCACCCTCAGCCAAACGCTCCGGCAGAAAACAGACGTCCTCCGTAATGAGCGTCGAGCCTTCCGGGCGATTCTTGCCGACCAAACCCAGAAGTCCCTCGCGGACATGCCAGGCGAGCTCGATGGCTTCGTCGACACTCGTGAAGTCTACCGGCTTGATCAGCTGGACGGTGCTCACGAGTTCAAGGACTTTGCGTTGTGTTGCTTCAAGAGAGTCAGAGTTCTCGGCGCCAATCTCAACGAGCAGAGCAGCGGCCTTGGGGTCGAGGGTTTTCCAGTAGGCGGGCGTTTCCTCAAAGGCCTGACCGGCGGCGGTGAGCGCTGGTGCAATCATCAGCTCGACGGCGGAGGCGCCAAGGCCGACGAGGCCAGGAACAAGAGCGATCGCTTCATCGATTGTGGGAACTGGAATCCATGCCACGCTCGTCACGCGGGATGTTGGAATCGTCTCTAGTACCGCTTCAGCAATGAACGCGAGCGTACCCTCCGAGCCGACAAGCAGGCGTCGAAAAATCTCGAGTGGCGTTTCACCATCGAGAAGTGCGCAAAGCCGCAATCCATGAGTATTCCTGATCGTGTACTTGCGACGCACACGATCCGCCAGCGCCGGATCCGCCAGCAGCTCTCTTCGCAGTTCCAGCAAGCCTTCCGCAAGCTGCGGCTCTGCCTGCGCAAACCTTTTTTCGGCATCGGGTTTCGATGTGTCAATGACAGCGCCGGATGGCGTTACGAACGTGAGCGCGGAAACGGTATGGTAGGCATCTTTCTGCACGGTGCACCGCATGCCGCCGGCGTTGTTCGCGATCACGCCTCCGATCGTGCAAGCTGCGGAGCTGGCGGGATCCGGTCCCAACCGACGCCCATGCTTTTCCAGCATCAAGTTGACATGGCTGAGGATCATCCCGGGGCGCGCACGCACGCGCACGCCATCATTCTCTACTTTGCCGCCATTCCAGTGACGGCGCACATCTATCAAAATGTCGTCGGATAGCGATTGACCGTTGAGACTCGTGCCCGCCGCCCGAAACGTCGCGTGCCGCCCGGTCTCATGGCAATAACGGAAGAGCTTGACGATGTCATCAGTCGTTCGAGGCAGCACGACAACCTGAGGTACAAGCCGATACGGGCTTGCATCGGAGGCATATCGTACAAGATCGATTGCTCTGTGAAAGACGTTCTCTTTCCCCAGGAGGGCGATGAGATCGGCCTTCAGATCATCTGGTGTCCCGTTGACCAGAGAGGCGGGGACTGCATCGCTCATGGATGGCGCGTCGAAGCGCCCTATGAGCGCAGGGTCTACGGATAATAGCTTTCTAAACACAAGAGCGCCCTCAGATCTTTCAGATCTTCAGTACCAGCTTGCCGTGATCCTAGATACGGGGCGCAACCGCAGCAACTACATAAAGCTGGTATAGCGTTCTTCGCATGACGTCAACAGAGTGCCTGGTGGATGCTTGCGACTGATTCTTGATTCGCGCTCAATCACTAAGTCTCGCCCGCGTATCAGCTTTGCGCTTTTGATAGAGCGCGATCTCATCCGAACGCCTACCCACTTTCTCTCGTTTGGCCCTGCCGTCGATTCGGTAGCGAATCCCTAAATGCCGGTATCGGCTTCCCTTTCAAGGCAGCACGCACCCTGGCAGCGGTTCTGTTGGCACAGATGGGCTCCTTCCGATGTCAGGCTTAGAAAACCGTCACCTGTCTTTTTTGAGAGCCATCGTTATTTCTATAAATTATTGATTCTATGGTGACCCTGGGAAGATTCGAACTTCCGACCTGCGGTTTAGGAAACCGTCGCTCTATCCATCTGAGCTACAGGGCCATTTAACTTATTTTACCTTGTTGCGACTTCTTTAACAGCCGCCGGCGATGGAGGGAATGATGGAAAGGGTGTCGGTGGGCTTGATGGCGGTGGCTTCCTTTTCAGGGAGATAGCGGATGTCTTCGTCGTTGAGGTAAAGGTTGACGAAGGCGCGGATTTTTCCCTCCGCAGTGAAGAGGTGCTTGCGGAGCTCGGGGTGGGCGGCGGTGAGGGCGTCCAGAGCCTCGGAAACGGTGGCTGCAGAGGTTTCCACGGTGTCTTTGCCGCCGGTGAACTGACGGAGCGGCGTGGGGATGAAGATGGTCATGTTGAGTGCGTCCTCTACCCCATGATATTGCACACTCTTGTAAACTAGAGGTGAGGTTTCTATGCCAGAGATTCAGCGCAGAAAGACTCCGACGGTCCGGATTGGCAATGTCCGCGTGGGCTGGGAGGTTCCGGTTGTTGTGCAGTCGATGACCAACACCGATACGGCAGATGTGGCGGGCACGATTGAGCAGGTCGCAGCGCTTGCCGTTGCAGGGTCAGAACTTGTCCGCGTGACGGTGAACAACGATGAGGCGGCCGCGGCTGTTCCGGCGATTGTGGAAGGGTTGGATAAGCGCGGAATCCGTGTGCCGATTGTGGGTGATTTTCACTACAACGGGCATCTGCTGCTGAAGAAGTTTCCCGAGACGGCGAAGGCGCTGGCGAAGTACCGCATTAATCCGGGGAACGCGTCAATCGGCAAGAAAGATAACGACAATTTTCAAGTGATGGTGGAGTGCGCTGTTGAGAACCAGAAGCCGGTGCGCATTGGCGTGAACTGGGGATCGCTGGACCAGGCGCTGCTGACGCGGATGATGGATGCGAATTCGAAGTCGGCCAATCCACTGCCTGCACGCGACGTGATGATGGAAGCGATGGTGGTGAGTGCGCTGGATTCAGCGAAGGCTGCTGAGCAATATGGGCTACGCAACGACCAGATTATTTTGTCGGCGAAGGTTTCAGGCGTTCGGGATTTGATTGATGTTTATACGAATCTTGCCGCGCGGTGCAATTATGCGCTGCACCTGGGGCTGACTGAGGCCGGCATGGGCGCGAAGGGGTTGATTGCTTCAGCTGCGGGGCTGGCTCCGCTGCTGCTGGCTGGGATTGGCGATACGATTCGCGTGAGCTTGACGCCGAAGCCGAATGGGGATCGCACGGAAGAGGTGCAGGCCGCGCAGCAGATTCTACAGTCGCTTTCGATTCGTAGCTTTATGCCGCAGGTGACGAGTTGCCCTGGATGCGGGCGCACGACGAGCACATACTTCCAGGAGCTGGCGGAACAGATTCAAGGCTATCTACGGACCTCGATGCCGGAGTGGCGGAAGAAATATCCGGGCGTTGAGGAGCTGAAGCTGGCTGTGATGGGCTGCGTGGTGAACGGGCCGGGTGAATCGAAGCACGCGAACCTGGGAATCAGCCTGCCGGGCACGTTTGAAGAACCGAAGGCGCCGGTGTATGTGGATGGGAAGCTCTATACGACGCTGCGTGGAGATACGATTGTGGCGGAGTTCAAGGAGATTCTGGATAAGTACGTGGAGAGCCACTACGGGATGGCTAAGAGCGAGGAGTTGGTGGGGGCGCGATAGAACTTCTTTCGTTCCGTTGCCGAGGAGCTGCTGATCTTTCAGCGGCTCTTTCGTTTTTTGGGGCGTCGCGGTAGGATGGCTGCAATTCCCTTCTTTGAGGCTGCCATGCTCCCCCGCTGGTCTATTCTTGCGTCGATTTATGCGCTGATGCTGCCGATGACTGTTTTTGCCGGCAGGCAGAAAGCCTGTGTATCTCCGGACGATGCCACGAAAAACCTCAACAAAGATGTTTGCGTCCAGGCCCATGTGTATAACGTGGTGGAGTTGCCGGACGGGACGCGGTTTCTGGATGTGTGCACGCCTGAAACGCCCGATGATAAGTGCCGGTTTACGATTGTGAGCCTGCGCCAGGATCGCGATACGGTTGGGGATCTCGAGAAGATGCGGGATACGAATATCGAAGTCCGGGGGATTGTGGCATCGATGCATGGCAGGAGCGGGATGGTATTGAGCCATGTGCGGCAGTTTTATGGTGGGCCGCCGAGGTTCAGGCCGAATCCGGCGCTGGCACATGGATTTACTGGAGAACAAGAGAAACCGGCGATTAAGGATCCGAATCTACGCCCGCAGGGGGGAGGACGGGCGTGGATGAGTACGAAGGATGTGGCGAAAAAATAGGGACTATGGGACTGGCTGGTTATCGAGTGGCGGGGCGAAGCGAGAACCGACTTTAAGAATTATGGCTGAAATAGCGAGAGAGACAAGAGTTAAACCGAGGGCAAGAGAAAGGTTTCCCGTGCGATCGGAGACGGCACCGATGACCTGGGGAGAAAAGGTATCGCCAAAGGCGTGAATGCAGAAGAGATTCACTGAGATGGCGGTGGCGCGGACCGGAGCGGAGACGGAATTGACGATTGCGGCGTTGAGCGGGCCGGTGTTGAGGAAGAGGAAGAATTCGGCGAGAAAAAGCGCGGGGATGGCGGTGGCGTGGGGTCCGAAGAAGACGATAGCGCCGAAGGGGAGTGTCAGAACTACGCTGACAGCGGAGAAGAGGTAGAGGGCGCGGTAATTTGTGCGGAGCCAGCGCTGGGCGAGCCAGCCGCCGAGAGCTGTTGCGGCGATGCCGTCGAATGCGGTGATGGCGGAGACGATGAAGCTCGCTTTGGAGACTGGATAACCGAGCGTGCGATGCAGAAATGTGGGCACCCAGGTGGAGATTCCGCCCATGGCGAAGGTGAGGGCGGCGAGGCCGAGGGTGGCGGTGAGGAAGGCTCCGTTGGTGAAGAGACCGAGGAAGCTGGAGCGGGAGCGATCGACGTGGATGTGGTCCTGTGCGCCGCGCTGGGGCTCGCGGCCGATCCACCAGTAGAGCGCGGCGACGAGCAGGCCGGGGAAGGCACAGAGGAAGAATGGAGTGCGCCAGCCGTAGAGAGTGCCGAGTGTGCCGCCTGCTAGATAACCGACGGCCGCGCCGACGGGGATAGCGATATAGAAGACAGAGAGAATGCGGTTGCGGTCGCGCTCGGGATAGAAATCTGCCAGGACCGCGGGAGCGTAGATGGAGAAGGTGGCTTCTCCGACGCCGACGAGGGCGTGGCGGAGATAGAGGGTCCAGTAGCCCCAGTATTTGTCATGGCTGACCCAGGCGGTGGCCAGGGTGGCGATGCTCCATAGGACTGCGCCGGTAATGATGAGGGGCTTGCGGGGGAAGCGGTCACCGAGCCAGCCGGTGAGCGGGGCGACGAGCATGTAGGTGAGGAAGAAGCCAGTAGTGAGCGCGCCCATCTGCTGGTCGCTCCAGTTGTATTCCTTCTGGATGAGCGATTGCGCGCCGGGGAGAATGTAACGGTCGATGTAATTGAGCAGGTTAAGGGCAATGAGGAGAAGCAGCGTCCAGAATGCGGGGCTGATACGGCGCGTGGGCTGAAGGGTGGTGGACACCGGGAACAGGATAGCGGATAGCAATGCGTGGCGTAGTACCATTAGCACCAAATGAAAGAGTTATGGCGCAAGACCGCGGAGCTTTTCCGGGATTACCCTATATTGTGGATGCCTTATTTGTGCGCTGATATCTGCATGTTTGTGCTGAGCGGCTTGAGTCGTCGGCAGCCCGAAGAATTGCTACTTGGGCTATGACCACCCATTCCGTGCTCGGCGGCGAATCGCAGACTTATAACCCGGCTGCAATGCACAAAGCGTTATTGTTCACGGCACCGATTGAATCCGCCACGCGACTCACGAATGTTTGCCTAGTCACATTTGCCTTCGTGATTACAGTGCGGCTTACATGGATGATTCTTGAAGGTCAAACTCCGAATACTGGTCAGGTGGCCATCGTGAGTCTGCACCAGTGGCGGCGGATTCTCTGGTTTGGAGTGAAGTTCAGCGTTTGCATGGCTGCAGGGGCTTCTCTTGGATTACTGACGACCATTCCACCTGTCATGGGTCTTTGCAACTATCTGCACATCAGCATTTGGTATCTGACCTGGGGCTTGGGCATGGTGGGTGTTATTGCAGCTGCATGGATTATTGCCCCTGTAGCAGTACGACTTTTGCTGCCTCCAGAGAACACGGGGATTTCGTCGATGCAGAAGGCGACGGCAAGATGGATGGGAATGCTTGCTGCTGCGACGAGCACGATCCTCGGTTTTCTCTACGAAACATTCCGACACAACATCAAGGTTGACTCTAATTTTGAAAGAGCTGCTGTTGGGATGATTGCAACTATTGCAGGCAATGCGCCATTATTGCTGCTCTTTATCGCGCTTGCGATTGTGTCGCTGGACAAGGTGAAGGCGCAGGAGCCGCTGGTAGATAGTTCCACGGCGGACGGCAGCGTTGCGCCATGAAACCCTCCGCATTTTTGAGAATAAATTGTGATAGGGATTACGGGCGGGGCCAGCGGGCTTCTACGGTGGTGGCGATACCGCCGCGGGGGCGGAAGACGCCTTTGACTACAGCCCAGACGGGGTCGGTGGCTTTGACGATGTCGTTCAAGACCTGATTGACGATGTTTTCCTGGAAGATGCCGAGGTTGCGGTAGCTGTAGAGGTATTCCTTGAGAGACTTGAGCTCCAGGCAGCGCTCGCGGGGCATGTAGCGGATGGTGAGGATGCCGAAGTCGGGCAGGCCGGTTTTGGGGCAGACGCTGGTCAGTTCGGGGTCGTCGATTTCGATCTCGTAGCCGGGAAACTGGTTGCGCCAGGTTTCGATGGCTGGAAACTGGAAGTCGAGGCCGGCTTTGGCGTGATCGTCGGTATAGCGAGGTTCTGCGGACATAGTTCCATTGTATTTGCCATTGCACGCAGCGAATATCCGCTCTGGCCGTCTTTTATATCTGTGGGCTTCCCTTGGCAGTCTCGAAATTTTCGGTCCCAAGGCAATGCCAAGTCCTTTCCTTATTTTTCCCTTATCTCCCAGCCCGGCAACCGAGGAGAAAAAGAGCCTCATCTGGGAACAAGTCCACATTTTTGTGCGACCTAAAGGCGCATTGGCTACTCAGATATACTGACTCAGGTTAGGTGCATGGCACAGGAAAGAAAGCAATTGAGCTGGCCCTGGATTTGGGTGGGCGCGGCCATCTTGGTGGTAGTGGTTTTCTTTGCCGTTCGCTCGCTGACACGGGAACGGCTGCAGGTTCGCGTGATGCAGGTGAGCCGGCAGGAGCTGGTGAGCGTGCTGAGCACGAATGGGCGCGTTGAGCCGGAGGATAATCACGAGATTCACGCTCCGGTGACAACGACTGTGCGGGCCGTCTATGTGCGGGCTGGCGACACGGTGGAAGCCGGCAAAGTGTTGGCAGTGCTGAACGATGTGGACACGCGGGCACGGGTGGCCACTGCTGAAAGCGGCGTGGGGGCGGCACAGGCGACACTGGAAGCGGCGACTCACAACGGAACCCAGGAACAGCAGCAGGCCTCAGCGGCGGATATTGCACGAGCCAAACTGGACCACGACCAGGCAGAGCGCGACCTGAATGCGCTAGTGAAGCTGCAGGCTACGGGCGCGGCTAGCGCTAGCGAGGTTTCTGGAGCGAAGCAGAGGTTAGCAAGTGCCGCAGCCACGCTGGATGCGGCGGAGTCGAGCTCGCGGAGCCGGTATTCGGCTGCGGAGGTGGAGCGAGCGCGGACGGCGCTTGCAGACGCGCAAGCCAACCTTGCTGCGGCTCGAGACACCGAAGACAAGATGACGGTGCGCGCTCCGGTAGCTGGAACGGTTTACAGCCTGGATGTGCAACCCACATCGTTTGTGGAAGCCGGCAAGCTGATGATGCAGATTGCCAATCCGCGGCAGATGCGGGTACGGGCGTTCTTTGACGAGCCGGACCTGGGACGCCTGGCTGAAAGCCAAAAGGTGGTAGTGAAGTGGGAAGCGCGGCTGGGACATACATGGACCGGACACATTGAGCGTGTACCCTCAACGGTGACAAGCTCTGGGACGCGCAATGTGGGCGAAGTGCTGGTGGCCCTGGATAACTCTGATGGCGAGTTACTGCCGGATACGAATGTGACGGTGACGGTGACGACGTCGAGCCAGGCAAATATTCTGAGTATTCCGCGAGAGGCGCTGCGGATGGAGCAGGGCCAAGAGTTTGTGTATCGCGTGGTGAACGATGAACTGAAGCGCACGCCTGTGGTAACAGGCACGATTACGCAGACGCAGGTGGCGGTTCTCTCCGGCCTGAATGCTGGAGATACTGTGGCAACGGGAACGATTAACGGACAGCCGCTGCAGGAAGGCGTTCCTGTGAAGGAAGCGCAGTGAGGGTGCTGGCAGCAATGGCGCTGGCCCTCCTGCTAGGCGCGCGGACGCAGGCACAGCATGGCCCTCTGGATGGGATAAATACCGCCCTGCAGCAAGGCGAGGCGGATCAGGCGTTGTCGCTTCTGGCGGGGCTGCCAGCGGATGAATCTGCGAGTGCTGAGGCGCATAATCTGCGCTGCCGCGTTTACTTTATATTGGAAAATTTTGATACCGCAGTGAGAGAGTGCCAGCAGGCCGTGGAGGCGGAGGGACAGAACTCCGACTATCACATGTGGCTGGGACGGGCATTGGGCGAGAAGGCGAGTCGAGCATCTTTTGTGAGCGCTTACGGATTGGCAAAGCGCACGCGGGAGGAGTTTGAGCAGGCGACGCAACTGAATCCGCGCAATGCGGAGGCGCTGGCGGACCTGGGCGAGTTTTACAGCTCGGCTCCGGGCGTGGTGGGCGGCGGCATGGACAAGGCGCAGGGTGTGGCGGCGCAACTGGATAAGGTGGACCCGGCACGGGCGCATGAGCTGCGGGCGCGGATTGCGGAAGGAAACAAGGATTACGCGACTGCGGAGCGTGAGTTTCATGCGGCGATTGCGGCGAGCGCGCAGCCGGCCTTTCAGTGGATCACGCTGGCAAGCTATCTGCGGCGGCGGCAGCGATTGGATGAGATGGATGCGGCGGTACAGAAGGGCTGGAGCCTGGCACAGCAGGAGAAACATGCTGCGGTGGCGCTGAATAACGGAGCATCTGTGCTGATCAAAGCGAACCGCAACCTGGCGTTGGCAGCGAAGATGCTGGATGCGTACCTTGCGAGCCCGATGAAGACTGAGGAGGCTCCGGCGTTTACGGCGCATGTGCAGCGGGCGCGTGTTGCCGCGAAGATGGGTGATACGGCGACGGCGAAACGGGAGCGCGATGCCGCGCTGGCGCTGGCGAAAGAGTACAAGCCGGCGCTGGATTTGAAATTTTGACGGGAAGACAACGAGTGAAGAGTACGAACTATACGGCGCTGGCTGCTTGTCTGCTGATGGCGGCGGGATTGTTTTCGCCGGTGCACGGCGCGGCGCAGGTTTCACTGAGGACAGTGGTGGACCTGGCGCAAAAGAACTCGAGCGCCGTAAAGATTGCCGCGGCTGATGTGGATAAGGGCCGCGCGGCATTGTCAGAAACTAAGGATGCTGTCATTCCGACGATTCAATTCGGTACCGGCATTCCGGTGTTTCCAGAGGTTGGATTCACAGGGCAGCCACCATCTATTTACAGCTTTACGATCCAATCGCTCATTTTCAGTTTTCCGCAGAAACACTACATCGATTCAGCGCGCTCGGGTTTGAATGCAGCAATAGCGCGGCTTAAGGACACTCGCGAAGAGGCAGCATTGGAGGCTTCCAGCGCTTATCTTGAGCTGGACTCGGTAAACCATGAGTTAGAGGCGGCGCGGCAACAACAGACGCTTGCGGAGCGGTTGGTTGAAATTGAACAGCAACGCGCGGAGGCGGGCGTAGATCCGCTGAGCGAGTCGCTGCAGGCTAAGCTGACAGCTGCCACTTTGAAATTGGCAAGGCTGCACTTGGAGACACGTGCGGCAACGCTTGCCAAGCAGCTTGCTACGCTGACAGGGCTGCCGGATGGATCAATTTCACCCGATCATGCGAGCATTCCGGAGATTCCTGCGGTCCGTGGCAATATGCCTGTGCGTACGCTGCCTGGAATCGAATCGGCCCGGCAGCTCGCGCTCTCACGCGAACGACAAGCCAAAGGTGACAAAGAATCCAATTACTATCCGCAGTTGAGCTTTTTTGCTCAGTACAACCGCAATACTTCGCTCCTGAACGATGTCAACGCATATTTCGCTCAAGACTTGCCGGCAAACAATTTTGCTTCAGGAATCAATGTGTCTGTACCGCTGCTGGATATGGTTCATCGTGCGAAGTCTCGTGAAACCGCTGCAGAGGCTCTGCGAGCGCGGGTGGAGGCGGATCAGGCTGAGCACCAGAATGATTTGCAGATTACGCAGCTTACCGGAACGTTGCGGGAGCTGGATGCGCAGGCGGAGATTGCTGGTCTCAAACAGCAGATTGCTGCTGACCAGTTGAAGACGGTTGAGACGCAACTGGAGAACGGCAACGGTGGCAGCGGGCAGCCGCAGCTTTCGCCTAAGGCTGGGCAACAGGCGCGGATTGATGAACGGCAAAAATATCTGGATTCGCTGGAATCGGAGTTCGAATTGGCCAAGGCGCGGCTGGAACTGCTGCGGGCTCTTGGACATATGGAAGACTGGCTCAATGAGGTGCATGCGAAGTAACCCGGAATATGTCCATTTGGGTGCCACTCCGTGCTGCCAATAAGTGACTAAATGGTAAAATGAAGGAATGTCTATGCCTTTGAAGACACTGCTTTTGAATCCGCCGTCCTTCGAGAATTTCGATGGCGGCGCGAGCTCGCGTTGGCCGGCGACGCGTGAGATTGAGTCGTACTGGTACCCGGTTTGGCTGGCGTACCCCGCTGGAATGCTGGAAGGCTCGCGCCTGCTGGACGCGCCGCCGCATCACATCTCCGCAGACGAGACGATCGAGATTGCCAAGGGCTATGAGTTCCTTGTGCTCTTTACTTCGACCGTGGGATGGGAGGGCGATCAGCGGCTGGCCGAGACAATCAAGGCGGCGAATCCCTCGATCCGCGTGGCGTTTGTGGGACCGCCGGTGACGACTGACCCGGACAGGGCTTTGAATGAGTGCTCGGCACTGGACTTTATCTGCCGGCGCGAGTTCGACTACTCCGTTGTGGAGTACGCGAACGGCAAGCCGCTGAATGAGATCCTGGGCATCAGCTACAAGCTGAACGGCAAGGTGGTGCATAACCCCGACCGTCCGCAGGTGGAAGACCTGGACGCGATGCCGTGGGCAACGAAGATCTACAAGCGCGATATGGATGTGACGCGCTACAACGTGCCGTTCCTGCTGCATCCGTATATTTCGCTGTACTCGACGCGCGGCTGCCCGGCGCAGTGCACCTTCTGCCTGTGGCCGCAGACACTGAGCGGACATGCGTGGCGCAAGCGCTCCAGCGACGACGTGGCTGCCGAGATGAAGTGGGCGAAGGAGAATTTTCCTGAAGTGAAGGAGTTCTTCTTTGACGATGACACGTTCAACATTCAGAAGCAGCGCACGGTTGAGCTTTGCGCGAAGCTGAAGCCGCTGGGGCTGACGTGGAGCTGCACGAGCCGCGTGACGACGGATCGTGAGACGCTGAAGGCGATGAAGGACGCGGGCTGCCGGCTGCTGATTGTGGGCTTTGAGTCCGGCGATCCGCAGATTCTGAAGAACATTAAAAAGGGCGCGACTGTGGAGCGGGCACGGGCGTTTGCGAAGGACTGCAACGACCTGGGCCTGGTGGTCCACGGCGACTTTATTCTTGGCCTGCCGGGCGAGACGAAGGAGTCGATCCGCAACACGATCAACTTTGCCAAGACGCTGGACTGCGAGACGATTCAGGTGTCCGTTGCGCACGCGTATCCAGGCACGGAGTTTTACGATTTCGCCAAGACCAACGGTTTTATCACCAATGAACGTATGGAAGACGGCGGCGGCCACCAGATGGCGCACATCGAATATCCCGGCCTGCCCGTCGACTACGTGATGGAGATGGTTCACCGCTTCTACGACGAGTACTACTTCCGTCCGAGGGCGGCCTTCCGGGTGATCTGGAAGGCGGTTATCAACCGTGACGTGCCCCGCCTGTATGTGGAGGCAAAGGCGTTCCTGAAGTTGCGTGCGCAGCGCA
Source organism: Occallatibacter gabretensis (assembly GCF_001449115.1). Taxonomy (GTDB): domain Bacteria; phylum Acidobacteriota; class Terriglobia; order Terriglobales; family Acidobacteriaceae; genus Telmatobacter; species Telmatobacter gabretensis. The sequence continues at coordinate 397,389 of NZ_LAIJ01000001.1, read as the reverse complement.
ACAAGGCTGTGAAGGAAGCGCGTGCAGGGCAGACGAAGCCTCCAGCCACGGCTGGCGCCGGAGCGTAAACAGACTCGGAAACCTCAACGGAGGGCGGCGCAGAAGCGCTTCCTTCCGTTGCATTTTGTACTGATTCCAATTCCCTTCCGATGAATCCAATGAATCAGGACTGTTAATTTCGTTGATGACTCAGGCCAAACTTACTCCGCACCAATGGTCAATTCTGGGACTGGTGGCGCTGTGCGCACCACTTGGGGACGCTTGCCTGTCGCGCGGGATGAGCAAGATGCCGGCGATTTCGCTGGAGCATCCTGGGACGCTGATTACCGCTGTGTTTACGCCATGGGTGGCGGCGGGGATTGCGCTGTTGATTGGATTTTTTGCGAGTTATCTGACGGCATTGTCATGGGCGGATTTGACGTTTGTGCTGCCGGCTACTGCGTTTGGGAATGTGATTGTGGCTGTGCTATCGAAGTTCTGGCTGCATGAAGCTATTTCATGGCAACGATGGGCTGGAATTGCTTTAATTACGGTGGGCGTGGGATTTGTGGCGCAGGGGCCGGCGGTGACGGAGCGGCCTGCGGCGAAAGATGCGGCGATAGAAGAAGAGGAGGCAGTGCGATGATGCTTGCCTCAACGACCGGGCCGTGGACGGCCACAGGGATGATTTCAGCTATCGTGCTGGCATCGACTGCCGGCGAAGTGCTGACTGCGGCGGCGATGAAGTCAATTGGCGACCTGGATGAGATTCGCGCGAAGTCGGGAATGGCGGGTGCGATTCGCGCCGTGGTGACTTGCCCGCTATTCTTTGCGGGCGTAGGTTTTCTGGCGCTGGCGTTTTTCTCTCTGCTCTTTGCGCTGAACCATCTGAACCTGAGTTTGGTAGCGCCGGCTTCGGCCTCGCTGACGCTGGTCACGAATGCGATTGCCGGGAAGTTCTTTCTGCATGAGAACGTGGATAAGCGCAGATGGACCGCAGCGGTGCTGGTGTGCATCGGAATGTATTTTCTGGCGCACTGAAAGAGCAGCTGATAGCTTTTAGCTCTTAGCTACTAGCTTGTTCAGTACGGACATCAGGCCTCGGGGCTTAATATCTGCTTCCAGATACTTCGATCGATTTCCCATTGTATTGCTGAGAGTTTCGGCTGCTTGATGGCCGGCGCGGGCGGCGCTTTCCATGGTGGAGGGCCAGCCGGTGGCGATCCAGTCGCCGGCGAGGTAGCAGTTTGGCCATGGCGAGATTTCATTCGGGCGCGCTTGGTCGATCCCGGGTGGTACGCCGAAGGTGGCGCGGACTTCCTTGATGAGGGCGGCTTTTTCGAGTTTGGCTTCGCGAGCGGCGGGAAAGAATTCCTTGAGTTCGCTTACTGCGAGGTCGATGGCTTCTTTGCGCTCAAGCGCAGCGAAAGAGTGCGAGGCGCTGATGACTAGCTCGATGTAACTTCCTTTCACTTTGCTCCATGGCTGCATGAGGCCTTTGTTATAGAGCCAGTGAATCTCACGATCTAGAAGTACCGCGCTTTCAAGCTCGGTGATCTCGCGGTCAAACCAGAGATGCACGCTACAGATAGGCCAGTGTTCATGCTGCGCGATTTGATCTGCAAGCGTTTCCACACCTTTTGCCGGAGGCATGTTGGGCAGGAGCGTGCTGAGTGCCTCGAATGGGAGTGCGAGGATGACGTGGTCGGCTATAAGCGGGCTATTGCGGGTGTGGATTGTCCAGGTCGATGTTTCTTCGTCCCATTCAAGCGATTCGACGTTGGTGTTGTATAGGACACTGGAGCCGTGTGCGTTGAGAAACTGCTCGGCGCTTTTGTGAAGATCGCTGAGTGGCACCGTGCTTGCGCCCATCATGCCTGCTTCTGGTGAATCCATGAACAGGCCGCGAATGACCATTGTCGCGTACTGAACGGAAATCCTGTCGAGATCGGAATTGAGTGCGCTTGCGATGACGAGCTTCCAGAAGCGCTCGATTGCGCCTTTCGTCTGCCCATGACGCTTGAGCCACTCGGCGAGATTTTCCTTTGAGTCCGCCGGAACAGGCCGCAGCATTGCTGTGAATGCGCGCGCCAAGGCTAGCTTGTCTGCGAATGAAAATGCATGTGCGGCCAGCAGCCGGGGCAGGCCATGCAGAGGCGCAGGCAAAGGCGAGGGTCCCAAGATCGTGCGATGACCATCGGGCTCAATCATAGTGATATTCGGTGACCAATGAATCTTGTCTTCGACGCCGATCCGGCGATAGAAGCCGCGCAGATTGGTGTAGGCACCGATCAGCGCGTGCTCGCAGTTGTCGATGACTTCATTGACGCCGGGATGCAGATAGGATGAGGCGCGGCCGCCGAGATAGTTTCTTCTCTCGACGAGAATGACCTTGAGTCCGCCTTCAGCGAGAGCGCAGGCTGCGCTCATGCCGGCAACACCGCCGCCGATGACGGCTACTGTCTTCGGATTTGCGGGCGGAGTGGGAGTCATCTACGAGATAGGATTACAGACCGAGCCTTGCGGCGCCCATACGGGCCATGCCAAGGCCGAGAATGCCGAGCTTTTGCGCGGTGGGCACACTGGCGCGATGCGAAAAGACATCGTAGTTGGCGGATTCGATGCGCCTCAGCAGCGAGTGATAAATACTGACGAGAACCCAGAGTGCGGGGCGGCTTTCACGGTCGATGAGCGGCAGAAGCTGTTGCGCGGACTTGTAGTAATTTTCGGCGCGCTGTGCGATTTCAGCAAGAAGGGCACGCTCGTTTGTCGTTAGCGGCGTGGAGGGAGAGCGCTGTAAAAGCGAGTCGAGCGGGACACCGTGACGAGTGAGATCTTCAATGGGAAGATAGACGCGGTTGCGCTCGGCGTCTTCCTGAACGTCGCGGAGAATGTTGGTGAGCTGGAATGCAATGCCGGTTTCTTCGGCGAGCTTTTCGGCGCGCGGATCGGTGTAACCGAAGATGCGGATGCAGACGAGACCTACGACCGAGGCGACGAGATAGCAGTAGCGATAGAGATCGCTGAAGGTGGCATAGGTGTCGGGCGCATCGCTGTGCGCATTTTCGAGATCCATGGTGGTGCCGGCAACGAGTTCGTCGAGGAGTGCGAGTGGGATGTTGAAGCGCTGCACGGCATCGCGAACGGCAAAGAAGACGGGGTCGGCTGTAGGTTGGCCGCTTGCGGCAGTGCGCCAGCCAGCGAGCCACGTGTCGAGATTGTGGCGACGCTCGTCACGCGGGAGGGATTCATCGTCAGACAGATCATCGGCCTTGCGCATGAAGGCGTAGATGGCGCAGATGGCGTTGCGGCGCGGAGCAGGCAGGGCGACGAAAGAGTAATAGAAATTCTTGGCCTCGCGCTTTGCGATAGCACAGCAGATGGCATAGGCGCTCTCAAGTGTGAGCGCCTGCGTCGAGTCTGAAGAGGTCAAGCAGCCTTCCCTGCCCGGGCGGGGCTGCGACGCAGAAATGGCAGGAGCTTGCCGCTGACGGCGCGTAGCGCAAGCTGCAGCTTGGTGGCTTTGCTGATGGCGGGACGGGCGCTGAGCACATCGTAGTTGCGCTGCTCGATGACGCGAAGGATTTCGAGACCGCCGCGGTTGAAAAGATCGAGATCGAGCGCGAGATCGCGGTTGACCTTGTCGATAAGCCGCATGCCTTGCTCAAAAAGGCTGCGCGCGGAATCAACTTCGTACTTGAGAAGAGCACGGAATTCGGGCGTGGCAATTCCCTCCTCAATCGCTGCATCCGTAACGCCGAATTTCTGCATGTCAGCCTGCGGGAAGTAAACGCGCCCTTTGAGCCAGTCGACGCTTACGTCCTGCCAGAAATTGGCGAGCTGGAGGGCGGTGCAGGTGGCGTCAGAGAGACGGAAGAATTCTTCCTGCGTTGCGGGCGTAACTTCACCGGAGGCGTAAAGGACGAGCCGGCCGACGGGGTTAGCAGAAAAGCGGCAGTAGGCGTGCACGTCGTCGATGGTGACGAAGCGTTTGACGGTCTGATCCTGACGGAAGGCGACGAGAAGATCCGCGAAGGGTTCTTTGGGAATGGAGCAGATACGGATGGTTTCCGCGAGCGCGACGAAGACAGGATGCCGCGCGTGGCCTTCATAACAAGCATCAAGCTCGCGGCCCCAGAGATCAAGGAGCGCGAGGGCCTGCGCTGCGTTGGGAACTTCATCACCGAGATCATCTGAGATGCGGCAATACGCGTAGATGGAATGGAAGTGCGGGCGCAGGGCTTTGGGCAGGAACCATGAGGCGACGTGGAAGTTTTCGTAGTGCGACTCGGCGAGTTCCTTGCAGTATGCCTGTGCTTCGGGCAGAGTGGGCGCAGTGTCGGGAATTCGATACGAAGGCGGAAGTGCGGCCCAGCCTTGCTCGATCAGCTCATCGTTGGAGAGAGCGCTGTTATCTGTGACGTGGGTGGCGGTGGGCATTTGTGGCCTCATGGAACAATGACGGTTTTGATTTCGCCGTTGCGGTTCATGAGCTTTTCAAAGACGCGGTTGAGCTCGTAGAGATGCGCGTGGCCTGTGATGAAGGCTCCGGCCTGGAAGCGGCCGCTGGCGATGAGTTCGAGCGAGCGACGGCAGATGGCGGGAGTGTGGTGGAAGGTGGCGCGCATGGTGATGTCGTTGTAATGGATGCGGTTGGTATCGAGCGAGACGCGGGAATCTGCGGGCGGACCGCCGAAGAAGTTGACGATGCCGCCTTTGCGGACGAGCTCAATGGCTTCCTCCCAGGCCTCAGGGACGCCGACGGCCTCAATGGCGATATCCACGCCGCGATTGTTGGGCGTGAGGGTGCGAGTCTGCTTGATGGCTTGGCGGATGGTACGAGTCTGTACGACGTGCGCCGCGCCGAGCTGCTTTGCAGCCTCTGCCTGGCCGGGATGGCGGACAAGAGCGATGGCTTCACAACCGGAGAGGGCGGCGACGTGGAGAATCATGAGGCCGAGCGGACCGCCGCCGATGACGGCAACAGTGTCTCCGGCGCGGGCCTGCGAATCGACGAAGCCGTGTACGGCGCAGGCTAGAGGCTCCGTGAGTGCGGCGTGTTCGAACGGGACATGGTCCGGGATATGCAGCGTGTTCTTTTCAACGATGCGGGCGGGAATGCGGATGAATTCAGCGTAAGCGCCGTTGTTGAAGAGAAGATCGTCGCAGAGATTTTCCTGGCTGCGGAGACAGAAGTAGCACTGGCCGCAGGGGGCGGAGTTGAGCGCTACTACGCGGTCGCCGGCCTTGAACTCCGATATGCCGGGGCCGGCTTCGACAACGGTTCCTGCAAGCTCATGACCGAAGAGTGCTGGCGGCACGATCATGCGCGCATGATAGCCGCGGCGGAAGACCTTGAGATCGGTTCCGCAGGTGAGCGCTGCGCCAACACGGACGATGAGCTCGCCCGGGGCTGCGCTGGGCACAGGAACCTGCTCGATGCGAATGTCTTCGCGCCCGTGAAGAACCGCGGCTTGCATGGTGGAGGCCATGATGCGACTACTCTCCTCCTCTGCCCGGTACCGGTTCAATCATAATCTTCATCGAATCAGCTTTGGGGTGCGAGGCTACATCGATAGCCTGGATGGCGTCTTCGAGCGAGAAGCGATGGGAGATGAGCCGGGTGAGATCGAAGCCATTGCGGTAGCCATTGAAGACGAGATCGGAGACTTCATTGGCAATGTCGAATGAGGATGAATAGGAGCCGAGAAGAGTCTTTTCGTCGACGCAAACTGCGCCGGGATCGAAGGTAGCTTCCCCGTGCTGGGTCTGTGCGAAGAGCATGACGCGGCCCCCCATGCGGCAGGCGTCCATGGCGGTTTTGATCAGTGCATTACCGCCGACGGCAAGGACGACAGCGTCGGCTCCGCGGCCTTCAGTCTCAGATTTGACACGATCGGCGACGTTCTCCTCACCGGCGTGGATGGGATTGGTGAGACCGAAGCCTGCGGCGATGGCATGGCGTTCAGGATATAGGTCCGAGGTGAGTACGCGCGCGCCAAGACGATGCGCAAGAACGGCGTGCATGAGGCCGATGGGGCCCTGGCCGATGACGAGAACGGTATCGTCCGGCCGAAGATTGAGCAGCTTGACGCCTTTGAGGACAGTGTTGACGGGCTCAATGAAAGCGGCCTGCTCGAAGGGGACGCCGTCAGGGATGGCGACAACACCACCACCGGCGACGATCCAGTCCATGACGCGGATGTACTCGGCGAAGCCGCCGCCGGAGGCCTCGAAGCCCGCAGTGGCTCCGGTTTTCTTGTACAGCGGGCACTGCGCGGGGGTGTTCTTGCGGCAGTAGTAGCACTGGCCGCAGGGGACATGGTGATAGACCATGACGCGCTGACCGAGAGCGAACTTTGTAACGCCTTTCCCGGCGGCGACGATGGTTCCTGCCATCTCGTGCCCAAAGATACGCGGCGCGGAGTGGGAGCCGAGATGAATCTTCTTGAGATCAGTTCCGCAGACGCCGCAGGTGGCGATGCGAACGAGCAGCTCGCCGGGGCCAATGGAAGGCACGGGGACGGTTTCGAGGCGGACATCATTGATGTTGTGATAGACGGCGGCGCGCATGGTGCTGGATAGCGCCGCGGTGACGAGAGATTCGGAGTTAGCGACTTGAGTGGGCATTAGGTGACTTCGCTGTTGTTCTGCTTGGCGAGAAAGCTGTGCAATGTTTCGGCGATGCTTCTCGCAGCCTTTTTACTATTTTCGCCCATTTGGATGAGTGCAGGCCAGTGCCAGGGGCGCGGAAGAACATGAATAATCAATTTGCCCGTGAGCATACGGCCGTCGGCGGCGATGAATTGGTTGAAATCAGGGAGTTTTGCGTGCAGCGAGTCGCTGACACCCTTGATGGCGTAAAAGGGGACGCCCCGCATGGCGGCGAGACGCGCGATGGCGGCAGCTTCCATATCGACGAGAGCGGCATTGTAAGTAGAGGCGAGGCGGAGCTTTTCCTTTTCGTCGGCGACGCGGGGGCTGGTGGCGAGCCAAAGACTGCCAGCTTCCGCATCGCATCGGAAGCGCTCGCCGGTGCGGATGTCGATGACGCCGGCGACGTTGTGGGCCGAACCAGTGGGCAGATTGTCGCGAAGCGCGCCCGCCCAGCCGATGGAAAAGACGAGGTCGATGGGGCCGCCGTCTTCAAGGGCGGCGAAGGCGCGGGTCACTGCGGGCTGGCCGGCTCCGGCGCAGGCGGCAATCCATTCCTCTTCCTCATTGCGCTGTGCCCAGAAGTGGACACCGGCGCGGACGCTATGCGGCCAGCCGCGGACGAGGGGCTTGAGTTCGCCGGGGAAGGCGGCGAGGATAGCGACCCGGGTCATTGTGTGTCCTTCGTAGTGGGCACCCTTGGAGCGAAACCATGGGTTTGGAACCAATCGATTGCGGCGCGCATGGCGGGATAGACGGGTGCGATGCGGAAGCCGAGTTCCTGTTGGGCGCGGGCGGAGGAGGCGAACATTTTTTTGCGGCCCATGCGGACTTCTTCGAGTGTGGCGCGGGGGTCTTTGCCGCGGATGCGGCCCGTGATGGTTTCCTCGAAGAAAGCATATGTAGCAGCGACTGCGAAGGGTATTTTGACCGTCGGTGATGGGATGCCAGTGATGGCGGACATCTTGTCGAGGATCTGCTTGAGGGTGAGATTTTCCCCACCGAGGATATATCGGCGGCCGGACGTGCCGAGGGTGAGCGCGTCAACGTGGGTTTTGGCGACTTCGGCTACATCGACGAGATTGAGGCCAGTGTCCATGTAGGCGGGAAATTTGCGGTTGAGGAAGTCGACGAAGATGCGTCCGGTGGGTGTGGGCTTGGAATCGTTGGGACCAATGGGAGTGGTGGGATTGAGGATGATGACTTGCTGGCCGTCCTGCGCGGCTGCGATGGCCTGCTGCTCGGCAAGGAACTTGGAACGCTTGTAGTGGCCGACCATGTCGGCGAGGGAGACGGGAGTGTCCTCGTTGACGACTACACCGTCTGTGCGGAAGTGCATGGTGGCGACGGAGGAGGTGTAGACGACGCGGCGGACGCCTGCTTTATGGACGGCACGGAGGAGATCACGGGTACCGTCAACGTTGGCGCGGTACATGGTTTCGGGATCGCGAATCCAGAGGCGGTAGTCCGCGGCGACGTGGAGGACGGCTTCACAGTTGGCGAGCGCGGGGGCGTAGGAGGTTGGATTCAGCAGGTCGCCTACGATGGTTTCGCCGGGGATACCTTCGAGGTTCGAGAGATTGCTTGATTTGCGGACGAGAAACAGAAGTTCGGCGCCCTGGGCTGCGAGGGCCTTCGCTACATGATGGCCTACGAAGCCGGTGGCGCCGGTGATGAATACTTTCATAGAGCGGAGTTAGTCGAGCTTCTCCGGGTGCAGTGCGATGTTTTTTTCGCCGGCGGCTTTGCGCTCATTGTAAGCGCCTACCCAGTCTTCCCAGCGCTTGCCGACTGCGGTGTCGCGGCCGGAGAACTCGAGGCGCGCAATTTGGGCGTAGCTGAGTTTGCGCTTGTCGGGTGCGGAGGGCGTGAAATACTGAACGTATGAGTCGGACAGCGTGGCGCCAGTTTGGCGATTGAAGATGAATGCGTCAATGCGCTCGCCGGATTTGAGCGTGATGGCGACATCGCCACGGTAGTCGAAGGCTTTTTCCAGCGCGTTGCGGAGATCATCGTCCGAGACCAGCTCAGGAATCCAGCCTTCGAGTTTTTCGTGCTCTGTGCCGGGAGCGACTTCCATGGACTCGATCTGGTCCATGCTGTATTTGAGGACTTCTGCGCTCATGCGTTGGTCTCCTCGAATGCTTTGACGGTTTCAATCTGCACGAGCGGCGCATGGCTTTCAGATTTGAATTCACTGAGAAGCTTGGCGGCATGCGGGTCTTTGTAGGATGAGAAGGTTCCGCGGACCATGCCAAGGAAGCCTTTGAAAGAACCGAAGCCTTCCATGACCGCAGTGGGCTCATAACCACAGCTGACCATGCAGTTGGCGCACTTGGGATTTCCCGAGGCGACGCCGTACTCTTCAAACTTTGTGGTTTCCATCATCTCTTTGAAGGAGTCAGCGTAGCCGTCCTGCAGGAGATAGCAGGGCTTTTGCCAGCCGAAGATGTTGTAGGCGGGCGAGCCCCATGGCGTGCACTCGTACTTGCGATCGCCCATGAGGAATTCGAGGAACAAGGGCGACATGTTGAACTTCCACGACTTTTTGCGGTTGGAAAGAATGGCCCGGAAGAGGCGGCGCACGCGGGCACGGCCGAGGAAGCGGTGTTGATCAGGCGCCATCTCATAGCTGTAGCCCGGCGAGAGGACGATGCCTTCGACGCCCATGTCCATGACTTCATCGAAGAAGGATCGGACGGAGTTGGGGTCGGTTCCATCAAAGAAGGTGGCGTTGGTGGTGACGCGGAAACCGCGTTGGACAGCTTCTTTAATGCCTTCAACGGCGAGGTCCCATCCGCCTTCGCGGCAGACGGAGAAATCGTGGTGCTCACGCTGGCCGTCGAGGTGCACGGAGAAGGTGAGGTACTTCGATGGCGTGAACTCAGGCAAGCGCTTTTTAAGCTCAAGCGCGTTGGTGCAGAGATAGATGTACTTCTTGCGGGCGATGAGGCCGTTGACGATCTCGACGATCTGCGGATGGAGCAGCGGCTCGCCGCCGGGAAGGGAGACCATGGGCGCGCCACATTCGTCGACAGCGGCGAAGCACTCTTCCGGGGTGAGCTGCTTTTTGAGGATGTGCGGCGGATACTGGACCTTGCCGCAGCCGGCGCAGGCCAGGTTGCAACGGAAGAGCGGCTCCAGCATGAGCACGAGCGGGTAACGCTTGTTCCCCTTAAAGCGCTGCTTGAGCACGTAACTTGCAACCGTCCACATCTGGGAGATCGGTACAGCCATTGTTCGTTTCCCTCAGGGGCTGAAGCCCCGCTTAACTTTTGCCTTTTCGGCACGGCTGAATCCGTGCCCTTTCAAAACTACGCTGCGATCAAACCGGTGCTATGCAGCACGTTCCATAGCCCGCTTGTAAGTGGTTAGCGCCATGAGCGGGAAGTACTGGCGATACATGTGATAAGCCAAATAAAAGACGCGCGGGAAGCCTGTTCCGGTAATGATAGCCTGCCGAAGTTTTCCCTCACCCATCGATTCGTCCCAGCCGCCGCCCTGTTCCTGACGAGTTAACAGCCAGCGGACACCTTTGGCGATGGAGTCGGAGCGGTCGTCGCCTGCAGCGAGCAAGCCAAGAATCGCCCATGCCGTCTGCGAAGGAGTGCTGACGCCGGAACCACGCAGGTTGGGGTCATCATAGCTACCGCAGGTTTCGCCCCAGCCACCATCAGGATTCTGCACCATACGAATCCACTCGGCGGCCTGCTGAATCTGCGGCTCGTGCTGATCGATGCCGATGGCTTCAAGACCGCGCAGGACGAGGAAGGTGCCATAGAGGTAGTTGACGCCCCAGCGACCGAACCAGCTTCCGTCCGATTCCTGCTCCTTGAAGATGAAATCAATAGCCTTCTGCACGCGCTTATCGGCCCGAGTGTAGCCGTAGGCGGCGAGCATCTCCAGCATGCGTCCGGTGATGTCAGCCGTTGGCGGATCGAGCATGGCATTGTGATCCGCGAAAGGAATGTACTGGAAGATCATCTTCGTATTGTCTTTGTCGAAGCTGCCCCAGCCGCCGTTTTTGCACTGCATGGCGAACTCCCAGGCAATGGCACGCTCAGCGACCTGAATCTGATAACGCTCGCGCGGATTATCGACCTTGCTGAGGCCGAGTAGCACCTGCGCGGTATCGTCGGTGTCGGGATAGAACTCGTTATTGAACTCGAAGTACCAGCCGCCGGGTTCTGCGTTGCGGACTTTGACTGCCCAGTCACCTTTGTGGCGAACTTCCTTTGAAAGCAGCCAGTCAGCAGCTTTGAGCAGGCGGGGATCGGTGCGCGAGACACCCGCTTCGCCGAGTGCAAAGAGAGTCTGCGCTGTATCCCAGACGGGCGACATGCAGGGCTGCATACGGAAAGTTTCCGGCAGGGCTTCGTTAGCCGGCTCTTCGATTCCGAGCTTCTCGAATTCATCGCGGGCGCGGATGACCTGCGGATCATCTTCGGAATAGCCGAGGCAGCGCAGCGCGATGATGGCGTTCATCATGGCTGGATAGATGGCGCCAAGGCCGTCTGTCATTTCGAGGCGCTCAAGCATCCACTTCTCCGCACGCTTGATAGCAAGCGAACGCAATGGGCGAATATGGACGGCTTCCGCGAGATGCATAAGTCTGTCAAGAACAAGGAAAAAATTGCGCCAGGAGATAATGCGCTTGCGATCTATGCGAAGGCGCAGTGTGGCATTGACACGTCCGCCGACGAAGAGCTCATCGATTCCCTGTTCCGCTGGAACCTTTTTAAAGGGCTTTTTGGCGTAGATGATGGCCAGCGGAACCAGGATGGACCGTGACCAAGATGAGATTTCGTAGATGTTGAAGTAAAACCAATTGGGAAAAAGTACGATCTCGGGCGGGATGGCAGGCACGGCGTCGTAGTCGTACTGGCCAAGAGCGCAGAGATACATCTTGGTGAAGGTGTTGCACTCGGTGACGCCGCCGTGAGCGAGAATCCACTCGCGAGCCTTCGCGAGCTCTGGAGCGTCTGCGCTCATGCCCATGAGCTTGGCCGAGAAATAACACTTAACCGCAAGGGAGATGTTGCCGGGACCGCCGGGATAGATGCTCCAGCTTCCGTCCTCGTTCTGGTAGCGCATCATTTCCGTAAATGCACGCTTGAGACGGCCGGGATCTCCGGATTCGAGCAACACGTGAAGGAAGATGTAATCGGCTTCGAGCATGGAATCTGCTTCGAGTTCGCCACACCAGTAACCATCCGGATGCTGCTTGCCGAGAAGATAGTCTGTGGAGCGACCGATTGCCGCATCGACATCCGCGAGGTCCGCATCCAAGCGCCCGAACTTTGGCACGGATGATTGCTGTTTCCCCTGTTGTATGCTCATACGTCTATGGAACCCTCTCTGGGGAAGATGCGGTCCAGCCATACAGCTTAGCCGTTAATTTAACTGAAAAACACGCAAAGAAATCATAAGCGCGCCTCAACTCTGCTCAAAGTTTCACCTGCACAGGAACCCGAGGGTTTCCCTAGCCTCTGCTGCGGCTTTTGCTAGTGAACCGGAACAGGCTGGCCCCCGCCCGCTCCGCCGATGGCTTGTACGATCTCCGGAGGCAAGCCGAAGCGAACATTTTCCGGCATTACCTCTATTTCTTCGACGCTCCCGAAACCGTTTTGACGCAAATAATTCACAACGTCCTCGACGAGAATCTCAGGTGCTGAAGCGCCTGCTGTAACGGCAACATTCTGGACGTTTTCCAACCATTTAGGGTCGATGGCTGTGGAGTTATCGATCAGGTAACCGATGGTTCCGAGATTTCGCGATACCTCAACGAGACGGTTGGAATTGGAACTGTTGGTAGAGCCGACGACAAGAACCAGGTCTGCCTGATGAGCGACGTTGCGCACGGCTGTCTGGCGATTCTCGGTGGCGTAGCAGATGTCTTGCGAATGAGGTCCGGCTATGTTCGGAAATTTGATCTTGAGGGCCTGGATGATGTCGCGTGCTTCGTCGAGCGAAAGCGTGGTTTGCGTGAGGTATGCGACACGGTTGGGATCAGGAACCTCGAGAGTGGCAACTTCCTCGGGGCTTGAGACAATTTGGGTTACATCCGGCGCCTCGCCGAAGGTGCCTTCGATCTCATCGTGGTCGCGATGGCCGACCAGGACCAGTGAATAGCCTTGCTTGGCAAATTTGACGGCTTCGATGTGGACCTTGGTGACGAGCGGGCAGGTGGCATCAATGACCCTGAGGTTGCGGCCCTTGCTGCGCTCACGAACCGCCGGCGAGACGCCGTGCGCAGAGTAAATCACGCGCTGGCCGTCCGGAACGTCGTCGATTTCATGAACGAAGATCGCACCCTTTTCCGCCAGCTCATTGACAACGTAGCGGTTATGGACAATCTCGCGACGGACGTAAATAGGTGCGCCAAAGGTTTCGAGAGCGATTTTGACGATGTCGATTGCGCGAACGACGCCTGCGCAGAAGCCGCGAGGCTTGAGCAGCAGCACGCGTTTCTCAGTTGCAGGAGCGCCCGTGTAGGCGTCTGTCGAGATAGGGTCGAAAGCGATAGAAGTCACGTTACTAGTATATCAACCTTCGGATAATTGGGGAGTTGGAAGCGGGGTTCCGGCGATCTGCTTGAACTATTCATTTCCTCTTCGCCACGGGGTCAGCGCGCTGTAGGAGGGTGTTGCCGTGACGCTGGTGCGTGTTGCCTCAAGTAACTTGCGGCGAAGAAGCCAGCCAACGGAAGTTTGCGCGGAGCTGCGCGATACGCCGATGGATTCGGCGAGTTCCTGATAGCTGATCTGGACGGGTGCATTGCGCTGCTGCTGCTCGGCAGCGAGCCAGAGATAGACGAGGAACGCGACGGGGCGCTTGTCATGCCCGATGAGGTCGCGCATGAGCACATCTGTCACGTAATCATCGAGCTGAATCATGGGCAATGCCTGACTCTATCAACCAAAACTATAGCAATATCTACCCGATTGCATTTGCGGAAGTTGCGGGTTATGGTCCGAGGAATCAGGAGGAGAACGAAATGATTCGCGGAGTCAAGATTGTGAGTATTCCGGTGAGCGATCAGGATGTGGCGCTAAAGTTTTACACAGAAAAGCTCGGGTTCAAGGTGGCGACCGATCAGCCGATGGGACCGGGGCAGCGGTGGATTGAGCTTTCGATTCCTGGGTCAGCGACGAGCCTAGCGCTCTTTACGCCGCCGGGGCACGAGAGCCGCATTGGCGGGTTTCAGCCAATGACGTTCTGGTGCGACGATGTGTTTGCAACGGCGGCAATGCTGAAGAACAACGACGTGGAGCTGGAAGAAGAACCGCGTAAAGAAGTGTGGGGCACGATGGCGAAGTTCAAAGATCCAGATGGAAATGTATTTGTATTTTCGAGCAGGTAATAGGACTACTTGCTTGCGGCGATCATCTGAGCGGCGTGCTGGAGGCTGGTGTCGGTCACCTTGGCGCCGCTTAACATGCGGGCGACTTCGTGGGTGCTGGCGCGTTGATCAAGCAGGCGGACATTGGTCTTGGTGCGGCCGTCGGCTTCCTTCTTTTCGATAAGAAAATGCTGGTCGGCGAAGGCGGCAATCTGCGGCAAGTGAGTGACGCAGAGGACCTGCTGGCCACGGCTGAGAGCCTTGAGCTTGTGGCCGACGGCATCGGCGGCACGGCCTCCGATGCCGATGTCGATTTCGTCAAAGACAAGCGTGCGTGGGGTTGGGATTTTTCTGTCAACTTTCGAAGAGTGCTCTTCAACAGCGACTTTAAGCGCGAGCATAACGCGGCTCATCTCGCCGCCGGAGGCGATCTCATGCAGAGGCTTGAGGGGTTCGCCGGTGTTGGTGGCGATGCGGTACTCGACCTCATCCCAGCCGTTGGCTGTCCACTGCGCATCATCCTGCAGATCGAGGACGGCGATTTCAAACTTGACTTTCATGGCGAGCGAGTTGATTTGTGCTTCGGCCTGCTTTGTGAGCTTTTCGGCGGCGGACTTGCGGGCGGCTGTGAGTGTGGAGGCAGCTTTTTTGTACTCGTCGGAAGATTGCTGCACCGCTGCGCGCAACGTCTTGAGGGCTTCGTCGCGGTTCTCGACTTCGGCTAGCTTGCGGCTGACCTCTTCCCCATAGGCAATAACTTCGGCGACGGACTTGCCGTATTTACGCTTGAGGCGGTCGAGGGCGGCGAGACGATCTTCGATTTCAGAGAGGCGCTCCGGGCTTGCGTTAATCCCCTCTGCGTAGTCGCGGAGTGTAGCGGCGACGTCGCCGACTATGGCGCGGGCGGATTGAAGCTGTTGTACAGCTTCTGTAAATTTGCTGTCGTAACGGGCGAGCTCTTCGACGTTGCGGATGGCGGCGCGGAGACCTACTTCGGCTGAGTCCCCGCCTTCATAAAGCTGATCGAAGGCTCCCATAGCGGCGGCGTAGAGCTTTTCGGCGTTGGCCAGGACACGCTTTTCGGTTTCAAGAGCTTCGTCTTCGCCAGCTTCGAGATGCGCGGTCTCGATTTCTTTAACTTGATAGCTCCAGAGATCGACCATTTTGAGCCGATCAGCTTCGCCCTGCAGCAGGTCGGTGAGCCTTTCGGATGCTTCCTTCCAGGTTGAATAAGAGGCTTCGACAGCGTATGTGGAGATTCCACCGAAACGGTCGAGAAGATGTTTCTGCTGGGCCTGATCGAAGCTGGAAAGTGTCTCACTCTGCGCGTGCACAAGCGCCAGTTCCGGCGCGAGTTGCTTGAGCACGCTGACTGTGGCGGGCTGGTTGTTTACGAAGACACGGCCTTTGCCATTGGCGAGAACTTCACGGCGAAGGATGATCTCGGCGCCTTCAGAGTCTATGCCGTTTTCTTCGAGGACCGATTCGGCTACGGGTGTGGACTCAAAGACACAGGCGACGACAGCTTTCTCTGCGCCATGGCGCACGATTTCTGCCGAAGACTTGCCGCCCATAAGCAGCGCGAGCGCGTCGACGAGAATGGATTTGCCTGCGCCGGTCTCGCCGGTGAGCAGGTTGAGCCCAGGCCCGAAGACAGCGATAGCGTGATCGATGACAGCGTAGTTTTCCGCGCGCAGCTCAATGAGCATTTTTGATCGAATCCGTGCGCAGCATAGCATGTGCGGCGAGCCTATCGCTGTTTCAGAAGCAACGAATAGCGCAGGTGGCACCATCTCGATAACTTGGAGTACCTGTCTGCGTCTGATACCGTGAAATCCAGAGGTGAAAGCCGATTTTTATAGCAGCGTTTCTCCTTATTTTCCAGGCTGAGAGCGATACGACCGCTGCCCCGGCGGCAGGCGGTCTTTCCCACGGCGCAGGCGCGCTGACCGAGATGGCAAGTAATATGGGCCCCATTGCGATGGGCGTACTGATCATATTGCTCATTGCGAGTCTTTATTCATGGACGATTATCCTGGGCAAGCTTGGCACTTTCAAGCGGGTGACGGACCAGAGCCGCAGATTTATCCGCTCCTTCCGCAAGGCATCGCGGCTGCAGGAGATTTCCACATTGGCAGCAGACTTCAAGTCGAGCCCGCTGGCGCAGGTCTTTGAGGATGTTTACGAGACCTACAAGCGCCAGACCGGAGGCAGCGGGCCGCCGCGCAATATGGCGCCGCTGGAGCGCTCAGCGCAGACAGCGGCCAGCGAGGCCGTGACGAACCTGGAGCGGCGGCTGACGTGGCTTGCGACGATTGCAGCAGTGAGTCCGTTCGTGGGACTGTTTGGCACGGTGATGGGCGTGGTGGATGCATTCCATGGTCTTGGAACTGCCGGGGCGGCAACACTGCGCGCGGTGGCGCCGGGCATCAGCGAGGCGCTTGTGACCACAGCGGCTGGCCTGTTTGTGGCCGTGCCTGCACTTGTGGCGTATAACCAGTTTGCCGCGCGGCTCCGTGTCTTTGCAGCAACCATCGACGACTTCAGCCGTGAGCTGTTGAATTCGATGGAGGAAATTCCTGTGCGCTCTGCCGGATCCGTTCCGAGCGCAATGCCTGGCTCCATGCCACGCACCATTCCCGAGGGCGGACGAGAGCTGCCAACGCGAGGTTAACTGCTGTGGCATTTACTACTGCGAACGGACGGACACAGACTTCACTGGCGGAGATCAATATCACTCCGCTGGTGGATGTGGTACTGGTGCTGCTGGTGATCTTTATGATTACCGCGCCGGTGCTGCAATCGGGCATTGAGGTAGTAGTTCCCAAGACGCGCACGGTGAAAGAGATTACCGAACAGCGCATTGTGCTGACGATTGACCGCGATGGCTCCCTGTTTCTGGGCGACAAGCCAGTAAACATCCATGCACTACCCGCGATGCTGCGCTCCGGCGTCGATCCGTCGCACCAGGTAATTTATCTGCGCGCCGACGAGCGCGTGGAATTTGGAGTCTTTGCCAGTGCGATGGATGCGGTGAAGCAGGCAGGGATTACGAATATCTCGATTGTTACGCAGCCGCTGGAAGGCAAGACGGCAGGCCGATAGAACGATGAGCAATCTTCTGGAAGGCGAGGAACACCTGGAGCAAGAGCTCGCGGGAGAGCCGTTTGCGGCCCCTGCAACGGGTTCTTTGTTGCTGCATCTGGGCCTTGCTGCTCTGGCGGTTGTGTATGCGGTGGCCGGAGGTTTCTTCCACTCCAACAACTGGGGTGGCGCTACTGTTGGCGGCGCGATCCAGGTGAATGTCACGAACACGATTCCGCTGCCGAGCACACAGCCGCCGAACGAGAATGTTCTGGCTACTGAAAAGCCCAGCCCGGCGCCTGCTCCTCCCGCACCAAAAGCTGCGCCGCAGATCGACGATAAAGCGATTCCGATCCAGGGCAAGCCGGAGAAGCTTAAGCAGCAGAAACCCGCTCCAAAGGCGACTCCCAGCAAACAGCCGCCTCCGCCACCCACAAACCGAGCGCAGTATGGCGAGCAGGCAGCGAACAATCTTCCCCGCGCCGTGCAGGGACAGCAGACAGTGAACGGGCCTGTGAATGTAAAAGGCAGCGACTTTGGCAGCATGTTTCCGTATTACATCCAGGGCATCCAACGGAAGATGGCGGCTAATTCCAGCATGCAGCTTGTGGATTCACGAACTCCGAAGGGAACCAAGGCTTTCATTCTCTTCACCATTCATAAGGATGGAACGCTGAGTGATGTTCAAATGGATAAGTCGAGCGGCAGTCCATCGCTCGATCGAGAGTGCCTTCGCGCGGCGCAGCGCGTCGATTCCTTTGGTCCTTTACCACCGGCGTACAACGGGAGCACAGTGATTACATCGTATTATTGTGAGTTTTAAACAAGATGCATAACCGGCTCACCGGCAACAGCCGAGCGTATAGATTATTTGCCCGGCACGATGACGAGGAGGGATAGCTAGCAGAATGAAGCCTTATTTCCGATTTATCTTCCCCGCTTTACTTGCGTATGTCGGCATGTTTACGCAGGCACTCCATGCACAGGACTGGATTCATACCGGATCGAACCTGGGCAACGCCCGCATCCGCATTGCTGCGGCGGATTTCAAGTCCGCGAATGAGGATCCGCAAACGCCCTCGCTGAAAGCGACGTTTGACACGACGCTCTATAACGACCTGTCAACCGCGGGTATCTTCGACCTGGTTTCGAAGAGCATGATTCCGCAGGCCGTGGCCGGATCCCCGCAGGAAATTCACCTGCAGGATTGGGCTGCTGCGCCGGCAAGTGCGCAGATGGTGGCTTTCGGCGCGCTTTCTGTCTCCGGCGGAAAGGTGATGGTCAATGGCTGGCTCTTCGATACCGCGAACACAGCGAACTCGCAGATTCTGACGCGCCAATACAACGAAACGGCAAGCCAGGAGATGGCGCGGACGATCGCTCATCGCTTTGCGGATGAGATTATTCTGCGGCTGGGCGGCGGCATTAACGGCATTGCCGAAACAAAGATTTATTTCGTCAGCTCGCGCTCAGGGTCTAAAGAAATCTGGGCCATGGACTACGACGGGCAGAATCAACACCCGATTACGCGCCTTGGAGCGATTTCGCTTTCGCCGCGCATTTCGCCGGATAACAGCAGACTGGCCTTTGCTTCTCTCGGCAAGGATGGTTGGTCGATTCGCATGTTCTCGCTCGATCTGGGCCGGATGGTGAGTTTTACTGGTGGAACGGCGGGCGGAAGTAATTTCAGCCCGGCATGGTCTGCGGACGGAAACAAGATTGCGTTCTCCTCGGCACGCTCCGGCGCATCGGAGATATGGATTTCGGATGCCAATGGCGGAGGGCCGAAACAGATTACGGCTTTCCGGAAGGCAGATGTTTCTCCGACGTGGAACCCGCGGACGAACGCGCAGCTGGCTTTTGTGAGCGGACGCACCGGGCTGCCGCAGATTTACACCATGGATCAGGATGGCTCCAATGTGCAACGGCTGACGGATGGCGGATATGCGATTTCGCCCTCGTGGTCACCGAACGGGCAGTTTCTGACCTTCGCATGGAACCGTAAATATGGGCCGGGAGATCCGGGCGGACAGGACATTTACGTAATCGATATTGCCAGCAAGCGCTGGATGCAGCTCACTCATGAATCTGGAAATAATGATTTTCCCTTCTGGGCGCCGGATGGACGGCATATTGTCTTTGAGCGGGCGGCAGGCGGACACAGCGAGATCTGGACGATGCTCGCCGACGGGACGGAGCAGCATCCCCTGACACGCTCCGGCAACAACTTTATGCCGAACTGGAGCTGGAAATAAATGTGCAAACCAACCCGAGGATGCGGCATCCTAACGGTTAAGTGCAACGATTTGAGCCGCATTATGGGAATCTGTCGTGCTGAAAAGGTCTAAAATTTCATTGGACGGATTTACAACGATTCCTTTAACCCGTAGAAGGAGATGCACTTTGAAATATTTTAATCGTCTGCTCGTTCCTGTCTTACTGTTGGCATCCCTTGCAGCTGTATCTGGATGCAAGAAGAAAGAAAAGCCAGCCCCGCCGCAGGCGGAAACTGCGCCTATGGCTACAGCGCCGGCTCCAACCGCACAGATCACCGCGACGCCGACATCAATCTCCGCAGGTGATCAGATTGTGCTTTCCTGGCGTACGACGGATGCTGACAGCGTCACGATTGACGGCATCGGGCAGGTACCTTCCGGCGGAGTGAAGAACGTGCAGCCGACCAGCTCTACCAGCTATCACCTGGTGGCACGCGGCCCGGGCGGCGTGGCAGAGTCGACGGCGCGCGTGACCGTCAGCGGTGCGCCGGCTGTTTCGGCTCCCACGAGCGGGATGAGCGACGATCAGGCATTCCATGCGAATGTGCAGGACATCTTCTACGACTATGACTCTGCGGATATTCGCTCGGACGCGCAATCGACACTGTCCAGGGATGCTGCGTATCTGAACAGCCATCCAGATATTCGATTCATCATCGGCGGCTATTGCGATGAGCGCGGCTCGAATGAGTACAACCTTGGCCTGGGTCAGAATCGCGCCGAGGCAGCAAAGAATGCGCTGGTGAACGCGGGCGTGTCGGCTTCGCGCATCCGAGTGATCAGCTATGGCAAGGAAAAACCGTTCTGCACACAATCCACTGAGGACTGCTGGCAGCAGAATCGCCGTGCAGGATTTGCGATTGATAAGTAAATCACTTGATTAAAATCTAAAATGAAATGAAATGTTGTGGTCCACGTCTTTAAAACAAGATGTGGGCCACAACGTTTGAAGCGGGTGAATATATGAAGAGATTTAATACAATCCGTCCCTACTTTACTGCCGCGCTGATTACCACGGCTCTGTTTGTCTTTGCACCTGTGCCCAGCCATGCAGGCACCAAAGAAGATATACAGGCGCTGAAGGATCGCGTGGATCAGCTTGTGGATTCGGTGCAGCGGCTTCAGTCTACTGTGGACTCAAAGATGGGCGTGCTGCAGCATCTTGCGGAGCAAACTGCGGACAACTCAAACCGCGTTTCCGCGGCGATGGACGATTTGCAACGGAAGCTGGCCACGCAGAATGAGGCTTTGAGCGGCAAGGTGGATACGGCTTCCGGTCAGATGCAGTCGGTGAATGATTCGATTGATGAGGTGAAGGCGCGACTGGCGAAGCTGGATCGGTCTGTTCAGGAATTGCAGACGCAGATTCAGAATACCCAGCAGCAACAGCAGCAGCCTGCTCCTTCAGGTGGTGGTACGCCAGCGCCGGGCCCGGGCGCTGGTGGTGGAACGGCGAACAATGGCGGTGGTGCACCTGCTGCGGGACCCGCGGCGAATCCGGCTCCGCCGCTGCAGGAGACATATCAGGCGGGTGTGCGAGATTACAACAGCGGCAAGTACCAGGTTTCGCAGAGCGAGTTTCAGGATGTAGTGAACTACTATCCGCAGGATGATATGGCCGGCGGGGCGCAGTTCTACCTGGGCGAGATTTCGTACAAGGGTCAGGATTATACTGGTGCGGTGAAAGCTTACAACGTGGTGCTCGAGACCTTTCCGAACAGCTCAAAGGCTCCGGCGGCGCAATTGCATAAGGGCTATGCGCTGCTGTTGATGAACAAGAAAGATGCGGGGGTGCATGAGCTGCGAGCGCTGATTCAGAAGCATCCGGATAAACCGGAGGCGATGCAGGCGCGAAGCAAGCTGAATGGGATGGGCGTGAAGATCACGCCCACCGCTTCGACAAGACCGACTGAGTAATCCTGTGCGACTGTGCTTCTGAAGTAGTTTGGTTTGTTGCGGTTGCCGACGGTCCCACAGTTCTTGCGAAAATCTTTATGCGATCTTCATTCTGAAACTGTGCAGGCTGCACAGGTGAAGCAAGTCTTTTTGCACAATTTCCGGTGCAGAGGGGATGGGGGAGGGGTACCCTACCCTCCCCTAAAGACAACGGCCCGAATCCATGATGGATTCGGGCCGTTTTTCTTCTGCTAATTATGAGTAAAGCACAAATGGGGTTAATTCTACGCAAACTATTTGGAGGGATTTGCACGAAGGTCCAATGGACTTTGGTAACTATGAAATACGATCGTGTTCCAAGCTACTCACCTCGCGCACAGCGCATCAGAGCGGTGTTCCGGCGGTGGACCTGTATGGCACTGTGGATAGGATTCTACTATTAGTTTCAGGAGGAAAAATGGCTAAGCAGGCAGCGGCAAAGGCGCTCGGAGTTTCTTTGGAAGAAGCCAGGGAGATCATTCTGGCCGGTGAGCAGAAGGCACATGAGATTGGTGTGCCGATGAATATTGCGGTGGTAGATGCGGGCGCGAACCTGGTGGCTTTTGCGCGCATGGATGGTGCGTGGATCGGCAGCATTGATATTGCCCAGAACAAAGCATTCACGTCGCGGGCTTTTAACATTGAGACCGGAGCTTTGGCCGAACATTCGCAGAGCGGCGGTCAGTTTTTCGGCATCCATGCATCGAATCATGGCCGGATCATGATCTTTGCCGGAGGCGTGCCTCTCAAGCGCGATGGCGAGGTTGTGGGCGCGGTGGGCGTGAGCGGTGGCTTGGGAAAAGAGGATCAGGCTGTGGCGGAAGCTGCTGCGGCTCGATTTGCAAGCTGACAGGCTGCCGATTGCGATGATCGTGAACACCGCAGTGGTGAGCCTGCAGGACGCGCCACAAGGCTAGAGGGATTTTGATCAAGGCGGCGGCGTAAAGTGAGCAGCTGGTAACAAGAAATTCGGAATAAGAAAAAGTAAACGGCCCGAATCCACATGGATTCGGGCCGTCTTTTTCTGCTGATTATGAGTAAAGCATAAATGGGGCTAATTTTGTGCAAACTATCTGTTCTAGCTTCAAGAACGGTCGGTCCGCCGCGGCATTGAATGCGACTCGGGCACGTGCCGGGCAGTATTCTGAACCGGAGAAGCCATGCCTTACGAAGCCCACCCGGAGTTCGAAACGCCACCCGATGACACGATTCTGTGGCGCTACCTGGACTTTGTGAAGCTGGTCGATCTGATCGAGCACCGTCGACTGTGGTTTGCCCGCGTCAACACCTTTGAAGATCCGCTGGAGGGAACGCACACCGACGCGGAAGTCAAGTACCTTCGCGCTCTTCCGCCTCCATCTTCGCCGCTAAGCGGACCCACTCTCGTAGAGCAGTACGTGGACATGACGCATAAGTACCGCGAGACTATGTACGTCATCTGCTGGCGAGCTGCGATAACGGAGTCGATTGCCATGTGGGACATCTACGGGAAGGGCAGCGGTGTGGTGGCAATCAAGTCTACCGTCGGGCGGTTCAAAGAGACACTCAGAGCCCACCCGCGCAAGGTCTTCATCGGCCGAGTGAAATATGTGGAATGGAGCACAGTCGCGTGGCACCTGAATGCGCTACCAATGGTCATGCGCAAAGACCTGTCGTACGAGCATGAGCAGGAACTGCGAGGAGTCCTTTCGGGTCTCGGAGAAGTATGTGAATTACCCATAGCGCCGTACTCTCTTAGCCCAGGTGGAGAATACATCAGACACTGGCCGCGGGGAATTGAAGTTTCCTGCGACCCTGAAAAGCTGGTGACCGAGATCATCATCGGTCCCCATGAACAGGAAATGTTCGAGCAGGTCCTGGTCCCTATGCTGCAGCGCTACGGACTGGCCATCCACGTCACCGCATCGGACCGTCTGAAGGCGCGTCATCCACGATCTCCAAAGTTAGAATGACCGACAGGATAAAGATTTGGTTGGATATCGAACGGACTTGGCGTATCCTCGATTGGCGGATGGCCTCGGTCCCTCGCTCTTGGGGACCGGGAGATGCCACAAACCTCAACCCAGAGTCCGTTCGCGATGCTCCCGATCAACCCCCTTAAGTCGGCTTACTTTTAGAAATCAAGCTGGAAGGTTTTAAACAACTCTCGCCATTGTTCACAAGACTATTTCTGTCCCAAAGGCTCAGTCCGAACCTAGTAGCAACCGCAGATCCTTCACTTCGCCTGAAGAAAGCGGCTCCATTCAGCGACTGTCTGGGTTTGTCAAGGCAGGATATGGAAAAGCGGAAAAACGGTGGTGCTGTTTTCCCGCTTTCCCACATCCTCGGCTGCGGCGGCGGGCTGAGATTAACCTGCCGTTACGGCTTCCAGCTGACGGTATGGCGATACTTGCGACGTGCGCTGGCGGACTTCGCGGGCCTTGGCGTTGAGGCGGACCAGCAGCTTGTGAGCCAGCGCGATGCGAACGACTTTTGGAGGCTTGACGGCTGCTCGCAGGCGTTGCTGAAAAGCGACGAAGTCGGGTTCGTAGCGACCCACCACGCTGGCCACGATGAAGAGGATTTCGCGCACTGAACTACGGCCGCCGCGCACACGGCGCTTGCCCTGATGCTTGCCCGAGTCCGCGGCCAGAGGCGCTACTCCAGCCAGCTTCGAGATGGTCTTGTTCGATAAGGCGCCGATCTCGGGCATCTCCGCCATGAGACGCGCGACGGTGCGGCTGGCCACGCCCTTGATGGAGCGAAAAGCCTGGTTGAGTTCGCGCCACAGCGGGTCGGCTTCGATCAGGGCGGCGATCTTCTGTTCCAGATCGCGGATCTGGAGGGCGATGAGCGCCAACAGATCGTCGAAAGAAGCTTGTACAAGAGGCTCGGCGATGAGCCGCTGCTGATTCAGCTGCGCGGTGCGCACTTCGGTGAGCTGGCGCAGGCGTGTAGCCAGGGCGCGCAGATGCCGCTGGGCGCGCGGCGCAAGACACATGGGCGGGCACTTTTTGACTTCGGCGTAAAAAGGCGATCATGGCGGCGTCGATCGCGTCGGTCTTTTCCAGCCGGCCCATGCTTTGAGCAAACTGGCGCACCGCGCGCGGGTTGAGGATGGCGGTGGGCAGGCCGTGCTCGGATAGCTGCGCGAAGGCCTGCTGTTCGTAGCCGCCAGTGGCTTCCATGGCTACCAGTTCGACCTGGTGCGCGCCACAGAAGGCGGCCAGTGCGGCGATGCCGGCGGGGTTATTGGCAAAACGCTCGGATGGACCGAAGCGCCCGATGCACGCCTCCAGAGACGAAGAGGCGATATCCACTCCACAGATGATCCCTGTCACGGTAACCTTCCTTGTAAGTGCGACTGAGTGTCCTGCGACTGTTCGGTCGTACGTGACTTGGGCAGCGGTCCCTGTGCTGAACGTCGGTCCAAAAGACCACAGGATGAACGGGTGCCGTCCGCCCGCGGGGGAGCCGATGCCTCGGCTCCCCCAACGCAACAGTTTCTATCAAAACTGCCGCTTACTCAGAGATACAAGGATGACAATGTCTGATTTTGTGGGAAAACTTGAAGAATAGAAAAGCCCCGCCGAAGCGGGGCTTTTGTTGGAAAGTACAAGGAAATAATCCCTGGCTTTGGCACGGCTAAAGCCGTGCCCTTTCAAAGCAAGTACTTATTGCAGGCTGGTCATTAGCTGGTCGAGGACGGCCTTGGAGGGACGCGTCACCGATTCGGGCTGCTGGCCGAGGGGTTCGTCGACCAGATTGAGCAGGTCTGTGAACGAGGACTTCTGCGTGTCGATGTAGAAGACGCCGGTGAGGACTTCGCCTTTGGCGTGCGAGTCCATGAGGAGCTGCACGGCCTTGATCTTGTCCGTTGGGTCGTAGTCTTCGCGGAGCTTGCGTAGGCGAAGGCTGGAGCCATCGTGCATCTCGACGTCATAGGTGGTGCCGGGGTCGTAGTCGACGTGGATGTCTTCAAAGCTGGCGACGAAGCCGAGCTCATTGATGGGCTCGTCGTGTTCCTGCATGAACTTGTAGCTCTTGGTGGAGCCTTCGTGATCATTGAAGGTGACGCAGGGGCTGATGACATCGAGCATGACCGTGCCCTTGTGCGCGATGGCCGCCTTGAGCATGGCGAGAAGCTGCTTCTTGTCGCCGGAGAAAGAACGACCGACGAAGGTTGCGCCAAGCTGGATGGCGAGCGAGCAGGTATCGATAGCCGGGAGGTCGTTGACGATGCCGGTCTTGAGCTTGGAGCCGATGTCGGCGGTGGCGGAGAACTGTCCCTTGGTGAGGCCGTAGACGCCGTTGTCTTCGATGATGTAGATCATCGGGAGATTGCGGCGAAGAAGATGCACAAACTGTCCCATGCCGATGGATGCGGTGTCGCCGTCGCCGGAGACGCCGAGCATGGTCATGGTGTGGTTGGCGAGAATTGCGCCTGTGGAGACTGAAGGCATGCGGCCGTGCACGGAGTTGAAGCTGTGCGAGCGGGACATGAAGTAAGCCGGCGACTTGGAGGAGCAGCCGATGCCGCTCATCTTCATGACGCGCTCCGGCTCGACACCCATCTCATACATGGCGTCGATGATGCGCTCGGAGATGGCGTTGTGGCCGCATCCGGCGCAGAGCGTGGACTTGCCTCCGCGATATTCCAGGACGGGCAAGCCGATGTGGTTGACTTTAGGTGCGGGCGTTGATGTCGCCATTTTCTAATTCCTTTTGAGGGTTGATTCCCTCAGGGGCTAAAGCCCCAAAACTTTTCTTGTGGCTGGTAGGCCGGGGATAAATCCCCGGCCTACCAGCCGTGCCCTGTTACAGACCTTCCCGGGTTGCAAACTCTTCCGTGATGCTGAGGGCATCGATCGGCAGACCGTTGTAATGGAGAATGGAGCGGAGCTTGACGGCCTGTTCGGCGGGCAGGTCGAGCTTGAGCAGGCTCAGGAGCTGTGCGTCTCGATTCTGCTCCACGATGTAGACGCGCTCGTGCGAGGCGACGAAGTCGTGAATCTCATGTGCGAAAGGATAGGCGCGGATGCGGAGGTAATCGACATCCACGTTGTAACGCTTCTTGATCTCGTCGAGGCTTTCCTTAAGGGCGAAGTCGGTGGTGCCGAAGGCGATGACGCCAACCTTTGAACCGACGTTCCTTTCAAGGATGGGAGCGGGGACGAGCTTGCGCGCGTTCTCGAACTTGCGCGAGAGGCGATCCATTACGGCGAGGTATTCTTCAGGCTTCTCTGTGTAGCCGGCGGATTCATTGTGGCCGGAGCCGCGAGTGAAGTAGGCGGCCTTGTTATGGCGAGTGCCGGGCAGGGTGCGCCAGCCGATGGCGTCGCCGTCGACGTCTTTGTAGCGGGCGAAGCTGCCGAGCTTATTGAGATCTTCCGCAGTAAGAATCTTGCCGCGATCGAGTGGAGTCTCCGGGTAATCGAACTGCTCGGACATCCAGTTGTTCATGCCGAGGTCGAGATCGGTGAGGACGAAGATCGGAGTCTGAATGCGCTCGGCGAGATCGAAGGCATCGTGGCTCAACTCGAAGCACTCCTTGACGGAGCCGGGGAGCAGGATAATGTGCTTGGTGTCACCGTGCGAGAGGAAAGCAGTGGAAAGCAGATCCGCCTGCGAGGTGCGCGTGGGCATGCCCGTGGAGGGGCCGGTGCGCTGCACGTCGAAGATGACGCCGGGGATCTCAGCAAAGTAGCCGAGGCCGGCGAACTCTGCCATGAGCGAGATGCCGGGGCCGGAGGTGGAGGTCATGGAGCGAGCGCCTGCCCAGCCTGCGCCGAGGACCATGCCGACGGCGGCGAGCTCATCTTCTGCCTGGATGACGGCGAAGGTGGCTTTGCCTTCCGGAGTGACGCGGAACTTCTTAAGCAGGTCCGAGGTGGCTTCAATGAGTGAAGTGGAGGGCGTGATGGGATACCACGCGACAACCGTGACACCCGCGAAGACCGCGCCCATGCCGCAGGCCGCGTTGCCATCGATGATGATTTTGCCGGCGGTCTGGTTCATGTGCTCGATGGCGTAGGGGTCCTGCTTGACGAGCTTTTCCTGCGCGAAATCGAAGCCGGCCTTGACGGCGCCATAGTTCAGGTCGAAAACTTTTTGCTTCTTGGCAAACTGCTTCTTGACCGATTGCTCGATGACGGTGAGATCAAGCGAGAGAAGCTGCGCGACGACGCCCACATAGACCATGTTCCTGACGAGCTTGCGGAGCTTGGCCTCAGGGCATACGGCTGCGGTGATCTTGTCGAAAGGAACGGGGTAACAGACGACATCATCGCGATACTGCTTGAGGTTGAGACTCTCATCGTAGATGGCGACTGCACCGGCGGGAAGAGCAAGGATATCGCTCTTGGCTGTTTCTGGGTTCATTGCCACCAGTACTTCCGAAACGCGCTTGCGGGCTACGTAGCCGTCTTTGCTGGCGCGAATGGTGTACCAAGTGGGCAGTCCGGCGATGTTCGACGGGAAGAGATTTTTTCCACTGACGGGAACTCCCATTCCGAAGATGCTTTTCAACAGAACGCTATTGGCGGATTGCGAGCCGGACCCGTTCACCGTTGCTACGTTGATGCTGAAGTCGTTTACAACGCGCTGCTGTGCGCTAGATTGGCCCTGTTCTTGACCCAGGACCAGGTCTCCTGTCGCCATTTGGCGGGATCCCCTTAAAAAAGAAGTCTACGCAAGCAAAAATGTCCGCCGCGCTAGCTGTATACCGATTATATCCGCGTAAATGGTGCGATGTCCCGCGATGAGGGCCATTTATGGAGGGGTGTTGGCGAGGGTGAGTCCCGAAATGGGGACGAGGGATGAGTGGGGAAAACAGGGGCTGAAGACTATGAGACTGAGAGACTTCGGTTGGAGTCGCGGTTCCAGCGGTAGATGAGGATGACGGAGATGACGATTAGAGCGACGGTGAGGCCGATCCAGAGGCCGTAAATGCCCCAATGGAGCAGGAAGCAGGAGGCGATGCCGAGGGGCAGGCCGAGGAGCCAGTAGCCGAAGAAGTTGGCCCACATGGCGACACGGGTTTCTCCGAGACCGCGGAGAGCGCCGGTGGAGACGGCCTGGATGCCATCGAAGACCTGGAAGATGGCGGCGAGGCCGAGAAGGCTGGGGCCGACGGCCATGACGGCGGCGTCGCGGGTGTAGAGGGCGATGAGCGGGCCGGGGGCAACGAAAAAAGCGATGGCGGCGAGAAGCATGAAGCCAACACCGAGGGCAATGGCGAGCCAGCCGGCGCGGCGGGCTTTTGCTACGTCTCCCGCTCCGATGGCGTGGCCGACAGAGACGGCTGCGGCTGAGGACAAGCCGAGGGGCACCATGTAGGTGAAAGATGCGTAATTAAGTGCGATCTGGTGGGTGGCGAGCTGGACGGGGGTGAGCCATCCGGCGGCGAGAGTGGCGAGGTTCCATGCGCCGACTTCGAGGACAATCTGGCCGGCGGCGGGTGCGCCGAGGCGCGCGAGCTGACAGATTTTAAGCAGACTGATGCGCGCCCAGTGGCGGAAGAGCGGATGGCCACGCCGTGCCTCGTAGCGCCAGGCGTAGAAGAAGAGGATGGCAGCCATGGAAACGCGCGCAACGCAGGTGGAGATGGCGGAGCCGGGAACGCCGAGACGGGGAAAGCCGAATTTGCCGTAGATGAGGGCCCAGTTGCCGAACCAGTTGAGGATATTGGCGAAGACGAAGGCGACGGTGATGACCCGGACCTGGCCTACGCCCTGAAGATAGCGGCGGGCGGCGGCGTAGAGGAGCAGCGGGAGGGTTCCCAGCGTGAGAATGCGGAGGTAAGCACCGGCGGGAATGGCGACGGATGGCGCGATGCCGATGTGGGCAAAACCTAAGCTGAAAGCGATGCCGAAGAGCATGAGCGGCGGGGTGATGATACAGGCGAGATAGACACTCTGGGCGAGCCAGTGATGGCAGGCTTCGTGATCGCCCCGGCCGTAGGCTTGCGAGACGAGGGTATCGAGGCCGAGAAGAAGGCCGAAACCGAACATGGACGGGGTGTAGTAGACGGCATTGCCGAGAGCGACGGCTCCGATGGCGGAGGGACCGAGACCACCGACCATGATGGTGTCGACGATGGACTGGAGCATCCAGCCGATTTCACTGAGGACGACAGGGAGGGCGAGCACGATCATGGCGCGCAGTTCCCTTCTCCAATCTGAAGAGACCTGGTCGGGCTGGATGGCTTGCGACATGATTCCAATGTATAGGGTGAGGACGGTTGACGCAGCGGCGTGGCTGCGGTAATTTGATGGCAGCGCGAAGGGCGCATCCAGTCCGCGGAAAGGGCCGTGCCCACCTTAGAGCAAGACAATTGAAACGAAACTTCTTTCCTGCCTGATCAGTGCGGATTCCGGGCGCATACCGAAAGGAGCTTCGTATGTCTGATTCGTCTGGCGCATTGCCTATTAAGAGTCTTCCTGCTCGTCCAAACCTTGAACAATACAAGAAACAAGCCAAAGAACTGCTGCGCGCGTGGCGCGATGGTGAGGGCGAAGCTTTGACGCGTGCGGGGCAATCTGCTTCGCGCGAGAGTATGGCTTCCTTAACGAATGCGCAACTGGTGATTGCGCGCGAGCATGGCTTTCCAAGCTGGCAGAAGTTTGCTGCGGAGATTGAGCGATTGAGAGTGGCGCGGGTTGTGGCTGAGATGGATGATCCCGTGGCTGCGTTCTTGGTTTCCGCGACTGTGCCGACGGATGGCAGCAGTCATACAGATGGAACGCTGGATGAGGCGAATGCAATTCTGGTGCGGGAGCCGGGGACCGCGACTGCGAGTATCTATACGGCTGCAGTGCTAGGAGATGAAGCAACTGTGCGGCGGTTTCTGGCTGCGGATGACGGCCTGGCGACTGCTAAAGGTGGGCATCATGGATGGGATGCGCTGACGTATTTGTGCTTCTCGCGGTATCTGCGGCTGGATGAAACGAAGAGTGATGCCTTTGTGAAGACGGCGCGGGCGCTGCTAGAGGCGGGCGCGGATGCGAATACTGGATGGTTCCAACACTACGTGTATGACATTGGGCCTAAGGATGAGTTTGAGGCTGTGATGTATGGCGCGTCGGCTCTGGCACGGAATGCGGAGCTGACGAAGCTGTTGTTGGAGTTTGGTGCAGATGTGAATGACGGCGAGACGGCTTATCACGTATCGGAGGGGTACGACAACACGGTGCTGGACATTCTGCTGAAGAGCGGGAAGTTTAACGCGACAGCGATGGCTACGATTCTGATACGTAAGGCAGACTGGCATGACTTTGAGGGTTTGAAGCTGGCATTGAGCTACGGAGCCGATCCGAACGGCATGAATCACTGGGGATTTTCCGCAACGCACCATGCGGTAAAGCGCGACAACTGGACCGAGGCGATTGCGGTGCTGCTGGACCATGGCGGCGATGTGACGTTGAAAAACAAGTTTGGCTTTACAGCGGCAATGCTGGCTGCGCGGCGCGGGCGCGGAGATGTGTTGAAGCTGTTTGCAGAGCGCGGAATCGATACAAAGCTGGAGGGCGTGCATCGGCTGGAAGCCGTGTGTGCGCTGGCAGACGATGATGCGATTCGGGGTTTGCTTGCGGAGGAGCCGGGATTGCAGACAGAGTTAGTGAAGGCAGGCGGAACGCTGCTAGCGCAATTCGCGGGCAATGGAAATACAGAAGGGATGAAGCGGCTGTTGGAGTTGGGTGTGCGATCAGATGCGTTGTATGAGGGTGATGGGTACTTTGAGATTGCGAAGGATTCGACGGCGCTGCATGTG
Source organism: Occallatibacter gabretensis (assembly GCF_001449115.1). GTDB lineage: Bacteria > Acidobacteriota > Terriglobia > Terriglobales > Acidobacteriaceae > Telmatobacter > Telmatobacter gabretensis. The sequence goes on along the minus strand of NZ_LAIJ01000001.1, from coordinate 366,368 downwards.
GCGGCATGGCGCGGGCAGCAGGAGGCGATGAAGTTGCTGATTGAGCACAGAACTCCGGTGAATGCGCTGGATGGCGACGGGCGAACTGCGCTGCAGCTTGCGGTGCGGGCTTGCGTGGATTCGTACTGGAAGCGGCGGCGGACGCCGGAGTGGGTTGAACCGCTGCTGAGGGCTGGGACGAGTCTGGATGGCGTTGAGATTCCGTGTGGGTATGCAGAGGTGGATGAGTTGCTGAAGGAGTATGCGAAAAGTAAATCCTAGTTCCCTGCTGAATGCATTAGATCGGGCCCGGTGCAAGTCGGGTCCGGTTGGATGGGTGCGGAGAGCATGGTGTAGCCGTCTTTTCCTTCGCGGATGTGGAAGTAACGGCTTGGCAGACCCTTTGAATCCATCGCGCTTTTGCCGGGGACGCTGGTTTCCAGTACTGAACTCATCTCTACCTGAAAGACTCCTGGAGTGGTGCAGGCCCGGACGGGGCCGGAACCGTGTGAGAGAAATTGCTTATCGTCTGGCTTAATGGGCGGATTCAATTCGTCGTGAACCTTTTCCAGATCGGAGATATTTTCCGATGCCGTGAGGTTGCGTGACTCCTCCCACGGCGCTGAAATCCACTCTTCGACGAAGCCACGCGCGTGATTGGCGATGGGACCGATCCGTTGGACGCCGTTGTCCGTTACCTGGTAGCGATAGATGACACGCCGCTCGGAACTGGTTTCAACAAATTCCATCTCGTCGGCATTCAGGCGTAGATCGAACGTGTTGCCATTAGCTTTCAATGTAATCTCAGCATCCCCGAGCGAATAATCTCTTCTCATATGCCACACGATGCGAGGAACATCTGCACTACTACCAGGCGCGAGGACATCGATATCGAAGACGCTGAATCGAGATGTACACCAGGGAGTTCCGTGTGCGACCGCTAGGCGCCATGAGCCGTTTTGACCTGGAAGAAATGCAGTGAGGAAAAAGTCTCCGAAGGCGTCTGATATTTGATCGAGTTTGTTTGCCTGCCAGCGAAGTTGACGCTTCCACGACCCATCACGCAGAGCGTAGACCAGGAGCATGTTGTCGTTGCCGCACTCGATGTTGATGGAGAACTGGACGGCGATAAGTCCGGAAACATTGGTAGGGCGACTCACTTGCACTAACAGATTGTGGCCGTAGGAGCCGAGGACTTCTGTGTAGCGGGGATCGTTGTTCTGAATCGCAGTGTTGCCTGGCGGCTGTGGCGGATTAGCGTGAAGGGCTTTTGCGAGTGTGTCTTGCAGGGTGGCGGGATTTGCGTCTGATCCAGCACAGGCGAAAGCTGCGTCTGCTGTGCGAGTTAAGGCGTCCTTCAGTTCCCGCGTATGTGTACTTGTTGCAGCGGGAATTTTCGTGTCCATCTCCTCGTACGAAGCCTTACGCAACTCGGCCTGGGCGAATGTGGCTTGTTGCGCTGCTTGTGGGACGGCACCGGGCACGCAGGGATTCTGCGCAGCGCAGGTCGCTGCGAAGGTCAACAGAGCGAGCATTGCGACAGATTTCACGGCGCGATTATAACGCAGGATCAAATGTCTGCAACTACGTAGGAGTTGCAATCCGTAATTCTCGGAATACTAAAGCAACTCCTTCGCTCCGCATTCATCCCAGGTCCCCAAATGCGAGGGACCTGGGGCACCCATTGTGTAGTAGTGCGAAGAGGCTACGCTACCGACGGGCGAAGGGTGACCTGCTTTGTGGTGATAGTGAGCTTTGCTGATTTGAGGGTGCCGCCGTCCCAACCGTCTTGAACGGCTTCGATCTCGATTGTGCCGGGTGTCTTGGTGCTTTGCAGGATGACTTGCGCGAGGCCATTGAAGAGCGAGCGCTCGGGGCCTTTGTCGCTCTCCTGGCAGTTGGGATCGCCATTGCCTACGCCGATGAGCGCGCCCGCGCCCGAGACTTTGAAGAAGAGCTTCTTATCTGCAGTGGGAACGTGGCGGCCCTCAGCGTCGAGAGCTTCGACCTTGAGGATGGCTAGGTCTTCGCCGTCGGCGTCGATCTCGGTACGGTCTGCCGTGAGACGAATGGAGACGGGATCGCCGGTGGTTTCGCGCTTTTCTGTGAGGATAACTTTGCCGTCTTTGCTGGCGCGGGCTTCGATGACGCCAGGCTCGTAACGAACCTTCCATTCGACGTGCCCGAGGTGCGGAACTTTCTGGCTGCCGAGGCTCTTGCCGTTGACGAGCAACTCGACTTCATCGGCGTTGGAGTAGGCCCAGACGGGGATCTCATCACCTTCGCGGCCGTGCCAGTTCCAATGCGGAAAGATATGCAGCGAGGGTTGAGTTCCCCACCAGGCCTTGTAGTAGAAGTTGTAGTCCTTGGGAAAGCCGCACATGTCGAGGATGCCGAACTGCGAGTTGACGGAAGGCCAGCCGTAGGGCGTGGGCTCACCGCGATAGTCGAAGCCGGTCCATGCGAAGCCGCCAGCGAGCCATTCGCGTGTGCCGTAGAACTTCCACCATTCTTCGGGGGTTTCGCCCCAGGAGACGACGCCGTCGTAGGAGTTGACAGTGTTGCGGAGTTTGTTTGTGGAGTACTCGCCGCGTGTGCAGATGGCGGAGGATGTTTCGGAGCCGTAAACGGCCATCTTCGGATTGTTCTTGTGGTATTCGTCGGGGTACTTGAGGTTGTAGTTGAAGCCGATGATGTCGAAGGCTTCTGAGACGCCGGCTTTGTTATCGCCGTTGACGGCGGCGGAGACTACGCGGGTGGGATCGAGCTCATGGCAGAGGCGGACCATAGTGCCGGCAATTTTTGCGCCGATGTCAGGCTGCTGGCTCTGGAGAACCCATTCCTCATTGCCGACGGACCAGAGGATGATGGAGGGCGAGTTGCGATAGCGCTTGATCATGATGGCGAGCTGCGCGAGGCCTTCGGGATTGGAGCTCATCATGCGGGTTTCGCACATCATCATCATGCCCATGTGGTCACAGGCGTTGACCCACTCAGGCGTGGGAGCGTTGTGCGAAGTGCGGACGGCGTTTCCGCCCATTTCCTTGAGCGCGGCGAGGCGGAACCACTGAAGGCGATCCGGAAGAGCAGCACCGACGCCGGCGTGGTCCTGGTGGTTGCAGGTGCCCATGATTTTGACTGGCTGGCCGTTGAGGAAGAAACCCTTGTCTGCGGTGAAGAGTGCGTGACGGACGCCGAATTGAATGCGCTCGGCATCGATGGGTTTACCAGATTGCTCCACCGTAACAACTGCCGAGTAAAGGTTTGGCGAGTCCGGCGACCAGAGAGCGGGATTCGTTAGCTTGGCCGTGGCGGTATAGGTTGCGGAGCCATCGGCGGCGATGGTTTGTGCTGGCGATTCTGCTGTCGCTACGGTTGCGCCTTTGGCGTCGAGGATTTTCCAGGTGACGCGAGCCGACGCGGAATCTTTGGATTGGTTTTCAACGATGGCGCCGAGTGAGAGCGATGCCGCGGAGTCTTTGAGATCGGTGCGGACGTAGCTTTCCCACTGGCCGAGGTGGATGGAACTGGTCTTGGTGAGCCAGATATGGCGATAGATGCCTGCGCCTTCGTAGAACCAGCCGTCGCCGAAGGAGGCATCGACGCGGAGGACGATGGCGTTCTTCTGGCCGAAGTGGAGGAAGTCAGTGAGGTCAAAGCGGAAGGGCGCGTAGCCGTTGTCATTGCGGCCGATGAAGCAGCCGTTGACGAAGACGAGAACGCTGCGGAAGGCGCCGTCGAACTCGATGACGACGCGCTTGCCCTGGTCGGATGCGGGGATGTCGAAGAGGCGGCGGTACCAGCCGATGGAGGTTTCAGGATAGCGGCGGCCGAGGGGCTTAAAGCCGTGAGAATTTTGCTCGTCGTCACGAACAAAGGGCAGCTCGACGGCCCAGTCATGCGGCAGGTTGACGGTGCGCCATTTGGATTCATCGAATTTCCAATGTTTGGGGTCGGGTTTTACTTTGGAGAATTCGAATTCGCCGGTTTTGGAGAAGTCGCCCTGACCGGTGCCGAAGCCCTGGTCTTTGGCGGGGTCAGACCCATGACCGAAGATGAACTTCCAGTCGAAGTCGAAGAGAAGCTTCTCGCGGGGTGCGATGGCGGGAGTGGCGGCGGAGGGGTCGTCGAGCTGGCCCAGTGCGGCGGCGGTGCGTGCCCAGGCATTGCGGGCGAGGATAGAAGATGCGGATAGAGCGATTCCGCCAGAGAGCATGTCTCGACGCGAGATGCCAGCCATAGATTCCCTCACAAGTTCAGGTCTGAGATAAGTACGCATACAAAGCGTGCAGATAAGGCGAGATTGCAAGCAAGGGGCAACTATAAACGAGTGGGCGAGTGCGAGTAAACGGTTTCAGCCAAGAGTTTTCGGGGCAGCATGAGGGATGTCAGATTGTGTTAAATTCATATAGACGAATTGTTTCCTGGAGAGATGGCCGAGTGGCTGAAGGCGCACGCTTGGAAAGCGTGTTTAGGGGAAACTCTAACCTGGGTTCGAATCCCAGTCTCTCCGCCATAACGCTCTCTATCTCATTCATTCCATTGACAAATTATTGAAATCATTGAACATACAGAAATACCGTATTGCCTAATAGGCTATGGAATCCCGCGAATTTAGCGTGTTTGGCGTGTTTTGCATGACACAATGCAGGGCGCATGAGAATGCATGACAATGGCTGGAGTCAGTTGCCCGAAAGCAACTGCGTCAGTGCCGGTAGCAGTGCAGCAAACACAGTTATATGGTGGGATATATGGTGGGACGCTATCGACATGAATGCTTTGTAGGACTCTATAAATCCACCGCTATTCCGCGCGGTTTCCGTGTCGGCGATTCGAGAGAGTACCGCTTCACAGGTTGACTCGTCTGGAAGAATTTGCGCCTGTTCCCCTTTGGTGCCCTATGGATCGGTGGAAGAGTAGAGACGAGCAGACAATCATTGATAGCTTTGCAATCGTTACGGTCGAATCTTAACGAAGTGCTCGAGCCATTTCACAATCGCAGTCCGCACATCATAGAGCGCAAGGATCACGATCGATGGTTAGCGCCGTCGGACCCTGTGCAGTTGCCGGTTGACCTCTTGAGAACTCCAGATGCAGAGACTATGAAGGCCTGGAGAGTTTCACCGCTGAAAGGGAATGGGCCGCGGCTTCTTCATCCGCCACAAGTACAGACAGACGGTCTTGACTAGCCCAGTACAAATTGATCGAATCACAGACGTGCTGGGATTCACGGTAAGCAAACTCCGATTCATCCTCTACACATGCCACCGTCACAAGGCACGCAGTACAAATAGAATCATGGCCTCCAAAGTTGTTCTGTCTGTGATGGAACTTCACGTCAGATGACATCGCGTGTCCCTCCGCTGCTAGATTTTTGGGCTTGCAGCAGAATCGTAACCGCGTTGCACCAATGCTTCTGAGCAATTTTGCTCACTGTCCGCAACGTCCACATGATTCGCCGGGGTTGTTCGACTAGCAGCCGTGCTTTATCCCTAAAAAGTCTTATCTATGTATTCGCTGGACGCGCGCGTTCGAGGAATGCGGTTAGGCAGATATTTAGGTGTGAGGGGTCATGTGCTACATCCTTCTCCCAAATACCTGTGATCCGCATAGGCTCTCCCCTAAGTATGACCGCCTCCCCCGTGTCCGGGCCTTCGAGGTTATGTTTAGTCTTTACCTCCCAAGCCAGTTGTAGGCTCTCGAAAACAACAAAGGATTTCATCAATAGGCTGACGTATTCGCCATCAGTCGAAACCTGCAACTCTGCATATTTGCTCATTTACACCCTTCCGCCGTTTGATCTTGCCTTATAGCGGAATCTTAGTCGCGCAGCCAAAACGTTTCTGAGCAATCTCGTTCAAGGGCCACAATCCCGGCGTCAGTAGAGGTCGCCAGCCGGATATAAAAAGATGTCGGGGCTTTCTATGCTTTTTGGCTGTACTTCGTGCCTGCCCATCGCTTACGCTGTGCGTCCGCCATGCGCTTACGGACCTCTGGACTTCTCCTCTTTCGTTTGGCAGCTTTGAGTGATGGCTTCGCGCTCTCAGTGAGCAAGGCGCGAGCGTGTTGTAAGAGTGCGATTTCTTTGTCTATTTCCTTAAGAATGGCCCGTAGTTCCATGACTCCCCCAAGCCACATTAGCAGGGACGAAATGAAACGTGGATGCACTTTTAGTGTTATCTGTTGTGAGTTTTCCCGGAAAAGACAGAGACGAATGTGGTTGAACCTGTAGCGCAAGGTTCACTTTTTGACTAGCGTCATGTCGATGTACCTGTGATACATTTTCGCCATCATGCTCAAAGGTTTAATGAAGTTCGGGATTGTGCTGACGATAGTCTGCGCCTATTACTGTTCCGACAAATTACAGGCCGAAGCTCAACAGCAGCCAGGCGCACCCCTTAAATCCAACGACCAGCAACACATTCAGGCCGATGTGACAGTTATCCATGCTCCCACTAGGGATGCTTACGATATTACTGCGTTCGTAATCAGCATCGTTCTTGGTGTCGTCGGCATTGGGGGTGTTTCTGTCGGAGTCTGCACTCTTGTATTCCTGCGAAAACAGGCGAGCGAGATGCGACACCAGCGAATCATCATGCGGCGCACCCTCAACACAATGAGACTTCAGACAAAAACACTGAGCGATTCTGTTGCAGTAGCAAAGAAGAGCGCAGACGCTGCCAAGGAAAACGTTGATCTACTCATCAACAAGGAACGTGGCAGGATGTTCGTTGAAGTCTTGCCATTTGACATCAAGAAAGTAGAAGTCATGACTCAAGTTGTTGAGTTCAAGGTTATCTATCATGGTGCAACTGTTTCATTTCACGAAAGCAGCACAGCAGATTTTATGCTCACGGATTCGGCAGAGCCGCCTGCTTTCAAAGCTCCGTCCTGGCTGAAGACTAAAGCGATGTTTAATATCCCCTCAGTAATTCCGGCCAACTCAGATACCTTTAATTGCTCAACCCGGCTCTATAGAAAGTTTGACCAATATGAGATTGATCGCATTGGTCACAGCCAGTCGTTCATACACTTTTATGGATACATCGAATACAAGGACTTCATGGATAGGATTCATGTCACCAGTTTCTGTTACACGTGGAAACCTAGGCCACCTGGTCCGACTATTGGATGGGATCATTGGGACAAGAGCGGCCCACCGGATGCCAACCTCGAAACTTGATCGCAAAATTCAATCATGACTGACGGGTGTATCCTGCGCATAACACCTCGGAGAGTGAAAGGAATCAACATGCCTACCAAAGACGTTTTGCTTAAAATTGTCGATGAGTTAGAAGAACTACGAGCGGCTCAGATTGTAATGTCTAACCGAGTACCCGGTCTTAGCCCCTACCAAGCAGCAGACGCCATGAGTGTAGCCAAACAAACAATCGCGTCCAATTACAAGCCATTACGGGATGAAATTGAAAAGCTTCCATAACCCGTGTGTCTTACGGTAACGGAATCAAGTTGGGATTGAGGAGAACGTCGCTCCTCAATCCCAACCGCTCACTTCGTCGGATACATCTCCAGACCCAAGATCGATCCGTCCGCCGCATGGAACTCTTCCATCACAGCTTCTAGACTACTTAATTGTTGTGAGGCTGGTGTATTCAAGCTTTGGGTACCAGGTGGATCCTCGGCCTGCAGGTGTCAGGTCGAGGATCGTCCATAAGGGATCTAGATCGGGTGCTCCGCGTGGGTCCTGGCCGGGATCTGCCATCTCACCGCTCATCTCTCCGCTCCAGAAGTGGTGAACGATACCATCACGGCGAGTGAAGATGCTGAGGCCCGGCATGTCGCCGTCGCCGGAGTCGACATACGCTCGGGTGTAGTCGCCCTGGGTATCTGAGTAAAGTTGCAGGTTTTGCCAGCCACGTTCCTGTTTGAAGTCGAGAAGGCGCTCAATCGGAGAGCGTGCGGTGATAGCAAGAGCGACACGTTCACGCAGGTTTCTGGCAGTTCCATCCCATGAGGTGAGCATGGCGGTGCACATGGGACATGCTCGCTCGCGTTGCGGGCCAAACATCATGCTGTAGATAACGAGAGTGTCTTTATCGCCGAAGAGCTGGGAGAGATGGACTACGCCATTGGGGCCTTGAAAGGCATAGTCTTCGAGAACTTTACCCCCCGGAGGGAGGGTGCGCCGGAGAGCGGCGACGCGCTCAATGTGTCGCCGGAGCTCGATTTCCTCAGCGAGGAGCGCGTTGCGGGCCAAGCGATATTCGGGACTCTCGTTGGGAAGCTGCGCTTTATTCTTCGCCGCGAGTTCTGCTGCCGGAATGAGGGTGGAGTTTTCGGCCATTCGATTCTCCCGACTTCTTAATAGACGACGCTTAAGATCGACGTTAGCGCCGTTCAAGTGTTCAATAACTCAGGATGCGTGCGAGCCAGGGTGATGACGAGCTCGCCGAAGAGTGTGTTGGCCCAGGCAAACCATGTACGCGTGAAGTTTTTGGGATCGTCTTTAAAGTAGCTCTCGTGGATGAAGCCGGTGCCGGCTGAGGAGAGCTTGATCATGCGGAGTGCGGAACGAATTTCGGCAGCGGAGTTGCTGGTGAGTGCATAGATGGTCTGAGACATGGGCCAGATCATGTTTGCGCCTTCATGAGGGCCGCCAATTCCCTCACCTGCTGTGCCGCGGAAGAACCAGGGGTTGCGCGAAGACCAGACGAAGGCGCGAGTGCGCGCGTAGAGTGCCGCATCGGGAGAGCTGTTGAGGTATGGAAGCGCGAGAAGGCTGGGGACGTTGGCGTCATCCATGAGGACCTGGCCGCCGAAGCCATCCACTTCATAGGCCCAGATCGTGCCCTGCGACGTGGAGACCATAGCGTGCTGGCGAAGAGCGGTTTCCACTTCATCGGCAAGCGATGAGGCGCTCTGCGCAAGGGCGCTGTCATGCAGGATGGCGCTGGACATTTCCGCAAGCTGTCGTAGCGAGGTTACTGCAAAGAGGTTTGACGGTACAAGAAATGGGAAGATGCAGGCATCGTCTGATGGGCGGAAACCGGAAACGATGAGACCAACGGGATTGACGGGATTGCCGTGGCCGTTTTCGCCGAGAGTTTCTGTGGGCGAAGGCGCGGAACGTTGGAAGTGGTACGGACCGAGCGAGCCTTTGCGCTGCTGCTCGCGCATGGTACGAACGGCGATCTGCATGGCCTTTTGCCACTGCGCGTCAAAAGGCTTCGTATCGCCGGTCTGCGTCCAGTAGCCGTGTGCGAGGCGAATGGGGTAGCAGAGCGAATCGAGCTCGTATTTGCGCTCGCCGACACCGGGCTTCATGTCGGTCTTGTCTGCACGGCTCCATTCGAGCGGCGGCGCGTTAAGGTCAGCCATGAAGGCGTTGGCATAGGGATCGATGAGAATGTGGCGGCCCTGGCGGCGGATGACGCCTTCGATGAGAGAGCGCAGAGGCTCATCGCGCTTGGCGAGCGGAAGGTACGGCCATACTTGGGCGGAGGAGTCGCGCTGCCACATGGCCGCAATGTCGCCCGTAATAACGACAGTGTCGGGCTTGCCGTCAAAGGTTCCGGGGGTGACGGTGGTGTCGAGCGTGTTGGGAAAGCAGTTGGTGAAGAGACGCGCCAGCTCAGGATCGGCAATGCGGGCGCGGACTTCCTTGATCGTTTGCTCAACTGCTTCCGAGTGGAAACGGCGATCGGCTGCTGATGGCCGCTCGCCTGTTGACTGCGGGGCTGTTGATTGCGAAGCGGCGGCGTGTGCGATGCCGGGAAGACAGGGTGCGAGCGCGGCGAGGCTGCCGCGCTCAAGAAGATCTCTTCGGGAAAGATTGCGGGGGGAGTTATTCATTACGGAATTTATCCAAGTTTCAGTGATGGCGGGGCGAGTTCTTCGGCTGCGCCGAAGCTGGTATTGGGATTGGGGCCGAGCTCAAAGACGATGCTGCCGCCTTGTGCGATATCGGAGTGATGGAACCACACTCGCTGCTGCGGCTTGCCGTTAAGCGTGAAGGATTGCACGTAGGCATGCGACGGGTCGCTGCGCTTGACTTCGATGGTGAGACGCTTGCCTGCGCCGAGTTCGACGACGGCATGATTAACAAGCGGCGAGCCGACGACGTAGTTGCCGCTTACGGGATCTACAGCGTAGAAACCGAGCGCGGAAAGGAGGAACCATGCGGACATCTGCCCTACGTCTTCATTGCCAGCCATTCCATCAGGATCGTCGTGGTACATGGTGTCGAGCAGCGAACGCACGCGGGCCTGTGTCTTCCATGGTGCGCCGGCGTAGGTAAAGAGATATGCGATGTGATGCGATGGCTCATTGCCGTGAGCATATTGGCCGACCATACCGGCAATGTCCGGCGGCGCGTCAGGCGGCAGCGTGGAGGGAACGGTGAAGAGCGCGTCAAGCTTGGTCAGGAAAGGCTCGCGGCCGCCGAAGAGCGCGATGAGGCCTGCAGGATCGTGCATGACACCGAAGGTGGTTTGCCAGGCGTTCGATTCGGTGTAATCGTGCCACTGCTTGCTGTGGCCCATCTCGATGGGATCGAAGGGACGGGCCCATGCGCCGTTTTCGAGTTTGGGCTCCATGAAGCTGCTCGCTGGGTTGAAATAGCGGCGATAGTTTGTAGAGCGCTTACGCAGGAGAGCAGCGTCTTCCGCGTGACCGAGATTTTCTGCTACGTGCGAGATGGCCCAGTCGTTATAGCAGTATTCAAAGGTCTTTGAGACGGACTCTTCCTCGCAGTCCGCGGGGATATAGCCAAGCTGGCGATAGTAGCCGAGCCCACGATAATTTTCGACCATGGCGCGGCGCATCATGACGCGGTAAGCCGCTTCGGTATCGATGCCGGGAAAACCTTTGGCGATGGCTTCACTGATGACGCTGGCCGAGTGATAGCCGGTCATGGTGCCGGTTTCACATCCCTGCAAAGGCCATACGGGCATGCCTGCGGGGCTTTGCTCTGCCATGCGGATGAGCGTGTTGGCGAAATCGGGAACGCGATCGATCTGGATGAGCGTGTAAGCGGGATGCGCGGCGCGGAAGGTATCCCAGAGCGAGAAAGCAGTGTAATTGTGCTTGCCTGCGGGGAGCTGATGGATTTTATTGTCCATGCCGCGATACTGGCCGTCGGCATCGTCAAAGAGCTGCGGGCCGAGCGACATGTGATAAAGCGAGCTGTAGAAGATGCGCTTCTGCGTGGGCGTGGCGAAGTCAGCCTGTATGCGCGAGAGTTGCTGACGCCAGGCTCGTTGTGCGGCTGCGCGGGTTTTGTCAAAGTCCCAGCCCGGCTGTTCAACGCGAAGATTGTTTGCTGCGCCCTCGGCGCTTACGCCCGAAATGCCGGTGCGAACGTAGATGACTTCGTTGGCGTGAGTTTTGAAGTGAAGAACGGCTTTGAGATTGTCGCCCTGTAGTTTTGAGGTCGTGCTGACGGGCTTGTCGTTGGAGTAAAAAACGATCTTCTCTGGCTGCCGCGAAAGTTGCAACGTGAAGTAACAGTGACGGCCGTCTCCCCACGCCTTGGTGACGTGGCCTCCGGAGAGGGTGTCGGGCGCGGGTTTGCTCAGCTCAGCGATGTAGACGGCGGAGCTGTTGTTATTGAGATAGCTATGTGTGAGATCGAGGATGAGCCATGCGTCGTTGCTCTCAGGGAAAGTGTATTTGTGCAGTCCGGTACGCTCGGTTGCTGTGAGCTCGGCGCGAACGTTGGGGTCTTTGAGGAGCACGGAGTAGTAGCCGGGCTCGGAGACTTCATCGGAGTGTGAGAAGCGCGAGCGATAGCCTTGTTCGGGATTGGAGCGCGGGCCGGGAATGAGCTTTACCGGGCCAGTGCCGGCCATGACGAGGAAATCGAGGAGATCGCCGCAGCCGGTGCCACTCAGATGCGTGTGGCTGAAGCCCATGATGGATTCATCAGAGATGTGGTAGCCCGAGCACCAGTCCCAGTCCGAGTTGTAGGTGTCTGGGCTTAGCTGCACGGCTCCGAAAGGCATGCTTGCGCCAGGGAAACAGTGGCCGTGGCCGCCGGTTCCAATGCGGACATCGACCCAGCGAAGTGGATCAGCTGCGTCGGCTCCTTGAGGAATTGAGAAAGCGGGTAGTGGAAGAGCAGCGGAGGCGCAGAGTGCTCCAGTGGACTGCAGAAAGCTACGACGAGAGATAGGGGACATCGAAACCAACTTCCGAATATGCAATGAGATTTATATACAGGATCAGGGGGGTGGAATGCGAAGCTCGACGCTCTCCTGCACAGGCTTTTCACCCGATTCGCCTGATGCATTGAGCCAGCGGCGCAGTATCTTTTGCGCGGGCTTTTCAACGAAATGCAGCGCTGCGAGCGCGAGTGCGATGAGGGTTACGTAGCTGATCCAGGGATCGAGCCATGCGATGCCGAGGTGGTCGAGGATATGTGTGTCGTGAATCAGATTCCAGAAGTTGAAGTGGAGGAGGTAGAGGCAGTAGCTTGATTCGCCGACGAAGACGAAAGGCCGCCAGCCGAGGATGCGAGAGAGGATGTTCTGGCCGGAGAGACCGAGGACGATGCAGCCGAAGAAGGGCATGAGCAGGCCATCATGAATGATGGCGTATGGGATTCCGGGGCCAAGCCAGAGCAGGAAGAATATGGCGGCGAAGCCGAAGAGGCCGAGGAGGATTCGCTTGCGGGCGTCGCGGGGAATGAGTTCATCGAGGCCAGCGATAATGACGCCGAAGACAAAGCTTGCGAGGTGAGGGATGGGCGTGTCTTTGAGCGCCTGCAACCACGGGCCTTCGCTGTACCGATCGACGTGCGCGAGATGGTCAGGATTGAAGATGATGTAGAGCGTACCGGGGATGAGGCCCAGGAGCCAGATGAGGAGCAAGCGGCCCACGATGGGTAGCGCGCGGTTGGGGAGCTTCCATTTAGCCAGCCAGGGAAAGATGAGGTAGAAGAACCACTCGGCGGACATGGTCCAGGCGGGCGTGTTGAGGAAGGTGGCGATCTCTGGAACCCAGCCCTGCAGGAGCAGAGGCGCAAGGATCATTGCAAGCCAGAACATGGGATGCGTGTGCTGGCCGTATTCGACGGGCAGGTTGCGCCAGGCGAGGATGAGGCTGAGCAGGTAGATGGGATAGATGCGGGTAAAGCGGGCTTTCCAGAAGCGAACGTTGTCGAGTTTGCCGCTACGAGCGCGAGAGGCATAGTTGTAGGCGAGGACGTAACCGGAGAGCAGGATAAAAAAACTGACGGAGGCATAACCGGCATTGACGATGGGCGCGAAGATGCCGAACCACTGGGGATTGGAGAAATGAAAGAGAACAATGTTGATGGCCGCGAAGGCGCGCAGGCCGGTCAACGCATTCAGCCGGTCTGGCTTACGCATCTCCACTAGCAATTAGACGGCTCCGACGGATGCCACGATACAAAACGCAAGGAGGAAAAGAGAGTTAGCTCAATGATTTTGCGCGGCCTGGGGGGTTACAGGCCGTGCAACTGGTTCGGCTACGCGGTGACGAGCGAGCCGACTTTCTCCCCCATGACGACACGCTTGATGTTGCCCGGCTGGTTCATGTTGAAGATGACCATGGGAAGATTATTGTCTTTGCAGAGGCTGACGGCGGTGAGGTCCATGACCTTGAGGCCTTTGCCGAGGATTTCCATATAGGTGATCTGGTCGTACTTGACGGCGGTGGCATCGAGGTTAGGGTCGGCGGAGTAAACGCCGTCGACCTTGGTGCCTTTCAGCAGGACGTCGGCCTTGATCTCCATGGCGCGCAGGCTGGCTGCTGTGTCTGTGGAGAAGAAGGGATTGCCGATGCCGGCGGCGAAGACGACTACCCTTCCCTTTTCGAGATGGCGGACAGCGCGGCGGCGAATATACGGCTCTGCAATCTGGTTCATGAAAACGGCAGTCATAACGCGGCACTGGACGTCGTGCTGCTCAAGAGCGTCCTGCAGAGCAATTGCGTTGATGATGGTGGCTAGCATGCCCATATTGTCCGCACTGACGCGATCCATGCCTTTGGCGTGCTCGGCTACCCCGCGAAAGATATTGCCGCCGCCGACAACTACAGCGACTTCGACGCCGAGTGCATGAAGCTCGGCAATTTCGGCAGTGGTTTCGATGACTTTTTCGGCGTTAAGGCCAAAGCCGCGCTCGCCGGCGAGGGCTTCTCCTGAGAGCTTCAGAACGATCCGCTTATACATGCTGCTCTGAGTATGACATAGCGCCGCGCGGTCGTGCCGGAAAGCGATCAGCGAACAAGTGCAACGGGAGCGCGCCTCGGGTTAAGGCTGAAGGCCATATTTTCGGGTCACATCCTCGAAAGATTGCCGGGCCTTTGCGACATCTGTATGAGCGTCGTTGACGTGACTGCTCGCCTGTGACATTGCGTCGGAATGATCTTTCAGAGGGGTTTGGGCCGAGTTCGATAGCCATGCCTCGATGCTGGCGCCGATTACAGCCCCCGTCTGGCCCTGCAACCTTATGCTCTCATCCTCGGCGGAGGCCACTTCTTCCCACGCATGAATGTACTGGTTATAGGCAGAGATAAAGTCGCCGGGACATCCGGAGAGATTCACCTTGTGCATGGCAGTCGCACGCGCGCGTGCAGGGATGTCACCAATAAAACTGTTTTCGAGCAGCACCCTTTGAAGCGGCTGCTTGTACCATTCGTTACGGATAGTGTCGCAACCAGAGATTGCCGCGATCACAGCCAGGCACGACAGGAGCGTACATAATGTGAGGACCAGAACTCGGAAACGCGGCAAGGGCCCACCTCCGAAAAAAGAATGACTTTGGGGAGGGGTCAATTGTAGCCAATTTCGAGAGAGTATGGCGCTGTTTCGTGCGAAAGATTGCGCGCAATGCAAATAGAAAAGCCCGGAGCAATGCTCCGGGCTTTTGGCTGGATGTGGTTTCCGCTTACTCAGCGGCGGTTTCGACGGCCTTGGTCTGGGAGACGGTCCAGTCAGGAGCGCCGACCTTGAAGCGGGCGAAGCGGCGGACAGTGATGTTTTCACCGAGCTTACCGACCTTCTGCGCGATCAGTTCCTTGATGCTGACGGACTGTTCCTTGATGAAGGGCTGCTCAAGGAGGCAGACCTCTTCATAGAACTTGGCCATTTTGCCATCGACAATTTTTTCGACGACTGGAGCAGGCTTGCCGGTTGCGGCGGCCTGGGCGCGATAGATTTCCTTCTCGCGCTCGAGGTCTTCGATGGTCACGTCTTCCGGCTTGATATAGCGGGGATCGGTGGCCGCGATATGCATGGAGATGTCTCTCATCAGGTCCTGGAAGTCTTCGGTGCGGGCGACGAAATCGCTCTCGCAGTTGATTTCCAGGAGTACGCCGATCTTGCCGCCAGCGTGGATATAGGTGCCGATGGAGCCCTCATTCGTAGAGCGGGCGGCCTTCTTCTGCGCCGAAGCCATTCCACGCTTGCGGAGCACGACGAATCCTTCCTCGATGTCGCCCTTGGACTCCTGAAGAGCCTTGAGGCAGTCGCCCATGGGCGCGCCGGACTTATCGCGAAGTTCCTTTACCAGTTTTGCATCGATCTTCTCACTCACCGTCGTCATCTCGCTTCCTTCTCGTTTCTCATTCCGATCTTGTGTGCGTGGGCCGCGCATGAAGCGCGGAGAAACGAAGAGCGTGGCACCTGTTACTCGCGGCCACGCTCTTCAGTATGCGCGCTGAAGCGCGCAAGAAAGATTAAACGCCGCCTTCAGCTGCCTCTGCTTCTTCGAGCAGCGCCGCAACGGCCGCCGGAGCCTTGCGGATACCGCCGCCCAGGGCCGCTTCAAGGTTGAAGTCCTCAGTGGATGCGGTCTCAACGGGGCTTTCTTCGACCGGGATCACGTCTGCGGTCTCATCGGCGAAGGCCTTATCGCCTACGAGGTTGACGCCCTCAGCGGCGGAGTCGGCAATCTTCGAGGTGAAGAGGCGGATGGCGCGCAAGGCGTCATCGTTGCCGGGAATCACGTAGTCGACCACGGTCGGGTCGCAGTTGGTATCCACGACGGCGACAACGGGGATGCCGAGCTTGCGGGCTTCCTTGACGGCAATGGCCTCGTTGTTGGAGTCGACGACAAAGAGGGCGTCCGGCAGACGCTTCATGTTCTTGATGCCGGCGAGGTTCGCCTGAAGGTGCTTGCGCTCGCGCTCGAGGCGAATGACTTCCTTCTTGGTGAGGAGGTCATAACGGCCATCGGTAGCCATATCATCGAGTTCCTGAAGGCGCTTCACCGATTTCTGCACAGTCACCCAGTTGGTGAGCAAGCCGCCCAGCCAACGCTGGTTGATGTAAGGCATGCTGGCACGCGTCGCTTCTTCCGCAACGGCGTCCTGGGCCTGGCGCTTGGTGCCGACGAAGAGAATCGTCTTGCCGCCCGCGCAAAGGTCCGTGACGAACCTGGATGCATCCTTGAAGAGCTTAAGCGTCTTCTGCAGGTCGATGATGTAGATCCCATTGCGCTCACCGAAGATGTATTCCTTCATCTTGGGGTTCCAGCGCTTGGTCTGATGCCCGAAGTGAACACCCGCTTCGAGCAGCTCCTTCATTGTGATCGTGGCCATTGATCTCCTCTGTGAATTGCATCCGGGCTTACATTTCTGTTACCCGGATTTAACCCGCTGTCGCGGGGGATTGAAAAACAGTGATTCGTGGTTCTTGGTTAGTGATTCGTTTTCGGGCCTACCTTGCTAGCCACGAGGAACGAAGCACTAACCACCGCAGCGCGTTAGCGCTTGCTGAACTGGAACCGCTTACGGGCACCCTTCTGGCCGTACTTCTTGCGTTCCTTAACGCGAGCGTCGCGGGTGAGCAGACCTTCAGCCTTGAGGGTCTTGCGGAGCTCAGCATTGAACTCGATCAGCGCGCGAGCGCAGCCCATCTTGACCGCATCGGCCTGGGCAGCGACGCCTCCCGATTTCACGGTCACGAGGACATCGAAGCTCGAAGCAACATCGGCCACAACCAGGGTACGCTTGGCTGCGACGCGCTGCTGCTCAGTGACGAAGTACACATCGAACGCCTTGCCGTTCACTTTCCACTCGCCCGTTCCAGGACGCAGAAAGACGCGGGCGATCGCCGACTTGCGGCGGCCTGTGCCGTAATACTGAACCAGATCTGCCATTCTTTTCTCTTATCTCTCTCTGCCGACCTTCCGCAGGACGGCCTTCACTTAGTCGTTATGCCACCGGCATCGCGACCGGAGTCTGCGACTGGTGGGGGTGCGTATCGCCACGGTAGACCTTGAGCTTGGAGCCCATGGCACGGCCGAGCTTGGACTTGGGCAACATGCCCTTGATGGCTTCTTCAAGGATCTTTTCAGGCTTGCGGGCAAGCAGACGCGTGAAGGACTCTTCGCGCAGACCACCGGGGAAACCGGTGTAGCGGCGATAGACCTTGGTCTGGGTCTTGAGGCCGGTAAGGCGCACCTTTTCGGCGTTGATCACGATGACGTGATCGCCCATATCGATGTAGGGCACGTACTTCGGGTTGAGCTTGCCGCTCAGCACGCTGGCGGCCTTGGTGGCCAGGCGGCCCAAGGTCTGCCCGTCGGCATCAATCACATACCACTTGCGGTCAATATTTTTGCCGCTTGGAACAAAGGTCGACATTTCTTTTCTTCCCTCAAACACTTCTGGCCGAAACTCCCGCCGGCCGTCAAAAACATTGCGCAAAGCGTGTTACCCATGCAAATCGCATGGGAAAGATTCCACCCACTGCCAAACATCGCTGTTGGGGTGAGACTGCGGGGTTTGCCCTCGCAAGGGCTCCTGACTCTGTCCTGTCCGCTCACCTAAACTACGTCAGAAAAACGGACTTGGCAGAAGGCGGCCCGGAAAAAACCGCTGCTTTGGGCAGACCGGGCACAACACCGCACAAGGACTCCAGAATACGAGATTTTGAATCTGGAGTCAAGAAATTCAAGGCTACGGAAGCTCCGGAGACAACTCTCTGTCGTTAAGGGACATTGAAACGTTCTCGCCGGCGCTTTCACTATTCGCGTAGAAACGCTTCGCCATCCCGTTCAAAGCGCTTCCCTCCGAAATACCTCCCCGAAAGGAAGCAAAAGTCATGAAAAATCTGTCGTCCACCCTGGTGGCGGTCCTAGCCCTCGCTGCGCCTCTGGCCATAGCACAAAGCGCACTCCAGCAGGTCCAGCCGAAACGCCCTCTGCAAATGAATGAGCACACCACCAACCTGCCCGGCGCTACCACGATTGAAGCGCCACCGGCCGGATTTAACCCCCTCCTGGCATCGGACTCGGAGCTTGCCTATCACGGCTATGCACCGCGCCCCGATCAGAGCCTCCAGCCCAAGGCTTATGCCACGTGGGCGAAGGCCATGACCCACTCCCAGACACGCGTTACACCTGTGCTGGAGCAAACCACACTTATGCATGGGCCGGCTCAGCTCAAGGCAAAGGCCAATCCCTCGGCAACCGAGAGCAATGCCATGCTCGCGCAGCAGCCGAGCAATACCTACTACTCATCGAACTGGAGCGGCTATGTTGACCTGAGCGGCGCGACCGCCTACGGAAGCACTTCGTTCTACTACACGGTGAACGACATGGTTGTTCCGATTGCCAAACAGAGCGGCTGCTCCGGCGGCTGGGCTTATGGCTCGGCGTGGAATGGAATTGACGGCTTCAATTCGAGCGACGTGCTGCAGGCCGGCTTCGAGTTCGATGCCTACTGCTCTGGTACGACCAAGTCGACCTATTACTCGGCGTGGTATGAGTGGTATCCCCTGGGAGAAGTTCGCATTTCCAGCTTACCCATAACTCCCGGCGACGACATGTTCGTTGAAGTCTGGCACACCTCGGCCACTCAGGGTTACGCATACATCGTGAATGAGAGCACAAACCAGTATGTCGAAATCGGCTTCACGGCTCCTGCGGGCACGACTCTAAAGGGCAACTCAGCCGAGTGGGTAGTGGAAGCTCCCACCGTCGGCGGCAGCCTGGCGACGATCGTGGATTACACAGAGGTTCCCTTCTGGGATTCCTATGCCTACACAGAAGGCAGTGTCTTCTATGACATCGCCACCGGCACCGCGATTGACATGGAACCCGGTACCACTGTCCTCTCCTATCCCGAGTATGTCGGCCCCGAGGCCTTCGTCGCTCACTGGGAATAAAACATCCAACACACGCACGAAACCAAATGGCGACGGCCAACCAGCCGTCGCCATTTTTCTTTTCTGTCAGCTCTATCCAGTGGCTGGAACGTGTGCTTGGAAGATTTCCACAGAAAACTTAACTTTTGCATTGACTATTTCTTCGCATAGTTTAATAGTTAAGCAGTTGCTTAAGTATTTTCAAATCAAATTAGGAGGGAAAATGTCATGGCAGAGCCAAAGGTAGTGCACAACACGTTTGTGCTGGAGAGGAAGTTCGAGCAGCCGGCGAAGGTAGTCTTCGAGGCATTTTCAGATCCGGAGAAGGCGCTGCGGTGGTACGCGGCGGACAGGTCGAACGAAGTGACGGAGTTCGCGCAAGACTTTAGCGAGGGCGGCCTGCAGCGGATGGTTTACAAGATGGGTCCGCAAACGCCCTTCCCTGGAACCCCGCTTGAGAACGAGGGACGGTTTCAGGAAATCGTGCCAAATGAGCGCGTTGTGATCGCTTCAACGATGAAGATTGGCGGGCACCGGATTTCAGTGACGCAGTCGACCTTCGAGCTGCTGCCAACGGCGGAGGGGACAGAGTTAATCTTCACGCACCAGGGGGCTTTTCTGCCGGGCTCAGACGGGCCCAAGATGCGGGAGGATGGTTGGAATACGCTGCTGGATCGGCTGACAGCGGTGGTTACAGCGGGCGAGGCATAAAGATGGCGGAGACGCCAATCGACACAGACCGGCTGTTCTTTGCACTGAGCGACAAGACGCGGCGTTTGCTGCTGGGGCAGCTGGCGCTGCGTCCAATGACTGTAACCGAGCTGGCGCGGGCAGCGGATATCTCTGTAGCGGCGGCGGTTCAGCACCTGGATATTTTGCAGGAGACGGGACTGGCAGCTACAGAAAAAGTTGGGCGTGTGAGGACATGCCAAATTGACCGCCGTGGTTTTGATGCCCTCGAAAGGTGGATCCGGAATCACCACACGTTGTGGGAGCTGCGTCTGGACAGCCTGAGCGAGATGTTGGGGAATACAGGAAAAGATGCTCCTTCGACAGACGGTTGATGTGTAAAGTGCGAAGGTAATGCACTGCGATACACTGGCCCCCATGCGGGTCTTTGGTATTGACTGTGGTACGGAAATTACCGGGTTTGGTGTGGTGGACAGCGACGATAGCGGACGCGTGGCGCGTCTAGTCTGCCAGGGAATGGGCGGAATTCGGCTGTCGAAGAACAAGCCTTTGCCGGAGCGGCTGGCACAGGTTTACCGCGAGCTGACGAACGAGATTGAGCGATGCCGGCCAGACGTGGTGGCTGTGGAAGAGGTCTTCTATTCCGTGAATGCGAAGAGCGCACTGAAGCTGGGGCAGGTGCGAGGCGTGGCGCTACTGGCGGCGGCGTGCGCGGGAGTTCCAGTAGCAGAATATGCGCCGCTGAAGATCAAATCCAGCGTGGTGGGCTACGGGCTGGCGAAGAAGGAACAGGTACAGTTCATGGTGGCTCGGCTGCTGGGGCTGAAGGAATTGCCTGAGCCGGCAGATGCCGCCGATGCGCTGGCTATTGCGATCTGCCACATTCACACGGCCCAGACACTTGCGGGGATGGTGCGATGAAGAGGCTGGCGTGGGTGGCTGTGGCGCTGGCAGGCGCAGCTGTTGCGTGGGGACAAGCCGAACGCTCTGTGCGGATTGAGTATTCCAATCCGGGACTGATTCCGGCGACATGGGTGCTGGAACTGCATCCGGATGGGAGTGGGCACTTTCATTCTGAGCGCGGGAGTGCGACCCAAAGTTCGATGGGATGGATGGAGCCGCCGGATCTGAATACGGACGTGCGTCTGAGCGCGGCATTTGCGTCGCATGTTTTTGATACTGCGGCGGCTGAGCACTATTTCCAGATGGATTGCGAGAGCCATGCGAAAGTGGCTTTCCAGGGGAAGAAGCAATTGAGCTATGCAGGGCCGGATGGCAGCGGCACATGCAGCTTTAATTACGCAAAGGAAAAGACCGTGCAGGAACTGGCTGATTCGCTGGAAGCCGTGGCGACAACGATCATCGAAGGCGCGCGGTTGGAGAGGCTGCGCCAGCACGATCGATTGGGGCTAGACCAGGAGATGCAGAACTTAACCGAGATGACGGCTGATGGACGTGCGACCGAGGTGGGCGTGATCCGCGAGGAACTGGAGCGCATTGCAGAAGATGAGGCGCTGATGGACAGGGTTCGGCGGAAAGCACGGGAGCTGCTGGCGAAAGCAGCGCAATAACGCCCTGATTCCCTACGAGAGCGCAGAATCAGCGCGTGGGGCTATACCGAGCTGGACGAGCTGAACGGGAGCAATGCCGGGGATGGCATCGACCGGATAACCAAGGCTTTTCCATCCGTCGTAGCCGCCTTTGAGCGGGCGGACGCGTTCGATGCCGTACTTCTGGAGTTCGAGAGCTGCTTTGGCGGCTGAGATTTCACCGGGGCAGGCGCAGAAGATCACAACATCCGTATCGTGGGGGACGTCGCCCGCCCATTTGCGAATGGCTTCGGCGGCGACGGAGCGCGCACCGGGCAGCGTGAAGGGGTCTTCGGCAAGTTCAAGCGGGTGGCGCAGATCAATGATGTAAACGGGCTCGCCGGAATCGATGTGACGCTTGAGTTCTTCGGGATCAAGACGCGAGGCGGCAAGGCGGCGCAGCGTGCGATGGCGGCGCCAGAGACGAAAAAGGAAGAAACCAACGACGCCGGTGACGAGTAGCGCGCCGGAGAAACGTCCTGCGGTATCAAGAAGGCTTGGATCGCGTTTGAGGGCGTCGCCGAAGAGCCTGCCGAGAACTAGGAGCGTCGTAATCCACATCGTCGCACCCAGCCCGTCAAGAGCGATGAACTCGGCATAGCGCATACTGCTGCGGCCGGCAAGAGGCGGCATCACTGTGGCCACACCCGGAACGAACTTGGCGAAGACGATCGTAAGCTGGCGCCGGCCGCCGAGGGAGTTTTCAGTTTTGCGTACGCAGACCATCGGTTCGAGCGAAAACTTGCAGAGGAGGCGGACAACGCGGCTTCCGTAGCGACGCCCAATGAAGAACCAGGAGCTGTCTGCGATGGCGCAGGCGAAGAGAGCGGCGAGGAGGACGAGCCAGAAATTGAGCTCATGCTGTGCAGAGAGTGCCCCGGCTGCGAGGAGCACCGGCGCGGCGGGCAATGGGATGCCAATCTGTTCGGTGAGGACCCACGCGAACAGCACCGCATAACCGTAGACGTGCAGAATGTGAAGGGGTAGCTCCATGAACCGGTTACAAGACCTCACCAAGAATTGGACTACAACCTAAACTGTAAAAGCAATAGCTCTCTCACCAGCTTAGATGAAGTCGCTTGCTATTCGATGAGCAATGAGTGAATTGGGTTCACTCGTGGTTCGGCACAAAGAATAAGGCCACCGCGCGGGTGGCCTCTGTTAAGAAGTGCGAATTCCCTACTTGTTGGTAGTTTCCAGTACCGACGGAGTAGCGGTGACAGTTGCCTGAATGCCCTTGTTGACGAAGTAGTTGTGATCCCAGAGAGCGCGATAGAACGCCCCGGTCAACTCCGCGGCGCGAGGACCGAAGGTGGGTCGTCCGCCTTCGAGAAGGAAGACTGTGACAAGGCCACCCTGGGGAGACTGCGAAAAGGATGCAAACCAGCCGAGACGCGTGCCCAGGTTAGAGCAGGTGCCGGTTTTGCCGAAGACCGGTAATTCCGTGAAGCTGGTGCGGAGGCGCCGGGCGGTTCCGTACTCGACGGCTCCGGACATGCCTTCTTCGAGCTCCGGAATGAACTTCGCGATGTCGAGCTGGCGCTTGATTCTAGGAGCAAACGCGGCGACATCTTCCGGCGTGGTGGGATGCTGGAGATAGTAGAGCGTGCCGCCGTTTGCAAGAGCGGCGACATATGCGCCGAGCTGAAGTGGGGTGAGCGAAACGCCCTGACCGAAGCTGCACATACGGCCGACGCCACCTTCGGATTCACGGAGCGGCTCATCGGGATAAACGCCGAGCTGCTCGCCAGGGATGTTGAAGCCGGCCAGTTCGCCGAGGCCGAATTCGCGGGCATAGTGCTCGACGCGCTCAAATCCCAGTTGGCGGCCAAGTGCCTCAAAGTAGAGATTGTTGCTCTTGGCCAGCGCCTGGGTCATGTTCATGCGGAAGCCAGCGAGCTGGACCATGGTATCGCGGGTGACGATGCCCTCAGAGAGGGCAGCCATGCCGACGGTGATCTTGATGGTGGAACAGGGCTCGGCTCCGGGGGAAAGAGCGAGCTTCTGATTGACCATGGCGAGGACGCGGCCGCTGGCGGGATTGATAACTACGGCCGTGCCATTCATGCCTCCGAGGGCGTCAATGGCTGCCTGGCGAACAACGGGATCTTCGCCGGTAGTAACATCAGCCGCAAAAATATCGGAGGTGGCGAAGGAGTTGCCAGTAAAACGCTCGTAGACGCGATGGGTGGAATGCAGGCTGGCGGCGCGAAGAGCAACACTGCCATGTGCAGAACGGACGGTAACATGAGCAGAGGCTCTGGCGGCAGGATGTGCGGCAACGGCCGGAGCATGAGATTCGGCGCGATGCGCTGTGCCGTGAAGAGCCGTACTATGAGGCTCCTGGAGATGAGGAGTTTTGCTGTGGTGTAGCGTATGCGGGGTGTTGAGCGCAAGCGCGGCAGCGGCGCTGCATGCGGCAAAACCCAGAAACAACGTGGTGTGAGAAATCCTCATCCGGAGCAACCTCTGTAAAAAATCGAGTTCCGAACCATCCCGCGCTGCTCACATGCGCCGGCTTGTTCCAGTTATCGGCTTGCAGCGGACTATTTTCATAGCCGAACCGCAAAACCTTTCAGCTCTACTGCCAGATAGTGCGCCGGCAGCCCAAAACGTTCCCAAAACGACACATTCAGCGGGTAGCAAGTTATCTGAAATGCCAAACAAAACACTTAGCTGGTGTAAAGGCTTTCAGTTTCCTTGCGTTTTTCTTGCTTTGGCACTCAAAAGCGAATCAATTGGCTGGATAGAAGCACTATACAGTGCGCGGGCTTCTATGCAAGCCTGAAAATTGACTAAAACGCGCCGAAGTTCCTTAAAAAGTATGACCTGCGCGTTCGGTGCCAGTCGAGCAATCCGTGATCGGAAGATTATTCAGGCGTTCTTCTCATTATCGGATATAAACCGATTTTTTGCCACATGTTGCGGTCACAAAAAGCTGTTTGCGCTGCACCTAAAAAAGTGGCGAGCGGCGCATAAAGGTGGGGACCTCGAGATCTCGATCGCGGTCCGCGTTTTCTTCAAAAAGGCCGCCAGTCGGCAATGGCCGGCGTTCTTCGAGGGCTGAGGTATGGTTCAGGCCGTTGCCGTTGGGTTGCGAGATGTGAGGTTCGGCCATTTCGGCGAATTTGGGTGCTGCTGCGACCGACTCCAGAAATGACGCCTCTTCCATGTGCATGGAGATTTCCGGTTCGGATTCATGGATCGCGTGGACTATTGCCGGCATATGCATTGCGGGGACCAGATCTTCTTCCTCATCCTCGCTCATGAAGCGCGGGCGGGACGGCTCGGCAATGTGAGCGTGAGCCATAACGAGCTCCGGCTCTGGTTCAGGAACCAGAACGGGCTCGGTGCTGGACGCCGCCTTTTCGATGCGCGCGGGTGCACTGGCCTGCGCAGACTCCCGGAGCCAGTTATCGGGCGCAACGACGGGCACAGAGAGAATGGGAGTTTCATCGACGCTCAACATGCGGGCACGGCGCTCGGGCATCTGGTCCTTGAAACCGGTGGCGATCACGGTGATTTTCACCTCGTCGCCCATACGTTCGTCGAGCACTGCACCGAAGATGATGTTTGCGTCTTCATGCGCGGAGGATTCGATCAACGATGATGCAGCGTTGACTTCCGAGAGCTTTAAAGCACTCGATCCCGTGATGTTGATGAGAATGCCGCGTGCGCCGTCGATGGCGCCCTGTTCAAGCATCGGCGATGCCATGGCTGCCTGTGCGGCTTCGACGGCACGATTTTCACCGGAGCGAACCGCGGTACCCATGACGGCGTGTCCCATGCCGGCCATGGTGGTTTTTACGTCGGCGAAGTCGCGGTTGATAATGCCGGGGATAGTGATGATGTCCGAGATGCCCTGTACACCCTGACGGAGGACGTCATCGGCGATGCGGAAGCTCTCGAAGAAGCCGGCGTCTTTGGCGACTGCGAGGAGCTTCTCGTTGGGGATGACGATCATGGTGTCGACACTCTCGAGCAGTTCCTTGAGGCCACGCTCAGCTTGCTGGAGACGGCGCTTACCTTCAAAGCCAAAGGGCTGGGTGATGACAGCGACTGTGAGGATACCCATCTCACTGGCAAGCGAGGCGATGACGGGAGCCGCACCGGTGCCGGTGCCGCCGCCGAGGCCAGCGGTAACGAAGACCATGTCCGCGCCTTCGAGGGCTTCGATGATCTTTTCGGAGTCTTCCAGGGCAGCGCGACGCCCCACGTCGGGATTTGCACCTGCGCCTAGACCGGCGGTGAGGCGGACGCCGAGTTGGAGCTTGACGGGGGCCTGGCAGAGCTTGAGAGCCTGAACGTCCGTGTTGGCGGCGATAAACTCGACGCCTTCCATTTTGGCCTGGATCATGCGGTTGACGGCATTGCCGCCACCGCCACCGACACCGATGACCTTAATGCGAGCGCCGCGCGGCGCCTCATCGTGATACTGAATTCGCATTTCGCCTGCTTCGTTTTTTAATTGATCCATAGCGCTGTGCCTCCCTGGTGAGGTATTTCCCTTCCCTAATAGCTGGCTGCAAAGATCGATCGCAGCCTGGCGCGTAAACCGTTTTTCTCCGCCGCGCGCGAGACGCGCGTTCGGTGAGCGTACAAGAGCAGCCCGATGGCGGTGGCGTATGTGGGGCTGGCCAGATCGCCGGGCATGTTGGAGAGCCGGACAGGCATACCGGTGCGAGCAGGCACGCGAAGTTGGCTCTCGGTGACATCGAGCATTCCGGGGAGCTTTGCGCCGCCACCGGTGAGGACGCAGCCGGCTCCGAGAGCATCGAAGACGCCTCCCTGACGCAGGCTTTCCTTGACGAAATACAACAGCTCGCGGGCGCGCGGCTCCAGGATTTCTGCAATGGTGCGGAGGCGCAGCAACTGCGGCTGAGGATTTGCGATTTCGATTTCGGCGGTCTGCGGCACAGCAGTGACGACGGCGTGGCCGTACTGACGCTTGAGTTCCTCCGCTTGCGAGAGTGGCATCTGCAGGCCGACGGCGAGGTCGTTGGTGAAGTGCGCGCCGCCGACAGGAACGGAGCCGGTGTGAGCGACTGCCCCTTCAAAGAAGACAATGAGATCGGTGGAGTGCGCGCCGACGTCGATGAGGCAGATGCCAAGCTCGCGCTCATCGACGGAGAGCGTGGACTCGGCGGCGGCGATGGACTCAAGCACCGCTTCAGTAACTTCAAGGCCGGCACGATTGGCACAGGTGACGGTGCTTTGCAGCGCGGAGCCGGAGCAGGTGGCGATATGGAGATCGACTTCGAGGCGCGCACCGATCATGCCGATGGGATCGAAGATGCCGGGTTGCTCGTCCACGATGAATTGACGCGGCAGAAGGTGAAGAATTTCGCGGTCGGGCGGACGCTCCACGGCGCCGGCGCGCTCGACGGCAGTGCGGACATCTTCGCGGGTGATCTCACGCATACGTCCGGCGAGATCGAAGCCGCCGTTTGAGTTGACGCCGCGGATATGCGGACCGCCGATACCGACGACGCACGAGTCGATATTGACCCGAGCGGAGATTTCGGCCTTTTCGACGGCAGACTTGACGACTTTGGCGGCGGGGCCGAGATCGGAGATCATGCCTTTACGCATTCCCGCAGACGGAAGCGTGGCGTGACCGCGATAGCGTAATGCTCCCTCATTGAGATCACCAGCGAGAACGCGCGTCTCCGCGCTGCCTACGTCGAGCACTACGATCAGGTTTTCTTCTGTCTGGCTCATCGTTGGCTCACTCGTCCCACGTACGCGCGGTGTGGTTTGCGGTCTTGGATGCCGGTGTATTGCTGGCTACCCGGCGGGTCTGCGGATGCTTCTTTGTGTCTTTATGGGAAGCTGGATTGGCAGGCTTGGGCTGAGGCTTCTTTGCCTGGGCGGTTGCAGGGGCGGGGTTAGCCGCTGCAGCAACTTGGCCGTCAGCGGTGCTGGTGGAGGCCGGTGTGTCGGCTGTTGCGCCGGAAGCCATTTGCACGACTACCTGGTGGTCGTAACGTAGATCTACGCCGGCAAGGTGCGGGTACTGCTGGCGCCACTCTGCGATGTACTCCTTGTAACGCTGGTAGCGGTCAAGGAAATGATCGTTGCCGAAGTGCGCGAGAATGTCGTGGCCCGGCTCGGTCATAAGGACCCGGGCATCCTCAGGATCCGTGAGATCGATCTCGGAGATCTGATTCGAGAAATGCTGCCCGCTGGAATCGAGATCGCGCATGAGGTGCTGATAGACAGCCATGCGCGCCTTGCGCGATGGCTGCGTGTCTCCTTCATCGATGCCGGTGATGACGGGAAAGGAATAGTGATGCTGCGTCATGGTGGCCGCACGCATGGTGAGCAGGACGCCGTCTGCATCGACGAGACCGATCTGCTGGCCCTGGCGAACCATGGCGATGGGCGTGCGCTCGACAACGCTGATGCGAATGCGGTCGGGCAGGATGCGCATCACGGAGGCGCGCTGGATCCAGGGGATCTGCTCGAGCTGTTTGCGGCGATCGCTGAGATTGACGAAGAAGATGTTCCGGCCGATGTCCTCGCCGAAGACGGGAAGCAGGTCGGAACGGGAGACCTGACTAAGACCAGCGGCTTCAATGTTGGAAGATCCCTCGATGCGGAAGCGGGCATCGCGCTCAAGGTACCGTTTCGCCGTGAGCCAGCAGGCGATGCCCACAACCACGATGGCTAATGCGCCGAGAGCGAGAAAGACGCGGCCAGTTTTGCTCGCTGGACGCCACCAGGGACGCGACTGGCCTTTGAAGCGCTGGCGTGGACGCGGAAGATCGTACTCGTCGCCTTCTGAAGCGTCAGGATCGCGGCGCGAACGGGCTGCAGGAGACGCGGTCTGCCGAGTGCGCCGGAAGCGCGATTCGTTGGGCGCGTCGTCCTCCCATGGAAGGGTGCCGTTTTGGTTTGTCCGTTCTATAGTCACGCCTCTGGCACGGCACGTGAGATTCGCCAGACCTCATTATGGGGCGGATTCGAGCGCGGAACCGTAGCAGAGGATGCTAAAGGAACCTGTGCGGTTAATGAAAATAAGACAGGGACTCAGGAACCAGGAGACAAAGGGGCTGGGTGCGCCGCGACAGGTTAAGCTGAGGGCATGACAAAGGTCATTTGCAAGTGGGCGGCAGCGTTGGTTTTGCTGTTGGCTGTGGTGATTCCCTGTTCTGCGCAAACTGCGCCGGCATACAAGTATTTTCGTGTTGGCAATGCGGCGGACGCTCAAGTGAAACCGCAAGCCGGGTACGCGCTGATGGGCGGCGGAGAGGATCTGGATGAGGCTTTCCAGTGGCTCTGTGCGAGGGCCAATGGCGGCGATCTGCTGGTGCTGCGGGCGACGGGGACGGATGCGTACAACGACTACATACAGAAACTCTGCCATCTGAATTCGGAGGCGACGGTAGTGATTCCGAATCGCGAGGCGGCGAATGATCCGTTTGTAGCGAAGACGATTCGCAGTGCCAGCGCGATCTTTATTGCCGGCGGGGATCAGGCGAACTATCTCAACTTCTGGGAGCGTACGCCGGTGCAGACAGCGCTGAACGATGCGATTGCGCGCGGTGTGCCGCTGGGCGGAACGAGCGCGGGGCTGGCGGTGTTGGGCGAGTACGTCTACTCCGCGCAGGGAGACAAACCGAACGACCCGAACCTGGACGCGAAGACTGCGTTGCATGATCCATACTCGCAGCGAGTGACACTGGCCCGGGGATTCCTGGATATTCCAATACTGAAAGGCGTCATTACGGATACGCATTTTGCGAAGCGTGACCGGATGGGGCGACTGCTGGTGTTTCTTGCGCGGCTGGATGAGCCGGATGGTAAGCCTGTCTCTCCTAAAGCAACAGCACTTCGCGGTGTTGGTGTAGAGCAAGGAGTATCGGTGCTGCTAGAGCCTGACGGACAGGCATCTGTTGTTGGCAAAGGCTGCGCGTACTTTATTGGTTTGCCTGAGAGCGCCGGTCTGATTCGCCGAAACGCTCAGCTTACGTTTGGCCTGTATGCCGTGCAAAAGGTAACGTCCGGACATGCGTTCAATCTGAAGACGTGGACCGGCGATGCGACGCGGTATTCGTTATCCGTAAAGAATGGCGTGGTCAGTTCTACGCAGGCGGATGGGGCTATTTACTAAAAGCACAACGTTAAAGGCCTCCCGTCACGGGAGGCCTTTTTTGCTGTTTTGAAATCTGAGCTTTATCGTGAGCGGGGAGAACGGACGGTTTCCGGAAGGTGCTCTTCGATGAGCTTGCTGCGCCTGGCGGCGATGCCCGTGAGATAAGTCGGGAGCGGTGTAGCTGTAAGGACCAAAAGAAACGCGATAAACGAAAAGCAGACGCCAGCTATACCTGCCGAGACGAGCATTTGATACATGGAGACGATATCGAGGCCGAGGATGTTGAAAGCCACATGTTCGAGCGGCTTTATGTGCAGGATGGTCGCGAGTGCGAAGAGGAAGAATATTACGGCCAGCGAGGTAAGCACGGCGAGCGAAACATCGAGCCCGCGATGAAACTTGAGACGCGCGCGGCAGTGGCTGCACTCGACAAAGTGCTGCTCATAGTCGCGACGCATTTCGGGCGAGATTCCCGAGATGTCATAGCGCCAGCTGGCCAGAATTGCGCCAACCACGGGATCGCTGCATCGGGTACGTGCCATCGTTATCACTCACTTTAACAAGAAATTCAACGAATGCAATGATTCAGTCCCTTCGGCGGAACCTGAACAGTACATCCATTAGACTCAATTTTCGGCAACAGGATTCTTCCTGCAAGTGATTCAAATCACAAGGCAAAACGAGGCGCTTTGGCTTTTACCGAGCCAAAGCTATCTGCATTGAGGTGACCGTTCCTTACGATTGTAACGTAACTATTCGGTAAAGGAGGGGAGAAATTTTTCGCCGATTTCCGAGTTGACTGCGAGTTATCCTGTGCTGCACAGATTTTGAAGTGGCTTTTTTTGTGTGGGTTGCGGGATATTCCGCAGTTTCTGGAAAAATCTTTATGCGATCTTTATTCCGGAACTGTGCAGCTTTGCTGCCCAGTTTCGAGGGGCCTAAGGGGCATGGGAACTGAGGAACTCGATTTGTATAAAAAGCCTAGAAGTCATATATGCCCTCGATGATGAATTGGCTTTGCACCGATTCCGGTGCAGTGGGGATGGGGGAGGGGGTGGGTGGGTGTCCTCTCAAACGGCCACGGCCCGAACCTTTTGAGGTTCGGGCCGTGACATTTCTTCTGCTGATTATGAGTAAAGCATATTTGGGGTTAATTGCATGCAAATTATCTGAGGCATAAGCACGGTACGAAAGGACAATGGACTTTGGTAATGAATGACAGTGTCTCGTGGGTCGTGGCCAGAAAAAACAAAAGCAGGTCCTTCCCTCCGCCTGAAAAACGGCTATGGTCAGGATGACGGGCTTTGTGAGGGGGTAGACTCAGAACTCGATGGGGGTCATGCACTCGTGCTGGTGGGCAAGCAGGAGGCGGTTGCCGAGAAGGGTGCCGCGTGAGCTGAGGGCGCGTTCGGCGCAGATGCGGGCGAGTTCGGGGAGGTTGTTGGACTCCGAGAGGTGGCCGAGGATGACCCAGGTTGCGCCGCCGTCGTAGCCGGACTCGAGGAACTCGGCTGTTGCGTCATTGGAGAGATGGCCGACACGGGAGAGGACGCGCTGCTTGATCTGCCAGGGATAGGGGCCGTCACGGAGCATTTCGAGGTCGTGGTTGGACTCGATCATGAGGAGATCGAGATTCTGGAGCTGGGCTTT
Source organism: Occallatibacter gabretensis (assembly GCF_001449115.1). Taxonomy (GTDB): domain Bacteria; phylum Acidobacteriota; class Terriglobia; order Terriglobales; family Acidobacteriaceae; genus Telmatobacter; species Telmatobacter gabretensis. The sequence continues at coordinate 335,284 of NZ_LAIJ01000001.1, read as the reverse complement.
GACGTTGGGCGGGATGTAGCCGAGGTCGGTGGCGAGGGCCATGCGGATGCCTTCCGCCTGGAAGACGAAGCCGACGGGGTCGGATGCGTCATGCGGAATGGTGAAAGGGCTGATGGCGATGTCGCCTATCTGGAAGGGCTGACCGGCGGCAAAGAACTGGACTGACGGGAGCCATGTGGAGTCTTTCTTCGGCTTTGGGTCTTCTTCGGCGCAGGCTGCTATGGCGACGGCTTCTGTGGATTCGGTCTCGGACTGGTCCTGCTGGGCGGATTGGGCTTGTTGCGCTGCGCGCTGCTCTAGCCATTGGGCGTAGGTCATGGTGCGCTTGGGCGTGAGGTCGCGGACCCAGGCGCGGTGGGTCATCTCCGTGAAGTAGACGGGGATGCCGAGCTTGCGGGCGGTGACGGCGAGGCCGTTGATGTGGTCCTGATGCTCGTGGGTGATAAGGATGGCGTCGAGGGTGCAGGGGTCTTCTCCGGCGGCCTTCATGCGCTTGAAGAGCTCACGGCAACTTACGCCGGCATCGACGAGGATGCGTGTGCTGCCGCCGGTGACAACGGATGCGTTGCCCTTGGAGCCGGAGGAGAGCACGGTGAAGCGGACCATTGTTTGAGGATAGCGCGATTTGGGCTGGGTGAAATGCACAGGTGGGGTGACGAAGCGGGAACATGGTCCGGAATTTTTGATTCTAGGGCGTCTTATACAGGGTAAGTTTCAGATCCTTCCCACCCCGCCGTTTATCTGCTACTTCTCCGTCTATGATGCGGAGGTTTGAATGGGGCTTTCAGCGACCGACACGAGCACGTTGCCACCAGTTTGCGTTGCCTCAAGCACGACAATTAAATGGAACCTGCCTTCCCTGCGACTGATGAGATGAACGCTAAGTAGGTTGAGAATTTTTTGCCCCCATTCCTGAATGTCACGAAAGTCGGCGGGAGGTTGGTTCTTCGGGTCGAGCAGTTGTCGCACGCTGCCCTTATGCAACGCATCGCCGCATTTCCCGTAAAGAGTTATCAACTCGCTCTTGGTCAGGAACTCGCGGTCATAATCGCCCAGATGAACATGCCCCGGATTGAAGACAAGTTTTCGTGGCGACGGATAGAAATTTGGATGTAGCTTTTCCAGACGTTTAACAATTTCTCCGGCGTGGTAAGCCCTTTGAAGCGACGCCGACTTCGTTTCCTTTATGTCGCCGTGCGCGACTAGACAGCCGAGAGCGATCAGCTCACAAAGCATACGAAGCTGTAGAAAACAGTATTCCCGTTGCAGCGGCACGGGTAACGCGCAGCCAGAGTTTGTGAGCGTATTGATACTGAGGGCACGAAACTTCGCTTCCTCCATGATTGAGGTATAGATGTTGGCGACATGGAGGTCCGTTTGCGTTGGCATTAATTACCTTGGGGGGCAGAGTAGCACAACCCAAAGGAGCGCGGTTGTACAAATCCAAACGGATGTTTAGCCTCACCGTCCTTCACTCTCGATACCGATCAACGTCCCGGCTATTTCATAAAGAGTAAGTTTCTGGACACGCGTCCATACGGTCACTTGTCCGAAACCTAGCTTATTGGCACTAACTTTATTGCGTCTGAGAACATGTGTTAACGGGGAGAATTCATGTCACGAGAACAGAAAGTCGCTGCGGTTGAAGCTTATCTGGATTGCTTTGTCACAAAGGACTTGTCGAAGGTGCCCTTTGCCGAAGACGTAACGTTTGAAGGCCCACGCATGCCAAAGTTGACGGGGCGGCCAACTGTATTTGGATTTCTCACGCATATTCTTCCCATGGTGAAGGGTATTCAGTTAAAGCAGCACATCGTCGAAGGAGATTACGTCGCGACCGTCTTCGATATGGAGACAGTCAACGGAGTGGATCACGTTTGCGACCGAATTCACATCGTAGACGGACAGATTAAGGCGATACAGGCGTTCTATTACCCAGAGGAGATACCCGTGGGGCAAACTAGTTAGCACGTGCATCTGGCTTTCGCGATGTCCCGAAAAGGGTCCTTTGCGCCCATTGGGCCGGGGACAGTCTCGGTTGAAACCGCGAAAGTTATACTACCCAATCACGTTTCGGGTCTTTCACGTATAAACGTTTTACGGTGCCGCAAGAGGTGCACAGGTCAGCGAAAAGAGTCTCCCTTTTCTCCCTTGCGGTCCACCCGAAAAAGCGCTTCTTTTTCTCGTTGCAGAGGAGGCCGGGATATACGTCACCACCACCACCGGAGGCTGAGAGAGTAAGACCGCTGATGAGTTGTGAGCTGCCGCAGTGTTCACATGTGTTGTTGGGCATGGACAACTATAGCCCATTCGGGCAATTCATGATCTCCCGTATCGTCGCACAAAGGGCCCTTTACGGGACTGGCGCGAAGTTTCCGAAAACCCGACTTTTCGAGGAGAGACGCTGGGGCAGCGGGTGATATTACGATGGTCGAGAAGTCACTCAGCAGAACCGAGCTGTGCGTGTCTAACCGTTCGGCGGTGAGCTGTGAACTTTTGACATTCAAATTGCGTAATTGGGTGACGAAGGGGAACCCATGATTAGCAGAAAATGGTTGTTCTTGTTCTTGCCTGTGTTTCTTTGTTCGAGTCATTTGAGCTTTGGGCAGACCAGTGAGCATCCTGACGCTCTCTATGAGACGGTCAAGTCGCTCGACGCTAAACTGTTCGACGCCTACAACAAGTGTGACCTTGGAATACTCGGTTCCATGGTTTCCGACGATCTTGAGTTCTATCACGACCAAACAGGGTTAATGGTTGGAAGAGCACCATTCATCGCGGCAATCAAACAGAATATTTGCGGCAAGGTGCAGCGGACGTTGATCGAAAAGACGCTTGAGGTCTATCCACTGAAAGGCTACGGAGCGGTCGAAATCGGAATTCATCGATTCCATCATCCGAATGATCCTGACAACGTGGGAGATGCCAAGTTCGTGACGATCTGGCACAACGACAATGGCGTCTGGAGAGTTACACGAGTAATCAGCTACGAGCATAATGAGGGACTGCTCGCGAAGTAGGCTTTCCATTCTGCTTGATCGGGTGGTCCTGCATAGCTGTACAGATTGCGTCGCAACGTCACGAAATTATTTCCCACAAAGGGTAAGTTTCGGGACTGCTCCTCACAGCAAGTGAAAAATTAGAAATCCATATGGATGTAAATCCGTGCTGGCTTGGCAGCGGGTTCCGCATTATTCTGCTGACAAGCCACTGGGAGGGTTTGCTCTGCATGGGGAAAGCGTCTGCACTTGCTGCTGTGACTGGATGCGCCGTTGTATTGTTTGCTGCTGCTTCCCTGCACCGGGCGGCAATAGGCACGGTTCAGGCGGCGACTTCTACGTGGAGTCCGCAGGCGGCGGCTAAGTTTCTGGATGGGCGCGAGAGCTGGTGGCGGGAGTGGGATCACTCGAATCGCGATCATGGGACGAAGTGCGTAAGCTGCCATACGCAGGCGCCGATGGCGATGGCGCGGCCTATGCTGCGTGGGGCGCTGGGTGAGACCGGGATGACTGCGGGTGAGACAGCGATGCTGGCCGATGTGACGAAGCGCGTGCAGGCGTGGGACCAGATGCTTCCCTTTTACGATGACGCGACGTATGGCAAGGGCAAGGAGATTGAGTCGCGCAATGCGGAGAGTGTGCTGAACGCGATCATTCTCACGAATTACGACATGCCGAAAAAGCACATGAGCGAGCTGACGCGGACGGCCTACGACCATGCTTGGGCGTTGCAGGCGAAGACGGGACCGGATGCGGGGGCGTGGGTGTGGCAGAACTTTGATTACACGCCGTGGGAGTCGAAGGAGAGCGCGTATCACTGGGCGGCGGTGCTGGCGGTGACGATTGGCAAGGCTCCGGATGGGTATCGGAAAGACGCGAAGGTTCAGGAGAATCTGAAGCTGCTGGCTGCGTATTTGAAGAGCCATTATGAGGAGCAGCCGCTGGTGAATAAGGTTGCGGCGTTGTGGGCTTCTGAGTGGTTTCCTGAGGTGATGACGAAGGCGCAATGCCAGAAGCTGATTGCGGAGTTGACGGCGAAGCAGCGCGCGGATGGCGGATGGAGCATGGCGGACCTGGGGACGTGGGTGCGGCGGGATGGGACGCCGATTGAGACGCGGCCGGATGGGTATGCGACGGGGTTGACGGTGCTGGCGCTGGAGGAGACGCACTGCAATTGCAGTTGCGGGGCGATCAAGGCGCGGGGGCTGGATTGGTTGGCTGGAAATCAGAATCCTGAGACGGGGGCTTGGCCGGCGTGGTCGCTGAATAAGAATCGTGATCCTAAGAATCCGGTGAGCTTGTTTATGAGTGATGCGGCTACGGGATATGCGGTGGCGGCGCTGGAAGAGGCAAAGGCGGGTGCTAGCCGCTAGCTTTTAGCTTCTAGCTTGGTGGTGGGAGAACGGGCGGGAGTGCTGTCCCACCCATGGCGCAAAGAACGCGCCATGAATAGGGCACCCGTTGTGGTGGGGCTCGCAAAAAGCAAAAGCAAGAACAACCGCAGGTCCTTCGACTCGTTTCATGCTCACGCAAGAAACTTCGCTCAGGATGACAACTTTATTTTTTGGTAGATACTAGTCGGACAACGCGCCGGCGGGGATTTCGATGGCTACGAGTGTGCCGCGGCCGGGATTGCTGACGACGGTGAAGCGCGCCTGGGGGCCGTAGAGGACTTCGAGGCGTTCCTGGACATTTTTCATGCCGATGCCTGCGCCCTTGCGGCTTACGGATGTGGACGTGCCGGCTGTGATGCCGACGCCATCGTCCGCGACTTCAATCAAGACGCGATCTCCGACGAGGCGGCTGCGAATGGTGATGATGCCGCCGTGGATGCGCGGTTCGAGGCCGTGTTTGATGGAGTTTTCAACGAGCGGCTGGAGGAGGATGCTGGGCACGGGGAGGTGGAGCGTGCGCGGGTCGATCTCCTTTTCAACGCGAAGCTTTTCTGCGCCGAAGCGGACGACTTCAATGTCAAGGTAATCGTCTGTGAATTTGAGCTCGTCTGAGAGCGGGACGAAGCTGTCGTGGTCTTTGAGCAGGGCGCGGAGGATGTTGGCGAGCTTAACGGTCATCTCGCGAGCGAGCTCGGGCTTGATGCGGACGAGCGAGGCGATGGAGTTGAGGGTGTTGAAGAGGAAGTGCGGATTGATCTGGCGCTGAAGGGCGTCGAGGCGGGCTTCGAGGAGGAGGCGTTTTTGCTCTTCTAGCTTGAGCTCGATGCGGAGGGCGTTCCAGACCTTGAGCGCGATGCCGACGACCATGGGAGCGCAGAGCCAGACGAGGGGCTGGAGCTCCCAGAGGCCGGTGTTGAGCGCGAAGAGGCGCCTGGGGTAGATGCGGGCGATCCACTCATGCGCGATCTCAAAGAGCACGATGAGGAAGAGCATGAGGATCTGGCGGTCAATGCGAGGCTGACGGATATTGCGGCGGACCCAGCGGTAGAGGCTGAGATCGACGAAGGGGGTGAAGTCCCAGACTTCTTCTTTTTCGACGGAAAGGCCGAGGAGGCCGGCTGCGAGACCGAGGACCGCATTGAATGGCAGCGCCAGGAATTCATGGTGGTAAACGGCGGGCGCGGAGAGGACGATGCCGCCGATAATGGCTTCGACGGGACCGAGAAGCAGGCCGAGGAGGATGACGGTTTCAAAGGAGATGTCAGCGGCGAGGAAGTTGGGGACGGTGGCGCGGATCCAGACGCCGAGGGTGAGGGGGATGAGAAAAAATGCCATCAGCGCAACGGTTTGGCTGCGGCGGCGGCGATCGGCGAAGAGAAGCTGCTGGAAGGTGCGCGAGCGGGCGAGAGCCGAGGCTACGGCGGCGGCGACGCCGAGCTTGACGAGCAGCGTGATGAGCAGGAGGGTGTTCGTCACTGGTCTTAATGTATCGCTTGTGTCTGGATCGCTTGTATCTGGGATGGGGGCGGGAACATCTAATGAGCGGAACTACAATGAAAACTATGGCGTTTGCGAGTGTAAAGAAGGTTGCCGAAGCGGATTTCCCTACGCGGTGGGGACATTTCAGGATTCTGGGATTTGAAGGCGTGAAGCCTGAGGCCAAGTGTGGGGAAAATGCTCTGCCTGAGGTGGAGGGGCTGGTCGCGCTGGTGATGGGCGATGTCCATTCCACTGCGCCGCTGGTGCGGATTCACTCGCAGTGTCTGACGGGGGATGTGTTTCACTCGCTGCGGTGCGATTGCCGGCTGCAGCTGGAGCTGGCTCTGAGCAAGATTGTGGATGCCGGCGCGGGGATTCTGCTGTACGAGCAGCAGGAGGGACGCGGGATTGGGCTGATGGCGAAGCTGAAGGCCTATGAGCTGCAGGACCAGGGGCTGGATACGGTGGAGGCCAACGAGGAGCTGGGATTCGAAGCGGATTGCAGGGCTTATGAGCTTCCGGGCGCTGTGCTGAAGCTGCTGGATGTGAATAAGGTTCGGCTGATTACGAACAATCCTGACAAGGTGGCGGCGCTGGAGACGGCGGGGATTGCGGTGGTGGAGCGGGTTTCGGCTGAGGTAGCGCCGGAGGAGACCTTCGAGCGCTACCTGAAGACGAAGCAGGAAAAGATGGGGCACATTGTGGATACGCTGGTGAGCGACGAATAGCTGGCGCCAGGCAGCGAGCTACTTCTTTGGAGCCAGCAGTGAAAGCGCTGGCAGCGCGACGACTATCAGGAAGAGAATCGTCAGCGTCCAGCTTAGCCACTTCTTTCCCGGATGGTTGACCCAATAGCAGAGCAGCGCGGAGAGCAGCAATGCCTGCGGCACGACTTCCAGGTAGCCAAGAAACTGTTTTGCTGCGGGAGTCGTTGTGTAGATGAATCCTTCGAGCGATCCTCCCGGCGCGGCAAAGGTGCCGAGGATTCCTATGGCGATCAAAATCCAGCTCATCAGTAGCCAGCCGTTTTTGCGGTTGAAGAGCAGGCTGCGTAACGGATAAAAGACTGAGGCGAAGAGAACGCCGCGCACGACCTGCAGGGCGGGACCGAAGAGCACCCACGCGCTTGTCATAGGCCTCATGCCTGAGTCCGGCTTATTGATCGAGTCCGCATAATGCAGGAAATGGAAGGCGAGCGCGCCCATCATGAAGTATGTGAGGGCGTGGCAGACAGCAGTCTTTGCGGCGAGAGACAGGAAGCCCGGCTGGCGATCTTGCATGAGGTTCCCCCTTTGGTACCGGCCAGCGAGGGGGCGCATGGATGCCGGATTATCCGGATGATACGCCGGTTACGCGGGGATGGTTCCGTTTTTTGGATCTGATTTGTGGACTATTACTGCTATCGCAAAGCTTTGAGCACCTTGGCGGTGGTGACGACCTGGCCTACGTGGCGCTGGGTATGGTCGGCGACGTGGATGAGCGCTCCGCCGATGCTGGTAGGAAGCTGCTTGCGGCCCACACCGCGGAAGGTGTTGAAGTCGGCGGTGGAGAGAGTGCGGATGCGCTCGGTGGCGTTTGAGAAAGAGACTTCGACTTCAGCAATGAGGGCGGCGAGGGTTTCGCGTTCGTCGCTGCCCTGTTCGGATTTCAGTTGCGTAAGTTGATCCGGTGTTAGCTGATTGCCTTCGGCATAGGTGAGAAGACGATCGACCGAGCGGGCGATGTGGCGCAGATGAAAGGCGACCGGGGGCAGTCCGAGCGGGAGGGTGTGGACTTCGCTGTCGGTGAGGCTTTCGGTCCACTTGGTGATGTCGTCGAGAGCGAGATCGAGCGCGTGGAGGACGGCGCGACCGACTGCGGGAACATCCGAGTAGGTGCCGCTGAGCCAAGGCTCGACATAGGGGGCAGGGGCTGCTGGTGTGCTCATGAATGTTCGCTTTCTAAGGGCTCAGAATTTTCAGCTTGGGCCAGGAACTCGGCGGGAGTCAAGATGGGAATGCCATTCCAGGGATTAAGGACCGGCAGGTCGCTGTCGCTGCTGACAATCACTGCAACTTCGGCAACCTGCGCCAGCGCGAGAATGTGATTATCATTTACATCGCGGCAGCGTGGATAGATACCGGCGATATCCGATGCGGTAACTGGGAACAAGTGGCCCTCGTGGCTAACAGTGCTGAGGAAGTTATCGCGAGACTCAATGGACACATAGCGATCAAAGCGCTTTTGATGGAGCGTCACATTCAGTTCTTCAAGAATTCCCTTGCTAATGTAAAGCTCATCGAGAGCAAACGCTTTATATAGTGCCAGGTACGGCACCGAATCCTTTCGTAAAGCCGCACCTACAAGCGTGCTGGTATCAAACAGTACGCGCCGCTTCATCGCGTGCCTCATGCACCATTCTCACAATGTCTTCATCTGTCAGGTTCGCGGCTTCCGGGGAAATCTGGTCCCCATACAGAATCCGCCACGCTTCCAGGGCGGCGGCTGCCTTGGTGCGATTTCTCTTGGATGCCGCATCGAGAATCTTCATATCCTCCGGCGAGACGACATATGCCGCCGGACGGCCATGACGGGTAATGGCGACAGGCTCGCGCTGGGCCGTATCGAGCAGCTTGCCGAAGTTGTTCTGAGCTTCCGCGGATGTAAGGGTGATCATGGCGCGCCCTCCGATATTAGCTATTTTAGCAAAGTTAGCTAATTTGGCTAATATCGGCTTGCGAACTATTCTCGGCAGCTAGACCGCGTTTTTGACGCGGACGACGGTGATTTTGGCAAAGCCTTCTTCGAACGCGGGTGGCTTGAGCTTTTCTGCCATTTTGCTCATCATGTCGTCGCTGACGGAGCGGTCGCGCTGGCGGTTGCGCTCAAGGCAGACCTCGAATGGAACGTCGAAGAAGACGGCCTGAACTTCGTAACCGAAGCTCTTGGCCATCTTGATCCACTGGCGGCGCTCGTGGATGGAGAGGTTGGTGGCGTCAACGTAGTTCCACGGCATTTTTGCGATGAGGCGGGCGCGCAGCATGGAACGGAGCGTGGAAAACACGAGGCCCTGAAAGCGCTGCTCTTCCACATCATCAAAGAGGATGTTGCGGAGCAGGTCACTGGAGAGAGGTGTGACGCCGCGGCGGTTGAACCAGGTGGTCTTTCCGGAGCCGGGCAGGCCGATGGCGAGCACGACGTAGCCTTTAGGCGCCAGCGCCGAAGCCTGCGCCTCGGGCGCGGCCAGGGGCGTAATCTCGGGCTGGGTTTCGACTTCTAGCCGGCCGGGAGCGGGAGATCCCCAATCCTGCGGTGGGCGGGGCTGGCTGTGGCGCTGCGATGGGGCAGGAGCAGCGGAGCGCGGAGCGGCGGCAGCTTCGTCCGGGTAATGGGGCACGAGCGGAGCCAGCTGGTTGGAGGGAACTTCCTGGCCGATCTTGCCTGTGGATTCGGAAAGGTTGGGTGCGCGTCTGGTGCGTCTTCTCATGCGGGTTTCAATCCCTATTTTCGAGCAGAATCAGAGAGGATGTGTCCTTCTGCTGAATCTTTATCAAGGGTCGCCGCTTCCCTGTTGGTTCCATCCCATCAAGCTGAATCGCTCGCTGGAGACCGCCGGGGCCGTGTCGACTCGAACATTGTAACTATTGGAATACAGCATTTCCAGTTCCGCTGTAATACCTTTGGAGATACCATAACTGCCTTGGGTGCTGCAAATTGCGGATGGTATACATGGCATCCCATTCAGATGAGGTGCCTCAGGAAGGATGTACTTTGCATGAATTTGCGGCCTTGCTATGCGCCGCGCATTTGGGACGGCAATGTCCCGGATGGTAGCATCAAGGGTTTGGTGGAATTGCCTGCTGGGAGCACATTCAGCTGGTCTTTATCTGAATTTTGTGTCTGCCGAACAAAGCTGCTTCATCCATTCCGTTTTTAACACGCTACCCGAGGAGATATTGCACATGGCAGTGAAGGTTGGCATTAACGGCTTTGGCCGTATTGGCCGCAACGTTTTGCGCGCCGCGCTTGGAAACCCCGAAATTGAATTCGTCGCCGTCAACGATTTGACTAGCCCGGCGACGCTGGCTCACCTGCTCAAGTACGACTCCATCCTGGGCAACCTGCCGCACGAAATCACCGCCGGCGAGGACTTTATCACGGTCGACGGTAAAAAGATCAAGGTGTTTTCTGAGCGGGACCCCGCGAAGCTGCCCTGGGCTGAGACCGGCGCACAGGTCGTGGTTGAGTCGACCGGCTTCTTTACCGACGCCGTGAAGGCCAAGGCGCACCTGGGCGAGACGGTGAAGAAGGTCATCATCTCCGCACCGGCCTCCAACGAAGACATTACCGTGGTTCTGGGTGTGAACCACGATAAGTACGATCCGGCGAAGCACAACGTGATTTCAAATGCGAGCTGCACGACGAACTGCCTGGCGCCTGTGGTGAAGGTGCTGATCAAGGAATTCGGCCTTGTGAGCGGCATTATGACCACGATTCACAGCTATACGAACGACCAGGTGATCCTGGACACTCCGCACAAGGACCTGCGCCGCGCGCGCGCTGCTGCTCTGAGCATGATTCCCAGCTCGACCGGCGCTGCCAAGGCGCTGAAGCTGGTCATTCCTGAGACTTCCGGCAAGCTGGACGGCTTTGCGATCCGCGTCCCAACTCCGAATGTGTCGATCGTCGATCTGACCTTTATCAGCGAGAAGACTACCGATGCGAAGGCTGTGAACGCCGCGCTGAAGGCTGCGAGCGAGGGTGAGCTCAAGGGCATTCTTGGTTATGAAGAGCATGAGCTTGTGAGCTCGGACTTCAAGGGCAACAAGCTGTCGTCGATTGTGGACGCACCGCTGACCAAGGTGGTTGGGCAGAGCGTGAAGGTGCTGAGCTGGTATGACAACGAGTGGGGCTACTCGAACCGCGTTGTTGATCTAATCGGCTTCCTGGCCTCGAAGGGGCTGTAAAAGATAGGGATCAGTGGTCAGAGATCAGGGATCAGCAATGCTGATTTTCTGATATGACCGCTGATCCCTTTTTCGATCTCTGAAATCCGACATCTGATCTTATGCGCAAAAATATCAGCGGCAGTTCTCCGTTTGAGCCGATCATCGGCTTTTCCCGCGCTGTGCGCGTGGGCAATACGATTCATGTTGCCGGAACTGGTCCGGTCGGCGCGGATCATGAAGATGCTGCCGGCCAGACGCGACGCGTTTTCGCTATTGCTGAAAAGGCTCTCTCCGATGCCGGCGCTTCATTCCGCGACGTTGTTCGCACCCGCATGTATCTCACGCGTGCGGAAGACTGGGAAGTTGTTGGCCGTATTCATGGTGAATTCTTTGCCGAAACGCGTCCTGCGGCTACGATGGTGATCGTGTCCGGGTTTATTAATCCCGCGTGGCGCATCGAAATTGAGTTCGATGCAGTTGTCTCCGATTCCTAGCTTTTTTGAAAGGTTCCTTCTCATGTCCAAGCTCTCGATTCGCGATCTCGATTTGAAGAATAAGCATGTGTTTATCCGCGTGGATTTTAATGTGCCGCTTACCGAGGACGGCTCCGCGATTACGGACGACACACGCATTGTGGCCACGCTGCCGACGATTGTCTATGCGCTGCGGCATCATGCAAAGGTCATTCTTGCCTCGCATCTGGGAAGGCCGAAGGGCAAGCCGAATCCGAAGTATTCGCTGCGCCCGGTGGTGGACCGGCTGCGCGAGCTGCTGGACAAGGAAATTGGATTGGGCATGAATGTTGCGTTTGCGCCGGATTGCGTGGGCGAGATTGCCGAAGAGCTGGCGCGGCAGCTTGAGTCTGGGCAGGTGCTGTTGCTTGAAAACCTGCGTTTCCACGCGGAAGAAGAGGCGAACGATGCGGGGTTCTCAAAGCAGCTTGCAGCGCTGGCTGAGGTGTATGTGAATGACGCCTTTGGATCGGCGCATCGTGCGCACGCTTCTACGGAGGGGATTACACACTTCCTGAAGCCCGCGGTTGCGGGGCTGCTGATGGAAAAGGAAATCACGTATTTGGGCAAGGCTCTGGAGTCGCCGGAGAAGCCGTTTGTGGCGATTATTGGCGGATCGAAGATCTCAGGCAAGATTGACGTGATTAACAACCTGCTCGACAAGGTGGACACGCTGGTGATTGTGGGCGGAATGGCCTACACCTTCCAGCGCGCGCTGGGCGTTACGACCGGCGACTCGCTTGTGGAAGAGGACAAGATCAGCGTGGCGAAGGAAGCGATTGAGAAGGCCAAGGCAAAGGGCGTGAAGCTACTGCTGCCGGTGGATAACATTCTGGCTGATAGCTTTTCTCCGGATGCGAAGACGCAGGAGTGGGATACGAGCAAGAACTTTCCTGCTGGCTGGCAGGGGCTGGATGTTGGGCCGAAGTCGATTGCCGAGATCGAGAATGTTGTCGATACCGCGAGGACGATTGTGTGGAATGGCCCGGCTGGCGTATTTGAGTTTCCGCAATTTGCGGTGGGAACGAATGCGATTGCTTACGCTGTGGCTGCGAACAGCGATGCGACGTCGATTATCGGCGGGGGCGACTCCGTGAGCGCGATTAACCAGGCGGGAGTGGCGGACAGGATCACGCATATCTCCACTGGCGGCGGCGCGAGCCTGGAGTTTCTTGAAGGCAAGAAGCTGCCGGGTGTGGAAGCGCTGACGAATAAGTAGCTATGCTGTGCTGGACCTCACAATCCGTTGGGTCCGGCACAGTTTCTCCAGAACAATGCGGCAAATACATGGCGGCGATTTCTCCCCGTCATGTATTTGCCGTTGATTATTTTCGGCCTTGTAGCGCTCTCATTTTGCACCCTCGCCATTAAAGGCCAAGCTTGTTTTTTGCTACAAGCTAATGTAAGATTTCCTTACTTCCTTACTTTGGAGCCTAACCATGCTCGCCAAGCTCACCGTCAAAAACCAGCTCACGCTGCCGAAAGCAGTCACCAGCCGCTTTGAGGGAATCGAGTATTTTGAGATCGCGACGGACGGCACGAGCATCACCTTGCGTCCCCTGCGCCTCAGCCGCGCCGATGAGGTTCGAGCGCGGCTCGACAAACTCGGCATCGGCGAGCAGGACATTGCGAATTCAATCGCCTGGGCGCGGAAGCCGCGGTGAAGGCTCCCAGGCACCTGCGTGTAGTTTTCGATACCAACACAGTCCTATCGGCCCTGCTCTTTTCGCAAGGCAAAATCGCCTGGCTCCGAGCCTTCTGGCGCGAAGGGCGTTCCATCCCACTGATTTCAAGTGCCACGGCCTCTGAGCTAACGCGCGTGCTCGCCTATCCCAAGTTCGGTCTCTCAACTGACGACTGCATAGAGTTGCTCAGCGATTACCTGCCCTTCTGCCAGACCGTCATCATTGCGAAAGCCTGCCCCGTGAACTGCCGGGACAAAAACGATCAGCCTTTCCTCAATCTCGCTCACAGCGGCCGGGCACATGTGCTCGTCACCGGAGACAAGGATCTGCTGGCACTTGCCGGAAAAACGAGTTTCGTCATCGAATCGCCTGAGAGCTTCCGACAGCGAATCTCCGGAATCAAACCATAGCATCCGTTGCCTGAAAGCATTTCCGCTTCACTGGTTTTGCTCTAAGATACTTCCGAACCCAAACGCTCTATATCCTCAGCCGGAGAAGCAAAATGGACTACCACACGCGGGTCTTATCGAAAGACGAAGAATTTCCCTCGCTAGAGGAACTGGTACAGCAGCTTGGCGAGCACCATCCTACGTACAGACTGACCGTTGAGGAGGGAGGCGAGGAAGAATGGGAGAGTCTTTTGCTCTCCGGGAGCGACGGCTCTGAAGTAGCGCTGATCGAACGGAATCCAGTCTTTGATGGCTCCGTTGGACAAGATGAGATTGCCGATTTTCTTGAAGATATCGAAGGCGCCAAACCCGAAAGCGGCGCCGAGTGGCTCAAAGACTACTTGTCCTCAGTCAAAACAGTCTATTCCTTCCAGCATTTGCAAGCTGCGGATACGGAGGAAGGCGGCAATGCTCTCCATGCGCTGCGGGCCGCTATCTGGGAACGTGGAGATGCCATCATCCAGGCTGACCTGGAGGGCTTCACCAATGAAGAGGGATTTCACATTCTGTGGCAGTTTTCTGACTCCGTCTCCGGGCCCTGGAACATGGGTATCCTTCAGGACGATACCTGGTATCACTTCAGAATGGATTTGGGCGATCCGGCTCACCGCGCTGCATTTCTGGATGGCGAAATGCCGGCTGATCTATCGGTCATTCGACCTGCTGGGCCACGGGGTTGAACCCCGTTTACTCCATTGCATCTTGTACTTTGAAGTAGCCCTGCACGGCAAGGTCTAGCAGGGCACGGTCTGCGGTCACCAGAGTTGCGCCGAATCTGCGGGCTGTGGCGACGAGAATGCGGTCAGCAGGATCAAGGTGCATGTCAAATGGTAAGCGCGTGCTGGCTACGGCGATCTTCGGCTCCAACGGAACTAGACTTACACCGGGCTTTGCAAGTACCTCATTGACCCAATCCATCACATCGGAGCTTAGCAAAAGCCGCTTTTTGCTCACCAGCAATGCGATTTCCCATGGGGTGATAGCCGAAACGAGCACCTGATTATCGAGCGATCCCAGACGCACTGCTTCTCTAGTAGCGGTGCCGATTTTCTGACTGCCTTCCACATACCACACCAATGTATGAGTATCGAGAAGCATTAATTCCACTCGCGCTTCATCAGCTGCCGTCATTTCATCGCGTCCCATTCGATATCAAGTGGAGAAATGATGTCGCCTTCCCAAAGCACACTCCCCTTCATGGAGCCAAACAGTTCAGTTTTCTCCGGCTTTATCGGATTCACTTCCGCGACTGGCTTGCCATGCTTCGTGATAACAAGCGTCTCACGCTTTTCGGCCACTTCGTCCAATAGTTTGAGACATTTAGCTTTGAATTCTCCGGCCGCGATTGTAATAGACATGGCAAATCCTCCCATGGTCTCTGACTATGGTCAAATTCTAGCACAATTGCGATTTTTAGACGGTTGGCGGACGGCACCGCCCATCACACAATGCAGCAATTCGATCGCCTAAAATTGAAGCTGAGGACCGCTGAAACATGTCACGCAAAGCTCTGATTGCCGCAAATTGGAAGATGTATAAAACGCCTGCTGAGGCCAAGGCGTTTATTGAGGCATTTTTGCCGCTTGTTGCCGCTCATGACCGCGATGAGATTGCGGTATTCCCTTCTCCGGTGCTGCTGCCCGGCGTGGTTGAATCTCTCAAGGGATCTGCTGTGGCAGTTGGAGCACAAAATATTTATTTTGCGGAGGAGGGCGCGTTCACCGGCGAGACTTCCGTGTTGCAACTCAAGGCCGTTGGCGGTACGCATACGCTGATTGGGCACTCCGAGCGGCGGCAGTATTTTGGCGAAACAGACGAGATTGTGAACAAGAAGCTGCACACGGCGCTGAAGCACGGGATTGTTCCGGTGGTGTGCATTGGCGAAGTGCTGGAAGAACGCGAAGTAGGCGAGACGGCCGATGTACTTAAGAGACAGTTGGCAGGCGCATTGGCGGGCATCACGGCGGAGGCTGCCGCTCCGATTGTGATTGCATACGAGCCGGTGTGGGCCATTGGCACAGGCAGGACGGCGACGCCGGAGATGGCTGTAGAGGCACACAAAATCATTCGTGCCGAGGCAGCAAGGCTGCTGAACGCGGAGATTGCGGCCAATATGCGGATTCTCTATGGCGGCAGCGTGAAGGTGGACAACTGCAACAGTCTGATTGGGCAGGAAGAGATTGACGGCGCGCTGGTGGGAGGCGCAAGCCTGAAGGCGGAATCGTTTGCGGCGATTGTGAAGTATTGATTTGTCTGGAGGTTTGAGCGGCGGCAGGAGCAGATTCTCCTGCCGCCGAGTTATTTTCCGAAGAGTCTGCTGAAGAATCCGCGATTTGCTGACTTGTATGTGTCGTAGACGCCTTCGGGCTCAGGCTGCTCAGCCAGCGTCTCACCAAAATATATGGCGCGCGGATTTTCCATGCAGAGCCGGTCGGCTGTCTGCTGCCCGTATTGCGACTGCAGCGCCTGATAGGCCCTGGACATGGAGGGTGAGCGCCGTTCGGCGCTGTGGGCATCGCTGGCGATGATGTGAACCCAGTTCTTCTTCAGAAGCTCATGAGACATTGCCTGTGCGCGCTGGCCAAAACGGCCCAGAAGCGAAGACCCGGTGATCTGCACCAGACAGCCGAGACGAATCCACTCGGCGATTCGATGCGGATCTTTCTGCAGGGTAGGATTGCGCTCCGGATGCGTAATGATGGGCACGACGCCCGAGGCCGTCATCTCGTAAAAGGTTGCGGCCATATTCGCTGCGATACCGAAATCAGGAAACTCTACAAGAAGGTACTGGTTGCCGTTGATGGTAAAGCGCGAGCGATCCTTGTAAAGATTATCAATGTTGTCGTAGGAGAGATGGAAGTCACAGCCGAGACCGAGCGTGATGCGACCGCCCAGGCGCTCATTGAGTATTTCCCTTCTCTCGCGGTTCAGATCGGGATTGAATTTGTATTTGTCGTTGGAGTGAGGCGTGCAGACGATGTGCGTTACGCCTTCCGCAATGGATGCCTCTGCAAGTGCGATGGAGTCTTCAATTGTTTTGGGGCCGTCGTCAATGTCAAACAAAAGATGGTAATGAATATCAAACACGTCAAGACTGCTTTCCGCTCAGAATTTACTGCCAGCCGGCGATGCCACGCACTGATATGGGCCCTTAAAAACTTCAGATCGTAGCATTGACGCCGGGAACTTTACAACATGAAAAAGTTTGATCTCTACGGCAGGGTTCGGCAACTGGCAGGATTATGATAACTTCCGGTGCTGCTTCCGGTCGTTGGACGCTCCAAAACTGAAAATAACAACCACATAGGAGGACCATTTTGGTTACCCGGCGTGAATTTCTCGATACCCTCGCAACAGGCGCTGCAGGACTTGCCGTCAGCTCGACGGCCCGGAGCTACAGTCAGATTCTTGGAGCGAACGACCGGCTAAACTTTGCGGTTATTGGATTAAACGGACGAGCCGGCGCGCATCTTTCCTCGCTGAAGGCGAATAAAAACGCCGCTCGCATTGCCTATGTTTGCGATGTGGACTCAAATACCCTGGCGAAATTTTCCGCGGATACGACGCGCGAAATGGGCGAGACGCCGAAGACGGAGCGCGACTTCCGCAACATACTTGCGCTCAAGGAAGTGGATGCCATCACGATTGCCGCACCGGACCACTGGCACACGCCGATGGCGATTCTGGGCCTGAAGGCCGGCAAGAACGTGTATGTGGAAAAGCCGTGCAGCCATAATCCCGCCGAGGGAGTGATGCTGGTGGCAGCGCAGAAGAAGTACGGCAAGGTGGCGCAGATGGGCAATCAACAGCGCTCATCCCCACACACGATTGAGATTGTGGACAAGATACACAACGGCCTGATTGGAAAGACATACCTTGCGCGCGCCTGGTATGTGAATACTCGTAAATCCATTGGCGTGGGTAAGGCTGCGCCTGTCCCGGCGCAGCTTGATTGGGATCTATGGCAGGGGCCGGCGCCGCGCCAGGCATACCGCGATAATGTTCAGCCATATAACTGGCACTGGTTCAGGACATGGGGGACGGGTGAAACGCTGAACAATGGCACGCACGAGGTGGACGTGTGCCGCTGGGCGCTGGATGTGGATCTTCCAGAGAGCATCAGCGCGTCTGGCGGGCGATATCACTTCAAGGACGACTGGCAGTTCTACGACACGCTGGTGACGAGCTTTAACTATCCCGGAAAGATGATTACGTGGGAGGGTGCCTGCTGTAACGGAATGAGAATTTACAGCCGCGACCGCGGATCCGTGATTATGGGAACCACTGGCAGTGTGATTGTGGACCGCGATGGCTACGAGGTTTATGACCTGAAGGGCAATAAGACCGGGGAGTTCCGCGTAGCTAAGGACCGGACCGCGTCCACCGATACCGTGGGGCGCGACTCCATGACGGACGCGCATTTTGCCAACTTTATTGCGGGAATTCGCAAGAGTGAAAAGCTGCATTCGCCTGTGGCTGAAGGCAACGTTGCGGTGACGATGCTGCAGCTTTCGAATGTGGCGTGGGAGCTGAACCGCGTGCTGGAGCTGGATCCGGCTGACGGCAAGGTGCGCCATGACCCGGAGGCAATGAAGAGCTGGACCCGTACCTACGAGCCTGGCTGGGAGCCGCGCGTCTGAACACACGCGGCTTCCCTGCTTGCTTGAACCACAACCGAAGTGATTTTTTTTAGCCCAACGGGAGAATATGAAAAGCACATCAGGATTTAGCCGCCGGAGATTTGTTCAGGCAGGAGCGCTGACGGCTGCAAGCTTTGCTGTTTCCAGCGCGAAGACGATAGCGGCCGAGCCACGGGTAGCCTCTGGCAAGCCTGCACCCATCAAGCTGGGACTGGCCAGCTATACGTTTCGCAACTTTACCCGGGCGCAGATGATTGCGTTTATGAAACAGCTCAATGTTACGGAGCTGAATGCGAAGGATGTGAAGGATCATCTGCCAGTCGACCCTGCGGGAGAGGCTGCGGCGCTTACAGATTACGCGGCGAACGGCATCAAGCTGCATGCGGCCGGCGCGATTTATTTCCGGAAAGATGAAGATGACGACGTTCGCGCGCAGTTTGAGTATGCCAAGCGCGCGGGGATCAGCGTGATTGTTGCCGGAGACCCGACGCCCGAAACACTGCCACGCATTGAGAAGTTTGTGCGCGAGTATGACATCCGCATCGCCATTCACAATCATGGCCCGGAAGATAAGGTTTGGCCCTCCCCACTGGATGTGCTGAAAGCCGTGAAGGGCATGGATCCGCGCATGGGATGCTGCATTGATATAGGGCACTGCGTACGCGCGGGCACCGATGTGGTGGAGGCGATTCATGCTGCCGGTCCGCGCCTGTTCAATATGCACACGAAGGACCTGACGAACTTTACGGATAAAGACAGCCAGGTGGCCGTGGGCGACGGCAAACTGCCCTTCCGCGAGATCTTTGAGGCTTTGATTGCTATTCGCTATCCGGGCTTTGTCGATCTGGAGTATGAAGTGCACGGGGACGATCCCATGCCAGGAGTCATAGCCAGCTTTTCTTACATGCGCGGGGTGCTGACCGGGATGGGATATATGCCCCGGAGCGCGTGAGCCGGTAACGGCGGCGCAGACGCTGCTGCACACTACCAGTCCGTGGCGAAGGCCTTCTCAAGCTTGGTCTTCCCCGTGGCCGCCCCATCCCATTCGCTGGCAGTCTTCTTGCGCCCCATGTCTTTTGGATTGATCAACTGGTGCGCGAGAGGCGCCTGGCCCAGGACCTGCTCAATGTCCTTCGTATCCGAAACCACATTGTGATCGCTTTTCGCAACGAGCCTGATGCTGTCGAAGTCCGGAGTGAGCGTCTTGTGGCCGCCTGAAGCCAGAGCCGGCGTTGCCTCCGGGTCTACTCTTTTGAGCCTCTCCACGGTGCCACTTTCTTTCACATATGTGCTTGTCAGCGGATTATTCTTACCGAGATATCCCCGGCAGCATGTCCAATACATGTGCCACTCCGCTGACGGTGACAGCATCTCGAGAAATTTAAAGATCGACGAGAGTGATACGTTTGTTCTTCCCCTTGGGTAGATGACGTAAGGATTGGTGCATCCAAGCGGGTGCGCCGTTTGCCTGTCGAAGAAGGCCTTGATCTTTGTGTCAACTACGGGATCGATATCGGCGCGCTCTCCGCAAAGAAAGTGCTCCGGGATCTGGTCCTTGGGAACGGAAGCGTTTAGTTCCGCGGTGAGCTCTCCAGCCAGGAAAGCATAGCTCAATCCGTTGGAGACATCGCCCAGGTGCCCGAGCCAGTGCATTGTCATACGATCAGGCACTTCAATGGACTTGTTATTGGAGACCCGGCCATGTCCGATCAGGTACACAACTTTGCTCATAGTGCGTCGTTCTCCCGCTAGATTCGATGAGGGTTTTTGTCCGAGCTTTCAGGTAGAAAAAAGCTTACACGAACTCTGTTTGCCGCGAAAGTTTTCCGTAAGCGCGAATGAGCAGGAGCTAACAGTACGGCCTTTTCACTACCGCGGCCAGGACTGCACTTCCCGGATTATTGGCAGCATGACATCCACTGGATTTTCAGTTTCCGTGGCGGCGACACTTGCTGTCTGATCCGTGAGAAGCCGCGGCAAGCGGCTGATGGTTACGTGTAATGGCGCCATCGACTCATTCACATCAGCGCATAAGACCTCACCGGCGACCTTGGCCATGGTGTATTCCGTCATGCCGCGAGGGCGTTCCTCCACGGCAACCGAAGAAGGATAAAAGAGTGAGAGTCCGGGCTGCAGAGGGCGCAACGTGCGGATCAACTGCCAGAATCCGTTCACATAGATCTCTTCAAATTCCCTGAGGCGATTTGCGGTAAACATCTCCGATTGTGGGCGGAAGATAGAAGGCGTGGCAAAGTAATAGACATGAGAAGGTATGTGAGCAAGCGACGTCAATTGCTCTGAAGCTGGTTTGCCGGCGTTGTAAGGAAGCGTATCGCACGTGCCGCCGGCAGATCGAATTTGATGAGCCACTCTTTCTGCATCATCTTTTCCATTTTTCCAGGTGATCAGAACATGACCACCGCCGGCAGCGATCAACTTTGCTGTCAGCTCACCGAGTCCGCGAGAGCCGCCGATAACAAGTGCGGTGCTCCCGGCGAATTCTCCCGGCGAAACCAGGCCCGCAAGCGATTGCATTGAGGCCTGTTCTACTGGTGGCAGACGCGCGGTGCAATACGCAGTACCGGTCAGTCCGCCTCCGGCGATCTCCAGTTCGAGCGAACGGAAACGCTCGTCTGCCTGCGAAACGTGGAAGTCGAGGAAGTTTTGCGCGCTGGATTCTGTGCAGGCCTTGACTGACAACTCACTGTAAATGGAATGCAGTCCGGGACAAACCATGCCGACGAGGCATGTACTGGCCGCGAGAGACGCAATGCGTTGCGCTCCCAGCCATTGCGTAGCGGAGGGAAAGGATGCCTGCGCGTCTTCAGGCTTCATGCGGAATGGAAGACGGCCAGAGAGGCCGGCCATCTCTTCGAACTTCAGATCGGATGCGGAATTTGGAATTACGATCAGCGGTAATAGTGCGTCGGAGATGGATGGACATTCGGCAGCAACGTCGCCGAATGTTACGTTGAACTTTGACCGCGGAATGCCATCAACGGCTACGTGTAACCGCGCGCCTTTGGGACTGTACTCGGCCAAAATCACTTCGACCGGCTCATCCAGGTATACAAACTTATTGAAGTGGACACGCAGATTGCGGAGTTGGGGCCGTTCCGGAAGCGCATGGGCGAGTGAATCAAGTGCCCACAGGAGTAGATGTATACCGTGGACCACCGGTGCGCCGGCCTGAGTACGACGCGCCTGCAGAGCATCCATATGCATTGGGTTTGAGTCGCCCGAGATGGATGCAAATCGTAGTTGATCGTCGAGAGTAAACGCTCGCTGCGCCAGGCTTTTCACGTTATCTTTTTTCCCCTAATAGCGATGAATGAAGATTACAGCTAGCAAACTGATTTGAAACCTTGACCGCAGGGAATAGGCTAAAAAGCCTTATAGACGATACCCGGCGCAGGTTGGCTCAATAACGCTGTGAAGAAGAGAGCAGCAAGACCCAGCGCTGATGCGTAGACCACACGAGCATAGCGACTGGTGAGCATGGGACCATCGCTTGTTTTGAGCGACAGCAACGCCGCGCGCGTAATCTCCCAAAGAGCCAGCAGGATGGTAGCAGATAGCCATATTGCGGCCCAGACGCCAAGCCACAGCGCTGGACTGAGCGCCGCAAAAATGCCGTGAATCTCTTTCGAGTCTCCCCAAAACCAGATAAGCGTGAATGCAAACCAGGAGAAGTTAAGGCCCCGGCCAAATGCGCGATAGGCAGGATTCTTTGCCAGATTCTTATAGCTCTTGCGGCCCATTGCCTGAGTCAAGGCTACCTGCCAAAGCTTGTTTACTGAAACTCCAAGGCCGGTTAAGAGGCCGTAGATCACAAACTGCGATGTACGCCCATGCCAGATACCCACCAGGAAAAACGTCACAAAGAAACAAAAGACACCGAGGAAAGGCTCGATCGTCAGCGACGAAATTCGACGCATCAGCGCAAGCAGCAGAGGGTTATAGACGTAAGACTTAAACCATGACGACAGCGTCATGTGCCATTGACTCCAGAAATCGATGACGCAGGCAGCGCTGAACGAACGATTGAAGTTCTCCGGCAGAGTGATTCGCATCAATCTCGCGATGGCAATGACGAGATCAATGTAACCCGAAAAATTGCAATACAGGAATAGAGGATATAGAGCGAAGAGTCGAGCGGCGGCATACAACTTCAGATTAAGCGGCATCATTTCGCCCATCTGCAAGATTGCATCCTGCTGATATGCCTGCAAAAACATGGCAAGCACGTTGACCTTGAAGAAGCCACGCACGAGGCGTTCTAACTGCAGACCGACAATGGCAGCATTGAGCGGAGGAGGTTCATTGGTCAACTGGTCGCGGACGAAGTCATCGTAGCGCTGGATGGGACCGGAAACGAAGGTTGTGAAGTTCAGCGTGTAGAGAAGATAGACGCCGAATCCGACATGCCTCTTCTCGACTCCGTCTCCTGATTCGATCAACAAGTGGAGTACACGAAAAAAGATGTAAGAGAGGCCAAGCGTGAAATACGGAAAGTGAAGAAAGCTCTGTTCAGGCAAAAACGTATACTTCTTGAGCCACACATACGCAAAGACGATTGCCAGAATGCTCCATACCATCAGCCTGGCCCATCCGTGCTCAAGTGCCATGAGGCATCCATAGCCCAGCAGTAAGAAGCCCGCCAGCGGCAAAAGAGACACAGGGTCATGCGTCAAGAGACCGATAAAAACGAGACTGGCAACAAAGAGCACCACCGAGCGCCAGACACGCGAGCGGCTAAAATTCGACAGGACCGCGACCGCCAAACCAAAGAACACGAATTGAAATGAGGCTGTATCCATAGTTATGCGATCTACTTCCGCGCTACCGGCGGTTGAGTGCTTGAGACAGCCTTGAGTTCCGGAATCGTGCCATCCGTGAGTAGCTCTGACAATTCTCTTGCGATCAGAGCGTGGCCTCCGTCACTCGGATGCTCATCCGCGAGCTGGAAGACCTGATCGATGTCATAGGTGGCGCGATATCCGGGCAAGCCATCCATATACACTGCGCCGTGACTGGTTACGATAGCTTTTAATTCGCGATTCAGTGCATAGGCGTCATATCCTGCCGTCTGGTCTCCAGAAGCAGCCATGATTACCTGCGCGCGCGATGGAAGCTGCACAACTACTAATGGAACCCCGGCAGCCTTTGCCTGGGCACTTATGCTTGCGGCATAACTATCGAATAGTTTCAGGCGTTTCTGCCATAGCTCAGTGGGCTCCGTCTTCATATAACCCGACACGCCATCCCCTACCAGGTAGGACCTGAGAAATTGGCTCTGGCTTTTGTACAGAGTATGCCGGAGAAGTATCGCGGTTCTCGAATAATCCGTCCACACGGATCGCATTGCATCCAGCAAGGATTCGTCTTTAGGGCGGTTCTTCAAAAAAAACAGCGCTTTTGACACTGCGCCTGCTTGTGCCTCTGGTTCCGCTTCCGGCGCTTCCCCGCTGACCTGGACGTCGTAGGGAGTAACGACCCAGAGCAAAAGATCAGGTTTCGGCTCAAGTGCCTGGTTAAACCAGCGTGCGATCAGCTCAGGATGGTTTGCCGTAAGGCCTTCGTCATAAAGTTCTACGTTGCGTCCTGTTAGTTGAGAGAGTTCGATGGGCAGTAATGAAGCGAAGGTTTTTTCCTGAGTAACGCCGAGGCCCATCGCAGTCGACGAACCGAGCATGACGATCCTGTAAGTTCCGGGCGCTTTCTGAGTGCAGGAGAGATCTGTGCGGAACCCACAGCCATTGAAACGGTATTCAATCAATTGCCCTGTATCGGAGTTTCTGCAGACGGTATTCGGCATCACACCGAGGCCCGTTGCTGGATCTTTATACACCAGACATCTGCTGCTCTTTGACGGCGCCCTGTAATAGATGCGCCGCGCGGCGAGTTCGGTAGCAATCACGAGGCCGCTTATCGTCAGAAGGCCGATCAGCGGCAGAATAATCCAATCCTTTGACGAGACTTTGCGATTTCCCTGAACATTGGAGGCGGCGCCGTCAGAGCCCTGGCCTGGAACCGTCATACCAGCGTCGTCTCCTTTACCGTCCCGAAGCCGCTCGATACGACCCTCATCGGGGCGACGTCAGGAGTAGCTCCTTCAACTATCAATTCCCAGCGCGTCAGTCCGGATTCTTCTTCTGCAGTCTTGGTGAATCCGAGTTTGGCATAGTGATCAATGACAAGCTTATTGCGATCCGTAGGCTTGTAAACGCCAAGGAGCTTTTTGATGCCGGCAGCGCGGGCGTGTTCCAGAATCTCACGAAGCACCATGTGCTCAACCTTGCGTCCAAGCACGCGGCAACTCATCAGCCATGTATCGATCTCCCACACTTCGGGTTCGCCTGGCCGACAAATCACAACGCTGATCATGCCGTTGTCGCCAAAAACATCGGTGAGCCGCACCTGAAGCGTAAAGACTTCCGGATCGACCTCAGCCTGAGCTGCTTCAGGATCGGTATAGCGGCGCGTAGTCAGGTTGTACTGATTCGATTTATTGATGAGCTGCACGATGCGCGCTCTGCCAGTTACATCAAAGGGCTGAAACTGAATTGCCATATCCAGCGAGGCCAGATAGGCATCGACGCCGCCTGCCTGCTTTTGCAGCGTCACGCGCCTGGCATTGTCCTGGTAAAAGCCGGCACGCTTCAAATCTTCTGCCGCAAAGGCAACTGCTTCAAAGTAGCCGCCAGCAGCAAGCGTTCTCGCATAAAAGGCTGGATCCTCGGGCAGCTCAGGAACAGCCACCTGCGGCAGCAACTGACGCACGAGGCCACGCTCAACCGGGTTATCATCCAGAAACACCATCGAGTCGAGACCGAGTGAAAGCTCGTTGGCAATGGCTTGAATATTTGTTGCTTTATCGTTCCAGTTGGCCTGGAAAACAGCAATATGATCGAGCTTAAGAAGCATTTCTGGATGCTTCTCAAACGGTTGACGCGCTACTTCGTCTGTATTCTTCGATGAAACGGCAAGAACGATTCCGCGCTGGCGCAGATCCAGCGCCATGCGTTGAACCGCAAGATGGGCTTCTCCCTGCGCATCACCCTGCGCCACCTTGATGCCTTCAAGTCCGTCATCGCCGATCACTCCTCCCCAGACTGTGTTGTCCAGGTCCAGAATGAGAACCTTCCTGCTTTTGCCACGAATGGATGCGATGGTGCGAGCAACATGATCCGCATAGAGCGGTATCAATTCATCCGAAAAGGCGAACTTAGCCATATTCCATAACTGGGGGTTATGCCAATCAGCCAGACCTACTGTTTCCGCAAGCCCTGCAATATCTAACAGCACGTCTCCAGAAGCAAGGACGTAATCCCCAAGCTCTCGATTAATGTTTTCGACCAGATTTCGAAGCGTACCGGGCAACGTGCGATCGAGACTACCGAAGAGCGCCTCTACCGGAGGAGCAAAGGACTGAAAGATACAAAGCGCATTCGAATTTGTCTTAATGCCATTGCTCAGCGCCTGCAGGTAGCCGATTGTTCCCTGCACCGTGCCAGAAGCAGCATCCGGGTCTCCGAGAGAGAGCTTTAAGGGCAGCGCACGATAGTCAAGCGCGAAAAGCACCGCATCCGGCTTAGAGATATTCACCTTGGAGTCAGGCGTAAGCGCTTCTTGCGCGACCTGATCGTAAGAAGGCTGAATTACCTCGAGCGCAATTCCATATCTCAACGCCGAAGCCACGAGAGCAGGCACAATCATTTCGACTGTCGAGTTGCTCAAAATTGCAAGCTTGAACGGCACCAGTGGGCTAAGCGATTTCGGTCCGGAACGCAGCCGATTGAGCGCCTTGGCCAGCTTGGTCAACTGATTGATGTCGAGAGCGGGCAATGCAAGCGCCTGAAGCAGATTGCCCAGGGGCTCTGTTGCGCTATCTATTCCCTTGAGCTTTTCTGAGAACCCTTCTTGTGCGCGTGGAAGCCATTGCAACTCTGAATATAGTGAGTTCATCAGCACGTCTCCGTAGAAGTGATGACTGCCTGAAGGAGATTCCCGGCAGGCTTAGCACCGGCTCTCATATAAGCCAGGTCGAATGTTTTTCAGGACAGTACTTTCTGGAACTTCCCAGCTGCCGCAGGTATCACTCTCTCGCGATACCGATCCAAACGTCTCTAAAAAATAAGCAATAGACCTTCAGGCGCGCGCTTTAATCAGCGCAACAAGTTGGCCTACATTTTCCAGCTTGCCAATTTCCGAGGTCGAAAACTTGATCTTGAATGCTCTTTCAATCGTAAGAATCAGCCGAATGTGCGAGAGACTGTCCCAACCGTCCACGTCCTTGGCCGAAAGTTCAGGATTCACTTGAATATCGTCATCAAAAACGTCGCTGAATATTTCTGTCAGCCGAGCATATATTTGCTGTTCGTCCATTCAAGGCTCCCGTTTCATTTTTATGATGGCAATTAAAAGCTTCTCTAAGATTTTTGGGAGGATTCGCGCTTTCCAGTGCGAACCTATCTCATTGCATTAGCTTGATTTGATAAGAAGCAAACGCCTCTCTAAGCTGAAGGTTAGCACATTCAGCCTCACTGATTCAAGGAACAAACGCCCCTCCCCACTCGCTGTGAATTGAACTGCATCTATGTATTCATGTGTGCGCGATGAGTCGGGATCATTTTCCTTTGCGCATGCGATTACTGATCCACTTTGTTATGCTTTTACTTAGCCGTCACTGCCCTTGAAATCGATGCGAAAACCTTTCTTTCCGCATCTTCCAGAATAGTTATCTAAGTAGAACAGACGGAGACCCAGGATACAGATATGGCCAAACATCTTCATTACAACGCGGCAGATCATATCGCTCCAAACACAGCCGGTGATCCATACCGGCGAGCATCATTTTCAACTGCGAACAAATTACGCAGATTCATCTGGAACTTTTGCTGGCTCTTTTTTTATCGAACTTCGCCGCGTCCATTACATTCCTGGCGATCTTTTCTTCTCAGATCATTCGGCGCGAAGATGGGTCCGAATTGCCACTTCTATCCTGGATCAAAAATATGGGCTCCCTGGAACCTGACCTGCGCTGACCAGGTTACCGCTGGAGATGCTGCTGAAATCTATAACCCTGCCCCGATGCAATTTGGATCGCACGCCATAGTCTCTCAGGGCGCATATATATGCGGCGCCACCCACGATTTCGACGACCCCGCATTTCCACTGCTGGCTTATTCCATGACCATTGGGCCCTATGCCTGGATATGTGCACGTGCATCGGTTTGCCCTGGCGTCCATGTTGGAGAATATGCTGTTCTGGGGCTTGGATCAGTTGCAACTCGCGACCTTGAGCCATGGGGAGTTTATGCAGGCGTACCGGCGGTTAAAGTAAAGACCAGAGAATTCCCGAGCCAGCATTAACTTAAAAGCTTCTGATACAAACTCTGAAGCTGTTGTCCATACTGAGGCCAGGTGTAGGAGCGGGCAATTGTATTAGCGGCCTCTCTACCGATCGACTCCCGCAACGCTTGATCTTTCGCAGCTTCCGCGATGGTTTCAGCCAAACGTTCCACATTATTTAGCGGCACGTAGAAAACTGATTTTCGATCGACGAGAGGCAAACCGGAGCTCTCCGTAGTGATCACTGGTAAACCTGCCGCGGCCGCCTCCATTGCGGAGCGGGAGCAACCTTCAATCAAGGTTGGAAAGACAAATAAATCCGCCTCTGAAAGTGCTGGAAGAATAGCTTCGGGTGGAACAAATGGTGTGTGTGTTAGAAACTCTTTGTCCGAATCTTTTATCCAAATATGTCCGTTTGTTATGTTACCGATTAATCGTAAGCGAACATCTACTCCGCCTTGTCGAACCTTACGAATTGCCTCCAATAAAACGCGTACGCCTTTGCGAAGGTCAAAGTTTCCTGTAAACAATAGCTTGATTGGACCATCGCAATCATAACGCTGTTTAAGATGAAAGTAGCGTGGCGCCACGCCCAGATAACCCACGTCAATTTTCTCGGAAGAGTATCCTTCATCTATAAAGGTTCGCTTAACAAAATCAGAATTCACAAGCAAGCGATCCGCCTGCTCGCAATCGTCGAGCACGACGCGCCATAATCCTTTTTGAACGGTTCCGTCATACTTCAGTCCAGCTTGCGCATATTCGTCTCTAAGCACTGCATGCATATAGGCTGGATGCGCGATGGAATGATCCGTAATTATCTTCATGCCGTTTCCACGTGCCGTGCGGATAGCTCCCCCCTGGCCGGCACCGCTGCGTACATGGAAGATATTTCCATTATGCAAATATTTACGACTTGCCATCCCCATAACTTGAAAAGCCCACGCGGAAGTTATGTATGGCTTGACCAGTCTGGTTTTACTTAGATAGATAAGGCCGCGACCGAGAAATTCAGCGAATGCCAGTGGCCGAATCGTCACGCCGGGCGCTTCCACGCGACGAGCCCGCATGCGGCCGGCCAACCCACGTTCACCAATCAAACGTCCCAGGTGATCAACCAGGGCGTCCGCGTCAGGTCCTGGCACCCAACCCGTGATGAAATCTACCTTCGATCCCGTCGATGCAACAGCCCGGACGGTTTCATGAAAGTGGAGCTTACCTCCGCCTGAAGTAATAATTACTTTCACTTAACCCCTCGTTGAATAATGCACGCGCTTATAGTTTTGAAATCCATTGGCAGGAACTCGCAAGTAGGCTGCGATATGGCTAGACTTCCGACATAGTGTACTTTGCCTGCAATCTGACATTGCAAGCATCAGAAAGCGTGTCAATAACGTGGAGAAACCCTTCCGAGATTGCGGGGGTGCAGAGGAATCTGCGCGCGTGAAAGCGTCTGCGCGATGATCTGGCGGCCAGGCGAATCCGGGTCTAGAACGTCGCAGATAAGCACAATCATAAAGCCCACCGTAACTCTACGTAAGCCACCAAATGGGGAAAACATAATATCCCACAGGAATAACACCAGAAGCGAAATATAGGCTGGCTTTAATGGAAGCTGTGACATTGAGGCTTTGAGAAGTGACTTAACGGTCGACACGAGAATATATATCCAGAATATGCCTCCGAGTATTCCTGCATCAACCCATGCACTCATGAGATGAGAGTGGGCTGGAATCAGACCACCATATCTCGATTCTGATCCTTGCGGCACTTTTATGCCATATTCAGTTTCTATGTCGACAAGCATCTTATGATACTTTGGATCTTTGGCCCAGGATCCGTGCCCAAGTATAGGGCTATCTATCACAGCCCGCGAAGATACAAGGATCTCCGGTCTTCCGCCTATTAGAATTCCCCATCCTGCTGTAGTCTGGACTTCATTTTTCTGCTGGGCTTCATGGCCAAGTGCTCCTGAAGCAGCAAGCAAGGTCATGGTCTTTCCTATCATGGTTCCCGCAATCAAAGTGATTCCTACTGTAACAAGGACCCTGGCTCGTGTTCGGGCCGGGGGAAGAATTCTAACTCGACCTATTCGTTCGGGAATAATCGGCAAAACCAAACAAGCAGAAACAAACATCGTGAGCACGATCGTACGAAAATTAAACAGAATGTTGAAACCGATGTCGCCGATCATTAGCAATCCCACAATTGCATACCGGCCCTGCCCGTAGAAATAGCTGCTGGCAACGGCGACGAGATACAAAATAGACCAGCAATATGCAAATTTAAGAGCGTCTGCCTCTCCTTGATATAGACCGGGCTGCAATTTGGCCGATAGCGTCACTCCGATCGCCAGACCAAAAAGAAAGACCATCTGGCGGCGCATGTTTCCTTTAAGCAGAATCGCAAGTCCTATTAAATCCATCAAAAAGAAGAGGATATTTGCCTGCCCCCTTATCCAATCCTTCAAAGGGGTCAATCTATAAATATCGGTGATAACCTGGCTAAACAGCCAGGCCAGCAGTAAGACAACTATTATGCCCAATCTTCGCTTGCGCAACTGCAGGCGATTGGAATGTACTGCTAACAGAAGTGCAAGTGACGGGATGAGAATTATCTCACTAAGATGAATGTCACCGATCAGTGTAAACGAGTAACAGGATCCAAGGCCGACGAGAAGAGCCAGGATATCGCCAATCAGAGACCTAGCCCACTCGTTTTGCCGCTGACGGCGTCGAGTGACTTGAGGGCCAGTTAGAGTTCCAGTTGCCATAAGCCTCATTCAGCAAATATATCCGTAACAGATATCCCCGAGAGCCGTCTTGTAAGCACTACTGACGTTTAGCTGGAATAGTTGAGATCGACATTCGAAGTTTACCTCTCACGCGATGATTCAAGTGCTGAGCAGTTTTTGGATAGCATTGAATATTTACGACTCGCGTTCTGCCTCTTTCTCTCCCTCCGATTCGCGCGGCCCATAGTAGTTGTAGTATTGACGTCCGTAATACTCGGAGTATTCTGGTGCGCCGAAATCAACCATATTGAGTGCGACTCCCAGCAGGTTCGCGCCGGAGCGCTGCAATAACTCAACGCTGCGAGAGATTACCTGGCGTCGCGCCTCTCCATAACGAACTATGAGCACCGCGCCATCGACGAGGCGGCCGAGTACCGAAGCATCAGTTACCGTGAGCACGGGAGGGGTATCGATGAAGATGAAATCGTACTCCGGACGAAGGTCGGCGATGAGGTTCTCCATCTGCTTGGATCCAAGCAGTTCGGAGGGCAGTGGCGGCAGCGGGCCAGCAAGCAAGAGGTGCAGATTGGGAAGCTCAGGCCACACCTGGACGGCTTCTTTCCATGTTGTCTTGCCCGAAAGCACCGAAGAAAGCCCTGCATTGCGGGAAGAGTTCGCGTCGATATATTCGCCTTTGACGCGAAGGTGAACCGCGGGCCGACGCAAGTCAGCGTCGATCAGTAAAACTTTCGCTCCGTTGAGAGCAAAGATGATTGCCTCAAGGATAGCAATAGAAGTTTTTCCTTCCGCGGGGCGCGTACTGGATATCATCAGAACCTGCGGGGGCGCACCTGCTGTGGAAAGCAGAATCGATGTTCTGAGGCCCCGCAATGCTTCGCCTATCTTAGACCAGGATCCACTTTGTCCGGAGGCTGCATGCTTAATGAAATTAACTGCACGTATCTCAGGCCCTTCTACCTTGGGAAGTACTGCAAGAAGTGGAAGGTTCAACGAAGTTTCGACATCCTCAATCGTACGAAGGTTCGTGTCCATTGCCTCCATAATCAGGGCAAGAATACCGCCTAAAATCAAGCCTACTGCCAGACCACCACCCATATTCAGGAGTTTATGAGGCTCACTTGGAAAGGTCGGAGTATCTGCATCTTCGACAATATGAACCGACGTGGAATGCAGACCTGCCAAAATTCCGGCCTCTTGCAAGCGCTCCTGGATACCGTCGTACAACAATCGATTTGCCTGGTATTCTTCGCGTGCAAGTTCAAACTGGATGGCTTTCGAGCTGTCCTTATAAGCGTTCTGCTCTTCCTGATCCAAGGCTGCACGCAGCTGACCTTCGTTTGATTGCGCTGAATTGAATGCGGTCTGCGCCTTTGCAACTTGAGCGGCTTCTGCTTTGATGATTTCCGCTTGAAGAGTCTCTATTTGCCCCTTCAGTGCCTGCACACCCTGGTATGCAGGTCCATAGGTTTGAGTCATAGCTGCATACTGAGTTCTGAGCTGAGCCAGATTCTCTCTGGAAATCTGCAATGCCGCATCCTGGGGCGAAAAAGCATCTACAACTCCCGGGGCAGAACCCAACAATGATCTATATGCAGCCTCTTTGAGCATTCGATCAGCCTGCGCATCTGCCAGGATTTTATTCAACTCTGCCAAATGCGATACAGTAACGCTCTGCTCCTGCTGCCCTATTCCTACAATACCGACGTCTTTTTGAAGGGCAACCATGCGCTCTTGACTTGTCTGCAGATTGGCTTTCAGCGTGTCGAGCTGCCCATTCAACCACGTTGATATTTTCTGTGTAGAACCATAACTTTCCTTAAATGAATATTCGATGTATTTATCAACAAGAGTATGTGCAATTAAAGCGGATAAATCAGGACGCCGGGTTGTTACATATATCTCAATGAGGCTTGTTTGGGTCAGCCGGGTTATTTTCAAAGAACCCAAAAAAGCGTCGATCAGAAATAAGCGGTCAGCCGGTTTCGATAAATCCCAAGGGCGCTCTTTCCATTTAAGAAAATCTGGATCCTTGTCTAAATGCAGCGATTGAATCGTATCCAGCGCCAGCGTCCTGCTGCGCATTTTTTCAATCTCTGTATCGATCTTCTGAGCGTCCATGTCGCCGCCGGCAGCAGCGCCTGCGATCTGCTCAAGACGGAATTCGCCCGAAATATCGCCTGTAACCTCTATCTTGGCCCTTGCCGTATACATGCGCGTCATCACGAAGTTTGCCGCAATGGCAATGACCAAGCCGATAGCCCCTGCAACCAAGACAATCCATCCACGCTTTTTAACCAGCTGTATCAGGCGATCCATCGAAACTTCTTCAGAAGCTCCATTGCCTTGCCTGAACCGTTGAGAAGGTGGTTCAATTTCGGTGATACTGGGTTTCTCGTTGATCAATGTAGATGCCTCATGTTGTCTTGATGAAGTTAGAACTTAGCGAAGAAATTGAATTGAAAATTCCAGATTATACTGGAAATTTTACATGAACTGCTTGCTTGGTATTGTTAGCAACGGTGCCTGGCACAGCAGCTTTCGCTCCCTTGGCCCATTGTTCGGCTACATCCAATAGAGTCTCCGCCCAGCGGCGCGGGGAAAATTGGAGAGAGAGAGAATGACTTGCACGAGACATCTCGCCAAGGCGCTCATCCGCCATAGCGCTTACTCGCTCCAAAAGAGCCGCTAAACCAGACGCATCTTTTCCGCCGAAGATATAGCCGTTGTAGTTATCCTGGACCAAATGGACAGCTGCTCCCACATTTTCTGAGGCCAGGATCAGTAGACCGGCAGACGCAGCCTCATGTACTACAACTGCCCACGGCTCAAAGTCACTTGGCAGGACAAGGCATCCTGCATGTCCAAATCGAGAGCGCAATTGTTCGGGCTGTAAAAAACCTTCAATCTGAATGCCGGGCTTATTCTCCAGGAGAGTTCGTAAGGGGCCAGCACCGCAGCAAATCAGAGGCCAGGGATTGGAAGTATGCGCACGATACATCTCATACGCTTTGACCAGTGTGTCAATTCCCTTGTCTCGAACAAATCTGCCCACAAATAAAAATGCGTGGGAGACTGACGATCCTGCCAAAAGCCTGTCAGAGTGGATTGCTTCGAGGTAGCGTTGATCGCAGCAATAGAGGCCGCGAAGAATTTCTCGCTGTTCAAACCCAAGCTTCCGAGCAAAAACCGCCTGTCGTTCTCCCGGCAGCCATACTGCATCCGCTAGCGGCCGTATATAAAATGGTGCAATCCACGTGGCCAAACGCTGCTTCGCGGTTCCTAACCAGCAGTTGTCCATCGTCATGATTCGCAGACATTTTCCAGCAAACGCTTTCGCCATACGGCGGTACGCCGGAACGGCCCATCCAGCGAAGATCAAAACTTCAGGATTGAATTCTCGAAGTTTTGGTTCGAGCGCGTCGAGTTCGCCATTCTCGCGCCACATGAAGCGATTCTGCATCCACGCGAACTGACTCTCATCGAACGGAGCATCAAGTGCCGGCGCTTTATGCGAAACAAAAAGCTGGACTCCCTCGCGGCTGGCGAGTTCCTGGAGACACGCGTTCAGATATCCGGAAAGTCCTGTCCAGAGAATGCCGATCCTCACGCGCTCACCTGCCTTCCCATTTCCGTTATCGAACAATACCGACACGCCGCAGTGCTGCCTCACCCCGATAGAGCAACTGTCGAAGTTTATCCGTGGCACGCCAATCTCGTCCCCGAATATCCCGGAAGACGCGTTTTTTGTCCTGGAAATATAGCTTCTGAAGCCTCTGTGATCCAGTAATCGATTGGCTATGAACGCGGAATCTGCTCAGATCGGCGTCAATATATCCGACCTTAGCGCCGCGATGCGCCATGGTAACGAATAATTCGCCATCCCAGCAGGTTCGGGTTATCGGATTGAATCCGGGCGAGTTTAAATACGCCTTCCGGCGAAAGAAAGTGGACTGTTGAAGAAATTGTGTGCCGCCATAGAGATAACGATCTACGGTGAATTTCCGCGATCTCACATGACGGACCGGCTTGTTCTCGACGTCCACGATGTAGCCATTTCCCATGACAATGTCATAGTCGGGATGCGATTGAAAGAAGTCGGCAATATGCTGTAAGGAACCTGGTTCAAGAAGGTCGTCCGAGTTAAGAAACCCGCAGATATCTCCAGTGGCCAGCGCAAAGCCTTTTCTTAAACCATCTGAAGCACCCTTATCAGGCTCAAAAACCATGTGCTGAATCCCAGACGCGTAACTCTGAATCAGCTCGCGGCTTCCGTCAGTGGATCCTGGATCAATCACAATGTATTCCAGATCCGGATATCCCTGGAGTAACACCGACTCAAGCGCCTCTCGCAGAAAAGCGCACTGATTAAATGACAGTGTTACGATACTGATCTTCATTTGGTCTCCACCTTGTGGCGTCTCGATTGAACAAGCGCAGCGCCTGAAAACTAACCTGACTGATCAAACCAGCCACGGCCGCAGTATTCGACCTTTTCGAAGCACGTCTTGCCGGCTTTAGACGCAATCCAACTTCATCGACCTGCATATACATTTAGCGTTGTGTTGCCTATTTGAGCTACGTACCCAAACATGTTCACGAGAGCGTATTTCGCGCCGCTTAGAGGGACGTAAATAATGTCATCTTCCCGAATAACAGGATCCGCTGCTTTCGCATTTAATATTTTGCCCATATCGATCTGCTGCACGACTCTTGATCCATCCGGAAGCGTGTGAATAAGCATGGTATGCCCCCGGTTCGCAGTGATCAGCGCACCTGACGCCAAGGCAACAAGTTGCGATGCAGTAGTAACCTGTGAGGCACATACAGGATAAGCTCCAGGTCTTAAGACATTCCCGCCAATATATGCGACTCCGCAAGGCTTCACGACAACTCGAGATCCTGCTTGCAGCACTCGGTCGAATACAGCCGTATTATGCAGAGTTGGATCCCAGGGAATCAGGGTTTTTTGATCCGGCGCAGAGTCACTTGATATTTCGATAATTCTGCCGGCACCGGTTGCTAAACCACCAGCCATAGCCAGGATATCGGAGAGCATATGCTTTCCTGTTGGTGCGTAAATCCCTGGACTCTTAACCTCACCCAGGACAGTGATGCCAGTCGAGGCTCCATCAACAGTGACCAGAACATGTGGATGGACTACAAGGTTGCTATCCATTAGCATTTTTTCAATGAGGGCTGACGCGCTGGCACTATTCAATCCCGCGAAATGCACAATACCTAGATAAGGGACAGGAACATCGCCGCTCATGGAAACTCGCGCAACCGTGGAGAAGTCAGGCGCGTTGGATACTGTAATGGCTACCGTTTCGCCGGAAAATATCGGCTCGTCCGTCACACCCATCGTCGACGACGGGGCACTTCCGGAGCGCGCCTGCGCAAATGAAGAAGCCGCACCTGATAACTGCGCGAAAGAAGATCTCTGGCAGGCGATTACAGTAACTATGAATAAAACCCGCAAAGCCGCGGCACCGCCTGTAAGGCGATTACAGAAGAAATGAAATGAATTTCCAAGTATCACAGCTTAACGGACTCCCTTCACACACTCATCCAACAGTCGGCTTTCAAAAATCTGTATGGGATCATCATTTGCAAATTGAGATAGAGGCTTTGGACACAGAATTTTTTAGCGAAAGCCTTGCACATGCCCGGATGGTCAATTTGGTTTCCAGGTGACACAAGTGCATCTGCACCTGCATCTTGCGCTTCGCAAGCACTTCTCCGCATATTTCAATATTCAAGAAAGCCCTCACGCATCCCTAGCTGTCTTAAATTCAAAGCAATGAGGCCGCCTAATTTCAGCAACTTATATAGTGCGCCCCGAACGATACAGCACGAACGCTTGTTTCTTAATTAAGTCTTAGATTTTGGTTGCAGTTTCCATATAGTCCAGTTGGCTAAAGGCGCAACTACGATTCGTTCAATTGCCTGACAATTTCGATAGTGACTTGACCAGCTCTGCTCAGTTACGCTGATCGAGATAGGCTTGCGATAGCACTAAGAATCTTCATAGTGATTTTACCATCTAGCATTGATACTTGCAAAGTTCAAACGCTGAAATAATTTCCTATTTTTCAGTATCTTAAACCTCATCCGACGGCATTTGGCAGTTTGTCTTTGTACCGGATGAGGAGTGGAACGAGTCTTCTGGCGTCCCAGTATCTAGCGCCGTATTTTGAGGGGCTGGAGAGGCTTCTCCAGAGCCATCCGAGGCCGAGGTCGTCTGCCCATGCGGGTATGCGGACCTGGTCGCCGGAGAGGAAAGAGATGGCGGCGCCGATGCCGTGGATGGCGGGCTGGTAGCTGAGCTTCTGCTTGAGGTAGAAGCCGAGCGGCTCCTGGGTTCCTCCACCGATGCCGAGGAGGATGTGCTGCGGGCGGCGCTCGTTGAGCCGGCGCAGCAGCTCCGGGTCGTCGATGATCCTGTCGTACATCGGTGCCAGGTAGACGTCGTCTTCCGTGACGGCGGTGCCGTTGGCCTGCAGCCAGCTGAGATTGCGCTGAGCCGCGGCCGGGGTCGGCATGATCCAGAAGCTGCTGCCGGGCTGATGAAACTCCGGCTGCTCAAGCAGCACGCGCAGGTACTTCAGGCCGGAGAGCTTGGGGATGTGGTCGCGCTGGATCAGGTTCCACAAGAGCACCATGAGGGTGCTGTCGGCGATGGCGAAGTCGGCGCCCAGCAGGGCATCGCGATAGCGAAGATCATGGGCCAGGTTCTTCAGCGCCGGAGCCGCGGGAACCACCACCAGGCCGCCGCTCTGGCGAACCTGGTCGATCGCCTCCTGGGCATCGGCCACGATGAAGCGTATTCCAAGGATGCGCTGGAAATGGACAGGTCGGTTGATGGCCTGTTCTCCTTCGGCAAGGTGTTCAGAAGTGTGGCGCCGGAGAACCGGCGCCGTGCTTACTTGACGGCCACGCCGGCCAGCATCTGCTCTTCGATCCACGACATGGTCTTGGCCATGCCGTCGCGCAGGCGGATGGAAGGCTCCCAGCCGAGATACTTCTGGATCAGCGTGTTGTCGCTGTTGCGCCCGTTGACGCCCTTAGGCGCGTCGAGCTTGTAGTTGCGCTTCAGCTTCACGCCGGCGATCTCCTCAGCCATATCCACAAGCTGGTTGATGGTGACCATTTCGCTCGAGCCAAGGTTGATCGGCTCCAGGATGTCGCTCTCATAGATCGATGCCACGCCCTGCGTGCAGTCATCCACATACATGAAGCTGCGCGTCTGGTGGCCGTCGCCCCAGATCTCGATCTCATGCTTGCCCGAGTGCTTAGCTTCAAGCACCTTGCGGCTCACCGCCGCAGGCGCCTTCTCGCGGCCGCCGGTCCAGGTGCCCTGCGGGCCGTAGACGTTGTGGAAGCGCGCCACGCGGGTCTCGAGACCAAAGTCCTCACGGAAGTGGCGGCACATGCGCTCGCTGAAGAGCTTCTCCCAGCCGTAGCCATCTTCCGGCAGCGCGGGATAAGCATCTTCTTCCTTGAGGGGAGTCAGGTTGGCGTCCTTCTGCTTGTCGCCGTTGTAAACGCAGGCCGAAGAAGAGTAGAAGAAGCCCTTCACGCCCGCCTCGCGCGCCGCCAGGAGCATGTGCGTATTGGTCAGCACGCTCAGCATGCACAGAGCCTTGTTGTGCTCGATGAAGCCCATGCCGCCCATGTCGGCGGCCAGCTGAAAGACTCCGTCGATGCCTTCGACTGCCTCGTGGCTGGCTTCGATCTTCTTCAGATCCAGCACCCGGTTATCCGCAGACGAGTTCTTCTGATACCACTCATCGATAGGCTTGATGTCCACGGCACGAACACTGGCCGCGCCATCGGCATACAGCTTGTTCACCAAATGACCGCCAATAAATCCGCCCGCTCCGCATACCAACACGTGTGCCCCGCGTATCTGCATCGGCTCCGCTCCTTGTAGTTGGGTTCTCTTGCGCTACTACTAATTGCTCTACTACTAGATACTCAGCAATGAATACGATAGAAAATGAAAGAACATCATCCGAAAATAAGGATCAAATTAAGATCAAAATTACGCAATCAAATCAATATCAACACTGCACAAAGTATAACATCAGCGTCGCTGTTATCGAGCGATACTTAAGGCCTGAGAAGCTTGGTGAAGTATCTTCATGCAGCTATGAAAATATGCAATAGTTCGTTTGAAGTTCGTATGATTATGTTGACTGCAGAAGTAACTGTGTCTGTTACAAAAATTTCCATCTTGATCCGATGTATATCGTGTGAAAGATATCGAAACTTAACAATCGTGTAGACGAAAAAACTATGAAGTATCGTAACAAACAAAAGGATCGGGCACTTATTCCCAGGTCGCTGCAAGTATGTATGTTTTGCGTTACCAGGAGAATTTGATGCCCGAGAAACTCTGGCTCCTCCGGTAGGACTCAAACCAACAATCCTTCGGTTAACAGCCGAATGCTCGTGTTTGAATTATACATGCTTTCAACGGAGTACAGAAGAGCCAAAAGGAATCATCGGAGCCTCTTCGGCACACAATTCGGCCATTGATAAGGCACGCTTGGCCTAACCGCTTCTGGAAACCTGGTCGTGGACAGAACAGTTAGAAGTCGGAGAAGTCGAGAAATGAGGCGGTGGGGTAATTGTTGTCGACCTCTCCCGTGACAGCAAAGCGGAAACGCGTAACTCATTGAAACCAGGCGTAGCGGATGGCTCCTTGAAGCGCCCAAAGGCACCCAGAGTAGCAGTCGTCGAACCCTTATCAAACCCATGACCTCTGTCCACTTGACCTCCGTCCAGTCCCCTTGGAGAGCAAACTTGGGGACGCGTGTAAGCAAACACAAGCCGACTTTGCAGCATAAATCACTCAGCGCTCTGACTCGCCCTCGCGCTTTCTGCGCTGATAGGCGGCGACTTTAAGTTTGTTGCCGCAGATGTTCATGCTGCACCAGCGACGGGACCCTTTCTTGCTCGTGTCAAAAAAGTGCACGACACACACTGCGCATTGGCGAATTCAGTCGATCTCCGGTTCCCTCAGCAGGTCCGCGGCACAGTCGAAGATGAGCAACCGTCTTTCAGTTGCTCGCGGTATCGCTCGCGAACGCTTTCGTGCGCAGAAGAAGTTCTCGGAGTCTCAATTGTTTCTCCGTGTGCGGTGCAACTTGACGAGGATGACGTCATTGCTGTTCATCGGCAGAGTCTACTCAACTGAGCCTGCTGAGTTGCTTTGCATTGCCTTGTCGCTCTCCGGCAGATCGCGTGCGAGCTTGGCCAGGTGCGCGATCTGCGCCGGGTCAGGTCTTTGGGAGATCCCATCTCCATGTATGCGGAATAAGCATCATTCGCATGATATCCGGTTCGATAGACTTCCACGCGGTAAGCGGTATTCGACGCGAGATGGGTAACTTGCAACTTCAGGGGCGCGGCCGGGTGGCAAGGAAGCGGCTTTGTATAGAAGGACCGATTACTAACCTTCTGAACCTGCTGCTCAAAGCCTCAAATGACGGCGGCGTTTCCATCTTGAGTGGACATGTCTCGCCGAAGGTAGGCGCATCGGCATGAACGCCATCGTCGTCATGGACTAACCACTGAACTAGTTTAGTGATGTGATTTTCAGGAAGAACACGTCATTGGTACGCAGAGCCATCTGCTGCATCAGGTGTCCGTCCGTGACCGCAACATCGGTCTCAGAAATAGGCGATCCGTCGCTGGTCTTCTTCAGAGCCTCAACCTGCGCCCGTGTCAGTTGATTCGGAGCATGCATCTCCACATACGCTGTATATGCGTCGTTGCGCTTGTACCCGGTCTGATAGAGAGCCACGTGATAGCGCCCATTCGGCACATGCGTCAGGTCAAGTTCAACCGAGCCCAAGTCCGTCGCCGGCTGCTCCAGCTTGTAAAACGTCTGGTCTGTCTGTCCCGTTGGCGGCGCCACCGGCAAGTAGTCCCACAGCAGCACCTGCATCGACCCGTCTGGAGACTTCGTCACCCACGACCGCGCGTCGTCCGTCTGCACATCGTCCTTACCCAGCTGGCTCAGAAACTTAAAGGCATAGAACGAAGGCTTTTTGATTCCCTCAAGGTTGATCATCCCAAAACCACCATGAAACGGCGTAAACCGCGGCCCTTGCTCTTCAAAGATGTCCGTGAACGTCCAATACGACATCGAGTCCACATAGGGCGTTCCCCGCCGCACCTTATCCAGAATGAAGCTAGCCTGGTGGTACTGGTCGTGCATGTAGTCAGTCGGCGTGTAGGACGAACTCCACTCCGTAATGTGAATCTCAAGATTCGGCAGCGCCGAAGCCTTCACAAGCTCCCGTGCGTGCTGCATCCTGCCGCTGACGGCGTCGGGGTCAGGGTCGAGAATCGTGCCCTCCGTTCCGTCCGGGTCAACGAATCCACGCTTGATTGCATATGTGTGCTCCGAAATAAAGTCGACTGGCTCGTGACTGATGGCCACCCACTTCTCAAACGCCTCTGCTGTATACTGAGCCGCAGCAGCAGGACCGCCGACCCGGCACTTCGGGCACTCCTCCTTCACGGCCTCCGAGGTCGTTTTGTAGAGTTTGAAGTACTCGTTCATCGAGCCCGACCAGAACATCTTGAGATCCGGCTCGTTCCACACCTCGAAGTACCACTGCGTTATCTCAGCCTCGCCATAGCGCTCTTTCCAGTGCGCCAGCAGCGCGCGAATCAGCATCGCCCACTTCGCCGGGTCCTTCGGCGGCGTCACATTCCCCTTCCACCAGAACACCGTCTTCGTGCCGCTCGCCAGCTTGCTTGGCATAAAACTTAACTCGACGAACGGTCGTATGTGCTGCTTCAGCAACGCATCATACAGCGTATCGACATACTGGAAGTTGAACCGCGGATTCCCCTGCTTGTCCTCGGTGTAGACACCCATCTCATCGCATAACAGCCCATGCATCCGCAGGTACTTGAAGCCGATCTCGTTCTGAACCACAGCCAGCTGCTCCTGCCAGTCTGCGCGCAGCCCTTCCTCGGCACGACCAGCGCCGACGACGCGTAACGGAAC
This sequence comes from Occallatibacter gabretensis, assembly GCF_001449115.1. GTDB lineage: Bacteria > Acidobacteriota > Terriglobia > Terriglobales > Acidobacteriaceae > Telmatobacter > Telmatobacter gabretensis. The sequence continues at coordinate 294,060 of NZ_LAIJ01000001.1, read as the reverse complement.
CTCGCTGTGAGGCCCGGTCACCTTCGCCATATCCGCATGAATCACACGTGTCTGCTGCGACGAAGCGGAAGCTGCGATCAGCACCGCCAGAACATTTGGAAGAAGCGCCCACTTAGGGCCGCGAACTGAAGGAATATGCAAGTTAGCCTCCGGAGGATTGGGACAGACAGCCTAGAAATAGAGGGGACATGATACCTTTCGTAGCAATCTCAGCTGATTGGCGCCTGGGGGCATCGGTTTGTGGGCAGCCCGAGCAGTCGGTTTCCTGTCAGTAAAGTTTGTAAGCAGGCGCAAGATGGATTTTGCCTCCACAAAGGTAACCATTTCTACCATTCGAAATTAAGAAGAAGCCATCAGCATGATGGTTAATGGATTAGGTTATCGTCGAGTTGATGTATCGTAAGCGTCCAGAATTCCCAGCGCCTATCAAACGCGAAGTCAGCGTTTGGTAAAGCCAAACGATGTGATATTGAAAAGCCTTCGCTGTCCGTCCGCTCCACGACCCCTCGCTATCAGACATAGATCATGGATACCCTTTGCATTTGCACTGACTGGCACTGTCAACGTCCGATAGTTAGTCCTCCCTTCCGTGAGCTCAATCTTCACCTTACCGATAAGCGCTCCGGCAGGATTATCTAAGCGGATTTCGAGTGAGTCATCCTGAGCACCAGCGTATTCCGAGCTGACTTCGACATGAAATGTCGCGGCGCCACCTCCAAAATCGACGTTGCGAAAAAGAAGATAGCCGCCGTCGCCCATTTGCATCTGATACTCGCCCAACAACCCCTTTTCTTCCGAAACGTTGACTCGCACGTGAAATTCCGCAGCCTCGCGCCGTGGCGCAAATGCATCCAGCACCAGATGCGTCACACCTGGAGTGCCGACACCTTCATCCCGCCCTGGGTCAATCTGCCGGAGCGTGCCATCCGAGAGCACGTCTAATTTGGTGACAGCCACCATTCTGTGGTGGTCCTGCGTAGTGGACATGTCCGATTCGGTCATTTTCACGCCCTCTCTGTCTGAGAGGCCGCTGTCGTAAGGGATGTGGTAAGCGAGATACCGTTGACCTTTGTACTCGCAAATCCCTTGTTGCGTTGACTCGTCTGCGTCTCCCGCGGACAATATCAAGTGCCGAATCGGTCCGTTGTAAGGACCGAACAAACTATCGGACGTGACGTAGTTGAGATACCTTTCATTGGTGGAGCATGACTGCCCAGTTCCGGACTTCTTTGAATTAGTGACCGAGATATCTGGCGAATCGTTATATGCCACGTAGGTTAGATACCACTTTGCGCCAATCTTTACCGGTAGCGGACTTTCTAAGTAGTCTTGCTGGCCGCATGCGTCTTTCGGTACTTCAACATCTCTCGGAGACTCCGCGAGTTCAGTAAGACCCGGCTTCAATCGTGCGATCTTAACCCAGTGCTGGGAGGTGTCGCCCGCTCCCCAAATGAGATAAGGCTGCTTGTCGTCGCCATAAACAACCCATGGACTCAGTCCAACAAGCGGCTTTCCATCCGGAGTCTTCATTGGACCTCCGAGGACATCCTTGTAGGGGCCGAGCGGATTTTCAGCGGTCAGAACACCGATCTCGAATACTCCGTAGTTGAGTTCACTGGGCGGGTTCACACGAAACGGTGCAAACGCATAGTACTTGCCGTTTGCCGGAAGCGCGGCGTCTCCATCCCAGAGCGCTTCGCCAGTATTCCAAGTCACATCACGACCTGTGAGCACTGAACCGTGATCTGTCCAATTGTCAAAGTCCGTTGTCGTCAACACATGATATGCATACATGCCTTTGTAGAACTTGTTCGGCCTCTCGAACTGCACGGTGAAAGGATCCTGCGTCGTGATCAGGTAGAACTGTCCATTTAACTCTCTGCATGTCGGATCGTCGTTGAACAGATAACCCGGCGTCACGACCTTCTGGCACCACGCGAGATCACAGCGACCGGCAGCCCAGAGTGCCGCAACCATTAAGCTCAGATGCAACACAGCATTGTTACTAACCGGCATTTTCATCGTTCGCCTGCTTTCTAATTGCGCTGACCGTACATAGCCAATACGCGCGTAGCTCAACCCTCGCGTTGGGAATCGCCGGGAGCGGCTTCATCCTATGGAGCCGATCTAGATATCGGTGATGGGTTTCGACACAAATCAAATTCCGGTACAGGTAAGATGTTGCCGCCCTTGTCGTAATGAAGCGGGGCGACACAGACGCGGCGCTCATATGGACTTGGCCCGGCCACATGATAAAAGAGCCACCATCTTCCTTTGAATTCGGTGATAGACCCATGAATATTTCGAGAGTGGTTATCCAGGATCACCCCCTTGTACTGAAACGGGCCCAGCGGACTCTTCGCCACGCTATATTCCATCAGGTTAGCCACCATATCGCCCCGGTATGACGGGTAACTGAAATAGTACAAACCGTTTCGCTTATGGACCCAAATACCTTCGTGGTAATTTTTCAAGTCCATGACCTGAATTGGCCCGTCTCGCGTGATCATGTCCTGCTTCAGCTTTACTACCGCAACGTGATCATGGCTGTTGCCGAAATAGAGGTAGGCTTGTCCATCATCGTCGATGAAAACATTTGGGTCGATAGAACGAACATCGGCTCCGGCTTCCATACTGTCGACAAGAGGTTTCCCCAATGCGTCCTTGAAGGGGCCCGTGGGTGAATCCGACACGGCGACGCCGATCTGATCGTCCGCAGGAAAGTAGAAATAATACTTCCCATTACGCTCGATGCAGTCAGGTGCCCATGCGTGTTTATTGGCCCACCGGATATCTTTCAGGCTGAATATCACTCCATGATCTTTCCAATGAACCATGTCATCGGTTGAGAACACGTGCCAGTCAGTCATGTCCCAGTCTTTGCTACCGGCGATGTCGTGTGACGGATAAACATATAGCCGCCCATGAAACACACGCGCCGAAGGATCTGCTTCAAAATCGGGAAGAATCTGATGATTCGCCTCTAGTGGGCCAGAATCGGGCTTTCGCAGAGCACTATTTGTTTGTGCCATCGAGACTGAACCAGAAATCAATATAAGAAGCAACCAGCGCGCTAAGCGTCTCGCACGCGGCCTGCGGGCGTGTCCTTCACCCAACGAAAAGCCATACCCGTAGAACGCTGGCCCTCGGAACGTATTCCGAACGAGTGTCCCAAAGCTACCTTGATTGGGCCTCGCACCTTCAGACAAATTGGTTGGCATTTTGCGATTCATTCAAGTCCCCCCGATGATTTCGGTCTACCAGATCAGGTCCTGCTTACACTCGGAGACGAAATTCCGGCCATCTTTCTCGCCCCCGCGCAGCCTCTCAATAGAGACGACAGCCTCCTTGCCCTCTCGCGCTACTTGCGATCCAGGCGGAAGGCCGCGCCCTGGAAGTCACCTTGCAGTGCAACCTCGATTCCGTGATTCATCCACCATGCGCCAGAAGCTTCTGTCGGTGTTCCCTCCGCTGCCTTGCCTTCGATGCTGCCGAGTGCGTAGATCGCCTTGGGATCGAGCCCCAGCAACTGAGAGCGCGGAAAACTGCGCCCCTCCTGTGTCGAATGCACAAAGGCAAAAAACACAGCCTGTGATTTGTCCGGCGAGACAGTCTCTGTAGCGGAGAATTCGCTGCCATTGGTTGGAGAAATAAGGCGGTACAAATCTCCCTGCGTGACAGTCTTCTGCACTTGGTGATAGGCCGCGACCAAACGCCTGGCAATTGCCATATCTTCGTTGGTCCAGTTGTTAAGGTTGCCGCCGATGCCTAGAACGCCCTGCATCGAAACCAGCATCCGATAGGTCATCAAGCTCGTGCGGCTATTGAGCCAGTGCGGCGAGTCTGTTACCCAGGCCGCCATCGTCTGGACCGGATAAGCATGTGTAAAGCCATCCTGCTGCGTCAGCCGATCCAGCGGGTCCGTATTGTCTGAGGGCCACACCTCGTCGGTGTAGTGCAGAATGCCGAGATCGACGCGACCGCCGCCACCCGAGCAACTCTCGATCTCTACTCCCGGATGCTTAGCGCGCAGCTCGGCCAGGATCGAATACAGATTCCGCGTAAACTCGACATAGACTTTCTTTTGCTCGTTTGCGGGAAGCTGATCCCACCCCGGCTCGCTCCAATTTCGGTTGTAGTCCCACTTGAGGAAGGCAATATCATTCTCAGTCAACAGCTTGTCCATCGCATCGAAAACGTATTTACGCACATCAGGCCGGGCCAGATTCAGAACTAACTGGTTGCGGTCTTCACTGCGCGGGCGCCCCGGAAAATTCAGCACCCAGTCCGGATGATTGCGATAGAGATCCGAGTCGGGATTGACCATCTCCGGCTCGACCCACAAGCCGAAATCCATATTCAAGGAATGCACCTTGTCGATCAGAGGCTTGAGTCCGTTGGGAAACTTTTCCTTGTTCACATACCAGTCGCCCAATCCCGCGTGATCGCTCTTGCGCTGGCCAAACCAGCCATCATCCATCACGAAACGATCGACACCGAGGGCCGCTGCCTTCTCCGCCAGAGCCCCCTCTACGGCCTCAGACACATTCCACTGGGTTGCTTCCCAAGAGTTGTAGATCACCGGCCGAAGTTTGGGACTCGGCGCCTGTGGCAGGATATGCGTCAGCGTAAAACGGTTCAGCAGTCTCGAAGCGCCGCCCATGCCATGATCGGTGTAGCCCGCGTAGAAGACCGGCGACTCCAACTTCTCGCCTGGCTCGAGAAGATAGCCGAAGTCGAAGGGATTGAAGCCGCCTGTCACGCGCACCTTGTCCAGAGAATCCTGTTCAACGGTGATGCGCCATGAACCGCTCCACGCAAGCGCACCAAACCATGTCTCGCCTTGCTCTTCACCCGCGTTACCCTTACCGATAGCGAACCATGGATTGAGCTGAACCCCAGTCGATCCGCGCCGGCTTTCCAGCACCCGCTGCCCTTGGTGAATCGCCTCCTCATTCAGCGTCCATTCGCCCGCCCAGCGTCCGCTCAAATAGCTCAGTGTGTAATGCGCGGCAGGAAGTGAGAAAGCCGCAGCCGCAGCCTGCTCGATCATGATTGGGTTCGGTTCATGGTTTTCGATTGTCGCCGAGCGTGCGACGATACCCGACTCGGGATCGATGTTATAGTGCAACGTCACGATCACCGCGCGGCTGATGTCCTTCACGACAACGTCGATGGAATTATCATCGTGCTTGCTGCTTGAAGCGTAGTGCAGGACCAGGTCGCGATTGCCGTCTGCAAAGGTAACCTTCAGAGCGGGTTCTAGATATAGCTCGGCACCCCAACCTGCATACTCCTGAGGCGTGTTGTTGTATGAGGAGTCGAAGCCGGATAGAACATCTTCTGATTTGGCCGGATCGATGACATCATGCTCTCCAAGCCGGCCGCCCCAGTAGAGTTGCTGTAACTCACCGCGCTCATTTACGCCAAAGGCGTAGGTCGTGTTGCCGCCATCGAGGCGGAAGACGGGTTGAGAGCCGACATGTGACCCCGCATTCGGAGTCTGACCGTACGCTGCGGCGGCCGCGCCCGAACCCAGGAGCGACGCAAAAGCAACGCCCATCACACAAGGGCAAACGAATAAAGCAAAAAGAAATCTTTGAAAGGTTCTCAAAATGACAGCATTCATGAGGTCATCTCCATTCATAGCTTCGATGTCTGTAAAAGCTTTACGTGGATCATCCCCTCGTCCTTCTGAGCCAGCAACTGATCCCTCACCGCAAGCTCGCGAGTTGGCGTTGCCACGAGTCCACCCAGCGCTGCCGGCTCGAGAAAAGAGTCATCGATGTTGAAGCGTATGCCGAGCACATCTCGAAGTAGGGGCCGTACCGGGCCTGCAAGGTTTGTTGGGTCGTAGTTTTCTTCCAGGTCGAAAATCATCACATACGCCAGGGACGACCAACCCCAAAACGGATTCATCCCATTGCCTTTGCCAGAGTCGGCGTCATAAAACTCTCGCGTGACCTTGTTCCGGTCGAGTGCCATGTCAAACGTTTTGAGGGCGAGCCCACGTGCCTCATCTCGGAAGCCATATCTGAGCAGCCCATGGAAGATCATGTAGTTGGTGGGAACCCATGAGGTGCCACGCCAATTGCATTCTCCTGCACGAACTCCCTGATAGTAGTCCGGCTCGGTCTTCGCATAAGTGGCGACCGCATAGGGAAGCCAAAATTCCTCTTTATTCAAAAGGTGTTCATGCACGAGGCGGCGCGCTTGCCGAGGGCTCGCGATGCCGATCCAAAGCGGTATGAATCCTGCCACGGACTTGACGTGGATCTGCCTACCAGTCTTCTCGTTGCGGTCATAGTAAAAGCCATCTTTATCATCCCAGAACAGCATATTGATCAACGCCGACAAGCGTTTTGCGTGTTGGGTATACTTCTTTTCGTTTGTCGTATCTCCGAGAGTTCTGGCAATCATCGACATTGCTTGCAGCTCTCGAACGAGATAACAGGCCAAATCGACCCCCTCATCCTGCAAGGCACCGATTTCGCCGGACCGGGAGACTTGATTGTCCATGCCGCTGGCATCGGCGCTGTCCCACACAGGCAGACCATTATGGTCCGCATCATATTCAAACCAGCGGTCTACGTACTTCTGCAACCGGGTGTAGTAGTTTCCGCGGAGCCAATCATAACTATTGCCGTTTTGTTTCGCCGACAGCACCACCAACTGGGCCATGAACGGTTTGAACATTTGAGTCGGCTTGGGATAGGTGATACCGAGAGTACGAGAGATAAAGCCGTCAGGCTGTTGGCGATCGAGAAAGACTTTGAGATTCGTTAGATCGTAGTCACTCACGCCATAGTAAGAAAGATAAAGATTTTCAAAGTAAAGGTCCCAATCATAATATTCACCGTACTTATATCCTGTGAGCATCTCGCCTGTTGCCCCTGGAAAGTCATGGAGGCCCTGGTTCCGGATATCGCTATTGAGTTCCTGCAGGCGCACGGGGAGTCTTACCCAATCGTCCTTCCCAACGAGGGTCTCCAGGTTCCTTGTTGCCGTGGGAGAAACCGCTTGTTGCGGCTGTGCGGGTACGGCCGCCAGCATTAACAAGGTGAGCGCTATGATGTCACGAGTTATAGGACTATCTCCTGAAAATGAGGAAACTGCACAATTACAAACTGATTTCTCGAATTGACCGAGTAATTCAGTTTGAAACGACGGCGACATAGGCCACAAGTTTGGGCACGGTAACCTGCACCTGCCCTCCGGAGTAGGTAAATGCCACCGGCGTATCCGCTCCGTAGTCGGGTGAGACAAGCGTCACACTCCTGGGAGTCTTGGCAACGGGAAACCTGACACTCACTTCATCCTGCTCCTGAAATCCCCGTGAATAGTTGTGATTGATCAGGTGCGCCACCGTGCGCCCATCGCTCAACTGCGTCAGGTTGGTGCCGATATTCGCTGCGGATGCCGTCACCCTCCCCGGCAGGTCTGTGGTGTTGTGGTAGAGAGCGGCATGAGCCGGCATCTTGTAGAACGCCGTCGTCTTTTCGAAGAGCGGCATCAGCCCCAGTTGTGTCGCCGTCGGATCGCCGACCGTATCAGCCAGATGCATATTCAGATACACAGTTGCCGCCAGCGCCTCCGGCACATACATCCGCCAGTAGTCCGATTTCTCCGAAGCAGGCAGCGATAGATAGTCGGTCATCACATCGGTCGGCCAATCGATGAACGCAGACACCGGGACCACGCGTCCGTCGATCCTCGCGGATCGTTGCTTGAGCGCCATAAATGCCGCCAGCAACGACTGCGTCCCATCCAGATGACCGTCCGCTGTATGCGGACAATAATTCACTGAAGCCCCGCCCGGCCCATCGGGATTGCCGCCCCAAAGACCAATCATCTGGAAGTCGACGAATGGAAATACGCCGTTGGCGGTAATGTAGATCTCCTTGTTGTACTTTTGCCGCGCATAGGTACGCAGCGTCAGCACAATATCCTGCCAATAGACCAGGCTGGTATAGGTTCCGGTAAACGTCCCGTTCTGTGGCTCCGGATGGGCTTCCACCATAGTTCCCCACTCTGCAGCCAGCGGATTCAATCGACTGAGAGGCGATGCTTGCCATCCGTTGCGGGCCAGGTAACCGCGATAGTTGAACGTTCGGCCGCGCGTGGCGGCAGATTTCGAACAATTGAGATTGTCGGTCGTCGTTATGCCATATTTCGACTGCCAGTCAGCCGGGCTGTAGTTGGGATACTTCCCGCACAAAAATCCACCGAAATCGGCAACACTTGCGTCGTCAAATCCCTCGTCTCCATTGTTTTCATCCCCGGAAGCCGCGCCATCATAGCTAAAATCGACCTCATCGAAGAACAGTCCGTCCACGCCGCCGTCGATCTGCATCTCCCCGATGCCGATGAGGTATTGGCGGTAAGCCGGGGATGCCAAGCTACCGCGGTAGAATTTCATCGCAGAATGAAACACCGGCTGGCCTGTCGCATCGCATGAGACTACTGCATTGAATGCCGACGTTGCCGGGAACTCTTCCCTGAAGAGAGCAGTGGCTGTTGTTCCGCCAATAAACACAATGCCTGCGGCACGTGCCTGCATCGGATAGCTCCAGTTGTAATCGGATGGCCGAACTCCGCCTCGATCCCACCGCTGCCACGCGCGCGAGACGATATTGGGCGACATCGCAAGAACCTGCGGATCGGCGGGGAGGTTCTGGTCTTCCTGGCTGAAGCCAAAGACCGTAAGCCCGGAAGGATCGCGCTTCCCATAGACTCTCGGATCGATCGCGATCTGCGTATAAATCCCTCCGCCTCCAACAGGATTGCTCGCCGCCGGCGTAGCGCACGCAGACTGGGTCGCAGGAGGCGGAGAAGGCGGCGGCAAATTGGTCGACGTCTGACCCGAAAGTCCGTCGCAACTGGCAATCGCAACCGCCAGAAGAAGCGAGCAAGCGCGTCCAGAGACTCGATTGCTGCCCGACCAGAAAATCAAATTCAATGCTGGCATGATGGCTCCGCAGCGAATCTGCGTCGTATCAACATTGAATTCACATCCTGGTGAAGGCAAGTCCGACTTAACAACGAGCTATTCCCCATAGAGCTTCTCCGTTCCCTGCCAATATGTAGACCAATCCATTCCGTATCTCCGTCCCCGATGATTGTCTGGATGGCGACACTGGGTGGTCGCTTAAGGCCAGGCTGGCATGCCCTTCGCCAAACAACCTGAAAGCCTTAACGAGAGTTCCATATCCAGCAACCAGCTATGCTGCTGCAAACGGCCTTCTCGACCTCGACTAACCTCATACGTCTCAAACCTGAAAACAAGCAAGTAAAGAACGGTGCGTTTCAAACGTATCGCACAAAGTACCGTCTCGTAACTAGTTTATTTACAATGAATTATGTCATACGATTTTGTGTGCGCGATACTCAATCAGGCCTATGGATTCTTCCAAATTGCTATGTATGATTGTGGTGCGAGGCACTTTGGCGAGATGGGAAGCTCAACAGATCTACACAAGACCGAGGAACACGAGAAGGGAGGGCTCGTCACTGAAGGTGGCAAACGCGACGTGATCCTGGCTGAACTGGAGAAGCTTCTGGAAAGCAAGCCGTTCCGAACCAGCTCTCGGAGTAGGCTGTTTCTTCGATACGTAGTTTTGCATAGCGTCAACGGTCAATCAGAGAAGCTGAAAGAGCGAACGATCGGCATAGATGTCTACCAGCGCGTCGTGGACTACGCGACAGGAGATGACCCAGTCGTGCGCGTTAGCGCCGGAGAGGTACGCAAGCGCCTCGAACAGTACTACTACACTGCGCCTCTTGACACCCCGGTTCGGATCGAGATCCCGCTGGGTTCGTATACACCGGAGTACCACTGGGCCTCACTTCCCATTCCGGTCGCCGAGAGTTTAAGTTTGGCAGTTCCCGGTGCACAGGAGACAGATTCGCCGGATATGGAAGTAACCACTCCGCATCGCCGCAGCAAGAGCGGCTTGAAAATGTGGAGTGTGTTGACAGGGCTACTACTCGCGGTGGGTGCGACCTTTACTACGGCTTGGGTAATCGAGCATCAAACATCCTGGGGCACACAGGATGTGTTGCACGATTTTTGGGCTCCCGCCTTGAACTCACAGCATCCGATCCTCATCTGCCTGGCCAGGCCCGTGGTTTACCGTCCGAAGATCGATCTTTACGAGAAGTTTTCTCGAACGCATCCGGGTACGTTCACTACCGAGGATCAACGGGACAACCAACAACTTCCCCTCAATCCGAATGAGATGATTGCCTGGAAGGACATGGAGGTCTATTCAGGCTATGGAGTGGCAGGTGGCGATGTAGAAGCTGCGGTGTCAATCTCGGACCTTTTCACTGCAATGAAAAAGTCTCACCAACTCAGAATTGGCAACGACTACTCCTTCCAGGATTTACGCACGTCTCCTTCGGTCATCGTCGGGGCTTTCAACAATCGGTGGACTTTGGAGATGAATTCAGGCCTCCATTTCGCTTTCGTTTGGGGAGTCGGTATCCAGGAGCAGGGTCCATCTGGGCGAGCTTGGAATTTCGAAGGGGAGCCAACCCAAAAGAGCTTTGTCGATTATGGGCTCGTAACCAGACTCGTAAACTCAAAGACCGGTCAGTTCGTCGTTTCCGTTGCCGGGCCCAGCTTTGCCGGAACACAAACTGCGGGCGAATTTGTCTCCAGTTCAGAGCTCCTCGAACAGGGTCTAAGGTCAGCTCCACGCGATTGGCGCACAAAGAATTTTCAGCTTGTTTTGAAAACCAATGTCATAGATGGTATTCCGGGTCCACCACACGTCGTCGCCTCATATTTTTGGTGATGCGCCTTACATCTCAAGGGCAGAGTGAGCCGAAGAAAATACAGGAACTCGGTTGCCAATTGACCGGATTCTCATTGGGACTAGACGACGGGCGATGTCTATAGGCAGACCATCGAGAGAAGCGTGCTGAGCGCGATGAATTCCAGAACGATGCAGATCCTCACAGGTAGGAAAAAGACGGTCACGACAGGGTCGAAGATGCCAGTAGGGAAAGCTCTAGTGCCGAAAGCGAGGAAGTTGGCTTCAGGGGTTGTACAGCACTGGAGCAAGTTTTGAAGGGAGGGGGCTGTAAGTTGTGATTTATTGGCTCCTCAGGTAGGACTCGAACCTACAACCCTTCGGTTAACAGCCGAATGCTCTGCCATTGAGCTACTGAGGAGTGACGAACTTTGAATTGTCCCATCTCCAAGGTAGCAGACACGATGCGGCTCGTCAAAACCTGCTTTCGTTCTCGCGGAGGACGGCGAAGGCTCGTTCCAATCCCGGAAATCCGGCTGCTCAATTTCGGACTCATTGACTGCTACGATAGAGGCCAGGAGCTCTGATTTTGAAGCTGAAAATCCCTGATGGCGCCTTTCGCGCTTATCTCTTTGATTGCGACGGCACTGTCGTCGATTCTATGCCCCTGCACTACATTGCCTGGAAGCAAGCCCTGGAGGAATGGGGCTGCACTTATGAGGAAGAGCTGTTCTACTCGTGGGGCGGAAGACCGATACGCGAAATTATCAGCCTGTTGAATGAGCAGCAGGGCCTAAAGATGCCTGTCGAAGAGGTGGCTATCCGCAAGGAAAATCTTTACTTCGATCTGTTGCCTCAGCTCAAGGCTATTCCCGAAGTGGTGGAGCATATTGATGCCATGTACGGGAAGATTCCCTTTGCCGTAGCTTCCGGAAGCCGGCGTGACTCCGTTGAGAGCTCGCTGAAGATTACGGGACTGATCGATAAATTTGAAACGCTGGTCTGCGCCGACGACTACAAGCGTGGGAAACCTGCGCCGGATTGCTTTCTGCTGGCGGCCGAGCGGCTTGGCATAGCGCCGGAGGATTGCCTGGTCTTTGAAGATACCGAGCTAGGCATTGAAGCGGCCACGGCGGCGGGTATGGCCGCCGTCAAAGTGCCGCAGCCGTTTGAGCGCGTCACCTAGTCTCCAGGCTCAATCTCCGCGATAGATGCAGCCACTGGTACAGGTTTCGCGGACGACGATCTGGCTCAGCGCGGCAAGCTCCGGCTTGAGATGCTGCCATATCCAGCGAGCCAGATTTTCGCTGGTCGGATTTTCCAGGCCAGCGATGTCGTTCAGGCAGCGGTGATCGAGCTGGTCTTCGATGGGCTGAAATGCGGTCTTCAGATCGGCGAAATCCATCACCCAGCCAAGTTTCGTATCCACCGGACCTGCAACATGGATTTCAATGTGAAAGCTATGCCCGTGCAACCGGCGGCACTTGTGGCCCTCAGGCACGTTCGGCAGCCAGTGCGCCGCCTCAATCGAAAAGTGCTTGAAAATCTCCATTTCCCTTCCCTAACGTATCCCTACCATTTTGTGCGTTTGTAGACTGAGCCGCCAGCGCGGGTGCTCCATGCAATAACGGATGGCCGCAGCGACATTTGCGTCGCGAACGGGGCCGTCCATAGGTTGCAGAAAGAAGTGCCGGAAGGTCATGCCTTCAAATGCCTCGGGCTGCGCGGCAGCCTGCGGGTAGACGAGCTTGATCTCATGGCCGCTTGTCTGCACCAGCTCCGCCCCGGCCTTGGGGCTGACGCAGATCCAGTCAAGGCCTGCAGGAGCGGCGATGGTGCCGTTGGTTTCGACGGCGATCTCGAAGCCGTGGTCGTGAAGCGCGGCAATCAGCGGCTCATCGAGTTGTAGTAGCGGCTCGCCGCCGGTGCAGACGACGAAAGGCTTGCCGCTGGCATCTTTGGTGGTCCATTCGCGGGCAATGGCGTCGGCCAACGCACCAGCGGAGTCAAATTTTCCGCCGCCAGTGCCGTCGATGCCGAAGAAGTCGGTGTCACAGAACTGGCAAACTGCCGTGGAGCGGTCGCTTTCGCGGCCGGACCAGAGATTGCAGCCGGAAAATCGGCAGAATACGGCGGCACGGCCGGCCTGCGCGCCCTCACCCTGGAGGGTGTAGAAGATTTCCTTGACCGCATAGCTCATCGAACTGCCTGTACCTTTGCTTCCGCCGCGGTGTAATGAAGCGGGTCTTCGATTCCGTTCTCGCGGAAGCCTTTCTGACGCAGGATGCAGGAGTCACAGGAGCCGCAGGGGGCGCCATCGGGCGCGGGATCGTAGCAACTGCTGGTGAGCGCGTAGTTTACGCCGAGCGAGAGGCCAGTGCGAATGATTTCCGCCTTGGTCATCTCCAGGAGCGGGGCGTGGATTTTGAGTCTCTGCGCTCCTTCGACACCGGCTCGGGTGGCCAGGTTGGCCATGGCCTCAAAGGCGGCGATGTATTCGGGGCGACAGTCCGGATAACCGCTGTAATCGAGCGCGTTTACCCCGAGAAAGACATCAGAGGAACCGAGCACCTCAGCCCAGGCGAGCGCGAAGGAGAGAAATATGGTGTTGCGGGCCGGGACGTACGTAATGGGGATGCCGTGTTCCATCTCGTCGGCGGCACGATTTTTGGGCACGTCGATCTCGGCGGTAAGAGCGGAGCCACCGAAGGCGCGTAAGTCGATCTGGGCGGTGCGGTGCTCAACCGCGCCGAGCGATTGAGCCACGCGGCGGGCGGCCTCCAGCTCAATGCTGTGGCGCTGGCCGTACGAAAAAGACAGCGCATAGGGCGCAAAACCCTGGCTGAGGGCGATGGCGAGAACGGTGGCTGAATCCAGACCCCCGCTGAGGAGAACCACGGCTGGCTTTTGTGCTGTCTGGCTCATAAGTTCTATGGTAATCCACTGGATTTTCGATCGAGGGAACGATGCGGCGCAACCGCCGCTGGGTCAGCCGTAGCGGTTGAAAGCCTCGATTTGCGCGGCGCGGTACTCGCGGCGTTTGACGGGCGTGGAGAGCACCGTGGAAGTGGATGTTGCGCCAAGGGCGTTGAGCTTGTCGATGAGGGCCTCAAGATGGCTGATGGAGACGACATCGGCTTCAATGACGAAGGACTCCGCGCCGGTGATGCGATGGCAGCGGCTGACCTCTGTGAGCTCTTTAATGGCGGCAACGGTGCGGGTGACCTGCACGTCTCCGCCGTTGATGGTGAGGCGCACGATGACGTGAATTGGCATGCCCAGCCTGGCCATATTGAGCGAGGCATGATAGCCGGTAATGACGCCGGCTTCTTCCAGACGGTGCACCCGTTCAGCGGCTGCGGGCGCGGATAAGCCCGCTTTGCGGCCGAGTTCAGCGAAGGAAAGGCGGGCATTGTGCTGGAGGGCTTCGAGGATTTTCCAGGCGATGGGATCAAGGTCGACGGCGGTTGGAACGGCTCGATTGGTCATGGGGAAGGTTCCTTAAGCAACCTACCACTTATGCCTACGATTGCAAAGTCGCGAAGGCGCTTTTTCTTCGAATCTCCATTCTCTGTGGCTATGCGGCAGGGCTAGGCTTTGTGCGGCGCTATTGAAATTGCCACATTTCCCCATGTGGCCCGGCGCGGAGGTTTGGCATGGGTACTGCGCAGCGTCCGGTGTGGACGGATTTTCCTGGGCATCTTGCTTCAACCCAGGTAGCGGCGAAGAAAGATTTTCTTCCGCTTAAGGGAACGGATCATGTTGAGTTTTATGTAGGCAATGCGCGCCAGGCCGCATACTTCTACCGCACGGCGTTCGGCATGTCCCTGGTGGCGTATGCGGGGCCTGAAACGGGGCAGCGCGACCGCGCCTCCTACGTGGTGCAGCAGGGCAAGATCCGGTTTGTGTTTACCACCCCGCTGAACTGCAGCCATCCGATTGCACAGCATATCCATCGGCATGGAGATGCGGTCAAGGTGGTTGCATTGTGGGTGGATGATGCGCGACAGGCGTGGCATGAGACGGTGCTTCGCGGAGCGATTAACGCAGAGGAGCCAAGCGTGCTGACGGACGAGCATGGCTCGGTTGTCATGTCGAGCATTCGTACCTATGGCGATACGATTCATACCTTTGTGGAGCGGAAGAATTACAACGGGCCGTTCTTGCCGGGATACCGCGCGATTGAGAGCGATCCGGTGGCGAGGCCCACGGGCCTGCTGCACATTGACCACATGGTGGGCAACGTGGGCTGGCACGAGATGGACAAGTGGGTGGAGTTTTACGGGCGTGTGATGGGTTTCTCGCTGTACCAGCATTTTGACGATTCAGATATTTCCACCGAGTACTCGGCGCTGATGTCGAAGGTGATGGCGAACGATAACGGGTACATCAAGTTTCCGATCAATGAGCCGGCGGAGGGAAAGAAGAAATCGCAGATAGAAGAGTATCTTGACTTCTTTCCGGGACCGGGCGTGCAGCACATCGCACTGGCAACCGATGACATTCTGCGCACGGTGACTCTGCTGCACGATCAGGGAGTGGAATTTCTGCGCGTGCCGCATACCTACTATACGGAACTGCAGAATCGCGTGGGCAAAATCGATGAGCCGGTGGACAAGCTGGAAGAGCTGGGGATTCTTGTCGATCGTGACGATGAAGGATACATGCTGCAGATCTTTACGCGTCCGGTGGAAGACAGGCCAACGTTGTTCTTCGAGATTATTCAGCGGCGCGGAAGCCGGAGTTTCGGCAAGGGCAACTTCAAGGCGCTGTTTGAGTCCATTGAGCGCGAGCAGCAGGACCGCGGGAACCTGTAGTAATGAAAAAGGAGTGCGATGCGCACGGAAACGCTTTCTGCAGCGGAGCCTTATCTGATTCGGCAGGACTATACGGCCTATACACAAGAGCAGCATGCGGTATGGGCTGAGCTTGTCGAGCGCGTGTATCCGGAGCTTGAGAAACATGCGGCACGCGAGTACCTTGAGGGCTTCGAGATTATCGGGCTGCAACGGGATTGCCTGCCGCATCTCGGATCGATCAGCGCGCGGCTGGAGCCGCGAACGGGGTGGAACTCGACGCCGGTGAGCGGGTTTCTGCCTGCGCCTGCGTTCTTTGAGATGCTGGCGACCCGGCGATTTCCCACAACGACATGGCTGCGCAGCAAGGATTCATTGGAATATACTCCGGAGCCGGACATCTTTCACGATGTCTTCGGTCATGTGCCGATGCATGCGCATGCGGTATTTGCGGGCTTTCTGGAACGCTATGGACGCGTTTGCGCCGCGATGCAGGATGACGCAGTGCTGGAAAAGCTGGGAAGAATTTTTTGGTACACGGTGGAGTTTGGCGTCATTCGGCAACACGGCGAGATCAAGGCGTATGGCAGCGGCATCATCAGTTCGCAGGGCGAATGCAGGAATGTGATGAGCGGAGGCTGTGCAATTCGCGATTTCACACTGGATGAAGTGTTGCGAACTCCGGTGAAGGTGGATGAGTTGCACAAGCTCCTGTTTGCCGTGGAAAGCTTTGACCAGATTTATGACGCGATGAACGAAGCGGAACAACGCGCGATGAACGGCACGTTGTAAAAAATGGCGCGAGAGGGCTGGTAATGGCAGAAGAAATTCAGTATCAATCGGGATTCGGGAATGAGTTTGCGACCGAGGCAGTAGCCGGAGGTTTGCCGGTTGGGCAGAATGCTCCTCAGAAGCATGCGCTGGGACTCTACACGGAGCAATTCAGTGGAACGCCGTTTACCGCGCCGCGCGCGACGAATCGCAGGACATGGACCTATCGCATACGGCCTTCTGTAACGCACAGGCCGTATGAAGAGATTGCCGTGGGAATGATTCGCAGCGGGCCGTTCCATGAAGTACCGACAACGCCGAATCAGCTGCGGTGGAACCCGCTGCCAATGCCGGAAAAAGCGACAGGCTTTGTGGATGGCATTGTGACGCTGGGCGGCAATGGCGATCCGGCCATGCAGACCGGTTTGGCGATTCACGTATACGCCGCGAATGCGTCAATGACGGATCGGTTTTTCTACAGCGCGGATGGCGAATTTCTGATTGTGCCACAGATGGGCAAGCTGCGGATTCACACGGAACTGGGAATTCTGGATGTAGCGTCCGGTGAGATTTGCGTGATTCCGCGTGGCGTGAAGTATCGCGTTGTGCTGTTGGAGAAAGAAGCGCGCGGATATATCTGCGAGAACTATGGATTGCCCTTTCGGCTGCCGGACCTGGGGCCGATTGGCGCCAATGGACTGGCGAATGCGCGCGACTTTCAGGCTCCGGTAGCGGCATACGAAGATCGCGATGGCGAGTTTCACATCACGGCGAAATTTCTCGGACGGTTGTGGTCTGCGCCGATCGATCACTCGCCCCTGGATGTGGTGGCATGGCATGGGAACTATGTGCCGTACAAGTACGACCTTGCGCGATTCAACTGCATCAACACGGTGACGTTTGATCATCCCGATCCGTCGATTTACACGGTACTGAGCGCACCGTCTGCGATTCCCGGAACCGCGAATTGCGATTTCGTGATTTTTCCGCCGCGCTGGATGGTGGCAGAGCATACATTCCGGCCGCCGTGGTTTCATCGCAACATGATGAATGAGTTTATGGGACTTGTTACCGGTGCTTACGATGCAAAGGCGGAGGGATTTGTGCCAGGCGGTGCAAGTCTGCATGCCTGCATGGCTGGGCATGGGCCCGATGCGGAGACCTTTGAGCGCGCCAGCAATGCGGAGTTGAAGCCACAGTACCTGGCGAACACGTTGGCGTTCATGTTCGAGACGCAGCTTGTGGTGCGGCCAACGGAGTTTGCCATGCAGACAAGCCTGCTGCAGCATGAGTACTTTGAATGCTGGCAGGGGCTGAAGAAGCAATTCAAGGCGAGGTAATGCGGTGAGTAAAACCGAGCCTGTCGCAATGGATTGCGCGCTGAAGGGCCTTTTTGATTACGCTGGAATGTTTCCGCCGGCGGGGTTAAGGCTCGAAGCGGCTGTGCGCGCCTACCGCGAGTACCGGCAAAGCAATCATGCGTACGCACTGGGTTGCATGGTGGTGAGCGCGAAGGATCTGAATGCACTGAAAGAAACGCTGCAGGAAGACATACGCGATCTGCGACTCAGCGTGGTCGCTACGGATGAAGATCTGGAAACCATTCAGAAGCATCTGGATGAAGGGATGCCGATCAAGATGATCGAGATGAAACCTGCGGATGGAAGCCAGGTGAAGAGTTTAAAGAATAAGCTCCCTGCAGGAATTGATATCTATGTCGAGCTGCCTATGGACTTGCGAAATCTGGACGTGGCCGATGCAGTTGCAGAGGCCGGCCTGCACGCCAAGCTGAGATTGGGAGGCGTGGTTGCGGAGGCGTTTCCGACAACGGCGCATATGGCTGCGATGCTGAACGAGCTTTTCAAACGCGGACTGGCGTTCAAGGCGACAGCTGGATTGCATCATGCCGTACGATCGCGGCAACCGTTTACCTATAGCAAGGACAGCGAACGCGGAATGATGCATGGGTTTATGAATCTGCTGTGCGCCGCGGCTCTGGTATGGTTTGGCGGCGAAGAGGATGACGTGACGGAACTGCTGGAAGAAGAAGGCTTGCTGGCGTTTCGGGTAACTGAGCATTCGATTCGCTGGCGCGACTTTGACTGGAGCGCCGACGAGTTGCGCGAAGTTCGCACAGGCTTCTTGCGCAGCATTGGGACCTGCTCCTTTATTGAACCGGTACGGGATATGGAGGCGCTGGGATGGCTTTGAAGAGTTGGCTTGCCTCAGCGAATGATCCCGTTTCGGATTTCCCTATTCAAAATTTGCCGTATGGAGCCTTTCGCTACCGGGAGCAGACGCATATCGGTATTGCCATCGGCGATCGGATTCTTGATTTATTCGCGTGCACGGCCAATGGTCTGCTTGCGCAGTTACCCGAAGAGATTGAATATGCGTGCCGGATGGAGACGCTGAATGCGCTGATGGAGTTGGGGCCGGAAGCGTGGCAGCGACTGCGGGCGCACGTAACGGATTTGCTGGATGCAGAATATACAAAAGATGAGACGCGCAAAAAGGTCGAGGTAACGCTCGTACCGATGCAGGCAGCCGAGATGCAGATGCCGGCACGGATTGGCGATTACACGGACTTCTATGCATCAATCGACCATGCCACCCGTGTGGGAAAACTCTTCCGGCCCGACAATCCCCTGCTGCCCAATTACAAATATGTGCCGATTGGCTATCACGGACGCGCTTCTTCAATTGTCTTGAGCGAGACCGCGGTTCGCCGACCTTGCGGACAGACGAAGGCAGGCGATAGCGCTCCTGTTTTTGGTCCTGCGAAGTCACTGGATTACGAGCTGGAAGTAGGAATGTTTGTCGGGCCAGGAAATCGGCTCGGAGAATCGATCTCTATCAACGAGGCAGAGCGGCATATTTTTGGGCTTTGCCTGGTAAATGACTGGTCGGCGCGCGATATGCAGTCGTGGGAGTACCAGCCGCTGGGGCCGTTTCTGGCAAAGAGTTTTGCGACAACGATATCGCCGTGGATTGTGCCGCTGGAGGCGCTGGCTCCCTATCGCGTTCCGGTTCGCAAGCGTGCGGAGGGAGATCCTGCGCCGCTTGAGTATTTGCAAAGCACGAAGCATGATCGCGATGGCATTGACCTCACGGTGGAAGCGTACCTTGAGACACGCGCGATACGAGAAGCGGGCATAAAGCCGGAGCGCATCAGCCGTGGAAATCTCCGCGACCTGTACTGGAGCCTTGCACAGATGCTTACGCACCACACGAGCAACGGATGCAATCTGCGCGCGGGCGACCTGCTAGCGACGGGAACTATATCGGGGCCGGATGAGGGATCAGAAGGATGCCTGCTGGAGATGAAGCATCGCTCAGGCGCGGTGCAGCTGGCCACGGGTGAGCAGCGTACGTTCCTGGAAGACGGGGACCGCGTAATTTTGCGCGCGCATGCGCAGCGGCCAGGCCTGCCACGAATTGGATTCGGAGAGTGCGCGGGCCTTGTGATAGAAGCTGCGCCGTTGACGCGGTAAAGCTGCGGCCTGAGACAGGCTACAATTCCCTTTTCAATAGACAGTCTGGTAGGGTGGGGAAACCGATGCCGACTGGGCCGAATTCTTCCTACGAACCGATCACAACCTCGCACCCGCCCGCGGTGTTTGCAGGCTTCTCAAGCTGGCTGCTGGACGCGCTCGACTATTTCCTGGTCACCTTCACGCTGACCGGCATGGCGAGGGAGTTTCACAAGTCCGACGCCCAGATGGCGCTCGTGATCACGATGACGCTGCTGTGCCGGCCGGTGGGCGGGTTTATCTTCGGCCTGCTGGCGGACCGGTATGGACGCAAAAAGCCGCTGATGGTCAACATGAGCGCCTATGCGCTGGCTGGGATTTTGACGGGACTCGCGCCAAATTTCACTGCCCTGTTAGTGATTCGTGGCGTCTTTGGCGTGGTGATGGGCGGAACGTGGGGCGTGGGCACCAGCATGGCGATGGAAGGCGCGCCCACGAAGCGAAGAGGTCTGCTGAGCGGTGTGCTGCAGGAGGGTTACGCGGCAGGGCAGGTGCTGGCGGCACTCCTGTTCTTCTTTCTGCATGGGCTAGGGTGGCGCTGGCTGTTTATCCTCACGAGCCTGCCATCGATTCCGCTGGTTTTTTACATCGGATGGAAGGTTAAGGAAAGTGCGGTCTGGCAGCGAACGAACTCCGTGGTCGCGGGGGCGGTTCGCGCCGGATGGGCAGAGCAGTTTCGTGAGTTTGCGCGAAGCTGGAAGCTGTTCGCGTATCTGCTGGCATTTATGACGATGATGATGTTCGCCAGCCACGGTACGCAGGATATGTATCCGACATTTCTGCAGCGTGCCTGGCACATGGGAGCATCGCAGCGGTCCATGATTACGGCCATCGGCGGCCTGGGAGCGATCCTCGGCGGAATTGTGGTAGGACATTTCTCCGACAGGCTGGGGCGGAGAGTGGCAATTGTGGGAGCGTTTGTGCTGGGGATCGTGGTGATTCCGCTATGGGCCTATGCGCCGAACCCCTTGCTACTGGTGACTGGGGCATTTCTGATGCAGTTTGCAGTGCAGGGAGCGTGGGGAGTGATTCCGGCGCACCTGGCGGAACTGACTCCGGATAAGATGCGAGCGACCCTGCCGGGATTTGCCTATCAGTGCGGCGGAGTGCTGGCCAGCGGCATCGGGGCGATCGAGGCGCTATATGCGGCGCGCACCAACTATCCGACAGCAATGGCGCTCACCGCGGTAAGCGTGTTTGTGCTGGCGGGCGTGATGGCGGCTGTGGGTAAAGAAAAGCGTGGAACCGAGTTTGGACAGTAGCGAGTTATTCCGCGGCCTGAAAGGCCACGGGATAACCGATTACACGTCGAGGTCGTCGTCGGGACCGCCATTGGCAGTGCCGCGACGCTTGGCGAGCAGATAGCCGCGCAGGAAAGGTTCGAGGTAGCCGTCGAGGACCTTATCCACATCGCCCACTTCGACCTTGGTGCGGTGGTCCTTGGCAATGCGATAGGGCTGCAGAACATACGAGCGAATCTGAGATCCGAAGTTGATCTCGAGCTTCGAGTCTTCAAGCTTCTTGGACTCAGCCCGCTTCTTTTCGAGTTCGAACTCGTAGAGGCGCGAGCGAAGCATTTTCATAGCCTTCTCGCGGTTTTTATGCTGAGAGCGCTCGTTCTGACATTGCACCACGATGTTGGTGGGCAAGTGCGTGATACGCACGGCAGAGTCGGTAGTGTTAACGTGCTGGCCGCCTTTGCCGCCGGAGCGGTAGGTATCAATGCGGAGGTCTTCAGACTTGACATCGACGTGGATGGTGTCGTCGATTTCAGGCGAAACGTAGACAGAGGCGAAAGACGTGTGACGGCGCTTGGCGGAGTCGAAGGGCGAGATGCGCACGAGGCGGTGAACGCCGCTCTCTCCTGCAAGCTGACCGAAGACGTAATCGCCGGTGATGGTGAAGGTGGCGGATTTGATGCCGGCCTCTTCGCCATCCTGGTAGTCGTTCATTTCGGTTTTGAAGCCCTGCTGCTCGGCCCAGCGCAAATACATGCGCAGAAGCATCTCGGCCCAGTCCTGCGACTCCGTGCCGCCTGCTCCGGGGTGAACGGTGACGATGGCGTTGAGCGGGTCGGCCTCGCCCGAAAGCATGGTTTTGGCTTCGAGATCCTCAGCGAATGTAGCGAGAGATTTGATGTCGCGCTCGAGGTCGGCGAGAACATCTTCGCCTTCGCCTGCAAGCTCGAAGTAAGCCTCGATATCGCCGGAGCGGCGGACAAGCTCTTCGTCATGGGCGACGAGGCCTTCAAGGCGCTTGCGGTCGCGCATGAGCGGCTGTGAGGCCTGCGAATTGCTCCACAGGGAAGGATCGGCCAGTTTGGTTTCTATTTCAGAGAGCTCGCGGCGGATGCGTGCGGGGTCAAAGATACTCCCGCAGGTCGCGCACCTGGTCGCGCACGGGAGCATAAGCGAACTCGAGATCGTTCAAATTCATGGAATCTGCTCTGGACCTGACTTAGTTGGATTACTGGGAACTGCTCCGAGAAGTAAAAGCCCGGAGGACGAACCCAAGACTCAGTATGGCACACAACCATGCGAAGACATCGCCGTGGCGCGTGTAGAAGGTGACCTCGGAGTTGAAGCCGTACTGTGCGACGAGCGCGCCGACTGTATGGCGCGGAATGGACTGGCGGACGCGGCCGTAGGGATCAATGACGGCGGTGACGCCGTTGTTGGTGTCGCGGAGAATCCAGCGGCGATTCTCGATCGCCCTCATGCGGGCCATATTGAGGTGCTGCCACGGGGCGGAGGTGTCGCCGTACCAGCCGTCGTCAGAGATGTTGACGAACACCTCAGCACCGTTTTTCGCGAACTGCCGGATCTCATCGGCAAAGACCGATTCGTAGCAGATGAAGATGCCGTAGCGATGGTTTTGACCATTGCGGTCGGTAAGCAGGAAGGTCTTGCGGTCCGTTCCGCGAGAGATATCTTCAACTTTGCGGGTCAGCTTTTTAGCAAAGAAGAACAGGTTGCGGAAAGGAATGAACTCGCCGTAGGGGACGAGGTGGATCTTGTCGTAGCGGCCCTGCGGGGTTCCGTTCTGATCAAAGACCATGCCGGAGTTGAAGTAGTGGAGTTCGTCGGGAGTCTGCTCCATGCCGACGCCGCCGATGATGAGCGGCGAGTGGGTGGTGAGAGCAAGCTGTTTCATGGCGGAGCGAAAGCGGTCTTCGTCTTCAAAGAAAGGCGCGGGAGATTCGGGCCACGCAATGAGCGACGGCTGTCCGCAGCCACTGGCAGTGCTGGCGCCGGTCTCAGGAATTCCTGCGAAATAGCTGCTGCACGGTTGGGTGGCGAGATGCGTGATTTGGGCGATGTTCTGATCCCAGATGGGTCCGGGCCACGCGCTGGCGGTGTCAACGTCGAGGTTGGGTTGGAGGAGCACAGCAGTAGCTGTTGTCGGCACATTCACAGGCAACAGCGAGTGCCCACTTGCAATCAGCAGAAGGCCGAGCCCCGCGCAAGATATCCATGCTTGTGTCTTGTATCGAGCCTCTCCTGAACCTACAGCTCTCAACCATGTCCAAGCGTAGAAGGCATTGATTGCTAAAAGAACAAATGTGATTCCATAGACTCCAGCCCATGGCGCAAGGTTGGCAAAAAAGCGATTATCCACCTGCGAATACCCAAGCTGATCCCACGGCACGGAAGTAATCCGGGCAGCAGCAAGCTCGAGAGCGGTCCAGAGAAAGGGCGCCGCAACGAGAGCGCGTCCAATGCCCAGTCTGCCAGCGATGAATTTGAGAGCCAGCGCAAACACGCCGAAATAAAGCCCGAGAACAAGGCTGTAAATCAGCAGCAACCCCACAGACCCAACGGGCGGAATACCCCCATGGATCTGCATGGTGTCATAAATCCAGTAGCAGTTGCCCGCATACCAGAGGACGCCGCAGAGATACCCGATCAAGAACGAATGACGCAGCGGGCGTGGGGAGCCGGACGGCGCAAGAATAGCCCAGAGCAGCGGCACAAGGGCGACAAAGGCAATCATTCCGCGCCAGGGCGGCATCGGCCCGGCAAGCGGAAACGGCAGTTCGAGCAGCGCCGCAGAGAGAACAGCGGCCGCCCACGGCATCCATTTGGGAACTGGCATACAGGGATGAGTTTAGCGGAGTGTGGTTGAGAAATTGAATTCGGAGGTAGAATGACGTTATGGCAATTGCTCTATTTGCGATGCGGGTGCTTGAAGTCATGTTCTTTGTGGGGCTGGCGGGGTCGACGATTGTCATCCTGATCAGCTTCGTTGAGGACGGCAAAGAGCTTTTTGGGAAAGACTGACGCGCGGCGCCATTTTGCAACTATCAGCGTCTAAACCCTTTCGCTTGGGCCATTGACACCCGCCCCAAACAGCCCTAGACTCTCCTAGGGCGCAAGCAATCGTAAAAGAAATCGTGCGCGCCCACGGGACTGTAATGCGCCGGAGAAGTTAAGCCGGCCCTTTGTGATGGCCTCCACTCGAACGACCGTAGCTCCTCCGCCCGACCGGGTGCGGCTGATCGTAGCATCCAGCGTGATGCTGACGTTCATTTCCTTTTGGCGCGCCGCTGCCATTGTCCTCAATGATCTTGGGTCTTCCGCGTTCTATGCAGGCGGCATTGCCGAGCATGCCGTGGGCGCGGCCGCGCCCTGGTTCATCCTCGGAATTATGCTGTTCAGCTTTGCCGTACGCGCGGTGTACGTCGAGAGCTGCTCCATGTTTACGCGCGGTGGCGTCTACCGCGTGGTCAAAGAGGCGCTGGGCGGAACCTTCGCCAAGCTGAGCGTCTCGGCGCTCATGTTCGATTACATCCTGACGGGACCCATCTCGGGCGTTTCCGCAGGTCAATATATCGTCGGCCTGATGAACGAACTGCTGGTGGTGGGCCAGAACCATCACTGGCTGCCTTCGGCGCTCATTGGCGTCAACGGCGCGGCATTTCAGTTCCATGTGAACCACACGTCGGCAGTCTTTGCGGCGATTGTCACAATTTACTACTGGTGGCAGAACACCAAAGGCATTGAGGAGTCGAGCAACAAGGCTCTACGGGTAATGCAGATTACCACCGTGATGGTGGTGATTTTGCTGGCGTGGGGCGCGTACTCGATTCTGCAGAAATACTCGGTAAACCCGGCCAGCATTCAGCTTCCGCCGCCGCCGACTCCGGCCCACCTCAGCTTCAGCGACGACGCATTGGGCTTCCTGAAGGGCACCAGCCTGCTGAAGTACCTGGGAATGTTCGGAATTCTGATGGCCTTCGGGCACTCGATCCTGGCCATGAGCGGCGAAGAAAGCCTGGCGCAGGTCAATCGCGAGATCGAGCACCCCAAGCTGAAGAACCTCAAACGCGCGGCGATTGTGATTGCGATCTACAGCCTGATTTTTACAGGCGGCGCAACGCTGCTGGCTTCGATTCTGATCCCCACGTATGAGCGGACGCATATCTACCAGGACAACCTGATTGCTGGCCTGGCAATGTTCATGTCCGGGCCGGAGATCCTGCGAATCGGGTTCCGCATCTTCGTGGTGGTGGTGGGCTTCCTGATTCTTTCAGGCGCCATCAACACGTCAATGATCGGGTCAACCGGCGTGCTGATGCGCGTGGCCGAAGATGGGGTGCTCACGGATTGGTTCCGTAAGCCTCATGCGCGGTTCGGCACCAGCCACCGGATTGTGAACCTGGTCTTTGCCCTGCAGATGTTCACCATTATTGTGAGCATGGGCAGCGTGGATACGCTGGGTGAGGCGTATGCCTTTGGCGTGATCTGGTCGTTCACCTTCAACAGCCTGGCAATGCTGGTCCTCCGATGGAAATACCACGGCGAGCGTGGCTGGAAGGTTCCGCCAAATATCAAGATCGGTAAGACGGAAGTGCCTTTGGGGCTGATTTCCGTGTTCTTCGTGCTGCTTGCGACCGCGATTGTAAACCTCTTCACGAAGTCCGTGGCGACGGTGAGCGGTATTGCCTTTGCAGCGGTATTCTTCCTGGTCTTCACCATCTCCGAGCGCATCAATCGGAAGAAACATGCGCTGGCTGAGCGCCAGATGAAGGACCACTTCCAGCTGGAGCACCAGGACAAGGTAAGCCGTGATTCGGTCGGCATTCGGCCGGGCGGCATGATGGTGACGATGCGGGATGCCGCAAACCCGTTTGCCCTGAAGTGGGCGCTGTCTCGGAACGCGCACGACGATAACCAGGACGTGGTGGTGCTGAACGCGCGCATCATGGCCGTGGGCGGACCGGATTTTATTACTCCCGAAGAGCATAGCTTTACCGAATACGAGCAGATGCTCTTTACCAAGGCAATCTCCGTTGCGGAAAGCTTCGGAAAGACCGTTTCTCTGCTGGTGGTTCCGGCGGGCGATATCTTTGCAGCCCTGGCGCAGAGCGCGACGTCGCTCGAGATTGACTCGGTGGTTTCGGGAATCTCCAGCAAGATGCCGGCTGAGGAGCAGGCTTTCCATCTGGGCCAGGCGTGGGAGGCGCTGCCGCAACCCAAGCGGCAGTTCAACTTCTACGTGGTGGAAGAGACGGGGCAGTTCAAGGTCTTTTACATCGGGCCGCATGCGCCGAACCTGAGCCCGGAGGATGTGCAGCTGGTGCACCGGCTATGGTTGAATATGCGGCGCGATCCCGCATTTGCGCATCTGCATCACTCCGACATTATTACCTTCGCGCTGACGCGGCTGGCGGGGCAGTATGCGCGAGACAAGGGCGAAATTCTGACCGATCTGCGAAACTGCCAGGCTTGTCCGCCGTCTCCGTTGACACCCCTGGATATGGGCAGTAAAGAACTGGGAGCGCACACGGACCGCGAGCGGGAAGCGCAGAAGGCGCTGCGCTAGAGACAAAGGACAAGAAACGAAGTACGGGAAAACCGGGGGCTGTGGCCTCCGGTTTTTTGCGCTTCGGAATGCCTGATACCAGACCGAAGCGAACTGTTGGCAGCAGTTTGACGTACTCTGCTTAGAACCCCCGCGAAGGAGATACATAGCTGTGTCTAAAGTGGAAGCGTCCGTAGAGGCTCCGAGAGCGGAGCGGAGAGATGGGGTGTGGATTTTAGTTGCCATTGCCGTCGCCTTTGCCATTGCGCATGTGTTGACCAATGGACGATATGGCTTTCATCGCGATGAACTGCAGTTCCTGACCGATGCAAGCCACCTGGACTGGGGCTTCGTGCCGTATCCGCCGTTTACAGCGTTCGTCGAACATATCGGGCTGACCCTTTTCGGGCTTTCGCTGATCGGGCTGCGTGTTTTTTCGGTACTGGCGCAGGCAGTCGTGATCACAGTAAGCGGGCTGATGGCGCGAGACCTTGGCGGCGGACGGGTAGCTCAGGTATTTACAGCACTTGCGGTGGGCCTCTCGCCGGTGCCGGTTTTTCAGGCCACGGAGTTCCAGTATTCCAGCTTCGACCTGATGTGGTGGGTACTGATTGCATGGTTCATCATCCGGCTGCTGAAGGATGAAAACCCTCGGTGGTGGCTGGCGATTGGCGCGGCTGTGGGCTTGGGTCTCGAAACGAAGTATTCGATCGTGTTTTATATCGCGGGGATTCTGGTCGGCGTCGTCCTCACAAACGCGCGAAAGTATCTGCTAAGCATTTGGTTCTGGGCGGGGATCACAGTGGCGCTGGTAATCTTTGCGCCAAACCTGATCTGGCTCACGCGGCATCATTTCATCTCGTATACGTTTCTGCAGTACATCCATAAGCGGGACGTGGGAGAGGGGCGTGCCGAGGGATTTCTGCTTGGCCAGTTCATGGCCAACGCAAATCTTTTTGCCGCGCCGGTATGGGTCGCAGGAGTGGTTGCGTTTTTCCTGAGCAAGCGCTACCGGATGCTCGGCTGGATGTACCTCGTTCCGGTAGCAATCTTCTGGACAAGCAAGGGGCGGTTTTACTACGTGTCCGGTGTATACCCTATGGTGCTGGCCATGGGCGCAGCGGCCTGGGAGCAGTGGCTTGCGCACAGGCCGAAGTGGGCACAGGTGACAGTCGCGACCGTGGGCTTTGCTGGTGTGGCATTCATCGGTGCGGTTGTCTGGGCGCGGCTCGTGCCCATTGCGCAGGATGGCCCGCTGAAACAGTATGCGTTAAACCACAGCGGTGATCTCCGCGAGGAAATCGGCTGGGACGAGATGGTGAAGACCGTAGCTGCAGTGCGTGATTCCCTGCCCCAGGAGCAACAGGCGCATCTGGGAATTGCAGTGGGCAACTATGGCGAGGCTGGAGCGATCGAAATACTGGGGCCGCAATATCATCTGCCGCCGCCCATCAGCACAACCAATTCAGCGTGGCTGAGAGGCTATCCGACGCCGCAGCCGACCACGATCATTGTCCTCGGAAACAGCAAGAACAGGCTCGACGAGATCTTCACCGGTTGCCGCTGGGCCGCCCACAACGGAAACTCGCAGGGAGTAAAGAACGAGGAGAGCGACGACCATCCAGACATTTACGTGTGCGGGCCGCTGAAGAAACCATGGGCAGAGTTCTGGGCGGCGACGGAGGATTTCGGATAAATAGGCTGACGCGCGCGAAGCGCTGTCAACTCCTCAAAAAGATAGTTTGCACAAAATTACCGCCAGCTATGCCATACTCATTTTGAAGTGAAAAAAGGCCCGGTCTTCAACGATCGGGCCTTCGCATTTTCGAGCGTAAAGTTGCATTTTCGCCGGGTTTCGACCGCATTTTCGCACCCTTATTTTAGTAAGAATTACCCCGTAAATTATTGATAGTACATATCTTATGAGATACAAGAGAGAGAAAATCATACTTTTTCGCTCGGTACAGAATCTGTACTTCTGTAAATCTGTGAGCCCGGGCGAACACTAAACATATTAAAATCAATAAGATAACATTTCCGCAGGGTGACTCTTCCCCACAGATTCTGTGAGTCTCTGGAATCTGCACCTCCGCCCGGCCATTCAATACAACAGGACCGCCATGCGGTATTGGGTGAATCCGCCTTCGACGCCCCGAGCAGGACACGCGCCCACGGCCGCCTGCTGATAATGGCCGGAGCTGAGCTGGGCAGCCAGCTGAGGCGGAAGCTGGCTAAGGTCCGCGTTTTGCCAGCGCATGACGTAGCCAGGATCGCCGCCGCTAAGTTTATTGGGAATGCCGTGATCGAGAGCGCAGGCATTGCGCGCATCGGCGGGATCGGTGCGAAAGCGAATACCGGCGCTGGCGGATCGGATGAGCGAGGCGATCTGAGCTTCGGCCTGTTCCGGCGTGTAGGAGCTGGTGGAACGAGTGAAATCGGCAACAGCGTAGAGATTGCCGTGGTGGGCTATGACGGCGATGCCGACGTGATTGACTTCAGAGCTGAGCAGGTTTTGACGATGCCCCTCTGAGTGCATCCATTCATCGTGAATCTGCCCGGGACTATGGCCAAAGGCGATGTTTTCTTCAATAAGGCTGAAGTGCACTCCGGCGAGTGAGGCGCGTCCGCCAAGGTCGAGCTCGCCGGGATAGATGTGTTCAAGCGCGCCTTCGACGGACATGCGTTCGCAGTGCTTCATCGCGGCTGCCGCCAGAGCGGGATCCACGGTGAGAGGCTGCAGCCCTGCCTCCGTACGGGCCTGGTTGGTGAGCGCCAGAAGCTTCTCGGCCATTTCAGGCTGATGGCCGGAGTCGGATTGAGCGCGCAGGACGGAGAGAGAGGCGAGCAGCAGGGCGAAGGCAAGGAAAGTGCGCCGAAGCAAAGTCATACTTCTATTGGATGAGCGAGAGCAGGATGGGTTTGTCACGATATGCTCAAGATTAACTATGGGATTTGCCGGGCAGGCGTGGGAGCGAGTTCGCAAGCAGCCGCTGGCGGCGGTGGGAGTTACGCTGCTGGCGCTATTCGTGCTGGGCGGACTGCTTGCTCCGTGGCTTTCGCACTACAACCCGGCAGCGATTGACCTGGCGCACCGGCTGCAGGGTCCAAGCCCGGCGCACTGGGCAGGGACAGATGAACTGGGGCGCGATACGCTGGCTCGGCTGCTGTGGGGAGCGCGACTTTCGCTGGCAGTAAGTGTGACCGTAGTGGGCGCATCGCTCGCGTTGGGAATTGCGATTGGTGGGCTGGCCGGGTACCGGGGCGGATGGGTAGATACAGCACTGACGACCTTTGCGATGAATACCTTCTTGGCGCTGCCGGGAATTCTGCTGGCAATTGCCTTTGCAGCGTTTCTTGGGCCGGGCTTCCTGAACCTGGTGCTGGCGCTGGCGGTGGGCGGATGGGCCGGCTACGCAAGGCTGGTGCGGGCGCAGGTGATGGCGGTCCGCGACCGCGAGTATGTGGATGCGGCGCGGGCGCTGGGCGCGAGCGGGATGCGGATCTTTTTCCGGCACATTCTGCCCAATATTCTGCAGCCGATTCTCGTTCAGGCGGCGATTGGCATGGCCGGGGTGATTCTGGCGGAGGCGACGCTGTCATTTCTGGGCCTGGGACTTCCGGCGCCGACGCCAAGCTGGGGCGCGATGTTGAATGACGCGAGGTCGCATCTGTTCGATTCCCCGCACCTGGTGCTGTTTCCAGCGGCGGCGGTAGCGGGCGCGGTGCTGGGTTTTAACTTTCTGGGCGATGCGCTGCGGGACCGGCTGGACCCGCGGACAAGACTCGAGATGGGGCTGTAATCCGGATGAAGATTGGGGTTGTGAGCGATACGCATGGGCTGCTGCGGCCAGAGGTGACGGCGGCGCTGATCGGCGTGGAACGGATTCTGCATCTGGGCGATGTAGGCGACCCATGGATTCTTCAGGAGCTCAAAAAGATCGCTCCGGTCACGGCCGTGCGGGGAAATATCGACCTCGATGGTGAGTGCGCTCAACTTCCGGAAACAGAGATTCTGGAAGTTCAAGAAATTTCTATCTATTTACTACATGTCATTGAAAAACTTGATCTTGATCCAAAGGCTGCGGGATTTTCCGCGGTGCTGTTCGGGCACTCCCACAAGGCGGGAATTCGACGCCATAAAGACGTGCTCTATTTCAATCCAGGCTCATGCGGACCCAGGCGGTTTCAACTTCCGGTGACGATGGGATTTCTGAACCTGTGGACCGACGGAACTTTGGAACCCGAGATCCTTGAGCTTGGCTAGGCTCTCATCCGGGGATTGATCCAACGGTAGACGACGTCGGTAAGCAGGTTCACGAGGATATAGGTCAATCCAATGGACAACAGGCAGCCCTGAACCAGCGCATAGTCGCGGTTGGAGATGGCGTCGACCACCAGGCGGCCCAGGCCGGGCCAGGAGAAGATCTTCTCGGTGACGATTGCGCCGGCGAGAAGCGCGCCGAATTGCAGGCCGACGACCGTGACGATGGGCACGAGGGCGTTAGGTAGGGCGTGACGCCAGACGACAGCAGATTCAGTAAGGCCTTTGGCGCGGGCGGTGCGGATGTAGTCCTGCCCCAGCTCTTCCAACATAGCGGTCCGGACCATGCGGGTAAGGATCGCTGCAAGCGAAGCGCCCATCGCAATGGCGGGCAGGATTAGGTAGTGCCAGTCAATCGCCTTGCTGCCGCCGTTATTTGCGCCGGAGACGGGGAGCCAGCCGAGCAGGATGGAAAAGACAAGGATGAGAACCGGGCCGAGCGCGAGGCCGGGAACGGAGAGGCCGAAGAGGCTGACGACGGAGAGCGCCTGATCTGTGAGGTGGCCACGGCGGACGGCTGCAGCGATACCTGCGGGGAGCGCGAGAAGCAGGCCGACGGCAAGGGCGCAAAGGGTAAGCACGAGGGTGTATGGGTAGCGCTGAACGATGAGGTGCGCGACGGAATCATGCAGACGGATAGATTCACCGAGGTCTCCGCGAAGAACACCCTTCCAATACTCGAAATATTGCAGATGAAGTGGGAGATCGAGGTGGTACTGATGACGCAGAGAGGTGATGTCGGCCGCAGTCGCGCCGTCTCCCAGCATGGTTTGGATCGGGTCACCAGGCACGAGATGAATGAGCAGAAAGACGAGGGATACGACCAGCCAGAGGACGGGAATGGTGAGAAGGAGACGAATGAGGATCTGCTTCATGCCTGTGTTTTCACCATACATCAGGCCGTTTCAGGTTGTTTTTCGACGAGAGGAACCCAGAAGCGGAATTTTGTTCCCTTCCCGGGGACGGTTTCGACCTCGATGCCGCCGCCGTGGGCCTCAAGGATAGCGCGAACGATGGCAAGGCCCATGCCGGTTCCCTTGCCCGCAGCCTGGCCCTGGCGGCCGCGATAAAACTTTTCAAAGATGAGCGGCAGGTCGGTGGCGTCAATGCCGGGACCATGGTCTTCAACGGAGAAGTGAAGGCGGGAGTCGGCGTTGCGGCTGCGGAGAACGATGGGGCTGCCGTGAGAAGAGTAGCGCGCGGCGTTTTCAATAAGGTGGCGTAGTACTCGGCTGATGAGATGTGGATCGAACCAGACGGGAGTATCGGATTCGTCGATATCGATGGTGACGGGATGGCCAGTGAGAGCGGAGTGAGACTCCTCGACGGCATGCTCGAAGATGGAGCGTGCATATTGCGGAATGGCGTGGACGGTGAGAACGCGTGCATCGACCTCAGCCATTTCGATGGCTTCTCCAATGAGCTTGTCCAGCCGAGCGGATTCCTCGTCCACCAGCGCGATGAGATCGCGGTGCGTGGCCTCATCGATGCCCTCATCCTGCACCAGCGTAGTCGCTGCGGCGCGGATGCCGGTGAGGGGGGTGCGGAGTTCGTGAGTGAGTGAGTCGATAAGCGCGGTGCGGAGGCGCTCACCTTCGCGGGAGGCCTCAATGCGGGTGTAGATTTCAATGGCCGCAGCACGTGTAAGGGCGACGGAGACCTGCGCGGCGATTGCCGTGGCTGCTTCGCGCGAAAGCGTATCCGGCCTCCATGCCATTGTGCCCAGGTTCTTCATTCCCAGCATCAGCGCAATAAATGAAAACTCATCGGGCGTGGCCGCACCAGACCATGAGACGCGCCCGCGCATCTCTTCATCTATGCCAGGAGGCAGTTCCGCGGCAGGACCGTAAAAGTGGTCCTGTTCCCGCACATAGAGCACAACATCGCTAACTCCGAAGGTCTTGCCAATCATCAGCGGAAGATCGCGCATAAGCAGGCCGGCGTCATCATGGAGCATCATCTCCTGGCTCAGCGTGTAAAGGCGCTCCACATCGGCGCGCCGAATATCCGCCTGCTGGGCTTGCCTGCGAGCACGATCGGCAATGCGGCTCACGATCAGGGCGCTGGCAATGAATGACAACAGCTCCATCCATTCCTGGACGCTAGTCAGCTGAAAGGAGTAGAGGGGCGGCACGAAGTAATACCAGAAGCTGAGGGCGCAGATCACTCCGACATACAGCGAAAGCCGCACCCCGACCACGGAGGCTGCTACGACTACCGCAGTAAGGAAGATGAGCCCGACAATAGAGTCGTCAATCCTCTCCAGATCAAAGAACGCAGTGGCGGCAGCCACACAAAGCGTGGCTATAATGACATGCAAAACTACACGGCTCAACGCTTTGATTCGTAGTGACAGTACCACTCGAGCGACCGCCTTTCCCTCAGAGCATGATACCGTCTGAAACGGAAGTGTTATCGTTTGCAAGGAAGAGACTGTATGTCCGGAAGAATCCTGGTTATTGATGATGAATCGCAGATTACGCGGGCGCTGCGTGCGGCGCTGACGGCGCAGGGCTTTGATATTCGCACGTCAAACGATCCGGAAGAGGGTCTGCAGGTCTTTCAGGAGTGGCCGCCGGACCTGGTGATTACGGACCTGATGATGCCTGGGATGAGTGGCGTGGAGGTATGCCAGGCTATTCGACGCACTGCAACCACCCCGATCATCGTGCTTTCCGTGCGCGATCATGAGCGATCCAAGGTGGAGGCGCTGGATGCGGGCGCGGACGATTATGTAACCAAGCCTTTCAGCATTCAGGAGCTGCTGGCGCGGGTGCGGGCGCATCTGCGGCGTGCTCCGGAGCGGACGGAAACCGCGATTGCGACGGGCGATTTTGTCGTGGACGTGACCGCACATAGCGTGACCGTGCAAGGCAAAGAGGTTCACCTGACGCCGAAGGAATTTGACCTTCTCGCGCATTTGGCGCGGCATCCCGGAAAGGTGCTGACGCACCGCGCGCTGCTAACAGCGGTGTGGGGCGGTCAGGCGGCGCACCAGCCGGAGTATCTACGGGTGTTTGTGGGACAGCTAAGGAAGAAGCTGGAAGGCGAAACGGGCCGGCAATACATTCACACCGAGCCTTGGATTGGATATCGCTTTGTCCCTGAAGGCTGGAACGAAGAGGAATCGGGAACACAGTGAAGGTGCCAGCCTTTATGCATTCCTTAGAATTCACTTTGGCGCTTTATAGACTAAAACTGTGATTCTAATTAGCAGCGGACAGGCGCGCAACGCACTGTTCGCAGTGAGGATGCCATGCTGGACGATGCCTTAATGGTGCTCTTTACGGCAATCTTCTTTGCCGTTGCCTTTCTGTATGTCAAAGCGTGCGAGAAGTTGAGGTAGATACGTGCAAATGGACCTCATAACCGCCGCGGCCCTGGTTGTCTGCATTCTTCTGCTGGGGTATCTCGTCTTTTCCCTTCTTTACCCGGAGAAATTCTGAAATGTCGGCAAATGGCTGGCTACAGTTTTTTGTCTATTCGATTGTTCTGCTGCTTACCGTAAAGCCGGTGGGATTGTATCTGGCTCGCGTGCTGGAAGGTAAGCGGACGTGGCTTGATCCCGTGCTGGGCCCTGTAGAGCGGCTGATCTATAAGCTGTCGGGCGTGAACGCAGAGCATGAGATGCACTGGCGGCAGTATGCGTATGCGGTGCTGGGCTTCTCCGCCGTGAGCATGGTCATAACGTATGCGATTGAGCGCCTGCAGGCCGCCCTGCCAGTATGGAATCCGCAGAAGCTGAGCGCGGTGGGACCGGACCTGGCGTGGAACACGGCAGCAAGCTTTACGACGAATACGAACTGGCAAAGCTATACGCCGGAGACGACGATGAGCTATCTGACTCAGATGGCCGCTCTGGCGACACATAACTTCTTCTCCGGCGCAGTTGGCATTGTGGTAGCTGTGGCCTTGGTTCGCGGAATCCAGCGCACGTCTTCAAAGACAATTGGCAATTTCTGGGTGGATACCACGCGGGCGCTACTGTATGTGCTGCTTCCGGCATGTGTGATTTACGCGCTGCTACTGGTGACACAGGGCGTACCGCAAAACCTGGCGAAATATACGGCAGCGCATACGCTGGAGCAATCGAGTCAGGCTCAAGCAAACCAGACGCAGACCATTGCACAGGGACCCGTTGCAAGCCAGGAAGCGATCAAGATGCTTGGCACGAACGGCGGCGGATTCTTTAATGCAAACAGCGCTCATCCGTATGAGAACCCAACACCGTTTACAAACTTTCTCCAGATGCTTTCGATCTTCATCATTCCGGCGGGGCTGACGTATGCACTGGGACGGATGACGGGATCGCAGGGACATGGATGGGCTGTGTTTGCGGCAATGTTTGTATTGTTTGCCGCAGGGTTCACGACGCTGTACTGGGCGGAGTCGCAGCCGCATCCGCTGTTGCACGGAGCGTCACAAACCACGGTGGCGAGCGGCGAAACCGGCAACTACGAAGGCAAGGAAGTGCGGTTCGGCATCTCGCAGTCATCCTTGTTTGCGGAGATTACGACGGCGGCAAGCTGCGGCGCGGTGAACAGCGTTCATGACAGCTATACGCCACTCGGCGGAATGGTGGTGCTGACCAACATTCTACTGGGCGAGGTGATCTTTGGCGGCGTGGGATCAGGACTGTACGGAATGCTGATCTTTGTGGTGCTGGCGGTGTTTATTGCCGGGCTCATGGTGGGACGCACGCCAGAGTATCTGGGCAAGAAGATTGATGCATACGACGTGAAGATGTCGATGCTGTATGTGTTGATCTTTCCGCTGATCATTTTGACGTTGACGGCAGTATTTGTGCTTTCGCCGACGATTGGGCTCCCCGCACTGACGAATAACGGGCCGCATGGACTGAGCGAAATTCTGTATGCCTTCACATCAGCAACAGGCAACAATGGTTCGGCGTTTGCGGGGCTGAGCGCAAACACTTGGTGGTACAACGTAGCGCTGGGTTGGGCGATGCTGGCGGGACGGTTCCTGATGTTGATTCCGGTGCTGGCGCTGGCGGGAAACATGGCGCAAAAGAAGAGCGTACCTCCTTCGCCGGGAACGTTTCCTGTCAATGGATGGCTATTTACGGTGTTGCTTGTAGGCGTGGTGTTGATTTTGGGAGCGCTGACGTTCTTCCCTGCACTGAGCCTGGGACCAATTCTGGAACACCTTCTGCTCCATGCCGGGCAGACGTTCTAACGGAAGAGATATTGCGATGATTGAAAAGAAGAATCTCTGGAATTCGAAGATTGCTGCCGCGGCTTTACTGGATTCGGTAAAAAAGCTGGACCCGCGCAAGATGATAAAGAACCCGGTGATGTTTGTTGTTGAAGTGGGCAGCGTGCTGACAACATTGCTGTTGATTGACAACACGGTCCATCACAGAGCGGGGTTCGGCTTCAATCTGCAGATCACGCTATGGCTATGGTTCACGGTGGTGTTTGCGAATTTTGCCGAGGCGATGGCGGAAGGACGCGGCAAAGCGCAGGCCGACACCCTGCGGAAGGCGCGCGGAGAAACGATTGCGCAGCGTTATGCAGCGAGCGGCGAACTGGAAGAGGTAGCGAGCAGCGCGCTGCGCGCCGGAAACGTGATCTACATCCCAGCTGGGCAGTACATCGCCGGCGACGGCGAAGTAATTGAAGGCGTGGCGAGTGTGGATGAGTCGGCGATTACGGGCGAGTCCGCACCGGTGATCCGCGAAGCAGGCGGTGACCGCTCCGCAGTGACAGGAGGCACGAAAGTGCTTTCCGACTGGATCAAGGTGAAGATCACATCGAATCCGGGCGAAACATTTCTGGATCGCATGATTGCGCTGGTGGAAGGCGCGTCGCGGCAGAAGACGCCAAATGAGATTGCGCTGAGCATTCTGCTGAGCGGGTTGACGATTGTGTTTCTGCTTGCAGTGGTGACGCTTCAGCCGTTTGCGATTTACTCGAAGGCTCCGCAGACGGTGTTTGTTCTGGTGTCACTCCTGGTGTGCCTGATTCCGACGACGATCGGCGGACTGCTTTCGGCAATTGGCATTGCGGGCATGGACCGGCTGGTGCAGTACAACGTGCTGGCCATGAGCGGTCGCGCGGTGGAAGCGGCAGGCGACGTGAACACTCTGCTGCTGGATAAGACGGGCACCATTACGCTGGGCAATCGGCAGGCGGTGGAGTTTATGCCCGCACCAAGCATAAGCGCGGAGCGAATGGCAGATGCGGCGCAGCTCGCTTCCCTTTCCGATGAGACTCCGGAGGGCCGGTCGATTGTGGTGCTGGCGAAGACGCAGTACAACCTGCGCGGGCGCGACCTGGGCAGCATTCATGCGGAGTTTGTACCATTTACGGCACAGACACGGATGAGCGGCGTGAATATTCCGGGGACGCGGATTCGTAAAGGAAGCGTGGATGCAATTACACGTTTTCTGGAAGAGCAGGGATCTTCCCTTCCGCAGAAGGTGCGGGAGAGCGTGGAAGAGATTGCGCGCGCGGGCGGAACTCCGCTGGTGGTAGCGGAGAATGCTACGGCGCTGGGCGTGATTTATCTGAAAGACATTGTGAAGGGTGGTTTGAAAGAGCGGCTGGCACGGCTGCGCGCAATGGGGATTCGCACGATCATGATTACGGGCGACAATCCGCTGACGGCCGCTGTGATTGCGCGCGAAGCCGGCGTGGACGACTTTCTTGCCGAGGCCAAGCCGAAGGACAAAATGGACCTGATCAAGCGCGAGCAGGGACGCGGCAAGCTGGTGGCGATGACAGGCGACGGTACAAACGACGCGCCTGCGTTGGCGCAAGCGGACGTGGGCGTGGCGATGAACTCCGGCACACAGGCGGCGAAAGAAGCCGGCAATATGGTGGATCTCGATTCGAACCCAACAAAGCTGATCGAAATTGTGGAGATCGGCAAACAGTTACTGATGACGCGAGGCGCGCTGACGACGTTCTCGATTGCGAACGATGTGGCGAAGTACTTTGCAATTATTCCGGCGATGTTTGCGGGCGTGTTTCCAGTGCTGAATGCGCTGAACATTATGTATTTGCGTTCTCCGCAGTCGGCGATTCTCTCAGCGGTGATATTCAACGCGATTATCATCATTGCGCTGATTCCGCTGGCGCTGAAGGGCGTGAAGTATGAGCCGAAGCCGGCGGATGTGCTGCTACGACGGAATCTGTTGATTTATGGTGTGGGCGGCATGGTTGTGCCGTTCATCGGGATCAAGGCGATTGACATGGCGCTTGCGTTTCTGCACCTGGCCTAAGCAAGGAGAATAATTGTGCATACTGCTTCCACATTGCCTCAAACGACTTCAGCTGTGGCCACGACCAGTGCGCCGGTGCACAAACATTCTGTGTGGGGAACGGCGGTCCGGTTCACATTGATTGTGACGGTGCTGTTCGGGCTGGGCTATCCACTGGCGATTACGCTTGCCGCGCATGTATTGTTTCAGCACCAGGCGGAAGGAAGCCTGATTCTGAAGAACGGGCAGGTTGTGGGATCGGAGTTGCTGGCTCAGAGCTTCACTTCAGACAAATACTTTCATCCGCGGCCTTCGGCGGCGGGCAATGGCTACGACGCGACTTCTTCGGGTGGATCGAACCTGGCGCAGTCAAATACAAAGCTGATACAGCGGATTCAAGGCGATATTGACAAGCTGAGTAAGGAATC
Organism: Occallatibacter gabretensis; assembly: GCF_001449115.1. GTDB lineage: Bacteria > Acidobacteriota > Terriglobia > Terriglobales > Acidobacteriaceae > Telmatobacter > Telmatobacter gabretensis. Next base: position 255,425 of record NZ_LAIJ01000001.1, on the reverse strand, counting down.
TGGTGGCAAGCCGGTGCCGATTGATCTGGTAACGACGTCCGGATCGGGCCTCGATCCAGACATTACGCCAGATGCCGCGTATTTTCAGGCAGCGCGCGTGGCGAAGGCGCGCGGGGTGAATGCAGAGCAGATTCGTACGCTGATTGGGCAGCATATCACGGGGCGGCAGTTTGGCCTGTTGGGCGAACCGCGCGTGAATGTGCTTTTGCTGAATCTCGACCTCGACCGCATATCGGGCAAATAGAAATTTCTCCGTTGCGATTTTATACGCGTAACATATTTCCCTGTGTGGCCGCGGCCAATAGATTCTCTGTACGTCCCCTCCTAAGAGAAGTCTATGTCTCTGCGGCTTACAGCGCCATACTCGGAAGCTGTTCTCCAAGTCGCTCTCGTTGCGAGAGCGGCGAAAACAACTCCTGCAATTGTCCATCTTGTATGCATGAACGGCATTTTCCTCCGTTAAGATTGCATTTCGTAACCCTTGGCTCGCGGCAGATTGACGACCCATGCACCGAATCAAAAGAAGACACGGGATGAATACGCGAATGAATCAAATGAAAGAAATTGCCGATGGCTATGCGCGCTGATTGTGCATGCCGCTCAGCACGAGCGACAGGAATTTAGCGGGAGCAACAACAGAAGCGGAACATGCGGCAGAGAGCCTGCATGGGTAGGGCCGAATTCGAGCAATCTTTAATGGCCACTGTATCTGTCCGGTTCTGTTTGTATCGCGGCGCAGCGTTGGGACCGCGCCGCAATAAAGTGATTGTGCAGTTGAATTGGATTTTGTCAAATTCTGCGCCGGCAGTTGCGAGCCGGCGCAGAGCATGCCTGAAACGTGCTTAGAAAATAATCTTCAAAGCAAGCTGAGTGTTGTACGGTTCGCCAGAGCCGATGCCAGGCGCGCCATAGGAGACGCCGATGGTCGTGGTGCTTGTGCCGAACGCGGGGCCGTAGCCAAGGTTGTTCAGAGGCTGCGCCAGGTTGACGCGGTTTAAGACATTGAACATCTCTACGCGGAACTGCGCCGTTACCCGCTCCTTGTAGATGGGCGTGTTCTTAATCAGCGACAGATCCACGTCGCCGAAACCGGGTCCAATGACCTGGTTGCGCCCCAGATTGCCGTAGGTGGCATTCGCTGGCACAGCAAAGCTGCTCTGGTTGAGGTACTGCGCAAAAGAGTGGTTCTGCACCGAGCGATCGCTGTTGAGAGCCGGACCCGTGATATTGGCACGATCTTCACCCTCAGCCGTACCGCTGTTATCTGAGCCGGTGAGGACGTTGACCGGTTGGCCGTTCTGGAACTTGAGGATGCCGTTGACCTCCCAGCCGCGTGTCAAAATCTTCGGTCCGGACGCGAAGGTGGGAATTGCGTAGTTGAGATATGCGGAGAAGTGATTTCGGATGTCATTGTTCGCATTGCCATAGTCACCCGATAGATTGAGCGAGTTCTGCGGAATGGTGTTAAAGACGCTGGAGTCGTCCAGATTGTGGCTCCAGGCATAGGAGAACTGGCTGGTAAGACCGTGCCACGCGTTGTTTTTCAGCGTAACCTGGAGTGCGTTGTAGCTGGACGTGGCGGCGGAGTTGATCTGGTTGATGATGCCAAAGTTGGGGTACTGGTTGAAGTAGGGACGCGTGGACTGCTGGTAGCTGAACGTCGCGCCGTTCGGGCCGACAACTGTAGCGGGGTTCTGATCGCCTCCCAGCGCATTCTGGTTAATGTCCTGCAAGACGAGATTGTGACGGCTGACGGTACCCACATAGCCGACATTCAATATCCACGCCTTGTTCAGGCTCTGCTCAACGTTGAGACCGAAGAGCTGGGCGTAGGGAGTTTTGAAGTTGCGGCTGACCGAATAGATGGAGACCACATTGCTGCCCGTAGGCTCACCATCCGCAGGCGTAAAGATCGGCGTTGGCTGGTTGTAGGTCCACACCGGAATCGGTGCGCCCTCGCTGTTGACGCTGGCACCGTCGACGATCGAATAGTTTGGCTCACTGCCGGCCGGGTTGTTATTTGCGCCGCCTGCGCCGCCGTTCGGAATGCCGATATTGCCAAAGAAGGCCTGACCAGCGGGCTGGTCAAAGTAAAGGCCATAGTTGGCGCGGATGACCGTGCGCTCAGTCGCCTGGTAAGAGATTCCAAGGCGCGGTGAGAGGTTGAGTTTGTTGCTGTTGTAGATGTAATCCGGTGTTTTGCTGCCACCACCGGCCACGACGAGTCCGCCGTTGCTGGGGTCGAAGACAGAGAGGTTCGGATCGTTGGTGAAGAAGGGCTGCTGATAGTCATACCGCAGACCAATGTTGATATTCAGCTTCGGCGTGGCCTGCCAGGAGTCCTGCGCAAAGGCGCTGCCGGTGTGGGTGTAGATGAAACGTTCCTGGGTGCCGAGAGTAATGTTGGACGTGTACGCGTAGCCGGCAAGGTAGTCGGCCAGATTCAGGACGTTGGGGTCGGTGACAGAGGTATCGTTAGCCCAGGGCCCCAGCGGAGCGGGACCTGTGCCGAAGTTGAAGGCGCCACGGCCGCCCCAGTTGTAATAGAGGTCGATGTAGGCGCGGCGATACTCAAGACCGAAGCGAACCTGGTGCTTGCCGACTGTCCAGGAAAGTGTGTCCGCAATCTGGCCGGATATGTCGTTGCGGCCAGAGGTCGGCGTGATCCCGATTGAGTCAAAACCGGCGATAGTGAGCTGCGGAGCGCCAGTGAGAGCAGCGCCTGAATTGAGGCCTGCCAATGTCAGAGTATCCTGGCTGTGGTTCGCATCGGAGAATGCCTGCGTGAAGAAGTTGGCGCCTGCGGCCAGCTGGTTGGTCAGGTTGGGCCGGATGCTGTAGTTCCACACTGTGTTGAAGTTCTGGATGTGCGAAGGAACTTCCTGGAAGTACTCGGGCAGAGCTCCGCAGACGAACACGCAGTCCGGAGCCGCAGCGTAGCCCTGGCCGAAGTACCAGATGGCTGAAAGGTGGCTGCGGTCGCTGAAGTTGTGGTCGAGATGGGCCACAACATTGTGGCTATAGCCGCTTTGCGGTGCGCTGCTGGAGTAGTTGAGCGGAGTGCCGGGCAGATTGGCGATGACGCTTGGATCCCACAGCGTGCTGAGGATGGCCTGCGAGACCGGGCTGGGCTGGACGTTGTATTTGCTCAGCTCCGCGAGCGCCAGCGCCTGGTAGGCTGGCGAGGGCTCGGTGGTAGAACTGGCCTCTCCGATGACGAACTTCTGTTCCTCAAAGAGAAGGAACAGGAATGTATGGTCACGCCAGAGGGGGCCACCGACCGAACCGCCGTAGTTCTCGTTGCGCAGCGGCAGTGAAGGTGATCCGGGAGCCGTAAAGGGCGAGGCTACGGCCAGCGCCTCGTTGCGGTTGTAGTAATAAGCATTGCCGTGGAACTGATTGGTACCGGACTTGGTCGTGACGTTCAGGTTGCCACCAGGGCTGCGGCCGGATTCGCTGTTGCCCGTCGTCTGCAGCGAGTATTCGTCGAGCGCGTCAATGGGATAGACGACGCCAGCGATGCCGCTGATGCCGCCTTGGTTTACAGCATCCACGTTCAGGTACAGATCATTGTTGTCTGTGCCGTTGATGGTGTAGTTAATCTGGTTGCTGCGCGTGCCGTTGACTGAGCCCTGGTTGTTATAGCCAGCGAAGGACGGCGAGGTGCCAAGAAGTTGCGTGAAGTCGCGGCCGTTGAGCGGCACACTTTGCAACGCCTGGCCCGAGAGGGTCGTGGTCTGCGTGACGGTGGTGGTATCGAGCGAAAGGCTATCGGCTGAAACCTCAACCGTTGTGGCCGCCTGCGCGAGAGTCAGCTTGACAGGTAGCGTATAAATCTTGCCTGCAAGCACCTGCACGCCCGTGATCTCAGTGCTCTGGAAGCCGGGAGCGTCAACCTTGACTGTATAAGTGTTGGCCGGAAGGTCATTGAACGAGAACTCGCCGGCGCCGGAAGCGACCGTCTGTCGTACGACAGCAGTGGCCACTTCGGTAGCTGTCACTTTTGCGCCGGTAATGACCGCGCCCGAGGGATCAGTGATCGTGCCGTTAATACTTCCGCGGAAGGTCTGCGCCAGTGATGACACAGATGACACCAACAACAGAGCAATCAGGATAGGAAATACCTGAAGCCATCTCCAGTTTCTTTGCATAAGAACCTCCGTCAAGTGATACAGGTGGTTAGGCCCGTGATGTCGATCGAGCTGCAGCAGGACCATCGGTGGTTGTTCTATGTAGCTAAATGGACCCGCCGGCTGCGTCCCGTAGCAGTTGCAGGTACAACTTCGCTACCGATTGCATTCGAATTGCGCGTTCGCGCGTTAAAACTTGCGGGAAATCTAAAAAGACGACCAAAGAATCTGGCGACTTACGCTCATGCGCGCAGCGATCTACAGAAACAACAACGTATGCGCGGACTGATGGTCTCTATATTCATGAGTTGTTAAAGATAGTAGCACAAGCTTTCCGCAAATCAATACGTTCAACTCAGATAACCTGCACGGATATCAAAGGAAACATATTGCTGGGCTTGCCAGACGAAACTCGCGCCTTTATATGAGAAAAACTTATACCTATAAAGAAAAGATATCTGGTCCCCGCTTTGCCCTTCGTTATCACCATCTCTTACTTAATAGATGAGTTTCAGAGAAAACTGAATTTGCCGAGAGGTCCCAGCCGTTTTGCTGATCACCCCAAACCCCGAGCCTTTGATCGTGTTCGCCGGCAGGCCCATGTTCACTACGTTGAACACGTTGAAGAACTCCCCGCGGAACTGAAGATCCGCACGCTCCAGGCCACTGCTTCGATGGGCAATTGGCGTTGTCTTGATGACCGCAAAATCGAAGTCGTAATAAGCCGGTCCGCGGAAGCTATTTCGACCGAGCATTCCGAATCGCCCCGAGTTAGGTCCGGTTCCATCCTGTATCCCGATGGGAATCGAAAAGAATGTTGCGTTGGCTGCGCCGAGCCCAAAATAGTCTTCCCGTCGTCGAGTTGAGCTGTGAGCCGTCGAGAGGCTCGGTATGCCAATTTGGTCTGGCCGGTCCGCCCCAATTGTCCCTGCGCCCGTCTGCTGAATCCCTGAGTAAATGGTGAACGGCGCTCCACTGGTGATCGTCGAGATGCTCAGCATCTGCCAACCCTGAGTTAACACTCGGATCCCAGCGGGCTGATCCCCCAGGCCCTGCAAATGCAGATCCTGCGCCGCGCTCAAAGTGAAGGCGTGCGTCACGTCGAAGTTTGACGGACCTTTCTCTGTATGTGTGTCGAATGGGTTCTGCGGACTGAACAGAGATACTGCGCCCGTCGAACCTGTTCCTCCTTGCAGGCCGCTAACGTCATCTAACGATTTGCCCCAGGTGTATCCCGCCTGCAATCCCGGACCGCCGTGTCCGACCTGCCCTGCCAATGAAGTTTGCAATGCGTTATAGGACGAGTGCGCCGTATTGGTAACCACGGACTCGAACCCAAAGCCTCCGATTGCGACGCCACCACTGTCGAAGTTCGTAAACTTCGCGAATCCCGGACCCGCTCCTTGATATGCGTTTGGGTATGAAACCCGGGGAAGGCGAAACGCCGATGTTCCGACATATGCTGCATCGGCTGTCAACCCGCCGAATGCCCGCTCCAGTCCCAGCGTCCAGGTCCGGAGATACGCATTATTGAAGCGGCGATCAATCCCACTCAGATTCAGCAGAGACAGCTGATTGCTCGGTGACAGTGCCGCGAGATCTTCCTGGTATCGATTCACGTCCATCACCGTGTTCGCTGGAACTTTCTTCGTATCGCCACTGGCTAACACGTTCCCGCCATCCGGCGTATAGACCTGCGGTAGTTCGTTGGGTGTGATCTGGAATCCGTACGCAATTTCGCCGTTCTTCGTCGCATTGACGCGCGGATAGATCACGAACGGTGTTGATCCTGTGAGAAAGTTGTCCTGCCAGATGTTCGGTGGAATCACAGTGATCGCTCCACCTACATGCACATGCACCGCTCGTGGCGCATTCCAATTCACCTGCACACGGGGCCCCCAGCCATTCCAACCCGTCTGATAGCCAGGTTGAGGGTTGATCAGATACTCCTGTCCAACTCCGGTCGGAGGAGACGCGTCTAGAAAACCCGCTGTCCGCTTTGCTCGTTCAGTTATCGGTGTGTATAACTCATACCGCAGCCCGTAATCGAGCGCCCATTGCTGGTTGATTTTCCAAGTGTCCTGCACATAGACATTCACGTCGTTCCTGTTGATTGCCGCCGGCCCAATGTGTGCTCCGTTCGACAAATAGGGCGGAGCGACCGCGATTGTGTATCCATACGGGTACCCGATCAGCAAACTGCTCAGCGTATCCGGCAAGGGATCGCCCACCTGCACGTTGTGCTCTCCGGACCCAGAAGGAATAAACACCGGCGAATAGACCGTTCCACCGCCGAAGTCGTATTCCCCGTTCGGACTGATACCGAAATAGGTCGTGTCTCGATTGAGGCGTGCCTCTATACCCCACTTCACCGCATGCTGATGTGTCGTCCAAACGAAATTCAGCTGTCCGTGGAACAGGTTGCCGAATGCGGACATTACCGATCCCGCCGCTGAATTAAATGCCTCGTAGAGGCCATCCGTGAACTTCAGTGCCGGGTCGGTGTAGTTCTGTGTCGGAAATGATGGAGTCGTTCGCGTAATGCTCAGTGATGACGACCAGAGTAATCGCGGCGATACTGTGCGCGTATAGGTGAATACTACGTTTCGTTGTCTATCTACATACTGCACACCGAAGGTCGGATCGAGCAATGTCTGGTCGGGATTGGTCGTAGGTCCCGTCAGGTTATCGTAGTTGAATCGACCAAGAAACTGCCCCTTCTCTCCCAACTTTTGATCGATGCGAATTGAGAACTGATCTGCATCTGTGTCGACCTTCGACGGTGCCGCGTATGTTCGAGTCCCATATGCACCGGTCGGGTTGTTCGGAAGCGGGTAACGGGCCAGTACAGCTGCAATCTCAGGATTAACATTCACATGCAGAGTGTCCGTGCTACCGTCCGGATAGGTCACCGTGTCCTGGCCTTCCCGCTCATCTGCTGTCGGCACGGCGAGCACCTGTGTGGTTCCAAGGACCTGCCGGAACCCTTGATACTGCCCAAAATAAAACGTACGGCCGCGCCCGTCGTAGACGTGGGGCAGCACGACTGATCCACCGTTGGTGAATCCGAATTCATTCCTTCGGAATGGCGGGATGCGGCCCGGTTCCGCAATTGACGGGTGATCGAAATAATTCCGTGCATCAAGAGCGGAGTTTCTTATGAACTCGAAGAATGATCCGTGAAACCCACTCTGACCCGACCGTGTCACGATGTTTGTGAAACCGGCCGCACCCCGTCCGATCTCGGCCGGCATCCAGCCCGAACTTGATTGCAGATCCTGAATCGCATCCACATTGAAATTCGTGAATGTGCTCCCGCCCATCTCCGGATCGCTGATATCCGCTCCATCCATCGCGAACACTGCTTCGACACCACGCTGTCCATTGATCGCAAACTGCTGCGTAAAGTTCGTAGCCCCATTCGCGTCCGTCATGGTGCCTGCCGCCAGCAGGAGCAGCGTGCTGAAGTCGCGTCCATTCAACGGCAACTCGTTTACCTTTTGACTTGAGAGTTTCTCGCCGCCCTTCTGATCCGTCTGCTGCGGCGTAGCCACTGTGATTTCACTGCTATTCGACACTGTGATCACTACGGCAGGCGAGTCCGAGGTCAAAGTAATAGTCTGCGCGTAAGTGAGGGCCGTTCCATCCGCAACGATCGTGAGCTTGTACTTTCCGGCCGGCAAAGCAGCAAGAGAAAAGCTCCCATCGGCGGGCGTGGTTGATTCAGCGGTGGAAGCTCCTTTCAGCCGCACTTTGGCCCCGACAATCGGAGTTCCGACACTGTTCTTCACAAGACCACGCCATATCGCGGAGGTGCTCTGTTCCTGCGCGAAAAGTGGTACTGTTAACGCCAATACAAGCATCAGCATCCGCCCGGCAGAGCATCGAGTTCTTTTAGAAGTCCCACCCATCGTGTCTTCCAATTGCCTCTCTGCCCTGTGATTAAGTTATTACTGGCTTGATACTGGGGCTCCGCTTGATGCCATAACGACGGGTCAGCCAAGCGCAAACGGGATCGTCGAAGTACTTCAGAGTAATCCAAGCCACAAAGATCACAAATGGAATATGCAAGAAATCCATATCAGCTTCACGTCCATGCTCGGATGCCTCGTCCATCCAGCAAGTGTTCTTTATCACTACCCGTACGGTCGACAGTAATGGCAACATTCATCGGACAATTCTCCACAATTCGGGCTCGCGCATCTCTCTATGCGCGTTTTTGAGCGACGGATGTTTCAGCGAATCACAAGACTTGCGGTCAAAGGCGTGTCGTCCGAGGAACTCCCGGCCAGCACTTGATATTCGCCCGGGGACAGGTTCCAAGCGTTCTTCTCTTCATCAAAGGTCTTCAACACCCGGTCATCGATCGTAACCGTAACGGTCTGAGATTCGCCAGGAGCAAGCGTGATTCGCTTCCACCCGACAAGCCGCTTGAAGGATTCGTCTGAGCCTTTCGGAAGCCGCCCATAGACCTCAGTAATCTCGGTGCCGGTTAGCTTGCCGGTGTTCTTAACAGTGAAGCGCGCAGTCCTGGCAGTTGAATCGACAGACAGGCCGGAATATGCGTAGGTGGTGTAAGACAAACCGAAGCCGAAGGAAAACAGTGGCTTCTTATTCTGTGCTTCATACCACTTGTAGCCAACCTCAGGCCCCTCATCGTAGTGAACAGCGTAACCGGCGCGAGCCGAAGCATTCGCTGTAGGCGCACCGTTGTCGGCAACATCTCCAGCGTGGACCTGGCTCTCGGATGGAATCTTAGGCGCATCAGGATGCGGAAGATCCGCTTCGCTTTTCGGGAAAGACAGCGGGAGCTTGCCCGCCGGATTGACGTCTCCAACGAGCACGTTTGCCAGCGCTTTGTGTCCTGAACTTCCGGCGTACCAAGCCTCGACTACGCCCGCTACTTTGTCGATCCAGGGCATCGTGACGACGGTGCCAGTTTCGAGCACGACGATGGTATGAGGATTCGCCGCAGCCACCTGTTCGATCAATGCATCCTGGTTATTCGGAAGCGAAAGGCTCGGCACATCCATGTCTTCTGCCAGCCACTGATATGCAAAAACAATCGCAAGATCAGCAGACTTGGCGAGATTCGCAGCCGACTTCGGATCTGTTCCCGGATCGAAACCAATCTTTGCATTCGGCAGCTTCGTCTGAAGCGCCTTTAAGGGAGAGGTTGGGAACCAAACGGGCTTCTGCCAGATCGTCGCGCCTTTACCAGGTGGCATGATGGCATTGCCGCCGGGAGGATCGACTTGCGCAGATCCTCCACCGGAGATCATCCCGACGTCAGCATGCCCGCCAATGATCGCAATGGTCTGAACCTTGGAGACATTAATCGGAAGCACCGTTGGACTGTTCTTCAGGAGAACAATGCTTTTCTCCTCAATCTCTTTTGAGACTTCAAGTCCTTTTTCAACGTCTACCACGCCCTTCTGTGGCGGATCGTCGACAATCCCGGATAGAAACTCTGCGTACAGGATCCTGCGCGCATGTTCGTCAATTTCAGACAGCGGAACTTTGCCGGCTTCAACTGCTTCTTTCAGCTTTGGACCAAAGAAGTCGGCCATCGGCTGTTCCTGATCAAGACCCGCTGCGGATGCCTTTTCGGTACTGTGTGTTCCACCCCAGTCGGAAATGACAAATCCCTTGAAGCCCCACTCATTCTCGAGCACATCGCGCAACGTGTAGGAGTTTTCACAACCGAAGTCGCCATTGATCCGGTTGTAGGAACACATCACTGCACCGGGATTCGCGATGGAAATGGCGATATGAAATGCGAGCAGATCAGATTCCTGCATCGCCCGCTTCGAGATGACGGCGTTCACAAAGAAACGCCCCGTCTCCTGATCATTCATCACGTAGTGCTTGATGTCGCCGACCACATGCTGTGCTTGTTCGCACCTCATGAGCTTGCCAACGACGGTACCCGCCAGGAGTGGATCTTCACCCGCATACTCGAAGCTGCGTCCGTTTCGTGGCTCGCGGACTAAATCTACCCCGCCTCCCAACGTCATGTTGAACCCTTGCGCTCGGAGTTCCTGGCCAATTAGAGTGCCGAAGTCGCAAGCGGAGTCTTGATCCCAACTTGCCGAAGCGCCTAAGCTCGAAGGCATAGCTGTTGAATACCTTCCGTTCGCCCCGCTGTCTCTCACGCCATAGCCAGCATCGGAAATTACCAGGGGAGGAATTCCCAGGCGCTTGACGCCCTCAACGTATCCCGCACCTCCGTCGGTAAGGTGTGACAGAGGCATCTGCCACTGGGCCGCGTGAGCCATCCCGTTTCCGTGCAGTAAAGCCAGCTTCTCGTCGAGAGTGAGCTGCTTGAGAACCATATCGGCACGTTTTTCCGGGGAGAGTTTAGGATTCATCCACGGCCCGTCTGGGACCTGAGCGGCGGCTATCGAGGTTGCAATGACGGTGCAAAGGAGGTAAAAACCAAACCTGCGATTCTGCATTTGTCTCCCGACGGGACTCATTTGTGCCCTTCTATTCCGTTTTGAAGTATGAATTTGGCATTGCTGGTGTGAAGCTCCTGTAGGTACGAAACTCCGTCCACGACGGATGTGACCACGCCGGTTCGGTCCTGTTTTCCCTCAATCACGCGCGATAGAATCTTGAATGTCTTTTCGTCTTCCGTCTTGATGGTCAACGTCACTCGCGATTTCGAGGTTGCGCTCCAGGTGACCTCGTATATTCCCCGAGGAAGCTGAATGCTCCCTGCTCGGGCGGCGGTGGCAAGATAGAACGTCTGAGAGTTTTGGGCAGCCATCAGAGTGGCCGAAAACAGAATCGACAAGAGGGCGAATCCTGGAATGCATCTCATTCAAAGTCCCTCCAATTCGTCGAGGGATCCTATCGGATCCTCAGAGAACTCTAGAGCACACTCAGATTAAAGAGAGATGATTGTTTTTATAAGCTGCATCGTGCATCAGACGGTGCGGGAGCGCGTTTAAGTGTCGTATTTGCAATGCAATACGGAAGGGACGGAGCGCGGTTTTGAGGGATGTATGATACAGCCATTGCGGTACAGAAACGTCTTACCACGTCTCCACAGCAACAACTGTTGGCGGTCCGGGGTGGCCTTCAATCACATTCGCTTCTATGACTGCCTCCAGATTCAGCTGGTCCCAGTTCTTCGGAGCCTTCTGTAACATTGCGGCCAGATACGCAGGATTCGACACTACCTCGCTTGCCGCCTCAGTTCCTTCGCCCAGAATACCTGCCAGGATGATCACCGGCTGTCCGGATACCTGGTCATGAATTCGAGCGACAACGGCGTAGTCCCGTGCAAGGCTTTTCATTGGAACCTGCCATTGAAGCGTCCAGATTCTCTTGGGTACACTCTTGCGATCTACCACTTTGCGAACGTGATTGTCATATTCGAAGCCAATCGGCAAATCCTGGGTTATGCGCATCGTCCAGGGATTGTCAAAAGCGCCAATCATGACGGACGGGCCTTCACGCAATTGAGCGAAGCCCGTCTCCGAAGCTGCTAATACACGAAATTCGCCGTTTTTCGGTACAAGGGGTGCGATCGAACGCGCAAGCGTGATGACATCGTAAACATTCAAACTGCCACTCTCTCCAGCGGGGACCGCGGGGATCGTTCTGCTTTGGAGATCGACAGAGTCAGTAGGCACGCCCAGGCAGTACGTAACGCGGCTGGACGTGGCGGTGAGTGGCTCCCAAAAGCGGTCCATATTTGAAAGACCGCTGGGGCGTGCGGCCTGTCCCGGGAATCTTACACGGCCTATACCGAACCCCAAGAGCCCCGCAACAACTAGAGCAACCGCAACTGGTATCCAAGCATGTACAGTACGACCTGCAGATCCTTTACGGGAAACTGCCAGGCGAGCTTCCGGCTCTACCCGACCTTGAGGGATTGCCTCAGGTGACTCGTAGACCAACTGAGTATCGGTTCGAATGGCCGGATGGGGCGAAGGCTCACGAAATAGCGGAACATATGAGCCGGCCAGCAACTCGATGATCAACTCTCCCGCATGATCGGGGCTGTAATAGTACTGAATAAGCCTCTTTCGAACCTCAGCTGCGGTCGTGCGAACTACAGGGTCGAGATTCACATCGTAGTTTGGTTCACGTCCGAAGGCCTCGACGCCAATTGTTCTCTCTTTTAATTCGCCGGAGTTGCCCAGCAAGGCTTGTTCTACCGTATACGCCAGCAAGACTGGGTATCGCTTGCTATTTGTGAACAAGGGGTGCCCGAGGAGGCGGTTCAGTTGTTCGCGAACCAGAGCGGCATTGGATGTAACCTCGTTGTGGCCGGGCATTCAGAGTGTTCCTCGGGTTCAAATTGAGCTTGCGTTGAGCGCATAGAGCTTACTTTGAGTGTATGCAGCAATAAGACTAAACTCGCAAGCTTCCTATTCTAACGGCAGCACTTCTCGATCTCCGCAGATCTTTTTAGCAATTGAAAATCTTCGAAAATGAAATTCGCCGCATACCAAGCAATTCATGGGCGGCAAAGGTTCGAGTCGGGGCCGAGATGCAGCATCCTGCATGCCTGACAGAAAGGACTCCGGTCAGAAAGCCTTCCACCACCAGGCATTGGGACGGCTGAAGCGCAAGTTCGGCCAGACCAATCCTCGATTCACATTGTTCTAACTGGAGACATCTGGGGAAAGAAGGCACACCGCGCATCACATAAGTCAGTTTGCAGAAGCGCCTTACTGTGCCACCTTGAGCGCGGCCGAAGCAGCCCTGGTTCGGCGCTTAGAGAACATGCCCGGATGGTTCCATCCTGGCCCACTTGTAAACGGCTTTGGTGCGGGCGGAGGGAATTGAACCCTCACGGCCTTGCGGCCTGCGGATTTTCATACCACTTCGGCTTTCACCGCCCCGTAAGTGCGGGTTCGTGGTCTGGACTATACCTTCACCATTCCTCACACGAGGTTTAGGTGCTGCCCGTCTAGTCTCTACACCGTCCCGGATATGCTTCCGGGCTTGGCTCGGGATTGCCATTTCAGGTTTCCCCGACTTTGAGCAGTTCTACGCCGTCGGTTTCCCGACGGGCACTCAACGTTGCTTAAGTCCGCTGCGTCTGCCATTTCGCCACGCCCGCAGAAAGTGGCCACACAATCCGATCATAGAACAAGCTTGCTCACTCACCCCGTTTTAAGTCCGCTGCGTCTGCCAATTTTGCCATTCGGGCTCTGAGGCGTGCATCATGTGGAACAACTTATGCGCGAGCAGAAATCAACGACCGAGCACCTGAGGCAATTTTACCGTGCCACTGAGATTTGCATATCAAAGAGCGTTCCATCTGATTTGGGTTTGCGAGGAGGCTTGTCCCAATGACGGTATATTTCCTCAAGGGACCGTCCAGAGCTGACGCTATTGGGAGCTTCTTCGAGAATGTCTCCGGGATGTCCATTTCGTGCGAATGAATCGGGTTCCTTGACCAGATCCCAGATGGTTTTTTCCTCGTTTTGAAGTTTGTCAGGCCGCCTCTTCAGTATCCAGATACCCTTAAGCTTTTCTCCGCGTAAGGTGAATCGAAGATAACCATTTCGTAGGCTTGCATCTACATCGGCACATTCAGATAGCGGCCTCCACATACCGATGTCCCAGAACATGATCGTGCCTGCGCCGTACTTCCCTTTCGCAATCACTCCTTCAAAGCTCAAATACTCTCTACGATGATCTTCGACCTGAATGGCCTCGCGACGCTCTCCGGTGCGCTCGCTTGGACCGAGCGGAATGGCCCAGCTCTTAAGCACACCATTCCATCCGAGTCGCAAGTCGTAATGCAGACGCCTGGCATCATGTTTCTTCATGCCATATTGCTGGAAGTGAGTGGCAGTATCGGGCACCCGAATCTCCTCCTCCACATATTTTCCATAAAAACATCATCGCGTCCGGCAGACGCAGGTAATGGGACAGGATAGGGTTCCGTGTTCGGACTATTGCGGGCTTCGATAGCAGATATTCTCGCCCTCGAGCTGATACTCAGCGGAGCAAAAATCGCCTCCACAGATCATCGGCTCAAATCCGCAAAGCTGACGACGCGTGATTAGGCCCATGGTTCCACAACGGGGGCATGACATAACAGCTACATAGGGATTCTGTGCGTTGCCGAGCTTGGTCTGGTTCTCCAGCACGAATACTGTGCCGGGGTCCATCCGCTCAGGAATCCACTCCTCCAGAAACTGCAAATCGGCTGACACTGACATCCTGCCCTCCCATATTGCCATTCGGCGTTGAGATGCAACTGAGCCCGGGCAATTATGCACATGGCTCTGTTGTCTTGCAGAAGCAGTTACGAAGGCTACAGCTCAAAGTGATTGAGACGCTCTGAGCCGAAAACAGTCTTGCTGTTGGACGCACACCGAGTCAATTAGAATCGCGCATATTCATTGGCTAGCGGGGTACCGGAGTGCCAATCTGGTAATAACACTTTAGTGGCTATTGCGCTGCGGCCTCGCCTCGCGTACCTGCCGTGGCAGCAGTGTCGATGGAACGATAGATTTCCTTGTTGCGCTCGATGGCCTGCACATACTCGCGGGTCTGCGTGAAAGGAATGGATTCCACGAATTCATCCATACCGTGATAAGGGCCTGCAGCCTGCCAATCCACCACGCGCGACTCTCCCGCATTGTAGGCAGCCAGCGCATATTCCTCTACGCCGCCAAAGCGATCGAGAAGCTGCTTGAGATAGCGGCATCCAAGACGGATATTCATTTCTGGATTCAAAAGCTGGAAGGTCTGGAAACCGGAGACTCCTTCCTGATGAGCAAGATTCTTGCCCTCGTATGGCTCGATCTGCATCAGTCCCCAGGCGTTGGCGTATGAGACAACGGAAGGATTGAACTCCGATTCCTGGCGGATGAGTGACGCGACAAGATACGGGTCGAGGCCGTTTTTGGCCGACTCGGTTTTGACAGTCTCCCACCACGCTTCCGGAAAGAGAATCCTCCAGTAGGCCAGCGGAATGGATTTGATGGGTGCTGAAGCCGCGTAAGGAATCGCACGCTTCAACGCACGCATGGCGCGGTACGTTTCACCAAAGGAGGCGTAGATCTGCGCTTCGGCCAGCGCGCTCCAGCCGGATGAATCAGGGTCAGCAGCAATCTCCTGCCCGACGAATTCATTCAGGCCGGCGTTGGCCAACAGGCGCGCCTTGGCGATATGCGGGCTGTCAGGGGGAGCGGCCTCATCGAGGTGCGGAATTACAGGTGTCTGGAAGGCATCCAGCTGCGGAAGCGAAACAGCCTGCACCTGCCCGAGCGCGACGAGACGCTGCCGGGCCATCTGCGCGTAAAAGAAGTGCTGATACGTGCGAACGACAGCCTTGTAATTGGCGACAGCAACAGCCGGCTTGTGGTCCTCCATCTCATACAAGCGCCCGCGCCAATAAAGCGCCGCGGAGGTATCGGGTGAGCTGGGGAAGAGTCGAATCTGATCGTCGAAGATCTTTGCTGCATCAGCGTAAAGACCCTGACGATAGTTGAGCCATCCAGCTCGCCAGTGGGCAGCAGAGGCGTTTTTGCTGGCCGGGAAGTGTGCGGCAAGATAGCCGTAGTAGCTCGCGGCGCTCGCATAATCCTTTTTGAGCAGGTACATGTTGCCGCTCGAAAAGAGAGCTTCAGCCAGCCATTGGCTCTGCGGAAAGCGTTGTTTCAATTCCTCGACAAGCTGCTGTTGGCCGGTTTCATTCTGGTGATCACGGGCCAACTCCATCAGGAGGTAAAGCCTGCGCGCACCATTGTCATCATTGGTGTCGGGCAGTGCGCGGGCCTGCGCGTCGGTCAGCCGCTTCAGCTTCCAATCGCAGCCCGCTGCTGCCACCAAGAAGCCGTTGCGCGTGTTGGCATCGAGCGTGGCGTTGCGAGCCAGCGCGCGGTACTGATCGCCTGCCAGTGCGTACTTGCCTGCGTTGTAATATGCATCGCCAAGGCTGCGAAGTTCAGCGGTGGTAAGGCTGGTTTCTGCGCCTGCTGCGGTGAGCTTGGCGCGCGCCGCTTCGGCTTCCTGGCTGAGCGGATGATGCAACAGGAGGTGCTTGTAGACGGCAATGGCGTCTGCTTCCCTGCCCAGTGCGGAGTCGATTTTGGCCTGCGTCAGCTCGAAAGAAGACTTTTCGTGGGCGGCATCTCCCGCATTCTGCAGCGCGAGCTGAGCACCGGCGGTGTCACCCAGATTGAGAAGAATGTTAGCTTCAAGATCAGCCGATGCGGCGACAAAGATCGAATCCGGATAACGGCCGGCGAAGCCCTTAATGAGCGATTCAGCAGCAGAATCGTTGCCGGAGACGTGCTCGTTCATGGCGCCAAGGTAATCCGAGTAGTCGGCCAATACATCGCTGGCCTGCTTTGCCTGGCGCAGGGCGGCGGCAGCGTCCGAGTAACGTTTGTCCTGCTGATACGCAAAGCCGAGCGAGAGATACGCGGCTCCGGCGGCGTCGCCGGTGTGGCTGTGGGCGTAATTTGCAACGCCGGAGTAGGCAGAAGGCGTGCGCAGTGTGATGAGCTGCTGCGCCATGGGCCGCAGTTCGCTTGAAGCGACAAATGCCTGATGGATGCGGGCCGTCTGCGCGGTGGAGCGGGCGGTTCTGGTGGTCTTACGTGTGGATTTGCGGCCTGTGCTGGACCGCGTTGTAGCGCTTCCGGATTTATGTGTTGCGGTAGAGGATGTCTTCTTCTTCTTTTTGGCGGCTGTTGAATTCTTGCTTGAGCTGCTGCTTTTGCTGTCGGTCGTGCTTTGGCTGGATGCCGCATACAACTCCGATGACACAGAGGCGACCAGAGCCGCGGCCAGAATCAGCGCACCGGCAAAACGGCTCAGAATAGGAAGAGAGGTTGGGGGGTTCTGCACTCTCATATATCCACTCTAAGCGGATTGGAAGCGGTGATTGCGGATTTGAGGCTGCGGAGTAGTAGAAAGTGTGGATTTGGAACCAATGTTTCAAACTGGCGCGCTGATTTGCTGCGGTTGAATTTTGATTTCGATCGGAATTTCGCGAGTTATCCTGTGCAGCACAGTTTCCGAAGTGATTTGATTTGTGCCTGTTGCGGACGATTGCACAGCTTCTGCAGAAATCTTTATGCGATTTTCATTCCGAGACTGTGCAATCCAGACTTCCAGAATTTCACTGTGCCAGTGAAAAAGGGTGGGGGAGGGGTCCCCTCCCCCACCCTTAATGACGACGGCCCGAATCCGTATGGATTCGGGCCGTCTTTTTTCTCTGCTGATTATGAGTGTTTCACAAACGGGCCTAATTCTATGCAAACTATCTGAAGAGCTGAGACGGTACGAAAGGACAATGGACTTTGGTAATGCGTCAGGTTACAGGTGCGTCTGTCTCTTACCGGCGGACATATCCTGAGCGATGCGTGCTGCGCCGGAGAACCTCCTGCTTTGATCGAACTCAAGGCAGGCACTCAGTGCACCAGCATAGGAATCTCTCGCTCAATCAGTTCCATGGTCGTCGTATAACGAAGCCGCTTTTCGGGGCTGTCAGCGTTCTCGGCCTTCTCGGCTAGCTCGGCCAACGAGGGCTTTATACGCAAAGGCAAATCGCGCCAATAGTACTTCAGATCGTCATGCTTCCAGTCCGCATAGGTGGTTTCCCAGGTTCGTCCGCCTTTAGCCCGGTTGGGAAACACGATCTCGAGCGGTGAGACGGCTTCGTCATAGCTTTGAAACCGGCAATCCACCGAACAACGGAGCTGATTGGAGGTACTCAGCGTGGATCTATGCACCGTCAAGCTGTGAAAGATTGCCACATCGCCTGCATTGATCCGGCCGCCTACCCAATCGCCTCCCGGGGCAGCTTCCGGCTTGATGTATCCGTCGGTGCATTGAAGCCCAGAAAGATGCGACGCTTCCTTGATCTCGAGCGTCCCCTGTCCCAGCAGGCAATCGTGCATCGGCATCCACGCTGTATAGCTTTCGGAGCTTCCCGCAATTCCCGAGTTGTCCTGATGCGCATGTAAAAGGGCCGCTTCGCAGTTGGGAAAAATGATCCGTGCAATGGGCTTGGGATGAACCAAAAGGCGCGGCCCCACAAGTCGCTTCATCACATCGGTCAATACGGGATGATGCTTCAACGCGTGGAGCCGCTCCAGACAGAACGCGCGATTTGCGGCCTGCTTGTATTTCGGATCCGGATCGAAGCACGCCATTGCGGAATTCGCGAGGCGGTCCGATGGTGCGGACCCCTCGATCATCCAGCCCTCGTCTGAGGCAATGCCGATCATATCGTTGAGGAGCTGTTCGAGGACCTCTTTCGGCATCAGATCTCGGATGAAGACGTATCCGTAAGTTTCCATCTCACTCTTGAGAGATACGGAATCCAGATCTCCGGCCAAGATCGCGCGAAATGATTTCATCTATCTCCAGAGAACAACTGTTTCGATGCCGCTTAGCTTACCCTCCCAGGGGCTCAATATCCGTCATTTCCATGTCACCAGATTGTCTCAATCGTGTTGGCGATTAGCCTCGCTTGGCAATCCATTAGCGCATAGGGACACTGAGGTGGTTGAGGCCGGGGTGGAGCGTTTTTTGCTCGCTGCCGAAGACGAACGTACCGCTGAGGCTGCCGGGAAGGGTGATGTCAGCGTGGAAGGTCCTACCGCCCTTCCTATTTGGATCGAGATTCGCGGGCGTCCAGTTGTAGTCGACGGTGATTTCGCCCTGCGGGTGCGGAAAGGTGGCTTGGAGTGAGTGCAATTCTCCAAGATGCGGGGCGATGCGGACGGTTTTGAAGCCGGGGCTTGTGGGTTCGATGCCGGCAACGAGGGTGAGGAGATCGTAGATGGGATGCGAGGTCCAGGCGTGGGAGTCCGAGCGGGTGATGCCCGGGACTTCAGGCCAGGTGCTGAAGTGGAGGGGCAGCAGCTTGCGCCAGGGGTCCAGCGATTGCAGGTATTCGTCGGCCATGCCGGCGTGATCCAGAGCGCGGGCGAGATAGAAGCGGAAGTAGTAGGACGCGCTCAATACGCCGTTGGGCGTGGTGCCCGGTTCGATGGCGAGGAGCTTCTTCAGCACTGTCTGCTGATCGGCTTTGGGGATGACGTCATAGAGGACGGCGAGGATGTTGGACTGCTGGGAGAAGACTTTTTTGTCTGGGTTGTCGGCGAGGAGGCCATGATCGGAACTCCAGCATTGCGAGTAGATGTTGCGCCGCACGCTTTCGGCCTGGTCTTTGTCACGCTTTGCGAAGACTGGGTCGCCCAAAGCCTCTTCGAGGTCTGCTGCATCCTTCAATGCGCCTAGGTATTCAAGCGTGGTGGCGCAGGATTCATTGCTTGCGCTGTACGTAGGGATTTCGCCGGATGAAACCCAGTCGATGAAGCTCCACCAAGGTAGCTTCTTGAGGAGGCCGTCCTTTGTTTCGTGCTGCTGGAACCAGCCGAGAACGCTGCGCGTGCCGGGGAGCAGGTTGCGAACGAAGTGAGGATCGTCGCGGTAGATCCAGAAGTCGTGGAGCATTCCTATATATAGGAGCGAAAAAGTGGGAATGTTCTGCGGGAGCGAGCTGGGATAGCGGCTGCGGGTGATGCCTTCCGGGAGCCGTGAGTGGTCGAAGGCTTCTAGCGCCTGCCGGCCGAGGCGGTCGTCATTGGCGACCGTGTAGGAGATGAGGGCCTGGATGCGGGTGTCGCCGACATACTGTAGCTGCTCCCAGTAGGGCGTGTCCATGTAGGTTTCATGAGCGTCAAGGCGGGCGGTGCGCCAGCTTATCTCCCATATTTTGGCGAGGTCGGGGTCAGGAGCGATGAGCTTTGCTTTTTCTTCGAAGGGGTAGGCGGTGAAGAAGGCTTTGAGGGATTCGAGCTGGAGGGGTTCGTCGCCGGTGGTGATGTCGAGATCGAGATAACGCCAGGTGCGCCACCAGAGCGGCTCGAAGGTGCGGTGCTGGCCGCCGTCAGGGAGAAAGATGTCGACCAGGCCGAGAGCTGCGCGGGGATGCTCTTTGCCATCTGCGTCACGGTAGGTCAGCGAGTCGCGGTCGCCTTTTTGGTCTTTGCCGTATAGAGCTTCGGTATACGTCAGCTTGATTGTTGTGCCTTTGCCGCCGGAGACGATGAGTTCGGGGTAGGCGGTGGTGAGGGTTTTGCGGTCCAGCAGGATGTGAACATGAACCTTCGCAGGAAGAGCCGCAGCACTAGAAGGAAAAGAACTCAGTCCAGGCTGCTCTGCTCCAATGTCATCGAGACGCGCAATGCTCCCCGCGCTGATTTCCTCGTAGACCATATGCGGCAGCCCATCCGGCACGAGGCCCCAGGTATTGTCGCCCGTAGTTTCAGCGGAGTGGGCGTGGCCGGTGCCGGGATAGATGCTGTCGCGCATGGGATCGGCTACATCTACCCATCTGCCGCGGGAGACATGCTCTCCATTCCAGGTCCAATCATATTTAGAGGCGTCGATCTCTTCGCCGGGGCCAGAGGCCATGTACTCCTTGAATGAAACTGAAGAGCGATCGAGAGCAATGTGGCCGGGTTCGATTTCGACTTGCCAATTCTCAGGGGTACTAATTCCCTGCTCTCCGGTGGCTTCGCTTTCGAGCAGGAATGCTGTCCGGTCGGAAAATTGCGCAATGGGGGCATAGACGCCATAGTTCCAGACGGTGGCAGTGATGGCGTTGTCGCCCGTCTTTAGATAGGGAGCCAGGTCGAAGGTCTCATAACGCCAGTGGGTCAGGTCGCCGCGGGCAGGGCCGTCGCCGACCCGCTTGCCGTTGACATAAAGGATGAAGCGGTTATCGGCGCTGACGCGGACGATGTAGCTGGAAGGAACGGCGGTGAAGGCGACCATGCGGCGGAAATGGAGGACGAGCGGCTCGCGGAGCGGAGCGGTGGGATGGGTGACCCAAGCCGCGTGCCAAGGCCGGGTTGGAGGGTCAGGCTGAGCAGGACCTTGCGCGTTTGCCGGCCCGTTTGCCGCCGTTGCCGACAAGAGTGTTACGATCACGACCAACCATGGAGCCCGCATCTTTACCCCCGCTTAATTCGTCATCAAGATTAACGGAGAACCTGCCCAGGAACGCAATCGCTGCAGACGTAGTGCATGAATAACTGGTTCTATGCGTTTGATTTCGCCGGGTTGTAACCTTACATTCACATTTCGTGGGTAGCCTGAGTGAGGTGACCGTTCCAGTGTCAGAAATACGCACTTTTCAACCCCAGTTTCAACAGCAGAAGCCCTCTGAGGGTCAGGCGTATGCGCCACAGCCGGGTGGAGCGCCAGGGCCGGGCGGACAGATGGGTGACCAGTCTGATTCTGCGATCCGCGCATTCCTGCGCGCGCGGGGCAATTCGGCTCTCGCCGACGGCGGATTCCGCGCCCTGATGGTTCTATGCGGATTTTCGATCTTTGGGATTGTGGCGCTGATTGCGATTGTGCTGATATACCGCTCCGGGCTGGTGTGGCACAACTTCGGGCTCCGGTTCTTTTATACGTACGATAAGGATCCGGCGACTGGACAGCCACTTTACTGGGATCCGGTGAATGGGCATTTCAGCGCGGTGCCGTTTCTCTACGGCACGCTGGTTTCGTCGTTCCTGGCGCTCCTGCTGGCGGTTCCGCTGGCGATTGGCGTAGCGATCTTTTTAACGGAGATGTGCCCCAAGATGCTGCGTGCTCCGCTGGCATTTTTGACGGAGTTGCTGGCGGCAATTCCCTCGGTGATCTACGGGTTGTGGGCCGTGTTTATCCTGGTGCCGCTGCTGCGGGAGCATGTGAACCCGTTGCTGTCAAAGGGACTGGGATGGACGGGACTGTTTACGGATGACAATCCAACGGGACTGGGCTTTGTTTCTGCCGGAATTATTCTGGCCATCATGATTCTGCCGATTATCTCTTCACTGACGCGCGAGGTAATGATAGCGGTGCCGCACTCGCAGCGCGAGGCGGTGCTGGCGCTGGGCGCGACGCGGTGGGAGATGATCCGCATGGGCGTGCTGAGGAATGCGCGGATCGGCATTGTGGGCGGCGTGATGCTGGGGTTGGGCAGGGCGCTGGGCGAGACGATGGCCGTAGCAATGGTGATTGGCAACACCGCTGAGATTCACAGGAACCTGCTGGCCAATGGCGCTTCGATGGCTTCCGTAATTGCGAATGAATATGCCGAGGCTACCAGCGACCTGCATCGCAGCGCGCTGACGGAATTGGGACTGGCGCTGTTTATTGTGACGATTCTTGTGAATGCCCTGGCCCGCCTGCTGGTGTGGGCCGTTACACGCGGTGCACCGGCGCAGGCCCACTAGGTATTTCCAGAAAGGACGAGACCGGAACGTGCCACTAAGCGGCAATCCAATTCGATCGAAGATTCGCGCAGCGACGGATAACGCGGTGACGGGCCTGGCGATTCTGGCAACGCTGCTGGTGATTGCGCCGCTGCTGGCGATCTTTGGCTACCTGATTTACAAGGGCGCGTCGAGCGTGAACCTGGATTTCTTTACGAAGATTCCGAAGCCGGTGGGTGAAGAAGGCGGCGGCATGGCGAACGCCATTGTGGGCTCCGCCGTGCTGCTGGCGCTGGGAACGATTATTGGCGTGCCGGTGGGGATTGGCGGCGGAATTTACCTGGCGGAGTTTGGCCGCGGGACGAAGCTGGCGAATGCGGTTCGGTTCACGGCGGATGTGCTGAATGGCGTGCCTTCGATTGTGATGGGCATGGCGGCGTATGCGCTGCTGGTAGGGCCGCAGGTGTCGTGGCTGCCGTTTCTAGGCCACTTCTCGGCGTTTGCGGGCGGAGTGGCGCTGGGAATCATGATGATTCCCACGGTATGCCGGACGACGGAAGAGATGCTGCTGATGGTTCCCCATGCAGTGCGCGAAGCGGCGTTGGGACTGGGCGTGCCGAATTGGCGCAGCGTGCTGTCGATTACAGTAAAGACAGCTTCACCGGGGATTATTACTGGCTGCATGCTGGCCTTTGCGCGTGTGGCGGGCGAGACGGCTCCGCTGATTTTTACGGCGCTGGGCAACGAGTACTGGAGCCTGGATTTAAACCAACCCATTGCTGCGCTGCCGCTGCAGATTTATAAATACGCGCTTTCGCCTTATGACGAGTGGCACAGGCTGGCATGGGCCGGAGCGCTGGTGCTGATTGTACTGATTGTGCTGTCGGTTTCACTGGTACGGTATGTCACCAGCCGCGGTGTGCTTAAAGGAGCAAGTTAAGGCGATGGGCGTTGGAATCGAAGTTACGAATCTGAATGCGTGGTACGGGACGAACCATACGCTGCAGGACATTAACCTGCACATCCCGGCAAATCACGCGACTGCGCTCATTGGGCCATCCGGCTGCGGCAAGAGTACCTTTGTGCGCTGTTTGAACCGGATGCATGAGACCAATCCGATTGCGCGCGTGACGGGCGGGGTGAAGGTGGGCGATGTGGACATCTATGCCGATGCAAAGCCAGTGGAAATCCGGCGGCGGATCGGAATGGTGTTTCAGCGGCCTAATCCTTTTCCTACCATGTCGATATATGACAATGTGGCCAGCGGATTGAAGTTGAACGGATACAGGAACCGGCGGGTGCTGGATGAGATTGTTGAGAAATCACTGCGGAACTCGGCCCTGTGGGACGAGGTAAAAGACGACTTGCGGAAGAAGTCGGGAGCGAGCCTTTCCGGTGGCCAGCAGCAGAGATTGTGCATTGCGCGGGCGCTGGCGGTGGACCCGGAAGTGCTTCTGATGGATGAGCCGGCATCCGCGCTGGACCCGGTTTCGACATCGAAGATTGAGGATCTGATCTTTGAGCTCAAGTCGCAGTACACGATTGTGATTGTGACGCACAATATGCAGCAGGCCGCGCGCGTGGCAGAGAAGACGGGCTTCTTTTTGAATGGGCGGCTGGTGGAGTTCGACTCGACACATAAGATCTTTACCAACCCAAGCGATAAGCGCACCGAGGATTACATTACAGGCAGGTTCGGATGACACGGATACGGTTCCAACAAAGCCTCGAAGATCTGAAAGAGAACCTGCTGGTGATGGCGGGCCTCGCGGAGCAGGCGATTCAGCGCGCGATTGAGGCCTACCGTGCGCGCGACCTTTCCATCTGCGACCTGGTGAAGCGCAGCGAGCTGGCGATTAACCGGATGGAACGCGACATTGACCAGGCCGCGCTTGACCTGCTGGCGATGGAACAGCCGATGGCGAAGGATCTGCGCTTTATTCTCGCCGTGATCAAGATCAATGCCGATCTGGAGCGCGTGGGCGATGCCGCAAAGTCGATCATCGACCGCGTCTGCAATATGGACCAGATGCCGTTTGTGGACCTGCCGGTTGATATTCCAAGGATGGCAACGCTGTCCTCGGATATGGTTCGCAAGAGCCTGCAGTCGTTTATTGAGGCCGATGCGGAGATGGCCCGCTCTGTGCTGACGATGGATGATGCGGTGGACGCGATGAACCGCTCAGCCTACAAGACGCTGACGCAGGTCATGGAAGACAACGGCTCGATTGCCCCGCAGGCCTTGAATGCGCTGATGATTTCGCGAAGCCTGGAGCGCGTGGCGGATCACGCGACGAATATTGCCGAAGACGTGATCTTCTGGGTGCAGGGCGATGACGTGCGCCACCACAAGAGCGTGCAGCAGATGTTGAAACAGCAGGCTGCCAAGGAAGCAAGCGCGGCGGCAAAGGACTCTGTCAGCTAGACGCGGGGGAGTTGATTTCACCGCAACCGAAAGTGCAAAATTCCGCATATTTTCCTGTCGCATTTTCTGCCTCAAGCGCAATATCATGCGCTTATGAGCAATCTACATTCCAAGTCTCTTGAAGAACTCCAGCAGCTGCTCGGGAAGCGGATGAATGCGCTACGGCTGTTGCGGAATCTCGATCAGCGCACAACAGCGGAACGAGCCGGGCTTTCCGTGCGCACCGTGCTGTACCTGGAAGAGGGGCGCGGAGCCACGCTGAATACGCTGTTGCGCGTACTCAGAGCTCTCGATGCGCTGGATGGCATGGAATTACTGGCTCCCATGCCGGTGGGAAAGCCGCTGCCGTTGCCGCGCGGCCCACATGCCAAAGAGAGACTGCAGCATCGGATCGACAAAAAGGCGAAGAGCGAAAAGAAACAGAGCGCGAAGAAATCTGCAAATTAGACATTTATGCGCGGACAGCAAAAAGCCTCGGGGGGCGACCGAGGCTTTTTGCTTTCTCCCTGCATGTAATGTATGAAAGTAATCTAATCTATGTATAGGTATCTATGTTTAAGTTTAAGTAAGTAATGTATAAGTCGATCTAATGTATATTCCGTTTAATGTTCATGTATGTAATGTACTTATAACTCGGAGGATTGGTTTCTAAGTTAACGTGATCCGCCTGGATTAGTCGCCGGCTGTTGCTGCGTGTTATCTCCGCCCATGTTGCTCAGCAGGCGAATTTGAACGCGGCGGTTCTTGTGGCGGCCATCAGCGGTATTGTTTGGCGCTACTTCCTGATCCTTGCCGATGCCAATCAGGTAAAACTTGTGCGCGGGAACGTTGTATTTAGATGCCAGGTACTGCACCACTGCATCGGCGCGACGGTTGCTGAGGTCATAGTTATACTGTTGCGAGCCGGCGGAATCAGTTCCACCGGTAACTTCGACGATGTAGCCCTTGGCGCCGCCGAGTTGAGCCGCGAAGCTATCCAGCTGATCCTTGCTGTCCTTGGTAAGCATGGCCTTGTCAAAGCCGAAGTTCACCGAGACGTCCGCGAGCGAGCGATAATTGTCGAGACCCGTTACAACGGCACCGAGCGAGTCAGCACGATGCACGGCATCATTGGCAGCGGTTTCTGCCTGGCCTGAGGCTTGCTGCGCGTTCTGCGCATTCTGGTTAGCGGAGTTGGCTGAGTTCTGCGCCTGCTGAATACCGGTCGTGGCGCGTGCGTCTACATCATGAATATTGCGGTTGTTCTCCGCAGTGCGGTCTTCCAGGTTATTCGTTTTATCTACAATAGGGGCCGTCTGCGTGTTCACCCAGTTCTTGGTGGCGCACCCTGTTACGGCAAATAATGCAATTGCTGCCGCTCCTGTTGCCATCCGAATACTCATTTTTTATCCTCCTGCTGCCGTGAAAGAGCACACCGGCAGGGTTTGTTACACGCCCTCTATAGAGCATGTGCCGTGCCAAACTGAAGATTTTCAGCAAGTGCATAATCATCAATGGTTTATGCCAATACACGTTCGTTGACGACCTAACCAAAACCATGTACTTTTTACCGGCGCTATAACCTTTTGACAGCGTAAGAGACGCCTTCCGCCCAACAACACATGGAAAGATCTGCGATTTTCGCAATCCCTTCCCTTTTGCGGCTAATCTAAGAATGGAGACGTTGAGTTTTTCGAAGAAGCATTTTCTTCAACGATTTTTGCCTGATATGGACCTGCACGAGAAAATCCGTACGCTACCGACGCAGCCTGGCGTGTACATGTACAAGAACGCGCGGGACGAAGTGATCTATGTGGGCAAGGCGAAAAACCTGCGCTCACGGGTGCGATCGTATTTTCTGGATGCGGCGCAGGCTAACGCGAAGACCGGATCGCTGATGCGTGAAGCAGTGGACATCAGCTACATCCTGGTAGGGAACGAAGGCGAGGCGCTGGCGCTTGAGAACAACCTGATCAAGCAGCGCAAGCCGAGGTTCAACATCCTGCTGCGGGATGACAAAACCTATCCATACGTAAAACTGACGCTAACGGACCGCTTTCCGAAGGTCTTTGTGACACGGCGTCTGCGGAAGGATGGCGCGGCCTATTACGGGCCATACTTTCCAGGAAACCTGGCCTATCGCGTGGTGGAGCTGATTCACCGGAGTTTTCTTATTCCGAGCTGCAAAGTGGATCTCTCGCGGTACCATCCGCGGGCCTGCCTGCAGTACTTCATTCACCGCTGCCTGGGGCCATGCGTGGAGGGGCTAACTACGCCTGAGGCTTACAAGCAGGCGGTGCATGACACGCAGATGCTGCTGGAGGGCAAGGCGGCGGAGCTAGAAAAAACGCTGACCGGGCGCATGATGGAAGCTGCGGAAAAGGAACAGTTTGAAGCTGCGGCAAGATTGCGTGATCAGCTTTCGACGGTGCAGCAGCTGCAGGAGAAACAGCGCATGGCTACCGCCGAGCAGAATGATGATGCCGACGTGTTTGGATATCACTTTGAGGCAGGCGCACTGGCTGTGAACCTGTTCCACATGCGGCGCGGAACAATTGTAGATCGGCGCGAGTTCTTCTGGGAGGATCTGCCGGAGCTGTTGGAAGGTCTGATAGCGGAGAGCGCGCCGGAGACGGAAGCAGCAGCGCATGTGGAACCAGCATTTACCGCAACTGAGCCGGGGACGCTGAGCGAGACAGGCTTTAACCCTGGGGAGCTCTTCTCAGCCCTGTTGAAGCAGCTATATATCGATCAGCCGTATGTGCCACGCAGCATTCTGGTGCCGGCGGATTTTCCGGATCGTGAGCTACTGGCGGGATTGCTGAGTGAGCGCGCGGGTCACCGAATTGAAGTGGCGGTGCCGCAGCGCGGCGAAAAGCGGTCGCTTGTTGACCTGGCCGCGCAAAATGCAAAGCAGTCCTATGTGCAGAGGTTCCGTGTCCTCGAACCCTCACAGAAGGCAATCAAGGAGGCGCTGGCCGATGCGCTGATGCTGCCGGATCTGCCGCAGCGGATTGAGTGCTTCGATATTTCGCACATTCAAGGTGCGGAGACCGTGGCGTCGCTCGTGGTGTGGGAAGACGGCAAGATGAATAAGAGCGAGTATCGCAAGTTCAAGGTGATGACGGTTCTGGGCGTGGATGATTTCGCATCCATGCGCGAGGTGGTTCACCGGCGATATAAACGGCTGAAAGAAGAGGACAAGCCGATGCCTTCACTGGTGCTGATTGACGGCGGCCTGGGACAACTGCACGCCGCTGCGGACGCGCTGGAGGAGCTTGGATTTACGACGCAACCGCTGGCTTCCATTGCGAAGAAGGAAGAAGTAATTTACGTAAGCGGCAATGAGGACGATCCTGTGGTGCTGGATCGACGGTCACCGGTATTGCATCTGATGCAGTTGATTCGTGATGAGAGCCATCGCTTTGCCGTTGGCTACCACAGGCAACGCCGGGCCATGCGCGATCGCGAAAGTGAGTTGCTGTCGATTCCCGGAGTGGGCACACAGACACGACAGCGGCTGATTACGCACTTCGGCAGCTTGCGGGATGTGCAGCAAGCAACGGTGGAGTCGCTTGCTGCAGTGGTTTCAAAGAAAACGGCTGAGAATATCTGGCGATACTTTCACGAAGAAGAGCCTGTCCCATCGGAATGAAGTTCCAGGCGCAGTCGACGAGAGATGTCAGAGATTTTCATGGATCAACGCTAGAAGTTCTGTAGGGTGGATGGGCTTGGGAATGATCGTGAATTCAAAGCGTCCGTGTTCCTTTTCTAATATTGTTCCTGCGTTTTGCTGACCAGAGAAAAGAAAGACATGGCATGCCGGAGAGCGCACCCGAACGCGGTTTGCGAGCTCAACTCCGGTCATGCCGGGCATGAACACATCACTGATGAGCATGTCTGGAGCAATCCATTCCGCTGCGCGAAGAGCTTCTTCCGGACGGTAAAAGGCCTTGGCAACGAAGCCTGCGTGCTTAAGAATCACAGAGAGCGTGTCCGCAATCACCACTTCATCATCGACAACAAATATAATCTTCGAAATCACAATCTATCTCCTTGCTAGGTGGTTCGCTAATTTAGTGATTTAGTTATTTTTAAGATTTCTACTTTCACTACTTTCAGATGACATATTGTCATCAGCGCATCGTGGTCCTCCCTCGCTCCCAATAAAGACGCGAAATCGCCACGCTAAGTTGCGGTTATTTATTTCTTGTATGTCGGGCTTCCCTAAGTCGAGATATGGCATCTCGGACAGAATCAATTGACTTTATCTATGTACGCAGCTGTTGCGAGAGTAATCATAATGTCAGCGGAAGCCAGCCTGCAGCTTACTGATTGTGCATCTGAACGCTGGCGGCTTTCTTCACCGAATCAGTTGCAGCCATCCGTTGAATCACTTTCGAGATATAGCCATCGCCATTGAAAGCATTTGACGGAATGGATCCGATGAAGCGGATCGCACCAGCGTTATCTACGACAATGGTAAGGGGAAATTCCTGCGCACCGAAGGACTGTGGAGTAGTGGCGGGGACAACCAGCGTTGAAGTGCCCTGCAGTGCCTGAAGAAATCCTTCATGCGTGGCGGGGTCAGTGATCATTGACGTATCCGCAAAGACGAGTCCGTAAGCGTGGAGCGGTGTATCTGCGTTGACTTTGGCGAATCCGGTCAGAGTCTTCATCATCTTGCCGCACTGCACGCACCAATCGGGAAAGAGCACGAACACTGTACCTGCGCCAAAGGACGGCGGAAGGTGGGGTTTGGTTGTGGGCGATGCGAGCGCGCGCGTGATGCTGAGCGTGGGCAACTGCTCGCCTAGCAGATGAAAGCGCATGCGCACGTTTTCAATTCGCTGGCGATCTTCCGGAATGAGTGTTGCCGAATCCGGCAGTGCGTTATCGCAGCTTGCAGCAATGGCTTTGCCGGCAGTGCTATTGCCGAAATTCTGCGTATAGAAGAAAGCAAGCTGCATGGCGGAATCGTAGAGTTCGCCGATGCTTATGACAGCGTCGCCGGTTGTGGCTTTAAGCGGAGTTCCCTGTTGCAGAGCGGTGATGATTTTTTCGTGCTCATCTTCGGCAAGATGAAGCCCCTGGGAAACGCCTTGCTGTTCCAGCGAGTCCTTCATGTAGCGCAGCGTGAAGGCGACTTCAGCATCGTAAGGAAGTGTGTTGAGCATTTCCTGCACGGTGTTCGCGGCCTGGTCAAACTGGCCCATCTGCAGGAGGGCATTGGCATTCAGTGCGTAGGCCTGCGCGCGGTGTGGCTCGGCATTGCTGGCAATGTAACGCGTGGCGGCGGTGTTTGCGGTTCCCCAGACCTGGCCGAATGCGCAGAGGTGCGCGTAATCATAGAGATCGTCTCCGGAGTAATCCTGCTGGTTCATCTGTGTGCAGGCTTCGCGGGCTTTGCCGATGCCGATGGACAATGCGCCGAGCTCCGCATCTGACCAGTTGTCGAGCGAGGCGCGAACCTGGTCGAGCGGACGCATGGATTGCTTGTAGATTTCGGCAGGAGTGAGTGCGGTTGGCGGTGCAGGAGATGGGGCGGGAGCGGGGGCAGGCAGAGGCGCGGTTGTTGGAGCGGTCTGAGTCGTAGTTTGCCCATGTGCACCACATGCGCACACCATCAGCATCAGCGCGAACCGCGCTCGTAGTGACATGGAAACTCCGTTAGAAAATGATCTGGCAATATACAGCATCACTCTGCGCCCGAGCGGGACGTGAAGCGATGATATGTACTTGCAGAATTAGACACCAGCAAAGGCGAAGATGTTCCCGCAGCTATGCTACCCTCACATCACTAGATGAGCGATACGCATACTTCAAAAACACATCTGAGTCCGGCTGATTTGCCGCGCGTACTGGGTGCGCCGCAGGCCACCGCCATCGTGGTTGGAACGATCATCGGCAGCGGCATTTTTCTTGTGCCGCGCGAGATGATGCAGGACCTTGGCTCGTCTTCATTGGTATACCTGGCGTGGATCGTGGGCGGACTGCTCTCGCTCTTTGGCGCAATGACTTATGCCGAGCTTGGCTCGATGCTGCCGTATGCGGGCGGCGAGTATGTGTATCTGCGCGGCGCGTACGGAGACACGACGGCGTTTCTATATATGTGGACGTGGTTCGCGGTGGCGAAGCCTGCGTCGATTGCGGCGTCCACTGCGGGATTGGCGCTGACGCTGGGCTTTTTTCCGGCATTTCATTTTCTGGGAGATCATGTTGCGGGCACTCCGCTGCTGTGGTCGCAAGTGTTTGCGATCGGCGTGACGTGGTTTATGACGGGGCTGAATTACCTGGGCATCAAAAAGGCCGGAGACTTTCAGCTTGTGTTCACGGTGCTGAAGGGCGTGCTGATTCTGATTGTTGCGGCGCTGTGTTTTTCTTCGGCGACGGGCTCGTGGAGCAACTTTTCGACCGGCGTGCCGGGAGCTGTTGGCGGAATCAATGGCTTTATGACGGCGCTGATTGCGACACTTTGGGCCTATGACGGCTGGAACGATCTGACAATGGTAGCAGGCGAAGTAAAGCGGCCGGAGCGGAGCCTGCCGATTGCGCTGATTGGCGGGCTGTTTGTGGTGGGCGTGCTGTTTATGGCAACGAATGCCGCGATCCAGTACATTCTGCCGGCAGCGCAGATTGCGGGAAGCCAGCGCCCTGCGGTGGCTGCGCTATCTGTCGTAGCCGGTCCGCGTGGAGCGGGGTTTGTGGCGGCGGCAATGGCGGTGAGCATTTTTGTCTCGCTCAACGGAACGGTGATGAGCGGAGCGCGCGTGCCGTTTGCCGCAGCGCGTGACCGGCTGTTCTTTTCGCGGTTTATGGAGATCGATCCGCGGTTTCAGTCGCCATCGTTTTCGCTGATTGTTCAGGGAGCGCTTTCAACTGTTCTGCTGATCTTTTTATCTGAATTTGCACAGTTCTTTGATCTGGCGGTTTTTGCAGAGTGGCTGTTCTACATGCTCACAGCGACAACGATCTTCTATTACCGCAAGAAGCATCCGGAGTTTGCAAGGCCGTATCGCGTATGGGGCTATCCAGTGCTGCCTACGATCTTCATTCTCTGCGCAGCGGGAGTCCTGGTCTCGAGTTACACGAGCAACCTGAAGGGATCGCTGATGGGAACGGCGGTGATCCTGCTCGGACTCCCTGTGCTGTGGGCCGTGCGGAAGATATACGGGAAATCAGCGCCAATGGAACAAGGGCGTATGGATTAGCTTCGCCGCTTGGCCACTTCCGAATAAACTTCGACGTATTGGCGCGCAGGCTGGGTCCAGCTGTAGTTCTTGACCATGCCATTGCGCATCAGACGATGCCAGGCTGCCTTCTGTGGGAATAAAGTGAGCGCGCGGTCGATGGCGGCGAGGAAATCGCCCGGAGCATAGCCGTAGAACTTGAATCCGGTGCCGGTTCCCTGCTCCGGATTTGTCCCTGGGCTCCACTCTTCGATCGTGTCGTCAAGTCCGCCGGTGGCGCGGACAACGGGCACGGCGCCGTAACGCAGCGAATACATCTGGTTCAGGCCGCTGGGCTCATAGCGGCTGGGCATGAGAAAGATGTCGGAGCCGGCTTCGACCTTGTGCGCCAGTGCTTCGTCGTACTTGACCTGCAGCGCAACACGGCCCGGGTAGCGCGCGGCCCACTCGCGAAAGAAGTTTTCGTAGTATGCCTCGCCGGAGCCGAGGACGACGACGGCGACATCGCGGCGCATGAGTTCATCGGCGATACCAGAGAGAATGTCAAAGCCCTTCTGCGTGGCGAAGCGAGAGACGATGCCGAGGACAGGAGTCGTGGGCGAGATGGGTTCCAGGCCAAAAGCGTGGAGTAGATCGGCGCGGCATTCCTGCTTGCCGGTGAGAACGTTCGCGGTGTAGTGCGCGGCAAGGTAGCCATCGGTCGCCGGATCCCACTGCGCGTAATCGACGCCGTTGAGGATGCCGCGCAGATCGGCGGCGCGGTTGCGGAGCGTGCTTTCGAGGTTGTGGCCGAACTCGGCTGTCTGAATCTCCTCGGCGTATTTGCGGCTCACGGTGGTGAGCATGTCGCTGTAGACAATTCCGCCCTTGAGGAAATTGAAGGTGTCGAACTGCTCTACGCGATCCATGGTGAAGATCTCCCAGGGAAGGAGAAGACGCTCGGTGGTTTGCGGCGGAAACCAGCCTTGGTAGCCCGCGTTGTGAATGGTGAGAACAGCGCCGGCACTGGCGAGAAGCGGATCCTGTGCGTAGGTGGTGCGCAGGTAGATGGGCAGGATCGCGGCCTGCCAGTCATGAACGTGGAAGATCTGCGGAACGCCGAGAATTTTTGAAGCTTCAAGGATAGCGCGGCAGAAGAGGCCAAAGCGCTCCCAGTTGTTGGGATAGTCGCCACTTGGTGTGCCGTAGAGTCCCTGGCGGTCGAAGAGATCCGGGCAATCAACGAAGTAATACTGGACGTCGTTACGCTTGCCGCCGTCCACAATGCCGACGAAGCGGTTGTAGTACTCAAATGGAATGGTGATGGAGCGGATGACGTACTTCCACCGGTCGGCAAGATGCGGGCGGACGACGGCATAGAGCGGCAGATAGACGGTGACCTCATGGCCGAGCTTGACGAGCTCCGGCGGGAGCGCGCCGACTACGTCCGCGAGACCGCCGGTTTTTGCGAAAGGAACACACTCCGAGGCAGCAAATACAATATGCATGAGGCTCTTTCTCCACCCACAAGTCAGTCTAGAGCACACGAAAGCGGATACGATGCAGGATCGCGCTCAATCCGGGGAAATTACCGATTCTTCATTCTCGTTGGATGCGGGAAGAAAGGTGCTCGACACAACTCTACTGGACAACCCCATCTGGAGCGCGCTGAGCACGGAGCACCTTGGACTGGCGCTGGGTGACGAGCGGGCGCGGCGTTATCCAGTGGAGATTGGCCCGCTGAGCGGAATTCCTGCGCAGACGAAAGAAAGCTATGAAGCGCTGAGCGAGCTGGCTAGAGACGGCGTTGTGGTGCTGTTTTCTGTGGAGCCGATTGTGCCGGTGGGCGGCTTGCAGGTGATGCGGAGCGGGCCAATCGTCCAGATGGTACGCGAGACTCGCGGTGTTGAGCCCGATGCAGGCGCACTGACGCCACGGCGGCTGACCGCAGCAGATGCGCCTGCGATGGTTACGCTGGCAGAGTTGACCGAGCCGGGACCGTTCCGGATGCGGACGCTTGAGCTGGGAAACTTCTACGGGATCTTTCATGGCCCAGAGCTCGTCGCAATGGCGGGCAAACGAATGCACTTGCCGGGACTCGTGGAGGTCAGCGGCGTGTGCACGCATCCTGAAGCGCGGGGCAAGGGATACGCGCGGCGGCTGATGCAGATTGTCATTGATGAGATTGAGCGCGACGGAAAGACTGCGTTTCTACATGCCTTCAGCACGAATCCGGCGATTCGGCTATATGAAGCGCTGGGATTTGAGAAGCGGCAGGAGTTTCACTTTGCCGCGCTGGGGAACGACGCGAAAAAGAGATGAGTCAAGCTCAGCCTTTATTCTGTCTGTCATGATTGTCGGCCCTCAATATCACACCGTATTTGAAATCGGTTTGAACAGTATCGACTGGTCTTTCGCGAGGGTTGGCGTCGCACTGTTTGTCGTGGGAATTGGCGTGATATGGCTGAGCCGCAGATACCATTGGCAGCGATTCAGCAGAAGACTTCTCGGCTATTTTCTGGTTCTGTTCTCCCTGATCTGGCTGATGGGTACTTTGGGATTTCCTTACTCTCAGTATCGAAGGCTCGCGTCAACGTATCGCAGCGGTGGCTATTCAATGGTTGAAGGAGAAGTGGATGACTTCAAGCCGATGCCGTATGAAGGGCACACCGATGAGTGTTTCTCGGTAAGCTTCAAGCGATTCTGTTATTCCGATTTCGATAGCACCGCTGGATTTCATAACTCAAGTTCGCATGGGGGGCCCATCAAACAGGGGATCTATGCTCGCGTTTTTTACATTGGAAATACTATTGTCCGGCTTGATGTAGCTGATGGAGATGGCGATAACGCTGAAGTTTCAGCAAGCCGCGCAAATGCTGCGGAAGCCGATTGGCAACAAAGAATGAGAAGCGACCCTGCTTTTAACCAGATGAATCTCGGATTCGCAATAGCTGCCGTATTCTTTACGGCCTGGTGGAATCTTCAGCCGCAGAGATTTATGAAATTCTGGGGCAGGCGTCAAGATAGCGGTACGGTCGGTCTGCTGTTCAGGCTTTTCTTTGCATTGAATTTTGCGGGCTCAATCTATTATCTAATTTCGACTATTTTGCAGGTGAAATCTCCTAATCTCAGTTATCCAATGGCACTCGAGACTGGCGCCCTCATGATTACAGTCACTGCCATCATGGTCCTCCTCGTCGAGCGCATCAACAAAAGAAGAGACCAATCGAGTTAAGTAGGGCGCTGGCCTGAAGCGGGCTTATGAATCCGCGATAGGATATTGCGGATTGAACGGGAAGACCAGTTCGGCCTGTGTGGCAACAGGTTTTCCGTTGACAGTGGCGGGATGGAAACGCCAGCTCTTTACGGTCTCAAGCACGATCTGATCGAGCTTGTTACCTAAGCCCGTCACGAGGGTTTCGCTGACTACGCCGCCGGCCTCATCGACATTCACATCCACAACAATCTTTTTCTCAGAGCCCGGCAGCAGCCCGCGATCCGTAACGGGAGGCTTGGGCGAGAAGACCGGGAAGGCCGGCGTGGCGTCCTGATCATCAGGTCCATTGCCCGCCATGGTCTGGCCTGAGCCCTTGCTGTTTTGCGGGTTGGGAGGCGCGCCGCCGCCATTTTTCTTCGGCTGATTTTTAGGAACGGGCAGGATGGTCTTCGCCGATGGATCGGTGTTGCGGTCCGGAGTTTTGGTATGCGCGGCCATGGGATCAGGCGGCAGCGTGAGCTTGATGGCGTGGGACGCGCCTGCAATTTCAATCTGACTGACGGAGACGAAGGAAGTGGTTACGTTGGCGGGACGAAGAAGGCGTGAGCCGGTGGCGATTCCTACAAGGAGCAGGCTGCCGAAGAGCGCGCCGTGGCAGGCGAGGGAGAGCAGAACTCCGCGGGTCAGGCGTCGAGGACGTTCGATCTCAGGCGACATAGTGTCCCTCCCGGTCCATTGCATTCACGTTAGGTCCGATTCTCGCACACTTTCACTCTGAGCCATGGGCGGGCGCTCCGATACCATGATCTTTAGACTCTCTCCATGCCGCCTAAATCCAAGCTCGGACAGAATTTTTTGCGCGATGACGCAGCGATTGCCCGGATCGGAGCTGCGCTCGGCAACGTTTCAGAGCAGCTTGTCGTAGAAATTGGCCCGGGTGAAGGCGCGATTACGCGGACACTGATTGAACGCGCAGGCCATGTGATGGCGATTGAAGTGGACCACGAGCTGGCCATTGCGCTTCGTGCCTATTTGCCTTCAGAGAAGTTCACGGTAATAGAGCAGGACGTTCTGCAATTCGACTTTGCTGCCGCCGCGGCGCAGGCTGGACATAAGCTTCCTGTTGTGGGGAATCTGCCGTACTACATTACTTCGCCCATTCTGCTGCGTCTGGCGGAGAATCATGCGTCGCTGGATCGCGCGGTGCTGATGGTACAGCGCGAGGTGGCCGATCGCGTTGTAGCTGAACCCGGTTCGCGCGACTATGGAGTGCTGAGTGTGACGGTGCAGATGTATGGGCCGGTGGAAAGGCTGTTTACGCTACCGCCGGGCGCGTTTTCACCGCCGCCGGAGGTGCATTCCACGGTCTTTCGCTGGCGATTCGCGCCGCGTTTCGCGGAGCTGGGCGTGAGCGAAAAGGGCTTCATCCAGTTTGCCAAGCAGATCTTTGCGCAGAAGCGGAAGACGCTCGCGAATAATCTGCGGGCCGCTGGCCTGGAGCCAGCCGCGGTGCAGACGGCATTGGCGGAGACGGAGATTTCGCCTCAGGCGAGGGCGGAGTCGTTAGGGCTCTCAGAGCTGGCCAGGCTACACGCATACCTTGAAAGGAAACAGGCCGCCACGCTGTAAAGCGAAGCGGCCTGTTCGTGCCATCCAGCTTTCATCCCGCTACTTTTTGGGAGAAGCAGGACGCGGAGCTGCCGGTGGAGGCGGAGCAGCACGCGGCGCAGGCGCGGGAGCAGCCCTGGGAGCGCTGGGAGCGGGGCGCGGGTGAGATGCGCTCGGTGGCGGAGGCGTGTAACCGGGCTTGGTTTGGCCCGGATACTGGCCTGGAGCCGGGGCGTAGCCCGGACGATTTCCTGCGCCCGGCGCTCCGGCGCCCGGTGTCATGCCGCCTGAGCCGTTGTACTGCGTCTGAGTGCGCGCGGGCTGGTGGTCATAGACAGGCCGCACGGTGACGGGCCGCATCGGCACCACGCTGGCTCCCGCAATTGTGACCGGAGTTCTGCGGTCGCGCAGGGGAAGGCCAGTCTCAAGAGGCGGACCATTGCGATGCACAGCGATGATGGGCTGAGG
The DNA here is from genome assembly GCF_001449115.1 of Occallatibacter gabretensis. Taxonomy (GTDB): domain Bacteria; phylum Acidobacteriota; class Terriglobia; order Terriglobales; family Acidobacteriaceae; genus Telmatobacter; species Telmatobacter gabretensis. Next base: position 218,220 of record NZ_LAIJ01000001.1, on the reverse strand, counting down.
AGCCGCCGCGTGGATTCCGCCGTACGGACGGGCCGGACCACGACGAGGAGGCAACGGGCGTCCCGGTGGATGCCATCCGCCAGGGCCGCGGCCAACATTGATGGCATAGACGCCGCCACCCCACCACGGAGTGCAGCCTCCTGGAGCCCAGCCCCAGCCAAAGCCTGAATACCAGTTCCAGAGGCCGCATTGGTACGGCAGATAGCCCCAGGAGTAGCCGGAGACCCATGTGTAGCCGTAGCCGGGACTATCCATCCAGTAGCCGATGCCGTACGGGTCCCATGAGCCGTTTGAGGCATCGTAGGGAGACCAGACATAGCCCTCATTCGGCACGTCATACCAGTTGCCGTTCTGGTTCAGATCGCCCCAAGCGGGATTGGTTGCGTCATCCATGCTCTTCGTGGCCGGCGTGGCGCTGCCTGCTGCGGTATTCAGCGCCTGATCGCGGTCTGAGTTCCACGCATCCCAGGAATCGGGCTCAACGAGTTCAGCAACATGGAGCATGCTGTCGCTGGGCGCGAGCCTCACACTTTGGCCGCCATGAAGATCTGCGGTAATTCCGTCAGGACCCTCAAGATGGACAGCTCCGTCAAACACCGCAATCTCTCCGGGAGCCTCGTCGAGCTTGACGCGGATCACGGCAGCGCCTGTGGAGGCGGCGGTATAGCCGGCAAAGCGCACGCTCTCTCCGCCGCGCAGCTCAAAGTAGCCCATTCCATGATCGAGAAGAAAGTCGCCGGCTCCCTGCTGCATGCCTTCCAGGCTGACGGAGCTATCGGGCGGAATGCGGCCAACGGTGCCATCCGGAAACTGCAGTTCAGCGCGGCCGTCATCGCCAGTCTGAACGCCGAATCCGTCAAAAAGCGGCGTATTCGCAACGGCTTGATCGGTAATGGACTGTCCGGATTGCAGGATTCGGACCTGGCCTTCGATGGTGCTGAGGCGAACGGCCCGATTCTGGCTTTGATTTGGCGCGGGATTCTGGGCCGGATTCTGATTTGCCGCGTTTCCGGCATCCTGCGCTGCCCCTGGCACAGATAGCCCCGCTGCCAGCGCCAATGCCGCTGCCCAGGTAGTGAAATTCCTTTTCATTGCCCGTCTCCCCCACTGCATACCGACAGCGCTTTACCCCAAAAAGTTGCGTATACAGATAAAAATACGCCTGAATGGAGCAAAACGCTCATTTCAGGAAATAGAAGGGATCGGGATACTTAACGGAGTACTCGGCAAGGGGCTTACCGCGGAGGTCGCTCCACTGATCGCCAACATTGAGGATGATTTTGTAGCCGGAGGCGACAATGCGGCCGCGGGCTGCAGGTTTGTAGTCGAGAGCGGTAGTGGATTCCTCATCGGTCTGGCGCAGAATCAGCTGCTGCCAGTTGTCAAAGCCGGCGTTGCGAAGGTTCTGCTCGGTCACGGCGCGCTGGCTTTCCGTGCGCCCGGTGAGGAAGTAGACAGCGACGCCGAGGCGCTGGGCTTCCTTATAGAGGCGCAGGGTGCCGGCAATGGCGGGAGCTTGTGCGGAATCCACCCAGGCGTTGAAGCGAGCGGAGTCGTAGGCGAAATCCGCGCCAGCCATCTCGTCGTAGTTCGAGAGCGTGGTCTCATCAATGTCGAGGATAAGGGCGAGCTTCTCGTCCGTTGAAACGTGCGGGACGCGGCGATGCAGGAACGCTATGGCACGGTCAGCCTGCACGTCGAGATCGTGCTGATAGCAGACCGAGGGCTTGGTGCAGTCGTGATACGCCTTAAGCTGCGCCTTGACGTTGTCGAGATTCTGAATGCTTTCGCTGGGCGCGACAGGAGCAACGGCCTGCGCGACGGCTCCCATGCCGCAGGAGAGGATGAGAGCGAGGAAAACGGAAGCATGACGATAGCGCATGAGCAGAATCTCCAAAATATGACGAATACATAAGCCTGCGTCCGTGCTTTTAGAAGCAGGAGCACCCAAGATTACACTTAATCTTATGCTGCGCATTTTGAATGCTGTACCTGTGGATCGCCTGAAGCTGCTTGTCTTTGACCTGGATGGGACGTTGATTGATTCGGCGCGCGATCTTGCGAACAGCGTGAACGCCGCGCTGGAGCACATGGGGCGGCCTCCGCTACCGGATGAGTTGATTGCCAGCTACGTGGGCAACGGCGCGGCAATGCTGGTGCGTCAGGCGCTGGCGGCGGAGAACAACATTGCACCGGACGAAGTGCATGACGAGGAGCTGGCCACGGCTTACAACTACTTTCTGGAACACTACCGCGCGCACAATCTGGATTTCACCTATGCCTATGAAGGCGTGATGGAGGCATTGAAAGTGTTGAATGGCCGATTCGAGATGGCGGTGCTGACCAACAAGCCGGTGAGGCCCGCGCTAAGGATCTGCGAAGGGCTGGGGATAGCGGAGTTCTTCAGGGTGATCTATGGCGGGGACAGTTTTCCGCTGAAGAAGCCGGACCCGATGGGTTTGAACGCAATCATCGCCGAAGCCGGAGTGCGTGCCGATGAGACGTTGATGATCGGCGACAGCAAGGTGGACGTGCAGACGGCGCGGAACGCAGGCGCGTGGAGCCTGGGCTGCCAGTTTGGCTTTGGTCCGCAGAATTTGCACGAAGAGATACCGGATATTCTGGTGGACCACGCAAATGGCTGGACGGCGGCCCTGGAGCCTGCGAAAATAAATTGACAGCCTGAGCCAAAGAAACTCTGAAACCGTTTACGGCTTGTATCCGTCTACGGGTGACAGCAGTTCAAAACAAAATCACAGGCATTGCAAACTCAGGTTCCTCGCACGAAGATGCGAGAACCGTCATTGCAGTTTGAATCCGGAAGGCCAAAAGTCAGATATGAAACGCGCCCGATTGCGTGGACGAAGTGTTGTGCTCCGCACAATCGTAACGTTAAGAATTTTGCCTTGGAGTGGAACCATGATTCGCTCTCTCTCGCTATTTTTGTGCCTCGCCGCGCCGGCGCTTGTCGCCGCAGCTCCGAATACTCCCATCAATGCGCCCGCCGTGCCCGCTCCCGTGCCGATTGCCGGCGTGGTTGCTGACCCCACGGGAGCGATTGTTCCCGGAGCGGAGATTGACCTGATCGACGCCACAGGCGCTGTCGCCAGCACAATCCACTCCGCCGCTGACGGCTCTTTTCAGATGCAGCCGCCAAAGGCCGGCAGCTATACGCTGGTGATCTCTGAGCCTGGCTTTGAGACGACGCGTATGCCGGTGATGGCTGTCGTTCCAACCGTCGTGGTAAAAGCGGCCAGTTCCGGCACCATGCAGGGGAATATGTTCCCTGTCCCGCTGAAAGTTGTGCTGCCAATTGCAGCGCTTGCCACAAACGTGCACGTGAGTGCGGACGGCAATGAAGACCTGACGGCCGGCGATAGCAATCGCGATACCCAGGTGATCACCTCAGGCGACCTCAAGCAGTTGCCCATCTTTGATAACGACTACGCGACCGCGATGAGCGCCTTTATGGATGACAGCGCAACGGCGACGGGCGGAGCTGGGCTGATTGTGGACGGCGTGGAAGGCTCGCGGTCGCCGGTTTCGGCCTCCGCGGTGCAGGAAGTGCGCATCAACCAGGACCCGTATTCGGCACAGTACTACTACCCGGGCCGCGGGCAAATGGAGATCATCACCAAATCCGCTCAGGATCACTATCACGGCGAATTTAACTTCATCTACCGCAATGCCGCTTTGAACGCGCAGAACGAGCTTGCGCCTTCCAAGCCTTTTGAAGATCGCAGAGTCTATGAAGGCCACGTCACCGGGCCCATCTTCTTTGCGCCGAACTCAAGCTTTTTAGCCTCGTTTAACCATGACACCGAGGATACAAACGCGGTCATCGATGCGGACGTGCTTCCCACGCCTGATAACCCCTCCGGAGTGCTGCTGCAAAATGTGCCCACGCCTTCCGGCGAGACATCCTTCAGCCTTCGCGGCGCGCATAGGTTTGGCGATAAGCATTCCGCCTACGCGCAATATGGCCACTGGCAATCCCACTCGACAAACCAGGGTGTGGGAGGACAGACGCTGGCAGAAGCGGGCTGGGACGGCCTGAGCAACTGGGACGGTATTACGCTGCATGCCGATTCAGCGCTTTCAGCCGTGCTGATTAACCAGATATCCATCGTGGGCGAACGCTGGAGCACCATCAACACGAACACGGTGAATGCGCCCAAGATCAACGTAAACGGATACTTCACGGGCGGGTCCGGACAGAATAACTCTCAGTACACGGGATACAACTTCCGCTTCTACGACATGGCCTCATGGACCCACGGGAAGCACTTCGTAAAGATCGGCGTCGGAATTCCGAATTTCGCACGCCTGGCAGCGGACGACAACACGAACGCATTAAGTAGCTACGGCTTTGGACCGACATTGGCTGCCGATGGCGTGACCGTGCTGCAGACGGCGTTGCAGAACTACGAGAACAATCTGCCTTCGGGCTTTTCGCAGGGCTATGGCGAAACCCACTTCATCTACCACCAGCAGGAAGCGGGCGCGTTTATCCAGGACCAGATCAAGGTGACCCCGCGCTTCTCGGTCACACCGGGACTGCGCTACGACTGGCTGAATTTCCTCGCGCAGAAGCGGCTCGGATTTTCGCCGCGCCTTTCGTTTGCATACGTGCTGGATGAGAAATCGAAGACCGTGGTGCGCGGTGGCGGCGGCCTTTACTACGACCGCTTTGGCGGCGGCCCAATGCTAGACCTGACGCGCTATGGCGGCCTGGAACCGCGCCGGCGGACGGTGAGTCTATCACTGAATCCGGCAGACCAGCCCGAGAACGGCTGCTATCCGATTTCAAACTGCTATGACGTGCCATCGCTGCCGGTGAACCGCGTAGAGCTGAAGCCGGGCGCGCGGCTTCCCTACCAGATGCAATATGGACTCTCGATTGAGCGCGGGATGGGCGAGAAGGGGACGTTATCAGCAAGCGCCTATGCGATGCGCGACATCGGAGCCTTCCGCTCCGTCGACATCAACGCGCCTACACCGGAGTCCGGTTATACAGTTCGGCCCGATCCCAATTACCTCCGCATTCGCCAGATGCAGCCGGCCGGCTTTTATGAAGGCGAGGGGATGGATATCGCCTACCAGGGCCGCTACAACAAATGGTTCTCAGGCTGGGGACGGTACACCTGGTCGCACTACGCATCGAATACGGGCGGCATCGGATGGTATCCGCAGAACCAGTACGCGCCCGATGCTGACTGGGGTCCGGCAAACTGGGACCGCAGGAACCGGATCGGCTTCTATGGAGTGTTCAATCCGAAGAGTGTCATGAATCTCTCCGGCGGCATCTTTGCCAACTCCGGCAGGCCCTGGACGGTTACAACCGGCACAGACCCGTATGGCGACGACCTCTTCAACGCGCGTCCCGAAGGCGTGGCTCCGTATAGTGAAAGCCTGCCGCCGTATGTCGATCTCGACCTGCGCTGGGGGCACGACTGGGCCCTTACGGCAGACAAGGACGATGAAGCGCCGCACCTTGGCTTCTCGGCCTCTAGCTTCAATATCCTGAACCACCCAAGCGTGGGAGGAGTGGATTCTGTCCAGAACTCGCCCACCTTTGCCGAACCGACCTCTGTGAGCTCGCCCCGCCGGATTCAGCTGGCAATGCGGCTTGAGTTCTAGTGGCGAGTGACAAAGGACAAGAGACGAAAAGATAGGTTCCCGGCTGAGTAAATACCTTGGCCGGGAACTTTTTATTTCGACCGCGCGTATACTCTGCGCAAAGGGGATGCCTATGCGCGCTCGCTTGCTTTGCCTTACCCTCTGCGCCGCAGCACTACTGTTTGTGGCAACACCGGCTCGTGCCGATAACGGCAACTCGGTGCAGTTCTTTACCGATCTGCGGATCGATCCCAACAAATCAGTGGAGAATGCCGTCTGCTTTTTCTGTTCTGTTCATGCGGAGGGCGAGATCAACGGCAACCTGGTGGTTCTTTTCGGCAGCGCACACATTAGCAACGCAGTGCACCAGAATGTCGTGAGCATCTTCAGCAGCGTAACGGCGCAGCCAAATGCCTCGATTGAGCAGAACGTGGTGAACATCTTCGGCAACGTGCGCCTGGGCGATGGCGCGCATGTCGGCCAGAATATTGTGGCGCTGTTTGGCGCGACCGAGTTCGCGCCGACCACAATCATCGACGGCAACCGCGTGATCATGCCCTTCTGGATCTTTGGCATTCCCACACTTTTAATCGGCCTGGTAATTTACGTGATTGTGCGGGAAGTACGCGAGCGCCGTTACCGCAGGCAGTGGATGGCAAGCCAGGCGATGGGGCCAAGGGTATAAGGTTCGCGACGCTGAAGATGGTGAGATGGCCGAAGTCGAAAGTCATGCAAGCAGTCATCGCTGCCGTCGCCGCAATTATCGCTGCGGATTTGGTAATCACGCAAATTGCAATGACTTCTTTCAATAACTTTTACTTCGGTCCTCACAAAGCTTATCCATACCCGTACCCAGATGTTCACAGCGCTCAAGTGGCACTCTATCGCAACTGCGGCCTGACGATGCTCGGAGTTTTTACTGTCGCATTCATGATCCAGCGTCTAGTTATAAAACCTCTTCGCGGCTAAGTTCGGTCCAATAAAGTCACTTATTTTCGCTATATTTTCGCCTTTGCGATATACTAATTCCCGATATGGACTTTCAACTCGTCACCCAATACAAGCCGCGTGGAGATCAGCCGCGAGCAATCGAGGAACTGGTCAGCGGCCTAGCCGGCGGTGAGCAGCATCAGGTGCTGCTCGGCGTGACGGGGTCCGGCAAGACCTTCACCATGGCCAAGGTGATTGAGCGATCGAACCGCCCGGCACTGATTCTGGCGCACAACAAGACACTGGCTGCGCAGCTGTATCACGAGTTCAAGCAGTTCTTTCCCGGCAATGCAGTCGAGTACTTCGTGAGCTACTACGACTACTACCAGCCGGAGGCCTACATTCCCGCGGGCGACCTGTACATCGAGAAAGAATCGACGGTCAATGAGGAGCTGGACAAGCTCCGGCTCTCGGCAACACGCTCTCTCTTTGAGCGGCGGGACGCGATCATCGTCAGCTCGGTCAGCTGCATCTACGGCCTTGGCTCGCCGGAAGCGTATTACGGAATGCTGCTGCTGCTCGAAAAGGGCCAGCGCATCAGCCGCAAGGACATTACACGGCGGCTGGTGGAGATTCTCTACGAGCGCAATGATGTGGACTTTCGCCGCGGCACATTCCGCGTGCGCGGCGATGTGATCGAGGTCTATCCGACCTATGACGAGAACGCGTTCCGTATCGAACTCTTCGGCGACGAGATCGAGTCGTTATCGCAGATCGATCCGCTGTTTGGCACGGTGAAGCAGAAGTATTCGCGGCTGCCGATTTATCCGAAGAGCCACTACGTCGTGCAGCCGGAGCGGAAGATGCAGGCCATTGACTCAATTCTGAGCGAGCTGAACGAGTGGGTTCCGCAATTGGAAGCGCAGGGACGGATGGTGGAGGCCCAGCGTGTAAACCAGCGGACACGCTTCGATCTCGAAATGATCAAGTCGATGGGCTTCTGCCACGGAATCGAGAATTACTCGCGGCACTTCTCCGGGCGGCTACCGGGTGAGGCTCCGCCAACGCTGCTCGATTACTTCCCGCGCGATTTCATCTTGTTTGTGGACGAGAGCCACGCCACGATTCCACAGGTGCATGGAATGTGGCACGGCGACCGCAGCCGTAAGCAGAATCTCGTCGATTATGGCTTCCGTCTGCCCAGCGCGGTAGACAACCGGCCACTGAAGTTTGACGAGTTCGAGAATCGGATCCACCAAACCATTTATGTCTCTGCCACGCCGGGGCCATATGAGCTCACGCGCGCCTCAGGCGTGGTGGTTGAGCAGGTGATTCGCCCTACAGGGCTGGTCGACCCCGAAATCGAGATTCGGCCGGTGAAGGGGCAGATTGACGATCTGCTGGCGGAGATACGCGATCGCGCCAAGCGCAACGAGCGCGTGCTGGTCACAACGCTGACCAAGCGCATGGCGGAGGACCTGGCGGGCTATTACACCGAGGTTGGCGTGCGCTGCCGCTACATGCACTCCGAGATTGAGACGCTGGAGCGCGTAAAGCTGCTGGCCGGGCTGCGCAAGGGCGAGTTCGATGTGATGATCGGCATCAACCTGCTGCGCGAGGGCCTGGATCTGCCGGAGGTTTCGCTGGTAGCCATTCTGGACGCGGATAAAGAAGGCTTTCTTCGTTCCGCCGGATCGCTGATTCAGACGATTGGCCGGGCAGCGCGGCACTTGCGTGGCCGGGCGCTTCTGTATGCCGACAAGATGACGGACTCGATGCGCCGGGCCATTGACGAAACCGACCGCAGGCGGGTAATCCAGCGCACGTACAACGAGGAGAACGGCATCACGCCGCAATCGGTGATCAGCGCGATTGACATGGGTCTGGCGATGATTCTTAAATCGGAGTACGGCGACGTGCTCATGGAAGAAACCGCCGGAATGCCGGAGTTTACTTCGCAAGGTGAGGTCGATTCGTATATTGCCGGCATCGAGCTGGAGATGCGTGAAGCAGCCAAGAGATTTGAGTTTGAGCGGGCCGCTAAACTGCGCGATACGATCAAAGAGCTGCGCGAAAAGGAATTTCTCTTCGGCTGAGCGAAACTCAATTTCCTGAAGGGATTAGAGCTCTGTCTTCTTCGCAGGAACCTGTCCTGCGGCTTCCTTTTTATTTCACTCTCTTGCGTTTTAATTTGATTAGAGAGGTTCATGTCTTAAATAATTCAAACGATTGAATTTGCTTGACCCATATGACTAAAGCGATTTATTTTGTTGACGATCCGGGCAACCTGTTCCGGCGGACCCTGCATCGGATTTGTTGGAGAGTTATAGAGCTTGAGCGCAGTCGCTAAGTCATGGGCCTTTGCAGTACCCGCACCGGCAATCCTTCTGGTGAATGACGATCCATTTCAGGCATACGCTCAAAAAGCCGCCCTTGAGTCTGTGTATCAGCGCGTTGTGCGCGCCGCCGGCGCTGCAGAAGCTTTTATTCTGGTCGATCAGCCTGCATTTGCGCGCGATCTGGCGCTGGTAGTGGTGGCGCTGCATATGCCGGGGCTTTCCGGACAGGTCTTCGTGGACGAGCTGGCCAGCCGCGCGCCGCGGGTTCCGGTGTTAGTGATCTGCAGCAATGATGACTGTACGGACACGGAGTACACATCCCCCAACGCGCACCTTCTGCCTGCCTCCTCTTCCATGAGCGAGATGCTGGGCGCCGCCGGCGAGACCATGCAGCCTAAAATTTTGCGCATTGCCTGAAACCGCTTTCACCCTTCCTGTCTATCAATTTTTTCCTCCATCTATTGAGCGAGGCGCAATCTTCTTTGCGTCCATAGAATGACCATGCTGGCTGTGCTTCCCCTCACAATGCAGCGTCGCGTCCGTCTGCGAAAATAGTGATTGAGGTCTCAATGGCAACCTTTGGCAGTTTTGCCCTGATTGCCGCCCTTGCTTTGGCGGCGTACAACCTGCTGGCCGGCATCTTTGCTTTGCGGCTGATTGCGACCGGAGCACAGGCGCGTATTTCGCCGGAGCGTCTGGCGGATACGGCGCGGCGTGCAGGCATCGCCAGCTTCGTGGCGGTCTCATGCGCGGCCTTTGCGCTGATCTGGAGCGTCTTCCACAATGATTTTTCAATCGCCTACATCGTGGAGCATTCCAACCGCGCGCTCCCGGCTGCATACAAATTTTCAGCTCTGTGGAGCGGCCAAGAGGGATCTCTCCTGCTATGGGCATGGCTGCTGGCCGGCTACGGTTTTGTGCTGCGGCTGACGCATAAGAACGATGTAAAGCTGTATGCCTATGCGGGAACGATTCTGGCCGGGATTCAGGTCTTCTTCCTCTCGCTGCTCAACTTTGCCGCACCGCCGTTTTCCCTGCTGCCGGGTTATGTGCCGGGTGGTCCGCTGCCGGATGACGGCAATGGTCTCAATCCCCTCCTCCAGTATCCGGAAATGGTCATCCACCCACCCATGCTGTACCTGGGCTACGTGGGCTTCTCGGTGCCCTTCGCTTTTGCGCTCGGCGCGCTGATGATGCGTTATCCAGGCGAAAAATGGATACGCATCACGCGCGTCTGGACAATGGTCACGTGGACCTTCCTCACCTGCGGCATCTTCCTCGGCATGCACTGGGCTTATGCAGTGCTGGGGTGGGGCGGCTACTGGGGCTGGGACCCGGTAGAGAACGCAAGCTTCATGCCGTGGCTTGCGGCAACAGCCTTTCTGCACTCCGTGATGATGCAGGAGAAGCGCGGCATGATGAAGAGCTGGAATGTGTGGCTGATCTTCGTCACGTTCATGCTCACCATCGTCGGCACGCTGCTCACACGCGCGGGGCTGGTCAGCTCGGTCCACGCCTTTGCGCAATCCTCCATCGGCACCTGGTTTTATGTCTTCCTGGGACTGGTGCTGCTCGTCTGCCTCTTTACATTCATCCTGCAGAAGGACCACCTCAAGAGCGACCATCAGCTCGAGTCGCTGGTCAGCCGCGAGTCGAGCTTTTTGTTCAATAATCTCGTTTTGCTGCTCGGCTGCTTTGTGATTCTACTAGGCACATTTTGGCCAATTGTTAGTGAGTATGTGTGGGACAGAAAAGAAACAGTCAGCGGTCCTTATTACAGCGCCGTGGCTATTCCCATCGGCCTGTTCCTGCTGTTTCTCACTGGCGTGGGCCCGCTCTTGCCATGGCGCTCTGCATCGCTCAAGGCCATTCGCCGCAACTTTGTGATTCCGGTCATCGCGCTCTGGGGCACGGTGATTGTGGCACTTGTGGCAGGCGTCAGGCCGTGGAAGGATGGCGAGTTTCAGGCCGGCACCTTCTATGCGCTGATCGCTTTTGCGCTCGCAGCAGCCGTTCTCACAGCCATTGTGAGTGAATTTCTGCGCGGCGCAGGCGTCATTGCAAAGCAGACGGGCAAGAATCTCTTTGCCGCATTGGTGCTGCTCACGCGGCGCAACACGCGGCGCTACGGCGGCTATCTCATTCACATCGGCCTGGTGATTGCGATCATCGGCTTTGCCGGTGCAGCGTTCAACCGCAACGTCGAACAGGAGATGGGCCTGCACTCCAAAATCCATCTCGGACCATACGATCTTGAATGCATTGGTTTCTCGCAGGACTCGAATGCAAACTACAACTCGGAGTTTGCGCTGCTCGATGTGACCTCCAATGGCAAGCCGGTAAAGGTGCTTACCACGAGCGGTTTTACGAATCTCCAGATGACGCCGGAGAAGCGCGTATATCTCGCCAGCCAGCAGCCGCAGACCATGGTGGCCATTCACTCCGTGCCGGAGTGGGATCTGTATGTGGTCTACGAAGGCATCAATCCGGACTCAGGCCAGCCGATTATCAAAGCCATCCTGAATCCGCTCGTCGGCTGGATCTGGTTTGGATGGATCGTGATCGTGATCGGCTCAATCATCGCGCTCGTGCCTTCTATCATTCCCTCAACAGTAGTACTGAAGGTTCCGGCGCGCGCAACAGTTCCAACCGCGGCTCTTAAGGGAGGCGATTGATGCGCCTTTCTTTTACGAAGTGGACCTTCTGGGTGAAGGCCGCTCAAGCCGCCGCGCTCATGGTTGCGCTCTGCTTTACGCTCGGCGCAACAGACGCGGGTTCGCGGTTTAACGATCTGGGACACCGCATGGTGTGCCCATGCGGCTGCGCGCAGCTGCTGGGCGAGTGCAATCATGTGGGCTGTCCGGACTCCGACCGCATGAGAAGCCAGCTTGCGAGCTATATCCGCGACAACAAGGGCGACAAGGATATTCTGACGGCCTTTGCTGCGGAGTATGGACCGACCGTGCTGGCCGCGCCAACCACACAGGGCTTCGACCTCGTGGCGTGGATTGCGCCGGGAGCGGTATTTCTGGCGGCATTATTTGGAGTGCTGCTGGTAGCACGCCACTGGGCAGCAACGCGGCCACAGGCTGTCACTGCGCAAAGCGAGACGCCAGAGATGTCTGCAATTAAAGACAAGATTCGCCGGGAGACCGGCGCAGATGGAGGTTTTTAAGCAATGACCTCAAACACCGGATTGATTGCCGGATTGCTGCTGCTGATCGGCGCGTTTGTTTACACTTTCTGGCCGGAAAATTCCTTTGCCGCGCAGAAACAAAAGACGCAGCTCGATTACCTGCTGGAGCGCAAGGAACAGCTTTACGAAAACCTGCGCGATTTGAACTTTGAATATCGCGCAGGAAAATATCCCGAAGAGGACTTTGAAGCGCAACGTGCGTCACTTGAAACCGAGACCGCACAACTGCTGTCAGAGATTGAGCGGCTGCAGCAGGCATAAAGACAGAGATCAGCGATCAGGGGTCAGAAATCCGATTTGGTCCCGATTAAGAATTGAAGGATTACGACACGAATGCATTTGACTCGATTTGCTACTGGCGCCTTTGCTCTAAGCATTTTGTTTTCTGCCTCGCTGGCGCACGCCGCCGCCACTTCCGGCATAGTGAACAACAAGACCACCGGCAAGCCCTCCGCAGGCGACACGGTAGAGCTGATTGACGTACAGGCCCACATGAACGCTGCGGCAAAAACCACCAGCGATGCCAAAGGCCACTACACGCTGAACATGCCTGGCGCGGGACCCTATCTGGTGCGCGTGACGCACCAAGGCGCGCCATTCTTTATCGCGGCAGGCGGACCCTCGGGCGATGTGACCGTCTACGATGCCAGAGCAAAGGTGGATGGCGTCTCGATCGAAGACCAGATCTTCGGCCTGGAAACGGCCAACGGACAGCTGCAGGTGACGGAACAGTTCGTAGTGCACAACATCAGCTCGCCGCAGATGACGCAGTTCGGCGATAAGCCATTTGAGTTTGTTCTGCCAGAGGGCGCGGTCATGGACGCGGCTGAATCCACGCGGCCCAACGGCATGCCGACCATGTCGATGCCGCGGGCTCTGCCCGAGAAGGGCCACTACACGTTTACCGTGCCTATTGACCCGGACCAGGGATCGGATAAGATGACCATCTTCCAGATCCAGTTCCATCTTCCTTACTCCGGCTCCTATACGTTTAAGCCCACGCTGCTCATGACCGTAGACAACTTCGTAATCCAGCTGCCGAAGGCGATGACCTTTGCCGCGGGCGATGGACTGGCCTTTCAGCAGCTGCAACGCGATCCATCCTTCCAGATTTTTCTGCTGAAGAATGCTGTCCCAGGCAAAACAATTCAATTCACGGTAAGCGGCGAGGGATCGATTCCACGCGAAGGCCAGCAAGGCGGCGCAGGAGCTGCAGGCGGCGGCGCACAGGCAGCGCAAAATAGCGGCCCGGGTGGCGGCATCGGCGAGCCAATCAATCAGCCTGATCCGCTGAGCAAGTACAAGTGGTGGATCCTGGGCGGCGTGGTGCTGGCGCTGGGGATTGCAGCCGCATTTCTGCTGCGCAAGCCCGCTGGAATAGAAGGCGCATCTGCAGCGGGGGCGACAACTGCGGGTCTGGCCATAAATCCCGTTTTGCCGACTACACCAGCCGGCAAAAATGCCGCATTGCTGAACGCGCTCAAGGAAGAACTCTTCACACTCGAAAGCGAAAAGCTCTCGGGCACGATTGACGCCGACGAGTACCAGACGCAAAAAGCAGCGCTGGAGACGGTGCTGAAGAGGGCGTTGAAGCGGAATTCGTGACATTTTGACGCATCTTTGATTGTTAAACTTGAGATAGACCATGCGCGCCTCAGGCGCAGTTCGCCGTGCGCGCAGCACCCGGAGCATTTGTGCATACAGCAGTGGAAGAACGCATCATCCGGCCGGCGCGCAATATTCTCGGCAGCCTGCGCCTGCCCGGCGACAAGTCCATCAGCCACCGTTACGGAATGCTTGCGGCCTTTGCCGAAGGCACTTCGCGCTTTACGAATTTTTCAACCGGTGCGGACTGCGCCTCCACGCTTGCCTGCATGCAGGCGCTGGGGGCGAAGGTGACGAAGCTCGGCGAAGGCGCAGTGGAAGTTACAGGCGTTGGCGGGCGCGTAACGCCCAGCAGCGAGCCTCTCGACTGCGGCAACTCGGGTTCCACCATGCGCATGATCTCCGGCCTGCTTGCGCCGCAGGAGGGCACATTTACGCTCATCGGTGACGCTTCCCTTTCGCGCCGCCCCATGGAGCGTATCCGCAAGCCGCTGGCTGAGATGGGCGCGAAGCTCACGCTGACTGAAGGCCACGCACCACTCATGATTGAAGGCGCGCGGCTCAACGCCATGGACTACACAACTCCAGTGCCAAGCGCGCAGGTCAAGAGCTGCATCCTGCTCGCAGGCCTGCAGACCGCAGGAATAACAACAGTGCGCGAAGCCATCCGCACACGCGACCACAGCGAGCTGGCTCTCCGTGCTTTTGGAGCCGAGGTAAAACGCGCCTCTGATTCGGTTTCGATCTCCGGCCCGCAAAAGCTGAAAGCCATTGACGCGGCAGTGCCGGGAGATATTTCCTCGGCAGCGTTTTTCCTTTGCGCGGCGGCGCTGTTTCCCGGCTCCAGCCTGGTATTGGATTCGCTCGGCCTGAACCCGACCCGAGCCACGCTGCTCGACGTTCTCACCGCGCTCGGCGCGCACATTGCGGTGCTGAATCTCGAAGAGAAGAACGCAGAGCTGGTTGGCACAGTGCAGGTAACGGCTCCTCCGGACGGCCTGCGCTCGACGACAATCAGCGGTGGCCTCGCCGCACAGCTCATTGACGAGCTGCCTGTGCTGGCGGCGATCGCGCCCTACACAAGCGGCGGCATCCGCATCCGCGATGCAAAAGAGCTTCGTGTAAAAGAATCGGATCGCATCGCACTCGTCGCGCAGAACCTGCGCGCTATGGGAGCCGAGGTAGAAGAGTTCGAAGACGGCCTTGATGTCCCCGGCGGACAGACTCTGCATGGAGCCACAATCGACTCCGGTGGCGACCACCGCATCGCAATGGCGTTTTCGGTTGCGGCCTTGCGCGCGGAAGGCGACACGCTGATTCAGGGCGCAGAGTCCGCGGCAATCAGCTTCCCGGAGTTCTTCAACCTGCTGGATTTCGTCGCGGAGCGATAGCCCCGCGTCACAAGCAAACAAAAGCCCGGCACAAGGCCGGGCTTTTTGCTGTGCTCACAGCGAGCTTACTGCGGTGCGCTGCCACCCTGCTTGGGCGGCTCAAGCCCTGGAATCACAGGGGCAGCGCCGATCTGGCCCGTTGCCGCTTCGCTCAGGTTAATGTTGTAATGCTCCAGCGTGGTGGCTAGAGTCTGGTAAAGCAACGCGCGGTCCTTGGCATAGGTCAGGTTTGCATTGATGAGCGTGTTCTCCGCCGAGGCCACGTTGCGCTCATATTGCAGCACATTCGTGGTGGTCGAAGCGCCGAGAGAAAGCTTCTTCTGCTCCGCGTCCAGACTCTGCTTTGCATAGTCTGAGGCTGCCTGTGCGGCCATCACCTGCGCGCGGTCGTTGGTAAGCGCGTACTTCTGCGCCACCACCTGCATGTGAATCTGCGTGTAGAGCTGCTCCAGATGCATCTCTGCCTGGCGATACTCAATCAGCGAACGCGCCTGATCAGCCTGCGCTGTGCGATTGCGCAGAGGCACACTGAACGTGAATTCAACACCCTTGTTCGGCGAGCTGCTGTTCACCAGGCCATTAAGCACGTCCGGATACCCAACTTGGGGGACCGTATTAGGCCCGCAAGGTGCTCCAGTGAAGAAATTCTCGCAGTAAGGGCTCTGCGCACCGCCGGCAGCAGCAGCGCCGTAGAAGGCCTCGAGATTGAGCGTAGGCAGGAGCGCGTTGCGCGCGCCTCTGAGCGCAATCTCATCCTTCTTGATGGAGAGCGCAGCCTGTTCAAGCTCGGGCCGATTCTTGAAGGCCTCCTGTACCAGATCTTCCGGTGTCATGCCCTCCTCTGGAAGTTCTGCGAGGCTGACGCGATCCGTCGGAATGATAGGCGCGGCAACGAGTGCAGGATCACCGAGGTTGCGCGCGATTGCCTGCTTGAGGACAAGCTGCTGGTAATTAAGGTTGACCTGTGAGTTGATCAGGCTCTGCTTGTCGGTGGCCACGGTGGATTGTGCGTTAACCACATCGAGTGGCGCCATGGTGCCAATATCCAGCTGCTTCTGCGTATCGCCCAGAACCTTGGAGCTCTGATCGAGTGCGCGCTGCTTGGCCTGCACATCCTCATATGCGGAAACCACCACCCAATAGATGTTCTCCACCGTATTGACGGTCTGGAGAATCTGTTGGCGGAAGGTGGAGTCCGTGATGCGGCGGTTGATCTTCGCCTCATAGATGAGGCGGTTATTGATCCACGTACCCGCGCCTTGCAGCAGTGGCTGTGTTACCGTCGCCAGAAAGGTCGAGTAAAGCTGAGGGCTGTAGGAGTTGAACTCACTGTTGGTGGTGGTGCGGCTGTTGTTCCAGGTGACCTGCAACTGCGTGCCGGGACTGAATCCCTGGGTATAGGTAAAGTTGTACTGGTCCGTATTGGTGAAGGCGCGGGGCACCAGAATGCCGGTGCTCGGCGACTCCGCGCGCTGCAGCTCAATGGTTCCCGCCACAATAGGGTCGCGATTGGTGGGCGCCGGGCCTGCGCCGTCACTGGTGATCACAATGCCTGCCGAACCGGCAGCGGCACCGGAAACGGTTCCCGGCGCACCAGACGTGCTCAGCGTTGTGGAGCTGCCGCCGATGGTGTTCTGCAGCACCGCCGCGCCTACGCCGTGCAGGAGGCCGCCCGCCTTCGCGCGAGCAAAGTCGAGATCGGCAATATCCAGGTAATAGCGGCTGATGGCGATGTCGTAGTTGTTCTCGAGCGTCAACGCAATCGCATCCGAGAGGCTGAGATAAATCTTGCCGTTCTTCAGCAGATCGGTCAGGCGAACCGAGTTGGAAAAATTCGCCTTGTCCACGGTGGTGGGCGTATACGGCTTCCACGGAGCACCCCACAAGCCGGCATACGGCTTCGAGAAGTCGCGCGACGACGGGCGCAGCCAGAGCGGCTCAGTGAGCGTGGGAACCGGCGTATTGGGCAGCGGAGAGCCCTCTTTGTCCCGTTTGACGTTCTGAATGTCCTGGTTGTCCTTCAAAGTCTGCTGGCCCTGCTGGGCCAGACCAGACATGCTGGAGGCCAGAATTAGCATTATGAGAGCAAAAGCGCGCAGCCTGGCCTGGGGCTGCCGACGTTCAGACACACCTGTACTGTGCAAGTCCATGATTCCTCTCCACAAATCAGTTAGGCATGTGGGGTGCCATTCATCAAGATGGCTGGAAGGCGTCTCCAGCCGCAAAAAATCTCCTGCCTGTTCGCCGGTGTGCGTTTTTCATAACGCCCCAGCGCCACATCCGGCCCGTTGTCCGAGTATGACTTCCCTCATCCATACGCGCCGCGTCCGCGATTCGTTCCCGGAAATTCGCGGCCTGCCAGCCAAAAGATGCGGATAGTTGAGTATACCGCAGGGTGAATCGCTCTCAATTTGAAGTCAGGGCAGGGCCCTTTTCCCTCAGGTCGCGAAGCGAGGAGCGAAAAGAGATGAGGAAAAGGGCCCTGCTCCTGTCGGATACCCTGTAAAAGTGATTCCAGCGGCGCAAAATTGGAAGCTCATTGTCTCCTATGACGGCACAGATTTTCGCGGCTGGCAGGTGCAGCCCGAGCAAATGACCGTACAGGGTGAGTTGCAGGCTGCGCTGGACCGAGTAACGGGCGAAAATCCGCTACCGCAGGGCTCCGGCCGCACAGACGCCGGCGTACACGCGCTGACGCAGGTGGCCAGCGTCGCCCTCCAAGCCGGCATTCCTCCGGAAAACCTGGTTCTTGCCCTCAACCGCACGCTGCCCGAGTCCATTCGCGTCATCTCCGCCATGCACGTGCCCCCGGATTTCCACGCGCGGCACTCCACGGTCGCCAAAACCTACGAATATCATGTCTTTGTGGAGCGGTGCCCGGACCAGCCTCGCCGCATCTGCCCACCGTTTCTGGCGCGATACGTTTACTCCTACCCCTGGCCGCTCTCACTGGCCGTGCTGAACGATGCTGCACAGCACTTTGTCGGCACGCACGACTTTCTCAGCTTTGCCGCCACAGACCCGGATCAATCCACGCGCAACAGTGAAACCACCATAGAAGACGAAGACGGCGAGCCCCAGAAGAACGCCATTCGCACCATCTTCAGCTCCAGCTGGCATGAGCAGCAGACGCCGGACGGCAATCTGCTCGTCTATCGCGTGCGCGGCAGCGGCTTTCTGCACCACATGGTCCGCAACCTGGTCGGCACCATGCTGGATGTGGGCCGCGGCTATACGCCCGCCGCAGCGATCCCCGAGATGATTACAGCGCGCGCACGAGCGGCCGCGGGCCCCACCGCCCCTGCACGCGGGCTCTTCCTGCATTCAGTCGAGTATCCGGAGTAAGCTAACTCCTCCTGCTAACCTTCCAACAGGACCATGCCTTCCCCTTCCGCAACCTCGGCCTTTGCGCGCGTTACCGCGCTGGCTGCGGTGCGCGCCGTGCATACCGCCTTCGCATGGCTCCATGCCAATCCCAAAACCATCCTCGACTGGCAGACCCAGCTCTGCGAAATTCCCGCGCCGCCCTTTGGCGAGCGGTCGCGCGCCGCATGGCTCGCCGAGCGATTCACGGAAATCGGGCTGACCGCGATTCAACGCGACACTATCCAACCCGACGAAATCGGCAACGTGCTCGCATTTCTTCCCACGCCGCACCTCGACCCCGCAAGCACCGGCCCCATCGTCATCCTCTCCGCGCACCTCGACACCGTCTTCCCAGCAGGAACCCCGCTCCATGCCGTGCTCACGCGCGTCGATGATCAGGACCGCCTGGAAATTCCCGGAGCGGGAGATAATGGCGCGGGCCTTGCGGGATTGCTAGCACTGGCCGCAGTGCTTGTGCACTCTGGCGTGCAGCCGCCCGCTCCGCTTGTGTTTCTGGCCAACGTAGGTGAGGAGGGCGAAGGCGATCTGCGCGGCGTGCGCCATTTTTACGCGCACAGCCCGCTGGCCCAGCGCGTAGCCGCCCATATCGTGCTTGATGGCGCAGGTGCAGACGGCGCAGTGACACAGGCTCTGGGCAGCAGGCGTTTCCGCGCCACGGTTACAGGCCCCGGCGGCCATAGCTTTACCGATGCAGGCACGCCGAATCCCATCGTCGCGCTGGCCGAAGCACTCTCCGAACTCTCCCGCACTCCCACAGGCGATGCCGGCAAACCGGGAGCGCCGCGCACTACGTTGAACATCGGCACGATGCAAGGAGGCACCAGCGTCAACTCCATTCCAGAGAACGCTGAGGCCACCGTCGACTTCCGTTCCACCAGCGCGGAAGAGTTGCTGCGTCTGGAGGTGGCCCTCCATCGCGCCGTGGAAGACGCCGTAGACCGCACCAACCGCAGCCGGCACTCGTCACATGGAAAACTCTCCTTCGCCATCACAAAGATCGGCGATCGCCCAGCCGCCCGCCTGCCGGAACAAGCCGCACTACTTGAAACTCTGCATGCCGTGGATCGCCATCTGGGGTTAATGACCACACCGCGTCTCGGATCGACCGATGCAAATCTGCCGCTCTCCATCGGCATTCCAGCTATTTCTCTCGGCGCAGGCGGCGAAAGCGGCGGCGCGCATACGTTGGCGGAGTGGTATTCACCACGCGACCGCGAAACAGGCCTAAAACGCATCCTCCTGCTCATGCTTGCCATGGCAGAGTGGGCCGCGGATCAGTAAACACAATTCAAGAAATCGCTTGACTCACCCGCGAAAGAGGCGCAGCATACTCCCGTCGGACGCTTCCCCGTTCCCTGGTGCTGAGTCGGAAATCATTTCCCCGCTCACTCGATTCAGCAACAACCCGCCCGCAAAAGCGCTCCCCACGCCCTCGAGAGCGGTTCTCGAAACAGACGACCCTCCGATTCGTCATCATCTCCGGCCACAGATCGAAGATGTGCGCCGGTTGGAGGACACAGTGACAATAAGAAACGCAATGTCTGGCCGCATAGCAAGGCTCTGGCCCGCCGCGGCAATCTTCCTTTTCCTTCTCTGCACAGTCAAGCCGCTTCACGCCAGCAACTACTCGTGTGGAAACCCCAGTGTCGGCCATTGCTACGCCGATGCTGTCTGGAAGGAAAAGCCGCAATACTTCGGCGCTTTCTCCAGCATCCTACAGATCGGCATGAACTGCTCCAGCAACTGTGGCGGCTTCGTCAACAATGAAACCTGGCTCGTCGATTACCTATCCCAGGCCTGCGTCTCCAACGCCTTTGGAGCCTGCTGGGTCGAGGCCGGCTACCATGCCTTTCCTGGTGAGGGTAATCCCTACTACTTCTGGGCAGACAGCCGCCCGCTCACCTCGAGCACCTACAACAACCACTTCCTCAATCAGGCCGACGCCGCCGACTTCACTCACTTCATGATCATTCAGGATGCCCGCGGAGCAGCCGGCATCTACCAGGTCTGGATTTATAACGACACCCAGAGCGTGCTCTTCAACGGCACCTCCACCAGCAACACCATGAGCGCTAACACGGTCATCATCGGCACCGAGCTCGCCGGAACCACAGGCGCCTCGGCCGCTCCCTCGCAGTTTCAGATGAACATCTGGGCGGTCAAACCCCTCGGTTCCGACTACACCTTCTGGTACAACACCCAGGTCGATAAAGGTTCTGACACCAGCCAGTCACCGCCCACCGGCTCCTGGCTCATCGATCCGTCCCTCGCCGGGTCCAACGGCGGAATCTTTACCACCAGCTGCTGCGGCTGAGCAGAAAGGAGAACACCCATGCGCATGATTTCCTATCCAACCCTTCTTCTCGCCGCCGCAACATGCTTCCTCTCCGGTTGCTCCGGCTGTCGTCATGATTCTGGAGAGCAGCAGCCCGTCGCCATGGCATTGCCGCAGGGCACGCCCAAACATCCGCACGGAATCCCTGCCCTCACGGTCAAGCCCGGCCCGCAACCCTTCACCCAGGCCGATGTCGCCGCATACTTCTCCACTCACAACCTTCCTCTCAACGGAGGAGATGCCTCTCAAATTCACGTTGCGAATCTCGAATTCATCACCGCCAAACAGGCTCAAGATCGCCTTCAGGGCGAGCCCACTGGTCTCGATGACAATGAGAGCGTAGCCTTTGTCACTCTTACCGGAACATTCGTCTTCTCCGGACCGCCAAAAGCCAAGTCGGCAACCTTCACAAGCGCCTACGCAATCTTTGTGGCCTCAACCGGCACGCTCATCATGGACGGCAGCCTGGACAGCGGGAAAGGCAACCCCAACAATCCGGGATGAGGGAATCACGCCGCGTTCCGGCTGGTACTCTACGCACATGCGTTCCATCCGACTGCTGCTTGCCTGCTCCGCACTCTGCGCTTCATTCGCTGCCGCTCAATCCGCGCCCCCCGATGACATCTACTTCAACGGCCGCATCTACACCGGCGCAGGATTCGCCGAAGACAAGCCGCAGACCGTGGAAGCCATCGCCATTGGCGGCGGCAAAGTGCTGGCCATCGGCTCAAGCGATGAGATAAAACGCCTCGCAGGCCCGAAGACGCGTCTACATGCGCTGGACACCGCACGCACCGGCACGATCGTCTTCCCCGGCATCAATGACGCCCACACGCATTTGGGCGGCGCAGGCCAGACCAAGATTCATCTCGATCTGACCGGCACGCACTCACTCAGCGAGATGCAATCGCAGATTGCAACCTATGCAAAGACTTCACCCGCTGGACACTGGATCACCGGCGGCAACTGGGATCACACGCTATGGGCCAACGCCGTTCTGCCCACACGGCAGGACCTCGATAAGTTCACCGGCAATCACCCCACGTATCTCGAACGTATCGACGGCCACATCGCCATCGCCAACACTGCGGCCCTCAAGGCCGCCTCCATCACCGGCAAGACTGTTCCACCACAAGGCGGCGCAATCGATCTCGACAAAGCCGGAGAGCCAACCGGTATTCTCCGCGAATCCGCAAAAGACCTCCTAGAGAAAATCATTCCGCCGCCAACGCAGGAAGAACGCCGCCGTGGCGACGAGCTGGCAATCGCCGATGCGCTCTCCCACGGCGTCACCAGCGTGCAGGACTTCTCCGACTGGCAAGACTTTCTCACCTTCGAGCAGTTGGAAAAAGAAGGCCGCCTGCATCTCCGCATCTATGAATGGCTGCCGTTCATTGCTCCGCTAGACCAGCTCAAGCGCATGCGTGCGCACCATGACGCCAACGATCCCCTGCTCCGCACCGGCATGTTGAAGGGCTTCATGGATGGCTCTCTCGGCTCCCGCACCGCTGCCATGAAGCAGCCATTTTCCGACGACCCGAAGAACAGCGGCCTCCCGCAATTCAAGCAGGACGAGTTGAACAAGATGGCCGTGGAACGCGCCGAAGCCGGCTTTCAGCTAGGCTTCCACGCCATCGGCGATCGCGCAGCCTCCATGGCCCTCGACGCCTTCACCGAAGCAACGATACAAACATCCCTCGACTATCAGTCCCAGACCTCACTGCTTACGCCCTGCCGCGCGCAGAACCAGGACTATCAGCCCATGGACGAAAAGATGCCCTGCGCAAAATCCAGCAAGACACCGCAACAATCAGGGCCCCAATGGCCGCTAGCAGCCCGCAACCGCATCGAACACGCACAGGTAGTCGATCCCGCCGACATCCCACGCTTCAAGCAACTCGGCGTAATCGCCTCCATGCAGCCCAATCATCTACTCACCGACATGAACTGGGCCGAAAGCCGCTTAGGGCCGCAGCGCGCGGCGTACTCCTACGCATGGAAAGCCTTCTGGGACGCCGGCGTACCGCTAGCCTTCGGCACGGATTATCCCGTCGAGCCGATCACGCCCTTCCGCGGCCTGTACGCGGCCGTAACCCGCATGAATGAAGCCGGAACCAAGACCTACTACCCGGAGAACAAGCTCACCCGCGGCCAGGCTTTGTACGCCTACACGCAAGGCTCCGCATACGCCGAGTTCGCCGAGAAGCGCAAAGGCAAGCTCCTGCCGGGTTATGAAGCTGACCTGATCCTCGTGGATCGCGACCTCTACACCTGCCCCGCGTCGGCCATCCTCAAGACCCGTGTGCTCACCACCATCGTGGCAGGCAAACAGGCCTACCCGGAGCCTTCCCGATAAGCCATCAGAAAGCCTTCCGCCTCAATGCAAAAATGGAATTGAGATGAAAGCCCGCGCCTACCTGCTGATGACCCTCGTGGTCGCCGTCTGGGGATCGACGTTCGTGCTGATCAAATCGGCGCTGGCCGATGCCTCGCCCGCTGCCTTCAACCTGGCGCGCATGACGCTGGCCTTTGCAGTTTTGCTGGCCGCATACTGGCAGTCTCTGCGTCAGATCAAGCCGTGGCAGGTGGCGGCTGGAGCAGTAGTTGGGCTTTGTCTTACAGCCGGATACCAGTTCCAGACTGCTGGATTGCTGTACACCACTCCTTCGCGCTCGGCCTTTATCACCGGGCTTGTCGTCGTGCTGGTTCCGCTCTTCTGCATCGTTCCGGCACTGCGGCCCCCGGGCGCGCGCATGCCGCGATGGAATGCCTTCCTGGGCGCAGCGGTGGCATTGGTTGGGATTGTGTTGCTGACCACGCCGGCAGAGACTGGTTCGCTGCTGCCGGACTGGTCAGCCATCAATCGCGGCGACCTGATCACCTTCGGCTGCTCGGTCGGCTTCGCGCTGCACTGCCTCGCCCTTGGCCGCGTTTCACCGCGCGTGGACTTTCGCCCGCTGGCGCTTCTGCAGATTGGCTTCTGCGCAGTTTTCATGGCCATAAGCCTGCCTTTTTTAGGGCAGCCGCATCTGCACCTGACGCCGCGACTGATTGGCGCACTGCTGATTGCTGCGGTTCTGGCTACGGCTGCGGCATTTTCCATCCAGAGCTGGGCGCAATCGATCCTGCCGCCTTCGCACACAGCCCTGCTGATCACGCTGGAGCCCGTCTTTGCGTGGATCACTTCGTTCATAGTGTTGGGTGAGCGGCTCACCCGGCGCCCCGCCGCTGGAGCAGTGCTGATCCTCGCCGGAATTGCGCTAACCGAACTGGTGCCACAAACGCACCCAGCCACGGCGCACGAAGGCTAAAGCTAAAATCACATTACCTTCGTCCAATGCCCTTTCGTACCCAAATTCCTTCCAGATAGTTTGCACAAAATTAGGCCCATCTGTGCCACACTTATCTTGCAGTCAAAAATAAGGCCCGGTCTCCGACGACCGGGCCATCGTATTTTCTGTCGCAAAAGAGAATTTCGGACAGTATCTCTGCAAATTTGGAGCTCAAAAAGTGGCATTATTCCTGGCATATGACCGCATTATTCCGCCCTTTTTTCAGCAAAGTTTTACCCGCAAATATCTGTAAATAAATAACTTGCACCAAACGGTAACAGAAAAACACAGAAATTCGCTCGCCCACAGATTCTGTAATTTCTGTAAATCTGTGGAAGAAAATACCATTAAGTATCTGAAAAATAACCAGATAACATCGATCCACACCAGTTTTTCCCCACAGATTCCGTGGGCGCTCCCTAGCCTTTTTGAGGTCCCGTCAAGCCCAGTTCCCGCATGGCAATCTGCAGATCGGCCCAGGCTTCTTTCTTCTGGCGCGGGTCGCGCAGCAGAAATGCCGGGTGATACGTGACGATCAGCTTCGACCCTCGGAAGGCATGCACCCTGCCGCGCAGTCCGGCAAGCGGTTGCCGCTGCCCCAGCAGGTATGTAGCAGCAGTAGCACCAAGCGCAACAATCACCTCAGGCCGAACCACATCGATCTGGCGAAACAGGAACGGCGAGCAGGTATTAGCCTCCACCGGCTCCGGCGTGCGATTGCCAGGCGGGCGGCACTTCACCACATTGCAGATGTATACCTCTTCGCGCTTCAGTCCCATCGCCCCGATCATGTTGTTCAGCAACTGACCGGCCTTGCCCACAAACGGCAGTCCCTGTGCGTCTTCGTCGGCACCCGGTCCTTC
This sequence comes from Occallatibacter gabretensis, assembly GCF_001449115.1. Taxonomy (GTDB): domain Bacteria; phylum Acidobacteriota; class Terriglobia; order Terriglobales; family Acidobacteriaceae; genus Telmatobacter; species Telmatobacter gabretensis. Next base: position 193,223 of record NZ_LAIJ01000001.1, on the reverse strand, counting down.
GCCCACAAAGAGCAGCCGCGCGTCGGGCGAGCCATCCGCAAAGACAATCTTGTTGCGGCCCTTGTGAAGCGCGCAGCGTGTGCAATCGCCGATGTCTTCTCGAATGGCTTGGAGAGCAGCGGCGCGGTCTTGGGCGGCAACAGGCGGAGCAATTTCGGGCTGAACAGCAATAGGCTTGCGGGGCGGAATGGCGGTCTCCTCCAGGTCGTGCGAAACGGGGATATAGGCGGTAGCCTGAGCTTCATGCAGCACTTCAACTTCCGGCTCGGATATTACAGATTGTGAGAACTTTTCAAGCAAAGCCTGATCGACCGGACGGCGATACAATTCGACCAGTCCAAGGTCGCGATAAAACCGCAAACGTGTGGCCAGCGCCTGCCGGGTAGCGGAGTCAAGATTGGCATTCGGCGGAGCGGCCACGGCTACTCCACAATGACCGGGCGGCGGCGAACGGCGAACTCTTCAAGCCCATTCGAGTCTTCCAGTTCCATCACCATTTGCTTGGGACGGCGCAGGCTGAGAATTTCGTCCAGAATGCGATCGGCGAGCTTGCGCTTGGGCATCTCCGGCATTTCTATCGCCGTGGATAGCGTGAGAAAAGTCACAGCATTCACGTCGGAATCGATGCCCGCGTGATCTCCGGAGACATCGTTGACCACAATTGCGTCGGCGCCCTTGCGAAGCAATTTGGCTCGGCCATTTTCCGCAAGGTTTTCCGTCTCCGCTGCAAAACCAATAATCAACTGGCCCGGATGGCGGCGACGAACGACCTCGGCCAGGATGTCTTCTGTAGGCGCAAGCTCCAGTGTCAGCGGTCCGGTACGCTTGAGCTTCTGTTCGGAAACCACAACCGGACGGTAATCGGCCACGGCAGCGGCCTTCACTACGATAGAGGCCTCATCCATGCGGTTCAGCACGGCTTCGCGCATCTGGTCGGCAGTGGTCACCTGCACGGTCTCGCACCCAGAGGGAGGATACAGCGCCGAAGGGCCGCTGATGAGAATGACCTTTGCGCCGCGGGCGTGCGCAGCATCTGCCAGCGCGTAGCCCATCTTGCCGCTGGAACGGTTACCGAGGAAGCGCACAGGATCGAGCGCCTCACGCGTTCCTCCGGCAGTGATGAGGACAGTCTCGCCGGCAAGATCATGGCGATGGCCGAGCATATTCAACACGGCTTCAGCAATCGCATCCGGCTCCGCCATGCGTCCCGCGCCCACCATGCCGCAGGCCAGATCGCCCGAGCCCGGCTCAATGACACGAACGCCGCGCTGGCGCAGGATTTCAAGGTTCGTCTGCGTAGCCGGGTGCTCCCACATGTTCACGTTCATCGCGGGCGCGACCAGCACAGGCGCGCGCGTGGCCAGATGCATCGTGGTAAGGAAATCATCTGCAATGCCGTGAGCGAATTTAGCGAGAATGTTAGCCGTGGCCGGAGCCACAACAAGAGCCTCAGTCCACAGAGCTTCGTCGATATGCTCCATCGGAGCGCCCTGCTGATCCCAGAGGCTGGTAATGACGCGATTGCCGGAGAGGGCCTGAAAGGTAAGCGGCTGGACGAAGCGTATAGCAGCCTCCGTCATCACGACATGGACCTCAAGCGCCTGGCGCTGCAGCGCGCGCACCAGTTCTGCGGCTTTATAAGAGGCAATGCCGCCGGAGACGCCGACTGTGACTCGCATAAATAGATTGTAGAACAGTGGTCAGAGATCAGCTTCACTGCGCGAGAGACGAAACGCTGATCTCTGACAACCGATCTCTGATCTCTTGTTTATGCTCTGATCGGCAGGCCCGACTCATCCACCGGCGGCTTCATCACAGGAATGTCTTTCTTGATGTAAGAGATCTTGCCCGCTTCGATCTCATCCTGGGCGATGCGGCAGAACTTGGTCGAGGGGCTGTTGACAAGCGCCTGCGTCCCGCTCTGCAACTGGCGCGCCCGGCGGGCCGCAACAAGCACCTTGCGATAGTTGGAATCAAACTGGGTTTCAATCCGCATGGGAACTCTCCTAGCCGTCATCTTCGTCCTCATCCAGACCATCCTTTACAGGATCAATTGGATTCGAACCCGCATCAAAGTTCAATTGTTGTTGGCCGTTGGGATTGAGAATCCCGAAGGCCTCAAGCACTGGTTTCAGCCGCTCCGTGGAGTTGGCCATTCGGCATGCTGCCGCCACTTCCAACACTCTGCTGGCACGGAGTGCAATGGGTTCGCTGTTGCGATAATACCGCTCGGCCTGCACAATCGCTTCCAATTGGGCTACCGCGCGGTCCAGGATGTCGTTGACGAGAATATATCCGTATTCGCGGTAATTCTCAATCTCCTTGCTGGCTTCCGACAGTCGGCGGTAAAGATCGGCCTCGTTCACCTGGCCTTCTGCTCGGAAGCGGTTGCGGAGCCGCGTGCGGAGAACCTTGGGGTTAGGCGGCATGATGAAGATGCTGACCGCTTCCGGCATGGATCTGCGAACCTGCAGCGCGCCTTGCACGTCAATGTCGAGAAGCAGATCATGTCCCTGGTGCCGCGCGGCATCCAGCGACCCTCGGCTTGTGCCGTAGTAGTTACCAAAGACCTCGGCATGCTCCATGAACTCGCCCCCCGCAATCATGTGCTCAAAGGTGGCGCGGTCCGTGAAGTGGTATTCGCGGCCGTCCTGCTCTGAGCCGCGGGGAGGCCGCGTCGTCCATGAAATGGAAAAATCCACGCCGCTGACCTGCTTGCGAAGTTCGCTGACCAGCGTGCTCTTGCCGGAGCCTGAGGGAGCGGAAATGATAAATAGAATGCCTGCCACGATGAGTCCTTGCCGGTTCCTTTCCTGAATTCTGCCGCAGCTACTCTACGTTCTGAATCTGCTCGCGTGCCTTTTCGATCTCCGCCTTCATGGCGAGCCCCAGTTCCGTGATCCGCGTGCCTTTGCCGCCCACCCCGCCAGTCTTTGAAAGCAGCGTGTTGGCCTCGCGGTTCATCTCCTGCAGCAGAAAATCGAGCTTCTTGCCCGTTTCCCCGCCGGATACGAGCAACTCACGGAAATGGCCAATGTGCGTAGTCATGCGCGCCAGCTCTTCTGCAATGTCACTGCGATCGACGAGCACTGCGACCTCTTCCAGTACGCGCTGGCGGCTGAACTCCGAACCCGCCGCCGCGCTGAGCCTCTGCGTCAGCCGTTCCTGATAACGCTGCTCCACCTCCGGACGAAGCTGCGCCACGCCTTCCACAGCCTGCGCAAGCCGGTCCAGCGAGCCATGCAGGATGGCCGCAAGCGATTCGCCTTCGCGAGCGCGCATAGCCTTCAACTGCTGGAGCAACGCGCCAATCTGTGCGCTGACGCTTGCGGTGAGTGCCTCGGATTCGTCCTCGCCCGAGTTGCGGTGATTGGATTCGAGAGCACCCGGCATGCGGAGAATCGTGTTTAGATCGGGCTCGCCGGTAAGCGAGAATTCTTTCTGTGCGGCGCGAAAGGCTTCGACATAAGCAGCGACAACTTCGCGATTAAAGCCGGACGTCTGCTGTGCGGTGCGCTCCACGGAAAGTGTCAGCTCCACGTGGCCACGCACAAGATGTTCCTTGAGCGCGCGTCGTAATTCCATCTCCAGCGCGTCCAGGCCGGAAGGAAGCCGAAGCTGCACATCCAGAAAGCGATGATTCACGCTTTTCACGCTGAGCGTGTAGCCAAGCTGATCGTTCACCCGCGCCTGTGCGCGTGCATATCCGGTCATCGAATAAAGCGGCATTCCGTAGTTCCTTTCAGTCTTATCAAAGCGCGTGCTCCATCTGGTCCGGCTTTGATTCCGGCATATCCATAAACTGCAGTTGGTACAAACGGTGATACGTGGGCGAAGCGTCCAGCAGCTCCTCATGCGCGCCAATGGCCGTAATGCGGCCTTCTTCCAGCACCGCAATGCGGTTGGCGCGCCGCACAGTGCCGAGCCGATGCGCTATGACCACCACAGTGCGATTCTGCATCAGGTTAGCCAAAGCCACCTGCACCAGCGATTCGCTTTCAGCGTCAAGTGCTGAAGTGGCCTCGTCAAGAATCAGGATCGGCGCATTCTTCAGAATGGCGCGCGCAATCGCGATACGCTGACGCTCGCCACCGGAGAGGCGAAAGCCCTTTTCTCCAATCACAGTGTCGTAGCCCTGCGGCATCTTGAGAATGAAATCATGTGCGAATGCGTTACGCGCCGCCTGCTCCACCACCTCGGGCTTCGCATCCGGCTGGCCGTAGGCGATATTGTTGCGCACCGTGTCATTGAAGAGGATCGTCTCCTGCGTCACCTGCGCCACCTGTTTGCGCAGTGAAGCAAGCGTTAGATCTCGCAGATCGTGGTCATCAATAAGAATGCGTCCGGAGGTTACATCGAAGAATCGCGGAATAAGATTCACCAGGGTGGACTTGCCCGCGCCGCTGGGACCAACCAGCGCCAGCATCTCACCGGCCTGCACTTTGAGATCCACGTTATGCAGGATCTGGTGCTCGCCTTCTTCCGTTGAATAGGAGAAACCCACATCTTCAAAGCGAATCGACTGCTTGAACTGCCGCAGCGTGGCTGCGCGAGGCCGTTCTCTCACTTCATCCTTGGTGTCAAAGAAAGCAAAGATCGACGTCGACGCGCCAAGCGCCTGCTGAAAGCTGTTGTAGTAAGAGGCAAAGCGGCGCACTGGATCGTAAAGCTTGAAGAGCGCGATGATGAAGGGGATGAAAACCTCGGCGGTCATGTGGCCGTGATTGATTTCATTACGGCCAATCCAGAGCAGCAGCGCAATGGCGATGGCGCCAATCGTATCCATCAGTGGTGAGCTGATCGACTGGACGCGTACGCTGTGAAGATTGGCGCGCAGCAGGCGCAGGGCCGCGTTCTCAAAGCGCAGAATCTCCTGCAGCTCCGTGTTAAATGCCTTCACGATGCGGTGACCGGTGACGGTCTCATGCAGAATGTTCTGGATCTCGGCGAGCTTGTCCTGGCCCGTGCGCGTACGTGTGCGCACAGAGCGGCCAATACGCCGCGCCGATGTGATGACAACCGGAACAAAGAGCAGCAGCAGCCAGCTCAGGTGTTTGCCCAGCATAACCACCAGGCCCGCGGTAAAGAGAAAGGTGAAGAACTGCTGCAGAAAATCGCCCAGCACAGTGCTGACCGCGGTCTGCACCTTGTCTACATCATTGATGAGCGTGGAGAGAATGGTTCCGGTGGGATGTTTCTGGAAAAAGCTGGCCGAGCGCCGCAGAGTAACTTCGTAAAGCTTGTTGCGAAGATCAGTAATAGTGCCGAAGCCCGCGTAATTCACCAGATAAGTACCGGCGTAATCGCACAGACCCTTCAGAATCGTAGAGCCGATGAGCGCGAAAGCCACAACGGCCCAGTCATTGTGCATTCGCTGAGGAACAAACTTATGGATGTCGAATTGCCACCCTGGGGGAGCAAAGGGAAAGAGTGCCAATGAACTGGACCCATTTCCCGGCTTGAGCACCGCACCTAGAATTGGCACAAACAACGCCACGCGCAGCGTATCGAGCAGGCCCACCGCTGCAAGCAGCACCACGCCCGGAAGCCAATAAAGGGTGTATGGCAGCCCGAAGCGCAGGAGCCGGAAAAATGACTTCATGCGGCCGGAACCGCCTTCCGCCGCTGCGCGCGGTACATGTGCTGAGCCATCCCAGTATTGTAGCTGCGCGGATGAATAGGTGTAGAACTAATAGGCACGCAAATCCACGATAGCCCGGAGAATCTTCTCCGGCTGCGGCAGGATCACGTCCTCCAGAATCGGCTGATAGGCCACAAAAGTATCCATGCCGGCCACGCGCTTAACGGGCGCATCCAGATCCTCAAAGAGCTCATCCGCAATGCGCGCCGCGATCTCCGCCCCATAACCCCAGCTCTGCATGTCCTCATGCGCCACAATCACGCGGCTGGTTTTGCGAACCGACTCCGCAATCGCCTCCCAGTCGTAGGGGTTTAGCGTCCGCAGATCAATCAGTTCCACATCGATATTGTGCTCGCGCTTCGCCTTCTCAGCAGCCTGTAAAGCGCGCGGCACGACGGCGCCGTAAGTCACAATCGTCATATCTTTGCCGGGCCGCACCGTGCGCGCCTTGCCGAACGGAATGGCAAAATCGGGCCCCGGATACGGCGCGCGGCCGTAGGTTTCCCGGTAAAGCCGCTTGTGCTCCAGAAAGAGAACCGGATCGTCACAACGGATGGCCGTGCGCAGCAGGCCATTCGCGTCTAATGCGTTTGATGGGAAAATGACGCGCAGGCCGGGAATGTGCGTAAAGATGCTCTCGCCGGACTGCGAGTGATAAATAGCTCCGCCGGTAAGATAGCCGCCAATGGGCACACGAATCACCGCAGGCGCTGCAAATGTGCCATTCGAGCGCCACCGCATCACAGCCAGTTCGTTGTGAATCTGGTGCACGGCTGGCCAAATATAGTCAAAGAACTGAATCTCGACCACAGGCTTCATGCCGCGCACGGCATAGCCCACAGCCCGGCCAACGATGTTCGCTTCAGCCAGCGGCGAATTAAAGACGCGCTCTGAACCAAAGGCCGTCTGCAGTCCCGCGGTCAGCTTAAAAACGCCGCCTTTGCCCTTGGCTTCCTTCAAGGCCTCTTCCCTGCTCGCATCCGCCACGTCTTCGCCGTAGATAATCACGCGCTCATCGCGCGCCATCTCATCATGCAGGCAGGCATTGATCAGGTCGGCCATCGTACGCGGAGTCTTCTTCTCGGTATCTTCCACCGGCCGCTCTGTGGCAAAGGCAGCGCGAGTAGGATCGAGATTCTCGGAGTAGACGTGCTTCGTGATGCTCTCGATCTCCGGCAATGGCGCGACCAGCGCGCGCTCGGCAGCCTCGGCCACTTCGACATCCAGTTGATGCTCTAGTGCCGTAATCTGCTCAGCAGTCAGAACGCCCTCACGCAGCAGGCGCATCTGCATCCGCGTCAGCGGATCGCGCATCGCATCCGCTTCGCGTTCCTCGGCAGAACGGTACAGCTTGTCATCGTCTGACAGCGAGTGCGAGTACGGCCGCACAACGTGCCCATGCACCAGCGCAGGACCTTTGCCCGCACGGCAATGCTCTGCAGCTGCCTGAAAAGCCCGCAGCGTCACTTCGGGGTCGGTGCCATCCACTTCCGCAAAGTAGAAATTCGGGAAGTTCGCCACCAGCCGCGAAATATTGCCACCGGGAGTATTCACCTCCACCGGCACGCTGATGGCATAACCGTTGTCTTCCACGCAAAAGATGACGGGGAGTTTCTTGTTGGAAGCGGTATTCATCGCCTCCCAGAACTCGCCCTGTGAGGTGGAACCCTCACCCACACAGGCCAGCGCAATCTCGTCGCCATGGAACGTAACATCGGCAAATTCGCGATAATCGCCGGAGACCTTTTTCGCAGCTTCAGGATGACGGCTGAAGTAGAGGCCGGCCTCCGCGCAGCCAACGGCATGCAGTAGCTGTGTAGTGGTAGAGGATGAAGTGCTGACAATGTGCAGCTTGCGGTCGCCCCAGTGCGTCGGCATCTGCCGTCCGCCGCTGGCCGGGTCTGTCGCCGCACCCACGGCCTGCAGAAACATCTCTTCCGGTGTTACGCCCAGCGTGAGGCACAGCGCGCGATCACGGTAGTAGGGAAAGAACCAGTCATATCCGGAGCGCAACGCCAGCGCAGCACCTATTTGCAGCGCCTCATGTCCGGCGCCTGAGATCTGGAAGTAGATTTTCTGCTGGCGCTTCAGCAGAATCTCGCGGTCGTCTATGCGGCGGGAAAGGTACATCAGCCGATAGATATCCACAAGAACCTCTGGAGCGAGGCTGCCGGAAGCCGAAATTCCTTCGGACAGGCGGATACCGGAAACTGCGAGTCCCATTCCCTTTTACTCTCCCGTTACAGATCGAACCATCGACTCGTCGCCGAGCCAGGCAAAGCCACCCATGATTGTACTATTGGGAGCGAATTTCCGCCCGGGATGCCTGCCTGTGGATTATTGCGGCCAGGAGTTCGAGGACGGACGGAGCGGCGGCGGAGCCGAAGGGGTCCCAGGCACATAACTCATCTTCTCCCTTACGTTGTGCGCCAGCTTTTCAATATCCGCCGCCATCCTCATTCTCTGCCCGGCTGAAAGCGCATTGCCGCCCGCACCCACGCCGGCGTTCAACTCTCGGGCCAGCGCCAGGAGCCTTTCGGCATCAGAGACCATGGATTTTTGCCGCGCGGCATTCAGCAGGTGCATCCGGCGCATCTCCTGCGTCATATCCTCGTTGTCCATGGGATCCATTTTCGGAAAGCGGTCTAGGTTATTATTGCCCACCGACTGCGCCTGGCATGCAAGTGCGATGACGACCATTATGAGCAGCGCCAGAGCATACTCAGCTTTCCGTGCGAGTAATCGACTACAATTCATCGCGCCTGCCTCCTGTCGCCTTTCGGATCACCAGACCCGCCAGTCAGTTCACCCCGGCGTCTGCCCTGTATCTGTCCTTCATACCTCGCGCTACGCGTTCAATCTCGTCCGCCTTGCGGATAACAGCCAATGAAAGCGTGTCCTTGGAGCTCTTAGCCACCGCGGCCTTCAGCTCCGTAGCCAGCTTCAGAAGATCGGCGCTCTCCTTGGCCGCACGCTGCTCTTGCTGATTGGCAGGCGTTTCTGCCGGAGCTGGTGTGGAATCGGAAGTCTTCAATGCAGCCGGAGTTTGCTTTGGCTCGCTCTGAGAGGGGCTTTGCTGGCTTCGGCCGCAGGGCAACGCTCCGACCGCAAGCAGAACCGCTATCGCGGCAATAGACTTCCATCGAATGCGCGAAACGGTTGAGCTGGAATCTGAGTCAAAACCTGGGCTGGACATGCGATGGATGTTGGAGCGCACAGTAACCTCCCGCTCAAGGCGTGCCGCGCGAAAACCGCCCGCCGGTTCCGCGCATCGGAGAGAGTAGCAGCGCACACCTTCTCTTATCTTGTACACCTGCGCAGCCTCTGTTCGCATCGGTCTTTGAGGCAGCCTGAAAATAATATTCCATAAGGAGAACTTTCTTCATGCCCGATCTTGCTTTTTTATTCCTTCGTAACGGAATCTTCGCCGAAGGCCGCTTTATGGGCCGGGTACTCGATGAATGGATAGTCGACTCACAGGAATTCGTGCATCGGCGACTGCCCCACCTGGTCGTCATGATCATCATTGCCTTTGCGCTGAGCCGCCTGCTCGGCTTCATCACTGGCCGCACCGTACGCATGGCCGAAAAGCATCCCAACCCCGCACGCCTGTCACAGGTTCGCACGCTCTCCGGAATCGTTCGAGCCACCGGCATGGCAATTATCCTTGGCTTCCTGGTCCTGCAGATTCTCGCTTCGATCGGCATCGACCTGGGCCCGCTGCTCGCCTCTGCCGGCATCGCCGGAGTGGCTCTTGGCCTAGCCGCGCAAAGCATCGTGAAGGACGTGCTCAACGGCACGCTCATCCTCGTCGAAGACCAGTTCAGCGTGGGCAATGTCGTTACGGTAGCCGGGCTCAGCGGCACCGTGGAGTCCATGACGCTGCGAAAGACCAGCGTGCGCGGCGGTGACGGCACACTCTATGTGATTCCGAACTCGCAGATCACCACCGTAGCCAACCAGAGCGCGGATTTCTCCGTCGCCACCATATCCGTCAGCGTGGATTTTTCCGCTGATCCCAGCAAAGTCATGGAGCTCCTCAACACAATTGCCGCCGACATACGGAATGATCCGCAATTCAAGAATCTCTTCCTTGCTGATCCGCAGATTCTCGGCGTGGATTCCATGAAGGGCTCGCAGCTTATCTTTCCCGTAGTCTTTAAAACCAAGGCGCAGCAACAATACGGGCCCGTGCGTGAATTCCAACGCCGCGTCCGCAACGCTCTCGAGCAAAATCGCATGCTGCCCGGCGATCCGAATCGCGTCTTCCAGACCTTCGGAGGGGGAGATAGTAAAACTTTGAGCGGCGTCGCTCCTACGCAACATCCGGAGCCGGAAGCAGCTGCGCATCCCGATCCCACCACTCTAAAGCCAAAGGAGGTAAATCCGTTTACCGGTGAAGGAGTCTGATCATCCGAAAAATACAGTCATGACAATCTCTTGACAACCCTTTACTTCTAGGCATACCGTATCTTCATACCTAGACGTAAAGGGGTGCATCATGGCACGAAACGATCTGCAGGGAAGTCTGGACCTGCTGGTGCTCAAGACACTGGCGCAGCGCGGCAAGCTGCATGGCTATGGCGTTGTGCAGCATATTCAAATTGCCTCTGACGAGTTGCTGCAGGTGGAAGAAGGATCGATCTATCCGGCTCTGCACCGTATGGAGCAAAGTGGATGGATTGGCTCCGAGTGGGCCATGACCGAGACCAACCGTAAGGCAAAGTACTATCGGCTCACCGTTGCCGGCCGCAAACAACTCAAGGAAGCTGAAGAAAGCTTTGAGTTATTGGTTAAGGGCGTGCGCGCCATGCTGCGCTACGCATAAGGAGGCGTCATGGGATTATTTCGTCGAATCGGCAATCTATTTCACCGCTCGCGCCTCGCATCAGACATGGACGCCGAGCTTGAAGCGCACATCGCCCTGCGGACTGAAGACAACATCGCCGGTGGCATGACGCCGCGCGAAGCACGCCGCGATGCGCTCGTCCGCTTCGGGAATCCTGCAGTGATGAAAGAACGAACCGCAGGGGCGGATATGGCGCTCGGCATCGACGGCCTCTGGCGCGACGTGCGCTACGCGGTGCGGCAACTGCGGCGCTCTCCCGGCTTTGCGCTGACGGCAATTGTCACGCTGACGGTAGCCATCGGCGCAAACGCCGTGGTCTTCAGCATTCTGAATGCGCTGGTGCTCAAGCCGCTGGACCTGCCCGGTGCGCGCCGCCTCTACATGATTGAGCAGCGCGGCTTCCCCATGAATTCTTACCCGGATTACCTTGACCTTCGCCAGCGCAATCATAGCTTCGAGGATATTGCTGTCTACATCATCGGCGAGGCAGCGATGAATACCGGGAGCAATCCCAGCCACGTCTGGATGTACCAGGCAAGCGGAAATTATTTTGATGTGCTGGGCGTACAGCCTTACCTGGGGCGGTTCTTTCATTCCTCGGACGAGCATGGGCTGGATGCCGTTCCATACATTGTGCTGAGCTACGACTACTGGCGCACGCGTTTTCACAGTGATGCGGCTGTGGTGGGACGAACAGTCGAGCTAAACCGGCACTCCTACAGCATTCTGGGCGTGGCTCCGCCAAAGTTTCACGGCTCTGAGCTGATGTTTGTGCCAGATTTCTGGGTTCCAGTAGTAGATACGCCTCTGATTGCAATGGATGACGATCTGAAGAGCCGCGGTGACCGCAGCCTTGAGATGATCGGCCGTCTCAAGCCGCAGGTCACCGCTGCACAGGCAACCGGCGAGCTGAATGCCATTGCAGCGGCCTTACAGAAAACCTATCCGAAGGACGATGACGGATTGCAATTCGCACTGGTTCAGCCGGGGCTGATGGGCAACATGCTGGGCGGGCCTATACGCGCTTTTGTGAGCGGGCTGATGCTGCTGGCAGGGCTGATTCTGCTAGCCGCATGCGCCAATCTCGGCAGCCTCTTTTCAGCACGGGCAGCGGATCGCGCGAGAGAGATTGCCATGCGCGTGGCGCTTGGCTCAACGCGAGCCCGCATTCTGCGCCAGATTTTGACTGAGGCGCTGGTGATCGCCCTCTTTGGCGGAACTGCCGGTATCGCTGCAAGCTCCGTCCTTCTGCGCGGCCTGAGCGTATGGCAGCCCATGCCGAACTTCCCCATCCGCGTACAGGTCAATCCGGATGTCGGCACTTACACGGTCGCAGTTCTGCTGGCGCTGATGAGCGGCCTGCTCTGCGGCCTGGCTCCCATTCGGCAAATCTTCGGTACGGCTCCGTGGGAAGTGGTCAAGACCGGCGCTGCCGTTACGCGCCGGAAGCGCCTGCCAGGGTTACGCGATGTACTTCTGATCGTGCAGGTCGCAGTCTGCGCTGTGCTGATGACCTCGTCGCTTGTCGCCGTGCGCGGCCTTGAGCGCTCCATGCATTCGAACTTCGGCTTTCAGCCTGATCGTGCCCTGCTGGTGGATACAGAACTGCGCATGGCCGGTTACGAGGGTGATCGCGTTGCAGCCATGCAGCGCCGGATGCTGGATACAGCCGCTACGGTTCCAGGCGTGCAATCCGCCGGGCTCATCAGCAATATTCCACTCGGTCTCGGGTTTAGCGAAACCGCCATCTTTGCGGACGGCGCAACCGACTTCCGCGCATCGAATGCGGTGGCAGAACCAGTGCAATACTCCGTTTCTCCTGGTTACTTTCAGTCCGCGGGCACTACGTTGCTGGCCGGGCGCGACATTACCTGGCACGACGGCAACAATGCGCCTGCTGTGGCCGTGGTCAATCGCACATTTGCGCAGAAGCTCTTTGGCTCGGTTGACAAGGCCATTGGCAAACATTTTCTGCACGACTCGGGAAAGCAGCGCTTTGAAGTCGTCGGCGTAGTGGAAGACGGAAAATACATCACACTCACAGAGGAAACAAAGCCCGCATTCTTCCAGCCGCTGGCCCAGTCACCTACCAGTTCCACCTGGCTGGTGGCCCGCACTGCGGGCGACCCGCAAAACAACGCGGCAGCCCTGCGCGCAGCCATTCACGGTCTAGACGACGGCCTGCTCTTCACGCTCACCACATGGCATGAATCGCTGAACAGCGCATTATTTGCAGCGCGCGCCGCCGCTGTCTCGCTCGGAGTACTGGGCCTGCTCGGCTCGGTGCTGGCCATCACCGGCATCTTCGGCATGGCCAGTTACTCCGTGAGCAAGCGATTCAAAGAGATGGGCATTCGCATTGCCCTTGGCGCGGATCGCATACAAGTCCTGCGCTCTGCTCTCGGCGGAGCCTTGCGCTTACTGGCCATCGGATCGGTAGCCGGACTGCTGCTGGGCATGGCGGCCACGCGCGTGCTCGCCTTCATCGTCTACCAGGCCACGCCGCTCGATCCCGTAGTTCTCGCCGGCACAGTTATGGTCATGTTGCTGGTCGGGCTTGTAGCAACATGGGCTCCCGCACAGCGCGCACTCCACATACATCCGTCGCGGCTGCTCCGCGAAGATTGGTAAGAAAACCGATGGGGCTTTTGCGTCGCATGGCAAATCTCATCGGTCGTTCGCAAGTGGACCGCGAGCTGGATGCGGAATTTGAAGCGCACATCGCCTTGCGGACAGAAGACAATATCGCCAGCGGCATGACGCCGCAGGAGGCGCGCCGTGATGCGCTAGTCCGTTTCGGGAATCCTGTCGTGATGAAAGAACGAACTGCAGGCGCAGATATGGCGCTCGGCATCGGCGGCCTCTGGCGTGATGTGCGCTACGCCCTACGGCAGATGCGCCGCTCGCCCGGCTTTGCGCTGACAGCAATCATCACGCTGGCTCTCGGAATCGGCGCAAATATCGTTGTCTTCGGCGTGCTCAACGCCATCATTCTTGATCCGCTGCACGTAGCCGATCCGGAAAGCCTCTACCAGATCAACCACAAAGAATGGATGGCCAGCGCACAATCCATCCCGGCCTACGAGGATTACAAACGGCGCAACACCACATTCACTGACATGGCTGCGGTGTACGGCATGTCAGGCGTGGGCCTTCGCTGGCAGAACGCCTTGCACAGCATCTCGGGCTATGACGTAACGGGCAATTATTTCGACATGCTCGGCGTTCAACCGGAGCTGGGGCGCTTTTTTCACGCAGCCGATGAACATGGGCCGAACTCCGCACCTTACATCGTCCTCAGCGACCGGCTTTGGCACAACGTATTTAACGCAGACCCGCATATCCTCGGAGCTGCCGTCGAGGTAAATAAGCATCCCTTCACCGTGATTGGCATAGCTCCGCCTGAGTTTCAGGGCACCGAGCGTTTCTACTGGCCGGATTACTGGATTCCGATGGTGAATGAGGAGCAGGCCGAAGGCTGGGATTTTCATCATGACCGCCTAGTAACGCCCGTTTCCGTGCTGGGCCGCATCAGGCCCGGCGTCACCGCGCGGCAGGCCACTGATGACCTGAACCGCATCGCCGCTGATCTGGCCCGCGAGTATCCGCAGACCGATCAGGACCAGTCCGCCCGGCTCGTAAGGCCCGGTCTCGAAGGCGATGAATCAGAGATGATTTACAAGTTCGTCTTCGGCATCATGGCTCTCGCCGGAATGGTTCTGCTGGCCGCGTGTACCAATCTGGCGAGCCTCTTTGCCGCGCGCGCCAGTGACCGCACACGGGAGCTGGCACTGCGCGCCGCGCTGGGATCGAGTCGAGGCCGTCTGCTGCGCCAGTTGCTCACAGAGTCAGTGCTGGTAGCGCTGATTGGCGGAGCCGCGGGGATGGGCGGAGCAGGACTGCTGCTCCACTTCCTGAATCGCTACGACCCGCTCTACGGAGGCGACGGCGGAGAGACGCTGCCCACCATCACGTTGGATTGGAAAATCTTTGCTGTGGCAGCGGGACTATCCCTGGCTAGTGGTCTGCTCTTCGGACTGATTCCGGCACGGCAGGCATGGAGCGCCCAGCCCATCCGCTCGATAAAGAACACGCCCGTGGCAACTTCGGGGTTACGCCGCTTTGCCGTTCGCGATCTGTTGCTGGGCGCGCAGATTGCCATCTGCACCCTGTTAGTGGCCTCATCGCTGGTAGCCGTGCGATCGATGCAGCGCCTTCTGGCCGTGCCTCTGGGCATTGATCCGAAAGGTGTGACGTTAGCAAATCAGGACCTGAGCATGATGGGCATCGATGGCAACGATGCGCTGCTGAAACAGAAGGCCATGATCGACGCAGCAATGCAAATTCCTGGCGTAACAGCGGCAGGCACTGTTAACTTTGCCCCGCTGGCCGGCGGAGGAATGCAGGGAATTCCAATTTACCGCCCTGAAGCGCCTGACAAACACCTGGGAAACGAAGTGCTGTCCACGCGCATCTATCCCGTCTCGACCGGATACTTCACTGCAGCAGGCACGCGGCTGCTCTCCGGACGCAGCTTCACGTGGGCCGACGACGCCACACGCAAGCCCTTCGCGGCGATCGTGAATCAAACCTTCGCGCGGAAGATGTTCAACGGTGCTCCCGCTGTCGGCCAAAAGTTTTCCATGTTCGGCGATCTTTACATCGTCGTCGGCGTCTCCGAAGACGGCAAATACGGCGGCCTGCGTCATGCAAATCTCGGCGGAGAATCCGAGCCTGCTCTATACACATCCTCAGCGCAGATGGTTCGGAGCTTCACATCACTGGTGGTACGCTCTCATCTGCCGCAAAACGAAATTGCAGCAACACTGCAGCGCACAATGAGCAGCATTGCGCCAGGACTGCCCGTACAGATTTCGCCATGGCAGTACGCCGTCAACAACGTCATGTTTCCAGCCCGCACCGCCGCCGAAGCATTGAGCATCATGGGTATGCTCGCAGCAATGCTCGCCATCACCGGCATCTTCGGTATGGCAGCCTACAGCGTGAGCAAGCGAATGAAAGAACTGGGAATCCGCGTAGCGCTTGGCGCGCGCCGCACTCAATTGTTGCGCTCTGCAGTTGGCAGGCCACTAGCGCTGCTCGCAATCGGTTCCGTACTCGGCATTCTTGCAGCACTGACAGCCACGCCGCTCTTGAGCCGCATTGTCGTGAACGCCAACTCGCGTGATCCGCTGGTGCTTATCGGCGTTGTCGTCACCATGATTCTGCTCGGCGGCATCGCAACCTGCATTCCGGCGCGCCGTGCGCTCAGCGTTAATCCCTCCACGCTGATGCGCGAGGAATAAACAGACCTAAACCTAGACGCCACCTTCAAGGGCGCGTCTCTCGAACTCTGTCTTCTGACAGCACCTTCAGCAGCTCCTCGGGGTCCGTGATAGCCGGAAGACAGGTGCGGCCGCGGCAGACCATCGCCCATACGGAAGCATTCTCCGGCGCAGGCACGTTCAGCAGCATCTCGGCCAATGCATCTGGAATACCGTCTGGCGTAAGCCTCCACGGGCCGATGCGTGTAACCGTCTTGTTCACGGCATACCGAGCCACGGCCATCGCCTCAAGTAGAGCGGCATCTGAGCCGGATCCCACCACGACAACTTCAAACGGATCAAGCAGCAGGCGCTCCAGCGCAAGCCCATAGCTTCCGGCATACAGACCAAAGTGCTCCACAATGCCCGCAAATGAGGTCAGCGTATCCTCTGCAACATCGCGGTATTGCTCCTTGCCGGAGAGCGATTCCAATCGCAGCAGTGCAGAAGCCGCCGTAGAATTGCCGGCAGGCGTGGGCGCATCCTGCAGCGGCTTGCGGCGCGCTATGAGCGCGCCCAGTGGCACAGTTCCTTTTTTCGGCGGAGCTGCGTCATAAAACGCTCCGCCGGTCTGGTCGTAGAAGCGCTCGATCATCGCATCCGCCAACTTGATCGCTGCGTGGTAAAACTCCATACTGCCGCTGGCAAACCATCCATCAATGCACGCGTGAATCGTAAAGGCATAGTCATCCAGCGTTCCGGCGATGCGCTCCGCAGGCGCGCCATCCGGGTAAGCAATGACATGCGCCAACTCGGCATTCTCATCCCATGCTTCGGCCAGCAACCGGCGCAGCGTCAGCAGCGCAAAGTCACGCGCCGCATCCAGCCGCAGCACGCGCGCAGCTTCCAGATACGCAGTCACAGCCATCGCATTCCATGCTGTATAGAGCGTGCGGTCGATAAACGGCGTCGGACGCAGCTTACGTGCAGCCAGCAGCTTGTCCTTGGCAGAAGCAATCAGCTTCTCCACCTCGGCCTCGATCTTGCCCGTCTGCTTCGCCACCTGCTCCAGCGTCAGCTTAATGTACAACACATTCTTAGCCGGATTGTGATGCATGTCGCCTAGGTCGCCAATGTCGAACCACGCCGCAGCTACCGCCAACTCGTCAGCGTCCAGCGCCGTGCGGGCTTCATCTAGCGTCCAGGTAAAGTAGTCGCCGTCGTCATCCAGATCAATGTCCGCATCCTGCGAGGCATAGAAGCCGCCACGCTCGCGGTCCGTCATCGTAGAGTCCAGCCATCCCACAATCTCAAGCGCTGTCTGGCGAAAATCCTCGCGGACAAAACTCTGGAAGCCATGTACATAATTCCGCAACAGCTCCGTGTTGTCGTAGAGCATCTTCTCGAAGTGCGGCACCACCCAGCGCTCGTCCACGCTGTAACGATGAAATCCGCCGGCCAGATGATCGTAGACGCCGCCCTTGGCCATCTTTTCGAGCGTCACCAGAAATGCCTGTCGCGCGTCGTCATTGTCGCGGCTCATGGCAATCTCAAGCAGCAGGTCCAGCGCCGCCGGATGCGGAAACTTTGGCTGCGAGCCAAAGCCGCCATTGCGTGAATCGAACTTCGCCAACACCGAACCCGCAACCTTATCCACCAGCGCCAACGTCAACTGGCCCGTGCCACGACCCGAAAAGCTCTCGTTATGCTCAATCGCAGCCATCACACTCGATGCAGACTCCAGAGCCTCATCGCGACGATCCTTCCACACCTGCGCAATGGTCAGCAGCACGCGGCCAAAACCGGGCCTCCCGTAGCGGTCCTCGCGAGGAAAATATGTACCGCCAAAATACGGACGCCCATCCGGCGTAAGAAATGCCGTCAGCGGCCAGCCGCCCTGCCCACTGATGGCTGAAACCGCAGCCTGGTAGCGCGCGTCCACGTCCGGACGCTCATCGCGGTCCACCTTCACGGCAATGTAATGGTCATTAATAATCGTCGCCAGCTCGGGATCTTCATAGGATTCGCGATCCATCACATGGCACCAGTGGCACCACACCGCGCCAATGTCGAGCAGAATCGGCTTATCCTCCGCTTGCGCACGGTCAAACGCATCTTGTCCCCACGCATGCCACTGCACAGGCTGGTGCTGCGCGGAGCGCAGATAGGAAGAGTTTGCATGCTGCAGCGAATTTTTCAGCTCAGTAGATGGAGAAGTATCCTCAGACATAGGTTGAGAATAACCGCGGTCGCTTGCGATTGCCAAAAGGCGTACGAGAGCCTACGCCGTTAAAACTCTCCCAAATAATTGAATTGTTAAAGATTTCTTAGTATATGAAGCAGTTATTAGGAATTCTAAGCTTCATTAGCATCTGCAAGCTGGAATGGATTATTTATGCGTACGATTGTTTCGTTGCCCGTATTCGCATCTATATATTAAAGGCCTGTACGTAATTGCTTTCTCTCCCTCCGGAATTTCGGTAGTGGGTCAGTTCAAACTAACCCACTACCGGAATTTCACCCACTCCGGCCTCATAGGAAGGGGCACTGCATGTCACTTCTCCGCACATTGGGATATATTACGGATCATCCGATGAACAGGGACCGCAAAGCCGCGGCTATCCTGCGGTATTTTCATTGGCAGATCGGAAGCCGCATATTAGGCAAGCCCGTCATGTATGAGTGGCTGCCCGGTGTAAGGGTCATTCTCCGGCAGGGAGAGAAAGGTATGACCCAGAATCTCTACTGCGGGCTGCACGATTTCTCCGACATGGCATTTGTGCTTCACACGATGACGCCGCAGGATCTCTTCATCGATATCGGTGCAAACTCCGGCGCCTATACTGTGCTCGCCTGCGGGTTCATCGGATCGCGAGGATATTGTTTCGAACCGGTTCCCTCCACCTATAGCCGGCTGCTCGACAATCTTTTTATTAATCAGCTTCAGTCCCGCGTAACCGCTCTCAATCTGGGACTCTCCGATCAGGAAGAAGAGATCCTTTTCTCTCGCGACCACGACGCAGGCAATCATGCACTCGCAGATCATGAAACCGACCTGGCTTCCATCCACGTTCCGGTCTGCACACTGGACTCGGTTTTATCCGCGGAATCTCCATCCATGATCAAGATCGACGTGGAGGGATTTGAAACAAAGGTCCTGGCCGGCGCAAAGGAAACTCTCTCCAAGTCGTCGCTTCATTCCATCATCATGGAGCTGAACGGCTCAGGAAACCGCTACGGCTTCGACGAAGGAAAAATTCTCGAAACAATGCGCGACTATGGCTTCCTGACCTATCTCTACGATCCGATCCGCAGAGAACTGCATGCTCTTAAGGGAAAGAACAACAGCCACGGCAACACCCTTTTCATTCGCAATGCGGATGCAGTCCAGGAAAAATTTGCGCGGGCCCCTCGCATGACCATAGGCCAGACCGAATTCTGATTTCAAAAACATAATTGCGCGGCGCGAGCTGCAATCTCGCGCCGCACATTCTATTAAGCGGCAAGTTCCGCTTCAATGGCCGCCGTCACCGTCGGATTCAGCGGATCTGTATCCGGCGCGTAGCGGCTCACCACTTCGCCGGTCTTGCTCACCAGAAACTTTTCAAAGTTCCACAGAATCTCCGGCGCGGAATTTGGCGAAGTCCCATGTTTCTCGAGATATTTCGTCAGACCTTCCACAAAGGCCGTTCCCCCGGTGTTGATTGGCTTGGGCTGCGCCTCAATCAGAGCCGCGTAAAGCGGATGCTTCTCAGGCCCCACCACGGGAATCTTGTCAAACATCGGAAAATCCACGCCGTAGTTCATCGTGCAGAAGGTCGCAATCTCCTCGTTCGTCCCCGGCTCCTGGCCAGCGAAATCATTCGAAGGAAACCCGGCAATCTCAAAGCCCTTGTCCTTGAAGTCCTTGTAGAGCTTCTCCAGCCCCTCGTACTGCGGCGTCAGGCCGCATTTCGATGCCACGTTGACGACCAGCACTACCTTGCCCTTGAACTGGGCAAGAGACGTATCCGCGCCTTCGAGTGTGCGGACCGGAATGTCATAAATGGATGAAGACATGCGTTTCTCCTGTCAGTATCCATCATACGAAACCAGCCCGCTCAAGCCATTCCTCAGAGCTTTGTAGCAAGAATCAGTGGCGAGGGACCGCGTGCCTCCAGCAGGCGCACATCCGTGAAGCCCGCCTCTGAAAGCCATGCTGCAATCTCCTCAAACGAATACGTTCCGCCCACTTCTGTGTTCACCAGCATGTTTACCGCAAAGATCAACCCATTGACCGGCCCAGTCCTCTCGGCGTTCACCAGGAACTCCTGAATGGCGAGCGTGCCTCCGGAGGCCAGCGCATCGAATATCCTCTTCAGTAGCTTCTTGCTCCGCTCTTCCCCTTCGCTATGCAGAATGTGGCCCACGGTTGCAGCCGCGTGTCCGCTTCCAAAGTCCGCATCCTGCAGGTCACCGGTAACAAACGTAAAGCGATCAGTCAGCCCAAACTTTCCCACGATCGCGCGCGTTACGTCGATCACGCCCGGCCAGTCCACGGCGGTTACGGTTACATTCGGTGCGCTCTGCGCTTGCGCAATTCCCCACACGCCAGAGCCGGCTCCAAGATCGAGCACACTGGCCGTTCCTTCATGCCCCGCCCATGCAAAGTGCGCCGCCAGATCCTGCGCCCCCGGATAGCTGAGTGGAAAAATATCCGGAACCAATATCTCAAAGAACTCTGTCCCGGTTCCCTGCTGATTCACAGCCTCTGCCGGCTTGCCGGTCTTTACAACCTCGCTTAGCTCAAGCCAGTTCGGAATCAGCTGTACGCTCGTATGCCGCAAAAGTCCGCCCTGAAAACTTGGCTTGGTGCTCACCAGAAACGCCGCGCTCTCCGCGGTCAAACTGTATTTCCCATCCACATCCTTGGCGAGAAAGTTAAACCCAACCAGCGCGTTCATAATCGCCGCAAGCCCGCGCTCAGAAGCGCCCGTGGTTTGGACCGTTTCCGCTAGCGACTTTGGCCCTTCGTCCAGCACGTCAAAGACGCGGTTCTTGATTGCGGCTTCAAGAATAAGTGGCGCGGAAAAGCCCCAGGCCATTTGAAGAATGCGTTCCGGCGTGACCGTAGCGGAGTTGGACCCTGTCATGTTTCCTCCATATTGAGCTTTCGAATGTGGGGAGCAGCAGTCGAAGCATAGCAGGACGGAATCCGGACACTGCGTCAATTTTTACGGAGATTTTCTCAACGCGAATGCGCACGTTCTCGCGCCCGTCAGGCCAGCAGATTCTTTGCTACCTGGACGTAGAGATCCACCGCTACGAGAATCTCTTTCTTGGCGATGCGCTCATTTGGCGTGTGCGCCACATGAATCGATCCCGGCCCCAGCAACAGAGGCTCGCCCCATTTGGTAAGCCACGGAATGTCGGTAGTGAACTTGGCAATCATCGTCGGCAGCCCCTGAAGCGCCCGCAGCCGGACAAAAGGAATGTCGAGCGTAAAATCCACCTCTGCAAATCCACTCACAGCTTTCTGAAAAGCTTCGCGGACCGGCTCCGATGAACCCACCAGCCGTGCCAGAATGTGCGCCTCGGCCTTGTCTGCAATCACATTCGGCGCATGTCCGCCGCGAATCTGGCCAATATTGAGCGTCGATGGGCCTATGTCTTCCGTCACCGGCAGGTCAATCTCCAGAATCCTGCCCAACGCCTGCACCAGCTTGTGAATCGCGCTATCGCCCAGTTCCGGATACGCCGAGTGCGCCATCACGCCGCTTGCCCGCACAGCCACGCGCAGCGCGCCTTTCGATGCCAGCGCCAATCGATTGTCCGTAGGCTCGCCATTAATCAGGAAGCGGTTTCCCTTGGGATGTTCGTTCGCAACCTTCGCGCCCGCGGAGTCGCGTTCTTCGCCGCTCACGAATAATAATCCCACCTGAAATCCCGCAGCCCGCAGCTCTTCAGCCGCCGCCGCCTGCGCGGCAATGATGCCCTTCGCATCGCAAACGCCGCGTCCATAAAGGAACTCTTCATCCTCGCGAAAAGGAATATACGGCGGCACGGTGTCGATATGCGTAGAAAAAACCAGTTCTGGAACACTATCCGCAGGTCCGGCATATACATTCCACCGCGGCCCATCACAGCCCTCGTCTGCCTGCGGAACGGCCATCTTCTCCACAACCCATCCGCGTCCCGCAAGAAACTCAGCCAGAAAATCACACGCAGCACCTTCGCAATACGTGGTCGAATCAATCTCTACCAGTTGCTGCGTCAATGCAAGCGGGTCGATTTTAGGAAGATCCGGCTTCGTCAAACCGGGCTTATTCGGGCTGGGCGCGGGAGGGTTCGGCATAGCTCTGCCAGAATACCGCACGGCCTGCAAAACCTCGCATCAGCCACGCGCATACAATAACGAGAGGCATGATCTCATCTGCAAGACGCACTCTGCGCAGCATTCCTCTAGCCGGGCCCGCCGGAAGGCTGGAAGCAATCTTGAATGAAGGCTCGCCGGATGCGCCATTCGCGGCACTCGTCTCTCATCCACATCCGCCCAGCGGCGGCACCATGCACAACAAGGTTGTGTATCACGCCATGAAAACCATGAATGCGCCAGAGTGGAGCTTCGAGTGGCCAGTGCTGCGCTTCAACTTCCGCGGAACGGGCTTGAGCGAAGGCAGCTATGACGGACGCAATGAAGCCGAAGACGTATCTGTCGCGCTCGACTGGCTCAAAAACGAGTACCACCGCCCCATCGTAGCCGTAGGCTTCAGCTTTGGCGCGGCCATGACGCTGGCCGCCTGCTGCACACGCTGTAGTTCGGGGGAAATTCGCGCCGTCGCCGCTCTCGGCCTGCCCATCCAGTCCGATCATCGCAGCTATGACTATCCTTACCTGCACAATTGCACCTTGCCCAAGCTTTTCTTAAGCGGAGACCGCGACCGGTTTGCGCCTGGCGAAACTCTCCTCGCCGTCACAGAGGCGGCCAGCCAGCCCAGGCGTACTATTTTTGTGAAGGACGCCGATCACTTTTTCACCGGCAGACTCGAAGCCATGCAGCGCGAACTCGCCACCTGGCTCAAGGAACTGGAATCATGACACTCTCGGGCAATCTAGCTCTCAACTCGGCCCTCGAAGACCTGCACACCACCGCGACGCGGCTATTTACCGAGTCGCTGGCCTCCTGCAGCATCGAGTCCGCATTCGACCGTCGCCTGCGTTTTGAAGGCCAGCAGCTTCACCGCCTGATTCCCGACGGCAGCGGTCAGGACATCATCGATCTCTCCGACTACAAACGCATATTCGTCATCGCCATGGGCAAAGCCGCAGGCCCCATGCTCTCCGTGTTGCTCGACCGCATGAAACGCCGCCAGGGTCTTCGCGGCATCTGTTGTGGCAGCCCGCTGCCCACACACCGCAACTGGCGCATCCGCTACTTTGAGGGCGGTCATCCGCTGCCCAATGAAGATTCCTTCGCTGCGGCACGCGCCACGCTTACCCTGCTCAAAAAAGCGAAAAAAGATACGCTGATCTTCTTCCTCATCTCCGGCGGCAGCTCCGCCATGATTGACCTCCCGCTTGATCCGGAGATCAGCCTCGAAGACACCGTCGCCTTCCATGAAACGCTGCTTGCCTCCGGCGCTCCCATCCAGGAAATCAACACTCTCCGCAAGCATTTTTCCGCCGTCAAAGGCGGCCGGCTCGCCATAGCAGCTCCGGAAGCCTGCAAGGTCTCGCTCCTCCTGCCCGACGTTCCCGTCCGCTCGCTCGACGCGCTCGCCAGCGGCCCCACCACGCCCGACCACACCACTGTGGATGACGTCCGCGCCATCCTCGACCACTACAGCATCGCACCGCGCCTGCCCCGCAACGTGCGCGAGTTCTTTGAGCGCGAAGACCTGCCCGAATCTCCCGGCAACAAGCCCGAGAAATCTTCTCTTCTACCCCGCCTTACCGTCCCCGGATTTCCCGGCATGATCCTGCGTCGCCTCACTTCCACCGCCGCACTCAAGGACGAGGACGACGCCTTCCGCAAATCCATCTATGAAATTCTGCTCTCCTCACACGATCTGGTTGAAAACGCCCGCATGTTAGCCACGCAAGCCGGCTTCCATGTAGCCGTGGACAATAGCTGCGACGACTGGGACTACGCCGAAGCCGCGCGCTATCTGCTCGCGCGCTTCCATGAGCTGCGTGCGGACCACCCGCGCCTCTGCCTCATCTCCGCCGGCGAGGTCACCGTCACCATGGACCGCACACCCGGCGCCGGCGGCCGCAACATGCAGTTGGCCCTGGCCTGCGCTCAGGAGCTCGAAAAATATCCTGACGCCCTGCTTACCATCCTCAGCGCCGGAACCGACGGCATCGACGGCAACACACGCTCCGCCGGAGCCATCGCCGACCCCACCACCGTCGCCCGCGCCCGCGTCTTCGGCTACGATCCTGTCCGCGCCCTCGCCGAGTTCGACGCCTGCCCGCTCCTCACCGCCCTCGGCGACACCGTCGTCACCGGCCCCACCGGCCACAACCTGCGCGATCTCCGCCTCTTCATCGCAGACAGCGCCGCCGGCGGCAATAATTGAAGGGTACGGGCTTCAGCCCGTACCTTATGAACACAAATCCGGGGAGCCTTCAACCCTCTGATATCTCTTTTTATCGGTTGCTAAATTGATTTAGGATGTTTCCGTGCCTCGCAAACGATCCTCCAGCCGGCCTGCAAAGGCCGCAGACATCCGCACCGTAGCCGCCCTGGCCAAAGTCTCTATCGCTACCGTCTCGCGCACCGTCAACGGCTCACCCGCCGTCAGTGAGCGGCTCAGCAAGCGTGTCTGGCAGGCCATCGAGCAGCTCAACTACTTCCCCAACACCCACGCCCGTTCACTCGTCTCCGGGCGCAGTCGCCTGTTCGGCATCATCGTTGAAAACATCACCAACCCTTTCTTTCCGGAACTGATCCAGAGCTTTGAAGAGGTCGCAGTCGCAAACGGATACGAGATTCTCGTCAGCTCTTCAAACAGCGATCCCGCAGTGCTCACCACCTGCGTCCGCCGCATGATCGAGCGCAAAGTCGAAGGCGTAGCCGTGCTCACCTTCGGCGAAGAGGAGTCCGTCCTCGACCAGCTCGATCAGCTTGCGCAGCACAGCATTCCGCTCGTCCTGGCCGAGTTCAAGCTGCACGACGAGAAATCCTCCACCATCCTGCTCGACTACACCACCGGCATCCGCGCCGCAGTGGAGCATCTCGCCGCGCTCGGCCACAGTAAAATCGGCTTCCTCGCCGGGCCGCACACTCTCCACTCCGCCATCACCCGTGAAAACGACTTTCGCGCAGCCATGAGCGCCCTGGCGCTGCCCATCCATCCAGAATGGATCATCGAGTGCGACCACACCCTCAAAGGTGGCGTTGGCGGTTTTGAACGTCTCCAGAAGCTCGCAAAGCGCCCCACCGCCATCGTCTGCTCGAATGACATGACCGCCATCGGCGTGCTTCGGGCCGCCTACATGGCGGGCCTCCGCGTGCCGCACGATCTCTCCGTCATCGGTCTCGACGACATCGCATTCGCTGAATACACGCTCCCGCCGCTCACTACGATTCGCATGTCACGCGTCGATCTGGCCCGAGCAGCATTCGAAGCTCTCCGCCTTCAGGCTGAAGCAGAACCCGGCGCAAAAACCCAGCGCGAGTTCCTCGTCTCCACCACACTGGTAGTCCGCGGCTCCACAGCCGCCCCACCCCAAAACCACTGACCCCGCCAAAACGTGGCCGCTCCACTTCCCACAAACGCCCGTCATCCTGAACGGAGTCGTTTTTCAGACGGAGAGAAGGACCTGCTTTTGTCTTTCCCCAATCAGGCACAACATAGGGTGGGATAGCACAATCCAATCAAGCACTGTCTTGCTTCTTGTAGCCTTATCGCAAACCCGGCGTCCTCCTTCCGAGCCGCACACCGTAGTAGCATTCGACTAACTCAACAGAAGCGCGTTTATGAGAGAAATCACTGGACCACCGCCTCTAAACTTCGAATAGGTCCGTCGATGCACCGCCGCTGAGTACGCCAGTCCAGAAATCAGACGGCGAGTACATCGGTTGCAAGGCAATACGATACTTTAATCACTGGTCGAATCTACTGTCTCGTTGTTCGTTGGATCCAGTTTGCACAATCTGTCACTTGCCGCGTTTGGCGGTGAAAGCTTCGTCGAACTGTTGTCCGCCGCTCTTGCTCTTCGTTCATTCGGGCCTGGTAGTCCCTCACGAAGACGCAAACCGAGCATTTATAGGAGATCAATATGCGCAAACTCAAAATCATCGAGCATATCTCGCTCGATGGCGTTATCCAGATGACCAGCGGTCCGGAGGACGATTTCCCATACGGCGACTGGACCGCGCAGTATCGTTCGCCTGCGGGGTTACAGATAGTAAACGAGATGTACGGCAAGACCTGCGACTTGCTGTTTGGTCGCCGAACCTACGACTTGCTGGCGAGTTTCTGGCCGAAAGCACCGAAGACTCCCATGACGGACCGTCTGAATGCGGCGACGAAGTACGTCGTAACTCACAGGCCGGAGAGTTTGGAATGGGGTCCATTCGAGGCCATTGGATCGGACCTCGTGGATAGCATTCGACGCATCAAGGCTAAGAAAGGCCCGGACCTGGTCGTCGCGGGCAGCTCGACGCTGATTTCCGTGCTCCTCGATCACGGACTGGCGGATGAGGTTGTTCTGCTGGTCAATCCTATTGTGCTGGGCAAAGGCAAACGCTTTTTCGAGGGCGGATCACTGCCACGCGGATTTGCGCTCGGCAGCACCAGGGCTTTGCCATCAGGCATACTCGTCAACATCTACAAACTTATTCCCACGCTGGCCGAAGAGGCCGTGTCGCGCGCCAAGCTGGAACGTGAATTCGAGATTGCCCGCGAGGTGCAGGAGCGCTTGTTCCCGCAGACGTTCCCCAACGTTGCGGGCGTAGAGATTGCCGCGCACTGCAGACCCGCCCAGGCAGTCGGCGGCGACTACTACGACCTCATAGACATCCGTGATGGCTCGCTGGCAGAAGCAGGACATGAGCCCGGCGAAAACATCTCTTCCGCCAGCGGAACAACAGAGCACGGCTGCGACCGCCTGGGTATCGCGATTGGCGACATCAGTGGCAAGGGCATGTCCGCCGCCCTGTTGATGGCAAGCCTTCACGCAAGCCTGCGCGGTCAAATGCTGAGTGGCGCAGGCCGGCTGGGGATCAAGATGGCCAATGTCAACCGCCTTCTCTACGACGCGTCCGACACCAACCGCTATGCCACATTCTTCTACGCCGAACTGGACTGCGCCTCCCGCACATTGCACTACGTTAATTGCGGACACAATCCTCCTGCGGTGCTACGCAAAGAAAACGGCGCCTGGCAAGTGTTTCGTTTGGGAGACGGTGGCCCCGTCGTCGGGCTGCTTGCCGGCGCGGCCTACAAGCAGCAGTTGCTTCACCTGCTCCCCGGCGATATCCTGCTGGCCTTTACTGATGGCATCAGCGAAGCCATGAACGCCGCAGAAGACGAGTGGGGTGAAGACCGGATGATCGCCGAGGCGCAGGCGCACGCGGAACTGAACGCCGCGGAACTGTTGCAACGTTTGTTTCGTGCGGCCGACGCCTTTGCCGCTTGCGAGCCGCAGCACGATGACATGACGCTGGTCGTACTGCGCATCTCAGTTTGAGATTCATCCCGTTCTTCAACATCAATCGGACACATCTGTGGCAGAATCATCGCCATCGTGATGGCTCAGAAAGAGGGACCGGGGTTCACGGTGGCGTTTGTCTCGCAGGGCAGCCCTGCCGCTGAGGCGGGCTTCAACCTCGGGGATAAGATCGCTTCCGTCAATGGGCTGACAGTGATGGGGATCTCATTTATGGAGACGGTGATGCTGCGTTTTGCGGACGCGGGCAAGACCTTCTCGTTCGAGATGGGGCAGGGCGGCGAACGCAAGATCGTTGCTGCGGACTTCTTCCGATGACGTTGTGAATATGCCGCTGCGAATGGGCTGCAGACCAAAGTCCGGACGTGGAGCGGCTTCTCGGAAAGGCTTAGGACAGTCGTCTTTCCATTTCCCAAGTGACCATCTTCTAATTGAGCTCCCTGACAAAGCAGACTGCTCATCAAATCCATCCGCTAAAATCCTGCTAGAGGAATCTCCAGTCATGGATCAAGCAGAGATGATCGCTCGATGGGACGAGCACATCGGCTATGAGTTTTCAACTCGTGATGTCTCTTCGACCATTGCCACAATGGTCGAGGACGCCTACGTCAACCATGTTCCGGTTATGACCGGCGGATACGGCCATGAAGCCCTGCACAGGTTTTATGCGGAGGACTTCATTGCACCGATGCCGGCGGATACTTCGATCCAGCTCGTCTCCCGGACGCTCGGTGAGGATCAGCTGGTTGACGAGATCATCTTCTCCTTTACCCATACTGAAGAGATGCCCTGGATGCTGCCGGGAGTTCCGCCGACTCACCGCCATGTCGATATTCCCCTGGTTGTTGTCGTTGGCTTTCGCGATGGCAAGCTAGCGCATGAGCGCATTTACTGGGACCAGGCGTCTGTGCTCAAACAAATTGGGTTGCTCACGGATCCATCGCTTCCGGTATTCGGAGCCGAGATCGCACGCAAGGTTCTCGATCCTGATTAGGAGCAATATATCCCTTTTGTATACTGGTCGCACCCATCCATCGTGAGTCGCCGGATTTACCAAGCCCCAGGAGCCAAGTGGTCAATCAACAGCTAGTCGCATCCCGAGCGGTTCCCTTCCCGTGTGATCGAATTCGCTCCCTCTTTCCTGCGCTCAATCAGGAGCCGGGGTTCATCTTTTTTGATAATGCCGCCGGGGCCCAGATTCCTCAGGTTGTTTTCGACGCGATCAACGGTCACCTGCGGCATTGCAACGTGCAGCGCGGCGGCCGCTACGCCAAGAGCGTGGAAGTCGACGCGACAATTGCGCGGGCGAGAGAGAGTGTCGGCCACTTAATCAACGCGCGGGACCCTAACGAGGTTGCTTTCGGCATGAACGCGACTTCGTTCCTTCGCCTGCTCAGTCTCGCGATCGGCCGCACGCTGGGAGTTCGTAACGAGATTATCGTCACCGACCTTGATCACGAAGCCAATATCGCCACCTGGCTGCAACTTGAACGCGAGGGCGCAAGGATCGTTTGGTGGAAGATGCGCGAAGACAACAATCTGCACGTGGACGATCTCGCGCCGCTTCTGAGTGCAAAGACCCGTCTTGTCGCCTGCACCGTGGCCTCTCACGCCCTCGGTTCGATTGTCGATGTGGCTGCTGTCGCCAGGCTGGCGCATGATGCCGGTGCAGAGGTCGCTCTTGACTGCGTTCACTACTCTCCTCACGGTCTGATCGATGTACGGGCTTTCGATTGTGACTACCTCGTCTGCTCAGGGTACAAGGTCTTCGCTCCTCATATGGGCTTCCTGTGGGGGCGTCTTGAGCTGCTGAACGAGCTCCCGACGTTTCGTGAAGATTTTATTCCAGACGCTGCGCCGGGCAAGATTGAGGCAGGCACCTTCATTTATGAAAATGTCGCCGGCATGGCAGCTGCTGTTACCTACCTTGAAACTCTCGGCAATAGCGTGGCCGTGGAGGAAGGTGACGCTGAACCCGCGTC
The DNA here is from genome assembly GCF_001449115.1 of Occallatibacter gabretensis. Lineage (GTDB taxonomy): Bacteria > Acidobacteriota > Terriglobia > Terriglobales > Acidobacteriaceae > Telmatobacter > Telmatobacter gabretensis. The sequence goes on along the minus strand of NZ_LAIJ01000001.1, from coordinate 163,829 downwards.
GCGCCGGGACTCCATCGTTCGCGCCATGACTTCGATACGTGAGTACGAAGCGACGCTGTCTCGCGAGATGCTTGAAGTGCTGCAGGCTGCGGGAGCTATCATTTACGGCGTAGACGATATGTATCGCATTGCCGAACGCGTCCCTACGTTCTGCTTCAATCTTCCCAACATATTGCCTGCGGTGGTTACAGAAACCATGTCCAGTCGCGGCATCGGTATTCGCGACGGACACATGTACGCGCCGCGGCTGATGAAGCGTCTGGGCCGGAGTCTCGACACCGGCGTGGTCCGGGCTTCGATTCTCCACTACAACACCATCGAGGAGATTCAAGAGTTCGGAACCGTGCTCCGTGACCTGGTCCGGAGTGAGTAAGCAAAGCGCTTCGGGCCGGGCTTCTATGGCTTCAGCGTCTTCCATGGCGGAGAAGCCCGAGGGCCCCCCGGAGCTCAAGCGCAATCTCACCCAACGCCAGCTCACCATGCTGACGATTGGCGGCGCGATCGGAGTGGGACTCTTCCTTGGCAGCTCACTCACGATTCGGCTGGCAGGCCCCGGAGTTATCCTCTCTTATCTTTTAAGTGCTCTCCTCGCGGTTATTGTTGCGTATTCCATCGCCGAGATGGCGGTTGTTCACCCTGTCGCTGGTTCTTTCGGTGTCTATGCGCAGACTTATCTGAACGAGTGGTCGGGCTTTGCGGTTCGCGCTACTTACGCATTCGTCCAGATCATTGCGATCGGTGCCGAGGTGACAGCCGTCGCCATCTACTTTTCCATGTGGTTCCCTTTGGCTCCACAGTGGGTCTGGGTCGTCGGAGTGTCAGCCGGCCTTATCGTCATCAACGCGATGCAGGTCGGCAACTTCGCCGAATTCGAATACTGGTTTGCTTTTATCAAAGTCGCCGCCATCATGGCATTCATCCTCGTCGGGTTGGGGCTCATCTTCGGCGTTGGCCCCGTCCATGCTGCAGGCTTTGCAAATCTCACTGCGCACGGTGGATTTTTTCCGCATGGACTAAAGGGTGTCTGGCTGGCTATGACGCTCACGCTGACGAGCTACATGGGCGTGGAGATACTTGGTGTCACCGCCGGCGAGGCTGCGCATCCTGAAAAGACCATCCCTCGCGCCATGCGTACCGTATCGCTTCGGCTTATTCTTTTCTACGTTCTCTCGATGATCGTGATGCTCTCGGTGACGCCGTGGGACAGGATGGGCAGCGGTATCACCGGTAGTCCGTTTGTATTGGCCTTTGCAGCAGCCGGCATTCCCTTCGCTGCGAGCATCATGAACCTGGTAGTCATCACCGCTGCCCTATCGAGCGCGAATACAAATCTCTACCTCATCACGCGAACCCTCTTTTCCCTGTCACGCGATGGCTACGTGCCTGCGAGGCTTGGCCGTTTGGGCAGGAACGGCGTTCCTTACTTCGCCTTGCTTGCGTCTACCGGCGGGATGGTGGCCGCTATCCTGCTCGCGATTTTTGCTCCCGGACGAGCCTTTCTGCTGCTCTATGGTGTCGCGGTCGCCGGCATGTTCTTTGTGTGGATCGTTATCCTGCTCGCACACCTTGCCTTTCGCCGATCGCTGGGCCAGGCACGGGTCGCTGCGCTGCCGATTCGGCTCCCATTCACGCCTTATTCGCAAATCGTTGCGTTGATCGCTATCGCCGCTATCACGATCAGTACCTTCTACGTGGAGGGTCTGCAATACACGGTCCTGGGTTTCCTGCCGTTCCTGCTGATAATCACGGCGTTTTACTGGATGCTGAAGCAATGGTAGGTATTAACTGGTCATATGGATTCGCCGCGGTGCTTCTCACTTGACGCTAAATCCCCAATGCACGCACCCACGCCGGATAAGTACCGAGAAGTCACCTTATCGCCGCCCCACCCCCTCCCCCAAACTTCGGACCGATCAGGGTCAAATGGGGCGCAAGCTTCTCATTCAATATGATTTAATCTGGTTCGCTGCCGGGCTTTCCGTATCGCACAATGGCATTAAAAGCTAAGAGCTGACAGTTGAAAGCTGCTCCCGCATCCCCGACACTTCCTCATGCGTCTCCCGCGCTGCCTCCCGCCGGTTCGAATACACGCGCGGCTCGCCAAACACCAACTGTGCCGTAAATCCCGGCCCGCCCAGTGTCTTCCACAGATGCGATAAAAACGACTCATCTCCAAACCAGCACAGGTCACTCTCCGGCGCGTCGCCCGCACTCTCATATCGCACCGCGGCCGCCGTGACCTGCGCCCCAGTCGCAGCCGCCGGCTCAAAGAGCGATGAATGAAACCGCATCACCTGCGCACCATCTGAGCTTGTCCCCTCCGGAAACACAAGAATCGGCACCGGATCAGCCAGCCTGCGCGCCATCTCCTGCGCCACCTCTTGCGCGCTCACACGCCGCGTGCGATCAATAAAAATTGTTCCTCCCTGCCGCGCCGCAAATCCAAAATACGGCCAGCTGTTCACCTCCGCCTTCGAGACAAAGACGCACGGCACCGCCGCAGAGTAGATAAGAATGTCCAGGTAGCTCAAATGATTCGAAACCAGCAGCCCATTCGTCGGCGGCGTGCCCACCACGCGGAAGCGAATGCCCAGACTCCTCGTCACCTGCCTGCAGGCAGTCTGCAGCCACTGTGCGCGACGAAGCGGCGTAAACCCCTCGCCGGAACGCCAGGCAGCCAGCCACGCCAGAACCAGTTCCACCATGCAAAGTGTGAGAGCCCAGGCCATCGCCACAGCGCGAAGCCATGCGCGAAGGTTCACTGAGTCAGCGGGGCCAGGAACCGGTTGCGCGCGGCCGAAGACATCAACTGGAGATCGAGCAGCGTAAGGAAGTCGATAGTCCCGAAGGCGCGGTCCCAGGCAGGTGGAGCGGCAATCCGCGCACCAATCGCCAGGTACGTCTTCAGCAGCTTGGGCACCTTCACCTGCGGCACAACACTCGCTTCCCCGTCAGGAAGCAGGTTCTGTGCGTCCGCCTCCGGCTCGGCGGGGCAGGCATACGCGGCCGTCGGATGCGTAGCGAACTCCGGGCTCACCCGGTAGTGCTCCAGCTGGCGATACACCTGCCACCCCTCCGCGGGATCCTTTGAATTCAACGACGAGCACCCAATCAGGTAACGCAGCCCCATATCGTTAGCATACTGGGCGATGCCCCGCCACAGCAGCGTCAACACCTCTGGAGAGCGGTGATCGCGATCAATTGAGGCCCTACCCAGCTCCAGAATTCCCGCCCGCAGCAGCTCATACGGCGCAAAACCGAACTCCTGTTCCGAGTAGTATCCGAAATTCCGCGCTGCAATCGCCCCGCTCTGCATCCGGTACGTACCCACAATCCGCCGCGCCGGATTGTCCTCCTGCTTGTCTTCCACCAGCAGGTGCTCGCAGCACAGGTCGAACTCGTCCGTATCCAGACCCGTCTGGTACGAGCTCTCCAGCCCCTCACCCAGCTCGATATTGAAGACCCGGAAACGCAGCCGGCACGCCGCCTCGCGATCCTCCAGACTCTCTGCAAGCCGCAAACGATAGCGCCCTATCTCAGCGCGAACGCGAGCACGAGGAGAAACTGCCGGTGGCTGGGAAGTAAGGCGAGGAAGAGCGTAATCGACTGTGGGGACCGTGGAATAACCTGAATTAATCGGGGATTTTTCGGCCGTATGCGGATTCACGGGAGTAGTATCCTCCTCGTTCTGTAATAGGACGATGAATCAGGCGCAAACGCAGTGCAAATTCTTCTCCAATCCGTAACTGAACAGTAATCAAGCCGCGTCCTGATTCAACGTCCTCTCGCATTCGACGCGTTTTATGCATTCAGGGTGTTTTATGGCGTATAAATCCGCACATAATCCACCAGCATGTTTCCAGGAAAGACAGTCGTCGAATCCACGTTGCCCGGCCAGCTTCCGCCTACCGCCAGGTTCAGAATCACAAACTGCGGGCCCGCATCGAAGGGCCACGGCGCGACGCTCCCATTGTTGTACACCAGATTCGAGGTATTGAACGTGGCATAGATATTCGATGGGTCGTCGATGTAGTACTGAATCTGCCCCTTCGTCCAAATCATGCCGTACGTATGCCAGGCTGCCGCGGAAAATCCCGCGGGGTGATATTGCTGTGTCCCGTTTCCCTCATTGCTGGCAGTGCCACCGTGAATCGACCCGGCAATCCAGTCGTACCCTGGCGGTGTTCCGCCCACATACGTTGGCGCATTGCTGCCATCAATGTGTTCCATAATGTCCAGTTCGCCGCATGCCGGCCAGTTGACCGTGGCAATGTTATTCCCCAGCATCCAGAATGCTGGCCACATTCCCTGTGACTCCGGCAGTTGCATCCGCGCCTCAATGCGCCCGTACATAAAGCTGAATAACCCAGACGACTTAAGCCGCGCCGAAGTGTACGTGGTCGCGCCAGCGGTGGGCTGCAGTGCCTGAACGTGAAGATACCCATCAGTTCCCACCCATGCATTCGGGCTTGAGGTGGAACACGGCGCAGTGGTCGATCCCCACGCGCAATAGGTCTCCTGCTCGTTGTTCCCGCAGCAGTTTGTTCCCGTGTCGTAAGTCCACGTCGCCGGGTTCGGCTGACCATAGGTTGTGCCCGCAGTCCCGTTGAACTCGTCGCTCCAAACCAGCGTTCCCGATGGAATACTCGTCGTAAACGCTTGCGTGGTAACCGAGCTATTGTTAGAGCCGCTCGCCGCAGCCAGCGCTTTCACCGTCAGGTTCGATGCCACCAGGAATGGGGCCTCATAAACCTGCGAAGAGGTCGTCGGCGTACTACCGTCCAGCGTGTAGTAAATTGTCGCGCCGCTCGTTGTGCTCGCCAGGCTGGCAATCACTGCACCATTCTGCGCAGTCGTCGTCGCCACCGTGGGTGTGGCCGCCGTCGGCGTCGTCGCAGGGGGAGGCGTTTGATGGCTGCTGCTGGTGCCCCCGCATCCGCTGCATAGCAACGCTCCCGCCAAAACAAACAAACTAAACATGAAAACTCCCTTACGCATCATAGTGCCCCTCTGCTTGACCATCCATCAAATCACCGCATCGTCGGAGGCGTCAATCTGTAGTCTTATTCCCCACATGCGTCTCGAACGCCTTCTTCAGCCTCGGACTCCCTGTATCCTCCACGGCTTTCGCAATGCGCGATCGCAACTCATCGTTCGGCCCCAGTTGCACGAGTGCCTCAATCGCCGCCTCCGCCTCGCGCTCTTCGCGCTCAATGAACCCGATCAGAAAATCCACGCCTTCCGGCAGCCGCGTCAACGCAATCGCACTCAGCAGGACGCCCATGAACCACGGATCGTGACCCTTCTTTTGGCTTCGAATAAGCGTCTCTAGCGCAGCCGGTAAATGCGTTTCAGCCAGCGCAAAAGCCGCCTCCGATGCGGAATCATCCTCTGACTCCAGAAAGCGCCCCACAAACGGAATCGCATCCTCGCGCTCAATCCCCAGCAGGGCCTGAAAGCACACCGCCAGCATCTCCTCTGGCTCCTCGCCCGGCACAAGCGCCCGCAGCCTTAGCACCGGCACGGCAGGCTCACCCAGCGCGGCCAGCGCCCGCACAGCCTCTACACGCACGCTTTTATCAGCATCAGTCAGCGGCTCCAGCAGCAGCACCAACAGGTCGGGAGTAATCAGCCCCTCACACGTGACCAGCGCCAGCGCACAGTTACCCCGCAGAGTGCCGGCCGTATCACTCCGCCCGCCCCATACCGGCTCATACTGGTGAAACGTCAACCCGCGCAGAAACACATCCTTTTCTCTGCATCCCAGCTTCGCCAGTGTTCTGCTTAGGGCATTCTTCGCCCAGCACTGCGGATCAGTCTTTTCGCCATTTTCAAAGAATCGCTCGAAAGCAGCCAGCATATCCGGCATCAGCTCGCGAAGATCATTCTCCTCCGCCAGCCGAGCCGCTTTGCCCACCAGATAGTTGCTACGATTGCCAAGCATCTTCTTGACGAACGCCACCGAGGTCGCATCCAGCTCGCGCCCCTTCAGCGCATCCAGTGCCGCCATCTGCTCGTCAAAGCCCTTCGGCAAACTCGCGTTGGATTCCGAACGCGCCATCTCTCGCCTCGCTATTAACCGATCAGCCCCGCCGCCATATCCCGTTCCGCCGCCGCAATGCTCTCCGGCCTGCCCATATCGCGCCAATAAGCTCCATCCGCTCGATACGCCGCAATCTTCTCGTCATCCGCAGCCATGCGCAGATATGCAGGAATGATCGAAAACACTCCATCCTCATCAAGCAAATCAAAGATCCGCGGCGAAATTACATGAATCCCCGCAAACGCCAGCGGCTCTACCTGATCCACTTGCCGTACCATCTCGCGTTCGCCGTCCTTCAGCACGCGCCCGCACAACTCGCCCCGCTCATCAAAGAGCAATGACCTCGAAGTCTCCCGCGCCTGCACAGCCAGCGTAGCCAGCGCACCCCGCTCCGCATGAAACCGCACCATCGCAGCCAGATCAATCCCGCTCAGCACATCCACATTGTGTAAGAAAAAAGGTTCGCCTGTCTCACGCAGAAACCACGCAGCTTTCTTCAATCCACCGCCTGTATCCAGCAGCACGTCTTCGTGTGAAATCGCAATCCGCATCCCGAAGTTGTCATGCGCCGCGAAATAGCTCTCCACCATCTCCGCAAAATGATGCGTATTCACAATCACGTCTTCTACGCCGAAGCTCTTCAGCCGTGTCAATGTGATCTCAAGCAGCGTCCGTCCCGCCACTTCCACCAGCGCCTTGGGCCTGTCATTCGTTAGCGGCCTTAGCCGCGTGCCCAGCCCGGCGGCCAGCACCATGGCCTTCATCGGCCCATCTTCTCCAGCTCCACGTGCTTCACCGCCACCTGCAATCCGGCCTGTGTGCGCAGATGCTTTGCAAGCTCCTCGGCCAGAAACACGCTTCTATGCTGCCCACCAGTACAGCCAAAGCTCACCATCAGGTTTGAGAAATCACGCTCTCGATAATTCGTCACAGCCGAATCTACCAGCGCCGCCGCGTTCTCAAAAAACTTATGCACCGGTTCCTGCGCATTCAGGTACTCCATCACCGGCTCATCCTTGCCCGTCAGCCTCTTAAACCGCTCCTCGCGCCCCGGATTCGGCAAACTCCGCGCATCAAAAATAAAACCACCGCCGTTGCCTGACTCATCCTTCGGTGCCTCGCGATGAAAACTGAAGCTGAACACCCGCACCGTCAGCCCTTGCGCCGTCTCGCCAAGTCCCTTCAGCTTCTCTGATTTCGCCATCCCCCCGAGAGCATCGAGCAGCGCAGGTAGCGCAATGGGCAGCTTCACATTCGCTGCAAGCCACTGCAGATTCTTCAGCGCATACGGCACACTCTGCAGAAAATGCGGCTTGCGTTCATAAAATCCGCGGAACCCATATGCGCCCAGCGCCTGCAGAATCCGCACATACACATAGGCATAGTAATGGTGCAGAAACGCCGCGCGATCCACCGGAATGTAATTCGCCAGCGCATCCAGATAATCGTTCAGCAGCTGCTCACGGGCCGCCGGCGGCAGGTCGGCCTTACCGTCAAAGAGCAGCGAAGCAATGTCATACTGCAGCGCGCCCTTGCGCCCGCCCTGGTAATCCAGAAAGTACGGCTTGCCCTCGCTCAGCATGATGTTCCGCGACTGAAAATCGCGATAGAGAAAATAATCGTGCGGAGCCGTCAGCAGAAACCGCGTCAGCCGCCCAAAATCATCCTCCAGCGCCTGCTCATTAAACGGAATCCCCGCCAGCCGCAAAAAATAATACTTGAAATAATTCAAATCCCAGTTGATTGACAGCCGGTCAAAGCTTGCTCTTGGATAGCAGACCTTGTAATTCAGATCCCGGCCCGCTTCCACCTGGAAGCGAGGCAACTCCGCCACGGCCTTGCGATACGCCTCCATCGCTTCCGGCGCAAGCACGTCGCCGTTGCGGTGCGCATTCAGAAAATCGAACAGCGTCACATCACCCAGGTCCTCTTCAATATACGCCCCGTGCGCAAGATCCTCGGCATAGATCTCTGGCACCGGCAGCCCGCGCCGGTAAAAGTGCTTCGAGAACTCCAGAAACGCCTGGTTCTCCTCGCGCACAGGGCCCAGCACGCCAATCGCGCTGGTCTCTCCGGCAGCAAGCCGCAAAATCACACGGCCCGATCCGCCAAGTTGTCCCTGCAATGGCCGAATGTGGCCCGGCGGGAAATGAAAATGCTGCTCGAAGAGGCGCTTAAGAACTTCCATGCTTGCTTTTTCCAGGGCAAAAGTCGATTGCTGCTTCCCATGAAGATAGCGGCGCAGACTCAAGCGGCGCAAGGTATTACACCGCGTCAACCGCTCGCTTAGAACCCGGATGACAAACCTCCCGCCGCGTCCATTTGACCACTTCGCTATCATGAAGGTATGACGCCTGAGACGCTCACAGCCCCACCAGTGGCGAGTTCGGCCATACATCGTGTGGCAACCAGCCCACAGGATCACCCCCTTATCCAGCTCCTCGCCTCCCGCATTGCCATCATCGACGGCGCCATGGGCACCACCATCCGTACCTACAACATGACGGAAGCCCACATTCGCGGCGAGCGCTTCAAGGACGCTCCAAAGGACCTGCTCAACAACGGCGACATCTTCTCGCTCACGCAGCCCGAGATGATCGGCGACATCCACCGCCGCTTCCTTGAGGCCGGTGCGGACATCATCGAAACCAACACCTTCGGCGCAACCTCCATCTCGCAAAGCGAGTTCTTCGTCGACGACCCGCGCGAGCACGGCGGCCGCAAAGACCCCGCGTTCTATCAAAAAATCATCGACGACAAATTCCTCAACGACCTGGCCTGGGAGATCAACTTCGAGTCCGCCCGCCAGTGCCGCTTCTGGGCCGACAAAGTCGCCGCCGAAACGGGCCGTCCGCGCTTCGTAGCCGGAGCCATTGGCCCGCTCACCGTCTCGCTCTCTAACTCGCCCGACGCCGACGACCCCGGCTTCCGCGTCGTCACCTTCGACCAGGTCCGCAATGCCTACAAGCATCAGGTCCGCGCCCTCATCGCCGGCGGCGTCGATACCCTCCTCGTCGAAACCATCTTCGATTCTCTCAACGCCAAAGCCGCTCTCGTCGCTATCCGTGAGGTATTCGATGAAGACGGCCTGAGCGGCACAGCGCGTGAGCTTCCCGTCATGATCTCTGCCGCCGTCGGTCGCGGCGGAGAAACCATGATCTCCGCGCAAACAGTCGAAGCCTTCTGGAACGCCGTCGAGCACGTCCGTCCGCTCTCCGTCGGCCTCAACTGCTCGCTCGGCCCGGACCTGATGTACCCGTTCCTCTCCGAGCTATCGCAGAAGGCTCAGGCCGCCGTCTCCTGCTATCCCAACGCCGGCCTGCCCAATCCGCTCTCGGCCACTGGCTTCGATCTCGGGCCGCCCGACATGGGCACGTACCTGAGCGACTTCGCGCACGGCGGCCTCATCAACATCGCCGGTGGCTGCTGCGGCAATACGCCGGAGCACATCGCCGCCATTGCCAAGGCGCTCGAAAACCTGCCTCCGCGTCCGCTGCCGGAGGCCGTGCTCCGCCACGCCGCTCTGCAGCCGCAGACCACAGCGGTAAAACCTCTCCGCCTCTCTGGCTCCCAGCCCTTCACCCAGCAGCCCGGTTCCTACATCATGATTGGCGAGCGCACCAACGTCGCCGGCTCGCCCAAATTCGCCAAGCTCATCAAGGAAGGCAAGTACGAAGAAGCCGTCTCCGTCGCCCGCCAGCAGGTCGAAAACGGTGCAAACATTATCGACATCTGCATGGACGAAGGCATGATTGACGGCGTCGCCGCCATGACCCGCTTCCTTCTGCTTCTCGCCAGCGAGCCCGAGGTCGCCAAAGTCCCCTTCATGGTCGACTCCTCCAAGTGGGAGGTCATTGAAGCCGGCCTGCGCTGCCTGCAAGGCAAAGGCATCGTCAACTCCATCTCACTCAAGGAAGGCGAAGAAGTCTTTCGCAGCCGCGCTGCAACCGTCCTCAAATTTGGAGCGGCCGTCGTCGTCATGGCGTTCGACGAGCAGGGCCAGGCCGCTTCCTACGAAGAAAAGATCCGCATCTGTAAGCGCGCATACGACATACTCGTCAACGAGGTCAGCTTCCCACCCGAAGACATCATCTTCGACCCCAACATCCTCACCGTTGCCACGGGCATGGAGGAGCACAACAACTACGCCGTCGATTTCATCAACGCTACGCGTTGGATCAAGCAGAACCTGCCTCACGCCAAGATCTCCGGCGGCGTGTCCAATATTTCGTTTAGTTTCCGCGGCAACAACAAAGTCCGCGAAGCCATGCACTCGGCATTCCTCTTCCACGCTATCGGCGCTGGCATGGATATGGGCATCGTCAACGCCGGCATGCTTGAGGTTTACGAGGAGATCGAGCCTGAGCTCAAGGTCCTCGTCGAAGACGTCCTGCTCAATCGCCGCCCTGACGCTACCGAGCGCCTCGTCGAACTCGGCGAAAAGCTCAAGGCCGAAGGCGGCAGCGCTGGTGCGGCAGCGGAAAAGAAAGCCGAAGAGTGGCGCAACGGCACAGTCGAAGAGCGTCTCTCGCATGCCCTCGTCAAAGGTATCGACGAGTACATCAACCAGGACACTGAGGAGGCGCGCGCCAAGCTTGGCCGCCCGCTCGCCGTTATTGAAGGTCCGCTCATGGCAGGCATGTCCGTCGTCGGCGATCTCTTCGGCGCAGGCAAAATGTTCCTTCCGCAGGTCGTCAAATCCGCCCGCGTGATGAAGAAGTCCGTCGCCTATCTCACGCCCTTCATGGAAGCCGAGAAAGCCTCGCTCGTCTCGCAGGGTTACGAGGTCAAGACGCAGGGAAAGATCGTCCTGGCCACCGTCAAAGGTGACGTGCATGACATCGGCAAGAACATCGTTGGCGTCGTCCTCGCCTGCAATAACTACGAAGTCATCGACATGGGCGTCATGGTTCCTGCCGACAAAATCCTCGAGCGCGCAAGGGAAATCAAGGCCGACATCATCGGCCTCAGCGGCCTCATCACTCCGTCGCTCGACGAAATGGTTCATGTCGCCCGCGAGATGGAGCGCACCGGCTTCAAAGTTCCTCTGCTCATCGGCGGAGCTACCACCAGCCGCGCCCACACCGCCGTCAAAATTGCGCAGCACTACAGCCAGCCCGTTGTGCACGTCCTCGACGCCAGCCGCGCGGTGCCCGTCACCACCAGCCTGCTCAGTGAAGACGGCAAAGCCGCCTTCGTCGAGAAGCACAACGCCGACTACGATGCCCTGCGCAGGGCTCACGCAGCGCCAAGACAGAAACTCTTCTCCATCGCGGAAGCACGCGCCCGCCGCACAGCCATCGAGTGGCGCGCGGAAGACATTCCTCAGCCCGAATTCACCGGCGTCCGCGTACTCGACAACTTCCCTCTCTCCACACTCCGCCAGTACATCGACTGGACGCCCTTCTTCCATACGTGGGAGCTCAAAGGCGTCTATCCGCGCATCTTCGATCACCCACAGCAAGGCGAAGAAGCACGCAAAATCTTCGTAGACGCCAACAAGCTGCTCGACAAATTCATCGCGGAAAATCTTCTCACTGCGCGCGGAATCTACGGCTTCTTCCCAGCCAACGCAATCGGTGACGATATCGAGCTCTACACGGACGAATCGCGCACGGAAGTCCTCACCATCTTCCACAATCTCCGCCAGCAGATTGATCACGGCGGTAAGGAACCCTGCCGTTCACTCACCGATTTCATCGCGCCGAAAGAAACCGGCCTCGCCGATCACATCGGCGGCTTCGCCGTCACCAGCGGCGTCGGTCTCCATGAACTCGTCGTTCAATACAAAGCCGAGCACGACGACTACAACGCCATCATGGCTGAAGCCGTTGCAGACCGGCTCGCCGAAGCTTTTGCAGAATGCCTCCACAAGCGCGTGCGTGACGAATGGGGCTACGGCCGCAGCGAAAATCTCACCCCTGCGGACTTCATTCACGAAAACTATCGCGGCATCCGTCCCGCACCCGGCTACCCCGCCAGCCCCGACCACACGGAAAAAGGTACTCTCTGGAATCTTCTGGATGTGGAAGCAAAAACCGGCATCCTGCTCACGGAATCCTTTGCCATGTGGCCCGGCTCCAGCGTCAGTGGTCTATACTTCGCACATCCGGAGTCGCGCTATTTCTCGCTCGCCAAAATCGATCGCGACCAGGTTGAAGATTATGCCGTACGCAAAGGCATGACTCTCTCTGAAACCGAGCGCTGGCTCGGCCCAAATCTCAACTACGATCCCGCTTGATCCGTTCAGGTTCCCATGCAGATTCCCATCGAGCTGCGCGCGGCGCTCAATGCCTCTCTTGAAGGCATCGCGCGTGGCCCTCTCGCCGAACGCGCCGAATATAACTCCGCGCTTTATCGCGACGGCATCAACCGCGCACCAGCCGCCTACGGCGCAGTCCGCAACGTGCTCAGCCGCTTGCGGCAGCGCAATCCTGACTTTGCCCCGCACAGCGCTCTCGACCTCGGCTCCGGCGCGGGCGCTGCCAGTTGGGCCATCGCGGAAACCTTCCCGCAGATCGCCACCATCACCCAGGCTGATCCGAGCCAGCCACTCCTCACCCTCAGCCGCAGCCTCGCGCAGCACGCATCTTCTGTGGCGCTGCGCAACGCCACGCAGCTCACCACCGACCTCAACCGCAATCTCCCGGACAATTCCGCAGATCTCGTCGTGCTCAGCCACGTCCTCTCTGAGCTGCCGTACGAGCAGGCCCAGTCTCTCTTTGTCGCCGCCTGGGCGCTCTGCTCCGGCGCGCTCATCCTCGTCGAACCCGGCACACCCGCGGGCTTCGGACAAATCCTCGCCGCCCGCTTCATCCTCGGCGGCGGCGGCGCGCACATCCTCGCTCCCTGCGCGCATCAGCGGGGCTGTCCCATCCTTTCGCCCGACTGGTGCCACTTCGCGCAGCGCATAGAACGCCCGCGTAGCCATCGTTTTCTCAAATCCGCCGATCTTCCATACGAAGGCGAAGAATTCTCGTACATCATCTTCGTCCGCGAGCCATACTTCATGCCCGCCACAGAACCCCGCATCCTCGCCCGCCCGCAAAAAGCCAGGACCAGCATCACACTCAAGCTCTGCCAGCCAGACAGTTCGGCAAACCTCGTGACCATCTCCCGCCGCGACAAGCAAAGCTACACCCACGCAAAGAAAATGGAATGGGGCGACGAGTTCTAAGCAAAAAAACGGCCCGGGCACGGTTTCAACATAGTTGTTTACTTGCAGCAATCTCCACTGCCGCCAGCGCAGCACTGACCGGAGTTATCGCAGCATGACTTGGCGGCGGCCTTAATGGAGGGCAGTGCAAAAACAGTAGTAGCCATCATTGCCGCGAATGCAAAAAGAACGAGAACACGTTTCATAACCAATCTCCTTCTATGTTGGAGGTTGTAATCTCGCAGCCTCAGCACACCGCGCCTGAGACCGCCTGCAGAGATTGTCATGAATCGCTCTAAATCCGAAAAACCCGGTTCAACACATACACCGGCGGCGAGTTTGTCTCCGGAACACGCAATGCAATGCCGTCCCAAACTAGCTTCTCCGTCACCGTCAGCACAGGCATTTCCGCAACAGTAAAAGCCTTTTCCGCAACCCATTGCTTTGCTGTCACAGCAGGTGCCTGTTGTGCGCAGCAATCACTGACACAAGCCAGCACATCCATCCGCGGCATCGGACAGTCGCTTCCCATATTGCTCATGTCCATCGGGCAGGCGGAGGCGGCATCTGCTGCGCTCATCACGCATCGCACCCCGGCAAATGCAGGCCCAATGATCAGAAGGCCGATTGCCAACACCGCCGCAAATGGAAGCGTGCGTCTCATATGCAAATCTTAACTTACACGCGCGATCCGCGTGACGCCGTGAGTTCAGTCACAATAGCAATGATTAAAAGCTGGGGCGGACGATGCTCTACTTCGCCGTCAGCGCAGTCACCGGCACCAGCATGTCTTCCTTGCGCTGAATCAGATTCGTAGCATTCAGCGTGGCCAGCTCAAACCCATGCCCGTGCGTAATCGCATCCGTCGGGCAGGCCTCAACGCAATAGCCGCAGAAGATGCAGCGGTTGTAGTCGATGTTATAAACCTTCGCATACCGCTCGGAAGACGAGATCCGCTTCTCCGCCGTATTCTCGTCCGCTTCGATATAAATGCAGTTCGAAGGGCATGCCGCGGCGCACAGAAAGCACGCCACGCACTTCTCCAGGCCATTCTCATCGCGCTGCAGCACATGCGCCCCACGAAAACGCTGTTCGAACTTCGCGCCCCGCAACGGCCCCGGCCCATCCGGATAATTCTCCACGGTCGTCGGCTGCAGCATCTCCCCGAAGGTGATGCTCATGCCTTTGGCAATGGCAGCAATGTTCCGCACGATCGACATGCTCACAGTATACGATGAATGCCGAAGGAGTTCCGTAATGTCTCATTCTGCTTCAGGGCTCGCTCAGAAAATTACAATCTTCGCTGCGCTGGCCTCTGTCTCGATTACTGCTTGGTCCCAATCCCAGAACCCGCCCGCGCAGGCTGCACCCGGCTCCGCGCAGGAGATGGGTCCCATGCACCATGGCGACAAGCCCGCAGGACCCGCCAGCCCACTCAAAATCACGATAGGCGCGCAATCTGCTGAATTCACCCCTGAAAAATTCGCCGCCCTGCCGCACACCACCATTACTGTCTTCAATGGCCACGCCAACGCTAGTCAGACCTTCTCCGGCGTCCAACTCATTGATCTACTGAAGCCCCTCGGCGTCACCGATCAGCCAAAAGGAAAAGACTTCCGCCTGTACATCGAAGCGGAAGGCTCCGACGGCTATGTCGTCGTCTACTCCATCGCTGAAATCACGCCTTACATCCATGACGGCACCGTTATCGTAGCGGACACCCTCGCCGGCAAACCCATCGCCGACAACGGTCCCTTCCAGCTCGTGGCTACGGGCGAAAAGCACCCCGCCCGCTGGGTTCGTAACCTCGTCGCCATCCGTGTACTGCACGCCGAATAACTTACCCGCGCGCAGTAAAAGCGCAAAAAAAGCCTGCCGGAATCCTTCCCGGCAGGCCTCTGTTTTTTGATCGAAAACTTTACTGCGGATGCTTCTCTTCCGGGCGCTGCGGCTCCTGCTTCGGCTTCTCCTGCGGCTGACGCTCCTGTTGCGGATGTTGCTGCTGTACCTGCTTCTGCTGTTGCTGGTGTTGTTGTTCCGTCCGCTGCTGTTGCACTTGCTTCTGTTGCTCAGCATGTTGCTGTTGCACCTGCTTCTGCTGATCCGCCCGCTGCTGCTGCTGATGCATCTGCTCGGTCTTCTGCTGCTGTTCCTGGCGACCCTGTTCAGCCTTCTGCTGCTGCACCTGCTTCTGCTGGTTCACACGCTGCTGCTGTTGCTGCTGCATCTGTTCCGTCTTCTGCTGCTGCTCCTGGCGCTGCTGTTCCGCGCGTTGCTGCGGATTCTGCGCTCCAGGCCGTGCCTGTGCGGGCTCTCCGGGGCGCGCTGGTTCACCAGGTCGCTGCGCTTCAGGCCGCTGCTGAGCCTCGGCCGGTCGTTGTGCCGGCGCTGCCACACGCTGCTCCGGACGCACCGGCGCGTAACGAACCGCCGGCGGAGGCGCCACATGCTTATCCGCTTCCACCGGACGGCTCGCCACCACCATCTCAGGCCGTCCGCGATTCACAGTCGCAAAGTTATTCCGGTTGCCCTGCGCCTCGCGCACCATTTGTACCTGTGTCGTCATCGGCGGAGTATGCCGTTCATGTATCGCCACCAGTTCCGACGGATGCGGACGATACGCCACTCCACCCGGCCCACCGTTGTAACTCACACGGTTTACCGTCACATTCCGCACGTTATAGGAGTAAACATTCCGCACCACGGTCGTGTTGATGTTGTTCACCGTGCGGTTATACGTAAAGTTGTTGCCATTCCAATAGCCGCCCTGGTAGCCAAATCCCACATACCCAAAGCCGTAATTCACTCCGCCATAATAGCCAACATGGCGGCCCCAGTAGCCGGGATAATATGCATATCGTCCACTACGATAGCCCCAGTAACTCGGTGTCCACAGAGCGCCCTGGTACGGAGCATTCACCCACGCGCCCGGCACCCAGTAGTAGCCCGCTGATGCGTAGTTCCAGAAGCCCGGCGTCCAGATATATCCATCGCCAGGGCACGGCGGCTGCTGATATGTTGGCAGCTCCGGTGGCGGCTGGGGCGCGTACGTTTCTGCCTCCTGCCCATACCCTGTATCTGCGTTGTATTCAGAATCGGGATACGTGCTCGCCACTGAACTCGCGGTCGGAGCCTGATACGTATCTCCCGCACTTGCCGTCATTGCAGTTGGCGCAGCAGCAGGTGCTGCCTGCGACGGCGCAGGTGCTGAGGCAGGTCCTGAGGTCGTAGTGTTTGATACTGGCACCACGTTCGCATTCGCCGGGTCTTCGGTCGAGCTCGCATCTGCAGTCTGCTGATCCGGGGAAGAATTGGAAGTATTTGCGTTGTCTGGATTCTGGCTGCTCTTGCAACCAGCGGTACACATAGCGAGAGCGACCGTAAGTGGAACCAAAAATATTGTTTTCCAAAATATGTTCATATAATCTACCTTTCCAAGGCGTTGGATGCGCGCGTGCTTTTATTTGTTGTATCTGAGTATCACGCGCATCTGTTCTTCAGTCCTTAGACACACCCGTAAATTCTTAGTTGTGAGGCTGTTTCGCCCCCGGCGGAAATGATCGTCCCTGGTTATTCGCCGGCGGTGTCGTCACCACCCGGCGCTGCATGCCCGGTTTAGCATCAGGATGGAGCCTCAGTTGACACATCTCTGACTCCTGCCCACGCGCCATGCCACCCGCTGCCACCTGCGCGCTGCAAAGCTTATCCTTCATCGCCTCGGCATCTTTGCCGTTCAGCGACAGCGTTCGCTCCAGCCCACGTAACGGATCACGATCATAGCGAAACACATAATCCTGCGCCGGCTTCTGCGTGCCGAAATCGAAATGGCTCCAGGCTCCCAGAAACTCGCCGCCATCGGTTCCCGGCAGCACCGCATATACCTGTGCCTCTGTTACTCCCGGCGCCACCACCGTAGTCCAAACCGGCACCGTCTGCGCACCACGCAGCCATCGCGCTGTAAAGACGTGTTGCGTCACATCGTAATAGAGAGCAGTAAAGTACGTAGTCACTGCGCACTCTCTGCAGTCGTCATACATCACCGTCAATTCGCGAGCCACACCCGGCGCAAACTGGATCGGCTCCTGCCAGCGCAGATTCACGCCCTTCAGCACCGGTGTCAAAAGATGACTCTTGAGTGAAACACTCCATATTTGAAACGTGTCCGTCGCCGGTGACGCATCTGGAGCAGCGCGCTCCACTGTCACCACCAGCGCCGCGTCGTACAGCACGCCAATCTCACGAATCGCCGTCCACTTCTCTTCCTGCAGCGCCCGCGTCACCCACACAACAATGTCCTGATCCTTGCTCACACCCGAGCCATCTGGATGAAAATCCACCCAGCGAAAGCTCTCCTGCGCGCTCGTACTCATAGCAGCACAAATCATCAGCGCAAACATCAGAACCCACCGACGCATCTTCAACCTCAGCTCGATTCTCAAATTCCCAGCTTCGCCCAAATCCCATCCACACGTGCCTTCGTTGCCGCATCCATCTCGATCATCGCCGGCCACGGCCGCTCAAACCCTTCAGCCTTCCACTTCCGCGTTGCATCAATGCCCATCTTCGATCCGTAATTCGGCAGACGCGACGCATGATCCAGCGAATCCACAGGCCCCAGCGTGAACTGTACATCGCGCTCCGGGTCAATGTTATTTGCCACCCGCAGCGTCACCTCACCCAGGTCCTGCACATCACAATCCTCATCCACCACAATCACGCACTTGGTAAACATCGCCTGCCCCAGTGACCAGATCGCGTTCATCACCTTCCGCGCCTGTCCTGGATAGCTCTTCCGTATTGAAACAATCATCAGGTTATGAAAGACGGCCTCCACCGGCAAATGGATGTCCACCAGTTCGGGAATCTGCATCTTCATCGCCGGCAGGAAAATTCGCTCCACGGCCTTCCCCATCCACGCATCCTCCATCGGAGGCTTGCCCACGATCGTGGCCGCATAAATCGGATTCTTCCTGTGCGTAATCGCCGTCAGATGAAAGACCGGGTACTCATCCTCCATCGTGTAAAAGCCCGTGTGATCGCCAAACGGACCCTCCGTCCGCAGCTCACCCAACTCAACGTAGCCTTCCAGCACAATCTCTGCCTGCGCCGGCACTTCCAGATCAACGGTCTCGCACTTCACAATCTCCAGCGGCTTCCCGCGCAGGAAGCCCGCGATCAAAAACTCCTCCACTTCCGGCGGAGCAGGCACAATCGCCGCAAAAGTCGTTGCCGGATCAGTCCCGATCGCAACTGCCACTTCTAGCCGCGAACCCTTCAGATTCCCTAGAGCCACCTGCCGCAGCCCGCCAATAGGCCCGTCTGGAATCGTTACCGTTCCACCCGCAGACTCCGCCATTGCCGCCACACTCGCCGTTCGCACGTCTCCGCTCGCATTCGCAGCTGCAACCGCTCTCAACGCGTTGCGATAGTGTTCCGCCGCCACCTTCTGCCGCTGCCAGTGCATTCCCGTCGTCTGGCCGTCATACACCTGCATCCGGTACATGCCCATATTGCGCTTCCCTGTCTTGGGATCGCGCGTAATCACACACGGCAGCGTAATAAACCGCCCGCCATCCTGCGGCCAGCACTTCAAAATCGGAAACGCATTCAGATCAAAGCCATCCTTCAGAATCACTTCCTTGCAAGCCGCATCCTTCGCGCTCACCGTCTTCGGAAACGCATTCGTCAGTTCCCCAAGTTGCGGCAGCATCTTGAGCTTGTCCAAAAAGCCGCCCGTGGGTGGCTTCATGTTGATCAGCCCGCTGATGCGCTCGGCAATCTCGTCCACCTTGTTCACGCCCAGCGCCAGCGCCATCCGCCGCTCGCTGCCAAACTGATTCATCAGCACCGTCTGCCCCGGAAAGCCCTTCACATTCTCAAACAGCAGCGCTGGACCACCAGCCCCGTGCTTTCCGCCTTTGCTTTTGCTCACGCGGTCGGTGATCTCCGTCATCTCCAACTCCGGAGAAACCTCTTCCTTGATGCGCTTCAGCTCACCGTGCTTTTCCAGCGTCTTGATCCAGTCGCGCAAATCTTCGTATGCCAATGCCGTATCTCCTCGAAGCTGTTTCATACATACCTGGCGCCGGGAATGCCTCATGTGCGATCCGCTTCAAGGCGGATCGCAAAATTCCGGTCGAGGCACCAGCGGCATATATGAGACAGCATCTAACAACCTCCATACTAAAACTCACATCCCACCTCAAACTTGGTACTATTGCATCGCAAATATGCTAGTGCGAAACTTTCGCCTCACGTAACGAGCGCCTCGGCAGCTTCACTACCTCTAAACTCTCCGCCCGTCCAACAGCAGTTCCGCAAAAGGAGACCGTCATGAGCACTACCCCAAAATCGCCCTCCTCTCGCCACGCCGTCCATACCACTCATACCCGTCACGCTGCCCAGGACTACCCGATCCACCCGTACTTCAAGCGCCGCAAAATCTTTTCGGCAGGCGCGCGCGATGCCCGCAAGTCCAGCACCACCACCTGGAGTGTCCCGGACCTAACCGCCGCCTACAACTGGCCTACAAATATCGCAGGCGGCGGCGTCATCGCCATCATCGAACTCGGCGGCGGATGGGTCCAGTCCGACATGGACGCCTACTTCCAGTCCATCAACCAGCCAACCCCCAGCCTTACCGACGTCTCCGTCGACGGCACCAACAATGACCCCAACCAGTCCGTAGGTTCCGACGATGACCCCGACTACGAAGTCGCCCTCGACATCCAGGTCGCCGGCGCTTCCTACTACGCCGCCACCGGCCAGGCAGCCACCATCCGCGTCTACTGGTCGCAGGACATCGCCTCCGCCGTCCAGGCAGCCACCTCTGACGCCGTCGATGTCATCACCATCTCCTGGGGCGCGGACGAAGCCACCTGGGGCACGACCGCCGCGCAGCAGATGGAGTCAGCTGCAACAGCAGCCACCGCCGCCGGCATCATCGTCTTCGCAGCCGCCGGTGACAACGACTCCTCAGACGGCGGCTCCAACGCAGCCAACGTCGATCTACCCGCTTCCTGCCCGCACGTCATCGGATGCGGAGGAACCTTCAAGACCCAAACCAGCGAAACCGTCTGGAACGACAATCCCGGCGACGACAACGGCTCAGGCACTGGCGGCGGCTACTCCACCATCTTCCCCGTGCAATCCTGGCAGACCGGCGCGCCGCTCCCTCCGGCCAACACACAATACGGAACCGGCCGCATGGTCCCCGACGTCTCCGCGGACGCTGATCCCAACTCCGGCTATCAGATGTACGTCCACGGAGCAGCCACGGTCGTCGGTGGCACCTCAGCCGTAGCCCCACTTTACGCGGGACTTTTCGCGTCCTTCGGAACCAAGCTCGGCTTCGTAACACCAACACTCTGGGCAAACCAGTCCGCCTTCACCGACATCACCGAAGGCAACAACGGCTACTACGACGCAGCCACAGGCCCCGACCCGTGTACCGGCCTCGGCGTCCCCATCGGCACCGCCCTCGCCGCGCTATTCACCAGCTCGACTTCTACCTCTCCCACCCCACCCACTCCGCCCGACCCACCTGCTCCGCCAACTCCACCGGAGAAACATCACAAGCATCACCACGAATAAGCATCAAAACATGGGTGCCCCAGGTCCGAATTCTCGGGCCTGGGATCGAACTAGCATATTGAGCGAAGCCGAAGGGGCCTACCGCTGCTTTTTTGCTAACTCGTCATCGCGCGAAGTACAGCGAACTCGCTACTTTTCCTAAGTCCCTTATCCCTAGTCCCTTGTCCCTGCCTTTTCACTGCTCCGTCGTCATCGTCTTCGCATCCGTCAGCGGAATCGAATACACCCGCTGCGTCGCCGTCAGCACCAGCAGGGTATTCGTCTCAGGAATAAACCGCGCCGCGCGCGGCAAATGATCCAGCGTCACTCGCAAAACCTCCGCGCCATTTCGTGCGCTGTACACAATCATCTCCTGGTCGCGATTGTTCACTGCCAGCAGCCCCAACTTGCCGTCTCCCGCCAGCACACGGCCATAAAACGCCGCCGTCCGCACGCCATCTGAAACCCGATACACCACGGTGTTATTCACATTGCCGTGCACAGCCAGATAGTCGCCATACAGCACCGGCCAGCGGTCATCGTCAACTAATTCAGGCCGCGTCGGCGTATGAATCACACGCTGAATCTCGCCCGTCCTCGCGTTGACAATCTCCACCAGCAGGCCCCGCTGAACCCATTCCTTCATCACATCGCTGGTCTTCACCAGCTTGGCTCCGTTATGGCCTTCCTCGTACGCCCCGGTTTCCGATAGTAGGTTGGTCACTATCAGTAGAGTGCCGCTGCTGCTGTCGTAGACATCCGGCGCGTTGTGAGGGAACTTTCTCATCCACAGTTCTGCGCCGGTAATTGGATCCAGAACATGCATCTCCGTATTCCATCTGGTTCCATAAAAGGCCTTCTCCATGCCGACAGTGTGGATCAGCACACCACCCGCCATGTAGTCTTCCTTGTCGTACTTCGCGCCTTCCGTGGACTTCTTCGTCTTCAGATCAAAAACAGCGTTGATTCCATCCTTGCCATGCGAATTTCTGAATCGCAGAAGTATTCGATCCTGATCATCCATGCTCATAGCGGTAAATGGCCGCAGCAGCGCAATCTGCGCCTGGTGATTTAAGTCCCACAGCGAACCCCTCGAGCCGTGCGAGTAAGCAAGGTACTGGCCGTCTTTGCTAAACCCGCCGGAAGAGAGCGGACTGAGGGGACGAATGGGTATATCCGCCCTCTCCACGGTATCGGTTCCGATTGTCTTCAAGGCGATTTGTCCGCCTGCCGTTTCGCTGGCGAAGATCTTGTCATACACATCCACCGCACTCGACGCGAATCCAATAGAGGGCGTCGATGTCACAGGATCAAAGAGTGCGGCCGCATGATTTGCGAAAGGGCCCAGGAGAATATTGTCGCCCCGGGTGACATTCTCCATCCACACATCGCCCACCATAAATCTCGCGATCCGCCCGCCCGAAGGAAAGTTCGCCACGCACACAGGCATGAGATAGCCTCCGCTCTGCTGCTTCTCACCTGGACCGCATTCGTAGGCTAGCTTGTTGGATCCAACAAACGAGATCAGGATCGAGGTGAAATTGAACGCGCTGTGGATATCGATTGTGGTGCGATGATCGAGGTCATAGCTGATAGCCTTGTGGCCCGCCACCAGCAGCATGGTCCGGCCGTCCGGGCTATATAAAATCTTGATTCGCTCCCAAACCGGCGGAAAATCATCCCATTTCTTATTGTCGTAATAAGCTTTTTCCGAATCCACATCGATGAAAGTCAGTCCAATGCCCGATTCACTTGAGCGGAGGCAGACAAAGGTCCTGCCATCCGGCGAAAGACTATTCACAGGGCAGCCCTTGTAATCGATCAGTTCGTGAGCTGACTCACGCTGCCGCGAGGCAATATTCCATGTCTCCACGCGCATCGTGGGAAACTGGATCGTGACCCGCGAGGAGTCGGGCGAGAAGTGCGCCGCCTTGGCCCCCTCGGCGTCGATGGTGAAAAGGTATTTGAGCGGCGAGCGGCTCAGGATGTGAACAGCGCTCTGTTCCTGCGCCAGGATGTAATTGCCATCCGGACTGAATCGCACCTCATCCAGCGCCGGACGCATCGCCGGCTGCAGCAGGAAGGATTTCAGGCCGGAAGTGGCCGGCACTTGCCATTGAAATCCGCTGCCGCGGAGCTTGGACTGGAAGTCAACAAAACTCGAAGATAAAGACGTCTTCTCGGACTTGCATGCCGCCGAAAGCGCGTTCCCTACCTTCCGCGCCGTTCGCACGCGCACAATCATATCCGTGTCGTCTCCCGCCAGCGCGCGGAAAAAGCTCACACTGCGCCCATGATTATCGGAGATGCGGTCCAGGTTTTCGGCGAAGGCAGCCGGAGCGTATCCGGCGCGAGTCATCGCATACAGACCCACGGAATCAGCCATCGTCTCATCTTTTTCCGCGTCTACCTCGTCCGGCGCAGCCTTGGTCTTCCATGGAGCGTTGATGAGGAGCTGCATCTTGTCAGCCAGATCTTTGCGGTCGGCAAAGGAATCCACCTTCATCAGCGCCTTGAACTCGCGCGTGTAGGTGATGGCCACGGCATGTGTGTAGATGTGGCCAATCTCGTGCGAGAGCACCACCGCGAGCTCGTCTTCGCTGCGCGCGTCGGTAATCATCTTGCTGCTCACATACACGTATCCACCGGCTATGGAGAAGGCATTAGCTTCGCTCGAGCGATACACACGAAATTTGAAGTGGATCGCCGTCGGCGGAAGCTGATCCAGAAGCTTCCGGCCAATCCTCGTTACCTCTGCGGAATCCTGCTCCGGCAGCAGGTAATACTCGCTCTCAAGCTGGTCGGCCTGCTCATCGCCGAGCCACTGCTCCTGCTGTTCGGTAAAGATATTCGGCTTGTTGATCTTGTATGGAGGCTCGGGCAACGTGCAGGCAGACTGCTGAGCCGCAATCGAACCCGCAACAGAAAGAACACACAGGCAAAAAAGCACACGGGAAATGTTCATAAAGTCTTCCAGAAATGGCTTGGAGGTCGAGCCATCCTAGCATGAAACCCGCAGCACTCTCACTCTCTTTTTGCGCACACCAAAAACAGAAAGGGACGGGAATAACCCGCCCTTCCAGAATCGGTTCGTTCCTTAACTACGAATCCCTAACCAGGAACCACTAGCTTTTCAACAACTTCCTCTGCAACTCCTCAAGCGACTGCCCCCGCGTCTCCGGATAGGCAAACAGCACCACGAAGAATTGCACCACCGTCATGGCCGCAAAGAACGTAAACGGTGCGCTCCTGCTCACATTCGCCACAACAACCGGGAACACCAGCTGCAGAATCGTATTCATCACCCAGTGGCTCGCGTTTCCCACGCCCTGCCCCTTGCTGCGCACCGAGTTCGGAAACACTTCGCCGATATACACCCAGATCACCGCGCCCTGGCTCAGCGCAAAGAACGCAATGTACGTCACAAACAGCCACACCAACGCACCTGAGTGCGCGCCAGTGATAAACAGCCACGAAACCGCCGCCAGGCACGCCGCTGTTCCCACCGCTCCAATCAGCAGCAAAGTCTTGCGCCCCAGCTTGTCGATGAATCCCATGCCCACAACCGTGAACACAAGATTCGTGAACCCGATCATGATCGCCTGCCTGTCACCCGAGATCTGCGTAAATCCCGCGCTCGTAAAAATGCTCGGCAGGTAATACAGAATCGAGTTGATTCCCGAAAGCTGATTGAAGAATCCAATCGTGATCGCCAGAAACAGCGGATAGCGATACTTCCACTGAAACACCGGCTCCCGTTCTGAAGCATGCTCCTGCTTCAGCGCCGCGCGAATGTCTTCTAGCTCCGCCTCAGGATTCGGGTCGCCCATCAGCTTCAGAATCGACAGCGCTTCATCAATCCTGTTCCGCGAAACACTCCATCGCGGGCTTCTCGGAATTCCGAACAGCAGTATCAGGAACCCCAGCGCTGGAATCGCCGCCACGCCCACCTGCCACCGCCACTCATTCGCCCCCAACCCCAGCGTCCGAATGTAGTAATTCGACGTGTACGCAATCAGAATTCCCAGCACCACATTGAACTGGAACGCGCCCACCAGTCGCCCGCGCCACTTCGCCGGCGCAAGCTCGGCAATATACACCGGCCCCAGCACGCTCGAAGCTCCAATCCCAAGCCCGCCGATGAATCGAAACACCATCAGCACCGGCCAGTTCCACGCCAGCGCGCTTCCCACCGCCGATACGATATACAGCACCGCCGTAATCCGCAGCGTCTCGCGCCCGCCCAGCCGCTGCCCTATATGCCCCGCGGCAAGTGAACCAATCACCGTCCCGATCAGCGCGATCGCTACAGTCCAGCCCTTGCCGCTCGGGCTCAGGCCGTACAGTCTCACCAGCGCATCAATCGCGCCGGAAATCACCACCGTGTCAAAGCCGAAAAGAAGCCCGCCCAGGGCTCCCGTCAGCGTAGCCTTCATCAGGTTCAGGTTGGGTCGCATCGCTGTCCTTCAAGAATTTTTTATATTCGTTAACAGATTGGTAACGATACCAACCCATCCTACTGTCTCAGCACAAAAACTGTCACCGTGAAGCACGAATGATACGCTTTGCTTTCCTGCTCACTGTTACCTTTGGACTGAAGGAAATTATTTTCTTATTCCCTGCCGATTGTTACTGCTTTTTATTGTTTGTTGCTTGGCTACACTTCCCGCAAAATCCGCATCTAACCCCGAACGGGGATTTTTGCGCTTGTTCAGTTGTACAACCGCTGTTTTTAAAAATTTGTGAGGTCAGATCCATATGATTACGATTTCCATGCGGAAGACAGCCTTTCTACGCCTTGCAGCACTCGCACTGCTTGGCTCAGGCATTCTCAGCGCCCCATTTGGTCGAGCCCAGTCAACTCTGGCCAAACCCGCTCCGCCACCACCACCCCCTGCAGACGTCCTCGTGCTCGCCAACGGCGACACCCTCCACGGCAAATTGCTTAATTCCGTAGGCGGCAATGTCACATTCCATAGCGATATGGTCGGTGACGTCACTGTCGCATGGGACAAGGTCAAGGAGCTTCACTCCGGCCAGCAGTTCTCTATCATTCCCAAAGGCGTCGAGCTTTCGGGCAAAAAGAAGGCTCCCGCCCTTCCCAGCGGCACCCTTGATGCAGAAGACAATTCCATCAAAGTCACTGGCGCCAATACCGCAGCTCCAATCCCCGTTGCCAACGTTGCTTTCATCGTGGACAAACCTTCCGCGGACAAGCTGCTCTATCACGAGCCCAACTTCTTCCAGGCCTGGAACGGCTCAGCCACCCTCGGCGCCACGATCATCAACTCCTCCACCAGGCAGTTCACTTACACCGCCGGCGTCGGCCTCGTCCGCACCGTGCCCAACGTGTCTTGGCTCAACACGCGCAACCGCACATCATTCAACTTTGCCGCCTCATACGGCGAAATCACCCAGCCCGCCTACACCGACAACACCGCTACGCCGCCCACCACCGTCCCCGTCAACACGATTAAATCAGGCATCATCCACTTCGACGGCGAGCGCGACGAGTATGTCTCCCCACGCCTCTTCGTCCTCGGCCAGTTCGCCCTCGATCATAACTATTCGCTGGATCTCCACCTGCAGCAGATCTACGGCGGCGGACTCGGCGTCACCGTCATCAAGACTCCCAAACAGGAGCTCGATGCCAAAGCCACCGTGCAGTACGAAAAGCAGGACTTCACCAACGCCGCCGGCGACAACCTCATAGGTTCCACCTTCGCCGGCGCCTATCAGCTCCATACCAAATTCTTCAGCTACACCCAGGGCGTCAACTACATTCCCGCCTGGAACGACACAACAGCCTGGAGCTTCAACGAAGTCAACCAGATCTCCTTCCCGACCTATAAAAACCTGAGCTTCTCCATCGGCACGCTCGACACGTACCTCAACAACCCTCCCGCTACCTTGCCGCCCACTGTGAACAACTCCTTCCAGTTCACCTTTGGCCTCACCTACGCCATCAAGTCCAAATACTAGGTAAAAGTGAACCGATAACAGCGAGCAGTGAAAGGCGCGGCTTCAGCCGCGCCTTTGCTTTTATTGTTTGGGATTCGCGGGCCGTATTGCGCTCGAAGCGCTACAACTGGCATTGCATGGAATGCAGTGTATGCCGGAAGCGAGCGCGGGAACTGGTTCGAGCGCATCAGACCTCCGAATGAGACACTACATCGGAATCTGTGCTTCGCCAGAAGGAGCTTGAAATCAGAGATGAAAAACAGGAGCAGGCGTGAATTTCTCTTCGGGGCCAGCATAGCTACGACCAGTCTGGCCATGGGTTCGCGGCTGTTGGCTGATACAGGCAAGGCTGCGGGCCGTGGAACGATGCGAGGACTGATGGTTGACGCGGGGCGCGTGCCGGAATCCGTGGAGTACTACAGGCGGGTGATCGAGTTCTGCGCAGATTGGGAACTGAATGCGCTCCAGTTCCGGCTGGCAGACGATCAGGGAAGCGCGGTCCACTTCACCTCCCTTCCCGATCTTGCAGCGCATACGGATGCGCTTGCGCCTGAGCAGTTGAGAGGACTGGCGGAGTATGCGCAGAGCCATGGCGTGGATTTGATTCCGGAGCTGGAGTCATTCGGTCACACGGGATACATCACGCGTTCTCCGGCATACGCCCATCTGTTGGATAACGATCCGCAAGGCAGCTCCGAATTCACGGGCATCATTCCGGTCCATCCGGAGACGCTGCAGATATTTGAGAAGCTCTATCGTGAAGTGGCTTCGATCTTTCCATCGAAGTATCTCCATGGCGGTTGCGATGAGGTGAACTGGGGCGGCTCGCCGCTTTCGCGCAAAGCGCTGCAGTTGAAGACTCGGACCCAGATCTGGGCGGAGTATCTGAATTCGCTGAATCACATCGCCCAGGGGTTAGGGAAGGAATGGATTGTGTGGGGCGATCTTGTTGTGCACAAAGAGCCAGAGATTCTGGGCCTGCTCAACAAAAACATTCTCATCATGGATTGGAACTACTCGGATAACAGCTCGGCACAAGTGCGGGAGACTTTACTCAAAGTGGTAGCCAACGGCTCTCGCGCCATTGGAGCGCCCGCGCTGGTGAATTACAAATGGGGCGCGCGTGTTGGGGCGGAACAGTTGCGGAATATCGACGCGTACGCACAGGCTTACCTTGAAGAAGATGCTCCCGGGTCGCTGGGAGTGATCCTGACGAACTGGGTGCCAAGCCGGTACATTCAGAACTCAATCTGGGATGGATTTGCTTATGCCGCTGTTGCGTTCCAGCAGGGAACGGCGACTGCACAGACTTCCGGATTTCGCCGCTTTGTGGAGAAACATTACGGCGCAGGGTGGAATGAAAGCTGGGGCGAAGCGTTCGAGAGCATCTATGCTGCCGCGCCTTCTATAAAAGACCGCGAGACAGCTTCCTGGATGGGCCTGCATCTGCCTGTTCCCTGGAGCAGCGACGAACAGCTTGCCGCGTTGCTGAAGGATGGAACTCGGCAGCCGAATCCCTTTACGCGGCTGCGCAGCCTGCTGATTGAACTGGAACCGCTGGTGATGAAAAATCTCGGTGATTTTCAGGCATTTGCGCTGAGCGTTGAGTACCTGGAGAGGATGTTCTGGCGTGAAGCGGTGATTCTGGAACATCGCGCCGAAGGACCGCAGGCACAAGAGGCAAGGGATTTGTTGATCAAGGGCATTGCTGACCGCGATCAAACGCTGGCGGAGGCATTGAGCAGGGATTGGGACCGTGGCAGGTCTCCGCTTTCGAGAGCGAAGACGGAGCTTCTGCCCTATCTTGAGCCTAAAGATCAGTTGGTTTTTCAATGGAAGCAGGCAGCGGCTTATTCGGCTTCATTAGCCAGGCATCCGGAGCGCTTTTATCAACTGATGCAGACAGCAAAATCGGAGCAGTGAAGCTGTTGCAATTTTTGTAGAGCGACATGACAGAGCGGGAAGAGCGCCGGATCGATACACTTGCCGCTGCACCAACACCCTGTAATTTTCTTTAGTAAACCGATAAACCTAGCCACCAGCACCCCTGATCCGGTACAGTTCTTCCGTCTGCCGATTCACGACTGCATTATGGGTGCCCCACTCCCGGCGCGTCTTTGTCCTTGCGCCTGGGGTGGGATAACGAATGCAGGCCGTCTCGACAAAGATTCCCGGAGGATCAAGACCGTGCCGCATCGCCGCTCGCTCTTTGCAACATCCCTGCTCGCCGCCACACTCGCCTGCACCGCCGCCGCTCAAACCCCCAAATACCTCGACCCCAAGCTCCCCGCAGCCGAGCGCGCACACGATCTCGTCTCCCGCATGACCCTGGAAGAAAAAGCCGCGCAGCTTGAGGACTGGGCCACCGCCATCCCGCGCCTCGGCATCCCCGATTACCAGACCTGGAATGAAGCCCTCCACGGCGTAGCCCGCGCCGGTTACGCCACCGTCTTCCCGCAGGCCATCGGCATGGCCGCCACGTGGGATAAAGACATGGTTCACTCCATGGGCAACATCGTTTCAGAAGAAGCCCGCGCCAAGTACAACCAGGCACAGCGTGAAGGCAATCACCGCATCTTTTATGGGCTAACGTTCTGGTCGCCAAACATCAACATCTTCCGCGATCCTCGCTGGGGCCGTGGCCAGGAAACCTACGGCGAAGACCCTTATCTCACCGGCCAGCTAGGCATCGCCTTCATCACCGGCGTCCAGGGCCCTGACCCGCTCCATCCCCGCGCCATCGCCACCAGCAAGCACTTCGCCGTCCACTCCGGTCCTGAGCAGCTTCGCCACGGCTTCAATGTCAATCCCTCTGACCACGATCTCGAAGACACCTACCTTCCCGCCTTCCGCGCCACGGTCACCCAGGGCCACGTCGACTCCGTCATGTGCGCCTACAACTCCATCGACAAGTTCGCCGCCTGCACCAACCAGATGCTTCTCAAGGAGCACCTCCGCGACGCCTGGGGCTTCAAAGGCTTCGTCGTCTCCGACTGCGGCGCCATCGTCGACGTCTACCAGGGCCACAAGCAGGGACCCGACATCGAGCACGCCGCCGCCGAATCCCTCAAAGCCGGCACCGATCTGTCCTGCTCCATCTGGACCCCCGGCTTCAACCGCCTCGCCGACTCCGTCAAGCAGGGCCTCGTAACCGAAGACCTCGTCACCCAGGCCGCCGAACGCCTCTACACCGCGCGCTTTATGCTCGGCCTCTTTGATCCGCAAGGCTCGAATCCCGGCGACAAGATCGCCTTCTCCGTCACCGCAGGCGAGGTCAACCGCAAAGAGTCCCTCAAGGCCGCGGAAAAATCCATCGTCCTCCTCAAAAACGACGGCATTCTCCCTCTGAATAAGCCGAAAAAGATCGCCGTCATCGGCCCTACAGCCGATCAACTCATCTCCATCCTCGGCAACTACGTCGGAACGCCCCTCAACCCCGTAACCCCGCTCGAAGGCATGGCCCAGCAATTCAAATCCACACCCATCCTCTACGCTCAGGGCTCAACCCTCGCCAGCGGCGTCGGCGTCCCCGTACCGCGCACAGCCTTCGGCGGAACCGGCAAGCTTAAAACAGAATTCTTCGCCACCCCCGACTGGACCGGCCGTCCCGTCGCCACCGGCATCTCATCCACCATCCAGGCCGACTGGGAAAACGCCAAACCCGCCCCCGAAATCCAGACCAACAACTACTCCGTCCGCTGGAGCGGCACGCTCGCCCCGCCCGCCGCAGGCCACTATGTCTTCACTCTCGAAGTAGGCGACAGCTTCCCCTACTCGCCCGCCGAAAGCTACAGATTCATCCTCGATGGCAAGGTAGTAATGGAAGGCTCGCTCCGCGCCGGCCACGATCTCTCGCAGATGGGCAACTTCCACTCCGCACCCGGAGCCTCACCCACCGCACCGCCCGTCCAGACCTTCGGCACGACTCCTACTATCGAAGTCGATTTCTCTGACTCCAAACCCCACGAATTCCAACTTCTTTACTCCCACTCCGCCGATCAAGCCGGCGGCGGCGTCACCTTCAAGTGGCAAGCCCCCGCAGATGCACTCCTCGAAGAAGCCGTCGCCGCTGCCAAACAATCTGATGTCGTAGTAGCCTTCGTCGGCCTCTCGCCACAGCTCGAAGGCGAAGAGATGCCCATCAAGATCGACGGCTTCGTCGGCGGTGACCGCACCAGCCTCGATCTCCCCGCGCCGCAGCAGAAACTCATCGAAGCCGTAGCCGCCACCGGCAAGCCGCTCATCGTAGTCCTGCAATCGGGCTCTGCTGTCGCCCTCAACTGGGCCAACCAGCACGCCAACGCCATCCTCGAAGCCTGGTACCCCGGCGTCGAAGGCGGTAACGCCATAGCTCGCACCATCGCCGGACTCAACAATCCCGGCGGACGCCTGCCCGTCACCTTCTACAACGGCCTTAACGATCTGCCCGACTTCACCGACTACGGCATGAAGGGCCGCACCTACCGTTACTTCACCGGCAAACCCCTCTGGGGCTTCGGCTACGGCCTCAGCTACACCAAGTTCACCTACAGCCCGGTCAAGCTCTCCGCGGAAACCTTGAAAGCAGGCGAACCCCTCAGCGCCACTGTCACCGTCACCAACTCCGGCCCAGTCGCAGGAGATGAAGTCGTAGAAGCCTACCTCAAATCCCCAGCCGCCGGCGCACCCATCCACTCCCTCGCCGGATTCGAGCGCATCACCCTCCAGCCAGGAATAAGCCGCACCGTGACACTAAAAATCGACCCCCGCTCCATCTCCACCGTCGACGAACAGGGCAATCGCTCAATCCAACCCGGCAAATACACCATCTCCGTCGGCAGCACCCAGCCCCAGGAGACCCAATCCAAATCCGAAGCCGCCTTCACCATCACCGGCTCCGCCCCACTCCCCAAATAACCGCACCAAAAACACAACGGGCAGGCTCACTCCGAGCCCGCCCGTTCCATTTCCCACCAAAATTCACGTGTTATCCCGAACGTAGCCGTTTTCTTCAGGCGAGTCGGGGCCCCTGGCGACAGGTCTTCGTCGCTGGGGTGAAGAAGTGAGGGATCTACGGTTGTTCTTGCCGTTGCCTTTCGCTCACTCCACCATCACACCGCAAATCCCATTCGTGTTATCATGAACCTACGCTCAGTTGTTTGGTTGTGCGCCGTTCTCGCATGCATCCGCAAGATCGCCCACCATTTTCATCCCCCAGGCCCTCAGCGTGATGGTCCATTGAAGTCAAGGTTCTTCCTCCTTGTAGGACTGACCGGACCAGACTGCAACGCTACAGCGTTTCGCAGTCCAAGACGCGATATGTGTGGCAAATCTTGAATCGGCGTTAAATCGGCGCTTCCCCTGGGTTTCCTGCATAATTTTGGCAATTTCCCGCCAAGCGCAAGCATTCTTCGCGCAGCAGACGGGACACTAGCGACTGCATCAGCCGCAGCGGATCCATGGATGACTTCGGAATCAATCCGGAGAACAGGATTTCCCGGTCAGGATGCAGAACAGGAATACATTGAAACTCTTTACAGAACTTCCCCTTTCGCAGGCAATGCAGAATCAGCTTGTCCGCTCCAACTTTACCCAGCTCACCCCGGTTCAGGCAGCCGCTCTTCCTCCAGCCTTGGAAGGACGCGACGTTCTCGCGACAGCGCAGACCGGAACGGGCAAAACGCTCAGCTTCCTGATCCCCCTCGCCGAGCGCATGGCGACGATGCCCAAGGAAACTAAGGCACTCATCATGCTGCCCACGCGCGAGCTGGCCATGCAGGTGCTCGAAGCCTGGCGCAGCCTCACGAATAACCAGGGCAGGGTTGCCCTCGTCTGCGGCGGACTCGCAGAAGCTCCGCAGTTGAAAGCCATTCGTATGGGAGCCCGCTTGATCGTCGCCACTCCAGGCCGCCTCGAAGATTATCTTTCGCGCCGCCTCGTCAATCTCGGTGACGTGAAGATGCTGGTGCTCGACGAAGTGGATCGCATGTTGGACATGGGCTTTAAGCCCGCCATCAAGCGGATCGCCGGTGTCTTGTCGTCGGATCGGCAGACCCTCTGCTACTCCGCCACCCTGAGCCCAGCCATCCGTGAAGTGGCCGCTCTTTACCTCAATAATCCGGTGCGCGTCGAAATCTCCTCGGAACTGAAGCCTTCACCCAACGTGAAGCTCCAGACCTTCGAGGTGCCCACGGACAAAAAGCAGGAGCTGCTCGAGCATCTTCTCGAAACCAACAACGGCAGCTTCATGGTTTTTGTTCGCACCAAGCATGGAGCGGATAAGGTATCCAACCGCCTCTCCCGCGCGGGCTTCGCAGCAGCTCCCATTCATGGGGACCGCTCGCAGTCACAGCGCAGTTCCGCCCTCCGCGGTTTTGCTGAAGGCCGCCATCGCGTGCTCGTAGCAACAGACGTTGTGGCGCGCGGCATTGATGTCGCTGACGTCGCTCATGTCGTCAACTACGA
The DNA here is from genome assembly GCF_001449115.1 of Occallatibacter gabretensis. Taxonomy (GTDB): domain Bacteria; phylum Acidobacteriota; class Terriglobia; order Terriglobales; family Acidobacteriaceae; genus Telmatobacter; species Telmatobacter gabretensis. The sequence goes on along the minus strand of NZ_LAIJ01000001.1, from coordinate 130,653 downwards.
CATGCCCCGTGAGGCCGAAGACTTCGTCCATCGCGTAGGCCGCACAGGCCGCGCTTCCAGCTTGGGAGTTGCCTCTACCTTCGCCGCTCCCGACGAGTCCAAGGCACTCCGCAAGATGGAGCGCACGCTCTCCATCGCCCCCACCAAGTACCGGGTACACGCCATGCTGGCGGGATCAGGATCAGGACCGCGGATTGAGGACGCCCCCGAATCATCCGTGGCCACCAAACCCGCTCGCCCATCCCAGCCATCTCGCCCTTCGCGGCCTTACCAGCCCTTCGGAAAGAACAGAAACTCCCGCGGCGGAAGGCCAGTTGCACGCCGCCACAACGGATAACTTCACCAAACACAGCGGGCAGGCTCATTCCGAGCCTGCCCGCTTTTTTTGCGCACAGCGATTTCCAAATTTCCGCAAAGACTGCGATCAAATTCGCCGCGCCCTCAACCCACCGCGACCAGAATGGCGCGAAACGCAATCGCCTGGACTGCCAGTCCAAAGAAATCGGCGGCGCGAGGATCGCTCCTCCGCGCCGCCAGCGGTTCTTGCTTCAAACCGTAAGATTGCTCTCTGCTATACGGTCTGACGAATTCATTTTTTACGCGGTTACATCTCCAACAATAAAAATTTCGATCAGAGTTACTCTTGCGGAGGCGTCGGTGGCGCACCCTGGGGTCCGCCCTGCGGAGGCCCGTCATGATGCCGCGACATTCCCGGCGCTCCACTCTGCTGGTGGAACTGCGCCATCCGCTCCGCCCGCAACTCCTGCAGATTTTTCCACTGCTCCGGCGTCAGCTTCGCGCGAATCGCCAGAAGAAAGCGCGCATTCCCCTTTTCCAGCTCCGCCCTCGCCTGTGCAACCCGGTCAATCTGCTCCAGAATCTGTGACTCGTTTGGCTGGTCTTCCTTCATCATCGGTTGCAGCGCCAGTTCCGATTTCTCCAGGTTCGCGTGCAGGTCAACTAACGTTGTCATGTGCTGCTGCAATACCTGGTCCATGCCCTTGCGCTGGTCATCCGTCAGCTTCAGCTTCGTAACAAGGTCAGGATTGTTCCAGAACTTTCCCTGCGGTGATCCCATCGGTCCCAGTGCCCGCTCCATCGGAGGCCGATGGCCTCCAAAACCAGGCCCAAAACCCTGGCCGTCAGGACTACCCGGCGCCTGCGCCACTGCCGCCACTCCAGCCAGCGTCAGCGCTGCAACCGTCATTGTCCGTGCCAAGCTTGCCTTCATCATTGCCAATCTCCTGGACTCCATAACCGAGTTCAAAATCGCTTACCTTCCCCGAAAACACCCCATGCCAATTTTTCGCGATACACATATATCCATGCACATCAGCATTATGCAGAACAAAACCTAATGAAAACCATCAACACTTACTACTGTTTGATCTCTCCCGCGTCCACCAGCCCGGTCAGCGGATCCATAGCTGCCGGAACCTGTCGCGCCACGTCGGAATCCACATGCAGCAGCAGCGCGTCCTCATCCAAAGCCGCATTCTGAGCCGCCAGCTTCCGCTGCGCTTCCTGCTCTGCGGCCACCTTCGCCTGTTCGCGAGCCGTTTCCACTCGGCGTCCATGCTCATACACCCCGGCAGAACCCGCGCCCAGCACCAGAACGCAGCCCATCGCCCAACCAGCAGCCATACGCCAAACCGCCGTCCGCATCGGAGCCTTCACCGTTCGCGGCCTGCTCAACTCCGCCTCGCTCCACGCGCGCATGCTCAGCTTGAAGTCCCGAAGAGCTGAATCCAGCTCGGCATCGGCATTCAGCATTTCCTCGCGCATTTTGTTTCTCTCGTCCGCCATCATCGTCTCCCTCCCAGCTCAGCCCGCACCCGGCTCACAGCCCTTGAAAGATGTGCCTTCACCGTGCCGTCACTCAGCCCCGTTGAGGCCGCTATATCGGCAATCTCCATCTCTTCCACGTACCGTAGCAGAAACACCGTTCGCTGCCTGCCGCTCAGCCGCTCTACCGCATGCCACACGTGCTTCACTCGCTCACGCGCCAGCAGTTGCTGCTCCGGAGAACTCTCCCCGCTCGGCAACCAGTCGCTCGCCTCGTCCGCGTCCACCGAGTTCGTCCGCGTCTGCCGCCAGAACTGCATCCGCCGGTTCCGCCAGTGGTCCTTCAGCACGTTAATGGCGATTCGCATCAGCCAGGTCAGCGCAGTCGATTCCCCGCGAAAGCCCGCCCAGTTCCGGTGCGCCTTCAGGAAGCACTCCTGCGTCAGCGTCTCCGCCAGGTCCACATCCCGCGTACTTGACAGCAGGAACCTGTAAATCTGCACACGGTAATTCGTCGCCACAACAGCAAAATCCTGTGTGGCAATCGTCCCTGCCGCGGCCGGCGTAATCGGTTCCAATATAGTTCCAGCAGCCATTACTCTGTCAGACGGGTTCAACCCTTGCAAGTTTACAGCCATTCTGCGTATCTCGGCACAGTCTCTAGTCCCTTGCCCCTCACCCCTAGTAAACTTTTCCCCATGCTCCTCTCATCCCTACGCGACGAAGTCCTCCACGCCAACCAGGAAATCTCCCGCCGCGGCCTCGCCCCGCACACCTGGGGCAACGCCAGCGGAATCGACCGCTCCGGTTCCGACTCTCTCGTCGTCATCAAGCCCAGCGGCGTCGATTACGCCACCCTCCGCCCGGAGAACCTCGTCATCACAGACCTGCAGGGCAAAATCGTGGAAGGCACGCTCCGTCCTTCCAGCGACCTCGCCACCCATCTTCTTCTCTATCGCGAATTCCCCACCATCGGCGGCATTATCCACACTCACTCGGAGTTCGCTACCTCATGGGCGCAGGCCTGTCGCCCCATCCCCTGCCTCGGCACCACCCACGCCGACTACTTCCACGGCCCCATCCCCTGCACTGACGAGCTCACCGCCGAAGAAACCGCCGCAGGCTACGAGCTCAACACCGGCGCTGTCATCGTCCGCTACTTCCGTCAGCACAATCTCAATCCCCTCGAGATTCCCGGCGTCCTCTGCGCCGGCCACGCTCCATTCGCGTGGGGCAAATCCGCCGCCGCCGCTCTTGAAAACGCCGATGTTATGGAGTACATCGCTCGCCTCGCCTTCCGCTCGACGCTCCTCGGAGCCCCCGAATCCGGCCTGGCCACGCACGTCCACGAGCTTCACTTCAACCGCAAGCACGGCCCCAAAGCCACCTACGGCCAGCGATAAAGTATGCGCCAGCAGCGCCTCTCGTCTACTCAGCAACCACGATGGGTGCCCCATCCGTGCGCAGTTTCATCGCGCACGGATGGGATAGCACATAAGCCAGCTCTTGTGTCTTTCCATGGCGATCCGAAAAGTCAACGGGAAGGCATTGCGCCTTCCCGCAGGTAACCGAGGTCCCGATTTCGGGACCTCGGATAGCACGCCAACTTATCCCTGCGCCGCAGGCTTCGCCGCCAGAATCCCCCTGAAGCTCTCGCGGTACTGCAAAAACACCAGCACCCACAACACGCACGCCACCAGTCCGGGAGCGATGCCCGGCGAAAGCGTCAGGTGGAAAGCAAGAATGTTATACAGCTCCGCTGCAAGCAGAGTCAGAGCCAGGGGCACAAAGAAGCCCGAAATCAGCAGCAGCCCGCCAATCAATTGCACCGCAAAGAAGAACGACGCAAAATGCGAGGTGCTGACGGCCGTAAAAAACTGTATCACCAGCGGATTTGTCGGCGGCGGTCCCTGGGGAATGAAATTGAAAAATCCATTCAGGCCAAAGACCGTAAACATCAGTCCCAGCAGATAGCGCGCAATCACAGAAACAATCTTCATCTTCGTCTCCTTTAAATCGCCTGCGCATACGTTTGCACAATCTCAAGGTGCGGCGCAAGAAATGCATCGCGGTCCTGGCCATAATTCAGCGCCATCGTTCCACCTGCCGTGAGAAAGGTCGCATCCGTCACTCCCAGAAAGCCAAAGAGCGATCGCAAATACGGTTCCACAAAGTTCAATGACGCCATTTGCGTACCCGCGTCGTAATTACCGCCGGTTGCCAGGATGAACGTTGCCTTCTTGCCTGTAATCAGGCCCTTCGGTATTCCGCCTTCATAGGAAAATGTCTTGCCCGCGCGCACAATCTGGTCAATCCAGAGCTTCAACGTCGAAGGCACAGAAAAGTTATGCATCGGCACGCCGAAGACGTACTCATCAGCCTGCTCCAGCTCGGCGAGTAATGAATCCGAAAGCGAAAGCAGTTCCTTCTGTTGCGGAGCGCGCGCCTCTTCCGGCGTGTAGACTGCACCCACCCATTCCCCGGTGATAGGTGGGATCGGGGTAGCGTTGAGATCGCGGTCGACGACCGTTCCACCAGGGTGAGAAGCCTTCCATTGGGCGACGAACGCACTGGTTAGCTGGCGCGAGACAGACCTGTCATAAAGCGGACTGGAATCGACGTGAAGAAGCGTAGACATAAGCAAAATCCTCCAATACAACAAATGATGTTTATGCAACATTTGTCGATTCAAATAAATCAACAACTGTCGCAAAAGCATCTATTGCTGTAGAAGGCGATATGCTTGAGTGCAATGACCGACACACTTCAATCCGGCGACATAGCGGAAGCCACGGACCCCCGTGTCCTCCGCAGCCGCAGTATGTTGATGGAGTCGTTGTCCAGGTTATTGACTCGCAAAGAGCTCAACGACATCTCCATCCAGGAGATCGCTGATGAAGCTGGCCTCAACCGGGGCACCTTCTATCTGCATTACCCGGACAAAAACGCGCTGCTACAGGCCATGACAGCCGCACGCTTCCGCAGCCTTATCACGCGCCGCGGACTTACTTTTACAGATTGCGACAATGCCCTGCGCGCCATATCCCTCGGGGTTCTGGATTACCTCGCCGACACAGCGGGTTGTCCATCTCAATTAACCAAGCTGCCCCTCGAAGGTTCCATCATCCCCGCCGTGGAGGACATATTCCGGGAAGGTGCGGCCCACCATGAGGCCCGTCCCGGAACCGACGTCGAGCTCCTTGCAGCCGCCGCAGCCTGGGCCATCTTCGGAGCCGCCAGCCGCTGGTACCAGACTCCCGATCGCATTCCAGCCGAGGAAATGGCCGCAAAGATAGAAGCCTTGGTAAAGCCGATCTTCCTCGCCGCTTCCATCTAATTATTGCCGCTTGGCCTTCCTTCAAGCGTGTCACCCTGAGCGAACACGGCCCCAGACGCTTTCTTCAGTCTGGGGGCGGTGAGTCGAGGAATCTTCCGTGTGTCTTCTCTCTACCGACCCCTTGTGGAAAACTTGTCAAGCCCTTCTTGAAAAACTATTTTCTAAATCATTGATTCTAAACATCAAAAAACTTCGTCCACTTTGCACATAATTTCCTGCCCTTTTGCGACAATAGATATAGAGCAGAAAAACGGAACGGCATGGCTTCAGGTCATGCCGTTTTCTTCTTCCTCAAAATCCTTACCCGGAGACTTCCCATGAGCAACAACTTCACGCCTTGCAATTCCGTAACACCACTCCCAAAACCAACCGCTGCATAAGCCACCCACCCACCCCCCTCCCCCATCCCCCCTGCACCAGCTTCGGTGCAAAGCACGCAAATTAACCGTAAAGGTCCTAATTTTTATACTGAAATTCCATTTTTGGTATTATATATACCATTTTTTGTATTTCCTGTTGACCTTTTCCCGCATCCGAGCAAAACTATCCGGCCGCCCAAACGTCCTTAACTTGCGTAGTCTCATCAAATTGGGGTCTACTGGAAAGTCCTGGCAGCCACTCGGCCTCGTGGCATACAACGTGCTTCCACTCTTAGTCACACCTTTGTAAGCTCAGCACTTCACCATGGAGACCAATCTTTCCAATCGTTTGCAAGCCATGCTTCTGGCCGTCTTCACGGCCGGGCTGGTCCTGCTGGCGGTCTGGAACTTCCGGCAGGAGGGCGTCTGGGCGCAGCCCGATGACGGCGTCTGGTGGGGTGAGGCGCCAGGCAGTTCCGGCCTCATCGCCCAGCGTGTGCTCCCCGGCAGTCCAGGCGCGCGCGCCGGACTCAAGCAGAATGACCTGCTGACCGCCATCAGCACTGCTCCCGTAACAAACATCGAAGAGCTCGAGCAGTTCTCATCGAATCCAACCGCTCCAAGGAACGCGTCGTCTGCGCCTGTCACCCGGCTGAGCGACATCGAGAGTGCTTTCTACCGGGTTGGCCCCTTCGGAAGTCTGCACTACTTCATCACCCGGGATGGCTACCGGCTCGAAACGCCATTGCTCGTCATTCCCGAGCCTGCCGACCGCAGCCTCTCGCAGGCCGAGCGCGTCATCGGCCTCATCTATCTCGCCATCGGGCTTTACGTTCTCTTTCGCCGCTGGACCGCGCCGCGGGCCATGCACTTCTATCTCTTCTGCCTGGTCTCTTTCGCGCTCTACGCCCTCAAGTACACCGGCAAGTTCGACACTCTCGACTGGAGTGTCTACTGGGGTAATCACGTCGCGGAAGCCCTTCAGCCTGCGCTCTTCCTCCACTTCGCGCTCAGCTTCGCCGCCTCAAACAGTCCGGACGAGCGTCTCCGCAACTCCGACCGCCGCTGGATTCTCCCGCTCATCTACGCGCCCGGAACTGCCGTCCTCGCCCTATGGATCTGGGCCATCGCCCGCTGGCAGGCCACCGGTCTGCTCGCGCATCGCCTGGATCAGGTCAGTTACGCATACCTCAGCCTCTTCTATCTCCTGGCAGCCACGCAGTTTATCTGGAGCTATCGCAAGGCCAACACGCCGCTCCTCCGCCAGCAGCTCAAGTGGCTCACCCGCGGCACGCTCCTCGCCGTGCTCCCCTTCACGCTGCTCTTCGCAGTTCCCTTCCTGCTCGATCTCAGGATGCCGGTCCTTGTCACGCGTCTCGCCGGCCTCTCGCTCGTCTTTCTTCCGCTCACCTTCAGCTGGGCCATCGTCCGTTATCGCCTCATGGATACGGACCTCATCTTCAAGCGCGGCGTAGCTTACACGCTCGCCACCGGCGTCAGCCTCGGCGCATATTTTGGAGTCATCGCCCTCGTCGCCGGCCTCGCGCACAATCAGCTTCCAGCCGCCGTCCGTGGCTACGGCGAAGGCATTGCCATCGTTCTCGTCCTCGCCTGCTTTGAGCCGCTCAAGCGCCGCATTCAGGGATGGGTCGATCGCATCTTCGACCAGAACCGCTACGACTATCGTAAGGCCCTCATCGAATTCGGCCGCGGCTTGAGCTCGGAAACCGACCTTAACGCGCTGCTCGCCTCCATTGTCGAACAGCTTCCGCGCACCCTTCTCGTCTCACGCGTCGCCATCTTCCTCCACTGCGGCCCGGACCCCAGTCAGAGTCAGCTCTGCCTCGCCGCCAGTCACGGCCTCCCAAAAGAGGCAAATACAGCCCGCGAGCCCGGACGCCTCGCTCTCGGCTTCCTCAACTTCGACCGCAGCCAGCACACCCACATCTTTCTCGAAAATGCGCAGCATGCTCTTCACCTGCCGGAGGATGAGCGTCGCGCCGCCGCACTCCTTGACCTCAACTACTATCTCCCGTGCCGCGTTCAGGACGGATCCGGATCGCAAACCGGCGCCACCACGCGTTCCATCGCCGTCATCGGCCTCGGCCGCACCCTCGATGGCGACTTTCTCTCTTCAGAAGACGTGGAACTGCTCGAATCCCTCGCCAGCTACATCGGCATCGCTCTCCAGAACGCCAGCCTCTACACGCGCCTCGAAGCCAAGATCGTCGAATTCGAACGCCTCAAGGAATTCAACGAAAACATCGTCGAATCCATCAACGTCGGCATCCTCGCCATCGATCTCGAAGACCGCATCGAAAGCTGGAACGCGCAGATGGAGGCCATGTACGCGCTCAGCCGCGCCGAAGCCCTTGGCCGTCCGATCCACGAAGTCTTCCCCGCCGAATTCATTGAGGCCCTCAGCGCCTTCCGCAATGAGAGCGGCGTCCATCATCTCTACAAGTTCCGCCTGACGACCCGCGCTGAAGAACAACTCACTGTAAACATCGCCATCGCGCCGCTCATGTCGCGCGACTTCGTCTCCGTTGGCCGCATCATCCTCGTCGATGACATCACCGAGCGCATTTCGCTCGAAACGCAGCTCACGCAGGCCGACAAGCTCAGCTCCATCGGCCTTCTCGCCGCCGGCGTCGCGCATGAAATCAACACCCCGCTCGCCGTCATCTCCAGTTATGCGCAGATGCTCGCCAAGCAACTCAAAGGCGATGAGCGCCTCAGCCCGGTGCTTGAGAAAATCACGCAGCAAAGCTTCCGCGCCGCGGAGATCGCCAACGGCCTGCTGAATTTCTCCCGCACCTCCACCACAGAGATGCGCGCCACCAATCTCAACGCCGTCATCCGCGACACGCTCTCGCTCCTTGAGCACCAGTTCAAGACCGCGCAGATCGATGTCGATCTCGAACTCGTCGATGAACTCCCCGAAATCCAGGGCAACGCCGGAAAGCTGCAGCAGGTCTTCCTCAACCTGCTCCTCAACGCGCGTGACGCCATGCCCGGCGGTGGACGCCTGCGCGTCGCTACGCTCGTCAACGGCCACGTGGAAGCGGTCGTTTCAGATTCCGGCTCAGGTATTTCGCCCGATCATCTCAAGCGTATCTACGATCCTTTCTTCACCACCAAAACCATCCCCAGAGCCGACGGCAAGCGCGGCACCGGTCTCGGCCTCAGCGTCTCCTACGGCATCATTCAGGAGCACGCGGGAAAAATTCACGTCGAGAGCGCGATGGGCTCCGGCACAACCTTTCATCTCGAGTTCCCCTTATTAAGGAAATCTATCCATGCCTGAGGTCGACCTATCGTTCAATACATCCACTGCAGCGCCTACTGGCACCTCCACGGCCCGCATCCTTGTCATCGACGATGAAGCCGCCATCCGCGATTCGCTCGAAGTGCTCCTCACCCTTGAGGGCTACAACGTCAAGATGGCCTCCGACGGCGACCAGGGACTGCGCATTCTCGAGCTCGACAACTTCGATCTCATCCTCCTCGATCTGGCGCTTCCCGGCCGCACCGGCCTCGAGCTGCTTCCGCTCATCAAGGAGCGGCAGCCGGAAACGCCCGTCATCATGATCACCGCCTACGGCACCGTGGACAATGTCGTTGAAGCCATTCGCGCCGGCGCGGAAAACTTCGTCCAGAAGCCATGGGACAACGAGAAGCTCCTCGCCGACATTCGCTCCGCCGTAGCGCGCCGCCGCGCCGAGGAAGAAAACCTCCAGCTCAAGCGCACCCTCAAGCAGCGCTATAACTTCAGCAACATAGTCGGCAAAAGCGACGCCATGCTGCGCATCTTTGATCTTGTAGCGCAGATCGCTCCCTCGCGCTCCACTGTGCTCATTCAGGGCGAGAGCGGCACCGGCAAGGAGCTAATCGCCAAGGCTATTCACGCCAACTCGCCGCGCCGTGATAAGCCTTTTGTGCCCATTAACACCGGCGCCATGCCTTCGGAGCTGCTCGAATCCACCCTCTTCGGCCACGTCAAGGGCGCATTTACCTCCGCCGTCGCTTCCAAGAAAGGCCTCTTTGAAGTCGCCAACGGCGGAACGCTCTTCCTCGACGAAATCGCCACCATGGGCTTTGACACGCAGGCTAAGATCCTTCGTGCCCTGCAGGACAAGCGCTTCATGCACCTCGGCGGCATCCAGGAAATTCAGGTCGACGTCCGCATCATTACCGCCACCAATGTCGATCTGCGCCAGGCCGTGCGCGAAGGCAAATTTCGGGAAGACCTCTATTACCGCCTCAACGTCATTACCGTGGATCTGCCGCCACTGCGCGCCCGCCGCGAGGACATTCCTCCGCTCGTGCAGCACTTCCTTGATCTCTATTCAAATGAAAACGGCTTTCCCCTACGCAGGCTTTCGTCGGACGCCATGCGTGCACTCATTGATTACGAGTGGCCCGGCAATGTCCGCGAGCTTGAAAACGCGATCGAGCGCGGCGTCGTTCTCTCCTCGAACCAGCTCATCGGCTCGGAACTGCTTCCAGGCCACATCACAGGCCGCAGTTTCCAGGATGCGCTCCTTGAGCACAACCCCAACGCCTCGCTCTTCGACATCCTAGAAGACATCGAGCGCCGCATCATCGTTGAAAAGCTGGAGCGCTGCAACTGGAATCAGACCGATGCCGCCGAGCAGTTCCGCATTCCGCTCTCCACGCTCAACCAGAAGATCAAGCGCCTCAACATCGAAATCCGTAAACGTATCCGCGAGTAGCCGCGCGTCCCGCCACCACTAACGCCGCCTGATCAACTCTAACTCGCCTGCTCCAGTTCCTCTTCATCGCCCCACTCTGCAGGCGCGCTCCGCGCGTTGGATAGCTTCGGCGCGGCCTTCCACCACCGCTTCAGAAACCCCCTTAACTCGCTCGGCGGCCGCAGCCATACCTCGGCCGATGTCTCCCGCTTCGCTGGCTTAACCAGCACACTCAGATGCGGCGCGTCAGTCTCATTCACCGCGCGAAACGCGGTCTCGTCTGTGTAATCGTCGCCCAGGTAGGTAATCGGGGTTCCCGCAGGCATCTCCGCTGCAAGCGCACGCACCGCGTCGCCCTTATTTCGTCCCGCTCGCAGCTCCAGCCCCGATTCAAACTCCAGCAGATTCAGCCCCGGGCGCGCTGCCAGTGGCTCAAACATCTCCCGCGTGCGCTGCTCAATAAACTTCGCTGTGCGCGCTGAAGCCCCACGCCAGTGCATCACCGCCGCATTAGGCTTATCTTCAAACTCGCCGCCCAGGTTGTGGTGCCGCAGATACTCACGCACCTGATCCAGCGTCCGCCGTGTCTCAGGCGCCGGCTCATCGATCTCGCGTCTCCCGTCCGGATGCAGCCGCTCTGCTCCATGCAGTCCCCAGACTTCCACAGGCTGCTCCACCACCGGCGGATAACCGCGCAGCAGCAACGAAATCTCGCACGCAGGACGCCCCGTGATGACCACAATCCGCGTCTGCCTTTCAGCCTGGATGCGCCCCAGAGCCTCACGTACTCCCTTGAACGGCTTTGCCTTGGAGCGGTCTACGCGGAAGGGCGCAAGCGTTCCATCATAGTCAAGCAGAAGCAGCGGAACGTGATTGCTCGCAAAGCTTGCGAAGAACTGATCCAGTTTCGATAACGTTTCGTTCGTCATAAAATTCCTCTACCCACTCCTCTATCTATGCGCTCTTGCGGCGCGGCTCATCGCGTACGCGCACAACAATGGGCTCATGCTTCAACCCGCTGGCGGGCTCTGCGTTTTCAATGTGCAGCTCGCGCAAGTCTCCCAGTACAGACGCGGCCCAGCGATAGACGTTGTGCTCCATCACATGACGTCTCATGCGGACCATGCGCTGCCGGCGCTCCATATGCTCCATCTCCAGGCCGCGATGCATCGCCTCGGCTACGCCGTCAATGTCATACGGATTCACAATCAGCGCATCGCGCAACTCCACCGCCGCACCGGTAAATTTGCTCAGTATCAGTACACCGTCCTCATCCCCGCGCGCCGCAATATATTCCTTCGCCACCAGGTTCATGCCGTCATGCAGAGAGGTCACAAGACATAAATCCGCCACGCGATACCACTGCGACACCTCTTCATGGCTGCACTGCCGCGCCATCAGAACCACCGGTTTCCAGTTCTGCGTGCCAAAGCGCGAATTGATCTCCGCCACGCGCGACTCCACCTGGTGGGTCAACTCGATATAGCTCGGAATTCGCGTGCGGCTCGGCGCGGCGATCTGCACCATCGTCACGCGCTCCCGGTGCCATGGATGCTCTTCCAGCAGCCGCTCAAACGCCATCAGCCGCTCGACAATGCCCTTGGTGTAATCCATGCGGTCCACACCGAGAATCACGCGCTCCGCCTGCGTGCCTAAAGGCCGCAACAGTTCATCGAGCGTTGGACTTGCAGTAACCCGGTCGCTGTTGGATCCATCAAACGCCACGCTGATCGGATACGCGCGCACCGTAGTCACGTGGCCTCCGCGTCGTGCCGTCATATGTTCGCGGTCCGTACGCGATTCCAGCACCCGGTCCACAGTATCCAGAAAATTATTGCAGTGCAGCGGAATATGAAACCCGATCAGATCTGCGCCCAGCAATCCGTCGATCAAATCTGCCTGCCACGGGCAAATACCGAACGCCTCCGGATTTGGCCACGGAATATGCCAGAAAATCGCCACGCGCGCATCGGGACGCGCATTCTTGATCATTCGCGGCAACAGCGCAAAGTGATAATCCTGCACAAAAACGAACGGAGCTTCGCTGCCTTCCATCTCATGCAGCAGTGCATCGGCAAATTTGCGATTTACCTCCTGGTACGCCTCCCAGTCTGCCGCGCGAAAGATAGGCCGCGTATGCGCAATATGGCAGAGCGGCCAGAGCCCCTCATTCGCAAAACCATCGTAATAGTGCGATTCTTCCTCCGGCGTCAGCCACACGCGGCGCAGTGTATAACGCGGGTCGTCCGGCGGAACCCGCAGCCGGTCAAACTCATCCACCGTCGCGCGATCTTCGCTGCCGCTGCCCGATGCCACCCACACGCCGTCGCAGGCGCGAAGAACCGGCTCAATCGCCGTCACCAGTCCGCTCGGCGGAACCACGCACACAGTCTCCTTGCCCTGGCGAACATGCATATACGGCTCGCGATTGGAGACCGCGAAGATGCGGCCCACATCTTTTCCAGTGCCGCCACGCTGCCGCACATGCGCCGTTAGCCGTTCCGCGGTCCACAAGCTCTCGCCCGCGTCACGCAGCCGTGCTTCTGTGGCGGCAGCGGCCCGCGCCTCAATCAGGCTTTCCGTGATTGTCTCCATCTCACGCGCCAGCGGCGTAAATAAGCTCATCTCTCTTCCATGAGTGCGCTCATCGGCTCCCGCGTGTCCAAGACGCAAACGACGGAGTCGTTCCGCCAGCTGCTTTGCCGGGCGCATCAGGAACCAGCTCACCATCAGCGCCGTTATGCCCACAATCAAAACCACCGACACTGCAATCCGCCAGAAAGTGTGGCGCCACACCATGGCGTTTTCCGCGCGAATCGCATTCGCATCCTGCATGACCACCAGCGCACCGGCAATATTTCCATTCACATGGAGTGGCACTGCCTCCTCCAGCCAGTCAAAGCTTCCTGTATGGCTAAACTGAGCTGAATTGGTCCCACGCTTCAGAGTGGACTGGATCGGACCGGGATGGATTGCATAAAGAACCGACGCCGGACCGGAGGCAGCCAGCAGCTTTCCCTGCGCATCGTAAAGCGCAACCGCGACTGCTCCGTCATGCCGGCCAAACAACGGAGTGTAATAAGAAGGACTTTGCTCCGATCCCTGCGCAGTGGCTAAAGCCTGCTCAAACGAAGGCTGTAGGACTTCACCAAACGAGGATGCACGTCGCTCCAGCTCCAGACGAAGGATATGTTTATGTGCCAGCACTTCAAAATAAGTTGAAGCCAGCGAAACCACAGTGACGCAAACCACAAGGGAAAGGATCAACTGTAAACGAAAAGACCGCATTCCAACCCTCCGGAATAAATAGAAGAAAACAACAATAATGAGCCGGTCTGGGTCGGACACACCGGCAGCCTTCTCTGGTTAGATGCGCCAATCGCTCCTCCTGCTGTCTAGGCAGAGAAGCCACGCAAAATCAGTGCACTGGAGCAATTAGGTTCCTGCGGTAGCCCACTAATGCGCTATTCTGTCGTCTGAATGGCAATCGAATCCATCGATAGAGCAGCCAAAGAATTTGTCCTCTCCCTGCAGGAATATTTCCTGTTCGCCACGCGCGCTGCGCTGAATCTCTTCAGTTCACCCATTTATTGGTCTGACATCATCGTTCAGTGCGACATCATTGGGGTCGGATCTGTCCTCATCGTCGTCTTCGCAGGCTTTTTCACCGGCGGCGTGCTGGCCATCCAGTCCTCAGCTACGCTTGAGCAGTTCGGCGCCACAGCCGTCACCGGTCAGTTCGTCGCCATGTCCATGATTCGCGAACTCGGCCCGGTCCTTACCGGCATCATGGTCTCCGGCCGCAACGCCTCGTCCATGGCCAGCGAACTCGGCTCCATGGTCGTAACGGAGCAGATTGACGCCATGCGTGCCCTCGGCGTCGACCCCATGCGAAAACTGGCCACGCCGCGCGTCGTCGCCTGCACCGTCATGCTCTTCTTTCTCACCATCGTTGCGGACTTCTGCGGCATCCTCGGCGGCGCAGCCGTTACCGTCTTCATGAACGACCAGAACGGCACCCAGTACTTCTCCATGGCTTACCAGCACCTGCACTTCCGCGACATTCTGCAGGGCCTTGCCAAGCCGCTCTTCTTCGGTTTCATCATTGCCACCATCGGCTGCTTTTATGGCATGAGGACAACCGGCGGTACGCAGGGTGTCGGCCAGTCCACCATCAAGGCCGTGGTCTTTGCCTCCGTTCTCATCATCTTCGTGGACCTGCTTGTCAGCATCGTTCTGGTCAGCTTCTGATGAATGCGCCGCTCGCATCTCCCGTCGAATCCGCGCCCGAAGCCATTGGGCCAGTTCTCGAGTTTCGCGATATAACGGTCTCCTTTGACGGGCCACCGGTCCTCAAGAACATCAGCTTTTCCGTCGCTCCCGGCGAAACGCGCATTCTTCTCGGCCCGGCGGGCGTCGGCAAAAGCGTACTGCTCAAAACTGCCAATGGCCTCGTCCAGCCTGACTCCGGCACCGTGGCCATCCTCGGCGAGACCATCACCGGCCTGCCGGAACACAAGCTCATCCCCATGCGCGCACGTACCGGTATGGTCTTTCAGGAGGGCGCGCTCTTTGATTCGCTCACCGTCCGCGACAATGTCGCCTACCAGCTTGTTCAGGAGCGGACCCCGGACGAGGAAATCGACGAGCGCGTTCACGTCGCGCTGCGCTTCGTCGGCCTCGAACAAACCTTTTCCCTCTTTCCCTCCAGCCTGTCCGGCGGAATGCGCCGCCGCGTTGCCATCGCGCGCGCGCTGATTCACTATCCCGAGCTGCTGCTTTATGATTCGCCCACCGGCGGCCTCGACCCCGTCACTTCCACTACGATCATTGAGCTGATCGTCAAGCAGCGCGATGTTTACAAAACACCGTCGCTGCTGGTGACGCATCGCCTGCAGGATGCGTTTACCATGTGCACGCACCGCTTCGACGAGGAAAAAAACGTAATGGTCCCGCTCCCCGAGGGCGAAACGCATACAAGCACTACCTTCCTCATGCTCAATGAAGGAGGGCTGATCTTCGATGGCTCGCTGCATGAGCTGGTGCATAGTGAAAATGAATTTGTACGCGAATTTCTGGAGTAAGAACGATGGGTTTCAAGTTTCAGAATGTGGATTTTCTTCATCTCGACGCTGGCTTCAGTGAAGATGAACTGCTCGTCCGCAAGACAGCACGGGGCTTTGTCGATGACAACCTCGTCCCGATCATCGAAGAGTGCTTCCGCGAAGGCCGATTCCCGCGCGAGTTGATCCCAACGATGGGCGAACTCGGCTTCTTCGGCGCAAATCTCGAAGGCTATGGATGCGCCGGCATGTCGAATGTGGAATATGGCCTCGTCATGCAGGAGCTCGAACGGGGCGACTCCGGCTTCCGCAGCTTCGTCAGCGTGCAATCAGCGCTGGTAATGTATCCCATCTATACCTTCGGTTCGGACGAACAGAAAAATACCTGGCTCCCCGCGCTCGCCAAGGGCGAAAAGCTCGGCTGCTTCGGCCTGACCGAGCCCGGCTTTGGCTCTAATCCCGGCGGCATGACCACCACAGCGCGCAAATCGGGCGACGGTTACATCCTGAACGGCGAAAAGATGTGGATTACCTCCGGCTCCATCGCCGACGTCGCCGTCATCTGGGCCAAAGTCGAAAACGAGGATAATCGCGTACGCGGCTTCCTCGTTGAAACAGACCGCCCCGGCTTTTCCGCCAAAGATGTCCACGGCAAATGGTCCCTCCGCGCCTCCATCACAAGCGGCCTCTCGCTCGTAGACGTGCATATTCCGGCCAGCAATCTTCTTCCTGGCACTGGCGGTCTCAAGAGCCCACTGATGTGTCTCAACCAGGCCCGCTACGGCATCAGCTGGGGAGCCATCGGCGCAGCCATGGACTGCTACTCGACCGCGCTGCAATACGCCCAGACCAGGAAACAATTTCACAACCAGCCCATCGCCAGCCACCAGCTTATCCAGGAGAAGCTCGTCTGGATGATCAGTGAAATCTCCAAGGCGCAACTCCTCAGCCTCCACGTGGGCCGCCTCAAGGACGCAGGCAAAGTCGGCCATGAACACATCTCGCTGGCCAAGCGTAATAATGTCTGGATGGCGCTTGAAACAGCCCGCATGGCCCGCGACATTCTCGGTGCAAACGGCATCACGGATGACTACCCCATCATGCGTCACAGCATGAATCTTGAATCCGTCAAGACCTACGAAGGCACGCACGACATCCACGCATTGATCCTCGGCCATAGCATTACAGGCATTGCAGCATACTAGGGTGACCAACGCATTGCGTTCCCGGATGCATCTATGCACACCAGGCAGTTGATACATGGGTACAAAACATGCGTCTGAAGCTGGGAATCCTGGACACTCTGCTGATACTCTCGCTGCTCCTTGCGGCCTGCCGCCCCGTCTTCGCCTACTCCCTCCTTACCCACGAGCAGCTCATCGACCTCGCCTGGAAAGATTCCATTGTCCCTCTGCTCCTCAGCCGCTATCCCGGCCTCTCACCCCAGCAGCTCGATCAGGCTCGTGCCTATGCCTATGGTGGCTGCGTCATCCAAGACATCGGCTACTACCCTTTCGGCGATGCATCCTTCTCCAACCTCACCCACTATGTGCGCTCCGGCGACTTCGTCGTCAGTCTCTTCCGCAACGCGCACAGCGCCAATGAGCTCGCCTTCGCCATTGGTGCGCTTTCACACTACGTCGGCGATTCGATCGGTCACTCCCAGGCCACCAATCTCGCCGTTCCCATTGAATTTCCCCAGCTCCGCGCCCGTTTCGGCCCTCAGGTCAACTATGCCGAAGGCAAGCATCAGCATGTGCAAACCGAATTCGCATTCGACATTAATGAAATTGCGCATCATCGTTTCGCGCCATTGCGTTACCTGCGCCACATCGGGCTTCAGGTTCCCATCAAACAGCTCGCGCTGGCCTACTATCAAACCTACGGCCTCACGGAAAACTTCTCCGCCACGCAAGGTCGCCGCTTCAACGTAAACGCCTATCGCTTCGCCACTCGTTCCTTCATCCCGCGCATCGCTTATGCGGTAACGCTTCTTCATCACAATAGCGAGCCTGCCGATCTCGATACACCTGAAGCCATCGAAATCCGCAAGCAGGTTGCCGAGGTAGACCTTGAGAATAACTGGCGGCTCTACCGCCGCAAAGCTGGCATCGGCACTTACACGCTCGCCGGCCTGCTCTTTATTCTTCCCAAGTTCGGCTCTCTCAAACTGGTCTCGGTCAAAGGCCCCAATGCAGATACCGAAGCTGACTACATGCGCAGCGTCAATTACTCTGAAACCACTCTTCGCCGCCTGTTGGCCCGCTTCACGCCACCCTCAAATTCAGGCTCCACATCAACCATCCAGCCTTCAGTTAATCTCGCCTCAGTCTCATCGCACGCGCAGAATTCCGCTCCGGCAATCGATGATCTGCGCTCTCATGACCCTCTCCACCCGCTACCCAACCGCGATCTCGACACCGGCCGGATCGTCGAGCCCGGTGGTTACCCTCTTACCGACTCAACCTATGCTGATTTGCTCCATCGCATCACCCTCCAACCCGATCAGCCCATTCCTCCAGATATCAAGCGAGACATCGAAGCCTACTACGCGAACCCCGGCCTGCCTATTACCACCAGGAACAACTCTGCTGCGTGGAATCAAGTACAGGCCGATCTGGCAACCCTCGCCAAAATGCCGACGAGCATAGAGCTTGAGCCGTATCCCACCTACGGTGATGATGCGGCGGCCAGCCAATAGCCGTCGCCGCTCGTCTCTCGCTCAGACAAGCGCAACTTCCCCATCGACAATTCGCCGCTGCCCCTGCATATTGGTATCCATGCAGAAACATTTGTCGTTCCTCCCATCGCATCCCGACATCGCTTTGCTCGCACTTAGCCTCGGTCTGGCCTTCGTTTCCTCAGCTTCGCATGCGCAAAAAACCACTGCGGCTCCGCCATCGCCCGTCGTCCTTCACGCCGCGCGCCTCCTTGAAGTCGACACCGGCAAAATCCTCGCCCCCGGCGAAGTTCTCGTCGAAGGCGAGCGTATCCGTGCTGTTGGCTCCTCGGTCGAGCATCCATCCGGCGCAAAGGTGATCGACCTCGGAGACACCACCCTCATGCCCGGCATGATCGACGCACACGTACACCTGTTCCTTCATCCCGGCGCAGAGGATCTTCAGACTGTAGTCGAATCCGTTCCCTGGCGCGTGATCCTTGCCGAGCAGGCCGCAAAGGCAGATCTTCTAGGGGGCTTTACGGCGGAGCGCGATATGGGAACCGAAGGCGCAGGGTCCGCGGACACGGCCGTCCGCAACGCGATCAACCGCGGCATCATTCCTGGCCCGCGCATGCGCATTAGTGGCAACGCAATCAGCGTGCTCGGCGGACATGAGGATGCGATCCACTTCAATCCCGCGGAACATATATCTTCGAACGCGGATTATGCGAATAACGCTCCGGAGCTTGTCACGACCATTCGACGCCAACTGAAGGAAGGCGCGGATTTCACCAAGATTTACGAGACCGGAGAAGATAGCTCACAGAACGGCGAGTTTCACTCGAATTATCAATACACACAGGCAGAGCTGGAAGCCGCCGTGGCGGAGACGGCGCGGGTTGGTACGCGCGTAGGCGTGCATTGCGAAGGCGAACCCGGCGCGCTTTACGCTGCCAAAGCTGGCGTTGCCTCCATTGACCATGCCGACCAGCTGAGCGAGCAGACCATGCAGTTAATGAAAGAGAAGCATATCTATGCCGTGCCAACGTTTGCCATTCAGGAATACTTTGCCGCTCATGCGGAAAGCGAGGAAGGCGCGCACAAGGAAAAGCTGCTGTTGAGCTATCACGCGGCTCAGTTCAAGAAACAGCTTGCGGCGGGAGTGCCATTCGCCGTCGGTTCTGACGTCGGCCCATTTCCTCATGGCACACAGGCTCGCGAGCTGGAGCTTATGGTCGAATACGGGATGAAGCCGTTAGCCGTACTACAGGCGGACATGATCAACGGTGCGAAGCTGCTCAACTGGGCGGGCCAGATCGGCGAGCTCAAGCCCGGGTACTATGCCGACGTCATCGCCGTTGAAGGTAATCCACTCGACGACATCAAGGCTGTCGAAAAAGTGCGCTTTGTGATGAAGAATGGAGTGGTAGCAAGACCGGAATAGCCTACTTCCTCGCCTTCGCGTCCACTTCTGTCCGGTGGGCTTCAATCTTTTCAAGAGTACGCCGGTAGCGATCAGGCTTCACTTCAGCCAGCGAGTCCTCAACGCCCCTGCGATAGCCACCCAGGAAGATGGAGTAGAGAATCGCCAGCGAACAGCCAATACCCCACAAGAAGCCGCAGGCGAGACCAATGAGTGCTGCCGAACCAAAGTTCATTGCAGGTGTACCTCTCTCGCCGAGATGAGCTCCCGCGAGGAATGAACTAAACCGCTACGACGAAGCTGTCTTCCGTACGCGTAACAGCGTGGTAGAGCGTGTCACGTTCCACGGGCACGCGGCCGGCCTCGGTAATCAGACGGCAAAGTTCCTTGCGGGTCATGCCTTGCGGCGTTGTCGCTCCGGCATCATGGTAGATCTTTTCCTCGATGACAGTGCCATCCAGATCATCCGCGCCGAAGCGAAGCGCGATCTGCGCGATTTTAGGTGTAAGCATCTGCCAGTACGCCTTGATGTGCGCAAAGTTGTCGAGCAGCAGGCGGCTTACGGCGATCTGGCGGATGTCGGTAAGGCCCGTCGTCACGGGCAGGTGATCCAAAGGCGTGTTTTCCGGATGGAATGCCAGCGGAATGAAGGTCTGGAAGCCGCCTGTCTCATCCTGCACTTCGCGGAGTTTGACCAGATGATCGACGCGATCTTCGTCGTTCTCGATATGGCCATAGAGCATGGTCGCATTGGAGCGGAAGCCGTGCTTGTGGGCCAGACGGGCTGTTTCCAGCCACTCTGAACCATCGATCTTGTGGTCACAGATGATAGAGCGGACGCGGGGAGCGAAGATCTCCGCGCCGCCGCCGGGCATAGAATCCACTCCAGCCTCGCGGAGCTTCACCAGCGTCTGGTCAATGGTGAGCTTGGCGCGGCGGGCCAGGAAGGCGATCTCGACCATCGTGAATGCCTTGATGTGAACCTTAGGAAAACGCTCTTTCAGGCCGCTAACCAGATCGAGAAAGTATTCGAACGGCAGATCGGGGTGCAGGCCGCCGACAATGTGGAACTCCGTGACAGCTTCCGAATAACCTGAAGCAGCGGTTTGCCAGGCCTCGTCGAGCGCCATTGTGTAGCCGGCGGGGTCGCCCTTTTTACGGCCAAAGGCGCAGAGCTTGCAGGCGGCAACGCAGACGTTGGTCGGATTGATATGGCGATTGACGTTGAAGTAGGTCACATCGCCGTGAAGCTTTTCGCGGACATAATTAGCCAGCCAGCCGACAGCGAGAACATCCTTTGAGCCATAGAGCGCAAGACCATCATCGAAGCTGAGGCGGTCGCCGGCAAAGACTTTGGCGGCGATGGGTTCAAGCTTGTGATCATACGTACGGAAAGAATGGGTACTTAAGGAATGCGGTTGGGCGGTCTGAGATTCCGTCTGCATAGCTTGATGATACCGAATTTTTGAATTGCGTGGAGTTATCCTGTGCAGGGCAGATCCCGAAGCTATGTTTCCTGTGGGGATTACGGTCAGTTCCACAGCTCCTGCAAAAATCTTTATGCGGTCTTCATTCCAGGACTGTGCAATCCAGATTTACAGAATTTCACTGTGCCAGTGAAAAGGGGTGGGGGAGGGGTCCCCTCCCCTCCCTTAACGACCACGGCCCGAATCCATGATGGATTCGGGCCGTCTTTTCTCTGCTGATTATGAGTGTTTCACAAACGGGCCTAATTCTACGCAAACTATCTGAAGAGAATTTTGCACGAAAGGACAAGGGACCAAAGTAACGTGCAGTCGATGAAGGCCAGAAGAGACAGCGCAAAAGAAACAGGCCGGAGCGTGAGCTCCAGCCTGTTTTGTTAACGCCTTGCGGCGGGTTTTACATTTTGGCTTTCTTATGGTGTTTTTCGGCGAGGGGAACGCGCTTGATGGGCTTGATTGCGGACTCGTCGACCGGCGTGGTGCCGTTGACGTCGGAGCCGAACGTTGCGCCTGCCGGCACAAGGTAGTTCTCCACCGCCTGGGAGTCCGACGTGCCCGTAGCCACGCTGATCCGCGAAGCATCGATACCCTTTTCTTCCACAAGGTATGCCTTCGTGTTCACAGCACGCTGCGCAGCAAAGTCAGCTTCCATCTTCGCGTGCTTGCCCTTCTTCGGCATGCCCTCCGCGGAAGACTTCTCGCCCACCACAACCGCCTTCGCGTCGCTCTGGCTCTGCAAGCTCAGCGCTACCTGATCCAGGCAGGCCTTCGCCTCATTGTCTACGCGCGTCGGACGCTTCATGTCCTTGGTGAACGTGATCGAGCACAGTGTCTGCGTGTGCGGCGTCGCAGGAACAACCGGCGCCTCGATCGTCAGGCTTGTCGTACCACTTGCCGTCTGACCCTTGTCATCCGCAGTGGAGCAGGTGATCGTTACAGGTCCCGTCGGCGCACCCGTTGAAGAGTACGACGCCGTCGTGCCAGAACCATTCACCGTGCCGGCTGATGCCGCATAGGTGTAGGTCAGGGGGCGGTTCTGCGGGCTCATGCCCGTTGCCGTCACCGTCGCCGAATCACCCGGCTTGATCGTCGTCGGAGTCACCGAGCAGCTTACCGTCGGAGGCTCGTACGCCTTCACCGCGAACGTCGCCGAGCAGCTCGCCGATTCCCACGGCTTGTCGCCCTTGCCTTCCTTCACTGCGCCGTTGACCGTGTACGTGCCTGGAGCAAGACCGGCTGTGGCTACCGTCGCCGTCTCACCGCTGCCCGTTACACCCTGACCCGTCCATGTGTAGGCCGGTGTCATCTTTGGAAGCACCGCGCCTGCCGTGCCTGTCACCGTCACAGGATCGCCAGGGAAGATCGCCGAGGGGCTCGCCGAGCAGGCCAGCGTGATCGGTGGAGGAGGCAGGATCGAGCCCACGTGATACACAAGGCCCGCGCTCGCACGTATCGAATCGATGTTCGCCCGGCCGCCGTACACTCCAGGGCCAAAGTTCACGTGCGTGTAGTTGTAATCCACCTGGAACAAACGGATGGCAAGATGATGGTTGAACAGCGGCGTCGCGTAATCCAGACCACCGCCCGCCGTGAGGCTGGCGCCCCACGTCCGCGGCTCATGCTCCGGACCGCCCACAAGCGCTCCGCCCACAAGACCGTGAATAAACGGCGTCACTTCTTCGCCCGGAAAACGGAAGATCAGACCGCCCTGGTAAAAGCTGAAATCATCGTTGTCCGAGTTCACGCTGAAATGATGCTGGCTCGTCTCACCCTGGATGCCAACATACTTGTTGAAGTACCGTGCCACGCTTGCGATCGCGCCCATGTCGATCGCCTTGTACTCCACATCCACCGTCGACTGACCACCCGGCTGCAACACCGTCACCGTGTCATGTGGCCCCAAATAACTGTAGCCCGCAAATATATCCCACCGCGACGGCGAATCCCCATACGACGGCGCCTTCGCCGCTCCCTGTCCGTTCAACGCATACGGCGCTAGAGAAAATAGCGCCACGCTTACTGCTTTGATGAGATATGAGCGCATGCTCTTTATCCTCCGGCAATTGAATTTGGTGGCCCGGCGCTCGAAGCCGCTCTAAGAACGCTCGTGCGGCGAGATCGAAACGCCGTATCCTTTAGCGGACCCCGTCATGGCAATACCACCCTACCATACGACGACAGAACTTGAGCATTTTTTTACGTTTACTGTCAATATCCACCTGATAAATCTGACAGGTATCAGAGCGCCGCAAGCACGGCAATGAGCACCACCGCAGCGCCGATGAGCAGGCTCATGCGGTCGGTTACGGCAAAGATGATGGGATCCTCATTCAGCTCGCCGCGGGAGGCCAGCAGCCATACGCGGCTGAGCCATAGCAGCATGAGAGGCGTTGCCAGCCAGAGACGGCCAGGATGATGGTACAGAATCGTGACATCACGTCCGCTGATGTACATGGCAAAGACCACCACGGCAGCGTAGGCGCTGGCCGTGCCGAAGCTGCGCAACTGCTCGATGTCCACGGAGAGATAACCTCGGCCGTGTGCAAATTTCGTTCCCCGCTCCAGGGCATTCCGCAGCTCGCTGAAGCGCTTGACCATTGCCAGGCTCAGGAACAGAAAGACGGAGAAGGCCGAGAGCCAGGGCGAGATGGGTACGTCCGTGGCTGCGCCACCAGCCAGCACACGAACCGTATACAGGCAGGAGAGCAAAATCACATCCACCAGCACAATGCGCTTGAGATAGAACGAATAGGCAAGCGTGGAAGCAATATAGAGCAGAAGCCAGAGCAGAAATGCCGAGGGAAGCAGAAACCGAGCGGCAAGGAGCGCAGCGGCAACAAACGCAATCGCGACGAATGCTCCCGTGAATGCGGACATATCTCCAGAGGCAAAAGCCCTGGCGCGCTTGCGTGGATGCCTTCGATCGGCATCGATATCCAGCATGTCATTGACGATGTAAGTGGCCGAGGCGCACAGGCTGAAGCAGAAAAAAGCGATGACAGCCGCGGCGATATGCGGGGCGGTCAGCGAGTGGGAGAGCAGAAAGGGCACAAGCACGAGCACGTTCTTTGCCCATTGATGGATCCGGATGGCACTGAGGAACGTTTTAAGAGCGCCCGCTCTGTCGTCAAACTCTCTCTCGATCACGATGCCACTGCGCCGAAGCCGCGAAGCAAGTCCACGGTCGGGATTGGCAATCATCGCCGAGCCAGCATGACGCAGCAGCGGAATATCCACGAAGGAGTTTCCGATGTAGTCGTAGCCTTCTTCACCAAAGCGGTTCCGCATGCCTTCCAGTTTGTTGCCGCCGGTGAGATTGGTCTTGCCATCGCTGGCCAGCACGCCGTCAAAAAAATCGAAATGAGCTGCGACGCGCTCCGCGGTCTCGCTGTCCGCGCCCGTGGCCAGATAAATCTTGCGGCCAGCGGCTTTCTGCTCCTTGAGATATGCAATCAGCGGACGGTTATATGGCAGGTGCGTCACATCGAGAGTGACCCGGGAAGCGACTTCTCGCTTGAGAGCCGCTTTGCCGCGCAGGGCCCACGCAGGGCTTTGAAGCGCCTGTAGAGGTCGTATACGCACCAGCAGCAGCAACGAATCAAGCAGCGTATCGCTCTTGACGAGTGTGCCGTCCAGGTCCACGCAAAGCGGTCGCGTGCCGATTCCCGAGGCCTGTTCAACACTCGTTGTCTGGAGCATGCTCATATGGATTCAGACCCGCTTATACGCCATAAAACTCGCGATACCAGCGAACAAATTTCGGAATTCCTTCATCGATGGCCGTAGACGGCTCAAAACCCACGTCGCTGCGCAGTGCTTCAATGTCTGCAAATGTTTCCTTCACATCGCCGGGCTGCATTGGCTCAAAGACGATCTCAGCCTTCTTACCGAGCGACTCCTCGATCAGGCCGATCATCCGCATCAGCGGCTCTGACCGATGATTGCCGATGTTATACACCCGATACGGCGGGCCATCTCCGCCTGGAATGTGATCGGATACGGCAACAATGCCACTGACAATGTCGTCGATATAGGTGAAATCGCGGCGCATGTCACCGTTGTTGAATACGCTGATCGGTTTGCCCGCCAGAATAGCCTTCACAAACAGAAAAGCGGACATATCCGGCCTTCCCCATGGTCCGTAAACAGTGAAGAATCGCAGCCCCGTGGTCGGAATCGAGTAGAGATGGCTGTAGGAATGCGCCATCAGCTCACAGGCTTTTTTGGTAGCGGCGTAAAGCGAAACCGGGTTATCGACGCGATCTTCCACCGCGAAGGGAAGCTTCTTGTTCGCTCCGTAAACCGACGATGAGCTGGCGTAGACAAAGTGCTCGCAGCCCTTGAGATGCCGAGCCATCTCCAGCATCGCAATCTGGCCATCGATGTTCGAATGCGTATAGGCATAGGGATTGACCAGCGAATAACGGACGCCGGCCTGCGCGGCCAGATGAATGATGTGCGTAATTTCAGGATGGCGCGCAGCCAGATCCTCCACGGCATGGTGATCGGCAATATCAGTGCGATAGAACTGAAAGCCCGGCTTGCCGGACAACTGCGCCAAACGCGCTTCCTTCAGGGATGGGTCGTAGTAGTCATTGACATTATCGACCCCGATAACGGCTTCACCGCGCTGAAGCAGGCGCTGACAGACATGGAAGCCAATAAAGCCAGCCGCTCCGGTTAGAAGATAAGACATATGACTGTCAGTATAAATGGCTGCTGAATCAAGCGCTGAACCGCGCATGCAGCAGAAACTCCACGTTGCCCTCTGCTCCGGTGATAGGCGATTCGATCACTGCGGCGACTTCCCCGTCCTGCTCGCGAACGCACTGCGCCACACGGCTGACAGCAAGCTGATGGGCAGCAGGATCACGAACGATGCCGCCTTTGCCCACATGTTCACGGCCCGCCTCAAACTGCGGCTTGACCAGGATGACTGCCTCGATAAGAGATGGCGCGGCCGCAAGAACGGCCGGCAGAACCAGAGTGGCCGAGATAAAGGAAACATCCATGACGAGTAGCGTGGGAAAAGGTTCGATCATAAGCGAGCGTGGTTCAAGCAGGCGCGCATTGGTGCGCTCCATCAGCCGGACGCGAGGATCGTTGCGGAGCTGCATGGCGATCTGGCCGAAGCCTGTGTCAACGGCTGTGACCTGTACCGCGCCGTGCTGCAGAAGACAATCCGTAAAGCCACCGGTCGAGGCTCCCACGTCGAGACAGATGCGGTCTGCCACATCGATCTTCCATGCGTGGATGGCGCCGGCCAGCTTGAGTCCCCCGCGGCTGACGTAGGGCTGATCGTTACCGAGAAGGCGCAACGCAGCATCGGCGGAAACCGATGCGCCGGGCTTATCGATCTTCTGCTCGTTGACGAGAACACGGCCGGCAAGGATAAGCGCGCGGGCACGCTCGCGGCTTTGCGCGAGCCCGCGCTCCACAAGCAATGTATCTATACGTGCTTTGGCTAGGGCAGCCATGTCTTTACTTTATCTCGCAAAAGAAGAAGGCCATTTCCGAACCGGAAATGGCCTTCAGCGTAAAACCGGATCAGGCTACGGCAATGTCGTCAACGCTGAGATTGACTGCGCCTCGCATTGCAACAACGAGCCGGGCGTAACTCCAGCCGTAGCATACTGCTGCGCCGATAGATTGCACGGCACACCGTATCCCGGCTGTCGGCTGGTGTTGTTGGAGTTACCCGCGCTGCCGTTCTGCGAGGAGACACGCACATCCACAACATTGCCCTGCACCAGTACCGTTGTGTCCACAATGTCCTGGTCCGTACGGATAATGGTGAGATACGGGCTGTCCGGAGAGGCAACGTAGACCTTTCCGTACTGCGAATTCTGCGTAGAAACCACCGTGCGCGGGTGGCCGTTGACCTGAAGTGTCTTCTCCACCGTGTGACTGGAGACATTGACGATAGTCACCGTGCCGTTCCCCGAGCCGTTGAGGGTCGAGTCATCGTTCTGATTGGCCGTATAAGCGCGGCTGCCGTCATAGAGAACTGTGACCGTGGTAGGGTTGGGCGTTACACCGTTGCCCACCTTGACGGTGTATGTGGTTCCGAAAGTCGGACTGTCGTTGCCGTAGGAGTCCAGGCTCACATCAATGATGGTGATGGTGCCGCCAGCATAATCGGCAATTACAAGCTGCTGAGTGGCCAGGTTGTATTCGGCATAAACCGGCTCGGCAACAGCAGGCATGCCCGCCGTACCGTTAGGCGGCGTGATGCCTGTGGCGGAAACAGCGGTGGTCGACACCGGCAGCGTGGGATGCGAGAAGTATAGCTGCCCACTCTTGTTCAGGCAGCCAGTCGGCGGCGGGCACTGATTATCTAGCGTGTTGGTCTGGCTGTTGATGACGGTAATGGTGTCATCGCCACGGTTCAACACATAAACACGCTGCGAATCCGGCGTTTGCACGGCGTAAACCGGGCATTTGCCCAAAGGCAGCTTGACGGAGATGGTGTCACTGGCCGTTTCGATGGCATCGGCAACGCCCATGGGACCCGTAGATGGGGAGTTATTGCAGGCCGTGGAGCTTGCCACCGCGCCCTGCGTAATGGCGTAGTTGCGCTGCGATGAAGAGGTAGGCCCAATCACCATGATCGGCGTGGGATCGACAGGAATGGCGATCTTAAAGATGGCCGGTTGCGCTCCAGTGAAGATATCCACGTCGTTCGAGGTCAGGTCCGTTGTCCAGAGCTGAGCGGTTGGCGCCATGAATCCAAAGGGCTGTGCGCCGGCTGGAAGAGTGGTAAGAACCACCTTGTTCGCCTGGAGAGTCGAGTTGGCGGGAAAGTCGCTGACGGTGCCGTCGCTGTTAAAGGTAAAGCCATTCACACCCGTCTGATCCAGAGTGAACGCGATCGGACCGGGCCCAATCGGAGCCTGCGCGAGCACTGTGTCACCCGCGTAATCCACCACGTTGACCACTCCCGCGGAGGTGAGGGAGGGTGATGAAATAACTGTGGCATATGCAGCGGGCTGCGCTGGCGGGCCGCTTGGGTTGGTGGGCGTAACTACGGGACGATACCCCGCGCCGCATCCGGCCAGAAACGCCGACACAAAAGCCGCACCTGCAAGGGCAATCTTCCGCTTAAAAGACATACAAAAAAGACTCATTCGTATTTTCGTTCCTGCTTACTTCGTCATTGTAAATGAGGCAAATGGGGGTGCGGGACGGGTGGAATCGTGCCCGGCAACAGGGATGCCATGGGTACATCGGCCAATGCTTAGACGCACCAAAGCGCCGTCCGTGTGACGAGCGGCGCTTGGCAGGCACTCATCGGCCTACGATTTCCACGGCTACTGCGCCGGGGGCTCCAGACAGCTTGCGGGCGGAGTCATTCCAGCGCAGGTGCGTAAGAACGCCCTTCCCCTGCTCGTAGCCGTAGGTGGTTCCGTCGTCATTAAACAGCGTGAACTCCGCGTCAGCACCGGGATAGACCTTGATCTTCGCAATCGCCTGCTGCTCTTTGGTGTTTTCAACAGGCGAGCCGAGGGGCAGAATCGACCCCGCACGGACGAACAGTGGAATGGTGTCAATCGGGGCGTTCACAGTGATGGTCTGTCCGCCATGGACGCGCTCATTTGTCCAGTAGTTGTACCAGTCCGCTCCTGCCGGCAGGTAAACCTGGCGGCTCGTCGCGCCCTGGTCCGTGACCGGAGCCACCAGGAACGCCGGCCCGAACATATATTCATCGCGGAGATCGGCTACCTTGGGGTCGTTCGGAAAATCGAGCGGCAGCGCACGCATGAAGGGAGCGCCGGTAGTCCACGTTTTGTAACCGAGCGAGTAGATATATGGCAGAAGCTCATAGCGGAGCTTCAGGTACTTGATCAGGATCGGCTCAGCTTGTTTGCCGTAGGACCAGACCTCGTTGGCCTTGCGGCTGCCGTGCGTGCGCATGATCGGCAGGAAGGTGGCGTACTGAAACCAGCGCGTGTAGAGCTCCGGATAGTCGTCGTTGTGTCCCACCACATCACGCGCGTCTGAGGGGTCAAGCAGCGGCGGATGTTCCGACTTGTGAACTTGCGGCAGATACTGCCAGCCTCCTGTGTCATTGGACCAGTATGCGAAACCGGATGCCGTGAAATCGAGGCCGGTAGGTATCTGGCGCTTGAGCGTGTCCCAGGTGCCGAAAATGTCGCTGGACCAGAAGATGGTTCCGTTCGACTGCGCGCCAAGATAGGCATCGCGGGAGAGAACCAGCGCGCGCCTCTGCGGCAGATCGGCTCGGAAGCCGTCATACAGCGCCTTGGTATGGAAGTACGGATAAACGTTGAAGAACTCCGTGCCGGGACCAACATGGTAGAAAGCGCCGTTCGGAGCCAGGTCGGGCTCCGTCTCGTCAGCCCAAAGCGAATCAAAGCCCAGCGAAAGGATGTTGTCGCGCGAGATCTGCCAGAAGAACTTCGCCGCATCAGGGTTTGTGGTGTCAATGTCCGAACCGGCTTTGTCGTAAGGCAGGCCGTCCTCCGGCGTGCCATCTGCCAGCGACTCAAACCAGCCATTCTTCAGGATCTGATCGTAGTAGCGATCTTCTTTCACAAAACGCGGCCAGACGGAGATCATCGTCTCAAAGCCCATCTTGTGCAGCTGGTCGTTCATCGCCTTGGGGTCCGGCCACGCTTTGGGATCCATATCGAACTGGCCCATCTTAGTGTAATAAAACCAGTCAACGACCATCACATCCGCGGGCAGCTTGCGATCGCGATAGCCTTTGGCAACCGCCAGAATTTCATCCTGACTGGAATAGCGCTGCTTGCACTGGATATAGCCATACGCAGCCTTGGGCAGCATCGGCGTGGGACCGGTCAGCAGCTTGACGCCCGCGTAAATCTCATCCGCGGTATCGCCGGCAATGACGAAGTACGAAACGCGGCTGCCGGATTCGGATTGCCAGCGCGTGACCTCGTTGAAGCCGGGAATGATTGTGGTCTTGGCGGGGTTATCCCACAGCAGGCCGTAACCCTTGTTCGTAATGGCAAAGGGCACGCAGGAGCTTGGGCCGGCCGGGGAGTTGTAGTCGTGCCAGCAGCGCACCGGATGGCCGCGATGATCGAGGAAACCCTCCTGATTTTGCCCGAGGCCGTAGTAATGCTCGTCATTGGGGGAGCGGAATGTTGCGCCCACAACGTAGCTGGGGCCGTCGCTCGGCCTGCGGTCGTTGGCAAGCTGCGCCGTGCCGTCCTTGTGGTTGTAGTCGGCCTGCTCCCAGCCCACCATGTCCAGGATGGTTTTACCGTCAGGCGTTTTTACAGAAACATTTGCCCACGGCGCGGAGCCGGAAAAGTATTTCGCCGTGTCCGGCAGGCGGCCAGGCTTGGCATTCGGATTGGGATGTGGGCGATGCACAGTGACCACGAGCCGGGCGGAGCGGTACTCGTCTTCAGCGGCTGTCTGTTTCAGCGCCCAGCCGGTCGCATCGGCCTTGCCTACAACGCCGTAGCCGGGCGCGCCCTTGGCGGCTGCGTCATCCTTGCTGATGGTCACGCGCAGAATATTCGGTGCATAGGGCTCAAGAACAATCGTCTCGCCCGGACTGTTCAGGACGGCGCGCGGCTCCGCGGTTTGCGCCGCAGAGACTGCGGAGAGAGAAACCAGAACAGCAGGCAGACAGACTGCACTTGCAAACCTTTTCATTAAAACTCCGCACGGTGGTGCAACAGGATGGAAATTGCTGGCCAAGCGAGTGTAAACCGTTTCACCCGTCGGCTACCATACAGGCGTGACCTCGAAAACAGATCCACAGAAGCTCGCATGGCAATCCAGGCTGATTCTTGCGATTGTCATAGCGCCCATCGCGGTAAGTGCGGTATGGGAGACGCGCTTCTGGGCATTGCATGAGCCGCGCGTGGCAATGTGGGCCCTGGGGCTGAGTGCGCTTCTTGGGCTCGCTGCCTGGAAGTCACGGTCAGGCACTCCGGCAGCGGCAGCAACCGGCGCATTGCTCTGCGCAAGCATGATGTTCTCAACCTTTGTGTATCCGTACGAGCCGTGGAAAACGGCGATCGTGCCAGTGCTTGCGGTGCTCGTGCTTACGTCGCTGGCCACGCGCGTCGGGCGCAGGTACAAGGAACAACTTGGAACAGCGGAAGAAAAACGCGGCCGCGTCTCGGCCCAGGTCTGCGCGAATCTGGGCTTTGCAGCGCTGGTCTGCAGCCCAGGCGCTCAATCGATGATGGCGGGCGGCAAGATGATCAGCCCTGATAACAACCTCTTCGGAGTTCTGCTCACCTTCGCAGCCTACGCCAGCCTTGCCGAAGCCGCCGCCGATACCGTCTCCTCTGAAATCGGCCAGGTGCTCGGCGGCCAGCCGT
Source organism: Occallatibacter gabretensis (assembly GCF_001449115.1). GTDB lineage: Bacteria > Acidobacteriota > Terriglobia > Terriglobales > Acidobacteriaceae > Telmatobacter > Telmatobacter gabretensis. The sequence continues at coordinate 99,497 of NZ_LAIJ01000001.1, read as the reverse complement.
TCATGCTCACAACATTCCGCCGCGTTGAGCCGGGAACAGATGGCGCCGTCAGTGCTTCGGGAACGCTCGCAGGTGTGCTCGCCGCCTGCATCATAGGAACGATTGGCGTGTGGGTGCTACAGGGCAATCTGGTTACCGGATGTGTGATCTCTGCAGGCGGCATCTTTGGGCTGATCTTCGACAGCCTGCTCGGCGCAACTCTGGAACGCAAAGGCTGGCTCAATAACGACGCGGTGAATTTTCTCTCGACAGCAAGCGCGGCAATTTCGACCGTGATCTTCGTTCTATGGACGTTGCGAAATGTGGCGATTTAAGCGAAAAGGTGGAGCTACAAAGTAATGCAAAATTGCATTACAATAAGATAAGCACGTTAGGAGGCCGCTATGCCAACCCTCAAGCTCACCGCGAAGAGCCAGGTGACCATCAGTAAGGATTTGCGGCAGCACCTTGGGATTGCGCCCGGAGAAAAGATCGAAGTGATGAAAGCGAGTGATGGCAGCCTAAGGGTGACGAGGTCCAAGCCATCCGGCAGCATCAAGAACTTCATTGGCATTCTTTCAGGTAAGACCAGAAAGAAGGCCACAATTGAAGAAATCAACCAGGCCATCGCAGACGGCTGGGCTGGCAAGGTGAAATTCGATTGAAAGTTACTGTTGATACGAATGTGCTGCTGCGCGCAGCAGTTCCCGATGATTTGAAACAGTTCCGTGCAGCATCAGAACTGCTACAAAATGAGACTTCGATCACTGTCTCCCTGCCCTGTCTTTGTGAGTTCGCATGGGCGCTGCGAAGCGCCTACAAGTTTCAAAGAGCGGAAATCGCTGCCGCCATTGAAGAGCTAATTCAAGCCAACAATGTGGCTGTAAGCCGCCCGGCCGTTGAAGCAGGCCTGGCCATGCTCTATGCAGGCGGCGATTTTGCAGATGGGATACTTGCTTTTGAAGGACGACAGGTCGGAGCGGAGACTTTCATTTCCTTTGACAAGGACGCGGTTAAGTTTCTTACCAAACAAGGCCACAAGGCACGGCTTCTCTCCTGAAATAACCCAGAAATCATTCCAGCCGCATCCGCCAAAGCGTATACGCGATGATCTCGTGCGCGTAGCGGTAGAAGTCTCGCGGACGGCCCGCAATAACGGCCTGCGGACGTGGTGAAGTAAATACATTCAACCCATCGGCCGCGCATATCGCATGAATGCGAAACAGATGCGTGCTGTCGCTCACAATCAACAGCCGCCGCAGATTGTTCGTTCGAGCAATCACAGCCACGCGGCGCGACGACTCCGATGTGTTGCGGCTCTGCGTTTCTGCAATGATTGCCGCTTCCGGCACACCCTGGCTCATCAGGTAATTGCGGCCAACGCCGCCTTCCGTATACTGGTCACCGCCATCGCCGCCCAATGTAATCATGAGCGGCGCAATGCCATGCCGGTAGAGTGTCAGCGCGTGGTCCAGCCGCGCGCGAAGGACCGGCGAGGGTTTGCCGTCCCACTCTGCAGCACCAAAGACGACAATCGCGTCTGAGGGCGCCGCCTGATCCATGTGCGCAAAGTAGACGATCTGCGAGTAAACCCACCAGGTCCACACAGCAGCTACAACCAGGATAATCAGCAGCAAAGAAAAACAGAGACGCAACGCCCTATGGCGCTTCTTACGGCCGGAGTTGATCTGGGGTGTGCCCATTGGTAGAGCCCCTTATCGCTGAAGAACCATTGCAATCTCGTGTGTAGAAATCGCGCCCTCGCGCAGAATCATCCACCGTCCCGGCCCCAGGCTCAGGTCCACAATCGTGGTCGGCTGCGTGCGCCCCGTGGGCCCGCCGTCAATAATCAGCGGAATGCGGTCGCCGATCTGGTCTCGTACGCACGCCGCGTGGGTGCATTCGCTTGAGCCCTGCAGATTGGCGGACGTAGCCGTGATCGGCAGCCCAAATTTCTCCACTACTGCGCGCGGAATTGCAGCATCCGGCACGCGGAGAGCCACGTTCCCCGTATAAGCCGTGGAGCGCAGCGGTAGCTTCGTCCCGGCTCGCACAATGATCGTCAGCGGGCCCGGCCAGAATTTGTCTGCCAGCCGGTCCAGCATCGGATCGCTTTCGCGCGCCAGCTCATATGCCTGCGCAAGACTCGCAATCAGGAGCGAAAGCGGCTTATGCTGCTGCCGCGTTTTGAGCTGATAAATCTGCTCCACAGCATGCAGATTCACCGGATCAACGGCCAGGCCGTAAAAAGTATCCGTAGGAAGGGCAACGACACTACCCTTGCGCAGGCAGGAGACGATGTAATCGATCCGGTCTGGCTGGGGATCGTCGGGATGGACGCGCAAAATTTCGGCGGACAAGAAGCTCTACCTCGGTTCGTGCTTATCGATAGGCTACAAGTTCGGAAACTAACACAGCACCAATCGGGGTGCAAGTGAAGCCGCCACAGAAAGGCCGACAAGAGACCGCTGCGAATACAATCGAACGAAGCAGAAAGCGATTCCCAATGCCCGTCCGCGTTGTTCAGAGTAAACAAAATGTCCGCCTCAAAGAGCTGCGCCACGCGCTGAGCAAACCGCCGCGGCCTGGCGACGCGCTGGCTGGCATTGAGGGGCCGAACCTGATTGAAGAAGCTGTGCGGGCCCGGCTTGGAATTGAAGCTGTCTTCGTGTCGCAGGATGCGGAACGGCTGCTGGACGGTCTGGCGTTGCCAAAAGAAACAGAAGTGCTGCTTGTGCCTCGCGAACTGCTCAGTCCTGTGCTGACGACCGAAGCTCCGCAGCCGATTGCGGCGTTAGTTCGGCAGCCGGATTGGATCTGGAGAGATTTGCTGGAAGGATTTGATGAATACTCCAGTGCTCTCATTGTCGTGCTTGCCGGTCTGCAGGACCCCGGCAATCTTGGCACGATTGTCCGCTCAGCGGAGGCCTTTGGAGCGACAGGCATCGTCAGTCTTCCCGGAACTGTGAGCGCATGGAATGCAAAGGCTGTCCGCGCTTCAGCTGGAAGCATCTTTCGCGTCCCGATGATCAGCGTAAGTGCAGACGAGTGCGTTGCGAAGCTGCATGAAAGCGGCGTGAAGATATGGGCAACTACAGTGCACGATGCAAAGACTGCGCCAAGCGTGAATCTCACTCAGCCCATCGCCATCCTCATCGGCAACGAAGGTAACGGTGTGCCGCCAGAGCTTGCAGCAATGGCAGACGACGCGCTGACAATTCCCTGCCCCGGCCCCGTCGAAAGCCTCAATGCTGCCGTCGCTGCCAGCGTGCTGCTCTACGAAGCCGCGCAGCAGCGTGCCGCAAAAGGCGGTGCGCGATGAGTCTCTTTGATGGCGAGCCGGAGGGTCGGCAACACTCGTCCAAAAAGCCGCTCTACGCAACCGCGCCGCTTGCCGAACGCATGCGTCCGCGCACATTAGACGACTACGTTGGCCAGGAACATCTGCTCGGCCCCGGCAAGCCGCTACGCGTGCAGATTGAGCGCGACAGCCAGGGCACAGGTGAATTGGGTTCGATGATCTTCTGGGGTCCGCCCGGCGTGGGAAAGACCACGTTGGCCAAGATCATCGCCGAGACCACACGCGCCAACTTCGTGGAGTTTTCCGCCGTGATGAGCGGCATTAAAGAGATCAAGCAGGTGATGGTAGACGCTGCGCGTGCCGCGGAGATGCAGGCGCGAACGATTCTCTTCATCGATGAGATTCACCGCTTCAATAAGGCGCAGCAGGATGCCTTTCTGCCTTACGTGGAACGCGGCGCAATCCGCCTCATCGGCGCAACAACGGAAAATCCCTCATTTGAAATTGTCTCGGCGCTGCTCTCGCGTTGCCGTGTCTATGTTCTGCAGGCGCTCAGTGAAGACCGCATCGCGCAACTGCTGCGAAAGGCTCTGGAAGACAAAGATCGCGGCCTCGGCGGCATGAATCTCACCGCCGATGACGATGCACTCGAACTGATTGCAAGCTATTCAAACGGCGACTGCCGCGCCGCATACAACACGCTGGAAGTTGCCGCGCAGTTAGCCGCTGCAGGCGGACAACACATCGACAAAGCGCTGGCAACGGACGCGGTGCAGCAGCGCGTGCTGATGTATGACAAGAGCGGGGAGGAGCATTACAACCTGATCTCCGCGCTGCACAAGAGCGTGCGCAACTCTGATCCCGATGCCGCACTCTACTGGCTTGCGCGCATGTTCGCCGCGGGCGAGGATCCGTTATATCTGGCACGCCGGGTTGTACGCATGGCCGTTGAAGACATCGGCCTCGCTGCTCCCGAAGCGCTCAACTTATGTCTTTCAGCAAAAGAGACGATCGATTTTCTCGGCTCACCAGAGGGCGACCTCGCGCTGGCCGAAGCCGTCGTCTATCTCTGCCTCGCGCCGAAATCAAATTCGGTCTACACGGCATATAGCGCCGTGCAGGCCGAGATCGAACACACGCGCCAGGAGCCTGTGCCGATGCACATTCGGAATGCGCCTACGCGACTGATGAAAGACCTTGGCTACGGTAAGGGCTACCGCTACGCGCATGATGAAGAGGACAAGGTCGCGGATATGGACTGCCTGCCCGATTCACTCAAGGGGCGCACTTACTACAACCCAACGCAGGAAGGCCGCGAGAAGCTGCTGGCGCAAAGGCTCGATGAGATTCGGCGCATTCGAGCCGGCAAGCGGAGTACTTAGAATTTCACTTAGTTGGCTTAGTGTATGATGAACTTGCGTACTCACATTGCGTCCTACTTTTAATGCTCCATATACAAGGAAACCCGTATTATGCCGGCAGAGGTTACATACATAACTGCGTCTGGACGGCCTCGCTACTTTGTCGTGAATTCCCGGGGCGACGGTTCGATCCGCGAGTGGGATCTGTCTTATTGGGATAAGACGTGGCCTGTGGATTGCCGCTATTATGCGCAGGTATTTCAGCACATGGAGCGCTTCCTCACTGTGCCTGATCTGCGCGTCTATCTCACGTGGGATATGGATGCGGTACCTGAGTATGGGCCTAACATCGTCGTCATCCTTTTCGGCGATGAATTTGGCCGCATGCCGCGCTATGCGCGATTCGTGAATACGATTTTGAAGGCGCCGCGCGGAACCGAACCGCTGCTGGGAATCCGCCGCTGGTTTCCATTCGACAGATTGCGGCGCAACATGATGTTGAAGTACCTGCGGAACACTGTTCTCTATTGGAAATCGCTCTGGCGGGAGTCGCGCGCAAGTTATCCCATTGCGCCCGTGCTCAAAGAGCCGCACGTTTTGCATACGCCCTGCGGCACCTGCATGCTGGATGAGTTGCCGATAAAGCCCATGAGCGAGCGGCCATACCACTGCTTTTTTGCAGGCCAGATCGATATGGAACCTGCGCGCGGACTGGCGTCGCTCAATGAATCTCCCAAGCAGATTGCGCGCCGCGACATGGTCAAATACATGCTCGCGCTCAAGGAAAGCAATCCCCGCTTCCGGCTTGATCATCGCGTACTTCAGAAAGGTTCATTTGGCAGCACGGACGCCAACGATAACCGAACCTATTCCGAACGCATGATGGATTCGAAGATTTGCCTCACCCCGCGCGGCACAGTCATCGACACGTGGCGCTTTTTTGAAGGTCTGAAAAGCGGATGCCTCGTGATTTGCGAACCTCTTCCAGACGAGTATTTCTATCAGGGCGCACCCGTGATTCAAATCGACTCATGGGATGAGTTGGAGAAGACCGTCGCGCCGCTGCTGGACGATGATCAGGCGCTTCAGCAGTGGAGCAATCGCAGCCTTGAGTTCTGGAAAAACGTGTGCGGCGAAGAAGCTATGGGCCGTCGCGTTGCTGAGTTCATTGCGGCTTCTCCGGCCTCACAGCAATTGCTCAGCGCCATGGCAGTAGTAGCTTAGTTCAACCCGTAGCTCAAACCAAGGAGACTCCTCTGCAACTTGACGTTCTGGTGGTTGGCGCAGGATTCGCGGGCAGCGTGGTGGCGGAGCAATTCGCCTCAGCAGGCCGCGACGTGCTGGTAATCGACAAGCGGGAACATATCGCCGGCAATGCCTTCGATGAGTATGACGCGAACGGCGTTCTCATTCACCGCTATGGACCGCATCTGTTTCATACAAACGCAAAGACGGTCTTCGATTACCTCTCACGCTTTACAGAGTGGCGGCAATACGAGCATCGCGTGCGGACATGGGTAGAAGGTCAATGGCTTCCCATGCCCATCAATCAGGACACCATCAACCGGCTCTACAATCTCAATCTCGATGAGGCCGGCGTGGCGGAGTACCTGGAGCGCGTGCGCGAAGAACGCTCGCCCGTACTCACGAGTGAAGATGTTGTGCTGAACAGCGTCGGGCCTGATCTCTGCGACAAGTTCTTTCGCAACTACACCCGCAAGCAATGGGGGCTCGATCTCTCTGAGTTAAGCGCGGGCGTGGCAGCGCGCATCCCGGTGCGCACCAACCGCGATGACCGCTATTTTTCTGACACTTATCAGGCCATGCCGCTCGCTGGCTATACAGCCATGTTCCGCAATATCCTCGATCACCCGCGAATCCGCGTGGAGCTGGGCACAGATTACGTGGAGTTGCGCAAGCGCGTGCAACCGAAACTGACCGTATATACCGGTCAAATTGACGAGTATTTCGATTTCCGCTTCGGTCGTCTGCCATACAGGTCGCTACGCTTTGAGCATGAGCACATTGCGAATGTGGAGCGCCTGCAGCCGGTGTGTACGCTGAACTATCCCAACGATCACGAGTACACACGCATCACGGAGTTCAAGCACTGCACAGGTCAGCAGCACAGCGGCACGTCCGTTGTGCGAGAATACCCCACCGACGAAGGCGATCCGTATTACCCGGTGCCGCGCGCTGAAAATCAGGCCCTATATAAGCAATATGAGGCGGTCGCAGCCGATGAGCGTGACACGATCTTTGTCGGCCGCCTGGCGCAGTACCGCTACTACAACATGGACCAGGCCGTTGCTGCGGCCTTGAAGGTGGCGCAGGACCGGCTGGAGAATGCTGCCGTTGTCTAAGGTTGATATGTAAGTAAGTCAAGATGAATGCGCTCTGCTGAGGGGCGCTCAGTCTTCGTATGTTTGGAAATTACATACCTTAGCGTCGCCGGTTTCCATTTCTTCATCCATGCCAGTCGAATCGGCCAGATGAATGGAGCCCATCGAATCGTTGAAGAGAACTTCTTCGCTGGTTTCCCTGGCATCTGCAAACTGCCAGTTCGGACGGTACGGCGGTTTGTATTCAAGCCTCATGAGCATCCTCCTGCGTGAGTTGTGGGATGCCGCGTGCAGTCGCCGAGTTGGAGCAGCCGCACCTCGGAATGTGAATTTTCTGCGAATCGCTCTTAATCTGCGTACTTCACTGAGCAGCGCAGGGTCGCGTCGACGGAGTTTGCACAGGTTTGCCCCGCCCTGGAAGCCAAATGACTTGCTTTCGGCCCTGCCGTTGACTTAGCTATACGCCTATTTCCGCGCCGACGCAGAAGTTTTTGGTAATCCGTTGAGGAAATCAAGCACAATTCCCGGCGTCAGCGCCTCAGGCAAAAGCTTTGGCACAGACTGGCCCGGCGTATAAAGCGCATAGGCTGGAACGCCGCTACGGCCCAGCTTTTCCAATGCCTGCGCAATCGCCTCATCATGCTGCGTCCAGTCGGCGCGCAACAGGGCCACGTTCGAATCCGCAAACGCCTTCTGCACCTCAGGCCGGCTCAGCGCCACGCGTTCGTTTACCTGGCAGCTCAGGCACCAGCTTGCTGTGAAATCGACAAAGACCGGACGACCAGCCGAAAGATTTTTCTGAACAGTATCTTCAGACCATGGCTGCCATAGCGGACTTATGTATAGGTTGTTGCGCACAACTGCTGTCGTATTCGTATCCAATTTCACTTCTGAAAAATTATTCGCACCGTAAATGCTGAGCAGCACAACACCGAGGCCAAAGCATGCCGCAACTCCCGTCGACCACATCTTCGCCGGCCAGCGTCCCAAAAACCATCCCGCAATCGCCAACAGAAGGAAGCACGCCAGCAAAGCAGCCAACAGTACGGCTCCATAACTCCCAGCAACCACCCAGGCCAGCCAGATCACCGTTGCAAAGATCGGCACAGACACGGCCTGCTTCAGATACTCCATCCACACACCGGGCTTCGGCAGTAGGCGCGTCCAGGCGGGCTGCAGCGTCAGTGCCACATACGGCGCGGCCAGTCCAAGCGCCAGCGCAGTAAAGATAGCAAAGGTCACCAGTGCAGGCGCGGCAATTGCGTAGCCGATCGCTGCCCCCATGAACGGCGCGGTGCACGGCGTGGCCACAATCACGGCCAGCACGCCGGTAAAGAAGCTGCCCGTGTAGCCCTGCTTCTGCGCGAGCGAACCGCCAGTGCTAGTAAGCGTGAGGCCAATCTCAAACTGACCCGCCAGCGAAAGCCCCAGGAAAAACAACAATGAAGCCATCAGCAGCAAAAAGATCGGCGATTGAAACTGGAATCCCCATCCCAGGCGCGAACCTGCAGCACGCAAGGCCAATAGTGCAGCCACAAGCACCCAGAAAGATACAACGATGCCGAGCGTATACACAGCACCATGCAAACGCAGCTTGCCGCGCTCCTCGCTGCTCGACTGCACCAGGCCAAGCCCCTTCAAAAACAGCACCGGAAAGACACACGGCATCAGGTTCAGGATCAAGCCACCAAGAAATGCAAGGCCGATGGTCTCCGCTAAGCCTCTTTGCTGTGGAGGTGGAACGGAACCCGGCCTTCCGGTAAAGACCATCTGCGTCTGCGGAGCAGCAGGAGCGGCTTGTTGCGCCGCCACCGGCACAGTTGCTGAAGCAGGCGCAGGCTGCTGCGCAGTAACAGGAGCCGCAGCCGAATCAGCCCCAACAACACCTGCCGACGCAGCAATCTCATACGACCTGCCGCCCGCCAGCGTAATCACGCCACGCAACTGCGCCGGATTCGTAGCAAAACTTGCATCCTTCTTCAGGTCAAGCGTCAGGCCCTTCGCAGTCGGCGTCACCTTCTGCGGTGAAGGATTATCAATCACATCCTGGTCCGCCGGAAAAAACGCAGCCTCAGTCTCCCGCTTGCCAGTTTCAAGCGTCAGCCGATAACCCGTCGCCGTCGGCTGAAAATTCGCCTTCGCACTCGCAGGCAGCGGCTTCGGCAGCTTGTTTCCAAGCCGCGTAAATAGGCTCGCATCGGGATCTACACTGCTGCCGCCCGGCCCTACAGTCCGCACCGCCTCCAGCTCTGCTTTGCCCGGAATACACTCTTCGCGGCAGACCAGCCAGTCGACCTTCGCATGAAGAATGGCGTCTCCCGCCTTCGCTCCTGCCGCAGTCTTAATCTCAAACGGATACAGAACCTCGCCCTCGTACCCGTAATCCATCAGCGTGGAAACCGGCAGCCGCTGCGGCACAGGAAACTCCAGCGGTCCTGCCGTAATCCCATCCGGCAGCGTCCACTTGATGTGTGGCGGCTCACCCGCATCGCCAGCGTTCTTCCAATAGACATGCCAGCCTGGCTCCAGCTTGAAGTAAAGACCGCCCTTCGCCGTCTCGCCAGGCTTCAGATTCGACGCCGGCACCACAAGCTGCACGTGCAGATGCGTCACATCCGCCGAACTGGGCGCGGCGTTAGGCGCAGCAAAGGCGAATACACCCGCCGCAAGCAGAACAAAAAACGCGAATATGTGTCGAAAAGTCTTCATCTTGCTGTACCCGTTGGACGCAGCTCAGTCCATGTTCGTCGCAAAACTGCTTGGCTAATCAATAATCCTCGCCGCATGCTGGCGAAAAATGCAATCGTTCTGCACGCATTTGACACCGGCGGCCTCAGCCCGCGCCACGGCCTCATTGTGTACCACCTCGTCCTGCAGCCACAGATACGGAATTCCCAGCCGGATCACATCGTCCACAATCGGCGGCACATTCTCTGACGCTCGAAAGACATTGACCATGTCAATTCCCTTCCCGGCCGCAGTCTTCGCCGCCGCCTGCGCCGCGTCCAGGTCCGGGTAGCTCGTCAGCCCCATTACCGTCTCAAGCGCCGGATTCACCGGCAGCACGCGATACCCATGCTCATGCAGATATTTGCCAATGTTGTAGCTTGCCCTAAAGGTCTTGTCGCTCATCCCCACCACGGCAATGGTGCGTGCCTCATGCAGCATCTCTTCGATCGTTGTCGGCTCGTTTGCCAAACTGTTCTCCTTTTCCCCTCGCTAAGGATACGATGATCCGCCCCGAGATTTGTCGCCCGCACTCCAACCCCGTAGAATCTCTGGAGGGCTTCCTAGCACCAGGCCCCAAGGGTATCAATGAGCGAAGAGCAGGCAGGCAAGCCCCTTCCCGCGGCAGTAGCTGCGGCCTGGGAGAGAGTAGAGCGGGCACGGCATCCACAGCGGCCCTACCCCATGGACCTGATTGGCCGGATTTTTACGGATTTCAGCGAGATTCACGGGGACCGGCGCTTTGGCGACGACGAAGCCGTGGCCTGCGGCATGGCGCGCCTTGCCATGCCGGGTGGAACAACGCAGGAAGTCCTCGTCATCGGCATTCGCAAGGGCGGCACCACTAAAGAGAAGGTCCGCCGCAACTTCGGCATGCCCAATCCCGAGGGTTATCGCAAGGCCCTCCGCTCCATGAAGCTGGCGGAAAAATTCAACCGTCCCGTCATCGCGATCATTGATGTCACCGCAGCCTACCCCGGCATCGGCGCCGAAGAGCGCGGACAGGGCGAAGCCATCGCCCGCAATCTTCTCGAAATGTCGCGTCTCAAGGTACCCACCATCTCCGTCATCACCGGCGAGGGCGGTTCCGGCGGAGCACTAGGTCTTGCAGTCGCTGACCGCGTCCTTATCCTCGAATCCGCCGTCTACTCCGTGATTCCCCCGGAGGGCGCAGCCGCCATCATGTGGCGTGACGCCGGCCAAAAGCAATTTGCCGCCGCCGCTCTGCGCATCACCGCTCCAGAGGTCGCCGATCTGGGCTGCGTCGACGGCATCGTTCCGGAGCCGGCAGGCGGCATCTACACCGATCCCGAAGCCGGAGCCATTGTGCTCGGTGACACCATCCGCAGGCATCTGGCGGAGCTGCAAGCCATGCCACTCGACCAGCTGATCGCCACGCGCCGCAATAAATTCCGCAACCTCGCGCAGTTCTATACGGAAACCCCGCCGCAGCCGCGCCAAACCAGTCCCGAAGAAGCCAGTTCTCGTGTCTAAGGACTATGACCGAACTGCGTAAACAAGACAGCCGGGTTCGTGCATACCTGGAGTTCGTGATCGCGCTGTTTTACTTCATCGCGGCGCGGGTTCTGGCACACCGCGCAGCCGGCGCATTCGCCTCAGCCTCCTGGCAGCCGCTGGTGGAGCAGGCCATGCTCGCGTTTCTGCTGCTGGCCGGTTACGCGGGCATGGGATTCTCACTCGCCCGGCAACCACACCCGATTCGTGCGCAGGGCCTGCCCTTTCGTCCAGGCTGGCGTCGGGAACTCGGCCTGGGCGTGGCCACTGGATGGGGCATTGCTGCGGTTTGCGCCATTGCCATGGCTATCTTTGGCGGCATTTTGATCCGTTTTCACTCCGAACCGGCAGCCTGGGGCTGGCTGGTCGCCGATATCGCATTTTTTCTGCTGCTCGCTCTGGTGGAAGAAGTCGCCTTTCGCGGCTACGGATTTCAGCGGCTCTCCCGCTCGCTTGGCTCTGGCGTGGCCGTCATCGGTTACGCGCTGCTCTATGCCCTGCTCGAACGCCTCCAGCCAGGAGCAAACAGCGCCAGTATCTTTGTGGCCATTGCCTTCAGCCTGGCACTCTCTGCGGCGTACCTGCGAACAAGAGCTCTCTGGGTAAGCTGGGGCCTCAACTTCGGCTGGAAGGCCAGCCGCGCGCTGCTCTTCGGCCTCGCCATCAGCGGCAACGGCTCGCATTCCAGTGTGGTTGAGGGCAACCCGATGGGTTCGTTCTGGCTCACTGGCGGTGGCTTCGGATTGGATGGCAGCTGGTTCGCCTTTTTCGTCCTGCTCGCCGCCATTCCTCTCGTTTACCGCATCACCCGCGACCTCAACTTTCATCACAACACGCCGGAGATCATTCCCGGCGGAATCCCTGTCGATCTCGATGCCGCCGCGCGCAAACAGCACGACGCTGCGATGGGACCGGCCGCCGCTCCGGCCCCACCCGGGCTGGTGCAGATCGCCCCAATCGCCGCGCCCGCCAGCCCGTATCCGGCCCCATCCGCGCCGGAACAAAGCTCTGACGCAGCCAACAATCTCCCCTAAGTCACACTCCAATTCGCTCCCAGCCGTTACCGGATCAAATCGAATTTGACCTTTTCCCTTGCGCAGGACTAAAGTGTGCGCCATGCTGTTGTCAGGGAGAGCGCGTATGCCCGTTTCCTCCTTAAACCCGACTCAGTTCCCCTCTCACGGCCGCGCCGCTCTGGCTGGCGTTGCGCTTCTGCTGCTCACACCCGTCGCGCTCCTCTCGCAGGTCACCATTGATTCCTCCGGGCGCATCAAGGATGGGTCGACTGCTCCCGTCGACCGCCGCTTCGCGCAGATTCAGCCAACCAATGTATCTCTCGACAACTCCGTACTCGATTCCAAGACCCGTCTTGAGCTCATCCGCGTCCTTGATGCAGAACAGGGTTTTGCCATGCGCCCCCTGCCTCGTGGCCATAAGGGGCTCACACTCGTGGCCAACGGAAAAGTCGAGCCAAGTGGCGAAGTATGGCTGAACATGATCACCGAATACGGCGTCTCCGCGAAACCCGGCGACCGCGTCGTGCTCACAGATATCAAGATCGACCACAACAAGATCATCTTCGCTCTCAACGGCGGCCCTGACGCGAAGCATCGCTTCCTGCGTCACATTTCAATCGGTGGCGGTATGGGCAACGACGTAACGCCCATGGCGCAGGATGACGGCCAGGAGCCTGTCGGCGCACGTCTCACGCTGGTCTTTGATAAGCAGCTGCCCGAACTGACCGGCGCTCAGGTCAAAGCACTGCTCGCGCCGCTGATCTCCTTCGACGTAAAAACACCTGTACAGGCATATACAGACACGCTGCCGCCCATACTGAAAGACGCCATCCTCAATCATCACGTCATGGTCGGCATGAGCACGGAGATGGTGCTCTACGCCCTGGGCCAGCCTCAGAAAAAGATCCGCGAAATGGACGAGCAGATGCCATTCGAGGAGTGGATCTACGGTGATCCACCCAAGCCCGTCGAGTTCGTGCGCATCAACGGCAACCGCGTCATCCGCCTCGAAATCGCCAAAGTCGGCGAGCCGGTCGCAGTCTTCAACAAGGATGAGGTCTCTGGCCTCATGCGGACCGATGGCACCCCCCTTGCGCCTACCAGAACACGCACCATCGCTATGGGCGATACCACCTATGACCCCGATACGCAGGCCGCGCCCGCTCCGCCCAGCCTGAAACGCCCCGGAGATGCGCCAGCGGATCAGCCCCCCGGTAATCCCACCGGCAACGGAGAGATGGGCCCCGTGCAGTTCCCGCAGCAGAAGCCAAACGATCTGGACATTCATCGCCCTGCCAAGCCGGCTCAGCCTGCTCCCGACTCCACGAATCCAGCTCAGACTCCGGCTCAGCCCACGCAGCCCGCTTCGACGCCCCAGCAGCAGCCTGCACCCAATCCGCCGCCTGCGCAGCCGCCGTCTCCGCAATCGGACCAACAGCCAACCCCAGCCCCTTAAGAAGACTGGAAACCGAGGCTGAAAAATCCTGATTTCGTGTAAACTTGAGGGAGCGAGTTCCGCTCCCTTCTGCCGTGTCATTTGAGACAAGCCGATATGAGCAACCGCGCCGTTGAAGCCGCGTTTGATCCCTCACGCGCGTGAGCAGAGACAATTCCCAAAGGAGATTCATCCGCAATGGCAAAGATTGCAAAAACAGGCGACCGCAAGAAGGTCATGGACACCACCAAGTCCACAGATTGCCCCAAGTGCTCCAAACCCACGCGCATCGTCAAGCGCGTCAAGGACCGCGAGCGTGACATCCCCGGCGGCGTCTACATTTCCTGCTCGGCCTGCGATTTCTTCGAAAAGTTGTAACAATTCCCAGGTTCACAACAGAAAGCCCGGCTCCGGTCGGGCTTTTCCTTTGATACGCATCAACGGTCCGCAATCACTAAATCACAATTTGATTCTTCTTGCGTTATGATCCAGTGCAAGCCGGAGGTCAGGTCCGCATGTTTGCTCAGCCCGCACGAGCACCTCAGCGCAAAGCCTCCTCCTCAGCAAAAGATTCGCATCCGTCCGAATCCGCAAAGATCGAAGCTGTGTCGGAAACAATGGTCATCAACGCTCCGGCTTACAGTTACAGCCTCGCGGATGTTCCCGTTCTTCCGCCGTCGAATCCGCGCTCTGACCCGCCGCCCGCCAAGCCCGCACCGCCCCCGCCTGCGTCCCTCCCAAACGTACTGCCCTCGAACCTGACTATCGGAGCGGTAGACGATCCTCGCGAACGCGAAGCCGACAAGGCCGCCGGCAATGCTCTCAGCACATCGCAGCACCCCGATCCCATGCCTCGCAGCTCCGTTGCATCGGCGGCCTCTGCCAGCGCCCCGCCCATCGTGCACCAGGTCCTCCGCTCGCCTGGTCAACCGCTTTCTCCGGCTGCACGCGCCTTCTTTGAACCACGCTTCGGCTACGATCTTTCCCGCATCCGTGTCCACACCGATGCCCAGGCAGGAGCATCGGCTGACGCCATCCAGGCGCGCGCCTACGCCGCCGGCAACCGCATCGTCTTTGCCTCGGGCCAATACGGCCACACCGATCCCGATCGCACCCAGCTCCTGGCCCATGAGCTGGCCCACGTGCTCCAGCAGCACCCGTCCGGTCCCGTTCTGCGCCGGTCACCCACCACCACAGTCAATGTCAACGGAAAGAATGTCGATCTTCCGCAGGGCCCGGGCGGCAGCGGCGCAGTTGTCTATTTCTACACGGGCCAGCGCATGACGACGCCTGCCGGCGTCCAGCAACGGGCCGACGAGATTAAGAAGGAGAAGGCAGACAAGACCTTCGACCCCAAGAAGCTGCCCGACAACCCCGATTTGCATGACAGCACCAAGTCCGGCTCAGAAGTCGCCATTCAGCTTCCTGTTCTGGTCTATCCGCCGCCGGCAATCAAGAGCCCATCGGTGGATGTCTTTGTCTTCTTCCACGGCATGCGCGCCACTTACGGTGAGGAATCCAAAGGGAATGCGCAAGGCTCGGAAAAAATCGGTGAGATGACCCAACTCAAGCAGTCCATAGACGCCGCCAACGCCGTTGGCGGTAAGCCTCTCGTCGGAATTGCTCCCCAGGCCCCGGAAACTTACACCTGGAATGGAAATACCAAGACATGGGGCGCCAGTTCCGGCCAGTGGCAGGAAGCGCTTCAAAAGATTGGCGGTTTCGATGGCCTGGTGCAACTGGCCCTGGACTCCCTGTCGAAAGATCTCGGCATCACACTCACACCCGAAAACATCCACGTCGCGGGACACAGCGCCGGCGGCCATGGAATTCTCGAAGCCACCGCAACCGGCAAAGGCGCAAAAACTCTCGGCGACAAAGTGCAGGACCTTACGCTGCAGGACGCCACTTACGGTTTCGGTTGGGCCGAACTCGCGGGCTGGCTTCTGGACGGCTCTCCGGGCAAAACCGTCCGTGTGTTGCTCTCCAATGCGGAAGGCGGCCCAGGCGGCAATACCCGCAACGGCCTGGAGCAGTTTTTGAATCTTGATTCGATCAAAGCCGCCATCGATAGCCGAGGCAATACCGATCTTGATGTCGTGCACGTGCCAGTGGACACTTCGGACAAACAAAAGCCTCGTCCAGGCGGCTTCGTCCTCGGATCCGAGCTCAAAGTGCAGAACAAAAAGAGCGGCCAGGACCAGGCCACAATCGTCTTCTTCTTAGCTCCCGGCGGCGGACACTACGTCACCACCTCCGCCTCCATGGGCGCAGCGGCCATGGCAGCCGCTAAAGATTCTTCTGCCTCAACAGACTTTCTTGGCACATCGAACCCGGGCAAATTTCGCATCGCGGGAGGCCCGGGCGCTCAGGTTCCTGTCTACCCCAACCCGGACCTTAAAGATGCAAAGAAATTGCCTACGCTTCCGCTCGATACAGAGGTCGAAGTCACAGAGTTCAAACAGATACCGGGTAAGCCAAACGTGCCGGCCGATCCGAAAAGCAAGAAAGCACCACCAAAGTCGGACGATGATTTCTCTGAGAACACCCCCGCGTTCTATGTGGCCAAAGTCAAAGTCGACCAGGGCGGCAAGACCATCGAAGGATGGGTGCGCATGTCCAACCTCATCAATCCATAAAACAAAGAAAAAGCCCGGCTATACGCCAGGCTCTTCCTCTCCCATAAGCAGACTAGCTCTTGAAAAACTCCAGCAGATCCGCATTGATCACATCCGCATGAGTCGTGCACATGCCATGCGGATACCCCGCGTATGTTTTCAGTGTGCCGTGCTTGAGAAGCTTGACGGAAAGCGGCGCGGCATCCGCGTAAGGCACAATCTGATCGTCGTCGCCATGCATCACCAGCGTCGGCACTTCGATCTTCTTCAGATCCTCCGTAAAGTCCGTCTCGGAGAATGCCTTGATGCAGTCATACTGCGCCTTGATGCCGCCAATCATTCCCTGCCGCCACCAGTTCCCGATTACGCCTTCTGAAACCTTCGCCCCGGGCCGGTTGAATCCATAGAACGGCCCCGATGCAACATCGCGATAGAACTGCGCGCGATTGGCCGCCAGCGCCGTGCGGAAGCCGTCGAAGACCTCAATCGGCAGCCCGTCCGGGTTCGTCTCTGACTTCACCATGATCGGTGGGACGGCACTTATCAGTACTGCCTTGGCCACGCGCCCCGGCTCAGCCCGCGCCACATAACGCGCCACCTCTCCGCCGCCCGTCGAGTGCCCCGCATGAATCGCATTCTTCAGGTCCAGCGCCTTCGTCAGTTGAATCAAGTCAGACGCATACATATCCATATCGTTGCCGGTGTCAGTCTGCGTCGATCGCCCATGCCCGCGCCGGTCATGCGCAATCACGCGATAGCCCTGCGCCAGGAAAAACATCGTCTGGTTGTCCCAGTCATCGCTGGCCAGCGGCCAGCCATGATGAAACACAACAGGCTGGGCATCCTTCGGACCCCAATCCTTGTAGAAAATCTGCACTCCATCGCTCGTCGTAAATATCGGCATCGAATTTTCTCCCTTGCTTCTAAAACTCTGGTGAGACGTGATTGAAAATTGCAGGACAGCAAGCCTGCTTCTTCTTGCGCAGCCCTCAAAGAATACACGCGGCTCTCAGCTTCAGGAACAGTAACGCCCTCCACAATAAGCTCCCAGCTGCGGAAGAATACAAGAACCATATTTCTGGTATACGAACGTTTGCTTCGAGCAAACATCAGAAATCACAGAATTTTATTCACTCAAACGTTTTATCTAGCCATCTTCTCTCATCATTCGGTATCCTTTCCGTGCAGATTGCCGCGCATTTTCCAGCGTTGATTCAAGCCTCCGCGCGCAATCCATGGGAGATCGCTCTTGAAACGCATTCTTGCTGCCGCATCCCTGTTCCCTGCTCTGCTTGCCGCAACTTTAACCGCTCAGAACGTTGTCACTACATCGCCCGTTGCTACCTGGCAGGGTTCGATTCAGACCGGCGCAGAGCAGCACCGCGCCGTGTTGCAGATGTGGAAGACAGACAAAGGCGAGTGGCAGCCCAAGAACCTTTACATCGAGTTCGTCCCCGACTACCACACCCTCGTGGAGTCCCCGACATCGAGCACCAATCATCTTCACTTTTCCATGAACAATGGCAAGGGTGCCTTCGACGCCGTCATCTCACCCAATAGCGATACCATCAGCGGCACATTGAATTACGACAACGCCGTCTCCAAAGTCGAGCTGCACCAGACCGAAACCGCCCAGGCATGGCATGTACCGTTCCTCTACCAGTACCACCACCAGGACGCCACATATTACCGCCCCACGCCCGACGAGCCGGTCATTCCCTTGTCCACAAAGCTCGCCCTCACTTACCTCGAGCAGGGCGCCATCGCCTGGACCGCCGAGAGCCACTGTGTAGCCTGCCATACCAACGGCACTTACATGGTCATCCGGCCCATGCTCACTTCGCAGTTCGGCGCGCCGCAAAAGGAGCTGCGTGATTTCTTCGTTACCGCGCTCCGCGAGCAGATGACGCCCGATCCCAATGATCCCAAGTGGGAGCCCGCTGTCTCGCAGGTCGTCTACATCGCTGCCGGCCTCGCCATCTGGGATGCAAACGTCACGCACAAGCTCTCACCAGAAACCGCGCAGGCCCTCGATCTAATGTTCAAGCTCCAGCGGCCCGCCGGCGACTGGTACATTGACGACCCCAACAATCCCCCGCTCGAATCCAACTCTTACCAGCTCGCCACCGTAGCCGCCCGCGCCGCCGCCAACGCCCCCGGCTGGCTTGGTGCACAACATGGAACCCCCAACGAGCCCCACATCCGTCTGCTTGAAACCCTCCTCCGTTCTCAGGCCAGGATGCAGGGCGACTACGACCGCACCGACCTGCTCTGGACCGCAGCAGAATATCCCGGCCTCCTCGATGCAGCCAGAATGCGTGAGCTCACCGCCATGGTCCTCAGCCATCAGCAGCCGGACGGCGGCTGGTCCATCCGCACCTTCGCCAAACCGGAAGAATGGGCTAGTGGCCAGCGGGCTGAAAAGCTTCGCGCAGAGCCTGAGTTCCACAACCCACCCAGCGACGGCCACATGACCGGCCTCGCCATCATCGCACTCAGAAAAGCCGGCATCCCGGCCAGCGATCCTCACATCCAGCGGGGCGTCGCCTGGCTGGAGGTGAACCAGCGCGCTTCCGGTCGGTGGTACACGCGCTCGCTTAACCGCGACGGATGGCAGTTCATCACCTACAGCGGCACAGCGTATCCGCTGCTGGCTCTTTCTATGTGCAACGCGGTGAATGCTGCACCGCACAATGCAACAAGCACTGGCGGAAAGTAAATCTCGCCTTAAGAAAACCCGCACGCAGGATTTATCCCTTTTTTACAAGTTTCGGAGTCTACTGGAACTGTTGCAATGATCCGGCTCGGCAGATGCAGGGTGAGAACCCAATCGACTCCACACGGAGGCCGTACCGAATCCAGGACAAATGGGAACCAGCAGCAGCGCAGTTGTTGCCGAAAATGATGCATCCGGCTCGTCGCAATGCCTGGTCCGTCCAGCCACTGCACGAGACATTCCCGACATCACTTCCATTTACTCCCGCTTCGTCACCATAAGCACAGCAACCTCTGAGATAGCCGTCCCGGAAGAGTCCGAGATGCTTCGCCGCTGGCATGCCGTGCGCGATCGCGACCTGCCCTACCTTGTCGCCGAGCTTGAGGGTTACATCGTCGGTTATTGTTACGCCGCACAGTTTCGTCCGCGCGAAGCCTACCAGCATACCGTGGAAGATTCCATTTACGTACGGCCGGATTGCATCGGTCATGGAGTCGGCAAGCTGCTTCTCTCGGAACTGATTTCTCAGTGCCGCGAAAGAGCCTGCCACTCCATGGTGGCCTGCATTCTTGGAGTCAACCCTGTCTCAGTTGCGCTGCACGCTGCGCTCGGCTTTCAACGCGCAGGCCTGCTGCCAGAGGCGGTCTTCAAATTCGGCGAGTGGCACGACCTGCTCCTCATGCAACGCAGGCTGTAGCCACTGACCTACGCCGCCCGCTGCTGCACTCCCTTGCTCACCGATTCAATAATCGCCCGATTAAATGCAGGCAGATCATCCGGATTGCGGCTGAAGATAAACTGCCCGTCAATCACCACTTCCTGATCCACCCACGTTGCTCCCGCATTCTTCAGATCGGTCTTCAGGCTCGGCCAGGAAGTCACCGTCCTGCCCTTCAGCACGCCCACCTCCAGCAGAGTCCACGGCCCGTGGCAAACCGCCGCCGTCGTCTTGCCTGTGGCTGCAAACTGCTTCACAAAGTTCACCACCGCCGCATCCATCCGCAGATGATCGGGATTGATCACGCCGCCCGGCAACACCAGCGCGTCATAATCATTCGGATTTGCATCGGCCACGGCCTTATCCACTTTTACCGAGTCACCCCAATCCTTGGATTTCCACCCCTTGATCTCACCGTCCTTCGGTGAAATCACCACCGTTGTCGCGCCTGCCTCGTCCAGCGCCTTCCGCGGCTCCATCAACTCCGCCTGCTCAAACCCGTCCGTTGCCAGAATGGCAATCTTCTTTCCCTTCAATGATGCAGAATCCATAATTCCTCCATTTCCGTTTTCGCACTTCGTTCCAGCGATCTTAGGACGCAAAGGAAATGAACAGGGTTGCCGCCGGTATCCCCAAAGGAAAACCGGGACCCGCAGGCCCCGGATGAATTGAGCAAAAAAGTTAACCTTTCAAGCGTTCGTCCCACCATCCACAGTGAGATTAGCGCCGGTGATGTAAGAAGACTCTGGGCTCGCGATAAACGCCACCAGCGCAGCAACCTCTTCCACCTTCCCGTAACGCTTCAGCGCAGTTACCGCCAGTTGAGGCGTCGCCCAGTCACCCGAAGCCGGATTCAGATCAGTATCAATCGGTCCTGGCTGCACATTGTTGACGGTGATTCCGCGCTCGCCCACCTCTCTCGAAAGGCTCTGCGAAAACATCTTCACAGCGCCCTTGGTAGCCGCATATGCGGCCAATCCCGGTGTCATGTTCTTTTCTCCCACGCAGGAACCAATCATGATGACGCGCCCATTGTCATTCATGTGCTTCAACGCTGCCTGCGTCGTCACAAATACGCCTCGCACATTCAGGTTAATCACATGGTCCAGCTCTTCCAGCGTCGCCTCCACAAACGGCTTTGGAATCGCTGTCCCTGCATTGTTCACCAGTATGTCCAGCTTGCCCAGCGCGGCAACCGCTTTCTCCACCGCGCTCTTCACTGCTTCCGCATTAGCGGCATCTGCCTGGATGGCAACACCCTTTCCGCCGGCCTCTTCAATCGCCTTCACCACGCTGGAAGCGGAGTCAGCATCCTTTGCATACGTGATAGCAACGTTGGCTCCATCCGCCGCCAGACGTTTAGCAATAGCGGCGCCTATCCCGCGCGATCCGCCTGTGACAAGCGCAACTTTTCCTTTGAGTGAATGAGACATATACCTTCCCTTTCTGTTAGGCAAATGGTGTGTGCTTTGAGTTAAAAGCGAGTAAAAGCGAAAGCTGTCGCGCGACTCCTGCCTGCAGCCACACGTCGCCGTGCGAAAGACAGCCTTCCTGACCATACCTGAAAATGTCACCGGTAACATTGCTTTGTAAGCTCACAGGTTATGCTTTTCAGGCAGAGGTGAAGTTTGGAACTAAGGCATCTTCGGTATTTCGTGGCCGTTGCAGAAGCGCGAAGCCTCAAGCTTGCGGCAGAAATGAAACTGCATACGACTCAGCCGTCCTTGAGCCGGCAGATTCGCGATCTTGAGAACGAGGTAGGCACGCCGCTCCTGATCAGGGGAGCAAGAGGCGTAGAACTCACACCTGCGGGCCGCGTATTTCTCGACCACGCACGCGTAATGCTCTCTCAGGCAGAGACCGCCGTGCAATCCGCCCGGCAAATCGCCCATCCGGCAAAGCCTTCTTTCGCGTTAGGCTTCATGATCGGCCACGACACAACGTGGCTCCCCGAGACTCTGAAAATTCTTCGCGATGAACTACCCAACATCCATGTAGTGATCTCCACCCAGAATTCCCCCCAGCTCGCAACAGCTCTCCTGCATGGCGGAATCGATGTGGCGTTCCTGCGCAGAGAAGACGGCAGCAACGATCTCGAATTCAGAACACTCGTCGAAGAATCATTCGAGGTCTTCCTGCCTTCAAATCATCCTTTCGCTGCCAAAAGCACCATCCGTATTGAAGAGATTATTCGTGAAACATTCATCAGCATCTCCGGAACAGCTCTCAGCATTTCAGGAAAACAGCCGGCGCTCCGCCGAACGATAGACCGATACCTCAAAGACAATCACGTCGAAATCAGACCAAGTCATGAAGTCGACAATCTCGGCGGTGTAATGTCTCTCATCACCTCCACTCAGGGCATTGCCCTCCTGCCTCGCTATGCAAGAACCTTTCTTCCTGAATCGGTCACAACCCGCCCGCTGCAAGGTCCCGGCCCAAAGATCGATCTATCGATCGGTTATCGCAAAGCCAATCACTCTCCCGTACTGAAGTTATTTCTCTCCCGACTTGAAAAGCTCATCGCAAGCGTCTCCGAAAACAACCGCGGAAATCGGTAGCTGGCTCCGCTTTCCCTCTCGCATGCAGAGGAAGTCGGAGCCATCAGACCCCGACGACTTATACCTGCATCTCAGCACGAAGCCGCACCGCTGCCGCACACATATTGTTCAGCGCCGCCTCAGTCTCCGGCCAGCCGCGCGTCTTCAGTCCGCAATCAGGATTCACCCAAAGCTGCTCCGGCTTAATCACCTGCACCGCAAGCTGAAGCAACGCATACATCTCATCCGCATCCGGCACACGCGGCGAGTGAATGTCGTACACGCCCGGCCCAATCTCATTCGGGTAGCTGTTTGCGCGAAAAACATCGAGCAGTTCCATCTTTGACCGCGCCGACTCCATCGAGATCACATCCGCATCGAGTGCAGCAATCGATGGAAGAATGTCTTCGAACGCGCAGTAGCACATATGCGTATGAATCTGCGTTTCGTTGCGCACGCCGCTCGTCGAAAGCCGGAACGCCTTCACGGCCCAGTCGAGGTACGCTTCCCACTCCCTCCGCCTCAGCGGCAATCCCTCGCGCAGCGCCGGCTCGTCCACCTGGATGATCGGAATCCCCGCTGCCTCCAGATCCTGCACCTCTGAGCGCAGAGCCAGCGCAATCTGCCATGAAGTATCCCGGCGCGGAATATCGTTACGCACAAATGACCACTGCAGAATCGTGATCGGCCCCGTCAGCATTCCCTTCATTGGCCTCTCGGTCAGCGATCTCGCATACTCGCTCCATCGCACCGTCATCGGCTGCGGGCGCGAAACATCGCCAAAGATAATCGGCGGCTTTACACAGCGCGAACCATAGCTCTGCACCCATCCATTCTCGGTGAACGCAAAGCCTTCGAGAAACTCGGCAAAGTATTCCACCATGTCGTTGCGCTCAAACTCACCGTGAACCAGCACATCCAGCCCAATCTCTTCCTGCCGCCGGATGCAGCTCTCAATCGCCTCACGCAGAAATGCCTCGTACGCCTCATCTGTTTCGTGTCCATGCTTATGTGCCGCGCGATGCTTGCGCACATCAGCCGTTTGCGGAAACGATCCAATCGTCGTCGTCGGAAACAGCGGCAATCCCAGCGCGTCGCGTTGCGCTCCCGCCCGCTCGCCATAAGGAAATTCGCGGGAGAAATCAATCTCCTTGAGCGCATCAAGCTGCGCACGCACCTCGCGATTGGTGGATGACTCAGCCGCAGCTCTGTCCGCAATCGCAGCCGCATTCTGTACTGCTATCGCGTCGTCGCCCTTCGCCAGCGCAACAATCTCGCCCAGCTTTTCTTCTGCAAAACGCAACCAGCTCTTTAGCCGCGCCGGCAGCTTCGTCTCACTGCGCAGATCGTGCGGCACATGCAGCAATGAGCACGACGGCGCCACAATCACGCGCTTCTCGCCAAGCACATCCACTGCGCGAGACAACATCGCAGAAGCCTCCGCAAAGTTCGTCAGCCAGATATTCCGGCCCTCCACGCATCCCACGCTCAACAACTGATGCGGCTGCAGAACCGCAAGCACCTCCTCAAGCTGCTGCGGAGCGCGCACCACATCGATATGCAGCCCCGTTGTATTAGCATCAATCGCCACTGGCAGATTCTCCGCCAGCCGATCAAAATACGTCGTCAGCATCAGCTTGATCGGAACCGATCCTAGCTGCCTGTAAACCCTGCGGAAAAGATCCACCGCTCCCTCCGGCAGATCGGTGGCAAGAATTGGCTCATCGATCTGCACCCATGAGATCTTCTCCTCCACCAGTCGCGCCAGCACCTTCTTATATGCTTCGATCAGCTTGTCGGCAAGAGAGAACGCATCAAATCCATCCGCAGCCTTGCCCAGAAGCAGCAGCGTAATCGGTCCAATCAGCACTGGCCGTGTTTCAATGCCAAGCAGCCGCGCCTCATGAATCTCGTTCACCAGCTTCGTCGTATCCACAGCAAACGAAATGCCCGCGCTCCACTCCGGCACCAGGTAGTGGTAGTTCGTATCGAACCACTTCGTCATCTCCATTGCCGTCTGTTCGCGGCTGTTGCGCGCCATTGCAAAGTAGCGCTCCAGCGTCACAGCGCCCGTTCCAAAGCGCTCCGGCGTTGCGCCAAGCAGCACAAGCGTATCCAGCACCTGGTCATAGAGGGAGAAATCATTCGACGGAATGAAATGGATTCCCGCATCGCGTTGCAGCTTCCAGTGCTCTTCGCGAAGGCCCTTCGCCACCGCAAGCAGGTCAGCCTCCGTACGCTTGCCTGCCCAGTAGCCTTCCAGTGCAAACTTCAGCTCACGCTGTGAGCCCATGCGAGGAAATCCAAGATTTGCGGTTTTAAGTTTAGAAATATCAAGTGCGGTATCTGCAGGCATCTGGTTCTCTCCTTGTTGCATGAAAGAACCACCCATGCGCAGGCATGCTTGGCGGCGCAGCAACGCGCACAAGCAGGCAGTGGTCACCGGCCCAGTCCACGAGAACGGCATCCTCAGCGCACCCACGGTCAGCGTCCAGCGCTTCCGTGGTGGTGGCGGCAGGCCGGTATTCGGACTCTGGGCTGCCTACTCTGTTGCCGCTTCCCACCTCGCAAAAGGCAGTGCGTTGGCTTGCGCCGTGCAACATTTCGTTCCCATCACCGCTGCGGGACAGCGCTGGATTTTCACCAGCTTCCCGTTTAACAAACCGCCATAAGCGATCTGACCTGCTCGTAAGCAGTGTACTTCAAGAGCGAAAGCGCGGCGTGAAGGATACCTACGATCAGATCTGTCAGTGCGCTGTTATTTTGAGTATTTTCATCGCGGACTGCCACCACGCCCGGTTTTGCATCATAGCGTGCAGGGAGATTTTCTCAATGCAAGCAAAATATATTCTTGGCTTGGCAGCATGCGGCGCCATGCTGATCGCAGCAGGATGCCGCAAGACAAATATGGTAGATAAGAGCGCATTCAAGTCGGCGATCAACGACTATTACCAGGCACGGCAGGCGTGCGTGTGGTCGAGCCCGAAGAAGTTCCCGGCACAGGCCGATACATCGAATGACGACCAGACCAAGGGCTTCGACGCACTTACCGATGCAGGCCTCCTGGTGCGTAAGTCAGCGGAGAAGAAACGCTTCCTCATCGGCTCCAAGCAGGTCAACGATTATGATCTCTCCGACAAGGGCCGCACCACCTGGACAGCGGATCAGACGCAACCCGGATACGGTAACTTCTGTTTCGGCCACCGTGAGGTAACCACTGTCGATAGCTTTACCCCTGCGGATAATCCCGATGCCACGCAGTTCACAGTGACTTACCACTATGATGTTGCGAGCGTTCCAGACTGGGCTAATTCAGCAGAGATGAAGACGGCATTTCCCAAGGTCGCGAATGACACCTCAGGCCAACAGAGCGCAACCGCTACGCTGGTAAAGACGAACAGTGGTTGGCAAGTGACCAGTCCGCAGGCTTCAACCGACAGCACAATTACAAATTAGTAAATGCCCTCGCTGATCTGCGGAGGATTGCTTCCGAAATTGCTATACCGAACCCAGTGCGGCTTAACCACGAAATAAGCAATGTTGTGCCAGCTCATTCGATTTTGCCCATCTGGCCATACTGCAAAGTACCTCTCTTGATATCGCTGGAGCTCTGCCCCAAGCGGCGCTCTGGCGATTCCTTCTATCTGCACTGTCTCCTCGTTCTCCCATCCAACTACCAATGAGCATGCTGGACGAGCAATGAGGTTCGGATACTTGCGGGAAGACGTAAGCGTATCGAAGACAATCTCCAACTCAGCCGTGACCGCAATACCCATCAATGCAGACTCCGGAGTTCCATTCGCGGAGGTCGTCACAAGCACGCAAGACGCCGCTGCGAAAGGAACTCGTATAGATGGCTATAGTCCATCGTTCACTCCGGATTCCAGTTAACATCTCCATACACCGCTGACGGGCGATGAGTCGAGGCGGTCTTTCAAGGTGCGATCTATTTCGTCATTGGAGGAAAAGCGATCGGGGGCTTGATTCCCTCCAGTTCGGCGTTCGGTCCAGTCATCTGATTGGTGTTCTGCGCCACCGCGACCAGCCAAACGCCGCCTCGCTTTTCAACGATCATCGTAAACATGCCCCTGCGGCTCATGCGTGGCTGGGTCTTCGTGCCCATCCCCCGTGATGCGCCATGTCCAATGAAGAACCGCCAGATCAGGACGGAGGAAGCTGATAGCGGTATCAAGCAGCGTCAGTGAGGACTGCTTAAACCGGCCTGAAAGCAAACGCGTGTGATAGAGCTCGAAATCAGGACGGCCATGCAGCCAATCGGCGCCCACGTTTACAAAGTCCACATTTTCAGACATGATTTTTGCCAGCTCATGTCCGTCATGCTTGGCCCAGGCCGCTACAAACGCCTGGGGAATCGCGCGGACGGCAGCCTCATCGGTCTTATTCTGCGCATGAGCGCACGCAATTAAGAGGAAGATCACAACAACGCAGAGCGAACATTTTTTCATTCATCCTCCGGGGATTCATACCGTCTAAATGGAGGAATTGTACCCTGCACTGTGAATCAACGCGGCGTACCGCATCCATCAACTGCTCGAAAACATCGCTGGACAATTCGTATCGTGAAGCCGGCTTCCTTCAGCAGAACCGGAGCAAAACTCCGATTTCGCCTCAAACCACCTGTGCCATCTCTTCCAGAATCGCCTCTGCCGCCTGCGCCGGATTCGCAGCCTGCGTAATCGGGCGTCCTACCACCAGGTAGCTGGCGCCCTGCTGCAGCGCCTCGGTGGGCGTGGCAATGCGCTTCTGGTCGCCGGCCGCGCCATCCGCTGGTCGAATGCCGGGCGTCACCAGTACGCCCTCCGGGCCGGTGATCTGGCGCAGCGTGGCCACTTCCAGCGGCGAGCATACAAACCCGCGAATCCCCGCCTCCAGTCCAAGCTTGGCCATTAACTCCACCTGATTCGCCGCCGACCGGTGCACCCCGATCGCCTTCAGTTGCGACTCATCCATGCTCGTCAGCACCGTCACAGCCAGCAGGTCCGGCGGATTGGCTACGCCTGCCAGCGCATTCTGCGCGGCGGCCAGCATTGCCGGCCCTCCGGCGGCATGAACCGTCAGCAGCTTTACACCCAGCGCAGCGGCTGACCGCACAGCTCCCGCCACGGTATTCGGAATGTCATGCAGCTTCAGGTCGAGAAAGATCTGATGGCCCTGCTTCTGCAGCGGCTCAATAACGGCAGGACCGGCAGCCACAAAAAGCTCCAGACCGACCTTGAACCAGGCGCATCTACCTTCCAGCCGGTCAACCATTGCCTGTGCGGAGGCGGCATCCGGCGCATCCAGTGCCACAATGAGCCGCTGACGGGCTCGCTCGCGGGCCTCATCCTGAGGAGCCGCATGGTGCAGATAGGAATGAACTCCGGGAATGGCCATAGTTATATCGTAGGCCACATTGAAAATTTATTGACAATTCTGTGGGAGATTTTTGCCGCTTAATTGGAAACGCTAAGGACAGAGCCGAGCAGATTCTCAAAGGCCTCGCATTCGGGAGACTGTGGCTTCGCCTTCATGGCGCTATCATAGCGTAGTTTTTGATTGGGGATACAAAACAGTGGATATTCTCTTCAAAGAGGCAAGGCTAAAGATCGAGCGGGCCAAAAAGCACATCAACGATCTTAATCGCCTTTTTGGCGACTTCGTCAATGACAACACGTACCTCGTCTTTATCGATCACGACCCGAATGGTGGCGATGATTTGCTGAAGGTCAAAGGGACCAAAAACCTTACTGATAGCTTCGTCCTCGTTTTGGGGGATGCCTTGCACAACCTTCGCACGGCTCTTGATTACGCCATAAATGAAATCGAATTTATTATCGGAAACAAACGGACAAAGTACACGAAGTTCCCCATTCATGACACCAAGGATGGGCTTGTGGTAGCCATCAATGGCGGACTGAAAAAGAAAGTCCCCGAACAGGTCATAGACTGTATCGTGGACATAATCCAGCCCTACAAGAGAGGGAACGGGGATGCCATTTGGTGTCTTGACGAACTCGACATCGAAGACAAGCATAGGTTACTGATTGCAAGTACGGAACTCAGATTCGTGAGCGGAATCAGCATTGAGGATGACAAAGGCTTGTACCTCGTCGATGATTGGCTGGTTGTGCCCGGAAAGATCGCCTCCCACCCCATCCGGGGAGCAAAGAACCCGAAGGTCAAAGATCAGGGAAAGGCTACCTACCGCGTATTGTTCGGACAAGAATCATCGTTCGGCACTGCGGACATCATCCTAACGCTTCACCGCCTCACTTTGGTTGTCGCGCTCGCCTTGGACGAATTGGAGCGAGCCTTTCGCCTGAGTCAAATCTGACTCGAGTACTCGCTCTGTCACGGCATCTTCGGCTTGGCGCAAGGAGTCATCGTTAGTCAAGGATGTTAATGCCTTCGTTGATTCTGTCTTACTTTTGTCAGACGCCTTGTGAGCAGCAAGAGAAAACGGTCAGGCTCCCTCGGTCCCTTG
Source organism: Occallatibacter gabretensis (assembly GCF_001449115.1). Lineage (GTDB taxonomy): Bacteria > Acidobacteriota > Terriglobia > Terriglobales > Acidobacteriaceae > Telmatobacter > Telmatobacter gabretensis. Next base: position 70,745 of record NZ_LAIJ01000001.1, on the reverse strand, counting down.
TTCCCCTAAAATTAAACCAGTGCAATACAAGGGGAGTCTCTCAGGCATGAAGGCATCGCGTTTCGTTATAGCCCTTACAGTTCTCATAGCTTTATGGAACGCAACCCAGCCTCTGCACGCCCTCGCCAGCCCTAGTGCCTCGCCTGCGCACACCAATCCACTCAACCTCGACCCTCTGGTCCGGGAAGCCTTTGAGCACTTTTACCTGCTGGACTATCCCGGAGCTGTCTCCCGTTTTGAGCATTTCCACGAGCTGCACCCCGGCGACCCGCAAGCCACCGCCCTCCTGCTCGACGCAGTGGTCTTTCAGGAGCTCTACCGCCAGGACCTCTTGGACACAACCTTTTACGCCAACGATGGCTTTCTCTCCGGCAAGCACGCCACACAGGAAGATCCCAAAGTCCGCGATCGCATCTTCGCACTCGCCGATGAAGCAGTACATGAAGCTGACTGGCGCATCCAGCAGAACCCAAATGACATAGATGCGCTGTTTGCGCGCGGCTGGGTGCGTGCTCTGCGCGTGGCCTACATGGGCATGGTCGAGCGTTCCTACAGCGCGGGCTTCAGACTGGCCACAAAGGCCAGGGAGGATCACGAAAAGGTCCTCCGGCTCGACCCCAATTACGCTGACGCCAATCTAGTCGCAGGGGTCTATGAATACGTAGTCGGTGCGCTGCCGTTTCCCTTCAAGATTTTCATCGGCTTCGCAGGTATCACCGGTTCAAAGTCCAAAGGTCTGGCTATGCTGCACGATGCCGGCGAACACGGCACGATCACCAGCGTGGAATCGCGCACCGTGATTGCGCTCTTTCTGCGGCGCGAATCCAAATATCAGGACGCGATTCAGGTAGTTCGCGTCCTCAAGGCGCAATATCCCCGCGACTTTCTCTTCTGCCTGGAAGAGGCAAATCTCCGCAAGGACGCCGGGGAAGGGATGGCCGCGGTCGATGCCTATCGCGAGCTTCTGGCCAGTGCGGATAAGCCCGGTTACTTCGCCTCGGCGCGTTTGGAGCTGGCATACTTCGGCCTCGGCGATGCCCTCCGCGGCCAGCGCCTGTACAAAGAGGCGGCGGATGCCTATGAAAAAGCAGCCGCGTCTCAGGGCGTTTCGCTGGAGCTCAAAATACGCACCCTGCTCTCCGCCGGGCAATGCCACGATCTGCTGAATGAGCGGCAGCTTGCCGTGCGCGACTACCAGATGGCGATTGATGCGGGACCTGAGACCAGCCGTGCCGATACCGCGCGGAAGTATCTGCGGTCCCCGTACCACGGAAGCTAAAGATCGCACGGATCCATATGCTTTACGAAACTAGACGCTCTATGGAACCATGCGCTCGATTCCAACGTATGCTTGAGTGGACTTGAGAGGAGGCAAAACGTGGGTGTTTTCTGCACTCGTTGCGGTACAGGACTTCCTGCAGGAGCGCGATTCTGCTCCAGCTGCGGCGCAACCATCGCAGCCCCCTATGCGGCTGCGCGCCCGCTGGTGCGCCCGATCATCGGACGGCAGGTCGCCGGAGTCTGCATCGGCTTGTCGCAGGCGTATGGCTGGGATCTGAGCCTGATTCGTGTGCTCGCCGTCCTCGGCCTCATCTTTTCCGGCGGAGCGGTCGCAGTGGCATACATAGCCTGCTGGGTCGGGATTCCGGAAGAATTCCCGGCAATGCCAGGAAACATGCCCGGAGCTGTTCCAGGCCCAGTTGCCGGCCCGTTTTCGCCGCCTCCACCAAACGCATGAGAGCCGCATATACCTCCGGCACCGCGCACCTGAGCTACTGGGATCAGGGACCAGGCCTTCCCGTCGTCTTTCTGCACCCCACGCCTCTAGATCACGACTACTGGCGTCCGCTTACGGAGCAGCTTTCCGGCATACGCGCAATTATCCCTGATCTTCGCGGCCACGGCGCCTCCGAACTCGGAACAGATCTGCCAAGGGGCGGTTTCTCCCTCGCACCGGATGCGCCGGTGCTCTCCATGGCGCAGTATGCGGCGGACATCATAGCGCTACTCGATCACCTGCAACTTGACCGCGCAATTTTCGCCGGCTGCTCCATCGGCGGGTACATCCTGCTGGAGCTGTGGCGGCAGATTCCACAGCGAATTCAGGCGCTGGCCTTCATCTGCTCCAAGCCGCAGCCCGACACGCCGCAAGGTCAAGCGAAGCGCGCCGAAAACATTGCACATGCACGCGCAGAAGGTGTCGCCGCACTCTTTGACGGCATGGCCAAATCTCTCGTTGGAAAAACCGCACAAACCACGCACCCAGAAATCGTCGCTCAAGTACGCTCCCACATGACGCTCAACACAGAGGCGCTCATAGCCGTGCAGGCCGGATTAGCCACACGCCCCGATTCCCTTCCCACCGTAGCGTCCATCACCGTCCCAGTCCTCGCAATCGCCGGCGGAGAAGATCCCGCCGTAACCGCAGCAGAAATGGAAGCGCTCAAAGCAGCACCGGGGGGATGCTATTTTCATCTCCTCGCGGACGTAGGACACTTCGCCGCATACGAGCAGCCGCAACAAGTCGCGGAAATCTTTTTGGCATGGATGCGTCAAAGGCAACTCGCGCAATAAGCCCGATCATTCGACCCAGCAGGCAAATGCGATACGCTCAAGAGAGAAATTTCTCCTGGGAAGCCACCGTTGACCGCACCCGCCGCCACTGATCGCACCTCCTCTGCACGCCCCTTTTCCTATCCCCGTCCAGGCTCCTCGCTGCATTGCGGCGCGGTCTCGCTGGAGACGCTGGCCAAGAAATACGGTACCCCGCTCTATGTTTATTCAGCCGACCAGATCATCGAGCGTCTGCAGATGTTTCAAGCTGCATTCGCGCAGCGCGAACACCTCGTCTGCTATGCCGTCAAGGCCAACTCATCGCTGGCAATTCTAAAGCTGCTCGCAGAGCACGGCGCAGGCTTTGACATCGTCTCCGGCGGCGAACTTGAGCGCGTGCTCGCCGCAGCCCCTCAGGCCACATGCCGCGTAGTCTTCTCCGGCGTGGGCAAAACAGCGGCAGAAATCGATCTCGCTCTGAATGCAGAAATTCTCTCCTTCAACGTAGAGAGCGAAGCCGAATTAGACCTCCTCGCAGACCGCGCGCGAAAGCTCCGCAAAAAAGCGCGATTCTCAATCCGCGTCAATCCCGACGTCTTCGCCGAAACACATCCTTACATCTCCACCGGCCTTCATGAACACAAGTTCGGCGTCTCGATGAAGACAGCACTGGCAATGTACAAGTGCGTAGCCCAAAACCGCTGGCTCGAACCACACGGAATCAGCGTTCACATCGGCTCGCAGATTGCCTCCGCAGATCCATTCGGCGCAGCGCTCGACCGAGTGCACACGCTGGTTCGCCAACTCGAACGTGCAGGCATCGCAATCAACGCAATCGATGCCGGCGGCGGCCTCGGCATCGATTACCATGCTCGCGCCTTCGACCCGGAAAAACGCGTCCAGGCCTATGCAAAGGCCGTCAACACAGCCCTACACGGCTTCCAAGGGAAGCTCCTCATCGAACCCGGACGCTTTCTCGTAGCCCAGGCCGGCGCGCTGCTTACGCGCGTAGTAAACGTAAAACGCAACGGTAAAAAGACCTTCGTGGTCACCGACGCAGCAATGAATGACCTCATCCGCCCCGCGCTCTATCAGGCATATCACGAGATCGTCCCGGTAAAACCACGCGCAGGCAAGCCACGCGCCGTGGATGTCGTAGGCCCAGTCTGCGAAACCGGCGACTTCTTCGCACGCGACCGCGCGCTCGGCCCCATACAGCCCGGCGATCTAATCGCATTGCTAGATGCAGGCGCATACGGCATGGCGCAAAGCTCCAACTACAACACACGCCCCCGCCCAGCCGAAGTGCTCGTAGAAAAAAGCAAAGCCCGCCTGATTCGCCGTCGGGAAACAATCGCGGACCTACTGGCTACAGAAATCATCTGAGGCCCATCGCGTCCCGCATCTCTTAAGTTTCCTTAAGCCGCTCACTTTCTCATCGAGAGCCACTCCCGCGTCACAACCCCTTGCTGTTACCGTGTTCCGGGAGGAATTTTCAATGCATTTTGGTTCTCGAATGCTGCGCGCCTCAGCGGCCGCGGCATTGCTTACGCTCTCTTCCCTTGCCCATGCTGACTCGCTCACCATTAAAACCGAGCAGGGTAAGGTTCACGGCAAGACACTCAACGACGGCAAAGTAAACGCGTGGCTGGGACTTCCTTACGCAGCTCCGCCCGTAAACGATCTACGCTGGAAAGCTCCCCAGCAGGCTGCAAAATGGCCCGGCGAGCGCGACGGGACGAAGTTTGGCGCGCACTGCGCGCAGAATCATGTCTTCGATGACATGATTTTTCAGGATAACGGCGACAGCGAAGATTGCCTATTTCTCAATGTCTATGCGCCCGCCAACGCAACAGCCAAGAGTAAGCTTCCCGTCATGTTCTGGATTCACGGCGGCGGCTTCTCTGGCGGCGGCAGCAATGAGCCACGCCACAACGGAGATTTCCTCCCGCTCAAGGGTGTCGTGCTCATCACCATCAACTATCGGCTCGGCGTCTTCGGCTTCCTTGCAAGCTCTGATCTTGCGAAAGAAACAAGCGGCACGGCCGGCAACTACGGCTTGATGGACATGATCGCCGCTCTGCGTTGGACAAAAGCCAACATCAAGGAGTTCGGCGGCGATCCCGACAACGTGACCATCTTCGGCGAGAGCGCAGGATCGTTTGCAGTGAGCACACTCATGGTGGCACCGCCCGCGAAAGGGCTCTTTCAGAAGGCCATCGGCGAAAGCGGAGGAGCACTGGGCACCGGCGCGCTTACCTATGAACCGCTGACCGTTCGTGCCACCAAAGATGACAAGTGGGTTGCAACGCTCAACGTCAATTCTCTGGCCGATCTGCGCGCTCTGCCAGCAGCCACAATTCTTGCAGCCGTCAAGCCAGGCGTAAACTTCCCTCCGAATATCGATGGAAAAGTAGTGGTCGAACCCATCGCGGAAACCTATGCAATCGGCAATCAGTTCCACGTGCCGTTGCTGGCCGGATGGAACTCCGACGAGGGCAGCTTCGTCGCCATGCGCGGCACAACGGTGGATCAGTACAAGGCCTATGCAGCCACTCTCTTCAAGGACAAGGCGCCCAATTTCCTCAAGCTGTATCCCGCTGATAACGATGCTCAGGCGCTGCGCTCCGCCATCGATTATGGAAGCGATACCTTCATCGCGCTCAGCACGTGGCGCTGGATCGAGGCTCATCGCAAGACCGGCCAGTCGCCCGTCTATCGCTATCACTTTGAGTTGGCTGCGCTGCCCAGTAAGTTCCATCCGGAAACATACGCATTCCACTCCGATGACATCGAATATGTCTTCGGCACGCTCGATACGCGTCCCGGCGAAACCGTTCGCCCGGAAGACCGTACATTAAGCGATCAGATGATGACCTACTGGACCAACTTTGCCAAAACAGGCGATCCAAATGGTCCCGGCGTACCCGCGTGGCCAAAGTACAACGACGCCAGCTTCCCGCTGATTCATCTCAACTCCACAATCACTTCGGGACCAGATCAGCTTCGCGCCCGTTATGAGTTCCTGGAAGCCAACCCCGTGCCTCCAGCGTTTCGCTAAAAATATGCACTGGAAATAACAAAGCCCTCGCCAATGCGAGGGCTTTGTTGTGATGCAAATACCGGCAGATTACTGATGCACGCCCGAAGCCGCAGTAAAGCCCGCAGCCTGCGCCGCGGGAATCGTACTGGCGGGAGGTGGAGCAGCAAAAGATGATCCCTTGGCGTTGATCGCATTCGAATAGTCAGCCCCAAGGCCTAGTTTCTTCAGCGCGCGAGAGTCCGGCATCAGTTTGGTCTGCCAGCCCTGATCCGACTGAAGCTTCTGCATCGCATTCACAGTGGTTTCATCCCACTCACCGTTAGCCGGACCGGGAAGATAATGCTCGCGAATCAGCGCCTGTTGAATCTCGCTCACGCGCTCCGGAGCAATGGCCTGCTGGCCATGAAGCTTGTGTGATTTCGCAGCAGTCGCGGTTGACTTGTGCCCGCTCTTCACATGCGATGAGCCGCGAGCAGTCGTAGATGCTGTGTGTTGGGAACGGACTCCAACCGCATGCGTAATGGTTGCAAAAGCCGTAACAAGTATGAGGCCCAGATTACGATAAAAACGCACGAAACAAATACCTCCGCTAAGACTGCGATAAAAATTTGCGGCGTATCAACCGGGGCAAGTGTACTGGAATCCCCCGCCAATGCGACACAAAAGTTTTGCTTTCGAACCATCCTTGTATCAAAACGGGACAAGGCGCAGTGCAAAGTGCATTGCGCCTCAGTCGCCGTCCATCGTTATAAAGTTCCGCCAATATAGTTAATTCCATCGTTCGGGTGACGAGGGTCCATAACCTCGAAAACCACATCGTCGCCAGTTTTCAATTTGCTCACCACTGCATTGAATTGGTCACGGTTGCCCGTGGGCTGCCGGTTGATGCGGATAATCACCAGTCCCGGCTCCATTCCCTGCAAATCCGCAAATGCCCCATTCACCACAGACTGCACAGCCACGCCGGGGTGATGGAGCTTGGCCACAGTGTCAGCCGTGGCTTCGCGAACCACAATGCCAAGCTTGCTTTCTCCCGGATTCACGGTCTGATCCGGCTCAGGACCTGCCGGTGCGGCAGCCTGCTCGGCAAAGACCTTATCGCGGTCGCCGATCGTCACAGTAGCATCAGCCTGCTTGCCCTCGCGAATATAGCCCAGGCGCGCGCTTGAACCAGGCCGGCGCGCGGCAATGTCGTTGACCAGGTCATCGCCATCCTTGATGGAGCGGCCATCAATGGTCACAATAATGTCGCCCGGCTGCAGCCCGGCCTTCTCCGCAGGACCGCCCGGCTGCACATACTGCACCAACACTCCGCTCTTGAAGCCATACATGCGGTTCACAGCGCCAGGGAGTCCCTGCTTGAAGCTGATGCCGATAGAACCACGCACCACCTTATGGCTGGGACTGACAAGGTCGTTGTAAATGTCCACGATGGTGTTTGAAGGCATCGCGAAGCCAATACCCTGGTAGCCCGCGCTCTGCGTGTAAATGGCAGTATTCATGCCAATCACTTCGCCGTTCATATTCAGCAGCGGTCCGCCGGAGTTGCCTGGATTGATCGCGGCATCGGTCTGAATAAAGTGCTGAAACTGGCCCTGCTGCCCGGGCTCAATGGTGCGGTTCTTGGCGGAGATGATGCCCGCGGTAACCGTCTGCGCCAGCGCGAAGGGGCTGCCAATCGCCTCAACCCAGTCACCCACCTGGGTATTGTCGCTGTTGCCCAGCTTCACAGTCGGAAGCGGCGTGTTCATATCGATTTTAATGACCGCGATATCGGTGGCTTTATCCACGCCAATCACGCGCGCCGGACGTCCCAGGTCCTGGGTATCGGGGTCGGTCGAGAGCTTGACGAAGATCTTGTCGGCCTTCTCGATGACATGGTTGTTGGTAATGATGTATCCCTTGGAATCGACAATGAAGCCCGATCCTAGCGACTCGCGCACCTGGCCATCATCCCCTTCGCCATCCTGCCCCTGTCCGCCAAAGAAATGATTGAAAAAGTCCTGGAAGCCGCCCTGGCCATCCTGCCCTCCGCCCTGACCGCCGTCCGGGCTGTCCTGATCGTCCGGGTTCTGCGGCTGGGGCGCAGTCCTGCCATGCGGAAGGCGATGCGGCATGCGGCTGCTGGATTGCTTGGGAAGGGTCTGCGTATTGATATTCACCACAGCCGGACCAACCTGCTTGGCGATCTTGACAAACTCATTCGGCGCAGCGACAGGCGAGTTGGACACTTTCAGTGGTGTCGCATCGCTGCTCGCGTTCTGCATCTCCTGCCCACTGACACCATGCGCGGCATAGGAGATACAAAGAATTGCCGCCGAAAGACCGGCCAACACCACAAATGCCGTTGCGAGACGGCGTGTGCGCAGCCGTTCAAGAAAAGATTTCATCAGTGTCAGAACCTCGTTCTATTGCCAGCCTGCGGCTGGGTCTGTCATTTCATCAGTATAGCCAGCATGCGCCTTTGCTGTCCGTCGCACGGCCTTATTAGATAGTGATTCAGTTTGAAGGGTACGGGCTTCAGCCTGTACATCAAAAAACGCCTCTGAATCAATCGGGCTTTAGCCCCTGAGGGGAAGATTTTTATCCGAACTGACCCACTACCCACAATGTTATAGACGTATCAATTCTCCATCCGGTCGGACGCATTTCCTCAGAAGCATCTCTGTACGTAATGGACGGGTACGCCTTCACTTTTCCTGTCCCCGCTCCACCCGCACATTACTTTCGTCCATTGTCCTTTCGTAACCCCATCTCTCGCGGAAACTTTGCGTACTATTAACCTCGTTTGTGCTCTACTTATAATCAAGAGAAGAACAGCCACGGCTCGAGCCTCCACTGGTTCGGGCCGTGGCCGTTTTTGTAAGGGAAGGACCCCTCCCCCTCCCCCATCCCCACTGCACCAGAATCAGTGCAAAAGCCGTAATGCAGTACAGTCCGGTTGCACAGCCCCGAAATAAAGATCGCATAAAGATTTACGTAAGAACTGTGCGGAAGTCCGCAACACGCTAAAACTAAACCACTTCGAAATCACCCCTGCACAGATGACTCATGCATTTATACCGAAATCGAAAATCCGCCCACCTCTCTGCGACGGCTGAATCACCCAGAGGTTACGTGGTAACATCCGGCATGACCTTCCATTTCAGGACACCTGCACTTGCAGCTGCCTCCATGTGTGCTGCCGCCGCATTGGCTTGCGTTCCGGCACAGGCCCAGCAGCAGCCATCTCCCGCCGCTCCAACAAGCATGATGGACCGCCTGAACGCCTTCCTTGGAACGGGCGGAAAGAGCGCATGGACTCCTGAGCAGTTGGCCACGATGGAACGGCTGCGCGATGCAGCGATGAAAGACCCGTACGCATACAACGAGTTGCATCACCTGACGGACAACATCGGCCCGCGCCTGAGCGGGTCTCCGCAGGCTCAGCAGGCAGTGGACTACGTAGCGGCAGAGATGCGCGCGCTAGGCGCAGAGGTAACGCTCGAAAAAGCAATGGTGCCTCACTGGGTTCGCGGCGAGGAAACCGCCCAGTTGGTAAGCTGGCCGGGCCAGACTCCCGGAACCACGCAGAAGGTAGTTTTAACTGCGCTCGGCGGCAGCGTAGCAACACCCGCGGATGGAATTACCGCTGAAGTTGTTGTAGTCGAGAACTTCCAGCAGCTCCAGGCTCTGCCCGCCGGAGCCGTCAAGGGCAAAATCCTGCTCTTCAACCACAAGTTTGATAAAGAACTGGCAGCAAATGGCGATGGCTTGAACGCATACGGCAATGGAGTCGTCTATCGCGGCGCAGGACCCATCTTCGCAGCCACCGCCGGAGCCGCGGCGGTGCTGGTGCGCTCGGTCGGCGGCGCTGACTTCCGCATTCCGCACACAGGCATGACGGAGTACGCCCCGGGAACGCCAAAGATTCCCGCCGCCGCAGTCACCGCCGAGGACGCGGAGCTGCTGAAGAATCTGGCCGGCCAGGGACCGATCAAGCTTCACCTCACGCTGACGCCCCAGACCCTGCCGGACGCGCCGAGCTTTAACGTCATCGCCGACTGGAAAGGAACCGAACATCCCGAGCAGGTCGTCATTGTCTCCGGCCATCTGGACTCCTGGGATCTCGGCACAGGCGCGATTGACGATGGGGCTGGCGTTGCGGTTTCCATGCAGGCGATTCACATGCTCAAAGAGCTCGGAATTCATCCAAAGCGGACGGTCCGTTTCGTGGCGTGGATGAGTGAAGAAGAAGGGTCGCAGGGCGCTGCCGCATATATGGCAGAACATAAGGCGGAATTCAGCAACCACATTGGCGCAATTGAGAGCGATCTGGGCGCTGATCATCCTACGGGCATCTACTATGCGGGCAAACCAGCACTGGGAGCGTATCTACGGCCGCTCTCAGCGATCCTGGAACCAATCGGAGCAGAAGTCCTGAAGGATTCGCCCGAGACCGGCGAGGATATCAACGGGCTGACCGAGAACGGCGTACCGAGCTTCGCGCCGATTCAGGATAGCCGGTTCTACTTCAACTACCACCACACGCCGGCGGACACCTTTGACAAGATCGATTTCGTCCACCTGAACCAGAACGCGACCGTGATGACAGTACTGGCATATGCACTGGCTGACTCCGCAGAACCGGCGCCGAGGTAATCGCAGCGATCAAAAGGGCCGTATTCATTTCGCATAACAACGTTTTGCTATGGTCGCTTTCGGATGAGACCTGTTTGCCGATTTGCCTTCCATTGTGCATGAATTCCGGCTATCCTGAATGTAAATACAGGACTTGAAAACCAGGAACATGGCGAGGTTAGCCACTGGGATCGTGACTCGAACCGTCATGTTTGAACTTCGAAAACGATTAGCCTGCAAGGTAGGTTGGACACATGCTCTTCCTTGGTTATTAACAAATGCTGCCAGGCGCAGCATATCTTGCTGCGGAGGCTGACAGCTCCCAATGAAGGCATTCTCCCCCGCCGTGGATGCGGACCCAGCCAGTCCTTCTGATTCTCCATTCCTGGCGCGCGCCCTTGAAGTGGTCCTCCCTGACTCCATTTCCCGCTTTGCTATTGTCATGCTGCTCTACATTGGCGCCTCCTGGGGCGGGAATGCGCTTACGCGCACGCCCGCAGTGGCGGACCTGATTTGGCCTGCGAATGGAATGCTGCTCGCATTCCTGCTATCCACATCCAGGCGCTACTGGTCCGTCTACCTGACTTCGAGCATCCTCGTAAACATCGCGGTGCATATGTCATTCGGCTTTTCGCCGGGCCGCGCCATCCTGTTTACATCGGCGAATACAGTTGAAGTCATCATCGCCGTTTCTCTACTGGCCACTAAGGACAATCGCAAGCCGGACCTGACAAATTTCCGCACTCTGGGGCGATTTCTATTCTTCGGAGTGTTCCTTGCTCCGCTCGCTTCTACAGGCTTTTTGGAGATGATTCTGGCTGTGTGGACCTATCCGCGGCATCCAGAGTTGCTGGCAAACTGGTTCACCGGTGATGTGATGGGAATGGCTCTGATGGCGCCGCTATTCCTGGCCATCGATAAAACGGAACTGAAAGCGCTCTTCGCGCCCCAAAAGCGATGGGAGACCGTTGCTATTTGGACCGCGATTACGCTCGTCTCCATCCTTATCTTCACACAGACTGGCCTGCCCATCGATTTCCTTGTCATTCCCGTGCTTCTAGTGGCGGTCTTCCGGCTGCGCGCTACCGGGGCGGCAATTGGCATCCTGCTCATGGCTGCTCCTGCGGTTTACATGACGGAACGGGCGCATGGCGCATTCATGCTCTCCGGCGCAACGCTCGCGCAGCACGGATTTTTCATCCTGCAGCTCTTTCTCTGCGTCAATCTGGTGATTGTCTACGCCGTGAATACCGCGCTCGGCGTGCGCGACAAAATGCACCAGGAAATTACAGCGGCGTTTCATGAAGCTGATGCGCTGGCAACTCAGGATCATGCCACAGGTCTTGCGAACCGGTTCAGTTTTGACCGCCACCTTGCACTGGAATGGCAGAACGCTGCGCTCCAGCAAACCAGCCTGGCGCTGCTGATGCTTGATATCGACCACTTCAAGCTGTACAACGACCATTACGGACACCTGGCCGGCGATGACTGCCTGCGGCGCATCGCATCCATTCTCGCCAGTGCATCTCTGCGAACCAGCGATCTGGTAGCCCGCTATGGAGGCGAGGAGTTCGCCGTAATTCTGCCGCGCGTCTCTGCGCAGGGAGCCGTAACACTGGCCGAGCGCGTACGGCAGCTTGTAGCAGACGCGCAGATCTCTCATATGCCCTACACGCCGGGAATCGTTACCGTGAGCATTGGCGTAGCCGCTATGATTCCGGACGCTGGAAAAGATGAAACAGATCTCATCCAATTCGCAGACAGGGCTCTCTATTCGGCCAAACGCGCGGGACGTAACCGCGTGGAGACCTATCAGAACTGCTTTGAGATTGAGTACGACTAAACCGGCAAGCCGCGGCTGATCCTCATCTTTACTACCGGCCATTTACAATCGAGCACGATGCAATTAGGCGAACTGGCAAATCGGCTCGGTGCGGAACTGCGCGGCAATCCTCTGCTTGAAATCACAGGTGTACGCGGAATAGAAGAAGCAGGCCCCTCGGAGATAACCTTTGTAGCCAACCCGCGTTATGCGGGGCTGGCTAAGACGACGAGTGCGGCAGCAGTTCTGGTCGAACCGGAATTTCCAGAGGTTGCAACAGCAACGCTGCGAATCAAGAATCCCTACTATGCTTTTGCCCGCGCACTGGGCTTCTTTTACCAGCCTCCAGCGTATCCGCCGGGAATTCACCCGACCGCTGTCATTGATCCGACGGCCGAAATCGGCGAAGGCGCGCATATTGGTGCGTATGCCGTTATCGGAGCCTGTGTGAAGCTTGGCTTGCGTGCGACGCTTCTGCCGCACGTAGTGCTCTATCCGGGAGTGCGGGCCGGAAACCATTTCTTTGCTCATGCTCATTCCGTAGTGCGCGAGGCATGCGTGCTGGGCGATCACGTAACGCTCGAAAATGGAGTCATCATCGGAGCGGACGGCTTCGGGTTTGCCAAGAACGACCTGGGCCAGTGGGAGAAGATCCCGCAGTCGGGGCCGGTGCTGATCGGTGACCGGGTGGATGTGCAGGCCAACGCTTGTATCGACCGTGCAACGGTGGGCGCGACGGAGATCGGCGCGGGAACGAAGGTAGACAACCTCGTCCAGGTCGGCCATGGATCGAGGGTTGGTGAAGACACGATGCTGTGCGCGCAGGCGGGACTAGCCGGGTCGTCTATCGTGGGTTCAAGAGCAATTCTGGCCGGGCAAACGGGCGTGGCGGGCCACTGTGAACTGGGCGACGGGGTAATTCTGACGGCGCAATCGGGGGTTTCCCATAGTGTGCCGGCGGGAAAAATGATTTCCGGGTCGCCGGCGTTTGATAATCGGCTCTGGCTGCGAGCAGTCACGGTCTTCCAGCGGTTGCCGGAGCTTTTGAAGCGGCTGGACAGGTTGGAAAAAAAGCTGGGAGAAAAGGCTTGAAAATTTATATAAAAACTCTGTTTGCCGTAGCTTCCCTTCCCTTCTTCATGGGCTTTGCGGGATGCAGGTCGCATCACGTTGAGATCACAGTGGAGAACCGGAGCGGAGCGGAGATTCGGTTGCTGGAGGTGGACTACCCAAGTGCAAGCTTTGGCGTGAACTCTATGGCGGCAGGGCAGATAGTGCATTCGAGCATCCAGGTGCAGGGCTCGGGAGAAGTGAAGATCGAGTACACAGCTCCGGATCGGCACCAGGCGCAAATTACAGGACCTGCACTTGTAGAGAAGCAGGAAGGCACACTCGCGATTGTGCTACTGCCGGGTGACAAGGCGGATTTTCGTCTGCGGTAGAAATGGGCTGTTGTGGTGCACTATGTCCTCAAAAACAGGGATATGGGCACCCGCGCAAGCCTCATTGCGCGGTGTAGGTGTAAGAAGTAGTTTGCCAAACGCTATCGATTTGATACCGGAGCGTGACATAAACAGGCTTGCCGTTTGTTGGAATGTTGGGCACCGTGAACGAAGTCGTTGTGAGGGTTGGCGAACCACCAATGTTGAAATAGCCCGGCCCGTATGTCCCTACAGAGAGCGCGTATGCCGTAACGCCGCTGCCCGGTGTCCATTGGAACGTGACGTTGGAACCGGGAAGCACGCTGCCCGGCGCGGGAGTCGTCATCACCGGCGGAGCGGTAGAACCCTCTGCTGTGTAGGTGTAGTTGAGAGTGCTCCAGACGCCCTGGATCTCATAGCGCAGCATCACATATATGGTGACGCCGTCGGTAGGCAGGCCCGAAACAGTAGCTGAGGTCGCCGTCGTAACACCTGATCCGAAGATGTCATCTGAACCCGGCCATTTGGTTCCTACGTTCAGCAGATACGCGGTAGGCCCATTGCCTGGCGACCACTGGAAGGTAACAGTAGAACTCCCAAGGTGAGTGTTCGGCGCAGGCGTTGTCAGCGCTGGAGGTGTAGGAGAACCAGACGCCGTATAGGTGTAATTGATCGCGCCCCAGGTGCCATTCATCTGATACCGGAGAGTGATATAAAGAATGACTCCATCCGCGGGCAGGCCGGTCGCTGTGACCGAAGTGGATGCACTGATCGGCGAAGCATAGATGTCATAGCTGCCGGGCCACTTCGAACCAACATAAAGCTGATAGTTTGTTACATCAGTTCCAGCAGCCCACGTAAAGGTGACGGTAGATCCGGAGAGTTGGCTGCTGGGCACGGGAGATGTCAGCATCGGAGGCACAACAGATGTGGCTTCCGTATAGGTGTAGTATTGGGGTTCCCAGACCCCGTTGACCTCCGAGCTCAGTGTTACATAGAGGGTAGCTCCATTTTCCGGCAGGCCTGAGACATGGGTGGAAGTATAGGTAAGAGGAGGCAGGCCTATGATGTTGTTGGAGCCCGGTCCTGTAGTTCCGACAGAGAGTGAGTATGCGGTCACATTGCTGCCCGCAGTCCAGGAGAATTGGGCGGCAGACCCCGGAAGCACGCTGCCCGGCACGGGCGAAATCATCGCAGCAAGCTGTACCGGCGCAACGTTGACGGTCCCTGACGTACTGGGACCGTAATTGCTATCTCCGGGAAAACTGGCCTCAGCCAGATGAACTCCGCTACCGGTGGCCACAGAACTGGACGCTGCCGCTGTATGACCTGATTGCGTCAACACGACTGCACCCGCGCTGGTTAGATCAGACACGCCATCGCCATTCAAGTCAGCTGAGGAGACCAAACCACTTACGCTCTGGCTTGGTCCAAGAACGTTTACCGCGATAAACGTGCCATCGCCCTTGCCCTGAAGAATCGTTACACTGGTGCTACTGCCAGTCCCGACGGCAAGGTCCACGATGCCGTCTCCATTGAAATCCCCCGCAACAACGGAGTCCACGCCGGCGCTGACTGGCATCGTCTGCCCCGCAGTGAAGGTTCCATCTCCCTGGCCCAGAAAAATGGAAATACTGTTGTTGCCGCCGTTGGCCACGGCGAGATCCAGTATTCCGTTTCCTCTGAAGTCCGCGACTGCGATGGATTGAGGACTGACGACGAGCGCCGGATTCGTCGTAACACCAGTTGAGAAAAATGGAAGAGTGCTATTTGGAGAATCGGGGAAGGTCCCGTCCCCTTTCCCGAGAAAAATATCGATAGCATTGCTGAAAAAATCCGTCACCGCCAGATCAGCAATGCCATCATGATTGAAATCCCCGATGGCAACGTAAATGGGGCTGCTCTCGATGGCCAAGGAGTGCCCCCACGAGCCATTGAATGTTCCATCGCCGTTGCCCAGCATGACCAATATCTCGCTGTTATAGACATACGGGTAGCCACCGTAAGCAAGAATCAGATCTGGAATGTCATCTCCGTTGAAATCAGACGTGGCTATGGACAACGGGCCACAACCCAAACCCTGACTGTTGGCTTCACACCCGATATCTGTCATCTGGCCCACGCCAAATGTTCCATCTCCATTGCCGGGAAGCATCAGCAGGTTGTAACTTTCCGTTCCAAGCGTCTCGACTATTCCAGGGTTGCCGCTTGAGGTTAAAGTCCGCAACCGCGATAGCATTCACGCCATAGAAGTTACTATTGAAGCTACTCTCGCCGGGGTCTGGAGAAAATGTTCCGTCTCCTTTACCCAGTAAGACGTTGCCGTAAGCATCCACAATATCCGGTATTCCATCGAGATTAAAGTCCGCTATCGCCTCTGGTTGTGGCGACGGAGAGTAGCTTGAGGCAAAGCCCAGTTCCTGTGTGCTCGCAGCCAGTGGCGCAGTTGCCAGAACAGCATCAGAATTGCTGGTGTCCAGGAAAGATATCGTGCCTGTGGGTGAAGATGATCCCGAAAACGAGACGCCGCCCGATACCCTGGCATTCAGAACCCAATCGTCTCCATTGGTTACAGCGGCCGAGATGCTCGTTACACTTATGAACGGCCCTGTTACGTCGAGCGATGAGGCACTGGAAGAGCTTCCCGCATAGATATGGGTGCCAAGGAATACGGCTTTGTAGCTATGGCTACCGCCGCCGGGACGAAACTTATACACTGCTTTCCCGTTGGTTGTGAGTTGCGCGATACCAACCTGGTGAATGTCAGTACAATAGCTCACCGACGCATCGCAGAATGCTACCTGACCAGGCATAATCGGTGTAGATCCTGACACAACCGTCGCCGTCAGGGTAATCACTGTACCAGCTTGAACGGACGTGGTCGCACTGCCGCCGGTGGTCACCGATAACGTCGTGGTGGTCACAGCCTGACCAAAGGCTGGCCTGCTGATCGCGAGCGCCAGCGCAAAAGCTGCTATAACAAAAAAGCTCTTGAAGAGAGACGAACGCAGAAGGACGATTCTGGGGCCCGTGAAAGAAGTGCACATGGGAACCTCACAATTCTGGCCAACGCCTTACCCCGATAGAGTCGATTTTTTCAGAATGACAGAGAGCCTGCCAACTTGCGGCACACGAAATATAGCATGATATTGCAAAATCCCGAATCCGCAGATGTGAACTAAATTTCTTCTGGATCAAACTTAAAAGATGAATCATGCTTTGGGGATCGCTATAAACCATAGATTTTTCTGGCTCATACAGGATAACGGAGCTAGGGCACGCATTTTTCACAGCGACACTCCTGAGCACTCAGTCTTGAACGCATCAGAAGAATGATTCTGTTCGTTAAAGAATCAACCGCCGCAGGAATTCATTCGTAAACTTGCCGTTCGGATCGTAGGTCTGCACGAGCTTGCGGAAGTCATTCGAGCGGACGTAAGTACGTTGGAGTTGCTCTTTCGGAATCGTGAAGACCTTGGCCCAGTGCGGTCGCGGATCAAACGGCGCAAGCTTGGCTTCAATCTGAGGAAGCAGTTCCTGCACGGCAGCTTCTTCGGGCTTCCATGTGAAATGAATTGCCAGCGAGGGACGCTGATAAGCCATGCTGAGCCAGAGATCATCGGCAGCTATGGTACGAAGTTCAGTGACGAGAAGATGCGGCGTGATGCGGTCGCGTAGAGTCTCGACGGCACGAATAGCCTGATAACCCTTGTCGAGCGGAACAAAGTATTCAGTTTGAATTTCGTGTCCGACGGAGGGCGTGAAAGCCAGCTTGAAGTGCGGTAGCCGCTCATACCATGGGCCGATGGCGCCTTCCTGCTCTGTGCATGGGGTAGCGTCCACTTCCCTGCCCACAGGATGCAGCTTTTTGTCCGCCAAGGTTGCGCCGTGAAAAGTGGCGGGCATGGGCGGTTTAGCTCCCTGAGCAACGCGATGCTTGAGCCACACCTGATCTGCCTTGTTGCCCTGCCAATGTGTGAAGAGCGAGACGCTGTAAGCTGCCCCCATGATGTCAGTCAAATGCGATTCGAGGGCGTCGAACGAAAGATTCTCATAGAGAACCTGCGCTACTTCAAATCGAGGCTGCACGTCCACCGTGAGATGCGTGATCACGCCGATGGCTCCCAAGGCCACGACCGCGCCGGGAAAGGTTGCAGGGTCATGCTCGCGTGAGAGCTTGTGCTGCTTGCCATCCGCACCCACGAATTCGACCTCACGCACTGCCGTAGAGATATTGCCGTTATGAATGCCTGAGCCGTGAGTGCCGGTAGAGATGCAGCCGGCGAGCGAAATGTGCGGCAGCGAGGGTAGATTATGCAGAGCCCAGCCCTGTCTGTCGATTTCAATGGCGAGATCACCGAGGCGAACCCCTGCGCCGGCCCTAACAGTGTGAGCAGCGGCATTGACCTCGACTGTTTTGAGACCCAGCATGGAAATCTGCGCAGAGTTGGAATCCGCAATCGCGTTGAATGAGTGCCGGGTTCCCAACGCGCGGAGGTGAGCAGTTGAGGTGACGTCTTTGACCACTGCGGCAATGTCTTCCGGTTGAAAGACGTGGTCGGTGTGATAACGCAAAGTGCTGCTCCAGTTCTCGCGCGGAACATTACCCATCTGTGCGCCTCCCTGCGCGTGTGCGCGATTCTTCTCCAATGCGGAAACTGCGGCGGCGGCGGAGCCAAGCCGCAAAAAACTCCTGCGGTCGAGCAGGATGCAATCATCGCCGGCTTGCTCCACAGGTTCGTTCTCGAAGTTGTCAGGCATGTTGTTCATTAGGCCCTTTCTGCATCCTTCATTATGCACAGTTCCAGAGCTGAAGAAGAATGCCAGCAGCGAACTGAAAACAAACCATATATCTGTTCAACACAAATTGTGAAGAAAAAGATGAAATAACGATTGCCCTGATCTCACTAATCGGAGGACTCTCCGTGCTGCCGCTCTACAAGCGTGCTATCCAGTCCATCGAGAAGGGAAACGGAAATGAAACGCAAAGTAACGCGAATCTGGAAGGGCCTTTTAGCCGCTGCGCTCGTATGCGGAGGCCTGGCAGCAGCCGCAAGTCCTCTCCATGCCCAAATCAACAGCATGAACCTGGGCGCGCAATATAGTACAGGCGGATCGAGCATTCTTTTCCGTGTGTATTCCTCGCAGGCCACGCAAGTGAGTCTTTACCTTTACTCTTCCGGATATGGCGCGCAGGAATTCGCGGTTTATCCGATGACGCAGGGCAGCGATCTGGTGTGGCAGACCACGGTTTCAGTTTCCGACATTCAAAATGCGGGGATTACCGGCGCAGTGTATTACGGCTATCGCGCATGGGGACCTAACTGGCCTTACAGCCCGAGCTGGACGAAGGGATCGTCGGCTGGATTTATTTCCGATGTAGATGCGAACGGTAATCGATTCAATCCGAACAAGCTGCTGCTGGACCCATATGCACGCGAGATCAGCCAGGACCCGCTGAATCCACAGAACCCGACCAACGGCGGCATCTTTGCCTCCGGCGCAACTTACCGGACGATTGACAGCGGAACCTATGCCCCCAAAGGAGTTGTGCTTGCAGTAAGCAGCCAGAGCACCGGGACCAAACCGACCCGGGCGCAAAAAGACGACGTAATTTATGAAGTGCATGTGCGCGGATTGACGGAGCAGGACCCGTCGGTTCCGACGGCATACCAGGGAACATACGCGGGCGCTGCAATGAAGGCCAACTACCTCGCGGGCCTCGGCGTTACGGCAGTGGAGTTTCTGCCCGTGATGGAAACGCAGAATGATGCGAACGATGTGACGCCCAACTCCGATGCGAATCAGAACTATTGGGGCTATGCGACGGAAGACTTCTTCGCTCCAGACCGCCGCTATGCTCATAACAAGTCTGCGGGCGGACCAACGCAGGAATTTCAGGCGATGGTGCAGGCTTTTCACAACGTGGGCATCAAGGTGTACATGGATGTGGTTTATAACCACACGGGCGAGGGCGCGCTGTGGAACTCATCGGACCCGACGACCGCCAATGTCTACTCCTGGCGTGGGCTGGATAACGTTACGTACTACGAGCTGACATCGGACAACCAGTATTACTACGACAACACGGGAACGGGCGCGAATTACAACACCTATAATGCCGTTGCGCAGAATCTAATTATCGACTCGTTGGCTTATTGGAACCAGACCATGGGAGTGGATGGCTTCCGCTTCGATCTGGGCGCGGTGCTTGGCAACAACTGCCTTAATCAATCGTATGAAGCGGCTGCGCCCAACTGTCCGGGTGGTGGATTCAACTTTGATGCTTCTGATCCGAATGTCGCCATCAACCGCATTCTCGCCAACTTTACGGTGCGTCCGGCTGCGGGCGGCCGCGGATTGGATCTCTACGCAGAGCCGTGGGCTGCGAGCGGCAACGGCGCTTATCAGCTCGGAGATTTTCCGTACGGCTGGTCAGAGTGGAATGGCCAGTTCCGCGACTCGTTGCGCCAGGCGCAGAACGAACTAGGTACTACAACGATCTACATTACGCAGGATGCGAATGATTTCACAGGATCGTCGAATCTGTTTCAGGCAAGCGGCCGCTCGCCATGGAACTCGACCAACCTTATCGATATTCACGACGGGCTGACGCTGAATGATGTGTACTCCTGCAACGGCTCAAATAATTCACAGGCGTGGCCGTGGGGACCATCTGACGGCGGCACCACCACGAATTACAGCTGGGACCAGGGCCTGAGCGCTGGAACCGGCACTGCGTATGATCAACGCCGCGCGGCACGCACGGGACTAGCCTTTACGATGCTTTCTGCGGGAACACCTATTATGCAGGGCGGCGATGAGTTCTTGCGCACGCTGCAATGCAACAACAATGCTTACAATCTAGACTCGCCCGGCAACTGGCTCAACTGGAGCTGGAGCACGAATCAGCAGAACTTCGATAACTACGCGTCGCGGCTAATCGCCTTCCGGCGTGCGCATCCGGCGCTGCGGCCTGTGACTTGGTACACGTCAAGCCAGGTGGAGTGGTGGGAGCCAGGTGGCACGCAAGCTAACAGCAGCTACTGGAACAACACTTCAAACTACGCGATTGCTTACACCGTGAACGGGTCGTCCTTCGGAGATTCGAACGCGATGTACATCGCGTATAACGGTTGGTCCGCTTCAATGAATTTCACTTTGCCCCAGCCGCCTACGGGCACCAACTGGTATCGCGTGACCGATACCTGCGACTGGAATGACGGGCCTAACACGTTTGTCACGCCGGGCAACGAAACATTGATTGGCCCTGCGGGCACAACCTACGGACAGTGCGGCCAGTCGCTCCTGTTGCTGATTTCAAAATAAACGGCAGGATGGTACTCGACTCAGCGGGCTGCGAATCACTTTGATTTGCAGTCCGCCGAATTTTTTGCAGATCAATGCAGGGACGGCGACTACTCGGAGATCTTGCCGAGGTATTTATTCAGCCAGGCAATCACCGAATGCACAAGGACGGGGCGGTTTTCCGTGACATCGTGCGGAGTGTCCATAACGACATGGCTTTTATCCGAGGCAGTCGTGCCGAGCATGTTGAAGAGCGGGGTCTGCGCCTGATCAAGCGGAAAGTCGTAATCATACCTGCCGTTGACCATGAGCACGGGCTTCTTCATGCGCGGGGCGAAGTCGGCCTGGTCGCCGCCGGCAGGTGGATGCTCGATGAAGTAGCCGCCGTCGAGCCAGACGACGGCTTTGAGCCGGTCCTGCAGAAGCGTGGATACGATGACGCCATCTGCTGCGCCCATGCTTACGCCTAGATAGGCCAGGCGGCTGGAATCGATGTCTTTGCGGGTTTCGAGAAAGTCGAGGGTGCGCGCCGCGTCCTTGTACCAATCGGCGGTGAGGGCGAGGGCCTGTGAGCCGCCCGGCATCGAGTACTTGAGACGGCGCTCATAGGTATCTTCATAAACGGGATAAGCGACAGCGCGGCCACTCTGCACAACGTAATCGAAGAACTGGATATCTCCGAGGTCAGCAGAATCCGGCGGCTGAAAGTAGACGCGCGCGCTGGGAAAGAAGAGCACAGTCTGATAGGGCGGCTGCACGCGCTTGGGCAGAAAGAGGTAGATGGCCATGCGCTCGCCGTTGTACGCCGTGTCGATAACGATCTTCTCTTCGCGCCAGTCGGCGGTCTCTTTCACAATGCCGAGATCTTGCGGGGTGAGCGGCGTCTTGATGTAGTCGTACATGACTTTGTAGGCGCGAAAGACGTCGTCACTGGCAGGCTTGTAAGCGGAGAAATCACGCAAAGTGCGGTGGAAAGGCCTGACTGCGGAATCGGGAAGCGGCCCGAGGTTACGCACGCAGCGGAATCCTGTGCCCGCAGTGCGATCGAGAGGCGAGAAAGCCTCCGGCTCGTTCGACATGTAGGCCGCGGACTGCCATGAACCTCCGAGGGCGAAGCGCAGCTGGTCGTCGACGGTATTGGCGATCCACTCGCGGACATTGCCGGCCATATCAAGGGTGCCGTACGGACCGAGGCCTTTGAATGTGCCGACGGGTGCGACTGCGGATCCGCCGAGATTGCTCATGGCGGCTGTGGGGCCTGTGAGTTCCGGCGGTGAGGCGCGGTAATACTGGCTCAGCACGGGCAAGCTCTTGCCGGCCCATGCGGCGTAGGCTGCGGCTTCATACCAACTGACACCGGCAACGGGATTATCGGCCTGTCCTTCCGGGTAGTGACCGGCGGTCCATGTTGCGGGACCGGGGCGGCCGCTGGCATCCGTGAAATCAGCGGCAACAACGCTCCATGGGATCGAGCGGCCATCTTTTTCAATCTGCACGGGCCAGTACTTTGCGTTGGAGTAGCCCCCGGCATCGACGAACTGCTGATAAGCACGATTGGTAACTTCTGTCCGATCGATGTAGAAGGCGGGCAGCGGTGCTGGAGCAAGCCAGCCGAGAAATACAACGTAGTCCGCGAAGTTTCCAGCCGGGACGTAAGCCATGCCGGCAGGCGCGGCGGAGATCCTGGCAAGCGGGAAGTTCATCGCTTCATCCGTTGGCGGGGCGAGGATGGTTTCCTGCCCACCGGGCGCGGTCAGCTTCCAGCGGAATTGTGCTTTGGGGATGCGGATCTTCGTGAGCGGCGTGGGTCCGAGTGTCTTCCATGGACTTTGCGGAAGAACGTAGTCCTGGATGGCGACGGTGGCTCCGGCGGGATCGGAAGTAACAGTTACAAGGAGCGTGTTTTTCTCTTCGATCTGCTGAAGCACGGGATCAGAGGGCAGCGCCTTCTGCGCGCGTGCGAGCAAGGCTTGCGCTTCGAGCGGATGCCAGGCGGAGAACTCAGCCTCGATTTGTGCAGGAGCCTCGTCGCGCGCCCAACGCTGCTCTGCAACGTGACGCCAAAGGACCCACCCGCCGATGGCTGCTGCGACAAGAATGAGCGCGAAGCCCGCAAGCATCCACTTCGGCTGCTGCCAGCGAGGACGGGCTACAGCCTCAGGCGGCTTGACCAGAGACGCGAGATCGCGATGCATCTCTTCAGCGGACTGATAGCGCTTACCGGGATCTTTTTCAAGCGCACGGGTGAGAATGGCGTCGGCAATGGGCGGGAGATCAGGGCGGAGCTGGCGCGCGTGGGTAAGCGGGGACTGCGTGATGGCGCGAAGAAGGCCGAGAGTGCTCTCTGAGCGAAAGGGCGGCTGGCCGGTGAGGGTTTCGTAGAAGATAACGCCCAGACTCCAGAGATCTGTGCGGGCGTCCACTGGCGTCCCAAGGGCCTGCTCGGGCGACATGTACATCGGCGTACCGGCAATGCCCTGGGTTTGCGTGGCGCTCGGGTCGGCCTGGAGTATGCGGGCCAGGCCGAAGTCGAGGACCTTGGCATGGCCGCGGGAGTTAACCATGATATTGCCCGGCTTGAGGTCCCGGTGCACGACGCCCTGAGCATGAGCTTCTCGAAGAGCGTCCAAAACTTCGAGCACGATCTGCGAGGCAGTGTAGATGTCGAGTGGGCCACGGCTGCGAAGGCGGTTTGAGAGCGTCTCGCCGTGAACCAGCTCCATCACGATGTAATCCTGGCCGTCCTGTTCGCCCGCGTCATAGACGGCGGCAATATGAGGATGATTAAGACGGGCCAGGGCGAGAGCTTCAATGCGGAAGCGTCGGCGGGCTTCACTATTCGACAGCACGCCGGGAGAAAGCATTTTGATGGCAACTTCGCGCTCGAGCTTTTCATCGCGGGCGCGATAGACAACGCCCATGCCGCCCATGCCGATCGGCTGGACGATGGTGTAGCGGCCGATGCGGCTGCCGTCGGCGAGAAAATCGACCGGAGGCGCAGTGGCATTGCTATCAAGCAGCGGAGTAACGGAAGGATTCTCACGCCGATCATTTTCGACGAGGAGAGTTTCTACAGTCTGGCGGAGCGCAGGATCACCCTGACAGGCGGCTGCGAGAAACTCCGCGCGCTGCTCGGGAGACATATCGATGGCCTGGCTGAAAAGCTGCTCCGCAGGTGAGCTCATTGCTTCAAGAATCTAGTGTCGAATTCGGCGCCCATGTATCTAAGGAATCACAGTAACACGCGAGGCGAGGAACCGAAGAAATGGAAATCTCGCTATAGATAAAAACAAAACCATAAAGTCCATCCCAGACACAAAAAACCAAAGCCTCACCATGATCCGCGAGGCTTGGGTTTTCGATTCCGTTCTCTCGGATTTATCGAACCATGCTCTGGAAGAGAGAGGATTTAAGCAGGCTGGCGAAGTCCGAGTCTGAAGCGGAGAACGAGACCAGGAGCTTACCGGCGCTGGAGGTGACGTTGGTGTCGGCCAGAGCTACCTTTTCCGTGGTATCGCCAGTGGTCTTCTTGTAAAGGACGGCGGCGTTGAGCAGCGAGGAGATGGTTGCGGCGGCAAAGCTGTCGCCGGTCACAATAGTGAGATTGAACTTGACGCCATGGGTAAAGTCCATGCCATACCAGGAGACCTGAAGGCGCTTACGGACAGATTCGTAGTCAGCGACGGACCCGGCTTCGCCGAGAACCGATTTCATCATGTTCTGCGTGCCCGCTGCGTCAAGGACGCTCCACAGAGCTTCCGAGTCAGTGGAGTGCATCGCATCCATGAGGGCCTGGTTGGCAAGCAGACTCTGCTGATTCCCGTCATGCGCATCCAGAGATGCCTTGATGGCGTCAATCCCGCCAAAGATCATGGTGGACTGATCGAGGAAGCAGAGCATCATGCCGGACTTGGCCATGGGGTAGATCTTGTTCGTGCGGATGAGCTGGGGCTTGACCGCGCGCTTTTTGAAGCCGGCAATGACGGTATCCGTATCGAATTGGCCTTGGGCGATGCCTAGGGTGACATTTTCGTCGGCATCCTTGCTGCTGGCGGCATGGAAGAGCGCAAAGGCAAGCTGATCGACATCGTGGTTGTCATTGAGGCCGGACTTGCGAAGCGCCTCGTCGAACTGCTTGAGTTCGGGGGGCATGACACGGTCGCGGAGCTGCATGGCCGTGTCGGAGTTCTGCATGGCGCGATAGTCAATGACAACGAGCTGGCGAACGTCGCGGGGAATGGCAGCGCGCGCGTCCGAGGAGAGCTGGGCGGCATGAGAAGCTGCAGCACACAGCGCGAGGACGAGGGCGGGAATGATTTTAAAAGAGTTACGCAAGAGCAGGTTTCCTTCTGATACTTATTGTACCGTTCTACCAAATAAGACGCGACGGCTACTTTAGCCGCTCATAAATGCTGCCGCGGAAAGGTTTATCTGGCGCCATTTGGCCATGGGAGCGGGTTTTCGAGGCGCCGCTCGAGAATTTTAGTGGCGGGATCGAAGTGGCCGAGTTGCCCCATCCAGTCGGAGTTATGCTCGCAAGCGGCGTTGGGGACCAGGCCTATGATTTCGCCTTCAGCAAGGGCGGTTTTATGGCGTGCAGCAAGGGCAGTAACACGAGCATGGACGCGCGAGATCGGCGTAACCTCAAAGTCCGTGATGTTCATCGTGAGCTGGGCGCGGCCATGGACCAGAACTCCGAGGGCTTTGACGCCTTTGAGGCCGCCGGCAGAGGCGCGGATATCTTTGGCGATGGCACGGGCGATAGCGACATCTGAAGTGTTGAGGAAAATGTTGTAGGCGACAAGGAATTTGCGAGCGCCTACTGCAGAGGCTCCGGCGGTGGCATGGAGAGTGGGACCGCCGACGTCGGGACGGCGCGAGGAATCCTTGCGAACGACATCGCGCAAGCCTTCAAACTGACCTTTGCGGACATCCTCAAGGTTGGAGCGATCCGGACGCGAAGCGGCGGCTTCATAGAAGTAGACGGGAACGCCAAAACGCCGCCATATCTCCATACCGGCCTGGCGGGCAAGCAAAGCACACTGATCAAGCTTGATGCCAGAGATGGGGACGAAAGGGATGACGTCTGCCGCGCCAATGCGAGGGTGAACGCCCTGCTGGACAGTGAGGTCAATGAGCTCGGCAGCCTTCCCTGCTCCACGGACGGCGGATTCGATAACTGCTGAAGGCGGACCGGCAATAGTAACAACAGAGCGATTATGGTCGGGATCCAGAGACCAGTCGAGTAGATGCACGCCATCGACGCGCATGGCGGAGACAATAGCCTCGACCTTGCGCGAATCCGCTCCCTCAGAGAAGTTGGGGACACACTCGACGATAGGATTCGCTTCGCTCATCAACAGTGGGTAGTGATGCGTGCTTAGGGATTCGTGGTCAGTGCTAATGCCAGTGCGTTTACTGACCACGAATCACTGTTTCTCTATTTCCAGAAGGTGTAACCAACTTGAACTTGGATGCTGGCGTTGACGCCTGGGTTCTTGTCACCCAGCGAGGAGGAGGAGATGTGCACGGCATTCACGCCAAAGTCGATCGAACGACGGGAACGCGTGAAGTAACGGATGCCGATGCCGCCCTGAGGCGAAAAATTCCAGACGGAAGTACCGGCGGTGTATCCATGTGGCACCAGGTAATCCGGCGGAAACTTGTGCGTGGTGTAGATGACACCCGCAGAAGCCTGGAACCACGGCTGAAACCGCGACGAATGAGTCAGAAAATCCCAGCGGAAGATGACAGGAACAACACTGAAACCGGTGTAATGTCCGCCGCCAACCTCCAGCTCGCAGCCTCCTTGTGGGTTTGTAGGAAGTGGAATCGGGCACGGGTTGTAAGTCTGCACATGCGGCGCAGGAGTAAAAGCCTGCCAAAGCGGAATAATGCTGCCGCCGAACTCAAACTGGCCACTGAGCGGCCCGGCATGGACGACGGGCGTAATGGGCTTTGTCACTTCAACGCCGCCGATGAGGAAGCGGTAGTCGGAGCGGTCAGCAACGCCGTTGCCATAGTTGAGAAACGGGGTAAATCCCCAGGGCTTCTCCGAGCGAACCTCTGCGACGGGATTCACGGGATCAGCGGCCTGAGCGGCGAGATTCAGGGGAAGAAGCGCAAGCACGAGCAGAAGCAGATTTCGAAATGGTTTCAACGTAGTTCTCCGCAAGGTATGGACCTCAGCATCTCATGAAAAAGGCCGCCCGGGGATGCAGGCGGCCTTTCTTCACTGGTTTGAAGAAACGGCTCAGTCTGCGACCTCGACCTCATCCATGTCGAAGTTCGAGTAGACGTTTTGAGTGTCGTCGAAGTCTTCAAGAGCGTCGAGCAGGCGCATCATGGCGTTGGCCTGCGCACCTTCGAGCTTGGTGTAGGTGGAGGCGATCATGGTGACTTGGCTGGCGACAGTGGCAATCTTGGCAGCTTTGATGGCTTCCGATACGGACTCGTAGGAGGCGGGATCGGTAAGAATCTCCCAGCTATCGCCCTCATCGTTAAGGTCTTCGCCACCGTGCTCAAGGACGATGTTCATCAGGGCATCTTCATCCGCCGCGGATTTTTCAATGGCGATGAGACCCTTCTTCGAGAACATGTGCAGAACCGAACCGGTGGAACCGAGATTGCCGCCATTCTTCGAGAACGTGTGGCGGATTTCGCTGACGGTACGGTTGCGGTTGTCGGTGAGAGTATCAACGACAACGGCCACGCCGCCGGGTCCGTAGCCCTCAAAGGTGATTTCCTCGTAGTTGACGCCTTCCAGCTCGCCTGTGCCGCGCTGAATGGCGCGCTTGATGTTGTCGGCGGGCATATTTTCAGCTTTGGCCGCCAGGACGGCTGTGCGAAGTCGCGGGTTGCCGTCAGGATCTCCGCCGCCACCTTTGGCGGCAATGGTGATTTCCTTAATCAGGCGGGTGAAGGTCTTGCCGCGCTTGGCATCGAGCGCGCCCTTTTTGTGTTTGATTGTCGCCCATTTCGAATGGCCGGACATGGGAAAACCTCGAGTACGTGTTGGTAATTATATGAAGCGCAGCTGTGCGCCAAACCCTCTAAGTATAACAAAGAGGACGGGGACTGGGCGACGCCGGAACTGAGGGGCTGTGACTACAAGCTCTGATGCAACGGACGCAACGACAAGCACGCACTGAATTAGCTATGACCATAGAGAGATCTCAATATCGAATTTTGTTCACGAGCCTTGGCTCGTTGGGTGATCTGCATCCAGTGATTGGAATAGCACTGGAGATGAAGCAGCGTGGCCACATCGTTTACATTGCCAGCACGCCGTTTTACCGCGAGAAGATCGAGGGATTAGGCCTTGGATTCCGGCCGTTGCGGCCAGACTGGAATCCGCAGGACACGGAGCTGATAGCGCAATGCGAAGACATGCGGCGCGGAACGGAGATTCTGCTGCGCAAGCTGGTGTTGCCGCATTTGCGCGATACATACGCCGATCTGCTGGCAGCTGCCGACGGGATGGACATGATGATTGCGGGCGAGATGGTGTACCCCGCTCCGCTGGTAGCGGAAAAACTGCGGCTGACATGGGCTTCGGTGATTCTTTCGCCCTGCACACTCTTCTCCGTGTATGACCCTCCCGTGCTGCCCAATGTGCCGGAGCTCCAATATCTGCGCTGGATGGGGCCGCGAGCGCATCGCGCGATGCTGCGTATGGGCACGGTGGCGATCAACCACTGGTGGAAGCCGATTCGCGACCTGCGCAAGCAGGAAGGCCTGCGGCCGGGACGCAATCCGCTGTTTGCGGACAAGTTTTCGTCGGAGCTGGTGCTGGCGCTGTTTTCGCAGCAGCTGGCCGCGCCGCAGCCGGATTGGCCTGTGAATACGGTGCAGCCGGGGTTTATGTTTCATGACGAATCGAGCGCCGGAGAGACGCTTTCAAGTGAGTTGGAGAGCTTTCTTGCAAATGGCGCGCCGCCGATTGCCTTTACGCAGGGATCGACAGCGGTGTATAACCCCGGCAGTTTTTACTCGGAGAGCATTCAGGCTGCCAGAAAGCTTGGACGGCGCGCGCTGTTGGTGGGGGCAGATGAGTCCCAGCACGCCACGGCGCCGGACGTATTTGTGACGCGATACGCGCCGTACTCGCAGGTGTTTGCGCGCTGCGCGGTAATCGTGCACCAGGGCGGCGCGGGAACGACGGGGATGGCGATGCGCATGGGAAAGCCGATGCTGATTGTTCCGTATGGATGGGATCAGCCGGATCAGGCGGCACGGATTGTGCGCGCCGGCGCGGGGCTTACGATTTCGCGTAAACATTATTCAGCGGAACGAGCGGCAAAGGCGCTGAAACGATTGCTGGAAGAGGAATCATTTACGCGGCGGGCCGGCGAAATGCAGCAGGCGATGCAGGCGGAAGATGGTAGAGCTTCCGCCTGCGACGCTATCGAAGCAGTGCTGTTGCGACAAGCCTACTGCACATTGCTGTTGTCGTCGTAGCTGCCGCTGTCGTCCAGCTGCACATCGGAGACGCTGTCGTCGGCGGCGGCAGTATCGTCGCTGAGACTGCTGTCGTAGTTGCGGTCGTTGCCCCGATCGTCACCCCGGTCATAGTTGCCCGAAGTCTCATAGCTGGCGTCGTGGAAGCGCTCACCGCCTTCCCGATGTTCCCCTTCGTAGCGATCACCACCGCCGCCCTCGTGGCGTTCGTCCTCAGGAGAATCGCCGTAGTAGTTGTTGACGACCTCTTCAACAGGGCGCTCGCCGCCACCAAAGCCACCACCAAAACCACCGCCGTAGCCGCCGAAGCCGGAATGCCCGCCATGGAAGAGCGATTCGATGCCTTCAACCGCCAGCGTTCCGGCAGCAACACCCGCCGCCGTCTGCATGGCAGAACGAAGGAAGCTCGGCTGGCCGCCCATCATGCCAGGACCACCCATCATCGGGCCGCCCATCATAGGACCGCCCATCGGCATCGGTACGGCCTGAACATACTGCGGCTGAGCGTATTGCGCCTGCTGAGGCGCATACTGCACAGGCTGATATGCAGGTGAACCCTGCTGGGGCTGCGGAACGGGCTGATATTGAGCTTGCGCAGGAGCGGGCTGCGGATCACCAAATAGCCGGCCAAGGAAGCTCGTCGGCTTCGCCGGAGTTTGCCGCTGCTGCACCTGCTGAAGCTGGTCAATCTGCTGCTCATCTTCCTCAAGTTGCTGCTGCAGATCCTGTATCTGCTTCTCGAGATCGGCAACGTGAGAGTTGGCGCGCTGCAGCGCCATGTCCTGTATCAGGGCGGTCTGCGCCAGGATATAGAGCGCGTCAGGGTTGGCGCCAAGCTCCTTGCCCAAAAGATTCTGGGCGTCGGGATCCTTGTCCTGGAGCTGGGTCTGGTTGATGCGCTGGGTAAGCTGGGTCAGGAGTTGCTGTTCCTGGGGAGTCACTTAAGGTTTTCCTCCGGCAGATACTGACTTGCTGCACAATCTGCCTCTCCGGATTGAGACGCAGATTTGCGGCGGAAGTTGCCCTGCCGGGATAGTGTACGCGGAATCGGAACCGAAGGTTCCCATTCCGCAGGCTACGAGTGACACTGAACAGAAATGGCCTGTCTAGACGGTGACTAAGGAACGTACAATTTCCTTACGGACGGTAAGCCTTTCAATCAGGTCGTACCGAACCTCATACCCACGCCCTGGCGTATCCGGCAGGATAATCTCGCCCTGCGGCGTAACAGTCACCTCGGGCTCGATGATGTCTTCTTTCCAGTACCGCGCAGAAGCCGAAACATCCCCAGGCAGCGAGTAGTTCTCAAGCGAAGAAATAGCAATATTGTGCGAGCGACCAATACCCGACTCGAGCATTCCACCGCACCAGACAGGCACGCCGCGCTCGAGGCATGCGTTGTGAACAGCGATAGCCTCAGAGAATCCCCCCACGCGCCCAAGCTTGATGTTGATAATGCGGCAGGACTCATTCTCGATAGCCGCCAGAGCATCGCGGCGGTTGTTGATGGACTCATCGAGGCAGATGGGCGTATTGAGTCTTTTCTGCAAAATGGAGTGATAGAAGAAATCGTCGTGCCACATCGGCTGCTCAATCATCAGCAGGTCGAAGGCATCCCAGGTAGCGACGTGATCGGCATCGCGGAGGCGGTAAGCGGAATTGGCGTCGCAGCTGAGAGTAATCCCCGGAAATCGATTGCGCACAGCTTCGAAGACCTTCACGTCCCAGCCGGGCTTGCACTTGAGCTTGATGCGCTGGTAACCGGCGGCGAGCTCTTTTTCAATGACGGCGAGCAAATCGGGAATGCTTTTCTGAATGCCGAGCGAGACACCGCAGGGGATGATATCCCGCACGCCCCCAAGAAGGCTCGCCAACGTAATTCCTTCACGCTGGGCTTCGAGATCCCAGATGGCGTTTTCAAGCGTGGCCTTGGCCATGCGGTGGCCGCGGACAAGCTTGAAGATCGTTGGAATTTCACCACCATGCTCAACCTGTTCGGCCGCGGCGAGTGAAGGTCCGAGCTCGTGGAGTAAGATGTGCCACGCAGTGTCAGTGGATTCGTAGGAAAAGTGCGGATGCTCACCCGCGGTGCATTCGCCCCAGCCGGTCAGGCCTTCCGAACGGATTTCCGCAAGCAGCACGCGACGATCGCGCGTCACGCCGAAACTGGTTTCAAAGGGACGAAGAAGGGGAATATGAAGTTCGCGGAGAACAATGCCGTCAATTTTCATGATCTGGATAAGTCCTTATACAGATGGAATACGCGTTTCAACTTGGGATAGTTGCGTAAGCTCGTAGATTCCGTTCCCTTCGGCGTCGCGGTCAAAGCCAGTCACGGCCAGCCCGCGCGCAAAGGCCTGCTGAAACCTGCCACGGTTTTCAAGCTGAACCGCCGCGGCGCGTTCCCGGTCTTTGTCCGATGCCTTCCACTGGTAGATGGAAGCCGGAACGATGATGCGTTCCTCAACTCTGTACTGGGCACCGGCTTTGCCCTCAACGGCTGCCATCACATGAGGCGAATCCAGACACCACTCGGCCACCAGGCGGTCAGTTGGGAGCCCACCCTGGAGACGAGATGAGGATACACCATAAAAATCTGGATAATAACGGCGAATGATGGCCCCTAGCTTGTGGATATTGAGGAAAGCGTTCTTGATCTCCAATGGATCGAAGGTCCATTCCATGTGGCGAAGACCGCGGGAAAGGGCTTCCTGACGCTGGGAGAGCTTGAGCCTGACCCCGAGTCCACGGTTGCGATACGCGGCACTGACAGCCAGCATGTGGGAATGAAGATAGCTCTGCGGGCCTTCACTATTGGGTTTGATTCCCGGAATGGCATAGGCGTAGCCGATAAGCGAAGCGGCACTCCCCTGCTCGGGCGCGCCAGGGAGCGAGGTATCAAAGGCTCCCATCACCTGCCCGCCGATCTTCTGGGCCAGCATGAAGGATCGATTGGGGATAAGGTCGGCAGGGTCGTAGCCCCAGATCTCAATCTGGAGCCGGACA
This sequence comes from Occallatibacter gabretensis, assembly GCF_001449115.1. GTDB lineage: Bacteria > Acidobacteriota > Terriglobia > Terriglobales > Acidobacteriaceae > Telmatobacter > Telmatobacter gabretensis. The sequence goes on along the minus strand of NZ_LAIJ01000001.1, from coordinate 38,512 downwards.
CAGGCTTCGAATTCATCGCGGCCCTGGCAGGAGCGGATGAGGATAGAGTCTGCTTGTTGGGTCATGGCTCGATTTTGGCTTTCGCCAATGTTTTCTTTGCGTTAGACCAGAGATCTTCAAGTTCTGCAGGAGAAAGTTCTTCTAAAGGCCCGGAGGCAGTGCGCTCCATTTCCGCAAAACGCTGACGAAAGCGGAGGTTGCAGCCGCGAAGGGCCATCTCAGCATCGACGCCAAGATGCCGGGCCAGATTGACGGCGGTGAAGAGAAGATCGCCCAGCTCGGATTCGACCCTCTGTTTGTCGGACGGATTGGCATTGGCTTCGACCTCAAGCTCCGCAGTCTCCTCAGCAATTTTGGGTAACAGATCGCGCCAGTTAGGCCAGTCAAAACCGGATTTTGCGGCTTTAGAGCCGAGTTTAGCGGCCTCAGCCAGTGCCGGCAGCCCTCGATTGACGCTGTCGAGGCGAGAATCTTCGGCTTTGTTAGCAGCGGCCTTTTCGGCAGCTTTAATTTCTTCCCAGTTCCGCAGAACCTGCGTGGAATTCTCAGCGTTGGAGTCCACAGAGGCTTGATTCCCAGCAGCGCGAGACGCTTCCTCACCAAAGACATGCGGATGCCGCCGAATCAGCTTTCGGTTCAGGTGATCCAGCACATCGGCGATTGTGAAGTGCCCTTCATTCGCAGCCATTTCGGCGTAGAAGAGCACCTGTAGCAGGAGATCGCCAAGCTCCTCAGCCAGATGCGGAAAATCGCGCCGCTCAATAGCGTCGAAAACCTCGTAGGTTTCCTCGAGGGTGTACTTGCGGATGGTGTCGAAAGTCTGTTCGCGGTCCCAGGGGCAGCCATCGGGCGCACGGAGCCGCGCCATGATGGAGACAGATTCCTCAAATAAAGCCGCCGCCCGCCCATGATCTGTAGTCAGTGGGGAATCTGATGCAGCAGGAGAAGGTTTTGGACTACCTGTGCTTCGTACATCGTCCATTGGTTTCATTTTAACTTGCGATCGAAGCGGGCCGGCTGGCGCTCTTAACCTTCGGCGTATGATTAAAAAACTATGGACCCAAGCGAGATATTTCGCCACAGCGCAGACCTCGTGAAAGCAGGCTCGGCGGTTGGCATGGCGATCCCCTTTACGGCTGTCGTGAAGAAAATTCTCGGGCCGGCGGCGGACGAGATTGCAGAACGTGTGCGCGATGAAATCCGCATTTACCGCTATGGACGACAGCTATCGCTTTTGAAGAAAGCTGAGCAAATGGCTGTTGACGCGGGCTTTACACCAAAGGCAGTTTCAACCAAGCTGCTTTTTTCGCTCCTTGAAGGCGCATCGCTTGAAGAAAACGAAGACCTGCACGACAAATGGGCTGCCTTACTGGCCAACGCCGCAAATCCAGACGCAGAAGGCTCCGTGCGTCCTTCGTTTGCAGATACGCTCAAGCTCATGACTCCGGAGGTTGCGCGATTTCTCGATGCCGTGTTTTCAAAAGCCAGCAAGCAACCGGCCATCACGGCAAAAGCAAGCGAATTGGGCATTGAATACACCGGCAAAGGAATCTTCGCGGTCCCACCTCGCAGCATGCGTATCCGCACAGTCACACTGAGTGATCTGGGCAACTACGACGGCCTCTTCAACCTCTTTGGACAAATCGGAGCAACTGTGTTCCCGCCGGACACGCTCATTACCAGCAGTTCCCTTCCGGAAGAGATTGCTCAGGACGAATTAGACAGACAAAATTTCGCCCTCATCATGGATGAGCTGACCCGCTTCCAGATGTGGAGTATCGAACGCGGCCGTACCTCAGGAGAACATTTCTACCTGTCCTCCTACGCAGTGCAATTTCTTATAGCCTGCCATCCTCCCGAGCCTATTAATCCATCTTGACGTCAAGCCCTAACCATCGGAGCCGCAGAGAGACGTTGACGAAACTTTTTTCATCCGGCTTTCAAGCGAACCAGGGATCACAGACGTTTCAATCAGTCTCATGATGCAAAGCCAGCTGTTTCGTGTGGTTCGTCTTTTTGCGCTCGCCTACGCCGTATTTGCAGCCAGCACGGCATGGGCCGCCGCTCCGGTCCTGATGATTTCCATTGACGGTCTGAAGCCCGAGTATGTGACCCACGCGGATGAGCATGGGCTGCGGATTCCAACACTGCGGCGTTTCATGACCGAGGGCGTGTACGCGGACGGCGTGGTGGGCGTATTGCCGACAGTGACGTATCCAAGCCACACAACACTGATTACGGGCGTCTGGCCGGCGGAACATGGAATTTTGAACAATCAGCTCTTTGACCCTGAAAAGAAGTTTTCCGGAGCGTGGTACTGGTACGCCGAAAGCATCAAGGTAGCCACACTCTGGGATGTAGCGCACCAGGCAGGCATCGGTACAGCCAGCGTGAGCTGGCCGGTCAGCGTGAATGCGACGAGCGTGGATTCGTTGATTCCCGAGTACTGGCGGGCAACAAATGTGGGCGGCGGTACGAACCCACAGGACCGCTACCTGATGAACGCTATTTCTCGCCCGGTGGGCGCGCTAGATGAGATGGAACAGCGGCTTGGGCCTTACATGCTGGGTAACAACACGACAGTCGAGGGCGGCGACGAGATCCGCACCAAGTACGCGCTCGATATTATAGGGCGCCGCAAGCCCGGATTCATGACCATCCATCTCAGCGCGATGGATGATTCCGAACATGAGCACGGGGCTTTCAGTGCGGAAGCGGCAAAGACGCTAGAGGCAGTAGACGGAATGGTGGCGCGACTGATGGCAGCAGCGCTGAAGAACGATCCAACGACGAAGATTGTGATTGTCTCCGACCACGGATTTCTGAACGTAACCCACAGCGTGAATCTCGGAATCCCCTTTGCGCAGGCCGGATTGATGGATTTAACGCCAGCTGGGCCAGCAGCTACGTGGAAAGCCCAGTTCTGGTCTTCCGGCGGAATGACTGCAGTCATTCTTAAGGACAAGATGGACACGGCAACACGCGAGCAGGTAAAAGCTGTTCTCGACAAGCTGGCCGCGGACCAGGCAAACGGGATTGACCAGGTGTTCGATGACAAACAGGTTTCCGAACACGGCGGGTTTCCGAACGCGTCCTTTCTCGTGGTCATGAAGCCGGGATATGTGGCAGGCGCGGCGACCAGCGGGCGAATGGTGGTGGAGCAGACGACGGTGCATGGAACACACGGCTTTTGGCCACTGATGCCGGAGATGCGGGCCTCGTTTTTCGCGATGGGTCAGGGCTTAGCGAAGGGGCGCGACCTGGGCGTGATCGACATGCGGCAGATTGCGCCGACAGTAGCAGGGATTATGGGCGTGAACCTGCCTGCGGCCAAGCAACCCAAGCTACACATCGAGCCGTAAAGCTAAGCGGATGAGGACGGGTATGCGTCGTTAGAACGTAGACGGGGTCCCCACGCGATGAACTTTGTCGCGTGGGGTGGTTATACTCGACTCTCTGCAATGCGAATTCTGGGAACAATTTTTGCCGGCCTCTTCGGACTTGTCTTTGGCAGCTTTCTCAACGTCTGCCTGAGCCGCTGGCCGGAAGGCGAGAGCGTGGTAAAGCCGCGCTCTCGCTGCCGTGCGTGCGGAAGAACGCTGACGTGGTGGGAAAATGTGCCGGTAGTAAGCTGGCTGGCACTGCGCGGCAGGTGCCGAATATGCGGAGCGTGGATTGGCGCGCGGTATGTGGTGGTGGAGCTGGCAGTGGGGGGGGGGTGGGGCATTGCATGCAGCAGATTCTTCGTCCATATTTCCGACTTGCCTAAATTTCAAAATGCTGCAATCGTCGCCGCTCTCGGAAGCGCTATTTTTTCTTTCATTCTTGTCGGCCTTGCTGTACTCGATGCCGAACATCTATGGCTGCCCGATCTGATTACGTATCCAGCGATCCTTTTGGGGCTTGTCTATGCGGCAACTTATGAAGAGCTGGCATGGCATTTTGATACGCCCGCTCGACCACTTCGAGAGCTTTTGAGTCGGCTGCTCGCCGCCCTTCTTGCCGCAGCGCTGGTTCTGCTCATCCGTTGGCTCTACTGGCTAATCCGCCGCAAAGAAGGCCTAGGCCTCGGCGACGTCAAGCTCATGGCAATGCTCGCAGCATGGCTCGGGCTTCCGGGAGCACTGCTGGCGCTCTTCATCGGCGTAGTAATAGGCGCAGGGATGGGAGTAACAATGCTGCTAATGCCAAAGCGTAATGACGAAGCCTGGGCCACCCGCAAACTACCGCTGGGAACTTTCCTGTGCATCGGCGGAATCGTAAGCAGCCTGTGGGGCCAGCAGATCATTGCAACATATCTGCGATGGGCAGGCTTCTAGCTACTTCTGCGGCGTAGCATTAGCCACATCGGGATCTTTCAGCGCCTTACGGGCATCTTTAGCGTGCTTGTTATCCGGGTCGTAGTCGAGCATCTTCTCGTAGTTAGCCTTGGCGGAGGCATAATCCTTAAGATTCCGCTGCGCTTCCGCAAGTCCCCAGTAGACATCAGGCTCTTCCGGAGCCAGGATCACGCCGGACTGAAAGCGCGAGAGCGCGGCTCTCCAGTTTTTGGTGCTGAGGTAGTAATTGCCGACGTCGATGTCTTCCTTAGCGGTTTCTTTGTGCTCAGCCGGCTGGGGCGCCGCGTTGCGGCCGCGGCGGCGTTTCCCCTGGTCAATATCCGGGTTGAGGGGGGTAGTATCTTCGTCGGGCGGACTAAGGGCGCGGCCTAAGCCCGCAGTGCTGCTGGAGCTGGAGGCATCTCCCGTCGCAGCAGGTCCCTCAGCAACCGGGTCCTCGGGGGAGCGGACAGGATCGGCATCCTCACCGGGCAGCGCAGACGGAGCCATAACGGGGACTGGAGCAGAAGCGGAGCCGGGCGCGGAGTTCGACGCGTTGCCCGCAGGATTGATGCCATTCGACGGCACAACGGGGACACTATTCGTGTCCTCAGGGAAATCATTGTTGCCGGCAGGCTTTTGAGGCTGAGCCTGCTGGGGCTGCTGCGCGGGCGCGGGCGCCTGCTGTGCGGCAATTCCCTTCCCTGCGGCCAGCAAAAACAACGCAAAGCCGATCAAAGATACACAGGATCTTTGGGCAAAAACGGCGCGATGTGTATGCCGCTGATTCATGACAACTGCAACTGCTCCTTTACAACCAGCGAATCAATGTTAGGATGCGTTCCATACGGTCCAGTCTGCAACCGGAAAATTCACCCTAAGGAAAGCATCGCACAATCGCATGGCACTCATCGTCCGCTCATCCGCAATTCACGCCGCCGGCTGCTACACAACAACACGCATTGGCAGGGGCAGACGCATTGCCGAGTACACTGGCCCGCGCATCAGCAAAGACGAGGCGGACGAGATGTACCAGGACGCGCCGCTCACCTATCTCTTTGGACTCGGAAAAGGCGATGTCGTTATAGACGGCCACTGCACGGCCATGTTTATTAACCATAGCTGTGAGCCAAATTGCGAGACGGAAGTAGTGCAGGGCCGCGTGTGGATCAAGGCCATCAAGGAGATTGCTGCGGGGACCGAGATTACCTACGACTACCACCTCTACGACGGCGACGACGATGAGCAGATCTGCAACTGCGGAGCGCCAAAGTGCAAGGGGACAATGTTTTCCGTGGAAGAAGTGAAAAAGCGGAAAAAAGCAAAGAAGTAAGACTGGCAGCAGATCCTGCGCCGCACTCGGCATGGTAGCAATCATGTGAAAAATTCGCTTAGGCTGGAACGATACAATCGCTTGAGAACATGACAGGGAGCGAGTGCTATGGGGTATCAGGTTCTGGCCAGAAAGTATCGTCCGCAGCGGTTTGCCGATGTGGCGGGCCAGGACCATGTAACGCGGACGCTTCTGAATGCGCTCAGCCAGGGCCGCATTGCCCATGGGTACATCTTCAGCGGACATCGCGGAATCGGGAAAACAACAATCGCGAGAATTCTTGCCTGTGCGCTGAATTGCCGCACGGCAATTGGGAGCAAGAATCGGCCAACACCGGAGTCATGCGGAACCTGCGACTCCTGCATCGAGATTCGCCAGGGCAACGCCGTCGACGTGATCGAAATCGACGCAGCCACCAACCGCGGCATCGACGAAATCCGCGAACTGCGGGATGCCGCCCGCTACTCCCCGGCGCGCGATAAATACAAAATCTACATCCTCGACGAAGCCCATCAGATCACAGACGCAGCCTTCAACGCCCTGCTCAAAACGCTGGAAGAGCCCCCCTCGCACGTGGTCTTCATGATGGCGACGACGGAGCCGGAGAATATTCCACAGACCATACGGTCGCGCTGCCAGCACTTCAGCTTCCATGCCGTGAAGTTTGAAGACATTCTCACCCAGCTCAAGACCATCGCCACCGCCGAAAGTGTAGATGCCGAAGAGCCAGCGCTGGCATTGCTCGCCGAGGCAGGCGACGGGTCGATGCGCGATGCGCTTTCGATCATGGATCAGGCCATTGCGTCGGCTCCCCTGGAAAATGGGAAGCCGAAGCTGGCGACGGAGCAGATTCGGGACCTGATGGGATCGGTTCCGAATGCCGTCTTTGAGCGACTGCTGGAAGCGGTTTCCGAAGGACAGGCCGCGCCGCTGATGGAGCAGTTGCATGTGTTGCTGAATGCGGGCCATAGCCCGCTCTCGCTCGCGCGTCAGATGGTCCGCTACCTGCGCAATGCGCTGATGGCAAAGCTGGGCGGCGCGGAGACGGAGTTGCTGCAGATTTCAGCAGACGAGCGCACGCGCGCGGCCCGGACAGCAGCGCTGTTTACAGAAGAAGAGATCACACGCAATCTACAGATTGTTCTGCGGACCTTTGATGATTTGAATTTCCGGCAAGAGCAGCGTTTCCACCTCGAGCTCGGCCTTCTAAAGCTCGTCCACGCGCAGCGCCTCTTGCCGCTCGAAGAGTTCCTGAGCGGCGTTGCAGCGGGCATCCCGGTAAAAGGTTCAGCACCCAGTCCAACATCCAGACCTGCTCCCGCCTCGACTCCAAGGCCAGCATCTTCCGCTCCAGCTTCGAGCCCAACCGCAGCTCCAAGTGCCACGCCTTCCCTTTCACCGTTTGGAGGAAGTGGAAGCTGGGGTAACAGCGGATCGGTGATGAAGCAGAGCGCGACGACAACTGCAGTGAGCAGCGTTGCTGCCGTAACCGCTCCCAAAGAGCCTGCGACAGAGCCTGCCAAAGCGCCCATGCCATTCCTGGTAGGTGCGGCAGTTCCGGAAGAAGCAGTGGAAGAGGCACCCGCGCCGGCAGTGCGGCCAGAAGCGGTTTCGACAACCGGAGAAGCACCGAGCGTGGACGCGCTTCGCAGCGCGGTCGTGCAGGCGCTGGCCAGTGGCGGGCACCAGTCGGCGGCCACGCTGCTGGGCGCGGCAAACTGGATTCTCGATGCAGGAAATCTCCGCATCGAAGCAGCAGGTCTCGGCAAGAAGATGCTGGCGCTGACAGTGAATCAGCCGGCAGAGAAGATTATTCGCGGAGAGCTCCAGAGGCTTGGCGGACCGGCCCGCTTCATGGTGGTGCCGGGCGAAGGCGGATCCGCTGGGGCGCCGGTTTCAGCCGTACCGCTGGCCGGAAGCATCCAGGAAGAGGCCATGAATCATCCTCTGGTGCAGAAGGCGAAGGAGATTTTCAACGCCGAGGTTCGCAGTGTAGTGGATTTGCGGACCAAGTAGGGAGTATTTGCCATGATGAATCCGCTGAAGATGGCCGAGATGCTGTCGCAGGCCAACAAAATGAAGGACGAGATGCAGCATAAGCTGGAGCAGATCGTCGTAGAAGGCTCAAGTGGCGGCGGCGCAGTCACGGCATCCATGAACGGCAAGAAACAGCTGCTCAAGCTCCGGATCGATCCCTCGGCTGTCATGAGCCTGAGCGGCTCCAAAGCCGATGTGGAGATGCTCGAAGACCTGGTCGTAGCTGCAGTCAACGACGCAGGTCGCCGCGCCGAGGATGCCATGCAGGCCAGCGCAAAGAGCCTGCTCGGCGGGCTGAACATACCGGGATTGGGATAGGGGCGCGGCGTGTCACGTTACGCGGAACCCATGGCGAGGCTCATTGAGGAACTGAAGAAGCTGCCCGGCGTGGGCACCAAGAGCGCTCAGCGTTTCGCGTTTCATATTCTGCGCGGTTCAGATGCAGACGCCAAAGCATTGGCCGAAGCCGTCGAGGGCCTGAAGAACAGCTTGCGCCTCTGCTCCATCTGCAACAACGTGACGGATGTGGACCCATGCGTGTATTGCGCCAGCCCTGCACGCAATCAACGGCTGGTCTGCGTAGTGGAAGAACCCACGAGCATCGCGGCAGTTGAGCGCACGCGTGGATACATGGGCGTTTATCACGTGCTGCATGGGACACTCTCCCCGCTGCACGGCGTGGGACCGGATCAGTTGCGAGCGGCAGGACTGGTAAAGCGCGTGGAAGCCGGAGAGATTGACGAAGTCATCCTGGCAACTAGCCCAACCCTCGAAGGTGAAGCAACGGCGTCGTGGCTGGCCAGCGCGCTGAAAAGCACACCGGTGCGAATCACGCGGATTGCAACAGGAGTTCCAGCAGGCAGCGACATTGAATACGCCGACGAAGTAACAATGGCGCGAGCAATGGAAGGGCGACGGGAGCTGTAAGGTTTCTCAGGCCGGTTCGCCATCCCAGTCACATTCAACTTCCCGGCGTTCGGCAGAGCTTTGCGCAGCCCACTCAAGCACGCGCGCAGTGCGCCAGGCTTCAGTCGGAATAGCCGGCGGCGGAGCACCATTGGCAATGGCCTCCCGTAGCCGGATGTAGAACTGGCGATAGTCCCCAGGGATGGATTCGACGGTTTCCGTGTCAATGCCGCCATCGAGGTCGATATGCTTCACTCCCCAGTCATGCATCGGCTCATGTCCCCAGGTGGCGCTCGCAATGCGAGTGACTTTGCCCAGAGCAGCTTCCTGCGGATCGATACCGTGCTTGCGGAAGCTCCCCTTCGTGCCGCGCAGGCTATAGCGGAAGCCAGGGATCGAGGACAGCACATTGGAGCCGAGGGTGACGCGGTAGGTGGCGTAGCGGAGGCGGATAGTGAATGCGTCGTTTGAACCTTCGCCCGAGCGTTCGCGGTCGACTTCCGCGGAGACTCCAAGAGGTTTACCGAGGAGGACAAGAGCCTGATCGACGAGGTGCGTGCCAAGATCGAGAAGAATGCCTCCTTCTTCCGGTATGTTCTTCCAGGGCTTGCGCGTTGCGCCGGGACTCCAGCGGTCCATGCGGGATTCGAGGCTCACGATACGGCCCAGCGAACCTTCATGTATCACTTGAGAAAGTGTCAGGAAGTCGCTGTCCCAGCGGCGGCTCTGAAACGGCACGGCGAGCAGTTTTCGCGAAGTAGCGAAGGTGGCGATCCGGGCTATATCCGCCGAATGAAGCGCCATCGGCTTGTCGACGACGACGTGCTTGCCGGATTCAAGAGCGCGGCGGGCGAAATCGAAGTGCGTGCCGCCGGGCGTGGCAATGACGACGAGGTCGAGCGAGGAATCGCCCAGCAGGTCATCGAAACTCCGGACCGTTTGAATCCCTGGATAACGGGTTTCAGCCTCGTTGGTGGTGCGTTCAACGACAGAAACCAGTTCGTAGCCATCGACTGAGGCGAGTAGCGGGGCGTGAAAAACACGGCCAGCGAGACCAAAGCCGACTAAACCGACGCGAATCATGGAGAAGGCCCTCTGAAGAAAGAGTAAACCAGCCAAAGACATGACCTGGCGTAACTTCTATGCTTGTTGAAGCGTATATAAGATGCAGTGCCTGGAGGTTTTCATGATTCGCTCCCTTTCCGTCCGCTGGACCATTTCAACTGCCGTCCTCGTGCTCGCCCTCGCAGGTTGCTCGCCGGCACAAACCCGCCTCGGGGTTCCGGCTCCGCAGCAGGACGCGCCGCTTGCCAATGCGCGTGGAAAAGTGGAGGCTGTTTTTGCTGGAGGATGCTTCTGGGGCATTCAGTCGGTCTTTGAGCGGGTCAAGGGCGTGACTTCGACGACGGCTGGTTATTCAGGTGGCACGGCGGATACTGCGACTTACCAACAGGTGGGTACAGAGATGACTGGGCACGCGGAGTCAGTCAAGGTCATCTATGACCCCTCGAAGATTACGTATGGAAAGCTGCTGCAGATTTTCTTCTCGGTGGCGCATGACCCGACGCAGCTGAATCGGCAGGGACCGGACATAGGAAGCTCTTATCGTTCCGCGATTTTTTATCTGACAGACGAGCAGAAGAAGATCAGCACCGCGTACATTGCGCAGCTCGATGCGGCCCACGTCTTTCCGAAACCGATTGTGACGCAAGTGACGCCATTGAAGGGCTTTTACGATGCGGAGTCCTATCACCAGGACTATGCGCTGAATAACCCCAACAACCCTTACATCCTGGTCTGTGACCGGCCAAAGATCGAAGCGCTGAAGAAGGAGTTCCCTGACCTCTTCTTCGATTACAAGGGCAAATAGCCCAGCTGCCGGAGCTTAGCCTTCGAGCTTGTAGCGGGTTTCAGCCAGGCGATAGAGACGGCGCCAGATCAGACGGTTCATGGTGACAACCATGAGCGAAATCAGGATGGTGGCCAGTAGGATGATCGGAAACTTGCCCGCATCTGTGGCTGAGCTGATCTCTGCGCCCAGCCCGACAGTCTGGATGATGCCTGTTTTTACGTGCGCGTATTCGGCCATTACGGAGGCGTTCCAGGCGCCTCCAGAGGCTGTGACCATGCCGGTAATGAGATAAGGAAAAATTCCCGGCAGAATGAGACGCGTCCAGCGCTGGTAGCGCGTAAAGCCATAAAGCCGCGTGACCTCTTTGAGATCAGACGGAATGGACATGGCTCCGGCGATGACGTTGAACAGGATGTACCACTGCGTACCGAGAAGCATGAGCGCAACGGAGCCGATGCCGAGCCCTCCGCCAATTTTCATCAGGCCCAGCAGAAGCACCGGATAAAAGGCTGAAGCGGGTACAGAAGCGAGAACCTGCGCGACGGGCTGCACGATGCGTGCAAGCCGCTGGTTGAACCCGATAGCAACGCCCGCGGGGATAGTCCAGACAGCGGAGATGAGCAGAGCGGCATTGACGCGCAGGAAGGTGGCCAGAGCGCCCGCCAGCAGGCCGCGAAGGTCCGCCCAGCTGACTGTGCGAAGCATCACGAGAGCCTGCATGACGGCCCACGCGCCGGCGATGACGATAGCCACAACGAGAGCCCAGAAAAGAACGGCCCCTTTGCGTTTGCTGCTGTCGTCGTCGATAGGTTCTACAACTTGGCAGGCGCGGGTGTGGGCGAGACGGCGGTAGACCGGTTCCTCAATACGAGCCCACAGCTGACCCGGCAGCAAAGAGAGGCGCGAGCGGCGGAGAAGTTCAAGGATGGGCGAGGTGGCCCGGTCGGCGGACTCTACCTGCTCGAATTTGAACTTGTCGCTCCACACGATAAGAGGGCGCCAGACAAGCTGATCGGTGGCAACAACGATGAGAACGACTACGCCGATGCCGCTGAAAAGGGCAGTTATATCGCCGGATTCTGCCGCAGACTGCATGTAACTGCCGAGGCCGGGAAGCTGAAAGTTACGGTCACCCATGGTGAACATTTCGCAGAGCATCAGGGCGAACCATCCACCGGCGACCGAGACAATGGAGTTCCACACCAGGCCTATAGCGGCATAGGGCATTTCAAGCTGCCAGAAGCGCTGCCAGGGCGAGTAGCGGTAGATGCGCGAAGCCTCGGTCATCTCCTTCGGAATGCTCTTGAGCGAGGAGTAAAAGCTGAACGCAAGATTCCAGACCTGGCCAGTGAAGATGAGGAAGATAACTGCTAACTCAATACCGAGCTGGCGGCCAGGGATGAGGCTGACCATGGCAAGAACAATGGGTGGAAGGAAGCTGAGAACTGGGATCGACTGCAGGATGTCGAGGACAGCCACCATCCAGCCTTCAATGCGCGGGTTATAGACAGCGGTGTAGCCATAGGCGATGGCAAACACCAGGCTGAGCAGATATGCGATGCCGATACGCACGACGGAGTAGACGGCGTACATCGGCAGCGCACTGATGGAGTGCGAGATGGGGATGACGGGGGTAGCCGTGGTCATCCAGTAACGAGCCGTGTTCAGAACACAGAAGAAGAGCGCGAGGCCGCAGAACGCCACCCCGAGATCAATGAAAAAAGGCCAGCTGCGAACGGTGACGAGCGAGCGGGCGAAGGGATGGTAAATCTTCACTCGACGCCTCCGGCGGCTTCGGCTTCCTCTTCCTCTTCTTTTGGCAGGAAGAAGCGGCGGCGCGCTGCGTCGAAGTCAAAGAGTTCAGCGTAGCGGCCCCAGGTGATGGCGGTTTCAAGCTGGCGGAGACTTTCTTCGTCGGAGAATTGTTCGTCGAGCATGTCGAGGAAGAAGTCTTCCGGCACGGAGTGGTCGCTTTTGGCTTCGAGCGCCCGCACGATCTGGCGCAGAAGCAGGACGTTGGCTGTGGCTGCTTCGCGGAAGAGCTCCTTCTGATGGAGGATTTCAGAGTTAGCGAACTCAGCTCCGGATTCCGTGATGGCAGCGTCGCCTTCCTCAACCTTGAGGAAACCGAGAAGCTGAGCGGCGTCGACGATAGGAAGCAGATCGTCGATTTCGAAGGCGAGATCATCGGCGAGGCGGTAGATGTCGTCGCGCCCGCCCTTGTCGAGGACCAGTTCGAGGAGTCCCGCGACGCCCCCGGGCCGGGCATGCGGCAACATCTGGTAGCGCATTTGCCGCTGGTCGCGAACTTTTTTGCCGTCAGGATGGGTGGGAATTTCCGTCGGCACGACGTCGGGACGAGTGAGGACCTTGTAGATGTAGTCGACGAGTTGCGTGAAGGCCTCGGCTTTACGGTCACGAGGCTGTGGGATCTGCACGCGGAAGTCGGTGCGGATATGCCCAGGATTGCGGCCCAGGACGATAATGCGATCGGCCAGAAGAACGGCTTCTTCAATGTTGTGGGTGACGATGAAGACGGCCTTGGTAGGCATGGTTTTGTTAGCCCACAGTTCAAGGAGTTCGGAGCGGAGGTTCTCGGCGGTGAGGACGTCCAGGGCTGAAAATGGCTCATCCATGAAGAGAACTTCGGGCTCGACGACGAGCGCTCGGGCGAAACCGACACGCTGGCGCATGCCGCCGGAAAGTTCCTTGGGGTAAGCCGCTTCAAAACCGGCCAGCCCGACGGTATCGAGCATGCGGAGGCTGCGCTCACGGCGCCCATCAGGCGAGACGCCGCGGGCCTGGAGCGGAGCTTCTACGTTTTCAAGAACGGTAAGCCAGGGGAAGAGTGCGAAGCTCTGGAAGACAATGGAGACGTTGATCTGGGCTTCGGCGATGGGCTTCTCATGCCAGTAGACCTGGCCGGCGGAGGGACGTGAAAGGCCGGTAAGCATTCGGAGCATGGTGGATTTGCCGGAGCCGGAGGGGCCGAGGAGAGCGAGAATTTCGCCAGGAACGATCTCAAGATCGGTTGCGGAAATGACCTGGATACGATTTTCGCTGGGCTGCGAATAGTATTTCTCTATCTTTTCCGCACGAATGATCGCTTCGCCGGCCGGAGCCTGGGGGAGCGCGGGAGTGGTGGCTGAGGTCATACGCGAATCTCCGATTGCAGAGCCCTCAGGAGGCCCGGTGGGGGTGTCAGCATTCAAGATGAAAATTCAACTGCAAACGATGTTGCGAGTGTAGAATGACAGAGTTGCAGACGAGTGAATTTAGACATCACGAGGGAGAAACCCCGGATGGATTGCGTTTGCCAGATTGTGAATTTGCGTTGCCGAACCTTTTGCTTTGCGTTCCCTGGAATCAGCGTATCATTGGGTTAAACGTCTCATTCGCTGCACGGGTTTGTCAAAGCAGGACATCCGCCATGATTCCGCTTGCGTTTGATTGATTCTGAAGTGGACAGCAAATCGACCCGAAATACAGGAGACTATGCCCGAACCATCCCCCAAACCCAAAGTTCTTGTCGCCGATGACGAACGAGTTATCGCCGATACGCTGGCCATGATTCTGAACCAGAGCGGCTTTGAGGCGCGCGCGGTATATACCGGCGAAAAGGCCTTGGAACTCGCGCCGGAATTTAAGCCGGAGATGCTGATTTCGGATGTAATTATGGCGGACCTGAACGGTATTGACGCCGCAATCAAGATTCGCGAGCTTCTGCCCAGCATTAAGATTCTGCTCTTTTCCGGCCAGGCGGCGACGGCCGATCTGCTGGAAAAGGCGCGAGCGCAAGGATACGACTTTGAGATTCTTGCCAAGCCTGTGCATCCGCAGGATCTGCTGAATAAACTGCGAAGCGTGAAGTAGAAACCGGAAAAGAGATCCGGGCACTGGAACCAGAAGACTGGTTCCGATTCCCTGCTCTCTCATGTTCTTGAAGTACTGCAAAAATAAATCGGCCCGTCCACAATGGACGGGCCGATTTGCGTTTGGAGATTAGTTGACCGTGAGGGTAATGGTCGCCGTGGGCGCTGGGGACACGGCCGGAGTTCCAGTGGCTGTGACTGTGAATGTATACGCGCCAGCCGTGGTTCCAGTGCTGCCGCCACCACCCCCTCCTCCGCTACTGCTTCCGCCGCCGCAAGCGGAAAGGGTTCCGAGAGCTGCAATAAGGACGAGCACTCCAACGACAGCACGCCACGCCCGGCGACGTGCAGGAATGCCCAGAAACACAAGAAAGGCGAGCAATGTGGCCGCTCCTGCTTTAGTCCAGCCTGACTTCCCTGGGTCCGGCCTGCCGGAGCCAAGTCTTGCGACCTGGCCGGGAACCGCGGAGGCTGCCGTCGTGGAGAAATTGACTGTGGCAGTGCCGCTGGTCGTGGAAGAACTCAGTGTTACCGGGGACCCCGTGACCGAGCAGGAGGGCCCATTGGCCGCACCCGTGGGCGAGGTGGTGAGAGAACAGGAAAGAGAAATGCTCCCGCTGTAATTGGTGCTGCTGCTGACAGTGATAGTGGCTTGGGTCACCGTGCCAGGCGAAACAGAACTCGGCGTAGTGCTGCTGAGCGAGAAGGCCGAGGCCGTGACTGTGACTGAAGCTGAACCGCTGGCGGATAAGTAAACAGCATCTCCGCTGTATGCAGCAGAAATGCTGTCGGTACCGGCGGAAAGACTGTTTGCAGGGATGGTGAAGTTGGCCGCTCCCGAGGAAAGCGACGTTGCGCTGGAGGTGTAGCTGCCTGCGGTGAGGATAACCGTGCCGGTAGGTGCAGCTAAACCGGAAATTCCAGCGACATTGATGACGACCGCCAGGGACTGTCCGCTGTCAACGGTGGAGGATGCGGGGGTAACGGTGATCGTGGGTGTAGGTGGAGTAGTAACAGTAACAGCTGCGGAGCTAGTGGCAGAGTTGTAGAAGTCATCGCCACTAAATGTGGCAGTTAATGTATCTGCGCCGGCTTTGAGACTGTTTGCAGGGATCGTGACGAAGTACGTGCCGTTCGTGACAAGGAGGGTCATTGCCGAAGATGTATAGCCCCCTCCGGAAATGATGACGGTGCCGGGAATACTCGGGATTCCGGCTCCTCCGGAAATGCTGCCTGTGACAGTAAGAGCCTGGTTAGTCTGGATAGCCGTGGAACTTGGAACGATGGTGAGCGTAGCAGCGGATTTGCTCACTGTCATGGTTCCGGTAACAGTAGTTGATCTGTAATAAGTATCGCCAGAGTAAGCGAAGCTGAGCGTGAGTGTGCCACCGTCAAAGTTGCCGGGAGCAAAAGAGTAGGTAGCAGTTCCGTTGGCGAGATTGACGCCATCTCCGTAGTCGCCGAAATAACCAGACAAGATCACCCCGCCGGTCGGAACTGGCTCGCCGGAAACCCCGGTGACTGTGACGGGGATTTGCAATGTAGAAGTGGTGGTGACGTTTGAAGGCAGGGTAAAACTAATTTTGGGCTGATAGATGTTTACCGTGATGGTTGCGGTATTTGAGGTGGAGTTGAAAAGGCTGTCGCCACTGTACGAACTGGTAAGAGTAACCGTGCCCTGCGGCAGCGAGGAGACGGGAACAGAAAAGGTGCAGGCTCCAGCGGCGAGAGTGCATGGACTGCCGGAATATCCGCCGGTTGCGGAGAGGGTGACTGTGCCCGTAGGTGTGACCGAACCTCCGTTCACCGTGATAGTGACGCTCAGGTTGGTAATAGCACCGGTGACGACTGTGCTGGCCGGCGATACCGTCAGCGCAGGAGTGGCTTTGGCGACCGTAACGCTGCCCGTGCCCGTGGCAGTGGCGTAGTTGGAGTCACCACTATAGCTAACCGTGAGCGTATCCGTACCGGCAATCAGCGAGCCGGCGGGAACGGTGATGCTGTAGTTACCACTACCGTTGAGCGTGGCTGCTGTTGAAGTGTAGGTCCCGGAGGTGAGTGTGACGGTGCCCGTAGACGTGCCCGCGGTACCAGTGACCGAGCCTGTAACAGTCAGAGACTGACTTGTTGTGATGGAAGATGACCCCGGCGTCACCGAGACCGTGGCCTTGTTGGTGCCGGTGGCCGCGCCCCAGTAGTTAACAAGGTTAGTCACATTCACGCTGCCAAGACCTGTAGCGAGATCGTATCCAGTAGTGGTGTTGTATCCAGTAAGGAAGTAGTAGCCCGCGGTGTTCTTGCTGCAGTTGGGCGTGCCAGAGTTGCATGGCACTGAAATATTGCCGGTGGTGGTGTCGTGAAAGACCGCAGAGGCATTGGGCCCGTTATAGAGGCCGTACAGGTTCTTGGCAGCCTGACCGAGGCGACTGCCTGTCTTCTGCTGAACAAGAGCCAGAATGCCGGCGAAGGCGGGCGCCGAGGTGGAAGTTCCGCCGTAGCCTGTGAAAGAAAAACCCCCGCCACTCTGTGTTTCGCAATTCGTCGTGTAGGTGACGCCGTTTTGAGTAAAAGTGCCGTCTGTGCACACAAGCCAGGCTGCTCCATCAAAGCCATTGCTGGCGAAAAGGGATATGTCAGGCAGATCACGAACGCCATCCGAAGGCACTCCGGCTCCGGTTTGCCATGACGGCTTGGCGTAGCCGCTGGTGCAGGTGGCGATAGTCGTGTTTGTCGCATTATTCGCGTTTGTGGAACAGGAGCTTGCGCCGCCACTGCCGCCGCCAATGTCGGTTTGTAATTTGGAGTTTTCGTAGGGCGTATTTTGCGCAAGCAGGCCATCCGTGACCGCTGAATCGTTCCAGGTGGATTCCGGAATGTAACTTACAGCACTTTCGTAATAAGTTCCATTGCTGGTACTTACATACGAACCAAAATTGCTCAAAAGGGCTGAAAAATCCGTGCCGCCAACAGCAATGTTGAAGGGCGTGGAGGCAAAACCATTGACCTGGAGGCCGAACTGCGCGACCTCCTCAGTGTTGTCGTTGTCGCAACCTGCTGCCCCGGAGTCGCCGGTGGAGACCGTAACGGCAATCCCCTGAGAGGCAGCCTGCTGCCACCAGCTGTTGATGAGTTGATTGTCGGCGGTGGTTAAATTGGCCTCGCAATTGCCGAAGCTGAGGCTGAAGATATCTACCTTGTTGTCCTCAATCGCCTGGTTAATGGCATCGCTGAGGTTAATGGCAGTGTAGAAGTTGATAGTGGCTCCGGGAGCCAGGCCACCGGAAAGCTCCGTATCGATGTAGGCTTCATCCGTGTCGTTTGTGCTGGTAGGAGCAGTGCCTACGGTCGTAATGGTGATCTGGGTAGAGTTGCCGAGGAATTGAGAGCGGTAGCTGGCGACAGTGCCCGCTTGAATGGGCGCATCTCCGCCGATGCCGATGGTAACGCCCGACCCTGTATAGCTGCTTCCGCTACTAAAGCTGGTATTGAAGCTGTTGGGCGTGTTGTAAATGGTGGCCGCATCCGCGGGAACAACATAGAAGCTATACCCGGAAGTAGCGCTTCCAATGGTTAAGAAAGGCCTGGGCCCTGAGGCGTCACTATCCGCTGGAATGAAACGCTTTTGCTTTGGATCATATGTGCCAGAGGTGGCTGAAGCGTTGTGCGCGCGGGGCTTAATCGTATTGAGCCCCGCAATACCAGAGACAACCGGCGCGAGCGCGGAAGGAATTCTGGGAGCGGAAATGTTGGACAGAAACTCCTGTTCGTTCGCACGAAAGGAGTGAATCTCCGTGTGGAACGCAGCCTCGATCTCACTGACGGAACCAGAAAAGGAAATGCTCACGCGACCCTGGGGAACGGGCTGCACCGTGAAGCCCTGCGACTCAAGCCAGGTAACGAGGACCTGAATATCCGTGTCCGAAGCCCCATAGAGCTTGCCGAATTGATCCGGTGTAAGCCATTTGCGGTAGTTCGGCGAGGCCGGATCGAGCTGCTCTGCCATAAATTTCTTGAGTGCTGCCTCTTGCTGAAGCGAGAGAGAGAGAACCAGGCGCACGGAGGTCATCTGCGTGCTGGCGGACGCACGTCCGAGATCAAACTCTGAACGGGCGAGCAATGGCACGCCGCCCGGAAGCGCAATGAGTTTTGACTCATCGATGGGCGCGACTATACGCGGAGAAACCACGGACTGCTGAGCCTTAAGCAGCATGGAAGCAAACAGAACTGTAGCGATTGCACCCAGAGAGACAAGACGCGAACGGAGCATAGAAATGCCTTCGACCTTTCCTTATGAGGAAATCGGCAAAATTTTGTGGCGGAACAGTTTGTAGCGAAACGTACTGATGGCAAGCCCCAGAGTTAAGCCATCAGCGCGCAAATTATCTCACGTCTTCGAGAGGCTGGCTAGAAATTTGGGGCCGGCAATAACTAGCCAACGATCTGGACAGTTCCTTTGCCGGTGAGTTCCTCGACGCGCTCGATCCATCCCTTGTCGGCGGCGACAGACATCTGCTCAGGCTCGAGGATGATCGCGTACTCGCCTTTCTTCTCGAGATGAAGCATGACTTTACCGGGGCCAGGCGCGGCGTCGGCTGCTGAACGGATCGTGGAAAGCATCTCTTCCGTAGCGCGGTCCAGGCTGATACGGATGCGAATGCCGGAGGGAAGCTTGACCTGCACGGAATCGAGCGCCTGGATGGAGATAATGGACAGCTTGGGCGCGGAGTCTTCTTCGCCCATGAGCGTACCGCGGATGAGAACGGGAGCTTCAGTTTTGAGTTGCTCAGCAAGTCGCTCATAGTCGCGGCTGAATGCGATGAGTTCGATCTTGCCCGTCGCATCTTCGAGCCCGGCCTGGGCATAGAGCTTTTGATCGCGCTTGCTCTTCTGCACTTTGAGGCCGTGAATCATGCCGGCGATCTGAAGCTCGTCAGCGGGGTCCGATTCCCTGCCCCAGCGGCGCTCAGCGGGTTTGCGTTCAAGGGCTTCCGAGATCGGGATGACGCCGGAGAGGTTGCGAAGTTTTTCGGCGTATTTGTCGAGCGGATGGCCGGAAACGAAAAAGCCGAGGACCTCTTTTTCATTGGCAAGGCGCTCGGATTCTTCCCAGTCGGGAGCTTTTGGTAGATCATCGGCAATGTGCGCAGCCGGTGCGTCATCAAAGAGGCCGAAAAGGCCGGCCTGCCCTTGCGCGGCGTCCTTCTGAGCCTTCTGCGCGCGCTCCATGGCTTTATCGACGGCGGCGAAGAGCTGGCCGCGCTTGCCGAGGGAGTCAAGCGCGCCGGACTTAATGAGAGATTCAATGACGCGTTTGTTCATAACGCGCAGATCGACCTTCTCGCAGAACTCCCAGAGAGTTTTGAATTGGCCCCCGACGGCTTCGCGTGCCTGCAGGATCGAGTCGATAGCATTGCCACCGACATTTTTGACCGCAGCAAGGCCGAAGCGGATGGCGTCGCCGTATGGGGTGAACTGCGCGCCCGAGAGCTGCACATCCGGCGGCTGAACGTGGATACCCAGTTCCCTGCATTCGCCGATATACTTGACGACATTTTCGGGCTTTGAGGTTTCCGAGGTAAGCAGCGCTGCCATGAACTCGACCGGGTAATGCGTCTTGAGGTACGCCGTCTGGTATGCGACCCACGCATAGGCCGCCGAATGCGACTTGTTGAATCCGTAGCCGGAAAACTTCGCCATCAGCTCGAAGATTTCCTCCACCGGCCCCTTTGCATAACCCAGCGTTGCTGCGCCGCTCAAGAATCGCTCGCGCTGCTCCGCCATTGCCTGCGCATTCTTCTTTCCCATAGCGCGGCGCAGCAGGTCGGCTTCGCCAAGAGAGTAGCTTGCGAGCACGTTCGCAATGCGCATCACCTGCTCCTGATAGACGATGACGCCGAGGGAGTCATTCAGGATTTCCTCTAAGGGAGGTAGCAGGTACTCGACTTTCTTGCGCCCCCATTTGCGCTCGATGAAGTCGTCGATCATATCCATCGGCCCGGGACGATAGAGCGCATTCAACTGCGTCAGTTCCTCAACCGTGTCCGGCTTATATCTCCGCAAAATGTCTCGCATGCCGGAGGATTCAAACTGGAAGACACCTGAGGTGAGAGCGGTATGGAAGACTCGCCGAAATGTCTCCGAGTCATCCACGGGGATCATCTCAATGTCGACCTTTTGGCCGCGTGTCTGCTCAATCAGCTTGACCGCGTCGTTGATGACTGTCAGCGTGGCCAGACCCAGGAAATCCATCTTGAGCAGGCCCATCTTCTCGACGGCCTTCATGTCGTACGCGGTTACAATTTCGTCATTCTTAGTCCTGTTCAGCGGCACCAGCTCCGTGAGCGGCCGCGGCGCAATGACCACCGCTGAGGCGTGCACGCCTGCGCCCCGCACCAGCCCTTCCAGCTTCTTCGCCGTGTCGATCAGCTCGCGAACCTGTGGCTCGCTGTTATAAATCTTGGCTAAGTCGGGAACATCTTCGAGCGCCCTGTCGATGGTCATGCCCACGGTGGCAGGGATGAGCTTGGCAATGCGATCGACATCGCCATAAGGCATGTCAAGTGCGCGTCCGCAGTCTTTGATAGCAGCCTTGGCGGCCATGGTGTTGAAGGTGATGATTTGCGCTACTTGCTCGCGGCCGTATTTGCGTGTGACGTAATCGATGACCTCGCCGCGGCGGTTCATACAGAAGTCCACGTCAACGTCAGGCATCGTGACGCGCTCGGGATTGAGGAACCGCTCGAAGAGGAGAACGTTCTGCATGGGATCAATATTGGTGATCTCCATGCAGTAGGCAACAAGGGAACCGGTGGCGGAACCGCGGCCGGGCCCGACGGGGATGCCGTTATCACGGGCATACTTGATGAAGTCCCAGACGATGAGGAAGTAGCCGGCGTACTTCATCTGCTTGATGATGCCAATCTCGTAGTTCAGACGAGCTTCGTATTCGGCAATGGATTTGCGGAGCTGGCCGCGTTCCTGTAATTGGCGGATCGATGTATCGATGCGTTTCTGCAGGCCCTGGCGGCAGACCTGCTCGAAGAAGCTGTCAATGGTCTCTCCGGCGGGGACGTCAAATTGCGGGAAGGGATTCTCGACGGCGTTGAGCTTCAGGTTGCAGCGCTCGGCGATCTCCATCGTGCGGGTGAGAAGGCCGGGGTGGTCCGGAAAAAGCCGCCCCATTTCATCTGCGCTTTTGACAAAGAACTGATCAGAGTCAAACTTGAAGCGGTTCGCGTCATGTACCTTTGCGCCAGTCTGCACACAGAGCATCACATCGTGCGCGTGGGAGTCGTCACCGCAGAGATAGTGCGAGTCGTTGGTGGCGAGCATGGGAATATCAAGTTCCTGCTCAAGCCGGAAGAGATCCTTCTGAATTTTGAGTTCGGCTTCAAGGCCCTGGTCCTGGATTTCCAGATAAAAGTTGCCACGGCCAAAGATGTCCTGATATTGCTGTGCAACTGCTTTTGCTTTTTCGTATCCTCCCGGTGCTTCACCGGAGAGGATTTCGCAAAGCTCGCCGGAGAGGCAGCCTGAGGTGGCGATGAGACCTTTGGAGTTTTCCGCGAGATAGCGCTTGGAGATGCGGGGCTTGCGATAAAACCCGTGGAGCGACGCTTCCGACGTAATACGGATGAGATTGCGATAACCTTCTTCGTTTTCGGCCAGGACGAGGAGGTGGTTGTAATCATCGCCCTGTGCGGGGGCCCGATGATCCTCGTTTTTGCACACGTAGAGCTCACAGCCCAGGATAGGCTTGATGCCTTTGGCCTTTGCAGCGCCAAAAAAGTGGACCGCGCCGTAGATGTTGCCATGGTCCGTCATAGCAACGGACTTCTGACCAAGGGCAGCGACGCGGTCAATGAGCTTGGTGATATCACAAGCGCCATCGAGGAGGGAGTATTCAGTGTGCAGATGGAGATGAGTGAACTCAGACATGGCGATATATCGATTTTAGTTCTCTTCGAGATTGGAGGAGGCGGAGCGGGATGAGGAAATCAGGGGACGAAATTGGTTTAAGATCGAGTCAGCTTCCTGTGGTCTTTCTGATTACCTTTATGAGTGTTCGCTGAATTACAGGTTGTCTAAGGGCTGATTTTGCGGCATCGTTATTGCAAGGGGAGATGCGTGAAGGCAGCTTTTACGCGAGGACGAGTACAGATTGCAGCGGCCGTTCTGATGGCAGCGACAGCCATCCCCGCCCGTGGGCAGTCCTTGCCGTCGTATCCGAACACTCCGCCCACGTCCCCACAGAATCCGGCGATCCCTGCACCCGCGCTTCCAGCTACAACTCAGGCTCCGACAATACCTGCACAGATTGCGAAAACGACCGCGCGGGAAGCTACGGCTTCAGCTGATGTGGAGCGGCTACTGTCCTTTCACGAGTCGGACGTGAAGTTTGGCGTTGAGCAGTTGATGGACATTCTGCGCGACAAGCGGCATGAGGGCTGGGTGCTCACTGCGTATCCCGATCCGAAGACAGCGCAGCCGCTGATCGGCGCGGGGTTCAGCCTGGATCTTCCTGCCCGCGAGCACCTGCAGCATGACCCATTGAATGCGAATGCGTTTCTGGAACCGTCCTCGGCAGACCTCTGGCAGGCAGCGGGACTTCCACCGGAGCGGCTGCAAGTAGTTCTCGGGGAGTTTCATGGGCGCCTGGACACGTTGTCAAAGTACGGGTTTCGCTCCCAGATGACAGCAATGGAACCGCAGATTACGCCTGGGGATGCGAATGCGCTGCTCCGCATCGGGATTATCCAGGCGGCAATCAATGCCAGGGCGTATTGCCGGTATTTTGATGGATTGACTGCCGCGCAGCAGATGGGATTAACGCAGCTGGTGTATCAGATGGGCGTGAATCTGGAAGAGTTCAGCACGTTTCTTGGGCTGATCAACCGGCAGAGCCTGGATGAGCTTGGCAACCCCGTTGCGGTTAGACCAGGCGCCGAGTATTGGCACGATGTGCAGAAGAGCCTGGTAGAGAGCCAGTGGGCGCGGCTCTACCGTGAGCGGGCAACAGCAGTGATTGCAATGTTCGACCCACGCTACGCGACAAGCCCAACAGGCGCAGAGCGTCGAATAAGTGCAGTGCTGCGGCCACCCAGACGGCACGGGCGTGGGGCAAGCGGCGGCACGGTGCGACAGGCCAGCCTGAAAAAAGGACACGCAACGGCGGCGCATAAGAAGTCCGCGCGGAAAAGACGAGAATAGCCGCGTATTACCTCTATCCGGGCCAAGTCTGTGCGACGGCGGGCTATACTTACGCCAAGCCTATGCGCAACCAGGTATTGACTCTTACATTGTTTGCAGCTTTGCCGGGTATGATGATGGCCCAGGACACTGCGAAGCCTGCCTCCCAATCCCCTACACCCACCACCACAAAAAAGATGACAACGAAACTGACGCCGGAAGAAGTACACCGCTCCGCAATCGTGATCGACTCGCATGCCGACACGCCGCAGCGGTTTGTGGATGAAAACTACGACCTTGGCGATGCCCTCAAGGGCGGCAACTGGAATCTGGAATCCGCGAAAAAGGGTAACCTGGGCGCGGAGTTCTTTTCGATCTGGGTAGAGCCCTCGCTATATAAGGGTCAGTTTGCGCGGCGAACCCTGGTGCTGATTGACGCTGTGAAGCAGCAGGTGGACAAGCATCCGGATCAACTGATGTTTGCGACTTCTCCCGAGGACATTGAGAAAGCGCACCGGGAGCACAAGACCGCAATCCTGATGGGCATTGAGGGCGGACACTCCATTGAGGATTCGCTGGCTCTCCTGCGGCAGTATTACGCGCTCGGCGTCCGCTACATGACGCTGACCTGGTCGAATTCAACAAGTTGGGCAGACAGCTCAGGCGATTATGACGATCCGAAAATTCCGCATACCGATTCCGGGCTTACAGAGCTTGGCAAGGATGTGGTGTATGAGATGAACCGCCTGGGAATGATGGTGGACATCTCGCACGTAGCGGACAAGACCTTCTATCGCACATTGGTGATTACGCGGGCTCCAGTGATTGCTTCGCACTCCGGCGCTCGGGCGCTCAGCGATGCGCCGCGCAATATGACAGACGATATGCTCCGCCAGGTAGCCATCAATGGCGGCGTGGTGCAAGTGAACTTCTTCTCTGCCTTTGTTTCGCAGGCCTATCGCGATGCGCAGATAGCGCAGAAACCCGAAGTCGATAAGGCAATCCAGGACTTCAAAGACAAGGCAAAATCTGAAGGCAAAGAAGTGAACTACGAGCAGATCTCGAAGATTCAACGCGAATACGCTGACCGGATTCCCCGGCCGCCGCTGTCGGCACTGATCGATCAGATCGATCACATAGCCAAGGTAGCGGGCGTCGATCATACGGGCATCGGCTCAGACTTTGACGGCGTAGATGGACAGCTGCCGGAGGGAATGGATTCGGTGGCCGATCTGCCGAAGATTACTGCGGAGCTGATGAAGCGGGGCTACTCGGCAGAAGACTGCCGCAAGATTCTGGGCGGCAATCTGATCCGAGTGTTCAAGCAGGTGCAGGAAGTCTCAAAGCAATTGCAGGCAGAGGACCGGCCAAAGATTACAGACAAGCAGCCATTCGATAAACCGGTAAAGAAGTAAGGGAACTCCTGCCGAAGAAGAGCCGTAACGCCAATTAGTATTTCAGCATTTTGTTCGTGGAGGCATTTTTGATGCGTGTAAGTCGCGCTTTTCAAGTGGCTGCAATCGCCACTTCCCTGTTCTCTGTGCCTGCGATGCTATGCGCGCAGGATGATAAATCGAAGTCTGACAAACCTGCCGACAAGCCTGCGCCAACTGAGGTCACGACGACCGGCACCATCAGCGTAGGCGGCCAGCAGATCAACTATAGCTCCGTAGCCGGCACGATCACCGTGGGTGCCACGGATATCGAAGACGCGCAGCTTGGACTGGACGGCAAGCCTGAGCCAGGCAGCCCGCTCGCGCTGAATGCGCCGGAGAAACCAAAAGACGCACCGCCAACAGCACGCATGTTTTACGTGGCCTACTTCAAGAAGGACGCCAAGGCCGAAGACCGCCCGATTACCTTCTTCTACAACGGCGGCCCGGGCAGCTCGACCGTCTGGCTGCACATGGGTTCGCTCGGGCCCAAGCACGTGCCGACACCTGGAGACCAGCATCTGCCTGCAGCCCCGTACAAGCTGGCGGATAACCCATACACGCTGCTCGATACAAGCGATCTGGTGTTTATCGATATGCCGGGAACGGGCTTTGGGCGCTTGCTGGGCAAGGATCCGGAGAAAGCGTTCTGGGGCATCGACCAGGATGGAAATGCGTTTGCGCGATTCATTCAACGGTTCATCACAAAGTACAACCGGTGGAACTCTCCGAAGTTCATCTTCGGCGAAAGCTATGGAACTACGCGGTCGTCGGTGCTTGTAGACATTCTGGAGAATAGCCACTCACTCGACATTAACGGCGTGATTCTCCTCTCGCAGATCTTCAACTTCACAACGGATATTGATGGTCCATCTGGAAACCCGGGAGTGGATTTACCCTACACCCTGGGACTGCCGACGTACGCGGCGACGGCCTGGTATCACAAGAAGGTTCCTTCTCAGCCTGCGGCGCTGGAACCATTTCTGAAGGAAGTGGAAGAGTTTGCGATGGGGCCTTATCAGCACGCGCTGGCTCTGGGAACAGATATAACGCAGGACGAGAAGCAGGCTGTGGCAGAGAAGCTGCACAGTTATACAGGGATACCGGCGGCATATTGGATCAAGGCGAATCTGCGCGTGAGTGGCGGACAGTTTGAGAAGACGCTGCAGGACGATGAGAACCTCACGACAGGGCGGCTGGATACACGCTACTCCGGGCCAAACCTGAATCCGCTAAGTGAAGGCGCAGAGTACGATCCGCAAAGCTCGGCGATCTCTTCGGCATATGTGTCACTCTTCAACGATTACGTGCGGCGCGATTTGAAGTATGGGGAAGATCAAACATATTTGCCATCGGCGCTGTTTGGCGGCGCGCAGTGGGATTTCAAACACAATGGGAATCCTGTGGCCGTGAATGTGGCGAACGATCTGGCTGAGGCGATGAAGACAAACCCGCGGCTCAAGGTGATGGTGAATGGTGGCTACTACGACCTGGCTACGCCGTTCTTTATTGCGCAGTACGAGGATAAACATCTACCGATTCCGCAAAGCCTGGCAAAGAACATTGAATACTCCTGGTATGAGTCAGGACATATGGTCTATGTGAACGACCCGAGTCTGAAGCAGCTGCATGACAGAGTGGCTGACTTCATCCGCCGCACAGTAGCGGATACAAAGTAAGACATAAAAATTTCAATTGTTCTGTAACAAGCTCGGCAGGTAGGCCGGGGATTTATCCTCGGCTCCCCAGGGAGCAAAAATGATGGGGCTTTAGCCCCTGAGGTATGCTTTTCAAACTAAGCACGACGGATCTGAAGCAAATGGGCCAGCGTTGTGTATAGTAGCGAGCATGAATCGCACAGCACTGGCCCTGATGCTTCTGATTGCGCCGCTTTCTGCTTTGGCGCAAACATTCACCGTGACATTTCCCAAAGAAGTAAGCTCGCAGCCGCTCGATGGGCGGCTGCTTTTACTGCTTTCGACCGATCCCAGCGATGAGCCGCGTAACCAGATCAACGATACGCCGCGATCGCAGATGGTCTTCGGGCTGACGGTAGATGCATGGAAGCCGGGCGAGGCTGCAACGGTCGATGCAACAGCATGGGGCTATCCGATACAAAGCCTGAAGGATGTGCCACCGGGCGATTACACCCTGCAGGCCGTGCTGAACAAGTACGAAACCTTTCATCGCGCCGACGGAAAAACAGTAAAGCTGCACATGGACCAGGGCGAAGGACAGCACTGGAACATTTCACCGGGAAATCTCTACTCGAAGCCAGTAAAGGTGCACGTTGGACGAGACGGAGCGCCGATTTCTGTTGCGCTTACGGAGACGATTCCGCCAATTCCGAACAAGGCTGACACCAAGTACATCCGCCACATTCGCATCCAGAGCGAGGCGCTGACAAAGTTTTGGGGCCGACCCATGTTTGTAAGCGCAGTTGTGCTGGTGCCTGAAGGCTTCGATCAGCACTCGGAAGCGCATTTTCCGCTGATCATCTTCCACGATCATTTTGTGAGCGGTTTCGATGACTTCCGCACCACGCCACCAGACCCGAATCTGAAGCCGGACTACAGCCAGCGCTTTCACCTGGCCGGGTACAACCGGATTCAGCAGGAAGAAGCGTACAAGTTTTATCAGCAGTGGATTTCGCCAAAATTTCCTCGCGTGCTGATCGTGAAGATCCAACATGCAAACCCGTTTTATGACGATTCGTATGCAGTGAACTCAGCAAACGTTGGACCGTATGGCGACGCAATCGAGAATGAGCTGATTCCTGCTATCGAAAAGAAGTTTCGCGGAATCGGTCAAGGCTGGGCGCGGTTTGCGTATGGCGGCTCCACAGGCGGGTGGGAGGCCTTGGCGGTGCAGGAGTTTTATCCGGACCACTACAACGGCGCATTTGCTGCCTGCCCGGACCCGATTGATTTTCACGAATATATGAATATCGACCTCTACAACGACAAGAATGCGTTTTATCTCCAGGGCGCACATAAGCGCGTGGCACAGCCCGCCATGCGCGACTATCTCGGACACACCTTGATCACCACAGAAGACAACAACGCTTATGAGTTGGCGCTGGGCGACCACGGGCGCAGCGGAGAGCAGTTCGATATATGGCAGGCGGTCTATGGACCTGTAGGCGAGGATGGCTATCCGCAGCCGATCTTTAACAAAGAGACAGGCGAGATCGACCACAAGGTAGCTGACTACTGGCGCGAGCACTATGACCTGGAGGCGAAGCTTGAGCGGGAGTGGGCAACGAACGGACCGAAGCTCACAGGCAAGATTCACATCTATGTGGGGTCAGACGATACCTATTTTCTGAATAACGCGGTATATCGGATGGAGGATTTCCTCAAGGACACAAAGAACCCTCCCTATGGCGGCGAAGTGACGTATGGGCCGCGGGCTGAGCATTGTTGGAATGGCGATCCCACGCTGCCAAACGCGCTTTCGCGTCTGCACTACAACACCATGTATCTGCCGAAGATACTGGAGCAAATTCAGAAGACAGCTCCAGCAGGGTCAGATTTGACGAGCTGGCGGTACTAGTCAATCTCTGACGAATCGAGAAAGTAACCACTCGGTTCGTCAGAGACTGTCTCACTCAAATTTTCTTTCAGATAATTTGCACATTAATTCGCGGATTCTGCCACACTAAAACCATAGCGAAATTCCACAACCTTCTCATTCGTCAGGAAGTAGCCTGAAAACCGTCACAAAAGATGCAGTTTCACCGGGATTTGGACGTATTTTCGCACACTTAATTTCGCATTTAAATAGTTGATTCAATTATACTTAAAAACGAAAAATTAAAAGAAAAACGCTATTTTTTGAGTATTAACTCTGTAATTCTGTACTTCTGTACCGGCGCCTTCGGCCAACAAGGAACCACATTCCCCGCCCTGCATTGCCCTGCGTATCACATTGCGATGCACCTATTGGACAACAGCCATAGTCGCGCATGTTCATCGTGATCGCTGACAGTATGGAAGAGCTAGCCTCGGGCTCGCGATAAGACGACGGCGCGGCGCGTAAAATGCTCTGCAGGAGCTTATCGCACCAATGAAAGTTGCTTCCCCTGCCCGCCGCCCTTCTTTTGGAACAAAAACTCTCACAACCAATAAACATCTGATCCGCTGGGTGGAGAAGATGGCAGAGCTTTGCCGCCCCGACGCGATCCACTGGGTAGATGGCTCTCAGGCTGAGTATGAGTTTCTATGCGACCGCCTGGTAGAGGCCGGGACGTTTCGCCGGCTCAACCAGAAATTGTGGCCCGGATGTTTTCTGGCGCGGTCTGCTCCGAGCGATGTAGCAAGGGTGGAGGACCGCACGTTCATCTGTTCCCTCTCTAAAGACGCGGCGGGACCAACGAACAACTGGGAAGACCCATATGCAATGCGTCGGAAGCTGAAGCAGTTGTTCAAGGGTTGCATGCGCGGGCGAACGATGTATGTGCTGCCCTTCAGCATGGGGCCAGTGGGCTCGCCGATGTCAGGAATCGGCGTGCAGCTGACGGACTCGCCCTATGTTGTGGTGAGCATGCGGATCATGGCGCGGATTGGCTCGCCGGTCTTTGCAGAGATTGATAAAGATATCAAGCGCGTAGTCCCCTGCATGCACAGCGTAGGCATGCCGCTGGAGCCGGGCGACGAAGATGTGCCATGGCCCTGCAACGACGAGAAGTACATTGCACATTTTCCGGAAACGCGCGAGATCTGGTCGTTTGGCTCGGGATATGGCGGCAATGCGCTGCTGAGCAAGAAATGTTTTGCGCTGCGCATTGCCTCGAATATCGCTCGCGACGAAGGCTGGATGGCTGAGCACATGCTGATCCTAGGCGTGCAGAGCCCTGATGGCGAGAAGACGTATGTAGCAGCGGCGTTTCCTTCGGCGTGTGGAAAGACGAATTTCGCAATGATGATTCCGCCCAAAGCCATGAAGGGCTGGAAAGTATCAACGCTGGGCGATGATATTGCGTGGATCCGGCCGGATGCCAACGGGCAACTGAGAGCAATCAATCCGGAGGCAGGATTTTTCGGCGTCGCAGCGGGCACGAGCGCGAAGACCAATCCGGCAGCAATGGCAACCCTGAGCAAGAACTCTATTTTTACCAATGTGGCACTCACGCCGCAAGGCGGCGTGTGGTGGGAGGGCATGACAGACCAGCCTCCCGCGGAATGCGAAGACTGGCGCGGTGAACGGTGGACGCCCGAGATCGGCGAAACGACCGGGCGTACAGCCGCTCATCCGAATGGGCGGTTTACGGCGCCGGCTGCACAGTGCCCAACGATGGATAAAGATTGGGAGTCGCCGGTGGGCGTGCCAATCAGTGCAATTATTTTTGGCGGCCGTAGAAGCACCACGCTGCCGCTGGTGTACCAGGCATTCAACTGGAGCAGTGGCGTCTACATCGGCGCGACGATGGGATCAGAAACGACAGCAGCTGCAACTGGCGCTGTGGGACGTGTGCGGCGCGATCCGATGGCAATGCTTCCCTTCTGCGGATATCACATGGGGGACTATTTCCGGCACTGGCTGAAGATGCAGCGAGGGCTCGACACAACGCCGCGAATCTTTCATGTGAACTGGTTCCGCAAGGATGAGAACGGCAAGTTTCTATGGCCGGGATTCAGCGAGAATATGCGCGTCCTGCGATGGATCGTGGAACGGGTGCAAGGACACACCCATGGCCGTGAGACAGCGATCGGGTGGGTTCCGCGATATGAAGATATCGATTGGAGCGGTTTAAAGTTTGAACGGGCGGAATTTGACGAGCTCATGAAGGTAGACCATGCTGCGTGGCGCAAGGAAGTGATCGATCACGAAGGACTGTTTATCGATCTGCATGATCACTTACCGCCGGAAATGATTTACGAGCGCGAATTGCTGATCTGCAGACTGTAACGGGGAGAAAGATGGGTTCACCGACTGCCGCAGTCCTGGGCGAAATCGGCTTGCCGGTCCCAGTGCGCGAACTGGCTGCGAAAACCTGGGACGTAATCGTTGTTGGCGCTGGGCATAATGGCCTGGCATGTGCGGCCTATCTCGCCCAGGCGGGGCAGCGCGTGCTGGTAATTGAAAGCCGAAAGCGCGTCGGTGGCGCCTGCACGATTGAAGAACCATTTCCCGGCGTGAGGATGTCGCCGTGCGCCTACCTGGCAGGACTGTTGCATCCGCGCGTGATTGAAGATCTTGGGTTAATGCGACGGGGGTTCCACTGGACTCCGGCGGTGAATGGTCTCTTTGTGCCGTTTCTGGATGGAACAAGCATCCAGCTGTGGGACGATGACGCACGCTGCGAAGCAGAGGTGCGCGCGCTTGCTCCCGGCGATGTGGATGGTTGGAAAGCAATGAACGACATAATTCGCAGGCTGAGAGATACACTACGACCCGCCGGCGATGGTGATCTTTGGCTGAACGATGCGCCGACCGAGGAAGAGATTGAGCAACGGCTGGGTTCCGACGAAGAGACACGCGGGCTGCTGTTCGACTGGTCAATGGCAGAGCTTGTAGAACGGTACCTCAGCGATGAGCGGCTGCAGACCGCCTATCTGGGACAGGGCGTGATTGGCACGAATGCAAGCCCGTTCGATAAAGGGACGGCATCGATCCGGTTTCATCATTCGTCGGGCCGCTTGGGCGGAATGCCGGGAATGTGGGGCTACGTCAAGGGCGGCATGGGAATGGTGTCGTTCTACTTTTGCGATGCGGCACAGGAAGCGGGCGCGACAGTAATTTCCGGCATACCAGTCGCGGAGATTGTGCCCGGCGAGGGAGTCCGCCTCGAAGGCGGCGAGTGGATTGCAGCGCGAACGGTCGTATCGAATGCAGACCCGGTGAGAACCCTGTCGCTGCTGGGCGCGCAGGCAAATGCAGAGTGGCGCAGACGCATTGAACAGGTCCCCATTGAAGGCTGCACGGTGAAACTGAATGTGCACTTGCGCGAACTGCCGAACTTTACAGCTAGACCCGGAACAAATGAGGCGCATCATTATGGCCAGATCAATGCGCCGCTGACGAAGGATGAGTGGAAGGCAGGCTTCGCAGCGGCAAAGCGTGGAGAACTGCCGGAGCAGTTGTGGTGTGAGCTGTATTTCCAGAGCGTGCATGATGCGAGCATCGCGCCAAAAGGAACGCATACCATGAGCGTCTTCGCGCAGTATGTGCCATACACCTTTGCAAGCGGTAACTGGAATACGCGGCGCGATGAAGTGCGGGCACTGGCTCTAGGATCACTAGGGCGATTCTGCTCGAATATCGATACAGCGGTGATTGACGCGCAGGTGATGGGACCACCTGATATTGAAGAGAAGGTAGGTCTGACAGGTGGTCATATCTTTCAGGGCGAGTGCCTGCCTGCATACATGTGGCACAGGCGGCTGACGGCACGAACGCCAATGTCGGGGTTCTATCTCTGCGGGGCATGCACGCATCCGGGTGGAAGCGTGATCGGCGTGAATGGGCGCAATGCGGCAATGGCGGTTCTGAAGGATCTTCATACGATCTAGATTCGCGCTCTAAGCTCGCTCTGCTATGCTGCGCTGAATATATGGCCACGGCTCCTACCCTGAAACGCGGCATTCGCTTCCGCGACCTGGTGCTGTTTTATGTAATGAGCGGAATGAGCATCCGCTGGACGGCGACAGCAGCGGCCGCTGGGCCGAGCATTCTGATCGTCTGGGTGGCAGCGCTGGTTGGATTTTTTGTCCCGTTGGCAGCGAGCGTGATGGAGCTTTCGTCCAGGCATCCGGAAGAAGGTGGAATCTATATCTGGGCTCGCGAGGCCTTTGGAGACTTCGCAGGATTTATTACGGCCTGGACCTACTGGATGAGCAACCTGCCGTATTTTTCCGGCGTGCTGTACTTTGGCGCGGCGAGCGTACTGTTTGCGTTTGGAACTCGGGCTCAGGGCTTACGTGCAAGTGCGGTTTACTATCTTTGTTTTGCTGCAGTATGGCTGGCAGTGATCACGCTTGCGAACATTGTCGGTGTAAATGTGGGCAAGTGGCTGAACAACACTGCCGCAATTGGCACCCTTATTCCGATGGGCATTCTGCTCGTGCTGGGTGTGATTGCGTATCTGCGGTTTGGCTCGGTAACGCACTTTAACCGTGCTGCGCTGATACCACATTGGACCCTGAATAATGCAATCTTCTGGTCCAGCGTGTTTTTTGCGTTTGGTGGATTCGAATCGGCCTCCTCGATGGGCGATGAGATCGTGAATCCGCGAAAGACCATTCCCCTGGCGATCCTGACGGGGGGAAGCATCCTGGCATTTGCATACATGGCGGGAACTTCCGCTCTGCTGGTGGCTCTACCCAGCGATGCGGTAGGTGGACCAGATGGGTTTGTGAATGGAATTCACATGCTGAGTGGAAAGCTGGGCATGGGATGGCTCGTAGCGCCGGTGGCTCTGCTGGTGGCATTGAATGCAGTGGGAGGAGCAGCAGCGTATCTCTCGTCAACTTCGCGGTTACCATTTGTGGCGGGGATTGACCGGTATCTACCGGAGGCATTCGCAAAGATTCATCCGCGATACCGGACGCCGTGGGTAGCGATTGGGGTGTACGGACTGGCAGGGATTGTGGTGGCTCTGTTAGGGCAAGCGGGAACCAGTGTTCGCGGGGCTTATGACGTGCTGGTAGCAATGGGATTTCTCTCCTATTTTGTGCCGTATTTGTTTCTGTTCGGCGCCATGATCCGGCTGCAGGCGAGGCCCGCAGGGCCGGAGGTGCGACGCGTACCTGGCGGAAAGCCGGTAGCGATTGCGCTGGCAGGACTTGGGCTAGTGAGTACAGCGGCAACGATCGTGCTTTCTGCGATTCCCGCTGAAGATGAGCCAAACAAGCTTCTGGCAGTCGTAAAAGTGGTCGGCGGATGTGCAGTGCTGATGGGTGCGGGCGTGGTGGTGTTTCTGCTGGAGCAGCGAAAACAAAGGAAGGCTGTGTCTGCGGCTTGACGTGCGGTGTTATGACTCCACGCGTGTAATCAATGAGCGCAGGATTGCAGTCCACTCATCAAGCTCTGCCACTGGAACACATTCGCGATCGGAATGCGCTGTGTGCATGTCGCCCGGACCGATGACGATAACTTCCTGCGCAACGCGGGCGATTCGGGTGGCTTCTGAACCGAAGCTGATACCGATAGCAGTACGAGGGGCAAGAGCTTCGAGACGCTGGCGTAACGGACCTGACGCAGATGGAGAAAAACCCGACTCGGCGCGAAGCAGTTCAACTTGAATATGGATGCGGGGGTTCGCGGTTTCGGCAGATGCGGCGAGTGATTGCAAAGCTTGCAGTACTGCTTGTGACGGATCATCGGGCGTGGGACGCCACTCGACGAGAAATGTACATTCCCCAGCAACAATATTCTTAGCCGTGCCGCCATGTATGGTGCCCACGTTGATCGTTGTGTGGGGCGGGTCGAAGAGGGTGTCAGGCGGCTGCTGGCGGACGGTTTCAAGTTGTTGAATACGGACAATAAGCTCGGCAGCTGCAACAATGGCGGAACTGCCCTCAGATGGAAAAGCGGAGTGAGCTTCGGCTCCGCGAGCAGTGATGCGGGCAAGGCCGTAGCCTTTGCCGGCAATACCGGGGCGCAGAGAGGTAGGCTCGCTTACGATTGCTGAGCGGATGTGCAAATTTGTCTGTGCAAGCAGGCGCTCCATACCTTTGCAGCCGATTTCTTCGTCGGCGGTGAGGATGAGAGCAATATCGTAACGCGTTTGCTGTGCGCTGATGGAATCAACAGCTGCGAGAAAGCAGGCTAGAGAGCCTTTCACATCACAAGCGCCACAGCCATGAAGAAACTGGCCTTCCTGGCGGAGTTGAAGCGCTTCAGTCCAGGAAGTTGAGAACGGTACGGTGTCAGTGTGACAGATGAATGCAAGAGCGATGGCCGCCTGCGTCGACGTTCCCGATGGGCGCGCGACGAGATTGGCCTTATCTATTCCGCTTTCATCTGTGTAGGGAAAGAGGCTGGCTTGCCAGCCTCGCGTTTGAAGATAATTCACCACCCAATCGATCAGCGGAAGATTAGAAACAGCAGAGGGAGTCGGAATCGCTACAAGCTCACGGAGAATTTCTGCGGCATTCATGTTGTGACTTCCTTGCCTGCGATGAAAACGCGAGGGCGTGCGGGCGCGGCGATGAAGTAGGCTAGTTCGCGATAATCGTGAAATCCGTGAATAAGAAGGTCGGCCTGCTTGCCAGCTTCGAGAGAACCGATGCGTGCGCCGAGGTCGAGGCTGTGTGCGGCATTGATGGTGGCGGCGGTGAGGGCTTCCGCAGGCGTGAGGCGCATTTGCAGACAAGCCAGCGAGAGAATAAACGGCATGGATGTGACGGGCGAAGAGCCGGGGTTAAAATCCGTGGCGAGAACGATTGGAAGGCCGAGCTCGATCATGGCACGAGCGGGCGGGTATTGCGTGCGGCTGAGTGCGAAGACAGAGCCGGGAAGCAGGACAGGCTGCGCGCCTGCTGCTTTGAGTTGTTGGAGTGTGTTTTCAGTAACAGTTTCAAGGTGATCGGCCGTAGCTGCGCCGAGTTCGGCTGCGAGAGAGGCCCCGGTGCCGGGACGAAACTGCTCGGCGTGAATGCGAAGGCCAAGACCGTGACGCTTAGCGCATTCGAGAATGATGCGGGATTCTTCGACGGTAAAAGCATAATCGTCGCAGAAGACATCGCAGTAGCGAGCGAGGCGTTGCGATGCGGCTGCGGGGATAATCTCTTCGACTACGAGCTGGATGTATTCAGCACGATTCTGCGTGAACTCCGGCGGCACGGTGTGTGCGGCGAGGAGTGTGGGCAGGATGTGTGTGGGGCCTTCTTCGTGGAGGCGCTTTAGGACGCGGAGGATGCGGAGTTCCGTGTCGAGATCAAGGCCGTAGCCGGACTTGGCTTCGATGGTGGTGGTGCCTGTGCGAAGCATCCAGTTGCGATGAACGCAGGCAGCGGCGAGAAGATCTTCTTCGCTGGATGCGCGAGTCTGGCGGACAGTCGAGAGAATGCCTCCGCCAGCGGCTGCGATCTGCTGATAGGTCTCGCCTGCGATACGCTGCTCAAATTCGGCGGCGCGGTTGCCGGCAAAGACTAGATGGGTGTGAGCGTCAATGAAACCGGGCGTAACACAACGGCTTTCGGCATCAATGATGGCTGCGTCGGGCGGAATTTGCAGCCTGAGGTCGGCGTATGTACCTGTAGCCGTGATGAGGTCATCTTCGATAAGGATGGCAGCGTTGGGGATGATGCCAAGCTCGCCCAGCTCCCTTCCCACGCGCGGATGCGATGGCCCGAAGAGCGTGACGAGCTGACCGATGTTGACAATGGCGAGCGCTTGGGACACGTCACTTCCCTGCCATGGGTATGTGGATGCCGCGTTCGCTGGCGGTTTGTTTGGCCAGATCGTAACCAGCGTCGACGTGGCGGGCGACACCGATGCCAGGATCATTGTTCAAAACGCGGGCGATGCGTTTGGCAGCATTGTCTGTGCCGTCAGCGACGGTGACTTGGCCGGCGTGAAGCGAATAGCCCATCCCGACTCCTCCACCGTGATGGAAGCTGACCCAGGTGGCTCCGGATGCCGTGTTGAGCAGCGCGTTGAGGAGCGGCCAGTCGGCAATAGCGTCAGAGCCATCAAGCATCTTTTCAGTTTCGCGGTAGGGACTGGCTACCGAGCCGGTGTCGAGATGGTCGCGTCCGATAGCAACGGGGGCAGCAAGCTCACCTTTGCGAACAAGGTCATTTATCGCTTCGCCCATACGCTGCCGTTCGCCGTAGCCAAGCCAGCAGATGCGCGCAGGCAGACCCTGGAAAGCGAAGCGGCCTCGAACGAGGCGCAGCCAGCGAGTAAGGATTTCATTTTCCGGGAAGAGCTCAAGGGCAAGTTGGTCGGTGCGCTCAATGTCCTTAGGGTCGCCAGAGAGTGCGACCCAGCGGAAGGGACCAGAGCCGGTGCAGAAGAGCGGACGAATGTACTCGGGCACGAAGCCGGGAATGAGGAATGCATCAGTGCAGCCAGCGTCAAAGGCGAAGCGGCGGATGTTATTGCCGTAATCAAAGGTGATGGCACCGGCGCGCTGCAAGGCGAGCATGGCGTTGACGTGAACGACCATCGTTTCGGTGGAGCGGCGCACGTATTCTTCAGGATTGCCGGTGCGGAGTTGTGCGGCCTGCTCAAGCGAGAAGCCTTGCGGAACATAGCCGTTGAGCGGATCGTGGGCGGAGGTCTGGTCGGTGACGACGTCAATGACTACGCCTCGACGAACGATTTCAGGAAGGATTTCGGCGCAGTTTCCGACGAGACCGACGGAGAGCGGACGGCCTTCGCGTCGGGCGGTTTCACAGAGAGTAAGGGCTTCGTCAAGATCTTCGGTGAGGGTGTCGCAATAGCGTGTGTCTACGCGCCGCTGAATGCGCGAGCGGTCCACGTCGATGGCAAGGACGACGCCGTCATTGAGTGTGACGGCGAGTGGTTGCGCTCCGCCCATGCCCCCTACACCGCCGGTGACGACGAGCCTGCCTTTCAGGGAACCGCCGAAGTGACGGTCCGCGAGAGCGGCGAAGGTCTGGAATGTTCCCTGCAGGATGCCCTGCGTGCCGATGTAGATCCAGCTGCCGGCAGTCATCTGGCCATACATGATGAGGCCCTTGCGGTCGAGCTCATGGAAGTGCTCCCAAGTGGCCCATTTGCCGACGAGATTGGAGTTGGCGATGATGACCCGCGGGGCGAGATCGTGCGTGGGGAAGACGGCGACGGGCTTGCCGGATTGGACGAGGAGAGTTTCCTCGTTGCCGAGCTGCTCAAGCTCGCGGACGATGGCGTGATAGGACTCCCAGTTGCGCGCGGCGCGGCCGATGCCACCATAAACGACTAGATCAGAGGGACGCTCGGCGACTTCGGGATCGAGGTTGTTCATGAGGCAGCGGAGCGCGGCCTCTTGCTGCCAGCCTTTGCAGCGGAGTTGGGTTCCGCGAGGGGCACGGATAATGCGAGCTTCGGTGAGATTCATGGGGCCTCCTGCGCGAATTGACGCTGAATGGACTGGTAGCGGGTGCGGATGGCTTCTTCGTGCGGGTGATGGCCATCGACGAGGACGAGTTTACCGGCGACTGCGACGTCGCGGATGGCGGGGCGGCCGAGAGCGAATGCGGCTTGCGCGGCGAGCGATTGCTTGTCTGCACCGAGGAGTGCAAGGTCGTTAAGGTCTGCGGTGAAGAAGTCGGCAGGCTGGCCCAAGTCGGGGTGAAGCAGCCCTCCATTGAGGCCCAGGGCACTGTAGCCCCATGCCGTGGCGCAATGGAACAGGTACGAGCCTATGTTGCCGTTGGCATCGAGGATGCCGCGCTCATGATGGAGCAAGCGTAGATGATATTCGGTCTGGCGGGCATCTTCGAGAATGTCGATCTGGGCCTGGCTGTCGGTCCCGTGGCAGATAGGAATACCGAGACGTGCAGCACGATCGGCGGGGAAGATGCCGTCACCGAGATTTCGTTCGGTTGTGGGACAGGAGCAGATGTGCGCACCGGCACGGCCGGTCTGCTCGAACTCGGCCTCCGTCATATGGA